>NZ_JAUSWW010000001.1:5241899-10483798 GCF_030815415.1 Streptomyces canus
GCCGCGTCGGCGTCGGTCGGACGGTGGGGTCCGTCGAGGTAGCGGGCGAAGACGTGCTCGGTGGTGAACTCCAGGAAACGGGCGGCGATGTGCTCGACCTGACCCCTCAACTCCCTTAGATGGCCGGAGATGGCCGACAGCGGCACCCCCGCCGCGTGCAACTCGACGGCCACAGCCAACTCTTGGGGACTCGGCACGAGGAAGCAGTCCTCGTCGCCGGGCACCGGCTCCAGCACACCGAGCTCCACAGCGTCGGCGATGGCCGCATCGTCGGGAGTGCCGCGGAACCGCTCCTCCAGCTCGGCGCGCGAGATCCGTACCGCCGCCTCGTCGCTCCACGGTCCGTCGACCTCGGCGACCAGCCCGAGCACGCCGCCGAGGCCGCGACCGGTGTCCCAGGCCTCCAGGAGCTCCTTGATGGAGGCCAGGGTGTAGCCGCGGTCGAGGAGATCGGCTATCTGGCGCAGGCGGACGAGGTGGGCGTCGGAGTAGAGGTTGGCGCGGCCGTGGCGCTCGGGGCGGGGGAGCAGACCGCGGTCCTGGTAGGCGCGGATGGTGCGGACGGTGGCGCCGCTGAGGTGGGCGAGGTCCTCGATCCGCAGCGCCGGTATGTCACTCACACGACCCCCCTCTGGACGCCGTTCATGCCGCCTGGCGGAGCAGCGGCCCGAAGGGCGACGCCACGCCGCAGACGCCGTCCAGGGGCCTCACAGCGGTGGCTCCAGCCGTGCGATCGCCCGCAGCGCGCGCGGTGCGATCCGGGACAGTAGACGCGCGCCGCGGGCCTCGGGTGTCACCGGTACCACCGCCTCGTTGCGCACGACCGCCCGCAGGATCGCGTCGGCGACCTTCTCCGGCGGGTAGTTCCGCAGTCCGTACAGCCGCGCGGTCCGCTTCTGGCGCCGCTTCTCCTCATCGGCGTCCACCCCGGCGAAGCGTGCGGTCGAGGTGATGTTGGTGTTGACGAAGCCGGGGCAGATCGCGCTCACCCCGATCCCCTGCCCGGCCAGCTCCGCGCGCAGGCACTCGCTGAGCATCAGCACCGCCGCCTTGGAGGTGCTGTAGGCGGGCAGCGCCTTGGAGGGCTGATAGGCGGCCGCCGACGCGGTGTTGACGATGTGGCCGCCCTGTCCGCGCTCGGCCATCTGCCTGCCGAACAGCCGGCAGCCGTGGATGACGCCCCACAGGTTGACGTCGAGGACCTTCTTCCAGTCCGCGGGGCTGGTGTCGAAAAAGGAGCCGCCCAGGCCGATCCCGGCGTTGTTCACCAGGACGTCCACCACGCCGTACTCGGCGGCGACCTTCGCCGCGAGCTTCTCCATGGCCTGCTCGTCGGAGACGTCGACGGTCTCCGCCCAGGCCTCGGGGGAGCCGATCAGCCGGGACATCTCGGCGGTACGGGTCGCGCTCTCGGCGTCCCGGTCCACGGCGATCACGCGTGCGCCGGATTCCGCGAACGCGTAGGCGGTGGCTCGCCCGATGCCACTGCCCGCCCCCGTGACCAGCACGAGCTGCCCCCCGAAGCGGTTGGCGTACTTGCCGGAGACTGTCACCGCTTCGGGGCGCCCGCCTTCCACGGAGGTCACGAACTCCGCGATCCAGGAGGCCAGTTGGTCGGGCCGCGAGCGTGGTATCCAATGCCGGGCCTGGAGGGTGCGCCGGGTCAACTGCGGGACCCACTGCTCCAGTTGGTCGTAGAGCCGCTCCGACAGGAACGCGTCGCCGAGCGGCGTGATGAGCTGCACGGGCGCGTGGGCGTACGCGTCCGGGCGTGGTCTGCGCAGGCGGGGACGGACGTTGTCCCGGTACAGCCACGCCCCGTGCGCCGCGTCCCTCGGCAGCGAGGAGGTCGGGTACCCGTCGCCGGGGACCCGCTCGACGCGCTCCAGGAGGCGCGGCCAGGCCTTGCCGAGCGGGCCGCGCCAGGCGAGTTCGGGCAGTACGGGCGTGTGCAGCGCGTACACGTACCAGGACTTGGCGCCCTGGCCGAGGAGCTGGCCGACGCGGCGCGGGGTGGGGCGCTTGATCCGGCCGTTGATCCAGTGCCCGAGGTGGTCCAGGGACGGTCCGGACATCGAGGTGAAGGAGGCGATCCGGCCCTCGGTGCGCCGGACCGTGGTGAACTCCCAGCCCTGTACCGAGCCCCAGTCGTGGCCCACCAGATGCACCGGCCGGTCCGGGCTGACCGCGTCCACGACGGCCAGGAAGTCGTCCGTCAGCTTCTCCAGGGTGAAACCGCCGCGCAGCGGCTGCGGCGCCGACGAGCGGCCGTGGCCCCGGACGTCGTAGAGGACGACGTGGAAGCGGTCCGACAGCCGTGCCGCGACCTGTGACCACACCTCCTTGCTGTCCGGATAGCCGTGCACCAGGACGACCGTCGGCCACGACGGGTCCCCCAGCTCGGCGACACACAGCTCGACACCGCCGGTCCGCACCCGGCGCTCGCGCGCACCTTCAAGAGCCACGCCGCTCACTCCCCCTCCGTCCAGCGCCGCACGTGCGGCAGATCGTCGTCCAGCCAGAAAGCGCTCTGTTCCGGGTCCTTGGAGTCGGTGACGACGAGGATCTCCTCGAACTTCGCGCCCGTGCCCCGGAAACCGAGGTGGGGTTCGACCGCCCACAGACCCGGCCGCGGCGGATGGTCGGAGAAGCGGTACGGCGACCACAGCGGCGACCAGCCCTCGCGATGTCCGTGCAGCGCGTCGGCCGCCAGGGCCTTGAGGGACTGGGTGCCGAAGCCGAAGACCTTCGGCGACCAGCGGCGCTCCCGCACCCGGTCCACCTTGTGCGCGATCACCCCGAAGGGATACGCGCGGTGCCGGTTGGCGTAGCCCTGGCGGACCATGAGGCGGTCCACGTCCTGGTAGATCTCGCGCAGCGACCGCCGCTCCCGCACCTCGTCGAGGATCAGCTCGCGATGCGCCCGGAGGTCGTCCATCAGCTTGTCCTGCACCGGGTTGACGCCCAGCGAGCCCGAGTAGCCGATGTCCGCCGTGAAGCCCTCGTGGATGGGTGCCATGTCCAGGATGAACGGCATGCCCGGCTCCAGCCTGCGGTTCGTGGGGAAGAACTGCAGCGGGACGCGGAAGTTCACGAACGCCGTGCGGTCCCCGAACCAGGCGAAGGGCAGATGGAACCAGTCCCGCACCCCGCGCTCGCCCAGCCACTCGCGCTGCATCCGCGCCGCTTCACGCTCGGTCACCCCCGGCTCGAGGCGGGCCGCGACGGCCTCAGCGCACTCGTACGCCAACCGCTGGACCTTTCTGAACCCTCGCAGCTCAGCGGCCCGTTCGTCTGTCACTGCCGTCGTCATGCCACTCCGCCCCACCCAGTCCACGTCGACTGCGCTACGTGTCCGTAACTTGACAGCACCGAATGTGACAGTTGTTAGAGGCAGCGTCAATAGCAGGGTCGCGGCCTGTGGAAAACGCCCCCGCGTAGCTCTCAGGCATGGCATCCCCTACGGGCCCGTACGTCTGGAGGCTGACCCGAAGACAGCTCTGCGGTGTGACGACCGGCGTGGTCCGCGTCACTACCGTCTATCCCGTGACTGTGATCGCGACCGAAAGCCTGAGCAAGCGGTTCCCCCGGGTGACCGCGCTTGACCGGCTCTCCGTCGACGTCGGGCCCGGTGTGACCGGACTCGTCGGAGCAAACGGAGCCGGCAAGTCCACACTGATCAAGATCCTGCTGGGTCTGTCCCCCGCCACGGAGGGCCGTGCCGAAGTGCTCGGGCTCGACGTCGCCACCAAGGGCGGCGCCATTCGTGAGCGCGTGGGGTACATGCCGGAGCACGACTGTCTGCCGCCCGACGTCTCGGCGACCGAGTTCGTCGTCCACATGGCGCGCATGTCGGGCCTGCCGCCCGCCGCCGCGCGCGAACGCACCGCCGACACGCTGCGCCACGTCGGGCTGTACGAGGAGCGGTACCGCCCCATCGGCGGCTACTCCACCGGCATGAAGCAGCGCGTGAAGCTGGCCCAGGCCCTGGTCCACGACCCGCAGCTGGTCTTCCTGGACGAGCCGACCAACGGCCTCGACCCGGTCGGCCGCGACGACATGCTGGGCCTGATCCGGCGTATCTACACCGACTTCGGCATCTCGGTCCTGGTCACCTCGCACCTGCTGGGCGAACTGGAACGCACCTGCGACCACGTCGTCGTCGTGGACGGCGGCAAACTGCTGCGCTCCAGCTCCACCACCGACTTCACCCAGACCACGACCACCCTGGCGATCGAGGTCACCGACACCGACGCGCACCCCGACGGAACCCGCGCGGTACGAGAAGCGCTCCACGCGCGCGGGGTGGAAGTCCTCGACGCGAACAGCGCCCTGCCGGGCGCCGGCCACATCCTGCTGCTGACCGCACAGGGCGAGGAGACGTACGACGTCGTCCGGGACGCGGTCGCCGACCTCGGCCTCGGCCTGGTCCGCATGGAGCAGCGCCGGCATCACATCTCCGAGGTCTTCACCGACGACCAGGACACCAGCGAGCAGCGGAAGGAGGCCGTCGGCCATGGCAGTTGAGCAGCCCCTGTCGACACCGGTCGCGACACCGGGTGACCAGACCCGCATCCACAACATCGGCTACCGCAGCTACGACGGCCCCCGCCTCGGCCGCACCTACGCCACCCGCTCCCTCTACTCGCAGTCCCTGCGCGGCTCCTACGGCCTCGGCCGGTCGGTGAAGTCCAAGGTGCTGCCGATGCTGCTCTTCGTGGTGATGTGCGTGCCCGCGGCCATCATGGTCGCCGTCGCGGTCGCCACCAAGGCCAACGACCTGCCCGTCGACTACACGCGCTACGCGATCGTCATGCAGGCCGTCATCAGCCTCTACATCGCCTCCCAGGCACCCCAGTCCGTCTCGCGGGACCTGCGCTTCAAGACCGTGCCGCTGTACTTCTCGCGGCCGATCGAGACCGCCGACTACGTCCGCGCGAAGTACGCGGCGCTGGCCTCGGCGATGTTCATCCTCACCGCCGCCCCACTGCTCGTGCTCTATGTGGGCGCGCTGCTGGCCAAGCTGGACTTCGCCGACCAGACCAAGGGATTCGCACAGGGACTGGTCTCGGTGGCACTGCTCTCGCTGCTGTTCGCCGGCATCGGCCTGGTCATCGCCTCGGTCACGCCCCGCCGCGGCTTCGGTATCGCGGCCGTGATCGCCGTCATGACCATCTCCTACGGAGCGGTCTCCACGCTCCAGGCCATCGCCGACACTCAGGGCAGCTCGGACGCCGTCCCGTGGATCGGCCTGTTCTCCCCGGTCACCCTCATCGACGGGCTGCAGACCGCGTTCCTCGGCGCGAGCTCGGCGTTCCCCGGCGCGGTAGGTCCTTCGAACGGCGAGGGCGTGGTCTACGTCCTGGCCGTCCTCGGCCTCATCGCCGCATGCTACGGCCTGCTGCTGCGCCGCTACCGAAAGGTCGGACTGTGACCACGCTCAACATCGACCACGTCTCGCGCTGGTTCGGCAACGTGGTCGCCGTCAACGACATCACCATGACGATCGGCCCCGGCGTCACCGGCCTCCTCGGCCCCAACGGCGCCGGAAAGTCCACCCTGATCAACATGATGGGCGGCTTCCTCGCCCCCTCCACCGGCACCGTCACCCTCGACGGCCAGCAGGTGTGGCGCAACGAGAACATCTACAAACACATCGGCATCGTCCCCGAGCGCGAGGCGATGTACGACTTCCTCACCGGCCGTGAATTCGTCGTCGCCAACGCCGAGTTGCACGGTCTGGGAGCCAAGGCCGCCCAGAAGGCGCTGGCCACGGTCGAGATGGAGTACGCGCAGGACCGCAAGATCCAGACGTACTCCAAGGGCATGCGCCAGCGTGTGAAGATGGCCAGTGCCCTCGTCCACGACCCGTCGCTGCTCCTCCTCGACGAGCCCTTCAACGGCATGGACCCCCGTCAGCGCATGCAGCTTATGGACCTGCTGCGACGGATGGGTGACGAGGGCCGCACGGTGCTGTTCTCCTCCCACATCCTCGAAGAGGTGGAGCAACTCGCCTGGCACATCGAGGTCGTGGTGGCCGGACGCCATGCGGCCAGCGGTGACTTCCGCAAGATCCGCCGCCTGATGACCGACCGGCCGCACCGCTATCTGGTGCGCTCCAGCGACGACCGCGCCCTCGCGGCCGCGCTGATCGCCGACCTGTCGACGTCCGGCATCGAAGTCGACCTGGCGGAGGGCGCGTTGCGTATCCAGGCCGTCGACTTCGGCCGTTTCACCGCGCTGCTGCCCAAGGTCGCCCGCGACCACGGCATCCGGCTGCTCACGGTCTCGCCGTCCGACGAGTCCCTCGAGTCCGTGTTCTCGTATCTGGTCGCGGCGTAGGAGGCCCAAGATGTATGACCCCACAGTCGCCCGACTCACCTACCGGGCCCTGCTCGGCCGGCGCCGGGCCCTCATCCTGGGCGCCCTGCCCGCTCTGCTGATCCTGATCTCCGTGATCGTGCGGGCTCTGGTGGGCGCCGACGACCAGACCACGGCCGACCTCCTGGGCGGCCTCGCGCTGGCCACGATGGTGCCGATCATCGGTGTCATCGCCGGCACGGGCGCGATCGGCCCGGAGATCGACGACGGCTCGGTGGTGTATCTGCTGTCCAAGCCGATCAAACGCCCGACGATCATCTTCACCAAGTTGATCGTCGCGGTCGCCGTGACCATGGTGTTCTCGGCGCTGCCGACCCTGATCGCGGGCTTCATCCTCAACGGCAACGGCCAGCAGATCGCCGTCGCCTACACGGTGGCCGCGCTGGTCTCCTCCATCGCCTACGCCGCGCTGTTCCTGCTGCTGGGCACGGTGTCCCGGCACGCGGTGGTCTTCGGTCTCGTCTACGCCCTTGTCTGGGAGGCCCTGTTCGGCTCCCTGGTCGCCGGGGCGCGCACGCTCAGCGTCCAGCAGTGGTCGCTGGCGGTGGCTCAGAAGGTCGCCGGCGGGGACCTGGTCACCTCGGACGTCGGGCTGACGACGGCCACGGTGCTGCTGGTCGCGGTGACCGTGCTCGCCACCTGGTACGCGGGACAGAAGCTGCGGACGCTGACGCTGGCGGGCGAGGAGTAGACGCCGCGCTTATTGACAGGGACTTCACCATTGCCCGGGCAGACTGGGCAGCAGGGGATGGACTGCGAGGAGGAACGGGGATGGCGGACGCGCACTACGACGGGCGGGCCCGATCCGGGGACGACACCTGGGACGGCCTTGTCCTGGACGAGGACTTCATACGCTCGGCGGAGTCCTCCGAGCCGTCCGCCCGGGCCCGCATGCTCGCCGCCCGCTGGCGCGGCGAGAAGCCCGAGCCGCAGCCGTGGCGTTCCGACGAGCCGCCCGCGGGCTGGTTCTTCAGCAAGGCGCGCCGCAAGTGGTGGCGGCGGTAGGCGAACACCCGGCCGTTTTAATCAGTGGCGTCCAACTCGGCACACAGGCACGATGGTTGTGTCCACGCCGGACAGTGACTCCGGCGCCACGTTCTGGGAGAGGAGGTGGGCGATGTCCATGCACGACAGTACGTCCAGCTCCCTTCAGGGCAGTCCGCGGCGGGTTCCGGTGTAGTTACGCCACCGTCGAACCCGCTCGCTCGGGAGCTGCCCGGGGCGGCCGCTTCGAGCACGCGATGTCGCTCTCGCGTGGGCCGCCCACCCGGAGGATTGGCCGAGTGGAAAGGCACCGGCTTGCTAAGCCGCGGTCGGGGGAAACCCCGCGCACGTTCGATCCGTGCATCCTCCGCAACACGTTGAAGCACACGGCACTGGACCCACCCAAAGGGGCGCGGGGCTGTGTCGATTTGCGGCTACCGCCGCGTGGGCGCGACCAGCCACGGACGGCCCGCAGTTCACCACAGCCTCAACCCAGCAGGCGCTCCAGGACCACCGCGATCCCGTCGTCCTCGTTGGACGCGGTCACCTCGTCGGCCACCGCCTTGAGCTCCTCATGCGCATTGCCCATGGCCACACCCCGAGCAGCCCACCCGAACATGGGAACGTCATTGGGCATATCGCCGAAGGCGATCGTGTCCGCGGCCTTCAGACCGAGCCGGCGGGCCGCCAGCGACAGTCCCGTCGCCTTCGACAGCCCCAACGGCAGCAGTTCGACGATCCCCGCGCCGGCCATCGCGACGGACACGAACCCGCCCGCCGCCCGCCGGGACGCCTCCGCCAGCTCGTCGTCCGACAGCTCCGGATGCTGGATGTAGATCTTGTTCAGTGGCGCGGACCACAGATCGGCCGCATCCGTGAACGGTGTCGCGGGCAGGTCCCCGGTGAGTGCGTACCCCTGCCCCACCAGCACCGCACCGTCGAGACCGTCCCGGCTCGCCGCCAGGTACAGCGGCCCGACCTCCGCCTCGATCTTGGCCAGCGCGACGCCTGCCAGCTGCCGGTCGAGCGTCACCGACGTCAGCAGCCGATGCTCCCCGGCGTGGTACACCTGCCCACCCTGCCCGCAGACCGCGAGCCCGTCATAGCCGAGGTCGTCGAGGATGTGCCGCGTCCACGGCACCGCGCGGCCGGTGACGACGATGTGCGCCGCACCGGCCTCGGTCGCCGCCGCGAGGGCGGCACGCGTGCGCTGCGAGACCGACTCGTCGGAGCGCAGGAGCGTTCCGTCGAGGTCGGTCGCGATCAGCTTGAAGGGAAACTCAGCGGCCGTACTCACTTGGCAACGGGCTCCAGCACCTCACGCCCGCCCAGGTACGGACGCAGCACCGGCGGCACGTACACGGAGCCGTCGGCCTGCTGGTGGTTCTCCAGGAGCGCCACGATCGTGCGCGGTACGGCGCACAGCGTGCCGTTGAGGGTCGCGAGCGGCTGTACCTTCTTGCCGTCGCGCTGGCGCACCGACAGTCGGCGGGCCTGGAAGCTGTCGCAGTTGGACGCCGAGGTCAGCTCGCGGTACTTGCCCTGGGTCGGGATCCACGCCTCGCAGTCGAACTTGCGGGACGCCGACGCACCGAGGTCGCCCGAGGCCACGTCGATGACCTGGAAGGGCAGCTCGAGGCCGGTCAGCCACTGCTTCTCCCAGTCCAGGAGCCGCTGGTGCTCGTTCTCGGCGTCCTCGGGGGCGACGTACGAGAACATCTCGACCTTGTCGAACTGGTGCACGCGGAAGATGCCCCGCGTGTCCTTGCCGTAGGTGCCGGCCTCGCGGCGGAAGCACGGCGAGAAGCCGGCGTAGCGCAGCGGCAGCTTGTCGGCGTCGAGGATCTCGTCCATGTGGTACGCGGCGAGCGGGACCTCGGAGGTGCCGACCAGGTAGTAGTCGTCCTTCTCCAGGTGGTACACGTTCTCCGCGGCCTGGCCGAGGAAGCCGGTGCCCTCCATGGCGCGCGGGCGGACCAGCGCGGGGGTGAGCATCGGGATGAAGCCGGCCTCGGTGGCCTGGGCGATCGCCGCGTTGACGAGCGCGAGCTCCAGGAGCGCGCCGACACCCGTCAGGTAGTAGAAGCGCGAGCCGGAGACCTTGGCGCCGCGCTCGACGTCGATGGCGCCCAGCGACTCGCCGAGCTCCAGGTGGTCCTTGGGCTCGAAGCCCTCGGCGCCGAAGTCCCGGATGGTGCCGTGCGTCTCGAGGACGACGAAGTCCTCCTCGCCGCCGACGGGGACGTCGGGGTGGACGAGGTTGCCGAGCTGGAGGGCGAGGCGCTTGGTCTCCTCGTCGGCCTCGTGCTGCTCGGCGTCGGCCGCCTTGACGTCGGCGGCCAGCTGGCCCGCCTTCTTCAGGAGCTCGGCCTTCTCGTCGCCGGAGGCCTTGGGGATGAGCTTGCCGAGGTTCTTCTGCTCGGAACGCAGCTCGTCGAAGCGGACGCCGGACGACCTGCGCCGCTCGTCGGCAGACAGGAGGGCGTCGACGAGTGCGACGTCCTCTCCACGGGCGCGCTGAGAGGCGCGCACTCGGTCGGGGTCCTCACGGAGCAGGCGAAGGTCAATCACGCGGCCAAGGCTACCGGTGCCTGGTGAGAGCCCACGACTCGCTATTCCGAACTACGCCTTACATACCGTTATGGGGTAATTGCGTATCGTGTCAATAAAAGGCGTCTCACTCCCTGGAACGAGGCAGGGGAGAGGTGGCTGGTTGACTCGATTCCCTTGCGGGGGAAGGGACTTGGAGGCTGCTCTGTCCACAGGAATCCACACCCCCGGAAAGTTATCCACAGGGTGTGCGAAAGATCTGTGGACTTCGGAAGTGATCATTCCGAACCGGCCTCGCCGGGCTGAGAATTCCCGATCCAAACCCTGTTCAGACCCACTTTCGGGTGGATATGGGTCGCTCCAAAGGATTGATCGATGGAAACGGGTGGACGAAGGGCGACCTGTGGAGCTGTGGACGAAGTTGCGGGCTGTAGGGCGATTTGTCGACTGAGTGGCGCTTCCGTGTCGACTTGTCCCCAGGTCGAGACGGCAGCCTGTGGATAACTCCTGTGGATAACGAAAATATGCAGGTAGGAGCGGCCGGAAACCCCGTGTACTCCTGCTGGACGCCTGCTGGACGCCTGCTAGAAACGCCCGTCCTGGCAGCGAGCAACCCAGTCCGCCGCCGCGACGAACTCCTCGTCCGACGTCCCGCGCAGCGGCAGCTGCATGTCGGCCGTGGTCATGTCCGCACGGGGGTACGAGCCGAGGTACCGCACATCGAGGCAGATCCGCTTGAGCCCCATCAGGGCCTCGGAGACCCGGCGGTCGGAGATGTGCCCCTCGGCGTCGATGCAGAAGCAGTAGTTGCCGATTCCGGCACCGGTGGGCCGGGACTGCAGCACCGTCAGGTTGATGCCACGGGTGGCGAACTCGCCCAGCAGATCGCGCAGACCACCGGGATGGTCGTCGCGCTGCCACAGCACCACGGACGTCTTGTCGGCACCGGTCGGCGCGGCGGGCCGGGCGGGCCTGCCGACCAGCACGAACCGTGTCTGGGCGTTCTCCGCGTCGTGGATGCCGGTCTCCAGCGCCTCCAGGCCGTACCGGGCAGCCGCGAACTCGCCCGCGAAGGCGGCGTCGTACTGGCCCTCCTGGACCAGGCGCGCGGCGTCCGCGTTGGAGGCGGCGGACTCCCAGAGGGCGTCCGGGAGGTTCTTCTTGAGCCAGTTGCGGACCTGCGGCTGGGCGGCCGGGTGCGCGGAGACCGTCTTGATCCCCGACAGCTCGGTGCCGGGCCTGACCAGCAGCGCGAAGGTGATCGACAGCAGCACCTCGCGGTAGATCATCAGCGGGGCGCCCGCGACCAGCTCGTCGAGGGTGGTGGTGATGCCGCCCTCGACGGAGTTCTCGATCGGCACGAATGCGGCCTCGGCCTCGCCCGCGCGCACCGCGTCCAGCGCGGACTGCACGGACACATACGGGATCAGCTCCCGCGTGGCCGTCTCCGGAAGCGTGCGCAGGGCGACTTCGGTGAAGGTGCCTTCAGGACCGAGATACGCATAGCTCGCTGGCATGACCTCACCCTAATGGCCCTTGCGCAGCCTGGCGCACACGTCTCACGACAGCCCCTCCGCTGAGTGAACCGGCGTGACCGGAAGCCGCCCCGGACGTTCGCGTGACCCTCCCCGGACCGCCCGGACCGCCCGCTCACCCCTCCAGCAGCCGCTGCCCCACGTACTCCCCCTCCGCCGCCCCGCCCGGCACCGCGAACAGCCCGCTCGACTCGTGCCGGATGTACTTCGACAGGGCATCCCCGCGATCGAGCTTGCGCTGCACGGTGACGAAGCCGCGCAGCGGGTCGGCCTGCCAGCAAACGAAGAGCAGCCCCGCGTCCGGCACGCCGTCCGTGCCGATGCCGTCGTGGTAGGAGAACGGGCGCCGCAGCATCGCCGCCCCGCCGTTCTGGTCGGGCCGGGTGATGCGCGCGTGGGCGTTGATCGGGACGACCAGATTGCCCTGGGCGTCCGTCTTCTCCAGGTCCATCTCGGTCGTCTCGGAGCCCCCGGACAGCGCCGCCCCGTTCGCCTTGCGGCGTCCGATGACGTTCTCCTGCTCGGTGACCGAGAGGTTCTCCCAGTCGTCGAGGAGCATGCGGATACGGCGTACGACGGCGTAGGAGCCGTTCGCCATCCAGGACGGGTCGTTCGAACCGGACGACGGCACGAAGATCCGCCGGTCGAAGTCGGGCTCGCTCGGCTTCGGATTGCGGGTGCCGTCGATCTGGCCCATGAGGTTCCGGGCGGTCATGGGGTGGGCGGTGGCACCCGGCGAGCGGTTGAACCCGTTCATCTGCCACCGGACGCGGGCCGCGCTCCCCGCGTCCTTCTGGATCGCGCGCAGGGCGTGGAAGGCGACCAGCGCGTCATTGGCGCCGATCTGCACCCACAGGTCGCCGTTGCTGCGTGCCTTGTCGAGCTGATCGGAGGAGAAGTCGGGCAACGGGTCCAGGGCGACCGGGCGCTGCTTCTCGAGGCCGGTCCTGGCGAAGAAGCTGTACCCGAACCCGAAGGTGATCGTCAGCGCCGACGGACCGGCGTCCCGCGCCACATCCGTGTCGTCCGCGGCCGTTCCTTCGCCCGCCATCAGCCGCCGGGCCGTCTGCGACCAGCGGCGCAGCAACGCGGCCGCGCCCTTGCGGCCGACGCCCGCCGCCAGGTCGAAGGCGACGAGGTGGCCGCAGGCCTGGAGGCCCTGGAGGATGCCGGGCTGATGTTTCCCGTGAAACATCGCCTCGTCGGCGCCGACCGAGGCGAGCGGCGTGGCCTCGGAGGGCCGGGCGGCATACCCGACGGTCCCGCCGGCCGCGCCGAGCACGAGCCCGGTGGCACCGGCGGTCCCGAGCAGCCGGCGCCGCGAAACGCCCTCCTTGATGACGGCGTTGTGCAAAGCGCCGTCATCAAGTGCCTTCTCGGGAGTACGGGCCTCCGGAATGGACTGGTCAGCCATGGTGGTTCAGCCGATCTGCGCGTTCTTCGAGACGGTGGTCTGGTCGATGTCGGAGGTCCGCACGGTCACCGCGATCTTCCAGTCGCCCGCCATGGGGAGCTGGATGCCGTTCGCCGACCAGTGCCCGGTGGTGATGTGGTCGGGGACGACGGGCAGCGGCCCGATGCCTTTGGACTCCAGGGTGAAGGAGACCTTCACCTCGGGTACGTCGAAGCCGCGCCCATTGGGCCGCTCCACGTAGACGTGCATCTCGTTGGCTCCCACGCGCGCGGGGTCGAGATCGATCCGCACGAGGCCCTTGCCGTCCTCGCCGCCCGTGTCGAACGGCATGTCGAGCGTCAGCGCACCCGAGGACGAGGTGGAGGAGGAAGAGGACGACGACGTGGCCGCCTTGGCGTCCTCCTCGGTGCGGCCGGGCTCGGTCTGGGTCAGCACGGTGGTGATGGCGAGCAGCACGACGGCGACGCTCGCCTCGGCGAGCACCGAGCGGCGCAGCCCGAACCGATCCGGGTCGGCGTCCCGCTGCCGCCGCTGCCGCGCCGCGTCGACGGCGGCCCGCTGCCGGGCGAGCTGGGCGTCCCGCTGGGAGTCGCCGCCCTTGGCATGGGCGGCGACGTGTTCCTTCTCCCGCTCCGGAGCCTCCTCCTGTTCCGGAACCTCCACCGAGGGCGCCACCGCGCTGTCCCCCAGCCGCGCGGTCCATCGCCGGGAGATCCACGCGATGCCCACCAGCAGCGTCACGAGCCCGATCTTGACGAGGAGCAGCTGTCCGTACGTCGTGTCGGTGAAGGCCGACCAGGAACCGAGCTGCCGCCACGACTGGTAGATGCCGGTGGCGACGAGGGTCACCACGCTGCTGAAGGCGAGGCGGGAGAAGCGGCGAACGGCGGAGCGCTCGATGGGGGTGTCCGCCCGGTACAGCGTCACCAGGAGCGCGGTCAGCCCGCCCAGCCAGGCCGCGACCGCCAGCAGATGCACCACGTCGACGGGCATCGCGATGCCGGTCTGGAGTCCGGTCGAGGCGTGCTCGGCCATCGCCCAGCTCGCCGCCAGCCCGGCGGCCACGACGGTGCCGCCGGTGGAGAGCCCGAAGGTGAGGTCCCGCTTCTCCTGGTCCTCGCGTTTGTCATACGCCCCGAAGAGCACGGCGATGAACAGTGCCGCCGCGGCGAGCAGCAGCAGCCGGGAGACCATCGACGCGCCGGTCTTGGTCTGCAGGACCTGTCCGAGCAGGCTCAGGTCGAACACGTCGCCGAGCTTGCCGCTGCTGGTGTACGAGCCGCGCAGGAGCAGCAGCAGGAGGGTGGCCGAGGTGAGGGCGAGCCACCCGGAGACGACGAGCCGTTGCAGGGGCCGTACGCCGGAACCGCGCTGCCAGCAGGCCAGCACGAAGGCGGCGCCGCCGACCATGACGATGAACCCGGCGTAGGAGACGTAGCGCCCGAAGCCGTAGAGCCAGCCGACGACTCCGCCGCCGGCGGTCGGGCCGGAGGCCGAGACGGTGGTCTTCGAGGGGGCGCCGACGGAGAAGGTGTAGGCCCCGGCGACGGGATGGCTGTCCTCGGAGACGACCTGGTAGGTGACGGTGTAGGTGCCGTCGGGCAGGCCGCTGTGCAGCTGGACGGCATAGGTCGTGCCGCTGACGTCGGACGGTTTGCCGGTGTCGACGCGCTTGCCCTTGGGGTCGAGGACCCGCAGGGAGTCGTCGGACATCGCGACCTTCTCGGAGAAGGTGAGCGAGACCTGGGTCGGGGCCTTGTCGACCACCACCCCCTGCTGGGGGTCGCTGCCGGTCAGCGCGGCGTGCGCGGAGGCCGGACCGGCACCGGCGAGAAGCAGTCCGGTGGCCGCGAGAAGCAGCAGCACCAGGATCGGGACGCGGGGGGCGATGGTCTGCGTCAAGGTGGTCCCTCCCTCAGTGCCCGGTCTTGGGGCGGTACGTCGCGGACTTCACCGGCATCTCGACGGTGACCGGGCCGGACTGCGCGAAGTGCAGCTCCACGGAGACCGTCTGGCCCTGCTTGGGCTTCCGCTTCAGGTTCTCGAACATCAGATGGTTGCCGCCGCTTTTGAACACGAGTTGACCGTGTGCGGGCACGTCGAGGCTCTTGACCTCCGTCATGGCGGAGTCGACGGTCTTGTGCACGGTGACCTGGCCGACATCGCTGGTGACCGAGGTCAGGTCGTCCTTCGCACCGCCCTGGTTGGTGATCGTGAGGAAACCCGCCGCCATGGAGTCGGAGACCGGCTGGGGCATGTAGGCGGCGCTGACGGACAGTTCGGCCTGTGCGTCGTCGGAGGAGCCGGAGTCGGAGCAGCCGGTCAGCACCAGGGTGCCGATCGCGGCGGCCGCGAGGAGCGGCAACCGGCTCACGGGTTCTCTCCCTTGATGAGCTGGGGGAGGTCCTTGGTGTAGTCGTCGACGGTGGCGTCCTCGCCGTAGAGGACGTACCCGCCGTCGGTCTTCGGCGAGAACGCGACGACCTGTGTGCCGTGCGTCGAGACGATCTTGCCGTTCTTGTCCTTGTGCGGCGGCTCGATGGAGATGCCGAGGGTGCGGGCGCCGGCCTGGATGGTGTCGAAGTCGCCGGTGAGGCCGACGACCTGGGAGTCGATGCCCTTGAGCCACTTGCCGAGCGCCTTCGGGGTGTCCCGGTCGGGGTCGGTGGTGACGAACACGATCCGCAGCTCGTCCTGCTGCGCCTTGGTCAGCTGCTTCTTGGCGACGGCGATGTTGTTCATCGTCAGCGGGCAGACGTCGGGGCAGTGGGTGTAGCCGAAGTAGATCAGCGTCGGCCGGCCCTTGGTCTGCTCGCGGAGGTCGTACTTCTCGCCCTGGGTGTCGGTGAGGACGAGGTCCGGCTTCTCGAACGGCTTGTCGAGGACGGTGGCGGCCTTGTCGGAACCCGCCTCCTCGGAGACCACCGAGACGGGCGAGTCGCTGTCGGCACTGCTGCCGCAGGCGGTCAGCGTCAGGGATGCGGCGGCGAGCAGCGCGGCCGCGGCGAACGTCTTCTTGCGCATATCAAAATGTCCCAGATGTGAAGGGTCCGGGGTGCACCGGGATCGTGCGGACAGGTCGCACGATCCCGGTGCACCGCGCGGAAGGGCGGATCTCAGGCGTCGGTGGTGCGCCGGCGGCCGGCGAGCACGCCGTACCCGACCCCGACCGCGCCGACGGCGATGCCGACCACGCCGAGCACGCGCGCGGTGGTGTCACTGCTGTCGGCGGGGGCGGCCGTCTCGGCGGCGGCGGCGTTCTCGGTCTCGTCGGAGGCCTCCTCGGCCGCCGAGGCGCCGTGGTGGCCCCCCTCGGAGGCCTCGGACAGCGTCAGCACGGGAGCCGGGTTCTCGGGCTCCTCCTGGCCGTCCTCCTGGACCTCGATCCAGCGGACGACCTCGTCGTTGGAGTACGTCTGGACGGCCTTGAAGACCAGTTCGTCGGCGTCCTCGGGCAGGGCGCCGACGGAGATCGGGAACTTCTGGAAGTAGCCGGCCTCGACGCCCTTGCCGGTGGCGGTCCAGGTGACCTTGGAGACGGCCTCGGAGATCTTCCGGCCGTGCAGCTCGATCGGCTTGTCGAGCTTGGTCTTGGTGACCTTGGAGGTCCAGCCGGCGATCGGCTCCGGCATCGCCGAGGCGAGCGGGTGGTCGGTCGGGAAGCTGACCTCGAGCTTGGTGGTCGAGGCCTTGTCGCGCTCGTTGGGGACCCTGAAGTCGACGACCGCGTAACCGCCCTTGGCGGCGGTCCCCTCAGGCTGCACGCTGACGTGCGCGAACGCGGGGGAGGACAGGACGACGACGGCAGAGGCGGCGAGGGCGCCGACGGCCGCCAGACGAGAAACCTTCATGAAAGAGAGCACTCCACTTCGCGTGTGATTCCGGAGTTGAAGAGGGATACGCGCGCGCAGAGGTGCCCGATCACTCGGAACAGGGCACGCGCGTGTGGCCGCACGACGGCGGCCCCCAACCCAGGAAGGGGTGCTCGCGTCGTGTCAGGCGGCGAGGACGAGACCGTCGGCGGCGGGCGGACCGCGCCGGATCACCGCGTGCCGGAGTGCGGTCCTACGAGGCGCGGGAGGCGCGAGCTGATCGGTGCGCGGCAGCCGCGGACCGGCCTCCGGCGCACCCGGCAGCCCGGCCCGCAGGGCGCGCACCAGAGCGAGCGCTCCGCGCAGGGACCGCACGAGCGCCACTTGAGCGACCCCGTGCGCCGACAGTTCGGCCAGCCGCAGCAGCGCCAGGTCGCCGTGGCGCAGCAGCCAGCCGGCGGCGAGGGCCGCGAGGACGTGGCCGAGCAGCATCGGCAGGGAGGGCATCAGCGAGGTGGAGGCGCCGGCGGTGGACATGGTGTCCATCGAGCCGTGCGCGTGCGTGCCCGGGTAGAGGCGTGCCTCGGTGAGGATCCGGACCGCCTGGGTGGGGCTGATCGCCGCCGCGGTGGTCCCGCAGACCAGCCGCGCGGCCTGCTCCACCACAGTGGCGTCCGACGGCATCGGGGGCATCGACTGGGCCGTCGTCCCGTGCTGTCCCAGCCCGAAAAGCGTGTGCAGCACGGTCTGTCCGAGCGCCAGCAGAGCCGCGGTCCCGGCCAGCGAGCGCACCCGCCCGGCGAGCGGTGCCGCGACCGCGAGGACCCCGAGGAATCCCGCGCCCAGCGTCCACAGCGGAACGGCGGCGCAGGCGGCCATGGTGTGCCCGGCGGCGGCCAGCACGACGCAGACCGCGGCGAACACCGCGGCCCGCGGGACCCGGAGACCGTCTCCGGTGCGCTGGTGGGGGGCAGACATGGCGGGCTCATCATCGCACTGGCCCCACGGCGGCCATGCGGCAGGCCCACAAGATGACGAATAGGTGGTGCGACCGGAAGATCACCCTCTGATATGAACTACCACTACCCCACATACCTCATGCGCCGCCCGGTACGCATCGCCCATATGGGCGGCGTCACGTCAACTGTGTGCTTACACCTGGCCACTGGCGGCAATAGGTAACGGTATGTCGAGCCGCGGCCGGGAGGCTGGAGCATGAGCATCTGGTGGTCACTCCATCTGCGCCGCGAAGCCGCGAGCGTTCCGCTCGCGCGACGGCTGCTGCTCGGCACGATGGAGACCGCGGGGGTGGACCCCGATATCTCCTACGACCTCTCCGTGGCCCTCAGCGAGGCCTGCGCGAACGCCGTCGAGCACGGCGGGGACGCCGAGCAGGGCGGCACCTCGGAGGCGTACCGGGTCACCGCCTATCTGGACGGCGAGAAGTGTCGTATCGAGGTCGCGGACTCGGGTCCGGGCTTCGGCCGTCCCGCCCCGGTGGTCCGGCGTGCCTCCAGCGAGGCCGAGCACGGCCGCGGGCTGTGTCTGATCCAGGAGCTCGCCGACCACGTCCACATCGGCAACAAGCCGGGCCGGGGCGGTGCGGTGGTCAGCTTCGACAAGATCCTCAAGTGGAAGAAGGACGCGCCGCTCATGGCGGTCTAGCGCCCGCCGCCCCGAGGACTTCTCCACGCGCGAAGACGCGGAACTTCAGCTTCCTCAGCATTCACAGGCG
This sequence comes from Streptomyces canus, assembly GCF_030815415.1. Lineage (GTDB taxonomy): Bacteria > Actinomycetota > Actinomycetes > Streptomycetales > Streptomycetaceae > Streptomyces > Streptomyces canus_F. Next base: position 5,260,311 of record NZ_JAUSWW010000001.1, read on the forward strand.
GCTCTCAGCCTCTCCCCACATCCCTGACGGGCACCGTCCCTACCTTCCCGATCATGACGGGAAACCACAGGGACAAGACGATCACCAGGCGCCGCGCCATCGCCGTGACAGGCGGCACGGTCGCCGCGGGCGGCCTCGCCGTCGCCGGTTACCAGTCGGCCTTCGCCGACGACGCCACCACCGCCGACGCGACGGCCTCAGCGTCCGCCATCAGCACCGGCAGCGAGTGCATGACGCTCATGACGAGCGTCACCGAGGGGCCGTACTACCTCGACGGCGCCCTGGTCAGAAAAGACATCACCGAGGGCAAGAGCGGCGTCCCGCTGACCCTGCGCCTCACCGTCGTCGACGCCACCGACGGCTGCACCCCGGTCCCCGGCGCGGCCGTGGAGATCTGGCACTGCGACGCCTGGGGCTACTACTCCGGCTACACCACCGCCAACCCCGGCGGCTCCGCCCCCGCCGAGAGCGAGGACGGCTCGACCGCCGACGACCGGACCTATCTGCGCGGTTATCAGATCGCCAACGGCAACGGGGTCGTCAAGTTCGAGACGATCTTCCCCGGCTGGTACACCCCGCGCACCTGCCACATCCATGTCAAGGTCCACACCGGCGGCGAGAAGGAGGACGGCACCTACGAGGGCGGCAAGGTCAATTACACCGGCCAGTTCTTCTTCGACGACACCGTCGCCGAGGAGATCTTCACGCTGGAGCCCTACTCCCGGCACTCCGGCAGCTACACCACCCTCGACAACGACATGGTGTACGACGGCGGCGGCGCCTCCAGCGGCCTGCTCACCCTCGAGGCCGTCCACAAGAAGGACCCCTCCAAGGGCTACAAGGGCTTCCTGACCCTCGGCATCGACCCCGACGCCGAGAGCACCGGCGCGGGCAGCGGCGGTGGCACCCCGCCGAGCGACGCGCCGACGGGCACTCCGCCGAGCGACGTCCCGACCGGAAGTGCCTCTCCGTCGGCCTCGGCCTCCTCGTAAGGTACGGCCATGAGCAGCCGCGAGGACGAAGCGCTGGCGCAGGCCGCCGTGACCGCGCTGACCGGGCAGTTGGCCCTGGCTCCCAAGCCGGGACTGCCCGATCCGCGTGACCTCGACGCCCGCGTCACCCGCCGGGACCACTGCTCCCTGCGCTGGTCGGCCAAGGCGCTCGTGCCCGGCCTCGCGGCGATGGCCGCCGCCGCCCGCCGCACCGGAGAACCCACACCCGGACTCCGTACCGAACTCGGCGCGATCGGCCGCTGCACCGAGCACTCGGTGGGCCTCGCGGGCGGCGGCCACCGCGGCGCCACGTGGGCCCTCGGCCTGCTGGTCGCCGCGGCCGCCCTGGACCCCCGAGCCGTGGCCACCAACATCACCGCGACCGCCAAGGGCATCGCCCGGCACACCGACAAGCGTGCCCCGCGCAAGCCCTCACACGGCTCGTCGGTGTCGGCGAAGTACGGCGCCGCCGGGGCGCGGGGCGAGGCCCGGGCCGGATTCCCGCACGTACGGCGGGCGTTGGATGCCCTGGCCGCCGCGCGCGCGGTCGGCGCCACCGAGGCCGAGGCCCGGCTCGACGCCCTGCTCACCGTGATGTCCACCCTCCAGGACACCGAACTCCTGTACGCCGCCGGCCCGCTCGGCCTGCGCCACGTCCAGGCGGGCGCCCGCGGCGTCCTGGAGGCCGGCGGCACGTCCCCACCGAGGCCGGTGCCGCGGCCCTGGCCGCCTTCGACGAGGACCTCCACGCGCGCGCGTGGAGCCCCCGGGGCAGCGCGGGGCTGCTCGCGGGGGCCCTGTTCCTGGACTCGCTCCCGGCGACGGTCAGTTCACGAGCACGGGCCGCTGCCTGACCTCCGGCCGGGGGGCGGTGACCCGGCGCGCCGCCGGACCCATGGCGTACGACGCCAGCAGCGTCACCCCTCCCAGCAGCAGCCAGCCAGCCGTCCCCCAGCCGATCAGCAGCGTGGTCACCACGAGCGGACCGAGCGTCCGCGCCACGGTCACGCCCGTCCCGAAGAACCCCTGGTACTCACCCACCCGGTCGGCCGGGGCCAGATCGAAGGACAGCTGCCATGACCCGGCCGACTGCCCCATCTCCGCGACGACCTGGAGGACCGCTCCGGTCACCAGCACCCCGGCGGCGACCCACGGCGACGCACCGGCCGACAGCGCGAACACCGCGCACGCCGCGAGCATGACCCACCCCGACCGCCGCACCGCGCCGACCGCCGACCCGATCCCCGTGACACCGCGCGCCATCCGCACCTGGAAGGCCATCACAGCCCCGGTGTTGAGCACGAACAGCGCGGACACCAGCCAGGCCGGCGCCTGCGTCCGCTCGGCGATCCACAGCGGCAGCCCGAGGCTGAGCAGCGGCATCCGCAGCAGCAGGACGGTGTTGAGGGCCGTGACGGCGACATAGCGGCGATCCCGTACGACACCGAGGCCGTGACGTTTCCGCACAGCTACCGGCGCCACCGACGCCAGCCGCAGCAGCACCCCCGCACACACCGCGAACGTCACCGCGTCCATCGCGAACACCGCCAGATACGCCTCCCGCGTCCCGGCCTGGATCGCCAGCCCGCCCAGCCCCGCGCCCACCGCGAGCCCGGCGTTGAACGCCGACTGGAGATACGCCAGCGCCCCGGTCCGCTCCCCGGTGGGCACCAGCCCCGCCAGCAGTGTCTGCCGGGCCGCGGCCAGCCCCGACTGCGCGGCGGCGTACGCGCACGCGATCGCGACGAACGGCAGGAACCCGCGGACGAACAGGAACGACGCCACCGCGAGCCCCGCCGCCAGCGCCAGCAGCACCGCCGTACCGCGCGCCCCGCGCCGGTCCGCGAGCCGCCCCAGCGGCACGCCCGCCACCGACCCGACCGCCCACCCGACGGTCAGTCCGAGCCCCACGCGCGCGGGAGAGAGCCCGACGACGTGGGTGAAGTAGAACGCGGAGGTCACGAGGTAGGCGCCGTCACCGACGGCATTGGTCAACTGGGCCAGGGCCAGGACGAGTCGCGGCCCCGCGGGCGGGACGAGGGAGTTCGTCATGTCTACGACGGTAGAACCGAACTGGACCCCACTACAGACCCAATAGCCGCCCCCTTCACTGGCCCAATCCGTCCAGCACTGTCCCCAGCGCCTCCAGCGCCTCCGGATACACACGCTCCCGCGGCGTCCCGTACCCCACCACGAGCCCCTGAGGCCGCCCCTCGGCGTCCGGCGCGTGCCAGTGGTCCCCCAGGCGCCCCACGGCGAGACCCGCCGCCTCCGCCCGCGCCACGGCCTCCTTCTCGTCGGCGACCTCCACCAGCGCGTGCAGCCCCGCCGCGATCCCCCGCACCGGCCGCCGCTCCCCGAGCCGGTGCAGCAACTGGTCCCGGCGCCGCCGGTACCGCAGCCGGCAGGCGCGCACATGACGGTCGTACGCATGACTCCCGATGAGCTCGGCGAGCGCCAACTGCCCGATGGACTCGGTGTGGTGATCGCTGTGCAGCTTGGCGTCGGCGACCGCGTCGACCAGGTGCGGCGGCAGCACCATCCACCCGAGCCGCAGCGCGGGCCCCAGCGTCTTGGAGGCGGTGCCGAGATACACGACATGCCCCGGCGCCATCCCCTGCAGCGCACCGACGGGCTGCCGGTCGTAGCGGAACTCCCCGTCGTAGTCGTCCTCGACGAGCAGCCCGCCACGCGCGCGTGCCCAGTCGCTGAACGCCCGCCGCCGCGCGGGATGCAACGTCACCCCGGTCGGGTACTGATGCGCGGGAGTGAGCACGACGGCTCCGCAGTCCCCCAGCCCGTCGGCACAGGCGCCCCTCTCGTCGACCGGCACGGGCACCACGCTCCCGCCGCCACGCCGTACGACCTCCCGGTGGAAGGGCAGCCCCGGATCCTCCATGGCGATCTCGCCACCGTCGAGCACGCGCGTGAGGAGCGCGAGCCCCTGCACATACCCGGACGTGATCACGATCCGCTCAGGGGGCGCGATGACCCCTCGCGCCCGCCCCAAGTACCCGGACAGCGCGGTCCGCAGCTCGATGCGCCCGCGCGGATCGCCGTAGTCGTACGCCAGTGAGGGCGCCGTCGCGATCGCCCGCCGCAGCGCCCGCAGCCAGGCCGCCGCCGGGAACGTCCCGACGTCCGGACTGCCGGGCCGCAGATCGAAACGGGGCGCACGCGTGCGTGAGGCGGCTTCCGGCGCGTCCTGGCTCACTGCCGGCAGGGCGGCGACCTGGGTTCCCGACCCTTGCCGAGCGGTCAGGTATCCCTCGGCGACGAGCTGGTCGTACGCCGATTTCACGGTCCCGCGCGAGACACCGAGTTCGGCGGCCAGCCGCCGGGTGGCAGGCAACCGAGCCCCAGGCGCAAGCCGCCCATCACGTACGGCATCCCGCAAGGCGCGCTCGAGCCCGGCCCGCCGCCCCTCAACAGACCCCAGCTCGATATGCAGGTCCACATCAACCCCCTAAGGGGCGCGGGAACCTCGCGACAAGCCCCCACAACCCCGCAGACCGCAACGAAAGGCCGGGCACCTCACTGGTACCCGGCCATCACTCCACCATCAGCCCTTCAGCGAAGCCATCCAGCTCTCGACCTCATCCGACCGTCGAGGAAGCCCGGCAGACAGGTTCCGGTTTCCGTCCTCCGTCACGAGGATGTCGTCCTCGATCCGCACACCGATACCCCGGTATTCCTCCGGCACCGTCAGATCGTCGGCCTGGAAGTACAGCCCGGGCTCGACCGTCAGCACCATCCCCGGCTCCAGCGTGCCCTCGACATACGTCTCGGTCCGCGCCGCGGCGCAGTCATGGACGTCCATGCCGAGCATGTGCCCGGTCCCGTGCAGCGTCCAGCGCCGCTGCAACCCGAGCTCCAGCACCCGCTCGACGGGCCCCTCGACCAGGCCCCACGCGACGAGCTTCTCGGCCAGCACGTGCTGCGCGGCGTCGTGGAAGTCGCGGTACTTGCCACCGGGGCGCACCGCCGCGATACCGGCCTCCTGGGCCTCGTAGACGGCGTCGTAGACCTTCTTCTGGATCTCGGTGTACGTGCCGTTGATCGGCAGCGTGCGCGTGACGTCGGCGGTGTACAGCGTGTGCGTCTCGACCCCGGCGTCCAGCAGGAGCAGGTCCCCGGAGCGCACGGGCCCGTCGTTGCGCACCCAGTGCAGGGTGCAGGCGTGCGGACCGGCGGCGCAGATGGAGCCGTAGCCGACGTCGTTGCCCTCGACCCGCGCGCGGAGGAAGAACGTGCCCTCGATGTACCGCTCGGAGGTCGCCTCGGCCTTGTCGAGCACGCGGACGACGTCCTCGAAGCCGCGCACGGTCGAGTCGACCGCCTTCTGCAGCTCGCCGATCTCGAACTCGTCCTTGACCAGCCGTGCCTCGGAGAGGAAGACCCGCAGCTCCTCGTCGCGCTCGGCGGTGACCTTGTCGGTCAGCGCTGCTTCGATCCCGGCGTCGAACCCGCGTACGACCCGGACCGGACCGGTCGCCTCGCGCAGCGCGTCCGCCAGCTCGCGCACATCGGAGGCGGCGATGCCGTACAGCGCCTCGGACTCCGCCAGGGAGTGCCGGCGGCCGACCCACAGCTCGCCCTGCCCGGACAGCCAGAACTCGCCGTTCTCGCGGTCGGAACGCGGCAGCAGGTAGATCGTCGCCTTGTGCCCCTCGGAGGCCGGCTCCAGGACGAGCACGCCGTCCTCGGTCTGGTTGCCGGTGAGGTACGCGTACTCGACGGAGGCCCGGAAGGGGTACTCCGTGTCGTTCGAGCGGGTCTTCAGGTTGCCCGCGGGGATCACCAGACGCTCACCCGGGAAACGCGCGGACAGCGCGGCACGGCGGGCGGCGGTCTCGGCGGCCTGGGGAATGGGCCGCAGGTCGTGCAGCTCGGTGTCGGCCCAGCCGGACTTCATGCTCTCGGCCAGCTCGTCGGACACGCCCGGGTACAGCCCGTTCTTCCGCTGTTTGATCGGCTCTTCGGTCTCTTCCGGGGTCTCCGGGTTGAGCTCCTCGGCCACGGTCATCCTCCTAGATACGGCACTGGACCCCGTCCATCGTACGGTCGTACGGAAGGGGGCCCAGGGCCGTTGGACCTGTTACCGAGAGCTACCCGCGGCACTACTCGAAGTGCGCGGCGAGCAGGACGACGTCCTCCTCGGTGTCCGCCGCGTCGAGCCCGTCCGGCAGGACGGTGCGCAGGACGTGGTCGGCGATCGCGTCCGGGTCGTGCCGCAGCGACTTCGGCACCCCGGCCGCCGCCGAGTGCAGCCGCGCGAAGGCACGGTCGGTGGGGTCGCCGGTCCGGTGCAGCAGCCCGTCGGTGTACAGCAGAACCGTCTCTCCCGGCTCGGCCTCCAGCTCCACGCTGGGCGCCTCCCAGCAGGCGAGCATCCCGAGCGGCGCCGACACGGACGTCTCCACGAACTCCGTGCGTCGCTGGCCGACCAGCAGCGGCGGGCAGTGCCCGGCACCGGCCAGCGTGATCTTGCGCAGCGCGGGCTCGCAGTAGGCGAACAGGGCGGTCGCGGAGCGGGCCGGTTCGGTGAGCCGCAGCAGCAGCTCCAGGTCGGACAGGACGGCGACGGGGTCCTCGCCCTCCATCACGGCGTACGCCCTCAGGCTGGCTCTCAGCCGGCCCATCGCGGCGATCGCGCTCGGGCCGGATCCGGTGACCGAGCCCACCGCGAGACCGAGCGCGGCGTCGGGCAGTGGCAGGGCGTCGTACCAGTCGCCGCCGCCGCGCGGACCGGTGCGGTGCCGGACGGCGAGCCGCACACCGGCGACGCGGGGGAGCCGGGACGGCAGCAGCTCCTCCGCCATCGTCGCCATGCACGCGCGCGTGCGCTCGACTTCGAGCAGGCGTGCCAGGTACTCGGTCGCGTGACGCGCGTACAGGCCGACGAGGTGGCGCCGGCGCTCGTCCGGTTCGGCGGGCTCGTCGTACAGCCACACGGCGGCGCCGAGGCGGCCCGCGGCGTCGGAGGAGAGCGGCAGCGCGTAGCACGCCGCGTAGCCGAGGCGGGCGGCCACCTCGCGGTGCCGGGGGTCGAGGCCGTCCTCGGCGAAGAGGTCCGGCTCGGCGATCTCGCTGTCGGCGCCCGGCAGTCCGTCGAGGATCCTGCCGTACGACATCGCACTGCGCGGCACGGTCTCGATGTGACCGAGATCGGCCCGGGCCAGGCCCAGGCCGATCGTGGTGTCGGGGCCGAGTCCGTCGTCCGGTTCCAGGACGACGAGGCCGCGCCGGGCGCCCACCAGGGCGGCTCCGGCGCGCAGGAGTTCGGTCAGGGCATCCTGCAGTGTGTCCGTGCGGGCCAGACGTTCCGTGAGTTCGTGCAGGGTCGTGAGGTCGGAGACCCAGCCTGCGAGCCGGTCCTGGAGCAGGGCGCTCGGGGCGTTCGGAGCGGTCGGTGGCGGGACCGGAGAGGTGCCCGGGACGACGGGCGCGGGCGCGACAGTGTGTGCGGGCGAGGGAACCGTTGAATCGATTCCGGCCACTTTCGGAGGGTGAGGGGCGTTCATGGCGTCCGGCTTTCCGACCGGTGCGTATTGCTCAAAAGCATCGCAAACCCCCATGTCATTCTGCGCCGCTAGCAGTGTCTCCACATGTACACGCACTCGTGAGGGGATGTCCAGCATTGTCCTGCCGGGATTCCTGGTGTCCGTGAGTCACCGGTGTACCTCTTGCCGAAAAGCAAAGTTGGCTTAAAACTGACTCGGGTAACACGTTATTGCGGTCGACTGGCCTTGCTCCACTGAGCGTCACAGCGGTCGTGATGGGTACGTACTCGGAGAAGACCAGGGGTGGTTGACATCCACCCGGAACCTGGTGACGGACCCGGGCGTCTTAACCACCGACGACCGTGCCCCATCCTCCGTGGCGGAGGCGAGGAGAAACACGCGGGACGGCAAAACGCCAGACTTCGCCACCCCCACGCCACGCCCATGCTTTTGATAGACGCAGTGTGGGTCCGGCTGCCGTGGACGCAGCCAACGCTCGACCCATAGGGGTTCCCCTTGTCTCTGACAGGGGTGTGATGCGCCAACAGATACGCACAGTGCAGTGATCGACACATGGTGTGATGTGGCCCACGGTGTTGCCAGCGGTGCAACGGAAAGGAACGAGCGCTCATGCGCGAGATCCTCGGAAAGGCACGCAGGCTCCTGTCCAAGCGGAACGACGGGGGGCCTGAGTTGATCAGCGCGGCCCTGACCTTCGCGACGGAATGGCAGTGGCCCGTACTCCCGGGCGCGGCACCGGACCCACAGGGTCGGGCCCGTTGCAGCTGCCCCGACCCCGAGTGCACGGTCCCCGGCGCGCACCCCTTCGACCCCGGGCTCCTCGCGGCGACCACCGACGCCCGCATGGTGCGCTGGTGGTGGGCCAACCGGCCCGCCGCGCCGATCGTCCTCGCCACCGGCGGCACGGCACCCTGCGCGGTGTCCCTGCCGGCCCTCGCGGGCTCCCGGGCGCTGGCCGCCCTCGACCGCCAGGGCATGCGCCTGGGGCCGGTGGTCGCCTCGCCCACCCGCTGGGCGATCCTCGTCAAGCCGTACTCCATGGAGCAGTTGGGCGAACTGCTGTACGCCAAGGACTTCGTCCCCGGCTCCCTGCGCTTCCACGGCGAGGGCGGCTATGTCGCGCTGCCCCCGTCCGAGACGGGCCGGGGCGCCATCCACTGGGAGCGTGCTCCGCTGCCCGGCTCGGCCTCCCCGTGGCTGCCCGATGTCGAGGCCGTGGTGGACGCGGCGGTGGACGCCCTCACTCGTACGGGTGTGAGCGCGCCCGAGTTGTAAGGGTGTCGGGCGCGCGTGGAACCAGCCGTCCGCGCGCGCTCGTTATCGTCCCTTTCATGAACCTTCGTCTGCTTGCCCTGACGGGCGTCGTGGTGTGCGCGGTCGCGCTGCCGCTGGCCGTGGCGTCCGCGGGACAGGTGGGCGAGCAGCGCCGCACCGCTGTACGCGACGAGGCCGCCGTACGTGATGAGGCGGCCGTACGTGAAGAAGGCGCCGCACCTGACGGGGCGCACGAGGATCACAAGGTCGCCGCCCCCACCAGCTCGCCGTGGCTGCTCGGGCTGGGCCTGGCCACCGCCGCCCGCTGCGGACCCGAACTCACCTCTCCCGAGGGCATCGAGGCGCAGACCTGTGTCCTGACGCAGGGTGAGGAGACCTGGGCGCGCACGTACTACCGCAACCTCACCGGCGGCGGCCTGGAATCCGTCCTCAGCCTCATGGGTCCCGGCGGCCGCAGCGTGCAGATGCACTGCGCCGTGGGAGCGGGCGACGAGCCGGGAACCTGCGAGACGCCCAGGGAGCGCACCGAGGGCGAGCCGGGCGCGTACACGGCGGTCGCGGAGTTCGCGGGACGGGGCGGCCAGGGGCCGCTCCTGCTGCGGTCCGGAAGCAACTCCGGGGAGTACACGGGCAGTTGACGCCCAGCAGCGTTGCGTAAACGGAACGGCGCAAAGAAAGACCCGGTTGCTGGCGACGGGGGATGCACCAGCAACCGGGCTACTGGAACGGTAACAAGAGATCGGCTGTTCGCAAATTCGATCTCGCTTTTCCATCGGCTTTCCGGACACCGACTCACTTGCTCCGGACGGGAGTTGTGAGTGGCTCCCGGCACCCGGCACGCCACGGGAGCCGCTGACCGACCAGTCAGCAGCTCCCGGTTTCGAACCTGTGTGTCAGCTGAGCGTGACCTGTCGGTTGGTCAGCCCGCCACGCGCGCGACGCTCGTCCGCGGTGAGCGGAGTGTCCGAGGCCAGCGCGCCGGTGAGGCGCTCGGCGAACTCGGCCGCCGGCTTCTCCACGTCCTCCGCGGTGACCCCGCTCGGCAGGTCCCAGACCGGCACGGTGAGCCCGTGCGCGCGGAAGGAACCCACGAGCCGGGTGCCCTCGCCGAGTCCGGCCCGGCCCGCCGCGTGCAGCCGCGCGAGCGCGTCCAGAAGCTGCTCCTCGGGATACGGCATGACCCAGCGCAGGTGGTTCTTGTCCGGCGTCTCGCACCAGTAGGCGGCGTCCACGCCCTGGAGCTTGGCGGTGGGGATGGCCGCGGCGTTGGCGCGCTCCAGGGAGGCGGCCACCTCCGGGCTGGAGTTCTCCGCGTCCGGCACCCAGAACTCGAAGCCCGTGTGCACGACTGGCTCGAACGTGCCTTCGGGGTCGAGCAGATCCTGCAGTCGCGGGCCGTCGGCGGGGGCGCGGCGGCCCTGGACCGGGGTGCCCGGGTCGGCGGTGAGGGCGCGCTGGAGGGTGTCGGCGAGGTCGCGGCTGATGTCGCCCGACGCCGTGTCGTTCTGCAGGCCCAGCAGCACCGAGCCGTCTTCGCGGCGCAGCGCCGGCCAGGCCATCGGCAGCACCGTGGCCAGCGAGACCGACGGGACGCCCTCGGGGAGGCCGCCCTTCAGCGTCAGCTCGACCGTGGCGGCCGGCACCAGCTCGCGCAGGGCAACCCAGTCGCCCTCGCCCGGGAGCCCCTCGAACGGGCGCTGCACCAGCTCGGTCACCGCGTGCGCGGCGGCCCGGCCGTGACAGGCCTTGTAGCGGCGGCCGCTGCCGCAGGGGCAGGGCTCGCGGGCACCGACGACCGGGACCTCCCCGTCGGCGATCTGCGGGCCTTTGGCCTTCGTCTGGGGTCGCTTCTTGGCCATCGTGAGGTCTCCCGGTTACGGCTGGTCTCGTACGGCGGGAGCCTAGCCGTTCATGGGGCGACCGACGGGAACCTGTGGATAACCCCGGCGGTCCGGTAACGCCCCGTAGGGGCGCGGGGAACTGCACGACGGCGCGGGGAACTGCAGGACCAGCCACGACGGAGCCGCAGCCGAGGGCGGACCGTCGCGGCCTTCCCGGCGGAGCGTCTAGTCCAGGTCGGTGAACGCGTCCGCGAAGTCCAGACCGGCCATCGTCGACACCGAGGGCGCCGTGATGCGCGTGGCGAAGTCGTCGCGGCGGTGACAGGCGTCCGGGTCGTGCACGTCGTCGTGGACGACCACCCACACCGTGACCTCGCCGCGGGCGTCGTCCCTGACGCCCCAGTCGTCGGACAGTGCGGTGATGATGTTCAGCCCGCGGCCGCCGTGCGCGGTGACCGAGGGCGTGGCCGGAGCAGGGCGGGTGGGCCCGCCGCCGTCCGTCACCTCGACCGTGAGTCTGCCCCCGGTGTCCACCCGCCAGGCGGCGCGGACATCGCCGTCCCCGGCCAGGGCGTCGCCCAGTGGCCGGCCGTGCTTGCACGCATTGCTCAAGAGTTCGGAAAGAATGAGTACGGCGTCGTCGATGACCGCTTCCGACACGCCACCTCTGCGCAGCTGAGAACGCATCCGGTGTCTTGCTTCCCCCACGCCCGCAGGGCCATGGGGTACGGCCATGCTCGACGACGTGGGCACCTCCTGTGCCACCACCAACGCCACCCCCGAGACCTCCTTTGCCCCACGCCACGGAGTGGATGCCCCATTGGCCTGTACCGGAAACCGGCCAATCAAGGTCCGCTGACGCATTCGTAACGATCGAATACGGTCCGAACGCGCCGGAGCACACCCTGTAATCGACTGGCTGGATTTCGACGTCCTGGCCGGGTTGGGAGAATGCGGGTGCCCGGGTGGTCGGGTCAAGATGTCGTCACAGGTCTTTACCAGTTGTCGGCGTTTTGGTTATCTGCCCAGCTGGCGCAGGACTGCGCGCGGTCGGTTGGTAATGATCGCGTCGATGCCGAGCTCGACACAGAGATCCACGTCCTCGGGCTCGTTCACCGTCCATACGTGCACCTGGTGACCGGCTCGTTTCAGCCGCTCGATGTACGCCGGGTGATTGCGCACGATCCGGATCGAGGGCCCCGCGATGCGGACGCCCGCCGGAAGTCGACCGTCCCTCAGCCGGGGCGAGACGAACTGCATCAGATAGACCGTGGGCAGCGCCGACGAGGCGGCACGCACGCGATGCAGCGAGCGGGCCGAGAAGCTCATGATCCGCACCGGGGAGTCGGCGGCCGAGGCGGGCGCGTCCAGCCCGAACCGTTTCAGCAGGACGAGCAGCCGCTCCTCCACCTGCCCGGCCCAGCGGGTGGGGTGCTTGGTCTCGATGGCCAGCTCCACCCGCCGCCCCGAGTCCGCGACCAGCTCGAGGAGCCGCTCCAGCGTCAGTACGGAGGTGTCCTCACGGTCCTCCGGGCGGTGCTCCCAGTCGGGCTCCTCGTCCCGGTTCCGCCAGGAGCCGAAGTCCAGGGCGGCCAGGTCGGCCAGCTCCAGGGCGGAGACCGCCCCGCGCCCGTTGGACGTACGGTTGACGCGTCGGTCGTGGACGCAGACGAGATGGCCGTCGGCGGTCAGGCGCACATCGCACTCGAGGGCGTCGGCACCGTCCTCGATCGCCTTCTTGTACGCGGCCAGAGTGTGCTCCGGGGCCTCTTCGGAGGCTCCACGGTGAGCGACGACCTGAATGCTTTGCTGCCGTGCGTGGGTCACCGCGTCATGGTGCCACCGCACCGGGGTACGCGTCGCACGAGGAGGGCGCCAAGATGCGTCCGGTTCGCCGGACAGGTCCCATATAAAGGAAAGTCGCGGACCCACAGCCACCGCTTATGGTGCTCTGACGGCCTGTGGGAAAAGCTGACGGCATACAAAAGCACATGCACAGCTGCATCGCGCCGGACCGTCGGCAAGCGTGAACGAGCGTGACATCAGGACAACAGCCGTGGATCGAGGAGAAAAGCTGTGAGCACCGAGAACGAGGGCACTGCGGTACCCCCGGCCCCGTCCGCACCTCCCGTGCCGGTGGATTCCCCCGCAGCCTCCCCGCAGGCGACCGCGCCCGGCAGCGGCGCCCCGACGACCCAGTTCCCCACGACGCCCCCGCACGCCCCCGGCGCACCGGAGCAGGAACTGGTCCACGCGGGCCAGGCACCGGCGTACGCCTCGGCGAGCGCGGGCGGTCCGCAGGGCGGCGCTGCCCCGGGCCAGGCGCCGGACGGCTCGTGGCCGCCCCCGCCCCCGGCCACCCCGTCGTACGCCGACAGCGGCTCGGGCGGTGCGGGTGGCGGTGGCTGGGGCGCCTCCTACCAGCAGCCCGCCCCGAAGTCCCGCCGCGGCCGCGGCGGCCTGATGGCGGCGGTCCTGATCGCCGCGCTGGTCGCGGGCGGCCTGGGCGGCGGCCTCGGCTACACCCTGGCCAGGAACGACGACAACGGCTCGTCGACCACCGTCTCGGCCTCCGACAGCGGCGGCTCCGTCAAGCGTGACGCCGGCACGGTCGCGGGCGTGGCCGCCATGGCCCTGCCGAGCACGGTCACCATCCAGGCCGAGTCCAGCAGCGGCGAGGGCGGCACCGGCACCGGCTTCGTCTTCGACACCGAGGGCCACATCGTCACCAACAACCACGTCGTGGCGGACGCGGTGGACGGCGGCAAGCTGACCGCGACCTTCCCGAGCGGCAAGAAGTACGACGCCGAGGTCGTGGGCCACGCGCAGGGCTACGACGTGGCGGTGATCAAGCTCAAGAACGCGCCGAGCGACTTGAAGCCGCTGACGCTGGGCAACTCGGACAAGGTGGCGGTGGGCGATTCGACGATCGCCATCGGCGCCCCCTTCGGCCTCTCCAACACGGTCACGACGGGCATCATCAGCGCGAAGAACCGCCCGGTCGCGTCGAGCGACGGCAGCGGCTCGAACGCGTCCTACATGAGCGCCCTGCAGACGGATGCCTCGATCAACCCGGGCAATTCGGGCGGCCCCCTCCTGGACGCCCAGGGCAATGTGATCGGCATCAACTCCGCGATCCAGTCCAGCAGCAACGGCGGCCTGGGCGGCACCAGCCAGTCCGGCTCGATCGGCCTCGGCTTCGCCATCCCGATCAACCAGGCCAAGTACGTGGCCCAGCAGCTGATCAAGACCGGCAAGCCGGTGTACGCCAAGATCGGCGCCTCGGTCTCCCTGGAGGACTCCACGGGCGGCGCGAAGATCACCGAGCAGGGCGCCAGCGGCTCCGACGCGGTCGAGGCGGGCGGCCCGGCGGCCAAGGCGGGCCTCAAGCCCGGCGACGTCATCACCAAGCTCGACGACCGGGTCATCGACTCCGGTCCCACCCTCATCGGCGAGATCTGGACCCACCAGCCCGGCGACAAGGTCAAGATCACCTACGAACGCGACGGCAAGACCAACACCGTGGATCTCACCCTGGGTTCCCGGGAGGGCGACAGCTGACCCACGCGCGCGCGTGCTCACCGGTTACTCTGGTCCCCGCGCCACCGATCACGGGTGGCGCGGGGTGGGTTGCCCGAGCGGCCTAAGGGAACGGTCTTGAAAACCGTCGTGGCGCAAGTCACCGTGGGTTCAAATCCCACACCCACCGCATATGAACGGCCCCTGACCAGGTAAATCGGTCAGGGGCCGTCGTGCTGTGCGCGGACTCCAGGGTCGGGAGTCGTTCGCCCGAAGGGATACGGCCGATCCCCGTGCCTCCGTACGCCTTCCCGGTCCGCGACAAGCGGTTCGGCTACAGCTCGTAGTCCCGGGCCAGTTCGTCCCACGCCACGTCCCGCAGCCCGGCCTCCGCGTCGCAGCCCGACGGCACCTGCGTGGTGGGCTGGAACCAGATGACCGTGAGGTCTGACCGGTACAGGACCGGATCGTGGGCCGGGTTCATGGCGTCGGAGCGGAAGCGGCCCACGCACGCCACCGACGGGAGCACCTCCACCGGGCCGAACGCACCCGCGTACTGGTCCGGGTACTCCCGCGGCGGCGGGACCAGGTGGACCGGCGTCCTCGGGAAATCCCGCTCCGCCGACTGCAACAGGCCTTTGATCTTCATCTCGTTGACCGGCTTGCAGGGATAGCCCTCCAGCATTCCGCCGTACGTCGAGGAGAGCCGCAGCTCGGAGAGGTCGATGCTGCGGCCGGAGGTCAGGACGAGGCGGGCCAGTGTCGTGGTCGGCACTCTAGGTCGGTGGTGCATCGAGCTCCCGTGAATTTCATGGCCGACGCCGGTTCGTACGCGCCTTACGGCCGGTGCCCCGTCATGCGTGCCGCCGACGCGATCGTCGCGCGGGCCTCGCGTTCGGTCAGGCCGGTGTTGAGGGCCGCGTCGACCAGGGGGTCGACGAGGGCGGGGCCGATGCCGTCCTCGTAGGCGCGGCAGGCCGCCCAGAACAGGCGGGTGTTGCGCTGTCCCTCGTGCGCGGCGAGGACGAACTGGACCAGACCCTGACCGTGGTCGCCCGCCGACGGGGGCGTGGGGTGGTGGGTGCGGAGCGGGGGCAGCAGGAGGCGCAGCAGGGCGGGCGGACAGGCGGCGGGGGACAGATGGGCCGTACCGGGGGCCGTCGCGTACATGCCATGGTCGGTGCGGGAGCCGGGGCCTACGAGGTAGCCGCCGGCGCCTCGGATGTCGATGCCGGGGGCCAGGCGGCCGGCCGAGTTGGGCACGACGACGTCGGGCGGGCCGCTCAACCAGAGGTGGCGGCCGCCGCTCGGGGTCAGGACGACGACCGTGGCGGGGATCGTGAACAGGTGGCGCAGGGCCAGCTCGCGCAGGGCCGCCGAGGAGTCCGTGTCCGACTTCGTGTCGAGGTCGATGCCGATCAGGTGGTGGGGCGGGAGGCCGCAGGCGATGCCGTAGCCCGTCGCCCAGGGGGCCGCGGAGAACAGTTCGCGGATGCGGTTCGGGTCGGTGGCGGCGTCGTAGACCCCGTGGCCGAAGCGGCCGCACTCGCCGTGGCAGGGCGGGGCCTCGGGGTCGTCGCGGTGCGGGGAGCGCAGGGCCGGGAGTTTCGAACGGGACAGGGGGATGACGGCCAGGCCGCGTTCGGCGGCTGACAGGGCGTGGGCGAGGGCCAGCGTCGTGGCCTGCCGGTCTGTGGTGGCCATGACTCTATTTTCGTACACCTGTTCGAGAAAGGGAAGCGTATTCCAGAGCGACTCGCCGAGCGGGGCGAGTTGGCCGGAAAAGCGCCGGAACGCTTCACCTCTTGCGGCACTTGGGACGGGTATGCCCGTATCGCCCCGACCTGATGCTCAAAGTCGTGAAAGGGGTTTATCGACTTGTCCTCACGCTTCAGGGGGAATGGTCGCTTCCGGACTGGTTTGCCAGGGATCCGGTGGGCGACTCTGATTTCGCGACGTCGTGATCGACTCCGAGGCGGTCGGCCAACTGCCCGGGAAGAAGCCTTACTTGACGTACTTCCGGCTATGAAGCCGGGTTCTGGAGGAAGGACATGGCAAGCATCCGTACCGCCCGCGTCATCGCCGCCGTCTCCGCCCTTCCGCTCGCCGCCGCGCTCTTCACCGGCGTCGCGACGGCGGACAACGGTGGCTTCGCGGACGACGGATCGAACGCGGGTGTCACGAGCATCGTCGGCAGCGGTGTCGGTGGCACCAACAACGGCAACTCGTCCACCACGCAGCAGAACGCGGTGGGCTCCGGTGCCTCGAACCAGAGCAACACCGCGCAGGTCAACGGCTCCGCGTTCACGGCCATCAATCAGGGCAACGACAACACGTCCATCAACTTCACCCCGCTGTGGTGGTGAGCTGAGGAGCCGCCGCCCAGGCGGTGGCCCCGGTCTCGGACCGGGCGTGCTTCATGGGGTGTGACGCGTCTGCGCGGCGGTGCTTCGGCATCGCCGCGCAGGTGTTTGTGCGTACGGCCGCGGATGCCGGGGGCGAGCCTGAGACTCCGGCCGGGAATGCCGACTCTGGCCGGACCTGCCGACTCCGGCCGGGGGCCTGACGACTCCGTCCGGGGGCCTGACGACTCCGTCCGGGCCGGTGAACATCCGCCTTGACAGCGCACGTCATCTGACGGACAGTCAGAAATCTTCGTCGGATTCGTGGGAACCCCGGCGGCGGCAGCGGTGTACCAGAAGTGTCGATACGAAACGGGCGGGACGAACGGGACCACGAGGACGAGGGGGAGGCCATGGCCGACGAACTGGAGCAGCGACTGAAGACGTACGAGGGCCGGCCCGCCGCCGTCTCCGGCGCCGGCAAGGACCCCGTCAACGCGCCCATGATCAGGCACTGGTGCGAGGCCATGGGCGACACCAATCCGGCCTACTCCGGCCCGGACGCCATCGCCCCGCCCACCATGCTCCAGGCATGGACGATGGGCGGCCTCTCCGGACATACGGACCGCTCGTCGGCCTACGACGAACTGCTCACCCTCCTCGACGAGGCGGGCTGCACCTCGGTCGTCGCCACCGACTGCGAGCAGGAGTACATCCGCCCCCTGCGCCCCGGCGACGAGATCACCTTCGACGCGGTGATCGAGTCGGTGTCGCCCCGCAAGACGACGAAGCTCGGCACGGGTCACTTCGTCACGACCCGTATGGACATCCGCGTCGGCCCCGACCTCGCCGGCACCCACCGCTTCCGCATCCTCAAATACGCCCCCGCGTCCGCGCGACAGCGGCAACCGGACCAGGCACCCCGCCGCCCCCGCCCCGTCATCAACCGCGACAACGCCGGTTTCTGGGAAGGCGTCCGCGAACACCGCCTCCTCATCCAGCGCTGCACCGCCTGCGGCACCCTGCGCCACCCCTGGCTGCCCGGCTGCAACACCTGCGGCCACCCGGAGTGGGACACCGTCGAGGCGAGCGGCACCGGCACGGTCCATTCGTACGTCGTCATGCACCACCCGCCCTTCCCGGCCTTCGACCCTCCGTACGCGGTCGGCCTGATAGAGCTCACGGAAGGCGTGCGCATGATCAGCAATGTGACCGGGGTGCCGTACGACAAGGTGCGGATCGGCATGCCCGTGAGGCTCGAATTCAGGGAGTACGACGAGGAGTTGGTGCTCCCGGTCTTCCGGGTCGAGGAAGGCCTGTACGGGAAGGGGTCGCATGAGGAGGGGTCCCATGCACGTCGGTGAGCAGCTCCCCTCGCTGGAGATCCCGGTCACCCGCACGCTGATCGTCGCCGGCGCCGTCGCCTCCCGCGACTACCAGGACGTCCACCACGACGCGGAGTCGGCCCGGCAGAAGGGCTCCCCCGACATCTTCATGAACATCCTGACGACCAACGGCCTCGTCGGCCGCTACATCACGGACCACTTCGGTCCCACGGCCGAGCTCCGCCGTGTCGCGATCCGTCTGGGCGCCCCCAACTACCCGGGAGACACCATGGTGTTGACGGGCACGGTCGAGGAGATCGAAGGCGACACCGCGACCGTCAGGGTGGTCGGGGAGAACGGCGTCGGCAGACATGTCACGGGCACGGTGACCGTCACCGTCCCGCCGGACGCGCCGCCGGTTGTGCCGCCGCAGACGCCCTCGGGGACGGCCCCAGGAGGTGCCCGATGAGCGTCCGCACCCGGGACACCCTCGGCGGACGGTCGGCGATCGTCGGCATCGGCGCCACCGAGTTCTCCAAGGACTCGGGCCGCAGTGAGCTGAAGCTCGCCGTGGAGGCGGTGCGGGCCGCGCTGGACGACGCGGGGCTGACGCCGTCCGACGTGGACGGGATGGTGACGTTCACGATGGACACCAACCCGGAGATCACCGTGGCCCAGGCCTGCGGGATGGGCGAACTGTCCTTCTTCTCCCGCGTCCACTACGGCGGCGGAGCGGCCTGTGCGACGGTCCAGCAGGCGGCGCTGGCGGTGGCGACGGGCGTGGCCGAGGTGGTGGTCTGCTACCGCGCCTTCAACGAGCGGTCGGGGCGTCGCTTCGGCTCGGGGGTGCAGCACCGGGAGCCCTCCGCGGAGGGGGTCGCGCTCGGCTGGTCCCTGCCGTTCGGGCTGCTCACCCCGGCGTCCTGGGTGGCGATGGCGGCCCAGCGTTATCTGCACACCTACGGTCTGACTCCGGAAGCCTTCGCGCAGGTGGCCGTCATCGCCCGCAGACACGCGGCGACCAACCCGGCTGCGTACTTCCACGACCGTCCGATCACCCTCGCCGACCATGCCGCCTCACGCTGGATCGTCGAGCCGCTCCGTCTGCTCGACTGCTGCCAGGAGACGGACGGCGCCCAGGCCCTCGTCGTCACGTCCCTGGAGCGGGCACGTGATCTGCCGAACGCCCCGGCGGTCGTGGCCGCGGCAGCCCAGGGAGCGGGCCGGGCCCAGGAGCAGATGACCAGCTTCTACCGCGACGACCTGACGGGCCTGCCGGAGATGGGGGTCGTGGCCCGCCAGTTGTGGCGCACCTCGGGGCTCACGCCGGCCGACATCGACGTGGGGATCCTGTACGACCACTTCACGCCGTTCGTGCTGATGCAGTTGGAGGAGTTCGGGTTCTGCGGTAAGGGGGAGGCGGCGGACTTCGTGGCCGGGGAGCGGTTGCCGTTGAACACACACGGAGGACAGCTGGGGGAGGCGTATCTGCACGGGATGAACGGGATCGCGGAGGGAGTGCGTCAGATACGGGGGACGGCGGTGAACCGGATATCCGGCGCGGGCCGGGTCCTGGTCACGGCGGGGACGGGGGTGCCCACCTCGGGGCTGGTGCTCTCCGGGGACGGCTGAGCCCTCGGAAGGCGGGCCCGTCTGCGAGGACGGGTGTACCTCTCAGGGGTCGTCCCGCAGTAGTCCCCACCCCCTCGTCCACCCTCAGGAGGTGGAGCCACCCCCACCCCTACAACCTGAGGCGGAGTCGTCTTCGGGACCTGCGGCCGATGAGCGGGAGGCCTCCTCGCTTCTAGCGTGGAGCCATGACCACACCCGTCTGCACCAGCGCATCGGACGTCGCGGTACCGGCGAGGCTGACCCGCCCGCACGCGACGTACCCCTCCTTCTCGTCGTATGTGAAGGCCCGCCAGCCGGTGCTGCTGCGTACCGCCCGGTCGCTGACCGCGAACCCGTGCGACGCGGAGGACCTGCTGCAGACCGCGCTCGCCAAGACCTATGTCGCCTGGGAGCGGATCGAGGACCACCGGGCGCTGGACGGCTATGTGCGTAGGGCGCTGCTCAACACGCGTACATCGCAGTGGCGCAAGCGCAAGGTGGACGAGTTCGCGACCGACGAGATCCCGGAGCCCGAGCTGACGCCCGGCGGGGGCGACCCGGCCGAGCAGCAGGCGCTGCACGACGCGATGTGGCGGGCGATCACGAAGCTGCCGGCCCGGCAGCGGGCGATGGTCGTCCTCAGGTACTACGAGGATCTGAGCGAGGTCCAGACGGCCGAGGTGCTCGGGGTGTCGGTGGGCACGGTGAAGTCGGCGGTGTCCCGGGCGCTCGGCAAGCTGCGGGAGGACCCGGAGCTGGGGATGGTCCGCTAGGGCGGCTGCCCTGTCGCGGGTGCGCGGCGCTGGAGCGGGCGACTGCCTCGCACGGTTCGGGCCTGGCCCCGCCAGGCAGGTGCCCCGGGCACGGCAAGCTGCTTCGACCGCGCCGACCTGGACTGCGGGGTCGGGTCCCCAATGGTCTGTGCCGACCCGGACTGCGAGCGGGTCCAATCGCTCTGAGTCGACCTGGACCGCGGGGCGTGTCACAACCGCTCAGAGCGGGCCCGGGCCGCGGGGGCGGTCACAGCCGTTCAGAGCCGGAAGCGCGTCTGTCCCTGAGCGAACTGGGGTGACGGGTGAACCTCAGCCCGTCGGCCACCACGGAACGGGTGCGGCAGCTGGAGGCGCAGGGCGTCATCACCAGGTACCAGGCGGTGGTGGACCTGGCGAGAGTCGGCTTTCCGGTGCTGGCCCTCGTCCGGCTGAAGCACCCGGGCAATCGTCACCAGCCGTTGCGTCAACTGTTCGCCGAGTGGCGGGAGATCCTCCTCCGGCCCCGAGGCCGGCAGTGCGGTCTCCCCGGTAGCCGCACAGCACTGTGAACGCAAGGTGACGTGATCGATCACCGCTGCCTAGTGACATACCGCGTGGTATGTGAGCAGAATCAGCCCCAGCCCTTTACCACCGCGTAGGCAATGTCGCCCCGGGAGGACGCCGTGCTGAGCACGATGCAGGACGTACCGCTGCTGATCTCGAGGATCCTGGCCCACGGGTCCACGATCCACGGCACATCGCAGGTGACCACCTGGACCGGTGAGGGCGAGCCGGACAGGCGTTCCTTCGCCGACGTCGGCGCCCGTGCGGCCCAGCTGGCGCACGCGCTGCGCGAGGACCTCGGCGTCGCGGACGACGAGCGGGTCGCGACCCTGATGTGGAACAACTCCGAGCACGTCGAGGCCTACTTCGCGATCCCGTCCATGGGCGCGGTCCTGCACACGCTGAACCTCCGGCTCCCGGCCGAGCAGCTGGCGTGGATCGTCAACCACGCGGCCGACCGGGTCGTGATCGCCAACGGTTCGCTGCTGCCGCTCCTCGTCCCGCTGCTGCCGCACCTCAAGACGGTCGAGCACGTGGTGGTGTCGGGCCCGGGCGACCGCTCCGGCCTCGCGGCCGCGGACGTCCAGGTGCACGAGTACGAGGACCTGATCGCCGGGAAGCCGACCGCGTACGACTGGCCCGAGCTGGACGAGCGTCAGGCCGCCGCGATGTGCTACACGTCCGGCACGACGGGCGACCCCAAGGGCGTGGTGTACAGCCACCGTTCGATCTATCTGCACTCCATGCAGGTCAACATGGCGCAGTCGATGGGCCTGACCGACCAGGACACCTCGCTGGTGGTGGTGCCGCAGTTCCACGTCAACGCCTGGGGTCTGCCGCACGCGACGTTCATGACCGGTGTGAACCTGCTGATGCCGGACCGCTTCCTGCAGCCCGCGCCGCTCGCCGAGATGATCGAGAGCGAGAAGCCGACCCACGCGGCCGCCGTCCCCACCATCTGGCAGGGCCTGCTCGCCGAACTGACCGCCAAGCCGCGGGACGTCTCCTCCCTCGGGCAGGTCACCATCGGCGGTTCCGCCTGTCCGCCCTCCCTCATGGAGGCCTTCGACAAGCTGGGCATGCGGGTCTGCCACGCCTGGGGGATGACCGAGACCTCCCCGCTCGGCACCATCGCCCGCCCGCCGGCCCATGTGGTGGGCACCGAGGAGGAGTTCGCCTACCGCCTCACCCAGGGCCGTTTCCCGACCAGCGTCGAGGCCCGCCTCACCGGTCCCGGCGGCGAGCGCCTGCCCTGGGACGGCGAGTCCGCGGGCGAGCTGGAGGTCCGCGGCCCCTGGATCGCCGGCGCCTACTACAACGGCCCGGGCGCCGAATCGCTGCGCCCCGCCGACAAGTTCAGCGAGGACGGCTGGCTGAAGACCGGCGACGTCGGCACCATCTCCGCCGACGGCTTCCTCACTCTCACCGACCGCGCCAAGGACGTCATCAAGTCCGGCGGCGAATGGATCTCCTCGGTGGAGCTGGAGAACGCCCTCATGTCCCACCCCGACGTCACCGAGGCGGCCGTCGTCGCCGTCCCCGACGACAAGTGGGGCGAGCGCCCGCTGGCCACGGTCGTCCTGCGCGAGGGCTCCACCGCCGACTTCGAGTCCCTGCGCACCTTCCTCGCCGAGGAAGGCCACATCGCCAAGTGGCAGCTCCCTGAGCGCTGGACGATCATCGAGTCGGTGCCGAAGACGAGCGTGGGTAAGTTCGACAAGAAGGTGCTCCGCAAGCAGTACGCCGAGGGCGCGCTCGACATCACCAAGCTCTGACACACGCTCGGACACACGAGATGCCGGGCAGGGAGTCGACATCCCTGCCCGGCATCGTCGTACGACCTCCGCGGTCGCCGTCGTAGTCGCTCCCGGACCCCGCCCCCTGGCTAGTTCGTCCCGATCCGTGCCAGCAGGTCCACGATCCGCGCCTGCACCTCACCGCTGGTGGACCGCTCCGCCAGGAACAGCACCGTCTCGCCGGACGCCAGCCGCGGCAGGTCCGCCTGGTCGACGGCGGCGGTGTAGACGACGAGCGGGGTGCGGTTGAGCTGCCCGTTCGCGCGGAGCCAGTCGACGATGCCGGCCTGGCGACGGTGCACCTGGTGCAGATCCATCACGACCAGGTTCGGCCGGAACTGCCCCGCCAGCGCCACCGCGTCCGCGTCGCTAGCGGCCCGCGCCACCTGCATTCCGCGCCGCTCCAGCGTCGCGGTCAGCGCCAGCGCGATCTCCGCGTGCTCCTCGATCAGCAGCACGCGCGGCGGATGCTGCTCGCTGTCGCGCGGGGCCAGGGCCTTCAGGAGTACGGCGGGGTCGGCGCCGTACGCCGCCTCGCGCGTCGCCTGCCCGAGCCCCGCGGTCACCATCACCGGCACCGAGGCGGCCACCGCGGCCTGCCGCAGCGACTGCAGCGCGGTCCGGGTGATCGGCCCGGTCAGCGGGTCCACGAACAGCGCGGCCGGGAACGCGGCGATCTGCGCGTCGACCTCCTCGCGCGAGTGCACGATGACGGGCCGGTAGCCGCTGTCGCTGAGCGCCTGCTGCGTGGTGACGTCCGGCGCGGGCCACACCAGCAGCCGGCGCGGGTTGTCCAGCGGCTCCGGGGGCAGTTCGTCGTCCATGGGCTGCGGCCGCGGAGTGTCCGCGATCTCGACGGCCCCACCCGGGCCGTCCAGCGGCTCGGGACCCTCGGCGGCGTTCTCGTCCGGTGCGCCTATGGCGTACGACCGTCCGGTGCCCTCGGTCATCTGCGCCAGCCGGGACTGCCCGGCCATCGAGGGCTGGGCCTGCGCGGGCGCCTGTCCAGCCATCGAGGGCTGGGGCTGCGCCGGGGTCTGCTCGGCTGTCGGATGCGGGCGACCGGCGGCCGGGTCGGGCGGTGTGCCGAGCTTGCGGCGACGGCCGGAACCGCCGGGCTGATGCGCCGCGGGCGTCGCCGTCGGCTGCTGCACATGGGCCGCCTGCCGGGTGAACGGCACGCCCTGCCCCAGCGTCCGCACGCTGATCGCCCGCCCCTGCGTCGAGTTCGGGTCGACGGGCGCCGCGGCCTCCGCGGGCAGCGGCTGCGCCGGGCGGGCCTGCGCGGCCGCCTCGGGGGGCAGCGTGGGTCCGGGGGCCGGGGTGCCGGCGGACGGCACGGGCTGCGGGGCGTTCGCCGGTACGGCGTTGTCGTCGGCGGGCCACGGCTGGGGAGCCGGGGTGCCCTGGGGCGCCTGGCCGGGAGCGGCTTCGGCGGGGAGCGGCTGACCGGTGAGGGTCTGTCCGGAGGGTGCGTGGGCGGGCAGCGCGGTCTGATCGGTGGCGTTCTGCGCGGGGACGGCGGCGGGCCGGGCGGCCTGGGCGGGGACCGGCTGAGCGGACTGCTGCCCGGCGGTCGTCTGCGGTGCCAGAACCCCCTGCTGCTGGGCCGGAACCCCCTGCGCGGGCGTCCCACCGGCCTCCGCGGGCGTACCCATGGCCCGTCGGCGCCGGCCCGTGGGCGCGGACGAGGGGTGCGGCTGCGGCGGGGTGTGGTCACCGGACTGGTCGTGTGGCACGGCATCGTGCCGACCGTCGTCGACGAGCCCGGCGGGGGGAGCGGCCTGCCCGGGGACATGAACGGCGATCTGAGCGCCCGGCACCTGCGCGGGTACGGCGGCCGCACCGGGCGCCTGCCCGGGAAGACCGGCCTGGACCGGAACCTGTGCGGGTACGGCGATCTGACCCGGCAACTGCCCGGGAACGGCGCCCTGGACGCCAGGTGTCTGCGGGGGCACGCCGCTCTGCGCCTGTCCCGGAACGTGTGCCGGCCCCGGAACCTGCGCCTGTCCGGCCGTGGCCGCCGGCTGTAGCGCGCCGCCCGGCCCGTCCGGGGTGTCCTCGGCCCGGTCCGCGTCCGCGGGCGGCAGGGCGAACACCGCGCGGGGCGCGGCTTCCTGCGCGGCGGCCCGCTCGTTCGCGGCGGCCAGGGCGCGGCGCCGACGTCCGGTCGGCTGGGTCCCGCCCTCCGCGGGCTCGGGGGACGCGACGGCGGGCAGCGCCGGCAGTGCGTGCTGCTCACCGGAGCCGGAGCCCGGGCCCGCTTCCTGCAGAGCACGGCGACCCTCCGCGGGCGCGGGCACACCCTGCGGCGGCACGGTCCCGCCCAGCCCACTCCCCACGGCCGCGGTCCCCGCGGCGTACTCGGCGGCCGTGACGACGGCACCCTCGGACACGCCCGCGTCGACCCCGTCGGCCACGTCCTCACCGGCACCCTCGGCCGGCTTGCCCCGCCGCCGACCGGTACCACCGGACCCGGACTCCACGCCGGAGGCCAGCGCGGGAAGGGCCGGAGCCTGCTCCGTACGCCTTCTGCGGCGCCCGGTGGGCGTGCCCTCGGCCCCGTCGGAGTCGGCGTCCGCGCCGACGCCGGAAGCCTCCGGCGCATCGCTCTCCAGGAACGCGTCGACGGACGACCGCCGCGCCCGGCGCCGCCCGCCGCCATCGGTTCCGGCAGGCGGCTCGATCGCGGCCGGACCGGCGGCCGCGACGGCCCCCGCCCCACCGCCGATGGGCACTTCGAGGACGTAGGCGCTCCCGCTCATGCCCGGCACGTCATGCGTCTGCAGCACACCACCGTGGGCGCGCACGATCCCGCGCACGATCGGCTCGTGCACCGGGTCTCCCCCGGCGTACGGCCCGCGCACCTCGATGCGTACGACCTCGCCGCGCTGTGCCGCCGCCACGACGACGGTGTTGTCCATGTAACCGCCCGCCGACACGGGCGCGTTGCCGGTCGCGTCGACGCCGGCGACGTCCGCGACGAGGTGGGCGAGGGCCCGGGCGAGGAGCTGCGGGTCGACCTCGGCCTCGATGGGCGGGGCATGCACGGCGAACTGCACGCGCCCCGGCCCGATGAGTTCCACGGCCCCGTCGACGCCCGCCGCGACGACGGCGTCGAGCATCACTTTCGTCCGTGTGATGCCGTCGGTGCCGGTGTCGAGGCGCTGGTAGGCGAGGACGTTGTCGATGAGCTGGGTGATCCGCGAGTACCCGGCGGACAGATGGTGCAGCACCTGGTTGGCCTCGGGCCACAGCTGTCCGGCGTCGTCCGCGGCCAGCGCCGCCAGCTCGCGGCGCAGTTCGTCGAGGGGCCCGCGCAGGGAGGCCCCGAGCAGGGTGAGGAGCTGCTCGTGGCGTCCGGCGAGCGCCTCGTACCGGTCCTTCGCCCGCTCCCCGAGGGAGGCGTACCGTTCCTCGCCCGCGGCGAGTTCCTCCTCGTGCTGCTCCTGGAGCTCCTCGATCTCGGTGATGTGCTTCTGGCGCAGCGCGGTCAGCTCGGAGGCGTGCTCCTCGGCGAGCCGCTCCAGCTCCTGCGCGTGCCGCTGCTCGGCGGCGTCCTTCTCCTCGGCGAGCTGGTCGTAGGGCCGCCGGTCGGTGAAGGTCATGACGGCGCCGACGAGCTGGTCACCGTCCCGTACCGGCGCGGTCGTCAGGTCGACGGAGACCTTGTCGCCCTTCTTCGACCACACCACCTGCCCGCGCACCCGGTGCTTGCGCCCGGAGCGCAGGGTGTCGGCGAGCGGGGACTCCTCGTACGGGAACGGGGTGCCGTCCGCGCGGGAGTGCAGCATGAGTTCGTGCAGCTCGCGGCCGCCGAGGTCGCTGGCCCGGTAGCCCAGTATCTGGGCGGCAGCCGGGTTGACGAGCACGATCCGCCCGTCGGTGTCGGTACCGACGACCCCCTCGGACGCGGCCCGCAGGATCATCTCGGTCTGCCGCTGCGAACGCGCGAGCTCGGCCTCGGTGTCGACGGTCCCGGTGAGGTCCCGTACGACGAGCATCAGCAGCTCGTCGCCGCCGTAGCCGTAGTTGTCGTAGGCCTGCTGGCCGTTCTCGAGGTTGGCGCTGGTCACCTCGACCGGGAACTCGGCCCCGTCGGTGCGGCGCGCGATCATCCGCGTCGGCTTGGTCTGCTCCCGCGGATCCATGTGGTCCGGCCGCCGCATCGACCCCGGAATCAGCTTGGAGTCGAACTCGGGCAGCAGATCGAGCAGCCCGCGCCCGACCAGAGCCGTACCCGGCGCCTCGAAGGCCTCGAGGGCGATGGTGTTGGCGTTCACGACGGTCCCGTTGGCGTTGACCAGGACCAACGCGTCGGGCAGTGCGTCGAGTATGGCTGCGAGGCGAGCAGCGCCTCGGGATGGCCTGCTGCTCACGAGACGCTTCCTCCCTGTTACTGCACCTTGCCGACCGTTCGGGCCATCTTGCCAACCGGCCCGCGGCGTGTCACGCGAGGGAGTCTAAGGGCACCGGTTGTGCCGGGGGCGCCGGATGAGAGGGAGGTCGCACGACGAAGTGACGTAGAACGTGTGACCGCACGCGCGACCACCTGCTTCTCCTCCGCGAGACCTCCGTGGGACTTTCGCAGGACTTTTCCGGACGCCCTGTTTCCGCCATGAAATGCCTGTGCGAGGTACTGCCTGCCTACCGGCCCATGTCGGGCAGTACGGGAACGAGCCGGTCCCAGCGTCCGATCTGGCAGCCGTCGCTCCGGTCGTACCGCGCGTCGACGGGCCGCCCGGCCCAGGTCCCGGTCACATGAGCGGTGGCCGGCCCGCCGTACTGCATGGTGCACAGGCTCCGCTCCGGTACGGGGGCGAAGGCGTCCTTGCCCCAGCGCGCACCCCGGTCGAGCGCGGCACACGCGCTGCCGGCGTCGGGGTGGGTGCCGCCGCCGGGATGGCAGTACAGCTCGAAGGTCCCGTCCCTGCCACCGCCCGCGTTCCGCACGGTGACGGTGAGGTGGTCGCCGACACGGTCGTCGTCGCGGGCGGGCGGGGGCATGAGGGTATGGGCGGAGGCGGGTACGGCGGTGACGGAACCGGCGGCGACGAGAGTGGAGGCGCCGAGGACGAGGAGCCGGGCGAGCCGGGCGGACTGGAGCATGACCTGACTAACGCGCCCCCCGCCGACCGGTTGCGCCACGCCTGCCGCACCGTCGGCAGGGCTTTGCCCTGCGGCCCGCCTGCCTAGTACCGTGGGAGGCGATTGGTGACACCACGCTCGACTGTGTCATCATCTGCACGCACCACTCGCGCTCGCGCGGGCGGCTGTGCTGGAGGCGTCGCCTAGTCCGGTCTATGGCGCCGCACTGCTAATGCGGTTTGGGACTTAAATCCCATCGAGGGTTCAAATCCCTCCGCCTCCGCGCTTGATCACGAAGCCCCGGTCTTTCGGCCGGGGCTTCGTCGTTGCCGCCAAGGCCTTCTCGGGTCGTTTCCGCAGCTCACAACGGGTACGGCAAACGGATTTCACATGGCGGCGGCAGTCATGTAATGTTCTTCCTGTCGCCGCGAGCGGCCCGGAAGGGCAAGGAACGGCGGGAAAACAAAACAAGCACTCGTAGCTTAACGGATAGAGCATCTGACTACGGATCAGAAGGTTGCAGGTTCGAATCCTGCCGAGTGCACACAGGTCAAAGGCCCCGGAGAGATCCGGGGCCTTCGGCGTTTCAGGGGCGTACAGCAGCGAAGTACAGCAGCAGGCTTCGACTAGTCGATGCCTGTCCCGCCCATAGCGTCCGACAGCTTGCCGATGGCGGCGCGCACCTCCTCCTCGCTCGCTTCGGCGTAGACCTCCATCGTCATCGCGATCTGCGAGTGCCGGAGGATGCGCTGAGCGACCTTCGGGTGCACCTTCAGTGCGACCAGGAGCGAGCTGCACGTGTGCCGCGTGTTCCGGAGCGGGATGACCCGGAGCCCGGCACGACGAGCCCGAAGGGCGAACATGCGCGTCATGTTGCCCGGTTCGATCGGGGTGCCGTACTTCGTGGTGAAGACCAGATCATGACTGCCCTGCCACAGCTCCCCAGCGGCTTTCCGGTCGCCGATCTGCTGAGCCCGGCGCATCCGGAGCGCCTTGAGGCAAAGTGCCGGCAGGGGAAGGAAGTCGTCGGACTCCTCGGTCTTGGTCTCGCGGTGCAGGATCTGCCGTCCGGCGCGCTGGATCTGGTGGTCGACGTACAGCTCCCCGCGCTCGAAGTCGACGGACTTCCACGTCAGGCCCAGCACCTCACCGCGACGCAGTCCGAGGCAGAGCACCACGACCCAGGCCGCGAAGAGGTGGTCATCCCGGGCGGCGGCATCGGTGAGGAACTGCCCGGCCTCAGCGACGGACCACGGCTTGATCCGGCGACGTCGAGGCTTGGGCACCTTCACCAGGGAGGCGACGTTCTTGCTGATCTCCTCCTCGGTCACCGCGTGGGTCAGGGCAGCCCGCAGAGCATCCCGCGCGGCTTGGATCACGCGGCGGGACGGGTACGACTCGCAGCACTCCCCGACCGCGCAGCACTTCCGGCGAGCGGGCGCCCGCTTCTTGTCCTTGCCCTGAGCGCAGCACTGGCAGACGGTCGCCAGCTTGGTCAACCACTCGCGGACGTCCCGGACCGTGAGCCGGTCGAGTCGCTTCCCGCCGAGGTAGGGAGCGATGTAGAGGCGGACGGAGCCCTCGTAGGAGACGTACGTCAGGGGAGCCAGGTTGGGCTTGACGATCGAGTCGAGCCAGTACGCGAGGAACGCGTCCAACGTCCGGTGCCGGGTCGCGACCGGTCCCTTCTTCGCCTCCGCGTGGAGGTTGAGCCACTTCTCGTGGACCTCTTCGCGACTCTTGCCGTAGGCGTACTTCCGCGCCCGGGTGCCGTCCGGCTTGGTGACCCAGACGTAGGCCGCAAAGCCGTTCTTGTACGGATAGATCGAGCCTTCACCGTTGCCACGCTTGCCGCTCATGCAGAGCACCCCTGTTCGGCTTCCTGCGCGAGGCGTTCGACGTACTCGTCCACGTAGCGGGGGAGGATGCGCCGGTTGCGGCCGTCCTTAATAGAGCGGATCTTGCCGGTGAGGATCAGCATCTTGGTCTTGGAGAGGCTGTAGCCGAGCATGTCAGCGACCTCGGGTGTGGTGTGCCACTTCCTTTCGATCACCGTGGTGGTCATGCTGCGGCTCCTTCCAAGGCGAGTCGGGTGGGTAGTTCCTGGCGGGCGGTGTCGCGGTTGAGTTGGAGGCCGCGGTGGATGGTGGCGGCGAGGGCGGATTCGCCGGGGGTGTGGCCGTGTCCGGTGTATTGCCAGTCGGCCAGCACGAGGACGGTGTCCGGCTCGATGTCGTCGAGGCCGCGTGCTTGGCGGTCTTGGGCGGCGCGGTAGTCGGCGCGGGTCTGGCGGAGGGCGCCGAGGGTGGTGGAGTAGCGGCGGGACTTGGAGCTGAAGTGGCCGCGGAAGCCGAGCATGTGGGCCCAGTCGCGTAGCTTGCGGTCGGGGTAGAGCGCGTGCAGGTCCAGGCACGCGGCGATCAGGCGTCGGGGGTGGTCGGGGATGTCGAGGAGTTCCAGGGCTTCTTTGTTGCCGATCCGGCGGTCAACGGTGTCGGTGCTCTCGGCGGCTTTGGTGGCGTACTTGGCGACGTAGGAGGCGACGGCCCGTTCGGTCAGCTCTGAGCCGTCCCCGAAGGCTTTGACGGGGCGGATGTCGAGCTGTCGGCCCCAGCGGAAGGTGCGGGCGGGCTGGTCACCGGAGGCGGGCACACTGACGCTGGTGTAGGAGTGCCGGACGGCGGCGCGGATCGCGTCGGTGAGCAGATCAGTAGTGGCCCAAGAGGGCGGCGGAGAGTCGGGCCCGTCTGGTCCGTCGAGGCGGATCACGGCGTGGAAGTGGACGGCGCCCCGCTTCTGGAACTCGGCCACCTTGCCGTAGGAGATGCGGCAGACGTCGGCGAGTTCGCGTTGGGTCAGTCCGGCCCGGGCGGCGATCTCGCGGCGCAGCCGGTTGGTGAAGCGCATCCACAATCCACCGGCATGGTTGTTGAAGAGCACGGCGCCCGCGTAGTCGTAGCTGTCCGGGTCGAGGGCGGAGCCGAGGGCCGGATCGTCAGCAGCGTGTCGAGTCCCGCAACGGCAGACGCCGCGGTCGGGCCGGTTGTGGACCGGGCCGAAGGACGGCGCGGTGAGGGTGGCGAAGACCCGGGGGTGATCGCGGACGGTGGCGGGGATGTCCCGGCGGTCATCTCCGGCTAGGCCCGCGCGGATGAGGTGGTAGGTGTCTCCGGCGTAGGTCCAGGCGCAGGCCGGGCAGCGCGAGGCACGCCGGTTGCCGCACGCGATCCGCAGCCGACCGCCGGGTTCATGTTCGGTGCTGTAGCGGTGCAGGACCTCACCGCTGGTCTTGTCCTTGTGCAGGACCCATCCGGTCAGGTGGATCGGGTCCGCGCAGCCTCCGGTCCGCTTGATCTGCTCTTGCCAGCGCTCGAAGCCCGGTTGCCCGGCCACCCGCAGTGTGTCGGCGAGGGTGGCCGGGTCCAGGCCCGCGAGGGTCGCGGTGTCGTTCATGCGCGGCCCCCGGCGAACTGGACGGCACGAGTAGGGATGGTGCCGTGGCCGTGGCAGGCCGGGCAGTCAACGGTGATCGTGGGCAGGTGGCCGTGGTGGTCACGGCCGAGGCCGGAGGTGACGGCGGCGGAGGCGAAGCCGTGGCAGTTCGGGCAGACCCGTGTGAGGGACTGCGGGGCCGGGTTGGGGCCGGTCATGATGGGACTTCCTTCCGGTTCATTGGATCGGTTGGGGAGGCGCCCGGAGCGGCGGAAGTGTGGTGACCGAGGCCGCTCCGGGGGCCGGTTAGCGTCGGGTGTCGGTGGTGAGGATCGAGCGGATCACCAGGGCGCAGATGGCGAGTGAGGCGCCGGTGATGGCGACGGCGAGGAGCATCGAGACGAGCACGGCGCCGATGACGAGCACGACGACCACGCCCATCCCGGCCACGGCGACGACCGAGCCGGGGGTGAGCTGCACGACCGGCCGCGACGGCGCCGGAGCGGTCGGGGCGGGCGGCGCGGCGTACGGGGTGCTGGGGATGACGGCGGTCGGCTCGACGACGGCGGGCGGTGCGGCGTAGCCGGTCGGCATCGGGTTGACCGGGACCTTTGGACGGATCATGGCGGGGTCTCCCTTCTCTACTTGGTTGCGGTGTCGATGGCGGGGGCCAGCAAGCTGTCGGCAAGCAGGTAGCCGCCCATCAGCAGGACCAGCACGAGCCACCAGGGCGGGCGGATGAGCTTGACGCCGACCCAGCCCAGGCAGAAGAGGAAGAACCACAGCGGGACAGACATCGCGCGATCTCCTTTCAGCGGACGGGGCAGACGTGGCCGCGGGCGGCGACGGAGGCGGCCTCGAAGGAGTCGTAGGCGGAGGACCAGCCGCAGTCTTCGGACTCGCAGGCGGCGACGTACTTCATCTCGCCGGTGCGTCGGTCGGGTCCGCCGCCGATGTGGGTGGTGCCGACGCGGTGCAGCTCGTTCCAGATCTGGTAGAGGCCCATGGGTGAACGTCCTTTCAGTTCAGGTGAGTTGGGCGGCGATCGCGTCGGCCATGGGGGCGGGGACGCCGAGGCGGGCGCGCAGGGTGTCGGTGTCGATCCGGCTACCGGTGCGCGCGTGGTGGTCGTCGGCGACCTTGCGGGCGTGGTCCACCAGCGCCGCAGGAACCGGCGGGGCCGGGTCGGCGGCAGGCAGAGCGGGAGTGTCTTCGTCAGCGGCGGGCGCGATGCTCTGCGGTGCCTGTTCTGGCTCGATGTCGGGTTCGGGGGCCGGGGCTGCGGGCGCCGGCAGAACCGGCACCCGGTCCCCGGCCGGGTCAGGCGAGGGTGCGTGGGCGAGGAGCGTGCCGCCGAGGAAGGCGAGCGCGGGCCATCCGGCGATGCCGAAGCGCAGCCAGGCCGGAGGGTGGGCCAGGTCGAGGAATCCGGCGGTGGCGACGTTGGCGCCGAGCGAGGCGACCAGGGCGATCAGGAACCAGGACCAGGCCAGGCGGGACGAGCCACCGGTACGCAGCCTGCGCCAGGCGGCGACGAGCAGCAGGTCGACGGAGACCGGGTAGGCCCAGGCTTTCCAGCCGGATTGCCCGGCCGCGGCGGCGAGGTCGTGCAGGTGGGCGAAGGACAGCGCCCCGGCAATCACGGCCTGGATGAGTACGGCATCGAAGCGGAGTTGGCGGGTCATGTCCTCACCTCCTTCAGGGTGTTGGGCCAGGGGCGGGGCGGGGATCGGTGTCCGGCCGCCCTGCCCCGGCAGTTCAGTCGGTGGTGGCTTCGCCGGAGCCGAAGCAGGCCAGGCACATCCCGGTCTGCTGGCCCACGACGCGCTGCTTGCGGCCGACGCGGACGGCGCGGGAGACCTCCCCGGTACCGCCGCACGGCGTGCACTTGACCGGCTCCGGCTCAGGCTTGGCGGTCCGGCGGCGGGCGGGCTTCCTCGCGGTGGCCACGGCCATCACCCCTGTCCGGGGTACTGGGGGCCGTCGTCCGGGTTGTAGCCGGGCGGGAAGGTGCCGGGCGGCGGCGCGGGCAGGGACGCGACCAGCGACGGGCCCATGGCGTCGATGAAGGCGATGTCCGCGCCGTCAACGTGGGAGTAGAGGGCCAGGGCGGCGAGCATCTCGACGGTGCGGGCGAAGTCCTCACAGTGCGGGCACATGGGAAGCGATCTCCCTTCCATCAGGCATGGATCGGGTAGGGACTTGGCGCGAGGCGGTCACGCCGACCGTGGAACAGGAGGGGATTTCAGGCGGCTTGGGCCACCGCGGGCGCCTCGACGGGCGCGTGATCGAGCAGCGGGCGGAAGCAGGCCAGCTCCGGCAGCTCCGGGGTCAGATCCGCATGCCGGTTGCAGGCAGACACGGCCCGCCGCATCGAGGTGTGCGGAGTGCGGATGCGCACCCATTCGCCGGTCGAGTAGCCGACGATCGCCATGCCGCGCCGGTCGTTGGGGATCTGCGTGGCCGCGAAGACCGCGTGCGGGGAGATGTCCCCGAAGGCCATCTTCGCCGTCGACTCGTCGTTGACGCGGTGCACCATCCGGCCCGTCAACTGGGCGCGGAGCATGGTGATCCCGTCGCCGAGTTCGGAGCCGAAGCGCTGGCCGTAGATGTCCAGGAAGATTCCCGCAGCCCCGGCCGAGCTGGGCCAGGCGGACCAGGGCCTTGACGATCCGGTCGCGGCGCGGGTCGTTCTTCTTTGTGCTCAGGGTCAGTTCGGCGATCTCATCGATCGTGACCACGATCGGCACCGGCCGCAGAGGCTCGGGCAGGTCCCAGATGTTCGCGGCGATCTCCCCATCGGGGGTGTCGGCGCTGATCCGCTGCTCGATGCGGATCACGTCGTAGATGCCCTCCATCCGGGCAACGAGTGCTTCGAGCAGCTCCATCGCGTCATCCGGGTTGTCGGCCAGCGCGGAGAAGCGGCGGGCGAACGGTCCGAGTTCGATCTTCTTGCAGTCGATACCGACCAACGCAACGTGCTGGGCAGCGAGTTCTTTGATCACGGTGCGCTGGGTGACGGACTTCCCGGACATCGTGGCGCCGACCGTGACCGAGTGCGGAACCTCCCGGTAGTCGCGGTAGTGCACCGTGCCGTCCTCGACCAGGGCGAGGGGAATCTTCAGCGTGTCGCGCTCAGGTGTGGCGGGCATCTGCACCCGCTTGAGCACGTCGTAGCCGGTCAGGGTCAGTTCGATGACACCCGGCTTGATCTCACGCGAGGTGACCTGGTGGACGGCGAAGGAGTGGCGCAGCCGGTCGGAAGCGGCGGAGAATTCGAACGCGTCCTGGCCAGGCCACAGCCTGATCCGCAGTCGGACACCGGTCCGGGTCGGCCTGATCCACAGCAGGCGCGGGACCCGCTGCGGTGGGACGGGCTTGCCTGCCCAGCGGGCCAGCGCGCGGCGCATCCGCGAAGCGGGCATGGTCAGGCGGCAGGCCTCCATGGTGGTGGCGTAGCGGAAGCGGACCCGCAGCATGGCGAGGGTGACGCCGAAGGTCAGCCAGTACCAGACCGGACGGCGCCACCGAAGCAGCAGCGCCACTCCGACCAGGACCGCGAGCACGATCCCTAACAGCTCCAGCATGGCTCAGGCCGCCTTCGGCTTCGACGCAGCGGCGGCGAGCGAGGTCACGGCCACCGCACGGAACGCGATCCCGTGCCGCTTCTGGCCGTTGAACTCGTTCTCCCACGGCCGCGCGATCACCCCAGTCAGCGCAACCGGAGTACCCATGGCCAGCTCACCGGTGATGCCCGGCTCCGGGACGGTGAGGGAGAGGATCTCAACCTCGTCGTTGGCCGCGAACATCACGTCCACGGTCATCAGGGTCGCGCCGGTCTCGGCATCGGTGGCGATCTCGCCGGTACGACGGTCCTTGACCTTCGG
This sequence comes from Streptomyces canus, assembly GCF_030815415.1. GTDB lineage: Bacteria > Actinomycetota > Actinomycetes > Streptomycetales > Streptomycetaceae > Streptomyces > Streptomyces canus_F. The sequence continues at coordinate 5,295,259 of NZ_JAUSWW010000001.1, forward strand.
CTGCGGGGTCTTGGCGACCATCACGATCGCGCCGGTGGTGTCGACGGGAATCTGACGCATGGCACATCACTCCTTGCTCGTGGCACACCACAGGTGGGCCAACTGGCTTGAGCCACTTACTGGCTTAAGCCAGTTGAGCACAGGTCGCCGTCGGGGTCAACAAGGTGGCTTGAGCCAGTTGCTAAACTCCGGGCATGACGTCCGCCCGCCCCTCGACTCCGCAGCCGCCCAGTCGGCGCATCGCCGAAGATCTCCGCCATCAGATCGAGAGCGGAGAGCTGCAAAGCGGCGACAAGCTGCCATCCGAGCGCGCGCTAGCCGAGAGGTACGGTTCGGCACGGAACACCGCCCGCGAGGCCATCCGGATACTTGCCGAACAGGGGCTCGTCACCGCGAAGCACGGAAGTGGCGTCTTCGTACGCGAGCCGCAGAGGCTGTTCCGGTTCGGCAGCGATCGCTACTCGCTCAAGAACCGCGAGACAGGCTTGACGCCATTCCGACTGGAAGCGAAGCGTCAGGGCAAGGTGGCCAGGATCGAGGTCCCGTCCATCGCTCGTGAAAAGCCACCGGCGGACGTGGCAGAACGCCTGAAGGTGCCTGCCGACGAAGAGAGCGTCGTCCACCGGGAAAACCACTACTACGCAGACGACGTGCCGGTGCAAATCGTGTCCACCTACATCAGGTGGGACGAAGCGCAAGGAACACTTCTCATGCAAGCCAAAACGGGGAAAGACGGCATCTACGGCCGCCTAGAGGAGCTCGGGCACGTCATGACGCGCGTCCGCGACGAGATCAGCGCAAGGATGCCCACGCCTGAAGAGGCGGAGATCCTGGGGCTCTTGCCCGGCGTTCCGGTTCTGGAAGTGCTGCATACGAGCCTGGACCAGGAAGGCGTTCCCTTCGAAGTCTCTCGTTACGTGCATCGAGCCGACCAAACCGGCCTGCTCTACGAACTGCCAGTCGAGTGACAGGAGTCGCAGGTGGAGTCTTTGACTGTCCGTCCCTTCGAAGAGGTAGATCTAGGTGAAGCCGCGTCGGCATTGGTCGAGGTGCATTCCACTGACGGATACCCGGTTGAGGGGGTAGAGCAGCCCGAGGCTTGGTTGCGCTCCGATGACGTGATCGCCGCGTGGGTGGCAGAGCTCGATGGGTCCGTCGTCGGGCATGTCGCGATCATGCGCCCGCGGGGTGAAGACGCCGTCTCGCTTTGGATGCAGGAGAGCGGCGACAGTGAGGATCAAATCGCCGTTCTCGCCAGGTTGTTCGTCGTCAAAGCTGCCCGGAAACACGCTGCCGGTGAGCGTCTCATGCGGGCTGCCATGAGCTACGGCAACGAGCATGGAATTCGACTGGTCTTGGACGTGATGACAAAAGACTCCGCTGCCATACGCCTCTACGAGCGGCTTGGTTGGCGCGAGATCGGCCGAGCTCCGCATCACTACGGGGACGGCCAGAGCATCGATGCGGTGTGCTATGTCGCCCCAAGCAGCTGATCCCGGTGCGGTAGGACTTTCCCTACTTCATCAAGGCTCGCTGCGCTCGCGGCCGTCCTGCTCCGGCCGCGAACGCCAACCGCCCTATGACCTGGGGCTCTTGCTCCGGTGACGCGGGGTACGCCCGCGGGGAACCGCCGCCGCGATCCGGCCTAGGGATGGAAGACCCATCAGCACCCGTAGGGACCATAAGGCGCACGAGCACGAGACACCCCATCAAGACCATAAGACCCGAGCCGCCCAACGAAGTCGGGATCGATCCAAGGGGACCGAGGGGCCGCGCACGCGCGGCGGCGCCGGTCGGTCGCCGCCGCGCCGCCTCTATGTCTCCGCCACCGGCCGCGCACCGCCGCCCGCCCGTCGCCACCAGCAGCGGCCAAGAACCAAGCACCGGGTCATCAGGTACAGGGGATTGCCGCACACCAGGTCAACGACGCTTTGGGTTACCGAGAAGGCCGGATCGCGGCGGCGGTTCCCCGCGGGCTACCTCGCTACCGTGGCCGATGCCCCGTGGCTGGGGCGGTCGGCTCCGCGACTTTAGCCAGCCACTTTGGCGCGAGCCTCGAAGATCATGGCCCCAACGTCGTGCTTTAACGGGCAGGTCCACAGACTGCCCGACTCGCCATGAGCTTACGGGGCCATGATCACTCGCGCCAAAGCAGCTCCCGGCCAAAGTCGCTACGCCGACCGCTCGGCAATGTGCACCACACATTTCATTCGCGGGATCTTTGTTCGCGAAAGTTGTCCGGGAATGCTGTTCGCGAATGTCGTCCGCGAAATACGTTCGCGAATGCTGTTCTCGAAAGTTGTCCGCGAACTTTCGCTTGCACAAGTGGTCTGCAATTTCGTATGCGCAAGTGGTATGCGAAAGTAATTAGTGGATAACCGCTCTGACCTGCCCGTTTGCCAGTCCTGGGCGGAGTGCTAAAGAATCCAAGTCTGCGACGCCAGTCGCAGCCCGAGAAGGGGGAGGGATGGCCGCATGCCCGAAAGCGAAGGGTGTTCTTCCGGTCCGCAGTCAACAGATCGCCGGGTTGTAGCGAGCGCGGCCGACCGCTGCAACTTAAGCTGCCCCGCCTCGGGTCCACGAAGCACCCACCCAGTCGCAGGCTGGCAGGCGAGGCGACCGGGTGGGCCCGAACCGTAGGAGGTTCAAGCATGAGTGTGGCCCTTCCCTCGTGGAGGCTGTCAAACCCCGGCCTAAGACCGTGGGTGATCACAGTGGTCGTAGTCGTCGTGATCACGTGGCGTAGAGCGGCTGACGTGGCGAGCGCTTACGCCGATGCCCTCGCCCTGACGACCGTTCTCTTCGCAGGGGCGGTACAGCAGCGAAGTACAGCAACCACAGCAACCAACTGCGCCCGGTAGCCTCCTCGTAGGGCCATGAGGCGACAGGTATGACCGCTACCGACTGATCCACATAGAGCTACGGATCAGAAGGTTGCAGGTTCGAATCCTGCCGAGTGCACATGAAGCGAGAGGCCCCGGAGAGATCCGGGGCCTCTCGCGTTGTCGGGGGCGGCGACAGACTGCGCGCTGAGCGTCGAGTCCGCGTAGGAGAGGGACCGCCGGCATCCGCACACGAAAGAGGCCCCGGCGGGATGTCCGGGGCCTCTGGCGTTCTGGGTCTGGCGGTAAGAAGGGGGCGGGTTCAAGCCGTGGCTCCTGCCAGGCGGTGGAACGCCTCGGTGGTGCGGGGGTGGGCCAGCTCGTCCAGGAGGTGGCGCCACTCGGGGTCGGCCGCGGGCGAGTGGGTCTGGTCCCAGGCGGTGAGGAGCGGGGCGAGTTCGCTCTCGTGCGCGGTCTCGGTCAGGGCGGCCACGGTGGTGTTCGGCTCGGGGGAGGGCAGCGACTGCATGGGATGTCCTTCCGGGGAGGTGTGATGTGCCTCGGGCTGTGCCTCGGGTCTGTGCCTCTCGGATCCTCTGCTTTCCACGATGCCCCCCTCGGCCTTCAGCCGCCATGGAGCGACCTACCGCGTGGGGGGTGTAGTTAGCCGTACCCCAGGGGACGGCTAGCACCCCTCGACCGGGGCTCGAGAACGGCCGCCCGGGAGCCGCGCGGGCGTGCTACGTCGGAGTCGGACGAGGTCCCGCCGGAAAGGGACCCGGAGCAAGTGGCGTGCTGCCCTTGCCTGTTGGTGACGAACGTATGTGCTTGTGCTGCCTGTTCGAATCCGCATACTTTCTCGCGTCATGACCATGACGCGAAGAGCGATCATCAAGGGCATGGCCGCCGCACCGTTCGTCGGTGCCGCCGGCAGCCTGCTCGCCCCCACCGCCGCGCACGCCGCGACCATCGAAGCCGGCCAGTACTCACTGACCAGCCGCTCCTCCAACAGCCACGGCGAATTCGCCGCCCTGGCAGCCGGGTTGGCGGCCAGTCTGACCAAGGTGGACGCGACCACCGTCATAGCCGACACCAACCACAGCGCCGACGCGCTCAGCAGCGCCCCCAGCACGTCCGAGGCCTTCCAGGCCGGTTTCGCCTGGGACCCCGACGACCAGAAGGTCGCCTACTGGATACCCCAGGGCGTCACCACCAGCGCCGACGCCTACGGCAACGGGCTCTACCCCGAGGGCGGCAGCAACAAGGTCATCCTGGTCTCCTGGTACTTCGAGACCGACCCCGACGAAGACGGCGACGACGACTACGCGCTCGACAAGGGCATGCGGCTCACCTTCGTCGACTACAACAACCCCTCCGCACCCACCTATCGGCATGTACTGCTGGTCGAACCGGTGAGGACCGGCACGGGCGCGTACTCCTTCAACCCCGTCCGCAAACACGCCGGCGGCATCATGTGGTACGGCAATCTGCTGTACGTCGTCGACACGTACAAGGGTCTCAGGATCTTCGACCTCAACACCCTCTTCACCGTCCCCACCACGGAGAAGGACGTGTGCGGTCTGCACACCGACGGTCGGTACTACGGCTACGGCTACAAGTACGTCCTCCCGCAGAGCCACGCCTACGACAACGCGGGAACCTGGCTGCGCTACTCGGCGATAGGCCTCGACCGCGCCAGCACGCCCGACAGCCTGGTGATAGGCGAGTACTCGCTCTCCGGCGTCGTCGACTACGACGAGCCGGGCGACCCCTTCCTCGGCTCGACCAAGCCCACCAACACCGTGCCCAAGGTGGTCCGCTGGGAGCTCGACTACACCGACCGGCACCCGGGTTCGCTCACCGCGACCGAGGCCGTCACCGTCGCCCAGCAGAAGATCCAGGGCGTCGTCTCCCGCAAGACCAAGCACTACCTCTCGGTCAGCGCCGGCAAGTCCACCGCGGGCACGCTGCGCACCTTCACCTCCGGCGCGAACAGCGCGAGCACCATCGCCGATCTCGCCATCGGCTCCGAGGACCTCAGCTTCCACAGCAGCGGCGCGTCGGGCTGGTCGTACAGCGAGTCAGTGATCTGGAACGCCAGCGAGTACGTCGACAAGCGGTACGTGTACGCGATCCGGGCCGACGGCTCCTGACCGCATGAACGGGGCCCCGGGAGATCCGGGGCCCCGAAGGCGAGGAGGTCAGCGGGCGAGCAGCAGGTCGCCGTGGTGGACGCGGCCGCCGCGCACGGGACGTACCGCCACAGCCTTCGTCTCCTTGCGGCCGGCGAAGACGAACAGCCGCAGCACCAGGAACCGGCCGATCCCGGCGAGACCGGAGGCGCCGAGGTAGACCGCCTGCTCCCAGGCCAGGCTCGGCGAGGACTGCACCGAGTGCAGGACGAACATCGCGGCGCAGGTCACGACGTAGGCGGCGGTCGCCGAACCGGCCGACTGGAGGTGGCGGCGCAGACCCGCGCGGCCGCCGGTGCCGAAGGTGAACAGGGCGTGCAGTTCGGTGCAGAGGATCGTCGACGCGACCGTGATCACCGCGTTCGCCGCCGCCCAGGGCATCAGCAGCGCCAGCAGCGGAACCGCCGCGCTGGACAGGACCCCGACCCCGCCGCCGCACACCACGAACCGGACGAAGGAAGCGAGCGGGCCCACCGGCTCGGCCCCTGTGCGCTGCGTCTCCATGACGGTTCCTTCCGGGCGGGGCGCGAATCTGACGGACCACAGCTGACCCCGGACCGGCTTCAGTGGAGTTTCACCGCGGCTTCAGCCCGGATCAGCGTGGTTCTACGATCTCGTCGCGCGCCCCTCGGAACGAGGGTGTCCCCTACCGAATCGATGGTGGAGCCAGCCCCACCATCGCCCTGCGCCAGGCCCTACTCGCCGTCCTGGCCCCGGAGTTCCTCGATGTACTCCAGCGCCAGTCCCGTCGTGCGTGTGAACCAGTCGTCCAGTACGGCGATCTCGTCCGCGGAGTAGTCGGCGAAGAGGGTGTTGAGGCGGGCGTAGTAGGGGCCGTAGAGGGCCTCGACGCGGGCGACCGCGGCCGGGACGGCGGCGACGCGGACCCGGCGGCGGTCGTCGGGGTCGGGCCGGCGGGTGATGTAGCCGCCGCGTTCGAGGCGGTTGAGGATGCCGGTCATCGCGCCCGTCGTGACATGGGCGTGCTCCGCGAGGTCACCCGCGGTGAGCAGGTTCTCGCCTGCCTTCAGGACGCAGCCGAAGCAGAGGAGATCGGTGACGTTCAGGCCCAGCCGCTGGGCCATCTCCTGCTGGCCGAGCAGATGCGTCGCGATGAGGGAGTCCATCGAGGACAGCGCCTGGGCCGGGGTGGCGGCGGGGCGGGGCTCGGCTTGCATCTGCTGATTACCTTAGATCGTGAGAGGTTTCGCTGCTAAATTTCTTACGTCGTGAGATGTTCTGTTGCTGTGAGCGGGAGGCGGGTACGTGAGTGCGCACCAGTATGACGAGGGGCACACGGTCGCGGGGTGGACCGGATGCGCCGTGGCCGTCGTCGGATCGGCCGTTCTGGGAATCGGGACGATCATGGTGTCCGCCCCGGTGCTGGCGGGCGGGCTCGCCATCGTCGTGGTGAGCGCCCTCGTCACCTGGGCCCTGCACCTCACCGGCTGGGGCAAGCCGCCGGGACGACGGCCTCGGGAGGAGTGGGGGATGCGGGTGCGGGACAGCTCGGCGCGCGACGGGCATCCGGGGTGCGTGGGGTGCCGGCTGGCGGGACGGGGCCGGGTCAGGAGTACGGCGGTGGAGCCGGTGCCCGAGCCGGGGGCGGGGCCGGTCGTGGTGACGGGGGAGCCGGAGCCCGCGGCGGCGGCGGCCGCTCGCTGACCTCTGTTTCCGCTGCTCACCGCCCGCTGTCAGTGCCGGCCTCTACTCTCGTCTGCGATGGCACATGCATGGAAGTGCTCGGGGCTGCGGTGGGCGGCGGACGGTCCCGAGCTGGCGTGGGAAGGCGGTCGGCGCAGTGCGCTGACCTGGGGGAAACGGGTGGCCTTCGGGGTCGCGGACGGGGGTGTGCGGACATGTGTGGGCGCGCGGGGGCATGCGTGTCCGGTGCGGTCGGCCGTGTCGGGGCGCAGTACGGGGGCGCGGTGCGAGGAGTGCGCGCGGCTGGACCGGGCACACTCCGTCGCCGCCGACACCATCGCGGACGATCCACGGCCGTACCACGTCTATCTGGCCTGGTTCGGACCCGGCATGACCAAGGTCGGGATCACCGCCGAAGAACGGGGCTCCGCGCGGCTGCTCGAACAGGGTGCGGTCTGTTTCACCTGGCTCGGCGTCGGCCCGCTCATGGCGGCCCGGCGGACGGAGGAGCTGCTGCGGGCCGCCCTGCGGGTGCCTGACCGCATTCCCTACGCCGACAAGCGGGCGGTGCGGTCCGGGCTGCCCGGCACCGAGGCGGAGCGGGCCGCCGAGATCCGCGAACTGCACGCACGGGCCGTGGGGCTGGGCGGGTGGCCGGAGTCGCTGCGGGCCGAGCCCTGCCAACCCGTCGACCATGTGCGGGTGTTCGGGCTGGCGGACCTGCCCGCCCCCGCCGGTGTGGTCGCCGAACTCGTCGCCGGGGGTGCGGTGGGAGGACGGCTGGTCGCCGCCGCCGGACCCGATCTGCATCTGGAGACCGGGGGCGGAGTGGTCGTGCTGGACACGCGGTTGATGACGGGGTGGGGGCTGATCCCCGTCGACACCGAGGAACTTTCGGTGCCGGTGCGGGAGTTCAGGAGGGCGACAGGGGTGCAGGACGGATTGTTCTGACAGACCTGACGGACCTGACAGCTCTGCCAGGCCCGACGGTTCGGGCGACCCGCTGGAGGCGGATGGCAAAGACTCGGATCCCTCCCGGATCCCTTTCGGCAAGGTGCCTGGACACGGCGCCCGGCCGGGAACGACCGTGGATGACATGAGCGATCACCGTATTGCACCTGTCGTACCCGTCGCCGCCCACGAACCTCCGTACTACGCCGTCGTCTTCACCTCCCTGCGTACCGAGGAGGACACCGGATACGGCGCCACCGCGGAGCGCATGGGCGAGCTGGTCCAGCACATCCCCGGCTTCCTCGGCGAGGACTCGGCCCGCACACCGGGCGGGCTGTCGATCACCATCGCCTACTTCCGGGACCTGGCCGGCATCGAGCAGTGGCGTCAGAACGCGGAGCACCGGGAGGCCAAGGAGCACGGGCGGGCGCACTGGTACGAGCGGTACTCACTGCACATCGCCCGGGTCGAGCACAGTCACGGCTTCCAGCGGGCCGACCGGTGAGAGGTCCGGCCGCTGAGAAGGCAAGGAGCCTCCAGGGCGTTCCCTGAGAGGTCCCTGTGAGTTTCTCAGGGAAATCACAGGTTCTGGAAAGCGTGCTCTCAGAGGATCCAGACAGTGTGGCCACATGACCACGACCTCGCCCCAGGGGCGCACCGAACTGCTGAGGCCGGACGGGAGCCCCGTCCGAGTGCTTGTGGTGGACGACGAGCTGTCGATCACCGAGCTGCTGTCCATGGCCCTGCGCTATGAGGGATGGCAGATCCGGAGTGCGGGAGATGGCACGGGTGCCATCCAGACGGCTCGGGAGTTCCGGCCCGACGCCGTCGTTCTCGACATGATGCTGCCCGACATGGACGGGCTGACCGTCCTGGGGCGCATGCGCCGTGAGCTGCCGGACGTTCCCGTCCTGTTCCTCACCGCGAAGGACGCCGTCGAGGACCGGATCGCCGGGCTCACCGCCGGTGGCGACGACTACGTCACCAAGCCCTTCAGCCTCGAAGAGGTCGTGGCCCGGCTGCGCGGGCTGATCCGCCGCTCCGGTGCCGCCGACCGGCGCTCGGACTCCGTGCTGGTCGTCGGTGACCTCACCCTCGACGAGGACAGCCACGAGGTGTCGCGGGCCGGCGAGGGCATCCATCTCACCGCCACCGAGTTCGAGCTGCTGCGCTTCCTGATGCGCAACCCGCGGCGCGTGCTCAGCAAGGCGCAGATCCTCGACCGTGTGTGGTCCTACGACTTCGGCGGCCAGGCCAACGTGGTCGAGCTCTACATCTCGTACCTCCGTCGCAAGATCGACGCCGGCCGTGAGCCCATGATCCACACCCGGCGTGGAGCCGGTTACCTGATCAAGCCCGCCGCGTCATGAGCGGACGACGACGGCCGCGTACGCAGAAGAAGCGACTGGGCAAGCCGCGTACCCTGCGGGCGCGGCTCGTCGTCGCGTCCGTGGTGCTGATCGCGGTGGTGTGCGCGGTGATCGGTACGGTGACGACGCTTGCGTTGCGGTCGCATCTGTACGAGCAGTTGGACACCAAGGTCGGAGAGTCCGCGGCGCGGGCCGCCGGCTTGGGCGCCCCGCCCGGCAAGGACGTCAAGGGTGAGGGCGACGCCCTCCCCCAGGGGGCCACGTCCGACCTGAGCAACCTCGTCAAGGGGCCGCAGGAAGGCACCGTCGTGGCCTCGGTCCAGAACAGCAACATCACCGACGCCAAGGTCGGCGTGAAGAACGACTCCTACGAACCGACGGCGAAAGATCTGAGCGATGAGGCGATGGAGGTGCTCAACCAGGTCTCCCAGGACCGGAAGACGCACACCGTCGACATCCCCGGCCTCGGTGAGTACCGCGTCAAGTACGCCTCCGGCACCAAGGGCGACTACTACGTCGCGTTGCCCACCGCCGAAGTCAACAACACCCTCAACACCCTCATTGCCGTAGAAGCCAGCGTCACCGCCGCCGGTCTCATCGCCGCCGGTATCGCCGGTACCGTCATCGTCGGCGTAGCCACCCGCCCCCTCCGCCGCGTCGCCGCGACAGCGACCCGTGTCTCCGAACTCCCCTTGCACACCGGCGAGGTGAACCTCAGCGAACGTGTCCCCGAGTCGGAATGCGACCCGAACACCGAGGTCGGCAAGGTGGGCGCCGCGCTGAACCGGATGCTGGACCACGTCCACGCCGCCCTGCACTCGCGTCAGCAGAGCGAGATGCGCGTACGGCAGTTCGTCGCCGACGCCAGTCACGAGCTCAGAACCCCCCTCTCCTCCATCCGCGGTTACGCCGAGCTGACCAGACGCGGCAGAGAGCAGATCGGCCCCGACACCCGGCACGCCCTCGGCCGTATCGAGTCCGAGGCGGGCCGGATGACGTTGCTGGTCGAGGATCTGCTCCTCCTCGCGCGGCTCGACGCCGGCCGGCCCCTCCAGTTCGAGCAGACCGATCTCATCCCGCTCGTCGTGGACACCATCAGCGACACCCGCGCGGCCGGCATGGACCACAACTGGCGTCTCGACCTGCCCGATGAACCCGCCCTCGTCTCCGGCGACGCCGCACGCCTCCAGCAGGTGCTCATCAACCTGCTCGGCAACGCCCGCAAGCACACGGAGCCCGGTACCACCATCACCGCCCGTATCCAGCGGCGCGGACCCTGGATGTGCGTGGACGTCGAGGACAACGGCCAGGGCATCCCGCCCGATCTGCTGCCGCATGTCTTCGAGCGGTTCGCGCGCGGTGACTCCTCGCGGTCCAGGGCCTCCGGGTCCACCGGGCTCGGGCTCGCCATCGTGCAGGCCGTGGTGACGGCGCACGGCGGTGCCGTGACCGTGGACAGCGTTCCGGGGCGGACCGTGTTCACCGTGCATCTGCCCGCGCTCGCCCCGGTGGCCCCCCGCCCGGCCCCCGAAACGAACTGGCAATCGCACTCACAGGTACAGCACAGTGCCAGCACATGGGTGCAACAGGGCACTTGACCAGAGTCGTTGTCATGCGAACCGACTCTTCTCCCGGCAATCTGCCGGCGCGGGAGCACCTCCCGGCCGGAGCCGCCGGTGCGCCTGTCCTGGACGTAGTGATCCCCGTCTACAACGAGGAGAAGGACCTCCAGCCGTGTGTGCTGAGACTGCACGAGCACCTCAAGCGCACCTTCCCGTACGCGTTCCGCATCACGATCGCGGACAACGCGTCGACGGACACCACCCCACAGGTGGCGTCACGGCTGGAGGCGGAGATCGCCGAGGTCAGCAACTTCCGCCTGGAGCAGAAGGGCCGTGGTCGCGCCCTGCGCACCGTGTGGTCCGCCTCGGACGCCCCGATCCTCGCCTACATGGACGTGGACCTGTCCACCGACCTCAACGCCCTGCTCCCGCTGGTGGCCCCGCTGATCTCGGGCCACTCCGACCTGGCGATCGGCTCCCGGCTCGCCCGCTCCTCCCGTGTGGTGCGCGGCCCCAAGCGGGAGTTCATCAGCCGCTCGTACAACCTGATCCTGCGCGGCTCGCTCCAGGCCCGCTTCTCGGACGCGCAGTGCGGCTTCAAGGCGATCCGGCGTGATGTCGCCCAGGTGCTGCTGCCGATGGTCGAGGACACCGGCTGGTTCTTCGACACCGAGATGCTCGTCATCGCCGAGCGCGCGGGGCTCCGTATCCATGAAGTGCCCGTCGACTGGGTCGACGACCCGGACTCCACCGTCCACATCGTGAAGACGGCGACCGAGGACCTCAAGGGGGTGTGGCGGGTGGGCAAGGCCCTGGCCACCGGCTCCCTGCCGCTGGACCGGATCACCCGGCCGTTCGGCGACGATCCGCGCGACCGTGAGATCCAGGACGTACCGAAGGGGCTGGCCCGCCAGCTCGTCGGGTTCTGTGTGGTCGGTGGGCTTTCGACCCTCTTCTATCTGCTGCTCTACAGCGTCTTCCGGCAGTTCGGAGGCTCGCAGGTCGCCAACGCGCTCGCCCTGCTGGTCTCGGCCGTCGCCAATACTGCGGCCAACCGCCGGCTGACCTTCGGGGTGCGCGGCGGTGGGAGCGCCGTCAAGCACCAGGCCCAAGGGCTGGTCGTCTTCGGCATCGGCCTCGCACTGACCAGTGGTTCCCTCGCCGCTCTCAACGCGGCCAGCAGCGACCCGGCGCACTCCACCGAGCTGGCGGTCCTCGTCGCCGCCAACCTCGCGGCGACCGTGCTGCGCTTCCTGCTCTTCCGCGCCTGGGTCTTCCCCGAGCGCCGCGAGTCGACGGTGGTGGCCTCGCACCAGCCGGCCCCCGCCCCCTCCTCGCCCACCCACTCCACGCAGTACCCCACCCGGCAGCTGCACTACGCGCCGCTGCCGCAGCGCCCGACGGCGCCCCAGTACTCGTACGACACCCAGATCCGCGCCGGTGAAGCCGCGGACCAGACCTGGCGGGACGCCACCGTGCAGCTTCAGCCGGTGCGCCCCTCCGACAACACCCCGGGGGACCCCCGATGACCATCACCGGTACGGCCGTCCAGGAGCCCTCGGCTTCCACGGCCCCGCCCGCCCCCGAGGCCGGCGAACCCAAGCAGCCCTTCGTCAAGAGACTGTGGCGCGGCCGCCCCGAGGACGCCCGCTGGGCACGGCCCGCGTTCTGGGGCCTGCTGCTGGTCACCGCGGCGCTCTACTTCTCCAACCTGAGCTCCTCCGGCTACGCCAACTCCTTCTACTCCGCGGCGGTCCAGGCCGGCAGCCAGTCCTGGAAGGCGTTCTTCTTCGGCTCGCTGGACGCGGGCAACGCCATCACCGTCGACAAGCCCCCGGCCGCGCTGTGGCCGATGGCCCTGTCGGTGCGGGTCTTCGGGCTCAGCTCCTTCGCGATCCTGATGCCCGAGGTCCTCATGGGCATCGGCACGGTCGCCGTCGTGTACGCCTCCGTCCGCCGCCGCTTCAGCCCCGCGGCCGGTCTGATCGCGGGCGCCGTGATGGCGCTCACCCCCGTCGCGGCGCTGATGTTCCGGTTCAACAACCCGGACGCCATGCTGGCCCTGCTGATGGCCGTGGCCTGCTACTTCGTGGTCCGCGCCCTGGAGGACGGCCGGACGAAGTGGCTGCTGTGGGCCGGTGTCGCGATCGGCTTCGCGTTTCTCGCCAAGACCCTCCAGGCCTTCCTGATCCTGCCGCCGCTCGCGATCGTCTACGCGGTCTGCGCGCCGGTGTCGCTGAAGAAGCGCCTCGGACAGCTGGCCGCGGCGACAGCCGCGATCATCGTCTCCGGCGGCTGGTGGGTCGCGATCGTCGAGCTGTGGCCCGCGTCCTCCCGCCCCTACATCGGCGGCTCCCAGAACAACAGCTTCCTCGAGCTGACCTTCGGCTACAACGGCCTCGGACGCCTCAACGGCGAGGAGACCGGCAGCGTCGGCGGCGGTGGCGGCAACACCGGCACCGGCCAGTGGGGCGAGACCGGCTGGGACCGGATGTTCAACTCCGAGATCGGCGGCCAGATCTCCTGGCTGCTCCCGGCCGCGTTGATCCTGCTGGTCGCGGGCCTGGTGGCGACGCGCAAGCTCAAGCGGACGTCCGTCACCCGCGGTTCGTTCCTCGTCTGGGGCGGCTCGCTGCTCATCACCATGGTCGTCTTCAGCTACATGGCCGGCATCTTCCACCAGTACTACACCGTCGCCCTCGCGCCCTACCTGGCCGCCGTGATCGGCATGGGCTCGACCCTGCTGTGGGAGAGGCGCAAGGACATCTGGGCGTCCCTCACCCTCGCGGCCGCGGTCGTGGCCAGCGCCGCCTGGGGTTACGTCCTGCTCAACCGCACCCCGGACTACCTGCCCTGGCTGAAGTGGCTGGTCCTGATCGGCGGCCTGGTCTCCGCGCTCGGCCTGGTCTTCGCGGGCCGGATCAACCGGCAACTCGCCCTCGCGGCGGCGTCGGTGGGCCTGGCGGCCTCGCTGGCCGGTCCGACGGCGTACACCGTCAGCACGCTCCAGGAGGGCCACACCGGCTCCATCGTGACGGCCGGTCCCGCCGGCGCAAGCATGATGGGCGGCCGGGGCGGTCCCGGTGGCGGCGGCGGTATGGGCGGCGGCATGCCGGGCCAGAACCAGCAGAACGGCAACACGCAGGGCCAGGGCCAGCAGGGCGGCAACGGCAACGGCTTCCCCGGTGGCGGCATGCCCGGCCAGAACGGCAACAGCAACGGCAACGGCAACTCCCAGGGCGGCCAGAGCCAGCAGCAGGGCCAGGGCCGGCAGAACGGCGGCATGCCCGGCGGCACCACCGGCGAAGGCGGCGGCATGGGTGGCGGCGTCGGCGGCCTCCTCAACGGCGCGACCGTCTCCGACGAGGCCAAGAAGCTCCTGGAAACCGACTCCGGCGACTACACCTGGGTCGCGGCGGCCATCGGCGCCCAGAACGCGGCGAGTTACCAGCTCTCCACCGGCGAACCGGTCATGGCGATCGGCGGCTTCAACGGCACCGACCCGTCCCCGACGCTGGCGCAGTTCAAGGAGTACGTGGCGGACGGCAAGGTCCACTACTTCATCTCCAGCGGCTCCGGCGGCGGCATGGGCGGCAGCAGCAGCGGCACGTCCTCGCAGATCACCAGCTGGGTCGAGGCCAACTTCAAGAAGGTGACGGTGGGTTCGGCCACCTTCTACGACCTGACGCAGAAGGCGAGCAGCTGATCCGTAGCTGACAGGAGGGCGGTGGCCGAATGTGGCCGCCGCCCTCTCTCATATCTCTGTTGTACGCCGTATAGGAGCTGTTCTACGGTGTACAACATGTCCGCTCCCGCACCCGTCACCGTCTCCCAGGGCCACCCCCAGCGCTGGCTCATCCTCGGCGTCATCTGTCTCGCCCAGCTCACCGTCGTCCTCGACAACACCGTCCTGAACGTCGCGATCCCCTCCCTCACCGAGGAACTGGGCGCGGCCACCTCGGACATCCAGTGGATGATCAACGCGTACTCCCTGGTGCAGTCCGGCCTCCTGCTCAGCGCGGGCAGCGCCGCCGACCGCTACGGCCGCAAGAAGATGCTGATCGCGGGCCTGACCCTGTTCGGCGCGGGCTCGCTGGTAGCCGGACTGGCCGACAGCACGGGCCAGTTGATCGCCGCGCGGGCCGGGATGGGCGTCGGCGGCGCGCTGCTGCTGACCACGACCCTCGCGGTGGTGATGCAGATCTTCGCGCCCGAGGAGCACGCCAAGGCGATCGGTATCTGGGCGGCGGTCAACGCGCTCGGCTTCGCCTGCGGCCCGCTGCTCGGCGGCTTCATGCTGGACCACTTCTGGTGGGGTGCGATCTTCCTGATCAACCTCCCGGTCGCGGCGGTCGGTCTCGTGGCCGCCATCACCCTGGTCCCCGAGTCCAAGAACCCGCGCGGCGACCGCCCCGACCTCCTCGGCGCCCTTTTGTCGACCATCGGCATGGCCTCCCTGGTGTTCGCGATCATCTCCGGTCCCGGGCACGGCTGGACGTCCGGCCGGGTGCTGACGTCGGCGACTGTCGCGGTCGTGGTGCTCGCCGGGTTCGCGTACTGGGAGAGCCGCATCGAATACCCCATGCTCGACCTGCACTTCTTCAGGAACCGCCGCTTCACCGGCGCCATCTCGGGCGCGGTGCTGATCACCTTCGGCATGGGCGGCTCGCTCTTCCTGCTCACCCAGCACATGCAGTTCGTCCTCGGCTACGGCCCATTGGAGGCCGGTCTGCGCACGGCCCCGCTCGCCCTCACGATCGTGGCCCTCAACTTCTCCGGGGTGGCCGCCAAGTGGGCGGCCAGGCTGGGGAATCCGGCCGCGATCGGGCTGGGCATGGTCCTGATGTCGGGCGGCCTGGTGTCCATCGCGACGGTCGCCTCCGGCGGCTACACCGGAACGCTGCTGGGGCTGCTGCTGATCGGTGCGGGCGCCGCGGTCGCCAATCCGGCGATGGCGCACGCGATCATGAGCTCCATTCCGCCGGAGAAGGCGGGGATCGGGGCGGGGATCAACGGGACGGTGGCGGAGTTCGGACAGGGTCTGGGGGTCGCGGTGCTGGGCGCGGTGCTGAGCTCTCGGTTCGCGGCGCTGATTCCGGTGGCGGCGTCTTCGCTGCCGGCGGCGTTGGCGGCGGCGGGGTCGGATGCCGAGAAGGCGCGTATCACGGACGCCTACTCCTCGGGGCTGGAGACCAGCTTGTTGGTGGGAGCGGTGGCCGTGCTGTTGGGTGGGTTGGTCGCGGGGGCGTTGCTGCGGCGGGCTGAGCGGGAAGAGGTCGCCTAAGAGCTCGGGGGCGGGGGCGCCTAAGCTGATCGACAATTGCAAGATCAGGAAGGTGTGCCATGGTGAAGGCAGGCCATCGTGCGGAGCGGACCAGCGTGTGGCTGGCGGACAAGGCTCGGCGTGGCACCCGTGGTGGCGGGCACCCCTCCGGGCTCGACCGTGAGCGCATCACCTCGGTCACCGTCCGGCTCCTGGACGCCGAGGGACTGGCCAAGTTCTCCATGCGGCGGCTCGCGAGCGAGCTCAATGTCACCGCGATGTCCGTCTATTGGTACGTCGACACCAAGGACGACCTCCTCGAACTCGCCCTCGACGCGGTCTGCGGCGAACTGACCCTGCCCGACCCGGAGGCCGACGAGGACTGGCGCGACCAACTGCGCACGCTGGCCCGCGGCTACCGCGCCCTCCTGGTCGGCCACCCCTGGGTCTCCCCGCTGAGTGGGACCTTCCTCAACATCGGCCCCAACTACCTGGCGTTCGCCCGGGTCATCCAGCACGTCATCCGCCGCACCGGCCTGCCCGCCCACGGCCTGGCCGCCGCCATCTCCGCCGTCTTCCAGTTCGTGTACGGCTTCGGCACGATCGAGGGCCACTTCATCGCCCGCTCCACCGACGTCGGCATGACTCCGGACGAGTACTTCCGGCACGCCATGACCACGGTGACCCAGGCCCCGCAGGCCGCCGAGGTCGTCAAAGAGTCCGAGGACATCATGGCGGCCCGAGGCGGCGACACGGTCGAGGAAATGTGGGAACGGGACTTCGACTTCGCCCTGGACCTGTTGGTGGCCGGGATCGAGGCGATGGTGAAAAGAGAGGGTGACTGAGCCGACCTCAGGGGCGCGGGGAACTGCGCGACCAGCCACATCGGACGCGCAGCCGCACACTCGCCGCACCCCCCCCGAGCTGTCACGCGCCCGGCGAAGCCAACCGCGCAGGAAACCCGCCGGTGGCAACCGGTCCCCACTTCACCGGCGTGACCCGAATGATCGACTTCCCCTGCTTCACCATCGCCTCGCGATACTCGTCCCAGTCCGGGTGCTCACCCGAGATGTTCCGGAAGTACTCCACGAGCGGCTCGACGGACTCGGGCGAGTCGATGACCTCCGCCGTCCCATCCACCTGCACCCACGGCCCGTTCCAGTCGTCGCTCAGCACGACGACACTGACCCGCTCGTCCCGCTTGGCGTTCCGCGTCTTGGCCCGCTCGGGGTACGTGGACATCACGATCCGCCCCGAGTCGTCGACCCCGCAGGTCAGCGGCGAGGCCTGCGGGCTCCCGTCGGCCCGGCGGGTCAGCAGCAGGGCCCGGTGCCGGGGCCGTACGAAGTCCAGCAGGTCATCAAGGGAGACGGTGATGTTCGTCGCGATGTTCGGTGCCATGGCGCCAGCCTAGGCCTGCGGCAGTGAATCCCCCTGCACCGCCTGGACATCCAGCTCCACTTTCAGCGTCGTACCGATGGCCGCGATCCCCGCCTGCACCACCTGGTTGTAGTTCATGGCGAAGTCCTCGCGCCGCAGCTGAACCGTGGCCCGGAAGGCCGCCCGGGTACCGCCCCACGGATCGGCACCCGTCCCCAGGTAGGCGAGGTCGAGGTCGACGGGCCGTACGACCCCGTGCAGCGACAGCTCACCGTGCACGGTCCAGCGGTCCGCCCCCGCCACGGAAAGCCCCGAGGACCGGTAGGTGATCTCGGGAAACCGCTCGACGTCCAGGAAGTCCGCCGACTTCAGGTGCCCGTCCCGCATCGCGTTCCCCGTGTCGATGGAGTCGGCCCGGATCACCGCCTCCACCCGGGACTTGGCGACGTCGTCCGGCGCGACCTCGATCGACGCGGCGAACTCGGTGAACCGCCCGCGCACGCTGGAGATCCCCAGATGCTGGGCCACCGCGCCCACCGTGGAGTGCGCCGGGTCCACGGTCCACGGCCCCGGCGGCGGCAGCTCGGTCCCGCCCTGGCGGGCCAGTGTCACCGTGCCGACCTCGGCGCGACCGCTCGCGGTGACGATCGCACTGGCGGCGGCGGGCGCGTATCCGACGGCGGTGACGATGATGGTGTACGCCCCGGGCGGCAGCGGGTTGACATCCCGTACCGTGCCCTCGATGTCGGCCTCGGCCCGCAGCACCTGCGAGCCGGTCATGTCGGTCAGCGTGACGACCGCGTGCGACACGGCCCATCCGTCCCGCGTACGGATCCTCGCGGTCAGTCCCATCTCACGTACTCCTTCGAGAATGCGTCCGGCCCGCGGCGGGGCGCGCACCTCCGCTCGGAGCGCGCGCCCACCCGCCACGGGCCGGGGTTTTCGGTGCCGGGTCGTCCCGGCCTCGGGGGCGCGGGGCCCGGACGCGTGGTCACCGCGTACCGGACCCCGCTCACCTGGGCCCTACTCGCCGGGGTGGGCGAGTTCGATGTCATGGCCGTCGGTTCCACGACCGCCCACCGTCAGGGCCGTCGCCACCGGCGGGTAGCCCGTGGCGATGACCGTGTAGTCGCCGCCGTCCAGGTCGGTGAAGGCGTACGCCCCGTCCGACCCGGTCGTCGCGGTTCCCACGACATTGCCGGCCGCGTCGACGAGCGTGACCCGCGCGTCGGCCAGCGGTCCGTGCGGAGCCCGTACGACGCCCTGGAGCTGGGCCCCGGACTCCAGCTCGACCTCGATCCGGGTGACGCCCGTGCCGCCGACCTCGACGGGCAGCGCGCGCGGCCGGTACCCGGCGGCGTTCACCGCGATGGTCACCGCACCCGGCACCAGCTCGGCGAAGCCGAACTCGCCCTGCTCACCGGTGGTCCCGGTGGCCAGCAGGTCACCGCGGACGTCGGTCACGATGACCATGGCGTCCTTCACGGGCAGCGCGCTGTCCGAGGCCCGCACCACACCGCTCAGCCCGCTCGTGCCGCTGAGCAGGATGTCGTACGCCACCGGCTCACCGTCGACGACGACCGTGGACGCCTGCGGCTGGAACCCGTCGGCGGAGGCGATCAGGACGTACGACCCCACGCCCGGCGCGTCCACGCCGTACGAGCCGTCCGGCTGCGTCACCGACCGGCCCAGCTGCCGTCCCGCGAGGGAGATCAGCGTGACCGCGGCCTGCGGGACGGGTGCGCTCTCGGCGCCGCGGACGTGGCCGCGGACCGGGATGCCGCCGCCCAAGGAGGCCGGGGGAGCTTCCAGGGTGGCGACCGCGGCGAGCTTCTGCGTGCCGTCGGCGGCGGGCTGCGTCTCGGAGGTGGCGGCCCAGCTGGGGACGCGCTCCTCGGCGGCGGCCGGAGCCTCGGCCACCGTCTCCTCGGAAGGAGTGGCCTCCTGTGCCAGCGCGCCCTTCGTCCGCAACGGGACCTCCTTGATGAACAGCGTGATCAGGAAGGCGACCGCCGCCAGGGCCGCCGCGATCAGGAAAACGTCCGCGATGCCGTGGCCGTACGCGCTCTCCATGACGGTGCGCAGCGGCGCGGGCAGCTTGTCCATGTCCGGGATCTCGCCCGTGGAGCTCGAACCGGAGGCGAGGGAGGCGTACTTGGGGCCGAGGTCGGTGATGCCGTCCTTGGCGTAGTCGGTGATCCGGTGGGCCATGACGGCGCCGAGCGCGGAGACGCCCATCGCACCGCCGAGGGACCGGAAGAAGGTGACCGTGGAGCTGGCGGCGCCGAGGTCGGAGGGCTCGACCTGGTTCTGGGTGCACAGGACCAGGTTCTGCATCATCATGCCGATGCCGAGACCCAGCAGGGCCATGAAGACCGCGGCCTTCCAGTACTCCGTGTCGTACCGGATGGTGCCCAGCAGGCCGAGACCGGCGGTGACGAGCACGCCACCGCTGACCAGCCACGCCTTCCACTTGCCGGTGCGGGTGATGAGCTGCCCGGAGACGGTCGAGGAGACGAACAGACCGGCGATCATCGGGATCGTCATGACGCCCGACATCGTGGGGGACTTGTCACGGGCCAGCTGGAAGTACTGGCTGAAGAAGACGGTGCCGGAGAACATCGCGACGCCCACGAACATCGAGGCGATCGACGACAGGGTGATGGTGCGGTTGCGGAACAGCCGCAGCGGGATGATCGGCTCGCTGGCCCTCGACTCGACGAGCACGAAGATCAGGCCGAGCGCGATCGAGCCGCCGACCATCGCGTACGTCTGCCAGGAGATCCAGTCGTACTTGTCACCGGCGAAGGTGACCCAGACCAGCAGCAGCGAGACGGCCGCCGAGATGAAGAACGCGCCGGACCAGTCGACCTTGACGTCCCGCTTCACGACGGGCAGATGCAGGGTCTTCTGAAGCACGATCAGCGCGATGACCGCGAACGGCACGCCGACGTAGAAGCACCAGCGCCAGCCGAGCCACGAGGTGTCGGTGATGACACCGCCGAGCAGCGGACCGCCGACGGTGGCGACGGCGAACGTCGCGCCCAGGTAGCCGGAGTAACGCCCGCGCTCACGCGGGGAGATCATCGCGGCCATCACGATCTGCGCCAGGGCGGACAGACCGCCGACGCCGATGCCCTGGACGACACGGAAGGCGATCAGCGTGCCGGCGTTCTGGGAGAGTCCGGCGGCGGCCGAGCCCAGCACGTAGATGATGAGCGCTATCTGGACGAGCGCCTTCTTGCTGTAGAGGTCCGACAGCTTGCCCCACAGGGGTGTGGCCGCGGTCATGGACAGCAGGGCCGCGGTGACGACCCAGGTGTAGGCGGACTGGCCGCCGCCGAGATCGCCGATGATCTCCGGGAGGGCGTTCGAGACGATCGTGGACGACAGGATCGCCACGAACATCCCGAGCAGCAGCCCGGAGAGGGCCTCCATGATCTGCCGGTGTGTCATGGGGGCGTGCTCAGCGCCTCCCCCGTGCTTGGCGTGAGCCCGCACACCGGCTGGTGTGGTCGTTGCCATGGGCTTCCTTTGCTTATGTGTTTGCGGGTGTACGGGTGATCTCTTCGAATACGCGAGGGGCGGCGGTACGGCAGTCGTCGAAGCTGGCCCTGAGCCGGGCCATGAGGCCGGTCAGCTGGGCCACCTCTTCGTCGCTCCAGTCACCGAGCCGCTCGGCGAGCAGCTCGCAGGTCCGCCGCGACAGCTTTTCGAGCTGGGCCAGACCCGCGGGGGTGAGGTGCAGGATGCGGGAGCGCTTGTCCGCCGGGTCGGGGGACCGGTCGATCCAGCCCCGCTCCGCGAGATGCGCGGCATGCCGACTGGTCACCGACATGTCCACGGCGAGCAGCTCCGAGAGCTTGCTCATGCGCATGTCCCCATGACGGGCGAGCAGCGTCAGCACGGCGGCGGAACCGGCGGGGCAGTCGGACGGCAGGATCCGCCCCATCTCCCGCTTCACGGCTCCGAAGGCACTGAACTGACGCATCAGCTCCTCGTACTGCGCCTGCCCGGCCATCACATCTCCCGTATTCGTTGCTTGGGGCAACCATAGGAGCGGTTGGTTGCTACAGGCAAATAAAAAGGCGTTGGTCCGGCATAAAAACTTGGCAAAGACAAGTATTGCGAAAGTAAATCGGCAGGTGGCGGCCAAGGAAGGCCACCTGAACCCACTCAGGGGCGCGGGGAACTGCGCGACCAGCCACGAAGGCGCCGCACCCGGCAACAACCCCACACCCCACGGCGCGGCCCCGCACTTGGGCAGCCCCCGCGGATTCGCTAGTGTCTCGGGGCATGGCTAACACCCAGGGCCCCCAGGGCAACCACGACCCCGCCGGCAACACCCAGATGTTCCGCGCCTTCGTCGACGAGGCCCCGCAGGGCCCGCAGCAGGCCGCGGCCGCCGCCGGCCCCCGCATCGGCCTGATCATCGGCGTCGTCGTCGCCGTGGCGATCGTCGCGGCGGTGGCCTGGCTGGCGCTCAGCTGACCGGCGGGGCTACTCCCACCGGACGGACACGTCCCGCGTCTCGATGTGCATCCCGAGCGGCACCCGCCACGCGTCGACGCACACCGTCCAGGTCTTCTCCTTGCGCGCCCCGGCCCCGATCGGCGCCGGAAGCGCCACGGCCGACTCGACGGTCCCCCAGTCGACCCCGAGCGCGCCGATGATGTGCGTCCCGAAAGTCACGGTGCCCGAACGCACCGCGCTGCCGCCGGAGTTGCGCAGGACCAGGGTCACCTTCTCGCACCAGCGCTGATCGGTGGTCTCCCGCTCCGGATCGCTCACGGTCAGGGCGGCGGGGGTGGCCGCCGATGCCGTAGGGCTCGGCTCGGCCGGTGAACTCGTGGGCGTACGGCCGGGCGTGGCCCCCTCGGCCGAGGGGGCGGGGCTGCTCGAAGCGCCCGAAGCCTCCGGGACGCCCTGCGCCTCCGGACTTCCCGGCGTGCCCGATACCGAGGACCGGCTCGGAGCACCTGTCTCCGAACTCCCCTCCGTCCCCGGTGAGTCGGACCCGTCGGGCCCGTCGGCCCCGTCCAACGGCACGACCCGCACCCCGCCCGTCGGTTCGGCGGCCACCGTGGGCCTCGTACCGCCGGCGGCCCCGACGGCGACGTACCCGTCCCCGTCACCGCTCCCGCAGCCGGCCAGGACCGTGCCCAGACAGGCGACGGCCGCCGACGCGCCGATCGCGGCGCCCCGACGGCCATGTGTCCATGTCGTCGCCCGGGGCATCGCGCCAGTGTGGCTGACACTCCGTCAGTAAGGAAGTCCCGTGCGCGACTTCCGTCAGTCCCGCACCGTCAGTCCGAGATCAGGCCCTCGCGCAGCTGCGCCAGCGTCCGGGTCAGCAGCCGGGAGACGTGCATCTGGGAGATGCCGACCTCCTCGCCGATCTGCGACTGGGTCATGTTGGCGAAGAAGCGCAGCATGATGATCTGACGCTCGCGGGGCGGGAGTTTGGCGAGCAGCGGCTTGAGGGACTCGCGGTACTCGACGCCCTCGAGGGCCGTGTCCTCGTAGCCGAGCCGGTCGGCCAGGGAGCCCTCGCCGCCGTCGTCCTCCGGGGCCGGGGAGTCCAGCGAGGAGGCCGTGTACGCGTTGCCGACCGCGAGGCCGTCGACGACGTCCTCCTCCGACACGCCCAGCACCACGGCGAGTTCGGCGACGGTCGGGGAGCGGTCCAGCTTCTGCGAGAGCTCGTCGCTGGCCTTGGTGAGGGCCAGGCGCAGCTCCTGCAGCCGGCGCGGGACGCGCACCGACCAGGACGTGTCCCGGAAGAACCGTTTGATCTCGCCCACGACCGTCGGCATCGCGAAGGTCGGGAACTCCACGCCGCGTTCGCAGTCGAAGCGGTCGATCGCCTTGATCAGGCCGATGGTGCCGACCTGGACGATGTCCTCCATCGGCTCGTTGCGCGAGCGGAAGCGGGCCGCCGCGTAGCGCACCAGTGGGAGGTTCAGCTCGATGAGGGTGTCCCGGACGTACACACGCTCGGGGCTGTTCTCGTCGAGGGCGGCGAGCCGCAGGAAGAGGGAGCGGGACAGGGTGCGGGTGTCGAGGGCACCCGAGGTCACCGGCAGGGCCGGAGCCTCTACGGCGGCCTCGACAGCCGGGTTGTCGTCGAGCGCGGGCGCAGCCTCGCTCTTGATGAGCGTGAGCACCTTCGAGCTGCCCTGGTCTGCGGACATGCCACCCCCTTTGGGTCGCGGGACGGTCGCGGCGAACGCTCCATCGAGGAACATCAGCCTTCACCTGAATACCGGAGCCGAAGCCCTGGCAAACGCTCTGCCGGAAGAATGTCACATGTCGGCAACACGCTGTAGTGACATGTCGACACGTGAGACGTGAATCCGCCCTGGATAAAGGGGGTCTGACGGTCTTTCGGCGCAGAAGTGTCGGGAACGGGCCTGGTGAGCGATTCGCTCGTGCCGGTTACGCCTCGATCCTGCTTGCGAACTGGGGTGTTCCGGAACGCGCCCCCGTGCGCCTCTTATGCATCGATCCGATTGGCAGATCGCAGCCGCTGGAAGCTACGCGCGAGTAGCCGCGAGACATGCATCTGGGAGACGCCGAGTTCCGCGCTGATTTGCGACTGGGTGAGATTGCTGTAGTAGCGCAGCAGAAGGATTCGCTGTTCCCGTTCCGGCAGTTGGACCAGCAGATGCCGGACGAGGTCGCGGTGCTCCACGCCGTCCAGCGCCGGGTCCTCGTAGCCGAGCCGGTCCAGCAGTCCGGGGAGGCCGTCGCCCTCCTGGGCGGCCTCCAGGGAGGTCGCGTGGTACGAGCGCCCGGCCTCGATGCAGGACAGCACCTCGTCCTCGCCGATGCGCAGCCGCTCGGCGATCTCGGCGGTGGTCGGGGTGCGCCCGAAGGCGGTCGTCAGGTCCTCGGTGGCGCCGTTGACCTGCACCCAGAGCTCGTGGAGTCGGCGGGGCACGTGGACGGTGCGCACGTTGTCACGGAAGTACCGCTTGATCTCGCCGATGACGGTCGGCATCGCGAACGTCGGGAACTGCACGCCCCGGTCCGGGTCGAAGCGGTCGATCGCGTTGATGAGCCCGATCGTGCCGACCTGGATCACGTCCTCCATCGGCTCGTTGCGGGAGCGGAAGCGGGCGGCGGCATAGCGCACGAGCGGGAGGTTGGCCTCGATGAGCGCTCCGCGTACCCGGTTGTGCTCCGGCGTACCCGGCTGGACCTCCTTGAGCTGGGCGAAGAGCACCTGGGTGAGCGCCCGGGTGTCGGCGCCGCGGCTGCGCTGGGGGGCGGCGGGCGCCGGGGTCTGGGCGGGCGCCTCTTCCTGGGGCGGCGCGGTACTGGCCGACACGGTCAACGCCACCTCTTCATCGGTCTACATCGGTCAACTCATCCGTCAAAAGCGGTCATAGCATCACAAGACATGTGCACTGTGTGCAAGC
Source organism: Streptomyces canus (assembly GCF_030815415.1). GTDB lineage: Bacteria > Actinomycetota > Actinomycetes > Streptomycetales > Streptomycetaceae > Streptomyces > Streptomyces canus_F. The sequence goes on from NZ_JAUSWW010000001.1 coordinate 5,319,867, forward strand.
ACCGCATAACACCGTGTTGAGGGAAGAGTTGGGCCACGCGACGCACGAAAGCCCCCCGCCGTTCCGGCGAGGGGCCATACGAGGTGAGGGAGAAGCTCAGTACGCGTAGTCCGCGATCACCCAGGTGGCGAACTCCTTCCAGAGCGCCACCCCCGCCTGGTGCTCCGGGTGCTCCACGTACCGGCGCAGCGCGTCGGCGTCCTCGAACCCCGAGTTGATGGCGAAGTCGTAGGCGATGGGCCGGTCGCTCAGGTTCCAGCCCAGCTCCCAGAAGCGGATGTCCTCGATCTTGCCGTCGAGGGCGCGGAAGGCCTCGACGCCCTTCACGACCCGCGGGTCGTCACGCTCGACGCCCTCGTTGAGCTTGAAGAGGACAAGGTGGCGGATCATGTGCGCTCCCAGCTTCCGATCAGCCGCTACTGCGCCCCGTCGGCGAGCCAGGTGAAGAAGTCACCGATGGCCTTGGCGGCGTCCGATATGCCCTCGAACCCTATCTGGACGTAGTCCGCCGCCTTGGCCGGGTCCGTGATGATCACGTACAGAATGAAGACCACGAGTATGTAGACAGCGGCCCTCTTAGAATTCACCGCCACCGCGGCCTCCCCCGTGACTGTCGTGCCTGTTGGGACTCCTGTGCCGGCCGCGAGTGTAACTTCCGCACATCACATTTAAGGACCAACGACCTGCGGTTCCGGGCTCTTTGTCGAGCCCCTGGCGTCCTGCTGCCACGCACGAAGGGCCCCGTCTCTCGACGGGGCCCTTCAGAAGCGGTAGCGGAGGGATTTGAACCCTCGGTGACTTGCGCCACACTCGCTTTCGAGGCGAGCTCCTTCGGCCGCTCGGACACGCTACCGAGAGAGACCTTACAACACGGTGGGGCGTGCTCTGAAATCGGTATTACCGGGTCCGGAAGAAGTCCGTGAGGAGCCGCGCGCACTCCTCGGCGAGCACGCCCGCGATCACCTCGGGACGGTGGTTGAGCCGCCGGTCCCGTACGACGTCCCAGAGTGAGCCGGCCGCGCCGGCCTTGTCGTCGCGGGCGCCGTAGACGACGCGGTCCACGCGGGACTGCACCAGCGCGCCCGCGCACATCGTGCACGGTTCCAGGGTGACGACCAGCGTGCAGCCGGTCAGCCGCCCACTCCCCGAGTTCCGCGGCCGCCCGGCGGATCGCCAGGACCTCCGCGTGGGCGGTCGGGTCGCCGACCGCCTCGCGTTCGTTGTGCCCCGCCCCGAGCACGGTCGTGCCGTCCGGGGCCACGACGACGGCCCCCACCGGCACGTCCGGACCCACCCGCCCGGCCTCGTCCAGGGCGAGCCGCATCGCGGCTCGCCAGCGGTCGCGTACCGGGTCCGGGGGGCCCTCGATGGTCTCCCCGGTCAGCGGACGGTCTCCAGGACCTCCGAGGCGCCCAGGGACTCGGCGATCTCGGTGAGCGCGTCCGTCGACAGGGTTTTCAGCTCCTTCTCGCTGACACCCAGGTCGTCGAGGACGCCGGGGTCGCCGACCGGACCGTGCGGCACGACCTCGGCGGAGCCGCCGCTCTCGGCGTCGTCCCCGTCCTCGTCCTCACCGTCCTCGGTGCCGTCGAGATCGAGGGCGTCCAGGTCGGGTTCGTCGTCCTCGGGCTCCCTTCCGAGCAGTTCGTCGGTGAGCAGGATCTCGCCGTAACTGCTGCGGGCAGCGGCGGCGGCGTCCGAGACGTAGATACGAGGGTCGTCCTCGCCGTCGATACGGACGACGCCGAACCAGGCGTCCTCCTGTTCGATCAGCACGAGCACCGTGTCGTCCTCGGCCGCGGCTTCCCGGGCGAGGTCGGCCAGATCCGACAGCGTCTCCACATTGTCGAGGAGCTCTGTGTCGCTCGCTTCCCACCCGTCTTCGGTGCGCGCGAGCAGTGCGGCGAAGTACACCGTGACTCTCCCACTGGTCATAGGCGTGCCGGTTGGGGGTCCCCCCGGCGGAGGCTATGGGCGGGGAGGCATTGGCTCCGAGCCCCACCCACTCGGAATCGTGGCAGAAACGGAGCGTTCAGGGGACGTCTTCGGCACCCTGTGTCCGCCCGTTTTGATCGTCCACCAGCGGGATCGTACGCGGCCCGGGCGACAGGGACGTACGTGGGCGCCCCGAAGAGGGCGGATCGGCCTGCCGGTTGGCCTACCAGCGGAAGGTGCGCATGCGCATCGCGTGACGCAGCCGGGCCGCCTTGGCGCGCCGGGGCTGGACACGGTCGCGCAGCTCACGGGCCTCGGCGAGATCGCGCAGGAACTGGGCGCGGCGCCTGCGGCGCTCGGCATCGGTCTCCTGTTGTGACTCCTGGTCCGGCATAGGCTCACCACCCGGTTGCGTCTCTCCCACTTTCCCTCCGACGGGGGGTTTGATGCCAGCGGACGGGTGAAGCGCGGTTTGCCTCGGCCGGGGAAGCCGCACGGGACGCCGGGGACAACGGGCCCGGTTAATGTTGTGGACATGCGTCTCCACGTCGTCGACCACCCTCTGGTCGCTCACAAGCTCACCACCCTGCGCGACCAGCGCACCGACTCCGCGACCTTCCGTCGGCTGGCCGACGAACTGGTCACCCTGCTCGCCTACGAGGCCACGCGAGACGTGCGCACCGAAGCGGTCGACATCACGACCCCGGTCACCACCACCACCGGCGTCAAGCTCTCCTACCCACGCCCCCTGGTCGTGCCGATCCTGCGCGCCGGCCTCGGCATGCTCGACGGCATGGTCCGCCTGCTGCCGAGCGCCGAAGTGGGCTTCATGGGCATGGTGCGCGACGAGGAGACGCTCCAGGCGTCCACCTACGCCACGCGTATGCCGGAGGACCTCTCCGGGCGTCAGGTGTACGTCCTCGACCCGATGCTCGCCACCGGTGGCACGCTGGTCGCGGCGATCCGGGAGCTGATCAAGCGGGGTGCGGACGATGTGACGGCCGTGGTGCTGCTGGCTGCGCCGGAGGGCGTCGAGGTCATGGAGCGGGAGCTCGCGGGTACGCCGGTCACGGTGGTGACGGCGGCGGTCGACGACCACCTGAACGAGCACGGGTACATCGTGCCGGGCCTCGGTGACGCGGGCGATCGTCTTTACGGCGCCGCTGAGTAAGGGCGCCGTTTCGCCGTAGTGGGTGCGTCACGCGGGCGACCGCGGGTCCGATGTGGCTGGTCGCGCCCACGCGGCGGTAGCCGCACATCGATACAGCCCCGCGCCCCTCAGGTTTCTTCAGCAGGACTTCTTCGAAGAAGTGGGCGTCGGCTGGGGTGCGCCCAGCTTGGTCAGGGCCTTGGCCGCCGTCGCCTTTGCTGTCAGCGACTTGAAGCCGGTGCCGATGATCAGGTCCACGTCGGTGCCCTTGCGGGTGTCCGCCCGGGTCTCCGCGCCCGCGAGCTGCGTGCCGAGGACCGGCAACGACGTGCTCACGGCGGACGTGGGGCCGAGCAGCAGCCCCGTGCCCTTGACCTTCTTGTCGAACTCCGCGCTCGCGTTGCCCACGTCGCCGATCTTGAAGCCGCGTTTCTTCAGCTCGTCCGCGGTCTTCTTGGCGAGCCCCGCCCGGGGGGTGGCGTTGAAGACGTTGACGGTGATCTGGGCGGGCTTGGGATACGCCGTGGCGGAGGACGAGGACGAGGCCGACGGGGACGCCTTCGTCGCGCAGTCCGCCTTGGAGCCGGCCGCCGAGGCCTTGTCGCCGCCGCCGGTGAAGACGTCGATGAGCTGCAGGGTGCCCCAGCCGACCAGGCCGAGCGCGGTGACCGAGGCGACCAGGGCGACCACGAGCCTGCCCCGCCGCCGGGGACGGCGCATGCGCGGGTACTTGTCCCCCGTGATCCGGTACTTGCCGCCCATGCCTGGGGGAGTCAGCATGCTCATGGGCGCAGCGTAGTGCGCCCGGGCGGCGATGCCTACTAAATGATCATTGGATTCGGGCCGGAAGAACCCGAAAGGGCCAACCCTTTACAAGTCCGCCGCTTAGTCCAGCTCAAGCACACGCGCGTGCAGCACCTGGCGCTGCTGGAGCGCCGCCCGCACCGCGCGGTGGAGGCCGTCCTCGAGGTACAGGTCGCCCTGCCACTTCACGACGTGCGCGAAGAGGTCGCCGTAGAACGTGGAGTCCTCGGCGAGCAGGGTTTCCAGGTCGAGCTGGCCCTTGGTCGTCACGAGCTGATCGAGGCGGACCGGGCGCGGCGCGACGTCCGCCCACTGCCGGGTGCTTTCCCGGCCATGGTCGGGGTACGGCCGGCCGTTTCCGATGCGCTTGAAGATCACACGGAAAGCCTACCGGTCAAGCCTCACCGGGCGCAGCCATGGCGACGGAGTGTGATGCTGGAAAAGATGCCTTAAACGGGGGCAAACCGGAACAGGTGCCTGAGATGAGTGACAGCGAGACCATGCCGCAGGCCGCCGCTCCCGAGGCCCCGGGCGGTGCGCCGGCCCTTCCGAAGGAGGCCCTGGAGATCGCCTCCGGGTACGCCTTCACCGGCCCCGCCCTCGATCTCGGCGCCCTCCTGTGGGACGGGGTGTGTCTGCCGGACGCGCAGGTCAGGATCCCGTTGCCGATGCTGAACCGGCACGGTCTCGTGGCGGGTGCGACGGGTACCGGCAAGACCAAGACGCTCCAGCTGATCGCCGAGCAGCTCTCGGCGCAGGGTGTGCCGGTGTTCCTCGCGGACATCAAGGGCGACGTGTCCGGGATTTCGGCGCCCGGAGCCCCCAATGACAAGGTGCGGGCCCGCGCCGCGGACGTACACCAGGCGTGGACGGCGACCGGCTTCCCGGCAGAGTTCTACGCCCTCGGCGGCCTCGGCCACGGAATCCCCGTGCGGGCGACGATCACGGACTTCGGCCCGCTGCTGCTGTCCAAGGTGCTCCAGCTCAACCAGACCCAGGAGCAGTCGCTCGGTCTGATCTTCCACTACGCCGACACCAAGGGCCTGGAGCTGGTCGACCTCAAGGATCTCAGGGCGGTGGTCACCTTCCTGACCTCGGACGAGGGCAGGAGCGAGCTGAAGAACATCGGCGGACTGTCCACGGCGACGGCGGGCGTGATCCTGCGCTCCCTCACCGCCTTCGAGGCGCAGGGCATGGCCGGCTTCTTCGGGGAGCCGGAGTTCGACACGCACGAGCTGCTGCGCACGGCGCAGGACGGGCGCGGCATGGTCTCCGTCCTCGAACTGCCCGCCGTGCAGGACAAACCGCAGCTGTTCTCGACGTTCCTGATGTGGCTGCTCGCCGACCTCTTCCACGATCTGCCCGAGGTCGGGGACGCCGACAAGCCGAAGCTGGTCTTCTTCTTCGACGAGGCGCATCTGCTCTTCCATGACGCCTCGAAGGCGTTCCTGGACTCGATCACGCAGACCGTCCGGCTGATTCGCTCGAAAGGGGTCTCTACCTGCTGGCCCTCGAAGTCGGGTAAGTGAGCGTAACCATGTATGAGTGAGTGTCGTTGTCAGAGCGTGAATCTGACGGAATGGGCGAAGACGCAGGGCGTGCATCCGCAGACCGCGTATCGCTGGTTCCGTGAGGGGACGTTGCCGGTACCGGCTCAGCGGGTCGGGCCACGCACGATCTTGGTGAACATCGACGCGAACACCACGCCCGAGGCCATCGGCGGTCTGGGCCTGTATGCCCGCGTCTCCTCGCACGATCAGAAGACCGATCTGGAACGCCAGGTCGCTCGGCTGTCGGCGTGGGCGGCGAAGGCCGGTCACCGAGTCGTTCGTGTTGAGGCGGAGATCGCTTCCGGGATGAACGGCTGCCGTTCCAAGGCCCGGCGTCTGCTGGCCGACTCGCAGGTGACCACCGTGGTGGTGGAGCACAAAGACCGGCTCGGCCGGATGAACGTCGAGCTTGTCGAGGCCGCCTTGTCCGCGGCGGGCCGTCGCCTGCTGGTGCTGGATGACGGCGAGGTTGAGGACGACCTGGTGCGCGACATGGTGGAGGTGCTGACGTCGTTCTGCGCCCGCCTGTATGGCCGCCGCTCGGCGAAGAACCGGGCGAAGGCCGCGCTGGAGGCCGCCGAACGTGGCTGACCTGCGCCCGATTGATCCGCCGTTCGTTGCTCTCGGGCCGTCCGGCGTCGCGGTCCGTACCCGGCTCAAGGCGATCACGGCCGAGGACGAGAAGGTGCTCAGGCTGGTCGGTGACCACTTGGGGACGCTGGCCGGGCGTGACCTCAAGGCCCGCTGTGCGGCCGGTCTGGAGCACGACACCGACCAGTGGGCGGAGCGGAAGCGCATCCTGACGCAAGAGGCGTCGTCCCGCTGGGCCGGGAGCATCACGAAGGCCACCCACGACCAGTGGGCGCTGTCCCGCCGCGCCCAACTCGCCCACATCCAGAACCTGGAGGCCGGTGTCCGTACGATTGCGCACCGGCTGTCCCTCCCGGTCGGGGAGAAGGGCACAAAGCGGGCGCCGGGCGGATACCGCACGAAGCAGGAGTGGTTCGCCAAGTCCCGCCGCCTGCACTTGCTTGAGGACCGGCTGATTGCTGAGCGGGCCGACCGTGGGGCCGGGCGCGTCCGGGTAGCACGCGGCGGTGAACGCCTGCTTGGCACCCGGCACAATCTCACGGCCGCGAACCTGACCGAGGCCCGATGGCGTGAGCGTTGGGAGGCCGAGCGCCGGTTTCTCCAGGCGGACGGCGAGTCGGGGAAGCGGTTCGGGAACGAGACGATCCGCGTCACCCCTGACGGGGAGGTCAGCATCAAGCTGCCCGCCCCGCTGGCTCATCTGGCCAACGCCCCACGCGGCCGGTACGTCTTCACTGGCACCGTGGTGTTCCACCACCGGGGCGACGAATGGGCCGACCGCGTCACCGGCGACCGGGCGGTCGCCTACCGCATCCACGAAGACGTGCAGCGCGGGCGCTGGTACCTGACTGCCTCCTGGTCCATTCCACCGGTCAAGACCGTTCCCCTGGCGCAGGCCCGCGCCGCAGGGCTGATCGGCGTGGACACCAACGCCGACCACCTGGCCGCCTGGCGGCTCGACCAGCATGGCAACCCGTGCGGTGAGCCCCGAAGGTTCTTCTTCACCTTGTCCGGCACCGCCGATCACCGTGACGCGCAGGTCCGGCACGCCCTCATCCGACTCCTGCACTGGGCAGCCCGGCGCCAACTCGCCATCGGCATCGAAGACCTGGACTTCAGCGCGGAGAAGACCCGGGAGAAGCACGGCCGCCGCAAGCGGTTCCGCAAGCTGATCTCCGGCATGCCCGTGAGCAAGCTACGCGCCCGGCTCGTCAGCATGGCCGCCGAACTCGGCTTGACGATCGTCGCCGTGGACCCCGCCTACACCTCGATGTGGGGCGCCAAGCACTGGCAAAAGCCCCTCACCAGCAACACCAGGAAGACCACCCGCCACGACGCGGCAGCCGTGGCGATCGGCAGGCGCGCCCTGGGGCACCCGATCCGGCGACGGACGGCACCGCCCCCGCACGACCAGAGCGATCGTGCGGGGCATCGGACCGTCCAGGCCCGACCGGGCGTCTCAGGGCGTGAGGAAACCCGCCCCTCCGTCCCCGGACAACGGGCACGACCCGTTGCGCCGCACGTGAGAGCGAAAGCGGGGGACCAGTGTGCCCAACACCGTTCGGGGCACGCGGCTGAGCACGGGTTCTGGCAACAGGACTCACTCCCGCTCAGTCTTTAGGAACGGTCGGGGTCTTCTTCGTGACGCAGACTTCGAAGGACGTACCCGCCGACGTCCTCGCCCAGCTCGGCAACCGCGTCCAGCACGCGCTCAGGGCCTTCACACCGGATGACCAGAAGGCCCTGAAGGCCACGGTGAAGACCTTCCCCAACTCGGCGTACGACCTGGAGGAGCTGCTCACCGGCCTGGGGACGGGGGAGGCAGTGGTCACGGTGCTCAGCGAGAAGGGTGCCCCGACACCCGTCGCGGCGACCCGTCTGCGCGCCCCCGAGTCCCTGATGGGCCCCATCGACAGCGCCGCCCTCGACGCGGCGGTGCGGGCGTCGCCGTTGCACGGGCGCTATGCACAGGCTGTGGATCGCGAGTCGGCGTACGAGAAGCTGAATGCGGCGCGGGGTGCGAAGGGGCCGGACGAGATGACGGCCCCTCCCGCGAAGACCCCCGCCAAGAACACCGGGTCCAAGAAGGCTGAGCCCAAGGAAGACCCCTCCATGGTCGAACAGGTCGTCCGCAGCGGGGTGTTCAAGTCCCTCGCCCGCTCCCTGGGGACGCAGATCGGCCGCGAGATCAGCCGCTCGGTCTTCGGTACGGCACGGCGGAGGCGGTGACCCCGTAAGGCCCCGCCTCCGCACCGGATCATCCGCGCTTTGCCTCCTTCACGGGCGGCTTGCCCTCCCGGGGCTGCGGCTTGGGCGTGTTGCGGGAGGCCTCGGCGCGCACGAGGGCGCGCAGGACGGCGTACGGGTCGATGGGCATGGTCGTGCTCCTTGCGTCGCTGCTTGACTGACCTGTGGCGCGAGGGCCGGTCAGCAGCGCAGGACCACCGAGCGCAGGGTGTTCAGGGCGTACGGCGGCCGCGGCGGCGTCGGGAGGGGGCGGCCCGCCGGGACGCCGGGCGTCGGGGCGGGCCGGGGCGCGGGGTGCAGGGGTACGACGGGACGGTGGGCGGCGCGGGCCGGTGGCCGCAGGGCCGTGTCCAGGACGTCGTACTCGGCGACCTCGCCGGCGACCGGGGTGACGGCGGTGGCGGCGTGCGCCCCGGCGTGGCCGCCCGGCACGAGCAGCGCGAGCAGCAGGACAAAGGCACGGAGCCAGGTTCTGGTGCTGCTCATGGTTGCTGGTCTGCCCCGGGGAGTACGAGGTTCATCGCGTCGTCCGTCAGATCCGCTCGCACGGGTTACTCACACCGTGCGCGGCACGTTCCGGGCCTGTCCGCGCATCCGTACGGCCGTGACGATCTCGACGATGCCCACGGCGACCAGCCAGATCCCGCCGACCACGGTGAGGACGGCGACCGACTCGAAGGGGGAGTCGATCAGCACGATCCCGGCGAGGAACGTGAGGATCCCGAGGAAGATCTGCCAGCCGCGAGCGGGCATCGACGGGTCCGAGGCGGCGGCCAGGGTCTGGGTGATCCCGCGGATGAGCCAGCCGACGCCGATCCACAGGGCGAGCAGCAGAAGTGACTGCATGGGGCCGCGGAAGCAGAACAGGCCCAGCAGGATCGACAGGGCGCCGCTGATGAAGGCGAGGACGCGCAGCCCGGTCGTCCTGTGCGTGCCGAAGGCCGAGACCAGCTGGAAGACGCCGCTGACGACGAGGTAGACGCCGAACAGGACGCCGGTGGCGCGGAGCGTGGAGCCCGGCCAGATCAGCACCAGGACACCCAGGACCAGCGAGGCGATGCCGGTGATCAGAACGACCTGCCAGGCCGCCTTGGACAGGGCGTGCAGGGGGCCCTCGACGGGCGGCTCGGGCTCATGGGCGCGCTGCTGTGTGTGGACCTTGCGGTCGTCGAACTCCCGGCCCCAGGAGGAGCCGTGCGGTGCCTCGGTCATGGTCCATGCTTGCACCGCGTACGGTCGCCCCGCGCGGTGGGCTGCGCCGATCGGCTTACTTGCCGGCAGCCTTCGCGGCCTTCGCCGCCGCCTTCATCTCCTGCTTGTGCGCCCGTACCTTGACCAGTGACTCCGGGCCGGTGATGTCGGCGACCGAGCGGAAGGACTCGGCCTCGCCGTACGCCCCCGCCGCCTCCCGCCAGCCCTTGGGCCGTACGCCGAGCTGCTTGCCCAGCAGGGCCAGGAAGATCTGGGCCTTCTGCTTGCCGAAGCCGGGCAGCTCCTCCAGCCGGCGCAGCAGTTCGCGTCCGTCGGCCACGCCCTTCCAGACGAGCTCGGCGTTGCCGTCGTAGTGCTCGACGAGGTACTGGCACAGCTGCTGGATCCGCTTGGCCATGGAGCCCGGGTAGCGGTGGACCGCCGGCTTGTCCGAGAGCAGGGCCGCGAAGGCGTCCGGGTCCTGCGCGGCGATCTCGTGCGCGTCGAGGTCGTCGAGGCCGAGCCGGTCCGCGATCGTCCGGGGCCCCTTGAACGCCCACTCCATCGGAACCTGCTGGTCCAGCAGCATCCCGACCAGCGCGGCGAGCGGGGAACGCCCGAGGAGCTCGTCGGCCTCGGGGTCCTGGGCGAGGTGAAGGGTGACGTCCATGACCCCGATCATGCCGCGTACGGGGTCAGGCCGCCCGCCAGTACCCCAGCGCGTGCATCCGCTCCTTGGGGACGCCGAGGTCCTTGCGGACGTACGAGGACAGGGTGCGGGTCGTCCTCGTGTCGCAGGCGATCCAGACGTACGCGTCCGGGTGGGTCTTGAGGAGGTCGGGCAGGTCCCTCTTCACCTCGTCGACCAGGGATGAGGAGGGGCGGACGTCATGGCGGGCCGGGTCCGTGCGGAAGGGGAGGCCGTCCGTGCCGCCCTCGAACCAGACCGTCGCCGGGGACGGGTCCAGCGCCTCCAGCAGGGAGTTGATGGCGGGCAGGGACGCCGGGTCGCCGATCGCGAAGACGTGGGTCGGTGCCGGGTCGGGGTTCTCGAACGCCGTGCCGTGGACCGTCGCCTCGATGGTGTCGCCGGGCTTCGCGTTCCGTGCCCAGTCGCTCGCCACGCCCTCGTGGAGGGCGAACTCCAGGCCGAAGGTGCCGGCCGCGGGGTCCGGGTCGACGAGGGTGTAGGCCCGCTGGTGCGGCTTGCCCGCGTCGGAGAACCACAGCCGGACCCACATCGTGGGGTGGACGCCGGTCGCGGCGAGCAGGCCGCCGTCGGTGAGGTGGATGCGCCGGTAGTCCGGAGTGACGTCCTCGGCGCCGGTGACGGTGAGGACGTAGTCCTTGGCCCGCAGCAGTTTGAGGACCGCGCCCTCCCAGCCGTGCCCCTGCCCCATCGTCTGTTCACTCCTCGCGTACGATTTCACCACCAGTTACTTAGGTGAGCCTAACCTAAAGCACAGGAGAGCTGCAGAGTGAGCGCCGAGATCTACCGGGATGCCTGGGGTGTCCCGCATCTGCGTGCCGACAGCGTGCGCGAACTCGCCCGTGCCCAGGGCATCGTCACCGCCCGCGACCGGGCCTGGCAGCTGGAGATCGAGCGGCACCGGGCCCGCGGCACCTCGGCGTCCCTCCTCGGCCCCGACGCCCTGCCCTGGGACCGGTTCGTGCGCAGGGCCCGGCTGGAGGACACCGCGAGACGCTGCTTCGAGCAGCTGGAGAGACGGGACCCGGAGACGGCCGACTGGGTACGGGCATACGTCGACGGGGTCAACGAAGGGCTCGCCGACGCGACCCTGCCCCTCGGCGCCCCCGGCCGCTGGGAGCCCTGGACCCCCCTCGGTGTCTGGCTCGGTGCCCACATCCTCTTCGCGGGCTTCCCCGCCAAGCTCTGGCGCGAACAGGCCGTGAAGCACCTCGGCGAGGAGGCCGTCGGGCTCTTCGCCACCGACGGTCCCGGCACCTCCGGCAGCAACGGCTGGCTGGTGAGCGGCGAACGGACCGTGACCGGCCAGGCCGTCATCGCCGGAGACCCGCACCGCTTCATCGAGGATCCCGGCGTCTACCAGCAGATCCACCTCTCCTGCCCGGAGTTCGACGTCGTCGGCCTCGCCGTCCCCGGCGTCCCCGGCATCGCCCACTTCGGTCACACCGGCACGGTTGCCTGGGCCATCACCAACGCCATGGCCGACTACCAGGACCTGTACGAGGAACGGCTGCGGCGGACCGGGGCCGGTGTCGAGGCCCTCGGCCCGGACGGGAGGTGGACGCGCGCGTCCCGGCACACCGAGACCGTCGAGGTGGCCGGCGAGGAGTCCGTCGAGGTCGAGGTCATCGAGACCGAGCGCGGGCCCGTCATCGCCGGCGGCCCGGAAGGGCTCGACGACGGCACGCCGCTCGCCCTCAGCCTCCGCATTCCGCCACGCGTGACCGACGACCTGGGTTTCAGCGCCCTGCTCCCGCTGCTGCGGGCCCGCCGGGTCGCCGACGTGGACCGGGCCTTCGACAGCTGGGCCGAGCCGGTCAACGTCGTCCAGGCCGCCGACACCGAGGGCGGGCTGCTGCACCGGGTCGCGGGCCGGGTGCCGGTGCGGTCCGAGGCCAGCCGCACCCGTGTCGTCCCCGCCTGGGAGCCCGGGCACGCGTGGCAGGGCTGGCACGACATGCCCCGCGCCGGCCTCACGCAGGACGGCGTCGCCGTCATGGCCAACCAGCGGGGTCCGGCGCAACCCCTCGGCGTCGAGTTCGCCCCGCCGCACCGCGCGAACCGCATCGCGGCGATGCTCGCGGGCAAGGGCAAGTGGTCGGCCGGGGACATGCCCGCCCTCCACATGGACACGTATCTGGCCTCCGCCGGGCCCCTGTTGGACCACCTCGCCGCCCTCCGGGATCTGACCCCGCGGGCCGCCGAACTCACGGACACCCTCCTGCGCTGGAACCGCCGCATGGACGCGGACAGCGAGGACGCCGCCCTCTACTCCGCGGTGCGCGGCGCCGTCGTCCACCGGCTCGCCGCCCACCCCGCGTTCGCCGCGCTGACCTCCCCGCCCGCCTACCCCGAGGTCCTCCTCCCCTGGCTCGGCCTGCTTCCGCGCATCGGCTTCGCCCTCGAACACCTGCTGCGCGCCGAGGAGTTGTACGGCATCGACCGTCCCGCCGAGATCCGCGCGGCCGTCGAGGAGGTGGCCGCCGGGAAGCCGCCCGCGGCCTGGGGCGAGACCCACCGGCTGTACCCGTGGCGGGCGTTGCCGGACACGTCGTACGAGAAGCACGATGAACCCGGGCTCTCCGGCGACCACGACTGCGTGCTGTGCACCTCCGCCGTGCCCGGTCTGACCGACCTGGCCGCCCGCGGTCCGGCCGCCCGCTACGTGTGGGATCTGGCCCGGCGCGAGGACAGCCGCTGGGTGGTGCCGTTCGGCGCCTCGGGCGTGCCCGGCTCGCCCCATCACCGCGATCAACTTCCCCTGTGGCTCGCGGGCGACCTCGTCCCGGTCGTCACCGACTTCGAACAGCTCAGCAAGGAGAGCGATGTCTGACACCTACGTCCACGAGCAGGAGGTCGACGGCTTCGGCACCGTCCGCGTGCGCACCCTCGACGCGAAGGCCGACGCCGAGGTGCTGCACGGCTGGGTCAGCGAGGAGCGGGCCGTCTTCTGGGGCATGAACGGACTCACCCGGGACCAAGTGGCCGAGATCTACGCCCACATGGACACCCTCGACACCCACCACGCCTATCTCCTCGAGAAGGACGGCGAGCCGGTCGGACTGCTCCAGACCTATGAGCCGGAGGCCGACCGGGTCAGCGAGTGCTACTCCGTCGAGCCCGGTGACATCGGCGTCCACCTGCTGCTCGCGCCGGCCGGAGCGGACGGCGGACGGCCCGGCTGGTCGTCGGCGCTGCTGGGCGCCGTCGCCTCGTACGTCCTGCTGGGCCTGGACCGCAAGCGGGTCGTGGTCGATCCCGACGTACGTAACGTGAAGGCGGTCGCCCGGTTCCTGCGGCAGGGGTTCGTGGCCGGGGAGCGGGTCGTGCTGCCGGAGATCGACATCCCGGACGTGTATCTGCCCGAGAAGCACGCTCAACTGGCCTTCCTGGCCAGGGAGGTAGCCTTCCCGGCGTGACCCCTGAAGACCTCGTCGCCCACTACGGACTGGAACCGATCCCGCGCGAGGGGGGCCTGTTCCGCCGTACGTGGGCGGGCCCCGAGCGCGCGGACGGCAGACCGGCGGGCTCGGCCATAGTCGCCCTGCTCACCGCCGGCGACTTCTCCGCCCTGCACCGCCTGCCCGGCGACGAGATCTGGCACTTCTACCTCGGCGACCCCCTGGAACTCCTGCTCCTGTCCCCGGACGGCACGTCGAGCGTTCCGGTGCTGGGGCCCGACGTCCTCGCCGGTCAGCACGTCCAGCTGACCGTCCCCGGCGGCACCTGGATGGGGGCGCGGACGCGGGGCGCGTGGACGTTCTTCGGCTGCACGATGGCTCCCGGGTTCACCTACGAGGGCTATGAGCACGGCGACGCCGAGGCACTGAGGGCGCGGTATCCCGCCGAGGCCGACCGGATCGCGCGACTGTGTCGTCCATGAGACTCCTCGAAGGACAGGTCGCCCTCGTCACGGGCGCGGGCGGCGGTATCGGGCGGGGGATCGCGGTGCGGTTCGCCGAACAGGGGGCGGCCGCGGTCGTCGTGCACTGCCGTACGGCGGTGACGGCGGCGGAGGAAGTCGCGGACCGGGTACGGGAGTCGGGCGCGCGGGCCGTCGTCCTGCGGGCGGATCTGACGAGCGAGGACGCCTGCCGGGAACTGGTCCGGGAGGCGCACGCGTGGGGCGGCGGACTGACCGCGCTGGTCAACAGCGCGGGGGCGCAGCCGGTGCGGGAGCTGCCCGGGATGACGGCCGCCGAGTGGCGGGAGGTCGTCGACACCAACCTGACGAGCGCCTTCGCGTGCACACAGGCGGCGGCGGAGGTCATGGGGCACGGCGGCTCGGTGACGCACATCGCCTCGATCGAGGCGCACGGTCCCGCCGCCGGGCACGCCCACTACTGCGCGTCCAAGGCCGCCCTGGTGATGCACGCCCGGTCGGCGGCCCTGGAGTACGGGCCTCGCGGCATCCGGGTCAACAGCGTCTCGCCCGGTCTGATCGACCGGGAGGGGCTGGCCCGGGACTGGCCGGAGGGTGTGGAACGGTGGCATGCGAAGGCGCCCCTGGGCCGGCTCGGCCGCCCCGAGGACATCGGCGACGCCTGTGTGTTCCTCGCCTCGCCGCTGGCCTCCTGGGTCACCGGGCAGGACCTGGTCGTCGACGGGGGAGTGTCGGCCCGGCCCACGTGGTGAGTGTTCCGGCGCCGGTGTCCGTACATAACCCGGAGCCGTGGGGACGGAGTACTGACGTGGAGCGTGACGGTGGACGAGGCCGGCGGCGAGTTCAAGGGCTGGTGCTGCTGGGCACCGTGCTGGTCCTGCTCCTCTTCGGCGGCGCGGGACCGGCTTCGGCCCATGCCGCCCTCCGCTCCACCGACCCCGAGGACGGAACCGTCCTCAAGTCCGCCCCCGCGTACATCACCCTGACCTTCACCGAGTCCGTCGGTCTGCTCGACGACTCCTTCCGCGTGCTGAGCCCCAAGAACGAGCGGGTGCGCACGGGGGAGGCCGAGCATGTGCCGGGAAGTTCGGACACCGCCCGGGTGTCGCTGCCCGCCTCCGGGCTCGGCGAGGGCACCTTCACGGTGGCCTGGCGGGTCGTCTCGGCGGACAGCCATCCGGTGTCGGGGGCCTTCACCTTCTCCGTCGGGAAGCCCTCGGCGACGGCGGTGACCGTGGACCCGGGGCCCGTGGAGAACCCGGCGACGACCGGCCTCTACAACATCGCCCGCTACCTGGCCTATCTCGCGGTGGCGCTGCTCATCGGCACGGCGCTCTTCCTCGCGCTGTGCCGCCCGGCGGACGCCAACATCCTGCCCAGGCTGCTGAGGGTCGGCTGGTGGACGCTGGCGGGGGCCACGGTCGCACTGTTCGTGCTGCGGGCGCCCTACGAGGCCGGCACGGGTCCCGCGAGGGCCTTCGACGCCGCGGCCTTCGGGCGGACGGTGACGAGCCGGCCGGGGCTGGTGCTGCTGGCCCGGCTGGTGCTGCTCGCACTGACGGCGGTCTTCCTTCTACGGCTGTTCCGGCGCCGCCGGTCCTCCTACGCGATCGGCGCCGCCCTCGCCCTCGGCCTCGCCCTCACCTGGGCCGCCGGTGAGCACGCCTCCGCCGGCATCCAGGTGCCCGTGGCGATGGCCTCCTCGGTCCTGCACGTCCTGGCGATGGCGGCCTGGCTGGGCGGACTGACGGCCCTGGTCGTCACGCTGTACCGGGCGGCGGTCGTCGAACCGGCCACGGTCACCCGCTTCTCCCGCCTCGCCTTCGTCTCCGTGACCGTCCTGGTCCTCACCGGCGTCTACCAGTCCTGGCGTGGCCTCGGCTCCTGGAGCGCGCTCACCGACACGACGTACGGCCGGCTCCTGGTCGCCAAGCTGACCGCGGTGGTCGTGCTGCTGACGGCGGCCGGGTTCTCGCGGCTGTGGACGGTACGCCTGGCGACGGCGGACGCGCGGACCGTCGTACCGGAACGGGTGCCGGAGCCGGCGGGCGGGCCGCCGCTGCCGGAGGCGCCCGAGGAGCCGCCGGTCGTTCCGGACCGCCGTGGTCTGCGACGTTCCGTCCTCGCCGAAGTCACCATCGGTGTCGTGGTGCTGGTGCTCACGACCGTGCTCACCGGCACCGTGCCGGGCCGCGCGGAGGCGGAGGCCGCTCAGAGCCCCGCGGCCACCGGGCTGCCCGTCGCGTCCGTCTCCTACGTCCCCTTCGACATCGGCGGCGCCCGGGGCAAGGTGCAGATCACCCTCGACCCGGGCCGGGTCGGCCGGAACTCGGTGGAAGCGGTGGTCCTCGACGCCGAGGGCGGTTTCGCCATCGTCCCCGAGCTCCGGCTCTCCTTCACCCTCCCGTCCCAGGACATCGGCCCGCTGGACGCGAAGCTCACCGACAAGGGCGGCTACTGGGGCACCGACGACCTCGACCTGCCGATCGCCGGCACCTGGGAGATGAAGGTGACGGTCCGGGTCTCCGAGATCGACCAGGTCAGCGAGACGAAGCCGGTCGAGATCCACTAGAACCGAACACGTAGGCGGCCCCACACCCCGGCCGGGGTGTGGGGCCGCCTACGTGTTCGTGGCGCAAAATCATCGGTCTTCGTTCGACAGGTCGAAGGCGATTGGGACATCAGGCTCGATCTTGGACGTGTCGGTCACGTTTCGGGAAAGGTGACCGTCGTCTCTTGACCAATGACAGGACATGCAGCTGTCATTACGCAACCGTGTTCGGTCAAGTTGATTTCTGGTCGGTTACGACGGACTTCGACACACTCCCCTGCCTGGCCGAACCCTGCCCTCTGGAGCGCGTTCATGCCCGACTTCTCCCTCCCCTCCGCCAGCCGCCGTTCCGTCCTGCGCGGCATAGGCGGCGCTGCCGTCCTCGGTGCCGGCATCCCCCTGCTGAGCGCCTGTGGCGGCAGCGGCACCTCGGCCGACCCGAAGACCGTCACCGTCGGGTCGAACGCGTCCGACGCGGTGCCGAAGAAGGCGTTCGCGGACATCTACGCCGCCTACAAGAAGCAGTCCGGGATCACGGTCGACGTGAACACCAAGGACCACAACACGTTCCAGGAGCAGATCAACTCGTATCTGCAGGGCACGCCGGACGACGTGTTCAACTGGTTCGCCGGGTACCGCATGCAGTTCTTCGCGGGCAAGGGACTGGCCACGCCGATCGACGACGTGTGGAAGACCATCGAGGGCAACTTCCCCGACGCGATGAAGGCGCTCAGCAAGGGCGCGGACGGCAAGTACTACTTCGTGCCGCTGTACACCTACCCGTGGGCGCTCTTCTACCGCAAGAGCGTCTTCCAGGAGAAGGGCTACGAGGTTCCCACCACGTGGGACCAGCTGGTCGCCCTGTGCAAGCAGATGAAGAAGGACGGCCTCGTGCCGATCGCCTTCGGCGACAAGGACGCCTGGCCCGCGCTCGGCACCTTCGACCAGATCAACTTCCGTACCAACGGCTACGACTTCCACGTCGAGCTGATGGCCGGCAAGGCCTCCTGGACCGACGCCAAGGTGCGCAAGGCCTTCGACCTGTGGGCCGAGCTGCTCCCCTACCACCAGGACGGCGCCGTCGGCCGCACCTGGCAGGACGCCGCGCAGACCCTGGTGTCGAAGAAGGCCGGCATGTACCTGCTGGGCACCTTCGTGGGCCAGCAGTTCACCAACGAGGCCGACCGCGAGGACCTCGACTTCTTCGCCTTCCCGGAGATCACCTCCGAGTTCGGCCAGGACACCGTCGAGGCGCCCACCGACGGCTTCATGCTCTCCAAGGCCCCGAAGAACAAGGCCGCCGCGGTCAAGCTGCTGCAGTACCTGGGCACCCCGGCCGCCGAGCAGATCTACCTCAAGTCCGACCCGAACGTCGTTGCGGCCGCGTCCAACGCCGACACCTCCTCGTACAGCGCCCTGCAGAAGAAGGCGTACGAGATGATCTCCGGCGCCAAGCACCTGACGCAGTTCATGGACCGCGACAGCCGCCCGGACTTCACCTCCACGGTGATGCAGCCCGCGCTGCAGAAGTTCATTCGCGACCCCAAGGGGATCGACAGTCTGCTCTCGTCGATCGAGCGCCAGAAGAAGACCATCTTCGCGTCCTCGTGAGCAGCGACATGACCATCGACACCACCGAGTCCCCGAAGGCGGCGACCCCCGTGCCGCCTTCGGGCGCTGCCCCGCGCAAGGTGCCCACCGGGCACCGCCGGCTCCTGACCCGTCGCGACCGGCTCACCCTGGGCCTGATGGCGACCCTGCCGACGATCCTGCATGTCGCCCTGGTCTGGGTGACGGCCCTCGCGTCGATCGCGCTGGCCTTCACCACCTGGGACGGCATCGGCTTCGACTCGATCCACTGGGTCGGGTTCGACAACTTCCGTGAACTGTTCACCAACAACCCGCAGTTCTGGCCGGCCGTCGAGCACAACGCCATCTGGTTCGTCGTGCTCATCCTCATCCCGACGCCGCTCGGCCTGTTCCTGGCCGTCCAGCTGGACAAGAACATCCGCTTCAGCCGGGTCTACCAGACCGCCTTCTTCCTGCCCGTCGTGCTGTCGATGGCGGTCATCGGATTCGTCTGGCAGCTCGTCTACAACCCCGACACCGGCCTGATCAACAGCATCATCGGGGCCAACAAGCCCGGCCACTACATCGACTGGATCGGCGACCCGGACCTCAATCTGTGGTCCATCCTCATCGCCGCGTCCTGGCGGCACACCGGCTACATGATGATCCTCTACCTGGCCGGCCTCAAGGGCGTCGACCCCTCGCTGCGCGAGGCCTCGGCCCTGGACGGCGCGGGCGAGTGGCAGACGTTCAAGAACGTCATCTTCCCGACCCTGCGCCCCACCAACACCATCGTCCTGGTCGTCACCATCATCGAGGCCCTGCGCGCCTTCGACCTGGTGTTCGTCTTCAACAAGGGTGCCGAGGGCACCGAGCTGCTGTCGATCCTCGTGACCAACAACATCATCGGCGAGTCCAGCCGCATCGGATACGGCTCCGCGATCGCGGTCGTGCTGCTGCTGATCTCGCTCGTCGTGATCATTCCTTACCTGGTGAGCACCTTCCGGAAGGAGCGACGAGCATGAGCACGGCCCTGCCCTTGAAGAAGCACGCGTCGAAGAAGCACGCGTTGAAGAAGCACGCACCCCTGCGCCCCGGCCGCGTCCTGCTGCACGTCTTCCTCGTGTCCATGTCGCTGGCCTGGCTGGCCCCGCTGCTCTGGGCGATCTACGCGGCCCTGCGCCCGTATGCCGAGACCAGCGAGAAGGGCTATGTGTCCTGGCCGGACAAGCTGACCTTCGACAACTTCACGAACGCGTTCACGCAGTCGGACATGACGCACTACTTCGGCAACACCATGCTGATCGCGGTGCCGGCCGTGCTCGTGACCCTGTTCCTGTCGTCGATGGTCGCCTTCTACGTCAGCCGCTTCGACTTCCGCGTCAACCTCTTCCTGCTGCTCCTCTTCACCGCCGGCAACCTGCTCCCGCAGCAGGTCATCATCACCCCGCTGTACCGCCTCTACCTGCTGATCGACCTGCCCGGCATCACGATGAGCGGCAAGCTGTACGACTCCGCGCTCGGCCTGGTCCTCATCCATGTGGCGTTCCAGTCCGGCTTCTGCGCCTTCGTGCTGGCCAACTACATGAAGATGCTCCCGCACGAGCTGACCGAGGCCGCGCTCGTCGACGGCGCCTCGGTGTGGCGGCTGTACTGGCAGATCGTGCTGCCGCTGTGCAAGCCGGCGATGGCGGCCCTGGGCACGTTGTTGTCCATCTGGATCTACAACGACTTCTTCTGGGCCCTCGTGCTGATTTCCACCGGTGAGAACATGCCGATCACCTCAGCCCTGAACAACCTCTCCGGCCAGTACTTCACCGACCCCAACCTCATCGCCGCCGGCGCCCTGCTGACCGCCGTCCCGACGCTGGTCGTGTACTTCGTGCTCCAGCGGCAGTTCGTCAGCGGTCTGACGCTGGGCGCCAACAAGGGCTGACGCCCTTCCTGTTCGAAAGAGAACCACCGTGCCCCACCCCTTCACCCCCGTCGCCACCGTCCCCGTGGACCGGGCCGGCGCCCGCGTCCACGAGGAGGGCTGGCAGTCCTGGAGCCCCAGCGGCGCCTACGCCCTCGACGAACGGCCGTACCGCCCGACCAACGACAACTGGGCGACCGTCTGCTACCGCCCGGGCGTCACCGTCCCCGAGGGGGCCTTCCAGGGCGAGGGACTGCTGGCCCTCGCACCCGGCGACGGCTCCCCGGTCCGCCTGTGGGCGGCGCCGGAGCCCTCCAAAGAGGTCCCGTCGATCCGCCTGACCGTCGACGGCGACACAGCGGTGGTCACCGCGGACGGACCTGTGAAGGAGTGGACGGGTGCCACCGTCCAGGCGGTGCTGGGCGATTGGGCCGCGGCGTTCGGTGTCCGGGCCCCGCGCCCGGCGCCCACCGTCTGGTGCTCCTGGTACGAGTACTTCACGCAGGTCACCGAGGACGACATCCACGAGAACCTCCGCGCGATGGACACCCTCGACCTGCCCGTCGACGTGGTCCAGATCGACGACGGCTACCAGAAGGCCCTCGGCGACTGGCTCACCCTCTCCGGCCGCTTCCGCTCCCGCCGGGGCATCGCGGACGCGATCCGGGCGCGGGGCAGGAGGGCGGGCATCTGGACGGCACCCTTCCTCGTCGACCCGGCGAGCGACCTGGCCGCCGAACACCCCGACTGGCTGGTCAAGGACCTCGACGGCGGCTTCCTGCACGCCGGCCGCAACTGGGGCCACGACCTGAGCGTCCTGGACACGACCCACCCGGAGGCGGCCGCGTACCTGACGGACGTCTTCCGGACGCTGCGCGCCGAGGGCTACGACTACTTCAAGGTCGACTTCCTGTACGCGGGCGCGCTGGAGGGCGTACGGCATTCCGACGCGGACCCCCTCACGGCGTACCGCCAGGGCATCGAGCTGATCCGGGAGGCGATCGGCGAGGACGCCTACCTCCTGGGCTGCGGCGCCCCGATCCTGCCCTCCATCGGCCTCTTCGACGCCATGCGCGTCAGCCCCGACACGGCCCCGCACCGCCGCCCAGAGGCCGACGACTACAGCCAGCCCGGCCAGGACCCGGCGGAGTTCACGGGTGCCGCCCGCCAGTGGCAGCACGGCCGGTTCTGGGTCAACGACCCCGACTGTCTGATGGCCCGCCCGGCCGTGGAGACCCGCGAACGCTGGGCGGCCCATGTGGAGGCGACCGGCGGTCTGATGGCGTCGAGCGACCGGCTGCTGTCCCTGGACCGGTGGGGTGTGGAGACGACGCGCCGGCTCCTGGGCGGAGACGCCCGATGATCCCGCAGGGCATCGCCTACGGCGGTGACTACAACCCCGAGCAGTGGCCCGAGGAGGTCTGGGCCGAGGACATGCGCCTCATGGCCGAGGCCGGGGTGACCATGGTCAGCGTCGGGATCTTCTCCTGGGCACTCCTGGAGCCGAGGGAGGGCGCGTACGACTTCTCCTTGCTGGACCGCGTCCTCGACATGCTCCACGCCCACGGCATCGCGGCGGACCTGGCGACCCCGACGGCGGCACCGCCGGCGTGGTTCTTCGTCAAGCACCCCGAGGCGCTCCCGGTGGACAAGGACGGCAGGGCACTGTCGTACGGCAGCCGCCAGACGTTCTGCCCGTCGAGCCCCGCCTATCGGGAGGCGGCGCTGCGGATGGCCCGTGCGCTCGGGGAGCGGTACGCCGGCCACCCGGCGGTCGTGATGTGGCACGTCCACAACGAGTACGGCTGCCACAACCCGGAGTGCTTCTGCGAGGAGAGCGCGGCGGCGTTCCGGGGCTGGCTGCGCGAGAAGTACCGCGGTCTGGAGGCGCTCAACGACGCCTGGGGCACCCGCTTCTGGAGCCAGTGGTACTACGACTGGGACGAGATCATCCCGCCCCGCGCCACGGGCGCCGTCCCCAACCCGGCCCACCTGCTGGACTGGCGCCGCTTCTGCAGCGACGCGCTGCTCTCGCTGTGCGAGGCGGAGCGCGAGGTGCTGCGGGAGGCGGCGCCGAAGATCCCCGCGACCACCAACTTCATGGTGATGCACAACTTCGACGCGCTGGACTACTGGCGCTGGGCCCCGAAGCTGGACGTGGTCTCCAACGACCACTACCTCCGCTCCACCGACCCCGAGTCGCACATCGACCTCGCGCTCAGCGGCGACCTGGTCCGCTCGCTGGCCGGCGGGCCCTGGCTGCTGATGGAGCACTC
Organism: Streptomyces canus; assembly: GCF_030815415.1. Taxonomy (GTDB): domain Bacteria; phylum Actinomycetota; class Actinomycetes; order Streptomycetales; family Streptomycetaceae; genus Streptomyces; species Streptomyces canus_F. The sequence continues at coordinate 5,342,238 of NZ_JAUSWW010000001.1, forward strand.
GACGGGCGCGGTGAACTGGCAGCCGGTCAACCGGGCCAAGAATCCCGGGGAGTTGCGCCGCAACGCGCTGGCCCATGTGGCCCGGGGCGCCGACGGCATCGCCTACTTCCAGTGGCGGGCGGCGAAGGCGGGCGCCGAGCAGTGGCACTCGGCGATGCTGCCGCACGCCGGCACCGACAGCCAGATCTGGCACGACGTCGTCCAACTCGGCGCGGACTTGAAGGCGTTGGGGGAGGTGCGCGGCTCGACCGTGCCGGCGCAGGTCGCCATCGTCTGGGACTGGGACGCCCGCTGGGCCCTGGAACTGCCCTCGCAGCCGAGCGCGGAGCTCCGCTTCCAGGAGCTGGTCCGGGCCTGGTACGAGCCGTTGTGGCGGTCGGGCATCGCGGTGGACTTCGTCCACCCGGAGGCGGACCTGTCCTCGTACCGCCTGGTCCTGGCGCCCAGCCTGTACCTGGTCGACGACGAGGGCGCGGCGAATCTGACGGGCTTCGCGGAGCGCGGCGGCACCTTGGCCGTGGGCTTCCACAGCGGGGCGGTCGACCCCAACTGCCATGTGCGGCTCGGGGGTTACCCGGGAGCGTTCCGCGAGGCGCTCGGGGTGCGCACGGACGAGCTGTTCCCGCTGCTGCCGGGTGAGTCGGTGGAGCTGAGCGACGGCGGTACGGCACGGCTGTGGTCGGAGCGGGTGCGTCTGGCGGGCGCGGAGGCGATCACGACGTACACGACCGGCCCGCTGGCGGACGTACCCGCGGTGACCCGCAACTCCTTCGGCACGGGCACCACGTGGTACCTGGCCACCCAGCCGGACCCGGCGACGCTCGCCGCCCTCCTCGACCGCATCCGCACGGAGGCGGGCGTGATGCCGGTCCTCAGCACGCCGGAGGGTGTGGAGGCGGTGCTGCGGCGCGGTACGGAAGCGGACTACCTCTTCCTGATCAACCACACCGAGGCGAGCGCGGAGATCCCCGTGTCCGGCGAGGCCCGCGAACTGCTCACCGGGAAGCCGGTGCCGGGCGCGGTCACCGTCGCGGCGGGCGAAGTGGCGGTGGTGAGGGAGCCGCGCGAGTAGCGATGAGTTTCTCTGCGGGCCTCGGTCACAGTGGCGACACCTACCGGCCACGGCCACGCCAACGCGCTGGTGGCGCACACCCTGGCCGAGGGCAGGTGCCGTTCCGGACCCCGGTCCCATTACCACTCCCGGCTGTGATTCAGCTGTTCTGGAACCTCTAAATCCGTTAATTTCCGGAGAACTCTTCTACAACCTTCCGTCACATGCGTCTGTCTGCCTTACGCAGAGATGTTCGACAGGTTCATGGAAGAGGAGCTCAGAACGTGACCGTGCGTTCCTTTGCCCGGCGGATGCGCCCGCGAGTCGAGCGGAAGGCCGCCGAGAGCGTGTGGCAGCTGCGTACCATGCGGCGCCGCCGTCGGGCCGCGGTCACGGATCCGGTCCTCCGACCGGTGGCGGTGCGCGGCCAGCAGCTCTACGGCCGGGTCGTGACGCGGTTCAGCGCCGCCGAGGCGGCCGCCACCAACCTCGGCCTGGTCGTCGCCGCACTGGAGCAGGAAGAAATCCCGTACTTCCTGGTGCCGACCGCCCGCACCCGGCACACGCTCGGCGTGAACGTCGTCGACCGGGAGCGCCTGCTCACCGCCCTGGAGACGCAGAACGAGGGCAAGGCGGTCTTCATCGGCCGCCCCATGCCCGGCGGAAAGCTCAAGCACCCCGCGCTGTTCATGGACGGCGCCCTGCCGGCCGGGCTGCGCACCGCCCCCATCCTGCGGGTCGGGGAGAACCACCTCGGCCCCGCGGGCCAGCTGCTCGCCGGGCCCGAGCTCGCCTGCGACATCGAGTTCTGGGAGGACGGCGCCGACCTCCTCGCCTCCGCCGACGGCCCCCGGCGCCTGGCCAAGGTGCAGCCGCAGGCGTCCGAGGACATCTTCGCCGACTCCCTCGTCGCGCCCCGCAACAACGGCATCACCGACGTCCTGCCGGCCTCCGAGCAGCAGCCCGCCACCGTCCGGGTCGGCGACCGGGAGCTGCCGAGCTTCGTCCCGCTCACCCTGCCGACCGTCGACGACGTGACCTTCCCCGTCGACGTCGTCTACACCTGGGTCGACGGCGAGGAGCCCGAGATGCGGGCCAAGCGGGCCCGCCACCAGGACCGCGGCACCGCCGAGATCCTGGACAAGGAGACCAACGCCTCCCGCTACACCAGCCATGACGAGCTGAAGTACTCGCTGCGCTCGCTCGCGATGTACGCCGACTTCGTCCGCCACATCTACATCGTGACCGACGGCCAGAAGCCGCACTGGCTCGACGACACCGCCCCCGGGCTCACCGTCGTCGACCACCGCGACATCTTCCCCGCGGACGTCCTGCCGGTCTTCAACTCGCACGCGATCGAGACCCGGCTGCACCACATCCCGGGCCTGTCGGACCACTACCTGTACTTCAACGACGACGTGTTCGTCGGCCGCCGGGTCACCCCGGAGCACTTCTTCCACGGCAGCGGCCTGATGAAGATCCCGGTGTCCCCGCTCAAGATCGGCGTCGGCAAGCCGCACGCCGAGGAGACGGCCACCAACTCCGCCAGCAAGAACGTCCGCCGGCTCCTGCTGGAGAGGTTCGGGCGGATGACGACGAACAACTTCATGCACACCCCGCTGCCCCAGCAGCGCCGAACCCACCAGGTGCTCGAAGAGCTCTTCCCGGAGGACATCCGCCGCACCACGGCCTCCCGCTTCCGCTCCCCGCAGGACATCGCGGTGACGGCCCCGCTGCTCTACCAGTACGCCCTGATGACCGGCCACGGCCTGCCCGGCAAGTACAGCTTCCGGTACGTCAACATCAGCCGCCCGGACGCCGACCGACGCCTGGCCGACCTGCGCCGCAGCCGCCGCTTCGACTTCTTCTGCCTCAACGACGTCGACGTACCGCCCGAGGAACGGGAGCAGGTGAGCGTCCGGATGCACGAGTTCCTGGAGGACTACTTCCCCTTCGCGAGCCCGTACGAGAAGCAGAGCTGACGGGACCGGGGGGACAAGGACATGGGGGGCATGGACATCCGTGACCGCTTCGGAATGCCGGGGGGCATCCGAACGGTCCGGGACTTTCTCGTACGGCTGAGGCTCTGGCTCGCGGCCCGGCTCTGGGCGCTGCGCACCGCCCGGGCCCGCCGGCGCCTGCGGGCCGCCGTCCCTGGGCTCCGCCGGGTCACCTTCGGACCGACGCGGCTGTACGGCCGTATCGTCGCCGGATACACCGCGGCGGACGCCGTCGAGGCCGACCTCGAACGGGTCTGCACCCTGCTGGACGGACTCGGCGTCCCGTACTTCCTGGTCCCCGCCGACCACGGACAGGGGGTGCCGCGCCAGGTCATCGGCGTGGCGGAGACGCACCGCGACACGATCCTCCAGCGGGCCGCCCAGCGCTTCGCCTCCGGTGTGGGATACGCCGGGGCCGTAGGACCGGACGGCGGGGTGACCGCCGCGGCACTGTGGGCCGACGGGAAGCTGCCGCGGGCGCTGCGGCGGGCCGAGGTGCTCCGCACCGGCGTGGTGCGCCTGGGCCCCGAGGGCCAGGTCCTCACCGGTCTCGAAACGGGCTGCGACATCGAGTTCTGGCGGCACGGCCGCGACCTCGCCACGGACCCCTCCTGGCTCACCGTGCCCGGCAGCCGGATGCCGGACGTCTTCGGCCCGGCACTGGTCGCCCCGCGCCACAACCCGGTGTCGGAGGTCCTCCCGGTGTCGGCGCAACGCCCCGCCGTCGTCGCGGGCCGCCGTCGCGGCGTGCCCACCTTCGCCCCGTTCGCCGAGCCCGGCATCGACGCGGTGCGCTTCCCCGTCGACGCCGTCTACACCTGGGTCGACGGCGACGACCCCGCGATGGCGGCCAAGCGCCGCGCCCACCAGGCGCTCTCCCACAACACCATCGCCCCGCGCGAGACCGGCGCCTCCCGCTACACCAGCCACGACGAGCTGAGGTACGCCCTGCGCTCGCTGGAGATGTACGCCGGTTTCGTCCGGCACGTCTACCTGGTGACCGACTCCCAGATCCCGGACTGGCTGGACCCGCAGGCGGAAGGCCTGACCGTGATCGACCACCGGGACATCCTCCCGGCGGACGCGCTCCCCGTCTTCAACTCCCACGCGATAGAGAGCCGCCTGCACCACATCCCGGGCCTGTCGGAGCACTACCTCTACTTCAACGACGACGTCTTCATCAACCGTCCGGTAGGGGCCGAGCACTTCTTCCACGGCAGCGGCATCGCCCGCATCCCCCTCTCCCCGCTGAAGCTGGGCATAGGCGATCCGCACCCCCTGGAACCGGCCCCGAACTCCGCGGGCAAGAACGCCCGCGAGATCATCAGCCGCTTCCACGGCAGACATATCACCCACAAGTCCCTGCACACCCCGCACCCCCAACTGCTGTCGGTCATGCGGGAGATGGAGAGCCTGGGCATCGAGGAGCTGGACCGCACCTCGTACTCCCGCTTCCGCTCGACGTCCGACGTGGCTCCGGTATCGACCCTCCACCACCACTGGGCGATGGCGACCGCCCGCGCCGTCCCGGCCGACTACCGCTTCCGCTACGTCCAGCTCGGCACCCCGGACATGCGCCGCCGCCTGTCCCGCCTGGCGGCCGGCGAGGACGTCGACTTCTTCTGCCTTAACGACGTGGACACGCCCCCCGAGGCCAGATCAGCGGCCCAAGCGGCCATCAGCGCCTTCCTGGAACGCAAGTACCCCTTCCCGAGCCGCTACGAATCAACGCCCCGCCCCCCGGCCCACCCCGTCCCCCACAGAACGGCCCAGCACGCCGGCGACCCCCTCTGACCCGGACAACGAGATCTGAGACCAACGACGAAAGACCCCACCGCGAACGGTGGGGCCCTTCGACATCGTGCCCGGTGAGGCACTGGCGGAGGATACGAGATTCGAACTCGTGAGGGGTTGCCCCCAACACGCTTTCCAAATGTTCGTCTGGGGGGTTCGGGGCGGGACGGGGGCGTTCTGACCTGGGGTGGAGTAGGCCATCGGACGGATGGTGGACGGCGCCGGACGGCGCCGAATGAGACCAGAACTGAGACCAGGGCGCCGGTCATACTCGCTTGACGACGATCGATTCCGGAACCAGCTTCTCCAGGTCGTCCACGTCCGATGTGAAGATGGTGACCTGCCCTTTCTGCTGTCGGGCGATGATGGCGAGCACCGCGTCGATCGCGTACTTGTGGCCGTGAAGCTTGGCGTCGGACAGGAGTCGGCGGGCCTGGCGGGCCTCGTCCTTCCCGATGTCGGCGACTTTGAGCCGGGAGAGCACCCAGTCCCAGCGCTGCTCGGTGGTTCTGCCGTCGTACGCCTCCACCAGCGTCATGGGCGACGTGACTACTTCGGCTTCGCCCCGTGCTGCGAGGTCGAGCCAGGCGATCATCTTCCGGTCGCCACGCACAGCGAGGGACAGGGCTTCGCAGTCGAGTACGAAGGCGCGCAGTGGCCGCTGCCCGTGCTCACTGGCTCGCTTGGTCACGCGGCCTCTCCGGTGTTGTGTCCTCCGGCGGTGAGGCGACGCTCGTGCTCGGCGTCGAGATCTTCCAGCTCAGAGAGTGCTGCCGCGTGCTCGTCCTCGGTGACCGCGCCGTGTTCCTCCTGCAGCCAGTCGACCAGTTCCAGCAGTCGGTCCCGATCGCGCTTGAAGCGCAATGCTTCGGCGACGTACGCCGAAAGTCCCCGCTCAGCCGCCTCGGCGCGGATCTCGTCCAGGAGATCTTCGGGGATCGTCACCGTTACTTTCTTGGTTGCCATATAAGTCACCATACTCTTGGTGTGAATGCCCCTACCAGATTGCCGTGACCCGTGGGGCAAAGAGACCAATGGCCAATCCGTGAGCCCTGCCCATGCGTGATCGCCGACTTGTACCGCTTCACTCGGCCACCGCATGCCGTTCACTCTCATCAGCGCATGCTGCGTCGGATGAGGATGGTTGTCCTTCGCGGTGGTGAGCCTCCTGCCGTTGACGGAACGACAGGAGGAGAGTCCATGTCCCTGCTGCCTTCGGCAGACGTCTTCAGGTCGATCGAGCTAAAGGTTCCGCAGCTGCTCGGTGGACAGTTGGTCTGTCCACATGTACCCGGGGAGAGATGTTCGGTCGGCGAGCACCTCACGCTCTCGGAGGCGAAGGAAGCGGCGGCACGGGATGCCGCTGATGCTGCTGTGCGGGATGCGCTGTGGCGGTGCGTGGGGCGCGATGCCCGAAGCGACGTGCCGAACTTGGCTCAGCGTGGCCAGTTGCTCGCGTTGTACTTCATCATCCCCTACCTGCGGAAGTCGGCCGCGAGAGTCTCAAGGAGGCTCTGCGTCGATGTCGCAGAGGTGAGGTCAGCCATGCTCGTCGGCGCGTTGTACGGGCTGGCACTGGCCGCTGAAGCCGACGACATCCGTGATGAGGTCATCCGGGCTGCCAATGCCGCCGGCTGGGCGGTGGAGCGGTCTGATCCGGCCGAGCGCACGACGGATCCGCACAGCCTTGTCGACCGTGCGAGCCTCCTTGACGACGACTACTCGCCCATCCGCAATGAGTCGGACATCCAGGCCGTCGGTGAGGTGGACTCTTTGCTGGGGGAGCGCATCAGCGGCGAACGCATGGGCGCTACCTTGCACCGCCTCGGGCTCTTGGCCGCGTTCCTCGCCTCGGGTTCGGGGCAGGTGCCCGGGGGTGAGTCCGACGAACTCGACGGACGGCAGAAGGAAGCCGAGTGAACCCGAGCGCAAGGCGACTGTCGCAGTGGCTGGGCGAGCCAATGCCCCTCCGCGAGGTGGCAGATCTCCTCGGGGTCGACGCAGCGAAGGCGTGCGGACTGGTGAGGGCGGGTCGCTTCCCCTGCCGTGTCACGAAGGAGAAGGGGAAGTACGTAGTCCTTCCCGCCGATGTGTTGGTGGCCATGGGGCTGGATGATCCGATCGTGCGGATCGTCGACCTGCTGGCCGGAGCCGAGTTCGCGAGGAGATGGGACTGATGGCTGGCCGCCGCCGGGCCGAGTGCGACATCGGAGGGCAGGCCGCGCGAACGTCCCACCCTCCGGGGTGACGCGGGCATGGAACGGGTTGGTAGGGCGCATGTGGATGGTCGGTGCGCTGCTGATCCGTCGAGCGGCTCCGCGTCGGCGGCTTCGGCCGCACCATAACCCCCGATAGCGCGGATGGTGACGTCCAACAGGAACGTCTGTTGTCCTGGCCTTTGTCACAGTGCATCGCCGGCCGCCACCGTTCACCGTCGTACGTGCCCCCTCTGACCTGTTCCCCGAGTCCCCACGAACGCCCCCGGACGGTCGCGCGGTTGGGTAGCTCAGACAAAAGTCCAAGCCATACCTGGTGATACTGGGTGGCTCCGAACCGCCGGGAGCCGGATGGTTCTGCGGTTCTCTCTCCTCTACAGGGAGGGAACCGCCTGATCCGTTCCCCACTGCACCGAATCGGGGCCTACGAGAAGCGAAGTGGTGGTGCCGGCGCTGCCAGAGCACTGATCAGAAGGAACTGATCAGCTCTCTGGATGACCACGCCCGGGGCGTGCTCAACCGTGACGCCGACGGCGTGCACTGGCCCTACGGCCCGAACATCTACGTCCAGATGCGCGCGGACCTGTTGGACTGGGCGGACCGGCACGACCTCAAGAGGGGCAACACGGGGTGTTCGTCCGGACTCCACTGGCTCGGCAGGGGCCGCTGCGCCAAGAGGGAATGCCAAGGCAGGCCGGGGTTCTACGACCACACGACCACGTGGCTTTCGCGGACCACCGGCAGGCCCGCTCTGGTGTTCAACCAGCCGTACAGGCAGGTGGGCCCGGCCGAGGTTTGGGATGACATCAGCGTCTCTCACGGCCGAGGTAGGGCCGGAGAGTTGGTACGGCGCAGGTACCAGCGGTGTCTACATCTGGAATGACGGCAACCGTTCCGTGGCTGTTCGGCCGCCCCGTTAACCGCGCATCGAAGGGTTCCACCTCGCGGTGGCCCCTTCGGAATCGTGCCGGTGAGGCACTGGCGGAGGAGTGACTATCACTACTGGAAGCGGCTGCTGGAAGAAGCGGGGGTTCGGAAGGCCCGGCTGCACGACGCCCGACACACGGCTGCCACTGTGCTCATGCTGCTCGGTGTCCCGGCCCGGGGCATTGATCAGATCATGGGGTGGGAGCCGGGCACCTCCGCAAGCATGAGGGCCCGGTACCTCCACGTGACGGACGCCATGCTGAAGGACGTGGCCCGGAAGATCGCCGATGCCATCTGGGGATCACTGGACACACCCACTGTGGACAAAAACCAGGACAACGAGGGCTGAGAACCGCCGAAGGGCCCCACCGCGAACGGTGGGGCCCTTCGACATCGTGCCCGGTGAGGCACTGGCGGAGGATACGAGATTCGAACTCGTGAGGGGTTGCCCCCAACACGCTTTCCAAGCGTGCGCCCTAGGCCACTAGGCGAATCCTCCGCGGCAAACAATACAAGACGTTGAGGAGTGCTCGCGAACTCGTTCCCAGCCCCCGACATCGGGTACTGTTTGGGCAGCCCCTCACGTGGCGCTATCTGACTGAACTCCCCCAGGGCCGGAAGGCAGCAAGGGTAGGTTGGCTCTGGCGGGTGCGTGGGGGGCGCTTGCGTTTCCCGGCAAGGGTGGTCTCTTGCGTGGGGCTGGTTGTCAGTGGGCGCCTATAACCTCGTATGCGTGTCGTCTCTCGCGCTGTACCGCCGCTATCGCCCGGAGTCGTTCGCCGAGGTCATCGGGCAGGAGCATGTCACCGACCCGTTGCAGCAGGCGCTGCGGAACAACCGGGTCAATCACGCGTACCTGTTCAGCGGTCCGCGTGGCTGCGGCAAGACGACCAGCGCACGCATCCTGGCCCGCTGTCTCAACTGTGAGCAAGGTCCCACGCCGACCCCGTGCGGAGAGTGCCAGTCCTGCCAGGACCTCGCGCGCAACGGCCCGGGTTCCATCGACGTCATCGAGATCGACGCCGCGTCCCACGGTGGTGTGGACGACGCCCGTGAGCTGCGCGAGAAGGCCTTCTTCGGACCCGCGAGCAGTCGGTACAAGATCTACATCATCGACGAGGCCCACATGGTCACGTCGGCCGGCTTCAACGCGCTGCTCAAGGTCGTCGAGGAACCGCCGGAGCATCTGAAGTTCATCTTCGCGACCACCGAGCCCGAGAAGGTCATCGGGACCATCCGTTCGCGGACCCACCACTACCCCTTCCGGCTCGTGCCGCCCAGCACCCTTCGCGACTACCTCGGCGAGGTCTGCGGACAAGAGAACATCCCCGTCGAGGAGGGCGTGCTGCCGCTCGTCGTGCGGGCGGGGCAGGGCTCCGTGCGTGACTCCATGTCCGTCATGGACCAGCTGCTCGCGGGGGCCAAGGAGGAGGGTGTGACATATGCCATGGCCACCTCTCTCCTCGGTTACACCGACGGCTCGCTCCTTGACTCCGTCGTCGAGGCCTTCGCCACCGGTGACGGCGCCGCCGCCTTCGAGGTCGTCGACCGGATCATCGAGGGCGGCAACGACCCGCGGCGCTTCGTCGCCGACCTGCTGGAGCGCCTGCGGGACCTGGTGATCCTCGCCGCCGTCCCGGACGCCACGGAGACCGGCCTCATCGACGCCCCAGCGGACGTGCTGGAGCGTATGCAGGCCCAGGCCGGCATCTTCGGCGCCGCCGAGCTCAGCCGCGCCGCCGACCTGGTCAACGCGGGCCTCACCGAGATGAGGGGCGCCAATTCCCCTCGCCTCCAGCTGGAGCTGATCTGCGCGCGCGTGCTGCTGCCGGCCGCTTATGGCGACGAGCGGTCCGTGATGGCCCGGCTCGACCGGTTGGAGCGTGGCGTGAACTTCTCCGGGGGCGGGAGTGCGCCCGCGATGGGGTACGTCCCCGGGTCCGAGGCGCACGGGGCAGTGGCTGCCGCACCGGTTCCGCCGGGGGGCGGTGTCGCGGCGGCCCGGGCGGCGGTACGGGCTTCGGGCCCGGTGACCGGACCTGCGCCGACCGGACCTGCGCCGACCGGACCTGCCCACAGCGGACCCGCGGCGAACGGACCCGCGGCGGGGGGCGCCCCGGGCTTCGGCTCCGCACCCGGTCAGCCCGGTCAGTCCGCCCAGGACACCGCCCCGCCCCCGGCCCCGGCTTACGACGCCGCCTCCGCCCAAGCCGCGCCCGCGCCCACTGACCCGGCACCCGGCGACACCGGCATCGCTCAGCCCCAGGCCCCCCAGCCTCCCCAGGCACCCGCCACGCCCCCTCCCGCCCCCGCGGCCCCCACCGCCTCCACCCCCGGCGCCTGGCCCGCCGCGGCACCGGCGGGCGGCGGCCGACGCCCGGGCGGCTGGCCCACGGCGACCCCCGCCGGAGGCGGCCGGCCCCCGGCTGCCCCGAGCCAATCCGCACCCACCACTCCCGCGCCGAGCCAGCCCGCACCCGCCCAGCCCCAGCAGGCCGCCCCCGCTGCCTACGCACCTCCGGCCGGCGGCGTCGACCCCCGCATGCTCTGGCCGAACATCCTGGAGGCCGTCAAGAACCGCCGCCGCTTCACCTGGATCCTGCTCAGCCAGAACGCCCAGGTGGCCGGCTTCGACGGCACCACCCTCCAGATCGGCTTCGTCAACGTCGGAGCACGCGACAACTTCGTGAGCAGCGGCAGCGAGGACGTCCTGAAGCAGGCGCTGGGCGAGCAGTTCAACGTCCAGTGGAAGATCGAGGCGGTCGTCGACCCCTCGGGCGGCTCGGCACCCCCGCAGACCGGCGGCGGTACGCCCGGCTTCAACGGCGGTGGTGGCGGTTACGGCACCCCAGGCGCCCCTGGGACGCCTGGACCCTCCGGCGGCTACGGCGGAGGCGGCGCCCCAGCCCCGGCACAGCGCCCGGCGACCTCTGCTGCCACCTCCACGACTCCCGCACAGTCCTCGGCGACACCGCCCCCGGCCGCTCCCGCCCCCCGGCCGCCCGCCCCGGAACCGCCCCCGGTCTCCCCCGAGGACGACATCCCCGAGGACGACGACCCCGACCTCAACGAATCGGCCCTCTCCGGCCGCGAACTGATCGTGCGGGAGCTGGGAGCGACGGTGGTGGAGGAGTTCACCAACGAATAGGGGCTCCTAGACGAGGCGGGACCCCTGTCGGGAGCCCTGCCGGAACTCTGTCGGGACGCCTGTTTCGGAGAAACCCACAAACCCCGTTCCCCCGCCCCTTCAGCAACCCGCACAATTTCCCGGGCCCCGAGCCGGTTACGCTGACCCCGTGAAGGTCCTCGTCATCGGCAGCGGCGCCCGCGAACATGCCCTGTGCCGCTCCCTGTCCCTCGATCCCGACGTCACCGCGCTGTACTGCGCCCCCGGCAACGCCGGCATCGCCGAGGTCGCCGAGCTGCACCAGGTCGACGCCCTGGACGGCACGGCCGTCGCCGCGCTGGCCACGGAGCTCGGCGCCGAGCTCGTGATCGTGGGCCCGGAGGCACCCCTTGTCGCGGGGGTGTCCGACGCCGTGCGCGAGGCAGGCATCCCGGTCTTCGGTCCCTCCGGGGAGGCCGCGCAGCTCGAGGGCTCCAAGGCCTTCGCGAAGGACGTGATGGCGGGGGCGGGCGTCCCCACCGCGCGTTCCTACGTGTGCACGACCCCCGAGGCGGTCGACGAGGCCCTCGACGCCTTCGGCGCCCCGTACGTCGTCAAGGACGACGGTCTCGCGGCCGGCAAGGGTGTCGTCGTCACGCCGGACCTGGAGGCGGCCAGGGCGCACGCCAACTCCTGTGAGCGCGTCGTCATCGAGGAGTTCCTCGACGGCCCCGAGGTCTCCCTCTTCGCCGTCACCGACGGCGTGACCGTCGTCCCGCTCCAGCCCGCCCAGGACTTCAAGCGCGCCCTGGACGGCGACGAGGGCCCGAACACCGGCGGCATGGGCGCGTACTCCCCGCTGCCCTGGGCCGACCCGAAGCTGGTGGAGGAGGTCCTGCAGACCGTCCTCCAGCCGACCGTCGACGAGATGCGCCGCCGCGGCACCCCCTTCTCCGGGCTCCTGTACGCCGGTCTCGCGATCACCTCGCGCGGAGTCCGCGTCATCGAGTTCAACGCCCGCTTCGGCGACCCCGAGACCCAGGTGGTCCTGGCTCGGCTGAAGACCCCCCTCGCGGGTCTCCTGCTGGCCGCCGCCAAGGGCGACCTCGCCGACCTGGCGCCGCTGCGCTGGAGCGACGAGGCCGCGGTCACCGTGGTCGTCGCCTCGCACAACTACCCCGGCACCCCGCGCACCGGCGACCCGATCACCGGCCTCGACGAGGTGGCCGCCGAGGACGCTCCGCACGCGTACGTCCTGCACGCCGGCACCAAGCACGACGGCGACGCCGTGGTGAGCGCCGGTGGCCGCGTCCTGTCCGTCACGGCGACCGGCAAGGACCTCGACGAGGCCCGCGACCGGGCGTACCGGGCGGTCTCCCGCATCCGTCTCGACGGCTCCCAGCACCGTACGGACATCGCGGCGAAGGCCGCGGCGGGCGAATAGCCGGCACCATCGGAACAGCCGGAAAAACCGGCAGACCGGATGAACCCGACAGGCCCCGAATCCGTCTCAGGATTCGGGGCCTGACGTATGCCCGGCCCCGCCGCCGGCCTTGTCACCAGCCGGGAACCGCACGCCGGACGGGGGCTGAACTTGGGTCAAGAACCAAGGCCTGATCTTCGCTGTCCGTCATCCACCTTTCCCCAAAGCCATTCCATCGAGTGACCGATCCCTTTTCCTGGTGACGTGGACAGGGGCCCCAACTAGGGTGCGGCGCAAGCGTTCCGGCACTTGGCCCACCGGCATTGCGATGTCAGTGGGGGGTGCCACAGTGGGGGAGTGAGCAACACCAGGACAGGCAAACAGCCAGGACAGCACGGAGGGGGTGACACCCGGTCGTGACCGGTATGGGTGGAGAAGCGGGCGCACAAGCCGCGCGCTCCTGGGCGCTCGCCGTGCTGCGCATCCGCAGCCGGGCGCTCGCCGTCGCGCTGCTGCCGGCGGCCGTCGCCGTCGTGCTGTACGCGGGAGGCTCCACCGGCCGCCTCGTCGGCCCGGGCTGGCATGCCGCCCGCTGGGTCGTCACGCCGTTCGCCGTGCTCGTCCTGCTGGCCGCCGCCGGCATCGCCCTGGTCGTCGCCCGTGCCCGCCCCGCCATGAGCCCGACGGTCCCGATCGCCGAGGAGTCGGCGCCGGACCTGTACCGCATGGTGCGCGACCTGGCCGACCGTCTCGATGTGCCGGCCCCCTCCGCGATAGCGCTCACCCCGGACTGCGACAGCTGGCTGGAGGACCGCACCCACCCGTCCCACGGCCCGCCGAAGCACGAGGACCGCGACGAGCTCACGGGCGCCCGTGGCTCGCGGCGCACGACAGCGGCGCCCGTCCTGGTCATCGGCTCCCCGTTCCTGTGGTGGATGCGGGTCGGTGAGCTCCGCGCGGTCCTCGCCCCGGTCGTCGCCGGTACGGGCCCCTCGGCCCACCCGGACATAGCCGCGGCCCGCCGTTTCGTCCGCGGCCTGGACGCCGCGGTGGCCGTGGCCTCGACGACCGACCGCTGCCGGATGATCCGCGTGGTGTGCGCCGGCGTCGGCTGGGTGGCCCGACTGCTGCTGCGCAGCTGCCGGGAGCACGCGTCCAAGATGGAGCGAGGGGTCGCCGCCGCGGCGGCCGAGCGCGCCCAGGGCGTGGACTACGGCCTGCGGATCGTCGCCCAGGAGCAGGTGGGCCTGGCCTACGCCGGCTGGGACCGCCTCCTGACCCGCGTGGCGCTGCCCGCCTGGCGGATGGGCCGCTGGCCGTCCCGCCTGGACGCGGGAGTGGTGGCGGCACTCACGGAACTCTCCCGCCGGGACCGCCTGGCCGAGGGCTTCGCCTCCCGTCTGGGTGAGCGCCCCGCCTGTGACCTCCTGGAAGAACCCGGCACGATCGACGAGGCCACCTCCCTCCTGGCCGCCCGCCTCTTCCACGGCGGCCCGGCGGAGTCCGGTCCCGACTGGTCCCCGGTCGGCTGGCAGGAGTATCCGGAAGAGGTCGTCGACCGCAAGTGGCGCCTCGACGCGGCCCGCCTCCACCGAGTCCTGGACGCACAGGGAGTACGCCGGACCCCCGAGACCAGGGGCCCGGAGACGGACGGCCCGACGTTGTCCAGGGTCCTGGACTACCTCGCGACGCCGACGCCCGACGGTGCGAAGCAGCACACAGAGTCCGGACCGGAGTCCGTACCCCTGGTGACAGCCGAACCCGCAGCCGCCGACGGCGACCCCGCCCCACAGGAGCCACCCGCACCCGACGACGTAACTGTCATGGGTGGCGCGGACGGGCACACACTCGCCGATGGCGAAGGCGAGGCCGATGCGGAGGCCGACGAACAGGAAAGCGAACGCACCGCCACCCTCGCCGCAGGCCTCACCGCCGAACTGGCCCGCGAGGAAGCCACCGCACCCACCCCCCAGGGCCCCGACACCACCCTCTGGGACGACGGCGCGCTTCCCCTCTTCCCGCCCCAACCGCCTCGCACGTCCCGCGAACTCCTCACCGACCACGTCACGGCCATGGTCTGCTGCGCCGCGATGGACACCGCGGGCGCCACCCCCGGCCTCGACTGGCTCGACGGCCCGACCCTCCTCATCAACGGCGACCGCGCGGCCGACCTCAGCCCGGTGGTCCTCAGCCTGATCGTGGACGGCGACCCGGTCCCCCTGCGCACCTGGCTGCTGGAGTCCGGCATACGTGCGGAGAAGCCGGTCCGCCTCGTCTGAGCGAGACCGGCCGACCGGGCCACCGCACAACTCCCTTACCGGAAGACCTCGTTCCGCTTTCGGCCAATTCGCAACGAATAGTGACCGCGTGCGTGCGTAATGTGATGTGCTGGGACCGATCGGGCGTATGGCAAGGGCTTGCGACATAGGACGGGCGTCAGAAGTACGAACGGACGACCGCATTCGCACACGGGGCGCGAGGGAGGGGAGCAGCCATGGGGTCGGAGCAGATCCGCCGCTGGGAGTCGGGAGCGCTGGCGCACGCGGTGACGGACCCCTTCGGCCAGGGCCCCGTGCCCTGGCTCCGCGGCGACGAGACGTACTTCGACGGCACCGGCCAGGTGGTCCCCTGGTACGTGGACGGATCCCCGCAGCCGGCCCCCGCCGGCGCCCGGACCGACGGCGCTCGCATTCCGGCCCCCCGCACCGCCGGCGGCCCCCGTGCCGCGGACGACGTGCGCCGCCAGATCAAGGGCTTCACCTCGGCCGGCGCGGTCGCCCCTGGCGAGGCCATCGACTTCCACATCACGGTCGACCCGCCCCAGGAGTTCGGCGTCGACGTGTACCGCATCGGTCACTACGGCGGTGACGGCGCCGCCAAGATCACCACCAGCCCCCGTCTCTCGGGCATCGTTCAGCCCCCGCCGCTCACCGCGGACCGCACGGTCTCCTGCCACCACTGGTGGCTGAGCTGGCGCCTGCAGATCCCCTCCTTCTGGAGCGTCGGGGCGTACGTGGCCGTCCTGACCACCGCCGACGGCTACCGCTCCCACGTGCCGTTCACCGTCCGCCACGACCACCCGGCGGACCTGCTGCTCCTCCTGCCGGACGTCACCTGGCAGGCGTACAACCTCTACCCGGAGGACGGCCGCACGGGCGCCAGCCTCTACCACGCCTGGGACGAGGAGGGCGGTCTGCTGGGCGAGTCCGACGCCGCCACGACCGTCTCCTTCGACCGCCCGTACGCCGGGGCGGGCCTCCCCCTGCACGTGGGCCACGCCTACGACTTCATCCGCTTCGCCGAGCGCTACGGCTACGACCTGGCCTACGCCGACGCCCGCGACCTGCACTCCGGCCGCGTCGACCCCACGCGCTACCGGGGCCTGGTCTTCCCGGGCCACGACGAGTACTGGTCGGCGAACATGCGCCGCACCGTGGAGCGCGCCCGAGACCACGGCACATCGCTGGTCTTCCTCTCCGCCAACACCATGTACTGGCAGGTGGAGTTGGGCCCGTCCCCGTCCGGTGCCCCCGACCGCCTCCTGACCTGCCGCAAGCGCAGGGGCCCGGGCCGGCCGGTGCTGTGGCGCGAGGTCGACCGCCCCGAGCAGCAGGTGGTCGGCATCCAGTACGCGGGCCGGGTCCCCGACCCCCACCCGCTGATCGTGCGCAATGCCGACCACTGGCTCTGGGAGGCCACCGGCGCCCACGAGGGCGACGAGATCCAGGGACTGGTCGCGGGCGAGGCCGACCGCTACTTCCCGCGCACCCCGCTCCCCGAGCACGACGACCGCATCCTGCTCGCCCACTCCCCGTACGCCGACACCGAGGGCGCTCTCCGCCACCAGGAGACCTCCCTCTACCGCGCCCCCTCGGGCGCCCTGGTCTTCGCGTCCGGCACCTTCGCGTGGTCCCCGTCCCTGGACCGCCCCGGACATGTGGACCCCCGAGTCCAGCGCGCCACCGCCAATCTGCTGGACCACATCTGCAAGCGCGACTGACCCCGTACGCCACAGCCACCGACCCCCTGTCCCTGGCCAGGGTCCCGATACGGGACAATCGAGTGGCCCGCCCGTCTCCCACCACCACCCTGTTCGAGCCCTGCGGGCGCCCCTTTTGTTCAACCACGGGGAGGAACCGTGTCCGGATTCGTAGAAAAGCCCGAGCCGATTCAGGTTCCGGGCCTGGTGCACCTCCACACCGGCAAGGTGCGTGAGCTGTACCAGAACGAGGCGGGCGACCTCGTGATGGTCGCCAGCGACCGCATGTCCGCCTTCGACTGGGTGCTGCCGACCGAGATCCCCGACAAGGGCAGCATCCTCACCCAGCTCTCCCTGTGGTGGTTCGACCAGCTGCGGGACCTGATCCCCAACCACGTCCTGAGCACCGAACTGCCCGAGGGCGCCCCGGCAGACTGGGCGGGCCGCACCCTCGTCTGCAAGTCGCTCCAGATGGTCCCGGTGGAAGCCGTCGCCCGCGGCTACCTCACCGGCTCGGGTCTCCTCGAGTACAACGAGTCCCGCACGGTCTGCGGTCTCGCTCTGCCCGAGGGCCTGGCCGACGGCAGCGAACTCCCCGCCCCGATCTTCACCCCGGCCACCAAGGCCGCGGTCGGCGAGCACGACGAGAACGTCTCCTACGAGGAGGTCGCCCGCCAGGTCGGAGCCGACACCGCCGCCCGGCTGCGCCAGGCCACCCTCGCCGTTTACTCGCGGGGCCGGGACATCGCCCGCGACCGGGGCATCATCCTCGCGGACACCAAGTTCGAGTTCGGCTTCGACGGCGACACCCTCGTCATCGGCGACGAGGTCCTCACCCCGGACTCCTCCCGCTTCTGGCCGGTCGACCAGTGGGAGCCGGGCCGCGCGCAGCCCTCGTACGACAAACAGTTCGTGCGCGACTGGCTGACCTCGGCGGAGTCCGGCTGGGACCGCAAGAGCGAGCAGCCCCCGCCGCCGCTGCCGCAGGAGGTCGTGGACCGGACCCGCGCCAAGTACGTCGAGGCGTACGAGCGACTGACCGGCACCAGCTGGTCGTAACGCGAAAAGCCCCCGGGAAACCGGGGGCTTTCACATGGAGCGAACGACGAGGTTCGAACTCGCGACCTCAACCTTGGCAAGGTTGCGCTCTACCAACTGAGCTACGTTCGCATGCGCCGTGGCGCGAGAACCACTATACCCAACCTCGCTCCCGCGCGAGCCGCACCGCCGCATGGCGGTTCTCCGCCCCGAGCTTCGACACCGCCGAGGACAGATAGTTCCGCACGGTCCCCTGCGACAGCGCGGCCCGCTCGGCGATCTCCGCGACAGGCGCCCCGTCGGCGGCGAGTTCCAGTACCTCGGCCTCGCGCGCGGTCAGCGGTGAGTCCCCGGCGGAGATCGCGTCGGCGGCCAACTCCGGGTCGACGTAGCGGTTTCCGGCATGCACCGTGCGGATGATCTCCGCGAGCCGCTGCGCGCTGACCGTCTTCGGGACGAACCCGCGCACACCGGCCCCAAGGGCCCGCTTGAGATGCCCGGGCCGACCGTGGCTGGTCACGATCAGCACCTTGCAGCCGGGCAGTTCGGTGCGCAGGGATGTGGCGACCTTCACACCGTCGGCGCCAGGCATCTGGAGATCCAGTACGGCGACGTCGGGAGCGTGCGCCTTCGCCATCGCCAGCGCCTCGGGACCGGACGCCGCCTCGGCGACGATCACCAGGTCGTCCTCCAGCGCGAGCAGCGCCGCGAGCGCGCCCCGGATCAGATGCTCGTCGTCGGCGAGCAGCAGTCGCACCGTCATGCCATGACCTCACTCACCCGCAGCGGCACGGAGGCCACCACTCTGAACACACCGTCACCCACGGGCCCCGCCTCCAACGTCCCGTCCACCGCTGCCAGCCGCTCCCGCAGCCCGGCCAGCCCCGAGCCTCCGGGGCCGGACGGCGCGGCCACCCCGTCGTTCTCCACCTTCAGCACCACGCACTCGCGCGTCACCCGCACATCCACCGCGCACCGTCCGGCATCCCCGTGGCGCAGCACATTGGTCGTGGCCTCCCGCACGACCCACCCGAGCGCCGACTGCACGTCCACCGGCAGCCCGGCCGCCTCCCCGGACACCTCGCAGCGAATCCCCGCCGCCTCCAACACGCCCTGCGCACCGGTGAGTTCGACCCCGAGGTCGGCCTCCCGATACCCCCGTACGACATCGCGCACCTCGCGCTGCGACTCCTGCGCGATGCGCTGCACCTCGACCATCTGCTCCTCGGCCTCGGGCCGCCCGCGCCGCGCCAGCTGTACGGCCAGCTCGCTCTTCAGGGCGATCACCGCGAGGTTGCGCCCCATGACGTCGTGCAGATCGCGCCCGAACCGCAGCCGCTCCTCGGCGACGGCGAGCCGGGCCCGGCTCTCGCGGGCCTCGTCGAGTTCGTAGACGGCCTTGAGCAGCCAGACGGAGAAGGCGGCGGCGAAGGCGACGAACCCGCCGCCGAACAGCACCGCGACTCCGCTGACCAGGGCCGCGAGGGCAGGCACACCCAGCGGGAACCCCACGAGCGCCGCGCCCGCCGCGAAGCCCCCGACGGTCGCGAACACGCGCCGCCTGCTGCGCACCCCGAGCGCGATCACGCCCGCCCCGTAGGTCAGTACGACGCCGAAGACCCCTCCCGCCGCGGAGTCGACGTCGTCCCCGCCCGGACCGTGCCCGGAGATGACGAGGGAGGTGACGGCGGTTGCCGCGCTGACGGCGCCGAGCGTCCACAGCAGCCGTACGGGCTGCTCACGGCGGCCCCGCACCCAGTCCAGCGCCCGTGACACGGTCAGGCCGCAGACCACCGCGTGCACGCACACCATGAGCATCAGCCAGACGCCCATCCGGGACCCGACGGTGCCCGCCGTGGGCGCGAGAGCCAGAACCTCGATCACCGCGAAGGAGTGGAACGACCACCGGGTGTACGTCTCGACCTTCGCCGGCGTGCTCTTGCGCCGCCACCAGCCCCCCGCCTTGCGCATGTTGTGCTCCCCCTGTGTCAGCGCCTGGGTTCCCAGCGGAACCACCGTCGTACAGCAAACACGCCGAGGACCGTCCAGGCCAGGGCGGTCAGCACCGGTCCGAGGGTCTCGTACGCCGACAGCTCTCCGGTCCAGCCGCCGCGGACCAGCGTGATCACCGGAGTCAGCGGCAGCAGCTCGCACACCGACGCCATGCGGTCGGGCAGGACCTCCAGCGGGACGGCCATGCCGGAGCCGAGCATCGAGACGAACATCATGGGCAGCGTGGTGACCTGGGCGCTCTCGGTGGTGCGGGTGAACGCCGAGGTCACCGCCGCGAGCAGGGCGCACAGCACGAGCCCCAGGAGCAGTGCCAGCACCGCGAGATGGGGCGCGCGGGGCGCGGGGACGTCGAGCAGGACCGTGCAGCCGACCGCCAGGAGGACGGACTGCGCGAGGCCCGTGACGACGGCCGGGAGGGCGGATCCCGCGAGGATCTCGTTGTCCCGCAGTTCACCGGTGCGCAGCCGCTTGAGGACGAGTTCCTCGCGCCGGGCGGTGAAGACACCGACGAGCGCTCCGTACACCGCGAAGATCAGCGAGAACCCGATGGCGGCGGGCAGGACGACGGTGCCGGGAGTGAGGCCGGACTTCTCGAGGTCCATGTCCTTGGTCGCCGACCACACGCTGAACGGAAGGACCAGCGGTACGAACAGAGCCGCTACGAGTGTTCCCCTGCTGCGTCCGAGCAGTGTCGCCTCGGCGCGGGCCAGCGCTGTCAGCCGGCCCGCCGGGGTGGTGATCGTCCCGCTCATGCCACATTCTCCTTCGTCTGGAACCCCTGCGCGATCCCGAGGAACGCCTCTTCCAGCGAAGCCGACCGCACATCGAGCCCCCGCAGCTCGATCCCCGCCCCCGAAGCCCACACCAGCAGCCCCGTCGCCGCGCGCTGCAACTCCCGCGTCCGCAGCCGTACGACCCGGCCGTCGACCTCGTGGGACAGCACCCCCAGCTCTCCGAGCGGCGGCAGATCGCCCACGAAGTACTCCTCGGGCAGTTCGAAGGAGATCCGCGAGGGCTGTCCGGCCGTCACCTCGGCCGGTGTCCCGGTGACCGCGATCCGCCCCTCGTGCAGGATGGCGAGCCGGTCGGCGAGGCCCTCGGCCTCCTCCAGGTAGTGCGTGGTCAGCAGCACCGTAGTACCGCCGTCGCGCAGCGCCCGGACCAGCTCCCAGGTGTCCCGGCGCCCTTCGGCGTCGAGCCCGGTCGTCGGCTCGTCCAGGAACAGCACCTCCGGGTTCCCGAGCAGTGCGAGCGCCAGGTCCAGGCGCCGCCGCTCACCGCCGGACAGCTGCTTCACCCGTACGTCGGCCCGCCGCGCGAGCCCGACGAGCTCCAGCGCCTCCCGTGCGGGCCGCGCCCCGCTCACGCATCCCGCCCACATCCGGGCGGTCTCGGCGACGGTGAGCTCGGACGGGAATCCGCCCTCCTGGAGCATCACGCCGGTGCGCGGCCTGACGACGGCCCGCTCCTCGTAGGGATCGTGTCCGAGGACCCGTGCCCGGCCGTCGGTCGGCCGGGCGAGCCCCTCCAGGAGTTCCACGGTCGATGTCTTGCCGGCTCCGTTGGTGCCGAGCAGTGCGAAGATCTCGCCCCGGTCCACGGAGAAGCTGATTCCGCGGACCGCTTCGAACCCGCCCCCGTAGACGCGTCGCAGGTCGGTGACCTCAATCACGTTCGTGTTCATGGTTCAAGCATCTCGGTGCCCCGGGCCCGGAAGCAGTGCGCGCTGTCATCGCTCGGCATGACAGATGTCAGGGGTACGCCAACCAACGGAAAAGCCCCCCGACAGAAGCCGGGGGGGCCTTCGCATCAAGAGCGAACGACGAGGTTCGAACTCGCGACCTCAACCTTGGCAAGGTTGCGCTCTACCAACTGAGCTACGTTCGCATTGCCTCCGACCGGCTCTCACCGATCGGCGCGGACACCATCCTACCTGATCCACAACAGTGGCCAGATGGTGGTGCAGAGCGGGTGACAGGAATTGCACACTGCGCCTTCCCCCTGGAAGGGGGATGTTCTGCTACTGAACTACACCCGCATGTACTCCGTGGGCTGGGCTTTTGCGTCCCCGCCCCTCGGCGTGCTCCAGACTCTAGCCGACCAGGTGGGGTGCAACGCAAGTCGGTTGCGCTCAGGGCCCGCTGACGGACCCTGAGCACGCCCTGTGAGCTGTCACTGCGCCGCGGCGAACGCCTCGTAGACCTTCTTGGGGATACGGCCGCGCGCGGGCACGTCCATCTTGTTCGCCTGGGCCCAGGCGCGGACGGCCGCCGGGTCGGGGGCGACCTCCGTCTGCCGGTAGGCCTTGCCGGACTTCGACCGCTTGCGGCCGGCGTCCACGTAGGGCTCGAGCGCCTCACGCAGTTTCTTGGCATTCGCTTGATTCAGGTCGATCTCGTACGACTTGCCATCAAGTCCGAAGGCGATCGTTTCCGCCGCTTCCGAGCCGTCGATGTCGTCAGAGAGAGTGACCACGACCTTCTGCGCCACGAATATCGGTCCCTTCATACGGCACTTGCCAATTCATTTGTACAGTGCCCGACAATGCAATGGGAAGCCCGACTAAATCCTTCCGCGTGTCTGAGCGCAATAGGTATCGGGTGTCGATCGGGGATCTTTCCTGGAAATTTTCGTGAACACAGCCGTTGATACCGGATCGTGACGGCAGTCACGTAGCTTCCTACAAGTCGACGCGCGTAGAAATTTTGTGCGGGTAGTCTGAAGACACTGTTGGACAGAGCCCTTCAGGAACCTTGCTCAGCACCACACACCGGGAGTGCCAGTGGCACGCGTCGTAGTCGACGTCATGCTCAAGCCGGAGATCCTCGACCCCCAGGGCCAGGCGGTGCAGCGCGCACTGCCGCGTCTGGGTTTCGAAGGCATCTCCGACGTACGTCAGGGAAAGCGATTCGAACTGGAAGTTGACGGACCGGTCGACGAGGCCGCGCTCGCCCGCATCCACGATCTTGCGGAATCCTTCCTCGCCAACACCGTGATCGAGGACTTCACCGTGAAGGTGGAAGAAGTCGCGGAGGCCGCGAAGTGACCGCTCGTATTGGCGTCGTCACTTTCCCGGGGAGTCTCGACGACCGGGACACCCAGCGCGCGATCCGCCTCGCGGGTGCCGAACCGGTCGCCCTCTGGCACAAGGACAAGGACCTCCACCAGGTCGACGCCGTGGTGCTGCCCGGCGGTTTCTCCTACGGCGACTATCTGCGGGCCGGCGCCATCTCCCGCTTCTCGCCCGTGATGGAGACGGTCATCGAGCAGGCGAAGGCCGGGCTCCCGGTCCTCGGTATCTGCAACGGGTTCCAGATCCTCACCGAGGCCCACCTCCTCCCGGGCGGGATGCTCGGCAACGACCACCTCCACTTCATCTGCCGCGACCAGAAGCTGCGGGTGGAGAACGCGGAGACCGCCTGGACGGCCGACTACGAGTCCGGCCAGGAGATCCACATCCCGCTGAAGAATATGGACGGCCGGTACGTCGCCGACGAGTACACCCTCGACAAGCTCGAGGCCGAGGGCCGTGTCGCCTTCCGGTACGTCGCCCGCGGCGAAGCCGCTGATGGATACGGAAACCCGAACGGCTCGCTCCGCGACATCGCCGGCATCACCAACGAGGCCGGGAACGTCGTAGGCCTCATGCCGCACCCGGAGCACGCCGTCGAGCCGCTCATCGGCTCCGGCCGCACCGACGGCCTCCCCTTCTTCACCTCGATCCTCAAGAAGCTGGTCAACGCATGAGCCGGACGCCTCTGGACACGGTCGAGCACGCGGCCGCGACCCCCGACGTCGAGCTGCCCTGGGCCGAACTCGGTCTGAAGAAGGACGAGTACGAGCGGGTCGTGGAGATCCTCGGCCGCCGGCCCACCGGTGCCGAGCTCGCCATGTACTCGGTCATGTGGTCCGAGCACTGCTCCTACAAGTCCTCGAAGGTCCACCTCCGCCAGTTCGGCGAGAAGGCCCCCCAGTCCGACGCGCTGCTCGTGGGCATCGGCGAGAACGCGGGCGTCGTGGACGTCGGCCAGGGCTACGCGGTCACCTTCAAGGTCGAGTCGCACAACCACCCGTCCTACGTCGAGCCCTACCAGGGTGCGGCCACCGGTGTCGGAGGCATCGTCCGCGACATCATCGCGATGGGCGCGCGCCCGGTCGCGGTCGTGGACCCGCTGCGGTTCGGCGCGGCCGACCACCCCGACACCAAGCGCGTGCTGCCGGGTGTCGTCGCGGGCATCGGCGGCTACGGCAACTGCCTCGGCCTGCCCAACATCGGCGGCGAGGTCGTCTTCGACTCCTGCTACCAGGGCAACCCGCTGGTCAACGCCGGTGCCATCGGCGTCATGCGGCACGAGGACATCCACCTCGCGAAGGCGTCCGGCTCGGGCAACAAGGTCATCCTGTACGGGGCCCGGACCGGCGGTGACGGTATCGGCGGCGCCTCGATCCTGGCCTCCGAGACCTTCGACGACGCCAAGCCCTCGAAGCGCCCCGCCGTCCAGGTCGGCGACCCCTTCCAGGAGAAGCTCCTCATCGAGTGCACCCTGGAGGCCTTCAAGGAGAAGCTGGTCGTCGGCATCCAGGACCTCGGCGCGGCCGGTCTGTCCTGTGCCACCTCCGAGCTGGCCTCCAACGGCTCCGGCGGCATGCGCGTGACGCTGGACGACGTACCGCTGCGTGACTCCACGCTCTCGCCCGAGGAAATCCTCATGAGCGAGTCGCAGGAACGCATGTGCGCGGTCGTCGAGCCGGAGAAGGTCGACCGGTTCCTGGAGATCTGCGAGAAGTGGGACGTCATCGCCACCGTCATCGGTGAGGTGACCGACGGCGACCGCCTGGAGATCTACTGGCACGGCGGCAAGATCGTCGACGTCGACCCGCGCACGGTCGCACACGACGGCCCGGTCTACGAGCGCCCCTACGCCCGCCCGTCCTGGCAGGACGAGCTCCAGGCGGACGACGCGAACAAGCTGCCGCGGCCCGCTTCGAGCGACGAGCTCAAGCAGCAGGTCCTCCAGCTGGTGAGCTCGCCCAACCAGGCCTCCAAGAAGTGGATCACCTCGCAGTACGACCACTTCGTGCAGGGCAACACGGTGCTGGCCCAGCCCGAGGACTCGGGCATGATCCGCATCGACGAGGAGACCGGCCTCGGCGTCGCCATCGCGACGGACGGCAATGGCCGCTACGCGAAGCTGGACCCCTACGCGGGCGCCCAGCTGGCTCTGTCGGAGGCCTACCGCAACGTCGCCACGACGGGAGCCAAGCCGCTCGCGGTGTCGGACTGCCTGAACTTCGGCTCGCCCGAGGACCCGGCCGTCATGTGGCAGTTCGCCGAGGCCATCCGTGGACTGGCCGACGCCTGCCAGCAGTTGGGCACCCCGGTGACCGGCGGCAATGTCTCCCTCTACAACCAGACGGGCGAGGTGGCCATCCACCCCACCCCGGTGGTCGCGGTCCTGGGCGTCATCGACGACGTGGCGCGCCGCACGCCGGTCGCCTTCCAGGAGGAGGGCCAGCTGCTGTACCTCCTCGGCGACACGCGTGAGGAGTTCGGCGGCTCGGCCTGGTCCCAGGTCGTCCACGACCACCTCGGCGGCCTCCCCCCGAAGGTCGACCTGGAGCGTGAGCGGCTGCTGGCCGAGATCCTGATCTCCGCCTCCCGCGACGGCATGATCGACTCCGCGCACGACCTCTCCGACGGCGGCCTGATCCAGGCGGTCGTGGAGTCGGCGCTGCTCGGCGGCAAGGGCGCGCGTCTGGTCGTACCGGACGGGCTCGACGCCTTCACCCTCCTCTTCTCCGAGTCGGCGGGACGCGCGGTCGTCGCCGTGCCGCGCTCCGAGGAGCTCCGCTTCAACGACATGTGCGGTGCGCGCGGCCTGCCGGTCACCCGCATCGGGGTCGTGGACGGGGACACGGTCGAGCTCCAGGGCGAGTTCGAGCTGTCCCTGGAGGAGCTGCGCACGGCGCACGAGGAGACGATCCCGGCGCTGCTGGCTTAGCGGCTCTACGGCGTCGAAGGCCCCGTCCGTTCCCAACGGCCGGGGCCTTCACGCGTGTTCACGGCTGCCGCTGGTGAACTGCGTCAAGCAACCCAAGGGTTGACGCAATTACGTAGTTCCGTACGATCGGGCGTATGGGACTGGACGAGCGTGTCGCCGAGTTGGAGCGCCGCGTCGCCGCGCTGGAAGGCACCGCAGCAGCGCCCGTGCCCGGACCCCGCCTCGGTGAGGGCGGCTTCTGGGCCCTGGAGACGCTCAAGGAGCAGCTGGCCGCGCTGGGTGCCGAGGCCGGTGGCGTGCTGTTCACCGGCGCCGTCCGGATGATCTCCGGCGAGCGATACGTCTGGCAGCAGGGCGCCCTGACCGACGAGCTGCTGGACGGGGACTGGACGCCGGCCGCCGAGTCGTTCGCGGCGCTCGGCCACCCCGTCCGGCTGCGGCTCCTCAAGGAGATCTTCGGCGGCCGCCGCACCGCCGCCGAACTGGCCGAGCTGGACGACCTCGGCACGACCGGCCAGATCTACCACCACCTGCGCCAGCTCACCGCCGCCGGCTGGCTGCACACCAAGGGACGCGGCCGTTACGAGGTGCCGGGCACCCGCGTCGTACCACTCCTGGTGGCGCTGTCCGCAAGCCTGCCGTGATCCGCAGGCCCGCCCTGATGCCGCTGCCGATCCTGCCCTGACTCCCAAACCCGCCCCGATACCTGTGATCCCTGGGGGAGCGATGTCCGCACGCAAGTTCGCCATGACGACCTTCCGCTTACTGCAGATCGCCTTCGTCGCCCTGGTGATCGCGAGCCTCTGGCCTGGCCTGCCGTACCCGGGCTGGTGGAACTTCCTGGTCCTGGCGGCGGCGTACGTCCTGATCGCCGTGGTGAACCGGCAGAGCCGCAAGGGCATCGGGACCGCCCACGCCCGCGAGGTCGCCCCACCCGTCACCGGCCGCTGGTCCGCGCTGAACAGCCCCGCCGACCGCACCCCGAGTCACGGCACCCACGCCTACGGACAGACGTACGCCATCGACATCGTGGCCGAACCCGAGCCTGGCGCCCGCCCCGGCTTCCACGCCCTGTGGCCCCTCGCCCGCCGCAACGGAGACTTCCCCGGCTTCGGCGCCCCTCTTCTCGCCGTCGCCGACGCCACCGTCGTGCGGGCCGTCGACGAGCACCGCGACCATCTCAGCCGCACGTCCCTGCCCGGCCTGATCTACCTGATGCTCGTCGAGGGATCGGTGCGCGAGATGGGCGGCGTCGGGCGGATCGTCGGCAACCACGTGGTGCTCGACCTCGGCGACGGCACCTTCGCGCTCTACGCCCATCTGCGCCGCGGCTCCCTCACCGTCGCCGAGGGGGAGAAGGTGCGCGCCGGGCAGCCGCTCGCCCAGTGCGGGAACTCCGGCAACTCCTCCGAACCCCACCTGCACTTCCAGCTCATGGACGGCCCCGACCCGGACACCGCCCGCGGCCTCCCCTTCACCTGGCGGGGCCTCGGCGTCCCCCGCAACCGCGAGATCTTCGACGCCCCCGTGCCGAGCAGCCGGCCCGCCTGAGCGGCCTTGGCGAAGTCCAGGGCGGGGCTGTATCGACATGCGGCTCCACCGCGTGGGCGCGAACAGCCCGGCCCGCAGCTTCAGCACCGACCTTCCAACGGAGCGCCTAGGCTTGATCACATGCCACCGGCCAAGAAGCGCGCCCGCACCTACGACTCCGCGAAGATCCGCACCGCGGTACTCACCCAGTTCGGGCACGTACGGCAGGCCGTCGGCACGCTGAGCGAGGAGCAGCTCGCGAGTCCCACCCGCCTCGGTGACTGGACCGTCCGCGAGCTGGCCGCGCACATCACGATGGCCGTCGACGCCATCAGCCGCGGCCTGGAGCGCGACGAGCCGGAGAAGCCCGCACTGACCCTCCTGGAGTGGCCCTCCACCACCGCCCCCCGGGCGGACGACATCGACGACGGCACCCGCGACCTCGCCGCCGCCCACCCCGACCTCGACGCCCTGTACGCCGACACCGAGGACCGCTTCGCGCACAAGCTCGCGCAGACCCCCGGCGACCGCCTCATCGGCAGCCGCACCGGCGCCATGACCCTCGCCGACTACCTGGTCACCCGCACCGTCGAACTCGTCGTCCACACCGACGACCTGAACGTCGCCGTGCCGGGCCTGGACATCCCGTACGACCGCCAGGCCCTGGCCGCCTGCACCCGCCTCCTCGCCGACGCCCTCGCCGCGAAGGCCCCCGGCGGCTCGACCGAGGTGCGGATCCCGCCGTACGCCGTCGTGCAGTGCGTCGAGGGGCTCCGCCACACCCGAGGCACCCCGCCCAACGTCGTCGAGACCGACCCGCTGACCTGGATCCGGCTCGCGACCGGACGGGTGGCGTGGCCGGAGGCGATCGAGGACGCGAAGGTCAGTGCCAGCGGGGAACGGGCGGATCTCGGCGGATTGCTGCCCCTGATGGGGTGAACCGGTCGCCGGCAAGGAACCGGTCTTCCGTCCCTCCCGTCCCATCGGCATGGATAAACAGCGACTGATCCTCGTGGTCCTGACCGTGCTCCCGCTCGCCGCGGCGTGCGGCACCGACAAGGCGGGCAGCGGTTCGGTCGACGCCGAGAAACCCGTCACCGGCGTCCACTGGAGCGTCGACAGCGTCACCGTGGACGGCAAGACCCACAAGGCACCGGACGGGGCGAACGTGGAGTTGGAGGACGGCAAGGCCGCGGGCAACTACGGCTGCAACCACTTCAACGCCAAGGTCACCACCGCCGAGGACGGCACCATCCGGCTCAGCCACGCCACGACCACCAGGATGGCCTGCGAGAAGCCGGTCATGACCTTCGAGCAGACCCTCGCCGACACCCTCGTCGGCGGCGCCCTGAAGACCGCCGTCACCGACGACCACCTCACGCTCACCACCGCGAGCGGAGACACCGTGCGCCTGACCGAGGCCGCCGAGTCCACCGGCTGAGAGGTGTGCGACACCTCACTCATATATCCGGAGGGCCGTCGATCCACCGCGCTGACCAGCCAAAACGAAAAAACCGCCAAAGCGGTCGCCGCCCGGTGGTGCAACAAAGGCACGTATCCCCAATTCGGACCAGTGGTCGACCTCGCCTACACTCGAGAACGTGCCACGTGGTGACGGTCGACTCAATCATGATCTGCTCCCCGGCGAGAAAGGCCCCCAGGACGCTTGCGGCGTCTTCGGGGTCTGGGCTCCGGGTGAAGAGGTCGCCAAGCTCACTTACTTCGGGCTCTACGCCCTCCAGCATCGGGGCCAGGAATCCGCGGGTATCGCGGTCAGCAATGGCTCCCAGATCCTCGTCTTCAAGGACATGGGGCTCGTTTCCCAGGTCTTCGACGAGACTTCTCTCGGTTCGCTCCAGGGTCATATCGCGGTCGGTCACGCCCGCTACTCGACCACCGGCGCCTCTGTCTGGGAGAACGCCCAGCCGACGTTCCGTGCCACCGCGCACGGCTCGATCGCGCTCGGCCACAACGGCAACCTGGTCAACACGGCGCAGCTCGCCGAGATGGTCGCCGACCTCCCCAAGGACACCAACGGCCGCTCGACGCGGGTGGCCGCCACCAACGACACCGACCTGCTCACCGCGCTCCTCGCGGCCCAGGTCGACGACGACGGCAAGCCGCTGACCATCGAGGAAGCCTCCCCGAAGGTCCTCCCCCAGGTCCGCGGCGCGTTCTCCCTCGTCTTCATGAACGAGCACACCCTCTACGCCGCCCGCGACCCGCAGGGCATCCGCCCGCTGGTGCTCGGCCGTCTGGAGCGCGGCTGGGTCGTCGCCTCCGAGGGCGCCGCCCTCGACATCTGCGGCGCGAGCTTCGTCCGTGAGATCGAGCCGGGCGAGTTCATCGCCATCGACGAGAACGGTCTGCGCAGCTCCCGCTTCGCGGAAGCAAAGCCCAAGGGCTGTGTCTTCGAGTACGTGTACCTGGCCCGCCCCGACACCGACATCGCCGGCCGCAACGTCTACCTCTCCCGTGTGGAGATGGGCCGCAAGCTGGCGAAGGAAGCCCCGGTCGAGGCCGATCTGGTCATAGCGACCCCGGAGTCCGGCACCCCGGCGGCGATCGGTTACGCGGAGGCGAGCGGAATCCCGTTCGGCGCGGGTCTGGTGAAGAACGCGTACGTCGGTCGTACGTTCATCCAGCCCTCGCAGACGATCCGGCAGCTCGGCATCCGTCTGAAGCTGAACCCGCTGAAGGAAGTCATCAAGGGCAAGCGCCTGGTCGTCGTCGACGACTCGATCGTGCGCGGCAACACCCAGCGGGCGCTGGTGCGGATGCTCCGCGAGGCCGGGGCGGCCGAGGTCCACATCCGGATCTCCTCCCCGCCCGTGAAGTGGCCCTGCTTCTTCGGCATAGATTTCGCGACCCGTGCCGAGCTCATCGCCAACGGCATGACCATCGACGAGATCGGCGTCTCGCTGGGCGCCGACTCCCTGGCGTACATCTCCCTCGACGGCATGATCGAGGCGACCACCATCGCCAAGCCGAACCTCTGCCGCGCCTGCTTCGACGGCGAGTACCCGATGGAGCTCCCGGACCCGGAGCTGCTCGGCAAGCAGCTCCTGGAGACCGAACTGGCCGCCGGCCCGGCGGCCACGGCGGCGGCCGACGCGATCCGTCGCCCGTAGCCCGTGCCGTGCCTTTTTTGAATACGTCTGCAGTACGACACGAAAGTTCTCACCGTCATGTCTGAGACAACTGGTGCCAGCTACGCAGCCGCGGGCGTCGACATCGAAGCGGGAGACCGCGCCGTAGAACTCATGAAGGAGTGGGTGAAGAAGACCCAGCGCCCCGAGGTCCTCGGCGGCCTCGGCGGTTTCGCCGGCCTCTTCGACGCCTCCGCCCTCAAGAACTACGAGCGGCCCCTCCTCGCCTCCGCGACCGACGGCGTCGGCACAAAGGTCGACATCGCGCGCCAGCTGGGCGTCTACGACACGATCGGCCATGACCTGGTCGCGATGGTCATGGACGACATCGTGGTGTGCGGTGCCGAGCCGCTGTTCATGACCGACTACATCTGCGTCGGCAAGGTCCACCCCGAGCGGGTAGCCGCGATCGTCAAGGGCATCGCCGAGGGCTGTGTCCTCGCCGGCTGCGCCCTGGTGGGCGGCGAGACGGCCGAGCACCCCGGTCTGCTGGGTCCGGACGACTTCGACGTCGCCGGCGCCGGTACGGGCGTCGTGGAGGCCGACCGGCTGCTGGGCCCGGATCGTATCCGTACGGGTGACGCGGTCATCGCCATGGCGTCGTCCGGTCTTCACTCGAACGGGTACTCGCTCGTCCGCCACGTCCTGCTGAACGAGGCGGGCCTGTCCCTGGGCGCCCGGATCGAGGAGCTCGGCCGCACCCTCGGCGAGGAACTCCTGGAGCCCACCAAGATCTACTCACTGGACTGCCTGGCGCTCACCCGCACCACCGACGTGCACGCGTACAGCCACGTCACGGGAGGCGGTCTCGCGGCCAACCTGGCCCGCGTGATCCCGGACGGGCTGCACGCGATCGTCGACCGCTCCACCTGGACCCCGGCCCCGATCTTCGACCTCGTCGGCAGGACGGGTCAGGTCGAGCGCCTGGAGCTGGAGAAGACCCTCAACATGGGCGTCGGCATGATCGCCATCGTCCCCGAGGAGTCGGCCGACGTGGCGCTGAGGACCCTGGCCGACCGTGGGGTCGAGGCGTGGGTGGCCGGCGAGATCACGGACCGCGGCGACCACACCATGGGCGCCGAGCTGGTCAGTACTTATTCGATCTAGAGCACCCGAGAGCATGACGCCGCGGAGATCCTGACGGCAGCGCAAAACCCGGTCCGGTGGTGTGGACCACATCGGACCGGGTGAAGCGCAGCTGGAGCGTCAAGCGCCGCGGCGTTGAGACGTGGGACCGGACTCGTCGTCCTCGTCCTCATCGTCGTCGTTATAGAGATCCGCGTACTGGGAGTACGGGTCGTCTTCGTCCTCGTCGTCCTCGAACGGTTCGCCATTCGGCGGTTGGTTCGAAGTCGAAGCGCCCAGCTCATTGGCCAGACGCGAGAGGTCAGTCCCGCCGCTGCTGTACTTCAGCTGGCGGGCGACCTTCGTCTGCTTGGCCTTTGCCCGGCCGCGCCCCATGGCTCGACCCCCTCGGATACGGGGCTCGGTGGCCCCAGAGTCTTGACACGCGTTCATGATCTGGAACGGGCTCTCCGCAGAGAGACCGGTCCGTAGGGCTTCCACGGTACCTGAGCCCACGCCCGTACGGTACGTCGCCCGCAGTACGTGCCGGGACCCTCGACCCTCAGAGTGCCCTTTCCCTGCTGGTCAACCGCGATTTTAACCACTTCTTGGCGGCCGACCCGCCGACGAACGTGAGAGTTCTCTCTAAGTGCCCGTCGGCGGGTACCGGCCAGAGGGCCGCGGACGCCGGATCAGCGCGCCCTGCGGGCCGCCGCCGCCTCGTGCATCCGCTGCTCGGCGATCCGGTCGGCCGCGGCGGCCGGCGGGATTCCGTCACTCTTCGCACGTGCGAATATGGCGAGTGTGGTGTCGTAGATCCTCGCGGCCTTCGCCTTGCACCGCTCGAAGTCGAAGCCGTGCAGTTCGTCGGCGACCTGGATGACCCCGCCGGCGTTCACCACGTAGTCCGGCGCGTAGAGGATCCCGCGGTCGGCGAGGTCCTTTTCCACGCCGGGGTGGGCGAGCTGGTTGTTGGCGGCGCCGCAGACCACCTTGGCGGTCAGCGCCGGGACGGTGTCGTCGTTGAGGGCGCCGCCGAGCGCGCAGGGGGCGTAGATGTCGAGGCCCTCGGCGCGGATCAGGGTCGCGGTGTCGGCGACGGCCGTCACACCTGTCGGATGCGCGGCGAGGATCCGCCCCACGGCCTCCTCGCGGACGTCCGTGACGACGACCTCGGCGCCCTCCGCCCGCAGGTGCTCCACCAGGTGGTGGCCGACCTTCCCGACACCCGCGATGCCGATCTTCCGCCCGGCCAGCGAGGGGCTGCCCCACAGGTGCTGGGCGGAGGCGCGCATGCCCTGGTAGACGCCGAACGACGTCAGCACGGAGGAGTCGCCGGCGCCGCCGTTCTCGGGGGAACGCCCGGTCGTCCAGCGGCACTCGCGCGCCACGACGTCCATGTCGGCCACATACGTACCGACGTCGCAGGCGGTGACGTAGCGCCCACCGAGCGAGGCCACGAACCGGCCGTAGGCGAGCAGCAGCTCCTCGGTCTTGACGGTGTCCGGGTCGCCGATGATCACGGCTTTGCCACCGCCGTGGTCCAGCCCGGCCATGGCGTTCTTGTACGACATCCCGCGCGCGAGGTTCAGGGCGTCGGCGACGGCCTCCTCCTCGGTCGCGTACGGGTAGAAGCGCGTGCCGCCGAGCGCGGGGCCCAGCGCGGTGGAGTGGATGGCGATGACGGCCTTGAGGCCGCTGGCACGGTCCTGGCAGAGCACGACTTGCTCATGACCGCCCTGGTCCGAGTGGAACAGGGTGTGCAGGACGCCGGCTGATACGTCGGTCACTGTGGTGACTCCTGGGTAAAGAGCGGCGGTTGGGACCAGCTCCCGTAAGGGTGGCGGGCGCTGTGAGCATGAGATTAGAGCCTGGGTGCCGCTGCCTACGGCGCCGTGCTCAGGATCACCTGCCGGCGGAGTACGCCCGTGGGACGATTTGCATAGATTTCCCGCTCGTTTGTGGGCGGGTTCCGCAGGTTTTCCTGGCAGTGGGCGGGGGAGGGAGCAGGCGTGCCCAAGGTGTCCTCGGTGGTCGTCCCGTACGCGACCTATCTGCGCGTGTACGAGCCGCTGGCGGCCTTCCCGGAGCGGGAACGCGGCCACTGGACGCGCTACGCCCGCCGCCCCGACCGCCCCTCGTACCAGGACGAACTGCGCCGCTCCCTGGCCGACTTGCTGCCCACCCCGCCGATCGCGGTGCCGGTGCACGAGAGCGCCGACGCGTTCGTGCTGGACGTGGACGGGGTGGTCTGCGTCTGTCCCTGGCGGACCCGGCTGCGCGGCTGGCTGGCGCTCCAGGAGCTGCCCGAGGAGCTGCCGAAGCCGGTCCTGGACGCGGTGCTGCCGGAGGTCGTACGGCACCAGGCGGCCCAGGACTACGAGCGCTGGCTGGTCCGCAACCCCGACGCCCGGCCCTGGATCCGCACCTCGACCTGGCAGGTGCCGCTGCACTGGTTCGTGCTGGTGGCCGACGAGGAACGGTCCTTCGACAAGGGCTCGGGCGAGATCCCGCCGACGCTGCGCTACCGGACGCCGATGGTGCAGGCCCGGCGACGGGTGGCGCGGGCCCTGCGGACCCTGAAGGACACCGTCGACGAGGGGCCGCTCACCGACGGTCTGGTGGACGTGGGGCGCTGGCTGGAGGAGTTCCACCCGCGCTCGCACGTCGAGCTGGACTACGGCGGTCTGGTGCACACCCTGCCGACCGGCGAGCTCGAGGACGACCACTCGGCGGCCGACGTGGCCGCCGGGATCGAGGCCTTGCGGCTCGGCGACGGGGCGGCCGCGGGAGAGGCGTACGCACGGCTCGTGGAGCGGTGGCGGTCGGTGCGGGACCGGCGGTCCGCGAACTAGGTGTTCCGTGAACTGAGTGTGCCCTGGGTCACTTTGGTCACGAACTGGCGTTTGACCTGACGCCCGTTTTGGGGTTTCGTCCTCGGTCAAGGTGTCACCAAGTTTCCCCTGATGCTCCGCCAACAAGGGACGTAGGTCCCGATCCGGGCGTACGCCTCACTGTGTGTCAAGCGTGACGGACCGCACGTACCCGGCTCTTGCATCTCTTCCCCCTCCTCATGCCAAAATAGGACAAGGGGCCCGGGGGAGGTTCCGCTTTGGGGGGTCTGGTGACTCCTGATCGCTCTGTGACTGATCGTCACAGTGGCGTGACTGTCCGCTATGGCATGGTCCATCGGCCTCTGTCGCCGATGAACACCTGGGGGGCAATTCCATCGGTTTGGCCGACGCGGCTGGACAGATGGTGTAGTTGTAGTGCCGAGGACAAGCCGTTCGTCCTATAACCGACTCGACCCGCACACGCCATTTCGGGCAACGCGGGTCAAGGTGCAGAATTTAGAGGAATGAACCGAGAAGGTTCGGTTCTCCCGAGGAGGCCGCTCATGACCGCTCGCACCCCTGATGCCGAGCCGCTGCTGACCCCGGCTGAGGTCGCCACCATGTTCCGCGTGGACCCGAAGACGGTCACGCGGTGGGCGAAGGCTGGGAAGCTCACGTCCATCCGTACGCTCGGCGGGCACCGCCGCTACCGCGAGGCGGAGGTCCGCGCACTGCTCGCGGGCATCCCCCAGCAGCGCAGCGAGGCCTGAACCAACTGAATAACGGACAAACCGGCAGGTCCCCCAACGTGCCGAGGCGTCCGTAGACCAAGCTCCAAGCGACGCGGGTACTGCCCCAACAGAACCCACGCCCAAGCTCATCCCAGAACGTCACAGGGTGCGTCGTCGATCGCGCTGGACTCCGCCGAGTCCAGCGCGATTTTTTTGTGCGTTTCACGTGCGGGATGTGGGCCGGCGCGCGGCGCTGTGAGCGGGCTTGTCGGAGTCTGGGGAGGGGTGTCGGATCTCCTGTGGACGGCTGCCGACGTACCGACTGGTCGGCCCTGCGGGCTGGTGCAATTGCACATATTAAATTGACCAGTTGTAGGTGAGGTGTAAGTACCGCGATTTCAGAAACTCATGCGGTGACACCCGTCACATGCCAGGGTCCTTGTTGCCCCTGGCGCATGTGCGCTAGAGGAGGCTCGCGTTCCACCGTCCCGCGTCCGTACGGCCGTTGGGGCCGCCGGTGGTCACGCGGGCGAGGGGCTTTCGTCCTCGGCGACCTCTCCACCGGCCTCGTCGGCCCGCGGGGCGGAGTCCATGGCGAGCCGCAGCAGCTGATGGCAGATCGGGCAGTGCCGCGTCAGATGGCGGCGATAGGAGGTAGCGGCCGACGACAGATGCGCACGGAGCAACGCCCGCGTCTCGTGCCTGGCCGAAGCCGCCATACGCCACCTCCAGGGGTCACACAGGGGAACAGGCCCTGGTTTCTGGAGTACCGAGCGAATGTGACGCCGTCAAGACGGCATAGGCGGCAGGGAGCGCGAAAGAGCCCGGATCCGAAGATCCGGGCTCTCTGTTGCGGTGCTGACGGGATGACGAAGAAGGCCCGCACCTTTTGACGGGTGCGGGCCTTCTTGCTTCACTGCGGTCCTGACGGGATTTGAACCCGCGGCCTCCACCTTGACAGGGTGGCGAGCACTCCAAGCTGCTCCACAGGACCAGGTTTCGCGGCGCTTATTGCTGCGTTGCGCTGCGAGAAGGACTGTACAGGAGGGTGAGCCCCGTGCGCGAACTCACCCAGTGTGCGGGGTTGGTTACGGGGCGGCGGCGTCGATCGCCTTCACGATCCGCTTGTCCGAGACGGGGTACGCCGTGCCCAGCGCGTGGGCGAAATAGCTGACCCGGAGCTCCTCGATCATCCAGCGGATGTCCAGCACGGAGGAGGGGACCGGGCGGCCCTGGGGCATCTGCTCCAGGAGCCAGGCGTACTCGTCCTGCATCTCGTGGACCTTCTCCATGCGCGTGGTGTCCCGCTGGACGTTCGTCGGCATCTGCTGGAGGCGCCGGTCCGCCGCGACCAGGTAGCGCATCAGGTCCGCCAGCCGACGCAGACCCGTCTCCGTCACGAAGCCCGGCCTCACGAGGGCGTCCAGCTGCTTGCGTACGTCCTGGAGGTTCGCCAGCAGCGCGGGGCTGCGTACGGCCTTGAGACGGCGCTCACAGGCCTGCCAGGCGGCAAGGACCTGCTGCACCTGGCCGACCGTACGGACCGTCGTGTCGACGATCTCGGCACGCACCTTGTCGTAGAGCTTCCGGTACGACTCCTCGTCCCACGCCGGCCCCCCGAAGTCGGCGATCAGCCGGTCCGCCGCCGCCATCGCGCAGTCGTCGAACAGGCCCTGGATGGAGCCGTGCGGGTTCGCCGAGAGCGCCAGCTTCTGCGGGTTCGTCAGCTTGTCCGACGCGAACTTCGCCGGGTTCACCGGGATGTTGCGCAGGATCAGCCGCCGCGTGCCCTTCCACATCGCCTCCGCCTGCTCCGCCTCCGTGTCGAAGAGGCGTACGGAGACCGTGTCGCCGTCGTCCACCAGCGCCGGGTACGCCTTCACCGGCTGGCCGGCGCGGCGCGTCTCGAAGACGCGGGTGAGGGAGCCGATGGTCCAGTCGGTCAGGCCCTTGCGCTCGAGGGACTCGCCGCCCTGGCGTTCCGCCGTCGCCGCGGCCGCCTGCGAGAGGGCCTGGCGCGCCTTCGGCTTCAGCCGGAGCTTCAGCGCCTCCAGGTCCTTGTCCTCGGCGAGATTGCGGCGCCGCTCGTCGACGATCCGGAAGGTGATGCGCAGGTGGTCCGGGACCTTCGACCAGTCGAAGTCCTCGGCGTCGAAGGGCACCCCGACCATCCGCTTGAGCTCACGGGCCATGGTGAGGGTCAGCGGCTCCTGAAGGGGGACCGCCGTGGCCAGGAAGCGCTGCGCGAAGTTCGGCGCCGGTACATAGTTGCGGCGGATCGGCTTGGGCAGGGAACGGATCAGCTCCGTCACCACCTCTTCCCGCAGCCCCGGGATCTGCCAGTCGAAGCCCTCGTCCGTGACCTGGTTGAGCACCTGGAGCGGGATGTGGACCGTCACACCGTCCGCGTCCGCACCCGGCTCGAACTGGTACGTCACACGGAACTTGAGCGGCCCCTGCCGCCACGAGTCCGGATAGTCGTCCTTGGTGACCGCCTCCGCCGACTCCCGGATGAGCATCTCCCGCTCGAAGTCCAGGAAGTCCGGCTGCTCATGCCGCTTGTGCTTCCACCAGGAGTCGAAGTGGGCACCGGAGACGACGTGTTCGGGCACCCGCTGCTCGTAGAAGTCGAAGAGCGTCTCGTCGTCGACCACGATGTCCCGGCGCCGCGCCCGGTGCTCCAACTCCTCGACCTCGCTGAGGAGTTTGCGGTTGTCGGCGAAGAACTTGTGGTGGGTGCGCCAGTCGCCCTCGACGAGCGCGTTGCGAATGAAAAGCTCGCGGGACGTCTCCGGGTCGATCCGGCCGTAGTTCACCTTCCGCTGGGCGACGATCGGGACGCCGTAGAGCGTGACCTTCTCGTACGCCATCACGGCCGCCTGGTCCTTCTCCCAGTGCGGTTCGGAGTACGTCCGCTTCAGGAGGTGCTCGGCGAGCGGCTCGACCCACTCCGGCTCGATCTTCGCGTTGACGCGGGCCCAGAGACGCGACGTCTCGACCAGTTCGGCCGACATCACGAACCGCGGCTGCTTCTTGAAGAGCGCCGAGCCGGGGAAGATCGCGAACTTGGCGCTGCGGGCGCCCAGGTACTCGTTCTTGTTGCCGTCCTTCACGTCCTTCATACCGACGTGCGAGAGCAGACCGGCGAGGAGGGAGACGTGGACGCTCTGGTCGGGCGCGTCGTCCTCGTTGAGATGGATGCCCATCTGCTTGGCGACCGTGCGCAGCTGGGTGTAGATGTCCTGCCACTCTCGGATGCGCAGGAAGTTCAGATACTCCTGCTTGCACATCCGGCGGAAGGACGAGGAGCCGCGCTCCTTCTGCTGCTCGCGCACGTACCGCCACAGGTTGAGATAGGCGAGGAAGTCGCTGGTCTCGTCCTTGAAGCGGGCGTGCTGCTGGTCGGCCTGGGCCTGTTTGTCGGCGGGGCGCTCGCGCGGGTCCTGGATGGACAGGGCGGCGGCTATGACCATGACCTCGCGGACACAGCCGTTCTTGTCGGCCTCCAGGACCATACGGGCCAGGCGCGGGTCGACGGGCAGCTGGGCGAGCTTGCGGCCGGTCTCGGTGAGCCGCTTGCGCGCGTCCTTCTGCGCCGGGTCAAGGGCGTTGAGCTCCTGCAGCAGCTGCACGCCGTCGCGGATGTTGCGGTGGTCCGGCGGGTCGATGAAGGGGAACTTCTCGATGTCGCCGAGGCCGGCCGCGGTCATCTGGAGGATGACGGAGGCCAGGTTGGTACGGAGGATCTCCGCGTCCGTGAACTCGGGGCGGGCCTCGAAGTCCTCTTCGGTGTAGAGCCGGATACAGATGCCGTCGGACGTACGGCCGCAGCGGCCTTTGCGCTGGTTGGCGCTGGCCTGCGAGATCGCCTCGATGGGGAGCCGCTGAACCTTGGTGCGGTGGCTGTAGCGGCTGATCCGGGCGAAGCCGGGGTCGATGACGTACTTGATGCCCGGGACGGTCAGCGAGGTCTCGGCGACGTTCGTAGCCAGAACGATCCTGCGCCCGGTGTGCTGCTGGAACACGCGATGCTGCTCGGCGTGCGAGAGCCGGGCATACAGGGGAAGGACCTCGGTGAACCGGTAGTTCTTCTTGTTGAGCGCGTCCGCGGTGTCCCGGATCTCCCGCTCACCGGAGAGGAAGACCAGGATGTCGCCCTTGCCCTCGGACTGGAGCTCCTCGACGGCATCGCAGATCGCGGTGATCTGGTCGCGGTCGGAGTCGTCGGAGTCCTCTTCGAGGAGCGGGCGGTAGCGGACCTCGACGGGATAGGTCCGGCCGCTGACCTCGACGATCGGCGCCTCACCGAAGTGCCGGGAGAACCGCTCGGGATCGATGGTCGCCGAGGTGATGACGACCTTGAGGTCGGGCCGCTTCGGCAGCAGCTGGGCGAGGTAGCCCAGCAGGAAGTCGATGTTGAGGGACCGCTCGTGGGCCTCGTCGATGATGATCGTGTCGTAGGCGCGCAGCTCACGGTCGGTCTGGATCTCGGCGAGCAGGATGCCGTCCGTCATCAGCTTGATGAAGGTGCCGCCCGGGTTCACCTGGTCGGTGAACCGCACCTTCCAGCCGACGGCCTCACCGAGCGGGGTGTCCAGCTCCTCGGCGACCCGCTCGGCCACGGTGCGGGCGGCGATACGACGGGGCTGGGTGTGCCCG
Source organism: Streptomyces canus (assembly GCF_030815415.1). Taxonomy (GTDB): domain Bacteria; phylum Actinomycetota; class Actinomycetes; order Streptomycetales; family Streptomycetaceae; genus Streptomyces; species Streptomyces canus_F. The sequence continues at coordinate 5,381,755 of NZ_JAUSWW010000001.1, forward strand.
ATCATGCCGCGGACGCCACGGCCCAGCTCCAGACAGATCTTCGGGATCTGGGTCGTCTTGCCCGACCCGGTCTCACCCGCGACGATCACGACCTGGTGATCCCGGATGGCGTCCGCGATCTCGGCCTTCTTCTGGCTGACGGGCAGCTGCTCGGGATAGCTGACGGCGGGCACACGTCCGCGCCGCTTGGCCATCCGCTCCTCGGCACTGGCGACCTCGCCCTCGATCTCGGCGAGCACGGCGGCCCGTGCTTCGGGCTTGCGGATCTTGCGCGCGCCTTCGAGCCTGCGCCCGAGTCGCTGCGCGTCGCGCAGGGAGAGCTCGGTCAGGCGAGGGGCGATTGTGCCGAGGGCCGGGGCACCGGGGGCGGGATGCGTAGACATACGCGATCCAGGATCTCATCCCGCGCAAAGAAGGGGCGAACCCTTTTGGGCCCGCCCCCTCTCGCACTCCCCGTTCGCGTCACCGCACGTCGACGTAGTCCTCCGTGCCGCTGCCCACGAAGTGCTTGCTGTCGGGGTACAGGAAGACGGGCACCCAGGTGCCGTCCTGCTGGGCCTTGAAGCCCTTGCTGAAGGATCCGCTCGTCTTGGTGGTGACGGTGGCCATCAGGTACCAGGTGCTCTTGCCCTTGGGCCGGAAGAGGATCTGGACCTTCTTGTCGCCGTACGCCTTCCAGGTCGACGTGCCGGGCTTGCGCTCCTGGAGCACGCCCTTCACGGTGATCGTCCGGCCCTTGGTGACGGGCTCGGGGGGAGGCGTTGGCGTCCTTGATCCGGGTCAGGGCACGGTTCTTGCGCAGGCTCTTGCTGACGGTGCCCTTGATGTCCTTGGTGCTGGACCCGGCGTAGCGCAGCCGCCAGTAGCCGTCCGTGTAGCCCGGCAGGTTCTCGACGACGAACTGCGAGCCGAAGCTCGTCTTCACCGTCTTCTTGGTGCTCCAGCCGGTGCTGCCGTCGGCCGAGTACTGGATGTCGACGCTGATCCGGTCGTTGGTGTCGCGCCCGATCAGATCGAGGCTGCCGGTGATGTCGAGCTGCGCGTACTTGTCCTGCGCGGCCGTGAACTCCGTGAACTTCGTCGTGGCCGTGACCGTGGCGGTGACCTCGGCGGTCGTGGTGCGCTGGACGAAGGGGTTGTACGGGTAGGACCGGAAGGCGACCTCGTAGACGCTCTTGCTGCCGTACGGGGACTTCGTGAAGGAGAAGCGGCCGTCGGCGTCGGTGGTCGCCTCGGTGGGGCTGCACGTGGTGCAGTCCTTGTAGTCCATCTCCAGCGGGATGCCGGACAGCGGCTTCCACTCCGAGCCGTACTGGTACTGGAGGGTGCCGGTGACGTCGATCCGGTCGCCCGCCGTGACGTGGAAGCTGCTCTTGTCGAGGACGAACCGGGTGGGCGCGGCCTGCGGTCTGACGTCGACCCAGGGGACGGTGGCGAAGCCCAGGTCACCGTTGTACTGGGCGAAGGTCCAGCCGCCCGACGTCGTCTCGTCGGAGGCGGAGAAGTGGCCGGCCTCGTCCGTGACGACGGTCGAGTCCTCGTTCTCGTCGAACGTGAGGTCCACGGGGGCCCCGGGCAGCGGCACCGTCTCACGGGTGGCGGGGTCGCGCAGGACCAGGTCGCCGGTGGCGGTGACCGTCCGGTGCTCGATGTCCGGATCGGTCGGTGTGACGGTGAAACCGCTGATGACAGGCTGCTTCTCGTACCGCAGCGTGCCCGCGTTCCGCTGGAGGGTCGTCTCGCCCGCGGTGTTCGTGGCCTCGATGTCGATCGTGTACTTGCCGAGCGTGTCGAGGTGGACGGGCGGGGAGGACCAGATGCCTTCCCACGAGCTCGTGTAGTACGTCTGCGTGAATTCGGTGACCGTGGCGACCGGTGTGTCGGTCTCGCTGCTGCCGACGGGGCGCAGCGACGCGGTGATCCTGTCGATCGTCCCGCTGTAGTTGAGGCGTACGTCGATGACCGACCAGTCGGCCTGGTCGCTGTACGCCGTCATGACGGTCGGCCCCGCGGCGTGGGCCGTGCCGGGTATCGCGAGTGTGGAGACCAGGACGGCACCGGCCGTCACCAGGCCTCGGACCATGCGTCTCAAGAACCCCCCAGGCTCTCTGTGAGCGACGAAAACCCCCTCCGGTCGCCCGGAGGGGGTTGACGTACTGAGTGGCTGGGGCCGGGGTCGAACCGGCGACCTATCGCTTTTCAGGCGATCGCTCGTACCAACTGAGCTACCCAGCCACGAGGTTTCCGAGGAAACCTCAGCGGTCCTGACGGGATTTGAACCCGCGGCCTCCACCTTGACAGGGTGGCGAGCACTCCAAACTGCTCCACAGGACCTGGCTTTGTGTGCGAACAGTGTCGCACACGGTGTTGCGTGCCCCCAACGGGATTCGAACCCGTGCTACCGCCTTGAAAGGGCGGCGTCCTAGGCCGCTAGACGATGAGGGCTATCGGCCCGCCTTGCGCTTCTCAGCGCGTCGGGGACGTGAGAAGCATATGGGATGCCGGGAGGTATCGCCAAAACGGTTTAGGGAGCGCTGTCGGACGGGCTGGGGGACGGTGTCGGGGCGGGGCTCGGGGTGGGGCTGGGGGTGGCGCTCGGGGTGGGAGCCGCGCCCGGCAGGTTCTCCTCCGGCAGGTGGCGGCTGACCTCGGCCGTCGTCAGGCCGAGCCCGCCGAGTTTGATCTCGTCCCAGGCCTGGAGGTGCCGGGAGTCGCGGTCGAAGTAGAGGATCGAGGCCTCGATCGGGTCCGGGTACTTCCCCTCCACCGCACGCAGCCCGCTGCCGCCGGTGGAGCCCTCGACGCGCAGCCGGGTGCCGTTGCGCAGGACCTCCATCTCCTGGTGGTGCAGATGGCCGGAGAGCACCAGCGGCACCGAGCCGTCGACCTCCCGCGCGGCCGACGGCTCGTGCGCGACGGCGACGTCCACGGGCTTTCCGGCGGTCGTCCAGTCGCGCAGCGCGGCGGCGAGGCGGGCGCCCGCGGCCTCCTGGGTCTCCTCGCCGCCGGGCCCCTCGCTGCGGTCGGGTGTGAACTGCGGGTCGCCGATGCCGGCGAAGCGCAGGCCGGCGACGTTCTGGGCGCGCCCGTCGTCGAGGACGTGCACGTTCTTCAGGCCCTCCATGTAGCGCTGGGTGACGCCGGAGTCGTGGTTGCCCCGCACCCACACGTACGGCGCCCCGAGGTCCTCGATGGGGTCCAGGAAGCCGTTCTCGGCGGCCGTGCCGTGGTCCATGGTGTCGCCGGAGTCGACGATGACGTTCACCTGGTACTGCTCCACCAGGGAGGCGACGATCTTCCAGCTGGCCGGGTTCAGATGGATGTCCGAGATGTGCAGGACACGGATGGTGGTGGGGTCCGGCTGGTAGGCGGGGAGTGTGGAGGTGACGTCGTACAGCTTCGTCACGTTGGTGACGAGTCGCGCCAACTCCTGCTGATAGACGTCGAATTCGGTGACGATGTTGCGTGCGTTGCCCACCAGGGACGGGGCGGAGGAGAGCAGTCCGGAGAACTTCGGCTCCAGGACGGAGTCGGGGTTCCAGGTGGCGTAAGCCGTCCCGCCGGACGCGGCGAGCATGCCGAGGGCGAGGCCGCCGGCGGCGAGGGCGCGGCGGGGGCGGCGGTAGACGGCGAGGCCGAGGGCGGTGGCGCCCACGACGACGGCGACACAGGACCGTACGGCCAGGTCGAGGGTGCCGTGCTCGACGTCCTCGGCGACCTCGTCCTGGAGCCCGGAGAGGCGTTCGGGGTGGTCGACCAGGGCCTGGGAGCGGACCGGGTCGAGCTGGTCGACGTTGACGTCCAGGCGGACGGGGGCGTGGTGGCTGTCCAGTTGCAGGGCGCCCAGCGGGGAGACATTGATCTTCGTGCCGCCGGTGAAGGACGGGCGCAGGGTCATCGTCGTGTTCATGGGGCCGACGGGGGTGCGGACATTGCCGACGATCAGCAGCCCCAGCCATGCCCCGAGCAGCACGACGGCCACCAGCCCGACGGCCCGGGCCCACGGGTGCGGCTGGTGGACGAGTTCCAGTGTCGGCAGGGGGCGGCGGGTGCGGTAGTGGCGGGCGAGGGTGCGTGGCGAGCGGCGTAGGCGGACCAGGACGTTCAGGACTGCGGCGGGGACGCGAGCCATTGGTCCCGTATGCCCAAGTCCGGGGGCGGTTATGCGGCTCCGCTGTGGCGGGCGGCGGGGCCGGGCTCCGCGGTCAGCCCCAGCCCAGCTCGTGGAGCCGCTCGTCGTCGATGCCGAAGTGGTGGGCGATCTCGTGGATCACGGTCACGGCGACTTCGTGCACCACGTCGTCCTGGGTCTCGCAGAAGCGCAGGGTCGGACCCATGTAGATCGAGATGCGGTCGGGGAGCACGCCGGCGTACCACTCGCCGCGGTCGGTGAGCGGGGTGCCCTCGTAGAGGCCCAGCAGTTCGGGGTCGTCGGCGGGGGGTTCGTCCTCGACGAACACGGCGACGTTGTCCATGACCCGGGTCAGCTCGGGCGGGATCCGGTCCAGGGCCTGGCTCACGAGTTCTTCGAAGGCTTCGCGCGTCATCTCCAGCACAGGGCCATTGTCGGGGACGGGGTGCCTGGAGCGGAGGCGGGTGCGGGTGGGTCTCGCGCGTGTCCTCTTGTGGGCGGCGGGAGTTGAACAGGTTGACTCTCTCGACCGCCCTCGGAGGTGGCTGCCCGTGCGCGCCTTGTACGTACCCGTCCGTCTGGCCGCCACGGTGATGGCGGTCGCCGCTGCCGCCGGCTGTATGAGTGTGGGCGACGACGACGGTGGCAAGAGTGCCAAGCCGTCGCACTCCGCCGGACTGCGGGGCGGGGACGCGCCGGACGGCGGATCGGCGGTGTCGGGCGGGGACGGTGGGTATGGGGCCGCCGAGGCCGACGGCAAGCACGGGAAGAAGAAGGGCAAGGCCAAGGCGGGGGAGTCGGCGTCGCCCTCGGCCTCGGAGTCGGCCGGGGAGAGCGCGTCGCCCTCGGCGGACGTCAAGCCCGGAAAGCCGGACAAGCCGGACAAGCCGCAGCCGACCCCGACGAAGCCCCAGCCCGCCCCGACGAGGACGCCCGAGCCGACCCCGACGCCGACTTCGACCCCGGACCCGCCCACCCCGACACCCACGGTCGCCGAGCCGTCCTCCTCCGCCCACCAGGAGGCCGAGCCGCAGCTGGCCCAGCGCGAGCCGGCACCCGCGGCGGGGACGCCGGCGTAGGGCGGCGGGACGGGCACTCCTCCGGGGCGGGAATGCCCGCGGGAGCCGGGTGTGACGTACGTCAATGGGACCCGGTTTGCCTTCCGGGGGGATGGGTGCGTAAGGTGGTAGATCGTTTGATCCCATTTGCCCGGCGCCAACGTAGAGCGCGCCGTGTGGCGCGTTCTCTCCCTTGCCGTGGCTGACCGCATAGAGGCGGTCGTATTGCGAATCACGGAGTTGACGGGCGCGTGCCGACGAGACTCCGGAAGGTTTCGCATACGCATGTCCATTTCCAGTTCTGATCACGCCGTCATGCCCGAGAACGGCGAGAACGAGATCGTCGAGGAGACCCCCGAGGTCACCTTCGCCACTCTCGGTCTCCCCGAGGGCGTCGTGCGCAAGCTCGCGCAGAACGGCGTGACCGCCCCCTTCCCGATCCAGGCCGCGACCATCCCGGACGCCCTGGCCGGCAAGGACATCCTCGGCCGTGGCCGCACCGGCTCCGGCAAGACCCTCTCCTTCGGTCTGCCGCTGCTGACGAAGCTGTCCGGCGGCCACACCGACAAGAAGAAGCCCCGCGGCATCATCCTCACGCCGACCCGTGAGCTCGCGATGCAGGTCGCGGACGCCCTCCAGCCGTACGGCGACGTCCTCGGCCTCAAGATGAAGGTCGTCTGCGGCGGCACGTCGATGAGCAACCAGATGTACGCCCTGGAGCGCGGCGTCGACGTCCTCGTCGCCACCCCGGGCCGGCTGCGCGACCTCATCAACCGCGGCGCCTGCTCCCTGGAGAACGTGCAGATCGCCGTCCTCGACGAGGCCGACCAGATGTCCGACCTGGGCTTCCTGCCCGAGGTCACCGAGCTGCTCGACCAGATCCCCGGCGGCGGCCAGCGCATGCTGTTCTCGGCCACGATGGAGAACGAGATCTCCACGCTGGTCAAGCGCTACCTGACCGACCCGGTCACGCACGAGGTCGACAGCGCCCAGGGCAACGTCACGACGATGTCCCACCACATCCTCATCGTGAAGCCCAAGGACAAGGCGCCGGTCACGGCCGCGATCGCTTCCCGCAAGGGCCGCACGATCATCTTCGTCCGCACCCAGCTGGGCGCCGACCGTATCGCCGAGCAGCTGTGCGACTCCGGTGTGAAGGCCGACGCGCTGCACGGCGGCATGACGCAGGGCGCGCGTACCCGCGTGCTGGAGGACTTCAAGAAGGGCTACGTCAACGCGCTCGTCGCGACCGACGTCGCCGCGCGCGGTATCCACGTCGACGGCATCGACCTGGTGCTCAACGTGGACCCGGCCGGTGACCACAAGGACTACCTGCACCGCGCCGGCCGTACGGCCCGCGCCGGCCGCACCGGCACCGTCGTGTCGCTGTCCCTGCCGCACCAGCGCCGCCAGATCTTCCGCCTCATGGAGGACGCGGGCGTCGACGCCGGGCGACACATCATCCAGGGCGGCGCCGCCTTCGACCCCGAGGTCGCCGAGATCACCGGCGCCCGGTCGATGACCGAGGTCCAGGCCGAGTCCGCGGGCAACGCCGCGCAGCAGGCCGAGCGCGAGGTGACCTCCCTCACCCAGCAGCTGGAGCGGGCGCAGCGCCGCGCGAGCGAGCTGCGCGAGGAGTCCGACCGTCTCGTGGCCCGCGCCGCGCGTGAGCGTGGCGAGGACCCGGAGGCCGCGGTGGCCGAGGCGCAGGCAGCGGTGGCCGCCGAGGCCGAGGCCGCGTCCGTGCCGGAGCAGCCGGTGGCGCAGCAGGCCGAGCGTACGGAGGGTTCCTCCTCGTACGAGCGTCGTGACCGTCGGGACAACGACCGTGGCGGGTTCCGTCGCGACGACCGTCGTGACGACCGTGGTGGTCGTTCCTTCGAGCGTCGTGACAATGACCGTGGCGGCTTCCGTCGGGACGACCGTCCGGCCGACCGTGGTGGTCGTTCCTTCGAGCGTCGTGACGACCGTGGTGGGTCGTTCAACCGTGACCGTGACGACCGTGGTGGTCGTTCCTTCGAGCGTCGGGACAACGACCGTGGCGGCTTCCGTCGGGACGACCGTCCGGCCGACCGCGGTGGGCGTTCCTTCGAGCGTCGTGACGACCGTGGTGGGTCGTTCAACCGTGACCGTGACGACCGTGGTGGTCGTTCCTTCGAGCGTCGGGACAACGACCGTGGCGGCTTCCGTCGCGACGACCGTCCCGCCGACCGCCCGGCCGGCCGTTCCTTCGAGCGTCGCGACGAGCGCGGCGGCCACCGTGGCAGCGACCGCCCCTTCAACCGTGACCGCCGCGACGACCGCCCGGGCTTCCGCTCCGGCGGCCACGACCGCCCCGGCTTCCGCCGCGACGACCACCGCGGCACCGGCACCGGTACCGGTACCGGCTCTGGTTCCGGCTCCTCCTTCGGCCGCCGCGACGACAAGCCGCGCTGGAAGCGCAACGGCTGACGTCGGCTGAACCGACTCTGAAAGGGCCCCTGCGACTTCGGTCGCAGGGGCCCTTTTGCGACCCTTTCGCGAAAGGTTCTAGCCAAGTTGTGACGTGTGTCACGCCCTCGGCAGGGGAATTGCTGGGGGCATGACAGATGACGACATAGCGAGTGGGCAGTCGAAGGTCTCCGGACTCTCCGACGAGGAACGCCTTGCCCAGCTCGGCTACACGCAGGTTCTGGCCCGCCGCATGTCGGCGTTCTCCAACTACGCGGTCTCCTTCACGATCATCTCGGTGCTGTCGGGCTGTCTGACGCTGTACCTGTTCGGGATGAACACCGGCGGCCCCTCGGTGATGATCTGGGGCTGGGTCGCGGTCGGCCTGATGACGCTGTTCGTCGGGTTGTCGATGGCCGAGATCTGTTCGGCGTACCCGACGTCGGCGGGCCTGTACTTCTGGGCGCACAAGCTCGCCCCCAGCCGGACCGCGGCCGCCTGGGCGTGGTTCACGGGCTGGTTCAACGTGCTCGGCCAGGTCGCGGTGACCGCCGGTATCGACTTCGGTGCCGCGTCCTTCCTCGGCGCGTACCTGAACCTGCAGTTCGACTTCGAGGTGACACCGGGCCGGACGATCCTGCTCTTCGCGGGCATCCTCGTCCTGCACGGTCTGCTGAACACCTTCGGCGTACGGATCGTCGCCCTCCTCAACAGCGTCAGCGTGTGGTGGCACGTGGTGGGCGTGGCGGTGATCGTCGGCGCGCTGACCTTCGTACCGGACCACCACCAGTCCGCGTCCTTCGTGTTCACGGAGTTCGTCAACAACACGGGCTGGGGGAGCGGGGTCTACGTCGTCGCGCTGGGCCTGCTGATGGCCCAGTACACCTTCACCGGCTACGACGCCTCCGCCCATATGACCGAGGAGACCCACGACGCCTCGACGGCCGGTCCGAAGGGGATCGTGCAGTCGATCTGGACGTCGTGGATCGCCGGCTTCGTGCTGCTGCTCGGCTTCACCTTCGCGATCCAGTCCTACGACGGCGCGCTGAACTCCTCGACGGGCGCGCCCCCGGCGCAGATCCTCCTGGACGCCCTGGGCGCGACCGCCGGCAAGCTGCTGCTGCTCGTCGTGATCGGGGCGCAGCTGTTCTGCGGGATGGCCTCGGTGACGGCCAACAGCCGCATGATCTACGCCTTTTCGCGTGACGGCGCGCTGCCGTTCTCGCACATCTGGCACACGGTCAGCCCGCGCACCCGGACGCCCGTCGCGGCCGTGTGGCTGGCGGCTACGGGGGCGCTGGTCCTGGGGCTGCCGTATCTGATCAACTACACGGCCTACGCGGCGGTGACGTCGGTGGCGGTGATCGGGCTGTACATCGCGTACGTCATCCCGACGCTGCTGCGGCTGCGCAAGGGCGAGGCCTTCGAGCGCGGGCCGTGGCATCTGGGCCGTTGGTCCCGGGCCATCGGTGTGGTGTCGGTGGTGTGGGTCGGCGTGATCACGGTTCTCTTCATGCTGCCGCAGGTCTCGCCGGTCACCTGGGAGACCTTCAACTACGCGCCGATCGCCGTTCTGGGGGTCCTGGGCTTCGCGGCGGCCTGGTGGCTGGCCTCGGCCCGGCACTGGTTCCTGAACCCCGAGCACGAGCGGACGCGGGCCCGCGAGGCGGCACGCAAGGGGGCGCCGGAACCGGTTGATCCGTGATCTTTGGGGCGACTTCCACTCGCCCGGTCTCTTCCGGCGCGGCCGTGTCACCGATACCCGATCGGAGACTCGGCCGCGTCCGGCTATGCTCGGGGAGGCAACATCGCCTGGGCCCTTAGCTCAATTGGCAGAGCAGTGGACTTTTAATCCATTGGTTGTGGGTTCGAGTCCCACAGGGCCTACCAGTGGTGGTCAGGGGATCTGCCCTCTGACCTGCTGTGCAGCGCTCGGGTCGGCTTCGGTCGGCTCGGGCGCTGTGGCATGTTCGGGGGGTTGCGTGAGCATGCGTGAGCGGATGTCCGGCAGAGCCGCGACGCCGGCGTCGTGAGCCGGTCGGTCGTGCCGGCCGACCGCCTCACCGTGGCGGGGGCCGCGGGTGCCCATCAGGTGGAAGATCACGTACAGGCGGTCGTCGCTGGGCGTGAACGGAGTGCGGCGGTCCCTGCCTGCGGGCGGAGGGCCGTCGCCGTCTGCCGCGGGATGAACCGGCGGTTCTCCAGTGATCACAAGAACCTCCTCGAACCCTCCCAAGTACCGCACAGTTAGCGGTTTAACCGGACATACGATCAACCTCACCACGAGATCGACCATTCGCCCGGCGCCGGGGGGAACCTGGTGACAGGGCTGCGACGGGCGCGGTCACTCCCTCGAAAGTGAGTGAACCCCCCATGCGCGACGCGATGGTGCTCAAGGCCCAGAGATTCGTGAACTCCGTCTACGGCAGCCGTACCGGCACGACCGTGGAGGAGAGCGGCGAAGCCGACTGGGCCACCATGTACGCCCTGACCCGTGCCCTGCAGTACGAGCTGGGCATCACCCCCCTGTCCGACAACTTCGGCCCCGGCACGCTCTCCACGCTGGCCGCCAAGTTCCCGAAACTCGATCAGGACACCGTTCCCTCCCCGGACTTCTGCCGGATCATTCAGGCCGGCCTGTACTGCAAGGGGTACGACGGAAGCGACCTCGACGGTACGTACGGCGCGCGCGTCCAAGCGGCCGTCACCAAACTGAAGACCGACATAGGCGTCGAGAAGGCGTTTCCCGGCAGTGACCTGACGCCCAAGGTGTTCAAAGCTTTGCTGACCATGGACGCGTATGTGATCACCGGTTCCGGCTCCGACCAGGTCCGGGACGTGCAGCGGTGGCTCAACGGCCGGTACGTGGACCGCCAGGACTACTTCGTCGTCGCCTGTGACGGGCAGAGCTCCGCGGCCACCTTCAAAGGGCTGCTCCTCGGCATCCAGTACGAGCTGGGCATGGCGGACGGCACCGCCAACGGCAACTTCGGGCCCGGTACCCAGTCGGGCCTGAAGTCGCACCCCGTGAAGCAGGGCGACCAGAGTGTGTGGGTGTCCCTCTTCTCGGCGGGGATGGTGCTCAACCGGCGGCCCGTCGCTCTTTCCGACTCCTTCGAATCGCCTCTGGCCGCCGCTGTCCGGGCTTTCCAGGCCTTCGTCGCCCTCCCGTCGACCGGTGACGGCGACTTCTCCACGTGGGCGTCCCTGCTTGCGTCGTTCGGCGACCAGTCCCGCCAGGGCCAGGCCTGCGACGGCATCGTGCAGATCACGCCCGCACGCGCCGCGACGCTGAAGGCGGCGGGCATCAAGTACGTCGGGCGCTATCTCACCAACCCGAGCGGCAAGTCCCTGCCGGAGAAGGCGATCCAGCCCGGAGAACTGCAGACGATCACCGAGAACGGTCTGCGGTGCTTCCCCATCTACCAGACCACCGGTGACGACGTCTCCGACTTCGACTACGCGGCCGGGCGGACCGCCGGGTACGCCGCGGTCAACGCCGCTTTGGACCACGGCTTCAAGAACGGGACGCGGATCTTCTTCTCCGTTGATTTCGACGCGGTCGACGACCAGATCACCGAGAGCATTCTGCCCCACTTCAAGGGCATCAACGAAGCGATGGCGGACTCCGGCAACCCCTACGAGATCGGCGTGTACGGCTCCCGCGACGTCTGCGCACGGGTCGGCGGGGCCGGCTACTCGACGGCGAGCTTCCTGGCCGACATGTCCCCGGGCTTCGTGGGGAACGCCGGTCATCAGCTGCCCGACGACTGGGCCTACGACCAGTTCGTCATCCGCACCCTCGGCTCGGACGACGCACAACTGGCTTCGATCGACATCAACATCGCTTCGGGGCGCGACACCGGGCAGGGCTCCTTCAACCGGCCGCGCCCCGCCGTGCCGGACGTCGCCTTGGACCGCAGCTACCTGCCGTCCCTGAGATCCGACCTCTCCCGGTACATGCAGTCGATCGGCTACGCCGACGCGGGCGGCATCGGCACCGACGCGAAGCTCTACTCCAACTCCCAGGCCGTCGACGCGATCCAGGACCAGGACGAGCTGATCACCCAGCTGTCGAACACGTACACCATGCGCAAGGCCCTGATCCAGACAGCGGTCTACTGGGCGATGCGCGACTACAGCCTCGCCGACCAGGCCGTGGACCAGAAGGTCGTCGGCTACCACCTCTCCGGTTCCGGCACCGTCAAGGACTCGCACACCGGCATAGCCGAGATCAGCGGCACCGACGCCATCCAGGCCTGGAACCACTGCATCGGCTGGGGCTACACAACCGGCAAGCACCTCGATGCGGGCAAGGACGCCGACATCTGGTCCGTGTGGCAGCGGCTGAACAAGGACAACGCGTTCACCGTGCGCACCGTCGCCCTGATCCACCTGTGGGACCTACGGGGCCGGCCGGGCGGCTGGCTGCCCCCCGGCGACCGCGTCACCACCCCGCGGACCATGCGCCTCGGCCTCGCCGAGTTCGAGATCACCGAACTCCTGCGCCGCTACCGAGCCTGGGACCCCGACCAGGAGGCGCAGACGCACCAGAGCATGGCCGTCTACCAGCTCTTCGAGAAGTACAACAGCATCGCGCGCAACGCCTGACCCATGCGCGCCCGCCTGAACTCCGGAATGAGACTCCGTTGAAGCTCAACATCCCCCAGATTCCCCGCCGCGACCGCAGCCGGCACTCGTCGGCGTTCTCGCACCGCCGTGGCCTGGGCCGGCGTGCTCTGCTCGGCCGTGCCGCCGCCGTCACCGGCGTCGCCGCCGTCGCCGCCCTGCCCTTCTCCCGCTTCCTCTCCTCCGCACAGGCCGACCAGGACGGCACCATTCCGTCCCGTGTACGGGACGCCGTCAGTAGCGCCCAGGACCGTACCCGGCGCGTGCTGGCCGGCACGCGCTCCCACAACGGCTGGGAGATGGAGACCGTCGCCGACGACGGCGGCACCGTCTACACCCGCCCCGTGCCTGGCACCCCGCTCAAGGGTGTCGCCGTCCGCATGGGCGACGTGGAGACCGTACTCGTCCACCTGGTCCGCCGGTTCCACTACGAGGTTGACCCCCTGCGCCGGGGTGACGTCACCGGCTGGCACGCCCCGTCGAAGGTCCGCAAGGGCCGTGCGGAGTCCAACCTGGCGTCCGGCACGGCGGTGCGCGTCCGGCCGGGCTTCTACCCGGCGGGCGTACGCGGCGGCTTCTTCCCGCAGCAGGAGGTCGTGATCCGCGACATCCTCGCCGAGCTCGACGGCATCGTCCGCTGGGGCGGCGACGACCGTACGCCCGACGAGTCGCTGTTCTCCATCGATGTGCGGCCCGGCGACAAGCGGCTGGCCCAGGTCGCGGCGCGGATCCGCGGCTGGCGACTGGAGCCCGGCGCCGGGGCCGGCGCCCAGGTGAATGTGCTCTCCGGCAGCCGGCGCAAGGCCGCCGAAGCTCTGGCACGGCGCCAGAGCACCACGGCGTAAGCGATAGGAAGCAGGGGCTCGCTGCCGACGGCAGCGAGCCCCTGCTTGGCGTTCGCCAAGGCGCTGCGCGCCCCTCAGACCATCCGTGAGCCGCGCGCCTCCCTGTCTGGCCGAGCGGCGGCGGCGACGCTGAAAGGGCTGTTCAGCCGGCCTTCCTGCGTGAGCGATGCGTGAGCGGACGAACGTGGCAGCGACCGTGGGGGAACGGGGGTTTCGGCGTTCCCGGAGGCCTGCCGGCCGCTAGGGACCCCACGGCGGCGGGCCGGTGCGGGTGGCCCAGGCGGCGAGGGCGGCCTCGTCGAAGAGGCGGATCCCGGTACCGGACGCGTACTGGGCCGCGGGCTTGGTGAACACGGACGTGGTGACGACGGCGGCGACCTGGGCGCCGTGGACGCTGTAGCAAGTGCCGCCGAACCGCTGGAGATCCGGGCTGCCCACCTTGGTGGTCGGGCCGTAGCGCTTGCACTGGATGACGACGCGACGCCCGTCCGGGGCATCGGCGACGACGTCGGCGCCCAGGTCCCCGGCGCCTCCCACGACCCGGACCCCGAGACAGCCGTCGCGCTCGCAGAGGAACGCGACGGCGTGCTCGAACTCCCTTGAGCCCATGGCGTGGTAGCGCGCCACCTCCGTGGACCGCAGGGAGCGGACGCGATGGAGCTCCGCGGCCTGGCGGGCCCGGCGCTTGCCGAGTGCGAGGCCGCCGCCCACGAGGAGCAGGAGGATGAAGAAGGCGCCCGCGCCGTTGCCGTCGGCCCAGGCGAGGAGCGCCGCCGGGAGCAGGACGAGGGCGGCGACCGCGTAGAGGCAGCCCGCGACTCCGATCGGTTCGGACGGCCGGACGAGGTCGCGTGTGGGCGCGCGCATGGATCCCCCCAAGGTGTGCCAGGTGGAGAGATCTACCACTGGGGCGCGGGGTGAGTGACCGTTATGCCGGTGAACAGCCCGTTCCGGTGTTTTCGCATGCCCGGGGCGTGCGCCTCTCCGGCGCCCGGGGAGGGTGGAGCGGGCTCCACCCGAGCAGTGGAGCCCGCACCACCGTGTCCCGGCACCCTGGTCATTTAGCCTGCCCCCATGTGGAAGACCGTGCGGCGGGCCGCGCAGGCCACCGGCCACCTCCTGCTGGCCGCCGCCATGGCGTTCGGCATGTGGATCTTCATCTGCGTGCTGCTGATCACCGCCATCGGCACGCTCGCGGTGGTCGGCGCCTGGCTGCTGCCCGAGACGTTGCTGCTCATACGACGGATCGCCGGGGCCAAGCGGCAGCTGACGGCCTCGTGGACGGGCGTGCGGATCCCCGAGGCGTACCAGCCGCTGACCGGGACCGTCCGGGAACGGTTCCGTACGGCCGTCAGGGACCCCGGCACGCTGACCGACTTCCGGTGGATGGTGGCGTACTACCTCTACGGCGCCCTGCTCTTCGTCGCGCTGCCGCTGTGGCCCGTCGGGCTCGTCGTCGACGGTGTGTGGAGCGGGCTGCTGCGCCGGGAGCCCGTCGTACTGCCGCTCATCGAGAAGGTCGCGGACCTGGAGGCCGACTGGTCGACGGCCCTGCTCAAGCCGTCCCCGAAGGCGCGGCTGACCCGCCGGGTCGAGGAGCTGGCCGCCACCCGCGCCGACGCCATCGCCGCGCACGGCGCCGAACTCCGCCGTATCGAGCGGGACCTGCACGACGGAGCCCAGGCCAACCTCGTCGCGCTGTCCCTGCGCATCGGGCTCGCCAAGCGGGCCTACGACCGTGACCCCGACACGGCCCGCAAGCTGCTGGACGAGGCCCAGGACCAGGCCGAGCAGGCGCTGACGGAGCTGCGCAACGTCGTGCGCGGCATCCACCCTCCGATCCTGACCGACCGGGGGCTCGTGGGCGCCGTGCGCGCGCTGGCCGCCGGCAGCGGGCTCCAGGTCGCCATCGACGACGGCGGGATGGACGAGGGCGTACGGGCGCCCGCCGCAGTCGAGGCCGCCGCCTACTTCGTGGTCGCCGAATCCCTCACCAACGCCGCCAAATACAGTGGCTCCCCCCGGGCCGACGTCAGGCTCGTACGCACGAAGCGCGGACTGCGGGTGCGGGTCAGTGATGTGGCGGGCGGCGGCGGTGCCGACGAGACCTCCGGTTCCGGACTGCTCGGCATGCGGCGCCGGGTCGCCGCGCTCGACGGGACCGTGGACGTGTCGAGCCCCGTCGGGGGGCCGACCGTGATCGAAGTGGAGCTGCCGTGCGTGTGGTGATCGCCGAGGACAACGCCCTGCTGCGGGAGGGCCTCGTCCTGTTGCTGACCTCGGCCGGGCACGAGGTGGTGGCCGTCGTCGGCACCGGGCCCGAGGTCATGCCGGCCCTGCGGGAACAGCGGCCGGACGTGGCCGTCCTGGATGTGCGGATGCCGCCCGGTTTCCGCGACGAGGGGCTGCGGGCCGCGCTGGAGGCCCGCAAGGAGTTCCCCGGGCAGCCGGTGCTGGTGCTCTCGCAGTACGTCGAGGAGTCCTACGCCGCCGAGCTGCTGGGCGGCGGCACCAGCGGGGTCGGCTATCTGCTGAAGGACCGGGTGGGCCGGGTCGACGAGTTCCTCGACGCGCTGGAGCGGGTCGCGGGCGGGGGTACGGCCCTGGACCCCGAGGTCGTCACCGAGCTGCTGACCCGCCGCAAGAACACCCCGCTGGACTCCCTCACGCCGCGCGAGCGCGAGACCCTCGCGCTCATGGCGGAGGGCCACGACAACGCGACCATCGCCAAGACCCTGGTCGTCACCGAGCGCGCCGTCCACAAGCACATCGGCAACGTCTTCCTGAAGCTGGGCCTCCCGCCGAGCGACAGCGGCCACCGCAGGGTGCTGGCCGTGCTGGCGTACCTGGCGCACACACCTCAGGCATAGCGCTCGCTGTACGGCACCAGGCCCTGTGGCCCAGCAGGGCCAGGATCGCCGGGACGATCGCCATGCGGAGCACGAAGGCGTCGAAGAGGACCGCGATCGCCAGCCCGAAGACGATGCCCACCAGGAAGATCGGCATCATGCTCATGATCGGGCCGGTGGACTCCACGCCCAGCATCGCCGGCCGAGGGCTTGGTGGCCAGGGCGTCACGAGGTGGCTCTTGGAGGCGTCGGTCAGATCGTCGGCCGTGGCGCTGAAGGAGACCGTCGCGTACGCCGTCGTGCCGTCCTCGCTGACGGTCTTCGCCTGGAACGGGTCGACGGCGGAGGCCACTTGGGAGCCGTCGGCGGTGGAGGGGACGAGTCTCTCGACGGCCGCCCTGTTGTCGGCGCGATGAACACGATCCGGGCGCCCGCCCCGTCGGCCGCGGCCCCCGGGAAACGCTCCTCCATCAGGTCGAACGCCTTCTGGGACTCGATGCCGGGCATCGTGAAGCCCTCGTCGGCGGGGGTGGTTCGCCTTGGTGGCGGCGAAGCCGACGGCGCCCAGCACCGCCACCCACAACAGGCTCAGCCGACGCTGAGCTCCGTCAACTCGCCCAGCGGCAGCGTGTGCTGGGTCTGGAGGACCTTCGCACGCAGGTAACGGACGTTGTGGGCGGTGGTGAAGACCCCGGTCGGCACCCGGTCGTGGACGTCGATGCCGAGGTCGCGCAACTGGCCCGCCTTGTCGGGGTTGTTGGAGAGGAGGTCCAGCGAGCCGATCCCCAGGGACCGCAGCATCTGCGCGGCCGCCGTGTAGTCGCGGTCGTCCTCGGGCAGGCCCAGCGCGGTGTTGGCGGCGTAGGTGTCCAGACCCTGGTCCTGGAGGGCGTACGCGTCGAGCTTGTTGTAGAGGCCGATGCCGCGGCCCTCCTGGCGCAGGTAGAGCAGGACGCCGCCGCGCTCGGCTATCCGCTCGACCGCCTCGCGCAGTTGCGGGCCGCAGTCGCAGCGGGCGGAGCCGAAGACATCACCGGTGAGGCACTCGGAGTGCAGCCGCACCAGCGGGACGGTGCCGGGAGCCGGGTCGCCGAGGACGACCGCCACGTGCTCCTGGCCGTCGGCCAGCCCGTGGAAGGTGACCAGCTCGGAGTCGACGCTGTAACCGTCCCCGAAGCGGAGCGGCACGCGGACACGGGAGCGCTGGGTTGCGGCGGGGATGTCGGTCATGCGGGTACTCCGGTCCTCAGGCATATCTGCTTCAGATTTGAAGCAGGTCTACGGTTCGAGACCCTACCCCATGTTTTAAATTTGAAGCAACAGGTGTATGGCGCTCGTCACGAACAGGAAGGGGAGGACCGTCGCCGCCACGGGACGTCCTCGGGTGCGGTGCCCTCGTCCCCCTGGAACCCGTCGGCGACGCTCGCGCAGATCTCCTCCAGCTGTCCGACCTGCTCCTCGGTGAGCCGGTCGAACAGGGCGGCGCGTACCGTCTCCACATGCCCCGGCGCCGCCCGCTCCAGCACCGCCAAGCCCTCCGTGGTCAGTACGGCGATGCTGCCGCGCTTGTCCCACCGGCAGCTCTCGCGTCCGACCAGCCCGTCCTTCTCCAGCCGCGTCACGGCGTACGTCAGCCGGGGCCGCGTGATCTTCAATTTTTCGGCGAGGTCGGTCATGCGCATCCGCCGCTCCGGCGCCTCGGAGAGATTGGCGAGGATGGAGTAATAGAGGTGGGGCATGCCGGCGTCCTGCTGGAGCTGCCGGTCGAGCGCGTCCTCGAGGAGGTGCGACGCGGCGAGGTACGCGCGCCATGCGCGCTGCTCCTTGGGAGTGAGCCAGCGAGTCGTCATGCCACCAGTGTAGGTTTGTTTCAAACTTGAACCAAGCCCCGCCCGTCACCGTGAGAGGGACCGCACCCGATGTCTCACCCGTACGTCCTCCTCTCCGCGGCCGTCTCCCTCGACGGCTACCTGGACGACACCGGCCCCGACCGCCTGCTCCTCTCCAGCCCGGCCGACTTCGACCGTGTCGACGAGGTCCGCGCGTCGGTCGACGCGATCCTCGTCGGCGCCGGCACGATCCGCGCCGACAACCCCCGTCTGCTCGTCAACTCCCCCGAGCGGCGCGCGGCCCGTGTGGCGGCGGGCAAGCCGGAGTACCCCCTCAAGGTCACGGTCAGCGGCTCGGGCGACCTGGACCCCGACGCGAAGTTCTGGCACACCGGCGGCGACAAGGTCGTCTATACGACGGACAAGGGCGCGGAGCGGGCCCGTGCGGCGGGTCTGGCGGCCGATGTGGTCTCCCTGGGCGCCGACCTGGACTGGCCCGGCCTCCTGGCGGACCTGTGGGCCCGGGGGGTGCGGCGCCTCATGGTCGAGGGCGGCGGCAAGATCCACACCCAGCTCCTCCAGCAGGGCCTGGCGGACGAGCTCCAACTGGTCCTGGCCCCCCTCTTCGTCGGCGACGCGACCGCCCCCCGCCTCTTCGGCCCCGGCGCCTACCAGGGCGGACGCCTGCGGCTGGTCGAGTCCCGGCAGATCGAGGACGTCGTCCTCATGCGCTACGAGCCCACCGCGCCCGGCGCCCCCGCCGCCGACCGCCACTGGCTCCGCCTCGCCTGCGACCTGGCCGCCCTGTGCCCGCCGTCCCGGACCGCGTTCAGCGTGGGCGCGGTGGTGGTCGCCGCCGACGGCACGGAACTCGCGCGCGGGCACTCCAGGGAGGGGGGCGACCCCGTGGTCCACGCGGAGGAGGCGGCGCTGGCGAAGATCGACGCGGGGGATCCGAGGCTGGCCTCGGCGACGGTGTACTCCAGCCTGGAACCGTGCGCGCAGCGAGCCTCGCGCCCGGCGCCCTGCGCCCGGCTGATCCTGGACGCCGGGGTGCGACGGGTGGTGACGGCCTGGCGGGAGCCCGACACCTTCGTGGAAGGGGCCGACGGGAGTGGGCTCCTGGCGGCGGCCGGGGTGTCCGTCGTGGTGCTGCCGGAGTTCGAGGAGCAGGCCAAGAGGCCGAATCTTCCTCTGCTGGGGTGAGCCTCACCCGCTCGGACGCCGGGTGACGGACCGATCAGCCCAACATCTCCTGCGCGCCGCTCCCCGCAGGGTGACGCTGCCACCATGAGGTCAGCCCGATTCCGTGCCGCCGTCGCGCTTCTGCTCGCCCCCCTTCTCGCCACCGCCTGTGCGACCACCGACGCCGGTACCCGCACCATGGCCCGTGCGCTGCCCCCCGACGCGGCGTTCACGCACCCCGGAGTGCTGGTGAGCGACGCCCAGCTGGACGCCGTACGGGAGAAGGTCACCGCGGGGAAGCAGCCGTGGCTGAAGGCGTACCTCGACATGAGGGACAGCAAGTACGGGGCGTACAAGTACCGGGCCGAGCCGTACGCGAGCGTGGACTGTCCCGGTGGGGAGCGCGCCGACCGGCCCGCGCACGGGTGCGTCGAGGAGCGTGAGGACGCGATCGCCGCCTATACGCAGGCGCTCCTCTTCCGCGTCACCGGCAAGCAGCGGCATGCCGTCAAGGCGCGGGAGATCATGGACGCCTGGTCGGCGAGGATGCGGAAGCACACCGAGGAGGACGCCGGGCTGCAGACCGGGTGGGCCGGGGCGACCTGGGCGCGGGCCGCGGAGATCGTGCGGCACAGCGCGGGCGCGGGGTGGCCGCAGGACCGGGTCGCGCGGTTCCAGGCGATGCTGCGGACCGCGTATCTGCCCGCCGTCACCCGCAAGATCCCCGACTACAACGGCAACTGGGACCTCGTCATGACCGACGCGGCCATCGGCATGGCCGTCTTCCTCGACGACCACCAAGCCTTCGACCACGCGCTCCAGCGGTTCCGGGAGCGTGTCCCCGCCTACTTCTACCTGGAGAAGGACGGGCGGGTGCCGCTCACCCCGGCCGGATCCGGGGTGAACACGCCGACGAAACTGACGACGTACTGGTTCGGGCAGAAGACGTACCAGGACGGCGTCTCCCAGGAGACCTGCCGCAACTTCAAGCACGTCGGCTACTCCATCGCCGCCACCGCCCACATCGCCGAGACCGCCTGGCACCAGGGCGTCGACCTGTACGGCGAGGTCAAGGACCGGCTCAAGTCGGCGCTCGCCTTCCACGCCCGGTACCAGTCCGGTGAGCCAGCGCCCGCGTGGCTGTGTGGCGGGAAGGTGGACCGGAACATGGGCCCCGACCTGGAGGTCGCCCTCAACCACTTGGAGAACCGCCTCGACGTCTCCGTCCCGGCCGCCCACCGGCTCGCCGAGAAGACCCGGCCTGCCGGTACCGACAATCTGTTCGTGTCCTGGGAGACCCTGACCCACGCGGGCAATCCCGGCAGCTGAAAACGCAGGTCAGCGGCGGCGCGAATCAACCGTGGTGCTGAGCGTCCCGCGGATGGCGTATGCTGGTTTCACCGACGCGGGGTGGAGCAGCTCGGTAGCTCGCTGGGCTCATAACCCAGAGGTCGCAGGTTCAAATCCTGTCCCCGCTACTCACGGCTCAGGGCCGGAGTCCAGTTCACTGGACTCCGGCCCTGAGTGTTTCCCCCGGTCGGGCCACACGGCTCGCCGCCGGGCCCGGTCCGGGAAACCGGGGCATGTGGATAAGGCGGCGGTGGCGGGACGGCGTATCTCCGCCTTCTTACGGGTGCTGCCCGTCCTGCTGATCGCCGCCTTCGCCGTCCATATGCGGTTCGGTTTCCGGCTGGACGCCGACACCCTCACCGAGGCGCTCACCGTGGCGGTGGTCGCCGTGCCGGCCGCCGTCCTCACCGGGTCGTGCTCCGCGGCGACCAGCGGCTCGCCTCCCAGCGCCAGATCGCCGAAGCCGCCCAGCGGGCGGTGCTGCCCGAGCCCGACGACCGGATCGGCGGGTTCGACATCGCGGTGCGGTACGAGGCCGCGCAGCAGGACACCTTCATCGGCGGGGACCTGTACGCGGTGCAGGACAGTCCGTACGGGGTGCGGCTGGTGGTGGGGGGACGTGCGCGGGAAGGGCATGGGGGCGGTGGCCGCGGTCGCCGTCGTCATCGGGGCGTTCCGGGAGGCCGCCGAGCCCGCGTTGCCGCTGGGCATGGGCGAACTGGGGAGCCGGCCCGACCGTGCGGAGGAGGCGGTTTTCCCGGGCGGGGCGACGCTGTTGCTGTATACAGACGGGCTGTCCGAGGCGCGGGACCGGTACGGGGAGTTCTACGATCCGGCGGCGCGGCTCGCGGGGCGCGCCTTCCGGGTCGGCTTTATCACCTGGGGTGATCGGGTGAGTGCCCTCCGCATAACAACTGACATACAGTCAATACCTGTGAGTTTACTGGAGGGCGGTCAACTCGCCCGTTTTTCACCGCTCATGGACCCGTACGTCCAGCGGAAAAAGGTTAATGATCAAGCAGAACAGCTTGGAATCCATGGTCCGCGTCTATTAACGTTCGATAACGCAGCGCGGTCGTCCCAGCCGTCACAAGAGACGGCTCCGTGCTCACGCGCTTAATCCCGCAAGGGAGCCGGGGAACCACCACCCTGGGGTGAATCGCGCGGATGCCGCCGTGAACTCACGGCCGGTATACGCGCGTAGGAGACCTTCCTGCTCCGAACCCGTCAGCTAACCCGGTAGGCGAGAAGGAAGGAAAGGAGCACGCCCACGTGGCGTCAAACCGGCCTGCCCCCGAGGCCCCGTACGTGCCGAGCCAGCGCAGCACCACCGATGTCTTCGGCTACGGCAGCTACCACCACGACGAGGGTCCGCGGGAGGAGTGGAATCCCAACGAGGACTCCATCCGACCGGTCCGTGGCAAGCATCGGGTGGCCAAGCAGCGCAGCGGGGGATTCGCCCGCAGCTCCACCGTCCTGGGCGTCGGTGTCATAGCCGCCGTCGGCGGGGCCGGCATGGCCAGCGCCAACACCGGCAAGCCGCCGGTCTCCATCTCGATGCCTGACCTTCCGTTCGTGTCCGGCGAGGAGGAGGCACCGCAGGGCTCGGCCACCGCGCTCAGCGACCTCGCCGCGGCCCCCACGGCCGCCGCCACGGCCGTCACGGACAAGACCCAGATCAGCGTCTCCGACGCCGGCGCCGGCGCCGGTGAGACGCTGCGCAACCGGATCATGGCGCAGGCCGAGAGCCAGCAGACGCAGGTCGAGAACAAGACGCAGCTCGCCACGCAGAGCGCCCTCGCCGACGAGGCCGCCAAGGCCGAGGCCGCCGCGCTGAAAAAGGCTGCGGACGACGCCGCCGAGGCGAAGAAGAAGGCGGAGGCGGAGGCCGAGAAGGCCGCCGAGGCCAAGCGGCTCGCCGCGCTGGCGAAGCAGTTCACGCTGCCGACCTCCTCGTACACGATCACCTCGACCTTTGGTCAGGCCGGCTCCCTGTGGTCCTCCGGGTACCACACGGGTCTCGACTTCGCGGCTCCCACGGGCACGCTCATCAAGGCGATCCACAGCGGCACCATCACGCAGGCCGGCTGGGACGGGTCGTACGGCTACAAGACCGTCCTCACCCTCGACGATGGCACCGAGCTGTGGTTCGCTCACCAGTCGTCGATCAGCGTCAGCGTGGGCCAGAAGGTCAACACCGGTGATGTGATCGGGCGCGTGGGTGCGACCGGCAACGTCACCGGCGCGCATCTGCACCTCGAGGTCCACTCGGGCGGTGCGTCCACCGGGATCGACCCGATGGCGTGGCTGCGGAGCAAGGGGCTCACCCCCTGAGTTTTTCTTGATCCACCGGCGGCCCTGACGCACACCCCCCGACGTCAGGGCCGCCGGTTTTTCCGTCACCGGTTCGGGAACGCCTGCCTCCGCTTGTTTACGGGAACTTTGCGGCCGTTTCGGAAGAGCGGTCTGCGCACCGGCGTTGACCCCGTACATGACTTCTCTTCGCAAGCTGGGCACGTCCGACCTCGAGGTCTTCCCGCTCTGCCTCGGCGGCAACGTCTTCGGCTGGACCGCCGACGAGACACAGTCCTTCGCCGTACTCGACGCCTACGCGGCCGCGGGCGGCAACTTCGTCGACACGGCGGACGCGTACTCCGCGTGGGTCGACGGCAACGTCGGCGGTGAGTCCGAGACCATCATCGGCAAGTGGGTCAAGGCGCGCGGCAACCGCGACGACGTCGTGATCGCCACGAAGGTCAGCCAGCACCCTGACTTCCAGGGCCTGACGGCCGCGAACATCAAGGCGGCGGCGGACGCCTCCCTGCGCCGCCTCGGCACCGACCACATCGACCTGTACTACACCCACTTCGACAAGGTGGAAGTGCCGGTCGAGGAGATCATCGGCGCGCTCGACGAGCTGGTGAAGGCGGGCAAGGTGCGGCACATCGCCGCGTCCAACATCTCCGCCGAGCGCCTGGAGGCGTCCCTCGCCTTCTCCGAGCGCGAGGGACTGGCCCGGTACGTGGCGCTTCAGCCGCACTACAACCTGGTCTCGCGCGAGACGTACGAGGGTGAGCTCCAGGACCTGGCCGAACGGACCGGACTGGCCGCCGTCCCGTACTACGCGCTGGCCTCCGGGTTCCTCACCGGCAAGTACCGCGAAGGCGAGGTGGTGGAGGGCGCCCGTGCCGCCGGTGCCGGCAAGCACCTGGAGACGGAACGCGGCCGCAGGGTCCTCGCCGCCCTCGACGACATCGCCGAGGCCCATCGCGTGCCGGTGGCGACGGTGGCCCTGGCATGGCTGGCGGCCCGGCCGACGGTGGCGGCGCCCATCGCGTCCGCACGGACGGTGGAGCAGCTGCCGGCGCTGGTGAAGGTGGCGGAGGTGCGGCTGACGGAGGACGAGGTGACGCGGCTGACGGAGGCGTCGGCCTAGGGGTGCTGCGCGGCCCAGTGGTGCCGTTCGGCCTTGGCTCTCACGTCCGGTACGGGTTGTAGCCGGGGTACTGCACCGCCGGGTACCCGTGCATGGGCCAGTGCGTCGGCGGGATCACGACCGGGGTCGGCGGTGCCGTCATCCGGGCCGCGTGGTCCAGGGCCGGGCGCGCCGCCTCCCGCCGTACCCACAACTCGTGCAGCAGTTCCCGCTCCCGTACGACGAAGTCGGCGCCGGCCCGGCCGCGGCGCCCCCGGTGACGGAGGAACGCCAGGGACGTCGCGTACGCCTCGTACTGCGCCACCGCCCGCGCCGCCCCCTTCCCGGCGTGGGCGCGGGCGTACTGGCGGGCGATCCGGCGGGCCCGCATCGAGCCGAGGGCGAAGGGTTCGGCGGGGGTGAGCCAGCCGGCGACGGCGTAGGCGGGCAGTTCCTCGCGCACGGTGCGCAGTTCGCGCTGCCGGGTCCAGATGACGAGCCAGGTCAGCAGGCCGAACGCGGGGACCATGAAGGCCGCGTACACGGCGAAGAAGCCGTACTCGCCGAAGGTCGAGGAGCCGTTCCAGACGGCGTGCATGCCCATCGCGAGCAGCAGGCCGGAGAGCGGCAGCAGCACGCGCCGTACGTGATGGCGGTCCGCCGACAGTGCCGCGATGCCGAAGCCGATGCCGGTGAGGACCGTGAACAGCGGGTGCGCGAACGGCGACATGATGACGCGGACGAAGAACGTGGCCGCGGTGACGGAGGCGATGCCGCTGTGGCCGGTGAGCTGGTCGGTGCCGAAGGCGGTGCCGAGATAGAGGATGTTCTCGGTGAAGGCGAAGCCGGTGGCGGTGACCCCGGCTATCACCACGCCGTCGACGATGCCGGTGAAGTCCCGTCTGCGGAAGAGGAAGACGAGCAGGACGGCCGCGGCCTTGGCGGTCTCCTCGACGACGGGCGCTATCACGGTCGCGCCGAGGGTGTCGGCGCTGGACGGATCCGCGGTCGCCGTCGCTATCCATCTGGTCGCGAAGCTGTTGGCGACGATCGCTATCAGTGCCGCCGCGCAGGCGCCCCAGGAGAACGCGAACAGCAGATTCCGCCAGGGGCCCGGCTCGACCCGGTCCAGCCAGCGGAAGGCGGCTATCAGCAGCGGTACGGGCAGGATCGCGAGGCCGAGCCCGACCAGGAAGCCCTCGGTGCCGGTCTGTTCGCGCACCAGGGCGAGGATGACGAGCCCGGAGAGCGCGAGCAGGGTGATGAGCGCGCCGTATCGCACCCACTTGCGCTGCCACCAGTGCGCGTGCCGGAGCGCACCGCCGCCGGGAGGACCGGTGGGATGCGTCGGGTACGGGGGAAAGGTGGCCACGGCATCGACCCTAACGAGTCAGGGGCGCCGCCCGCAGGTGGGCGAGGTGGTCTCGGGCGCCGGTGGGGGTTGGTCGTCGTGCGGTTCCTGCTCCCGCCCTTACTGCTGTCCTACCGCTGTACGCGACGGAACAACAGGTCGTTCACGACATGTCCCTTGTCCAGTCCCTGGCCCTCGAAACGGGTCAGCGGCCGGTAGTCCGGACGGGGCGCAAAACCGCCGTCGGCCTGTGTGTTCTCGAAGTCCGGGTGCGCCGTGAGCACCTCGAGCATCTGCTCGGCGTACGGCTCCCAGTCGGTGGCGCAGTGCACCACGGCCCCCGGCTTCAGCCGGGTCGCGGCGAGGGTGAGGAACTCCGGCTGGATCAGCCGCCGCTTGTGGTGCCGCTTCTTGGGCCAGGGGTCGGGGAAGTAGACGCGCAGCCCGTCCAACGAGTCCGGGGCCAGCATCTCGCGCAGCAGGATGATCGCGTCGCCGTTGCCCACGCGGACGTTGGAGAGGCCGCTCTGGTCGGCGAGGTTGAGCAGGTTGCCCTGACCGGGGGTGTGCACGTCGACGGCCAGGATGTTGGTGCCGGGATCGGAGGCCGCCATCCGCTCGGTGGCCTCGCCCATCCCGAACCCGATCTCGAGCACGACCGGGTTGTCGTTCCCGAACAGCTCGGCCAGGTCGAAGACCTGCTGCCCGTCGATGTCCAGCCCCCACTTGGGCCACAGCCGCTGCAACGCGTCGGCCTGCCCCGCCGTCACCCGGCTCCGCCGCGGCTGAAAACTCCGGATCCGCCGCTCGAAGTGCGACCCGGCCGGATCGGGCTTGGGCCCGTCGGGAAAACGGGGCTCGCCCTTGGCCCGGGTGTGCCGGACGGGCTCACCGTGGGCGTGGGCGGACTGGGACGCGTCGGGCGCGTTGCGGGAGTCAGACACAGTGAGGTCGATTTTACGGGGAGGAGGGAGAGCACATCCCGGGGGCGGCTGTGCGTCTCGACGTCGGTCCAGGCATTTCAGCCCGGGGGTGCCCCTCTGGGGGAGTTTGAGGACGAGGCCCCTCAAGGGCCGACGGGGGTCCGGGGGCGGAGTCCTCAGAGGCCGGGGTCGAAGGGGCGGCAGCCCCTGGAGGATGGGACGGGTAGGGGCGGCGGGGGCGAGAACCTCCGCACCGCAACCACCACGCCCCGTCACACGCCCCCCAGCGCGGCCAGCGCCCTCCTCGCCACCTCCCGCCCGATCGGCAGCGAGGCGGTCGCAGCCGGAGACGGCGCGTTCAGCACATGCACGGTCCGCGGCCCCTCCTTGATCAGAAAGTCGTCGACAAGCGTCCCGTCCCGCAGCACTGCCTGCGCCCGCACCCCCGCGGCAGACGGCACCAGATCACCGTCCTCGACCGCCGGCAACAGCCTGCGCACCGCATCCGCGAACGCCGCCCTGGACACCGACCGCCGCAGCTCACCCGCCCCGTACCGCCAGTGCCGCCGCGCTATCCGCCACGACCCCGGCCAGGCCAGCGTCGCCCCCAGCTCCCGAGGCCGTACGACCCCCCACCCGTACCCCTCCCGGGCCAGCGCCGGCACCGCGTTGGGCCCGATGTGGACGCCGCCGTCGATCCCGCGCGTGAGATGCACGCCGAGGAACGGGAACGCCGGGTCGGGCACCGGATACACCAGCCCCTTGACCAGCTCGGGGCGCGCCAGCGTGAAGTACTCACCCCGGAACGGCACAATCCGCATCCCGGGCTCGTCCCCGGTCAGCCGGGCAACCTCGTCGCAGTGCAGCCCGGCACAGTTCACCAGCACCCGCGCCCTCACGATGTCCCCGTCGGCCGTCCGCACGGCCACCCCGAGCTCCGGCCGCCGGTCGACGTGGACGACCCGGGCGCCGTACCGGATGTCCGCCCCCGAGGCCTCCGCCAGCTGCCGGGCGACCCCGACGAAGTCGCAGATCCCGGTCGTCCCGACGTGTATGGCCGCCAGGCCACGCACCTCCGGTTCGTACTCCATGATCTGCGCGGGTCCCAGCTCGCGCACCGGAATCCCGTTCTCCCGGCCTCGCTGGACCAGTGCGTGCAACCGGGGCAGCTCCGCCTGCTCGGTCGCGACGATCAGCTTGCCGGTGACGGCGTGCGCGATCCCGTACTCCGCGCAGAACTTCACCATCTCGGCCGCGCCCTTGACGGCGTACCGCGCCTTCAGCGATCCCGGCCGGTAGTAGATCCCGCTGTGGATGACCCCGCTGTTGCGCCCGGTCTGGTGCCGGGCCGGCCCCTGCTCCTTCTCCAGCACGGTCACCCGCGTCCCCGGCGCGGACCGAGTGATCGCATACGCGGTGGACAACCCGACGATCCCGCCCCCGATGACGAGCACGTCACAGTCGTAAGCGACCTCCGCCCGCACCTGCACCACCTCCCGCTTCCGATAGTGCACTGCGCCACTGACAGTGCCTTCAAACGCGGGGATGCGGGCGGACCCACTCCTAGGCCCTGTCGTCAAATTCCCGCCTGCCCCGCGACGCCATGCACGCTCCCCCACTGCCTTGAGGGCGTGGGAGGGGCCCCCACTCGCCGCACCGGGCACAGACCCACGTACAACCAGTACGAGGGCCTGTGCCCGGCACGCCGAGAGCACGCACCTGACGCCGCGGGGCCCGCCCTTCGGGCGGACGACGGGAATGTGACGACAGGGCCTAGGCCGGAGCCATCAGCAAAGGCCGTGCGCGCTCCCGCAGCTCCACCACGCGCGGCTCGTCACCGTACGGCTCCAGCCGATGGAGCAGGTCCTTGACGTACTCGGTGGTCCGGGCCGACGAGATACGCCCCGCGACCTCCACGGCCCGCACGCCCTGTTCGCACGCCGCGTCGAGATTGCCGGACTCCAGTTCCGCGACCGCCGAGACGACCAGCCGCAGCCCGTGCGACCGGACGAACTCCTCCGTCGGCTTCGACAGGGCCTGCTCGGTGAACCGCCGCACCTGGCGAGGCGCCTTCAGGTCGCGGTAGCACTCCGCGGCATCCGCGGCGAACCGGTCGTAGGAGTAGAAGCCCAGCCACGACGGATCCTGGTCCCCGTCCCGGGACCGCTCCAGCCACCCCTCCGCCGCCTTCAGCGCCGCCCCCGCCGCCTGCGCGTCACCCGCACGCGCGTGCGCACGAGCCTCGACGAGCCGGAAGAAGCTCATGGTGCGGGCGGTCGCCAGCCCCCGGTTCCGCTCCAGCGCGGCCTGCGCGAGGTCCACGCCCTCGTCGCCGAACCCGCGGTAGGTCGCCTGCAGGGACATCGACGCCAGCACATACCCGCCGAGGGGTACGTCGGCCGCCGCGCGGGCCAGGCGCAGCGCCTGGATGTAGTACCGCTGCGCGGCCTCCTGCTGACCGGTGTCGAAGGCCATCCAGCCCGCGAGACGGGTCAGTTCCGCGGAGGCGCCGAACAGCGCCCGGCCCACCTCGTCGGAGTACGAGCCGAGCAGCAGCGGTGCCGCCTCCACCCGTAAGCACTCCGGCACCATGGACGAACGCCAGTCGCCGCCTCCGTACTTGGAGTCCCAGCGCCTGGCGTCCTCGGCGGCCTCCCGCAGCTTCTGCACATCGCTGTGGCCGACTTTGAGCGGTGCGCCGGATGCCTCCGCGGAGTTCATCTCGCGCGCGACCGAACTGTCGGCCGGGGTTATCAGCCACCGTGAGGCAGGCGTTGCGTATGCGCTTACTGCGAACGATCCGGCCAGCGACTGCCAGATGCCACCGGCGCCCGAACGGCGGCCGGCGAGGTCGAGCCGGTACAGCTCCGTCGCCGAGCGGACGGCCTGTCCGACGTCCCTGGGGAAGGCGAGGCCCACCTCGGGTGCGGGATCCGCGTCCGCCAGACCGATCTCGTGGAGCGGCACCGGGCGGCCGAGCTTCTGGCCGATCGCGGCGGCGATGAGGTGCGGCGCGGCGCCCTGCGGCACCATGCCCTTGGACACCCAGCGCGCCACCGAGGTCTTGTCGTAGCGAAGAGTCAACCCGCGTTGAGAGCCAAGATCGTTGACGCGTCGCGCGAGCCCTGCGTTGCTGATTCCCGCGAGGGCGAGAACGGCGCCGAGTTTTTCGTTCGGCCCGCGTTGCTCCCTGGACATGAGCCACCCCTCGACACAGACGGCTGCCGCGCTGGCATAACCACGCGGCATTCGTAAACCCAGCGTAGTTCGCCGCATCCCATGCGTTAAGAGGCATTGTTCCGGATGGCGGGATTGTGGTCCGTACGCACGTACGGCCCCCTTACGCACCGTCGCGGCGTGCCCCCGTTGTGTGGCCGTGCGCCCGTGCGTGCGCTCTTCTCCGGCCATCGGGGGAGCGGTTCCATGGATCGTGCGTGGGTCGGCCCGCTGTACTGGATCCAGTGGGCTGGGGGATTCTGCCACCTCCATCCCCGCGGGTGGCGGAACGGTCCGGGGGGCGAACTCCGTTCCCCGGACTGCGCGTTACCGATGCGGTGCGCAGAGCCTGTACGGAGCGTGCGCGAGCCTGTCCCCGCTCCGCCAAGTTGGCTGAAAACAGACCCCGCATCTCCAGGGCAATTACCGCTCCTACCATGGAAATTGACGGCGCGAAGGGCGTCTTGGGGGAGCGTATCGGGGGCGCATTCGCGCCGCACTCGCCTTGTCCTGTACGGGCGTTCGCTTCCTCACGCGCAGGTGTACGGGGGCGCATTCGACGGAGCCCAAGCGGCTCCACCGCCTCTCCGGTGCGCCTCCTTCATGGCAGCATGGGGAACCGGTTCGTACGGTGCACTGGTTGTCCACAGTCTGTGGAGGCGTCCATGCGGTGGTTGGTGGGGTGGAGCAGCACCGCAGCGGGGGCAGCCGTGATCGGCTCCGCGGGGGCGACCGGAGGCGACGGCGAGACCGTGCATCCGGTGGGTTCCCACTTGCTGTGGGGCGACCCTGATCCGCTGTGGGCGGTCGGGGACTGGCGTCCCGACGAGGTGCGGGTGGTGAAGGCCGACGCGCAGAATCGAATCGCCGTCCTCGGTACCTGCGGGGCGACGGACGAACAACTGCGGGTCGGTCTCTTCGCCGCGCGCGGAGGCGCCCTGCGGCATCTGACGGCCTGGTCCGGCAGTTACACGGCCGTCGTCCAGGTGGGCCGCCGGATCACCGTCAGCGGCGATCTCGCGGGCGCCCGCCCGGTGTTCTACACCCCCTGGGCCGGCGGCACCGCCTACGCGACGGCGGCCCTCCCGCTGGCCGACCTCATCGAGGCCAACCTCGACTTCGGACATCTGGCGGCTCTCCTCGCGGCCCCCGACGTCCCTGCCGCGCTGCACGACTCCACTCCGTACGACGGCGTACGGCGCATTCCGCCGGGGCACGCGCTGATCCTGCGCAACGGGGCGCGTGAGATCGCGGGGTACGAGGCGGTCGCCTCCCTGGCGGTGGCGGCACCCTCCGCCGACCCGGACAGCGCGGTGGACGCGGTGCGGGACGCGCTGGTGGAGGCGGTACGCGCGCGTCTGTCGGCGCCCCGGCACGTGCCCGGCGCCGACATAGACCCGGGCCCGGTCCCGGGAATGGGCCCCGCCGAACGCCGTGCCGCGCGCGGGATGCCGGTCCCGGGAATCGGGGCGGACCTGTCGGGCGGCCCGGCGTCGGGAACGCTGGCGCTGCTGGCCGCCGGCCTGCCGGGCATGCCGGGGACGGTGCTGGGGCACGGCACGGGTGCGGGCGAGCGACTGCTGGCGGTCACCTTCAACGACCTGGTGGTGCGCGGGCGGGAGGCCGAGGTGGAGCGGGCGGGCTCGCTGGCGGCCAACCCGCGGCTGCACCACGTGGTGGTGGCCGGTGGCGAGGAGACACTGCCGTACGCCGACCTGGACGGCCCCCTGACGGACGAGCCGGGCCCCTCCCTGGTGACGGCGGCCCGCCACCGCGCACGCCTGGCGTCGGGCAGCGCGGACCACTTCACGGGATACGGCGCCCGCCAGGTCCTGGACGCACACCCGGCCCGCCTGGCCGACCTCCTGATGGACCGCAAGCGACGCCATCTGGTCCGCCCGGTGGCGGCGCTGGCGAAGGCGGACGGCTCGGTGATGGTCCCCGCGCGCGTGTACGGAGCGGCACGCCGCCTCGCCCGTACGCCGTACCGGACGGGCCTGGAGGTCCTCGCCGACCGGCTGATGGACCGCCGCTTCGACGAGCCGGGGGGCGCCGTGGGGGCGTCACTGGCCGCCCTGTCCTGGGCCAGACCCGGCCCCGCGGCGCGCTGGCTGACGGGGGAGGCGCTGGCTGAAGTATCGGTTCGCCTGCAAGGTGCGACGAGCCGCTCCGGGGTCGGCCCGGGCCAGCGCCCCGGCGACTACCGCGCGCGTGCGGCTCTGGCGAGGACCGCCGCCGACGTGCGCATCCTGGAGCAGGCCGCCGAGATCCGCTTCCAACGCCTGCACGCCCCGTTCCTCGACAACCAGGTCGTCCGAGCCTGCCGAGCCCTCCCGGAGGCGTTGCGGGTCCAACCGGGCGCACGGGCCGCGATCTTGCGCACGGTCCTCCAGGGCGCGGGCATCACCGACCTCCCGCCCGGCTGGGGCGCACCGTCCCACGCCTCGGCGGCGGTGGCGGCCCGCACCGGCCTTCGCGTGGCGGCGGACTCCCTGATGTCCCTGTTCGGCACACCCCTGCTCGCCGAGGCGGGCCTGGTGGAGGCAAGGGTCGTCCGCAAGGCGCTCCGCGCGGCAGCGGAGGGCGAACCCCTCCCCCTCGACGGCCTCGCCGACCTGGTCTCCCTGGAACTCTGGCTCCGCCGCCTACTGGCCCGCCGCGGAACCTGCTGGACAGGAACCCCGGCACGCGCCCGCGCGGTACCGGCGGGGATCACACCCCAGAGGGGGGCGTTGGGGGCGGGGGCGACGGCGAGGAGGGGCTAGGGGCTACGCCTCCCGACGCCGGTCCGTTTCACTCAGCCCGTCTGGGGGTGCCCCCTCTGGGGGAGTTTGAGGACGAGGCCCCTTCAGGGCCGAAGCGGGGGTCTGGGGGCGCAGCCCCCAGGGACGGGCCGGGTAGGGGCGGCGGGGGCGAGAAAAGCCCGGCGCGCACCCCCACCACCCCGCACCCACCCACGCCCAGGTCCCGAAAACCTGTGCCCCCCACAGCCGCCCCGGCGACAATGACCCGGTGCGGTACAGAATCCTGGGCGTCACCCAGGCCGAGGACGACCACGGCACCG
This sequence comes from Streptomyces canus, assembly GCF_030815415.1. Lineage (GTDB taxonomy): Bacteria > Actinomycetota > Actinomycetes > Streptomycetales > Streptomycetaceae > Streptomyces > Streptomyces canus_F. Next base: position 5,414,031 of record NZ_JAUSWW010000001.1, read on the forward strand.
TCGTAACCCTCGGCGGCCCCCGCCTACGCGCCCTGCTCACCGCCCTCGCCCTCCGCCCAGGAACCGCCACCACCCCCGACACCCTGATCGCCGACATCTGGGCCGACACCCCGCCCCAGGACGCCCCGGCCGCCCTCCACGCCCTCGTAGGCCGCCTCCGCCGCACCCTCGGCAAGGACACGATCACCTCCGCCCCCGGCGGCTACCGCCTCACCGCGACCCACGACGACGTAGACCTCTTCGTCTTCGAACGGCTCACCCGCCAGGGCACCGCGGCCCTCCACCGGGACGACCCCCGAGCCGCCGCCCACGCCCTGGACGAGGCCCTCACCCTGTGGCGCGGCCCCGCCCTCGCCGACCTCCCCGACCGCACCCCCGCGACCCGCCCGGAGACCCGCCGCCTGGAAGCGCTGCGCGCCCGAGCCGACGCGGCCCTGAGACTCGGCCGAGCCCAGGACGCCGTACCGGAACTGACGGAACTGACCACCGCGCACCCGTACGACGAGCCGCTGCACGCCCTCCTCATCCGCGCCCTGCGCGACACCGGCCGCAACGCCGACGCACTCGCCGCGTACGAGTCGGCCCGCCGCACCCTGTCCGAGGGCCTCGGCGCCGACCCGGGCCCGGAACTCCGCTCCCTGCACGCCGAACTGCTCAACCCGGCACCCGCGCTCCCTCCGACACCGGCCCACCCGGGTCCCGTGAGCCCTCACACCCCGGCGCCCGCCACCCGGCGCGGCAACCTCCGTCCGCGCCTTACCTCTTTCGTGGGCCGGGAACCCGAACTCGACGCCATCCGTTCCGGATTGCACAGGGCCCGCCTCGTCACCCTCACCGGACCGGGCGGCTCCGGAAAGACCCGTCTCGCCGAGGAGGCCGCCGCCGGGCGACCCGAGGCGTGGCTCGTCGAGCTGGCGCCGCTCGACCGGCCGGAGGCGGTGCCAGGGGCGGTGGTCAGCGCGCTCGGTCTGCGGGAGACCAAGCTGATCACCACCGAGCTGACGGACCGGCAGGACGACCCGCTCGCCCTGCTCGTCGAGTACTGCGCCCCGCGCAGCCAACTCCTGATCCTTGACAACTGCGAACATGTCATCGAAGCGGCGGCCCACCTCGCCGAGACCCTGCTGACCCGCTGCCCCGGGCTCACGATCCTCGCCACCAGCCGTGAACCCCTGGGCGTCCCCGGCGAGTCCGTGCGCCCGGTCGAGCCCCTCCTCCCCGCCCAGGCGCACCGCCTCTTCACCGAGCGCGCGACGGCGGTCCGCCCCGACGCGGACGTCGTCCTCCGCGACACCGAGGCCGTCACCGAGATCTGCCGCCGCCTCGACGGGCTGCCGCTCGCCATCGAACTGGCCGCGGCAAGGCTGCGGCTGCTCACCCCCCGCCAGATCGCCGACCGCCTCGACGACCGCTTCCGCCTCCTCACCTCGGGAAGCCGCACGGTCCTGCCCCGCCAGCAGACCCTGCGCGCGGTCGTCGACTGGTCCTGGGACCTGCTCGACGAGCGGGAGCGGACGGTGCTGCGCGAGGCGTCCGTGTTCGCGGGCGGCTGGGACCTCGCCGCCGCGGAGGCCGTGTGCACCGGCCCCGCCGCCGAGCTGATCGGGGCGCTCGTCGACAAGTCCCTGATCGTCGCCGCCCCGTGCGAGCGGACCGGCGACGCCATGCGCTACCGCATGCTGGAGACGATCCACGAGTACGCGGTCGAACGCGCGGCCGAGGCTCCCCACACGCGCGCCGACGCCCTGCGCAGGCACCGAGCGTGGGTGCGCGCCCTCGTCGAGGAGGCCGAGCCCGAGCTGCGTTCCGCCGGCCAGCTCCCGTGGATCTCCCGCCTGGAGACGGAGCTGGACAACATCCGCGCGGCCCTCCACCGCGCGGTCGAGGCCGGCGACGAGGCCGAGGCCGGTGCCCTGGCCGTCGCGATGACCTGGTTCTGGTGGCTGCGGAACTACCGCAGGGAGGGCGCGGACTGGACCGGCCAGGTGCTGCGGCTGGGCGCGGCCCGCGACGCAGCCGGGGGCACGCTCCCGGCGGAGCAGGACGCGGCGTGCTCCCTGGTGACGTCCCTGGACCCCGTCGACACCTTTCTGGCCCACCCGGACAGCGAGAGGCACCACCCGCTGCACACCCTGCGGATGGACCTCCGGATGCTGCATCTCTTCCTCATGGCCGAGGTCGACCCGCCCCTGGACGGGCTGGACGAGCGGATGCACGGGTACGTGGCACGGATCCGGGACCACTTCGGGAGCGGCGGCCCCCAGGCGGCCCGCCTCCCCGGCCTCGCCTGGCCGGTGACGGTCTTCCTCCCTCCCGCCCCGAGAGAGGACGCCCGGACCGTCCTGGACAGGGCGGTCGCCAACTGCCGTGCCCACGGCGGCGACTGGGAGACCGGCGTCGTCCTGATGTTCCGCGCGCACATGGTCGTCGACTCCCCGGGCGGCATGCCCGGCATCGACGGCGACCTGGCGGAGCTGCGGGTGCTGAGCCGGCGGGTCGGCGACCGCTGGCTGCGGGCCCAGGTGTGCAGCGCCGCGGGTGAGGCGGCCATGGCGCGGGGCCGCTTCGAGGAGGCCAAGGGGGAGTACGAGGAGGCCCTGCGGCTCGCCCACGAGGTGGGGGCCCACACCGAAACGCCGTTCCTCCTCGCCCGGCTCGCCGAGATCGCCTACCGCGCGGGCGACCGTACGACGGCACTGGCCACCCTGGACGAGGCGAGCGCCGCCGCCGAACGGTACGCCGTGGCGGACTCCCGGGCGTTCGTGCTGCTCCAGCTGGCCCTGATGGCGCTGGACGACAAGGACATCGACCATGCTCGCGACCTGTACGAAGAGGCGCGCGACGCCGTCGGGCGGGCGACGCCGCCACCGCAGTTCAGGGTCATGCTGCTGTCGGTCGACGCCATGGTGTCGGCGGCCGTGTCCGGCCCCGGGACCGCTCTGCCCAAACTGGCCCAAGCGCTCCGGACGGCGGTCGAGACGCGCTGCTCCGACGCGATGAAGGCGGCGCTCGCCGACGGCACGGCGGACCTGATGTCCCGCCTCGGCGACCATTCACGCGCCGCCCGGCTGCTCGCCGCTGCCGCCCGCTGGCGCGACGGTCTCCCGCGCCCCATGCCGGAGGGCGTGGCCGCGGAACGGGCCGAGGCCGAGGCCCGCGCGGCCCTCGGTGACGAACGCTACACGGCGGAGTGCGCCAAGGGCTCGGCGCTCACCCCGAACGACGTGCTCGGCGAAGTCGACGAGGCCCTGCGCACACACTCCGCGGACACGGCGGCGTCATGAGGCGAAGCCCCGAGCATCCGCCCGGCACCAGGAGCCCGCCCGGCGCTACGCACACCTGAACTTCGACTCCGCCCAGTCCGCGAGCGCCAGGTCGTCGAAGGAGCTGTGCGGCTCCACCACCACCAGCCGAACGGTCTCGCGTCCGGCGAGGTTCACATGGACCGGCACCGCCGCGTCCCCGCCCTCGACCAGCCCGGACTTCCACAGCTGGACCCCGTCCGCGTGGACGGAGTGGCAGACCTTGCCGAGCCCCAGCGCCATGTCGTCCACGCCGACCGTCGCGTCGTAGGAGGTGCACTCCCGGTTGAGGTCGATGGTGACGGAGGTCCGGCCGTGCACGGTGACGCCGTGCTCGTACTGCGTGCCGCCGACCGAGACACCCCACCGCTGCCACACCCAGCTGCTCTCGGAGATCCGCATCCCGGGCTCGCTGCCGTCGCCGTTGATGTCGTACGCCGGCTCGCTCCACTGGTAGACGGCTGGCGCGGGCGGAGGAGGCGGCGGCGGTGTGGGGGTAGGGGTGGGCTTGGGGGTCGGCTTCGGCGTCGGGGTGGGCTTCGGCGTCGGGGTGGGCTTCGGCGTCGGCTCGAGCGCGATGACCGGCGGCGCGGGCCCGGGCTCCTTCTTCGGCGGCTCGGGGATGTTCTCTGCGGGCTTGACCACCGGTGCGGTCGCGGGGGGCTGGGCCACGGGTTTGTCGTCGGCCGGCGTGTCGTTGCCGGACAGGGCGAGCGCCACCACGACACCCGCCGCGACCAGCGCACCGGCCGCGATACCGACCTTCACCGGCATGCCCACGCCCTCCGAGGCCGCCGCACCGCCCCCCGCGCCCGCGCCGCCCGACGAGCCGCCGCCCGACGAGCCGCCGCTCGCCACCGCCGCGCCCGCGACACCCGCCGCGCCCGCTCCCGTGCCACCGGTGATGAGCGCGGCGACCTTGGCGTACCCGGCGGCACCGAACCAGCCGATGACCGCGACCGGCACGACGGCGGGGATGCTGCTCGCGACCTCGGCGATCTGGCTGGCCGCGAGGCGGCACTCGGCGCACTCCTCCAGGTGTTTGCGCAACCCGCGTTCGGCACGGGTGCGCAGCCGGCCGCGGGCGTAGGTGCCGAGCTGGTCGGCGTAGCGGGCGCACTCCTCGTCGTCGGCGAGGGCGGCACTGACGTGGGCCTGGAGATAGGCCTGCTTGAGGCCCTCGCGGGCGCGGCTGGCGAGCACGCGCGTGCCGTTGGCGTCGAGCCCGAAGAGGGTGGCGACATCGCTCGGCGACTCGTCCTCGACCTCGGTGTGCCACAGCACGGCCTGCCAGCGCTCGGGCAGCGACCGGAAGGCCTGCATGGCCATGGACTGCTCGGCCACGTGCATGGCGCGCACATCGGCGCCCAGGTCCAGAGTGTCGTCGTGGGAGACGTCGGTCACGCGCGCGGACTGCGCGGCGAACACCGCGAAGTCGTCGACCAGTTGCTCCCGTTTGGCTGACTTCGTCCAGTTCGCGGCGACGCGCCGGACCGTCGTCAGGAGATACGCGCGTACGGCGTGCTCGGGGCCGGAGCCGCCGCGCACCGCCTGGAGCATACGGGCGAAGACCTCGGCGGTGAGGTCGTCCGCGGTGTGGGCGTCGCGACAGCAGGTGCGGGCGTACCCGCGGACCGCGTCCGCATGGCGTCGGTACAGCTCCTCGTAAGCGGTGTCGTCGCCCGCGCGCATCCGGCCGATCAGGTCGGCGTCACCGGGCGACAGCTCGATCGGCGGCGGCAGGACGCTGTCCTCACGGCGGTCGCGCTGGGTCGGGACGCGGCCCTCCATCGGGTTACCGCCGACCGGCGGGCGGCCCGCCCGGCCCCCCTGGCTCGGCACCTGGGGCGATGCCAGGCCACCGGCCTCCGCGTCCCCCTCGCCCTGTGACTCGTCCCGCCCGTCAACGCCCATCGCGGAAAGCCCCCGCCGCCTGCCCACCAGTCACGAACACCGGGTCAGCGTGCCATATTGGCTTTTGGTCAGGACCCGGCTGTGCGGGGCTTCCACTCGTCCGTGGGGTTTTGCCGCACCGCAGTACTAGCAGTCACCCATCCGGGGAAGGCTCGACTCTCGTGTGATGAGCGAGAGTTGGGGACACGCCGGGAAATCCGGGCATGCGAACGAGGCGCGGGCGGCGCAGCACCCACACCTCGTCGTCACCTGATCGAGGCACCGCGTCAAGCGGCCTTTACTACGGCCGCGACCGCAGCCCCTCCAGCAGGATGTCCAGCAGCCGCGCCGAGGCCGCCGCCTGCTGCGCCGCATCCGGCAGCGAGGGTGCCGCCGTCGCGATCACCAGCAGCACATCCGACACCGAGACATCGGCCCGCAGCTCACCCGCCGTCCGCGCCCGCTCCACGAGCTGGCCCACCACGTCGAGCAGCGCCGCCGCCCCGGAGTCGTCCTCGACCCCGTTCCCCGGGTTCTCCGACACCAGCCGCAGCTCGCCCGAGCCCGGCTGCGTCCGCTGCTGCGGCACCCGCGCCTCGTCGTACCCGGCACCGTCCTCGTGCTCGTCGGCCACCCCGACCCGCAGCACCTGCGGCGGCAGCAGCCGCCCGGCACCCGAGGCCACCGACGTCCGCAGGAAGCGCGACAGCGCCGACCACGGCTCGTCCTCCTGACCGAGTGCCGTACGCGCCTGGTCCGTCAGCCGGGAGGTCTCCTCCTCGGCTATCCGGCGCACCAGGACGTCCTTGCTCGGGAAGCGCCGGTACACCGTGCCGACACCGACCCGCGCGCGTCGCGCCACATCCTCCATCGGCGCGCCGTACCCCAGCTCGCCGAAGACCTCGCGCGCCGCACGCAGTACGTGCTCCAGATTGCGCTGTGCGTCCACGCGCAGCGGCGTCGAACGCGAACCGTCGCGTCCGTTCCCCACCGCCGCGCTCATCGCTCCGCCACCTGGTCCGATGGCAGACGCGGAAGACCAATGAGAGTCCTGAACATGCATAAGCGATCCCCCGGTAATGACGTCTCCCCCCGGAGACTTTCCCCGCCACTGAAAGCCGGAGCGCTATGGGGAACAAACCGCTTCACGGACCGCCCGTCGCGGATCCGATGAGTGCATCCCCCTACACCCCGTCGACACACGAACATAGTTGAGAGGGGGTCAATTCAGAAGGGGCAGGTTCCGCACGGAGCGCCCCCCGATCGGAGTACGGGTCGTATACGTCCCGATTACACCCCCTCAAGACCCCCGGCGCACACCCGCTGACCTGCAAATATTCCCCGCACGTCGCCGATTCGGCCAACCCGCTCGCGCAAAACGCGCGGTCACGCAAATTGCCGGGGCTGTGGACAAACTCAAGCGTCGGGTGCGTCATGGGGTGGTGAAGGAACGCGCGCGCATTCTCGTTGTCGGTGGCGGCTACGTCGGGATGTACACAGCCCTGCGTCTTCAGCGGAGGCTGAAACAGGAACTGAGGCGCGGCGACGTCGAGATCACGGTCGTCACCCCCGACCCGTACATGACCTATCAGCCGTTCCTTCCCGAGGCGGCCGCCGGCTCCATCTCCCCCCGCCACGTGGTCGTCCCCCTGCGCCGCGTCCTGGACCAGTGCCATGTCGTCATCGGCGAGGCCACCGCCATCGACCACGCCAAACGCACCGCGACCGTGACCACCCTCGCCACCGAGGAAGAAGGAACCGGGGCCCGGCAGCTGACGTACGACGAGCTCGTCCTCGCCCCCGGCTCGATCTCCCGCACCCTGCCCATCCCCGGCCTCGCCGACCACGCCATCGGCTTCAAGACCGTCGAGGAGGCCATCGGACTGCGCAACCACGTCATCGAGCAGATGGACATCGCCTCCTCCACCCGCGACCCCGCGATCCGCGACGCGGCCCTCACCTTCGTCTTCGTCGGTGGCGGCTACGCGGGCGTGGAGGCGCTCGGCGAACTCGAGGACATGGCCCGCTACACCGCGCGGTACTACCACAACGTCCAGCCCGAGGACATGAAGTGGATCCTCGTGGAGGCCTCCGACCGCATCCTCCCCGAGGTCGGCGAGGAGATGGGCCGCTACACCGTCACCGAACTGCGCCGCCGTAACATCGACGTACGCCTGGGCACCCGCCTCGAATCCTGCGCCGACCGCGTGGCCGTCCTCAGCGACGGCGCCCGCTTCCCGACCCGTACGGTCGTATGGACCGCCGGCGTCAAACCCCACCCGATCCTCGCCGCCGGCGACCTCCCGCTCACGGACCGAGGTCGGCTGAAATGCACCCCCCAGCTCACCGTCGAGGGCGCCACGCACGCGTGGGCGGCCGGAGACGCCGCCGCCGTCCCCGATGTGACGGCCGCCGAACCCGGCAGGGAGACCGCCCCCAACGCCCAGCACGCGGTACGCCAGGCCAAGGTCCTCGGCGACAACATCGTGCACGCGCTACGGGGCGAGGAACTGGAGACGTACTCCCACAAGTACGTCGGCTCGGTGGCCTCCCTGGGCCTCCACAAAGGTGTCGCACACGTCTACGGACGCAAGCTGAAGGGCTACCCTGCCTGGTTCATGCACCGCGTCTACCACCTCAGCAGGGTGCCCACCTTCAACCGCAAGGCCCGCGTCCTGGCCGAATGGACGCTGGCCGGGCTCTTCAAAAGGGAGATCGTCTCGCTGGGTTCCCTCGAACATCCCCGAGCGGAGTTCGAACTCGCGGCCGGTGGAAAGCCTCCTCAGGACCCCACGAACGACCCGAAAGGGTCGTCCTGACCGGACCCAGGAACTCCATCGGCAAGGTAGGCGTCTGACGGATGTCGACCCGGTCGGCCACACTGCCACACTGATCCCCGACCCAGGACGGGTGGACGCCCGCTCTCCGCACCACGAGGACCCAGGCCGGGTCCGGAGCCGGCCGAAGACGACGACACGAGGCAAGGATTCGTGAACTTCACGCGCTGGAGCGCCCGGCTCCCCGGAACACAGCGCCGCGCCGCAGCGCGGACCGACCATCCGGTCACCCCCGACCGACTCGGGGAGGGCGCCGTACCCGCTGCCCGCGCCGAACAACTCACCGACGAAGCAGTGCACGTGCCCGCCGTCGACGAACTCCCCGTGCGCGAGGTACTCGACCGCGTCCCGGCCCTCGTCGCCCTCGTCCACGGCACCGATCACCGCCTCGCCTACGTCAACGCCGCCTATGTGACGGCGTTCGGCGTACGAGACCCCGGCGCCCCCGCCCGCGAAGCCCTCCCGGAGCTCGACGAGATCGGCCTCCTCCCCCTCCTCGACCAGGTCCTGCGCAGCGGCAAGGCACGCACGGTCAAGTCCCGCAAAGCCCCCGACGGCCACTCCTACACCTTCACCTGCACCCCGGTGACGGAGGGCGACACCGGCGGCGTCCTCGTCTTCGCGACCGACGTCACCGACCACGCCGAGGCCGCGGAACGCCTCAGAGCCAGCGAACGCCGCCAGCGCGAGACGGCCGTGACCCTCCAGCGCTCCCTGCTCCCCCAGGTCCTGGAGGAACCCGACGACCTCCGCATCGCCGCCACCTACCAGCCAGGCGGCACCGAGGCCGCGGTCGGCGGCGACTGGTACGACGTCATCACCCTCGGCGGCGGCCGCACGGCCCTGGTCATCGGCGACGTCATGGGCAGAGGAGTCCGCGCGGCAGCGGTCATGGGCCAATTGCGTACGGCGGTCAGGGCGTACGCCCGCCTCGACCTCCCCCCGCACGAGATCCTCCAACTCCTGGACGGCCTCGCCGCGGAGATCGACGCCAACCAGATCGCCACATGCGTCTACGCCATCCACGACCCCAACGAGGGCCGACTGGTGTACGCCAGCGCCGGCCACCTCCCGATCCTCGTCCGCGACGAGAGCGGGGCGGTGCTGCGCGCCGACGAACCGACGGGCCCCCCGCTGGGCACCGGCGGCTGGATGCACGCGTCCGGCTCGATCCCGCTCGGCCCGGGCTCCACGGCCGTCCTCTACACGGACGGTCTGGTCGAACGCCGGGACGAAGACCTGGACGAGGGCATCGCCTCCCTGGAACGCGCCCTGTCCGGCGCGACCGGGACACCCCAGGTCGTCTGCGACCGCCTGGTCCGCTCCGCGGGCGTCACCGCGGACCACGACGACGACGTGGCGGTCCTGGTCCTCCAGCACCCCGCCCGTACGGGCCCCGACAGTGACCTCTTCCGCAACGCCGCACTGGAACTCCTCGGCGGCATGGAAGCGGCTCCACGCGCCCGTGCGTTCGCCTCCGGCGTGCTGACCAGCTGGCGGTTCCCCGCGGAGCTGCATGACCTGGGAGTGCTGGCGGCGAGCGAGCTGGTCGCCAACTCGCTTCAGCACGGGACGCCCCCGATGCGGTTGCGGCTGCGCCGGACGGACCGACGGTTGATCATCGAGGTGACCGACGGGGACGATCACCTGCCCCGGCGCCGGCGAGCCGAGCCCGGTGACGAGTCCGGTCGGGGCATTGCCATCGTGGCGACGATCGCCTCGAACTGGGGGTCTCGTCGGACGCCGGGGGGCGGGAAGGCCGTGTGGTGCGAGTTCGTGCTGCCCAAGGGGTAGAGGCACAGGGGTCGCTTGGCGGCTGCGGGTGCGTTGTGGCTGGTCCGCAGTTGCCCGTGCCCCTGAAGGGGCGCTCCGGTTACGCGGCGATGGACTCCACCGTCGCTCCACCCTTCGCCACCACGCGACTCCTGGCTCGCCAGGGGTGGTCCTGCACCGCGGTGAGCTGCCGTCCGAGCCGTAGGCCCAGGAACGTGATGCCCACCGAGAACACCAGGAACGTCACGATGTACGGCGCGTGCAGTGAGGCGCCCATCGGGCCGCCCACCGCCGGGCCCACGGCCAGGGCGAGCTGCTTGACCAGGGCGAAGGCCGAGTTGTACTGACCGGCCATCCCGCTCGGGGCGAGATCGGCGACCAGGGGAGCGACGGTCGGGGACAGCATCGCCTCGCCCAGCCCGAAGAGGGCGTACGTCGAGACGAACGCGGCCGTGGCCATGGCCTGGCTGCTGTGACCGAGACCGGCGTAACCGGCGGTGATCCACGCGACGGCCCAGATGATGCCGACCGCGGCGATCACCCTCGAGCGCCGACGCCGCTCGACGAACTTCAGCACGGCGAACTGCGCGATGACGATCATCGCGGTGTTGGCGGCCAGGGCCGACCCCAGCGCGGAGGTGGAGATCCCGGCGGCCTCGACGCCGTACGCGGCCAGGCCCGACTCGAACTGGCCGTAACAGGCGAAGAACAGCACGAAGCCCAGAACGCACAGCTGCACCATGGCCCGGTTGCCGAGGAGCTGCTTCCAGCTGCCCTTGGCCGAACCGGCGGGCGCGTCCCCGATCCGCGGCGCGCGCGGGATCCGTACGGTCGCCATCACCACGGCCAGCAGCAGGAACATCGCCGCCTCGATCGCGAAGAGCAGGGTGAAGGAGGAGGCGCTCGTCGTGTCGACGAGGTGACCGCCGATGAGACCGCCGACGCCCAGCCCGAGGTTCTGCAGGAAGAACTGCATCGCGAAGGCACGGGAGCGGGTCTCGGCGGTGGAGCAGTCCACGATCATCGTCGCGAGCGCCGGCTGCATCACGGCCTGCCCGGCGCCGAGCGCGGCCGCCGACAGCAGAACGGTGGTCGCATTGCTCGCGAGCCCCAGGCTCAGGGCACCGATCGCGGCGGTGACCAGGGCGGTGAGCAACACCGGAAGCGGGCCCTGCCGCACGATCGCCCGGCCGGCGAACGGCAGCACGATCAGCGCGGCCACCGCGAAGACGGCGAGGACGAGCCCCGCCGTCATGGCTCCCAGCCCCCGCACCTGCGCCACGTAGACGTACAGGTAGGGGACGGTGAAGCCGAGCCCGAACGCGCTGAGTGCGTTACCCACGTGAATCCGGCGCATCGCTGCGCCCATCGCCCTGGTCACGGTCACCTCAATCAGGTAGTTGGAGTCCCTCAGTACTTGAACCGAAGACTTCAAAGCTAAAGTTAGAAGCTAAACAGTACACCCAGAAGAACTTCAACACCAAGCAGCCCCGTGCGATACTTCCGCCCATGGGTGACACCCCCGGCAGCATCGGCATCGGCAGTGAGCCGACCCTCGAAGAGCAGATCGCCGCGTACCAGCGCGAGTTCCAGGACCTCGATCCCCAGGTCGAGCAGATCGTCTCGGCGCTGTCCCGGCTGAACCGCCGTATGAACGTCGCCTACGGCCGTCAGACCTCCGCCCTCGGCATCAGCAACGCGGAGTGGGAGGTGCTCAAGGCCCTCGTCCTCTCCGGCGCCCCCTACCAAATGGGCCCCAGCGACCTCGCCAAGGGACTCGGCCTGACGCCGGCCGCGATGACCCACCGCATCGACCGGATGGTCGCGGAGGGTCTGGTCACCAGGGAGCGGGACGAGTCCAACCGTGTCCGCGTGATCGTGGAGCTGACGGACGAGGGGCGCGAGAAGTGGCTGGAGGCCATGCGGCTCGCCACGGTCTTCGAGGAGGATCTCCTCCAGGACCTCTCCCCGGAGGAGCGGACCAGCCTCGGCGATGTCCTCACCCGTCTCCTGCGTCGGGTGGAGCATGCCCAGCCGGACGCCGGTGGTCGGCTCAGTGACCTGGGCTGATGTGCCACCCGAAAAGATCTTGACAGGCTTGGTTGACAGCCCCCCGTGCGATCCGTAGAGTTCTTCGGGTTGCCGCAGAGCCGTAACGGTTCTTCGACAACACCTCCCGCCGCATCAGCGGCACACAAACCACAGCACGACCTCCCAACGGGATCGAATTCGGCGTGCCCGAATTCAATTCGATTTGGGTTCGGCAGCTCGATTAGGAACTGCCGAGAGGATCCGCTAAGGTTTGAGACGTCGGAACGGCCTAACAGCCGGGAAGGCAAGCCCCTCTGACTGGGAGTCAGGCCCGAAAGGATCTGATAGAGTCGGAACCGCCGGAAAGGGAAACGCGAAAGCGGGAACCTGGAAAGCACCGAGGAAATCGGAGCCGGAAACGGTCTGATAGAGTCGGAAACGCAAGACCGAAGGGAAAAGCCCGGAGGAAAGCCCGAGAGGGTGAGTACAAAGGAAGCGTCCGTTCCTTGAGAACTCAACAGCGTGCCAAAAATCAACGCCAGATTAGTTGATACCCCGTCTCCGGCCGTCATGGTCGTAGATGAGGTTCCTTTGAAGAAAAACACAGCGAGGACGCTGTGAACCATCGGCTTATTCCGCCGGTGGTTCCGCTCTCGTGTGTGTGCACCCGATTACGGGTAAACATTCACGGAGAGTTTGATCCTGGCTCAGGACGAACGCTGGCGGCGTGCTTAACACATGCAAGTCGAACGATGAACCACTTCGGTGGGGATTAGTGGCGAACGGGTGAGTAACACGTGGGCAATCTGCCCTTCACTCTGGGACAAGCCCTGGAAACGGGGTCTAATACCGGATACCACTACCGCAGGCATCTGTGGTGGTTGAAAGCTCCGGCGGTGAAGGATGAGCCCGCGGCCTATCAGCTTGTTGGTGAGGTAATGGCTCACCAAGGCGACGACGGGTAGCCGGCCTGAGAGGGCGACCGGCCACACTGGGACTGAGACACGGCCCAGACTCCTACGGGAGGCAGCAGTGGGGAATATTGCACAATGGGCGAAAGCCTGATGCAGCGACGCCGCGTGAGGGATGACGGCCTTCGGGTTGTAAACCTCTTTCAGCAGGGAAGAAGCGAAAGTGACGGTACCTGCAGAAGAAGCGCCGGCTAACTACGTGCCAGCAGCCGCGGTAATACGTAGGGCGCAAGCGTTGTCCGGAATTATTGGGCGTAAAGAGCTCGTAGGCGGCTTGTCACGTCGGGTGTGAAAGCCCGGGGCTTAACCCCGGGTCTGCATTCGATACGGGCTAGCTAGAGTGTGGTAGGGGAGATCGGAATTCCTGGTGTAGCGGTGAAATGCGCAGATATCAGGAGGAACACCGGTGGCGAAGGCGGATCTCTGGGCCATTACTGACGCTGAGGAGCGAAAGCGTGGGGAGCGAACAGGATTAGATACCCTGGTAGTCCACGCCGTAAACGGTGGGAACTAGGTGTTGGCGACATTCCACGTCGTCGGTGCCGCAGCTAACGCATTAAGTTCCCCGCCTGGGGAGTACGGCCGCAAGGCTAAAACTCAAAGGAATTGACGGGGGCCCGCACAAGCAGCGGAGCATGTGGCTTAATTCGACGCAACGCGAAGAACCTTACCAAGGCTTGACATACGCCGGAAAGCATCAGAGATGGTGCCCCCCTTGTGGTCGGTGTACAGGTGGTGCATGGCTGTCGTCAGCTCGTGTCGTGAGATGTTGGGTTAAGTCCCGCAACGAGCGCAACCCTTGTCCTGTGTTGCCAGCATGCCCTTCGGGGTGATGGGGACTCACAGGAGACCGCCGGGGTCAACTCGGAGGAAGGTGGGGACGACGTCAAGTCATCATGCCCCTTATGTCTTGGGCTGCACACGTGCTACAATGGCAGGTACAATGAGCTGCGAAACCGTGAGGTGGAGCGAATCTCAAAAAGCCTGTCTCAGTTCGGATTGGGGTCTGCAACTCGACCCCATGAAGTCGGAGTTGCTAGTAATCGCAGATCAGCATTGCTGCGGTGAATACGTTCCCGGGCCTTGTACACACCGCCCGTCACGTCACGAAAGTCGGTAACACCCGAAGCCGGTGGCCCAACCCCTTGTGGGAGGGAGCTGTCGAAGGTGGGACTGGCGATTGGGACGAAGTCGTAACAAGGTAGCCGTACCGGAAGGTGCGGCTGGATCACCTCCTTTCTAAGGAGCATCTAGGCCGCCAAGCTTGCTTGGTGGTCCAGGGCCATTACGCAGGCAAACGTTCTGCGGTGGTTGCTCAAGGGTGGAACGTTGATTATTCGGCACACTTGATCGTCTTCTCCTTCCAGTACTGCTCGTCAGAGCGTGGAACGTTGAGGGAAGCGGGAAGTGTGTCGGGCACGCTGTTGGGTGTCTGAGGGTATGGCCGTATCGGCTGCCTTCAGTGCCGGCCCCAGTGCACTCGAACCGGATGGTTCGGGGTGATGGGTGGCTGGTCGTTGTTTGAGAACTGCACAGTGGACGCGAGCATCTGTGGCCAAGTTTTTAAGGGCGCACGGTGGATGCCTTGGCACCAGGAACCGATGAAGGACGTGGGAGGCCACGATAGTCCCCGGGGAGCCGTCAACCAGGCTTTGATCCGGGGGTTTCCGAATGGGGAAACCCGGCAGTCGTCATGGGCTGTCACCCATACCTGAACACATAGGGTATGTGGAGGGAACGCGGGGAAGTGAAACATCTCAGTACCCGCAGGAAGAGAAAACAACCGTGATTCCGGGAGTAGTGGCGAGCGAAACCGGATGAGGCCAAACCGTATGCGTGTGAGACCCGGCAGGGGTTGCGCATTCGGGGTTGTGGGATCTCTCTTTTACAGTCTGCCGGCTGTGAGACGAGTCAGAAACCGTATGGATAGGCGAAGGACATGCGAAAGGTCCGGCGTAGAGGGTAAGACCCCCGTAGCTGAAATCTGTACGGCTCGTTTGAGAGACACCCAAGTAGCACGGGGCCCGAGAAATCCCGTGTGAATCTGGCGGGACCACCCGCTAAGCCTAAATATTCCCTGGTGACCGATAGCGGATAGTACCGTGAGGGAATGGTGAAAAGTACCGCGGGAGCGGAGTGAAATAGTACCTGAAACCGTGTGCCTACAAGCCGTGGGAGCGTCGCGCATTGAGTTTACTCAATGCGTCGTGACTGCGTGCCTTTTGAAGAATGAGCCTGCGAGTTTGCGGTGTGTTGCGAGGTTAACCCGTGTGGGGAAGCCGTAGCGAAAGCGAGTCCGAATAGGGCGATATAGTAGCGCGCTCAAGACCCGAAGCGGAGTGATCTAGCCATGGGCAGGTTGAAGCGGAGGTAAGACTTCGTGGAGGACCGAACCCACCAGGGTTGAAAACCTGGGGGATGACCTGTGGTTAGGGGTGAAAGGCCAATCAAACTCCGTGATAGCTGGTTCTCCCCGAAATGCATTTAGGTGCAGCGTCGTGTGTTTCTTGCCGGAGGTAGAGCACTGGATAGGCGATGGGCCCTACCGGGTTACTGACCTTAGCCAAACTCCGAATGCCGGTAAGTGAGAGCACGGCAGTGAGACTGTGGGGGATAAGCTCCATGGTCGAGAGGGAAACAGCCCAGAGCATCGACTAAGGCCCCTAAGCGTACGCTAAGTGGGAAAGGATGTGGAGTCGCACAGACAACCAGGAGGTTGGCTTAGAAGCAGCCACCCTTGAAAGAGTGCGTAATAGCTCACTGGTCTAGTGATTCCGCGCCGACAATGTAGCGGGGCTCAAGCGTACCGCCGAAGTCGTGTCATTTCAGCATGAGGGCCAACGCCCGCTGGGATGGGTAGGGGAGCGTCGTGTGCCGGGTGAAGCCGCGCCGGAAGGCAGTGGTGGACGGTTCACGAGTGAGAATGCAGGCATGAGTAGCGATACACACGTGAGAAACGTGTGCGCCGATTGACTAAGGGTTCCTGGGTCAAGCTGATCTGCCCAGGGTAAGTCGGGACCTAAGGCGAGGCCGACAGGCGTAGTCGATGGATAACCGGTTGATATTCCGGTACCCGCTGTGAAGCGTCAAACATCGAACCCATTAATGCTAAGGCCGTGAAGCCGTTCCGGACCCTTCGGGGAATGGAAAGTGGTGGAGCCGCCGAACCACGGTGGTAGTAGGTGAGTGATGGGGTGACGCAGGAAGGTAGTCCAGCCCGGGCGGTGGTTGTCCCGGGGTAAGGGTGTAGGCCGAGTGGTAGGTAAATCCGCCATTCATTAGGGCTGAGACCTGATGCCGAGCCGATTGTGGTGAAGTGGATGATCCTATGCTGTCGAGAAAAGCCTCTAGCGAGTTTCATGGCGGCCCGTACCCTAAACCGACTCAGGTGGTCAGGTAGAGAATACCGAGGCGTTCGGGTGAACTATGGTTAAGGAACTCGGCAAAATGCCCCCGTAACTTCGGGAGAAGGGGGGCCATCACTGGTGATCCGATTTACTCGGTGAGCTGGGGGTGGCCGCAGAGACCAGCGAGAAGCGACTGTTTACTAAAAACACAGGTCCGTGCGAAGCCGTAAGGCGATGTATACGGACTGACGCCTGCCCGGTGCTGGAACGTTAAGGGGACCGGTTAGTCCGACTTCGGTTGGGCGAAGCTGAGAACTTAAGCGCCAGTAAACGGCGGTGGTAACTATAACCATCCTAAGGTAGCGAAATTCCTTGTCGGGTAAGTTCCGACCTGCACGAATGGCGTAACGACTTCTCGACTGTCTCAACCATAGGCCCGGTGAAATTGCACTACGAGTAAAGATGCTCGTTTCGCGCAGCAGGACGGAAAGACCCCGGGACCTTTACTACAGTTTGATATTGGTGTTCGGTTCGGCTTGTGTAGGATAGCTGGGAGACTGTGAACTCTGGACGCCAGTTCAGGGGGAGTCGTCGTTGAAATACCAGTCTGGTCGTGCTGGATGTCTAACCTGGGTCCGTGATCCGGATCAGGGACAGTGTCTGATGGGTAGTTTAACTGGGGCGGTTGCCTCCTAAAGAGTAACGGAGGCGCCCAAAGGTTCCCTCAGCCTGGTTGGCAATCAGGTGTTGAGTGTAAGTGCACAAGGGAGCTTGACTGTGAGACCGACGGGTCGAGCAGGGACGAAAGTCGGGACTAGTGATCCGGCGGTGGCTTGTGGAAGCGCCGTCGCTCAACGGATAAAAGGTACCCCGGGGATAACAGGCTGATCTTCCCCAAGAGTCCATATCGACGGGATGGTTTGGCACCTCGATGTCGGCTCGTCGCATCCTGGGGCTGGAGTCGGTCCCAAGGGTTGGGCTGTTCGCCCATTAAAGCGGTACGCGAGCTGGGTTTAGAACGTCGTGAGACAGTTCGGTCCCTATCCGCTGCGCGCGCAGGAATATTGAGAAGGGCTGTCCCTAGTACGAGAGGACCGGGACGGACGAACCTCTGGTGTGCCAGTTGTTCTGCCAAGGGCATGGCTGGTTGGCTACGTTCGGGAGGGATAACCGCTGAAAGCATCTAAGCGGGAAGCCTGCTTCGAGATGAGTATTCCCACCCCCTTTGAGGGGTTAAGGCTCCCAGTAGACGACTGGGTTGATAGGCCGGATCTGGAAGCACGGTAACGTGCGGAGGTGACCGGTACTAATAGGCCGAGGGCTTGTCCTCAGTTGCTCGCGTCCACTGTGTTGGTTCTGAAACCACGAACAGCCCCATACCCGTAATCGGGTGTGGTGTGGCATGATTCGACAGTTTCATAGTGTTTCGGTGGTCATAGCGTGAGGGAAACGCCCGGTTACATTCCGAACCCGGAAGCTAAGCCTTACAGCGCCGATGGTACTGCAGGGGGGACCCTGTGGGAGAGTAGGACACCGCCGAACAAATTTTAGAAAAGGCCCACGCCATCAGGTGTGGGCCTTTTTCTATTTCACCAGCTTTGTTTCGTAGGCCAGGATCACCGCCTGGATCCGGTCCCTGGAGCCCGTCTTTGCCAGGATGCGGCCCACATGGGTTTTCACCGTCGATTCGGCCAGGTGCAGACGGGCGGATATCTCTGTGTTCGTCCAGCCCTTGCCGATAACGGTCAGGATCTCGCGTTCCCGGTCGGTGAGGGCCGCGAGACGTGAGTCCGCCGGTTCGGCGGTCGGGGTTTCCGCCGGGAGGTGGTGGGCGTAGGCGTCCAAGAGGCGGCGGGTCAGGCTCGGGGCGACCACCGCGTCGCCCGTGGCCACCGCGCGTATGCCTGACAGCAGGTCCTCCGGCTGGGCGTCCTTCACCAGGAAGCCGGAGGCTCCGGCTCGTAGGCCCGCGTAGGCGTACTCGTCCAGGTCGAAGGTCGTGAGGATCAGGACGTGGGTGCGGGCGCCGGCCGCGACGATGCGGCGGGTGGCCTCGATGCCGTCGAGGCCGGGCATGCGGACGTCCATCAGGACGACGTCGGGGTGGAGCTCGGCTGACATGCGGATCGCCTCGGTGCCGTTCTGGGCTTCGCCGAGGACCGTCATGTCGTCCTGGCTCTCCAGCAGCATGCGGAAGCCGAAGCGCTGGAGGGGCTGGTCGTCGGCGATGAGGACGGTCGTCACTGCGGGGTTTCCTCCGGTAGGTGAAGGCGGACACGCCAGCCGCCCTCAGGGAGCGGGCCGGCCTCAAGTGTGCCGCTGTAGAGGGCTGTTCGGTCGCGCATTCCGGGCAGGCCTCGGCCGCCGGTGCCGTCTGTGTCGCCGCCTCGGCCGGTGTCGGTCACCGTCACCGTGACGGCGCCGCCGTCGCCGTACGACATCTCGATCTGTGAAGTGGCGCCGGGGCCGGCGTGTTTGAGGGTGTTGGTGAGGGCTTCCTGGATGACGCGGTAGACGGTGAGCTCGCGGCCCGGGGTGATGGCGGGGGTGCCGTGGACCGTTGTACTGACCGGGAGGCCGGCCTTGCGGACGCCGTCGATGAGTTGATCCAGGTCGGTGAGGGCGGGCTGGGGGGTCAGGTCGGCGGCCGGGCGGTCCTCTTCGCGCAGGACGTCCAGGAGGCGGCGGAGTTCTGTCAGTGCCTGGCGACTTGTGCCGGCTATCGCGTCCAGCGCTTGTGCCGCTCGGTCGGGGGACCTCGCGGCGGCGTAGCGGCCGCCGTCGGCGAGGCCGGTGATGACGGAGAGGTTGTGGCCGATGATGTCGTGCATCTCGCGGGCTATGCGGGCGCGTTCGGCGGCCGCGGCCAGCCGGGCCTGCTGGTCGCGTTCGGTCTCCAGGCGGCGGGCGCGGTCCTCGAGGGCCTCGGTGTAGTCGCGGCGGGTGCGAACCGTGATGCCGATGGCGGCGCAGAGGGCGATAGAGAGGAGGAGCGGGACCACCTGCTCGTCCCAACTCTTCTTCGAGTGGCGGGCGGCCGTTACGAACTCCGGTGTGATGACGAGGATCGTGGTCCACCACAGGGAGCGCAGCGGGCGGCGCAGGGCGATGTGATAGACGATGACCAACTGAAGCAGGGCGGCCTGGAGGACCGCGCCGCTCCAGGCGTTGGCGATGGCCATGGGGGCTATCGCGCACAGGACGGCTCGGGGATGGGTGCGGCGCCAGAGCAGGGGGAGCGAGAGGCCCAGACTCATGGTGAGGAGCAGGGAGGCGGGGACGTCCTTGTTGCGGGCCACGTTCTCCCAGCCGCCGCCGACGTAGTCGATGAGGGCCGCCGTCACCCAGAAGCCGGTGAAGGTCAGGTCCCAGGGGAGGGGATGGCGGCGGTCGAAGGCGCGCACCGCGTGGGCGATCCGCTGTACCCACTGGGTGAGGGGTTCGGCCGCTCTTGTCTCTTGCTCCTCCGGCATGGGGTCCATGGTGCGATGGTCCAGGGTGGGGCGGGTACCAGGCGTCCGACCTGGGGGCTTATATGAGGTGAGGGGTCCGGTACCTGGGTACTACCGTGATCGGTATGAGTGACTCGATCCCAGATTCGTACGTCGTCCGGTCCATACGTGCCGACGAGTGGCCCGCCGTGAAGGAGCTGCGGCTCGTCGCGTTGCAGGATCCTGCGGCACCGGTTGCCTTTCTGGAGACGTACGAGAAGGCCCTGACCCATCCGGACTCCTTCTGGCAGGAGCGGGCTGTCGGGTCGTCGAAGGTGGATGGCGGGGCGCTGCAGTTCATCGCTGAGGCCGCGGACGGGACGTGGGTCGGGTCCGTGGTCATGCTGATCGAGGAGGCCGGGACGGATGACTGGGCCGGGTTTCCCGTCGAGCGCGACCAAGGGCATGTGGTCGGGGTGTTCGTGCGGCCCGAGTGGCGTGGTGGCGGGGTGACCAAGGGGCTCTTCGAGGCCGCCGTCGAGTGGGCTTGGGGGCGTGGAGTCGAGGCCGTGCGGCTCATCGTGCACGAGGACAATCCGCGCGCCCAGGGGTTCTATCGCAAGGCCGGGTTCGTGCCGACCGGGAAGACCGTGCCGTTGCCCGGCAACGAGGGCGAGATCGAGTTGGAGTTCGTCCTCGAGAAGGCCTGAACTTCTCGGCGGGCCGTGGTCACACCGGCAGTTCGTCGTGCGGCCAGCGGGCCCTCGCCTGTTCCCGGGAGCGGAGCAGGGCCAGGGTCGGCAGGCCCCGGTCCGCCCCGGTGGCCAGCAGCTCCGGGAGCTGGGGAAGCGGAGCCACGGCGGCGACATCGTCCAGGACGAGCGTCAGTGGTGGGTCGAGGCGACCGGAGGATGACCGTTCGGCCATGCGCCGGCCACGCTCGACCACGCTGGAGACGAGCGCCGTCAGCAGTGGCATGGCGCCCGGGTTGGTCCGGGGGTCCTCGATGGATTCCCCCACCACGTAAAGCGTGCCCCCTTCGTCCACGAAGGAATCCAAGGCAAGGGCATCAGTTCGGTTGGGAGTGCACGCCTCGCGGATGTTGACCGTGAAGAGGGCGGAGAGCGCGCGGCCGGTCAACTCCTGGGCGATGTCCCGGCGTTCGGGATACGCGGTGAGCGCGGCCTCGAGCTCGCCCGCCGCTCCGGGAGCGGCCTTGGGGTTGGTGCGGAGGATGCGGACCGCGTCCTGGATCTGGGTGCCCTGGGACCAGCGGTGGACGTGCCGGATGGTGCGGCCGTCGATGGCGGCGGCATGCAGACAGCTCCGCAGGAGCGTTTCCGCTACGTCGGCCACGGCCTGGTCGATCTTCGCGGTGGGGCGGACCGGCGCGAGGAGGGCGTGGGCCCTCGCGGTCGCCGTCTGCTTCTCCTCGCAGCCCGTCGTGGGGGACCAGTGGAGGCGGGCCGGGGTGTCGCAGAGGTGGGCGGGGTCGTAGAGGTGGACCGGGCCCAGCTTGGTGCGGGCGTCCTTGGTGTCGGACCAGACGGCGGGGTTCGAGGTGACGATGAGGATGGCGCCCTCGGCGTCGCGGACCGCCTGGGCGGCGGAGGCCTGGCGGGTCTCCCTCGGGGCGACGAGAACCTTCTCCACCCGTGCGGGCACCGCCACCGTCGTGGGAACGGGAGGCTCCGGCTCGGCCCGCGGTGTTGGGACCTCGTGGTGCGTGACCGTCTCGACGACGGGCTCCGGAGCCGGCGGCGGCTGTTCGACGACGGCGACCGGAACCTCCGTCCGCCGTGCCCGCCGTACCGCCTTCCAGCGGGCCACCGTCCCCAGGACGAACACGGCGAGTACCACCAGGATCATCAGCTGCCCGATGAGCAGCCCCCAGAACAGCCCGTACCCGGAGAGCTGCCCGGCCGGGGTCTCCGGCCAGGCGCCCGGGATGTCTTGGGGCCGGCCGATGAGCTGGCGCATCGCCATGGGCGTACGGGCGAAGGTGACGCCCTGGGGCCAGTTGCCGTGGGCGAACAGGCCCGCCAGGCCGGTGGCCGACCAGACCATCAGGGTCATGCCGAGGAGGAAGGCGAGTATGCCGACCAACAGCCCGTCGGGGACGCCTCCCTGACCTCCCTGGCCCTGCTGCCCGCGGCGATCGTCAGGTCTCACCATGGCACGCCTCCCGCCTACGCCACCGTCGACTCGGAGTCGCCCATGTGCTGCTCCATGTGCTGTTCCATGAAGGCCGCCGCCCGCTCCTCGGCCTCCAGCTCGGCCGCGCGCAGGGCGTCGTCCGCGAGGTGGTCCTCGGAGGACTCGGTCATCGCGCGGTCGGTGAAGACCAGGGGGCGTTCCGTCTCGGTGATCAGGTGTTTGACCACCTGGACGTTGCCGTTGACGTCCCACACCGCGATGCCCGGTGTCAGCGAGGGGATGATCTCGACCGCCCAGCGTGGCAGACCCAGCACCCGGCCCGTCATTCTGGCCTCGTCCGCCTTCTGGGCGTAGATCGTCCTCGTGGACGCCATCTTCAGGATCGCCGCCGCCTCCTTCGCCGCCGCTCCGTCCACCACGTCGGACAGGTGGTGGACGACCGCCACGAAGGACAGACCGAGCCGTCGGCCGAACTTCAGCAGCCGCTGGAACAGCTGGGCCACGAAGGGGCTGTTGATGATGTGCCAGGCCTCCTCGACCAGGAAGATGCGCTTCTTCCGGTCGGGGCGGATCCAGGTGTGCTCCAGCCACACGCCGACGATCGCCATGAGGATGGGCATGGCGATGGAGTTGCGGTCGATGTGCGACAGGTCGAAGACGATGAGCGGGGCGTCCAGGTCGATGCCGACCGTCGTGGGACCGTCGAACATGCCGCGCAGGTCACCGTCGACCAGACGGTCCAGGACCAGCGCGACGTCCAGACCCCAGGCCCGTACGTCCTCTATGTCGACGTTCATCGCCTCGGCCGACTCCGGCTCGGGGTGCCGTAGCTGCTCCACGATGTCGGTGAGGATCGGCTGGCGTTCGACGATCGTCTCGTTGACGTAGGCGTGCGCGACCTTCAACGCGAAGCCGGAGCGCTCGTCGAGGCCGTGGCCCAGCGCGACCTCGATGATCGTCCGGAGCAGCGCGAGCTGGCCGGTCGTCGTGATCGCGGGGTCGAGCGGGTTCAGCCGGATCCCCATGTCCAGGGCGGCCATCGGGTCGAGGCGGATAGGAGTTATCCCCAACTCCTGCGCGATGAGGTTCCATTCGCCGACCCCGTCCTCGCCCTGTGCGTCGAGAACGACGACCTGCCGGTCGCGGAAGCGCAGCTGGCGCAGGACGTACGTCTTCTCCAGCGCCGACTTGCCGTTGCCGGACTCGCCGAGGACCAGCCAGTGAGGTGCCGGGAGCTGCTGGCCGTACAGCTGGAAGGGGTCGTAGATGTAGCCCTTCCCGGAGTACACCTCGCGGCCGATGATCACACCGGAGTCGCCGAGGCCCGGCGCTGCCGTGGGCAGGTAGACCGCCTGGGCCTGGCCGGTGGAGGTGCGGACGGGCAGGCGGGTCGTCTCGACCTTGCCGAAGAGGAAGGACGTGAAGGCGTCGGTGAGGACGGACAGCGGGTCCCGCATCTGAGCTCAGCCCCTACCTTCGGATGCCGGTGGCGAACGGGAGCGTGTTCACGAACGCGCGGTGGTGTTCGCGGTCGCACCATTCGAGCTTCAGGTACGACTTTCCGGCCGAGGCCCGGATGGTCCGCTTGTCGCGGGCCAGGGCGTCGGGGTTGCGGGAGGAGACGGTGATGTAGCCGACCAGGTTGACGCCGGCCGCGCCGCTCGCGAGGTCTTCGCCGCGCTGGTCGAGACGGTTGTGGGAGGCGACGTCGCGCGGGTCGACGGTGCGGTTCATCTTGGCCTGGCGGGAGGCTTCCGCCTCGTCGTTCGTCTTCTCGGTCAGCATGCGCTCGATGGCGACCTCGGTGGGTTCGAGGTCCATGGTGACGGCGACCGTGCGGATGACGTCCGGGGTGTGGACGAGGAGGGGGGCGAGGAAGTTGACCCCGACGGGGGTCATCGGCCATTCCTTCACCCAGGCCGTCGCATGGCACCAGGGCGCGCGGGTGCTGGACTCCCGGGTCTTCGCCTGGAGATACGTCGGCTCCATGGCGTCCAGCTCGGCCGGCCAGGAGTTGCGCTTGCTCATCGCCTGGATGTGGTCGATGGGGTGGTCCGGGTCGTACATGGAGTGGATGAGCGAGGCGAGACGGCCCTGGCCCAGCGGTTGCCGTACGCGGATGTCGGCCTCCTGCAAGCGCGAGCAGATGTCCGTCAGCTCACGTGCCATCACGACCGCGAGGCCCGCGTCGCGGTCCAGTTTGCGGCCGGACTGGGGGCGTGCCGCGCGGGCCATGGTGTGGGCCTCGGCGGCGAGTTCGCGGGTGAAGTGCATGCAGGCGACGAGGTAGGCGCGGTGCTGCTCGCTGCTCGTCGACACCATGGACTGGAGTTGGTCGTACGACTGCTGCAGCCATCCCGGTGCCCTGTCGTCCCCGCGGACGGCGACGTCCTTGGCGTGGGCGTCGGGGTCGGCGGGGAGGGTGCGGGCGAGCATCTGGAGGCGGGTGACGAAGCCGTCCCCGTTGGCGACGTGCTTGAGCAGGGTGCCGAAGCGGTCGACGAGGGCTTCCTGGTCCTCGGAGTCGCGCAGGCCGACGCCGGGGCCCTCGATCTCGATGGCGGCGGTGACGGTGCGGCGGTCCGCGTGCAGGAGTACGGCGATCTCGTCGGGGCCGAAGGGCGCGGCGAGCCAGGTGATACGGCCGATGCCGGGCGGCGGGCCGATCTCGACCTCGAGGCCGTCGGCCCTGACGCCGGCCTCCATGACGCCGGAGCGGTAGACGGTCCCCCGCTTCAGGGACCGCTTGTAACTGCGGTTGATCTCGAACCACTTGTAGAACGTGCGGTGCTTGTACGGCACGTAGACCGCCATCAGGGCGATCAGCGGGAAGCCCATCAGCAGCACGATGCGCAAGGCCAGGACGGGGACGAGGAGCCCGCACATCATGCCGAGGAACGCGCCGGCGATGATCAGCGCGATCTCGCCGGTCTCACGGTTGCGGCCGACGATCGCGTTCGGCCGGGCGCGGCCGATGAGATAGGTACGGCGGGGTGTGACCGCGTGGGACACGTGGGACTCGGTCGTCAACGCCCGTCACCTCCTGTGCGGTTGTTGCGGTTGTTGCTGGCGTGCGGGGTGTTGACCGCGTTGCTCGAACGGGGCTGGGGTGCGGCGGAGGGGACAGATCCGCCGCCGCCACCGTTCGGGGTGCGGGCGCTGTGGGCGGCTACGCCGCCGGAGGCGGGGTTGGAGGGGCGGGCGCCGCTCGAACCGCTGCCGCCGCCGTTGTTGTCGGCCCTGGTGCTGTGGGTCTTGATGCCCTGGGCGACGAGGGTCGCGGGGGAGCTGATGACCGCGGCCGCCTTTCCTTCGGCGCCCTGCATGATGCGGTTGTTGCGGGAGCCCGCGATCTCGTCGCCGAAGCCGGGGACGAAGCGGTAGATCATCGCGCTGGCGAAGATGGCGAGCAGGATGATGGCCAGGCCGGAGACCACGGCGGAGAAGGCGTCGGGGCCGTCGTCGGCGGACAGCGCGCCGGCCAGCCCCAGGACGATCACGATGACCGGCTTGACCAGGATGACCGCGATCATGATGCCCGCCCAGCGGCGGACGTGGCCCCACAGGTTCTTGTCGACCAGGCCCGCGTAGACGACGGTGCCGAGGAGGGCGCCGACGTAGAGGAGCGCGGCCCTGATCACCAGTTCCAGCCAGAGGACGCCGGCGGCGAGGATGGAGACGAGGGACACCACGATCAGCATGATCGGGCCGCCGCCGATGTCCTCGCCCTTCTCCAGGGCGCCGGAGAAGGTGCCGAAGAACGTGTCCGTCTGGTCGCCGGTGGTCTTCGCGAGGACCTCGCTGACGCCGTCGGTGGCCGAGACGACCGTGTAGAGGATCAGGGGGGTGAAGGCCGACGCCAGCACGGTCAGCCAGAGGAACCCGATCGCTTCGGAGATGGCCGTGCTGAGGGGCGCGCCACGGACGGCTCGCTTGGCCACGGCCAGCAGCCACAGCAGCAGCGTCAGAATCGTCGACGCCGCGAAGACGACCGCGTACTGCTGGAGGAACTTGGGGTTCGTGAAGTCGACGTTCGCGGTGTCCTTCACGGCCTCGCTGAGCTTGTCGACGGTCCATGCGGCGGCGTCGGCACAGCCCTTGGCGAGGGAGGAGAGGGGGTCGAGGGTGGAGGTGGGGTCGATGGTGGATCCGCCGGAGCGCCCGCCGGTTTCGCCGCGTTCGCAGTAGTCCTTGGCGGGGCCGTGGATCAGGTCGCAGGGGTTGTTGCTCGCGGTTGGTGAGGGCGTGGGGCTGGGGGTGGGCGCGGCGAAGGCACGCGTGGCCATGAGGACGGCTGTGGTCTGTACGGCCGTGACGACAGCGGCGAGCTTGAGTGCGCGTCGGCTACCGGGCATACGTGAACCCTCCGTACTCTTCGACGGCCTTCGCCATCTCGTCGGCGCTGGAGGCCCTGTCGTCGCCGGGGACGGGCGCTGGGCCGTCCTTCTGGGAGTGCGTCACGATCTTCCAGTCGCCATCGGTCCACTGGAGTTGCATGGTGATGGTGAACCAGGTGCTGGTGACCGGGTTGGTGGAGTTCTCGCCTGCGAGGCCGAGGAGGCCGCTGCACCAGACCTCGACGGTGGTGCCGTCGGCGGAGGACTGGGTGGTCTTGGTGCCGATCGGGCTCGTACGGGAGACGAAGGTGTAGCCGTTCGGTGTGGAGCCGTCCTCGTTCAGGCCGACGGCCTTGTTGAAGGCCGGCGTGTAGGCCTTGTCCAGTGTCGCTTCGAACTGCGACACGCGGGAGGGCGTGATGATGGCTTGCAGGATCGCGTTGCGCTTCGTCTTGTCAAACATCTCGGCAGAACCCAGCGCTACCGCGTAATTCGCCGCCGCACTCTGCGCCCCCTGCGCATCGTGCGCGAACCCCGCGGCCACCGGCTTCGTCCCGCTCGCCGCCGTGCTCGCCACCTCGGGTTTGTCGCTGGCCCCGGTTTTGGATGAGGAGTCGTCTCCTCCGCGGTTCGCGAAGGCGATCGCGGCGATGAGGAGGACGACTACGCCGACCACCGTGACCAGGCTGCGTGACGACGAGCGGGCGCGGGGACGCGCGCCGCCGTACACGTCGTCCGGCATGCGCGTGCGGGTCTGGCCGGAGCCCCCGTAGCCGCCGGAGGTGTCGTGTTCGTCACCGGGACTCATGCCGCGTACGCCCCCTCGACGTCGAGCGGAAACACGTAGGAGTACGACGGTAGCCGTGCTGGTTCCCGCGCGGGCGCGGTGTGGTGACTCGGCATCAGGGAAACGCAACCTCAGTCGGTGGGCACGACGGGCGGGTGGGGTGGAGGGGTACGACCGGGCGTGCCCGGGGGACTGGAGGAACGCCCGCTAGACGGCCATGCCGTACACGATGGTGAACAGCGTGCCGAGTGAGCCGATGATGAAGACCCCGGTGAGGCCGGCGATGATCAGGCCCTTGCCCTGTTCCGCGCTGAAGGTGTCACGGAGGGCCGTCGCGCCGATGCGTTGCTTCGCGGCGCCCCAGATGGCGATGCCGAGGCAGAGCATGATGGCGACCGCCATGACGACCTGGATCATCGTCTTCGCTTCCGTGCCCAGCGCCCCGAAGGGGCCCCAGTCCGGAGCGATCCCGCCGATGATGGTGTTGATGTCTCCCTTGTCGGCCGCAAAGAGCATGTAAGTCACCGCCCCTGGTGGGTAGTTCCGCTTCCCCCTGCAGGTGCGCAGAGGTCAGGCCTCATTCTCGCCGACAATTCTGCTGCCGGATGTCGACTTGGCGTCATTGATTGGCGGGTTTCGTACGAATGCACTGTCCGGTCACTCTGTGTATCACGGCAGGTTACGCCGGGCAATGAGGCCGGAGCGGAACCTTCGTGTGGTTCCGTCGTTGACCTCTTCTCGGCATCTGGTGTGCTGGTGGCACCCGAGTGCACCGATGTTCTGCGGGTGAAGGCTATCTCCGCACGGCACCGGCATGACGAACGGGCCGCGGCTGGTGCCGCGGCCCGTCTGCGTGGTGACTGAGCGTCAGCCTGTGAAGGCGGCCACTCCCTGCGGGGTGCCGAGGCCGGTCGGGCCGTCGTAGCCGGACTTGGCGGTGCAGAAGTAGCTCGTGGTGCAGGAGCCGTTGTTGCCGGAGGTCACGTCGTTGAGGGCGGAGGTGTCCTTGTAGGGGAACTGCGCCGGGTAGGAGCTGCTGGACGGCGTGCCCGCGAGGGCGTAGACGCCCGCGATGATCGGAGCCGAGGCGCTGGTGCCGCCGAAGGTGTACCAGCCGGCCGTGACGCCGTAGGAGTCGTAGACCGACACACCGGTCGCGGGGTCGGCCACCGCGGAGACGTCCGAAATCATGCGCTTGGTGCAGCCGGTGTCGGTCTGCCAGCTCGGCTTGGCGTCGTACGCGGAGCAGCCGGAGCCCGTCCCCTCGGTGCTGCTGGTCTTCCAGACGCTCTCGGTCCAGCCGCGGGTGTTCGAAGCCGTGGAGAGGGCGGTGCCGCCGACCGACGTCACGTACTTGGAGGCGGCCGGGTACTCGGCGCCGTAGCCCGCGTCGCCCGCGCTGACGGTGATGGCGACGCCCGGGTGGTTGAAGTAGGAGGAGTCGTAGGAGGTGTCGGACGAGGACTCCGAGCCGCCGTAGCTGTTGCTGACGTACTTCGCGCCCAGCTTGACGGCCTCGTTCACGGCCGTGCCCAGGTTGGCCATCGTCGCCGACTTCGCCTCGACGAGGAGGATGTTCGCGTTCGGGGCGATGGCGGAGACCATGTCGAGGTCCAGGGAGATCTCCTCGGCCCAACCGGAGTCGCCGGCGGGCAGGGAGGTCGTGGAGCCGGTCTGGCTGACCTTCTTGAAGCAGCCGTTGGCGGTGGTGCAGGCGGAGAGGCCGTAGTGCGAGCGGTAGGCCGCGAGGTCGGACTCGGCGTTGGGGTCGTTGTACGCGTCGACGATGGCGATGGTCTCGCCGGAGCCGTTCGAGGAGGAGGCGGCGGTCAGGCCGTAGGCGGCCTGGAGGTCGCTGGGGCCGTAGCCGGAGGGGGTGGACGCGTCGGCGGCCCGGGGGGTGATGCCGTGCGCCTTCTCGAAGGCGGTGGTGCCGCCGGTCACGCGCAGGGAGTTGCAGGCGAGTTCGCCGGATTTCCTGGGGGTGGCGCAGGGGGTCGCGGCCCAGGTGACCTTGGCGGCCTTGGCCGGGGCGGCGGCTTCCGCGTGGACCGCGGTGCCGAGTCCGGCGACGAGAAGCGCGGCGGTCGCTGCGGCCGCCGAGCCGATCCGGCGTCGGCTGCCGCGTAGGGAGGGTCTGGCGGGGGGTGTCGTGCGCATCGTGCAGCCTCCTGATGGTGGTGGAACAGGAGCAGTGCGGGTGCGTGCGTGCGGCGGTGGAATGACGGTCTCTTGTTGAGTACGTGACAACAAGGCGGGAGGCGGAATTCTGACCTCCGCCTTACCGGACCCCAGGCCTGGCCTTACTTACCTGCTGACGGCGAACGGGCCGCGATCGATGGTGCGTTGGTCGCGGCCCGTTGCCGTTGTGCCGCCGAGGGGACCCCACGTCCCCTGCCCGCCGGCGGCTCCCCGTGACCCGACGGGGAGTTCGGGGTCGTCAGCCGGTGAAGGCGTCGGTGCCCTGCGGGGTGCCGAGGCCGGTCGGGCCGTCGTAGCCGGACTTGGCGGTGCAGAAGTAGCTCGTGGTGCAGGTGCCGTTGTTGCCGGAGGTCACGTCGTTGAGGGCCGAGGTGTCCTCGTAGGGGAACTGGGCCGGGTAGGAGCTGCTGGACGGCGTGCCCGCGAGGGCGTACACGGAGGCGATGATCGGGGCCGAGGCGCTGGTGCCGCCGTAGGTGTTCCAGCCGGTGCCGTCGGAGCCGTAGGAGTCGTAGACGGAGACGCCGGTGGCCGGGTCGGCGACGGCGGAGACGTCGGAGATCATGCGCTTGGTGCAGCCGGTGTCGGTCTGCCAGCTGGGCTTGGCGTCGTACGCGGAGCAGCCGGAGCCGGTGCCCTCGGTGCTGCTGGTCTTCCAGACGCTCTCGGTCCAGCCGCGGCTGGTGGAGGACGTGGAGAGCTTGGTGCCGCCGACCGACGTCACGTACTTCGAGCCGGCCGGGTACTCGGCGCCGTAGGCCTCGTCGCCGGCGGAGACGGTGATGGCGACGCCCGGGTGGTTGAAGTAGGAGGAGTCGTAGGAGGTGTCCGAGGAGGACTCGGAACCGCCGTAGGAGTTGGAGACGAACTTGGCGCCCAGACTGACGGCCTCGTTCACCGCCTTGCCCAGGTTGGCCATGCTCGACGAACTCGCCTCGACCAGCAGGATCTTGGCGTTCGGGGCGATGGCGGAGACCATGTCGAGGTCGAGGGAGATCTCGCCGGCCCAGCCGCTGTCGGCGGTGGGGAGGGAGGTCGTGGAGCCGGTCTGGCTGACCTTCTTGAAGCAGCCGTTGGCGACGGTGCAGGCGGAGAGGCCGTAGTAGGAGCGGTAGGTGGCCAGGTCCGCGGCGGCGTTGGGGTCGTCGTAGGCGTCGACGATGGCGATGGTCTCGCCGGAGCCGTTCGAGGAGGAGGCGGCGGTCAGGCCGTAGGCGTCCTGGAGGTCGCTCGGGCCGTAGCCGGTCGGCGTGGCCGAGGTGGCGTTCGGCTTGACGGTCTTGGGGGTCGCGCCCTTGAGCGCGGCCTGCTTCTCCATGTAGGCGGTGGTGCCGCCGGTGACACGGAGCGCGTTGCAGGCGGCGTAGCCCTTCTTCGGGGTCGTGCCGCACGCGCTCTCGTACTGCACATGGGCCTTGGCGACCTGTGCGGCGACGGTCTTGGCGCTCACCTTGTGCGGCGTGGGGGTGGCCGCGTCGGCGTGAGCCGCGATGCCGAGCCCGGCGAGGAGGAGGGCGGCCGTGGCCGTGGCGGCCGTGCCGATCCGGCGCGATCTGCCGGATATGTGGGGGGTGTTGGGCGTACGCAACGTACAGCCTCCTGAGAGTGGGGTTGCAGAGGCCTGCGGTGGGGACCACCGGTGAGGTTCCCGGTGGGGGCGGCGACCCGCGTAGACCATCCCCTTGTTGAGTACGTGACAACAAGACGCGCGGTGGAATCCTGACTTCCGCCTTACTGAAGGGGGTTGGGGGGTTACTGATCAATGGCGGGGTGATGGGCGGCGAATGGCCTCGGCTTGACCATCTACACGCGTCGCGCCCAACGCTCGCGGGGTTACCGGGGCTTGAGGCCGTGCAGCAGGAGATGTACGAGCTCGGGAATGCCGTCGAGGGCTGTCTGCGGGTCGAGCTTGTCGGTGGCGGCGAACATGGCGGTGCCGTGCAGGGTGGCGCCCAGGGCGAGGGTGAGGCGGCCGGGGTCCCCCTGGACGATCTCGCCGCGCTGCTGGGCGTCCGAGATGATCTGCTCGAGGGCCCCCACCGTGCGGCCGACGGCGACGGCCATCTGCTCGGACGCCTCGGGGTCGTGCTTGCGGGCGTACATCAGCTCCAGGAGCTCGGCGTTCTCCAGGGAGAAGGCCAGATAGGCCCGGGCGAGGGCGGTGAACCGGGGCTCCAGCGGCAGGCCGGGGTCGTCGGCGGCGTCGAGCGCCCGGGTCAGCCGTTCGTAGCCGGCGAGGGCCAGGGCGTTGAGCAGGGCCTGCTTGTCCTTGAAGTGGCGCCCCGGGGCGGCGTGGCTGACGCCGATGTCGCGGGCCAGTTCCCGCAGGGAGAGCGAAGCCACGCCTCTGTCGCGCAGGGTGTGCTCCGCGCTCGCCAGCAGGGCGGAGCGGAGATCCCCGTGGTGGTAGGGGCGGGTCTCGGACTTCTCGGACGGCATGGACGCCATCGTATCCCGATGTAGGCGGCGTCACTATTGTTGGCATCGCCACCATTGTTGTCATTGACAGCATTGTTGGCATCGTCTACTTTGAGGGCATGGCTGACAAGAGCAAGCACGCATGGAACGCGGCCCACCTCCCCGACCTGACCGGCCGCACCGCCGTGATCACCGGCGCCAACAGCGGCATCGGCCTCACCGCCGCGGCCGCGCTGGCCGGGGCGGGCGCGCACGTGGTGTTCGCCGTACGGGACCCGCGACGCGGCGAGGCGGCGGCGCGGACGGTGCACGGCAGCGTGGAGGTGCGGCGCCTGGACCTGGCGGACCTGTCGTCCGTGCGGGAGTTCGCGGCGGCGTGGGACGGTCCGCTGGACCTCCTCATCAACAACGCCGGCGTGATGATGGTGCCGGAGCAGCGGACGCCGGACGGCTTCGAGATGCAGTTCGGCACGAACCACCTGGGCCACTTCGCGCTCACGAACCTGCTGCTGCCGTACCTCACGGACCGGGTGGTCACGGTGTCCTCGGGCGCCCACCGCTGGGGCGACGCGAGGATCCGCTTCGACGACCTGAACTGGACGAGCGGCTACCACCCCAACCAGGCCTACGCCCAGTCGAAGCTGGCGAACCTCCTGTTCACCCTGGAACTCCAGCGCCGCCTGACGGAGTCGGGCTCCGCGGTCCGCGCCCTCGCCGCCCACCCCGGCTACTCGGCCACCAACCTCCAGAGCCACGCGGCGAGTCCGGCGGCCCGGGTCTTCATGAAGTTCGGCAACAGGTTCCTGGCCCAGGACGACAAGGCGGGCACCCTGCCGACGCTGTACGCGGCGACGCAGGACCTGCCCGGCGCGAGCTACGTCGGCCCGGACGGGTTCGGCGAGATGCGGGGCGCCCCCACCCTGGTGGGCCGCTCGCCCGCGGCGAGCGACCCGGCGACGGCGAGGCGGCTGTGGACGGTGTCGGAGGAGCTGACGGGGACGCGGTTCCCGCTGGAGACGGCCGTACGACCCGGCTAGGCGCTGCCCGGTCGGTCGTCAGCTGGCGAACATTCCCGCCGTCGCGTTGATCCACGTGCCCGTGATGGTGACGCCCGCGTCCGAGGCGAGGAAGGTCGCCAGGGCGGCGATGTCGGCGATCTGCGGGGAGCGCCTGGTCATACGGAGGCTGTCGAGGTGGGCGCGGATGCCCTGTACGGCGGTCTCGTCCATGGCCGGGGCGCCGGCGGCGGTCAGCTTCTGAGGGGTGAGGGTGTCCGTCACGCCCGCCGTCCAGATCCCGCAGACACGCACGCCCGACGGACCGAGCTCCGCCGCCAGTTGACGGATCAGCGCGTCGATCGCCCCGTCGGCCGCGGCCGTACCGCCCATCATGGGGCTGCCGTTGGCGGATCCGCTGTCGAGGGAGAGGATCACGCCCGAGCCCTGCGCCGTCATACGACGCGCCGCCGCCCGCGCGGTGACGAACTGGCAGGCGATGCCCTGCACCACCGGCCGCGTGTAGTCCTCGACCGACATCTCCGTCAGCGGTACGCCCTGGAAGTCCCCGCGCGGTACCAGGTTGAGGGAGATGTCGATCCGGCCCGCCCGCTCCACGACCGACGCCGCGTGCGCCTCCACGGCGGCCTCGTCACGGGCGTCCAGTACGTCGTACTCGGCACCGGTCTCCTCCGCGACCTTGCGCAGCGTCGACTCCGTACGGCCGACGAGGAAGACCCGCGCGCCCGCGTCGGCGTACGCCTTCGCGACACCCGCGCCGAGCGAACCCGCACCGCCGTAGACGACCGCGACCTTGTTCTTCAGCAGGTTCAGCATGGTGACTCCTTGAATGGGGGCGCCGTGTGCGCCCGTCACTCATGGGACGTGCCCGCGCGGAGAACTCATCGCTGCCTCAGAGAGTCATCGGCAGACCGAACGCCGGGTACAGATGCGGCTCGAAGGTGGTGATCGCGGCGATCCTTCCGTCCTCGATCCGCAGCACGTCGATGTTCTGGCCCCGGAAGACGGTCGTACCGGGCCGTCGCAGATAACCGGCCACCGCCACCTGCCCGTTGGCGCGTACGGGCAGGTGACGCCAATGCCCGACGAACATCGGGGACGCCGGGTCGAGGTTCGGCCGGATGAAGGCGAAGAGGGCCTCGCGGGTCGTGAACCAGAACGGGTTCGGCGGCATGGTGAGCACGGCGTCCTCGCGGACCAGCTCGGCCATGGCGTCGAAGTCCACGCGGGCCACGGCGTCCATGTAGCGCTGGAGCAGGGCCAGTTCGTCGGCGCTGGGGGTGGCCGCCGACCAGTCCTCGCGCTGCCCCGGCAGCGCCTCCCGCAGGGCCGTTCTCCCCCGCTGCACCGCGCTGTTGGCCGACGCGAGCGACGATTCCAGCAGGTCGGCGGTCTCCTGGGCCGACCATCCGGCGATGTCCCGCAGGATCACCGCGGCGCGCTGGCGCGGCGGAAGGTGCTGGATCGCCGTGAGGAAGACCAGCTCCAGCGTCTCGCTCGCCACGGCCCGCGCGACGGGCTCGTCGGGGAGCTGGTCGTCCGGGAAGGGCTGGAGCCAGGGCATGGACGGGGGCGGGGGGCCGTCACCCGAGTCGATGCCGGGGACGGGCGCGTAGGGCGTGGGGCGGCGGTCGTTCTTCCGGAGAAAGTCCAGGCAGGCGTTGGTGGCGATCCGGTACAGCCACGCCCGCGGGTTCTCCAGCCCGTCCATCGACTCCCTCGCCCGCCACGCCTTGAGGAATGTCTCCTGGGTGAGGTCCTCCGCCTCGTCGTACGAGCCGAGCAGGCGGTAGCAGTGCACCCGGAGTTCCTTGCGGTGGGCCTCGATGAGAGCCGTGAAGTCGTCCTCGCCGGGATTCGTCACGTCCGCCGGTGTGACGTTTTCGGTACGGGCCTCCCGAGCGAGCCGCCGGAGTTGCGCGAACCGGGTGTGGAGGGCCTCGACGTCGGCGTGGAAGACGACCGGGGGTTCCAGCCGCAGCCGGTTCAGCTGGTCGCCGATGTCGGAGACCAGCTCCTTGGCGGCGGGGCTCCGCCGCTTCCGGTACGCCCGCTGCCGGCATGCCTGCGAACAGTAGGAGGCGGTCCGTCCGGGGCCCGCGGTGCGCTCGATGGGGCGCCCGCAGGTCCGGCAGGTGGCGGTCATACGGCTCGCCGCGCGATGAGCGTGGGCATGAGGGCTCCTCTGCTCGGGGGAGAACGCTGCCAGGGTAGGTGTCCGGGCAGGGGTCCTTTGACGCGCGCCTGACCCGGTTCTCACCTTCGTGCGGAAGGCTGCGTTCCGATGAAGCGCACGCCTCTCTACGCCGTCCTCGTACTCCTCGCCGCCACCTCCGCCTCCGAGGCGGCCGCCGATGCCGGTCCCGGCCCTTTCGGGGTCACCGTCACCGCCGCCGCGACCGCGGAAACCGTGCGTGTGGGGGCGCTGTTCTCCGGCGGGCAGCACTTCTGTACCGCCTCCGTCGTGCACAGCCCGCACCGGGATCTCATCGTCACCGCCGCGCACTGCCTGGACGGTGACACGGACGACCTCGTGTTCGCACCGGGCTACCGCAACGGCCGGGCGCCGTACGGGAAGTGGCGCGTCACCAGGCGGTTTCTGCCCGACGCGTGGGACGAGGACAGTGACGTGGCGTTCGCGGCCCTGGCCGAGCGGCGGGGCGAGGGCGTCGAGGACCTCGTCGGGGGGAACCGCTTCACCACCGGTACGGCCACCGGCGCCACCGGCGTGACCGTCACCGGCTATCCCGACTCCCGCGAGACGCCGGTCCGTTGCGCCGACAAGCCGGTCGCGCACAGCCGTACGCAACAACGCGTCGACTGTCCCGGCTTCAGCGGCGGCACCAGCGGCAGCCCGTGGGTCAACGGGGACGGGGAGGTCGTCGGAGTGCTCGGCGGGCACGAGCAGGGCGGGGCGACCGCCGCCGTCTCGTACAGCGTGGTGCTCGGGCGGGAGGCCGCTCGGCTGTACCGGGACGCGACGGAGTCTCCTTCCGCATGATCACCCCAGAACGACGAAGGCGCCCCTAAACTGACGTGGGCGTCGGACTCCGGGGCAGCGAGGGGCGGTTGACGGTGCGTAAGGCATGGCTCGTGGGGGGTGCCGTCCTCGGGGCGGGACTCAGCTTCGTGATGCTGCTCGTCGTCGGTGTGTACGTCGTCGCCGGGAACCTCGCGGGCGGGGTCGGCGGAGCCACGAAGGCGCTGGCCAAGGGGTCCGTGCCGGCGGCCTATCAGAACCTCGTGCAGAAGTGGGGCAACCTCTGCACCGCGATCAACCCGGCGCTGCTCGCCGCCCAGCTGTACCAGGAGAGCGGGTTCAACCCGAAGGCGCAGAGCGCCGCGGCCGCGCAGGGGATAGCGCAATTCATCCCCGGGACCTGGGCCACGCACGGAATCGACGGCGACGGGGACGGCGACCGCGACGTATGGGATCCGAATGACGCGATTCCATCGGCCGCGAAGTACGACTGCACCCTCGCCTCGTACGTGAAGGACGTCCCCGGGGACGCCACGAAGAACATGCTCGCGTCCTACAACGCGGGGGCCTACGCGGTGATCAAGTACGGGGGTGTGCCGCCGTACAAGGAGACCCAGAACTACGTGAAGACGATCACGACGCTGGAGGAGAGCTTCGCCGCTCCCGTCACGCGCGTGGACCCCTCGAAGCAGGCCGCCGGAGCCATCTACTACGCGCAGAAGAAGCTCGGCACGCCCTACCTCTGGGGCGGTGACGGTACTGCTCAGGACGGTGGCCGGTTCGACTGCTCGGGGCTGACGAAGGCCGCGTACGAGAGTGTCGGCATCACACTGCCCCGCGTCGCCAACGACCAGTGGAACGCGGGTCAGCATCCGGCCAGGGACGAGCTGCTCCCCGGCGATCTCGTCTTCTTCTCGGACGACCTCACCAACTCCCGGGCCATCCGGCATGTGGGGATTTATGTCGGCGGCGGATACATGATCGACGCCCCGAGAACGGGTGCTGTGATCCGGTTCGACCCGATCGACACCCCCGACTACTTCGGAGCCACCCGCGTCACCGAAGATGGCGCGAAAGCGCTCCCCACGACGGTCTGACAGCCTGTGAACCTGCCCCCTGAGCTGCGGCGATGTGTCTCTCTTCGATAACGTCTGCGTGATCATTCAGTGGAGGGTGGAACGTATTAACGGGGACCGTGCGTTCCTGTTCTCGTAGCGATCTACACACCACGGGGGTGGAACAGCGGCGCGCGACCTCTGCGCGCCGGGAGAGCCGACGAAGGGGCCGCAGCACCATGGCTGGACTCGCCGCATCCGGGTCGAACCCCGACGTCGACCTGCTCTACGACATCAACGGCCTGGCCAAGGACGCACCCGTGTGGTTCGACCGGGTCATGGAGTACGTCGGTGAATACGGGATCCTCCTGGCCACCGTGGTGCTCGTGCTGTGGTGCTGGCTGTCCGTGCGCAAGCGGGGCGGCGAGGACGCGCCTTCGTCCGTGGCCGCGCTGGTCTGGGCGCCGCTCGCGGCCGGTGTCGCCGTGCTGATCAACGTGCCGATACGAGGATTCGTGGAGCGGCCCCGGCCGTTCCTCCAGCACGAGGGACTCGAAGTCCTGGTCTCCGGCAAGACCGACTACTCCTTCGTGAGCGACCACGCCACGATCACCATGGCCATGGCGGTCGGACTGTTCGTCGCCAACCGGAAGTTCGGCTTCTTCGGTATCGGCCTCGCCCTGCTCGAAGGCTTCTGCCGGGTCTACATGGGCGTGCACTACCCGACCGACGTCATCGGCGGCTTCGCCCTCGGCACCGCCGTGGCCCTGCTGCTGTCCCCGCTGGCCATGGCCCTGCTCACCCCGCTGATGAAGGCGATCGAGCGGTCGCCGCGCGCGGGATGGCTGATCCGGGCGCGCGGGAAGTCCTACGACGGTCAGGACACCCTGCTCCCCGGCGCCCGGAAGGAAACGGGCGCCGAGGAGCGCGACCTCGCCGCCTGATCCGCCGCACAGGCCCTGGAAGCGCCCTAGAGGGCCTGCGGGAACGTGAAGAAGCCCTTCGGGTCGTACTGCTTCTTCAGGGCCGAGAGCCTGGTCGCCGCGTCTCCGTAGTACGCCTTGCGCCAGTCCGTCAGGGACGGGTCGGTGTAGTTCTGGTAGGCCGCGCCCGACGCATAGGGCTTCATCGCGTTGTGGGCCTGGGTCAGCCAGGACTGGGCGGCCGTGCCCGAGGTGCCCGCCTTCCACGCGGCGATGTACTGGGCCAGCATGCGGGAGCGGCGGTGGACGAACGCCGTGGCCGTCGGGGAGACGCGGTTGACGGCACCGCCCAGGGCCGTGAGGGCGATGTCGCCGGCCCCGCCGCGCACCGACTCCAGCTGCTTGAGCATCGCCTGGATGCCGGCCGTGGACAGGGAGCGGTCGAAGAAGTCCGACTTCGCGGCGTACGTCTCCCGGCCGAGCGCGCCCTGCGGGGAGCGGCCCGGGGTCTTGCCGGGCAGGTGGCACTGGGCGTCCGTGCTGAAGGAGGAGCACCCGGCGTAGACCTCCATCGCGTCCTCGTACGAGAGGCGCTTGAGGGAGACGCTGGTCGCGGGGGCACCGATCTTGTCGGCCAGGCGGTCCACGGCGTTCTGGAGTTCGCCGTAGGTACCCAGGGAGAAGGCGGCGACGGAGACCGTGGTGTAGCCGCCGGAGGTGCCCGCCAGGTGCAGGGACGACCAGATCTCGTCGGGCTGGGCCGGGCCCCACTCCTGCCACGCCTTGGTCACGGCTGCGGCCTTCGCCCACGGCCAGGACAGGTACGCCTTCACCGCCTGGGGTGCCGGGTGGGTCTTGAAGCGAAGCTCGGTGACGACGCCGAAGTTGCCGTTGCCCGCGCCGCGCAGCGCCCAGAAGAGGTCCTTGTTCTCGGTCGCGTTCGCGGTGAGCTGCTTGCCGTCCGCCGTGATCAGCGTCGCCTGGGTGAGGCTGTCGCAGGTCAGGCCGTAGGCGCGGGAGACGACTCCGTGGCCGCCACCGAGGGTGAGTCCGGAGACGCCGACGGTGGGGCACGAGCCGGCGGGGATGGTGACGCCCTTTGCGGTCAGGGCGCGGTAGACGTCGATGAGTTTCGATCCGGCGCCGACCACCGCTGTGCCGCCGCTGCTGCGGACCTTGTTGAGCTTCGAGACGTCGACGATCAGGCGGTTGTTGCCGGAGGACCAGCCGGCGTAGGAGTGGCCGCCGTTGCGGATCGCGATGTGGAGGTGGTGGGCTCGGGCGTAGGCGAGGGCGGTGCGGATGTCTTCCGCGTGGGCGATGTACGCGACCGCCGCGGGCTTCAGGTTGTCGAAGCGGGTGTTGTAGAGCTGGTGGGCGGTGGGCCAGTTCGTGTCGCCCGGGCGGACGAGGGTGCCGTCCAGGTCGCGGGCGAGGGCGGTCCAGTCCGCGGGGGCGGGGGCGGGGGTGGCGGCGGTGGTGCCGGTTCTGGTCGACGTACGTGGGGATGTGGCGGCGGTGGCCGTCTGCGCCGCGTCGGCCTTGTCGTCGCCGTTGCACGCGGTCGCGGTCGCCGCGGCGATTGCGGCTACGCCGCCGCCGATGAACGTACGCCGTTCCATGTCGCCTCCTGGGGGTTCGTGGAACGAGACGAGGTGGTGGGGTCGGGGGTTCCATCGTGCCGGTCGGTGGGGGTGCGCGCCGGGCGGGTTTCGCCCCCGCCGCCCCTACCCGTCCCATCCCTGGGGGCTGCGCCCCCAGACCCCGCTTCGGCCCCGAAAGGGCCTCGTCCTCAAACGCCGGACGGGCTGGGATTGTCTGGACCGGTGTCGAGTGGCGAAGCCCTCAGCGGGTGGGTGGGGGTTTGGGACGGTGTGTCCTTGGCCTCGGACGCCGGAGGGGCTGGGATTGTCTGGGCCGGTGTCGGGAGGTGAAGCCTCAGTGGGTGGGTGGGGGTTTGGGACGGTGTGTCCTTGGCCTCGGACGCCGGGCGGGCTGGGATTGTCTGGGCCGGCGTCGAGAGGCGTGCTGTTACGTGTCTGTGTGGTGTTTTGCGTCTGTTCTTGCCTGGCTTCTTGCTCTTCTTGCCGGGCCGCGCCAGCCGCAGGTGCAGCGGGCTGTGCAGAAGGGGCCCTGGTCGACTGTTGTCGTCAGGTGTTCAGGGGAGTCGTGGGGCGGGGGGACCCTGTCCTGGTGTGCCACGGCGACAACGTTACCGAGCCCGGGTAAAGGGCTCGTATGCGCGTGACGGGCTCCGCATGGTCGTCGTTAGCGGAACGGACAGGGGGTCCGTGACGGAGGCAGGCGATGGCGGAGCGGCAGCAGAGGCGGACGGGTGGGGTCGGTGTTGTGGCGGGGGTCGTGGCCGTCTTCTGTGCCGGGGCCGCGGGGTGTTCGGGGAGCGGGGTCGCCGCCGAGGACGGGCGGAGCTCGGGTGACGCCGTCGAGGTGGTGCGTGTTGCCGCCGACCGGCTTGTGGAGGCGCGGAGTTCCAAGGCCCGGACCTCCATGGAGATGGCGTCCGGGGGGACCCGCGTCACCATTCGCGGGGAAGGGACCTACGACTATCGGCGCCGGCTCGGGGAGCTGAAGGTGCTGCTGCCGCAGGATCCCGCCGGGACCAGCGAGCATCGGCCCATCACCGAACTGCTCGCTCCCGGTGCGCTGTTCATGAAGAACCGCGGCGCCGGGGTGCCCTCCGACAAGTGGGTGCGGGTCGAGACCGCCTCGCTGTCGGACGGGAATCTCGTCACCGGGGGCGCCACCGACCCGTTCGCCGCCGCCGAGTTGCTGCGGGGGACGCGGTCCGCGGCCTATGTCGGGAAGACCGAGGTCGCGGGGACGGAGGTGCGGCACTATCGGGGGGTGGCCGATCTCACCGTCGCTGCTCGGGACGCCTCCGCCGAGAACAGGTCCGCCCTGGGCGCGGCGGCGAAAGGGTTCGCCACGGCCCGGGTCCCCTTCGACGTCTACCTCGACGACGACGGGCGGATCCGCAAGGTCCGGCACCGGTTCAGCTTCGTCAACCGGCAGCAGGAGGGGACCGTGGCGGTCGCCTCCACGACCTTGCTCTACGACTTCGGGGTCGCCGTCGACGTACGGCTTCCGGACGACGACGACATCTACGCCGGGAAGATCGCCGAGGAGTGAGCGGCCGTGACGGGCGTCAAGAACTAGCCCGTCCGTGCCATGCGCGGTGCGTAGGCCGCTCCCTACTCTAGGAAGCGGTAACGGCAGAGAAGAGGTGATGCACGTGGCTCCGGTCGGCGGTACGGCAGTTCAGGACCACGTGGCCCTCGCCGAGATCGAGCTGTGCGGGGACCTGATCATCGCGGCCTCGGCCGCCCACGAGGACAGGCTCAGCCTTGAGAGCATCGACGAGGTGCTGAAAGTGGCCCAGGAGCGCGAGGACGCCTCCGGCGCGTGAGCCGCCCGGGGGCGTCCCCTCAGTCCCGTCGGTCCTGCGTCCCGGTTCGTCTCACGTCCGCAGCAGCCGGCCGATCGCCTTGGTCGCCTCTTCCACCTTCGCGTCGATCTCCTCGCCGCCCTTGACGGCCGCGTCCGCGACGCAGTGCCGCAGGTGTTCCTCCAGCAGTTGCAGCGCGAAGGACTGCAGGGCCTTGGTGGAGGCGGACACCTGCGTGAGTATGTCGATGCAGTAGACGTCCTCGTCCACCATGCGCTGAAGGCCGCGGATCTGGCCCTCGATGCGGCGCAGGCGCTTGAGGTGCTCGTCCTTCTGCTTGTGGTACCCGTGCACCCCGTGGTCGTGGTCCGTCTCCGCGGAGGGCACTTCCGCGCCGGCCTCGGTGGTCGTCATGGCGTCCTCCACATCTGCGGGCCAAACTGAGGGCAGACATATACCCCCACTGGGTATATCGTACCCAACTTTGGCGGGTATAAGGGCCTGCGGAAGGCCCCCGTGCCGACCACTGTGCCTGATGGGCGACACTGGGGGACGGCCCATTAGCCGTGGCCGGATGATGCACTTAGCATCAGCCTGACCGAAACCCATGCACCCCGAGGACCCCTTGTGCGCTTTCGTCTGACCCCCAGGGAGACGAGCTTCTACGACATGTTCGCCGCATCCGCGGACAACATCGTCACGGGCTCGAAGCTCCTCATGGAACTGCTCGGGGCGGACACCGCCGGCCGGGCCGAGATCGCAGAGCGGATGCGGGCGGCGGAACACGCAGGTGACGATGCCACGCATGCGATCTTCCACCAGCTGAACTCCTCGTTCATCACGCCGTTCGACCGTGAGGACATCTACAACCTCGCGTCGTCCCTCGACGACATCATGGACTTCATGGAGGAGGCCGTCGACCTCGTCGTCCTCTACAACGTCGAGGAACTCCCCAAGGGCGTCGAGCAGCAGATCGAGGTGTTGGCGCGGGCCGCCGAGCTCACCGCCGAGGCCATGCCGAACCTGCGGACCATGGACAACCTCACCGAGTACTGGATCGAGGTCAACCGGCTGGAGAACCAGGCCGACCAGATCCACCGCAAGCTGCTCGCCATGCTCTTCAACGGCAAGTACGAGGCCATCGAGGTGCTGAAGCTCAAGCAGATCGTGGATGTGCTGGAAGAGGCGGCTGACGCGTTCGAACACGTCGCCAACACCGTGGAGACCATCGCGGTCAAGGAGTCCTGAACCACGTGGACACCTTCGCTCTGATCGTGACCATCGGCGTCGCGCTCGGCTTCACGTACACCAATGGTTTCCATGATTCGGCCAACGCGATCGCGACCTCGGTCTCCACGCGCGCGCTGACCCCGCGGGCCGCGCTCGCGATGGCGGCCGTGATGAACCTCGCGGGTGCGTTCCTCGGCAGCGGGATCGCCAAGACCGTGAGTGAGGGCCTGATCGAGACGCCGCACGGCAACAGGGGGATGTGGATCCTCTTCTCCGCCCTCGTCGGCGCGATCGTCTGGAACCTGGTCACCTGGTACTTCGGTCTGCCCTCGTCGTCCTCGCACGCGCTGTTCGGCGGCATGGTGGGAGCGGCACTCGCGGGCGGGATCGAGGTGATCTGGTCCGGGGTGCTCGACAAGATCGTCATCCCGATGTTCCTGTCGCCGATCGTCGGTATCGTCACCGGCTATCTGGTGATGGTCGCGATCATGTGGATGTTCCGGAAGTCGAACCCGCACAAGGCCAAGCGCGGTTTCCGGATCGCGCAGACCGTGTCCGCGGCCGGTATGGCCCTCGGTCATGGTCTGCAGGACGCGCAGAAGACGATGGGCATCGTGGTGATGGCGCTCGTCATCGCCGATGTCGAACAGGCCGGCGACCCGATCCCGGTGTGGGTCAAGATCGCCTGCGCGGTGATGCTGTCGCTCGGCACGTACGCGGGCGGCTGGCGGATCATGCGGACCCTCGGGCGGAAGATCATCGAGCTGGACCCGCCGCAGGGCTTCGCCGCGGAGACCACGGGCGCGGGGATCATGTTCACCACCGCGTTCGTGTTCCACGCGCCGATCTCGACGACCCATGTCATCACCTCGGCGATCATGGGCGTGGGTGCGACGAAGCGGGTGAACGCCGTGCGGTGGGGTGTCGCGAAGAACATCATCCTGGGCTGGTTCATCACCATGCCGGCGGCGGGGCTGGTCGCGGCGGGTGTGTTCGGTGTCGTGAATCTGGCGTTTCTGTGAGCGTGGTCAAGTAGTGGAAAAACACCCGCCACTCCCGCCCCTTTCGTGAGACCTTGGGGATCACCTGTTCTATGAACGCGTGTTCGAAGGGGGATTTCTTCATGAACACTCTCAGCAGGCGTCTGCTGTCCGGCGCGGGAGCGGTGGGTGCCGCGGCGGCCACCATGCTCTACGTGGCAGCGCCGGCCTCCGCGGCTACCGAGATCTACAGCGTGTCGACCTACAGGTCCGGTGACTACGCGTCGTCCGCGGGCTCGGAGGCCTTCTACACGGACGACGACTCGTTCCACATCTGCGACAACTCGACCGACGGTGCCGGTGTCCTCGGGTACTGGAAGGTCGGCAGCTCCGGCACGGTCCACTCCAAGTACAACGGCAACGGCTTCAACACGTGCGTGACGTCCGACGAGGACTTCGCCGAGTCGGCCACGCTCTACATCAGGGTCTGCCTCCGCAACGACGGCACCGTGGTCTCGGCCACGTGCAGCGGCTGGAAGACGGCCTACGCCGACGGCGTCGCGTAACCGCCGGCCGTACGAAACGGGCCCGCCCCCTGTTGAACCAGGGGGCGGGCCCTTTTTCGTCCTCGCGGTGGCACCGCCATGCAGCACCGCGAGGGGTCTTCAGCGGGCGCCGGTCTAGCCGAAGCGGCCCGAGATGTAGTCCTCCGTGGCCTGGACCGACGGGTTGGAGAAGATGCGCTCCGTGTCGTCGATCTCGATCAGCTTGCCGGGCTGGCCGACCGCCGCGAGGTTGAAGAACGCCGTGCGGTCCGAGACACGGGCGGCCTGCTGCATGTTGTGCGTCACGATGACGATCGTGAAGCGCTCCTTCAGCTCGCCGATCAGGTCCTCGATCGCCAGGGTGGAGATGGGGTCCAGGGCCGAGCAGGGCTCGTCCATCAGCAGGACGTTCGGCTCGACCGCGATCGCGCGGGCGATGCACAGACGCTGCTGCTGACCGCCGGACAGGCCCGATCCCGGCTTGTTCAGGCGGTCCTTGACCTCGTTCCAGAGGTTCGCGCCCTTGAGGGACTTCTCCACGATGTCCGCGAGCTGGGCCTTCTTGTACGAGCCGTTCAGCCGCAGGCCCGCCGCCACGTTGTCGAAGATCGACATCGTGGGGAACGGGTTCGGGCGCTGGAAGACCATGCCGACCTCGCGGCGCACCGACACGGGGTCGATGCCGCTGCCGTACAGGTCCTCGTCGTCCAGGAGCACCTTGCCCTCGACGCGGCCGCCGGGGGTGACCTCGTGCATCCGGTTCAGGGTGCGCAGGAACGTCGACTTGCCGCAGCCGGAGGGGCCGATGAAGGCCGTCACCGAGCGGGGCTCGACGGTCATCGAGATGTCCTCGATCGCCTTGTGGGAGCCGTAGTAGGCGGTCAGTCCGCTTACGTCGATTCGCTTGGCCATGATTACTTCACTTCCAAAAAGTCTGGGAGTCGCTGAGGGCCCCGCGCGGCGGTAGCCGCATAGTGATGCTTTAGCGACCGGTCTTCGGGGCCTTCCAGCGGGCGATGCCGCGGGCCACCAGGTTGAGGATCATCACGAAGGCGATCAGCGTCAG
Organism: Streptomyces canus; assembly: GCF_030815415.1. Taxonomy (GTDB): domain Bacteria; phylum Actinomycetota; class Actinomycetes; order Streptomycetales; family Streptomycetaceae; genus Streptomyces; species Streptomyces canus_F. The sequence continues at coordinate 5,458,718 of NZ_JAUSWW010000001.1, forward strand.
TGACGCCGCCCAGGCGCGGTCGTACGCCGCTCCGGAGCCCGCGCTGTTCGCGTACTGCTGGTAGATGTACAGCGGCAGCGAGGCCTGCGCGCCCTCGAAGGGGTTGTTGTTGATGAACGGGTTACCGAACACCAGCAGCAGGACCGGAGCGGTCTCACCGGCGATACGGGCGACCGCCAGCATGACGCCGGTCGTGATGCCGCCGATCGAGGTCGGCAGGACCACCTTCAGGATCGTGCGCCACTTCGGGACGCCGAGGGCCAGGGAGGCCTCGCGCAGCTCGTTCGGGACGAGCTTGAGCATCTCCTCGGTGGAGCGGACGACCACCGGCATCATCAGGATGGCCAGGGCCAGCGAGCCGGCGAACCCGAAGGGCTGCATCTCGAACATCAGCATGAGGCTGAGGATGAAGAGGCCCGCGACGATCGACGGGATGCCGGTCATGACGTCGACGAAGAACGTGATGGCCCTGGAGAGATTGCCCCGGCCGTACTCCACCAGGTAGATCGCGGTGAGCACACCGATCGGGGCGGCGATGACCGTGGCGAGGCCGACCTGCTCGAGGCTGCCGAGGATGGCGTGGTAGATACCGCCGCCCGGCTCGGTGTCGGCGACCACACCCATGGAGTGGGTCAGGAAGTAGACGTCCAGGACCTTCACACCGCGCGCGACCGTCACCCAGATCAGGGAGACCAGCGGGATGAGGGCGATCAGGAAGGAGACCCAGACCAGCGAGGTGGCGATCCGGTCCTTGGCCTGCCGCCGGCCCTCGACACGGGCGGCGATGCCGTAGGTCCCGACGAGGAAGAGGATCGCGGCGATCAGGCCCCACTGGACCTCGCTGTCGAGGCCGGCGCCCAGCCCTATGCCGACCGCGACGGCGACCGAGCCGGCCGCGATGGCGTACGGGGACCACTTGGGCAGACGGGCACCGCGCAGGGTGCTGACGGTTGCGGTGCTCATGCGTTGGCCCCCGAGTACTCCTTGCGGCGGGCGATGATCGCGCGGGCCGCGCCGTTGACCAGCAGGGTGATGACGAACAGGACCAGACCGGAGGCAATCAGCGCGTCACGGCCGAACTCCGTCGCCTCGCCGAACTTGCTGGCGATGTTCTGCGCGAAGGTGCCGCCGCCCGGGTCGAGCAGGCTGGCCTGGATGTCGAAGGTCGGGGAGAGCACGGTGGCCACGGCCATCGTCTCGCCGAGCGCGCGGCCGAGGCCGAGCATCGAGGCGGAGATCACGCCGGAGCGGCCGAAGGGGATCACCGAGATGCGGATGACCTCCCAGCGGGTGGCGCCGAGCGCCAGGGCCGCCTCCTCGTTCATCCGCGGTGTCTGCCGGAAGACCTCACGGCTGACGTTGGTGATGATCGGCAGGATCATGATCGCGAGCAGGATGCCGACGGTCAGCATCGAGCGGGGCGCGCCGCCCTGCCAGGAGAAGATGCCGGTCCAGCCGAGGTAGGTGTCCAGCCAGCCGAAGAGGCCGGTCATGTTCGGTACGAGGACCAGGGCGCCCCACAGGCCGTACACGATGGACGGGACGGCGGCGAGCAGGTCGATCACGTAGGCGATCGGGCCGCTCAGCTTGCGCGGGGCGTAGTGCGTGAGGAACAGCGCGATGGCGACCGCGATCGGGACCGCGATGGCCATCGCGACGATCGAGGAGACGACCGTGCCGAAGGCGAGCACCGCGATGCCGAAGACCGGCGGGTTGAGGCCGGTGTTCCACTCGAAGGTGGTCAGGAAGTTGCCGTCGTCCTTGCTGATCGCGAGGGACGCGCGGTAGGTGAGGAAGACCGCGATCGCGGCCATGATCACCAGCAGGAAGATGCCCGAACCGCGGGACAGGGCGAGGAAGATGCGGTCGCCGGGGCGGGTGGCGCCACGGGCCGCGGCCTTCTGCTCGGTCACGGTGGGATGCGGGGCGGGGGGAGGGGTGTCAGCTATCTGTGTGGTGTCCATCGGGTTCTCCGGTCTGCGGAGCCGTGCGGCTGTACGGCTCCTGGCGGCGGTGCACCGGACGGTGCGGTCCGGTCCGGGGTCTCAGGCCCTGGACCGGACCGCACGCGGGATCAGCTCAGGCCCTCGATGGTGGTGCGGACCTTGGCGATGATGTCGTCGGGGATCGGGGCGTAGCCGGCTTCGGCGAGCGCGCCCTGGCCGTCCTCGGAGGCGATGTAGCGCAGGAACGCCTTCGTGGCGGGCAGGCTGTCGGCCTTGTTGCCCTTGTCGCAGACGATCTCGTACGTGACCAGGGTGATCGGGTAGGCGCCGTCGGCCTTGGTCGCGTAGTCCAGCTTCAGCGACAGGTCCTTTCCGGTGCCGACGACCTGGGCGGCCGCGATCGCCTTGGTGGCGTTCTCGACGGTGGCCTCGACCGGGGCGGAGGCGCCCGTGTCGATGGTGACCGGGACGATGCCGTCCTTGGCGTACGACAGCTCCATGTAGGAGATGGCGCCGGAGGTCTGCTTGACCTGCTGGGCGACACCGGAGGAGCCGGAGGCCGACTGGCCGCCCTTGGCCTGCCAGGCCTTGCCGCCCTCGTACTTCCAGTTCGCCGGGGAGGCGGCGATCAGGTACTTGGTGAAGTTGTCCGTGGTGCCGGACTCGTCGGAGCGGTGGAACGCCTGGATCTTCAGGTCGGGGAGCTTGGCGTCGGGGTTGAGCGCCTTGATCGCCTTGTCGTTCCAGTTGGTGATCTTGCTGTCGAAGATCTTGGCGAGCGTCTCGGCGTTCAGGACGAGCTTGTCCACGCCCGGGACGTTGAAGCCGACCGCGATCGGGCCGCCGACCATCGGCAGGTCGATGCCCTGGCCGCCCTTGCAGACCGACTTGGAGGCGGTGACCTCTTCGGGCTTCAGCGCGGAGTCCGAACCGGCGAAGGCCACCTGGCCCTGGGTGAACGCGGTGACACCGGCGCCGGAGCCGCCGCCCTTGTAGTTGATCTGGACGCCCGAGCAGGCGGCCGTGAACTGCTTGACCCAGGCGTCGATGGCGTTCTTCTGCGCGGAGGAGCCGTCGGCGAGCAGCTGACCCTTGGCGTCGTCACACTTGATCGAGCTGTTGGCGGCGGTGGCGTTGCTCCCGCCGTCCGAGGAGCCGGTGTCGTCGGAGCCGCACGCCGTGAGGGCCAGGGCGCCGGAGACGGCGATCGCGCCGAGAGCGAGAGCCCGCCGGTTCTTGCGCTGAAGCTTCACTGAGGGAGTTCCTTCCGAGAGCCGCCGTCCTGAATCCGGCGGCGTGCGAAGACTGGGTGATGCGGACACGTCTTCGAGGTGTTCTTCCGAGGAGCGGTCCGCACCGCGTAAGGCTGAAATTAGGCAGATCAGGTGAAGGCGCCGACTGGCGTAAATGAACGCGGGGTGAACCCCTGCGGAAGGTGCGGTTAGGTCACGGAAGGCTTACGTCGAGGACACGGGGGCATTCCATTGGGTTGAGCGGGGCGGCCCAGGGGGTGGGGGGTGTGGGGCCGTCGCCGGGTGCGGGTCCGCTGTGGCTTGTCGCGCCCGCGCGGCGGAGCCGCACATCGATACAGCCCCGCGCCCCTAGGTGAGATGCAGTGATACCAGTAGAGAGTCCACCAGCGTGCGGTCCCGGGGTTGGGTCAGGCGGTTTCGGGCCGCTGCGGGGGAGAGCCAGAGGATGCGGTCGACCTCGGTGTTCGGGGTGAAGGTGCCCGCCATCGCCTCCGCGGCCCAGTAGTGGACCTGCTTGGGGCGGCCGTTCGCCAGGTAGCGCACGGTGGGGAGCGGGGCGCCGGTGCGGGCCTCGTAGCCCGTTTCCTCCGCCACCTCGCGCAGAGCGCCCGCCAGGGGGTCCTCGTCCCGCTTCAGCTTGCCCTTGGGGTGCGACCAGTCGTCGTATTTCGGCCTGTGGACGAGGCATACCTCGAGCTCGCCGTCGAAGGGCGAGCGGCGCCACAGAACGCAGCCCGCCGCCTGGACGGTGCTGTTGCCGGGAGAGCTCACCGAGGGCTCACCGCCTCCGTGTCGGCTACGAGGTGCTGACGGGTTCCATCTGCCACGAACGCTGGAAGGCGAACCTGGCGGCTTCCACTTCGTGGCGCTGGTCGGCGTGGAGCACACCGAGGGCGTAGGCGGTCGCCGGCGCGATCCGGGGCGTGCGGGCCGCCTGCGCGGCGGCCGCGGCGGCCTCGGACGCGTCGCGGTGCCGGTCGAGGGCCTCGCCGGCCGCGAGCAGCCGTACGTCGGTCAGGTCGCCGCGCAGGACCTCGCGGGCGTACCGGTGCAGACGCAGCAGCAGGCGGACCTGGTGCCAGGGGGCGTCCTGGGGGTGCGGGGCCGGGTCCGGGGAGAGGCCGTGGACGAGGGCCTCCGCGTTGTACGGGTGGCCCGCGGTGACCAGGGGGAGGGCGGCCGCGGCGTCCTTGAGGCGGTCCTCGGCGGCCTGGGCCAGGGGGTGGAGGTCGGTCGCGGGGGCCGCGGGGGTGAGGGGCACCTCGCTGGCCAGTACGGCGATGTTGTCGGCGACCGCGTGGAAGCGGGAGGAGCCGAGGGCCTGGAGGGCGGTGGAGTGCGCCCGGGTACGGGCCAGGGTCAGCTGGCGGTCCAGGAGGGCGCCCGCTTTCGCCGCGCCCACCGTGAGGTTGCCGCGGTCCGGGGAGGACGCCGGCTGGGCCGTGGCGACTGTCCCGCCGGCCGCCTGCGCCGGAAACACCGTCGCCCCCGACAGCCTGTGCAGCGCCAGCAGCAGCCTCTCCAGCCGCGCCTCGCACGCGTGCTCCGACGCCAGCGTGCCCGACACCCACGCCAGTTCGGGCCGCATCCGTTCCGACCAGTCCGCCTCCAGGAGCGGCCGGAAGGTGTGGAGGCTGCCGCTGATGCGGCGGGCCGAGCGGCGCAGGGCCCGGGCCGCGTCGACGGGGGGCACCGTGCCGCTGCCGGCGACCGCACCGGACTCCCGGTGCAGTCGCAGAGCGCGCAGGAACTCCGTGGCCTGGGCCCGGAGGTAACCCGCGAGGGCCTCCCCCGTCACCGGCCCGACGTGACCGGCCACGGGTTCCGTCGGTTCAAGGTGTTGCTGTGCCACGCCGGCGCCTCCGGGCGTCTATGAGCATCTCCTGGACGTTGCGCAGCGGCTGGCCCTCCGCGTCGGTCGCGTGCCGCTCCCACTCACCGTCCGGGCCCAGGTGCCAGGAGGACGTGGCGTCGGACATGCCCGTCTCCAGGAGACGAGTGAGCGCCGCTCGGTGGGCCGGGTCGGTCACCCTGACCAGCGCCTCGATACGGCGGTCGAGGTTGCGGTGCATCATGTCGGCGCTGCCGATCCACACCTCGGGCTCACCGCCGTTGCCGAAACCGAAGACCCGGGAGTGCTCCAGGAAGCGGCCGAGGATCGAACGGACCCGGATGTTCTCCGACAGACCCGTGACGCCGGGGCGGATCGCGCAGATGCCGCGCACCCACACGTCGACCGGCACGCCGGCCTGGGACGCGCGGTAGAGCGAGTCGATGAGCGCCTCGTCGACCATCGAGTTGACCTTGATGCGGATGAACGCCGGGCGCCCGGCCTTGTGGTGCTGGACTTCCTTGTTGACCCGCGAGATCAGGCCGTCCCGAAGGGACTTGGGGGCCACCAGGAGACGGCGGTAGGTCTCCCGGCGGGAGTAGCCCGAGAGACGGTTGAACAGGTCCGAGAGGTCCGCGCCGACCTGCGGGTCCGCCGTCAGCAGGCCCAGGTCCTCGTACAGGCGGGCCGTCTTGGGGTGGTAGTTGCCGGTGCCGACGTGGCTGTAGCGCCGTAGCGTCTCGCCCTCCTGGCGCACCACCAGCGACAGCTTGCAGTGGGTCTTCAGGCCCACCAGGCCGTAGACCACATGGCAGCCCGCCTCCTCCAGCTTGCGCGCCCACTTGATGTTGGCGTGCTCGTCGAAACGGGCCTTGATCTCGACCAGGACGAGGACCTGCTTGCCGGCCTCGGCGGCGTCGATGAGCGCGTCGACTATCGGGGAGTCGCCGGAGGTCCGGTACAGGGTCTGTTTGATGGCGAGGACGTCCGGGTCGTCGGCCGCCTGCTGGAGGAAGGCCTGCACGGACGTCGAGAAGCTGTCGTACGGGTGGTGCAGCAGCACGTCACGGGCGCGCAGGGCCGCGAAGATGTCGGGCGCGGACGCCGACTCGACCTCGGCCAGGTCGCGGTGGACGCCGGCGATGAACTTCTTGTACTTCAGCTCGGGCCGGTCGAGGGAGGCGATGCGGAAGAGACCGGTGAGGTCCAGGGGACCCGGCAGCGGGTACACCTCAGCCTCGGAGATCTTCAGCTCGCGCACCAGCAGGTCCAGGACCTCGCGGTCGATGGACTCCTCCACCTCCAGGCGCACCGGCGGCCCGAAGCGGCGCCGCATGAGCTCCTTCTCCAGGGCCTGGAGCAGGTTCTCGGCGTCGTCCTCCTCGACCTCCAGGTCCTCGTTCCTGGTCAGGCGGAAGGCGTGGTGCTCCAGCACCTCCATGCCCGGGAACAGCTCCTCCAGGTGCGCGGCGATGACGTCCTCGATGGGGACGTAGCGGCCGGGGGAGCTCTCCAGGAAGCGGGACAGCAGCGGCGGGACCTTGACGCGGGCGAAGTGGCGGTGGCCGGTGACGGGGTTGCGTACGACGACCGCGAGGTTCAGCGAGAGACCCGAGATGTACGGGAAGGGGTGCGCCGGGTCGACCGCCAGGGGGGTCAGGACCGGGAAGATCTGGTGCCGGAACAGGGTGAAGAGGCGGGCCTGCTCCTTCTCCTGGAGCTCGTTCCAGCGGACCAGGTGGATGCCCTCCTCCGCGAGTGCGGGGGCGACGTCCTCGTGGTAGCAGGCGGCGTGCCGGGCCATCAGCTCGCGGGAGCGGGCCCAGATCATCTCCAGCACCTCGCGCGGCTGGAGTCCCGAGGCGGAGCGGGTGGCGACGCCGGTGGCAATGCGGCGCTTCAGACCGGCCACCCGGACCATGAAGAACTCGTCCAGGTTGCTGGCGAAGATCGCGAGGAAGTTCGCCCGCTCGAGCAGGGGCGTGTTCGGGTCCTCGGCGAGTTCCAGAACGCGCTCGTTGAAGGCGAGCCAGCTGCGCTCCCGGTCGAGGAAACGACCCTGCGGGAGATCCGGTCCATCGAAGGGCGACTCCTCGTACGCGTCGAGGTCGGCGTCGATGTCGGGTTCCAGGTCGGAGACCGCCGCCGCCACGGTGTGCGGGCGGTGCGCGGCTATGGAGCCCACGGAGGGCTGCGCGTGCTGGACCTGTGCTGCCTGGATGTTGGGCTGGCTCATGGACCCATTGTTCCGCGCCATGGGCGAGACAGGCGCGTCGGAGAGCGCGGGCGGGAGCGCGGCGACTCCGTTCCGCGCGGGTCCCTCGGGGGGCGGCGAAGGCTCGGGCACGGCGGGCTTCATTCGCCGAGCCTCGCAAGTCTGTCTGAACCATTGGTTACGGAGACATGGCGTGCGGGACACCGGGGGGCGGATCCCGGGCATCCGCGCGCCCCGGCACATGTCCGGACCGTACGTCCCCCACCCCCGTGGGAGGACGTGCGGTCCGGAGGTCCTAGGCCGTGCGGCGGCGCAGCAGCACGAAGGCGGCGGTGGTCGCGGCGGCGGCGATGGCGAGGAGGAGGCCGGTCTCGACGTACTGGAGGGGCCAGAAGTGGGACCGGGGGTGGTACCTCAGAACCGTCTCGTTCGCCGACCAGTCGACCTGGTAGTACGAGCGCGGCGGCTCGAAGGCGCCGCGACGGGTGAGCGTGGGCCACAGATCCTCGCGGAAGAGGTCCACCAGGTTGTAGAGGACCAGACAGGTCGCGAAGGCCACCCCCACCCCGGCCAGGGCGCGCCCGGTCAGCAGACCGGCGAGGGCGCCGAGGGCGAGGCCCGCGAGGGCGTACGCGACGGCGGCCGGGCCGGTGGCGATGAACACGTCGGGGTAGTACCAGTCGCCGACGATGTTCGGGTCGCCGTCGCCGCGCGCCCAGCGGTTCAGTACGGCGATCGCGCCGGTGCCGGCGGCGAGCAGGACCGCCGGGACGGTGAGCTTGGCGGCCAGCCAGCGGGCCGGTGACACGCCCTGGGTCCAGGCCAGCAGGGCGGTGCGGTTCTCCAGTTCCCGGCCGATGACGGCGCCGGCCCAGCCGGCCGCGGGGAACATGACGAGCGCCAGCGCGCCGGTGACCAGGGCGATCCCGTCCCTGTACGTCGCGTCGGCGGTGATCGCCTCGACGGCCGAGCACAGCGGCAGGCCGCTCTGCTGCGGTACGGCACAGGCGCCGACGCCTTCGCGGGCCTCGTCCGCGAGGGAGTGCAGCCAGACCAGGTAGACCGCCGCGGCCGCCAGTGCCGTGAGCCAGAGGACCAGTGCGGCGCGGTGCGGGCGCAGCACACCGCGGACGGCGGGCGCCGCCGTGGGAACGGAGAGCGCGCTCATGCCGCCGCCCTCGTTCCCCTGCGCAGCAGCCAGAACGCCGTACCCACCGCGGCCGCCGCGACCGCGAGGACGATGCCGGTCCCGATGAGCTGGAGGGGCCAGAAGTCGGAGGCGGGGTGGTAGTCGAGGTAGTAGCCGGTCACGCCGTGGTCGGTGAAGCACTTCATGCTGTCGCCGCAGTCCGGGATCGGGATCCGTTCGCCGGTGGCGGTCAGGGCCCCCTGGTCGCCCCACAGGACGTTCTGCGGGGTCCCGGGGCCCGACCGCAGACCGTTGAGGGCGGTCTGCCAGGGCCACAGGCGGGGGGTGACGGTGTCGGCGGCGTACTCCACGAGCACGGTGACCGCGAGGCCCACGGCGAGGGCCGGCAGGGCGCGGCGCAGGAGCAGGCCCGCGAGGGTGCCGACGGCCAGGGCGAGGAGGGGCAGGGCAAGGGCCAGGGTGCCGTTCGCGGTGAACGTGTTGTCGTCGTACCAGGCCCAGTCCAGCGGGAACTCGTTCGCGCTGTAGACCATGCGGTGCAGCAGGACCAGTACGGTCGTGCCAGCGGTGAGCAGGGCCGCGGGGACGGTGAGCTTGGCGGCCAGCCAGCGGGTCGGGGTCACGCCCTGGGTCCACGCCAGCCGCGCGGTGCCGGACTCCAGTTCGCGGCCGACGACGGCACCGGCCCAGGCGGCGACGGCATAGGGCAGGTAGACGATGGTCCACCTGGCGAGCATGACGGTCCGGTAGTAGCCGTTGAGCGTGGTGTCCCACATGCAGTCGTCGCCGACGGGGCAGTTGCGCCGCCACGCGGTCTCGGCGGACTCCGCGCCGGGGCCGTACGCCCACAGCAGGGCCAGCGCGGCGGCGACGGCCACGAGCCCCCAGACGATCAGGGCGGCGCGGTGCAGGCGCAGCACCGTGCGGCCGGTGGCCGGGGGACGCGGTGGGGCCGCGGCGACGGATGCGGTCATGCGAGGGACTCCTGGCGGGGCGTGCGAGCGGGGTGGGTGCGGTGGCGGAGCAGGAGGAACGCGGCGAAGGTGGCCAGGGCCGCGACGGCGAGGACGATGCCGGTCTCGACGAGGTGCAGCGGCCAGAAATGGGACTGCGGGTGGTAGGTGCCGTCGCCCAGCTGCCATACGGTGGCGGGCAGTTCGCGGCCGTCGCCGTCGACCGTGGGCCAGTACTCCGGGCGGTACTTCTCCACGTACCGGTTGAGCACGATCACCGCGGCGACCGCGATGGCCGTCGCGGGCAGTGAGCGGCGTACGACGAGCGCGGTGAGCGCGCCGACGGCGAGGGCGCACAGGCCGTAGGCCACGACGAGCGGGCCGCGGGCGGCGAACACGTCGGCGAAGCCCCAGTTGTCGCCCATCAGGTCGCGGTGGGCCGACCAGGCCCAGCGGAAGACGGGGACGAAGAGCGCGCCGCCGGCGATCAGGGCCAGGGCCGGCACCGTGAGCTTGGCGGCCAGCCAGCGCATCGGCGAGACGTCCTGCGTCCACGCCAGCCGCGCGGTGCCGGACTCCAGTTCACGTCCGATCAGCGCGCCGGCCGACCAGGCGGCGACGGCCCAGAAGCCGTAGTACATGAAGGTGCTGGTCCAGCCCATCGGGCCGCTGTAGTCGCGCGAGGGCCAGAAGCCGCAGTAGCCCGCGGGGGTGTCCCGGCAGGCGTCCAGGGCCGCCTGTACGTCGTCGGCGGTGACCTCGGTCAGCCACACCAGCCAGGCCACCGAGCCCAGCACGAACACGGTCCACACGATCAGTGCCGTGCGGTGCAGCCGCAGCACGCCCCGGATCATGACAGACCTCTCGTGCGTACGGCGGTCACGCGGAACGCGGCCAGCGCGAGCAGGGCGGCGACGGCGAGCACGATCGCGGAGGCGGTCAGCTGCAGGGGCCAGTAGTGGGAGAGCGGGTGGTAGTCGTGGTACCAGCTGACGGCGCCGAGACGGTCGTAGAGCCGCTCGCACTGCGGGTTGATCGTGCTGCCGCAGAACGGGTCCGGAAGGCGCTCGCCGTCGGCGGTGAGCAGGCCCGTCGACACGTCCACGCCGTTGCCCACGGGCAGGTCGCTCTCCAGGCTCGACACGCCGGTCACCGGCGTCCACAGGTGTGGCAGTGCCTGGTGGACACCGGCCCACAGCGCGCCCACGGCGACGACGGCGGCGCCCAGTGCGGCCAGCGAGCGGCGCAGCAGCACGCCCGCGAAGGCGCCGGCGAACAGGCCGGCCAGGGCGAGGGCCACGGTGATCGGGCCGCCGGCGTAGAAGGTGGGCGGGTCGTACCAGGACTTGGCGCTGCCGATCCGGCCCTCGGACGCCCACCACATCCCGTGGTGCAGCAGCACCAGGAGGCCGGTGCCGGCGGTGACCAGGGCGGCCGGGAGGGTGAGCTTCGAGAGCAGCCACCGGGTCGGGGTCAGCCCCTGGGTCCACGCCAGCTGCGCGGTGCGCTGCTCCAGTTCACGGCCGATGAGGGCGGCTCCCGTCCAGGCGGCGACGAGGAAGGGGACGGCCAGGACCGCCATGGTCGCGTAGTCGTAGATGTGCTTGTAGCGCAGGATCGCGGCCTGGTCGTACAGACAGGGACCGGTCGGCGCGCAGGCGTAGTGCTGCTGCCAGGCCTCGGCGGAGGCGTCGGCCAGCGGACCCCACAGGCACATCAGCGCGCTGCCGAGTCCGAGGAGGACGACGGTCCAGACGAAGAGGGCCGGTCGGTGCAGTCGTATCAGCCAACGGTTCAGGTGGGGCGCGGTGAGGGCGCTCACGCGGAGACCTCCTCGGCTCCCGACAGGGCCGTCTTTCCGGCTGGCTCGGGATTGCGCAGGTAGGACAGGACCAGCTCCTCCAGGGAGGGCGCGCTGGTGTGCCAGTCGGCGGGGAGCGGGGCGGCCGGGCGGATCAGGGCGGACAGCTGGCGGCCCGTGGTGCGGGACTCGACGACCGTGTGCGGGTCGAGGACGGTGTCCGCGGATGCCGACACGCGCGTGTGCGTCTCCAGCAGCTCGTCGATCTCCCCGGCGAGGCGGACCCGGCCGCCGCCGATCAGCAGCAGGTGGTCGCAGGAGTCCTCCAGCTCGGCGACGACGTGCGAGGACATGACGATCGTGGTGCCGTGCTGGGCCGCCTGGGACATCAGGACGCCCATCAGCTCGTGCCGGGCCAGCGGGTCGAGGTCGGCCATCGGCTCGTCCAGGAGCAGCAGTTCGGGCTTCTTGCCGAGCGCGAGGGCGAGCGCGACCCGGGTGCGCTGGCCGCCGGACAGGGCGCGGATACGGGCCTTGGGGTCGAGCTCGCCACCGGCCACGATCCGCTCGGCGGCACGCGCGTCCCAGTGGCCGGGGTTGAGGTCGGCGCCCATGAGGAGCGTCTCGGCGACGCTGAGCTGGGGATAGAGCGGCTTGTCCTGGGCGACGAAGCCCACGCGTGCGCGTGCCGCGCCGACGGGCCCGCCGAGGACCGAGAGGCTGCCCTCGCTCGGGGCCATGAGGCCGGCGGCGAGGGCGAGCAGGGTGGACTTGCCCGCGCCGTTGGGGCCGACGACGGCGCAGACGCGGCCGGTGGGGAGCGCGAAGGTGCAGTCACGCAGGGCCCATCCGGCGGACCGCCGCAGCCGGCCGAAGCGCTTGCCCAGCGCGGCTGCCTCGAGGGCGGTGTCGGTCATGAGGGGGCTCCCTGGCTGTGCTGGTCCTGGCCGTTTCTGTCCAGGAAATGCTTGTCGAGTACGGCGGTGAAGAGCGCGGCCACGTCGTCCCGGTCGAGGCCGGCCGCGCGGGCCCGCTGGGTCCATCCGTCGAGCTCGGAGTGGAGGGGCGAGTCGGCGGTGGCCGCGCCGAGGCCGCGGCGCACGAAGGTGCCGAGGCCGCGCCGGGCCTCGACCAGTCCCTCGCGTTCCAGTTCGCGGTAGGCCTTCAGGACCGTATTGGGGTTGATGGCGGTGGCCTCCACTACCTCGCGCGCCGTCGGGAGCTTGTCGCCCGGTTCCAGGTGGCCCAGCCGGAGGGCCTGCTTGGTCTGCTGGACGATCTGGACGTACGTGGCGACCCCGGAGTGCCGGTCGATGCGGTACTCGACCACCCGTGCACCACCCTTTCACTAATTGAGTAGTGAAAGGGTGGTGCACGGTGGGTCAGAAAGTCAAGAGCGATCCTGTGAACCGATCGGCGGGGCTCGTGCGATGAGGGTGATGTGAGCGAGACGAGAAGCGACGGGGAGCTGCTGCGGGCCGCGGCGGACGGGGACCGGCGCGCCTTCGAGGAGCTGTACCGGCGGTTCGCGCCCTGGCTGACAGCCAGGCTGCGGGGCCGGTGCGCCGACGCCGGGGTCGTCGACGACGTGGTGCAGGAGACGTTCCTCGCGATCTGGCGGGGCAAGGCCCGCTATCGCGAGGACGGAGTCGCCGGGGACCCGGCCGGGTGGCTGTGGCGCATCGGTTCGCGGCGGCTCGTCGACGCGCTGCGCGGCGACGGGGCGCGGGGCAGGCTGCGGCAGGCCCTGGCCAGGCTGCGCCACCGGGACGAGGCGTCCGCGGAGGAACGCGTGCTCGCGGGGGTTGAGCACGGAGACCTCGCGGGCGCCCTGGTCCGGCTCTCACCCGAGCTCCGGGCGGTCCTCCAGGCGACGGTCATCGACGGGCTGACCACCCGCGAGGCGGCCGTCGTCCTGGGGATCCCGCCGGGCACGGTCAAGACGCGGGCGATGCGGGCCCGTAAGCAACTGCGGGAGGCACTGGCATGAGCAGGCACGTAAGCGAACAGGGCCTGCGGGGCCGGGAGCACGGCCGGGAGCACGGACAGGAGGTGGCCGCATGACATGGCATGTGGCCGAAGAGGATCTACGGGCCTATGCGCAGGGTGAGCTGACGCCCCCGCTGCTCTGGTCCGCCGACACACACCTCGTCTCCTGTGCGCGGTGCCGGGAGGTGCTCGCCTCCGTCGGGCCTTCCGTGGACGCCGGCTGGGAGCGCCTCGACGCCGAACTCGACGCGCCCAAGCGGGGGCTGTTCGAGGGACTGCTGGTGCGGCTCGGGGTCGCCGACCACACCGCGCGGCTGCTCGCGGCGACCCCGGTGCTGCGCCGGTCGTGGCTGGCGGCGGTGGTGTTCGTGCTGGCGACGACGGTGGGGGCGGTGTACTCGGCGGACTCGCCGACGCTGTTCCTCGCCCTCGCCCCGCTGCTGCCGCTCGCGGGTGTGGCACTGGCGTACGGGCCCGCGCTGGACCCGACGTACGAGATGGCGGTCGTCAGTCCGGTGCACGGATTCCGGTTGCTGATGATCCGTACCGTCGCCGTGCTCACCACCGTCCTCGGCCTCAACGGCCTGGCGACGCTCGCGCTCCCCGTCTACGGCCTGCGCGCCCTGGCCTGGCTGCTGCCCGCGCTCGCCCTCACCGCGACCGGCCTCGCGCTGACCCCCCGGCTGGGCCCGGTCCTCGCGCCGTCCCTCGTCGGCGGGGTGTGGGTCGCGCTGCTGATCGTCGCGGACGCGAGCGGTGACGGGCCGCTCGTGCCGTTCACCGCGGCGGGCCAGGGTGCCGCCGCCGCAGTCGCCGCACTCGCGGTCGGACTGCTCTACCTCGCACGTGACCGTTTCGACGTCTCCCACAGGAGTGCCGTATGACACCCACCGTCTCCGCCTCGGGGCTCAGCCTCCACTACGGCGGAACACGCGCCCTGGACGACGTGTCGCTGCGGCTGACGCGGGGCGTCACCGGACTGCTCGGTCCCAACGGGGCGGGAAAAACCACCCTGTTGCGGGTGCTGGCCACCGCCGTGCCCGCCGACCGGGGCGCCTTCACCGTGCTCGGACACGACCCGGGCACCACCCGCGGGCGGCAGGAGGTGCGGCGCCGGCTCGGCTATCTGCCCCAGACCCCCGGCTTCCACCCGGACTTCACGGCCTTCGAGTTCGTCGACTACGTGGCGATCCTGAAGGAGCTGACGGATCGCGCCGCCCGCCACCGTGAGGTGCGCCGGGTGCTGGACGAGGTCGACCTGGGCGAGGTGCGCGCCAAGCGCATCAAGAAGCTGTCCGGAGGCATGCGGCAGCGGGTCGCGCTGGCCGCGGCGCTCGTCGGCGACCCGGGCCTCCTCGTCCTGGACGAACCGACGGTCGGCCTCGACCCCGAACAGCGCATGCGGTTCCGTGAGTTGATCGCCCGGGCGGGCGAAGGGCGGACGGTCCTGCTGTCCACCCACCAGACGGAGGACGTGGCGATGCTCTGCCACCGGGTCGTGGTGATGGCGACCGGCGGAGTGCGCTTCGACGGCACCCCCGCCGAACTGACCGCGCGGGCCGCAGGACGGGTGTGGAGCAGTACGGAACGCGACCCGGGAGCGAAGGCGGGGTGGCGCACCGGCACGGGCTCCTTCCGCAACGTGGGGGACCCGCCCGCCGGTGCCGAACTCCTCGAACCCACCCTGGAGGACGGCTACCTGCTGACCCTCGACGGCGCGGGCGCGGAGGTGGCGGCATGAGCGCGGTGATGGAGGCGGCCCCGCCCGCCGAGCGGACCGCGTCACGGGACTCCTGGACCGCGGTGTTCGCCCTCGCCCGATTCGAGGCGCGTCGACTGCTGATGAGCCTTCCGGTGATCGTCGGCTTCCTGGTCTACGTCGCCTGGATCGTGTGGAACGCCCAGGACTACGCGGACGGCTATCCGGCCCTGCAGAACGTCGACCGTGCCACACAGGGCGGGCCGCTGCTGGTCGGCCTCGCGGTGCTGCTGGCCGTGAACCAGGCGGTGCTGCGATCCGGGCGGCGGGACACGGAACGCCACTTCGGGGTGCTGGTGATGGGGGCGGGGCGGCGTACGGCGGCGCATCTGCTGTCCGTCGGGCCGGCCGTCCTGCTCACCGCGGTCTGCGTGACGGGACAGTTCGGCTGGGAGGCCCTCAAGTCCGGTGCCCTCGGGCACGGTTCGGTCGGCGAGCTGCTGGTGGGGCCGCTGACGGTGCTGCTGTTCGGGGCGGTCGGCGTGCTGATGGCCCGGCTGGTGGCCTCGACCTTCGCGGCTCCGCTGCTGTTGGTGGTCTTCCTGTTCCTCTTCGTGCTCGGCACGGGGCTGGGAGGCGAAGGCGGCTGGGTCCGCTGGCTGTACCCGGTGGTGGGCGAGATGAGCAACGACACCCTGCCCTCCGACCTGATCGGCCGCCCCGCCCTCTGGCACGCCGTCTATCTCGCCGGCCTCGGGCTGAGCCTGGCGCTGCTCGCGGTGCTGCTGGGCGGCGGTCGTGCGCGGTCCGCACGGGCCCTGTTCGTCGGAGCGCTGGCCCTGACGGTCCTGGGCGGGACCGCCCAGGCACAGGGAGTGCCGGCGAAGACGACGGCGGCGCGGGAGCGGGTGACGTTCCACCCCGAGCAGGTGCAGACATGCGTGGAGCGGGGCGGATCGCGGTACTGCGCCTTCCCGGAGTGGCGGGGCCGCACAGCGGACTGGGCCTCGGTCGTGGACCAGGTGCAGTCCCTGGCGGGCGGCACGGCACACGACCAGCGACTTCTCGTCCGCCAGCGGATAGACGCCACCTACGGCCTCGACGGCGACGCGGCGATCCCCCCGTCCAAGGCCGCCCACCAGGTGACGGTCGGCACGAACTGGGGCGGCAACCGCGTCCCCGAGTTCTCGGCCGCCGTCGCCGCCGTACTGATCGCGGGCGACGAGAACGCGGCGGGCGAACTGTGCGACGGCCGCATGGTCACCCTCATGTGGATCGCCCTGGCCTGGGAGTCCGACCCGATCACCCAGTTGAGGCGCGTCCGCCTCGACGACAGTGTGACCGGCTCGGCGATCGTGCTGTCCCCGACGAACTCGATGTCGATGACGGAGGGACAGACGACGGTGGTCCGCGAGTTGCTGGAGCGGCCGCGGGGCGAGATCGAGGCGAAGGTGAAGTCTCGGTGGTCGGAACTGACCGCACCGAAGGTGACGACCGCCCGGGTGGCCGAACTGCTCGGCTTGGACGCCAAGGTGAAGGCCGACTCGTGTGACTGACACGGGCGCCGGCGTTCGAGTGGAGAGGGCGGAGAGGGTGGGGATGAGCGGGGCCGGGGAGGCGCGGGTGCGGAGTGCGGCGGTGTGGCGGGTGTTGCCGGGTCCCGTTCTGCGGACCTTGCCGTGGCGGGCGTTGGGGGCCGCCGGGGGTGTGGGGCTGTTGCTCGCGGGGGCGGCGCGGTGGCTCATCGACGGGGACGAGTGGCTGGCGCTGAATCTGCTGCGGGCGACCGCGCTGGCCTTCGCGCTGGGCCTGGCGTTCCTCCTGGACGACCCGGCCCGCGAGACCACCGCTTCGGTGCCGACGACGCGTCCGCTCCGGCAGGCGCTGCGGGTGGCGATGGTCGCCCCGTTCCTGGCGCTGGCGTGGACGGTGGCGATGCTCCTCGTGCCGGGTGAGATACGTCCTCCCGTGGGCGATGTCACGCTGGAGGCCGCCGCGACCTCTGTGCTCGCCCTGGCGGCGGCCGCTGTCGCCGTGCGGTTCAACGAGGCGTCGGAGCCGGGGCAGGCGGTGGCCGCGGCGGTACTCACCTCGGCGGTCGTGTTGCCGCTGGCGCTGCCGGGGCGGTGGGCGATGTTCGTGGCGGTGCGGGACGAGCGGTGGGCGGCGTCCCATGAGCGGTGGGTGTGGGTGCTGGTGGGGGCGGCGGTGGTGTGGGCGGCGTGCGGGCCGGAGCGGTTGAGACGGCGAGCGCTGCGGGACGGTCCGTCGGGCGCGTGATCTCGCCCCCCTGTCGGCCCTGAAGGGGCCTCGTCCTCAAACGCCGGACGGGCTGAGTTGCACGGACCGGCGTCAGTGAATCCAGCCCCTCCGGCGTTTGCGGAGCGGGGGTCCAGGGGGCGGCGCCCCCTGGGAGCGGGGTCGAAGGGGCGGCAGCCCCTGGAGGAGGGGACGGGTAGGGGCGGCGGGGGCGAAAACCGCCCGGCGCGCACCCCCGGCCTCACGTCTCCGTGCGGTACATCAGGTCCGTCTCATGCGTCACGAACCCGAGCCGCTCGTACACCGACACCGCCGCCTTGTTGTCCGCGTCGACGTACAGCATCGCCGTGGGCAACCCCTGCCCCGCCAGATGCCGCAGGCCGATCGTGGTGAGGGACTTGCCGAGCCCCCCACCCTGCGCACCCGGCTTCACACCGAGGACATAGACCTCGCCCAGCTGCTCCGTGGCGTGGACCTTGGTCCAGTGGAAGCCGATCAACTCGTCGCCGCGGAAGGCGAGGAAGAACCCGGACGGATCGAACCAGGGCTCGGCCATGCGCGCGTCGAGGTCGCGCTGGACGAGGGAGCCCTGCTCGGGATGGTGGGCGAAGGCGGCGGCGTTGACGGCGAGCCAGGCCGTGTCGTCCTGGCCGGGGACGAAGGTGCGTACCGTCACGCCCTCCGGGAGGACGGGGTCGGGCAGCTCGAGGCCCGTCAACGGCCGCCGCATCTGCCGCAGCTCGCGGAACAGGGTCAGACCGAGGACCTGGGCGAGATGCCGGGCCGCGGAGTGGCCGCCGTGGGCCCACACCCGCAGCCGCTTGCCGGACGCGGCGAGGAGGGCGGAGCCCAGCGCCCGGCCGTGGCCGTGACCGCGGTGCGCGGGATGGACGACCAGTTCCGCGGCCGGCGCCTCCACCGGGTCGGTGTCCTCCAGTTGGGCGTAGCCGACGAGCTGGTCGTCGAGGGTCAGCAGCAGATGGGACACTCCCTCGCGCGCGCCACCGCGCAGCTGCAGCCGCCCCTGCTCCGACACCGCCTGCTGCCCGTCGCTGCGCACGGCCTCCGCGAGGAGCGCCAGCACCGCTTCGGTCCGGTCAGGAGAGAGCGCCGAGTAGGTGTCGATCGAGCGGGAAGTGCCATGCCGTGCGGTGTCGTCGCTGGTCATGCGTATGAGGGTACGGGGAGGACCCCGCAAAGTGGCGGCAAAGGAAAGGGCAAAGGGAAACCAGGATGTAACCAGGAAACCCCTGTCGCGCTACGCGCGTTGACTCTAGGCTGCGCCGGACGGGGCCCACGTGATTCAGACATCCCACAGGGGGGCGTATGCCAGCCATATCCCAGCCGCACCATCGCCGCAGACGGACCGTCCGTCTCCTTGCCGCAGCCGCCGGTCTCGCGACCGTCGGCGCTCTCGCCGCCGCGCTGCCCTCGACGGCCGCGGCGGGCGAGTCGGGCAAGTCGGGTGGTAAGGCGCCCAGTCGTTACCAGGACGTGCAGCTGCTGTCCTTCAACGACCTGCACGGCAACCTGGAGCCGCCGTCCGGTTCGTCCGGTCGGGTGACCGAACTCCAGGCGGACGGCACGACGAAGACCATCGACGCCGGTGGTGTCGAGTACCTCGCCACGCACCTGCGCGAGGCGCGTGCGGGCAACAAGTACTCCATCACCGCCGCCGGCGGCGACATGGTCGGTGCTTCTCCGCTCATTTCGGGACTTTTCCACGACGAGCCGACCATCGAGGCGCTCAACGGCCTCGACCTGGACGTCACCTCCGTCGGCAACCACGAGTTCGACGAGGGCGCCAAGGAACTGGCCCGTCTGCAGAAGGGCGGCTGTCACCCGACCGCCGGCTGCTACACGGACGAGGAGTTCGAGGGGGCGAACTTCCCCTACCTGGCGGCCAACGTCCTGAACGAGAAGACCGGCAAGCCGATCCTCAAGCCCTACTGGGTGTGGAAGAAGAACGGCGTCAAGGTCGGCTTCATCGGCGTCACCCTGGAGGACACCCCGGGCGTCGTCTCCGCGGAGGGCGTCAAGGGCCTGAAGTTCAAGGACGAGGTCGAGACGATCAACAAGTACGCCAAGGAGCTCCAGCGCCAGGGCGTGAAGTCGATCGTGGCCCTCATCCACGAGGGCGGGGCCCCGGCCTCGGCCTCGTACAACTACGACTGCGACGCCCCGGGCGCCGGCGACGGCATCTCCGGCCCGATCGTGGACATCGCCAAGAACATCACCCCGCAGGTCGACGCGCTGGTGACGGGTCACACCCACGCCGCCTACGCCTGCACCATCAACGACCCGGCGGGCAACCCGCGCACGGTCACCTCGGCCGCGTCCTTCGGCCGTCTCTACACGGACACCACGCTGACGTACGACCGGTGGACGGGTGACATCGCCCGTACGGCCGTGAAGTCGGCGAACCACGTGGTCACCCGGACGGTCGCCAAGGCGACGGACATGACCGAGCTGATCAGCCGGTGGAACACCCTCGCGGCGCCCATCGGCAACCGCGCGATCGGCTACATCTCCGCCGACATCCCGTCCACCGGCACCGAGTCCCCGATGGGTGACCTCATCGCCGACGCGCAGCTCGCCTACGGCAAGCAGCTCGACCCGGAGACCGACCTCGCGCTGATGAACCCGGGCGGTGTGCGGGCCGGCCTCACCTATGTGGCCAAGGGGGCCGAGGGCGACGGCGTGGTGACCTACGCCGAGGGCTTCACCGTGCAGCCGTTCTCCAACACCGTGAACCTTCAGGACTTCACCGGCGCCCAGCTGATCAAGGTCCTCCAGGAGCAGGTGAGCGGCAGCAACGCGGCCTCGCCGAAGATCCTTCAGCCCTCGTCGGGCCTGACGTACACGCTGGACCTCACGAAGACCGGCGCCGACCGGATCGTCGTCGACTCCGTCAAGCTGAACGGCACGGCCATCGACCCGGCGGCCACCTACCGCGTCGCGACCAACAGCTTCCTCGCGGGCGGCGGCGACGGCATCACCACGCTGGGCCTGGGCACCAACGACCTCGTCGGCACGGACGACCTGGCGGCCCTTGAGCAGTACCTCCTGGCCAACTCCTCGGCCACGAGCCCGATCGCACCTCCGGCCGCGAACCGGATCACGATCCTGAAGTAGCCCCCTGGGTTGGTAAGAGGCGGTCGCGTCATATCGACGCGGCCGCCTCTTCGCGTATTAAAACCTGTGTGAGTGGCGAATTGGTTCCGGGCGCCGCCTGAAAAATGGTCTCAGCTGCAATTCATCGAGGTCTAAGCGGAATCGGCCTTTTCCGGGTTTGCGGTCCCGTAGTGTTTTCCATGTCGAAAGCGAACGGCACCGGACAACACAAAGGAGAAGGAAATGAGCTTCCACAAGGTCGCCCCCGTCGCCAAGAAGGCTCCCAAGCCCGGCCCGGCCCCTAAGAAGAAGGCCCAGGTGAAGAAGGTGACTCCGCGACGACGCCCGGTCTCCCATGAGAACTGAAATAAGCCCCGCATCATCTGAACCTGATAACTGGAGAGGTAATTCCCATGAGCTTCCACAAGATCGCCCCCGTCGCCAAGAAGAACACCAAGCCCGCCGCCCCGGCCCCGAAGAAGAAGGCTCCTCAGCAGAAGAAGGCGGCCGCCCGTCCGGTATCCCGCAAGGGCTGCTGACGCCGAATCGCGAGGCGGGGCCACCGACAGGACTCGGTGGCCCCGCCTCGGGCATGTCCGCCCGTACTTCAAGGGAGCAACCATGAGGGAAGTCCGCGAGGCCTTCCGCCGCTTCTGGCCGCTGACCCGCGGCGACCGCAGGTGGCTGGTGGCCATCGTCGGGTGCGTGGTGGTGTCCGCGCTCGCCGAGACCGCCTCGATCCTGCTGTTCGCGGAGCTGACCGACACCGCCCTGAAGGCCGGTTCACTGTCCGCCTTCTGGGGCCCGGCCGGCGCCTGGCTCGCCGTCGCCGCGCTCGGCGCGCTGGTCGGCTACCTCGGCAACTCGCTCGCCGCCTGGACCGCGGAGAGGTTCGTGCTCCGCCTGCGGGCCAAGGTGTTCCGGCACGTCCAGGACCTGCCCCCGCACTTCTTCCAGAAGCACCGCCAGGGCGACCTCGTCGAACGTCTCACCGGTGATGTCGAGGCCATCGAGCAGATGGTGGTGTCCGGGGTCGTCGGCACCGTCGCCGCCGCGTTCTCCGCCGTCTTCTACTCCGCCGCCGCCCTGTATCTGCGCTGGGACCTGGCCCTCGTCACCTTCGTCCTCGCCCCCCTGTTCCTGCTGGCCGCCCGCCGCTTCGCCGGCCGCATCAGGAGCGCCTCCCAGGACGAGCGGACCGCCGACGGCGCCATCACCTCCGTCGTCGAGGAGTCCCTCGGCAATGTGGTGCTGACCCAGGCCTACAACCGCCGCGCCGACGAGGAGAAGCGGCTCGACCGCGAGGCCCGCGCCTGGATGAAGGCATCCGTGCGCGGGGCACGGCTCAGCGAGATGTACGAACAGTTCGTCGAGGTCGTCGAGACGGTCTGCGTCCTCGCCGTCATCGGACTCGGCGTCTGGGAGATCTCCGCCGACCGCATGACCCTCGGCCGGCTCCTCGCCTTCGCCGCGTTCATCGGCTACCTCTACCCACCGGTCCGCAACCTCGGCCAGCTCGGCCTCACCCTCACCGCCGCCACCGCGGGCGCCCAGCGGCTCAACGAGATCCTCGACGCCGAACCCGCCGTCACCGACCCCGCCGAACCGGTCCGGGACTGGCCGGTACGCGGCTGGGTCAGCGTCCACGGCGCCGGCTTCCGCTACCCCGGCGCCGCCAGGGACTCCCTGCACGACGTCACCTTCCAGGCCGCCCCCGGCGAACTCGTCCTCGTCACCGGCCCGAGCGGCGCCGGCAAGTCCACCCTCGCCAAGCTGCTGCTCCGCTTCTACGACCCCTCGTCCGGAGTGCTCTGCCTGGACGGCGTCCCGCTGACCGACGTACCCCTGGAATTCCTGCGCGAGAACGTGGCGCTGCTGCCGCAGGAGACGCTCGTCCTGCACGGCACGATCCGCGAGAACATCGAGTGCGGCCGCCCCGGCGCCACCGACGAGGACATCGGGCGGGCCGCGCGGGCTGCCGCGGCGCACGAGTTCATCGCCGAACTCCCCGGCGGCTACGGCACCGTCATCGCCCCCGGCACCGCCGCCCTCTCCGGCGGCCAGCTCAAGCGGATCGCCATCGCCCGCGCGATGCTGCGCGCCGCCCCCGTCCTGATCCTCGACGAACCCACCACTGGCCTCGACTCGGTGGCCGCCCGCCGCATCATGAAGCCGCTGCGCCACCTGATGTCCGGCCGTACGACGATCATGATCACCCACGATCTGAGCCTCGCCCCCGACGCCGACCGCGTCCTCGTCGTGGACGAGGGCCGGCTGGTCGAGGTCGGCACGCACGACGAACTCGTGGAGCGCGGCGGGACATACGCCCGGCTGGCTATGCCACCCCCCGACCACCCGCCAGGACACCCCGCAGGAACTCGGTCTCGGCGTGCAGGTCCGTCACACACCGGTCGTTGACGAAGGGCAGCACGGTCCGGCGCCCCACCGTCTCGTACAGGCAGGTGATGAACCGGAGACTGGACTCCTGCGGAGCGTTCTCGACGCGCAGGTCCTGGATGTCGTGCCAGGTCCACTTCCGCACGCGCAGGGCGCTGTACGAGGTGATCCCGCCGGGCCGTACGACGGTACGGGCCCGCAGCAGGGCAATCGCCATCCAGCCGTTGGAGAGCAGCAGGACGGTCACCAGGGCCACCGCGGGCCGGAACGGCACCCCGTTGAGCAGTACTTCCCCGACGCCGGCCGCGAAGAAGAGCGCGACGGCGCCGAGGGGCTTCCACGCCGGCCCCTGTCTGCGGTACTCCCTGATGATGTCCCCGCCCATGATCCCTCCCCGTGGTCGGGATGATCGTAGGACGGGGACCCGTGGGTCAGGAAGCGGTCGGCGTCCAGCCGCCGAGCCAGTCCGCGACCTCCTGGCCGGTGGCCTGGGAGTCGGTCAGCTGGGGCCGGTCGCCGCTCGCGCTGCCGGAACCGGCGCCGGTGTTCTTGTACTCGGCGAACCGGTCGGCCTTCCAGGAGAAGCCGCTCATGTCGGTCCACGGCGTGGACCTGATCGCGGCGCTCAACGACGTGTTCCGGACCGTGGTCTGCGGGTCGAGGGTCGTGTCGCCGCCGGCGTGCCAGGGGCGGCCCAGGTAGAAGCTCGCGGCGGAGACGTCCCCGTTCACCGTCGAGTTGGCGATGAGGATGCCCTTGCGGTCGGCGGCGGTACTGGGCGCGGTGACGTAACCGGCCGAGGTGCCGTTCCAGCGCTTCTTCAGGGTGATGACCGACTTGTCGATCACCGTGGTGGCCCGGCCGAAGATGAAGTCGACGTTGCCGATGACGTAGGAGTTGGTCATGTAGACCCGGCCCAGCTTGTCCTTCGCCGCGGTGTCCACGAGCAGGGTGTCCTGGTCGCCGCTGACGATGATCCCGTCGAGGAACACCTTGTCGGCGGCGGTCCGCAGGGCGACCGCCTGGCCCGCGATGTCCTGGTGGCTGGCCTCGTCGAAGTCGTTGGAGATGGTCAGGTTGCGGGCCTGGAAGTCGTCGGCCTCGACGGCGACGGTGGCGCTGCCGCCGGTGCCGTAGGTGCCGGAGCCGTCGGGCTTGGGTGTGCCCGACGCGTTGTTGTAGACGATCACCGTGTCCTTACGGCTGCCGCCCGCCCCCTGGATGGTGACGTGCGGTTTGTTGGACGGCACCTTGACCAGCTCGCGGTAGGTCCCCGGCTTCACCGAGATCACCACGCGGGAGGGGTTGTTGGCCGGTACGGCGTTCACCGCGGCCTGCACGGTCGAGTACTGCCCGCTGCCGTCCTTGGCGACGGTGAGGGTGGCGGCGGCAGTGGCGGCCGTGGTCGTGGCCGTCGTACCGATCGAACCGCGCGGCCCCGCACCGGACTTCAGCAGGCTCGGCACGTCGGCGGTCTTGTCGAGGGTGTAGCTGTAGTAGGAGCCGGGGGTGAAGGCCGTGCCCCCGCTCTCGTTGCGCCCGCTGGTGCCGACGAAGGTGTTCCCCTTCTGCACGATCGTCGCGGTGCTGTCCTTGATGACGGGGTTGTTGACGCCCTGGAAGTAGGAGTTCTCCAGGACCATCTTGGTGGCGCCGCGCGAGTAATTGCCGTACGACGACTTGATGTCGGTGTCGGCGACGTCCTCGAGGAAGTTGTTGTAGAGGTGCGCGTGGGCGGCGTTGTCCGTCGACGGGTTGCGCTGCTCGGTCTCGCGGATCCAGTTGTGGTGGATGGTGATGTCGGTGACGACGTTCTCCGTCCACCCGATGCCGAACGCCTTGTTGTCCTGGCTGAGTTTGTTCCAGGAGACGGTCACATAGGTGCTGTCCTTGCGGACGTCGATGAGCCCGTCGGCCATGTGCCGCAGATCGTTGTGGTCGATCCAGACGTGATGGGCACCGTCCATCTGGACGGCGTCGAAGTCGTGGTCCTTGTCGTTCCAGATGCCCTGATAGGCGTCCCGGATGGTCAGGTTCCGGATGATCACGTTGTGCACGCCGGACCCGAGGAAGAACCCGCCGCCGACGATGTGCCCGGAGGTCCCGGCCCCGACGATGGTCTTGTCGGACTGGACCTTGATCTCCTTGCCGACCGGGTTCATGTTGATGGTCGCGGCGACGACGATCACGTACGGTTCGGCCGCGGTCGCGTACTTCTCCAGGTCGGCGAGCGTCTTGACGGTGACGATCTGCCCGTCGCGCCCTCCGTAAGTGCCGTTCTGCCCCAGCGCGTTGACCGAGGCGAAGCCGTCGGCGGTGGCGGTCGCCCACGCGGGGGCCGCGGCGGTGGCGGCGGACGCGTGGGACTGGGTGCCCGGGAGGTAGCCGTACGCCGTGACGCCGGCGGCGGTCAGAGCGAGCGGGACGCTCACCGCGAGGGCTGTCTTCCTCCGGCGGTGGCGGGCCTTGCCGCGGATCTCACTCATGGGGGGGATTCCGTTCCGTGCGGGGGTAGGGACCGCAGTGCAGTCGCCGCCCCCGCACGGAAGGTTGCCGCGCGAATCGGCCAGTTCGGCTACTTGGCGCAGGACTTGGGGTCGAGGTTCTCCTGCCACTTGTCCTCACGGCCGTCCGGCTGGCCGTTGGGCAGGAGCTTGTCGGAGACGCCGTCGATGTAGTAGCCGTACGAGTAGATCGTCTTCCAGCTCGCGTCCCGGCCACGCCAGGTGTGCGCGGTGACCTCGCCGTCGCCCTTGTTCCACTGGTAGTCCTCGACGTAGAAGACCGGGTTCACGCGGACCACCCGCTGGTACGGCGTCCAGGTCGTCGCGACCTGGGTGCACGGCGGTATCGACTTCTCGCTGCGGCGCTCGAAGGACGAGCTCTTCTCCCAGCCCCACTCGTAGCCGGCGCTGCCGCCCACGGTGCCGGAGAAGATGCTCTTGGCCAGGGAGAGGCTGATGTTGGCGCCGACGCTCTTCTTGGCGAACGTCTTGGTGCTGTAGCCGCTGACGAAGGTCACCTTGTCCTCCGTCGTGCCGTGGTTGCCGGTCCACTCCGAGGTGCGGACGGGCTCGCCCTTGACCGACCAGGTGGACGCCTGCGCGTACCCGCACCAGCCGCGGAACAGCTCCCACGGTCCGGCGGGCACCCACAGCCCGACGACATCCCGCAGGTACTCGTCCCGGGTCTTGAACTCGCCGGTGTCGACGTTGTAGGCGCCGTAGACCCCGGTCAGGCTGGTCTCCTGGCCGCACAGCCGGTCGAGCATGACGTCGGTGTTCCCGGGGTCCACGCCCCGGACGTTCTGGGCGCCGCCGGGGCCGGCGGCCTGCGCGGTGCCGGAGCCGGCCAGCAGTCCGGTGACGGCGAGGGCCACGGACGCGGCGGCCAGGGCGCTCTTCTTCAGAGTCGATGTGCGAAACGTGCGCATGGGGGGTTCTTCACTCCTGAGCGTTGAGGGCAGATGCGTGGGGCATCTGTTCGACAGCTCAGGAAGGTGGCAGAGAACCCGTGAGTAGGGTCGAAAACGCGGGAGCTTTGACAGGACATTGACAGCTTGGCCGTCACTGTCCAGCAGCAGGATTCTCCGGCGGAGGAGTGGGCGCACCCGGCATGTGCACGGTCGCGATGGTGCCGCCGCCCGGCGCGTGCCCCAGCGTCACCTGACCGCCGGCCTGCTCCACCGTGCGGGCGACGATGGAGAGACCGAGGCCCGAACCGGGGAGCGCGCGGGCGCTCGGTGAGCGCCAGAAACGGTCGAAGACGTGCGGGAGTTCGTCCTCGGCGATGCCGGGGCCGTGGTCGCGGACGGTGAGGGTGCCGTCGGAGGTCAACCGGACCTCGACCGAGCCGCCCTCGGGGCTGAACTTCACGGCGTTGTCGAGGATGTTGACCACGGCACGTTCCAGAGCGGCGGGCTCGGCACGGACGTACCAGGGCCGGAGGTCGGCGTCGATGGTCAGCTCGGGTCCGCGCAGCCGCGCGCGACGCAGGGCGGACTCGACGGTGTCCTCCAGCGAGACGACCTGCACACGTTCCCCCCGCTGCCCCTCCGACCTCGACAGCTCCTGCAAGTCGCCTATGAGAGCCGCCAGTTCGGTCATCTGCGCCTTCACCGAGGCGAGCAGCGCCTTGCGGTCCGCCTCGGGGATGGGGCGACCGGTCTCCTCACTGCGGGTCAGGAGCTCGATGTTGGTGCGGAGGGAGGTGAGGGGGGTACGGAGTTCGTGGCCGGCGTCCGCGATCAGCTGCTGCTGGAGCTCACGGGAGCTGGCGAGGGACGAGGTCATCGAGTTGAACGACCGCGAGAGCCGGGCCACCTCGTCCTCGGAGTCCTCCTCGACGGGGATACGGACACTCAAGTCCTCGGTACGCGCCACGTGCTCGACGGCCTCGGTGAGCTTGTCGACAGGACGAAGCCCCGCGCGGGCCACGGCGAGCCCGGCGGCTCCGGCACCGAGGACTCCAACGCCGGAGACGAGGAGGAGGATGAGGGCGAGTTCGTTGAGCGTGGACTGGGTGCCCTTGAGAGAGGTCGCGACCATGAGGGCGGCCGGTTTCGAGGTGACCTGGTCGATGCCCTTGTAGACGGTCAATACACGGACCGCATTGCCGTCCTCATCCGTGCCGTTGCGATAGATCCCCCTGTCGGGGTCGGCCCTGCTGATCACGCTCTTGTCTGAGTCCGTGACCTTGACCGTGCCTTCGGAGTACCGGGGGACGCAGGTCGTACCGTCTTCCCTGACGAGCTGCACATAGCCGTTCCGGGGTTGGAACTCGTCCTTGTCGGAGTTGCTTGACTGCGAGGAGGTGGCGCAAACGATCACGCCGTCCGGGCCCACGCCACGCCCGAGCATCTTCTCGAGATCGTTGTTCACCTGCTCGTACAACTTCCCCTGCACGATGAACCAACAGGTCACCGAAACCGCCGCCACCGCGAACGCCACCGCCGCCGCGACCAGCAACGACAGCCGCGCCCGGATGGGAAGCGTCCGGAACCGGTGCAGAACCCTGTTCACTCGGCCCCGCCCTGCCGCAACACGTACCCCACGCCACGCACCGTGTGCACGAGCCGAGGCTCTCCGCCCGCCTCCGTCTTGCGGCGCAGGTACATCACATACACGTCGAGGGAGTTCGACGACGGCTCGAAGTCGAAGCCCCAGACCGCCTTGAGGATCTGCTCACGGGTCAGCACCTGGCGCGGATGCGCCATGAACATCTCCAGCAGCGTGAACTCGGTACGGGTCAGCTCCACCGGGCGCCCGGCACGGGTCACCTCCCGCGTCGCCAGATCCATGCGGAGGTCCGCGAAGGTCAGCGCCTCGTCCTCCTGAACAGCGGCCCCCGCGTTCGCCGCAGCGTAGGAGCTGCGCCGCAGCAGCGCACGGACCCGCGCGAACAGCTCGTCCAGTTCGAACGGCTTGACCAGGTAGTCGTCGGCGCCGGCGTCGAGACCCGTCACCCGGTCACCGACCGTGTCCCGAGCCGTCAGCATCAGGATCGGCGTCGTCGTGCCCGCGCCCCGCATGCGCCGCGCGGCGGTCAGGCCGTCCATGCGCGGCATCTGGATGTCGAGGACCACCAGGTCCGGCTGGTACGCCGTCGCCTTCTCCAGCGCGTCCGCGCCGTCGACCGCGACCTCGGTGTCGTACCCCTCGAAGGCGAGGCTGCGCTGAAGTGCTTCGCGCACGGCCGGCTCGTCGTCGACGATCAGGATGCGCTGGGGGTCACGGTCGCCATCGGCGGGGCTCATCGCTCGCGGTTCCTCGGGGTGCGGTGGGACGGGGCTGGGTCGCTCTCAGCCTCGCATGTTTCGGTGCGGCGGGGTCGAACACGGTGTGGATCAGCCGCGAACCGTACGACGCCGGGCGACCCTCGCCGCGTGCCGGGCGGCCGCGGTCGAGATCTCGGGGGCGCGGACCGCCGCGGTGGGCGCGTCGAGTTCGTACGCCACTGCCAGCGCGAGGGCGAAGCCGGCCGGGTCGTCGTCGGCCACCGGGTGGGAAACCTGCTTGATCATGACGTACTCCTTGCTGCTCAGAGGTGGTTCAGCTGTCGCTGCCGCCGGCCCGCAGCTTCGCCAGGTCGGCCTTGACGGTGTTGATCGGGATGGCGAAACCGAGGCCGACGCTGCCGGCGCTGGACGAGGAGGTGGAGTCCGCGGCCGAGTACATCGCCGAGTTGATGCCGACGATGTTGCCGTTCATGTCGATCAGCGCGCCGCCGGAGTTGCCGGGGTTCAGGGACGCGTCGGTCTGGAGCGCCTTGTACGTCGTCGTGGACGAACCGGTGTCGCCGTTGAACTCCTGGCCACCGAACTCGAACGGCCACTGCCCGCTGCCGCCGCCCTGGCCGCCCTGGCTCTGGCTCTCGTCGGTCGAGACGGTCACGTCGCGGTCGAGCGCCGAGACGATGCCGCTGGTGACGGTGCCGGTCAGGCCCTCGGGGGAGCCGATCGCCACGACCTCGTCGCCGACCTGGACACCGTCGGAGTTGCCGAGGGTCGCGGGGGTCAGCCCGGAGGCGTTCTCCAGCTTGATCAGGGCGAGGTCCTTGGCGCTGTCGGTGCCGACGACCTTGGCCGTGTACTCCTTGCCGTCGCTCGTCGAGACCTTGATCGAGGAGGCGCCGGAGACGACGTGGTTGTTGGTGATGATCTCGCCGTCGCCGGTGATGATCACGCCGGAGCCGGTGGAGGAGCCGTTGCTCAGCGTCGCGTTGATCTCGACGATGCTCGGGCTGACCGCCTTGGCGACCCCGGAGACCGTGCCCTTGGCGGAGGACGGGATGACGTTGGTGCTGGTGCTGCTGGAGGTGACCGTGTCGTTGCCGGTGAGTTCCTGGATGCCGTAGGCCGTACCGCCGCCGATCGCCGCGGCGACGATCGCCACGGCGGCGAGGAGGGCGAGGGGACCCCGGGTCCGCTTCTTCGGCGCGGCAGGCTCCGCCGGTGCCGCGGTGAGGAGAGCCGTACCGCCGCCGTTGCCGTTGCCGTCGCCGCCGTCAGCGGACGTGGCGTAGGCCGCCTGCTGCTGGGCCGACCACACGGTCGTACCCGGCTCGACGGTCACCGGCTGCGGCGCGGGCGGCTGCGCCGGCGGGGGCGGCCACTCCGGGTTCACGGGGGAGGAGGCGTGCTGCTGGGCGCCCTGGTAGGGGTTCGCGTACTGCTCGTACTCGCCGTCGCGGCGGAAGCTCTCGGTCATGGCACTGAGCTTGTCGCCCCACCATGAGAGCTCCCTGAGTGCTCCCTGAGAACGCCGCGAGAACCTCGTTCGCCCGATATAAAGCCGGACCAGGGAGCGGGCGGGAGCCTCTCAGACAAGCTTCATAGAAGCCCACCAGGGGCGCGGGGCTGTATCGATCTGCGGCTCCGCCGCGGGGCGCGACCAGCCACGGACAAGCCGCGGACGAACGACAGCCGGACTTACGCACACCCGCAAGAGCGCCGCACAACAAGCCTCGACGGAAACACCTTCAACCGCTCCCGGCGCGAACCCGCGACCCGCAGCCCGTCATCGAGCACCAGGTCCACCGCCGCCCGCGCCATCGCCGACCGGTCCGAAGCGACCGTTGTCATCGGCGGATCCGCCAGCGCGGCTTCCTTGATGTCGTCGAACCCGATCACCGCCAGCTCACCCGGCACATCGATCCGCAGCTCGCGTGCCGCGCGCAGCACGCCGATCGCCTGGTCGTCGGTGGAGCAGAAGATCGCGGGCGGACGCTCGGGGCCCGACAGCACACCCAGCGCCACCTGATACGCGTCGTAGCGGTTGTACGGCGCCTCGAAGAGCCGCCCCTCGGTGGAGATCCCCGCCTCGTCCATCGCGCGCCGCCAGCCCTCGACGTGGTCGGAGACCGGGTCGCCGACGGAGGGGGTCTCGGCGGTGCCGCCCATACAGGCGACGTAGGCGTAGCCGTGTTCCAGGAGGTGGCGGGTGGCGACCTCGGCGCCGCCGAGGTCGTCCGTGACCACCGCGACGTCGTCGATCGCCTCGGGCCGCTCGTGCAGGAGCACCAGGCGGGCGTCCCAGGCGTCGATCTCGGCGGCGGCGTTGTCGTTCAGCGCGTGGCTGACCAGGATCAGGCCGGAGACCCGCATGCCGAGGAAGGCCCGCAGATAGTGGACCTCGCGCTCGGCGATGTAGTCGGAGTTGCCGACCAGCACCATTTTTCCGCGCTCGGACGCGGCCTGTTCGACCGCGTGCGCCATCTCCCCGAAGAAGGGCTGGCGCGCGTCCGGCACGATCAGGCCTATGAGGTCGGTGCGCCGCGATGCCATCGCCTGGGCGACCCGGTCGGGCCGATAACCCAGTTCCTTGATCGCGGCGAGGACACGCTCGCGCGTGGCCGGGGCAACCGGCCGGGGTCCGTTGTTGATGACATAGCTGACGACGGCGGTGGACGTCCCCGCCAGCCGCGCCACATCATCCCTGGTTACCTTGGCCACGCGCGGAGTCTACGCGGATGGACCCGCTCTGGGCAGGGCGTGAAGGAGCTTCCCTGTGCCCCGCCCGAGCGTTTCCGACGACCGCTAGAGGTCGGCATTGACCTCGGCCGCGTCCAGGGCGGCCGTCTCGTCCGCATCCTCCGCCTTTGGCTGGGCGCTCTTGGACTTTGCCTCGTCCGAGACAGCCCCACCCTTCTCCGGAGTAACGAATCGATAACCGACGTTACGGACGGTTCCGATGAGCGACTCGTGCTCGGGGCCGAGCTTGGCGCGCAGACGTCGTACGTGCACGTCCACGGTCCGGGTGCCACCGAAGTAGTCGTAGCCCCATACCTCCTGAAGCAGCTGGGCGCGTGTGAAGACGCGGCCCGGGTGCTGGGCGAGGTATTTGAGGAGTTCGAACTCCTTGAAGGTCAGGTCGAGGACCCGGCCCTTCAGTTTGGCGCTGTAGGTCGCCTCGTCGACCGAGAGGTCGCCGTTGCGGATCTCCATGGGGGAGTCGTCGTTGACGATCTGCTGCCGGCCCATGGCCAGGCGCAGTCGTGCCTCGACCTCGGCCGGTCCGGCGGTGTCGAGCAGGACGTCGTCGATGCCCCAGTCGGCGGTGACGGCGGCGAGGCCGCCCTCGGTGACGACGAGGATGAGCGGACAGCCCGGCCCCGTGGAGCGCAGGAGCTGGCACAGGCTGCGGACCTGTGGCAGATCGCGGCGGCCGTCGATGAGGATCACGTCGGCACCAGGGGTGTCGACGAGGGCAGGGCCTTCTGCCGGGGCCACTCGCACGTTGTGCAGGAGCAGGCCGAGAGCGGGAAGCACCTCCGTCGATGGCTGGAGGGCATTGGTCAGGAGCAGCAGAGAACTCATACGGCTGGTTCCTCCTCGGTCCCGGCGAGGTCGTAGCTTTCGTATACAGGTGATCCGAAAGCACAAAAGGACTCGGGGGCTGCATTGCCCGAGTCCTCTGTTGAGGAGAATAGCCCACATGCGCATTGATCCGGCAGGTCGTGTGGTGCGATCCACCCCGATTCCGCACTCTGAGACGAACAGAGGCACACCTATACGGACGTTTCTGCACACCACCGACGGTGTGACGATCGATTCCGTATACGATCCGTCGGCCGTTGTATACGACACCTCCGCTTCATCCGCGCGTGGTCTCGTGTTCGTCGTCGCGCACGGTTTCACCGGCGATGTGGATCGTCCTCATGTTCGCCGGGTGGCCGAGACTTTCACGCAGTACGGGGCCGTGGTCACGTTCTCCTTCCGCGGCCACGGGGCCTCCGGTGGGCGCTCGACGGTGGGGGACCGCGAGGTGCTGGATCTGGCGGCCGCGGTGGAGTGGGCCAGGTCGCTCGGGCACACGCGCGTGGTGACCGTCGGCTTCTCCATGGGCGGTTCTGTGGTGCTGCGGCACGCGGCCCTGTACCGGCCGGGCGGTGACTCGGGGCGCGAGGGGCGCACGGAAGCGCATTCGGACGCGGTGGTCTCGGTGAGTGCTCCGGCTCGCTGGTACTACCGCGGCACGGCCCCTATGCGCAGGGTCCACTGGCTGATAACCCGCCCCGAGGGCCGTCTGGTCGGCCGCTACGGCCTGCGGACGAGGATCCACCACCGGGAGTGGGACCCGGTCCCGCTGTCCCCCGTGGAGGCCGTCCCGAGGATCGCCCCCACTCCTCTCCTCGTCGTCCACGGCGACCGCGACGGCTATTTCCCCCTCGATCACCCCCGCATGCTCGCCGCGGCCGCCGGTGACCACGGCGAACTGTGGCTGGAGCCCGGCATGGGCCATGCCGAGAACGCGGCGCCGGACGAGCTGCTGGGGCGCATCGGGGACTGGGCCGTCGCACAGGGCGGCTAGCCTGACCGTGTACACAGCCGATTGATTGAGGAACCGGATGCCCAAGGTCACGGTCCGCTACTGGGCCGCCGCCAAGTCCGCGGCCGGCGTCGCCGAGGAGGCGTACGACGCGGACACGCTCGCCGAGGCGCTCGACGCGGTGCGCGGGCGACACCCCGGCGAACTCACGCGCGTCCTGCAGCGATGCTCGTTCCTCATCGACGGTGACCCCGTGGGCACCCGCGGACATGAGACGGTACGGCTGGCCGACGGCGGCACGGTCGAGGTGCTCCCGCCGTTCGCAGGAGGGTGACGATGACCGACCAGCCGTATGAGGGGCAGCAGCAGTACCAGCAGGGGTACGACCCGTACTGGCAGCAGCCTCAGCACCAGTCCCAGCCCCAGCCCCAGCATCAGCAGCAGTCCTGGCCCGGGCAGCAGCAGGGCTACGAGGATCCGCAGGCCGCCCAGCAGTACACCCAGCAGTGGCAGGGCCAGACCTGGGAGACCCAGGCCCAGGCACCGGTCGCGCCGGCCGCGGACACCTCGTACGCGCCGCAGCAGGCGTACGCCGAGCCGCCGGCCCCCGTGGCGACCCCTCCGCAGGCCCCCGTCACCTCCGGCTACGGCCCCGCCAGCATCGGCGGCAACGCCCGCATCACCGACGCCCAGCGCGCCCGGCTCGAGGGCCGCTCCCCGGTCATCGAGCCCGGCATGCAGCCCGCCGCGCTCACCGCGCTGCTCGGTCTGCTCCTCGCCGGCACGGCGGCCGTCGGGTCGTACGCACTGCTCGTCCCGCTCGTCGCCCTCCAGGCCGTGACGGCGGCCGGCTGGTTCCGGCTGAACGGCATGTGGCCCGCCCGGCAGGGCATCGCGCTGGCGTTCCTGGGCGCGCTGGTCGCGGACGTGGCGCTGCTGGCGTCCGACCACGCGCCGTCCGCGATCCTCGGGACGCTGGGCGTGTGGGTGCTGCTCTCCCTGGTGCTCCAGCTGCGCTCGCACGCCGACGCCGACACCCGGATGTACGGCCTGATGGCCACCGTCGCCTCGGCGGCCCTGGCGATCATCGCGTCCGGCTATCTCGCGGCCGCCGCGGACGCGGTGACGGTCGGCGCGGCCTCGGTCGCGGTCGCCGTCCTGGCCCGTGCGCTGCCGCTGCCGACGCCGGCCTCCGTGGTGGTCTCGCTGCTCGCCGCGGCGGGCGCGGGCATCGCGGTCGGCGGGATGACGGACCTGGGCTCCGAGGGCGCGCTGCTGGGTGCGGGCGCGGGGATGTGCGCGCTGATCGGCCACCGGGTCGCGAGCTATGACTACCCGTCCCGCTTCGTGCACTTCACGGCGGGCGTGGCCCTGCCGCTGGCCGCCGCGGCACCGACGGTGTACGTGCTGGGGCGGGCGCTCGGGTAAAGCCCGGGCCCGCCTTGTCACAGGTGATCGACAAACTCCTGGTCGGCGTCCCCGCCGCAGTTACGGTGGCCCCCGGACGTAGACCGCCTAGGTGGGGGAACACCAAAGAATGCGCGCACTGCGAATACTTCTGATCGTCGTCGTCATTCTGGGCGGCCTCTTCGTGATCGCCGACCGTGTCGCGGTCCACTTCGCGGAGGGCGAGGTGGCGGACAAGCTCAGGACCACCGAGAACCTCTCCTCCACGCCCGATGTGTCGATCAAGGGCTTCCCGTTCCTCACCCAGGTCGTCTCCGGCGAGCTCGACGACACCGAGGTCGGCATCAAGGACTACGAGGCCGCCGCCGGCACCACGGGCGACAAGATCCGCATCGACGACATCAAGGCGAACTTCAAGGGCGTCGCCTTCTCCGGCGACTACAGCTCCGCGACCGCCGCCACCGCGAACGGCACCGCGAGCATCTCCTACGACGAGCTGCTCGAGGCCGCCGCGTCCGAACCGACGGAGATCTTCACCGGGGTGACGGCCGAGGTCGTCGGCCTCTCCGACGGCGGCAACGGCAAGATCAAGGTGAACGTCAAGGTCACGGCCCTGGGCAAGTCGACGACGTATCCGGTGCTCAGCACGGTCACCGTCGACGGCGACACCGTGAAGGTGCACGCGGACAACCTGCCGAACATGGTCGTCGAGGTCGCGGAGGGCAAGGTCCGCTCGATCACCGACTTCGAGCAGAAGATCGACGATCTGCCCGGCGGTGTGCAGCTCGACAAGGTCGAGGCCGCGCAGAACGGCGTAGAGGTGACGGTAAAGGGTTCGAACGTCGAGCTGGCCGGGTAGGACCGCGTTCGGCGGACAGGAACTGTCCGAGGAGCGAGACGGGCCGTCCGCACCGCAGATGTGGCGACGGCCACCGGCGCCCGAAACCCGTGCGAACACGGTCCGGGCGCTGCTCGCATCCCACATCCCGGACGATCGCGTCTCAAAATACGACACGCCGGTGACACGCCAGGCTGTCCGTCCCTACGATCGACGCATGAAGCGACAGGCGGATCTCACGAAGCGGCGGGCAGTGGACCTGTGCCGCGTTGCCGCCATGCTCTGTCGCACCTTCTGAGCGGAAGCTCCGTCCTTCCGCATCCCCTCGCCCTGATTCCAGGGCATCCGTGCGCCGCGCCCGCACCGGGCCACGCACCCTCGCACTCGCACGCCCCGCCGTAACTGCCCCGGAGGAGAAAGAGCATGAGCCGCAGCGACGTCCTGGTCGACGCCGACTGGGTCGAGGCCAACCTCGACAACGCCGACATCGCGATCGTGGAGGTGGACGAAGACACGTCCGCCTACGAGAAGAACCACATCAAGAACGCGATCCGGATCGACTGGACGAAGGACCTGCAGGACCCGGTCCGCCGTGACTTCATCGACCAGGAGGGCTTCGAGAAGCTCCTCTCGGCGAAGGGCATCGCCAACGACACGCTGGTGATCCTCTACGGCGGCAACAACAACTGGTTCGCGTCCTACGCCTACTGGTACTTCAAGCTCTACGGCCACGAGAACGTCAAGCTCCTCGACGGCGGCCGCAAGAAGTGGGAGCTGGACGCCCGCGAGCTGGTCGAGGAGGTCCCGGAGCGGGCCGCCACCGACTACAAGGCCAAGCCCCAGAACACCGCGATCCGCGCCTTCCGCGACGACGTGGTGGCGGCGATCGGTTCGCAGAACCTCGTCGACGTCCGTTCGCCCGACGAGTTCAGCGGCAAGCTGCTCGCGCCGGCGCACCTTCCGCAGGAGCAGTCGCAGCGTTCGGGCCACGTCCCGTCCGCCCGCAACATCCCGTGGTCGAAGAACGCCAACGACGACGGCACCTTCAAGTCGGACGACGAGCTCAAGGAGCTCTACGCCGAGGAGCAGGTGGACCTGGCGAAGGACACCATCGCCTACTGCCGCATCGGTGAGCGCTCGGCTCTCACCTGGTTCGTGCTGCACGAGCTGCTGGGCGTGGAGAACGTCAAGAACTACGACGGCTCCTGGACCGAGTACGGCAGCCTGGTCGGCGTTCCGATCGAGCTCGGCGCCAACAAGTAAGCACAGACCCCGCTCAATCCCGACCGGCCTTCCTTCCGGTCAGACCCCTCTTGGAGAAAGACATGTGTGGAGCGAAGGCCGGCGGCCCGGACGCCTCGACGATCAAGCCCGGTGAGACCACGATCCAGGGCCAGGTGACCCGCGACGGCGAGCCGGTGGTGGGCTACGTCCGCCTCCTGGACTCGACCGGCGAGTTCACCGCCGAGGTCCCCACCTCGGCGACGGGCCAGTTCCGTTTCTACGCGGCCGAGGGCACCTGGACCGTCCGCGCCCTGGTCCCCGGCGGCACCGCCGACCGCACGGTCGTCGCCCAGCAGGGCGGCCTCGCGGAGGTCGCGATCGCGGTCTGAACCGCCGAGACCGACCGAAGGGCCGCACCCTGCCGGGTGCGGCCCTTCGGCATGTCCGTGGACGGGCCTACGCTGGACTCATGCTGGCACGACGACGTCATGTCTACTTCGCCATGATGGGCACGTGCATCGGGCTCTTCGTCCTGGCCTGGTCCGTCGTGCGCCTCTGGTCGGTTCCGGTGGCCGTCGGCATGTGCGTGGTCGCCATGCTGATCCCCCCGGTCGCCGCGATGGCCGCCAACCGGCGCGGTCCTGACGACCGCTGGTGGGACGACCCGTCCGGTGACCCGAAGTCGGACGACTGGTGGGACGAGCTGGACGGGAAGAAGCGGCCGCGGTAGGAGGCGTTTTTCGCCCCCTGAAGGAGCCTCGTCCTCACGCCGGACGGGCTGGGTTTCTGCGGACGGCTCAGTAGACCAGCGCCTGCGTCCCGTCGCCGAGCGCCTCCTGCACGAACACCTGCGCCCCCGCGATCCGTACGCCCTCGACGACGTCCTTCTCCGTGATGTCCCGACGGGCCGCGCACTGGGTGCACAACGTCAGCGTGCCGCCGGCCAGGATCGAGTCGATCAGGTCGGGGAGCGGGGCCGCATGCGGCAGTTCGAACTCGGCGGCGCGGCCCGGCAGCGCGAACCACGCGGACTCCCCGGTCAGCCACACGGAGACCTCCACCCCGCTGGCCACGGCCACCGCCGCCACCGTGAACGCCTGCGAGCAGCGCTCGGGGGCATCGGCCCCCGCCGTCACCTTGATCACGAGCTTCTTCGCCATGGCTGCATCGTAATCGTCTCGCCTGCAATTCAGTCCTTGGTGCATGGGCCCCTGCCCGTGCCTACGGAACGCGCGTTTCGCGATGTGGGACGTCTTGGAAGTACGTCAACTACTCGGCCCTGAAGACCGAGCCTGCTGCCTCGGTCCATCTAGGGCTCCGTTTATGCTCCCGATTGCCCCTACGGCAGGGCGGTCACGGGTCACATCTACCGGACCCGGCTATGCCGGGGCTGGATCGGGCATGTTGACGAATACCCACGCTGAGCGTGCGCGGTCGCGCACGTTGACCCCGGCGACGTGGTCGGCGGGCCCAGCGAGGCCGCACCGACGACAACGGAAGGTGTCCCGAGTGGGCCGGTTGGCACGCTCGGTATGTCCGCAGCGCGGGCAGCGCTGCGAGGTGTAGGCCGGATCCACCTCGATGTACGGCACCCCGGCACGCTTGGCCTTGTAAGCGATGAACGCGCCGAGTTGGTGGAAGGGCCAGGAGGACAGTCGTGCTCGCTGGTCGCGGGAAACCGTAACCCGTTCGCGGATGCCCTGAAGCTCTTCCAGGGCGATGCCGCGCTCGGTGCGTTGGGCGACAGCAACGACAGTCTTGGCCACCTTGTGGTTGACGTGGGTGGCGTGGCGGGATTCCTTCTTCGCCCGCTTCTTGAGGAGCTGTTTGGCGGACCGCGTCTGCTTGGCCTGGATCTCGGCCCGCTTGCGGGCCTGCCAGCGCCGGTAGCGGCCGAGCCTGCGACCTTGGTGGTTGTCTCCGTCCGAGGTGGTGGCGAGGTTGACGATGCCTCGGTCCACGCCGACGAAGTCCTTCGGGTTGAACGCCTCCGGCTCGGGGATGTCGATGGTGGCGATCAGGAACCACTTGCCGTCTCGGAAAACCAAGTCGGACTCACCCTGCCGGTGTTCGGGCAGAGCTTTGAGCGCTTCCGGGGAGCAGGTGAACCTGATGTTCTTGACCCTGCCGTCTAGGGTCCAGATGCTCACGGTCTGAGCGTCGTAGTTCCACGACAGGCACCGGTCGTCGTACGTGTGCGCCGCATACGGACGAAAGACGACTGGCTTGGACTCGGCCCTGCCGCGGCGCTTTGATCCCTCCGGGCCGAAGTTTCCGGCCCGGAGGTTCGCCCGCAGGGTC
The DNA here is from genome assembly GCF_030815415.1 of Streptomyces canus. Classification (GTDB taxonomy): domain Bacteria; phylum Actinomycetota; class Actinomycetes; order Streptomycetales; family Streptomycetaceae; genus Streptomyces; species Streptomyces canus_F. The sequence goes on from NZ_JAUSWW010000001.1 coordinate 5,497,363, forward strand.
GTGTAGGCGTCCGCGACGCGCTTGATGATGTGCTGCGCGGCCTGGGCTCCGAAGCCCCAGGCTTTGAGGTCGCCGTAGCACAGCTTGCGCAGTTCACGGACAGATGCCTTGAGTCCGAAGCGCTGGAAGCCCGTGGTTGACACCCGGTTGGCTGCCTCATTGACCGTGGGCAGGGTGCGCTTGAGCTTCGGTGCCTGGATGGCATCCGGCACGAGCTTGACCTGCAAGACCAACTTCACGATCACCGAACGTACACAGGTGTGCGACCCTCCGTTGCTCGTTCGCCATCCGTCACCCCGATGAGTGAAACCCGGACCTGATAAGTCGCCCAGCGAGCCCACTGCGTCGGCACCTCTGTCGCGGCCCACGTTCGCCCTGAGTGGCACCGCCCAGGTCCACATTGACGAGAAGTTCCCGACGAAGGCCGGGGTGGAGGGGTTACGGCGATACCCGTACACCGAGACCAAGCGGTTCGGCGCCGAGCACGTCCATCAGGCCTACCTGGTCTCCGGTGAGCGCCTCGCGCCGGTCGTCCAGTCCAAGAAGGGCGGCGCCGAGGCCGTGCCCTTCCAGCAGACGGTGACGCTGCAGAGCCAGCTGCTCGGCTGAGGCCTACCTCGCGGAGAAGGCCGGGCCCCGGCCGACTAAGCTGGGGCCCGGCCTGTGTACCGCCCACCCTCGCTCACCGTAGGAGCACCACGTGCTTGAGGTTGTCTTCGAAATCCTGCTCGCCCTGGTCTGCGTCGGCGTCCTCGCCTTCGCCGGGCTGACAGCGAAGAAGCTGTACCAGGGCCAGCGCTGACCCATACCTAGGAACCGCCTCTCATGATCGAGATCCCGTCCGACCTCCACAAGGAGCTCGTCCCGCTCGCCTTCCTGCTCGGCAACTGGGCCGGCGCGGGCGTGCACGACTTCCCCGGCTCCGAGAAGTGCAACTTCGGGCAGGAGGTCACCTTCTCGCACGACGGCCGGGACTTCCTGGAGTACCAGTCCCACACCTGGGTCCTGGACAACGACGGGAACAAGGTCCGTCCGCTGGAGTCCGAGCACGGCTTCTGGCGCGTCGACGCCGACCGCAAGGTCGAGATCACGATGGTCCGTGACGACGGCGTGGTGGAGATCTGGTACGGCGAGCTCGCCAAGCAGAAGCCGCAGATCGACCTGGTCACGGACGCCGTGGCGCGTACGGCGGCCTCGGGCCCGTACACCGGCGGCAAGCGTCTGTACGGCTACGTCAAGAGCGACCTCATGTGGGTCGGCGAGAAGCAGACCCCCGAGGTCGAGCTGCGCCCCTACATGTCCGCGCACCTGAAGAAGGTCGTCACCCCGGAGGACGTCGAGCGCTGGGCCAAGGCTCTCCCCGACGACATGCCGGACGACGGCATCGCCTTCTTCAAGTAGTTCCCTATGGTGGTCACCTGTTCGGATGAACCGTGTGGTTCGGCGGGACATGGCAGGAGGCGCCGTCCAGCTTCGTGATCGTGAAGCTGGTGGTGCGGGTCAAGCTCCTGCCAACGCCCGAGCAGGCGGCGGCACTTGAGGTGACCCTGCGTTCCTGCAACGAGGCAGGGAATTGGCTCTCGGCTGAGGCGTTCGCCCGTCAGGTGACCTCTCGCGCAGGGTTGCAGGCACTTGCATACGCTGACCTGCGGGCGCGGGGGCTGTCGGCGCAGCCTGCACTGCATGTGCTGCGGAAGGTTGCAGACGCCTACGCCGCCCTGAAGGCGAGTGCGCGGGCGGGGAATGTGGGTAGGCCGGGCTCGGAGCGGTATACGAGGGCCACCTCCAAGCCGATCATGTTTCGTGCGGGGGCGGCACAGCCGTTCGATGACCGCTGCCTGTCCTGGCAGATGGGCGCCACCACGGTATCGATCTGGACCACCAGCGGTCGGCTGAAGAACATCGGGTGTCTCTTCGCCCGCCGCTTGGCCGACTTCGTACCCCTCCGCTGCAGCTTTGCACGCAGCTTCCGATCCTGTTCGCGGCAGCGGTTCAGGTGACGCCCGCTGTGCCCGACCTGGTGTTCTCCTCGGCCTCGGGTACCTCGCAGGTCGCGATCAGATACCACTGCCCGTTCCGGTTCAGCAGATCCGACTCGCCTCGTCGATAGCGGGCCAGCAGCTTCAACTGCCCGGATGCCCGGTAAAGGCGCGGGCAGGGAAGCCCGCCGGGCTCGCCGGAGGCTCAACGCACCGGTCGCGGAATCGCCCTGGAAGACCTGGGTGGTATTCGCGAGCGGGCACGGCTCAAGAAGCCCCAACGCGTCACGTTGCACTCATGGGCGTTCCACCAACTCGGCGAGTTCATCGCATACAAGGCCAAGCGTGCCGGAGTTCCGGTGGTGTCCGTGAATCCGGCCTACTCGAGCCGGGAATGCTCCCAGTGTCACCACATCGACAAGCGCAACCGGTCGTCACAGGCCGTGTTTGCTTGCAGGCCCTGCGGCTTCGTTGAGCACGCCGATCTCAATGCGTCCCACAACATCGCCTCTCGTGGGTGGTGGGTGTGGGTCTGCGGGGCCAGGTCAGTGGCCCCTGCTCTCACACTCGTGTCGTGAGGACTGGACGCGGCCGGTCTCATCGAAGCCATCGATGCCCTGAGCTGCAAACCCGGGACGGCAGTCCAGGGTGGCTGACGTAGGCCTAGACTCGTCGGTGTGGTGAGCACCGACTGGAAGAGTGATCTGCGGCAGCGCGGTTACCGGCTGACCCCGCAACGGCAGCTTGTGCTCGAAGCCGTGGACACCCTCGAACACGCGACCCCCGACGACATCCTCACGGAAGTGAAGAAGACGGCGTCGGGGGTCAACATTTCCACGGTCTACCGGACCCTGGAGCTCCTGGAGGAGCTGGGTCTGGTCAGCCATGCCCATTTGGGGCACGGAGCGCCGACGTACCATCTCGCGGACCGTCACCACCACATCCACCTGGTCTGCCGCGACTGCCAGAACGTCATCGAGGCGGATATCGCGGTGGCGGCGGAGTTCACCGCGAAGCTGCGCTCGACCTTCGGGTTCGAGACGGACATGAAGCACTTCGCGATCTTCGGCCGGTGCAAGGACTGTTCTCTGAAGGCTTCAACTACCGAGTCGTAGGCTTAGGCGTATGAAGAGCCCTCTGCTGTCCCTGCCCGGCGCCGTTCCCGCCGAGGGCGTGGACGAAGGTGTCGCCGCCCACTACGGCGACCTGTTCCGCGAACAGCGCGCCCTCGCCGAGGGCACCGGATTCGTCGACCTCTCCCACCGCGGTGTCCTCACCGTCACCGGCGAGGACCGGCTGAGCTGGCTGCATCTGCTGCTCACGCAACACGTCTCCGAGCTGCCCGTTGGCGAGGCCACCGAGGCGCTGATCCTGTCCGCCAACGGCCACATCGAGCACGCGCTGTACCTGGTGGACGACGGTGCGACGGTCTGGATCCATGTGGAACCCGACACCCAGGAGGCGCTGCTCGCCTACCTGGAGTCGATGAAGTTCTTCTACCGGGTCGAGACCGCCGACCGCACGGCCGACATCGCGGTCGTCCATCTGCCGGCCGGTTCGATCGCCCCGGTGCCGGAGGGTGTCGTCGTCCGCGAGACGGCGTACGGCCGTGATCTGTTCCTCCCGCGCGCGGACCTGGAGTCGTACGCCGAGCAGGCGGGCCCGGCAGCCGGCCTTCTCGCCTACGAGGCGCTGCGTGTCGAGCAGCACCGTCCCCGCCTCGGCTTCGAGACCGACCACCGCACCATCCCGCACGAGCTGGGCTGGATCGGCACGGCGGTGCATCTGCAGAAGGGCTGCTACCGAGGCCAGGAGACGGTCGCCCGCGTCCAGAACCTGGGCAAGCCCCCGCGCCGCCTCGTCTTCCTCCACCTCGACGGCAGCGAGGTCCACCTGCCGCCGGCCGGCACCCAGATCCACCTCGCGGACGACGGCCCCGACGGCCGCAAGATCGGCTTCATCACGACGTCCGTACGCCACCACGAACTCGGCCCGGTCGCCCTCGCCCTGGTGAAGCGGAACGTACCGCTGGACGCACGCCTGGTGGCGGACACGACGGCAGCGGCGCAGGAGGTCGTGGTCGAGCCCTGAGAGGCTGCGGGCCTAGATCTCCACGAGCACCTAGATCTCCACGAGCACGGTGAAGGGGCCGTCGTTCGTCAGCGACACCCGCATCTGCGCGCCGAACCGTCCCGTCGCCACCGTCGCGCCCAGGGCGCGGAGCTGGGCCACGACCTCGTCGACGAGCGGCTCGGCGACGTCGCCTGGGGCGGCGGCGTTCCAGGTGGGGCGGCGGCCTTTCCTCGCGTCCCCGTACAGGGTGAACTGGCTGATCACGAGGAGCGGGGCGTCGATGTCGCTGCAGGACTTCTCGTCGTGCAGCATGCGGATCGACCAGAGTTTGCGGGCGAGTTGGGCGGCCTTCTCCTTGGTGTCCTCGTGGGTGACCCCCACGAGGACACAGAGCCCTTCGCCGACGATCTCCCCGACGGTCTCACCCTCGACGACGACGCTCGCGCCGTCGACTCTCTGAACCACTGCACGCATGGGACCCATCATGCCGTCCGGGCCGCAGTGACCTATCCTCGGGCTTCTTTCTCATCGATAACCCCCCATCTGGGTCCGATCGGGGGCACTCGGTCACATAGCGGCCACTTGGGGTGGCACGATGCTCACACACGCGCGGTCGAGGGGACGGTTGAGGCACATGAGCACACCGAGCATCGGACAGCCGCCCGGGGCTGTTGTCCGGCCGCCCGCGCAGCGTACGGAGGAGCCGTGGCTGTCCGCGGACCCGTCCGAGCACGACCTGGCCCCGCTGAGCCTGCCCGAGCTGCGCACCCTGCGCCGGGACGCCCAGCGCGACGAGGCGGACCTCAGCTATGTACGGCGGCTGCTGCAGGGCCGTATCGACATCCTGCGAGCAGAGTTGGCACGCCGCTCGCCGGCGGGGCAGGGCTCGGTGGTGGAACGCCTCTCCGAGATCCTCGCGGACGCCCCGGCCCGCCACCGCTCCTCGGCCCGCCACGTGACGCTGGGCACGCCCCACAGCGAGGAGTACCGGCGCCTGGCCGCCGAGATGCTCGCCGAGGTCGAACTCTCCGACCTCCGGGCCCGCACCGACCTCGAACTCAACGCCGCGATGGCCCGCCTCGTCCGCTACGAACAGCAGGTCTCCCGCCGCCGCCAGCGCCTGCAACGCACGGCGGACGACTCCAGCGCGGAGATCGCCCGACGCTACCGGGAGGGCGAGGCGCAGGTGGAGGACCTGTTGATGTGAGGAGGACACGCCCCCCTGGTGTGCGGCGTCCCGCTCGACGACCATGAGTGGATGCTGCTTCCTCCCGGCCACGAGAAGACCGAGTTGATCGAGGTCGTGCGCATCACCGACCCGATACGCCACATGAGCTCGCCGGACCTCGTGGGCGACGAGGTCGCGATCTGGGAGGCGGCACGGGTCACGGAGACCCTGAAGTCGGTCGGCGCTCTGCCGGACAGTCCCCTGATGCGCTGCTTCTTTCCCGGGTGGGGCATCCGCGCACACAGTGCCTCCGGCCTGCTCTTCCAGGTGGCCTTCTGCTTTCAGTGCCACGGCGCGCGTCTGTGGGGACCGTCCGTCCCCGACGAACTCGACAGCATTCACGGCTTCGACGCCGACAGCATGGGAGCGCGCGGGCTTCTCGCACGATTCCGAGCGGCAGGGTAGGGCGGGGGGCCGGTCGGGAGCGGGAAAATCGTGGCGACAGTTCATCGTCGTCGACCTAACGTGGCTCCATGACCCGCCCGCATCCCGACATCGACATCCGTCCGATCGACGAGGACGAGATCCCCGACTGGATCCGTGCCCTGAACACCGGTTTTCTGCGCAGTCCCGGCGTCACCGAGGACGAGATCGCGGACCGGAGAAGCTATATCGAACCGTCCCGGACGCTGGGTGCCTTCGATGGTGGGCGGTGTGTGGGGACGTTCCGGTCGTTCGAGCAGCAGCTCACGGCTGTCGGTGGCGCGGCCGTTCGCGCGGATGCCGTCACGAACGTCAGCGTGACGGCCACCCACCGCCGGCGCGGCATCCTGACGCGCATGATGGCCGAGGACCTCGGCGCGGCGAAGGAGCGCGGGGACGTCGTCGCCACGCTGATCGCCGCCGAGTACCCGATCTACGGCCGCTACGGCTTCGGTCCCGCCACCTGGATGACCGAGTGGACGGTGGACGTGCCGCGCGCCGGGCTGGATGCCCGCTGGTCGGGGCCCGAGGACGGCGGCCGTATCGACCTCGTGGACCGGGAGGACGTACGCAAGCTCGGCCCGGAACTGTATGAGCGTGTGCGCCGCAGCCAACCCGGCGCGGTCAGTCGCACCCGGCGATGGTGGGAGATCGAGACCGGGGCGGTGCATCTGGACCGTGCCCCCTGGGTCGAGCCCTTCTTCTCCGTATACCGCTCGGCCACCGGCGAGGTCGAGGGAATGGCGGCGTACACCTGCGACGACCGGTGGGAGGACAAACAGCCGGCCGAGACGGCCAAGGTGAAGTGGCTGATCGCCACGACCGCGGCCGCCGAGCGCGCCCTGTGGCGCCATCTCTGCTCGATCGACTGGGTCACGAAGGTGCGCAGCGGCTGGCGCGGACCCGACGACCTGCTGCCCTTCTACCTGCCTGATCCGCGGGCCGCGCGCGTCACCACGCGCGCGGACTGGCTGTGGGTGCGGATCCTGGACGTCGTACGGGCTCTGGAGGCGCGTACGTACGACAGGGCGGGGGCGCTGGTCCTGGAGGTCGTCGACGCGGCCGGTCCGGCCGGCGGGCGTTATCGGCTGGAGGTGGCGGAGGACGGCCGGGCGTCCTGTGCGGCGACCACGCAGAACGCCGAACTCACCCTGGGTGTCGCCGACTTGGCCACCCTGTGGCTCGGTGACGAGTCGGCCGTACGGCTCGCCGCGCTCGGTCGGGTCCAGGAAGACCGAGCGGGCGCCGGCCGAATGGCCGACGCCCTGCTGCATACGTCCGGGCGGCCTTGGTGCCCGGACATGTTCTGACGTCTCCCTCCTGGCGGCCGCCTCCTGCCGGTGGCAGGGGCTCGGGACTGATCCGATCCGTAGCTGTAGCTGTAGCTGTAGCTGTGTAGCTCTTTAGTTGTGGCTGTGCGGCAGCGGTGTTCAGTTGTCGGTGTGGAGTTGTGGCTGTGCTGACCGACCGGGCTCCCGGCTCCCCTCCGGAAGGGAGCCCGATCGGCCGACTGCGCGGACTTGGGCGGTCCGGTCAGCCGGACTGGGCGAGCAGCATCACGAGGATCGCCGCACCGATGCCGCCGACCATGGTGTTCTTTGCCTTGATGCCGACGGTGAGAAGGACGAAGGCGATGATGCCCATCGGCCCCCACTTCCACTGGATGAGCTGCTCGAATCCGATGGCGAGGGCGGCGATGGCAATGGCGAGCGGCATGACGATCCCCCCTGTTGCGGTACTACCTGTCGAGGTCTGAAGCGGCCTGGTGACACCAACCTTTTGGAAAGTTTGACCATGTTGTGCAAGTTGGCTGCCAACTTCACTGTACTTATCTCCGCTTGGATGCGTCTCATAACCACCTTTCCCCGAACTGCCCAAAGATGGCGGGAAGTTGTAGTGTTTGGTTGTGGACCCGAAACACGCCTCCGTCAATGGACGGGAGAGGTCACAGCGGTCACACACATCACATCGTGACGTGGCCGACGAGCTGCGATCCCGGATCCGGTCCGGTGAGCTGCGGCCGGGTCAGCGCATGCCCACCCAGGCCAGGCTGGCCGACGAGTTCGGAGTGGAGCGCGGGGCGGTACGACAGGCCCTGCGCATCCTGCAGTCCGAGCGGCTGCTCACCAATGTGTCCAAGGGCAGCCCCGCGACCGTCGCCCCCGACCTCGGCAAGACGCTGACCGGCCCCGGAGCCCCGCCGCAGCCCACGATGGTGGCCCTCGCCCCACGGATAGCCGCTGCCTTCGCGACCCCGCACGTCGAGATCGACGCGCTCTGCCTGACCTCGGTCTCCTTCAACCTCGCCCTCGGCGAACCACTGCGCCAGATTCACGCGGGACAGCTGAAACCGGCCAAGATCGACGTACGCGTCCTGCTGCCGAGCCGGGACATCGACCTCGCCTTCCCGGCCCCGGTCGACGCCTCGGTGGACGGCCGGTTGCAGCGCCACTGGCTGGCCCACCGCAACGCCCAGGGTCATGTGCTCCGCCACAACCTGCTGGCCCTGCGCGCCACGCACGGCATCGACGTCCAGGTCACCTTCCGCGCGCTCCCCTTCACCCCGCCGGTGAAGCTGTACCTGCTCAACAACACGGAGGCCCTGTTCGCGTACTACACCCTCAGCCGGCGCGAGGAGCAGATCGACCACGAGTTCCTGGAGATGTACGACGCCGAGGGCACCCAGTCGATGCTGTTCGCCTTCGACCAGGGCGCCGGCCTGCGGGACACCACCTTCGTCGAGCAGTCCCACCTGTGGTTCAACGCACTGTGGGAGACGATCAGTTCGGAGCTGACGCTCACGAGCTGAAGGTCTCCCACAGTGGCGGATCCGGGCGTCGCCTGTCCGTCATAGGGCGGGCCCCGCGACCAGCAGGGCGAGCACGACGGCGCCGATGGAGCTCAGCGCCGGGCTCTTGGCCCTGACACCGATGGTGAGCAGCAGCAGGCCGACGATGCCAGTGGCGCCGTACTTCCACTGGACGGTCTGCTCGATGCCGGTGACGAGGAGGGCGGAGAGGAGGTAGAGAGCTGGCACGGTGTTCCCCCTTCGGGCGTGAGGCGGGCATCCGGGGCGGTCGGATGTGCGGGGGGTTGGATGTGCGGGGGTTGGGTGACAAGGAGGCAAAACTTCCGCCAACTCGACTAAGTTGGCAACCATCTCAGTATTAGTTGTCCCCACTTGGCCCGTAGTCCGAAACAACTTCCAAACAACTCCCCATAGATGGATCGGAGTTGTAGCGTTTGGTCGTGACCCAGGAGAACGTTGCAGTGAACGGCAGCAGAAGGCTCTCGCCCCAGGAGATCGCCGACATCCTGCGGGAACGTATTCGCGCGGGCGACCTCAAGACGGGAGACCGTCTGCCCACCCAGGCCGAGTTGGCAGAGGAGTTCGGCGTCGAGCGCGGTGCCGTCCGCCAGGCCCTGCGCGCCCTCCAGGAGGACGGGCTGCTCAGCAATGTGAGCAAGGGGAGCCCGCCGAGGATCGCGGAGCCGGCGCCGGTCCGGGGGGCGCCGCAGCCGACGATGGTGGGGCTGGCGCCGCGGCTGTCGGAGGCCTTCACGGCGAAGCACGTGCGCGTGGACGTCGTGAGCCACACCTCCGAGACCCTGATGCTGGCCCTCGGCGACTCACTCCGCCGGATCCACGAGGGCAGGATCCACCCCGAGTCGATCAACTTCCGCGTCCTGCTGCCGTCCCGGGACATCAACCTCGCCTTCCCGGTACTGATCGACCGCGACGCCGACGAGGACCCGGTCCACCAGCGGTGGCTGGAGATGCGGAACGCCCAGGCCCACGTCCTCAAGTACAACCTCAACGCCGTCCGCTCCACCCACGGCATCGACGTCCGGATCACCTTCCGCGCCCTGCCCTTCACCCCGCCGGTGAAGATGTACCTGCTCAACAGCGACGAAGTGCTGCTCGGCTACTACATGCTGGAGAAGCGCGAGGAGGAGTACGAGAGCCAGACCCTGGAGATGTACGACGCCCTCGGCTCCCAGTCCGTCCTCTTCTCCTTCGTGAAGGCGGCGAGCCAGCGGGACGGGGCGTTCGTGGAGGAATCCCAGAAGTGGTTCGACGCCCTCTGGGAAACCATCACGACGGACCTGACACTCTCCTAGTGACTTCTGATACGACGCAGACTGTACGAGTGACAGCGGAGACGGAGAACGCGATCGAGAAGCTGCGGGAACTGGTCGCCGACGTACAGGTCGTCCTCTGGGACTTCGACGGACCCATCTGCCGGCTGTTCGCGGGGCACTCCGCGGTGGTCGTGGCGAAGGACCTGGTCGAGTGGCTCGCGGGACAGGGCCTGAGGGGGCTGCTGACCGAGGAGGAGCGCGAGCATCCCGACCCGATGGCCGTCCTGTACGCGGTCCACCGGCGGCACCCACGCAGCGACCTGGTGACCGAGCTTGAGGAGCGACTCACTCAGCAGGAACTCAAGGCGGTGGGCACGGCCATGCCCACCGCGTTCGCGGATCCGCTCATACGCACCTGGCTGGCGGTCGGGGCCAGGTTCGCCGTGACGACGAACAACTCCCCGCGGACGGTCCGCGAGTACTTGGCGGACCGTGACCTCACCTCGTGTTTCGATCCGCACATCTACGGCCGCACGCTGGACCTCAGCCTGCTCAAGCCCCACCCGTATTGCCTTGAGCGAGCACTGCGCGCGATGGGCGTCGCCGCCTCCTCCGCCCTGATGATCGGCGACTCCCCGGCAGACGGCGAGGCCGCACGGCAGGCTGGGGTTCCCTTCCTGGGCTACGCGCGTAACGAGGAGAAGGCCAAGCATCTGCGTGAAGCGGGGGCGGCGTGTGTGGTGCATTCCTTCGAGCCGGTGTTGGAAGTGTTGCGGGGTCAGGCCTGAAGGGACAGGGCGAGCAGCGCGAGCAGGAGAAGGGCCGCCCACCATCCCGGGCTGGAGTGCATGGTGCGCAGGATCCGCGGCAGCAGCAGCCGTATGACTATCGGAGCCAGTGCCAGCAGAACTGAGCCGGCGAACCCGAGTCGCGTCTGCACCAGCCGGCTGATCACGAATTGGAGGATCGTCCCCACCAGTTGGAAGAAGATCATGTGCCCCACCCCGTCCACTTCAGCGAATCGATCAACTACCATTCCAATTGGACTGGTTAACTTGATTGGTGTGTGCCCTGCCTGCGAGATCCCTTAACTGCCGCTCCGGTGCCGGATAAGCCAACCGACAAATCAGGCCACCAATATGACTGGAAGCGGTTTGCCTTCGTCGTGGGCGCGGTACGGTCGCGATGTGAGCGAGGAACGCGGCGACGGAGGCGGGACGGAGTTCGAGCGTGTTCTGGCGGCGCTGCGGACCCGGATAGCCGTCGGTACGTACGCGGTCGGCTCTCAGATCCCGCCGCAGCGTCAACTCGCGGAAGAATTCGGGGTGTCGCGCGACACGGTGCAGCGGGTCATGCGCGAACTGAACAGCGAGGGCTGGATCAAATCCCGGCAGGGCAGCGGATCACGTGTCGTGAAGAGCCCGACCCATGTGGGACTGCCGCCCAAGCTGGAGACGCCCCGGGTGCGTGCGGCTCTCGGCACCTTCATCGAGCGGGCCTTCGCTCAGGCGATCGTGCAACTGGACGTGTTCACCCTGACCTCTGAGTCTCTGGACGCCCATATCCGGCTCCAGGCCGAGAGCATCCGACTCGGCGAGATCCATCCAGAGCGCATCAAGCTCCGCATGCTGCTGCCCTCGGAGTCGCTCGATCTTCCCTACCCCCGAGCCAAGAAGCCGGAGGGGGAGGAGGTACCGCAGCGGCAATCAGGCCAACCGGACCGGTTGCAGGAGCGGCTCCGCGCGATCACCCGTCGGCACACGACGTCGATGCGCATCGCGTTGCTCGACCTGAAGGCCGAGGGGCTGGTCGGGGACATCGACGTGCAGGTGCGGCATGTGCCGCTGACCCCGACGTTCAAGCTCTATCTGCGGCCCGGCGTCGAGGCGCTGTTCGGGCCGTACGAAGTGGTGGAGCGCACCATTCTGTTGGACGACCTCACAGAGGTCGAAGCCCGGGACGTGCTCGGCCTCGGCTCGACGCTGACCCGGCACGTCAATGACGAGGGCGACCCGGATGCCCCGGGCTCCGTGTTCATCGAGAGCATGCAGGCGTGGTTCGACTCCTGCTGGGACCTCCTGGCCGAGGGTCTGTGAGTCCACCCGTAATCCGGTGAACGTCGAACTGCGTGCCGCTGACGGGTGGTATCTCTCTCAAGTCGGTATCGAATGCCGGAGTCCGCTGAACCGTGTAAGAAGACGAGCACTAGTGTGTGCTCACTTCTCTTGCGGCGCATGAACATCGCAGGCGACGCACAGTCATTCAGGAGTGGCCCGTGGGCGTTCCGCCATTGCCCGGTATCCGCGCTCTGCCGAGGGCGGCGGATGCCGAGTACGCGAAGTTCCAGAGGTATGCGCGGGCTTTGGGGTCGTTCGGCCGCGGACACCACAACCTCAACTACATGGTGCGGCCCTTGACCGGCTACTCCAATCTGGTCGGTGTTGAGGAGGGGCAGCCCGTCACCGTGCGGCTGCCGATTCCTTCCGCGCTGCCCGTGGTCATCAGGACCTGGGAGGACGAGGGGGCGGTCCTCAACAGCATTCGTCGCTATCTCCCCCACGTGCCACAGTGCCTGGTCAAGCGCGAGGGCATGACCATCCTCAGCTATGTGGAGGGGGTACCGCTCTCGAGCATCTGCCCGAACGGCAAGCGAGTCGATTCCGATCTGGTGTCCGCTCTCGCAGGGCTGTTCGCGGACATGGCGCAGGTCCCCAGGCAGCATCTGCCACCGCTGCCCTTGTTCTGGCCGCGGTCCAGCAAGAACAGCAAGGCCTATCTGCGGACCCTCGCCGCCGCGGCGGAGGAACAGATCCGGCGGCGGAACTGGGGAAGGTTCGGCGGTCTGTTCGCCATGCTGGGTATCCCGGAAGACGCCATGACGCAGTTTGCCGAGCGGGTGCCGCCGTTGATCAGACGGCCCTTCAGTCTCCTGCACACGGATCTTCACCGGGACAACGTCATCGTCTCCTACCACGGTGACCCGCCCCTGATCTGCGTCGACTGGGAGCTGGCATCGTACGGCGATCCGCTGCACGATCTCGCCACGCACCTGATCCGGATGCAATATCCGACCGACCAGTGGCAGGCAGTGATCGGGGCATGGCGTGAAACCATGGACCGACGCAACAGCAGTGCCGTCGAGGGACTCGACCGGGACCTGCAGCACTACCTCGCCTTCGAGCGCGCCCAGTCGGTCTACCCGGACGTGATGCGCGCCGCGACCTCGCTCGCTGACTCCTCCGGCCAGCAGCGAGACCTGGACGCGGCGACGAACGCGGTGTACGAGGCTCTGCGGGTAGCCGAGGAACCGTTGCGACTGAAGAAGGTGCCGGACAAGAGCGAGATCGAGCGCGTGCTCTTCCGGTGGAACGAGTCCCATGGCGGGCAGACCGGCCAGGAGCGGCCCATCGTCCCGGTCGGCTGGAAGCACGATCCTCGGGTCCCACCGCATCCGGAGTTTCCCGCTGAGGCGGTCAGCCAGGCGCTGTTCCTGGAGGGTGCCGCCCCGGCGGACCGTGTGTTCAAGGGAACGGCACATCTCAATACCGCGGTCGAGGTTCCGGGGATCCCCTTTCCGGTGATGGTCCGCCGGAAGGTGGGCGCGGCGAACCCGCGGGAACGCCGGTTCCTCAACGAGCACGCCGTGCTCAGGGCGATCGAGCGTTCCCGTGTCGCCGTACGTGCTCCCCGTGTGCTGGCGCTGGGCACCAGCGGTCTGGACGAACCGTTCACCATCCACTCCTACGAGGGGTCGACAGACGGGGTCACGCCTCCGCGTCACCCTGAGAACGGCCTGCGGCCGCAGGAGGCGGATGATCTGGTGGCTCAGCTCTGCGAGCTGAGCAAAGTCGACTACACGGAGCTCGAGCAGATACACGACCAGGACTTCTACTGGGAGCTGCAGTACGAGCTGGTCCGCATGGTGGACGACCTTCCCAAAGCGACTTTGGGGGTGGCACGCGAGCTGGGACTTCCCAGCAGTCACCGGCTGATGGAGATCCTCGGGCGCCACGCCGTGGTCCTGCGTCGGCCGGCGCTCCTGCACGGTGACCTCAACCCCTGGAACCTGGTGCGCCGGGCGGACGGAGGCCTGACGCTCATCGACTGGGAGATGGCGATGATCGGCGACCCGCTGTACGACCTGGTCCGCCATATGCGTCTCACCCCGACGAGCTCCGAGATCCGCGAACGGATGTTCCGTCGTTGGTCCCGTTCGCTTCCGGAAGAGTGCACAAAGGGCTGGGCCGACGACTGGCGCGTGTACCGCTGGATGGAGATCGTCCGCTCGGCCTACGTGGACCTGGATCGTCTGGTCACGGCGGACAGTCTGGAGGCTCCCAACGTCCGCCGGGCGGTGGACACTTACTCCAGGACCCTGGCCGACGCCACAGCCGCACTGGGTCTGCCGGGCCGTCCGACGAGGCCCGCAAACCCCTACCTTGCCCGCGCGTTCATGCGCCGCGACGATGGAGAGGCACAGACAGCTGGGGTGTCCGCGGACGTCTGAACTGCCGTCGGGCCCTTCGTTACGCGCGGGGGAAGGGGCGAGGGATGTCCGCAGGGGGAAGAAGGCCATCCGCCGATGGTGGTGCGGGCGAGCACTGGAGGCGTTTCCAGGCCCGTTACGAACCGATCGTCATCCGCGTCCTGCTGATGGCGATCTTCGCTACCGGCCTGACCGCCCAGTTCGTGCGCCCGGTCGGCGACGCCCTGGAGGACAAGGCGTTCCTCGGCGGCGCCCTGCTCAGCCTGGTCGGCTATGTCCTGTACGACACGCTCAAGGACCTGGCCCTGACGCTCCGGCAGCCGCCACGGGTGCAGGTCGAGTCGCGGGAGCTGGGGACCTTCGTGACCGAGGCGTTCCGTTCTCGGGAGGTGGAGATCCACTTTCTCGGATACACCGGCGAGACACTCTGCAACGAACTCTTCCACCGCCTCGAGGGACTCCTCGAAGACCCCGGCCCGACCCGGCATGTGTCGGTCAGGGTGCTGATACCGGACTTCGGACAGTCGATGACCGTCCCGTCGCGTGTGGGCGAGGAGGGCGTACCGGTGGACGACCCCGACTTCCGCGGGCGCCTGCAAGAGAAGTGCCGGGAGTATGACGAGACCCTGTCAGGGCTTGAGGACCGCCTCAACGCGCTGGGCAGGGTGAGCGCGGAGTGCGAGTACCGGGTCTACCCAGGCATCCCCCGAGAGAAGGTCTGCATCTTCAACCGTGAGCAAGTCCTGCACGGCCTCTACAACGTGTCGGCTCGCAGCATGCTCCGCAGCGGCGGACCCGAGTTCTACGACCCCAAGGGCTACCGCACCGACCTCAGCGTCTGGTCCAGGGGCGCGGGCGACGATGCCCGGGCCATCGTCGCCACGTGGAGCAAGCACCTGGACGACCTGTGGAACCTCTCGCTACAGCCGAGCTGGCGACGCGGGCCGGCACCTGTCCCGGCTCCGGCCCCGGCACAGTGACCGAGGCTCTCCTCCGGCCCTCTACGCTCGTCCCATGAGTGAGATCGGCCTGCGCGAGCGCAAGAAGCAGCGGATGTACGAGACCGTCTCCGAGATCGCGATCCGCCTCTTCCTGGAGAAGGGCTACGACGCCGTCTCCGTAGCCGAGATCGCCGCCGCCGCCGAGATCTCCAAGCCGACCCTCTTCCGGTACTTCCCGACCAAAGAAGACCTCGTCTTCCACCGCATCGCCGATCACGAGGACGAGGCCGCGCGGGTCGTGGCGGGAGCCCCGGACATCGCGCCGCTCGTTTCGCTCCGGCGGGACTTCCTCGACGGGATCGAGCGGTCGGATCCCATCACCGGGCTCAGTGATCACCCCGCCGTGCTCGCCTTCTACGACCTGCTCTACGGCACCCCGGCCCTCGTCGCCCGTATGTACGCCCACCTCGAACGCTCCGAGGAGGCCCTCGCCGAGGCGCTCGGCGGTGATCTCGACGCACGACTCGCCGCCGGGCAGATCATCGTGGTCCGGAGGGTGCTGGCTCAGGAGAACTGGCGGCGGGTCACCGGCGGCGAGGACGCGGGTGCCGTACGGGCGGATGCCGTTGCCGCCGCCGAGCGGGCCTTCGATCTGCTGGAGGCGGGGTTGCCGCACCTGGCGTAAGCGAGGCTCGGTAAAAAATTTAACTCGGTTACGTTATTTCGGTACGCTCGACCGTATGACGTCACCCGACCCAGGCCGACTCGAGCACGCCCTCCACCTCGAACGCACCCACCACGACGCCTGCCGCGCCGCCCTCGCCGCCATGGTCGACGGCGCCCAGGAACAGGTCGTCACCGGCGAGGACGTCTCCGCCTCCGGTGCCGACGCCGAAGTGCTCGGGTACCGGCTGCGCAGCCGGGCCAAGGAGATGCGGGAGCTGCCCGAGGGCCCGTTGTTCTTCGGGCGCCTGGACTCGTCCGCAGATCACCAGACCCTGCACATCGGGCGGCTGCGGATCAGCGAGCACCCCGCCGCCCCACCCCTCGTCGTCGACTGGCGCGCCCCCGTCTCCCGCGCCTTCTACCAGGCCGGCGCACGCGACCCGCAGGGCGTCGCCGTGCGGCGGCGGTTCGGGTGGGCGCCGGGCAGCCGGGGGGACTCCGCCGACCTCACCGGGCTGGAGGACGAGCATCTCGAAGCGGGTGAGGACCGGGTCGGGGACATCGTGCTGCGGGAGATCGAGCGGCCCCGCGTCGGGCCCATGCGGGACATCGCCGCGACCATCCAGCCCGAGCAGGACGATCTCGTACGAGGAGATCTGCGCGCCTCCGTGTGTGTGCAGGGCGCCCCGGGCACCGGCAAGACCGCCGTCGGGCTGCACCGGGCCGCGTATCTGCTCTACACCCACCCGCAGCGCATCCGCCGCGGCGGCATGCTGATCCTCGGTCCCAACCGCACCTTCCTGGCGTACATCTCCCAGGTGCTGCCCGCGCTGGGCGAGACCGGCGTACGGCAGGCCACCCTCCAGGAGGAGATCGCGCGGCACCCGGTCAGGGGTGAGGACGACGGGCGGGCCGCCGCCGTCAAGCACGACGGGCGGATGGCGGAGGTGCTGCGGCGGGCGCTGTACGCGCGGGTGTCCGCGGAGGTCGTCGAGGGGCTGGCGATTCCCGACGGGTCGTACCGGTGGCGGGTGCCGGCCGGTGAGCTGGTGCGGATCGTGGCGGGGGTGCGGGCCGAGGAGCCGCCGTACGGTGTCGGGCGGGAGCGGGTCCGGGCGCGGGTCGTGGCGTACGTCCGGGCGCAGGCCGAGCGGCGCGAGGGGCCGGTGCCGAACTCCTGGGTGCGCAGGATCGAGCGGGCGCGGGCGATCAGCGGGTACGTCGATGCCGTGTGGCCCCGTGTGCGGCCGGAGGAGGTCGTCGCCGAACTCCTCACGGATCCCGGGGCGTTGGAGCGGGCCGCGGACGGGGTGCTGGACGCCGAGGAGCAGAAGGCGCTGCTGTGGGACAAGCCGCCGCGGTCGTGGAAGTCGGCACGCTGGTCGGCCGCCGACCTCGTGCTCCTCGACGAGGCCGACGGGCTGATCGAACATCCCGAGGCATACGGTCATGTCGTGGTCGACGAGGCCCAGGACCTCTCCCCGATGGAGTGCCGGGCCATCGCCCGGCGGGCCTCCTTCGGGTCGCTGACCGTGCTGGGGGACCTGGCGCAGGGCACCACGCCGTGGGCGGCGCGGACCTGGTCCGACCAGCTCGCACACCTCGGCCGCCCGGACGCCGCCGTCGTGCCGCTCACCACCGGATTCCGGGTGCCCGAGGCCGTCGTAGGCCTGGCCAACCGGCTCCTGGAGCGGCTGGATGTCGATGTCCCGGCCTCGCGATCCCTGCGCCGGGACGGGGAGTTGCGGATCCGGGAGGCCGGGGACGACGTGCCCGGCGCGGTCGTGGCCGCCGTGCGCGACGCGCTCCTGAGGGAGGGGTCGATAGGGGTTGTCGCCGCCGACGCGGACGTGCCCCGGGTGCGAGCGGCCCTCCATGCCGCGGGCCTCGACACCGCGGGCCCCGACGACCTGGGCGCCCGCGTGACCCTCGTACCGGCGACGGCGGTCAAGGGGCTCGAGTACGACCATGTCGTCGCCGTCGAGCCCGCGGCGATCGCCGAGGCTGAGGAGCGGGGGCTGCACCGGCTGTACGTGGTGCTCACGCGGGCGGTGTCGGGGCTGGAGGTGGTGCACGGACGGCCGCTGCCCCTGTGACGGACGGCCGCGGCCCCCTGTGAAAGGGCCTCAGCCGCCCAGCAGAGGGATCAACTGCTCCTCCTCGTACGTCAGATGGGCCTCCAGTTCGGCCGCGAGCCGTTCGACCTCCGCCTGGGCCGTGGCGGGCTCGGTCGCCGTCCACACCACCTGCTTCAGCTCCTCCACCAGCGCGGCGATCCGCTCGTGCTCCTTGCCCAGGCGGGCCAGCGCGGGGGCGGCTTCGGGGTGCCGGCCGGCGAGGAAGGGGAACAGGCCCTGGTCCTCGCCGGTGTGGTGGTTGTGGATGCCCTGACAGAAGGTGAGGCAGTTGACGCGGAGCTGGGCGCCGAGGGTCGAGCCGGTGTTCTTGCGCAGCTCCTCGCGGATCAGGGCGAGTTCGTGGCGGAAGTTGTCGTGGACGAGTTTGATGGCCTCGCCCATGGAGCCGGCCCGGATGTTCAGCGGACCGGGTGCCGCGTTCTCGTACAGGGCGACCATCGGGATCACCCGGTCGCCGGCCTTCTCCTGGTACGCCGCCCAGCCCGGCTCCGTCTCCACCGCCCGCGCGAACGACCGGTCCCGTTCCTCGCCCTCCAGGACGACGGCCCGGGCCTCGTAGGTGAACGCGCCGCTCTCGACGGTCACTTGGGGGTTCGTGCGGAGGTTGTGATACCAGGCCGGGTGTCTGGGGGAGCCGCCCGCGGAGGCGATGACCAGGACGCGGTCGCCGCCGTCGGGGAGGTAGCCGAGGGGGGTGGTGTGCGGGGTGCCGGTGCGGGCGCCGGTGGTGGTCAGCAGGAGCAGCCGGGCACCTTCGAACATGCCGCCGACGCGGCCGTTGTTGGCCCGGAACTCGTCGATGATCGGCTGGTTGAAGTCGTTGGGCATTCTCTTCTTTCTCTTCGTCGCTGGTCTCCGGGAGGCGAGGGCGAAGAGAAGGAGGCGGACCTCTGGTCCGCACCGGCCTCACTCGGAGGCCGGGTACCCAACTGTCGCGCGGCGCGTGGCCGCAAACCCGGCAGTCATGGGAGGGACGGTAGTCCCGCGGTCATGGACGGCGCCACCGAATATCGGTGCACGCGGGCGCGGGCGGTGCATGCTGGCTGCCGATGATTCTCTTTCTCGACATCGACGGGACGATCCTGCCGTTCGGATCCTCGCGGCCGTATCCGGTCCACGGCGGTCCGGCGGCCGCCGGACATCCCCTGCTGACCCGCGTCGATCCCGGCCTGGGGCCGCGGCTCACGGAGTTGGGCTGCGAGCTCGTATGGGCCACGACCTGGGCGACGGAGGACGCCAATGACCTCCTCGCCCCCTGGCTCGGGCTGCCCCCGCTGCCGGCCGTGGACTGGCCGGACCCGGCCGGGGAGGAGGACGGCGTCCTGCACTGGAAGACGCTGCCCCTCCTCGCCCGGGCGGCCGGGCGGCCCTTCGTCTGGGTCGACGACGAGATCGGTCCGGCGGACCGTGCGTGGGTGGCGGATCGCCATCCCGCACCGGCCCTGCTTCACCGTGTCGATCACCGGTACGGGATCACCGACGCGGACTTCACGGTCGTAGCGGACTGGCTCAGGTCCCCGCGGTCGTAGCGCACCGGATCAGCGGCGGCCCAGCAGCTCGGTCAGCCGGGTGATGCCGTCCGTGCCGTGGCCCAGACCGACGGCGCGGCGGGCCTGGCCCTCGGCGGCGCGCAGTACGGCCGAGTCGATGCCGTGTGCCTCGGCGGTGTGGACGATGTGGGCCATCGAGGAGACCGACGACGTCAGCGGGTTGCCCTCGCCGGAGTAGGTGCCCTCGTCGATGTCGTCCGCCCACTCGGCGAACAGCGGCGGCAGGATCGCGCCGATGCCCTGGGCGAAGGGGGCCAGTTCGCGGGCGGTGATGCCCTCGGCTCGGGCCAGCGCGAGGGCGTGGACGTAGCCCGCGGTGGCCGTCCAGAAGATGTCGAGCAGGGCGATGTCGTAGGCGGCGGCCCGGCCGGAGTCCGCGCCGAGGTGGGTGTGGGTGCCGCCCAGCGCGTCCAGGGCGGGGCGGTGCTCGGCGTAGAGGTCCTCGGGGCCGCTGTGCAGGAAGACGGCGTGGGGCGTGCCGATGGTCGTGATCGGCGTCATGATCGCGCCGTCCAGATAGCGGATGCCGTGCTCGGCGGCCCAGTCGGCGGCGCGGCGGGCGCGGTCGGGGGAGTCGCTGGAGAAGTTCACGACGGTACGGCCCTTGAGGGCGTCGGTGACGGGTTCCGTACGCAGGAAGGTGTCGGCGGCGTCGTAGTTGACGACGCAGACGACCGTCAGTGGGCTCGCGGCGACCGCGTCGGCGGCCGAGGCGGCGCTGATCGCCCCGCGCTCCTTGAGGTCGAGGTCCCGGCCCGGGGTGCGGTTCCAGACCGTGGTCCGCAGACCGGCGTCCAGGAAGGCACCGGCCAGCGCGCGGCCCATCGGGCCCAGGCCGAGGACGGTGACGGAAGAGGGTTTGGGCATGCTGCAACTCCCTTGGGAACAGAGGCCATTGGCAGGCCGTTAGAAATGACGACGAAGGGGAGCGGAGATGGGCTGCGCGCGCGTCCTGGACATGAACACCTGCGGAGTGACCGCCGCGATCACGGTGATCGACGGCAAGTGGAAGACCTCGCTGCTGTGGCTGCTGGAGGCCGGTCCGCAACGGCCCGGTGAGCTGCGCAGGCAACTGCCGGGCCTCAGCGAGAAGGTGCTGACCCAGGCGCTGCGCTCGATGGAGGCGGACGGTCTTGTGCACCGGGAGGTGCACGACGTCCTGCCGCTCAAGACGGTCTACTCCCTGACCGCCTTCGGCCGTGAACTCTCCGAGCTGCTGGCCCCGTTGTCCGACTGGGGCCACCGCCACATGGAGAAGCAGGCCGCTTCCTGATCCCTCCGGTTTCCGATCCCCTTTCCTTCGCCGGCCCTTCGTGACCAGCTTCTGATCCACCCGGTCCCGCTGCCAAGTACGCACTTTTTTGTGGGTACGTGGTCAGCTCATCCGGTCGGCCTCCCGAGCCGCACGCTCCAGCCGCTCCCGGTAGGCCTCCCACCAGGCCGGGTCCTGCGAGGCCATGCTGTCGTTGCCCTGGTTCATCCCGACGGCACCGTCCATGAGCTCCCGGAGGATGTCGGCGTGTCCGGCGTGCCGGTGCGTGTCGGCGATCACGCGGACCATCGCGTGATGCAGCGTGACCTCGTCCTTGCCGTCCGGCCACCACGGCACCCTGCCCACGGTGTCCAGGGCGAGCGCGTCGAGCGTCGCGTCCGCGTGCGCCCATGCCCGGCGGTACAGGCCCACGATGTCCTCGCGCGACTCGTCGGCGGTGGCCCACATGTCGCCGTTGGCCTCGGCGGCGGTGTCGAGCCAGGGCAGTCGCTCCCCGGACGGACGCCCGAAGGTGTCGCCCAGATACCCCAACTCCACGCCGGCCGCGTGCTTCACCAGCCCCAGGAGGTTGGTTCCGGTCGGTGTCAGGGGGCGGCGGACGCCGTACTCGGAGACCCCGTCGAGCTTCCAGAGGAGGGCGTCGCGGGCGGACTGGAGGTAGAAGCGGAGGATGTCTTTGGGATCCGTTTCGGTCATGCGTGCCAGTCTGTGACGCGGGCGATCTTCGCGCACCGCTTTTCGCATGAGCGGCCGGGTGGAGGGCCGTCCCGGGCGCTCAACCGCGGGCGCCGGCTACCCCTGAAGCGTCCATGTAGTCGCGCGCCCGCGTGATCAGTCCGTCGTGGACATGGAGTACGAGCAGGCCGGGGACGGTGAAGGAGCTGCGCCCGGGCGGCACCGACCCCACCACGACATGCTCGGCGACGATCACGCCGGGTTCGGCGGACTCGTAGGCCGCGACCTTCCTGATCTCGTCCACGCGGGCGGGACTTCCGCCCCAGGCCACCCGGTACCCCGCACGTACGGCCTCGCGCCCGTCGTAGCGAGGCGGGAAGCCGGGGACGGCGAACGGGAACTCGTGCACCGCGTCCACGGCGTACAGGTCGGCGAGGTCGTCCGCGGACTTGTCGACCATGGCCCGGTAGTAGCGGGCTAGCACCTCGCGCGGGGTGCGGAGGACGGGGACCTGCGGTTCGGACATGGTGACCACCCCAGTCGTACGGGACCTTCACTCAACAGTCGTTGACCCAATTACCGTAAAGACGGCGGGGTGGTTCGGTCAACGGCTGTAGAGTCAATTGATGCCTACGTCCCCCTCCTCGCCCCATCGGTCCCGCGCCGACCGCCGTCGGGCCACCGAGGCGCGCATCCTCGACAGTGCCCGGGAGCTGTTCGCGGAGAAGGGCTTCGACCGCACCACCATCCGTGCGGTGGCGGCCGCGGCGGGTGTGGACCCGGCCCTGGTCATGCAGTATTTCGGTTCGAAGCGCGAGCTGTTCTCGCAGGCGGTGCAGGCGCTGCCCGTGTCACCGGCACCCGCCGACACCGACGCGCTGGTCGATCAACTCATCGCCACGCTCGGCCTCAAGCTCGGCGGTCTGCCCGAGGGCACGCTGGCGATGATGCGCTCCATGCTCACCGACCCGGCCGCGGCCGACCACGCCCGCGCCGCCCTCGCCCGGCAGATCGACGGCGTCGCCGCCGCCCTGCCGAGGGCCGGGGACCCCGAACTGCGCGCCGCCCTGATCGTCACCACTCTCCTGGGCGTCACCATCGGGCATCAGCTCCTCGACCTGCCCGCCCTCCATGACGCCCCGCCCGAGCGCGTCGCGGCACTTCTGCGGCCGGCGGTCAAGGCGCTGACGGGGCAGTCGGGGCAGACGGGTTGACGCCGGTGGGTGACGCGAGCTGATCCCGCCCCGCACCTGCAAGCCATAACGAGCTGATCCTGCTCCGCACCTGCGGGCCGTGCCGTCTCAGGACGGGGCGAGGACGCAGAACTCGTGCCCCTCCGGGTCGGTCAGACACGTCCACGGCACATCGCCCTGGCCGAGGTCGAGGTCGACGGCGCCGAGGGCCCGCAGCCGGGCCACCTCCGCCTCCTTGTCGTCACCGGGGTACGGCAGCAGGTCGAGATGGATACGGTCCGGCACGGTCTTCACGTCGGGCGTGCGGAGGAACTCGAGATACGGGCCGACACCCTCGGGGGAGCGGAACAGTGCATGGTCGTCGGTCACCTCGTGCAGCGGCCAGTCCACCGCCTCACCCCAGAACCGGGCCATGGCCCGCGGATCCGCGCAGTCGACCACCATCACGGCGATCGGTCCGGTGTCCCGGTGGATCTCCCGGGGCTCCAGCACACAGAACTCGTTGCCCTCCGGATCGGCGAGGACCGTGAACGGCACGCCGTCGCCCTGGCCCACGTCTACGGGGGTCGCACCGAGCGCCTTCAGACGCGCGACCAACTCCGCCTGATGGGCCGCGGAAGTGGAGGCGAGATCGAGGTGCACACGGTTCTTCGTCGCCGTCTTGGGTTCGGGAACCGGCACGATGTCGATGCCTACGCCGAGGGGGTCCGGCCAGACGAGTTCGGCGGAGGGTCCGACGTAGGTGGTCACGCCGGGTCGGAAAAGGTTCCAGCCGAGCGCCTGGGCCCAGAACCGGCCGACCGCCGGGCCGTCGACAGCCTTGATGTTCAGCTGAACAGGTCGCAGTGCCATGCGGACGATCCTATGCACCCGCTCCGCCGGATCACGTGGCGTGGAGCACTTTTGCAAGCGCCTGCTTGCAATAGTTAGCAAGGGTGAGGCACAGTGGGGCCATGGCATCGCTCAACGTCGGCAATCTCGGTGAGTACCTGCGCGAGCAGCGGCGAAACGCCCAGCTCTCGCTCAGGCAGCTCGCCGACGCCGCCGGGGTGTCCAATCCGTATCTGAGCCAGATAGAGCGCGGGCTGCGCAAGCCGAGCGCGGAGGTGCTGCAGCAGGTCGCCAAGGCGCTGCGGATCTCCGCCGAGACGCTGTACGTCCGTGCCGGCATCCTCGACGCCGAGCGCGACCGGGACGAGGTGGAGACGCGTGCCGTCATCATCGCCGACCCGACGCTCAACGAGCGGCAGAAGCAGGTGCTGCTCCAGATCTACGAGTCCTTCCGCAAGGAGAACGGATTCGGGACCGACACTGAGGAGACCGGCTCACAGGGGGCACCCGCTCCCGCGGCGGAGGCCACCACGGTCGACGTACCGGCAGACATCCCGGGCGAAGAAGCCCGGGGCACTGCCAAGCGCCGTACCCGCAAGAAGAGCACGGCCCCCCGTGCGACCGACGGCAGCGACGCCGGCCCGCAGCAGACGGCCAGTTGAGACACCGGCTGACCGAGCGCGGAACCAAAACCCTCACACGAAAGCGATCCGGGAGGACCATCACCATGGCCATCACCGACGACATCCGCAAGGCCGTTTCGGACCCCACCCCGCTCTACTTCCTCGCCGGCGCCGGTGACCTCGCCCTCCAGGAGGCCAAGAAGGTGCCCGGCATCGTCGAGCAGCTGCGCGCCGAGGCCCCGGCCCGTATCGAGGCCGTGCGCGGCACCGACCCGAAGGCCGTGCAGGAGAAGGCCGCCGCCCGTGCCAAGGAGGCCGGCGCCAAGGCCAAGGAGGCGCAGGAGTCCCTCCAGGCCAAGGTCGGCGAGTTCATCGCGACCCTGGACGGCGACATCAAGAAGCTCGGCACCACCATCGACGCCGACCTGAAGAAGTTCGGCGAGAGCGCCCAGGACATCGCCCTGCGTGGCGTCGGCGTCGCCGCCGAGTACGCCGTGAAGGCCCGCGAGACCTACGAGAAGGTCGCCGAGCACGGCGAGCAGGCCGTGAAGACCTGGCGTGGCGAGGCTGCCGAGGAGATCGAGGAGCTGGCCGTGGCCGTCGAGCCCAAGGCCGAGCCCGTCGAGGTCAAGGAAGAGCCGAAGCCCGCCGAGGCCCCGGCCGCCGCGACCGCACCGGCGAAGAAGACCACCGCCGCCAAGAAGACGACCCCGGCGAAGAAGACCACCGCCAAGAAGACGACCCCGCCCGCGAAGTAGGCGAGGCGGCCGGTACCGGTACGACGGGCCGGGCACCCCTGGGGTGCCCGGCCCGTTCTACGGGTACGGTGACCGCGTAACGACGATCCGAGTCAGGTGGTGGGCGTTGTGCTGATGCAGGGGTTCGCGGGGTTGATGTGGATTCTCTACCTCGCGATGCTGGGATTCGCGGTGGTGGCCTTCGTGATGGCCGCCCTGTTCCGTGAGGACGCGTACCGCGCGGCCAGCAAGAACAACAAGGGCTTCTGGCTGATCATCCTCGGCGTCGCGGTCGCGGTGAACCTCCTCGTACCGATGCTCTTCCTGCAACTCGCGGGCCTGGTCGCCTCGATCGTCTTCTTCGTCGACGTACGCCCGGCACTCCGCCAGGTGTCGGGAGGCGGAGGCAGGGGCCGCGGCGGCAGCAGCAGCGACGGCCCGTACGGCCCGTGGAACGGCGGCAGGTGAAAAGCGCCCCGTAAGGGGCGCGGGGCTGTATCGATTTGCGGCTCCCGCCGCGTGGGCGCGAGCAACCACATCGGACCCGCACCCGGCAAACGACAGGAACCCACAACGGCGGGCCCCCGTCCCACCTCACCCGGTCCGATCAAGCAGCAGCACAGCCACGTCATCCGTCAGCTCGCCACCGTTCAACTCCCGCACCTCGCTGACGGCCGCCCGCAGCAACGCTTCCCCCTGCAGCCCTTCGGACAGCTGCCGGCGGACCATCTCCACCATGCCGTCCTGACCGAGCCGCTCCTTGCCGACCCCGACCCGCCCCTCGATCAGCCCGTCGGTGTAGAGCATCAGACTCCACTCCCGCCCCAGCTCCACCTGCATCCGCGGCCACCGGGCACCGGGCAGCAGCCCGAGCGCCGGCCCGTTGTTGTCGTACGGCAGCAGCCGTGCCGGCCGTCCCGGCCGCGCGACCAACGGCGCCGGGTGTCCCGCGAGGCACAGCCCCGCCCGGCGCCCGTCCGGCGCGATGTCCACCGTGCACAGCGTCGCGAAGATCTCGTCGTCGGACCGTTCGTGCTCCAGGACCTGCTGCAAGGTGCCGAGCAGTTCGTCCCCGCACAGCCCCGCCAGGGTCAGCGCCCGCCACGCGATCCGCAGCTCCACGCCGAGCGCCGCCTCGTCGGGCCCGTGCCCGCAGACGTCGCCGATCATGGCGTGCACCGTGCCGTCGGGAGTGCGGACGACGTCGTAGAAGTCGCCGCCGAGGAGCGCACGCGAACGCCCCGGCCGGTAACGCGCGGCGAACCGCAGCGAGGAGCCCTCCAGTAGCGGTGTGGGCAGCAGCCCCCGCTCCAGGCGGCGGTTTTCCTGCGCCCGCAGCCGGCCCTCGGCGAGCCTCCGCTCGGCCGTGTCGGAACGTTTCCTCTCGACGGCGTAGCGGATCGCCCGGCTCAGCAGCCGGCTGTCCAGTTCGTCCCGGAAGAGATAGTCCTGGGCGCCCACGCGTACGGCTTCCGTGCCGCGCTCGGCGTCGCCGGAGGTGGTGAGGGCGAGCACGGCGTGCCGGGGTGCGAGCTCCAGTACGTGCTTGAGCACGGCGAGCTCGTCGTCACCGCCGCGCACGGGGGCGGGCAGGGCGAGGTCCAGCAGGATGCAGTGGACGTCGTCGGTGAGCAGCCGCTCGGCCTCGGTGAGGTTGCGGGCGGTGCGGACGCGGATGGGGTTGCCGGCGGCGTCGAGGAGCTCCGGCACGAGCGTCGAGCCACCGGGATCGTCCTCGATCACCAGCAGCGTCAGATGAGTCGTGCCGTTGTGCTTCTCGAACGTGCCGTCCGTGCGCGGGGCCTCTTCCCTTGAAGGGCCGCCACTTGCGGTTGCGGCCGGCGCCTGACCACTTTCCACGGCCGGGATCGCTCTCTGCCGCGGTACGGGTACGGGCATCGTCTTGGGTCCTTCCCTCCCCCCGAGGGCATGGTGGGGCGAGGGACCTCGACCCACCGACGGGGACCATAGCGGTACTCGGCGCCGCAACGGAATGGTGTACGGCACCCGGCTCGGCAGGCGGCCGCTGTCATATGCCGCGTTCCGTACCGCAGTTGGACACCCCGCCCGAGGTGCGGGAATGACGAACGTCACGTCGGCGCCGGGTTTGGGAGCTCGTCGGCGTGCGGTGCGTCACGTGACCCCGGTCTCAGGGGCCCGCGAACCCCTCTACCCGTGCGTCAGGCGTCCGGCCGCACGACCGCCAGGATCGGCATGGAGCCCGCCCCGGCGATGGTCACCGTCCGCCCGGGCCGCGGGGCGTGGATGATCGCGCCGTCGCCTATGTACATCGCGACATGGCTGGCATCGGCGTTGTAGATGATGAGGTCGCCGGGCCGCATCTCCGCGACGTCCACATGCTTCAGCTGCTTCCACTGCTGCTGCGAGGTCCGCGGAATGGCCTGCCCGGCACTGGCCCAGGCCTGCGAGGTCAGCCCCGAGCAGTCGTACGAGCCCGGTCCCTCGGCGCCCCATTCGTAGGGCTTGCCTAGCTGGGCGCTCGCGTACTCCACGGCCTTCTTGCCCTGGGCGGACGCCTTGCCGTTGATCTCGTCGAGGATCCCGGAGTCCAGCCAGGCGGTCTGCGCCTGATAGGCGGCCTGCTGCTCCAGCCGGGCGAGGCGCTCCTTCTCCTCCTTCTCCAGCTGGGACTCGAGCTCCTCGGCCGCCGCGATCTGCTTCTTGACCTTCTTCTTGGCGGCGGCCTTCGTCTTCCGGTTGGCCTCGAGCTTGTTCCACTGCGCGGAGGCGTCCTTGGCGTACTGCTCCAAGTCCTCCTGGGTGCGGGTCATTTCCGCGATGAGGCCCTTGGTGGCGCGCTGGCCCTGCAGAATCCGGCCCGCACCGTTGAGGAACTGCTGCGGATCGTCGCTGAGCATCAGCTGTGCCTCGTCGGGCAGTCCGCCGCTGCGGTACTGGGCGGCGGCCGAGTCGCCCGCGCGCTTCTCCAGCTCCGCCAGCTTCTCCTTGCCCTTGACGATCTTCTTCGCCAGCGCCACGATCGCGGCCGACTGCTGGTCGGCGGCTTCCTCGGCGGCGTTGTACTCGTCCGTGGCGACGGCGGCGGCGTGATAGAGGTCGTCCAGCTTCTTGCGTACGGCCTCGAGGTCCTTGGTGGTCCCGGCGGTGGCGGATGCCGAAGGCGTGGGACTGGGACTGGGACTCGGGCTGGCGAACGCCGTGCCCGGCGCCGCGAGCACCGTGACCGCACAGACCACGGTCACAGCAGCCGTCACCAGCCCGCGCTTGCCCGCACCCATACCCCAGCCCCCCACCTGATTTACCGTCAGTAACTTACGGACGCCCGGGGATCGTGCCATGTCCTGACAGAAAACGACAGAGGCAGTACGACGTCCATCCCCCTGATCCACCCGCCCTATGACGATCTCCCCGCCATTGTGACGAACGACTCACGGAGATCGTTCCCCGCAGGTCAGACGGACGGGCGAGGTTCACCCGCGCGGAGCCAACGCCCCCCACGCCACGGTGACTTCCCCCTGACGCCACCGCACCGGCGCATCGGTCACAGGCCAGTCGGCGGTCAGATCCCGCACCGCGCGGATCCAGCGCTGGCGGGCGCCGTACGAGGCGTAGGGCGCGGCGGCGGCCCAGGCGCGGTCGAAGTCACGGAGGAAGGCGTGCACGGGCTCGCCCGGGACATTGCGGTGGATGAGGGCTTTCGGGAGTCGCTCGGCGAGGTCGGACGGCCGTTCCAGGGAGCCCAGCCGGGTCGCGAAGGTGACCGTCCGCGGCCCCTCCGGTCCGAGCGCGACCCACACATGCCGCCGCCCGATCTCGTCACACGTCCCCTCGACGAGCAGCCCGCCCGGCGCGAGCCGCGCACACAGCCGCGCCCACACCTCGGCGACCTCGCCCTCCTCGTACTGCCGCAGCACATTGGCGGCCCGGATGAGCATCGGCCGCGACCGGACCGGCACCTCGAAGCCGCCGTGCCGGAACTCGAGTCCCTCCCGCTCGTACGGCTTCGCGGCCGCGACCCGGGCGGGCTCGATCTCCACGCCTACGACACGCGCGCGTGGCGCGACGGTTCGCAGACGCTGCAACAGCTCGACGGCGGTCCAGGGGGCGGCCCCGTACCCGAGATCGATGGCGAGGGGGTCGTCGGTCCGCCGCAGCCCGGGCCCGTGGACCGCGGTGATCCAGCGGTCCATACGGCGCAGCCGGTTGGGGTTGGTGGTTCCGCGCGTCACTGTGCCCACAGGGCGGGTGGTGGCGCGGGATGTCATGCCTACGAGGGTATGCGCGCCGAAGACACTCCTGACGCATCCACTCCCCGAACAGTTGAGCGACCCCCGGTAATGCCTCAGCAAAATTCACCGTGCCCGGAATGGGAACCCGTTCCTCCGATGTTGCACCCCCGTGGAGGGCTCCCCACACCCTCCGTCAGGCATGCCCGCTGCGAGGAGGACCGCCACGTGAGCCAGTACGTCAGCAGGCTCGGGCGGCGCTCCCCGGCCGCGCCCCCGCGGCTGAGGCTGCACCGCCGCCCCCGCCGTATCGCGATGCTCTCCGTGCACACCTCCCCGCTCCACCAGCCCGGCACCGGCGACGCCGGCGGCATGAACGTCTACATCGTCGAGCTGGCGCAGCGCCTCGCCGCGATCAACATCGAGGTCGAGATCTTCACGCGCGCGACGACCGCCGCACTGGAGCCGACGGTCCAGCTCGCCCCCGGCGTACTCGTCCGCCACGTCGACGCCGGCCCCTACGAGGGCCTCGCCAAGGAGGAGCTCCCCGCCCAGCTGTGCGCCTTCACGCACGGCGTGATGCAGGCATGGGCCGGCCACCGCCCCGGCTACTACGACCTCGTCCACTCGCACTACTGGCTCTCCGGTCACGTCGGCTGGCTCGCCGCCCAGCGCTGGGGCGTCCCCCTGGTGCACGCCATGCACACCATGGCCAAGGTCAAGAACGCCAACCTCGCCGACGGCGACATCCCCGAACCCGCCGCCCGGGTCATCGGCGAGACCCAGATCGTCGACGCCGCGGACCGCCTCATCGCCAACACGGCGGAGGAGGCCGACGAGCTCGTACGCCACTACAGCGCGGACCCCGGCAAGGTCGCCGTGGTCCACCCCGGCGTCAATCTGGACCGCTTCTGTCCCGCCGACGGCCGCGCCGCCGCCCGTGCCCGCCTCGACCTTCCCCAGGACGCCCTCATCCCGCTCTTCGCGGGCCGCATCCAGCCGCTGAAGGCCCCCGACGTCCTCCTGCGCGCTGTCGCCGTCCTCCTCGACGAGCGGCCCGAGCTGCGCTCCCGTCTGGTCGTGCCCATCGTCGGCGGCCCCAGCGGCAGCGGCCTCGCCAAGCCCGAGGGCCTGCAGAAGCTGGCCGCCCGGCTCGGCGTCGCGGACGTCGTACGGTTCCGTCCGCCCGTCGGCCAGGAACAGCTCGCGGACTGGTTCCGGGCCGCGTCCGTGCTGGTCATGCCGTCCTACAGCGAGTCCTTCGGCCTGGTCGCCATAGAGGCCCAGGCGGCCGGCACGCCCGTCCTCGCGGCAGCGGTCGGCGGCCTGCCGGTGGCCGTGCGCGACCGGCAGACAGGTTTCCTCGTACGAGGCCACAACCCCGCCGACTACGCGCGCGTGCTCCGCGACCTCGCCGACGACCCCCACCTCGCGCCCCGCATGGGCGAGGCCGCCGCCCGGCACGCGCAGTCCTTCGGCTGGGACACCGCGGCCGCCGCGACGGCGGACGTCTACACGGCCGCGATGCAGGCCCACCGGCGTCGCGTACGCTCCCACCATGGCTGAGGAGCAGAAGGCGGCACAGGTCATCGAGGGTGTCCTCCAGGACAACGAACTGGAGTGGGAGAGCCCGGCCCCCGGCAATTACGTCGTCCAGCTCCCCGGCACCCGCAAGCTGAAGACGACGGTCTCGCTCCTGGTCGGCCGCCACTCCCTCTCCCTGAACGCCTTCGTCGTCCGCCACCCCGACGAGAACGAGTCCGGCGTCCACCGCTGGCTCCTGGAGCGCAACCTCAAGCTGTACGGCGTGAGTTACGCCGTGGACCGGCTCGGCGACGTCTACGTCACCGCCAAGCTGCCCCTGGCCGCCGTCACCGCCGACGAGATCGACCGCCTCCTGGGACAGACCCTGGAGGCGGCGGACGGCAGCTTCAACACCCTGCTGGAGCTCGGTTTCGCGTCCGCGATCCGCAAGGAGTACGAGTGGCGGGTGGCCCGGGGCGAGCCGACGCGCAACCTGGACGCGTTCGCCCACCTGACCCAGCGCCCGGCCGACCGGCCCGACCGGTCCGACTGACCCCGGGCCGACGCGTCAGGACTCGCCGGAAGGGTCGCTCTTGTCGAGCTC
This sequence comes from Streptomyces canus, assembly GCF_030815415.1. Taxonomy (GTDB): domain Bacteria; phylum Actinomycetota; class Actinomycetes; order Streptomycetales; family Streptomycetaceae; genus Streptomyces; species Streptomyces canus_F. The sequence continues at coordinate 5,528,598 of NZ_JAUSWW010000001.1, forward strand.
GTCGGCGAACGCGCGCAGGGCGTCCGCGAGTTCCTTCTTGGTGGGCAGCTCGTCGACCTTCTTGTCGAGCTCGGAGATACGCCGGTTGAGCTCGTCCAGCTCACTGGGCGCGGACGGTTCGCCGGAGGGGCCCTCGGTCGGTTCCTCGGTGGGGTCGTCCGGTTCCGTGAACGTCGGGCTCGGCTCGCTGCCGCCGGTGGTGTCGCCACCGCCGGAGCCGCCCGTGTCCCCGTCCGCCGGGACGCTGATCCCCACGGAGGGTTCGGAGGTGGGCTCCTCGTCCGAGGTCGCCGCGAGGGCGGCCCCGACGCTGAGGGCGACCAGGGCGGCCGCCCCGACGACGGCGGTCGAGAAACGTCTGACTCTCACGGTGCGGTCGGGCTGTGAAGTGCCTTGGGTGTCCTCTGAGTTGTCCATGGACCGACGCTAAGCGGCACTGATCACCGGACGGGCGTCTTCCGGCGAACCTCTCGAACGGACGTCCGCTTTCGGCCGTCGACCTGCCGTGATCCGAAGTCTCACCCTCCCTTTGTGTACCGCCCGGGCGTGACCCCCACCAACTTCCTGAAGTGCCGGGTGAGATGGGACTGATCGAAGAAGCCGGTGGCGGTGGCGACCTCACTCGGCCGCACCCCGTCCAGGAGGAGCCGCCGGGCGCGGTCGACGCGGCGGGAGTTGAGGTACTGGTGCGGCGCGATGCCGTAGGCGGTGCTGAACGCCCGTACCAGATGGGCGGGATGCGCGTGCACCAGCGCGGCGGCCTCGACGAGGGTGATCCCCTCGACCACCCGATCGTCGAGGAGTTCGCGCAGCCGACGGGCGAGGGCGGGGTCGGCGCGCGGGACGTCGGTGACCAGGCGCGGCCGCAGCTGTGCGGTGAGCCGTTCCCCGATGAACGTCAGCCTGCTGGCGGCCTCCAGCTCGTCGCCGGGATGGTCGAGGGCGTGGTGCAACTGCCCGACGCGCCGCCGCAGCAGGGGGTCCCGCAGATCGGGGGTGTCGACGGCGGACCCGACGAGATCCTCGCCGAGCAGCGAGGTGTCGAGATAGACGACCCGCTTGCGGAAACCGTCCGCCGTGACGGGGGAGCCGTTGTGCGGGACGTGCGGCGGCAGCAGGGACACCGTGTCGTGCGGGGTGCCGTGCTCGTGCCGGTCGAGGTCGTACCGTACGGCCCCGTCGTCCACGATCAGCAGCGTCCACGCGTCATGGACGTGCATCGGGTAGGCGTACCCGGTGTAGTGAGCGTGGAAGACCTCCACGACGCCCGGGACGGCGGGGCGCCAGGCGGAGACGGTCTGCCGGGTGGCCATGCAAAGAACGTACAAGACCGTGTCGTAGGCCGCCCGGCAGTCTCATGGCATGAGCGAAGCACCCATCCGATTCGACACGAAGATCGCCGTCCTGCTGCGGGAGGACCTGGAGCCGTGGCAGCGGCTGAACGTCACCGCGTTCCTGGTCAGCGGCCTCGGCACGGTGGTTCCCGAGGTGGTCGGGGAGCCGTACGAGGACGCCGACGGGGTGGTCTATCTGCCGATGTTCCGGCAGCCGGTGATGGTTTTCGAGGGGACGAAGGAGACGTTGACGGCGGCGCATACGCGTGCGGTGTCCCGGGGGTTGCCGTGCTCGGTGTTCACGGGCGATCTGTTCTCGACGGGGAACGACCGGGACAACCGGGCGGCGGTGCGGGCCGTGGGGACGGGGGAGTTGGATGTGGTGGGGATGGCTGTGTACGGGGCGCGGAACGGGGTGGACAAGGTGGTGAAGGGGGCGCGGATGCATCCGTGAGGGTCAGCGCTTCTTCGGGGTGCCTTTGCGGTGGACGGATGCTCTGAGTTTGGCCGCCTCGAACTGGCGTCCGCGGGCTTCGAGGGTGTCGGCGAGATCGCGTGTGACGGCGGAGTAGAGCAAGTGGTCCCGACCCAGGACCTTCTGCACACGAGTCCTCGTGTCTCGCAGGACTTGCTCGGCCTCGCCAGCCCGGCCCGTATCGGTGAGTACCCTGCCGAGACTGTCGGCCGTGTTGAGGGTGTCGGGATGGTTGTCGCCCAGTGTGCGCCGCTGGCGTTCCAGAGTGTCGGCCAGCACACCGTGGGCTTCGTCGTACCTGGTGAGCAGACGTAGTACGAGGCCGAAGGACTGTCTGCTGCGGAGAGTGCCGGGGTGGTCCTCACCGAGTACGTTCCGTCGTCGCTCCAGGACCTCGGTGGCGAAGAGGAGGCTCTCGGAACCTCGGCCGGATTGGCGCAGCGCGGTGGACAGGTGGTGAACGGTGTCGAGGGTGTCAGGGTGGTCGTCGCCGAGCGAGCGCCGCTGCAACTCCAGGACCTCGGCGAGGTTGGTGCACGCTGTCTCCAGCTCGCCCATACCGCCCAAGGTCACGGCCACGCCGTATGCGGCGCGGAGCATCTCGGGGTGGTCCCGGTCCAGAGTGGCTCGCCGCCGCTCGTAGATGTCCTGGTAGACGTTGTACGACTCTTTGAATCGGCCCAGCTTGTTCAAAGTGACGGCGAGGTCGTGGGCCGAGCTCAGTGTGTCGCCGTCGTTCTCGCCCAGCACCTGTCGACGCCGCTCCAGGATGTCCTCGACGATCGGCAGGACCTCCCCGTGCGCCCCCAGACTGTCCAGGGCCCAGGTCACCATGTGGGCGGCTCGCAGGGTGTCGGGGTCGTCATCGCCCAGCGACGCGGACCACGTCTCGTACAGGCGTTCAGAGAGGGCGCGGGCGGCGTGAGGCTGGGCACTGCGTACGAGACAGCGGGCGGCGTTCAGCAGTGTGGGGCGCAGTTCGGCGCGGGCGTCCAAGGCGGGCAGTGCCGCTGTCAGATGCGGCGTGAGGGAGGCCCATCGCGGCCATGTCGTCGGCAGTTCCGGATCACCGGGGTCAGCGGCGATCAGCAGGGCCGCCACATCATCCTGCACGGCATCCGCGACCTCGCCGTAGGTCTCCCGTACCACCGCCTGCGTCAGCCGATGCACCTGAAACACATCCGACCCCACCACCGCCAGCCCGTACCGCCCGAGCGGCGTCAGTGCGCTCTCCGGCCAGAAGATGTCCTCCGCGTCCCCCGGCACACTCGCCAACGAGTCGCGCGCCGTGACCAGCCATGACGTGGGAATCGGCTCGGGCCCCAGAAACGCGGCGAGGCGGAGCACCGCGACGGCTCCCGGATGGTCGGCCTCCAGACGTTCCGCGGCGATCGTGACCGTGGCGGCCAGGGACGCGGGATAGTCGGGCAGGTTGCTGCGCCCGAGCAGCTGGGCCGTGTTCGTCCTGAGCAGTTCCAGATACCGGTCCGCCGGAATCCCGCCCCGCATCACGCCCGCGGCCTGCGCCAGCGCGAGCGGCAGGTCGCCGAGGGCCTCGGCCAGCGCGTCCGCCTGATCGTCGGTCAGGGCCGGCAGCTGGCCCCCCAGATACGCCACCGACTCCTCCCGGCTGAACACCCCCAGCGACAGCCCCGGCACGATCCCGCTCCACGCCGGATTGCGAGCCGTGATCAGTACGTGCCCGCCGCCCTCCGGCAGCCAGCTCCGCAGCTGCTCCGGATCCTCCGCGTTGTCCAGGATGATCAGCCAGCGGTCCCGGGTGCGCAGGTACTCCATCGCGTACCGGGCGTTGAACTCGACGCCCGCCTCCGGCTTGGCCACGTCCACGCGGGCCGCGAGTTCGGCGTAGCGGGCCACGACCTGCTCGCTCTGTTCGGCGTCGACCCACCAGACGAGGTCGTAGTCGGCGGCATGCCGGAAGGCGTACTCCAGAGCCACCAGGGTCTTGCCGATGCCGCCCGTGCCGCGCAGTGCCTGGACGGCGGCGTGGCGTTCGGCCAGCAGTTTGCCGCGGACCTCGTCGATGACGGCTTCACGGCCGGTGAAGTGCGGGTTGCGCCGCCGGTCGCGTACGTCCCAGACGGTGGGGCCGCCTCCGGTGCGGGGCGGGAACGGCGGCTGGGGGCCGTGCGGGGCGGGTGGCGCGGACGGTGTGGCCGCGGCGCCGGGGAAGGCCGGCGGGCGGGTGGGCCGCGCGGGTCCCCGGACGGCGTCCAGGAGGGCCTTGAGGGCGTCCGGCTCGCTCAGTCCGTGCAGGTCCTTGCGGAGCCGGGGCGCGAGGATCGCAGGGACCCGGCCGGACTCCAAAGGCTCGACCACGAGCGGGATGAAACGGCCGCGCCGGGCGATGACAGACGTCCACTCCTCCTCGGTGTACCGCCCCGCCTCGAAGTAGCGCGGGGAGAAGACGGCGACGACGGCGGACGCCTGGTCGAGTGCGTTGTTCATCTTCGTCACGAAGTCGTCGCCGGTGCGCCAGTTCCAGCGGTCGAGCTCCACCCGGTAGCCGTTCTCCTGGAGGTGCCAGGCCACCCACTCCGCCCACTCGTTGTCCGGACCGGCGTAGCTGATGAAGATCGGCTCGGAACTGTCGGACATGCCCGTCTCCCACCCCAGCGGCCCCGGCGGCCCCCCGCGGCTTCCTGTATACCGCCGGGAAACGCGTCCGCGCCCGGTGTAGGGAAAAGTCGACGGACAGGGGATGCCAGGTCAGGAACGGTGGCGGGACCGGGCGGTGGCCGGGATCAGGCCGCGCTGACTTCGGGCTTGGCGGCGACCGGCGGCTCGGCCGGCAGCGGGTCCTCGGCGGGCAGCCGCCGCATCAGCACGCCGTAGCCCACCGCGGCCAGCGTGCCGACGACCGCGCACAGTCCCCACAGCCACTCCGCGCCGTAGTGGTCGATGATCAGACCGGACATCAGCGGGGCGACGAGGGAGGCGACGGCCCAGGACAGGGTGTACATGCCCTGGTAGCGGCCGCGGCCGTGCACGGGGGAGAGGCGGACGACCAGGCTGGTCTGGGTGGGGGCGTTGACGATCTCGGCGAGGGTCCAGACGCAGACCGTGAGGGCGAAGACGCCGATGGAGCCGGCGAAGGCGGTGAGCCCGAAGCCGTATCCGGCGAGCAGGGACGAGATGACGAGCAGCCGGCGCGGATCGCGGTCCTGGATGAACCGGGTGACCGGGATCTGCAACGCGACGATGAGGATGCCGTTGACGGCGATCGCCATGCCGTAGTCGGCGGGTGTGAACCCGGCCTCGCCCATCGCCACCGGCAGTCCGACCGAGCCCTGCTGGAAGACGAGGGCGATGAGGAAGGACAGCCCGACGACACCCATGTAGCGCCCGTCGCGGAGCACGGTGCCGAGCCCGACCTCGTTGTCCGCCGCCTTCTCGGTGGGGGTGCGTTCGGGCCGCGACTCGGGCAGCTTCAGGAAGATCACGATCGCGCAGGCGGCCGTCATGCCGGCCTCCAGGAGGAAGCCGGCGAGGTAGCTGAACTCGGCGATGAACCCGGCGGCCAAGGAGGAGATGGCGAACCCGAGGTTGATCGCCCAGTAGTTGAGGGAGAAGGCGCGCACCCGGTCCTCGGGCCGCACGATGTCGGCCATCATCGCCTGCACGGCGGGCCGCGAGGCGTTGCTCGTCATACCGACGAGGAAGGCGACGGCGGCGATGGCGACGGGGTGGTGCATGAAGCCGAGCAGGGCGACGGAGGCGGCGGTGGAGGCCTGGGCGATGAGCAGCGTGGGCCGCCGTCCCAGCCGGTCGGTCATGACACCGGCCCCAAGGGACGAGACGACACCGCCCAGGCCGTGCAGGGAGGCGACGAGACCGGCGTAGGCGGCGGAGTACCCGCGGTCGAGCGTGAGGTAGAGCGCCATGAAGGTGGCGACGAAGGCGCCGAGCCGGTTGACGAGGGTGCTGAGCCACAGCCACCAGAACGCGCGGGGGAGACCGGAGACGGATTCCCGCAGGGCACGTCTCAAGGTGGCTGCTGACATGGCGGATCCCCCGGGATGATGTAAGTGTCTCTGGCGGCAACGGCAACTTACAATCGGCGTGCTCGGGGAGGCCACTCAATTAACAGATCTCGTCAACCGTCCGCCTGCCGAGCGGAGGCACAAGCGATCGAGTCGGTGGATTACGCTCATACGCATGGCCGACGCACCGTACAAGCTGATCCTCCTCCGCCACGGCGAGAGCGAGTGGAACGCGAAGAACCTGTTCACCGGCTGGGTGGACGTGAACCTGAACGAGAAGGGCGAGAAGGAGGCGGTCCGCGGTGGCGAGCTCCTGAAGGACGCCGATCTCCTCCCCGACGTGGTCCACACGTCCCTCCAGAAGCGCGCCATCCGTACGGCACAGCTCGCGCTGGAGTCCGCGGACCGCCACTGGATCCCGGTCCACCGTTCGTGGCGCCTGAACGAGCGTCACTACGGCGCCCTCCAGGGCAAGGACAAGGCGCAGACCCTCGCGGAGTTCGGCGAGGAGCAGTTCATGCTCTGGCGCCGCTCCTACGACACTCCGCCGCCCGCGCTCGAGGACGGCACCGAGTACTCCCAGTCGGACGACCCGCGCTACGCGACGATCCCGCCGGAGCTGCGCCCGCGGACGGAGTGCCTCAAGGACGTCGTGACGCGCATGCTCCCGTACTGGTACGACGGCATCGTCCCCGACCTCCTCGCGGGCCGCACGGTCCTGGTCGCGGCCCACGGCAACTCGCTGCGCGCCCTCGTCAAGCACCTCGACGGCATCTCCGACGCCGACATCGCGGGCCTGAACATCCCCACGGGCATCCCGCTGTCCTACGAACTCGACGCCGCCTTCAAGCCCCTCAACCCGGGCGGCACCTACCTCGACCCCGACGCGGCCGCGGCGGCCATCGAGGCGGTCAAGAATCAGGGCAAGAAGAAGTAACCAGAGCTGAACGAGCCCCCTACCTGCAGGTTGTCCGCTGGTAGGGGGCTCGTTGCTGTCCTCGGGCCGTCGCTGGGCCGTGGGAGTGCACGGAACGACCTGCACGGTCAGAGACAGTGCGGACGGGGTACTACGGCGGGCACTGCCCCAACCGGAGGTGTGAAGCTTCCCCGTGATCTTGGACACTCGATGCTTACGCCACGAGGGCGTGTTGTTGTTCCAGACGCTGCCGGGTCTCCAGCGGAGTGAGGTAGCCCCAGAGCGGATGGCGGCGCAGGCGCTGCCGGTTGTAGAAGGTCTCGACGAAAGCGAAGATGTCCGCGCGGGCGCTGGCACGGTCGGGCCAGCGGCGGGTTCCGAGCTCCGCCTTCAGTAGAGCGAAGAACGACTCGGCGGCGGCGTTGTCGAAGCATGAGCCGGTGCGGCCCATGCTCTGCCGTAGTCCCAACTGGCGTATTTCACACCGTAGTTCGTCCGAGGTGTATTCACTGCCGCGGTCCGAATGCACGATGCAGCCGGGCTGGAGCCGGCCACGTCCGGCAGCCATGCCCAGTGCGTCCACGACCAAGGATGCGCGGTGGTGGTCGGCCATCGAGTAGCCGACGATCTCGCGGGTTGCGAGGTCCAGCCAGGTCGCCAGATACAGCCAGCCCTCGTCGGTGGGGATGTAGGTGATGTCGCCGACGAGCTTCACCCCGGGCGCCGGTGCGGTGAAGTCGCGGGCGATCAGATCCGGGGCGGGCACCGCCCTTTTGGCCGGGCGGGTCAGACCCTTTCGCCTGCGCCGTGTGACGCCGCTGATGCCGCGTTCACGCATGACGCGCTCGATCCGTTTGCGGTTCACGCGGTGTCCGAGCCGGCGCAGTCCGGCGTGGATGCGCGGCACTCCGTAGGCGCCGCGGGAGGCGAGGTGCAGCACGGTGATCTCGTGCGCCAGGACATCGTCCGCGGCCTGCTTCGCCCGCCTGGTCTTCTCACCGGCCAGCCATGCGTAGAAGGAGGAGCGGGCCACCTTCAGCAGCCGGCACAGCAGAGCAACATGGTGGGTGGTCTTCTCCGCCTCGATGAACGCGTACACCTGGCTCATCGATCGCTCTCCTTCGCGAAGAAGACCGCCGCTTTTCGCAGCACCTCAATCGTCTCCGCCTGCTCGGCGGCCAGCCTCCGCAACCGGCGCAGCTCTTCACGCTCGGCCGTCGTCAGCTCTCCCGGCGCCCCCTGCCCGCGGTCGATCTCATCCTGCTTGACCCAGTTCCGCAGGCCCTCGGCGCTGACCCCGAGCTGCCGGGCCACCTCGGTGACGGTCTTCCCGGAGGAACGCACGAGAGCGACTGCGTCCCGTTTGAACTCCTCCGTGTACCGCCTGCTGCGGTTGCTCTTACTTCCCACCTGGCACTACTTCCTCTGGAACTCACGTCCCAGTCTCCAGGTGTCCACGATCAAGGGGAAGGTTCAGTGAGCGTGCACCGACTCCATAGGTCTTGCCTTGGCTCGTGCAGCAAGATCCTCGAAGTAGAGCATTGCCTTGGTCGTGAGAATGCGCTCCTTGTAGATGTACGGGGCCAAGACGTCCCACATGTTCACGATGTTCAAGCCGTAGGAGCCGATGATCAGGCTCTCCTCCACTACACCGTGAGCAACGAGCTTGCCGACATCGTCATAGAAGAGGCTGACGCGGCGGATGTCGCGCTTCACTTCGGACGGCAGAGCCCTGTATCCGCGCGGTCAGTGCTACCAGGACAGCCAAGAGGTTTAGCGCGAGCGACAGGCCCATGCTTGGAGGCTAGCCATGCGGGTGGACCTCAAGAAGCTTCCACGGCAGCAGGGGCCGGATAAAGAGCAGAGACGGCTTTACGAGTGCGCTCCTGGCTCGACGGCATGAGGTGTGCGTACACGCGGAGCGTCAGGCCCGGGTCCGAGTGGCCGAGGTACTCGGCGAGAGCTTTGATGTTCTCCCCGGCATCCAGCAGCACCGACGCGTAGAAGTGCCGGAGCGCATGCATCCCGTTCTCGCGGGACTCGGCGTAGGGCTGGCCGCGCTCCGGAACAGGGATGACCCCGGCAGCGGCGAGCGCTGGTTTCCACGCCTCCTCGTTGAGCGAGGTGCGCCAGACGTGCCCACCACGGGGCCCGGTGAAGATCAGCCGATTGGTCACCGGAGGCCCGTCGGACACCTTCCACGGCAAGGTGATCTCGACTGGCAAGAACCGCTTCATGTGCTCCCGGAACGCACCGGCGACCGACCCAGGAAGCGGCACGTCCCGCAGCTTGCCGCCCTTGGGCGGGGCGAACACGGCCTTGCTCCGGCTCAGCTTCAGTTGCTGGACCACGTGGAGCGTGTCCGACTCGAAGTCGATCGCGTCGACGGCGACGCCGAGGATCTCTCCCTGGCGAAGCCCACATCCGGCGCCCAGGTCGACCATGGCCCGGTACCGCTCGGTCATGCCGGCCTGGACGGCGAAGACTCGTTCAGGTGTCCAGGGAGCGACTCGCCTGTTGTCCACGGCCGGTGGCCGAACCGATCGAGCCGCACACGGATTCCGGGGAAGATGCCCGTCGTCCACGGCTGCGCTGAGGGCGGCACGCACGTTGGAGTAGATGGTGCGGGCGTACGAGCCCCGGATGCCGTTCTCGCTCAGTTGCCGAACCCAGTCTCGGATGTGCGCAGACTGGAAGGAACCGAGCGGGCGCAATCCCAAGTACGGGAAGTCGGTCACGGACGGCGGAGGGGTCGGCGCCAGGAGGCCACCCGTGCTGACGAACGGACCCCGCCACGGCTACTGGTGCGAGTGCTGGACCCAGGACCTCACCGAGGAGGAACGGCCAACGCTCCGGGCATCCCTCGACGCTTACTCGGCTTCCCAGGCAGACAGATGGGTTGCGGTGACGCTCCGCACCATCTCTCCGGCTCTGGACTCCGACGCTTCCGACACGGCATGGGCCTGGCTCTCCCAGGGACGCATCGCAACCCGGCAAGCCCTCTTACGTTCCGAGCCCTGCACGGTCACGATCACCCATGCGCAGACCCGCCGGGTGGAGGGGGCGCCGTTCCCGACCGCGGGTCCGTTGGGACGGGAGCTGGGGCGGGTTGCTGTTAAGGAAGTGGGCGGCTAAGGCGTGCCGTTGCCCTCTCGATTACCACCCGCGAGCTGGCCCACCGTCATGACGATGATGCCGACCACCAGAATCACGTTGCCGGTCAGGGTGCCCCACAGCCGGGTATCCGAGTCGCTGATCACCAGCCCGAAGACCGCCTGCCAGCACAGCGCGAAGGCCACCACCAGCTGGCCCCAGCCATAGAGGTGAGGGCCGCGGACGTGGCGACGGTTCATGGGGAGCACCCAGCCACGGGCAACCGCCGCCACGCCGGAGGCGGCGACGAGCAGCGCCAGCAGAACAAGAGGTATGGCGAGGTAGAGCTTCATGATCCCTCCCCTGCGCGCCAGGCCCACGCCGGACGCCAGCGTGATCATGGCACCCACCGCGCCGCCCGTCCATAGGTTCCCCGCGTCCCTCATGATCGACCGTACAAGCCCCAGTACGCTGTGTTGGATTCGTCAAGAGCACCCCTCTTCACTGACACCAGTACCTGACACCAACAGGGCCAGACAGCGGGTTTTGAATGGGCCATTGAGACTCCACCGACCTCGTAGATGTCTGTGCATGGCAACGTCATCTCTCCTTGGCGTCACGTAGGGCGCAGGAAATGTTGCGGCCGGTGATCAACGGGGTGAAGCTGAGCGGGATGCACCGGATCCCAGCGAGCGCGGACGGAACCGCGCAGGTCGCGGTGCGCGAGGAGAGCGTGCGATGCGGATGATGATGAAGGCCCGCATGGACACCCAGATGTCGAATCAGGTGACGAAAGGCGGAGCGATGCCCGACTCGCTGAAGTCAGCGATCGAGCAGCTGAGGCCGGAGGCCGCCTACTTCACTCCTGAGGGCGGGCGCTCCATGATTCTCGTATTCGACATGCAGGACAGCTCGCAGTTGCCCTCCATCGCCGATCCGTTCTTCCAGGAGATGGGCGCGGAGGTCACGTTTGAGCCGGTCATGAACCTCGACGATTTGCAGAGGGGCCTTGCTGCCCTGAAGTAGCAGAGCTGACCTCAGCGCCCGCATGCCGATCCACAGAGAACTACGGATCAGAAGGTTGTGCGGGGGGTGGGTGCGGAGCCATTCGGTGTCGCGGGACCGTGCAGGTCTGGAGACTCCTATCCGGCCACCCCCCTTGGCCGCCGTGTTCCTCAGTGAGGACACTGAACCGGCCCATCCGGACCGCGGAAGCTGACAGCAGCCACTGATATCGGCCTTGGTGCCACGGTTGGCGCCGCTGGCTGACGTCCCAGATCGTGCGGCATGGCCGGAGACTGGGCGAGGCCTCCCGCCCATGGCTGAGAGACCGGCTACGAGCTGGCGGCACGGCATAGCTGAGGAAGCCGAGGAGCTTGCCGCCGGCACCTTGGACCCCGAGGGCGCCTGCATGGCAGCGCTGTACCCCGAGGGGCTGCTTGCGGCGACCGACGCAGTCCTCGACGCCTTTGAGGGTGAGCTTCCGGGACTTGGCGAGGCCGGCGATGAGCAGGTCTTTGCTGTGGTGGAACGCGTCGTCCTGGCCCTCGACGCGGTGGACGACGCCGACAACGGCGGCGCCTTCGAAACCGACGAACGAGAAGAGCTGTGCGACTACATCGACGAGTCGCTCACCGAGCACGGCGTCGATGTGGTCGCCCTGACCGCCCGCCACGGCCTCGGCCGGTGCCGGCTCACAGACAAGTGGCGGAAGTGGTAAGCCGACTCAGCCACACGATCCGCTGAGCCCAGTGAGGCCGCTCATCGATCCTTCACCCAGGTCAGCGCCCGGACCTTTCGCAAACGCTCGCAGCTTCCCAAGCTGAGGGGGTGTCACGGCAGTGGCCATGCTGGTCATCATCGCTCCCGGCCGTTCGGGGGAGACCCGCGCGGCATCGAGGACCCATCCCACCCTGCGGGGCATGCCTTGCTGGGACGAAAGGGAGACATGATGCCGCTCTATCTATCGAGGTTCAGCTACACGCCGGAGACTTGGGCGAGACTCATCGGCCACCCCGAGGACCGCGCAAAGGCCGCGCAGTCGTACATCGAGTCCGTCGGCGGCAAGCTCCACGGCTTCTGGTACGCGTTCGGCACCCGCGACGGCTACAACTTGTGGGAGGCCCCCGACAACGTCTCCATGGCCGCGGTCGCCCTGGCGATCAGCGGAGGCGGCGCGCTCAGCTCGTTCGAGACGACCGTTCTCCTGACCGTCGACGAAGCCCTGGATGCCCTGCGCAAAGCCGGGCAGATCCAGTACCGGGCCCCCGGCGCGTAGCGGTCCAGGTGGCAGGCAGCGACGAACAAGTCCCAGCTTTCGGGCCGTCCCTGGGCCGTCCGAGGCCGCTCGACAGTGGCCCATGACGACCGACGACCACCGCCAGGCGTACGAGCCCGCTGCCCCTGACCAGCAAATATCCAGCTCACCAAGATCCCCGGCAACACCCAGGGCAAGAAGAAGTAAGCCGCACGAATCAAGCCCCCTGCCCGCGGCCTTCCCGCAGGCAGGGGGTTTGTCTGTGCGGCCGGCTCGCCCGCCCCGCTAACCTGCGCGCATGACTCACCACCGAAAGGGCGATGCCGCGTAGGCGCCCCTCCGCGGTACGGGCCGCGACGCCGGTGCGGGTACGACCTTCCCGGCACCCCCGTCCACGTCCCCGTATCGGCCGGATCTCCGCGGGCTGTGCCGCCGACATCCGCAGGCTCGAACACCGACGCTTCTCGCCGGGGGACACGGACAGCGTGTTCCGGTACTGGGCCGCTCTCGCGCACGGCCCCCTCGCCCATCTGACCCGCGACGTCGACGCCTGCGGCATTGCCGGGTGCGGGTGCGACCCGGGGTACTTCCGCGACCACCTCGAACAGGTGCTCCACGCCTTGCCCACCAGGTCCGCCCGTGAACTCCGCGCCCTGCTCCACGACCTCGACGCCGTCATCCTGCGCCGGGCCCGCGTCCTGCCTTACTCCTCGCCCGACGTCCCGTGGTGGAAGGAGTGGTTCTGAGCGGGCAAGGAGTCCGTCAACCTCCGGACAACTCCCCGACCGCACGCCCGCCCCACCCCTACCGTGCGCCCCATGCGACGCGTGTGGTGGGCGGTCGGCGGCGGGTTCGCCGCGGCGGTACTGGCGGTGGGCGGATGGCTCGTGGCCGCGGACAAGGGGTATCCGTTCGCGGACGCGCGGGCCTGCGAGGGCAGCGACGTGCCTTTGGAACAGGAGCTCGACGTCGTGGGCCTGCCGATGCCGTCCGGCGCACGGGACGTCCACTACGTCACCCACCCCGCCGCCAAGGACGGAGACGTCGAGCTGGCCGTCGCCTTCCGCAGCACCGCGAGGGTGATGCGCGCCTACCTCGAACAGCACAAGATCGTGACGACCGGGTTCACCCACCTCGCCGACGGCCGTTTCCTCACCGGCGACGTCGGCACACCTCCCGCCTCCCTCGGCCTGTGCGGCGACGTCCCCGAGATCCACGCGCCCGCCGTCCTCGTCGAACAGCGGCGTGCCGACTTCGGCGGGGAGCCGGAGACCGTCGACATCGCCCTGCAGACGGACCCCGGCCGCATCGGCACCCTCCGGCCCACCACGGACGTCCTGCTCACGGTCAACCGGACCCGGGGCACCTGACCCCCGTGACGCGAAGGGCCCCGGCGCGATCACCGGGGCCCTCACCGTCGTACGACAAGAATCGCGGCGTCAGCCGCACTGGCACGGATTGCCCGACTGGCACCCGCACCCGCAGCCCGAACCACAGCCGCACGCGCCTATCAGCATCAGGTTCCTGATCTCGGCGGGCTGCTCGGTCGGGCGTTCCTGCGCGGGGTCGGGCGTGGGGGTGCTGGGGGATTCGGCCATGGGTCCCTCCTCGGGGCAAGGGTCTGACTCTCGGCACAGACCCTGTCCCCATTGCATGCCCGCCCACGAGGTCGCATCAACGGCGCATTGAGGCTTGCACGCGCCCCGAACAGGCCCCGCACACCCCCGACAGGCCTGGGGCTCAGGCCCCCTCCACCCCCGTCGCCGGCTGGATGTCCGCCTGCAGATCGTCCGCGTGCTCACCCGTCACCAGGAACACCACCCGCTTGGCCACCGACACCGCGTGGTCGGCGAACCGCTCGTAGTAGCGGCCCAGCAGGGTGACGTCCACCGCCGTCTCGATGCCGTGCTTCCAGCGGTCGTCCAGCAGGTGCTGGAAGAGGGTGCGGTGCAGCAGGTCCATCTCGTCGTCGTCCTGCTCCAGCTGGAGCGCGAGGTCGACGTCCTTGGTGATGATGACCTCCGCCGCCTTCGCCATCAGGCGCTGGGCGAGCTGGCCCATCTCCAGGATCGTGGCGTGCAGGTCGTGCGGGATGGCACGCTCCGGGAAGCGCAGCCGGGCGAGCTTCGCCACATGCTGGGCGAGGTCGCCCGAGCGCTCCAGGTCCGCCGACATCCGCAGGGAGGTGACGACGATACGGAGATCCGTGGCCACCGGCTGCTGCCTGGCCAGCAGGGCTATGGCCCGCGCCTCCAGCTCGTGCTGAAGGTCGTCCACCCTCTGGTCGGCCTCGATGACGCTCTCGGCCAGCTTCAGGTCGGAGTCGAGGATGGACGTCGTGGCGCGACCGATCGCCGACCCCACCAGCCGGGCCATCTCCACCAGACCGTCGCCGATCGAGTCAAGTTCCTCGTGGTACGCGTCCCGCATCTGGGATCCCTCTCTTACGTCTGCCTCGGGGGTTCCGGGGGCCAGAACCAGCCACCGGAAACATCCGACGACCGGCGCTGTGAACCCCACGCTCCCACGTTCGGCCCTGTACGCGTCGATTTCCGTCACCCCAAATGAACCATCACTGGCTCCTAGGTGAACTCTGGGCGACGAGTGTTCGAGCTCGCACCTCGAAGGCTGTGGCCAGGAGCGATCCCATGCCTAACCTGGACGCATGGACGTGAACGCGGCGGTCGCCGCAGTGGCAGCGATCGCCGGAGCACTCACCGGCGTGATCGCCATGCTGGCGTTCCGCTTCAGCGAGCGGGAACAGAAGCGACCCACCCGTACCTCGCTGCACACCGACCCGGTGCTGCCGCCGGGCGTGGACACCGTCCTGTCCGTCCTCCGCTCCTCCGCGGTCGTCCTCGACGAGGCCGACGGTGTCGTCAAGGCCAGCTCGGCCGCCTACGCCCTCGGCCTGGTCCGCGGTGGCAAGCTCGCCGTCGAGCCCATGCTGCTGATGGCCCGCGACACCAGGAGAGACGGAGAGATACGACAGGTGGAACTGGATCTGCCGAGAAGGGGAACCGGACGCGGCGAGGCCCTCGCGGTCTCCGCCCGTGTCGCCCCCCTCGGCTCGCGGCTGGTTCTCCTCCTGGTCGAGGACCTCACCGAGGCCCGCCGCATCGAGGCGGTACGCCGCGACTTCGTCGCGAACGTCAGCCACGAGCTCAAGACCCCGGTCGGCGCCCTCTCCCTGCTGTCCGAGGCTGTCATGGACGCCTCCGACGACCCCGAGGCGGTGACACGCTTCGCCGGCCGCATGCAGATAGAGGCGACCCGGCTGACCAACCTGGTCCAGGAGCTCATCGACCTCTCCCGGGTCCAGAACGACGACCCCCTGGAGGACGCCGAACCCGTCCGTATCGGCGAACTCGTCGCCGAGGCCATCGACCGCTGCCGCCACCAGGCAGGCGCCAAGCAGATCACCATGGCCGCCGGCGGCACCGCAGACCTCAGCATCTGGGGCAACCGCGGCCAGCTCGCCGCCGCCCTCGGCAACCTCGTCGAGAACGCCGTGAACTACTCCCCGGCCCGCACCCGCGTCGGCATAGCCGCCCGCCGGGTCACCGCGCCCGGCGGAGACCTCATCGAGATCGCCGTGACCGACCAGGGCATAGGCATCTCCGACAAGGACAAGGAGCGCATCTTCGAGCGCTTCTACCGCGTCGACCCGGCCCGCTCCCGTGCCACCGGCGGCACCGGCCTGGGCCTGGCGATCGTCAAACACGTGGCCGCCTCCCATGCCGGGGAGGTCACGGTGTGGAGCTCGGAGGGACAAGGCTCCACGTTCACCCTGCGGCTGCCGGAGGCGGGGGCTGCCCGCGACCGCGCACATCACCCGGCCGACCTCGATGACGAGGACGGACCCGACCCATCCCCGTACGAACCGCTTCCCGCCCCGGAGGTCCTTCCGTGACCCGAGTGCTTGTCGTCGAGGACGAGGAGTCCTTCTCCGACGCCCTGTCGTACATGCTCCGCAAGGAGGGCTTCGAGGTCGCGGTCGCGACCACGGGCCCCGACGGCCTCGACGAGTTCGAGCGCAACGGCGCCGACCTCGTCCTCCTCGACCTGATGCTGCCCGGCCTGCCGGGCACCGAGGTCTGCCGTCAGCTGCGCGGCCGCTCCAACGTGCCCGTCATCATGGTCACCGCCAAGGACAGTGAGATCGACAAGGTCGTCGGCCTGGAAATAGGAGCCGATGACTACGTCACCAAGCCCTTCTCGTCCCGCGAACTCGTCGCCCGTATCCGGGCCGTCCTGCGCCGCCGCGGCGAGCCCGAGGAGGTCAGCCCCGCCGCGCTGGAGGCCGGTCCGGTCCGTATGGACGTGGACCGTCACGTGGTCACGGTCTCCGGCTCCAAGGTCGACCTGCCCCTCAAGGAGTTCGACCTGCTGGAGATGCTCCTGCGCAACGCGGGCCGCGTCCTGACCCGCATGCAGCTCATCGACCGCGTCTGGGGCGCCGACTACGTCGGCGACACCAAGACCCTCGACGTCCACGTCAAGCGCCTCCGCGCCAAGATCGAACCGGACCCGGGCGCCCCCAGGTATCTGGTGACGGTCAGGGGTCTGGGCTACAAGTTCGAGCCGTAGAGCGACCCGGCTGGTGAGCCGACGGACGGAGTCCGGCGCAGCACTCCGAAGCCCGCGTAGCGGTGCGAGGGGTGCGTCGAGGATGGTGCTCGAACCGGACCCGGGCGCCCCCAGGTATCTGGTGACGGTGCGTGGGCTGGGGTACAAGTTCGAGCCGTAAGCCGTACGACGACGAAAGGGCGGGGCCTCCGAAGAGGTCCCGCCCTTTCGTCTGCGACGAACCAGTCGTCGTACGACCGCTCAGTGCCCGGCGGCAGCGCTCTCGGTCGGCGTGGCGGAGGCCGATGCCGCGTCGGTCGCGGTCTCCGTCGCCGAGGGCGAGGCCGTGCCGGTGGCCGACCCGGTCGGGGAGGGCGAGGTGCTCCCGCCCGTGCCCGGCGCCTCGGGCATCTCGGTGGGGCCCCACTTCTCGAAGAAGCTCTTGGCCGGCACCACGAAGGCCCGCAGGCTCACGTCACCGGTCTTGCTGAAGCTGAAGGTGATCTTCTGCGCGTTGCCGTCCTGGATCGCCTCACGGCTGCTGGGCAGGACCGCGGAGGCGTTGCCCTCACCGCCGATGACGAGGGAGCCGCCGGCCGGGATGGTCAGCTTGCCCTTCCCCTTGGCGGCGGCGAGCTCGGCGGTCTTGCCGGCGTCGGCCACGGTGACCGAGTCCAGCGTCTCGGCGGTGGGGCCGTTGTTGAACAGGGTCGCGGAGATCACGGCCGGACCCGTCGACTCCAGGTCGGGCTGGGTGATGACGACAGCGTTCTGGATCTTGATGTCACCGACGGAGGTGGCCGCGTTGTCCGGCTTGACCTCCAGGGTCTGGGCGTTGTTGCCGGCCGCACACGCGGAGAGCGAGGCGATCGAGAACGCGATGGCGGCGGCCGCGAGGCCACCGCGTCGAAGGCTGCTGCTCACGGGGGCGGCAACTCCTTGACTCGAACGGAGCGGGCGCATAAAGCCGCCCTAAGTGTCTGTCAGCGGGCCTTAGGTTACCGAGCCGTTCCCGCGTCACCGCACCCGACCCTCCCCAACGGGCCGTCTTCCGCACCGCAGGGGCTAGTCACCACCCCCCCACAAGTGACCCACGGGCCACTTTGAGCCGCACTCGTCCGCCATTCACATAAGAGGCCTCCACGCCCCTCGCAAATCTTCCGTGAAGGAAATCGCGATCGCCCACGAAATTGATCACGGGCTGATCCGGTGGGCGCTCACGATTGCGAGTGATCAATTCCGGAAACGGCGCGGAAGCGACTCCGGGGCACCGAACGGAGTAGCGGAAGTCGCACACACGGAACCAGACATATGGGGACGTTCGTCTACACTGAAGGGCCTCCGGATGTGTGTAACGTACGCGTTTCACCTCCCCCGGAGAGCCGCTCCGACCTGCGAATACCTTCTTCCGCTCGGCCCGCGCAGCACGTTCCTGTTGTTGTTGTCAACCCCCGAGATATGCCCTGACCTGCGAAAACGCCATTCAGAACCCGCAGTTTCCGTGTTACCCTGGATAGCCACGGAAGGGGTACCTGTCACATGACGTTCAAGGTTGGCGACACCGTGGTCTATCCCCATCACGGGGCCGCGCTGATCGAGGCTATCGAAACTCGCCAGATCAAAGGCGTGGACAAGACCTACTTGGTGCTGAAGGTCGCCCAGGGTGATCTGACGGTACGTGTGCCAGCGGACAATGCGGAGTTCGTCGGCGTGCGTGATGTGGTCGGTCAGGACGGACTGGACCGGGTCTTCGAGGTGCTGCGCGCGCCGTACGCCGAGGAGCCCACGAACTGGTCGCGTCGCTACAAGGCAAATCTGGAGAAGCTCGCCTCCGGCGATGTCATCAAGGTCGCGGAAGTCGTGCGTGACCTGTGGCGTCGTGAGCGTGAGCGCGGACTTTCCGCAGGTGAGAAGCGCATGCTCGCCAAGGCCCGCCAGATCCTGGTGAGCGAGCTCGCCCTCGCGGAGAACACGAACGAAGACAAGGCCGAGGCCCTGCTCGACGAGGTCCTCGCGTCCTGACGACGCACGCTGCCGCCAGACCCGGCTCAGCACATTGCCGCGTTCTCTGAAGAGGGAAACGCTGCAAAGAAATGCCGCGGTGCCCGATGACGTATCCATTGTCGCCGGGCGCTGCGGCATGTTCACGCCCGGACGCCGATCTGTCCTGCTAGGGCCCACGCTGTCCCGGCGCTCACATCTTCGGGGGCGAGCCCCGATACTTGGCGTGCCGGGCCCGGGCAGCAGGCTCGACCGGCGTCACGGAAGGGTCCGGTCAAGGCGTCGCGCCCGGCACGCTGACTGGCCTACCCACCTTGGCCGAGCACACAAACCTGACAGGAACCGATGTCTGACGATTCGCGTCCTTCGCGCGCCGAAGTCCGTACGGCGGTCGTGATTCCCGCCGCCGGCCGGGGCGTACGCCTTGGCCCGGGCGCCCCCAAAGCGCTCCGCGCGCTGAACGGCACCCCCATGCTGATCCACGCGGTCCGTGCGATGGCCGCGTCCCGCGCGGTCTCCCTGGTCGTCGTCGTGGCACCGCCCGACGGCGCCGCCGAGGTCAAGAGCCTCCTCGACGCCCACGCCCTGCCCGAGCGCACCGACTTCCTGGTCGTCCCCGGCGGCGAGGAACGCCAGGACTCCGTGAAGCTCGGCCTGGACGCCCTGCCACCGGACTACGACATCGTCCTCGTCCACGACGCGGCCCGCCCGCTGGTCCCCGTGGACACGGTGGACGCGGTCATCGAGGCCGTACGCGAGGGCGCCACGGCCGTCGTGCCCGCACTGCCCCTCGCCGACACCGTGAAGGAAGTCGAACCGGCCACGGTCCCGGGCGACCCCGAGCCCGTCGTCGCCACCCCGGAGCGCGCCCGCCTCCGCGCCGTCCAGACACCCCAGGGCTTCGACCGCGCGACCCTGATCCGCGCCCACGAGACCGTCACCGGCAACGTCACCGACGACGCGAGCATGATCGAGCAGCTCGGCGAGACCGTCGTGGTCGTCCCCGGCCACGAGGAGGCCTTCAAGGTCACCCGCCCCTTGGACCTGGTCCTCGCGGAGGCGGTCCTGGCACGCAGGAGGCTCAACGATGGCTTCTGACGCCTTTGCGGGGACGCCGCTGCCGCAGGTCGGCATCGGCACCGACATCCACGCCTTCGAAGAGGGCCGCGAGCTGTGGTGCGCCGGACTGAAGTGGGAGGGCGAGGGCCCGGGCCTGGCCGGTCACTCCGACGCCGACGTCGTCGCGCACGCCGCGTGCAACGCGCTGTTCTCGGCGGCGGGCCTCGGTGACCTGGGGCAGCACTTCGGCACGGGGCGCCCCGAGTGGTCGGGTGCGTCCGGGATCACCTTGCTGACGGAGGCGGCCCGGATCGTGAACTCCGCGGGCTTCCGGATCGGCAACATCGCCGTACAGGTCGTAGGACCGCGGCCGAAGATCGGCAAGCGCCGCGACGAGGCCCAGAAGATCCTCTCGGAGGCGGCCGGAGCGCCGGTGTCGGTGTCGGGCGCGACCACGGACGGACTGGGGTTCCCCGGCCGCGACGAGGGCCTCATGGCGATCGCCACGGCGCTGGTCGTACGGGTCGGCTGACCGACAACGTCACGAAAACGTCCCCTTGAGCAGAACGCGCGCACCGCACTACCCGGGGCCCACTACCCTTGTCTCGTGACTATTCGGCTGTACGACACCAGCGCCCGGCAGATCCGTGACTTCACCCCGCTCATGCCGGGTTGTGTCTCGATCTACCTCTGTGGTGCCACCGTGCAGGCCGCACCGCACATCGGGCACATCCGGTCCGGTCTGAACTTCGACATCATGCGCCGCTGGTTCGAGTACCGCGGCTACGACGTCACGTTCATCCGCAACGTCACCGACATCGACGACAAGATCATCGCCAAGTCGCACGACCAGGGCCGCCCCTGGTGGTCCATCGGCTACGAGAACGAGCGGGCGTTCAACGACGGCTACCAGGCCCTCGGCTGCCTCCCGCCGACCTACGAGCCGCGTGCCACCGGGCACGTCCCCGAGATGATCGAGATGATGCGCGGCCTCATCGAGCGCGGTCACGCCTACGAGTCGGACGGCAACGTCTACTTCGACGTGCGCTCCTTCCCGGGCTACCTCCAGCTGTCCAACCAGGAGCTGGACAACCTGCTCCAGCCCGCCGCGGACGGCGAGACCGGCAAGCGCGACCCCCGTGACTTCGCGCTGTGGAAGGCGACCAAGCCGGGCGAGCCCGACTGGGAGACCCCGTGGGGCCGTGGCCGCCCCGGCTGGCACCTGGAGTGCTCGGCCATGGCCCACAAGTACCTCGGTACCGCCTTCGACATCCACGGCGGCGGCCTCGACCTGATCTTCCCGCACCACGAGAACGAGATCGCCCAGGCCAAGGCCTACGGCGACGACTTCGCCGCGTACTGGGTGCACAACGCCTGGGTCACCATGAGCGGCGAGAAGATGTCGAAGTCGCTCGGCAACAGCGTCCTCGTCTCCGAGATGGTCAAGACGTGGCGCCCGATCGTCCTGCGCTACTACCTCGGCACCCCGCACTACCGCTCGATGATCGAGTACAGCGAGGAGGCCCTGCGCGAGGCCGAGTCGGCGTTCGCGCGCATCGAGGGCTTCGTGCAGCGCGTCGTCGAGAAGGCCGGCACCGTCGAGCCCTCCGCCGAGGTCCCGCCCGCCTTCGCCGAGGCCATGGACGACGACCTGGGCGTCCCGCAGGCACTCGCCATCGTCCACACCACGGTCCGCCAGGGCAACAGCGCGCTGGCCGCCGACGACAAGGAAGCCGCGGTGGCCCGCCTCGCCGAGGTCCGCGCCATGCTCGGCGTCCTCGGCCTCGACCCGCTCGAGGCCCACTGGGCCGGCGAGGAGAGCCGCGGCGAAGACCTGCACGGCGTGGTCGACAGCCTCGTACGACTCGTCCTCGACCAGCGCGAGTCGGCCCGCGGCCGCAAGGACTGGGCCACCGCGGACGCCATCCGCGACCAGCTCAACCAGTCGGGCCTGTCCATCGAGGACGGCCCCCAGGGACCGCGCTGGACCCTCGGTCCGCGCTAGCCCGCTTTCTTGATCGATTGTGCCGCCCGGCCCTCCGGGCGGCACACTGCATAGACGTACGTATTACTTCCGTAGAGAACAGGTAGGTCATGGCCGCGAACAACCGCCGCATGTCCGGCAAGAAGGGCGCGCAGGTCGGCAGTGGCGGCCAGCGACGCAAGGGCCTCGAAGGCCGGGGTCCGACGCCGCCCGCCGAGCTGCGCAAGAAGCACAAGGCGAACCGCATCGCCAACGCCAAGGCCAAGCAGGCCGCGCGCCGTCCCACGCCGCGCGGCCGGGGCGGCAAGGGCACGTCCGAGATGGTCGTCGGCCGCAACCCCGTCGTCGAGGCACTGCGCGAGGGCGTGCCCGCGGTGACGCTGTACGTCCAGCAGTTCATCGACAACGACGAGCGGGTGCGCGAGGTGCTCCAGCTCGCCGCCGAGCGCGGCGGGATCAACCTCATGGAGGCCCCCCGCCCCGAGCTCGACCGGATGACCAACGGGCTCAACCACCAGGGCCTGGTCCTCCAGGTCCCGCCGTACGAGTACGCCCACCCCGAGGACCTCGCCAACGCCGCCTACGACCACGGCGAGGACCCGCTGATCGTGGCGCTGGACGGTGTCACCGACCCGCGCAACCTCGGCGCCGTCGTCCGCTCCGTGTCGGCCTTCGGCGGCCACGGCGTCGTCGTGCCCGAGCGCCGCGCGGCCGGCATGACCGCCGGCGCCTGGAAGACGTCCGCCGGTACGGCCGCCCGTACGCCCGTCGCCCGCGCCACCAACCTGACGCGCGCCCTGGAGGCGTACCAGAAGGCCGGCATCGCCGTCGTCGGCCTCGCCGCCGACGGAGAGCACGAGATCGGCGACCTGGAGGCCCTCGGCGGCCCGGTCGTCATCGTCGTCGGCAGCGAGGGCAAGGGCCTGTCCCGGCTGGTCGGCGAGACGTGCGACTTCCGGGTGCGGATCCCGATGCCGGGTGGCGCGGAGTCGCTGAACGCCGGTGTGGCAGCGGGTGTGGTGCTGTACGAGGCGGCTCGTCGGCGGGCGTGAACAGGGGTCCGCACCGTCACCCGCACGGGGGAATCCCGCCTCCGTTCGGGCGATGCGGGCAAGCTTGACGCTGTCCGGACACATCCGGGCAGTCAAAAGCAGTGTCCTAAACGCACGTCACTCGGTTAGATGAGTGTGGACACCAGAACACCCCGCACACCCACGGGGGACCGCTCGTCGGGATTCGATTCCGGATTCGACGACGCTCCCGCGCTGAGCATGGTGAAGGTGCCGAGCGATCCGGCGCAGGTCATCGTCAATCACGCCAGCTTCCGCGTGCAGTTGGGCGCGTCGACGAGACGTGCCGCCCAATCCCCGCGGATCGCCCGGCACTTGAGCGCCGCCGAGGACACCGCCCGGATGCCCGCCGTGGGAACCACGGCCACCGGTGCGGCCCGCCGCCGCCCCGTCGTCTGGAGCGGCAAGTCCGCCCCCGACGACACCGGCGCCCACCGCCTGCTCCAGGCCGTGCGCGGCGGCGGCGTCCGCCCGGTCGACGAGCCCTCCGCCGGCGCCGGAGCCACTCAGGTCATCCCCCGAATCGACGTCTACGACGACGAGTTGACCCAGACCGTCGAGACCCCCGTCGTCGGCGCCCAGCGCACCTACGACGGCGACGAACCCCGTCTCCTGCCCGACATGCGGACCGTCGGCAGCGCCTACGACGAGGAACTCGGCTCCGGCGACGAGGAGTTCGAGGACACGGCGCGATCCGGTGACACCGGCACGTCCCGGCGCCCCGGCGTCGACCCCGCGCGGCACGCCTACTACCCGGGCCGCCGCATGAACCTGGGCGTCGTCCTCCTCCCGCTGCGCATCTTCCTCGGCTTCATCTCCATCTACGCCGGCATGGGCAAGCTCTGCGACCCCGTCTACTTCGACGGCGGCAAGCGCGGCTCCATGGTCAAGTGGCTCAACACCCTGCACCCCTGGGAAGTCGCCGAACCACTGCGCCAGTTCGCCCTCCAGCACCCCGTCGGCTCCGGCCTGGTCATCGCCTTCCTCCAGGTCATCGTGGGCGTCCTCACGATCCTGGGCTGCTGGCAGCGCGTCGGCGCCGCCTTGGGCGCCCTGCTCTCCGCCGCGCTCCTGCTCACCGTCAGCTGGAAGAGCGTCCCCGCCTACGACGCGCCCGACATCATCTACCTCGCCGCCTGGTCCCCGCTGATCATCGCCGGCGCCCCCGTCTACTCCATCGACGGACGCCTCGCCGGCGGCGCCTGGCGCCGCCTCGGACCCCGCTCCGACCTCTGGGAACTGCGCCGCTACGTCCTGCGCCGAGGCGCCCTCGTCACGGCCGTCGTCATCGGGCTCACCCTGCTGATCGGCTCGATGCTCGGCGGCGCCGTCCGCGACGCCGACCGCATCATCGTCCCCGGCCCCGGCGACGCCCCGCGCAACGAACTCCCCGGCTCCCCGCTCCCGCAGGAACCCGGCAAGCGCAAGAAGACCCCGTCCGCCTCCACCTCGCCCACCCAGGGCGCCACGGCGGGCACGGCCACCCCCTCCGGCGCCGCCACCACCCCGGGCGCCACCAAGGACACCAGCACCACCACCGGCGCCCCCAGCCAGACCCAGGGCACCGGCCAGGCCCCGCCCCAGCAGTCCTCCCCGACCGGAGGCGCCCCCAGCAGCAGCTCGGGACCGACCGGCGGCACCGGCTCCACGGGCGGCACCGGCGGTACGACAGGCGGCTCGGACACCGGAGGCTCCTCCGGCGAACCGGGCCTGGTAGGCGGCCTGTTGGGGTAGCTGAGCCGGTGGGAGGCATTCTGGGACAGCAGCCCACCGGCTGACCCGAAGACGCGAAGGGCCCGGCACCTGAGTGCCGGGCCCTTCTGCGACGTGACGCTCAGCGCCCGAGCGCCGCCAACTCCTTCGCCGCCTCGGTCAGATCCTTCGCGGTGTCGATGGCCCGCCAGTACGCCCCCTGCGGAATCGGATACCCGGCGAGCCGCAGCTCCCGCGCCAGATGCGGGAACGTGGTCCGCTCGTGGTCCCCCCGCTCGGGCAGCATCGAGGCGAACTCCGGGGAGAAGACGTACACACCCGCATTGATCTCGTACGTCGTCGGCGGGGACTCGATGAAGTCCGTGATGTGCCCGAACCCGTCGGTCTGCACGGCCCCCCACGGAATCCGCGGCCGCGCCAGCGCCAGCGTCGCCACCGCGTCGCGCTCGGCGTGGAAGTCCGCCATCTCGCGCAGCGAGAACCTGGTCCAGATGTCGCCGTTCGTGGCGTACCAGGGCTGGTCCGGGTGCGGAAGACGCGCCGCCGCGTACTTGAGGCCACCACCGCGGCCCAGCGGCTCCGTCTCGACGACCGTCGTCACGTTCACCGGCAGATCGGCCGAGTCCAGCCACGTCTGCAGGACGTCGGCGAGATGGCCACAGCTGACCACCACGTCCGTCACGCCCTCCTCGGCGAGCCAGACAAGCTGATGGCCGATGATCGGAGTCCCCGTCCCGGGGATCTCGACCATCGGCTTGGGCCGGTCGTCGGTGTACGGGCGCAGCCGCGAGCCCTGGCCACCTGCCAGGACGACGGCTTGAACGGGGCGGGACGCGGCGTTCGGATCGGTCATGACCGAACTGTACGTGGCGTCCCGCGCGCGGATTCTGCCGGTAACCGTTCCTTATTCAGACGTAACTTTCTACAAGCGGAATGGAGGCCTCCCCCGATCGTGAGGAGGCCATGGCCTCAGCTGTGCGCCGCCGCCACACCCGTCGCGAAGGAGGTGTCGCAGACGGGCCGGGCGTACGACTGCGCACGCGTCGGGCCGTACACCCGCACTGCCGCACGGCCCAGCGCGCGGGCGATCGACACACAGTGCCTGGCGAGCGACGGGTGCCCGTTCACGGCCTCCTGGAGGTGGGTGAGGGCGACGCCCGGGTTCTCCTCCTGGAGCTCGGTCAGGAGCTTGTCGCGCAGGACCTCCTGCGGGGCACGCGCCCTGGCCTTCGAGGAGGCGCCGGCCGCCGAGACGTCGGAGGCGGTGAGCACGGAGCCCGAGGGATCCCCCGACCAGTCGACTCGGGTGACCGCGAGGGTCCCGGAGAGGACCAGGACGACTGGCAGGACAAGGGCGAGCGTGCGGCCGATACGGCGGGCGGGGCCCTGGCCGCGTCGCGTCTGTTGGTTAGTGGAGTGCTTCACGCGTGTGAGGGTAGCGCGGGGTGATGATTTGGCGACATTTAGTCACCGGTTCGGGGGATGAACTGGTGCCTCGAATTGGGTAAGGCGTTGACGCACACTGCTCGAAATGACCGGTCTGCCGGGGTATTTGTTGACAACGAAGAGGGCCCCGCAGCAGGCTGCGGGGCCCTCTTCGTCAACCTGGGTGAAATCACCCGGGATGTACTGCCTGTGGGTCAGTCGGAGAGACGCTCACCGGTCGAGGTCGAGAACACGTGGGTCTCGCCCGAGCGCGGGACGACGTGCAGCGTGCTGCCCTTCTCCGGGACGTCACGGCCGCTGACACGGACGACGAGGTCCTGCGCGTTGCCGTCGAGCTTGGCGGTGCCGTAGACGTACGCGTCGGCGCCCAGCTCCTCGACCACGTTCACGGTGACCGCGAGACCCAGGTCCGCCTCCGGGCCCGCCACCTCGAAGTGCTCCGGACGGACACCCACGGTCACCGTCTTGTCGGTGATGCCGGAGATCGCGTCACGCTGGACCGGCACGATGCTCTTGCCGAACTTCACGCCACCGTCGGTGATCGGGACCTCGACCAGGTTCATCGCGGGGGAGCCGATGAAGCCGGCGACGAAGAGGTTCGCCGGACGGTCGTACATGCTGCGCGGGGTGTCGACCTGCTGGAGCAGACCGTCCTTCAGCACGGCCACCCGGTCGCCCATCGTCATGGCCTCGACCTGGTCGTGGGTGACGTAGACGGTGGTGATGCCGAGACGACGCTGCAGGGACGCGATCTGCGTACGCGTGGACACACGGAGCTTGGCGTCCAGGTTGGACAGCGGCTCGTCCATGAGGAACACCTGCGGCTCACGCACGATGGCGCGGCCCATGGCGACACGCTGACGCTGACCACCGGAGAGCGCCTTCGGCTTGCGGGCCAGGTAGTCGGTCAGGTCGAGGATCTTCGCCGCGTCCTCGACCTTCTGCTTGATCTCGGCCTTCGGCACACCGGCGATCTTGAGCGCGAAGCCCATGTTGTCGGCGACGGTCATGTGCGGGTACAGCGCGTAGTTCTGGAACACCATGGCGATGTCCCGGTCCTTCGGCGGCAGGTGCGTGACGTCACGGTCACCGATGCGGATCGCGCCGCCGTTGACGTCCTCGAGCCCCGCCAGCATGCGGAGGGAGGTCGACTTGCCACAGCCGGACGGACCGACCAGAACGAGGAACTCTCCGTCCTCGATGTGGATGTCAAGACCGTCTACGGCGGGCTTCTCGGTGCCCGGGTAGATCCGGGTCGCCTTGTCGAACGAAACAGTGGCCATGGTGATGGGCCCCCTTCTACCGGCAGGAACGTGCCGGACGATCCGTTGTAGGAAGGTGGTGGTGTAGTCCACACAGGTGAACTGGGAGGGACGGTACCTGGCGTTCACCCGATCTGTCAGTAGTCGAGGGCATGTGAACTTCGCCGAAATTTTCGACAGGGTGCCACCGGGACCTGGGTACACTGCACGGGCGCGTACCGCGGCGGACGTACGCATGCCTCCTTAGCTCAGATGGCCAGAGCAACGCACTTGTAATGCGTAGGTCGTCGGTTCGAATCCGACAGGGGGCTCCACGAAATCCCAGGTCATACCCAATCTGACCTGGGATTTTTCATGCCCGGCCGCCCAGCGCCCCCAGCGCTTCGTCGGTCAGCCGGTACACCGTCCACTCGTCCTGCGGACGCGCCCCCAGGGCCTCGTAGAACGCGATCGACGGTGTGTTCCAGTCCAGGACCGACCACTCCAGGCGCTCGTACCCCCGCTCCACGCAGATCCGGGCGAGTTCGGTGAGCAGGGCCTTGCCGTGGCCGGCGCCTCGGGCTTCCGGGCGTACGTAGAGGTCCTCCAGGTAGATCCCGTGGACGCCGCGCCAGGTGGAGAAGTTGAGGAACCACAGGGCGTAGCCGACGGCTTCTCCGGTCGTGTCGTCCTCGGCGATGTGCGCGTAGGCCGCCGGGCGCTCGCCGAACAGGGCTTCGTGGAGTTGTTCCGGGGTCGCGTTCGCCTCGTCCGGGGCCTTTTCGTAGTCGGCGAGCTCGCGGATCAGGGCGTGGACGGCGGGGATGTCGGCGGGGGTGGCGGTGCGGATCATGAGGGGTGGTGGCCTTTCAGGCGGCGGGCGATATCCAATTGTTCCGGCTCGAGTGGGCGCCCGTCCTCGATCTCCCAGAGGCAGTTCTGGAGGACGCGGCCCAGGGTCCAGGCACGCGCGCGTGGGCGGTCGAGGCCGAGGACGTCGGTCATGGCGTCGAAGCGCCAGTGCACTTCGTCGGGGTCGAAGCGGTTGTCGATGGCGGGGAGGAGGTCGAAGCCGGGGTCGCCAGCGAGGGGTGCGGGGGATGTACGCGACGTATCGGGCGGCTGACCGGCGGGAGGCGGGGGCGCACAGTGCGGAGTCGTCGCGGCTGGCGCGGGTCGCGGACCGGATTGCCGGGCGTCACTAGGGTTTCGGCCGTCCCTGGAAACTCGTGAGTGCGCTGTCACACCCCTGTGCGACCATCGCCTCAACGACCGATGTTCCAGGGGGGATTCTGTGTCCGACGACGTTTCCTGTCCGCCTGCGAGACGGATGGGACGAAGGCGTGCGGCCGTGTTCGCCGTCGTCGTCTCGCTGTGTGCGTCACTGCTGTCCCTGGCGGGTGCGGGGCCGGCCGTCGCCGACGAGGCGGAGTGTGCGCCGCTCGCGCTCGCGGCCTTCGGTGATCCGGGGGACGCGATCGGCAAGGCGACCGTCGCGCCCGATTCGAGCGCCTGCTATACCGTCACCGTCGAGACGCCCGGCCTTTATCTGGTGCCGGCGATGGACGCCAACGGCAACACGATGGCCAGGCAGTTGTTCGCCGCCGACGGCGGTCAGGTGGACTGCTCCGGCGACGGGTACGCGACGAGGGACATGTGCGCGGTGCCCGCGGCCGGCACCTACACGTTGAAGGTCCTCAACACCGGCTGGGAGGACGAGACCGCCTCCGTGACGTTCGTGCCGCTCGGCTCGGACAAGGGGTGCGCGCTCGCTGTCGGCACCGACTGGGACCAGCCGGATGTCACCCGTACGACAGTGAGCCAGGTGGAGGTCGACTGCCAGCCTTTCGAAGGCGAGCGCGGCGACCGGGTCCGGCTCACCTACGGGTCGAAGGTGTACGGCGACTCCCGTGCCTGGATCACCGACGCGACCGGTGCCCGGGTCTGCGAGCAGTTCCCGGAGGACGGCGAGGACAGCTGTGTCCTGCCCGGCGACGGCCCTTACCGGGTGATCTCGACCGTCTCGCGCTCGGAGAACGGCTTCCCCGCCGAGTTCGCCGTCAAGGTGCGTCGGCTCAGCGACCCGCAGGGCTGTACCGCCACTCCGGTCCGCCCGTACGGCGCGCTGGAGCGGCAGGACTTCACCGCCAACCCGTGCTTCACCTTCACCGCCGCTTCCGCGGGCTCGTACACCGTGCACTCGGTGAGCGAGGACCGGGAGGTCGAGGTGGCGCGGGTGTACGACGCGGCCGGGCTGAGCGTGTGCCGGTACGGTGCCGATCCGTGCCGGATCAAGGCGCCGGGTACGTACACGGCCGTTCTCGACGGCACGTACCCCTTCCGTGACACGCGGGCCGGCCTGGTCGTCCTCGACCGCGCGGCCGACGACGGGTGCGTGGCGACCGGGACCGGTCTGTACACGGGTGAGTTGACTTCGGTCGGGGAGTACGACTGCCTTGCGCTGTCCGTTCCGCGGGGGGCCCGGATCGCCGCGCTCACCTCGCTCTCCTCTGCCGGGCTGACTCCCGAGGTGGAGGTCCTGGACCGCACGGGCACCGCGCAGTGCGATGAGGGTGAGCTCCGTGGCGGCGACTGCGCGCTCACGGGTGAGGCTCCTTACCGGGCCCTGGTGCACACCGAGGACGGCGGTGACTCGGCGACGGGTGCCTACGCGGTGGCCTTTCACCGGACCGACGTCGCCGAGGGCTGCCCCGTGCTGTCCGCCGGGAGTTTCGGCGCGGGCGGCGCGAAGGCCACGCTGACCACCGGCGGCGGCGTCTTCTCGCACTGCTTGGCCATCCCGGCGGCCGCGCACACCGACGCCGAGGTGTTCCAGCTGATCGCCACTTCCGGGACGGCCTCCGCGGCGTTCTCGGTGCTGGACTCCGACGGCAAGCGGGTCTGTGAGCGCTATGCCACGACCAACGGCTGGGTCATCTGCTCCCTGACGCCGGGCAAGGACCACACCGTGCTGGTCAACGGCCGGGACGAGACGGCCACCTACAGTCTGACCCGGCGGGACGTCACGGCGAGCGCTTCCTCGGCGGGCTGTACCAAGACCGCGGCGGCCAAGGTCGGCGGGCCCTCGGTGAAGAGTGGGTACGACGGTCCTGGCACGCTGAACTGCCATCAGGTGACCACCGCCGCGGCCGGCGATGTCGTGCACGTCAATGTGCGGGACGCCCTCGGGACCGCCAACAGCGCGGTCATCGCCGACAACGGCCGGGTGGAGTGCTCCTTCCGTAACTCCTCTTGTGCGGTCACCGGGTCCACCACGCATCAGGTCCTCGTGCAGACGCCGGTCACGCTGAAGGCGGCGCCCGAGTACCGCCTGGACGCTCTGCGGATCGCGACCGCCGACGGTCCGGCGCCGGAGTGCGTGAAGGTGCCGTCCGTGGCCTACGGATACGGGCCGATCACCGGCACCTTGGACGAGTCGCACACCGCGGTGTGCGCGGCGCTGCCGACCGCCGGGTTCGACCGCTTCGAGACGGACATCAAGGACACAGCCGGTGCCGCCACCACGGCGGTGCCGGCGCTGTACAACACGTCGACCTGGGCCAACGGCTGCACGCACTACATCCCGGAGGGTTACGACTGCGACGCGTTGGGCTCCTCCTCGCAGAGCACGCCGACGGTGTTCGTCCTGGGCTTGCCCGAGAAGGCGTCCAGCACTGCCTACAGCGCCGAGCTCACCTGTACGTCGGTGTGTGGCACGGAGAAGACGGCCGTCACCGCGGTCAGCCCCGACACCGGTGTGACCGGCGGTAAGGTGAAGCTGACGGTCACCGGCACCGTGCTCGGCCCCGACGTCGTCGTCCGGCTCAGCCTGGCCGGCAAGACGATCACGGCGGCGGCGGATTCGGTCTCCGCGGACAACCGGACGGTGACCGCGCCGCTCGACCTGACCGGCGCGGCCACCGGTACCTGGAACGTCAGCGTGATCACGCGTGGCTGGGAGTTCCCGCGCGGCACCTTCACCGTGGCTGCCCGGCCCGAGCTGCAGAACACGGCCGCCCCCAAGGTGACGGGCACGGCCAAGGTCGGGGCCAAGGTCGCGGCGTCGCCGGGGAGTTGGTCGGCGGCCGCGTCCTCGTACACGTACCAGTGGAAGGCGGACGGTACGCCGGTCTCGGGGGCGACGGGGAAGTCGTTCACTCTGCTTGCCTCGATGGTCGGCAAGAAGCTGACCGTGACCGTCACCGCGGTCAAGGAGGGCTGGCAGAGCGGGACGGCGACTTCGGCCGCGGTGACCGTGGCCAAGGGGGACGCGCCCAACGCGAGCAAGGTGCCGGTGATCAGCGGGACGGCGAAGGTCGGGAAGACCCTGAAGGCGTCGAAGGGGACGTGGAGTCCGGCGCCGACCTCGTTCGCGTACCAGTGGTACGCGAACGGGAAGGTGATCACCGGGGCCACCAAGTCCTCGCTGGTGCTGAAGTCGGCGCAGAAGGGCAAGAAGATCACCGTGAAGGTGATCGCGCACCGTACCGGTCACAAGGACGGGTCGGCGGTGAGCAAGGCGACCAAGGCGGTCGTGAAGTGAGCCGTTGAGGCGGGCGGAGGGGGCGGCCGGACGGTCGCCCCCTCTGCGTGACCGGGAGGAGTCCGCCGAAGCGGGTGTGTCAGGGCAGGAGAACGACCTTTCCGGTGGTGCCGCGTGTTTCCAGTGCCCGGTGTGCGGCGGCTGCCTCGCTGAGGGGGAAGCGGTGGATCGCGGGGGTGAGGCGGCCTGCGGCGGCTTCGCTGAGGGCGCGTAGTTCGAGGGTGCGGACGGGGTTGGGTCCGCCGGCCTTCTGCATCATCGCGGGGCCCAGGACCTGCTCGGACACGCCGTCGATCAGGTAGGGCCCGCCGTCGTGGATGCCTTCTGCGGACCAGCCGAAGACGATGTGCCGGCCGCCGGGGCCGAGGAGTTCGGTGCTGTGGCGGGCGATCTCGCCCCCGACGCCGTCGAAGACGACGGTGGCGGGCCTGCCGCCGAGGAAGGCGCGGACCTTGTCGGGCCAGGCGGGGTCCTTGTAGTCGACGGCGAGGTCGGCGCCGTTCTCCGCGACGCGGGCCGCTTTCCGCGGGCCGCCGGCCAGGCCGACGACGGTGGCGCCGGCGTTCTTGGCGTACTGCACGAGGAGGGTGCCGATGCCGCCGGCGGCGGCCGGGATCACGGCGACCGAGTCGGGGCCGAGGTCGGCGAACTGGAGGATCCCCATCGTCGTACGGCCTGTTCCGATCATGGCGACGGCCTCGGCGGCGTCGAGGTTCGCCGGGATCTCGTGGACGCGGTCGACGTCGGTGACGGCGAGTTCGGCGTAGCCGCCGGGGGCGAAGCCGAGGTGGGCGACGACGTGCTTGCCGAGCCAGAGGGCGGCGACGCCGTCGCCGAGGGACTCGATGACGCCGGCGACCTCACGGCCGGGGATGGTGGGCAGTTGCGTCGGTGCGGGCAGGGGGCCCTGTGCGCCCTCGCGGAGTGCGGTGTCCAGGAGGTGGACGCCGGCCGCCTCCACGGCGATACGGACCTGGCCGGGGCCGGGGAGAGGGGCCTCGACCTCCTCGTAAGTGAGGTTCTCGGCCGGGCCGAAGGCGTGCAGTCGGATGGCGTGCATGGGTGTTCCCCCTGTGGGCTGTCGGAGCCCGGGTCGTGGTGGCCCGGGCCGTCGACCTCACTCTTCAACCTCAAGCATGCTTGAGGTCAAGGGTGTGCCCTCGGACAGGACACCGGGGGCGCCGACCTGGTCGCCGTTGCCGCGGTCGATGGCGGGGCGGCCGCGCCAGCCGTCGAAGCGGAGGTCGAGCAGTTGCGCATCGGGCGCCCTGTTCTCTGACGGCGGGGGAGTCTTCGCAGGTCAGGGTGTTCGCCCGGGGTGTTGTCAGTGGTGGGGTGCAGCATGGGGGCATGGCGAGGCGAGTGGCGGGTGGAGCCGGCGGTGCCGGTGTGAAGGGTGCGCGGCGGCCGGAGGTGCGGTTGCCGCCGTTGGCGGTGTACGACGGCGGGGGGCTGGAGCCGGACGGGGACTATGACGGGCTGGAGTTCACGGAGGCGGACTTCGCGGGCCAGGACGCCTCGGGCGCCCGTTTCATGGACTGCGCGCTGACGGGGTGCGCGCTGGACGAGACACGGTTGCGCAACGCGCGCCTGCTGGACTCGGTCCTCACCGGCGTCCGGGGGGTCGGGACCAATCTGTCGGAGGCGACCCTGCGGGACGTGGAGCTGGTCGACGCCCGGCTGGGCGGGGTGCAGTTGCACGGGGCGGTCCTGGAGCGGGTGGTGATCCGCGGCGGCAAGATCGACTATCTGAACCTGCGGGCGGCGCACCTGCGGGACGTCGTCTTCGAGGGCTGCGTCCTCGTCGAGCCGGACTTCGGCGGGGCCCGGCTGGAGCGGGTGGAGTTCGTGGACTGCGCGCTGAAGCGGGCGGACCTCACGGGGGTGACGCTCATGGACGTGGATCTGCGGGGGGCGGTGGAGATCGACATCGCGCGGGGGGTGGAGCGGCTTGCGGGGGCGGTCGTCAGTAGCGCACAACTGCTGGATCTGGCACCGGTGCTGGCGGCTCAGATGGGGATCAGGGTGGAGGGCTGACGGCGTGGGGGCCTTCTACGGCAATGTCCTGGTCGCGCGGACGTGCGCCGAGGTCGTGCCGCTGCTCGCCGGGGCGACGGCGGAGGACGGCGGGGCGCTGCGGGGATACGCGGTACCGGCGGGCCCCGGGCACACGGTGCTCTTGTTCCCGGACCCGGACACCGAGGCGATCGAGCTGGCCGGACCGTTGAGCCGGCTGCTGGGGACGGCGACGCTGAGTTCGTACGTCTTCGATTCGGACGTGCTGGATCTGCGGGTCTTCGAGGACGGCGAGGAGCGGCACTTCTACGACTCGTATCCCGGGTACTTCGACGAGGGCGAGACCGACGAGGACGGCAATCCGGTGGGCGGTGACTCCGTACGGCCCGACCCCGAGGGTGTCGACGCCGAGGCCTTCCTGCCGTTCGCGGCCGCGCCCGTGGACAGGGCGGTGCTGGAGTCCGTCCTGCGCCGCGTGGCCCTGGACCCGGAGGACGGTGACGGGGACGGGCGGTATGTCTTCGCGGAGGACCAGCACTACGACGTGATGGAGACGCTGGGTCTGGACGGCCGTCGGCTGAGCGCGGGGTACACCGGCCTCTCCCGCGGCGAGCTGCCCGAAGGGCTGCTGCTCGAGGAGCTGATGGTGTTCGGCGGGGCGACGTTCGGCCCGGCCGGGGGCTGAGGGTCCGGCCGCCGGGTGCGGTACCAGAGGGCGGCGCTCCTGCCTCGGTGGGCGGGAGCGGTCAGTCGACTCTGGGGAAGCGGGCCTGGAGGGTCCAGATCGCCGGGTTCTCGGCGAGGTCGTCGTGGAGGTCGCACAGGTCGGCGAGCAGGTCGTGGAGGAAGTCCCGTGCCTCGCGGCGCAGTTCGGAGTGGGAGAAGGTCAGGGGCGGTTCCTCGGCCGGCATCCAGTCGGACTCGATGTCGACCCAGCCGAAGCGGCGCTCGAAGAGCATGCGGTCGGTGGACTCGGTGAAGTCGAGTTCCGCGTGCTGGGGGCGGGAGGCCCGGGAGCCGGCCGGGTCGCGGTCGAGGCGTTCCGCGATGTCGCACAGCGCCCACGCGAAGTCGAGCACCGGCACCCATCCCCAGGCTGTGGACAGTTCTCGGTCCGCCTTGGTGTCGGCGAGATAGACGTCACCGCAGAACAGGTCGTGGCGCAGCGCGTGGACGTCCGCGCGGCGGTAGTCCGTCTGGGGCGGGTCCGGGAAGCGGTTGGAGAGGGCGTAGCCGATGTCGAGCACGTACGAGATGGTGTCACGGCGCGGCGGGAGGCCGGACGGGGCGACCGTGCGCCGGGTCCGGAGCCGCGGTGGGGTGGTGGCGCGCCCGCTCTAGGATCACGGTCATGTCCCGTTCCGTGCGCCTTGTCCCGGCCTGTGCCTCCGTCCTGCTCGCTCTCGCGCTCTCCGCGTGCACCAGCGGTGGAGTGCAGGGCGCCCCCGGCGGCTCCGGTGTGCGCGACCCGTACTTCCCGAAGGCGGGCAACGGCGGGTACGACGTGGCGCACTACGCGCTGCGGCTGTCCTACGACCCCGACGCGGAGCACCTGTCCGGCACGGCGACCGTCACCGCCCGGGCCACGCAGGACCTGTCCGCCTTCGACCTGGATCTGAAGGGGCTGGACGTCGAGGAGGTCACGGTCGAGGGCGCGAAGGCCCGCTGGAACCGCGCCGGTCAGGAGCTGACCGTACGCCCGGCGGACGAGCTCGATCAGGGGGAGACGTTCGAGGTGCGGGTCCGCTACTCCGGCACCCCGCGGACGATCACCGACCCGGACGGCTCCGAGGAGGGCTGGCTGCGCACGGAGAGCGGCGCGGTCGGACTCGGCGAGCCGACGGGATCGATGGCGTGGTTCCCCGGCAGTCACCACCCCTCCGACAAGGCGTCGTACGACATCGCGGTCACCGTGCCGGAGGGCCTGCGGGCCGTGTCCAATGGGGAGTTGACGGGCGAGACGACCAGCAAGGGCCGTACGACCTTCACCTGGCGCACCGCCGAGCCCATGGCGAGCCATGCCGCCACGCTCGCGGTCGGCGACTACGACCTGCGCCGCTCCACCGCCGGTGACCTCCCGGTGTACACGGCCGTCGCCCCGGGGCAGGCGAAGGCGAGCGTGAAGGTGCTGGGCCGGCTGCCGGAGGTCATGGAGTGGGCGGAGTACAACTTCGGCCCGTACCCCTTCTCCTCCACCGGCGCGATCGTCGGCGGCGAGCACGACGCCGGGTACGCGCTGGAGACGCAGAACCGTCCCTTCTTTCCCGGCGCCCCGGACACCGGGCTCCTCGTCCATGAGCTCGCGCACCAGTGGTTCGGGAACTCCGTGACGCCGAGGACCTGGCGGGACATGTGGCTCAACGAGGGGTTCGCGACGTACGCGGAGTGGCTGTGGGAGGAGGACGAGGGCGGCGACAGCGCCCAGGAGACGTTCGACGCGCTCTACGACCACGGCGAGGACAGGTTCGAGGACCTCTGGTCCTTCCCGCCGGCGAAGCCCGCCGGCGCCGCGCACATCTCCGACGAGGGCCCCATCTACCAGCGTGCCGCGATGGTCGTCCACAAGATCCGGCAGACCGTCGGCGACGACACCTTCTACGACATCGTCCAGGGCTGGACGGCCGCCCACCGCCACGGCAACGCGGACACCGCCGACTTCACGGCGTATGTGCAGAAGCAGGCGCCGGACGAGGACTTCGACGCGATCTGGGCGCAGTGGCTGTACGGGGAGGGGAAGCCGGAGCACCGCTGAGCCGCCCGGTCAGGGCCGGCGCCCGGTGAGGGTGCACTCCGTGGGGATCACGCCCCGTCGAACGCGTCGAGCCGTCGTGCGAGGTCCGGCGGCCACATGGCCTCGTTCGCCGACCTGAGTTCCTTCCGGGTCCACCAGCGCCAGGTGAGGATGAGGTCCTCGGCGTGGGCGGCGGCGAGGTGGGGGCCGGTGGGTTCGCGGCGCGGGCCGTGGGTGACGTAGATGTGCTCGTGCTGGTGGACGGGGCCGGCGCAGGCGTGCGTGAAGTCGTGCTCCCAGGTGCACAGCAGCGGGCCCGCCGCCAGGTCCGTCCATCCGGTCTCCTCGCGCAGTTCGCGCAGGGCGCCCTCGACGGGGCTCTCGTGCGGCTCCAGGCCGCCGCCGGGCATGGCCCAGTGGATGCCGACCTCGACGTTGTCGTACCGCAGGAGGAAGACGGCGCCCTCGGGGTCGAGCACGGCGACCCGGGCGGCGCGGCGAGGGGTGCGCAGCGGCTTGCGCAGGACCGCGCAGGGGCGGCCGAGCGCGCGGTCCTCGCGGTGGTCGATCACCTCGTAGCCGAGGGCGGTCCAGAAGGCGAGGGCCTTGGGGTTGGTGTCGAGGACGGCGAGGCGGACGGCGCCGCGGCCCGCCGTGCGGAAACGGTCCTCGACGAGGGACGCCAACCGCCGCCCGTACCCCTGGCGTCGGCTGTCCGCGTCCACCATCAGCAGGCCGATCCAGGGGTCCGGGTCGGCCGGGTCGGGGTGGTGGGCGAGGGTGATCACGATTCCGACGAGCCGTCCCTCTCCCTCACTCTCGGCTTCGCTCGAGCGGGGGGACCCCCACCGGGCGAGCAGCACCTCGGCGTCCGGCTCCGCGAGATCGTCGGCCAGCGCTGCCGCCACCTGCTCCGGGCGCACGTCGTCCGGATCCGGGAAGTCCCCGCTGAGCGCGTGGAACTCACGGTTGGCGGCGTAGAGCGCGGTGAGTTCGGTGAGGACGGGGGCCGGGATGTCGTGGTCGGGGGTGAGGGGGACGGGGGCGAGGATCATGCGGGGCAACTTATCGCGCACACGTCATGCGCAGCCTCGTCACCACACACCTCGCGACGCACCCGGCTACGCGCACCGCAAGGGCCCTCGCAACGCAGGAACCCCCGGCCGAAGCCGGGGGTTCCTGCGCAGGGTGGTGTGCCTGTGTCCGTCATACGTCAGACGGACACACCGAAGTCCGACGCGATGCCCGCGAGGCCCGAGGCGTAGCCCTGGCCGACGGCGCGGAACTTCCACTCGGCGCCGTTGCGGTACAGCTCGCCGAAGACCATGGCGGTCTCGGTGGCCGCGTCCTCGGACAGGTCGTAGCGGGCGATCTCGGCGCCGCCGGCCTGGTTGACGATGCGGATGTACGCGTTGCGGACCTGGCCGAAGTTCTGCGAGCGGTTCTCGGCGTCGTAGATCGAGACCGGGAAGACGATCTTGTCGACGTCGGCCGGGAGGCCCGCCAGGTTGACGTTGATCGCCTCGTCGTCGCCCGCGCCCTCGCCGGTGCGGTTGTCACCGGTGTGGACGATGGTCTGGTCCGGCGTCTGCTTGTTGTTGAAGAAGACGAAGTGGCCGTCGGAGTAGACCTTGCCCGTCGGGTTGACCGCGATCGCGGAGGCGTCGAGGTCGAACTCCGTGCCGGTGGTGGTGCGGACATCCCAGCCCAGGCCCACGGTGACGGCAGTCAGGCCCGGAGCCTCCTTGCTGAGCGAGACGTTGCCACCCTTGGACAGGCTTACAGCCATGGTTGGGATCCTTCCCTCGTTATGCATTGCACAGGCAGTACGGGCTTGAAGCTACATCTACCCCCAAGAACGCGGAGAGGGGCACCAAAGGTTCCGCCCCTCTTTACTTTCTTTGCCAAGCGGGAGTGAGGGGCGCGAGGCACAGAGACGGGGATATTCGCGTGACGTGTGCGGGTCAGCCGCGCGACCATAGGGGGCATGTCCG
Source organism: Streptomyces canus (assembly GCF_030815415.1). Lineage (GTDB taxonomy): Bacteria > Actinomycetota > Actinomycetes > Streptomycetales > Streptomycetaceae > Streptomyces > Streptomyces canus_F. The sequence goes on from NZ_JAUSWW010000001.1 coordinate 5,567,044, forward strand.
GTCCTCACGTCATCCGCGGCTCCGTCTCCCTTCCCGAGGCCGAGCTCATGTGGCGTTTCTCGCGGTCGTCCGGACCGGGCGGCCAGCACGTCAACACCAGCGACTCGCAGGTGGAGCTCCGCTTCGACCTGGCCAAGACGGAGTCGCTGCCCGAGGTGTGGAAGCAGCGGGCCCTGGAACGCCTGGCCGGCCGCCTCGTCGACGGCGTCGTCACGGTCCGCGCCTCCGAGCACCGCTCCCAGTGGCGCAACCGCGAGACCGCCGCCGTACGCCTGGCCGCCCTCCTGGCCGAGGCCACCGCCCCGCCCCCCAAGCCCCGCAGGGCCACCCGTATCCCGCGAGGCATCAACGAACGCCGCCTGCGCGAGAAGAAGCAGCGGGCGGAGACGAAGCGGGGCAGGACGGGCCGCGACTGGGGTTAGCACCGGCGCGCGCCGCGGCGTACCCCCGTGCCGAGGCGTACTCCTGTCACATCCGCGCCCTCTCGTTCGTCAGACCGTTGAGACCACCCCGGCGACGCGACGAGAGGGCAGAGGCGGATGAGCGAGAGTGAGTTTCTTGCCGAGCGGTTCGAGGCGCACCGGGGGCATCTGAGCGCCGTCGCCTACCGGATGCTCGGGTCGCGCGCGGAGGCGGACGACGCGGTGCAGGAGGCGTGGTTCCGGCTGAACCGTTCCGACACCCGGCAGGTGGACAATCTCGGGGGCTGGCTGACCATGGTCGTCGGGCGGGTCTGCCTGGACATGCTGAGGTCCCGCAAGGCACGTGCCGAGCAGCCGCTGGAGCCGGACGTACCGCTGCCCGGCGTGGTCCCCGACCTCGAGCAGGACGCGCTGCTCGCCGACTCGGTCGGCGTCGCGCTGCTCGTCGTACTGGAGACGCTGACGCCCGCCGAACGGCTGGCGTTCGTGCTGCACGACCTGTTCGCGGTGCCGTTCGAGGATGTGGCCGACATCGTGGGACGTACGCCGGCCGCGGCGCGGCAGCTCGCCAGCCGGGCCCGGCGCCGGGTGCAGGGCGCTCCGGCGCCCGACGCGGACCTGGTCCGGCAGCGGGAGGTCGTCGACGCCTTCCTGGCCGCCGCGCGCGGGGGTGACTTCGACGCGCTGGTGGAGGTGCTCGACCCGGACGTCGTGGCGCGCGCCGAGGCCGGTGTCACGGCGGGCGCCCTTGCGGTGGCGAAGGGCGCGACGAGCTTCGCGAGCCTGGCCCTGGTCGCGCGCCCCGCCCTGGTCGACGGAGCCACGGGACTCGCGGTGCTGGTGGACGGCCGGGTGGAGCGTGCGCTGGCCTTCACGTTCGTACGGGACCGGATCGCAGTGATCGACGTAGTGTCCGCCCCCGAGCGAGTGGCAGCCCTGAACATCGAGCTCCGCTAGCCGCCGTCGAGGCAAGGACTGACCGGCAGATGTGTCCCAACTCCCGTCGGCACAACCGCAGGTGGCCGCCCTCGGGCCGGGGACACGTCTGCCGATCCCCCGCCGCCGTGACCTCTCAGTCCAGGCGGCGGTAGCGGCCCCTGAAGTACGTCAACGGGCCTCCGTCGGCGCTCGGGACCCCTGCCGTCAGGACCCGGCCGATCACCAGGGTGTGGTCGCCCGCGCGTATCCGCTGTTCCGTTCGGCACTCCAGGGTCGCCAGGGCGCCGTCCACCAGGAGGGAGCCGGTGACCTCGCCCCGGGTGCGGGGGATGTCCTCGAAGAGGAGGCGGTCGCTGATGCGGCCCTTCATGGCGAAGCGGCCGGCGATGTGGCTCTGGCTCTCGGAGAGGACCGAGACGGCCCACAGGGGCTGTTCGTCGAGGAGGTCGTCCATGCGGGAGCCCTCGCGCAGGCTGACCATCACCAGGGGCGGGTCCAGGGACACCGACATGAAGGCGGTGGCCGTCATGCCGACGTCCTCGCCCCCCGGCCCCTCGGCGTCGAGCGGGGGCTCGTAGGCGGTCACCAGGACCACACCCGCGGCCAGCCGTGACATGGCGGCGCGGAACTCGTCGTTGCTCACCCCCACAGGATGCCCGTAGGCGGTGGCGGCGGTGATCGGGGAAGTGTTCGGCACGTCGAAAACGCTAGTGTCCGACCGGGGCGGACCGCATCGGACCTCCGCCCGAGCCAGGACCCGATCCCGGACCTAGGACCCCCGACCAGCCCCTCCCCGGGAACCTCCACAAACCCACAAAGTTTGCGTTCAGTAAACGCACAGGGAAAATACAGAAACCCCACTCAATTGTTCATCTTTCGCTGTGACTTGAGTCACAAGGGGTACTAATTGTTGACCCTGTGTACCGAGTGGGCAGCGCGCTGTGATTCAGTGGCGGGGAAGCTGCCAGAACGATACGCCGATGAGAACCCTTGATTCGCTGCGAGGTCTCGGGGGGAGGGCGAGCATGGAGACCGAGTCGGAGCCCTACGTCCGTCTTGCGACTCTGCGACAACTGCATCAGGTCATGGCGGACATGAACACCGCCCGCTCCCTGGCGGACACCCTGCAGACCGTCGCCGACGGAGTGGTCACCGGCCTCGGCTACGAGCTGGCGTGCGTCAACCTCGTCCGCCCCGACGGCGACCTCGTCGTCGCCGCCTTCGCGGGCAACCCCGCCGCCGAGGCGCTCATCACCGGCCGGGTCGGCTCCCGTGACTCCTGGGAGCGCCGCCTGAGCATGGGTGAGAACTGGGGCGACCTGGTCTTCATCCCGCATACCGAGGGCTGGATCCTCGACGACGACGACGTACCGCAGTGGTACACCGACGGCCCCGCGCCCCGCTTCGAGGACGAGTGGCACCCCTCCGACCGGCTCTTCGCCCCCATGTTCACGCCCGGCGTCGGCGGCGCCGCCTGCGGTGAGCTGATCGGCGTGCTCTCCGTGGACCGGCCGCGCAACGGCCGCCGGCCGGGCGCCTGGGGACGCGAAGCGCTGCAGATGTACGCCTTCCAGGCCGCCATCGCGATCAGCAACGCGCGCCTGCGCGCCAACATGCAGCGCGCGCTGGTCCGGCTCGAGCGCGAACAGCAGGCACTCAGGGCGAGTGAAGAGAGCTTTCGGCAGGCCTTCGAGTACGCCCCGTCCGGCATGGCCATCGCCGAGATGGGCGGCGACCAGCACGGCCGGATCCTGCGGACCAACGACGCCCTGTGCCGCCTCCTGGGCCGTCCCGCCTCCGCGATGCGCCGCTACTCCTTCTCCGACCTGGTCCACCCCGAGGACATCGGGACACTGCTGAGAACCTCGGCGGAGGGTGGACGCGCGGAGCTGCGCCTGGGCCGCCGCGACGGCACCTACCTGTGGGTCTCGCTCCGCAACTCCGTCGTCGCCGACGCCGCGGACGGCCCCCGGTTTCTCCTCACCCATGTCGAGGACATAGAGGACCGCAAGCGCCGCGAGCTCCAGCTCGCCCACCGCGCCTCCCACGACTCCCTCACCGGCCTGCCGAACTCCGCCGAGCTGCGCGCCCGGCTCTCCGCGCGGCTGTGCAAGCGCCCCACCCACGCCGCCCTCGAATCCATCGACTCGGCCTTCGGCCACCCCGCCTACGACGCCAACGGCCACGGCTTCGACTTCCGGCCCGGCGCCGAGGCGTTCGACACCGCCTTCGATCACCATGTGCACACCGTCGCCCCCGAGGGTGAGCTCGACGACGGCACCAAGGGGCTCGCGGTCCTCTTCTGCGACCTCGACGGCTTCAAGTCGATCAACGACCGGTTCGGGCACAACGCCGGTGACGCGGTCCTCATCGAGGTCGCCCGCCGGCTGTCCCGGCAGGTCCGCGACGGCGACACCGTGGCCCGCCTCGGCGGCGACGAGTTCGTGATCCTCGCCGACGGCCTGGGCCGCGCGGACGCCGCCGACCTCGCCGTACGCCTGCGCAACGAGATCATCCAGCCCATCCGCGCCGAGGGCCGGGCCGTCCGCGTCGGCGCCAGCTTCGGCATCGGCTGGGCGCACTGCGGGATGACGGCGGACGAAGTGCTGAAGTCCGCCGACGAGCGGATGTACGTAGAGAAACGATCTCGTCCCAAACAACACAGACGCGCGGGATGATCCCCAGGTCAGCGAGCTGATGCGATCCGAGTCACCCGTTTGGGGCAGCAGGAGCGGGTAGGCTCGCCATTCACCACGCGTACCGCATCCGTCCCCGCACCTGCTGAGGAGTACCTGGGATGACGTCCGGCACCACCGGCGCGAACACGCCGCCCGAGGACGACGACCCGTTCGGCTACCTCTACGCCGACGGACAGGCCAACGGAGCCCAGCCGCCCTCCGGCGGCTACGGCTATCCGGGCTCCGTCAACCGGGTGCGCGCGGTCGGCCAGCGCCAGTACGGGCAGCCGCAGCAGCAGTCCACCGCGCCGTACGGCCAGGTGCCGCAGCAGCAGGGCGCCCACGGCCAGCCCAACAGCGCGCACTACGCGGCGCCGGAGACCTTCCCGGGCGGCGCCCCCACCACCCAGCACCCGCAGCAGGGGTACAGCGGTGGCGGTCGCGGCCGGGGTCCCAACACCAAGGGCCTGCTGATCGGTGCCATCGCGGTGGTCGCCGCGGTCGTCATCGGCATCGGGGTGGCGATGCTGGGCGGCGACGGCGACGACGACGCCTCCGGCAACCAGGCCTCCGCCACGCCCTCGTCCCAGCAGAGCAGCGAGCCGAGCCAGGCCGCCAGCAGCGCGGCGGCCGACGAGGAGGACCTGCCGAAGACCGACGCCAAGGCCCTCGCGCTCGGCCCCGGTGTGACCACGGCGACGGACATCAAGGGCGCCAAGGCGGGCGGCGGTGTCTACCTCAACGGCTTCAACGCCGTCGGCGCCTCGGTCACGTGGAACGTCAGCGGTGTCCCCAAGACCGGCAAGTACACGCTGTACGTCGGCTACAGCGTCCCCGGCAAGGACGCCACCGCCACCCTCACGATCAACGGCACGGCCTCCACCACGCCGGTCGGCATGGACAACTACGCGCACGCCGCCGAGGGCGACTACACCAAGGGCTGGACGCAGACCTACAACTGGGTTCAGCTCAACAAGGGCTCGAACACCATCAAGGTCTCCTGCGAGCAGGGCAACCAGTGCGACGCCCTGCTCGACCAGATGTGGCTCGTCAAGGGCTGGGTCAAGTCCTGACGGCACTCAGGCCGCGGTGACCTCACTCGTCACCGCGACCCGCCCCCGCAACTCCGCATAGGCGGACGGGTCGAACTCGCCCGCCACCGGCGCCAGTACCGTCGCCGCCGACAGTGCCACCGCGCGGGCAAGCCGGTCCGGCCACGGCAGCTGTTCGACCAGCCCCGACAGCAGTCCCGCGACCGCGGAGTCCCCGGCGCCCGTCGGATTGCCGTGCACACGGGACGGCGGGGTGGCGCGCCAGCGGCCCTCGGGGGACGCGGCGAGGAGGCCCTCCGCACCGAGAGACGTGACGACCGCCCGGGCACCCCGCCGCCGCGCGTCCTGCGTGGCGCGCAACGGCTCGTGGGATCCCGTCAGTTCGGCCAGCTCGTCGGCGTTCGGCTTGATGATGTCCGGGCGGGCCGCGACCCCACGCCGCAGGGCTTCGCCGCTGGTGTCGAGGAGGACCGGGACCCCGGCCGCGCGAGCCGTCCGCACCAGCCCCGCGTACGCCCCCACCGGCACCCCCGGCGGCAGGCTGCCGCACAGGGCGACCGCGGCCATCGACGGGAGCAGATCCTCGTACGCCTCCTGGAAGGCGGACCACTCGGCGGGCGTGACGGTCGGGCCGGGCTCGTTCAACTGGGTGGTGTCGCCGCTCTGTTCGTCCACCACCGCTATCGTGCGCCGGGTCGCGCCGGTGACCGGGACGAGCGCGTCCACCACGCCGGGTGCCGCCGTGAGCTGCTCCTGGACGACCCTGCCCGTGGCGCCGCCCGCGAAGCCGGTGACCGTCACCTCGTGACCGAGGGCCGCGAGCACCCGGGCCACGTTCAGGCCCTTGCCGCCCGGGCGTTCCGTCACCTCGGAGACCCGGTGGGAGGCGTGCGGCCTGAGGTCCCGCACGCGATAGGTGATGTCGAGAGCGGTGTTCAGCGTGACCGTGAGGATCACCTGGATCGACCTCCCCCGAGGAAAGAAATTCAGAACGGGCTTGCTGTCACCGTCCGTCCGAAGAGCTGATCACGCCAAACGGACGGCGGCCCTCCCAGTCTCCCAGGACGGCCGCCGCCTCAACAGGTGGACACATCAGCCCAGTTGGGGATCGACCACCCATTCACCGCGTCGCATCACGCCTTTGAGGGCGAATTGATGGTCAAGAAGTACCAGGTCGGCGTACTTGCCCGGCTCCAGCGAGCCGATCGTGTCGTACATCCCCAGCAGCCGGGCCGGGTTGGCGGACAGCGCCGCCACGGTGTCCTCGACGGACAGCCGGTCGACCGTCACCGCCCGCTGGAACGCGCGGTCCTGGGTGAGCGTGGAGCCCGCGATCGAACCGCCCTCCACGAGCCGCGCCACGCCCTCGCTGACCTCGACCTCCAGCGGGCCGAGCATGTAGCGGCCGTCGCCGAAACCGGCCGCGTCCATCGCGTCCGTGATGAACGCGACCCGGTCCGCACCCGCGTGATGGAACGCCAGCTGGAGGGCGGCCGGGTGGAGGTGGGTGCCGTCGTTGATCAGCTCGACCGTGATGCGCTCGTCCTCCAGGAGGGCGGCGATCGGGCCCGGGGTGCGGTGGCCGAGCGTGGGCATCGCGTTGAACAGGTGCGTCGCGACGGTCGCGCCCGCGTCGATCGCCTGCACCGTCTGCTCGTACGTCGCGTCCGTGTGGCCGATCGCCGCGATGACGCCGTGTTCGGCGAGCAGGCGTACGGAGTCGATGCCGCCGGGAAGTTCGGTGGCGAGGGTGACCATCTTGGCCTTGCCGCGCGCCGCGTCGATCAGCTTGCGGACCTCCGCCGGGTCCGGGTCGCGCAGCAGTTCCTCGGAGTGGGCGCCCTTGCGGCAGGGGGAGATGAAGGGGCCCTCGAAGTGGATGCCGGCGATGTCGCCCTGCTCGGCGAGCTCGGACAGCAGGCCCGCCCGCTGGGCCAGGAAGTCCATGTCGCCGGTGACGGTGGAGGCGACGAGGGTGGTGGTGCCGTGGAGGCGGTGGGTGTGGATGCCGTGGAGTACGTCATCGGTGGCGCCCGAGGTGAACGAGGCACCGCCGCCGCCGTGGTTGTGGAGGTCCACGAAGCCGGGGACCAGGGTGTAGCCGGTGACGTCGATGACCTGGGCGTTGTCCGGGGCGCTGCCGGCGATCCGGACGCCGTCGATGATCACTCGGCCGTCTGTGACGGTTCCGGTGGGGAGGACGACCGTTGCGCCGGACAGGACGAGGGGGGACTTGTCCGTCGCGGGGTGCGGGCTCGTCGTGGCTGGTCGCGCCCGCGCGGCGGTAGCCGCAAATTCAGCGCTGTCCCGAGCCCCTAGCGGCGTTGCCATCAGGGGGTTACCTCCGTACGGTCCGTTGTGTCGAGGAGATCCCAGGCCAGCAGGCCTGCGCCCAGGCAACCCGCCGTGTCGCCCAGGGCAGCCGGGACGATCGTCGGCAGCTTCTGGAAAGTGATCCGCCGCCGGACGGCGTCCCGCAGTGGTGTGAACAAGGTTTCCCCCGCCTCGGCCAGGCCGCCACCGATGATCAGGGTGCGGGGGTCCAGGAGGGTGAGGGCGGTGACCAGGCCGTCGGCGAGGGCGTCGACCGCGTTCTGCCAGACCTGTGCGGCTCGGGGGTCCCCGGAGCGCACCGCCTTCGCGCAGTCCGCCGCGTCCGCGTCCGGGTCCCCGCAGGCGGCGGCCCATGCCTCGCTGACGGCCGCCGCGGAGGCGTACCGCTCCAGACAGCCGTGCTGGCCGCAGGGGCAGGGGGTGCCGCCGGGGCGTACGACGATGTGGCCGATCTCGCCCGCGAAGCCGTGCGCACCCGCCTCCACCCGGCCGGCGATGCCGATGGCGCCCGCGATGCCGGTGCCCAGGGGGACGAAGAGGAAGCGGTCGGCGCCCCGGCCGGCGCCGATGCGGCCCTCGGCGAGACCGCCGGTGCGGACGTCGTGGCCGAGGGCGACGGGGACGCCCGCGAGCCTTTGGGTGAGCAGCGCGCGCAGCGGTACGTCGCGCCAGCCGAGGTTGGCGGCGTAGGCGGCGATGCCGTGCTCGGCGTCGACGATGCCGGGGACGGCGACGCCGGCGGCGGACGCGGGCTCGCCGAGGTGCTCGGCGCCGTACGCGCGCAGCTCGGCGGCGAAGTCGAGGATGCCCTCGACGACCGCGTCCGGGCCGCGCTCACGGCCGGTCGCCCGGCGGGCCTGGTGGAGCAGCTCGCCGGAGGCGCCGACGAGGGCGGCCTTCATTCCGGTGCCGCCCACATCGAGGGCGATGACATGTCTCACGGGGGTAGTGTGGCCCGGCGACCCGTGAGAGGTCTAGTCCACTTACGTGGTGTAGACCTTATGTCTGACCTTTCGAAAGTTTCGACGATCACGATGTGGGGTTCTCGGCAGTGCAGCGGCGTAGGACAGGAACGATCGCGGTGGTGTCCGCACTGGGCATGACGGCGGTACTCGGCGGCTGCGGAGCCGGGGCGGACTCCGACGAGGTGACGCTGAGGCTGGTCGCCGCCGACTACGGAGACAGCGAGGCCAACAGCTCGCAGAAGTACTGGGACGGGCTCGTCGAGCAGTACGAGAAGAAGCACCCGAACGTGACGGTCGACGTCAGCGTCTACTCCTGGAACGACGTCGACCGCAAGGTCAAGGAGATGGTCGCCGCCGGGGACGCGCCCGACATGGCGCAGATCGGCGCGTACGCCGACTACGCCGCCGACGACCTCCTCTACTCGGCCGACGAACTGCTCTCCATCTCCACGCAGGCCGACTTCGCCGCGCAGTTCGCCTCCGCGGGGGAGGTGGACGGGACGCAGTACGGCATGCCGTTCGCGGCCTCCACCCGGCTGCTCTTCTACAACAAGACCCTCTTCGCCGAGGCCGGCCTCAGCGCGCCCAAGACCTGGGACCAGCTCGCCGCGGACGCCGCCGCGCTCAAGGCGGACGGGGTGAAGTACCCGTACGCCCTCCCGCTCGGGTCGGAGGAGGCGCAGGCCGAGACCATGCAGTGGCTGCTGAGCGGCGGGGGCGGCTACACCGAGAACCTCGGCACGTCGTACGGCATCGACTCCGCCGAGAACGTCGCCACCCTCACCTGGCTCAAGGACGACCTCGTCGGCAAGGGACTGACCGGGCCCGTCGCGCCGGGGAAGCTGAACCGGGCCGACGCGTTCGCCGCGTTCGCGAACGGGCAGGTCGGGATGCTCAACGGACATCCCACCCTGATGCAGATGGCCGCCAAGAAGGGCGTGAAGTTCGGCATGGTGCCGATGCCCGGGGTCGACGGCCAGACCAAGGTCTCCATGGGGGTCGCCGACTGGATGACGGCCTTCAAACAGAACGGCCACGCCGAGCAGGTCGGGGACTTCCTCGACTTCGTCTACGACGAGAAGAACGTCCTCGCCTTCTCGCGCGAGTACGACCTGCTGCCGGTCACCGCGTCCGCGTCCGACGTCATGAGCACGGCCGCGCGGGACAAGGACCTGCGGCCGTTCCTGGAGGAGCTTCCGCTGTCCGAGCTGTATCCGGTCGGGCGGACGTCCTGGGCCACGGTGAGCGCGGCGGTGAAGAAGCGGATCGGGGGCGCGGTGGTGTCCGGCGGCAGCCCTACGGCGGTCCTCGCCGGGCTTCAGTCGACGGCGTTGCGGGCGGAGAGCGGGGAGTAGGCGTTGTCGGTGGCGGCGGCTACCGTGCGGGGCATGGACGACCAGGACGGGCTCGGGGCCCGGGAGCGGGCGATCCTCGTCCTCGAGCGGCGGGGGTTCGCCGGGCCGGGGGCGAAGGAGCGGGCGATACGGGAGGAACTGGGCCTGGTGCCGGTTCGCTACTACCAGCTCCTGAACGCCCTGCTCGACGACCCACGAGCCCTCGCCTTCGACCCGGTCACGGTGAACCGCCTGCGCCGCGTAAGGGACTCCCGCAGATCGGAGAGGTGACCCTCGGGTTTCCTCGCCCCCGCCGCCCCTACCCGTTCCCATCCCCAGGGGCATGCCGCCCCTTCGACCCCGCTCCCAGGGGGCGCCGCCCCCTGGACCCCCGCTCCTCAAACGCCGGAGGGGCTGAATTCACTGACGCCGGTCCGTACAACTCAGCCCGTCCGGCGTTTGAGGACGAGGCCCTTTCGGGGCCGAAGCGGGGGTCTGGGGGCGGCAGCCCCCAGGGGCGGGACGGGTAGGGGCGGCGGGGGCGAAGACATTAGGGTCGGCGTATGGGCAGCCCTACGCACGTCATGGACGAGTCAATGCCGACGCCGGTCACTCAGGTCGGGCGGGACGGACTGGACGCCATCGTCAGCCGGCCCGGCAGAGCCGTTGTCGCGTTCGACTTCGACGGGACGCTCGCGCCGATCGTGGCGGACCCCGAGCAGGCCCGCGCGCACCCGGAGGCCGCGGCCGCGCTCGCCGCACTCGCCCCGAAGGTCGCCTCCGTCGCGGTGATCACCGGACGCCCACCCGGCGTGGCCGTACGGCTCGGCGGGTTCGACGGGACGCCGGGACTCGACCACCTCGTCGTCCTCGGCCACTACGGCGCCGAACGCTGGGACGCCGCCACCGGCGACATCACCGCCCCGCCGCCCCACCCCGGCGTCGCCCACGCCCGCGCCGAGCTGCCCGGGTTCCTCGATCGGATCGGCGCCTGGCAGGGCACGTGGATCGAGGAGAAGGGCCGCGCCCTCGCCGTCCACACCCGCCGCGCCGTAGACCCCCAGGCCGCCTTCGAGGCACTGCGCGCACCCCTCACCGACCTCGCCACCCGCCACGGCCTCATCGTCGAACCCGGCCGGCTGGTGCTGGAACTGCGGCCGCCCGGCATGGACAAGGGCGTGGCCCTGACGGAGTACGTCCGTGAACTGGGCGCCGAGGCCGTGCTGTACGCGGGCGACGACCTGGGCGACCTCCCCGCCTACTCCGCCGTCGACAAGCTCCGCTCCGACGGCGTGCCCGGCCTGCTGGTGTGCAGCGCCGGCAGCGAGGAGGTTCCCGAGCTGAAGGACCGGGCCGATCTCGTCGTCGACGGTCCGCAGGGTGTCGTAGGGCTGCTGAGGGCGCTCGCCGCTCAGCTGGGCTGATCGGCGTCGAGCGCGTGCAGCTGGTCCAGGAACCACTGGGCCGGCGGCAGCGCCGTCGCCGCCGCGGCCAGCCTCTTGGTCCGCGCGGCCCGCTCCTCCACCGGCAGGGTCAAGGCCTCGTGCAGGGCTGCCGCCGTACCGACCACGTCGTACGGGTTGACCACGATCGCGTCCTCGCCGAGTTCCTCGTACGCCCCCGCCTCCCGCGACAGCACCAGCACGCATCCTTCGTCCGACACGACCGGCACCTCCTTCGCGACCAGGTTCATACCGTCCCGGATCGGGTTCACCAGCGCCACGTCGGCCAGCCGGTACGCCGCCAGCGAGCGCGCGAAGTCGTCCTTCACATGCAGGACGACCGGCGTCCAGCCGGGCGTGCCGTACACCGAGTTGATCTCCTCCGCGACCCGCTGGACCTCCGCCGTGTACTCCCGGTACACCGCGAGGTCCTGCCGCGATGGGTAGGCGAACGCCACGTGGACGACCCGCTCCCGCCACTCGGGGTGGTCGTCGAGCAGCTGCCGGTACGCCAGCAGGCCCCGGACGATGTTCTTGGACAGTTCGGTCCGGTCGACCCGGACGATCGTCCTGCGGCCCTCGCCGACCTCCGCCCGCAGCGCCGCCAGCCGTTCGTCCACGTCCGCCTCGTGCGAGCGCTTGCGCAGGAAGTCCGCGTCCGCCCCGAGCCCGTGCACACCGATCCGGGTGTCCCCGAGGCCACCGACGAGCTGCGCCGCGCACGCCTCGAACGCCGACGCCCACCGCCGGGTCAAAAACCCCAGCCGGTCCGCGCCCAGCATGCCCCGCAGCACCTGTTCGGCGATGTCGTCCGGGAGCATCCGGAAGTACTCCGGGGGCGCCCACGGAGTGTGCGAGAAGTGGCCGATCCGGAGGTCGGGGCGCAGCTCGCGCAGCATCCCGGGCACCAGCGTCAGGTGGTAGTCCTGCACCACGACCGCCGCGCCCTGCCCCGCCTCCTCGGCCAGTGCTTCGGCGAAGGCGCGGTTGTACGTCTCGTACGACGCCCACTGGCGCCGGAACTCCGCGTCGAAGACCGGCTCCAGCGGGGTCTGGTACAGCATGTGGTGGACGAACCACAGCGCCGAGTTCGCGATGCCGTTGTACGCGTCCGCGTGCACGTCCGCCGGGATGTCGAGCATCCGTACGCCTTGCTCTCCCTCCCGTCGCCCGCCACCACCCCTCTGCGGAGGGGCCTCCGGCCCCGCCCCTACGATTCCGCGCCGCACGGCCTCGCGGTCGCCGTCGGAGAGTGCCGAGCACACCCACAGCGAGTCCGCGTCCGACCCGATCGCGGAGAGGCCGGAGACCAGCCCGCCGCCACCGCGCTTCGCGGACAGCGAGCCGTTCTCCTGCACCTCGTACGAGACCGGGCCGCGGTTGGACGCGACGAGCACCCGGGCACCCTGGTCAGACTGCGTGGAAGCCATACGCCTCAACTTAGCCCGACCCGGAAACGCTCAAACGTGCGGTTCGCTGTATACGGGCTTGTGGGCGCCGTAATACGGCCTTCCTCAGGCGACCTTCCGGGACGCGTACTCCACGATCTCCACCATCGGCGGCCGCTCCTCCGTGTCCACCGAGTACGTCCGCGGCTCGAAGCCGTCCGCGCCCCGCTCGAACTGGGTGAGAGAGGGGCGGATGAGGTGGCCGCGGGCCAGCCGCAGCTGGGCCGTGCGGTAGATCGCGGCGGACATCCGGCCCAGGGCCTGCCCGTCCTGGTGGCGGTGCTTGCGGACGCCCACGTCGACCTGGGCCAGCGCGTCCAGGCCCACCAGATGCAGCGCGTCGACCAGCATCCCGAGCTCGACGCCGTAGCCCACCGGGAACGGCAGCTGTTCCAGCAGGGAGCGGCGGGCCGCGTACTCGCCGCCCAGCGGCTGGACGAAGCCGGCCAGCTGGGGCCAGTGCATGTTCAGCAGCGGGCGCGCCATCAGCTCGGTCACCCGGCCGCCCTGGCCCGCCGCACCGCCGAGCGGACGGTCGTACATGCCCTTGACGAGGTCGACGCCGGGGTCGGTGAGCAGCGGGCCCACGATCCCGGAGACGAAGTCGGAGGAGAACTCCTTCAGGTCGGCGTCGATGAAGCAGACGATGTCACCGCGGGTCACCAGCAGCGAGCGCCACAGCACCTCGCCCTTGCCGGGCACGGCAGGGAGACGGGGCAGGATGTCGTCGCGGTGGACGACGGTCGCCCCGGCCGCGGCGGCGACCTGCGATGTACCGTCGGTGGAGCCCGAGTCGACGACGACTATCTCGTCGACGAGGGGGACCTGCTGCATGAGGTCGTGACGGATCACGGAGACGATGTCACCGACCGTCTCCTCCTCGTTGAGTGCGGGCAGTACGACGCTGACCGACTGGTTCGTGCGTTGCTTGGCGGCCAGGAGCTGGTGGAGCGGGCGATCGGTCAGGGACCAGGACCGGGTGGCCAGCCAGCGCTCGACTTCGTTCAGCACAGTGCGCGGCTCCTCTGCGTTCTTCGGCGAGTATGCGTATCAGCATGTGATCCATCTCGCGGACCGGACGACTATCTCAACTGTCCTGGTCGTCGGTTACAGTCTTGAACAACGCGGATGACCATCGCATGTCGAGGGTGGCCCGCCGTTCACACAACTTCATACCGCTCATCCAGAGGGGCAGAGGGATACGGCCCGATGAAGCCCCGGCAACCCTCCAGTCGGTTTCTCACGCGCGTGAGGCTCCCGACTCGGGAAGGTGCCAAATCCGTCTCACGGCGAGATGCGTCGTGAGGAAGATGAGGAGAAAGGGCCTCGCCTCTCATGGCTGCGCAGACTGTTGCAAGCACCACCGAAACCACCGTAGACCTCGGCCCGGCCGCGGCGCTCAGCTGCCGCGAGTGCGGTCACCGCGTCCCCCTCGGCCCGGTCTTCGCGTGCGAGGAGTGTTTCGGCCCGCTCGAGATCGCCTATGACTTCTCGGCCTACGACACCGAAGAGCTCCGTAAGCAGATCGAGGCGGGACCCGCGAACATCTGGCGCTACGCGCCGTTGCTGCCCGTCCCCGCGGACGTGGCCGACAAGCCCAACATCAACCCGGGCTGGACCCAGCTCGTCAAGGCCGACAACCTGGCCCGCGAACTCGGTGTCACCGGCGGTCTGTATGTGAAGGACGACTCCGGCAACCCGACGCACTCCTTCAAGGACCGCGTCGTCGCCCAGGCCCTGGAGGCCGCGCGCGCCTTCGGCTTCACGACCCTCTCCTGCTCCTCCACGGGCAACCTGGCCGGTGCCGTCGGCGCCGCCGCCGCCCGCGCCGGCTTCCGGTCCTGCGTGTTCATCCCGCACGACCTGGAGCAGGGCAAGATCGTCATGGCCGCGATCTACGGCGGCGAGCTCGTCGGCATCGAGGGCAACTACGACGACGTGAACCGCTTCTGCTCCGAGCTGATCGGCGACCCGGCCGGCGAGGGCTGGGGCTTCGTCAACGTCAACCTGCGGCCCTACTACGCCGAGGGCTCCAAGACCCTGGCGTACGAGATCTGCGAGCAGCTCGGCTGGCGGCTCCCCGATCAGCTGGTCGTGCCGATCGCCTCCGGCTCGCAGCTCACGAAGATCGACAAGGGGCTCCAGGAGCTGATCAGGCTCGGGCTCGTCGAGGACAGGCCGTACCGGATCTTCGGCGCCCAGGCCGAGGGCTGCTCGCCGGTCTCCGTCGCCTACAAGGCGGGCCACGACGTGGTGCGGCCGCAGAAGCCGAACACCATCGCCAAGTCCCTCGCCATCGGCAACCCGGCGGACGGGCCGTACGTCCTGGACATCGCGCGCCGTACCGGCGGTGCGGTGGAGGACGTCAACGACGAGCAGGTCGTGGACGCGATCAAGCTGCTGGCGCGGACCGAAGGCATCTTCGCGGAGACCGCGGGCGGTGTGACGGTCGGTGTCACCAAGAAGCTGATCGAGAACGGCCTGCTGGACCCGACACTGACCACCGTTGTGCTGAACACGGGCGACGGACTGAAGACTCTGGATGCGGTGGCGGGTACGGGGCTCACCGCGACCATCCGCCCCAATCTCGACTCGTTCCGCGAGGCCGGCCTCGTCTAGGCCCCCGCAACCCCGACCGGAGGTTCAACCGTGAGCGTCAACGTCCGCATCCCCACCATCCTGCGCACCTACACCGGCGGACAGGCCGAGGTCGCCGCCGAGGGCGCGACCCTCGCCGAGGTCATCGCCGACCTCGAGAAGAACCACACCGGTATCGCGGCCCGCGTTCTGGACGACCAGGGCAAGCTGCGCCGCTTCGTCAACGTGTACGTCAACGACGACGACGTCCGCTTCGAGCAGGGCCTGGAAACGGCCACTCCGGACGGGGCCGGAGTCTCGATCATTCCGGCCGTCGCCGGAGGCTGACAGAGCCCCGGTCGTTACCCTCGGTAAGGCCGATTACCAAGAGTTCATCGAATTGCCCCCTCCGTGAGAGAAGCGGAGGGGGCAATTCTCTATGGTTGAGCGCGGTACAGTTGGGGAACCCGCTTCACCCTTCATGCCACCCGCATATGAGTTCTTGCTCCGGATGCGGCGAGAAGTAGCCAAAGTGTGCGGTTCTTTTGTGAACTTTGCTCCTTTTGTGGAGCCCGACTTGCCCACAATTCGGGCGAATTCTCACTACATTCCGGACCCTTCGCGTCCAGAATTCTCGTCCGATTGACCTGTTGCAGACGGCAGTTGGACAGATACATTCAGCCGCGGTCGACGCGTTCCGGCGCACGCCCCCAATCCGTGGGGGGTGAGGTCTGACCCGGATCCGCGAAGTGTGGATCCGTGCAAGGGCCAGTAATAGGGGAGTTAGGCATGGCTCAGGGCACCGTCAAGTGGTTCAACGCGGAGAAGGGGTACGGCTTCATCGCGGTCGACGGTGGTGCGGATGTATTCGTCCACTACAGCGCGATTCAGATGGACGGCTACCGCACCCTCGAGGAAGGTCAGCGGGTCGATTTCGAGATCTCGCAGGGCCAGAAGGGGCCGCAGGCGGACATGGTTCGCCTTGCGACAGGCTGAAGCACGCGCCGGGTAACTGCAGCGTCGTTCTTCGTTCTTTTTCGGAGGGCTCGTACCCCATGGGGAGTCATGGGTACGGGCCCTCCGGCATGTCCCGGACCCCCTCCGGCACCTGCTCGGAGCCCGTGCGGGACCTGCCCGGAACCCGTGCGGGACCTGGACGATCCCGGAGAGGCGCTTGCACTCGCAGGGGTCGAGTGCTAATCATTGGCGTTAGCACTCTGAAGGTGAGAGTGACAAGAAGGACCGGGTCGGTGAGGCCCGCAGGCCAGGTGGGGCAAGGAACCACGAGGTGTGCGAGCCGTCCGTCGCGGGCGCGGGCGCGGTCCGAAGGAATCACCCCCAGTCCTGGAGGGACCACTTCACATGGCCAAGATCATCGCGTTCGACGAGGAGGCGCGGCGCGGCCTCGAGCGCGGCATGAACCAGCTCGCGGACGCCGTCAAGGTGACGCTCGGCCCCAAGGGCCGCAACGTCGTCCTCGAGAAGAAGTGGGGCGCCCCCACGATCACCAACGATGGTGTCTCCATCGCCAAGGAGATCGAGCTCGAGGACCCGTACGAGAAGATCGGCGCCGAGCTGGTCAAGGAAGTCGCGAAGAAGACGGACGACGTAGCCGGCGACGGCACGACGACCGCGACCGTCCTGGCCCAGGCCCTGGTGCGCGAGGGTCTGCGCAACGTGGCCGCCGGTGCCAACCCGATGGCTCTCAAGCGCGGTATCGAGAAGGCCGTCGAGGCCGTTTCCGGTGCTCTGCTCGAGCAGGCGAAGGATGTCGAGACCAAGGAGCAGATCGCTTCGACGGCCTCCATCTCCGCCGCCGACACCCAGATCGGCGAGCTCATCGCCGAGGCGATGGACAAGGTCGGCAAGGAAGGCGTCATCACCGTCGAGGAGTCCCAGACCTTCGGTCTGGAGCTCGAGCTCACCGAGGGTATGCGCTTCGACAAGGGCTACATCTCGGCGTACTTCGCCACCGACATGGAGCGGATGGAGGCGTCGCTCGACGACCCCTACATCCTCATCGCCAACTCCAAGATCGGCTCCGTCAAGGACCTGCTCCCGCTCCTGGAGAAGGTCATGCAGTCGGGCAAGCCGCTGCTGATCATCGCCGAGGACGTCGAGGGCGAGGCCCTGTCGACCCTGGTCGTCAACAAGATCCGCGGCACCTTCAAGTCCGTCGCCGTCAAGGCTCCGGGCTTCGGTGACCGTCGCAAGGCCATGCTCGGCGACATCGCCATCCTCACCGGCGGCGAGGTCATCTCCGAGGAGGTCGGCCTCAAGCTGGAGAACGCGACCCTGGACCTCCTGGGCCGCGCCCGCAAGGTCGTCATCACCAAGGACGAGACCACGATCGTGGACGGCGCCGGCTCCGCCGACCAGGTCCAGGGCCGGGTCAACCAGATCCGCGCCGAGATCGAGAACAGCGACTCGGACTACGACCGCGAGAAGCTCCAGGAGCGCCTGGCCAAGCTCGCCGGTGGCGTCGCCGTCATCAAGGCCGGTGCCGCGACCGAGGTCGAGCTCAAGGAGCGCAAGCACCGCATCGAGGACGCCGTGCGCAACGCCAAGGCGGCCGTCGAGGAGGGCATCGTCGCCGGTGGTGGCGTGGCCCTGCTCCAGGCCTCCGCGGTGTTCGAGAAGCTCGAGCTGACGGGTGACGAGGCGACCGGCGCCAACGCCGTGAAGCTCGCCCTGGAGGCCCCGCTCAAGCAGATCGCCGTCAACGGTGGTCTCGAGGGCGGCGTCGTGGTCGAGAAGGTCCGCAACCTGACCGTGGGCTGGGGCCTCAACGCGGCCACCGGTGAGTACGTCGACATGATCGCCGAGGGCATCATCGACCCGGCGAAGGTCACGCGCTCTGCCCTGCAGAACGCCGCGTCCATCGCCGCGCTCTTCCTCACCACCGAGGCCGTCATCGCCGACAAGCCGGAGAAGGCCGCCGCGCCTGCCGGTGGCGGCATGCCGGGCGGTGACATGGACTTCTGATCGACCTGACGGTTGATCAACGTCCTTACCGTGGGCGGCACTCCCTGCACAGGGGGTGCCGCCCACGGGCTTTTTGCCGAGGTGCGGGCCTTGCCCCGCGTGTCCGGGATCACAGGGCTCGCGGAATGTCTGCGGCGAACGAGGTGGTTGACTCCTACATGCGTATCCCATGCGCATGCACATACCGACCGGTACCGGTGCCGGACGGACCGTCCCCGAGGAGTGCCCCCACGTGACCGCCCCCGCCTCCCGCGCCGCCGAGGTCCTCTCGCGGCCGATCACGATCAACGGCCTGACCGTCCCGAATCGCATCGTCATGGCGCCGATGACCCGCAACTTCTCCCCGGGCGGCATCCCGGGCGCGGACGTGGCGTCGTACTACGCGCGCCGCGCGGCCGCGGGCGTCGGTCTGATCGTCACCGAGGGCACCTACGTCGGCCACGAGTCGGCGGGGGAGAGCACCCGCGTCCCGCGCTTCCACGGCGAGGAGCAGCTCGCCGGCTGGGCGAAGGTCGCCGCGGACGTGCACGCGGCGGGCGGCACCATCGTCCCGCAGCTCTGGCACATCGGCATGACCCGTACGCCGGGCAAGGGCCCCGTCCCGGACGCCCCCGTCGTCGGCCCCTCCGGTCTGCGCCCCGGCGCCGACGAGCCCACCGGCGTGACGATGACCCAGCGCGACCTGGACGACGTCATCGGCGCCTTCGCCGAGGCCGCGGCCGCCGCCGAGCGCATCGGCTTCGACGGTGTGGAGATCCACGGCGCCCACGGCTATCTCGTCGACCAGTTCCTGTGGTCGGGGACCAACCGCCGCAGCGACGCCTACGGCGGTGACCTCGTCGCCCGCACGAAGTTCGCGGCCGAGATCGTGGCGGCCGTACGGGAGACGGTCTCCGCGGAGTTCCCGATCATCTTCCGCTACTCGCAGTGGAAGCAGGAGGCCTACGACGCCCGCCTCGCCGAGACCCCGGAGGAGCTGGAGGCCATCCTGAGCCCGCTCGCCGCCGCCGGTGTCGACGCCTTCCACGCCTCCACCCGCCGCTACTGGCTCCCCGAGTTCGCGGACTCCGACCTCAACCTCGCCGGCTGGACCAAGAAGCTCACCGGCAAGCAGGTCATCACGGTCGGCTCGGTCGGTCTCGACGGCGACTTCATCAAGGGCTTCATGGGCGAGGGCTCCCCGCTCCGCGGCATCGACGACCTCCTCGACCGCCTCGAGCGCGAGGAGTACGACCTCGTCGCCGTCGGCCGCGCGCTGCTCCAGGACCCGGAGTGGGCGGCGAAGGTGCTGGCGGGCCGCACGGACGAGCTGAAGGCCTACGACGCGGTGGCGCTGCGCTCGCTGAGCTGAGTCTGCTGCGGGCCGGTGGGGGTGCACGTCCCTGGGGGCTGCGCCCCCAGACCCCCATCGGCCCGAAGGGCCTCGTCCTCAAACGCCGGACAGGCTGAAACACTCCCTCAACTCGCGCTAGCTTGCGAGAGATGAGGATCCTTCATCTGTCCGACACCCATCTCGAACGCACCGACGCCCCCAACAAGCACGGCGTCAACGCCCACGACTCCCTGCGTCTGATGCTCGCCGAACTCCGGCACGTACAGGGCGTCGACGTGATCGTCGTCACCGGTGACCTCGCCGACGACGGAACGGTGGAGGCGTATACGGCCGTCAGGGAAATGTTCGGGGAGTTCGCGCAAAGGCTCGGCGGGGCGCCTGTCTTCTACACGACCGGCAATCACGACGAGCGCGAGGCCTTCGCCGAGGTGCTGGGCAGCGGGCATCCCGAGCCCGGCCGGGTGCTGGAGTCCCCGGAGGGGGAGCGGGCCGCGGTGAGCGTGGTGGCGGGGTGGCGGTTCGTGACGCTGGACTCGCTGGTGCCGGGGAAAGTGCACGGGCAGCTCGGCGCTGCCCAACTCGACTGGCTGCGGGGCGTGTTGGCGACCCCGTCCCCGAACGGCACGGTCCTCGCCTTCCATCACCCGCCCGTCGCGCTGGACAACCCCCTCCAGCAGCTCTTCGGTCTGCGCAACCCCGCCGACCTGGCGGCGGCGGTCCGCGGCACCGACGTCAAGGTGATCCTCACCGGCCACTTCCACCTCCAGCTCTGCGGCCTCCTGGAGTCCGTCCCGGTGTGGGTCACCCCCGGCGTGGTCAACCGCATCGACCTGACGACCGCGCCGGGGACCGAGCGCGCGGTGCGCGGCGCCTCCGCTTCCCTGATCGTCCTCGGGGGAGCCGCCGGCCCGCTCTTCCACACCTTCCACGCACGCGACCCCCGGGCCCACGAGACGGTCTACGAGCTGGACGAGGGGACGGTCCGGTCCTTCGTGGAGCGCCACGGCTGACCTGCTGCTCTTGGTTAAGTCAAGCAACTGACTTAATGTATTGACCGAAAGTTGCCTAGGTCAATCACCAGCGCATCGCTACGGAGGCCCCGCCTGGCGCCGTCCCCGCCTCGGAGACGGCCGCGGCGAACAGCCTCAACACCCGGTCCTGGCGGTGGGCGCCGGGGCGGCACTGCGTTCGCGGTGGCCTCGTTCATCCCGCGCCAGAAGCCGGCGGGGGAGACGGCGGCGCCGGTGTCCCAGGACGCCTCCGAGGGGGCCGAGGCCGCGGCCAAGTCGTAGACCCGGTGCGCCGGTCGGGCCCGTCACCGTGGAGGTGGCGGGCCCTTCGCCGGTTACAGGTTGCCGAGGGGCTCGATGTCGACTTTGACGGGGGTGCCCCACACCCGCAGCACCTCGTAGTCGGTGAACTCATGGACGAGCCGGTACGCCATGGCGGCCCGGGGGGCGCGCCGCTGGGCGGCGAGATACAGCTCGGCCTCCCTTCGGTCCCGCCTCGGTGTGCCGCACAGCTGCCACTCCTGCCCGTTCCACATCTCGGGCAGCCAGCGCTGCTGCGGCTGCGGGCGGTCCTCGCGCACGCCGTAGCGGGAGGGGGCGGAGGCGGCCTGCGCCGGTGCGGAGGGGCCGTTGATCTGGGAGCGCCGGGCGGTACGGCGGCGGGTCTCGCACAGCAGACACAGGTCAGGCGCGTTCTCGTCGACCGGACCGTTGGGATGTTCGGCGCAGCGGGTGCTGGGAGCGGCGGCGTTGGTGCTGTCGTCCAGCAGGTCCAGGGCCCGCTTGATGTCGGCCTTGACCTCGTACAGCTTGGTGTCCGGGGCGTCGCCGGTCAGGGCCTCGCCATGCTCGCCGAGAAGGCGCAGGGCTCGGCCCAGGGCGGTGAGCTGGGCGTGGTTCATGGTTACCAGTGTGTGCTATCAGTCCGTGTAGTCCTTGAGCTTCTCGGTATCCAGGGTGACGTTCACGGGGGAGGGGATCTCGACGGTGGCGCCCCAGGGATAGGACGGGGACCGGTGGTAGCGGCCGTCCTTCGGTTCGCTGTAGACGGTGATGGTGTTGTTGTCGCGGTCGATGAGGAGATAGACGGGGATGTCGGCTTCGGCATAGCCGATGGGCTCGTCGACGCGGTCGCGTTGGTCGGTATCGCGGTCGTGGGAGGTGATCTCTACGGCCATGAGGGAGCCGTCGGCGTCGGACCACTCGCCGTCTCCCTTGAAGTGGTCCACAGGGACGAGGGTGCCGTCCGTGCGGGCACGGCCTTTGCGGTAGGCCTCGGCCTTGACTCCCGATTCGGGTACGAGGTCCAGATCCGGCCGGTGCTGCATGCACTGGCGCAGCAGCCACATGAAGATCGACCGGTGGTTGCCGTCCGGCATGGCCTTGACTACTACCTTTCCGTTGATGTACTCGAGCCGCACGGTTTCCGGAGCTACGGCGGCCAGCTCCTCGAATTCGTCGACGTCGAGCGGGCCATGCCGGATGCAGAGCCTTCCGCCGAGGAACTCCAGCCGGTTCTTCAGCTCCCTCGGGGCCCTGCGGACGAGTTCGTCGAAGTCCTCGACGGACATCTGCGGGCGTTCAGTGGTGTCAGGGGTCATGGCGTCGCCTCCTTCCTCCCATCGTGTCCCGGGGTGGTGTCGGCGGACCGTAGGAGCGGTCATACGAGTGTCCTCTCTTGTCGCTTCAGGAACATGGCAGCGCGGATCTCCGCCGCGCGGGCGTGGATCACCGGGGCGGGCGGGAGCGCGGTGGGGCGTGCGGAGGCGCGTTCGCCCCGACAACCGCCGCACACGCCGCCCGGCAGCGCCTCCGGATGGCCCAGGACCCCGCACTCCGCGCACTCCAGGATCCGAAGGGCCGGACGTGGAGCGGGCCGTTCCGGTGGGAGTTTGCTGGTCAGGCGGTTGTGGACCAGGGCGGCCGGGCTGTGGACGGGGACGGGAAGACCGATTCCTTGAAAAGAGGGCTCGGGGCTGAGGACTTGAGCTTCGGAAAGCCTTCGGAGCCCTCACATCGCCCAGTAGTCCCTCTCCGGCAACTCCACCCACGCGTCCGGCGGGCCCGTCACGGCCCTGGCGTCTGTCGGGCGCAGTCCCACGTACGCGATCGAGAAGGTGACCGCGCTGTAGTGGTGGACGTACGAGAACAGGGTCTCTTCCGGGGTGTCCTCCTCGTACGGGCCGCCGCCCGGGTGGAGGTCCCAGCCCTCGTTCGTGGCGTCGCGGTAGACGCTGCCCTGGTTGCCGCTCTTGGGGTTGGCATAGAGGCCGTAGCAGACCGTGCCGGGGGAGAGGAGCTTCTCTACGCCCGGGCGGCTCAGGGCGTAGCCCCAGGGCTGGGTGAGGATGCAGCCGCCCGGCACCGTCGTGACGCCGACGAGGTGGAGGATCTCGTCCACGTCGTAGTCGTACGGGTCCTCCAGGATCTCGGCTGTCCGCTCCGGGTCCGCCGGTGTCGCCGACAGACGGCGGATCGCCTCCTCTGCGTCGATTCCGGCCACGCAGGCCAGGCTGTAGCCGTCGTGGTCGAGGGTGCCGAGTGCCTCGTGAAGACGTCGGGCCTCGTCGGCCACCGCCCGTTCCGCCGGGGTCAGTTCGGGGACGCCCTCCGGCAGCGGGCGGAACAGGTCCGGGTCCGGTCCGGCGAGGCTGAGTCTGCCCGGGGACCAGCCGCCGAAGCCGGTCCGCCAGGGGTCGGCGCCGGCGGCGGCCAGGGTGCGGGCGTTGTCCGTACGGTCCGACACCACCGCGTCCCACAACGCCGTCGTGCCGTTCTCCAGCGCGTCGACGTCCGCGACCCGCCGGGCCAGTTCCGCGACGACCTCCGGTGAACCGGACAGCGCCGCTCGGTGCAGGGGACGTGACCCGCCCACCCCCCAACGCTCGGGATCGGCACCCGCGTCGAGACGCCGCCGTACGTCGTCGTAGTCCTGCCAGCCCCGGTAGTCCATGCCGGTCCAGCCGCCACCCCGAGCAGTCACGCCTTCATGCCCTCGATGAAGGCGGTCCAACTCGACGCCCGGAACGCGAGCTTCGGGCCGTGGGGGTTCTTGGAGTCGCGGACGGGGACGGTGGTGGGGTGGCCGTCGGCTACTTCGAGGCAGTCGCCGCCGTCACCGCCGCTGTACGTGGACTTGCGCCAGCGGGCGACTTCCAGGCAGTCGCTGCCACCCTGGCTGTAGCTGGACTTGTGCCAGGCGGCCGTGTTCAGGTCGTAGTCAGGGATGTTCCTCATGGGCGTAATCCTGCGCCAACGCGTCGATCAGGGCCAGGGACTTCTCCTGCGAGAGCGCAGAGGCCACGAGGAGATCGAACATGAACCTCAGTTGGGCGACCGTGGCCGGGTCGTCCTCCAGACGCCCGATGCCGACCCCCTCGAAGTAGACCAGTGGAGGCGCGTCCTCGAGCTCCATCAGCTTCAGGGCGCCCTGCATCGCCGAGTGCGCTCCCGCACTTAGCGGCAGTACCTGCACGATGGCCCGGTTCCGGCGGGCCAGACCCGCGATGTGGCGCAGGGCCTCCTCCATGACCGCCCGGCCGCCGGTCTCCCGGCGCAGCGCCGCCTCGTCAAGTACCACCCACAACACCGGCTTTGTTGGGTTGTCGAGCAGCCGGATCCGCTCCAGTCGGCCGTGCACCCATTTGTCGACGGTTTCCTTCGGTGTCGTCGGGTCGTACGCGCGGATCACGGCCCGTGCATACGCAGGTGTCTGAAGGAGTCCTGGGATCAAGAGCGGCGCGTACTGCCTGATCGCCGTGGCCTGAGCCTCCGCCTCCGCAGCCTCCGCGAAGTGCTCCGGATACTTCGACTTGGCCGCCGCCCCGCAGTTCCGCTGGAAGAAGCCCCCCGTCCCCAGCACCTCATCCAGCAGCCGCGCGTAATCCGGCTGCATCCGCCGCGTCCCCGCCTCCAGCTGCCCGATGAACGACCCGCTCACGAACAGCCGTTGGCCCAGTTCCTCCTGGCTGAGCCCCGCCTTCTCTCTCGAGTGCCGTAACTCCGCACCCAGCAGCGCGCGCGGCGACGACGACGGATCGAGGTCCTTCGGTCCCGACATGTGCGACTCCCTGTCCACCAACGGAGATTGTTGGGGCGTCCCGTATAGCCAGGCTAGAGGCCTGACGGACACGCTGTGTTGCGAATTGCAAACTCAGCGTGCAAGTGGAGGCAAGCGTGCGGTCGACCGAGGAAATCGTGGCGTCCCTGCAGGAGGCGCTCGTGGGCGCCGGGGTCGTGCTGCCGTCCCTGTGTGTGGACCCCGTGACCGCCGCCACCGGCGAACCCTTCGCCCTCGTGGAGCTCGGCCGCTGCAATGTCCGTACGGCGGAACGGCTGGCGTCGGTGCTGCGAGGGGAGGAGCCGGCCGTCGGGACGTACGTGCTCGACGGCCGGGACGGGCGGATCGGCGAGGTCGTGGGACATGTGGGCGGTGTGGTGCGGTTGCGCCCCGTCGGCGGCGGCCGGGAGTGGGACTGTCCGCCGGGGTCGGTGGGGTCCGCGCCGCAGGAGGAGGTGCTGCGGGCGCGGGTGCGCGGGATCAACAGGCAGGGCCGGCTGCCCTGTTGACTGGGCCCATGCAGATCCTCACCCCTCGGGTCCTCGAAGCCCTGGAACGCTTCAACTCCGCCCACCCCTGGGACCACAACGCCCACTACCACCCTTGGCTCCTACGGCGGCTGCCCCGACGTTTCGATCGCGCCCTGGATGTCGGGTGCGGGAGCGGTGACCTGGCCCGGTTGCTCGCATCGCGCGCGAGGGAGGTGCACGGGATCGACTCGGACCGGGAGATCGTGCAGCGGGCACGGGAGTCGACCCCGCCGAGAGCCCCCGTCACCTTCGCCGTCACCGACGCGTCCGACCGGCTGCCCCCAGGTCCGTACGACGTCATCACCTGTGCCGCCGTACTCCACCACCTCCCCCTCAGTGAGACCCTCGCCGCCTTCCGGCAGCGGCTCGCCGCCGGCGGCACCCTGGTCGTGATCGGGCTCGCCCGTGAAGAGACCCTCGTCGAGCGTCTGCTCGGCTCTGTGTCCATTCCTCTCAACGCCGCCACGGGCTGGGTCAAGAACAGGGGCCGTACGGCGTCCCGGCCGGTTTCCATGACCGCCGTCACCCGGGTTCCGGGAGCTACGTTCGCCGAGATCGTTCGCGAAGCCCGCCGCATCCTTCCCGGCGCCCGGATCCGGCGGCGGCTCTTCTGGCGGTACACACTCGTCTGGCGTGCATGAGGACTCGGGGTGCGGGCGCAACGGGTGAGTCTGTTCCACTGGCGGGCCGTAAAAGCGCAGGTGGCTGTAGGCCTGGGTGAAGCAGATCCACCAATTGTCATCCCAGGCGGAGGCGCGTCACGCAGTGGGCGACGGAGGTGATGTTCCCGGGGCCGCCACGAGGGGGAGGATCGCCGCGGCGGTGTCGCAGGAGGTGTTCACGCACCGAGCGTGCTGGTCAGCCGCCCGCCGCCGCCAGCGCGGCGCGCAGATGGCCGCCGGACTCCTCCAGAAGGCGGCCGGCCGTGGGGCCGTCCACGCCGGTGAGGAGCGTCAGGACGGCGTTCTTCACCTCGCCGCCGGTGGCCGCCAGGGCCCGCTCGATCTCCTCGTCCGTCGCGCCGGTGGCCAGGGCGACGATCCGGTGGGAGCGGGCGCGCAGTTTCTCGTTGGAGGCGCGTACGTCGACCATGAGGTTCCCGTACGTCTTGCCCAGGCGGATCATCGTGATCGTCGAGAGCATGTTGAGGACCAGCTTCTGGGCGGTGCCGGCCTTGAGACGGGTGGAGCCGGTGAGCAGCTCCGGTCCCACGACGATCTCGATGCCGTGGTCGGCGGCGGCCGCCAGCGCGCTGTGCGCGTTGCAGGACAGGCCGACCGTCAACGCGCCCCGGGCGCGCGCGTGTTCCACGGCGCCGACCGCGTACGGGGTGCGGCCGGAGGCCGAGACTCCGACCACCGTGTCGGAGGCCCGCAGCTCCAGTGCGTCGAGGTCCGCCCGCGCCAGCTCCCTGGAGTCCTCGGCGCCCTCGACCGAGGTGACCATGGCCTCGGGGCCGCCCGCGATGAGGCCGACGACCTGCGCGGGGTCGGTGTTGAAGGTGGGCGGGCACTCGGAGGCGTCCAGCACACCGAGGCGCCCCGCGGTACCGGCACCGGCGTAGACGAGACGGCCGCCGCGGCTCATCCGGGCGGCGATGTCCTCGATGGCGGCGGCGATGGCGGGCAGTCCCGCGGCGACGGCGGCGGCCACGGTGGCGTCCTCCGCGTTCATCAGCCGCGCGATGTCGAGGGTGGGGAGCCGGTCGATCTCGGCCAGCTCGGGGCGGAAGGCCTCGGTGGTCAGGGTCTCCAACTCGGCGCGGACGGCCCGGGGGCGGGAGGTGGAAGTCATGGGGGGTGGCTCTTTCAGGTGGCGATCCGATGGCGTGCCTACGGCTTATGGCTTACCGCGGTGTCGATGTGCCAATGCCTCGTACGACGCGGCGAGCGCGGGAGCCGCGGTCTCGTAGGTCCTCTGCGCCACCCCCACGAACAGACAGTCCACCACCAGCAGCTGGCTGGTCCGTGACGACATGGCCGCGGGCCGCAGTTCACTCTCGCGCGCCGTCGACGTCGTCAGTACGTGGTCGGCGTACTGCGTGACCGGGCTGTTCGGCCGGCCCGTGATCGCCACCGTCGTCGCCCCGTGCTCGAAGGCGGCCCGCAGTGGCTCGATGACATCGCCCGTGGCGCCCGAGTGCGTGATCGCGATCGCCACGTCGCCCGCCCGCAACTGCACCGCGTTGGTCACGGCGAGGTGGGGGTCGTTGTGGGCGTGGGCTATGAGGCCTATGCGCAGCAGTTTCTGGGTGAGGTCCTGGGCGACGAGACCGGAGGCGCCGACGCCGTACACGTCGATGCGGCGGGCGGTCGCGGCCGCCGTCACCGCCGCGGCCAGCTGGACCGTGTCGAGACCGGCCGCGGTGTCCGCGAGGGTCTGCTGCTCGTCGTAGGCGAGTTTGGCGACGACGTCCGCGAGGGGATCGTCCACCGCGATGTCCGTCGTGATCGCGGGCGCGCGCCCCGACTGCTGCTGGGCGGCGAGGCCGGCGAGGGCGAGGCGCAGGTCGCGGTAGCCCGGGTAGCCGAGAATGCGGGCGGTGCGCACGACCGTCGCCTCGCTGGTGCCGGTGAGTTCGGCGAGGCCGGTGACCGTGAGGGCCGCGCAGCCCGCGGGGTCGCCGGCGACCGCCTCGGCGACGCGCTGCATGGAGCGGGTCATGGAAGGGGCGAGGGTGCGCACCTTGGCGGCGAGCGCGGCGGGGGCCGGCGGTGCGCCTCCCGAACCGCTCCCGAAAATTTCCTTCACTTCCTGGGTCACCCATGAAAGATATTTTCGGCTCGGTGTTGCGGTCAAGAGTGCGCACAATGGGTGCATGGATCCCTCCGGCCACCCCATCAGCCCCCTGGAGCAGGCGTTGCACGCGGCACGCGCCCTCGTGCTCGCCGATCTGGTCGCGGGCGAGGTCGCCGAGGCGGACGTCGTGTCGCTGGTCGAGGACTCCGTCGTACAGCGGCGCTGGTGGGTGGAGCAGTGGCCGGACGGGGTGGAGTTCGTGGCCGGGCTGATCGCGCAGGACGTCCAGGACGCGCTGCTGGAGCGGTACGGACGGTGGCCGCTGTGCCCGGTGTGCGAGGCGGGCGATCCGCATGCCCTCGACGTCGAGCCGGAACTGGGGCCCGATCCGCACTGGGTGTGTCACCAGGCGGGGGTGAAGGTCGCCGCGGTGGGCTCGCTGCGTCCCGCGACGGGCGGGGCGGCGTCCTCGTGACCGTCTACATCGACCCGCCCGACTGGCCCGGGCACGGCCGCATGTGGTCGCACCTCGTGAGCGATGTGTCCTACGACGAACTGCACACGTTCGCCGACGGGTTGGGCGTTCCGCGGCGGGCCTTCGAGCGGGACCACTACGACATCCCCTCGCACCGGTACGCCGACGTCGTGGCAGCCGGGGCCGTGGAGGTCAGCAGCCGTGAGGTGGTACGGCTGCTGACGGCGTCGGGTCTGCGCAGGCCCAAGGGGCGGGCACCGCAGTCCGGTTCGTGACCGGGACTCAGCGGCCCAGTTCGTAGGCGAGGACCTCCGCGTCCTCGCTCGCCCTGGTGAACCCCGCGCGGGAGACCACCCCTTGGGAGGGCACGTTGGCCCGCTCGACCGTCGCGAAAAGGGTGTTCACGTCGTCCCGCGCCAGCGACCACCGCGCCAGCTCGCGCAGCGCCTCCGTCGCATACCCCCTGCCGCGGGCCCCCTCCACGAGGTCGTAGCCGATCTCCACTCGGCCCTCCTCGTCGGGCGCGCCGTGGAAGCCCATGCCGCCGATCGCGAGGTCGTCCTCCCGGCGCACGAGGACGAACAGGCCGAACTCCGGCCGGTGCACGCCCGCTTCATACGCCTTCAGTACCATCCCGGCCGCCTCCCGCGTCCCCTGGAACGGCCCGCCCACGACCCAGTCGAACCCGCCGGAACCCCCCGCGGCCAGGTCGGCGGCGGCGGCCGGCGAGACGCCCTCCAGGGTGAGCCGGTCCGTGTCGAGGACGAGGTTGTTGTTCCAGCGCCACGCGGTGACCGGGGCACGCCCGGGCAGGTCCCCGCGACCGGTGGCCCACAGCAGGGTGCGCCAGTGGTCGGGGCCGGGCTGGACGTGCGGGAAGATCCGCGTCAGGACGTACTCGGGGAGATGCGCGGGCGGCTCGTACGCCAGTCCCAGGCCCTCCGCGATGTCGTGCGCGTGCAGCAGCGCCTCGGCGATGCCCATCGCGGCGAAGCCCTCGCGCCCCGCGCTGCGGAAGGGGTAGGGGTGGAAGGCGCGGACCTCGCGCGGGGTGGTGCGCAGGGTGGTCGCGAAGAGCGCGCCGGTCGTCTCGATGACCTGGATGACGCCGGCGTTGTCGGTGCCCTCTTCGAGGGTGATCTCGAAGGGCACGTAGGCGTCCTTCGCCCGGCCCGCCAACTGCCCCGCGTACGCGATGAGATCCTCCGCGATGTGTGTCGCCGTCGTCCGGCAGCTCCACTCCACCCGGCCGGCCGGCACCCCCTCCCAGTCCCGGTCCACCGCCGTCCGCAGCAGCGCCACGGCGCTCTCGACGGCCTCGGTCACGCGTTCCCCACCCATGTCGGTCATGCGGGCAGGCTAAGCGGCCGGACCCGTCAGGGCGACAGCATTTCCAGCTCCGCGGCGAGGTTGTAGCGGGCCGTGGCCTCCCACTCCGCCTGTCCGTACGGCGTCCTGAACAGCCGCGGCAGCTCCAGGAGTTGCCGCAGCACCGCGGCCCGGCCCGCGCGGAAGGCGTCGCTCGGCACGAAGCCGTACTCCTCACGTACGGCGGCCGTGTAGGCGGCGTAGGTCCTCGGCGGTGCCGCCAGGATCGCGAGGTCCGCGTCGCACAGCACCTGGCCGTCGCGGTCGCCGTCGGCCGGGTCGTGGGTGACGGTGAGACGGACGAGCCGGGCGACCTCGGCGGTCCGCGTCGGCGGCAAACCGGCCTCGGACAGGGCGCGTTCGGCGATCCGGGCCGACCGCTCCTCGTTCTCCGAGCGCTCGGGCAGATACACCGCGTCGTGGAACCAGGCCGCGAGCCGGACCACGTCCGGGTCCTCGGCGTACTTCTCCAGTACGTCGATGTGGTCGAGGACCGCGGTGAGGTGCGCGAGCGTGTGGTACCGCCGCTGCGGCTCCTGCCAGCGGGCGAGGAGGTCGTCGGCGTACGGGGCGGGGTCGGGTCCGGTGGATCCGGCGCCCCTGGCTGTTTCCAGGGCGTGGACGAAACGGGTGCGCAGGGCGTCGAGATCGGCCATGGGTCCATTCTCTCCCGCCCGTCCCCTGCGCGGCCGGGACGTCGGCGTCTAGCGTGTGGGGTCATGACTTCTGCTGACGTACGCGACCCCGAACTGCCCGGACTCCTCCTCACCACCGAGCGCGACGCGCTGATCCCGCTGCTGCGGTCCCGGCCCGACAAGGACTTCGCCCTGCCGACCGCCGGGTGTCCGGGCTGGACCGTGCGGGACGTGCTCGCGCACTGTTCGTCCGCGCTGATGCGGGTGGTGGAGAGCCGGTTCGAGAAGGGCGTGTTCTCGCCCGAGTGCAACGACCGGGACATCGCCGAGCGCGCCGACTGGACCAACGCGCGGGTCGTCGACGAGCTGGAGCGCGGCATGACCGAGGCGGGCCCGGCGATCGCGAAGGCGGGCGGGGTGCTGGACCTGGTCGCCGTGGGCGAGTGGGTGCACGGCGGGGACGTACGGGACGTCCTCGGGGAGCTGGGCGCGTACGCCGGCCCCGGGCTGCCGCACGCCCTCACGCTGCTCACCCGGATCACCCGGGAGCAGGGGCGGCTGCCGCTGCACGCCGACCTCGACGACGTGGACGAGCCGCTCACGCTGGGAGCGGTGTCGGGGGAGCGGACGCCGGCGCGGTTCATCGGGGACGC
This sequence comes from Streptomyces canus, assembly GCF_030815415.1. GTDB lineage: Bacteria > Actinomycetota > Actinomycetes > Streptomycetales > Streptomycetaceae > Streptomyces > Streptomyces canus_F. The sequence continues at coordinate 5,598,023 of NZ_JAUSWW010000001.1, forward strand.
GGCCACGCTCGTACGGCTGTACGCGGGGCGGCCGGTGGCGGGGAGGACGTTCGAGCTGGCCGGGGCGGAGGCGGCGGAGCTGAACATCTTCGGCTGAGTTCTCCCCCGGGCGGGGCCGATCTTGTCGCGGGCGCGGCGGCCGCGGGCGTAGTCTGAGATTGGACTAGACCTGTAGCCGCCGTTTTTTCCTGCCCTGCCACCGCCGACGAATGGGGTCCCATGAGCAAGCGTGCAGTCCTGGAGGTGATCGCCCTCGACGTCGAGGACGCCGTCGCCGCCCAGGCCGGAGGCGCGGACCGCCTTGAGCTGGTCACCGACATGGCGGCCGACGGGCTGACCCCGCCGGCCGGGACGTTCGCCGGGATCCGCGGGGCTGTCGACATCGCGCTGCGGGTGATGCTGCGGCTCGCGGACGGCTTCGACGCGGGGGACGTCTCCCGGGTGGTCCGGGCCGCGCGCGAGCTGCGGGAGGCCGGGGCGCAGGAGTTCGTCCTCGGCTTCCTCGACGCCGACGGCGGTGTGGACCTGGGGGCCGTGGAGCGCGTGGTCGCCGAGCTGGGCGGGTGCCGCTGGACCTTCCACCGCGCCATCGACCACGCCACCGACCGGGACGCCCTGCGCAAACAGCTGGCGGATCTCCCCGGCCTGGACACCTACCTCACGGCCGGGTCCGCGTCCGGCGTGGACACCGGACTCCCCACGCTGCTCGCCGAGGCGCAGCGCCGCGGGGAGCCCGGATACGAGCAGCGACTCCTGGTCGGCGGCGGCCTGACCCTCCACCACGTACCGACCCTCCGCACCGCCGGCATCGACGCCTTCCACATCGGCGGAGCGGCAAGACCGGACGGCTGGCAGCACCCGGTGTCGACGGAGGCGGTGGCGGAGTGGCGCCGGGCGGTGGACGGCGAGGCCGGCCAGGACCGCCTCTGAGCGGGCACCGACGCGAACTGTTGAACGAACGCTGCCGACACCCGCCTAGGGGCGCGGGGAACTGCGCGACAAGCCCCCACGCACCCGCACCCGGCGACGCACCCCGAGCGGCACCCGGTACCCCGTGATCACCCCGCGAGCTCCCGCGGCAGCGGCCCCGCATGGGTCACGATCAGCCCCGACACCGCTCGCGTGAGCCCGACGTACAGGCGTCGCAGACCCGTGCGCTCGTCCGGCTCGCCGTCGACCACCGCCTGCGGCTCGTCCAGGACCACGTAGTCGTACTCCAGACCCTTGGCGAGGGAGGCGGGGACCAGGGTGAGGCGGGTCTCCTCGGTCGTCTCCTCGCCCGGCGCCAGATATCCGATGCCCGCCGCCGCCAGCGCCTCCGCCAGCACCGGGATCCGGGCATCCGCCGCGATCAGACCGGTCGAGCCCTCGTTGGCCAGCAACTCCTCGCAGGCGGCGACGACCTCGCAGGCGGCGACGACTTCCGCCGTGCCCCCGATCTCACGCACCTCGAAGAACCCCGGGTTCTCACGCACCGACGCCACCGGAGTCAGCCCCGGCGCGATGTGCGGGAGCAGCCGGGAGGCGTACGTGATGACGTCCGTCGGCACCCGGAAACCGGCCGTCAGCTCCTCGATGACCCCGTCCGCCTTCCCCAGATGCGCGAGCGCCTCGTCCCAACTCCGGGTCGCCCAGGGCGTGGTGCCCTGCGCGAGATCGCCGAGGACCGTCGCGGAGCCGGTGGTGCAGCGGCGGCCGACCGCCCGGTACTGCATCGGGGAGAGGTCCTGTGCCTCGTCCAGCACCACATGGCCGAGCGAGTGCGTGCGCTCGACGACGTCCGTCGCCTCGTCGATCAGCACCGCGTCGGCGGCCGACCACTTGGCCGACTTCACGGACCGGGCGGCCCTTTTACCAGATCCAGGCAGTGCCGCGAGGATCGTCTTCTGCTCGTCCTCGTCGAGGACCCCGTCCGCGTGTACGGCGAGGAAGTCCGCGTCCGTCAGCAGCCGCAGCACCAGCCTGGCCGGGTCGACGGGCGGCCAGATCTCCTTCACGGCCGCCTTCACCGCGCTGTTGCGGGCCACCGCGTCCTGCACCCGGTCGTCCGGGGCCTCCCCGGAACGCTCCATCTGCACCAGCACGGCGTGCGCGATGCGCTGCGGGAGGGCGTCGCGGGCGGCGCCGTAGCGGATGTCGCGGTCCAGCAGCTCACGGACGATGTCCTCGAGTTCGTACGCCGGGACCCGCCACCGCCGCGACCCGCGCACGACGACGACCGGCTCGGTGGGCAGGGTGACGTGCGAGTACACGGCCCGCCGGAGCACTTCCGCCATCCGGGCGTCGCCCTTGATGACCGCCGCGGCCGCCTCGTCGGTGCCCCGCACCTCGACCTTTCCGGCGACCAGGTCGTCGACGGTGGCCTGCTTGACCGCCAGCTCGCCGAGCGCCGGCAGGACCTGCTCGATGTAGTGCAGGAAGGACCGGTTCGGCCCGATGACGAGGGTGCCGGTACGGGCCAGCCGCTCGCGATGGGCGTAGAGGAGATAGGCGACCCGGTGCAGTCCGACGGCGGTCTTCCCGGTCCCCGGACCCCCCTGCACGCACACGGTCCCGCCGAGCCCGGACCGCACGATCTCGTCCTGCTCGGGCTGGATCGTGGCGACGATGTCGCGCATCGGGCCGACGCGGGGCCGCTCGATCTCCTGCTGGAGGAGCTTGCTGGTGGTGGCGGCCCCCGACGGCTCCGTGGGGTCGGAGAGGTGCTCGTCCTCGTACGCGGTGATGTCGCCGCGGGTGTACCCGAAGCGGCGGCGCAGCGCGATGTCCATCGGGTCCTTCTTGGACGCCCGGTAGAACGGCTGCGAGACCGGCGCCCGCCAGTCGATCACCATGGGGTCGCCGCCCTGGTCGTGCACATGGCGGCGCCCGATGTAGAAGCGCTCGCCCTCCGCGCCCTCGGCCAGATCGACACCGGGCGCGTGCAGATAGTCGAGGCGGCCGAAGAACAGGGGGGTGTCACTGAGATCGGCCAGCGCCTTGATGCGCTCCCCGATCTGGCGCTCCAGGATCTGGGCGTTGACCCAGTTCGCGGTCACGTCGCTGATGTCGAGGGACTCGGCGTCCTCACGCATGGCGCGCAGGGCGGCTCGGGACTGGGCGAGGTGGGAGCGTTCGCGGCCGAGGGGGTCGTCGACGGGCGTGGACAAGGGGGTGCCTCCGAAGGTGCTGCGGGCTGAGATGCTGCGGCATGCCGACCGGTTTCCGTCCGGTCGGCGGCACTCCGGGTGGGAGGCGGGCAAGAGCGGGGATTCTAGAGGGACGGCGGGTGCGAGGGCCAACCGTTTTCCGCGCCCCCTAGGGGATCGCCCCTCGGTCCGCTGGGGGAGACTCCACCCCCAGGGTGTACCCAGGTAGCACGGGAAGTGGGGACTTGGGGCCGATGCCCTCCCTATGCCCCGGGAGCCACCATGGGGACATGAGTGCAGCGACCTTCACCCCAGCCCCCGGTCGCCCTTCCGGAGCGACCTCCCTTTCCGACGGCCACGCCGGCCACCGCCTCGGCGACGCCCTGCGCGCGATCCGCGTCTTCGCGGGCGCCGCCTTCGACGTGGTCATACTCGGCGAGTACGCCGAGGAGGCGGGCGTCCGCCGCAGGTAGGACGCCCGGCGTCCGTCAGTCCTCGGTGCCCTTGTCCCCCGCCAGCAGCTCGTCCGCGTCCACGATCCGGTAGGCGTACCCCTGCTCAGCCAGGAACCGCTGCCGGTGCGCCGCGAAGTCCTGGTCGATGGTGTCCCGGGCGACGACGGAGTAGAAATGCGCCTGGTGGCCGTCCGCCTTCGGCCGCAGCACCCGGCCCAGACGCTGTGCCTCCTCCTGCCGGGACCCGAAGGTGCCCGACACCTGGATGGCGACCGTCGCCTCCGGCAGGTCGATCGAGAAGTTCGCGACCTTCGACACCACCAGCACGCTGATCTCGCCCTGCCGGAAGGAGTCGAAGAGCTTCTCGCGCTGGGCGTTGGAGGTCTCGCCCTTGATGACGGGCGCGTTCAGATGCTCGCCGAGCTCGTCGAGCTGGTCGATGTACTGGCCGATCACCAGGGTCTGCTGCCCCGCGAAGCGCTTGACCAGCGCCTCCGTGACCTTCCGCTTCGTCGCGGTCGTCGCACAGAAGCGGTACTTCTCCTCCTGCTCGGCGGTGGCGTACGCGAGCCGCTCGGAGTCGGTGAGATTGACCCGGACCTCGACACAGTCGGCGGGCGCGATGTACCCCTGCGCCTCGATCTCCTTCCAGGGCGCGTCGAAGCGCTTGGGCCCGATGAGCGAGAAGACATCCGACTCCCGCCCGTCCTCCCGCACCAGCGTCGCGGTCAGCCCGAGCCGCCGCCGCGCCTGCAGATCCGCCGTGAACTTGAAGACGGGAGCCGGCAGCAGATGCACCTCGTCGTAGAGGATCAGCCCCCAGTCCCGGGAGTCGAAGAGCTCCAGGTGCGGATAGACACCCTTCCGTCTGGTGGTGAGCACCTGGTACGTGGCGATGGTGACGGGCCGGATCTCCTTGCGCGTCCCGCTGTACTCGCCGATCTCCTCCTCGGTCAGCGAGGTCCGCTTCACCAGCTCGTGCTTCCACTGCCGGGCCGAGACGGTGTTGGTGACGAGGATGAGGGTGGTGGACTTCGCCTGCGCCATGGCCCCGGCACCGACGAGGGTCTTGCCCGCGCCACAGGGCAGGACGACGACCCCGCTGCCGCCGTGCCAGAAGTTCTCCACGGCCTGCTTCTGGTAGGGCCGCAGCGCCCATCCGTCCTCGTCCAGCTCGATCGCGTGCGCCTCGCCGTCGACGTACCCCGCGAGGTCCTCGGCCGGCCAGCCCAGCTTCAGCAGGGTCTGCTTGATCTGCCCGCGCTCGGAGGGGTGTACGGCGACGGTGTCGGGGTCGAGCCGCGCACCGACGAGCGGGGCGATCCGCTTCGAGCGCAGGATCTCCTCCAGCACCGGCCGGTCGGTGGTCGTGAGCACCAGCCCGTGCGCGGGGTGCTTGCTGAGCGTCAGCCGCCCGTACCGGTCCATGGTCTCGGCGACGTCGACGAGCAGCGCGTGCGGCACCGGATACCGGCTGTACTGCACCAGAGCGTCGACGACCTGCTCGGCGTCATGCCCGGCGGCCCGGGCGTTCCACAGCCCCAGCGGCGTCACCCGGTAGGTGTGGATGTGCTCCGGCGCCCGCTCCAGCTCCGCGAACGGCGCGATGGCCCGACGGCACTCGTCGGCCTGCTCGTGGTCGACCTCCAGGAGCAGAGTCTTGTCGGACTGGACGATCAGCGGTCCGTTCACCTACGCACTTCCCTTCGGCACGGCCAAACCTCCAGTGTGCCGTACCGCGCGCCGATGCGGCGGGCCCGTCCGGGGCAACCCTGGGCCACCGTCGACCGTCTGACCGGGCGAGCAGCGCACCGGGCGCGATGTGCGGAGGGTGGGGGCATGACGGGGTTGTCGGTGCGCGGCTGGGCGACCGGGGTGGGGGCCGTGCTGGTGCTGGTGGGCACGGGTGTCTGGGCGATGGGGCGGCCGGCCGAGGTGGACGGCCGGCTGTGGGGCGAGGTGCGGCCGGTGATAGAGGCGCGGCTCGCGGCGGACTCGCGGGGCAGCGGGTACGGGGAGGCCGAGCCGGGGCTCGGGGCGCGCTGGTTCTGCCAGGCGGAGGCGCTGGAGCTCGCCGAGCGGGACGGACGGGTCCGGGCCGGCGTCAACACCCTGTGCATGGAGTACGGGGTGCGGGGCCGGGCCCTGGTGGAGTGCAGCGGCGGATCGTATCCGCAGGTGGTGCTGCTGGAGCGGCGTGCGGGTGCCGGCTACCGGGTCGTGTCCCGGCAGGAGCCGCCGGACGGGGCGGGGTACGCGCAGTGGACGGAGAGCCACTTCGGTCTGTTCGCCGAGCGCGGGGCCCAGGACCCGATGTCGTCCACGGGCTTGGAGGCAGCGGCCCGCACCCACTTCGGCCTCTCGAAGGACGCCCCGATCAGCCCTTGCTGAAGCCGCCCTCCGGCACCGCGTCCGACGGACGGCCAGGCTATGGCGAGATCACCGTCAGGCGATCGACGTGATTGCCTTCAAGTACCGCGACCGGCTGCCCGTGGATGGAGCTGCCCGCAGAGTTAGGTCGTCGATCAATCTGTTCAGGCGGTCCAGGCCCAGCGAGATCTCCTCGGGTGAGAGCACGCTGAAAGACAAGCGGATCTGCTGTAAGCCCCCGGATCCCGCGTAAAAGTGGTGCATTGGGGTCCACAGGACGCCGAACTTCGAGGCTGAATATTCGAGTACTTCGTCGTCCGCACGGAACGGCAGCGACAGGACGACGAACATCCCGCCCTGCGGGGCGTTCCAGGAGACCGCGCCATGATGAGGCTGTGCCGACCCGAAGCGACTCTCCAGGCCCTCCAAGACGGCTCGGAGGTTGCGCCGGTAGACATCGACCTCGCGCACGGTGGCACGCTCAAGGCTGCATTGGTTCTCGACAAGGTATCCGCCGATGACGGCCTGAGCCACAGTCGAAGTGTTGAGCGTGACCATGCTCTTCAATTTCGCCAGCTGATCGGCGAGCAGGCTCTCGCGCCGGTCGTCATCGACGACCAGCTGATCTGCGATCACATACCCGACACGGGCCCCAGCGAACACGGTCTTTGCGAACGAGCCCAGATAGATGACCCTGCTGTCTGTATCCATGGATTTCAATGTGGGTGGTTTAGTACCACCGAGCTGGAATAAGGAGTAAGGGTTGTCCTCCAACACCAGCAAGTCCTCGCGCGCAGCCAGCTCCAGGAGCGCAGCCCTGTCGGCAACTGTCATGCTCACGCCGCTGGGATTCGCGAAGTCAGGGACGACATAGCAGGCTCGCGGCCGCAGTCCCTCGGCTCGGGCGGCGTCAATTTGCCGCTGCAGGTCCGCCAGGTCAATGCCGCTCGCGCCCTCGTTGACCGCACGCACCGGCATGCCGACAACCCGGGCCGCGCCGATGAATCCGACATACGACGGCATCGCGGCGAGGACCACGTCGCGGGTATCGCGGTGGAGCGCGCGCAGGACCAGGACCATGGCCTCCTGACAGCCTGTTGTCACGACAACGGACTCGGGATCCACGGTCAGGCCTTCGTCCAGCTGCAGGTGGCTGGCGATCAAGTCGTGAATGAGGCCCTTCGTCCGGCCGTACTGGAAGAAGGTCCGGCGCACCTGTGCCGGTGTCAGCGTGCGCTTCCCTGCGAGGTGCTTCTCGAATGCCGACAGATACCGCGGCAGGTCATCGAGATCATAGAAACCCTCATAGGGGCGACCTGCTGCGAACGAAACCGCGTCGGGGAAGCGGCCCGCGATCTCGTTCAGCAACGTCATCGAGGTCAGCGCCGGGTCATCGACGGACTCGTGCAGATCAGACATTGATATGCGCACCCGCGACTCAGCGGCCGTGCCCAGGGGCTGCTTCGGGTCCGCCGAACCGTCGCCAGAAACGTCCAGGACAGCAAATGGTGCTTCTTCGTACATCTTCCTTCACCATTTCACTTGATTCCGAATCGAACGTGTCCAAACCTGTGCCGGCCAAAGGGATCAACGGCGGGTCACCTCGAGGGGCTGAGCGAGCCCCAGGTGCGAGAGGGGGTGGAGTGCGCACAGTTCGGCGACCTCTGCCCTGACGCGGGCCCGAATGGCGTCGTCCAGGTGCCACTCGCAGGTGCCGGTTGCCTGTACGGACGACAAGACGCGGTCGACGAGGGCTGCGCACCGGCGGATGGCGTCGCCCTCCATGCTCCGGGCGGCCAGGATGTTGGTGCCCAGCCGTAGACCGCTGGTGACTCCGGGTCCGTGCGGGTCGTCGGGGATCTTGTTCTTGTTCACGATGATTCCGCAGGACTCGAGCGCCTGCTCGGCGATGATGCCGGTCAAGCCCCTGCGGCTGACATCGATGAGCACCATGTGGTTGTCCGTGCCGCCGGTGAGGACGTGGTAGCCCGCGGCAGACAGCGCCGCGGCCAGGGTGGCGGCTCCGTTGAGGACGCGCCCGGCCAGCTCCCTGAACCCGGGCTCAGCCGCCAGCGCCAGAGCCCGGCCCTTGGCTGCGATCGCCTGGAGCTGCGGGGTGCCCTGGAGAAAAGGGAAGACCGCGCTCTGGAAGGTTTCGGCGAAGGTCTTGCGAGAGCCGGGTACCGGCATGTCGGCGTCCTTGCCCATCAGGATGAGGCCGCCGCGAGGTCCGTAGAGCTGCTTGTACGTGCTCGTCGTGGTCACATGGGCGATGTCGATGGGGCTCGGGTGCAGTCCGGCTGCCACCAGGCCGGAGATATGGGAGATGTCGGCGAGCAGGACAGCTCCCACCTCGTCCGCCACCGCACGGAAGCGGGCGAAGTCGATCGTGCGGGGATACGCGCTCGCCCCGCAGACGATCAGCTTCGGCCGGTGCTCCTTGGCGAGACGCTCGACCTCAGCGAAATCGATCAGCCCCGACGCGTCGGTGCCGTACCCCACCGAGGTGAAGTAGCGCCCGGAGACCGAGGCGCGGGAACCGTGGGTGAGGTGGCCGCCCGCGCTCAGTTCCATCCCGAGCAGCACATCGCCGGGACCGAGGAGGCTGAAGAGGACGGCCTGGTTAGCCGTACTGCCCGAGTGAGGCTGGACGTTGGCGTACTGGGCACCGAAGGCGGCCTTGGCCCGTCGCACCGTCAGCCGCTCCACCTCGTCCACCACCTCGCAGCCCGCGTGGAACCGGGCGCCGGGATATCCCTCGGTCGTGACATTGCCGAGAACCGTGCCCTCGCAGGCGGCCACGGAAGGGGGCGCGACACTGGAGGCTGCGATCATGGCGAGCGTCTCGGACTGGCGCCGGTGCTCACGATCCAGCAGGGCGTACAACTCGGGGTCTTGGTCGTGCAATTGACGCACACCGAGCTGCGCGTAGGAGGCCAGAGGGCTGGAAGGCATGATGGTCATCGGCTTTCTACGCGTTCTGGAGGCCGGTGAGGGCCGGTTCTTCGGGGCCTTCGGCCATCAGATGCAGCGCGGACAGCACATACCGCAGCAGCTTTTCGGCCGTCCCCACGCCGTACTTGGCCTCGTCGACCGTGATCTCCAGGAGGTGGCCGACGCCCCGCGGGTCGTTGATCACCTCGACGCGGACAGGGAAGCTGGAGGTGTCGCGCAGGTCCTCGTCGGCGGTGATCAGCCCGGTGTCCAGGAGCCGGTCGCGGGCGTGGAAGTGCACGTAGTTGAAGACGGTGGTGAAGGGCGTACCGCCGAGCAGGGAGCGCACTTCGGCGTCGGGGAACCGGCGGTGGGCCAGCAGCGCGCTCTCCGTCTCGAAGGCGCGCCGGGCCGCGGTGTGCCAGGACACTCCGGTCACGTCCAGGCGGAAGGGCAGGGTGTTCAGGAACAGCCCGAGCGTCAGCTCGCTGCCCACCCGCTCCGTCCGGCCGCTCACGGTCAGCCCGATCGTGACCGAGGAGCTCTCGGCCAGGGCCGCCTGCGCCGTACAATTCGCCGCCAGCAGCAGGCTCTTGACCGGAATGCCCCAGTCGGCGCTGAGCCGGTGGATCCGCTCGATGTCCGCTGCCGGTATCTGGGCGCTGATCTTCTTCAACGGGTCGCCCGAGCCGTCGCCCCGCTCCGGCAGTACCGCCCCCGTGTCGGTGCCCAGGCTCTCGAAGTAGCGCTGTGATTCCTCGTCGCGCAGGGCCGCGCGTTCCAGGCGTACGTACTCCTCCGCAGGTGCGGGCTCGGCGAGTCCGAGTGTCTCGCCGCGCAGCAGGGCCGCGTACATGCGGATCAGCTCGCTGCTGAGGACCGACTCGCTCCAGCCGTCGAGCGCGGCGTGGTGGAAGGCGTAGGAGAGCTGGAAACGCGAGTCGCCGGTGACCGCGGCGTGCACGCGCCAGAGGGGGGTTTGCTCGGGGTCGAAGGGCGCCAGTAGATCCCGCATGGTCTTCTCGTACTGCTCGGCTTCGGTGGCCTCGTCCAGACCGGACCGGTCCACTGTCTCCAGCGGTACGGCGACGTCCCGCTCGACCACCTGCATGGCCTCACTGAAGGTCGTGAGGTCGAAGCGGGAGCGCAGTACCGGGTGGCGGCGGGCGATGCGGTCGAGTGCCTGCCGCAGTACGGACGTGTCGAGGGGGAGGGTGACCGTACGGGACACGGCGTCGATGTAGAGGTTGCCGCCGCTGAGCAAGTTCTCGTAGATCAGGCCGAGTTGGAGACGGGTCGCGGGATGGACCGCCTCGGCGCCCGCGGGGATCAGGGCCCGGTCCGCCGGAGAGAGCAGGTCGTCGCCGCAGTCCTCCTCCTCGGGATCGGCCGGCCCGGCGGAGGAGGCACAAGTGCCCCGCGGGGTGGGGTTCTTGAACAGGTCCAGGAGGCTCAGGCACAGGCCCTGTTCCTTGGCCGCGCCGATGACCTGTACCGCGAGGAGCGAGTCCCCGCCCAGGGAGAAGAAGTCGTCGTCGGGGCCGACACGGGGGACGCCGAGGACCTCTTCCCAGATGCGGGCCAGTGTGTTCTCGTCGGTCGGCCGCTCCTGCTGGGCCGGCCCCTCGGTGATGGTCTCGCTCATGTGTCTGCTGACCTTTCGTGGTGTCGTGGCATCCGGGCCGGCGTCACAGCCGGCCGAGTTCGGCCGCGGTGACCGTCCGGAGGCCGGGCCGGCCGGGGAAGGCAAAGGTGAACCGCAGCCGCGACTCCACTTCCTCGAAAACCGCGGCGAGTTCCTTCAGGCCGGTGGTCTCACCGATGACGACATCGAGGTCCTGGGTCTGCACGCCGCCCGCCAGCTGGGCGCCCCGTCTGGCGTACGGGCGGTGCAAGGTCACCTCGGGCAGCGCGCGGATCTCGTCGCTGCCCGTCACCTCGACCAGTTCGCACGCGTCGCGGGGCGCGGGGTGCGTGATCTGGTAGACGACCCGGTCGGCCGGGAGCGCGGGCACGGTGACGCGTTCGCCGAGGGCGATCCGGCCGGCCAACTCGATCAGGTTCCTGCCGATGGCCCGGCCGGCGAGCTCGTTGATACCGCCGCCCAGCCGCCCGTTGACCTCGATGAACCGGGGCCCGTCGGGGGTGAGTTTGGCCTCGGTGTGCGTCAGACCGGTGGTGATGCCCAGCGCCGCCACGGCACGCCGGGCCAGGGTGAAGACCTGCTCGGTCTCCTCGGGATCCAGCGGCGAGGGCCAGAACCTTCCGGTCTCGCGAAAGGGCGGCACCATGGGGAACTTGCCGGTGACGGCGATATCGGCGATTTCGCCGTCCTGCACGAGCTGTTCGATCGAGACGTAGTCCCCGAACGGCGCGCAGTCCCGCCCCACCAGGTACTCCTCCAGCACCAGGGCCCCGTCCGGGTCGTACCCGGGGGTGCCGGTTGACAGCAGGCGCTCGACGGTGCGCAGCCCCGCCGCCTCGTCGTCGATGAGGAAGGTGTTGCGGCTGGCGCCTCCGAAGGCGGGTTTGAGCACCGCGGGCAGCCGTACGTGGGCGACGGCGTCCGCCCAGTCGGCGACGGAGTCCACGCGATGGAAACGTACGGAGTCGACCCCGGCCGCGCGCAGCGCGCTGCGCTGCTTCCACTTGTCCGTCAGCATCGCGGTGGTGGCCGGGCTGTGCTGGGTCAGTCCCAGCCGGTCCGCCAGTTCACCGGTGAGCCGCAGGGCCTTCTCACTGAAGGTCACGATGCCGCCCGGGTCGTGGCCCTGTAACTCCTGCACCGCCTGGTCGAGCGAGTCGATCCACACGAGGGGGGCGAACTGCTCCAGCAGCGGCGCCATGTGCCGTGTGTGGTCGTTGCGCTCGGCGGCGAAGACCCAGGTCGCCCAGTCGCCCAGGCCCACCGCGATGTCGCCGGGTTGGGCGGCACCGAAGTCGTACACCACGATCAGTGGTTTCACCGGGACACCTCTCGTGCGTGGTTGCCGTCCAGGGCGCCGTGGATCAACCCGGTCAGGGTCGGCAGATCGTCCCGGTAGTAGAAGTGGCCGCCGGGCAGGGTGCGGGTGGTGAGAGCAGCCGTGGTCCACTCGCCCCAGGCGTCCAGGTGATTGCCGGTCACCCAGATGTCGTCGACGCCGCCGACGGCCAGCACCGGGCAGCGGACCGGACGGTTCTCGGGGACGTGCCGGGCGAGCATCAGGTAGTCGGCCCGCAGGACCGGCACGATCAGATCCAGCAAGTCGGGGTCCTCGATCAGCTGGGGGTCGTAGTCGCCGTACCGGGTGATCTCCTTGATCCACTCTTCGTCCGTCATGGCGAGGACCTGGTCGGCGTCCAGGCGTGCCGCGGACGGTGGCCGTGCCGCGGAGGCGACCAGCAGTTCGACCGGGCGTCCGGCGTCCGCCAGACGCAGGGCCAGGGTGTGACCGAGGACCCCGCCGAGGCTGTGGCCGACCAGGACCACGGGGCCGGTGGAGTGTTCCAGGACCGCATCCGCGGCCTCGTCGGCGAGGGCGGTGATGCTCGTCGCCTGCGGCTCCGCGGCGCGCGGTCCGCGCCCGGGGTACTGGAGCACCAGAGCGGCCTCGTCCTCGCGCAGCAGTAGCCGGGGCCAGTTGCCCATGGCGTACGCGCTGCCGCCGGCGAAGGGGGCCAGGACGTAGACGCGGGTCTCCTCAAAAGAGCCGTAGCGCCACAGCGTGGGAGTGGGTTCGGTGCGCTTCACGAGGCGCCGTCGACCACGGACTTTGGGCGGATGTCGGTCCACACCCGCGCGATGTGGGCCAGGCACTCATCCCTGGACCCGGCGAATCCGGTGGCCTCCCAGCCGTTCGGCAGGGCCTTGGCCTCGGGCCAGACCGAGTACTGGGCTTCGGCGTTCACCACGACGGCGTGGGTCATCGGGCCATCTCCTTCGAGTCGGACGATTTCGAGTCGGACGATTCGGATACGGGAACCGTGGTGCGCAGCGCCGTGGCATAGGCGTCCACCAGCGCGTGCATCCGGGGCGCGGTGAAGACCTCACCGCTGAAGCGCCACAGGATCGTCAGCCGGCCGTCGACGATGCTGGGGTAGATCTCGATCGGGAACGGGCGGGGCATGTCCGCGGGCCGGTCGTCGCCCGAGATGTCGATCCGGACATCGCCGAGCGGGCCCGGGGTGCCGCCCGTACCGGCGCCCGCCGCCCCGTCCGCGTGCAGATAGGCGGGCTCGCCCCAGTAGTTGAAGAGCACCTGGGGGACCGGGACAGCGGCGAGCCGGGCGCGCGTCCCGGGGTCGGGGTGGAGGTGGCGCAGCAGGTCGTGATCGAGGCCACGGCCCGGTATGTCCCTGATCAAGCCGGCCACGGCTTGCGCCTGTCCGGCGTCGGCGGGGTCGGCGAGCATCGGCAGGGCGAAGGGATAGGCGGTGTTGAAGAAGCCGACCGTGCGGCTGAGATCGACGTCGTCGAACAGATCCTCCCGGCCGTGTCCGCCGAGCTGGACCTGCAGGGTGCCTCCGTCGACACCGAGCCAGTTCTTGAACCCGGTGCCGAGGGCGGCCAACAGGCCTTCGTACACGGTCAGTCCGGCGCCGGTCGACGCGTCGGTGAACCGACGGGTCCAATCCCGGTCGAAGACGAACGTGATCTCCTGGGTGTTTCCCTCGACGCCCTGCGGCTCGGTGTCCGCCACCGGCACACACGCGTCCCAGTCGCGGGTCAGCCAGTAGTCCGCGTTCAGTCGCTCCGGCCGTTCGCGTACGAGTTCACCGAGGCGGCGGGCCCATTCGGTGTAGGAGGTGCCAACCGGATCCAGCGACCCGGCGTCGCCGTCGCGCAGGATCGCCGAGAGCTCCTCGGTGATCACGTTCCAGGAGTAGAGGTCCACCACCGTGTGGTGGACGATCATGACCAGCCGGTCCTCCAGCCCGTCCGCGAGCCGGAACAGCCCGGCGCGGCAGACCGGTCCGGTACGCAGATCGAGGGCCGCGTGGAGTGCGGTCGCCGAGTCGTGGATCCGGCCCTCCACCTCGCTCGCCGCCACCTCCCGCAGGTCGAACTCGGTGACGGGCGGGGCCTCTTCGTCGATCATCTGGGTCGAATCGGCGCCCGCCACGTTGATCCGGGCTCGCAGCATGGGGTGCCGCTCGGCCAGCAGACGCACGGCTCGTGCGGCCTGCTCGGTGGTCACCGAACCGCGCACGGCGTAGAGCACACCGTGGTTCCAGTAGTCCGGGCGCGGCACCTCGCGTGCGAAGAAGGCCAGTTGGGCCGGGGTGAGCGGGGCGGACCCGCGGTCGGCCTCCGATGAAGGGGATACGGCGGCGGGCCGGCCGGCCTCGGCCGTGCGCCATCGGGCGACCCTCGCCAGCGCCTCGACGGTGCGGTGCTCCAGCAGGTGCCGGGGACGCAACTCGACGCCGCGGCGGCCGGCCGCCTGGGTGATTCGGATACCGGTGATGGAATCGCCGCCGAGCGAGAAGAAGTCGTCCGTGACGCCGACGCGCTCGAGCCGCAGACAGCTCGCCCACAGCTCGCACAGCACGGCTTCGAGAGGGGTGCGCGGCGCGGTGTACGCGATGGTGTCCACGCTGCGTTCGGCGGCGAGTGCGCGCAGCGCCTTGCGGTCCACCTTGCCGTTTCGGTTGCGCGGCAGTTCGCCGAGCAGCAGCACCTCGTTGGGGACCATGTAGGCGGGCAGCCGGCCGGCGACGGATTCCTTGACCGCGGCGACAGTCGGAGCGCCGCCGGGCTGCGTGGTGACGAAGGCGACGAGCCTTTCCAAGCCGTCGTCCTTGAGCAGTTCGACGACACCGCGCGCCACCTCGGGATGGCTCTCGACGGCGTGCTCGATCTCGCCGAGTTCCACCCGGCGGCCCCGAAGCTTGATCTGGTTGTCGGCCCGGCCGAGCAGTTCGACACTGCCGTCCGCCCGCCACCGGCCGAGGTCACCGGTCCGGTACATGCGCCGGCCGGGCTCGGGGGCGAACGGGTCGGGCACAAACGCCGCGGCGGTCAGTGCGGGCTGCCCGATGTAGCCGCGGCCCACGCTCTCGCCGCCGATGTGGACCTGCCCGACGACACCCGGTGGCAAGGGCTGAAGATCAGTGTCCAGAACATGGACGCGGACGTTGGGCAGCACCTTTCCGATGGAGGTGTACATCCCCTCGTGGGCGGTGACCGGCCCACCCGTACTGTCGTCGGCCACCTCCGCGGGGCCGTAGGCGTTGAGCAATTCCACCCCGGACATGACGGTGTGCCAGCGCCGGGCCAGTTCGCCGCTGAGCGGCTCACCCGTGGCGATCATGCGCGGCAGGGTCGCGCGAACGGCCGCCGCGGAGCCGGGCTCGTCCTCGAAGTGACTGAGGAGGACGGCGATGAAGGTGGGGACCAGAGCGAGGCAGCCGAAGCGGTGGCCGACCGCCATCGAGGCGAGCGCCGCGGGGTCGCGCACCACGTCATCGGGGACCACACAGATCGTCGAGCCCGCGGTGAGGCCCGCGAACATCTGCCAGATGGACAGGTCGAAGGTGAGAGGCGCGGTCTGCGGGACCTCCACGCCGGGGCGCAGGCCGTAGTCCGGTACCCGGGTCGCGAGCAGGTTGAGGAACGAGTGGTGCTCCACACCGGCGCCTTTGGGCGTGCCCGTCGAGCCCGAGGTGAAGATGACGTAGGCGAGATCGGCGGGCGCGGCCGGGGGACCGAGCAGCTTGCGGATCGTCTCGGGGGCGTACGTCCCGGCGGCCGACTCGGCCTCCTCGCGCAGGTTCTCGGGGCTCAGCCGGGTCGCGTCCGGATTCTGCGGCACCTCCACCTCGTCCCCCGCCACTACGACGCGGGCGCCGCTCAGTAGCCGGTCGCGGCGTTCGGCGGGCATCTCGGGGTCCACCGGTACATACGCGCCGCCGGCGAACAGGACCCCGACGGCCATGACGAGGAACCAGGCGCTGCGCGGTGCGACCAGTGCCACCTGGCTCTCGCGGGTGACTCCCGCGCTCCTCAGCCGTAGCGCGACGGCCGTGGCGTCCGAGCACAGCCGGCGGTAGGTGAACGACTCGTCGCCGTCGTGGACGGCGATCTCGTCCGGACGTGACTCGGCCTGGGCGAGCAGCAGTTCGCGGTACGGTGTGCCGCTCTTCAGTTCCGCCGTCTCGTTGAAGGCGACCAGTACCCGGTGGCGGGTGGCGTCGTCGAGACCGCTGATGTCCGCGAGGCGGCGATCCGGGTCGGCCAGGCCCTGCTCCAGCACCGTGGCCACACCGGACGCCAGCGCCCGGAGCCGTGCGGTGGGCAGCAGCGAGGAGGTCACCGTGATCTCCTCGGCGTCGATGCCGAGGGACACGGCCTCGTCGCCGTCCTGCTGGGCAGAGGTCCCTGGGCGAACTCCGATGCTGAGCGCCAGGTCCCCTTCCCGCAGGTCCTTGAGGGGGACCTCGTCGACGGCGCCGTGGGGGAGGGTCTCGGCGACCGCGGACCGGACGCTGCCCAGCCACTCGCGGAAGGTCGCACCGGGCTTCGGCTGAAGGTGTACGGGATGGCCGTGGCCCAGGGGAGCACCGGCCAGCAGGGTGACCGCGCCGTCGGCGCCGAACCGGCGCAGCACGAGGGCGGCGGCAGCCGCGGCGGCGGTCCAGTACAGCAGGGGTTCGCCGCCGGTGATCCGGGTCAGGTGGGCGCGGGTGGCGGGTGTGAGGGCCGCCCGGGCGGTTCCTGGACCGCCGGGGAGGGGGTCGTGCGAGCCGCCCAGGGCTTCCGCCGTGGCGAGCGCTCCCTCGCGTAGCCCGTCCCGGCGCTGCAGCCAGAACTCGCGAGAGGCGAGGCTGGTCGAATCGGTGGTGGTGTCCACGTGCGGGTTTCTCCTCTTCGCGGGCCTGCGGGTGCTCAGAACGTGAAGTCCGGCATCGCCGGCGAGTCGACGCCTGCGGGCGGCGAGTCGAACAGGTCGAACAGGGTGGCGCCGGGGCCGAGGTCGGCCAGTCGCAGCAGGAGCGTGCGGTACTCCTCCAGCCAGGAGGCGGCCGTGTCCTGACGGAACAGGTCCGTGGCGTACTTCAGCCGCGCCCACAAGGCGTCGCCGTACTCCAGGACCGAGACGCTGAGCGTGAACGTGGGTGCTTCGGAGTCGACGTCGAGCAGCTCGACACCGGGACCGCCGGGGCCGAGACCGGTGATCGGCGCGACCTCGTTCTGGAAGCCGAAGTTGGTCGTGGCCGCGGGTTCGGCCGTGTGCGGCCGGGCGATGCGGATGATCCGGTCCGCGGGCAGGTCGCCGTGCGACAGCGCCGACAACTGGGCGTCGCGGACGGCCGCGAGCAGCACGGCAAAGGGTTCACCGGGCACCAGGGCGGCCCTGACCACGATGGTGTTGGCGTAGCAGCCGATCACCTCGTCATGGCCCGGAACACGGCCGGGAACCGGCCCGGCGACGGCCAGATCACGGTGGCCCCCGAGCTTCCACAGCAGCGCCATCCACCCGGCGAGCAGCACCATGTTGAGAGTGCCGCGCTCTCGGCGGGCGATCTCCCGCAGCGCAGCCGCCAGTTCGGCCTCGATGATCAGGGGCAGGTCCGCGCCGCGGCTGGGCGGTTCGGAGAAGTCGGCGTCCGGGACGTCGGCGGGCAGTGCCACGGTCGGCACCCCGTCGAGCCGTTCGGTCCAGAACTCGACCAGCCGCCGTCCGCGTGCCCCGTCCAGCATCTCCCGCTGGTCGCGGACGAAGTCCAGATATGTCTTCCGGGGTGCCGGACGAACGTCGGCCTGGCTCAGGTCGTCCATCAGGACGCGCCAGGACCAGCCGTCGAAGAAGAGATGGTGGAAGGTGAGGACGAGGACGTACTGGTCGCCGTCGGCGAAGCGGGCGCGAACGAGCTGATAACGGGCCGGAGTTGAGGAGTACAGGTCCAATGGCCGGCTGACCAGGTCCTTGAGCCGGGCGAGCAGGGGCGCGCGGCCCTCGGCCACGGTGTGCGGCCGGAGGTCGACGTCGAGGTTCTCCAGGGTGACCCGGGCCTCTTCGGGCGGGGCGACCACCTGGACGGGGCCGTCCTGGCCGTCGCGCAGGCCGACCCGGAGCATCGGGTGGCGGTGGACGACCGTTTCGAGACGCCGGATGAGCCAGCCGGAGTCCACCGGGCCGTCCAGGAGGAAGGCGCCCGGCACGTTGTACGCGGCGGATTCGGGGGCGAGTTGGACGGCGGCCCAGATCGCGCTCTGCTGTCCGGAGAGGGGGCCTTCGACCGGGCCGGCCGCTTCCTCCGCCTCGGCCGTTGCCACCGCTGGGGTTGGGGCAGGCGCCTGGGACCTCGCGGTTTCGAGCGATGCCGCGAGGTCGCGGAGGGATCCGAAGTCGAAGAGCTCCAGTACGTCGAGTTCGGTGCCCAGGAGCTGGTTCAGCCTGGTGACCAACTGGACGCCGTTGAGGGAGTTCCCGCCCTGCTCGAAGAAGTCGTCGTCAAGGCCGAGCCTGGGCTCTTTGAGTACGTCCCTGGCTGCCTCGAGCACCGCGGCCTCCGGGGTCGGTGCGTCGGTGCCGGCGGTCCGCGCCTCGCCTGTGGGTGCCGCACCTGGCGCCGTCTGCGTCGCGGGCACGGTGAGAACGGTGCTCGGCCAGCAGCACTCCTCGGCGAACGGGGCGAGGGGGAGCTCCACGCGCCGCCGGGGCCGGGACCCCAGAGCCGTACGCCAGTCCAGGGGGAAGCCGTGGCGGTGGCATGCGACGAGCAGGTCGGCGGGCGAAAGAGCGGTGACGGTCGTGAAACGAGGGTCGCGCCACTCATGTCGCAGGGCCGCCAGCGCGCTGCCGGGCGCCAGGTCGAGAAGGACAGTCCCGTCGGCGAACCCGGCGAGCGCCGCCCGCAGTCGGTCCGCGTCGGGTGCCGCGGCCCGCGCCTCGGCATCCGCCTGCTCCAGGGCGGTCGGCAGATCCACCGCGCCGCGCGTGTACCGCGCCGCGACCGCGCCCACACCGTGCGCCAGGACGAGATCCGGAGTGACGCCGAGATCGGCGAGGAGTGCCTGCAGGCCGGCGATCCGGAGCAACTGCCGCTGCACAGGGGTCCAGAGCTCGACGGGGAGATGCCGCCGGGCCGCCTCCAGCACACGGGCGAAGCCGGGATACGAACCGGCCAGTTCCAGCAGGTGCGCGGCCTCCGGCGCCGGATCCGCGTCCGTGGACGAGCCGAGGAGCAGGACGAGGGAGCCGCGAGCGGGGGCCGCACGGCGGACCGTGGGCGTGGCGGACAGGAACGCGTTCAGACCGTCGAGGAGCCCGGCCGTGTCGCGCACTTTCCACGCCTGCCGGTGGAAGAAGAACTCCGGGTGTACGCGGCCCAGGGCCAGGACATCGGCCGCGGCGGCGAGCGGGAAGCTGTCGGGGGCGGCGGTGACGGTGTCCCGCAGCCGCGTGGCGTACTGGCGCAGGCCCTCTTCGTCGCGCGCGGAGATCACGACGACGTACTCGGCCGGTTCTGCCGAACAGCCTGTGCCCCGGAGCGGCTGCGGCTGTGGTTGCCCGGAGGCGCGGTGCTCCTCAAGGATCATGTGGGCGTTGGTGCTGCTGAGCCCGAAGCTGCTCAGCGCGGCGCGCCGAGGGGTGTCGCCGGCATGCCACGGCTCGCACCGGTCGGCGATGCGCAGTGTGCCTCGATCCATGTCGAGCAAGGGGTTGGGAGCGCTGTAGTGGGCGGTGGGGAAGATCTCACCGGCCCGGAACTGGGCGATGACCCGGACCAGACCCGCGAAGCCCGCCATGCTGTCCAGATGGCCGAAGTTGCCCTTCACCGAGGACAGGGGACACGCCGTGACGGGAGAGCGACCGGCCGGGAAGGCGGACAGTGCGTCGGTCAGCCCCTGGACCTCGATCGGATCGCCGATGCGGGTGCCGGTGCCATGGGCCTCGACATAACCGAGGGTGGCCGGGTCCACGGCCGCGTCCCGCAAGGCGGCTGCGACCACCTGGCTCTGGCCCGCGGGGCTGGGCGCCGTCAGTCCGTTGCTGCGCCCGGCGTCCTGGTTGACGGCGCTGCCCCGGATCACCGCGTGCACGGTGTCCCCGTCGCGCAACGCGTCGGCGAGCCGTTTGACCAGGACGAATCCGCCGCCCTCACCGAAGGTCGCGCCGTCCGACTTCTCGTCGAACGGGCGGCAGCGGCCGGTGGCGGAGAGCACCCCCAGACCGTCGGTGCCGTCCGGGCGACGCGGGGGGCGGCCCAGAATGAGTTCGTAGCCGCCGACCAGGGCTGCTTCGCCTTCGCCGCGCGCCAGTTTCCAGCGCGCCTCGTGGAGCGCGACCAGGAACGACGAGCAGGCTGTGTCGACGACCAGTGCGGTGCCGCGCAGATCCAGGTGGTAGGCGATCCGTCCGGCCGCGAAAGCGCGGATGCTGCCGGTGATGGCCGCGCCCTCGCGCCGGTCGGCCTCGGGCAGCAGATCGTGCAGGGTCGGTTCGATCCCGCCGTACCCGGCGGTGTAGACACAGACATCACGGCCGCTCAGTTCCGAAGGTGCGTAACCGGCGTTGCCGATCGCCCGTACCGCGAGTTGGAGCATCTTGCGCTGGCGGGGGTCGATCAACTCCGCCTCGGCGCGGGAGAGACCGAAGTACCGGTGGTCGAAGCTCGTGATGTCCTCGATCCAGCCGCCCTCCTGGTCGTCGTCGGAGCGGGTGGTGCCGGTGGCTTCGGCGCGGGCGGTGGGCATCGGCCCCATGCAGTCGCGCCCGGTGCGCAGGATCTCGGTCAGCGAGTCCCAGTCGTCGCACTGGGGGAAGTCGAAGGCCAGGCCCACCACGGCCACCGCGGTGCTGTCATTCGCCGTGTCCATGACGTCCCTCACAGTTCGACGGTTGCCGCAGACCGGTCGGTGTGCGCGGGATCTGCGCCGTCGAGGGCGGCGGCCAGCGCGGCGACCGTCGGGTACTCGAAGAGCTGTCCGATGGTCAGGCCGGGAGAATGGCGGCGCAGGCCGGCGAAGACCCGCAGGGCCTTGAAGGAGTCCCCGCCGATCTCCATGAACCGCTCGTCGCGGCCGACTTCGGACCGTCCGAGCACCGAGCACCACAGATCGGCCACGAACCGCTCGGTGTCGGTGCGCGGCGCAGGGGCCGTTGGGCCGCTGGGCACGGCACCGTCCTGGGCCAGGGTGCGCAGCGCGGTCAGGTCCGCTTTGCCGTTCGCCGTGACGGGGATGGCCGCGACGACGACGATGCGGCTCGGGACCAGCGCCTGGGCCAGGACGGTGCGCAGCTGCCGGGAGATCTCCTCCGGCGTGAGGGGCGGGGACGCGACCACGTAGGCGACGAGTTCGGTCGGCAAGTCGGGCGCCGGGCTCTCCCCGACGACCAGAGCCTGCTCGATTCCGGCCACGGAGAGCAGCGCCGACTCGATCTCGCCAGGCTCCACGCGGTTGCCGCGGACCTTGAGCTGCCGGTCAGCCCGCCCCAGGTACTCGTAGACGCCGTCGCTGTCGCGGATCATGAGGTCGTCGGTGCGGTAGAAGCGTTCGCCGGCGTCGTCGTGGGTGAACTTTCGCCCGGTGAGGGCCTGGTCGCCGAAGTAGCCGTGGGCGAGGCAGACGCCGCCGATGTGGAGGACACCCGGGGTGCCGTCGGGTACCGGTCGGCCGTCGTCGCCGAGCAACCGCAGGTCGACCCCGTCGATGGCCTTTCCGACCGGGATGCGTGCGCGCCGGATGTCCGGCTCCGTCACACGGTGGAGCATCATCGCGACGGTCGCCTCGGAGGGACCGTACATGTTGACGGCATGCAGGCCGGGGCGGGCTTCGAGGATGGCGGCGGCCAGTCGTGGGGGGAACGCCTCGCCCGCGACGACGACCATCCGGCCGGGTAACAGCGCACCGATGTCATGCTGTGCTGCTAGCGCCTCGAGCAAGGAGGGTGTGTACGTCAGCGCCTCCACCGGGTGCTTCTTGAGCTCCGCCGCAAGGGCCACGGGGTCGAGCGTGGTGTCTCGGTCGTAGATGTCCAGCCGGGCGCCACTGAACAGGGCGCCGAACACGGAGATGAGACCGAGGTCGGCGGCGAAGGTGGTGGCGATGCCGAAGCTGTCCACGGTCGTGATCGGATCCAGGTATCGCCAGAACCCGAAGTGGTAGTTGAGTACGGCCCGGTGCGGGACGTCCACGGCCTTGGGAACGCCCGTGGAGCCGGAGGTGAAGACGAGATACGCCGTGTCCTGCGGATCGGTTTCTTCACAGGGCTCGTACGGTGCGGTCGCCGACGAGGCGTCCAACAGCCGTACGGGTGGAGTCTGTTCGGGCAGTCGCGGCCGGTTGCGCGCATCGGTCAGCACCGCTCGCGCCCCGGTCGCGGTCAGCAGTGCCGCGATGCGAGTCTCGGGGTCCGAGGACTCCAGGTGGACATGGGCCGCGCCGACCGACCACGCGCCCAGGACGGACACCACGGACCACACCGAGCGGTCCACCACGGTGGCCACCACATCCCCGCGCCCGATGCCCGCCTCGCGCAGCCAGCGGGCGAGTCCGCCGGCCGCCGACGCCAGTTCTGTGTAGCTCAGTTCGGTGTCGCCATGACGTACGGCCGCGCGCGCTCCGTTGTGCGCGGCCACATCGCGGAACAGAGCGGCGGTCGATCGGTATGCGGACGAGGACACGGACGAACCCTTGGATGGTGCTGCGTACACGAGCACTCCTTAACTGTCCTTGCTGACCGACGTAATTCTGCGCGGGCGCGGACGGCATCCCGCCAAGGGGAAACAGTGCAGCCGAAATCGGAAGGAAATAGCTTTACAAGGGGGCGGTAGAATACCGATGGATTCTCGATGGATTCCCGATGGAGATTGCGGGCGAGAGGCACTGATGATCGAAATCCCTCGCCACTGTCGTCGGAATTAAAGCACGGCCTGTCCCGTTCGCGCCAGACCGTTTGAGGTTCACCGAACAGCCCCTCCTTTTCTCGTTATAAGCACTCTTGATCAGGCATGAACTGAGCCACGAAAGCCTGGTTCCAGACATCTGTCGCCGACTCTTGCGGCGGACGTCATAGGAATTCCCAAGGCAGCCTCGAGCCGTTTTCGAGGGGGCGCGCAGGATTCGGGCGGGCACGCGTCCTCGCCCTAGCGAGAGTCGAGAAAAGTCCATTGCCCTGCGCGGAACGGTTGGGCTATTCTTCAAATCCGATCAAGGAGTCGAGAGCATCATCCGGTGCAGTGCGAAAGCATATAAATCCTGCCGTTCTTTGGCGCGGTACACAGCTGAGGGGGATTGTGCGCGTCGTGTCGGATCTGGGTATCCCCATCATCGAGTCTCAATTCAACGGGCCGCCGCATTCTGCACAGGGCGGTTATGCGTGTGGCCTCTTTGCCGGTCTGATCACGCCCGGCGAGCGTGCTGCCGCAGCCGTGACGCTCCTGTCCCCACCGCCGATGGACACTCCTCTCGAGTTCCACCGAGGAGAGCGCAGGTCCCAGATCCGGCTGGCCGGAGAACTCATTGCCACGGTTACTGAGGTGGCCGGTGAGCCGACTGGAACCGATCCCCTCTCCCCCGCCGAGGCCGAGCAGGCCGCTCGCGGCTTCCGGGGGTTCACCGGGCATCCCTTCCCGACGTGCTTCGTCTGCGGCCATGCGCGCCCGGCCGCCGACGGACTCGCGCTGACCCCCGGTCCGGTGGAAGGGCGGCCGGGGACCGTCGCCTGTCTGTGGACTCCCGCGGACGACCAGGCGGATGCCAACGGCCGTGTCCGCGATGAGATCGTCTGGAGCGTGCTGGACTGTCCCGGCGGGTGGACAGGCGATCCGGTCCACGAGCCCATGGTGCTCAGCAGGATGACCGCGGTGATCACCCGGCCACCGACCCCGGGTCATACCTATGTCGTGGTCGGCACGCTGCGGCGTAAGAACGCCAGAACCTCCTCCGTCGACACCGCCGTCTTCGACGCGTCACAACAGCTTCTCGGCAAGGCGTCAGCGGTCTGGACCGCCGTGCCCGATGGGCTGCCCTCGGCCGACTGACCGCCGGCACGGATGAACTCACAGAACGGATGGAGAATGTCGACGAGAACCGCATGGGACGGGTCGGTTGGCACTGTGACCGCAGCATCGGTGCACTCCCTCTTAGCGAGGCAGGCCGCTCTCAACCCGGACGGCGTGGCGCTCAGCGCACACGACGAGGACCTGACCTTCGCCGAACTGGACACCCGCTCCAACCAATTGGCCAACCAGCTGCACGGCCTGGGGATCGGCATCGAGGACAGCGTGGGAATCTGCCTGGACCGCTCGGCAGGACTGATAGTCGCCCTGCTCGCCGTTCTCAAATCCGGTGGCGGCTACGTCGCGCTGGACCCCAGACAGCCCCGGGAGCGCCACGCCACTCTTCTGGAGGACTCCGGCGCCAAGGTCGTCATCACCACGGCCGACTTCGCCGAGCGGCTCGGCCGGACGGCCGCCACAATCCTTCTCGACGCTTCCCCCGCACCCTTCGCGTCCTTTCCCGCGACACTGCCCACCGTACCTTCGGCGCCGAAGAACACCGCGTACATCGCGTACACCTCGGGGTCGACAGGAAAACCCAAGGGTGTGCGCGTGCCCCATCAGGCGGTTGTACGCCTGGTGATCGACGCCGACTTCCTGCCGATACGGCCCGACGATGTCTTCCTGCACTTCGCACCCGTGGCCTTCGACGCCTCCACCCTCGAGATCTGGGGCGCGCTGCTCAATGGCTGCCGTCTGGTCGTGGCTCCCCCCGGCGAGCTCACCCCCGCCGACCTCACCGCGATCATCGCGAAGAACAAGGTCACCGTCGCCTGGCTGACCGCGGGGCTGTTCCACGCCGTGATCGAGTCCGGCACCCAGGACCTCCGCGAGCTGCGTTACCTGATCGCCGGCGGTGATGTGCTCTCCGCCGCACATATCGACCGCGCGCTGCGTGAGCTGCCGAACACCACCCTGGTCAACGGCTACGGGCCCACGGAGAACACCACGTTCACCACCTGTCACACCTTCGACGGCGCCGTGGCGGACGGTCCGGTCCCCATCGGGCGGCCCATCCACGGCACCAGCGTCCACCTCCTCGACGAGAGCCTCGAACGAGTCATGGACGGTGAGATCGGGGAGCTGTACGCGGCGGGCCTCGGCCTGGCCCATGGATACCTCAACAACCCCGCACTGACCGCGGACCGGTTCGTACCGAACCCGTACTCGGACACGCCGGGCGAGCGGATGTACCGCACCGGCGACCTGGCCCGCCGCCGCCCCGACGGCGCGCTCGAATTCCACGGCAGGGCCGACGACCAGGTCAAGATCCGTGGCTTCCGGATAGAGCCCGGCGAGGTCGAGACCGTCCTGCGCGCCCACCCCGAGATCGCCGATGTCGCGGTCGTCGCGCAGGGGGAGCCGGGCGTGGACCGCCACCTGACGGCCTGCTACGTCAGCGAAGCGGCCGTCCCCACCGCCGAGTTGCGCCGGCACCTGGCGCAGAGCCTGCCCGCCTTCATGCTTCCCGCCGTCTTCCTCCGGATCGACGCCCTGCCGCTCAACTCCAACGGCAAGGTGGACCGGGCGCGGCTGGCCGCGACGCCGAAGCCCGAACGCCCCGAGCTGAGTGCCGACTACCGGGCCCCCGACACCGAGGTGGCGGCGTGGCTCGCCGAACTCTGGGCCGATTTCATGGAGTTCTCCCCGGTCGGCATCGACGACGACTTCTTCGAGCTCGGTGGCCACTCCCTGATGGCCGTCCGTATCACCGGTGAGATCAGCGCCGAGTACGACGTGAACGTGCCGCCGGTGGCCTTCTACGAGAACCCGACGATCGACGAACTGTCGGCGTACATCACCGGATTGCTGGCCAAGGGCGAGAGCGACGGCCCCCCGGCCGGGCGACCGGCCTGAACAGGAGACGGCGAAACCGATGAAGATATCCATCCCGAACCCCGGCAGCACCGACATCGACCTGAACACGGTGGACCTGTTCGACCCCGCGCTCTACGCCGGTGGTGACCCCCACGCCATCTGGTCGCTCATGCGCGAGCGGTCCCCCGTGCACCGTCAGACCCTCGCCGACGGCCGCTCATTCTGGTCGGTGACCAAGTACCACGACGTCAATGACGTCCTGCGCGACCACACACGGTTCACCTCACACCGCGGCACCCTGCTGTCCATCCTGGGCGGTACGGACCCGGCCGGCGGCAAGATGATGGCGGCGAGTGATCCGCCCGTGCACACCGCCATGCGCGAGCCGATGAACAAGGTGCTCTCCCACCGCGCCCTCAAGTCCCGCCAGCCGCAGATCCGCAGGGTGGTGCACCGGCTGCTCGCCCCGCTGCTGGACGGCGGCATCTGGGACGTCGCCGCGGTCGGCGCGGGCTTCCCGATGGCGTTCACCGGCACCCTGATGGGGCTGCCCGAGGCCGACTGGCCCCGGCTCACCCGTCTGACGACGATGGCCGTCGCCCCCGACGACCCCGAGTACCGTCAGTCAGAAGGCGAGGGCACCCTTTCCGCCGCACACCACGAACTCTTCGCGTACTTCTCCGGCCAGGTCAAGCGGCGTGTCAGGCACGGATTCGCCGACGACGATCTGATCGGCTTCCTGACGGAGCTGAAGGTCGACGGCAGAAAGCTGCGGCATGACGAGATCGTCTACAACTGCTACAGCCTTCTCCTGGGCGCCAACGTCACCACACCGCACGCGATCGCGGGCACCGTGCTGGCGCTGATCGAGCACCCGCAGGAGTATCGGCGGCTGCTGGCCGATCCGTCCCTGATCTCCGGCGCCGTCGAGGAGGGGCTGCGCTGGGCCTCCCCCGCCAACCACTTCATGCGCTACGTCACCCAGGACATCACCCTGCGCGACCAGGAGCTGAAGGCCGGAGACGCGGTCGTGGCCTGGCTGGGCTCGGCCAACCGCGACGAAGAGGTCTTCGCCGACCCGTTCCGCTTCGATGTGAGCCGTTCCCCCAACCGCCATGTGGCCTTCGGGTTCGGGCCCCACTACTGCATCGGGGCCCCCTTGGCCCGGATAGCGCTGCGGCTGCTGTTCGAAGAGATCGTCGCCACCGTCGACACCTTCACCCCCGCCGGTCCCGTCGAGCACCTGACCTCCAACTTCGTGGCGGGCTTCAAGAGCATGCCACTCACCGCGCGGCTGCACGAAGCCGCCGCCCAGGTTCTCGACGAAGCCGTCACCGTGGACGGCCCCGTACCGGCCTGAGGCCGCCACGGTCTTCGACTCACTCACCGAGAAAGTGGGGTGGCCCATGCCCTCGACCCGTCGCCCGAACAAGATGCTGCTGCGGCCCCCGAAGCAGGACAGCACGGCGAGGCTCTTCTGCTTCCCGTACTCCGGCCTCGGCGCATCGATGTACAACAAGTGGCCCGACCGCGTCGGCGACATCGAGATCTGCCGCATTCAGCCACCGGGCCGCGAGAACCGCATCCGCGAGCCCCACTACGGCACCTACGAAGAGCTCGCCGAGCAGACGGTCGAGGCGCTGCTGCCGCACTTCGACCGGCCCTTCGCCTTCTTCGGCCACTGCGGCGGTGCTCTGCCCGGCTTCGCCACCGCGCTGCACCTTGCGAACTCCGGACTGCCCACCCCCCGTACGCTGTTCGTCTCCTCCCAAGTCGCCCCGCATATAGGCCCCTTCGGGCGTTTTCTGGAGATGACCAATACCGAACTGGCTGTGGAGCTGGCCGAACTGACCAGGTCAATGGGCGGCACTCCCACCCCGGACATGATCCAGATGAGCCTACGGGTCCTGCGCGCCGATGTGACCGCCAACCAGAAGTACCACCTGGCGGCACCGGTGCCGCTGCCCTGCGAGATCCGGGTGATCGGCTGGCGCGAGGACCAGGAGATCCGCCCCGATCAGATGACGGAATGGAGCGCGTACACGGACGCCGGAAAATACACCGACACCCTCCTGGAGGGCGGCCACCACGCCTTCCTCGATGCTCCGGCCGAGTTGCTCGCCGAACTGACGCGGACGCTGCGGACCACGGAGTCACAGCGCTGACCCGCCACCACCCTCGAATGCCCCCCACGCCCCTATGAATGGCGGACTCTGACCCCATGCGAGCCCCTGCTGCCCCGTCAACCCCCATCGCGGGTTTCCGGCGATTGCTGGCCGGCCGGACGCTGTCCGTGCTGGCCACCTGTCTGGTACCCACCGCCTTGACCCTGGCGGTCATCCATGCCACCGGCTCGGCCACCGACCTCGGTCTGGTGCTGGCCTGTGAACTGATCCCGCAGCTGGTGTTGTTGCCGGTAGGCGGGGTGCTCGCCGACCGGCTCCCGCCTCAACGCGTGGCATTCGCCGCCGACTTGGTACGTGGCCTTATCCAACTGATCATTGGTGTGGAGCTGTTGCTCGGCACCGTCAACATCCTCCATCTCTCCGTCCTGTCCGCGATCACCGGCGCCGCCGTCGCCATCGGCACGCCCACGGTGTCGCCGCTGGTGACCGCGGTGGTGCCCCCGGAGGCCCGGCTCCGCGCCAACAGCCACCTCGGTACGGCACGCGGCATCGCCCTTGTCGCCGGGCCCGGCATCGTCGGCGTCATGGTGATCACCATCGGCGTCGGCTGGTCGTTCGTGCTCACCGCGGCGCTGTTCATCGTGGCCGCCGCCACACTGGGCGGTCTGAAGGTGACGCGACACGAGCGTCCGGCGGGCAACAGCACTTTCATGAAGGACCTGGCCGAGGGGTGGCAGGTGGTCCGCTCGCACCGCTGGTTCTGGACCAATCTGATCGGCCACGGCATCTCCAACCTGACCGCGGGCGTCCTGATGACGCTCGGGCCGCTCATCGCGCTCCGCGAACTGGGCGGTGACGTCTCCTGGGTGATCACCTACCAGTGCGGCATGGTCGGCCTGCTGCTCGGTGCCTATCTGGCCCCGCGGCTTCCCATCCCGCGCCCGCTCGTCGCGACCTCGCTCGGCGGTGCCGTCTTCGCCCTGCCGCTGCTGACGTTCGCGGTGCCCGCGCCGACGGCGGTGAACGCGGCCGCGTACTTCGTGGCGATGCTCGGGCTGGGCGTGCTCAACACCGTGTGGCAGACCGTGATGCAGCAGCGGTTCGAGTCGCACACCCTGGCCCGGGCCGACTCCTACGACGCGCTGCTCTCCTTCGCCGCGCGTCCGCTCGGCCTCGCCCTGGCAGCCCCGGTCGCCGCCACGACCGGCAACGCCGCAGTGCTGGTCTTCGCCGCCGTCCTCGTGGGAGGCAGCAGCCTCGGGCTGCTGACGCTGCGTGAGGTACGCACCATGGGCTTTGTCACCGGGGAGGTGCCCCCGCAGAAGTCGGCACCGGAAGCGGCGGCCGAGCACCGTAAATAGTGGGCTGGCGCGGCCCTTCGGGGCTGGGCTAGGCTCGGCATGTTCGAGATGTCCTTGTCGGACTGTCAGCGTTGGCTGTTGAGGGAGGTGTGTATCGATGACTCTCATTGCGATGAGTGCTGCCCGCATCCAGAAGATCGTCAATTCCGCCTCCGTGGTCTCCGGCTAACGCAACTCCTCCCTTTTTTCGTGCCGTTGGCGCGCATGGCCGGGACCTCTCCTTCCTGAAGGGCCTCCCGTTGTTCAGTCTCGACATTTCCTCCGCACACCCCCTGACCGCCTACGGCTGGGACGAGGCGTTCGCGGACAGTTTCGCCACGCATGCCGGGCAGGATCTCCTGCCCGGCCGGATCGTCCGTGTGCATCGCGGGCGCGTGGACGCAGTGGTGCCCGACGGGGACGACGTCCGTACGGTGTCGGCGGACACGGCACTGGTGGCGACCGGTGACCCGATGCGGGTGCCGTGCACGGGCGACTGGGCCGTGATCGATCTCGAGAACGGTGCGACCGACGACGCGGACGGCGTGGTGCGGTCCTTGCTGCCCCGCCGAACGGCGATCGTACGGTCCTCTTCCTCGAAGCGCTCCGAGGCGCAGATCCTCGCCGCCAACGTGAACCACGCGGTCATCGCCGTCTCGCTCGCCGCCGAACTCGACCTGGGGCGTATCGAGCGCTTTCTGTCCCTGGCGTGGGAGAGCGGCGCCGAGCCGCTGGTGGTGCTCACCAAAGCGGACCTGGTGGACAACCCGGCCGTGCTGTCCTATCTGCTCTCCGAGGCGGAGGCCGCGGCACCCGGTGTCCAGGTGCTGGCCGTCAGCTCCGAGACGGGTGACGGGATCGAGGTGCTGTCCGCGATCCTCGCGGACAGCACCTCCGTGCTGCTCGGCCAGTCCGGCGCGGGCAAGTCCACCCTCGCCAACGCGCTGCTCGGCGAGAGCGTCCAGGACGTCCAGGCCACTCGTGACCAGGACGGCAAGGGCCGGCACACCACGACGACCCGTGATCTGCTGCGGCTGCCCTGGGGTGGGGTGCTCATCGACACTCCAGGACTACGGGGTGTCGGTATCTGGGACGCGGAGTCCGGGCTCGCGCAGACCTTCTCGGACATCGAATCGCTGGCCGGGGAATGCCGTTTCCTCGACTGCGCGCATCTCTCGGAGCCGGGGTGCGCCGTTCTGGAAGCGATCGAGCGGGGGGCGCTGCCGGAGCGGCGGCTGGAGAGCTACCGCAAGCTCATGCGGGAGAACCAGTGGATGTTGGCCAAGACCGATGCCCGGCTGCACTCGGAGATGCGTAAGGACTGGAAGCAGATGAGGGCCACCCACCACCACATGCTGGAGCGCAAGCGCGGCGGCCCCCAGCGCTGACGCTCTCGTTGATCCGCAGACCACGCGCGCCCTAGTCCTCCGCCAACTCCGCCACCCCCGTGATCCGATGCAACGGATACGTCCGTACCTCGTCCGCCGTGTGGTCGTACGCCGTCACGAAGCCGCCCTCGACGCGGATCGGGGCGATGACGCGCTGGCTGGCGGAGCCCTCCGCGTTGACGTAGCCGATCCACAGGGCCTCGTTGGTGAGGACGGCGGCCTGCATGGTGGCGAGGGTCTCGGCGGCGCTGGTGCGGGGGAGCTCGCCGGTGGTGCCGTGGTCGGGGCTCTCCTTGCGCGGGGTCGTGGAGGCCAGGTCGCCCGCGCGGATCGCGCGGATCGCCGCCGACAGGAGTGTGGCGTCCGGCACCGGCGGGCCGTCCGGGACCGGCTCCGGCGCCGTGCGCGGCGGGGTGCGGTGGGCGTGGGCGCGGGCGATCAGGACGTCGCCCTCGGCGGACTCGGCGGCCGGCGCGAAGCCCATCTGACGCAGCCCCTCCAGGAGCACGGTCGGCTCGGCCTGGGCGGCCAGGACTGTGGGGGCCAGCCGGCGCAGGCCCAGGCCAGCGGCGCGCTTGTCGGCGACGATCTCGTTCAGCAGGGCGTCGTCGTCGCAGCGGACGTAGGCCGAGGCCGCGCCGACGCGCAGATGGCCGTGTCTGCGGGCCACGTCGTCGATCAGATACGTCAGCGGCTGCGGGACCGGGGTGCGGGAGTGCGCGGCGAGGAACGCGTGCAGGTCGGAGGCGGCCTGCCCGGCGTCCAGCGCCCGGCGTACCGAGCCCGGCGTGAACCGGTACACCGTCGCCCCGCCCTTCGACTCCACGTCCGCCAGCACGTCGAGCACGTCCGCCAGGTGGCGCTGCAACGGGCCCGGGGCCACGGCGGTGAGGTCGGCCTGGAGCAGGACATGGTCCAGGGGTTCGGGCAGCAGCGGGGCGAGGAGACGGGCGGCCGCGGCGGAGGCCACGGCCTGCTCGGTCGGGGAGAGGGGCTCCACCGGGGACGCGGCGTGGTGGTGGACGGGCAGCTTGTCCCCGGGGCCCGACGGCTCCTCGCGGGGCGTCCTCGCCGGTGCCGCGCCCCACAGTGCCCGTCCCTGGGCCGACAGCGCTCCGCGTCCCGTGACTCCCAGCAGTTCCGCCTCGCTCAGCGTCCACTCGGTGAGCCGTGACCGCAGGTCGTCGTCCCGCTGGGGGCCTCGCAGCGGCCGTTCCCAGCGCAGCCGCGCCTGCACGGACTCCACGGACGGCGAGGCACCCTCCGGGAGACCGGCCAGCAGGGTCAGCACCCGGTGCCGTACCTCCGGGGCGGCGCTGCGGTCCAGGCCCGGGCCCAGCGCGGACAGGGTGCGGTCCTTCGCGTCCCGGCCGCCGACCAGGCCGGCCGTCCGGGTCGCCGTCAGCCAGGCCTCCGCGAGCCGCACCCAGCGTTCGGCCGAGGGCCGCTCCAGCCACTCGTCGTAGGCCGGGGTCGCCGCGTACCGCTCGTCGGCCTCCCCGTCGGAGGCGATCAGGCCGGCCGCGTAGGCGAGCTCGACCCAGAACGCGGCGACCGGCTCGGACACGTCCAGGGCGACGGCGGTCCGCTTGAGGTCGCGGACGCTCAGACCGCCGGCCCGCAGCACCACCGGGCCGCCCTCGTCCCAGTCCTTCAGCAGCTCCTCCACCGTCGCCAGCGCGGTGTACGCCTGTCCGGCCGCCGTCGCGTCCACCACCTGTGGACGGTGCGTGGCGATGGGCTCGACGGCCGGCGGCAGCGGTTCGGTGATCCGGTGCGCGAGCCCGCCGCGCAGATGCAGGGCCACCTCCCGCGGCAGTACGACCGTCCCGGGCGCCGTCGGCAGCAGCAGCCCCACGTCCAGGAGCCGCCGCAGCCGGACCGCGGGGTCCGCCGTGACCTGCCCGTACGGCGGCCCCCACACCAGGCGCCGCAGTACCTCCAGGGACTCCTCCGGGAGTTCGGCGAGCAGCGTCGCCATCCGCTCGCGGTCGGTGAACAGCCCGGTCAGCGCGGCGACGGCGGTCACCGAGTCGTGCGTCGACGGCAGCCCGGCCGCGGTCACGATCTCCTGGATCCGGCCCGGCGACATCCCTGCCGTGGCCTCCTGCACCGTCGGCCCGAGCCCTGTCGGCGACGGATGCTGCGGCGAGGGCGCCAGCAGCTCCCGCGCGGTCCGCACCAGCCGCAGCCGCTCGTCCTCGCCCCACACCAGCGCCTGCTCCCGCAGGGTCCCGAGGGCACGCGGCAGCGCTCCGGCGACGGCGGGCGCCCCGGCGTCCCCCGCCAGCAGCCCCAGCAACTCCGCGTACGACGCCGGTTCCCCCGCTACGGCCAGCGCCTCCGCGGTCTGCAACGCGAACCGGTCCAGGCGCTCCAGAGCACGCACGACCGAGGCACGGGTGCCGGCCCTCGTGGCGAGCTGGGTGAGGTCGGTGGGGACGGGGGTGACGAGATCGGGGCGGGCACGCAGGAGCGCGCCCAGTGAGGCGTCGTCCCGGACGCGGAGAGCCTCTGCGAGGGAGCGGGGCGGTGTGGCCGAGGTGCTCATCCGACCCACGTTAGCGGGTGGCTGCGACGGCGAGACCCGGGTCCGTGGGTCGGGAGCCGGCCGACGGCACGACCGCGCGTGGCTACGTCGGTCGCATCCCGCGCGATACGGTCATCCCCGGGGATTCAACGCGCCGCCCCCCGGAGGGACTTCGTGGGTATCGAGAGCGACCAGGTCGTCTACGAGTATCTGAGCCGCGTCGGGGACGTGGCCCAGCAGCGGCAGTTGCCGTCCGGCACCCGGATGCGCCTGGTCTCGGAGCTGCGCAACGAGATCGACCGGCGCCGGGCGAAGGTCCCCGTGGACAGTCCCGCGGCCGTGCGCCGGATCATCGCCCTTCTCGGCAGCCCCGACGACGTCGTCACCGCGGCCGGGGGCACCTCCTCCGGGGGAGACACGACCGGCACTGGTGCCCCGCAGGCCCGGACCGCCCCGGCCCCCACCGCCGTCCCCGCGCAGCGGGACCGGGACACCGGCATCCCCCGTCCCAAGGGGCTGCGCCGTATCGTCCCCGTGCCGAAGCCGCGTCCCGCCGAGACGGTGGACGAGGCACCTGTGCCGCCCCACCTCGCGAGCGAGGCCGAGATCGGGAACAGCGCGCTCCAGCCGGACTGGTGGCGCACGGACAGCACCCCGTTCGGGGTCGGGGAGAGCCTCCCGGCGGGGTTCGTGGGCGGTGTGGAGATCCCGGAGCTGCTCAAGCCCCCGCCGCGCGAGCAGGAGCCGAAGCCGGTCGTCGAGAAGGCGCCGGAAGCCGAGCCCGCGACCGACGCCGCCGTCGACGAGGTTCCCGTCACGCGCCGCCGCCGGCTGCCTTCCCTCCCCAAGGGCAAGTGGACCAACCCCCTCCTGCTGATCGCCGCGGGTCTCCTCGTCGTGGGGTCGGTCCTCGGAAACCTCGTCGTCCTTCTCCTCGGCTGGCTCATCGCCTACGCCTCACGGAGGCTGACCGAGGCGGAGACCAAGTGGGCGGTGATGTTCCTGCCCGGCCTGGCGCTCACCGCCGGGGTCGTGTGGCTGTGGGGCCGCACCGAGGGCCGCTGGGGCGACCCCATCGTCAAGGGGCACATGAGCGACGCGATCGCCGACACCTGGCCGTGGGTGATCAGGGGCGCGGCCGTCGCGTCGGCCCTCTTCCTCGTCTGGCGATCCCAGAGGCAGCGGTAGGACGGTCGTACCGGCTGGGCACAATGGCCCATATGGCCACTGCACCCATCTCCGCCCCGACCGTCGGCTTCGACCTCGACATGACCCTCATAGACTCCCGCCCCGGCATCCGCGCCTGCTACCTGGAGCTGTCCGAACGGACCGGGACGTACATCGACGCCGACCTCGCGGTCACCCGGCTCGGGCCCCCGCTGGCGGAGGAGCTGGCCCACTGGTTCCCGGCGGACGAGATCCCGGCCATGGCCGACCTCTACCGGTCGCTGTACCCGGCCATCGCGATCGCCGCGTCGCCCGCCATGGCCGGCGCCCGTGAGGCGATCGCCGCCGTGCGGGCGGCCGGTGGGCGGGCGATCGTCGTGACCGCGAAGTACGAGCCCAGCGCCAAGCTGCACGTGGAGCATCTCGGCCTCGCCCCCGACGCGGTGATCGGCGATCTGTGGGCCGAGCAGAAGGCGGTGGCGCTGCGCGAGCACGGCGCGAGCGTCTACGTCGGCGACCACCTCGGGGACGTACGCGGCGCCCGGACCGCCGAGGCGCTCTCGGTCGCCGTGGCCACCGGCCCGTGCAGCGCGGCGGAGTTGACCGCGGCCGGTGCGGACGTGGTCCTCGCCGACCTCACCGGGTTCCCGGACTGGCTCGCCGGCTACCGTCCGGCCCGCGCCTGACGCCGCCCCGCCGCGATCGACTGGAGCACGCCCGCGCCGGCGAGCAGGAAGCCGACGCCCATCAGCATGCTCAGTCCGAACATGTACGTCGGAAAGGGCGTCGTTCCGAGGAGCAGCGGGGCCACGGTGACGAGTGTGGCCACCGTACCGATGAAGAACACGATGGCTCCGGCACGGATCAGTCGGTCACCGGGCGCCGCGGAATTCGTTTGGGTTTTGTCACGCACCGGACCAGGGTAGTTCCCTGCCCGAAGGAACAACCGGGCGACGTCTTGTCACCGGCCTGAAGACCATTAGCCTTGGTACCGGCGGGTCCCGACGACCCGCCCCAGTGCTATCAAGAGCCGTTTCAGAAGCAGTTTTCCGACGAGTACGAGGACGAGGAACAGACGTGCCTACCGGCAAGGTCAAGTGGTTCAACAGCGAGAAGGGCTTCGGCTTTCTCTCCCGCGACGACGGCGGTGACGTCTTCGTCCATTCCTCGGTCCTCCCCGCCGGAGTCGAGGCCCTGAAGCCGGGCCAGCGAGTGGAGTTCGGGGTCGTCGCCGGGCAGCGCGGTGACCAGGCCCTTTCCGTGGTCGTCCTCGATCCGACCCCGTCGGTCGCGGCGGCGACCCGTAAGAAGCCGGACGAGCTGGCCTCCATCGTCCAGGATCTGACGACCCTTCTCGAGAACATCACGCCGATGCTCGAAAGGGGCCGTTACCCCGACAAGGCCGCCGGCGGGAAGATCGCGGGCCTGCTGCGGGCGGTCGCCGACCAGCTCGACGTATAGAACTGCTGGATTTCTAGGGGAAAGCCAGTGCATTCGGGCCGAGGGGCGGCACCAGCCCCTCGGCCGCCGCACGTGTGAGGAGCCCCCGCACCGCCGCATAGCCGTCGACGCCGAGATCATGGGTGAACTCGTTGACGTACAGCCCGATGTGCTGGTCGGCGACGGCAGGATCCATCTCCTGGGCGTGCTCCATGACGTACGGGCGGGAGATCTCGGGGTCGTCCCAGGCGGCGCGCACCGATGTACGAATGGAATCGGCCAGGTTCGTCAGCGTCCGCGCGCCCAGCGACCGCTTGGCGATGATGGCGCCCAGCGGGATCGGCAGCCCGGTGGTGTTCTCCCAGTGCTCGCCCATGTCCGCGAGCTTGTGCAACCCGTAGTTCTGGTACGTGAAGCGCGCCTCGTGGATGACGAGCCCCGCGTCGACCTTCCCGTCCCGCACGGCGGGCATGATCTCGTGGAACGGCATGACGACGATCTCGCCGACACCGCCGGGGATCGTGTCCGCGGCCCACAACCGGAACAGCAGATACGCCGTCGACCGCTCGCTGGGCACGGCGACGGTACGGCCCGTCAGATCCCCCGGTCCACGGGTCAGCACCAGCGGCCCGCAGCCCCGCCCCAGCGCGCCGCCGCACGGCAGCAGCGCGTACTCGTCGAGGACGTACGGCAGTACGGCGTAGGACACCTTCAGCACGTCGAACTCACCGCGTTCGGCCATGCCGTTGGTGATGTCGATGTCCGCGAACGTCACGTCGAGCGCGGGCGCGCCGGGGACGCGGCCGTGGGCGAGGGCGTCGAAGACGAAGGTGTCGTTGGGGCAGGGGGAGTACGCGATCTGCATCGGGTCACCGGTCATGTCGGTTCCAACTCTCCAGTACGGGCGCGAGCTTCCCGAAGCCGTCGGTCAGCGCGGCGAGGGCGTCCGGAATCCGCCAGGCGGCACGGTCACGGGGCCCCACCGGATTGGACACGGCCCGCACCTCCAGCACCGGCACCCCGTGCAGGGCGGCGGCCTCGGCGACCCCGAACCCCTCCATGGCCTCGGCGAGGGCGGTGGGGTGCCGCTCGCGGAGCGCGGCCGCGCGGGCGGCGGTGCCGGTCACGGTGGAGACGGTGAGCACGGCGCCGCGGCGGGCTCCGGTGGCGGCCACGGCGTCCCGTACGAGTGCTTCCGGGGGACGGTGGGTGACGGTCCCGAACCCCAGCTCGGTCACCGGCACAAAGCCCTCGGCGGTCTCGGCGCCCAGATCGGCCGCGGTGATCTCGTCGGCGACGACGAGAGAGCCCACGGGGGCCTCCGGTGGGAAACCGCCGGCGATCCCGGCGGAGACGACGAGGCCGTAGGGGGTGCCTGCCAGTGCGGTGGCCGTGGCGGCGGCGGCGCGGGCGGGACCGACCCCGACGGCGACGACGTCGACCGGCGCCCCCTCAAACGCCCGGGCCACCGCGTCCCGTTCGACCGGGACCGCGGTGGCCACCAGGATGCGCATCGACGTCGTAGCGCTTACGCGTTGTCGTTGACGAGCTTGAAGTTCCAGACGCCCTTGAAGTCCTTGCTGGCTCCCGCGGACCCGGGCTTGTCCTGCTGGACGACGCTGATGTACAGCTGCTTCGGCGCGGCCTGACCCTGCTGGCTGGCGAAGAGGTCGACGCCCTGGAAGGAGTAGTACGTCGACGTGTAGACGTCGGTGACCTGCTGGCCGTTGATCCACAGCGCCCAGCCGGTGTCCGCGATCTCCGGGTCGACACCGATGCGCAGGGTCTCGCTCTGCGGGACGTCGATCGAGTCGGACGCCTTCTTCAGGGCGCACTTGGTGGCCTTCTCCTGGCCCAGGTTGTCGCCGTCCTCCCAGCACTCGGCCTCGGCGCTCACCGAGTTCTTGCCGACCGTGACGGTGGCGCGCGGCGTCGGCTTGTCGCACGCCGACAGGACGAGCAGTCCGGCGGAAACGGCGCCGGCGGCGGCGACAACGCGGCGGCGTCGCACAGCGGATTGCATCGTGGTCATGGCGGAAGGCTATAGGGCGGTACCAGCCGTCCCGTTACGCGGGGTGCGGCGTGCCGTGCGTTAGGCCACGCGCGTGCGGGGAGCGCTGCCGTGGCGGGCCGAGCGCAGCAGGCCCTTCACCGTCGCCAGCCAGCCCACGGCGACGATCGCGGCGGCCACCGACAGGCCCAGGGAGCCGTTCAGGGGCATCACGATGCCGACGGCGCCGCCGAACACCCAGGACACCTGGAGCAGGGTCTCCGAGCGCGCGAAGGCCGATGTACGGACCTGCTCGGGCACGTCCCGCTGGATCAGCGCGTCCAGGCACAGCTTGGACAGCGCCTGCGCGAACCCGGCGACCGCGGCGAGGACCGCGACCAGGAACGCCCCGAAGAAGATCGCGGCGGTGATCGCGACACCCAGGACGAACGCGACGACCGTCACGATGATGATCTCCGGAGCCCGCTGGCGCAGCGCCGCCCCCACCGCCGTGCCGAGCGCGTTGCCCACACCGGCCGACACGACCACGATGCCCAGCGACACCGCGGCGCTCTCCCCGGACAGCGGGTGCTCGCGCAGCAGGAACGCCAGGAAGAAGGTCAGGAACCCGGACAGGAAGCGCAGACCGGCGTTGGCGCCCAGGGCGTGGGTGACGGCGATGCCGACCGTGCGCAGCCCGGGACGCTTGACCGGCTGCCGGTGCGGCCCGTGGAGGTGGTCCTCGTCGGCGGCGAGCAGGGCGATGTCCTCGCCCTTGGCCGAGTCGACCTTCGGCGGCAGGGTGAAGGACAGGAACGTCCCCGCGATGAAGATCACGAAGGCGCCGTAGAGAGGCCAGCGCGGGCCCAGCGACTGCAGTCCCGCGGCGATCGGCGCGGCGATGCCGGTCGCGAGGAGCCCGCCGAGGGTGACCCGGGAATTGGCCTTCACCAGGGAGAAGCCGGGTGGCAGGAGGCGGGGCACCACGGCACTTCTGACCACGCCGTACGCCTTGGAGGACACGAGGACCCCGAGCGCCGCCGGATACATCTCGATGCTGCCGGTGACGACCGCCCCGGACAGCACCAGCGCCAGCAGGGCCCGGGCGAGCATCGCGCCGGCCATCGCGGCGCGGCGGCCGTGCGGCAGGCGGTCCAGGAGCGGGCCGATCACCGGGGCGAGGACAGTGAAGGGCGCCATGGTGATCGCGAGGTAGAGCGCGACACGCCCGCGGGCCTCGTCCGTGGGAACCGAGAAGAAGACCGTGGAGGCGAGCGCGACCGTGATCATCACATCGCCCGCGCCGTTCACACCGTGCAGCTCGATCAGCTTGCCCAGACCGGACTCCCCGGCCCCGTGGGCGTGCGTGGCCTTGCGGATGCCCCGGGCGGGTCCGGTGACCGGGAAGTGCAGGGCGCGTCCGACCGAGCGGAAGGAGCCGCGCACCCGGCCCGTGCCGTTGCGTCGGCTGCTCCCCTTGATCCCTTTGGCCCCACCGATCCCGGTGGCTCCTTGGGGTGTCTTCGCGGCTGCCACGACGTCATAGTGCCCCGACTGAGGCGTTCGTAGTGCGGTTACCGCGCGTATGGCCGCGCATTCACGGA
The DNA here is from genome assembly GCF_030815415.1 of Streptomyces canus. Taxonomy (GTDB): domain Bacteria; phylum Actinomycetota; class Actinomycetes; order Streptomycetales; family Streptomycetaceae; genus Streptomyces; species Streptomyces canus_F. The sequence goes on from NZ_JAUSWW010000001.1 coordinate 5,637,307, forward strand.
CTTGCCGTGGCCATACCGAGACCGGTGCGGGGGTGCCAAACGTCCCGTCGGTGTAGGCCGAGCGCACGCGAGCAGGTAGCGTGCGTATCTCAGCCATCTTGCACAATGGATGGCACAGGTGCGCCCGAGCGTGAGCGGGCGCGGACGTTGACGCGGTCCCCGGGTCCGCTCCGTCCGCCACCCTCGCCCCCGGCGTACGCACCTACAGTGACGGCGTAGGAGAGAAGCGATACCTGTGAGCGCAGCGACCACGCGAAGCCGCACCCCCGACCGCCTGTGCGCCGAGGCCGTCGACCTCGCACGCACCGCAGCCGAGGAGGCGGCGGCGCCAGGCGTCGTCGGTGAGCACGCCGGACTCGAGTCCGAGGGCGACCGTGTCGTCACGCACTTCTTCGAGTGCAAGGAACTCGGCTACCGGGGCTGGCGCTGGGCCGTCACGGTGGCGCGGGCATCCCGCGCGAAGATCGTGACGCTCGACGAAGTCGTGCTGTTGCCGGGCCCGGACGCCCTGCTGGCCCCCGAGTGGGTGCCGTGGAGCGAGCGCCTGCGCCCGGGCGACATGGGCCCCGGCGACCTGCTCCCCACCGACGCCGAGGACCTCCGCCTGGAACCCGGCTACTCCGGCGAGGACGAGCCGGTCCCGAGTTCCGCCGTCTCCGAGGAGATGGCCGAGCTGGTGGAGGCGGAGGACGCGGAGGTCACGGCCGGCACGCCGTCGAGCCTCCCCATGGCACCGACCCGGGGTTCGATCGCCTCGGTCGCCGAGGAACTGGGCATGCGCCGGGCCCGGGTCCTGTCCCGCTACGGCCTGCACATCGCCGCGGACCGCTGGGACGAGTCCTACGGCGCCAAGACCCCGATGGCACAGGCGGCCCCCGCGACCTGCGTCAGCTGCGGCTTCCTCCAGCCGATCGGCGGCTCCCTCGGCCAGGCCTTCGGCGTCTGCGCCAACGAGTTCGCCCCGGCGGACGGCCGCGTGGTCTCCCTGTCGTACGGCTGCGGCGGCCACTCCGAGGCGGCGATCATGCCGAAGCCCCCGCGCCCGGCGGCCCCGGTGATCGACGAGACCAAGGTCGACCCCTTCCCCCTGCGCCCGGCACCGGACTCCGGCTCGGTCCCGGCGATCCCGGACGAGGAAACGGCGGAACTGGGCCACTCGTAAGGGGTGTGACGGGCTTCACTCGTCGGTTGGCTGGTCCTTGTACCGCGGGAGGTTGTCCGTCTGGATCGTCCAGTTGTCGATGGTCACGTCCTCGCCGTACACGAAGTCTTTGCGCGTGGCGTAGCGCGGGCCCTCAGGGGTGGAATGGATGTCAGTGAGGATGGCGCCGGTGCCGGTACGGGGGTCGAAGATCGCGTAGATGGGGATGCCCATCAGCGGGTAGTCGCGCACCTTGGCGACCCAGTCGTTGTCCGGGTTGGAGCGGGAGACGACCTCGATGGCGGCGATGAGCGATCGAGGATCGAAGGACCCTGGGACATCCATGTCCACCATGGCGATCACCATCACGTCAGGGCGGCGCATGATGCCTTCGGCCTCGTCCTCGACGTCGGGCTCGCCGGTGTGGGCCACCATCTCTTCCGGCATCACCTTTTCGAGGCGCCTCCGGAGGTGCACGGTGGTCAGCTCGTGCGGACCGACGGGCGCCACCATGTCGTGAACGATCCCTTCCTTGGTGACTTCGAGCTTGCCGGGCAGGGTGTCGTCCGTGGACTGAACGAAGTCCCGCATGGCGCGGTATCGATGGGAAGCGCCTTGTCGCGCGTTGTCCGGTGCGATGGTCATGGCGCTCGCTCCTCGTCTGTGCCCAGGGGCAAGGATCGTCGCTTTCATGCTAGGCGGCCTCCGGGACATCGGGTTCGGCAGTCGCGGCAGCGGCCGGGTGCGGGGGCGCGGAAGGGACGGTCGCAGCCGTCACAGGTCTGGAAGGGGTGTCTGGGCTCCGGGGCCGGTGGCGCCGGGGGCCGGAGCGGGGGCGGGGGTGGCAGCTGGTCGGCCAGGCGGTGGGCCAGCAGGGCCGCGGGGCGGCGTAGGCCTTCGGGCGGGAGGTCCTTGGTCAGGGCCTCTCGTACGAGGGTGGCGGGGACCTCGTATTGCAGCCAGACGGCGACCCCGGGCGCCAGGTGGGCCGTGTCGCAGGCCGACAGGAGGAGGCGCGGGTCGTCGCGGTGGAGGCGGGCGAGGAGATCTGTGGCCCGTTGGAGAAGCTCCGGGGTCGGGTACGACGGCTGCGGCACCGGCGGCAGCCGCGTCTTGCGGGGCGGCTGGATCTTCTGCCGCTGCCGCGGTGGGTGTGTCTCGCCGTCACCGGGGCGCCTGCCCGGCTGGTTGCAGGAGACCGTGCGCGTCACGAAGCGGCCCCTCTCGACCCGCTGACGCTCGCGGCGCAGATAGCCGTGGCTCTCCAGCTCGTTCAGGGCCGCCGCGATACGGGTCCTGCCCTCGGGGAAGCGGTTCGCCAGGGACTTGATGTCCACGTGGGCGTCCTGCGGCAGCGACTGGATGTGGGTGCCGAGTCCGATCGCGAGGAGCGACAACTCCGGGTGCTGCGCCAGGTGGTTGCCGATCACCACGAAGCGGGTGGTGTGGCGGGTGTTCTCGTGGACGAGACCACCGGATCGGGGGTGATTTTTGCCCGTCGCACGGGACCGGGCGCGCGAGGGCGCGCTAGGGTTTTGGGTATCCATCGGGAAGGTTGTTCTTCCTTGGTGGTCAGGCCCTCGCACTGGGATTGCCGTCCCGGCGAGGGCCGAAGCATGTGTGGGGTTGTGTTGCGCTGAGCGTAGAGCAAGCAACCTGGCGAAAAGCCAGCCGAGTTGGTGATGTTCACTCGCCGGAGTGAGTCGGGGCTCCGGGCGGGAGGGGCGGGCTTGGTGAGGGTCCTTTCACCTGAGTAGTTCTTGGGAAAGAGGGCCCACGTCACCGCGGTACCGCCCACCGGAGCCCGTTGGCCCGGGCTCCGGTGCGGGCAGGGCGACTTCGGCCCAGACCGTCTTGCGCGGGGCAGGCCCCTCGGCGACTCCCCAGCGCGACGCCAGCGCCGCTACGAGCGTCAGCCCGCGCCCCGACTCGGCCTCGGGGGAGGCGCGTTCGGGACGGGGTGGGCGGTCCGCGAGGGTGTCGGTGACCTCGATGCGCAGGGTGCCGCCGACGACGTAGAGCGTCAGCCGGAAGTCCCTGCCGGGGACGCGGCCGTGCGTTACGGCGTTCGCCGCCGGCTCCGCCACGATCTGCTCCGCCGGGTCCGACGGCAGTCCCCAGGAGCGGAGTTGCTCGGTGGCGAGCAGACGGGCGAGATGGGCACCCCGGGGTGTGGGGGAGAGCTGGATGCTGAGGCTGGGGATCACGTCACTCAGCGTGGTCGCGTGCGCTTACCGTGAACAGTGACGTCTCCGTTGCGTAGAGCGACTGTCCAGGACTTGTCCGGCGTTGTCCAGCGTCCAGCGGGGCGCAGAGGCGGGTGTCGACGAGTTGCTGGTCGACGAGTTCAGAGAGCTCCGCTCCGACCTCGGAAAATTCAAGGACCAGCTGTCCGACGGACAGCGGCCCCCGGGCGATGGCGTCGCGCAGTCGGAGCCCGAGCCGTCGGCGGGCGGCGACGTCAGGACGGCCGGTGAGCCGCCGCCCTGCGGCTACTGCATCTGGCGTTGCCCCCACGCGCCCGCCGGGACGGGTGCCCTTGGCGGATGACGTCCGCGTTGCGCGAGAAACGGTGACGGTGCGGCTCGGCTGACCCTGGGCCTGGCATGGCGGCGCTCCTGCCCTACCTCTGGTCAGCCCTTGGGTTGCCCAAGCGGTACCTTCGTCGCACGCCGACGAGGAGAGTGTTGAACGTGAGCAAGTTCGTGCGGCCCGCAGCCGAGGGAGCCGACCCGTTCGGGACCGCCCGTCTCAGGCGGGGAGTGCTCGACGCCTGGGCGACCAGCCCCGCCCGGTTCCGTGAGGACGCCAACGCCGAGGAGGACCTCGCCCTCGGCGGCTACCGGGACCGACTGGTCGTCGAGCTCGCCCAGAACGCCGCCGACGCCGCCGCCAGGGCCGGCGTGCCCGGCCGGCTCCGGCTCACCCTCCGCGACGGCGTCCTCGTCGCCGCCAACACCGGCGCCCCGCTGGACGCGACCGGCGTCGAGTCCCTCTCCACCCTGCGGGCCTCCGCGAAACGCGACACCGCCGCCATCGGCCGTTTCGGCGTCGGCTTCGCCGCCGTCCTCGCCGTCACCGACGAGCCCGCGGTCGTCGGCCGCCACGGCGGCGTCCGCTGGTCCCTCGCCGAGGGCCGGGAGCGGGCCGCCGACGTCGCCCGCCACAGCCCGGGACTCGGCGACGAGATCCGCCGGCGCGACGGTCACATCCCGCTCCTGCGTCTCCCGTTCGCCGCCGAGGGCACCGCCCCGGACCCGTACGACACGGCCGTCATCCTGCCCCTGCGCGACCCGGCCGCCGGCGACCTCGCCGAGCGCCTCCTGAACGCCGTCGACGACGCCCTGCTCCTCGCCCTGCCCGGGCTGGAGGAGGTGGTGATCGAGACGGACACCACCCGGACCCTGCGCCGCCGCACCGAGGACGCCTTCACCGTCGTGGAGGACTCGCGGGAGGGCGTGACCCGGTGGCGGGTCGCCGCCTCGAACGGGCCGCTGACCGCCGAGCTCCTCGCCGACCGTCCCGTCGAGGAGCGGCTGCGGCCGCACTGGTCGGTCACCTGGGCCGTCCCCGCCGACGCCGACGGCACGCCGGCCCGCCCCCGCACCACCCCTGTCGTGCACGCCCCCACGCCCAGTGACGAGCCGCTCGGTGTGCCCGCGCTGCTCATCGCCTCCTTCCCGCTGGACCCCACCCGCCGGCACGCGGCGCCCGGTCCGCTGACCGACTTCGTGGTGCAGCGCGCGGCGGACGCGTACGTCGAACTGCTCGCCGCGTGGCGGCCGGTGACCGTCGGCATCATCGACCTCGTGCCCGGCCCGCTCGGCAAGGGCGAGCTGGACGGGGCCCTGCGGCAGGCGATCCTGGAGCGGCTGCCCCGGACCGCCTTCCTGCCGCCGGCCCTGACCCCCGACCAGGACGACGACCTGCCCGAGGCCCTGCGCCCCAGGGACGCGGAGGTGGTGGAAGGCGCCGGCGCCGAGACCGTGCGCGTCCTCGCCGAGGTCCTCCCCACGCTCCTCCCCGCCGGTCTCGAACGCCGGGTCGAACTGCGCACCCTCGGCGTCGCCCGGCTCCCGCTCACCGACGCCGTCGACCGGCTGGCCGGGCTGGAGAAGGAGCCGGGCTGGTGGCGCAGCCTGTACGACAGCCTCGCGGGCGTGGACCCGGACCGGCTGTCCGGCCTTCCCGTCCCGCTCGCTGGGGGCACCTCCCAGGCTTTCGGCTCTGGGGGAGGCCGTACGACCATCGGCCCCCGGCAGGTCCTCCTCCCCACCGCCGACAGCGCCGTCATCGACCCGGAGGTGCTCGCCCGGCTCGGCCTCAAGGTCGCCCACCCGGACGCCGCGCACCCCCTGCTGGAGAAGCTCGGCGCGCTCCCCGCCTCCCCGCGTGCGGTGCTGACCACCCCGCAGGTGCGGGCCGCGGTCGCCGCGTCGCTCGACGACGACGGCGGGGCGTGGGAGGAGGACACCCTCGACGCGGAGGAGCTGGCCGACACCGTCCTCGCCCTGGTCCGCGACGCGGGCCTCGAGCCCGGCGACGAGCCCTGGCTCGGTGCGCTCGCCCTGCCCGACGAGGACGGCGAACCGGCGCCCGCCGGTGAACTCGTCCTCCCCGGCAGCCCGTTCGCGCAGATCATGCGCGAGGGCGAACTCGCCACCGTGGACGCCGAGCTGGCCGAGCGCTGGGGCGAACAGCCGCTGGCCGCCTGTGGCGTGCTCGCCACCTTCGCGCTGGTCCGCGCCACCGACGTGGTCCTGGACCCGGACGAACTGGAGCCGCGCGACGGGGACTTCGCCGAGCCGGACGACCCGGGCTTGCTGGACGCCGTGGACGTGTGGAGCGAGGACATCCTCGACCGCTTCCCCGACTCGCCGGTCCCGCCGGTCGCCACCGAACTGATCGCCGTACGCGATCTGGACCTGGTGGACGAGGAGTGCTGGCCGCAGGCGCTCGCCCTGCTCGCCCGGCCGCCGCTGCGGGACGCCCTCACCCAGCCGGTGCGGATCCTGCTGCCGGACGGCACCCATGAAGTCGTACGGCCCTACACCGCATGGTGGTTGCGGGGGCACCCGGTGCTCGACGGCCGCCGCCCGGCCGGTCTGCTCGCGGCCGGCGGGGACCCGCTGCTGCGAGGCCTGTACGAGGAGGCGGACGCGGCCGGATTCGACGACGAGCAGGTGCTGCGGGCGCTCGGCGTGCGGACATCGGTGGCCGCGCTGCTGGCGGAGCCGGGCGGGGCGGCGGAGCTGCTCGACCGCCTCGCCGACCCCTCGCGGGAGGTGACGGGGACCCAGCTGCACGCCCTCTACAGCGCGTTGGCCGACCTGGACCCCGAACAGGTGACCCTGCCCGACGAGCTGCGGGCCGTCGTCGACGGGCGGGTCCAGGTGGTGGAGGCGGCCGACGCCGTGGTCGTCGACTCACCCGACCTGCTGCCCTTCACCGCGGGCACGCCGCTGCTGCCGGTGCGTCCGGCGCGCGCCGCCGAGCTGGCGGAACTGTTCCAGGTGCGGCGGCTGAGCGAGTCGGTCACCGGGTCGGTGGACTCCGAGGGCGCCGAACACGACGTACCGGATCCGGTGCGGGTGCTGCTCGGGTCGCGGACGCCGACGACGTACGTCGAGCACGAGGAACTCGTCGTGGACGGAGTGGAGTTGGACTGGCGGCTGACCAACGACGGTGTCCTGCACGCCTCGACGCTCGAAGGCGTGGCCGCCGGTCTCGCCTGGGCGGCCGGGCAGTGGCCGCGTCGTTTCGAGGTCGCGGCGCTGCTGGAAGACCCGTCACGGACGGCGGAGTTGGCCCGCGACCGGTGGTTCGACTGACCTGTGCGGGTGATCTTTGAAAAGCTCGCACAAATTTCTCACCATCCGTACAACCATTCACTCCCGTCACGAATCTGATCACATGAGTCAACAGACTCCTTGATCACTTGGGCCCCGACGTGTAGGCGATCGCCGTGGGGGACGACGACCGTCGGGGCCCTTCTCCATACGGGGATCGCATGCGTATACGAGCCATCGGGGCTGCCGTCACCGGCGCCCTGGCCCTGTCCGCCTTCGCTGTGCCTGCCGCGCAGGCGGACGGCAGCCTGGGTGACACCAAGATCACCAAGGTTGTCGTCGACGGCGACAACAAGGTGTCTGTCGGCACCTCGGCCGCGAAGACCATCAAGGTCAGCGTGACGGCCACGGACAACTCGGGCATCGCCGGCGCCGAGGAGTTCGACCTGATCGGCCCCGGCACGGGCTACCTGTCGACCGGCAAGCCGACCTGCACGGCCGCCAGCGCCACCACCTCGACCTGCACCGCGTCGGTGACGGTGGACTCGCAGACGGACTACCTCAGCAACGCCAGCGCCGGCACGTGGTACGTCAACGCGTGGATCGACGCCAACGACGACGACTACGTCTGGAAGGACAAGGCCGGGTCCTTCAAGTTCCAGCGTGCCGCCAAGCTCACGGCGAACGCCTCGCCGGAGCCGGTGAAGAAGGGCAAGACCATCACGGTCACCGGCAAGCTGATCCGGGCCGACTGGGAGGCCTACCCGCTTCCCAAGTACGTCAACTACGCCAGTCAGTCGGTGAAGCTGCAGTTCCGTAAGAAGAGCTCCAGCACGTACACCACGGTCAAGACCATCAAGTCGAACGCGTCGGGCAACCTGAGCACCACGGTCAAGGCGTCGGTCGACGGCTACTTCCGCTACTCCTTCGCGGGCACGACGACCACCGTGGCGGTCAACGCCACCGGTGACCTCATCGACGTGAAGTAGGCGCAGCGGTCCCCGCACCATCCCACCGGGTCCCGGAGTGTCCGGGGCCTGGTACCTCCCACACTCTCTTCCTTGAGGAAACACATGCGTATTCGCGCCACCGTGGCCGCCGTCTCCGGCGCCCTGGCCCTGTCCGCCCTCGCTGTTCCGGCCGCGCAGGCGGACACGTCCCGGACCTCTGACGCCTCCGGCGTCCACGCCGTCGCCCAGGCCGCCTCGGGCAAGTCCACGTTCGCCGCCGCCGTGGACGGCACCCCCTACGCCCTCGACGCCTCCTTCTCCAACGTGAAGGTCAACAAGGGCAAGAACATCGTCGTCGGCACCACCAGCGTCGTGAAGGTGCCGGTCTCCTTCACGCTGACCCACGGCGCGGACGTCGACATCGACGCCGCGGACTTCTTCGCCGGCGTCGAGCTGTACAAGGGCGAGGACTTCTACACGTCCGAGTTCTGGTACGACAGCTCCGACGCGACCTGCACGGACTCCTCCGCCACGGTCGCCGCCTGCACGGCCACCATCGCCGTCGACCCGGCTCCGGGCGACCCGGAGTGGAGCCTGCTGAACTCGGACGCCGGCACCTGGAAGGCGGCCGGCTTCGCGGTCGCGTTCAACGGCGAGGACCCGGAGAACCCGAACCTGGACAACGTCGGTGTCGCCGTCACCGACAAGGCCGCCGCCCCCAAGGTGCAGCGCCTGTCGAAGCTGACGGTCAACGCCTCGCCGGAGCCGGTGAAGAAGGGCAAGACCATCACGGTCACCGGCAAGCTCTCCCGCGCCAACTGGGACACCGACAAGTACGCCGGCTACAGCAGCCAGTCGGTGAAGCTCCAGTTCCGCAAGAAGAGCTCCAGCACCTACACCACGGTCAAGACCATCAAGTCGAACTCGACCGGCAACCTGAGCACCACGGTCAAGGCCTCGGCCGACGGCTACTTCCGCTACTCCTTCGCGGGCACCACGACCACCCCGGCGGTCAACGCCACGGGTGACTTCGTCGACGTGAAGTAAGCAGAGCCCCTACGACACGCCGGTCCCGGAAGCCGTCCGGGGCCGGCGTTCGTGCTTGGTCATACGGAGCCCAACGGATTCCCTCGGAATCTCTCCAAGATTCAAGCATTGTGCAGGCTAGGACAAAATCCGGACCCACCCGTACAACCTCTCCCAGGGGTCACGGATCTGATCGCGTGAGTCAACAGACTCCTAGATCACTTCTCCCCCTGGGGAACGCACATGCGCAACAGAGCCACTCTGGCCGCCGTCTCCGCCGTGACCGGCGCCCTGGCGCTCACCGCCCTCGCCGTGCCGGCCGCGCAGGCCGCCACGACCGCCGGGCCCGCCGTCACCTTCTCCGAGCTCAAGGTGAACAGCGGAAAGAACATCGTGGTCGGCACCACGACCCAGGTCACGGTCTCCGCGACGTACACCGTGACCAAGCCCGCGGACCTGGCCGCCGACTCCTTCCAGACCGGTCCCGTCCTCTACCGTGGCGACACCCTCGGCCTGGACTCCGACGACCTCCTCCTCGGCGACGACCCCGGCACCTGCACGGCGTCCTCCTCGACGGTCCTGAAGTGCACGGCGAAGATCCAGTTCCGTCCCGACTCCACCGATGAGGAGGGCGACCTCGTCAACGCCGAGGCGGGCAGCTGGAAGCTGGGCGCCCTCGCGGCCGGCGACAACGGCGGGCTCACCTGGCAGGGAGGCCTCGGCACCACCAAGCTCCAGCGCAAGTCCACCCTCACCGTCAACGCCTCCCCTGAGCCGGTGAAGAAGGGCAAGACCATCACGGTCACCGGGAAGCTCTCCCGCGCCAACTGGGAGACCAACAAGTACGCGGGCTACGCGAGCCAGTACGTCAAGCTCCAGTTCCGCAAGGCGGGCACGACCACCTACACCACGGTCAAGACCATCAAGACCAGTTCCACCGGCACCCTCAGCACCACGGTCACGGCCTCGGCCGACGGCTACTACCGCTACAGCTTCGCGGGCACGACGACGACCCCGGCAGTGAGCGCAACGGGCGACTACATAGACGTCCAGTAGAGCGCCCCGTAAGGGGCGCGGGGCTGTATTCATTTGCGGCTACCGCCGCGCGGGCGCGACCAGCCACAACGGCGCCGCACCCGGCACACAACAGCAGCCCCCACCCATCCAGCCAAGCGCTAAGCGGGTACGCGGCGGTCGATCCACCTCCATGTGAACTCCAGGACGGCCGCCGCCACCACCGAGATGCCCACCGCGATCCACGGCATCGTCACCCCCACCAGCCGCAGCGCGAAGAAGTCCTGCAACGACGGCACCACCAGCACCAGCAGGAACCCCGCGCCCATCGACGCCACCAGCGCCACCCGCCACCACGTGTAGGGCCGGGCGATGATCGCCAGCACCCACATCGAGATCAGGAACAGGGTCAGCGTGGCGACGCTCGTCTCCGCGTCCAGCGCGTCCCTGCCCGTGTAGTAGTGACGGGCGATCAGATACGTCACGAAGGTCGCGATCCCGGCCAGCAGCCCGCCGGGGATGGCGTACCGCATGACCCGTCGCACGAAGTGGGGTTTCGCCCGTTCCGTGTTGGGCGCGAGGGCGAGGAAGAAGGCCGGGACACCGATCGTCAGGGTGGACAGCAGCGTCAGGTGCCTCGGCAGGAAGGGGTACTCCACCCGCCAGCACACCACCAGCACCGCCAGCAGTACCGAGTACACCGTCTTCACCAGGAACAGCGTCGCCACCCGCGTGATGTTCCCGATGACCCGGCGCCCCTCCGCGACCACCGAGGGCAGTGTCGCGAAGCTGTTGTTGAGCAGCACGATCTGCGCCACCGCCCGGGTCGCCTCGGAGCCGGAGCCCATCGACACCCCGATGTCGGCGTCCTTCAGCGCGAGGACGTCATTGACTCCGTCGCCCGTCATCGCGACCGTGTGTCCGTGGGACTGGAGCGCGCCCACCATGTCCCGCTTCTGCTGCGGGGTGACCCGCCCGAACACCGTGCCCTCGTCGAGGGCCTTCGCCATGCCCTCCTTGTCGGCGGGCAGGGCGCGCGCGTCGACGGTCGCCCCGGTCAGCCCGAGCTTCCCGGCCACCGCGCCCACCGACACCGCGTTGTCGCCGGAGATGACCTTGGCCCGCACGTTCTGCTCGGCGAAGTACCGCAGGGTGTCGGCAGCGTCGGGCCGCAGCCGCTGCTCCAAGGCGACGAGGGCGGTGGCCCGTGAGCCCTGGGCCACCTCCGCCTCGTCCAGGTTCCGCACGGCCCGTGTCAGGAGCAGTACCCGCAGGCCCTGCTCATTGAGCCGCTCGGTCTCGGCGAGGGCGGGGTCGTCCGCCGCGAGCAGCACGTCGGGCGCCCCCAGCAGCCATGTGCTCGACTCCCCGTTGCCCTCGCTGAGGGTCGCCCCGCTGAACTTGCGGGCGGAGGAGAAGGGCAGCGACTCGGTGCAGCGCCAGTCCTCGGCGTCCGGGTAGGCGTCGATGATCGCCTGGAGGGACGCGTTGGGCCGCGGATCCGATTCGCCGAGGGCGCCCAGCACCTTGCGCACATACGACTCGTCGCTGCCGTTCAGCGGCCGCAGCTCCGTGACGTCCATGCCGCCCTCGGTCAGCGTGCCCGTCTTGTCGAGGCAGACCGTGTCGACGCGGGCGAGACCCTCGATGGCCGGCAACTCCTGGACGAGGCACTGTTTTCGGCCAAGTCGGATGACCCCTATCGCGAAGGCGACGGACGTCAGCAGGACGAGCCCCTCGGGCACCATCGGGACGATGCCGCCGACCGTGCGGGCGATGGACTCCTTGAGGTCGTTGCTCTTGACGACGAGTTGGGTGATGACCAGGCCGGTCGCGGCCGGGATCATCATCCAGGTCACGTACTTGAGGATCGTGGAGATGCCGGAGCGCAGCTCGGAGTGGACGAGGGTGAACCGGGAGGCCTCCTCGGCGAGTTGGGCGGCGTACGCCTCGCGCCCCACCTTGGTCGCCCGGAACGCCCCGCCGCCCGCGACGACGAAGCTGCCGGACATGACCTTGTCCCCGGGCTGCTTGACCACGGGGTCGGCCTCGCCGGTGAGCAGTGACTCGTCGATCTCGAGACCGTCGGCCTCGACGCACACCCCGTCCACGACGGCCTTGTCGCCGGGCCCGATCTCGATGAGGTCGTCCAGCACGATGTCGGAGGTGCCGACCTCCAGGGCCACCCCGTCCCGCCGTACCGTCGGCCTGGCCTCGCCGATCACCGCGAGGGAGTCGAGGGTCTTCTTCGCCCGCCACTCCTGGATGATGCCGATACCGGTGTTGGCGATGATCACGTACCCGAACAGGCTGTCCTGGAACGGCGCGACGAACAGCATGACCAGCCAGAGCACGCCGATGATCGCGTTGAACCGGGTGAAGACATTGGCGCGGACGATGTCGGCCATCGACCGGCTGTTGCGCACCGGGACGTCGTTGACCTGACCGCTCGCGATCCGCTCGGCCACCTCGGCGGCGGAGAGCCCGGTCGCCGGCGTGGCGGGGACGGGAACGGGATGCACAGGATCGAGTTCGGCGCCCGCGTCGATGTGCGTCATGCGTTTGACGGTACGTGCGGATTTACGGCTTCACACGCCGAGTGGCCGGAAGATCCGACCTGGGGAGGACGGACCGGCGGGGGGAGTGGTGCCGTGGTCGTACGGGATGCCCCTCACTCCGCGGCAGGAGTCTCGGCGTCCTCGGCCGCTGCCGCCGCCCGCTTGATGGCGGTGTCGCGCTTCTTGACGAAGTAGACGCCGTACAGTCCCAGCCCGGTGCCGGCCAGGCAGGTCCACACCCACCAGGCGTGTCCGCGGTCGTCGAACCAGCCGTAGAAGGGGAGCTGGACGAGGAAGAGGACGAACCAGAGGATCGTGCCGCCGATGATGGTCGGCACGATGGGCCCCTCCAGGGGCTCGGGTGCCTCGTGCTTGGGGGTCCACTTCGCCATGGAGCACAGCTTACGAGGCGATCAGTTCTACGCGCGGAGATGGTGGAGCGGCGCCTTATATGTTCATACTGAAACGGTTTGCCTCTGACCACTTCTCATCGTAGGAAAAACCAAAACATGTCCACCTCGGCCCCCGCCAAGGTCCCCGCGCCCGATCAGCCGGGTGGTGCGCCCGCATACGGCGCCCTCGACCGTTTCTTCAAGATCTCCGAGCGGGGCAGCACGCTCCCCCGCGAGGTCCGCGGCGGTTTCGCCACCTTCTTCGCGATGGCCTACATCATCGTGCTGAACCCGATCATCCTGGGCAGCGCGAAGGACATGTACGGCAACCAGCTCGACAACGGTCAGCTGGTGACGGCCACCTGTGTGACGGCGGCGTTCACCACGCTCCTCATGGGCGTCATCGGCAACGTCCCGATCGCGCTGGCCGCCGGCCTCGGTGTGAACTCGGTCGTCGCGCTCCAGCTCGCGCCCCGGATGTCCTGGCCGGACGCCATGGGCATGGTGGTGCTCGCCGGCTTCATCGTGATGCTGCTGGTCGCCACGGGTCTGCGCGAGCGCGTCATGAACGCGGTCCCCTTCGGTCTGCGCAAGGCCATCAGCATCGGTATCGGCCTGTTCATCATGCTGATCGGTCTCGTCGACTCCGGCTTCGTCTCCCGCATCCCGGACGTCGCCCAGACCACCGTCCCGCTCCAGCTCGGCGGCGACGGCCACCTCGACGGCTGGCCGGTCCTGGTCTTCATCCTGGGCGCCCTGCTCACCCTGGCGCTCATCGTCCGCGAGGTCTCGGGCGCGATCCTCATCTCGATCGTCGCCATGACCGTCGTGGCGATGATCATCGAGGCCGTCGCCAAGGTCCCGTCCTGGGGTCTGACGACGCCGAAGTGGCCCGGCAACCCGGTCGCCACCCCCGACTTCGGGCTGCTGGGCAAGGTCAGTCTGTTCGGCGGCTTCGGCAAGGTCGGCGTGCTGACCGGCGTCCTGTTCGTCTTCACGGTCCTGCTGTCGTGCTTCTTCGACGCGATGGGCACGATCATGGGCGTCAGCGACGAGGCCAAGCTGACCGACGCCCAGGGCCAGATGCCGGGCATCAACAAGGTCCTGTTCGTCGACGGCCTCGCGGTCGCCGCGGGCGGTGCCAGCTCCTCCTCGGCCACCACCGCCTTCGTGGAGTCCACGGCGGGTGTCGGCGAGGGCGCGCGCACCGGATTCGCGAACGTCGTCACCGGCGGCCTCTTCACCGTGGCGCTGTTCCTGACGCCCGTGGCCACGATGGTCCCGTCCCAGGCGGCGACCCCGGCGCTGCTCGCGGTGGGCTTCCTGATCCTGTCCAACTCGGTCAGGGAGATCGACTGGGCGGACTACACGATCGCCATCCCGGCCTTCGTGACCATGGTGATGATGCCGTTCACGTACTCGATCACCAACGGCATCGGCATGGGCTTCATCACCTTCGTGGTGCTGCGGCTGGCCGCCGGGCGGGGCAAGGAGATCCCCGCCGCGATGTATGTCGTCGCCGCCGTCTTCGCCTTCTACTACCTGATGCCGGCCCTGGGCCTCACGTGACCCCGTAGAACTTCTCCGTCTCCTCGACGGCGGTCTGGAACCGCTCGTCGAAGTCATCCCGGATGAGCGTTCGGACGACATAGTCCTGGACGCTCATTCCCCTTTTCGCCGCATGGTCCCGGAGCCGTTCGAGCAGCTCCCCGTCTATCCGCAGGCTGAGCACGCTGGTCCCCATGAACACGAGGGTCGCGGGCGTCGGCGGACGGCGTTCACATTCCGCCGCCGTCTCACTCGTACGGGTGATGATCCTGTTTTAGTGGCCCGCCTCACGGGAATCCTCGCGCGCGCCATCTTGTTTAGCGAGAGTAATGAGTTACGCTAAAGAGATGCCGGACCTTACACATGGCGACGACGCTGCCGCCGTGAACTCCCTGCGCTCCGCCGTGATGCGACTGTCCCGTCGGCTCAAGCACCAGCGGGTCGACGAGTCGCTGAGCCCCACCGAGATGTCGGTCCTGGGCACCCTCTCCATCTGCGGCAAGGCCACCCCGGGCGAACTCGCCCGCAAGGAGCATGTGCAGCCGCCCTCGATGACCCGCATCGTGGCCCTGCTCGAGGGCAAGGGACTGGTCCGGCTCGAGCCGCACCCCGAGGACCGCCGCCAGAAGGTCGTCACGAAGACGGAACAGGCCGAGGCGATGCTCGCCGAGAGCCGCGCCAAGCGCAACGCCTTCCTGGCCACCCTGGTCGACGGCCTGGACGAGGACGAGTGGGCCAAACTGCGCGCCGCCGCCCCCGTGCTGGAGAAGCTCGCACACCTGTAATCCGTCTTGAGGAGGCGACCACTTTTGAGTACGGGATCCGGAGCAGACTCCGCCCCCGCACCGTCCACCTCTACCCCCGAGGATCCCGCCAGGTCCTCGAAGTCCTCGATGTTCAGCTCCCTGAAGAGCCGGAACTACCGGCTCTTCTTCGCCGGCCAGGTCGTCTCCAACACCGGCACCTGGATGCAGCGCATCGCCCAGGACTGGCTGGTCCTGAGCCTCACCGGCTCATCGACCGCCGTCGGCGTCACCACCGCACTCCAGTTCCTGCCGATGCTGCTCTTCGGGCTCTACGGCGGTGTCCTCGTCGACCGCCTCCCCAAGCGTCCGACGCTGCTGGTCACCCAGTCCGCGATGGCCGTCACCGGTCTCGCCCTCGCCTTCCTGACCCTCTCCGGGCACGTGGAGGTCTGGCACGTCTACCTGGCGGCCTTCGCCGTGGGTCTCGCCACGGTCGTCGACAACCCGGCCCGCCAGACCTTCGTCTCCGAGATGGTCGGACCCGACCAGCTGCAGAACGCGGTCAGCCTGAACTCCGCGAACTTCCAGTCCGCCCGTCTGATCGGCCCCGCCGTCGCGGGCCTGATGATCACCGGCGTCGGCACCGGCTGGGCGTTCCTCGCCAACGGCCTGTCCTTCGTCGCGCCCATCACCGGACTGCTGCTGATGCGGTCGCGCGAGTTGCACGCGGTCGAGCGGGCCCCGCGCGGCAAGGGCCAGCTGCGGGAGGGACTCCACTACGTCGCGGGCCGCCCGGACCTGATCTGGACCATCGTCCTGGTCGGGTTCGTCAGCACCTTCGGCTTCAACTTCCCGGTATACCTGTCGGCCTTCGCCGACGACGTCTTCCACGCGGGCGCCGGCTCCTACAGCCTCTTCAACACCCTGATGGCGGTCGGCTCCCTCGCAGGCGCCCTGCTCGCCGCCCGGCGCGGCACCGCCCGGATGCGGGTACTGGTCGCGGGTGCGGTGGCCTTCGGCACGCTGGAGATCGTGGCCGCGCTCGCCCCGTCCCTGTGGCTCTTCGCCCTGCTCATGGTCCCGATCGGCATGTTCGGCATGACGGTCAACGTCACCGCCAACAGCAGCGTCCAGCTGAGCACCGACCCGGCGATGCGGGGCCGGGTGATGTCCCTCTACATGATGGTGTTCATGGGCGGCGCCCCCCTGGGCGCCCCGATCGCCGGCTGGATCACCGACGCGTACGGCGTCCGGGCGGGCCTCGCGGCCGGCGGTGTGATCGCCGCCTCGGCGGCCGTGACGATCGGCCTGTTCCTGGCCCGGGTCGGCAACCTGCGCCTGTCGGTGGGCTGGCACCACGGGCACCCGCGGGTGGGCCTGGTCCCCCGGGAGCGGGAGCGGGAGCGGCTGGCGACGGCCGCGTAAGAAGTCCCGACCGGTCGGCCCGGAGGGCCGGAGCGCCTCGATACGGCTCCCTCCCTCCGGGCCGACGGCTGTCCGGGCCACCCCGGCTCCGCGTTCCCCGCCTGGTGACAGGCTGACCTCATGAGACTCTTCGCCGCCGTGCTGCCCCCGCGGGAAGTCGCTCGGGAACTCGCCGCGGAAGTGGACGAGCTGAGGAGACTCCCGGGCGCGGACGGACTGCGCTGGACGGGCCGGCCGGGATGGCACTTCACGCTCGCGTTCTACGGCGAGGTGGCGGACGACGTCGTCGCGGAACTGTCGGCGCGGCTGGAGCGGGCGGCCGCGCGCACCGCACCCTTCGAGCTGGCCGTGCGGGGCGGCGGGCAGTTCGGGCACGGGCGGGCGCTGTGGGTGGGCGCCTCGGGCGATGTGCCGGCGCTGCGGCTGCTGGCGGACCGTGCGGAGGCGGCGGCCCGGAAGGCGGGGGTGCCGATGGGGGAGCACCGGCGGTACAAGGCCCACCTGACGCTGGCGCGCAGCCGGTCGGACGTGGACGTACGGCCGTACGTCTCCGCCCTCGAGGGGTTCACGAGCCGTACGTGGACTGTGGGCGAGCTGGCGCTGGTCCGCAGCGACCTGCCGAAGTCGGGGGTGCCGGGGGAGCAGCCGCGGTACGAGGTGGTCGCCCGGTGGGCGCTCGGCGGGGCCGGTTAGGCTCGGGGGGTGGACCCGAAGACCCGGAACCGAATCATGGCCGTTGTGCTGGTGCTGATGTTCGTCGTCGTGGCGTTGGCATCGATGCTCGGGCGGTAGGGCCGGGGAGCTGCGGTCGGCTTTCGGCCGCGGGGCGAGTGCGGCTGGTCGCGCAGTTCCCCGCGCCCCTGACGGGACGCGCCCACCAGGCGAATGCCTCCGGCGACGGCTCCGGGCCCGGGAAGATCTCGCCAGGCCGGTCAGCAGCAGGTAGGGGAACTGCGCGCGGCTTTTCGGCTGCGGGCCGTATGCGGCTGGCCGCGCCCGCGGGGCGGAGTCGCGTATCGACTCCGCCCCGCGCCCCTGACGGGGGCTCCTACCAGGCGAATGCTTCAGGCGACGGGCCCGGGCCCGGGAAGATCTCGTCCAGGCCGGACAGCAGTTCCTCGCTCAGCTCCAGCTCCACGGCCCGGAGCGCCGACTCCAACTGCTCGGCCGTACGCGGTCCGACGATCGGGCCGGTCACGCCGGGGCGGGTGAGGAGCCAGGCCAGGGCGGCCTCGCCGGGGGCGAGACCGTGCTTCTCGAGGAGATCCTCGTACGACTGGATCTGGGCGCGGACGGCGGTGTTGGCGAGGGCGTCGGCGGCCCGGCCGCTCGCCCGGCGCCCGCCCTCGACCTCCTTCTTGATGACACCGCCGAGCAGCCCGCCGTGCAGCGGCGACCACGGGATGACGCCGAGCCCGTACTCCTGCGCGGCCGGGACGACCTCCATCTCGGCGCGGCGCTCGGCGAGGTTGTAGAGGCACTGCTCGCTGACGAGCCCGATGGTGCCGCCGCGCCGGGCGGCGATCTCGTTGGCCTGGGCGATCTTGTACCCGGGGAAGTTGCTGGACCCCACGTAGAGGATCTTGCCCTGCTGGACGAGGACGTCGATCGCCTGCCAGATCTCCTCGAAGGGGGTGTCGCGGTCGACGTGATGGAACTGGTAGACGTCGATGTAGTCGGTCTGCAGCCGCTTGAGGCTCGCGTCCACCGCCCGCCGGATGTTGAGGGCGGACAGCTTGTCGTGGTTCGGCCAGGAGGGGCCGTCGCCCGCCATGTTGCCGTAGACCTTGGTGGCGAGGACGGTCTTGTCGCGATGCGCGGGGCTCTTCGCGAACCAGTTGCCGATGATCTCCTCGGTACGGCCCTTGTTCTCGCCCCAGCCGTACACGTTGGCGGTGTCGAAGAAGTTGATGCCCGCGTCGAGGGCCGAATCCATGATCGCGTGGGAGTCGGCTTCATCGGTCTGCGGGCCGAAGTTCATGGTGCCGAGGACGAGTCGGCTGACCTTGAGTCCGGTGCGTCCGAGCTGCGTGTACTTCATGACTCCCTAGCCAACGGCGTGGAGCGCGCTCTAGGCAAGGGTGATCTTGAGTCTTGACGCTAACCAATGGTTAGTGCTTTCCTATGGAAAGTTAGAGCTTGAACTTTCAATATCTATCGCCTGGAGAGTCCTGTGTCCCCCACCACGCCTGTCCGCAAGGCAGTCGTCGCTTTCATGGCCGCCACCGCGGTACTGGCCGCGGCAGCCGCACCGGCCGTCGCGGCACCGCGCCCGGCGTCCCTCAGCCACCTCGACCCGGCCCGCCTCGGCTATCAGAAGGCGGTCGCCGAACGCGTCCTCAAGGGCGTCTTCGAGCGCGGCGACACCAAGGTCGTGGACCGTTTCGTCCGCCCCGACTACATCCAGCACAACCCCTTCGCGCCGGACGGGGCGGAGACGCTGAAGGGGCTGGCGACGTCGGTGCACGCCCAGTTCCCGGACGCGGTGTACGGCATCAAGCGGGTGCTCTCGGAGGGCGACCTGGTCCTGGTGCACTCGAACGTCGTCCTGACGCCGGGCGACCGCGGTCAGGCCGTCTTCGACATCTTCCGCTTCCAGGGCGGGAAGATCGCCGAGCACTGGGACGTGGGACAGGCCGTGCCGGAGTCGTCGGTGAACGGCAACGACATGTTCTCCACGGTGAGTTGGCCCCGGACGACCGAGCCGGGTCCCGGGTTCCTTACCGGGTACAACAAGAAGCTGGTGACGGCCGCCTTCGACCAACTGCTCGTGAAGAAGGACCTGTCGGCGATCGACCGCTACTGGGGTCCCGAGTACCACCAGCACAACCCCGGTATCGCGGATGGTGTGGCGGGCGTGAAGTCAGGGCTGGGCGGGTACTTCAAGGCCTTCCCCGAGCTGAAGGTGGAGCCCAAGCGGGTCATCGCCGAGGGGGATCTGGTCGCCGTCCACAGTCACTACATTCCGGCGCCGGGGGAGCGGGGGCAGGCGGTGGTGGATCTGTTCCGGGTGCGGGGCGGGAAGATCGTGGAGCACTGGGATGTGTTGCAGGATGTACCGGCCAGCTCCGCCAATGAGAACGGGATGTTCTAGGGGAGTGAGTTGAGGAAGGTCGTCCAGGTGGTGGGGGTGATCTGGACGGTCGGGGTGGTGGGGGTCTTGGAGTCGCGGATGTGGATGGTGGTGGGGGTGAGGGCGACCTCCAGGCATTCGCCGCCCTGGCCACTGCTGTAGCTGCTCTTGAACCAGTCCAGGTCCGTACTCATAGCCTGCCTGCCACCTCGCTGATCAACTGCGCCGACTCCTCGGGGTTGAGGGCCTGCGCCCGCAGAATGCCATACCGTGCGAACATCTGGCCCAACTCGGGCTGCTGGCTGACGAAGTAGCCGTTGTGCGGACCCTCGACATACGCGATGCGATCGGGGCTCTCGGTCTCCAGCAGGATCATGGGTCCGTCGAGGCCGGAGTGGTCCTGGCGGTCGGTGGGCATCACCTGGATCTCGATGTTGCGGCGCAGGCCAATGTCGAGGATGCGGCCGAGCTGCTCCTTGAGAGCCTGATCGCCCCCGAGCGGGCGATTGAGGATGTGCTCTTCCAGTACGAAGCCGACGACCGGCGCGGGTTTGCGCTCCAGGACCCGCTGCCGGTCCAGGCGGGCGGCCAGCCGGGTTTCGATCTCGTCGTCCTCCAGCGACGGGCGGTGGACTTCGAAGGTCGCCCGTGCGTAGGCCTCGGTCTGGAGCAGTCCCGGGATCACATGGGTGGTGTACATGTAGATCGCGGTGGCCCTTGCCTCCATCTCCGCATAGTCCTCGAACCACGACGGGAACCGGCTGCGCTTCAGCGTCCGCGCCGCCGCAATCAGTGCACCTTGTGCACCGAGCTGCTCGTCCGCGACCTCTACGAAGTGTCCCTTGGGTGCCCGCTCTCCCCGTTCCACCATGGCCACCTGGGACTTGGAGTACCCGACGCACTTGCCGAGCGCCTCCTGTGTCATCCCGGCCCGCTCCCGATAGAACCGCAGCAACGAGCCGAACATCTCCAGGTTCCCCGAACCCCGTTCACCGGAGTGCACACGAGCCTCCCCAAGTACACAGCCCCGCACGGACCTTGCGCCGCCCTGGTCACAGTATGTGAGCGTGCGGAAGCCTTTGCGTCATGAACGAGAGAATCGCCGCCCCCTGGATCCCCACCTGGATCCCCGCCTCCGGCCACGCCCTGCGCCACGCCGGTATCCACTTCGACGCCGTACGCATGAAGGAACCGCTGGCCGAGCGCGTCGCCTCGGAGCTGATGCGCTCTACGGACTTCGAGGCCGGCCCGATCGTGGTCGAGGCGACGGGCGACCGGAACATGTACTTCCTGTTGCCCCCGCAAACCGCTGCCTCCTTCCAATGGCCGCCCGGCGTGCGCGCCCTGACGCGGAGTGACCGGGGACTGGCGTACGTGGGCGTACCCGCGCTGACCGGAGTGACGTGGCCGCTGGGGTGGCGGTCGGTGCCGTCGGCCGGAGTGCCGTTCGTGGAAGGGGAGTTGCTGTGGGAGGTGGGGTGCCGGCTCAGTCCCGGGGGAACTCGTCGGTCTTGAGAGCCAGGCCGAGGGAGGGTCGTGGTCATGTCGATGGCTGATCCGAAAGCGACCGACAGCTCGGTGAGGTACTCGCCATCCTTCGGTTGGGTGTAGAGGTGGCACTTGCCCTGGTAGGGGTCGGCGATGAGGAGGACGGGTACCTCGGCGACCGCGTAGGCGGTCTTCTTCGGCCCGTAGTCGTTCGCGGCGGTGCCTTTCGAGATGACCTCGGCGACGAACTCGATGTCCTCGAAGCGCCAGAGTCCCTTGGGGTTCTTCTCGGCGTTCTCGGCCACGAGTGTGACGTCGGAGGCGAAGCCGTTCAGGTGGCCCGGGTAGTCGACACGCACGTCCGACTTCACGCGCTTGCGCGGGTACTTGGTGCGCAGTTGCTCGACGATGTCCAGGATGATCTCCCAGTGGGTGTCCCGCTGCGGCGACATGAAGATGGCCCCCTCGACGATCTCGACCTTGTATCCCTCGGGGGTGGTCCGCTCAATCGACTCGAACAGCTCGTCCAGAGTCAGCTCGCCGTCTGCGTCGGCCATCTCGATCCTGTCTTCAAGGACGGTCATCGTGGCGCTCCTCCCCGGCTGCCCCACGGACCGGTGCAGCCGCGCGGTACAACGATACGCACGGTGATCGAGGTACGCCGCTATTCGGTCAGTTTGTTCCAGCCGCGTACGTTTGTCCCCATCCCCACGCTTGGTGCATCGCCTCAGCGAACGCCTCCGCGATCTTGTGCTCACCGCTCGCGTTCGGATGCGTCCCGTCGTACGTGTCCACGGTGAAGTCGTACGACACCGGCGGCGACGCCAGCAGCAGCGGCGAGCGGGGCTCGTCCAGGTCGGCCACCGCCTTGGCGAGGAGTTCGTTGAAGAGGGTGACCTGCGCGCCGAAGGGGGCGTCGTCCTGGGCCCGGACGTTGGGGATGACCGGGAGGACGACCATGCGGACGCGGGGCTCCGCAGACCGCGCCTGCTCGACGAAGGCTCGTACGTTCTCCGCCGTCTGTTCCGCGTTCGTGTAGAAGCCCAGGTCGATGAGGCCCAGCGACACCAGCAGGACGTCGGCCCGGCAGGAGCGGACCGCGTCACCGATCAGCGGAGCCATGTGCAGCCACCCCTCGCCCCAGCCGGCGAGGTGGGCGCGGGGGAAGTCCGGGTCGGCGTACTCGTACGAGGTGGGTGTGTCCGTCGCCTTGTCGTGGAGCGTCTCGCGCGGGCCGACGAGGGCGAAGGGGCGGTCGTAGGTGTCGCGCAGGTGCTGCCACATCCGGTAACGCCATGTGTGTTCGCCCGCGCTTCCGATCGTCATGGAGTCGCCGACGGGCATGAACCTGAGCATCCGCTCATGATGAACGATCAGCGGGAGCGGTGGGGTGTGAGGCCGGACACGCGAACGCCCTTCCGGGGATGGCAAGCTTGGCCCCATGCGTGCGCTACTCGGTGTTGTCGGAGCCACTGCCCTGCTCGTTCTCACGGGCGCGAGCCCCGCGGCCGCCGCCGACGGGGACAACGGGTTCACCATCGAGGATCCGCGCATCACCGAGTCCAGCGGGCTCGCCGCGTCCCGTCAGCACCCGGGCATCTACTGGACCCACAACGACCAGGACACCGGCACGTACCTCTACGCCGTCGACAGCTCCACCGGGAAGACCGTCGCGAGGATCACCCTGAAGGGTGTCGGCACCCAGCGGGACGTCGAGGCCGTCGCCATCGGGCCCGACAACCAGATCTACGTCGGGGACATCGGCGACAACGACGGGGTGACCTGGCCCTACGTCTGGATCTACCAGCTGCCCGAGCCCAAGGAGCTCAAGGACCAGACGATCCGCGCCAAGCAGTACGTCGTGAAGTACTCCGACGGCTCCCGTGACGCGGAGTCGATGATCGTCCATCCGAAGACCGGGCGCGTCTACCTCATCGACAAGCAGGAGGACGGCGGGCATCTGTACGAGGGGCCCGCCAAGCTCTCCACCTCCGGCGCCAATGTCTTCAGGCCCGCCGCCGCCGTCGACCTCTGGGCCACCGACGCCGCCTTCTCGCCGAACGGCCGACAGCTCGCCGTACGCGGTTACTTCGGCGGCATCTGGTACGACTGGAACGGCGGCGACCTCAAGCGCGGCGGCCGGATCAGCGTGCCCATCGGGCAGGGGGAGTCCGTGAGTTACTCGCCGGACGGCACCAAGCTGATGCTCGGCAGCGAGGGCGCCGGCAGCGAGGTGGTGGCCGAGGACGCGCCCGGGGGCGACGGATCGTCCGACTCGCCGTCCGGCAGCGGGAGTTCGGGTCAGGCCGACGGCGACGGCGGCTCCGACAGCAAGAACGTCAAGGTCGGCGCCTTCGCCGTGGCCGTCGCCGCGGCCGTCGTGTTCGGGTTCCGGGTGCTGCGCCGCAGGTGAGCCGTCGGACCCGGATCACCGTTCCGTCCGGCGCCGCGACACGATGACTTGCAGGCCGTCCAGGATGCGTTGCAGGCCGAACTCGAAGTGGTCGAAGTCGGTGCCGAACGCGTCGTCCGAGAGGGCGGCGAGCACCGGGTAGCGGCCCGTCGCCATGACCTTCTCCAGCATCGGCACCTGTGCCTGCCAGAACTCCGCGTCCGTCAGGCCCGTTCGGCGCTCCACCTCCTGCTGGTACAGCTGGGTGCGGGCGGCGCCGACGACGTAACCGTCGATCATGATGATCGCCGAGACCAGCTCGGGGTCGGTCAGACCCATCGGCTTGATGAGGGTGAGGACCTTCTCCATGCCGTCCAGGGCGCTCGGGCCGAGGATCGGGCGGGACTGGTTGACCTGGAGCAGCCAGGGGTGCCGGCGGTAGAGGGCGAGGGTCGCGCGGCCCAGGGCCTCCAGGGCCGAGCGCCAGTCGCCGTCGCCCAGGTCCGCCGGGTTCTCGGACGGCCTCTGCACCCGGTCCAGCATCAGGTCGAGCAGCTCGGCCTTGCCGGGGACGTACCGGTACAGGGACATCGCGCCGGTGCCGAGCTCGCCGGCGACACGGCGCATCGACACCGCGTCCAGACCGTCGGCGTCCGCCACCTGGACGGCCGCTTCCACGATCCGGTCCAGGGTCAGGGCCGGTTTGGGCCCGCGGCTGGGGCGCCGGCCCGTGTCCCACAGCAGCTCGAGGGTGCGGACGATGTCCCCGCTGCCGCTGGTCTCCGAACTGCTCGTCATGGGTGCAGCTTAGTTCCCCGGAAATTAATTGGGTACGTCGTACGCGCAATCGAGTACGGTGTACTCAGTTACGGAGACCAAGGGGGAACCCATGACTGACGGATACGCGGTGCGCGCCGAGGCGCTGGAGAAGCGGTACGGCGAGAAGCGCGCCCTCGACGGCTTCGACCTGGCCGTCCGCGAAGGCACCGTGCACGGACTGCTCGGGCCGAACGGCGCCGGGAAGACCACGGCCGTCCGCATCCTGGCCACGCTGCTGCGGCTGGACGGCGGACAGGCGACCGTGGCCGGCCTGGACGTGGCCGGGCACGCGCGCGAGGTGCGCGCCCGCATCGGGCTGACCGGGCAGTACGCGGCCGTGGACGAGGTGCTCACCGGCCGGCAGAACCTGGAGATGTTCGGCCGGCTCTTCCACCTCGGCGGCCGGCGGGCCAAGGCGCGCGTCACCGACCTGCTGGAGCAGTTCGACCTCACCGACGCGGCGGACAAGGGCGTCGGCAAGTACAGCGGCGGCATGCGGCGCCGCCTCGACCTCGCCGCCTCGATGATCCTCGCCCCGGCTGTCCTCTTCCTGGACGAGCCGACCACCGGACTCGACCCCCGCAGCCGGGGCGAAGTCTGGGACTCCGTGCGGGCGTTGGTGGCGAGCGGCACCACCGTGCTGCTGACCACGCAGTACCTGGAGGAGGCCGACAAGCTGGCCTCCCGCATCACCGTCATCGACCAGGGGCGCTCCATCGCCGACGACACCCCGGACGGGCTGAAGAGCAGGGTCGGCGGCGACCGCATCGAGGTGGTGGTCGCCGAACGGGCCGACATCCCGCGGGTGGTGAAGGTCGTCGCACGCGTCTCGGACGGCGAACCCGAGGCGGAGGAGGGCGAGTTGCGCGTCCACGCCCCGGTCGTCGACCGCGTCTCGGCGCTCACCGAGGTGGCCCGCACCCTCCAGGACGAGGGCGTCCGCGTCGAGGACATCGGGCTGCGCAGGCCCAGCCTCGACGACGTGTTCCTGCGCCTGACCGGACACCGCACGGAGCAGGAGGAGACAGCCGCATGAGCACCGTCGACCTGACCGGCCAGTCCACCCACGGCCGCACCTACTGGATCCTCGCCGACGTCTGGAACATCGTCCGCCGAGGCCTCACCCACTACCAGCGCCAGCCCATCAACATCGCCTGGCAGCTGGGCTTCCCGATCCTCTCCGTCCTCCTCTACGGCTATGTCTTCGGCAGCGCCATGCAGGTGCCCGGCGGCGGGGACTACAAGGACTTCCTGATGCCCGGGATGTTCGTGATGACGATGGCGTTCGGCTTCATCAACACCGCGACGCTCGTGGTGTACGACGCCACGAAGGGCGTGATCGACCGGTTCCGTTCCATGCCGATGGCGTCCTCGGCGGTCGTGGCCGGGCGCGGGGTCACCGATCTGCTGGTCGCCTGCGCCGAGTTGGCCATCATGATGCTGACCGCGATCGCCATGGGCTGGCGGCCGGACGGGGGCCTGGGCTTCCTCGCCGCGTTCGGGCTGCTGCTGTGGCTGCGGTTCGCGCTGATCTGGATCGGTGTGTGGCTGGGGCTGATCGTGCCCAACCCGGAGGCGGCGGGCGGCCTGTTCGCGGTGGCCTTCCCCCTCACGATGATCTCCAGCATCTTCGTCGCACCCCAGCTGATGCCCGACTGGCTCGGCGCCGTGGCCTCCTGGAACCCGATCTCCTCCACGGCCGCCGCCACCCGCGACCTGTTCGGCACCCCGGTCGGCGGCGGGGACTCCTGGGTCGAGCAGCACGCGCTGCTCAT
This sequence comes from Streptomyces canus, assembly GCF_030815415.1. Classification (GTDB taxonomy): domain Bacteria; phylum Actinomycetota; class Actinomycetes; order Streptomycetales; family Streptomycetaceae; genus Streptomyces; species Streptomyces canus_F. The sequence continues at coordinate 5,663,443 of NZ_JAUSWW010000001.1, forward strand.
GGCGTACGTGTGGCCGGTGATCCTGACGGCGATCTTCCTGCCCTTGGCGATACGCAGGTTTCAGAAGCTCAGCCGGTAGTGTCCAGCGTCTTGACGTGTCCATGTGACCTGACTTCCATGGGAGGTGCGGGTGTGGGAGCGCTCCCACCCAGTTCCGGGCCCGCGCCCCCTCCCCGAGAGGAAGCAGCTACATGTTCCGCAGCTTGCGAAGAGCGCTGTGCGCGGTGGCGGCGGCCCTGCTCCTACCGCTGGGCGCGCTGACGGCCCAGAGTGCCCAGGCCGCCGAGGCCGCGGCCGGCGCCGGCTACTGGCACACCAGCGGCCGCCAGATCCTGGACGAGGCCGGGCAGCCGGTCCGTATCGCCGGCATCAACTGGTTCGGCTTCGAGACCGGCAACTACGTCCTCCACGGCCTCTGGTCACGCGACTACAAGAGCATGATCGACCAGATGAAAACGCTGGGCTACAACACGATCCGCATCCCGTTCAGCGACGACATCTTCAAGTCGGGGACCGTCCCCAACAGCATCGACTTCTCCAGCGGCAAGAACGCCGACCTGCAAGGACTCAACTCCCTCCAGATCCTGGACAAGATCGTCTCGTACGCCGGTCAGGACGGCCTCAAGGTCATCCTCGACCGGCACCGCCCGGACTCCGGCGGCCAGTCGGCGCTCTGGTACACCTCGGCGGTCCCGGAGTCGACCTGGATCGCCAACCTCAAGAACCTGGCGACCCGTTACCTCGGCCAGGACACCGTCGTGGGCATCGACCTCCACAACGAGCCCCACGACCCGGCCTGCTGGGGCTGCGGCGACACGACGAGGGACTGGCGTCTGGCCGCCCAGCGGGCCGGCAACGCGGTCCTGGCCGTCAACCCCGAGCTGCTGATCTTCGTCGAGGGTGTCCAGACGTACAACGGTGTCTCCGGCTGGTGGGGCGGCAACCTGATGGGAGTGGCCGACCACCCGGTCCAGCTGAACGTGGCGAACCGGGTCGTCTACTCGGCGCACGACTACGCCACGTCCGTGGCCCAGCAGAGCTGGTTCAGCGATCCCACCTTCCCCGCCAACATGCCCGGCATCTGGGACAAGTACTGGGGCTACATCTTCAAGCAGAACATCGCGCCCGTGTGGGTGGGCGAGTTCGGCACGACCCTCCAGTCGACCGTGGACCAGCGGTGGCTGGCCGCGCTGGTGGACTATCTGCGGCCGACGTCGACGTACGGCTCGGACTCCTTCCACTGGACCTTCTGGTCCTGGAACCCCAACTCCGGTGACACGGGCGGGATCCTCAAGGACGACTGGCAGACCGTGGACACCGTGAAGGACGGCTACCTGGCGAGCGTCAAGGCGCCGGGCTTCCCGGCGGGCGGCGGCGACCCCGGTGATCCGGGCGACCCCGGCGGCGGCACGGCGGCCTGCACCGCCGCCTACACCGTCAGCAGCGACTGGGGCGGCGGCTTCAACGCCGAGGTGAAGGTGACCAACACCGGTACGACCGCGATCAGTTCGTGGAAGGTGACCTGGACCTGGAGCGGCTCACAGCGGGTGACGAGCATGTGGAACGCGTCGTACACGCAGAGCGGGTCGACCGTGACCGCGTCCAACGCCTCGCACAACGGCTCGGTCGCCGCGGGCGGTTCGGCGAGCTTCGGGTTCGGCGGCGCGCCCGGGGGCGGGGGTGTGCCGAGTGTGAGCTGTACGGCGGCCTAGGGGAGCGCCGTACGCGAGAAGGGCGTCCGGGTGTTCGCCCGGGCGCCCTTCATCGTCGTACGAACTTGGGCGACTACAGCTTCTCGATCACGTAGTCGACGCACTTCGTCAGCGCCTCGACGTCCGCCGGGTCGATCGCCGGGAACATGGCGACGCGGAGCTGGTTGCGGCCGAGCTTGCGGTAGGGCTCGGTGTCGACGATGCCGTTGGCGCGCAGGACCTTGGCGACCGCGGCGGCGTCGATCTCGTCGGAGAAGTCGATCGTGCCGATGACCTGCGAGCGCTTGGCGGCGTCGGCGACGAACGGGCTCGCGTACTTGCTCTCCTCGGCCCAGCCGTAGAGGCGGGTCGAGGAGTCCTTCGTACGGGCCGTGGACCAGGCCAGACCGCCCTGGCCGTTGAACCACTCCAGCTGCTGGTTGAGCAGGAAGAGGGTGGCGAGGGCCGGGGTGTTGTACGTCTGGTTCTTGCGGGAGTTGTCGATCGCCGTGGGGAGCGAGAAGAACTCCGGCACGTGGCGGCCGGACGCGTGGACGCGCTCGGCGCGCTCGATCGCGGCCGGGGAGAAGACGGCGATCCACAGGCCGCCGTCGGAGGCGAAGGACTTCTGCGGGGCGAAGTAGTAGACGTCCGTCTCGGCGATGTCGACGGGCAGACCGCCGGCGCCGCTCGTCGCGTCCACGAGGACGAGGGCGTCCTCGTCGGCACCGGCCACGCGCTTGATCGGGGCGGCGACACCGGTGGAGGTCTCGTTGTGGGTGAGGGCGTAGGTGTCGACGCCGAACACCGCCTCGGGCTCCGGGTGGGTGCCCGGCTCGGAGGAGATGACGACGGTCTCGGCGAGCCAGGGCGCGAGCTTGGCGGCCTTCGCGAACTTCGAGGAGAACTCGCCGAAGGTGAGGTGCTGCGACCGGTGCTCGATCAGGCCGTGGGTCGCCACGTCCCAGAACGCGGTCGAGCCGCCGTTGCCGAGGACGACCTCGTACCCCTCGGGCAGGGAGAACAGTGCACTGATGCCCTCACGGACCTGGCCGACTAGGTTCTTGACCGGGGCCTGGCGGTGTGAGGTGCCCAGCAGGGACGTACCGGTTGCGGCCAGCGCGTCCAGCGCTTCCGTCCGCACCTTGGAGGGGCCCGCGCCGAATCGACCGTCGGCGGGCTTGATGTCAGCGGGAATCTGGATCTCAGCCACGGAGTGAGGTTAGCCGGTACGGGAAACCTGGTCGAAACGCAGTCCGTCGGCTGAGACGCGGCGTTTGATTTGCTGGACACATGACGGATCTAGAGGCCGCTCTGCGTAAAGCCGTCCAGGGCGACGTCCGCTTCGACGTCACCTCCCGCGCGCTGACCACCATGGACGCGTCCAACTACCGGCGGGTCCCGCTCGGTGTCGTGGCCCCACGCGACGCCGACGACGTCGCCGCCGTCCTCGCCGTGTGCCGGGAGCACGCGGTACCGGTCGTCGCGCGGGGCGGCGGCACCTCCATCGCCGGCCAGGCGACCGGCACCGGGGTGGTGCTGGACTTCACCCGGCACATGAACCGGCTGCTGGCCCTCGACCCTGTGTCGCGCACCGCCGTCGTACAGCCCGGTCTCGTCCTCGACCGGCTCCAGGAGGCCGCCGCCCCGCACGGGCTGCGCTTCGGCCCCGACCCCTCCACCCACAGCCGCTGCACGCTCGGCGGGATGATCGGGAACAACTCGTGCGGCTCGCACTCGGTGGCGTGGGGAACGACCGCGGACAGTGTGCGGGAGCTGGACGTGGTCACCGCGCGCGGGCGGCGGTCGCGGCTGGGGCCGGGGTGGGCGGGCGCGCCGGAGGGGCTGCGGGAGCTGGTGGAGGGGGACCTGGCGCGGCTGCGGACCGGTTTCCCCGAGCTGCCCCGCCGGATCTCCGGGTATGCGCTGGACGCGCTGCTGCCGGAGCGGGGTGCGGATGTCGCCCGGTCCTTCTGCGGGAGCGAGGGCACGCTGGGGATCCTCACCGAAGCCGTCGTACGACTCGTCGCGTCACCACGCGCGCGTGCCCTCGCGGTGCTGGGATACCCGGACGAGGGCGCGGCCGCCGAGGCCGCGGCCGGACTGCTGCCGTACGGCCCCCTGACGGTGGAGGGCATGGCGGCCGACCTGGTGCCCGCGGCGGTGGCGCTGCCCCGTGGCGGGGCGTGGCTGTTCGTGGAGACGGGCGGCGACACCGAGGCCGAGGCACGCGCGCGTGCGGAGACGATCGTGCGGGCCGCCGATGTCATGGACGCGGTGGTCGTGACGGATCCGGCCGGCCAGCGCGCCCTGTGGCGCATCCGCGAGGACGCCAGCGGTACGGCGACCCGGATGCCGGACGGCTCCGAGGCCTGGCCCGGCTGGGAGGACTGCGCGGTGCCGCCCGCCCGGCTGGGCGCGTATCTGCGGGACTTCAGGGGGCTGCTGGGCGAGCACGGGCTGCGCGGGACGCCGTACGGCCATTTCGGGGACGGCTGCATCCACGTCCGTATCGACTTCGATCTGCTGACGGACGCGGGGGTCAGCCGCTTCCGGCGTTTCTCGCAGGAGCTCGCCGACCTGGTCGCGGCGCACGGCGGCTCGCTGTCCGGTGAGCACGGGGACGGGCAGGCGCGGGCGGAGCTGCTGCCCCGGATGTACGGCCCGGAGCTGGTGGGGCTCTTCGAGCGGGCGAAGGGCGTGTGGGACCCGGACGACCTGCTGAACCCCGGGATGCTGGTGCGCCCGGCGCCGCTGGACTCGAACCTCCGCTTCTCCGTCCTGCCCCGCGAGCCGGTCGACGTGGCCTTCGGCTACCCCGCCGACGGCGGTGACTTCTCCGCGGCGGTCCGCAGGTGCGTGGGCGTGGCGAAGTGCCGTACGACGTCCGCGCCCGGGTCCTCCGTCATGTGCCCGTCCTTCCGCGCGACCGGCGAGGAGGAGCACTCCACGCGCGGGCGGGCCCGGCTGCTGCACGAGATGCTCGCGGGTGAACTGGTCACCGACGGCTGGCGCTCCGAGGAGGTGCGGGACGCGCTGGATCTGTGCCTGTCCTGCAAGGGCTGCCGGTCGGACTGTCCGGTCGGGGTCGACATGGCCACGTACAAGGCGGAGTTCCTGCACCACCACTATGAGGGGCGGCGCCGCCCGGCCGCGCACTACGCGATGGGGTGGCTGCCGGTGTGGCTGCGGGCGGTGGCCCGTACGCGTGCGGCGCGGCTGGCCAATGCGCTGGCCGCGGTGCGCCCGCTGGCGGCCGTCGCGAAGAGGCTCGGCGGGCTCGCTCCCGAGCGGGACATTCCGCGGCTGGCGACCAGGACGTTCAGCCGGTCGTTCAGGCCGCGGGGCGAGGGGCCGCGCGGAAGGGTCGTGCTGTGGCCGGACACCTTCACCGAGCATCTGTCGCCCGAGGTGGGGCGGGCGGCGGTACGGGTCCTGGAGGCGGCGGGGATCGGGACCGTGCTGCCGCCGACCCTGCGCACGGCGTCCGGGGGCTTCCGTCCGCTCGCGGCGCGCCGCGGCCGGGTCTGCTGCGGTCTGACGTACGTCTCCACGGGCCAGCTCGACCGCGCCCGTACGGTCCTGCGCCGCACCCTCGACCTGATGGCACCGGTACTGGAGACGGACCTCCTGGTGGTGGTCCTGGAACCGAGCTGCGCGGCGGCGCTCCGCACGGACCTGCCGGAGCTGCTCCACGACGACGAGCGGGCCGCGCGTCTCGCCTCGCGGGTGGTGACCTTCGCGGAGGCGCTGGAGCGCCTGGCGCCGGACTGGCGGCCGCCTCGCGTGGACCGTCCGGCGGTCGGCCAGACCCACTGCCATCAGCACGCGGTCCTCGGAGACGCGGCCGAGCGGCGGCTGCGGGAAGCCGCGGGCCTGACCGGTGAGCTGGCGGGCGGCTGCTGCGGACTCGCGGGCAACTTCGGCTTCGAGAAGGGCCACTTCGAGGTGTCGCGGGCCTGCGCGGAGGAACAGCTCCTGCCGGCGGTGCGGGCGGCGGCCCACGGGGCGGTGGTCCTGGCGGACGGCTTCTCCTGCCGGACGCAGCTGGGGCAGCTGGCGGGGGTGCGGGGGCGGCATCTGGCGGAGGTGCTGGCGGAGGGGCTGGAGGGTCCTGGGGCGTGAGCCGAGTCATCCGGAAACAGTGGCAAAAAAGGTTCACGCGCCTGACGTAGTCCATTACTGTGGACTTGTAAGTCCATCAAGATGAACGAAATCCGCGCCAAGTCCTCTGGAAGGCCCCGTGAGCACGCCGACCCCGGTTTCCGAGACCCCCGTCGCCCAGACCGCTCCGGCAGGAGTCCCGCACCGCCGGGATTCCCTCGGTTCCATCGGTCTGGTGCTCTCCGCGGGCATCTCGGTGCAGTTCGGCGGCGCCCTCGCGGCGAGCCTGATGCCGCGGGCCGGGGCGTCCGGTGTGGTGACCCTGCGGCTGGTGGCGGCCGCGCTGGTCCTGCTCGTCGTCTGCCGGCCGAGGCTGCGCGGGTACACGCGTGCGGACTGGGGCACGGTCGTCGTCTTCGGCATCACGATGGCCGGGATGAACGGGCTCTTCTACCAGTCCATCGACCGCATCCCGCTGGGCCCGGCGGTCGCCCTGGAGGTGCTCGGCCCCCTGGCGCTCTCCGTCATCGCCTCCCGCCGGGCGGTCAACCTCGTCTGGGCCGCTCTCGCCCTCGGCGGCGTCTTCCTCCTCAGCGGCGGAGGCTTCGGCGGCCTCGACCCCGTCGGTGTCCTGTTCGCCCTGGGCGCCGGCGCCATGTGGGCGGCGTACATCGTCTTCAGCGCCCGTACGGGCCGCCGCTTCCCGCAGGCCGACGGGCTCGCCCTCGCCATGGTCGTCGCGGCGCTGGTGTTCCTCCCGCTGGGCGTCGCCGAATCCGGCGCGAAGCTCCTCGACCCCACGACGATCGCCCTCGGCTCGGCCGTGGCGATCCTCTCCTCGGTCCTGCCCTACACCCTCGAACTCGTCGCCCTGCGCCGCCTCCCCGCCTCCACCTTCGCGATCATGATGAGCCTCGAACCGGCCATCGCCGCGAGCGCCGGCTTCCTCATCCTGAACCAGGCTCTCTCCATGACCGAGGCCGCCGCGATCGCCCTGGTCATCGCGGCGAGCATGGGGGCGGTGCGGACCCAGGTGGGGCGGGGGAAGGCCAAGGTTCAGGAGGACGGTTCCTGAGGCCCGCGGGAAGCCCGGGCCGCCTTCCGGACAGCCGACTTCTCGTACATTCTGCGCATTGTCAGCAGCCGTCGGCAGCCTCACCCTGAGCTCTCATGGACAACGGAACACCGGGTGCGCCCGTCGGCGAACCACCCCCGCCGGAGCCGATCGAACTGATCGAACTGGTCATACCCGGCACCGGCGTCGTGGACCGCGAGGAGGTGCTCCGGCCGCCCGGTGTACGCCAGGTGAGCGGGGACGACAGCGCGGGGTGGTACCGGCCCGCCGAGGAGGACACGGACGGGCCGCGCCCCCTGCGGGAGGTGTACGACTGGCCCCGGCTGCTGATCGGCGGGGCCGGCCGGGCGGCCTGGCTCTTCCTGCTGCCCTTTCTCGTGATCAACCTGGTGACGTGGATGCAGCCACGCTTACCGGAACGCTCATGGCACGGCTCCCTGTACAGCTTCGGAGCGCGGCTGCTCGGACTCTCCCTGACGGTGATGCTGGTCGGCGTCTTCGGACAGGCGGCCATGGACCAGGTCGTCTGGCAGTGCGGAGCCGAGACCGCCGACTGCGTCTCGGGCAACTTCGCGGTGACCGCGGCCCGTGAGCCGGACACCGGGACGTGCCTGGCCCTCGCGGCCCTCGCGCCTCTGATCGTCGGCACCCTGATGGCGTTCAGCGCCCGGGACGCCAAACGCGAGTACCGCCCGGTGCTCAGGACCGCCGCGCGCGAGAACTACGAACGGGCCGAGGAGGAGGACCGGCACCGGCGCAACGGACACCGCACCCGTCGGCCCCTGGAGGTCCGCGGCTTCTGGGAGCACAACACGCGGGCGAAGGGCCTGACCACACGGCACCTGTGCGCGGGACTGCTCACGGTGGCCATGCTGCTCATCGTCCCGCCGCTCCAGTACGACCTGCGCGAGGGCGACGCCACCCTGGCCCTGACCCTGTTCGTGCTGATCCTGGTGATCGCCGTCCTCGTGGTGATCGACGGCCCGTACTTCCGCGCCAGCTACGTCCAGCGCGAGGGAACCATGGGCACTCCGCGGCACAGGCTCCGATGGCCCCTGCGGTACGCGAAAGGGGCTGTCGGCGGCTGCTTGGCGGTGACGGTCGGTGCCATGGTGTGCTGCGCGGTGCCGTCCCGGGACTGGGACGCCGCCCGCGAGCGCTCCACGATGCTGCCCGGCATGGGCGCGGAGGCGAACTACGTGGTCATCGCCCAGGGCGTCGGACTCGTGCTCATGGTCATCGCCTGTCTCGCGATGGTCCGCGGCGAGACCGGTTCGGCGTCGAGGACGACCCTGTACGGGCTGCTGGGACCCGTGGTGGGCGTGCTGGCCTGCTTCGTGGGCTGGCTGTACACCGCGGCGTTCTCCCTGTGGCTCCAGGGCTGGCTCACCCCCGACGGCGACCCGTACGCGGCCCTCATCCCGCGGGCCGTCCAGGTGGTCGCGGCGGCCTTCCCGCTGGTCGTGCTGCTCGGCGTGGCGGTGGGCGCGATCGCCGCCGCGTGCACGGCCCTGCGCCGGCCTTGGCTGCGGAACGTCTCGCCCCCCGCCCCCGATCCCGACGCGGACCCCGACGACATCCTCGACAACCAACGCCAGTGGAAAAGGCTGCGGTTCGCGGAGTACGCCGGAATCCGCGCCCTGATCTGGTACGACCGCGGCCTGGCCACCCTCGCGGTCCTGGTCGTCCTCCTGACCTGCGCCATGTACGGGGCCTACTGGGTCGGCGACGGCTCCTGGCTGGCCGGCGTACGGGACGTCATGGTCGATGTACTCCAGCAGCTGACGACGCTCGGGGCCGTCATCCTGGTGGGTCTCGTCGCGGTGGCCGTGTTCGCCGTACGCGCCATCGTGCTGCGGCCCGAGATGCGCCGGAACGCGGGGCTGGCCTGGGCGTTCGGCGCGTTCTGGCCGCGTGCGGCGCACCCGTTCACCCCGGCGGCCTGGGCGGTGCGCACCGTCCCCGAACTCGTGCACCGGATCGAGTACCTGCTGGACGAGAACGACCGCCGCCGCCTGCTGATCCAGGCACACTCCATGGGATCCGTGATCGCCGTGGCGGCCCTGTGGCAGGTACGGCCCGGACTGCGCCGGCGCATCGCCCTGCTGACCACGGGCAGCCCGGTCGGGGTGGTGTTCCGGCGCCACTACCCCGGCTACGCGCCCGCCGACTCGATCCACGCCCTGCGGAACCTGCACGCCTGGATCAACATCCACCGCACCACCGACGTACTGGCGGGACCCGTCGTCGAGGGCGCCGCGGAGAACGGCGCATTCGAGGACGTGGAATGGAAGGACGGGGTGGACCCAACAGCCGAACCCGCCACAACGGAACCAGGACGCACCGCGGGCCAGCCCGTCTTCTGGCCCCTGGAACGCCACCTCGGCTACCGACGCGCACCGCGGCTCCACCCGATCCGCAGGAACCTTCTCGACAGTCTGGCGGGGACGCGGCCGCCGTCGGCTCCGATCGTCCCGCCTTCACGCGCGCCGGACGGCGAGAACGGTGCGGCTGTGCTGCCCCGCGTCAGCGGATGACCTCCGACCGTGTCAGCCGCTCCACCCCAGGGACTGGACGTGCGCCGACTGCCCGCGCCTGGCGAGTGCCCACTGATCGTGCGTGGCCTTCGTGATGCTGCCCGCCCACCTGGACGACGCCTCGGCCGTCAGCTCCCGCTTCCGGGCCGCCCACGTCTCGCTGGAGTGCTCCAGGCCGTCAGCGCAACGCGCTTTGAGGTCCTTCGAGGCCAGCGAGCCCAGGTGCGCACCCACCAGGCGCAGAACCTTCTCATCCTCGGGCGTGAGGTGCTTGAGCCGGGTACGGATCGCCACACCAGAAGGGCCGAGAGCGACGAACGGCACCGACCACCTCGCGCAGCCCGCCCATTCCCCTCACCCCCCGCCCGATGCCGTAGCTCCCTCACCACGCCCAACGAACCCCTCCCGCAAAGGTCACGCATTCGATGCAAGAACTCCCGTTCCATCGAATTCGCGCACGGTAGCCGCAACGCTCACCCATACACGCTCAAACACACCCAAGCACCGTCAACTGACAGCAGTTCCCAACCCCGCCTTCGCCTCCATCTCCGCATACGGCTGGAACCAGTTCGGCAACTGACTCCGCAGCACCAGCCCCACCAGCCGCGAGAACATCCCGTCCGTCCCCATCGCCGCGTCCACCCGCTCGGAGAACTCGCGCTGCGGCACCTTCGTCGCCGTCTCGATCTGTCCGATCAGCGACCCGGTACAGAACACGATCGCCCCGAGCTGCGCCAGCGTCAGCCCCGCCTCCTCCCGTACGCGGCGCAGCTCGTAGCCGTAGTAGTCCAACGGCGATGCGCTGGGGTCGAGTTCACGGATCCGCATGCCGACCACCTCCCATGACTGAGAGTGGCCATGTGAATGCGCAGGGATCTCGGCTTGTGGAAAAGTCGGGCGTCGCCAGTGGCAGACAAAGGGGCCGCACATTTTCATGCAAGCACGCTTGCTTGTTTTTGTGGGCGCTGACATCCTCGCTCCATGGCAGACCCGACGCCCGTCATCGATGATCTGTGCGCCGAGAGCGAGGAGCTCGACCTGCTCGTGGCCGAGTTGAGCCCCGAGCAATGGCGGCTCGCGACGCCCGCCCCCGGCTGGAGCATCGCCCACCAGATCGCCCACCTCGCCTGGACCGACCACTCCTCCCTGCTGGCGGTGACCGATCAGGACGGCTTCTCCCGCGAGGTCGAGAAGGCGCTCGCCGCACCCGGGGACTTCGTGGACAACGGTGCCGAGGAGGGTGCCGGGAAGCCCCCGGCGCGGCTGCTCGCCTACTGGCGCGCGGGACGTGAGGACCTGGCCGACGCCCTGCGGGCCGCCCCCGACGGCGCCCGTTTCCCCTGGTACGGCCCGCCCATGTCCACCGCCTCCATGGCCACCGCCCGCCTCATGGAGACCTGGGCGCACGGCCTGGACGTGGCGGACGCACTGGGCGTGACCCGCGCCCCCACCGACCGGCTGAGCCATATCGCCCGGCTCGGTGTCCGCACCCGCGACTTCTCCTTCGGCGTGCACGGGCTCACCCCGCCGTTCGAGGAGTTCCGCATCGAACTCACCGCCCCTTCGGGCGAGTTGTGGATCTACGGCCCCGAGAACGCCACCGACCGCGTCACCGGCCCCGCCCTCGACTTCTGCCTCCTCGTCACCCACCGTGCCCACCGCGCCGACCTCGCCCTGCGCACCGAAGGCTCCGACGCCGACCGCTGGCTCGACATCGCCCAGGCCTTCGCGGGCCCACCGGGCGGTGGACGCCCGCCGAAGGGGGCGGCCGGGTGAGCACGCTGCGTATCGGCAACGCCTCCGGCTTCTACGGCGACCGGTTCGACGCCCTGCACGAGATGCTCACCGGCGGCGAACTCGACGTCCTCACCGGCGACTACCTCGCCGAACTGACCATGCTCATCCTCGGCCGCGACCGTCTGAAGGCCCCCGGCGCCGGTTACGCCCGCACCTTCCTGCGCCAACTCGAGGACTCGCTCGGTCTCGCCCATGAGCGGGGCGTCAAGCTCGTGGCCAATGCCGGCGGCCTCAACCCGGCCGGACTCGCCGACCGGGTGCGGGAGTTGGCGGGCCGGTTCGGCATCCCCGTCCGCGTCGCCCATGTCGAGGGCGACGACCTCACCGCACAGCACCCCGGCAGCCTCGCCGCCCACGCCTACCTCGGCGGCTTCGGTATCGCCGCCTGTCTGCGCGAGGGCGCCGACATCGTGGTCACCGGGCGTGTGACGGACGCGGCCCTGGTCACCGGGCCCGCCGCCGCGCACTTCGGGTGGGCGCCGGGGGAGTACGACCGGCTGGCGGGGGCCGTCGTCGCCGGGCATGTGCTGGAGTGCGGGACGCAGGCGACCGGCGGGAACTATTCCTTCTTCCGGGAGGGGGACGTCCGACGCCCCGGCTTCCCGCTCGCCGAGCTTCACGAGGACGGCTCGGCGGTCATCACCAAGCACCCCGGCACCGGCGGCTTCGTCGACGTCGGCACGGTGACCGCGCAGCTCCTGTACGAGACGGGCGGCGCCCGGTACGCGGGCCCCGATGTCACCGCCCGCCTCGACACGGTCCGCCTCACCCAGGACGGCCCCGACCGCGTCCGCGTCGACGGGGTCCACGGCGAACCCCCGCCCCCCGCCCTCAAGGTCGGCCTCAACCGGCTCGGCGGCTTCCGCAACGAGGTCTCCTTCGTGCTGACCGGGCTCGACATCGAGGCCAAGGCCGCGCTGGTGAAGGGGCAGTTGGAGGCGGCCCTCGGCAAGGTGAGCGAGGTGCGCTGGGACCTCGTCCGCACCGACCGCCCCGACGCCGACACCGAGGAGACCGCGAGCGCGCTGCTGCGGCTCGTCGTACGGGACCCGGACCAGGAGGCCGTGGGGCGGGCGCTCAGCGGGGCCGCCATCGAGCTCGCGCTGGCGAGCTACCCCGGCTTCCATGTGCTGGCACCACCTGGAAAGGGCGCGCCCTATGGGGTCTTCGAGGATGTGTACGTCCCCCATGGGGCCGTTCCCCATGTGGCGGTCCTCCATGACGGGCGGCGGGTGTCCGTGGCACCGGCCCAGGTCACCGTCGTACTGGAAGACGTGCCGGAGCCGCCGCTGCCCGAGCCCCTTCCGTCGGGGCCCACGCGCCGCGCTCCTCTCGGGCTCGTCGTCGGCGCCCGCAGCGGTGACAAGGGCGGGAACGCCAACGTGGGTGTCTGGGCCCGGACCGACGAGGCCTGGAGCTGGCTCGCGCACGCGCTGAGCGTCGACCGATTCCGCGAACTCCTCCCGGAGACCGCCGGCCTGCCCGTCACCCGCCACGCCCTCCCGGGCCTGCGCGCCCTCAACTTCGTCGTCGAGGGCATCCTCGGCGCCGGCGTCGCCGCCCAGCACCGCTTCGACCCGCAGGCCAAAGCCCTCGGCGAATGGCTGCGCTCCCGCCACCTGGACATCCCGGAGGAGCTGCTGTGACCGTCCTGTCGTCGGCGCTGGACCCCAACGGCCCCGACTACCGCGCCCACCGCGAGACCATGCTCGCCAAGCTCACCGCACTGGACGCCGAGCACGCCAAGGCCCTCGCGGGCGGCGGCGAGAAGTACGTCCAACGGCACCGCAAGCGCGGCAAGCTGCTCGCCCGTGAGCGCATCGAGCTGCTCCTCGACCCCGACACGCCGTTCCTGGAACTGTCCCCGCTCGCCGCCTGGGGCAGCGACTACACCGTCGGCGCCTCCCTGGTCACCGGGATCGGGGTCGTCGAGGGCGTGGAGTGCCTGATCACCGCGAACGACCCGACCGTGCGCGGAGGCGCCAGCAACCCCTGGTCGCTGAAGAAGGCGTTGCGCGCGAACGACATCGCGCTCGCCAACCGGCTGCCCTGCATCAGCCTGGTCGAGTCCGGGGGCGCCGATCTGCCGTCACAGAAGGAGATCTTCATTCCCGGCGGGGCCATCTTCCGGGATCTGACCCGCCTCTCCGCCGCCGGGATCCCGACGGTCGCCGTCGTCTTCGGGAACTCCACCGCCGGAGGCGCGTACATCCCCGGCATGTCCGACCACGTGATCATGGTCAAGGAGCGCGCGAAGGTGTTCCTGGGCGGTCCGCCGCTGGTGAAGATGGCCACGGGGGAGGAGAGCGACGACGAGTCCCTCGGCGGCGCGGAGATGCACGCGCGCGTGTCGGGCCTCGCCGACTACTTCGCCGTCGACGAGCAGGACGCTCTACGGCAGGCACGCCGGGTCGTGGCACGCCTCAACCACCGCAAGGCGTACGACGATCCGGGCCCGGCCGAGCCGCCCAAGTACGACGCGGAGGAGCTGCTGGGGATCGTCCCCGGCGATCTGAAGGTGCCCTTCGACCCCCGCGAGGTCATCGCCCGGATCGTCGATGCCTCCGACTTCGACGAGTTCAAGCCGTTGTACGGGACCAGCCTGACCACGGGGTGGGCCTCGCTGCACGGCTATCCGGTCGGCGTGCTGGCGAACGCGCAGGGAGTCCTGTTCAGCGAGGAGTCCCAGAAGGCGGCCCAGTTCATCCAGCTGGCCAATCAGCGGGACATCCCGCTCCTCTTCCTGCACAACACCACCGGCTACATGGTCGGCAAGGAGTACGAGCAGGGCGGCATCATCAAGCACGGCGCGATGATGATCAACGCGGTCTCCAACTCCCGTGTCCCGCACCTGTCCGTGCTGATGGGAGCCTCGTACGGCGCCGGGCACTACGGCATGTGCGGGCGGGCCTACGAGCCCCGCTTCCTCTTCGCCTGGCCCAGCGCCAAGTCGGCCGTGATGGGCCCGCAGCAGCTCGCCGGCGTCCTCTCGATCGTGGCCCGGCAGTCGGCGGCGGCGAAGGGGCAGTCGTACGACGAGGAGGGCGACGCGGCTCTGCGGGCCCTGGTGGAGCAGCAGATCGAGTCCGAGTCGCTGCCGATGTTCCTGTCCGGGCGGCTCTACGACGACGGCGTCATCGACCCCCGCGACACCCGCACCGTCCTCGGCCTGTGCCTGTCGGCCATCCACACGGCGCCCTACGAGGGCGCGCGTGGCGGCTTCGGCATCTTCCGGATGTGAGGGCCCCCCTTTGCGGCTGAACCGCCGCCGCTCTCGCGGACCTGGTTGCTCGCCGTCGTGGTTCCTCGATTGATGGTTGCGGTGATCTAGTGGAAAGAGAATCTTTCGTGATCGGAACCGTTCTGGTCGCCAACCGCGGCGAGATCGCCTGCCGCGTCTTCCGCACCTGCCGTGAGCTGGGAATCCGGACGGTCGCCGTGCACTCGGACGCCGACGCGAACGCCCTCCACGCGCGCGTGGCCGACACGGCGGTACGGCTGCCGGGGGCGACCCCTGCGGAGACGTATCTGCGCGGCGACCTGATCGTGAAGGCGGCGGTCGCGGCGGGCGCGGACGCCGTGCACCCCGGCTACGGCTTCCTCTCCGAGAACGCGGACTTCGCCCGCGCCGTCCTGGACGCGGGACTGGTGTGGATCGGTCCGAGCCCCGCGTCGATCGAGGCGATGGCGTCCAAGACGCGCGCGAAGGAGCTGATGGGCCTCGCGCCGCTGGGGGAGCCCACCGAGGCCGATCTGCCCCTGCTGGTGAAGGCGGCCGCGGGCGGCGGGGGACGCGGGATGCGGATCGTGCGCCGCATGGAGGAGCTGAGCGCCGCGCTGGAGGGCGCCCGCGCCGAGGCCGCGAGCGCCTTCGGGGACGGCGAGGTCTTCCTGGAGCCGTATATCGAGAACGGCCGCCACGTAGAGGTCCAGGTCCTCGCCGACACCCACGGCACGGTCTGGGCGCTCGGCACCCGCGACTGCTCCCTCCAGCGCCGCCACCAGAAGGTCATCGAGGAGTCCCCGGCCCCCGGACTCTCCGAGGGACTCGTGGCCGAGCTGCACGCGCTGTCCGTACGCGCCGCCCGCGCGGTCGACTACGTGGGCGCCGGCACCGTCGAGTTCCTGGTCACCGACGACAAGGCGCAGTTCCTGGAGATGAACACCCGCCTCCAGGTCGAACACCCGGTGACGGAGGCGGTGTTCGACGTGGACCTGGTGGCTCTCCAGATCGCGGTTGCGGAGGGCCGCGCGCTGGACGCGGACCAACCTCCACGCGCGCGTGGCCACGCCATCGAGGCCCGCCTCTACGCCGAGGACCCGTCGACCGACTGGACCCCCCAGACGGGCACCCTCCACCGCCTGACCGTCCCGGAATCCGTCCGCCTCGACACCGGCTACGACGACGGCACCGAGATCGGCGTCCACTACGACCCCCTGCTCGCCAAGGTCATCGCCCACGCCCCCACCCGCACGGAGGCACTCCGCAAACTGGCGGGCGCGCTGCAACGGGCCACGATCCACGGCCCGACCACCAACAGGGACCTGCTGGTCCGCAGCCTGCGCCACGACGACTTCACGACGAAGGCGATGACCACGGCGTTCTACGACCGCCATCTCCCGTCCCTGACGGTGACGCTCCCCGACCCGTACGCCCCCCTGGCCGCAGCCCTCGCCGACGCCCGGAGCCGCCCGTCCCGCTTCGGCGGAGGCTGGCGCAACGTTCCTTCCCAGCCCCAGACCAAGCGCTACGAGCACGCGGGCGAGGAGCACGAGGTCCGCTACCGCCACACACGCGACGGCCTGGAAGCGGACGGCGTGCGGGTCGTGCACGCGGACGCGCGTCTGGTCGTACTCGAAGTGGAGGGCGTGCAGCGGAAGTTCGAGGTGACGAGGTACGCCGACGAGGTGCACGTCAACGCGACGAGGCTGCGGGCACTGCCCCGCTTCCCGGACCCCACGGCCCAGCTGGCCCCGGGTTCCCTGGTGGCCCCCATGCCGGGAACGGTGGTCAGGATCGCGGAGGGCTTGGCCGTAGGAGCGCCCGTGAAGGCCGGAGAGTCCCTCCTATGGCTGGAGGCGATGAAGATGGAACACAAGATCACGGCACCCGTCACAGGAGTACTGAGCGCTCTCCAGGTACTGCCCGGCCAACAGGTGACGGTCGGCTCTCTACTGGCGGTAGTGGAACCCACCTAAGGGGCGCGGGGAACTGCGCGACCACCCACAGACAACTCGCACCCGGGAGGAGCCCCATGCCATCCACGATCGAATCCGACGAACACGAAGCCCTCCGAGCAGCGGTAGCCGCCCTCGGCAAACGCCACGGCCGCACCTACGACCGCGAACAACTCTGGTCCGAGGCGGCCAAACTCGGCTACCTCGGCGTCAACCTCCCCGAGGAGTACGGAGGCGGAGGCGGCGGCATCTCCGAACTCTCCATCGTCCTCGAAGAACTCGGCGCCGCAGGATGCCCCCTGCTCATGATGGTCGTCTCCCCGGCCATCTGCGGCACAGTGATCGCCAGGTTCGGCACGGAAGCCCAGAAGCAGGATTGGCTCCCCGCCTTGGCGGACGGCACCCGCACCATGGCCTTCGGCATCACCGAACCCGACGCCGGCTCCAACAGCCACCGCATCACCACCACGGCCCGCAAAGACGGCACCGACTGGCTCCTCACCGGCCGCAAGGTCTTCATCTCCGGCGTCGACATAGCCGACGCCACCCTCATAGTCGGCCGCGCCGAAGACTCCCGTACCGGCCGCCTCAAGCCCTGCCTCTTCATCGTCCCCCGGGACGCGGAAGGCTTCACCCGCCGTCAGATCGACATGGAACTCCAGGCAGTGGAGAAGCAGTTCGAGCTGACCCTCGACGACGTACGCCTCCCCGCCGACGCACTCGTCGGTGGGGGCCCCTCCCACGCTTTCGGCAGTGGGGGAGAGGACGCGGGCCTGCTCCAGCTCTTCGCCGGCCTGAACCCCGAACGCGTCATGACGGCCGCCTTCGCGATCGGCATGGGCCGCTACGCGCTCTCCAAAGCCATCGAGTACGCCCGCGACCGCACCGTCTGGAACGCCCCCATCGGCGCCCACCAGGCCATAGCGCACCCCTTGGCGCAGGCGCACATCGACCTCGAACTGGCCCGCCTGATGATGCAGAAGGCGGCCCATCTCTACGACACCGGCGACGACGTCGGCGCGGGCGAGGCCGCCAACATGGCGAAGTACGCGGCGGGGGAGGCCTGCGTGAAGGCGGTCGACCAGGCCGTGCACACCCTCGGCGGAAACGGCCTCACCCGGGAGTTCGGGCTCGCCTCGTTGATAACGGCCTCGCGCGTGGCTCGTATTGCCCCGGTGAGCCGGGAGATGATTCTCAACTACGTCTCCCACCAGACCCTGGGCCTGCCCAAGTCGTACTAGGCCGTCTTGGAGGAACCGTGTTCCGCAGCGAGTACGCAGACGTCCCACCCGTCGAACTCCCCATCCACGAAGCCGTCCTGGGCCGGGCCGCCGAGTTCGGCGACACCCCCGCCCTCGTCGACGGCACGAACGGCACCACCCTCACCTACGCCCAACTGGACGTGTTCCACCGGCGCGTCGCCGCCGGGCTCGCCGAGGCGGGGGTGGCCAAGGGAGACGTCCTCGCGCTGCACAGCCCCAACACGATCGCGTTCCCCACGGCGTTCTACGCCGCCACGCGCGCGGGGGCCACCGTCACCACCGTGCACCCGCTCGCCACGCCGGAGGAGTTCGCCAAGCAGCTGGGGGACTCCGCCTCCCGCTGGATCGTCACCGTCTCCCCGCTGCTGGAGACGGCCCGCCGGGCGGCCGAACTCGCGGGCGGCGTCGAGGAGATCTTCGTCTGCGACAACGCGCCGGGACACCGCTCGCTCCTCGACATGCTGGGCTCGACCGCCCCGGAACCGGCCATCGACATCGACCCCGTGGAGGACGTGGCGGCACTGCCGTACTCCTCGGGCACGACCGGCATCCCCAAGGGCGTCATGCTCACCCACCGCCAGCTCGCCACCAACCTCGCACAGCTCTCACCCGCCCTCGCGGTGGGCCCCGGCGACCGCATCCTCGCCGTACTGCCCTTCTTCCACATCTACGGTCTGACGGCCCTCATGAACGGGCCCCTGCGCAACGGCGCCACCGTCGTCGTCCTGCCCCGCTTCGACCTGGAGACCTTCCTCGCGGCCATCCAGAACCATCGCATCACCGGCCTGTACGTCGCCCCGCCCATCGTCCTGGCCCTCGCCAAGCACCCGCTGGTCACCCAGTACGACCTGTCGACGCTGCGCTACATCATCAGCGCCGCCGCCCCCCTGGACGCCAAGCTCGCCGAGGCCTGCTCGCAACGCCTGAACCTGCCGCCCGTGGGCCAGGCGTACGGCATGACGGAACTCTCGCCCGGCACCCACGTCGTCCCCCTGGCCGCCATGCGCCACGCACCCCCCGGCACGGTCGGCCGCCTCATCGCCGGCACCGAGATGCGCATCGTCTCCCTCGACGACCCCGACAAGGACGTCGGCGTCGGCGAGGACGGCGAGATCCTCATCCGCGGCCCCCAGGTCATGAAGGGCTACCTGGGCCGCCCCGACGCCACCGCCGCCATGATCGACACCGACGGCTGGCTGCACACCGGCGACGTCGGCCACACCGACGCCGGCGGGTGGCTGTTCGTCGTCGACCGGGTCAAGGAACTCATCAAGTACAAGGGCTTCCAGGTCGCCCCGGCCGAACTCGAAGCCCTCCTCCTCACCCACCCCGGCATCGCCGACGCCGCCGTCATCGGCGTCTACAACGACGACGGCAACGAGGTCCCGCACGCGTACGTGGTCCGCGGGCCCACCGCCACCGACCTCTCCGAAGGAGAGGTCATGATGTACGTCGCCGAACGCGTCGCCCCCTACAAACGCGTCCGCCAGGTCACCTTCATCGACGGGGTACCGCGGGCCGCCTCCGGGAAGATCCTGCGCCGCCGACTGAAGGAGCTCCAGTGACACTGATCGGCCGCACGCGCGCGCGGGGAATCGAGACCCTCACCCTCGACTCGCCCCACAACCGCAACGCCCTGTCGGCCGCGCTGGTGGGCGAGCTGGCGACCGCCCTGGCCGAAGGGGAGAAGGACGGGGACGTACGCGCGATCGTCCTCACCCACACCGGGAACACGTTCAGCGCGGGCGCCGACCTGAAGGACCCTCCCGACCCGGACGCGCTGGTGGGGCTGCTGCGGCAGATCATCGAGCTGCCCAAACCGGTCCTGGCCCGGGTCACCGGCCACGTCCGCGCGGGCGGACTGGGCCTGCTGGCGACCTGCGACATCGGGGTGGCGGCCACCGGGTCGAGCTTCGCCTTCACCGAGGTACGGATCGGGGTCGCCCCCGCGGTGATCTCCCTGCCGCTGCTGCCCCGCACCGACCCCCGCGCCCTCGCCCGCTACTACCTCACCGGCGAACGCTTCGACGCCGCCGAGGCCGCCCGCATCGGCCTCCTGACGGCGACCGGCGACGCCGTGGACGACGTACTGGAACCCCTCCTGGACGGCCTGCGCAAGGCGGCCCCCGAAGCCCTGGCGGAGACGAAACGGCTGCTCACCGCTAGGGTGCTGGAAGCCTTCGACCGGGACGCGGCCGACCTCACCGCACTCTCGGCCCGCCTGTTCGCCTCCGCACAGGCCCGTGAGGGCATGACGGCCTTTCTGGAACGACGGGATCCCGCATGGGCGCTGTGAGCACGGTCGGCGACCGTGTGGAACGTACTCCCAAACAGGACCGCAGCCGGGCCACCCGGCAGCGGCTCCTGGAAGCCGCCGTGGCCTGCCTCGCCGAACACGGCTGGGCGGGCTCCACGGTGTCCGTCGTCGCCGAACGCGCGGGCGTCTCCCGAGGCGCCGCCCAGCACCACTTCCCGACCCGGGAGGACCTGTTCACGGCGGCGGTGGAGTACGTGGCGGAGGAACGCTCGACGGCTCTGCGGGCGCTCTTCCCGCAAGGCACGACGGCCGACCGGCGGACCGTGGTGGCAGCCCTCGTCGACCTCTACACCGGCCCCCTCTTCCGCGCCGCCCTGCACCTGTGGGTCGCCGCCTCCAACGAGGACCAGCTCCGCCCCAACGTGACGGAACTGGAGGCCCGCGTCGGCCGCGAGACCCACCGCATCGCCGTGGAGCTCCTGGGCGCGGACGAGTCCATGCCCGGGGTACGGGAGACGGTCCAGGGCCTGCTGGACATGGCCCGGGGCCTGGGGCTGGCCAACCTGCTCACGGACGACGCGGGGCGCCGGGAACGCGTCGTCGCCCAGTGGGCCGTACTGCTGGACGACGCACTGGGCTGAGCGCCCGTCGTCCTCAGGGGCTGAGCCGCTCCACCCGCCAGCTCCCGTCCGGCTCCGCCACGTACCGCAGCCGGTCGTGCAGCCGGTTCTCCCGGCCCTGCCAGAACTCCACCGCCTGCGGAGCCACCCGGAACCCACCCCAGTTCGGCGGCACCGGCACCTGCTCGCCCTCCGGATAGCGGGCCTCGAGCTCGGCGTACGCCGCCTCCAGGTCCGCCCGTGTCGCGATCACCGACGACTGGGCACTGGCCCACGCCCCGAGCTGCGAACCGTGCGGGCGGGTCCGGAAGTACGCGGCGGTCTCGTCCCGCCCCGTACGGCGCGCGACACCCGTGACGACGACCTGCCGGGCCATGGGATGCCACGGAAAGAGCAGCGAGACGTACGGATTCTCGGAGAGGTCACGCGCCTTGCGGGAGTCGTAGTTCGTGTAGAACACGAACCCCTGCTCGTCGAACTGCTTCAGCAGCACCGTACGAGAGGTGGGCCGGCCCTCCGCGCCCGCCGTGGAGACCACCATGGCGTTCGGCTCGAACAGCTGGGCCTCCGTCGCGGCCTGCTTGAACCAGCGCGCGAACTGCCCCACGGGCGTGGCGGCGAGGTCGCTCTCGGCGAGCCCCTCGGCCCGGTACTGCTTGCGCATGGCGGCGGGATCGGGGAACGGAACGGGGTCGCGGGAGACGGCGTCTGCGTCGGTCACGCCGTCATCTTGCCGTATGGAATCCGCCGGAGAGCCGGTCGGGGCCCACCGCACAAGGGTGGCACTCAGTGCCGCAAGGGCTCCCCAAAGGTGGCACTCGGGGATATGGTGCAGATGCCGCCGCGGTGGGGTGACCACCCGCCGTACGGGCATCACAGGGCCGACCGACCATCCGGAGCCGTCCCCTCCGCAGGTCGCCCCCACACCGCCCGACAGGACCTGTCGCACACATCATGAGGAGCCGCCTGATGTCCGACCTCGACCCCGGCTTTGTACCTGGCCTCGAAGGAGTCGTCGCGTTCGAGACGGAGATCGCCGAACCGGACAAGGAAGGCGGCGCCCTGCGATACCGGGGCGTCGACATCGAGGACCTGGTCGGCAACGTCTCGTTCGGCAACGTCTGGGGCCTGCTCGTCGACGGCGCCTTCCGCCCCGGCCTGCCGCCCGCCGAGCCCTTCCCGATCCCCGTGCACTCCGGCGACATCCGCGTGGACGTCCAGTCCGCACTCGCGATGCTCGCCCCCGTCTGGGGCCTGAAACCCCTCCTCGACATCGACGAGGCCCAGGCCCGCGACGACCTCGCCAGGGCGGCCGTCATGGCCCTGTCGTACGTCGCCCAGTCCGCCCGCGGCCAGGGCCGCCCGATGGTCCCCCAGAGCGAGATCGACAAGGCCCAGTCCGTCGTCGAACGCTTCATGATCCGCTGGCGCGGCGAACCCGACCCCAAGCACGTCGCCGCGGTCGACGCCTACTGGACGTCCGCCGCCGAGCACGGCATGAACGCGTCCACCTTCACGGCCCGCGTCATCGCCTCCACCGGCGCGGACGTCGCCGCCGCCCTCTCGGGCGCCGTGGGAGCCATGTCCGGCCCGCTGCACGGCGGCGCCCCCTCCCGCGTCCTGCACATGATCGAGGAGATCGAACGCACCGGCGACGCCGACGCGTACGTCAAGCAGGCCCTCGACAAGGGCGAGCGCCTGATGGGCTTCGGCCACCGCGTCTACCGCGCCGAGGACCCCCGCGCACGCGTGCTGCGGCGCACGGCCCGTGAGCTGGGCGCGCCCCGCTTCGAGGTCGCCGAAGCCCTGGAGAAGGCGGCCCTGGCCGAACTCCACGCGCGCCGCCCCGACCGGGTGCTCGCGACCAACGTCGAGTTCTGGGCGGCCATCGTCCTCGACTTCGCCGAGGTGCCGGCCCACATGTTCACGTCGATGTTCACGTGCGCGCGCACGGCAGGCTGGTCGGCGCACATCCTGGAACAGAAGCGGACGGGGCGGCTCGTGCGGCCCTCCGCGCGGTATGTGGGGCCGGGGTCGCGTACGCCGCAGGACGTCTCGGGGTACGAGGACATCGCCCACTGAGAGGGGTGCCTGGGGGGCGCGGGCGACTGCGGGCCGTATGCGGCCGGTCGCCCGCGCTCCTCGGGTGAGTGATCAGGCCGGAGTCAGCAAGTCGCCGTGATGGCGCTCCGCCACCAGCGGGTGCGCCCGCAGCTTGCCCTTGAGCTCGTTGTAGCCGTACTCCGCGAACAGCGGGTTGGTGGGGTCGTCGGAGACACCGGGTGCGGCCGAGGCGTACGGGAAGGTCAGGGGCTCCACGCGCGCGTCGAGGCGCGGGTTGTAGAAGAACGGGACGGAGAACCGCTCGGTCGCCCCGGGCGGGGAGACGACCCGGTGATGCGTGGCGACGAGATACCCGTTGGTGGCCACCTCCAGCAGCTCACCGAGATTCACCACGAACGCCCCGTCCAGCGGCGGCACATCATGGAACAGCCCGTCCTCGCGCTGCACCTGGAGCCCCCCGACCTGGTCCTGAAGCAGCAGGGTGAGGAACCCGTAGTCCTTGTGGGCACCGACTCCCTGATCGGCCCCGTCCCCCGCACTCCCCGGGTACCGCACGAGCTTCAGGTGCGGATGGGCGTGCGCCCCGAAGATCGGGTCGTAGAAGTCGGCGGGCGCCCCGATGGAGGCGAGCAGCTCGTGCAGCAGCCGCTCGGCGACCGAGCTGAGCCGCTCGACCCACCCCAGCGCGGCGGTCCGCAGCTCGGGCAGTGAGCCGGGCCACTGGTTGGGCCCCTGGAGCCACCAGTAGGCAGGCTCGTCAGCGCCCGGTGTGCGAGCCTCCCGCTCGGCCCCGATGTCGAGCTGATCCCGCCAGTCCCTGCTGCCCCCCGTCCGCTCGTCGCCGGTCCGCGTGTACCCACGGAAGTGCGGCGAGCGCACGTTGTCGATGGCGAGTCGCTCCGCTTCGGGAAGCGCGAAGAACTTCCGCATGGCGGAGAGCAGGGAGCTCACCTCCTCCCGGCTGACCCCATGCCCGACGAGCTGGAAGAACCCCACGTCATGGGCGGCGCTGTGCAGCTGGGCATGAAGCAGCGCACGGGCCTGGGGACCGCGATCGGCGGCGGAGAGATCGATGATCGGGAGCTGCTGGTACGACGGATGCGTCGACACGTTCGTCATGGAGTTCGTCCACAGAAAGAGGAGGGGGAGCAAAGCAGGGAACGGCAGCGGGTGGCTGCGTCAGAAAGGGGCCGGAAGCTCAGATGGAGCGTCGACAGCCCATGCTCGTGACGCGGACGTAGTCCACGTGGCGTCGTCGAACGAGCGAAAGCATGAGGTCAGAGTACTGCGCGCCGCAAGAAACGCGGGTGTCGCAGATCACTCCCGAAAATCCTCCAGGAACGCAGACGACCCGCAAGCTCGGGTCCCACCGCCGGAGCGGGGGAGCCGGCCGGACGTACCGGCGAGCTTGCGGGTCGGGTGACTGCTTGGGATTGGGCCGGCTGCACGCTTCTTTCGCGTACTGGTCCGGCACCGCACTGAATGTGGTGTCGGGCTGCTAGCCCGCAGCCACCTCTTCTGTCCGGTTCGAATACATCTGCCGAACCACCTCCCTTCTGAAGTAGCAGCAGCCTAAGAACTCATCGGCGTCCGATCAACCGCTTTTTCGGAAAGGAAGAGCAAGGCGAGTAGCGGCAGCCGTCGCCGCATCTCGTCATCGTCGTCGAAGTCGAAGTCCTCGCCCATGTCGGTCTCGGCGCGGGTAGCGGGACGATCCGCCGCGTACTGCCTCCAGGCCTCGTAGAAGGCCTCGCAGTCCCCGGTGATCCGCTCGTACGCGTCCGAGGCGCAGTAGTTGGCGTCCTCGTAGAAGACCGTCCGGTCCGCGAAGTCGGCGGCCGCGCCGACGACCTCGGCATGATCCGCGAGGCTGTCCGGTACGGCGGCCGCCCGCTCGTACCATTCGCGCCCCTGGGCGATCAGCCCCGCACGGAAGTCCGTGAAGCTGTCGTCGGAGCAGCCCCCACCGATGAGGTAGGCGGCGGCCCACACGTCCCAGCGGTAGATGGCACCGTGGAGCACGTCGAAGCGCTCCTGGTACCGCAGGATGTCCTGCGGCGAGCGGCGGGCCAGCAGGTCGACCAGTGCCTCGTGGAAGGGCAGGTCTTCCGTCGTCTTCGAGCGCGCTGTCTCGACGATGCTCCAGAACTCGTTCGTGTCCATGGCGGGAACTGTGCCAGGAGGGACTGACAACGGCTCCTCAGAGCTTGCTCGTCCGCCCGTCCTCGAAGTAGTGCCCCTCCGCCAGGTCCGCGAGCAGCCCCGGCTCCTCCGGCTTCCAGCCCAGCCGCTGCCGTGTCAGTGCGCTGGACGCCTGGAGGTTCAGGGAGACGAAGTGGCTGATCCAGCCGAAGTGGGCGGCGGCTTCGGCGGGGGGTATCCGGACGACCGGGAGGTCCAGTCCGTGACCTATGGCGGTCGCGACAGCGTGGAGGGGCACGCCCTCGTCGTCGATCGCGTGCAGGCGGACGCCCGCCGGGGCCTTCTCCAGGGCCAGCCGGAACAGACGGGCGGCGTCGAGGCGGTGGACGGCGGGCCAGTGGTTCGTGCCGTCGCCGACCATGGCCGACACGCCCCGGTCGCGGGCGATGTCGATCAGCTGGGGGACGAACGCCCCGTCGCCGCGGCCGTGGACGGACGGGGGGAGGCGGACGAGCGTGGCGCGTACGCCGCGTTCGGCGAGGGCGAGGGTGGCTTCCTCGGAGGGCACGCGGAAGGGTGCCACGGACACCGGGTCGGCCGGGTCCTCCTCCGTGGCGAACACACCAGGCGGGACCAGGAACACCGAGGTCGTCACGAGGGGCTTGCCGGTGCCTTCGAGTGCCGCGCCCATCGCCTCGATGGCGTGCAGGTCGATCGCGCCCGAGGCGGCGATGTCGGAGAAGTCGTGCTTGAAGGCCGTGTGGATGACCCCGTCCGCCGCCGCTGCGCCACGGCGGAGGCTGTCGAGATCGTCGAGGTCGCCGCGGTGCACCTCGGCCCCCGCGGCCGTCAGCGCCGCGGCGGAGGAGTCGGAGCGGGCGAGGCCGACGACCTGGTGCCCGGCGCCGAGGAGCTCGCGTACGACGGCGGAACCGACGAACCCGCTGGCGCCGGTGACGAAAACGCGCATGGTGATGCCTCCGAACAGAGGGATGGTGTCTGGGGTGCCCTCATCGTCCGGAGCAGGTGCCGTCCGCGTCCAAAGCCTGTTTCTCATCGGGCAATACGGTTTGAGCATCACCACAGCTCAAGCGTCGATAGGCTCCCCGTATGACCGACCTCGACCTCCGCCTGGTCCGGTACTTCACGGTCGTCGCCGAGCACCGGCACTTCGGCCGTGCCGCCGCGGCCCTGCACATCACGCAGCCGTCACTGAGCCGGCAGGTGCAGCGGCTGGAGCAGCAGTTGGGCACCCGACTCCTCGACCGGACCCCGCAGGGGACGAGGCTGACGGAGGCCGGGGAGACCTTCCTGCCCCATGCCGAAGCGCTGCTCCGCGCGGCGGCGCAGGCGGCCGCACACACGCGTGCCGCCGCCCGTCCGAACCGCATGACGGTCGGCTTCACCTCGGGCCTCATCGTCACTCCGGCGGTACGGGCGGTTCGTCACCGCTACCCGGACGCCGACGTGCAGACCGCACACCTGAACTGGGACGACGTATGCCCGGCCCTCCTCGACCACCGGGTCGACGCGGTCGTGACCCGGCTGCCGTTCCCCACCGACGGCCTGCATGTGACGGTCCTCTACGACGAGCCGCGCGTCCTCGTCGTCCCGCTGGACCACCGGCTGGCCGGCAAGGACTCCGTCACCCTCGACGACATCGCCGACGAGCCGCTGCCCCGGACCGCGGATCCGGTGCGCAGCGCCTTCTGGCGGTTCGAGCCCCGGCCGGACGGCCGCCCGGCACCCGACGGGCCGCTCATCGGGGCGATCGAGGACAAACTGGAACTCGTCGCCGCCGGCGAGACCCTGGCGGTCTCCGTCGTCTCCGTCGGAAGGGCCCTGCGCCACGACCTCACCACGGTCCCCCTGGACGGCGTCGAGCCGAGCCATGTCGTCGTCGCGACCCGGGCCGGGGACCGAGGCCGCGTGCTGACAGCCTTCCGCAAGGCCGCGAGAGAGCGCCTCACGGCCCCGGAATTCTCGTATGAAGATCGAGATTGCGGTGTCCGCGCGGCGGGGAGGTGGACCTCGTGCCTGATGTCCGAATAGAGCCCGCCGTGGGCGACGCCATGCTCGAGCAGTGGCGATACGTCCACAACGTGATCATCCCGGCCGACGAGCTGGACCTCGCCACGGTGCGGGAGCGCGGCGCGCGGTACCGGCTGGAGAACGCGTACGTCGGTGACGTGCTCGTCGGCTGCTCGACGGTACGGCCCCCGGAGGGCGGGGCGGCGACGGTCATCGCGCGCGTGCTGCCCGAGCACCGGCGGCAGGGGTTCGGAACGGCGCTGTACGAGAACGGGCTCGCCCACGCGCGCGTGCTGGGCGCCACCACGATCGAGACCTGTGTCCTGGCCGTCAACGAGGACGGTCTGCGCTTCGCCGAGAAGCACGGATTCACCGAGGTCGAACGCTATGTGCTGCCGCCCGAGACCGACCTGTGGGTCGACCTCAGGCTGGATCGGGCACCGTAGAGACAGAAGCGGCGTACAACGATTCCCCCAACTTGCGGGAACCCGGTGTGTGCTGCGTCACGTTCCAGTTAGATGATTGCAAGTGAGCGAACCGACGTGCCGTACGGACGGACGCAGCCTGCAGGGGGTCCAGGTGAGTGCTTCGCGGCGTAGTGGGACCACCGACGAGCTGGGGCCGAACGAGCCCGAACAGCCCGACGGTGCGGATCTGCTCGCCGCCCTGCTCGACGGCATGGACGCGGCACTGTGCGCCTTCGACGCCGACGGCGTCGTCACCCACTGGAACCGCGAGGCCGAACGGATCCTGGGCTGGACCGCGGCGGAGGCGGTGGGACGGCAGGGATTCGCCGGGTGGGCAGTGCGCAGCGCGGACGCCCAGGAGGTCGAGGGGTGGCTGCGGTCCGCCATGCGGGCCCCCGGACGGCAGGTGCACGAGTTCGCCCTGCTGACCAAGGAGGGCGGGCGGGTCCTCGTACGGACCCAGTCGGCCGCCGTACACGGACCCGACGGGAAGCCGGCCGGGGTGTACTGCGCCTTCAGCGAGGTGCACGCGCAGATCGACCTGGAGCGGTCCATCGCACTGAGCGAGGCCCTGTTCGACGACGCCAGCTGGGGTGTCGTGCTGGTCGACGCCGATCTACGGCCCGCGGTGGTGAACGCGCACGCGGCCCGGGCCCTCGGTGTCGGCCGTACCTCCGTCCTGGGACGGCCCCTCGGGGAACTGCTCGCACAGGGCGTCGAGGAACTGGAGAGCGCGCTCACCCATGTGCTGGCTGAGGGCGCGCCGCCCGCACCCGCCGAGATCTGGGTGAGCGTACGCACGCCCGAGGGCGAACAGCGGCGCTGCTGGCGCTGCGGCTTCGTACGCCTGGCCTCGCCGCTCGCCGAGGAGCCGGTGCCGCTGGGCGTCGGATGGCTCTTCAACGACGTCACCGAGGCCAAGCAGGCCGAGCAGGAGGCGTCGATGCTGCGCTTCCGCACCAACCAGCTGCACCGGGCGGCCCGGGCGGGCGCCGAGTGCGAGGACCCGGCCGAGGCCGCGACGATCCACCTGGACTTCGCGCTCGCCGGCTTCGCCGACCACGCGCTGATCGACCGGGTGGCGGGGGAACCGGCCGCCGAGTCGGACACACCGGTACGGCTGGTACGGGTCGCCTCGACGCCTTCCGGGGCGCCCGGCCCGAGCCTGCTGACCGGACAGGCCGGGCTGCCCGTGCGCTACGCCGAGGGACATCCGGCGCTCCAGTGCGTGGACCGGACGGGCGCCGTACGGGCCAGCGTGGGGGCCGTGCCGCCCGAGAAGGCACGCGAGTGGGCCCTGGCCCGGCAGTGGCCGGGAGACGCGGTACACGCGCTGTGCGCGGTCCTGCGGAGCCGGGGACGGACGCTGGGGGTCGTGACGTTCCTGCGGGGCGCCGGGCGGAGCCAGTTCGAGCGGTCCGACGCGGTGTACGCGGAGGACGTGGCGGTGCGGATCGCTTCGGCGCTCGATCTGGCGGCGGTTCTGCGGCGGTGAGGTGACGGGCCGTCCTCCAGCCGCCCGCTAGTGCCGGTAGAAGATCCGGTCCCCGTACTCCTCGAACACCCGCGCGTTCCACGCCAGCCCCCCGTCCACGTTCCCCGACCGCAGCATCGGGGGTTCGATGCCGCGTGCCGCCAGGTCGGCCGCCGCCGTTGCCACCGTGGCCTGGAGGAGGGCCGAGGTGACGACCGTGGAGGCGGGGGCGAAGGGAGCGGGGACGGTGTCGAGGGTGAGTTCCGCGTCGCCGATGGCGATCTTGGAGTCGAGGACGACGTCGCAGTGGTCCTTGAGGTAGGTGCCGGAGGAATGGCGGGGGGTCGTCTCCGAGGCGTACGCCACCGAGGTCACGCCGATGACCTTCACGCCACGCGCGCGTGCGGTCATCGCCATCTCGACGGGGAGGGCGTTGCGGCCGGAGAGGGAGATGATCACGAGGGTGTCGCCCGCGCGGAGCGGGGAGGAGTCGAGGACGGCGGTCGCGAGGCCGTCGACGCGCTCCAGGGCGGAGCCGAGCGTGGCGGGCATGACGTCGACGCCGACGACACCGGGGACGGTGAGCAGGTTCATCAGTGCGAGTCCGCCGGCGCGGTAGACGACGTCCTGCGCGGCGAGCGAGGAGTGCCCGGCGCCGAAGGCGAACAGCCTGCCGCCGGCGGCGACGGTGTCGGCGAGGAGTGCCCCGGCCGCGTCGATGTGCTCGGCCTCCTCCTCGCGGACCCGCTGCAGCAGGCCGATCGCAGCGTCGAAGAAACGGTCGGCGGGCGTGCCGTCGCTCATACGGGCCCCTTCGGGTCGGCTGTGTCGCGGATCACCGTGCGGTCTGGACCAGTGCGGTGTCAATACGGCGGGGCCGAGCCGTGGCGGCCGTGTGCGAACCCGCCTCCGTCCGGTGTCGAAGCCACCGCATCGCCGGCGCCAAGGGCGCCGCACCGTCGTACGGCCTCCCGCGCGGCCCCCGGACAGCCCCTCGGATCGCTGGCGAAACCAGCTCGTTTCACCGGCGCGGCACGGTTGTCAGTGCTATGCGTCAGAATTGAGGCCAGGGCCAGCGCACGCGCCGCGAAGTCGTTGCGCTTCCGGCAGATCTCATCGAGGGGCACGTATGTCCGGACTGATCGACACCACGGAGATGTATCTCCGCACCATCCTCGAGCTGGAGGAGGAAGGTGTGGTCCCCATGCGCGCCCGGATCGCCGAGCGGCTCGACCAGAGCGGGCCGACCGTCAGCCAGACGGTGGCGCGGATGGAGCGCGACGGGCTGGTGTCCGTGGCGAGCGACCGGCACCTGGAGTTCACCGACGAGGGGCGCCGGCTGGCGACGCGCGTGATGCGCAAGCACCGGCTGGCGGAGTGTCTGCTCGTCGACGTCATCGGGCTGGAGTGGGAGCAGGTGCACGCCGAGGCGTGTCGCTGGGAGCACGTGATGAGCGAGGCCGTGGAGCGGCGGGTGCTCGAGCTGCTGCGCCACCCCACCGAGTCGCCGTACGGCAACCCGATCCCCGGTCTGGAGGAGCTCGGCGAGAAGGACGGCGCCGACCCGTTCCTGGACGAGGGCATGGTGTCGCTGGCCGACCTGGACCCGGGCCCGGAGGGCAAGACGGTCGTCGTCCGGCGTATCGGCGAGCCGATCCAGACGGACGCGCAGCTGATGTACACGTTGCGCCGGGCGGGCGTGCAGCCCGGTTCGGTGGTGAGCGTGACGGAGTCGGCCGGTGGTGTGCTGGTGGGCAGCGGGGGTGAGGCGGCCGAGCTGGAGGCGGACGTCGCGTCGCATGTGTTCGTCGCCAAGCGCTGACTGTCGTACGCCTTCTGTCGAGTGTTCAACTGCCGGGACAGCAGAGGCAGTTGCGGCATCTCGATGATCTCGTCGATTCCAAGATTCACTGTGCCGAATCGCAGCGCTCGGACGCCCCGCGTGCAAGGCTGTCGCGTGAGGCATATGACCTGAGGGGGGCGGGGAGGATGCGCCGCAGACGTGTGGAGGGCCCCGGCGCCGTGTGGCGCCGGGGCCTGTCCTCCCCTGTGCTGACCCGGAGCCCCGAGCTCCCAGGGTCAATCCCCTCGGACCGGTTTCCCCGACCGGTCCGCCTCCCGCTGAAGATCTCCCCTCAGCGGCGAC
Organism: Streptomyces canus; assembly: GCF_030815415.1. Classification (GTDB taxonomy): domain Bacteria; phylum Actinomycetota; class Actinomycetes; order Streptomycetales; family Streptomycetaceae; genus Streptomyces; species Streptomyces canus_F. The sequence goes on from NZ_JAUSWW010000001.1 coordinate 5,694,288, forward strand.
GATCAATCCTCGAGCAAGGTCACTCAAACGAGGGGTGTTGTCGGCGGAAACCGCATACTCGAATGGGCTTTCGATAGCCTTCGGGTGACACGTCGGGCGGAACGTGCGCTTCAGGGAGGGGGCGCACGACAGCAGGCACGTCAGGCAGGGGCAGGCAGCACACGGTTCACAGGACCGGCCGGCTCGGCGTCCTTCGGGGTGCGGTGCCGGATCGGACTTCGACGAACCCGTTGAGGGGGGTGCCAGGACCAATGGCGCGGCGCATCGACGTGACCGGGGCGGGCGGCGTACGTCTCGCGGCCTGGGAGTTCGGCGACCCTCCCAAGCCCGACCCGGCGAGGGACGCGACGGAGCACGGCCTCCGCGAGAACGGTGAGACAGCCGGGCGGCGCGTCGGTCAGCGGGCCGCACAAGGCGCCCTGGACCCTTCGCCCGGCGTGCTCTTACTGCACGGCCTCATGGGCCGCGCCTCCCACTGGGCCTCCACCGCCCGCTGGCTCTCCGCACGCCACCGGGCCGTCGCCCTCGACCAGCGCGGCCACGGCCGCAGCGACAAGCCCCCGCACGCCTCCTTCACCCGCGAGGCCTACGTCGAGGACGCCGAAGCGGCCCTCGAACAGCTCGGCCTCGGCCCCGCCGTCCTCATCGGCCACGCCATGGGCGCGCTGACCGCCTGGCAGCTCGCCGCGAAACGGCCGGACCTGGTGTCCGGAGTGATCATCTGCGACATGCGGGCCTCCGCGCTCGGCGCGGCCTCGCAGCGGGAGTGGGCGGACTGGTTCAAGGCCTGGCCCGTCCCCTTCGCCACCCTCGCCGACGTACGCAAGTGGTTCGGGGAGGACGATCCGTGGGTGGAGCGGCCCAATCCGGCGCGGGGGGAGTTCTACGCCGAGGTGATGGCCGAGTCGCCGGACGGGTGGCGGCCGGTGTTCGAGCACGAGCAGATGCTGAAGTCCCGGGAGCCGTGGGTGTTCGACGCGCACTGGGAGGAGCTGGCGCAGGTGCGGTGCCCCGCGTTGGTCGTGCGGGGGCTCGACGGGGAGTTGGGGCGGGCGGAAGCGCAGGAGATGGTGCGGGTGCTGCCTCGGGGGGAGTACGCGGAGGTCGCTGACGCGGGGCATCTTGTTCATTACGATCAGCCGGATGCGTGGCGGGCGGCGATCGAGCCGTTCATCGACGGGCTGACGGGGTGATCGGTGCCTAAGAGCTCGGGGGGTTCTGCCGGGGGGCGGGTGCGGGTTCGTCGTGGCTGGTCGCGCAGTTCCCCGCGCCCCTGAGGGCGTTGCAGGCAGCCTGCGTCCACAGCGGTCGCCCGAACACCCCGGCCTGAAAGTACCTCAGCCCTTGCTCACCGCCGCCAGGATCTCCGGGAGCCGTGCCGCCGTCCTCGGTGCCGCCAGGCGAAGCCCCAGCAGGGTGATGCCCGCCCCGTACACCGCCCCCACCGGGAGCAGCACCCAGGTCCAGTCGTCCCCGTTCTCGCTGACGTTCAGCCAGATCGTCAGGACGATGACCGGGGCGCACAGCAGGGCCGCGCCCACCATGCCGCCGAAGATCGAGATCCAGGCGAGTCCGGCCTGGCCGGGGGCCACGTTCTTGTAGCCCTCCTGCGGGATGGAGTACGGGAAGCGGGCGGAGGCCCACGCGCCCGTGGCCAGCATCGCGCCGAGCAGGGCGAAGGACAGGCCGAGCGCCTCGGGCAGTCGCGCCCAGTCGCCGAGCATCGCGGTGGTCAGGACGGTCACGAGGGTGGCGTACGGCAGGGTGATCAGCAGCAGGGCAAGCGCACGGCCGCGCAGTTCGACGTAGGCGTCCCGGGTCGAGGAGATGGTCAGGGCGACGATCCAGAACGCGGAGGTGTCCTGGCCGAACTGGTTGTACATCTGGATGCCGAGCATCCCTGCGGCGAAGCAGGCGAAGTAGATCGAGCCGGTGCCCTGAAGCGCGTTGAACACGGGCACGATCAGGCCGATCGCGAGCGAGGTCACCCAGGCCGCCTTGGTCTTCGGGTCGCGCCAGATGTACCGCAGGCTGCGCTCCACGACCGTCCCCGTGCGCCCGGTGGGCAGCAGCCGCCCGAGCCCGGTCGACGTCCGCTCGCGCGAGGCCGACTCGCCGGCGGACTGCAGGGTGGAACCGTCGGGAGCGGTCATCAGCCGGGTCAGATGCCTGGCCCATACGGCGATCAGGCCCGCCAGCGCCCCCGCGCTCAGCGCGAGTTGGACGACCGCGGCCCCGTACGACCCCTCGCTCACCGACTCCACCGCCCCGATCGCGGAAGCCGGCGGCACCCACCTCAACACCTCGCCCGCCGGATCGAGCTCCGCGAGCCCGCTCGAACCCAGCCGCTGCGCACCGAAGTTGACGAGCTGCGCCCCGATCGCGATGACCAGTCCGCTCAGTACGGCCAGATCCCGGCCCTTACGGCTGGTCAGCAGCCGGACATTGGCGGCGGCGACGGCCCGCGCGAGTGCCACGCACACCAACAGCGCCAGCACGACGGCGACGACGCCGACGGCGTACGCGAGTCCGCCGTGCGCCACCGAGATCGCGGACCCGACGAGCAGGCAGAGGGTGAACAGCGGCCCGATCCCCACCAGCGAGGCCGCGAGGAGCGCCCGCACCAGTGGCCGGGGGCGCAGCGGGAGCATCACCAGGCGCGTCGGGTCGAGCGTCTCGTCCCCGCCGGGAAAGAAGAGCGGCATCACCGCCCACCCCAGCGCCAGCACCGCCACCAGCAGCACGACGACGGACACGGCGTGCTCGTTCCCGCGCAGGGCGATCAGCCCGAGGAGCTGGAGCGCGGCGAACAGCAGGGTGACGACCGCCGACGCGATGTACGCGGCCCGCCGCCCGCCGGACTGCTTCAGCCCGTTCCGCAACAGTGACAGCTTCAGCCGTACGACGACGGCGGTGACGTCGGCGCTCATCGTGCCGCCCCGCCGCCCAGCCAGTCGAGATCGGACCCGGTGTTCCGCCCGCCCGCCCCGACGAGTTCCAGGAAGGCCTGTTGGAGCGAGGGCGCGGCGCCGCGTACGTCGGCGAGGGGGCCGTGTGCCCGGATGCGTCCCGCGGCCATCACGGCCACCCAGTCGCACAGCGACTCGACGAGCTCCATGACGTGGGAGGAGAAGACGACGGTCGCGCCCGACGCCGTGTAGCGCTCCAGCACCCCGCGGATGGTCTGTGCGGACACCGGGTCGACGCCCTCGAACGGCTCGTCCAGGAACAGCACTTCGGGATTGTGGAGCAGGGCCGCCGCGAGCCCGATCTTCTTCCGCATCCCGGTCGAGTAGTCGACGACCAGTTTGTGCTGCGCGCCCGCCAGGTCGAGGACGTCGAGGAGCTGGGTGGCCCGCTTGTCGACCTCGGCGCCGGGCAGTCCGCGCAACCGCCCGGAGTAGGCGAGCAGTTCCCGCCCGGAGAGGCGTTCGAAGAGGCGCAGCCCTTCGGGGAGGACGCCGATCCGGGCCTTCACCTCGACGGGATCCCGCCAGACGTCGTGCCCGACGACCTCGACGGAGCCCTGGTCGGGCCGCAACAGCCCGGTGATCATGGAGAGGGTGGTGGTCTTCCCGGCCCCGTTGGGTCCGACGAGCCCGATGAACTTCCCGGCGGGCAACTCCAGATCGATCCCGGCAACGGCGACCTGCTGGCCGAACCGCTTCCAGAGTCCACGCACACTCACAGCCGACGTCATGGAAGCCAACCTAAGGGGCGCGGAGAGCTTTCAGCGGTCCCGCCCGCACGCGTAGGCGAGCGGAGAGATCAACTCCTCCGCGTCCGGCAGCCACCTGTTGGCGGGCGTGGGCCTGCACGCCCACTGCACGGCCCCGCTGGATCCGTACCGCGTGGGGGGCGCCGCCACGAACGCGCCCTCGCCCAGCGCGACCAGATCGAGCGACGACGGCGTCCAGCCGAGCTTGCGCACCAGGTCCGGCACCTTCACCGAAGCACCCGGCAGCACGAGGAAGTGCATCCGGCGATCCGGCGACAAGGTCACCGGCCCCAGCGTCAGCTCCATCCGCTCCATCCGCGCCAGCGCCAGGAACCCGGCGGTCTCCGGAACGGAGATCGCGTCGAAGGCCCGCCCGGTCGGCAGCAGGATCGACGCCCGCGGCTGCTTCGACCACAACCGGCGCGCGACGGTCGCACTGCCCGTGGCCTGCGTCGCCCAGTCCTCCCGCGAGGGGTGCGCGCCGGGAGCGGCGCACGCCGCGTCGCCGCAGGAGCAGTGCTGCACCCCGTCGACGGCTTCCAGCCAGGTGCCGGGGAACACGTCCCAGTGGCGCTCCTCGGCGTAGCGTACGGCGGTCTCCAGCAGCGATTCCCCGCGCTGCCTCGGAATCTGGGCGGTTTCGGTGCTCGCGATCGTCTCTTCCACGCCCAACACAACTCCCCCCGCCACCTCGGGTTACGGCCGTACCGCGCGCGGGGGAAGCGCATCGATTCCGCATCTGGGGCGCATGGATGCATGTGTGGGGGCGCGCAGGAGGATCTGCGGGGGGAGGTGGGTAGCCACATGCGGGGTGGCTTCCGTCTTTTACCCCGGCAATCCTCGCATGCCTCGCATTTTCGGTATCTCGTCGGGGCATTGATCTTCACGGCCGGAAATCTTCGCTCACCTCGGCGGGATCCGGTCGTGGAAGACACGTCAACTCGGTGCGTGGGCAGGCACCGCAGCCACAGGGGGTACGCCAATGGCCGCAAGGCCTCTCGTCGCGCGGCAGCCGAACGAACGGTTGCAGGCGCTCATCCAGGAAGCGGGTTGCTCGAACGCCGGGCTGGCCCGCCGGGTCAACATGTGCGGCGCCGAGCACGGTCTCGACCTGCGCTACGACAAGACGTCCGTGGCGCGTTGGCTGCGCGGACAGCAGCCGAGGGGACGCGCCCCGGCGATCATCGCGGAGGCGCTGGGCCGCAAACTCGGCCGGACGGTCACGATCGACGAGATCGGCATGGCCAACGGCAAGAACCTCGCGTCGGGCGTCGGCCTCCAGTTCTCGCCGACCGTGCTGGGGGCCATCGAGCAGGTCTGCGAGCTGTGGCGCAGTGACGTGGGGCGCCGGGACTTCCTGTCCGGCTCCTCGGTCGCCGCGTCCGCGCTCGTCGAACCGAGCCGCGACTGGCTGATCTCCTCGCCGGACTCGCAGGTGGCGCGGCAGGCGGGACCGCGGGTGGGCCAGTCCGACGTGGCGGCCGTGCGGGCGATGACCCAGGCCCTCGTGGAACTCGACCACCAGTACGGCAGCGGTCATGTGCGGCCGGTCGTCGTGCACTACCTCAACAGTGTCGTCAGCGGGCTGCTCGCCGGGTCGTACCGCGAGGCCGTGGGGCGGGAACTGTTCGCGACGGTCGCGCGGTTGACGGAGCTCGCCGGGTACATGGCGATCGACACCGGACAACCGGGGCTGGCGCAGCGGTACTACATCCAGGCGCTGCGGCTCGCGCAGGCGGCGGGGGACCGTGGCTACGGCGGGTACGTGCTCGCCGCGTCCATGAGCCATCTCGCCGCGCAGCTCGGAAACCCGCGAGAGATCGCGCAGCTGGCGCGCGCGGCGCAGGAAGGGGCGCGGGGGCGCGTGACACCGCGGGCGGAGGCGATGTTCTACGCGGCCGAGGCGCGCGGGCACGCGTTGATGGGCGATGCGCGGGCGGCGCAGCTGGCGTCCGGGCGGGCGGTGGGCGCGCTGGAGGCGGCGGATCCTTCCGCCGGGGACGACCCGGCGTGGATCGCGCACTTCGACGAGGCCTATCTCGCCGACGAGCTGGCGCACTGCCACCGGGACCTCGGACAGGCCGAGGCGGCGGCACGGCGGGCCCAGGAGTCGCTGGACGGGCTTCCCGAGACGAAGGCGCGGCGCCGGGCCATCGGCTATGTGCTGCTCGCCACCGCGCAGGTGCAGCAGCGCGAGATCGAACAGGCCTGCCACACCGGGCTGAAGGCCGTGGAGTTGCTGGAGACCGTCCGCTCCAACCGGGGCGCCGACTACCTGGAGGACTTCCAGCAACGGCTGGAGCCGTTCCAGGACGAGGCCGTGGTAAGGGAGTTCGGGGCACGACTGGATTTGCAGGCGGCGGCGTGAAACCCCGGGGTACGGGGGCGTGAACACGCGGGAAACGAAGGCTCCGGAGGCGGAAGGAGCGTCTGTGTAGCGGATGCGGGCCCGGTTTGTTACCGCGGTCACAGGGACACCGGTCCAGTCCTGTGCTGCGTGGCGCCGGGCTCGGGGGACCCGGTAGCGTGAGCCGACGATTCACAAGGTCCCCCATTCGTAGGAGTCCCGGTGACGCAGAGTGGACAGGGCGAGGAGCCCTCGCCACGCGTGGCGCGCGAAGGCATCGTGCTGCCCTCCGACGGCGGCGAACCGCTGCTGCCGGGCCAGACGGGCGGACCCGGCGGCTACCAGTCCGCCCCGCACCCCCCGAACCCGACCCCCGCGCCGCCGCCCGGCGGTCAGGCCTGGGGCACCCCGTGGGGGCCCGAGCAGCAGGCGCCCGCCCCGCAGCAGGGCGAGGGCTGGGGTGCGCCGCAGGAGCAGCAGTGGAGTGCGCCGCCGTACCAGGCGCAGTCCCAGCAGTGGGGCGCCCAGGACGCGTCACAGCCGCTGCCGCAGCCCGGCGGCTACGACAACGACCAGCCCACCTCGTACTACCTGCCGCCGGTGAATCAGAACCCCCAGCAGGGCGCCGGCCACGACAGTGACCAGCCCACCTCGTACTACCTGCCGCCGGTGAACCAGAACACCGCGGGAGGGTACGGCGCTCCCGGCGCCCCGCTGCCGCCCGCCACCGACGGGTACGGCACGTCCGGCGGGCACGGCGGCGCCACCGGCATACCCCTGCCCCAGGCGGACGAGGGCGCCACGCAGTACATTCCGCCGGTCGCCGCGTCCCCGGACGAGGGTGTGACGCAGTACATCCCGCCCGTCGCGCCCGGCGCGCTGCCGCCCGAGGTGCCCGCGCCGGGGGGCTCGGAGCAGACGCAGTTCCTGGGGCGTGCCCCGCAGGGCGGCGGGCCGCTGCCGCCCGTGTCCGGGCCCGATGCCGAGGCCACGCAGTACATCGCGCCCGTGCCCGGGCAGCACGGTGGGGAGCGGCAGCCGCCCGCCGAGTTCGACAACCTCTTCCGCAGCGGGCCGGGCGCAGAGAGCCCGGCCGGGGCCACGCAGCAGCTCCCGCGCTTCGAGCAGGCGCCGCCGCCGCACACGGGCCACCAGCAGCCGTCGTACGGACACCGTGACCGCCACCACGACGGTGGCGGCCGCGGCGGCCGTAACCGCTCGCGCGTGCCGGTCATCGCCGCCGTCGGTATCGGTATCGCCGTCCTCGGCATCGGCGCGGGCGCGCTGCTGGCCGGTGGGGGCGGGGACGACGGTGACGGCAACAAGACCGTCGCCGCGACCGCGCCGGCGAGCGAGTCCGCCTCGCCGTCCGCCGACCCGGCCGAGGCGCAGGCCGTCGAGCTGGACAAGCTGCTGGCCGACAGCGGTGACAGCCGGGCCTCGGTGATCAGCGCGGTGGAGAACGTGAAGGCCTGCAAGAACCTCGGCCAGGCGGCCAAGGACCTGCGGGACGCGGCCGCCCAGCGCAACGACCTGGTGACCCGGCTGTCCGCCCTCTCCGTCGACCAGCTGCCGAACCACGCCCAGCTGACCACCGCCCTCACCAAGGCGTGGCAGGCGTCCGCGTCGGCCGACAACCACTACGCGGCGTGGGCCGACCAGACCGCAGGCAAGAAGGGCTGCAAGAAGGGCCAGGCGCGCACCACCCCCCAGACCCAGGCCGGCAACACCGCGAGCGGCGAGGCCAGCACGCAGAAGATCACGGCGGCCAAGCTGTGGAACGCGATCGCGAAGACGTACGGCCTGACCGAACGCAACCGCACCCAGCTGTGACCGACGGGGGCCGCCCCTCGCGGCCCCCGCCGTCCGCTCCCGGGCACTAGGCCCTGTCGGGCCTAGTGCCGCGGCAGGCAACGTTTGCCCCGTCGCGACGCCCGGCACGCTCCCCCACTGCCTTGAGGGCGTGGGAGGGGCCCCCACTCGCCGCACCGGCCGAAAGCCCAAGTACGTCCAGTACGAGGGCTTCCGGCCGGCACGCCGAGAGCACGCTCCCCCACCCTCGAACCGCGCTTCGCACGGCTCGGGCGGGAGGGACCCCCACGACGCCGCTCCTTGACGGGCAAACGTTGCCTGCCGCGGCACTAGCTCACGTCGGCGTTCGCCAGCGTCTCGCGTACGTCCGTGAAGCCCTTGCGCGCCGCCACCAGCCGGCCCTTGCGTACGGCTTGCAGCGTCACCTCGGTGTTGACCAGGCGTGGCAGGCCGATGGCCCCGAGACCGTTCTTGTAGTCCCAGTCGAGGGTCGGGGTCAGTCCGCCCGTGTCGACCTTCAGACCGTCGTCGAGCGCCTTGCGCACGGCGGTCGAGGTGAGCTCGCCGTTGCCGAGCGAGTCGACGGCGGCCTTGAACACGGTGTACGCGAGCCAGGTGGTCTGCACTCCGGCGTCCGCGGGATCGATGCGGTTGTCGTCGAAGGCCTGCTCCTTGATGACCTTCTTCATCGGATCCCAGCGCCGATCGGTCACGACCGGGTACCACCCGGTGATGTACGAGCCCTCGTAGGGCCCCGACGTCCCGCCGGAGGCGTCTATCACCGTCTGGTCGACGCTGCCGAGGACCGTGCCGGTGCGTACGTCGGGAAAGTCCTCGCGGGCGCGCCGGAAGGAGTCCATGAAGGTGCTGGTGCGGTCCCCGAGCGCGGGCAGCACACACCCCTTCTTCACCGGGTCGCCGGTCGTGCGGGCGAGCGCGCGCTCGGACTGCGCCGAGTACTCGGTGGCGTCCTCCGCGGCCAGCTGGTCGTCCGCCACGGCGTGGCCGGAGGCCTTCAGGCCGGAATCCAGCATGACGTGGAGTTCGTCGCCCGCGATGCTGTCGGGGCGGACCAGCGCCACGGGCCCGCAGCTGCCGCCGAGTTCCTTGCCGAGGCCGGCGAGCAGGCTGGGCTGGCCGCCGTTGACGGGGAAGGAGGCCACGCTGTCGAACTCGGCGTTGGTGATGCCGTAGCCGCCTATGTAGGGGATGTCGGCGCCCTCGAGCGTCGGGAAGAACGCGTCGCCGTACTGGCTGTAGGAGCCGACCACCGCGACGACCCCCTCGTCGACCGCGCGCTGGGCGCACTTCGCGGCGGAGACGGCGTCGTTGTGGTCGTTGCAGACCAGGACGGAGAGCTTGCGGCCGGCGATGCCGCCGTGTGAGTTGATCCACCGGGCGTACGCCTGCGCGAAGGCGGGCATACCGGGCTTGTTGGTCGCGCCGGTGTTCATCGGGGCCCAGGTCATGACCTTGATCGGGTCGTCCCCGGAGCCCCCCGTGGCACCGGGGACGACCCCGCAACCGACGGTCAGCGACGCACACGCGGCCAGTGCCGTCGCCGCGAGGGCGGTGGCTCTGACGGGCGGGTGGAGCCTGGGGAGGAAGGTGCTGCGGATGCGTCGCCTGCCGGTCATGGGCACACACGCTTTCGCCACATGACCAACCCGGGAGTGACTTACGGTCAACAGTCGGTGACGCGAAGGTGAATTGCGGGGGGTTGGTGAGGCGGGTGTGACAAGGAACGTACGATCGATGACCGTGCAAGGTTCGGAGAACTCTTCCCGTCGCGGCCGTCGCTCATCCACCATGGGCGACATGCCACTGAATGACATGCCGTGGTGGCGCTGGCGCAGCAATGTGCGCTCCGCGCTGCACATGCTCTCCGACCCAGGGTTCCAGCGGGACGTCTGGCTGGCCGGTGTCGAGGGGTACGGGGACGTCACCGACGCCGTGTACCGCCTCGTCGAGGACACCTGGCTGGACAACTGGTCCGCCGAGAAATACGTCGGCACGATCTTCCGGGACTCCCAGGAGTCGGCCCTCGTCGACACCGCGGTCCTGCGGGTGTTGCGGATCATGCACCAGGTCGGCCCGGACGCACCCGTCTCCGCCTACGTCGACCACCCCGGGTGGCCGGAGGCGGTACGGGCCGCGCGCGACGCCCATGTGCGGATGGCGACGGCCGACGGGGACGACCCGGACCAGCCGCCGAGCTCGCTGCACGTGCTGCAGCTCATGACCCGGTCCGCGTGACGGACGCGTTCTCTGCGGTGCCGGCGGATATGGGACCCTGTCCCGCATGAACGAGCAGTCCACCCGAGCCGCGGCGCCCGCCGAGCAGTACGTCCTTATCCTGTCCTGCCCCGACAAGCAGGGCATCGTGCACGCCGTGTCGAGCTACCTCTTCATGACCGGCTGCAACATCGAGGACAGTCAGCAGTTCGGCGACCACGACACGGGTCTGTTCTTCATGCGCGTCCACTTCTCGGCGGAGGCTCCGGTGACGGTGGAGAAGCTGCGGGCCAGCTTCGCGGCGATCGGTGACGCCTTCCACATGGACTGGCAGATCCACCAGCCCGAGGAGAAGATGCGGGTCGTCCTCATGGTCAGCAAGTTCGGGCACTGCCTGAACGACCTGCTGTTCCGGGCCCGTATCGGCGCGCTGCCGGTGGAGATCGCCGCCGTGGTCTCCAACCACACCGACTTCGCGGAGCTCGTGGGGTCGTACGACGTTCCCTTCCACCACATTCCGGTGACGCGGGAGAACAAGGCGGAGGCGGAGGCGCGGCTGCTGGAGCTGGTGCGTGAGCAGGGCGTGGAGCTCGTGGTGCTCGCCCGGTACATGCAGGTGCTCTCGGACGACCTCTGCAAGCAGCTCAGCGGGCGGATCATCAACATCCACCACTCGTTCCTGCCGAGCTTCAAGGGCGCGAAGCCGTATCACCAGGCGCACGCCCGGGGGGTCAAGCTGATCGGTGCGACCGCGCACTATGTGACGGCCGACCTCGACGAGGGGCCGATCATCGAGCAGGAGGTCGAGCGGGTCGGGCATGACGTGACCCCGGACCAGCTGGTCGCGATCGGGCGGGATGTGGAGTGCCAGGCGCTGGCGCGGGCGGTGAAGTGGCATGCGGAGCGGCGGATTCTGCTGAACGGGCGCCGGACGGTCGTGTTCGCCTAGGAGCTCGGGGGGGGGTTCGGTCGCAGGGCGGCTGCGGGTGCGTGGGGGCCGTTCGCGCAGTTCCCCGCGCCCCTGAAAGCAGGCCGGTTCACTGGACGCACCTCTTAGGGGCGCGGGGAACTGCGCGACCAGCCACAACCGGCCCGCGGCCGCCGACGAATCCGCAACCCGCCCCTAGATCCGGCTCAACGACGCGACCGCGAACAGTACGTCCCTGATCGCCTCCCGGTCACCCACCTGCCCTGCCGCCGCTTCAGCCGGAGGCACATGGCCCGCGGCCAGCTGGCAGAACTCCACGTCGTCCAGCGCCACGTGCGCGACCTCGTAGTCCGCGGAGCCCACCGCCGCCGGGGAGTCCAGCGGGATCAGCCACTCGCCGCCACCCGAACCCTCGATCTCCAGCCGCAGACTGCGCCCCGGCTCGCCCGCGGGGACGAGGTGGCGCCCATGGGCCGGCCCGGCCAACCCGGTCCGGCGCCGCACGGCCAGCACCGCGGGGAGCATGCGGGCGGCCAGGTCGATCATGCGGTTCAGATGGCGGGGGGACGGAGGGCCGTACGGGTAGTCGACCGCCTCGGCGATGTCCTCCGCGTGGACCCAGCACTCGAAGGCCCGGTCCAGCATGGCGTCGTGCAGGGGGAGTTCGAAGTCGCCGTACGACACCGAGAGCTTGCCGGAACCGCCGCCGGTGAAGGAGACCGTGCGGACCAGGTCGTGGCTCTGTTCGCGCCAGGGGCCCCGGACGGAGCGGGTCGGCGGGAAGTGGGAGCCGCGCCAGAACGCCTCGGTGCGGGCCGCGGGGGTCTGTGAGCCCGTGGTGATGTCGCCGAGGGGGTCGTCCAGGCCGAGGGTGAGGGCGACGAGGCCGTCGACCGTGAGCAGGTGGGCGATGACGCCGGCGACCGTCGTGCGGCGGCTCGTCGCCTTGTCGGCCTCGAACCAGCGCAGCCGCACGGGCGCGTGCCACTCGGCGTCGCCCATGTCCCGCAGCAGCGCGTCCAGGCGTGCGGTCTCGGCGTCGTAGGGCGCCGCCCAGTCGGGTACCGGGATGCGCGGCGGGCGGCGGTCCAGGCAGCCCGCCAGGACGCGGGTGCGCAGTCCGGGGTCGAGGTCGAGGCTCTCCTGCGGGTGGAGCAGGCCGACGGCCCCGCGCAGCCGCAGCGCCTCGTCCGCGCAGGAGCCGCAGTCGCCGAGGTGCTCCTCGACGGCTGCTGTCTCCTCGGGCGAGCAGGCGGCCAGCGCCCAGGCGCCGAGGAGCGCCTTCAGTACGGGGTGCTCCAGGACGAGGGGCGGCGGGGGCGGTGGTGTCTCCAGCGGGGGCAGGGGGTGCCCGGTGTCCTCGACGGACGCGCGCGGGAGCGGTATGCGGGGCGGTTCGGCGGCGGGGCCGGGGGTGGGACCGTCGCCGTCGGCCGGGCCGCCGGTGCCGTCGTCGCCCGGCGGGGGCGGGGGCTCGCCCTGCCGGTCCGCGCCGCTGTGGGACTCGTACTCCTTGCCGTCCTGACCGTCCTGACCGTCCTGACCGTCCTGGCCGTTCTCCCCCTCCTGGCCTTCGTGCTCGTCGTACGCCTCGAAGCGGTTCGCCTCGTTCACGCCGCACCTCCGTAGCCGGGAGGCGCTCCGGGGGCGGCGCCGGTGTCATGGGCCGTGGCGAGGAGCTGCAGGCCCAGGCGGAGGCGGCGGCGGGCCTCGTCCTCGGTGACCCCGAGGTCGGCGGCGGTCTGGCGGTAGTCGCGGCGCTGGAAGTACGCCAGCTCGAGGGCGGCGCGCAGCGGGGACGGCATGGACTGGGCGATGTAGTCGGCGCGGGCGGCGACGGAGGCGTGGCGGACCTTGCGCTCCAGTTCCTCGGTGGAGCCGCGGCCGCCCTGGGCGAGGGCCTCGGTCTCGGTGGCATGCAGGCGCTGCACGGCGAGGCGGTGGGTCAGTGTGGCGACCCAGGAGCGCAGGGGGCCCTGTTTGGGGTCGTAGGCGTCGGGGTGCTCCCAGACGTGGGCGAAGACCTCGCGGGTGATGCCGTCGGCGGCGCGCTCGTCGCCGAGCACGCGGTGGGCGAGGCCGTGCACGAGTGAGGCGAACCGGTCGTAGAGCTCGCCGAGGGCGGCCGCCTCACCGCGTGCGAGCCGCTGCTGCATCTTGCGGTCCCAGCGGGGAGGTGCGTCCTTCTTCGCCATGCCGCCCCTTCGCTGTCGTTCGCGACTCGTCAAGCCTGGACCCACCGTCTCCCCGAATGTAGTCGGCACGTCTGACAGCGCACGCCCCTTTGCAGCAATGTGCGCCCCTGGGAGAGCGGTCGATGGTAGTGGACCTTCGTCTTCCTTCCACTCTGCGTCCATCCACGATCGAACAGGATCGAAAGCGGTTAAAACAAGCCTCTTCTGATCGGTTTCCGTTTCCTGGCTTGAGTTTCAGGGAACCGCCGCTGGGCAGCCGCGCTGCAAGGAAGCGTAGGAACGGCTTCCGTTTGCGGGCCGTTCCGGGAAGTCCCGGCGAGCGAAGGGCGTGGTGGTGGGGTTCAACGTGACCGGCGGCGAGCACGGCGACTGGGCCGTGCTCCATGTGTCGGGCGAACTGGATCTGGTGACGTCGCCGGTGCTGCGGCAGCGGGTGCACGACGTCGTGGCCGAGGGCCGCCACAGTCTTGTCCTCGATCTCTCCGAGGTCTTCTTCTGCGACTCCAGCGGCGTCGGCGTCCTCATCGCCTCCCGGCGCCTCATCCGCTCCTGCCAGGGGCAGCTGCGGCTGATACTGCCGGCCCAGGGCGCGGTGGACGGCTCCCACGTCAACAGGGTGCTGGGGGCGCTGGGGGTACGGCGGCTGTTCGACGTCCACGTGGACGTGGATTCGGCGACGGAGGACGAAGCGGGGCCGTTGTCGGCGTGAACCACAGCTGCCACCGCTTCTGCCACACCGTTGTCCCAAAATTCCCCCGGTCTTGGCACAACCGCCGCTTTCCCGCTCCCCGCCCCGCCCCGGCGTCGTACGCTCCGAACCAGATGCACCCCACGTGACGTAAGGCGGCACGAGAAGACATGGTCAGCAGCGAGTACGAGCGCAGGATCGCCGGCCGGTTCGCCACCTTCGACCAGGACGGCAACGGCTACATCGACCGGGCGGACTTCAACGTGGCGGCCAAGGCGCTGCTCGCGGAGTTCGGTACGGCGGCACGGTCCGACAAGGGACAGGCCCTGTATGTCGGCGCGGAGGCGTTCTGGCAGGGCATGGCGGGCATCGCGGACCGGGACGGCGACCAGCGGATCACCCGCGAGGAGTTCGTGAACGGCGCGGTGAAGCGGCTGCGCGACAATCCCGACCGGTTCGCCGAGATCGCCCGTCCCTTCCTGCACGCGGCCCTCGCCGTCGCCGATCCGGACGGCGACGGATCGGCCACCGTCGAGGACACCGCGCGCGTGCTCCGGAGCCTCGGCGCGGCGCAGGAGATCGCCGGCACCGCCGCCGCCGCGCTCGACACCGACGGTGACGGCAGGATCGGCGAGGAGGAGATCGTCGCCGCCTTCGCCCGTTACTTCACCGTCCCCGAATAGCGCTCCCGCAGCTTGTACTTGAGCACCTTCCGGAGCGTCTCGTTGCGCGGAAGGGCGTCCACCACCTCCAGCTGCTCCGGCAGCTTGTGGACCGAGAGCCCTTCCGCGCGGAGATAGGACGTCATCGCCGCCAGGGTCAGCTCCTCGGCCCCGGAGGGCTGTTCCACCACCGCGCACACCCGCTCCCCGCGATCCTCGTCCGGCAGCCCGATCACCGCCACGTCCCCGACCGCCGGGTGCGCGGCCAGCAGGTCCTCGATCTCCTTCGCCGAGATGTTCTCGCCCTTGCGGATGATCACGTCCTTGAGCCGCCCGGTGAGCACCAGATGCCCGGTGTCCGTGAGCGTCCCCAGGTCACCGGTGCGCAGGAACCCGTCCTCGTCGAAGGCGTCCGCCGTCTGCCCGGCGTCCAGATACCCCTGGCACACGGCCTCCCCGCGCAGCCGCACCTCCCCGTCCACGATCCGTATCTCCATCCCCTCCGGCGGCCGCCCCTCGGTCGTCGCGAGGTTCTCCACGGTGTCGTCCGGCGAGCCCATCGTGATCATCGGTACCTCGGTCATGCCGTACCCGTGCGTGAGCTGCACCCCCATCTCCCGCACGACCGCGTGGTACACCTCCGGCGGCTTGGGCGCACCGCCACCGGCCAGCAGCCGCAGGGTGGGTATCACCTTGGTCTCCGGCCGCTTGCGCTGCTCGGCCAGGAACATCGAGTAGAACGCGGTCGATCCGCCCGCCACCGTCACCCCGTGCCGGCGATACCCTTCCAGCGCGTCCGGCAGCGCGAACTGCTCGAACATCACCGCCGGGAAGCCGTACAGGAGCAGCATCACCGTGTAGTCGGGGCCGGCGATGTGGGCGTACGGGAAGGCCATCGAGCCCACGTCGTCGGGCCGCAGACAGAGCGCGTGGGCCAGGCACGAGCCGCCCGCGATCAGCGAACGGTCCGTGTGCAGCACGCCCTTGGGGTCGGAGGTCGTGCCCGAGGTCCAGTAGATCCAGCGGACCGCGGTGCCCGAGGAGGGCGGCGCGGGCAGCAGCCCGGGATCGCCGTCGGGCAGCCGGTCGTACGCCTCGAAGACGCCCTTCGCGCCGAGCCGCCGCGCCATCCCCGTGTAGTCGAAGCCCCGCCACTCGCCGGGCACCGCGAAGTACTCGGCCTTCGACTCCCGTAGCGCGAAGCCGACTTCGCGGTCCCGGTAGAACGGGATGACCGGCGACTGGACCGCGCCCAGGCGGGCCAGCGCGAAGGACAGCACCGCTGTCTCGATCCGCGTGGGCAGCTGCCAGGCGACCACCGTGCCGGGGCGTACGCCCATGTCGTACAGCCCCGCCGCCACCCGCTCGGCACGCGCGTGCAGCTCCCCGAAGCTCAGGGAGCGGTCGTCCTGGAGGAGGACCGGGCGGTCGGGGGTGAGGCCGGCGCGGCGGGTGACCAGTTCCCAGAGGGTGCGGGAGGAGCTCAGGGAGTGCGGGGTCTCGTTCATGGGTGCCCCCTGCTTGGCTGACGACTCGTCAGGTGACATGCTATCTGACGCTCCATCAGATCGTGCCTGTCACGTGAACACCGTCCGGCGGAGGAGATCATGCCGACCGAACTGCCCCGCATCATCAGCGTCGACGACCATGTGATCGAGCCCGCGCACCTGTTCAAGACCTGGCTGCCCGCCAAGTACCAGGACCGCGGACCGCAGCCGCTCACCGCCGGGATCGGTGAACTCGCCTACGTCGGCGGCAAGTACCAGATCACGATGGACCCGGATGGCCCGCCCACCGACTGGTGGATCTACGAGGACCTGAAGTTCCCGTACAAGCGCAACATCGCAGCCGTCGGCTTCGATCGCGACGAGATGACCCTGGAGGGCATCACGCGCGAGGAGATGCGACGCGGCTGCTGGGACCCCGTCGCACGGCTGAAGGACATGGATCTCAACCACGTCGAGGGCAGCCTGTGCTTCCCGACCTTCCCGCGCTTCTGCGGGCAGACCTTCGCCGAGGCGCACGACAAGGAAGTGGCGCTCGCGTGCGTGCGGGCCTACAACGACTGGATGGTCGAGGAGTGGTGCGGGGACAGCGGCGGACGGCTCATCCCGCTGTGCCTGATCCCGCTGTGGGACGTGGAGCTGGCGGTTGCGGAGATCCGGCGCAACGCCGCACGCGGGGTGCGGGCCGTGACCTTCTCCGAGATCCCCACCTACCTCGGCCTGCCCTCCATCCACTCCGGCCACTGGGACCCGTTCTTCGCGGTCTGCCAGGAGACCGGCACGGTCGTCAACATGCACATCGGCAGCAGCTCCCAGATGCCGGCCGCCTCACCCGACGCCCCGCCCGCCGTCCAGGCCGCCCTCAGCTTCAACAACGCCATGGCCTCGATGATGGACTTCCTCTTCAGCGGCGTGCTGGTGAAGTTCCCGCGCCTCAAACTCGCCTACAGCGAGGGCCAGATGGGCTGGATCCCGTACGCCCTCGAACGCGCCGACGACGTGTGGGAGGAGCACCGCGCCTGGGGCGGGGTGCGCGACATCGTCCCGGAGCCGCCGTCGACGTACTACTACCGGCAGATCTTCTGCTGCTTCTTCCGCGACAAGCACGGCGTCGCCTCGCTGGACGTGGTGGGCCGGGACAACGCCACCTTCGAGACCGACTACCCGCACGTCGACTCGACCTTCCCGCACACCAAGGAGGTCGCCCTCGACCATGTGAAGGGCCTCGACGACGAGACCGTCTACAAGCTGATGCGCGGCAACGCCATCCGCATGCTCGGTCTCGACCTGGACCGGGACCGGTAGGCGGGCCCGTGGACCTCTCCCACTCTCCCGAAGAGGAGGAGTTCCGGGCCCGGTTGAGGCAGTGGCTCGGCCGGGTGCTGCCCACGCTCCCGCCCAAGCCGTCCCCGGACGACTGGCCCGGGCGCCGCGCCTACGACATGGGCTGGCAGCGGATGCTGTACGACGCCGGGTACGCGGACGTGCACTGGGACGCCTCGCCGACCACGCGGCTGATCTTCCTGGAGGAGACCGAGAAGGCGGGGGCGCCCTACGTGGGCGCGGGGTTCGTCGGCCTGCTGCACGCCGGGCCCACGATCGCCGCGGAGGGCTCCGACGGGCAGCGGGCGCGGTGGCTGCCGCCGATCCTGCGCGGGGAGGAGGTCTGGTGCCAGGGCTTCAGCGAGCCCGACGCCGGGTCCGACCTCGCCGCGTTGCGGACACGGGCGCGCAGGGACGGCGACGAGTACGTGGTGAGCGGGTCCAAGATCTGGACCTCGCACGCCGAAGTCGCCGACTGGTGCGAACTGCTGGTGCGCACCGACCCCGCGGCCGCGAAGCACCGGGGCATCACCTGGCTCGCCCTGCCCATGGACGCTCCGGGGATCACCGTGCGGCCGCTGAAGACCCTCGCCGGGTCCGCCGAGTTCGCCGAGGTGTTCCTGGACGAGGTCCGGGTGCCGGTCGGCAACCGGGTCGGGGACGAGAACGACGGCTGGCGCGTGACCATGGTGACGCTGTCCTTCGAGCGCGGCACCGCCTTCGTGGGCGAAGTCGTCGCGTGCAGGCGGGTGTTGCGCGAACTCGCCGGTGAGGCGCGCAAGAACGGGCGGTGGGACGAGCCGGAACTCAGACGGCGGCTCGGGCGGCTGAATGCCGAGTTCCGGGCGCTGTGGCGACTGACGCAGTGGAACGTGAGCGAGGCGGAGGCATCCGGGGGCGTCCCCGGCGTCGGGGGTTCGGTTTTCAAACTGAGGTATTCGCAGGCGCGGCAGGAGCTCTACGACACCGCCGCCGAGGTCCTGGGGCCCGACGCCCTCGACCTCGACCGGCCATGGGTCCTGGACCGGCTGTCCTCGCTGTCGTACACCATCGCCGCCGGCACCTCGCAGATCCAGCAGAACATCGTGGCCGAACGGATCCTGGGGCTGCCGAAGGGGCGGTGACTGTTCCCGTGCGTTTCCAACTCACCGATGATCAACGTGCGTTGCGGGACGGCGTACGGGCGCTGCTGGCCCGGCGTTTCGACCGCGAGGCGCTGTGGGCCGCCGTCGACTCGCCCGGCCGCCTGGACCGGGCGCTGTGGCGGGAGCTGGGGGAGGCCGGGTTCTTCGCGCTCCGGGTGCCGGAGGGCGACGGAGGGGTCGGACTCGGGCTGCCCGAGGCCGTGTTGGCCTTCGAGGAGGCGGGGCGGGTACTGCTGCCCGGGCCGCTGGTGGCCACACATCTCGCGGCGGGCGCGGTGCCCGGGGCGGCCGACGGGTCGGTGGTCGTGGCGGGCGTGGACGGCGCACTGGTGGAGTGGCTGGACGCCGCCGACGTCGTACGGGGAGATGCCGCCGGCGCCGTGGCACTGCGGTCGGTCGATCCGCTGACGCCCCTGCATCGCACGCCCGCGGCCGCCGTGACCGATCCCGTCGCCGTGCTCCTCACCGCCGCCGAGCAGCTCGGCACCGCCACGCGCGCGTGCGAGCTGGCGGTGCAACACGCCCGGACGCGTGAGCAGTTCGGGCAGCCGATCGGGGCGTTCCAGGCCGTCAAGCATCTGTGCGCGCAGCTCCTGGTGCGGGCCGAGGTGGCCCGTGCGGCGGTCTACGCGGCCGCCGTCACCGGGGACCCGGCCGACATCGCCGCGGCCCGGCTGCTCGCCGACGAGGCCGCCGTACGCGGCGCCCGCGACTGCCTCCAGGTGCACGGCGGCATGGGCTTCACCTGGGAGTCCGAGGTGCATCTGCATCTGAAGCGGGCCTGGGTGCGGGCACAGCGTGGCGGCGGACGCACGGAGAGTGAGGAGCTGCTCGCGGCCGAGCTGACGGCCTGACAAGGGCGTGGGTCGCGGCACCGGCGGGAGCGCTCCCGTGAATGTCGCGGATTGTGGCATACCGGAATTACGGAGCGTTGATATCGGGTTGTGTCCTATGCGTGACCCGTCACGGCCTGGAGTCGGGGACCCGCTCCGGTACCTTCTGTGGGATGCGAGTGGTTCCGAGCACGAGCCGTGCCGGTGTTGCCTCTGTGGCGGCTCCGGATGCGGAGGTGCGCGCCGCTTCTCGCACGGTCGGTGGGCCTTTGGCCGCCACCTGTTCGACTCCCCGCAACGAGCGTCGCACAGTATGCCACCCGGGTACTCCTTCGCGCTGGAATATGCCCGAAGCGCTTGTTGAGGTGACTGTACGTCAACCATGCTGTCTCGTAAGGGATTCACGTTCTGTGATCCCGGCTGTGGCTGTTGTTCTGGCCATGCAAAAAATGGCTACGATCGTGGCCCTCGTGAGGCGCGAGGCTATGTGTCTGCCGGTTCGGATGGTGTGAGCGGTGCAGGTGCTTCAAGTGCAGCTGGAGATCCGACCCGACCCCGCCGAGGTGGGGCGAGCCCGGCGGTGGGCCCGCTCGCGGCTCGCCGGGTCCGGGATAGGGGCCGACGAGGGGCTTGCCGAGACGCTGATCCTGCTGGTGTCCGAACTGGTCACCAACGCCGTGGTGCACACCGGCTGTCCGGCCGTGGTGCGTCTGTCGCTGCCCTGTACCGCGGCCGAACAGGCAACGGTGCGTCTTGAGGTGGCCGACGCCAGCGGCCGCGCCCCCGTGCCGCGCTGTGTCGACGGTGACGCCACGGGCGGTCGCGGACTCGCCCTGGTCGACGGCCTCGCCGACCGGTGGGGCTGGAGCCCCGAAGGGGCCGGCAAGCGCATCTGGTGCGAACTCGACCGCTGTGCGGCGAAGGGCCGTGAAGGAGCGGCGTCCCTCGGAGGCGGTGCCTCGGCGTTCGAGGGGTACGAGGGGCTGGCGTACGAGGCGGTCTGAGGCCGCTGTCCCGAGGCGGTGCGATCGGCGCGGTCGGTGCGCGGTCGCGGCCGTGCCCCCTGTCCTCCCTGTCGCCGTAGGTGGTGCGCCGTGATGTGCTTCCGTGCGCGCCCATATCAAATGGTGCGTAAGTCATAAATCCCCGAGCAGGTGTTGACGCCGCGTGTCCGTTTGCTCACGCTTGTGGTCAGCGATTCGCCGCGAGGGGACGACGAGGGCTCCGGTGACGGGGGCCCTCGGCGAGTGTGGGTCGTGATTCGGCGCCGGGTTCCTTCAGGGCCAGGGGACACAGGGCGGGTGCGCCGGAGTCGGACGGCGGAGTGCGATGCCGTGCTCGGGGCGGGCGTTGGGGCGCCGCCGTCCGACCTTGCCCGGATCCGTGGTGTCAGAGAATGGCGACCGGAGCCACCGGAGTGCCCGTCGCGCCGACGAACGGCTCGGGCATCGCCGACAGCAGGAACGTGTAGCGGCCCGCTTCTCCACAGGCTGTGGACAACTTTTCGAGATTCCAGTTCTGGCCCTGGAGCATCCCCATCTCCACGAGGTCGAGCGCGTGCACGGGCAGCCACAGATCCTCGATCTCGGGCGGAAATATCTCGAAGGTCAGCGTGTCGTTCGCGACCGCGGCGACATCGTGTGCGTGGAACCACTCCGGCGTACGGATCGACAGTCCCGGCGACGGATAGCCGTACGCGTGCTTGTCGCCCGCCAGATACGCCTGGATCTGCCCCGTCCGTACGAGCACGATGTCCCCGGCCCGCACGCGCGTGCCCGCGAGTTCCTCGGCGGCCTCCAGGTCCTCCGGTGTGACGGCGTACCCGCCGTCCAGCCGGTCCGTGCCGCGTGCGCGGGCCACGTCCAGCAGGACCCCGCGCGAGACGATGTGCCGCACCTTGTCGATGCCGCTGAACCGGGCGCCGCCGTGCGCGGTGACGGTGTCGGCGGGGCGCCCGTTGTAGAGCACGCCCGAGTGCGAGACATGGGTGAGCGCGTCCCAGTGCGTGGCCGCCTGAAGGCCCATCGTCACGGTGTCGTCGCTGCACGCGACCGTGCCCGGGCCGAAGATCTCCTGGTTGATCTGCACCATCGCGTGCAAGGGGTTGACCCGGCCCGGTATCAGTCCCGTCTGCACGCCGTCCTCCTTGAGCGGGAGGGAGAGCGGGACGCGGTGACCGGACCTGACCTCCGCCGCGGCCCCGCGTACGACCTCGTCGGTGATCAGGTTCAGGGTGCCGATCTCGTCGTCGGCGCCCCAACGGCCCCAGTTGTTCACGCGCTTGGCGATGTCGTGAAACGCCGGATGCATCGCGGGCAGTGGCATCGGTGCTCCCCCGGGGCTTGTCTACAGGTGTCTGACGGGACATAAAATCTAACGGTCCGTCAGAAACCGCGGGAAGGGGCCGGGCATGGGGAACTTCTTGGCAGGCAAGGTGGTCGCCGTGACGGGGGCGGGACGCGGGATCGGGCGGGCGGTGGCGCTCTGCGCGGCGGCCGAAGGGGCGTCCGTCGTCGTCAACGACTACGGGGTCTCGGTGGACGGCGAGTCGCCGACCAGCGAGGTCGCCTCGGGCGTGGTCAAGGAGATCGAGGCGGCCGGCGGGGAGGCCGTCGCGGTCGCCGACGACGTGTCGACCATGGCGGGCGGACAGCGGGTCGTCGACGTGGCCCTGTCGTCGTACGGGCGGCTGGACGGCGTCGTGTGCGTCGCCGGGATCCTGCGCGAGCGGATGCTGTTCAACATGACCGAGGAGGAATGGGATCCGGTCGTCGCCACTCACCTCAAGGGCACGTTCACCGTGTTCCGGGCCGCCTCCGCCGTCATGCGGAAACAGCGGACCGGGACCCTGATCGGGTTCACCAGCGGCAACCATCAAGGGTCCGTCTCGCAGGCCAACTACAGCGCCGCGAAGGGCGGGATCATCTCGCTGGTCCGGAGTGCGGCGCTGGGGCTCAACAAGTACGGGGTGACCGCGAACGCGGTCGCGCCGGTGGCTCGTACGCGGATGTCCGCCGGGGTGCCCATGGAGCTGGCGGAGATCGGGGAGCCGGAGGATGTGGCCGCGCTCGTCGTGTATCTGCTGTCGGAGCGGGCCCGGGAGGTCACCGGGCAGGTCTACACGGTCGCCGGGCCGAAGATCGCGGTGTGGGCGCAGCCGCGGGAGCTGCGGGCGGCGTATGCCTCCGGCGGTTGGACGCCGGAAACGATCGCGGAGTTCTTGCCGGGGTCGGTGGGGGTGGATCCGATGCCGATGCTGGAGCGGCTTGCTGCCGTGGAAAGGGCCGCGCGTGAGGGGGAACGTCCTAACGCCTAATGGGGCGGACGGAACGGTGGGTTGGCGGTTGCGGGCTCGTTGTGGCTGGCCGCGCAGTTCCCCGCGCCCTTAGGTGACTCCAGTCAGCGGTGTTCAGAGGAGAGGTCCGTGGACTTTGGATTCAGCGCCCAGGATCAGGCTTTCCGGGCGGAGGCTCGGGCTTGGCTCACTGAACATGCCTCCGGTGGGCTCGATCGTCGGTCCTGGGAGCGTGCCCTGGGGAAAGGCGGGTGGATCGGGCTGGGATGGGCCGAGGGCGGGTACGGGAATCGGACCGCCACGCTCACGCAACAGGTCGCCTGGGCCGAGGAGTATGCGCGGTCCTGTGCGCCGCCGCGCTCCGGGCACATCGGGGAGAACCTGCTGGCGCCCACGCTGCTCGCGCACGGCACGCCCGAGCAGAAGGGGCGGTTTCTTCCCGCGATCGCGGCCGGGGACGAACTGTGGTGTCAGGGGTACAGCGAACCCGGGGCCGGCTCCGATCTCGCGGGGATCCGTACGAAGGCCGAGCGGGCCGGGGACGGTACGTATCGCGTCACCGGGCAGAAGATCTGGACGTCCCTGGCGCGGGAAGCGGACTGGTGTTTCGTCCTGGCCCGCACCGACCCCGGGTCCAGCCGCCATCGTGGCCTGTCCTTCCTGCTCGTTCCCATGGACCAGCCGGGGCGGATCGAGGTGCGGCCCATTCGGCAGATGACCGGCACCAGTGAGTTCAACGAGGTGTTCTTCGACGGTGCGCACGCGCGCGTGGAGCATGTCGTCGGAGGTGAGGGGGCCGGGTGGCGGGTCGCGATGAGTCTGCTCGGGTTCGAGCGGGGGGTGTCCACGCTCGCCCAGCAGATCGGGTTCGCCGCCGAGCTGGGGCGGGTGGTGCGGGCGGCCGTCGACAGCGGGGCGGTGGGTGATCCCGTCGTACGGGACCGGCTGGTCCGGCAGTGGGCCGAGCTGCGGGTGATGCGGTGGAACGCCCTGCGGACGCTGGGGAGTTCGGGCGACGCCGGCGCCTCCAGTGTCGCCAAGCTGCTGTGGGGCGGGTGGCATCAGCGGCTCGGGGAGCTGGCCCTGCAGGTGCGGGGTGCGGCGGCGGGGGTCGGGCCCGTCGACTGGTCGGTCACGGCGCCGTACGAACTCGACGCGTTTCAGAATCTGTTCCTGTTCTCCCGGGCCGACACGATCTACGGCGGCTCGGACCAGGTCCAGCGCACGATCATCGCCGAGCGGGTGCTCGGGCTGCCGAAGGAACCCAAGGGGGTTGTGTGATGCGCGGCGTGGTGTTCGACGGGAAGCGGGTCGAGGTCGTCGACGACCTGGAGGTACGGGGACCGGGGCCGGGGGAGGTGCTGGTCGCCATCGCGGCGGCGGGGTTGTGCCACAGCGATCTGTCCGTGGTGGACGGGACCATTCCCTTTCCGGTGCCCGTGGTGCTGGGGCATGAGGGGGCCGGGGTCGTCGAGGCCGTGGGGGAGGGGGTGTCGCATGTCTCGGCCGGGGACCATGTGTCCCTTTCCACGCTGGCCAACTGCGGTACCTGCGCGGACTGCGACCGGGGGCGGCCGACCATGTGCCGCAAGGCGATCGGGCGGCCGGGGCAGCCGTTTGCGAGGGGCGGGCGGCCGGTCTTCCAGTTCGCGTCCAACTCCGCCTTCGCCGAGCGGACCGTGGTGAAGGCCGTGCAGGTGGTGCGTATCCCCCGGGACATCCCGCTGCCCTCCGCCGCGCTCATCGGGTGCGGGGTGCTGACCGGCGTCGGAGCCGTGCTCAACCGGGCGAAGGTGGATCGCGGGGACAGCGTCGTCGTGATCGGCACCGGGGGCATCGGGCTCAACGTCCTCCAGGGGGCACGGATCGCGGGGGCGCTGCGGATCGTCGCCGTCGATGCGAACCCCGCAAAGGAGGCGGTGGCGCGGCAGTTCGGGGCGACCGACTTCCTGACCTCCACGGAGGGGGTGCGGGAGCTGTTGCCGACGGGGGCGGACCATGTCTTCGAGTGCGTCGGGCGGGTGGAACTCGTCCGGCAGGCCGTCGATCTGCTGGACCGGCACGGTCAGGCCGTGCTGCTCGGAATGCCGGCGGCGGGGGCCGAGGCGTCCTTCGTCGTGGCGTCCATGTTCCTGGACAAGTCGATCCTGGGATGCCGGTACGGGTCGTCCAGGCCGCAGCGGGACATCGCGCTGTACGCCCAGCTGTATCGCGAAGGGCGGCTGCTGCTCGACGAGCTGGTGACACAGACGTATCCGGTCGAGGAGTTCGAGCGGGCGGTGGCGGACGCGGAGGCGGGGAAGGTGGCCAGAGGGGTGCTGACCTTCTGAACGAAGGGCTCCTTGCCCGTGGTCACGGGGAGAGGGGCGGCTCTCCGTCCGGGTACTGGTATGCGTCGTGCTCGGCGTAGTGGATGACTGCCTCGCAGGCTTCTCGAGGGGAGGGAACGGCGCCGCCGCGGTGCGCCCGCCAGGTCTCCAGGACGTCGCGGATCAGGAAGACTTCCAGGAGGTAGGTGCGGCCCTCCGCGTCCGGCCGGCTCGAACCGCCCGGGTTGGGGACAGCCGTCGCGTCGCTCTGCGCCGTCCAGGGCTCGGCGGCGAAGACGGTCAGGCCGTCATCCGCCTCAGCCAGCCGGCTGACCAGTTCCTCGAGTGTCACGGGTTGCTCCCACCGGGCTCGTCTGCTGACGCAGAGTCCCATGTGCCGTCAGGGCTCAGCGCGTTGCCCGGCGTTCTGGACATGCCAGGGGTTTTCCACAGGCGCCGGAAAACTCCTGGGGCGCTGTCGGTGGCGGGCCGTAGCTTCGGCTCATGACCTACCGAGACGTCGCCACCAGACCGGTCCTCATCTGGGCCTGCACCGCCGTCGCCGCCCGTATGCCGGTCGCCATGGCCCCGTTGGCGCTGGTCTTCCTGGTGCGCGAGCGCCCCGGCGGCTACACGCTGGGGGCGGCGCTCGCGGCGGCGTATGTGATCGGCGAGATCATCGGGGCGCCGGTGCTCGGGATGCGGATGGACCCGGCGCGGGGCCGGCGGCACCTGGTGCTCGGACTCGCGGGCGGGGCGGCCGGGTTCGCGGGGCTCGGGGTGCTGGCCGGGGCGCATCCCGTGGTGCTGGGCGTGTTCGCGTTCCTGGCCGGGGCGGCTCCGGCCGCTGCCGCCGGAGGGCAGCGGGCGCTGCTGACCTCGCTGGTCCCGGAGAGGGCCGTGGCACAGGCGCTGTCCGCCGAGTCGATGCTGATGTCCGGGGTGTGGGCCGTCTCCCCGGTCGCGGTCGCCGGACTCGCCCTCGGGGTCGCGCCGCGCCTCCCGCTGCTGCTCGGGGCCGCGCTGATGGCGCTGTCGATCGCGGGGCACCGGTGGCTGCCGGCCCGTTGGGACACGGGCGAGCGGGGCGGGGAGTCGGGCCGGATCAGAGTGCTGCTGCGCGCCTGGCCGGTGTACGTCACGGGCGCGGCGAGCCTCACGCTGCTCGGTCTGGCGGAACTGACGTTGCCCGCGTTGCTGGAACAGCGCGGCATCGGGGTCGGCTGGTCCGGGCCGATGCTGGCGGGGCTGGCGGTCGGGGCGGGGCTCGGGGCGTTCGTGTACGGGCTGCGGTCGTGGCCCGGGCGGCTCCGGGGGCGCAGTGTCGTGCTGATGTGCGGGATGTCGGTCTTCGTGAGCCTCGCCGCGCTGATACCGGGGGCGGCCGGGATCGCGGTCGCCCTCGTCCTGGCGGGCACGCTCCAGTCGGGCGCGCTGATCACCCGCAACCTGTCCCTGCGGGAGGCGCTGCCGCCGGGCGCGCTGGCCGCGGGGTACTCCGTGATGTACGCGGCCGCGGGCGCGGGGTACGCGGCGACCGGGTCCCTCGCCGGTGGACTGCTCCAGGTGGTGACCCCGTCCACGGCGATCCTGGCGGGCGTGGCGCTGACGTTGCTGCTGACGGCGCTCGGGTGGTGGGGAGAGGTACGGCGGGAGGGCGCGGGGAGAGCAGGGACGCGGCGGGAGGACGCGGGGTCGGCCGCCGATGTCGCGAGCCCGGGTGCCGTGGCGGGCCTGACTGCCGCGACCGCCGAGTCGGCCGCTCCTGACGCTGCCGCGGGCTCAGGGGCCGTGGCGGACCTGACCGACGATGCCGCTGGGCCTGGCTGCTGCCGGTGATGGCGTCCTGCCGGGACCGTGTGGTGTCGTTGACCTGTCGGTCGGTGTCGGTCGGTGTCGGTCGGTGTCGGCTCGGGCTCTGCCGCTGGGCCGTCTGCCGCCGGTGATGCCGTCCTGCCGGGCCCGCGTGCCGCCGCTGAGCTGTCGGTCGATGCCGCCTGCGAGGGCTCGGGCTCTGCCGCGGGCCTGCCCGTCGCTGCCGCTGGGCCGGCTGCTGCCGCTGACGGCATCCTGCCGGAACCGCGTGACGCCGTTGACCTGTCGGTCGGTGTCGGCCGCGAGGGCTCGTGCCCTGCCGCGGGCCTGCCCGTCGCTGCCGCTGGGCCGGCTGCCGCCGATGACGGCGTCCTGCCGCGACCGCGTGGCGCCGCGAACCCGTCCCTCGGTGCCGTCGTGCCGGGCTCGCAGGGCGCCGCTGAGCTGTCCGTCGGTGTCGGCCGCGAGGGCTCGTGCCCTGCCGCGGGCCTGCCCGTCGCTGCCGCTGGGCCGGCTGCCGCCGATGACGGCGTCCTGCCGCGACCGCGTGGCGCCGCGAACCCGTCTCCCTCGATGCCGTCCGGCCGGGCTCGCGTGACGTCGCTGAGCTGTCCGTCGATGGCGTCCGCGAGGCTCGAGCGCCACCGCGGACCTAGCCGGTGATCCCGCTCCCCGTGCGGAAGGTGCGCCGGTAGCTGGTGGGTGTGACGCCGAGGGCCGCCTGTAGGTGCTGGCGCATGGACTGGGCCGTGCCGAAACCGGCGTCGCGGGCGATCTGGTCGACGGAGAGGTCGGTGGACTCCAGCAGGTGCCGGGCGTGTTCCACCCGCTGCTGGGTGAGCCACTGTCCGGGGCTGATGCCGACCTCCTCGCGGAAGCGGCGCGTGAAGGTCCGTACGGACATCGACTCCTGCTCGGCCATGTCCCGCAGCTGGATCGGCTCGTGGAGGCGGCCCAGGGCCCAGGCGCGGGCGGTGGTCGTGGTGGCCAGCTGGGGCTCCGGCACGGGGCGCCGGATGTACTGCGCCTGGCCGCCCTCGCGGTGCGGCGGTACGACCGTGCGCCGGGCCACCGCGTTGGCGACGGCGCTGCCGTGGTCGCGGCGGAGCATGTGCAGGCACAGGTCGATGCCGGCGGCGACGCCCGCGGAGGTGAGGACGTCGCCGTCGTCGACGTACAGGACGTTCGGGTCGACCGCGATCTGCGGGAAGAGCCGCTGGAGACGCTCGGCGTCAGCCCAGTGCGTGGTGGCGGGGCGGCCGTCGAGGTAGCCCGCGGCGGCGAGGACGTAGACGCCGGTGCAGATGGAGGCGAGCCGGGTGCCGGGCCGGATGTGGGCGAGCGCGGCGGCCAGCTCGGGGGTGAGGACACCGTCCTCGTAGACCGGGCCGAACTCGTAGGACGCCGGGACGATCACGGTGTCCGCGGTGGCCAGGGTCTCCGGGCCGTTGGTGACCATGACGTCGAAGTCGGAGTCCGTGCGGACCGGGCCCGGCGGCCGGATCGAGCAGGTGACGACCTCGTACAGACGCCGTCCCAGACGGTCCCTGGGGCGGCCGAAGATGCGGTGCGGGATGCCCAGCTCGAAGGGGAGCAGACCGTCCATGGCGAGGACGGCGACGCGGTGCGGGCGGAACGGTTCCTCGGACGTGGCCATGGCCCGATCCTAACGAATGCTGTCCTTCGGGCCAGTGGATCGGCGGGCGGCCAGGCCGGAAGCTCTATGTCGTGACCCAGACAACCGAAGCCGCCGCACAGGCACCCCGCACGGGAAAGAAGCGCACCCGCATCCATCGCGCCTGGTTCGTCGCCGCCGTCACGTTCGTGACGATCATCGGCGCGGCCGCTTTCCGCTCGCTGCCCGGACTGCTCATCGACCCGTTGCACGAGGACTTCGGCTGGTCACGCGGCACGATCGGCGCGGCCGTCTCGATCAACCTCGCGCTGTACGGGCTCACCGCCCCCTTCGCGGCCGCGCTGATGGACCGCTACGGCATCCGCCGGGTCGTCGCCGTGGCGCTGACCGTGATCGCGTTGGGCTCGGGGCTGACGGTGTGGATGACGGCGGCCTGGCAGCTGCTGCTGTGCTGGGGCCTGCTGGTCGGTCTGGGCTCCGGCTCGATGGCGCTGGCGTTCGCGGCGACGGTCACCAACCGCTGGTTCACCGAACGGCGCGGCCTGGTCACCGGCATCCTGACCGCCGCCTCCGCCTCCGGCCAGCTGATCTTCCTGCCCGTGCTGTCCTGGATGGTCGAGAAGCACGACTGGCGCCCGGCGGCCGTCACCGTGGCTCTGGCCGCCCTCGCGGTCGTCCCCTTCGTCTGGCTGCTGCTGCGCGACCACCCGGCCGACGTGGGCCTGAAGCCGTACGGCGCGAAGGAGTTCGTGCCCAAGCCGGAGCCCGTGTGCCGGGCGCCGCCCGCCGCGCGGTCACCGTGCTCTTCAAGGCCGCCCGCACCGGCCCGTTCTGGCTGCTCGCCGGCACCTTCGCGATCTGCGGCGCCTCCACCAACGGCCTGATCCAGACCCACTTCGTGCCGGCCGCCCACGACCACGGCATGCCCATCACGGCGGCGGCCTCGCTGCTCGCGGTCATCGGGGTGTTCGACGTGGTCGGCACCATCGCCTCGGGCTGGTTCACCGACCGTTTCGACGCGCGCCGGCTGCTCGCGGTGTACTACGCCCTGCGCGGCATCTCGCTGCTGTTCCTGCCCATGCTGCTCGGGCCGAGCGTCCACCCGCCGATGCTCTTCTTCATCGTCTTCTACGGCCTCGACTGGGTCGCCACCGTCCCGCCCACCGTCGCCCTGTGCCGTGAGCACTACGGCGACGACAGCGCGATCGTCTTCGGCTGGGTCCTCGCCTCGCACCAGGTGGGGGCGGCGCTCGTCGCGTTCGTCGGCGGTGTGGTGCGGGACGTCTTCGGTGAGTACGACATGACCTGGTACGCGTCCGGGGCGCTGTGCGCGGCGGCGGCGCTGATGGCGCTGGTGATCCGGCGCAGGCCGACAGCGCTGGTCCCGGCCGTGGTCTAGTGCCGCGGCAGGCAACGTTTGCCCCGTCGCGACGCCCGGCACGCACTCTCGCCGCACCGGCCGAAAGCCCAAGTACGTCCAGTACGAGGGCTTCCGGCCGGCACGCCGAGAGCACGCACCGGACGCCGCTCCTTGACGGGCAAACGTTGCCTGCCGCGGCACTAGCTAGACGAACCGTCCCTTGTGGAAGAGCAGGGGCGCCCGGTCCTCGTCGCCCGTCCCCAGCGCGTCCACCCGCCCCACCACGATGAGGTGGTCGCCGCCCGTGTGCACGGCGTGGATCGTGCAGTCGATCCACGCGAGCGTGTCCGCCAGCCGCGGTGAGCCGGACGCCGGTGCCGCGTCGAAGGCGATGCCCGCGAACTTGTCCGCACCGCTCACCGCGAAGCCACGGCACAGTTCGCCCTGGTGGGCGGCGAGGACGTTGACGCAGAACACCCCGGCGCGGGCGATACGGGGCCAGGTCGTCGACGTACGGCCGACCATGAAGGCGACGAGGGGCGGGTCGAGGGACAGGGCGGCGAAGGACTGGCAGGCGAAGCCGGCGGGGCTGTCCTCGCCCTCGGCGGCGGGTGCGGTGACGACGGCCACGCCGGAGGCGAAGCTCCCGAGCACCCGCCGGAACTCGGTCGGTCCGACCGGCGCTCGCTCGTCCTCGCGGACACAGCGCAGCTCGGGCCGCGGCAACGCGTCCACGGGCGCCGCGCCGGCCGACCGGAGATAGCGGACGGCGGCCTCGGCCATACCTGCTTGTCCCATCACACTCCCATTGAAGCTGACGGTTCGTCAGATAGGAAGGGGTGTGCGAAGGCGGCGAAGGCGGCTGCGTACGCTGCGCGCATGGGGTGGGGAGACATACGGCACGAGCTCGGGCGTGCCCGGCGGGCCGGGGATTCGGTCGCGGTCAACGCGGCCGCGGCGGTGGGGGCGGCACAGCTGCCGGCGGCCGTGCTGATCGCGTACGTCGACGTCACGACGGGCGACGACTACGGCGGCTCGGGCGCCGCGTACGGGCTGGCCTGTCTGCTTCTCCTCGCGCCGCTGTGGCTGCCGTTCTCGGGACTGCTGCACGCGTGCGCGCAGACCCTGCCGGCCGCTGTGCTCGCCCGGGCCACCGTCCGCCGCGTCCGCGGACCCGAGTGGGCGTGGCACCTGACGTGGGCGGCGGTGCTCGGGGTGATCTGGGCGGGCGCTGTCGCCGTGCCGGGCGGCCTGCCGTTCGCCGCCACGGCCGCCGTCTTCGTGGCCCTCGGGATCCTCCCGGTGCTCGGTGTGGCGTACTTCGGGCGCAGTGGCCGGTCCCGTGGGCGGGCGTGGGGGTGCGCGGGGACGTGGATCCTGTCGGCGGGGGTTTCCTTCGTGCTGTTCATGGTCGTCTTCGGGGGCGCCGTGCTGGCCACCGAGACCGGGATCGTCGAGGAGTACGAGCCCCCGAAGCTGTCCGCCGGGCAGCTCGCCGGCGTATGGCGTGGCGAGGACGGCTCGGTCCTGCGGCTGCACCCGGGCGGCCGGGCCGAACTCACCGCGCTGCCCACCGTGTCGGAGCACGACGACTGGTCCGCCGACCCGCCCTACACCGTGTGCGAGGGCACCGGCGCCTGGGAACCGGTGCGGGCGGACAAGGGCGAGGACGCGGACCGTGACGGCGTCGGACTGCGCGTCGACGGCGGATGCGGGGTGCCGACGCTCTGGACGATCGGCGGCACCGAGCGCGAGCCCGAGCTGTTCGTCCTGTTCGGCGACCCGGACGCGGGGGCCCTGCGGATCCTCACGCGGGACTGAGTCACCGCCCCCGGAACTCCGGGCTCCGCCGCTCGACGAAGCTCGCCACCCCCTCCTGGGCGTCCTCGGTCGTCATGTTGATCTCCTGCGCGGCCGCCTCCGCGGCGAACGCGGTGGCGCGGTCGCTGTCGAGGGAGGCGTTGACGAGCTGCTTGGTCAGGACGAGGGCACGGGTCGGCCCCGCGGCGAGGCGGGCCGCCCATTCACGGGCCGTCTTGTCCAGCTCCCCGTCCGGCACGACCCGGTTGACCAGGCCGAGGCGCTCGGCGTCGGCGGCGCTCAGCGCGTCGCCGAAGAACATCAGCTCCTTGGCGCGTTGCGGGCCGATCAGCCGGGTCAGCAGATAGGCGCCACCTCCGTCCGGTACGAGTCCCCGGCGCACGAACACCTCGATGAACCGGGCCGATTCGGCCGCGAGGACGAGGTCGCAGGCGAGCGCGAGGTGTGCGCCGATGCCCGCCGCCGTCCCGTTCACCGCGGCGATCACGGGTTTCTCGCAGTCGAGGACGGCCGTGATCAGCCGCTGGGCGCCGAGCCGGATCGTGCGGGCGACGTCACCGGGGACCCGGTCGCCTCCCGCGGGCGCCCCTCGCAGATCCGCGCCCGCACAGAACCCCCGCCCCGTGCCGGTCAGCACCACGGCCCGCACCTGAGGGTCGCCGGAGGCGTCGCCGAGCAGCCCGATGAGGTGGCCCCGCTGTGCGGGGGTGAGGGCGTTGAGGGCCTCGGGCCGGTCGAGCGTGATGTGCGAGACCTGGTCGCGTGTCTCCTGGCGCACCCCTGCCGACGGCATCAGCGGCACACCGCCAGCGCGTCCAGCGCCACGGCGCCCTGCCCGCGGGGCAGCACCATCAGCGGATTGATGTCCAGTTCGGCCAGTTCGTCCCCGAGCTCCAGCGCCATGCGCTGCACCCGCAGGATGACCTCGACGAGCGCGTCGAGGTCCGCCGGGGGGCGCCCCCGGACCCCGTCCAGCAGGGCTCGCCCGCGCAGCTCACCGCACATGTCCCGGGCCTGTTCCTCCCCGAAGGGGGGCACGCGTACGGCGGTGTCGCGCAGCACCTCGACCAGCACCCCGCCGAGCCCGACCGTGACGGTCGGTCCGAAGAGGTCGTCGTGGGTGACGCCGACGACCATCTCGACACCCCGCTCGACCATCTGGCAGACCAGGACGCCGTCCAGGCAGACGCCCTCGTAGCGGGCGATGTCGGTCAACTCCCGGTAGGCGTCCCGGACCTGGCTGGCGGAGGTGAGCTCGATCTTCACCAGGCCGAGTTCGGTCTTGTGGGCGATCTGCGCGCCGGACGCCTTCATCACCACCGGGTAGCCCACCTGACCCGCCGCCCGTACGGCCGCCGCCGCGCTGGTCACCAGCTGCTCGCGCGGTACGCGGATGCCGTACGCCCGCAGCAGTTGCTTCGCCGCGTGCTCGCTCAGCTGCTGGCCCGGCCGCATCAGGGCCTGTGCCTTGCGGAAGGACGGGGACGTGGTGCGCGGGGCCTCGTCGAGGGGGGAGCGGTAGGCGGCGACGAAGCGGTGGTGGTCGAGGTAGGCGCGGACCGCGGTGATGCAGTTCCCGACCGTGCGGAAGGTGGCCACCCGGGAGGAGCCGAGGAGGACCTCGCGGTAGGCCGGCTCGGTGCCGACCGGCGAGCCCCACACCACGCAGACCAGCTTGTCCGTCCGCTCGGCCGCGTCCACCAGGTCCTGGACGAGCTTGTCGCTCAGGGGCGGGAAGGGGCCGGTGACCGGGCAGATCAGCACCCCGACCGCCGGGTCGTCGAGGATCGCGTCGATGATCTTCCGGCCGCGCCAGTCGCCGACGGGATGGCCGCCGTTGTCCACGGGGTTGGCCACGTTCAGGTACTCGGGTATCCACTGGTGCAGCTCCACCTGCTTGGTGTCCGAGAGCGTGGGCAGCCTCAGCCCCGCCTCCGTCGCCAGGTCGGCGAAGTGCGCGCCCGTGCCGCCCGAGATCGAATAGACGACGACCCCCTCGGCGTGCGGTGGGCGGGCCCGGGCCAACAGGGCGGCGGTGTCCTGGAGTTCGTCGAGACCGTCGACCCGGATCACTCCGTACTGCCGCATCGCCGCGTCCACCACCGCGTCCGCGCCGGTCAGCTTGCCGGTGTGGGAGGCGGCCGTGCGGGCTCCGGTCTCGGTGCGGCCCACCTTGACCGCGACCACCGGCACCTTGCGGCGGGCGGCCCGGTCGGCGGCGAGCAGGAAGGAGCGGCCGTCCTTCAGTCCTTCGAGGTAGCAGGCGA
The DNA here is from genome assembly GCF_030815415.1 of Streptomyces canus. Classification (GTDB taxonomy): domain Bacteria; phylum Actinomycetota; class Actinomycetes; order Streptomycetales; family Streptomycetaceae; genus Streptomyces; species Streptomyces canus_F. Next base: position 5,728,182 of record NZ_JAUSWW010000001.1, read on the forward strand.
TCGCGCCGACCTCGGGCCGCTCGGCGAAGTAGGAGAGGAAGTCGGCGGTCTCCAGGTCGGCCTCGTTGCCGGTCGGCGCCCAGTGGGAGAGGCGGATGCCGAGCTCCTGGAGGGCGAAGACGGGGCGGCCCTGGTGGCCGGACTGGGTGATGAGGGCGATCGCCGGTCCGTCGAGGTCGTCACGGAACCGCTCGAAGGCGTTGAGGTTGGTGTTGGGCCCCAGCAGCCGGAGCCCCGACCGTCGCACGGCCGCGGCGAGCCGGGCCTGGGCGGCGGCGCCCTCCTCGCCGGTCTCCGCGAACCCGGAGGCGAAGACGACGGCGAACTTCACCTTGGCCTCGGCCAGTTCCTCGACCACGGGAAGCGGGTCGGCGACCAGCAGCACGGCGAGATCGACCTGTTCGGGCAGGTCGGCTACGGAAGGGGAGCAGGGGATGCCGAAGACGGACGGGCGGGTGGGATGCACCGGGTGCAGCCGGGCCCCGACCCGCTCGGCCCAGGCCACCAACTGCCGGGTGACACCGGTGTTCGGGCGCCCCTCGGTGTCGGAGGCGCCGATGACGGCGACCGACTCCGGCCGGAAGAACCGGTCCAGATCGGGGACGTCGCAGTACAGCGGCCGGCCGCTGACGTCGAGGTCGTCGACCTCGGCCGGCCTGCCGTGGACGGCGGGCCCGGGTTGCTCGCCGCAAGCGATGACCCGGGCCCGGCGGGAGTCGGTGGTGAGGGTGCCGTGGGTTGATCCAAGCATCGGTCCGCCCGCTCCTGTGTGACAGCGATTAACTGACGCAGTGTCAGATTAAAGGAACTGACGCTGTGTCAGGAATGGCTGTGCACACAAAGTTGGGCAGAGCACGCCGACGGAACCGCTCACACGGCGCCGCGAGCACCGCTCACAGCACCGCCAGCACCTCCTTCGCCACCCGCTCGCCCGACCGCACCGCACCGTCCATGAACCCCATCCAGTGGACGGAGGTCTCCGTGCCGGCCCAGTGGATGCCGCCGACGGGAGTACGCAGGGAGGGGCCGTACTGGGTCAGGACGCCCGGGGCGGCGATGGAGACGGGGCCGCCGCGGGTGTAGGTCTCGTTGTTCCAGCGTTGCAGGACGAAGGAGGTGGGGGAGGCCGCTTTCGCGCCGAAGTAGGTCGTGTAGTCCTTCAGGACGGCCGCCTTGACCTCCGCCTCGCTCGCCCCGTCGTACTTGCGGGCCTCGTCGGCCTCGATGAAGCCCATCAGGGCGCCGTAGGAGGCGTCGGGCGGGGAGTTGTCGAAGGTGGAGCTGACCACCCCGGTGTCGCTGACGACCTGGCCGTTGAGGCCGTCGGCACGCCAGAACGGCGTGTCGTAGATCGCGATGGCCTTGCCGACCGAGGCCATCGGCAGCCGCTGGGTGAGCTGGTCGCGGGAGGCCGGGAGCAGCGGGTCGTAGGTGATGCGGGCGGCAATCGGCGGGGGCACGGCGACGACGACCTTCTTGGCGGTGACGGTGGTGCCGTCGGCCGTCACGACGTACTTGCCGCCGGACTTGGCGATGGTGCGCACCGGGGCGTTCAGCACCACCCGGTCGCCGAGGGTGGCGGCGAGCTTGATCGGCACCAGCTGGGAGCCGCCGACGAAGCGCAGCTCCTGGGCGCCGTTCGCGGTCTCGGTGAGGCGCTCCAGGGTGCCGACGTTGGTCTCGTTGCCCGCGGCGGCGATGTAGAAGAGCACGAACAGGAAGGAGAGTTCACGGGGTTCGGCCGAGAAGATCGAGGTGCAGGCCACGTCGAAGAGGAACTTGGCCGACGGGATGACGGCGTTGGCGCGCAGCCAGGTCTCGAAGGTCTGCCGGTCCCATTCGTCGGCCTTCGCGGCGGTCCAGGGCGCGTCGACCGGTATCTGCTTGGCCAGGTCGTCCAGGGTGGCCTGCACGATCGCGGCGTTGGCGAGGCCGGCCGCGTCGATGGGCGGAACCGAGCCCAGGAGACCGTCGGTGGCGTACGCGGTCTTCTTGCCGTCCTTGTAGAGGAGGTTCTTGCCGGTGTTGTAGGTGGCGAAGGTGCCCACGCCGAGGGAGTCCGCGAGGGCCTTGATGCGGTCCTGGGTGGGGCCGATGAACTCGCCGCCGCCCTCGGTGACCCCGCCGTTCGCGAGCGGGAGGTTCACGACCCGGCCGCCGACGCGGTCACGGGCCTCCAGGACGATCACGGACTTGCCGGCCGCCACCAGGTCGCGGGCCGCGGTGAGGCCGGCGAGCCCGGCGCCGATGACGACCACGTCGGCCTCGCGGGTGGCCGCGGCGGCGGGCGAGGCCGCGGTGCCGGCGAGGGCGGCGGCACCGGCGGTGGCGGCGGCACCGCCCAGCAGGGTGCGGCGCGAGAGCCGGGAGGGCCGGGGGAGTTGGGCGGGCTGGGGGAGCTGTCTTTCACGTGCCACGTGCATCCTCCGTCGGGTGCGAGAGGTTGGAGTGGAGCCAGAACATGAACAGTGCTCACATTCTGGCCCCATGCGGTGGCGCCGTACAGCTCTCCGGGCACTTCTGACCCATGAGTAACGGAAGCGGTACGTCAGTGAGTTGAGGGATTCCGCGTCAGACGGGAAGTCTGGAGACCTGCCGGGCCCCGTCCTTGGCGACCGCCTTCGCGATCTTCACCGCGTCGATCGCCAGTTCCCGGAACGTGCCGCTGATCGGAGTGACGTAGCCGCTGAAGAAGAGGCCCGGGGCGTCGGCGGGGCAGCGGGCGCCGTTGACCACCGGCAGCCCCCGCGCGTCGAGGACGTCGAGGTGGCCGACGAGGTCCTCCAGGGAGCGGGCGTAGCCGGTGGCCGCGATCACGGTGTCCGGGGTGATGCGGGTGCCGTCGGCGAGGAGCACCTCGTCCTTCTCGAAGCCGTCGACGGCGGCCACGACCTCGACCTTGCCCTTGCGCACGGCGTCGATGAGGCCGACGTCCTGGACGGGGATGGCGCCCTGGCGGACCCGGGTGTAGAGGCCGGTGTCGGGGCGGGGCAGACCGTGCTCGGACAGGTCGGGCACGCTGAGCTTCGCCAGGGGCCGGGCGAGCCGGTCGACGAGCCCGACCGGCAGCCGTCGTACGAGCACCCCCGTGTACTGGGCGGCCCAGCCCGCCGTCGAGCGGCGGACGATGTGCGGGGCGGTGCGCACGGACAGCCGGACACGCCCGGCCCCGCCCTCCACCAGGTCCACGGCGATCTCGGCACCGGTGTTGCCGGCGCCGACGACCAGGACGTCCCGGCCGGCGTAGGGGTCGGCGTTGCGGTAGTCGGCGGCGTGCACGAGCTCACCGGCGTACGAGGTGAGGCCCGGCCAGTCCGGCACCAGCGGTGTGTGGTTGTAGCCGGTCGCCACGACCACCGCGGCGCCGGTCAGTTCGCGGCCGCCGGTGGCGTGCAGAAGCCAGCCGGTGCCGTCGGGGGAACGTTCGACGCGGGAGACCTCCACGCCGGTGACGATCTCCAGCTCATGGTGCTCGGCGTACTTCTCCAGGTAGCGGACGACGTCGTCGCGTGACACCCAGCGCCCGAACCGGCGCGGCATCGCGAGCCCCGGGAGCGCCGAGAGGCGGCGGGTGGTGTGCAGGTGGAGCCGGTCGTAGTGGCGCCGCCAGGACGCCCCGACACGGTCGGACTTCTCCAGCACCACGGCACGTATGCCCTGGGCCCGCAGCGCGTGGGCGACGGCGAGCCCGCCCGGACCGCCGCCGATGACGTACACGGGGCGGGCGGTGGAGGGCGCGGGGGGCGCTGCGGAGTCGGCCATGTGCGCGAGCGTAATCAGGGTTCCGGTTGATGGGTCTCGGTCAAGACCGGAATTGGTTTCGGATTGATCACGCCTGTAGGAGGAGTGGGTGGGGCTCGTGGCGTACGTCACCTGGTTGTGCGGGCGGAGTGCGCGAAAGCCGCGGCGCCGAGCGCCCGTACGTGGGGCTCGGCGCCGTGGTGGGCGGTGGCCGGGAACTCATGACGGGAAACCGGCACCGCATCCTGTGGACCTGTACGGCCGGGGGCTACCGCCTCGGGGTGGCTTAGCCGCGGTCTTCCCCGCGGGGCTTTATCTGACGTACCGTCAGATCCATGGACTCCATCTGGCTCACCGGCGCGCAATGGCTGGCCCTGCTGCGGATCGGGCTCGGGCTGTGGTGGCTGGAGAGCTGGCGGCACAAGGACAAGAAGGGCTGGTTCGAGCGGGGGACCGGCATCGCGTGGGCGGCGGACGTCGCCGCCAAGCACCGCTGGAACGCGGTCCGTTCGGGCTTCGAGACGGTGGTCGCGCCCCGGCCGCGAACGATGGCGTACATCGTCGTGTACGCGGAGTTGGCGGTGGGGCTGGGGCTGGTGGTGGGCCTGCTGACACCAGTGGCTCTGGTGGGCGGGCTGCTGCTCAACGTCCTCTACTTCACGCTGATGATCCATGACTGGGCCGAGCAGGGGCAGAACGCCATGATGGGGCTGATATCGGTGGTCGCGCTGTTCGCGATGTCCTGGCAGAAGTGGTCGCTGGACGCGGCGCTGGGCCTTTTCTGAGGGAGGGGGCTCCTGATGGACGCGCGCTTCGATGTGCCGGAGCCGGACGCTTTCACGCGCACCTACTGGGACGCGGCAGAAGAAGGACGGCTGCTCGTACGCCGCTGCGGGGCGTGCGGACGCACCCACCACTACCCCCGCGAGTTCTGCCCGCACTGCTGGAGCGAGGACGTGACGTGGGAGGCGGCGAGCGGCCGGGCCGAGCTCTACACCTGGTCCGTCGTCCACCGCAACGACCTGCCGCCCTTCGGTCAGCGCACGCCCTACGTCGCCGCGGTCGTCCAACTCGCCGAAGGACCACGGATGATGACGGAACTCGTGGACGCCCCGCCGCGGACACTGCGGGCCGGCATGGCGCTGGAGGTCGATTTCCGGCAGGGGATCCCGGTGTTCCGGCCGAGAGGATGAGATGTTCCGCCGGAGAGGGGTGATCGGCGGCCCTCCTTCCGTATTCAATGGCCCGATGGCCCATACACGTGAACGGTCCCCGAGCCACCCCGCTCCCGAACTGCTCGGCCACGGGCTGCGCCTGCGCCACTGGGACGCGGACTCCGACGCCGACGCCGAGACCTGGCTGCGCGGCCGCTCCGACCCCGAGTTCCGGCGCTGGAACACCCCCCTGAAGGCGATCGCCGACCTCGACGACGCCCGCGCCTCGCTCCGCGCGGCCGCAAAGGCCGCGGCGGACGGCGTCAGCGTCGCCTTCCGCGTCACGGACGCGAACAGCGACACGACACTGGGGCACGTCGGCGTCCACGAGATCGACCACGTCGTACGTGTCGCCCGCATCGGCTACTGGGTCCTCCCCGAGGCCCGCGGCCACCGCGTCACCGCCCGCGCCCTCACCCTCGTCGCCCGCTGGACCTTCACCGACCTCGGCCTCCACCGTCTCGAACTCGGCCACGCCCTCGGCCACGACGCGTCCTGCCGGATAGCGGAGCGCTGCGGCTTCCCCTACGAGGGGACGCTCCGGGGCGCGATGTTCGAGGCGGGACGGCAGGACGCCTTCCGGGATGTCCATCTGCACGCCCGGCTGGCCACGGATCCGGAGGTGGCGGGTCGATGAGGTGGGTGGTGATCGAGGATCTCGGTGAGTTCCTCGGCGTTGCCGGAACCTTCCTGCACTCGCGGCCGGTGCTGCACACCGTCCCGCTGACGGTGACCGAGACGCTGCGGGTGCGGGGGCCGCAGGCGTACGGGGCCGAGGCGCCGGTCTTCGGGGTGCTGGAGGGCGGGGGCGCGGTCCGGGGAGCGTGGTTCCGTACGCCGCCGTACCGGCTGACCCTCACGCCGCTCGCGGTGGCGGAGGCGGAGGAGGGGGCGATGCTGGAGGCGCTGGCCGAGCAGCTGGCGGGGCTCGGGCACGCCCTGCCGGGGATGTCCGCCGAGCAGGCGACGGCCGGTGCCTTCGCAGAGGCGTGGCAGCGGCGCACGGGCGCCAAGGCCGAGCTGCGTCAGCGCCAACAGCTCTACCGCCTGGGTGAGTTGACGCCACCGTCACCGATGCCCCAGGGGCGGGCCAGGGTCGCGGGGGCACGGGACCGCGAGCTGCTGGTGCGCTGGCACGAGGAGTTCGCGGAGGCCGTCGGGAATGTCGCCGCCGGTGACGCCGAGTCCTGGGCCGACGCCCGGATCCGCTCCGGGGGCGTGGTGCTCTGGGAGACCCCGGACGGGGCGCCCGTGTCCATGGCCGGAACGCATCCCATGGTCGCCGGGCAGGTACGGGTGGCGCCCGTCTACACGCCGGCCGGTTTCCGGGGGCAGGGGTACGCGGGAGCCGCGACGGTGGCGGCGAGCCGGGGGGCGCTGGCGGCCGGGGCCGAGGACGTACTGCTGTTCACGGACCTGGCGAACAGCACGAGCAACGGGCTGTACCGGAGGGTGGGGTACCGGGGGGTGGCCGAGTTCGAGGTGTACGACTTCCTGGGCTGACCCCGGCGCGTTCTCTCACGGCCAGAGCAGAGTCGACGTCCATCCCTGCTCTCCCGTACGGCGGTACGTCAGCCGCACATGGCGTCGCCGGGCGTCTCCCTGGAAGAACTCCACCTCCTGTGGGGCCAGGCGGTACAGGGTCCACGTCGGGACCGGGGCGTCCGGTCGGGACTGGGCCTCGGTCCAGGCTGTCTCGGAGGCCTCGGCCAACTCCTCCAGGGAGCCCAGGACCTCGCTCTGGTGGCCGGTGAGCGCGGCGGCCAGGGCGCCCGTCGAGCGGGCGTGGAGGTCGGCCTGGCCCTCCTGGGCGGGGGCCGCGGTGACCGGGCCGCGGACGCGGACCTGGCGGCCCAGAGTCGGCCAGTAGAAGCCGAGGGCGGCGTAGGGGCGGGCGGCGAGGTGGTGGCCCTTGCGGCTGGTGACGTGGGTGGCGAAGGTCCAGCCCGTGGTGTCGGCGCCGTGCAGCATCACCGTGCGCACGTCCGGGTGGCCGGCCTCGTCCGAGGTGGCCAGGGACATCGTGTGCGGTTCGGGCTGGCCCGCCGCCACCGCCTCCGCGAACCACTCCGTGAAGAGGGGGAGCGGTTCGGCGGGGGCGGTGGCCGGGTCGAAGGGGGGCAGGGTGGTGGCCTCGGGGGCCCATACCCGCAGTGATCTCAGGAGTGCGTGAAGATCTGTTCCCATAACCCGATTCTCACCCGGGGTGCCGTCTACAACGAACCGATGTCGGATGACACCCAGCGCTCCGGGCGCAGCCGGATGATCACCTGCTCGCCGTGGTTCTTCCAGGCGAAGTCGACGTACGCCTCCACCTTCTCGGGCGGCAGGTAGCGCGCGGAGATCTCCCGGAGCAGTTCGATCGTGGCGGGGGTGGTGTCGAGGACCGGGCCCTCCACCGACACGTACTTCAGCTTCGGCTCGACCGTGTCCACCATGAGGGAGAAGCGGCCCGCCGCCTCGATCAGCCGCTGCTTGCGGGAGCCGAGGCCGGTGAGGATCCAGATGTCGCCGCCGGGCTCGTACTGGTACCAGATCGGCACGGAGAGCGGCGCCCGTCCCTCTCCGGCGTCCACCGACAGCGCGGCCACATGGGGTTCGGCCAGGAATTGCTCGCGTTCCAACCGGGTCAGGGCGGTCATACGGTCTCCTCCAGAGGTGTGCGGCTGCCTCACGACGTCACCGTTCCGGTACGCCACAACACCGGCTGCGGGGGCGGATGTTCCCGTCCGGTGCGGGTACGTCGAAGGGCGCGGCGGCAGTACGTTGATCTCCGGACCGGAGAGGGAGAGCGGGAACGCTGTGCACACCGAACTGACGTGGTTCACGTCGAGCGACAGCGCCGACGAAGGCGCCGCCTGCCTCGGCACGGCCCCCGCCCCCACCGTCCGTTGAGGCGCCTGGCCGCGGCGGTCCTCCTCGCCGCCTCCCTCACCGCGTGCGCCGGCGACGGCGAAGAGCCGCCGTCCCTCACCGCACCCGCGGTCTTCTACCTCCGCCCTCAGGGCGACAAGGCCGGCGTGCAGGACAAGATGCCGTACGAGCTCAAGGCCGAGGACGGTGACGAGCCCGGCGTCCGGACGCTCGCCGCGGATGTGCCCAAGGACGCGCGGGACACGGTCGTGATCCGCAAGTACGGGGGGTGTAAAGGCAGTTCGGCACATGTGACGTGTGAGGTCGACGGCGACTACAGCAACTGGGCCGACGCGCCCCGCGCCAAGGTGGTGGCGGCCGAGGGGGCCGAGGTCGGGGACTCGGCGATCGTGACCTACACGTACACCACGAAGGACGGGAAGAAGCTCACCGCGAGGACCCGGTTCGTCGTGGGGGAGCCGGTGGTGGAGGCGCTGGCGCCCGAGTACGAGAAGGACGGGCCGCGGCCCGGGGCCGAGCTGACCGACTCCGTCGTCGTGCGGAACACCGGTGAGGTGCCGGTGCGCGGGCTGGGGCTGGAACTGTCCGCGAGTAACGGGGGGTTCGCGGAGAAGTACTCCAACTGCCGTTACCCGAGCTTCAGTCGTGGGTACCGTGCCGTCTGCGAATTCCCCGGGTTGACCATCGACCCCGGGCAGACCGTCACCCTCCGGCCCGCGATACGGCTGCGTACGAAGAAGTCGGACATGTACGTCTCCTACGGCAAGGATGTCTGGGCGCTGGACATGGGGCCGGGGCACTACAAGACCTCCCCGAAGGGCGGCGACTTCGGCGACGGCCCGGAGCTCCGGCCCGAGACGGTCGAGGCCGTCAAGGGGCCCTACGTCGGGGGCGGCGGGAGTACGTACGTCGTGCTCGACTCCTACGCCGACTACGAGGTCTCCGATGTGACCCTGGTCGGCGAACCCGGCGACCGGCGCACCTTCGAGATCACGGTCCGCAACAACGGCCCCGCCGACGCCGGTGCCGCGGCCGAGCTGGTGTTCAGCCCGCCCTTCGGGACGGCCATGGTGAAGCAGCCCATGGAGGAGATCGACGAAGACGTCTACCAGGAGTACTGCGAGAGCAACGGGTTCGCGTACACCTGCGCAGTCGGAGATCTCGACCCCGGCGACTCCCGCTCCTTCGAGTTCACCATGACCCTCGGCGAACCGGGCGAGGGCACCCTGTCCCTGGAGGAGCCGGACCCGACCGGCCCCTGGGACGTCGGCCGCCGGGACCCGGATCCGGACAACGACGAGGCCGTCATCAGGGTCCCGGGCGAGCGGTAGGCGGTGTCCGGCGCCCGGCTCACCCCCGGCCCAGGATCACCGTCCCCGACGAGCAGAACCAGCCTCCCGTGCCGGATGCCACGGCCAGCCGGGGCAAGCCGCCATCCCTGGCCCGTACTTGGCGTGCGCCTGTCTCGCCGCGCAGCTGTCGCACCGCCTCGACCAGGAGGAACAGGCCCCGCATCCCCGGGTGCTGGGCCGACAGGCCGCCCCCGTCCGTGTTCACCGGCAGCGTGCGGGACTGCACGAACGCCCCGCCTTCCCCCTTCTTGCAGAAGCCCAGGTCCTCCAGCGTCACCAGCGTCATGTAGGTGAAGGCGTCGTAGATCTCGGCGAGGTCGATCTCCTCCGGGCGCACCCCCGCCCTCTCGAACGCCAGACGTCCGCTCACCGCCGCCGGCGACACCGTGAAGTCGGGCCACTCCGACATCGTGGCGTGCGAGAGGTGTTCCCCGGTGCCGAGGACCCAGACGGGGGCGGTGCGGCAGTCGGGTACGTACTCCTCCGCCGCCAGCAGGACCGCCGCCCCGCCGTCCGAGCGGATGCAGCAGTGCAGCTTGGTGAAGGGGTCCGCGATCATCGGGCCGGACATCACGTCGTCCACGGTGATCGGGGTGCGGAACATCGCCTCCGGGTTGAGGGCCGCGTTCGCCCTTGCCTGGACCGCGACCTCCGCCAACTGCTCGATCGTCGTGCCGTGTTCGATCATGTGGCGACGGGCTGCCATCGCGTACTTGGCGATCAGCGTGTGGCCGTAGGGGACTTCGAACTGGAGGGGGCCGCGGGCGCCGAAGGAGAGGTTGCCGGTGCGCCTGCCCGCCTTGATGTCCGCCCGCGCCGTCGAGCCGTAGACCAGGAGGACCGCGTTCGCATGGCCCGCCGCTATCGCGTCCGTGGCGTGGGCCGCCATGACCTCCCAGGTCGAGCCGCCCACCGAGGTGGAGTCCGTCCAGGTGGGGCGCAGGCCCAGATACTCCGCCACCTCCACCGGGGCCAGCACCCCCGTGCCCGCCGAGGCGAGGCCGTCCACCAGCGACCTGTCGAGTCCCGCGTCCGCCAGGGCCCGGCGGGCGGCCTGGGCGTGCAGGGTGTACGGCGTCGCGTCGTCCACGCGGCCGCAGTCGGAGAGGGACACACCGACCACTGCGACTTTCCGGGTTCCGGCCGTCATCGGGACTCCTTCGTGGATACCCCCACCTTTAGGTGGGGGAGGAAACGAAGCTCCTGCGGAGCAGGGCAACGGGCTGCGATTCGCCCCTTGGGCGGACCGCAGTGCTCTGACCCGCAGGTTTGATCTTTACAGGACTGCGGTCTAGTTTGTGACCGTGACCACGACCGGCGTGAAGCGGGCGTTCAAGTGCCGCTTCTATCCGACCGATGCGCAGGCAGCCGAGCTGTCGCGCACGTTCGGGTGCGTCCGGAAGGTCTACAACCTTGCCCTGGCCGCGAGGTCGGAGGCGTTCACGCGTCAGGAGCGGGTCAACTACAACCAGACCTCGGCAATGCTCACGGCGTGGAAGAAGACCGAGGAGCTGGCCTTCCTCTGCGAGGTCTCCAGCGTCCCGTTGCAGCAGACACTTCGGCACTTGCAGACGGCGTACTCCAACTTCTTCGCCAGGCGGGCCAAGTACCCACGCTTCAAGTCGAAGAAGAAGTCCCGCAAGTCCGCCGAGTACACGTCCTCCGCATTCCGGTTCCGGGATGGCAAGCTCACCCTCGCCAAGATGACGGAACCGCTGGACATTGTCTGGTCCCGGCCTCTTCCCGAGGGCACGGTGCCATCCACGGTAACGGTGTCGCAGGACGCGGCCGGGCGCTGGTTCGTGTCGATGCTGTGCGACGACATGTCCGTCGAGCCGCTGCCCGTACTGGACACCGCTGTCGGCATCGACGCCGGTATCACCAGCCTCCTGACCCTCTCGACCGGCGAGAAGATCACCAACCTCAAATGCGAGCGGGTCGACCGACGCCGCCTGGCCAAAGCTCAGAAGAACCTGGCCCGCAAGGCCAAGGGTGACGGCACGAACCGGCGCAAGGCCCGCATCAAGGTCGCGAAGGTCTATGCCCGGATCGCCGACCGGCGCCGGGACCACCTGCACAAGATCACCACTCGGCTCGTTCGTGAAAACCAAACGATCGTGATCGAGGACCTGACCGTGCGCAACATGGTCAAGAACCACAGTCTGGCCCGCGCCATCAGTGACGCGGCCTGGCGCGAGATGCGCACCATGCTGGAGTACAAGGCCCAGTGGTACGGACGGGAACTGATCACCATCGACCGGTGGTTCCCATCGTCCAAACTGTGCTCCGCCTGCGGCACCATCGCATCGAAGATGCCCCTGCATGTCCGTGAGTGGACGTGCGACTGCGGCACGACCCACGACCGGGACGTGAACGCGGCGAAGAATATTCTGGCGGTCGGGCTGACCGCATCTGTCTGTGGAGCTGGTGTAAGACCTCAACGGAGTTCTCCGGGCGGGCAGTCGGCGACGAAGCAGAAACACCCACGGCGCGAGCCGTAGGAATCCCCTCCCTTTAGGGAGGGGAGGATGTCAAGAATGGTCTCTCCCTCTGTCTGTCTGTCCATATCGACCCGCCGCTCCTAATATGACGGACCGTCAGATCCGGAGGGAAGGGGTCGCCATGGACGCCGGCTTCACCACCGAGCAGGAGGAGATCCGCCGTACCCTGCGCGAACTCCTGCACAAGCGGTGCGGGGCCCAGGAGGCGCGGGCCGCCGTCGACCGTCCGCAGGGGTACGACGCCGGGTTGTGGGCCACCCTCTCCGAGCAGCTCGGACTGCCCGGACTCGCCCTTCCCGAGCGGTACGGGGGCGCGGGCTGCTCCGCCACCGAACTCGCCCTCGCGGGAGAGGAGACGGGACGGGTCCTGGCTCCCTCCCCCCTGCTCGCCACCGCCGTCCTCGCCGCCCCGCTCGTCCTCGCGACCGGGACAAAGGCCCAGCGGGCCGAACTGCTGCCCCGGATCGCCGACGGCACGCTCACCGCCGCCCTCGCCGCGCCCGCCGCCGGTCTCGCACTCACCGGGGACAACGGCGGGGACTGGGCGGGGGGCGGGCGCGCGGGGGGCGTACAGGCTCGACGGGGCCATGGCGGAGGTGCTGACGGAGAGGGGGGCGGCTGGCGGTTGTACGGGGAGATCGAGCACGTTCTCGACGGGCACTCGGCCGGGATGCTGCTCGTCGCCGCGCACACCGGCGGGTTCGCCCGGTCCCGCACCCTTGTCTTCCTCGTCCCCGCGGACGCCGACGGGCTCGTGCGGGTACGGCAGACCGCCCTCGACGCCACCCGCCCGCTCGCCCGGCTCCAACTGCGGAACGTGCAGGCCCGGTTGCTGGGCGACGAGAGTGGCGACGGGCTGGGCGCGCTGGCCCGGCTCGGGGACTTCGCCGCCGCCTTCCTCGCCTGCGAGGCCGTCGGGGCGGCCGACCGGGTGCTGGAGCGGACCGTCGAGTACGTGAAGCAGCGGGAGCAGTTCGGGCGGGCCATCGGATCGTTCCAGGCGGTCAAGCATCGGCTGGCCGATGTGTATGTGCAGGTGCAGGCGGCGCGTTCGGCGGCGTACTACGCGGCCTGGGCCACCGTGCACGGGGAGCGGGTGGGCGGGCTCGCCCTGGCTCAGGGGCTGGAGGCGCTGCGCGCGGCCGCCGGTGAAGCAATCCAGTTGCACGGGGGCATCGGCTTCACCTGGGAGCACGACGTCCAGCGGTATTTCAAGCGGGCCGCCGGCGACGAGCTGCTGTTCGGGCCGGTGCACCGGCTGCGGGCGCACGCGGCCGACGCGGCGCGGCTCTTCGAGGTGGCCGGGCAGCCGGAGGTGGCGGTGTGATCGGGGAACGCGCGGTACAGAGGATCTCGTCCACGCGGGGGTTCGCCAAGGTCGCCCCGCATGTCATTCCGGTGCTGGACCGGGCCGTGCACCGGCTCACGCGCGGGAAGATCATCCTCAGCGCGCAGATGCTGCCGGGCGTGATCCTGACGTCCGTCGGCGCGCGCAGTGGGCTGACGCGTCGTACGCCGCTTGCCTGTATGCCCGAGGAGGGCGGGCGGAGCTGGATTCTCATCGGGTCCAACTTCGGGCGGGACGGGCATCCCGCCTGGACCGCCAACCTGATGGCCCGTCCCGACGCCCGGATCAGCTGGAAGGGCGCCGACATCGCCGTGACGGCCCATCTGCTGGAAGGGGAGGAGAGGGCCGCCGTATGGAAGGCGGCGCTGGCCTTCTGGCCGCCGTACGCGACGTATCAGGCCCGGATCGAGCGGGAGATACGGCTGTTCCGGATCGTACGGAAGTGATCTCCTAGAGCGTCGCCAGGCGCTGGACCAGCAGGAACGCGCCGATTCCCAGCATCGCGGCGCCCGAGGTACGGGTGACCGCGCGGGCCGCTGCCGGGCGGGCGCCCAGGACCGCGCGGGCCGCGAGGCCGACCGTCAGATAGACGGCGGCGCAGCACGCCATGTGCAGGACGCCGAGGGCGGCGGTCTGGACGGGTACGGGGGCGCCCGTCGGGTCAAGGAACTGCGGCAGGACCGAGAGGTAGAGCAGCAGCCCCTTGGGGTTCAGGCCGCTGATCGTCGCGCCCCGCAGGAAGACACGGGCGTCGGAGGCCGCCACGGGCCCTTCCGTGGCGCCGGGGACGCCCGGCCTGCGCAGCACGCTCCACCCCAGCCACACCAGGTACCCGGCCCCGGCCACCGTCAGCGCGGTCAGCAGACCGGGCTCCCCGGCCATCAGCACCGCCAGGCCCGCCACCGCGAGTGCCGTGTGCAGCGCGTACCCGGACACCAGGCCGCCCACCGCCCACGCCACCGAGCGTCCACGCAGACCCGCGGATATCGCGTACGCCCAGTCGGCGCCCGGCACGCAGACCAGCAGGAGGTCCACGGCGAGGAAGGAGATGACGGTTCCCGAGTTCATGGAGGGGACATTAGGCGTGAATGGCCCGAAAGTGTTTCTGAAGTTTGCCCTTGATCGGATGTTCTGGGGGAAGATCTCCCTCATGGACGACGTGGACCGGAAAATTCTTGCCGAGCTCCAGCAGGACGGGCGGCTGACCGTGACCGAGCTGGCGGCACGGGTGCGGCTCAGCGTCTCGCCCTGCCATCGGCGGCTGCGGGAGCTGGAGCGGGCCGGCGCCATCAGCGGGTACCGGGCGGTCGTGGAGCCCTCGGCCGTCGGGCTGAACTTCGAGGCGCTCGTCTTCGTCACCATGCGGCAGGAGGACCGGGACACCGTCGCCGGGTTCGAGCGGGCGCTGACGGAGGTGGAGGGCGTGCAGGAGGCGCAGCGGCTGTTCGGGGAGCCGGACTATCTGCTGCGGGTGGTCGCGGCGGACCTCACGGCCTATCAACGGCTGTACGACGAGCGGCTGGCCACGCTGCCGGGGGTGCAGCGGCTGACGTCCACGCTGGTGATGAAGCACGTCGTGAAGGACCGGCCCCTACCGGCATGAAAACACGGCAGGCGGCGGCTCACCCGTGTGAACCACCGCCCGCCTGACAGGACTTGGTGCCTGGAAAAAGATTGCCGGTTACTTGGTCGGCTTCTTTCCGGTCACACCCAGATGCACCAACAGCGCCAGGTTCGGCTTCAGTTCAGCCTGTTTGACGCCCCATGTCTGGAAGCCCTTCTGGTGCGAGGCGACCGCCGCGAGCATCGCGACCAGTGAACCGGCGACCGCCGCCGGGTTCACGTCCTTGTCGACCTTGCCCTTGGCCTGCAACTCGGCGACCGAGTCGGACAGGGAGTTGTTCACGGAGTTCAGGATCTTCATACGGAGCTTGTAGAACCGCTTGTCGCCCTCGGCGGCGCCGAGGTCGACGACCCTGAGAATCGCGTCGTTCCTGCGCCAGAACTCGAGAAAACCGTCCACAAGTTCCTGCGCCGTCTGCCAGCCCGCCTTGCCGACCCAGGATCTGCCCTCGAGCAGCTGGGTCAACTGGCCGCCCTCGGTGGCCATTTGCTCGGCGATCTCCAGGACGGCGCCCTCGACGTCCGGGAAGTACTGGTAGAAGGTCGCGGGCGAAGTGCCCGCTTTCCGGGCGACATCGATGACTTTGACGTCCCGGTAAGGGGAGGAGCTGAGCATCTCGCTGAGGCAGTCGAGCAGCTTCTGCCGGGTCGCCTGCCCACGCCGGCCGGCCACGCGGCCGTCGACGGTACGCACTTGTCCTGTCATGCCGTCAGCTTACCGAGGGGGGATCGGAGCGCGATTCGGCCGACTGCAAATGGGGTGCGAGGGCACTTCGGGACTGGTGCGCTGGTCTGCGCGCTGCGTGAGTCGCCGCTAGTTTGGCGGTATGGCCGAAAACAGGGCATCCGCGTACGGAGAGGGCGTCCCGTGCTGGGTGGACGCGCAGCTTCCCGACGTGGAGGCGGGCAAGCGGTTCTACGGTGAGCTCTTCGGATGGACCTTCGAGGAGCAGCGGTACGGCGGGGCCGTATGGGCCCTGAAGGAGGGCGAGCCCGTCGCCGCGCTCGCGCACAAGACGGACGGGCGGATGCCCACCGTCTGGACGGTGTACTTCGCGACCCCGGACGTCGAGGGCCTCGCCGACCGGGTCTGGGCCGCCGGCGGACAGGTCGTCACCGCCCCCATGCCGGTCGGCGACCTGGGCACCAGCGCCCTGGTCACCGACCCGGACGGCGCCGTCTTCGGTCTGTGGGAGCCGGACTCCCACACCGGTTTCGGCGTACGGCACGAGCCGGGCACCTTCGTCTGGGCCGAGCTGTACGCCCGGGACACCGAGGGCGCCAACACCTTCTACGGCGGGCTGTTCCACGACGCCCTGTTCGGACCGGACGCGAGGCCCGATTTCGGCCGCGCCCCCGTCTCCGACGTCTTTCCGGCCGAGATGCCGCCCCACTTCCTCGTCCACTTCGGAGTCGAGGACTGTGAGGCCGTTCTCGGGACGGTGAACCGGCTCGGCGGGCGGGTCCAGGCTCCACCCTTCGAGACGTCGTACGGCAAAGTCGCCGTCGTCACCGACAATCAGGGGGCGTCGTTCGCCGTACTGGAACGTCTCGACGGCCGACCGGGGTGGTGAAAAGCACCGGTTCGGCGTGAGACATCCCGATTTGCAACCGGGTTCGCAACCTGCGCCTCGGCCAGGAAGAATCAGGGTGCGTGCCGCCATGGCGGGTGCGGTGGTGAGACGCTGCACGGGGTCGCGTGCATAAGGGTGTGACGCGGCCCGTACGGGGAGGTGGCAGGCAAGTGGTGGATCAGCTGACACAGCACGATCCGCGGCGGATCGGGCCGTTCGAGGTGCTGGGACGGCTGGGCGCCGGCGGCATGGGGCTGGTCTATCTCGCGCGCTCGGCGTCCGGCCGGCGCGTGGCGATCAAGACGGTCCGTACGGAACTCGCCGAGGACCAGCTGTTCCGCGTCCGCTTCTCGCGCGAGGTGGAGGCGGCCCGCGCGGTCTCCGGCTTCTACACGGCGGCCGTCGTCGACGCCGACGCCCGCGCCGCCGTGCCCTGGCTGGCCACCGCGTACGTCCCCGCACCCTCCCTCGAAGAGATAGTGAACGAGTGCGGGCCGATGCCGGCCCAGGCGGTGCGCTGGCTCGCGGCCGGCGTCGCGGAGGCGCTGCAGTCGATCCACGGGGCGGGCCTCGTCCACCGCGACCTCAAGCCGTCCAACGTGCTGGTCGTCGAGGACGGCCCCCGGGTGATCGACTTCGGTATCGCCTCCGGTGTATCGAACACCCGTCTGACCATGACCAATGTGGCGGTGGGCACCCCCGCCTACATGTCGCCGGAGCAGGCCAAGGACTCCCGCAGCGTCACCGGCGCGAGCGACGTCTTCTCGCTCGGCTCCATGCTGGTCTTCGCCGCCACCGGCCACCCGCCCTTCCACGGCGCCAACCCGGTCGAGACGGTCTTCATGCTGCTCCGCGAGGGCCCGGACCTCGAAGGCCTCCCGGACGAACTCCGTCCGCTCATCGAGTCCTGTATGCAGATGGACGCCACCGGCCGCCCCAACCCGGCCGACCTCCAGTCCCAGCTCGCCCCGCACCTCTTCGGCTCCGGCTCCGACGACAGCGGTACGGCGTCGGCCTGGCTGCCCGAGCGGGCCGTGGGCCTGATCGAGGCGCGCCGCAACGGACGCCCGGCCGTCAAGCCGGGCCCTGGCGGCCGCAGCGGCGGAGGCCGGGTCGCCCCCGTACCCCCGCCGCCCTCCCACGACCCCGCCCCCGTATCCGTCGGCGCCCCCGACACCGGCCCGGTGCGGCTGGCGGGCGCCCAGGTGCCCATCGGGCCCGGACCGCGCGTCTCCGACGCCCGCGCCGCCGCCGTGAAGGCGCCGCCGCCGGAGGCCGGCCTGGTCGCCAGCTGGTCCAAGCCGCGCCCCGGCGTCAACGGCACGGACGCCGCCGTGGGCCCCGCCGTACCCGCACCGCCCGCCCAGGAGCCGGGCGGCGGCTGGCGGCCGTGGCGTTTCCGCATGTCGAACGATGTGTGGGGGACCCCCTCCGTCGCCGACGACCTCGTCTACGTCACCTCCTTCGAGGTGCACGCCCTCGATGTGGCCACCGGCCGCCGCCGCTTCAAGACCCGGGACGTCGCCTGGTCGATGGCGGTCGCGGACGGCCGTATCCACGCCTCCGACGGTCCCACCCTGTTCGCCCTGGAGGCCCGCGAGGGCGCCGACCTGTGGCGGATCCAGACGGACGCCTGGGTGTACTCCCTCAAGGCCGACCGGGGCACGGTCGTCACCGGCAGCCGTGGCGGCGGTGTCCAGGGCTGGGAGGCCTCGGGCGGCCAGAAACTGTGGGAGCTCACCGGGGCGCAGACGGACTTCGAGACCCCGGAGGCCGGTCCGGCACTGCACGACGGCACGGTGTACGTCTGGCAGGACGCCCGGCTGCGCGCCCTGGACGCCCGCACCGGCGACGAGCGCTGGTCCTACCCCATCGGCGACGCGGCCTCCTGCGGCGGCGTACCGGTCCGGGTGACACAGGCGCCCGACGGCTATGTGTACGTCTCGGCCGGCACCCGGGTGCTCGCGCTGGACGTCGCGAACGGCCATGTGAAGTGGCACTTCGAGGCCCCGGCGGTCTTCCTCTGCCCGCCCGCCTTCGTGCCGGGCCCGGCCGTGACCGGCGGTGGCGTCTACCTGGCCGACTATCTCGGCACGGTCTACGCCCTCGACGCCGCCGACGGCCGCGACCGCTGGCGCATCGCCACCGAGGCCCGCGCCTCGATCGAGCCGGTGCTGGTGGTGGCGGGGCATGTGCACGTCGGCAGCGGCAAGGGTCTCTACACCCTGGACGCGGTCACCGGCACGCCCAAGTGGCGCTTCCAGGCGGGCGGCGACATCGTGGGCGCGCCCGCGGTGGCGGAGGGCCGCATCCACTTCGGCTCCACGGACCACCTGCTGTACACCCTGAAGGCCGACGACGGCCGGCTGCGCTGGAAGCTGGCGACCGGCGGCGAGATCACCGGCGCCCCGGTCGTGAAGGACGGCGTCGTGTACGCGTGCAGCAAGGACCGCTGCGTGTACGCGCTGGACGCGGAGAAGGGAACGGGGACGGCCAGGACCGCGTAGGCGGCTCTCGCGGCCGGGACGGCCGTCGTACCGGGCGCTCGGAAGGGGTTCCGGACGGCGGCCGCCGATGCGGGGAGCGGGTTCCTTGTTCCTTCACCGCTCTCACACAGACGCTACGCCCGGGGCCGGACGGACGCTGTGCGACGGCTGTTAGCCTGACGTGCTCACGATCATGACAGTGCCTTTCGGGGCTTTTGACAACGGGGGATCAGCAGTGAAGCTTCGCCATGTCCGTCAGGTGGCCGTCGTCGTCGGGGTGGTCGTCGCCCTGACCGGTGCCCGGCACTCGTCCGGTGGGGGCTGCTTCGGCGGCAGCTCGAACTCCCACGGTTCTTCGAGCAGTTCGACCGGCGGCAGCGGCAGCCACCACGATGATGACGACGACGACTCCGGTTCGGTCCCCGGGGGCGGCGGCGTCGAGTCGAGCTCCCTGGGCGAGGCGACCCAGGATCTGAGGATCGAGGAGTGCGAGGTCGAGGGCCAGACCCTCACCGCCGACGTCCGCGCCACCAACAGCAGCACGAGCGAGACGTACTCCTACATGTTCCAGGTGGCCTTCAAGGACGCCGCCGGGACGACGGTCGCGACCGAGAGCAGCGGGATCTTCTCCGTCGCCGCGGGCGCCACCGACTCCGCCGTCGTCACCGCGAGCACCACGGTGACCGACGGCACCTGCGAGCTGGTGGACCCGCAGCGCGTGGCCGGATAGCTCAGCGCGTCCTGAACTCCGGGCGGCGGGCGGCGAACAGCTCCGCCTGCCGCTCGTCCGGCAGGTTCCCGAGCGAGATGAGATGCGGGGCCTGCGCGAAGCCGGCGGCCAGAGCGGCCTCCCTGGCCGCCCACAGGGCGCGGACGGTGCCCTGCACCCCCTCGGTCGGATACCCGGCGATGACGGCGGCGCACTCCACCGCCGCCTCCAACGCGGCGCCGGGCTCGGTGAGTTCGCAGACCAGCCCGGTCTCGTGGGCCCGCCGCGCGGAGATCCGCTCGGCCGTCCCCATGAGCATCATCCGGGCGACCTCGCCGTACGGCATCCGCTGCGCCATGAGGACCGACTCGTACGCGCTGACCATGCCGTACGTCGTGTGCGGATCGAAGAACGTCGCGGTGGTGTCGGCGATGACGAACTCGCTCTCGCCGAGCAGGTAGAAGGCGCCTCCGCAGGCCATTCCCCGTACGGCGGCGACGACGGGCTTCCAGAGGTCGTTGGCCTTGGGCCCGACACGGAGGAGCGGATCGTCGGCCATATAGGGGGAGTCGGGCTGCGGAACCTCCGCGTCCCGGTCCAGCCCGGTGCAGAAGGCACGCTCGCCCGCCCCGGTGAGGACGACCGCCCGCACGGAGTCGTCGAACCGCAACTCCCGCCACGCCCCCACGAGTGCGTCCCGCAGGGCGAGATCGATCGCGTTGAGCCGGTGCGGCCGGTCGAGCGTGACGACGGCGACGCCGGAGTCCTTGTCGACGGCGACCCGCAGGCCGCTCACGACAGCACCCACTGCGGAAGCCCGCCGGAGAACACCACGTGCACCCGGGCGCCGATCCGGATCCGGCCCGGATCAAGGGAGTTGAGCGGTGCCCCGGCCGAGCTGACCAGGTTGCCGACGAGACGGATGCGGGGGTGGTCGGCGAGTTCGACGACGACCACGTTGTACGGCGCCTGCGCCGCGTAGTCCGGAAGGAGCGGGGGGTGGGGGACGACGTAGGACCAGATGCGGCCGTGGCCGGACACGGGCCGCCACTCGGTCTCGAAGGACTGGCAGTGCGGGCAGCACGGCCGGGGCGGGAAGCGGGGTTCGCCGCAGTCGGCGCAGGTCTGGACCCTGAGCTCGCCCTGGGCGGCGTAGCGCCAGAAGGGGGCGCCGTCGGAGTCGGTGACGGGGGTGAGCATGATGCCTCCTTCAGGTCCTCAGGAGCAGCGCGGAGGTGGGGACCCCCTCGCCGGCGGTGACCAGGCAGGTCGCGGCGTCCGGGACCTGGGCGGTACTGGTCCCGCGGAGCTGCTTGACGCCTTCGTTGATGAGGTTGAAGCCGTGGACGTAGGCCTCGCTGAGCCCGCCCCCGCCGGTGTTGAGCGGCAGCCGCCCGCCGATCTCGAGGGCGCCCTGCTCGGTGAAGGCGCCGCCCTCCCCGCGCCCGCAGAAGCCGTAGCCCTCCAGGGAGAGCGGGATGAGAGCGGTGAAGGCGTCGTAGATCTGGGCGACGTCGACATCCTGCGGGGTGAAGTCGGCGTGCTTCCACAGATGCCGGGCGGCGGTCCAGGCCGGGCCGGTGAGCGGGTCGTCGTTCCAGTAGTTGACCATGCCGTGGTGCTGGGCGGGGAGCCCCTGGGCGGCGGAGTGGACGTAGACGGGCGCGCGGCGGCAGTCCCGTGCCCGCTCCCTGCTGACGACGACACACGCCAACGCCCCGTCGGTCTCCAGGCAGTTGTCGAAGAGACAGAGCGGCTCGCTGATCCAGCGGGAGGTCATGTACATCTCGCGGGTGAGGGGCCGTTCGTACATGACGGCCGCCGGATTCTGATTGGCCCTGTTGCGGCAGGCGAGGGCGACATTGAACAGATGGTCGCGGGTCGCGCCGTACTCGTGCATATAGCGGCGGGTGAGCATGGCGATCTCGTCGACGGGCCGGAGCAGGCCGTAGGGCCGGGTCCACTGGGCGGGAGTCGGCAGCTGAACGGTCGTGTTCCGCCAGGGCCGGGGCCCGGACCCCCGCTTGCGCGACCGCCAGGCCACTCCCACGCTCGCCTGCCCGGCGGCTATGGCGGCGGCGAGATGGCCGACGGTGGCACAGGAGCCCCCGCCCCCGTACCCGACCTTGCTGAAGAAGGTGAGGTCACCGAAGCCGACCGCCTTCGCGAGCTCCACCTCGTCGGTCTCCTCCATGGTGAAGGAGGCGAGGGCGTCCACCTCTCCCGGGGCGATACCGGCGTCGTCGAGGGCGGCGAGCACGGCACGGCAGGCGAGCGTTCTCTCGTCCTCGGGAAGGTTTCTCGCAAACGACGTCTGACCTATGCCGACGATGGCGGTGGCGTCCTTGAGTCCGGTCATGAGGCACCTCCGCGGGGCTGTCCTCCGGGCTGACAGTGCGTCAGGCTACAGCTAATCTGACGGGTAGTCAGCTACTGGGTTCTGGAGGCTGGTTGTGCGCGGAGACGTGGAGTGGGGCAGCGTTCCGGGTCTGGTCCGGTCGGCGGCCGAGCGGTACGCGGACGTGGAGGCCGTGGTGGAGGGCCGTACCCGGGTGACGTACGCCGAACTGGGCGCCCGGGTGGAGCGCGCGGCGGCGGCGTGCGTGGCGAACGGGGTGGAGGCGGGCGACCGGGTCGCGATCTGGGCCCCCAACTCCCTGGACTGGATGGTGTCGGCGCTGGGCGCGGTGTCGGCCGGCGCGGTACTGGTCCCGCTGAACACCCGGTTCAAGGGAACGGAGGCGGCGGACGTCCTGCGCCGCAGCGGAGCACGCCTGCTCTTCGTGACGGGGACGTTCCTGGGGACGTCGTACGTGGCGTCACTGCGGCGGGCGGTGGCGGAAGGTCCGGGGCTGCCGTCCCTGGCCCAGGTGGTGGTCCTGTCGGACGACGCCCCGGCCGACTACTGGACGTGGAAGGACTTCCTGGCGAGCGGCGAGGGAGTGGGCGAGGCGGAGGTGCGGGAGCGGGCGGCCTCGGTGCGCGGTTCGTGGCCCTCGGACATCGTCTTCACCTCGGGCACGACGGGCCGCCCGAAGGGCGCGGTGATCACGCATTCCCAGACGTTGCGGGCGTACGAGGTCTGGAGCGACCTCGCGGGCCTGCGCCAGGGCGACCGCTACCTGATCGTGAACCCCTTCTTCCACACCTTCGGCTACAAGGCGGGCGTGATCGCCTGTCTGATGCGGGGCGCGACGATGATTCCCCAGCCGGTGTTCAACGTGGACACGGCCCTGGCGAACATCGCGTCGGAACGCGTCTCGGTCCTCCCGGGCCCGCCGACCCTCCACCAGTCCCTGCTGGACCACCCGTCCCGCGACGCGTACGACCTGTCGGCCCTGCGCCTGGTGGTGACCGGCGCGGCGGTGGTCCCCCTGACCCTGGTGGAGCGCCTGCGGACCGAGCTGGGCGTGGAGACCGTCCTGACGGCGTACGGCCTGTCGGAGGCGAGCGGCGTGGTGACGATGTGCCGCCGCGGCGACGAGCCGACGGTGATCGCGTCGACGTCGGGGCGGGCGATCCCGGGAACGGAGGTACGGGTGGTGTCCGCCGACGGCCGGTCGGTGCCCCCGGGGGTCCCCGGTGAGGTGCTGGTCCGGGGCTTCAACGTCATGCGGGGCTACTACGAGGACGAGACGGCGACGGCGGAGGTCCTCGACCCGGACGGCTGGCTGCGCACGGGCGACGTGGGCGTCCTGGACGAGGCGGGCAACCTCCGCATCACCGACCGTCTCAAGGACATGTTCATCGTCGGCGGCTTCAACGCCTATCCGGCGGAGATAGAGCAACTCCTGGGCCTGCACCCGGACGTGGCCGACGTGGCGGTGATCGGCGTCCCGGACCCCCGGCTCGGGGAGGTGGGAAAGGCCTACGTCGTGCGCCGGGAGGGGGCCCTGGCAACGGGCGACGACCTGATCGCGTGGGCCCGCAGGGAAATGGCGAACTACAAGGTGCCGAGAGCGGTGGAGTTCGTGGCGGAACTCCCGCGCAACGCGAGCGGAAAGGTGGTCAAGGGGAAGCTGCGAGCATGACCGGCAGATCCGTCCCACCCCGGTGACTCCCGGACACGCCTCGGCCGCGACGGCTCCCCCTCCGCGCCGCCGCGGCCGATCCCCGTGCGGGAAAAAGGTCTGGTCAGACGGGCTCTTCCGTGACGTGGGTGTTGTCCGGAGTGACCACGCCGCCGTCGTCCACGTCGGTGACGTGGGTGTTGAGCGGCTTGATCGGGCTGCCCGTCACGTGCGTGTTGAGCGGCTTGATCTCCTCGCCGCTGTCCGCGTCGGTGACGTGGGTGTTGTCCGGCTTGACGACCGGGTCGGTCTCGCTGCTGCTCATGTGCTGCCTCCCCTGGGGCGGATCATTGTGAACTGAGAGCCCACCCGGTCACTCCCCCGTGGGTGCCCGGGTGGGCTGCTCGGGCCGCCCACCCTAAACCGTGAGCGCTGCGGCCTTACCTGCGATCCGTCTGCCCCCCGACGCGACGGATCGACAAGACAGAGACTGCCGGGCCGCGATAAACGAACGATGAACGCCGACGGCGACGGCCCCGTGTGGTGGGCTCAGGCGGCGGCGACAGGAGTGAGGAGCATGCGCACCTCGGCCGCCTCCGGCGAGTCCAACCGCTCGTAGATCTCCAGCGCCTCGCGCCAGCAGACCTGTGCCCTGCCGGAGTGGCCGATGCCGTTCAAGGCCCGGCCGAGGACCGTGAGGACGTGCCCCCGGCGCCATTCGCCCCCGATGCCCCTCAGCACCGTGAGCGCCATCTCGGCGTTGCTCGCCGCCAGGGCCGGCTTGCGCGCGTCCAGTTCGACTTCCGCCAGCCTGCAGAGGGTCATCCCCTCCCACAGGCGCTGACGGCTGTCGCGGAACACGCGGAGCGCCTCCACCAGTTGCGCGGAGGCCTCGGTGTGCTGTCCCGTCTTGCCGAGAGCCATTCCCAAGGCGTACAGGCCGTTGGCGCCTCGAAGGGTGTGTCCCAGCCCCTGGTAGATGTCGGTTCCCTGGCGGGCGAGTGCGACAGCCGTGTCGGCCCGCCCGGTGGCG
Source organism: Streptomyces canus (assembly GCF_030815415.1). Classification (GTDB taxonomy): domain Bacteria; phylum Actinomycetota; class Actinomycetes; order Streptomycetales; family Streptomycetaceae; genus Streptomyces; species Streptomyces canus_F. The sequence goes on from NZ_JAUSWW010000001.1 coordinate 5,752,647, forward strand.
AGATGGAGTCGCGACAGATTGCACAGCGGGCTGGCGGAACCCGCCATGTCGCCGCAGTCGCGGAACTTGTCGAGCGCCTGGCTGAAGTAGCGCTCGGCCTCCGAGTGGCGGTTCTTGTAGAAGGCGATGCTGCCGAGGATGTTCGCCGCCCAGCAGGAGGGCAGCGGGTCGTCCGTGGCCTCGGCGAGCCGGATGGCCTCCTGGGCCTCCGGGTACGCCAGGTCGAACTGGCCGGAGAACAGTCGCGCGTTGCTCAGCACGACGGAGGCCCGGCCCTCGGCGCGGATGTCCCCGGCCGTGCGTGCGGCATCGCGCAGGGCCGTGGCGGACGCCTCGTACTCCTTCGCGTTGGCACCCGACTCGGCGAGGTCGACGGAGGCCCACAGGAGGTCGATCGCGCGTCCCAGGGTGCTTCCCCGGGCCGACTGCCGTGCACAGGCGAGGAGCGGCACGGCTTCGGAGTACAGCCAGTCCCGGGCCGCCTGGCGGTCGGGGAACGCCAGGCCCGCGCCACCGGTCGGATACAGGTGATCCACCAGCCGGTCACCCGGCCGCTCGATCGCATAGACCCCCGCCGCCGTGGCCAGGTAGAAGTTCAGCAGCCGTGACAGCGCCGACCCCCTCTCGCTGGGCGGCCACTCGTCCCGCTCCGCACAAGCACGCGCGTAGAGTCGGACCAGGTCATGGAACCGGTACCGGCCGGGCGCCGCCGATTCCAGCAGGGACGTGTCGACCAGGGACTCCAGGAGGTCCTCGGTCTCCTCCGCCTCCAGGTCCAGTACCGCGGCCGCCGCGGCGAGCGAGATGTCCGGGCCGTCGGCCAGGCCGAGCAGCCGGAAGGCGCGGGCCTGGGCCGGCTCCAGCTGGCCGTAGCCCAGCTCGAACGTCGCCTTCACCGCGAGGTCCCCGGCCTGGAGTTCGTCCAGGCGCCGGCGCTCGTCCGCCAGCTTCGCCGCCAGGACGGACACCGTCCACGTGCGGCGGGCCGCGAGGCGAGAGGCGGCGATGCGGATCGCCAACGGCAGGAAGCCGCACGCCGCCACCACGTCCAGGGCGGCGTCCCGCTCGCTGCCCACCCGCTCCTCGCCCACGATCTTCGTGAAGAGCGCCAGCGCCTCGTCCGGCGACATCACGTCCAAGTCGACCAGGTGCGCCCCGGCGAGGTCCACCATCCGCACCCGGGAGGTCACCAGCGCCGCGCAGCCCTCCGTGCCCGGCAGCAGCGGACGTACCTGGGCCGCGTCCCGCGCGTTGTCCAGCAGCACCAGCACCCGGCGGCCGTCCAGGACCGAGCGGTACAGTGCCGCCCGCTCCTCCAGGGAGTCCGGGATCGCCGAGTCCGCCGTGCCCAACGCCCGCAGGAACGAGCCCAGTACGGTCTCCGGCTCCGCGGCCCGGGACCCGGCGCCCTGGAGGTCGACGTACAGCTGACCGTCGGGGAAGGCGCCGCGCGCCTGGTGTGCCACGTGCACCGCCAGGGTCGTCTTGCCCACGCCGCCGATGCCCGCCAGCGCCGACACCGCCATCACGCGGCCCTCCGCCGACGCCAGGACCTCGCTCAGTTCGGACACGAAGGACGCGCGGCCGGTGAAGTCCGGGACCGTGGCGGGAAGTTGCGCGGGGCGGACCGCGACGGAAGCTGGCTCCGGCTGCGGGGACGGCGGTTCCGCGAGCCCGGGGTCCGCCCGGAGGATGCGCTGCTGGAGGTCGCGCAGGCCCGGGCGCGGGTCGACGCCCAGCTCATCGGCCAGCAGCCGCCTGGTGTCGGCGTAGACCGCCAGCGCCTCCGCCTGGCGCCCGCTGCGGTAGAGGGCGAGCATGAGGAGTTCCCGCAGCCGCTCCCGGAGCGGGTGGGCCGCCGTCAGGGCCGTCAGTTCCGAGACGGCCTCCGCGTGGCAGCCCTGCTCCAGGTCCATGTCCAGGCGGGACTCGAGGAGTTGGAGCCGCCATTCCTCCAGCCTGACCCGCTGCGAGGAGGCGTACGGGCCCGGCACTCCCGCCAGGACCTCGCCGTCCCACAGGGCGAGCGCCCGGCCCAGCACCTCCCGTGCGTGGCACAGATCGCCGGCGCCCCGCGCCTTCTCCGCCTCCGTGGCCAGCTCCTGGGCCACCGCGAGGTCCAGCGCGCCCTCTCCCAGCGAGCGGATCGCGTACCCGCCCGACTCGCTCACCAGGACGTCGGGGTCCAGGACCTTGCGCAGCCGGGAGGCGTACGTCCGCAGTGCCGCCAGCGCCTGGGACGGTGACTCCTCGCCCCACAGGGCGTCGATCAGTTCGGCCGCGGTGGCCGTACGGCCCTCCCGCAGCAGCAGCGCGGCCAGCAGGGCCCGTTGCTGCGGGGAGCCCATGGGCAACGACTCCTCGCCGCGCCAGGCGCGGACCGGTCCGAGCACGCTGAAGCGCAGCGGCAGCTCCGGCTCCGCCGAGGAGCCGGGACGCCGCTGTTCAGGCACCCGCGGTACTCCGTCCATCGCCGTCCCCCTAGACACAGTGAGCAACGACGCCAGTTTGCCTTGTTCATGGCAGATGCGTCAGCTGTGGAGACCCCGATCACAGGGAGGCGCGCGGGATATCACAAGCCCCTCACGTGGTCTTCGCACACTTCCGCACATAAAGCGCCACAGTCGGTCGTCACCGGCGTAGCTGACGGGCCGTCAGATCGGCGCTACCGTGACCCCCATGACCGAGACCACGGACACCACCCCGGCCTTTCCGTTGATCATCTCCGTCGACGACCACACCGTGGAGCCGGCGGATGTCTGGCAGAACCGGCTTCCGAAGAAGTACCTGGACACCGGGCCCCGCATAGTCCGCGCCCCGCTGAAGGAAATGACCTTCCTCGGCGGCCGCTTCAAGCCCGTGATGGGCGCCCCCGGCTCCGACGGCCCCCTCGGCGACTGGTGGGTCTACGAGGACCTGCACCGGCCCCTCACCCGCCTCGACACCGCCGTCGGTTACAGCAGGGACGAGATCAAACTCGAAGTCATCACTTACGAGCAGATGCGGCAGGGCTCGTACGACGTCCCGTCCCGCCTCGCCGACATGGACGTCAACCACGTCCAGTCCGCCCTCTGCTTCCCGACCTTCCCCCGCTTCTGCGGCCAGACCTTCACCGAGGCCGCGGACCGTGAGCTGGGCCTGCTGTGCGTCCAGGCCTACAACGACTGGATGGTGGAGGAGTGGTGCGGGCCCGACGCCCGGGGACGGCTCATACCCCTGACCCTGATCCCGTTGTGGGACGCGGAGTTGGCCGCCGCGGAGGTACGGCGCAACGCCGCGCGCGGCGTCCGGGCCGTCGCCTTCTCCGAGATACCCCCGCACCTCGGCCTGCCCTCCGTCCACACCGACGACTGGGACCCCTTCCTCGCCGCCTGCGACGAGACCGGCACCGTCATCGCCATGCACATCGGCTCCTCCAGCCGCATGCCGTCCACCTCCGCCGACGCCCCGCCCGCCGTCGGCTCCACCATCACCTTCGCCAACTGCTGCTTCTCGATGGTGGACTGGCTGATGAGCGGCAAGTTCGAACGCTTCCCGCAGCTCAAGGTCATGTACGCCGAAGGGCAGATCGGCTGGATCCCCTACATCCTCGAACGCGCCGACGTGGTGTGGGAGGAGAACCGCGGCTGGGGCGGGGTCGCCGACAAGGTCCACCGGCCGCCGTCCGAACTGTTCGCCGAGCACGTCTACGGCTGCTTCTTCGACGACGCCTTCGGCCTGAAGAACCTCGACGCCATCGGGGTCGGCAACGTCCTCTACGAGACCGACTACCCGCACTCCGACTCCACCTGGCCCAAGTCCCGCGAGGTCGGCGAGGCCCAGATGGGACACCTGGCCCCCGACCTGGTCGAGCGGATCGTACGAGGCAACGCCATCGAGTTGCTCGGCCTCACCCCCGAGGGCCTGTGGAGCCGCACATGAAGCACACCAAGCGCATGGAGTACGGCATCCAGCTCCCCATCCAGTCCCAGAGCACCCTCTACACCGAGCCCTGGGAAACCGCAGCCACCCCCGCCGACCTCCTCGCCATCGCCCGGGCCGCCGACCGCGCCGGCTTCGCCTACATCGCCGGCTGCGACCACGTCGCCATCCCCCGCCGGCTCGCCCCCGCGATGAGCACGGTCTGGTACGACCCCGTCGCCACCCTCGCCTACCTCGCCTCCGCGACCGAGCGCGTACGCCTCCTCAGCCACGTCGCCGTGGTCGGGCTGCGCCACCCGCTGCTCACCGCCAAGCAGTACGCCACCCTCGACCATCTCAGCGGCGGCCGGCTGATCCTCGGGGTCGGGGCCGGGCATGTGCAGGAGGAGTTCGAGGCGCTCGGGTTCGACTTCCGGCAGCGGGGCGCGGTGCTCGACGAGTGCCTCGACGCCCTGCGCGCCTGCCTCGGGCCCGAGGAGTTCCCCGAACACCACGGCAAGCTCTACGACTTCGAGGGCCTCGGCCAGCGGCCCCGGCCGGCCCAGCCGCACGTCCCCCTCTGGGTCGGCGGCTCCTCGCCCGCGGCCGTCCGGCGCGCGGCGCTCAAAGGCGACGGCTGGCTGCCGCAGGGCGACCCGCGGGACCGGCTGCCCGCACAGATCGCCCGTATCCGGGAGCTGCGCCAGGACAGACGAGGCCCCTTCACCATCGGCGCCATCGCCGAGCCCCTCTACGTCGGCCGGCCCGCGTGGGAGGTCGGGCGCCGCACCCTCACCGGCGGCCCCGAGCAGCTCGCCGCATCTCTGCGGGCGTACGGCGAGATGGGCGTCGACCAGATCCAGGTCCGCTTCCGCAGCCGCGGCAGCGACGAACTCACCGATCAGATCGCCGCGTTCGGCACCGACGTGGCACCCCACCTCTGAGGAGTCACCGCATGGGCAAGCTGGACGGACGCGTCGTCATCGTCACCGGCGCGGCACGCGGACAGGGGGAACAGGAGGCGCGGCTCTTCAGGGAGGAAGGGGCCGACGTCGTGGTCGCCGATGTGCTCGACGACCAGGGGGAGGCCCTCGCGAAGGAGATCGGGGCGTCCTACGTCCATCTCGACGTGGGCGAGGAGGAGCAGTGGCGGTCGGCCGTCACGGCCGCGAAGGACGCGTACGGCCACATCGACGGGCTCGTCAACAACGCCGGCATCCTGCGCTTCAACTCCCTCCTCGACACCCCGCTCGACGAGTTCATGCAGGTCGTCCAGGTGAACCAGGTCGGCTGCTTCCTCGGCATCAAGACCGTCGCCCCCGAGATGACCGACGGGGGGACCATCGTCAACACCGCCTCCTACACGGGGGTCACGGGGATGGCGGCGGTCGGGTCGTACGCCGCCACCAAGCACGCCGTCCTCGGCCTCACGCGGGTCGCCGCGCTGGAGCTGGCGCGCCGCGGGATCCGCGTGAACGCCGTCTGCCCCGGGGCCATCGACACCGCCATGGCCAACCCCGCCCTCCTCGAGCCCGGGGGCGATGCCGAGGAGATCTCGCGCGCGGTCGGGAAGCTCTACCGCAAGCTCGTGCCGCTGGGGCGGATCGGGAAGCCGGAGGAGGTGGCGCGGCTCGCCCTCTTCCTGACCTCGGACGACTCCTCGTACATCACCGGGCAGCCCTTCGTGATCGACGGCGGGTGGATGGCGGGAGTCAGTCTCACCTGACGAGCCATCAGCTATTGACGCTCCATGCGGCCGGTGGAACAGTCTGGGCAGTGAATCTGACGATGCGTCAGGTAACGACTCGTGGGGACGGTGAACCTCCTTGGAATTCGGGCTCTTTGTACAGGGATACGTGGGCAAACGCGCCGAGACCGACCCGCTGGCCGAGCACAAGGCGCTGATGGAGGAGACCGAGTACGTCATCCAGGCGGACAAGTCCGGGTTCAAGTACGCCTGGGCCTCCGAACACCACTTCCTGGAGGAGTACTCGCACCTCTCCGCGAACGACGTCTTCCTGGGATACCTGGCGCACGCGACGGAACGGATCCACCTCGGATCAGGGATCTTCAATCCTCTCGCCCAGGTCAACCACCCGGTGAAGGTCGCCGAGAAGGTCGCCATGCTCGACCATCTCACCGGAAACCGCTTCGAGTTCGGGAGCGGACGGGGAGCCGGGTCGCACGAGATCCTCGGCTTCCTTCCCGGCATCACCGACATGAACTACACCAAGGAGATCTGGGAAGAGACCATCGCCGAGTTCCCCAAGATGTGGCTCCAGGACGAGTACGTCGGCTTCCAGGGCAAGCACTGGCAGCTGCCGCCGCGCAAGGTGCTGCCGAAGCCGTACGGGAAGTCGCACCCCGCGATGTGGTACGCCGCCGGGTCGCCGCCGTCGTACGGGATGGCGGCGCGCAAGGGGCTCGGGGTGCTCGGCTTCAGCATCCAGAAGGTGTCCGACATGGAGTGGGTGCTGGAGAAGTACAAGACGGCGATCGTGAACGCGGAGCCGATCGGGGACTTCGTCAACGACAACGTGATGGTGACGACGACCGCGATCTGCGCGCCCACGCACGCGGAGGCGATCGAGGTCGCGGTCAACGGGGGGCTGCACTATCTGCCCTCGCTGGTGTTCCGGTACCACGACACGTTCCCTCGTCCCGAGGGGTTCCCGGTGTGGCCGGAGACGTTGCCGGAGTACACCGCGGAGTTCGTGGAGCTGCTCATCGAGGAGGAGCTGCTGATCTGCGGGGATCCGGACGAGGTGCTCACGCAGTGCAAGCGGTGGGAGCAGGCGGGGGCGGATCAGTTGAGCTTCGGGTTGCCGGTGGGGGTGCCGAAGGAGGAAACCCTTCAGACGATTCGGCTCATCGGTGAGCATGTGATTCCGAAGATCGATACGGATCCTGTGCATCGGACTTCCCGGTTCCGGGCTGCCTCTTAATCGCCGTTGCGGGGTGCGGGTTCGCTGTGGCTGGTCGCGCTCACGCGGCGGTAGCCGCAAATTGACACAGCCCCGCGCCCCTAGGTGGGTCATCCCGCCGTCCATCAGGAGGTGAACCCCCATGCTCGATCACGTCATCAAAGGGGCGACCGTTGTCGACGGGACCGGCGCCCCCGCCATCACCGCCGACGTCGGCATACGCGACGGGCGTATCGCCGTCATCGGTCAGATCACCGAAGAAGCCCGCACCACCGAGGACGCCACCGGCCTCGTCCTCGCCCCCGGGTTCGTGGACCCCCACACGCACTACGACGCCCAGCTGTTCTGGGACCCCTACGCGACCCCCTCCCTCAATCACGGCGTCACGACCGTCGCCGCCGGGAACTGCGGTTTCACGCTTGCGCCCCTCCATCCCGACCGGCCCGAGGACGCCGACTACACGCGTCGGATGATGTCCCGGGTCGAGGGGATGTCGCTGGTCGCCCTGGAAGAAGGGGCGCCCTGGAGCTGGAGCTCCTTCGGGGAGTATCTGGACGCTCTTGAGGGGCGGATCGCGGTCAACGCCGGGTTCATGGTGGGGCATTGCGCCCTGCGGCGATATGTCATGGGGGCGGAGGCGGTCGGCGGACAGCCCAGTGAGGAGCAACTCGGCGAGATGCTGGGGCTGTTCCACGCGGCCATGGACGCCGGGGCCTGGGGGTTGTCCACCACCCAGTCGTCCACGCACTCCGACGGAGACGGACAGCCCGTCGCCTCCCGGCACGCCGAGCCCGCCGAACTCATCGCTCTGGCCAAGGCGGTCGGTGAGCACGAGGGGACGCAGATCGAGGCGATCGTCGCCGGGTGTCTCGACCAGTTCAGCGACGCCGAGATCGATCTGTTCGTGGAGATGACCGCGGCGGCGGGACGGCCCCTCAACTGGAACGTCCTCACCATCGACGCCTCCGTCCCCGAACGCGTGCCCCGGCAGCTGTTCGCCAGTGAGCAGGCACGGAAGGCCGGCGGGCGGATCGTCGCGCTGACCATGCCGATCCTCACGCCGATGAACATGTCGCTGGGCACCTTCTGCGCGCTGAACCTCATCCCCGGGTGGGGACCGATCCTCGGGCTGCCCGTGCCCGAGCGGATCGCCAGGCTCCGGAACCCGGACGTACGGGCCGAGATGCTCCGGCGCGCCGACTCCAAGGAGGCGGGCGTCTTCCGGCGGCTCGCGCACTTCGGGCGGTACGTCATCGGCGACACGTACAGCGAGGCGAACCGTGGGCTCAGCGGGCGGGTCGTGCGGGACATCGCCGAGGAGCGGGGGCAGGACGCCTTCCAGTGTCTCGTCGAGATCTGCGCCGCCGACGATCTGCGGACGGTCCTGTGGCCCATGCCCACCGACAACGACCCCGCCTCCTGGGCGCTGCGCGCCGAGACCTGGCGGCACGAGGACGTCATGCTCGGCGGGTCCGACGCGGGGGCGCATCTGGACCGGATGTGCGGGGCGCCGTACACGACCCGGTTCATCGGGGACTGTCTGCGCGGGCGGAAGCTCGCCACCCTGGAGCAGGCGGTGAAGATGCTCACCGACGACCCGGCCCAGCTCTTCGGACTCAGGGAACGCGGGCGGATCCAGGAGGGCTTCCATGCGGACCTCGTGCTCTTCGACCCGGAGCGGATCGCCGCGGGCACGGCCACCCTGGTGCACGACCTGCCGGGTGACAGTCCGCGGCTGGACTCCAAGGCCCTCGGGATACGGGCCGTGTGGGTCAACGGGGTCGAGGCGATCCGGGACGACGTGGTGAGCGGGGCCGTGCCGGGCAAGGTGCTGCGGTCGGGGCGGGACACCCGGACGGTGGCGACCAAGTGACCTCGAAGCAGCGGCTGTTCGTCGGCGGGGCGTGGACCGAGCCGGAGGGCGGGCACTACGAGGTCGTCGATCCGGCGACCGAGCGGACCGTCGGGTGGGCACCGGAGGCCTCGCGGGATCAGGTGCACGCGGCCTGTGCCGCGGCCCGCGAGGCCTTCGGTCCGTGGTCGCGCACGGCGCCCGAGGAGCGGGCGGCGATCCTCGCACGGGCCGCCGATGTCATCCGGTCCCGGTTCGTGGAGTACGCCGAGCTCGCCCAGGCCGAGACCGGTGCCACGACCGGGACCGCGCGGGCGATGCAGGTCGGGGTCGCCGCCGCCCGCTTCCAGCGGTACGCGCGCGTGGAGCCCGCCGAGTGGGCGATCCCACCGCAGATCAACGAGGCCGGACCCATGGGCAGGGCGGGGATCATGGGCGCGCTCGCCGTCCGTCAGCCCGTGGGGGTCGTCACCTGCATCACCTCGTACAACAACCCCTGGGCCAACCCGGCCGGCAAGATCGCCCCCGCCCTCGCCATGGGCAACACGGTCGTCGTGAAGCCCGCCCCGCAGGACCCGCTGTCGGTGTACCGGATGGCCGAGGCGCTGGAGGCCGCCGGGGTGCCGAGGGGCGTGGTCAACGTGGTCTCCGGCCGGTCCGTCGAGGTCGGCGAGGCCGCCGTGGACTCGCCCGACGTCGACATGGTCTCCTTCACCGGCTCCACCGCGGTCGGACAGCGCATCGGCGAGGTGTGCGGGCGCGCCATGAAACGGCAGCTCATGGAGCTGGGCGGGAAGGGGGCGGCCCTCGTCTTCGACGACGCGGACATCGCCTCCGCCGTGGCCGGGATCGGGACCACCTTCTCCTTCTACAGCGGGCAGATCTGCACCGCGCCGACCCGGGTGCTGGCGCAACGCGGGGTGTATCAGCGGCTCGTGGACGGTCTCGCCGCGTATGCCGGGCATCTGAAGGTGGGGGATCCGCGGGCGGCGGACACCGTCGTCGGGCCGGTGATCTCCGCCGGGCACCGGGAGCGGGTGGAGTCCTACGTCGACATCGGGCGCAAGGAGGGCGCGGTGGTGGTCGCGGGCGGCGAGAGGCCCTCGTACGACCATGGCTTCTACGTCGCTCCCACCCTCCTCGCCGACTGCACGAGCGGGATGCGGGTCGTCCGGGAGGAGATCTTCGGACCGGTCGTGTCCGTGGTGCCCTTCGATGACGCGGAGGAGGGCATCGCCCTCGCCGGCGACTCCGAGTACGGCCTCATCGACTACGTCTGGTCCGGGGACGTGGCGCGTGCCTTCCGCGTGGCGCGGCGGCTGCGGGCCGGCGGGGTGGGGGTGAACACCGTCGGGCGGAACATGGAGGCGCCGTTCGGGGGGTTCAAGAAGAGCGGGGTCGGACGGGACGTCGGGTCGTACGCGCTGCACGCGTACAGCGAGGTGCAGGCGATCGTCTGGCCGGGGTGACGGGGGGCACGGGCGGGGACGGGGTCCCGGTCACGCCGCTGCATCCCGGGATCGCGGACCCAAGGTGCTGGGAACCCGTACTGCCGGACCTCGTCGCGCGCCACCGCGTGATCCTCCCCCACTCTCCGGCTTCGCTCGAGCGGGGGCACCCCCATCGACGCCCGGAGGTTCGGGCGTTCGCCGAGCCCGACCGCCACCTACTCCCTCGCCGAGGATCTGCGGGCCGTGCTCGACCACTTCGGGGTGGGGCGCGCGGTGCTCGTCGGTACGAGCATGGGCGGGGTGACCGCGGTCAGCGGGGCGCTGAACGAGCAGTCGCGGGTGGCGGGGCTGGTGCTGCTCGTGCCGGGAGTCACCGGCTACCCGGATCTGGAGGACCCCGAACTGACGGCACGGATCGCCGAGTTGGCCACCGCGGGAGACATGGGCGGTCTGCTCGCCCCGGCCCTGGAGACCTGGGCCGCGGCCGGCACACCCCCCGACGCGCGGGCCGCGGAGTGGCTGCGGGCGGCGATCCCGGCCTGGTTCACGACGTACGGCCACCAGACCGAGGGCCCCCCGGCCTTCCCCCGCCTCGGCGAACTGGCCATGCCCTGCGTGCGCCCTCCTCCTCGGCGAGAAGGACACGCCCAGGACGGTCCGCTGCAACGAGGACATGGCCGCCCCGATCCCGGACTGCCACCTCGTACGCCTGCCGGACTGCGACCATCTGCCGACGCTGCGGGCGCCCGAGGCGGTGCGCGACCTGGTGCTGGAGATGTGCGCCAGGTCCTAGCCGTCCAGGTCCACTCGCACCGTCAGCAGTCCCGACCCCATCGCCCGCACGGCCGTGCTGTTCATGCGCGGCAGACCCCGCAGCCGGGCGATCGGGTCGTCGTCGGGCAGGAGATGGGCCGTTCCGGTGTGCCAGCGGCCGCGGAGACGGACCCGGACGCGCGGGTCGGCCTTGATGTTGCGGACGTACTGGGAGCGTTCGCCGAATTCCGAGACCAGCCAGAAGGAGTCCCCGACCCGGCGGCCGCCGACCGGGGTCGGGCGGGGGAGACCGGAGGTGCGACCGGTCGTCTCCAGGAGGGTCTGGAAGGGGAGGCGGCGCAGGATCGGGTTGCCGATCCGGCGCTGGAGGGCGGACACGGCACGGTACTTGCGTTCGTTGTGGCGGGGCATGGTTACTGAGTCTCCAGGAGATTCGGGTGGTGGGCCATGCGTGTGGTGACGTGGAACCTGTGGTGGCGCTTCGGTCCGTGGGCCGAGCGGCAGAAGGCGATTGTCGCCGTCCTGCGGGAACTGCGGCCCGATGTCGTGGGCTTGCAGGAGGTGTGGGCCGATCGCGGCAGCGGGGAGAACCTCGCCGCCTGGCTCGCCGGGGAGCTCGGACTGCACTGGACCTGGGCCGCCTCGAACGCGCCCGAGCGCTGGCAGCGGCGGATCGGGGACCCGACGGTCGATATCGGCAACGCGGTGCTGAGCCGCTGGCCGGTGCTGGAACAGGACGTCCTGCGCCTGCCCGCCCCGGCCGACCTCGACGACGGCCGCCTCGCCCTCTATACGCGGCTGGCCGCCCCCGGCCACCCCCTCCCCTTCTTCACCACCCACCTCGCCTCACCCCTGCACGCCTCGGCCGTACGCCGTGAACAGGTCACCGCCCTCGCCGAGTTCGTCGCCGCACACCGGGACGGCACCGCCTTCCCGCCCGTTGTGACCGGCGACTTCAACGCCTCGCCCGACTCCGACGAGGTCCGCCTCTTCGGCGGCCTGCGGACCGCGCCCGTCGTCCCCGGCCAGGTCTTCTTCGACGCGTGGGAGTACGCCGACCCGGCCGCCCCCGCCACCACCTGGGGCCCGGCGAACCCGTATGTCCACCCGGGCCTGGGACCGGGCGGCCGCATCGACTACATCCACGTCGGCGGCCCGGCCGGGCCGGCGGGGGAGGGCACGGTGCTGGGGGTGCGGCGGGCCGGGGACGGACCGGTGGACGGGGTGTGGCCGTCCGATCACGCGGCGGTCGTCGCCGACCTCGCGTCCCGGCATCCGTGATCCGCCCGGGCCTAGTGGACGCGGCCCAGGAAGATCGGGTTGGTGAACGCCGCCAGCGCGCCCGGCAGCGGTCCGGCCGCCGTCTCGTGCCGCAACTCCGCCCGCACGTACGCCGCGTAGGCAGGCGTGGTCCGCCACTCGAACACCCCCGACCCCGCGACCGGCAGGGGCCCGCCGGTGAACAGCACCCCCTGATCGGTCACGAACCGGACGGTGCAGCGGGGCGCGCCCGCCACCTCCAGGCGTACCGTCACCGGCGTATCCGGGGCGGCCTCCAACCGCCCGCCGATACCGGTGTGTTCGCCCTTGCCGCCCGTCGCCGTGAAGCTCAGGGACACGTCCTTCGACTCGGCGACATACGACCGCCCGGCCCGGATCCCCTCCTGGATCGCCTCGCGGGACAGGTCGTCGGCGAGGACGACGGTCTGGGGCAGGCCGACGACGTCCGGGTCCCGGTGGGCGTCGCTGTTGCCCATGGCCGGAATCCAGTCCCGTCCCTCGCGTACGGACGCCACGAGCATGCCGTCCCAGTCGGCCAGCGCCACCTCGTCGTCGGGCGTGTAGGGGCCGTTCCACACCTCGACCGCGTCCGCCTCGCCGAAGCCGAACTTCCAGTTGCAGCCGATGCAGGTGGCGTGCGGATGGGCGGGGACGACCAGCCCCCCGGCCTTGCGGATCCGGCGGGCGAAACGGCCGAACCGGTGGTCGCGGGCCCGGTAGCGCCAGTCGACGAAGGTGCCCGGGTCGGTGCCGAGCGCCACCACATGGCCGTTCCTGGTGGTGACCTCCTCGCCCAGCATGATCAGCAGGTCGTCCCCCGCCTCGTCGGCCCAATGGGCGTGCGCCGCATGGGTGTTGTGCTCCGAGGTGTTGATGAAGTCCAGGCCCGCCGCCCGCGCGAGGGCCGCGATCTCGGCCGGGGTGCGGCGGCCGTCGGAGTACCAGGAGTGCAGATGGCAGTCGCCCCGGTACCAGGCACGGCCCCGCCCCTTCGCCCGCCCGGGCGGGTAGACCGGCTCGACGACGGGGCCCTGCTCGCCGTAGGTGAGCGTGACGGTGATCTCGTACGACAGCCCCTGCGGCGCCACCGTGTACGGACCGAGCGCGATGTGCCAGGTACCCGCGCGCACCCGCCCCGGGAGGTACCCCGGCGTCGCGTCGTCGGCGCGGAGGAAGAACTCGCTGCGGGCCCCTCCCGACCAGCCCCGGAAGCCCGGCCCGCCCAGCTCCGTCCCCCGCTCGTCGAAGATGCCGATGTCGAGGGCGTTGCCGGCCGTGCCCGCCGGGACGGAGGGGCGGTCGTAGGTGTAGGAGACCTTGATCTCCCGCACGCCGGACGGGACGTCGACCGGCACGTACACGAAGTCGGGGGACCCGGTGGGCAGGGTGCCCCGGATCGTCCTGGTCTCCTGGTCACCGTCGGCGGCCGCGGCGAAGGTCACGCTTCCCAACGTAAGCGCGGCGGCGGTTCCCGTCACGAGGAGTGTGCGTCTTCCGATGCTGTGATGGAGCTCGTTGTCGTCACACATGCCTCAACTCTCCCGGACGTCCGTGAACTGCCGTGGAGAGACAGGGGAATTGGGGCGACAGAGAAACCCGGCCGAAGATGCCGACCAGTCGGTATGGACAGATGTGGCCCCTCCGGGTACAGATAGGGCATGCGTATCTCCGCGACGATCTTCCTCACCGACGAGACGATCACCCCGACCCGGCTCGCCCCTGAGCTGGAGCAGCGGGGGTTCGCCGGCCTGTACCTGCCCGAGCACACCCACATCCCGGTGGAGCGTGTGACGCCGTACCCGGCGGGTGGCGAGCTGCCCCCCGAGTACGGCCGCACCCTGGACCCCTTCGTCGCGCTCGGCCAGGCGGCGGCGGTGACCGAGCGCCTCGGCCTCGGCACCGGCATCACCCTGGTCGCCCAGCACGACCCGATCGACCTCGCCAAGCAGATCGCGACGCTGGATCATCTGTCGGGCGGCCGGTTCACCCTCGGCCTCGGCTTCGGCTGGAACGTCGAGGAAGCCGCCGACCACGGCGTCGCATGGCGTACCCGGCGGGAGCTGGTGCGGGACCGGATGGCCCTGATGCGCGCGCTGTGGTCGGAGGAACCGGCCGCGCACGAGGGCGAGTTCGGGAGCGTACGGCCCTCGCACGCGTACCCCAAGCCGGTCCAGAAGCCGCGCGGCCCGGTGGTGGGGCCACGGACCCTGGTCGGCGGCGCGGCGGGCCCGAAACTCTTCTCCCACATCTGCGAGTACGCCGACGGGTGGCTGCCGATCGGCGGGCGCGGCCTGACGGAGTCGCTGCCGGTGCTGCGCGCCGCCTGGGCGGACGCGGGCCGCGACCCGGAGGCCCTCCAGATCGTCCCGTACGCCGTCTTCCCGACCCCGGGCAAGCTCGCGCACTATGCGGAACTCGGCATCGAGGAGGTCGTGGTGCAGCTGCCGCCGGCGGGCGAGTCGGAGGTGCTGCGGTTGCTGGACGAATACGCCGCGTACTTGTGATCCAGAGCTGTGCAGCCCCCACCCAGGGGCGCGGGGCTGTGTCGATGTGCGGCTGCCGCCGCGCGGGCGCGATCAGCCACAACGAACCCGCACCCGCCAACGCACCACAACCCCCCAAGACAACCCCCGACCCTGCTGAACCGGCGGAGCCCCTCCGTATGCTCGAAGGATGACGACTTCCGCGACCCCCGGAACCGGCCCGACCGAGAACTCCATGCGTCGCGCCCTCAAACGCGCCCGTGACGGCGTGGCCCTCGACGTCGACGAGGCCGCGGTCCTCCTCCAGGCCCGCGGCGCGGCCCTCGACGATCTCACCGCCTCCGCCGCCCGCGTCCGTGACGTGGGCCTTCAGGCGGCGGGCCGTCCCGGTGTCATCACGTACTCGAAGAGCGTCTTCATCCCCCTGACCCGGCTGTGCCGGGACAAATGCCACTACTGCACGTTCGTGACCGTCCCCGGCAAGCTGCGCCGCGCCGGGCACGGAATGTTCATGTCCCCTGACGAGGTGCTCGACATAGCCAGGCGCGGGGCCGCGCTGGGTTGCAAGGAAGCGTTGATCACTCTGGGCGACAAGCCGGAGGACCGCTGGCCGGAGGCTCGAGAGTGGCTCGACGCGCACGGCTACGACGACACCATCGCCTACGTCCGCGCCATCTCCATCCGCATCCTGGAGGAGACGGGCCTGCTGCCCCACCTGAACCCCGGCGTGATGTCGTGGACGGACTTCCAGCGTCTGAAGCCGGTCGCGCCGTCGATGGGCATGATGCTGGAGACGACGGCCACCCGCCTCTGGTCGGAGCCGGGCGGCCCGCACCACGGCTCCCCCGACAAGGAACCGGCCGTCCGCCTGCGGGTGCTGGAGGACGCGGGCCGCTCGTCGGTCCCCTTCACCAGCGGCATCCTCATCGGCATCGGCGAGACCTACGAGGAGCGGGCGGAGTCCCTCTTCGCGCTGCGCCGCGTCGCCCGCTCCTACCACGGCATCCAGGAACTGATCATCCAGAACTTCCGCGCCAAGCCGGACACCGCGATGCGCGGCATGCCGGACGCGGAGCTGGACGAACTGGTGGCGACCGTGGCGGTGGCGCGGCACATCATGGGCCCGTCGGCCTGTCTGCAGGCCCCGCCGAACCTGGTCGACTCCGAGTACGAACGTCTCATCGGCGCCGGCATCGACGACTGGGGCGGGGTCTCGCCGCTGACGATCGACCATGTGAACCCCGAGCGCCCCTGGCCCCAGATCGAGGAGCTGGCCGAGCGTTCGGCCGCCGTCGGCTTCTCCCTGCGGGAACGCCTCTGCGTGTACCCGGAGTTCGTGGGGCGCGGCGAGCCGTGGCTGGACCCGCGGCTGCTGCCGCACGTACGGGCGCTGGCGGACCCGGAGACGGGACTGGCACGTCCCGACGCCGTCGTGGAGGGCCACCCCTGGCAGGAGCCGGAGGAGGCGTTCGTGTCGTCGGGCCGTACGGACCTCCACACCACCATCGACACGGAGGGCCGTACGTCCGACCGCCGCGACGACTTCGACGAGGTGTACGGCGACTGGGGCGCCCTGCGGGAGGCGGCGGCACCCGGGATGGTCCCGGAGCGGATCGACACGGACGTACGCCAGGCGCTGCGGGTGGCGGCCGACGACCCGACCCGTCTGACAGACGCGGAGGCGCTGGCGCTGCTGCACGCGGACGGCCCGGCCCTGGACGCGCTCTGCGGTGTCGCGGACGACGTCCGCAAGTCGGCGGTCGGTGACGACGTCACGTACATCGTCACGCGGAACATCAACTTCACCAACGTCTGCTACACCGGCTGCCGCTTCTGCGCGTTCGCGCAGCGCCGCACGGACGCGGACGCCTACACCCTGTCCCTGGACCAGGTGGCCGACCGCGCCCAACAGGCGTGGGAGGTGGGCGCGGTGGAGGTCTGCATGCAGGGCGGCATCCACCCGGACCTGCCGGGGACGGCGTACTTCGACATCGCGAAGGCGGTGAAGGAACGGGTCCCGGGGATGCATGTCCACGCGTTCTCCCCGATGGAGGTGGTGAACGGCGCGACCCGCACCGGGATGTCGATCCGTGAGTGGCTGACGACGGCTAAGGAGGCGGGGCTGGACTCCGTCCCCGGCACCGCGGCGGAGATCCTGGACGACGAGGTCCGCTGGGTCCTGACCAAGGGCAAGCTGCCGACGGCGACGTGGATCGAGGTCATCACGACGGCGCACGAGGTGGGCATCCGCTCCTCGTCGACGATGATGTACGGCCACGTGGACCAGCCCAGGCACTGGCTGGGCCACCTTCGCACCCTGGCCGGCATCCAGCAACGCACGGGCGGCTTCACGGAGTTCGTGACGCTCCCCTTCATCCACACCAACGCGCCGGTGTACTTGGCGGGCATCGCGCGCCCCGGACCGACGATGCGGGACAACAGGGCGGTGACGGCGATGGCCCGTCTCCTCCTGCACCCCCACATCCCCAACATCCAGACCAGCTGGGTGAAGCTGGGCTCGGAGGGAGCGGCGGAGATGCTGCGCTCGGGCGCGAACGACCTCGGCGGCACGCTGATGGAGGAGACGATCTCGCGGATGGCGGGCTCGTCGTACGGCTCCTACAAATCGGTGCGTGACCTGGTGGCGGTCGCGGAGTTGGCGGGCCGCCCCGCGAGGCCGCGCACGACGCTCTACGGCGAGGTCCCGGAGGAACGCCAGCGGGCGGCAACGGCATCCGACGGCCATCTGCCGGAGCTGCTGCCGGTGCTGGACTGAGAGCGACGCCAGGCGGGGCGCGGGGCGGCCCGCGGGCCGGGCTGGACCGGGGCCAGGGGGAAGGCGGGGCTGGTCTTGGGGCTCGGGCTGGGCCAGGGGCGCGGGCCGGGCCGGGCTGGAATGGAGGCGCGGGCGCGGGCCGGGCCGAGGCGAGGGGGAAGGCGGGGGCTGGGTCACGGGCTGGGCTGGGCTGGAGGCGTGGGCGCGGGCCGGGGCTGGGCGAGGGGGAAGGCGGGGGCTGGGTCACGGGCTGGGCTGGGCTGGACTGGAGGCGTGGGCGCGGGCCGGGGCTGGGTGAGGGGGAAGGCGGGGGGCTGGGCATCGGGCTTGGGCTGGGCCGCGGGCGTGGGCTGGGCCGGAGGCGTGGGTGTGGGCCGCGGGCGGGGCGAGGGGGAAGAGGCTGAGCGGCCTTGGCGAGGTCGAGTGCGGCACCGCGCCCCGTAAGGAACGTACTGCCCTTCCAGCGGAGCGCTTGGGCTTGGGGCGGGAGCTCGGGGTGGCTCACAGTACGATGATCGGACCCCTGTTTGTCCGGAGGGGGCCGTAGCTGAGGAGATGCGTGCCGTGCCTGCCCCGAAGGTCTGGGTGACCGGTCTGACGGTGGGGGCGATAGCCGCCGTCGCGGTCCTCGCCGTCAAGGCGGACGAGGGCACGAAGCCCACGGCCGCCCCTCGCCCGAGCGCCTCCGCCTCGGCGCATCCCTCTGCCTCCCCCACGAAGTCGACGCCCGCCGCGGTGCCGGACGACTCCGGCACCGGTCGGCGGATCGTCTACTCCCTCGCCGAGAAGCGGGTCTGGCTGGTCGACGCGAGCGACGCGGCCCAGCGCACCTTCCCGGTCTGGCCGGGCACGGTGAGCCCCGACCCCGGCACCTACAAGGTCGACGTCCGCCGCGACGCCACGACCGGCTCCGACGGCGTCCAGATCGAGCACATCATCTACTTCGCCAGCAAGTCGGGCCTCTCCATCGCCTTCTCCAACGCGGTGGACGGCTCATCGCCGCCCGCGGTCGCCTCCAGCGCGCAGACGAGCGGCATCCGCATGGCGAAGGCGGACGGCTCGGCGCTGTGGACGTTCGGGGAGACGGGGACGTCGGTGGTGGTGGTCGCCTAGCGTTCGGCGGACGGCAACTGCACCACCACGAGCGTGACCCCGCTCAGCAGGAACACCCGCAGCGCCGCGTCCAGCCCGTTCCAGTTCTCCGACTGCCACATCGAGAACCACTCGCCGCCGATCGCGATGAACCCGGCACCGAAGAGCAGCATCACCATGAGCAGGCCGTACGTGGAGAAGCGCCGGGCGCGCAGGTCGTCGCGCCGGGTCCACAGCCAGGTGCCGTAGATCAGCACCAGGGCCGCGATCACCTCCCACACGATGATCGCGACGTACGCCGTGTCCTGAAGCCCCTTACTGGTGATGGCCCGCCACATCAGGTCGTCGTCCTTGAAGGTGGTGTCCATCGCCAGGACATGCTGGACGAACGCCTGGTTCGTCCCGAAGTCGGTGATGTTCCCGAAGGCGACGAGGCCCATGTAGAGGGCGACGGTCGCCGTGAGCAGGGTGCCGGTGAGATGGAGTGCGCTGCGTGGGGATGTCGTGGCCATGGCGATCAGCTTTCCCCGTCGGCGCCCGCGGTACGCCGTACGCATTGAGCCAGAGTGGCCGACGCCGGGCGACCGGGTCCCGCGGATCCCGGATGCGGCGACAGCCGACGCGGGACCCGCTGACTGCAAGACCGTACGGGCGAAACTGGCACCGGATCGCGGGGCGTCATGACCCGGTCGTGCGCGACATCAAAGACCAAAGAACCGGGGAAAGAACCAAACCCACCCCCACCGCCCCCGTTGATCACTCTCCGGAGTGAATCTCGCCAACTCGGCTGGCGTGGCAGGGGCGTTGTGGTGCAGCGTCTGCGGAAACAACTCCAGACATACTTCGGCCCTCGCGGGGACGGCAATCCCGCTGCGAGGGCCTGATCACCCAGGAAGAAGCGCTTCCCGATGACTGACAAGCACCCTAGCGCGCCCGCGCCCGCGAAGACCCGGCAATCCCACTCCGGTGTCATCCATGTGAATGAACCCCACACCGAGAACTTCACCGTGGTCGGCAATCACCTCGCCCAGCACCCCGAGTTGTCGCTGATGGCGATCGGCCTCGCGGTCCATATCCAGTCGCTGCCCGCCGGGGTTTCGATCGGGATCAAGACGTTGGCGGGGAAGTTCCCGGAAGGAGAGATCCGGATCGCCGCCGCGCTGCGGGAGCTGGAGGAACACGGATACCTCACGCGTGCCAGGGAGCGTCTTCAATCGGGGCAAGTGACGACCCGGACGACCTCGTACAACAAGCCGCGGACGGCGACGACGCCGGTTTCCGAGCCCGCTGCCCCGGCTGCGGCTCCTCCAAAGACGCCCGAACAGAAGTCACCGGCCGCCGATCTGCTGACCCGCCTGCGTACCCATGACTCCCGCCTCCTGCTGTCCGAACGGGACGTACGGCGGCTGGTCCCGGACGTCGCGGCGTGGCTTGAGCGGGGCGTGCCCGCCACCGTCGTGGAGCGGACCCTGACGAGCGGCCTGCCGCAGGATGCGATCAAGCACCCGGCGGCCTTCCTGGCCCACCGCCTCACCGCGCTGCTGCCGCCGCCCCTCCCCATCGTGCCTCCGCCGCCTCCCGTCCACGTCCCCCGCCCGGACCCCTTCCACACCTGCGACGGCTGCGAGCGGGCCTTCAGGGCCCCGCAACCAGGCCGGTGCCGGGACTGCCGCATGTCCGGCGCGGCGTAGAGACGCTGAGGGCGATCCCATGACGAGCGCCGCCCAGGCACCGCGCCAGGTACTCCGCCGGTACCGTACGAGGACCGAGCCACCCGCACCGGAGGTCACCGTGAGCGCCCAGACCGACGGCCCGTACGGACCGCTGATTCCCATGCCCGAACTCACCCCGGACGCATTGCGGGCGGCTGTCACACGGATTGCTCCGAGCCGGGTCCCGGCGCTCACGCAACACCTCTTTGAGGCCACGACGAACGCGCAGCAGACGCAGAGCCTGGCACCGTTGCGGGCTTTCGTGCACTCCTGGGCGGTCTTCGTGGCGATCGAGCGGCACCCGGAGCGAGCCGCCCGGCTGCGTGAGCTGGAGCGGCTCGTGGACGCGGGAGAGCAGGACCCGGCAGCGGCCATCGCAGAGATCCGCGGGATCCGGGAGACGGCCGAGGCGGAGGCCGGGCTGTGACGGACTGGGCCTGGGACTACAACCCGAGCGCCGAGTACGTCACAGAAGGGCTGCCGCCCGGCGTGGTGGCGGAGGTCGAACGGCTCGCCACCGAGCTGGCCGCACTTGGTCATGACTCGGTGAAGGTCGGCAGGCCGCTGGACCGCGAGGGCGGGCTGCGCGAGTTCGACATCCTCGGGGGGCGCGGTTTCATCAGCTTCCTGGCCGTGCCTCGCCACGAGTGTGTCTACGTCTGCAACGTGACTTGGTACGGGTGATACCTGACCACCCGGGCCCATTTCTGACCACTCCGGGCACACCCCCCATACCCCTACGCCCCTGAACCGACCGTTCCTGGTCGATTACAGTGCTGAATCGTCGTGTACGCGGGCGGTGCCGCTGGGGAGGTCTTGGTGGGTGCGACAGCCGGGGCCATATGGGGCCGTGTCGAGCAGCAGGACTTTCGGAGCCGGGTGCGGGGGACGTTGCTCGGGGCCGCCGTCGGGGATGCGCTCGGGGCGCCCGTCGACCAGCTCGATCTCGAGGGGATACGGGAGGCGTACGGCGCCGAGGGCGTCGTCGATCTCGGTGCCGCCTATGGCAGACGCGGGGCCGTCACTCATCTCACCCAGCTCACCCTCTTCTCCGTCGACGGGCTCATACGGGCCCAGGTGCGCCGCGACATAGGGGCCTGGCATCCGCCCACCGATCTGCACCGGGCGTATCTCCGATGGGCCGCCACCCAGCGGGACTGGGGGCCCGACGAGCGGCGCAAGGAAGACGGGTGGCTCGCCAGGGAGGAGTGGCTGTACGCCCGGCGTGACCCCGCCCGCTCGCTGCTCGTCGGGTTCGGCGACGAGAACATGGGGACCCTCGAGGCCCCCAAGAACCCCGGCGAGGCGGGGCCCGAGGCGGCCGCGCGGTCCGCGCCCTTCGGGCTGCTCGTCGGATGGGAGCCGCAGCTCGTCGCACAGCTCGCGGTGGAGTGCGCCGCGCAGACGCACGGGCACCCGGTCGCGTACCTCTGCGCCGGGGCGTACGCCGTCATCGTGCACGCGCTGGCCCGCGGCGAGAGCCTCGACGGGGCCGTGCAGCGGGCGCTGGCGCTGCTGGCCGCCCGGCCGGGGCATCAGGCCGTCTCGGACGCGTTGCAGCACGCGCTGGGCGCCGTACGGCAGGGCATGCCGACCCCGGGGCGGGTCGGGGAGCTCATGGGGGAGGGGACGGCCGAGGGGCTGCTCGCCGTCGCCGTGTACTGCGCCCTCGTCGGCGAGGACGTCCGTCAGGGGCTCTGCCTCGCCGTCAACCACGACGGGCCCTCCGCCGCGGCCGGCGCCCTCACCGGCGGGCTCCTCGGCGCCCTGCACGGCGAAACGGCCCTCCCGCCGGCCTGGCTGGCCGAGCTGGAGGGCCGTCCCACGTTGCTGGAACTCGCGGACGACTTCGCCATGGAGATGACCCAGGGGCCCGCGCTCCACGGTCCGGCGGGGTCGTCCCCGGGATGGCTGGCCCGGTACCCGAGGGGCTGACCCCCGGGAGTCGGCCTAGTCCTTCGTCCGTACCACCTCGTCCACCGGACCCGCCGGCACCGGCACCGCGGCGGCCGCCGCCCCGTCCCCGTCGGTGTTGATCTTCTCGATGATCGCGAGCCGCTCCGGGGTGTCCTCCGGCTTCACGAAGCCGATGAGGATGTAGAGGACCAGCGACACCGCGAGCGGGATCGAGACCTGGTACTGGAGCGGGACGCCGCCGTCGACGTTCCAGTTGATCGGGTAGTTGACCAGCCAGAAGGCGAGCAGACCCATTGACCAGCTGGTGAGCGCGGCCGTCGGGCCGGAGCGGCGGAAGGGGCGGAGCAGGCCGAGCATCATCGGGATCGCCATCGGGCCCATCAGACCGGCCACCCACTTGATGACGACCGTGATGATGTCCTTGAACGCGGGGGAGTTGACCTGCGTCGCCGCCGCCATCGACAGGCCCAGGAAGACGACGGTCGCGATGCGGGCGACCTTCAGGCCCTGGCCCTCGTTCCACGTCCGCGCCCTGCGCCAGACCACCGGCGCGCAGTCCCGGGTGAACACCGCGGCGATGGCGTTGGCGTCGGAGGAGCACATCGCCATGGTGTGGGAGAAGAAGCCGACGATGACCAGGCCCAACAGACCGTGCGGGAGCAGCTGTTCGGTCATCAGGCCGTAGGAGTCGGAGCCGTCCGGCTTCTGGGACTCGACCAGCAGCGGCGACATCCACATGGGGAAGAAGAGGACGACCGGCCAGACCAGCCAGAGGATCGCGGACAGCCGGGCCGAGCGCTCGGCCTCGTACGCGTTGGCCGTGGCCATGTAGCGCTGGGCCTGGTTGAGCATGCCGCCGTTGTACTCGAAGAGCTTGATGAAGAGGAACGCGAGGAGGAAGACCGTGCCGTACGGGCCGACCAGCGGCTCGCCGTGGCCCTGGAGCTCCGGTCGGTCCCAGGCCTCGAAGAAGCCGATGCCCTTGTCGCCCAGTTCCGCGACGACGGCGATGAACATCGCGACACCGGCGAGGAGCTGGATGACGAACTGGCCGAGCTCGGTCAGCGCGTCCGCCCACAGGCCGCCGATCGTGCAGTAGACGGCGGTGATCGTGCCGGTGATGAGGATGCCCTGGTTCAGCGAGATGCCGGTGAAGACCGACAACAGGGTGGCGATCGCCGCCCACTTGGCGCCCACGTCCACGATCTTCAGCAGCATGCCGGACCAGGCCAGCGCCTGCTGCGTCTTGAGGTCGTAGCGGTTCTTCAGGTACTCCAGCGGGGAGGCCACGTGCAGACGTGAGCGCAGCCGGTTGATGCGCGGCGCGAACAGCTTCGAACCGATCGCGATGCCGAGGGCGATGGGGAACGACCACGTCACGAAGGACGTGACACCGTAGGTGTAGGCGATGCCCGCGTACCCGGTGAACATCACCGCGCTGTAGCCCGACATGTGGTGCGAGATGCCGGAGAGCCACCAGGGCATCTTGCCGCCGGCGGTGAAGAAGTCACTGACGTTGTCCACGCGCTTGTGCGACCACACGCCGATCGCGACCATCACGCCGAAATAGCCGATGAGCACGGCCCAGTCGAGACCGTTCATGTGCGCCCTCCCAGGGGTTCGACCCGGCGCTCATCGTGGGCGCTGTCGCGTGAACACGACAAGTGAGCGTAAGGTCAAAGGGAGGTAAAAGTATTCGGCATGATGGCCTTGGTTCACCTACGTGAACTCACCGCATCAGCTCCCCGGCGTTGACCAGCAGTGATTGTCCGGTGATCGCCCGCGCCCGATCCGACGCCAGGAACACCGCCGCGTCCGCTACATCCCCGTCCGTGGCGAGATCGGGCAGGGCCATGCGCTCGGTGAGCCTCACCAGCACCTCGGACTCCTCGACCCCTTCCGTGTGCGCGGTGAACTGGACGTACGCCTGCACCGGCGGCCCCCACATCCAGCCCGGCAGCACGGTGTTGACCCGGATCCGGTGCGGCCCCAGCTCCCGTGCGAGGGAGTACATCGCACTCGTCAGGGCCCCCTTGGAGGCCGCGTACGCCGCCTGCCGCACCTGCGAGGGGGCGGCCACGGACGACTGCGTCCCGATGAAGACGACCGACCCGCCGCACCTCTTCAGCGCCGGCAGACACGCCCGCGTCATCCGCAGCGATCCCAGCAGATTCACGTCGATCACCGACTGCCAGGTGGTGAAGTCCGCGTCCTCGATGCCGCCGAAGTAGCTGTCCCAGGCGGCCACATGGACCACCGCGTCGATCCGCCCGAACCGCTCGCCCGCCAACTCCGCCAGCGCCACGCACTGTCGCTCGTCGGTGATGTCCGTGGGCCGGTACGCCGTGTGCGTCCCGTCCGGGTCGATCTCGGCGGCGCTCTTGGCGAGGTTGGCCTCGGTGCGCGCCCCGAGCACGGCGTTCCCGCCGTCGCGTACGACGGCGGCGGCGACCTGGTGGCCCAGTCCGGCACCGACGCCCGACACGACCACCGTCTTGCCTGTGAGCAGTGGCATAAGACCCCTCCCTGACCCTGGCGGTATATCTGACGGGGCGTCAGAGTATGGGCGAGCCACCCAGGAAGGGGAAGGGAATGAGCGAAGAGACCCGCAGTCAGACGTACGCCGAACTGGCCGCCGTGGGCCCGTACGGAGTCCGCCCCGGCCATGCGCTCATCACCATGGTCGAGCCGCATCCGGGCCACGAGTACGCGTACAACCGCTGGTACGAGGACGACCACTACTACGCCGGCGCGATGGCGATGCCCTGGATGTACGCCGGGCGCCGCTGGGTCGCCACCCGGGACCTCCAGCTCCTGCGCTACCCCGAGAAGTCGGCGATCGCCCAGCCGGTCACCGCCGGGTGCTACCTCTCGACGTACTGGATCACCGACGGCCGCTACGACGACCACATGAAGTGGACCGTCGGCATCAACAAGCGCCTCAACCGGGACGCCCGGGTCTACCAGGACCGGACGCACGTCTTCACCGCGTTCCAGGACCACGAGGCGACGGTCTACCGGGACGGGGCGGCCGGGCCCCGCGACTTCCACGCCCTCGACCACCCGTACAAGGGCCTGGTCGTCGAGGTGATCGACGCCGAATCGGCCGCACAGCGCGAGGAGTTGCTGGAGTGGCTGCGGTCCCGGCACCTGCCGAAGCGGATCGCGGGGTCACCGGCGGCGATGGTGACCGTCTTCAGGCCGACGCCGCTGCCGGGCGACCGGATGACGTATGTGAAGCAGGTCGAGGGCGTCGACACCCGGCTGACGCTGCTGTGGTTCCTGGAATCGGATCCGCGGGAGTGCTGGGAGGAGCACTTCACGGGCCTGGAGAAGCCGGTGGACGCTGCCTCCATCAGCGGCGCCGCCGCGGGCGGCCTGGGGAGGGTGGAGTTGGTGGCACCGTTCATCCCGACCGTGCCGGGGACGGACACGTACGTCGACCGTCTCCGGTAGGCCCGC
The DNA here is from genome assembly GCF_030815415.1 of Streptomyces canus. Lineage (GTDB taxonomy): Bacteria > Actinomycetota > Actinomycetes > Streptomycetales > Streptomycetaceae > Streptomyces > Streptomyces canus_F. The sequence goes on from NZ_JAUSWW010000001.1 coordinate 5,778,271, forward strand.
GCCGGGACACAAGCCGAGCCCCCTCGGCAAGGACGGCGATCTGGTCGAGAGGGCTCTTCGGTGATGCTTGTGCAGTTGTGTAGTGCTCGGTTACTCGCCCATTTACGCCTTGACCGAGCCGACGAAGGCGTTCCACGCGTCCGCGGGGAAGGCCAGCGTGGGGCCGTTCTGGACCTTCGAGTCCCGGACGGCCATCGCCGACACGACAGGGGACTTGATCTCGACGCACGCGCCATTGCCCTGGGAGTAGGAGGACTTGACCCACTGGTCCGTGGCGCCCTGCTTGATTGCCATTTTCGCTCCGATTAGCCAGTTGCTGAGTTGCTGTCGCCGCGGCGTGCGTATGTCTCCATCTGCACGGCACGGGTTTACGCCAACGTTGTTATCCGATGGCGTGATCGACGCTACTCGCCAACATCGGGGAGCGGAGGAAGTATTCACCCGGGCGGGTGGCATATTCCATTGGGGTCTTCCGCTGCGACCGGGCGAAGGTGTACCTTGCGGCGCCTCGCCTTACAGAGTGGGTCAGCGTGCGTAGTCCTTGGCGATACTTGAGATGAATTCCCGGCTTTGGTCCACATTCAGGGCCTGTGCCCGCAGATGTTCGTACATGACGCTGTACTTCTGTACGTCCTGCGCCTTCTCCAGGTACAGGTCGCTCGTCACGCCCTCGATGTAGACCACGCTGGAATCGGCGGCATCGGGGAACTCGAGGATCGCGTACTGCCCACTCACCCCAGGGTGCGCGCCCATCGTGAACGGGATCATCTGCACCGTCACATGCGGCAGTTGCGACATCTCGATCAGATGCTCCAGCTGCTCGATCATCACCTGCCGGTTGCCGACCTCGCGGCGCAGCGCCGCCTCGTCCAGAACCGCCCACAGCCGGAGCGGGTTCTCGGCGGCAGAGATACGTTCCTGTCGGCGCAGCCGCACCTGGACACGCTTGTCGATGTCGGTGGGCGTCGCCTCGGGCAGCGCGCCGGAGATGAGGGACTCGGCGTAGGTGCGGGTCTGCAGGAGCCCGGGGACGACCTGGGGGTCGTAGACGCGCAGACTCGCCGCGTCCGTCTCCAGGCCGATGTAGACGCTGTAGGGGATGTCGCCGAAGGAGTGCCACCAGCCCTGCTGGCGGCTGTCCTTGGCCATCTGCATCAGGGAGTCGACGATCCGGACGTCCTCCACCTCGTACACCCCGCACAGATCGCGGACGTCGCGCTGGCTGATGCTGCGCCGGCCGTTCTCCAGCCGGCTGATCTTCGACTGCGACACCAGAAGCCGTTCGGCGACTTCCTCGGCCGTCATGCCCTTGAGTTCACGGAGCCGGCGCAACTCCTGGCCGAGCCGGCGTCGCCTGACGGTGGGATTGACATTGGACGCCACGGGAACGTGCACCTCCGGCTGCGTGCCTTCGAAAATGGCCACTTTGCGTATCTGCTGTTGAGCAGACTGCCACCAAGGTGGTTTCTACCGCTGGGAAACAGTGGATATGCGCTGCGTACGCGCCAGTTCGCCATGATCACAAGGCAGTTGGCGCCTACCGGAAACAACTCGGCCCTGATCCGGGGCACAAAAAGGCCGCGCGGGACGGCGGGACCGTGTGTCCTCTCGGACACACGGTCCCGCCGCCCCGCGCGGACCAGCGGCTCCCGATACCGGGTCTGGGGTACGCCGGAGGTGCGTGTGGTGCGTGGTGCGGTGCTACGTCGGTCGTGCCGTGGAACTGCGGCTCAGTGAGCCACGACACGCGCCATGGCGCCGCGGCGCGGTTGCACCGGAACGCCGCGGGCGGGTTCCGGTGCCTGCCTGGCACCTGGTCCGGCCGGACGGCCGGTCGGGGCCGGGCTGCGGCGTGGCTGCGCGGCCACACCGTTCTGGACGTCCATCACGGCGTGCGCCACGAGACCGCCCATGGGGTCGTGCCTGATCAGGTCCCGCAGCCGGGAGCGAGAGGAGCGTCCCTCGTTGCCCGGATACAGGTGCTTGCCTAGGCCGACCGCGTGCGCCAGGGCGGCGAGCGCCGCGGTCCGCGGGTCCGGCGGTACGCCGGTGCGGATCGCGGAGTCCAGTCGGGATCTGATCTCCCGGCTGATCTCGGTCTGACTCGCCTGGTAGCGAGTCGTCGGCAGCACTCCGCACATCTGGCCCGCCACGGCATGCACCATGCCGCACCGCTCCAGATGCGAGAGATAGGTCTGGCGCAGCCCGAGACGCGGCCCGCCAATCCAGTGGATAGCGCGTACCGGAGCGCCACGCCTTCGCAGCAACTCCAACGCGCAGTCCAGTGTTGGATCTCCAGTCGGCCGTGGGGACACCACGGCGATACGATCCCCGTCTGGGGCTATCCGTCCGGCCAGCGCCAGCTCCACTAGCTGTGCTCCGGCCAGACCGAGGTCGAGCGACTGCGGCTGTGCGGTGGTACCCGTGGCCGGGTCCAGCGCCAGTAGCAGAAGCTCCTCCGGAAGTGTTCTGCGGCTCATGCCCATCCATGCCTCCCCGCGTGGATGAAAGACAGGGTGACCCCTCTCACATTGGTCTGTCGAGGGTGCGTGACCTGTTTGTAGTGGAACCGGTAGGTATGTCGTTCTCGTCTACCGCAGGAGCCAAGCCCTCACACAGGACACTGGTACATGGTTCGGACACCGTGGGGGAGCGGTGTCGGGGCGAGGCGGTCCATACGCGTTCACGGTTTAGGAGGCATCGGTGGCGGGCGAGTTCCCCGACAGGTCGAAGCAGCGCGAGTCGTCGGCAGAACCGACGTCGGGGAGCGCGAGTCCGGTTCCCGAAGCCCGGGGTGAGGTGCGCGACCCGCGCCTCGCGGTCGCCCGCGACACCGAGCCGCCCGCGGCCCGCGGTGGCGTGGACACGGCGACACGGGTCTTCTCGGCCCGCGACGTGGCCCAGGCCCGAGCCGCGGCCCAGGAGCCGAAGCCGACCCCTCCGGGCACGCCCGACGAGGACACCACGGCGACGGAGGGCCCCCAGGACGCCGGGAAGGCCGGAGCAGGCGACGCCGATGACGCCACGGCCGACGCCGAGACCCCGGACGCGACCGAGGGCGCCGCAGGGTCTGCGGAGGCCGGTGCCGGGCTCCCGGAGGCCGCCGAGGGCGCGAAGGAGGCACCGGTGACCGAGGACGTCCAGGACGCCGTACCGACCGAGGGCGCGGAGGCCGAGGGCGGGCCCGCGAAGGACGCCGAGGGCGCGGAGGATTCAGCGGCGGCCGAGGATGTCCAGGACGCCGTACCGACCGACAGTGCCGCAGGTGAGCGGGACGCGGGGGCTTCGGCGGCGGCCGGTGAGTCGGCGCCTGCCGGGGCCGAGGGCGCCGCGGGGGCTGCGGAGGCCGGTGCCGAGGTCTCGAAGGGCGCGGTCGCCGACGACGGGCCCGCGAACGGCGGCGAGGGCGCGGAGGATGCAACGGCGGCCGCGGATGTCCAGGACGCTGCGCTGACCGACAGTGCCGGGGGTTCGCGGGACGCGGGGGCTTCGGCGGCGGCCGGTGAGTCGGGGTCTGCCGGGGCCGAGGGCGCCGCGGGGGCTGTGGACCCCCGTGCCGGGGTCTCGGAGGCTACCGAGGGTGCGGAGGGCGCCGCGGCGACCGACAGCGTGCCCGTGAAGGGCACGGGCGCCGGGGATGCGGCGGCGGCCGAGGATGTCCAGGACGCGGTGCCGATCGGCGGTGCCACGGGTTCGCGGGACGCGGGGGCTTCGGCGGCGGCCGGTGAGTCGGCGTCTGCCGGGGCCGAGGGCGCCGTGAGGGCTGCGGACGGCCGTGCCGGGGTCTCGGAGGGCGCGGAGGCCGGGGACGGGCCCGTGAAGGGCGCCGAGGGTGCCGGGGATGCAACGGCGGCCGAGGACGCCCAGGACGTCGCGCCGACCGACAGAGCCGAGGGCGCCGCAGGGTCTGCGGAGGTGGAGGGCGGGCCCTCGAAGGACGCCGAGGGCGCGGAGGACGCGCCGCCGGCCGAGGACGTCCAGGACGCTGCGCCGACCGACAGTGCCAGGGGTTCGCGGGACGTGGAGGCTTCGGCGGCGCCCGAGGACTCGTCGCCTGCCGGGGCCGAGGGCGTTCAGGATTCCGCGCCGACCCGCGGTGCCGAGGGTTCGCGGGACGTGGAGGGATCGGCGGCGGCTGACGGGGCCATGGGTGAACCCGGCGGCGACGCCAGGTTGCGTGCTGCTGTGGCCGCCTGGGTGCGGTCCGGGGATTCTCCGGGGGCGGCGGACTCGGGTGCCAAGGACGGTGAGCGACCGGCGAGCGCCGCGAAGTCTGACGCTGCGGCCGACCCGCGCGCCACCACGGACCCGAGCGAGGCCGTGGACGCCCGTGCGGAGGCCGCGCAGGGGCCCCGTGCCGGCGCGGACCCCAGCGACGCCGTGGATGCCCGTGAGCCCGGGGAGAAGGCTGACGAGCCCGCGCCGAAGGCTCGCGTGGACCAGCCCACGACCATGCTCAAGCTGCCCAGCAAGTTCGTCGCGCTCAAGCCCGACGTCACCACCGCCATCCCCCAGGTCGGCCCCGAGCGCACCACCCAGCAGCCCCTCCCGCCCAAGCCCCCGCTGGACCTGCTGGCCGAGCTCACGAACACCCCGCCGCCCCCGCAGACACCGCTGCGGACCACGTTCCGGCGGGTCAAGATCTGGACCCCCCTCGTCCTGCTCCTCGCAGTTGTCTTTGCGGTCGCACAGGCGATGCGCCCCCTGCCCACCCCCACCCTCGAACTCACCGCCGAGGACAGCTACTCCTTCGACGGCAGCAAGGTCGACATCCCGTGGCCCGCGGAGGGCCAGGCCGCCCTCGACGTCCAGGGCATCGGCAGCTTCGGCTCCTCCGGTGACCAGAAGCCCGTCCCGATCGCCAGTGTCGCCAAGGTCATGACGGCGTACATCATCCTCCGCGACCACCCGCTCAAGAGCGGCGCCGCAGGCCCGAAGATCAAGATCGACCAGACCGCCGAGGTCCAGTCCAAGGCCGGTCAGGAATCGACCGTGAACGTGACCGCCGGGGACTCCATCTCCCAGCGCGAGGCCCTCGAGAGCATCCTGATCGCATCCGCGAACAACGTGGCGAGGCTCCTCGCCCGCTGGGACGCCGGCTCGGAGAAGGCGTTCGTCGAGAAGATGAACGCCGCCGCCGAGGACCTCGGGATGACGAACACGACGTACACCGACCCCTCGGGTCTGAACAACACCACCGTCTCCACCGCCGTGGACCAGGTGAAGCTGGGCAAGAAGGCGATGGAGGAGCCCGCGTTCCGCGAGGTCGCGACGATGATGTCGTACGACGACTACAAGGGCGTCAACCACCCCAACTGGAACCAGATCGTCGGCAAGAACAACGTCGTCGGCATCAAGACCGGCACCACCACCTCCGCCCTCGGCAACCTCCTCTTCGCGGCGAAGAAGGAGGTCAACGGGGAGACCCGCACCATCGTCGGCGCCGTCGTCCGCCAGCCCGCCGGTGGTGTGGACAACACCATCCTCAGCGCCGCCCTCACCTCGGGTGACCAGCTGATCCGGGCGGCGCAGGGCGCGCTGGAGTCCGCGACGATCCTCAAGAAGGGCGATGTCGTCGGCTACGTCGACGACGGCCTCGGCGGCAGGACCCCGGTCGTCGCCACCAAGGACGTCACGGCCGTCGGCTGGTCCGGGCTCACCGTCAAGCTGACCTTCGCCGCCGACGACGTACCGCACACCGCGAAGGCCGGCACCAAGGTCGGCACCCTCACCGTGGGTGACGCCTCGGCCGGTGCGGTGAAGGTGCCGGTCGCGTTGCAGAAGGACCTCGTCGAGCCGGGCTTCACGGACAAGCTGACGCGCATCAGCTGACCCGTAGAGCGGCTCGTACGGCAAAAGAGGAGCGAAGATCCTGTATGCACCCCGTCGACCGGGTACCCGTCAGGGCGCCCGGCGGCGGGCTGCGTGCTAGCGTCACGAATCGGGGCAGGTCGCCGCTCCCGGAGACGCAGCCGTGAACATGGCCGGAACGGGACGGGGCCGAGAACAGAAGACGGGACACGGGGAGTGCCTGAAGGTGGCCACAGCCGAGCCGACACGCGCCGACGACGCCGATCCGGGCCCGGGAACCGGCCCGCGAATACGTGTGCCCGCGCCGCGTGACGGCGGGGGACGCACGAGCAGTCCTGCGGAGGATCCCGCGGAGGAGCAGCCGTCGGCTGCGTACACCGCCTTCCTCGCTCTGCGTGAGCGGCTGCTGAGACACCCGGTCCTCTCCCTCACCGCACTGTCCGGTGTGCTCCACATCGTCTGGTTCTTCACCTTCGCCAACAGCGGCGGCGACCTGGCCGCACAGGACGCCTGGGCCGAGTTCGTCGGCCGCCACCCGGACTCGGCGTACAACCTGGCCTGGTACGGCGGGATGCACCCGGTGTCGTACAGCGTGGTGTCGCCGTATCTGATGTCGGTTCTCGGTGTCCGTACGACGATGATGATCGCGGGGACGATCTCCGCCGGGCTGCTCACGATGATCCTCATCCGCAGCCGGTCGGTGCAGAACCCGCTGTGGGCGGCGCTCGCCGGGCTCGTCGCCTTCCTCTGCAACGCCGCCTCCGGGCGGGTCACCTTCGGTCTGGGCACGGCGTTCGCGCTCGGCGCGGTCGCCGTCGTGTTCTGCTGGCCGCACCGCTGGCGCTACAAGCGGTGGGCGAAGGCGCTGTGCGCGGCCCCGCTGGCCGCGCTCGCGACGATGGCCTCGCCGGTGGCGGGCCTGTTCGTGGGGCTGGTGGCCGCGGCGCTGTTCCTGCAGAAGCGGCGGCCGGGCGCGTGGGCGCTGGGGCTCGCGCCGACCGCGGTGGTCGCGGTGTCGGCCTGGCTCTTCCCGTTCTCCGGCACGCAGCCGATGGGGTTCGGCTCGGTGATCCTGCCGTTCTCGTACGGCGTCCTCGTCTGCGTGCTCGTCCCCAAGCAGTGGAAGACGGTCCGGCTGACGGCCGGGGTGTATTCGCTCGGTGTCGTCCTGGTCTGGCTGATCAGCTCGCAGATCGGGACCAACATCTCGCGGCTGCCGATGCTCTTCGCCGGGGTCGTGCTGGTGGCGGCGCTGCCCTTCGCGGTGCCGCGCTCCCGCAAGTGGTACGCGATCGTCCTGTCGATCGCCGTGTTCACCGGCTGGATCGGGTTCAAGTCGGTCGACGACATCGTCCACACCACCCCGGCCGCCTCCTGGGCCCGCGAACTGGCCCCGCTCGTCAACGAACTCCAGGGGGTCGGCGCGGAGAAGGGCCGCGTCGAAGTCGTGCCCGCGCGCTCCCACCGCGAGGCCTCCGCGCTGGCCCCGTACGTCAACCTGGCCCGCGGCTGGAACCGCCAGGCCGACATGGAGCGCAACCCGCTCTTCTACGACGACACCCTGAACTCGGCGAACTACCACGAGTGGCTCGGCCGCTGGGCCGTGCACTTCGTGGTGCTGCCGAAGGACGCGCCCGACGGGGACGGCGGGGAGCGCGAGCGGGAGCTCGTGCAGCGCGGGATGCCGTACCTCAAGCAGGTCTGGGGCGACGCCAACTGGCAGCTGTTCAAGGTCACCGACCCGGCCCCGCTCGCCGAGCCCGACGCGGTCGTCGAGCGCGCCGAGCAGGGCGAGTGGACCCTCCAGGTGACCAAGCCGGGCCGGATCCTCGTCCGCATCCCCTACTCGCCGTGGCTGAGCATCGTCGACGCCGAGGGCAAGAGCCTCGAGGGCCCCCGGGAGACGGAGGCGTCCAAGGACCGGCCCGACGGCGAGCCGAAGTCGTACGACAACGTCAACGGCTGTCTGATGGAGACGGAGGAGGACGTCCACGGCGACAAGTGGACCGAACTGCTGGCGCCGAAGGCGGGGACGTACCGGTTGGCGGCGCCGTATCAGCTGCCGCGCGGGACGCCGTGCCCCGACGAGCTGAAGTGAGTGCGGCTCACCTGACCGGGAACGCCACGTCGCACACCGCGTCGTCCGGTCCCGCCGCGTCCCAGTCCGCGAAGTAGATCTCCCGGCAGGGCCCGGCCTGTTCCAGGCCCTGCGAGGTGATCCACTCCTCCACCGCCTCGAACGCGGCCAGGATCTGCGGATGGGCCACCTGGGCCTTGGTGATGCGCGTGTACGCGAACCGCTGGGCCGGCTCGACGCGGACCTGGGTCTCCCGGGCCCGCCCGTGCTCCGCCGCCCACGCCCGTGCCGCGGCCTCGTCGGCGACCGGCACACAGGACTCGGCGGGGCCGTCGCTCTCCATGGAGACCTCGGAGTGGTAGACGACGAACGGCGCCGCCGTCACGCCCCCGCACTCCCGCGAGGCCCCCTCCAGACGCCCCAGCGACGCCCCGATCCACGCCGGCAGCTCGTCCGCCAGCGTGTGCCGCTTCTCGGCGATCACCACCTGCTCCGGCAGCTGAACCGTCTCCACCACGAACTTCCCGTACATCTCGGAGCTCCTCCCCGACAGTCGTCCACGGAGGTACTCGGCGAGCGTCCGCTGCCCCGCCACCCGCGCCTCGACGTCCGCCCAGTACGCGGCCAGTACGTCCGCGCCCGTGGCCCCGCCCGCCTCGACCACCTCGGCGATCCGGGCGAGCGGCATGTCGAGCTGCCGCAGCAGCGCGACGAGCCGGGCGCGCTCGACCTGGCCGGGGCGGTAGTAGCGGTAGCCGCTGGCCTCGTCCACCTGGGCCGGGGCCAGCAGGCCGAGCCGGTCGTACAGCCGCAGGGCCTTGGCCGAGAGGCGGGCCCGCGCGGCGAACGCGCCGATGGTGAGCAGTTCGTCGGTCACCGGTTCATCCTCCGTCACCGGGCGGCTTCCTCCGCCCGGTGATCAGGAGGTTCAGCCCTGCCCCAGGGACAAGGTCAACCGGCGAGCTGCGCCTCCACCGCGGCGACCAGTTCGTCCGACTCCGGCTCGGTCTGCGGCGAGAAGCGGGCGACGACCGTACCGTCGCGGCCGATGAGGAACTTCTCGAAGTTCCAGCGGATGTCCCCGGTGTGCCCCTCGGCGTCCGCGAAGCCGACCAGACGCTCGTAGAGCGCGTGCCGGCCCTCGCCGTTCACCTCGACCTTCTCGGTCAGCGGGAAGGTCACGCCGTACGTCGCCGAGCAGAACTCCGCGATCTCCTCGGCGCTGCCGGGCTCCTGCCCGAGGAACTGGTTGCAGGGCACGCCGAGGACGGTGAAGCCGCGCTCCGCGTACCGCTCCTGGAGCTTCTCGAGCCCGTTGTACTGCGGGGTCAGCCCGCACTTGGAGGCCACGTTCACGACGAGAACGGCCTGGCCCGTGTACTGGGAGAGGTCGGCGGAGCCGCCCTGGAGGGTGTCGATGTCGACGGCGAGGGGGGAGGTGCTGTCAGAAAGCGTCATAAGCGGATGCTAGGCGCTCCGCTGGGGGCAGCCGAACGAAGGTCGTATTACGGCTGCGGGCCGTCCGTGGCTGGTCGCGCCGTTCCCCGCGCCCCTTTGGGGCGCGGACTGGCACCCGGCGCCTCGACCAGCACGTCCCCCGCCGCAGTCCGCTCGTACAGCACCGACCGACCCGCCCGCCGCCGCTCCACCAGCCCCGCGTCCAGGAGCACCCGCAGATGACGGCCGACCGAGCCGAGTGACTGGCCGGTGACGGCGACGAGCTGGGTCGTGCTCATGGGGGAGCCGAGCAGCGTGAGCACCGTCGCCCGCGCGGGCCCGACCAGCGCGCCGAGCCCCGCCGGGACCGGCCGCCGGTCGTGGTCCTCGGCGAGCACCCCGGAGCACGGGTAGACCACGGCGTACCGCTCCCGCCCCTCCCACGACACCCAGCCGCGTCCCGTCGTCACCGGGACGAAGGCCAGCTCCGCCCCGGAGGCGATCTCCCGCGGCGGATACTCGTGCAGGTTCACCTGGAACCGGCTCCCGCCGAGCCAGCGGGTCCAGGGCCGCAGCGAGTCCAGTACGGCGGCCCAGCCCCCCTGGCTCACCTGCGCGGTCCGCGCGACCACGTCGGCCTCCAGGACGCGCCGCCGACGGTCCCAGTACGGCCGTACGGTCTCCTCCCAGACGTACGTGAGGAGCGCGGCCGCCCGCTCGGGCAGGTCGTCCCGCTCCAGGACGGCGGGGAGCGGTCCGGCGAGGGACACCCGGAGGTTGGCGCGGGCCGCTTCGGGGGCGGCCGCCCGCACCCGGACCACCGTCTCCTCGAAGGTCTCCCCGGCGCACGGTGTGGGACAGAGGAAGTCGGCGATCCACGACCTGAGCCCGGCGTCGACGAGCGGTCCCGCCACCGGGTCGGCCGCGAGGAGCGCGCGGTAGCCGGGCAGATGCGCGCGCAGCCACGCCTCCTCGCCCGAGTGGGCGCCGGCCCCCGCGTGCAGCAGCTTCAGGCTCGCGAAGGTCTCCGGGAACGGGGAGACCAGGAAGCGGCTGCGGGCGAGGGTGTCGGCGTCGATCAGCCACAAACCCATGCGTCGTACGACCTTTCGTGTCTGCGCGAAACATTAACGACCGGCCGGTGATCGCTCCGAGACTCCCGTCTATGCGCAGCTACCGCGACCTGTTCCGCACCCCGGAGTTCACCCCGTTCTTCCTCTCCTACGCCGCCTTCAACGCGGCCTTGACGATCGGCGGTCTGTCGCTCGCGACGCTGGTCTACCGGGCCACGGACTCGCCGCTGCTGGCGGCGATGAGCATGTTCGGCCCGCAGCTGGCGCAGGTACTGGGCGCGACCTTCCTGCTCTCGGGCGCCGACCGGCTGCCCCCGCGGGCGACGCTGGCCGGAATGGGACTCGCCTTCGCGGCCCTCACGGCGGTGCTGGCCGTGCCCGGGCTGCCGGTCTGGGCGGTCTTCGCGGTGGTGCTGGTACAGGGCCTGATCGCGTCACTGGGCGGGGGAGTGACCGGCGGGCTGCTGAACGAGATCCTCCCCAAGTCCGGCTTCGTGCTGGGGCGTTCGATGTTCAACATGGCCTCGGGCCTGATGCAGGTCCTGGGTTTCGCGATGGGCGGCGCGCTCCTGGCACTGCTGTCCCCGCGCACCTGCCTGCTCCTGGCGGCGGCCTTGTACCTGACGCAGGCCCTGGGCTACCGCCTGGGCCTGACCGCCCGCCCGGCCCGCGCCTCGGGTCGCCTCTCGGTCCGGGCGACCTGGAGCAGCAACGCCTTCCTGTGGTCCTCCCGCCCCCGCCGCCTCACGTACCTGGGCCTGTGGATCCCCAATGGCCTGGTGGTCGGCTGCGATTCCCTGTACGTCTCCTACGCCCCGGAGGCCGCGGGCGCGCTGTTCGCGAGCGGGGCGCTGGGCATGTTCGCCGGTGACGTGTGGGTGGGCCGCTTCGTACGCCCCGCGCTGCGCCCCCGGCTGGCCACCCCGCTGCTCCTGCTGCTGGCGACGCCCTACCTGCTCTTCGCGTTCCACCCGCCGGTCGCTGTCGCGGCCATGGCGGTATGCCTCTCCAACGTCGGCTTCGCCGCGAGCCTGGTCCAGCAGGAGCGGCTGATGTCCCTCACCCCGGACGACATGGCGGGCCACGCGCTCGGGCTGCGATCCGCCGGGATGCTCACCATGCAGGGCGTGGCGGCGGCGCTGGCGGGCACGGTGGCCCAACTGACGTCCCCGGCGACGGGGATGACGGTGATGGCGACGGGGTCGATCGCGGTGACCCTGGCTCTAGTGGCGGCCGGCAAGCGTGAGGAACGACGTCCAGGTGTCGGGCGTGACGGTGAGGGCGGGGCCGTCGGTGTGCTTGGAGTCGCGGATGTGGATGGTGTGGGGTGAGGTGGCGACTTCGAGGCACGCGCCGCCCTGCTCACTGCTGTAGCTGGACTTGAACCACTGAAGCGTGGTGCTCATGTGTCTCCTAGCAAACGGTCCAACAGGCCCGTGCTTTCCTGCGGGTTGAGAGCCTGTGCCCGCAGCATCGCATATTTGCGCTCCAGGACAGAGACCTCGTCGGGATCGGCGATCAACCTGCCGTGCAGCTGCCCTTCGACGTAGCCGACGCGCTGGTGATCGGCCGTCTCGACGAGGATGAGCGGTCCGGAGAGCCCGGCGTGGAACCTGCGGCCGACAGGCATGATCTGGAGGGTGACACACGGCAGGTCGGCCAACTCGCGCAAGCGGCGCAGCTGCCCGAAGTAGACGTCGTCATCTCCGAGGCGGTCCATCACTGTCACCTCGGAGATGACGAAGCTGATGGTCGGAGGCTCCTTGCGCTGGAGGATCTCCTGGCGCTCCATCCGCGCCGCCACCCGCTGCTCGACCTCGTCCTCGGCGAGCGCGGGAACGTCGTTGAGGAAGACCGCCCGCGCGTATGCCGGGGTCTGGAGCAGGCCCGGCAGCACCTGGTTGTCGTACCAGGACAGCGCCAACGCCTCGCGTTCCAGGTCGATGTACTCCTCCGCCCACCGCGGGAACAGGTCGACCTCGGGCATGTGTGCCAGCGCGACGGCCAACGCACCCTTGGTGTCCAGGAGTTCGTCCAGCAGAGCAGCCAGATCCTCCTTCAGCGTCCGTCTGCCCTGCTCGATCGACGCGATGGTCTCCTCGTCCACACCCACCCGCTCGGCGAGCGCCACCTGCGTCAGACCGGCCGCCCGCCGAAACGTACCGACGAGACTCCCGACCATCTTCACGGCGGACGCGTTCTTCCTCATCCGCGAGCTGCGGCTCTTGTTGCTCATGCGGGGGAACTGCCCATCAAGGGACGTACGTTCACTCTTTGTCACCCGTACAAGAATTTTGTACGGGTCGCCGCTGGCTGGTGCCGGCCCGGGCCGTGGCCAGGTTCTCGCGTGCGGTCAGGGTGTTGGGATGGGTGTCACCGAGGATCTGCTCGGCCTGGGCGAGGACGGTTTCCAGGAGGGGGGCGGCTCGTTCCAGGTCCCCGGTCTCGACGTAGGCGAGGGCGAGGGCGTGGCGCGCGGTCAGGGTGCTGGGTCGGTCGGCGCCGATGGTCCGCTCGTACTGGGCGAGGACGGTTTCCAGGAGACGGATGGCCCGTTCCAGGTCCCCGGCCTGGGCAAATGCGCGGGCGCGGGTGTGGCGGGTGCTCAGGGTGTTGGGGTGGGTGTCACCGAGGATCTGCTCGGCCTGGGCGAGGGCGGTTTCCAGGAGGGGGACGGCTCGTTCCAGGTCCCCGGTCTCGGCAATTGCGCGGGCGAGGTTGTGGCGGGTGCTCAGGGTGTAGGGATGGGTGGCGCCGATGGTCCGCTCGAACTGGGCGAGGGCGGTTTCCAGGAGGGGGATGGCTCGTTCCGGGTGCCCGCCCTCGGTATACGCGCGGCCGAGGTTGTGGCGGGCGGTGACGGTTCTGTTGTGGCTGTCACCGAAGTCCCGTTCGCGCTGGGCCAGGACCTGTTGACGCAAGGCGACGGTCTGGCTGTCACGCAGCTGCCGGAACAGGGACTGGGCGACGCCGAGGTAGACGTCGGCCATCGCCGAGCTCGGAGCGGTGCCGACGGGGGCGCTCTCGGCGAGGGCGATGATCTGAGGGATGAACTCCTGCCAGCGGTCGTCGGTGGCGGTCTCGGCCTGTTCGTCCGACGGCCGGGCACGCTGAAGGGCGTGTTCGGCGTCCAGACGTCCGGGCGGCGGGTCATCAGGTCGGTGGGGCCTGTTGCGGAGCACCGTCTGCACCAGGCGGTGGACCTTGAGGGTGTTCTGGTCGCCGAAGCTGACCATGTTGTACGTGTGCAGCACACCCAGCGCCCTGTTCAGCGCGACCAGGTCGGGTGCCAGAGGGACGAGATACGCGCGCGGAATATCGTCCGGCGCCAGCCATGCCATGGCGTCCAGCAGCCTGACAGCCAGCGGATCGCGCCCCGTGACGGCAACGATCGTCCGATCCCAGATCCGAGCGATCGTCCGCTCCGGATCGATCCCCTCGCTCGCCTCGTCCAGCACCAACCCCAGTGACCGCCGATACTCGTCCAGCCCGGCCCCCGTCTCATGGACGTAGGCCCCCGCCTGCTCCAACGCCAGCGGCAGACACCCCAGGACCCGCGCCAACTCCGTGGCCGCCCCCCACTCCTCACTCGTCGGAGCCCGTTCGGGAATCGCAAGCCGGGTCAGCAGGTCGACCGCGTCCTCCAAGGGCAGTACCCCCAGGGCCATGGTCCGTGTGGTCACCACATGCCACCCCGTCGCCTTGCGGCTGGTCGCCAGATGGTGCCCCCGGTGCAGCGTCCCCACATACGGCTTCAGCACCGCCGGATCCTCGACGTTGTCGAAGACCAGCAACCACCCCTCATGCTCCTGGAGCCACAGCACCGCCCAGGCCGCCCGCTCGTCCGACCCCACCGCCCCCGCCCACTGGGGGCTCAAGGCCATGGCCAGCGCCGCCAGGCTCGACACGATCGACTCGGCGCTCTCCGCGGTGATCCACCAGACCAGTGAGTACGACTCCCGGTACTCATGGGCGTAGTGCAGGGCCAGCGAGCTCTTCCCCACTCCGCCCAGCCCATGGATGGCCCGCACGGCGACCTGCTGGGTCACCGCGGCCGAACCACCACCGGTCAGCAGCGCACGCAGCTCCCGGAGCTCACTCTCCCGCCCCACGAACACCCCGGACGCCGACCCCGGCAGAAACCCCGCCCCCGCCGGCGCCACGACCGTCCGCGCCCAGTGCACGGCCTCCGCGGGCAGCACGACGACCCGAGCGTTGTCCCCACTGACCGCGACCCCGATCGACTCACCCGCCGCGATGGCCCGCTCCCCGGACGCCTCGACGCCCTCCGTGCTCATGGCTTCGAGGAACCGTGACCGTCAGCGGTGATCGCGACACCGATGTTCCCGCCCGCCGCGATCGACCGCGTTCCCGACGCGATGACGGTCGTCGTACCACCACCCGCGCCCGCCAGCAGCGCGGCCAACTCCCCTTCGAGCCCAGGATGCTTCCGCAACGCCCGCCGGATCTCCTGCCGAAGCGCCCCCACCGCGTCCTCGTTCCCGGGCTCCGCGGCGGCCTCCTGGACCGCCTCCTCCAACCCCTCACGCCCCCGCTCGTCGACCCGCCGGTACGTCGCCCGCAGCAACCCCCGCCCGACCTCCGCCGCCGCCGTACCCGAGGCGCCGGCCGCGGGCTCACCCGTCAGCACCCCATCGCCGTACGCCCCCAACGACTCCCGCAGGAACGGCGTCATCCCCTGCACGAACTCGGCCTCCGCCATCTCACGTACCCCCGTTCCGCAACGCTCCGGGTATCTCCTCCTGCCGCGGCGGCCACCCCGGAATCACGTACGCCGCCCGGAAGTTGGCCACGAGCCACTCACGGCCCACTCGCCTCATCAGCAACGACCGCTCCGGCGAGCCCCCGTCCGACGAGCCCATCTCCACGATGGTGTGGTCGGGGCCGACCTGGCGCGGAGTCCCCACGGGACCCCAGGAGGACGGGTTCACGGCGGCGTAGTGACCACGCAGCACCTCCACTCTGCCCTCCAGCAGCGGCTCGGCCAGCGCGTGCCGAGGCGGCTCCTCCGCCAGAACCTCGGCGAGTTCGTCGCGGTCGTGTCCCCGGACCTCCGGATGACCGGAGTTGGCGGTGATCCAGTCCTGGGCGAGGGCGAGACGGAGGTCGGGGTCGAGCCGCCTCCAGACCTCCCGTGCATTTCCCAGATACAGGTCGATCTGCCAGTCCCGGGCCGCGTCCTCCGGCAAGGAGCCGAGCGTCACGGGAACGGCCCCGGGGCTTCCCCGCAGGACCCGGAGAAGCGGAGCGAGGTCCCCGTCACCGGTCTCGCCGACGACGTACGACGTCGTCAGGTTCAGGGGCACGGGGATCAGCCGCCGGTCCTCCTCCCGCAGCACGACCGGCAGGAATCGCGCCTTGTCCTGCCGCCCGTGGTACAGCCCGGCGGTGATCAGCGCGCCCTCCCACCTGACCCCGGACCCGACGCCCTGCGGTGAGTCCCGGTTGAACCGCTCCAGGTAGACCTCGGTGACCACGACCAGTACGAAGTCGGCCTTGGTGAGCTCCCGTCGCATCCAGTCCGGCCACGACTCGGGCGGCTCGTGCTCCTCGAACTGGTCGATCCAGGCGTCGATGCCCGCATGGCGGAGCCGGTTCGCGAGGTTGAGGACCGCCTTGCGGTGTCCGTCGCCGTCGTGCGAGTACGAGATGAGCACACGGACATCGGGAACGGGCACGGCCATGAGATCAATGTAGGGGTCGCGGAAACGCGGAGGGAACGGAACCTCCCAGTCCGTACGGTTCCGTTACGACAGGCACTCTTGACAGTCTGCGTACTGTTTCGCGACGTTTGAGCCTCACCGCACTCTGTGCGCGTGGCAGGACGCGGTAGACGCGTCGTGGGGGGAACTGGGGGGAGCGGTCGCCCATGCGATCCACGAGCAACTCCATGAGAAACCGGATCACGATCCACAGACCCGAGGAGCTGGGCGGAGAGCTCCGTGCGGCCTGGCACCGGGTGACGGACGAGTCGCCCGACTTCGGAAACCCGTTCCTGGCACCGGAGTTCGCGGCCGGGGTCGGAAAGTACCGCGGCGGCGCCCGGGTGGCGGTCCTGCACGAGCACGGGGAGCCCGTGGGCTTCTTCCCGTACGAACGCAACGCCTTCGGTGTCGGCCGGGCCATCGGTCTCGGCCTCTCGGACTGCCAGGCGCTGGTCCACCGCCCCGGAGTCACCTGGGACACGGGGGAGCTGCTGCGGGCCTGCGGTCTCTCGGTCTTCGAGTTCGACCACCTGGTCGACGAGCAGAAACCTCTCGGCCGGTACGTCACCGGGACGTTCGCGTCCCCGGTCGTCGATCTGAAGGCCGCCGAGGGGACGTATCCGGAGTGGCTGCGCGGCTCCTATCCGGGACTCGCCAAGACGGTTCTGAAGAAGGAACGGCGGCTGGCCCGCGACCTCGGTGAGCTGCGGTTCGTCTTCGACGAGCGGGATCCGGCGATGCTGCGGCAGCTGATGCGGTGGAAGTCGGCCCAGTACCGCCGCACGGGCCGTATGGACCGCTTCGCCCGCCCCTGGATCGTCGGTCTCACCGACCACTTCTTCCAGGTGCGCGAGGAGCACTTCACCGGCGTCCTGTCGGTCGTCTACGCCGGTGACCGTCCGGTCGCGGCCCACTTCGGCCCCACCTCGCGCACCGTGTTCGCGGCCTGGTTCACGGCGTACGACCCCGAACTCCGGTACTACTCACCGGGGTTGATCATGCATCTGCGCATGGCGGAGGCGGCGGGCCGGCAGGGCGTACGGGTGATGGACCTGGGGCGCGGCGACAAGGAGTACAAGGACTGGCTCAAGACCCGTGAACTGCGCGTCGGTGAGGGTTTCGCGTACCGGCCCCACCCGGTCGCCGCGACCCACCGTCTGTGGCGCAGACCGGTCAGGGGCCTGCGGAACACGGTGCTGGCGCATCCGCGGCTGCGGGAGCCGGCGGACCGTCTGCTGAAGACGGTCGGCGGTCTGCGCGCGAGGACGCGCTGAGCCGGTCGTCCGGCCTGGCGTTCGAGAGCGTGCAGCGCTCCCGGGTGCCCCTTCGGAGATCCCTCTCGCGGGGCTCCGACCCCTTCATGACTCCTTGCTGGAAGAGGTGACGATGCCGTACGGATCGCGGCTCGCCGCGACGATGACACGGCGGCTCGGACGGGAATGCGTCTACACGCCCTCGGCGCGACTGGCCCTCTACCTGGCCCTGCGGCGCTGGTGCCGCCCGGGCGGCCGGGTCCTGATGTCCCCGGTGAACGACGACGTGATCCTTTTCGTCGTCCTCGCGGCCGGCCTGCGCCCGGTCCAGGCCCTGGTGTCGCCGTGGGACGGCAACATCGACCCGGCGGCCGTACCGGAGTCCACCTGGCGCGGTGTGGACGCGGTGCTGACCACGAGCCTGTACGGGATGCCCGACCGGATCGTCGAACTGCGCGACCGCTGCGAGCAGTTGGGGATACCGCTGATCGAGGACGCGGCGCATGCGATCGGCACGCACGTGGACGGGCAGCCCATCGGTACCTTCGGCAAGGCGGCCGCCTTCAGTCTCTCCAAGCACGTGGCGGGGATGGCGGGCGGCTTCCTGGCGGTCGAGGACGCGCGGGCACGCAGGGAGTTGGAGCTGCTGCGGGACGACCTGCTGACACCGGCGAGGCTGACGGCGGACCTGTCGACGGCCCTGCGCCCGCTGGCCCGTTCCACGGTCCGCGCGCTGCACCTCGTACGCCCCACCTGGCGCACCATGCAACGCCTGGGCCTCCTGGAACGCGACGACTTCCGCATGTCCCTGCACGCACCGAGGCTGTCGCTCTGTGCCCACGAGGCCCCGAGCCTGCTGCCGTACGACCCGTGGATCCGCGTGGACCTGCACGACTACCGCGCCCGCCACGGGCGGCTGGTGCGGGCGGGCCTGAACCTGCGCATGAACATGCTGGACGAGAACCTCTCCCGCCGCAGGGAGGGCGTCACCCTGCTGTCAGGCACCCCCTGGGCCTCCCCGGCCCTGAACGACCGGGCGGCCCACCACGGCCCGCTGCCCCTGTTCCGGGTCCCCCTGCTGGTCGATGACCGCGACGCCCTCGTAGAACGCCTGGTCACCCACGGGATCGTCTCCGGCTACATCTACGACCCGCCCCTGGACGACTACGCGGGACCGGAGTTCACCGACCCGTCCCCCGACCCCACCGCGGCCCGCTGGTTCGCCTCCCACGTCCTCCCGGCCGACCCCCTGCTGGCCCGCAAACTGACAAAAGCCCTGACCAAGGAACGCACGAAAACAGCCCACCCACCGGCCCCGTCCCCCGCAAAGCCCATCCCGGACACCACACCACCGGCGCCACTGGGCCAGTGAGCCGAGGGGGAGGAGCGGGCCCGGCTGTCAGGTGGACCGCACCACGATGCTCACGGCGCGGTAGTCGTAGCCGTGGTGAGGGTGCGGAAGCCGGGGCGTTGGATGTCGGCGTAGTGGCCGAAGCAGCCGCCGGGGGTCTCGGGGCTGTCGAGGACCCCCCAGCCTTTCCCCAGAGGTCCCTTTGAGACGTTCGGCTGCCCTCGCTCTGCTGTGCGCGGCGCTTGTGCCCACCCTCGCCCCCACCCCCGCCTCGGCCGTACGGGTTCCGGTCAGCGCACGTCGACGAAGTCGCCGGTGGCCTTGACCGCGGCGGTCGTGGCGGTGCCGCCGAAGCTCCAGCGCCAGTAGCCGTCCTGGGCGGCCTTGACGGTCGTCCTCAGCTTGCCGGTGCTGTCGCTCGTCACGGTCTTGACCGTGGTGTACGTGGCACTGTTCTTCGGCCGGAACTGCAGCTTGACCGGCTGCGAGGTGTAGCCGGCGTACATGTACTTGTCCCAGTTGGCGCGGGCCAGCTTGCCCGTGACCGTGAGGGTCTTGCCCTTGGTGACGGGCTCGGGCGAGGCGTCGACACCGAGCGTGGAACGCCGCTTCACGGGGTGGGTCTGGTAGACGCCCCCGTAGTAGTCACCGTCCTTGGCCTGGAACTGGACGTACACGTCCCAGGGGCCCGCGAGGGTGTTGCGGGGCAGGTCGATGTCCTTCTCCAGCTTGACGCCGAGCTTGCAGTTCGACGTCGTGGTGCTGGTGGCGGTGCACGTGGGCTTTCCGTGGAACGACCAGTAGTCGTCCCCCTTCTCGCGTTCGATCGCCAGGAACGCGAGGTCCTTGCTGATGCCGGAGTCGTCGGAGACGGTCACCGCGATCGTGAACGACTCCGTACGGGACGTACCGAAGACGATGGACTTGCCACCGTTCACCGACACCTTCTCGATCACCACTCCCGTCTCGGCCGCGGACGCGGCCGGGGCGGTGAGCACGGAACCGGCAAGGAGGAGGGCGCCGCCGAGAGCGGCGCCCATGACTGCTGCACGCATGGATCCCCATTTGCTTCGAGCCGGCCGCCGACCCTGGAACCCCCCAGGTCACGGGCACGGCAGGTGCGGTGAGGATACGACATTCCCGCGTACGGCGGTCGGCTGCGCCCGCTCGGCCGCTAGCCCGGGGCCACGGCTCGGCCGGTCGTGGGGGAGATCATCCCGGAGCACAGCCCCTTGGCGGCCAGCGTCTGGGCGATGCGCGGGATCGCCGCGCGGGTGTTGGCGGGCCAGTCGTGCATGAGGATGACCTGCCCGTTGGTGAGCCGGCCGGCCGCCGCGACGATCGCGTCGGTACTGGCGTTGTTCCAGTCCTGCGAGTCGACGTTCCAGATGATCTCGGTCAGCCCGTATCTGGCCGCCACGGACTTCACCGTCGCGTTGGTCTCGCCGTACGGCGGCCGGAACAGCTTCGGTGTGCCGCCGCCCGCGTTCGCGATCGCCTGCTGGGTGCGGGAGATCTCCGAGTCGATCGTGGCCTGGCTCTGCTGGGTCAGATGCGGGTGCGTGTAGCTGTGGTTGCCGACCCACATCCTCGCGTTGACCTGCGCCCTGACCAGGGCCGGGTTGGCGGCGGCGTACTGGCCCTGGTTGAACATGGTGGCCCTGAGGCCGTTCTGCGTCAGGGAGTTGAGCAGGGCGGTGGTGCCGCTGCCCGGGCCGTCGTCGAAGGTGAGTCCGACGTATCCGGTGCAGGCGGCGCTCTGCGCGGAGGCGGCGGTGGGGACGGTGAGGGTGCCGGCGGCGGCCAGGGCGGCGGCGGCCAGTAACGGTAGGTGCGTCCGGGTCCTCATCAGGCCACCGTGATGCTGGAGTTGCCGCTGCTCTGGTAGCCCTCGGTCGCCATGATCATGTAGTAGCGGAAGCTGCCGAGGGTCATCCCCGCGCGGGCCCACGCGTCGAAGTGGTTCCCGGTGGTGATGGAACCACCGGTCCGCCTGGACTGCCGGACGCTCCAGTACTGGTTGAAGGTGCGGGTGCCTTCGACGGACGGGGCGTTGTACCGGGTGGTCTGGTAGATGTCGTACGTACCGCCGTCACTGGTGACGCTGCCCTTGTACGTCCCGGTCGGCCGGTAGGTCCCCCAGCTGTCGACGATGTAGTACTCGACGAGGGGGTTCGACGTCCAGCCGTAGAGGCACAGGTAGGCGTTGCCGGACGGGTTGAAGGACCCCGAGTAGCTGACGGTCCTGCGGCTGCCGTTGCTCCATCCCTTTCCCGCGACGAAGTTTCCGGTGTTCCGCCATGAGGTGCGGTAGTTCCCGCCGGAGCTCAGGGTCATGGAGACGGTCCCCGGTGCGTCGGTCCAGAACGAGTAGTAGTACCCGTTGTCCGTCCCGGTCTGGTTCGACGTGATCACCGTGTCCGCGTGAGCGGTTCCCGGCAGGGCCACTCCGGCCGTGACCGCCAGCGCGGTGGTACCGACACCGCTGACGAACGTCCTGCGGCTCATGGGTGCGGGTGCGTCGTTCATGTGCCTGCTTCCTCTCGTCGAGTAGCTCGGTCATCGACAGCTTTGGAGTGACCCTGACAACTGTCAATAGTTTCGGTAATTGTTTCGAAACGTTCGAGCGAAGAGAGGAAGGCTGGCGTGACTGTCTTGCCTGCTCAGCGCCCCTGTTTGAGGGGTTGCGCCGATACTGGTCGACCATGCCTGCCTGGGCAAGATCAAGGCAGGGCTTCGACTTTACGAATGTTTCGGAGATTTTCCGATCAAGAGGAGGGCTGTGCGTCCTCGATCGGGAAGGTGTCGTCGTCCCCGAAGTCCCCGAAGTCCGGGGCTTGGAAGGGGTTGTTCGCCGGGGGCGGCGAGGCCGCGGCGGCGGAGCTGGGCGCCCCTTCCGGGGCGGAGAACAGCGAATTCACGTCGATGAGAGATGTTCCGTTCCGTGTGGAGCCATGAAGAGAGCCACGGTGCCCTGACCGGGCACCGCGGTCCTACAGCTTGCTCATCTTGGTGTACGGGCTCAGGATCCGCTGTCGGACGGAGCCGAAATCGACGAACGCCGCGATTCCGTCCTCGATGCCGATCACGCGGCCGAGGCCGTACATGTCGTGGGTGACCTGGTCGCCCACCGCGAACTCCTTGGGCGGTGGTGCCACCGGGGCCTTGAAGGGGCTGGTGGGCAAATGACGCTTCGGTGCAGATGGCTTTGTCATTGTGCCTAGTATGCGCCCGCGCGACCCCGCGCGGGGCAGTCGTCCATATCGGAGTGACGACGCTTTGATGACTCCTGTGCATGGCCGGGTCGCCACCAGGGCCCCTGATCCCCTCACAATCCCCTCTGATCGCACCTTTCTGTAACCGTTCCTGTTCACACCGTTGACACCACGTGCACCTCCCCTTACTGTCCTCGCCAATATTCCGATCATGCGACGACATTTCGAACGGCTTGAGTGAGGTCCGCCGGCTGATCACTCGCCCTTGACTGTCTCAACGACGAGAAGAACAAGGAACGATCACGATGCTCAATCGAAGAGCCGTCCTCGCCGGAGCCGCCTTACTCGCCCTCCCCTTGTCCGCCTGCGGCAAGGAGAGCGAGGGCAGCTCCGCGGGCACCTCCGGGGCCGGCTCCGTGGGCGGCACCGTCGGCATCGCCATGCCGACCCGCGCCTCCGAGCGCTGGCTGACCGACGGCAAGACCCTCGTCCAGGGCCTGAAGGCCATGGAGTACAAGACCAAGCTGGTCTACGGTGACGACGACCCGAAGGCCCAGGTCTCCCAGATCGAGAAACTGATCCAGCAGGGCGTCGACGCACTGGTCATCGCGGCCATCGACAACACGTCGCTGAACGGAGTGCTGAAGAAGGCGGCCGCCGCGGAGATTCCGGTGATCGCCTACGACCGGCTCATCCTCGGCACCAAGGACGTCGACTACTACGTCTCCTTCGACAACGAGATGGTCGGCCGGATGCAGGCCCACTTCATCATCGAGAAGCTCGGCCTGGAGGACGGCGAGGGCCCGTTCAACATCGAGCTGTTCGCCGGTTCCCCCGACGACAACAACACCAAGTACTTCTTCGACGGTTCGATGGCGCTCCTCCAGCCGTTCCTGGACAGCAAGCAGCTGATCGTCCCGTCCGGCCAGACCGAGCTCGAGAAGATCACCACGCTGCGCTGGGACGGGCCCACCGCGCAGAAGCGCATGACCGACATCCTCAACGGGTCCTACGGCGCCAAGAAGGTCGACGCGATCCTGTCGCCCTACGACGGCATCTCCAGGGGCGTCCTGGCCGCGCTGACCCTGGACGGCTACGGCACCGGCGCCAAGCCCCTCCCCATCGTCACCGGCCAGGACGCCGAACTGGCCTCGGTGAAGTCGATCATCGCGGGCGGGCAGTCGCAGACCGTCTACAAGGACGTCCGCCGACTCGCCGACGCCGCCGCGAACATGGTCGACGAGATACTCAACGACCGCGTGGTCTCGATCGACAACTCCGTGAGCTACAAGAACGGCGTCAAGCCCGTACCCGCCGTCCTCCTGCAGCCCACGAGCGTCGACAAGTCGAACTACGACGTGCTGATCACGGACGAGTACTTCACCGCCGACGAGCTGAAGTAGCGGTGCGAGCCCGATGCGAAAGGCCCCGGACCATGATCGGTCCGGGGTCTTTCGGTTGGTGCGCTCGGCAGTGGTGTTCGTTCATGCCGACTGCTGTCCGTGCAGGTCAGAAGCGCCCGGCATGATTCTTGATGCGGTTCATGGCTGCGGACATCCCCGAGTCGCGAAGGGGCGCGCGCCTTGCCTGCGTCGTGTGCTCGGCGCACGCTGGTCGTATGGGTGCTCACGACGGTGGCCCTACGCTCATCACTTCCGTGCGGCGGGCCCTCCGACTGCTGGAGTCCGTGAGCGCGCACGACAACGGCGCGCCGGCGAAGCAACTGGCACGTGAGACGGGACTGCCTCTGGCCACTGCCTATCACCTGCTGCGGACGCTGGTCCACGACGGATACGTACGGAAGCTGGACGACGGCGGGTTCGTCCTGGGAGACAAGCTGCAGACGCTGCACACCACGGGCCGCGGGCAGGCGCTGCTCAGCCGTGTCCGTCCCACGCTCGCCGCTCTGCGGGACGAGCTCGCGACCGCCGCCTACCTCACCTTCTACGAGGAGGGCGAGATCCGGGTCGCCGAGATCGTCGACGGCCCGCAGGCGCCCCGTGTCGACCTCTGGGTGGGATTCGAGGACGCGGGGCACGCCACCGCGCTGGGCAAGTCCGTCCTGCGAGAACTGGACGACGAGGCCCGCAAGGACTACCTCTCCCGGCACCACCTCGCCGACCTCACACCACGGACCATCACCAGCCCTCCGGAGCTGCTCCGGCGACTCGACGCCTCACCCGTGGCCCCGGCCGTCACGGACCTGGAGGAGTATGCCCTCGGTACGGTCTGTGTCGCCGTGCCCGTCTACAGCGGGGACACACTCGGCTCGCTCGGCGTCTCACTGCGGGCGGACCGGCTCTCCCGACTCGAGGAGATTCTGGAGCGGCTGATCCCGACCGCGAGTCGCGTGACCAGGGGCCTCTCGCTCACTATCTGAAAATCCTCTCCTTGTGGCGCCCGGACCGAACCTCTTTCCTGGATGAAAGAGACATTTCGTGAGTGCGCCCCGCGCGCAGGTGAGGACTACGGACGAAGCATGAGTCACGCCCGAGACCGTAGTGGCGACCACTGGCCGATACGGCCGTTCAGGAACCGAGCGGCCGGTGCCGGGTCGGCGGCCCGGAAGCGTGCCGCCGTGCAGTTGGCCGCCGGTACCCCCGTACTGCCCGTGCTGATCGTCTCCGTCGTCGTGCTCATCGATGCCGCGTGCGGAGCAGGGACGATCTGGCTGCCCCTGCTCGCGGCCGGGCCCACGCTGGCCGCCACCACCAGCGGGCCGCGCGGAGTCCTCTGTGTCGGCCTTCTCGCCGCGGTGCTGGGCGCGACGCTCGGCACCCGGGACGGTGTTCCGGGACAAGAGCTGACGGCTGTACTGGCCGCCCTGGCCGCCGTCACGCTGGCAAGTGGCCTCGCCAGCGCGCTGCGGGGGCGTCGTGAACGGGTGCTCGCGGCCGTCCGCTCCGTCGCGGAGGCCGCTCAGCATGCGCTCCTCAAGCCCGTACCGGCGACTGTCGGCCCGTTCCAGGTGGCCGTCCGCTACAGCGCCGCGGCGGCGGAGGCCCGTATCGGCGGGGATCTCTACGCGCTGGTGCCCACCCCGTACGGGGTCAGGCTGATCGTCGGCGATGTGCGCGGCAAGGGGCTGCCGGCCGTGGGGACCGCCGCACTCGTACTCGGTGTCTTCCGTGAGGCCGCCTATGACGAGCCCGATCTCCTCGCCGTCGTCGACAGGATCGAGCGGAGCCTGGCGCGCAACCTCGGTTGCGACGACTTCGTCACCGCCGTGGTCGCCGGGTACCCGCAGGCAGGCCACTTGGAGATGGTCAACTGCGGACACGCGCCTCCGCTGATGGTGGGTCGATCCGGCGCCGTCGTGGCGGTGGAGCCCGCCCATCCGGCCCCGCCCCTCGGGCTGCGCGCCCTCACGGACGAGACCCCCAGCCTCCAGGTGCTGCCCTTCGCCGACGGGGATCAACTGTTGCTGTACACCGACGGGGTCACCGAGGCCCGCAACCACGGCCGTGAGTTCTACCCGCTCGCCGAAGGGCTGGCCCGCCACTTGTCCGCCGACCCGGCCGGCACCCTCACCGCGCTCCATGACGAACTGCTGGCGCATGTGGGCGGCCGACTGCACGACGACGCGGCGCTGCTCCTGCTCCGCAAACCTGCCGCATCCCCGAACGAAACCACCGTCCCCGAACCGGCGCCCCCTTGGGAGACGAACCTCAGCTCGGGTTCGGTCATGCGCGGTGCCCGCTGAGCAGCGGGTGGATCAGATCTGGCCGAGATCGATCTCCACTGGGAAGGGGGCCGCTGCCTTGAGGACGCCGGTGAACACGTCTCCGTCCCGGTAGGTCTTCGTCGCGGGGTCGAGAACGTAGGTGTACACGAGAGGAACCCCGGTCGCGGCCTGCTCGATCCTCCAGTAGAAGCCGATGCCCACCTTGGCGTACTGGTCGACCTTCACGATCCGGTCGGTTGTTTCCGAGCCTGGCAACACCACTTCCGCGACCAGCAGCACATGCTCGGGGCGGGTGGGGCTGATGTCGATCGTGTCTGCGCGGTACACGACGACGTCCGGGCGGCGATTGGTGAGCGGGACGTCCTGAAGCCGGACGTCGAAGTCCGTGTCGGCGTTCCACTCCGGGCCCGCGGCAGCATCCAGGGCGTTCGCCACAATCCGGGCCAGCCGGTTGTGCCGCTTGGAGGCACTGGGACTCACGACGACCATCCCGTCCACGATCTCGATGCCGGCGCACTGTTCCTCGGACCAGGATTCGTACTCCTCCGCCGTGATCTGCTCATGCATCCACGCCGGGGCCACCATCTCGGCCGTCATGAAGCACCTCCCGGACACTGTGCTGCGGGCCCGATCCCGCTGGATTCAGCGTACTGTCCGCCGTCCTTCCAGCACGCTGATCTCGCTCATGCTCCCTCCCGTCGGCCGACGTCCGACCAGCAAGCCCACGACAAGTGGGAAGCCGGCGCTGTGGACTCGTCGCCAGAGGATCGGAACACGGCCGACGGCACCACTGGCCTGACGGCCACACCGGTGAGCGCTGAACCACCCGGCGACGTGACCGTCGCGAAACCCTCGACCGCAGAGCAGCATGGTTTTGGCGGTGCTGCTTCTGGAGGAAGCGGGTCAGGAAGTCGAACCGTCGAGGTCGAGGCGGATCACGGCGAGCGCCTCGGCGATCTCGACGGTCATCTCGTCCTCCGGGCCGAACACCATGCACATGTCTGGAGAGATTTCGGGGATCAACTCTCCGTCCGCTCACGCAAACGGCCCCGGACGAGGAGTCCGAGGCCGAGCAGAAGCCGTCCCTGGGGGAGAGAAACCCCAGTTCAGCGGCTTAACGCATCGTGCCCTCGGCAGGATTCGAACCTGCGACACCGGCTTTAGGAGAGCCGTGCTCTATCCCCTGAGCTACGAAGGCATGGTGCGGGCCGGTAGGCCGGTGGCACCGCGGCCAGTGTAGCGGGTGACGGGTCGGCGATCAGCGGGTTGGGGGCGGGCCGGAGAGCTCGACGGATCGGCCGTCCAGGACCTCACGCCGTCGGCACCCGCGTGAACCTGCCGGCCGTGTGGAAGTCCCGCTCGATGGCCGTCGCCGTCGCCCGCAGTTCGGGCAGCAGGTCCGTCACGCACTCCGCGGGCGTACGCCGGGTCGTGTGCATCGCCGTGTTCAGGGCCGCCACCACCCGGCCCGTACGGTCCCGCACGGGAACCGCGATCGAGCGCAGGCCCTCCTCCAGTTCCTCGTCGACGAGGGCGTGGCCCTGGGTCCGTACGTCGGTGAGGACACGCGCGAGCGCCCTGGGGTCGGTCAGGGTGCGGGACGTCAGGGGGCGCAGCTCGCCGAGTGTGCGCTGCGCCGCGGGGAGGTCGGCGAGGAGCACGCGGCCCATGGAGGTCGCGTAGGCCGGAAGCCGGGTGCCGACCGTGAGGTTCACGCTCATCACGCGGTTCGTCGCCACCCTCGCCGTGTACTGGATCTCCTCGCCGGAAGGTGTCAGCACCGCCAGCGACGCCGACTCGTGGATCCGGGACGTCAGCGCCACCAGATGCGGTGTCGCGATCTCCGGCAAGGACGTGCGGGACAGGGGCGGGAAGCCGAGCGACAGCACCCGGGGCGTCAGCGTGAACGTGCGGTGCGGGGTCGCCGTCACCAGGCCCAGGTGCTCGTAGGTGATCAGGGCCCTGCGTGCCGTCGCCCGCGCCAGGCCCGTCGCCTTCGCCACCTCCGTCAGGGTCAGGGAGGCCCGGCCCTCGCCGAAGGCGGTCAGGACCGTCAGACCCCGGGCCAGGGACTCGATGAACTCCCTGCCGAGTTCCTGCTTGGACGCGCCGGTCCAGATCGCCAGCCCCGACGGGGTCCCGGTCACGGCGGGCTCCGTCTCCCGCAACTCCCGCTCCATGTCCGCCACCGCCGCCCGCAGCCGCGGCAGCAGGGTGTCGCGCAGGCCCGCCGCGGTGTGCCGGCTGGTGTGGCTCACCACGCTCGCCGCGCACGCGATCCGTCCGGTACGGGGATCCCGTACGGGGACCGCGACCGCCACCAGACCCGGTTCGATCAACTGGTCGTCCAGGGCCCAGCCCACCGAGGCCGCGTCCCGGACCCGCTGATCGAACTCCTCGTCCGGAGTGGCGTGTTCACCAAGGTCTGCGCTGAGCAGCCCGTGCCGCTCATCCCCGGGTCCGGGGGTCGCCCCCCGGAAGGATGCAGCACGCGGGGGTACGGCGGGGAAGCCCTGGTCCCGCGGGTCCGCCGCCCGGCGGGCGCGCCAGGCCCGCCACTCCGGCTCGTCCCACTCCGCCGCGAACAGGGCGCCGGGTGCTGTGCGTTCGGCCGGGAGCAGGTCGCCGATGCGGAAGCTCAGGGACATCGCGCGGCGGCGGGTGGCCTGGTGGATGAAGCGGATGCCGTCGCGGTCGGCGACCGCCAGCGACACGGACTCGTCCAGCTCGTCGGCCAGCGCGTCCGCCCGCCCGGACAGCAGCGCCGGCAGGCGCAGGGCGGCCAGATAGGCGTTGCCGAGTTCCATCAGGCGGGGGGCAAGCAGCACGTCACGGCCGTCCAGGCGGACGTATCCCATGCGGGCCAGCGTCGAGGTGATGCGGTCGACCGTGGAGCGGGCGAGGCCCGTGGCGCGTTCCAGCGCGCTCGGGCTCAGGGTGCCGCCCGCCTCGGTGAGCTCCCGCAGCACGGCGACACCGCGGATCAGCGGCGTGACCGCCTCCGCGGGTACGGCGGCGGAGCCGGTCAGGGCGTCCATGGTCGTCTTCGCGGGCATCGGCTCTCCGTACGGCGGTCGCAGGAGGCCTACCGTAATCCCGACCTGCCCGTCCTCACCGCCGCGTCACCCGCACCCGGTAGCCCCCGGCCAGATCCGCTCCCGCCACCGTGATCCGGATGCCCTTGCGGCGGTCCTCGAAGTCCTCGCCGGGCGCGAAGGGGGCGTCGGAGAGCTCCGCGTGGACGTTCGGGCTGCGCGTGCAGCCGCCGGAGTCGCGCTCGGAGTCGTGGACCGTCACCGGTCCCATGCCGGTGTCCACGTCCGCGTCGACCTTGTAGATCAGCAGGCCGGGCCGGCACACGGCCTCGTCGTTGCCCTCGCGGGTGCGCAGCTCGACGGCGTATCCGGTGCGCCCGCTGACCGGGACGAAGAGCAGCTTGGCGCCGCCCTCGCGGGCCAGCGGGGTCAGCGTGTACTCGGTCGTGCCCGGCGTCGTCACACAGCTGACCTGGGAGGCGTCCAGCCAGCCCAGCTTCCACTTGTGCCAGCCGAGGAGGTCGTTGTTGGCGCCCCAGTCCTCGCTCATGATGTCCCAGTGGCCGACCGCGCCCCCGCCGTTCGCCGTGTAGAGGTCGGGCAGGCCGAAGACATGACCGTTCTCGTGGGGCAGGACGCGGTAGCCGGTCTGCGCGTAGGAGCCGGAGCCGTCGTCCTGGCGGGAGTAGACGAAGGACGCGTTGGCGACCGGGACGCCGTCGGCGACCGGGGCGTCCGGGTTGCCGGCGAAGGTCACCGACAGGACCGTGTCCAGCGCGGAGGGGCCGGCGTTCGGGGTGACGAGCACGTTCAGGAAGTCGTACGACCGGAAGTCCACCTTCGGGTCGGCGGCGGCCACGATGTCCTGGACCAGGTCCCGGTAGCCGGGGTCGAAGGGGGCGCCACGCTCTATGCCGTACGACGCGAAGGGCTTCGGCATGCGCAGCCACCCGGGGACGGGTGTCTCGGCGCGGTAGTCGAGGCGGCCGTAGGAGCTGGTGCGGAACCAGTCCTGGGTCTGCGGGAAGAACTCGTCGAAGCGGTCCAGCGCCCTGCCGCGGCCGGGCGCGTCCGAGAAGTCGATCATCAGGGTGAGGGCGCGGACGGTGCCGGTGGAGCGGGAGTAGCCGCGGGGGGTGGGGACGCCCTCCGACATCTGGACCGCGGTGCCGCCGCGGATCATGCAGGGGCCGTGGGCGGAGCTGCGGGCCAGCGCGATCGGTCCGGCTCCGGCCGGCGTGGGCAGCGCTCTGAGGTGTCCGGTGCCGGCCGAGGTGCACACCCCGAGCGTCAGCGCGGTCACGGACGCGAGGGCGGCCAGGCGGCGCGGACGTATCCGACGGCTGGTCTGCTGCATGCACGGCCCTCTCCGTCCACGGCAGCCGCAGGTCCACGGGCTGCATCCCTTCGATCACCCTGTGTCGAAGGGGTGCGGGGGCGCGCGCTGGAGGAGACCGAACGTGGGTTTCTCGGATCGCGACTTGTGACTCAGGTCACATGGAAACTCTCTCTCAACCTGAAATAACCGGGGAGCGTCTCCCCGTTTAGACCTGTGTCCGCGCGAAACGGGGAGAGCCTCCCCGGATCGCCAACCACCTGCCCGAGGAGCACACCGTGACCGCGACCACTGTGCAGAAGAAGGTGACCCGGCCCCGCGCCGACGCCCTGCGCAACCGGGAGCGCATCGTCACCGCCGCCCAGGAGATGTTCACCGAGTTCGGCCCCGATGTGCCGCTCGACGAGATCGCCCGCCGCGCCGGCGTCGGAAACGCCACGGTGTACCGCAACTTCCCCGACCGCGACGCACTCGTCCGCGAGGTCGTCTGCTCCGTCATGGACCGGACGACGGAGGCGGCCGAGCTCGCGCTCGCCGAGACCGGGGACGCCTTCGAGGCTCTGGAGCGCTTCGTGCACACCTCCGCCGACGAGCGGGTCAGCGCGCTGTGCCCGATGGTCCAGAGCACCTTCGACCAGAACCACCCGGACCTGGAGGCCGCGCGACTGCGGTGCGAGGAGCTGATCGTGGAGCTCATGGACCGCGCCAAGGCGGCCGGGCAGCTCCGCACCGACGTGGAGTCCGGCGACCTCATGATCGCCGTGGCCCAGCTCAGCCGGCCCCCGTTCGGTACCGCCTGCCTCAACGCCGACCGCTTCGTCCACCGCCATCTGCAGCTGTTCCTCGACGGACTGCGGGCCCCGGCCCGATCCGTCCTGCCGGGCACGGCCACGACCATGGAGGACCTGCGCCAGGCCTGACCGATTAGTTCAGAGCTTCACAGCAGTCAAGAAGACCGACGTTCACCGGCCGTCACCGACGACGGACCGTCCCCTGACATTCCTTTTTTCCGTCACGAAGTCCCGAAGTGGGTACCCCCATGTCTGAAACAGCCTCCAAGGCTCCCGGCTCGGCCGCCGTCACCGGCGACCCCAACCGCTGGAAAGCGCTCATCTTCATCGCGCTCGCCCAGCTGATGGTCGTCCTCGACGCGACCATCGTGAACATCGCCCTGCCCTCCGCCCAGACCGACCTGGGCATCTCCGACGGCAACCGGCAGTGGGTCGTCACGGCCTACGCCCTCGCCTTCGGCGGTCTGCTCCTGTTCGGCGGCCGGATCGCCGACCTGTGGGGCCGTAAGAACGCCTTCGTCGTCGGTCTCATCGGTTTCGCCGCGGCCTCCGCGCTCGGCGGCGCCGCCACCAACGAGGCGATGATGTTCGGCGCCCGCGCCCTCCAGGGTGTCTTCGGTGCCCTGCTCGCGCCCGCCGCGCTCTCCCTGCTCGCCGTGATGTTCACGGACGCCAAGGAGCGTGCCAAGGCGTTCGGCATCTACGGTGCGATCGCCGGTGGCGGTGGCGCCGTGGGCTTCATCCTCGGCGGTGTGCTGACCGAGTACATGAACTGGCGCTGGACGTTCTTCGTCAACATCCCGTTCGCGATCGTCGCCGCGCTCGGCGCGTACTTCGTCATCCGTGAGCCCGAGGGCGGCCGCAACCGCAACCCGCTCGACATACCCGGCGTCCTGCTCTCCACCCTGGGCCTGGTCGCGCTGGTCTACGGCTTCACCCGCGCCGAGTCCAACGGCTGGGGCGACTCCACGACCGTGGGCATGTTCGTCGCCTCCGCGGTGCTGCTGATCGCCTTCGTCATCACCGAGGCCAAGGTCAAGGCCCCGCTGCTGCCGCTGCGCGTCGTCACCGACCGCAACCGCGGCGGTGTCTACCTCTCGCTCGGTATCGCGATCATCGCGATGTTCGGCACCTTCCTCTTCCTGACCTACTACCTGCAGATCGTGAAGGGCTACACGCCGATCAAGACCGGCTTCGCCTTCATGCCGATGATCGTCGGCATGATGGTCGGCTCCACCCAGATCGGCACCCGCCTGATGACCCGGCTGCCGGCCCGCGCGCTGATGGGCCCCGGCTTCCTGGTCGCCGCGATCGGCATGCTCTTCATGACGCAGCTGGAGATCGGCTCGTCGTACGCCTCGATCATCCTGCCCGCGATGCTGCTGCTCGGTCTCGGCATGGGTACGGCGTTCATGCCCGCCATGTCCCTGGCCACCCTGGGCGTCGAGCCCCGGGACGCCGGTGTCGCCTCCGCGATGGTCAACACCTCGCAGCAGGTGGGCGGCGCGATCGGTACGGCCCTGCTGAACACGATCGCCGCGTCGGCCACGACCTCCTACATCAGCGACCACATCGGCTCCGCGAGCACCCGCTCGCAGCAGCAGCTGGTCCAGCTCCAGGGCCAGGTGCACGGCTACACCAACGCGATCTGGTTCGCCGTCGGCATGCTGGCCCTCGCCGCGGTCATCGTGGTGGTCCTCGTCAACTCCGGCAAGCCCGACACCTCGGTGGTCACCGGCTCCGGCGAAGGCGCGGAGAACGAGCTGCCGGTACCGGTCGTGGCTCACTGAGTCACCGGCGACGACCGTGAGGTCGTACCCCTTCGGGCCGTTCGTACGTGCGGGGACGGGGACGCTCCGCACGTACGGACCCCAGGATCTGCCCTGGTTCTGCTGAGTGAGCGGCTCAGCGGAGCCAGGGCAGGTCCGCACCCGCTTCGTTGGGCTGGAGTCCCTCGGCGACGATCTGCATGATCTCGCCGAGGGACTTCTGCTGTTCCGGGGTGAGCCGGTCGAACACGGCGTTGCGTACGACGGCCACATGGCCCGGCGCGGCCTGCGCGAGCCGCTCCCGGCCCTGCTCCGTCAGCACCGCGAACTGGCCGCGCTTGTCGGAGGGGCAGTCCTCGCGCCGTACCCAGCCGTTCTTCTCCAGGCGGGCGATGGCGTGCGAGAGCCGGGAACGGGTGATCTTGGCGTGCATGGCCAGTTCGGTCATGCGCAGCCGCTCCTCCGGGGACTCGGCGAGCTTGACGAGAAGGCCGTAGTAGATGTGCGGCATGCCCGCGTCACGCTGGAGCTGGCGGTCCATATGGTCTTCGAGAAGAGTGGTCGCGTGGAGGTAGGAGCGCCAGACGAACTGCTCCTCGGCGGTCAGCCAGCGTGGCTCTTCAGCGGTCGGGGATGGGGATGCCGTGTTCATGTTTCCCATCGTACGAGAGCTCTCCTTGAATGTTAAACAACTTCGACGTACACTTTTCCTAAGACGTTTTAGACTTCAAGCAACACCGTCCGGAGGGAACCGCCGCCATGTCCGCCGCCACCCAGGAACGCATGCCCGCGCTCTACCTCAGCCATGGCGCCCCACCCCTCGCCGACGACCCGGTCTGGCCCGGCCAGCTCGCCGCCTGGTCCGCGGACCTCCCGCGCCCCAAGGCGATCCTCATGGTCTCCGCGCACTGGGAAGAGGCCCCCCTCGCGCTGGGCGCGGTGGAGACGGTCCCGCTCGTCTACGACTTCTGGGGCTTCCCCGAGCACTACTACAAGGTGAAGTACGCGGCTCCCGGCGCCCCGCAACTCGCCGAGTCCGTCCGCAAGCTGCTGCGCGCCCCGGGCATCCCCGTCCAGGACATCCCGGACCGCGGCCTCGACCACGGCGCCTACGTCCCGCTCGTCGAGATGTTCCCCGAGGCCGACATCCCGGTCCTGCAGATCTCCATGCCCACCCTCGACCCCGTCAGGCTCATGGAGATCGGGCGCAAGCTCGCCCCGCTGCGCGACGAGGGCGTGCTGATCGTGGGCTCCGGGTTCTTCACCCACAACCTGGCCGCGCTGCGCCAGGACGGCATCCCCGCGTGGTCGGCGGAGTTCGACGACTGGGGGCACCACGCGCTGGACAAGGGCGACGTGGACTCCCTGCTCGACTTCCTCCACAAGTCCCCGGCCGGCCGCCTCGCCCACCCGCGCACCGAGCACTTCGCACCCCTGTTTGTGACGATGGGGGCCGCCGACGCGGCCGGTGAGCTGGGGGACCAGAAGTCGGTGATCGACGGGTTCTGGCTGGGGCTGGCGAAGCGGTCCGTGCAGTTCGGCTGAGACCCGCTCACAGCTCCTTCTCGTACCAGGCCACGTCCCAGTAGCGGCCGAATTTCCTCCCGACCTCCTTGTACGTTCCGACGTGCCGGAAGCCGAAGCGCTCGTGCAGCCGCCGCGAGGCCTCGTTGGGCTGGGCGATACCGGCGTAGGCGCGATGGACGTCCTCGGCGGCCAGTGACTCGAACAGGGCCTTGTAGAGGAGCGTGCCGATGCCGCGGCCGCCCGCGTGCGGGGCGAGGTAGACCGTCACCTCGACCGACGTCATGTAGGCGGGCTTCGCGCGGAACGGGCTGGATGTGGCGTAGCCCAGAATTTCCTGTGAGTCCGCGTCCGCGGCAACTTTTAGGAGATGCGGACCGTCTTCAGGGTGGGAGAGCAGCCAGGGACGGCGCTCCTCCGGAGTGAAGACGGAGGTGTCGAAGGTGATCGGCGTCTCACGTACGTAGTGGTTGTAGATGTCGGTGAGGGCCTTGAGGTCACCCTCGACTCCCGGCCTGACCTGCACCTCTGTACGCTCTGTCATCATCTGACCTCCCCGTGTGGCCGGACAGGGTACTGCATGATCAGAAAAATAGGGGAGCGGGTCGGGAATTCTGTCCTGATTCCAGTCGTTGTTTCCATCGGAAGCAGGGCACCCGAGGACAGTGCCAGGACGGTGCCAGGCCCAAACAGGACCACCCGCCAGCCCACCATCGCAAGGGAGCACGCATGGCAACCCGTGCCGTCGCCCGTCGTAAGTCCGCCACTGGCGGGACCGACGCGGCACGCAGTGTTCGCGCCCATGGCGGCGAGATCGCCGATCGCGACCTGGTCGGCATGTACCTCGACGAGATCGCGCGTACGCCGCTGCTCGACGCCGCCAAGGAGGTCGAGCTGTCACAGATCATCGAGGCGGGTGTGTTCGCCCGGCAGCTCCTCGACGGATTCGAGGAGTCCAAGGCGGACGCCACCCGTGAGGAGCTCGAGGCGCTGGTCGACGAGTCCGAGCGGGCCAAGGACGTCTTCATCCGCTCGAACCTCCGTCTGGTCGTCGCTGTGGCGCGCCGCTACCCCCGTGCCGGTCTGCCGCTGCTCGACCTGATCCAGGAGGGCAATGCCGGTCTGGTGCGCGCGGTCGAGAAGTTCGACTACCGCAAGGGCTTCAAGTTCTCGACCTACGCGACCTGGTGGATCCGGCAGGCCATCACCCGCTCGATAGCGGACCAGTCCCGCACCATCCGCCTTCCCGTCCACCTGGTCGAGGAGCTGGGCCGGATCCGCCGTGTGCAGCGCGAGTTCAACCGCGAGCACGGCCGCGACCCGGAGCCCGCGGAGATCGCCGCCGAGCTCGGTTCCAACGCCGACCGTGTGGTCGACGTCCTGGACTGGGCCCGTGACCCGGTCTCGCTGAACATGGCGGTGGACGACGACGGCGACACCCAGTTCGGCGACCTGCTCGAGGACACCTCCGCGGTCTCCCCGGAGCAGTCGGTGCTGACGCTGCTGCGCAGCGAGGAGCTGGACGACCTGATCGGCCGCCTCGACCAGCGCACGGCCTCCATCATCAAGATGCGCTACGGCATCGAGGACGGCCGGGAGCGCACGCTGACCGAGGTCGGCAAGGAGCACGGACTGACGCGCGAGCGCATCCGGCAGATCGAGAAGCACGCGCTGCTGGAGCTGAAGAAGCTCGCCCGGGACACCGGGTTCGACGCGGCGGCGTAAGGGCTGGGACACGGCTTGCCTCAAGAGCCGTGTGCCCGCGTGCGCCGGGTCGTGAAAGGCGCAAACACGGCGGTGTCAGGCCGCTTCAACAGGCAGGACCCTGGGAAAAAGACTTCAGGGCCCATGAGTTCGGGTCCCGGGCGACAGTCCGGGCCCATGACCAAGTCCCGACGCACTCCCCCCGGCGCCGGGACTCTCCGCGAGCCGGACTTCGGCGCTCTCCCCCCGGGTGCCGGGGTCCGGCTCTGCCCCTTTCCGGGGCGGCGGCCTCCTCGGGAGCGGGCGGTGCCGTGGGCCCGCTCACACCGGCAAGCTATGCCCATGTGACACAATCTGCCATCCGGCGGGCATCCCCGGAGTTCAGGTACGGGGAAGCCCGCCGTCCAGCATGCCGCGGCGCCGTCCGGCCCCGCCCCGGGTGCGGCTCGGCCCGGCCGGGTCACCCACCAGCCGCCCGGCTCAGCCGCCCGCCCAGGTCCCGTACGCACCGCACGAGTTCCTCGGGCTCCCGCACCGTGAACTCGCAGTCCACCATCGCCAGCCGTACCGCCAGCCACTCCACGGCATCGCCCACGGTCGCCCGCAGCCGGCACCGCCCTTCCCCCAGCTCCTCCGGCTCCCCGAACCACTTCGGCAGCCGCGCCGCGATGTGCGAGGCCGGCGCCTCGAAGGTCACGTCGATCGCGTACGTCTCCTGCCACCGGTACATCGACTGCCGCAGATACTCCGCCGCACTTCCCGTCGGCAACTCCCGCGGAGCGAA
The DNA here is from genome assembly GCF_030815415.1 of Streptomyces canus. Classification (GTDB taxonomy): domain Bacteria; phylum Actinomycetota; class Actinomycetes; order Streptomycetales; family Streptomycetaceae; genus Streptomyces; species Streptomyces canus_F. Next base: position 5,814,842 of record NZ_JAUSWW010000001.1, read on the forward strand.
CCGCGCCCCGGTCGCGAACGGCTCGCTCACCCGGTCGACCCGGAAGGTCCGCCAGTCGGCGCGATCGAGGTCGTAGGCGACGAGGTACCACCGCCGTCCCGTCGACACCAGCCGGTACGGCTCGACCACGCGCCGCGAGTCGGCCCCGTCCTTCGCCCGGTAGGCGAACCGCAGCCGCTCGTGACCGGCCACGGTGGAGGCCATCACGGTCAGCGTCTCCGGCGCGATGCTCGCCCCGTCCCCGCTGGTCAGCGGTGTGGTCGCGGCCTGCAGGGTCGACACCCGGTGGCGCAGCCGGGACGGCAGCACCTGCTCCAGCTTCGCCAGCGCCCGCACCGACGCCTCGTCGACGCCCTCCAGCGCGTGCCCGGCCCCGGCCCGCAGCCCCACCGCGATCGCCACCGCCTCCTCGTCGTCGAGGACCAGGGGCGGCATCGCCTTCCCCGCGACCAGCCGATAGCCGCCGTCGGCCCCCTTCGTCGCCTGCACGGGATAGCCCAGCTCGCGCAGCCGGTCGATGTCCCGCCGCACGGTACGGCGGGAGACGCCGAGGCGATCCGAGAGCTCACCGCCCGGCCATTCCCGCGGGGTCTGGAGGAGGGAGAGGAGCTGGAGGAGCCGTGCCGGGGTGTCCGTCGTCATGAGTTCGAGGATGCCGTAGAACTAGGACACGATCTGACCTAATGCGGTCGTAGCTTCGAGACATGACCTCCACCGAACCCCTTGTGGACAGCCGGACAAGCCGGCCGAGCCAGACGTCCCAGCCCGACCGCCGTCGCTGGTTCGCCCTCGCGATCGTGATGACCGCGGCCTTCATGGACCTCGTCGACGTCACGATCGTCAACATCGCGATCCCGTCCATCCAGGCCGAGGCGGGCGCGTCCGTCAGCCAGATCCAGTGGATCACCGCCGGCTACGCGCTCGCTTTCGCCGCCGGTCTCATCACCGGCGGACGGCTCGGCGACATCCACGGCCGCAAGCGGCTGTTCCTCGTCGGCATCGGCGGCTTCACCGTCGCCTCCGCGCTGTGCGGCTTCGCCGCGAACCCGGAGATGCTGGTCGCCGCGCGGATCCTGCAAGGCGCCATGGCGGCGCTGATGGTGCCGCAGGTGCTGTCGATCGTGCACGCGACGTTCCCGGCGCACGAGCGCGGCAAGGTGTTCGGGCTCTTCGGCGCGATCGTCGGCCTGGGCGCCGTGTCCGGACCGCTGCTCGGCGCGCTGCTGACGGAGTGGAACCTGTTCGGCCTGGAGTGGCGCCCGATCTTCCTCATCAACCTGCCGGTCGGCATCGCGGGTCTGATCCTCGGCAGCCGCTACATCACCGAGTCCAGGGCGCCGCGCGCGCTGAAGCTGGACCTGGTGGGCGTCGCCCTGGTGACGCTGGGCCTGCTCATGCTGCTCTACCCGCTGACCCGCGGCCGTGAGCTGGACTGGCCGCTGTGGGGACATCTGTCGATGGGCGGCGCGGTCGTCGTCTTCGGGGCGCTGGTGGCGTACGAGCGGCGCAAGAGCGCGCGGGACGGCTCCCCGCTGGTCGAACTGTCGCTGTTCAAGGTGAAGAGCTTCGCGGCGGGCATCGCGGTGCAGACCGTGTTCGGGATCGGGCTCGGCATCTTCTTCCTGGTGTGGACGCTCTACATGCAGACCGGTCTGGGCTGGCGTCCGCTGAAGGCGGGTCTGACCGGCGTCCCCTTCTCGATCGCGGTCTCCGTGGCGGCCGGCCTGTCCGTGCAGAAGCTGGTTCCGCGCTTCGGCCGCAAGGTGCTCCAGGCGGGCGCGCTCACCATGGCGGCGGGTGTCCTGCTCTACCTCTGGGAGGCCGACCGCTACGGCATGTCCATCGCCCCCTGGCAGATGGCCCTGCCCCTGGTCGTGATGGGCGTCGGCATGGGCCTGATCTTCGCCCCGCTGACCGACATGGTGCTCTCGGGCGTCCCGCGTGAGCACGCCGGCTCCGCGTCCGGGCTGATCAACACCGTGCAGCAGATGGGCAACGCGCTCGGACTCGGCCTGGTCTCGGTGGTCTTCTTCGGCACGATCGCCGACGATCTGCGGCCCGTCGACGTGGGCCCGGCCTTCGTGAACGCCTTCCAGCACGCGCTGTGGTGGGTGGCCGCGGTGATGGGCGTGATCTTCCTGCTGATGTTCGCGCTGCCGAAGCGGGCGGTGCAGCACGTGGAAGGGGCCGAGGCGACGGAGGCGCCTGCGGGTCCCGTGGGGGAGAAGGAGCCGGAGCTCGTCTGAACGCGGGGGAAAAGGCCCGGCACCTGGGTTCCACCCGGGGTGCCGGGCCTTCCGTCTGCCGTGAGCAGGCCCGACGGATGGTCCGGGGGCGGGCCGGAAGTCCGTTCATGCCCGACCTTCACGCCCGTTTATGTCCGGGTGGTGCCCGAACCTGTTTACTTTCCGGAAATCCGGGCGTAGCCTCCGGGCTAAACCACAAGTTCGGGCATCGGTCGGGAGCGACCGGACGGTGAGTCGGAGGCGAACGGACATGTACGCACCGGAGCGGCAGCAGGAGATCCTCCGGCTCGCGCGTGACGGCGGGCGGGTGGACGTGGTGTCGCTGGCCGAGGAGTTCCAGGTCACCGCGGAGACGATCCGCCGGGACCTCAAGGCCCTCGACCGCGCGGGCCTTCTCCGCCGGGTGCACGGCGGTGCCATCCCCGCCGGGCGCCTCGACTTCGAGCCGGACCTCGCCGAGCGCGAGACGACGGCGGCCGACGAGAAGGACCACATCGCCAAGGCCGCCCTCGCGGAACTGCCGACCGAGGGCACCCTGATCCTCGACGCCGGCACGACGGTGGCGCGCCTCGCCGCCGCCATCCCGCTGGAGGCCTCCCTCACCGTCGTCACCCACAGCCTGCCGATCGCGGCCCGCCTCGCGGACCACCCAGGCATCCAACTGCACCTCGTCGGGGGGCGCGTGCGGCACCGTACGCGCGCGGCCGTCGACGCCTGGGCGCTCCGCGCGTACGGCGAGATCCGGGCCGATGTCCTCTTCGTGGCGGCCAACGGCTTCTCCGCCGACCACGGCCTGACCACCCCCGACCTCGCCGAGGCCGCGGTGAAGCGGGCGGCCGTGGCCGCCGCCCGCCGCGTGGTGCTGCTCGCCGACTCCGCCAAGCACGGCCAGGAGCACTTCGCCCGCTTCGGTGACCTGAGCGATGTGGACCTGCTGATCACCGACAGCGGGCTGAGCCCCGAAGACGCCCTCGCGATCGAACGCGGCGGCACGGAAGTAGTGCGCGCATGATCCTCACCGTCACCCCGAACCCGTCCCTGGACCGCACGTACGAGGTTCCGTCACTGGAGCGCGGCGAGGTCATCCGCGCGACCGGCGAGCGCATGGACCCCGGCGGCAAGGGCGTGAACGTCTCGCGCGCCGTGGCGGCCGCCGGGCAGCGCACGGTCGCCGTACTGCCCCTGGGCGGTGCGCCGGGGGCGCTCGTGGCGGATCTGCTCGACGCACAGGGCATCGAGGTCGCGCCGGTCCCGGTCGCGGGCGCCACCCGCTCGAACATCGCGCTCGCGGAGGCGGACGGGGTGCTCACGAAGATCAACGCGCCGGGTCCCGAGCTGTCGGCGGAGGAGCAGGAGCTGCTCCTGGAGACGGTGCGTGCGCAGTCGCGCGAAGCGGACTGGATCGCGTGCTGCGGGAGCCTGCCGCGGGGGCTCGCGCCGTCGTGGTACGCCGAGGTGGTTGCGCGGGCGCACGCCGGGGGCGCGCGGATCGCGCTGGACACCTCGGGGCGCGCCCTGCTGGAGGCGCTGCGCGAGCGGCCCGACGTGGTGAAGCCGAACGCGGAGGAGCTCGCGGAAGCCGTCGGGCGCCCCCTGTCGACCGTGGGCGACGCGGTGAAGGCGGCAGAGGAGCTGCGCGAGATGGGCGCACGCGCCGTGCTCGCGAGCCTGGGCGCGGACGGACAGCTGCTCGTGGACGGCGCGGGCAGTTGGTTCGCGAGCGCACGGGTGGACGTCGTCCGCAGCAACGTGGGCGCCGGCGACTCCTCCCTGGCCGGCTTCCTGATCGCCGGCGGCAGCGGCCCGAAGGCCCTGGCCTCGGCGGTCGCACACGGCGCGGCGGCGGTACAGCTGCCGGGCAGCGTGATGCCGACGCCGGACGACCTGGACCCGGCCGCGGTCTCGGTGACATCCGAGGTGCCCGTGGACCGTGTGCTGAAGGAGCCGGTGTCATGAACGGACTGACGGCTTCTACGACGGTGTCGGCGCCGATGGCGTGCGGCGCACTCCCTGATGGACCGGCCATGAAGCGGCGAGGCTCCCCGTTACTCGCCGCGGCCCGTGGGAGGCGGGGCCACCTGAGCCGCCCCGCCGCCCGGTGGGGGCGGGGCTTCCCCGGTTCCGCCCCCACCACCCCCTGTTTCCCCACCCGCACCCCCGTCCCCACCCCCGCCCTCGCCCACCTCTCCCCCCGGGCGATACGCGTGCGAAGGAGCCCGCGATGAGCGACATGATCACCGCGGACCTGGTCGATCTCGACCTGTCCGCCGACACCAAGGAAGCGGCGGCACGCGCCCTCGCCCAGCGCATGGTGACCCTGGGCCGGGTGACCGACCTCGAGGGCTTCCTCGCCGACGTGGCCGCCCGCGAGGCACAGATGCCGACCGGTCTCGACGGCGGCATCGGCATCCCGCACTGCCGCAGCGAGCACGTCACCGAGCCGACGCTCGCCTTCGGGCGCAGTGCGGCCGGGATCGACTTCGGTGCGCCGGACGGTCCCGCCGACCTGATCTTCCTGATCGCGGCGCCCGCCGGTGCCGACGACGCCCATCTGACGATCCTGTCCTCGCTGGCGCGGCAGTTGATGAACGCCGAGTTCACCGACGCGCTGCGCTCGGTGGGGGACGCGGCGAGCGCGGCGGCGCTGATCCGCGGGGACGGGCCGGCGGCGGACGCCGGGGGCGCGGACGCTTCCGTGGGCTCGGGCGGCGCTTCCGAGGGCGCGAAGAGCGCCGTGGGTGCCTCCGTGGGCGCCTCCGCAGACTCCGTGGCGGCGTCGGGGGCGGCCTCCTCCGATGCCGCCACGGGCAACGCTTCCGGCGAGGGCGAGCGTCCCTTCCGGATCGTCGCCGTCACCTCCTGTCCGACCGGCATCGCCCACACATACATGGCGGCCGAGTCGCTGGAGAAGGCGGGCCGCGAGGCGGGCGTCGAACTCGTCGTCGAGACGCAGGGCTCGGCCGGCTTCACCCGGCTCGACCCGGCCGTCATCGCGGCGGCGGACGGCGTGATCTTCGCCCATGACGTGCCCGTACGCGACAAGGACCGCTTCGCCGGCAAGCCGACCGTCGACGTCGGTGTGAAGGCGGGCATCAACCGTCCCGCGGAACTGATCGGCGACGTGCGCGGCAAGGCGGCGCGCGGTGAGGTGACGGGAGGCGCCGCGGCGGGCGCGGGTACTCCGGTCGAGCGGGCCGGTGAGTCCGGCGACGGCTACGGCACCAAGCTACGTAAGTGGCTGATGACCGGCGTGAGCTACATGGTCCCGTTCGTCGCGGCGGGCGGTCTGCTGATCGCTCTCGGCTTCGCCATCGGCGGCTGGGAGATCACCAAGGCGCCCTCGGTCATGGAGCACTTCTCCTGGAGCCAGGTCGACAGCTGGGGCGCCCTGCTGCTCCAGATCGGTCAGGTCGCCTTCGGCTTCCTCATCCCCGTCCTTGCCGGATACATCGCTTACGGCATGGCGGACCGCCCGGGTCTCGTCCCCGGCTTCGTCGGCGGAATGATCGCTTCCAACATCGCCGCGGGCTTCCTCGGCGGTCTGGCCGCCGGTCTGCTGGCGGGTGGCGTGGTCCTCGCGATCCAGCGGATCAAGATCCCACCGGTGATGCGCGGCATCATGCCGGTCGTGGTGATCCCTCTGATCTCCTCGATCGTCGTCGGCTTCCTGATGTTCGTCGTGATCGGTAAGCCCATCGCTGAGGCCCAGAAGGGCATGACGGACTGGCTCTCCGGCCTCTCCGGCACCAACGCCATCCTGCTCGGCGTCCTGCTCGGCCTGATGATGTGCTTCGACCTCGGCGGCCCGGTCAACAAGGTCGCGTACGCCTTCGCCACCGCCGGCATCGCCGTCCAGGACCCCAGCGACTCCGCGATGCAGATCATGGCTGCCGTGATGGCCGCGGGCATGGTCCCGCCGCTGGGCATGGCGCTGGCGACCACCGTCCGTAAGAAGCTCTTCACACAGACCGAACGCGAGAACGGCAAGGCCGCCTGGGTCCTCGGCGCCTCCTTCATCTCCGAAGGCGCGATCCCGTTCGCCGCGGCGGACCCGCTGCGTGTCATCCCGGCCTCGATGGCGGGCGGCGCTGTCACCGGCGCCCTGTCGATGGCCTTCGGCGCCACCCTGCGCGCCCCGCACGGCGGCATCTTCGTGGTCCCGCTGATCGGCAGCCCGCTTCTCTACCTGCTGGCCATCGCCATCGGTACGGCGATCACGGCAGGCCTGGTCATCGTCCTCAAGGGCCTGCGCAAGACGGCCCCGGACGGCGCGGCCACCGGCTCCGACGAGTCCGCGGCGGCTCCGGCGGCGGAGGCGAAGCAGCCCGTGGCGGCGTAAGCGGCGGGAGGCGGGGGCGGGCGCAGCCGGCCCGCCCCGGCACGGCCGGCCGGTCACAACCCTGCGGGACGGGGCTGCGACCGGCCGCAGCCGTTTCATCGGCCCTGTGTGCCTTGTGTCCCTTTGGGTAGCTGTGAGTTGTTCATGGCACCTGCGAGATACGTCACGGTCCGGGGCCAAAGTCCCGGACCGTGGTGTCTACTGGGGCGCATGCCTGAGCACGTCTCGATCTACCAGCTGACGGGCATGGCCGTCCTCGCCCTGGCGACCGTCGTCTGGGCGATCGGCCTGACCCGCGTCCTGCGCCGCGGCCGCGAGGCCGCCCTGTGGCGGACCTCCGCCTCCCTCCCGGCCCTCCCGTACCAGCGGCAGACCGGCCCCGAACTGGAGTCCGTACAGCTCACTCCGGCGGAGCACGACGCGTTCGCGGGACTGGTACGACAGCTCAGCGACGGCCGCTGACCGAGCGGCCGAGGCGGCAGAAGCCTCACATGCGTGGAGTGGGTTACGAAACCCGGGCCGCGCGCTGCTCCATCGCCTCGCGCGCCGCGGCCTCGGAGACGTACACCTCGCACATGTGCCGCCCGTCGGGCGTGGCCGTGTGCTCGACCTCCCACAGGGAGATCTCCTTGCCGTCGCGCAGCAGGAACGCGTGCTCGTAGAGCGAGAAGCACAGCCCGATCCGCCCCGCACGGCACGGCTTGCCGAAAGCCTGCGTGATCTGGTGCGCGAACGCCGACGTCAGCAGCGTCGCCGTCTCCGCGTCCGGCCGGTCCGGGTTCTCCGCGCGGCGCAGGAGCCGGCGCGCGTGATCCGCCGAGTCGTCGGGCACGTACGCGTGCCGGGGCGCGGGGACCGGCGACAGCTGCTGCACCGTCACCGGCAGCTCGAAGTCCGGTGCGTCCGGCGGCAGCGGCAGCCGTGCCGTGGCGGCGCGCAGCTCCTCCTCGTCGACGTACACCTCATGCTGCGGGACGCTGCCCGGCGCGGTGTTGTGGACCAGCTCCCAGAGGGTGAGTGCCGAGCCGTCGGCGAGCAGCCAGGTGTGGCGGTACGTCTCGCGGTGCAGCCCCGCGCTGTGGTGCGCGGAGTGCAGCGAGCTGTCGTGCGCGAGCGCGCAGTCGAGTCGCCGTATCGTCTCGTCGGGCAGCTCGAAGGAGTTCAGCGCACGGCCGAGAAGTCGCGCGAGGTGCTCCTCCGGAGACTCGGGCGACTCGCGTGGCTCGTACGCTGCTGTCTCGTACGGAACGCTCAAGGTTTCTCCCGGCGTTGCTGCATGTCACCTTGTGGGTGCATACCGTAGCCCCTCGGTCGGACATCATGTCTGGGAACCGAGAAAACGTGCGCACAGAAAACGCTCAGGTCACGTGAGAAGTTCCCACGCGACCCGAAGATCCGTCAAAACCCGCCGGTCAGAAGGTACTTGCCGCGTCATGGCGCCCCGGCGCTCAGCGGGCGCCTATACGGCGCTTCCCGCGGTCCACTCGGTCCACGACATGTTCCAGCCGTTGAGGCCGTTGTCCGGCGACACCGTCTTGTCGGGGGAGTTCTTGACGATCACGACGTCCCCGACGATGGACTCGTCGTAGAACCACTTGGCGTTCGTGTCGCCCTGCCCGCCCTGGACGTCCTGCAGTCCGACGCAGCCGTGGCTGGTGCCCTGCCGGCCGAAGGGCGGATTGGCCTTGTTGTACCAGTAGTTGCCGTGCAGGAACGTCCCCGACTGCGTGAGCCGCATCGCGTGCGGTACATCCGGGATGTCGTAGGCGTTGTCGAGGCCGACCGTCCGGCTGTCCATGCGCAGCTTCGCGGACTTCTCGGAGATCACCATCTGGCCGTTGTACGTGGTGTTCTGGGCGTCGCCCGTCGAGATCGGGATCTTCTTGAGGGTCGTCCCGTCACGCACGACCGTCATGGTCTGGGTGTCGGCGTCGACCGTGGAGACCTGCGACCGCCCGATCGTGAAGGTGACGGTCTTCTTCTGCACCCCGACGACGTCGTTCGCTCCCTGGACGCCGTCCAGGTCGATCTTCATCGTGACCTTGGAGCCGGCCTTCCAGTACTCCTCTGGCCGGAAGTCGATCCGCTGCGAGCCGAACCAGTGCCCGACGACCTTCTGCCCGCTGCTGGACGAGACCGTGATGTGCGACTGCACGGCCTTCTTGTCGCTGATGGCCTTGTCGAAGGTGAACGACACCGGCATCCCGACGCCCACCGTCGTCCCGTTGTCCGGGGCGTATGTCCCGATGAAGCTGTTGGCCTTGCTGACCGTCGTGAAGGTCGAGTCGGCTGCGGTGGCCCGCCCGTCGGGGTCCTTCGCCTTCGCCGATATCTCGTACTTCGTCTCGCGTTCCAACTGCTCCTTCGGTGTCCAACTGCCGCCGTTCGCCGAGATGAACCCCGGCACCGACTGCCCCGTCCCCGCCACGGTCATCTTCACGTCGGTCAGCTTGCCGTCGCTGACCTTCACCCCCGTGGTGTTGATCGACGCACCCGTCGAACCGTCCTTGGCCGATATGGCGATCTTCGCCTCGGACGTCCTGGCGGAATCCCCGCCCGGCTTGCCGTCGTCCTTCCCGGCGTCGGCGCCGCCCCCGCAGGCGGTGAGGGTGAGGGCGCCGACCGCCAGGACGGCACAGGCCCCGAGTGTGCGCCGCGCTGATATGTCCGGCGTTGTCACGAGCTACTCCAGGTTCGTGTGATGTGCGTGATCCGCTCCCATGCGTGGAGAAAGAGCGAATCCATGACCGGTCGGGTTCCCTCCGACAGCCGCGAACGCCATCACGTGACACAACCGGGACAATGTGGCGTACGAAATGCGCCACACGCGGGTCGGCGGGTGCCGGAGCCGACCCACCACCGGCTCCGGACCCGACAGGGACGCCCGAGCCCCGTCACCGCCCTCCGTACAACTCCCCGTACGACGGCCACGCCCCGCCCGGTCCGTCCACCGACCGGGCCGCGCGCACGGCCCGCACGATCGCACGCGTCACCACGTCGGCGCCCGCCTCGAGCAGCGGGTTGAGGGAGAGCGGGTGCTCGGAGTCGAGTGCGCGCTGCCCCGTCGCCAGGGTGAACACCGTGTCGCCGTCGTGGAGGAGGTGCACGGGCCGCACGGCGCGCGCGATGCCGTCGTGCGCCGTTCCGGCGAGTTTCTGCGCCTGCGCCTTCGACAGTGCCGCGTCGGTGGCGACGACGGCGAGCGTGGTGTTCAGCGGAGGCGGCGCGTTCTTCGCCGCGGTCTCGGCGAGGCGCCGACGCGCGGCCTCGTGGACGCGCGCATCCGGAGACTCGACGCGTCCCTGGAGCAACTCCCCGTACAAAATGCCCGTTTCGGGCTCCACCACGGAGCCCACGGCGTTGGCCACCACCAGCGCGGCGACCGTGATCCCCGAGTCGAGCACGGTGCTCGCGGTACCGACTCCGCCCTTCATCGCCCCGACCACGGCGCCCGTACCCGCGCCCACGCCCCCTTCCCGCACCACCGCGCCGACCGCGCTCGCCGCGGCCGCCTCGACCGCGGCCCGGCCCGTGGCCGCATCGGGCCGGGCCCGGAAGTCGCCGCCCCGCGCCAGGTCGAAGACGCAGGCGGCGGGTACGACGGGAACGACGTGCGCCGGATCCACCCCGACAGCCACTCCGCGCCTCTGCTCCTCCAGCCACGCCATCACGCCGGACGCGGCGTCGAGGCCGTACGCGCTGCCGCCGGTCAGCACGATCGCGTCGACCTTCTGCACGACGTTGCGCGGGTCGAGGGCGTCGGTCTCCTTGGTGCCGGGGCCGCCACCGCGGACATCCACGGCGGCGACGGCACCGCCCTCGGGGGCGAGCACGACGGTGGTACCGGTGAGCCAACCGTCGCCGACGCGCGTCGCGTGTCCCACGCGCACGCCGGTGACGTCGGTCAGAGCGTCAACTGTCATGGGACCAGTCTCGTCCAGGCACCGGCGCCGTCCCAGGAGGTCACACGACCGGAGCCGTCTCCTTGCCCTCCCGGGTCGCCGTGCGCGCCGTCAGCGTCACGCCGGTCGCCACGGCGAGCGCCGAGACGATGCCCGCCGCGAGTACGGCCCCGTCGCCCAGGAACGTGCAGAGGATCACGAGGAGTGCCGTGGTCGGCAGTACCAGTTGCTGGGCGATGCCCACCTTGAAGTGGCGCGAGTGCAGGGCCCACACGGTGAGCAGGTAGAGCGCGGTCGGCAGGGTCACGGCGGCCGACGCGGCCAGTGTGGAGATGTGCGCCTTGCCCACTGCCTGCTCGACGGCGACCTCCAGGCCGGCACCGATCGCGGCCGCCGAGGCGAAGATCAGGTAGTGGCCGTAGCCCCACAGGAACGCCTGCTTGTTGGAGCGCAGATGGCCGTGGATCGGCACGGCGAAGTAGATCCACCACGCGGAGAAGATGATCAGCAGCCCGCCCGCGGCGATCGGCAGCAGTTCACCGAGCGCGTCGTTCTCGTCCACGCCCGACTTCACGGCGATGGTGGCCGCGGCGATCGTCTCGCCGAGCACGATGATCGTGAACAGGCCGTAGCGCTCGGAGATGTGGTGCGGATGCCAGGAGGTGGCGAAGTCCTTCTCCGCGTACCGCGGCACGCACATCTCGAGGATCGCCATCACCAGGAACACCCAGGGTCGAAGCCCCTCGGGCAGAAACAGTCCCAGCCAGCCGACCTGGCACAGCAGTACGCCGCCGGCGTACCGCAGAGCCGTCGTTCTCTCCGGGCCCTCGCTCGACCGCGCCACGCGCAGCCACTGCGTCGACATGGCGAGCCGCATGATCACGTAGCCCAGCCAGCCGAGGAGGAAGTCATGGTCCTCGAACGCCTTGGAGACCCCGGCCGCGAGCACCAGCACACCGGCGATCTGGACCAGGGTGACGACCCGGTAGAGGACGTCGTCGTTGTCGTACGCCGAGGCGAACCAGGAGAAGTTCATCCAGGCCCACCAGATGGCGAAGAAGACCATCGCGTAGTTGAGGATCCCTTCGCCCGCGTGCGACTCGGCCACGGCGTGCACGAGTTGCACGCCCGCCTGGGCGATGGCCACGACGAAACACAGGTCGAAGAAGAGTTCCAGGGGCGAGGCGACCCGGTGGACCTCGTCGCGGCCGCGGGCGGTGAGCCTGCCCAAGGGCGCCGGGGAGGGAGTGGAGCTGGACGACGTCATGGGTCCAAGCACAGCAGATGCGGACGGCGCGGACCATGACCGCCCTCGGGAATGACCAGGACGGCCGTCGCCTCCCGGGGTCGTACCCTGGACGCATGAGCACCGCTTCCGACCCCGCCCCCGAGCCGCGCGCTCCGAAGCCGTCGCTGGTCTTCGACGACCCGCTGGACCAGCAGTCCTCGGACGACACGGACCGCGGCTGGGGCGAGCGACCCGGCGCCGACAGCGAGGCCGACCTGAAGCGCTTCCTCGACGAGAAGCCGCCCCACCACCTCTGACCGAGCCGCACGGCCGCCCGGCAGAGGAGGCGGGCCGTGTCCGTCACCGCTCGTCGTGCCCGGACCCCCGCTGCGCGACCAGCGCGTCGCGGATCTCCTTGAGGACCTCCAGCTCGGTCACCTCCATGACCTCCTGCGTGCCTTCCTTGGCCTTCCGGCGGGCCTCCATCCGAGCCAGGTACTTCGACATCGGCAGGACCATCAGGAAGTAGACGACCGCCGCGGTGATCACGAAGGTGAGCGTGGCGCCGAGCACGGTTCCCCATCTGATCGGGATGCCGCTCAGCACGGTGCCGTCCGCCGCCACCTTGCAGGGGTCCTTCAGACAGGAGCTGTAGCTGTCGAGGTTCTTGGTGCCGATCGCCCCGACCAGCGGGTTGATCACGCCTTTCACCACCGAGTTGACGATGTTGGTGAAGGCGGCGCCGATGACCACCGCTACTGCCAGATCGACGACGTTCCCGCGCATCAGAAAGGCTTTGAAGCCCTCCCAGAGACTCGGCTTCTTCTCGCTCACCTAGGGGACTCTCCTCGCACGCACAGGTTGTGGAACAAACAGCTCCGCAACCTACGTCAACGCGAGGCGCCCCTGTCCAATTGGGCAGCTCTAACGATGGACTTGACAGGAATCCGCGCAACAGGCGGATCGCACGGCTCAACACAGTGTCACCGCCAGCCGTGCCGTGGCGCTCGCGCCCGCGAGACGCACCGCGACCGGACGCGGCACCGAGAGCACGACCAGCGCCCCGCTCTCCGCGGCACCCTCCACAGGCTCCGGCACCTTCTTCACCCGCGCCCCGCGCGCGAGCACCTGGGCGTCGCCTCCCGTCGCCGTCGTCCCGGCGGCGATCACGTCGACCCGGTCACCGGGCCGCAACAGCAGCACCGTGGCTCCGTCGGCGATCCGCACCGGGGCCGTCACCATCTCCACGGCGCGACGCTCCCGCACCGGCGCGGCCACGGGATGCCCGCGCGCCCCGTCGGAGTCGCCCGGACCGACGGCCACCAGCGCGGCCGCGGTGACCGCCAGGCCCGCCGCCACGGCCCGTCGGCGATGCCTTACGAGCCGGGCCAGTTGATACCGCCCGCCGCGTACCCGCACGGGAGCGAAGTGCGGCACCTCGCATGTCGCGGGAGCGTCGGTGCCGGGCGGGTGCGGAGCAAGGGGGGAGAAGGGCGGGGGAGAGGGAGCGAAGGACACGGGAACCACCACCTGTCAGGAGGGATCGGCTTGCAAGGCCACGATGAGGCCTCGCGCCGCCGCCCGCCGGGACAGGTGGATCACCGGTCGGTTGTGGACAACTCCCTCACCCGAAGGAGCAGTTCCGCCCGTGCCGGGGTGCCGTTCTCCACAGCGTCACGGCAGTTCGAACCCGGGGTCCATGCCGCCCAGCGCCGTTGTGCACAGGCAGCCCCGCTCCTCGTTCGCCGGCAGCGCGGCCACCGCGTCGAACAGCACTCCCCGCAGCCGGTCCACGTTCGCCGCGAACACCCGCAGCACCTCGTCGTGCGAGACGCCCTCACCGGTCTCGGCGCCCGCGTCGAGGTCCGTGACCAGGGTCAACGACGTGTAGCAGAGCTCGAGTTCGCGGGCGAGCGACGCCTCGGGGTGGCCGGTCATGCCCACCACCGACCAGCCCTGCGCCCGGTGCCACAGCGATTCGGCACGCGTCGAGAAGCGCGGTCCCTCGATCACGACCAGGGTCCCGCCGTCCACCGCCTCCCAGTCCCGGCCGTGCGCGGCCTTCAGCGCGGCCGCCCGCCCGACGGGGCAGTAGGGGTCGGCCAGCGACACGTGCACCACGTTGGGCACACCGCCGTCCGGCAGCGCCAGCCCGTCGAAGTACGTCCCCGCGCGGGACTTCGTACGGTCGACCAGCTGATCCGGTACGAGCAGCGTGCCCGGCCCGTACTCGGGGCGCAGACCGCCCACCGCACACGGACCGAGGACCTGGCGTGCCCCGACCGACCGCAGCGCCCACAGGTTGGCGCGGTAGTTGATCCGGTGCGGCGGCAGATGGTGGCCGCGTCCGTGCCGGGGCAGGAAGGCGACCCGACGGCCCGCTATCTCACCGAGGAACAGGGAGTCACTGGGCGGTCCGTACGGGGTGTCCACCTGGATCTCGGTCACGTCGTCGAGGAACGAGTAGAAGCCCGAGCCGCCGATTACGCCGATCTCTGCGTTCGCCATGACCCGCACACTAGCTGGCCCCGGCAGCGGGCAGAGAAGAGCTCCGGAAAACACCGAGGACCCTGTCGTCGTACGACGACAAGGTCCCGCGGGTGCGTCTTTAAGCGGCTGAGGTGCTGCTGCTGGAGGAGGTGCCGGTGCTCGACGGCTTCGAGTCCGAGGACGTCGACGTCGAGGTGGACGGAGAGGACGTCGACGGCTTCGACGACGCCGGCGAGGTGCTCGACGAGGAGCCGCGGCTGTCGTTGCGGTAGAAGCCGGAGCCCTTGAAGACGATGCCGACTGCGGAGAACACCTTCTTGAGGCGGCCCTGGCAGTTCGGGCACTCGGTCAGAGCGTCGTCGGTGAACTTCTGCACCGCCTCGAGGCCCTCGCCGCACTCGGTGCACTGGTACTGGTAGGTCGGCACTGTCTTCCTCCTGGCACTCTCACTCAATGAGTGCTAACGATGGTCCATAGTGACGTATTCCCGAGGATCAGTCCACCGCCACCGGCACGCGGTGACCGACGCCACGTGCGACGGTCCGGGTCCGGGGGCGCGTCGTCAGGCGTGACCGGAGGGCCAGCAGGGTCGCCAGGGCGAGCAGAGTGCCGACCATCGGGACGAGGAATCCTGCACCGTTCCAGAAGCGGTCCTCCAGCTGTCCGGCAGCCGTGACGGCGGCCGCCTGGCCGAGCGCCACCGCACCGGTCAGCCAGGTGAAGGCCTCGGTGCGGGCACCGGCCGGCACCAGGCTCTCGACCAGCGTGTAGCCGGTGATCAGCGCGGGCGCGATGCACATGCCGACCAGAAGGCCGAGCCCCGCGAGCGCGAGCCCCGAGTGCGCGGCCCACAGTCCGGAGGCCACCAGGGCGAGCCCGCCGTACCCGACCACGAGGCGCCGCTGCGGAGCCACCTTCCACGCGATGGCACCGCAGACGATCCCGGAGAGCATGTTGCCCGCGGCGAAGACGCCGTACAGGACACCGTTCAGACCGGGCTCGCCGATCGACTCGGTGAACGCGGCCAGCGAGACCTGCATGCCGCCGAAGACGGAGCCGATGCCCAGGAACGTCACGATCAGCACGCGCACGCCGGGCACGCGCAGCGCGGAACCGTGCTCCACACTCGCGTGCCTGTCGAGGGTGACCAGCGGCTGCGTGCTCTTCTGCGCGGCGAACAGCAGACCGCCGAGCAGGGTCAGTGCCGACTCCGTCAGCAGGCCCGCGGCCGGGTCGACGGCGGTGCACAGCGCGGTGGCCAGCAGTGGACCGAAGACGAAGGTCAGCTCGTCCGTGACGGACTCGAACGCCGCCGCGGTGGTCATCAGGGGCGAGCCCTGGAGCTTCACGCCCCAGCGGGCGCGCACCATCGGACCGACCTGGGGCACCGAGGCGCCGGTGGGGACGGCCGCGGCGAACAGCGCCCACAGGGGTGCGTGCGAGAGGGCGAGCGCCGTCAGCGTCAGACCTGACGCCGTGTGCACGAGCACGCCGGGGATCAGTACGGCGCGCTGCCCGTGGCGGTCGGCGAGGCGCCCGCTGTAGGGCGCGAACAGTGCCATGGAGACGCCGGTGACGGCCGCGGCGCCGCCTGCCGCGCCGTACGAGCCGGTGGTGTGCTGCACGAGCAGCACGATGGAGATCGTCAGCATCGCGAACGGCTGACGTGCCGCGAAGCCGGGGAGCAGGAACGTCCAGGCGCCGCGGGTGCGCAGCAGCTGCCCGTATCCCGGGCGTGCGGTGACCGTGGATGCCACGGCCCGTGCCTTTCTGCCGCCTGGTAGCGCGCCTGTGCGGGGGCGCCGAGAGCTGTCCTCTTGCGCGCACTGCGGTAGATACCGGGCCCACTGCGGAGGGGCGTTTCGGCCGCCATACGGTCGCGCCAGCACTGCGTCAGGCAGAGTTGGTTCGATCAGAATGCGCCTTCATCGTACAGGGGTCAACGGCCGGTGCGCCTGTGAAAACGAGCACCATGAACCTTGTTAACCTGCGATTACCGGGGGTGTGAACCGTGCGAAACGTGCCCTTAACGACATCCCTCAGCGAGATCCTTTGACGACATGGGCCGCGCCGCCCCCGGTCAGCGCCCCGGTCAGCGCCGCGGTGTCTCCCCGTTCGTGCCCAGCCATCCGGCCAGCTTTCCGCCGTGTCCCACCGCGCGCAGCCGTCGCTCCGCCGCGTCCCGCACGGGATCCGTGGCGACCACCAGCAGCTCGTCCCCGCGCCGGAGCACCGTGGTGGGCAGCGGAACGAACGATTTTCCCTCGCGGACGACGAGGGTGACGGCGGCCCCGGCCGGCAGCCGCAGCTCGTTGACCTCGACGCCGTGCATCTTCGATCCGTCGGGGATCGCGACGGACAGCAGGTGTCCGCGCAGCCGCTCCAGAGGCGCCGACTCGATGCCGAGGTCGGCGGCCTCCGTGTCCCCGCCCAGCCGCAGCTGGCGGGCGAGCCAGGGCAGAGTCGGCCCTTGGACCAGGGTGTAGGCGACGACCAGGACGAAGACGATGTTGAAGATGCGGCGGCTGCCGTCGACACCGTTCACCATGGGGATCGTCGCCAGGATGATGGGCACGGCGCCGCGCAGCCCGGCCCAGGACATGAGGGTCTGCTCCTGCCACGGCACCCGGAACGGCGTCAGGCACAGCACGACGCTCAGCGGGCGCGCGACCATGGTCAGCACCAGGCCGATGACGAGGGCGGGCCACACGTCGTCGCCCAGCTCGTGCGGGGTGACCAGCAGGCCGAGCAGGACGAACATGCCGATCTGGGCGATCCAGCCGAGCCCTTCGGCGAAACCGCGGGTGGCGGGCCAGTGCGGCAGCTTGGCGTTGCCCAGCACCATGGAGGCGAGGTAGACGGCGAGGAAGCCGCTGCCGTGCGCCAGCGCACCGGCCGCGTACGCCGTCACGGCGATCGCCATGACGGCGATCGGGTAGAGGCCGGAGGCGGGCAGCGCGACGTGCCTGAGCCCCCAGGAGCCCAGCAAGCCGACCGCGATGCCGATGGCGGCGCCGATGGCCAGTTCCAGGGTTATCTCGCCGAGGAGCGCGTACCAGTGCTCGACCGGGCCCGCGGTGGAGAAGGAGACGACCAGGATGACCACGGGGGCGTCGTTGAAGCCGGACTCGGCCTCCAGGGTGCCCGTCACGCGCGCGGGGAGGGGGATTCTGCGCAGCACGGAGAAGACCGCCGCCGCGTCCGTCGAGGACACGACCGCCCCGATGATGAGCGCCTGGCGCCACTCCAGCCCGATGAGATAGTGCGCGGCCGTCGCCGTGACCCCGACGCTCACCGCGACCCCGACCAGCGCCAGCACGGTGGCGGACGGCAGCGCGGGCTTGATCTCCTTCCACTTCGTGCCCAGTCCGCCCTCGGCCAGGATCACGACCAGGGCCGCGTATCCGATGACCTGGGTCAGCTCGGCGTTGTCGAAGTGGATGTCGCCGAGGCCGTCCTGGCCCATCGCGACGCCGATGCCCAGATATACGAGCAGGCTGGGGAGCCCGCTGCGCGAGGAGATCCGGACCGCTGCGACGGCGACGAGCAGGACGAGCGAGCAGACGAGCAGGAGCTGGTTGAGGTCGTGGACGGTCAGTGGCTGTTCCCTTCCCTGGCTCACGGGCATCACGCGCGCGTGGGCTCACGTACATAGGACACGAAGGGGTGGGTCTCCGCATCCAAGTACTTCGTTACCTTACCTAACTCTTGACGATTTCTTGACACTCCTGAAGGCAAGATCGAACGTCCGTCCGCGCTGGTACCCGACTCCGCGTCAAGTGGCGTCGGGCCCTGCGCCTATGGTTGCTCCAGCGCTCATTCAAAGTCACAGCCCCGCCTGCCGCTCGCGTTAGGACAGCAAGGACAGCGATGCCCCCCAACACCACCGCCTCATCGGGTCAGAAGCCCGGCAAGTCCGGCAGGAAAAAGGGGCGCAAAGCCCGTCTGATCGTCCTCGTCCTGGTACTGGCCATCATCGGCGGCGTCGCCTACGGGGCGTACTGGTCCATCAGCACCGTCCGTGCCTCCTTCCCGCAGACCAAGGGTTCGATCACGCTCGAGGGCCTGTCCGGACCGGTCGACGTGAAGCGCGACGGCTACGGCATCCCGCAGATCTACGCCGCCTCCGACGAGGACCTGTTCATGGCGCAGGGCTACGTCCAGGCACAGGACCGGTTCTACGAGATGGACGTGCGCCGCCACATGACCTCCGGGCGGCTGTCGGAGATGTTCGGCAAGAGCCAGGTCGACACGGACGAGTTCCTGCGCACGCTCGGCTGGGACCGGGTCGCGAAGAAGGAGTACGACACCAAGCTGTCGGCCTCCACCAAGAAGTACCTCCAGGCCTACGCCAAGGGAGTCAACGCCTACCTGCAGGGCAAGGACGGCGAGGAGATCTCCCTCGAGTACGCGGCGCTGGGCTTCGTCAACGACTACAAGCCCGAGCAGTGGACCCCGGTCGACTCGGTGGCCTGGCTGAAGGCGATGGCCTGGGACCTGCGCGGCAACATGGACGACGAGATCGACCGTGCGCTGCTCACCAGCCGCCTCGGCCCCAAGCAGATCGAGGACCTGTACCCGGGCTATCCGTACAGCCGCAACAAGGCGATCGTCCAGGAAGGCCAGTACGACGAGCTGACCAAGACGTTCGAGCAGGGCAGCGGCACCTCGGGCACGGGCGCTGGCACGGGGACAGGGACCGGCACCGGAACGTCGACGAGCGGCACCACGGGCACCGCGTCCACCTCGGGCACCACGGCCCTCCAGAGCCAGCTCTCGGGCCTCTACGGCGTCCTGGAGGACCTTCCCGCGGCCGTCGGCGTGAACGGCAACGGCATCGGCTCGAACTCCTGGGTCGTCGGGGGCTCGCACACCATCACCGGCAAGCCGCTGCTGGCCAACGATCCGCACCTGTCGGCCTCGCTGCCTTCCGTCTGGTACCAGATGGGCCTGCACTGCCGCACCGTCTCCAGCAAGTGCCAGTACGACGTCTCCGGCTACACCTTCGCGGGCATGCCCGGCGTCGTCATCGGCCACAACCAGGACATCTCCTGGGGCATGACCAACTCCGGCGTCGACGTCACCGACCTCTACCTGGAGAAGCTCAGCGGTAACGGCTACCTGTACGACGACAAGGTGAAGCCCTTCACCACGCGCGAGGAGACCATCGAGGTCGCCGGCGGCGAGCCCAAGACGATCGTCGTCCGTGAGACCAACAACGGGCCCCTGCTGTCCGACCGCGACGACGAACTGGTCAAGGTCGGCAAGAAGGCCACCGTCGACACCGCCGCACCCGACCGCGGCGACGGCTACGGCATCTCCCTGCGCTGGACCGCGCTGGACCCGGGCACCTCCATGGACGCCGTGTTCGCGATGGACAAGGCGACGAACTGGAGCGACTTCCGTGCGGCCGCGGCCCTGTTCGACGTGCCGTCGCAGAACCTGGTCTACGCCGACACCGACGACCACATCGGCTACACGCTCCCCGGAAAGATCCCCACGCGCGCGCAGGGCGTGGACGGCTCGATCCCGCAGCCGGGCTGGGACTCCAAGTACCAGTGGACCGGCTACATCCCGCAGGACCAGCTCCCCTACGAGTACGACCCCGCGCGCGGGTACATCGTCACCGCCAACCAGGCCGTGATCGACAAGGACAAGTACCCCTACACGCTCACCACCGACTGGGGCTACGGCGCCCGCAGCCAGCGCATCACCGACCTGATCAAGTCGAAGATCGACGACGGCGGCAAGATCTCCACCGACGACATGCGCCAGATGCAACTGGACAACAGCAGCGAGATCGCCAAGTTGCTCGTGCCCAAGCTGCTGAAGATCGACATCGAGGACAAGGACGTCCGCGAGGCGCAGAAGCTGCTGGAGGGCTGGGACTACACCCAGGACGCCGACTCGGCGGCCGCCGCCTACTTCAACTCGGTCTGGCGCAACATCCTCAAGCTCGCCTTCGGCAACAAGCTGCCCAAGGAGCTGCGGGTCAAGGGCCAGTGCCTGTGGGTCGAACCCGTGAACACCACCGGCCCCGCCGACGAGACGGAGAACGTCCGCGAGTGCGGTCAGCGCGACGCCGACCAGGCGCAGCCGGACGGTGGCGACCGCTGGTTCGAGGTCGTGCGCAACCTCATGGAGGACGAGAAGAGCGACTGGTGGAAGACGCCCGCCGGGGTGGGGGACCGCCCCGAGGCGGAGAACCGCGACCAGCTGTTCAAGCGCGCCATGATCGACGCCCGCTGGGAGCTCACCGCCAAGCTCGGCAAGGACATCGACACCTGGAGCTGGGGCCGGCTGCACCGCCTGTTCCTGAAGAACCAGACCCTCGGCACCGAAGGCCCCGGCATCGTGCGGTACGCCCTCAACCGCGGTCCCTGGAAGCTCAGCGGCGGCGAGGCCACCGTCAACGCGACCGGCTGGAACGCCGCCGGCGGCTACGGCGTCATCTGGGTGCCGTCGATGCGGATGGTGGTCAACCTCGGCGACCTCGACAAGTCCAGGTGGATCAACCTCACCGGAGCCTCCGGGCACGCCTACAGCGCCCACTACACCGACCAGACGGGCAAGTGGGCCAAGGGTGAACTGCTGGACTGGTCCTTCTCGAAGGACGCTGTCGACAAGAACACGAGCGACACACTGGTACTGAAGCCATGAGCCACTGACGGCGCATCGTCGAACGGGCCCTCCACGCCCGCGTGGAGGGCCCGTTCGCGTGCGCTCACCTGGCGCGGCTCACGCGTCGTCCCGGAAGCGGCGCACACCCGACGGCGTCACCACCGCGTGCACCGCCTGGTCGTGCACCTCCGCGGGGACGCGCTCGATGATCTCGGAGTCGTAGAGCAGCACCACCAGGGCGGGGTGTGCGCCCGCGCGTTCCAGGCGCGCCAGCACCCGGTCGTACGATCCTCCGCCGCGCCCCAGCCGCATGCCGCGCGCGTCGACCGCCAGGCCGGGCAGCAGCACGACGTCGGCGCCGGTCACGGCGTCCGGGCCCAGACGCTCCCCGGAGGGCTCGAAGAGGGCCATCTTTCCGCCGTGTCGGACGCGCGCGAGGGAGTCCGTCCCGGTGTACGCGCCCCAGTCCAGATCGTTGTCGGGCAGGAGCGCCGGGAGCAGGACGCGCACGCCCCGCGCGCGTAGCGCGTCCAGGAGCGCGAGCGTGCCGGGTTCACTCCCCACCGAGACGTACGCCGCCACCGTGCGCGCCCGCGCCAGTTCGGGCAGTCCGAGCGCCCGTCCGGCCAGCGCGGTCGCGGATTCTCGCACGTCATCGGCCGTCAACCTGTTCCTCACCGCGAGGAACTCTCGCCGCAACATTCGCTTGTCAGGCTCTCCAGGACGTCCGATGTGACTCAAAGGTCGCTCCCGTACCCTTCCAATACGCTCATATCAGAGCTAATTAACCGGAGCCTCAGATTCCCTGCAAAGGCACCGGATAAGGTTGCGTGCATGACTCAGTCTCACCCTCGGATCAGCAAGGCTGTCATCCCCGCAGCAGGCCTCGGCACCCGGTTCCTGCCGGCCACCAAGGCCACTCCCAAGGAGATGCTGCCGGTCGTCGACAAGCCGGCGATCCAGTACGTGGTCGAGGAGGCCGCCTCCGCGGGTCTCGACGACGTCCTCATGATCACGGGCCGCAACAAGCGCCCGCTCGAGGACCACTTCGACCGCAACTACGAGCTGGAATCGGCGCTTCAGAAGAAGGGCGACGCCGGCCGGCTCGCGAAGGTGCAGGAGTCCAGCGACCTCGCCACCATGCACTACGTCCGCCAGGGCGACCCCAAGGGCCTCGGTCACGCCGTCCTGTGCGCGGCGCCGCATGTGGGCCACGAGCCCTTCGCCGTCCTCCTCGGCGACGACCTGATCGACCCGCGCGACCCGCTGCTCAAGCGGATGGTCGAGGTTCAGGAGCGGCATGGCGGCAGCGTCATCGCGCTCATGGAGGTCGAGCCCGAGCAGATCCACCTCTACGGTTGCGCGGCTGTCGACGCCACCGAGGACGGCGACGTGGTCAAGGTGCACGACCTCGTCGAGAAGCCGGCCGCGGCCGACGCCCCGTCCAACTACGCGATCATCGGCCGCTACGTCCTCGACCCGCACATCTTCGACATACTCCGCAAGACCGAGCCCGGCCGCGGCGGCGAGATCCAGCTCACCGACGCCCTCCAGCAGCTCGCGGCGGACGAGAAGGTCGGCGGCCCGGTGCACGGCGTCGTCTTCAAGGGCCGCCGCTATGACACCGGCGACCGTGGTGACTATCTGCGTGCCATTGTCAGACTCGCGTGCGAACGTGAAGACCTGGGCCCGGACTTCCGGACCTGGCTTCGCAGTTACGTAGCCGAGGAGATGTAGCAACGTTGAGCAGCGCCGCGCCCCACACCACCGGCCAGGACCACCTCTGGTCGGTGGACGAACACCTGGAGGACATCCTCGCGACCGTCCGCCCCCTGGAACCCATCGAGCTGCAACTCCTCGACGCCCAGGGCTGCGTCCTGGTCGAGGACGTGACGGTGCCGGTCTCCCTGCCGCCGTTCGACAACAGTTCCATGGACGGGTACGCGGTGCGGGTCGCGGATGTCGCGGGCGCGAGCGAGGAGTTCCCCGCCGTCCTGGACGTCGTCGGGGACGTCGCGGCGGGCCAGGCCGAGCTGCTCCACGTGGGTCCCGGCCAGGCTGCCCGCATCATGACCGGCGCCCCGCTGCCGCCCGGCGCCGAGACCGTTGTCCCCGTCGAGTGGACCGACGGAGGCCTGGGCGAGGGGCCCGCGACCGGGATGCGCGCCCGCGCCCTGGCCCCCGAGGGCGCCGAGGGGCACGTGCACGTGCACCGGCCCGCCGAGGCACGCGCGCACGTACGCGCGAAGGGCAGCGACGTGAAGGCCGGCGACCGTGCCCTCGAGGCCGGTACCGTCCTCGGCCCGCCGCAGATCGCACTGCTCGCCGCGATCGGCCGCGGCACCGTACGCGTGCGCCCGCGCCCGCGCGTGGTCGTCATGTCCACCGGCAGCGAACTCGTCCAGCCCGACGAGCAACTGGGCAACGGCCAGATCTACGACTCCAACAGCTTCGCCCTCACCGCCGCCGCCCGCGACGCCGGCGCCATCGCCTACCGCGTCGGCGCCGTCGCCGACGACGCCGAGACCCTCCGCGACACCATCGAGGACCAGCTCGTCCGCGCCGACCTCATGGTCACCACGGGCGGCGTGAGCGTGGGGGCGTACGACGTCGTCAAGGAGGCGCTGTCCTCCGTCGGTGACGAGGACGAGGCCGGCAGCGGCATCGACTTCCGCAAGCTCGCCATGCAGCCCGGCAAGCCGCAGGGCTTCGGCTCCATCGGCCCCGACCACACCCCGCTCCTCGCGCTGCCGGGCAACCCCGTCTCGTCGTACGTCTCCTTCGAACTGTTCGTCCGTCCCGCGATCCGCGCTCTCATGGGCCTGGAGGACGTGCACCGGCCGCGCGTGACCGCGAAGCTGACCGCCGGCAAGGCGCTGACCTCGCCGAAGGGGCGCAGGCAGTTCCTGCGCGGGACCTACTCCGACGGCACGGTCACCCCGGTCGGCGGTGCCGGGTCGCACCTGGTGGCGGCCCTCGCGCACGCGGACGCGCTGATCGTCGTCCCGGAGGACGTGGAGTCCGTCGAGCCCGGCACCGAGGTCGAGGTGGTCCTGCTCGGCTGAGTGCTCCTGGTTGGCGGTACCGTGTCGCGCACAACAGGCTCGCGCGCCGTACCGCGAGGGGCCGGGACCGGGAGCGCCGCACAGCATGAGTACGCAGGACCGACTGACTCACATCGACGAGGCGGGCGCCGCCCGTATGGTCGACGTATCCGACAAGGACGTGACCGCGCGCACCGCCCGCGCCAGCGGTCGGGTCCTCGTCTCGCCCCGGGTGATCGAGCTGCTGCGCGGCGAGGGCGTCCCCAAGGGCGACGCCCTCGCCACCGCGCGGATCGCGGGCATCATGGGCGCCAAGCGCACCCCGGATCTGATCCCGCTGTGCCACCCGTTGTCGGTGTCGGGTGTGAAACTGGATCTGTCGGTCGTGGACGACGCCGTGGAGATCCTCGCCACGGTCAGGACGACGGACCGCACGGGCGTCGAGATGGAAGCCCTCACCGCGGTCTCCGTCGCCGCGCTCACCGTGATCGACATGGTCAAGGCGGTCGACAAGGGAGCGGTCATCACGGACGTGCGGGTGGAGGAGAAGACAGGCGGCAAGTCGGGCGACTGGAGCCGGGCATGACGTATCGCGCTCTTGTGGTCACCGCCTCCAACCGGGCCGCCGCCGGGGTCTACGAGGACAAGGGCGGCCCGTTGATCGCCGCGGGCCTGAAGGGCTTCGGCTTCGACGTCGAGGGACCGCAGGTCGTGCCCGACGGGGACCCTGTCCGGGCGGCCCTGCGCGCCGCCGTCGACGCCGGATACGACGTCGTCGTCACCACCGGCGGCACCGGTATCTCGCCCACCGACCGCACCCCCGAGGCGACCCGCGAGGTGATCGACCACGAGGTGCCGGGCATCGCCGAGGCCATCAGGGCGTTCGGACGGGCGAAGGTGCCGACCGCCGCGCTCTCGCGGGGCCTGGCCGGAGTGGCGGGACGGACACTGATCGTCAACCTGCCGGGTTCCACCGGCGGAGTGAAGGACGGACTCGCCGTCCTGGAGCCCCTGTTGGTCCACGCCGTCGACCAGATCCGCGGCGGCGACCACCCCAGACCCGGGGCCGGCACTGGGGGTGCGAGCTGAACAGCCCATCCTGGCCCGTCGTGCTGACGGACGGCGATGTCGTCCTCCGGCCCATAAAGGTGCGCGACCAACGGGCCTGGCGCGAGGTCAACCGGCGCAACCGTGACTGGCTGCGCCCCTGGGAGGCGACCATCCCGCCGCCCACGCCCAGCGGGGCGATCGCGCACCGGCCGACCTACCGGCAGATGGTGCGCCATCTGCGGGCCGAGGCGAACGCGGGCCGGATGCTGCCGTTCGTCATCGAGTACCAGGGGCGGCTCGTCGGGCAGTTGACCGTCGCCGGGATCACCTGGGGCTCGATGTGTTCGGGGCATGTCGGCTACTGGGTGGACGAGTCGGTGGCCGGCCGCGGGGTGATGCCGACGGCCGTGGCGCTCGTCGTGGACCACTGTTTCCGGACCGTCGGACTGCACCGCATCGAGGTCTGCATTCGCCCGGAGAACGGGCCCAGCCGCCGGGTCGTGGAGAAACTCGGATTCCGTGAGGAGGGGCTGCGGCCCCGTTATCTCCACATCGACGGGGCCTGGCGCGACCATCTCGTCTTCGCGCTCACCGCGGAAGAGGTGCCGGAAGGGTTGCTCGGGCGATGGCGGCGGGCACGCTCACAGAAGGCTCCGCACACCACGCCCCGGAACCCGCAGAACACGCCGGGGAATCCCACCTAGCCAGGGAAGCGGCCGGGCCAGCGACTCGGGTAATTGAATAAATGTTCGAGAATGATCGGATGGCGATCATCTCAGGGCATTAAATTCGCGGCTCCGGCGACCTGCTGATCGCATCGGTCACAAAAAAAGCTCGAAATATCAGCCAGATCGTGCGACACACCGGCCCAATTGGCGGATGGCCTCACGCGAATCCCTCTACCGTGTGAGGCGTGAGCAGCAGCGGCCTCATCTACGCAGTCATTGTCGGGGCCTGGGCCGCCTACTTGGTGCCGATGTGGCTCCGTAGGCAGGACGAGCTGAACGAGGCCCGTCCGACGGAACGCTTCAGCACCGCCATCCGGCTGCTGTCCGGACGGGCGGGGATGGAGCGCCGGTACGCCAAGGACCTGCGGGCGCGCTCCACCGAGGAGGAGCCCAGCGCCGTCGATCCGGATGCCGTCACCGACTCGGTGGACGTCCGGGCCTTTGCCATGCCTCCGACGCGCCCGCAAGTGCGCGCGGACGTGCGCGCGGAGGCGTCGGCGCGCAGGGAGTCGGCGCGTGAACCGGCGCGCGAGAGAGCGGCCGACCCGGCCGCGCACGCCCCGGCACCCGTATCCGGATCCGCTCCGGCGCGCAAGCAGGTGCCCGCGGCCCGGCGCTCGCCCGCAGCGGAAGCCGCCGCGGCGCGCGCCCGGCGTACGAAGGCACTCGCGCGCCGTAGACGTACCACCGTGGTGCTCTTCATCGCTTTCACGCTCGGCGCGGTCGTCGCCGCCGTCGGGGGGCTCGCGTTCCTGTGGGCACCCGGCGTGCCCGCCGTGCTGCTCAGCGGGTACATCGCCTACCTGCGCTCCCAGGAGCACCGTCGCTTCGCCTACCAGATGGACCGGCAGCGGGCCGAGGCGGCGGCGCAGCGGCTGAAGGAGCGTGCGCGCCAGCCGCGCCGGCGCCCGACGGCCGAGGCGATCGACGGGGACGAACCGGACGAGGGACCAGAGCCGGGGCAGGACCCCGGGCTGTCGGCGCTCGCCGCCGACCGGCGCGCCCTCGTCGAGCAGACCGACCATGCGGAGTGGGTCGACCAGCAGCGCGAGCGGCAGCGCAGGCCGGGGCACGGGGACAGCTGGGAGCCGGTGCCGGTGCCGTTGCCGACGTATGTGACGGCGCCGGTCGCTCCGCGGGCCACCTCGGACGTGGACCTGGGCGCGCCGGACGCGTGGAGTTCGGCGCGGTCCAGCTCGGTCGCCGGGGAGCGGGAGGGGCATGGCGCCGGTGCCGAGTCCGGTGCCGGGCAGGACGGTGCGGCCCAGGACGCCGAGGCGGGGGAGTCGTCCCACGGCGAGGACAAGGCGGACGAGGACGAACGCTGCGACGCCCGCCGGGCCGCGTCCGCGCGCCGGGCGCGCGAGCGGGGACGTACGCCCCTGTTCGATCAGTACGAGGACGGGGAGCGGCCGCGCGCGGCCAACGAGTAGGCGCCGCGCCCCACCGCCGCGGCCAGCCGTCCCACCTGTGGCTGTTGCGCGGCCGGGGCAGGGAACGGATTTCCAAGCACCCCGATCGGGGTGCTAAGGTTTCACTCGTTGCAAGGGCCTGTGGCGCAGTCTGGTAGCGCACCTCGTTCGCATCGAGGGGGTCTGGGGTTCAAATCCCCACAGGTCCACGCAGCATAGGGGCCCGTTCCTGATATCAGGAACGGGCCCCTTGCCATGCGTACCGCAGTGACGTACAGCAACCGCGCCGGCTGATCCCGCGTCAGAATCGGCCCGGCTATGGAGAAGTTCTCCGGCGCAGGGCATGGGCCGCAGGAAGCACCGCCGATACGACGGCGAGGAGCGCGCACGCGCCCGTGGCCGCGCCGAGTTCGGGCCAGGGGAGGCGGAGCGGGGAGCGTGCCGACTGCAGGCCCAGGGCGCCCCACATGCCGCCGAGGTTGAGAGCCGTCACCAGCAGGCCGAGGAGTGCGCCCACGGCCACCACCAACAGAGCCTCCGCGGCGACGAGGCGCAGCACCTGGCCGGTCGTGGCGCCCGCCAGCCGCAGGGACGTGAACTCGCGCTTCCGGTCGGACGTCACCATGAGCAGGGTGTTGACGAGGGAGATGCCCGTGTACAGCAGCGCGATGCCCAGGACGAGGAGGAAGCCGAGGCGGGTCTTCTCGTCGGCGTCCGTGAAAGTGGCCGTGGGGTAAGCGGTCCGCAGCCACTCCTCGCGGGTCTGGACGGAGACGTCCGTGGCCCCCAGGGCTGTCCGTAGCCCTGCCGCCGTTCCTCCCGTCACCTCGACCCGGTCGACAGCGGCCCCGCGCGCGTTGGCCAAAGTGATGTACGCCCCGTTGTTGCCCGTGCCGACCGGCATCACCGCGGCGATGCGGAGCGACCTGCGGGTGCCGTCGCCGAGCCAGACGGTGACCCGGCGGCCGACTTCGTGCCGCGCCCACTCCTCGTTGACGATGATCGAGTCGCCGTCGAGGTCGGTGACGCGGCCCGCCGTCAGGGGGAGGCGCACGGTCGCCGCGAGCGCCCTCGGATCGGCCGCGCGTGCCTCGGACTTGATGAGGGCGACCCCCTCCTCGAGGACGTACACGGCGCTCGACGCGGTCGCCGAGACCTCGGTGCCCGGGATCGCGCGCAGACGGCGGAGCGTGTCCGGGTCGAAGCCGTTCGGCGACGTCAGCACGAAGTCGGAGACGGTCCGCTCGCGCGCCTCCGTCGCCCTCGCCTCGTTCAGGGTCGCCGTGGCGCCGAGCAGCGAGCCGGTGAGGGCCACCATGATCAGGACGGGGGCGGCGACGGCGGCCGTACGGCGGACGGCGGCGCCCGCGTTCGAGCGGACCAGCATGCCGCACGGGGCGAGGACCCTGGTCAGGGGGCGGACCAGGGCCGGGGCCAGCAGGGCCGTCGCCGTGATCAGGAGCATCGGGCGGCTGACGTACGTCTTGCGGTGCAGCAGCTCGCCCGGGTCGGTCACCAGCGCGAGTGCGAGGGTGACCGCGGCGGTGATCAGCAGGGCCGCACCGCACAGCAGGTGGCCGAGCGTCAGGGCGCGTTCGCGTTCGTCCACCGCCGCCTCACGCAGCGCCTGCGTCGGCGCGGTCCGGCCCGCCCGCCAGGAGGCGGCCATCGCCCCGCACAGCGCCACCGACAGACCGGTCCAGAAGGCGAGATGGTACGGCCACGTGTGGTCGCCGATCGCGAACCAGGCCGGTGCGACACCGCCGTCCACCACGCGCTCCGCCAGCCACGGGGCGGCGTACGCCCCCAGCACGCAGCCCGCCGCGGACGCCGGTCCGCCCACGAGCAGCGCCTCCGTCAGCACCGCGCGCCGGATCTGGCCCGGCGTCGCGCCGGCCGTGCGCAGCAGGCCGAACTCCCGGCGGCGCTGGGCCACCGCGAAGGCGAAGGTCGACGCGACGACGAACACCGACACGAACCCGGTCACCCCGCCCGCCGTGCCGAACAAGGCGTTCAGTGTCGTCAGCGCCTCGGCGTCCCGCTCGGGATCGGCGTCCGCGAGCCGGCGCTCGTCACCGGTCAGCACCCGCGCGCGGCCGTCCACCGCGCGCCGTACCGACGACGCGTCCGCCTCCACCACGAGCTGTGTGCTCGTCGGAGACAACGCGGCCGCCCGCGCGTCCGTGTAGAACAGCGCGTTCTCGAAGCCGAGCGCGCCCACCGTGCCGACCACGCGCACCATCCCACGCGCCGTGCGCAGGCGCTGCCCTACCGTCGTCCGGCCGTCCGTGGCCACGACCTCGTCCGCGGCGCGGGGCGCCCGGCCCGCGGTCAGTTCGTACGGCGCGAAGGCCGCCGTCGACCAGGGATGTCCCACCAGGTCGCCGTGGACGACGAACGTGCGGTCCTCCGTGACCCTGCCCAACCTCCGCAGCGCTGTCACCGTGTCCGCCGGCACGGGACGCGGCCGGGCCAGCCTGTGGGTGCGGTCGCCGATGGGGGTCGGTACGTGCAGCGTGTCCTGGCCCTTCACCACGACCGGGGCCGCGGCGAAGCGTTCCGGCGTGCGCACGGGGGCGTCCAGGGAGGAGGCGAGGGCCAGGCCCATCACGGCGAGCACGGCGACCCCGAGGGACAGAGCGACGAAGCTGCCGATGAAGGCGGTCCAACGGGAGCGCAGGGTACGCAGGGCGAGCATCAGCACGGGACGACCTCCGAGGCACCGGCCTGCGAGCCATCCGCTGGCGCCCCCGTCTCCAGCGACGTCATACCCGCCGCGATCTCCCCCGCCGACGCCCCCGTCACCTCGCCGTGCACGTGCCCGTCGACCAGGAAGACCACGCGGTCGGCGTACGACGCGGCCACCGGATCGTGCGTGACCATCACGATCGTGCGGTCCTCGGTGTCGACCAGTGAGCGCAGCAGGGCCAGCACCTCCCGCCCGGTGGCGGAGTCCAGCGCACCCGTCGGCTCGTCCGCGAACAGCACGTCGGGGCGGGTGATCAGCGCGCGGGCCAGGGCGACGCGCTGCTGCTGGCCGCCGGACAGCTGCGCGGGCCGGTGCCGGGCCCGTTCACCGAGCCCCACCCGCCGCAACGCCTCACGCGCGCGTGCCTTCGAAACCCGCCGGCCGGCCAGCCGCAGCGGAAGGAGGACGTTCTGTTCGGCGGTCAGGGAGGACAGGAGGTTGTACGACTGGAAGACGAAACCGATGCGTTCGCGGCGCAGCAGGGTCAGTCGTCGTTCGCTCAGCCCGGTCAGTTCCGTGCCGCCGACCCGCACCGAGCCCGATGTCGGCCGGTCCAGCCCGGCCGCGCACTGCAACAGCGTCGACTTGCCGGAGCCGGAGGGCCCCATGACGGCGGTGAACGTGCCCTGTCCGAAGCCGAGCGAGACCCCGTCGAGCCCGGTCACCCCGCCGTCGCCCTCGCCGTACCGCCTGATGACGGAGGTCAGTCGAATCGCGTGGTCTGTCATCTGCCCTCATTGAGTCCGCAGAAGGCCGACGGCCCTCATCAAGTCGAAGAGAGCTCTACGAAACCGCGCCGCCACCGCGCGGATCACTGCGGCAGGACCGAGACTTGGGGTAGGGCCAGGCATACCCCCGGATGTCTGTCCCGCCGGATTACGTCCGCCCCCACCCGCCTTCTACCGTGATCGCCATGACGGTGTGGCAGGCGCTGAGCAGGCGCGGATATCTGGGGTCGGCGTGGCCGTGGCGGTCGGTCGCGTTCCTGGCGAGCGGTGCGGTGTTCGGGGCGGTCGTGCTGGTGGTGATCGTCGCGGGGGCCGTCGTGGGCGGCGCCACGGCCGTCGTGCTCGTCGGACTGCCGCTGCTCGTGCTCACCGCGCTGTGCGGGATCCCCGTGGCCGCCGCCGAGCGGTGGCGGCTGCGGCTGGCGGGGGTGGGGCCGGTGCCGCTCGCGCGGCACCGGGTGCCCGACGCGCCCGGGCTCACCAGGTGGCTCACCGTGCGCCTCAAGGAGGCCGCCACCTGGCGGGAGTTGGCGTACGCCGTGCTGCTCGGCCTCGTGCTGTGGCCGCTGGACGCCCTTGTGGTGGCCTTCGCCGCCGGGGTGCCGCTGTTCCTGCTGGCCACACCGCTGCTGGTCGCCGTCGACGGCGAGGCGAAGGTCGTCAAGCTGTGGACGGTCGACACCTGGTCGGCCGCCTTCGGGTTCGCGGCGGTCGGAGTGCCGCTGCTGATCGTGGGGGCGTACGCCCTCGGGCTGGCCGCCGGGGCGCGCGGCGAGGTCGCGAAGGCCCTGCTCGGCGCCTCCGGGGACAGCGACCGGGTCACCGAACTCGTCCGCTCCCGCGTCCGGTTGGTGGACGCCTTCGAGGCGGAACGCCGCCGTATCGAACGCGACCTGCACGACGGCGCCCAGCAGCGCCTCGTCGCCCTCACCATGACGCTCGGCCTCGCCCGCCTGGACGCCCCGCCCGGCCCCCTCGCCGACCAGCTCGCCGCAGCGCACGGGGAGGCCGAGAAGGTCCTCGCGGAACTGCGCGAACTCATCCACGGCATCCACCCCAAGGTCCTCGCCGACTACGGACTGGAAGCCGCCGTCGCGGACGCGGCGGACCGGAGCCCGGTCCCGGTGGACGTGGAGCTGGACATCACCGCGCGCCTGCCCCAACCCGTCGAGAACGCCGCGTACTTCGTCGTCTGCGAGGCTCTCGCGAATGTGGCCAAGCACAGCGGGGCGAGCCGGGCGGCCGTCAGCGGCGGACATGCGGACGGACGGCTCACGCTGGACATCCGCGACGACGGACGCGGCGGCGCCTCCAGCGCGAACGGCACCGGGCTCACCGGTCTCGCCGACCGGGTGTCAGTGCTCGATGGCAGACTTTCCCTGTCCAGCCCGCCGGGTGGACCGACCCTGCTGCGAGTGGAGATCCCTTGCCGGCCGACCGAGCCCTGCGCGTAGTCCTCGCCGAGGACAGCGTGCTGCTGCGCGACGGACTCGTCGGGCTGCTCACGCGGTTCGGGTACGAGGTGGTCGCGGCCGTCGGCGACGCGGACGCGCTCCTGGCGGCGGCCGCCGAGCACACGCCCGACGTGGTCGTGACGGACGTCCGGATGCCGCCCGGCTTCCAGGACGAGGGGCTGCACGCGGCCGTGAAGCTGCGCGAGGAGCGGCCCGGACTGCCGGTCCTGGTGCTCAGCCAATACGTGCAGCGGGCGTACGCCGCCGAGCTCCTCGACTCCGGCGACGGGACCGGCGTCGGCTATCTGCTCAAGGACCGGGTGGGCCAGGTCGAGGAGTTCGTGGACGCGCTGCGGGAGGTCGCGGCCGGTGGCACGGTCGTGGACTCCGAGGTCGTACGACAGCTGCTGCGCCGCCGCCGGGATCCGCTCGCCCGGCTCAGCCCGCGCGAGCGGGAGGTGCTGGGGCTGATAGCGGAGGGGAAGTCGAACGGCGCGATCGCCAAGGCGCTGGTGGTGTCGGACGCGGCCGTGGGCAAGCACATCGGCTCGATCCTCACCAAGCTGGACCTGCCGCCGGCGGACGACACCCACCGGCGGGTGCTGGCGGTGCTCGCGTACCTCAGAAGCTGACCCCGCGGGACTTCTCAGAGGGTCTTCGCGAAGCAGCGGCTCGCCTCGTGGTGCCGGTAGTAGCCGAACTTCTCGCACGGCTCGTAACCGCTGGAGGTGTACAGCGCGATGGCCTCCGGCTGCTTGTCGCCGGTCTCCAGGACCATGCGGACCCGGCCCGCCGCCCGGGCGTCCTCCTCCAGTGCCGCCAATATGCGCCGGGCGAGCCCTCTGCCCCGCGCCTGCTCTATGACGTACATCCGCTTCACCTCGGCGTCGCCGTCGCGGTTGCCCTCCTCGTTGGCGTCCCGGACACGCCAGCCGCCCGTGGCGACGGGGACGTCGCTCTCGTCGTAGGCGATGAGATACGCGCCGTTCGGCGGCTCGAAGTGGGCCGGGTCCATGTGCGTGGCGTCGCCGTCGTCGCCGTAGCGGGCGGCGTACTCGGCCTGGACCTGGTCGTTGAGCTTCACGGCGTCGGGGTGGTCGAAGGAGACGCGACGGATATTCATGCTGCCTACCGTATGTCAATGCATTCCAGAACGGGATCCAGTCCAGTCTGCCGGTATCGTGCCGGGGTGCTCACTGTGACCTCTGTGAATGTGAACGGACTGCGCGCCGCCGCGAAGAAGGGCTTCGTGGAGTGGCTCGCGGACACCTCCGCCGATGTGCTGTGCCTCCAGGAGGTGCGCGCCGAGCCGCAGCAGCTGCCCGAGGAGGTCCGCACGCCCGACGGCTGGCACGTGGTGCACGCGCCCGCCGCCGCCAAGGGCCGCGCCGGCGTCTCCCTCTACACCCGCCGCGAGCCGGACCGCGTCCGGATCGGCTTCGGCTCGTCGGAGTTCGACACCAGCGGCCGCTACGTCGAGGCCGACCTCCCCGGCGTCACTGTCGCCTCCCTCTACCTCCCCTCCGGCGAGGTCGGCACCGAGCGCCAGGACGAGAAGATCCGCTTCATGGACGAGTTCCTGGCGTATCTCAAGGACCTGCGCGAGCGCGCCGCCGCCGACGGCCGCGAGGTCGTCGTCTGCGGCGACTGGAACATCGCCCACCAGCCCGCCGACCTGAAGAACTGGCGCGCCAACCAGAAGAACTCCGGGTTCCTGCCGGAGGAGCGGGAGTGGCTGACGCGGGTCTTCGACGCCGCCGACGGGGGCTATGTCGACGTCGTGCGGGCACTGCATCCCGATGTCGAGGGGCCGTACTCGTGGTGGTCGTACCGTGGGCGGGCGTTCGATAACGATTCAGGATGGCGCATCGACTACCACGTCTCCACGCCCGGACTGGCGGCCAAGGCCGTCAAGGGATTCGTCGAGCGCGCCGCCACGCATGCGGAGCGCTGGTCGGATCACGCCCCCGTGACTGCGGTCTACGACCTCTAGTGCCGCGGCAGGCAACGTTTGCCCGTCAAGGAGCGGCGTCGTGGGGGTCCCTCCCGCCCGAGCCGTGCGAAGCGCGGTTCGAGGGTGGGGGAGCGTGCTCTCGGCGTGCCGGCCGGAAGCCCTCGTACTGGACGTACTTGGGCTTTCGGCCGGCCTCAAGGCAGTGGGGGAGCGTGCCGGGCGTCGCGACGGGGCAAACGTTGCCTGCCGCGGCACTAGCTAGTCCCGCTTGCGCAACCGCCGGTCCAGCGCCAGTGACAGCTCCGCCTCCACCACGCTTCTCGCGAGGGGGCGCAGGCGTTGCATGTCGTTCTCGGTGGCGTGGCGGAGGACCAGTTCGGCGAACATCTCGGCCAGGTCGTCGACGTGTTCGCGGACGCGTTTGCCCGCTGCCAGGACCTCGGCGAGGGGGATGCCCTCGGCGACCAGGGCGGAGGAGACGTCGAGGAGGCGGCGGCTGATGTGGACGATCTCGTCGCCGTCGGTGCCGAGGTAGCCCAGCTCCAGGGCGGCGGCGAGGTTGTCCGTGGTGACCTGGCCCTCGAAGCGGGCGGCGAGTTCCTCGGGGGTGAGGCGGACCGGTTCCTCCTCCGTGGGGGTGGCCACGCCCAGGAGGTCGGCGACGTCGCGGCCGTGGTCGAGGGCCTCCGCCAGTTCCGCGATGCCGGTGAGGGTGTGGCCGCGTTCCAGGAGCGCGGCGATGGTGCGCAGCCGGGCCAGGTGGTGGTCGTCGTACCAGGCGATACGGCCCTCACGGCGGGGCGGCGGGATCAGTTTGCGTTCGCGGTAGAAGCGCAGGGTGCGCGGTGTGATGCCGGCCAGGCGGGCCAACTCCTCCATGCGGTACTCGCGCTTCTCGGTCACGCCCGCAGCCTATGTTGTACCTCCGGTAACTTTCCTGGCCCCGCCCCCTACCCATCGGTAAGGAGCTGTCCTACGCTCCCATTGCGCCAGTGTTTACTGGCGGAATCCGAAGAGCGATGCGTGGAGGCTTCGGGATGACCGAGCACGAGCATGTGCGGGTGGCGGTGATCGGGTCCGGGTTCGGGGGGCTCGGGGCCGCCGTGCGGCTGCGGCGCGAAGGTGTGACCGACTTCGTCGTCCTGGAACGGGCCGGCAGCGTCGGGGGCACCTGGCGGGACAACAGCTACCCGGGGTGCGCCTGTGACGTACCGTCCCATCTCTACTCCTTCTCTTTCGCGCCCCATCCCGACTGGCCGCGCACCTTCTCCGGGCAGGAGCACATCCGGGCCTATCTGGAGCACGTAGCCGACGTCTTCCGGCTCCGGCCCCATCTCCGCTTCGACTCCGAGGTCAAGATGATGACCTGGGACGCGGACCGGCTGTGCTGGGACATCGAGACCAGCAGCGGGCGGCTCTCCGCCGACCTCGTCGTCTCCGCCACCGGGCCGCTGTCCGACCCGAAGACCCCCGACATCCCGGGCCTGGACTCCTTCCCCGGCAAGGTCTTCCACTCCGCCCGCTGGGACC
Organism: Streptomyces canus; assembly: GCF_030815415.1. Lineage (GTDB taxonomy): Bacteria > Actinomycetota > Actinomycetes > Streptomycetales > Streptomycetaceae > Streptomyces > Streptomyces canus_F. Next base: position 5,850,317 of record NZ_JAUSWW010000001.1, read on the forward strand.
ACGACTACGACCTGCGCGGCAAGCGGGTCGCGATGGTCGGGACGGGGGCCTCCGCGATCCAGATCGTGCCCGCCATCCAGCCCGAAGTCGCCCAGCTGACCCTTTTCCAGCGCACCCCGCCCTGGGTCATGCCGCGTGTCGACCGGTCCATCACCGGCTTCGAGCGCCGGCTGCACCAGCAGCTGCCCTTCACCACCTACGCCCGCCGCGGACTCCTGTGGGGCATCCGGGAGTTGCAGGTCCAGGCCTTCACCAAGCGGCCGGGCGAGCTCGGGCTGGTCGAGAAGCTGGCCAAGAGCAACATGGCCCGCGCCATCAAGGACCCGGCGCTGCGGGCCAAGCTGACCCCCGACTACCGCATCGGCTGCAAGCGGATCCTGCTGAGCAGTACGTACTATCCGGCGCTCGCCCAGCCCAATGTCGATCTGGTCGCCAGTGGGCTGAGCGAGGTCCGCGGCTCCACCCTCGTCGCCGCCGACGGCAGCGAGGCCGAGGTCGACGCGATCATCTTCGGGACCGGCTTCCATGTCACCGACATGCCGATCGCCGACCGGGTGATGGGGGCGGACGGACGCACCCTCGCCGAGGCCTGGAAGGGCGGGATGGAGGCCCTGCGGGGCGCCTCCGCCGCCGGCTTCCCCAACTGGATGACGATCATCGGGCCCAACACCGGGCTCGGGAACTCCTCGATGATCCTGATGATCGAGTCCCAGCTGAACTACCTGGCCGACTTCGTACGGCAGCTCGACGTCCTCGGCGGCCGCGCCGCCCTCGACGCCCGGCCGAGCGCCGTGCACGCCTGGAACCGGCGGGTGCAGGAGCGCATGAAGCGCACGGTGTGGAACACCGGCGGCTGCACCAGCTGGTACCTCGACGCGGGCGGCCGCAACACCACCATCTGGCCGGGGACCACGACCGAGTTCCGGCGCGCGACGCGGCGCGTGGACCTCGCCGAGTACGAGGTGCTCCGCGGCAAGGACGTCAAGGCGATCAACGAAGACAAGCAAGACAAGCAAGGCGAGCAAGGCGAGCAGGGCAAGGGCGACAAGGAAGAGGTGAACGCGTGAGCCGTCTCCTGCACGTCTCCTCCGGGCCCTACGCCCCACCCGTCCCCGCCCGTGAGCTGACCGCCGTCTCCGCCGACGGCGCACCTCTGCACGTGGAGGTGCACGGGCCCGAGAACGCGCCCCCCGTCGTCCTCGCGCACGGCTGGACCTGCTCGACCGCCTTCTGGGCGGCGCAGATACGCGACCTCGCCGTCGACCACCGGGTCATCGCGTACGACCAGCGCGGCCACGGACGCAGCCCGGCGAGCCCGGCATGCAGCACCGATGCCCTCGCCGACGACTTCGAAGCCGTACTGAAGGCGACTCTCGCCCCCGGCGAGAAGGCCGTGATCGCCGGTCACTCCATGGGCGGGATGACGGTGATGGCGGCGGCCGACAGGGCGGCCTTCCGGGAGCACGCGGCCGCCGTCCTGCTGTGCAGCACCGGTTCCTCGCGCCTGGTCGCCGAGTCGACCGTCGTACCGATGCGGCCCGGACGGCTGCGGACCTGGCTGACCAAGCACATCCTCGGCTCGCGGGCGCCGCTCGGACCGGTCACTCCGCTCGCGCGGCGGATCCTCAAGTACGGGACGATGGGCCCCGGTTCGGCCCCGCACATGGTCGAGGCATGCGCGCGGATCGTGCACGCGTGCCCGCGCAAGGTGCGGTACTCCTGGTCGCACGTCCTCGATCTGCTCGACCTCGACCACGGGGTGCGGTCCCTTGAGGTGCCCACGGCTGTCGTCGTCGGTACGGCCGACCGGTTGACGCCGCCCGTGCACGCGCGTTCGCTGGTGGCGGCGCTGCCCCGCTGTGTCGGGGTCACCGAGCTGCCCGGAGTCGGGCACATGACGCCCGTGGAGGCGCCCGAGCTGGTCACCGGGAAGATCAGGGACCTCGTGACGACGTACGCAACGATCAAGGAGGGTGCATGACCAGGGTCAGCCTCGAAGGACAGGTCGCCGTCGTCACCGGAGCGGCACGCGGTGTCGGCGAGCTGCTCGCCCGCAAGCTGTCCGCGCGCGGGGCGAAGGTGGCGCTGGTCGGCCTGGAGCCGGACGCCCTCAAGCAGGTCTGCGAGCGGCTGCACACCGACAGCGGCCACTGGTACGCCGATGTCACCGACCACGAGGCGATGGCGCAGGTCGCGCGGGAGGTGAAGGAGCGGTTCGGGAAGGTCGACATCGTGGTGGCCAACGCCGGTGTGGCCAGCGGCGGTCCCTTCGTCGACTCCGATCCGGAGGCCTGGCGGCGGGTGATCGAGGTGAACCTGATCGGGTCCGCGGTGACCGCCCGCGCCTTCCTGCCGGTGCTGATGGAGAGCCGGGGGTATCTGCTGCAGATCGCCTCGCTGGCCGCCATCACTCCGGCGCCGATGATGACCGCGTACTGCGCGTCCAAGTCCGGCGTGGAGGCGTTCGCGCACAGTCTGCGGGCCGAGGTCGGGTACAAGGGCGTGCGGGTGGGCGTCGGGTATCTGTCGTGGACCGACACCGACATGGTGCGCGGGGCCGATCAGGACGACGTCATGCGGGAGTTGCGGCAGCGGCTGCTGTGGCCGGCCAACAAGACGTATCCGCTGGGTCCGGCGGTCGACCGGATCGTGGCCGGCATCGAGCGGCGGTCGAGCCATGTGTACGGGCAGGGGTGGCTGCGCGGGATGCAGGGGGTGCGCGGGTATCTGCCGGGGCTCATCGGGACGGTCGGACAGCGGGAGATGCGGCGGTTCGGGGACCGGTTGGCGGGGGTCCATTCGGGGCTCGTCGGTGCAGGTGGGGCGGCTGATGAGGAGGCGCGCGCTACGCGCCGTAACTGATCGAAATGCGCACTGTGTCCCGGCGTGTGAATCTGGTCGAGGCCCCGGTACGGGGCTCATCCCCTCACCCACTTCGGGAGTGAACCCACATGGGTATGAAGGACCAGTTCCAGGACAAGTCGGAGCAGTGGCAGGAGCAGGCCAAGCAGAAGGCCCAGCAGGCCAAGGAGCAGGGCCAGCAGCGTGGCCAGGAGCGCGGCGAGCGCGGCAAGCCGCGGGACGAGCGCGGCAAGCCGCGGGACGAGGAGACGGAGCGACTCCAGCGCGAGGAGCAGGACCGTCTCGACCTCGACTACGACGCGTAACGCTGCGCTTGGCTTGAGCCGTTGAACGTGGGGTGCCCTGTGTGTTGGGGTGCCCCACGTTTGCGTTGCCGGTTTCGGGGTGCGTTGTCGGGTGCGGGCCGGTGGGGGCTGGTCGCGCAGTTCCCCGCGCCCCTGACGGCATCAGCGCATCCCCTGATTTCAGGTTCGCGGCGGGAGTTTGGGGCGTGAACGGTCCGGTACGTTCGTGTAGTCCGGGGGTGTTGCCGGGGGTGTTGTCGTCAGTAGGTCCACTGCCAGCTTCACCGCGTCGTCGAGTTGGGCGTGTCTGCCCTCCGCCCAGTCCAGCGGGGTTCGTAGGACCTCCAAGTCCGGGGCCACGCCCCGGTTTTCGACCGTCCAGCCGTACGCGTCGAACCAGGCCGCGTTCATCGGCACCGTGATCACCGTGCCGTCGCCCAGGGCGTGGCGGCCGGTCATGCCGACCACGCCGCCCCAGGTGCGTTGGCCCACCACGGGGCCGAGCTTCAGCAGTTTGAACGCCGCCGTGATCATGTCGCCGTCGGAGGAGGTCGCCTCGTCGGCCAGGGCCACGACCGGGCCTCTGGGGGCGTTCGAGGCGTACGACACCGGCTGGGCGTTTCTCGTCAGGTCCCAGCCGAGGATCGTGCGGGTGAGTTTCTCCACGACCAGTTCGCTGATGTGGCCGCCCGCGTTGCCGCGCACGTCGACGATGAGGGCGGGGCGGGAGACCTCCAGGCGCAGGTCACGGTTGAACTGGGCCCAGCCCGAGCCGCCCATGTCGGGGATGTGGAGGTAGCCGCAGCGGCCGCCGCTCAACTCCCGGACCACTTCACGGCGTTTGGCCACCCAGTCCTGGTAGCGCAGCGGCCTCTCGTCGGTGAGGGGGACCACCGCCACCCGCCTCGCCCGGCCCTCGCCCTCCGCCGGAGTGAACGTCAGCTCCACCGTCGTACCGCCCGCGCCCGCCAGCAGCGGATAGGGGCCCGTCACCTCGTCCACCGGGCGGCCGTCCACGTGGGTCAGGACCGCGCCCTCGCGGATGCCGGTGCCGGCCAGCGGGGAGCGGGCCTTGGAGTCGGAGGAGTCGCCGGGGAGGATGCGCTTCACCGTCCAGCCGGCTTCCCGGCGTACGAAGTTGGCGCCCAGGAGGCCTTGGCGGCGCTGGTAGTGGGGCGGGCCCTCGTTGCGGCGGGCGGCCGTCACGTAGGCGTGGGAGGTGCCCAGCTCGCCGAGGACCTCGCGGAGCAGATCCGCGAACTCGTCCGGGGTCGCGACCCGTTCGACCAGGGGGCGGTACTGCGCCAGCACCTCGTCCCAGTCGATGCCGCACATCTCCGGCTCCCAGAAGTACGCGCGGATCAGCCGGCCGGCCTCCTCGTACGACTGGCGCCACTCGGCCCCCGGGTCGACCTCGTGCAGGATGCGGCGGGCGTCGATCCAGACGGTGGAGTCGCTGTCGCCGGACTCGGTGGCGGGCACCGCGCGCAGCTCGCCCTCGTCGACGACGACCAGGCGGGAGCCGTCGCCGCTCACCGCGAACCAGTCGAGGTGCTCGATCAGTTCGGACTTCTTCGCCTTGGTGATGTTGAAGTACTCGAGGGTGGGGCGGCCGGTCGTGTCGTCGGGGTTCGCGAACGTCTCGCCGAGCGCCCCCGAGATCGGCCAGCGCAGCCAGACCAGTCCGCCGCCCGCCACCGGGTACAGCGCCGAGTACTTCGAGGCGGTGACCGGGAAGGGGGTCACGCGGCTCTCCAGGCCCTCCACCTCGACCGTGACCGTGCTGCCGTCGTCCGGTTCGTCCTCCGCCGGGTCCAGGCCGCCCGCCGCCGGGCGGCCCTCGGGGGTCAGGGCGAACGGGGAGGGGGTCGCCGAGGACAGGGGGACCAGGTACGGGCGGCAGCCGAGCGGGAAGGACAGGTCCCCGGTGTGGACGTCGTAGACCGGGTCGAAGCCTCGCCAGGAGAGGAAGGCCAGATAGCGGCCGTCCCTCGTGAACACCGGGTTCTCGTCCTCGAAGCGGCCGTTGGTGACGTCGACGATCAGGGGGGCCGCCCCCGCCTTCGGGGAGATGCGGGCCATCTTGATCTGGCGCAGCGATCTGCCGATGCCCGGGTGGGACCACGTCAGCCACGCCCCGTCCGGGGAGAAGGCGAGGTCGCGGACCGGGCCGTTGACCGAGTGGATCAGTTCGGTGACCTCGCCGCCCGAGTTCTGTGTGCCCGACTCCTCCGCGTCGTCGGAGACGGTGATGAGGAGGAGGCGGCCGTCGTGGGAGGCGATGGCCAGGCGCTCGCCCTGGGGGTCGGCGACCATCTCCAGGACCCGGCCCAGTTCGCCCGAGGCCAGCCGCCGGGGGGCGCGGTCGCCCGTCGCCCGGGGGAGGTAGGCGATCTCCACCGCGTCCTCGCCCTCCGCGTCCGTCACATAGGCGACCTGGCCGCCCGAGCCGAGCATCTCCGGGAGCCGGACCCGTACGCCCGGAGTGTCGGTGATGGTGCGGGCGGGACCGTCGCGATGGGTCAGCCAGTACAGGCTGCCGCGGACGACGACGGCGCTCGCACGGCCGGTCTCGTCGACCGAGACGCCGTCCACGTGCTGGGCGGCCGGCACCTGGTACGGACGCCGTCCCGTGCGGGGCCCGCTCAGTCGTACGTCGAGTTTCCGCGGCTCGCCGGCGAGGTCGTCGACGATCCACAGGTCGCCCGCGCACTGGTACACCACCCGGGTGCCGTCGCTCGCCGCGTGCCGGGCGTAGAAGGCGTCGTGGTCGGTGTGGCGGCGCAGGTCGGAGCCGTCGTGGGCGCAGGAGTAGAGGTTGCCGACGCCCTCGTGGTCGGAGAGGAAGGCGATGCGGTCGCCGACGAACATGGGGGAGTGGAGGTGGCCCTCCAGGCCTTCGAGGAGGCGGTGGCCGTGCAGCCAGAGCCGTCCGGTGGCCCCGCCCCGGTAGCGCTTCCAGGCGGCCGGTTCGTGTGGCGGGGTGCCGGTGAGCAGGAGTGTTCTGCGCTCCCCTTCGAGGTCGGCGACCTGGAGGTCGGAGACCGGGCCCCAGGGGAGCTTGCGGCCGGGGTCGCCGTCGGTGGGGACCTTGTAGGCCCAGGTGAAGTAGGAGAAGGGCTCGCCGTGGGAGGCGACGGCCAGGATCTGGGCGCCTCCTTTCCCTTCGGGCGGTGTCCAGCCGCAGACCTGGGTGTCCGCCGAGCCCCAGTACGTCAGCTGTCTGCCCGGGCCGCCCTCCACGTCCACCAGATGGATCTCCGGGATCAGGCTCCGCCAGCTCGTGTAGGCGAGGTGGCGGCCGTCGGGTGAGAAACGGGGGTGGCCCACCTTGGTGCGGTCGACGGTGAGACGCGAGGCGCGTCCCTTCCCGTCGAGGGGGGCCAGCCACAGGTCGTCCTCGGCCACGAAGCACAGGAGGTCGCCGCTCAGATGCGGCAGGCGCAGATAGCTCACCTCCCCATGCTTTTCCCGGGGATGGACCGGAGCAACTTATGAAAAATGGTCGAGACCCGATCCGGCGTGAGCCACGACTCGTACGAAACGGTTTCGTTTCGAATGAGGATGCGCTACATTCGGCATGTACGAAACCGTGTCGTTCGGAGTGGAAGGCGGGAATCATGACTGAGATCGCGACGGCGCGTCGCAGTCGGATCACCCCGGAGCGTGAGGCCGAGCTGTACACGGCCGTGCTCGAACTGCTCCGCGAAGTCGGCTACGACGCCCTCACCATGGACGCCGTGGCGGCCCGCACCAAGTCCAGCAAGGCGACGCTCTACCGGCAGTGGGGCGGCAAGCCCGAGCTGGTGGTGAAGGCCATGCGGAGCCAGAAGCCGGGCGGCACCGCCGACATCGACACCGGGAGCCTGCGGGGCGACCTCATCACCCTCGTCTCCCGCGAGGACGACTGCACGATGGAGCGGAACTCCGACCTGATGCGGGCCCTGGCCATGGCCGTGCACGGAAATCCGGACCTGATGCAGGCCTTCAGGGAACTGCTCGTCGAACCCGAGATGGGCGAGTTCAAGAAGGTCATGCAGCGCTCGGTCGACCGCGGCGAGGTCCGCGCCGACTGCCCGGCGCTGGACTACATCGTCCACATGCTGGTCGGAGCGTTCGCGACCCGCACGATGATCGACCAGCTGCCGCCCACCCAGGCCTTCCTCACCTCGTACATCGACGCCGTGGTCCTCCCTGCCCTCGGCGTACCCACCCCCTGAGTCTCTCCCCGTAGTCAGCACCTGACGTCACCGCTCAAGTCGTCGGGACGATCACCCATGTCCCCACCGGGTCGATCACCCCTTCCCTGCACCGCCCCAACGACCTGACCGGGAGTACGCCCACGTGGCCACGTTCCTCTACAAACTCGGCCGGCTCGCCTTCCGGCGACGGCATTTCGTCGCCCTGATATGGGTCGCCCTGCTGACGCTCGCGGGCGTCGGCGCGGCCAGCGCCCCCAGCGCCGGATCCACCTCCTTCTCCATACCGGGGACCGAGGCGCAGAAGGCGTTCGACCTGCTGGAACAGCGCTTCCCCGGCAGCAGCGCCGACGGCGGGACCGGGCGTATCGTCTTCAAGGCGCCCGAGGGCGAGAAGATGACGGACGCCGCCAACAAGGCGACCGTCGCCAAGACCGTCAAGGAACTGCGCGACGGCTCCGAGGTCGTCTCCGTCTCCGACCCGTTCACCACGAACGCCGTGAGCAAGGACGGCACGGTCGCCTACACGTCGGTCAAGTACGAGGCCCCCGGCATGGAGCTGGCCGAATCGACCCGGGAGGCCCTGGAGAAGGCCGGGGACGAGGCCCGCGCCACCGGACTGACCGTCGACATCGGCGGCGACGCGCTGCAGGCCGCGGCCGAGCCGGGAGCGGCCGGTGAGATCGTCGGCATCGCCATCGCCGCGGTCGTCCTCGTCATCACGCTGGGCTCCCTGGTGGCGGCCGGACTGCCGCTGCTGACGGCGATCATCGGCGTCGGCATCGGTGTCTCCACCATCACCGCCCTCGCCAACGCGCTCGACCTCGGCGACACCACCTCCACCCTCGCGCTGATGATCGGCCTCGCGGTCGGCATCGACTACGCGCTGTTCATCGTCTCCCGCTACCGCGGCGAACTGGCCGAGGGCCGCGACCGCGAGGAAGCGGCCGGACGGGCCACCGGCACCGCCGGCTCGGCCGTGGTCTTCGCCGGCCTCACGGTCGTGATCGCCCTGGCGGGCCTCTCGGTCGTCGGGGTCCCGATGCTGACCAAGATGGGCCTCGCGGCCGCCGGCACGGTCGTGGTCGCCGTCCTCATCGCACTCACCATGGTCCCGGCGCTGCTCGGATACGCGGGCCGCAAGGTCCGTCCGGCGGGCGAGAAGCGCAAGGCCGACAAGGCAAAGGCGGCTCCTGAGGGACAGGCCAAGCCCGCCCTCGGCGTCCGCTGGGCGAGCTTCGTCATCCGCCGCCCGGCCGCCGTGCTGCTGCTCGGTGTGCTCGGCCTCGGCGCGATCGCCGTCCCGGCCACCCAGCTGGAACTGGGCCTGCCCGACGACGGCTCCCAGCCGACGTCCACGACCCAGCGCCGCGCCTACGACCTGCTGTCGGAGGGCTTCGGCCCCGGCTTCAACGGCACGCTGATGGTCGTGTACGACGCCGCGGGCAGCGCCGACCCCAAGGCCGACGCCACCGCGCTGACCGACAGGATCAAGGGCCTCGACGACGTCGTGACGGTGACCCCGGCGCAGTTCAACAAGGTCGGCGACACCGCGACGATCACCGTGATCCCGGATTCCAAGCCGTCCTCGGCCCAGACCGAGGACCTGGTGCACGCCATTCGTGCCGAGGGCGCCGACGTCAAGGCCGACACGGGCGCGAACGTCCTGGTCACCGGCACGACCGCGATGAACATCGACTTCTCGCAGAAGCTCACCGACGCCCTGGTCCCCTACCTGGCCCTGGTGGTCGGCTTGGCGTTCCTTCTCCTGATCGTGGTCTTCCGCTCGATCCTGGTCCCGCTGAAGGCGGCCCTCGGCTTCCTGCTCAGCGTGCTCGCCGCGCTCGGCGCCGTCGTCGCGGTCTTCCAATGGGGCTGGCTGAGCGGCCTGATCGGTGTCGAGGAGACCGGGCCGATCATGTCGATGATGCCGATCTTCATGGTCGGCGTGGTCTTCGGTCTCGCGATGGACTACGAGGTGTTCCTCGTGACCCGGATGCGGGAGGCCTACGTCCACGGCGAGAGCCCGAGCCAGGCCATCGTGACCGGCTTCCGGCACAGCTCCCGGGTCGTGGTCGCCGCCGCGATCATCATGATGGCGGTCTTCGGCGGCTTCATCAGCTCCAGCGAGTCGATGATCAAGATGATCGGCTTCGGCCTCGCGATCGCCGTCTTCTTCGACGCGTTCGTGGTCCGCATGGCGATCGTCCCGGCGGTGCTCGCGCTGCTCGGCAAGAAGGCCTGGTGGCTGCCGAAGTGGCTGGACCGCGCCCTGCCCAACGTGGACGTCGAGGGCGAGGGGCTGCGCACCCTGGACGACGACAAGGACGACAGGGACGACAAGAACGACGAGGACCGGGAGCTCGTACAGGTCTGACAGGTCTGACCTGAGCCCTGTCCCGAAGCCGTGGTGCGGTCCCCCGCACCACGGCTTCGGCGTTGTCAGTGCCCGGGTCTAGCCTGACGACCATGACCACACTGCCTGATCGCTCCCGTACGGCACTGCTCGTCATCGACGTCCAGAACGGCGTCGTGGCCGGGGCCCACCGGCGTGACGAGGTCGTCGCCAACATCGCCGTCCTCGTGGACCGGGCCCGCGCCGAGGGGATACCGGTCGTCTGGGTCCAGCACTCCGACGAGAACCTGCCCCGGGGCAGCGAGGACTGGAAGTACGTCGCGGAGTTGTCCCGCCGCGACTCCGAGCCGCTCGTCCACAAGAACTACGGCGACTCCTTCGAGGGCACCGACCTGGAGGAGGTCCTCGCCGGCGCCGGCGTCGGACGCCTCGTCGTCAGCGGCGCGGAGAGCGACGCCTGCATCCGCTCCACGATCCACGGGGCGTTCGCACGCGGCTACGACGTGACGCTGGTCGGCGACGCCCACACCGCCGGTGACAAGAGCGCGTGGGGCGCTCCACCGCCGGAGCAGGTCATCGCCCACATGAACCTCTACTGGCGCTGGCAGGAGGCCCCGGGGCGCACGGCCGGGGTGGCGGAGACGAAGGCGGTGACGTTCGAGGGGCCCGCACCGGCGGAAAAGCCCTGAGCCGTACCCGTGCCGGGAACTCGGTCGCATGCCCTCTACACCGACCGCTAGCGTGCCGTGCATGACGACGACCGACACCCCGGACTCCGGAGCCCACCCCCTGTTCGCCGCAGCCCTCGACACCCTCGGCCTCGGTGAGCTGCACGCCGAGATCCGCCGCTTCCCGGACGCCACCCGTACCGCCGCCGAGGCGGCCGCGGCGATCGGCTGCGAGCTGAGCCAGATCTGCAAGTCGCTGATCTTCGCGGCGGACGGGGTGCCGGTCCTGGTGCTCATGGACGGGGCGTCCCGGGTGGACGTGGAGCGGGTGCGGCAGGAGCTCGGCGCCGGAAAGGTGACGCGGGCCAAGGCGGACGTCGTACGGGAGACGACGGGCTACGCCATCGGCGGGGTGCCGCCCTTCGGGCACCGGACCAGGACCCGGGTCCTCGCGGACCGATCGCTGCTCGACCACGCCGTCGTGTGGGCGGCGGCCGGCACGCCGTACACCGTCTTCCCCATGGAGCCCAAGACACTGATCGCCCACGCGGGCGCCACGCTGGTGGACGTCCGCGAGCAGACCGCGTGACCCCTCTGGTCACCACGGCCGTCCTGCTCGCCGCGGTCGCCCACGCCAGCTGGAACGCCATCGCGCACAAGATCACCGACAAGTTGGTCGGGTTCACGCTCATCGCGGGCGGCGGGATGCTGATCGGGCTGGCGATAGTGCCGTTCGCGGCGTTCCCGGCGGCCAAGGCGTGGCCGTATCTGCTCTCCTCGGCGTGCATCCACATCGCGTACTACGCGCTGCTGATGAAGTCCTTCCGGCTGGGCGACTTCGGCCAGGCGTACCCGATCGCGCGCGGCACCGCGCCGCTCGTGGTCACCGTGCTCGCCGCGGTGTTCGCGCACGAGGTGCCGGACGGCTGGGCGGCGGCCGGCATCGCGGTGTCCTGCGCCGGGCTGACGGGCGTGGCCCTGTGGGGACTTCGCGGAAACCGGCCGAACTGGGCCGCGATCGGGGCGGCGTTGGCGACCGGGCTGACCATCGCGGCGTACACCGTCGTCGACGGGCTCGGCGTGCGTGCCTCCGGGTCCTCCCTCGGGTACATCGCCTGGCTGATGGCGGTGGAGGGCGTGGTGCTCCCGGCGTACGCGGCCCACCGCTGGCGGGGGCAACTGGTGCCCACGCTCCGGCCGTTCGCGGTCCTGGGGCTCGTGGGCGCCGCCCTCTCCGTCGCCGCGTACGGGCTGGTCCTGTGGGCCCAGACCAAGGCGGAACTGGCACCCATCGCGGCCCTGCGCGAATCGTCCATCATCGTGGGCGCGGCCATCGGGGCGGTGTTCTTCAAGGAGCGGTTCGGGATGCCGCGGATCGCCGCGGCGGGGCTGCTGGTGGTGGGGATCGGGCTGATGCTGCACTCCGGATAGGCCCGTACGGGTGAACCGGGCAGGTACGCCGCTGTTTCTCTGGTAGCAACGGCCCCATGGGCGGCGTATTCATCAACTACCGCAGAGGCGACCACTCGGAGACGGTGGAGCACCTCTACGCGGAACTCGACCGGCACTTCGGCAGGGGCCAGGTCTTCCTGGACCGGCCGTCCATCGTGCCGGGGCAGCGCTTCTCGGACACGCTGCGGGCGCGCGTCGACGACTGCGAGGTGCTGCTCGCCGTGATCCACCCGGGGTGGACGGACGTCCGGGACGTGTCCGGGGCGCGGCGGCTGGACGACGAGGAGGACTGGGTCCGCCGGGAGATCGAGCAGGCCCTGGCGAGCGACAAGGTGCTGATCCCGGTGTTCCTGGACGGGGTCACCGCGCCGCGGCCCGCGGAGCTGCCGCCCTCCATCCGCGAACTCGTCGGCCGCAACGGCCAGCCGCTGCGGCGCACGCACTGGGAGTCGGACCTCGCGGAACTGATCGCCGTACTGGAAGGGCTGGTGCGCCCGGACTGGCGGCCCGTCCCGGCGCCCGAGGAGCGCGGGAAGCGCCCCGGGCGGTGGCTCGGCGTTCTCACCGCGGTGCTCGCCTGCGCGGTGCTGGCCGGAGTGCCCGCGCTGCCGCAGGACGACAGCTGGGCCGGCACGGACGTCCTGCCGTACACCCTGGGCGCCGCCCTGATGTCCACGGTCCTGCTGTGCGCGCCGTTCGTCGCGGTCGCCGCCGTCCGACTCGTCCGGCGGTCCGTCGACGACCTGGAGCGCGAGCTGCACGCGGTCCGGCACCGGACGTACATCCGGCACACCTGGCCCATCGGCCTGGGGATCATCCTGCTCGGCGGATACGGGGCGGTGCTCGGCGACCAGGGCATGGCGGTGGCCCTTCCGCTGCTGCTGGTCCTCGGGGTCGCCGTCGTCCGTGCGGCCGTCACCCACCTGCGCCTCAAGAAGCGGGACGACGACCTGTGGGCGCGCTGGCCCCACCGGCTGCCCGACCGTGTGCACCGGGCCGCACTGCGCCGGGCGGTGGCCCGGCTCCACGTCCGCCTGGACCGGATGACGGCCCCGCTCTCGCTCGAACAGCGGGAGAAGGCGGCCTGGGAGCTCGACGACATCGCGGGCGCGGTGCGGCGCACGGAGCGCGAGGCGGGGCGGACGCGTCGCGAGTGGCTGAGCCAGGACCATCCCTGGCTGTTCGCCGGCTACGTCCTCTGGCTGGCGCTGACGGCCGCGCTGTTCGTGGCGTCGGGGCTCGCCTACGCCGCCGCGGGCGAGGGGACGGTCCGCCGGTACGTGGTGATGGGGGTCGCCGTCCTGACCGGCACCGCTCTGGCGCTGGGCACGCTGGAGACCGCCCACCGCCACCAGCGGCGTCAACGCCGTGAACTGGCCCGACAGGTCACCGGCTTCCGGGAGGGGCTGCTGCGACGGGTCGCGGAGCTGAGCCTGCCCCCGCGCACCAAGCCGACCGCCCCCGCCCGGCGGCCCGAGGAGTACGCCGAACCCGACTAGGGCCTGTCCGGCGGATCAGGCCGGCCCTAAGAAGCGGTGCATACCGGACCGAGCCGAGCGGGGTCTGGTGCGTGCAGCTGCAAGGCGGAGGAGGGAGTCGACGCGGAGCGTCGGCGAGTGACGACAACGCGGCAGATGTGCGTGCCAGGGCCCGCGACGCCGGCATGATCCGCCGGACAGGCCCTAGGCGCGGCCACCTTCCGAGGAGCACTCTGGAAGGAGTTCTTCCGGAGGTGATCGTCATGATGCACACCACTGTGGGATGGCACGTCGAGATGGAGTTCCAGGAGGACGACGACCGCACGAGGGCGGTCGCGATGGTCCGCCTGCCCGATGGCTCCGAGGTACGGGCCCACGGACAGGCCAGCCGCCAACGCACCGACTCCAACCAGCCGAGGGTGGGGGAGGAGATCGCGGGCGCCCGCGCGCTCAACGACCTCGCGATGCAGATGCTGGCCAAGGCGCACGGGGAGATCGACGCGGCGTCCGGGCGGACGTCGCATCCGATCCACGTCTAGTGCCGCGGCAGGCAACGTTTGCCCCGTCGCGACGCCCGGCACGCTCCCCCACTGCCTTGAGGGCGTGGGAGGGGCCCCCACTCGCCGCACCGGCCGAAAGCCCAAGTACGTCCAGTACGAGGGCTTCCGGCCGGCACGCCGAGAGCACGCTCCCCCACCCTCGAACCGCGCTTCGCACGGCTCGGGCGGGAGGGACCCCCACGACGCCGCTCCTTGACGGGCAAACGTTGCCTGCCGCGGCACTAGCCGCGCCTACAGAGCGGCACGCACCGCCCGCACCAGCGCCTGCGCCCGCGGGTCCGCCGTCACCGTCTTGCGCAGGCCGTTGGTCACATAGCCGAACGCGATGCCCGTCTCCGGGTCGGCGAAGCCCAGGGCGCCACCGCGGCCCGGGTGCCCGAAGGAGCCGGGGCCGAGGAACGGCGAGGCGCTGCCGTGCAGCATGTAACCGAGGCCGAAACGGGTGCTGATCACCAGCACCCGGTCGGGTCCGGCGGACTCCTCCGCGCGGGCCAGTCCGACGGTCTCCGGCGTGAACAGCCGTACGCCGTCGACCTCGCCGATCAGCGCGGCGTAGAGGCGGGCCAGCCCGTCCGCCGTCGTGATGCCGTTCGTCGCGGGCAGGGCGCTCGCGCGGTACGCCGGGTCGTTCTGGTCCGGGAAGGGGGTGATCGCGCCGAACGCGCGGTTGGTGAGGGAGTCAGGGTCGGCGTAGGCCTCGGTGACCGAACGCTTGGGGCGGGCGCGCAGGGCGTTTTCGGGCTCGGGCGTCTCGACGCGGCCGACCCGCCCCGTCCGGCACGCCTCCGCCTCGGGCAGCCCCAGCCACAGCTCCGCCCCCAGCGGCCCGGCGATCTCCGCCGCGATCCACTCACCGGTGCCGCGACCCGTCACGCGCCGCACGAGCTCGTCCAGCAGCCAGCCGTACGTCAGCGCGTGATACCCGTGGTCCGTGCCGGGCTCCCAGACGGGCGCCTGGGCCGCGACCGCCTCCGGCCCCCTGCGCGGGTCCAGGGCCTCCTCGGGGGTGAGCGGACGGTCCAGCACCGGCAGCCCGGCCCGATGGTTCAGCACATGCCGGACCAGCACCCGCTCCTTGCCGTGCGCCTTGAACTCCGGCCAGTACGCGGCCACCGGCGCGTCCAGGTCCAGCTGTCCGCGCTGGGCGAGCAGCAGGGGTACGGCGGCGGCGACGCCCTTGGTCGCCGAGCGCACGATCTGCGCGGTGCCGCGCTGCCAGGGCTCGCTGCCGGCGGTGCCGTCGACGTCCTTCGTGCCGGCCCACAGGTCGACGACCTTGCGCCCGTCCCGGTACACGGCGATCGCCGCGCCCCGGTCCCCGAGCGTCTCGAAGTTCCTGACGAACGCGTCCCTGACCGGCTCGAACCCCTCGGCGACCGTGCCGTTCACATCCACGTCCGTGCGCCCCGCTCTCGCTGTTCCCGCTGCTCCGTGCTCCCCCTCTACCCAAGCAGGACGGTCACGTCGATGTTCCCGCGGGTCGCGTTGGAGTACGGGCAGACCTCGTGGGCGGCGTCCACCAGCTTGGTGGCGACGTCCTGGTCGAGGACGGGGAGCGAGACGCTGAGGGCGACCGCCAGGCCGTAGCCGCGCTGTGCGTTGGGGCCGATGCCGACCTTCGCGGCGACGGTGGAGCCGACCAGGTCGAAGCCAAAGCGGCGGCCCACCAGCACCAGCGCGTTGTGGAAGCACGCGCTGTATCCCGCCGCGAACAGCTGCTCCGGATTCGTGCCGTTGCCGTCGCCGCCCATCTGCGGCGGCATCGCGACCTTCAGCTCGATCTGGCCGTCCTGGCTGGTGACATAGCCGTCCCGGCCGCCGTGCGCGGTGGCCTCGGCGACGTACATGATCTTCGTCGGACGGGTGTCGACGGAGGTGTCGACGGCGGTGTCCTCACTCATGACTGGCTCCCCCCAGAACAGGTGCGCACAAATACATCGTGCACAAGGTACTGACCGGTAGGCGAGCGTGGGATGACCAGGGGGTGGCAACCGTGGGTAACAGGAGTTCAGAGGGGGCGCTCGGCCGCGGCCCGCGCCCGGCGTGTGAGCTCCCACAACTCCTCGCGCAACCGCACGACCTCCGTGCCGCCCAGCCCGGTCGCCGATTGCAGCGCGCCCGGCACACGCGCCGCGCGCTCGCGCAGTTCCTCCCCGCGCCCCGTGCACGCGACCAGCACCGAGCGCTCGTCGTGGGCCGCGCGCTCGCGGCGCACCACCCCCGCGCTCTCCAGCCGCTTGAGCAGCGGCGACACCGTGCCGTAGTCGAGCCGCAGCGCCTCCGCTAGATCCTTCACCGTCGTCTCGCCGCGCTCCCAGAGCACGAGCAGGACGAGGTACTGCGGATAAGTGAGACCGAGCTCCTCCAGCAGCGGACGGTACGCGGCCGTCACCGCGCGCTGGGCGGCGTACAGCGCGAAGCACAGCTGCTCGTCCAGGAGCAGCGAGTCCTCAGCGGCGTGGTCCTCGTTCGTCACGCGCCCATTGTCACGGACGCCCGGCCGCACCGGACACCGAACGCGGATCGAAGCCGTAGGGCAGCTCCAGCCGGTGGGCGCGCATCAGGTCGTCGTCGCAGAGGAGTTCGGCCGTTTTGCCGTCGGCGGCGATGACGCCCTCGCTGAGGACGAGGGAGCGCGGGCAGAGCTCCAGGGCGTACGGCAGGTCGTGCGTCACCATCAGGACCGTGACGTCCAGGGAGCGCAGGATGTCGGCGAGTTCGCGGCGGGAGGCGGGGTCGAGGTTGGAGGACGGCTCGTCGAGGACGAGGATCTCCGGCTCCATGGCGAGCACGGTCGCGACCGCCACCCGGCGCCGCTGCCCGAAGGAGAGGTGGTGCGGCGGCCGGTCCCTGAACTCGGCCATGCCGACCTGTGCCAGCGCACGGTCGACCCGCGCCTGGAGTTCCGCGCCCTTCACGCCCGCCGCGGCCGGACCGAAGGCCACGTCCTCCCGGACCGACGGCATGAACAACTGGTCGTCCGGGTCCTGGAAGACGATGCCGACCTTGCGCCGGATCTCAGCCATGTGCTCCTTGCCGACGGGCAGCCCGGCGACCTTCACCGTGCCCGTGCCGCCGGACAGGATGCCGTTGAGGTGCAGCACGAGGGTCGTCTTGCCGGCGCCGTTCGGGCCGAGCAGCGCGACGCGTTCGCCGCGCTCGACGGACAGGTCCACGCCGAACAGGGCCTGGTGGCCGTCGGGGTAGGCGTAGGCGAGGCCGGAGACCTCGAGGGAAGCGGTCACAGCGTCCATCCCAGCAGACATACGACAAGGGCGGCGAAGGGGAGCGCGAAGGCGTACGTCCACTGCGCCCGGGAGGCGGTCACCTCGTCGATGACCGGCATGGAACCGGCGTACCCACGGCTGACCATGGCGAGGTGGACGCGCTCGCCGCGTTCGTAGGAGCGGATGAAGAGGGCGCCCGCGGACTTCGCGAGGACGCCCCAGTGGCGCACGCCGGACGCCTCGAACCCCCGTGACTCCCGCGCGATCCGCATCCGCCGCATCTCGTCCGTGATGACATCGCCGTAGCGGATCATGAAGGACGCGATCTGCACGAGCAGCGGCGGCAGCTTCAACCGCTGCAGGCCCAGCAGGAGTTCACGCAGCTCGGTGGTGGAGGCGAGCAGCACGGAGGCGGCGACGCCCAGGGTGCCCTTGGCGAGCACGTTCCAGGCGCCCCACAGCCCGCTCACGCTGAGGGACATCCCCAGCACCTCGACCCGCTCGCCCTCCGCCACGAACGGCAGCAGCACCGCGAACGCGACGAACGGCACCTCGATCAGCAGCCGCTTGAGGACGAACCCGGCCGGCACGCGCGCGACGCGGGCGACGACGCCCAGCAGCACGGCGTACAGACCGAAGGCCCACATCGCCTCCCGCGGTGTCGAGACGACGACCACCACGAAGGCGAACACCGCGGCGAGCTTGGTGTGCGGCGGCAGCCCGTGCACGGGCGAGTGCCCGTGCCGGTAGAGCTTGTGCGCGTGCCCGGCCCCCATGTCAGGCGACCGTCGTGCTCACCGGGGAGACGTCCTGCGTACGGCGCCTGCGCACCGCCCAGAAGATCCCGCTGCCCGCGACGACCGTGACACCCACGCCGATCACGCCCGCGAGACCGCCGGAGAGCCGGGCGTCGTCGACGTCCTTGACGCCGTAGTCGGCGAGCGGGGAGTCGGCGGCGGCGTGGTCCTCCACCTTCGCGTCGATGCCCTTGTCGGCGGCGACCTTCTCCAGGCCGTCGGGGTCGGCGGAGGCGTAGAAGCTGACGACACCGGCGAGGACGAGGGAGGTGGCGAGGCCCGCGAGCCACACCCTGCGGTGCGAGGAGCGGGCGGCGGCCGGGGCGGGGGCGGCCGGAACGGCTGGTACATCGACGAGCTCGCCGTTGACCCGCAGCTTGAGCTTCTGCTGGAGCCCGCGCGCCCCGTACACGAGGTCGGGGCGTACCGCGATGACGGCGCCGACGGTCAGCGCGGTGATCGCGGCCTCGCCGATGCCGATCAGCACATGCACGCCGACCATGGCGGTCGCCACCTTGCCGATGGCGACGTCGGTGGTGCCGCCGATCGCGTAGATGAGGGTGAAGGCGAGGGCCGCGGCCGGCACGGACAGCACGGCGGCCACGAAGGAGGCGGCGGTGACGGACCGGCGGGTGCGCGGCAGCACCTTCACCAGGCCGCGGAAGACGGCGTACGCCACGACCGTCGTCACACAGCCCATCACGGTGATGTTCACGCCGAGCGCGGTCAGACCGCCGTCCGCGAAGAGGATGCCCTGCATGAGCAGGACGACGGAGACACAGAGGACCCCGGTGCAGGGGCCGACGAGTATCGCCGCCAGCGCGCCTCCCAGGAGGTGGCCGCTGGTCCCCGCGGCGACGGGGAAGTTCAGCATCTGTACGGCGAAGATGAACGCCGCCACCAGGCCGGCCAGCGGCGCGGTGCGTTCGTCGAGTTCGCGGCGGGCACCGCGCAGGGACACCGCGACGGCGGCGGCGGCGACCGCTCCGGCGGCGGCGGACGTGGGGGCGTCGATAAATCCGTCAGGCACATGCACGCATCGATGATGTGGCTTAATGCGAACGTTTTGCAAGAGCGAGTCCCTCGTGCATCGTGCATGTGAGATGTCCTGCGCAGGGGGCGCGATCGGAAAAATATGCGACATTGGAGAGAAAGCGGGTGCACAGCTTCCGCACAGGTCACGCACCGTAAGGGGCCGATCCGATGTCCGTAGTCGAGCAGTACGCGCGAGCCCACATCGTCACGGACGCCGACCTCGCGATCGCGGAACCCGAGGCCGTCCCGGTCGTGCTGCGCTACGACCCCGACACCGACCCGCGCGCGGTACGGGTCGGGCTTCCCGGCCCGCACGAGTGGACCTTCCAGCGCGAGCTGCTGGAACGGGGCCTGCGGGCGCCGGTCGAGGCCGGGGACGTCCGGGTGTGGCCGTGCGGCCGGGTGCAGGCCGTGGTGGAGTTCCACTCCGCCCAGGGCGTCTCTGTGGTGCAGTTCGAGTCGAAGGCCCTGCTCAGGTTCCTGCGCCGGACCTACATGGCCACTCCCGTACGGGGCTAACCGCCCAGCTTCAGCAGCGCCGCCACGATCGGGCCCGCCGTGTCACCGCCGTGCCCGCCCGACTGGACCACACCGGCCGCCGCCAGGTCGCCGCGGTACGCCGTGAACCAGCCGTTGGGCTTCTTCTGACCGTCGACCTCCGCCGAGCCGGTCTTCGCGCCCACGGTGCCGTAGACCCCCTGCATCGCCTCGGCCGCCGTGCCGTACGCCGCCGTGTAGGACATGAGCTCACGCAGCTGCGAGAGCGTGCCCGACGACATCGTGCGCGAGGCCTTCGCCAGCGTCCGCCCGTCCACGTCCGGTGAGACCAGATAGGGCTGCCTGAAGACGCCCGACTCGACGGTCGCCGACACCGACGCCATGTTCAGCGGGTTCATCCGCACCCCGCCCTGGCCGATCAGCGAGGCCGCCATCTGCGCCTGCGACTGCACCGGCACCGAGCCGTCGAAGGTGGGCACGCCGACCGCCCAGTTGTTCATGGACAGACCGAAGACCTGCTGGGCCTGCTCGGTCAGCGAGTCGTTGTCCAGCTCCGGCGCCTGGCTGATGAAGGCGGTGTTGCAGGAGCGGGCGAAGCTCGCCTTGAAGGTGCCGTTCTTGATCTGGAACTTGTCGTCGTTCTGGAACTTCCAGCCGCCGTACGTGAAGTACTTCGGGCACGGGTGCTTCTTGTCCGCCGACGCGAGGTCCTTCTCGATCAGCAGCGACGAGGTGACGACCTTCATCGTCGAACCGGGGGCGAGCGAGCCCTGGAACGCGACGTTGAAGCCGTGGGAGGCGTTCGCGGCGGCCAGGATCTCCCCGGTCGACGGACGCAGCACCACCACGGACGACTTCGCCTTCTTCGCGACCTGCGCCTCGGCGGCCGCCTGCATGGCCGGGCTGAGCGTGGTCTTCACCGTGCCGGGCGTGCCCTTGCTCAGCGTCAGCAGCGTCTTGTCGGACAGTTCGTCCGCCTTGGACTCCTTGCCGCGCACCACCTGGAGTTCGACGCCCGCCCTGCCGCCGGCCTTCTGGCCGTACTTCTCCCGCAGCCCGTCCAGGACCGAGCCCAGCGACGGGTACTTCTTCTCGGTGATCTCCCCGCCGTCCCGGTCGAGCGCCTTGATCGGCGGGGTCCCGGACTCGCCGGTGACCAGGGTGTCGCCGTCCTTCAGGTCGGGGTGGACGACCGAGGAGTGCCAGTCGACCTGCGGCTTGCCGGTGGCGGTGTCGCGCACGACGGTCAGCGAACTGTCGTACGTCAGCGGCTTGCTGGTGTCCTTGTACGACACCGTCGCCTTCACGGAGAAGGGGACCTTGTCGCCGGTGCGGGTGCCGGGGGTGAGGGTGACGTCCTTGAGGTGGGCGTCCTTGGGGTAGGCGGTGAGCAGCTTCGTGGCCGCCGCGGTGTCGTCCGTGACGGCCGCGGCCCGGGTGACCTGGCCCGACTGCCAGGACGTGAGGAAGGTCCGCGCCGCGGTGCTGACCTCTGTCGCGGACAGCGGGCCGGTCTTGACCTTCGGCTTCTGGTCGGCGACGGCGGAGGTCCGGTCCTCGGCCGCCGCCCCGCCCCCGTACAGCGCGTACACGGCGAAGCCGGCGCCGCCGACGACCACGGCGATCATCCCGCCGATCACGGCGGGGCGATGCGTCTTCCGTCGCTCGGCGACGCGCCTTCTCTTGCCCACAGCTCTCTGTCCTCCGCGTTTCCCCAGGGTCCCCGTCGCCCTCGTCCCTCACTCAACGACGGCGACCACCCTAGAGTCCCGTCCTGTGCGGGTGAGTTCAGCCACCCGCCGCCAGTACGGCCTTCACGATCGGGCCGGCCGCGTCGACGCCGTGGCCGCCCTGTTCGGTCATGGCCGCCGCGGCGACATCATCGCGGAAGCCGGTGAACCAGCTGTTGGAGGTGGCCACATTGTCCACCTCCGCCGAACCGGTCTTCGCCCCGATGTCCCCGCCGAGCCCCCGCATGACCGGTGCCGCGGTGCCCTGGGTGGCCGTCAGCCGCATCATCTGCTTCAGCTGGTCGGCCGTGCCCGCCCGCAGCCCCTCGGCGGTGGCCAGCTTGCGGTCGTCCAGCTTCGGCGAGACCAGGTAGGGCTGGCGGAAGGTGCCGGTGATCGCGGTGGCCGTCACGGACGCCATGTTCAGCGGGTTCATGGTGACCTTGCCCTGGCCGATCGCGTTGGCGGCCCGGTCCGGGCCGCTCTCGGCGGGGACGCTGCCGTCGACCGAGGTGATGCCGGTCTTCCAGTCGTCCCGGCCGAGCCCGAACTTGGTCTGCGCCTCCGTGGTCAGCGACTCGTCGGTGAGCGGGTCCTCGTCGATCAGCTTGATGAAGGCCGTGTTGCAGGACCGCATGAAGCTGTTGGCGAGCGTGGCGTTCAGGTCCGGCTTCATGTTCTTCAGGTTCTTGAAGGTCTGCCCCTGCCACATCGCGTCGTCCGGGCAGGGCGCCGGGCCGTTCATCGAGGTCACGCCGTTGTCGATGAGCATCGCCGAGGTGAGGATCTTCATCGTGGAGCCGGGGGGCTGCGCACCCTCGAAGGCCGCGTTGAAGCCGTCCTCGCGGTGGTTGGCGACCGCCAGCACCTCGCCCGTGGTCGGCTTGACGGCCACCACCGAGGAGTTGGCGTACTTCGTCACCGCGGTCTCGGCCGCCGCCTGCGCGCTCGCGCTGATCGTCGTCTGAAGCCTGCCCGCCTTGCCCTTGGAGAGGGCCAGCAGCGGGGTGTCGGGGGAGCCGTCGCCGTCGTGCCGGACGAACAGCTCGACGCCCGGGGTGCCGCCCGCCTTCGCGCCGTACTTGGCGCGCAGCGCGTCCAGGACCGGGCCCAGCGAGGGGTACTTGTCCTTCGTCAGCACCTTGCCGCCCCGGTCCACCGCCTCGATGGGCGGGGTCGCGGACGGGCCGGTGACGAGCGCGTCCCGGGCCGTCCGCAGCTCCGGGTGGATCACGGACGGCTTCCAGTCCACGAGCGCCTTGCCGCTGGTGCGACCACGGACGACGGTCAGACTGCTCTTGTACGACAGGGGCTCGGACGTCCCCCGGTACGCCACCTTCGCCTTCACGGTGAAGGGGACGGTGGCCCCCTGAGCCGTACCGGGCGTGATCCTCACGCCAGTGATGTGCGCGGCCTCGCGGTACTCCGTCAGCAGTGCCCGGGCGGCCGCGTTGTTGTTCGTGTACTGCGACGCCGACGCCGCGGAGCCCTTCTCCCAGGCCGCGAAGAACTTCCCCGACGTCTCCTCGACCTCGTCCCCGCTCGGCGGCCCCGACTTCACCTCGGACCCGCCGGATCCCCCGTCGTCGTTCAGCGCGGACACGATGTTGAACGCGCCGTACCCGGCCCCACCCACCATCACGGCGAACACGCTGCCGACGACGGCGGCCTTGACCCCCTTGCCCATGGAACTGAACCCCTCCCCGTTATCAGTCCTCGCACTGTAAGTGGCGTGAGTGACAACTGTGAGAGGTGTTTCCTTTTGTTGGCCGAAGAGAGACCGGTGCCGGACCGCTAGACCCAGGTGTCCAGCCACATCCGTGAACGCCAGTCGTCGATCGGGATGGCGGTCCCGGTGTACAGGGGCCAGAAGTAGATGAAGTTCCAGGCGATCAGCAGCACCAGCACACCCGCCCCCGTGGCCCCCGCCACGCGCCGGGTGTCGCTGGAGCCGGGCCGGCCGATGATCGCGCCGAGCATCATCGCGACGGCCAGGCACAGGAAGGGCAGGAAGACGACGGCGTAGAAGAAGAAGATCGTGCGTTCCTGGTACATGAACCAGGGGAGGTAGCCGGCGGCGATGCCGCAGGCGATCGCGCCCGCGCGCCAGTCGCGGCGGAAGAGCCAGCGCCACAGGACGTAGGCGATCGCGAAGGCGGCCACCCACCACAGCAGCGGGGTGCCGATGGCGAGGACCTCGCGGGCGCACTTCTCGCCGGCGTCGGCGGGGCAGCCGTCGTTGCCGGGCAGGGGGGACTCGTAGAAGAACGAGACCGGGCGGCCGTCGACGATCCAGCTCCACGGGTTGGACTGGTACGTGTGCGGGGAGTGCAGGCCGACATGGAACTCGTAGACCTGGTGCTCGTAGTGCCACAGGCTGCGCCACCAGTCCGGGAACAGCCAGGACCAGTCGCTGTTTTTGCCGTCCGTCGCGGCCCAGTTGCGGTAGTAGCCGCCGGTGCCGTCCGTGGGGGAGAGGATCCAGCCGAGCCAGGACAGCAGATACGTGGCGATCGCCACCGGCACCGTCGCCAGGAAGGTCAGGCCCAGGTCGCGCCTGAGGACCGCCCCGTACGGGTGGCGGGCGCCCGCGACCTTGCGGGAGCCGACGTCCCACAGGACCGCCATGACGCAGAACGCGGCCAGGATGTACAGGCCGTTCCACTTGGTGCCGATGGCCAGGCCCAGCATCAGACCGGCCAGCCAGCGCCAGGGGCGCCATCCGAAGCGGGTCGTCTCGGCGGTGTGCGCGTCGGGACGGGCCCGGCCGTCCGCGTCGAGCGGGAGCGCGGCCGCGAGTTTCTCCCGGACCCGGTCGCGGTCGACGACCAGAGCGCCGAACGCGGCCAGCACGAAGAACATCAGCACGCCGTCGAGCAGCGAGGTGCGGGCCATCACGAAGGCCAGCCCATCCACCGCCATCAGCGCGCCGGCCAGACAGCCGAGGAACGTCGAGCGGAAGATACGGCGGCCGATACGGCACAGCATCAGCACCGAGAGGGTGCCGAGCAGGGCCGTCATGAACCGCCAGCCGAACGGGTCGAACCCGAACATCAGCTCGCCGAGTCCGATGACGTACTTGCCGACCGGTGGATGCACGACGTACGACGGGTCCGTCGGGACCGACACCTTGCTGCCGACGTCCAGGATCAGGTCGTTGGCGTTCTTGTCCCAGTTGACCTCGAAGCCGCGGTGGACGAGCGCCCAGGCGTCCTTGGCGTAGTACGTCTCATCGAATATCACCGCCTTGGGGCCGCCCAGGTTCCAGAACCGGATGACGCCCGCGACCAGGGTGACGAGCAGCGGACCGCCCCAGCCGGACCAGCGCACGATCCGTTCGACCAGCGCCTTCGGCAGCCCGAGCGCCGCCCACATCCGAGGGTTGGGCTGCGTGTACGGCGGCACGAGCCGGTCCCGCACGTCGCTTCTGGGCCCGGCCGTGTAGCCGAAACGGCGCAGCCGCTGCTGCCACGACGGCCGCTGGTCTTGCGGTGCCTGGGCCTGTCGGGTGTCCGTGGAGTCCATGGACGACGCTGTACTGGTCACCGCGCCATCGTAGGGAACCCGGCTGTGGGAGTCCCGTGGATGGGTGCTGCGAGGATGGAAACGTGACAGGAACCCTTGTTTTGGCAGGCACCCCCATCGGCGACACCGCGGACGCCCCGCCCCGGCTCGCCGCGGAACTGGCCGGCGCGGACGTGGTCGCCGCCGAGGACACCCGGCGGCTGCGGCGCCTCACCCAGGCGCTCGGGGTGACGCCCAAGGGGCGCGTCGTGTCGTACTTCGAGGGCAACGAGGCCGCCCGTACGCCGGAACTGGTCGAGGAGCTCGTCGGCGGCGCGCGCGTGCTGCTCGTGACCGACGCCGGGATGCCGTCGGTCTCGGACCCCGGCTACCGGCTGGTGGCGGCCGCCGTCGAGAAGGACATCCGGGTCACCGCCGTGCCCGGCCCCTCCGCCGTCCTCACCGCGCTCGCGCTGTCGGGGCTGCCCGTCGACCGGTTCTGCTTCGAGGGGTTCCTGCCGCGCAAGGCGGGCGAACGGCTGACCCGGCTGCGGGAGGTCGCCCAGGAGCGGCGCACCCTCGTGTACTTCGAGGCCCCGCACCGGCTCGACGACACCCTCGCCGCGATGGCCGAGGTGTTCGGCGCGGAGCGGCGGGCCGCCGTCTGCCGCGAGCTGACCAAGACGTACGAGGAGGTCAAGCGGGGCCCGCTGGGGGAGCTGGCCGCGTGGGCCGCGGAGGGGGTGCGCGGGGAGATCACCGTCGTCGTCGAGGGGGCGCCGGAGAAGGGGCCCGAGGAGCTCGACGGCCCGGAGCTGGTGCGCCGGGTGCGGGTGCGCGAGGAGGCGGGCGAGCGGCGCAAGGAGGCGATCGCGGCGGTGGCGGCGGAGGCGGGACTGCCGAAACGGCACGTTTTCGACGCCGTGGTCGCAGCGAAGCAAGCTGGTGGATGAGGGCGTTCTCTTCGGGCGCGCCGTCGGGGTGGTCGATCGTCGCGGGGTGCCCGTTCGCTGTGGCTGGTCGCGCCCACGCGGCGGAGCCGTGGACCGATACCGCCCCGCGCCCCTGCCCAGAGGGCGCAAAGCGCCCCTGAGCAGGGCGCTTCTCCTCTGAGCGTGCGCCCCACGGGTAGGCAAAGAGGGATGGCCGAAGGCAAAGCGCAGCCCCCGCCGCAGAGGCCGTTTCGGCAAGGAAAGTCCAAGACGGTTCCAACACTCGACAGGGCTGATGCATTCGCTCCGGCGGAAGCGTCCACTGGATGAAGGGACGCACCCGTCCCTGGGTCCAGCGGACCAGAGGAGCTGGCATGAGCGAGATCGCAGGGCAGACCGCCGCACTGCGCAGCGGCGCCACCGCCGTCGTCCACGAGTCGTATTCCTTCGCCTGCATGCGGTGCGGGCACGGCTGGGAGCAGTCGTACGAGATCGAGCACCACACCGGTGCCGACGGCCACGACTTCATCATGTACGTCGCGAACGGCCAGATCGTGCCGTCGCCGCTGAGCAGGCCCACGTGCCAGAACTGCGACGGGCACGTCGTCCGCATCATGCGGGCGGGGCAGGTGTCCTCGGTGCTCGACGCCGTGCACCGCCGGCAGCGCCGCGCCCCGCAGGCCGGGCCGGTCGAGGCGCCCGAGGTGCCCGCGCAGGCCAAGGAGCGCCACCACTGGCAGCTGTCCGATCTCCTCCACCCGTTCCACCACCGCAAGGCGAGCTGAAGCCCCGCCTCCCCCCGGGGAGAGGGCATGCCCCTTTCGTAGGATCGGGGCATGCCCTCCTCAAGCTCCAGCGCTCGCGAGAAGCACGCAGAAAGCACAGCGCCGCCGCTCCCCGCGCCCCTCCAGGTGCCCGTCGCCGACTCCCACACCCACCTCGACATGCAGTCCGGGACGGTCGAGGAGGCCCTCGCGAAGGCCGCGTCGGTGGGCGTGACGACGGTCGTGCAGGTCGGCTGCGACGTCCGGGGCTCGCAGTGGGCCGCGGACACGGCGGCGCGGTACGACGCCGTCCACGCGACCGTCGCCCTGCACCCCAACGAGGCGCCGCGCATCGTCCACGGCGATCCCGACGGCTGGTCCCGGCAGGGCGCGCGGCAGCCGGGGGGCGCGCAGGCGCTTGACGAGGCGCTCGCGGAGATCGAGCGCCTGGCCGCGCTTCCGCAGGTCAAGGGTGTCGGCGAGACCGGCCTCGACTACTTCCGCACCGGCCCCGAGGGCAAGGAGGCGCAGGAGCGCTCCTTCCGCGCCCACATCGAGATCGCCAAGCGGCACGGCAAGGCCCTGGTCATCCACGACCGCGACGCCCACGCCGACGTCCTGCGCGTGCTCAAGGAGGAGGGCGCCCCCGAGCGCACCGTCTTCCACTGCTACTCCGGCGACGCCGAGATGGCCGAGCTCTGCGCCCGCGCCGGATACTTCATGTCCTTCGCCGGCAACGTCACCTTCAAGAACGCCCAGAACCTGCGGGACGCGGTCGCGGTGGCCCCGCCGGAGCTGCTCCTCGTGGAGACCGACGCGCCCTTCCTGACACCGGTGCCGTACCGCGGACGGCCCAACGCGCCGTATCTCATCCCGGTCACGGTGCGCGCGATGGCCGCGGTGCGGGGCATCGACGAGGACACGTTGGCCACGGCACTCGCCGCGAACACCGCTCGGGCGTTCGACTACTGACCCGATCGGCCGTCACCACCCGTAGCCGCGTCGCTTTGGAGAGTGACGGACACTCCGCTAGGTTCTGGGTCTCTCTGGACCCTGGAGCGTGTCGGCGTGAGCAACTCCCAGTACCAGACGTACGAGACGTACGGCCCGAACGATCCGTACGCCGCGGTGTACGACCCGCACAGCGCGGAGACGGTGGCGTACGGCGTCCAGGTCGCGCCGACACTGCCGACCCCGCCGATGCCCGTGTCGTACGAGGACCCCTACCGGCCCGCCTATGAGCTGCCCGAGGCGCCCGCGCCGCACAGCGGAGCGGGCCGGCGGGCCGCGCGCCGGCGGAAGGGGCGGGGCGCCGAGCGTCCGGACAGCGCGATGCGCCGGCTGCTGCCCCAGGCACTGGTCGTGGCGTTCCTCGCCGGCGGCACCACCGCGTTCGTCGCCAAGGACAAGGCGATCGAGCTGACCGTCGACGGCAAGCCGCGCACGCTGCACACCTTCGCCGACGACGTGACCGAACTCCTCGCCGACGAGGGCGTCGACGTGGGAGCGCACGACGTGGTCGCGCCCGCTCCCGGGACGGAGCTCTCCAGCGGCGACGAGATCGCCGTGCACTACGGGCGTCCCGTACGGCTCACGCTGGACGGGGAGCGGCGCGAGGTGTGGACGACGGCGCGCACGGTGGACGGGGCGCTCAAGCAGCTGGGGGTGCGCGCGGAGGGCGCGTATCTGTCGACCTCGCGCTCCCGGCCGATCGGACGCGAGGGGCTCACGCTGGACGTGCGCACCGAGCGCGCGGTCACGGTCATGGCGGACGGCCGGTCGCGCACCGTGCGCACGAACGCGGCGACCGTGGGGGAGGTCGTCGAGGAGGCCGGCATCACCCTGCGCGGACAGGACACGACGTCGGTCGCACCGGGAAGTTTTCCGCGTGACGGGCAGACCGTCACCGTGCTGCGGATCACCGGGACCAAGGAGGTCCGCGAGGAGGCGATCCCGTTCTGGGTGGAGCGGACCGAGGACCCCTCGCTGTTCAAGGGCACGGAGGTCGTCGAGCAGGCGGGGCAGGCGGGGCTGCGGCGGATCACGTACTCCCTGCGGACCGTCAACGGCGTCAGGCAGAAGCCGCGGCGGATCAGGACCGAGGTGCTCCGGGAGCCGCGGACGCAGCTGGTGAAGGTGGGAACCAGGCCGATGCCGATGTCCGTGCAGGGCGCGGACGGACTGGACTGGCAGCAACTGGCCGCATGCGAGTCGGGGGGCCGGCCCGACGCGGTGGACCCTTCGGGGACGTACGGCGGGCTGTACCAGTTCGACACCCGGACCTGGCAGGCGCTGGGCGGAAGCGGACGGCCGCAGGACGCACCGGCGGCGGAGCAGACCTTCCGGGCGAAGAAGCTGTATGTGCAGCGGGGCGCCAGCCCGTGGCCGCACTGCGGGAGCCGGCTGCACGGGTGAGGGGTGCCCCCGCCGCCCCGTACCCTTGTGGCCGTGAGCAGCAGCCCCGCCCCCGACGCCCTTCTCGGCCCCGCCGACGTCCGTGAGCTCGCGGAAGTCCTCGGTGTGCGACCGACCAAGCAGCGCGGGCAGAACTTCGTGATCGACGCGAATACGGTGCGCCGTATCGTCCGCACCGCAGACGTCCGCCCGGACGACGTCGTCGTCGAGGTCGGTCCGGGGCTCGGGTCCCTCACCCTCGCGCTGCTCGAAGTCGCGGACCGCGTCACCGCGGTCGAGATCGACGACGTGCTCGCCGCCGCGCTGCCCGCCACCATCGCGGCCCGCATGCCCGGCCGGGCCGACCGGTTCGCGCTGGTGAACTCCGACGCGATGCAGGTCGGCGAGTTGCCGGGCCCGGCGCCCACCGCGCTCGTGGCGAACCTGCCCTACAACGTCGCCGTACCCGTCCTCCTGCACATGCTGGAGACCTTCCCGACCATCGAGCGGACCCTCGTCATGGTCCAGGCCGAGGTCGCGGACCGGCTCGCCGCGGGGCCCGGCTCCCGGGTGTACGGCGTGCCGTCGGTGAAGGCCAACTGGTACGCCGACGTCAAGCGGGCCGGGTCCATCGGCCGCAAGGTCTTCTGGCCCGCGCCCAACGTCGACAGCGGGCTCGTGTCGCTCGTCAAGCGCGCCGAGCCGGTCACGACCACCGCCTCCAGGCGCGAGGTCTTCGCCGTCGTCGACGCGGCCTTCGCCCAGCGGCGCAAGACACTGCGGGCCGCCCTCGCCGGATGGGCCGGGTCCGCGGCCGCCGCCGAGGCCGCGCTCGTCGCCGCCGGGGTCTCGCCGCAGGCGCGCGGGGAGGCCCTCACCGTCGAGGAGTTCGCCCGCATCGCCGAGAACCGCGTCGAACACGACAACCACGCCAACGAGGAGCCGAACCGCCCATGAGCGTCACCGTCCGCGTCCCCGCGAAGGTCAACGTCCAGCTCGCGGTCGGCGCCGCCCGCCCCGACGGCTTCCACGACCTGGCCAACGTCTTCCTCGCGGTCGGCCTCCACGACGAGGTGACGGTCACCCCGGCCGACGAACTGCGCGTCACCTGCGCGGGGCCGGACGCGGGGCAGGTGCCGCTCGACCGGACGAACCTGGCGGCGCGCGCGGCGCTGGCCCTCGCCGGGCGACGCGGCATCGAACCCGCCGTGCACCTCCACATCGCCAAGGACATCCCCGTCGCCGGCGGCATGGCCGGCGGCAGTGCGGACGGTGCCGGGGCGCTGCTGGCCTGCGACACCCTGTGGGGCACGAACGCCTCCCGCGAGGAACTGCTCGAGATCTGCGCCGAGTTGGGCAGCGACGTGCCGTTCAGCCTGGTGGGCGGGGCCGCGCTCGGGACCGGGCGGGGGGAGAAGCTGCGCGTGCTCGACGTCGGCGGGACCTTCCACTGGGTCTTCGCGATGGCGGGGCGCGGGCTGTCCACCCCGGCCGTCTTCCGGGAGTTCGACCGGCTGACCGAGGGGCTCGACGTCCCCGAGCCCGTCGCCTCGCAGGAGTTGATCGACGCGCTCGCGAAGGGCGACGCCGACGCGCTCGCCGCGGCCGTCTCCAACGACCTTCAGCCCGCCGCCCTTTCGCTCTTCCCGGAGCTCGCCGACACCCTCGCGGCCGGCCGGACCGCGGGTGCGCTCGCCGCGCTGGTGTCGGGATCGGGTCCGACGACGGCGTTCCTGACGCGCGATCCGCAGGCCGCGGCGAAGGTGGCCGCGGCCCTGACGGCGTCCGGCACCTGCCGGACCGTGCGGACCGCGTCGGGGCCCGCGGCGGGTGCGACCGTGGTGGCCGGATCCTGACGTCTTTGCCCGATCTCCACACGATCTACTGCGGACGTAGTACGTGGGCAACACCACGGGCCCCTGGAAGGCAGGTCCGTGTCCGCATCGGCCACCACCGCCTTCGCCGCCCCCTACGTCGGCGCCCGCTGGGCCGGCGCCGACCTGCGTCTGCCGGACACGGCGACTGGCGGACGCGGCGACTGGCCGGAGACGGACTGCCCCGGGCAGACGATGTACGACCTGCCGGCCGAGGTGCGGGCGGCAGCCGCCCGCTGACCCGCTGAGGAGGGCGGCGTAGCGGGTGCGGGGCGAGGGGCGACCGGCGGCCGGACTACCCTGGAGGGTCGAGCATCCCCCTTGTCAGGAGAGAAATGGCCGTCAATCTGGTCAATGTCGAGAACGTCAGCAAGGTGTACGGCACCCGTGCCCTGCTCGACGGCGTCTCGCTCGGCGTCTCGGAGGGTGATCGCATCGGTGTCGTCGGCCGCAACGGCGACGGCAAGACCACCCTGATCCGGATGCTCGCCAAGCTGGAGGACGCCGACACCGGCCGGGTCACGCACTCCGGCGGGATCCGGATCGGCGTCCTCACCCAGCACGACTCCCTGGACTCGGCCGCGACCGTCCGGCACGAGGTCATCCGGGACATGGCCGACCACGAGTGGGCCGGCAACGCCAAGATCCGCGACGTCCTGACCGGTCTCTTCGGCGGCCTCGACATGCCTGGCTTCCCGCAGGGACTGGACACCGTCATCGGCCCGCTCTCCGGCGGTGAGCGCCGCCGGATCGCGCTCGCCAAGCTCCTCATCGAGGAGCAGGACCTGCTCGTGCTCGACGAGCCCACCAACCACCTCGACGTCGAGGGCATCTCCTGGCTCGCCCGCCATCTGCGCGAGCGCCGGTCCGCGCTCGTCTGCGTCACCCACGACCGCTGGTTCCTCGACCAGGTCTGCACACGCATGTGGGACGTGCAGAAGGGCGATGTCTACGAGTACGAGGGCGGCTACTCCGACTACGTCTTCGCCCGCGCCGAGCGCGAGCGGATCGCCGCCACCGAGGAGACCAAGCGGCAGAACCTGGTCCGCAAGGAGCTCGCCTGGCTGCGCCGCGGCGCCCCGGCCCGTACGTCCAAGCCGCGCTTCCGCGTCGAGGCCGCCAACGAGCTCATCAAGGACGTTCCGCCGCCGCGAGACAGCAGCGAGCTGATGAAGTTCGCGTCCACGCGGCTCGGCACGACGGTCTTCGACCTGGAGGACGTGACCGTCCAGGCCGGCCCCAAGGTGCTGCTCAAGCACATCACCTGGCAGCTCGGCCCCGGCGACCGCATCGGCCTGGTCGGGGTCAACGGCGCCGGCAAGACCTCCCTGCTGCGCGCCATGCGCGAGGCCTGGCGGACCGGGGGCGAGACCCAGCCCGTCGGCGGGCGGGTCTCGGTGGGCAAGACGGTCAAGCTCGCCTATCTCTCCCAGGAGGTCGCCGAACTCGACCCGGCCCTGCGGGTGCTCGAGGCGGTGCAGCGGGTGCGTGAGCGCGTCGACCTCGGCAAGGGGCGCGAGATGACCGCCGGGCAGCTGTGCGAGACGTTCGGCTTCAACAAGGAGAAGCAGTGGACGCCGGTCGGCGACCTGTCGGGTGGTGAGCGGCGCAGGCTCCAGCTCCTGCGTCTCCTCATGGACGAGCCCAACGTCCTCTTCCTCGACGAGCCCACCAACGACCTCGACATCGAGACACTGACCCAGCTGGAGGACCTGCTCGACGGCTGGCCCGGCTCGATGATCGTCATCTCCCACGACCGCTTCTTCGTCGAGCGGACCACCGACCGGGTCTTCGCCCTCCTCGGCGACGCCACCCTGCGGATGCTGCCGCGCGGTATCGACGAGTACATCGAGCGCCGCCACAAGATGGAGGAGGCGGCCGCCGCCTCGGCCCCGGTCGTCCAGAAGGCCGTCCCGGAGAAGAGTGCCGCCGATCAGCGCGTCGCCAAGAAGGAGCTCCAGAAGATCGAGCGGCAGCTCGACAAGATCTCCGAGAAGGAGACCAAGCTGCACGCCCAAATCGCCGACAACGCAACGGACTTCGCGAAGGTGGCCGAACTCGACGGCACGCTTCGGGACTTGGCCGCGGAGCGCGAGGAGCTGGAGATGCGCTGGCTGGAACTCGCCGAGGACGCGTGAAGGGTGCGTGAAGGCGCATAACGGAGGCATCACGGGCCGGTCCTCCCTTGGGTACAGGGGATGATCGGCCCGGGTTCCTGTCGGTCCCGGGTGATAGAAAGAGCCGTCTGAGATCTTTCTGAGTACGACTCTGAGTCCGTTACGTACCTCAGGGCGTGGCTATAAATCAGTGAACGAGGGGGAACGCGCTGATGTCCCAGCCGCCCAACCAGCCGCCCGGCTTCGGAGCACCGCAGGACCCGCCGCCGCAGGGTGGCTTCGGCGCGCCGCCGCCCCCTGCGGGCCCGCCGCAGACGCCGCCGCCTCCGCAGGGGCCGCCGGCGGGTGCGCCCCAGCCCGGTTACGGCTACCCCCAGAAGCAGCCCGCCGGTCCGTACGGCCAGCCGCAGCAGCCGGGGCCGTACGCCCAGCCCCAGCAGCCGGGCCCCTACGGCCAGCCCGGTCCCTACGGTCAGCCCCAGCCGCCCGGCCCCTACGGCCAGCCCGGCTACGGCTACCCGCCCCAGCCGCAGTACCCCGGCGGCCCCGGCACCCCGCCGTCCGGCTCGCGCAACCCCTTCAAGGGCAAGCCGGGCCTCCTCATCGCCGCGGCCGTGGCCGGGCTGCTGGTGGTCGGCGGCACCGTGTGGGCGGTCGCGAGCGGCGGCGACGACGACCCGAAGAAGCCGGTCGCCAAGGAGAGCGGCAGCCCCAAGCCGTCCGCCTCCGACGACCCGGTCAACCCCGGCTACGGCGACGGTGGCGGCGGCGAGGAGCAGACGGACCTCAACGAGGGCCGCCAGTCCGGTGAGTCGAAGGTGCTCTGGTACAAGGACGCGCCCGACGCGCCCGGCAACGGCGCCGACGCCCCCGGCATGTGGATCACCGACAAGACCGCGGTGAAGGCGGCCTACAAGCAGCTCTTCGCCTACAACGTCGGCGACGGCAAGCCCACCTGGGCCCCGATCACCTTCGACCAGAAGATCTGCGCGACCACCCCGCAGCAGACGGCCTCCGGCAAGATCGTCGTGGCCTACATGAGCGGCAGCAGCGACCGCGCGGAGTGCAACAAGCTCCAGGAGATCGACCTCAACACCGGCGAGAAGGGCTGGAGCGGCGAGGTCGCCGACGGCGAGCTGTTCGACAGCACCCTCCAGATCGAACTGTCCATCACCGGCAAGACGCTGATGGTGGGCCGCTCGATGTCGGGCACCGGCTACGACGTCGAGACCGGCAAGAAGCTCTTCGACAAGGCGAAGTACGGCAACGCCTGCTTCCCCAGCGCCTTCGCGGGCGGCGCCAAGCTGATCGCCGTCTCCTCCTGCGACGCCTCCGGTGACAACGAGCACGACGAGGTGCAGGAACTGGACCCGACGACCGGCAAGGTCAAGTGGACCCAGAAGTTCGACAAGGGCTGGCGGGTCGCGCGCGCCTACTCCCTCGACCCGCTGGTCATCTACAGCACCAACAAGGACAAGAACAGCTGGAACATCTCCACGTTCACCGACGGCGGCAAGTTCCGCTCCCAGGTCGCCTTCGACGAGGACTTCGCCCCCGCCTGCGACTGGGCGATCTTCGCGCGTGACCTGACGGGCTGCACGGGCGCGGTCGCCGACGCGGACACGCTCTACCTGCCCACCGAGGCCACCTCCAGCGCCAACGAGATCGTGGCGATCAACCTCTCCAACGGCAAGGAGAAGTGGCGGGTCAAGTCCCCGGCGGACGAGTCGATGCTGCCGCTGAAGATCGAGAACGGCAAGCTCATCGCCTACGTCCAGCCGTCGTACGACGCGGGCGGTCAGGTCGTCTCCCTCGCCACCACCGGCTCGAACCACAAGCCGGCCAAGCTGCTCCAGAACCCGGCGGGCATCGCCGACATCGAGGACGGCTTCTACTCCAAGGCCGTCGACTGGGTCGACGGACGCTTCTACCTCTCGACCACACGGCTGAGCGGCAACGACGACACGCAGGAGAAGCTGATGCTCGCCTACGGCAAGTAGCCCCTCGCACCGTCACGTTCCCGCCGTCGTCCCTACTTCCCGAGGTACCCGCGTCATGACCCAGCCGCCGCCCCCGCCGCCCAACCAGCCCCCGCCCGGGGGAGGTTTCGGCCCGCCGCAGGACCAGCCGCCGCAGCAGCCCGGATTCGGCGCCCCGCAGCCGCCGGCCCAGCAGCCCGGTTACGGCTACCCCCAGACGCCCCCGCCGCCGCAGGGCGCCCCGCAGACGCCCCCGCCCCCGCAGGCACCGCCGGCGGACCAGGGCTACGGCTATCCCGGCCAGCAGCAGACGCCGTACGGGCAGCAGCCGAACCCGTACGGGCAGCAGCAGCCCGGCGGTTACGGCCAGCCCGACCCCTATGGCCAGCAGCCCGGTTACGGCTACCCGCAGCCGACCATGCCGATGCACCCCCAGCCCGGTCAGCCTGCCGGTGGCGGACGGAAGATCAGTCCGCAGCTGGCGATCATCGTCGCGGCGGTGGTGGTGATCGCGCTGATCGTGGGCGGCGGTGTCTGGTACGCCTCCTCGTCCGGCGACGACAAGAAGGACACCGCGAGCACCAGCGGCGGCACCGGCGGTGGCGGCGACGAGAAGGGCGGCACCGGCGGCACCTCCAGCAAGGGTGACGAGAAGGTCCCCTCCAGCACCGCCGCGTCCGTCCTCTTCCAGGTCCCGCAGCCCGAACTCGAGGTCGACACCACGTACACGGTGGACGGCTCCTGGCTGACCGACAAGGTCTATGCCAAGAGCGGCATCGCCGAGATCGTCGGCTACGACCTCGCCAAGGGCACGAAGCTGTGGACGATCAAGTTGCCCGGGCCGGTGTGCCGGGCCAGCCGGCACATGACCGAGGACAACCTGACGGCCATCGCCTTTGAGCCGGCGATGCCGACGAAGGACCGTACCGCGGGCTGCAGCCAGATCGCCGCGATCGACCTGGACGCGGGCAAGAAGCTGTGGACCAAGACGGCCAAGACCGGTGACCGGCTGATCACCTGGGACAACGTCAACGTCAGCGCGAACACGGTCGCCTCGGGCAGCACCAGCGGCGGTGCCGCCTGGGACATCTCCACAGGCAAGTCCCTGTGGACCCCCAAGCCCACCGACCCCTGCTACGACGCGGGCTACGGCGGCGGCGAGAAGCTGGTCGCGGTCCGCAAGTGCGGCTCGTACGACGCCCGCCAGCTGCACATCCAGACCATCGACCCGGCCTCCGGGAAGGTGATCTCCGAGTACAAGCTGGCGCAGGGCATCGAGTACGCGAGCATCATCTCCACCGAGCCGCTGGTCGTGGCCGCCGAGGTCGGCGAGGTCGAGGGCGCCAGAGGTATCTCGGATGTCTTCGCCATCGACAACAAGACCGGCAAACTGCGCTCCCATGTCTCCCTGGCGACGGACCAGTACGAAGCCCGCTGTGACGGGATCTACCAGATCGAATACTGCTTCCAGGTCGTGGTCGGCAACGACCGGCTCTACGTGCAGACCGCGGAACACGACGGCACCGGTGACGAGTACAGCAACCGGACCAACGAGATCGTCGCCTTCGACCTGGCCTCCGGCAAGCAGACCGGCCAGCGCGCTGACGCCGGCGACAGCTACACGATCACCCCGCTGCGCATGGACGGCGGCAACCTGCTGGCGTACAAGCAACCGCCGTACGACAAGGGCGGCCAGATCGTGACCATCGACGGCGGCTCTTTCAAGGAGACGAAGCTCCTGGAGATGCCGTCGACGAAGGCGGTGCGCGACGTGGAGACCAGCATGCTCCCCGACTCTTCCGAGATCCTCTACCACGACGGCCAGTTGTTCATGTCGAAGGTCTACGCGAGCGATTTCGGCAGCGGTTCGACCGAGAAGAGGTATCTCGCGATCGCTTTCGGCGCGAAGTAGGCGCAGAACCACCCGTGATCACGGCCCCGTCCCTGCTCAGGGACGGGGCCGTGCACGTACCACCCATCAACCTCGAATGCCGGAAATTCCGTCGATCCGGGGCACTTCTCACCGGTAGGGGGAGCGCAACGTCGAACAAGCGTGTAGCTTCCGGGGGCATGAAGGGCGGGGGAGCCGGGAGGGGGCTCCTGTCCGTGCGATCAGTGGGCATCCATAGTGGAGCTCCCACAGCGGGGCATGGGGATCGTTGCATGG
Source organism: Streptomyces canus (assembly GCF_030815415.1). Taxonomy (GTDB): domain Bacteria; phylum Actinomycetota; class Actinomycetes; order Streptomycetales; family Streptomycetaceae; genus Streptomyces; species Streptomyces canus_F. The sequence goes on from NZ_JAUSWW010000001.1 coordinate 5,887,194, forward strand.
GGATCCATTGGGGGGACTGGGGGGTTGCTCGATGGGAGTTCGGCTCATGGTGGTCGACGACCACCGACTGCTCGCGGAGGCGCTGGCCTCGGCGTTGAAGCTGCGCGGGCACCGGGTGCTCGCCGCGGCGGCACCCGCCGCGGGGGCGGCGGAGCTGGTGATCACCCGGTCGCCCGAGGTGTGCCTGCTGGGCACGGCGACACCGGCCGAACCGGGCATCTTCGACCCGGTGGTGAAGATCAAGCGCGACCGTCCGCAGGTGGCGGTTCTGGTGCTGGGCCCGGTACCGAATCCGCGCGGTATCGCGGCCGCCTTCGCCGCCGGTGCCTCGGGCTATGTGCGCCATGACGAACGCATCGAAGGTGTCGAGCGGGCGATCATGAAGGCGAGGGCGGGCGAGGCGGCGGTCGCGCCCCAGCTTCTGCAAGGCGCCTTCAGTGAACTCCTCAACCCGGCCGCCCAGCCCGACGACGAGGGCCAGCGGCTGCTCCAGATGCTCACCCCGAGGGAGGTGGAGGTCCTGGTACGCGTCGCCGACGGCGAGGACACCAGGCTCATCGCGGCCGGCATGGGCATCGCCCCCTCCACGGCCCGCACCCACGTCCAACGCGTCCTGATGAAGCTGGGAGTGGGATCCCGCCTGGAGGCAGCGGCCCTGGCGGCCCGAACAGGCCTGCTGGACCGGGCGGGCCCGATCCCGCACTCCTCCGTTCCGGACCTGGGCGGAGGACCGGAAGCCTGAGCGGTGCGGAGACGGCGTCCCGGATCACCACCGGGGCAGCCGGGGGGATGACGAGCACGGGGCCGGAGTCCCCCGTGGGCTCCGGCCCCGCCGGGGCCCCTTACTCGGTCGGGCTTTCGGTTTCTGCCAGTTCCGGCGCGACCGGCGGCGGTGTGGGCCGCAGCTTCAGCCAGACCAGGAAGAAGATGCCGAGGAGCAGCATCCCGAGGCCGGTCCAGAGGTTGATGTTGACGCCCTCGGCCTTGTCGAGGGTGGCGTCGGAGGGGTTGATGCCGGCGATCGTGACGATGACGCCGTAGAGGACGAACAGGCCGCCGATGATGCGGCGCAGGTCGAAGATGCGGGCCGCGGTGGCGGACTTGGCCTGCAGTTCGGCGACTTCCCGCTGGACGTTCTTGCCGGAGTGGTCGGACATGGTCTCTCAGACTCCCTTCCGGAGCGCGATCAGAACGAGAACGGGATGTAGCAGGCGGCAGCCAGGATCACCGCGCCCCAGCCCAGCAGGGCCGGCCTGCGGTACCAGGCGTCGTCTCCCTCGGCCGGCGCCTCGGACATGCCCGGCGAGCGGGTGCCGTAGACCAGGCCCTGGAGTTCCGCCGCCGGCTTGGGCGCGGTGAACAGCGACACCGCGACCATGACCACCGCGCCCGCCATGAAGCCCACGATCGCCGAGACGAAGTTGGCGCCCTGGTCGGACGGGATGTCGATGATTCCCTGCTTGTAGATCCAGAAGTAGTTCACCATCGCCGCCAGCGTGCCTGCCAGCAGGCCCCAGAAGCCCGACTTCGCGGACGCGCGCTTCCAGAACATGCCGACGACGAAGACGACGAACATCGGCACGTTGAAGAAGGAGAACAGGGTCTGGAGGTAGCTCATGATGTTCGAGAAGGACGAGGCCAGGAACGCCGTGCCCACCGACGCCACCACGCCGATCACCGTGATCAGGCGGCCGAAGCGCACGTAGTAGGCGTCCTCGCGGCCCCTTTCCACGTACCGCGCCCAGATGTCGTTCGTGAACACCGTGTTGAAGGACGACACGTTCGCCGCCATGCCCGCCATGAAGGCGGCCAGCAGACCGGTCACCGCGATGCCCAGGACCCCGTTGGGCAGCAGCTGTTCCATCAGGTACGGGATCGCGTCGTTGTACTGGTAGCCGGACTCCGCGGTGCCGAAGCCGGGGATCAGGGCCGCGGCCGTCAGGCCCGGGATCATCACCAGGAAGACGATGAAGATCTTGGGGTAGGCGGCGATCAGGGGGGTCCGCTGGGCCGCGCTCAGGTTCTTCGCCGACAGCGCTCGCTGGACCTCCGCGAAGTTCGTCGTCCAGTAGCCGAAGGACAGCACGAAGCCCAGGCCCAGCACGATCGTCAGCCAGTTCGCGCCGAGCGGATTGTCCGAGCCGATGCCCGTACCGCCCCACGCCGTCGTGAAGTCGGCGCCGTGCTGGGCCGTCAGCTTGTCCGTCAGGCCGCCCCAGCCTCCCACCTTCTTCAGGCCCAGCACCACGATCGGGATGAGGGCCGCGAGGATCACGAAGAACTGCAGGACCTCGTTGTAGATCGCCGACGACAGACCGCCGAGCGTGATGTACGCCAGCACGAAGGCGCCCGCGACCACGATCGCCACCCACTGCGGCCAGCCGAGGAGCGCCTCGACGACGATCGCGAGGGCGTACAGGTTGACCCCGGAGATCAGGATCGCGGCGAAGGCGAAGAGCGCCGAGCTCAGCAGGTGCGCCCACTTGTCGAAGCGCAGCAGCAGCATCTCGGGGACCGAGCGGACCTTCGAGGAGTAGTAGAAGGGCATCATCACCAGGCCGAGGAAGACCATCGCCGGGATGGCGCCGATCCAGTACCAGTGCACGGTGTAGACGCCGTACTGCGCACTGTTGGCGGCCATGCCGAGGATCTCGGTGGCGGCCAGGTTGGCGGAGATGAAGGCCAGGCCGGTGATCCAGGCGGGAAGCGAGCGCCCCGAGAGGAAGAAGTCGAGGCTGGTCTTCACCGAGCGGCGGGCCGCGAACCCGATGCCCAGGACGACCACGAAGTAGATGCCGAGGATCGTGTAGTCGAGCCAGTTAGTGGGGAGTCGCAGCTCGGCTGCTAGATATGTGTCTTTTGTGACGATTTGCATGGGCAGCCATTCAACCCTTCCGCTGGTGCACTTTGTTTGATTCCGACGTTGACGTGACTGTCGAGTTATGGTTACTTGTGTTTAGTTCTGTTTGAGTGAAGGAGTCCGGCGGTGAAGAAGACCTCGACCCGACTGGCCGACGGTCGCGAGCTCATCTACTACGACCTGCGCGACGACACCGTGCGGGACGCGGTGGACCGCCGTCCGCTGGACCGGACGGTCACCACGTCCGAGGTCCGCCGTGACGTGCTGCTCGGCGACTCGGTCGCGATCGCCTCGCACCGCCAGGGCCGCACCTACCACCCGCCGGCCGACGAGTGCCCGCTGTGCCCGTCGCAGGGCGACCGGCTCAGCGAGATCCCGGACTCGTCGTACGACGCCGTGGTCTTCGAGAACCGCTTCCCGTCCCTCGCCGGTGACTCCGGTCGCTGCGAGGTCGTCTGCTTCACCTCGGACCACAACGCGTCCTTCGCGGACCTCACCGAGGAGCAGGTGCGGCTTGTCCTCGACGCGTGGACGGACCGGACGTCGGAGTTGTCTCATCTGCCCTCCGTGGAACAGGTCTTCTGCTTCGAGAACCGCGGTGCCGAGATCGGTGTGACCTTGGGTCACCCGCATGGGCAGATCTACGCGTACCCCTTCACCACGCCCCGCACCGCACTGACCCTGCGGTCGGTCGCCGCCCACAAGGAGGCGACGGGCGGGGAGAACCTCTTCGACGCCGTCCTGGAGCGCGAACTCGCCGACGAGCGGGTCGTCCTGGAGGGTGAACACTGGGTGGCCTTCGTGCCGTACGCGGCGCACTGGCCGTACGAGGTCCACCTGTACCCGAAGCGCCGGGTGCCGGATCTGCTGGGGCTCGACGAGGACGCGCGCTCAGAATTCCCCAAGGTTTATCTGGAACTCTTGAGGCGCTTCGACCGGATCTTCGGCGAAGGTGAGCCCCTCACGCCCTACATCGCGGCCTGGCACCAGGCCCCGTTCGGCGCGCTGGAGGAGTTCGAGGGCGTCAACCGTGACGACTTCGCGCTCCACCTCGAGCTTTTCACCATCCGCCGCACGCCCGGCAAGCTGAAGTTTCTCGCGGGTTCCGAGTCCGGCATGAACGTGTTCATCAACGACATCCGGCCGGAGGCCGCGGCCGAGCGACTGCGAGAGGTAGCGAGTTCATGAGCGGTAGGTACCTGGTCACCGGTGGCGCGGGCTATGTCGGCAGCGTGGTCGCCCAGCATCTGCTGGAGGCGGGCCACGACGTCGTCGTCCTCGACAACCTGACGACGGGCTTCCGCGAGGGCGTCCCGGCGGGCGCGACCTTCATCGAGGGCGACATCCGCGACGCGGGCAAGTGGCTGGACGGCTCCTACGACGGAGTCCTGCACTTCGCCGCCTTCTCTCAGGTCGGCGAGTCGGTCGTGAAGCCCGAGAAGTACTGGGACAACAACGTCGGCGGCACCATGGCGCTGCTGGGCGCCATGCGCGAGGCCGGCGTGCGCAAGCTCGTCTTCTCCTCCACGGCCGCCACCTACGGCGAGCCGAAGGAGGTGCCGATCGTCGAGTCGGCACCGACCTCGCCGACCAACCCGTACGGCGCCTCGAAGCTCGCCGTCGACCACATGATCACCGGTGAGGCGGCCGCCCACGGTCTGGGCGCGGTGTCGCTGCGCTACTTCAACGTGGCGGGCGCGTACGGCCGGCAGGGCGAGCGCCACGACCCCGAGTCGCACCTCATCCCGCTGGTCCTCCAGGTCGCGCAGGGCAAGCGGGAGGCGATCTCCGTCTTCGGCGAGGACTACCCGACGCCGGACGGCACCTGCGTCCGCGACTACATCCACGTCGCCGACCTGGCCGAGGCCCACCTGCTGGCGCTGAAGGCCGCGCAGCCGGGCGAGCACCTGATCTGCAACCTCGGCAACGGCGAGGGCTTCTCCGTCCGCCAGGTCATCGAGACCGTCCGCCAGGTCACCGGCCACCCGATCCCCGAGGTCGTGGCCCCCCGCCGCGGCGGCGACCCGGCGATCCTGGTGGCGTCGGCGCGGGCCGCGCGCGAGAAGCTGGGCTGGAACCCGTCCCGCGCGGACCTCGCGGGGATCGTCGCGGACGCGTGGGAGTTCGCGCAGAACATCGGCACAGCAAGGGAGCAGTAGTGGGGCAGCAGGTGCGGGACGGATTCGTCGAGCTCTACGGAACCGAACCCGAAGGTGTCTGGTCGGCGCCGGGCCGCGTCAACCTCATCGGTGAGCACACCGACTACAACGACGGCTTCGTGATGCCCTTCGCGCTGCCGCACACCGCCGTGGCGGCGGTCTCGCGGCGCACGGACGGCATCCTGCGGCTGCACTCCGCGGACGTCGAGGGCGGGGTCGTGGAGCTGACGCTCGACGCCCTGACCCCGGAGTCCGACAAGAACTGGACGGCGTACCCGGCGGGTGTCCTGTGGGCCCTGCGCGAGGCCGGCCACCCGGTGACCGGCGCCGACATCCATCTGTCGTCGACGGTCCCGTCGGGCGCGGGCCTGTCCTCGTCGGCGGCGCTGGAGGTCGTGGTGGCCCTGGCCGTCAACGACCTGTTCGAACTCGGTCTGCAGCGCTGGCAGCTGGCCCGCCTGTGCCAGCGCGGGGAGAACGTCTACGTCGGCGCCCCGACCGGCATCATGGACCAGACCGCCTCGGCCTGCTGCGAGGACGGCCACGCGCTGTTCCTCGACACCCGCGACCTGTCCCAGAAGCAGATCCCCCTCGACCTGGCGGCCGAGGGCATGCGTCTGCTGGTCGTCGACACCCAGGTCAAGCACTCCCACAGCGAGGGCGAGTACGGCAAGCGCCGCGCGGGCTGCGAGAAGGGTGCGGCACTGCTGGACGTGGACGCGCTGCGGGACGTGCCGTACGGCGAACTGGACGCGGCGCTGGCCCGGTTGGGCGACGAGGAAGAGGTCGTACGGCTGGTGCGTCACGTCGTGACGGAGGACGAGCGCGTCGAGCGCGTCGTCGGGCTGCTGGAGTCGGGCGACGTCCGCGCCATCGGCCCGGTCCTGGTCGAGGGCCACGCCTCCCTGCGCGACGACTTCCGTATCTCCTGCCCGGAGCTGGACCTGGTCGTCGACACGGCCCTCGCCTCGGGAGCCCTGGGCGCCCGGATGACCGGTGGCGGCTTCGGCGGCTCGGCGATCGTGCTGGCGGACGTCGCCGACGTGAACACCATCACCAAGGCGGTGGAGGAGGCCTTCGCCGCGGCCGGGTTCACGGCGCCCCGCGTCTTCGAGGCGGTGCCTTCGCCGGGGGCCCGCAGGCTCTCCTGACGTTCGCTGCTCCCGTCGGCCCCGTGCTCTTCGCCGAGCGCGGGGCCGACCCATGTGCTGCCCCTGTGCTGCCCGCGTGCGAACACGTTGTGGGGATTGTCGCCGGGTCGTCCCGGTCGTGCCCGGTCGGTAACCGGCCCGCGACTCCCCCCGCAGAACCGCCCGTTCTGTGTGACGGTGGGCATATCGCCGTGAGCGGAGGGGGAATTCATGGCTGTGCAGGACGGTCCTCATCAGGCGTCGCCGCGCAAGGAGCCGGGATGTCTCAGGGGCCTGGTGGCTCTGGTCGTGTTCGTCGGGATCATCTACGCGATCTGGTGGTTCACGGGCGGCAGGGACGGCGACGACGAGGCCTCCTCCACGCCGTCCGTGTCCGCCTCGGCCACCGGGGACCGCGGCGGCAGTTCGGGGGAGTGGAAGGCCGGGGACTGCGGCGGTCCCGACCCGGACCGGGCTCCCGACGGGTACGAGGCGTACGACTGCGGCGACCCCGACGCCACCTTCAGGGCGCTGAAGATCATGGACGGCAGCATCCTGCCCGCCGCGGTCCAGTGCCCGGCGGGGACGGACGTGATCATCGAGGTGTCGATGAACTCCGGGTCCGACGTGAAGCCGAGCGGCGGCATCCCCACCGACACCGTCTGCGGGCGCAACCTCTCGGGCGACCACCCCGGCGACGCGGGCGCGGGCGGCGGGCAGCTGGTGAAGGGGGACTGTGTCACGGCGGACGTCGAGGAGATCGCGTGCGACCAGGCGGGTCCCGGTGACCTCAAGGTGCTCGGGCTCGTCGACGCCGGTTCCGCCCGCTGCCCCTCCGGCACCACCGACCCCATCCGGCTGACGATCGTGGTGGGACGGCCGTACGACACCGTCTGCGGCCGCGAGCCCTAGCCGATCCGCTTCGTCAGCGTGTACTCGGTGACCCCCGGCGGATAGTCGGGGATCACGCACACCACCTCGTACCCCCGCTTCCGGTAGAACTCCGGTGCCTGGAAGTCCCAGGTCTCCAGGCGGGAGTTCACACACCCGCGCTCGTCGCGGGAGAGGGACTCCGCCGTCGCGAGCAATTGCGAACCGAGGCCCGCCCCGCGCCACCGGCCGTCCACCCACAGGTACGTCACGTGCAGCCACGTCGTCCAGGTGTGGCCGACCAGACCGCCCGCCAGTTCGCCCGTCCCGTCCAATGCCCAGACGTGGAGCGGAAGTTCCCGTTCACCTGGGGTTCCGCGCAGGGCGCGCAGGACCGGGGAGGCCGCCGTGTTCGCGTCGCGGAGCCGTCTGTGGAGCAGATCACGTCGGCCTCTGTCGACTTCTGTCTCAATGCGAAACATGCGGCTCACCATAAACGTGCTGGACAGCCAGTTCTGCAAATTACCTTCCGCTCCCGGCCCCCGGCCGTACCCTGATGAACAGCACCGGTGGGGGCCGGTGCTGATCAGGGGGCGAGACAGTCGGGTACGACGCCCGAAGTGGGGGTAACAGTTCGTGCACGGCGGCGGCCGTGCGGCCATCGCGCTTCGGACGTCGTACCCGCGCCGGTCTTTCCGTCTCCCGACGATGGGGTATCCCCTGCTCTTACAGAGCTTGGGGAAGGGGGTTTCGTGGTTCGCATCCGAGTCCTGGTAGTCGACGACCATCGCATTTTCGCCGAGTCGCTCGCCGCAGCTCTGGCGGCCGAGCCCGATGTCGACGTATCCGCCGCAGGCAGCGGTCCCGCCGCGCTGCGCAGTCTGGAGCGCGCGGCCGCCGAGGGGCGCCGCTACGACGTGCTGCTCGTCGACGCCGACCTGGGCGGCAACGTCCAGGGCATCCGGCCGGCCGTGCCCGTACAGGAGGGCAATGAGGACGGGCTCGTCGACGGCATCTCGCTGGTGGTCGGGGTGCGTTCCGCGCAGCCCGGCGTACGCATCGTCGTCCTGGCCGAGAAGGACGACCAGCGGCGTGCCGCGCTCGCCCTGCAGGCCGGGGCGTCGGGGTGGGTGGCCAAGGACTGTTCGCTGTCCAGACTGCTGACCGTCATACGAGGGGTGCTGCGGGACGAGACGCATCTGCCGCCCGCCCTGCTCACGGGGGTTCTCAGGGAGCTCACCGCCGCTCGCAAGCACCGCACCGAGAGCGAGCGGCTCGTCGAGTCCCTGACCCCGCGCGAGCGGGAGGTGCTGCGGTGCATGGTCGCCGGTCTGGGCAGAAAGGCCGTCGCCGAGCGGCTGTTCCTCTCGCCGCACACCGTCCGCACCCATATGCAGAACGTCCTCGGCAAGCTGGGCGTGCACTCCACGCTGGCCGCCGTCGCGCTCGCCCGCCGTGCCGGGGTCGGACCCGCCGACCTAGCCGGGGATGTTGTCGAACGGGGCGGTCAACTGGCGTAGCAACCCGGCCAGTTCGCCCCGCTGGGCCCGGGAGAGTTCCGCGAGGATCGCGCGTTCCTGGTCGAGCAGTCCGGCGAGGGCCTGATCCGCGCGGTCCTGGCCCTCGTCCGTCAGCCGGACCAGCACACCACGCCGGTCCGAGGGGTCCGGCAGACGCTCCACCAGGCCCTTCTTGGTCAGCCGGTCGATGCGGTTGGTCATCGTGCCCGAGGTGACCAGCGTCTGTGTGAGCAGCTGCCCCGGGGAGAGCTGATACGGGGTTCCCGCGCGCCCGCAGCGCGGTGAGGACGTCGAACTCCCACGGCTCCAGGCTGTGCTCGGCGAAGGCCAGTCGACGTGCCCGGTCCAGGTGCCGGGCCAGTCTGCTCACCCGGCTGAGCACCTCGAGCGGTTCCACGTCGAGGTCAGGGCGCTCCCGGCGCCATGCTGCGACCAGCCGATCGACCTCGTCCTCCATGGCGATCAGTCTAGTGGTTGTGTCGATGTGGAGTCTCTTGATGTGAAGTCTCTTGACGTCGAGATAAATCGGGGGTCACAGTGGATCCATGACGACTTGGGACCCCGCCCAGTACCTGCGCCACGCCGACCACCGCGCCCGCCCCTTCGCGGACCTCCTCGCGCGCGTCCCCGGCCTGCCCACCGAGGCGGCGCCCCGCATCGCCGACCTCGGCTGCGGCCCCGGCAACGTCACCGCAGTCCTCGCCGACCGCTGGCCCACCGCCCGCGTCACCGGCTACGACAACTCGCCCGAGATGCTCGACCGGGCCCGCACCGAGCACGAGGGCCCCACACCGGGCGGCGGCCGCCTCGACTTCGCCCACGCCGACGTCCGCACCTGGACGCCCGCACAGCCGTACGACCTCATCGTCAGCAACGCCACGCTGCAGTGGGTCCCCGGCCATGTGGAGCGCTTCGCCGACTGGATCGCGGGGCTCGCGCCGGGCGGCACCTTCGCCTTCCAGGTGCCCGGGAACTTCGGCGCCCCCAGCCACCAGCTGATGCGCGAACTCGCCCACACCAGCGGCCTCGGCGACCTCCTGCGCCACGACGACGCCGTCCTCACCCCCGAGACCTATTTGGAGCACCTGACCGCCCTCGGCTGCACGGCCGACGTGTGGGAGACGACGTACATCCATCTCCTCACCGGCGAGGACCCCGTCCTCGACTGGGTGAAGGGAACGGGACTGCGACCCGTCCTCACCGCGCTGGCCGACGAACCGCGGACCCGCGACGACTTCGTGAGCCGCTACCGGGACGCCCTGCGCAAGGCCTATCCGGCGGGACCGCACGGCACCCTCTTCCCGTTCCGCCGGATCTTCGCCGTCGCCCGCAAGGGGCAGTGATGCTCACCGGGGTCGACCACGTCCAGCTCGCCGCGCCGCCGGGCTCCGAGGACCGGCTGCGGGCGTACTACGCCGGCGTGCTCGGCATGGCGGAGATCCCCAAGCCGCCGGTGCTCGCCGCGCGCGGCGGGTGCTGGTTCCGGGCGGGGGCCGTGCAACTGCATCTGGGGATCGAGGACGACTTCAGACCCGCCGGGAAGGCCCACCCCGGGCTGCGGGTCACGGACATCGAGACCTACGCCGCCCGGCTCCGGGCCCGCGGCGCCGAGGTGATCTGGGACGCGGACCTGCCGGGACACCGGCGCTTTTACTCCCACGACCCCGTCGGCAACCGGCTGGAGTTTCTGGAGCCGGTTGTTTGAGCCCTCCGCAGCGGGCCACTCGCCGGAGTGACAGTGGGAAGAAGATCCAGCCCGGGAGTGAGTGACGTGGCGAAGGAACAGAAGGCCCGCGCGAAGAAGGAACAGGCCAAGGGCAAGGCCAAGGAGACCATGGGCCGCGCGGTCGGCAACGAGCGGATGGAAGCCGAGGGCCGCGCCGGACAGGGCAAGGGCGACGTGCGTCAGGCCAAGGAGAAGACCAAGGACGCCTTCAAGCACTGACGTGACCCCGTAGGGCGCCGCAGGACTCAGCTCTTGCGGCGCCCTATCAGGTGCGGCTTCTGCTCCAGGCCGTCCAGCCCGTGCCACGACAGGTTCACCAGGTGCGCGGCGACCTCCGCCTTCTTCGGGCGGCGCACGTCCAGCCACCACTGGCCGGTCAGCGCGACCATGCCGACCAGGGCCTGGGCGTACAGCGGGGCCAGCTTCGGGTCGAAGCCGCGGCTCTTGAACTCGCGGCCCAGGATGTCCTCCACCTGGGTGGCGATGTCCGAGATCAGCGAGGCGAAGGTCCCCGTCGACTGCGGGATGGGGGAGTCACGGACCAGGATGCGGAAGCCGTCCGTGTACTCCTCGATGTAGTCCAGGAGCGCGAAGGCCGCCTGTTCGAGGAGCTCGCGGGGATGGCCGGCGGTCAGGGAGCTCGTGACCATGTCGAGCAGGCGCCGCATCTCACGGTCCACCACCACCGCGTACAGGCCTTCCTTGCCGCCGAAGTGCTCGTACACCACCGGCTTGGACACCCCGGCCTTCGCCGCGATCTCCTCCACCGACGTGCCCTCGAACCCCTTGGCGGCGAAGAGGGTGCGACCGATCTCGAGCAGCTGCTGACGACGCTCGGCTCCCGTCATCCGGGTGCGGCGCGTGCGCCTCGGCTTCTCATTGCTCTCGGTGCTGCTGGAGTCGGTCGCCACGGCGTCAATCATGCCGCCTTCGCGGGCTCCTTCCCCCGTCGGGAGCCGCCTTCGTCGGTGTTACGGCGCGAATCGATACGCGAGCGTGACGGCCAGCGGACGTCGTACGCCCAGCCGAACATCTCGAACCAGCGGATCAGACGCGCCGAGGAGTCGATCTGACCGCGCTCCACCCCGTGCCGCGCGGAGGTCGGGTCGGCGTGGTGCAGGTTGTGCCACGACTCACCGCACGACAGCACCGCCAGCCACCACACGTTGCCCGAGCGGTCCCGCGACTTGAACGGCCGCTTGCCCACCGCGTGGCAGATCGAGTTGATCGACCAGGTCACGTGGTGCAGCAGACAGACCCGGACCAGCGAGCCCCACAGGAACGCCGTGAACGCGCCCCACCACGACATCGTCACCAGGCCCCCGACCAGCGGAGGGATGGCCAGGGAGAGCAGCGCCCAGAAGATGAAGCCCCGGGAGATCCAACGGATCGCCGGGTCCTTGATCAGATCCGGCGCGTACTTCTCCTGCGGGGTCTGCTCCTCGTCGAACATCCAGCCGATGTGTGCCCACCACAGGCCTTTCATCAGCGCCGGAATCGTCTCGCCGAACCGCCACGGGGAGTGCGGGTCGCCCTCCGCGTCCGAGAACTTGTGGTGCTTGCGATGGTCGGCGACCCACCGGACCAGGGGCCCCTCGACCGCCATCGACCCCGCGAGCGCCAGCGCGATCCGCAGCGGGCGCTTGGCCTTGAAGGAGCCGTGCGTGAAGTAGCGGTGGAATCCGATCGTGATGCCGTGGCAGCCGAGGAAGTACATGAAGACGAGCAGGCCGAGGTCCAGCCAGCTCACCCCCCAGCCCCACGCCAGCGGTACCGCCGTGAGCACGGCGAGGAACGGAACGATGATGAAGAGCAGCAGGGTGATCTGCTCGAGCGAACGCTTCTGCTCGCCGCCCAGGGTGGCGGACGGCATCGAGGGATCGTCGGGCGCCGGGGCGTCTTCGATCACATCGGAGCTTGTGGTCATGGGGCGTCCCCTGTGGGGTTCGAGGGTTTTGTGACAAGGGCCTGGTCAGCGGAGCCCTTGGAAGGAGAGCGGGACTTCCCTACGGTTCCGTAACCTACGGCGTCGTAAGTATGGCAGCGCGTCGCCCGACGGCAAGAGCCCAAGAGTCTGCGCGTCTGCACGGACACCTATCCTGGAGTCGTTCGGACAGCGCGGTCCGCTCTCAATTCTTCCCGGATGTCCGATTCGTATGCGGCAGCCGCCGCTCGACCGGTCCCGGGTTCCCTCCCGGACGAGCTTCAACACTGCAAGGAGCCGCACCTGTGAGCAGTGCCGACGACAAGACCGTTTCTCAGGAGACCACATCCACCGAGCTGCGCGCCGACATCAGGCGACTCGGCGACCTCCTCGGCGAGACCCTCGTCCGGCAGGAAGGCCCGGAGCTGCTGGAACTCGTCGAGAAGGTCCGCAGCCTCACCCGTGAGGACGGTGACGCCGCCGCCGAACTGCTGCGGGGCACCGAGCTGGAGACCGCCGCCAAGCTGGTGCGCGCCTTCTCGACCTACTTCCACCTGGCCAACGTCACCGAGCAGGTCCACCGCGGCCGCGAGCTCAGAGCCAGGCGGGCCGCCGAGGGCAGCCTGCTCGCCCGCACCGCCGACCGCCTCAAGGACGCCGACCCCGAGCACCTGCGCCAGACGGTGCAGAACCTCAATGTGCGTCCGGTGTTCACGGCGCACCCCACCGAGGCCGCCCGCCGCTCGGTCCTCAACAAGCTCCGCCGTATCGCCGCGCTGCTGGAGACCCCGGTCCTGGAGACCGATCGCCGCCGCTACGACACCCGCCTGGCCGAGAACATCGACCTGGTGTGGCAGACCGACGAGCTGCGTGTCGTACGCCCCGAGGTGACCGACGAGTCGCGCAACGCCATCTACTACCTCGACGAGCTGCACGCGAACGCGGTCGGCGACGTCCTGGAGGACCTGACCGCCGAGCTGGGCCGCGTCGGCGTCACCCTCCCCGAGGACACCCGCCCCCTCACCTTCGGCACCTGGATCGGCGGCGACCGCGACGGCAACCCGAACGTCACCCCCCAGGTGACCTGGGACGTCCTGATCCTCCAGCACGAGCACGGCATCAACGACGCGCTCGACCTGATCGACGAGCTGCGCGGCTTCCTCTCCAACTCCATCCGCTACACCGGCGCCACCGAGGAGCTGCTCGCCTCGCTCCGGACCGACCTGGAGCGCCTCCCGGAGATCAGCCCCCGCTACAAGCGCCTCAACGCCGAGGAGCCCTACCGGCTCAAGGCCACCGCGATCCGCCAGAAGCTGGAGAACACCAAGCTGCGGCTCGCCAAGAACACCCCGCACGAGGATGGCCGCGACTACCTCGGCACCGCCGAGCTGCTCCAGGACCTGAAGCTGGTCCAGACCTCCCTGCGCGAACACCGCGGCGGCCTGATCGCCGAGGGCCGGATGAACCGGACGATCCGTACGCTCGCCGCCTTCGGCCTCCAGCTCGCCACCATGGACGTCCGCGAGCACGCCGACGCCCACCACCACGCCCTCGGCCAGCTGTTCGACCGGCTCGGCGAGGAGTCCTGGCGCTACGCGGACATGCCGCGCGACTACCGCGGCAAGCTGCTCGCCAAGGAGCTCAGGTCGCGCAGGCCGCTGGCGCCCACCCCGGCCCCGCTGGACGCCGCAGGCGAGAAGACCCTCGGCGTCTTCCACACCGTCAAGCGCGCCCTGGACGTCTTCGGACCCGAGGTCATCGAGTCGTACATCATCTCGATGTGCCAGGGTGCCGACGACGTCTTCGCGGCCGCCGTCCTGGCGCGCGAGGCGGGCCTGATCGACCTGCACGCCGGCTGGGCGAAGATCGGCATCGTGCCGCTCCTGGAGACCACGGACGAGCTCAAGGCCGCCGACACGATCCTGGAGGACATGCTCTCCGACCCGTCCTACCGGCGCCTGGTCGCGCTGAACGGGGACGTGCAGGAGGTCATGCTCGGCTACTCCGACTCCTCGAAGTTCGGCGGCATCACCACCTCCCAGTGGGAGATCCACCGCGCCCAGCGCCGCCTGCGGGACGTGGCGCACCGCTACGGCGTGCGCCTGCGTCTGTTCCACGGCCGTGGCGGCACCGTCGGCCGCGGTGGCGGCCCCTCGCACGACGCGATCCTCGCCCAGCCCTGGGGAACCCTGGAGGGCGAGATCAAGGTGACCGAGCAGGGCGAGGTCATCTCCGACAAGTACCTGGTCCCCTCGCTGGCCCGCGAGAACCTGGAGCTCACGGTCGCGGCCACCCTCCAGGCCTCCGCCCTGCACACCTCCCCGCGCCAGTCCGACGAGGCGCTGGCCCGCTGGGACGCCGCGATGGACGTGGTGAGCGACGCGGCGCACGCCGCCTACCGCCGTCTGGTCGAGGACCCGGACCTGCCGTCGTACTTCCTCGCGTCGACGCCGGTGGACCAGCTCGCCGACCTGCACCTGGGCTCGCGGCCCTCGCGCCGGCCCGGCTCCGACACCTCCCTGGACGGACTGCGCGCCATCCCGTGGGTGTTCGGCTGGACCCAGTCCCGTCAGATCGTCCCCGGCTGGTTCGGTGTCGGCTCCGGTCTCAAGGCGCTGCGCGAGGCGGGTCTGACTGCAACATTGGGAGGAGAGGGCGTGCTCGACGAGATGCACGAGCAGTGGCACTTCTTCCAGAACTTCATCTCCAACGTCGAGATGACCCTGGCCAAGACCGACCTGCGCATCGCCCGGCACTACGTGGAGACCCTGGTCCCGGCCGAGCTCCAGCATGTCTTCGCCGACATCGAGGCCGAGCACGCGCTGACCGTCCGCGAGGTCCTGCGGATCACCGGCGAGACCGAACTCCTGGACGCCCAGCCCGTTCTGAGGCAGACCTTCGCCATCCGCGACGCCTACCTCGACCCGATCTCCTACCTCCAGGTCGCCCTGCTCAAGCGGCAGCGCGACGCGGTCGCCGCGGGCGAGGAGGCGGACCCGACGCTGGCCCGGGCCCTGCTGCTGACGGTCAACGGTGTGGCGGCGGGTCTGCGCAACACCGGCTGACGGTCTCCGGTGGACATGGCGGTGCCCCCGAGCCTCGTACCGACTCGGGGGCACCGCCATGTGCGAGCCTTCCGCCCTACGACGCCTTCCGACGCCGGAACACCAGGTAGCCGCCCGCCGCGACCAGCACCGCCGCGACGCCGCTCAGCAGACCGACGGGGGCGCCGCTGCCGGTCTCGGCGAGGTCGCCGGCGTCGCCCTGGGCGGACGGGGAGGAGGAGGCGGACGGGGTTCCCGCGGCCCCGGCGGGCTGCGAGGCGGAGGCCGACGGGGAGGCGGACGGCGTCGCCGTACCGTCACCCGGGTTGCCGTCGTCGGAGTCCTCGCAGTCCGTCCAGAACACCTTGTGCTTGGCCGAACCGTTCTCGCCGTCGAAGTTCCAGAACAGCTTGTAGTGGCCGTCCGGCAGCGACAGGTCCTCCGTACGGCCGTGACCCTCGCCGTCCAGGGTGATCTCGCCGGACTTCACGGTCTCGCCCTTGACGCCGGCCGTCGGGGCCCAGGCCTCGATGTGCCAGTCGACCTCCTGGACGCTGTCGAAGCCGAAGGCGTCCAGATAGAAGGTGCACACGTGCGGCTCGTTGCGGCGCAGCTCTTCGCCGGTGGAGGCGTCGTGGATTTTCACTGTGCCGTTGTCACCGGGAGGGGTGGCGTGGGCGGAGGGGGCCGCGAGCAGGGCGGCCACGGCGACGGCGGACAAGGCGCCGGCCCGGGGGAGGGTACGCATGGGCAGTCCATCTTCGAGATGTGACAGGGAAGATGTGGAGGGGGCGGCTCAGCATCCAGCCCCGCCTGACCCAAGGTCAATCACGAACAGGCAACGCTCAGGTCCTCCACAGATATGGAGAACCGCGAAAGCCGTCAGATGGTCACGAAAGCGGCGGTGAGCAGTGCGATTCCCGCCCCCGCCATGACCCACGCGCCCCGCGTGCGCCCCAGTCCGCCCGCGACGACGACCGACGCCAGCAGCAGCGCACCGCCCAGCGGAACCCAGGCGTAGAGGATCCCGGCCGGCCCGGAGCGGACGACGTCGTCACTGCTGGGCTTCACGACGACGGTGTACGTCTGGCCCTTCCGCACCGCGACCGTCTTCTCGATGACGACCTTCGCGCGCGGCTTGGACCCCTGCGAGATCGGCGTGTACGGCCCGGTGCAGGTGTCGTCCTCGCACCGCGTCACCTCGATCGTGCCGCTCTCCCGGCCCTTGGTCAGCAGCACGTGCTGCGCGGTGCCCCACGACGCCCACACCCCCGCGATCAGGATCAGCGCCGCGACCGTGCCCATCGCCGCGAGCCGTCCGAAGCGGAGGGCGGCGACCGAGGCCGGGCGGGAGGCCTGACGGGACTTGGCGGCTGTGGCAGGCATGGCGGGGATCATTGGCCATGCCTGATCAGCCCGTCAACTCGGCGGGTGACAAGTCAGGAGTTGTACGTGCTTTGCGCCCGCTCCAGCCCCTCGATGACCAGACACTCCACGGCGTCCGCGGCCCGGTCCACGAAGTAGCCGAGCTCCTTGCGCTCGCTCGACGAGAAGTCCTTCAGCACGAAGTCGGCGACCTGCATACGTCCCGGCGGCCGCCCGATCCCGAACCGCACCCGGTGGTACTCCGCGGTGAACGCCTTCGTCATCGACTTCAGACCGTTGTGTCCGTTGTCGCCGCCGCCGAGCTTGATCCGCAGCGTTCCGTAGTCGATGTCCAGCTCGTCATGGATCGCCACGATGTTGGCGACGGGCACCTTGTAGAAGTCCTTGAGCGCGTTCACCGGCCCGCCGGACAGGTTCATGTACGACATCGGCTTGGCCAGGATCACCCGGCGGTTCAGCGGCCCGGGTGGCCCGATCCGCCCCTCCACGACCTGCGCCTGCGCCTTGCCGGCCCGCTTGAACCTCCCCCCGATCCGCTCGGCCAGCAGATCGGCCACCATGAAACCGACGTTGTGCCGGTTGGCCGCGTACTCCGGCCCGGGGTTGCCGAGGCCGACGATCAGCCAGGGCCCGTTGGCATCGGTCGTCACGTCCATGTCTCCTTCACGGTCCCTCGATACGCGCCGACCGCCGCCCCCGAGGGGAGCGGCGGCCGGCAGTCGCTAGTGCGGGGAGGATCAGGCCTCGGTGGCCTCGGCCTCGGCATCCGCCGGGGCCTCCTCGGCCTGGGCGGCCAGGATCTGGAGAACGACCGCGTCCTCGTCGGTCGCCAGCGTGGTGCCCTCGGGCAGCGGGATGTCCTTGGCGAGGATGGAGTCGCCGGCCGCCAGGCCCGCGATGGAGACGGTGACCGACTCCGGGATGTGCGTGGCCTCGGCCTCGACGTTCAGCGTGCTGAGCACGTGCTCGAGCAGGAAGGCGCCCGGCGCCAGCTCGCCCTCGGTGTGCACGTAGACCTCGACGTTGACCTTCTCGCCGCGGTTCACGAGAAGCAGGTCGACGTGCTCCAGGAAGCCCTTGATGGCGTCGCGCTGGACGGCCTTCGGGATCGCCAGCTGGCTCTTGCCCTCGATGTCCAGGGTGAGCAGGACGTTCGGGGTACGCAGTGCGAGGTTCAGCTCGTGGCCCGGCAGGGTGATGTGGACGGGGTCGGCACCGTGACCGTAGACAACGGCGGGAACCTTGCTGTCACGGCGGATACGGCGGGCCGCACCCTTGCCGAACTCGGTACGGGTCTCGGCGGTGAGCTTGACGTCAGCCATGGTCGCTCCTCGTAGAACAGTTGGGGAAGGTGGTCACCCGGCCAAACCATCGGCCTGCTACGAAGAGCGCGTCGATAACGGAGCGTCACACCCGCGTGAATGGGTACGGCCTCCCTCGCCGAGCAACTTGCGCAGTCTACTCGGCAGGGGAGGCCGTAGAAAAATCGATCATGCAGAAGCGTTCTTCCGCAGGGGCAGGGCCTAGTGCTCGTCGAAGAGGCTCGTCACCGAACCGTCCTCGAACACCTCACGCACCGCGCTCGCGATCGTCGGCGCGATGGAGAGGACCGTGATCTTGTCCAGGTCCACGCCCAGCTCACCCGGCGTCGGCAGCGTGTCGGTGAACACGAACTCGCTCACCCGGGAGTTCTTGAGCCGGTCGGCCGCCGGACCGGAGAGCACACCGTGCGTGGCGGTGACGATGACGTCCTCGGCGCCGTGCGCGAAGAGGGCGTCGGCGGCCGCGCAGATGGTGCCACCGGTGTCGATCATGTCGTCGACGAGGACGCACACACGACCCTTGACCTCACCCACGACCTCGTGGACGGTCACCTGGTTCGCCACGTCCTTGTCGCGCCGCTTGTGCACGATGGCCAGGGGCGCGCCGAGGCGGTCGCACCAGCGGTCGGCGACCCGCACCCGGCCCGCGTCCGGGGAGACGACCGTCAGCTTGGACCTGTCGACCTTCCTGCCCACGTAGTCCGCGAGCAGCGGAAGGGCGAAGAGATGGTCGACCGGGCCGTCGAAGAAGCCCTGGATCTGGTCGGTGTGCAGATCGACGGTGAGGATGCGGTGGGCACCGGCCGTCTTCATCAGGTCCGCGATCAGACGCGCCGAGATCGGTTCACGCCCACGGTGCTTCTTGTCCTGCCGCGCGTAACCGTAGAACGGCACGATGACGGTGATGGAGCGGGCCGACGCGCGCTTCAGCGCGTCGATCATGATCAGCTGCTCCATGATCCACTGGTTGATCGGAGCCGTGTGGCTCTGGATCACGAAGCAGTCCGCGCCGCGCGCCGACTCCTCGTAGCGGACGTAGATCTCGCCGTTGGCGAAGTCGAAGGCCTTGGTCGGGACAACCCCGACGCCCAGCTGCTCGGCAACCTCCTTGGCAAGCTCGGGGTGGGCGCGGCCGGAGAAGAACATCATCTTCTTCTCGCCGGTCGTCTTGATCCCGGTCACAGCTGTCTCCTCAGAGGTGTCTCAACTGGGTGTGCATTTATCACGGTACGCCGTCCCGGACGCACGCGTTTCCGGTCAGTCTTCGCTCTCGACCTGGCGAGACGCCGCCTCGGCCGCCTTCGCAGGCGCGCTGCCCGGACGCTTGCGAGCCACCCAACCCTCGATATTCCGCTGCTGACCACGGGCCACAGCGAGCGAACCGGGCGGCACGTCCTTCGTGATCACGGACCCGGCGGCGGTGTACGCACCGTCCCCGACCGTGACAGGAGCCACAAACATATTGTCCGAACCGGTGCGGCAGTGCGAGCCGACGGTGGTGTGGTGCTTGTCCTGTCCGTCGTAGTTCACGAAGACGCTCGCGGCACCGATGTTGGTGTACTCGCCGATCGTGGCGTCACCGACATAGGAGAGGTGCGGAACCTTGGTGCCCTCGCCGATCGAGGCGTTCTTGGTCTCGACGTACGTCCCGATCTTGCCCTTGGCGCCGAGGCGGGTACCGGGCCGCAGATAGGCGTACGGGCCCACGGTCGCGTCCGGGCCGACATGGGCGCCGTCGGAGACGGTGTTGTCCACGCGGGCGCCGGCTCCGACCACGGTGTCCCTGAGCCGGCTGTTGGGGCCGACCTCCGCGCCCTCGCCGACGTGGGTGGCGCCGTGCAGCTGGGTGCCGGGGTGGACGAGGGCGTCCTGCTCGAAGGTGACGGTGACGTCGATCCAGGTCGTGGCCGGGTCGATGACGGTGACGCCGGCGAGCATGGCGCGGGTCAGGAGGCGGTCGTTGAGGATGCGACGGGCCTCGCTGAGCTGGACCCGGTTGTTGATCCCGGCGATCTCGCGGTGGTCACCGGCGACGGAGGCGCCGACGCGGTGACCGGCCTCGCGCAGGATCCCGAGGACGTCGGTGAGGTACTCCTCGCCCTGCGAGTTGTCGGTGCGGACCTTGCCGAGAGCGTCGGCGAGGAGCTGCCCGTCGAACGCGAACACCCCGGAGTTGATCTCACGGATGGCGCGCTGCGACTCGGAGGCGTCCTTGTGCTCGACGATCCCGGTGACGGCACCGGAGACACCGTCGCGGACGATACGGCCGTAGCCGGTGGCGTCCGGGACTTCGGCGGTGAGCACGGTGACGGCGTTGCCGTCGGCGGTGTGGGTGGCGGCGAGGGCGCGCAGGGTCTCACCGGTGAGAAGGGGAGTGTCCCCGCACACGACGACGACGGTCCCGTCGACGACACCGCCCAGCTCTTCGAGGGCCATGCGTACGGCGTGCCCGGTGCCGTTCTGCTGCGCCTGGACGGCGGTGCGTACGCCGGGGTCGATGACGCCGAGGTGCTCGGTGACCTTCTCGCGCGCGTGGCCGACGACGACGACGAGATTCTCGGGGTCCAACTCCCGCGCTGCGGCGAGCACATGGCCCACGAGGCTGCGGCCACAGAGCTCGTGCAGGACCTTGGGTGTGGCCGACTTCATACGGGTGCCCTCACCCGCTGCGAGAACGACGACGGCTGCCGGGCGAATGGCGCTCACGGGATGCCCTTCGGCTGTGGAGGGGGTGGGTGACATCCGCAGGATACCGGGGCGTTTCATGGGGGACATGGGAGCGGGCCCTGACTGTGCTGTCGCCGGTCAGGGCCCGATCCGTGCTGGTGCTCCCCCGCCAGGACTCGAACCCGGACAAATGGCACCAAAAGCCACGGTGCTGCCAATTACACCACGGGGGATGGACTCGACGGGACCGGACACCTGGTCAGGTCGCCGAGCGGGCACCCAACACTATGCCGTACCGGGCCCCTTTCATGCGACGGTACAAGTCGTCGTCGCCCGGGTGGAATTCGATCTTCCGGGACGGAACGGTGAGCGATTCGGCAGTTCGAGGGATATCGGGTTGTTTCGCATCCGGCCGGTCACGCAGTGTGGTGTAGGCCAATCCCGGAAACTCACCGGAAAACGCGTGCTGCCCGACCGTAGGCTGGAGACATGACCACGACGGGGGAAGACCATGCCGCGGCCCGGCCAGGGCCCTGGTGGTGGGATCGGTGGCGCAGTGCGGTACTGGACGCGAGCCTGGCTCTCGCGTCCGTCGTCGAGTGCGGGGCGGAGGGGTACCGGTTCGCGGGGGACGCGGGGATCCCCAGCGCAGCGGGGATCGTGTTCGGCGTTCTCGCCGGGTCCGCGCTGCTCGTGCGGCGCAAGTGGCCCATCGCCGTCGTGCTCGTCTCCATCGCCATCACGCCCGCCCAGATGGGCTACCTCATGGCGATCGTCGGCCTCTACACCCTCGCCGCCTCCGAACTGCCCCGCCGGATCATCGGCTCCCTCGCGGGGATGTCGCTGGTCGGCCAGCTGATCGTGATGTTCGTGCGGATACGGCAGGGCACCACGCGCGGCGGCTGGGAGCTCGGGGACTGGTTCGTGCCGTTCGCCGCGATCACCATCGCCGTCGGACTGACCGCGCCTCCGCTGCTCCTCGGGCTGTACGTCGGCGCCCGGCGCCGGCTGATGGAGAGCCTGCGGGAACGGGCCGACAGCCTGGAGCGGGAGCTTCAACTGCTCGCGGAGCGGGCGGAGGAGCGGGCCGAGTGGGCGCGCGGCGAGGAGCGGACCCGGATCGCCCGTGAGATGCACGACGTCGTCGCGCACCGGGTGAGCCTGATGGTCGTCCACGCGGCCGCCTTGCAGGCAGTCGCCCGGAAGGATCCCGAGAAGGCCGTCAAGAACGCCGCCCTCGTGGGGGACATGGGGCGCCAGGCGCTCACCGAACTGCGGGAGATGCTCGGGGTGCTGCGCAGCGGGGAGGGCGTCAGGAGCGTCCGCTCGTCCGACTCCGTGCCGCTCGCCGCCGTCGGTTTCGCCGCCGCGGCTGCCGCCTCGCGGGCCGTCGACGAGTCGGACGGGCCCTGTCTGTCCGAACTGGAGGAGCTGATCGGGCAGTCGGCCGCCACGGGGATGGTCGTGGACCTGACCATCGACGGTGACGCCCGGGACTACGGCGCCGACATCGAGCAGACCGCGTATCGCGTCGTGCAGGAGGCGTTGACCAACGTCCACAAGCACGCGGCGGGCGCCAAGACGCATGTGCGGCTCGCGCACCGGGTGTCCGAGATCGCGATGCAGGTGGAGAACGAGCCGCCGCCGGAGGTCTCGACGGCGTCGGCGCGGCTGCCGTCCGGGGGGAACGGTCTGGTCGGGATGAAGGAGCGGGTCGTCGCGCTGGGCGGGGTGTTCGTCTCCGGGCCGACGGACGCGGGCGGCTTCCGGGTGTCGGCGGTCATCCCGGCGGCGTGACCCGGCGGTCCTTCCTCGTACCGCTCCGGGCGCTTTCCCGCGTCAGCCCGCCGTGAGCCGTACCGGTTCCATGCCCGCGACGAGGACGGCCAGGGCCTGGTCGATGTCGGGGCCGAGGTACCAGTCGCCGGTGTGGTCGAGGACATAGGCGCGCCCCTCGGTGTCGAGGGCCAGGAGCGCGGCCGACTCGGTCTCGGCGCCGAGAGGGCAGACCTCGGTGTCGAGGGCGCGGCCGAGGTCGGCGAGGGTGCGGGCCATGTGGAGGCCGTGCAGGGGGTCGAGATGCAGGCTCACCGGGGCGATCTGGCGGCCGGGTCCGGTGGGTGCGATGTGGAGGCCGCCGAATTCGGCCCAGACCTCGACGGCGGCGGGGAAGACGGCGTGGCGGTGGCCCGCGGGGGAGACGTGTTCGCGCAGGGCGTCGGCCCAGATCTCGGCCTGCTTGATGTCCCAGCGCCCGGGCTGCCAGCCGGCGGCGCGCAGGGCGGCGTCGACGGGGACCGGGAAGCGGGATGGGGGTCCCCCCGGTCGAGCGGAGCCGAGACTGGGGGAGGAGGTGCGGTCGGGGTGCATCTGCCCTTCGATCGTCGAGTTCGCTGACGTGGTGCCCGGCTTGCCGGCCGTCCTGCCTGTCGTGCGTGGGGATCAGTCGTCGGCTGCCGCCGGGTCGACGACGCGTACGCCGAAGTGGGCGCTGAGGGCCGTGCAGGCGCGGCAGGGGGCGGCGAAGCTGCCGTGGAGGGGGTCGCCGTCCTCGCGGATGCGGCGGGCGGTGAGTTTGGCCTGCTTGAGGGCCTTGCGGGCCTCGCCGTTGGTCATGGGTCTGCGCGCGGCGCGTCTGCTGCGGGCCTCGTCGGCGGCGGCGAGATGGCGCGAGATGAGGATCGTCTCGGCGCAGCGGCCGGTGAAGCGGTCGCGCTGGGCGGAGGTGAGGGTGTCGAGGAAGTCCTGTACGAGCGGGTGCAGGGGCGGGCCCTGGTCGCCGCGGGCGGCGGTGCCGGTGAGCGTGGCGCCGCGGACGGACAGGGCGGCGGCGACGGTCGGGAGTATGCCGTCGCGGCGGTGCCGGAGAGTGGGCGCCTGCGGTGTGTCGGTGCTGCTCCAGCCGATCCGGGGATCGCCGGACATACCGTCCCGCGGGTCGTGGGACGTGGCTGGTCGCGGCCCTGTGTGCGGTCCCGTCTGCGTCGTGTTCATGATCGTCATCCCCTCCCGAGCATCCCCCGGACGACACAGAGTGCCAAATGCCGTGGCTGGTGCGGAAGCTGGGGCGGCGCGACACGCCCGGGTTTGGGCGGGCTGTCACGACGGGGTGACGGCTGGTCACGGAACCGGAGGGCCGCTGACCGGCGCCCGGTGACCGGTGTCGTCGTACCGCATAGGCTGTCGGCACCCGCATGTGTGCGGTCAACGCGTTGGAGAAGTCGAATACGGGCTGGGGCGGGCCGGAGCCGGTCGTGCCGTAGGCCGTACAGAGTGCCGCAGGGGGCAACCGCCATGACGACAGGTCGGCTCGGGCAGCAAGCCGCGCCGCCGAACGCGGCCTACGCCGGGCAGGTCGTGCATTTCCCGGATCCGGTCCGGGCCTCCCGTCACCCCAGAGGGGTGCGGGTGGACGAGCACGGCTACCCCGACTTCTCCGCGTATGCGCGTGCGGCCACGGAGATCGCCGATCCGCCGGAGGGTTTCGGCGTCGACGAGCTCCGGCTGACGGACTATGTGTCGGCGAACGCGGCCCTCGCGGCGACCGGTCATGAGCTGTGGGACACGGTTCCCGCGGTGGCGACCCCGCACGGCTGGACGTGGCACCACGTGGTGGGTTCACGGCGGCTCGAACTGGTGCCCGTAGAGGTGAAGGCGCTGCTGCGGCATCACGGCGGTATCGCGACGGCGGCGGTCGACCACGGCAAGCGGGGGACGCGCCCGCTGCAGGAGACGCGGCCCGCGCACTTCGGTCTGCCGAAGTCGGGTGCGGCGGTGTCGGAGTCGCAGGTGCTGGGGGTCGAGGAGGAGCTCGGGTACCGGCTGCCGGGTGCGTACCGGTCGTTCCTGAAGGCGGCGGGCGGCTGTGCCCCCGTGGGCGCGGCCCTGGACCCGGAGCTGGGCCTCCTGGTCGACCAGCCGTTCTTCACGGTGCGCGACGAGGCCGCCGTCAACGACCTCGTCTACGTCAACAAGTGCCTCCGGGACCATCTGACCAAGGACTACCTCGGCGTCGGCTTCGTCCAGGGCGGACTGCTGGCCGTGAAGGTCAAGGGCGAGCGGATCGGATCGGTGTGGTTCTGCGCCTACGACGACGCGCGGGACGTGGATCCCTCCGTTCCGCCCGCCGACCGCGTGGAACGGCTGCTGCTGCCGTGCGGCGAGGACTTCGACGCCTTCCTGTCCCGACTGGCGGGCAATCCGCCCGAGTTGGAGACGGTGGCGAACCTGATGGTGGACGGCGGGTTCGCGCGGTCCGTGCCGGTTTCCGGGGCTGGGGAGTGAACTGACCGATGGTGACCTTCGCACAGGCGCAGGAGCGCGCCGAAGAGTGGATCAACGGGGATGTGCCCGCGTACCAGCACCGCGAGGTGCGGGTGCGGGAGTTCGAGCTCGGCTTCGTCGTGTGGGCGGAGGACCGCGCGGACGGGCCGCGCTCGGACGGTGGTGCGCAGCGGCTGGTGATCGCCCGGGACAGCGGTGAGGCCACGCTGTGGCCCTCGCTGCCGGTGGGTGAGGTGATCCGCCGGTACGAGGAGGAGTACGGACGTGCCGACGACGACGCCGCTGCCGCGCCGGCGCCCGCGGCCCGGGTCGATCTGAATCAGACGTCCTTCTTGTTGACGCCGCCGGAGTGGTTGCAGGAGGCGGCGGATCAGCTGGGGATTCCGGATCGGCGCAGTGGGTCCGGTGCCGGGGCCGGTGCCGGGTCCGGGCCCGGGGCCAGGCCCCTTCCTGAGACGCAGGGCGGGGTGCCGGCCGGGGCGGCTTCCTCGGCGGGTGTGCCTGCCGGTGCCACGCCGTGGGCCGGTACGGACACCAACGCGGATGCGGGGGACGACCGTTCCGTGCCGCTGCCCGCGACCGTGTTCGCGCCGCCGCTGAGCGGTACCGACGACGACACTCCGCCGCCCGCGACGCCGCCGGACGCCAAGACGGCGCTCATGTCGGGCGGCAGCGGGCTTCCGTCGACGGCGCTCGCACCGGCGCTCGACGATCCGCATGCGCCGCGTGCCGGCGGGGGCGCGCCTGCGCCTGGGACGGGTGGGTCGGCTCACGGCTATCCGGGTGCGCCGGGTACGCCTCCGCCGGGTGTGCCGCAGGGCAGTACGCCGCCGCCGGTGCCGGGGCCCCCTTCTTATGGGTATCCGCAGGGGCCCGGGGGTGCGCCGGGTGCGCCTCAGCCTCCTGTGGGGCCGGGTGCGCCGGAGCGGTCGCTCGCGGCGAACGCCGGGGACATCGCGGATGCCGCCACGAGCAAGGCGTCGCCTCCGCCGCGCCGGGGTGGTGGCTCGACCACGCCGCCTCCGCCGGGCAGCCCCGGGGCGCCGGGCGCGCGACCGGGTGCCACGCCTCCGCCCGCGCCGGGTGCGCCGGCCGGCGGGTATGTGCCGACGCAGCTCGTCTCCGCGCTGGGGCCCAACGGGCTCGAGGGCGGGCCTGCCGGGCCGGGGGCACCGCAGCCTCCGGGCGCACCGGGTGCCCCGGGCGCGCCCGTTCCGCCGGGTGCGCCCAATCCGCCCGGCGGTACGCCTCCGGGCGCTATGCACCATGCCGCCACGATGCTTGCCGACCCGGGGCGCATGGGCCCGGGCGGGGGCGCGCCGCAGCCTCCGGGCGCCCCTGGCGTACCGGGTGCGCCTGGCACGCCGATGCCGCCTGGCCCCCCGGGCGTACCTGGAGCACCGCACGCCCCCGGCGCACCTCAGCCTCCCGGCGCCCCGGGTATGCCCGGTGCGCCCGGTGCGCAGGGCTCTTCAGGGGGCCCGCGCGGTGCTGTTCACCACGCCGAGACGATGCTGGCCGCGCCCCCCGTGGGCGCCCCCGGCGCGCCTCCGCCGCCGCACGCCCCCGGCGCACCCGGTGTTCCGGGCATGGCTCCGGGCGCCCCCCAGCCGATGCCGCCCGGAGGGATGCCTCCCGGTGCCGTGCCGCCGCCCGGACAGCCCGGGCCCGGTCAGCCGCCGGCGTACGGCTACCCGCAGCAGGGGCAGCCGACCGTCGGTCCCGGGTATCAGGCCGTGCTGCGCTACCGCGCGCAGGACGGGTCGGAGCAGCAGCTGATCCGGCGTTCGGCGCCGGGTACGCCGCACCCGGAGTGGCAGATCTTCCATGAGCTCCGGGGGATGAACATCCCGCCGGACCAGGTGCTGGAGCTGCACACGGAGCTGGAGTCGTGCGCGCTGCCGGGCGCCTACTGCGCGCGGATGATCCGGGAGCAGTGGCCGCAGGCGAGGATCGCGAGCATCGCGCCGTACGGCACGGATCACGCGAGCCGGCAGCAGGGGATGCAGCAACTGCTGGCGCACCAGGGTGAGTTGCACCAGGTGGCGGACGGTCCGGCGCGTCCGGCGCCCGTCCGCGCCCCGCTTCCCCCGGTGCAGCCGGCGCCGCCGATCCCGCCGGAGAGCATCGCGCAGGAGATGGCGGGGGCGTTCGGGCCGGGAGTGTTCCGGTTCGAGCAGGCCGCGGTCTCCCGGCAGGGCGTGCCGCCGGTGGTGGCGCACTCCCTGGTGGCCGCGGGGCTGCCGATGGACATGGGCCCGTTCTTCTGGGCGCAGGCCCAGCCGGGGCGGCCGGTGCCCACGCTCGCCGAACTGGCGCAGGAGCGGGGGGTGCAGCCGGCGGCGGACGCGGGGTCGTACCTCGTCATGGGCAGTGACTTCGGCAAGGCGATCTGTGTGCAGTACGGGACGGCGAACATCGTCGCCGTGCCGGTGGAGGCCGGGCCCGGCGGTGCGCCGGTGCCGCCGCAGTTCGTGAACACGGGACTGCCGGAGTTCCAGCGGTGCCTGGCGCTGCTCGGGCGGATGTGGCGGCTCAGGTTCGGGCTGAACCAGGAGCAGGCGGGCCGTTGGACCGTCGACTTCCAGGCCCAGCTGGCCTCGCTCGACCCGGCGGCGCTCGGTTCGCCGGAGAGCTGGTGGTCGGTGCTGCTGGAGCAGATGTGGGACGGCCTGCTGTGAGGCGGCGCCTTCACTGAGACCGATCCGACACGGTCTGACACCGTCTGAAGGAGCCGGGCCCGGTCATCGCGACCGGGTCCGGCTTTCTGCTGTCTCCGCAGGGCGCCGAAGTTCTTCCGCCGCACGGTCACATCCGTCCTCCGCGCTCCGTCAGTGGAGTGACAGCAGCTCACCACTTGCTTCAGGAGGCAGACCATGAAGGCACGCATGACGAACCCGGCGTACGTCCTCCCCAGTGCGATGAACGGCATCGGCACGCTCTTCCAGTCGATCGGCGAGAGCGGCCTGGACCAGGAGCTGTCGGAGCTCGTGGGACTGCGGGTCAGCCAGATCAACGGGTGCAGCGCCTGTGTGCACGCGCATGTGCTGAATCTGCGGAAGGCCGGGACGGGCGAGGAGCGGATCGCGGCGGTCGCGGCGTGGTTCGAGGCGCCGTTCTTCAATGACGCCGAGCGGGCGGCGCTGCGGCTGAGCGAGGCGATGACGAGGCTCTCGGACCGGTCTCACGAGTCCGTGCCGGACGAGCTGTGGGACGAGGTGGCCGACCACTTCGACGAGAAGGAACTGTCCGGCCTGATCCTCTTCGTCTCGCTCATGAACCTGTTCAACCGCGTCAACACGACGATCAAGGAGCCCGCGGGCACCACCTGGGGCTGAGCCTCGTCCGCCCGACCGCAGAGGGGCGGCCGTGACCTCTGTGCGGAGTGTCGCGTTATGCACATTTCTGCCTGATACATCAAGATATGCGCGAAATCGTCATTTCGCACACATCTCGATGGAGAGGGGTCCCAGGATGAGCGGCACATCTGTCCCGTCCCACGGCTTCATGGCCGTACGGCGTGGCTACCGCCCCGAACAGGTCGACGCGTACGCCGCGGCGCTCTCCCAGGACCGTGACATCTCCTGGGAGCGCGCCGCCCGTCTCACCGTGCTCGCCAAGGAGATGGAGGCGGAGCTCGAAGGGTTGCGCGAGAGGGTCGCGCGGCTCGCTCCGCAGACGTACGAGACGCTCGGGGAGCGTGCGCGCCGGCTCTTCCAGCTCGGGCAGGAGGAGGCCGCGGCCGTGGGTGACGCCGCGCGACAGGAGGCGCGGCGCCTCGCGGAGGCGGCGCGGGAACGTGCGAACGGCGTGCGGGACGCGGCACAGGCGCACGCCGACGCCGTACGCGCCGACGCGGAGGAGCGCGCCCGGCAGCGCCTGCTCGTCGCGCGCGCCGAGGCCGACGAGATCCGTATCGCCGCCCGGCGCGAAGTGAAGGAAGGCCGCACGGAGGCGCTCGCCGCGTTGCGCGAGGTACGGCAGCGCACCATCGGGATGCTCGCCGAACAGGACAAGGAGCACGCCGAGCGCTGGGCCGAGGCGGAGCGCGAGGAGGCCGAGCGGGCGGCGGCGCTCGACGCCCGGCACGCCGAACAGGTGGCCCGCGCCGAGGCCGCGCTGTCCGAGGCGAAGCAGGCGTTCGCCGACGCGGAGACCTCCGCCAGGCAGCGCCAGGAGGAGGCACACGTACGTGCCGCCGAGATCCTCGCCGAGGCGCGCGTACGGGAGGACCGGATCGCTCGTGAGACGGAACGTGTGCTGCGTGAGCACGGCGAGCGCTGGGACGACGTACACGCCCACATCGACCTCGTACGCAACAGCCTGACGACACTGACGGGGCGCGCACCGGCAGAGTAGGACGCGCGCACGCCCCCTGGGGCACCCGGCCCGACGGTCACTCCTCCCGTCGTACCGCCCCCGCCAGGATCCACCCCTCCACCGCTTCGTACTGCCGTCGCTGCTCCTCCGCCGTGCGCCGCCCCGACGCCACCGTCCCGAGCCAGCCGAAGGCGAAGCCGGCCGGGATGGAGACGAGGCCGGTGGTGGTGAACGGGAACCAGTTGAAGTCGGCGTCGGGGAACGCGGAGACGGGAGAGCCGGAGACGAGGTTGGTGCCCGGCATCAGCAGCAGCACCGTCAGGGAGCCGCCGATCAGGGTGCAGAGCAGGCCCGTTCGGGTGTAGCGGCGCCAGAACAGGCCGTAGACCAGGGCGGGGGCTATCGCCGAGGCGCCCAGGCAGAAGGACAGGGTCACCAGAGGCTGCAGACTGCGGTGCTGGACCAGCGTGGCCAGCAGGATCGCCGGGATGCCGACGGCCAGTGCCGAGACCCGGGCCAGGGTCATCTCGCGGCGCGTCGAGAGTTCCCGCGCCCGGACCGCGAACACGTCGTGGGCGAGGGAGTTGGCGCAGGCGAGGATCATGCCGGCGACGGAGGCGAGCAGGGTGAGGAAGAGCGCCGTGGTGACCGTCGTGAACAGCAGGGTCTCCGCCGTCGAGACGTCCGCGCCGAACACCGCCCGGGAACCCAGCAGATACGCCGTGTTGCCCTGCGGGTCCGCCTCCGCGATCGCCGCGCGCCCGATCAGGGCGGTGGCCCCGAACCCCACGATCGTGATGACGAGCACGAACAGCACCACCGCCGACACCGCCCAGGACATCGAGCGGCGTACCTGGCGGGCGCTGGAGGCGGTGTACATACGCATGGTGACGTGCGGGAGGCAGGCACCGCCGACGACCACCGTCAGCTGCGAAGTGATCATGTCCAGCCGGGGGTTGGACCCGCCCGCGAACTGCAGCCCCGACTCCAGGAAGGCCGGTCCCACCCCGCTCTGCGCGGCGGCGGCGTCGAACAGCGTGCCGGGGTTCCAGTCGAACCGCCGCAGCATCAGGACGGCGACCACGGCGCCCGAACCGAGCAGCATCACGATCTTCAGGATCTGGATGAGAGCGGTGCCCTTCATCCCGCCGATGGCCGCGTAACTGATCATCAGCACGCCGAGCCCGATGATGCAGCCCGTCTGCAGCCCCTCGCCGGAGAAGCCGAGGATGAAGGACAGCAACTGCCCCGTCCCCGCGAGCTGGACCAGCATGAGCGGCAGCAGCGCCGCTAGCGTCACCGCGCAGGCCGCGATCCGCACGGAACGCCCCGGCATGCGCCGTGCCAGCGCGTCGCCCATGGTGAACCGGCCCGCGTTGCGCAGGGGTTCGGCCAGCAGGAACATCAGCAGCATGAGCGACAGCGCGGTGCTGAGGGCGAGGACGATCCCGTCGTAGCCGCACAACGCGATCACCCCGCCCGTGCCGAGCACGGTCGCGGCGGAGATGTAGTCGCCCGCGATGGCGAGGCCGTTGCGCAGGGAGCCCAGGGATCCGTAGCCGGTGTAGAACTCGTCCAGGTCGTCCCTGTCGGGCCCGGTCATCACACACAGCAGCAGCGTGATCGTGGCGACGGCCGAGAACGCCACCAGGGACATCGCCTGCGCCGAGTCGCTGAAGCCCGTCTGTCCCGTCATCGCGTCGCTCCCCGCTTGGCGTCCAGCTCGGACTGCTTGCGGATGCGGTCGGCGAGCGGGTCGACGCGAACCCGGGCCGTGCGCTCGTACAGGACGATCGCCAGCCAGGTGACCGGGAGTTGGAACAGGGCCAGCAGCAGACCGGTCGGGGGTGCGTCGCCGATGCGCCCGGTCATGAAGGACGGGGCGAACGCGGACAGGATGAGGAAGAGGGTGAAGTAGCCGAGTGCGGTGAGGGTCGCGACGCGGCGTTGCCAGCGGTAGGCGCTGCGCAGGATCCGCAGATCGCTGTGGTGCCCGAGCGCCTCGTGGCGGGGACGGTGTCCGGGGGCTCGGCCGGGAGCGTGTTCGGGGGCGAAGGGCGGCTGCCAGGGGTAGGTGGGCGGTGGGGCCGGGTCGTAAGACATCCCGGTGGCTCCTTGCGTGGCTCGGGGCCCGGTGCGGACCGCAGGGAGTTGGGAGGTGGGGTGAGCGGAGCCACGCACGCTACTCGTTGGTAGTCGGATGCGGGAGATGGTTCACCAAACTGATTGGTCGGTACGCGCTTACTTCTCTGACCTCGGGTGTTACCCGGATTAACTCAGATTTTTGAGTGGTGTGAACGGCTACTTCAAGTGAACGAGCGCTACGGACGGATACGATGCCGGCTCTACCGGGGGAGTGTTGATGTCCGACGTACGTGAAGCCGTCATGCCCAGACAGGTGCGGGGCGCTCAGGTTCTGCTGTTCGTGCTCGCCGTCGGCGGCCTCGTCTCGATGCTCGCGCTCTCGGACGGGCTCACCGCTTATGGACAGGGCGAGATGCTCGCGCCCTGGTCGCTGGTGTGGGTGTGCGCCCTGCTTGCCCTCACCTACGACGGGGGCGCTCGGGGCGGGGTACGGATCACGACCATCGTGCTGATGGTGTTCATGGTGCTGCCGACCATCACGAGGATGGGCGAGGCGGTGGGGGTGGGGCTGTTTCTGGACGCCGCGCTGCGGATCCTGCTCGGGGTGCCTGTCGTCGTGCTGCTGTTTCTGCCGGAGTCGACGGCATGGTTCGACCGGGAGCGGTGAGGGGTCGGGCCGGTCGCGTCCTGGTCCCTCAGTGTCCGAGGAGCACGCGCGCGTAGCGCACTCCCGGGCGTTCCATCAGGGTGATCCGCTCGGTGAGCACGAAGCCGTTGCGTTCGAGGACGGTCCGGGACGCGGTGTTGTCCTCCGTCGTCTTCGCCGTCAGGGAGCTCAGGCCGTACGACGTTCCCGCCATCCGGCACACCTCGCCCACCGCCGCCGTGGCGACCCCGCGTCCCGCGGCCCGTTCGCCGACGCGGTACCCCAGCTCCGCCGAACTGCCCGCCGCATCCATGAGGTTGAAGCGGCCGAGCAGCGAACCCTCCGCGTCCAACAGGACATGGAAGTGGCAGTCGCCGGACTCCTGCTCGTCCAGCATGGCACGGTGGCGGGCGGCGAATCCCTCCGGTGTGAAATAGGCGTCGCCGCGATCCGGCACCGAGCGCGCGAAGTACTCCCGGTTCTCCCGCTCGAAGGCCAGCAGGGCCGCCGCGTGGTCCGGCCGCAGCCGTTCCAGTCTCAGGTCCGCCATGTCCGCCACCGTACGCAGCTCACTCCGTGATCACCGGAAATTTCCGTGGCGCCAGCACCAGCAGCACCACGAACGCCAGCGCCGCCGCCCCCGCCGCCCCCAGATACACCGCGTGCACCGCGTCCGCGATCGCCCGCCGCAGCGGCTCCGAACCGGCGCCCGAATCCAGCGCCCGGGTCACGGAGTCCAGATCGCTCGCGCCGCCCAGCCGCGCCGACAGCACCCCGTTGGCCACCGCGCCGAAGAGGGCCGCGCCGATCGTCTGGCCGGTCTGGCGGCAGAAGAGGACCGACGCCGTGGTCGTGCCGCGCTCCGACCAGACCACCGTCGACTGCACGCCGATGATCAGCGGCAGTTGGAAGAGGCCCAGCGCGGCGCCCAGAAGCAGCATCAGGAGGGTCGGCTGCCAGGCCCGGCCGGGGTACGGCAGGAAGGGGAAGGCGAAGAGGATCAGCGCCGCCGCTCCCATGCCCAGCATGGCCGTGTTGCGGAAGCCGATCCTTCGGTACACGTGTTGGCTGAGGGCCGCCGACACCGGCCAGCTCAGTGTCCAGACCGTCAGGACGAAGCCGGCCGCCACCGGTGCCAGACCGAGGACGGACTGGGCGTACGTCGGGAGGAAGACCGTCGGTGCCACCATCAGCAGGCCCAGCGCGCCCAGGGCCAGGTTGACCGCCGCGATGGTGCGGCGGCGCCACACCCAGCCGGGGATGATCGGCTCGGCGGCCCGGCGTTCGACCAGGACCACCACAGCGATCAGGGCAAGTCCCGTGCCGAACAACGCCAGTGACGGGGCCGACAGCCACGGCCAGGCCACCCCGCCCTGCACCAGCGCCGTCAGCAGGACGCCTCCGCAGGCGAACACCGTCAGGGCGCCCGCCCAGTCGACACGGGGGCGGCGGGCGGGGGAGTCCCGTTTCGGTTCGTGCAGGTAACGGGCTATCAGCCAGAGGGCGAGTGCTCCCACCGGCAGGTTGACCAGGAAGATCCAGCGCCAGTCCGCGTACGCCACGAGCAGGCCGCCCACACCCGGGCCGGCCACCGCCGACACCGCCCACACCGTGGACAGCTTGGACTGGATCTTCGGGCGTTCCTTCAGGGGGTAGAGGTCGGCGGCCAGGGTCTGGACCGTGCCCTGGAGCGCGCCGCCGCCCAGGCCCTGCACGATACGGAACGCGATCAGCGAGCCCATGTTCCAGGCGACCGCGCAGAGCAGGGAGCCCAGGAGGAAGAGCGCCGCGCCCGCGATCAGGACCGGCTTGCGGCCGAAGGTGTCGGAGAGCTTGCCGTACACCGGGAGTGACACCGTCACGGCCAGCAGATAGCCCGAGAAGAGCCACGAGAAGACGGAGAAGCCGCCGAGGTCGCCGACGATCTGCGGGACGGCCGTGGAGACGATCGTCGAGTCGAGGGCGGCCAGGGCCATCGCGAGCATCAGCGCGGCGACGACGGCGCCGCGGCGGCGCGAGTCCTTCGGGCCGTCGGCCCTCGCCGCGGGCTGTATCTCCGTGTCCCCCCGGCCCATGAGATCCCTTCCCCCTGCATCTATCCGCCGCGCACACCTTCTCACTTGACCCTCACGTCGCGGCAGGGCGCAGCCTGATCGGGGCCGCGGGTGGAGCTGACCCCTAGATCGGCTCCACCCTCGGGTGGATCGCCCCTAGGGGTACCTCCGTACTACGGCTGGGGGAGGGTTCGTACCGCCGGAGGACGTGAGGGCACCCGGCCCGTCCTTAACCTGGCTTTACGCCGCTGGGGGGCGGTGCACCGCAGCAGCGGGGGTGGGGTTTTCCCCACCAGAAGACGGCGCTCAGCACCAGCGCGCCGGACCACCCGCCGCGGCCAGACTCATCACCACAGCAGCACGTACGACTCGGCACGGATCGAAAGAGATCAGTGCGCGCCAATTCCTGACCGACATAGGAGATATACCGTGACATCGGCTGTGACCATCACCAGGCACGGGGGCACTGGAGGGACTACGGCCGTTGCCGCGCGGGCGCGGCAGGTCGTCAAGGCGTACGGGGCCGGCGAGACCCGTGTCGTCGCCCTCGACCATGTGGACGTGGACATCGCACGCGGGCAGTTCACCGCGATCATGGGGCCCTCGGGCTCCGGCAAGTCCACGCTCATGCACTGCCTCGCCGGACTCGACACTGTCACGTCCGGGCAGATCTATCTGGACGACACCGAGATCACCGGGCTGAAGGACAAGAAGCTCACGCAGCTGCGCCGGGACCGGATCGGGTTCATCTTCCAGGCGTTCAACCTGCTCCCGACGCTCAACGCCATAGAGAACATCACGCTGCCCATGGACATCGCCGGCCGGAAGCCGGACAAGGCGTGGCTGGGGCAGGTCGTCGACACCGTCGGGCTGAGCGACCGGCTCAAGCACCGGCCCACCCAGCTCTCCGGCGGTCAGCAGCAGCGAGTCGCGGTGGCCCGGGCGCTGGCCGCGCGGCCCGAGATCATCTTTGGTGACGAGCCGACCGGGAACCTCGACTCCCGTGCGGGCGCCGAGGTGCTGGGCTTCCTGCGCAGGTCCGTGTCCGAGCTCGGGCAGACCATCGTGATGGTCACGCACGACCCGGTCGCGGCCTCGTACGCCGATCGTGTGCTGTACCTCGCCGACGGCCGGATCGTCGACGAGATGTACAAGCCGACCGCGGACGCCGTCCTGGACCGCATGAAGGACTTCGACGCCCGGGGACGGACGTCATGACCGTCCTGAAGACCTCGATGCGCAACTTCTTCGCGCACAAGGGGCGTATGGCCCTGTCGGCCGTGGCCGTGCTGCTGTCGGTGGCGTTCGTGTGCGGCACGCTCGTCTTCACCGACACGATGAACACGACGTTCGACAAGCTGTTCTCGACCACCGCGTCCGATGTCACGGTCTCCCCGAAGACGGCCAAGAGCGACGACACCCCGCAGAACGGCAAGCCCGAGTCGCTGCCGGCCTCCACGGTCCAGCAGGTGACGAAGGCGGACGGCGTCAAGTCGGCCGAGGGCGCGGTCAGTTCGATGAACGTGACCGTCGTCAACAGCGACAACAAGAACATGGGGTCGTCGACCGGAGCGCCCACCATCGCGGGCAACTGGACCAAGAGCGACCTGCGTTCGATGGAGATCACCTCCGGACACGCGCCACGCGGGCCCACCGAGACGATGGTCGACGCCGACACCGCCGACAAGCACGACCTGAAGATCGGCGACGAGCTGCGCACCATCTCCGTCATCGGTGACTTCAAGGCGAAGATCGTCGGCATCGCCACCTTCAAGATCACCAACCCCGGTGCCGCGATCGTCTACTTCGACACCGCCACCGCGCAGCGCGAACTCCTGGGCGCCGAGGGCCGGTTCACCCAGGTCTACGCCACCGCCGCGGCCGGCGTCAGCGACACCCAGCTCAAGCAGAACGTCACACAGGCCCTGGACGGCACGTACAAGATCCAGACGGCCAAGGAGAACGCCGACGAAAACCGTGAGGGTGTCGGCGAGTTCATGAACGTCATCAAGTACGCCATGCTCGGCTTCGCCGGGATCGCGTTCCTGGTCGGCATCTTCCTGATCATCAACACCTTCTCCATGCTGGTCGCCCAGCGGACCCGCGAGATCGGCCTCATGCGGGCCATCGGTTCCTCCCGCAAGCAGGTCAACCGCTCGGTGCTGGTGGAGTCGCTGCTCCTCGGCATCGTGGGCTCGATCCTCGGTGTCGGCGCCGGTGTCGGTATCGCCGTCGGGCTGATGAAGCTCATGGGCATGGCCGGCATGAACCTCTCCACCGACGACCTCACCGTCAAAACGACCACCCCGGTCATCGGCATGATCCTCGGCGTCGTGGTCACCGTCCTCGCCGCCTACCTGCCCGCCCGCCGGGCCGGCAAGGTCTCCCCGATGGCCGCACTGCGCGACGCCGGTACACCGGCCGACGGCAAGGCGGGCCTGGTGCGGGGCATCATCGGGCTGGTCCTGACCGGTGCGGGCGGCTTCGCCCTCTACGCGGCCGCCACTGCCGACACGGCGAAGGACGGCTCGCTGCTGCTCGCCGGCGGCGTGGTGCTGACCCTGATCGGCTTCGTCATCATCGGCCCGCTGCTGGCGGGTGGGGTCGTACGGGTCATCAGCGCGGTGATCCTGCGGGCCTTCGGCCCGGTCGGCCGCATGGCGGAGCGCAACGCGCTGCGCAACCCCCGTCGTACGGGTGCCACGGGCGCCGCCCTGATGATCGGCCTCGCCCTGGTGGCCTGCCTCTCGGTGGTCGGCTCCTCGATGGTCGCCTCGGCCACCAGTGAGCTCGACAAGTCGGTCGGCGCGGACTTCATCGTCCAGGGCGGCCAGCGGATCGTCCCGCAGGCCCAGAAGGCGATGGAGCAGAGCCCGGACCTCGCGCACGTCACCTCGTACAAGGAACTCGAGGCGACCCTGACCTCGCCCGACGGCAAGAAGGACACCAAGGGCGTCACCGCGGCCGACCCGACGTACGCCCAGGACCTGCGCCGCCCGACGACGGCCGGCACCCTGTCCGCCGCGTACGGCGAGAACGCCATGTCCGTCGGCTCCGACTACGCCAAGGACCACGGCATCCGCGTCGGCGACACCATCACCGTCGCCTTCAAGGGCGGCGACACGGCGAAGCTCAAGGTCGCGGCCATCACCGACGACAGCGGGGCGCTGGACCAGGGGGCGCGTTACCTCAGCATGGCGACGATGAAGCAGTACGTCCCCGCCGACCAGATCCCGCCGAACTCGATCATGTTCGCCAAGGCCAAGGACGGCCAGGAGAAGCAGGCCTACGCGGCCCTCAAGGACGCGCTCCACGACTACCCGCAGTACCAGGTCCGCGACCAGACCGACTACAAGGAAGAGCTCAAGGACCAGGTCGGCCAGCTCCTCAACATGGTCTACGGCCTGCTGGGTCTCGCGATCATCGTGGCCATCCTCGGCGTCGTGAACACCCTGGCCCTCTCGGTGGTGGAACGCACCCGCGAGATCGGCCTGATGCGCGCGATCGGCCTCTCCCGCCGCCAGCTGCGCCGCATGATCCGCCTGGAGTCGGTGGTCATCGCCCTCTTCGGCGCCCTGCTGGGCCTGGGCCTGGGTATGGGCTGGGGCGCCACCGCCCAGAAGCTCCTCGCCATGGAGGGCCTCAACGTCCTCGACATCCCCTGGCCCACCATCATCGGCGTCTTCATCGGCTCGGCCTTCGTGGGCCTCTTCGCGGCCCTCGTCCCGGCCTTCCGCGCGGGCCGCATGAACGTCCTCAACGCCATCGCGACCGAATAGCCATATCGCACGGGGGAGCAGGACCCGGCGCCGAGAAGTCACGGGGGACTTCTCGGCGCCGGGCGTTTTCGTGCAGGGGGTTTGCCAGGTGGCTGGGTCTTTCGATGCCGGTCCAGGTATTTCAGCCCGTCCGGCGTTTGAGGACGAGGCCCTTTGGGCCGAGGGGGTCCAGGGGGCGGAGCCCCCTCGGGGCGGGGTCGAAGGGGCGGCAGCCCCTGGAGGATGGGACGGGTAGGGGCGGCGGGGGCGAAAACCGCCGGGCGTCGGCGCGGACGCGGGGTGTGAGGAGAACCGGCGTTATCCACAGCCCCGGCACCCGCGACCGCGGCGACGTACGCTGGATACCCCCCGGCCGGTCACCGCGTCGGGCGATTCGCGTTGCCCACCCTCGGACGAAAGCCGCCCCGAATGAGCCTGCACGGTCTGCTCGACGCCGTCGTCAAGGACACCGCCCTCACGGAAGCCATCGCCGCGGCCGCAGACGGCAACCGCATGCACGTCGACCTGGTCGGCCCCCCGGCAGCCCGCCCCTTCGCGATCGCCGCACTCGCCCGAGAAGCCGGCCGCCCCGTACTCGCCGTCACGGCGACCGGCCGCGAGGCCGAGGACCTGGCCGCGGCCCTGCGCTCCCTGCTCCCGCAGGAGGGCGTCGTCGAGTACCCCTCGTGGGAGACCCTCCCGCACGAACGCCTCAGCCCCCGCAGCGACACCGTCGGCCGCCGCCTCGCCGTCCTGCGCCGCCTCGCCCACCCCCGCCCGGACGACCCCGAGACGGGCCCGGTGTCGGTGGTCGTGGCCCCGGTGCGCTCCGTGCTCCAGCCGCAGGTCAAGGGCCTCGGCGACCTCGAACCGGTCGCCCTGCGCACGGGCCGGACCGCCGACCTGAACGCCGTTGTCGACGCCCTCGGCGCCGCCGCCTACGCGCGCGTGGAGCTCGTGGAGAAGCGCGGAGAGTTCGCCGTACGAGGCGGCATCCTGGACGTCTTCCCGCCCACGGAGGAACACCCGCTCCGGATCGAGTTCTGGGGCGACGACGTGGAGGAGATCCGCTACTTCAAGGTCGCCGACCAGCGCTCCCTGGAGGTCGCCGAGCACGGCCTGTGGGCTCCGCCCTGCCGCGAGCTGCTCCTCACCGACGACGTACGCGCGCGTGCACGCGCCCTCGCCGAGCTCCACCCGGAGCTGGGCGAACTGCTCGGCAAGATCGCCGAGGGGATCGCCGTGGAGGGCATGGAGTCCCTCGCGCCGGTTCTCGTCGACGAGATGGAGCTCCTGGTCGACGTACTGCCCAAGGGCGCCATGGCCGTCGTATGCGATCCGGAGCGGGTACGCACGCGTGCCGCGGATCTCGTGGCGACGTCGCAGGAGTTCCTGCATGCCTCCTGGGCGGCCACGGCGGGCGGCGGCGAGGCGCCGATCGACGTCGGCGCGGCCTCCCTGTGGTCGATCGCGGACGTCCGGGACCGGGCGCGCGAGCTGGACATGATGTGGTGGTCGGTGTCGCCGTTCGCGGCGGATCTGGAGCTGGAGGCGGACACCCTCAAGCTCGGCATGCACGCCCCCGAGACCTACCGCGGCGACACCGCGAAGGCCCTCGCCGACACCAAGGGCTGGCTCGCCGACGGCTGGCGCACGGTCTTCGTGACCGAGGCGCACGGCCCGGCGGCCCGCACGGTCGAGGTGCTGGGCGGCGAGGGCATCGCGGCACGCCTGGAGGCGGAGCTGGGGACGATCGCCCCGTCCGTCGTGCACGTGGCGTGCGGCTCGATCGACTACGGCTTCGTCGACCCGTCGTTGAAGCTCGCCGTGCTCACCGAGACCGACCTGACCGGCCAGAAGGCGGCCGGCAAGGACGGCGCCCGGATGCCCGCCCGGCGCCGCAAGACGATCGACCCGCTGAGCCTGGAGGCGGGCGACTACATCGTCCACGAGCAGCACGGCGTGGGCCGCTACATCGAGATGGTGCAGCGCACCGTGCAGAGCGCCACGCGCGAGTACCTCGTCGTCGAGTACGCCCCCGCCAAGCGCGGCCAGCCCGGCGACCGTCTCTACATCCCGACGGACCAGCTGGAACAGATCACCAAGTACGTGGGCGGCGAGGCCCCGACCCTGCACCGGCTGGGCGGCGCCGACTGGACGAAGACGAAGGCCCGCGCGAAGAAGGCCGTCAAGGAGATCGCGGCCGACCTCATCAAGCTCTACAGCGCGCGCATGGCGGCGCCCGGGCACACCTTCGGCCCGGACACCCCGTGGCAGCGCGAGCTGGAGGACGCGTTCCCGTACGTCGAGACCCCGGACCAGCTGACGACCATCGCCGAGGTCAAGGAGGACATGGAGAAGTCGGTCCCGATGGACCGTCTGATCTGCGGCGACGTCGGCTACGGCAAGACGGAGATCGCGGTCCGGGCCGCGTTCAAGGCGGTGCAGGACGGCAAGCAGGTCGCGGTCCTCGTACCGACGACCCTGCTGGTGCAGCAGCACTTCGGCACCTTCTCCGAGCGCTACTCGCAGTTCCCGGTGAACGTGCGGGCGCTCAGCCGCTTCCAGACGGACACCGAGGCGAAGGCGGTCCTGGAGGGCCTGCGCGAGGGCTCGGTGGACGTCGTCATCGGCACCCACCGGCTGTTCTCGTCGGAGACCAAGTTCAAGGACCTGGGCCTGGTCATCGTCGACGAGGAGCAGCGCTTCGGCGTCGAGCACAAGGAGCAGCTGAAGAAGCTGCGCGCCAACGTCGACGTACTGACGATGTCCGCGACCCCGATCCCCAGGACCCTGGAGATGGCGGTCACGGGCATCCGCGAGATGTCGACGATCACGACCCCGCCGGAGGAGCGCCACCCGGTACTGACCTTCGTCGGCCCGTACGAGGAGAGGCAGATCGGCGCGGCGATCCGCCGTGAACTGCTGCGCGAGGGCCAGGTCTTCTACATCCACAACAGGGTCGAGTCCATCGACCGCGCGGCCGCCCGTCTGCGCGAGATCGTGCCGGAGGCCCGGATCGCGACGGCGCACGGGCAGATGTCGGAGACGGCGCTGGAGCAGGTGGTGGTCGACTTCTGGGAGAAGAAGTTCGACGTGCTGGTGTCGACGACGATCGTGGAGTCGGGCATCGACATCTCGAACGCGAACACGCTGATCGTGGAGCGGGGAGACAACTTCGGCCTGTCGCAGCTGCACCAGCTGCGGGGCAGGGTGGGCCGCGGCAGGGAGCGTGGCTACGCCTACTTCCTCTACCCCCCGGAGAAGCCCCTGACGGAGACGGCCCACGAGCGTCTGGCGACCATCGCCCAGCACACGGAGATGGGCGCGGGCATGTACGTGGCGATGAAGGACCTGGAGATCCGAGGCGCCGGAAACCTGCTGGGCGGCGAACAGTCCGGCCATATCGCGGGCGTCGGCTTCGACCTGTACGTCCGCATGGTCGGTGAGGCGGTGGCCGACTACCGGGCCTCCCTGGAGGGCGGTGTCGAGGAGGAGCCGCCGCTCGAGGTCAAGATCGAGCTCCCGGTCGACGCCCACGTCCCGCACGACTACGCCCCGGGCGAGCGGCTCCGCCTCCAGGCCTACCGCTCGATCGCCTCGGCCAACACCGAGGACGACGTCAAGGCCGTACGGGAAGAACTCGTCGACCGCTACGGCAAGTTGCCGGAGCCGGTGGAGAACCTGCTGCTCGTGGCGGGCCTTCGCATGCTGGCACGCGCGTGTGGCGTCGGCGAGATCGTCCTCCAGGGCACCAACATCCGCTTCGCACCCGTGGAGTTGCGCGAGTCGCAGGAACTGCGGGTCAAGCGGCTGTACCCCGGGACCGTCATCAAGCCGGCGGCGCATCAGGTGCTGGTGCCGCGGCCGAAGACGGCGAAGGTGGGCGGCAAGCCGTTGGTCGGGCGGGAACTGCTGGGCTGGGTCGGGGAGTTCCTGGCGTCGATCCTGGGGTCGTAGCCGGCGGGGGCGGGAGTGGGCAGCGGCTGTCGCATCAGCCGCGACCACTGCCGCCTTCCTGACGAACCCACTCACGCGGCCCGGAGCAGCCCTCGCTCACGTGGCCCGGAACAGCATCCCCGCCAGTGTCCGGAAGACCTCCTCCGGATCCCTGCCGTCCACCGGCCCGTCCAGGTTGTGTCCGAGCAGCAGCGTGGCGAAGCCGTGTGCGAGGGACCAGGCCGCGACACCCGCGAGGCGCGGCTCGATGCCCTCGGGGTCCACCCCGGACACGGCCTCGCGCAGGGCGTCGCCGGTGAGGGCGCGGGCGGTGCTCAGTTCGAGGTCGTCCGCGCGTAGCAGTCCCGGCGAGAACATCACCTGGAAGTGCGCCGGGTGCTCGCGCGCGAAGCGCACATAGCGCACGCCCGCCTCCTTGAGGTCGGGCGCCTCCCGCAGTGCGGTCGCCAGCAGCCCGAATCCCTCCGCCGCGATCGCCGTGAGCAGGCCGGTGCGGTCCCCGAAGTGATGGGCGGGGGCCGCGTGCGACACCCCGGCCCGGCGGGCGAGGTCGCGCAGGCTCAGCGCGGACGGGCCGTCGGCGGCGATGACGTCCAGCGCGGCGGTGAGGATGGCGCGGCGCAGATCGCCGTGGTGATAGGGGCGGCGCGAGGCCGGTTTCGTGGTGTCCGCGGATGCCATGGACAGCAGCGTACGCCCAATCTAGTCATTGACAAGTTGGTGCGGCTCGGCCAATCTTGTCAGTGTCAAGTTGTGGAGCTGGTCCGAAGCACGTGGATACGACGAGGGAGTCATGTCATGTCGCAGCACGAGAGCGAGATCGGTACCGGTACGGGTAGGGGTACGGTCACCGCCGGCGTCGCCCCGGCCCGCGTACGCCAGCTCTGGCACCTGCTGGAACCCCTGCATGCGGTGGTGTACTACGCGCCGGAGGTCTTGGAGGAGGCGGCGGCGCTCGGCTACGACACCAAGGAGCGCTGGCCGAGTTACTTCCCGCTCCGCGCGGCCCCGTTGGGCGCGGTGGGCGCCGAGCGGGTGACCTCCGCGTTCTACAGCTTCAGCCCCCGCATGGTCGCCGAGCACATCGGCTCCGCGTGGAGCGTCGCGAGCCCCGAGGCGGTGCTGGCGGCGCGGCTGCGAGGCGTCGACAGGGCGTACCGGGAGATATTCGGCGAGCGCGTCGACAGCCCCGAACTGGCGGAGGCCGCCGCTCTCGCCCGCCGGGCCGCCGAAGCGGTGAACAGCGCGGGCCGCCCCCTCGCCGCTGCCAACGCCGAGCTGGAGTGGCCCACGATCCCGCACCTCCAGCTGTGGCACGCGGCGACGATCCTGCGCGAGCATCGCGGCGACGGCCATCTCGCCGCCCTGCTCATCGCCGGCCTCGACCCGGCCGAGTCGCTCGTCTCCTTCGCGGGGACAGGCGCCGCGTCCGT
Organism: Streptomyces canus; assembly: GCF_030815415.1. Taxonomy (GTDB): domain Bacteria; phylum Actinomycetota; class Actinomycetes; order Streptomycetales; family Streptomycetaceae; genus Streptomyces; species Streptomyces canus_F. The sequence goes on from NZ_JAUSWW010000001.1 coordinate 5,930,342, forward strand.
CGAGCGCTTCGGGAGCCGCGGCTGGAGCGACGCGCAATGGTCGGCCGCACGCGAACGCCTGACCGCCCGAGGCCTGGTCGACGAGGACGGCACCGCAACGGACACCGGCCGCGCCCTGCGCCACCAGGTCGAACAGCACACCGACGAACTCGCCGCCGCCCCCTGGCAGTCCCTCGGCCAGACCGACACCGACCGCCTCGTCGAACTGCTCGGCGACTTCTGGGTGGCGGTGCTGTCCTCGGGCCTGCTCCCTTCGGAGACGACGCTGGGGATAGGCAAGGCCTGAAGCCTGGGAGGGCGATGAGGTCGCCCGCAAACGCGAGGCCGTCCGCGGGAGTTGTGGCTCCGGGGGCGGCCTCGGTTGCAAGGTGGTCAGGAGACCCCGGTCGACCGGTGCTGTGCGCCCGGAAGGGGTCTCGTGCTCCTCCGTGGGGTCTGCCGGTCTTACGGCTGTTCGGGCCTGTCGCGATCCATTCCCATCGCGCCTTCGGCCCTCTGCTGCCCGTCGTCGACCTGGCTCTCGTACTTGTTGCCCGTCTTGTCGTTGACCTTGCGTTCCGCCGCGTCGGACATGTTCTTGGCCTTGTCCTGCGCCGTGCGGTTGCTCTTGAACCTGTCGAGGATGCCCATCCAGAGCTCCTTCCGGAGGTGACTCAGCAATGACGATACGCCCGACCTGAGAGGTATGCCCCTTGAAGCCCTATATGGTCTGGACCTCTTGGCCAGTACCGTGAGAGCGGGCACGACCGGCTCGTGCGGGTGGACCAGGAGAACAAGGGGAGGGACGCACCGTGACGCGTCTGAGGGGCGGGGCCGCGGGCGCCGCGGCGATGCTCGGCATGGTCGTACTGCTCGCCGGTTGTGAGGGCGTGGAACTGCCCGCGGACAGCGAGCCGTCCGGCTCCGGCCCGGCCGTGAGCTCCGGCCGCGCGGTGAGCCCGCTGGACAACCCGGACGGCACCAAGGCCGGCCTCGCGGCCATCACCACGGACGCCGACAGAGCCAAGGCGCGCGCCTTGATCGAGAAGGTGGAGACCAAGGGCCGCGGCCCCAAGACGGGCTACGACCGGGACGAGTTCGGCTACGCCTGGATGGACTCCGCGCCCGGCGGCATCCCCTTCTCCCGCAACGGCTGCGACACCCGCAATGACCTCCTCCAGAGGGACGGCGAGGACGTCCGCTTCCGCTCCGGTTCGGACTGCGTCGTCGTCTCCATGACCCTGGCCGACCCCTACACCGGCAGGGAGATCGACTGGGTCAAGTCCCGTGCCACGGCGGTGCAGATCGACCATGTGATGCCGCTGTCGTACGACTGGCAGATGGGCGCCTCGCGCTGGGACAAGGGCAAGCGCGAGGACATCGCCAACGACCCGCTCAACCTCATACCGGTGGACGGCCCGACCAACGGCTCCAAGAGCGACTCGGGACCCGCGTCCTGGCTGCCCCCGAACAAGCAGATCCGCTGCTCGTACGTGGTGCGCTTCGCACAGGTCTCGCTGAAGTACGAGCTCCCTGTCACGAAGGCCGACAAGGAGATGATGCTGCGGCAGTGCGGGGGCTGACCCGGCTGGCAGAGCCGGAAAAGCGGTTCCCGGCCGTGGTGCCGCCCGCCTACGGTGACCGCATGGAACGGAAGGTGTCGAGTCTCGCCGAACGGCCCGACGACCACGGGCGCGTGGTCGCGATGGCCGACAGCTGGCCGGAGTTCGTCACCAGGGACCTGGTGGGCGACCACCACTACGGCCGGATCGCCAGGGAGTTCCCGGCGTATGTGCTGTTCGCCGAGGACGAGCGGGGCGAGGTCGTCGCCACCGGGTTCAGCGTGCCCTTCGCCCTCGGTACCGAGGACCGGGGCGAACTGCCCGCCCGGGGCTGGGACGAAGTGCTCCTGTGGGCCTTCGCCGACCGGCGTCGAGGGGTCCGGCCCGACACCGTCAGCGCGATCGCCATCAACGTCCGGCCCGACGCCCAGGGCCAGGGCCTGTCCGGCCGCATGCTGTCCGCGATGCGCGACAACGCCCGGGCGCACGGCTTCAGCGAGGTCGTCGCCCCCGTCCGCCCCAGCGCCAAGCAGCTCGAACCGCACACCCCCATCGAGGAGTACGCCCACCGCGTACGCCCCGACGGACTCCCGCACGACCCCTGGCTGCGCGTCCACGCCCGGGCCGGCGCCACCATCCACTCCGTGTCGCCTGCCTCCATGACGGTGGCCGGTTCGCTGGAGCAGTGGCGCCGCTGGACGGGGCTGCCCTTCGACATCCGGGGCGACATCGAGGTGCCCGGAGCGCTGGTGCCGGTGCGGTGCGAGCCGGAGCGGGGCTACGCGGTGTACGTGGAGCCCAATGTGTGGATGCGGCATCCGCTGCAGCCGTAGGGCGGTTCAGGCGCCCAGGGCGTCGAGGTCGAGGATCTCGCCGCCGGGCTTCTGCGCGGGGACGGGCTCGTCGTACTCGCCGAAGGTCAGGGTGCCCGGGTCGCTCGCGGAGGCGCTGTCCACGCGCAGCAGATACGGCTTGCCCTCGGTGGCGACGTAGAGCGTGTAGCGCTCCTTGCCCTCCCGCTCGTGCAGCACGATCGCGGGCGTGCCGTCCACGGTGGTCGTCTTGGAGCGCGAGGCGTCCGAGTCCACGTCGTCGGCGTCGCCGAGCACCGTGTCCAGGTCGCAGAAGCCCGTGATCTCCTTGGCGTCCTCGCCCTTCGCGGACATCTTGGTCCACTTCCCGGCCAGCAGCGCCACGGCCGCGTCCACGTCCGACTTCTTCTCGCCCTTGCTCTGGGCGCGCAGGAAGGCCTCGTCGTACTTCATGTAGACGGTGTCGCCGACCTTGATCAGATCGGCCTTGCCCTGGCCGCCCACGCTCATCGTGCCCGCGCATTCGCCCTGCTTGTTCAGGGCCATGTCGATCTCGATGGTGCCCCCGGACCCGTCGTCGGAGATGTTCCCCTTCATCCGCAGCGACGAGGCGCCGGTCGTGGCCTCGACGGCCCGGTCGGCGATCTCGCCGCCGGTCAGTCCGGCGAACGGCTCCTTCGCCTTGCTCGGACTGCTCGACGGGCTGGAACTGCGGGCTTTGCCGTCCGCCTTGTCCTTCCCGGACCGGCCGGACTGGTCCGACTGGCAGCCGGTGAGCGCGAGGGTGGTCGCGGCGGTGAGGCAGAGGGCGGCAAGTGCGGTACGACGCATGGGAACTCCTCGGTGGTGTCGCGGTGTGGTGAGCGGGCGCGGCGGGACGCGCGGCGTGCGGAAAGGGAGCGCGGAAAGGGAGCGCGGAAAGGGAGCGAGGTCCGGCGGGTACTGCCGTGGGTCGGCCCCGCCGGACCGCGCCGTAGGTGGCCGGCGTCAGCCGGTCTTCTTCCAGTCCGTGCAGCCGGACGTCTTGAAGTAGGTGTCCGAGGCGCTGATCGTGACGACGGCCGAGCCGGTCACGTTGTCGTTGGCGATGATCGAGTCGAGCCCGTGCTCGGCGTCCTTGGTGCGCTCCCAGTAGCACATGTCGTCCTTGTTGCCGGTGGACTTGTAGGTGCCGGGGGCGATGTCGGCGCCGACTCTGAACATGCCGCCGTCGCCGGCCATCGTGGCCGCGGGGGAGCCCTTCGCCTTGGTGTCGACGGCCTCCCAGTCGTTGCAGTCGCTCGACTTGAAGAGCTTGTCGGAGGCCTTGACGGTGACGTAACTGGTGCCGGTGACATTGTCGTTGGCGAGCAGGGAGTCCATCTCGCCGGAGGCGTCCTTGGCGCGCTCCCAGTAGCACATGCCGTCGTCGTTGCCGCTGGTGCGGTAGGTGCCGGGCTTGATGTCCGAGCCGACCTGGAAGTCGCCGTCCCCCTCGAAGGCGACCTTCTTCTCCTCGGCCGCCTTCGCCGCCTCCTTCTCGCCGCCGGGCTTCGCCTTTGCGGACGCCGAAGAGCCCTTGTCGCTGCTCGTGGAGTCGCTGCTGTCGTCGCCGGAGTTCGCCGAGACGGCACCGATGACGACGATCCCCACGACGGCCCCCAGCGCGACCTTGCCCTTCATGCCCATGACTGTGTCCCCTCCCACACGGTGACAGCCGCCTTTCGGCTGCCCTTCGTTCGCTGGGTCAATAAGACCAGAGCGTGTGAACCGAGTCAACACGGTTCACGCAATGGTGGGAGTACACGGCCGTGAAGGGGTAGATCTTGCGTACGCCGCTATGCTCGGCGTCACACGCGGAGCGCAGTCAGCTGCGGGGACGCGCGGGGCCACGCAGGACGACGAGGGGAGCCGGGCCGGTGCAGGACAACGCCACAGAGGTGACCGCCGCCGGGATCGCCCGGCTCGCCGGCGTCGGCCGCGCCGCCGTCAGCAACTGGCGCCGCCGCCACGCCGACTTCCCCAAGCCGGTCGGCGGCACCGAGACCAGCCCCTCCTTCGCCCTCGCCGAGGTCGAGAGCTGGCTGCGTGACCAGGGGAAACTCGCCGAGGTCCCGCTACGCGAACGGGTCTGGCAGCAGCTCTCGGGCCACCCCGAGGGCCCGGTCACCGCCCTCACCCACGCCGGCTGCGTCCTGCTCCTCATCCACGACCGCCCCACCGTCTGGCTGGACGCGAGCGCCGGCTCCGACGCGCGGCTGGCGGCGATGCTGCCGGGGGCGCTGGAGGAGGTCCTGGCACCACGGTTCGGTGCTGCGGCGGCTGTGAACACCTCGGACGCCGTGAACAGCCCCGGCGCTGTGAACACCTCACCCTCGGTGAGCCCCCGTGCTGCCCTTCACACCCCCCTCGGCCCCGAGCTCCTCCCTTCCGTCCCCCTCCTGCGCGGGGCCGCCGAGCTCGCCGCGGAGCTGGGCGCCCGGCAGACCTTCGAGTTCCTGCTCGGCCGCCACCTCGACGCCAACCCGCGCCAGTACACGCTCACCCCCGCCGACCTCGCCGGCCTCATGGCCGACCTCGCGGGCCCCGCCCGCACCGTCCTCGACCCGGCCTGCGGCACCGGCGCCCTGCTGCGCGCCGTCACCGCCCGCGCCGACCAGGAGCTGTACGCCCAGGACAGCGCCCCCGAACTCGCCGCCCTCACCGCACTCCGGCTCGCCCTGCAGACCCGCGCCCACGTGCACGGCGCCACCGGCGACACCCTGCGCGCCGACGCCCACCCCGAGCTGCGCGCCGACGCCGTCCTGTGCCACCCGCCGTTCAACGAGCGCAACTGGGGGCACGACGAACTCGCCTACGACGCCCGCTGGGAGTACGGCTTCCCGGCCCGCACCGAGTCCGAGCTGGCCTGGGTGCAGCACGCGCTCGCCCGCCTCAAGGACGGCGGCACCGCCGTACTCCTCATGCCGCCCGCCGCCGCCTCCCGCCGCTCGGGCCGCCGTATCCGCGCCGACCTGCTGCGCCGGGGTGCGCTGCGCGCGGTCGTCGCCCTGCCGGTCGGCGCGGCACCCCCGTACAACATCCCGCTCCACCTGTGGGTGCTGCGCCGCCCCGAGAAGGCGCCGGCCCAGCCCGAGGTGCTGCTCGCCGACACCGGCCAGTTCGCCACCGAAGGGCGCGGCGGCCCCGACTGGCGGGAGGTGCGGGAAGCGGTGCTCGACGCCTGGCGCGCCTTCGACCGCGCGGGCACCCTCCAGGAGCGGCCCGGCCTCGCGCGGGCCCTGCCCGTCATCGACCTCCTCGACGACGACGTGGACCTCGCCCCGGCCCGCCACCTCCCGCCCGCCACGGCGGCCGACGGCGCGGAGGCGCTCACGGCCGTGCGCGAGCGCCTCGGGGAGACCCTGCGCCTGACCACCGACCTCACCCCGCTGCCCGCCGACACCGCACAGCCCGCACGCTGGCCGCTCACCACCGTCGGCGAACTCGCGCGCGGAGGCGCCCTGGTGATGCGCACCGGCGGGAACGGCGGCCACGCGCGCGTGCCCGTCCTCACCGACCACGACGTCATCGCCGGCACCGCCCCCTCCGGCACGCTCCCCGAGAGCGACGAGGAGGCCGTGCTCGTCGAGCCGGGCGATGTCGTCGTGCCGGTGCTCGGCGGCGGCTCGATGGCACGCGTGATCGACGACGCGAGCGGGGGCGCCGCCCTCGGGCGCAGCCTCGTGCTCCTGCGCCCCGATCCCACGGCGCTCGACCCCTGGTTCCTCGCCGGCTTCCTGCGCGGCACCGCCAACAACCGTCAGGCCAGCAGCTACGCCTCCACCGCGACCCGCCTGGACGTGCGCCGTCTGCAACTGCCCCGGCTCCCGCTCGACGAACAGCGGCGCTACGGCGCGCGCTTCCGCACGCTCGACGAGTTCGAGCGGGCGCTACGGCACGCGGGCCGGCTCGGGAACCAGCTCGTGCGCGGGATGTACGACGGCCTCACCGACGGCACGGTCGCACCCGACTGACGCCCGACTGAAGCCCGGGTGGCGCCCGGCGGTTGCGGAATCAGGCCCTCCGACCGCCCCCGCCGTGACCTGCGCCGCCGTACGACGTGATCAGCACGACAACGGTTCGGTACAACCCTGGACCGCATGTCGTTGTCGGCCTATACGCTCGAAGCGACAATCGCAGGAACGGGGTTGCCGGGCGTCGGCCGCCCACGTACGCCCACCTCAGGCACCAGGAGCTGTCATGCATGGCCACGGCTACACGCAGCCGGTGAAGCAGCCGCCCCATCCGGCGTTGCTGGTCTTCCTGCGCGTGCTGTTCGTGGTGATCTCGATCTTCTCCGTCGGTCTGCTGGCCTGGTCGATGCTGCTGCGTCTGGCGCTTGTGACCCGCCGGTGGCTCGACTGGGGCCTGTTCGTGGCCTCGTTCGTCGCGATCGTCACCGGACTGGTGCTGCTCGGCATCGAGGGCGGCGAGGAGATCCACACCGTGGGCGGCTGGACCGGCCTGGTCCTGCTCCTGGGCACCCTCATCGCCACGATCGCGTACTACCTCTCCGCGGACATCCGCCACTTCCATCAGCTCCGCTACGGCGCCTACGGCCCGCAGCCCGCCCCCGCGTACGGCTATCCGCAGCCCCAGTCGCCGTACACCGCCGCGACCGTGCCGCAGACGCCCGCGCCGATCCCGCGGAACCCGCTGCCGCCCCCGCCCGCACCCCGCGACGCGGCGCCCCACGCGCCCGTGCCCCCGGCGCAGCCGCCCCAGCGCCCCGCGCCCGCCCGCATCGACCAGGTACGCGCCGAGCTCGACGAACTGAGCGACTACCTGCGCCGGCAGGACGGCAATCCCAACGGCGGCTATGAGGGCGGAAGGTGACCGTGACGACAGGACGTGTCGTCGCAGGCCGCTATGAACTGTCCACGCTCATCGGACAGGGCGGCATGGGACAGGTCTGGACGGCCTACGACCAACGGCTCGACCGGCGCGTGGCGGTGAAGCTGCTGCGCCCCGACAAGGTGGCCGGGCAGGAGGCCGACGAGCTGCGCCGCCGGTTCGTCCGCGAATGCCGGGTGACCGCACAGGTCGACCACCCCGGACTCGTCACCGTGCACGACGCGGGCAGCGAGGGCGAGGAGCTGTTCCTCGTCATGCAGTACGTCGACGGCGCGGACCTCTCCGACCACCTCGCCGAGCACGACCCCTACCCCTGGCAGTGGGCCGTCGCGGTCGCCGCGCAACTCTGCGCCGTGCTGAGCGCCGTGCACGCCGTGCCGATCGTCCACCGCGACCTCAAGCCGCGCAACGTGATGGTGAAACAGGACGGCACCGTCACCGTCCTCGACCTCGGCGTCGCCTCCGTCATGGACGCCGACACCACCCGGCTCACCCACACCGGCACCCCCATCGGCTCGCCCGCCTACATGGCTCCCGAGCAGGCCATGGGCGGCGCGGTCGGCCCCTACACCGACCTGTACGCACTCGGCGTACTGCTCCACGAACTCCTCAGCGGCGACGTCCCGTTCTCCGGCTCCACGGCGCTCGGTGTGCTGCACCGCCACCTCTACGAGCCCCCGCTCCCCGTCCGCCGCCTGCGCCCCGAAGTCCCCGAGGCGCTCGAGGCGCTCGTCCTGCGGCTGCTCGCCAAGGACCCGCAGCACCGGCCCGCCAGCGCGCAGGAGGTGTACGAGCACCTGTCGCTGCTCCTGCCCGCGCGCGGGACCCCCACAGGGGCGCCCCTCGACCCCACGCGCCCCTTCCTTCGCCCGCACGCGCCCTGGCCGGACCGCGCCCGCACCCCCGCGCCCCAGCCGGCGCCCGCCGCGCCGCACGCGCCCCCCGCCGAGAAACCCGATGTCGCACGCGCCGTCGACGAGGTCAAGCGCCTCCTCGGCGAAGGCCGCATCACCCAGGCCGTCGACATCCTCGGCGCGATCCTGCCCGCCGCCGCCGAACAGCACGGCGAGCACTCCCCGGTCGTACGCACCCTGCGCAAGCAGTACGCCGCCACGCTCATGGACGACGGCCAGTACCGGCGCGCGCTGCCCGAACTGCGCCGCCTCGCCGACGAACGCGCCGCCGAGGCCGGCCAGGCCGACCCCCAGTCGCTGCGCTTCCGCTACGAGGCCGCCCAGTGCCTGGAGCAGCTCGGCGAACCGGCGGCGGCACTCGCCGAGTACCGCGCGCTGCTGCCGTACTACGAGAACCAGTACGTGGCCGGCGACCCCGAGCTCGCCCACGACGTCCGCCGCCGCATCGGCCACCTCCTGCTCGCCCTCGGCGACCGCGCCGCCGCCCACGACACCCTGGCCCGTCTCGTGCACGACGTGGAACGCCTGCACGGTCCCGGTCATCCGCTCGCGGTGGAGGTCCGGCGCACGCTGGAGTGGCTGGGGCAGGTGCGCGGCTGAACGCGGCGGCGGCGGCCGCACACGGATGCCGCCCCGCGTTCGTCGACAGAGTGCGTCGGTGCCCGAAGTCCTGGTGAATCGTTGGTCGAATGGGTTGGCCAGAGCTTGTCCACTGCCTACCATCGATCACCGCAAGACTTTGTGCACCGTCGCACAATCTCCTCGGGAGGCTTCCTTGCACCGCCGCCGTCGCACCGCGCTCCTCCTCTCCGCCGCGATCGTCGCGGCGCCCCTCCTCACCGCCTGCGGAAACGACGCGCATCCGGGTGCGGCAGCCGTCGTCGGCGGCCAGCGGATCACCGTCGCCCAGCTGGAGACCAGGGTGAACGAGGTGCGCGAGGCTCAGCGCGCCGCGGTGCCGGACGAGGCGCAGTACGCGCAGGCCATCGCCAAGACCGGCACCCTCAGCCGGGACACCCTGCACAGCATGGTCCTCGACCAGGTCCTGCACCGCGCGGCCCAGGACGCCGGGGTGACGGTCACCCGCAAGGAGATCCAGGACATGCGCACCGGCCTGGAACAGCAGGCCGGCGGCGCCAAGGCCCTGGAAACGGCCTGGCTCCAGCGCTACGGCATCGCCCCCGAGCGCCTCGACGAGAACCTCCGCCTCCAGCTCGAGGCCCAGAAACTCGCCGCCGTCCTCGGCACCGACACCGGCAAGGCCGACTTCTGGCAGGCCCTGGCCAAGGCGTCCAAGAAACTCGACATCGACCTCAACCCCCGCTACGGCACCTGGGACGACGCGAAGAGCAGCCGCGTCGACGCGAAGACGCCGTGGGTCCGCGAGGTCACGGCGACGGGGACACCGGAGACGGCGTAACGCCAACGCCGGTCATACGATCCCACCGCGCCTCCGGGTCTGTGGACAACTGATCGGCTCTGTCGGCGGTGTGGGTTAGCTTCGAGCTGTGAACACCACCAGCCCCGAATCCGCCCCGGCCGCCCCCGGCCGCATCGTCCTGCTGACCACCAGCCACCGTGTCGCCCCCGGCCTGCTGTCCTGGCCCGCCTGGCAGGCGCTGCACGCTGCCGACCGGGTGCTGTGCGCGGACGGTGCGCACCCGCAGCTGCCGTATCTGCGTGAGGCCGGGATATTGGTCGACGAGGCCTCCCCGACCGCGGAGGAACTGGTCGAGGCGTGCGCGGGCGGCCACACCGTGGTCGTGGTCGCGACGGGCGAGGGCGAGCCCCGGCTCACCGACGGCCTCGCCCGCCTTGCCGGCTCGGGCCGCGTGTCCATGCCCGACCTGGAACTCCTCCCCGCCTCCTACGACCTCCCGGGCGCCCGCCTCCTCGACCTGATCCAGGTCATGGACCGCATCCGCGCCGAGTGCCCCTGGTCCTCCCAGCAGACCCACAAGGGCCTCGCCAAGTACGGCATCGAGGAGGCCTACGAACTCGTCGAGGCCATCGAGGAGGGCGACCGCGACGAACTCCGCGAAGAACTCGGCGACGTCCTCCTCCAGGTCGTCTTCCACGCCCGCATCGCCGAGGAGGACCCGGACGCCCCGTTCTCCATCGACGACGTGGCGGGCGGCATCGTCACCAAGCTCATCCACCGCCACCCGCACGTCTTCGGCGACGAGACCGCGACGACCCCCGAGGAGGTGAAGGAACACTGGCTGCGCACGAAGGCCATAGAGAAACAGCGGGAGTCGGTCACAGACGGCATCCCCCTCGGCCAGCCGGGCCTGGCACTCGCCGCCAAGCTGGCGTCCCGGGTCCGCACGGCGGGGCTGGAGGTACCGCTTCCCACCGGGGAGGGCATCGGGTACGAGCTGCTCGCGCTGGCGGCGCGGGCGGAGGCGGACGGCGTCGATCCCGAGGCGGCGCTGCGGAGCGCGGCGCGGGCCTATCGGGATGCGGTTCGCGCTGCTGAGGGAGTCGGCGCTTAGTACCGTTGCGTGCACGGGTGAGTGCGAGGCGTGGGGGCGGGCGTGACAACGGAGTTGGAGGACCTGCGGGATGCGCTGCTGCGGGTGATCGAGAGCTCGCCGGCCGGGAGGCAACGCGTCACGGAAGTGATGGCGCGGTCGCTGGTCCCCGGGTTGTTCGAAACCTGGATGCAGCCGCAGAAAGGAGGGAACTGGGCCGCCCTGCAGACCAGTTCCCTGGAGCAGCTGCGCCGTTACGACCAGGGAGTGTTCGCCGACCTCCAGGCTGTCGCGGCCGAGCAGGACTCCGTGCCCCGGCAGACCGGTACCGCCTCTGGTGTCGCGGCTGGCGGGTCCCGATCCATTGCCGCGGGTGGTGACATCGGCGTCGCCATCACCGGCGACTTCGCGACCCACGTCGCCGGTGACCACATCGACTTCCGCGACGCCACGTTCCACGATCAGGTCATCGGCGTCCAGCACGTCCGCAACACCTACGAGAACCGGTCGGGTGTGCCGCACCCCGTGGTCGAGGACTGGCCGTCGGCGAAGGACGTGGAGCCGCTCGCGCACGGTGTGAGGCCGACGCGCCGGGTGCAGGGGCTGCCGTTGCTCCCGCCGTATGTCTGGCGGGACGCGGACGGGGCGGTGCGGGCCGCCGTCGAGCAGGCCGGGGCGGGCGGTGGGCTCGTGGTCGTGCTGGGGGAGCCGTTCGCCGGGAAGACGCGCACGGCGCTGGAGACGGTGGCCGAAGTCCTCCCCGGCGCGCGGGTGTTCGCGCCCGCGCGGGGCGAGGATCTGCGGGCCTTGCCCGCCGTGCTGCGGGGTCGGCCCGACTCGTTCGTGCTGTGGCTGGACGACCTCGACACCCACCTCGGCGACGGACTGGAACCACGGCTGCTGGCGCAGTTGACCGGTCAGGGGGTCGCGGTGCTCGCCACGCTGCGCGAGGACGCGTACGACGACTGCCGCAACACTCCGCGCGGGCGGGTCCTGGACCTGGCCCACATGGTCGAGCTGCCGCGGGAGTGGAGCGAGGCCGAGCGGGAGCGGGCCGGGACGACGGGCGATGCCCGTATGACGGAGGCCGCCCGGTGCAGCGGGGCGGAGGGCATCGCGGCCTATCTGTCCGTCGGGCCGTTGCTCTGGGAGGAATGGCAGCGGGCGCGTCGGGCCGACCGGCATCCGCGCGGCCACGCGTTGGTGCGGGCCGCGATCGATCTGGCGCGGTGCGGGCTCCAGGGGCCGGTGTCGCTGGACCTGCTCGTGACGGTGCACGAGGCGTACGACGGCGTGGCGGGCATGGAGCGGGAGTCGGTCGACGACGCCCTCCTGTGGGCCGCCGAGAAGCGGCACGGGGCGCTGCGCATGCTGCGGCGGAGCGGCGCGCGGATGTGGGAGGCGGCGCCGTATCTCGTGGAGACGGCGGCCCAGGACGCGAGTTGCCCGGCGGTGGACGCGTCGGTGTGGCGGTGGGCGCTGGAGGCGGCGCGGGGGGATGCGGCGTACGACTTCGAGGTGGTGGCCCGCCGTGCCGGGGAGGTGTTTCGGAGCGCGGCCGACGCTGGGGACAGCCGGGCGATGTTCGACCTGGGGCTGCTGGCCGAGAGTCTGGGGCGGGACGGCGAGACCGAGGGGTGGTTCTGGCGGGCCGCCGAAGCCGGGCAGACGGAGGCGGCAGGGCGACTGGGACGGCTGTTCGTGGAGCGGGGCGAGGCGAAGGACGCAGAGCCCTTCCTGGAGGCGGCCGCCGAGGCGGGGGATGCCGGGGCGGCGGCGCTGCTGGGGAAGGTGTTGCTGGAGCGGGCGGGGCAGTGGCTGCGGGCGGGTGCGGCAGGCCATGATCTGGAGGCGCACCACCTGCTCGGCGATCTGTACTTCGCCGGCGGGGACGACGACGGCGCCTGGGACCAGTACGTCGCCGCGGCCACGGCCGGACGAGCCGAGGTCGCCATCAGCTTCGCCAGGTGGCACATGGTGCACAACGAGCGAGAAACAGCCAAGGTCTGGCTCCAACGCGCGGCGGACGCGGGCAGCGAGTCGGGCGGCCGAAGCGTTGAAGCGCGGTTGGGACAGGCCTGACACCTTGGCGAATGCCGAGTCCTACTTCGAGGACACCGACGGCTTCCCCCTGGACATCGCCCACCACGGCGTCGTACTGGAAAAGCAGGGACGACTGGACGAGGCCCGCACCCGGTACGAGGAGGCGCACGCGTCCGGCGACTCCTTCGGCGCGTACCGCCTCGCCGTCCTCCTCGAAGCGCAGGAGAAGCCCGACGAGGCCACAACCTGGTACCGGACAGCCGCCGACATGGGCCACCCGGGCGCGAGGAAGGTCCTCGACGGAAACCCGGATACGGTCAAGGAGTGACCGACCAGCCCGCGCCCACCCGCCCCACCCCCGATCCCCCCGAGCTCTTCACCTGGGAGTTCGCGACCGACCCCTACCCCGCGTACGCCTGGCTCCGCGAGTACGCCCCCGTGCACCGGACGAAGCTGCCCAGCGGGGTGGAGGCCTGGCTGGTCACGCGTTACGCCGACGCCAAGCAGGCCCTCGCCGACCAGCGGCTCAGCAAGAATCCGGCGCATCACGCCGAGCCCGCGCACGCCAAGGGGAAGACCGGGATCCCCGGTGAGCGCAAGGCCGAGTTGATGACGCATCTGCTGAACATCGACCCGCCGGACCACACCAGGCTCCGTCGGCTCGTCAGCAAGGCGTTCACGCCCCGCAGGGTGGCCGAGTTCGCCGGCCGGGTCCAGGAGTTGACCGATCAGCTCATCGACCAGTTCGCGGAGAAGGGGTCCGCCGACCTCATCCACGAGTTCGCCTTCCCGCTCCCCATCTACGCGATCTGCGACCTGCTCGGCGTCCCGCGCGAGGACCAGGACGACTTCCGGGACTGGGCGGGCATGATGATCCGGCACGGGGGAGGGCCGAGGGGCGGTGTGGCGCGGTCCGTCAAGAAGATGCGCGGCTATCTGCTGGAACTCATCCACCGCAAGCGCGAGGGGCTCCCGGCCGACCCCGTCCCCGGCGAGGACCTCATCTCCGGTCTCATCCGCGCCTCGGACCACGGCGAGCACCTCACCGAGAACGAGGCCGCGGCGATGGCCTTCATCCTGCTCTTCGCCGGCTTCGAGACCACGGTCAACCTCATCGGCAACGGCACGTACGCGCTCCTCACCCACCCCGAGCAGCGCACCCGCCTCCAGGACTCCCTCGCCGCCGGGGAGACCGACCTCCTGGAAACCGGCGTAGAGGAGCTTCTCCGTTACGACGGTCCCGTGGAACTCGCCACCTGGCGCTTCGCCACCCGGCCGCTCACCATCGGCGGACAGGACATCGCGCCCGGCGACCCCGTCCTCGTCGTACTCGCCGCCGCGGACCGGGACCCGGAACGGTTCGCCGATCCCGACGTCCTCGACCTCTCGCGGCGCGACAACCAGCATCTCGGATACGGCCACGGCATTCACTACTGCCTCGGCGCCCCGCTGGCCCGTCTGGAGGGCCAGACCGCGCTCGCCACTCTCCTCACCCGGATGCCGGACCTCCGACTCGAGGTGGATTCGGCCGATTTGAGGTGGCGTGGGGGTCTCATCATGCGCGGACTGCGCACCCTGCCGGTCGAGTTCACGCCCACGAGCCGGGCCCGGTAATCGGCTTCCCGTCGATTCCATGCGCGGCTTCGCGCCAACTCGCGTGTCCCCGCGGCTCCTTGCGAACATGACCAGCCCTCAACTCTGTGATCTTCACGTGATCTACGCGGCATTAACTTGTGACAAGTGATCGACTGCCGATACGTTCACGCATCAGCGCGGCGACTGTCTCCACCCGCCGCGCCGGTCACTGTTGTCTCGCGAAAGGCCTCCGCATGCTCACCGGGAACGGTCGTCACCGTCGCCCCCGCCAGGCTCCGGCACTCCTCGTCGCGGCCGGAGTGACCGGCTCCGCCATCGCGATCCCGCTTCTGGGCGCCACCGGCGCGAGCGCGGCCGAGGGGAGCACCTGGGACCAGGTCGCCAAGTGCGAGACCGACGGTTCCTGGAGTGCGAACAAGGGTGACGGCTATTACGGCGGGCTCAAGCTGTCCCAGGAGAACTGGGAGAAGTACGGCGGCCTCGACTACGCCACGAGTCCCGACCTCGCCAGCCGCAACCAGCAGATAGCCGTCGCCGAGAAGGTCCTCGCGGACCAGGGTGTCGGCGTCTGGGGCACCTGCGGTCTGCTGAACGGGCTGAGCAAGGACTCGGCCTCGGACGACGTCGACACCGGCGTCGGGAGCGGCACCCCGTCGGCGTCCGAAGAGTCGGACTCATCCGAATCGTCCGATTCCTCCACCTCGTCCGGACTCTCCAACTCCTCCGGATCATCCGACTCGTCGACCGGGTCCTCCGCCGACCGGAGCCCCTCGCCCTCGGCGTCGACCGAAGCGGACAACTCTTCCAAGTCGGACACCTCCGACCCTGGCGCCGAAGACTCACAGCCGTCCGACAGTCCATCCACAGCACCGACAAAGGGTGCCGAATCGGACAACTCATGGCAAGAAGGCGGCTCTTCGGCTCTCGTCGACACCGGCGCCCTCTCCGCCCCCAAGGAGAGCACCGGTCGGCACCGTGGCGCGAGCGCCGACGAGGGGTCCTACACCGTCCGCGACGGCGACACGCTCGCCTCCATCGCCGACTCCCTTGACGTCGACGGCGGATGGCGCCGGCTCTACACCGAGAACAAGCAGGTCATCGGCGCCGACCCGAGCAGCATCGAGCCCGGTCAGACCCTCGTACTCGGTAGCGAATAGGGCGAAAACCCCTGGAGAATGCCGGGAGTTCACTCCACACTTCGCATCAAATGTCCGGTTTGATGAAAGTGTGGGATGAGTCTCAGAAGCCCTGATCGTCTTTGAAATTCGGCGGATTCCCTGTCTACGGTCGACACCGCTCGTCACCACGAGCCCCGGCTGCCGCAACGCCGAATCCTGCCAGCGGCCGTACGGGAACAGTCGTCGCGTCAAGCGCCGTAGGCAGGAGCGGGGGACCCAAGGTAAGTGCCGGGCCCAGCAGTTCACGCTGGACCGGCTTGGGGTGAAGTCGCGCATCGCGAGATGCGCGGCCGGGCAACTCAACCGGCCCGAACCCGACAGCTCACCTCGCAGGCGTCGGTGAGGGGATCCACCATGCTGTTTTCCGCCAAGGGCAAGCACCGTCGCCCGTCCAAGGCCACCCGCGCCGCCGCGCTCGCCGGAGTCACCGGTGTCGCCATCGCCGCCCCGCTGCTGGCGGCCGGCAACGCCTCCGCCGCCACCGCCTCCGAGTGGGACACCGTCGCCCAGTGCGAGTCGGGCGGCAACTGGGCCATCAACACCGGCAACGGCTACTACGGCGGTCTGCAGTTCTCCGCCTCCACCTGGGCCGCGTACGGCGGCACCGCGTACGCCGCGCAGGCCAACCAGGCCACCAAGGCCCAGCAGATCGAGATCGCCGAGAAGGTCCTCGCGAGCCAGGGCAAGGGTGCCTGGCCGTCCTGCGGCGTCGGCCTGTCGAGCGCGAGCTACAACGGCGGCGGCTCGTCGAGCTCCTCGGGCAGCTCCTCCAGCGACAGCGGCACCAGCACCCGCTCCTCCGAGCAGCAGGCCTCCCGCTCCTCCGAGCGCCCGGCCGCCAAGAAGACCGTCACCACCCCGACCGGCAAGAAGGTCAAGAAGGGTGACGGCGAGTACAAGGTCGTCAAGGGTGACACCCTCAGCTCCATCGCCGAGGAGCACGACGTCAAGGGCGGCTGGCAGAAGGTGTTCAAGCTGAACAAGGACATCGTCAGCGACGCCGACTTCATCTACCCGGGCCAGCAGCTGCACCTCAAGTAGCAGCTGCACCACGACCAAGGGTCCGCGGCACTCGAGCAGGACCCGGCTGAACCACAGCGCCCTCACATCCGTGGTCCTCATACTGAAGGCCTCGTGAGGGTCCCCCCGTCCCCACGGGCTCCCCGCTCCGGTGCGTTTTCCCCCGTACGCACCGGGGCGGGGTTTTTTCTGCGCCGGTTTCCGCGCCGGATCTGCCAGGTTTCCGAAACCGTCTTTGTTCCGTTCGAAAACAATTTACTCTCGGTTCTGTCCACGGGGCGGTCCGCACGGTGGCCGATCGCCCGGAGCCGGTTAGGCTCGTCTCGCAGAACACACCGCGGTCCCGGCGGACCGTGTCACATCCCAAGAAGGAGATGCTCGTGCCGTCCATCGACGTCGTCGTAGCCCGGGAAATCCTGGACTCCCGAGGCAACCCCACGGTCGAGGTCGAGGTCGGCCTCGACGACGGCAGCACGGGTCGTGCCGCCGTTCCCTCCGGTGCCTCCACCGGCGCCTTCGAGGCCATCGAGCTCCGCGACGGTGACCCCAACCGCTACGGCGGCAAGGGTGTCGAGAAGGCCGTCCTCGCCGTCATCGAGCAGATCGGCCCGGAGCTCGTCGGCTACGACGCCACCGAGCAGCGCCTGATCGACCAGGCGATGTTCGACCTGGACGCCACCGACAACAAGGGCTCCCTCGGCGCCAACGCCATCCTCGGCGTCTCCCTCGCCGTCGCCCACGCCGCCTCCGAGGCCAGCGACCTCCCGCTCTTCCGCTACCTGGGCGGCCCGAACGCGCACCTGCTGCCCGTTCCGATGATGAACATCCTGAACGGCGGCTCACACGCCGACTCCAACGTGGACATCCAGGAGTTCATGATCGCCCCGATCGGCGCGGAGTCCTTCTCCGAGGCGCTGCGCTGGGGCGCCGAGGTCTACCACACCCTCAAGAAGGTGCTGAAGACCAAGGGCCTGTCCACCGGCCTCGGCGACGAGGGCGGCTTCGCCCCGAACCTGGAGTCCAACCGCGCCGCCCTCGACCTCATCATCGAGGCCATCAAGCAGGCCGGCTACGTCCCCGGCGAGCAGATCGCGCTCGCGCTCGACGTCGCCGCGTCCGAGTTCTACAAGGACGGCAAGTACGAGTTCGAGGGAAAGTCCCGCTCGGCCGCCGAGATGACCGAGTACTACGAGGAGCTTGTCTCCGCGTACCCGCTCGTCTCCATCGAGGACCCGCTGTACGAGGACGACTGGGCCGGCTGGAACACCATCACCGCGAAGATCGGTGACAAGGTCCAGATCGTCGGCGACGACCTGTTCGTCACCAACCCCGAGCGCCTGGCCCGTGGCATCGAGGAGGGCTCGGCGAACGCCCTGCTCGTCAAGGTGAACCAGATCGGCTCGCTGACCGAGACCCTGGACGCCGTCGAGATGGCCCAGCGCAACGGCTTCAAGTGCATGATGTCCCACCGTTCCGGCGAGACCGAGGACGTCACCATCGCCGACCTCGCCGTCGCGGTGAACTGCGGTCAGATCAAGACCGGCGCCCCGGCCCGCTCGGACCGCGTCGCCAAGTACAACCAGCTGCTGCGCATCGAGGAGATCCTCGACGACGCCGCGGTGTACGCCGGCCGCTCCGCGTTCCCCCGGTTTCGCTCTGCGAACCAGTAAGCACAGCCGCTCTGCGAACCAGTAAGCACAGCAAGGGCTGATCTCGGCAGGGCTAAGGCCTAGCCAGTCGTACGTACGTCCCCGCACCGGTCCCGTACCGTGTGCGGGGACGTACGCGCGTGTGTGAAGGAGGGGCGGGGACATGGCCGTCAAGGACCGGGACCGGTTCTCCACCGCGACCAGGATCCGGCTGCTCGGCGAGCAGACCGCGGCCCGGGTCTACCGTTCCCAGACCAAGCGGCAGGCCCGCCGCTCCCGGCTGACCGGCCGGGCGGCACTGCTCGCGCTGGTCCTGTGCTCGCTGATCGTCGCGCTCGCCTATCCGATAAGGCAGTACGTCTCCCAGCGCGCCGAGATCGCGGACCTCCAGCGGCAGCAGGAACAGGCCCGGCAGCGGGTCGAGCAGCTGCGGGACCAGAAGGCACGCTGGCAGGACGACGCGTACGCCGAGCAGCGGATCCGCGAGCGGCTCCACTACGTGATGCCGGGGGAGACGGGGTTCATCGTCGTCGACCCGGGCTCGGCGCGGCAGTCGCGGGCCGACCTGGGGGCGGCCGACCGCCCCTGGTACTCCAACGTCTGGGACGGGGTCGACAAGTCCGACGCCTCCGACCAGTGAACCGACCTTTTCCGCAGTAAGACAGCAGAGAGACTTTCGTACGGCATGGAAACGCCCCCGCCGACCACCGAGCGCACCGAGCCCACCGACGCCGACGTCGAGGCCTTCAAGCAGCAGCTCGGGCGTCCGCCGCGCGGCCTGCGCGCGATCGCGCACCGCTGTCCGTGCGGCCAGCCGGACGTGGTGGAGACGGCCCCCCGGCTCCCCGACGGCACGCCCTTCCCGACGACGTACTACCTGACGTGCCCGCGCGCCGCCTCGGCGATCGGCACGCTGGAGGCGAACGGCGTCATGAAGGAGATGACGGAGCGGCTCCAGAGCGACCCGGAGCTCGCCGCCGCCTACCGTGCCGCGCACGAGGACTACATCGCGCGCCGTGACGCCATCGAGGTCCTGGAGGGCTTCCCGAGCGCGGGCGGCATGCCGGACCGGGTGAAGTGCCTGCACGTTCTGGTGGGGCACTCCCTGGCCGCGGGGCCCGGTGTGAACCCGCTGGGCGACGAGGCGATCGAGATGTTGCCGGAGTGGTGGCGCAAGGGTCCGTGCGTGCAGCCGCTCGTGGCTCCCGACCCGGCGGACGAGCTGCCGGGCGCGGAGGGCGTGGTCTCCGATCCCGCCGAGGCCCGCAGCGGCTCCTTCGCCGACGCCCCGCCGGCCCCCGAGGGGTTCAGCCGGGTCGCCGCGGTGGACTGCGGTACGAACTCCATCCGCCTCCTCGTCGCGGACGTCAACCCCGCCACCGGTGAGCTGCTGGAGCTGGACCGGCGGATGACGATCGTGCGGCTCGGCCAGGACGTGGACCGGACCGGCAGGCTGGCCCCGGAGGCGCTGGAGCGGACGTTCGCGGCCTGCCGGGAGTACGCGGACGTGATCCGTGAGCTGGGCGCCGCCACGGTGCGGTTCGTCGCCACCTCGGCCTCCCGGGACGCCTCGAACCGGGACGAGTTCGTCCAGGGCGTGGTCGGCATCCTCGGTGTCGAGCCCGAGGTCATCTCCGGTGAGCGGGAGGCGGAGTTCTCCTTCATGGGCGCCACCAAGGAGCTGACCGGCCACGACGGGTTCGCCGAGCCGTATCTCGTCGTGGACATCGGCGGCGGCTCGACGGAGTTCGTGGTCGGGGACGACCGGGTGCGTGCCGCCCGTTCCGTGGACATCGGCTGTGTGCGGATGACCGAGCGGCATCTCGTCCAGGACGGGGCCGTGACCGACCCGCCCTCGGAGGCGCAGATCGCCGCCATGCGCGCCGACATCGAGGCCGCCCTCGACCTCGCCGAGGAGTCCGTGCCGCTGCGTGAGGCGCGCACGCTGGTGGGGCTCGCCGGGTCCGTGACCACCGTGTCGGCGATCGCGCAGGAGCTGCCCGCGTACGACTCGGTCCGTATCCATCACTCCCGGGTCTCCCGTGAGCGGGTCCGCGAGATCACCGAGTGGCTGCTGCGCTCGACGCACGCCGAGCGCGCGGCCGTGCCCTCCATGCACCCCGGGCGCGTGGACGTCATCGCCGCGGGGGCTCTCGTACTGCTCTCGATCATGGAGCGGACCGGGGCCGAGGAGGTCGTCGTGAGCGAGCACGACATCCTCGACGGCATCGCCTGGTCGATCACGTAGCCCTCTGCTGAGCAGGCAGAACAACGTATGAGCACGTCTGAGGGGCCCTTCGGGGCCCCTCCGTCGCGTGCCGTCGGAAAAGTTCGTGAAGTTCTTCACAAGGAAATCGGTCCTGTGGGGCGACGAATGTGGCCCGGTTGACCCTTCCGGGGTCCCGACACCCCTGTGAACACGTTCAAAACAGCGAGATGCGGACCCTCTGCGAGGGGGTCGCGCGAGATCGTTTCGAAGGTCTCACGAAGCCTCCGAAAGCCCGGAGAGGCAGCTCACGCGGCATTGACAACGGCCCGCCCTACACACCGGTTCCCGGTCCGCGCCATGACCTGGATCACGCGAGTCGCGGAGGATAACACACACCCCGTCGGAGCTTGTGAAGGGGCGCACGAGCGACCCCCCTGGGGCGGGTGGATACTCGATGGCATGAGCACCACGGAGCGTCCCAGGATCCTCGTAGTAGGCGGTGGGTACGTAGGCCTGTACGCAGCTCGGCGCATTCTCAAGAAGATGCGCTACGGCGAGGCGACCGTCACGGTCGTCGACCCCCGGTCGTACATGACCTACCAGCCCTTCCTCCCCGAAACCGCCGCCGGCAACATCTCCCCTCGCCATGTCGTCGTCCCGCTGCGACGCGTGCTGCCCAAGGCGGAGGTGCTCACCGGCCGGGTCACCACCATCGATCAGGACCGCAAGGTCGCCACGATCGCCCCGCTGGTCGGCGAGGCGTACGAGCTGCCCTTCGACTACCTGGTCATCGCGCTCGGCGCGGTCTCCCGCACCTTCCCGATCCCCGGCCTCGCCGAGCAGGGCATCGGTATGAAGGGCGTCGAGGAGGCCATCGGCCTGCGCAACCACGTCCTCGAGCAGCTCGACAAGGCCGACTCCACCACCGACGAGGAGATCCGCCGCAAGGCGCTCACCTTCGTCTTCATCGGCGGCGGCTTCGCCGGTGCGGAGACCATCGGTGAGGTCGAGGACCTGGCCCGCGACGCGGCCAAGTACTACAAGACCGTGTCCCGCGAGGACATGCGCTTCATCCTGGTCGACGCCGCGGACAAGATCCTGCCCGAGGTCGGCCCCAAGCTCGGCCAGTACGGCAAGGAGCACCTGGAGAGCCGCGGTGTGGAGATCTACCTCTCCACCTCGATGGACTCCTGCGTCGACGGCCACGTCGTGCTGAAGAACGGGCTGGAGGTCGACTCCAACACCATCGTGTGGACCGCCGGCGTCAAGCCCAACCCGGTCCTGTCGCGCTACGGCCTCCCGCTCGGCCCCCGCGGCCACGTGGACACCGCCCCGACCCTCCAGGTCCAGGGCACCGACTACATCTGGGCCGCCGGCGACAACGCCCAGGTCCCGGACGTCGCCGCCCGCAAGGCCGGCGTCGAGAACGCCTGGTGCCCGCCGAACGCCCAGCACGCGCTGCGTCAGGCCAAGGTCCTCGGCGACAACGTGGTCTCCGGCATGCGGGGCTTCCCGCAGAAGGAGTACGCGCACTCCAACAAGGGTGCGGTGGCCGGTCTCGGCCTCCACAAGGGTGTCGCGATGATCGTCATGGGCAAGATGAAGATCAAGGTCAAGGGCCGTCTCGCCTGGTACATGCACCGTGGCTACCACGGTCTGGCGATGCCGACCTGGAACCGCAAGGTCCGCGTCTTCGCCGACTGGACCCTCGGCATGTTCCTCAAGCGCGAGGTCGTCTCCCTCGGCGCGATGGAGCACCCGCGCGAGGAGTTCTACGAGGCCGCGAAGCCCGTGCCGGCGGCCGCGAAGTCGGAGCAGAAGACCGAGGCGAAGGCCTCCTGACCCGCTCCGGTCACCGAACCACCCGAAGGACCTCCCGCCATCCGTGGTGCGGGAGGTCCTTCGGCGTTCCCGGGATTGCGTCCTGGCATGTCGTTGTTTAAGCAGGTGGACAAAAGCGGGATCCTCGTCACGGAGGTGTGCGCCATGTCCGATGCCGCCCTGCGGCTGAACAACCACTTGGAACAACTACTGGGAAACCCCCTCCCGGTGCGCATCCGCGCGTGGGACGGATCCCAGGCAGGCCCGCCGGGCGCCCCCGTGCTGGTCGTGCGCAACCGCCGAGCCGTCCGGCGGCTGCTGTTCAAGCCCGGCGAGCTCGGCCTCGCGCGCGCCTGGGTCGCCGGCGACCTCGACATCGACGGCGATCTCTACACGGCCCTCGGCCTCATCTCGGGCCTCGTCTGGGAACGCGACGAGGACTCCAGGAGCCTCTCCGAGGCGCTGCGCGACCCCCGTGCACGGTCCGCCGTACGCGGCCTCGTGCAGCTCGGCGGAGTTCCGCTGCCGCCCGCCCCGCCCCGCGAGGAGGTCCGCCGCCGCGGTCACCTCCACACCAGACGCACCGACAGACGGGCCGTCAGCCACCACTACGACGTCGGCAACGACTTCTACGAGATCGTCCTCGGCCCGTCGATGGTCTACTCGTGCGCCTACTGGGAGTCCCCCCGCGGCACACTCGAGGCCGCCCAGCGCGACAAGCTCGAACTCGTCTGCCGCAAACTCGGCCTGACACCCGGTCAGCGACTTCTCGACGTCGGCTGCGGCTGGGGATCGATGGCCGTCCACGCCGCCCGCGAGCACGGCGTGAGCGTCGTCGGCGTCACCCTCTCCCAGGAACAGGCCGCCTACGCCCGTAAGCGCGTCGCCGACGAGGGACTCACCGACCGGGTCGAGATCCGCGTCCAGGACTACCGGGACGTCACCGACGGGCCCTACGACGCGATCGCCTCCATCGGCATGGCCGAACACGTCGGCGCCGACCGCTACCTGGAGTACGCCCGAGACCTGTACGCCCTCCTGAAGCCCGGCGGACGGCTCCTCAACCATCAGATCGCCCGCCGCCCCGAACGCGAGGAGACCACCTACCACGTCGACGAGTTCATCGACGCCTACGTCTTCCCCGACGGCGAACTCGCCCCCCTCGGCACCACCGTCACCCAACTGGAGCGCGCCCGGCTGGAGGTGCG
Organism: Streptomyces canus; assembly: GCF_030815415.1. GTDB lineage: Bacteria > Actinomycetota > Actinomycetes > Streptomycetales > Streptomycetaceae > Streptomyces > Streptomyces canus_F. The sequence continues at coordinate 5,953,682 of NZ_JAUSWW010000001.1, forward strand.
CGACGTCGAGTCGATCCGCGAGCACTACGGCCTCACCCTGCGCCGCTGGGTCGCGAACCTGGAGGCCGACTGGCCCCGTGCCCAGCGGATCGCGGGCCCCGGCCGGGCCCGGGTCTGGCTCCTCTACATGGCGGCCTGTGCCCTGGCCTTCGAACGCAACCGCATCGGCGTCAACCAGATCCTGGCCGTCCGGCCACCGGCGTCCGGCGCGTCCGGGCTGCCGCTGCGGGCACGCACCTGGAACTGAACGGACGAAAGGGGCCCGCCGCTTGCACGCGACGGGCCCCGAGCAACGTACGGCTATTCCGACTTGATGGCCGTCAGCATGTTCAGCCGGGACGCGCGCCGCGCCGGCCACAGGGCCGCCAGGACACCGACCGCCGCCGCCAGCAGCAGGAAGAGGCCCATCCTGGTCCACGGTAGGACCAGCTCGTACGTCGCCATCTTGGTGCCCAGCAGCTCGCCGGCCGCCCAGCCGAAGAAGACGCCCAGGCCGATACCGAGCACCCCGCCGAACAGGGAGATCACCAGGGACTCCAGGCGGACCATCCGCTTGATGCCCTTGCGGTCCAGGCCGATCGCGCGGAGCATGCCGATCTCCTGGGAACGCTCGAAGACCGACATGGCCAGGGTGTTGATGACCCCGAGGACCGCGACGATCACCGCCATGGCGAGCAGGCCGTAGAGCATGTTCAGCATCAGCGTGAACATCTGCGCGATGTCGTCGGACAGGTCCTGCTTGCTCTGGACCTTGATGGCCGGGTTGGTGCCGAGGGCCTTCTCCAGCTTGTCCTTCGTCGCGCTCGTCGCGCCGTCGGACGTCTTCACCATGACCATCATGTCGGCGGTGTCCGGCAGATGCGGGGTGAGCGTGGCGTTGTCGACGAGGACACCGCTGAAGAACTCGTTGCCCTCGTAGACCCCGGCGACCGTCAGCTTCTGCTTCTTGCCGTCCTCGTAGGCGACGGTGAAGCTCGAACCGGCCTTCCAGCCACGCTCCTCGGCACGATCGGCGTCCACGACGATCCGCGTGCCGCCCACCTTGAACGCGCCGTCGTCGACCTTGAGGTCGGTGAGCTTGCCGAACGAGGCTCCGTTGACGCCGGTCAGGTACTCCGTCTCGCCGCCGATGCGGGAGGGGGAGTTGCGCATCGGGCTGATCTCGGTGACGTCGTCGACCCGGGTCAGCTCCTTCGCCACGTCCGGCGAGAGCTCGTTGCCGTTGGCCATCGACACGACGTAGTCCGCGCGGATCGCCGACGACGCCATCTTGTCGATCGACTTCTGGAGGCTGCCCGCCATCACCGTCATACCGGTGATGAGGGTCAGGCCGATCATCAGCGCGGAGGCGGTGGCAGCGGTACGACGGGGGTTGCGGACCGAGTTCTGACGGGCCAGCTTGCCCGCCGTGCCGAAGATCCGCAGGACGGGCGCGGCGGCCGCGATCAGCGGGCGGGACAGCAGCGGGGTCAGGATGAACACACCGATGATCAGCAGGACCGCGCCGAGGCCCATCGGGGCCTGACCGTCCGAGCCCTCCATCGTGGTGGCCGCCAGGACGACCGCGACACCGGCACCGCTGAAGAGGGCGCCCAGGGTGTTGCGCAGCACCAACGACTTGGTGGTGGCCTGCGCGTGCACGCTGCTCATCGCGGCGACCGGCGGGATCTTCGCGGCCCGGCGGCCCGGCAGCCACGCCGCCAGCATGGTGATGAGGACACCGACCGCGAGGGCGGTGGCGATCGTGCCTCCGGAGATGATCAGCGGGCCGTCGGGGACGGTGGCGCCCAGGGTGCCCATCAGCGAGCGGAGCCCGGCGCCGATGCCGATGCCCGCGACCAGACCGGTCACCCCGGCGACCGTGCCGACCACGAACGCCTCGATCAGCACCGACCGCGTGACCTGCCGACGCGAGGCGCCGACGGCCCGCAGCAGCGCGAGTTCCTTGGTGCGCTGGGCGACCAGCATGGTGAAGGTGTTGGCGATGATGAACGTGCCCACGAAGAGCGCGATGCCCGCGAAGACCAGCAGACCCTGCTTCAGCCCGGCCATCGACGCGGAGATCATCTCGGCCTGGTCGTCGGCGAGTTGCCGCCCCGTCGTGGTCTCCACGAGGTTCATCGGCAGCGCCTTGTCGAGGGCGGCCTTCAGCGCGGTCTGGGAGGTGCCGGAGGCGGCCTTCACATCGATCTGGTCGTACGTGCCGGTCTTGCCGAACAACGTCTGCGCGGTCGCCGTGTCGAACAGGGCGAGGCTGCCGCCGGCTGCGACATTGCCGTCGTCGGTGGTGAAGATCCCGGTGATCTTCGGTGCGAGGACCGGCCCGTCGACGGAGATCCGCACCGTGTCGCCGACCTTGTAGCCGGCGCGCTCGGCGGTCTCGGAGTCGATGGCGACCTGGTTCCTGCCGTGCGGTGCCGCACCTTCCTTCAGCGGGTACCGCGGGTCCTTGTCCCCCCAGTAGTTCCCGCCCTGCGACTGGAAGCCGCCGCCGATGAGCTTGCCGTCCTTGTCGGCGATGGCGGTGAAGCCGTTGACGACGCCGATGGCCGAGGCGGCCCCGTCGGCCTTCGCGGTTTCGTCGAGCAGCGCCTGGGTGAGTTCGGGGGTCTTGCCGACCTTGTCGCCCTTGCTCTCCTGGTAGTTGGGCTGCACGGCCACGTCAACCTGGTCGAAGCCCTTGGCCGAGCTGTTCTGGTAGGCGTTCGAGATGGTGCTGGTGAAGACCAGCGTCCCGGACACGAAGGCCACGCCGAGCATCACGGCGAGCACCGTCATGAGCAGCCGGGCCTTGTGCGCGAGGACGTTGCGCAGGGCGGTGCGGAACATCAGGAGGTACGGCCCTTCGCGTCGAACTCGGGGGTCTGGGGCCGCGCGGCGGAGCCGCTGGTGTTGCCGCCCCCAGGAAGGAGGCGCATGAAGTCCAGGACCGAGTCCGCGGTCGGCTGGAGCATCTCGTCCACGATCCGCCCGTCGGCGAGGAAGACGACCCGGTCCGCGTACGCGGCGGCCACCGGGTCATGGGTCACCATCACCACGGTCTGCCCCAACTCCCTTACGGAGTTGCGGAGAAAGCCCAGCACCTCGGCGCCGGAGCGCGAGTCGAGGTTTCCGGTGGGCTCGTCGCCGAAGATGATGTCGGGCCTGGAGGCGAGGGCACGGGCCACGGCGACGCGCTGCTGCTGGCCGCCGGAGAGCTGGGAGGGCCGGTGGGAGAGCCGGTCCTTCAGCCCCACCATCCGGATCACCGAGTCCAGCCACTCCTTGTCCGGCTTACGGCCCGCGATGTCCATGGGGAGCGTGATGTTCTCCAGCGCGGTCAGCGTCGGCAGCAGGTTGAACGCCTGGAAGATGAAGCCGATCTTGTCCCGGCGGAGCCTGGTGAGCTGCTTGTCCTTGAGGGAGCCCAGCTCGGTGTCGCCGATGCGCACGGACCCGGAGGAGAACGTGTCCAGTCCGGCCACGCAGTGCATCAGCGTGGACTTGCCGGACCCCGACGGGCCCATGATCGCGGTGAACTCGGCCTGCCGGAACTCGACGGAGACCCGGTCGAGGGCGACCACCTGGGTCTCGCCCTGTCCGTAGATCTTCGACAGATCCGTGGCGCGAGCGGCCACGGTGGTGGCTCGGCCGGCGATGGGAGTGGTGGTCACGGGTGGGCGCTCCTGACGGGACGACGACATGTTCGGGGACGTGATCCATCGTCTCGGTACCCCGGCGCCGTGTAGTCAGCCGCTGTTCCGGTTCCGGGGGGCGACTTGCGGCTGACCGCGCCCGGCCGTGTCATACCTGGGGATGACGGGAGCCCCTGAGGGCGGGCCAGGTCGAGAACAGGTGGAGCCCCCTCGTTCGGGCGGTGAAATTCCGTCATTCCGCATGCGCGGCCGACCGTCACGCGTAAGGCTATTGGCAAGTGCGGATGGCCCGTTCCATGGGCTGATGCGCCCTCAGACGTCAATAAAATAAGACAACATCGGTCCGCCCGTCCGCTGTTCGGGGGATGTATCCCGATAGGCTCGAACCTCGACGCGGAGCCCATGGCCTGCCCGGATGGTGGAATGCAGACACGGCGAGCTTAAACCTCGCTGCCCCTCGCGGGCGTACCGGTTCAAGTCCGGTTCCGGGCACCTCCGACCTTTTCAGGACCCGTAGGCAGACACCGCTTCCGGTGGGATCCTTCCTTCAGTACATCGCGACAGTGCGATGGCGCGGCCAACCTTCCCGCGAACCCCCCGGCGTTCTGCCCCGCACCGACCGTTGACACACGGCGCCACCCGCCGCAGACTCGCGAGAGCAATTGGGTGAAGTAAATTTCACTACACGAACAACAGCCATCAATCACGAGCCACGACTCACGCGAACAGCGGCAATGACGCCCACCGAAGGGAACGACCGATGCGCACCACCGTCGGCATCATCGGAGCCGGCCCCGCCGGCCTCCTCCTCGCCCGGCTGCTCCACCGCGCCGGCATCGACTCGGTCGTCCTCGAAAGCCGCGACCGCTCCTACGTCGAGCAGCGCCAGCGGGCCGGGATCCTGGAGCAGGGGACCGTGGACGTGCTGCGGGCCGCCGGGGCCGGGGAGCGGATGGAGCGGGAGGGGCTGCGGCACGACGGGATCGAGCTGCGGTACGACAGGAAACGGCACCGGGTCGACTTCCCGGCCCTCACCGGCGGGCGGTCGGTGATGGTCTACGCGCAGACCGAGGTGTGCAAGGACCTCATCGCCCTCCAGCTGAAGGAGGGCGGGCCGCTGCTCTTCGAGGCGGAGGCGCTGGCCGTGGAGGGGGCGGACGGGGACAGCCCGAGCATCCGGTTCCGGCACGAAGGGCGCGAGGACGTTCTCGAGTGCGCGTACGTCGTCGGGTGCGACGGGTTCTGGGGCGTCTCGCGCAAGGCGATCCCCGAGGCGCTGACCCGGGTCTTCGAGCGGACGTACCCCTTCGGCTGGCTCGGCATCCTCGCCGACGTCCCGCCCTCCCACGACGAGCTGGTCTACGCCCGCCACGACCGCGGCTTCGCCCTGCTGTCCATGCGGTCGCCGTCCGTCTCGCGGCTCTACCTCCAGGTGCCCGAGGGAACCGACGCGCAGAGCTGGGGCGACGAGCGGATCTGGGACGAGCTGGAGCGGCGCTTCGAGACCGACGACGACTGGCGGCTCCAACGGGGCCCCATCACCCAGAAGTCCGTCACGCCCATGCGGTCGTACGTCCACGAGCCCATGCGGCACGGCCGGCTCTTCCTCGCCGGGGACGCCGCCCACATCGTGCCGCCGACCGGGGCCAAAGGGCTGAATCTCGCCGTGGGGGACGTCGTCACCTTCGCGCGGGCGCTGACGCATGAGAAGGAGACGGGGTCCACCGAGCTCCTCGACACCTACTCCGAGACCTGTCTGGCCCGCGTCTGGCAGGCCGAGCGGTTCTCGTACGACATGACGACGCTGCTGCACCGGGCCCCCGACGCCACCCCCTTCGAGGACCGGCTCCAGGTGGCGCGGCTGGAGCGGATCGCCTCGTCCGAGGCCGCCGAGACCGATCTGGCCGAGGGATACACCGGGTTCCCGTTCGCGTGAGTGATCTCCGCCCGGTCGCGGCGATGTACCGGCTTGGTCATGAAGCTGCCCCTCCGTGGCCGGGAATCAGCGGGCCGCGTAGCGTGTTGGCGAGCACAACAAGGGAAAGATCCTCCCCAAGCATTAGGGTCAATCCTTTGCCTACCTATTACTCTTGAGCCAAGGCCCACACGAAGTGGCCATGGAGGAGTGAAATGAGGAGCAGCAACCCGGTCTTCTCGCGACGGGGGTTCAGCCGCGACAACGGCTACGCGGGCTTCAATGCCCAGCCGCAGGCCGGGGGCGCCGCTGTAGGCACGCAGGCCAACCCCTACGCGCAGGGCAACCCGTATGCCCAGCCGCAGGCGGACCCCTACGCGCAGAACCCGTACGCGCAGAATCCCTACGCCCAGCAGGACCTGCAGCACGGCGCGCCGCCGCAGGCCCCGGCCACCACCGGCCGGATGACCATGGACGACGTCGTCCTGCGCACCGGCACCACCCTCGGCATCCTGGTCGTCACGGCCGCGGTCGCCTGGGCAGCCCTGCCGGTCGACGACGCCAACATCGGCCGGTCGTACGGCATCGCCATCGGCGCCGCCCTGATCGGCATGGTCCTGGCGCTCGTCCAGTCCTTCAAGCGCAAGGCCTCGCCCGCGCTGATCGTCTCGTACGCGGCGTTCGAGGGTGTCTTCCTCGGCGTCGTCTCCAGCGTCGTGGACAACCGCATCGCCAGCGGTGCGGCCATGCAGGCGGTGATCGGCACGCTCGCGGTCTTCGCCGCGGTCCTGGTGGCGTACAAGGCGGGCTGGATCCGCGTCAACCGCCGGTTCTACGGCTTCGTGATGGCGGCCGCGCTCGGCTTCGTCCTGCTGATGATGGTGAACCTGCTGTTCGCCGCCTTCGGCGGCGGTGACGGCCTCGGCTTCCGCAGCGGCGGCCTCGGCATCGTCTTCGGCATCATCGGCGTCCTGCTCGGTGCGTGCTTCCTCGCCCTCGACTTCAAGCAGGTCGAGGACGGCATCGCCTACGGTGCCCCGCGCGAGGAGGCCTGGCTGGCGGCGTTCGGTCTGACGATGACGCTGGTCTGGATCTACCTCGAGTTCCTGAGGCTCATCGCGATCCTCAACAGCAGCGACTGACGCACCCCGCGTGCGTGAAGGGGCCCCGGGTTCTCCCGGGGCCCCTTCGTCGTCTGGGTGCGTGCGCGCGCCTAGAGGAGGTTGCGCGCGGCCCTCCTCAGGTCGTACTCGTGGATGAGCGCTTTCGCGTGGCCGTAGGCGAGGTTGTGTTCGTGGCGGAGCCAGCTGACCTTTTCCTCGAAGCGGAAGAGAGCCGGGCCGTCTTCGACGGTGCGGAGCCAGTCGGAAACTTCACGACCGGTGCAATGGGGGATGCGGGCGAGCAGATTGCGGTGGGTCTCCTCGGAGAGGACGTGGGACATCGGCGCCTCCGGACGCAAAGGGGATGTAAGCCGGTCCTTCAGGTCACCGTGCCTGAGCGTTCGCCCGTTGGCAACAGTCCCGGTGTGGCGCGTACGGTGTCGCCGTGGCCGATACAGCGCGTTTGACGCAAGCCGTGGATCACTTCGCCGACCGGTTGAGGGCAGCCTCCCAGAGCCGGTTGCAGCGGGGGGCCGCCACCGAGGCACTGGGGCTGGCCAGGGAGTTGGTCCGCCGGGCGCAGCTTCTCGAAGATCCCTCGAAGGAGCCCCGGGAGATGCCGGACGCCGGGATGTTCGCGGCCGCGGACCAAATCACCGTGGCCGTGCACGACTTGGCCCTCGTCCTGACGGACGAGGGCCAAGTCGATGAAGCCGTGCAACTGGTGGAGGAGGCGCAGAAGCGCGCCGGGGTCTGAGCTACCGGGATTCCTTCGCAGTGCTCCGGGGTTCACCCCGGGGGTGAAGCGAATCTCACGCCTGCGACGCGGAGCGTCGCGGTGTCGTTCCGGCGGGGCCGGATTGTACTGCGGTGACGGTGAAGGTTCGCTCGAATGTTCTTGGTGACGGTACTCGTTCGACGTGCCTAGTGTGATCGTCATGCAGCTCCGGTACGCGTTTCGCCTGTACCCGGATGCCGGTCAGCGGATCGCGTTGGCGAGGGCGTTCGGGTGCGCCCGCGTCGTGTTCAACGACTGCGTACGGGCCCGTGAGGACGCCCGCAGGGCGGGCAGGCCCTTCCCGAAGGCCGGTGAGCTGTCCATCCGTCTGATCACCGAGGCGAAACGGACCATGGAGCGGTCCTGGCTGGGCGAGGTCTCCGCGGTCGTGCTCCAGCAGTCCCTGCGGGATGCCGAGAGTGCCTACAAGAACTTCTTCGCCTCCCTCAAGGGCACCCGCAAGGGCCCCAAGCTGGGTGCGCCCCGGTTCAAGTCCCGCAAGGACGCCCGGCAGTCGATCCGGTTCACCGCCAACTCCCGCTGGAACATCACCGCCACCGGCCGGCTCAACCTGCCGAAGATCGGAGCGGTGAAGGTGAAGTGGTCCCGCACCCTGCCCGCCACGCCCACCTCCGTCACCGTCATCAAGGACAGCGCGGGCAGGTTTTTCGCGTCGTTCGTCATCGACACCGACCCCGTGGCCGACGCGGCCCGGATGCCCGCCACCGGCCAGAGCATCGGCATCGATCTCGGGCTCACCCACTTCGCCGTGCTGTCCACCGGCGAGAAGATCGACTCCCCGCGGTTTCTGCGCCGGGCGGAGAAGAAGCTGAAGAAGGCCCAGCGCGAGCTGTCCCGCAAACAGAAGGGATCGAACAACCGCACCAAGGCCCGTCTCAAGGTCGCCCGCGCCCACGCCAAGGTCACCGACGCCCGCAAAGAGTTCCACCACCAGCTCTCCACCCGGCTGATCTCCGAGAACCAAGGAATCGCCCTGGAGAGCCTGGCGGTGGCAGGACTCGCGCGTACCCGGCTGGCCAAGTCCGTCTACGACGTGGGCTGGACGGCATTCGTGAACATGCTGGAATACAAGGCGGAACGGTACGGGCGCACCCTGGTCAAGATCGGCCTGTTCGAGCCGACAAGTCAGGTCTGCTCCACCTGCGGGGTCAAGGACGGTCCCAAACCCCTCACCATTCGGGAATGGACGTGTACCGCCTGCGGCACCCTCCACGACCGGGACCACAACGCCGCACTCAACGTCAAACAGGCCGCCGGACTGGCGGCAACAGCCTGCGGAGCGCCGGTAAGACCAGAACCTGTTCTGGCACAGCGTGAAGAAACAGGAAGCCACGGATTCTCCACCGGAAACCGTGCCGCGTAGCGGCACGGCAACCAGTCGAGAAGGCCAGAATCCTCGCCCTTCAGGGCGAGGAGCATGTCAAAGGCTCGCTATGACCCTGTCGGCCAGGATGTAGACGTTCTCCTCGCCGCACGCGAAGGTCAGGGTGTACGCGCCCGACACTCCCGAACCGCCCAGCAGTATCGGGGTCTCGCCGGCCGTCAGGGCCGCCGAGAGGCGCTCCGCGGTCTCCCGGTGACCCGGGGTCATGCAGAGCGTGGTGCCGTCGGTGAAGACATAGACGTCGAGGGTGCCCAGCGGGCCCGGGCGGACGTCGGCCAGTTCCACGCGACCGGCGGCCAGTTCCTCGAGGGTGGCCACCGTGCGCTCATGGTCGTTCACCACCGGCGACTGCACCGGGACGAAGTCCGGGTGGGAGGGGTGGCGGCGGCGGGCCGCGGCCAGCTCCGGGGAGTCCCCGGCGAACTCGTCGATGTCGGCCGTCGGCTCGGAGACCGGCTCCAGGCCCACGAAATCGGCCTGGCGGGGCAGGAACAGCTCGCTGTCGGGCAGGCCGAGCAGGGTGGGCGCGTCGGAGGCGTCACGGGCCTCCTGGGCGGCCCAGAACGCCCGCGCCTCGGCAAGCTCCCGCTCCCGCTCCTCGGCGAGGGCCTCGGCCACGGCGGCCCGTATCTCAGCGGCGTCGGCGGAGTGGCGGGCGGCGGGCACGAGACCGTGCGCGGCGGCCGTGTTCGTCCTGGCGAGCTCGGTGTGCAGGGCCGCGACCTGGCGGCGCAGCTGCATGAGGGTGCGCAGGACGGCGACGGCCACGGCGCCCGTGGCGGCCGTGGTGACCAGCAAGGCGATCGGCATGGCGCTCACTGACGTACTCCCGGTTCAAAGTCGACCCCCGACTTCCTACATCAGCTTGAAGGGCGGACTATCCCGCTGTCAGTGCGTAACGTCACGAAACGGGCAGGGCTTTGGGCCCGGGGTTTAGTGCGAGAACGGCTCTGACCTGCGTAAATCCCTTCCCGAAGGGAGATAGGTCACATCCTGGGGGAGATTGGATCACAAAACGGCCCAGAACCCTGGTGGTTCAAGGGTTCTGGGCCCGGGCCTCACGCGGAGTACCCGTGGGATCACGGGCAGTTGGTCAGCTGAGGCGCTCGATGACCATCGCCATGCCCTGGCCGCCGCCGACACACATCGTCTCCAGACCGAACTGCTTGTCGTGGAACTGGAGGGAGTTGATGAGCGTGCCCGTGATACGGGCGCCGGTCATGCCGAAGGGGTGGCCGACGGCGATGGCGCCGCCGTTGACGTTCAGCTTGTCCAGGTCGATGCCGAGGTCGCGGTAGGAGGGGATCACCTGGGCGGCGAACGCCTCGTTGATCTCGACCAGGTCGATGTCGTCGATGGTCAGACCCGCGCGGCGCAGGGCCTGGGTGCTCGCCTCGACCGGGCCGAGGCCCATGATCTCGGGGGACAGGCCCGACACGCCGGTCGACACGATGCGGGCGAGCGGGGTGAGGCCGAGCTCGCGGGCCTTGGTGTCGGACATGATGACGACCGCGGCGGCGCCGTCGTTGAGCGGGCAGCAGTTGCCGGCGGTGACGAGTCCGTCGGGACGGAAGACGGGCTTGAGGCCGCCGACGGCCTCCAGGGTGACGCCGGCGCGCGGACCGTCGTCCTTGCTGACGACCGTGCCGTCGGGAAGCGTCACCGGGGTGATCTCGCGCTCCCAGAACCCGTTCTTGATGGCCTCTTCGGCGAGGTTCTGCGACCGTACGCCGAACTCGTCCATGTCCTGGCGGGTGACGCCCTTGAGACGGGCGAGGTTCTCGGCGGTCTGGCCCATCCCGATGTAGGCGTCCGGCACGAGGCCGTCCTCGCGCGGGTCGTGCCAGGTCGTGCCCTCCTGCTGCGCGACCTCGACCGTGCGGGCCTCGGCCTCGGCGAAGAACGGGTTGTGCGTGTCCGGGAGGCTGTCGGAGTTGCCCTTGGTGAAGCGGGAGACCATCTCGACACCGGCCGAGATGAAGACGTCGCCCTCGCCGGCCTTGATGGCGTGCAGGGCCATACGGCTCGTCTGCAGCGAGGAGGAGCAGTAGCGGGTGACCGTACAGCCGGGAAGGTGGTCCATCCCCATCTGCACGGCGACGATACGGCCGAGGTTGTTGCCCTGCTCGCCGCCGGGCAGACCGCAGCCGAGGTGCAGGTCGTCGATGTCCCTCGGGTCCAGCTCAGGAACCTTGGCCAGGGCCGCCTGGATGATCGTGGCGGTGAGGTCGTCCGGGCGGAGGTCCTTCAGCGAGCCCTTGAAAGCGCGGCCGATGGGCGAGCGGGCGGTCGAGACGATCACTGCTTCGGGCATGACGACTCCATTGGCGTACGAGGTTCTTCGGGGCACGGGCTGGTTGGGAAGTTACCCGTACGTATGGACGAGGTCACGGGTATGGGGGTGTGACCCTGACCGCAGTTTACTAAGCGCTTGCTTTCCTCGCCCCCGCCGGGCCGGAGTCAGGGCTGTGCCGGGGTCCGCTCCGGTTCCGTCACCGATACCCGGCGGCGCTTCCTGCGCTTCAGCAGGGCCCAGGGCCCCTTCGGACCCGTCGGCATCGCCGCCGTCACCTCGGTGCCGGGCTCCGCGACCGCCTCCGCGGCTGCTCGGGCCACCGGCAGGAAGCCCTCGCGGCGGGAGACGTCCGGGCGCTCTTCCTCCGCCGGCCACAGACCCAGGGTCGCGCAGACCGTGGGCAGGACCGCCATGGCCGCCGTCGCGTACCCCTCCGCCGAGGGGTGGTAGTTGTCCGGACCGAAGAGCTCGCGGGGGTTCGCCGCGAACTCCGGGCCGAGCAGGTCGCCCAGGGACACCGTGCGGCCACCCTGTTCGACCGTGCCGATCGTCTGGGCGGCCGCCAGCTGCCGCGAGGCCCGGCGGGCCAGCCAGCGCAGCGGCTGCTGCACCGGCTCGATCGAACCGAGATCGGGGCAGGTGCCGACCACCACCTCCGCACCCGCCGTACGCAGCCGGCGCACCGCCGCCGCCAGATGGCGGACCGACTGGGTCGGCGCGATGCGGTGCGTCACGTCATTCGCGCCGATCATGATCACGCAGACGTCCGGCAGCCGCCCGGGGTCCGCGAGGATCAGCGCCACCTGACGGTCCAGGTCGTCGGAGCGGGCCCCGGGGTTCGCCACGTTGCGCAGCTCCACCGGGCGCTCCGCCACCGCCGCCAGCCCCGACGCCAGCAGCGCCCCCGGAGTCTGGCCCGAGCGGTGCACGCCCTGGCCCGCGGCCGTGGAGTCGCCCAGCATCGTCAACCGCAACGCGGGTACACCCGGTGTGGTGTACGCGATGCCGTACAGGCCCTGCGCGTTCGGCACATGCGGCGACGGACCGTTGCCGTTGCCCACCTGCCGCTTGGCCAGCCGCACCTCCGCCAGCAGCAGCCCCACGGCCGCCGCGCCCACCAGACCGATCCCGCCGCCGCCGTACGCCGCGCCGGCCGCGATCCGCCGGGCCACCCTGGCCCTCGACATGCTCGTCATACGTCGCCGCCACCTCCGTGCTAGCCGTACACCCACTCCTTGCCCCGTACAGGCCGTCGTCCAATCTCAACGGCGAGTGAACGACCGCTCCGGGCTTTAGGCTGGCGGAACACTTAGACCACATCTTTTGCAGCATCCGGAGACAACGGTGCAATTCCACGACTCGATGATCAGCCTCGTCGGCAACACCCCGCTGGTGAGGCTCAACAACGTCACCAAGGGCATCCAGGCGACCGTCCTGGCCAAGGTGGAGTACTTCAACCCGGGCGGGTCCGTGAAGGACCGCATCGCCCTGCGCATGATCGAGGCGGCGGAGGAGAGCGGCGCACTCAAGCCCGGCGGGACGATCGTCGAGCCGACCAGCGGCAACACCGGCGTGGGCCTTGCCATCGTGGCCCAGCAGAAGGGGTACAAGTGCATCTTCGTGTGCCCCGACAAGGTGAGCACCGACAAGATCAACGTGCTGCGGGCCTACGGGGCCGAGGTCGTCGTCTGCCCCACCGCGGTCGACCCCGAGCACCCGGACTCGTACTACAACGTCTCCGACCGGCTCGTCCGTGAGACGCCGGGTGCGTGGAAGCCCGACCAGTACTCCAACCCCAACAACCCCCTGTCCCACTACCACTCCACCGGCCCCGAGCTGTGGGAGCAGACGGAGGGGAAGATCACCCACTTCGTCACGGGTGTGGGGACGGGCGGCACCATCTCCGGCACCGGCCGCTATCTCAAGGACGCCAGCGACGGCAAGGTGAAGGTCATCGGCGCCGACCCCGAGGGGTCCGTGTACTCCGGCGGCTCCGGGCGGCCGTATCTCGTCGAGGGCGTCGGTGAGGACTTCTGGCCGACCGCCTACGACCGGACCGTCGCCGACGAGATCGTCGCCGTGTCCGACAAGGACTCCTTCCAGATGACCCGCCGCCTGGCCAAGGAGGAGGGGCTGCTGGTCGGTGGCTCCTGCGGCATGGCCGTCGTGGCGGCGCTGCGGGTGGCCGAGCGGCTCGGTCCCGACGACGTCGTCGTCGTGCTGCTGCCCGACAGCGGTCGCGGGTACCTGTCGAAGATCTTCAACGACGAGTGGCTGGCGTCCTACGGATTCCTCGAGGAGTCGGAGCCGGCCGCGAGCGTCGCGGATGTCCTGAGGCACAAGGCGGGCGCCATTCCCAGCCTGGTCCACATGCACCCGGAGGAGACGGTCGGTCAGGCCATCGAGGTGCTGCACGAGTACGGCGTCTCCCAGATGCCGGTGGTCAAGCCGGGGGCCGGGCACCCCGATGTCATGGCGGCGGAGGTGATCGGCTCCATCGTCGAACGGGACCTCCTGGACGCCCTGTTCACCCAGCGCGCCACCCTCGCCGACCCGCTGGAGAAGCACATGTCCTCGCCTCTGCCGCAGGTGGGATCCGGTGAGCCGATCGAAGACCTCATGGCGGTCCTGGGCCGTGCGGACGCCGCGATCGTGCTGGTCGAGGGCAAGCCGACCGGAGTGGTGACGCGTCAGGACCTTCTCGCGTACATGGCGCGCGCCGCTCAGTGAGGCGGACGGGGGTGCCGAACGCAAGCACGGCACCCCCGGAGGCCCTTCCGCTCAGCTCACGGGCGTGATCCGAAGGATCCCGGGAACGAACGCGGCCCGACGCGACCGACCGGGCGGAAGAAAGAAGGGCCGCCGGGTGACGTCGTGGCCTTGGCCCCGCCGGCCTTCCTCGCCAAGAGGGGAAGTGACGGTGAACGTCCGGTGAACCGGTGGGGTGGCGGGCGGACTTTCGGTTGTCCACCGAAGTGGTGGACTTCGCGGAAGTGGTACGAGCGCGTCACGTCCGCGCAGCACACGCTTAACACGGGTCGGGCACATTAGTGGATGTCGGCAGGGCGGGAGCGGCTCCCCGCCCAGGCCGGCACCCAAACGGCGTCACAGGACCTCCGGAGCGGCTCCCGGACCTCCACAGACGCCTTGGACGCGAGGCCCGGCCTGACCCGGTCAGCGTCCCTCGCGGGGACCGCCGTCGTCCCGCCCCCCGGCAACGGGGGTGCGGCGGTCCCCGCGAAAGCTCCTTTCTGCGCCTGAACCGGCGCCGCTCTCGCGGACGTGGTCGCCCGCCGTCGTGGTTCCTCAATCAGGGGTTGCGGCCGTCGTCGCTTTCCAACTGCCCAGCAACTGCAACCGCTCCGCCGTCTCCGACCCCGGCTCCGGTGTGTAGACCAGTAGTGTCAGGTCGCCTTCTCCCGGGAGCGTCAGCGTCTCGTAGGGGAGCACCAGTCGGCCCGCGGCCGGGTGCTGGACGCGCTTCACGCCGTAGGCGCACTCCCTGACCTGGTGGTCGGCCCACAGGCGGCGGAAGTCCTCGCTCTTGAGGGAGAGTTCGCCGACGAGTGCGGTCAGCTGCCGGTCGTTCTGGTGGTGGCCGGCCTGGACCCGCAGATGGGCCACGGACTGGGCGGCCACGGCCTGCCACTCCGGGTAGAGGTCATGGGCCGCGGGGTCGAGGAAGACCTGGCGGGGGATGCTGCGGGCCTCGGCCGTCGTACCGCTGTAGCCGAAGACGGCGTCGGCCAGGGCGTTCCAGGCCAGGACGGTCATACGGCGGTCCAGGACGAAGGCCGGGGTGCGGTCCATGCTGTCGAGCAGCAGCTGGATGCCCGCGCGGACCCGGGGCGCGGCCGGGCGCGCGCCCTGTTTACGGGGCCGGGCCACCGCGTGCAGATAGGCGTGTTCCGTCTCGTCGAGGCGCAGTACGCGCGCGACGGCGTCCAGGACGGCATCGGAGACTCCCCCAGACTTCGTCCGGGAGGGACCCCCAGGGCCTCTGCCCTGTTCCAGACGGATGTAGTAGTCGACGCTCACGCCCGCCAGCTGCGCCACCTCCTCGCGGCGCAGACCGGGTACGCGGCGCCGCCCGTGCGAGGGCAGCCCCACTTCCTCCGGCTGGATACGAGCACGGCGTGTGCGCAGAAAGTCTCCGAGGTCCCCGTCCATGAGTTCGATCGTAGGGGAGCGGCGGGCTGCGAACCTGGTACTGGCAGACCCAGGAAAAGCGCATCCCTGGGTACGGCGGACCGGGCGGCGCAGGGTGGTGGTCGTCGCCGGGGGCGCCCGGCGGACTTCCGGCCACTGAGGAGCACCGCAATGTCGTACGAGAATCTGTCCGGCCGTACCGCCGTCGTCACCGGGGCCGCGAGCGGGATCGGTGAGGCCATCGCCGTACTGCTGGCCGCGCAGGGTGCGAAGGTCGCGCTGCTGGCGCGGCGTCAGGAGCGGCTGGACGCCGTCGTCGAGAAGATCCGCGCCGATGGCGGGCAGGCGCTCGCCGTGGTCGCCGACGTGACCGACGACGGTTCGGTGGACGCGGCCGTCGAGCGGATCCATGCCGCCTACGGGGCTGTCGACCTGGTGGTGAACTCGGCGGGCGTGATGCTGCCGAACCCGGTCGACGACGGGCGCGTCGACGAGTGGCAGCGGATGATCGACACCAATGTCACCGGGGTACTGCGGATGATCCGGGCCTTCACCGCCGATCTGGTGGGCACCGCCGCCGAGGGGCGGACCGCGGACCTCGTGAACATCTCGTCCATCGGTGCGCACATCACGTTCCCCAACTACGCGGTGTACGGGGCCACCAAGGCCGCGCTGACCTATCTCTCGCAGTCGCTGCGGAGTGAGTTCGGGCCGCGCGATGTGCGGGTCACCAACGTCGAGCCGGGGCTGACGCAGACCGAACTCGCCTCGCACATCGACAGCGACGGGCTGCGGGAGCAGCTCGGCGGGATGGTCGACGCGGTGGGCACGCTGTCGGCCGAGGAGGTCGCCGACGTCGTCGCATACGTCGCCAGCCGTCCCCGGCACGTCAACCTGCGGCAGATCATGGTGCTGCCGACCCGGCAGGCGTGACCCGTCCGGTCAGTCCTTCCAGGCGTCGTCGTCCTTGTGGTGACGGCGGCGGCCCCGGAACAGCTCCGGGTTCGTGCGGACCGCCTGGAAGGCGTTGACGCCCACGATGCCGGCCCAGGCGACCAGGAGGCCCGGGAGATGGGCGATGCCGCCGCCGATCGCGGACAGCGGGATCGCCAGGACCATGGAGACGATGCCGAAGCCGAAGCGCTCCCCCCAGGAGTCCGTGGGCTTCGGCGACCGGGAGCCCCGGGCCACCACCATCTGCTGCTCGGCCATCTGCCGGCGCACCCGGCGCTCCACCGCGCCGTCGATGCGCTGGTCGACCTTCTCGAGGAAGGAGTCGACCAGCGCGGACTCGTACTCCTCGCCCAGTTCCCTGCGGGCCTGCAGGGTGGCGTCGAGTTCCTTCTTCAGGTCGGCGTCCCGCGCGTCCATTCCGCTCATGGAATCCAAGTTAGGCAGCGCCGACGCCCGCCGCACTGGGGATATCCCCCGTGTTGATGGTCGGGTTCAGCCCCTCGGTCAGCTCAGTCCGTGCTGGGTGGCGTAGCTGTTCGCCACGTCCTCCGGGTCCTTCTTGTCCTTGTCGACCTGGCGGTTGAGTTCGGTGAGCTGGGCCGTGGTGAGGACGTTGCCGAGGCGGGCGAGGGCCTTGCGGACCGTGGAGTCGGCCTTGCGGTCGGCGATGAGGGGGACGATGTGCTGGCTGGGGATGAGGTTCTTGGGGTCGGTCAGCACGACCCAGTCGTGGGCCGCGATGTCGGTGTCGGTGGTGAAGAGGTTCGCCACGTCGACGTCGCCCTTCTTCAGGGCGCCCTTGACCAGCGGGCCGTCCGAGTCGAGGGACTTGAACTCCTTGAACTCGACGCCGTACACGTCCTTCAGCCCGACCGCGCCCACCCGGCGCTTCTTGACCTCGGGGGCGGCGCCGATGACCAGTTCGCCGTTCTGCTTCGCGAGGTCGGCCAGGGTGGTCAGGCCGTACTTCCGTGCGGTCGCCCGGGTGACGACGAAGCAGTCGGAGTCGGCCGCCTGCCCGTACGGGAGCACCTGGAGTCCGGCGGGCAGGGCCAGGGTGAGGGCGTTCTGCATGGTGCCGGGCTCGGACGACGCGTCCTTCGGGGCGAGGTAGTTGAGGAGGGCGCCCTGGTACTCGGGCAGCAGGTCGATGTCGCCCGCCTTGAGGGCCGGGATCACGATCTCGCGGGTGCCGAGGTTGGGGCGGACCTTCACCTTTACGCCGGCCTGCTGGAGCACGGCCGCGTACAGGTACCCGAGGACCTGGTTCTCGGTGAAGTTGGCGGTGCCGATGGTGACTCCGCCCTTGCTGGAGCCGCTCCCGCCGGAGGCCGTGCCGCCGCCGTCGAGGGAGGTGACGCCGCTGGAACAGGCGGCGAGGGCGGGGACGGAGGCCGCTGCGAAGAGGCCGCCGAGGAGGGTGCGTCGGTTCATCGGGGGTCCTTAAGCGGTGCGGTGGCGGAAGAGGAAGCGCTGGAGGGCGGAGAGCGAGAGGTCGAGGGTTACGGCGATCACGGCGACCAGCACCGCCCCGCCGAGCACCTGGACGAGGTCGCGCTGGGCCAGGCCGTCGAAGACGTAGCGGCCGAGGCCGCCGAAGGAGACGTACGCGGCGATGGTCGCCGTGGCGACGACCTGGATCAGCGCCAGGCGCAGGCCCGTCATGACCAGGGGGAGCGCGAGCGGCAGTTCGACCTGGAACAGGACCTGGTGGCCGCGCATGCCCTGGCCGCGGGCGGCGTCGCGGACGTCCGGGTCGACCGCGGTCATCCCGGCGTAGGTGTTGGTGACGATCGCCGGGACCGCGAGGGCGACCAGGGCGACGTACACCGGCAGCATCGACAGGCCGCCGGCCAGGAAGACCAGGACGACCAGGCCCACGGTCGGCAGCGCGCGGCCGAAGGACGCGAGGTTGATCGCGATGAAGGCGCCCTTGCCGGTGTGGCCGATCAGCAGGCCGAGGGGGAGGCCGATCGCGGCCGCGATGAGGGTCGCGAGGAGCGAGTACTGGAGGTGCTCGGCGAGGCGGTGGGCGATGCCGTCCGCGCCGGACCAGCTCGCGCCGCTGGTCAGCCAGGTGCCGAGGTTCTTGAAGAGTTCGTACATCAGGCGCGCCGCCTCTTCCACGGGGTGAGGACGTACTGGAGGGCGACCAGCAGGGCGTCCGCGACCACCGCGAGGAGGATCGTGAGGACCACGCCCACGATCACCGGCGTCGGGAAGTTGCGCTGGAAGCCGTCGGTGAAGAGCTGGCCGAGTCCGCCGTCGCCGATGTAGGTCGCGACGGAGACGAGGGAGATCGACATGACCGTCGCGATGCGGACGCCCGCCATGATCACGGGGAGCGCGAGCGGGAACTCGACGGTGAGGAGCGTGCGCAGCGGGCGGGTGCCCATCGCCCTCGCCGCCTCCTTGGTCTTGACGGGGACCGAGTCGAGGCCCTCGACGGTGTTCCGGAGCAGTACGACCAGCGTGTAGACGGTCAGACCGATCACGGTCGTGGTGCGGGTGAGGCCGCTGACCGGCAGCAGCAGCACGAAGATCGCGATCGACGGGATCGTGAACAGGACGTTGGAGACGCCGAGCAGGAAGCCGCGCAGGAGCCGGATCCGATGGGCGATCACCGCGAGCGGGAGCGAGATCAGGAGGCCGAAGAAGACGGCACCGAGGGCTGCCTGCAGATGGGAGATCGTGAGGGTGGTGAGGTCGTCGGTGTGGTCGCCGATCCATGACCAGTCGATGGTCATGCGGTCACCACCCGGGCCTCGCTGTGCGCCTGGCCCGCGTGCGCGTGGATGTCGTCGCGGGAGGAGACGCCGGTGAGGACGCCGTCCGCGTCGACGCGGGCTATCAGGCCGGTGGGGGAGGCGATGGACTCGTTGAGGGCCGACAGCAGGGAATCGTTGTCGGTCAGCGGTCGTACGGGGATCTCGGTGTCCTTCGCGGCCCAGCGCAGGGGCTTGTCCGCCGCGTCGAGGACGAGGGACCACGTGCCGCCCTCGGGCGCGGGGCCCTGCGGGACGTTCGCCAGGGTCTTCAGCGAGAGCAGCTTCAGGCCGCGCTCGGCGCCGAGGAAGTCGGCCACGAAGTCGTCGGCGGGGCGGGCGAGGAGTTCGGCGGGGGTGGCGCACTGGACGAGGTGGCCGCCGACGCGGAAGACGGCGATGCGGTCGCCGAGCCGGACCGCTTCGTCGATGTCATGGGTGACGAAGACGATGGTCTTGCCCAACTCCTTCTGGAGCCGCAGGAGTTCGTCCTGGAGCTGGGTGCGTACGACGGGGTCGACCGCGCCGAACGGCTCGTCCATGAGCAGCACCGGCGGGTCGGCGGCGAGGGCGCGGGCCACGCCGACGCGTTGCTGCTGGCCGCCGGAGAGCTGGTGCGGGTAGCGGCGGCCGGCGTCCGGTGCGAGGCCCACGGTCTCCAGGAGCTCGGCGGCCCGGGCCCGGGCCTTCCTGCGGCCGTGGCCGAGGAGGAGCGGCACGGTGGCGATGTTGTCGAGCACCGTGCGGTGCGGGAAGAGGCCGGCCTGCTGGATGACGTAGCCGATGGAGCGGCGCAGTTCGGCCGCGTCCTGGCGGGTGATGTCCTTGCCGCCGACCTTGATGGTGCCGGAGGTCGGCTCGACCATCCGGTTGATCATTCTGAGGGTGGTCGTCTTGCCGCAACCGGAGGATCCGACGAGGACGGTCACGCCGCCTTCCGGCATGTCGAGGGTCAGGTCGTGGACTGCTGTCGTGCCGTTGGGGAAGCGCTTGTGGACCGTGTCGAACTGGATCATGAGATGTCCCTTGCCCGGGCTGTATAACGTCATGCAGAGTTCTCTGTAGCTGAATAACTTGTCAACGGGTTGATGTAAAACCGGCGTAACGGATGACCGACAGGCAAGATCATGTGTCCTGATTGAGGGGAGTTTGGGCTTGATGTCGTCTCATATCGTGGACGCACCAGGTTCTGTGCACACCGGTTTGGTGGTCCTCGACGGGATCGGACTCGGCGTCGCGGACGTCGTGCGGCTCGCCGACGGGGCCGCGCGACCGGTGCCCGGGACCGATGCGATGAAGCGGGTGACCGAGTCCTGGGACGCCGCCCGGCAGATCGCCGCGACCGGACGCGTCTACGGCCGCTCCACCGGTGTCGGCGCCAACCGGAACGAGTCCGTGCCCACCGAGGCGGCCGCGGAGCACGGGCTGCGGCTGTTGCGCAGCCACGCCGGGGCGATCGGGGAGGAGCTCCCGGCGAGGCAGGTCCGCGCGATGCTCGCCGTCCGTGCGAACCAGCTCCTCGCGGGCGGGGCGGGGCTGCGGCCGACCGTGGTCACCGCGCTGTGCGAGGCGCTGGAGAGCGGGGCGTATCCGGTCGTCAACGAGTTCGGCTCGGTGGGGACCGGAGACATCGCCGCGCTGGCCCAGGTGGGGCTGGCGTTGGCGGGGGAGCACCCGTGGCGGAGCGCGACGGGAGCGGGCGGGGGGCTTTCCGGCACCTCCGGCGGGCTCGGTGTGGGTGGTTCCGGTGTGCTCCGAGGCTCGGTCGGTGCCCCCGAGGCGCAGCTCCTGGACAACAACGACGCCCTCGCCTTCATCAGCAGCAACGCCCTCACCCTCGGGCAGGCCGCCCTCGCCCTGCATGAGCTGCGGGGGCTGCTGGAGGCCACGCAGGTCGTCGGGGCGCTGTCCCTGCTCGCCGTGGACGGGTCGCACGAGGCGTACGCGGCGCCCGTGCACGCCGCCCGGCCGCACCGGGGGTCCTCCGAGGTCGCCCGGCGGATGCGGGAGCTGATCGGTGCCGACGAGCGGCCCACCCCGCCGCTCGGGCGGATCCAGGACCCGTACGGCTTCCGGTGTCTGCCCCAGATCCACGGTCCCGCACATGACGCGGCCGACGCCCTGGAGGAGGTCGTCGCGATCGAGATCAACGCGGCCGCGGAGAACCCGCTGATCACCCCCGAGGACATGGCCGCCTACCACCACGGCGGTTTCTACCAGGCCCAACTCGCCCTCGCCCTGGACCACTTCAGGCTGGCGCTGACCCAGGTCGCGCGGCTGTCGACGTCACGGCTGTCCACCCTCAACGAGCCCGCCTACACCCGCCTGCGCCCCTTCCTCGCCGACCACGAACC
Organism: Streptomyces canus; assembly: GCF_030815415.1. Taxonomy (GTDB): domain Bacteria; phylum Actinomycetota; class Actinomycetes; order Streptomycetales; family Streptomycetaceae; genus Streptomyces; species Streptomyces canus_F. The sequence continues at coordinate 5,975,036 of NZ_JAUSWW010000001.1, forward strand.
CGCCTCCTCCGGCGTGATGATCCTGGAGTACGCCGCCGGCGCCGCCCTCGGCGAGCTGCGGGCCTTCTCGGCACCCGCCTCGCTCGGTCACGCTGTACTCTCCCGGGGCGTCGAGGAACAGGCCAGCTTCGCCTCGCTCGCCGCACGGCAGACACTGCGGGCGTGCGGTGCGTACCGTCTGGTGGTGGGCTGCGAACTCGTCGCCGCCGTAAGGGCGCTGCGCCAGCGCGACCTCGGCCCCGACCCGGACCTCCCGGTGGGCCGCGCGCTGGAGCTCGCCATGTCGGTGCTCGACGAGAACCAGGCCGACCGGCCGCTCACCGACGACGTGACGGCGGCGACCACACTGCTCGACCGGTTCACGGACATCTGGAGGGGGAGCGAGTCATGAGCGCGGAGAAGGCCGCGGAGCGGGGCGAGCGGGGCGGCGAGCACGGTGGCGAGCCGGGTGCCGAGCGCGCCGGCGAGAAGGCCACGGCCGTGGCCGACAGCCCGGCCGCACGGCTCCAGGCGCTCTTCGAGGGGCACCGGCTCACACCGACCCAGCGGCGCATCGCGCACAGCATGGTGCGGCGCGCCGCCGACGTGCCGTTCCTGTCCAGCGTCGAGCTGGCCGAGCTCGCCGGGGTCAGCCAGCCGTCCGTCACCCGCTTCGCGGTCGCCCTCGGCTTCGACGGCTACCCGGCCCTGCGCAAGCACCTGCGCGAGGTCGCGCCCGCCGAACAGAGCGCGGCCTCGGCGTCGTACAACGAATACCAGCAGGCCGTCGAGGCCGAGATCGAGAACCTCCGGCACCTGGCGGAGCTGCTCGCCGACCCGCGGCCCGTGCAGAAGGCCGGACGGCTCCTCGCCGCCTCGCGTCCGCTGCCGGTGCTGGGCCTGCGGGCGGCCGCCTCCCAGGCGTACGGCTTCGCGTACTTCGCCGCTAAGGTCCATCCGGACGTACGGCTGCTCCACGAGGGCGGCACGATGATCCACGACCGGATCGACGCCGCCGTCCGCGCGGGCGCCTCGACGCTGCTGTGCTTCGCGCTGCCCCGGCATCCGCGGGAGGTCGTGGACACCCTCGGGTACGCGAAGGAGGCCGGCCTGAGCGTCGTCACCGTCGCCGACTCCGCGTTCGCGCCGGTCGCCAAGGTGTCCGACCTGCTGCTGCCGGCCGCCGTGGGCACGGGGCTCGCCTTCGACACCGCGTGCGCGCCGATGCTGCTCGGGCGGGTGCTCCTCGAGGCGATGTGCGACGACCTGCCGGATGCCCAGGCGCGGCTCGAGGAGTTCGACGCGCGGGCGGCGGCGCGGGGACTTTTCGTGGAATGACGCCTCTTTAAGGCGCGTCTCACGTTCGCTTACTATTCTGCGCCGCCAAGGACTGTGCCAGAGCGACGAGGAGGCGGAACGTGGCACGCGGAGATCGCAGAGCTCAAGGTCTGGCCCGGGTGGCCGTGGTGGTGCGCGCGGGGGCGGCGCCGCTGTGGTGGGCCGGGGTGTTCGCGGCCGGTGTGGGGGTCCTGGTGCCGGGGCTGACCGGGCGCCGGATCGGCGTCCTGGCCGGGGCGGCGCTGTTCATCGTCGCGGCGGCCCTCGTGGCGTACCGCCGTCGCAGGCGTTACACCGGTCTGACCCGCGGTGCCGCCCGCGCCGGCAAGCACGATGTGCTCCAGGACCGCGCGGTGACCGTACGGAACTGGCGCCGCGGCCACCGCTGGTGGCTGCTGCTCGCCTTCGCGGCCGCGCTGGGCAGCTCCTTCGTCGTGCCCGCGGCGGGCGGCATGCTGCTCGCCGGGACCGGCGTGGGACTGTGGCTGAAGGCCGCGTGGCTCGGGCGGCGCGAGCGGGCCGAGGAGGCCCTGCTGTGGGTGCGGGTCGACTGGCTCGACGCACGCGGCGGACGCCCGGCCGGCAAGGCGGTCAAGGCGTACCGCGGCACCGGCATCGCGGCGGGCGACGCGGCCCCGGGCGGGGCGCGCCGCCGCGCCGCGGCACTGGTCTGAGCGTCAGACCTCCAGGTCCTCCTCGATCTTCCGCAGCTGATGGCGGGCCATCGCCAGGTTGGCGCGCTTGGCGTCGAGGACCAGGTAGATGAACAGTCCGTTGCCGCCGCGGCCGCTGATCAGACGGAGCAGGTGGTACTGGTCGGAGAGGGTGATCAGGATGTCCTCGATCTGTCCCTTGAGCCCCAGGTGCTCCATGGTGCGCATCTTGGCGCGCACCACGTCGGTGTTACCGGCGGCCGCGACGTTCAGGTCGAAGCTCTTGCTGCCGCCCATCGTGCCGAGTGCCATACCGCTGGTGTAGTCGACGAGGGCGACTCCGGTCGCGCCCTCGATGGAGGCGAGAGCTTCCTTCAGACAGGTTTCGGTGTTGGCCATGGTGGGTGTGCCCCTCTGGTCGGGTCTGGTCGGGTTCAACTTTCGGTGGATGTGCGCGCGTTGGTGGTACGTGGCGTGCGCGCCGTTCTCGTTCGTGGGGTGCCGGTCCGGGCGGGCGCCCGGGCCGGTTTCGCGGGTGTCTCGACGGGGGCCCGGGAGTCGACGAGCTCCCCGATGCGGGCACTGGCGCGCCGGCCCTCCAGATGCAGCCGCCCGATGCTGACGCTGTCCTGGGCGAGCAGGGTCAGGACGGCCGTGCGGCCCGCCGCGTACGTCGACACATAGCCGTAGGCCCCGCGCACCAGCAGTTCGCGGAAGTCGCCCTGCCCGGTCGCGTCGGCCAGCCGTAGGGAGACACCGAGCGCGGCGGCGGTCAGCGCGGCCATGCCCTCGGGCTCGACACCGGGTGTGTCCTGGGCGATGACGAGTCCGTCCACGCTCGCGGCCAGGGCGCCGGTGAGGTGCGGCACCCGACTTCTCAACCGGCGCAGCTCGTCCAGGATTTCGGGTTCGGCCGCCATCAGGTCTCTCCTCTCGGCGCGTGCCCGCTGCCGCTCAAAGGGACTCCAGCGCATCTCTGAGCCTCTTCAGCAACGTGATGTCGGGATCGGCGACCTCGGGCATGGCCGCGTCGGAGGGGAGCAGGGGGCCGCGGGTGGCCAGGGGTATCGGCGTGCCGCGGCTCGCGGGGCCGGGTCTGCGGGGGGCGGCCGCCGGGTCGCGGGTCACGACTCCGGCCGCCGCCAGCCGCCGTACGTCCACCAGGGTGTGGAACGCCGGGCGGCCCAGCCGGTGGGCGATGTCCGAGGCCGCGCGGACGCCGTCGACCAGGTGCAGCACGGCACGCTGGCGGGCCGTGAGGCCGGGGGCGGCCAGGGCGTCGGAGGGCAGCAGTGGCGCCTCGTCGGTCGTGGGGTCGGGCCAGATGCGGTGCAGCAGGTCGCGGCGGCGCAGCGTCTCGTGCTCCAGGGCGGCCACGGTGACCGGGCGCACGGCACCGAGGCGGCCGGCGCCCGTGAACCGGAAGCGGCCCGGGCTGCTGCTGGGCGCCAGCGCGAAGTAGGCGGCGTCGTACAGCGCCTCCAGGTGGCACAGCTCCAGCGCGCCCCGGGTGAGCAGGCCGCGTCCGGCCAGCAGGAGGCCGGCGCCCGGAGCGCCGTCGGCCTCGGCGACCGCCTTGCTCCAGGTGTCGGCGTCCAGCGTGCCGTGGGCCGTGAGGAGCACGTCGAGGCCCGGCGCCGACGGGCTCTCGGCGTGCACCACCCGGCCCTCGGCCAGATGCAGGGTGCCGCGCTCGCGGACGAGGACGCCGGTGGCCCGCTCGGCGGCGAGCCGGGTCAGCATCGGTGAGACGCCGCCCCAGGCGCGGTCGCGGGCCTCCACCTTGTCCCGCACCGGCAGCCTGGGCGGCGGTGGGGTCCTGACCGCCGTCATCCGAGCACCAGCCGTCCGGTCATCTCACCGAGGCGGATCCGGGCCAGCGCGAGGTTGCCCTCCACGCGGGCCAGCCACAGATGCAGGAAGACGCTGCTGTCGAAGGACGTCCGGACGAAGCACAGGACGTGGTAGCTGTCCCGGTTGCTGATGATCACGTCCTCGACCGGTGGGTCGGTGACGTCGTCGTCCGGGGCGAACGCCCGGTGTTCGGCGGCCAGTCGGGCCAGCTCGGCCACCTCCGCGGCGGCCGCCTCGTGGTCGCCGCCCGGTGACTCCCCGGCGGTGCCCAGAGCCAGCCCGCTCGTCCAGTCGACCAGCGCGACGCCCCGGGCACCGGGTAGTTGCATGGCTTCCAGCAGACACTCGTCGATTCCGGGCACCGCGGTTCCCCTCCCGCATGGGGTTCGGCTGAGTGACGCCGAAACTACGCAGGGTGTGCGTGAGGGGTGAGGATTCTGGCATTTTCCAGTGGAACATGCGTCAGATGACTAAGGTGGGTCAACTGAGCTCGTTTTCGGGACAGTTGACGCACATGTCCACCGGCGTGCGTCAACGGCGCGCGGTTGTTCAGAGGGTGGTGAGCCCGGACGCGTGCGCCCCTCCGGATTCGGCCACGATCTCGTCCAGGGTCTGCGGCGTACGGACGGTCGCGAAAGCGACCCCGCCACCGTCGCCGTCACCACGGCCGTCAGTCGGGCCGAAGCCGTAAATCCCCGGCCGGGCCAGGGAGTTGTACGCGTAGTGATGCGCGAAGTAGTACGCCCCCGTGTCCAGTGCCGCCGCGTAGTCCCCCTGCTCCAGCAGCGGCAGGGCCCGCCCCTCGGCGAGCAGATCCCCGGCGAAGCAGGCCGGCCCGGCGATGTCCTGCACCACCTCGGGCCCCTCTTTGGGCCGCCCCTTCGCGTCGTACGCCGCGATCCTGAGCGGCCACGACCCCGGCACATACACCGTCCGCGTCGCCACCTGCACCCCCGCGTGGGTCACCGCGACCGCCCGCCCGCCCGCGCTCTTGGCGTACTCGACCCGCGCCACGATCGTCCCGTGCTTGGCCAGCAACGACCGCCCGAACTCGGTGACCAGCCCGTACCGCCCGTCGAACAGCCCCGGCACCGTCTCGCTCAACAGCCGCGCGTACTGCGCGTACGTCGGCGCCGTCGCGTCCGAGGCGAAGTTCACCGGCAGCCCGCCACCGATGTCGACCGTGTCGATCTGCCGCCGCCCGATGCTCCGGTTGATCTCCTCGGCGAGCGCGTACGTCTCCGCGGCCCCCTGCGTCATCAGCGAGAGCGGGATGCCCTGGGAGCCGGTGTGCGCGTGCAGCCGGGTGAGCCAGGGGCGGTCGGCGTAGGCGCGCACGATCCACTCCCGGGCGCCCTCGTCCCGGAGCGCCACCCCGAACTTCGAGGTCGCCGTGGCCGTGGACGTCGCTCCGATCGAACCCCCGCCGACCTGCGGGTTGACCCGGATCCCGATGGGGGAGCGGCTCGTGGCGGACCGCATCATGGCGTCGATACGGTCCAGCTCCTGCGGATTGTCGGCGTTGACGGCGATCCCCAGCGCCAGCGCCTCCCGCAGCTCGGCCGGCGTCTTCGCGGGCGAGTCCAGAACGGTCATCTCCGGACGCAGCCCCGCCGCGCGCGCCAGCGCCAGCTCGCCCGGACTGGCCACCTCCGCGCCGATCCCCGCCTCCCGTAGCAGCCGCAGTACCGGCACCAGCGGGGTCGCCTTCACCGCGAAGGCGTGCAGCACTGGGGTGCCGGGCGCGGTGACCGCGTCGAACGCCGCCCGCAGCTCGGCCGCCGACTCCCGGATGCCGGTCACGTCCAGAAGGCCGACGATGGGGTGGCCGAGCCCCAGCAGCCCCTGCTCCACGGCGGCCCGCACCGCCTCGTCCCGCCGTACCGCGCGTGCCAGGTGCTCCCCGTCGCCGTTGTCCACGCCGTCCCCCGTCAGGTCGATGTCCGTGCCCATGCATCCAGCCAAACACCGGTTCCCGCCCCATGCCGAAGGACCGCGCTATTGACTAGATCTATTCAGAAAGTCAAGATGTGAATAACAGCAGCAACAGTCCGCTAGGAGGCAGACCATGTCAGGACCCCGCCCCGTCCGAGCGTCACGCGGTACGGAACTGAGCGCCCTGGGATGGCAGCAGGAAGCCGCCCTGCGGATGCTGCAGAACAACCTCGACCCCGAGGTCGCCGAGCACCCCGACAAGCTCGTCGTCTACGGCGGCACGGGCAAGGCGGCCCGTGACTGGCGCTCCTTCGACGCGATGGTCCGCACACTGCGCACCCTCAAGCAGGACGAGACGATGCTGGTCCAGTCCGGCCGGCCCGTCGGCGTCATGCAGACCCACGAGTGGGCGCCGCGCGTGCTGATCGCCAACTCCAACCTCGTCGGCGACTGGGCGAACTGGGAGGAGTTCCGCCGCCTGGAGGCCCTCGGCCTGACCATGTACGGCCAGATGACCGCCGGCTCCTGGATCTACATCGGCACCCAGGGCATCCTCCAGGGCACCTACGAGACGTTCTCCGCCGTCGCCGCGAAGAAGTTCGACGGCACCCTCGCCGGGACGATCACCCTCACCGCCGGCCTCGGCGGCATGGGCGGCGCCCAGCCGCTCGCCGTCACCATGAACGACGGTGTCGCGATCTGCATCGACTGCGACCCGCGGGCGATCGAGCGCCGGATCGAGCACCGGTACCTGGACGTACGGGCGGACAGCCTCGAGCACGCGCTCCAGCTGGCGGTCGAGGCCCGTGACCAGCGCAAGCCGCTGTCCATCGGCGTCCTCGGCAACGCGGCGGACCTGGTGCCCCAGCTGCTCGCCATGGGCGCTCCCATCGACATCGTCACCGACCAGACCTCCGCCCACGACCCGCTGGCGTATCTGCCGACCGGCCTCGCCTTCGAGGACATGGCGGACGCCGCGGCGAAGGACCCCGCCGGGTTCACCCAGCGCGCCCGGGAGTCGATGGCCCGGCACGTCGAGGCCATGGTCGGCTTCATGGACGCCGGCGCCGAGGTCTTCGACTACGGCAACTCGATCCGCGGCGAGGCCCAGCTCGCCGGGTACGAGCGGGCGTTCGCCTTCCCCGGCTTCGTCCCCGCCTACATCCGGCCGCTGTTCAGCGAGGGCAAGGGCCCCTTCCGCTGGGCGGCCCTGTCCGGCGAGGCGTCCGACATCGCGAAGACCGACAAGGCGATCCTGGAGCTGTTCCCCGAGGCTGAGTCCATTCACAACGCGTCCCTGCACCGCTGGATCAAGATGGCGGGGGAGCGGGTCCACTTCCAGGGCCTGCCCGCCCGTATCTGCTGGCTCGGCTACGGCGAACGCGACAAGGCCGGCGAACGCTTCAACGACATGGTGGCCTCGGGTGAGCTGGCGGCCCCGCTGGCGATCGGCCGCGACCACCTCGACTCGGGTTCCGTCGCCTCCCCCTACCGCGAGACCGAGGCCATGCTCGACGGCTCCGACGCGATCGCCGACTGGCCGCTGCTGAACGCCATGGTGAACGTGGCGTCCGGGGCGTCGTGGGTGTCCATCCACCACGGTGGCGGCGTGGGCATGGGGCGGTCGATCCACGCGGGCCAGGTGTCCGTGGCCGACGGCACGAAGCTCGCCGGCGAGAAGCTCCGGCGGGTGCTGACGAACGACCCCGGCATGGGGGTCATCCGGCACGTGGACGCGGGATACGACATCGCGGCGTCGGTCGCCGACGAGCGGGGCGTGCGGGTGCCCATGCGCGAGGGTGACGACGCGTGACGGTGAGCGAGAGCGCCCTGCGGGACGGCCGCCCACAGCCCGGGGCCGGCAGTTCCTTCCACAGCATGTGGAGCGAGCTTCGCCCCATCGGCCGTCACCCCGACTCCCACGGCTACCGCCGCTACGCCTGGACCGGCGCCGACGGCGAGTGCCGGGCCTGGTTCAAGGAGCAGGCCGAGGCCCGCGGGCTGACCTACGAGCTGGACCGCAACGGCAACCAGTGGGCCTGGCTCGGGGACCCCTCCGCCGGGGACGCCGTCGTCGCCGGGTCGCATCTGGACTCCGTGCCGGACGGTGGTGCCTTCGACGGCCCTCTCGGCGTCGTGTCCTCCTTCGCCGCGCTCGATGAACTCCGCGCCCGCGGGGCGACGTTCACCAGGCCCCTCGCCCTCGTCAACTTCGGCGACGAGGAGGGCGCCCGGTTCGGGCTGGCCTGTGTGGGGTCGCGGCTCACCTCGGGGCAGCTCACCGTGGAGCAGGCGCACCGGCTCACCGACGGGGACGGGGTCACGCTCCCGAGGGCCATGGAGGCCGCCGGGTACGACCCCGACGCCCTCGGCGCGGACCCGGAGCGGCTCTCCCGCATCGGCGCCTTCGTCGAGCTGCATGTCGAGCAGGGCCGGGCGCTGGACCTGTCCGGCGACCGGGTCGGGCTCGCCAGCGCCATCTGGCCGCACGGGCGGTGGCGGTTCGACTTCCGGGGCGAGGCCAACCACGCCGGCACCACCCGGCTCGTCGACCGGCGCGACCCGATGCTGTCGTACGCCGAGACCGTCCTCGCCGCCCGCCGCGAGGCCGAACTCGCCGGTGCCGTCGCCACCTTCGGCAAGATCTCCGTCGAGCCCAACGGCGTCAACGCCATCCCGTCCCTCGTCCGCGGCTGGCTCGACTCCCCGCGCCGCCGACCAGGAGAGCCTGGACGCCGTCGTCGGCGGGGTCGAGAAGGCCGCCCGCGAGTACGCGGCAGCCCACGGCATCGACCTCGACGTGGTCCGCGAGTCCTTCACCCCCGTCGTCGAGTTCGACCACGCCCTGCGCGACGAACTCGCCCGCATCCTCGGCGGGAGCGGCGGCACCGACCTCAAGGTCCCCGTCCTGGGAACCGGCGCCGGACACGACGCCGGGATCCTCTCCGGGCACATCCCGACCGCCATGCTGTTCGTACGCAACCCCACGGGCGTCTCGCACTCCCCGGCCGAGTTCGCGGCCGAGGACGACTGCGTGGCCGGGGTACTCGCACTCGCCGACGTACTGGAAGGGCTGGCCTGCAGGTGACCCGGAAGACCTACTGGCTCGAACACGCCTGGCTCGACACCCACGTCGAGCCGGGCGTGGCCGTGGCGACCGAGGACGGGCGCATCGCCACCGTCCGCACCGACACACCCACCCCGCCCCCCGGCGCCGAGATCCTGCGCGGCCTCACGCTGCCCGGCCTCGCCAACGCCCACTCGCACGCCTTCCACCGCGCCCTGCGCTCCACCGTCCAGGTCGGCTCCGGCACCTTCTGGACCTGGCGCGAGGTCATGTACGCCACGGCCGACCGGCTGACCCCGGAGAACTACCACGCCCTCGCCCGGGCCGCCTACGCCGAGATGGCCCTGGCCGGCATTACCGCGGTCGGCGAGTTCCACTACGTCCACCACGCCCCCGGCGGCACCCCCTATGCCGACCCCAACGCCATGGGCGAGGCCCTCATCGCGGCCGCCGCCGATGCCGGTATCCGCATCACCCTCCTCGACACCGCCTACCTCTCCTCCGGCATCCTGAACAAGCACAGCGGACAGCCGCCCAACACCCACCAGCTGCGCTTCTCCGACGGCAGCGCGGACGCCTGGGCCGAACGCTGTTCAGTTCTCAAGGAACGGGATCACGCGCGGATCGGGGCGGCCGTCCACTCCGTACGGGCCGTGCCGGCCGGCCAGTTGGCGACCGTGGCGCAGTGGGCCGAGGAGCGGCGGGCCCCGCTCCATGTCCATCTGTCCGAGCAGACCGCCGAGAACGACGCCTGCCGGGCCGCCCACGGATGCACCCCCACCCAGCTGCTCGCCGAGCACGGCGTCCTCGGCCGGCGCACCACCGGCGTCCACAACACCCACCTCACCGACGAGGACATCGCCCTCATCGGCGACTCCGGCACCGGCACCTGTATGTGCCCCACGACGGAACGCGACCTCGCGGACGGCATCGGACCCGCGGTCGCCCTCCAGAGGGCGGGCTCCCCGCTCTCCCTCGGCTCCGACAGCCACGCCGTCATCGACCTGCTCGAAGAGGCACGGGCGATGGAGCTCAACGAGCGCCTGCGCACCCGCACCCGGGGCCACTGGACCGCCGCCGCGCTGCTACGGGCCGCCTCCGCCGACGGTCACGCGGCCCTCGGCTGGGACGGGGCGGGCACCCTGGAGGCCGGCGCGCTCGCCGACTTCACGACCATCGCCCTCGACTCGGTCAGGACGGCAGGGTCGCTGCCGCGGCTCGGGGCCGAGACGGCCGTATTCGCCGCGTCGGCAGCAGACGTGTCGCATACGGTCGTGGGAGGTCGCCATGTCGTACGGGACGGGGTCCACTGCCTCGTACCGGATGTGCCGAAGGCCCTCGCGGACGCGGTCGAAGCCCTGCGCGGATGACTCCGGGCCGCGCGCCCGCTCGGCCCGCCCCTGTCCCCGAACCCGCCCCCACCGCCGACCAGGCCACCAAGGACGCCATGAGCAACGCGACGACCGTCAGCCCCGCCCATTCCGCGAGCACCGCCAGCACGCTCATCACCAACATCGCCGCCCTGGTCACCAACGACCCCTCTCTAGGTGACGGATCCCCCCTCGGACTGATCCAGGACGCGGCCGTCGTCATCGAGGGCGACCGCGTCGTGTGGACCGGTGATCAAAGCAAAGCACCCGCCACTGACAACCGGGTCGACGCGGCCGGCCGGGCGGTCGTCCCCGGCTTCGTGGACTCCCACTCCCACCTCGTCTTCGCGGGCGACCGGACGCAGGAGTTCAACGCCCGGATGTCGGGGCGGGCGTACAGCGCGGGCGGCATCCGGACGACGGTCGCGGCGACCCGGGCGGCGAGCGACGCCGAACTGGAGGCCAACCTCACGCGCTACCTCGCCGAGGCCCTCCGTCAGGGCACCACGACCTTCGAGACGAAGTCCGGCTACGGCCTGACCGTCGAGGACGAGGCCCGTGCCCTGCGCATCGCCGCCGCGCACACCGAGGAGGTCACCTACCTGGGCGCGCACATCGTCCCGCCCGACCACGCCGAGGACCCGGCCGCCTATGTGGACCTCGTCACCGGCGAGATGCTCGACGCCTGTGCCCCGTACGCCCGTTGGATCGACGTCTTCTGCGAGAAGGGCGCCTTCGACGGCGACCAGGCCCGCGCGATCCTCACGGCCGGCAGGGCGAAGGGGCTGCACCCGCGCATCCACGCCAACCAGCTCTCCCACGGCCCGGGCGTCCAGCTCGCCGTCGAACTCGACGCCGCCAGCGCGGACCACTGCACCCACCTCACGGACGCCGACGTGGAGGCACTGGCGAACAGCAGCACCGTCGCCACGCTCCTGCCCGGCGCCGAGTTCTCCACGCGCGCGCAGTGGCCGGACGCCCGCCGCCTGTTGGACGCGGGCGTCACGGTCGCCCTCTCCACGGACTGCAACCCGGGCTCGTCCTTCACGTCGTCCGTCCCGTTCTGCATCGCCCTCGCGGTACGGGACATGGGCATGACCCCCGACGAGGCGATCTGGTCGGCCACGGCGGGCGGCGCGGCGGCCCTGCGCCGCGACGACATCGGCCGCCTCACGCCGGGCGCCCGAGCCGACCTCACCCTCCTCGACGCCCCGAGCCACGTCCACCTGGCCTACCGGCCGGGGGTGCCGCTGGTCGCCGGGGTATGGCGACGGGGCGTGCGCGAGATCTGAGCAAAAACGTCAGATCCGCCCGCACGCCCCGCACTCACCACCGTCATGCCCCGCGCTCGCACCGGGTGGGGTCACTCCTCGACCGTCAGCCCCTTCCGCAGCCGCACCAGCGTCCGCGACAGCAGTCGTGACACGTGCATCTGGGAGATCCCGAGCTCGTCGCCGATCTCGGACTGGGTCAGGCCCGCCACGAACCGCAGGGAGAGGATCTTCCGGTCCCGGGGCGGGAGTTCGGCGATCAGGGGCTTCAGGGACTCGACGTACTCGATGCCCTCGATGCCGTGGTCCTCGTAGCCGATCCGGTCGGCCAGGGCGCCCTCGGCGTCGTCCTCCTCCGGCTGGGCGTCCAGGGAAGAGGCCGTGTACGCGTTGGACGCGGCCATGCCCTCGACGACCTCGTCCTTGGTCAGGCCGAGGCGCTCGGCCAGTTCACCCACCGTCGGGGCGCGGTCCAGCCGCTGGGCCAGTTCGTCGCCCGCCTTGGCGAGGTCGAGCCGGAGCTCCTGGAGCCGGCGGGGCACTCGCACCGACCAGGACGTGTCGCGGAAGAAGCGCTTGATCTCACCGACGATGGTTGGCATCGCGAAGGTGGGGAACTCCACACCTCGGGAGAGTTCGAAGCGGTCGATCGCCTTGATCAGGCCGATCGTGCCGACCTGGATGATGTCCTCCATCGGTTCGCTGCGGGAGCGGAAGCGGGAGGCGGCGAACTTGACCAGGGCGAGGTTGAGCTCGACGAGCGTGTTGCGGACGTACGAGTATTCGTGGGTGCCCTCCTCCAGCGACTCCAGCCGCGCGAAGAGGGTCTTGGAAAGGGCCCGTGCGTCCACCGGCCCCACCTCGTCGAACGGGGGGATCTCCGGAAGCCCGGCAAGTGGGTCGTCCTGCTCGATGGGATCCAGATGTTCCGGGGGGGATGTCGACGTCGCTGTCGGGGTATGCGAGGCGTCGAGCCGGGGTGACATGATGTCCTCCATCGTTCTCGGCATATGGGCTGCCGAAGCCATTTGCGTGCACTGCGGTGTGCGGCGCCTCCAAAGCCGGCCGTGTCGAGTACGTGTCCTTACTAGCCCTACCCGCTTTCCTGACCCCACCGCAAGTGCATTCTGTTCGGATATGTCCGTTTGTGTGCAGATGTTCGGGTGTCGAGGCGTGAAGGGAAGGCGTAGTGTTCGTGGGCGTCAGGAGCAGCCACGACGTCGGGAGAGAGAGACGGCATGGACCGCGGGACGGTCGGCAGCGCACAGTCTGGCCGGCTTCTGGTCGAGGTGCGGAAACAAGGCGCCAGCGCCGTTGTGACCCCGGCGGGTGAGTTGGATCACCACACCGCCGATCTGTTGCGTGAGCCACTCGAGGCCTGCCTCGACGACGGCTTCCATCGGCTGGTGGTGGACTGCTCGCGTCTGGAGTTCTGTGACTCCACCGGGCTCAACGTACTTCTCGGCGCACGACTGAAGGCCGAGGCCGCCGGTGGCGGAGTCCATCTCGCCGGGATGCTGCCCGTGGTGGCACGCGTCTTCGAGATCACCGGCGCCGATGCGGTGTTCACCGTCCATGACACGCTCGAAGCGGCCCTGGCCGACGAGACCGGCTGAGCCGGTCCGTCGGGCCTCGTGGTGCCCCGGGCGTCCCTGTGCGCCCGGTGCGTTCCACGCGCGTCCGCCTCGCGAGGAAAGGCGCGGGCCGAAACAGGGGGGTGTTCCGCCGGTTCGGTCGGGCAGGAGACATCCTGAAAAAGACGTCAGGCGCGGCGACGGATCCATCGTCGATCTACGTACTGAACTCTGACTATTGAATTGTGAACTGGTGAATCGGTGAGGTGAAGCGCTGATGAGCAGCACCCGGCCTTTCTCGCCGGGCGACCGCGGCCCGGAGGCCGACGGCGCTTCCGGGGTGTCCGAAGGGGGTGCGGCCGTGCCGCCCGAGTCGTCGGCGGGCCGGCAGGTCCGCAGACTGAGCTTCGACGGCGCGAGCGGCGTCGTCCCCCTGGCCCGCGACTTCGCCCGACAGGCGTTGTACGCGTGGGGCTGGCTGCCCGCCACAGGCGCCGACCAGCGGGCCGCCGCCGAGGATGTCCTGCTCGTCGTCTCCGAACTGGTCACCAACGCCTGTCTGCATGCCGAGGGCCCCGACGAGCTGTGGATCGCGCTCGACAACAAGGTGATCCGCGTCGAGGTCTCCGACAAGGGCAACGGCCAGCCGGCCCCCCGCACCCCGCACCGCGCGGGCCGCCCCGGCGGCCACGGCATGTTCATCGTGCAGCGCCTCTGCCTGGACTGGGGTGTGGTCCGCAGCCCCGGACTGGCGGGCAAGAAGGTGTGGGCGGAGCTGGGCGCACCGGCGTAATCCGGTTGGCGGGCCGGGCGCGGCCCCCCTACCCTCGACCGCAACGCGCTGACGGAGACAAGTAGCCCCGGGCCACGCGAGCAGAGAGAGCCGCCGACAGCTGTGAAGGCGGCCTCGCGGTCCCGGTGCGAATCCACTCCCGAGTGCGGGGAGGAAATGCCCCGCCGGCCGGCCCCCGTCATCGGGCCCGAACGAGACCGTCGTATCGGCCGCAGCGATACGGCTCTACGACGGTGAAGACGTGGTGGCACCGCGAGCACCCTCTCGCCCACGTCCCGAGGGGCCCACCCCGGGGCGGCGCCTGCCGCTTCGGCAGCACCGGACGGAGCGGGCACCATGCTCGACGTCACCCTCATCCGACAGCACCCCGACCGAGTCCAGGACGCCCTGCGCAAGCGCGCCGTGGACGCCGACATCCCCACCTTCCTCGCCCTGGACGCCGCGTTCCGCGAGGCCCGTACCGCCGTGGAGCGGCTGCGTGGGGAGCGGCGGCGGATCTCGGCCGACATCGCCGTACGACGCCGGGCGGGCGAAGCCGCCGAGGAACTCCAGGCCGACGCCAAGGAGCTGACCGACCGGCTGGCCGCGGCCGAGACGGAACTCGCCCGGCTGACGCGGGAACACCGGACGTTCCTGGACGCTCTGCCCAACCTCCCGGACGACGACGTCGTCGCGGGCGGCAAGGAGAACAACCAGGTCGTACGGGTCACCGGAACCCCGCCCCAGTTCGACTTCGACGCCAAGGACCACGTCCGGCTCACCGAGGAACTCGGCCTCGTCGACCACAAGCGCGGCACCCGGCTCGCCGGCAGCGGCTACTGGGTCTACCGGGGCGACGGCGCCGCCCTGGAGTGGGCGCTGCTCAACCACTTCCTCGACACCCACCGCCGCGCGGGCTACGAGTTCGTGCTGCCGCCGCACCTGCTCACCTACGAAGCCGGTTATACGGCGGGGCAGTTCCCGAAGTTCGCCGACGAGGTCTTCCGCACGGACGACGACCACTTCCTCCTGCCCACCGCCGAGACCGCCCTGGTGAACCTGCACCGCGGCGAGACCCTCGACGAGGCCGAGCTCCCGCTCAAGTACGTGGCCTACACGCCCTGTTACCGCAAGGAGAGCGGCAGCCACCGCACCGCCGACCGGGGCACCCTGCGCGGCCACCAGTTCAACAAGGTCGAGCTGTTCCAGTTCGCCCGCCCCGAGGACTCGGAAGCCGCCCAGCGGGAACTCCTCGCCCGTGCCGAGGAGTTGGTCGCCGGGCTCGGACTGCACCACCGGGTCACCCAGCTCGCCGCCGAAGACACCAGCCCCGCCCAGGCCAAGACCTACGACGTCGAGGTCTGGCTGCCCAGCCTCGGCGCGTACGCCGAGGTCAGCTCGGTGTCGAACGCCCGTGAGTACCAGGCCCGGCGCGGCGGCATCCGCTACCGGCCGGCGGGCGGCGCCAAGTCGGCGTACGTCCACACCCTCAACGCCTCGGGCCTCGCCACCAGCCGGCTGCTGCCCGCTGTCCTGGAACAGCACCAGCGGGCCGACGGAACGGTCGAGGTGCCACGGGTGCTGAGGCGCTGGGGAGCCCCCGAACTCCTCCGTCCTCGGGTTACCCGGGGTTAGCTCTCCACTCGAACCTCCTCTCGTGCGCGCCGGATCGTCACAACTCCGGCGCGCACCTTGTCTTCCCTCCTTGCGAGCCCGGGCGTACCTTGACGGCCCATCTGATGTGCCGTCAGGTACTCGCGCAAGGCAGGAACCAGTCAGGGAAACGAGTAAGGGAGCGGAACCGTGTCGTACCGGAAACGAACCGCCGCGCTCGCGTCCACCGCGGCCCTGGCCGGCTCGGTGGTGCTGATGGCCGCCCCCGCCGCCCGGGCCGAGGTCGTCGACGTCAAGTACCAGTGCAAGACGCCGATCGGCGACAAGAGCGCCGTCTCGCCCATCGACATCAAGGGCGTCAAGAGCGGCAGCGGCTACAAGATCACCATGTCCTGGCAGAAGGGCGTCTCGTCCAGCCCGGTCGACCTGGGCAAGGGGTCGATGAAGCCGAGCGCGGTCATCCAGCTGGGCGGTGCGGAGAAGGGCACCCTGAAGGTGACCGGCTCGGCCAACCAGGCGGTGGTGCCCGCCAACACCCCCATCAAGATCAATGACTTGAGCGGGACGTACACGCCGAAGGAGTCCGGCAAGGTCACCTTCACGGCGGGTGTGCTGACGATCATCGCGCTCGGTACGACGACGACGTGTACGCCGACGAACAGTCCTGGGCCGTCTCTGAGTCTCGATGTGACCGCCGCGGGTGGCTCCGCCGGGGGTGCGCAGGGTGGGTCCGGCTCCGATTCCGACTCCGGTTCCGGTGACTCGCTTCCGCAGACCGGGCCCGAGGATTCGGCGATCGCGCTCGGGACGCTGGGCGGCACGGTGTTGCTCGCGGGGGCGGCGGGGTCGTTGTGGGTTACGCGGAGGCGTCGGCGTTCTGCTGGGTGAGGGGCGCCTTCGGGGGTGCCGCGCCGTGGCCTCTTGCGGCTGCGGCGCCGTTGTCGCTGGTCGCGCCCGCGCGGCGGTAGCCGCAGATCGATACAGCCCCGCGCCCCTGACGGGGCGCGTATCTCAACGCATGATCTACGGAGCCGCCGATGTCGTTCGCCCTTCGGGTCATGGGGCTGACCTTGCTCGCTCTGCTCTTCGCCGCTCCGGGCGCGGCTGCCGCCGACGGGTGGTCTGTCGCGCCCTCGGGTGGGGCGCGGCCGGCGTTCTATGCCGAGGGTGAGCCCGGGGTGGTGCTGGAGGACACGGTGGCGTTGGTCAATAGGGGGGAGCGGGCTGTTGACGTCTCGCTGTCGGGCGTCGGTGCCCGTGTCGTCTTCGCCGGCTCCCGGCTCCGGCTGGTTCCGGGGACGCGTACCGAGGTGCCCTTCACTGTGACCGTTCCGGACGAGGACGGTGCCGCCGGGATCGTGGTCCGGGACTCCGACGGGCGTACCCGGCGGGTGGCCGTTCACCTCCGGGCCGCGGTGCCCACCGTGTCCGCGCTGACCGTCGAGCACCTTGCCGTGCGCGGGGACCGGATCACGTACGAGCTGGTCAATCGGGGGACGACGCCCCTCGTGCCCACGCTCGCGGTCCGCGCGGACGGAATCTTCGGCCGGGTCCTCGACCGGGCCCCGCGCACCCTGTCGGCCGAGCTGGCGCCGGGGCGGCGGCTCAGGCTCAGCGAGCCGTGGAGTGCGCCCGCGCTGGACTCCGTCGAGGTGCGGCTGACGGTGACGGCGGCGGGCGGGGTGCGGGACACGGCGAGTGTGTCGACGGGGAGCGGGCCGTGGGGGGCGGGGGTCGCCGGGGCGGTGGCCGCCGGGGGTGCGCTGTTCGTCGTACGACGTCGAAGGCGCCGTCAGGGCGACGCGCCTGAACCCCCTTGTGCCGAGGTCGAGTTGACGGGAGCGGTGTCGTGAAGGTGCGGATCCTGGTGCTGGCGGCGCTCCTGGCGCTGGTGTCGGTCGGGTCGTTGCCCGTCCAGGCCGCCGAGCGGCCCACCGTGAAGCTCTCCAAGTCCCAGGCGGGGACCGGCGGTTCGATCACCGTCACCGGCAGCGGCTGGCGTTCGAAGGCGCTGCTGATGATCCTGGTCTGCGGTCAGGCCGTGCCGTCACGGGGTGTGCCCGGCGGCACCAACTCCTGTGCCAACGCGGACGGTCGGGCCGTCACCACCGATGCCGACGGCCGTTTCAGCAAGAAGCTGCCGGTCGCCGAGCCGCCCGTGCCCTGCCCCTGTGTGGTGCACGTGGCGACGGTGACCGGGGCGAAGGCCGAGGCCGACGCCATCTTCCAGGTCGCCGGACACGCGGTGGAGCCGCTGCCCGCCGAGGCCTCCGGCGGGCGGCTGTCGGTGCTCACCGACACCCGGCTCGACGGCTCCAGCGGACTGCTGACCTGGTTCGGGGCCCCGCCCGTCCGCACCCTCGTCTTCACCGTCGGCAACGTCGGCACCTCGGAGATCAAGAACCCCCTCTTCCAGGTCGGCACCTCCCACGGCGTGTTCGCGCCGCAGTGGGAGGAACAGCAGTGGCGCGGCACGATCGGGCCCGGAAAGAAGGCGCGCATCGAACTGCCCGTCGAACTCACCGGCGGCGCGCACGGTGACTACACCGTGTCCCTCAAGTACGGCGGCAAGGTCCTCGCCGAACAGCCCTGGGGCGTGGGCCGGCCCTGGGGCGTGACCGTGTTCTGGATCCTGGTCTGTCTGGTCGTGCCCGCCGCGCTGTTCCGTATCGGGATGGCCGTGATCGACCGGGCGCGGCCGCACCGGTCCGGCCGCGCACGGACCCCGGTCCGGCTGCGACTGCCCGAACTCACCCTGCGGCTCCCGGGGTTGCACATCCCGGACCGGGAGCCGCCGCCCCCTTCGACCCTGCCGTGGTTCACCCCGGACTCCGATCCGGGCGCCGCCGGCCGGCTCTCCGCACCGCACGACGACAACTCCACGACCGTTCCTAGAGACTGAGCGGGAGTGAGTCCTGTTGCCAGAACTCATGCTCAGCCGAACGCCCCGAACGGTGCTGAGCGTTCTGGTGGCCCGCGTTCGCTCCGCGGTCCGGCGGCACGGATCGTGTCCGTGGTCCGGAGATGTGGGGGCGGGTTCCCTCACGCCCAGGGACTCCTGGTCCGGCCTGGACGGTCCGATGCCCGACACCATCGCTCTGGTGGTGCCGGGGCGGTGCCGTCCGTCGCCGGATCGGGCGTCCCTGGGCGCGCCGTCCGATCGCCACGGCGGCCGCGTCGTGGCGAGTCGTCTTCCTGTTTTCGTGGGTGAGGGGCTTTTGCCAGTGCTGGGCGCCCCACTTGGAGGTGTAGGCGGGGTCGACCGCGACGATCGTGATGGCGGTCTGGTCGGCCATGGAGGTGAGCCGGGCGCGGAGCCTGCCGGTGGGCATGCCGGAGATCAACTGCCTGAACCGTTTGCGTCGGCCGTGTTTCTCACGGGTCTTCTCCGCGGCGAAGTCCAGGTCCTCGACCGCGATCGCCTTCACGCCGCAGGTGCGGGCCCAGTGCAGCAGCCGGGTCAGAGCGTGGCGGACCTGAGCGTCCCGATGCTCGGCGGTGCCGGTCAGGTCGAAGGCGAAGCGGCGCGGGCTGCCGGCCGGGTTGCCGTGGGTGTCCAGGCGCCAGGCGGCCAGGTGATCGGCGTTCATGTCTACGCCGATCACACCGTGCGCGAGGGCGGCGGCCATCGGGACGGTCCGGGAAATCGGGAGCTGCCAGGAAGCGGTCAGATACCAGCGGCCACGGTCCACATCGAGGTGGATGCGGTAGGCGACCGCCCGGTTCGCCGCCACCCGGTCCGCCCACTCCTGCCCCCGGTGCGGGAAGCCGACCCGGCAGGCCAGGACGTACCGGCCGTGCGGGGCGTTGGCCAGATGTGTGAGCGGCGCCGGGAGTTTGATGCTCACCTCGCCGTCCGGGCTGACACGGATCGTCTCGTTGCCGTATCGCTTCCCCGACTCGCCGTCCGCCTGCAGGAAGCAGCGCTCTGCCTCCCACCGCCGACGCCAGTCGGCCTCGGTGAGCTGGGCGTCAGACAGGTGGTGGCGGGTGCGGGCCAACCGTTTCCCGCCGCGCACCACGTGTACGGTCCCGGCCTCGCGGTCGGCCCGCACGCGCTCCAGACGGCCCTCCAGGACGTGCAGGCGGCGGGTCTTGGCGTGCCACTCCCGCCTGCTGCGATAACCACCGGGCGCCTTCTTCGAGCCCTTCGCGCCGACCGGCAGCGACAGCCGGTGCGCGATCGTACGGATCCCCGCCTCAAGGCACTGGATGTGGGCGAGCTGGCAGCGGCGGGCCAGCGCCCACTGATCATGCGTGGCCTTGGTCAGCGACCCGGCCCACCGGGACGACGACGCAGCCGTCAGCTCCCGCTTGCGGGCCGCCGACGTCGTTGCGGAGTGCCCCAGACCCTCCGTACACCGCACCTTCAAGTCCCGGGAGGCCAGCGAGCCGAGGTGCGCACCGACCAGCGCGAGGACCTTCTCATCGGCGGGCGTGAGCTGCTTGAGACGGGTCCGGACCGCCACCCCCGAGGGACCGGGCACGACAAACGACGCCGCAACCTCCCGCAACCCGTCCACCCCCATACAGCCCCCGAGAACCCGTTCATCACACCCAACGAACACCGCGCGGAAAGGTCACACATTCGACGACCGAACCCCGATTCCCCTCGCGGAAAGCAGCACCCAGCAGCGCGTCAGACCCCTGCGCGCTCACTCACACCAGAACGCACTCGTACTCAGTCAAACTCCAGCAGTTCCCAACCCCCACCAGAAAGGGATCCACGTGAGACAGCGAAGGAGAGTCCTGCCGGGCGCGAGAGTCGCGCTCGCGCTCGGCTGTGCGGGCGCGCTGATCGGTGTGGCCGCGGGGCCCGCGCAGGCCGCCGAGGTGTCGTTCGCCACCAAGTGCGTACCGCCCGCGGCCTCCGGGCTCGACCCGGTCGACGGCACCACCAAGGTCGAGATCACCGCGCCGGCCACCGCCAAGGTCGGCGACGAGGTCGAGGTGGTGTGGAAGTTCGTCCAGGCCGCATCCAAGAACCCCGACCTCATCGACCTGCCGGCGAACTCCGTCAAGCCGTCCGGCACCCTCAAGGCGGCCGGCGCCCAGAGCGCCGACGTCCCGATGGCGGGCCCGCAGGAGAACCCGGCCATTCCCAAGGGCGGCGCCATGGTCCTCTCCGACATGAAGGGCAAGCTGAAGCTGACGACGGCCGGCGAGGTCACGCTGACGCCGGACGCGTACAAGATCACTGCCTTCAGCACGGACACGAACTGCACGCCGACGGAGACCGTGCAGTCGGCGGCGACCATCAAGGTCGAGGCGGGGAACGGGAGTTCGTCACCGAGTCCCACCCCGAGTCCGACCGAGAGCGAGAGCACGTCCCCGACGCCGACGGAGACTGCCACGCAGAGCCCTTCCTCCAGTCCGTCCGAGACCGGCGGCGGGCAGACCGACTTCACCGGCGAGGTCGTCGACATCCCCTACACCTGCGAATCGCCCATCGGGACACAGAAGGCGACCTCCACGATCCAGATCAACGCCAAGAAGAACGGCGGGGACTTCGACATCACCGTCCAGTTCAAGAAGTCGCCGATGAACAGTCCGGCGCCCATTCCCGCGGGCAAGCTCCAGCCGTTCATGAACGTCGTGCTGGGCGGCGCCGACGAGGGGTCGGTGTCGGTGGAGGGGCCGGTCAACGCCGAGGAGATCAAGTCGGGGGACCCGATCGAGATCCCGGACATGACCGGTACCTACAAGCCGGGGGCCACGGGTGAGTCGACGCTGTCGCCGGGGGTGCTGACGATCAAGGCACTCGGTACGACGACGACTTGCACGCCGGACAAGACGTCAGTGTCGCTGACTCTGGACACGGCCGAGCAGGAGGGTGGGGCGTCCGGTGGATCGTCGTCCACGGGGGGTGGCGGTTCGTCGTCCTCCGGGGGGCTCGCCGCGACGGGGTCCGAGGACCATGGCGCGTTGAAGGCCCTGGGGTTGGTGGCCGGTACGGCCGTTTTGTTGGGTGCGGGTGTGTTCACCTTCCTTCCGGGGCGGCGGCGTCTGCGGTGACGGGGCTGCGGGCCGGTGGGGGCTTGTCGCGCCCACGCGGCGGTAGCCGCACATGGAACACAGCCCCGCGCCCCTAGGTCGGTTGCGCCTACGCGTGTTTCACCAGCCAACGTAGGACCAGCTCGTCCACCTGGCTCATGAGGGCGCCTCCATGGGAGGCGCCCTCCAGTGTGCGGACGGTCGCGTCCCTGTGACCCAACCGCCGTTCCGCTGCCGCCAGTTCCGTCGAATGGGCCGGTGGTACGAAGTCCCGCTTCGAGTGGATGAGCAGCATCGGGGCGTCGTTCGGGCCGGAGGCGTGGGTGCGGGCCGCCAGGTCGGTCCAGCGGGACCAGCACCGGGGGCCCGTGCGGTCGGGGTCGCAGCCGACCAGGCGCTGCCCCTCCTGGCGTAGGCGGCGCTGCTGGGCCGTGGCTCCGGGGCGGCCGCCGTCCACCCAGGCGCGGTAGGGGGAGGCGACCGGGGAGAGGGCCACCACGCCCCGGACCAGCGATCCGCCCGCGCCGTACGTCGCCGCGTCCAGGGCGAGCTGGCCGCCCGCGGAGGAGCCGAGCAGCAGGGGCCGGCCGGGGGAGTCGGCGGCGATCCAGCGCAGAGCCGCCCGGACGTCCTCGCGTTGCGCGGGCCAGCGGGCGTCGGTGTTCAGCCGGTAGTCGGTCTCGTAGACGCGGAAGCCCCGGGCCGCCAGCCACCGTGCCGTGCGGCTCCAGTCGGCGTCCTCGGCCCAGTACCCGCCGTGCAGGATCACCAGCGGCGGGGCGCCCCGGTCGCCGTAGACCGTGATCGTCTGCCGTTCGTGGCCGCCGTACGGGATGGTCTCCGGGGCCGCCTCGACGACCGCGCCGGACGACGACATGAGGAAGCCGAGGGCCGCGGCCACGGACAGGAACGTACGACGCATGCTCCCGATGGTGTGGTGCGGTCCTCGAGCGCGGCCGGAAAACCCCGAAGGGCCACCGCACCGGGTGGTGAGGCGGCCCTTCGTTCGAAGAAACGTCAGTGCACGGAGCCCATGAGCTCCTTGACGCGGCTGCGGTACATCCAGACCGCGACACCGGCGACCACGGCGAGCGTGGCCTCCAGGGCGACGATGCCCGTCTTGTTGAGGTCGACGCCGGCGATGGAGAGCAGACCGGTCGTGGCGTCACCGGCGGTGACGGCCAGGAACCAGACGCCCATCATCTGGGAGGCGTACTTGGCCGGGGCCATCTTCGTCGTCACCGACAGGCCGACCGGCGACAGAAGCAGCTCGCCCACCGTCTGGACGAAGTAGATCGCCACCAGCCACGCCGCGGCCGCCTTGTGACCGCCCTCGGCGATCGACAGCGGGGCGAGGAACAGGAAGAAGGACGCGCCGACCAGGACCAGGCCCGAGGCGAACTTCACGATCGTGCTCGGCTCCTTGCCGCGCCGGTTCAGCGCGAGCCAGAACCAGGCGAAGACCGGGGCCAGCGCCATGATCAGGACCGGGTTGACCGACTGGTACCAGGAGACCGGGAACTCCCAGCCGAAGATGGTGTTGTCGGCGGAGGAGTCGGCGAAGATCGACAGGGTCGAGCCGCCCTGGTCGTAGATCATCCAGAACACGGCCGCGGCGACGAAGAACCAGATGTACGCCGACATCGAGCGCTGCTCGGTGCGGTCCAGGTCCTTGTCGCGCTTGATGCGGCCCAGCACCATCACCGGGATGATCAGGCCGAGCAGCGTCAGCGGGACCAGGATCCAGTTCAGCGTGTAGTGGCCGGAGAAGCCGACGATCGCGTAGAAGACCACGGCGACGGCGGCCCAGATCGCGGCCTTGCGGAGCGTGGAGGCCTTCTCCTCGGCGGACAGCGGCGTCGGTACGACGCTGGAGCGGTCCGCGAGGTGACGGGAGCCGATCAGGAACTGGCCGAGGCCCAGCGCCATGCCGAGCGCGGCGAGCGCGAAGCCCAGGTGCCAGTTGACGTTCTCCCCGATGGTGCCGATGACCAGCGGCGCGGCGAACGCGCCGAGGTTGATGCCCATGTAGAAGACGGTGAAGCCACCGTCGCGGCGCGGGTCGTCCTTGCCCTCGTAGAGGTGGCCGACCATCGTCGAGATGTTGGCCTTCAGCAGACCGGAGCCGATCGCCACGAGGCCGAGACCGGCGTAGAAGGTGCCGGAGTTCGGCAGGGCCAGGGTGAGGTGGCCGAGCATGATGACGCCACCGGCGACGGCGACGGTCTTGCGGGGACCCCAGACGCGGTCGCCGAACCAGCCGCCGGGCAGCGCGAGCAGGTACACCAGCGACACGTACACGGAGTAGATCGCGGTCGCCGTCGCGGCGCTGAGGTGGAGGCCGCCCGGGGCGACGAGGTACAGCGGGAGGAGAGCCCTCATGCCGTAGTAGGAGAAACGCTCCCACATCTCGGTCATGAAGAGAGTGGCCAGTCCGCGGGGGTGGCCGAAGAAGGTCTGCTCGGTGCCGGGGGTGCCCGGTCGGGCCGAGTCCTTCGTCAGGCTGGACGCCATGGTCGTTCCTTGCTGGTGGGGACGCGCAACGTGTTTCCAGGCCGACGGTGGCCGGCCCGCACACAAAAGAGACCCTCAGCCGAACTGCTCTGCCAAAGGTCCCCGTGCTGCAAAAGGCGTCTTTCACCATACGGCAGGACAGTGCCGGAAATGAAAGGACTTGAGAGATGGATCACAGGTGTCAGGGAACCGTACACACCTTTTCCAAGGCTCTTACCGGGTTCTCACCGTCAAGACATAGGTTCGTACCAGAACGCCCCATGGTAAGAATCACGGGCTTGCGATCACACCCCAGCTTCTGTCAAGGGCGGTCTACCATCAGCTCATGACCCGTGTACTGCTCGCCGAGGACGATGCGTCCATCTCGGAGCCGCTGGCCCGCGCACTGCGACGGGAGGGGTACGAGGTCGAGGTGCGCGAGGACGGCCCCACCGCCCTCGACGCCGGCATCCAGGGCGGCATCGATCTGGTCGTGCTGGACCTCGGACTCCCCGGCATGGACGGCCTCGAGGTGGCACGCCGACTGCGTGCCGAAGGCCTCACCGTGCCCATCCTCATCCTGACCGCGCGTGCGGACGAGGTGGACACCGTCGTGGGGCTCGACGCCGGCGCCGACGACTACGTCACCAAGCCGTTCCGGCTCGCCGAACTGCTCGCCCGTGTCCGGGCCCTGCTCCGGCGCGGTGCGGCGGAGCCGGCGCAGCCGCCGGCGACGCACGGGGTGCGGATCGACGTGGAGTCCCACCGTGCGTGGATGGGCGAGGAGGAGCTTCAGCTGACGGCCAAGGAGTTCGACCTGCTGCGGGTCCTGGTGCGGGATGCCGGGCGGGTCGTCACGCGTGACCAGCTCATGCGCGAGGTCTGGGACACGACGTGGTGGTCGTCCACCAAGACGCTCGACATGCACATCTCGTGGCTGCGGAAGAAGTTGGGCGACGATGCGGCCAACCCCCGTTACATCGCCACCGTGCGTGGAGTGGGCTTCCGGTTCGAGAAGAGCTGAGCTTCGTCGGCGGCCGCGGGCCCGTGGGGGCTGGTCGCGCCCACGCGGCGGTAGCCGCACATCGGGACAGCCCCGCGCCCCTAGGGGGTTGACCGTGCCGTCGGCACAAAGCTCAACGTAAGTCACCTGCCCGGAGGGCCCCGTGCGTCGCCGTCTTATTCAGTCCACCCTCGCTGTCGTGCTGGTCGTCATCGCTGTCTTCGGTGTGAGTCTCGTCATCGTCGAGACGCGGACCATCAGCAACAGTGCCCAGGAGCGGGTCGACTCCGAGGCCGTGCGGCTGGCCAGCATCGTGGACAGCCGGCTGCTCGGGGAGCAGACCGTCGACGCGCGGGTGCTGAAGGAGCAGGTCGCCGGGGACCGGTACGCCGTGATCCGGATCCCGGGAGAGCCCGTCATCGAGGTCGGCACCGAGGCGACCGGGGACGTCATCAGCGCCACGGAGACGGGCGAGGAGGGCGAGACGGTCACCGTCCAGGAGCCGCGCTCGTCGGTGACCCGGGAGGTCGGCCGGACCCTGCTGATCATCGGGGCGGTGGCGCTGCTCGCGGTGATCGCGGCCGTGCTGCTCGCCGTACGGCAGGCCAACAAGCTGGCGTCGCCGCTGACCGACCTCGCCGAGACCGCGGAACGGCTCGGTTCCGGCGACCCGCGCCCCCGGCACAAGCGCTACGGCGTCCACGAGCTCGACCGGGTCGCCGACGTCCTGGACTCCTCCGCCGAGCGCATCGCCCGCATGCTCACCGCCGAGCGGCGGCTGGCGGCGGACGCCTCCCACCAGCTGCGCACGCCGCTCACCGCCCTGTCCATGCGGCTTGAGGAGATCACCCTCACCGAGGACCTGGACACGGTGAAGGAAGAGGCCACCATCGCGCTCACGCAGGTGGAACGCCTGACGGACGTGGTGGAGCGGCTGCTCACCAACTCCCGCGACCCCCGTACCGGCTCCGCCGTCTCCTTCGAGCTCGACGAGGTCATCCAGCAGCAGCTCGCCGAGTGGCGCCCCGCCTACCGCAGCGCGGGCCGCGCCATCGTGAGCTCCGGCAAGCGGCATCTGCGCGCGGTCGCTACACCGGGCGCGGTGGCGCAGGTGCTGGCGGCACTGATCGAGAACTCGCTCATGCACGGTGGCGGCACGGTGGCGCTGCGTACCCGGGTGACCGGCAACCAGGCGGTCATCGAGGTCACGGACGAGGGGCCGGGGGTGCCTGCGGACCTGGGCGCGCGGATCTTCGAGCGGGCGATCAGCGGGCGGAACTCGACGGGTATCGGCCTCGCCGTGGCCCGGGACCTCGCGGAGGCCGACGGAGGGCGTCTGGAGATGCTCCAGGCGCAGCCGGCGGTGTTCGGGCTGTTCCTGTCGCGTACGCCGGTGCAGAAGCCGGTACCGGAAGCGGAGCCGACCGTACGGTGACCGGGCGGCTCAGCCGACCCGCTGCCTGCTCCGCTGCTTCGGCCGCCGGGTCTGCACCGCTTCCGCCTCGGCCAGGAACGATTCCGCGCTGGCGACCACCTCGGGTCCCGGCAGGGTCTTGAACACCCACGACCGGTAGGACCAGAAACGGAACAGGGTGGCGACGCCGATGCCGACGAACTTGAAGATGTTGCTCTGCAGCGGGCTGTCCCAGCCGAACCCGTACGTCGCCGCGTAGAGCACGCCGTTCTCGATCACCAGACCGACCGCGCTGAACAGCAGGAAGAGGGTCAGCTCCTTGGTGCGGCCGCTCTTGTCGCGCTCCCGGTAGGTGAAATACCGGAAGCCGATGTAGTTCGAGATGATCGCGACGACCGTGGCGACCACACTGGCGCGCACCACCGGGAGGTCGGTCGTGTGCCGCACCAGGTTGAAGACGAGAAGGTTGACGAGCAGACCCGCTCCGCCCACGGCGCCGAACTTGGCGGCCTCGCGCACGAGCCGGTCGACGCGTTGTCGTACCGCGCTCGGAGGCGCCGCATGAAGCGCCGAGGAACCACGTCCCATGGTCGTGCCTGCCCCGTCCGTCCGGTTTCGTCAACCAAGCCATGCTAACCACCCCCCTGTGCAAACGCTTGTGGACGAGCTCACAGATTGGGAACAGGACGTGAAGACGGGTGCGGCTTTCGGGCCAGATCGGCGGAAATGGCGTGCACAAGAGACGGAATCCGGCCGCCCCGATATGGCCGATACCCTAGGAGCGTGACGTTCCCGGTAGTCGGCATGGTCGGCGGAGGCCAGCTCGCTCGTATGACACACGAGGCAGGCATCCCGCTCGGCATCAGGTTCAAGCTCCTCAGTGACACCCCGCAGGATTCCGCGGCGCAGGTCGTAGGTGATGTCGTCATCGGCGACTATCGCGACCTCGACACGCTGCGTGACTTCGCGCGGGGCTGCGATGTGATCACCTTCGATCACGAACACGTACCCACCGAGCACCTCCGGGCGCTGGAGGCGGACGGCATCCCCGTGCGTCCCGGGCCCGACGCGCTCGTGCACGCCCAGGACAAGGGCGTCATGCGAGCGAGGCTCGACGCGATCGGGGTGCCGTGTCCACGGCACCGGATCGTGAGCGACCCGGCGGACGTGGCCGCCTTCGCGGCGGAGGGGGACGGCTTCCCGGTCGTCCTCAAGACCGTCCGCGGCGGCTACGACGGCAAGGGTGTGTGGGTCGTCGACAGCGTCGAGGAGGCCGCCGACCCCTTCCGGGCCGGTGTCCCGGTCCTCGCGGAGGAGAAGGTCGACTTCGCCCGTGAGCTCGCCGCCAACGTCGTACGGTCGCCGCACGGCCAGGCCGTCGCCTACCCGGTGGTGGAATCCCAGCAGGTCAACGGCGTGTGCGACACCGTGATCGCCCCGGCGCCCGACCTGGACCCGGCCCTCGCGCTCAAGGCCGAGGAGATGGCGCTGAGCATCGCCAAGGAACTGGACGTCGTCGGCCACCTCGCCGTCGAGCTGTTCCAGACCCGCGACGGCCGCATCCTGGTCAACGAGCTCGCGATGCGCCCGCACAACTCCGGCCACTGGACCCAGGACGGCGCGATCACCTCCCAGTTCGCCAACCACGTCCGGGCCGTCCTCGACCTGCCCCTCGGCGACCCGCGCCCCCGCGCGAAGTGGACGGTCATGGCGAACGTCCTCGGCGGCGACTACCCGGACATGTACTCCGCGTACCTGCACTGCATGGCCCGCGACCCCCAGCTGAAGATCCACATGTACGGCAAGGACGTGAAGCCCGGACGCAAGGTCGGCCACGTCAACACCTACGGCGACGACCTCGACGACGTGCTGGAGCGCGCCCGTCACGCAGCCGGCTACCTGAGAGGCACGATCACCGAATGAGCCCAGTTGTAGGCATCGTCATGGGGTCGGACTCCGACTGGCCCGTCATGGAGGCCGCCGCCCAGGCGCTCGACGAGTTCGAGATCGAGTACGAGGTCGACGTCGTCTCCGCCCACCGCATGCCGCGCGAGATGATCGCGTACGGCGAGGAGGCGGCCGGACGGGGCATCAAGGTGATCATCGCGGGCGCCGGCGGCGCGGCCCACCTGCCGGGCATGCTCGCCTCCGTCACCCCGCTGCCGGTCATCGGCGTGCCGGTCCCGCTGAAGTACCTGGACGGCATGGACTCGCTGCTGTCGATCGTGCAGATGCCGGCCGGTGTGCCCGTCGCGACCGTCTCCGTGGCCGGCGCCCGCAACGCGGGCCTGCTGGCGGCCCGGATCCTCGCCGCCCACGACCAGGAGCTCCTCGGCCGGATGAAGGAGTTCCAGCAGGAGCTGGGCGAACAGGCCGCCGAGAAGGGCAAGCGGCTGCGCGCCAAGGTCGAGGGGCCGGGCAACGGCTTCGGTTTCGGGAAGTGACGGCTGTGAGCTCCGTGGAGACCGCCCGGGCACTGCTGCGGGAGTTCCCCGTCGTCGACGGCCACAACGACCTGCCCTGGGCGCTGCGCGAACAGGTCCGCTACGACCTCGACGCCCGGGACATCGCCACCGACCAGAGCGCCCATCTGCACACCGACCTCGCCCGGCTGCGGGCCGGTGGCGTGGGCGCGCAGTACTGGTCGGTGTACGTCCGCTCGGACCTGCCGGACGCGGTGCCGGCGACGCTGGAACAGATCGACTGCGTACGGCAGTTGATCGACCGGCACCCGGCCGACCTGCGGGCCGCGCTGAGCGCGGCGGACATGGAGGCGGCGCGGGCGGAGGGCCGTATCGCGTCGCTGATGGGGGCCGAGGGCGGCCACTCCATCGCCAACTCCCTTGCCACGCTACGCGCGGTGTACGCGCTCGGGGTCCGCTACATGACCCTCACCCACAACGACAACAACGACTGGGCGGACTCGGCGACCGACGTGCCGCGCGTCGGTGGGCTGTCGGCCTTCGGCCGTGCGGTGGTGCGGGAGATGAACCGCGAGGGCATGCTCGTCGATCTGTCGCATGTGGCGGCCACGACGATGAGGGACGCGCTGGACTCCACACTCGCGCCGGTGATCTTCTCCCACTCGTCGTCGCGGGCGGTGTGCGACCACCCGCGCAACATCCCGGACGACGTCCTGGAGCGCCTCCCCGCCAACGGCGGCATGGCGATGGTGACCTTCGTGCCGAAGTTCGTGCTCCAGGCCGCGGTGGACTGGACGGCCGCGGCGGACGAGAACATGCGCGCCCACGGCTTCCACCATCTGGCGACCACTCCGGACGCGATGAAGGTCCACCGCGCCTTCGAGGAGCAGCGCCCGCGCCCCGTCGCCACGGTCTCCACGGTCGCCGACCACCTGGACCACATGCGCGAGGTGGCGGGCATCGACCATCTCGGCATCGGCGGCGACTACGACGGCACGGCCTTCACCCCCGACGGCCTGGACGACGTCTCCGGCTATCCGAACCTGATCGCGGAGCTCCTGGACCGCGGCTGGTCCAGGTCCGACCTGGCCAAGCTCACCTGGCAGAACGCGGTCCGGGTGCTCGGCGCCGCCGAGGACGTGGCCCGGGACCTTCAGGCGACGCGCTCGCCGTCGAACGCGACGATCGAGTCGCTGGACGGCTGAGCGGGCTCTTCGGTGAGTTCGTCGAGGGCGGGGTAGTCGGTGTATCCGGCCGCCCCGCCCACGTACATCAGGTAGCGGTCCCGAACGGGGTTGAGGGGCGCGCCCGTTCGCAGCCGCGCCACCAGGTCGGGGTTGGCGAGGAACGGACGTCCGAGGGCGACGAGATCGGCTCCGGCGGCGAGGGCGCGCTCGGCGGCGTGACGTACTTCGCCGGCCGAGAAGTCCTTCAGCACCGGGTTCGCGATCAGGGTGCCCGGCCACTGCGCGCGGATCCGCTGGAACAGGGTCGAGTCCGGGTCGGCGTACACGATGTGCAGATAGGCGAGTCCGAGAGCGCCGAGTTTCTCGACGAGCGGCGGATAGATCTCCTCCGCGTCGCCCTCGTCGATGCCGTTCACGGTGACGCCGGGGGAGATGCGTACGCCCACCCGCTCGGGGCCGATCGCGGCGGCGACGGCCTCGACGACCTCCGCCGTGAAGCGGGTCCGCTCGGTGCCGTAGGCGTCCGTGCGCCGGTTGGTGTTGGCGGACAGGAACTGGTGCAGGAGATGGCCGTTGGCGGAGTGCACCTCGACGCCCTCGAATCCGGCCTCGATCGCGTTGCGCGCGGCCGTGGCGAAGTCGGCGGCGGTGGAGCGGATGTCGTCGGTGGTCATCTCCCGCGGTGTCACGGCCTGTTGGTGGCCCTCGGGCGTGAAGATCGTCTCCGGGAGCGGGACGGGAGAGGGTGCGACCGGGGTGTGCCCGCTGGTGGCCGGGTGGCCCACCCGGCCGCCGTGCTGGAGCTGGAGGAACATCTGGCCGCCCGCCTTCCGTACGGCGTCCGTGACCTGCCGCCACCCCGTCACGTGCCGCGGGGCGTGGATCGCCGTGATGTTCGGGTACGTCTGCCCGACCGCGTTCGGCGTCGCGGCCTCGGCGATGATCAGGCCGGCGGAGGCGCGCTGGGCGTAGTAGGTGACCATGAGGGGGGAGGGTGTGCCGTCGTCCTCGGCCCTGTTGCGGGTCATCGGGGCCATCACCAGACGGTTGGGGAGGGCCAGGGAGCCGAGGCGGGACGGTGCGAGGAAGTCCGTTGTCTGCGTCATGACCGTACGGTAGAACTTGACACTGATGTCAGATTCAAGCCCGGGGGTGGCTGCGCATGCGGATCGGTCAACTGGCCCGGCGGACCAATGTCAGCGAGCGGTCCCTGCGGTACTACGAAGCCCAGGAGCTGCTGCGCGCCGACCGGACCCCCGGCGGGCACCGTGACTACCCGGAGGCGGCCGTCGACCGGGTCGTGCGGATCCAGGAGCTGTTCGCGGCCGGACTGCACAGCAGCCGGATCGCTCAGTTGCTGCCCTGTATGCGGGACACCGACGGCGGCCCCTCCGCCGTCGCCACTCCGCGGCTCGTCGCCGACCTCACCGCGGAGCGCGACCGCATCGACCGGATGATCGCCGACCTGGTCCGCTCCCGGGACACCCTGGACGAGGTGATCGACGCGGCGCAGGGTCGCTGAACCGGAGTACCCCCGAACGCCCCGCCCACCAGGAAGCCTTCCGCCCCCCGTGCGACGGTGACCGTACTGCTGATGCCGCCCATCACGACGTACGGAGCCCGCCATGGCAGACCTCCAGGACGAACTGCACTCCACCAGCGAGGTCGCCGGGCTCGACGACCTGCCCGACCCGTTCGTCGAGTCGGAGCCCTACACGCCGGTCTCCGATCCGGACACCGAACCCCTGGAGCGGGCGCACGTCATCCTCGCCGCGCATCCCGTCGCCGACGGGTACAGCGGACTGCCGTGGGCGCTGCGGCATCTGCCGTGGTTAGACCTGGAGATCGGCGAGAGTTCCGTCGACACCGATGTGCCGCGGCTGCGGGAAGGGCATGTCGGCGCGCTGTTCTGGTCGCTGCATCTGCCCGAGAGCATCGGCGGCGACCGGGCCGTCGGCGCGACGCTGGAGCAGCTGGACCTGGTGAAGACCGTCGTCGGGGCCCATCCGGAGGGGCTACGGCTCGCCCGTACCGCCGGGGAGACCGCCGATGCACGGCACTGCGGCCGGGTCGCCGTGCTGCTCGGGCCCGCCGGTGCCGCCGCGCTCGGTGACTCGCTCGGCATCCTGCGCTCGCTGCGCGCCCTCGGCCTGCGTGTGCTCACTCTGTCCGGCGTGACCTGGGCGAGCGAGGCGGGTCTGACCCGGTTCGGCGAGGAGGTGCTGCGCGAGATGAACCGGCTCGGTGTCCTCGCCGATCTCTCGGGCGCCTCCGCCGAGACCGCCCGCCGCGCTCTCGCCGTGTCCAAGGCGCCGGTCGTGTGCACCCGCTCCGCCGCCCGGGCCCTGCGCCCCCACCCGGCGAACCTCCCCGACGACCTGCTCGCCGAGCTGGGAGCCGCCAAGGGGCTGTGCATGGTGCCGCTCACCGCCGAGCAGACCGGCCCGTCCGTGCGGGACGTCGCCGACCACCTCGACCACGTCCGCTCCCTCGCGGGCGCCGAGTGCGTGGGCCTGTCCGGCACCTACGACGCCGGCACCGCCCATCCGCAGGACCTCACCGACGCCTCCTGCTACCCGCACCTGATCGCCGAACTCCTGCGCCGCGACTGGTGCGAGTCCGACATCGCCCTGCTGGCCTGGGGCAACGTCCAGCGTGTACTGCGCGGCGCCGACTTCGCGGCCCGCGCGGCCCAGGAGCGCCGCGAGGCGTCGACGGCGAGGATCTCCGACCTGGACGGCTAGCGGCATACCGATCGAGCGGGACGATCCGGCGCCGTCCTCGTCGGTCTCGGCGGCGGCCCACCGGTCACGCGTGCTCGATCCGGCAGAGGCAGAACGGATGCCCCGCCGGATCGGCGTACACCCGGAAGTCCTCCTTGTCCTCCGCGTGCAGCGGACGCGCGCCCAGGGCCAGTACCTCCCGTTCCGCCGCGTCGATCTCCTCCCATGTCGACCCGCCGTCGAGGTCGATGTGGAACTGCTGCGAGTTGCGGTCCGCCCGCGGCCACTCCGGGGGTGTGAACCCGGGTGCCTGCTGGAAGGCGAGCCGTGGTGCGCCGGGGGTCTCCAGGACGACCCAGTCCGCCTCCTCCACGCGGGGGGTTCCGCCCACGATCGCCGCGTAGAACTGGGCGAGCGCGAGCGGGTCGGGACAGTCGATCACGACGGAACGGAAACGAGCCACAGTCACGGCGGACCCTCCAGGTCTCAGCAGGCGCACAGACAGAACGGGTGCCCCGCCGGGTCCGCGTACACACGCCAGGTGCGTGAGCGGTCGGCGGTGTCCAGCGGCCGGGCGCCGAGGGCCAGCACTTCCTTCTCGGCCGCGTCCATGTCGTCGACGGTCAGGTCCAGGTGGAACTGCTGCGAGTTGTGGTCCGCGCGCGGCCACTCGGGCGGTACGAATCCGGAGGCGGCCTGGAAGGCCAGCGACGGTCCGCCGGGCACCTTCAGGTCCACCCAGTCGCCGTCGCCCTCGACGGTGCCGCCCACCACCTCGGCGTAGAAACCGGCCAGCGCACGGGGGTCCGGACAGTCCAGGACGACGACGCCCAGTGTGGCGAGAGCCATGACTTCCTCCTCGAAGCGGGGTTACCTCTATAGCCGGGTAACCGGTAACCGTTACTGCATGCTGCCCCATAGGCGGTAACGTCGCAAGCATGAGTGAACGATCGGCCGCGCCGGGGGGCCTGGCTCTGGTGGAGTCCCTGGTCAACACCCTCGACCTCGAGTCGGGCGCCGACGCGCTCGACACGGCGGACGGCCGGACGCGCTTCGGACTCACGGAGGAAGAGGCCGCAGGCGCCCGTGAGCTGCGCGAAGCACTGCGCGCGGCCCTGCTCGCGCACGCCGGCCACCCGCCGCACCGCGCGGTGACCCCGCTCGGCGAGCTGCTGGCGGCGGCGCCGCTGGTCGTGACGGTCGACGCGGGCGACGGCTCGGCCGCGCTCGCGCCCGCCGACGACGCGCCACTGCTCTCCCGGGTCGCGGCGGCCGTCGCCGAGGCACTGGTCGCGGGGACCTGGCTGCGGCTGAAGGCCTGCGAGGCCGCCGACTGCCACTGGGCCTACTACGACCGCAGTCCCGCGGGCCGGGGCCGCTGGTGCTCGATGCAGGTGTGCGGGGCACGCGCGAAGATGCGGCGCTACCGGGCGAGGTAGCGCCGCACGGTCAGTCCTCGGCGCCGGACGCGGCCGCCCGGGAGCCGACCAGGAGCAGACAGAGGACGGCCACCCCGGCGATGAGTCCGGTCAGGAGCAGCAGGGGTTGCAGGGGGCGGGCCGCGGCCACGGGTTCGGTCTGCGGGGCCGCCGCCGCGACGGGGGGCGAGGTGCTCGGCGACTCCGACGGCGAGGCCGGTGCGGAGGGCTTCGAGGACGTGCCGGCGGCCCGGTGCGTGGTCGGGGCCGTCCGGGTCGGCATCGGCATGGCCTCGTGCGAAGTGCCGGTTCCGTGCTGGTGGGTGGGGGTGGGCGTCGGCTTCGGGGTGGGCTTCGGTGGCGCCAGCACCGTGATCCGCGCCGTCATGTCCGGATGCACCGTGCAGTAGTAGCCGTACGAACCGGCCACGGTGAACGTGTAGGTCCAGCTCTGCCCCTTGTTCAGCATCGGGGAGTGGATCGAGACCGGACCGGACGTCGTCTTCACGTCGTGCGGCGCCGTGTCCCCGTTGGTCCAGGTCACGGTGGACCCGACAGGCACGGTGAGGGAGGCGGGCGCGAAGGCGTACCCCTGCATCGCCACCCGGTACGAGGCCGCCGAGGCCTGCCCCGGTGCCAGGAGCAGCAGTGCGACGAGGGCGACGAGGGCGAGTACGGCGCCGAGCGCCGCCCGCCGGGCCGCCCTCACGCGGACTCCGCGGCGCACGTGAACTCCGCCGCGACCAGCAGCCGCAGCCGCGTGGCCGGCCGGCGCCACGGCAGCCGGAACCCGGTGGCCCGGCGCAGCAGCCGGTACGGCATCAGGGCCGTGCCGACGACGAGGAGCAGGTCGTCGGTGCGCTCGGCGACCCGCAGCCGCAGCAGCACCGGGAAGGCGACACCGCGCAGTTCGAGGTCGCCGGTGACCTGGAGGTGCCGGCCGCCGTCGAGCGGCGCGATGTGCGCGCCGGTGAGGACGGCGGGCGGGTCCAGCAGCTCGAAGCGCAAGGAGGGCCGGGCGTCCGGGTCGTCGTCCGGCACGGTCAGCGAGGCGTCGGCGAGGGTGAGGCGGCGGCGGAAGGTGGGCAACGGGCCGTACCGGGCGGCGAGTTCGACGAGCGAGCGGCCGGGCGCGACGGCGTACCGCCCGGGCCGGGGGAGGTGCCGCTGCTCGGTGGGCAGCGTGACGGTTCTCATCCGGGGGCTCCTTGAAAGCGGTTCCCGTGGGGAGGCGGGGGCGTGGAGAATGGGGAGCGGCGCCGGTCCGGCCGACTGAGCCTCGGCCGGACCGGCGTTCGTCCCCGGGAAGGTCAGCAGCTGCCGGTGACGTAGCTCTCGGTGGGTGCGAGCAGGTGCTCGGCCCAGACCGTGTGCATCTTCACGTAGCTGTCCGGGTTCAGCAGATCGGTGACCTGCTGCCCGAGCGACTCCTCCAGGTGTGCCTTGTTGATGTGGTCGAGCAGCACGCTGAGCGTGTCGTCGGCGACCGCCCCGCCACCCGAGGTGAGCGGCGTCAGGATGCTCTCGATCCACACCGTGTGCGTCTTGATGTAGGAGTCGAGCGCGAGCGCGTCCTGCACCTGCTGACCCGGAGAACGCTCCAGGTGGGCCGCGTTGAGGTGCTGAAGGATCGGGAGCAGGACGTCCTGGACGCTCGCGCACTGCCCGTCGCCGCCGTCACCGGAACCGCCGGTCGGCGTGGCGGTCGGAGCGGTGGTCGGCGCCGTGGTGGGCGTGGCCGTAGGTGCGGCCGTGGGCGTGGCGGTGGGCGCCGCGGTCGGCGTGGGCGTCGTTCCGCCGCCGCCGTCGGACGGCTCGACGACCTTCACCGACGCCACCATGTCCGGGTGCACGGCGCAGTAGTACTCGTACGTCCCCGCCGCGGTGAACGTGTACGACCACGAGTCGCCCTGCTCCAGCGTGCCCGAGTCGAACTTCTTCGGGCCCTTGGTCGTGGTGACCGTGTGCGGAACGCTGTCGTGGTTCGTCCACCGGACCGTCTGGCCGACCTCGACGACGAGCTGCTTCCCGTCGCCGAACTTGTTGTTCATGATGTCGACCTGGTGGTCCGGCGCGGCGGCCGCGGCCTGCTGGGCCTCGGCGGCGGCTGCGGGCGCCTGAGCCACGCCCGCAGCGGTGTCCGAGGCGGCCGTCGTGCTGCCGCCCGCGGCTGCCTGGAGCAGCCCCAGACTGAGCACGGCGGCCAGCGCCGCCCCGAGCCCCGCGACGAGCAGGGCCCGGTTTCCGGCGGGCGGACGGCGCCGCCGTTCGCCGGTGTCTTTGGTGCGTGTCACTGCAACTCCTTTTGCTTGCGGGTGAGTTCAACGGCCGGGATTGGCCGTGACCAGCAGACTCGTCACGGCGAGCACGACGAGGACCAGCCCCGTCTCGGCCGCGACCGAGTAACCGAAGGGCCGCACGGTGGCGGCGTCGCCGCGCAGCAGCACGGCGAGATCGAGGCGGGTGCGCACCCACCGGCGGCTGCTCTGCGCGATCAGCAGCACGGCCGCGAGGACGGCCGCCTTGACCAGCAGCAGATGCCCGTACGAGGTGTGCAGCAGACCGTCGTACGACCCCACGACCTGCCACGCGAGCACCAGCCCGGCGCCGACGATCGCGGTGACGGCGACGGCCGCCAGCCGGGAGTAGCCGGGCACCACCTCCGCCAGCTCGCCCGCCCGCCGGCGCGGCAGCACCGCCACCGTGAGCATGGCGAGCCCGCCGATCCACAGGGCGGCACCGAGCAGATGGAGCAGATCGGCGAGGGCACCCCAGGTCGGCTCGCCGCCCTCGGAGTTGTGCCCGCTCATCCCGGTCGCCCGCAGCAGGCCGACCGACACCGCGAGCGCGCCCACCCGCCAGCCCGGCGAGCGGGAGGTCCGCGCCCCGCCCTGGAGCAGCGCGCCCAGCACCACCGCCGCCAGCACCCACAGCAGCCCGCGTGCGGCGAGCGTGATGCCCGGCCCGGTGGTCAGGACGTCGGCGTACGACGAGGGACGCAGCGCGTCCCGCAGACCGCCGAAGGAGACGTAGGCGCCCTCCAGTCCGATGCTCGCCACCGTCGACAGCACCCCGCCCGTCCACGCCAGCGCGAGCAGCGCCCGCGCCCGCGGCACACCCGCACCGCGCGGCCACAGCAGCGCGACGAAGGCGAGCCCGCCGACGAACAGGGCCAGCGAGAGATAGCCGGTCCAGCGAGCGGCGACGAGGCCCTTCCGCACCGAGGGGGAGAGGGCGGGTGCGGCCTCGTCGCCGCGGTCCTGGGCGGCCGGTACCGCGACCCCGAAGGAGATCCGGCCGGAGGAGGCGTGACCGTCCTCCTCGTCGACGACCGACCAGGTGACGGCGGTCCCGCCGTCGCCGGACCGGGGGAGGGCGACCCGCACGCTGTCCTTGCCGAGGCGGGACACCGGGAGCCGGTTGCCGTCCACCGTCACGACGCGTACGTCGTCCAGGGCGACCGGCTCGTCGAAGACGAGGGTGAGCCGCTCGGGGGCGCGCTTCAGCTCGGCGCCGTCCGCGGGCGTGGAGCGGACCAGTTCGGTGTGGGCGGCGGCGGGGGTGGCGAGGAGGACGGGGGCGAGCAGGAGGAGCAGGAGGACGGCGGCGCGGCGGAGGGTCATGGCGTGGCCTCCGGCAGCGGGGGCGCGCTGATGCCGAGGAGACCGGGGACGGATACGGGGGCGAGTCCGACGCAGGGGGAGGGCTCCGCCGACGGGGTCGCGGTGGGGGTGGGGGCGGCGAGCAGCCCCGTCAGGGTGCCGGTCAGGCCGGTGAGCAGCGGCTGGGCCAGCCGTACCTCGCCGTCCGCGCAGGTGTCGGAGGGCGGCTCCGTCGTCGGGCCGGACGGCGAGGGGGCGGGGGTGGCCGGGGCGCCGGGGGAGCCGCCGTGCCCGGTGTGCCCCTCGCCCCGGTCCCCGGTGCCGTGCCCGGTGTGTGCGGCGCCGCCGCCGGTGCCACCGAGGCCGCCGATGGTGCCGTACCCGGGCAACTCCCCGGTGCCGACGGGGACCTGTCCGCCCGGGTCCTGCGGCGACGGCACGGCCGGGCTCTGCGGTGCCGTGGCGGCGGGCGGGGAGGTCGGGGGTGCGGCGGCCTCACCGGCACCGGAGGCGGTGGGGGCGCCGATGCCGGACGCGTAGCCGAGCACGATCACCACCGCGCCGACGAGCGCGCCCGCGACCAGCTCGTCACGGTGATCGCCCGGCCACTGCGCCCTGCGGAACAAGGGCATGGGTCACTCCTGTCATGGTCCGGTCAACCCGAACTGAGAGTGCTGCGAATGCGCACCAGTGGAGTGGAGGGTGGATTCCGCTTGGCTACGCGCCCGTTAACCGGTTGTTGCCTGCCTCTCTTCGAGGGGTGGCCCCGTTGTGAGAACGGGCTAGACCGCCTTTATTCCGCGCATTGTGAAAGTGAAGAATTCGGGGAGGCGAATCGATATTTCCGCCACACTGCTCGAATGAAATCGAACCCCGTTTGATGATTCCGGGGAGCCTGGCATATGCAGCCGAACGAAGGGCCTGCTGCCCAGTACTGAAGCGGTCTGACAGGCCCGGGCAAGACGAAGCGGGCCACCGCTTTTATGTACGGAGACCCGCTCGCCGAGTATTTCTTTGCCGCGTTATTGCGTAATTCCGAATTCCGCCGCCGGGCAGGCTCAGGCCGTCGGCCGGCCCATGGCCCGGAACGACCATCCGGCCTTGCGCCACACCTCCGGGTCGAGCGCGTTCCGCCCGTCCAGAATCAGCCGCGTCGCCGCGACCTCGCCCAGCGCCGCCGGGTCCAGCTCACGGAATTCCTGCCACTCCGTCAGATGCAGCACGACATCGGCGCCCCGGACGGCCTCGACGGCGGAGTCGGCGTACCCGAGCGTCGGGAAGACCTGACGGGCGTTCCCCATGCCCTTCGGGTCGTACACCGTCACCTGGCCGCCCTGGAGATGGATCTGGCCGGCGACGTTCAGCGCCGGCGAGTCCCGGACGTCGTCCGAGTCGGGCTTGAAGCTGGCGCCGAGCACCGCGACCCGCTTGCCGAGGAACGACCCGCCCCCCAGCGCCTCCCTCGCCAGCTCCACCATCTGCCCGCGCTGACGCATGTTGATCGAGTCGATCTCGCGCAGGAACGACAGCGCCTGGTCCGCGCCGAGCTCACCGGCGCGCGCCAGGAAGGCCCGGATGTCCTTGGGCAGACAGCCGCCGCCGAAGCCGATGCCGGCCCGCAGGAACTTCCTGCCGATCCGGTCGTCGTACCCGATGGCCTCGGCCAGCTTGACGACATCGCCGCCCGCGGCCTCGCACACCTCCGCCATCGCGTTGATGAAGGAGATCTTCGTGGCGAGGAAGGAGTTCGCCGAGGTCTTCACCAGCTCGGCGGTCGGGAAGTCGGTGACGACGAACGGCGTCCCCTCGCCGACCGGCGTCGCGTACACCTCGCGCAGCAGCTTCTCGGCCCGCTCGCTGCGCACCCCGACCACGATCCGGTCGGGGTGCAGGGTGTCGCCGACGGCGAAGCCCTCGCGCAGGAACTCCGGGTTCCAGGCCAGCTCGGCGTCCGCACCGGCGGGCGCGTGCTCGGCGAGGTACGTGGCGAGCCGGTCCGCGGAGCCGACCGGAACGGTGGACTTGCCGACGACGAGGGTGGGGCCGGGGAGGTGCGGCGCGAGCGAGGCGATCGCGGAGTCCACGTACGACATGTCGGCGGCGTACTCGCCGTGCCGCTGCGGGGTGTTCACGCAGACGAAGTGGACGTCACCGAACGCACCGACCTCGGCGAAGTCCATGGTGAAGCGGAGCCGCCCGGTGGAGCCCTCGATCCCGGCGACGTGCTTGCGCAGCAGGTCCTCCAGGCCGGGCTCGTACATGGGGACCTCGCCGCGCTGGAGCATGGCGATCTTCTCGGGTACGACATCCAGCCCCAGCACCTCGAAGCCGAGCTCGGCCATGGCCGCGGCGTGGGTGGCGCCGAGATAGCCGGTGCCGATCACGGTGATCTTGAGGCTCATGGGTGCTCCAGAGAGGGACGTCGTTCGGTGCGCTGCCCGATCCTAGTAGGGGCGTGACGGGCCCTTCGGCGGGCAGCTCTCCCTCTGTCGCCAAGCTCACGTATCACTCGCGTGAGCGGGCCCCTAAAATTTGAGTTACTTAACGGTAATTAGCGTCGGCACCGCAGCGCATTTGGAGCGTGAGACACCTTGGCCGGATCGGCTGACTTCGACCTGTACCGCCCGTCCGAGGAGCACGACATGCTCCGCGACGCCATCCGCTCGCTGGCCGAGGCGAAGATCGCGCCGTACGCCGCCGCGGTGGACGAGGAGGCCCGCTTCCCGCGGGAGGCCCTCGACGCTCTGGTCGCGAGTGACCTGCACGCGGTACACGTGCCCGAGGAGTACGGCGGCGCGGGCGCGGACGCGCTGGCCACGGTGATCGTGATCGAGGAGGTCGCGCGCGTCTGCGTCTCCTCCTCCCTGATCCCGGCGGTCAACAAGCTGGGCTCCCTGCCCGTCATCCTCTCCGGCTCCGAGGAGCTGAAGAAGAAGTACCTGGGCCCGCTCGCCAAGGGCGACGGCATGTTCTCGTACGCGCTCTCGGAGCCCGACGCGGGCTCCGACGCGGCCGGCATGAAGACCAAGGCGGTCCGCGACGGCGACCACTGGATCCTCAACGGCGTGAAGCGCTGGATCACCAACGCGGGCGAGTCCGAGTACTACACGGTGATGGCCGTGACGGACCCGACGAAGCGCTCGAAGGGCATCTCCGCCTTCGTCGTCGAGAAGTCCGACGAGGGCGTCTCCTTCGGCGCCCCCGAGAAGAAGCTCGGCATCAAGGGCTCCCCGACCCGCGAGGTCTACCTCGACAACGTCCGCATCCCCGCCGACCGCATGATCGGCGAGGAGGGCACCGGCTTCGCCACGGCGATGAAGACCCTGGACCACACCCGCATCACGATCGCGGCGCAGGCCCTCGGTGTCGCCCAGGGCGCCCTCGACTACGCCAAGGGCTATGTCCAGGAGCGCAAGCAGTTCGGCAAGGCGATCGCCGAGTTCCAGGGCATCCAGTTCATGCTCGCCGACATGGCCATGAAGATCGCCGCTGCCCGCGCCCTGACGTACCAGGCCGCGGCCGCCTCCGAGCGCGGCGACTCCGACCTCACCTTCCAGGGCGCGGCGGCCAAGTGCTTCGCCTCGGACGTCGCGATGGAGGTCACCACGGACGCGGTGCAGCTGCTGGGCGGGTACGGGTACACCCGGGACTACCCGGTGGAGCGCATGATGCGCGACGCCAAAATCACACAGATATACGAAGGAACGAACCAGGTCCAGCGGATCGTGATGGCCCGCAACCTGCCGTAACAGCTGGTCGGCTTGATGACTGAGGGGTATCCGCGTTGTGGGTACCCCTCACTCTTTCGGGTTACCGAGCACATGAAACATGGATGATGGCAAGTGCTGTGTCTTAACTTCTTGGTGTGGCCGGGGGCTTCCTGGCACACGGCGGCCGTCGTATGCCGCGCTACTTTCGACCCGTGACCGAAGCATCATCACGTGGAGATCTGCCCGAGGGATGGCGTGTGGACGGAGACCAGCTCGTCCATGAAACCGAGTTGCACGGCTGGAAGCTGACTGTCGTCAGCCTGCTCGACGCACCATGGGACGGCCCGGCGAGCCTCCGTATCGAGCCGCCCGACGACCCGGCGGTCGCCGTCGGGACGGACGGCATCACGGCGGAACTCATGCGGTCGATCTCCCTGGCGGAGATCCGCAGGACGGCGAAGGAGCTGAGGGCGCGCCTGGGCAGATCGGCCGACGAGGCCACTGCCGCGGCGGTGCTGCCCCGGGTCGAGACGGAGCGGGAGTACGCGTTGATGGCCCGTGAGTACGTGCGTCTGGTGCGGCAGGGGTACCGGAGTCCCGTCACGCGGTTGGCGTCCGCGTGGGGGCTGAGCCGGAACACCATCAGCGGCCGCATCCGACGGGCACGAGCCATGGGCTTCCTCGACGGGCCGCCGGGCAGACCCGCGGACCGCCTGACCGAGAAGGCCAGGCGGCACCTGGAGGGGGAAGCGCGTGACGCGCAACGTGACCGGACCGACCGAAGGTGAGCAACTCGTAGCGGTCTTCGAGCGCTGGGCCACCACGAGAGGGGTGGAGAACAGCAGCGTCAAGCAGTACCGCACGTTGCTGAATCGGTCGGTGGAGCCATACTTCGGGGCTGACGGCATCAAGTGCGTCACTCCCCAACGGATCGAGACGTGGGTGCAGTGGATGAGCCATACCTGCGGCTACAAGCCGTCCACAGTCCGATTCCGCTTCAACATCCTCATGTCGGTGTTCAGCTGGGCGATCGAGCAAGGCCTGGCCGACGCCAACCCGTGCAGGCAGGTGACCTTCCCCGTGAGTGGCGCCCGGACCTACCGAGAGCAGCGCGCGGAGGTCCACGTCCCCGATACGAAGACGGTGCTGGCCGTCATCGCGGCTGCCCCGAGGCGCTATTGCGGGATGCTGTGGCTGATGGCCGGATGCGGGTTGCGGCTCGGCGAGGCCATGGGCCT
This sequence comes from Streptomyces canus, assembly GCF_030815415.1. GTDB lineage: Bacteria > Actinomycetota > Actinomycetes > Streptomycetales > Streptomycetaceae > Streptomyces > Streptomyces canus_F. The sequence goes on from NZ_JAUSWW010000001.1 coordinate 6,017,668, forward strand.
TGGCCGCGACCGTATTTGCTTCAGCCAGAAGTCGATCACGGTCGACCGGCAGGTCGCCTGCGACCGCGACACCGGATCGGGCCGTTACGGCAGCATGCGGCTGCGGCACACCAAGTGGCGGGAAGACGGAGAGCAGGGACGTCTAGTTCCGCTCCCCGATGTGGTGGCGCTGGCCCTGCGCCGCCATCTCAGGGATCACCCCACGTGGGGCGAGGCGGACCTGTTGTTCAGCAACGCCACAGGCACTGGCTTGCTGTATCCGTACTACTGGTACAGCCGAATCTGGCGTCCCGCACTCACCGCCGTCGGCGTCGAGTACTTCAAGTCGCACAGCCTCCGGCACTTCTACGCGGCTTCGCTGTTGCGGCAGGGCGTCCCGGTCTCGGAGGTCTCTGCCTGGTTGGGACACACCTCGGTGAGCTTCACCGAGAGGTACTACTCGGACCTGATGCCCGACGCTCCCGACCGCGCACGACTCGCGATCGATGGCGCCCTGGGAGCCCGCAGACCGGAGGCGCTCGCCACTGACTCGCCCGGCTTGTTCGGAGTGGCGTAGAAAGCCATAACCCCAATGGCCCTTCCCGGGGAAATGGCCGGGATCGCACGCTTGCGCCGCTTACGTTCCGGATTGGTGCCGTCCGCCCGATGGCGCCCGGCGCCGTCCAGGCGTAGGACAGAAGGGCGACGGAGCCCGGCCAGGGCTCCCGCACCCCCCAGGAGGAGCCATGACCCAGCCCGGAATGACCGCGATGAGCAAGGAGATGCAGGACTGCGTCGAGGCGTGCATGTCCTGCCACAGCATGTGCGAGGAGACCATGAGCTCCTGCATGCAGATGGGCGGCCAGGCCCAGATGCAGATCATGCGCGCGCTGATGGACTGCGCCGAGACGACCCGCATGTGCGCGGACATGATGATGCGCCGCTCGCCGATGTCGGCGGAGATGTGCGCGATGTGTGCCAAGGCCTGTGAGATGTGCGCCGAGGCGTGTATGGGCATGCCGGACGACGAACAGATGATGCGCTGTGCCGAGGCGTGTCGTCGCTGCGCGGAGATGTGCCGGACGATGGCGGGCGCCACGATGTGAGGCGGGCCTGAGGCCGTTCCAGGGGCACCCTGCGGGGTGCCCCTGACCCTTTGTGCGGCAGGCTGTTTTCCATGACCGCCCTGCCCGCGTTCCGCTACCACCCCGATCCGCTCGCCACCGGCTCCGTGATGCCGTCCGAGGCGCCGTGCGACTGCTGCGGGCAGCGCCGCGGGTTCGTGTACGACGGTCCGGTGTACGCCGTCGACGACCCCGGCGCCCTGTGCCCGTGGTGCCTCGGGGACGGCAGTGCCGCCGAGCGGTACGAGGCGCAGTTCACGGAGACCGAGGGGCGGGTGCCGATGGAGGTGCGGCTCGAGGTCGATCGGCGCACCCCCGGCTTCCGCGGCTGGCAGCAGGAGCGGTGGCTGACGCACTGCGGGGACGCGGCGGCGTTCCTGGGGCGGGCGGGGGCCACGGACGTACGGCGTCACCCGGACGCCCTTGCCGACCTCGTGGCGGAGTTCGGTGCGGAGTTCTGCGCCGCCCTGGACACCGACGGGCAGCCCACGGCGTACCTCTTCCGCTGTCTCCACTGCGACCGGCACCTCGCCTACGCGGACTTCACGTGAGCGGCCCGGCGGAGGCCTTCGACGCCGCCGAGCGCGGGATGTGGGACGGGCGGGCGCAGGTGTACGCGGGGAGCTTCGCCCGGCTGTGCGCCCACCCGGTCGAGGCGCTGCTGGACGCCGCCGGGGTCGGGGAGGGGACGTACGTTCTCGACGTGGGCACCGGGACCGGTACGGCGGCTCTGGCGGCCCTGAAGCGCGGGGCGCGGGTGCGTGCCGTGGACGCCGACGCCGGCATGGTGGCCGCGGCCCGGGAGCTCGGGGCCGACGCGAGCGTGGCCGCCCTTCCCGAACTCCCCTATGGCGACGGCGAGTTCGATGCCGTCGTCGGCAACTTCGTCCTCAACCACGTGGGCCGTCCGCGGGCCGCCCTCGCCGCCCTCCGGCGCGTCCTGCGGCCGGGCGGACGGCTGGCACTGACGATCTGGGGTGCCGGGCGCGGGGCCGGACAGGACCTGCTCGGCCGGGCCTGTGAGGCCGCGGGGGCGGTCCGGCCGGCGTATCTGCCACGGCTCGGCCCCGGGGAGGACTTCGTCCGTACGGCGGACGGACTCGCGGGACTGCTGACGGAGGCCGGGTTCGGGGACGCGGCGGCAGACGAGCTCGCCTGGGACCACCGGGCCGGCGTCGAGGAGTGGTGGAGCGGGGCGGCGGGCGGCGTCGCCACCATCGGGCTGGTCGTCACCTCGCAGGCCCCGGAGACCGTCGTACGGATCAGGCGGGAGTACGAGCGACTGAGTGCCGAATTCGCCGAAGGGGAGGGCCGGCTGGCCCTCCCCCATCGTGCGCTGCTCGCCTCGGGCCGGCGGCTCAGTTGCCCGAGACCGTGACCGTCTCGTCGTTCTTCAGCTGCTCCACGAGGGTCTTCACCTTCGCCTTGTCCCAGACGAGGTTGCCGTTGGCGGAACCGGAGATCGGCATGTTCATGGACTTGCCGTCGCCGCTGTTGACGCTCTTCATGGCCCAGAACATCTCGCCCAGGTCGAACAGGCCCATGTCCTTGTCGACGATGAGCGAGTCGAGGCCGGCGCCCATGGTCGGGTAGAGCTTGAAGGGGTTCAGGAGCGTGCCCGGGGTGGCGACCTGGTTGGCGAGGGCGGCGAGGAACTTCTGCTGGTTCTTCGTGCGGTCCAGGTCGGAGGCCTTGAGGGCGTACCGGGTGCGGACGAAGGCCAGGGCCTCCTCGCCGTTCAGGGTCTGCTTGCCCGCCTCGAAGTCGGCGCCGGACTTGGTGTCCTTCATGCCGCCCTTCGGGATGGTGATCTCGACGCCGCCCACCGCGTCCACGATGTTGGCGAAGCCCGCGAAGCCGATCTCGACGTAGTGGTCGATGCGCAGCCCGGTGTTGAACTCGACGGTGCGGACCAGCAGCTCGGGCCCGTCCTCGGCGTACGCCGCGTTCAGCTTCACGTGGCGGCCGGTGCCCTGGTACGTCTTGCCGGACTCGGAGCCCTTGAACGTCGGGATCTCCACGTCCGAGTCACGCGGCAGGGAGATCAGCGTGTCGCCGTTGCTGCCGGTGTGCAGGATCATCATCGAGTCCGTGCGCTTGCCCTCGGCGGACCCGGTGTGCAGCTTCTTCTTCTCCTCGGCGGACATGCCGGCACGGCTGTCGGAACCGACGATCAGGTAGTTCGTGCCCTCGCCCGCGTCCGGCCGGTCGATGACCTTGGAGAGGTCGACCTCGCGGTTGAGCTTGGAGTCGGCCCAGAAGTAGGTGCCGATCGTCGTCACGACCAGGACGGTCACCACGGTGATCGCCGTCCACTTGATACGGCGGCGCCAGTTCGGCGCGGGACGCGGCTCGCGCGTACCGCCGCCGGGACCGCCCGGTCCGCCACCGCCGTAGACCTGGCCGGTGTTGTAGCCGCTGTCGTAGCCGTCGACGGCGGTGTCATCGGCGTACGACGGCTGCTGCGGGACCCCGCCGCCGTAGGGCGGCGCGGACTGGCCGGGGCCGCCCCCGTACCCACCCGAGGCGGGCCGGCGGACCTGCCGCATGGCGCGCGCACCTTCGGGCTGTGCGCTCGCGCTGCCGCGTCCGTACCGGTTGCCGCGGTTCTCGTCGGACCATGCCTCGGGCCAATCGTTCATGGGGCCCAGTGTGCAGGGAACGACTGTGCCCTTTACAAGGGTCGTAGGAAAATCAGGCCACTGCTGTTGCGAACCCAACACAAAGTCCGCGATGGAGGCCTCGGCATAAGGTGGAGGCCATGACAGACCAGGCCCCCTCAGCGGAGTCCGATATTCCGGGCAAGCCCACCTCCGCGTCCCGCACCACGCTCAGCCACATCATGACCCACAACGACACCAACCTTCTGGGGACGGTGCACGGTGGCGTGATCATGAAGCTGGTCGACGACGCGGCGGGCGCGGTGGCCGGACGGCACTCCGGCGGGCCCGCCGTCACCGCCTCCATGGACGAGATGGTCTTCCTGGAGCCGGTCCGCGTCGGTGACCTCGTCCATGTGAAGGCCCAGGTCAACTGGACCGGCCGGACCTCGATGGAGGTCGGGGTGCGGGTGCTGGCCGAGCGGTGGAACGAGTCCGACCCGGCCACCCAGGTCGGCTCCGCCTACCTCGTCTTCGCCGCGGTCGACGCCGACGGCAAGCCCCGCATGGTGCCGCCCGTCCTCCCGGAGACCGAGCGCGACAAGCGCCGCTACCAGGAGGCCCAGATCCGGCCGCACCCACCGGCTGGCCCGGCGCCGCGCGATCATGGAGCTGCGGGAGAAGAGGGCGGCGGAGGGGTTCGAGGACTGAGGAGAGCCTATAGGGGGCTGAAGAGGAGCGCCGTTCACAGGCACCCCACCTCATCCCCCGTGACCACCCCGAACTCCCCCTGATACGGATCTTCCGCCCGCACCTTGCGCACCTTCTCGAAGTCCGTCCCGGCGATCACCTTCAGTACCGGTCCCTGCCCCTTCACCGCCCGCAGTTCGCTGCCCGGCAGGGCCGCCGCGAGGGACTTCGCGGAGCGGTCCCAGCGGGGGTCGTAGGCGACGACCGTGCGCTCGACGGTGCGGTTCGCGGAGGTCACCGGCTGGCGGGTGGTGCGGAAGCCGGTCGCGGCGAGCTGGGAGTCGACGCGCTTGCCGAGACCGGCGGTGGCGGTGCCGTTCTCGACCTGGACGCGGATCTGCTGCGGGGCCACCCCCACGCGTACGGCCTTGCTCCTGGGCTTGTGCGCGGCCAGCGGCCTGTCGTCGCGCAGGGCCTGGAAGAGGCGGCCGGACTTCTTCGGGTCCCACTTCAGGGTGGAACCGACGCCCTTCACGGCGTATCCCATCCGCCCGATCGGGACCGTGGTGAACTCCGAGGAGGAGGGGGAGAAGCTGCGCATCGCCCGCCCGAGGTCCAGCAGTTCGTCCGTGCCGAAGCCGTTGTCGGCGCGTACCGAGCCGAGCACGGCCCGGGCGATGTCCCGGAACCTCATCGGGTTCAGCAGGATCCCGGAGGAGGTGGCCCGGTCGATCAGCGCCGCCATGAACCGCTGCTGGCGCTTCATCCGGCCGAGGTCGGCGGCGCCGTCGATGTGCCGGGAGCGGACGTACTGGAGGGCCTCGCCGCCCATGAGGGTGTGGGTTCCGGCGGGGAGGTCGAGTCCGGTGTACGCGTCCTTCAGCGGGTCGGCGGTACAGATCTCCACGCCGCCGAGCACGTCTACCGTCTTCATGAAGCTGGTGAAGTCGACCTCGAGATAGTGGTCGATCTTCACATGGGTCATGTTCTCGACCGTGCGCACGGTGAGGTTCGGGCCGCCCTCCGCGTACGCCGCGTTGAGCTTGACGGGGTGGCCGTGGTGCGGTTTTCCGGTGGTCTGGTCGGTGTGCGCCGGTGTCATGGCGTACGAGTCGCGCGGCAGGCTCACCACGCTCGCGCGCTCCCGGTCCTCCGAGATGTGCACGATCATGACCGTGTCGGTGCAGTGGCAGGGGGCGCCGCCGAGCCGGTACTTCAGCCGCTCGGCCTCGGTGATCTTGTCCCGGCCGTCGGTGCCGACCAGCAGCACGTTCATGCCGTGGCCGGCCCTGGGCCGGTTCTTCATGTCCTTGAAGGGGTCCACGCGCGCGATGTCCGCGTCCAGGCTCGACAGGACCGCGTGTCCGATCCCGGCCGAGGCGAGGACCACCACGGAGAGCGTCGTGACCACCCGGGCGGCCCAACGGGGTTTGCGCCGTCGTACGGGCGGCCGTGGTCGGGGCCGGTGCGCGGGGGAGCGGCGGGGCGGCGTGGGCATGGGGGACACCTCCGCGAGGGCCGTACGTGGGATCATCAGCACCGTAGGCCCATACGATCTGCGGCCGCCGGAACCACCTGGGCGGGGCGCATCGGTGTCCCCCGTTCGCGGTAACGTGAGCCCCCTATGAACGCCAAGCCCGACGTGCAGCTCCCCGCCGTGTCTGTGATCATGCCCGTCCTCAACGAGGAGCGGCACTTGCGCGGAGCCGTCCAAGCGATCCTCGCGCAGGAGTACGCCGGCGAGATGGAGGTCGTGATCGCCCTCGGTCCGTCCACGGACCGCACGGACGAGATCGCCGCCGAGCTCGTACGCGAAGACCCGCGCGTCCACACCGTCCCCAACCCGACCGGCCGCACGCCCGCCGCCCTGAACGCCGCGATCAAGGCCTCGCGCCATCCGATCGTCGTCCGCGTCGACGGCCACGGCATGCTCTCCCCGAACTACATCGCGACCGCCGTGCGGCTCCTGGAGGAGACCGGCGCGCAGAACGTCGGCGGCATCATGCACGCCGAGGGGGAGAACGACTGGGAGCACGCGGTCGCCGCCGCGATGACCTCGAAGATCGGGGTCGGCAACGCCGCCTTCCACACGGGTGGCGAGGCCGCGCCCGCCGAGACGGTCTATCTCGGCGTTTTCCGCCGTGAGGCCCTGGAGCAACAGGGCGGCTACAACGAGGAGTTCATCCGGGCCCAGGACTGGGAGCTGAACTTCCGGATCAGGGAGGCCGGCGGGCTGATCTGGTTCTCGCCGGAGCTGAAGGTGTCGTACCGGCCGAGGCCGTCGGTGAAGGCGCTCGCCAAGCAGTACAAGGACTACGGCCGCTGGCGGCATGTCGTGGCCCGCTACCACGCCGGCTCCATCAACCTGCGCTATCTCGCCCCGCCGGTGGCGCTGTGCGCGATCGTGGCCGGTCTGGTGGTCGGCGCGACCCTGACCCCGCTCGGCTTCGTGATCCCCGGCGGCTACCTCGCGGCGATCGTCCTCGGGTCGCTGCCCGCGGGCAAGGGCCTGCCGCTGAAGGCACGGCTGCAGATCCCCGTCGCGCTGGCCACCATGCACATGTGCTGGGGCTTCGGCTTCCTGACCAGCCCGAAGTCGCTGGCGAGGCGGGTCATCGCGTCGCGGCGGCCGGCGGTGCTGACGGAGGCCTAGGACGGTGTCGAAGGCCCCCCTCCCGGCGCGGGAGGGGGGCCTTCGAGGTCCGCGGCTCAGTCGCAGTGGACGCCGTAGTCGATGCGCGTGTAGTTGGAGGCCGCGCGGCCGCCCCAGTCGATGCACTTGCCCGCGGCGGAGAGGTACAGCGGGCCCGCGTAGTACTTGAAGGTGCCGGAGTCCTCCTCGCTGGACTTCCACACGGCGTCGGTGCGGTGCAGCCGCAGGTTGGCGCCCAGGACCATGGGCGTCCCCTGGGTGTCGCTGACGGTGACGACACAGTTCTTGCCGCTGGCGCCGCTGTAGGTGAGGTAGGCGGTTCCGTCGCCGACGTCCATGGTGTCGATCACGCTGTAGCCGGACCCGCAGGTACCGGCGTAGGAGGCCGCCGAGGCGCTTCCGGTGGCGGCGATCGTGCCGGCCGCGGTGAGACCGAGGACGGCCACCGCGGAGCCGATCCGCTTGATCGTGAGCATGGTTGAGCTCCTGTCAGGTGTTACTGCAGAACCGACATGATCATTTCATGAACGGCGAAGGCCCCTTCCGCGGGGGAAGGGGCCTTCGCCGTGGGCAAGTTCAGCAGGGGTCCGGCTACCAGGTGAAGTCGGGATTGACGTGCATGCAGGCCTTGGTGTCCGCGCCGTTGAAGGTGTCCTCCGACTCGGGCAGCGAGTCGTCCTCCGCCGCGGCCTTGTAGGCCGTACCCGAGCGCCAGTCCGCGCCCACGACCAGGGTGACCCCGGAGACGTCCGTCGACTTCTTCACCGAACTCATCGGAATCCCCAGGGACTTGGCGACCCGCTGGGCATCGCCCTCCAGGTCGGCGCTCGGGTAGCGGACGACCGTCTTGCCCTGGCTGGGAAGCACCGAGGAGTCCGACTTGGCCGCGGTGAACCCCTTGCCGACGAGGATCCCGGTCACATCGCCGGCCCGCCCCGTCACCGCCGTCTGCGTGCTGGTGCGGGTGCCGTTCCGCACCTGGACGGCGATCTCGTCGTCTGCGGCGGCCGGATCGTCGGAGGTCTCGTCCTGGGTCTTCTTCTTGTCCTTGCCGTCGAGCGCGATGTCCTCACGGACCAGCCGGAACACCTTCTCCGCTTCCTCCGGCTTGGGCACCACCCGGTTGCCGTCCGAGGCGTACTGCCACGGCATCGTCGTCATGGTGATGCGCTTGCTGGGGACCTGCCGCAGCTCGTTGCTCAGGTCGTACAGCTTCGTCACGCTGCCCAGACCGTCGTCCACCGTCAGTGCCTCGGTGGCCGTCTCGGCGAGTTTGCGCAGCTTGTTCGGGCTGCTCAGCGTCGCGTTCTCGCGCAGCTCGCGGACCATCGCGTTCATGTACTGGTGCTGGGCCTTGGCGCGCGCGATGTCGGTGTTGTCCTCGAAGCCGTACCGCGTGCGCAGCCACTGGAGCGCCTGCTCGCCCTTGATGTACGTGGTGCCCTTCTCCAGCTCCAGGCCCGAGCCCTTGCCCGAGGAGGTGTGCGAGCGGATGTTGGCGTCCACACAGACCGGTACGCCGCCGATGGCGTCCGCCATCGACACCACGCCCGCGAAGTCGACCATGATGAAGTGGTCGATGTGGATGTCGGTGAGCTTCTCCCAGGTCGCCACCGTGCAGCCGGGGCCGCCACGGCCGAGGGAGTCGTTCGTCATCTCCGAGGTGAGCGCCGAGTAGGTCTTGTCGGTGTCGGGGTCCGTGCACTCGGGTATGTCGACCAGTGTGTCGCGCGGCATGCTGACCACCGACATGTTGGAGCGGTCCGCCGAGACGTGCAACAGCATCTGGACGTCCGCGCGCGGCGCGGTGTTGTACGTGTCCTTGGCGCCGCCGAGCTTCTGGTTCTCCTTGCTGTTCCGCGCGTCCGAGCCGATCAGCAGGATGTTCAGAGGGGTCTGCCCGGCGGCGTTCGCCTCCGTCTTGGCCGCTCTGTCCTTGGCGTTGCCGAGGTTCAGGTCGTCCTTCTTGATGTTGCCGTTGAGGTGCCGGTAGTAGAGATAACCGGCGCCCGCGGTGCCGAGTATCACCACCGACAGCACGATCGCGGACCAGCGCAGGGCGCGACGTGCCCGTCGTCGGCCGTCTTTTCCGCGCCGTCTCCCGCCGTGCCCGGCCGGCGGCCCCGGGTCCTGCGGTGTGAGGGACATCGTGTCCTCCACCGCGGGAACCTCGCCGCGCACACTTTGCGCCAACTCCCTGCCCTCCCCAGCCTGCGCCTGACGGACTGCCGAGCTCCCCAGCCCGGCGGTCGGCTGTGTGCCTGTCCGCCTCGTCGGAAGCGTACGCGAGAACCGTTGTCGAATACGTTGTCGAAGCGCTGTTCGAGCTCCGGAACCTGAGCACGCTGCATCATTCTGCAGCCAGTTAGGAGTTTGCTGTGGGGTCCGGGAAGCCGGCTCGGCCGGACGCCGGCCGCTACCAGCGGTACGGCTTGTACACGTCCATGCATTTGCTGCTGTCCGCCCCGTTGAGCTCGTCGGAGGTCGACGGCAGGTCCCCGGCCTTCGGGTCGGACTTCTTCGGGTACGTGGTGCCTTCGCGCCAGTCGGCGCCCACGACCAGGGTGACCCCGGAGACGTCCGTCGACTTCTTCACCGAACTCAGCGGAATTCCCAGGGACTTGGCGATCCGCTGGGCATCGCCCTCCAGATCCGCGCTCGGATAGCGCACCACGGTCCGCTCCTCGGCGAGCCCCGCCGTGGTGTCCGCCGACGCGCGGGCGAAGCCCTTCTCCGCCAGCAGCCCGCTGACGGTCCGCGCCCGTCCGTCGACCGGACCGAGCGAGGAGGACCGCGTGGCGTTCTGCACCAGGACGCCGATCTCGCCGTCCGCCGCCGCCGGATCGTCGGAGACCTTCTCCTCGGCCTTCTTCTTCCCCGAGTCCGTCCCCTTGTCGTCGAAGGGCACGTCGTCGCGGAGCATCTGCCACATCTTCTCGGCGTCGGCTTCCTGCGGAACCAGGTGGTTCCTGTCCTGCGGATCCTCGATGTTCGGCATCGTCGTCATGGTGATCCGGTCCGCCGGCACCGACTTGAGCTGCTTGCTGAGGTCGTACAGCTTCTTCACGCTGCCGATCTCCTCGGAGACGTCCAGCGACTTCGTGGCCGCCTCGGCCAGGTCCATCAGGCGCCCGCCGTCGGTGAAGACGTTCTGTTTCTTCAGCGTGCGGATCATCGAGTTCATGTACATGTGCTGGGCCCGCGCCCGCAGCGGGTCACTGCCCCACGCGTGCCGGGTGCGCAGCCACTGGAGCGCCTGCTCGCCCTTGATCTCCTTGCGGCCGGCCTTCATCTTGAGGCCGGAGCCGCCGGACACACCCGGCAGCGGGCGGTCGTGGACGTTCTGGTTCACACAGACCTCGACGCCGCCGACGGCGTCCGCCATGCGCACCACACCGGCGAAGTCGATCGTCATCCAGTGGTCGATGTAGACCCCGGTGAGGTTCTGCCAGGTCGCCAGCGTGCAGCCGGCCCCGCCGCGGGCCAGCGTGGTGTTGATGATCTCTCTGGTCGTCGCCGGGTAGACGTCGTCCGTGTCCGGGTCGGTGCACTCGGGGATGGGCACCCGGGTGTCGCGCGGGATGGTCACCACGGCGGCGCTCTTGCGGTCCGCGGCCAGGTGGATGAGCATCTGCACATCCCCCAGCGGCGGGTTGCCGCGGTTGTCCTTGCTGCCGCCGAGCTTCACGTTCTCGGCGGAGGCACGGCTGTCGGAGCCGATCAGCAGGATGTTCAGCGGGGTCTGCCCGGCCGCGTTCGGCGCGTTCTTCTTCGCCTTGGAGTCGCCGCTGCTGCGCTCACCCGTGCCGAGGTTGCCGTTGAGGTGCTGGTAGTACAGGTATCCGGCGCCGGCCGTGCCGAGTATCAGCACCGACAGCGTCGTCGCGGACCACCTCAGCACGCGGTGTTTACGGCGCGGCCGTGCCCGGCGTCTGCCGTGTCTGCTCCCGCTCCCGCTCCCCTCCGCGGCCCCCTCCCGAGCCTGCGGGACGCCCCCTCGCGTCTGTTCCCCCTGCACACTGGTCTGGGTCATCTCCCCGTCCCCTCCCCACCCTGACAGCACTGAACAGGCCTGTCGTACGTCCTGTTAGACGTACGACAGGCCTGTCAGGTCACACACTTCACACGGTCAACTCGCGCACTTGACCTCGTTCGCCGTGGTCTTGTCGACGTTCGCCGGCGCCGCCGAGGAGTTCATCTTCACCCCGGCGCCCTTGAAGTCCTCGCCCAGCGTCAGCGTCATGGTCGGCAGCCCCTGCGCGTTGGTGACGCTCTCGCCCGGCTTCAGCGCCGACCCGGACAGCCCCATGATCGCGGCCAGCCGGCGGGCCTGGTCGGCCTGGTCGGGGGCGTACTCCAGGGTCGTCTTCGTCTGCGTCTTGTCGGCGTTGCCCGCGTTCTCGGACTTGGTCACCCCCGCCTCGGTCTGGAGGTAGGTGAGCTCCTCCTGGGCGCTGCCGCCCGGGGCGCCGCCGTTGAGGATGCGCACCCGCACCTCGTCGGCGGCCGACTTGGTGCCCTTCAGCCGGGCGGCGACGGCGGCCTTCTCCTTCTTCTCCTTGGCCTTGACCGCGGTGAAGGAGGTGTCACTCTTGATCATGTTGAAGACCTGCGAGGCGTTCGGCTCAAGGGGCACGACGGTCGCCTTGACCACCTCGGCCGGGTTGTCCTTGACCGGGACCGTGGTGAAGGTGAGGTTCTTCATCGGCACCTTCTTCAGCTCCAGCGCCACTTCCTTGAGCGTGCTGGCCTTGCCGATGCCCTTGTCGACGGTGAGCGCCTTGGTGGCGGCGTTGGCCAGCTTGATCAGCTTGGTGGGGCTGGTGAGGGTGTCGCCCGAGGTCATCTTCCGCATCAGCGAACTCATGAACTGCTGCTGGACCTTGATGCGGTCCAGGTCGCCCTGGTTGCCGAAGCTGTGCCGGGTGCGGACGAAGGCGAGTGCTTCCTCGCCCTCGATGGTGTGCTTGCCGGCCGACAGGTTCAGATGCGAGTCGGGGTCGTTGACGTCCTTGGCGAGACAGACCTCCACACCGCCCACCGCGCTCGTCAGCGTCTTCACCGCGTTGAAGTCGGCCATCGCGAAGTGGTTCACGTCGATGCCGGTGAGCTCCTCGACCGTCTTCATGGTGCAGCCGGGGTTGCGTCCGTACTGGCCGAGGCTGGTGTTGAAGCGCTTGTTCTGGGTGCCCGGGATGACCGCGCCGTCCTTGCCGTCACAGTCGGGCACGTCGACGATCAGGTCGCGCGGGATGCTCATCGCGGTCGCGTTCGTACGGTCCTTGGAGACGTGCAGCAGGATGTTGGTGTCGGCGTGCCCGACGCTCCCCTTGTCGCCGTAGCCCTCGTTGCCCCCGCCGGTCCGCTTGTCGGTGCCGATGATCAGGATGTTGAAGGCCTCGTCCTTGCTGAAGCCGCTGTCGGCCACGGAGCCGACGTCCTCGGTGGTGACGTTGCCCTCGAGGTGCTTGAGGTACAGATAGGCGGCGCCGGCCGTGCCGATCAGGACGAACGCCATGACGCCGCCGGTCCACACGACGGCCTTCTTGGCCTTCGACTTCTTCTTGACCGGCCGCCGGTTGCGCCGGCCCGGCAGCGGTTCCTCGGGCGCGCCACGGCGTCTGCGAGGCGGCGGCACGTCACGGCCGGGCGCCTCGGCGGGTGCCGTACGGCCCGGGGCCGCCGACCTGCTGCGCGTCGCTCCGCCCGCAGAGCCTCCTCCGCCGCCGGAGCGGGGAGCGGATCTACGAGGTCCTGGCACCGGCGATTGCGGTGCGGAAGGAGTCAGTCGCAGTTCGTATTCGCCAGTGGTCGGATTGAGCACCCACTGGTCTGCGGGGTCGATGTCGTCCGCCCGCCCACGGCCTTGCGCGTCCACGGTTGTCTGAATCCTCCGTCGGGGCCACGCGGCGCCTTCCCCCTCAAAGGCGCTCGGGTCTCGGTCACCCTGTGCCCGACCTCAGGAAGACCTGATGGCCGGATGCACAGGACCGCTCACACTATCCGGCCAGTTCATCGTCAAGCGACGACGGTGACAAATTCCACGTCCCTACAACTGGTCAATCCGCCCCATTTCCTTGAACACCTGTACGTCGCCTTGGCAATCGCTTTACTTGCAGGTGTCCTCGGCGGCGGTGTTTCCGCGGAACGTCGGCGCGGGCGAAACGGCCGCGACGGGCTCATCGGGCCGCTTCGTGCCGGATTTGCCGTCGTAGCGGTCTCCGTACTCGGAGTAGTCGTCGTCGTGCGACTCCTCGTAGAAATCCGCTTCTTCTTGCGAACCGGCGCTCGAATTGGGGCCTTTTGTCGCGGAATCCTGTGGAACTTCCTCGGCGACCGCCACCGGCTGATCCTTGCGGAGCCGTTCGAACAGCTTCTCGGCTTCGGCCTGTACGAGTTGGTCGCGATTGGCGTCGTGGGCGTACGACTCCCTGGGGACGGTCAGAAATTGCACACGTGCGGTGGGGATGTCGCGCATCCCGCGGACAAGGTCGTACAAACCGTGCAAGTGAGCCAGATCCGGATCGGTGGTGAGCGACGAGGTCGCCGCGTCCAGCAAGGGATAGAGCTTCACCGGATTCAGCAGGACGTCATTGCTCTGCACCTTGTTGACGAGCGCCGCGAGGAACCGCTGCTGGCGGTCCATCCGGTCGGTGTCGCTGCCGTCGCCGAGCGACTTGCGGGCCCGCACGTACCCGAGGGCCTGCTCGCCGCTGAGTGTCACCCTGCCCGCCGGCAGGTTCAGCTTGGCGGCCTTGTCGTGGATGGGCTCGTCCAGACAGATCCGTACGCCGTCGATCGCGTCGACCATGTCCTTGAAGCCGTGGAAGTCGACGACCACGTGATGGTCGATGCGAACTCCCGTGAGGTTCTCGACGGTTCGGATGGTGCAGGCCGAACCGCCCTTCTGGAAGGCGGAGTTGAGCATCGCGAACATCGGCTCGGAGCGGCCGCCGTCCCGCTGCCGGCAGGCCGGCACGTCCACCATCAGATCGCGGGGGAGCGAGACCGCGGTGGCGCTGCGCCGCCCGGCGGCGAGGTGCAGCAGGATGGTGGTGTCCGATCGCTCGGTCCCCGAGTCCCGCCCGTACCGCGCGTTCCTGTCCCCGGACCGTGAGTCCGACCCGATCAGCAGGATGTTCTGCGCGTCCTTGACGAGTGCGGTGGGCCGCTCCTTCTCGTAGCGGGCGAGTTCGGCGGCCGCCGCGTCGTCCGGCGTGATGTTGCCGTCCAGCTTCGCGTACACCGCCCACCCGGCCCCTACGGCGGCCACCACCGTGACGGCCACCGCGGCCGCCCCGTACCGCAGCCACCGCCGCCGACGCCGTCGTATCAGCCCGTTCCCGGTCGCGGACGCCCCCGCTCCCGGACCGAGGGTGCCTGCCGAGGGCGTACCAGCGGTGTCGGTCACGTCCGGATCCACCCCTCATGGCGTACGAGCGTCGACTGCGGCTGCTCCTACGACCATGGCGTGGATGGGAGGGCTGGGGCGGATGGTGGTGGGCCGGACGGGGGAGTGAGGGCACTTTCGAGCGGGCGGCGCGGATGACTGCGCGACCGGCCACGAGGTGCCCGCGGACGAACGACCGCCCCGCTCAGCGCGCGGTCGCCGTCACCCGCTCGCTCTCGATCCGCTGGGCCAGCGACTCCTCACCCAGCCGCTCCAGATGCCGGCACAGCACCACCGACCCGCCGGTGGCCAGCGGGGAGTAGAGCCCGGCGCTGAGCCCCTCCCAGGTGTCGTACGGCATCCCCGAGAGCAGTCGCGCCCCCGGACCCGTCAGCCCCAGGCCGGGGGCTTCCGCGGCCGCCCGCTCGACGACCTCGGCGCCGCTGAACTCCCGCCCGGCCACGATGAGCGCCGGCTCCTCGGGGTCCACCGGCGCGAACGGCGCGAAGCGGTCGCCCTGCCCCGGCACCTCGACGGCGTAGTCGGCGAAGCCGTCCGGCGCCTGGGGGAACCGGCCGCCCAGCGGGCGCAGCGCGAGGGCGATGCGCGAGCCGGAGCAGGCCCGGGCGGCGTCCAGTGTGTCCGGGCCGCTCACCACGATGTCGGCGGCCTTGGGATCGCCGGCCACGTCCGCGACCACGCCCACCGACGAGCAGGCCAGCAGCCACACCGCCGTCTGCCAGTGCGCGGGCAGCAGCAGCGCGACCCGGTCGCCGGGTTCCGCGGACAGCTCGCCCTGGAGCAGATTGGCGGTCTTGGCCACCCAATTGGCGAAGGTGGCCACGGACAGTTCGACGCGCTCGCCGGTGGCGTCGTCGTAGAAGGTCACCAGGGGGCGTCCGGCGTCCGCGGCGAGCGCGGAACGCAGCAGGTCGGCAGGGGTGCGGTCGGTGGTGGTCACCCGGGCAAGCGTACGCGGGGGCGGCGCCGCGCAACGAGGGGCGGGGTCGCCGGTTCGGGGGAACGCGACCCGACGGTCCGTCAATTCCCGAATGGCGGGAATGTCGGGCTGTGTCCACGATCGTTGGCATGCGTGGATTCCTTGCTTCCTCGATCGGTGTCACGTGCGCGGCCGCTCTGGCTCTTCCGCCGGGCCCACCCGCCGCCGCGACCGTCGCGCGCCCGGCGCCGAACGCGGAAGTGTTCGTCCCCGGCAGCACCCAGTCCCTGCCCCTCGCCCCCCTGGGTCGCGACCGAGCCCTCGGACCCGCCGCCGAACAGGGCCTGCCGGCCCGCGATGTGCGCCGCTTCTCGATGGTCGGCGTCGTCTGGGACGACCCGGACACCGCCCTGCACGGCAGCGTCCAGGTACGCACGCGTGCCGTCACGTCCGGCACCTGGTCCGGCTGGCAGGACGTGGAGACGCACTACGCCGACGACGGCGCCGACCCCGGCACGGCCGAGCGCACCTCGGGCCGGGTGCGCGGGGCGACGGCGCCGCTGTGGGTGGGGGACTCGGACGGCGTCGAGGTACGCGTGCGTGCGGGCGGCGAAGAGCGTGCCGCGTCGCCCGGCGTCCTGCCGCCGGGGCTGCGTCTGGAACTCGTGGATCCCGGGGAGGCCTCGGCTCCCGAGGGCCCGCCGGTGAGCGGCGCGCGCGCCGGCTCGCTCGGCACCGGGTCCGTCACCGCCTCCGCCGCCGACGCCGACCTCGTCCCCCTCGGCGCCCCGGAGATCCCCGCCCTCGACCGTGCGCGGACCGAACGGGAACTGCTCGCCCTGCGGGCCGGTGAACTGACGGGGCAGCAGCGGGTCAAGCCGTACATCGGCCCGCGCCCGCGTATCGTCACCCGGCGCGGCTGGGGCGCGAACGAGGGCCTGCGCGAGAAGACCTTCGTCTACACGAACAAGGTCAAGGCGGCCTTCGTCCACCACACCGCCACCGGGAACAGCTACAAGTGTTCGCAGGCGCCCTCCGTCATTCGCGGTATCTACCGCTACCACGTCCAGAGCATGGGATGGCGTGACATCGGCTACAACTTCCTCGTCGACAAGTGCGGAAAGATCTACGAGGGCCGTGCCGGGGGAGTGGCGAAGGCGGTCCTGGGCGCCCACACGCTCGGTTTCAACACCAACAGCATGGGGATCGCCGTTCTCGGCAGCTTCGGCTCCACCCGTCCCAAAGCCGCCGCCGTGAGGGGGATCGCCCGGCTGACGGCGTGGAAGCTCGGTCTCTACGGCGCCAATCCGAGCGGCAAGACATACCTGAAGTCGGGTGGTGGCAATCTCTACCGAAAAGGCAAGAAGGTACGCCTGAACGTGATCTCCGGCCACCGGGACGGGTTCTCCACCGCATGCCCCGGCAAGGAGCTCTACCGCAAGCTCGGTTCGGCCCGTTCGAGCGCGGCCGACTACCAGGGGCGTTAGGGGAACCGGGGGGACCGCGTTCAGCCATCTCCACCGCCGTCGGGGGCCTGGGGCGGAGTACCGCACTGCCGCCGAAAGCGCCGCACAACGGTCTGCATACACTGACCGGTCGAAAGACAGTTCGGCCGGTCACCGGCAGGAAGCGGAGACTACAGGTGACAGAAGCGATCCTCCTGGTCGGCGGCAAGGGCACGAGACTGCGCCCGCTCACCGTGCACACGCCGAAGCCCATGGTGCGCGCGGCCGGGGTCCCCTTCCTCACACACCAGCTGGCGAGAGCGAGAGCGGCGGGCGTGGACCACATCGTCCTCGCCACGTCCTATCTGGCGGAGGTCTTCGAGCCGTACTTCGGCGACGGCTCGGCACTCGGCCTCCACATCGAGTACGTGACCGAGGACGAGCCGCTGGGCACGGGCGGCGCGATCCGCAACGTGGCGTCCCGGCTGCACTCCGCACCGGACGACCCGGTCCTGATCTTCAACGGCGACATCCTGACGGGCCTGGACATCAGGGCGCTGGTCGCCACCCACGAGTCGACGAACGCGGACGTCTCCCTCCATCTGACGAAGGTGACGGACCCCAGGGCGTACGGCCTGGTCCCCACCGACCCGTCGGGCCGGGTGCTGGCCTTCCTGGAGAAGCCGCAGACCCCCGAGGAGATCGTCACCGACCAGATCAACGCGGGCGCCTACGTCTTCCGCCGCTCCCTGATCGACACGATCCCGGCGGGCCGCCCGGTCTCGGTGGAACGCGAGACGTTCCCCGGCCTCCTCGCGGCCGGAGCCCACCTCCAGGGCATGGTCGACTCGACGTACTGGCTGGACCTCGGCACCCCCGCCGCCTTCGTACGAGGCTCGGCGGACCTCGTCCTCGGCCGCGCCCCCTCCCCGGCGGTTCCCGGCCGCTGCGGCGACCGTCTCGTCCTGCCCACGGCACGGGTGGCCGCCGACGCCAAACTGACGGGCGGCACCGTGGTCGGCGAGGGCGCCTTCGTGGCCGAGGGCGCCCGCGTCTTCGGCAGCACGATCCTCCCCGGCGCGGTCATCGAACCGGGCGCCGTCATCACGGACTCCCTGATCGGGACCCGGGCACGCGTGGGCGAGCGCTCGGTCCTCACCGGCACGGTCATCGGCGACGGCGCGGTGGTCGGCGCCGACAACGAACTGCGCGAGGGCGCCCGGGTGTGGTGCGACGCGCGGATCCCGGCGGGCGCGGTGCGCTTCTCCTCGGACCAGTAGGGGCCCCTTTCAGCCCGTCTGGGGGTGCCCCCTCTGGGGGAGCTTGAGGACGAGGCCTTTCGGGCCGATGGGGGGGCTGGGGGCGCAGCCCCCAGGGACCGGGGCCGAAGGGGCGGCGCCCCTGGAGGATGGGACGGGTAGGGGCGGCGGGGGCGAAAAACGCCTGGGGCCGGCCACCCCCCACTCACAGTCGCCCGATGTCCCCGCGCGGCATCCGCGGAGCCCGCCGCGCCGGCGTCCGCCCGCTCAACAGGATCAACCGCGCCGCCCGATGCCGCTGCCCCGCGTACGGTTCCAGCAGCGACAGCATCACGGAGTCGTCCGCGTCCCGGTCCCCGGCCAGCGCCCACCCGACGATCCCCGGCAGATGCAGATCCCCCACGGTCACCGCGTCCGCCGCCCCATGGCTGCGCTGCACGACCTCCGCGGACGTCCATGGCCCGATCCCGGGCACGACCTCCAGCCGGACCTGCGCCTCGGCCGGATCCATCGCCATCGCCTGCTCCAGCCGGGCGGCGACCCGGACCGCCCGCAGAATCGTCGACGCCCGCTTGTTGTCGACCCCGGCCCGATGCCACTCCCAGGACGGGATCAACGCCCACGTCCGGGGAGCGGGCATCACGAACAGCCGTCCACCGGCCGCGGGCCCCGGCGCCGGCTCGCCGTACTTCCGGACCAGCGACCGCCACGCCCGGTACGCCTCGTCGGTCGTCACCTTCTGCTCGAGGATCGACGGGATCAGCGACTCCAGCACCAGCCCCGTCCGCGTCAGCCGCAGCCCCGGCCGCCGATGCTGCGCCGAGGCCAGCAGCCGGTGCCGGGGCGCGAACGCGGACGGGTCGTCGGCCGCCCCGAGCAACGACGGCAACCCGTCGAGCAGCCACTCCGCCCCCGGCCCCCACGCCTCCCCGCGCACCTGGCCACCGGCCGCCGTGACCCGCAGCGTCCCCGGCCCGGCAGGCGTGAGACTGGCCCGCCACACCGACCCGTCCGGCATCGCCCGGAACGTCGGATCGGCAGGCCCCCGCCGCAACGGCCCGAGCACAAGGCCCAGATCCAGCGGCCCTTCGGGCACCCACGTCCGCACCCGCCCCGGCGCCGCCACCTGCCGCGGCACACCCCCGGGCACGGCGACATGCCCGCCGCGCACGGTCGTACGCGTGGGCCGCGGAGTGAACCGTCCAGCCACGAATGAAGTCCCGGGAGAGATGGGGAGGGCCCGCGAGAGTCCTACGAGGGTCCCCTCGAGCCTAGAGGTACGGGGGCCGCCCTCACCGCACCTCGATGAACATCCCCGCGTCCCGGTCCGGACGCGGCCCCGGCTCCCGCGCCGGATGCCCGACCGCGACCGCCCCCATCGGATCCCAGTCGCCGGGCAGCCCGAGCACCTCGCGCACCACGTCCCGGCAGAACATCGTCGAGGACACCCACGCCGACCCCAGCCGCTCGCCGGTCAGTGCGACGAGGAAGTTCTGCACGCCGGCCCCGGTCGCGACGACGAACATCTCCCGCTCGGCGCCGTCCCGCCGCGGATCGCCGTAGTCGTGCGAGCCGTCCATCACGAGACACGGCACCACCAGGTACGGCGCGTTGCGCAGCACATCCCCGCGCTTCACCCGCTTGGCGATCGACTCCTCGCTCTTGCCGTCCCGCCGCAGGTCCGCGATCCAGGCGTCCCGCATGGCGTCCAGCAGCCGGGTCCGCGACTCCGCGGACTCCAGCAGCACGAAACGCCACGGCGTCGTGTGGTGCGGCGCCGGAGCCGTCACGGCCGCGGCGACCGCGCGGCGCACCGCGCCGGGGTCGACCGGCTCGTCCGTGAAGGCCCGCACCGTACGGCGCTGGGTCACCGCCTGCCGGATCGCCTCGGAGGTGCCCAGCCGGAACATGTCGTCGCGCGCGTCGCGCACCATGGCGCCCGCCCCCTCCCCGTGCTCCTCGGCCACCACGTGCGCCAGCCCCCGCACGACCGCGACGGGCAGCCCGGCGGCCTTGCCCTTCACCAGGTCGCCGGCCGCGGCGAGTTCATCGGCCGTGGCGACGACGGTCGCGCTGAGCGGATTGCCGTACGCGTCCGTGCCGCCACGCAGGTCGTCGAGCACCCGCACACCCGCCGCGCCGATCGCCACATCCGTGAGCCCGGCGCGCCACGGCCGCCCGAAGGTGTCGGTGACGAGGACCCCGACGTCGACGCCGAGCAGGTCGCGCAGGCCCTCGCGGATCGCGCGGGCGGAAGCGTCCGGGTCCTCTGGCAGCAGCAGGACCGTGCCGGCGGGGGTGTTGGAGGCGTCGACCCCGGCCGCCGCCATGATCAGGCCCTGCCGGTTCTCGACGATCCGCAGGGCGCCGCGTCTGGCCACCACGCGGACCGTCTCGGCGTCGATCGCCGCCTCCCGGTCGGCCGCCTCGACGACCCGGCCCTCCGCCTTGGAGACGATCTTCGAGGTGACGAGGAGGACGTCCCCGTCGGCGAGGCCGGGCTCGGCGGCGGCGATGAGCTTGGCGAGGTCGTCGCCGGGCGCTATCTCGGGGAGGCCGGGCACGGCCCAGGCGCGGAAACCGTCCGTGGTCACGACGCGCGTACCTCCTCCGCCAGCGCGAGTGCCTCGCGGGCCATCTCGGCGCTCGCGTCGAGGTCCGTCATCATCAGCGGTACGGCCCGGCAACGGATGCCCGCCGTCTCGATCCGCTCCACGGAGCCCGCGTCCACGGTGTCGACGAGCCAGCCGTCCAGCAGCCCCGAGCCGTAGTGCTCGGCCACCGCCGCGGCCGTCGACTCCACGCCCACCGCGGCGAGCACCTTGTCGGCCATCCCGCGCACGGGCGCGTCCCCGACGATGGGGGAGAGGCCGACCACCGGCACCCCGGCCTCGGCGATCGCCTCGCGGATGCCGGGCACCGCGAGGATCGTGCCGACCGAGACGACGGGGTTGGACGGCGGGAAGAGGATGACGTCCGCCTCGGCGATGGACTCCAGGACGCCCGGTGCGGGCTTGGCCTGCTCCGCACCCACCGGCACGATCGCCTCCGCCGGGACCGAGGCCCGCAGCCGCACCCAGTACTCCTGGAAGTGGATCGCCTTGCGCTCGCCGTCCACCTCGACGGCCACATGCGTCTCCACCCGGTCGTCGGACATCGGGATCAGCCGCACGCCCGGCTGCCAGCGGTCGCAGAGCGCCTCGGTGACCGCGCTGAGCGGAAACCCGGCGCCGATCATCTGCGTCCGCACGATGTGCGTGGCGAAGTCCCGGTCGCCCAGTCCGAACCACTCCGGCCCCACGCCGTACGCCGCGAGCTCCTCCTTGAGATGGAAGGTCTCGTCGGCCCGGCCCCAGCCCTGCTCCTCGTTGATGCCGCCGCCGAGCGTGTACATCACCGTGTCGAGGTCCGGGCAGACCTTCAGCCCGAAGAGGTGGATGTCGTCCCCGGTGTTGCCGATGACCGTGATGTCCGCGTCCGGCGCGGCCTGCTTCAGACCGCGCAGGAACCGGGCACCACCGATGCCGCCTGCCAGAACCACAATGCGCATGGGAGCAAGTCTTGCAGGCCGGTACGACAACGCGTCAGGCGGTTACGACGTCCGCCTCGTGGTACGCCGCGGGGGCCGTGCACGCGCTGTGCATAGGCATCTCCGTCAGGCCCGGGTAGTACACGTGCAGGGTGACCGCCGGCTCCAGTGCGTCGTTGACGACCTCGTGCACATAGCCCGGCGCGAACACCCGCTGCGAGCCCGTCCCCAGCGCGCGCGTGCCGCGCTCCGTCCGCTCGGTCAGCTCGCCGTCCAGGACGGTCAGCACCCCGGAGGACCGGCCGTGGTCGTGCAGACCGCTGCCCTGACCGGGCACCCAGGACAGCAGCCACACCTCGTACCCCGGGCCGGTGCGCAGCCGGTGGTACCAGCGCGACGTGGCGTCGTACCGCACCAGGTGCTCCCACTGGGAGCGGTCGGCGGCGATGGAGCGGGCGAGGCCGACGAACTCGGCGACGGTGGCCGGGTGCTCGCGCGGAGCCTGGAGCAGGTGCGGTACCTCGAGGATGTCGCCGGCGATCTGGAGGTCGTTGTCGCTGTTCATGGGATGCGCTGGTTCCTCAGTGAAAGAAGGTCAGAGGGGAACAGAAGAGCCGAGTCGCAGGGCGACTCGGCTTCAGCCGGAGCGGGTGTCGCTCAACAGCTGGGACAGCAACAGCTACAGCGCGCGCGGGCAGCACCGTGGGACCCGGCGGTGCGGGTCGAGGTGAGTGCCGAGTTCGCGAGCATGCCCACAAGGACAGCGGCTCACACCCGGCACTGTCAACTCGACACCGACAAGTGGGACATGTTTCACCTCATCCGGTCCATCTGTGAGGTGAAAGGTTTGTTCAGAGGTCTACCGGGACACATGGCGCACAACCGGGCGCACGGAACGGGATCGAAGTTCTGGGCGTCCTTCTCCGTACAGGTCCTGCGCGGGTCGGAAGTTCCCCCGGGCCCTATCTGCTTGTCAAGGTTTATGACGATTTGAACACTTTCTGCTAGGCCTTGGTTCCGCAGAGTGAATAAGGGGCCCAATAGCAGATCTCGGCTTGACTCGCCCGGAGCAGCACACTTGTAATTTCACTCGTGTCGTTCAGCCGACATCGGTAACGGCTAGATCACGGGGACGCGAAAGACAGACGAGGGGCGCACATGACCGAGCTGGTGCAGCAACTGCTGGTCGACGACGCGGACGAGGAACTCGGCTGGCAGGAGCGCGCGCTGTGCGCCCAGACCGACCCCGAGTCCTTCTTCCCCGAGAAGGGTGGCTCCACCCGCGAGGCCAAGAAGGTCTGCCTGTCCTGTGAAGTCCGCTCCGAGTGCCTCGAGTACGCCCTCGCAAACGACGAGCGGTTCGGCATCTGGGGCGGCCTGTCCGAGCGGGAGCGCCGCCGCCTGAAGAAGGCGGCCGTCTGACCGGTCGGTGCCACATCGCACGCACATACGGGACTTACGGCCCGTCGCAGGTGGGTTGTCCACAGGCGGCGGGCCGTCCTCATGCCCAGCCGATAGTGTGGGCGCTCGTCCGAGACGCCCCGCTGTCCCCTGGGGGCACAGGCGTCCACCGCAGTCCACCGAACCGGGGCCCGTACCTCGATGTCCGTGCACAGCCACACGGCAGCTCACGACGCTGCCACTCCCGAGTTTCCGCGTCATGTGGTGACCGCGGTCCTCGTCTCCCACGACGGCGCCCGCTGGCTGCCCGACGCGCTCGCCGGGCTGCTCGGCCAGGAGCGCCCCGTCCAGTTCGCCATGGCCGCCGACACCGGCAGCGCGGACGAGTCCGCGCAGCTGGTCACCCAGGCCCTCGGACCGGACCACGTGCTGCACCTCGCCCGCCGCACCGGCTTCGGCCAGGCCGTCGAGGAGGCCAACCGCAGCGCGCCCCTCCTCACCCCCGAGGAGCTGCCGTACCTGAAGCGGCCCAGCGGCTGGGACCCCGTCACGCGCACGTGGCGCGACGACGCCTACGACCTGCCCGAGCTCCCGCACGGAGAGCCGGTGCAGTGGCTGTGGCTGCTGCACGACGACTGCGCCCCCGAACCCGACGCCCTGGCCCAGCTGCTGAGGGTCGTGGAGAACGAGCTGGAGCTCGGCCGGGACGACGTCGCCGTCGTGGGCCCCAAGCTCCGCGGCTGGTACGACAAGCGGCAGCTGCTCGAGGTCGGCGTCACCATCGCCCACTCCGGGCGCCGCTGGACCGGCCTGGACCGCCGCGAACAGGACCAGGGCCAGCACGACCACGTCCGGCCCGTGCTGGCCGTCTCCACCGCCGGCATGCTCGTGCGCCGCGACATCTTCGACCAGCTCGGCGGCTTCGACCGACGGCTGCCCCTGATGCGCGACGACGTCGACCTGTGCTGGCGTGCCACGGCCGCCGGCCACCGCGTCCTCGTCGCCCCCGAGGCGGTCGTACGCCACGCGGAGGCGGCCTCCCGCGAGCGCCGCGCCGTCGACTGCGTGGGCCGCACCGCGGCCTCCCCGCACAAGGTCGACAAGGCGGGCGCCGCCTACACCCTGCTCGTCAACAGCCGTACGGCCGTGCTGCCCTGGGTCCTGCTGCGACTCGTCGTCGGCACGGTGCTGCGGACGGTCGCCAACCTCGTCGGCAAGGTCCCCGGACAGGCCCTCGACGAGATCCGCGGCCTGCTCGGCACACTGCTGCGGCCCGAGCGGATCATCGCCGGCCGCCGCAGGCGCGGCACACCGGTGGTCGACAAGGGTGAGATGCGGCCGCTGTTCCCGCCACCCGGCGCGACCGTGCGGGCCACCGTCGAACAGGTCGCCGGCGACCTGTTCGGCAGCTCCGACCCCGAAGCCACCTCAGGAGCGGGACGGCACGGCGGCGCGGTCGAGTCCGGACCCGGCGGCGACGACGCCGACTTCCTGGAGATCGAGCAGTTCGCCCGCGTCAAGCGCATCGCCCGCAAGCCGGGACCGGTGCTCTTCCTGGTGCTGCTGCTCGTCTCACTGGCCGCCTGCCGTGCACTCCTCGGCGCCGGCGCGCTCACGGGCGGCGCCCTGCTGCCCGCCCCGGCCGACTCCGGCGAACTGTGGTCGCGCTACCTCGACTCCTGGCACGCGGTCGGAGCCGGAGGAGCCACGTCGGCGCCGCCGTACCTGGCGTTCGTCGCGATGCTCTCCTCCCTGCTGTTCGGGTCGACGGGCCTCGCCATCACGGTCCTGCTCGTCTGCTCGGTGCCACTGGCCGGCGTCACCGCCTACTTCGCCTCCCGCCCGCTCGTCGAGTCGCGGCTCCTGCGCGCCTGGGCGGCCGTCGTCTACGCCTTCCTGCCCGCCGCCACCGGCGCGCTCGCCGGCGGCCGCCTCGGCACCGCCGTCCTCGCGATCCTGCTGCCGCTCATCGCCCGCGCGGGCATCGCGGCATCCGGCCTCGCGAACACCTCGGACGCGCGCGGCAGTTGGCGCGCCACCTGGGCGTACGCCCTGCTGCTGACGGTCACCACCGCGTTCACGCCGATCATCTGGCCCCTCGCGCTGCTCCTCGGCCTCGGCGTCCTGGCCGTGCGCCGCGCCGACATCACCGCCTACGGCCTGCGTTTCCTGGCCCAGCTCGGCACGCCCCTGCTGATCCTCGCGCCCTGGTCGCTCACGCTGCTCCCGTTCGGGTTCTTCGACGAGGCGGGCCTCGCGTACGGCTCCTCGGCCGCCTCCGCCCTCGACCTGCTCGGCGCCAGCCCCGGCGGCCCCGGCACGGTCAGCGGGCTGATGCTCATCGGCGTCGTGCTGGCCGCGCTGGCCGCCCTGCTGCGCTCGGAGCGTCAGTTCGGCATCTGGACGGCCTGGACGGTCGCCCTGGCGGGCCTCGTCTTCGCGGTCCTGTCCAACGGCTCGGCCTGGGCGGGCCCGGCCACCCTCGTCTACGGCCTCGCCCTGCTGGCGGCCGCCGTGCTCGGCGCCGACGGCGCACGCGCGCGTGTCGCCGAACAGAGCTTCGGCTGGCGCCAGCCGGTCGCCGCGCTGATCGCCTTCGCCGCCGCAGCGGGCCCGCTGCTCGTCGCCGCCGGCTGGATGCTCGGCGGCGCCGACGGCCCCATCAAGCGACGCGACCCGGTCCAGGTGCCCGCGTTCGTCGCCGAGGACAGCAACAACCGCGACCGGGCCCGCACCCTCGTCCTGGACAGCGACTCCACCGCCCACGTCGGCTACATGCTGGTCCGCGGTTCCGGCGCCCGGCTCGGCGACGCCGAACTCACCGCCGCCGACGGCGAGAACAGCCGCCTCGACAAGGTCGTCGCCAACCTCGTCGCCGGTTCCGGCGCCGACCAGTCCGACCAGCTCGGCAAGTTCGCGGTGCGCTATGTCCTGGTCCACAAGGGCGCCCCGCGCGAGGTCACCCGCGTCCTGGACGCCACCCCGGGCCTGACCCGGCTCAGCGAGCAGAACCGCAGCGCGCTGTGGCGCGTCGACCAGGACGTCGCCCGCGCCACCATCGTCAGCGGCTCCGGCGCCCCGACGCTCGTCGCCGCGGGACCCGTCGAGATCCACACCACGATCCCGGCCGGCGCCGACGGCCGCACCCTGCGCCTCGCCGACACCGCCGCCGAGGGCTGGACGGCCACCCTGGACGGCAGGCCGCTGACCGCCAAGACGGTCGACGGCTGGGCCCAGGGCTTCGAACTACCGGCTTCCGGCGGCAGGCTGGACGTCGTCTACGACGACCCGATCACCCACACCGCCTGGCTGTGGGTGCAGGGTTCCCTCGCGGTCGTCCTCGTGGTGCTCGCCCTGCCGGGCCGGCGCCGCGACATCGACGACGACCTCCCCGAGGAGGAGCGCGCGATCCCCGCCCAGGCGGTGGAGGGCGAGGGCCGCCGCGCCCGCCGTCTGCGCGCCCAGGCCGAGGCCGAGGAGGCCGCCCAGGGCGACGAGCCCGTCTCTCCTCCTTCGGAGGAGACCCCGGTGCCCGTTCCGCAGCAGCAGGCCTACGGGATGGACCAGGCGAGTTACCAGGGCGCCGAGTACCACGCCTACGGCGGTGACCAGTACCAGGCCGCCCAGCAGTACCCGGCGGGCGGCTACGACCAGCAGAGCTACGCGGACCCCTACCAGGGCGGCCAGTACGACCCGTACGCGTACGGCGGACAGGCGCAGCAGCCGTCGTACGACCAGTACGGGCAGCCGTACGACCAGGGTTACGACGCGACGTACGACCCGGCGCAGCCGCAGCAGCACGGCGGCGAGCACCCCGACGGGAGCCAGCAGTGAACCGCACCACCGTGTCCCTGTTCGCCTGTGTGACCGCCCTCGCCGCCGTCACCGGGTTCGCCACGCTCACCTCGCCCGACGCGTCCGGCACGGACACCGCCACGACCGCCACCGAGCTGCCCGTGGAGCGCACGAGCCTGTTGTGCCCGAGCCCGAGCATCTCCGACCTCGCCGAGACGTCGTACACGTCCTTCACGCCCGTCACCAAGGGCGCGGGCAGCGACGGTGAGGCCGAACTCGTCTCCGCCGCGCAGGAGTCGCAGGACGGGAAGAAGTCCGGCAAGAAGAAGGCCGACAAGCCGGTCCTCACCCCGAAGGAACCCGGCACCCCGGTGACGGGCGACACCTCCGGCGGTGACTCCCCGGCGCTCATCGGGACCGCCGAGGGCCAGTTCGCGCCCGGTTGGACCGTGCAGGAGACCACCGAGGTCGCCGCCGGCACCGGACGCGGCCTGCAAGGCGTCAACTGCACCGCGGCCGACACGGAGTTCTGGTTCCCCGGTGCCAGCACCGACGCGGACCGCACCGACTACGTCCACCTGACCAACCCCGACGACTCGGCGGCCGTCGTCGACGTCGAGCTGTACGGCAAGGACGGTGCGCTGGAGGCCCCGGCCGGCGAGGACATCACCGTCCCGCCGCACTCCAGCGAGCCGATCCTGCTGTCCACGCTCGTCAGCGACAAGCAGACCAACCTGACCGTGCACGTCAACGTCCGCAGCGGCCGGGTCGGGGCCGCCGTACAGGCCCTCGACGACAAGATCGGCGGCGACTGGCTGGCGGCGTCCACGGACCCGGCGGGCAGTCTCGTGCTGCCGGGCATCCCCAAGGACGCCACCGATGTGCGCCTGGTCGTCTTCACGCCGGGTGACGCCGACGCCGACCTGAAGGTGCAGCTCGCCTCGCCGTCCGGGCTGATCACGCCCGCCGGGAACGAGACCCTGCACGTCAAGGCGGGCATGACGACCGCGGTCGACCTGGGCGACGTCATGCGCGGGGAGGCCGGTTCGCTGGTGCTGACGCCGACCGACGAGTCCGTGCCGGTCGTCGCGGCGGTCCGGGTCACCCGTGGCAAGGGTGACCAGAAGGAGACCGCTTTCATTCCGGCCACGCGCGCGGTGGGCACGCGCGCGACGGTCGTCGACAACAGTGCCAAGGGCACCACGCTGTCCCTCGTGGCCCCCGGCCGCGGCGCGCAGGTCGAGGTGACCGCGTCGGCGGGCAGCGGCGGTGGCAAGGCGGCCTCGAAGACGTACACGATCAAGGGCGGCACCACGCAGGACATCGAACTGCCGGTCCCGAGCGGTCTGAAGGGCACGTACGCGCTGACCGTCGAGCCGGTGTCGGGCGGCCCGGTCTACGCGGCCCGGACCCTGACGGACACGCAGGACGGTGTCCCGGGCTTCACGGTGCAGACGCTGCCGGACGACCGGGGCATGGTCGAGGTGCCGCAGGCCGATCAGGACGTGTCGGTGCTGCAGAGGTAGGGCCGGTCAGTCCTCGCCGTAGCGCGGGTCGACGGTCTCGGGCGTGAGGCCCAGCAGCTCGGCGACCTGTTCGACGACGATCTCGTGCACCAGGGCCGCGCGTTCGTCGCGGCCCTTGGTCCGGATCTCCACGGGGCGCCGGTACACCACCACGCGCCCGGGACGTCCCTCGCGCGCGGGAATCGTGCCGCCGAGGGGGACCGCCTCGTCGTTCCAGGTCTCGCCCTCCAGCCGGGGTACTTCCAGCACGAGGAAATCGATGTCGGCGAGCTGCGGCCACCGTCGTTCCAGGCGCTCCACGGAGTCCTGCACCAAGTCCGCGAACGCGTCGGCACGGCTTGCCGCGAGCGGTACCTGGGGCGGGGCGATCGGGCCACGCATGCCCCTGCCGTGGCGATCACGTCGGCGGGGCCCGGGGGCGGCGGCACGGGGCGGTACGGGGTTGTCCATCACTGGTGAAGCGTAGTCCCCGGCGGGGCCGGGTGCCCGGGGCCCACGCGGTGCCCGGACGGTGTTCGGCCGCCACATACGGCATGTCGCGGGATGACCATTCCGGCCAAGGTTGGGCTCGATTCCGTATCTCTCCGAGACCGGTGATCTCAAGGCAATTGACCGTGTTTGTACCGGCTGATGATCGGACCGCAGCTCGTCCGAGATCTTGGAAAGCGGTGTCTATGCAGGTCAGTGAGGTGTGACCGGAGAGGCGTGTGGGGCGTTTCACACCACGACACGGTGGAGTGACCTGGTGGAGAGTCGTCGCGGCCCGCTCAGGAGTGCGGTACCGTCCAACATCGTGAGCCCTGTACGTCGCTGTTCGCGCACCGCTTGCGGCCGCCCCGCCGTCGCGACGCTGACGTACGTCTACGCCGACTCGACCGCGGTCCTCGGCCCGCTCGCCACCTACGCGGAACCCCACTGCTACGACCTGTGCGCCGAGCACTCCGAGCGTCTCACCGCCCCCCGTGGCTGGGAGGTCGTCCGGCTCCTCGACAGTTCGACCCCCGCCCGTCCCAGCGGTGACGACCTGGAAGCGCTTGCCAACGCGGTCCGCGAGGCGGCACGTCCGCAGGAGCGCGCCGCACAGGCCGGCGGAGGACGTGCGGCGGACCCGATGGAGGTCGCTCGCCGCGGCCATCTGCGGGTGCTGCGCTCGCCCGACAGCTGAGCCGGTTCTCCCAGGCTCGCCCGACTGCCCCGTTCTTGTGTGCGTTCGGTGCACATTCCGCTCAGTGACGCACGCCCATTGACGACCGCTTGGCGCGGACACGACCATTCCGGAAGCCGAAACGAGAAATCGCTTTCCGTATAACGGAATCGGAATCGGAATCGGGGAGGCGCCCGTGTACGTCCAGGAACTGGAACCCGTCGCCGACTCACTGGGCCTGTCCGCCCTCGTCGCCACGCTGCCCCTGGTGATCGTCCTCGTCCTGCTCGGCGGCGTCCGCCTCAAAGCCCATCTCGCGGGCCTCACCGGCCTTCTGGCGGCCGTTCTGGTCGCCTGGCTCGCGTACGGCATGCCCCTGGGACAGACGCTCTCCAGCGGCGCCCAGGGAGCCGTCTTCGGCCTCTTCCCCATCCTGTGGATCGTCGTCAACGCCCTGTGGGTGTACCGGATGACGGTCCGCACCCGGCACTTCGACATGCTGCGCCGCTCCTTCGGGCGGCTCTCCGACGACCCGCGCATCCAGGCCCTCGTCGTCGCCTTCTGCTTCGGCGCCCTCCTGGAAGCCCTCGCCGGCTTCGGGGCGCCCGTCGCGATCTGCTCGGTCATGCTCGTCGCGCTCGGCTTCGACCCGGTGCGCGCGGCGGTCGTCGCGCTGGTCGCCAACACCGCGCCGGTCGCCTTCGGCGCGATGGGCACACCGGTCGTGACGCTCGCCCAGGTGACGGAACTGCCCCTGGACACCGTCGCGTCCGTGGTCGGGCGGCAAACCCCGCTGCTGGCCCTCGTGGTGCCGCTCGTGCTGGTCTACCTCGTCGACGGGCGGCGCGGCCTCAGGCAGACCTGGGTGCCCGCCCTGGCCTGCGGAACCGCCTTCGCCGTCGGCCAGTTCGTCGCCTCCAACTACGTCTCCGCCCAACTCGCCGACATCGGCGCCGCCTTGCTCGGCGCGGCCGCCCTCGTCGCCGTCCCCCGCGGCCGCGTGCCCGCCACCGAGTCCGTACGCGCGTCCGTGCTGACTGGCGTCCGCAGCGAGGAGTTGGACGAGAAGGAGGGCCTGTGCCGCTCATCACCCCTGACGGGAGGACGAGCGGCACAGGCCCCGGTGCTACGACTGGCCCTTCGTCAACCACCCGTCCAGAGTGGAGCGGGCTTGCTGCTCGGACCACTGATGGCTTCGGTGGGGCCAGGCTGCGTCCAACTGCTCGGCGAGCAGTAGGGACACGATTGACTGCGCCCCCCCACCTAGCGCGGTCGACACCCCGTACAACCGGGTCCACCGGACGTATCCGGAGTTGTGCCTTCAGGGGCTCGCGCGCTGGGACGGTCAACGTAGCATCGGCGCACCGGGGTTGAGCCCACTCCAACTCGATCGAGTGAACGGCGCCGATAGGGCTGGCCTTCCTGTCCCCGGTGCTGGGCTGGTTCGGCGTGGCCGTCTCCGGCTCCGACACCTCGGCCAACGCCCTGTTCGGAGCGCTCCAGGTGACCGCGGCCCGCGAGTCGGGGCTGTCGCCGGAGCTCCTGGCCGCCGCGAACAGCTCGGGCGGCGTCCTCGGCAAGATGATCTCCCCGCAGAACCTCACCATCGCCTGCGCCGCCGTCGGTCTGGCCGGCCGCGAGGGGGACCTGCTGCGCAAGGTGCTGCCCTGGAGCCTGGGGCTGCTGCTGGTGATGTGCCTCATCGTCGTCGGGCAGAGCTCGCCGGTTCTGGCGTGGATGCTGCCCTGACCTGAGGTTACGTCCAGGTTCCACTCAGGGGACGCACGGCACCGCTGTCGGTGGGGGCGGGTAGTTTGGGGCGACCGACCGACTTTGAGAAGGGTTAGGCCGTGGCTGCTGATCTGTCACAGCTCGTGAAGGCGTACGACGTGCGCGGTGTCGTTCCCGACCAGTGGGACGAGACGCTGGCCGAGCTCTTCGGGGTCGCCTTCGTCCGGGTGACCGCGGCGACCGCGATCGTGGTCGGGCACGACATGCGGCCCTCGTCCCCCGGCCTGTCGCGTGCCTTCGCGCGCGGGGCGGCCGCGCAGGGCGTCGACGTCACCGAGATCGGCCTGTGCTCCACCGACCAGCTGTACTACGCCTCGGGCGCGCTGAACCTGCCGGGCGCGATGTTCACGGCCTCGCACAATCCGGCCCAGTACAACGGCATCAAGATGTGCCGCGCGGGCGCCGCCCCGGTCGGCCAGGACACGGGTCTCGCCGAGATCCGCGAACTGGCCGAGGGCTGGATCGACTCGGGCGCCCCGGCCCCGGCGGCCACGCAGGGCACGGTCAGCCGGCGCGACACGCTGGAGGACTACGCGGCCCACCTGCGGGGCCTGGTGGACCTGACCTCCATCCGCCCCCTGAAGGTCGTCGTGGACGCGGGCAACGGCATGGGCGGCCACACGGTCCCCACGGTCTTCGCGGGCCTGCCCCTGACCCTCGTCCCGATGTACTTCGAACTGGACGGCACCTTCCCGAACCACGAGGCCAACCCCCTCGACCCGGCGAACATCGTCGACCTGCAGAAGCGGGTGCGCGAAGAGTCCGCCGACCTGGGCATCGCCTTCGACGGCGACGCCGACCGCTGCTTCGTCGTCGACGAGAACGGCGACCCGGTCTCCCCGTCCGCGATCACCGCCCTGGTCGCTGCGCGCGAGCTCGCCAGGAACGGCGGCAGCGGCGTGATCATCCACAACCTGATCACCTCCTGGTCGGTGCCCGAGGTCGTCGAGGAGCACGGCGGCACGCCGGTACGCACGCGGGTGGGCCACTCCTTCATCAAGGCCGAGATGGCGAAGTCCGGCGCGATCTTCGGCGGCGAGCACTCCGCCCACTACTACTTCAAGGACTTCTGGAACGCCGACACCGGCATGCTCGCCGCCCTGCACGTCCTCGCCGCCCTCGGCGGCCAGGAGGGCACCTTGTCCGCCCTCGTGGCCGAGTACGACCGCTACACCGGCTCCGGCGAGATCAACTCCACGGTCGCCGACCAGACCGGCCGCCTGGCAGCGATCCGCGCCGCGTACGAGTCCCGGGAAGACGTCACCCTGGACGAGCTCGACGGCCTCACGGTCAGCGCCTCCGACTGGTGGTTCAACGTCCGCCCGTCCAACACCGAGCCCCTCCTGCGCCTCAACGCGGAGGCACGGGACGCGACGACGATGGCGAAGATCCGGGACGAGGTACTGGCGATCATCCGCGCCTGACGCCACGCGCGTGGACGATGCCCTTCGGGCCGACGGGGGTCCAGGGGCGGAGCCCCCTGGAGCGGGGTCGAAGGGGCAGCGCCCCTGGGGATGGGAACGGGTAAGGGCGGCGGGCACGAAAACCCACCAGCTGCCCCACCCACCACCCACCCTGTCCCCAACCCCCACCCCCACCCCGCCACCGGCGGTACCCTGACCAGGCACATCCGCACAGGCACTTGCCCGCCCCCGAAGGGACACCCCATGCCGCTCGAAGCCGGCCTCCTGGAGATCCTCGCCTGCCCGGCCTGTCACGCCCCCCTCGAGGAGCAGGACACCGAGCTGATCTGCACCGGCCAGGACTGCGGCCTGGCATACCCCGTCCGCGACGGCATCCCCGTCCTCCTCGTCGACGAGGCCCGCCGCCCCGCGTAAGCCACCCCCGGCGACCAGCCGCAGGGAGCGCCGGCAACGGCGACCCGAGTGACCGACGAACCCGGCGATCGCAGGAGGCTGCCGCCCATGCTCGACGAATCGCTGCTCGACACCCCCGAGGCCCTCTCGGCGGCCGACCGCCGAGGCCTGCTCCGCGGCGCCGCCGAAGCAGGCGCCCGAGTCCGCACCGCGGCGAGGCACACCGCCGAGGCCGGCGTCAACGAACTGAAGCCCGACGGCCGTCCCCGCGCGGTCCTGATCGCGGGCCCCGGCGCCGCCGCCATCTGCGTCGCCGACCTCCTCGGCACCCTCGCCGGCGCCGGCAGCCCCGTCATCCGCCTGGCCCCCACCGGCGTGGCCCCCGCGGCCGGCGCCCTGCGCTGGGAACTCCCGGGCTGGACGGGCTCGGTCGACGTGCTCCTGATCGCCACCTCCGACGGCACCGAACCGGGCCTGTCCCTCCTCGCTGACCAGGCCTACCGCCGCGGCTGCACGGTCGTCGCCGTGGCCCCCGCGAGCACCCCGCTCACCGAGGCCGTACAAGGCGCCCACGGACTCTTCGTACCCCTGGCGACGGCCCCCTACGACGAGGGCGAAGCCCTCGCCGCGTCCGCCCCCGGCATCCTGTGGGCCCTGCTCACCCCGCTGCTCGCGATCCTCGACCGCACCGGTCTGGTCACCGCCCCGCCGGACGTCCTGGAGAAGGTCGCCAACCGCCTGGACCACATCGCCGAACGCTGCGGCCCGGCCATCGCGACGTACAGCAATCCCGCCAAGACCCTGGCCACCGAACTCGCCGACGCGCTCCCGGTGATCTGGACGGAGGGCGTCTCGGCCGGTCCGGCGGGCCGCCGGTTCGCCGCCGCCCTCGCCGAACTCGCCGGCCGCCCCGCCGTCGTCGCCGAACTGCCCGAGGCGCTCGCCGCGCACAACGCCCTGCTCGCCGGACCGCTCGCCGCCAGCGCCGACCCGGACGACTTCTTCCGCGACCGCGTGGAGGAAGCACCGGTGATGCACGCGCGCGCGGTGCTGCTGCGCGACCGTCCCCTCGGCGGTCTCTCCGCCGCGCCCGCCGCCCGTGAGCTGGCCCTGAGCCACGACACCCCCATCAGCGAGCTGGAACCGGAGGAGGGCGGCGAACTGGAGACCCTCGCGGAACTGATCGCCATCACGGATTTCACCGCGGTTTACCTGGCGCTCGCTTCCGGCACCTGATCATGCCCAGGCCGTTCTGACCGTCGTACAGAAAGAACCCCATGGACCGCCTCGACAACACGATCCGCCCCTACGCCTGGGGTTCCACCACCGCCATCCCCGCACTGCTCGGCGTCGCCCCGAGCGGCGAGCCGCAGGCGGAGATGTGGATGGGCGCCCACCCGGGCGCACCCTCGCGCACCGGACGCGGCACGCTGGTCGAGGTCATCGAGGCCGACCCGGAGCGCGAGCTGGGCGCGGACGCCGTCACCAAGTTCGGCCCCCGCCTGCCCTTCCTCCTCAAGATCCTCGCTGCCGGAGCCCCGCTCTCCCTCCAGGTGCACCCCGACCTGACGCAGGCCAAGGAGGGTTACGAGGACGAGGAGCGCCGCGGGATCCCCGTGGACGCCGGTCACCGCAACTACAAGGACGCCAACCACAAGCCCGAACTCATCTGCGCGCTCACCGAGTTCGACGGCCTGTGCGGCTTCCGCGCCCCTCTCGAGGCCGCCGGCCTGCTCGCCGGCCTCGGCGTGGACTCCCTCAAGCCGTACGTCGACCTGCTGCACGCCCACCCCGAGGAAGCGGCGCTGCGCGAGGTCCTGACGGCCGTACTCAGCGCGGACCGCGAGGAGATGGCCCGTACGGTGACGGAGGCCGCGGCCGCCTGCGCCCGCCTCGGCGGCGGGTACGCCCCGTACGCGGACATCGCCCACCACTACCCGGGCGACCCGGGCGTCATCGCCGCGATGCTCCTCAACCACGTCCGGCTCCAGCCCGGCGAGGCCCTGTTCCTCGGCGCCGGCATCCCGCACGCCTACCTGAACGGCCTCGGCGTCGAGATCATGGCCAACTCCGACAACGTCCTGCGCTGCGGCCTGACCCCCAAGCACGTCGACGTCCCCGAACTCCTGCGCATCGTCCGCTTCGAGGCCGCCGACGCGGGGGTGCTGCGCCCCGAGGCGTCGCCGGACGGCGAAGAGGTCTACGAGACGCCGATCGACGAGTTCCGGCTGTCTCGGTACGTCCTCCCCGAGGGCGGCGCCGCCCACGACCTCACCCGTGCCACCCCGCAGATCCTGCTGTGCACGGCGGGTTCCGTCCGGGCGGGGGAGCACGAGCTGAACCCCGGTCAGTCCGTCTTCGTTCCCGCAGGTGGGAAGGCCGAAGTGACCGGGGCGGGCACCGTCTTCAGGGCCACTGTGATCGTATGACCGGGGCTGTGGACACCTGACACACCTCTGCCCGGAAGGGCTGCAACAATGGCCCACTGGCAAAGGACGGGCAAAGGCCTGGACTGCGTGGACATACGAAGGGACAACGCGAACACATGAGCGCGTCAGGCGGAACCAAGGCGATCGTGGCGGCACTTGGCGCCAACCTCGCGATCGCGGCATCGAAGTTCGTGGCGTTCCTCTTCAGCGGCTCGTCGTCGATGCTCGCCGAGTCCGTCCACTCCCTCGCCGACTCCGGGAACCAGGGCCTGCTGCTGCTCGGCGGCAAGAAGGCCCAGCGCGAGGCCACCCCGCAACACCCGTTCGGGTACGGCCGCGAGCGCTACATCTACGCCTTCCTCGTCTCCATCGTGCTCTTCTCGGTCGGCGGCATGTTCGCGGTCTACGAGGGCTACGAGAAGATCAAGCACCCGCACGAGATCGAGCACTGGTACTGGCCGGTGGGCGTCCTCGTCTTCGCGATCATCGCCGAGGCCTTCTCCTTCCGGACGGCCATCAAGGAGTCCAACGGCCTGCGCGGCCGGCAGTCCTGGAAGCAGTTCGTCCGCCACGCCAAGGCGCCCGAGCTGCCGGTCGTCCTCCTGGAGGACCTGGGCGCGCTGATCGGCCTGATCCTCGCCCTCGGCGGCGTCGGCCTGGCCCTGGCCACCGGCGACGGCGTCTGGGACGGCATCGGCACCCTCTGCATCGGCATCCTGCTCATCCTCATCGCGCTCGTCCTGGCCGTGGAGACCAAGTCGCTGCTCCTTGGTGAGTCCGCGGGCATCGAAGCGGTCCAGAAGATCGAGGCCGCGATCGTCGACGGCGACGTCGTCACCGGCATCATCCACATGCGCACGCTCCACCTCGGCCCCGAGGAGCTCCTGGTCGCCGCCAAGATCGCCGTCCAGCACGACGACACGGCCACCGAGGTCGCCAACGCGATCAACGCCGCCGAGGCCCGTATCCGCGAAGCCGTTCCGATCGCCCGCGTGATCTACCTCGAGCCGGACATCTTCAGCGCGTCCGAGGCCGCCAAGGGCGCTGACCGAGAAGCGACACCCGGAGGACCGGCGCAGCACGACGCCGGCCACTGACACCCACCGAGGGGCCCACCGGGATTCCGGTGGGCCCCTCGGCTCTCAGACCCGCGCCGCCCAGGGCGGCGGTGGCGGCACCACGGCCCGCGCCCTCCGTCGTACGACCATCGCGGCGATCCCCAGCCCAGCAGCGACCAGCACGAGCACCACGCCGGCGATCATCGCCACCCCGAGGACCACCGGCACGGTGTAGTCGTCGATCACCCGCCCCCGGATCGCCGACGTCGGCAGCGTCCCGCCGCGATCGTCGAGAAAGGCCCGCGAGTCACGGGCGTTCGCACGGTGGTCGCCCAGCAGGAACAGCCGCCCCTCGGGCACCCGCACGTCGTAGGCGGGATATCCGCCGCCGGCCTCCGCGCCCTTGAGATACGGCTCCCGCAGCGGCTCCCCGTTCAAGGTGACCCGCGCGTCCCGCGCCTCCCCGGTGCAGCACGCCACCCGGTCCCCGCCCACCCCGACGACCCGCTCGATCACCAGCGCGTCAAACCCGTACCGGTCCGGCGCCGAGAACACCACGACGTCCCCGCGCCGCACCTCGCTCCCGTCGATCCGCTCGAAGACAACCCGATCCCCCCGCCCGAACGTCGGCGCCATGCTCTCGCCCGACACGACGGAACCCCCGAAGGCATACCGCCCGTAGACGACGCCGCCCAGTCCCGCCAGCAACCCCACCAGCCCCACCACGACGGCCGCGATCCCCAGCCCCCGAGCCCTGCCCATCAGGCCACTCCCTCCCCACACGGAACATCCGCGGCGGCAGAGAGTAGCGCCCCGCTGCGAACGGGGCGTGCGGGCCGCACCCCGGTGGCCGCGGCCCGCACTCACCCGACCCCGCCCTACCGGATCTCGCCCAGCACCTCGAGCACCGCCCGCTCGTCCGGCGCCGCGGTGAGCCGCTCCCGGATCCCGGCGTCCATCAACTTCCGCGACAGCAGCGCCAGAATCCGCAGATGCTCGTCACCCGCGGCCGCCTCCGGTACGGCGATCATAAACACCAACCTCGCCCGCGTACCGTCCAGCGACCCCCACTCGATGCCCTCGGCGGATCGGGCGAACCCGACGACCGGCGCGCTCACCGCGTCCGTCTTGGCGTGCGGAATCGCGATCTCCTCACCGAGTCCGGTCGTGCCCTGCTCCTCACGCCGCAGCGCGGTCGCCACCAGCTCGTCCATGTCCGCGACCTTGCCGGTCCGCGCCAGCAGCCCGGCCATCTCGCGGACGGCGGCCTCCTTGTCGACCGCGTCGAGCTCGGTCTTCACGGTCTGCTCGGTGACATACCCGGAGAGAACCTCCGCGCTCGCGACGGGTGCCGCCACGGAATCGCGTACGACCTTCTGCGCTACGACGGTCCCGCCGCCACCCGGCGCCCCGCCCGCACCCGCTCCGACCAGCACCGGCTCGGGCCCGGCCGCCGGCGCCCCGACGACGGCCTCGCCGCGCCGCCTCCGCTCGCTGATGTCGACAAGGGCGACCGTCGTGAGCGCGGTGACGACCGTTCCGATCACCACGGCCACGAAGAACATCGGCACACCGCTCACCGCACCCAGCACCGCCACGATCGGCCCGCCGTGCGGCACCGCGTCCTCGACCCCGGCGACCCCGGCGATCGCACCGGCCACCGCGCCGCCCAGCATGTTCGCCGGGATGACCTGCGCGGGCCGCGCCGCCGCGAACGGGATCGCTCCCTCGGATATACCGAAGCAGCCCATGAACAGGGCGGCGAGCCCGGTCTCCCTCTCCTGCTCGGTGTAGAGCCGCTTGCGTATCAGCGTGGCCAGGCCCTGACCCAACGGCATGACCGGGATCGCGGCCGCGCACATGCCCATGACCGTCTGATTGCCGGTCGCGATGAGCCCCGTGCCGAACAGGAACGCCGTCTTGTTGACCGGCCCGCCCATGTCGAAGGCGATCATCAGCCCGAGAATCGCGCCGAGCAGGATCGCGCTCGTGCCCGTCATCCCGCTCAGCCAGCTGGTCAGGTGCTCGAACACCCAGGAGATCGGCTTCCCGATGACGTAGATGAAGAACAGCCCCAGCACCGTGGTCGCCACGATCGGGATGACGATGATCGGCATGATCGGCTGCACGAACTTGGGGACCTTGACCTTCTTGATCCACAACACCAGATACCCGGCGAGGAACCCGGTCACGATCGCCCCGATGAACCCGGCACCCGCCTTGGAGTCGTACAGCGAACCGGTGTTGGCGATCCAGCCGCCGATCATGCCGGGTACGAGGGCGGGGCGGTCGCCGATGGCGTACGCGATGTACCCCGACAGGATCGGCACCATCAGCGTGAAGCCGATGACGCCGATGTTGTTCACGTCCATCCAGAAGGAGCCCTTCGGGATGACCAGACCCCCCGACGGGTCCGTGTGTCCGCCGAGCGAGAGCGAGATCGCGATCAGCAACCCGCCGACCACCACGAACGGGATCATGTAACTGACCCCGTTCATCAGCGCCTTGTACCCGACGCTGCGCTCCTTGCCACCGCCCGCGGCGGCCGCGTGCGCGCTCGCTCCGTCCGGCTGGTGCACGGGTGCCGACCGCACCCGCTCGATCAACTGCTCGGGACGGTGGATCCCCTCCGCCACCCCGACCGTCAGGACCCGCTTGCCCACGAAACGGCTCAGGTCCACATCCTTGTCCGCGGCGACAATGACGCCGTCCGCGGTGCTGACATCGTTGTCATCGAGTATGTTTTCGGCCCCGATCGACCCTTGCGTCTCCACCTTCATGTCGATGCCGCGGCTCTCGGCAGCCTGCGCGAGCTTCTCGGCCGCCATGTACGTGTGCGCGATGCCGGTCGGGCAGGCGGTCACCGCGAGCAGCCTCAACCGCTGCTGCTCGCCACTGCCGCCGCCCGTGGGGGGAGGGCCGGCCGGACTGGTCACGTCGATCTCCTAACGCCATTGTTCGCACGGAACGCCGTCCCGGACGCCCCGCAAGATCGATCAGCTGTTCCCGATCCCTTGCATCCTGCAGCACGTGCCGCCCCGCTCAAAGGTGCAAAAGTCCCTGATTGTCACGGCCTGTTGGCTCCTGGTCCGGCGATCGTGGGTGTCCTGTTATCGATGGCGCGGCCACCTCGACCCCCTCTCGTGGCTGCCTCGTGATCGGCTCGATGTGTTCGGAGGTGGACTGGGGGCGCCCGGGTGTACCGGTGTAGCTTGGGACGGAGCCAGACGTCGCTGCTGATGGCGGTCGGGCGATCCCGATGCGGATCGACCGAGGGAGAGAGGGCCTCCGACGGACTGCGCTGCGCGCACCGGGCATGCCTGTGTCCTCTTTCGGGCACCCCTGTGTCCGCCGCCGCGCAGACCAGCCGTGTCCACCTCGCCCCAACCTTGAGGAGCAGCCCGTAATGACGACTGTCGACAACCGACAGGACTTCAAGGTCGCCGATCTCTCCCTGGCCGAGTTCGGCCGCAAGGAGATCACTCTCGCCGAGCACGAGATGCCCGGCCTGATGGCGATCCGCAAGGAATTCGCCGCCACCCAGCCGCTGGCCGGCGCCCGCATCATGGGCTCCCTGCACATGACCGTGCAGACCGCCGTCCTGATCGAGACCCTGGTCGCTCTGGGCGCCGAGGTCCGCTGGGTGTCCTGCAACATCTTCTCCACCCAGGACCACGCGGCCGCCGCCGTCGCGGTAGGCCCGAACGGCACGCCCGAGAAC
The DNA here is from genome assembly GCF_030815415.1 of Streptomyces canus. Lineage (GTDB taxonomy): Bacteria > Actinomycetota > Actinomycetes > Streptomycetales > Streptomycetaceae > Streptomyces > Streptomyces canus_F. The sequence goes on from NZ_JAUSWW010000001.1 coordinate 6,057,959, forward strand.
CCGCAGGGCATCCCCGTCTTCGCCTGGAAGGGCGAGACCCTGGAGGAGTACTGGTGGTGCACGGAGCAGGCTCTGACCTGGCCGAACACCCCCACCGGCGGCCCGAACATGATCCTCGACGACGGCGGTGACGCCACCCTCCTCGTCCACAAGGGCGTCGAGTACGAGAAGGCCGGCAAGGTCCCCTCGGTCGACACCGCCGAGAACGACGAGCACCGCGTCGTCCTCGAACTCCTGAACCGCACCATCACCGACGGCTCCCAGAAGTGGACCCAGCTCGCCTCCGAGATCCGCGGCGTGACCGAGGAGACCACGACCGGCGTCCACCGCCTGTACGAGATGATGCGCGACGGCCTCCTCCTCTTCCCGGCGATCAACGTGAACGACGCCGTCACGAAGTCGAAGTTCGACAACAAGTACGGCTGCCGCCACTCCCTGATCGACGGCATCAACCGCGCCACCGACGTCCTCATCGGCGGCAAGACCGCGGTCGTCTGCGGCTACGGCGACGTCGGCAAGGGCTGTGCGGAGTCTCTGCGCGGTCAGGGCGCGCGCGTCATCATCACCGAGATCGACCCGATCTGCGCCCTCCAGGCGGCGATGGACGGCTACCAGGTCACGACCCTCGACGAGGTCGTCGACAAGGCCGACATCTTCATCACCACGACCGGCAACAAGGACATCATCATGGCCAGCGACATGGCCAAGATGAAGCACCAGGCCATCGTCGGGAACATCGGCCACTTCGACAACGAGATCGACATGGCCGGTCTCGCCAAGATCCCCGGCATCGTCAAGGACGAGGTCAAGCCCCAGGTCCACACCTGGAAGTTCCCCGACGGCAAGGTCCTGATCGTCCTGTCCGAGGGCCGTCTGCTGAACCTGGGCAACGCCACCGGTCACCCGTCGTTCGTGATGTCCAACTCGTTCGCGGACCAGACGCTGGCCCAGATCGAGCTGTACACCAAGCAGTCGGAGTACCCGATCGGCGTCTACACGCTGCCCAAGCACCTGGACGAGAAGGTCGCCCGCCTCCACCTCGACGCGCTCGGTGTGAAGCTGACGACGCTGCGCCCGGAGCAGGCCTCGTACATCGGCGTCGACGTCGACGGGCCGTACAAGCCGGACCACTACCGCTACTGAGCACTCTCCTCAGCAGCAGGACCTTCGAGGCAGGCCCCCGCACCCCCGTGCCGGGGGCCTGCCCCTTTGGCCGCTCCGGCCCGACCAGCCCGTGCCGCTATGCCCGGACCAGCCCGTCAAGACCCAGGACCCCCATGCCCCGCGGCCGCTATTCGCTCCATGATCCGCACGATCACACCTCCCTCGCAGAAGAGCACTTCCACTGCGCCCCCGGCCCCTCCGGCTGGCGCTACGTCGCCCAGCTGACGAACCCCGCGGGCGACCACTCCGGCTCCGTCGACCTGGCCCTCGACGAGCTCGGCCGCCCCATCCGTCTGGAACTCCACTCAGCGGGCTGGCAGGTACGCGGCGCCGCTCTCGACGGCGTCACCTGGGTCCGTACAGACCCCACCGGAGCTCACCGCCACGGAAGGCAATGTCCCCGCCCACGCCTTCACCGGCACATCCCCCGCATTCCTCATCGCCACCACCCGTCTCCTACGCCTCACCCCTTCCGCATCTGCCACCCGCGTACGACTCGTCGCCTTCACGGATCCGGTCCTCGCCCCGCGCACCGTGGACCAGTCCTGGGCGCTGATGAAAAGCGAAGCACACGCCACTGACAACGGCCCCCTGACCGTGGACGAATACCAGGTCACAGCCCTGGACACGGGAGAGCAGCACACCGTGCACATCGCCGGGGACGTGGTCCTGTCGGCTCCCGGCATCGAGTTGGAGGACCTCGAATCACCGCCGTCCGTCTTCGTGTGAGCAGGGGGCGGTACGGCGGTACGGCTTACGCAGGAGGCGCGAACCCGGTACCAGGACGCTCAGGCGACGGCGTCTCCCGCGTCCCCGCGGGCCCGGCGCCGGGTGCCGGAGGCGCTGCGACGGGACCGTAGTAGGGAGGCGGAGCAGGGGTAGCCGCAGCCGGTGAGAGCGAAGGTGGCTGAGCAGGCTGCGTTCCGTACGCCGCCGCCGATCCGTTCCCGAAAGCCCGCCGAGCCTCCCGGGCCTGGCGCTCCTGCACCACCGCCGCGAGATACGCCGCCGGCGGAACGCCCTGCGGCGCCGGGGTCCCCGTACGTGCCGAGACGTCCGCGGCGAGCCGCTCGGCCATCGCCCAGCCGACCTGCGGGTCCAACTGCTGCATCCGCCCCAGGTACTGCCGGATGGCGAGCCACAACCCGTCCGGAACGGCGGACAGGTCCAGCCCGGAGAAACGTCCGGCCAGCCAGGGCGGCGGCGGAGGCAGGAATCCCGTGTGCGCGACCGGAACCCGCTCCCGTACGACCAGAGTCCCCGCGAACACGTCCCCGAGCCGTCGCCCCCGCGCCGAGACGAGCGACGCGACACAGGCGACGACCCCGAGCGTCAGCAGGATCTCGATGACACCGATCCCGCCGCGCACCAACGCATGCCGGAACCGGATCGGTCCGCCGTCGTCCCGCACCACCCGCAGCCCGCACGCCAACTTCCCGAGCGAGCGACCGTGGCTGAGCGTCTCGACCGCGATGGGACCGCCCACCATGACCAGCACGAACGCCGCCAGAGACACCGCGAACTGAGCCGCCTCGTCCAGGGAAGCCGTGGAAGCCACCAGCGCGATGGTCACGACCACGTAGACGATCACGCCCACCAGGAGATCGAGCAGCACGGCCAACGCCCTGCTCGGCAGCCGCGCAGGACGCAACTCCAGCGCCACCGCCTCGCCCGTCACCAGCTCATTCACGTCCGCCGTCCTTCCCCTGACCCGCCCCGAGAACGGCCAGTCTGCCAAGCTGAGGGCGCATCGCACCGCAGTACGACAAGCTGACACCCACGACGAGTCGCCGACGAGCAGCCGAGGAGCAGCCGAACCGATGGACCTCGACGTCTTCGTCTCCGCTCACCGAGCGGAGTGGGATCGCCTCGACGCCTTGCTCCGACGCCAGCGGCGGCTGACCGGCACCGAGGCCGACGAACTCGTCACTCTCTATCAACGCACGGCCACCCACCTCTCCCTGATCCAGTCCAGTGCCCCCGACCCACAGCTGACGGGCCGGCTCAGCCAACTCGTGGCACGCGCGCGTAGTGCCGTGACAGGCACCCGTCGCGCATCCTGGCGCGACGTCACGCGCTTCCTGGCGTACGGCTTTCCCGCGGCGGTCTACAGAGCACGCCATTGGTGGGTCCCCACCGCGCTTCTCTCCACAGCCGTGGCAGCCCTCCTGGGCTGGTGGATCGGCACCCACCCGGAAGTGCAGGCCACCATCGCGGCCCCCAGCGAACTCCGCGAGCTCACCCGCCCGGGCGGGCAGTACGAGTCGTACTACTCGAGCCACCCCGCGGCCTCCTTCGCCGCCCAGGTCTGGACGAACAACGCGTGGGCCGCTGCGCAGTGCCTGATCCTCGGGGTCTTCCTCGGCCTCCCGGTCCTCTGGATCCTCTTCCAGAACATGCTCAACCTCGGAGTCGGCTTCGGCCTGATGTCCTCGGCAGGCCGCCTCGACACCTTCCTCGGCCTGGTCCTGCCCCACGGTCTGCTGGAGCTGACCGCGGTGTTCGTCGCCGCGGGAACAGGCATGCGCCTCGGCTGGACCGTCATCGACCCGGGCCCACGCACGCGTCGAGCCGCGCTCGCAGAGGAAGGCCGAGCGGCGATCGGCATGGCCATCGGCCTCGCCCTGATCCTCTTCATCTCCGGAGCCATCGAAGGCTTCGTCACCCCGTCCGGCCTGCCCACCTGGGCGCGCATCAGCATCGGGGTCGTCGCCGAACTGGCCTTCCTCGCGTACGTCTACATCCTCGGCGGGCGCGCTGCCCGCGCCGGAGAATCGGGCGACGTCGCGGAGGCCGAACGCAGCGCCACGGTCCCCATGGCGGCCTGATGTGCGTACGGGGCGGCTGAGCTGCTAGTGTCCTCTTCGCCCCGCAGGAACCGTTGACACGGAGAGAGCGGGGAGGTAGATTTAAACAGTTGCCTAGAACTGGATCTAGTCCGGTCGGCAGCAGTGAGTGTCTGTCTGCTTCTTGAAACATCGTTTCGAAGAAGCCCCTCCCGATAATTCGGAAATGAGCGGCCGGTCAGTCCGGCCCGGAACTTCTGATAAAGTCGGAGCCGCCGGAAAGGGAAACGCGAAAGCGGGAACCTGGAAAGCACCGAGGAAATCGGAGCCGGAAACGGTCTGATAGAGTCGGAAACGCAAGACCGAAGGGAAAAGCCCGGAGGAAAGCCCGAGAGGGTGAGTACAAAGGAAGCGTCCGTTCCTTGAGAACTCAACAGCGTGCCAAAAATCAACGCCAGATTAGTTGATACCCCGTCTCCGGCCGTCATGGTCGTAGATGAGGTTCCTTTGAAGAAAAACACAGCGAGGACGCTGTGAACCATCGGCTTATTCCGCCGGTGGTTCCGCTCTCGTGTGTGTGCACCCGATTACGGGTAAACATTCACGGAGAGTTTGATCCTGGCTCAGGACGAACGCTGGCGGCGTGCTTAACACATGCAAGTCGAACGATGAACCACTTCGGTGGGGATTAGTGGCGAACGGGTGAGTAACACGTGGGCAATCTGCCCTTCACTCTGGGACAAGCCCTGGAAACGGGGTCTAATACCGGATACCACTACCGCAGGCATCTGTGGTGGTTGAAAGCTCCGGCGGTGAAGGATGAGCCCGCGGCCTATCAGCTTGTTGGTGAGGTAATGGCTCACCAAGGCGACGACGGGTAGCCGGCCTGAGAGGGCGACCGGCCACACTGGGACTGAGACACGGCCCAGACTCCTACGGGAGGCAGCAGTGGGGAATATTGCACAATGGGCGAAAGCCTGATGCAGCGACGCCGCGTGAGGGATGACGGCCTTCGGGTTGTAAACCTCTTTCAGCAGGGAAGAAGCGAAAGTGACGGTACCTGCAGAAGAAGCGCCGGCTAACTACGTGCCAGCAGCCGCGGTAATACGTAGGGCGCAAGCGTTGTCCGGAATTATTGGGCGTAAAGAGCTCGTAGGCGGCTTGTCACGTCGGGTGTGAAAGCCCGGGGCTTAACCCCGGGTCTGCATTCGATACGGGCTAGCTAGAGTGTGGTAGGGGAGATCGGAATTCCTGGTGTAGCGGTGAAATGCGCAGATATCAGGAGGAACACCGGTGGCGAAGGCGGATCTCTGGGCCATTACTGACGCTGAGGAGCGAAAGCGTGGGGAGCGAACAGGATTAGATACCCTGGTAGTCCACGCCGTAAACGGTGGGAACTAGGTGTTGGCGACATTCCACGTCGTCGGTGCCGCAGCTAACGCATTAAGTTCCCCGCCTGGGGAGTACGGCCGCAAGGCTAAAACTCAAAGGAATTGACGGGGGCCCGCACAAGCAGCGGAGCATGTGGCTTAATTCGACGCAACGCGAAGAACCTTACCAAGGCTTGACATACGCCGGAAAGCATCAGAGATGGTGCCCCCCTTGTGGTCGGTGTACAGGTGGTGCATGGCTGTCGTCAGCTCGTGTCGTGAGATGTTGGGTTAAGTCCCGCAACGAGCGCAACCCTTGTCCTGTGTTGCCAGCATGCCCTTCGGGGTGATGGGGACTCACAGGAGACCGCCGGGGTCAACTCGGAGGAAGGTGGGGACGACGTCAAGTCATCATGCCCCTTATGTCTTGGGCTGCACACGTGCTACAATGGCAGGTACAATGAGCTGCGAAACCGTGAGGTGGAGCGAATCTCAAAAAGCCTGTCTCAGTTCGGATTGGGGTCTGCAACTCGACCCCATGAAGTCGGAGTTGCTAGTAATCGCAGATCAGCATTGCTGCGGTGAATACGTTCCCGGGCCTTGTACACACCGCCCGTCACGTCACGAAAGTCGGTAACACCCGAAGCCGGTGGCCCAACCCCTTGTGGGAGGGAGCTGTCGAAGGTGGGACTGGCGATTGGGACGAAGTCGTAACAAGGTAGCCGTACCGGAAGGTGCGGCTGGATCACCTCCTTTCTAAGGAGCATCTAGGCCGCCAAGCTTGCTTGGTGGTCCAGGGCCATTACGCAGGCAAACGTTCTGCGGTGGTTGCTCAAGGGTGGAACGTTGATTATTCGGCACTCTCAGTCATCTCGGGCTGCCAGTACTGCTCTTCGGAGCGTGGAAAGCTGATCACGAGTGGCGAGGGTGCCGGGCACGCTGTTGGGTGTCTGAGGGAATGAACCCCCTCGACGCCGGCCCCAGTGCACTCGAACCGGATGGTTCGGGGTGATGGGTGGCTGGTCGTTGTTTGAGAACTGCACAGTGGACGCGAGCATCTGTGGCCAAGTTTTTAAGGGCGCACGGTGGATGCCTTGGCACCAGGAACCGATGAAGGACGTGGGAGGCCACGATAGTCCCCGGGGAGCCGTCAACCAGGCTTTGATCCGGGGGTTTCCGAATGGGGAAACCCGGCAGTCGTCATGGGCTGTCACCCATACCTGAACACATAGGGTATGTGGAGGGAACGCGGGGAAGTGAAACATCTCAGTACCCGCAGGAAGAGAAAACAACCGTGATTCCGGGAGTAGTGGCGAGCGAAACCGGATGAGGCCAAACCGTATGCGTGTGAGACCCGGCAGGGGTTGCGCATTCGGGGTTGTGGGATCTCTCTTTTACAGTCTGCCGGCTGTGAGACGAGTCAGAAACCGTATGGATAGGCGAAGGACATGCGAAAGGTCCGGCGTAGAGGGTAAGACCCCCGTAGCTGAAATCTGTACGGCTCGTTTGAGAGACACCCAAGTAGCACGGGGCCCGAGAAATCCCGTGTGAATCTGGCGGGACCACCCGCTAAGCCTAAATATTCCCTGGTGACCGATAGCGGATAGTACCGTGAGGGAATGGTGAAAAGTACCGCGGGAGCGGAGTGAAATAGTACCTGAAACCGTGTGCCTACAAGCCGTGGGAGCGTCGCGCATTGAGTTTACTCAATGCGTCGTGACTGCGTGCCTTTTGAAGAATGAGCCTGCGAGTTTGCGGTGTGTTGCGAGGTTAACCCGTGTGGGGAAGCCGTAGCGAAAGCGAGTCCGAATAGGGCGATATAGTAGCGCGCTCAAGACCCGAAGCGGAGTGATCTAGCCATGGGCAGGTTGAAGCGGAGGTAAGACTTCGTGGAGGACCGAACCCACCAGGGTTGAAAACCTGGGGGATGACCTGTGGTTAGGGGTGAAAGGCCAATCAAACTCCGTGATAGCTGGTTCTCCCCGAAATGCATTTAGGTGCAGCGTCGTGTGTTTCTTGCCGGAGGTAGAGCACTGGATAGGCGATGGGCCCTACCGGGTTACTGACCTTAGCCAAACTCCGAATGCCGGTAAGTGAGAGCACGGCAGTGAGACTGTGGGGGATAAGCTCCATGGTCGAGAGGGAAACAGCCCAGAGCATCGACTAAGGCCCCTAAGCGTACGCTAAGTGGGAAAGGATGTGGAGTCGCACAGACAACCAGGAGGTTGGCTTAGAAGCAGCCACCCTTGAAAGAGTGCGTAATAGCTCACTGGTCTAGTGATTCCGCGCCGACAATGTAGCGGGGCTCAAGCGTACCGCCGAAGTCGTGTCATTTCAGCATGAGGGCCAACGCCCGCTGGGATGGGTAGGGGAGCGTCGTGTGCCGGGTGAAGCCGCGCCGGAAGGCAGTGGTGGACGGTTCACGAGTGAGAATGCAGGCATGAGTAGCGATACACACGTGAGAAACGTGTGCGCCGATTGACTAAGGGTTCCTGGGTCAAGCTGATCTGCCCAGGGTAAGTCGGGACCTAAGGCGAGGCCGACAGGCGTAGTCGATGGATAACCGGTTGATATTCCGGTACCCGCTGTGAAGCGTCAAACATCGAACCCATTAATGCTAAGGCCGTGAAGCCGTTCCGGACCCTTCGGGGAATGGAAAGTGGTGGAGCCGCCGAACCACGGTGGTAGTAGGTGAGTGATGGGGTGACGCAGGAAGGTAGTCCAGCCCGGGCGGTGGTTGTCCCGGGGTAAGGGTGTAGGCCGAGTGGTAGGTAAATCCGCCATTCATTAAGGCTGAGACCTGATGCCGAGCCGATTGTGGTGAAGTGGATGATCCTATGCTGTCGAGAAAAGCCTCTAGCGAGTTTCATGGCGGCCCGTACCCTAAACCGACTCAGGTGGTCAGGTAGAGAATACCGAGGCGTTCGGGTGAACTATGGTTAAGGAACTCGGCAAAATGCCCCCGTAACTTCGGGAGAAGGGGGGCCATCACTGGTGATCCGATTTACTCGGTGAGCTGGGGGTGGCCGCAGAGACCAGCGAGAAGCGACTGTTTACTAAAAACACAGGTCCGTGCGAAGCCGTAAGGCGATGTATACGGACTGACGCCTGCCCGGTGCTGGAACGTTAAGGGGACCGGTTAGTCCGACTTCGGTTGGGCGAAGCTGAGAACTTAAGCGCCAGTAAACGGCGGTGGTAACTATAACCATCCTAAGGTAGCGAAATTCCTTGTCGGGTAAGTTCCGACCTGCACGAATGGCGTAACGACTTCTCGACTGTCTCAACCATAGGCCCGGTGAAATTGCACTACGAGTAAAGATGCTCGTTTCGCGCAGCAGGACGGAAAGACCCCGGGACCTTTACTACAGTTTGATATTGGTGTTCGGTTCGGCTTGTGTAGGATAGCTGGGAGACTGTGAACTCTGGACGCCAGTTCAGGGGGAGTCGTCGTTGAAATACCAGTCTGGTCGTGCTGGATGTCTAACCTGGGTCCGTGATCCGGATCAGGGACAGTGTCTGATGGGTAGTTTAACTGGGGCGGTTGCCTCCTAAAGAGTAACGGAGGCGCCCAAAGGTTCCCTCAGCCTGGTTGGCAATCAGGTGTTGAGTGTAAGTGCACAAGGGAGCTTGACTGTGAGACCGACGGGTCGAGCAGGGACGAAAGTCGGGACTAGTGATCCGGCGGTGGCTTGTGGAAGCGCCGTCGCTCAACGGATAAAAGGTACCCCGGGGATAACAGGCTGATCTTCCCCAAGAGTCCATATCGACGGGATGGTTTGGCACCTCGATGTCGGCTCGTCGCATCCTGGGGCTGGAGTCGGTCCCAAGGGTTGGGCTGTTCGCCCATTAAAGCGGTACGCGAGCTGGGTTTAGAACGTCGTGAGACAGTTCGGTCCCTATCCGCTGCGCGCGCAGGAATATTGAGAAGGGCTGTCCCTAGTACGAGAGGACCGGGACGGACGAACCTCTGGTGTGCCAGTTGTTCTGCCAAGGGCATGGCTGGTTGGCTACGTTCGGGAGGGATAACCGCTGAAAGCATCTAAGCGGGAAGCCTGCTTCGAGATGAGTATTCCCACCCCCTTTGAGGGGTTAAGGCTCCCAGTAGACGACTGGGTTGATAGGCCGGATCTGGAAGCACGGTAACGTGCGGAGGTGACCGGTACTAATAGGCCGAGGGCTTGTCCTCAGTTGCTCGCGTCCACTGTGTTGGTTCTGAAACCACGAACAGCCCCATACCCGTAATCGGGTGTGGTGTGGCATGGTTCGACAGTTTCATAGTGTTTCGGTGGTCATAGCGTGAGGGAAACGCCCGGTTACATTCCGAACCCGGAAGCTAAGCCTTACAGCGCCGATGGTACTGCAGGGGGGACCCTGTGGGAGAGTAGGACACCGCCGAACAAATTTTAGAAAAGGCCCACGCCATCAGGCGTGGGCCTTTTTCTATTTCAAGCCCTTGCTCTTCTTTCCGATTTTCTTTCCGAGCGCTGGATTACAGACGGCCCGCCGTCTTCAGGGCCAGATACGCATCCGCCAGTGTCGGCGCCAGCTCATCCGGTGTTGCGTCGACGACGGTGACACCGTGCCGTCGGAGCTGTTCCGCGGTGCGATGACGTTCGCTCTGTGCTTGTGCGGCTGATGCGGCCTCGTAGACGGCTTCGGTGTTTCCGCGGGCCTTGGCCATGCGGGTGACGTGGGGGTCGGCCACGGATGCCACGAGGACGGTGTGGCGCTGGGTGAGCTGGGAAAGGACGGGAAGCAGTCCTTCTTCGACCGGGGCGGCGTCGAGTGTTGTCAGCAGCACGATCAGGGAGCGGCGTGGGGCCGTCCTGAGTGCAGTGGCCGTAAGACCGCGTGCGTCTGTTTCGACGAGTTCCGGTTCGAGTGTCGCCATTGCGTTGACCAGGGACGGTAGGACGTCGCTTGCTGTGCGGCCCTGGACCAGGGCGCGTAGTCGGCGGTCGTAGGCGAGGAGGTCGACGCGGTCGCCGGCGCGGGAGGCGAGTGCTGCCAGGAGTAGTGCCGCGTCCATGGAGGCGTCGAGGCGTGGGGCGTCGTCCACACGGCCGGCTGACGTTCGGCCGGTGTCGAGGACGACGAGGATGTGGCGGTCGCGTTCGGGGCGCCAGGTGCGTACGGCGACCGCGGACTGGCGGGCTGTGGCGCGCCAGTCGATGGAGCGGGTGTCGTCGCCGGGGACGTATTCGCGAAGGCTGTCGAATTCTGTGCCCTCGCCGCGGGTGAGCACGCTGGTGCGGCCGTCGAGTTCGCGTAGTCGGGCGAGCTTCGAGGGGAGGTGCTTGCGGCTGGTGAACGGGGGCAGGACGCGTACCGTCCAGGGGGCGTTGTGGGTGCCTTGGCGGTTGAAGAGGCCGAGAGGGCCGTAGGAGCGGATCGTCACGCGGTCGGCCTGGCGGTCGCCTCGGCGAGTGGGGCGCAGGCGGGTGGTGAGGCGGCGGCGTTCACCTGCGGGGACCGTGAGGCGGTGGCGGGAGGCCGTTGTCTCAGTGCCGGGGAGCCAGCTGCTGGGGGGCCAGGCGTCGCGGAGGTGGGCCCGGAGCGGGAGGTTGGACGGGTTGGTGACCGTCAGGGTGACGTCGGCCGTCTCTCCCAGGCGTACGGAGGTGTCGCCGGAGCGGGTCAGGCGCAGGCGGCGTACGGGGGCCGCGAGGGCGAAGTCGCAGGCGCAGGCCAGGGCCAGGGGGGCGTTCACGGCGAGGAGCCCCGTCAGGCCGGGTTCCCAGATGCCGACGGGGATCGAGCCCAGGGCCGCGAGCAGTGCGGCGCGTCCGGTGAGCGCCATCAGCGGGGGACGGGGACGTGGGCGAGGATCGCGTGGATGACGGAGTCGGCTGTCACGCCCTCCATTTCGGCCTCCGGACGGAGTTGTACGCGGTGCCGGAGGGTGGGGAGCGCGAGGGCCTTCACGTCGTCGGGGATGACGTAGTCGCGGCCTGTCAGCCAGGCCCAGGCGCGGGAGGTCGCGAGGAGGGCCGTGGCGCCTCGGGGGGACACGCCGAGGGTCAGGGACGGGGATTCGCGGGTGGCGCGGCAGATGTCGACGACGTAGGCCGTGATCTCGGGGGAGATGGTCGTCTTCGCGACCGCTGCTCGGGCGGCTTCCAGGTCTGCGGGGCCCGCTACCGGGCGGATGCCGGCGGCGTGCAGGTCGCGGGGGTTGAAGCCTTCGGCGTGGCGGGTGAGGACGTCGATCTCGTCCTGGCGGGAGGGGAGGGGGATGGTGAGTTTGAGGAGGAAGCGGTCCAGCTGCGCTTCGGGGAGGGGGTAGGTGCCCTCGTACTCCACCGGGTTCTGGGTCGCGGCGACCAGGAAGGGGTCCGGGAGCGGGCGGGGGGTGCCGTCGACCGTGACCTGGCGTTCCTCCATCGCTTCGAGGAGGGACGACTGGGTCTTGGGAGGTGTGCGGTTGATCTCGTCCGCGAGGAGGAGGTTGGTGAAGACCGGGCCGGGCTGGAAGGAGAACTCGGCGGATCGGGTGTCGTAGACGAGGGAGCCCGTCACGTCGCTCGGCATGAGGTCCGGGGTGAACTGGATGCGCTTGGTGTCGAGTTCGAGTGCGGATGCGAGGGCGCGGACGAGCAACGTTTTGGCGACCCCGGGGACTCCTTCTAGGAGAACGTGTCCGCGGCAGAGGAGGGCGACGACAAGGCCGGTCACGGCGGGGTCCTGGCCGACCACGGCTTTGGCGATCTCGGCGCGCAGGGCTTCCAGGGAGGCCCGGGCGGTGTCCGGGTCCCCGGGGTACCCGGCGTTGTCAGTGGTCGGGGCCATCATGAACGGCGTACCTCTCTTTCGAGGGCGTCGAGTTGGTCGGCGAGAGAGACGAGGGCTGCGTCGTCTCCGGGCGGCGGGCCGAAGAGCAGGGCGGGCAGGGTCTGTCCGTCGTTGTGGAGATGCGCGGACAGGGCGGGGAGCAGGGCTTCGGGCGCGTGTGCCTGGGAGACGGGGACGCCTACGAGGGGGGCGAGGCGGGTGCGGGTGGTGGAGCGGAGAGCGGCGGCCGCGCGGTCACGGGCGTTGGCCTTGCGGTAGAGGCGGGCTCGGCCTTCGACGGTTTCGGAGGCGCGGATCGCCACGGGGAGTCTTTCGGGTACGAGGGGGCCGAGTCGGCGTGCCCGCCAGAGGGCGGCCAGGGCTGCGGCGACGAAGAGTTGCAGGGTGCCCCAGCGCCAGCCCGAGGGGAGCAGGTCGAAGAAGCTGCGTTCGTCGTCGTCGGCGGCCGACGCGTCGGAGAGCGAGGGGAGGTACCAGACCAGATGGGGGCGGGAGCCGAGGAGTTGGAGGGCGAGGGAGGCGTTGCCCTGCTCGTCGAGGCGGTCGTTGCGGAGGATGTCGGGCGCGCCGAGTACGACGGTGTCGCCGCTCCCGGTCGTCGGGACGCGCAGCAGGGTGGCCAGGCGCTGGCTGGGGTAGCAGGAGTCGGCGTCGAGGTGGGTGGTGGTGTAGCGGATGCCGCCGGTGTCGGCGGCGCCCGCGCGCCGGGCGGCGGGCAGGTCGCAGCCGGGCTCGAGCGTGGAGTCGGCGCTGGTGGCGGGGTCTGCCGTGACGTCGGGGGCGAGCCGTTCCACGGACGCGCTGCCGGGGGCGACGAGGACCGTGCGGCCGCCGGATTCGACGGTCGTGGAGTGCAGACGGGTCTGTTGACGGTGCGTCAGCAGGTCGGGGAGGGCGACCAGGAGGGTCGTGTCCGGGTCGGCGGCGGCGCGTGCTTCGTCCAGGGTGGCGACCACGCGGGTGGACACCCCGCGGTCGGCGAGGAGTTCGGCGACGGCGCGGCTGCCGTAGGGGTCGGCGGAGCGCGGGTCGAGGTTGCCGTGCCGGGCGTCGGAGCGCATCACGGCGATCGTGACGGCGGCGGCCAGGAGGGCGACGAGGGCGAGCGCGATGCCTCGCGTGCGGGTCCATACCTGGCGTGCTGTGGGCGAGGCCGAGGTGGACGGGAGGGTGGCCTCGGTGGTCATTCGGCGGCTCCCTGGCGGGGGTTGGGGGCCGCATTGTGGGTGCTGGTCGCGAGTTGGGGCTTGGTGCGTTCCAGGTCGCGGTCGAGGTCGGCGATGCGCTGGTACGACTGCCGGCTCGCCCTGCGGCCGCCGTATGTGACGTCGTCGAAGTCGCGGGCTGCGGTGTGCAGCCGGTCCGCGCGGGTGGGCAGGGCGCGGGCGGCTTCCGCGGCGGCCTCGTCTGCGGTGCGGCCGGGGCGGATGTCGAGGAGGGCGCGTTCCTCCAGGGAGCGGACGATGGCTCGCATGCGTTCCTGGACGGCCTGGTTCCAGTGGCCCTGGGCGGCGTGTGCCTCGGCGGTCGCGCGGTGTTCGGCGGCGCTGCGGGGGCGGTCGTCGAACAGGGTGGCGGAGGAGGCGGGTTCGCGGCGCGGGGTGCCGAGGCGCCACCACAGGGCGCCCAGGACCGCGACGACGGCCAGGATGATGACGACCAGGCCGAGCGCTCCGCCGGGGGTCGCGGTCGCGGCTGTACTGAACAGTTTGTCGACCCAGTCCCAGAAGGCGTCGAGGGCACGCTGGAACCAGCTGGGGTCGTTCTCGTGGTACAGGCGCTTGGACAGTTCGCGTTGCGCCGCCTCGCGCGCGGGATCACGCGGGATGGTGATCGGCGGCTCGCCGTCGGAGCGTGACAGTGGCAGCACGAAGGTGTCGCCGGCGCGCACGACTGCGCTCGGCATCGTCGGCAGCGATGCCGGAACTCCCCCCGTCAGGCTCACCGCATCAGCCTCCGGGCGTGGGGCCGGCGGTGCCGGAGCCGGAGTCCTGGATGCCTGCCGCGCGGGCGAGGTCGATGTCGAGGGCCTCGCGGCGGATGCGCTGGTCGATGTAGAGGAGCACGGTGACGCCCGCGGTGATCGGGAAGGTGATCATGGCGCCGATCACCGAGCCGACGCCGCTGACGATGAGGTACGTCCAGCCGAAATCGCTTCCGCTGTTCACGAGGCCGGTGAAGCCCTCTCCGTCCAGGGCGGAGGCGATGAAGGCGAAGGGAAGGACGACGATCGAGGCGACGATGTTGGCGATGAGCGTGGCGAGCAGCTGGATGCCGAAGACGCGCCACCAGGAGCCGCGGACCAGCTTCGCGGAGCGGCTCAGCGATTTGAGGATGCCCTGCTTCTCCAGCATCAGCGCGGGCGAGGCGAGGGAGAAGCGGACCATCAGCCACAGGGCGACGACGCCGGTGGCGAGGCTGCCGAGGACGGCGAGGGCTGCTCCCCCGTCGCCGGCTCCCGCGACGACGGCGAGGATGCCCGGCAGGGCTCCGACCGCGACGACGGCGACGGCGATGAGGATCAGCAGGAAGATCAGGCCGAAGAGCTTGGCCACCTGAGGTCGGGCGTCGCGCCAGGCCTCGCCGGTGGTCACCGACTTGCCGAGGACCGCGCGGCTGGTGACCGTCGTGAGCAGGGCGGTCGCCACGATCGTGCCGATCAGCGAGATCAGGAAGACGACACCGGTGCTGAGCATGGCGTCGCCCAAGGCGCGGGTCAGTTCGTCGACGCTGGCGCTGGGGTCGTCGAGTGCCGCGGTGCTGGCGTCGTTGAGGACCAGGCCTTCGAGGAGGATGACGACGATCTGCGTGACGACCGCGACGGTCAGGGAGATGCCCAGGACCGTGCGCCAGTAGGTGCGCATGGTGGAGACCGCGCCGTCGAGGATCTCGCCCACGCCGAGCGGGCGCAGCGGGATCACACCGGGTTTGGCCGCCGGCGGGGGGCCGCCCCAGCCGCTTCCCCAGCCGCCGTATCCGCCTTGACCGTTGCCGGGACCGCCGGGGCTGGCCGGGGGACGGGCGCCCCAGCCGGGGCCGGGTGGTGGGGGCGGCGGGGCCTGGCCGGGGTTCGCCGGTCCGGTCGGTGCGGACCACTGGGCGGGTGGCGGCTGCTCCTTGGACCACTTCGAGCCGGGGCCCTGCGGGTCCGCGCCGGGCTGGTCCGAGGAGCCGGGACGGTCTGCGGGCTCGGCAGGGCCGGACGCACCGGGTTCCTGCCCGTCGGACGGGGCAGATCCGGGCGAGGCCCAGCCCGGAGTGTCTTTCATCGTCGCTCCTTCACGGTGCCCGTCCGCGGTCGCGGTGGCAGGTTGGCAGCCATCGTGCCATGGGGTGGTCGCCGGGGGACCGGGCACGGTATCGGCTGCACACCTTCAATTGTCCGCCGGATACGGGGCAGACTGACCGCATGGCTGATCAGTACGCGCAATCCGGCGAGGACAGCAGGCCGACCGACATACCGACGATCCGCTGGGAAGAGCCACCCGAAGGCCCTGTCGTGGTCCTTCTGGACCAGACGAGGCTGCCGGCCGAGGAGGTCGAGCTGGTCTGTACGGACGCACCCGCGCTGGTGGAGGCGATCCGTTCGCTCGCCGTGCGCGGGGCCCCTGTGCTCGGCATCGCGGGGGCGTACGGCGTCGCGCTCGCCGCCGCGCGCGGCTTCGACGTGGACGAGGCCGCGACGGGGCTCGCGGGTGCCCGTCCCACCGCGGTGAACCTCTCTGTCGGGGTGCGGCGGGCACTGTCCGCGTACCGGGCGGCGCTCGCCAAGAGCGGGGACGCGGGGCAGGCCGCGATCGCGGCGCTGGTCGCGGCACGGGCGTTGCACCGGGAGGACGCCGAGGCCAGTGCTCGGATGGCGGAGCGCGGGCTGGCGCTGCTGGACGAGTTGCTGCCCGGCGGCGGGCATCGGATCCTCACGCACTGCAACACCGGTTCGCTGGTGTCGGGTGGCGAGGGGACGGCGTTCGCGGTCGCGCTCGCGGCGCATCGGGTGGGGCGGCTGAGGCGCCTGTGGGTGGACGAGACGCGACCGCTTCTGCAGGGTGCCCGTCTGACGGCGTACGAGGCGGCGCGCAGCGGGATGGCGTACACCCTGCTCACCGACAACGCGGCGGGCTCGCTGTTCGCTGCGGGGGAGGTGGACGCGGTGCTGATCGGGGCGGACCGGATCGCGGCCGACGGGTCGGTGGCGAACAAGGTGGGGAGTTATCCGCTCGCGGTGCTCGCGCGGTACCACCATGTGCCGTTCATCGTGGTGGCGCCGGTGACGACGGTGGATCCGGACACGCCGGACGGGGCCTCCATCGAGGTCGAGCAGCGCCCCGGGTTCGAGGTGACGGAGGTCGCCGCGCCGCAGGTACCGGTGACGGGAGTGGGGGGCGGGATGCCGGTGGCGCCGCTGGGGACGACGGCGTACAACCCGGCGTTCGATGTGACGCCGCCCGAGCTGGTCACGGCGATCGTCACGGAGGAGGGCGTTGTTTCGCCGGTGACGGCGGAGGCGCTGGAGGAGCTGTGCGCCAGGTCGCGCGAGGTGACGATCGGCTAGTGGTCCCATGGCGGGCGAGGCCTGGCCGAAAGCCGTAGGGCCGACCATGGTGTGAGGGTGCGCCTACGCTGGGTCGATGTCAGTAGTAGCTGACATCCGTTACTGACATCGACGTCGCCGGACGGGGGCAGACAGTGACGACCTGGTACGACTATCGTCACGGGCCAGTGACCCTGCTCACCAGCGCCTCTGTCACTGTTATGAGAATGGGATGATGGCGTTTATGAAGGGACGAGTCCTTGTCGTCGACGACGACACCGCACTGGCCGAGATGCTCGGCATTGTGCTGCGTGGTGAAGGTTTTGAGCCGTCTTTCGTAGCCGACGGCGACAAGGCGCTGGCCGCATTCCGTGAGACCAAACCCGACCTGGTGCTCCTGGACCTGATGCTGCCCGGTCGGGACGGCATCGAGGTGTGCCGCCTGATCAGGGCGGAGTCCGGGGTGCCGATCGTGATGCTCACGGCGAAGAGCGACACCGTCGACGTCGTCGTGGGCCTGGAGTCGGGTGCCGATGACTACATCGTGAAGCCGTTCAAGCCGAAGGAGCTCGTCGCCCGTATCCGGGCGCGGCTGCGGAGGTCGGAGGAGCCGGCCCCCGAGCAGCTCTCCATCGGCGACCTCGTCATCGACGTGGCCGGTCACTCCGTGAAGCGGGACGGGCAGTCGATCGCGCTGACGCCGCTGGAGTTCGACCTGCTGGTCGCACTGGCGCGCAAGCCGTGGCAGGTGTTCACCCGTGAGGTGCTGCTCGAGCAGGTGTGGGGTTACCGGCACGCCGCCGACACCCGTCTGGTCAACGTGCATGTGCAGCGGCTGCGCTCCAAGGTCGAGAAGGACCCGGAGCGGCCCGAGATCGTGGTGACCGTTCGTGGCGTGGGATACAAGGCAGGACCCAGCTGACATGTCCGGAGACAGTGCCGCTTCGTCGCCCGGGCGGACCGGGGCCCGTGCGGAGCGGCCTGTCGGTCGGAAGACCTCGGGCTCCCGCTGGGGACGCTTCTTCGAGGGCGGGCTGCTGCAGGGCGGAGTCCAGGGCAGCCCGGTCCTGAGGCTGTTCATGCGCTGGGTGCGCCGGCCGCTGCTGCCCGTCATGCGGCTGTGGCGGCGCAACATCCAGCTCAAGGTCGTCGTCACCACGCTGCTGATGTCGCTGGGCGTGGTGCTGCTGCTCGGCTTCGTCGTCATCGGACAGGTGCGGAACGGGTTGCTCGACGCCAAGGTGAAGGCGTCGCAGAGCCAGGCCGCGGGTGGTTTCTCGGTGGCCAAGCAGAAGGCCGACGCGGCGGTGAGTGCGGGCGGCGAGGACGCCGCGGACGGGCGTGCCAACCAGAACGTCAGCCAGTGGATGGGCGACCTCGTGGAGTCCCTCTCCAGTGGCGGCCAGGGCGCCTTCGACGTCGTCACGCTGCCGGCGGGTGGAGACAGCGGGGGGCCCGGTCCGCGTGCCTCCGGCTACGTCTTTCCGCCGACGAGTGTGCCCCAGGACCTGCGGGACCGCGTCGATAGCAGCCTGCTCCCGGCCCAGAGCTACACCCGGATCGTGTACACCAACGGCCAGGAGTCGCAGCCCGCGCTGATCATCGGCAAGCAGGTCAACGACCCGAACAATGAGCCGTACCAGCTGTACTACCTCTTCCCGCTCACCCAGGAGGAGAAGTCGCTGAGCCTGGTCAAGGGGACGCTGGCGACGGCCGGGCTCTTCGTCGTCGTACTCCTCGGGGCCATTGCCTGGCTGGTGGTGCGTCAGGTCGTCACGCCGGTGCGGATGGCGGCCGGGATCGCCGAGCGGCTGTCCGCGGGGCGTCTGCAGGAACGTATGAAGGTCACCGGTGAGGACGACATCGCCCGGCTCGGTGAGGCCTTCAACAAGATGGCGCAGAACCTTCAGTTGAAGATCCAGCAGCTGGAGGACCTGTCGCGGATGCAGCGGCGGTTCGTGTCCGACGTGTCGCACGAGCTGCGGACGCCGCTGACGACCGTACGCATGGCCGCTGACGTGATCCATGACGCGCGGGAGGACTTCGATCCGGTGACCGCGCGGTCGGCGGAGCTGCTGGCCGACCAGTTGGACCGGTTCGAGTCGCTGCTCGCCGACCTGCTGGAGATCAGCCGGTTCGACGCGGGTGCGGCGGCGCTGGAGGCGGAGCCGATCGATCTGCGCGTGGTCGTGCAGCGGGTCGTCAGCGGGGCCGCGCCGCTCGCCGAGCGCAAGGGCACGCGGATACGGCTGGTGGGCGACCAGCAGCCCGTCGTCGCCGAGGCCGACGCTCGGCGGGTGGAGCGGGTGCTGCGCAATCTCGTCGTCAACGCCGTGGAGCACAGCGAGGGCAAGGATGTCGTGGTCAAGCTGGCCTCGGCGGGCGGGGCGGTCGCGGTCGCGGTGCGCGACTACGGCGTAGGGCTCAAGCCCGGTGAGGCGACCCGCGTCTTCAGCCGCTTCTGGCGGGCCGACCCGGCACGCGCGCGTACCACCGGTGGTACGGGCCTGGGGCTGTCCATCGCCCTGGAGGACGCGCGGCTGCACGGCGGCTGGCTGCAGACGTGGGGTGAGCCGGGTGGTGGCTCGCAGTTCCGGCTGACGCTGCCCAGGACGGCGGACGAGCCGTTGCGGGGCTCGCCGATACCGCTGGAGCCTAAGGACTCGCGCCGCAATCGTGGACTTAATGACGCCGGCTTGCCGCGCGCGGGGGACGGGGAGAAGCGCGCCACCGTGCCGGTGCAGACTTCGAGCGAGCCGGCGCCCCTCGCGCCGAGGCCGTCCGCCGCCCCCACCGCGGATCCGACGGCGCTGCCCGGCAATGGCGCGCGCGTGGTCCCGCGGCCCACCGGGGGAGCGAGGCAGGCGGACGACACGGGCGCCGCGGACGCGCAGTCCTCGGATGCCCGGAACGTCGGTCCTGAGGACCGGAACAAGCAAGGGGAGGCAAGTCGTGGGCGCTGACCGCGTGGGGGGCGGCCGGCGGGGACCGGTGCGCACGGTGGTGTCGGTCGCCTGTGGCGCCGTACTGCTGGCGGGGTGCGCCTCGATGCCGGACAGCGGGGACCTGCGCGGGGTGGAGTCCACGCCGCGGCAGGACCCGCAGGTACGGGTCTACGCACAGCCGCCCCGGGAGAACGCCGAGGCGCCGGAGATCGTGGACGGCTTTCTCGAAGCGCTGACCAGTGACGACTCCGATTTCGAGACGGCGCGAAAGTATCTGACCGCCAACGTCGCGCGCACCTGGAAGCCCGAGGCGTCGCTCACGGTGCTCGCGGACGGGCCGGACTCGTCCGAGAAGCTTTCGAGCGGCGGGAAGGACTCGTCCGACGCCGTGTTCTCGCTGACCGGCGAGAAGGTCGCCACCGTCGACGGACAGCAGGTGTACTCGCCCGCCGGCGGCCAGTACGACAAGACGCTGCACCTCGTGCGTGAGAAGAAGTCCAAGCAGTGGCGCATCGACTCGCCGCCGCGGGGCGTGGTCATGGGCAAGTCGGACTTCCTGCGCAACTACACGTCGGTCAACAGGTACTACTTCGCCTCGAACTCCTCGACCGAGTCGGACGGCCAGCCGGTGGCCGTCGCCGACCCCGTCTATGTGCGCAAGAAGGTCGACCCGATGACACAGACCGTGAGTCTGCTGCTCGCCGGGCCCTCTCGCTGGCTGAACCCGGTCGTCAGGTCGAGCTTCCCCACCGGTACGGCGCTGAAGAAGGACGTCACCCAGCTGACGCCCGACGATCAGAACCGGCTGACGGTGCCGTTGAATGCCAAGGCGGACCGGGTCGGTTCGAAGAAGTGCCAGGAGATGGCCGCACAACTCCTGTTCACGCTGCGGGACCTGACCCCCACGGGGGTGAACTCGGTCGAACTGCAGCGCTCCGACGGCACCCAGCTGTGCGGCCCCCTCGACGAGAGCGACGCCGAGACCGCGGTGGTGCACGAGGTCGCGAAGGACGGCTACCAGTACTTCATCGACAGCAAGCACCGCCTCGTCAGGCTGGCGAGCGCGAGCACCAACCCGGAGTCCTTCGCGGCGGTGCCGGGTGCGCTCGGTGAGGGTGAGAAGGAGCTGCGGTCGGCCGCGGTCTCCCGGGACGAGCGCAAGGCGGCCGGGGTGTCCCTGGACGGCAGCGACCTGTACGTCGGGTCGCTGGTGTCGGGGGCGTCGCTCGGCGAGCCGGTCCTGCACAGCGACGGCAAGACCCAGAACGACCGTCTCACCACGCCCAGTTGGGACGGCGAGGGCGACCTATGGGTGGCCGACCGCGATCCCGACCACCCTCGGCTGCTGCTCCTGAAGAACGGCGCGGGCGAGCCCATCGAAGTCGACACCACGGGGCTCGACGGACGCATCGACGCGGTGCGCATGGCCGCCGACGGAGTGCGGATCGCGCTCATCGTGGAGAAGGGCAGCAAGAAGTCCCTCTACGTCGGGCGGATCGAGCGGGGTGACAAGGCGAGCGGGCAGAAGCCCATCGCGGTCGTCGAACCTCGCTCGGTGGCACCGCAGTTGGTGGAGGTCACCGCCATGTCGTGGGCTGGGGACAGCCGGCTCGTGGTGGTGGGACGCGAGGACGGCGGCGTGCAGCAGATGGCGTACGTCCAGGTCGACGGCTCCACTCCGGTGGGGTCGGCGCCTGCCGCGCTGACAGGTGTGAAGGTCCTGGCCTCGTCCGAGGACGAGCAACTGCCGTTGATGGCGTACTCGGAGGAGGACGGCATCGTCCGGCTCCTGTCCGGGGCGAAGTGGCAGCAGGTGGTGAAGGACGGGACGGCGCCGGTCTATCCCGGGTAGGCGCGGCGCGGCGTGGATCGGCGAGGCCTGGTCGGTGTGGTGGGCGGTTTCGGACCGGGGCGCGAGCCGTGCGGGGAGTTGTCCACAGGGGGTTGTCCACAGGGCTGGCCGGGTGGCGCGGGCGTTGGCACAGTGGTGGGCATGCGGGGGTGGTGGCAGGACCTGACCGACCTGGTGCTGCCGGCCGAGTGCGGAGGCTGCGGGAGGGTTCGCACGGTGCTCTGTCCGGAGTGCCGTGCCGCCCTGAGCGGGACCGTGCCGTGCCGGGTGCGACCGGAGCCGGAGCCGACGGGGCTGCCGGCGGTGCATGCGGCCGCGCCGTACGCCGACGAGGTGCGGGCGGTGCTGCTGGCACACAAGGAACGCGGCGCACTGACCTTGGCGGCACCCCTGGGCGCGGCTCTGGCGGGGGCCGTGCGGGCGGGGCTGTGGGAGGCGTGGGCCGGGGGTGCGGCGGACGGCTGTGGTGCGGTGACCGGAGCTGGTGCGGGGCCGATGGGAGCTGGCTGGGGCTCTGAGGGGCCTGCGTGGGGCTCTGAGAGGGCGGAGCGGGGGCGTCGTGTCGTTGGGCCGGGGTGCTCCGGCGAGGGGCCTGTGGGGGCCGGTGGCGCGTTCGGAGGCCTGACAGGGGGTGGGCGCCGAGGGCCCGTGGGAGCTGGGTGGGCCGGAGGTGTTGCCGGGGCCGAGGGCCGGGGGTCGGCGGATGCCGCGGAGGAACGGGCGGGCGATTCCGCGGCGGGTGCCTTGATGGGGCACGAGGGCGGCCTGGCGGGGGCGCGTGGTCGAGGCTCCTTGAGTGCTGGCCCGGGGCGTGAGGGCTGCTCGGCGGGAGCCCGGGCGGGGTCTGAGGGTGGTGTTGCGGGGTTTGCCGGGGCGGCTGTGGGGCCTGGGGTGGGGTCGGCGGGAGCCGCTTCTGGGGTCGGGGCGGCAGCGGGAGTCGGGGGTTCAGGAGCGGGGGACCGGGTCGTATTGCTTGTTCCTGTGCCTTCTGCGCGGCGGGTGGTGGGGGCTCGGGGGCATGATCCGGCGCGGCGGATCGCACTGGCGGCGGCGAGGGAGCTGCGGCGCGGTGGGGTGGCGGCGCGGGTGGTCGGTGTGTTGCGGCAGCGGCGGCCCGTGGCTGATCAGTCGGGGCTCGATTCGCGGGAGCGGCTGAAGAATCTCTCGGGTGCGCTCGAGGTCGTTCCCGGTGGTGGGCGGTTGCTTCTCGGCGGTCCGGTCGTGCTCGTCGACGACCTGATGACGACCGGCGCGTCCCTGACAGAGGCGGCGCGTGCCGTGCGGGTGGCGACGGCTGTGGCCGCGGAGGCGGTCGCGCGGGGGCGGGGGCGGGGGAGTGGCGCGGTCGTGTACGGCTCAGCCGTAACACCTGTGTACGGCACGGCTGCTCGGGAAGGCACAGGGGGACGGAGGAATCGATCGGCGGAGGCAGACGTGGGCGGTGGGCCCGGAATGGTGCGGACCTACCGTGCCGGTGACGTCATCTGCGCGGCTGTGGTCGCGGCATCGCCAAGTTCTTTCGAAATAAACCGGAACTGACTGCGAAGTCGCATCGTTGCAGGTAATAAGAGGGCCAATTCACCTGAACGGAGGTACGCCGCGGTAGAGGGTGACGACATCCGTCCGGGCGAGATATGTTCGGTTGTGAGGAAAGGCCCAGGCCACACCTCTCATATCCGATTGCCGTGCCGCGGGTTTTTCACCATCACCCGTCCCGGTGGAGTGGAGATCTTGCCCACGGGGGAGGAGGTGGACGTCACCGAGTCCGAGGTTCCGGGGCTCACCGGGACCTGGTGCAAAAGGGAGATGCTCCGCCAGTGGCGCGGAGTGATCCGGGAACGGAGTTCTGCGTGGACATCGTCGTCAAGGGCCGCAAGACCGAGGTGCCCGAGCGGTTCCGCAAGCACGTGGCCGAGAAGCTGAAGCTGGAGAAGATCCAGAAGCTCGACGGCAAGGTGATCAGCCTCGACGTCGAGGTGTCCAAGGAGCCGAACCCCCGACAGGCCGACCGCTGTGACCGAGTGGAGATCACGCTCCGCTCCCGCGGTCCGGTGATCCGGGCGGAGGCGGCAGCAAGTGATCCGTACGCGGCGCTCGACCTGGCGGCGGAAAAGCTCGACGCCCGGCTGCGCAAGCAGCACGACAAGCGTTACTCCCGTCGCGGCTCCCGCCGGCTCACGGCGGCCGAGGTTCCCGACCACGTCCCGGGTGCGGCGACGCTCAACGGGAACGGCGACCCGGTCCATGAGCAGGAGCCGGACGGCGTACCCACCAAGAAGATCGGCTCGCTGGAAGTGAAGGGCGAAGGCCCCCTCATCGTCCGCGAGAAGACCCACGTCGCCTCCCCGATGACCCTTGACCAGGCTCTTTACGAGATGGAGCTGGTCGGGCACGACTTCTATCTGTTCGTCGACTCCGAGACCAAGGAACCGAGTGTCGTCTACCGGCGGCACGCCTACGACTACGGCGTCATCCACCTCAGCACGGACCCCATGGTCGCCCAGGCGCCGCCTCCCGCGGCCGGCGGCACGCTGGGTGGCTGACACGCGCCCGGCTGACGGCTGAGCGGTGCCCCTGGAGCGCCTGTGCGCCCCCAGGGGCACCGGTGTGCGACCACTTCGCGCCCGGCTCTGTCACCGCAGTGTCGTCCGGGCATGAAATCATGGCCGCATCGGCCCAATCGGTGGGCCGTTGCCTTGGGTTGGCGATGGCACATGACCAGCCACAGCCTTCAGGGGGAGGAACGATGGCGGACAGCTTCGGACCGATGCATGCCGAGGGCGCCGGCGACGGCGTCGTCGGCGTCGGATCGGACGCGGGCTCACCACGCAAGGAGCCCATCCGTGTCCTGGTCGTCGACGACCATGCCCTCTTCCGACGGGGACTCGAGATCGTGCTCGCGGCCGAGGAGGACATCCAGGTCGTGGGCGAGGCGGGCGACGGCGCCGAGGCCGTCGACAAGGCCGCCGATCTGCTGCCCGACATCGTCCTGATGGACGTACGGATGCCCAAGCGGGGCGGTATCGAGGCGTGCACCTCCATCAAGGAGGTGGCACCCAGCGCCAAGATCATCATGTTGACGATCAGCGATGAGGAAGCCGACCTCTACGAGGCGATCAAGGCCGGCGCGACCGGATATCTTCTCAAGGAGATCTCCACGGACGAGGTGGCCACCGCCATTCGCGCGGTGGCCGACGGGCAGTCGCAGATCAGCCCGTCCATGGCGTCGAAACTGCTCACCGAGTTCAAATCGATGATCCAGCGGACGGACGAACGCCGACTTGTGCCCGCGCCGCGGCTGACGGACCGGGAGCTCGAGGTTCTCAAACTCGTCGCCACCGGTATGAACAACCGCGATATCGCCAAGGAGTTGTTCATCTCCGAGAACACCGTGAAGAACCATGTGCGCAACATCCTGGAGAAGCTGCAGCTGCACTCCAGGATGGAGGCTGTCGTCTATGCGATGCGGGAGAAGATCCTCGAGATCCGCTGAGGTCCGTTGAGGTCCGGCGCTTCCGTCAAGCCAGTGCTCGGGTGAGTTCACTGGTCAGGGGCTCCCGGAGGTCCGGTGCGTCCACTCTTTCGACGCGTACGTCCGTGCAGTCCACCCAGCTCGCCGCCTCGACCAGTGCCTGGGCCACCGCCGGGACCGCCTTCGGGCCGTCCAGGGTGACCTGCCTGGCGACGAGGGTGCGGCCCTCGCGTGCCGGGTCGACGCGGCCGACGAGACGGCCGCCGGCCAGGACCGGCATCGCGAAGTAGCCGTACACCCGCTTCGGCTTGGGGACGTAGGCCTCCAGGCGGTGGGTGAAGCCGAAGATCCGCTCCGTGCGCGCGCGTTCCCAGATCAGGGAGTCGAAGGGCGACAGGAGCGTCGTACGGTGGCGGCCGCGCGGGGGTGTCTCCAGGGCCGCGGGGTCCGCCCAGGCCGGCTTGGACCAGCCCTCGACCGTGACCGGGACCAGGCCCGAGTCGTCGATCACCGCGTCGACCTGGTCGCCCTTGAGGCGGTGGTAGTCGGCGATGTCCGCGCGGGTGCCGACGCCGAGGGACTTGCCGGCGAGGCGGACGAGGGTGCGCAGGCACTCGGTGTCGTCCAGGTCGTCGTGCAGCAGGGCCGTGGGGACGGCGCGTTCTGCCAGGTCGTACACGCGTTTCCAGCCGCGGCGCTCCACGCAGACCACCTCGCCGTACATCAGCGCGCGCTCCACGGCGACCTTTGTGCCGGACCAGTCCCACCACTCGCTGGTCTTCTTCGCGCCGCCCAACTCTGTGGCGGTGAGGGGGCCTTCGGAGCGGAGTTGCTTGATGACCTGGTCGTAGGTGCCGTCCGGGAGGGTGTGGTTCCAGTGGGGGCGGTTGCGGTAGGCGCGGCGGCGGAAGGCGAAGTGGGGCCATTCCTCGATGGGGAGGATGCAGGCGGCGTGGGACCAGTACTCGAAGGCGTGTGTGTCCGTCCAATAGGCGTCCTCGACCGTTTTGCGGCCTACGGCTCCCAGGCGTGCGTACGGGATGAGTTCGTGGGAGCGGGCCAGGACCGAGATGGTGTCGAGTTGGACCGCGCCGAGGTGGCGGAGGGTGCCGCGGACGCCGGCCTTGCGGTTGGGGGTGCCGAGGAAGCCCTGGGCGTGGAGGGCGATGCGGCGGGCCTCGTCTGCGGAGAGCGCTGCGGTGGGGCGCGGGGTCGTCATGCTTCCGCACGATAGGAGGTGGGACTGACAGCGGGGGATGACCTCGGGGTTCTTCGGGGAGTGCGCTGTGTTCGGGTGCCGGTGAGGTTTTCGCCCCCGCCGCCCCTACCCGTCCCGTCCTCCAGGGGCTCCGCCCCTTCGACCCCGTCCCTGGGGGCTGCGCCCCCAGACCCCGTCGGCCACTGAGGGCCTTGTCCTCAAACGCCGGACGGGCTGGGAGCAGCGGGCCGGCGATGGAGGGGTGGAGTCCACGGCGGGGTGGGCTGGGGTGAGTGGGTCAGGGGGTGGGTGCGCTGGGGTGTGGTCGTGCCGGGAGGTAGGGGGCTGTTGAGGGGAGGCCCAGGTCCGAGGGCAGTAGGGAACCCACCCAGCAGTCGCGTCGTACGCCCTTGTTGTTGACCGCGGAGCGGAGGGTGCCTTCGAGGGTGAAACCGGCGTGTTCCGCCACCGCGCGGGAGGGGGTGTTGCCTACTTCCGCGCGCCATTCGATGCGGTCGATGGAGAGGGCGGTGAAGGCCCAGCGGGCGGTTGTGGTGGTGGCCTCGGTGATGTAGCCGTTGCCGCGGTGCTCCTTGGTGGCCCAGAAGCCGATCTCGGCGACGCCGAGGGAGCGCATGGTGATGCCGAGCATGCCGACGAGTTCGCCGGAGGGGAGGAAGACGCCGAAGGTGAACATGGAGTCGTTGGCCCAGCCGTCGGGGGCGAACTGTTCCGTGAAGGCCCGCGCGTGCTCGTGGAGGTAGGGCGAGGGGAACTGGGAGAGCCAGCGCTGCATCTCGGGGTCCTGGGCGGCGGCGTGCACGGCGTCGGTGTCGTCGGGACCGACGGTGCGCAGAACCAGGCGGCCGGTGGTGAGCGTGACGGGTTCCATCGGCCGATTCTGCTCGGGATTCGGGCGTGGACGCCATCCTTTCGCTCTGTGTGAGCGGGTGATCACAGTTCGCGCAAAACGTCGAGAGGACGCGGCACCATCCGCAACCTCCGTCCGTTGTCCCCTTTGACGGAGATTTGAAGCAGCGGACGGTCGGCGCCCTCGGCAGGCTCCCGGCGTGGCCGGGTCCTCGCATACGATGGCCGTTGCTCAGTCAAGTCAAATGGAAAACGACCGTCCCAGGCCCGACCGGCAAGGAGACTTACCCCCGTGTCCGTCCTCTCGAAGATCATGCGTGCAGGCGAAGGCAAGATCCTGCGCAAGCTGCACCGCATCGCGGACCAGGTCAACTCCATCGAAGAGGACTTCGTCGACCTCTCCGACGCCGAGCTGCGGGCCCTCACTGATGAGTACAAGCAGCGGTACATCGATGGTGAGACGCTGGACGACCTGCTGCCCGAGGCGTTCGCCACCGTGCGCGAGGGCGCCAAGCGCGCGCTCGGCCAGCGTCATTACGACGTGCAGATCATGGGCGGCGCCGCCCTCCACCTCGGCTACGTGGCCGAGATGAAGACCGGCGAGGGCAAGACCCTCGTCGGCACCCTGCCCGCGTATCTGAACGCGCTGTCCGGCAAGGGCGTCCACCTGATCACGGTCAACGACTATCTGGCCGAGCGCGACTCCGAGATGATGGGCCGCGTCCACAAGTTCCTGGGCCTGGACGTCGGTTGCATCCTCGCCAACATGACCCCCGCCCAGCGCCGTGAGCAGTACGCGTGCGACATCACGTACGGCACGAACAACGAGTTCGGCTTCGACTACCTGCGCGACAACATGGCGTGGTCCAAGGACGAGCTCGTCCAGCGCGGCCACAACTTCGCGATCGTCGACGAGGTCGACTCCATCCTGGTCGACGAGGCCCGTACGCCGCTGATCATCTCCGGCCCGGCCGACCAGGCCACCAAGTGGTACGGCGACTTCGCCAAGCTGGTCACCCGCCTGAAGAAGGGCGAGGCCGGCAACCAGCTCAAGGGCATCGAGGAGACCGGCGACTACGAGGTCGACGAGAAGAAGCGCACGGTCGCCATCCACGAGTCCGGTGTCGCCAAGGTCGAGGACTGGCTGGGCATCGACAACCTCTACGAGTCGGTGAACACCCCTCTGGTGGGCTACCTGAACAACGCCATCAAGGCGAAGGAGCTCTTCAAGAAGGACAAGGACTACGTCGTCATGGACGGCGAAGTCATGATCGTCGACGAGCACACCGGCCGTATCCTCGCCGGCCGCCGCTACAACGAGGGCATGCACCAGGCGATCGAGGCGAAGGAAGGGGTGGACATCAAGGACGAGAACCAGACGCTCGCCACGATCACCCTCCAGAACTTCTTCCGCCTCTACAAGCGCCACGACCACAGCGGCAAGGAACAGCCCGGCCTCTGCGGCATGACCGGTACGGCGATGACCGAGGCGGCCGAGTTCCACCAGATCTACAAGCTCGGCGTCGTCCCGATCCCGACCAACCGGCCCATGGTCCGCAAGGACCAGTCGGACCTGATCTACCGCACCGAGGTCGCGAAGTTCGAGGCGGTCGTCGACGACATCGTCGAGAAGCACGAGAAGGGCCAGCCGATCCTCGTCGGTACGACGTCGGTCGAGAAGTCCGAGTACCTCTCGCAGCAGCTCAGCAAGCGCGGAGTCCAGCACGAGGTGCTGAACGCCAAGCAGCACGACCGGGAGGCGACGATCGTCGCCCAGGCCGGCCGCAAGGGCGCCGTGACCGTGGCCACCAACATGGCCGGCCGCGGTACCGACATCAAGCTCGGCGGCAACCCCGAGGACCTCGCCGAGGCGGAGCTGCGCCAGCGCGGCCTCGACCCCGAGGAGCACATCGAGGAGTGGGCGCAGGCTCTGCCCGCCGCCCTGGAGCGTGCCGAGCAGGCGGTCAAGGCGGAGTTCGAAGAGGTCAAGGACCTCGGCGGGCTCTACGTCCTCGGTACCGAGCGGCACGAGTCGCGTCGTATCGACAACCAGCTGCGCGGTCGTTCCGGTCGTCAGGGCGACCCGGGTGAGTCCCGCTTCTACCTGTCGCTCGGCGACGACCTGATGCGTCTGTTCAAGGCCCAGATGGTCGAGCGCGTGATGTCGATGGCGAACGTCCCGGACGACGTGCCGATCGAGAACAAGATGGTCACGCGCGCGATCGCGTCCGCCCAGTCGCAGGTCGAGCAGCAGAACTTCGAGACGCGTAAGAACGTCCTGAAGTACGACGAGGTCCTCAACCGCCAGCGTGAGGTCATCTACGGCGAGCGGCGCCGCGTCCTGGAGGGCGAGGATCTGCAGGAGCAGATCGTGCACTTCATGGACGACACGATCGACGCGTACATCGCGGCGGAGACCGCCGAGGGTTTCGCGGAGGACTGGGACCTCGACCGGCTGTGGGGCGCGTTCAAGCAGCTCTACCCGGTGAAGATCACCGTCGAGGAGCTGGAGGACGCGGCCGGCGACCGGGCCGGGCTGACCGCCGACTTCATCTCCGAGTCCATCAAGGACGACATCCACGAGCAGTACGAGGGGCGCGAGGCGCAGCTCGGCTCCGAGATCATGCGTGAGCTGGAGCGCCGGGTCGTGCTGTCGGTCCTGGACCGCAAGTGGCGCGAGCACCTCTACGAGATGGACTACCTCCAGGAGGGCATCGGCCTGCGGGCGATGGCGCAGAAGGACCCGCTGGTCGAGTACCAGCGCGAGGGCTTCGACATGTTCACCGCCATGATGGAGGGCATCAAGGAGGAGTCCGTCGGCTACCTGTTCAACCTGGAGGTCCAGGTCGAGCAGCAGGTCGAGGAGGTCCCGGTCCAGGACGACAAGCCGTCGCTCGACAAGCAGGACTCGGTGCCGGCGCAGGCGGGTTCGCGTCCGGAGATCCGTGCGAAGGGGCTCGACGCTCCGCAGCGTCGGGATCTGCACTTCTCCGCGCCGACCGTGGACGGCGAGGGCGGTGTCGTCGAGGGTGAGTTCGCCGACGACGAAGAGCCGGTGCGGTCCGAGGCGGATGGTCTTACGCGCGCGGAGCGGCGCAAGCAGTCGCGTGGGCGGCGCCGCAAGAAGTGACGGTGTCTGTGACGCTGTAGCGGTGTGAAGGGCCGGGCCACCTGGGGTGGCCCGGCCCTTCCGCGTTCGTCGGCGGGCGGTGTCAGACGTCGTCCGTGCGGGCGGCCCTGGGGCCGCCCAGTTCCACCGCCGCGCAGCGCCAGCGCCGGTCCCGGCCCTGTTCCAGACGGAAGGCCATCGCGCGGAGCTGGTCGCCGGCGCCGATACGGGCGAAGGCCTCGACCGCTCCGTCGCGGGGGACGTAGTAGCCGATGTCGCGGATGACGGGGCGGGTGCCGTGGGTGCGGAGGGGGCCGCGTTCGGCGAGCACGGCGAGTTCGTCGTAGGCCTGGCCGATGGTGTGCCGGAGCATCGAGTGGACGGGGCGCTGGCCGCTGAGGACCGCGAGGAGGAGGTCGGCGAAGAGGTCGGTGGGGCGGGGCTGGGGGATCGGCCTGCGCGGGGCCCGGGAAGGGACGACAGGGGCGCCGAGGGGCCTTTCGCGGGCCTCCGAGCGGGTCGTCGGCGGGCGGTTGTCGGCAGGGGCGGTGTGCGGGCCGGTGCCGGTCCGTGAGCCCGGCGGGCGGCCGTCGTCCGCGGTCGTGCGGGGCGTGCCGCCGGTCGGGGTGCGGGGCGGGGTGGTGCCCGGGCGGCGGGCGTCACGGCGGCCCGGGGGGCGGCTGCCCGGACGGTTCTGTGCCCTGGTCATGACCTTGTTCATGGGGTCCCCGTTCGGTGGGCCCGGCGTTGTACCGGGCGGTAACTTTGTGTTGGGGATCTTGTACGGGGCCGCGGGTGGCCGCGGCAAGGAAGCCAAGGGCCGGGTCGAGCGGCCGGAACGTTCACTTATCCGAGTGACCGAGGCGGGCTGAAGGCCGTGACCGCGGGGGCGCACCGGGTGAGTTCCGGGACCAGGGTGGACGCCTGCGGACGTAGAGGCAGGGACTCGAAAGGGGACGCCCGCACGTATCCTGAAGGCCTTCACCGAGGCCCCCGCGGAGCACTGCGACCCCGCCCCCGACCACGAAAGCGGCAGCCCATGCGCGTCTACGTCCCCCTGACCCTCTCCGGTCTCGCCGAGGCGTACAAGACGGGCGAGCTGGGGCCCGGACCGCTCGTCGCATACGCCGTGACGCCCGCGTTGCGCGAGTGGTACCTCTCCGACGACATCGAGGAGCTGGAGTACGCGGCGCTGAACCGGGCCGCGCTCGCCTCGCTGCGGCTGCTGGCGGCCGACCCCGGGGCGGTGCGGCGCCGGGTCGTGGTCGCCGTCGACGTGCCCGACGGCGCGGCGTTCTCCGACCCCGACCGGGGGCTCGACCCGACCGCGCTGGGCCAGGTGCGGGTCGACCGGGCCGTACCGCTCGGCAAGGCGGCCGCCGTGCACGTCGACGCGAGTGACGCCGAGACGGACGTGACCGCGGCCGCGGAGGCGCTCGCCGCGGCGGAGGGCGGGGACGACGACGCGCAGTTCGTCGTGGACGGAGCCGGGGACCACGAACTGCTCTGGTTCGCCACGCAGGAGATCCCGAACCTGGTCGGGCTGGGGAACTGAGGCGCCGGCCGTGCCTCTGTGACCTGCGAGTCACTTGATTGTCAGTGGCGGCGGGTACATTTTTTCGGCATGGGGAAGCAAACGGGCGCGCACATTGTGTGGGACTGGAACGGGACGCTGTTCCACGACAATGACGCGATCATCGGGGCGACGAACGCGGCGTTCGCCGAGCTGGGACTCGCGCCGATCACGATGGAGCGGTACCGGGCGCTGTACTGCGTGCCGGTGCCGAAGTTCTACGAGCGGCTGTTGGGGCGGCTGCCGACAGAGGCCGAGTGGGCCGTCATGGACGAGACCTTCCATCGGTACTACACCGTGCATCGGGTCGGCTGCGGGCTGACGGCCGGCGCGGCCGAGCTGCTCGCGGGGTGGCGGTCGGCGGGGCGCAGCCAGTCGATCCTCAGCATGTACGGGCACGAGGAACTGCTTCCGCTGGTCCGGGGGTTCGGGATCGAAGCGCACTTCATACGCGTCGACGGACGGACCGGGCCCTCCGGGGGCAGCAAGGCCGAGCACATGACCCGGCACCTCGCGGCACTGACGGGGGTGGCCGGAGTGGACCCCGCGCGGACCGTGGTGATCGGCGACGCGGCCGACGACGCGGTGGCGGCGCGGCACGTGGGGGCGCGGGCCGTGCTGTACACGGGGGGTTCGCACAGCCGGGCCAGCCTGGAGGAGGTGGGGGTGCCGGTGGTGGACACCCTGGCGGAGGCGGTTGTGGAGGCGGAGCGGCTCGCGGCGTAGCGGCGGGGACGGCTCGTCGGGTTCCCGGGGGCGGTGCGGGGGTGAGGGCTGAGCGGTGGCGGTGCGTGGGTCGGGGGAATCGCGCGACCAGCCCCCACTCAGCCTCAGTCGAACGACTACCTCAGCGGCACGTCCCTCATGCCCCTCATGTCACCGGCGCCTTCGCCCGCAGGATCGTCAGGAACTCACGCATCCAGCGGGAGTGGTCCGGCCAGGCCCGGGCGGAGACCAGCGTGCCGTCGACCACCGCCTCGGCGTCCTGGAAGGTGGCGCCGGCCGCCTGCATGTCGAGTTCCAGGGCGGGGTAGGCCGTGACGCGGCGGCCGCGGAGGCCGTCGACCGCGGCGGTGAGCAGGGGGCCGTGGCAGATCTGGGCGACCGGCTTGTCCGCGTCGAAGAAGGACTTGAGGATCTTGCGGAGTTCGGGGTCGTTGCGCAGGTACTCAGGGGCGCGGCCGCCGGGGATGACGATCGCGGCGTACTGACCGGGGTCGACCTCGGCGAAGGCCAGGTCGGCGGGCCAGGTGTAGCCGGGCTTCTCGGTGTAGGTGTCGAAGCCGGGTTCGAAGTCGTGGACCACGAACCGGAGCTTCTTGCGGGTGGGGGCCGCGATATGGACGTCGTAGCCCTCTTCACGGAGGCGCTGGTAGGGGTACAGGACCTCCAGTGACTCCGCTGCGTCGCCGGTGACGATCAGGATTTTGGCTGTCATGTCGGCAATGTGCATCCGGACCAGGCCCTTGCCAAGGGGGCCGGTCGACGACACCCACCGCATGGTGCGCGGCTTCCTGCCCCTGTGCAGAACGTCAAAGTTCGACCCCCGGTTTTGTACACATACGGCTCATGACGGGCCCCCTGTAAGGAGCGATAGCCTTAGTGGCGTGATCAGCGCGATAGTTCGCGGGGGCATCGTTGCCCCTGCCCTGCGCCCGGAGAGCACGGACGACATCCGTGACCGGGCGGCGGTCGCTGGTCTTCGCGGGCGGGGCGGGGGCACATGGGCCCCCGGGGCGCCGCGCACATCCCCTGGAGCGGCGTCGCAGAGAGCAGCGTCACATCCGTCGGGCGTGCCAAGAATGGCTGATAACCCCCCGCTCATCTCACCTTGCGGCATAGCGTCGGAGCAGACCGGACACCCCGTGTCGCGGCGTTACGTCCCAGGGGAAGAGACCGTACTTCCTTCAACGTCACGCAACGGCGCGCGACAGGAGCCAGAGGACAATGCAGACCAAGCTGGACGAAGCCAAGGCCGAGCTGCTCGAGAGGGCCGCCCGGGTAGCTGAGAACAGCCCGGTCGGGGGGCACCTACCGACCGGGACGACGGACGAGAGCACCCCTGACCGGGAGACCGTGCTCGCGTTCCTCCAGCGCTACTACCTGCACACCGCCCCGGAGGATCTCACCGATCGCGACCCGGTCGATGTCTTCGGAGCCGCCTACTCGCACTATCGGCTGGCCGAGAACCGGCCGCAGGGCACGGCAAGTGTGCGGGTCCTCACGCCCACCGTGGAAGAGAACGGATGGGCGTGCACGCATTCGATCGTCGAGGTCGTCACCGACGACATGCCCTTCCTCGTCGACTCCGTCACCAATGAGCTGACCCGGCAGGGGCGCGGCATCCATGTCGTCATCCACCCGCAGGTCGTCGTCCGGCGGGACGTCACCGGCAAGCTCATCGAGGTGCTCGCCCAGCGACCCAGCGGTGAGCTTCCGCACGACGCGCACACCGAGTCCTGGATCCACGTCGAGATCGACCGCGAGACCGACCGCGCGGACCTGAAGCAGATCACCGCCGATCTGCTGCGCGTCCTGTCGGACGTCCGCGAGACCGTCGAGGACTGGGAGAAGATGCGGGACGCGGCGCTGCGGATGGCCGAGGAGCTGCCCGCCGAGCCCGTCGCCTCCGACCTGCGCGAGCAGGACATCGAGGAGGCCCGCGAGCTGCTGCGCTGGCTGGCCGCCGATCACTTCACCTTCCTCGGCTACCGCGAGTACCAGCTCCGCGAGGACGACTCCCTCGTCGCCGTGCCGGGCACCGGCCTCGGCATCCTGCGCTCCGACCCGCATCACGCCGAGGACGAGAGCCACCCCGTCAGCCCCTCCTTCGAGCGGCTGCCCGCCGACGCCCGCGCCAAGGCGCGCGAGCACAAGCTCCTGGTGCTGACCAAGGCCAACAGCCGGGCGACCGTGCACCGGCCGTCGTACCTGGACTACATCGGTGTGAAGAAGTTCGACGCCGAGGGCAATGTCGTCGGTGAGCGCCGCTTCCTCGGGCTCTTCTCCTCCGCCGCCTACACCGAGTCCGTCCGCCGGGTCCCCGTCATCCGCCGCAAGGTCGAAGAGGTGCTGCAGCGCGCGGGCTTCTCTCCCAAAAGCCACGACGGGCGCGACCTGCTCCAGATCCTGGAGACCTACCCGCGCGACGAGCTCTTCCAGACCCCGCCCGACGAGCTGCAGTCGATCGTCACCTCCGTGCTGTACCTCCAGGAGCGGCGGCGGCTGCGGCTCTACCTGCGCCAGGACGAGTACGGGCGCTACTACTCCGCCCTCGTCTACCTGCCGCGCGACCGGTACACCACCGGCGTCCGGCTGCGGATCATCGACATCCTGAAGGAGGAACTCGGCGGCACCAGCGTCGACTTCACCGCCTGGAACACCGAGTCGATCCTGTCCCGGCTGCACTTCGTGGTCCGGGTCCCGCAGGGCACCGAGCTGCCGGAGCTCTCCGACCTCGACAAGGAGCGCATCGAGGCGCGGCTCGTCGAGGCGGCCCGCTCCTGGGCCGACGGCTTCGCCGAGGCTCTCAACAACGAACTCGGCGAGGAGCGCGCCGCCGAGCTGCTGCGCCGGTACGGCAACGCCTTCCCGGAGGGCTACAAGGCCGACCACACCTCGCGTTCCGCGGTCGCCGACCTCGTCCACCTGGAGAAGCTCACCGAGGACAACAACTTCGCGCTGAGCCTGTACGAGCCGGTCGGCGCCGCCCCCGAGGAGCGTCGCTTCAAGATCTACCGCAAGGGTGCCGCGATCACCCTGTCCGCCGTGCTGCCGGTCCTCAACCGGCTCGGCGTCGAGGTCATCGACGAGCGGCCCTACGAGCTGCGCTGCTCGGACCGCAGCATCGCCTGGATCTACGACTTCGGGCTGCGCATGCCCAAGTCGCAGAACGGCGCCGGGGACTACCTGGGCGACGACGGCCGCGAGCGCTTCCAGGAGGCCTTCGCCGCGACCTGGACAGGGCTGGCGGAGAACGACGGCTTCAACGCCCTCGTGCTGAGCGCCGGGCTGAACTGGCGGCAGGCGACGGTGCTGCGGGCGTACGCCAAGTACCTGCGGCAGGCGGGCTCCACCTTCTCGCAGGACTACATGGAGGACACCCTCCGCAACAACGTCCACACCACGCGGCTGCTCGTCTCCCTGTTCGAGGCGCGAATGTCGCCGGACCGGCAGCGCGCCGGGCACGAGATCGTGGACGCCCTCCTCGAAGAGGTCGACGCCGCCCTCGACCAGGTCGCGAGCCTCGACGAGGACCGGATCCTGCGGTCGTTCCTGACCGTCATCAAGGCGACCCTGCGCACGAACTTCTTCCAGGAGGCGCTCGGCGGCAAGCCGCACGAATACGTGTCCATGAAGTTCGACCCGCAGATGATCCCGGACCTGCCGGCGCCGCGCCCGGCGTTCGAGATCTGGGTCTACTCGCCGCGCGTCGAGGGCGTGCACCTCCGGTTCGGCAAGGTCGCTCGCGGTGGTCTGCGCTGGTCCGACCGGCGTGAGGACTTCCGGACCGAGATCCTCGGTCTGGTCAAGGCGCAGATGGTGAAGAACACCGTCATCGTGCCGGTCGGCGCCAAGGGCGGCTTCGTCGCCAAGCAGCTGCCCGACCCGAGCGTGGACCGGGACGCGTGGCTGGCCGAGGGCATCGCCAGCTACAAGACGTTCATCTCGGCGCTGCTCGACATCACCGACAACATGGTGGCCGGCGAGGTCGTGCCGCCCGCCGACGTCGTCCGGCACGACGAGGACGACACCTACCTCGTCGTCGCCGCCGACAAGGGCACCGCGACCTTCTCGGACATCGCCAACGGGGTCGCCGAGTCGTACAACTTCTGGCTCGGCGACGCCTTCGCCTCCGGCGGCTCCGCGGGCTACGACCACAAGGGCATGGGCATCACCGCGCGCGGTGCCTGGGAGTCCGTCAAGCGGCACTTCCGGGAACTGGGTGTGAACACGCAGGCCGAGGACTTCACGGTCGTCGGCATCGGCGACATGTCCGGTGACGTGTTCGGCAACGGCATGCTGCTCAGCGAGCACATCCGCCTGGTCGCCGCCTTCGACCACCGGCACATCTTCATCGACCCGAAGCCGGACGCGGCCACCTCCTACGCCGAGCGCCGCCGCGTCTTCGAGCTGCCGCGCTCCAGCTGGGCCGACTACAACGCCGAGCTCATCTCGGCCGGAGGCGGTGTGTTCCCCCGCAGCGCCAAGGCCATCCCGGTCAACGCACACATCCGCGAGGCCCTCGGGATCGAGGGCAAGGTCGCCAAGATGACGCCGGCCGACCTGATGAAGGCCATCCTCAAGGCGCCGGTGGACCTGCTGTGGAACGGCGGCATCGGCACGTACGTCAAGGCCTCCACCGAGACCCACGCCGACGTCGGCGACAAGGCCAACGACCCGATCCGGGTCGACGGCGCCGACCTGCGGGTCAAGGTCGTCGGCGAGGGCGGCAACCTGGGGCTCACCCAGCTCGGCCGGATCGAGTTCTCGCTCACCGGCGGGAAGATCAACACCGACGCCATCGACAACAGCGCGGGCGTGGACACCTCCGACCACGAGGTGAACATCAAGATCCTGCTCAACGGCGTGGTCGCGGACGGCGACATGACCGTCAAGCAGCGCAACAAGCAGCTCGCCGAGATGACCGACGAGGTCGGCCGGCTGGTGCTGCGCAACAACTACGCGCAGAACACGGCCATCGCCAACGCGCTGGCCCAGTCCAAGGACATGCTCCACGCCCAGCAGCGCTACCTGCGTCACCTGGTGCGCGCGGGTCTGCTGGACCGGGCCCTGGAGTTCCTGCCCACCGACCGCCAGATCCGGGAACGCCTGGGCGCCGCACAGGGCCTGACCGGCCCGGAGACGGCTGTCCTCCTGGCGTACACCAAGATCACGGTCTCCGACGAGCTGCTGCACACCTCGCTCCCGGACGACCCGTATCTGCGCGGTCTGCTCGACTCGTACTTCCCGAGCGCGCTGCGCGAGAAGTTCGCCGAGCACATCGACAGCCACCCGCTGCGCCGCGAGATCATCACGACGGTGCTGGTCAACGACACGGTCAACACGGGCGGTACGACCTATCTGCACCGGCTGCGCGAGGAGACCGGCGCTTCCCTCGAGGAGATCGTCCGGGCGCAGACCGCGGCCCGCGCGATCTTCCGCTCGGCCGTGGTGTGGGACGCGGTGGAGGCGCTCGACAACCAGGTCGAGGCCGCCGTGCAGACCCGGATCCGGCTGCACTCGCGCCGGCTCGTCGAGCGCGGCACGCGCTGGCTGCTCAACAACCGGCCGCAGCCGTTGCAGCTCGCCGAGACGGTCGAGTTCTTCTCCGAGCGCGTCGATCAGGTCTGGTCGCAGCTGCCGAAGCTGCTGCGGGGCGCGGACCTGGAGTGGTACCAGCAGATCTACGACGAGCTGACGGGCGCCGGCGTCCCGGACGAACTCGCCACGCGCGTGGCCGGGTTCTCCTCCGCCTTCCCGACGCTCGACATCGTCCTGGTGGCCGACCGCATGGGCCGGGAGCCGCTGGATGTCGCGGAGGTCTACTACGACCTCGGCGACCGGCTGCGGATCACCCAGCTCATGGACCGCATCATCGAGCTGCCCCGTGCCGACCGCTGGCAGTCCATGGCCCGCGCCTCCATCCGCGAGGACCTGTACGCGGCCCACGCGGCGCTGACCGCCGACGTGCTCGCGGTGGGCAACGGCAGCTCGACTCCCGAGCAGCGCTTCAAGGCGTGGGAGGAGAAGAACGCGGCGATCCTGGGCCGGGCGCGCTCGACCCTGGAGGAGATCCAGGGCTCGGAGGCGTTCGACCTCGCCAACCTGTCGGTGGCGATGCGGACCATGCGGACGCTGCTGCGGACGCATTCGTAGGCGATACGACGAGAGAGGGCGCCCCGGGCCGTCATGGCTCGGGGCGCCCCTTTCTTGGCCCGGCTTTTGGTCTGGCTTAGGGAAAATCCGGCGGGTGGCTTACCCGGGGCGGCTAAGCCTTGTGCGATGACTGTGAACCTCTCCGAGGAGCGAGCGGCCGCTGCCGCCGTGCCGCTCGAGCGGCTCCGGCGGATCGTCCGTGAAGTGGTGAACTTCGGGGTCGTCGGCGGCAGCGGTGTCGTGGTGAACTTCCTCGTCTTCAACGTGCTGCTGCACGGCCTCGGTCGGCGGGCGATGGCGGCGACGGTGCTGGCGAGCCTCGTCGCCATGGGCACGAACTACGTCGGCTTCCGCTTCTTCACCTATCGCGACCGGGATGCGCGCACACGTCAGCAGGTCGTGCTGTTCTTCGTCTTCAGCGCCATCGGTGTGGCGATGGAGAGCGGCCTCTTCTACGTCGGCTACCACGGCCTGGGCCTTCACGGTCCGCTCGCGTCGAACGCCGTGAAGGCCACGTCGATCGTGCTGGCCTCCGCGTTCCGGTTCCTGGTCTACCGGACGTGGGTGTTCCAGCACGAGGTGCGCTAGACGGCGACCTTCGGCTTCGGCTTGGGCTTCGGCTTCGTGGTCTTGTCGCCGGTGAAGGCCTCGTACTCCTTCAGGACGTCCTCGGTGGGGCCGTCCATGCGCAGTTCGCCGCGCTCCAGCCACAGCACGCGGTCGCAGGTGTCGCGGATCGACTTGTTGTTGTGGCTGACCAGGAACACCGTGCCGGCGTGCTTGCGCAGCTCGCGGATGCGCTGCTCGGAGCGCTTCTGGAAGGCGCGGTCGCCGGTGGCGAGGGCCTCGTCGATGAGGAGGACGTCGTGGTCCTTGGCGGCGGCGATGGAGAAGCGGAGGCGGGCGCCCATGCCGGAGGAGTACGTGCGCATGGGCAGGGTGATGAAGTCCCCCTTCTCGTTGATGCCGGAGAAGTCGACGATCTCCTGGTAGCGCTCCTTGATCTGCTCGCGGGACATGCCCATCGCGAGGCCGCCGAGGTAGACGTTGCGCTCGCCGGTCAGGTCGCCCATCAGGGCCGCGTTCACGCCGAGGAGGGAGGGCTGGCCGTCGGTGTAGATGGCGCCGCTCTCCACCGGCAGCAGACCGGCGACCGCTTTGAGGAGGGTCGACTTGCCGGAGCCGTTGGTACCGATCAGGCCGATGGCCTCGCCGCGGTAGGCGACGAAGGAGACCTTCTTCACCGCGTGGACCTTGCGTACGCCGGACGCCCTCTCGGTCTTCTCGCGGCGCAGGATGCGGTTCAGGGCGGCGGTCGCGGAGCCGCGGCCGGCGCCGGTGCCGTTGACGCGATAGACGATGTCGACGTTGTCGGCGACGACGGTGGGGACCAGGCCGGTCGGGGACGCGGTCGGGATTGCGGGGTTCTCGAGGTTCTCAGCCACGGCCGTACGTCTCCTCAGCCTTCCAGAAGTAGATGAAGCCGCCGACGCCGGCGAGCAGGGCCCAGCCCGTGGCGATCAGCCAGACGTGTTGCGGCAGTTGGCTGGAGTGGAAGCTGTCGATCAGCGCGAAGCGCATCAGGTCGATGTAGATGGCGGCCGGGTTGGCCTGGAGGACGGGGACCACCCAGGACGGCCAGTGGGTGTGCTTGGCGGCCAGGTGGTCGATGCTCCACATGACGCCGGACACGTACATCCACGTGCGCAGGATGAACGGCATCAGCTGGGCGATGTCCGGCGTCTTGGCGCCGACCCGGGCCACGATCAGCGAGACGCCGGCGTTGAAGGTGAACTGCAGCACCAGTGCCGGGATCGCCAGCAGCCACGAGACCGAGACCGGCACGCCGAAGCAGAGCAGGATCACGACCAGGGCGGCCATCGAGAACAGCAGCTGCTGGAGCTGCTGGAGGCAGAAGGAGAGCGGCAGCGCGGCCCGCGGGAAGTGCAGGGCGCGCACCAGGCCGAGGTTGCCGGAGATGGCGCGGGTGCCCGTGAGGATCGAGCTCTGGGTGAAGGTCCAGATGAACACGCCCGTGACCAGGAACGGGACGTAGTCCGGCACGCCCTTCTTGGTGCCCAGCAGCACGCCGAAGATGAAGAAGTACACCGCCGCGTTGAGCAGCGGGTTCATCACCTGCCAGATCTGGCCGAGCTTCGCCTGGCTGTACTGGGCGGTGAGCTTGGCGGTCGAGAACGCGGTGATGAAGTGGCGCCGGGCCCACAGCTGGCGGATGTACTCGGACAGGGTCGGGCGGGCACCGCTGACGGAGAGGCCGTGGCGGGCGGCGAGGGCCGCGAGGTCGCCTTCGGCGGTCGGGGGGAGGGTCGCCGTTGTCGGAGGCGGTGTGTGGAGGACCTGGCTCACATCCGCTGCTTTCGGTTGGGGGGTGTGTCCGGCACCCGACGTTTCCTTACGCTTCTCTTCACGTTCTCTTACGTCGGGACGGGACCGTATCGTCGCAACGTGAGCGTAGGCCGAGCGGGCGTCGGAACGCAACCGTTTCGTCGTGACGTTCTGCGTGGGGACGGGACCGTATCGTCGTAACGCCCTATGCTGGTTCGTATGACGACGAACGCCGACGAGCCGCAGACCCGTCCGCGCCGCCGGGCCCCCGCCGGAGCCGCCGTGCTCCGGGAGGATGTGACGGAGGCCATCCGGGCGGCCGTCTTCGAGGAGCTCGCGGCCGTCGGCTACGCGCGGATGTCCATCGAGGGGATCGCGCGCCGGGCGGGGGTCGGCAAGACCGCGGTCTACCGGCGCTGGCGCTCCAAGCTGCATCTCGTCCTCGACGTGGTGTCGGCGCTCGCCGTGCAGGGGCTGCTCGCGCCGGACACCGGTGCGCTGGAGAGCGATCTGCGGCTGCTGTACGAGGTGACCTCCCGTGCGCTGCGCCACCCCGTGGCCTCGCAGATTCTCCCGGACCTCCAGGCCGAGGCGGCCCGTAACCCGGAGATCGCCGAAGCGGTGCAGAAGGCGCTGCGGGACGGGCAGGAGGGTGTCGCC
Source organism: Streptomyces canus (assembly GCF_030815415.1). Lineage (GTDB taxonomy): Bacteria > Actinomycetota > Actinomycetes > Streptomycetales > Streptomycetaceae > Streptomyces > Streptomyces canus_F. Next base: position 6,099,506 of record NZ_JAUSWW010000001.1, read on the forward strand.
AGCAAGATCCTCGTGGCGGCGGAGCAGCGGGGCGAGGTCCGGTCGGGGCTCGATGACGAGCTGGCGCTCGATCTGATCTCCGGGCCGCTGTACTGGCGGTCCGTGGTGATCCGGAGCCCGAAGCTGCCGAAGGGCTATCTGGACGCGCTGGCACGCGGGACGGCCGCGGCGCTCAAGGCGCTGTAGCCGGGCAGCCGCGCGGTCGGTTCGGGAGGGGGCGCCGGTGCTGGGTCCTCAGCCGAGCAGTTGACGCGCGAGACCTGCCAACTCTGGTGCGCGCAGGACCCGTTCGCCGAAGCCGGGAAGCGGGACATGGAGTGCTTCCGTCCATGGGGCGGGGACGGCTTCGACGCCGTGGACCGCTCCCGCGAGGCCGCCGGTGACCGCGGCGACGGTGTCCGTGTCGCCGCCGAGGTCGATCGCGGCGCGTACGGCCTCCTCGTATGAGGAGGTGGTGCGCAGGGCCCAGACGGCGGATCCGAGGCAGGGCCAGACGGCGCCGTTGAACTCCGTCGCCCGGTCGGGGTGCCAGTCGGGAGCGAGGACGGTGGCGTACCTCTCCCGGTGGTCGGGGTGTACCGCGGCGAGTGCGGCGGGGAGGGCGGCGAGCGGGTCGGCGCCGGTGAGGGCCGTGCGGATCAGCTCATGGAGGATCGCGGTGCCTTCCCAGGCCGCCCGGTCGCCGTGGGTGAGGGCGGAGAGGCGACGGGCGGCGTCCATGGTGGACTCCCGCCCCTGGGGCGCGAAGAAGACCGCGGAGGGTGCCGCCCGCATCAACGCGCCGTTCCCGGCGGCCCGTTGGCTGGTCTGGAAGTGCAGGGCGGCGGCCAGGTCCCAGGGGTCGCCGCCGCTCAGCACGGCCTCCGTCTGCAGGCCGATGTCCTTGGGGTCCGCGGCGGCCCAGCGCCGGAACCGGTGGAAGACGTCCGGGAGCTCGAGGCCGCCGTGCTCCAGCAGTGACTCGGCGACCAGCACGGCCATCTGCGTGTCGTCGGTCGCCTCGCCCGGCTCCCAGCCGCCGCCCCCGCACATCTCGCCGCCGTGCCCCGGGTGGGGAAAGCGGGCGGAGAACGCGCCCTCGGGGCCGAACTCGAAGGGGGCGCCCAGGGCGTCGCCGACGGCGGAACCGATGACGGCGCCCAGGGCGCGCGAGGTGAGGTCGGTCATCGGGGCAGGCTAGGGCCTGTCCGGCACGGGCCGTCGGACGGGGTCGCTCGGCGGACCGCGGAGCGCGGGCGGCCCCGGCCCTCGCGCAGCCTCTGCCCTCTATCCCCGAGCCGCCTCCGGGTGCAGTCGTACCCAGCCCTCCCAGGCCGAGGTGATCATGTCCTGGATGTCGTGCTTGGCATTCCAGCCCAGCTCGGCGGTGATGCGGTCGGCGGAGGCGACGACTCGGGATGGGTCGCCGGGGCGGCGGGGCGTGACGGTCGGGGGGCGGTCGTAGCCCGTGACGGCGTTGATGTGGTCGATCATCTCGCGGACCGAGACGCCCTCGCCGCGGCCGACGTTGAGGGTGAGGTCGCGACCGGGGGAGGAGCGCAGGGCGCGGGCCGTGGCGACGTGGGCGTCGGCCAGGTCGAGCACGTGGATGTAGTCGCGGACGCAGGTGCCGTCCGGTGTGGCGTAGTCGTCGCCGAAGATGCGAGGGGGCGCCTTCTCCGTCAGCTTCTCGAAGACCATGGGGATCAGATTGAAGACGCCGGTGTCCGCGAGGTGCGGGGTCGCCGCGCCCGCCACGTTGAAGTAGCGCAGGGACGCCGTGGCCAGGCCCGTCGCCCGGCCCGTCGCGCGGACCAGCCACTCGCCGGCCAGCTTCGTCTCGCCGTAGGGCGACATGGGCACGCACGGCGTCTCCTCCGTGACCAGCTCCACGTCCGGCATGCCGTACACCGCCGCCGAGGACGAGAAGACGAAGGAGGACACCCCGGGCGCTCCCGGCGCCCCGGCCCCGGTCACCTGTTCCAGCAGGACGCGCAGGCCCTCGACGTTCTCCCGGTAGTAGTGCAGCGGCAGATCGACCGACTCACCCACCTGCTTCTTCGCCGCCAGATGCACGACCCCGGTGACGGCGTGGTCCGCGAGGGCGCGCGCCACGCGCTCCGCGTCCAGGGTGGAGCCCACGACCAGCGGCACCCCGTCCGGGACGCGCTCGGCGATTCCCGTGGACAGGTCGTCGTACACCACCGCGCGCTCGCCCGCCTCGGTCATCGCCCGTACGACGTGCGCTCCGATGTAGCCGGCGCCGCCGGTGATCAGCCAGGTCATGTACGGCCGTCCCCTCGTCAGATGGAGCGAGATGTGCGTGTGGTGCGCGGTCGGACACCGGCTTCAGTCAACCAGGCGCCGGAGCACACTGCGGACAACCGCGACAACTCCCCGTGAGCGGGACACCACGTGCGGTACCGGTTCCGCCGCCCCGTGCCCGGCGCGCACCGCCCGCGCCAGCTCCACCCGTCCGGCGGTCAGCAGGATGTCGTACGCCAGCCGGTAGGCCTCCGTGAGCGCTCCGCTGTCGGAGGTCTGCGGGGCGCGCGGCACGTACACCCGCTCGGGCACGAGCACGATGTCCGGGCTCGCGGCCAGCACGCGCGCGTGGAAGACGACGTTCTCGTGGGCGAAGCGGCCCTCGGGGAAACGGATGCCGTGGTCGTGCAGGAAGTCGGTGCGGTAGAGCTTGTTGCCGCAGACGCTGTCGTGCACCCATAGCGGGCGCTGCGCGGGACGCGCGCACAACCCGCTCGCGACCTCCGCGCGCGCCCCCAGCAGCGCCCTCACCGCGCCGGGCAGCAGCGTGTCCCCGCCGTCCAGGAACATCACGTACGGCGAAGTCACCCGGTCCAGCCCGGTGTTGCGCGGGCTGCCCCGGCCGCCGCTGTGCACCCGTCGCCGGAGCACGCGCACGCGTGGGTCGATCGAAGAGAGGCGGGCCAGCAGTTCCGCGCCGCCGTCCGTCGAGCCGTCGTCGACGACGAGGACCTCGCGGACGGCGGGCCCCTGGGCGAGCACGGAGCGCACGGTGGCCCGCACGCGCGCGGCGTCGTCGTGGCCGGTCACGACGGCACAGGCCTGGGGGGCGTGAAGGTCCATGGGGGCCGTGTTCCGGAATCGCGTGAAGGGGAGGCACTCGATCCGGAAGACGGTGAGAAGCCACGCCGGGTTCATTCGCGGGCGCGGGACGGGAATTCACACCGAAGGGGGAGTACGGCCGTGGCGGTGTGACCTTCCGCCGCTACGTCGGAGGCGTCAGGAGTTCTCGTCCAGCTGAGCCGAGTCCAGCGCCGTGGTCAGCTCGTCCAGCCGTGCCCGCAGCTCGCGGATCTCGTCCATGTCGAAGGAGGTCGCCGCGGCGATCCGGCGCGGCACCTCCAGCGCGCGCTCGCGCAGCGCGACGCCCTCCTCGGTGAGCCGGACCTCCACGGAACGCTCGTCGCGGGCGCTGCGCTCACGGCGTACCAGGCCTGCCGACTCCAGCCGCTTGAGCAGCGGGGAGAGGGTGCCCGAGTCGAGGCGGAGGTGCTCGCCGAGCTTCTTGACGGGCAGGTCGCCGTGCTCCCACAGCACCAGCATCACCAGGTACTGCGGATACGTGAGCCCGAGGTCCTTGAGGATCACGCGGTAGACGCCGCCGAAGGCGCGTGAGGCGGCGTTCAGGGAGAAGCAGATCTGCTGGTCGAGGCGGAGCCAGTCGGTGGTGGGCGGAGGCGTGGTCATGTCTCCAGAGTAGCGCTAGTCCGCCATTTAGTTGTGCACAACTTAATTGTGTGCTCTACTTGTGGTCGTGAGACGGCCCGGACCGAGAGAACGGGCCGGCCGCCCCCGTCACCACGTTTGAGAGGGATGGAACCCATGGACGCGCTCTACACCGCTGTCGCCACCGCCACCCACGGCCGCGACGGTCGTGCCGTCAGCAACGACGGTCAGATCGACCTCCAGCTGGCCCCGCCGGCCGCGCTGGGCGGCAACGGTCAGGGCACCAACCCCGAGCAGCTGTTCGCCGCCGGCTACGCCGCCTGTTTCGGCAGCGCCCTCGGTCTCGTCGGCCGCCAGGCCAAGGTCGACGTCAGCGACGCCGCAGTGACCGCCGAGGTCTCCATAGGCAAGGAGGGCGAGGGCTTCGGTCTCGCCGTCGTGCTCCGCGTCGAGCTCCCCGACACCCTGGACCAGGCGACCGGCCGCAAGCTCGTCGAGGCCGCCCACCAGGTCTGCCCCTACTCCAACGCCACCCGCGGCAACATCGAGGTCGAGCTCGTCATCGAGTAGTCACCGGCACCGCCCCGACGACCCGCGCCAGCACCTCCCCCGTGCGCGCGCTCCACGCCACCACCACCGCCTCCCCGGGCACCCTGTCCTGCCGCGTCAGCAGCAGCCAGCGCACCTGGTGGCGCCGGACCACGGCGGCACGGTCGGCGCGGGTCGACGCCGGGGAGAGATAGTCCCGTACGTCCCGCTGGTGGCCCTTCGCCACAGGGCCGGACGGGACGAGATTCGCCCCGAACCCCGCGAGCGCCAGGGCGGCGTGGCGGTCGGCCGTGAGGACCACCTCACCGCGTCCGATGTGCCGCGCCGCCCACTCGTACGTCGGCGGCGCCGCAGGCCTCGGCATCGTGAGAAGCCCGAGGCAGGCCACCGCGGCCACCACCCCGGCGTACACCCTGCGCCGCGCACCCCACGGCCGGGGCGCCGCCAGTTCCACGGCCGCCGCGCACACCAGGGCCACGACCCCGGCGAACCCGCCGTACCCGCACGCCGCGACCGGGCAGCCGAGGACGAACATCACCGTCAGCGGATCCCGCCGCCCCCGCGCCCACACCGCCGGCAGCCCCACCAGCGCCGGCCAGAACCGCCAGGGAACCGGCACCCGCTCCGGCGCGACCAGGTCGAAGTACGGCCACCCTACGGCGACCAGCGCCGCCACACCGGCCGTCACCGCCCAGCGCACCCCGACGGTCCGCCCCCACCCCCGCTGCCACCCCGCGACAAAGGCGACGGCCCCCGCGACCGCCCCCACGGCGATGACCGGATCGATCAGCAGCACCGCCCCGTACAGCACGCCCGCCCCCACGTACCCGGCGATCCCCGGCAGCCCGCTCGGGCCCACATACCGAAGGGCCCCGTCGTTGCGCGCCCGTGCCCCCGTCAGCGCCCAGGCCCACAGGCTCAGCCCGGCCGCGAAGGCCGCCGGGGAGCCGGGATCCCCGGCCATCAGCAGGACCGGCAGCGCCAGGACCGGTGCCCACGGCCGGGGCGTCAGCGTCCGCACCAGACGGCCCAGGCCGGTCAACAGCACCAACAGGTTCAGTGGCCCGGCCAGTCGCACAACCTCCCAGCCACCCAGCCCCGTCAGCCGCGCGAACAGGCCCTGCGCCACCGTGTACGGCGAGTAGTACGGGCTGCCCGCACCCGGCAGATCCGCCAGGGGATGCCGCGGATGCCACAGATCGACCCGCAGCCGCTCGATCACCGCCGCGTGCAGCCCCGCCTCACAGCACAGCGGAGCCGCCCAGTACGCCAGCGACATCACCAGCCAGCACAGGAAGCCGAAGACCAGATACGGGCCGGGACGCCAGGCACGGCCGCCGCGCAGCGCCGTCGCGCCACGAAGAGACCGCCGGCTCAGAAGACCGCTGCTCACCGCACCAGCCTTCCCGTCGCAGCCGGCCGCTGCGCCTGGCGTCACACGCCTGGCGCAGCGACGCTCTCCTCGGCCGCCCGGCGGGTCAGCGGCCGGGGCGGCCGGCCGGGCGCCAGGTGTGGGGGCGGGTCGGGGTGGGCCGCGACGGGCTGGAGGGCATGGGAACTCCCCTGGATGAGGACGGCGTTCAGACGGTTTCGGCGACGAGTGACGGAGCCGCGGCCCGCTCCACGGTCGCCTGCGGCGGCAGTTCCGGCGCCGCCGCCGCGGACGGTACCGGGAAGCGCTCGGCGAGCGGCAGGAAGGGTGCCGGTTCGGTCTGGCCCAGCACCACATGGCGTACGACCCGCTCGGCGGCGCGTCCGTCGTCGTAGGGGCAGAAGCGCTCACGGAACGCCGAGCGCAGCTGCGTGGAGCGCGAGCCCCGCCAGTGGCCGGTGGAGAAGATGTCGGTCAGCTCGTCCTCGCTGCGCGCGACCGCGCCCGGCGGGAAGGCGCGCAGGTCGAAGTAGGTGCCGCGGGCCGCCTCGTACGCCTCCCGGTCGTCGGAGTGGATCACGATCGGGCGGTCCAGGTTGGCGTAGTCGAACATCAGGGACGAGTAGTCCGTCACCAGGGCGTCCGAGACCAGACACAGGGACTCGACGCTCGGGTGGTCGGTGACGTCGATGATCCTGCCGGTGCTCGTCGCGAGGGGGCCGCCGTGCCGGTGGTGGGCGCGGGCCAGGACGACGAAACGGGGGCCCAGGCGGCGCAGGACGCGGTCCAGGTCGAGGGCGGGGCGCTGGGTGCGGCGGTAGTCGCGGTGGGTGGGGGCGTACAGGATCGCGACCGTGCCCTCCGGGATGCCGAGCGACTCGCGCAGCCGGCGTACGTCCTGCGAAGTCGCCTGCTGGAAGACGTCGTTGCGGGGACAGCCGTACTCGAGCGTCGTGTACGTGCCCGGGTAGACGCGCTCCCAGGTCAGGGTGGTGTGGCGGTTGGCGGACAGCAGGTAGTCCCACTTGTCGACGTCGTCGAGGAGGGCCGTGAAGTCCATGCCGCAAGCGGCCGCCGGGCGTTCCTGGAGGTCCAGGCCCATGTGCTTGAGGGGCGTGCCGTGCTGGGTCTGGACGAGGACCTGGCCGGGTCGTTTGACCAGGCGGTGGTCGAAGTCGGTGTTGCTGACCAGGTACTTGGAGCGGGCGAGTGCCGTCCAGTACGCGGCCGAGCCGGGGCGCAGCCGGCGGGTGGCGGTGGGGATCGTGTGGTGGTGCTCGGCGCCGGCGATCCACGCCGTGCGGATGTGCGGCGCGTGGGTGCGGAACGCCTGCTCCAGGGCGCCCGGGTTGCAGCTGTGGCCGCGGTTGCCGTAGGCGGCGAAGACGGCGTGGCCCGCGCGCAGGGGGAGGCGGCGCTGGACGCGGTAGTGGAGGCGGAGGGCCGCGGTGCGCAGGGCTTTGGCGAGGCGGGTGCCACGGTGGGCGGTTCGGTGGCTGAGCCTCTTGGCCAACTCCAGTGCGCGGTAGGTGCGGTGCAGGCCCAGGCGGACCAGAGCGTGGCGCAGGCGGGCGCGCACCGGGACGGGGTGACCCGGGGTGCAGTAACGGCGGTAGTGGGCGCGGGCCTTGAGCAGGAACTCGGCCCGGACGCGGCGCGGCAGCCGGTGCCGCTCGGTGAAGAGCGCCGACAGGTGGTCGACCATGCGGCGGGACAACTCCGGGCGCCACCGGGCGAGTTCGGGGTGCTGGTCGACGTACGTGAAGACCCTGTCGTACTGGTCGAAGACTTCGAAGTGGCCACGGCTCGTGCCGGGGACGGTGACCTGGCGGCGTCGGCGGTGGTGGACGCACACCCGGTCCAGGGTCGCGAGGGTCTCCGCCGCCATCAGGGCCGGATACGTCCAGGCGATGTCCTGGTGCCGGCCCGGCGGGAAGGAGTAGCCCGCGCGCTCCACGAACTCCCGGCGGTACACCTTGTTCCAGGCCACCACCCGCAGGCGCAGCAGCCCCGGGCGGTCCTCCAGGCGGAAGGGCGCCTGGCCGTCCTCGGTGAGCTGCGTGGCGAAGCCGTCGCGGACCGCCGCGCCCGTCCAGTCGGTCAGCGCGTGATCGTGCACCAGGACGTCCGGGTCGCCCGTCTCCTCCAGCCGGTCGGCGATCGCCCGCAGCGCGTCCGGGGTGAGGGTGTCGCCGCCGTCCAGGAACACCAGGTAGTCACCGGTCGCCGCCGCCGCACCGGCGTTGCGCGCGCCGCCCGGTCCCCGGTTCCCGGCCAGGTGCACCGGCCGCACACGCGGGTCCCGGGCCGCGAACTCGTCGACGATCGCCCCACAGGCGTCCGGCGAGCGGTCGTCGACGGCGATCAGCTCCAGATCAGGACACGACTGGGAGAGCACCGAGTCCAGGCACTCGTGCAGATACGCCTGAACCTTGTATGCGGGGACGATGACACTGAACCTGGGCAAGGCACATCCAAGAGTCGGCGCGGACGGTGGGCCGTGTCGGCCTTGCCCGGGAACTGCCGGTGAGGTGACTTGGTTACGTGGTGTGCGGCATACGGGGGATTTCCGGGGAAAGCGAAGGGGCGGACCGGCTGCGGTCCGCCCCCCCAATTGGGCCGCCGTACGGGCTACTTGACCGCGCCCGCCATCACCCCGGTCACGAACTGCCGCTGGAACGCGAAGAACACGAGCAGCGGGATCACCATCGAGATGAACGCGCCGGTCGCCAGGATCTCGATGTTGCTGCCGAACTGCCGTACCTGCTGCTGCAGGGCGACCGTCAGCGGCTGCGAGTCGGAGTTGGTGAACACCAGCGCCACCAGCATGTCGTTCCACACCCACAGGAACTGGAAGATGCCCAGCGAGGCGAGCGCGGGTGCCGCCAGCGGCATGACCACCGTCGTGAACAGCCGGGCCTCGCCCGCCCCGTCCAGGCGCGCCGCCTCCAGGAGTTCCCGGGGGATCTCCGCGAAGAAGTTGCGCAGCAGGAAGATCGCGAACGGCAGTCCGAAGGCGACGTGGAAGAGGATGGCCGCGATGATGTCGCCGAAGATCCCGATGTCGCGGAAGAGGAACGTCAGCGGGATCAGCGCGATCTGCACCGGCACCACGAGCAGCCCCACCACGACCATGAACCACGTGTCACGGCCCTTGAAGTCCATCCACGCGAAGGCGTATCCCGCCATCGCCCCGATGATCACGACGAGCAGAGTCGAGGGGACGGTGATCCAGATGGTGTTGAACAGGGAGCTGGTGATCGTGTCGTTCTTCAGGATCGTCTCGTAGCTGTTCGCGGTCAGCTGGCCCGGCGCCGTGAACACCTTCCACCAGCCCGAGGTGGCGATGTCGGTCGGGTCGCGGAACGAGGAGACCAGCAGCCCGAAGGTCGGCACCAGCCACACCAGCGCGATGACGATCAGGAAGACCCGCATCACCCCGCCGGCCGCCCAGCTCGCCACCCGGGCGGCGAGCGAGCGCTTGGCGCGCACGGTCGTGTCGAGAACGGTCACCGCTCACGCTCCTTCCGCAGCCGTCGGAGGTTGACCCACATCACCGGCAGCACGAGCAGCAGCAGGATGACGCCGATCGCACTGCCGATGCCGTAACTGGCGCCGCCGCCGAACGACGACTGGAACAGTTGCAGCGCCAGCACGTTGGCGTCGTCCTGACTGGGCTGCGGGGCGATGATGTAGACCAGGTCGAAGATCTTCATCACGTTGATCATCAGCGTGACGAGGACGACGACCAGGACCGGCGCCAGCATGGGCACCGTGACCTTTCTGAACACCTGCCACTCGTTGGCGCCGTCGACCCGGGCCGCCTCCAGGAGGTTGCGGTCCACCCCCGCGAGCCCGGCCGCGATCAGGATCATCGCGAAGCCCGCCCACATCCACACGTACGCCCCGATGATCGCCGGGGTGATCAGTGCCGGGCCGAGCCAGTCGATGCCGTTGTAGGGCGCCGAGAAGTTCGAGCCGGGCAGCCGCAGTTGGGCCCCGTCGGCCTCGCCGGGCAGATTGAAGGTGCCGTCGGCGCCGCTCTTCGTCGAGGCGACCACCTTGCCGTCCTTCACCGCCTCGACCTTCACGCCCTTCAGCGCCTTCTCACCGGCGTCGATCTGCCCCTTCGTGCCGCCGCCGCCCAGTTTGAAGTCCAGCCAGACGGTGCCCGTGACACCGTCACCGGTGGCCGCCTTGGCGCCCTCGGGGCTGCCGGGGAGCTTGTTGGGCGCGATACCGACGAGCGGGAGCAGCACCGGCGTGCCCGCCCGCACCGTGCCGGTCGAGGTGAACGAGCCGCCGCCCGAGGCCTTCAGATCGCTCACCGCCGCGTTCGGCCGGGCCTTCGGATAGACCGAGGAGTCCACGAACGTGTCGTGCACGGTCGTCACCACCGCGTTGGCGACGCCCTGGTCCGGGTCCGCCGAGTACACCAGCCGGAAGATGATGCCCGCGGCCAGCATCGAGATCGCCATCGGCATGAAGACGATCAGCTTGAACGCCGTGCCCCAGCGCACCCGTTCGGTGAGCACCGCGAAGATCAGACCGAGCGCCGTGACCACGGCCGGGGCGACCGCGACCCAGATCGCGGTGTTCTTGACCGCGGTCAGCGTCGCGTCGTTGCTGAAGATGTCGCCGTAGTTGTCCAGGCCGACGAAGCCGGAGCCGTCGGCGTCGTAGAGACTGCGCCAGACCGACCACCCGATCGGGTAGACCACGAGCGCGCCGAGAAGGATCAGCGCGGGCAGCAGGAACAGCACCGCCACCCACAGCCGCGTCTTCGTCACGCTCTTGCGCGGAGACACGGAGGGCGTCGGCAGTGCGCCGGCGCCCTCCGTCGAGTTCGCCACGGAGGTCATGGCGTCAGCCGGCCCCGTACGCCTTGGCGGCGTCGGCCTCCAGCTTCCGCTGGGCGCCCGCGACATCGCTCGGGTTGTTGAGGAAGTCCTGCAGGTCCTTCCACTCGCCGGTGCCCTGGGTGCCGCCGAAGGCCGCCGGTGCCTGGTCGGACATGTCGAACCGGAAGTCGTCACCCGCGTCGATGAGCGCCTTGGCGATCTGCCGGGTCACGTCGTCCTTGTACGTGCTCTGGTCCATCTCCTTGTTCGGGGAGAGGACACCGCCCTGCGCCGCCCAGACCTCGGCCGCGTCCGTCGAGGCGAGGAAGGTCAGCAGCGCCTGGGCGCCCTTGCTGTCCTTCAGCGCCACGGCCACGTCGCCGCCGCTGACCACCGGGGAGTCGGAGCCCACCGCCGGGAACGGGAACACCTTGGCGTCCGTGCCCACCTTCGCCTTGGTGTCGGCGTTGATGTTCGCGGTGACGAAGTCGCCCTCGAAGACCATCGCGGCCGGGGTGTCACCGGTGAAGGCCTGGGTGACCGACTTCGGGAACTCCGTGTCCAGCGCGCCCTTGCGGCCGCCCGCGAGCAGCTCGTCCTTGCCCCACAGCTCGGCGAGCGTGGTGAGGGCGTCCTTGACGGAAGGGTCCGTCCACTTGATCTCGTGCTTGGCGAGCTGGTCGTACTTCTCCGGACCCGCCTGGGACAGATAGACGTTCTCGAACCAGTCGGTGAGCGTCCAGCCGTCCGCGCCGCCGACGGAGACGGCGGGTGAGCCGGCGTCGGACAGTGTCTGCGCGGTGGAGATGAACTCCTTCCACGTCTTGGGCGTCTCGCTGATCCCGGCCGCCTCGAAGGCCGCGGTGTTGTACCAGATCAGGGACTTGTTGGCGGCCTTGGCGTAGACGCCGTACTGCTGACCGTCGACGGCCCCGAGGTCACGCCATCCCTGGGAGAAGTTCTTGTCCAACTGCGCCTTGGCTTCCGCGCCGAGGGGCTTGAGCCACTTCTTCCCCGCGAACTGGTGCAACACGCCGACCTGCGGCAGGAACGCCACGTCCGGGGGCTGACCGCCCTCGATCTTGGCGGCGAGGAAGGTGGAGGTGTTGTTGCCGGTCGGTACGAACTTGACCTTGGCGCCGGTGCGTTTGGTGAACTCGTTCAGGACCTTGGTGAAGTTCTCCTGTTCGGCTCCGGTCCAGACGGCGGCGACCTCCAGCGTCTGGCCGTCGAGCTTGGGGAGCGTGACGGAGGTGCCGCCGGTCTCCGTGCCCTTGGTCGGGTTGTCGCTGCCGTTGTCGTCGTCGCCGCCGCAGGCGGTGAGCGTCAGGGCTCCCGCCAGGAGGGCGGCGGCTGTCGCGGTGACCCTTCGTGTCCGGTATGTGCTCGTGCTGCGCATCACTGCCCCGTTCTTCGTTCGTCGTCGAACGCCGAGCGCTGTCCCGTGGCTCTGGTCTACGCCGGGGGCCTGGGGTCGGCAAGACCGCGTGCGGTGTCAAGCGGGGGATCGTTGTCGCGTCGTAACGGGACACACGCGTTGGACAGCGCTCGTCGACCGGTTCCGGACCGGAACCGGACCGGAACCGGACCGGAACTAGAGAAGCGACGGGACCTCCGTGGCCGCCACCTCACGTGCCGCCCGCTCCAGCGCGCTCGCCAGCAGCGCCAGGTCTGTCGGCCCGTTGCCCAGTTCCCGTACCGGGCGGCGGGTCGGCGGGTCGCCCATGCGGTGCCAGTCCAGGGGGACCACGGTCGGGCGCAGCGTCGCCGTGCGGGGGATACGTCCGGTGACCCGCCCGCTCTGGAGGGGCGTGACCCTTCCGTCCGCGGAGGTCAGACGGCCGCGCCCGGGCGCGGGTTCGTCCGGGCCGGATGCCGGGGCGTCCAGGGTGACCCGCAGGGCCGCCCTCCTGGCCGCGTCCGACTCCGCCGTACGACCACCGGAGACCGCCGCGGCCACCAGGTGGACGCCGAGCCGCTCGCCCTCCCTCGCCACGGCCTCCAGCGCGCGCATCACCGAGCCCGCCGAGGGCCGGCCCGGCGAGCCGAGCGCGGGGGAGACCAGGGCGTCCAGATCGTCGACGACCACCACGAGGCGGGGCAACGGCGGTGCCGACTCGGTCTGTCGACGGGCCGCGGCGGGCCGCAGACGAATGGTCGAACTGGGCGGGGCGTCGAGGTCACCGGCTCCTCCGGCGGACCCGCGCTGGGCGACTATACGGCCCGTCAGTTCCCGTCCGGTGTGCCACTCGGCGAAGTCGGAGCGGCCCAGCAGCTCGGCCCGCCGCTTCAGCTCGGCGCTCAGGGACTGGGCGAACTCCCGCATCCGCACGGGGTCGTTGGCGGTGAGGTGAGTGGTGACATGCGGTACGTCCGTACAGACCCGCAGGCCCTCGCCGTGCCCGGCCCCCGCGCCCACGCTGTCCCGGCCGTCCATCAGGACGATGCTCAGCCGGTCCGGCCGCTCGGCGGCGGCCAGCGAGGCGACGACCGCCCGCAGCAGTTCCGTACGGCCGCTGCCCGGCGGGCCCTCGATCAGCAGATGCGGGCCGTCGGCCACGAGGTCCGCGCAGACCGGCCCGCGCGGCCCGGCGCCGAGTATGGCCAAGGCCCGTCCGCCGAGCGCCTCCGTGTCGTCCGCCGCGTCCGCCCAACGCGTCATCAGTGACGCCGGGGTGGCCCGCGCCAGCCCCAACTCGTCCAGCAGCCGCGCCATCTGCGGCAACGGCGCCGACACCCGCGGCTGCCGCTCACCGCCCGCGCCGTCCGTGCGCAACGGTGCCAGCGCCCGCGCGAACCGCTCCGCCCAGGCGGGGGAGACGGCGTCCACGGCGGCGACGGTGCCGTGGCCCACGGGACCGGTGGTGTGGGCCTGGGGGGCGGGATGACCGGCGGGGGCCTCGCCGACGGGACCGCGGTCCGCGGGGCCGGAAGGGCGGCCGGGGGCGCGCGGGTCGTCGGAGCTGAGGACGACGGTGCCGTCGGAGCCGAGAGCTCCGCCCCGCGCCACCCGCATCAGCCGCAACGCCGTCGCCACGTCCCCGCTGAGCAGCGCGACCGCGCCGCAATCCCGGAACGCCGGGGACGCCGCGCACGCCCTCTCGTACGTCTCCGTCACCGGCGACGCGGGCGAGGCCGGCGCCGTCTCGGCGAGACACACCACATGGATCCCGGCCCGCGGGCCCTCCAGCGCCAGCCGCGCCACGGCCTCGCGCACATCGGCGCCGCCGGGGTCGCTGTCCACGAGGAGGACGGTGTACGGCCCCTCGAAGCCGGGTGCCCTGTCGGCGCTGTCGTCGTCGCGCGCCCAGGAGGGCCGCCGGGTCGCGTCGCGCCCCCGGTCCTGCTCCGGGAGCCCCTTGCCGCCGGGCCCTTGAGCCGGAAGCCCCGGTCGGCCGGTCGCTCCCGCCGGCTGCGGTGTCTCGTCCAGGCGTCGCAGGAGCTCCTCAGTGCGGGCCGTCGCCTGTTCGCGGTCGTAGGCGAGGAGGAGGCGGCAGTCCTGGCCGTGGGCCGGGCGCAGATGCGGGAGCCAGCCCAGCCAGGACCACTCGGCGGTGCGCTCGGCCAGGGAGCGGGAGCGGTCGGCGCTGATCAGGACTATCTCGAGGGTGTCGGGGGAGTGCAGCGCGGCGAGCTGGGCCACCACCGCGCGGGCCAGCCCGGCCAGCCGTGCGCGCGGGCCTGCCAGCCCCAGCGCGCCCACCTCGCGCAGATCGGCGGTGACCGGCACCGCGGGCAGCAGCCCCGAACCGTCGGGCGCCGCCCGGTCCGCCGTGCCCAGCCGCACGGTGAGCGCCTCCGGGTGGTCCGGCCCGCGCTCCCAGAGGCGCGGTCCGGGGCCCAGCGCGGTCAGCAGCAGTGCCGCCGGGTCCGGCCAGGTCTCCGGCTGCTGCGGGGTGACGGCCGAGGGGACGGGCGGGGTGGCGGCCACTTCCTCGTCGTACGCCTCGCTCCCGACCGCGATGCTCTGCTCACCGCGTCCGCCGGTCAGCTTCCGTGCCCACGCGCCGAGGCCTCCGCGCTTGCGCACGCCCTGCGGTACGTCGGTGCCCCGCAGGGGGGTGCCCTTGCGGCGGCTGCCTGCCGGGGTGTCCATGGCGCGGATGTGCTCGTCGCCGGAGCCGGAGGCCGCGGAGGCGTGTGCGGAGTCGGTCGGCCCGCCGTGGCCCGGGGCGGACCCGGAGCCCGACGTCCCGCCGGGTGCGCGGGTGTCCCCGCCGCCGCGCGGCGTCGCACCGCGTGGCAGTCCGCCGGAGGCCGGAATGCCGTCCGGGCCGGGGTGGCCGTTCGCGGTTGCCCCGTCGTCGGAGGCCGGGCCGGACGGGGCAGGGCCGCCCGCGGTCACCGGACCGCCGAAACTTCCGTCGGAGGCGCGCGCGCCGAGCCGTCCGGCATGGGTCTCGCCACTGCCCCCGGCGCCCGCGCCCGGCGCCCCGGAGAGCCCCGCGACCCCGGACACCCGCCGACGGGACACGGGACCCTTCGCCTCGTACGCCCGCGCCCCTCTGCTCTCGATCCGTGGTGCCTGCCCCTGGCCCGGCACGACAGGCTGGTCCACGTCCTGCGGCACCGGTGCGGTGCTCAAGTCGGCGGTGCCGTACACAGACCGCGTCGGTCCGGAAGGCGCCCCCGAACCGGTGTCGGTCTCCGCCGGAGGCGCAACGCGCACGTGTCCCTCGCCGTCCGGCGCCGTGCGCAGCCGCGGGCCCGGGCCGCCGGGCGGAGCCAGCCGGAGGGCCGACTCGCCGACGCGCAGCAGCGCGCCCGGTGCGAAGCGGACCGGGCGGGTGCCCACGCGGACGCCGTCGAGGACCGTGCCGTTGGTGGAGTCGAGGTCGGCGACCGATACGCGGCCGTCGGCGGCGACCGTCACCGCGCAGTGCAGCCGGGAGACGTCCGGGTCGTCGAGCGGGACGTCGGCGTCGGCGGAGCGGCCGATCTCGATGCGGCCGCCGTGCAGGAGGTGGACCCCGCCCGCGTCCGGCCCGGCGACCACGTCGAGGCGGGTGGGTGCGTCGTCCACCTCGGGGTGCGGCTCGGGGTCGGTGGGGGCGCCGAGGGAGAGCACGGCGCCGTCGGTCAGCGGGGGCTCGCCGATGGTGCAGCGCTGGGCGTCCAGTCGCTCGGCACCGGCGTACAGCACGGGCTGTCCGGTGCCGGAGGTGAGCGGGCCGTCGCCGGAGACCGCCGAGGCCAGTGCGGACGATATCGCCGCGAGGGCCGTACCGGCGGGTGCTGTGACCAGCACGTCGCAGCTCGCGGCGCGGACGTGGGCCTCGGCAGGCGGGCCCAGCGGGTCTACGACGGTCAGCCGGATCTGCATCGCCGTCAGCGGTCCCTTCTGCCCGGGCGCGGACTGTCCCCCACCCCACACGAGCACATCGGCCAGTACTGGAGGCATCCTCGCACCTGCCACTGACAACGCGCCCCGTTCCCGAGAATAAGTGATCTTGATTGGTCAGCTCTGCCCCTAAAAGTGCCTGACCAGTGCATCGTCGACGATCACTTGAGATCGGTCACGTCAACCTTCGGCAACCAGGAGACCGAGTCGGGCGTCTTTCCTGCGAACAGGCTTCGCAACGCCTACGTAGTGCTCAGGGAGACGGCACTACAGTGGACCGGAACACAGGCAAGCAGCAGGGAGCGCATGACGTGCGGCCGGTAGGCAGCAAGTACTTCCTCGAGGAGCCGCTGGGGCGCGGTGCCACGGGGACCGTCTGGCGTGCTCGCCAGCGTGAGGCCGCGGGCGCCGAGGCCGCCGTGCAGGGGCAGGCCGGCGAGACGGTCGCGATCAAGGTCCTCAAGGAGGAGCTCGCGAGCGACCCGGACATCGTGATGCGGTTCCTGCGGGAGCGCTCCGTCCTGCTCCGGCTCACCCACCCGAACATCGTGCGGGTGCGCGACCTGGTCGTCGAGGGCGATCTGCTCGCCCTGGTCATGGACCTCGTCGAGGGCCCCGACCTGCACCGCTACCTCCGGGAGAACGGCCCCTTCAGCCCCGTCGGCGCCGCCCTGCTCACCGCGCAGATCGCCGACGCGCTCGCCGCCAGCCACGCCGACGGCGTCGTCCACCGGGACCTGAAGCCCGCCAACGTCCTGCTCAAGCAGCACGGCGGCCAGATGCACCCGCTGCTCACCGACTTCGGCATCGCGCGCCTCGCCGACTCCCCGGGCCTGACCCGCACCCACGAGTTCGTCGGCACGCCCGCGTACGTGGCCCCCGAGTCCGCCGAGGGTCGCCCGCAGACCTCCGCCGTCGACATCTACGGCGCCGGCATCCTGCTGTACGAGCTGGTCACCGGCCGCCCGCCGTTCTCCGGCGGCTCCGCCCTGGAAGTGCTCCACCAGCACCTGAGCTCCGAGCCCCGGCGCCCGTCGACGGTCCCCGACCCGCTCTGGACGATCATCGAGCGCTGTCTGCGCAAGAACCCCGACGACCGGCCCAGCGCCGAGAACCTCGCACGCGGTCTGCGGGTCGTCGCCGCGGGCGTGGGTGTGCACGCGAGCTCCGCGCAGATCGCCGCCGCCGAGAACGTCGGGGCCCTCCTCGCGCCCGACCCGGCCCCCGCGGCCGTACCGGGCTCCGCCGACCCCACCCAGGTGCTGCCGCACGGCGCGGGCGCGTACGACCCGAACGCCGCGACCAACGTCCTGCCGCACGTGGGCGCCGCCGACCCCACCGCCGTACTGCCGAACCGCGGCGCCGCCGACCCGACGGCCGTCCTGCCGCCGGTGCCGCCCGGGCAGCCGGGCCAGCAGGGTCAGCAGGGACAGGGCGGACCCGAGGACCCGCACCCCTGGCAGAACCAGCTGCGCGCGGCCCGCGACCGCAACGAGCAGACGCAGGTCCAGTACCTCGACCCGAACCAGGACCCGCTGCGCCGCCGCCCCCAGCGGCAGGTCGCCCGCCCGCAGCAGCCGCCGCAGCGCCAGCAGCGTCCACAGCCCCACCAGCCCCAGCAGGGCTACGGCGGTCATCCGCAGCAGCAACAGCAGCCCCAGCGGTACGCGCCGCCACCGCCCCAGCAGCCGCAGCCGCAGCGGTACGCACCGCCCCAGCAGCCGCAGCAGCCCCAGCGCGAGCCCCGGCAGCCGCGGCAGCGCAGCTCCAGCCCGATGAGGATCCCCGGTCTCGGCTGCCTCAAGGGCTGCCTGTTCACGATCGTCATCCTCTTCGTCGCGGGCTGGCTGATCTGGGAGCTGAGCCCGCTGCAGGACTGGATCGGCACGGGCAAGAGCTACTGGGACCAGATCGGCGACTGGATCGGCACGGTGTCCGGCTGGATCGGGGACCTGGGCGGCGGCTCGGGCGGCCAGTAGCCCCCGTAGGCCGCCGGATCGGTGACGACTCTGGAGATTTGTCGACATCTGGCGGGTGATTTCGGCCTCCACGGTGAAGGTGGGCTCGTCGGACGCGTAGTTTTATCGCCCACACGCGTCTGTAGGAGCAGCCTTGGCACGGAAGATCGGCAGCCGGTACACCGCCAACCAGATCCTGGGGCGGGGCAGTGCCGGCACGGTGTGGCTGGGTGAGGGGCCCGAGGGGCCCGTCGCCGTCAAGCTGCTGCGCGAGGACCTCGCGTCCGACCAGGAGCTCGTCGGGCGGTTCGTGCAGGAGCGCACCGCACTGCTCGGGCTCGAGCACCCCAACGTCGTCTCGGTCCGCGACCTCGTGGTGGACGGCAACGACCTCGCACTCGTCATGGACCTCGTCCGCGGCACCGACCTGCGCACCCGGCTGGACCGGGAAAAGCGGCTGGCGCCCGAGGCGGCGGTGGCGATCGTCGCGGACATCGCGGACGGGCTGGCGGCGGCCCACGCGGCGGGCGTCGTGCACCGGGACGTCAAGCCGGAGAACGTACTCCTCGACATGCAGGGCCCTCTGGGACCCGGCGGCTCGCACCGCGCCCTGCTGACGGACTTCGGGGTCGCCAAGCTCATCGACACCCCGCGCCGCACCCGCGCCACGAAGATCATCGGCACCCCGGACTATCTGGCGCCGGAGATCGTGGAGGGACTGCCGCCCCGCGCGGCCGTGGACATCTACGCGCTGGCGACCGTGCTCTACGAGCTGCTCGCGGGCTTCACGCCCTTCGGCGGCGGACACCCGGGCGCGGTGCTGCGCCGCCATGTGACCGAGACCGTGGCACCGCTCCCCGGCATCCCCGACGAGCTGTGGCAGCTGCTCGTGCAGTGCCTCGCCAAGGCGCCCGCCTCCCGGTTGCGCGCCTCCGAACTGGGGGCGCGGCTGCGGGAGCTGCTGCCGTTGCTGGTCGGGATGCCGCCGCTGGACGTGGACGAGCCGGACGCGGAGGACGACGAGGAGGAGCCCTTCGAGGCGCCGTCGGAGCAGCCCGCGTCCTCGGCGCCGGTACGGCGCGGTGCGGTGCCGTTGGTGCCGGGGGCGAAGCCGGCCGACTCCAACCGGGACACGCATACGTCGATGCGGGTGCCGGCGCCGGACGAACTGGCGGGAGGCGCGCGGGGGACGGCACGGGTGCCGCGGGCGGCCGGGGCGCCGCGTCCTGGCTCCGCGCGGAACCGGGCGGCGACCCGTCGGCGCCGGGTCGTGGTGAGCATCGCCGCGGTGGTGCTCGTGGCGGCGGCCGGGGTGGGCACATGGGTGGCCACCTCGGGGGACGACGCGGGAACTCCCCAGGACACGAAGAACTCGGCACCGGCGTCTCCGTGACGGGGGGCGCGCCGGATTTCCCGCCTCGATACCGCCCGGCGCTGGTCGGTTGCCACAGCCGTTAGGCTGGAGGCGTGGCAGTCGTCGATGTATCCGAAGAGCTCAAGTCCCTCTCCTCGACCATGGAGTCGATCGAGGCCGTTCTGGACCTCGACAAGCTGAGGGCAGACATCGCCGTGCTCGAGGAGCAGGCGGCCGCGCCGTCCCTGTGGGACAACCCGGACGAGGCGCAGAAGATCACCAGCAAGCTGAGCCACCTGCAGGCCGAGGTCAGGAAGGCCGAGGCGCTGCGCGGGCGGATCGACGATCTCTCCGTGCTCTTCGAGATGGCCGAGGAGGAGGACGACCCGGACACGCTCGCGGAGGCCGAGGCCGAGCTCATCTCCGTCAAGAAGGCGCTGGACGAGATGGAGGTCCGGACGCTGCTGAGCGGTGAGTACGACGCCCGCGAGGCGCTCGTCAACATCCGCGCCGAGGCCGGTGGCGTCGACGCCGCCGACTTCGCCGAGCAGCTCCAGCGCATGTATCTGCGCTGGGCCGAGCGCCACGGCTACAAGACCGAGGTCTACGAGACGTCGTACGCCGAAGAGGCCGGCATCAAGTCGACCACCTTCGCCGTACAGGTGCCGTACGCCTACGGCACGCTCTCCGTCGAGCAGGGCACCCACCGGCTCGTCCGGATCTCGCCCTTCGACAACCAGGGGCGCCGCCAGACCTCCTTCGCGGGCGTGGAGATCCTGCCCGTCGTGGAGCAGACCGACCACGTCGAGATCGACGAGTCGGAGTTGCGCGTCGACGTCTACCGTTCCTCGGGCCCCGGCGGCCAGGGCGTGAACACGACGGACTCCGCGGTCCGGCTCACCCACCTCCCCACCGGCATCGTGGTCTCCTGCCAGAACGAGCGCTCGCAGATCCAGAACAAGGCCACCGCCATGAACGTCCTCCAGGCCAAGCTCCTCGAGCGGCAGCGCCAGGAGGAGCGGGCGAAGATGGACGCCCTCAAGGACGGCGGCAGCTCCTGGGGCAACCAGATGCGTTCGTACGTCCTGCACCCGTACCAGATGGTCAAGGACCTGCGCACCGATTTCGAGGTCGGAAACCCGCAGGCCGTGCTCGACGGCGAGATCGACGGATTCCTCGAAGCGGGAATTCGCTGGCGCAAGCAGCAGGAGAAGTAAGTTTGTCGACAAGGCAACTACTGCCCCCGCGGCGGTAGTTGCCTTTTCTGTGCCCGGATGTCTGGGTTTTACATCACACTCACAGGCTCCGTCTCCCCGCAAAGAACCCTTACCCGGACATCGCGTACGCAACGGCCTTGACGTTGCTTTGAAAAATGGGAAGGGTGAAGCGCGGCATGCGTATCTCTGGGGCGCATGTGAACCGGGGGACTCGCGCACGCCGCCGCCCCCGTCGATCACGGCCCCCGAGCGCCGCCTCACTGACGATGAGCTACTGGGGGTAGCAACCTTATGACCAAGAAGACGCGCATCCGGATCGCGCGCATAGCCGCCGGCGCCGTGATCGCGGCCGGCGCCTCCCTGACCGCCGCGGGTGCCGCCTCCGCGGCCGAGACGGACGACTGCCTGCTCGGCATCC
Source organism: Streptomyces canus (assembly GCF_030815415.1). Taxonomy (GTDB): domain Bacteria; phylum Actinomycetota; class Actinomycetes; order Streptomycetales; family Streptomycetaceae; genus Streptomyces; species Streptomyces canus_F. The sequence goes on from NZ_JAUSWW010000001.1 coordinate 6,120,246, forward strand.
TGTGCGGCGAGGAATCGCCGGTCCCGGACCCGACGCCGACGGACCCGGTCCCCACCGACCTCCCGACGGACCTCCCGACGGACCTTCCGACGGACGAGCCGCCGATCACCGAGGAGCCGCCCACCGACGAGCCCACCGAGCCCACGGAGGAGCCCACCGAGGACCCGACGGACGAGCCCACCGCGGACCCGACCGACGACGGCAACAACGGCGGCGGCAACGGCGACGGCGGCAACGACAACGGGGGCGGCAACAACGCCGACCCCGACGGCGGCTCCGACACCTCCGCCCAGCAGCAGGGCTCCTCGAACCTGACCGACACCGGCTCGGACACCTCCACCGACACCTCGGCCCAGGGCGGCGGCGCCGAGCTCGCCGAGACCGGCGCGGGCGACAAGACCACGTTCCTGGTCATCGGTGCCGCGACGATGATCGCCGGCGGTATCGGCTTCCGTATCCTGCCGCGTCTCGCAGGCGGCCGCGGCGGTGCCGCAGCCTGACGGTGACCCCGCGCACACGACAGGTGTGCAAGGCGTACGACGAGGGGCCCGGAGCGAGTGATCGCTCCGGGCCCCTCCGGCGTTCCCTACGGGCGCCTACGCGGTCTGGTGGGCCAGCAGGGCCAAGGCCGCGATCAGCACCGCGAGCAGAGCGATCAGCGTCATGGGGTTGAGCTGGCCGAACAGATTGTCCTGGGTGAGCCGCTCACGGTTCGCGCGGCAGACGGGGCAGCGGCCCTCATTCACGGGCGCGGCGCAGTTCGCGCACACCAGCCGGTCGTACGTCATGCGCTCGCCCTCCTAGTGCCGGTTCCTACTACAGAACGGTCTCCGGGTCCGGAACGTTCCCCCTCCACTGTGCCAGGTTCCTCCGGAAACGGCTCGAGCGCTCTCGGAGTGACCCCCTGAGCAGGTACACAAAAGGCACATCCGGCACGCAACCGCAACCGGTGCCTGCGCCCGCACACCCCGGTCGCGTAAGGTCACGCTCATCTACCCCCGGCTAACCGTGGTGCATCCGTGATCCGATTCGACAACGTCTCCAAGGTCTACCCCAAGCAGACCCGCCCCGCACTCAGGGATGTGTCCCTGGAAGTGGAGAAGGGCGAGTTCGTCTTCCTCGTGGGGTCCTCCGGCTCCGGAAAGTCCACCTTCCTGCGGTTGGTGCTCCGCGAGGAGCGGACCAGCCACGGCCAGGTGCACGTCCTGGGCAAGGATCTCGCACGCCTCTCCAACTGGAAGGTGCCGCAGATGCGCCGCCAGCTGGGGACGGTGTTCCAGGACTTCCGGCTCCTGCCGAACAAGACGGTCGCGGAGAACGTGGCCTTCGCGCAGGAGGTCATCGGCAAGTCGCGCGGCGAGATCCGCAAGTCCGTGCCGCAGGTGCTCGACCTCGTCGGGCTCGGCGGCAAGGAGGACCGGATGCCGGGCGAGCTGTCCGGTGGTGAGCAGCAGCGCGTGGCCATCGCGCGGGCCTTCGTCAACCGGCCCAAGCTGCTGATCGCCGACGAGCCCACCGGCAACCTCGACCCGCAGACGTCCGTCGGCATCATGAAGCTCCTCGACCGGATCAACCGGACGGGTACCACCGTGCTGATGGCGACGCACGACCAGAACATCGTGGACCAGATGCGCAAGCGCGTCATCGAGCTGGAGCAGGGCCGCCTCGTCCGCGACCAGGCGCGCGGCGTCTACGGCTACCAGCACTGACCGCACAGTCCACGGAAAGGCCCAACCAGACGCCATGCGCGCCCAGTTCGTACTGTCCGAGATCGGTGTCGGTCTCCGTCGCAATCTGACGATGACCTTCGCCGTCGTCGTCTCCGTCGCCCTGTCCCTCGCCCTGTTCGGCGGGTCGCTCCTCATGAGCGACCAGGTCAGCACCATGAAGGGCTACTGGTACGACAAGGTCAACGTCTCGGTCTTCCTCTGCAACAAGAGCGACGCCGAGTCCGACCCCAACTGCGCCAAGGGTGCGGTGACCGAGGACCAGAAGAAGGAGATCCTCGCCGACCTCGGCAAGATGTCGGTCGTCGAGAAGGTCACCTACGAGACCCAGGACCAGGCGTACAAGCACTACAAGGAGCAGTTCGGCGATTCCCCGCTGGCGGCCTCCCTCACGCCGGACCAGATGCAGGAGTCGTACCGCATCAAGCTGAAGGACCCGGAGAAGTACCAGGTCGTCGCGACCGCCTTCGACGGCCGCGACGGCGTGCAGTCCGTGCAGGACCAGAAGGGCATCCTGGACAACCTCTTCGGCCTTCTCAACGGCATGAACTGGGCCGCGCGAGCGGTGATGGCGCTCATGCTGGTCGTCGCCCTGATGCTGATCGTCAACACGGTGCGCGTCTCCGCGTTCAGCCGACGGCGCGAGACCGGCATCATGCGCCTGGTCGGCGCCTCGGGCTTCTACATCCAGGCCCCCTTCATCATGGAGGCCGCGGTCGCCGGACTCATCGGAGGCACGGTCGCCTGCGGATTCCTGGTGGTCGCCCGCTACTTCATCATCGACCACGGCCTGGCCCTGTCCGAGAAGCTCAACCTGATCAACTTCATCGGCTGGGACGCCGTACTGACGAAGCTCCCGCTCATCCTGGCGACAAGCCTGCTGATGCCGGCCCTGGCGGCGTTCTTCGCGCTGCGCAAGTACCTGAAGGTTTGACCGCTCCCCTCCGCGCCAGGCGGGGAGGGGATTCCTGGCTCAGGCGGCCTCCTGGAGCGGCGCTCCAGGAGGTCTTACGCCCTCGTCACCAGCCGGGGCCAGACCAGCCCGGACGAGCATCACGCGCGCGGAGTTCTTGTCCCTGGGGGACACGAGCCCGCATGCGGTGCAGGTGTAGGTGCGTTGCGACAGCGGCAGTGCGTGCTTGGTTCTCGCTCCGCACCTGCCGCAGTCCATGGTGGTGTGCGCGGGGTGGACCAGGCGGACGTCCCGCCCGTGTTTGCGGCCCATTTCCAGCAGGGCCTTCTTGGTGGTGCCGATGGCGGCGTCGGCCGCCTTGCGTGCCAGGGACGACCGCGCGAGGAACTTCGGCTTGAAGTCCTCCACCGCGATCACGTCATGGTCGCGCACGACCTTCTTGGCCCACTTGCGCGCCGTGTCCTGCCGTTGCCGGGCGATCTTCCGGTGCGTCTTCGCCCGCCATCGCTTCGCCGTCCGATAGCCCTTCGAGGCGGCCTGGCCCTTCTTCGGCTTACGGCGGGCCATCATCCGGTCGTACCGGGAGAGCTTCTGCCGGGCCTTCCCGCCGTGGTCGGGGTGCGGGAGGTCGTGGGCGTCGCTCGTGGTGGTCGCGATCTCTGTCACACCCCAGTCGACGCCGAGCACCCGGTCGGTGACAGGCAGCGGCTGGACTTCGGCCGGGACGAGGAAGGAGGCGTACCAGTCGCCGACGCCGTCCTGGTACACCCGCACACTCGACGGTTCTGCGGGCAGTTCCCGCGACCACACCACCGGTACGACGACCCCGCCCGCCAAATGAAGGCGCCCGGCCTTGAGACGGAACCCTCGCCGCGTGTAGTTCAGCGTGGGGGCGGCCTCGCGTTTCTTCTTGTACCCCGGCATCCCCACCCGCTGCCTGACGGGCAGTCTCTCCTTGACGTCCTTCAGAGCCTTGGCACGGGACTTGCCGAAGTCACGGATGAGCTGCTGCTGCGGAACCGAGGACCCCTCGGCCAGCCACGGTGTCACGGCGCGGGCCCGAGTCAGCATCCGGTCCAGCCGCGCCGGACCGCACTTCTCCCCGTCGCGGTGGGCCTTCTTCGAGCGGGCCACGCACTCGTTCCACAGCCACCGGCAGCGGTCCCACTCGGCCAGCAGGGCCTCGCGCGCGACCGCGGAGACGCGCAACCGGTAGGTGTACCGGACGTGCCCGGCTTCCTCCATGGCGACCACGTCGACTCTCTCCCCACCTTCGCCATCGGCCGCTCAGAGCGTATGCACGACGCTCGAACATCTGGGTCCTGCGGCGTCACTGTCACGCCACGGGGTGACCATTGGTGCGTTTGTTCGCTCCTTGCTGATTCCGGTGTGCCGTGCATCAGGCGCCTCGGTGACGCATGCCACGAGGGGCGTGCGGCCAACGGCTCATGCGCTCCTCCTCGTTGTCCTAGACTCACCCGCATGTCAGGCCGAGACCTGTTCTGTCAGCCCCGTCGCATCGGCCGCGGGGCGGCTCTGACGTTGGTGTTCGCGAGTGTGCTGGTGGCGGGGGCCGCGACCGGGTCGTTGCCCGAGGCCGACCGGAAAGGCACGCAGGACAGGGCGGGTTCGGCCGTGCCGGCCGGGCGGCAGGAGAATGTCGCCGACGCCGCCGCCGAGGCCATGGCCGCCGGGAAGTCGCCCGTGGAGGCGGCTGAGCGGGCCGTCAGCCGTAGTGGGGACCGGTGGGGAGCCGTCTACTCGCCGGGGGAGTACGAGGAGTTCGAAGAGGCCCTCGACGGGCGGTACACCGGCGTCGGGCTGTGGGCACGGCGGGAGCGGGGTGGGCGGATCGAGGTGACCAAGGTGCGGACCGGGTCGCCCGCGGCGGTCGCCGGAATCCGGGCCGGGGACCGGCTGCGCAGTGTCGACGGACGGAAGGTCGACGGGCGGCCCGTCACCGAGGTGGTCTCCTTACTGCGCGGTGACGCCACCGACGCGGCGGCCGGTACGGCGGTCACGCTCGGGCTGGAGCGGGGCACGCGCGCGTGGGACGAGACGGTGCGGCGGGCCCGGCTGTCCACGGACTCGGTCACCGTTCGACAGCTCGCAGGCGGGATCACCGTCATCAAGATCGACTCGTTCACCAAGGGCTCGGGCGACGCCGTCCGCACCGCCGTACGGCAGGCCCCCGCCGCCTCCGGCGTCATCCTCGACCTGCGCGGCAACTCCGGCGGCCTGGTCACCGAGGCCGTCACCGCCGCCTCCGCCTTCCTCGACGGCGGCCTCGTCGCCACCTACGACGTCGACGGCGCCCAGCAGGCCCTGCACGCCGACCTCGGCGGCGACACCACCAGACCCCTGGTCGCGCTCGTCGACGGCGGCACGATGAGCGCGGCCGAGCTGCTCACGGGTGCGTTGCAGGACCGGGGGCGCGCGGTGGTCGTGGGGTCCCGCACCTTCGGGAAGGGCTCGGTGCAGATGCCCAGCCGGCTCCCCGACGGGTCGGTGGCCGAGCTGACCGTGGGGCACTACCGGACGCCGTCCGGACGCGGTGTCGACGGCACGGGCATCACCCCCGACCTGGACGCCGACCAGCAGATGATCGAGCGCGCGGAGACGGTCCTGAGCGGACTGGGCCCCCCGTCGTAAACGACTTCCCGTACACCCCCTCCGTAGTGCGAAAATGGTCGGCACTATGAGCAAGGGAATGTACGTACCGAAGGAGTCCCAGCCCAAGCAGGGCGGGACGGCCGCCAAGGGCCGGGACGGCGAGAAGGGCGGCAAGCGCAAGATCGTCGCCCAGAACAAGAAGGCCCGCCACGACTACGCGATCATCGACACCTACGAGGCCGGCATCGTGCTGACCGGCACCGAGGTCAAGTCGCTGCGCGAAGGACGGACCTCGCTGACCGACGGCTTCGTCCAGATCGACCAGGGGGAGGCGTGGCTGCACAACGCCCACATCCCCGAGTATCACCAGGGCACCTGGACCAACCACTCCGTGCGCCGCAAGCGCAAGTTGCTCCTGCACCGCGAGGAGATCGACAAGCTGGAGTCGAAGGCCCAGGAGACGGGTCACACGATCGTGCCCCTCGCCCTGTACTTCAAGGACGGCCGGGCCAAGGCCGAGATCGCCCTCGCGCGCGGAAAGAAGGAGTACGACAAGCGGCAGACCCTGCGCGAGCAGCAGGACCGGCGGGAGTCGGACCGGGCGATCGCGGCGGCGAAGCGGAGGCAGCGGGGCCAGTAGGAATAGGCTGGCACCCCGGTGCGTTGGTCACGTACGATGGGTACAGCACCTCAGCGAAGGTGCGCACCCCTCTCCGGAGGGGATTGAAAAAACAACATGGGGATGATCGGTTTCGACAGCGGATGTCGAAGCAGGGGAAGCGTGTCGAGGAAGCGGCAATGATCTCGTAAACCATATGTCGCAACCAATAATCGCCACTAACAAGAGCGATTCCCGCGCCTTCGCCCTCGCTGCCTAATAAGCAGTGAGCGGAGGCCCATAACGGGTGTCAGCCCGGGAGTGTTCCCGACCCGGATCCTGGCATAATCTAGGGAACTAAACCATCGAGCCCGGTCACGGGGTTCGATGGGAAATCAAACAGTGACTGGGCCCGTCGGCGACTTGTTCGCGTGATCGCCGGGGCCGAGAAAATCACAGCGAACTGCACACGGAGAAGCCCTGATTCTGCACCGTTGGACGCGGGTTCGATTCCCGCCATCTCCACCATTTCCCATGTGGGCGAGGCCCCGTAGCTTTCGAGCGGCGGGGCCTTTGCCATGCCGTCATGACCCATGGACGTGCCTTGACCGACGAAACCGAACCCCGGCAGCTACTGCTGCGCGCCGACGCGGATCTGCCGTGGGACGACCTGCCCACCGGCCTCGCCACCGAGCTGCCCGCCGACCTCACCGACCGGCTGCGCGCGTGGATCCTGGCCCGTCCTCCCGGCGGCTTCACCGACCGGCCGGCTCTGCGCAGGCACGTCAAGCAGGGGTTGGAGGTGGCCCGGGCGCTGGCGAAGCAGCTCGGTCCCGCATGGGTGGTGCGGTACCGGGACGAGCGGCACCGCGCCGACAAGACCGTGTGCTGGGGGTGCGGGCAGCTGTACTGGTCCCTCGACGCGCACGGTACGCCTCCGCACCCGCTGCACCTTGTCGTCGAGTGCGAGTACAAGTGGCACCCGCTGCGCGGCGAGGGCTTCGGCGACTTCGCCCCCGACGACCCCGCCGCCGCCCTCGATCTCTCCGACGGTCTGGTGGACGACCTGAACCGGTGGGCGCGGGACATCACCGCCGCCATGGACACCTGGCTGACGGACCGGGACGACGCCGCGCTCACCGCGGCCCACGACCGACTGCGGGACGTGGGCCGGGAGTTGACCGAGCGGGTCGCCCGTGAGGTGGGTCCGGGGCGGACGGTGACCTACGGAGGGGTCTGGTAGCCCCACGGTCGGCCCGCCCGTTGTGGTGCGCCACCCCATATCGGGGGCTCGTTCACGCTTCTACGGTCCCTCCTCATGACACAGACCAGAGCCGCGACCCTGCTCACCGTCCTGACGGCCCTCCTCGCCGTCCTCCTGACCCCGACGCCCGCCTCCGCCGCCTCCGTCCAGGAGGTCACCGGGTTCGGGACCAATCCCGGCGCGCTGCGGATGTTCCGGTACGTCCCCGACGGGCTGCCCGCCGGGCGCCCCGTCGTCGTCGCGCTGCACGGGTGCACACAGAACGCCTCCGGATACGGCACCGGCAGCGGGTGGACGCAGCTCGCCGACCGGTGGGGTTTCTCCGTGGTGCTGCCGCAGCAGCAGTCCGCCAACAACGCCTCGCTCTGCTTCAACTGGTTCCAGAGCGGCGACATGGCACGCGGCCAGGGCGAGGCCGCGTCCGTCGCGCAGATGGTGGAGCGGCAGGTCGGCGATGTCTCCGGTGGGCCGGTGCATGTCACCGGGCTGTCCGCCGGGGGCGGGATGACCGCCGTGATGATGGCCGCGTACCCGGAGAAGTTCACCGCGGGCGGGATCGTCGCCGGGCTGCCGTACGGGTGTGCGCAGGCCGCCGGGTCGCCGTATGTGTGCATGTATGTCGGGGCCACGCAGACGCCGGGCCAGTGGGGCGACCGGGTGCGGGCCGCGCGGCCCGGGTACGCCGGGCCCTGGCCGAGGCTGGTCGCGTTCCAGGGGACCGCCGACTACACCGTGAAGCCCGTGAACATGAGCGACCTCGTCGAGCAGTGGACCGATGTACAGGGCGGCGACCAGGTCGCGGACGTGAGTGACACCGTCGCCGGGTATCCGCATCGGACGTACACGAACGCGGGCGGCGACACCGTCGTCGAGACGTACAGCATCACCGGCATGGGGCACGGGCAGCCCGTCGACCCCGGGAGCGGGAGCGCGCAGTGCGGGACCGCCGGGGCGTACATCCTCGATGTGAACCTGTGTGCCGCGTACCGGATGGGTGCCGCGTGGGGGCTGAACGGCTGAGAGGCGTTCTGGTGAGGAGCGCCGGGATCCGGAATGCTCGGCCGGCATGAACCCCCACAGAGGCAAATGGACTTGGGCCGTCACCGTGGCGCTCGTCGCCGCCGTCCTCGGCCCCGGCGCGCAGGCCGGAGCGGACTCGGACCGCTCCGGCCTTCCCGAGGCCATCGACACCGTCCTGGGCGACGCCCGTATGGAGGGCGGGGTGGCGAGTGTCGTCGTCGCCGATGCCGCGACCGGTGAGCTGCTGTACCAGCATCTGCCGAGCACCCGACTGATGCCCGCCTCCAACACCAAGCTGTCCACCTCGGCCGCCGCGATGGAGATCCTCGGGCCCGGGTACCGGTTCACCACGGACGTCCTGGCCCACGGGCGACGCTCGGGCTCCGTGCTCCGCGGCGACCTCTACCTCCGCGGCACCGGCGATCCGACCCTGCTCGCCGCCGACTACGACAGGCTCGCCGCCCAGGTCGCCGCGTCCGGCGTCACCCGCGTCGACGGGCGGCTGATCGCCGACGACACCCGGTTCGACGCGCAGCGGCTCGGGCGCGACTGGGCCTGGGACGACGAGTCGTACTACTACGCGGCCCAGATCAGTGCGCTGAGCGTGGCCCCGGACACCGACTACGACACCGGGACCGTGATCGTGACGGTCGCCCCGGGGGCGGCGGTGGGGGACGAGCCGGTCGTCACTGTCACACCCGACACCGACTACGTCGAGATCGACGTGCGGGCCACGACCGTCGCCGCCGGTGGTGCGAACGCCCTCGCCGTCGAGCGGGAGCACGGCAGGAACGACATCGTCGTCAGCGGTACGACACCCGTGGGCGGCGCGGGTGCCAAGGAGTGGATGACCGTCTGGGAGCCCACCGGATACGCGGCCGACGTCTTCCGGGACGCGCTCGCCGACCACGGGATCAAGGTCACCGGACCGAACCGGCTCGGACGTCAGACACCGGTCGGAGCGAGGCCTTTGGCGTCGCACGACTCCATGGCGCTCAAGGACCTGCTGATCCCGTTCATGAAGCTGTCCAACAACATGCACGCCGAGATCCTCACCAAGGCCATGGGCTACGAGGTGTCGCAGCAGGGCAGTTGGAGCGCCGGGCTCGCCGCGATCGCCGGATATCTCAAGGGCATCGGCGTCGACACCGCCAAGGTGCGGCAGGTCGACGGTTCGGGGCTGTCGCGGATGGACAACTTCCCCGCCGGTCAGCTCGCCGAGCTGCTGCTCGCCGTGCGCGCCGAGCCCTGGTACGCGGACTGGAAGCGCTCGCTGCCGGTCGCCTGCGACCCGGACCGGTTCGTCGGCGGCACGCTGCGGACGCGGATGTGCGGGACGGCCGCCGCCCTCAACGCACGGGCGAAGACAGGGTCGTTGACGGGGGCGTCGGCGCTCTCCGGGTACGTCACGGACGCCGGTGGACGTGAGCTGGTCTTCAGCATTGTCCTGAACAATTACCTGGCGTCCTCCGTGAAGCCGCTGGAGGACGCCATCGTGGTCACGCTCGCGAAGTCGACGGAGGAGGCCGCCACGCTGGTCGAGCCGCGGACAGCGCGTGGCGGCGACCTCGAGTGCGCGTGGCGCAAGCCCGTCCTCTGCTGAGGCGGAGGGCCTGCGCCACGCGGTCTCAGTCCAGGCTGAACGTCGCCAGGCGCAGGCCCTGTCCCTTCAGCACCAGGTAGACGTCGGTACGGCCCTTCGCCGCGCGCGAGAGGTCGGCGGTCACCGTCTCGTAGGCGTACGGCGACGAGGTGCCGCCGAAGGCCGCCGTACCGACGAGGGTGCCGGTCGGGGAGCCCAGCCGGACCTCGACCGTGCCGGACGCGCCGGCCACGCGGGCCGTGAACTTGGAGGCGCCCGAGCCGAGTCGGGCGTCGCCGTACTTCAGCCACGCCCGGTCGGCCGTCACCCCCACCGCCGTACCGCGTTCCTTCGACTCGTCGACGAGACGCGTGCCGTCGTAGTCGTCGAAGTTCTCGGCGCGGGTCGTGCGGGAGAGGTCGCGGGCCGGGATCGTCTCGCCGGACACCTGCCAGGCCGTGCCGGTGCGGATGTCGGCGGAGGAGGAGCCGACAAGGATGTCGTAGGTGCCCTGCTCCACCACCCACTTGGAGCGCGTGACGTCCCAGTGCGCGAGGTCCTTCTTCGCCAGCTTCAGCTTGACCGTCTTCGTCTCGCCCGGCTTCAGCGTCACCCGCTGGAAGGCCTCCAGCTGCTTCAGGGGCTGCTTGTCGCGGGAGACACGCTGGTGGGCGTAGAGCTGGACGACCTCGTCGCCGGTGCGGCTACCGGTGTTGGTGACCTTCACCTCGTAGCCGTCGGCCGTCTTGTGAAGGCCGCCGTAGCGGAAGGACGTGTAGGAGAGCCCGTGGCCGAAGGGATAGAGCGGGCTGCCCTTGAAGTACTGGTAGGTGCGGTCGGACTTGATGATGTCGTAGTCGAGGATCGACGGGAGGTCCGACTCCGAGCGGTACCAGGTCTGGGTGAGGCGGCCCGAGGGGTTGGCGTCGCCGTAGAGGAGGTCGGCGAGGGCGTTTCCGGTCTCCTGGCCCGCGTGCGAGGTCCACAGGACGGCCGGGACCTCCTTCTGGAGGGCGCCGAGGGTGGTCGGGTAGCTGTTCTCGACGATCACCACGACCCGGGGGTTGGCCGCCTTGACCGCCTTGACCAGGGCTTCCTGTGCGGGGGCCAGGCCCATGTCGGTGCGGTCGTGGGCCTCGCGGCCGTTGATCGACGGGTTGGAGCCGACCACGACCACCGCGTGGTCCCTGCCCTTGACCGCGGCCACGGCCTCGTCGACGCCGCTGCGGACGACGTCCTTCGTGTAGTGCGCGGCGGCGTCCTTCGCGACCAGGCCGAGCGTGCCGTCCGCACCGGTCGGGCCGAGGTAGACGGGGTTGCCCCACCACGGCTCCTCGGTCTCGTAGCCGGCGTAGCGCAGGAGGTAGGTGCCGTCCGCCTGCTCCTCCAGCTTGAACTGCTGCTGGACGTACCAACCGTTCGGCTGCACCTGGTCGTTGACGAAGTTCGCCCAGTTGTAGCCGACGTACTTGCCGTTGGCGGCGGAGCGCAGGGTGACGATGCCCGCGCCCCAGTCGAAGACGTCGAACTGGGCGCTCGTGTCCGAGGCGGACGTCTCCTTGAGCGGCTCGCCGTCCGCGTCCGTGCCCGCTGTGACGTAACGGCCCGTCTCCGCGTTCTTCAGCGCGATCCGGTCGACGCCCTCATCGGTCGTGACAGGGGTGCCGAGTTTGGCCGCGATGCCGTCGGCCGGGGTGACCGCGTAGGGGAGCGTGCCCGAGTACCAGTCGGTGTAGAGGGTGTCGGCGAGCGGGCCGACGACGGCGACGTCCTTCGCGGACTTCTTCAGCGGCAGGGTGCCCGCCTGGTTCTTCAGCAGCACGGCACCTTCCGTGGCCGCCTTGCGCGCCAGCTTCTGGTGGGCGGGGCTGTTGATGACGGATGTGTCGATCGCGCCGTACTTGCCACCGCCCGGGTCGAACTCGCCGAGCCGGACGCGCACGGACAGGATGTGCCCGGCGGCCTCCTCGACGTCCGACTCCTTCAACAGGCCCTGTTGCAAGGCGGATGTGATCGCTCCGGTCGTCACCGAGGAGTTCGCGTCGTTGTCGGTGAAGCTGTCGATGCCGGCCTTCATGGCCGCGGCGTCGCCCTCCGTCACGCTTGGGTAGTACTTCTGGTCGCCGGGGAGGTTGCCCGGGGCGAAGGCGTCGGTGACGTTCAGGAGGTCGTAGGAGGTCCACTTCCGTACGACGCCGTCCAGGTCCGGATTCACCGTCGCGGGGCGGCCGTTGACGAGGTTGTACGAGGACATGACCCCCGTCGCCGCGTTCGCCTCGATCGCCGGTTTGAAGGCCGCCTCGTCGTACTCCTTCGCGACCCGCGGGCGCAGGTCGGAGGAGGTGGTCGTGCGGTGCCACTCGTTGTTGTTGGCGAGGTAGTGCTTGAGGGTGGGCGCGGTCTTCAGGTGATCGGGATCACCGCCGGTCAAGCCCTTGCCGTACGCCGTCGACAGGGCGCCGGTCAGTGCGGGGTCCTCGCTGTAGCCCTCCTCGTTGCGGCCCCAGCGCGGGTCGCGGAGCAGGTTCACCACGGGCGCCCAGAGGTTGAGGCCCCAGCCCGCCGGGCGTTCCCGCTGGAAGCCGCGTGCCTCGTCGCCGACCGCCGAGCCGACCTGTTCCATCAGGGCCGGGTCCCAGGTGGAGGCGAGCCCGACGGCCTGGGGGAAGACGGTGGTCTCGCCGAGCCAGGCGACGCCGTGCAGGGCCTCGGTGCCGGTACGGAAGGACTCGATGCCCAGGCGGGGGATGGCGGGCTGGTACTGGTGGAGGAGGGAGATCTTCTCGTCGAGGGTCAGCCGGTCCAGCAGGTCGTCGACGCGCCGGTCCACGCTGAGGGAGGGGTCGCGGAAGGGATACGGGGTCTCGGCGTGGGAGGGCACAGTGGCGCCGAGCCCTGCGATCAGGGCCAGCGCCACCACGAGTGTGGATCTGCGTCTCTTGCGGCCTTTCATGTCACGGCTCCTTCGGGTAGGGCCTTGCATCTACGGGCACACAGGGGCATCCGTGGGGGTCAGGGGGCGTTCCTCGGCGCCGTGCTCGCGCGTTCCGTCATGCGGGGCGGCAGCAGCGTCGCCTCGGGCACCGTCTTGTGGTCGAGCTTCTTCATCAGCAGCTCCACGGCCCGGGTGCCGACCTCGGCGGAGGGCAGGTCGACCGAGGTGACGGGGACGCGGAGGTTCCCGGCGAGTTCGTCGGGGCAGATGGCGGTGACGGAGAGATCGGCGGGGACCCGCAGGCCGAGCTGCTCGAAGGCGTCGATGAGGGGTTCGAGGATCGCCTCGTTGTGGACGACCACCCCGGTCAACGCGGGCTGCTCGCGCAGCAGTTGCTCGGCGACCTGGCGGGCGGCGGCGGGCGAGGCCTCGCACGAGTGGACCGAGGAGGCGAGCCGGCCCCGGTCCGCGGCGGCGGTGAAACCCTGGACCACGCGCTGGGCGAACGCGGTCTGGCGGACGTACACCTCCGGCGGCGACCCGACCAGCGCGACCACCCGGTGCCCGAGCCGCGCCAGATGCTCCACGCACGCCTCGCCGGCCGCCTTGAAGTCGAGGTCGATGCAGGTCAGACCGTCCGCCTCGGCCGGGAACCCGATCATCACCGACGGCCGCTCCAGCGAACGCAGCAACGGCAGCCGGGGGTCGTCGAGCTGGACGTCCATGACGATCATCGCGTCCACCAGTGCCGTGTCGGCGACCCGGCGCAGCCCGTCCTCGCCCTCCTCCTGCGTCAGCAGCAGCACGTCATGGTCGTGTCGCCGTGCCGTCGTCACCACCGACACCGCGAACTGCATCACCACCGGGACGTGGATCCCGGTGCGTAAGGGCACCACCAGCGCCAGCACGTTCGATCTGCTGCTGGCCAGGGCCCGGGCACCCGCGTGCGGCCGGTAGCCCAGTTCGCGGATGGACGCCTCGACGCGCTGCCGGGTCTCCTCGGAGATCGGGCGCTTGCCGCTGAGCGCGTAGGAGACGGTGCTGGGGGAGACGCCGGCGTGCCGGGCCACATCAGTGATCTTCACCATCAGCCCAGCTCCACCGTGAGAAACCCGGTCCCGGCCTGCGCCCGCCCGACCCGCTCCCCGGCCGCCAGCGCCCACGGCGCCGAAGGGTCGCTGCACGAGGCCCGCATCGTGTCCCCTTCGCGTACGACGGTGTAGGCCACGTCCCCGATCCGTACCGTCACCTGGGCGCCCCGCTCCAGGCCGTAGGCCCGCAGGGTCACTCCGTCGGCGTGGTCGTAGTCGGGCCGGTCGGCCACCGCGCCGACCGGGATCACCGCACCGGGCCGTACGAGCAGCGGCACGCTGAGGAAGCCGTGTTGCTCGCGGACCCAGCGCGGGCCGGTGACCGTCCGCCCGCTGACGAAGTGGGTCCAGGTGCCTTCGGGGACGTAGTACGCGACGTCGTCGGAGTCGCTGAACACCGGCGCCACCAGCAGATCGGGGCCGAGCATGTACTGCCGCTCCAGATGCGCGCACCCGGGGTCGTCCGGGAACTCCAGCACCATCGCCCGCATGACCGGCACGCCCTCGGTGTGGGCGGTGCGGGCGGCCTCGTACAGATACGGCATGAGCTGGAGCTTGAGCCGGGTGAAGTGCCGCAGCACGTCGACCGATTCCTCGTCGAAGAGCCACGGGACGCGGTACGACGAACTGCCGTGCAGCCGGCTGTGGGAGGACAGCAGGCCGAAGGCCAGCCACCGCTTGAACAGCGACGGTGTCGGGGTGCCCTCGAAGCCGCCGATGTCATGGCTCCAGAACCCGAACCCCGAGAGGCCCAGCGAGAGTCCGCCGCGCAGTGACTCCGCCATCGACTCGTACGTCGCCTCGCAGTCGCCGCCCCAGTGGACCGGGAACTGCTGGCTGCCCGCCGTCGCGGACCGGGCGAACACGACCGCCTCCTCCTCGCCCCGGTGCTCGCGCAGCACGTCGAAGACGGTGCGGTTGTACAGATAGGTGTAGTAGTTGTGCATCCGCTCCGGGTCCGAGCCGTCCGACCAGGCCACGTCGAGGGGCACCCGCTCACCGAAGTCGGTCTTGAAGCAGTCGACGCCCTGCGCGAGCAGCCCCTCCAGCTTGGACGCGTACCACTCGCGCGCCGCCGGGCTGGTGAAGTCCACGATCGCCATCCCCGGCTGCCAGAGGTCCCACTGCCAGATCCTGCCATCCGGCCGCTTCAGCAGATGCCCGAGCGCCTTGCCCTCCGCGAAGAGCGGGGAGCGCTGGGCGATGTACGGGTTGATCCAGACACAGACCCGCAGCCCTCGCTCCTTGAGCCGCTTGAGCATGCCCTCGGGGTCCGGGAACACCCGTGGGTCCCACGCGAAGTCGCACCAGTTGTGCTCGCGCATCCAGAAGCAGTCGAAGTGGAAGACGGAGAGCGGGAGTTCGCGTTCCCGCATGCCCTCGATGAAGGAGGTCACCGTCTCCTCGTCGTAGGAGGTGGTGAAGGAGGTCGACAGCCACAGGCCGAAGGACCAGACGGGCGGGAGGGCCGGGCGGCCGGTCAGGGCCGTGTACTTGCGGAGGATGTCCTTCGGCGTCGGGCCGTAGATGACGTAGTACGTCAACTGCTGGGTCTCCGCGCTGAACTGCACCCTGGAGACCGCCTCCGAGGCGACCTCGAAGGAGACCTTGCCCGGGTGGTCGACGAAGACGCCGTAGCCCGCGTCCGTCAGATAGAACGGGACGTTCTTGTAGGCCTGTTCGGTGGTCGTGCCGCCGTCGGCGTTCCAGATGTCGACGACCTGGCCGTTCTTGACCAGCGGGCCGAATCGCTCGCCGAGGCCGTAGACGCTGGTGCCGACCGTGAGGTTGAGCTGCTCGCGCAGATAGTGGCCGCCGGCCGCGTCCCGCATGATGCCCATGCTCTTGTGGCCGCTGCTGGTCAGGACCCGGCCGTGGGCGCGGAAGTCGAGGTGCCAGGGGCCCTCGGTGGCGAAGCGGACCGAGAGGGCGCCGGAGGTCAGGATCGCGTGGTCGTCGTCGTAGGAGATCTGTGCGGCGGGGTGGTCCGTGCTGAGCTCGAACGCGGGTCCGGTGGGCTGCTCGCCCTCGAAATGGGTGAAGGTGACGCCCACGACGTCCGGCATCGGTGTGTGGGCGTTGATGGTCATGACCGGTCCCGTCATCAGGTCGCCGCGGCTGAGGATGGGCCGGGAGGGTGCGTGGATCTCCAGACCGGACTCGGTGGGGGTGACGTCGAGGACCTGGGCGGGGTGGTCCGCCGTGACGCCTTCGCGCAGCAGCCAGTAGCCGTCGGTGAACTTCATGTGGGGGGTCCTTATTTGACGGCACCCACGGCGATGCCGCGGGTGAGGGTCCGCTGGAACAGAAGGAAGAAGACGATGGCCGGGAGGACGCCCAGGAGCGCTGCCGCGTTGGTCATGGTGGCGTCCATCAGGCGCTGGCCCTGGAGGACCCCGAGGGCCACCGACACCGTCTGGTTGTCGTTGGAGATCAGCATGACCAGGGGGAGCAGGAACTCGTTCCAGGTCCAGATGAAGAAGAAGACCAGCAGCACGCCGATGGTGGGGCGGCTCACCGGGACGACGATCCGCCACAGGATCTGCCACTTGTCGGCGCCGTCGATCTTCGCGGCCTCGATGATCTCGCGGGGGAACTGACCGAGGACGGAGGAGAGGAGGTAGGTGCCGAACGCCGCCTGGATCACCGTGAACACGATGATCACGCTGAGCCTGGTGTCGTAGAGCCCGGCTTCCTTGCTCAGGTAGTAGATCGGGTAGACCAGCGCCTCCTGCGGCAGCATGTTCGCCAGGACGAAGAAGGCCAGCACCCAGGTGCGGCCCTTGATGCGGCCGATGCCGATCGCGTACGCGTTGAGGACGGACAGGATCACCGCGAAGACCGCGACTCCGCCGCTGATCAGCAGGGAGTTGAAGAGCTTCTGGCTGTAGTCGACGCGCTCCCAGAAGTCCTTCAGACCGTCCAGGTAGAGGCCGTCGGGGAGGCTCAGCGGGCCGTTCTGGGAGTACTCGGCGGGGGACTTGACCGCGTTGACCGCGACGATCAGGAAGGGCACGACCATGAAGAGGGCCGCGACGCACAGGGCGACGAGGACGGGATAGCGGCGTAGTGCGGTGCTCATGCTGTCCCCTCCGCGCGGGTCTGGAGCTTCAGGCCGATCAGCGAGAGGGCCAGGATGATCACGGTGAGGACGGTGGAGATGGCGGCGCCGTAGCCGACCTGCGTCTTCTCGAAGAACGTGGTGAAGGAGAAGTAGGACGGGACGTTCGTGGCGCCGCCCGGGCCGCCCTTGGTCAGGACGTACACCGCTCCGAAGACCTTCAGCGCGGCGATCGTGCACCAGGTCAGGACGACGTAGATCTCCGGGCGGATCTGCGGCAGCGTGATGTGCCAGAACCGGCGCCACCAGCCGGCGCCGTCCAGCTCGGCCGCCTCGTGCAGCTGCGGGTCCACGCGTTGCAGGCCCGCCATGAAGATGACCAGCGGGAAGCCGAGTTGGACCCAGACCATCACGCCCATGACGCTGTAGAGGGCGATGTCGGGGTCGCCGAGCCAGTCCTGCCGCCAGCTCGACAGCCCTACGGCCTTGAGGAGTTCGTTGAGGGAGCCGTCGGTGGGAGCCAGGATCCAGCTCCAGACGATGCCCGCGACCGCGATCGGCAGGACCTGGGGGAGGTAGAAGCAGGCGCGCAGTACCGCGACGATCCTCGACCCGAAGTGCTTGCCGATGTAGTCGAACAGCGCGGCGGCCAGGACCAGTCCGACCGCCGTCGGTACGGCCGCCATGGCGACGACCATGAACAGGCTGTGCCGGAACGACTCCCAGAACTCCGAGTCGTCCATCAGCTCGCGGTAGTTGGCGAGCCCGGTCCAGCTGGGGGAGCCCACGCCCTGCCAGTCGGTGAAGCTGACGCCCGTGTTCATCAGGAACGGGACGACGATGACGGCGAGGAACGCGAGGACGCCGGGGAGGAGGAACAGGGCGTAGGAGTCGCGGGGGCGGCGAGGGTGACCGGCGTGGGTCTCTTCGCTGGTCACCCTCTTCTCGACGGTCACCGTCATTGCTTCGGCACGCCCTTGTCGTACGCCTCCTGGAGGGCGTCCAGATAGCCGTCCGGCTGCTCGCTGCTCGTGATCAGCTTCTGGGTCTCGGAGACGAGGACGTCGTAGTAGCCGGGGACCGGCCAGTCGGGGTAGAAGGCCAGACCGTCACGCTCGGAGAGCACGTTGAAGTTGTCGATGAGGGCCTTCGACTTCGGGTCGGTGATGGCGCTCGCGTCGGCCGCGACCGGGACACCGCCCTTGTTGCCGAGCAGGTTCTGGATCTTCTTCGACATGGTGATGTCGATGAAGTCGTAGGCCAGCTTCTTGTTCTTGGCGCCCTTGGGGACGACCCAGAGGTTGCCGCCGGAGCCGAGGGTGAGGTTCGAGTCGGGCCACAGGAAGGTGCCCCAGTCGAACTTCGCCTCGTCGACGAAGCGGCCGTACCACCAGCTGCCGGAGAACAGGATCGGCGACTTGCCCTGGATGAAGGAGACGCCCGCGTCCTCGGCCTTGGCGCTGCTGGAGGTCTTGGCGATGTAGCCCTTCTTCACCCAGTCCGCGAAGGTGTCGGCGGCGTGGCTCCAGGCGGTGTCGTGGAAGTCGGTCTTGCCCTTGTAGAGCTCGTACGAGTCGACCCAGGAGCGGTCGGCCTTCGACAGGGCGAGCTGGTAGAGGTACTGCTGGGCGATGTACTCGGCGCCGGCGTTGGCGAGCGGGGTGACCTTGTTCTGGACGAACGTGTCCATCGCGGCGGTCAGTTCGTCGAACGTCTTCGGTTCGGCGATGCCGTACTTGGCGAAGAGGTCCTTGTTGTAGAAGACCATCGTGTACTCGGCGTAGTTGGGGACGCCGTACCACTTGCCGGAGCCCATCACGCCGTTGGTGTCGTACATGCTGGTGGTGCGGACGCTCGCGCTGAGTTTCTTGTCCCAGCCGCGCGTGGTCGCCTCTTGGGTGAGATCGGTGAGGAGCCCTTGCTTGGACAGGAGGCCCGCCGTCGCGTTGCCCTTGTTGTACTCCATGACGTCGGGCGCGTCGGAGGAGTTGAGGACCATCGGGGCGGTCTTCTGGATCTGTTCGAAGCCCTTCTCCTCGAACTCCACCTTCACGCCCGGGTGCTTGGCCTTGAACTCCTTGATCGCCTCGTTCCAGGCCTGTCCCATCGCGCTGTTGGGGGCCTCGTAGTGCCACAGTTTGAGCGTCTTGCCGTCCTCGGAGGACCCACTGTCCGAGTCTCCGCAGGAGGCCAGGAGCAGTGACCCGGTCAGGGCCACCGCCGTCGCCATCACACGCCTTCGTGCCGTCAACATCCCGTGCCTCCAGGGAAGTTCGGAGCCGGATGGTTCTCGGGGCGGCGTCACGCGGCGGGGATCGACAGGGGTCGTCGAATCGATTCGATGCGTGACGTCGAAGCGCTTCGACGGGCGAAGGTATGTGCGAGCTGTGGGGGCGTCAATGGGGTGCGCGCGAATTGGGGTGCGGATCCGGGTGTTTCGCCCCCGCCGCCCCTACCCGTCCCGTCCCTGGGGGCTGCCGCCCCCAGACCCCTGCTTCGGCCCCGAAAGGGCCTCGTCCTCAAACGCCGGACGGGCTGAATTGCACCCCGGCGTTCAGCGGCCTACCGCCCGCCCCAGCGTGATCACCAGCGCCACCGCCGCCGCAGCCACCGGTACCCCGAATCCCGCCGTCGCCGAGACGTGTTCCGCCGTCCAGCCGCCGAGCGCGCTGCCCCCGGCGATCCCGCCGAGCAGGCCGGTCACGGCGAGGGTCATGCCCTCGTTGAGGCGGCCCTCGGGGGTGTGTTCCTGGACGAGCGTCATACCGGTGACCATCGTCGGCGCCGTCGCCATCCCGGCGATCAGCAGCGCGGCCGCGAGGACGAGCAGGGAGCCGGTCAGGGACGCGGCGAGCAGCGGCAGGGTCATCAGCGCGGTCATCGCGGCCACGCACCACGGGTAGCGCCGCTCGGCGGGACCGGTCGGCTTCCACGCGCCGTACAGCAGGCCGGCCGCGCAGGAACCGGCCGCCTGGAGGGCCAGGACGACACCGGCCGCCGAGGGGTGCCCCCGGACGTCCGCGAACGCGAGGGTGACGACCTCCATGGACCCGAACACCGCGCCCATGGCGAGGCAGACGGCGAGGAGCGCGGGGATGCCGGGGGCGCGGAGCGGGGCCTTGGTCCTGCGGAGCGAGCCGGACACCGGCGGCTCCGTCG
Source organism: Streptomyces canus (assembly GCF_030815415.1). Classification (GTDB taxonomy): domain Bacteria; phylum Actinomycetota; class Actinomycetes; order Streptomycetales; family Streptomycetaceae; genus Streptomyces; species Streptomyces canus_F. The sequence continues at coordinate 6,140,209 of NZ_JAUSWW010000001.1, forward strand.
ACCGCTGTGCCGCGAACACCAGGATCCCGGTCACCAGCAGGGCCACCCCGACGAGCGTCCCCGCCCCCGGGAAGAGCCAACCGCACAGCACCACCGCCAGCACCGGGCCCAGCATGAAGCACAGTTCGTCCGCGGCCTGTTCGAAGGAGTTCGCGGTGTGCAGGGCCTTGTCGTCGCCCTTGAGCAGATGGGCCCAGCGGGCCCGGGACATGCCGCCGGTGTTGGGGGTGGTGGCGGTGGCGGCGTACGCGGCGAACAGCGTCCAGTCGGGGGCGCCCCGGTGCACGCACAGCACCAGGGCGAGCGAGCCCAGCGCCGCGAGCAGCGTGGCCGGTACGGCGACCCGAGCCTGGCCGTACCGGTCGACGAGCCGTGCCGTCCAGGGCGCGACCAGCGCGGTCGCCGCGAGGCCGGTCGCGGTGACGGCGCCGGCGAGGGCGTACGAGTCCCGGGCGGCGACGATCATGACGACCGCGCTCACGCTGAACATGCCCATGGGCAGGCGGGCGAGGAGGTTTCCGGCGGTGAAGGCGCGGGTGCCGGGGCGGGCGAAGAGCCGGCGGTAGGGGCCGGGTTCCCGGTGACGGGTCCGGGGGGTGAAGTCGACGGCGACGAGCGTGTCCGCGGTCGTCGTGAAGAGGGGTTGCGGCATGCGTCCACCGTCGCCCGGGAGTGATCAGGGGGTCCAACACCTGATCGGTGGGCATTCACGCACCTGCGTTGTAGGTTCGCGGGATGCCCGCCCCGACCCACCTCGACGCCCGCCTCCTGCGCGCCTTCCTCGCCGTCGCCGAGGAACTGCACTTCACCCGTGCCGCGGCCCGGCTCTACGTCGCCCAGCAGGCGCTCAGCCGGGACGTACGGCGGCTGGAGCGGGAGCTGGGTGCCGAGCTCTTCGTGCGGACCACCCGGCAGGTGACGCTGACGGCCGACGGGGAGCGGCTGGTGCCGCACGCCCGGCGGGTGCTGGACGCGCAGGACGCGCTGATCGCCGCCTTCGGACCGGTCCGGCCGTTGCTGGTCGACATCAACTCGCCGGGCCTGGGCACCGGCAGCCGGGTGCTGCACCGGGCCCGCGAACTCGCCCCCGACATCGAGCTGATGGCCCGCTACGAGAGCGGTCTGACCGGTGCGGCGGCCGAGGTGCTCGCGGGTCGCCTCGACGCCTCCTTCGGCCGGTACGCGGGGCTGGCCCCGGCGCTGCGGGCGGGCCTGGACCACCAGATCGTCCGCTTCGAGCCCATGGCGGTCGTGCTGCCCGAGGACCACCGGCTGGCGGCCTGGGCGGAGGTGCCGCTGGCCGAGCTGGCGGGGGAGGACGTGTACGCGGGCGCCGGAAATCCGCGTACGCCGGAGTGGACCGATCTCGCGCGCCGGCTGTTCGACGGACGGGGGATCGAGGTCGCCTCGCCCGCGCCCGTCGCGATCGGTCACGAAGAGTTCCGGCGTGTCATGGCCAGAACACGCAACCCGGTCCTCGCGGTGGTGGACTTTCCAGCCATGCCGAACACCGTGCTGCGCCCGCTCGTCGATCCGGTGCCCCTGTCACCCGTGTCACTGGTGTGGCGCAAGGGGCTGGTGCACCCCGGAATCGACGCGCTGCGCCGCGCGGTGGCCGAACTTTCCGCAGCCGAGAAGTGGCTTCACCGGCCCGCCGGGGCATGGATTCCGGCCATTGACATGAAGATCATCAATGTCCACAACTGACACACTGCAAACACACCGGCCGTCGGTGCGCTACATTCGTGGCCTGAGCACGCTGTGGTAAAGGGGGCGCTCGGGCCGGGTGGGGGCTCGGTTCGGTCGACGAGTGCTCGGCGTCGTATGCGCACCCAGAACTGTCCCGTGGGGGGATCTGCGTGCGCGAGAATTGGCGAGAAGACGCCCAACCGGAATGGCCCTCAGTGGCCTCCGGGACCAGGGAGTTCCCCGCGCCGGGGAACGGCACCCAGGCTTTTCCGGAGACCAGAGGCTCGGATGTCCTCGCGTCGGACCAGACCGAAGTGCTGCCCAGGGTGGGCCCCGAGGGGACGGCCTTCGCCGACCCGTGGAGCAACACCCATGACCCGCACGAGGTGACCGTCCAGCTGGACGCGGTCGCCCTGCGGGCCGACAACCGTCTGGTCGGCCAGGCCGGCGGCGACACCGCGGAGGGCTCCGACGGTCCGGTCTTCGTCGACGAGTCGGGCCGCAGAAGCCGCAGATACCGCCGTATCGGCATCTTCGTCGGACTCGCCTGCGCGATCTACGCCGTGGTCATCGTCACGACCCTGCTGTCCGGCAACTCCAACGCCCCCTGGCTGCCCGTACCGGGCCAGGGCGAGGGCCAGGAGGCCGGCCAGGTCGAGAACTCCCCGCTGCCCGGGGAAACGGTCCCGCCCACCGACGGCGGCACTCTCTCGCCCGGCGTCTCCCCGTCCCCGAGCGGCACCACGACGGTGTCGCCGGGCGCCGGCGCCACCGCGCCCGGCGCCACCGCGACCGCCCAGGACCCGGGCGCGGTGACGGCCCCGGAGCCGACGGCCACGAAGACCACCTCGGGCACCGGCAGCGACCCCACCCCGAACCCCGAACCGACCGAGCCGGCGACGAGCAGTCCGCCCCAGCCGACGCCCACCGAGGAGCCCACGCCCGACCCGACGGAGACACAGGTCGGCGACAACGGCGGCACCGGCACCGACACGGTGGCCGGCGGCGCGAACGAACCCGCGCCCCTCAGCACCACGACACCGTCCCCGGAGAGCACCGTCTGATGGCAACCCGCACCCGCCGTCCCCGGGCCGCGTCCCCGGCCCGCGGCGGCTCTCGGCGCCGCCTGCCCATGCGCCTGCTGCTGCCCTGCCTGATCCTCGTCGCCATGATGGCGATGCTGATGCTGCGCGGCTACGTCCACAGCGAGATCCTCGCCGACCACCGCGTCCAGGCCCCCGCCGCCTCCGACCGGGTCCCGGAGGAGATCCTCGAGGGCGGACCGGTCATCGACACCCGCAGCGGCCGCACCCAGAGCCTGAGCCTCCGGGACCACCGCCTCGTCCTCACCTTCGACGACGGTCCGGACCCGCAGTGGACCCCGAAGGTCCTGGACGTGCTGAAGGAGCACGACGCCCACGCGGTCTTCTTCGTCACCGGCACCATGGCCTCGCGCTATCCGGACCTGGTGCGGCGCATGGTCGAAGAGGGCCACGAGGTCGGCCTGCACACCTTCAACCACCCCGACCTGTCCTACCAGTCGAAGAAGCGGGTCGACTGGGAGCTGTCCCAGAACCAGCTCGCGATCACCGGCGCCGCCGGGATCCGCACCTCGCTCTTCCGCCCGCCGTACTCCTCCTTCGCCGACGCCATGGACAACAAGTCCTGGCCGGTCACCGAGTACATCGGCACCCGCGGCTACATCACCATCGTCAACAACACCGACAGCGAGGACTGGCGCAAGCCCGGCGTCGAGGAGATCCTCCGCAAGGCCACGCCCAAGGGCGGCAAGGGCGCGATCGTCCTGATGCACGACTCCGGCGGCGACCGCCACCAGACCGTGCAGGCGCTCGACCGGCTGCTGCCCCAGCTGAAGGCCGACGGCTACGAGTTCGACAGCCTCACCGAGGCCCTCGGCGCCCCCAGCGCGCACACCCAGGTCACCGGAGCCGAGCTGTGGAAGGGCAAGGCCTGGGTCTTCCTGGTCGGCGCCTCCGACAACATCACCGCCGTACTGGTGGTCGCCCTCGCGATCATCGGCTTCCTCGTCATCAGCCGCTTCGTCCTGATGCTCCTCCTGTCCGGCGTCCACGCCCGCCGGGTGCGGCGCCGCGGCTTCCGCTGGGGCAACCCGGTCTTCGAACCGGTGTCGGTGCTGGTACCGGCGTACAACGAGGCCAAGTGCATCGAGAACACCGTCCGCTCCCTGATGGCGAGCGAACACCCCATCGAGGTCATCGTCATCGACGACGGCTCCAGTGACGGCACCGCGCGGATCGTGGAGGCGATGGGCCTGCCGAACGTGCGGGTGGTCCGCCAGCTGAACGCGGGCAAGCCCGCCGCGCTCAACCGCGGTCTCGCCAACGCGCGTTACGACATCATCGTGATGATGGACGGCGACACCGTCTTCGAGCCCTCCACCGTCCGCGAACTGGTCCAGCCCTTCGGCGACCCGCGCGTCGGAGCCGTGGCCGGCAACGCCAAGGTCGGCAACCGGGACTCGCTCATCGGCGCCTGGCAGCACATCGAGTACGTGATGGGCTTCAACCTGGACCGCCGTATGTACGACATCCTGCGCTGCATGCCGACCATCCCCGGCGCCGTCGGAGCCTTCCGGAGGTCGGCTCTGGAGCGGGTCGGCGGCATGAGCGACGACACGCTCGCCGAGGACACCGACATCACCATGGCGATGCACCGCGACGGCTGGCGGGTCGTCTACGCCGAGAAGGCGCGGGCCTGGACCGAGGCGCCGGAGACCGTCCAGCAGCTGTGGTCGCAGCGCTACCGCTGGTCGTACGGCACCATGCAGGCGATCTGGAAGCACCGCAGGGCGCTGGTGGAACGGGGACCCTCGGGCCGCTTCGGCCGGGTCGGCCTGCCGCTGGTCTCGCTCTTCATGGTCCTGGCACCGCTGCTGGCCCCGCTGATCGACGTGTTCCTGATCTACGGCCTGGTCTTCGGCCCCACCCAGAAGACCGTCGTGGCCTGGCTGGGCGTCCTGGCGATCCAGCTGGTCTGCGCCGCCTACGCCTTCCGCCTCGACCGCGAACGCATGACCCACCTCATCTCGCTGCCGCTCCAGCAGATCCTGTACCGCCAGCTCATGTACGTCGTCCTCCTCCAGTCCTGGATCACCGCCCTGACCGGCGGCCGGCTGCGCTGGCAGAAGCTGCGGCGCACCGGTGTCGTCGAGGCACCCGGCGGCGCGGTACCGCGCCAGCGCGCGGGCAGCGGAAGCGACCGGAGGCCGGTGGGATGACCCAGGGAGCCAGTGGGATGACCCACGGACACACACAGCCGTACGAGGCACCCGCCGCGCCCGCGCCGACGGTGCCCGCACCTGCCGGGGCCGCCCCGAAGAAACCGGGCCGCGACCGCTATCTGGACCTGCTGCGCTCGATCGCCCTGGTCCGCGTGGTCGCCTACCACCTGTTCGGCTGGGCCTGGCTGACGGTCCTGTTCCCCTCCATGGGCGTGATGTTCGCGCTCGCGGGCTCGCTGATGGCGCGCTCGCTGAAGCGTCCGGCGTGGGGAGTGATCCGGGGCCGGATCAGGAGGCTGCTGCCGCCGCTGTGGGCGTTCAGCGCGGTGGTGCTGGCGCTGCTGTTCGCGGGCGGCTGGGACCTGTCGAAGGACCCGGACCACAGCGGGGCCTGGGGTCTGATCGAGATGGTCAACTACGTCATCCCGCTCGGCGCCCCGCCCTTCCCGTGGAGCATCGGCTCCCAGTCCGGGCTGCTGGAGAACACCTGGGCCGTACAGGCGGCGGGACCGCTCTGGTATCTGCGGGCCTACCTCTGGTTCGTCGTCGCCTCCCCCCTGCTGCTGTGGGCGTTCCGCCGGGCGCCGTGGCCGACACTGCTCGCCCCGCTGGGGCTGACGGCCGTCGTGGGTACGGGACTGGTCTCCATCCCGGGCGAGACCGGCAACGCGGTCACCGACTTCGCGGTCTACGGCGGCTGCTGGGTCATGGGCTTCGCCCATCACGAGGGTCTGCTGGCCAAGGTCCCGCGCTATCTCGCGGTCTCCTGCTCGGTGCTGCTGATGGCGTTCGGCCTGTGGTGGGCCTCGGGCCATCTGGGCCCCGACGGCTGGGACCTCAACGACATCCCGCTGGCCCAGGCCACCTGGTCCTTCGGTTTCGTGGTGATCCTGCTCCAGTACTCCCCGTCCTGGCAGGAGCTGCCGGGCCGGCTGGCGAAGTGGGACAAGCTGGTCACGCTCTCCAACAACCGCGCGGTCACGATCTACCTCTGGCACAACATGCTGATCATGGCCACGGTCCCGATCCTCGACCGGCTCTACGAGCTGCCGTTCATGCAGGACGACCGTGCGGTGTCCGCGCTGGACTCGACGTACATGATCTGGATGTTCTTCCTGGTCTGGCCGCTGATCGCGCTGGCGATCCTCGGTGTGGGCTGGATCGAGGACCTCGCGGCCCAGCGGAAGCCGCGGTTGTGGCCGGACGGGGCGAAGAAGAAGCGGGCACGGGCGGGGCACCGGGCCTGACCGGGTGCGCCCTTCCTCACCGGTCCGTGTGGCTCAGCGGCGCCTGAGCCACACGGCCGCTGCGACCAGCAGGGCGATCGGGGCGGTGGCGAAGACCGCGACGGCGGCGGCGGTGGCGGTGTCCATGGTGCTGAACATATGGGCCTCCTTCAGGGCTTGCGGTAGCTGAGCAGGTCGCCCGGCTGGCACTGCAGCACTTCGCAGATACGGGTGAGGGTGGTGAAGCGGATCGCCTTGGCCCGGCCGTTCTTGAGAACGGAGAGGTTGACGTTGGTGACGCCCACGCGCTGGGCGAGTTCGGTGACGGTCATACCGCGATCGCTGAGGAGCTTGTCGAGGTGGACCTCGATGTGGTGGTCCTCGTGGTCGTCGCCCGGGCCGGCCATCAGACGACTCCTTCGAGGTCCTCGCGCATGGCCGTGCCCGCGCGGGTGATCCGGGCGAAGGTCAGCAGACCGAGGCCGGTCAGCACGGCGAGGTAGGGGAAGTCCCACATCTGCAGCCAGGAGCCGGCCGAGAAGTCCGCGTCCTTGGACAGTTCCGCGAGCACGGCCGCCTGGGTGTTCGCCTGGACGAGTGCGACGACCAGGCTTCCGGCGAGCAGCCACCAGCCGAGCAGACGGAGCCGGGATGCCGTCAGGGTCGTGTGGACGCCGTCGCGTCCCGCTCCCTGGAGCAGTCGGTGCAACAGGAACAGGCTGCTGATCAGCAGAAGCGTCGAGGCTGTCGTGCCCAGTTCGGCCACGAGACGCAGGGCGGCGCCGGGGTTCTCGGCGCAGTAGTAGGGGACCGAGGCGATCTGCGCCCCGGGCTCGGGGGCGAAGCTGCCGGGGGCGACCGAGCTGGTGGTGGACTCGTCGGTGATGCAGACGCTCCCGCTGCCCCAGCTTCCCCGGACCACCGAGAGGATGAGCCCCGCCGTCGCGAGGCCGACCAGGATGCGCAGCGCTATGGACACCACCGTGGCCATGGGCTCGAGCATCTTGCGGTCATCGGTCACTTCGGTCATGGTTCCCCCGTCGGCTTATCGTTTATCGATGTTATCGAGAAACGATAAGCGCGAGGGGTGCGGGAAGCAAGCCCTGCCCGTTGTGGGTTACTTGTCGAGTGTGCTGACGTCCAGCACCTTCGCAGGCGGCCGGCCTGCCCTCGGTGCGCCGGACGGGCGTGCCAAGGTCCTGTAAACGCAAGGGGGCAGCGGTTTCCCTGCGCCGTACGGGCGTGCGAGACTGCGTCGGTTGCGGAAGTGAACGGGGTGGCCCGGTGGGGAGCGTACGGCTATGAGTAAGCGGCAAGTGCAGAAGATGCTCCGGTTGATGGCGAGCGGAGAGCCCGTGGAGCTCACCAGCGCCATGGCCTCCGTGAAGAAGCTCGGTCGACTTGCCTTCATCGCGCAGCAGTTCGGGTACGAGTACGCCGACGTACGGCAGAGCTCCGGACGCAACGGCGCGCTCATCATGCTGCTCGTCCCGGACCCCAGCCCGCAGGCCCGCACCCGGGCCGCCCAGAACTGGGCCCAGTATCCGAACGCGAGCGACGGGGTCTCCGTGCCGCCGCTCGTGCCGGACGCCTTCGAGCTGCTCAAGGCCCGCATCAACTTCGACCTCACCGGCAAGAACGCCGAGAAGCGCATGGGGTACGGCGCCCTCGGCGTCACCATCGGATGCGTGATCCTCGCGTTCCGGCTCGGCGGAAGCCCCGGCGACCTCGTCGCGGCGGCCGTCACCTGGGTCGTCTTCATGGCGATCTTCGGGATCGGTCTCCTCGTCACCCGTAAGCGCAACGCCAAGTTCGCGGCCCGGCTGCACGCCGCCGGGTTCACGCCCGTCAGCGACGAGAGCGGTCGGGTGCGGTATCTGCCGCCGGGGGCGCAGTACCCCGGGCAGCAGGCCAACCCCTTCGCGGCCGGCCAGTACGCCGGCGGTCCGTACGGCAACGCTCCGGCCGCACCGCCCGCCCCGGGCTACGGCCAGCAGCCGTACCCCCAGCAGCAGCCGCAGCCCTACGGCGCCCAGCCCGCGGCCGCCGCTCCCTACCCGCCGCAGCAGCCGTACCCCCAGCAGCCCCCGGCCCCCGGCCCGTACGCCGCCCAGCCGCCGTATCCCCAGCAGCAGCAGCCGTACCCGCCGCAGCAGCCCTACCCGCCGCAGCAGCCCTACCCCCAGCAGAACCCGAACTGGCAGTCCCCCCAGCACTGACCCGGCACGGCTTCCCACGACCGGCGACCGGCCCGGTGGGAGCTGTTCGTAACGTAAGACGACAGAACCTCTCATCCCGTGCTCGCGCGGGGTGAGAGCAAAGTTCCTTTCCGGTCACCGGGTGCCACAGCCAGGAAACGCGCCCTCCCTACCTTCGGGACATCACCGCTCAGCACGAACGCACCAGAGAGCCCCGGAGCCCCGTGGAGGCGCAATGACAGCCCCTAGCACCGTCCCCGCACCGCCGACCAGGGGCGGCCGTTGGATCCAGCAGTGGGATCCTGAGGACGAGACCTTCTGGAACGAGGGCGGAGAGAAGATCGCCCGCCGCAACCTTTTCTTCTCCGTCCTCTCCGAGCACATCGGCTTCTCGATCTGGACCATGTGGTCCGTGCTCGTCCTGTTCATGGGCCCGGAGTACGGCCTGACCCCGGCGGACAAGTTCCTGCTGACCTCGATGGTCACGCTGGTCGGCGCCGTCGTCCGGGTTCCCTACACCTTCGCCGTGGCCATCTTCGGCGGCCGGAACTGGACGATCGTCTCGGCCGCCCTCCTCCTCATCCCGACCGTCGCCGCGTTCACGGTGATGGAGCCCGGGACCTCGTTCAACACCTTCCTCCTGGTCGGCCTGCTGGCCGGTATCGGCGGCGGTAACTTCGCCTCCTCCATGACCAACATCAACGCCTTCTTCCCGCTCCGGAAGAAGGGGTGGGCTCTCGGGCTCAACGCCGGCGGCGGCAACATCGGGGTGCCGGTCATCCAGCTGATCGCGCTCGCCATCATCGGCGCCAGCGGCGGCCCGCGTGTGCTGCTGGGCATCTACATCCCGCTGATCGTGGTCGCCGCGGTCCTCGCCGCCCTCTTCATGGACAACCTTGCCTCCGTGAAGAACGACACCGGCGCCGCCAAGGACGCCGCGCGGGACGCCCACACCTGGATCATGTCCTTCCTCTACATCGGCACCTTCGGCTCCTTCATCGGCTACGCCTTCGCCTTCGGCCAGGTCCTCCAGGTCCAGTTCGGCCGTACGCCGCTGGAGGCCGCGTACGTCACCTTCATCGGCCCGCTGCTCGGCTCCCTGATCCGCCCGCTGGGCGGCTGGCTCGCCGACAAGTACGGCGGCGCCCGGATCAGCCTCTACAACTACGTCGCCATGGGCGTGGCGACCGCGGTCCTGATCTTCGCCAGCATGGAGAAGTCGCTGCCGCTGTTCGTCACCGCGTTCGTGATCCTCTTCGTCCTGACAGGTCTGGGCAACGGGTCGACGTTCAAGATGATCCCCGGCATCTTCCAGGCCAAGGCCCTCGCCAAGGGGCTGCAGGGAGAAGAGGCCGCCGCCTACGGCCGTCGCCTCTCCGGTGCCTCCATGGGACTGATCGGTGCGGTGGGCGCGCTCGGCGGTGTCGGCATCAACCTGGCCTTCCGCCAGTCCTTCCTCTCCAACGGCTCCGGCACCGGCGCCTTCGTGGTCTTCCTCGCCTTCTACGCCGCCTGCTTCGTGGTCACCTGGGCCGTATACCTTCGCCGCTCGGCCTCCCGGATTCAGGCCTCCTCGGCCACCTCCGAGGCGAAGTCGCAGCTCAGCTACGTCGAGGTGTGACGTAACACTGGCGACATCAAGTCGAACCGAGCCTGTCACGCACCGTTGACAGGCTCGCTCGGCATGCAGGTGCCATCACACCCGGTGTAGGTGCAAACGACTCGAGTGCGGGACGAGAGTTATATGTACGACGAACAGCAGCGACCAGAACAACACGGCCCCCTGGCCGGTTTCACGGTAGGCGTGACAGCCGCGCGCCGGGCCGACGAGCTGGGCGCACTGCTGCAGCGACGGGGAGCCGCCGTCCTGCACGCACCTGCCCTGCGGATCGTGCAGCTCGCCGACGACAGCGAGCTCCTCGCCGCGACCAAGCAGGTCATCGACGAGGTACCGGATGTCGTGATCGCCACGACCGCCATCGGCTTCCGGGGCTGGGTCGAGGCCGCCGACGGGTGGGGTCTGGGCGAGGACCTGCTGGAGCGCCTGCGCGGGATCGAGCTGCTCGCACGCGGACCGAAGGTCAAAGGCGCGGTACGGGCCGCCGGGCTGACGGAGAACTGGTCGCCGGAGTCCGAGTCGATGGCCGAGGTGCTCGACCGGCTGCTGGAGGAGGGCGTCGAGGGCCGCCGTATCGCCATCCAACTGCACGGTGAGCCGCTGCCCGGGTTCGTGGAGGCGTTGCGGGCCGGGGGAGCGGAGGTGCTCGGAATCCCTGTCTACCGGTGGATGCCGCCGGAGGACATCGGGCCCGTGGACCGGCTTCTCGACGCGACGGTCTCCCGTGGCCTGGACGCGCTGACCTTCACGAGCGCGCCCGCCGCGGCGTCCCTGCTGAACCGGGCGGAGGAGCGCGGACTCCTGCCGGAGCTGCTGGCCGCCCTGAACCACGATGTCCTGCCGGCCTGCGTGGGCCCCGTCACCTCGCTGCCGCTCCAGGCCCGTGGCGTCGACACGGTCTCACCCGACCGCTTCCGTCTCGGCCCCCTGGTCCAGCTCCTCTGCCAGGAGCTCCCGGCCCGGGCCCGGTCCCTCCCCATCGCCGGCCATCGCGTCGAGATCCGCGGCCACGCGGTCCTCGTCGACGGTGTCCTGCGCCCCGTGCCGCCGGCCGGTATGTCGTTGCTGCGCGCCCTGTCCCGCCGGCCCGGCTGGGTGGTGGCCAGGGCGGAGCTGCTGCGTGCGCTCCCGGGCGCGGGTCGCGACGAACACGCGGTGGAGACGGCGATGGCTCGCCTCCGCACGGCACTCGGCGCACCGAAGCTCATCCAGACGGTTGTGAAGCGCGGCTACCGCCTGGCCCTGGACCCGGCGGCCGACGCGAAGTACTCGGACACGTAGGCCACGGGCCTGTTCCTCGCCCCTGCCGCCCCTACCCGTCCCGTCCCTGGGGGCTGCCGCCCCCAGACCCCCGCTGTCGGCCCTGAAGGGGCCCAGTCCTCAAACGCCGGACGGGCTGGGTTTCTCAGCCCCTCCGGCGTTTGAGGAGCGGGGGTCCAGGGGGCAGCGCCCCCTGGGAGCGGGGTCGATGGGGCAGCATGCCCCTGGGGATGGGAATGGGCAGGGGCGGCGGGGGCGAGATCAACGAGACGTCAGGCGGGCGTACCGCACCCCCCAGCGCCCGTGCCAGGCACCCCATCGCCACCGTCGACAGCACCGCCCGCACCACGTTCCAGGCCACCCACGCGTCCTCGAACTCCTCCCGGGCCGCAGCGGAGTCCGTCGCACGGTCGAGGGCGTCGTTCAGCGGGATGTTGAAGGCGACCGTCACCAGGAAAGCAAGGGCGTAGGCGACCAGCCCCGCCCACACCCACCGGCGGTACCCCGCACCCCGAGCCTGCCAGGCCGCCACCCCCGTGAGCACCAGCGCCCCGAGGAAGCTGAGCATGAACACCGGGTTCTGGATCACGTCGTTGATGTTCCGCATCACCTCGACGTAGACCTCGTCGTCGCTGCGCGCCAGCCCCGGCATCACCGCGCAGGCGAAGACGTAGAAGGCCCCGGCGATCAGGCCCATCGCGACCGTGGCCGCCCCCAGTACGGTTCCCGCGCTCTTCTTCGTCGTCATGCCCTCCAGTCAACGGCCGGCACATCCACCGGAACATGGTCCAAAGGCGCATCCCCATACGCACACGTCCACGCCTCACCGGTACGAGGGGTTCCGACGGCGAGAGCGGGAAGGCACTGTTGAGAGGGAACCTTTTTTCTCCCGGCCCCTTCTCACCGGCCCCTCACGCGCAGGGCACCTCTAGGCGGTGACAGGCACATGGCACTGGGTACGGCCACGGCCCCGTACGAGCTGCGGTTCGACGCGGGACGGATCTGCCTCGATCTCCTCGCGACCACCCACCCCGTCGAACGGCTCGACTCGACCGAGGCACTGTTCGCCTGGATCACCGGAGCCGGGCTCGTACCACCGGACACCCCGCTGGCCCACGCCGATGCGTCCTGGCTCGTGGGGTTTCGCGAACTTCGCGGGCAGACAGGCCAATTGGTACGCGCGAGACTCGTCCCCGAGCCCCGGCCGTCGTACGACCTCGCGCTCGCCCGCGTCAATGACCTGGCCCGCACCGCACCCCCGGCACCGCGTGCCGTGCAGGGTGAGGACGGCTCGCTCGTCAGGGAGTTGGCGAGCCCTCCCGAACTCGCCGCGCTGCTCGGCGCGATCGCCCGGGACGCCGTGGAACTGCTCACCGACCCCGTCGCGCGGGCGTGTCTGCGGCAGTGCGCCGGCGACAACTGCCCGATCGTTTATCTCGATACGTCCCGGGGTCGCAGGAGGCGCTGGTGCTCCAGTGAGGTCTGCGGGAACCGGGAAAGGGTGGCCCGGCACCGGCGCCGGGCCGCGCTCGCGCGGGCCTGAGGGGACGTTATGTCCCTTCTGTGGAACGGGTGTCGAAGTGATTTCGATTACATGCCGTTTACTCGCGGCGGCACGCGGGCAGTCCCGGCGTTCGAGCCAATGTGGCGGAAATGTAAAGATCGAGGGGTGGGTATGTGCACCCATGTCCCCCTAGTCTCGGCATCCTGAAGAAAACTGTCATGTCACTTTGAACACTCAACGGCCCGCGTCCGTACCCCGTGTTGAGCGACCGGTCGGGGGAACCCCCGGACATCGGAGGTGGGCGTGCGCAAGGATTCCGTCGTGGCCAATGAACGTGGATCGAGGGCCCGACATCGCATGTCCCAGCCCTCGGAACCTGATGAGGAGCTCATGCGTGCTCTGTACAGAGAGCACGCAGGACCCCTGCTCGCCTATGTACTGCGGCTGGTCGCCGGAGACCGCCAAAGAGCAGAGGACGTCGTGCAGGAGACGCTGATCCGTGCCTGGAAGAACGCCGGTCAGCTCAATCGAGCGACCGGATCTGTACGCCCCTGGCTGGTGACGGTCGCCCGGCGCATCGTCATCGACGGCCACCGAAGCCGGCAGGCCCGGCCGCAGGAGGTCGATCCGTCGCCGCTGGAGGTCATCCCCGCGGAGGACGAGATCGACAAGGCGCTGTGGTTGATGACGCTGTCGGACGCGCTCGACGACCTGACTCCCGCACACCGGGAGGTGCTCGTCGAGACGTACTTCAAGGGGCGTACCGTCAATGAGGCGGCCGAGACGCTCGGGATACCCAGCGGCACCGTTCGCTCAAGGGTCTTCTATGCCCTGCGGTCGATGAAGCTGGCACTGGAGGAGCGGGGGGTGACGGCGTGATGAGTGTTTACGGGGGAAACCAGGGATTCGGTAGTGGTGGTTCGGGTATGTCTGGCTCCATGCAGGGTTCTCCGGTGCCGAACGAGCACGAGACCGTCGGCGCCTACGCCCTCGGGATTCTCGACGACGCCGAGGCAACCGCTTTCGAGATGCACCTCGCGACCTGCGAGTGGTGCGCCCAGCAGCTCGACGAGCTCGCCGGGATGGAACCGATGCTGGCCGCGCTCGCGGACCTGCCCGGCTCCGGCACCCCCGCGATCGGCGAGTCGCTGTCCGCCAAGCCCAGTCCGCGGCTGGTGAACAAGCTCGTCGACGAGGTCGCCGAACGCCGCGCCCAGAAGCGCCGGCGCGCCTTCTACATGGTGGCCGCGGCGGCCGCCCTGATCATCGGCGGTCCGCTGGTGGCCGTGGGGGCGACCGGCGACGACTCCGGCGGAAACGTCTCCGCGCACACGACGAGCAGCAGCCCCGCCAAGGAAGCCTTCGACGCCATGGACGACAAGCTGACGGCGACCGACCCCAGCACGGACGTCAGTGCGACCGTCGCCGTGGAGGAGAAGGCCTGGGGCACCCACGCCGTCCTCCAGCTGAAGAACGTCAAGGGCCCGGAGAAGTGCTCCCTCATCGCCGTGGGCAAGAACGGCGAGCGTGAGACGGTCACCTCCTGGTCCGTCCCGACCTGGGGTTATGGCATCGCCAACGCCAAGACCGAGCAGGCCAAGGAGCCGCTCTACGTCCACGGCGGCGCCGCTTTCGACCTGAACGACATCGACCACTTCGAGGTCATGACCTTCGGCGGCAAGCGACTCGTCGAAGTCGACGCGTAGCCGACGTAGCTGCATCGGGTCCCCTTCGCGTACGGTTGACGGCTGCCCAGCACGTCAGAAGGGGGCCCGGTGGCCGCTCAGGCTCAACAGACTGCGGTCGACTCGATTCACGACTCGGTTCGGGATCGAGAGATCAGCGTCGAACAGGAACACCTTGACCGGGTGTACCGGCGTCTCGAGGAGAAGATCCACGAGGCGGAGTTCCTGATGAACGACGCGGCCAAGCGTGGCCAGGTCGGCACCCCCGGCGCACTCGCCGAGCGGGACGCGCAGGTTTTCCGGGCGGGGGTGCACCTCAACCGCCTCAACAACGAGTTCGAGGACTTCCTCTTCGGCCGGATCGACCTGCTCCTCGGCAAGGACGGCAAGAAGGGGCCCGACGGCGCCTACACCGCCGTGGAACCCGCCGACGGCGCCGTGCGGGACGACAACACCGCCGACATCGCCGAGACCCTGCACATCGGCCGGATCGGAGTCCTGGACTCCGAGTACGCGCCGCTCGTCATCGACTGGAGGGCCCCGGCCGCGGCGCCCTTCTACCGCTCCACCCCGGTCGACCCCGGCCGGGTGGTGCGCCGACGGGTCATCCGCTCCAAGGGCCGCCGCGTCCTCGGTGTCGAGGACGACCTCATGCGCCCCGAGCTCAAGGCCCTCCTCTCCGGCCAGGAGCTGGCCGTCATCGGCGACGGCGCCCTGATGGCCGCCCTCGGCCAGGCCCGCAGCCACACCATGCGGGACATCGTCGCCTCCATCCAGGCCGAGCAGGACCTGGTCATCCGGGCGCCCGCGGCCTCGGTGACCTACGTCGAGGGGGGCCCGGGGACGGGCAAGACCGCCGTGGCACTGCACCGCGCCGCCTATCTGCTCTACCAGGACCGGCGCCGCTACTCCGGCGGCATCCTCATCGTCTCGCCGACCCCGCTCCTGGTGGCGTACACCGAGGGCGTGCTCCCCTCGCTGGGCGAGGAGGGCCAGGTCGCCATCCGGGCGATCGGCTCGCTCGTCGACGGCGTGGAGGCCACGCTGTACGACTCCCCGTCCACGGCCCGCGCCAAGGGCTCGTACCGGATGCTCAAGGTGCTGCGGAAGGCGGCACGAGGGGCGCTGGAGGCCGGCTCGGGCAGCAGCGGGTCCGCGGGCGACGCGGGCGGCTCAGGGAGGCGGCGCCGTCGCGGCGAGGCGTCCGGCCAGCTCGCCTTCGGCGCCGGCGACGCGGACCAGCTCGCCTTCGGTGACGACGACACCCCTGACCGGGCCCCCACGGGCCCGGCCTCCCGCCTGCGTGTGGTGGCCTTCGGGCGCCGCCTGGAGCTGGAGGCGCCGGAGCTGGAACGTATCCGCCACACCGCGCTCAGCGGCACGGCCCCCGTGAACCTGCTGCGCCCCCGGGCCCGCAGGCTCCTCCTGGACGCCCTGTGGGCCCGCTCAGGCGCCGGCGGCCGGCACACCGACCCGGAGCTCGCCGCCGAGCTGCGCTCCTCCTTCGACGAGGACGTCAGCAGCGAGGACAGCTTCATCGACTTCCTGAACGCCTGGTGGCCGGAGCTCACCCCGAAGGCCGTCCTCGCCGCCATGGCCGACGAGCGCCGCCTGGGCCGCTGGGCCCGCCGGATCCTCAACCCCGGCGAGGTCCGCAAGGTCGCCCGTTCGCTGCGGCGGGACGGGTACTCCGTGCACGACATCGCCATGCTCGACGAGCTCCAGGCGATCCTCGGCACCCCGGCCCGCCCCAGGAAGCGGCGCGACCTGGACCCGCTCGACCAGCTGACCGGCCTGGAGGAGCTGATGCCGGTCCGCGAGGAGACCCAGCGCGAACGCGCCGAGCGGCTCGCCGAGGAGCGCACCGAGTACGCCCACGTCATCGTCGACGAGGCCCAGGACCTCACGCCGATGCAGTGGCGCATGGTCGGCCGCCGCGGCCGGCACGCCACCTGGACGGTGGTCGGCGACCCGGCCCAGTCCTCCTGGTCCGACCCCGACGAGGCCGCCGAGGCTAGGGACGAGGCCCTGGGCACGCGTCCGCGCCGGCGCTTCCAGCTCACCGTGAACTACCGCAACCCCTCGGAGATCGCCGAGCTCGCCTCCCGGGTGCTGGCCCTCGCGATGCCCGGCTCCGAGTCCCCGAGGGCCGTACGGTCCACCGGCGTCGAACCCCGCTTCGCCGTCGTAAGGGAATCCCTCGCGAGCACCGTCCGCGAGGAGGCCGCCCGCCTCCTCGACCGCGTCGACGGCACGATCGGCGTGGTCGTCGCCATGCAGCGCCGCGAGGAGGCCGCCCGCTGGCTCGCCGGGCTCGGCGACCGGGTGGTGGCCCTGGGCAGCCTGGAGGCCAAGGGCCTGGAGTACGACGCGACGGTCGTCGTCTCCCCGGCCGAGATCGCCGACGAGTCCCCGGCCGGCCTGCGGGTGCTGTACGTGGCGCTCACCCGCGCCACCCAGCAGCTGACGGTCGTGTCGGGGGAGCGCGACCAGCCCGACGCGACCGGGGTGCCCGACCTTCTCAGAGATTGATCGGTATGAACTGTCGAGACGGGAATGGCCTTACGGGATCCGTTTGTTAGCCTGGGTGTGACACCGGCCCGATCCAAGCCCCCGGGCCCAACCTTCGTCCCTCAGAGGGACCACTTGCCGCGAGGCGAGCATGGCGGGTCGGTGTCACTGAATGCGAGAGAGGCCCACGTCCACGGACGTGGGCCTCTCTCGTTGTGAACAAAACGTTCGCAATCCAACGCGGCTAACGCCTACTCGACAGTAGGTGCGACCATCGGACGGCATACAGCGTCACAGTTGAAAGCAGAGGAAGTCGGCCATGGCAACGGCGCCCAGCGTCTCCTACTCGATCACGGTCCGTCTGGAGGTGCCCGCGAGCGGAACCGCGGTCTCCCAGATCACCACGGCCGTGGAGTCCCACGGAGGCTCGGTGACCGGCCTCGACGTGACCGCTTCCGGCCACGAGAAGCTCCGCATCGACGTCACCATCGCGGCGACCTCCACGGCCCACGCCGAGGAGATCGTCGAGCAGCTGCGCGGCATCGAGGACGTCACGCTCGGCAAGGTCTCCGACCGTACGTTCCTGATGCACCTCGGCGGCAAGATCGAGATGCAGTCCAAGCATCCCATCCGCAACCGTGACGACCTGTCCATGATCTACACCCCGGGCGTCGCCCGCGTGTGCATGGCGATCGCGGAGAACCCCGAGGACGCGCGCCGCCTCACCATCAAGCGCAACACCGTCGCGGTCGTGACGGACGGCTCGGCGGTCCTGGGTCTGGGCAACATCGGCCCGATGGCCGCCATGCCGGTCATGGAGGGCAAGGCGGCCCTGTTCAAGCGCTTCGCCGACATCGACGCCTGGCCGCTGTGCCTGGACACCCAGGACACCGACGAGATCGTCGCGATCGTCAAGGCGATCGCCCCGGGCTTCGCCGGCATCAACCTCGAGGACATCTCCGCGCCCCGCTGCTTCGAGATCGAGGCCCGGCTGCGCGAGGCCCTCGACATCCCCGTCTTCCACGACGACCAGCACGGCACCGCGATCGTCGTCCTCGCCGCGCTGAAGAACGCGCTCCGGGTCACCGGCAAGGCGATCGAGAACATTCGCGTCGTCATGTCCGGTGCGGGCGCGGCCGGTACGGCCATCCTCAAGCTGCTGATCGCCGCGGGTCTCAAGAACGCCGTCGTCGCCGACATCCACGGTGTCGTGCACGCGGGCCGCGAGGACCTGGTGTCCGCCGCCGCGGACTCGCCGCTGCGCTGGATCGCCGACAACACCAACCCCGAGAACCTGACGGGCACGCTGAAGGAGGCCGTGCGCGGCGCGGACGTCTTCATCGGCGTCTCCGCCCCGAACGTCCTGGACGGCGCCGACGTGGCCGCCATGGCCGAGGGCGCCATCGTGTTCGCGCTCGCGAACCCCGACCCCGAGGTGGACCCGGCGATCGCCCGCCAGACGGCGGCGGTCGTGGCCACCGGCCGCTCCGACTTCCCGAACCAGATCAACAACGTGCTGGTCTTCCCGGGCGTCTTCCGCGGTCTGCTGGACGCGCAGTCCCGCACGGTGAACACGGACATGATGCTGGCCGCCGCGACCGCCCTGTCCGACGTGGTGACCGAGGACGAGCTGAACCCGAACTACATCATCCCCAGCGTCTTCAACGACAAGGTCGCGGGCGCGGTCGCCGGAGCGGTGCGCGAGGCGGCGAAGGCGGCGGCGTCCTCGTAGGACGATGTGCGCGGGCTGTGAGGATCACCACGGCAAGGCCTTGCATCGGCGCGTCGTGGAACCCGGGGCTCCTGGCCGCCGTTTATCGTGTCGGCCAGGCTCGGGACCTCTCTTCGTGTGACACCCAAGGGTGTTCTCATGATTCCTACGGGTGCCGGATTGGCTTTCGCGCCGCAGGTGGGGGCAGGATGCGTCTCTGGGCGCGAGGGTCTGACGACGGACCCGGGTCCGGGGCCTTACCGAGAACCCTGGCAGCATCGGCATCGCTGTGCCGAATGTGCGGCTACGCCGCGTGGCACGCCCCAACGGCAAAAGAACACGGGAGTAACAACATGAACCGCAGTGAGCTGGTGGCCGCCCTGGCCGACCGCGCCGAGGTGACCCGCAAGGACGCCGACGCCGTGCTGGCCGCGTTCGCCGAGACTGTCGGCGAGATCGTCGCCAAGGGCGACGAGAAGGTCACCATCCCCGGCTTCCTGACCTTCGAGCGCACCCACCGTGCCGCTCGCACCGCGCGCAACCCGCAGACCGGCGACCCGATCCAGATCCCCGCCGGTTACAGCGTCAAGGTCTCCGCGGGCAGCAAGCTCAAGGAAGCCGCCAAGGGCAAGTAAGGCCTGACGGTACGTCCGGTACGACGTACGAGGCGCAGTAACGCCAATGGGGCGGCCCCCTTTTCCAGGGGCCGCCCCATCGTCGTACTCAGAAACCGGGCTATCCGAGCGCCTTGCCCGGCAGTTCGACCTTCGCGCCGAGTTCCACGAGCTTCTCCATGCTGTGTCTATCCGGGGGATAACCCCCGGGCCCCCAGCCGGGGGCGGCGTCGCCCCGGGCCGGAGTCACGAGGCGACGGTCAGCCGAGCGCCTTGCCCGGCAGTTCGACCTTCGCGCCCAGCTCGACCAACTTCTCCATGAAGTTCTCGTAGCCGCGGTTGATGAGGTCGATGCCGTGGACCCTCGAGGTCCCCTGGGCCGCGAGGGCGGCGATCAGGTAGGAGAAGCCGCCGCGGAGGTCGGGGATGACCAGATCGGCGCCCTGGAGCTTCGTCGGGCCCGACACGACAGCCGAGTGGAGGAAGTTGCGCTGGCCGAAGCGGCAGTCGCTGCCGCCCAGGCACTCGCGGTACAGCTGGATGTGAGCACCCATCTGGTTGAGCGCGGAGGTGAATCCGAGGCGGGACTCGTAGACCGTCTCGTGGATGATCGACAGGCCGGTGGCCTGGGTGAGCGCCACGACCAGCGGCTGCTGCCAGTCCGTCTGGAAGCCCGGGTGCACGTCGGTTTCGAGCGCGATGGACTTCAACTGGCCGCCGGGGTGCCAGAAGCGGATGCCCTCGTCGTCGATCTCGAAGGCGCCGCCCACCTTCCGGTAGGTGTTCAGGAACGTCATCATCGAGCGCTGCTGGGCGCCGCGGACGTAGATGTTGCCTTCGGTCGCCAGCGCCGCGGAAGCCCACGAGGCGGCCTCCAGGCGGTCCGGGAGGGCGGCGTGGTTGTAGCCGCCGAGCTGGTCCACACCGGTGACGCGGATCGTGCGGTCGGTGTCCATCGCGATGATGGCGCCCATTTTCTGCAGGACGCAGATGAGGTCCTCGATCTCCGGCTCCACCGCGGCGTTGGAGAGCTCGGTGACACCTTCGGCGAGGACCGCGGTGAGCAGCACCTGCTCGGTCGCGCCCACGGACGGGTACGGCAGCCGGATCTTCGTTCCGCGCAGGCGCCGCGGCGCCTCCAGGAACTGCCCGTCCGCCCGCTTCTCGATCGTCGCGCCGAACTGGCGCAGCACCTCGAAGTGGAAGTCGATGGGCCGGCCGCCGATGTCGCAGCCGCCGAGACCGGGGATGAAGGCGTGCCCGAGGCGGTGCAGCAGCGGGCCGCACAGCAGGATCGGGATACGGCTGGAACCCGCGTGGGCATCGATGTCGGCGACGTTCGCGCTCTCGACGTGCGTGGGGTCCATCACCAGCTCGCCCGGCTCCTCACCCGGACGGACCGTCACCCCATGCAGTTGCAGCAGACCGCGTACGACTCGCACGTCACGGATGTCCGGAACGTTGCGCAGTCGACTCGGTCCGCTGCCCAGCAGGGCGGCGACCATGGCCTTCGGTACGAGGTTCTTCGCACCACGAACACGGATCTCGCCCTCCAGCGGGGTGCCGCCGTGGACAAGCAGTACGTCGTCAGAGCCGTTGACGGTCATGTATCTCGCGTTCCGATTGGTGGGGCAGGTGGCCAGAAGGGAAAGGGTAATCGCCGCCCACCCCCCTTCCGTAAGCCCAAGTGCCGCCCAGTCACGTCATAGCTGTGTCACAACACGTGCCGTGCGGTCCCGGGCACATGGGGTCACCGGGGCGGTTGTGCGCGTGGGGGCGCGTGGTTGCGCTCTGAGCTGCATTCCCTGCCGTACGCGCATTGCCTCCCCGCTCGCGGGGAAGATGCGGGATCATGTCTGGCATGACCGAGGTGTCCTCGCTCACAGGGCGGTTGCTCGTGGCAACGCCCGCCCTGGCGGACCCGAACTTCGACCGTGCGGTGGTGCTCCTTCTCGACCACGACGAGGAGGGCTCCCTCGGTGTCGTCCTCAACCGGCCCACTCCGGTGGACGTGGGCGACATCCTGGAGGGCTGGGCGGACCTCACCGGTGAGCCCGGCGTCGTCTTCCAGGGCGGGCCGGTCTCTCTCGACTCCGCGCTCGGCGTGGCCGTCATCCCGGGCGGCGCGTCCGGCGAGCGCGCCCCGCTGGGCTGGCGCCGGGTGCACGGGGCGATCGGTCTGGTCGACCTGGAGGCACCGCCGGAACTTCTCGCCTCGGCCCTGGGGTCGCTGAGGATCTTCGCCGGATACGCCGGCTGGGGGCCCGGCCAGCTGGAGGACGAGCTGGTGGAGGGTGCCTGGTACGTCGTCGAGTCCGAACCCGGCGACGTCTCCTCCCCGTCCCCGGAAAGACTCTGGCGCGAGGTTCTGCGCCGCCAGCGCAGCGAGCTCGCGATGGTGGCCACGTATCCGGACGACCCTTCGCTCAACTGATGTCTGTGAGCTTCAGTACGCTTGCCTTTATGAGCACTCTTGAGCCTGAGACCCAGCCGCAGCGCGAGCGCGGGACTGGAACGGGGACCCTCGTAGAGCCGGCGCCGCAGGTGTCCCATGGTGACGGTGACCACGAGCGCTTCGCCCACTATGTCCAGAAGGACAAGATCATGGCGAGCGCCCTCGACGGGACCCCCGTCGTGGCGCTGTGCGGCAAGGTCTGGGTGCCGGGCCGCGACCCGAAGAAGTACCCCGTGTGTCCCATGTGCAAGGAGATCTACGAGTCCATGGGTGCCGGCGGGGACGGCGACGGCAAGGGCGGCGGCGACAAGTAGGCCCGCTGCCGGGCCCGCTGCCCGACTGAGTTTCGCGAGGCCCCCGGGGCGCGTTTCGGCGCGCTCCGGGGGCCTTTCGCATGCCCTCACAGGTCACGAAGTGGTTGAGACCTCTTGTGGGCATGTTCATGTAGTCCCTAGCCTCCGTTGTGCAGAGCGAAACTGTCATTGCATATGTTGCAACGCATGCCCGGAGGTCCACTCCATGAAGCGCTCCCCCCGATCCCCCCGCCTGGCCGTTCTGCTCACGGCCCTCGTCGTCACCGCCTGCGCCCCGCAGACCTCCACCAACTCCGCCTCCGACAAGGACGAGAAGTCCGGCACCCTGCGCGTCTGGCTCTTCCAGGAGGTCGGCAACAAGCCCAAGGAGAAGGTGGTCGACTCGGTCGTGACCGCCTTCCGGAAGGCCCACAAGGACACGAAGGTCGACGTCGAGTACATCCCGATCGAGACCCGCGCCCAGCGCGTCAAGGCCGCCTTCAACGACCCGAAGTCCGCGCCCGACGTCATGGAGTACGGCAACACCGACACCGCCGGCTATGTGAAGGACGGCGGACTCCTCGACGTCACGAAGGAGTTCGGCGCCTGGAGCGAGGCGAAGGACACCGACCCGACGGCGAAGCAGTCGGTCACGGTGGACGGCAAGGTGTACGGGGCGCCGTTCTACGTCGGCGTACGCGCCCTGTACTACCGCACGGACGTGTTCAAGAAGCTCGGCCTCGACGTGCCGAAGTCGATGGCCGAGCTGGCTTCCACGGCCCGCAGGATCCGGGCCGCCGAGCCCGAGTTGTACGGCCTGGTCGTCGGCGGCGCCTATACCTACGGCGCGATGCCGTTCGTGTGGGCCAACGGCGGCGAGCTCGCCACCGGCGCAGCGGGCTCGTACACCTCCGCGATCGACAGCGCGGCCGCTCAGAAGGGCATCAAGGCGTACACGTCCCTGTTCTCGGACGACAACTGTCCCGCCGCCAAGTGCGCGGGCTTCGGCGGCAACGACACGATCACCGCGTTCGCGGCCGGCAAGGCGGGCATGGCGATCGGCGGCGACTTCAGCCACACGGCGGTCGAGGCGGGCAAGGTCAAGGGCAAGTACGCGGTCGTCCCGCTGCCGGGGGTCGCGCCCGGCTCGATCGCTCCCGCCTTCGCGGGCGGCAACAACATCGGCGTACTGAAGAGCACGTCGCACCGGACGCTGGCCGTCGAGCTGATGGAGCAGCTGTCGTCGAAGAAGACGCAGACCTCGATGTTCGACGCGATGGGCTTTCTGCCGACATTCACCGATGTGCGGCAGCGGGTGGCGGCGCGGGAGCCGTATGTGAAGCCGTTCGCGCGGACGCTGGGGGCGGGGACGAAGTTCGTGCCGGCGTCGCCGGGATGGTCGCAGATCGACTCGTCGCTGGTGCTGCCGACGATGTTGCAGGAGATCATCAGCGGTAAGAAGGATGTGGCTGCGGCTTCGAAGGATGCGGCCGCGAAGATGGACGAGGCGTTTGGCTCCGCCGGGTGAGCGCCACGCCTACGAGCTCGGGGGCTGCGGAGCGTTCGCGGGTGCGGGCCGTTCGTGGCTTGTCGCGCCCACGCGGCGGTAGCCGCAAATTCAACACAGCCCCGCGCCCCTTGGTGGGTCGGAGTTCGCGGCATCAGAAAGCACCCTGGCTCTACCTCGCCCCCGCCCTCGTCGTTCTCGGCTCCCTGCTCGTCTATCCCATCTACCAGCTCGGGCTGATCTCGCTCTTCCAGTACACCCAGGCCCAGGTCAGCGGTGGTGAACCGACCACCTTCGAAGGGTTCGGCAACTACGCCGAGCTCTTCGGGGACTCGCAGTTCTGGCAGGTACTGCTCGCCACCGTCGTCTTCGCCGCGGCCTGTGTGGTGTCCACCCTCGCGGTCGGGTGTGCCCTCGCCGTGCTGCTCACGCGGGTGCGCGCCGTGCCGCGGCTGGTGTTGATGCTGGCCGCGCTGGGGGCGTGGGCGACCCCGGCCGTCACGGGGTCGACGGTGTGGCTGTTTTTGTTCGATGCGGACTTCGGGCCGGTGAACCGGGTTCTGGGCCTCGGTGACCACTCGTGGATGTACGGACGCTTCAGTGCCTTCTTCCTCGTACTGCTCGAAGTGGTGTGGTGCTCCTTCCCGTTCGTGATGGTCACGGTGTACGCCGGTATCCGCGCCGTCCCGGGCGAGGTGCTGGAGGCCGCGGCCCTCGACGGCGCCTCGCACTGGCGGATCTGGCGGTCGGTGCTGGCGCCGATGCTGCGGCCGATCCTGGTGGTCGTCACGATCCAGTCGGTCATCTGGGACTTCAAGGTCTTCACCCAGATCTACGTCATGACGAACGGCGGCGGCATCGCGGGCCAGAACCTCGTCCTGAACGTCTACGCCTACCAGCAGGCGTTCGCTTCCTCGCAGTACGGCCTCGGCTCGGCGATCGGAATCGTGATGCTGCTGATCCTGCTCGCCGTGACGCTGGCGTATCTGCGACTGCTCCGCAGGCAGGGGGAGGAGCTGTGAATCTTGTACGAGCCCAGGCGCGGTCTTTTGTGAGGCGTCCGTGGCGGTTGGCCGCCGAGGCGTCCGCGCTGCTGATCGCCGTGGTCGTCGCCTTCCCCCTCTACTGGATGGTGCTGAGCGCCTTCAAACCGGCCGGGGAGATCGAGTCGGCCGAGCCGCGGCCCTGGACGCTTTCGCCCTCCCTGGATTCCTTCCGGCGCGTGTTCGGCCAGCAGGATTTCGGTCGGTATTTCGTCAACAGCCTTGTCGTGGCGTGCACGGTGGTGATCGCCTCCGCACTGATCGCGTTTCTCGCGGCGACCGCGGTGACGCGATTCCGCTTCCGCTTCCGGACCACGCTGCTGATCATGTTCCTGGTGGCGCAGATGGTGCCGGTGGAGGCACTCACCATCCCCCTCTTCTTCCTCATGCGGGACTTCGGCCAGCTGAACACGCTGGGCTCGCTGATCCTGCCGCACATCGCCTTCTCGCTGCCCTTCGCGATCTGGATGCTGCGGGGGTTCGTGAAAGCGGTGCCCGAGGCGCTGGAGGAGGCCGCGTACATCGACGGGGCGAGCCGGGCGCGATTCCTGTGGCAGATCCTTTTCCCGCTCGTGTTCCCCGGGTTGGTGGCCACGAGCGTGTTTTCCTTCATCTCGGCCTGGAACGACTTCCTGTTCGCCAAGTCGTTCATCATCAGCGACACGTCCCAGTCGACGCTGCCGATGGCCCTGCTGGTCTTCTACAAGCCGGACGAGCCGGACTGGGGCGGCGTGATGGCGGCGTCGACGGTGATGACGGTTCCGGTGCTGGTGTTCTTCGTACTCGTACAGCGACGGCTGGTCTCGGGGCTGGGCGGAGCGGTAAAGGACTGACGTGACTTCACTTGCGGATCTGATTCCGGCGCCGCGCGCCGTCGAAGGGCCCAGTCCCCGCGGGTTCGTCTTCGGGGTGGACACCGCCCTGTGGGGCGCGCCGGGCACCGAGGGCACGCAGCGGTGGCTGCGCTCCACGGTGGGCGCGGCCCTGGGGCTGTCGCTGCCGCCCGGGCAGGAGGGTGCCGAGAACACCGTCACGCTGCGGCTCGACGACACCCTGGACCCGGAGGGGTACCGACTGAAGGTCACCCTCAACTGGGGCGTCGAGATCACGGGCGGCGGCTCGGCCGGGGTGTTCTGGGGCGCGCAGTCACTGCGTCAACTCCTCGGCCCCGACGCCTTCCGGCGCGCTCCCATCGACCCCGGACTCGAATACGGCGTCCAGCACCAGACCATCGAGGACGCCCCCCGCTTCCGCTGGCGCGGCCTCATGCTCGACGTCGCCCGGCACTTCATGCCCAAGGACGGTGTCCTGCGCTACCTCGATCTGATGGCCGCCCACAAACTCAACGTCTTCCACTTCCACTTGACGGACGACCAGGGCTGGCGGATCGAGATCGAGAGGTATCCCCGGCTGACCGAGGTCGGCTCATGGCGGGCACGTACCAAATTCGGCCACCGGGCCTCGCCGTTGTGGGAGGAGAAGCCGCACGGTGGCTACTACACGCAGGACGACATCCGGGAGATCGTGGCCTACGCCGCCGAGCGGCATATCACCGTCGTCCCCGAAATCGACGTACCGGGACACTCGCAGGCGGCCATCGCCGCGTATCCGGAACTCGGCAACACCGACACCTCCCTCTCCGTCTGGGACACCTGGGGTATCTCTCCGAACGTACTCGCCCCCACTGACAACACCCTGCGCTTCTACGAGGGCGTCTTCGAGGAACTCCTGGAACTGTTCCCGAGTGAGTTCATTCACGTCGGCGGCGACGAATGCCTGAAGGATCAGTGGCGGGCCTCACCCGCCGCACAGGCCCGGATCAAGGAACTCGGGGTCGGCGACGAGGACGGCTTGCAGTCGTGGTTCATCGGGCACTTCGACAAGTGGCTCACCGCGCGCGGCCGCCGGCTCATCGGCTGGGACGAGATCCTGGAGGGCGGTCTCGCCCGGGGCGCGGCCGTGTCCTCGTGGCGCGGGTACGAGGGCGGCATCACGGCCGCGCGCGCGGGCCACGACGTCGTCATGTGTCCTGAACAGCAGGTGTACTTGGACCACCGTCAGCACGAGGGCGCCGACGAGCCGGTCCCCATCGGCTACGTCCGCACCCTGGAGGACGTGTATCGCTTCGAACCCGTTCCAGCGGAGCTGACCTCGGCGGAGGC
Source organism: Streptomyces canus (assembly GCF_030815415.1). GTDB lineage: Bacteria > Actinomycetota > Actinomycetes > Streptomycetales > Streptomycetaceae > Streptomyces > Streptomyces canus_F. The sequence goes on from NZ_JAUSWW010000001.1 coordinate 6,166,947, forward strand.
GGCGCATGTCCTCGGCACGCAGGCCAACCTGTGGACCGAGGTGATGGAGGACCAGGCGCGCGTGGACTACCAGGCGTTTCCCAGGCTTTCGGCCTTCGCCGAGGTCGCGTGGAGCGATCTGCCCGCCCCTGCCGAGCGCGACTTCGACGGCTTCGAGCGGCGAATGGTCCGGCACTACGAGCGACTTGACGCCCTGGGCGTCTCCTACCGGCCGCCCGCCGGACCGCGGCCCTGGCAGCGGCGCCCAGGAGTGCTCGGCCGGCCGATCGCGGGGCCGCCACCGAACAGGTAGGTCTTCCGAACAGGTTACGGATAAAGCCCGAAAGCATCACCGAAGAGTGTCAATCCGTACGCACCGGTGATGCCGTACGAAAACGGACCATCTCCCCGACGACGTGGGCGAATGCCTCCTAGCGGACCCCTGTCTTCGGCCCCGGCGAAGATGTGCCAGAGTTGCCACGTCCGCCCTGTCAGCACGTACCGTACGGCAGCAACAGGTGGGACCAGGTGGGGCAGCGGGAAGGGGCAGCCGGTTTGACCACGCACGCACCGCAGGCGGCGCAGGCCGTCACGCTGCCCACGACGCTGGACGAGGCAGTGACGGCCCTCACCGCCATGCCCGCAGCCGTGCCCGTCGCGGGCGGCACCGACCTCATGGCCGCCGTCAACTCCGGCCAGCTCAGGCCCGCCGCCCTGGTGGGCCTCGGCCGCATCAGCGAGATCCGCGGCTGGCAGTACCAGGACGGGCACGCCCTGCTCGGCGCCGGACTCACCCACGCGCGGATGGGCCGGCCCGACTTCGCCGCCCTCATCCCCGCGCTCGCCGCCTCGGCGCGCGCGGCGGGCCCGCCGCAGATCCGCAACGCGGGCACCCTGGGCGGCAACATCGCCACGGCGTCCCCCACCGGTGACGCGCTCCCGGTCCTCGCCGCTCTCGAAGCGACGCTGATCATCGCGGGCCCGGGCGGAGCCCGCCGGGAGATCCCGGTGTCGCATCTGCTGGCCGGCATGGAGATGCTGCGCGCCGGCGAACTCATCGGCTTCGTGCGCGTGCCGCTGCTGCACGCGCCGCAGGTCTTTCTCAAGGCCACCGGCCGCACCGGCCCCGGACGGGCGATGGCCTCCGTCGCGCTCGTCCTGGACCCCGCCCGGCGCGGAGTGCGGTGCGCCGTCGGAGCCATAGCGCCGATGCCGCTGCGGCCGCTGGACGCCGAGCTGTGGGTCGGCCGGCTGATCGACTGGGACAACAACCGCGCGCTCGTCCCGGAGGCATTGCAGGCCTTCGGTGAGTACGTCGCCGCGGCCTGCATCCCCGACCCGGCCCCGGAGGCGGACGGCTCGGTGCCACAGCTTCCGCCCGGCGTACTGCATCTGCGGCGCACCGTCGCCGCGCTGGCCCGACGAGCACTGGGGAGGGCGCTGTCGTGACCGACGACCGGAACGAAGAGGCCATGCCCCAGGGCGGCGGCCGCTGGGACCCGCTGCCCCAGGGCGACTACGACGACGGCGCGACCGCCTTCGTGAAGCTCCCCGAGGGCGGCATCGAGGCCTTGCTGGCCTCCGACACTCCGCTCGCCGCGCCCGGCCACGGCTATGTGCCGCCGCAGATAACGGTGGCCCCCGACGGCGCCACCGGTGCCTGGGCCGTGCCCGTCGACGGCACCCAGTGGCCCGACCCGAACGCCGTGCCGCAGGGCGGCGTGGACGACCGGTTCACGTACAGCCCGGGCGCGACCGGGCAGTGGAACTTCCAGGAGCACACGGAGGCCGCGGAGATCGCTCCCGCGCCCGGGCACGATGTGACCGGGCAGTGGTCGATCCCCGTCGCCGGTGGTGACCTTCCGGACGAATCGGGCGAGTTCACCACGTCGTCCCTGGTCGAGCAGTGGGGTGGCACACCGCCGGCCACACTGCCCGGCGGCGCGTCCGCCCCGTGGGCGACGCCGACGGGACAGCCGTGGGACTCCGAGCCGCCGGGCGACGGGCACGCGCACGTGCCGAACGGCGCGCACAACGGCGGCCACGCGGTCGCCGACGCTCCGGACCACGCCGTGCCGGACACCCACGCACCCGTGGAGACGAGCGCCGCACCCGCCCCCGCCGAGCCCTCCGCGGACACCCCCACCCCCGGCGCCTCACAGCCCGCTCAAGGCCCCGATGAGGCCGCGGCGGCAGTCGAGGGGCCCGAAGGCGCCCCAGGGGCCGTGGAGACCGCTGAGGCGGTCGCCGAGCCGCACGCGGAGCACACCCCCGCCGACGGCGACGACGAAGCCGGGACGCGGACCGAGGAAGAGCACGCCGCCGCCCCCGAGGCCGCCGACGACTCCGCCGCGGCCCCGGACGAGCAGGCCCCCGCGCCCTCCGGCGAAGAACACCCCCTCGCCTCCTACGTCCTGCGCGTCAACGGCGTCGAACGCCCCGTCGCCGACGCCTGGATCGGCGAGTCGCTGCTCTACGTGCTGCGCGAACGCCTCGGCCTCGCGGGCGCCAAGGACGGCTGCTCGCAGGGCGAGTGCGGGGCGTGCAACGTCCAGGTCGACGGACGCCTCGTCGCCTCCTGCCTGGTGCCCGGCGTCACCGCCGCCGGCAGCGAGGTCCGTACCGTCGAGGGCCTCGCCGAGGACGGGCGCCCCTCCGACGTGCAGCGCGCGCTCGCCAAGTGCGGCGCGGTGCAGTGCGGGTTCTGCGTGCCCGGCATGGCGATGACCGTGCACGACCTCCTGGAGGGCAACCCGGCGCCGTCCGAGCTGGAGACCCGCCAGGCACTGTGCGGCAACCTGTGCCGCTGCTCCGGCTACCGGGGCGTCGTGGACGCCGTCCAGGCGGTCGTCGCGGAGCGCGCGGCACACCACGCCGCGGCGGAATCTGAGTCGGACACGGACGAGGCACGTATCCCCCATCAGGCGGGCCCCGGAGCCGGCGGCGTCAACCCGTCGGCCTTCGAGCCGCGCCATGACCAGGCGTACGGACAGGACGGAGGCCAGGCGTGAGCAACGAAGCCGCCACCGCGACCACCCCCGCGGAGGCAGCCCCCGCCCCCGAGCCGATCCCGCACGGCATCGGCGTCTCCCTGCCGACCGCCGACGCCCGTGCCAAGACCGAGGGCACCTTCCCCTACGCGGCCGACCTGTGGGCCGAGGGCCTGCTGTGGGCGGCCGTGCTGCGCTCCCCGCACGCGCACGCGCGCATCCTGTCCATCGACACGTCCCACGCGCGCGACATGCCCGGCGTACGCGCCGTCGTCACGCACGAGGACGTGCCCGGCAGCCCGGTCCACGGCCGCGGCAAGGCCGACCGCCCGGTCTTCGCCTCCGAGGTCGTACGGCACCACGGCGAGCCCATCGCGGCCGTCGCCGCCGACCACCCCGACACCGCGCGGATGGCCGCGGCGGCCGTCATCGTCGAGTACGAGGTGCTCGACCCGGTGACCGACCCGGAGCAGGCCTTCGAGGCCGAGCCGCTGCACGCCGACGGCAATCTGATCCGGCACATCCCGCTGCACCACGGCGACCCGTCCGTGAGCGGCGAGATCGTCGTCGAGGGCCAGTACCGCATCGGCCGCCAGGACCCGGCCCCCATCGGCGCCGAGGCCGGCCTCGCCGTGCCGCGCCCCGACGGGGGCGTCGAGCTGTACCTGGCCTCCACCGACCCGCACACCGACCGGGACACCGCCGCCGCCTGCTACGGCCTGGAACCCGAACGCGTCAAGGTCGTCGTCACCGGTGTCCCCGGCGCCACCGCCGACCGCGAGGACCAGGGCGTCCAGCTCCCGCTCGGCCTGCTCGCGCTCAAGACCGGCTGCCCGGTCAAGCTCACCGCCACGCGCGAGGAGTCCTTCCTCGGCCACGCGCACCGCCACCCGACGCTCCTCAGATACCGCCACCACGCGGATGCCGAGGGCAGGCTGGTGAAGGTCGAGGCACAGATCCTGCTCGACGCGGGCGCCTACGCCGACACCTCCGCCGAGGCCCTCGCGGCCGCCGTGGGCTTCGCCTGCGGCCCGTACGTCGTCCCGAACGCCTTCATCGAGGGCTGGGCCGTACGCACCAACAACCCGCCGTCCGGCCATGTACGCGGCGAGGGCGCCATGCAGGTCTGCGCCGCCTACGAGGCGCAGATGGACAAGCTGGCCAAGAAGCTCGGCGTCGACCCGGCGGAACTGCGCCTGCGCAACGCGCTCGCCACCGGCGACGTGCTCCCGACCGGCCAGACGGTGACCTGCCCGGCACCGGTCGCCGAACTCCTCCAGGCCGTACGGGACTTCCCGCTGCCCGCGCTGCCCAAGGACACCCCCGAGGACGAGTGGCTGCTGCCCGGCGGCCCCGAGGGCGCGGGCGAGCCGGGCGCCATCCGACGCGGTGTGGGCTACGGCCTCGGCATGGTGCACATGCTCGGCGCGGAGGGCGCCGACGAGGTCTCCACCGCCACGGTGAAGGTCCACGACGGCGTGGCCACGGTCCTGTGCGCGGCCGTCGAGTCCGGCCAGGGCTTCACGACACTGGCCCGCCAGATCGTCCAGGAGACCCTCGGCATCGACGAGGTGCACGTCGCGCCCGTGGACACCGACCAGCCCCCGGCGGGCCCGGGCTGCCGGGGCCGCCACACCTGGGTCTCGGGCGGCGCGGTGGAACGGGCCGCGAAGATGGTCCGCACGCAACTGCTCCAGCCGCTGGCGCACAAGTTCGGGATGTCCACCGAACTGCTCCAGATCACCGACGGCAAGATCACCTCGTACGACGGCGTCCTGTCGACCACCGTCACCGAGGCCATGGACGGCAAGGAACTGTGGGCGACCGCACAGTGCCGCCCGCACCCCACGGAACCCCTGAACGAGTCCGGCCAGGGCGACGCCTTCGTGGGCATGGCCTTCTGCGCGATCCGCGCGGTGGTGGACGTCGACATCGAGCTCGGCTCGGTCCGGGTCGTCGAACTCGCCGTCGCCCAGGACGTGGGACGGATCCTGAACCCGGCCCAGCTCGCCGCGCGCATCGAGGCGGGCGTCACCCAGGGCGTGGGCATAGCGCTGACGGAGAACCTGCGCACCGCGCGCGGGCTGATCCGCCACCCCGACCTCACGGGCTACGCGCTGCCGACGGCCCTGGACGCCCCGGACATCCGGATCGTGAAGCTGGTCGAGGAGCGGGACGTGGTCGCCCCCTTCGGCGCGAAGGCGGTGAGCGCGGTGCCGGTGGTGACCTCGCCGGCGGCCATCGCCTCCGCCGTACGGGCCGCCACCGGGCGCCCGGTGAACCGGCTGCCGATCCGGCCGCAGGCCGCGGTGGTGACGACGCAGTGAGCCAGCAGGATCCGCAGCGGTACGAACCGACGCCGGGCGTCGGGAAGTTGGTGCTATGGATCCTGCTGTTCGCTCTCGCGGCGCTAGCGGTTGTGCTGGGCGGCGTGTATCTGACTTGAACCCTCCCCAGCCGAAGCAGAGGGATTCCTGGCTCAGGACGCCCCTCAGGCCTGCGGCCTGGGGGGTCTTGCTCCATCAACACCGGCCGGGATGGAACCTGCCCGGTTTGTGAGCAAAGCTCGGATGTACCGTCTTGGCTCTCGATCGGTACGGCGTGCACGCTTGGTTCTCGCAACGCACGATTGCGAGCTTGACCAGTCACATCGCGGTCTTGCGCCCAAAAAGCGAAACCCGTTCCCTGCCATGGGCTGCGGTGCTGGGTTTCTGGCTGTCGGCATACGCACCCCTGATCCGCACCCGCCCGCTGTACGTCGTCGTCCTGGCGCCGGGCCCCGAGGCCGTGGCCGCCCGGGAGGCAGGGCGGGGCAAGACGGGGTACGGGGCGCACTGGTCGGTCACGGAGCTGGACCGGGTCTGCGGGCCGAGACGGCGCGGATCGGTCTGTGGCTGGACACCTCGGAGCTGTCGGTGGGGGAGACGGTGGAGGCGATTGTGGCGGAGAGGGAACGCGCGAGGGTCGCCTGACGTCTTCTGAGCCAAGGGGCGTTGTCAGTGGTGCCGCGTAGTGTTCCTGTCAGTGGGGAACGGCGGCGAGACCTGCACTGCTCGGCCCGTCCAGCCCTGCTCGGGGAACTGCCTGCGAACTGCCCCGGGACTGCCTGGGACTGCGAACTTGCACGCACGGGGGAACGATGAGCACGACCGCCACCGCGGTGATCACACTGACCGACGACGACCTGGAACGCCTCGTCACGCACGCCTCGACGCGCCGCTGGCTGGCGGGGCCCGGACTGCCTTCCGAGATCGGCCTGCTGAGCTTCACGGAGCTGGAGCGCGAGGGCCTGCGGACGGTGACCGACGCGACCGGCGGCCCCGAGGGGCGGCTGGCCGAGGAGCTGCGGGACCAGCTGGTCATCGGCGGACTGCTCGACATCGAGGGCCAGGAGACGGAACCGGTCCTGCTCGACGGCGCCACGGGCGAGGTGTCCACGACCGACTTCTGGTACGACACCCCGGAACTCATGGAGCGCCGCCCGCTGGCCCCCTCGCTGGAGAAGCTCGTCCGTTTCGCTTCGGCGGCGGAGGAACTGGCCGAGCTGCGCGGACAGTTCGCCTCCTACGCCGGCCGCTTCGGACCGCAGGTGGCGGCGGAGGCCTCGCGTCAGCTGTTCGCGGTCTTCGAGGAGGGCGCGGACGGTGAGGTGCCGCCGTACTGGCGGATGGCGGCGCTGATCCGCCCGCTGTCCCTCGTCGCGGGTCCGGGCACGCCGTCCGGGTCGGTCCTGGACCTTCCCGCCCGTCTCCTGGACCAGGAGTTCGGGCAGGGCGGCGTCTGGCGCTTCGAGGACGTCGACTTCCCCGCCACGCTCACCCACGAACCGACCCGCCGCTTCCTGCGCGACACCGGCCTGCCCGAGGACGCCGTCCTCTTCCAGCTGGACACCGACGTCCCGCTGCCGACCCTCGCCGAGCACCACGCCGACGCCCCCGGAGCGGAACTCCCCGACGGGGCGGACCACTTGATCCGCCTCGGCTGTCTCGTCGAGGACAACAGCCTGGTCCTCGACGGCAGAACGGGCGCGGTCCTGCACTGGAGCGAGCCCGAGGCCAGGCTCCACCCGCTCAACACCGACGTCTCCACGCTCGCGTTCACGCTCTGGCTGCTGCACCGCGAGCGCGCGATCGACGAGGACCTGGACCACGGACTGTCCGAGGGACCGTACGCCCAGCTGGCGGCCACCATGGTCCAGGTCCTGTCGTCCGTGGACCCGACCATCACCCTCACGGACACCGGCTGGCACTACTGGACCGAGGCGTTCCAGGACGAGGCGGGCGGGGTGCTCAGCGCCGACTGATCCGCCGGGACGACGGGGACCGTCCAGAAGGGCGACACCCTTCCGGAGTGCCGCCCTTGAGTTCTGCCTGGTCGGGCAGGTGGAGGCCGTGGCGGGAATCGAACCCGCGTAACTCGCTTTGCAGGTTTGTCAGGGCTGGCAAGGGCGCGATCCGAACGGGTTCGGCGCTGTTCAGACCCGTACGGATGCTGGACCCGAAAGACTCGGCGTACGGGTCCGAACAGCCGTGTACGGCGACGAACGAGCGGAAAGTGAGACGGACGAACGGGACTCCGAAAGTGAACACGGCCCGGGCGTCTGGGCCAGCGGAGGATGTGAGAGTTGCACTCGCGAGGGCTGCCCCCAACACGCTTTCCAACTGTGCGTATGGCTGTTCGGAGCCGTTCATAGGTGTTCGCTCGGCAGGTCAGAGGGGGGCCGTGTACAGCAGCGGACAGCGGCGTCCGTCAGTGCGCTGGACAACGGTGAGCGATGGAGCAGGTAGCCGGGCGGAAGTGATCAGTCCAACAGCGGCAGCGACGGACGCCGTTCCGCGGAGAGCCCCGAGCGCTCAGGCTCTGGCCACTCGGGAAGGTCGGCAGAGTCCCCACCGTAGGCGAGCACGGTCTGCGAGGCGAGGTCGCAGCACGCTTGGATGAAGCCTTCAGCGCCCATGAGGCGCATCGAGTGCCCGCCGCTCTTCAGGGGCCACAACGCTCCGGAGCGATTCGACACCGCGTATGGGTCCCCGCCGTGGCTCAGGATGTCACGGAGGTTCTTCATGTCGGCGAGGTACAGCTGCACCTCTTGGGTGCCGACGTAAGCCTTCCAACGCGATCGGTTCCCGGGGGCGTTGCCCAGAATTCTCGTACGGACTCCCCAGTCGTTGGAGAAGAGCCGGACCGCCTGCTGGTGCCCGACGTGGCGGAGCTTGTCCGGGTTGAGCGGAAGATGCCGCGTCCGGGACGGATCGAGGGCAAGGACGTCGTTGAAGAAGGCTTCGATGGCCGCGTAGGACATCGTGAAGATTCCCCACCGCAGGGCGTACTGCTTCGTCGAGCGCCCGAGCGACTTGCCGTCCTTCCCGGTCAAGCCGTCGATGTCGCGGTGAAGACCCACCAGCAGCGAAGGGTTTTTTAGCCCGGCGGATAAGGCGTTGGCGGCGTTGATGACAGCGGGAAGGTGAGGGTGTGGAGGCATGTGCGAGATCGTAATTGCCAACCGGACTGTCGGGTGTGAGTAGTGGACGTCACCCGGTAGGCCCGATGCCACGCCCGGGCTTGAGCCCTCGGGTGCCGAGCAGGTGCCATCCGGCGAAGAACACCAGGCAAGCTACGAGAATCGCCGCAGCGAAGGCCAACGCGAGGACGGCGCCGACGGGCCAGAGGCGCATGCCGCGCCGTTCCCGCCGGTTGCGGTCTGACCGCCCGATTTGGCGTACTGCCGCTCCTGCCGCCTCACGCCATGGGGGTGCGAAAGCCCGAGCGTGCCCTCATCGACGCTGCCGCGACCGCGTGCGGTGCGTCCGTGGCCGGCGGCGGGTGGATGGTTGGGGACAACCCCGTCACGGAAGGTCCAGCGCCTGTTGAAAGCCGCTGACCAGCACCGCAACTCCGCACGGTGGGCCGTCGCCCTCGCGCTCGGTCTGCGTCAAGGCGAGGTGCTGGGCTTGCACTGGGCGGACGTGGACCTTGGCGGTGGATTCCTCGTGGTCCGCCGTAGCCGCCACCGGCCGCAATGCGCCCACGGATGCTCCGAGCCCTGCGGACGCAAGGCCGCCGGGTACTGCCCGCAGAAGCGACGGACCAACCCGGAACTGACTGTCACCAAGTCGCGCGCCGGCCGCCGCGCGGTCGGTCTCCCCGAACAGCTCGTTGACCTACTCCGTGCGCACCTCAAGGCTCAGGACGCAGAGAGGGGGGCGGCCGGGAAACGCTGGGAGGAGAACGGCCTGGTCTTCCCCGATGAGTATGGCCGTAGCCCGTCCCACCGTCGTGACTGGACTGAGTGGAAGGATCTTTTGGCTGAGGCGAAGGTGCGGGACGGTCGGCTGCACGACGCGCGCCACACGGCCGCCACGGTCCTGCTCATCCTCGGTGTCCCCGAGCGCGCCGTCATGGGTCTCATGGGTTGGTCGACCACGGCCATGGCTGCGCGGTATCAACACATGGTGGACGCTGTGCGGGCCGACGTCGCGAGGCAGGTTGGCGGGCTTATCTGGAATCCGGGCGAGACCCGGCAGGAAGGTGAGAACTAGTCGCTGATCCCCTTCCGGTCTGTGTCTGCATTCGACCAGACACAGACCAGAAGGCTATTGATCGGCTGCGAAATACGCACTGGCTGGGGTTGCAGGCCCTTCAGTAGCGGCCTGTGTGAATGCTTTATCTACTATCGAGACGAACTGTATCCCTCGTGAGTTTCCCTGCGCTTCATACATATTTCGTCGCGGACCTCTGCTTAATTCCCAGTGCTTCCGAGCCACTTCGCCTCGGAAGTGCCTTAGGAAGAGAACCAGTAGCGCCTCATCGGTGTACTGGTGCAGCCGGTATTGGGAAAACCACTCACTGACGATCAAGTTCACAAAGATTACCTGCCGTGCTTCTTTCAGTGTAAGAGTCGTGAAGGCCGGTGCCCAGCAGGCCATAAGCGTGGGGTCGTTCAAGGACATAAGCGTGAGTTCCCTGTGGAAGACGCGGGCCGCTTCTACGTGGGCGAGCGTTGTTTGCCGGGCCTGGTACGCCAATGCGATAGCAACGCCCAAGACAGCGACTGCCGACAGAAAAGCGGCGTAGATTTGACTTATCTCGCTGAGCTTCCCCCAGTCTGTTCCCGAGGGTGCAATTTTCAGGATTAGGAAGGGAGTTAGCGTCAGTATAAATGTGATCGCAATGCCTGCCGTGACTCGTGTGAACGTCTTTTGGTGCCATGGCCTCTGAGTCATAAGCCCCCCTGTCGCTGTGCTCATCGTGCGTAGAGGCATACCCAGCCAGGCCGTCAGGCGTGCAGATCGCCCGAACTCGGTCCGCAGTAGGCGGAAGAAGGGTCTATATGCTCTGGTAACTGAGACGCTGAGGTTGAAAGGGTGGGGTGACAGCGGGCGTTGGCGGTGCTACATCCTCGTCATGAGGTACGCGGATGGCGGTGGTCTGACCGCCGCGGGGCGGGCGAAGCGTGAAGCGGTGCGCTTCGAGGCCGCAGAGATGTTCGAGCAAGGGGTGCGGCCGCCGGAGGTGGCCCGCCGGTTACGGGTGTCGCGGAAGTCGGCGTACGCCTGGCACGCTGCCTGGCGTCAGGGTGGCAGAGCGGCTCTGGTGTCCAAGGGGGCGGGCGGCTTCCCGTGTCAGCTCAGCGACGGCCAGGCAGAACGCCTGCAGGTCGAGTTGGAGGCCGGCCCGGCCGCGCACGGCTGGATGGAGGACCAGCGGTGGACCCTTGCCAGGGTCGCGGAGCTGATCCACCGCCTGTTCGGCTACCGGTACACCCCGCGCGGGGTGTCGTATCTGCTGCACCGGCTGGGCTGGTCGCCGCAAGTGCCCACGCACCGGGCAGCAGAGCGGGACGAACGGGCCGTCGCCCGGTGGCGGACGGAGCAGTGGTCACGGGTAAGAGGTCGGCCCAACTCCTGGGCGCGTGGATAGTCTTCGAGGACGAGGCCGGGCAGGACCTGAAGCCCGGCAAGGGCCGGACCTGGTCGAGGCGGGGCCGGACTCCACTGGTCAAGGTGACTGGGAAAGGTTCGGGCCGAGTCCTGATGGCCGGGATGATCTGCGTCAGACCCGGCCGCGAGACCCGTCTGATCTACCGGACACAGACGTACCGAGGCCGCACGGGCGAGAAGAAGGGCTTCCGTGCCCGCGAGTTCGCCGAACTGATCACCTCCGCACACCAGCAGCTCGATGGTGCCCCTCTGATCCTGGTCTGGGACAACGCCAGCACCCACCACGCCACAGCCCTGCGGGAGTTCTGCGACCGCAACGGCGACTGGCTCACCATCGTCAAGCTCCCGCCCTACGCACCCGACCTCAACCCCGTCGAAGGCGTCTGGGCCCACCTGAAGAAGTCCCTGGCCAACCTTGCACCCCGCGCGATCGACGACCTCACCCCGCTCGTGAAGAACCGCTTACGCAGCATCCAACGCCGACCAGAGATCCTCGACGGCTTCATCGCCGGGACCGGACTGGGGCTGGAGCCCCCGTAACCCTGTCACCCCACCCTTTCAACCTCAGCGGCAACTGAGACGAGAGCCGGAAGGGCAGCACCCCTCTGGGGGTGCCGCCCTTCGATTTTGCCTGATGAGGCAGGTGGAGGCCGTGGCGGGAATCGAACCCGCGTAACTCGCTTTGCAGGCGAGTCCCTGAACCACTCGGGCACACGGCCGGGTCGGTGGAGTGTGGTGCTCCGTGCCGAACTCGGTGGTACGACCGTACGGGGGCGTCGGGAAGGGGCTCAAGGGAATCACGGGGGCTGCAACGGGACTGCCACACGCCGTTCATGAACGGGGGAGTCCGTCGGTGGTCGTACGGCCAAGGTCTTGGCGTCGGACCGTCTCCCGACAGGGGTCAAGACGGGGTGTGACCCTTACGCTCGCGTACTACAGCGCGTTCCGCGGCCTTGAGCTCCTCGCCGAACGCCTCGCCCGCCAGCCCCTGCAACTCGCAGCCGGGGTTCTCCTCGGGTGGGCGCGGCCGCCGGCGTACGAGACATCGGCAGTGCCCGGCACGGTCGGGGCGGACCTGGTCGCGATGAACGAGGACCTGGCCGCGCTCAAGCGCATCGTCCTCGGCGGGGACCGCAGATGACGGTGCCCGAGATGTCCGTGGCCGTGGAGCTGGAGCAGCTCCGCGGGACAGTCGCCACCAATTTCGCCGAGGTCAAGGGATCTCTCTCCGTGCTCGTCGAGCAATCCAACCGCAACCGGCAGGACCTGCAACAGCTGCGCGAGGACACCAACCAGGACGTTATCGAACTCCGTGCAGAGATCGAGAGTCTGAAGAGGGGCCGCTGGCCGCTCCCGTCTCTCGCGGCACTCACCGCGCTCGGCGCCCTGGCCGTTGCGCTTTACCAAGCCCTCACCCCATGAACGAAGACGCCCCCTGCACGGCCCACAGAGGCCGTGCAGGGGGCTCTTTGCTGTTGCCCTGTCAGGTCAGCCGGAGGTGGCGCAGCATCAGGAGTGCGGCTACCGCGTTCGCCGACCGGACCTCGCCACGCGTGATCAACTCGGGGACCTTCTCCAGGGACACCCACTCGCGGCGCGCTGACTCGAAGCTGTCGCGAGGTTCACCGATGCGCTCGGCCTGATCCGACCAGTACACGCGGCGATGGCTCGTCGAGATGCCCGGCATGGGATCGACCGACAGCAGTAGCTGCATGGGGCCCGGGCGCCACCCGTCTCTTCCTCGAACTCGCGCGCGGCTGCGACCGCGGGGTCCTCGTCCTCGCCGGTGCCACCCGACGGGAGCTCCCACCCCCAGGCGAGGAATCGCATCCTGTGGCAGCGGCGCGGAGCGTCGCCGCATCCTGGTTCCCGGCGCGGAGCGCCGATTGCGAGGGCCCGGCGGAGCCGGCCAAAGGCGAACATGCGTACCTGTGATCGCTGGCGGGGGTGATAGTGGTGGGAGATGGGTGCAGGCGTGCGGGCCTCGCTCGTACGGTCGCTGATCAGTAGGGGCGGGTCACCGCGACAACGGTGCGGGCGGGGGTGAGGGCATGGCGGCCAGGGTGGCAACAGGTGGTGAGGGGGCGGGGCTTGCCCGCTTCACGTACCGGTTGCGGGTGTCGGCCAGCGCTGCATCGCTCCTGGGCGCGGAGTGGGACCGGTGCCGGTGGATCTGGAACGAGGCCGCGGCCAAGTCGAAGGCCGTCCATCAGCACAACGTCGCCCACCCGCAGTCCAAGCGGACCTGTGGTCCGGCCCAGCTGGACAAGATGCTCACCCGGGCACGGGCCGTAACGCCCTGGCTGCGGGTGGGTTCCAGCGTTCCCCAGCAGCAGATCATCCGGGACTTCGGGAAGTCCCGTACCAAGGCGCTCAAGGACGTCATGGAGCGGCTGCCGATGCGGCAGCGGGCCGGGATGCCTGGCTTCAAGAAGAAACACGAGACGCACCCGACGCTGAACTACACTCGGCGCGGCTTCCAGCTGAAGGACCGATGGCCGGCTGCATCTGGCGGGCGGCATCGCGCTGACCGTGGTGTGGTCGCGTCCGCTGCCCGCCGCCCCGTCCAGCGTCCGCGTCTACCAGGACAGCCTCGGCCACTGGTACGCGAGCTTCGTCGTCCCCGCCGCCGTCGAACCGCTGCCCGGGACGGGCGCGGTGATCGGGGTGGACTGGGGCGTGACGGAGATCGCCACCACTACCTGTGACGCCCGCGATCTGCCGCACCCCGAGCACGGCAAGAAGGCGAAGGCGAAGCTGTCGCGGTACGACCGGATGATGGCCCGCCGCACACCGGAGCAGGGACAGCCCGCATCCAAGGGCTACCAGGCGGCGAAACACCTGCGGGCCAAGGCCCACAAGAAGATCACCCGGCAACGCGAGGACACCGCCCGCAAGTGGGCGAAGCAGGTCGTGGCCGACCACGACGTCCTCGCCGTGGAGGACTTCGATCCCAGGTTCCTGGCCAAGTCGACCATGGCGAAGAAGGCCGCAGACGCCGGCATCGGCGCCGCCAAGCAGGCTCTGCTCCATATGGCCCGCAAGCACGGCAGGATCGTGCATCTAGTACATCCCGCGTACACCACGATGGACTGCGGACAGTGCGGTGCGAGAACCAAGCACCGACTCCCGCTGGGTGAACGTACCTACAGCTGCACCGCGTGCGGACACGTCTCGCCCAGAGACAAGAACTCCGCGCGCGTGATGCTTGTCAGGGCGGGTTTGAGCCCTGCTGGTGCCGAGGGCATAAGACCGGGCGGAACGCTGTTCCGCCCGGCAGCCTGAGCCAGGAATCCCTTCTCCTTCAGGGAGGGGAGCATTCAAGACGAGCCTGTTCGGGAAACCAACCCTGGGCGGTGGCACGGTGAGTCATACGGCGACGGAGGCCACCGGCTCGCACCCGGCCGCGTTCGCCGCGGTGTTCCTGCCGATGGCGGCGGTGGCCCTGGTCGGGGCATGGGTGACGACCCGGCTCCGGGAACGGCCGACCACACCCTGAGCCCGAGCGTCACGCACGCCCCGTGCCCCGCCGTATCTCCTCGGCGAACCCCCGCACGGTCGGCTCCTCCAGCAGGGCCGCCAGCGGGATCTCCGCGCCCAGCCGCTCCCTGAGCCGGGTGACGGTCTCGACCACCTTGTACGAGTTCCCGCCCAGGTCGAAGAAGTCGTCATCGGGCTTCACGGAGTCCAGCCCGAGGGCCTCGCACCAGACGGCGGCCACCAGCTCCTCGACGCCCAGCTCCCCGGCCCCCGCGTCCCCCGCGTCCGGTGCGGGCGCCGGGCGCGACGGTGTGGCGCGGGCCGCCCGGGACTCCAGCAGCAGGCGGTCCACCTTGCCGTTCGGCGTGAACGGGAGGGCGTCGAGGAGGTCGACGGTCGCCGGGACCATCGTGGGCGGAAGCCAGCCGCGCAGGGCCTCGCGGACCGACGCCGTCAGCTCGGCGGCCGGCGCGGACGGCACCTCGGGCACTACGAACGCGGCCAGCGCTTTCTCCAGGCCCGTGCCGTGTGCCACCACGACCGCCTGCCGCACCCCCGGGCAACGCCGGGCCGTCGACTCGATCTCGCCGAGCTCGACACGGACACCGCGGATCTTCACCTGCCGGTCGGCCCTGCCGAGGAACTCCAACGCGCCGCCGGGCCGGGCCCGTACGAGGTCGCCGGAGCGGTAGAGCCGCCGGCCCGGTGCCACGGGGGGTGACTGGAGGAAGCGTTCCGCGGTCAGTTCGGGGCGGTCGAGATAGCCCAGGGCCAGGCCCGCGCCGCCGATGTACAGCTCGCCGGGTTCGCCCTCGGGCACCGGACGGCCGTCGTCGTCGAGGACCCACAGCTCGGTGTCCGGGACGGCGGAGCCGATGAGGACCGTGTCGAGGGCGGGGTCGCGCGGGCACGGCCAGGCGGTGCAGTGGATCGTGCACTCGCTGGGGCCGTAGAGGTTGGTCAGGGAGGCCGTGGAGCGGGCGTGGAAGCGGTGCACCAGGTCGGCGGGGAGCGGCTCGCCGCCGGTCAGGACCTGGCGCAGACCGTCGTAGCGCTCGGTCTCGTCGCGGGCCAGCAGGAACAGTTCCAGCAGCGACACGCCGAAGTACATCGTCGTGACGCGGTGGTCGCGGATCAGCGCCGCCAGGTGGTCGACGTCGCGCTGTCCGCCGGGGGCGGAGAGTACGAGCGTGGCGCCGGAGAACAACGGCCAGTAGATCTCCGCGAGATACATGTCGAAGGTGCACGTGGTGTGGTGGACGAGCCGGTCGTCCCCGGTCATGGGGTGCGTGGTCTGCAGCGCGTTCATCCGGGAGACCAGGGCGCGGTGGCTGATCAGGGACGCCTTGGGGCGGCCGGTCGAGCCGGACGTGAAGATCAGCGCGACGGGGTCGTCCGGGGAGCCGTCCACCGGAGTCGGTGTCGGTGCCGGCTGTCCGGTGCGGTACTCGTCGTCCGTCAGCAGCGGGACCGCACAGCCGTCGAGGCGGTCGCGCAGGGCCCGGCTCGTCAGCACCGCGCGCGGCGCGCAGTCCTCCAGCATGCCGAGCGTGCGGGCGGGCGGATCGGCCACGTCGAACGCCACGTGCGCCGCCCCCGCGCAGGCCACGCCCAGCACCGCCGCCACGAACCCGACCGACCGCTCGTGATAGACCGCCACCCGGTCGCCGGGCCCCAGCCCCCGGGCCCGCAGCGCGGCCGCCACCACCAGCACCCGCTCCCGCAACTCCCCAGCACTCACCGCGGCCCCATCGGCACAGACCAGGGCCGTCCGACTCGGGTCCCGCCCCAGACGCTCCAGCAGCAACGCATCGATCCGGTGGGCGGCACCAGCGGCATCCAGGCTGCTCGCCGCGCCTGCCGCGTCCGCCGAACCCGTTGTGCCGCCCGAGCCCGCGGCGTCCGCCGAGCCGCCTGTGTCCGCCGCGCCTGCCGTGCCTGCCGTGCCGCCTGTGCCCGCTGAACTCGCCGTGCCGTCCGAGCCCGCCGTGCTGGCCGCGTCCGGCGAGTTCGCTGCGTCCGCCGAGATCGCCGTGCCCGTCGCACCTGCCGCGACCGTCGTGTCCGCCCCGCCTGCCGCGTCCGCCGAACCCGTTGTGCCGCCCGAGCCTGCGGCGTCTGCCGTGCCGCCTGTGTCCGCCGCGCCTGCCGTGCCTGCCGTGCCGCCTGTGCCCGCTGAACTCGCCGTGCCGTCCGAGCCCGCCGTGCTGGCCGCGTCCGGCGAGTTCGCTGCGTCCGCCGAGATCGCCGTGCCCGTCGCACCTGCCGCGACCGTCGTGTCCGCCGCGCCTGCCGAACCCGCCATGTCCGCCGTACCAGCCGTATCCGCCGCCGTACCAGCCGTACCAGCCGTATCCGCCGTACTCGTCACCCGCGTCACACGAGACCCCAGTGGTCGAGGTTCTCCGCCACAGCCGTCGCCAGGGCCTCCGGCTCGTCCACCAGGAGCAGGTGGTGGCCCGGTAGCCAGACCGTGCGGGTGTGGGGGCCGAAGAGGGACCAGTCGTCGGTGCGTTCCTCCGAGCAGAGTTCGTCCTCGTCGCCGAAGACGGTCAGGAGGGGGACGCCGGGGTCGAAGGGTTCGCAGACGTAGTCCTCGACGGCCCTGATGTCCGCCACGATCGCCGGCAGCAGCAGGCCGAGCATCTCCTCGTTCGCGGCGAGTGCGTCCGGTACGCCGCCGAAGTCCCGCAGGATGTCCAGGACTTCGGCACGGTCGCGGCCGGGGTCGACGTCGCGCAGGAGACGGCGGCCGGGGTCGGGCTTCTCGTTCACCGCCCACTGGGACACCACGACGAGGCCCGCGACACCGGCGGACCCGGAACGTCGCAGCGCCTCCAGCGCGATCACGGCGCCCGAGCACACGCCGAGCACGAGCAGGGGTGCCGTGCCAGGCAGGTCCCGGATCGTGGCGGTGACGTCCGCGGTGAGGGCGTCGAGATCACGCCCGGTCTCCCGGACGCGGGACTCGCGGCCGGGCAGCCGGGCCGTCGCCACCAGCCAGTCGTCCGGCGCGTGCGCGGCGAACGGCTGCCCGCTCGCCCCGCCCGCCCCGGCGTGCGGCACGATCAGCACCCGCAGTACGGCCCGCTCGGGGTCGGCCCCCGCCAGGGTCACATTCCTCGATGACACCTTCTGCCCCCTCTTGTCGGTCGGCTCAGCCCGCCGAGACGAACTCCGTCAGCGCCCGGGTCAGATACCCGGGGTCGTCCGCCCCGCACAGCTCGCGCGAGGAGTGCATGGACAGTCCGGGCACGCCCACATCCACCGTCGTCACGCCCAGCCGGGCCGCGGTGATCGGCCCGATCGACGTACCGCAGGGCATGGCGTTGTTGGACACGAACCGCTGCCAGGGCACCTCGGCCCGGTCCGCGGCGGCGGCGAACGCGGCATAGCCGGTGCCGTCGGTGGCGTACCGCTGATTGACGTTGACCTTGATCACCGGGCCGCCGTTGGGCAAAGGATGGTTGTCCGGGTCGTGCCGCTCGCTGTAGTTGGGGTGCACCGCGTGCGACATGTCGGAGGAGACGCAGACCGTGCCCGCCAGTGCCCGCGCCCAGTCCTCGGCGCCCCCGCCCCGCGCGGTCACCACCCGGCCCAGGACGCGTTCCAGCAGCGGGCCCTGCGCCCCGGTCTCGGAGCCGGAGCCGACCTCCTCGTGGTCGAACGCGGCGAGGACCGGGATACATTCGGCGGCCCCCGGCCAGGACTGCGCGACGGTGGCCAGCGTGGCGGCGCCCGCGTGCACGGAGACGAGGTTGTCCAGCCGTGCCGAGACCAGGAACTCCCGGTCGGCGCCCAGCAGTCCGGGCTTCTGCACGTCGTGCAGCATCAGGTCCCAGCCGAGCACCTCGGCCGGGTCGAGCCCGGCGCCCGCCGCGATCCGGCGCAGCAGCGCACCCGGCTCCGGCCGGCCCAGCGCCCACACCGGCTGGAGCTGGCGCTGCCGGTCGAGGGACAGGCCCTCGTTCACCGTACGGTCGAGATGGATCGCCAACTGCGGTACCCGCAACAGAGGTTCGTCGATCTTGACCAGCTTCGCCGTGCCGTCGCGCAGGGTCAGCCGGCCGGAGACTCCGAGGTCGCGGTCGAGCCAGGTGTTCAGCGGGACCCCGCCGTAGATCTCCACGGCGACCTGGCGCCAGCCGGCCGAGCCGGTGTCCGGGGTCGGCTTGACCCGAAGGTTGGGGGAGTCGGTGTGTGCGCCGATGATCCGGAACGGTGTGTGCGCGGGCGCCCCCTCGGGGACGTACCAGGCGAGCAGCGCGCCGCCCCGTACGACGAACCGGCCACCGCTGTGACCGGTCCACTCGTCGGTCTCCCGCAGCTCTTCGAAGCCGGCCTTCTCCAGGCGCTGCACGGCCTGCGCCACCGCGTGGTAGGGCGAGGAGGCGGCTTCCAGGAAGGCGAGCAGGTCCTCGTTGTGCAGGGGATCGATGGCCTTGGTCATGCGCTTATGCCTCTCCGGAGGTGGTGGGGGCGAGCAACTCGCCGACCGTACGGCCGGGTTCGGCGCACAGGTCGTCGAGGGCGGACAGGTAGGAGCCGAGGATCCGCTCCGCCGACTTCCTGTCCCACAGGTCCGCCGAGTATTCGACATACGCCCGGTAGCCCAGCGACGGATCGCGCCGCGGTGTCAGCCCGAACGTCAGCTCCGTGCGCGCCGCCGGCGGCGCCACGTCGTCCACATCCACCCCGAGTCCGGGGATCTCGATCTCCACGTCGTCGGTGTTCTGGAAGACCAGCAGACACGACACCACCTCGGGCACCTCGCGCACGCCCGCCTCCCGCAGCGCCTGCCACACCTCGGCCGTCGGCAGCACGTTCGCCATGGCGGCCAGCGTCTCCGAGCCGGTGCGGGCGACCAGTTCGGCGCAGGTCTCCTCGGGCTTGACCCGTATCCGGACCGGCATGTTCGTGGAGACCAGCGACACCAGCGTCTCGGTGTCGCTGCCGTCCCGGTTGGCGTACGGCACCCCCACCAGCAGGTCCCGCCGGCCGGAGAGCCGGGCCACGGTGACGCCGAGCGCGGCGGCCGCCACGGCGAACGGCGTCACCCGGTGGATCGCGGCGAACCTCTCTACCCTGCCCCGCAGTTCGGCCGGGGCGTGGGCGCGGACGGTGTCGCCGTCGCCGCTGAGGTGTCCGGAGCGGGGCCGGTCCGTGGGCACCTCCAGGCGGGTGGGTACGCCGGTGAGGTGGTCGACGAAGTGCGCGGCCCGCCGGGTCCGTTCGGTCCCGCCCCGGCGTGCGAGCTGACGGCGGGCGTGGTCGGCGGGCTGGGCCGAGGGCGCGGACAGGGTGGGGGCGGTGCCGGTCGCGGCGGCGGTGTAGAGGGCGGCCAGCTCGCCGAGGAGTACGCCGTGGGACCAGCCGTCGGTGCAGATGTGGTGCACCACGAACATCAGCACCCACTCGTCCGGCGCGACCCGCAGCAGCCGGAGCCGGGGCAGGGTCGGGCGGGTCAGGTCGAAGGGCTCGTCGGCCGCCGCCCGGCAGGCCTGGTCCGCGCGCTGCGCGGCCCGTTCGGCGGGGAGTCGGCTGTAGTCCACGATCCGCAGGGGCGGTGGGGCGACGTCCACGACCTCCTGCCACCAGGCGCCCTCGCCGTCCCGCACATACCGGGTGCGCAGGGAGTGATGGCGCCGCACCAGCCCGGTCAGGGCCGTGCGCAGGGCGTCCGTGTCGACGGGGCCGGTGAGACGGATGCGCGTCGGCACGTTGTAGACCTGCGGCCGGGGCAGGGCGGGCTGGGCGGCCAGCATCCGGGCCTGCTGTTCGGTGACGGGGGCACGGTCCACGACGTCCTCGGCGACTCCGGCGACTTCGGCGACTTCGGCGGTCCCGCTCCCCGTCAGCGACCGGATCAGCGCGCCGAGCGTCGGTTCCGCGAAGAAGTCCGCCAGCGAGAACTCGACGCCGAGGGCGTCCCGGACCCGGTTGTGCAACCGGATCGCGGCGATCGAACTGCCGCCCAGGTCGAAGAAGTCGGCGCTGTCGGAGACGTCGTCGGTACCGAGGACGGACGACCACAGGGTCCGCAGGGTCTCGGACTCGCGCGGGGCGGGCGCTTCCGGGTGGTTCGCTGCCGGGCCGGCGGCGGGTTTGGTGTCCGCCACCGTCACGGCCCGTCCGTCCGCCATGGCCTCCAGCACCCGGTCCAGGTCGGCCAGCAGCCCCCGTACGGTCGACGCGTCGTACAGATCGGCGTCGTAGCGGATCCGCAGCCGTAGTCCGTCGCGGGTGTCCAGGGCCGCCAACGCCAGTTCCAACGGGGCCGATTCGGTGCCGCCGGGGATCTGCTCCGTGGTGAGTCCGGGCAGTCGGAGCCGGGACAGGGGCGCGCCGTCCAGATCCGCCGACACCGTCACCAGCGGGCGCGGATGCCCCGGGGCGGGGTTGACGGCAGCCAACAGGGCGTCCACGTCCACGTGTTGGTGCGCGTCGGCGGCGAACAGGGCGTCCCGCGTGGCCCGTACGGCGTCCCGCAGTCCGGTCGTGTCGGTGAGCGACGCCTTCAGCGGGAGTACGGCGACATGGAAGCCGACGGTGTGCTCGGTGCCGGGGCGGCGCCTCCCGAAAGTCGATCCGACCACGAACTCGTCCTGCCCGGACCGCTCCCGCAGCACCAGCTGCCAGGCGGTGAGCAACGTCGAGAACAGCGTCACACCCTGCCGCCCGCTCCACTCCCGCAACCGCCCGGCCCGACCCGCACCCCAGAAGACCTCCTCGGCCGCCCCCCGCCCGGCGACCCGACGCCCACGCGGCCGGTCCGTGGGCAGGGCGGGGGCGGGAGGCAGGGGGTCGAGATACCCGCGCCACCACTCCAGGTCGGCGGGGTCATAGCCGGTCGGCGGTCCGTCCGGGGTGGTGGGGTGGTGGCCGGGCTGTGGTTCGTTCGGGTGGGGAGGGGTGTGAGCGGCCCGGGGGCCGGTCGGGATGGTTCCGGTGGGTGTGACGAACGCCGGTTCTCGGTGATCCGAGGCCGGTAGGTGTGGCTGCTCCGGGGTGCTGGGGTGGCGGCCGGGCTGTGGTTCGTGCAGGTGGGCAGGGGCGTGAGCGGTCTGTGGCCCGATCGGGGCGGTTCCGGTGAGTGTGGCGGACGCCGGTTCATCCAGGTGGGCAGGGGCCTGAGCGGCCCGCGGCTCGTCCAGGGTGGTTCCCGCCGGTGCCGCGAACACCGGGTCCCGGTCCTCCACCGACGCGCGGTACAGCTCCTCCAGGTCCGCGGCGAGCAGCCCCGCCGAGTGGGCGTCCGTGATGATGTGGTGCAGGCCGAGGACCAGCACATGGTCGTCCGCCGCGAGGCGCAGCAGCCGGGGTGTGAACAGGGGTCCCTCGGCGAGGTCGTACGGCCGTCCGCTCTCCTCCCGCAGAACGGCGGCCACCGCCTCCGGCCCGTCGACGTCGGTCACCGTCAACTCCGGCCGCAGGTCGGGTCGTACGACCTGCTCGACCGTGTCGCCCGCCGCGCGGAAGACCGTCCGCAGGCCCGCGTGCCACTCGACGAGCCCCGCCACGGCCGTGCGCAACGCCCGCTCGGAAAGGGGGCCGCGCAGCCGTACGGACTGGATCTCGTTGTACGCGGCCGGATCGGCGATCAGCCGGGCGGCGAGCCAGAGCCGACGCTGGGCGTCGGTCGCGGGACCACGCCGGACCGTCCCCGGCGGGCCACCAACGCCATCGGCAGAGCCCCGACGGCCGACGACCCGGCGGTGCGCACTCGCGGAGTCGCGCCCGACCACGTCCACTGCGCACCCGCCTGGCGGCACTGCCACCGCCGCGCCCGCCCCCGGCGGCACTGAGTCCGCCGCGTCCGCGCCTGGCGGCACAGTCTTGTCGGTGCTCCGGCTGGGCGGCAAAGCTTCCACCGTGCCCGCGTCCGGCAGGACGGCCTCTGCCGCGCTCACGTCCGGCGGCACAGTCTTGTCGGTGCTCCGGCTGGGCGGCAAAGCTTCCACCGTGCCCGCGTCCGGCAGGACGGCCTCTGCCGCGCTCACGTCCGGCGGCACAGTCTTGTCGGTGCTCCGACTCGGCGGCAAAGCCTCCAGCGTGCTCCGGCCCGGCAGGACTGCCTCTGCCGCCCTCACGTCTGGCGGCACTGTCACCGCCGTGCCCGCGCCCGGTGGCACAGCCTTCTGCGTGCTCCGGCCCGGCGGCACCGCTTCCTCCACCGTGCCCGCGTCCGGCAGGACGGCCTCTGCCGCCCTCACGTCTGGCGGCACTGTCACCGCCGTGCCCGCGCTCGGTGGCACAGCCTTCTGCGTGCTCCGGCCCGGCGGCACCGCTTCCTCCACCGTGCCCGCGTCCGGCAGGACGGCCTCTGCCGCCCTCACGTCTGGCGGCACTGTCACCGCCGTGCCCGCGCTCGGTGGCACAGCCTTCTGCGTGCTCCGGCCCGGCGGCCCCGCCTGCTCCACCCCCGCGCCCGGCCGCAAAGCCTCCTCCACCACCCCCGCGCCCAGCCGCAAAGCCTCCTCCACCACCCCCGCGCTCGGCGGCAAAGCCCCCTCCGCCCCCACGCCCCCCGGCGCCGCTCCCGACGTGCGCCGCCGCAACGCGTCCAAATTCTCCAAGCCCGCCCGCATCCGTTCCGCCGGTATGCCGAAGTCCACCAGGGCGGCGATTTCGTCGACGCCGGCCTCGTGCAGGGTTTTCACGAGGGGGGCGCAGCTCTCGGGTGTGCCGATGAGGGCGCGTTCGTCGCAGTAGCGGTCGTAGGCGCGGCGGAAGAGGTAGTCGAGGTCGTCCTCGCTCGCCGTCGCCACGTCCTCGGGCCCGGCGCCCAGCGCGCTCGCCGCCGACCGCATCTGGAGGGAGGAACGCAGATAGCGGCTCATCGGCTCCAGCGCCTCCGCGCGGGCCGTGGCGTGGTCCGTGCCGAGGTAGGTGTGGAGCAGGACGGTGACCCGGCCGGTGTCGGGGTCGAGGCCGTGCTGTTCGCGGGCCTTGCGGAAGTGGCGGATGTTGTCGGCGAGTTCGGCGACGGTCTGCCCCATCAGGTTGGTGACGATCCCGAGTCCGCGCCGCCCCGCCTCCTCGTACGAGGCACGCCGCCCGGAGGTGGCGAGGAACATCGGCGGCAGCTCCTGCACCGGACGTGGGTGGATCGTCACGTCGACCGGCTCGCCCTCGCCGGTGACGCGCCGTACCGCACCGCCGCGCCACAGCGTCGTCACGTCGTCGAGGTGGGCGAAGGCGATCTCCTTGCGGCGCTCGAAACGGTCCGGGTGGAGTGCGAAGTCCTGGGCGTGCCAGCCGGTGGCGCAGCCGAGGCCGACCCGGCCGCCGGAGAGGTTGTCGACGACCGACCACTCCTCCGCGACCCGCACCGGATCGTGCAGCGGCAGCACCACCGACCCGGCGTTGAGCCGGATCCGGCTGGTCTCGCGGGCCAGCGAGGCGGCCAGGACCGCCGGGTTGGGGAAGAGTCCGCCGAAGGAGTGGAAGTGCCGCTCGGGCAGCCACAGGGAGCTGAAGCCGCGTTCGTCGGCGAAGCGGGCGGTGTCGACGAGCCGGTCGTAGGCGGAGGTGCTGTCGGCGTCGGGGTAGTCGCCGAAGAAGTACACCCCGAAGTCGGGCCGTTTGGCGCGGTGTTCGGCCCGGACCCGGGCGGTGGTGCGCCGGGACGTCGGGAAGAAGCCCGCCTGCCGCAGCTCCCGCAGGGACCCCTTCACCGCGTCCGCGACCCGCTCGGTGTCGGTGTCGGTGTGGGCGGTGGAGAGATAGAAGCTGCGCCACTCCCAGACGTAGATGCCGCGCAACAGCAGGTGCTGGTAGAGCAGTTCCATGTCCGCGCGGTGGACGAAACGGAACATCGACCCGAAGTGGGAGAGTTCCAGGGGGAATTCCTCGTCGGTGAAGAACCGGTTGAGGTCGTCGGCGAGGGCGTCCGTGCGGGCGTTGAGCCGCTCCTGGAGGCCGGGCCCCTCGGCGGCGAGATGGGTGAGGACCGCCTTGGCCGCCGCCATGGACAGCGGGTGCTGAAGGTAGGTCCCGCCGAAGAAGGTGGTCTCGGCGGTGGGGCGGCTCTCGTCGCCGTACCGCCAGAATCCGCCGTCGACGCCGTCCATGATGTCGGCCCGGCCCGCGATCGCCCCGACGGGGAAGCCGCTGCCGAGTGCCTTGCCGTAGGTGGCGAGGTCGGGCACGACACCGAAGTGGTGCTGGGCGCCGCGCGGATGCGGGCGCAGGCCGGTGAGCATCTCGTCGAAGAGCAGCACGATGCCGCGCCGCCGGGTCAGTTCGCGCAGCTCGCGCAGGAAGGCGACCGGGCGCAGGGCGGGGTTGCGGCACTGCACGGGCTCGACGAGGACCGCGGCGATACGGTCGCCGAGCGCCTCGATGGTGGTGAGGGCCTCCTGGCTGCCGTACTCCAGGACGATCAGCTCCGCGACGGCGCTGTCGGGGATGCCACGGGAGACGGGGACGGCGCCGTCGCCCGGTCCGGGGCGGCCGAGCACGGTGTCGATGTGACCGTGGTAGGAGCCGCGGAACATGACGATCCGGTCGCGTCCGGTGGCGGCGCGGGCGAGCCGGATCGCGGCGGAGTTGGCCTCGGTGCCGGAGGCCGCGAACGCGACGCGTTCCATGCCGGTGAACTCGGCGAGCAACTGGGCGACCTCACCCGCCTCGACCGGACGCGGCCCGAACCGCAGGCCGCCGTCCAGGTGTGCGCGCACGGCCTCGGTCACACAACTCGGCTCATGGCCGAGGAGCAGGGAGCCGAAGCCCATCGTGATGTCGGTGTACGTGTTCCCGTCGATGTCCGTCAGGTGCGCGCCGCGTGCGTCGCGGGCCGCGAGCGGGTACAGCGTCTCCTTCGTCGAACGCCGGAACCCGACCACGGCCCGGCTGTCCGCGAGCACCGAGCGCCGGGACTGCGCCAGCTCCTTGGAGGCCCGGGTGCGTTCCGCGAGCCGTCGGGCGAGGCCCGCGGCGTGCGTGCGCTGGGTGTCGGTGGCACCGGCGCCGGCCATGCCGGAGTCGTGGGGGAGGGTGACGCGGGGGCCGTGGACGGAGGGTGCCGGGGGTGCGGGATCCGCCGCGCCCTGCCGTGCCCGTGCGAGCTGCTCGTCCAGTCGGCGGGACAGTGCCGCGGCCCGGTCCGCCGCCGTGCCCGGGCTCATCGGGCGGCCCGCTCGGCGGTGAGCAGGGCGACGGCGTCGGAGAGCTGGGTGATCAACGAGGCCTGCGTCTCGGCCAGCAGGTCGATCTGCCGCTGCAGCTCGGCGACCTCGCCGCGACTGGCGTACTCGGCTGGCCCGGGTGCCTCGGGTGCCTCGGGTGCCTCGGGTGCCTGGGGTGCCGCCCTCCGCGGCTCAGGTGTCTGCCGTACGTCGATGATCTCGGCCCGTGGCTCCGGTGCCGGCCGTGCCACGCGTTCCGCGATGAGCCGTGCCGTCAACTCCGGTGATCCCGCGTCCTCCAGCAGTTCCCGCACGGCCAGCCGTACCCCGAACTCGCCCTCCAACTGCCGCAGCATGCCGATCAGTTGCAGGGAGTCCGCGCCCAGCCCCACGTAGGTCTCCCCGGCGCGCAGCCCGTCCTGGTCGTATCCCAGGTGCTGTGCGGTCAGTTCGCGTACACGCTTGAGTACTGCCTGGTCGGTCACGTCGTTCTCCCCATCGGGTTCTCTCGCGGGTTCGTGCGCGGGTACGGCCGTGGTGGGGGCGGCGGTGGTGGGCCGACCCAGTACGACCGGTGCTCAAAGGGGTAGGTGGGCAGCGGGATACGCCGGCCTCCGCACCCTTCGAGCAGGGCGGCCCAGTCGAGGGGCGCCCCGGCGCAGTGCAGCCGGGCCGCGGCCCGCCACACCTCGTCCGGGGTGCCGCCCGTGGGCACGCAGAGGGTGTCCGGGACCACCCGCCGGGCCAGCCGGGTCAGGGTGGCGTCCGGACCGAGCTCCAGCAGGGCGTCCACGGGGGCCAGAGTGCGCAGTACGGCATGGAAGTCGGCGGTGCGCCGGGCCTGGCGGACGAGGTGGTCGGCGTCGGGCAGCCAGCCCGGGGGATGGGCGACACCGTCCAGACCGCTGACGAACTCGATCTCCACGGGCCGCAGTTCGGCCTTCTCGGCGGCCGCGCGCAGTTCGTCGAGGACCGGGTCGAGGAGAGCGCTGTGGAAGGCGCGGTCCACGGGAAGCGGTGCGCCGGTCAGGCCCTGCTCGGTCAGTCGGCGGTGCGCTTCGGCGATGGCGTCGGGTGGCCCGGCCAGCACCTGGTGTCCGGGCCCGTTGGACACGGCGAGCTCCACGCGCCCTACCTCGGCGGCGAGTTCCCGGACCCGGTCCCGATCGGCGAAGACGGCGAGCATCGCGCCGGGTGCCGTGTCCTGCATCAGCCGGCCCCGCCGGCACAGCAGCCGCATGCCGTCCGCCAGGGACAGCGCCCCGGCGGCACACAGCGCCGCGTACTCCCCGACACTGTGCCCGGCGACCGACCCGGGGCGCACTCCCCAACTCCGCCAGAGCCGCAGCTGGGCGACTTGCAGGGCGAAGATGGCGGGTTGCGCGAAGGCGGTGTCCCAGGGGGTGGGAGGTGCGGAGACCGGACCGGGGGTTCGGGCGGCCCGGTGAGGGTCTTCGGCGACCGGGCCGGGATGACCGGGACGCCGCGCTTCTTCCGCGCCCGGGTCGGTGGGAGCGTCTTGGACTGACCCGACGGGGCTCCTTGATCCGGCGGAGGCGCTGGGCTCGTCGGAGGTGTCCTGCCGGTCGGCGGTGCTCAGTGGGTCGGAGCTGACCGGTCCGCGGGTGATACGTGACCCGTCGGCGGCCCGGGCAGGGTCGTCCTCGCGCCCGCCCGACGGCCTCCCCGCGTCGGTGATCCGGGCGAGGAAGTCCTTCTCGCCCGTCTCCTCCTCGTAGACCCGCGCGCACTCCCGCAGCACCTCGGCGACGACCGGGAAGCGCGCGGCGAGCGCGGCGGCCATGCCGGGTCCTCCCGTGCCCTGGCCGCTGAAGAGGAAGGCGGGGGAGACGGGCCGGTCGGCGGTTCCGGTGAAGGTGCCCGGCCCGTCGACGCGGTAGGCGGGCGCGTCGGCGAGGAACGCGTCCAGCCCCTCGACGAAGGGCGCGGTGACGACCAGCCGGTGGGGCAGATGGCGCCGGCCGAGCGCGGTCGTCGTCAGCAGATCGGCGGGGGCGAGATCCGGACGCCGGACCAACTCGTCCCGGAAGGCCCGCGCATACGCGGCCAGTGCCTCCGGCGTCCGAGCCGACAGCGGCAGCAGCGCGGGCACGTCCCGCCCACCGCGAACCTCTTCCGCGCCCCGCCCGGCGCCGCCTCCTGGCGCGCTCCCGGCCACGCCTCCCGGCACACCCGTGGCCACGCCTCCCGGCATGCCCTGGGCCACGCCTCCCGCCCCGCCTCCGGACAAGACTCCCGGCGCCCTCCCCGGCGCGTCCCCGGACACACGCCCCAGCTCCCTCCCCGGCGCCTCCTCCACGATCACGTGTGCGTTCGTCCCGCCCATCCCGATGGAGTGCACCCCCGCCCGCCGGACCCCGGCGTTCGGCCACGGTGTCGCCCGGGTCGGTACGACGAACGGGCTGCTCTCCAGGGCGAGGAGGGGATTGGCGCGGGTGAAGTTCACCAGGGGCGGTATCACCCCGTGCCGCAGCACCAGGATCGCCTTGATCAGCCCCGCCAGACCCGCCGCGCTGTCCAGGTGGCCGATCGCGGGCTTGGTGGAGCCCAGCGCGCAGAAGGCCGTGCCGTCCGTATGCGCGCGGAACGCCTCGGTGAGCGCGGCGAACTCGATCGGGTCGCCCTTGAACGTGCCGGTGCCGTGCGCCTCCAGATAGCCGAGGGAGTCGGCCGGTACGCCCGCCCGGGACAGCGCGCCGAGTACCGCGTCCCGCTGGCCGGCGACGCCGGGCGCGGCGAACCCCCCTTTGTCGTCACCGTCGTTGGTGACGGCGGAGCCGAGGATGACGGCGTGCACGGTGTCGCCGTCGGCCAGCGCCCGGGCCAGCGGCTTCAGCAGGACCGCCGCGACCCCGTTGCCGCCGACCGTGCCGTCGGCGTCCGCGTCGAAGGCCCGTACCGTGCCGCTCCGGGAGATCGTGGAGCCCTTGACGTGCCGGTGCCCGGTGATCTGCGGGACGTGCAGGGCCGCCGAGCCCACCAGCATCAGCTCGGCATCGCCCGCCAGGAGCGCCTGGCAGGCCAGATGGACCGAGACGAGGGCGCTGGAACAGGCGGTGGCGACATTGACCGCCGGGCCGCGCAGCCCGAGCCGGAAGGCGGCCCGGTTGGCGGCGAAGTCGGGATAGTTGCCGACCTGGACCTGCTTCTGGGCGATCCAGTCGTCGCCCGGCACGTCCGCGAGGTTGTTGGCGAGATAGCTGTGCAGCGAGTACAGCCGGTAGCCGACGCTGCCGTACACCCCGATACGGGCGTCGGAGCCGGCGTAACCGCCGTCCTCCAGGGCGTGGTGGCAGCACTCCAGGAGCAGCCGCTGCTGCGGGTCGGTCACCTCCGCCTCGCGCCCGGTCATCCCGAAGAACGCGGCGTCGAAGCCGTCGACCCCGTCCAGCAGCGCACTGGCGCCGACGAGGTCCGGGTCGTCGAGGAGGTCCTCGGAGGCTCCCGCGGACCGTAACTCGGACCGGCTGAACCGTCGTACGTGTGAGACGCCCGCCTCGATGTCACGCCAGTACTGCTCGGCGGTCCCCGCTCCCGGGAACCTCAGCGCCATCCCGATGACCGCCACGCGTCGGTCGTCCGGCACCCCTTCTCCCCCTTCTGCTCCGGCTCGATGGTTCGACCTCAGCGGTTCGGCGTCCGGGTCCGCTTCACACCTCCGCGCGTGCCTCCGCCCCCGTGCCCTTGCCCTCCGCCTCGGTGTCGGCCGGCGCCGTCGAACGGCGGCGCAGCACCAGGGCCACGAAGAGCACGGCGATCACGATGGCCACACCGTGTGCGACCGCGACGACCGACAGCGGCGAGAACACGTCGAGCGCGGCGCCGACCGCGATCATCCCGGCGCCGAAGCCGAAGCTCTCCACGGTCGCCGACAGCCCGAAGGCCGGGGTGCGCAGGCGCTCCGGCAGGGCTTGCAGATGCTGGGTGTAGGACACCTCGGTCAGCCCGTCGGCGGCGCCCGCGACCAGCGCGATCAGCACGGTCGCGGTCCAGGGCAGCCCGGCGAAGGCGAGGATGAAGGCGCCGGACATCACGATGGTGCCGAGCCCGAAGCCCAGGGCCCCCAGGGCCTGTTCCGAGCGCCGCGGCAGTCGCTGGATCACCTGCTGGGCCACGATGTTGCCGAACGCCCACACACACCAGAACACGCTGACGAACGTGGCCGGGCTGTCGGTGTCCAGTTCCGTCGAGTACACGGGCAGCGCCGCGTTGTGGGAGGACGAGCCGAGCGCGTCGACGCCCCGCAGCAGCACCATCAGGCCGAGCACGGGCGCGCCGGCCAGGACCACGACCGCGGCGGGCAGCCGGCGGCGCTTCTTCCCGGCCCCGGCCGCACTCGCCGTCTCCGCCGCGTCCTCCGCCTCCTCCTCGGCGTCGCTCTTCTGCCGCCGGGTGACGGGCAGTTGGGCCACCGCGACCGCGCACACCAGGAAGGTGGCCATGTCCAGCAGGAAGGCCGCCGTGTAGCCGAGCAGGGAGACGACCACGCCGGCCGACGCGAACCCGGCCACCATCGCCAGCGAACGCCCGCTCACCATCAGCGAGTTGGCCCAGGTGCGGCGCTCCTCGGCCACCATCTCCGGGATGACCGAGCTGCGCAGCGCGACCAGGAAGACCGTGCCGGTGATCCCGCCCACCGCCGAGACCACGAACAGCACCGGGGTACGCAGCGTGTCGGGCGCCGCCACCAGGACCGCCAGCACCGCCGCCTGCACCACGTTCACCCAGAACATGACGGACCGCGCCGACCACCGGGCCAGGATCGGCGCGGCCAGCAGCCCCGCGACGATCCCCGCGGCGAGGCGTACGGCCATGAAGGCGCCGACGGCGAGCGCGCGGTCGGTGACGGCGTAGACGTACAGATTGAGCGCGACGACGTTGAGATAACTGCCGTACGACGACAGGGCGTAGCCCGCGACCAGGACGCGATACCGGCGTTCGCGCACCGAGGCCGTGACGGGTTCCGGCATTCTCGACTTCCTTCGCGGACGGCAACAGGGCGAGGTGCGGGCAGGGTGGCCCCAGGGGCGGAACCCGTCGAACAGAATCTGTCGAACACTAGTCAGGTGGTGCGGAGTTCGACCCGGGGGACGAGGGCGCACGAATGTAATCTGCACACTTGTGAAGCGTGATCATTTCGACCCACGCACGTGTGATTGCCATGAAACGCGGCCGACCCGCCCTTGCCCGCGAGCGCTGGAGGTGTACGGCACCGCGCTGCGCGAGGGACGGGTGCCGGGCGACGAGGTGCCGCGCTGTCTGACGGAGCTCGGACTCGTCGTCGCCGACGCGGACCTGCCCGGCTGGTGTCTGCCGGTGGCGCCGGACGCCGCGCGGTTCGCCGTGCTGTCCACGATGGAGGACCGGCTGGCCGAGCAGCGCCGGGCCCTGCGGTCGGCGTCCGCACGGCTCACCGCCTTCGAGTCGCTGTACGCGCGCGAGCAGCGCTCGGCCCTGCCCGCCCTGGTCCGGCTGACCGAGAAGGCGGTGATCAGCGCGGCCCTGGAGGCGGCGGTGGGGGACTGCCGGCACGAGCTGCTCACCGCCCAGCCGGGCGGCGGCCGCGCGGAGGCGACGCTGCGCGAGGCGCTCGGCCGGGATCTGCGGGCGCTGCGGCGCGGGGTCCGCCAGCGCACCCTGTACCAGCACACCGTGCACGCGCACCGGCCGACCATGGCGTACATCGAGCGGGTCACCGAGGCGGGGGCCGAGGTGCGCACCCTGGCCGAGGTCGTCGAACGGCTGATCGTCTGTGACCGCTCGGTCGCCTTCGTGGCGCTGTCGCGGGACAGCGCGGACGGCGCCCTGCAGATCCGGGACCCCGCCCTGGTCCGCTTCCTGGCCCGCGTCTTCGAGCAGACCTGGGAACGCTCCACCCCCGTGCACCCGGCGGACCCCGCCGAACGCCGCAACCCCGCCGTCGTCTCCGACCTCCAGCAGACGATCCTGCGCGCGGTCGTCGCCGGCGAGACCGACGACTCCATCGCCCGCCGCCTCGGCATGAGCCGCCGAAGCGTGGCGGAGCACATCAGGAAGGTGTCCTTACGACTGGGCAGCGGGAGCAGGGCCCAGCTCGGGTACCTGGTGGCCACGTCGGGTCTGCTGGAGGACGACGGCCGGTGACGGCGCGCGGGGTGCCTGTGTGACCTCGGTCCCACCCACGGGGGACCCGGGCCTGTCCGCACGTTGACCCCGCCGGGCCGCCGGTAGGGTGGCCCGGTTGTCATACGTAGCCGACCCGTCCGCACCGCCAGCCGAGCCGCTCGACCCTTTTACGGAGACCGTGACTACCACCGCCGCCTCCTCCCACCACCTCTCTCCCGCCTTCCCCGGCCGCGCCCCCTGGGGCACCGCCAGCAAGCTGCGCGCCTGGCAGCAGGGTGCGATGGAGAAGTACGTCCAGGAGCAGCCGCGCGACTTCCTCGCCGTCGCCACCCCCGGCGCCGGCAAGACCACCTTCGCGCTGACCCTCGCCTCCTGGCTGCTGCACCACCACGTCGTGCAGCAGGTGACCGTGGTCGCGCCGACCGAGCACCTGAAGAAGCAGTGGGCGGAAGCGGCCGCGCGGATAGGGATCAAGCTGGACCCGGAGTACAGCGCGGGCCCGCTCGGCAAGGACTACCACGGGGTCGCCGTGACGTACGCCGGTGTCGGCGTGCGCCCCATGCTGCACCGCAACCGCGTCGAGCAGCGCAAGACGCTCGTCATCCTCGACGAGATCCACCACGCCGGTGACTCCAAGTCCTGGGGCGAGGCCTGCCTGGAGGCCTTCGAGCCGGCCACCCGCCGGCTCGCGCTCACCGGCACGCCCTTCCGGTCCGACACCAACCCCATCCCCTTCGTGACCTACGAGGAGGACAACGCCGGCATCCGACGGTCCGCCGCCGACTACACCTACGGCTACGGCAACGCGCTCGCCGACCATGTCGTCCGGCCGGTCATCTTCCTGAGCTACAGCGGCAACATGCGCTGGCGCACCAAGGCGGGCGACGAGATCGCCGCCCGGCTCGGCGAGCCCATGACCAAGGACGCGATCAGCCAGGCCTGGCGTACTGCGCTGGATCCGCGCGGCGAGTGGATGCCGAGCGTGCTGCGCGCCGCCGACCAGCGGCTCACCGAGGTCCGCAAGGCCATCCCGGACGCCGGTGCCCTCGTCATCGCCTCCGACCAGGACTCCGCCCGCGCCTACGCCAAGCTGATCCGTGAGATCACGGGGAGCAAGGCGACCCTCGTGCTCTCCGACGAAGCCGCCGCGTCCAAGCGCATCGACGACTTCAGCGCGAGCAACGACCGCTGGATGGTCGCCGTCCGCATGGTGTCCGAAGGCGTCGACGTCCCGCGGCTGGCGGTGGGCGTCTACGCCACCACCATCTCCACACCTCTCTTCTTCGCCCAGGCCGTCGGCCGCTTCGTGCGTTCCCGGCGCCGCGGCGAGACCGCCTCCGTCTTCCTGCCGACCGTCCCCGACCTGCTCACCTTCGCCAACGAGATGGAGGTGGAACGGGACCACGCCCTCGACAAGCCGAAGAAGGAGGGCGAGGAGGACCCGTACGCCGAGTCCGAGAAGGAGATGGAGGAGGCGAACAAGGAGCAGGACGAGGACACCGGCGAGCAGGAGCAGTTCTCCTTCGAGGCGCTGGAGTCCGAGGCCGTCTTCGACCGGGTGCTGTACGACGGCGCCGAGTTCGGCATGCAGGCCCACCCCGGCAGCGAGGAGGAGCAGGACTACCTCGGTATCCCCGGTCTCCTCGAACCCGACCAGGTGCAGCTGCTGCTCCAGAAGCGGCAGGCCCGGCAGATCGCGCACAGCCGCAAGAAGCCGGACTCCGAGGCGGACCTCCTCGAACTGCCCGCCGAGCGCCGGCCCGTCGTCTCGCACAAGGAGATGATGGAGCTCCGCAAGCAGCTCAACACCATGGTCAGCGCGTACGTCCACCAGAGCGGCAAGCCGCACGGCGTCATCCACACCGAGCTGCGGCGGGTGTGCGGGGGACCGCCGAGCGCCGAGGCGACGGCCGGACAGCTGCGGCAGCGCATCGCCAAGGTGCAGGAGTGGGCGACCCGGATGAAGTGACCCCGGGCCCGGTGGGGTGACCCCGGGCACGTCGGGGGCACACATCGGGCACGGCGGGGCGTGCTTCGGCCACCGCGCGCTGTACGTATCAGGACAAACCGGAATCCTCCGTACCAGCCACTGCCCGGATTCTGGACGGAGCCTTCCGCTCAGCGAACCGGCATCGCTACAGTCCCGCTACGCACACGCCCCGTGGCAGCGCCGCCGCGGAGCGCAGCCGTGAAGCGACGCGGTCCGGAAACCGCTCCGGGCCGCCGGCCGATCGGCGGCCTCTGAAGCGCGTCACCGACGGGACTCGTTGACGCATTCCCGCGACAGGGCCGCCGACCTCACCACTGGAGGAGTGGGCGTCGTGACCGCGGAGACCTCTCAGACGCTCGACCGAGGACTACGTGTCCTCAAGCTGCTGGCCGATACGGACCACGGGCTGACCGTCACCGAGCTATCCAACAAACTGGGCGTCAACCGGACCGTGGTGTACCGGTTGCTCGCCACGCTGGAACAACATGCCCTCGTCCGCCGTGACCTGGGCGGACGTGCCCGGGTCGGGCTCGGGGTGCTGCGCCTTGGCCGTCAGGTGCACCCACTCGTGCGCGAGGCGGCACTGCCGGCCCTGCGCTCCCTGGCCGAGGACATAGGAGCCACCGCCCATCTCACCCTGGTCGACGGGGCGGAGGCGCTCGCCGTCGCCGTGGTCGAGCCGACGTGGACGGACTACCACGTGGCGTACCGGGCCGGATTCCGTCACCCACTGGACCGCGGGGCCGCGGGCCGAGCGATCCTCTCCGCCCGCACCCAGCCGCTCCGGGACCCCGGGTACACCCTGACGCACGGGGAGCTGGAGGCGGGCGCGAGCGGCGCCGCCGCACCACTGCTCGGCGTCACGGGCGTCGAGGGCAGCGTCGGAGTCGTGATGCTGGCCGACGCGGTGCCGGAACGCGTGGGGCCACGGGTCGTGGACGCGGCGAAGGAGGTCGCGGAGGCATTGCGCTGACCGTTCGCCGGTTCCGCCGGCCATGAGGGCGGCGCGGACGATGGGGGTGGGCCGGCTCACGCCGCTCGGCGTGGGCGCCACCTCGGCATGGGTTTCAGCGTCGCGGTCGGCATGGGCGCCACCCCCGGCACGGGTGTTCTCGTCGCGGTCGGCATGGGCGTCGAGTCGCTGACGGAGGCGCTGCGGAGCTTCGCCCGCCGCGGGGAGGATCGCATTCCGGCTGCCGGCTGGTCGGCGTCGACCGAGTCGTCCAGGACCAGCAGCAGGCGGCGTCCCTCGGTCAGCCGGTGCACGGTGTCGCGCAGGGCGGCCACGGGGCGCGGGCTGCCGGCCGACGGCGAGGGCACGCAGCACCGCGTGCAGGACCCGCCCGTCGGGGAACAGCTCCGTCACGCGGTGTGCCGCGCTCACGGCGAGCGCGGTCCCGGGACCCGGCCGGAAGTGGTCGTCGCGTTAGATTGATCCCGTGCTCTCTCGCCTCACACGCCCCCAGGCCGTAGCCGTCTGTGCCCTGCCCGTCGTGGCACTGCTCGCCACGGCGGTCTTCGCACCGCTGCCGTTCTCGCTGGCACAGCCCGGTATGACGGCGAACGTCCTCGGCGAGAACAAGGGCACCCCGGTGATCACGATCTCGGGCGCGCCGACCCGGGACACCAGCGGACAGCTCCGGATGACGACCATCGAGGCGACGAATCCGGACACCCGGGTCTCGCTCGGCGATGTGCTCGACGCGTGGTTCGACACGGACCGGGCGGTCATGCCGCGCGACTCGGTCTATCCGAGCGGGCAGTCCACCAAGGAGATCGAGCGGCACAACACCGCGCAGATGAAGGAGTCCCAGGACGCGGCGACGCGGGCGGCGCTGAACTACCTGGACCTGAAGGACGACGACATCAAGGTCTCGCTGAAGCTGGCGGACGTCGGCGGCCCCAGCGCGGGCCTGCTGTTCTCCCTGGGCATCGTCGACAAGCTGGACGGCGACGGCAGCGGCGGCGACCTCACCGGCGGCCGCACCATCGCCGGGACCGGCACGATCGACGCGGACGGCACGGTGGGCGCGGTCGGGGGCGTGCCCCTGAAGACGCAGGCCGCGAAGCGGGACGGGGCGACGGTGTTCCTGGTCCCCGAGGACGAGTGCTCGGACGCGGAGGCGGAGCTGCCGAAGGGGCTGCGGCTCGTTCCGGTGACCACGCTGAAGGGCGCGGTCAGCGCGCTGGTGGCGCTGGAGACGGGGAAGGGCTCCGTCCCGAGCTGCTAGGGCCTGCCCGGCTGCCCTACTTCTCCTTCACGAACCCCTCCTTCTCCATCCAGTCCAGCGCGACCTGGTGCGGATCCTGCCCGTCCACGTCCACCTTGGCGTTCAGCTCCCGCGCGACCGTGTTGTCCAGCTTCCTCGTGACCGGGTCGAGGACCTCCGCGATCGCCGGCCACTTCTTCAGCGTCTCCGAGTTGATCGCGGGCGCCGCGTTGTAGTTGGGGAAGAACTTCCTGTCGTCGGCCATCACCACGAGGTTCATGGACTTGATGCGGCCGTCGGTGGTGAAGACCTCGCCGTAGGTGCAACTGCCCTTCTTCACCTGGGTGTAGATGATCCCGGTGTCCATCTGGGTGATGTTCTTCGCCGGGACGCTCATCCCGTACGCCTTCTCCATACCCCGCAGCCCGTCCGCGCGGTTGGCGAACTCGCCCTCCACACACAGGGTCACGGCCCCGGGGTCCGACTTCGACAGCGCCGCCACGTCCGACAGCGTCTTCGTGCCGTACTTCTTGAAGTTGGCCCGGTTCATCGCGAGCGCGTACGTGTTGTTGAGGGACGCCGGCGCCAGCCACGTCAACCCGTTGCTCAGGTCGGCCTTCCGTACCGCCTCCCACTGCTCCCGCGGGTCGTCGATGGGCTCGCTGTTGCCCTGGTACGTGATCCAGGCGGTGCCCGTGTACTCGTACATCCCGTCCGCGTCACCGGACTTGACCGCCTCCCGGGCCCCGATCGAACCCTGGATGCCCGTCCGGTCCAGGACATCCGCCCCGGCCGCCTGGAACGCGATCCCCATGATCGCGCCGAGGATCAGCTGCTCGGTGAACTCCTTGGACGTGACGGTGAGGTCGGCGCCCTCGAGGGGCAGACCCCTGCCGATGGAACCGGGCTCGACGTCGTCGACCATCGGTGAGCCGCTGGTGAGGCCGCAGGCGGAGGCCAGGACCAGTACACCCGCCGTCGCAAGAACACCCGCGCGCTTCACGACCCCACCTCCAACCCCCGTGGTCTCAGGAGCAGTTCGGCAAGGGTCGCCAGCCAGTCCACCAGCAGGGCGAGGGAGACCGTGAGGATCGAGCCCAGCATCAGCACCGGCATGCGCTGGGTGGTGATGCCGGTCGTGATCAGGACGCCCAGACCTCCGCCGCCGCCGAAGGTCGCCAGTGTCGCCGTCCCGACGTTCAGCACCAGCGCCGTCCGGACGCCCGCCAGGATCAGCGGGACAGCCAACGGCATTTCGACGCGGGCGAGCACCCCCAGCGGGGACATGCCGATGCCCCGCGCCGCCTCCAGCAGCGTCGGATCGTTGGCCTTCAGGCCCGCGACGGTGTTCGCGAGCACGGGCAGCGCGGCATAGATGATCATGCCGATCAGTGCCGCCTTCATCCCCGTGCCCAGCCAGATCACCAGCAGGGCCAGCAGACCGATCGCCGGTGTCGCCTGCCCCATGTTGGCGAACGCCATCGCCACCGGGGTCGCCGGGCGGAACATCCTGCGGGTCAGCAGAATGCCCAGCGGGATCGCGATGACCAGCACGAAGAACGTCGAGACCACCGTCAGCTGCACCTGCTGCCAAAGGGCCTTGGAGACCTGCCCGTTCGACAGGGCGTTCTCAGAGATCGGGTCCAGGTCCGCCTGCTGGAACCACAGCCAGGTCGCCAGCAGCACCGCCACCAGCACGGCGGGCAGAAAGGTCAGCTTCTGCCAGGTGACCCGCCGCCGGGCGGTGACCGGCGGCGGCGCCTCCCGCTCCGCGGGCGCGTCCTCCTCCAGCTCGGGGATGCTCACGCCTTCTTCTCCCCTCCGTCGCCCTCCTGCTCGGCGTGCGTCTGGCGGGCGCGTGCCTCCTCCAGCTGGTGCTGGTGTTCCACGGCGTCCAGACGGTCGGCCTCCAGCAGCTCGTGCACGGAGTTCATGAGCGTCTCCATGTCCACGACGCCGGTGTACTCACCGCGCCGCCCGGTGACCGCGACCCGTCCCGCGTTGTCGGTGAGCACGGCTTCGAGGGCGTCCCGCACGGTCGCGTCCCGGGTCACCGTGTCGTGCACCAGCGTCCCGGCCCGGGCCAGCGAGCCCTTCGCCCGCATCAGGTCCCCGCGCCTGAGCCACTTGTAGGGGCGCCCCCGCTTGTCGAGCAGCAGGATCTCGTTCGTACCGCTGTCCCGGAGCCGGTTGAAGATGTCCTGGAGCGGGTCGTCGACGGTGACCGTCGGATAGTCGGTGATCTCCACGTCCCGTACGCGGGTGAGGTTGAGCCGCTTGAGAGCCGCCCCGGCCCCGACGAACCCGGACACGAAGTCGTCCGCCGGGTTGGTGAGGATCGCCTCCGGGGTGTCGAACTGCGCGATGTGCGAGCGTTCGCGCAGTACGGCGATCCGGTCGCCGAGTTTGATCGCCTCGTCGAAGTCGTGCGTGACGAAGACGATCGTCTTGTGCAGCTCGTGCTGGAGTCTGATCAGCTCGTCCTGGAGATGGTCACGGGTGATCGGGTCGACCGCGCCGAACGGCTCGTCCATCAGCAGGACGGGCGGGTCCGCCGCCAACGCCCGTGCGACGCCCACGCGTTGCTGCTGACCGCCGGAGAGCTGACGGGGATAGCGGCCGTGGAACTCGCCGGGGTCGAGCCCCACCAGGTCCAGGAGCTGCTCGATACGGTCCTTGATCCGGGTCTTGCCCCAGCCGACCATCTTCGGCACCAGCGCGATGTTCTGCGCGACCGTCATGTGCGGGAACAGACCGGCCGACTGGATCGCGTAGCCCACCTTGCGGCGCAGCTTCACCGGATCGATGTCGGTGACGTCCTCGCCGCCGATGCGGATCCGGCCGCCGGTCGGCTCGATCAGCCGGTTGATCATCTTGAGAGTGGTCGACTTACCGCAGCCGGAGGGGCCGACGAAGATGACGATCTCGCCCGCCTTGATCTCCATGGTGACGTTGTCGACGGCAGGCTGCGGACTGCCGGGATACCTCTTGGTCAGGTTCTCCAGTTCGATGGAGGCGCCGGAGGCTTCAGGCACGGATCCCCCTGGGAATGGTCAGCCGTCCGATCAGGACGTACGCGGCGTCGAACAGCAGGGCCAGGACGATGATCCCGAGCGTGCCCGCGAGCACCTGGTTGAGGGCGTTCTTGCTGCCCAGGGAGGCGATGCCGCGGAAGATCTCGTTGCCGAGGCCGGGCCCGGAGGCGTAGGCGGCGATGGCGGCGATGCCCATCAGCATCTGCGTGGAGACCCGGATGCCGGTCAGGATCGGCGGCCAGGCCAGCGGCAGCTCGACCCGCACGAGCCGCGTCAGCCGGGACATCCCGATGCCCTTCGCCGCGTCCACCAGCGACGGGTCGACGCCGCGCAGGCCGACGATCGCGTTGCGCACGATCGGCAGCAGGCCGTACAGGGTCAGCGCGATCACCGTGGGCGGCACACCCAGGCCGACCATCGGGATGAGCAGACCGATCATGGCCAGCGACGGGATGGTCAGGAGGGTCGAGGTGGCCGTCGTGGCGAGGTTGCCGGCCCAGTCGCTGCGATAGGTGACCACACCGATCAGGACCCCGATCACCGTCGCCACGACCATGCACTGGAAGACGGCGCTCGCGTGCTGGTAGGCATCCGTGAGCAGCTGCTGATGGCGGTTGCCCAGGTACTCCCAGAACGTCACGCGGTCACCCCATGGCAGCTAGGTCCTCTCCCGGTCCTCGGCCGCCTGCTCCACCAGCGGGATGATCCGCAGCGGAACGGGGTTCTCCATGACGATCGCCGTGGCGGCCCGGACAATGCCATCAAAACCGACAACCAGGTCGATCACCCGCTGGAGATCGGCGTTCGACCTGGCCACGAGACGGCACAGCATGTCCCCGCTCCCGGTCGTGGTGTGCAGCTCCAGGACCTCCGGCACGCCCGCCAAGTGCGCCCGTACGTCCGCCCCTTGCCCCTGCCGGATCTCCAGCGTGGCGAACGCGGTCACCGGATAGCCGAGCGCGGCCGGATCCACCTGCGGCCCGAATCCCCGGATGACGCCATTCGACTGAAGCCGGTCCAGACGCGCCTGCACGGTCCCGCGCGCCACCCCCAGCCGCCGGGACATCTCCAGCACCCCGATCCGCGGCTCCCGCGCCAGCAGCACGATGATCCGCCCGTCCAGCCCGTCGATCCCCACGAGCGCCGCCCTTCCCGGTGGTCATCCTGTACAGAGAGCCCGCCGAGACAGACCCGGCACTGGTCATATTGCACACCAGAAACGCAAACTATTGCGCACCTTGCCACCACGGAGAAGGCTGCCGCTATGACGCAGACCACTCACCACACTCCCGACACCGCCCGGCAGGCCGATCCCTTCCCGGTCAAGGGAATGGACGCGGTCGTCTTCGCCGTGGGCAACGCCAAGCAGGCGGCGCACTACTACTCCACCGCCTTCGGCATGAAGCTGGTCGCCTACTCCGGACCGGAGAACGGCAGCCGCGAGACCGCGAGCTACGTCCTGGAGAACGGCTCCGCCCGCTTCGTGCTCACCTCGGTGATCAAGCCCGCCACCACCTGGGGCCACTTCCTCGCCCAGCACGTGGCCGAGCACGGCGACGGCGTGATCGACCTCGCCATCGAGGTCCCGGACGCCCGCGCCGCGTACGCCTACGCGCTGGAGCACGGCGCCCGCTCGGTCGCCGAGCCGTACGAGCTGAAGGACGAGCACGGCACCGTCGTACTCGCCGCGATCGCCACGTACGGCGAGACCCGCCACACCCTCGTCGAACGCTCCGGCTACGACGGCCCCTACCTCCCCGGCTACACCGCGGCGGCCCCGCTCGTCCAGCCGCCCGCCCACCGCACCTTCCAGGCCATCGACCACTGCGTCGGCAACGTCGAGCTCGGCCGGATGAACGAGTGGGTCGGCTTCTACAACAAGGTCATGGGCTTCACGAACATGAAGGAGTTCGTGGGCGACGACATCGCCACCGAGTACAGCGCGCTGATGTCGAAGGTCGTCGCGGACGGCACGCTCAAGGTCAAGTTCCCGATCAACGAGCCCGCCATCGCCAGGAAGAAGTCCCAGATCGACGAGTACCTGGAGTTCTACGGCGGCGCGGGCGTCCAGCACATCGCGCTCAACACCAACGACATCGTCGAGACCGTGCGGACCATGCGGGCGGCCGGAGTCCAGTTCCTCGACACCCCGGACTCCTACTACGACACCCTCGGCGAGTGGGTCGGCGACACCCGCGTGCCCGTCGACACCCTGCGCGAACTGAAGATCCTCGCCGACCGCGACGAGGACGGCTACCTGCTCCAGATCTTCACCAAGCCGGTCCAGGACAAGCCGACCGTGTTCTTCGAACTCATCGAGCGGCACGGCTCGATGGGCTTCGGCAAGGGCAACTTCAAGGCCCTCTTCGAGGCGATCGAGCGGGAGCAGGAGCGGCGCGGAAACCTGTGAATGCCAGGTAAATCCACAAGCGCTTTCGCAGAACCTTGAAACCAGTGAACGGGAGTTGACACTCTCTGGTCCTGTGGACGTCATCGGGGCGTCCGCAGGACCCTGGGGACACCGACCGTGACCGACCGCATCGACCTCGACGTACCGGCGACCCGCTGGCTGAAGGAGAAGGCCCTCAAGGAGGGCACGGTCCTGCAGTCCTTCGCCTTCGACGAGGTGCACCAGCACCTGTACGTCCTCCAGGTGCGCCGCGGTGGCATCGGCGCGGGCAACCTGTGCCTCAACAAGCTCGACCACGACGGCAAGCTGCTCGGCAGCATGAACCTCCAGGGCTTCGGGCACGGCGTCAGCATGGGTGTGCACAACGCCGCCGACGGCAAGGTCTGGATCTGGACCGAGGCCGACGCCAAGGGCGGCTACGGCCAGGGCGTCACCCGCTTCCAGTTCAAGAACGGCGCCACCCGCACCGGCGAGGACGTCAAGATACGCAAGCCGATACCGGGGTCCACCAACAACCAGCCCTCGGTCTGCATGGCCTCGAAGCGCATCGCCGTCCGCTACCGCGTCAAGGGCAAGCCGCGCTACCGGATCTGGGACCTCGACGCCTTCGTCGCCCGCGAGTACGACCACCCCGTCGCCGACATCGCCCAGCCCGCCGCGCACCCCGACAAGACGATCCCCTTCCAGGGCTACGCCCTGCACCACGGCCACATCTACCAGCTCGCCGGGACGGCCTACGACGCCGAGACCAACCCGCCCGCCGAGCACGGCAACGCCTACCTCTCCAGCGTCGACATCACCACCGGCGAGCTGGTCCAGCGGCTGCGCACCGAGGCCGGCCGCTCCCTCACCTACCGCGAGCCCGAGGGCGTCGCCGTCCGCCGCAAGGGCGGCACGCGGCTGTATCTGGGCCTCGCCTCCGGGGCGGCCGGGGAACGCAGGTTCTCCCTCTACTACAAGCCGAAGCAGTAAGGCGAACGTACGCTGGCCGCATGGCCAGGATCAACGACGTCGGCGGCACCCAGGGCTTCGGCCCCATCGACACCACCGACGACACCGAGCCCTTCCACGCGGACTGGGAGGCGCGGGTCGTCGGCCTCTTCAACACCCTGCGCGGTCAAGGGCTCTTCAACACCAACGAGTTCCGCGACGCGATCGAGTCGATGCCGCCCGCGGAGTACCTGGCGGCGTCGTACTACGAACGCTGGTTCACCGCGATCTGCGCGCTCCTGGAACGCAAGGGCGTGATCGGGCCGGGTGAGCTGGATGACTGACCGTTTCCCGCCCGGCACCCGGGTGCGCACCTTCCCGCACGACCCGCCGCACCACACCCGGCTGCCCCGGTACGCGCGCGGCAAGCGGGGCGTGATCGTCGAGCCGGAGGGCCCCGACGAACTCCCCGACATCAGCGCACAGGGGCGCGGGGACGCGCCGGTCGAGCAGATCTACGCGGTCCGCTTCGAGGCCCGTGACCTGTGGGGCGAGGGCGACCATCACGTCGTACTGGATCTGTGGGAAAGCTATCTGGAGGAGGACCGTGCCGATGAGCGGTGACCACCACGCCGACGCGACGATCGCCCGCCGGGTCCGCCGGCTGGAGACCCTGCTGGAGGAGAAGGGCGTGATCACCGGCGAGAAGGTGGACGAGGCGATCGACGCCTTCCTCGCCGCGTCGTCACCGGCGAACGGGGCGAAGGTCGTGGCCCGCGCCTGGAGCGACGAGGCGTACAAGGCGCGGTTGCTGGCCGACGGGA
Organism: Streptomyces canus; assembly: GCF_030815415.1. Taxonomy (GTDB): domain Bacteria; phylum Actinomycetota; class Actinomycetes; order Streptomycetales; family Streptomycetaceae; genus Streptomyces; species Streptomyces canus_F. The sequence goes on from NZ_JAUSWW010000001.1 coordinate 6,209,990, forward strand.
CCGCCGCCGTGCGGGAGTTGGGTTACATGGACGGCTCCTACCAGCGGCTGCGCGTCGTCGAGAACACGGCGACGACCCACAACGTCATCGTCTGCACCCTCTGCTCCTGCTACCCGCTGCGCCTCCTCGGCCCGTCCCCGAGCTGGTACAAGTCCGAGGCCTACCGCTCCCGCGTGGTCCGTGAACCCCGCCAGGTGCTGCGGGAGTTCGGACTCGAACTGCCCGACTCCACGGACATCACGGTGTGGGACTCCAGCGCCGAGTCGCGCTACATGGTGCTGCCCCGCAGGCCCGAGGCAACCGACGGGCTCGGGGAGGACGAACTGGCGGCGCTGGTCACGCGCAACGCACTGATCGGCACCGCCGCGGTCTAGGACTCCGACTCCGTCTCCGTGTCCGTCTCCGCCTTCGCGTCCATCACCGGCAGCTCCTCGACCGACGGCTCACCCAACGCCGTCAACGCCTCCCGAGCCGTCCGCACCAGCAGCGGCGAGAAGTACGGGTTGATCCGCAACGCCTCCTGGAGATGCCGCCGGGCCGGCCCGTACTTCTCCAAGTTCCGCTCGATCATGCCCCGGTGATACGCGTGCAGCGCACTGCGCACCCCGCCCCCGTGCACCGTGTCCGTCGCCCGCACCGCGTACCGCAGCGCCTCCTCGTCCTGACCGGCCCGGTGCAGCGCCCACCCCAGCGCGTCGGCCACCGCGATCCCGGGCTGGCGCCGCCACTCCGCCCGCAACCGCCGTACGGCCGCCTGCGGATCCCCGTGGTCCGCCTCGAACACCCCGAGCACCAACTCCTCGTCGGCCCCACCCGCCGCGGCACCGCGCACCCGCGCCCGCAACAGGTCGTACTGGACCTGGGCCGCCTGCCGCAGCCCCAGCGACTCGTACAACTCGCCCAGTTCCAGGGCGTACTGCGGATGCGGCTGCTTGGCCAGCGCCATCCGGTACGCGCTCAGCGCCTCCGAGGTCCGCCCCAGCGCCGCCAGCACCCGACCCTGCCCGGCCTGCGCGGCCCGCTGGTCGGGGTCGATGCGCACCGCCTCCTGGAAGTGCCGCAGCGCCGGCTCACGGTCACCGCGCTCCCAGGCCAGCTGCCCCACCCGCTCCAGATACGCGGCCCGTTCCGCGGGGGCCTCGGCGCCCGCCGCCGCGTCGGAGAGCTGCGCCATCGCGTCCTCGCGCCGGCCCCGGTCCCGGTACACGGCCCCGGCCCGCGCCATCACGGCCGGCCCGCCGCGCAGCCCCTGGAGCCGCTCGAGAGTCCGCTCCGTCGCCTTCCAGTCGCCGAGGCCGGTGTAGGCGTCGAGCAGCGGCGGATACGTCGTCCAGCGCTTCGGATCCAGCTTCAGCGCGGCCTCGCCCCACTTCTTCGCGGCCCGGAAGTCCCGCCGCGCGTTCGCCAGCACGGCGAGCCCGCCGAGCGCCTCGGCGTTCCCCTCGGCCCGCACCCTCAGTGACGTACGCAACGCGTTGTCCGCCTTCGGGTAGTACGCCGGTTCCGCCGTCCGCCGCCCCTGCTCGACATAAGCCGCCCCGAGCACCGCCCATGACTCGGCGTCCCGCGGATGCCGCCGCAGATGCGTCTCCCGCTCACCGATCAGCGCCGCGAGGTCCGGCAGCGCGGCCGCCACCCCCGTGGTGACCGCCGCCCGGGCCTGCGCCCCCGGCGCGGGCGGCGCGGGCGCCTTCGGGCCCGGCGGCCGCGAGGGCAGCACCATCAGCGTCCCGCCGAGCACCAGACACCCGGTGACGGCCGCGATCACCGCCCGCCCTGCGACGCGCGAACGCCGGGGGGCCGCCTCCTCATGGTTCTCCATGGCGATCACTGTGCGTCCATACGACGAGCACACCCGGCCAGGCGACGGTTGCCGCAGACGGGGTTCACACCGATGGACCCAGGTGCGACGCTGTGATCATGAGCCGTATCGAAGCGCCTCGCGACGAACAGACAGGGAACCTGGCCGACCGTCTCCTGAGCGGTCTGCCCGCCGAGGCCGTCCTGACCGACCCGGACGTCACGGCCTCCTACGCCAACGACATGGCCAGCTTCTGCCCGGCCGGCGCCCCCGCCGTGGTCGTCCTGCCGCGCACGGTCGAGCAGGTGCGGCACGTCATGCGCACCGCCACCGAACTGCGCGTCCCCGTCGTCCCGCAGGGCGCCCGCACGGGCCTGTCCGGCGGCGCCAACGCCACCGACGGCTGCATCGTGCTGTCCCTGACGAAGATGGACCGCATCCTCGAGATCAACCCCGTCGACCGCATCGCGGTGGTCGAGCCCGGCGTCATCAACGCCACCCTCTCCCGCGCGGTCAACGAGCACGGCCTCTACTACCCGCCGGACCCCTCCAGCTGGGAGATGTGCACCATCGGCGGCAACATCGGCACCGCCTCCGGCGGGCTGTGCTGCGTGAAGTACGGGGTGACGGCGGAGTACGTCCTCGGCCTGGACGTGGTCCTGGCGGACGGCCGCCTGATGTCCACCGGCCGGCGGACCGCGAAGGGCGTCGCCGGATACGACCTGACCCGCCTGTTCGTCGGCTCGGAAGGCTCCCTCGGCATCGTCGTCGGCGCGACCCTGGCCCTGCGTCCGCAGCCGCCCGAGCAGCTGGTGCTGGCCGCCGAGTTCGCGTCCGGCGCCGCCGCCTGCGACGCGGTGTGCCGGATCATGGAGGGCGGGCATGTGCCGTCCCTGCTCGAACTGATGGACCGTACGACGGTCAAGGCCGTCAACGACCTCGCCCACATGGGACTCCCGGAGACCACCGAGGCCCTGCTGCTCGCCGCCTTCGACACCACCGACCCGGCCGCCGACCTCGCCGCCCTCGGCGCGCTGTGCGAGGCGGCCGGCGCCACGCAGGTCGTGCCCGCCGACGACGTCGCCGAGTCCGAACTCCTCCTCCAGGCCCGCCGCCTGTCGCTCACCGCCCTCGAAGCCGTCAAGGGCACCACGATGATCGACGACGTGTGCGTGCCCCGCTCCCGGCTCGGCGCGATGCTCGAAGGGACCGAGCGGATCGCCGAGAAGTACCAGCTCACCATCGGCGTCGTCGCGCACGCCGGCGACGGCAACACCCACCCCACCGTCTGCTTCGACGCGGCCGACCCCGACGAGTCCCGGCGCGCCCGCGAGTCCTTCGACGAGATCATGGCCCTCGGCCTCGAACTCGGCGGCACGATCACCGGCGAGCACGGCGTGGGCGTACTGAAGAAGGAGTGGCTGGCGCGCGAGATCGGCCCGGTGGGCGTGGAGATGCAGCGGCAGATCAAGCAGGTCTTCGACCCGTTGGGGATCCTGAACCCGGGCAAGCTCTTCTGACGTCCGCGCGCGATCACTCCCCGTCCTTCGACTCGTCGCTCGGCCACGGGTCGCGCAGCCACAGGTCGTCGGCGGGTGTCGGGGCGAGCAGGTCCGCCAGGGCCTCGTCGAGACCGAGCTGCTCGCCCTCAGACCCCGGGGGCACCACCCGCAGCGTCCGCTCCAGCCAGGCCGACACCTGGGCCGCGGGCGCCTCCAGCAGGGCGTCCCCGTCGGGCGAGCTCAGCGCCATCAGGACGACACTGCGGCCGTCCACCTTCGTCGGCCACACCCGCACGTCCCCGTGCCCGCACGGCCGGAACACCCCCTCCACCAGGAGCTCGCGGCCGAACGTCCAGTGCACCGGGTGGTCGGAGCCGATGTGGAAGGCGACGTGGACGGCGTACGGGTCGTCGGAGCGATAGCTGAGCCGGGCCGGGACCGGGATACTGCGCTCGGGCGACAGAATGAGTTTGAGCTCCAGCTCGCGCTCTACCACGGTGTGCATGTCGCGTGTTCCCCTCTCGTTTTCTCTCGTACGAGTGGAGAGAGGCGGTGCGGCCGGAACCATTACGCGGGTTCGGAAAACTTTTTCCCGGGGGTTCATGACGTTGCCCAAAAGGGGTGGGTCCGGTGGGACTGGCGGTGGGGGCGCAGCCGGTCTGATAGATGTGGAGCCCCCCATATTCACCCCCGAGCAGATACGGGACGACGGACATGAGCGCCCCAACCCCGGCCCCCGGTGACGACAGGCCCCGCGAAGGGTATTACCCGGACCCGTCCATTCCTGGATATGTCCGGTTCTGGAACGGTGCCGCCTGGGTACCGGGCACGAGCCGGCCGGCCCCGTCGGACGGCGAGGCCCCAGCGCCTCAGGCCCCCGCGCCGGTGGAGGAGACGGGCCCGCACTTCTTCGACGAGGACCCGCCGCCCGCGTCCCACCCGTCCGACGCCCAGCACGGCAGCCGTCCCGAACCCGCGTCCGCCTGGGGCGCCGACCGCTCCCGTCAGTCCGGCTTCGGCGGCGATCAGGACCGCCTGGTCTCCTGGGGCTCGGCGGCGGGCACCGACCCCCGCGTCCCGTCGGACACGACGAGCGGCGACGGCGCGGCGACGATCCCTCCCGCGGAGTCCGACCGGGCGGCCTCGGGCAACACGTTCGTCTTCCGCAGGCCGACACCCGGGGGAGCGGCCCCCTCCGGCCCGGGCGCGACACCGCAGGTCGGCCCCGCGCCGGGCGGCCCCGCGCCGGGCGCCTCCGGCGGCCCGGCCTTCAGCGGTCCGGGTGCGGCAAGCGCCCACGGTTCCTCCGCCTCCGGGCCCGGTGCTTCCGGGGGCCCCGCCTTCGGTGGCGCGGGTTCCTCCGGTGCCGCGACTCCCGGTGTTCCCGCCCCCGGTGGCCCGGTCGCCGACGAGGGCACCATGACCTTCCGGGCGCTCGCCCCGCGCACGCCTCAGCAGGGTGGGGCGCAGGGCGGAGGCACGGGCGGCGCACGGTCCGACGGTGCGGCGGGCGGCTTCGGTGCCCAGCCCGCGGCCACCCCCGGCTTCGGCGCGGGCAAGGCAGCCGCCGACCGTGCCGCCCCCGCGCAGGCCGGTGTCCAGGGCGCCGTCGGACAGGCGGCCTCCGCCGGTCCCTCCGGCCCGCAGCAGGCGGCTCCGCAGGCCCCGGCCGCCGCCGTCCCCCAGCAGTCCACCCCCATGGCCGGCGGCGCCGGTGGCGGTCAGGCCTCCTGGGCCCAGCAGGTGCACCGTCTCGCCGCCCCCTCCGGCGAGGACCAGCCCGTCGCGCCCTGGAAGCCGCCCGTGGAGGACGTCTTCCAGGCCGCCGCCCGGCGCCAGGCCTCCGCCCGCCCCGCGGGGCTCGGCAAGCGGCTGACCGCCCGGCTGCTGGACACCGTCGTCCTCGTCGGCGTCACCGGCGCGGCCGCCGTCCCGCTCGGCACCCGGGCGCTGGACCACGTCAACGAGAAGATCGACGCGGCCAAGCTCTCCGGCGAGACCGTCACCGTCTGGCTCCTGGACGGCACGACCTCCGCCTACCTCGGCATCGTCCTCGCCGTCCTCCTCGTCTTCGGCGTCCTCTACGAGGCGCTGCCCACCGCCAAGTGGGGCCGCACCCTCGGCAAGAAGCTGCTCGGACTGGAGGTCCGGGACATCGAGGGCGGCGAGCCCCCGACGTTCGGCGCGGCCCTGCGTCGCTGGCTCGTCTACAGCGTCCCCGGTCTGCTCGCGATCGGTGTCGTGGGCGTCGTATGGGGCCTGTTCGACAAGCCGTGGCGCCAGTGCTGGCACGACAAGGCCGCACATACGTTCGTAGCGGGATAGCCCCATACGGCACCAGGGCCACCGGATTCCGTACCCCGGACGGCCGCTCGCCGGATGCGGAGCCGTGGGGATCGCGGTCGACTCGGGCCATGAGCAGCGAACCGCCCCCCGGCTCCGGCCAGCAGCCGCCGGAAGACGACCCGTTCAGGAAGCAGCCCCCGTCGTCGGGCGACGAGGGTTCCCCGTACGGCAGTCAGCCCCCGCCGTCAGGGGACGCGGGCCCGCCGTACGGCAGTCAGCCCCCGCCGTACGGAGGCGGCAGTCCCTACGGCGGCGGTGACCCGTACGGCGGTGGCTCGTACCCGAACGACCCGCTCGCCGGCATGCCCCCGCTCGCCGACAGCGGCAAGCGCACGCTCGCCCGGATCATCGACATGATCCTCGTCGCGATCGTCGTCTGGCTGCTCACCTGGGGCTTCGGCGTCAACGAGTACGACGTGGACCCCGACAAGGTCGAGTACGGCAAGTCCTTCACGCAGTCGCTCATCACGGCCGTGCTCTACATCGCGTACGACACCGTCATGATCAGCCGCTCCGGCCAGACGCTCGGCAAGAAGTGGCTCGGGATGCGGGTGGCGAACCTCGAGAACGGCTCCACGCCCTCCGTGCAGACCGCGCTGACGCGTTCGGCGGTGCTGTGGATCCCGTTCGCGTTCTGCTGCGCCTGTGTCTGGACCGCGATCTCGGGCGGCTGGAGCTTCTTCGACAAGCCCTACAAGCAGGGCCTGCACGACAAGGCGGCGAAGACGGTGGTGGTCAGCACCAACTGACCACCGGGGGCCGTCGGTTCATCAGGAGGCGGCGCGCTCGTGCACCGGCTCGGTCGCCAGTACGGTGACCGACGCCGGTACGGGCGTCTGTGCCGTCTCCGCTGTCTCGGTGGCGGGCTTGCGCACCGCGACCACGCGGGCCTTGGGGATGGGGACCGTCATGGCGACGAGCAGCCCGAGGGCGAGCGCCGCGACGGTGATGACCGCGATCCCCAGACCCGAACTCGTCTGTGACAGCAGCAGCATGGCGAGCGTCGAGAAGATCACGGTGAACGAACCGTAGGCGAGCTGTGCGGCAGTCGGACGAGGCATGGCAATCGTGTCCTCGGAAGTGGGGGTCCACGGGGGTGTCGGCCTGGCTTTCCGCCGTTTTGGGGCGTTCCGCCGAATGACTCTAATCGCGTGCATGCCCGAGCGGAACGAACGGTAAGCGTGACCTAACCAACAGTACCGGTGCATGGGGGGCGCACGGAGTCATACCGTCCACGAAGTGGACACGCGCGAGCGCCGGTCGAGGGCGGCTCGGGATGTTCTCGAGATGTTCGTAAAGCGGACGTCGGGTCCGCATAATGCACTTGTCCTGTTCAAGTCAAGGTCTGTCTTTTCTTCTGAACCTCTAGTCAAATGCCGTCACTTGACTAGGGGAGGAAGACTCAGGTGCCCAGCAGACCCTGGACGTTCAGAGCGGCCGCGACCACCGTCGCACTGGCCGCCGCGACGGCGACCATCTCGACCTTCGCCGTCGCGCAGGCCGACACCACCGCGGCACCGGCCGCGGCGCACCGCACCGATCCGCAGCCGGCGAAGACCACACAGGAGCACGACTTCGACGGCCCGCTCTCCCGGACCCAGGAGGCGCAGCGCGAAGAGGCGCTGAAGCAGGTCATATCCGGCGCCGCCACGGTCAAGAACCGTGACGGCTCCCAGGTCGTCGAGCTCAAGAGCCGCAAGGGCGACAGCAAGTACGTCGAGCTGGGCCGCGAGCGGACCGACAAGATCTTCACGATCCTCGTCGAGTTCGGCGATCAGACGGACCCCCGCTACGGCGGCACGCCCGGCCCCGCGCACAACGAGATAGCCGAGCCGGACCGTGCTCAGGACAACAGCACGGCCTGGCAGCCGGATTACAACAAGGCCCACTTCGAGGACCTCTACTTCGGCGACGGCACCGCGTCGATGAAGACCTACTACGAGAAGCAGTCCTCGGGCCGCTACTCGGTCGAGGGCGAGGTCACCGACTGGGTCAAGGTCCCCTACAACGAGGCCCGTTACGGCTCCAACTCCTGTGACACCTGCGCGTGGAACGCGGTCCAGGACGGCGTCACGGCATGGGTCGCCCAGCAGAAGGCGGCGGGGCGCACCGAGGCCGAGATCAAGGCGGACATCGCCGAGTTCGACCAGTGGGACCGCTACGACTTCGACGGCGACGGCGACTTCAACGAGCCCGACGGCTACATCGACCACTTCCAGATCGTGCACGCCGGCGAGGACGAGTCCGCGGGCGGCGGCGCCCAGGGCGAGGACGCCATCTGGGCCCACCGCTGGTACGCGTTCGGCACCGACTCCGGCGCCACCGGACCTTCGGGCAACCTGCTCGGCGGCACCCAGATCGGCGACACCGGTATCTGGGTCGGCGACTACACCATCCAGCCGGAGAACGGCGGACTCGGCGTCTTCGCCCACGAGTACGGCCACGACCTCGGTCTGCCGGACCACTACGACACCTCCGGCGGCGGCGAGAACTCCACCGGTTTCTGGACCCTGATGTCCTCCGGTTCCTGGCTCGGCACCGGCAAGGACACCATCGGTGACCTGCCCGGTGACATGACCGCCTGGGACAAGCTGCAACTGGGCTGGCTGGACTACGACGTGGCGAAGGCCGCGACCAGGTCGAAGCACAAGCTCGGTGTCGCCGAGTACAACACCAAGAACAAGCAGGCGCTGGTCGTCGAGCTGCCCGAGAAGGCGGTCACCACCGAGATCGTGGCCCCCGCCCAGGGCGCCACCCAGTGGTGGAGCGGCAGCGGCAACGGCCTCAGGAACACGCTGACCCGTTCCGTCGACCTCACCGGCAAGTCCGCGGCGACACTGAGCCTGGACGGCTGGTGGGCCACCGAGGCGAGCTTCGACTTCGTCTACACCGAGGTCTCCACCGACGGCGGCACCACCTGGAAGGCGATCGACGGCACCGCGGACGGCGCGGCCCTCCCGCGCGACGCCAGCGGCCAGCCGACGCTCACCGGTTTCTCGCAGACGTACAAGAAGCTGTCCTTCCCGCTCGACGCCTACGCGGGCCAGAAGATCGGCCTGCGCTTCCGCTACTCGACCGACGGCGGCGTGGCAGGGAAGGGCTTCGCGGCGGACCGGATCACCGTGACGGCCGACGGTGCCGCCCTGTTCGCCGACGACGCCGAGACCGCGGACGCGGCCTGGACGGCGAGCGGCTTCACCCGTGTCGGCGCGACCGTCACGGACGACTTCGCGCAGTACTACATCGCGGAGAACCGCCAGTACGTGTCGTACGACCGGACGTTGAAGGCCGGCCCGTACAACTTCGGCTTCTCCACGACCCGTCCGAGCTGGGTGGAGCACTTCCCGTACCAGAACGGTCTGTTGATCTGGAAGTGGGACACCTCCCAGGTGGACAACAACACCAGCGAGCACCCCGGTGTCGGACTGCTGCTGCCGGTCGACTCGCACCCGACGGCGCTGAAGTGGTCCGACGGCACCGCGATGCGCAGCCGCATCCAGGCGTACGACTCGCCCTTCAGCCTGTTCCGCACGGACGGCATCACGCTGCACAACGCGGACGTCGCGAAGAGGATCCCGTCGTCGAAGGGGGTGTCGGTCTTCAACGACCACACCAGCACGTACTACGACGCGACGACCCCGTTCGCGGGCGTGAAACTCACTGACACCAACACCAAGATCAAGATTGTCAAGGAGGCCCTGAACGGCTCGACGATCTCGCTCGAGGTCGGCCGCGCGGTGAAGTAGTCGGCATTTGCGCAGGTCAGAAGCGAATCGGCGGTGACCCCTGGCGGGTCGCCGCCGATCGTGTTTAGGTGCGTCCTGATGGCTTTCTTATTGACACCGGTGCACACGGGGGTGTGACTGCATGGCCGCAGGAGGTTTCTGCAAGCTGCCGACAGGCAGCGTGGTGGTGGCGCTGAACCTGCCCAGACCCGCCACCGACGGCACGGGCTGCGTCCGTGTCCTCGTCCACGCCCGCAACCGCGCACGAGCCCTGACCAGGCTGCGCAACCTGGGCCTGCGGGCGGTCTACCTGCGTGGCAACGCGGCCCCGCCGACCCCGGACGAGGTGACGGCCGTCCTGCATCATCCGGACGGCCTGATATGGCGCACGGCCCCTGACAACGCTGTCGCGGCGGTGCCGGGACCGGAGCTGCCCCAGGAGCTGTGGCACCCGATCAGGGCCCTGATCAGGAGGCCGGCGGCACCGGCCTAGTCACCGGACGCCGGACGCCTACGCGACGACCGGCTTCCCCGACAGTTCCACCCCGGCCCGGCGCAGCTCCTCCAGCGCCCGGTCGGTGGTCTCCTCGGCCACCCCCGCGGTGAGGTCGAGGAGCACCTGCGTACGGAAGCCCTCCCGCACGGCGTCCAGCGCGGTGGCCCGTACGCAGTGGTCCGTGGCGATGCCGACCACGTCCACCTCGACGACCTCCCGCGCCCGCAGCCAGTCGGCCAGCGTGACGCCGTTCTCGTCGGCGCCCTCGAAGCCGCTGTAGGCCGCCGAGTACGCCCCCTTGTCGAAGACGGCGTCGATCGCGCCGGAGGCGACGGCGGGGGCGAAGTTCGGGTGGAAGCCGACGCCCTCGGTGCCGGCGACGCAGTGCGCGGGCCAGGAGTGGGCGTAGTCGGGGTTGTCGGCGAAGTGGCCGCCGGGCGCGATGTGGTGGTCGCGGGTGGCCACCACATGCTGGTAGCCGGAGCCGCCGGCGGCCTGTCCGATCAGCTCGGTGACGGCGGCGGCCACATCGGCACCCCCGGCCACCGCGAGACTGCCCCCCTCGCAGAAGTCGTTCTGTACGTCGACGACGATCAAGGCGCGGCGCATGGTGGGTGTCCTTCGACTAAGAGTGAACTTACGAGCCTAGAGACTTCGACGGCGCTGCGGGAGGGCGCACCAGCATTAGCTACCCGAGCGCCCGTGTACGTACTCCGTCGGAATGACCGGTTCCCCGCGCGACAGCTGGGTCGCCGACAGCGGCAGCCCGTCGCGCGCGGCCGTGTGCCGGTCCCGTACGACGTCCAGCGGCTCGCGGGCCACGACGTCGCCGCTCTTGACCAGTTCGACGAGGAGCTGCCGGTCCACGAGGTCGGCCGGGACGGCCCCGGTGCCGACCACCTCGGTCTCCGCGATCCCGTCCGCGTCCAGCCGCCGGGCCGCCCACTTGCGGCCGCCGATGGAGGTCTTGCCGCCGGAGGACTTCTTCGCGACCGGCACCAGCGGCGCCTTCACGTCGGCGGACTCGGCGCGGGCGACCAGCTTGTAGACCATCGAGGCGGTCGGGTGCCCGGAGCCGGTCACCAGCTGCGTGCCGACGCCGTACGCGTCCACGGGAGCCGCCGCGAGCGAGGCGATGGCGTACTCGTCGAGGTCCGAGGTCACGATGATCTTCGTGTCCCGGGCGCCCAGCTCGTCCAGCTGCTGGCGCACCCGGTGGGCCACGAGAAGCAGGTCGCCCGAGTCGATACGGACCGCGCCCAGCTCCGGTCCGGCCACCTCCACGGCCGTACGGACGGCTTCCGCCACGTCGTAGGTGTCCACGAGCAGGGTGGTGCCCCGGCCCAGCGAGTTCACCTGGGCCCGGAAGGCGTCGCGCTCGTGGTCGTGCAGGAGGGTGAAGGCGTGGGCGGAGGTGCCGACGGTCGGGATGTTGTAGCGGAAGCCGGCCGCGAGGTCGGAGGTGGAGGCGAAGCCGCCGAGGTAGGCGGCGCGGGAGGCGGCGACGGCGGCGAGCTCGTGGGTGCGGCGGGCGCCCATCTCGATCAGCGGGCGGCCCCCGGCGGCCGAGGCCATCCGGGAGGCGGCCGCGGCGATCGCGGAGTCGTGGTTGAGGATCGAGAGGATCACGGTCTCCAGGAGCACGCACTCGGCGAAGGAGCCCTCGACCCGCATGATCGGCGAGCCCGGGAAGTAGACCTCGCCCTCCGGATAGCCCCAGATGTCACCGGAGAACCGGTACGAGCCGAGCCAGTCCAGGGTCTGGGCGTCGACGATGTTCCGTTCACCCAGGAAGCGCAGGACGTCCGCGTCGAACCGGAAGTTCTCGACGGCGTCCAGGACCCGCCCGGTGCCCGCGACGACGCCGTACCGGCGCCCGTCCGGCAGCCGCCGGGTGAAGACCTCGAAGACGCTGTGCCGCTCGGCGGTACCGGCCTTCAGCGCGGCCTGCAACATCGTGAGCTCGTACTGATCCGTGAAGAGCGCCGTCGAGGGAACGTCCACCGGCAGCCCAAGGTCCGCTACGTCCACGAAAGCTCTCCTTAACGTGAATCTCCGGGTCCCCCAGGTCGGCCGGGGGTCCGGGGGTTGTCCCCCGGTGTATGCGGCATACGACGGGATGGTACTCCCTTCTCGTCGGTGTGACGATTTCGGTGATGCGTGGCAGCATGGGCCATGTGACGTCACCCGCTCCCGTAGAGATCGAACGCACCGAGTCGGCGGAAGAGGTCTTCGCCGTACCCGAGCCGGACGTCCCCTGGGTCACCATCGTCCACAACGACCCGGTCAACCTCATGAGCTACGTGACCTATGTGTTCCAGACGTACTTCGGGTACTCGAAGGACAAGGCCACCAAGCTCATGCTCGACGTTCACCACAAGGGCCGGGCGGTCGTCTCCAGCGGATCCCGCGAGGAGATGGAGCGCGACGTGCAGGCGATGCACGGCTACGGTCTGTGGGCCACCCTCCAGCAGGACCGGAAGTAGCTGAACTCACCTTCATGCCTGGACACTTCGAACCGCTCCCCGGCGGCGGCGCGGCCGTCGCGCTCGACGACGTCGAGATCTCCATCATCCGCTCACTGGCCGTCCAGCTCCTGGAGCTCATCGGGCCAGGGCCCGCCGAGGACGCCCCCGACGACCCGCTCGCCGAACTCTTCAACGACGGCCCCAGCGAGCCGCCCTCCGACCCGGTGCTCAGACGCCTGTTCCCGGACGCCTACAGCGACCCCGAGGGCACGCCCGGGCCCGAGCAGGCCGAGGAGCAGAAGGCGTACTCCTCGGAGTTCCGCCGCTACACCGAGAACGACCTGCGGGCCGGCAAGCGGGACAGCGCCCTCGCGGTGATCCGCTCCCTGGACGCGCTGAGCCCGGTGGGCGACGGCGGGGCGGTGCTCAAGCTGTCGCCGGAGGAGTCGCGCCAGTGGCTCGGGGCCCTCAACGACCTGCGCCTCGCGATCGGCTCCCGGCTGGAGATCGCCGACGAGGAGGACACCGACCTCCTCTACCGGCTGCCGGACGAGGACCCCCGCAAGCCGATGGTGATGGCGTACCTGTGGCTGGGCGGGCTCCAGGAAACCCTCGTCACGACACTGCTTCCGTGACCTTCTGGCGCAGTTTGTGACCTTTTTGTGTTCGCTCAGCGGACGCTCAAATCCGGATAACGATCACGTCACCGTGCTGATGGCGTATGCCCACTCCGGTATTTGTTTGTCCGCTTCTTCCTGTGCTCTGCGCCACATCTCGCACAGGTGATCAATATTGCGGCCGTGATAAATCTTCACGACCGCCCGACGAACACCACCCGTATGTTCGCTCGGGTGCGCCACCGAGCCGGTAACCACCGGCCAGGCATGAGCGAACCCGCTCAACTCCACTATCCGGGGGGATCGAGAACCGATCCGAGGCCGACGAGAGGCCCGGTTCGGTATGGAGAAAGGCGCACCACACTTATGACCTCCGCTCAGGTCGACAAAGGCTCGGAGCACACCTCCGAAGAGGGTTACGAGCGTGGCCTCGGCAGTCGCCAGGTCCAGATGATCGCGATCGGCGGCGCCATCGGCGTCGGTCTCTTCCTCAACGCCGGGGCGAACATCGCCAAGGCGGGCCCCAGTCTCATCCTGATGTACGCCGTCGCCGGCGTCATCATCTTCTTCATCATGCGCGCGCTCGGTGAACTCCTGCTCTACCGCCCCGTCTCGGGCTCGTTCGCGGAGTACTCCCGCGAATTCCTCGGCCCGTTCTTCGGCTATTTCACCGGCTGGACGTACTGGCTGCTGTGGGTCGTCACCGGCATGGCGGAACTGACCGCCGCCGCGATCTACATCCACTACTGGTTCCCGGACGTCCCGCAGTGGGCCTCGGCGCTCGGCTTCCTGGTCGTGCTGTTCGTGGCCAACCTGATCTCGGTGAAGCTGTTCGGCGAGATCGAGTTCTGGTTCTCGATGATCAAGGTCACCGCCCTCATCGGCATGATCGTGATCGGCCTCGGCGTCCTCACCTTCGGCTTCAGCGCCGCCGGCGACACGGCCGCCGTCTCCAACCTCTGGGCCTTCGACGGCTTCTTCCCCAAGGGCATCGGCTCGTCCCTGATGACCCTCCAGGGCGTCATGTTCGCCTACCTCGCCGTCGAGCTGGTCGGCGTCACCGCCGGTGAGTCGGAGAACCCCGAGAAGACCCTCCCCAAGGCGATCAACACCCTGCCCTGGCGCATCGGGCTCTTCTACGTCGGCGCCCTCACCGTCATCCTCTGCGTGGTCAAGTGGACCGAGTTCGCACCCGGCGTCAGCCCCTTCGTCAAGGCCTTCGCCATGATCGGCATCCCGGCGGGCGCGGGCATCGTCAACTTCGTCGTGCTGACCGCGGCCCTGTCCTCCTGCAACTCCGGCATGTACTCCACGGGCCGCATGCTGCGCACCCTCGCGGACAGCGGCGAGGCCCCCAAGGCCTTCAACAAGCTGTCCGTCACGAAGACGCCGGCGCTGGCCATCACGGTGTCGGTGCTGTTCATGGGCATCGGCGTGGTCCTGAACTACATCGTTCCGGAGAAGGCCTTCGGCTACGTCGTCTCCGTCGCCACCGCGGCGGGCATCTGGACGTGGCTGATGATCCTGCTCAGCCATGTGCGGTACCGCCGCGCGGTCGAGGCGGGGCGCCTGCCGGCGTCGTCCTTCCCGGCGCCGGGCGGTTCGAAGGGCTCGTACGTCGCCATCGTGTTCCTGCTCTTCGTGACCGGCCTCATCGCGTACGACTCCGAGTCCCGGGTGTGTCTGTACGTGATGGCGGGCTGGGCCGTCGCGCTCGGGATCGGCTGGGCCGTGCTCAAGGCGCGTAATCCGGAGATCGCCGAGCGGCGCGAGCCGGAGTTCGAGAAGGTCGGCTAAATGCTCCGCGGACAGGCCGTGGATTGACTGCGGCGCCGTCGTGGCTGGTCGCGCCCACGCGGCGGTAGCCGCAAATTGACACAGCCCCGCGCCCCTAGGTGGGTGCTGCACCGCTTGTCCAGGACGCCCCGGCGTCCGGCATATGGGCCGTCCCGTACCACCCGTCGGTACGGGGCGGCCCGTCTGCTTATCCTGGCCAGCATGCTGACCATCACCCAGGCCCTCGTCGACCAGATCGTCGCGCACGCGCGCAAGGACCACCCCGACGAGGCGTGCGGCGTCGTCGCGGGGCCGGCCGGCTCGGACCGTCCCGAGCGCTTCATCCCGATGCTGAACGCGGCCATGTCGCCCACGTTCTACGAGTTCGACTCCGGCGACCTCCTCAAGCTCTACCGCGAGATGGACGACCGCGACGAGGAGCCGGTGGTCATCTACCACTCCCACACCGCCACCGAGGCCTACCCGTCCCGCACCGACGTGAGCTACGCCAACGAGCCCGGCGCGCACTACGTCCTGGTCTCCACCGCGGACACCGACGGTCTCGGCGACTTCCAGTTCCGCTCGTACCGGATCGTGGAGGGCGAGATCACGGAGGAAGAGGTCACGGTCGTCGAGGCATACTGATCACCGTACGCCCGATCAAATCGCCCTATCGGAGACGGTGTTGACGCGACGGTTCCACGGACAGCGCCCCACGATCGAGGACGTCGCACGTCAGTCGGGGGTGTCGAGATCCACGGTCTCGCGGGTGATCAACGGCGAGCCCAAGGTGCGCGCCGAGGTCGTCGAACAGGTCCGGCAGGTCATCGCCGAGCTGGGCTACGTCCCCAACCAGGCCGCCCGGCAGCTGGTCACCCACCGCACGAACGCCGTCGCCGTCGTCGCGGACCAGCCGGACGGCCGGCTCTTCCTCGACCCCTACTTCGACCGCCTCCTGCGCGGCATCCGCAGGGAACTCGCCCTGCACGGCGCCCAGGCCGTCCTGCTCTTCCTGGACGAGCCGGACGACCACGCGCGCGTGGCCGACTACCTCGGCGGCGGCCACGTCGACGCGGCCGTCCTGTTCTCCCTGCACCCCGGCGGCCGGCTGCACGAGATGATCGGCCGCCTCGACATCCCCGCGGTCTTCGGCGGCCGCCCCCTCCTGCTCGACGGTGACACCGTGCGCGCCCACGCCTATGTCGACGGCGACAACCGCGGCGGAGCCCGGCAGGCCGTCCGGCACCTCGTCTCCCTGGGCCGCCGTCACATCGCGACCGTCACCGGCCCCCACGACCAGGAGCACTCCGCCGCCGAACGCCTCGCCGGCTACCGCGACGTCCTCCCCGACGCCCCGCCGGAGCTGGCCGAACGCGCCGACTACACCCGCCAGGGCGGCACCGACGCCATGGCCGCGCTGCTCGACCGCCGCCCCGACCTGGACGCCGTCTTCGTCGCCTCGGACCTGATGGCCCAGGGAGCCCTGGAGGCCTTACGCGCCCGGGGGCGCCGCGTCCCCGAGGACGTGGCCGTCGTAGGGTTCGACGACCTCGCCGAGATCGCCGAGGCGACCGATCCACCGCTGACCACGGTCCACCAGGACGTGGGGGAGATGGGGCGCCTGATGGCCCGGCTGCTGTTCGACCGTCCCGCGGACCTCCCCTCGGTCGTCGTACCCACCCGGCTCGTCCTGCGCGCGTCCGCCTGAGCAGCGCGGTCCGAACCGTGCGGTCCGAACAGTGCGGTCTCACTCCCCGGCCGCAATCCGTCCGGAATGTGGGATCACATTCCGGGACCCGGGACGGGAATCGATACGATGAGCCCATGGTTTTTGACGACGTGAGCGAAAAGACGCCGGGCATGCTGCTCGTGGCGCGGCTGCACGTCGACCTGTGCAGGCTCGCCAGCGCCATCTGTTGACGCTGCCCCCTGCCGCCGAACGGCCGTGAGCCGCTGGGGGTACCTCCCGCGCGAGCGCAGCCGAGCGTGGGGGAGCCTCACCCGACGACCTGCTGAAATGCGCTGCCGCGCGCCCACCGACCAGACACTTCCGACAGGAGCCCGCAACCATGGCCATCGAGGTCCGCATCCCCACCATCCTCCGCACCTACACCGACGGCCAGAAGGCGGTGGAGGGCAACGGGGACACCCTCGCCGAGCTCTTCGCCGACCTCGAGACCCGGCACCCGGGCGTCCAGGCCCGCATCGTGGACGGCGGCGAGCTGCGCCGCTTCGTCAACGTCTACCTCAACGACGAGGACGTCCGCTTCCTCGACGGCATCACCACGAAGCTGTCGGACGGCGACAACGTCACGATCCTGCCGGCCGTCGCCGGCGGCATGGCCTGATCCCGATGCGCTACGACTCCCCGCTGGCCGCGGTGGGCAACACCCCTCTGGTGCGCCTGCCGCGGCTGTCGCCGTCCGACGACGTCCGCGTCTGGGCCAAGCTGGAGGACCGCAACCCCACCGGCTCGGTCAAGGACCGCCCGGCCCTGCACATGATCGAGCAGGCGGAGAAGGACGGCCGCCTCACCCCGGGCTGCACCATCCTGGAGCCCACCAGCGGCAACACCGGCATCTCCCTGGCCATGGCCGCCAAGCTCAAGGGCTACCGCATGGTCTGCGTGATGCCCGAGAACACCTCGCAGGAGCGCCGGGAACTGCTCGGCATGTGGGGCGCGGAGATCATCCCGTCGCCCGCCGCGGGCGGCTCCAACACGGCCGTACGCGTCGCCAAGGAACTGTCCGCCGAGCATCCCGACTGGGTGATGCTCTATCAGTACGGCAACCCGGACAACGCGGGCGCCCACTACGCCACGACCGGCCCGGAGATCCTCACGGACCTCCCCTCCATCACCCACTTCGTGGCGGGCCTCGGCACCACCGGCACCCTGATGGGCGTCGGCCGCTACCTGCGCGAGCACAAGCCGGACGTCAAGATCGTCGCCGCCGAGCCGCGCTACGACGACCTCGTGTACGGCCTGCGCAACCTCGACGAGGGCTTCGTGCCCGAGCTCTACGACGCCTCGGTCCTGACGACCCGCTTCTCGGTCGGCTCCGCGGACGCGGTCACCCGTACCCGCGAACTCCTCCAGCAGGAGGGCATCTTCGCGGGCGTCTCCACGGGCGCCGCCCTGCACGCCGCGATCGGCGTCGGCCACAAGGCGCTGAAGGCGGGGGAGAGCGCGGACATCGTGTTCGTCGTCGCGGACGGCGGCTGGAAGTACCTGTCGACGGGGGTCTACACGGCGGCGACGACGGAGGAAGCGATCGAGACGTTGCAGGGCCAGCTCTGGGCGTGACCCCTCGTCACCCTCCTTGACGCGTTACGTCGCCAGGTGACGGACCTGGTCCCACAGGACCGGGTCCACCACACCCACCCGCCGCCGGAAGTCCCACACCGCCACCTCGCGCAGCTCGTCCGTCTCCAGGAAGCTGGCGCGCCCGTGCGCATCGCCCACCGAACCCGGCGGCAACGGGATCACCCCGGCCCGCTCGTCGTGGTACTTGCTGGTGATCTTCGCGACGACCGCACGCCTGCCGCGCACCGCGAGCACCAGACACGGCCGGTCCTTCGCCCCCGGCCCGTCCTCGAAGGGCACGTTCGCCCACCAGATCTCCGCGGGCCGTGGACGCGCGGTGCCGGTCCGCGGCCCGGGACGCCCCGGCGGCCGCGTCCTGCGACCCTCCGGCCTGCGCCCCCGCCCCCATCCGTCCACGAGCGTGGCGACCAGCGCCAGCAGTACCACCGCCGCGAGCGCCAGCCACCAGGACGTGTCCATACGGACGACGTTACCGGCGCACGATCCGCATCGCGCGCCTTCTGCTCAGCCTTACGCGCCCCTGGTCCAGCCGAACCGGTGACAGCACAGGTGAGTTCGCCCACAACAGCCCTTGGCGGAGGAGCGACAAGGGGTTTTGCGCCTTACGCTCGACGGACCGCACGACCCCCGAGTCCCCTTTCCCGATCTTCTGGATTCCTGGATCTCCTGGATTACCGCCAGCGGAGGTTTCTGCTTTATGAAGCTCACCGTCGTCGGCTGCTCGGGGTCGTTCCCGTCCGCGGAATCGGCCTGCTCGAGCTACCTCGTAGAGGCCGACGGCTTCCGGCTGCTTCTCGACATGGGCAACGGTGCCCTTGGCGAGCTGCAGCGCCACTGCGGTCTCTACGACCTCGACGCGATCTTCCTCAGCCATCTGCACGCCGACCACTGCATCGACATGTGCGCGTACTTCGTCGCACGCTACTACCGCCATGACGGCGGCCGCTGCGATCCGATCCCGGTCTACGGACCCGAGGGCACGGAACACCGGCTGACCACCGCCTACGCGGACACCCCGACCGCCTCCTCCATGAGCGAGGTCTTCGACTTCCACACGGTCAAGCCGTCCACCTTCGAGGTCGGCCCTTTCACCGTGCACACCGAGCGCGTGGCGCATCCCGTGGAGGCGTACGGCATCCGCGTCGAACACGGCGGCAAGTCGCTCACGTACTCCGGCGACACCGGTATCACCCCCGTGCTGGACGAACTCGCCCGGGACACCGACCTGTTCCTGTGCGAGGCCGCGTTCACCCACGGCAAAGAGGACATCCCCGACCTGCATCTCAACGGCCGCGAGGCGGGTGAGGCGGCGGCCCGGGCAGGCGCCCGCCGCCTGGTCCTCACCCACATCCCCCCGTGGACCGACCCGCAGGTCAACCTCGCCGACGCCCGCGCGGTCTACGACGGCCCGGTGGAGCTGGCGACGCCGAGGGTGTCGTACGACATCTGAGTCCTGGTACGCACACGAAGGCCCCGGAACCTTCCCGGTCCGGGGCCTTCGTCATGCCGTACGGCGGTCGGAACTCACGCCTTGGTGAGGTCCTCGACCTCCTCCTCGGGCTCGCGGCCCGGGGTGGGGAGGTTCCACTTGGTGATGGCGAAGCGGAAGACGGTGTAGTAGACCGCGGCGAAGACCAGGCCGATCGGGATGATCAGCCAGGGCTTGGTGGCCAGGTTCCAGTTGAGGCCGTAGTCGATGGCGCCCGCGGAGAACGTGAAGCCTGCGTGGACACCGAGCGCCCAGGTGATCGCCATGGAAATGGCCGTGAGCACCGCGTGGATCACGTACAGCACCGGGGCGATGAACATGAACGAGAACTCGATCGGCTCGGTCACACCGGTCACGAAGGAGGTCAGGGCGAGCGAGACCATCATGCCCATCACGGCCTTGCGGCGCTCGGGACGAGCGGAGTGGGCGATCGCGATCGCGGCGGCCGGCAGACCGAACATCATGATCGGGAAGAAGCCCGACATGAACTGACCGGCGGTCGGGTCACCCGCGAAGAAGCGGTTCAGGTCACCGTGCACCACGGCACCCGCGGAGTCGGTGAAGTCACCGATCTGGAACCAGGAGACGGTGTTGACGAACTGGTGCATGCCGATCGGGATCAGCGCACGGTTGATCAGGCCGAACAGACCGGCACCCACCGAGCCCAGGCCGGTGATCCACTCACCGGCGTCGGAGATGACCTCACCGATCGGTTCCCAGACCAGACCGAAGAAGACGCCCATGGCGGTGCCGACGAAGGCCATGATGATCGGGACGAGCCGGCGGCCGTTGAAGAAGCCGAGCCAGTCCACCAGCTTCTTGCGGTGGTAGCGCTGCCACAGCACCGCGGACAGCAGACCCATGAGGATGCCGCCGAGGACACCCGGGTTGTTGTAGGTCGCGGCTATGTCCGCGCCTGCCTGCACCTTGGCCTCCGTCACCGGGAAGGCCTTCAGGACATTGCTGTAGACCAGGAACCCGACCAGCGCGGCCAGCGCGGTGGAGCCGTCCGACTTCTTGGCGAAGCCGATCGCGACACCGATACAGAACAGCATCGGCAGGTTGTCGAAGATCGCGCCACCGGCCGTGGCGAAGACCGCCGTGACCTTGTCGGGCAGGTTCAGCTTGTCCTGCACGTCCGCCTGGCCCAGACGCAGCAGGATGCCCGCCGCCGGCAACACGGCGATCGGAAGCTGCAGGCTGCGGCCGACCTTCTGCAGGCCCTGGAAAAGACCGGATCCCCGCTTCTTCGCGGGGGCCGCCGTGTCGGTGGCGGTGCTCATACGTCCTCCATCGGGTGGTGGTCTACACCACTCAGTGGTGTAGACCTGTTCTACACGATGGAGGCCGATATAAGGAACCCGTCAATTCCGCAACCGGAGGGCTACGTACGGTCAGACCTTCGTGACGTCCTCGACCTCGTCCTCCGGCTCCCTGCCCGGAGTTTTCAGATCGAACTTCGTGATCGCGAAACGGAAGATCACGTAATAGACGACGGCGAAGCACAGACCGATCGGAATGATCGCCCACGGTTTCGTCGCCAGATTCCAGTTGATGATGTAGTCGATCAACCCGGCCGAGAAACTGAACCCGTCGTGCACCCCGAGCCCCCACGTCACCGCCATCGACACACCCGTCAGCAGCGCGTGGACCACGTACAGCAGCGGCGCGATGAAGAGGAACGAGTACTCGATCGGCTCGGTGATCCCCGTGACGAACGACGTCAGCGCGACGGAGAGCATGAGACCGCCGACCTCCTTGCGGCGACTCGGCTTGGCGCAGTGCGTCATCGCCAGGGCCGCCGCCGGGAGGGCGAACATCATGATGGGGAAGAACCCGGACGTGAACTGACCCGCGCTGGGGTCGCCCGCCAGGAACATGCTGATGTCACCGTGCACCTCGGTGCCGTCCGGCTTGGTGTACGTGCCGAACTGGAACCAGATGGGCACGTTGAGGAACTGGTGCAACCCGATCACCAGCAGAGCCCGGTTCGCGATACCGAAGATGCCCGCACCCCAGGCGCCCGCGTCGCTCAGCCAGTCGCTGAAGTTCTCCAGTCCGTCACCGATCGGCGGCCAGATCCACAGACACAGCGCCGCGAACACGATCGCCACGAACGCCATGATGATCGGCACCAGCCGACGCCCGTTGAAGAAGCCGAGCCAGTCCACCAGCTTCGTACGGTGATAACGCGCCCAGAAGAACGCCGCCAGCAGACCCATCACGATGCCGCCGAAGACACCCGGATTCTGGAACGTGAACGCCGTCACCGTGCCGTCCGCCGAGGCCACGCAGCCGATGCCGGTCACCGTCTCCGCCCCGGCGGGACAGTCCTCCGGGAACTGGCGCAGCACCGAGTAGTAGACGAGAAAGCCCGCCACCGCGGCCAGCGCCGTCGAACCGTCCGACTTCTTCGCCATGCCGATCGCCACGCCGACGCAGAACAGCAGGGGCAGCCCCAGCTGGCTGTCGAGCAGCGCGCCGCCCGCCCCCGCCATCACCTTGGCCACGTTCGTCCAGCCGAGCCCGTCGTCCCCGAACACATCCGGCTGCCCGAGCCGGTTGAGGATGCCCGCGGCCGGCAGGACAGCGATGGGAAGCTGAAGACTGCGGCCCATCTTCTGCAGGCCCTGGAACGCCGACTGCCACCGTCGGCGTGCGGGAGAGATCTCGGTCTCGGAACTCATGAGTTGGCGACCGCCTGTCAGGTGGTGTAGACCAGTTACGACGATTGGTTGCTGTGACGTCATCTTTCGGTACATACAGCGCAATCGCTCGCGAAGTTGGGCCAACTGTGCATGAGGAGACCGACATGGCCACCAAAGCTGAGAAGATCGTTGCCGGGCTCGGCGGCATCGACAACATCGAAGAGGTCGAGGGCTGCATCACCCGCCTCCGCACCGAGGTCCACAATGCCGCGCTCGTCGACGAAGCGGCCCTGAAGGCCGCCGGCGCCCACGGAGTCGTCAAGATGGGCACCGCCATCCAGGTCGTCATCGGCACCGACGCCGACCCCATCGCCGCGGAGATCGAAGACATGATGTGAGCCACTGAGCCCACCCCGGAAGGGGCTCCACCCACCGCGGGAGGAGCCCCTTCCGCATGTGCCGCTAGGCTCAGCGCCATGTCTCGAATCGACGGCCGCACCCCCGAACAGCTCCGCCCCGTCACCATCGAACGTGGCTGGAGCAAGCACGCCGAGGGCTCCGTCCTCGTCTCCTTCGGCGACACGAAGGTCTTCTGCACCGCCTCCGTCACCGAAGGCGTCCCCCGCTGGCGCAAAGGCAGCGGCGAGGGCTGGGTGACCGCCGAATACTCCATGCTCCCCCGCGCCACCAACACCCGCGGCGACCGCGAATCCGTCCGCGGCAAGATCGGCGGCCGCACCCACGAGATCTCCCGCCTCATCGGCCGCTCCCTGCGCGCGGTCATCGACTACAAGGCGCTCGGCGAGAACACGATCGTGCTGGACTGCGACGTGCTCCAGGCCGACGGCGGTACGCGAACGGCGGCGATCACCGGCGCGTACGTGGCGCTGGCGGACGCGATCTCGTGGGCCCAGGGCAAGAAGCTGATCAAGGCCGGCCGCCAGCCCCTGACCGGCACCGTGAGCGCCGTCTCGGTCGGCATCGTGGGAGGGGTGCCGCTGCTGGACCTCTGCTACGAGGAAGACGTCCGCGCCGAGACCGACATGAACGTCGTCTGCACCGGCGACGGCCGCTTCGTCGAGGTCCAGGGCACCGCGGAGGCCGAGCCCTTCGCCCGCGACGAACTCAACTCCCTGCTCGACCTTGCCGTTTCGGGCTGCACGGAACTCGCTGTCCTCCAGGGCAAGGCCCTTGATACCGTCCTCGAAAAGTAAAGGACGCACCAAGAAAAGCGGTCGGCAGGGGCAACCCGGCCGCCCGCGCTCGCGTCACTACGGGTACGGGCGTACGGCACACCACCGTACGCCCGGCCAGTACACGGGGGGACCTTGGGGCTGAGCAAGGGAGGACCATCACCATGGCCGAGAGCCGACGCCGTCGAGGTACCGCCATCGCCGCAGTAGTGGCGGCCGTTGGACTGACGGTGGGACTCACGACCGGCTGCGACGCGGTCAACAAGGCCCTGGACTGCGTCCAGACCGCCGAGGCCGTCGCCGACAGCGTGACCGACCTCCAGCAGGCCGTCGAGAACGCGTCCAACGACCCGACCCAGATCGAGGAGTCCCTCGGCTCCATCGACCAGAACCTCGACGAGATCGGCGACAAGACCGACAACGCCGACGTCAACAAGGCCGTCGACAACCTCAACGAGGCGGTCAACAACGTCCGTACGGCGGTGAAGAACGGCGACGAGACGCCCGACCTCAGCCCCATCACGGACGCCGCGGGCGAGTTGACGAAGGTCTGCACGTCGTAGGCGAGCGGTCGATGAGGCCGGGATACTGGACCCCATGACCCGCCTGATCCTCGCCACACGCAACGCCGGAAAAATCACCGAACTCCACGCCATCCTCGCCGACGCAGGCCTGCCCCACGACCTGGTCGGCGCGGACGCGTACCCGGACGTGCCGGACGTCAAAGAAACAGGCGTGACCTTCGCGGAGAACGCCCTCCTCAAGGCCCACGCCCTCGCCCAGGCAACGGGCCTACCGGCGGTCGCCGACGACTCGGGCCTGTGCGTCGACGTCCTGAACGGCGCCCCGGGCATCTTCTCGGCCCGCTGGGCGGGTAGGCATGGGGACGACAAGGCGAACCTGGAACTGCTGTTGGCCCAACTCTCGGACATCGCCGACGAACACCGCGGCGCCCACTTCGCCTGCGCGGCAGCCCTGGCCCTGCCCGACGGCACGGAACGAGTGGTCGAGGGCCGCCTACGGGGCCTGCTCCGCCACACCCCGGCCGGCACGAACGGCTTCGGCTACGACCCGATCCTCCAGCCGGAGGGCGAGTCGCGCACCTGCGCCGAACTGACCGCGGAGGAAAAGAACGCGATCAGCCATCGCGGCCAGGCGTTCCGGGCGTTGGTGCCGGTGGTGCGGGAGCTGTTGGGCTGAGGTGACACGGAAACGGCCTGCGCGTCGATCTTTCGATTCGCAGGCCGTTCATGTGCGGCGGAAGGGATTCGAACCCTCAAGCCCGATCAAGGGCCACAGATCCTAAGTCTGCTGTGTCGCCAGTTGCACCACCGCCGCTAGGCGTTTGCCATCGTACCGGCAGTCGCTCGCGGCTTGGCGCCTCCCCTGCACCAGGTACTGGTGATCGCGTGGCAGTTGGGACACAGCAACCGTAGGTTCTCCCTGCGGTCGTCGCTCCAGTCCCCATTGATGTGATCGACTTCCAGGGTCATGGACTTGCCGAGCCACTCGGGGCCCGTTCCGCACCTGACACACTCCTCAGCCACCCCGACTTCGCTGAGCGCTCGACGCAGGCGCTTCGTCGCTGTCCGATGGTTGCCTTCGTGCTGCACCAGAACCTTCTCGGGACTTTTGGAGTTTGGTGCCGGCCTTCCCCGTTGGTGTGCTTGCCCCAGAAAGTGGTCCGTCGTCAGGTGATCGTGGGCGATCCACTTACGCAGATTCTGACGCTGCGCCCCGTTGTTCGTGCGCCCCAGGCGCCGCAGCACCTCGGCCACGGAGACTGATTCGGCGACCGCCACCCGCAGTTCGTCAGCGGTGGGCCGGGCAGGCCTCCCACAGGGGCGGAAGTGCGAGATGTCGATGCCGAAGTGGGCGAACCGCTTGGTGAGGTACTTGCGGAGGTAGCCGTATGGTCGCGTGCCGAAGAAGGCGATGACCTCGTCCAGGTCGGAACACTGAGCTGATGCTTCGAGCATCCGCTCGCGGGTGTAGTGCGTGCCCCCGCTCATGAGGCTCGCCCCTTGCCACGCCCCCGGTAACTGTCCGTCGTCGAATGACAGTTGGGGCACAGCAGCCGTAGGTTCTCGATCCGATTGTCCCTCCAGCTGCCGTCGATGTGGTCGACCTCCAAGGGGAGCGGCTCCCCGAGCCATACCCCCTCGATCCCACACAGGGCGCAGCACTCGTCAACTCCCACCTCGCGCATCGCCCGTTTGAGTCGGCCGCTCGGAATGCGCCTGGGGTGTGCCGAGGTGTCCTCGACGAGGATCTCCTCGGCCGTCCGGCGGCGCTGGTTGTACCGGTGCCGCTCCGTGCGGACCACCGGCGTGAAGTGCGAGGTGTCGATGCCATAGGCCTTGATGCGCCGCGAGATGTTGGTGTGGTGACCGCCGACCACCTCAAGCCCGAGCCGACGCAGGACCTCATTGATGCTCGTCGACACCGCGACCACTGGCTCAAGGATGCCCCGCGTCCACTTCACCCCCTCCCGCTCGAAGTGCGAGACATCCACCCCGAGCTTCTTCATCCGCTCGTGGACGTATCGCCGCTTCCAGCTCTTCGGATCCACCCCCAACCTCTGGCACGCCTCCGTCAACGTCCGAGCCCCTTGAGCCGCCTCCTCAAGCCGCTCCCTCGGATACGCGCTGGCCCCCATACCGTTCCCCTCCGTTCCCGGCCGCACGTTCGTGGACCGTACGGAGTAACGAACCGCTAATCGGACAGTCACGCATGAAATGCAAAGGACGTTGATAACCTGCAACTCACACGCGAAGCCTTCCGGTCCGGACCCCTTGTCCGCTCGGGAGGCTTTTTTCATGATCGAGAACAGCGGGAACTCCGAACACGACCTCACCGTCCGCCCAGCCACCCCCACCGACCGCCCCACCGTCGAAAGGCTCTGGCTGCTCTTCCGGCACGACCTGTCCGAGTTCGGAGGGCAGCTGCCCAATCCGGACGGCACGTTCCGAGGGGAGCGGCTGGAAGCCGCGTTCAGTGGCGACGAGGACTGGGCCGCCTATCTCTTCCACAGTGGCGCGCACCCCGTCGGGTTCGCCTTCGTGCGGGCGGTCACTCAGCCCGTCCGGGTGCTCAACAGCTTCTTCGTCGTGCGAGGGGCGCGGCGGGCCGGGGTCGGGATGAAGGCCGTTCGGGAGGTCGTCGCGCGGCATCCCGGGGCGTGGACCGTCGCGTTTCAGGACGACAATCCCGCCGCCGTCCGGTTCTGGCGCAGGGCCGGCGAGACGCTCGCCCCCGGTGCCTGGGAGGAGGAGCGCAGGCCGGTGCCGGACAAGCCCGGCCTGGCTCCTGATGTGTGGGTGTCTTTCCGGTACCCGGACCGCTAGATACCCAGGTCCTTGATGATCTTCGCCACGTGGCCCGTCGCCCGGACGTTGTAGAGGGCGTGTTCGACTTTGCCCTCCTCGTCGACGACGATCGTGGAGCGGATGACGCCCATGTAGGTCTTGCCGTAGTTCTTCTTCTCGCCGAAGGCGGCGTAGGCGTCGAGGACCTGCTTGTCCTCGTCCGCGAGGAGGGTGATCTTCAGGGATTCCTTGTCGCGGAACTTCGCCAGCTTCTCCGGCTTGTCCGGGGAGATGCCGATGACGTCGTAACCCGCGCCGGCCAGCACCTCCAGGTTGTCTGTGAAGTCACAGGCCTGCTTCGTGCAGCCGGGGGTCAGGGCCGCCGGGTAGAAGTAGACGATGACCTTGCGGCCTTTGTGGTCCGAGAGGGACACGTCATTGCCGTCGGCGTCGGGGAGGGTGAAGGCGGGGGCCACGTCCCCGGGCTGGAGTCGCTCGCTCATCGGACCAGCCTAACCGGGGGTGCTGACAGTGCGGCCGCCCGGCGAACTGACAGACTGTCCAGAACAGCATCGACAGACACCTCGGAGGCCGTACGGTGGCGGACACGTCGGACACCAGATCCCCGGCGCAGATCGAGGCGGACATCAAGCGCCGCCGCGAGAACCTGGCCGAGACGCTCGACGAGATCGGGGTGCGGGTGCACCCGAAGACGATCGTCGGCGACGCCAAGGCCAAGGTCGTGTCGAACATCGACCACACGCTCGGGCGGGCCTACGTCGGCGTCAATCGGGCCGTCAGCAACACCAAGGCCCAGTTCGTCGACGGTGACGGCGCCCCGCGCCTGGAGCGCATCGTTCCCGTCGCACTCGTCGCCGTCGGACTCGTGGGGCTGCTCGCCCTGGGGACCCGGCGTCGTAAGGGCTGACCCGGGCGCTTACGAATCCCCGTCAGGCAGGTAGGTTCTCAGCCGTGAGCGCCAACAGAAACAGCACCCAGCACGACAAGCTGCCCATCCGGATGCTGCACGACCGTGTACTCGTGCGGCAGGACGCCGGTGAGGGCGAGCGGCGTTCCGGGGGCGGCATCCTCATTCCCGCCACCGCGGCCGTGGGCCGGCGTTTGGCGTGGGCGGATGTTGTCGCGGTCGGGCAGAACGTACGGACCGTCGAGCCGGGGGACCGGGTTCTGTACGACCCCGAGGACCGTGCCGAGGTCGAGGTGCGCGGTGTCGCCTATGTGCTCATGCGCGAGCGTGATCTGCACGCGGTGGCCGCGGACCGGTTCGAGGGGTCCGAGGACTCGACCGGGCTGTACCTGTAGATCCAGCCTGTGGATCCAGCCTGTGGATCCAAGCCGAAAGGGGCCGGTGACCATCGTCACCGGCCCCTTTCGCTGTCCTTTTGCCCGGCTGGTCCCCAGCCTGCTCACCGGGGCGGCGGTGCTCGGCATGGTGGTGCTGGGGGAGCCGGCGACCGCCGCCCGGATCTTCTTCGTGTGCCTGCTGCTCGGCGCCGTCGTCGGGCTGAAGGCGACGTCCGGTCACTGAGTCGTCGGTGGGCCTCCGCCCGCCGTCGTGCCGCCTGTCGTGCCGGTCGTCGTGCCGCCGGTGGTCGTGTCTCCCGTGGTGCCGCCGGTGGTGGTATCCCCTGTGGTGCCGCCCGTGGTGGTCGTGTCGCCGGTCGTCCCGCCCGTGGTGGTCGTGTCGCCCGTCGTGCCGCCCGTGGTGGTGTCGCCCGTCGTACCGCCGCCCGTGGTGGTGTCGCCCGTCGTGCCGCCGTCGGTCTGACCGCCGGTGTCCTGGCCCCCGTCGGTCGTGCCGCCGTCGTCCTCGCCCTCCGTGTCCTCCGGGGGGACGAAGCTCGGTTCCTGCGTCGGCGTCTCGACCACGTCGGCGCCCTCCTGGAGTTCGAGGTCGAACTCGGTGGCGGGCTTGCTCTTCAGGGCGGCCTCGGTGAACTGGGCCCAGATCTCGGTGGGCGCCCCGCCGCCGTTGATGCGCGGCAGGCCCATCACGCCGTACAGGGACTTGTGCTTGGCGGTGACCGGGTCCTGGCCCATCACCGCGACGACAGTGGCGAGGTCGGGGGTGTAGCCGGCGAACCAGGCGGCCTGGTCCTCCTCGGCGGTGCCGGTCTTGCCGGCCGCCGGGCGGCCCGCGGCCTGGGCGGCGGTGGCGGTGCCGTTCTCCACGACGCTCTGCAGGATCGACGTCGTGGTGTCGGCGGCCTGACGGGTGACGGCCTGGGAGCTCTTGTGGTCCGGCAGATCCACGACGTCCTTGCCGTCCCTGGTGATGGTCTTGATCAACGTGTACGCGCCGTGCTTGCCGTGGTTGGCGAGCGTGGCGTACGACTCCGCCATGTCGAGGACGCTGGCGGTGTTCACGCCGAGCGCGATGGAGGGCGAGGCGGTCAGGTCGGGGGTGTCGGAGGGGATGCCGAGGGCGACCGCGGTGTCCTTGACCTTGTCGGAGCCGACGTCCACGGCCATCTGCGCGTACACCGAGTTCACCGACTTGTCGGTGGCGGTGCGCACGGTGATGTCGCCGTACGACACGTCGTCCTCGTTGGCCGGGTCGTAGCTGCCGCCGGTCCAGCCCTGGACGGGGCGCCTGTTGGTGCCGTCGTAGATCGTGTTCGGGGTGATGGTGCGGCCGTCCTGCGTGGTGGACTCGTTCTGGACGGCCGAGGTGAACACGAAGGGCTTGAAGGTGGAGCCGACCTGGAAGTCCCGGCGGGTGGCGTTGTTCGTGTACTGCTTGACGTAGTCGATGCCGCCGTACATGGCGACGACCTGCCCGGTTTTCGGGTCGACGGCGGCGCCGCCCGCGCGGACGTAGGTGTCGACCTTGCGGTTCTTCTTGTCGAGCTTGTCCATCAGCTTGTCGTTGACGGCGTCGACGAAGGCGTCCTGCTTGCTCTTCTGGATGGTGGTGGTGATGCGGTAACCGCCGGCGTCGAGCTCGTCGGAGGTGAGGATCTTGTTGTCGCGCAGATAGTCGTTGACGGCGTTGACGAGGTAGCCGCGCTGCCCGGACATGCCGGTGGAGACGGTGGCCTCCTTCGGCATCGGGAACTTCAGGCCGGCGCGCTCGGACTGCTTCAGCCAGCCTTCCTTGACCATGCCGTCGAGGACGTAGTTCCAGCGGGCCACGGCGGCCGACTTGTTCTCGGGGTGGGCGACGACGTCGTACTCGCTGGGCGCGTTGAGCAGGGCGGCGAGATAGGCGCCCTCGGCCACGGAGAGGTCGGTGGCGTCCTTGCCGTAGTACGCCTGGGCGGCGGCCTGGATGCCGTAGGAATTGCGCCCGAAGTAGCTGGTGTTGAGGTAGCCCTCGAGGATCTCGGCCTTGGACTTCTCCCGGTCCAGCTTGATCGAGATGAAGAACTCCTTCACCTTGCGGGTGACGGTCTGCTCCTGCGCCAGGTAGTAGTTCTTCACGTACTGCTGGGTGATCGTGGAGCCGGACTGGGTGCCCTTGCCGGTGGCGGTGTTCCAGCCGGCGCGCACCATCGCCTTGGGGTCGATCGCCGACTCGGAGTAGAAGTCGCGGTCCTCGGCGGCGAGTACGGCGTGCTGGGCGGCCTTGGAGACCTGGGAGAGGCTGACGTTCTCGCGGTTGACCTCGCCGTCGCGGGCGAGCTGGCTGCCGTCCGCGTAGAGGTAGACGTTGGACTGCTTGGTGGCGAGGGCGTTGGCGGGCGGGATCTTCACCAGCGAGTAGCCGAGGAAGAACAGGCCGATCAGCAGCAGTATCCCGAGGACGAAGGTGCCGAGCACCATGCGCCAGGTGGGGATGATCCGTCGCCATCCGGTCCGCTTGGGCCGCTTCGGCTTCTTCCCACCGGGCTCTTCAGCCGCCTGAGGTTCTCTGGGTGCCCAGCCCTGGTTCGGCTGCTGCGGCTCGTCGCTCATGTCGTGCACGGACTCCTGTTTCACGCTTTTACGTCGTACGTCGCCGTACGCCCTCGTACGTCTTCTGCGTCCCCGGATGAAGACTGTCGCACCATGCGTTCCGTTCCCGATGAGCGGCGCGCGTCCGCCCGGAAAATGGGTGGCATGCGTCACCGCCGGCGGGCTAGGCTCCTGCGCTTCGGTGTCCGGACGGGCCGGGAGGGCTGGGACTGATGGGTTCGGGGCGGTTGTACCTGGCCGTCGCGGCGGGCGGATTCAGACGGTACGCGACCTATCGGGCGGCCACCGCGGCCGGGGTGTTCACCAACACGGTGTTCGGGTTGATTCTCGTCTACACCTACACCGCGCTGTGGGACGAGAAGCCGCACCTGGGCGGGTACGACCTGGCGCAGGCCGTCACCTATGTGTGGATCGGCCAGTCGCTGTTCAAGACGCTCGCCAACGGGGGCGGGGGCGTCGAGAGCGAGCTCATGGAGCGTATCCGCACGGGTGACATCGCGATCGACCTGTACCGTCCGGCCGATCTCCAACTGTGGTGGCTGGCCGCTGACTTGGGCCGGGCGGGGTTCGAGCTGCTGGGGCGCGGGGTGATCCCCTTCGTGTTCGGTGCGCTGGTCTTCGACCTCGCGCTACCGACGGACGTGTCCTCGTGGGTGGCGTTCTTCGGGGCGGTGCTGCTGGCGATGCTGGTCAGTTTCGGGATCCGGTATCTGGTGGCGTTGAGCGCGTTCTGGCTGCTCGACGGCACCGGGGTGGCGCAGATGGTGATGTTCGTCGGGTGGTTCTGCTCGGGCATGATCCTGCCGCTGAACGTCTTCCCGGGCACGCTCGGCGAGGTCGTACGGGCCCTGCCGTGGTCGTCGCTGCTCCAGGCGCCCGCGGATGTGCTGATGGGGCACGCCGATCCGCTGGGCACCTATGCCTTCCAGGCGATGTGGGCGGTGGTGCTGCTGGCGGCCGGGCGGATGGTGCAGAGGGCGGCGACGCGGCGGGTGGTGGTGCAGGGTGGTTGACACCGGCAGGGTGGCCGACACCGGCGGGGTGGTCGAGAGCGGCGAAGTGACCGGAAGCGGCGAAGTGGCCGGGAGCAGCAGGGTTGTCGACGGGCTGCGCGTCTATCGGATGATCTCCGCGATGTGGATCCGCTCCACGATGGCCTACCGGGCCTCCTTCCTCATGACCACGCTGGGCAACTTCACGGCGACCGCGCTCGACTTCGTCGCGATCATGCTGATGTTCTCCCGTGTCGACGCGCTCGGCGGCTACACGCTGCCCCAAGTCGCCTTCCTGTACGGGCTGTCCAGCACCGCGTTCGGTCTCGCCGATCTGCTGCTCGGTTCGATGGAGAAGCTGGGCCGGCGGGTGCGTGACGGCACGCTGGACACGCTGCTGGTGCGTCCGGCGCCGGTGCTCGCGCAGATGGCGGCGGACCAGTTCGGGCTGCGGCGCCTGGGCCGGATCACGCAGGGTGTGATGGTGCTGGTCTACGGGCTGGCCACGGTCGACATCGACTGGACGCCGCTGAAGCTGCTGCTGATGCCGGTGATGATCCTGAGCGGCGCCGGGATCTTCGGTGCGGTGTTCATCGCGGGCGCGGCCTTCCAGTTCGTGGCGAAGGACGCCTCCGAGGTGCAGAACGCGTTCACGTACGGCGGTACGACGATGCTGCAGTATCCGCCGACGGTGTTCGCGACGGAGCTGGTGCGCGGGGTGACGTTCGTGTTCCCGCTGGCCTTCGTCAACTGGCTGCCGGCCACGTATGTGCTGGGCGTGCCGCTGCCGCTCGGGCTGCCCGAGTGGGTGGCGTTCCTGTCGCCGCTGGTGGCGGTGGGGTGTTGTGCGCTGGCGGGGCTGGCGTGGCGGGCCGGGTTGCGGACGTATCAGAGCACAGGGAACTGAGGGGTCGTGGGCGAGGTCATGGGTGAGGCTTTCATCGAGCTGGACCGCGTCGAGAAGGTCTTCGACGTACGCAGGAAGACCGGGTTCCTGAAGCGGGAACGGCGTGAGGTGCGGGCCGTCGACTCGATCTCCTTCCGGGTCGCGCGGGGCGAGATGGTCGGGTACATCGGGCCGAACGGTGCCGGGAAGTCGACCACGATCAAGATGCTGACGGGCATCCTGACGCCGAGCGGGGGCCGGCTGCGGGTGGCGGGCATCGACCCGTCCCGGGAGCGGTCGCGGCTCGCGCACCGGATCGGGGTGGTGTTCGGGCAGCGGACGACGCTGTGGTGGGATCTGCCGCTGATCGACTCGTACAAGCTGATGCACCGCATGTACCGGATCCCCGACGCCCGGTACCGCGAGAACCTCGACCGCTGCGTCGAACTCCTCGAACTGGCCGACCTGTTGGACGTGCCCGTGCGCCAGCTCTCGCTGGGCCAGCGGATGCGCGGCGACATCGCGGCGGCACTGCTGCACGACCCCGAGGTGCTGTACCTGGACGAGCCGACGATCGGCCTCGATGTCATCTCCAAGGCCAAGGTGCGGGGTTTTCTCCGGGAGTTGAACTCCGAGAACGGCACGACCGTCCTGCTGACCACGCATGATCTCCAGGACATCGAGCAGCTCTGCTCACGGGTGATGGTGATCGACCACGGCCGTCTGATGTACGACGGTCCGCTCGCCGGTCTGCACGAGGCGGGGGAGAGCGAGCGGATCCTGGTGGTGGACCTGGAGCGGGAGCTGCCGCCGATCGAGGCGGCGCCCGCCCGGGTGGTGAAGGTGGAGGGCCCGCGGCAGTGGCTGGCGTTCCCGGCGGGGGCGTCGGCGGCTCCTCTGGTGGCGCGGATCGCGGCGGAGTATCCGCTGGTGGACCTGTCGGTGCGGGAGCCGGACATCGAGGCGGTCATCGCCAAGATGTATGCCGAGCGGGCGACCGCATAGTGCGGGAACGTTCGAACTCGTAGGCTTCTGTGTATGACGGACGACGAACTCCCGGACCTTCGCGCCTCCGACGCCGACCGTGAGCGAGTGGCCGAGATCCTGCGGGACGCCCTCGCGGAGGGCCGTCTCGACATGGAGGAGTTCGAGGAGCGGCTGGACGCGACGTACAAGGCGCGGACCTACGGCGAGCTGACACCGATCACCCGGGATCTGCCGACCGGGCCCGGACCGGCGGTGAACCTGTTCAAGGAGCCTGTCGTGGACGGGAGTTGGGCGTCGAGGATCACGGGCGGCGAGGGCTCCTCGACGTGGGGCGTCGCCGTCATGGCCGGGTTTCAGCGCAAGGGGCGCTGGACCGTGCCGAAGCGGTTCACCGGCTTCGCCTTCTGGGGCGGTGGCGAGATCGATCTGCGGGAGGCGAACTTCGCGGACCGCGAGGTCGAGATCACCTGCGTGGCGATCATGGGCGGTATCGAGGTGATCGTGCCGCCGGGTGTCGAGGTCGTCGTGCGCGGGCTCGGGATCATGGGCGGCTTCGACGAGCGCGCCCACGAGGAGCCGGACGATCCGCATGCCCCGCGGGTGATCGTCACCGGGCTCGCCCTGATGGGTGGCGTCGAGGTGTACCGGAAGCTGCCCAGGGCGGAGCGGCAGCGGCTGAAGGAGGAGCGGCGGCTGGAGCGGCTGGAGCGGAAGAACGCGCGCCGGGAGCTGGGCTCTTCCCGCCACGATCCGCTCGACCTCCACGATGTCCACCGTGACGCCATGGACCAGGTCCGCGAGGCGATGGAGGAGCACCGCGAGCTGCGCCGGGAGAGGCGGGAGCGGCGGCGGTACGAGGACTGAGGCCCACGGGGCGGCGGTACGAGGCCGCCGCCCGGCCCCGCCCTACAGCTCCGCCGGCGCCGAGCCCTTCAGGTCCTCCAGGTCGAAGGCCTCCGCCATTCGCGCGTACCCCTTGTCGCTCGGGTGGAGACGGTCCCCCGAGTCGTAGTCGGACCGCAGCCTCCGCGGGTTGTACGGGTCCCTGAGCGCCTCGTCGAAGTCCACGACCGCGTCGTAGACCTTGCCGTCGCGGATCTCGGCGTTGATCCGCTGCCGGACGTCCTCCCTGGCCCCCGTGTACCCCCGGTGGCCCTGGAAGGGCATCAGGGTCGCCCCGACGACCTTGATGCCGCGGGCGTGGGCCTGGCGGACCATCGTGCGCAGGCCGTCGAGGATCTTGTCGGGGTCGGCGAGGTGCGGGTTGCGGAGGATGTCGTTGACGCCGAGGTCGATGACGACGACCTTCACGTTCGTGCGGCCCAGCACGTCCCGGCCGAAGCGGCCCAGGCCGCTCTGGTTGTCGGCGGGGCGGCCGAGGCCGTTGGCGAGGACCTGGTTGCCGCTGATGCCCTGGTTGACGACGCTGTAGCGGGGCAGGTCGCGGCCGGCCTCGATCGCGGTGCGCAGCCGGTCCGAAAGGATGTCCGTCCAGCGGTGGTTGGCGCCCTGGGTGGAGGTGATGCCGTCGGTCAGCGAGTCGCCGAGGACGACGACCGTGCCGTCGGACTCGTTGCTCAGCACGTCCAGCGCGGTCAGGTAGCGCCAGTACGGGGTCTGTTCGGTGTACGCCGTCCCCGTGACGTCCTCGGCGAGGTCGCCGACGGCGACGTAGGAGATCTGGCGGGCGTGCGGGTGGTAGGTGACCGGCCCGGACCGCGTGGGGGAGTACGTGGTGACCAGGACGTCACTGCCGTACGCGATGGCGATGCGGACCGCGTCGCTCATGACCTGGCCGCCGGCCGGGACGACGACCGCGGTGTTGCCGCCGAAGGTGAGGCGCCGCATCGTCTGCGCGGTCGCGGCGGCCGTGTCGCTGCCCGCGGCGACGGCGATCGACGCGTGGGTGATGGTCAGCGGGGACTGGCCGTAGAGGTTGGACAGCGTGATGCGGGCACTCGTACCCCCTATGGCGGAGTGCACGACATTGCGTATCGAGCGGCCCGCCATGCCCTCGGCCTCGGTGCCGGGCTCGGCACCCGCCGGAGAGGTGGACCATGCGCCGACCCAGGTGCCGGTGGAGGCGGGGGCGGCGGGATTGTGTGGGGCGGCGCCCTGCGCGACGGTGTTCCGCTGGTCGGTGCTGCCGTCGTCGGCGGCGACACCGACGTATATGGCGGCGGACAGCGCCACGATCAGGGCGACCATCGCGGAAAGCAGGGCACGGTGCTTTGTGGGGGACACCCCCACACCCCCGGCACTACGCCTGGTCATGCGGTGCATATCTCCTCGGGCAGACGGGAGCCCGAGGCTCCGATGTGATCACCTCATGATGCGTCATGCGGTGAGGGGTGTGTGAACAGACCCCCCATTGGGCCACCGGAGTTCAGGAGTGAGCTCCCCCCTACCTGACAGACGTCGGGAACTCCTGTTCCGTTCCAGGAGTCGGTCAGGAAGGGACAATGTGTACCGGGGATCACGAACGGGTGGAGTGGATGGAACGCACGAAACCAGACGAATCGGATACCGCTGACGCAGGGCAGCATG
Organism: Streptomyces canus; assembly: GCF_030815415.1. GTDB lineage: Bacteria > Actinomycetota > Actinomycetes > Streptomycetales > Streptomycetaceae > Streptomyces > Streptomyces canus_F. Next base: position 6,246,014 of record NZ_JAUSWW010000001.1, read on the forward strand.
CCCGCCCGGTCGCCGCCGCTAACCGCGCGATGACCGCGTTCAGCGCCGCCGACGAGGAGAAGCAGCGCGGCGTACGCCGGATGAAGCTCACCGCGGCCGGGCTGCTGCTGTTCGTGGCGGTCGTGTACGTGCTCGCCGAGGTGGCCTCCGGGCAGGGGGCGGGCGCGTGGGCCGGCTATGTCGCCGCGGCCGCCGAGGCGGGGATGGTGGGTGCGCTGGCGGACTGGTTCGCGGTCACGGCCCTCTTCCGCCACCCGCTCGGTCTGCCCATCCCGCACACCGCGATCATCCCGAACAAGAAGGACCAGCTCGGCGTGTCCCTGGGCGAGTTCGTCGGGGAGAACTTCCTCTCCGAGGACGTCGTACGCCAACGGCTGCGGGCGGTGGGCATCGGCAGCCGGCTGGGCGCGTGGCTGGCGGAGCCCGAGCACGCCGACCGGGTGACGGCGGAGCTCTCGGCGGCACTGCGCGGGGCGCTGACCGTGCTCCGGGACTCCGATGTGCAGGCGGTCGTGGGAGAGGCGATCACCCGGCGGGCCGACGCGCAGGAGATCGCGCCGGGCATCGGGAAGATGCTGGACAAGATCGTCGCGGACGGCGGCCACCGGCGGGTCGTGGACCTGGTGGTGACGCGGGCGCACGACTGGCTGGTGCTCCACGACGAACAGGTCATGGACGCGGTGCAGGGCGGCGCGCCCGGCTGGACCCCCCGTTTCGTCGACAAGAAGGTCGGCGAGCGGGTCTACAAGGAACTGCTGCGGTTCGTGACGGAGATGCGGGACATGCCCTCGCATCCGGCGCGCGGCGCGCTGGACCGCTTCCTGACGGACTTCGCGTCCGATCTTCAGTCCGACACGGACACGCGGGCGCGGGTCGAGCGGCTCAAGGGCGAGGTCCTCGGGCGCGGCGAGGTCCAGGACCTGATCGCGTCCGCCTGGACCGCCGTACGGTCGATGATCGTCTCCGCAGCCGAGGACGAGCGCAGTGAGCTACGGCTGCGGGTGCGGGCGTCGCTGCTGTCGCTGGGGGCGCGGATGGCGGTGGAACCCCGGTTGCAGGCCAAGGTGGACAGGTGGGTCGAGGGGGCGGCGGTGTACGTGGTGACGACGTACCGCCGCGAGATCACCCTGCTCATCACGGACACGGTGGCGGGCTGGGACGCCGAGCACACGACGAGGAAGATCGAGGCTCATATCGGACGGGACCTGCAGTTCATCCGGATCAACGGCACGGTGGTGGGTTCGTTGGCGGGGCTGCTGATCTATACGGTGGCGCGGGCGCTGGGAGCGTAGGCGCTCCGCTGGAAGAACGGTGGCAGGGCCGCGGGACGCTCAGGGAGGGCGTGGGGCGGGGGCGTAGGGCGGGCGTAGGGCGGGTGTAGGGCTGGGGCGTGCGGCGGGGCGTAGGGCGGGTCCTTCCTGGGCACTCGGCCCGGGTTCTCACGCGAGGAGGAGGGAGCCCATGACCACTGCCGAGGCCGAGACGGGCCGGACCGTGACATCGAACATCCCCGCGAGACTCGACCGGCTGCCATGGTCGCGCTGGCACTGGACGATCGTCATCGGACTGGGCACCGTGTGGATCCTCGACGGTCTGGAGGTGACCGTCGTCGGCAACATCGCGGGGAGGTTGTCGGAACCGGGGAGCGGGCTGCCGATCTCCTCCGGCCAGGTGACCGGGATGGCGGCGGCCCTGTATGTGGCGGGGGCGTGCGCGGGGGCACTCTTCTGGGGCCGCCTCACGGACAAATGGGGCCGCAAGAAGCTGTTCATGATCACGCTGGCGGTGTATCTCGCGGCGACCGCGCTGACCGCGGTCTCCTCCTCCACCTGGTGGTTCTTCCTGTTCCGGTTCCTGACGGGGTTCGGGATCGGGGGCGAGTACGCGGCGATCAACTCGGCCATCGACGAGCTGATCCCGGCGCAGTACCGGGGGCGGGTCGACCTCATGATCAACGGGAGCTTCTGGCTGGGCGCGGTGGGGGGTTCGCTGCTGTCGATCGTCGCGCTGGACACGTCCGTGTTCGCGAAGGACGTGGGGTGGCGGCTGACGTTCGCGCTGGGCGCGGTGCTGGCGCTGGTGATCCTGCTGGTACGGCGTCATGTCCCGGAGAGTCCGAGGTGGTTGCTGATCCACGGGCGGGACGAGGAGGCGGAACGCATCGTGTCCTCGATCGAGGAGCGGGTGGAGGCGGACCGGGGCGAGCCGTTGCCGCCGCCGTCTCCTGACGCCGAGCTCACGATCCATCAGCGGCGCAGCGTGACGTTCGTCGAGATCGGCCGGACGGTGTTCTCCCAGTACCGACGGCGGGCGATTCTCGGTTTCGCTCTCTTCATCGGACAGGCGTTCCTCTACAACGCGATCACCTTCGGCTTCGGGGCGATCCTCACGACGTTCTACGGCGTCCCGACCGGCAACACCGGCTACTACTTCGCGGTGATCGCTGTCGGCAACTTCATCGGCCCGCTGCTGCTGGGCAAGCTGTTCGACACGGTCGGGCGCCGGGTGATGATCTCGTCGACGTATCTGCTGTCGGGGCTGCTGCTCTTCGGTACGGCGTGGCTGTTCGACCGCGGCGCGCTGGACGCGACGACGCTGACGGCGTGCTGGTGCGCGGTGCTGTTCTTCGCCTCCGCGGGTGCGTCGAGTGCGTACCTCACGGTCTCCGAGATCTTCCCGATGGAGACCCGCGCCATGTCGATCGCCTTCTTCTACGCCCTCGGCACGGCAGCGGGCGGCATCAGCGGCCCCCTCCTCTTCGCCGACCTGACCGGCACGGGCCACGTCGGCGACACCGTGCTCGCCTTCCAGATCGGCGCGGCCCTGATGTGCGTCGCGGGGCTGGTCGCGGCGGTGCTGGCGGTGAAGGCGGAGCAGAGGTCGCTGGAGGACGTCGCGCGCCCGCTGACGGCGGTGGCTTCGGAGACGCGGTCGGCCGCGGTGTGAGTGGGGGGATGCCTGCGGCGGCCCGTGGCGGGTTGGTGGGGATTCGCGTTGCGCACTTCTCGTCGTTGGGGGTCGGTGCCGCACCGGGGGGTGTCCGTCCTCGGTCGGGCGGTGCTGTGGGTTGGGGATGTGCTCTTGGTTGGTCGCCCGACGCTGCGGGCGGACACCCCCCGGTACGTCCCCTGCTCGCCGTTGCGCCGGTGCGGGTGGTGCCCCGCCGGGGGTCGCAGGAGACGGCTCTACGGTGGTCCGCGCGGCGCGGGCCGACCGGTCGGGGGACGGGGCGCGCGATCCCGGTGCCGTGTCTTTCAGCCCGTCCAGCGTTCGAGGACGAGGGCTCGCTATCCCGGTCCTGCACCCATCCGCAGGTGGCCGCGCCCCTCGTGCCGGTCCAGGTACTTCAGCTCGCCCGGCGGTTGAGGAAGAGGGCCTGCTGTCCCGATCACCCACCCACCCGCAGGCGGCTGCGCCTGTCGATGCCGGTCCAGGTATTTCAGTCCGTCCAGCGTCCGAGGGCGAGGATCTGCCGTTCCCATCCCCACCCACCCGCAGTGGCTGCGCCCCTCGATGCCGGTCCGTGTCTTTCAGCCCGCCCGGAGGGGGCCGCGCCTCTCGACGCCGGTCCAGGTATTTCAGCCCGTCCGGCGTTTGAGGACGAGGCCCTTTGGGCCGATGGGGGTCCAGGGGGCGGAGCCCCCTGGGGGCGGGGTCGAAGGGGCGGCAGCCCCTGGAGGATGGGACGGGTAGGGGCGGCGGGGGCGAGGAACCGCCCGGGTTCGTGCTACTCGGCGGTCCCGCGGCCGGCCTTGTCCCGGCGGCGGAGCAGGAGCAGGCCTCCCGCGACGGCGGTGAGCCCCGCCGTGGCGCTCCAGGCGACGACGTCGGTGGACCCCGTGGCCGCAAGGTCCTTGCCGGAAGCCGGAGTCGTGGACGCGGAGGCGGAGGCGGACGCGTCGGTCTGTGGACGAGGGTCCGGTGCCGCACCGGACGCCGTGGCGGACGGGCTTGCGGACGGCGTCGACCGGTCCCGCGTGAACGCCAGCGTCCCGAACCCCAGTTGGTCGTACCCCCCACTGTTGGGCCCATAGTCCCCACCCCCACCCTCCGGCGAGGACTTCGCGGCGATCCGGGTGAGGTACGACGCGGACAACCCCCGCCGCTTGGTGTAGTGGTTGGCGATCAACGCCCAGATCGGACGGGTCATGCCGGGATCGACACCCGCCGCCCCGGCCACCGTCTCCGACCCCGACCAGCCATTGACGGCCCCCTTGGCACGCGTGTTCGCGGTGAACGGCACCTCCCCACCCATGCTCCACTTCGCCACGTACTGCGCCCCCTTGAGGAAGCGGCTGTCGTCATAGCCGTACAGGTCGATGCCCTGGTTCCACGCCATCTCGCAGAACGTGGCCATGAGCCCGACCCCGAGCAGCGCATGGCCCTGATCGCGCCCCGCCTCCAGCCACTCGGCGAGCCCGTCGTCGTGCACGACAGGTATCGCGTTCCTGATCGAGCCGAGTCCGTCTCCGTGTTTGAAGTAGTCGACCGCGCGGCCGACTTGGGCCTTGTCGTCGCAGAGGATGCCGGTGGCCAGTACGCAGGCCATGGCGGCTAGGTCCCAGTTGGTCCAGTAGTTGGAGACCACCGCGCCGTTGTGCTGGACGAGGAAGCTGTCGCTGAGCGGTGCGAAGACCCCGGACAGCATCTCCTTGAAGCGGTCGAGCTCGAAGTCCGGGTGGTCGCGGACGAGTTCGGCGGCGTTGGCGAACTGGTAGCCGTACAGCCCGGCGGCGAGGAACCGGTCCGCGTTGCCGGCGAGCGTGGTGAGCTTGGCGGACCAGGCGTTGAGGATCGCCACGGCGGTGTCGGCGTGGGCAGCGTCACCGCTGACGTGGTACCGCAGGCCGTTCTGGTACGCGGCGTGGATGTCGTTGTAGAGGATCGCGTAGTTCTGGCCGGAGCCGCCGCGGGTGATGGTCGTCTGCGGGTTGGGCGTCCAGCCGCTCTGCGCGTGCCGGTTGGCCGTCAGCCGGGCGTATCCGGCGGTGTAGGGCGCGGCGCCCGCCTTCACCTTGGCCGCCATACGGGCCAGGTCCGTGGTGGTGTGCAGCAGACCCGGGTGCGCGTACGTGGAGCCGGCGGCCGCGGCGGGCGGCGCCAGCAGGGTCGTACCGACACCCAAGGCTGCGACGGTACCGGCGGCTCCGGTTGCCCTGAGCATGGTGCGGCGGCTGATCAGTGAAGTCGAAGTCACGTGCGTCATTCCTCGCGTGCCTGTGGCTGGGGACGGTCAGGAGACGCGAGGGTGGGAGCTGCGATAACAGAAAGTCCGCGGCGACTACGAGGAGACGCACCCATGACCGTCCGCCGGATCATGCCCGACTTCCAGGTCGAGTCGGAGGAGGCGATGAAGGCCAGCCGTGACTTCTACGGCCTCCTCGGCTTCCGCGAGGTGATGGACATGGGGTGGGTGGTCACCCTCGCCTCACCCGCCAACCCCACGGCCCAGATCAGCTTCTTCACCGAGGAGCGCACGGCTCCCGTCGTGCCCGACCTCAGCGTGGAGGTCGAGGACGTGGACGCGGTGTACGCGCAGGTCGTGGCCGCGGGCGCGGACGTCGTACGGGAGTTGCGGGACGAGGAGTGGGGCGTACGGCGTTTCTTCGTGCGGGACCCGAACGGGCAGGTGGTGAACGTGCTGACGCACCGGAGCTAGCCGCCTGCCGGGGCGGGCTCCCAGTCCGGGCAGTACTCGACATGCAGCAGGGGCATCGAAGGGTCCAACAGACCGGAGGTCGGGTGCAGTTCGGCGCACGCGTGCCCGTCGGACCCGCCGCATCGGATGTCCCGGCCGGGCCCCGTGTCGGCCAGGTCGAGGAAGTCCGCGGCGGCGTCCGCGAAGGGCAGGGCGCTGCCGCTCAGCACGAGGGTGTCGGCGGCGGTGGTCAGCCGGACCCGGTCGCGGAACCCGGCGTGATGGGCACCGGGGACGGGACGGTCCTCGGTGGTGGGGAAGTCCGCCCGGCGGAATGCGACCGTGCGCGGGCTGCCGTGCCCGAGCCGCGCCCGGACCGCCTTCCAGCGGGAGGCCGGGAACTGCCGGGAGTGATGCACCAGCAGCAGGTCACGGGCCTGATGCGGCTCGGGCGGAGGGGAACCCACGGGTCGCTCGCCACGATTCCGCAGCGGCACGTGCACCAGTGAGCGGGGCGAGCGTGCGGCCAGCAGCCAGGCCGCGGCCAGCTCCGCGGCGGCCTCCCGGTCCACCCGGAAGTCCAGCCAGTGCCCGGTGTCACCGCACAGCGCACGGCGCAGCCCGGTCGTACGAAGCACCCGGTACTCCTGCGGACCGAGCCGCACCCGGTGCTCCGTGATCCCCAGCCTCATCCTGCCCGTTCCCCCTCGTGTCGGACGAGACGGTACCGGCGAGGGGTCGGTCGGGGCGCGCGATATAAGCGGCGGGTGGCCTTTGCCGGAGAGGTGGCGACCGGGCGCCCTCAGCCCTGCCGGTCCGCCACCGCCCACGACGCCACGGCCACCGCCCCCGCCACCCCGAACACCGCGGGCCAGGCACCCACCTTCTTGGCCAGCGGATGCGACCCCGCGAAGGCGGCGACATACGCGGCCGTCAGCGCACCCGCGGCCTTCCCGCCCGCCTGCTGCCGCCACCGCTGCGCGGCCGCGGCCCCGGCGACCGCCAGCACGACCCCGCCCAGCTGCCGCTTCCCGGTCCAGCGGGCCACCCCGTACCCACCGACGAGCCCGCCCGCCGCGACAGCCGCGCTGGGAACCTTCGCCATGCCTGCCTCCTGAGAACTGATGTGACTCGCGCTACCCGTACCGCGCCTGCGACTCCTGGCGATCACGTTCGATATGTCCCGAGGCTAACGCCGCGTCCGGACGGCACTCCTACTGGCCCTCTTGCCGGCCCTCCTGTCGAGCCTCGCGCTTGCGGGTGCGGAGCTCCGTCGCGTATTTCGAGCCGACGGCGCACCCGGCGGCGGTGAGGGCGAGGCCCAGGGCGGCGGGATTGACGTACCCCGGCACGTCACCGTTGTCGTAGCTTCCGCCGTCGCTGGTCTCGCACACGAACCCGAGCGGGACGTAGCTCACCGACCAGTCGACGATCTCAATGCCCTGTTCGTGCCGCTCCCACCAGCCCGGTGTACGGCAGGACTGCGGCGGGGCCGAGTCCGTGCCCCCGTCCTGCGCCGTCATGATCGCGCCGATGACCCCCAGCAGCCCAGGGCGTAGAAGGCGACCGCGGCGGCACCCGCGAGCGAGGCGACGCTGCGGAGTATCACCGGGAGACCGGATCGCTGTACGCCACGGTCGGCCAGGCGGCCGAAGCCGCGCCCGGTGAGCGCGACGGCCGTGATCGCCGCGATCACGAAGAACAGCATGCTCAGCCAAGCCATCGGGCCCCCTGGTGTGATCTCCTGAACCGCCGAGTCCAACAGCGCTCGATCTCCACGGCTGTGGTGGAGCCCACAATTCCGGCAACAGAGCAGCCACAGAAGACGGGCCGTCACAGAGAACCGGGGGGCACCTTGAGCCACGTCACCATGTCCGACGGCACCCGCATCGCCTACCGCGACCACCCCCGCCCCGGCGCGCCCCGCACGGCCCTCCTCCTGCACGGCCTGGCCGGTCACATGGGGGAGTGGGACGCCCTGATCCCGCGCCTCCTCACCTCTGGCTTCCGCGCGGTGTCGTACGACGCCCGCGCCCACGGCGCCAGCACCCGCCGCCCGCCCGACGTGACCCGCGCGGCCTACGTCGAGGACGCGGTGACCCTGATCGAGGAACTCGCGCCGGGACCCGTGACCCTCATCGGGCAGTCCCTCGGCGGCCATACGGCGATGCTGCTGGCGTCCGCCCGCCCGGAACTGGTGGACGCGCTGGTCCTCGTCGAGGCGGGACCGGCCGGCCCGAGCCCGGACGTACCCGCGCGGATCAGGGGATGGCTGGACAGCTGGCCGACGCCGTTCCGGTCCCTCGCCGAGGCCGAGGCCTTCCTCGGTCATGAGGGGTGGGCGAGAGGGCTGGAGGAACGCGCGGACGGCTGGCACCCGCGCTTCGACCGGGACCGCATGGTCGAGTCACTGGCCGAGCTGGCCGAGAACGCCTACTGGCAGGAGTGGTCGCGCATCACCTGCCCCACCCTCGTCGTCCAGGGCGAGAACGGCACGATGCGTCCGACGGAGGCCGCCGACATGCGGGAGCTGCGCCCGGACACGCGGGTGACGGTGGTGGCGGGGGCCGGTCACGACGTACATCTGGAAGCGCCGCAACAACTGGCGGAGGCCGTAGAGGAGTTCACGAGATCGGTGGGATACGACGCGAACCGCCGCTGACGTGTTGCCGGACGATGACGAGGATCGCGCCATGGATGTCTTCCTGACCACCGAGCGGCTACGGCTGCGCGCCTTCACCGAGACCGACGTTGCGGCCCTGTTCGCGCTGGACAACGACCCCGACGTCATGCGCTACCTCAACGGCGGCAAGCCGACGTCTTTGGAAGCGATCCGCGCCCGTTCCCTCCCGCACCTCCTCCACGACTATCCCTGCCTCGGCACCCGCGGCTTCTGGGCCGCCGAGGAGAAGACGACGGGCGGCTTCCTGGGATGGTTCGAGTTCCGGCCGCTGGAGGAACACAGTGCCGAGGTCGTGGAGCTGGGCTACCGGCTGAACAAGGCCGCCTGGGGCCGGGGATACGCCACCGAGGGCTGCCGGGCGCTGATCGACAAGGGGTTCGGCGAGCTGGGCGTGGAGCGGGTCACCGCGAACACGATGGCGGTGAACCTGGGGTCCCGGCGGGTGATGGAGAAGGCGGGGCTGAGGTTCGTACGGGGGTTCCGCAGTGAGTGGCCGGAGGCGATCGAGGGGTCGGAGCACGGGGAGGTCGAGTACGCGCTCACCCGCGCCGACTGGGGGCGTTGAGGGCGCCCGTGGCTCAGCTCGTGCGCCGCACGTCCTGGCACTCGACCTCCGGGGAGCCGCCGTACGCCTCGATGGTCGTCCTCGTCCCGGTGGTGGTGCCGGACAGGCACAACTGGCCGTCCATCAGGCGCAGGTCGAGGGTGAACTCGACGTGGTCGGAGGCGTGCCGGGGGGTGTGGACGCGCTCTTCGATGTAGCCGAGGTCGTGCAGTGTCCCGGTGACCTGTGCGGGTGTCGGGTCGGGGGTCTTCTTGAGGGCCTTGGTGATGCGGTCGACGTGGAGAGGGGCCTCGCACTTCTCCACGGAGCTCAGTTCCGTCTCCTTCTTGGCGTCCTCCGGGTCACGGGGGGCGCTGGTGGGTATCGGGTCGTCGGGCAGGGGCAGCGGCTCTTCGGGCGATGCGGTACCGCGGGGCTCCCTCTCCTCGGCCGACTCCGCCTCCAACTCCTCCGGCGGAGTCGCGGTCGGGGGATCCGACGGCAGGCACGGCTCGGCGATGTCGAGGAGGAGTTCCATGAACGGGAGGAAGTCGGCGCCCTCGGTCTCCGCAGCGCCCTTGGAGGCGGGGGCGGCGGGGGAGGCTGTGCTCCGGTTCTCGGCCCGGACTGCGGCCCGCTCGGACTCCGTGTCGCCCGCCCGCGCGGTCCCGCAGGCGGCAAGTCCCAGCACACACAGCGCCGCCAGCGCCGTACGGCCGATAACGTTGTTCTTCCTGGTGGGTCCGGTAAGTCGTCGTCTCATGCCCGAAGTCTGTGCCTGATCGACAAGCCGGGCATGAGTACTCCTACTCAAAGCGGACCAGGGAAAGCGGCCCTCACCCCGGCGCATCCTGCAACTTTGCAGGTACCCCCCGAGGTCGAAACGGATCACGCTGGGCAACGACCCAGCACGGGCGACACGGGCCACAGCCCGTGCCAGCTGGGCATCTCGACGACACTCCACGACCATGGGGGAACAACACATGGGTAATCGACTGAAGTTCGGCGCCGTGGCCCTCGCCGCGGCGTTCGGCGCGGTCATCGCCGTGGGATCACCGGCGGCAGCCTCCGACGACGAGTTCTGGACTCGCAGCTGTGGCTCCAAGTACTACGCCTTCAGCGACGAGTACACCTCATGGACCAAGAAGTACTCGGGTGGCGACTGCTCGGGTCACGCCTGGGTCCGTATCAAGGTCAACGGGAAGTGGCAGGGCTGGAAGCATGCCTCCGGAAAGATGACCATCGAGAACAGTGCCGGGAACACCGAGCTGAGCGAGCACAAGGGGTGCGCGGACTGCAAGGTGTACTTGCTGATCCCTTGACCGACCTGACCGACCTGACCGACCTGACCGATACGCGACGGCCGGCGCGATGAACACCGCACCGGCCGTCCGCGGAGGCTACCGGTGTCAGAGCTGACCGGACTCGGCGATGGTGATCTTCGCCGAGGTCGCGCCGTTGCCCGAGCCGAGCGACTCGATCTTCCTGACGACGGCCATGCTGGCCTCGTCGGCGACCTCGCCGAAGACCACGTGCTTGCCGTCCAGCCAGCCCGTCACGATCGTGGTGATGAAGAACTGCGAGCCGTTGGTGTTCGGGCCCGCGTTGGCCATGGACAGCAGGCCCGGACGGTCGTGCTTGAGCTTGAAGTTCTCGTCGGCGAACTTCTCACCGTAGATGCTCTTGCCGCCCGTGCCGTTGCCCCGGGTGAAGTCGCCACCCTGGAGCATGAAGTCCGGGATGACCCGGTGGAAGGACGAGCCGGCGAAACCGAAGCCCTTCTCGCCGGTGGCCAGCGCGCGGAAGTTCTCCGCGGTCTTCGGGACGACGTCGTCGAAGAGGTTGAAGTTGATACGGCCGGCGGGCTCGTCGTTGATGGTGATGTCGAAGTAGACCTTGGTTGTCATGGTCCTATCCTGCACTGTCGACGTTGGAGATCGTTTCCTTGGGTCGCCTCGGGGTCCAGCGTCGCCATGCGACCCGTCGCGAGGTGGGACGGCAGGGCCGGTCGCACGCTAGGGGAGCTGATGTGCAGTCGACCCTGCTTGGCGTGTCCACCCAAGACAGTCTCCCCGTGTCGGGGGCTGCCCGAGCCCGTAAGGCGGGAAGTGGCATATTAGGCGGGCACGGGGCAATCCAAGCAGCGGAAAGACCGAGGAGCGCCGGTCGCGATAGGGCCTCCCGTGAATTCAGAGAAGCCGCCGCTGTCGTTACGGTACACAAGGCCAATTCCGTGCTCGGCGAGCAGGCTGCGCAGGTCTTCGCGAGGGAGCGCAGGCGTTAGCACCATCAGGTGGAGCGGGTGACCGGGGGCTGCACTGCTCAAATGGTGCTGTGCATGCAGGAGTTGAGCGAGGGCCTGAGTAATTGAGTCGGCCGCTGCGCTACCCGTTGGTTGGTAAACCGTGTGGTTTGTTTGGTTGTATATCTCGAAAGAGAGCTGATCCGCTGAGTTCTGCAGGGATAACTCCATCTGCCCTATGGTCATCCCAGCTGCGGTTTCGTGTTCCTCAAAGGCTTCGGCTAGATCGTCGCGAAGGGCCTCTATTCGGGTGAGGTCGGTTTGTGGTTGGCGCTGACGTCTTCTGCGCCGGTATGCCCGAGCGATATTTCCTGCGGTCCGCTGGAAACGAATCCGAGGCCTGGGCGCCAGAGGCAGTGTGTCAGATTCTTCCCGTATGTATGGACCGGTGGGGCGCAATCGGAAAACAATGACGTTGCGGTCTTGACCTAGTTCATCTTTGGCTTCCCGTATGTCGTACGGTCTATGTTCATCAACCTTGAATTCGCCTATGTATTTGTGTGTTCGCGTGCCGCTTCCCGGGACATTGCCCACGGCGACGAACACATGCAGGGTGCGACCCATATTTGTATGTTCTAAGATGGCGAGATTTCCGCCCTCTAAGGTTTGGTCGCCACGCTTCCCGGCTCCGGTGTAAGTGAATATGGGGCCAAAGGAGTCGTCCTCGGTGAGCCATCCGTCCCGGTATCCATACCGCTTGCCTACTTTGCTGTCGGAGAATACGAGAACGTTCCTTTTCTCCCTGGCTGGGCAGATTCCGGCGAAGCCGCTGCCGCCGAGGACGGGGTGGATCTGCGCGCGCGTGAGGATGTCACCGGGCGTGAACCCGGTCGTGGGCGTCGTCATGATCAGAGGCTAATGGTCTGAGAGCCCATGGAGTGCTGGGAGTTGAGCAAGTTACTAAGGGGACCGTTGTGACCGCGCCACATCCAGGCGAGGATGGCGCGATGAGTGACTCGACGGGGACGGTCATCGCGGCTGTAATCGCCTTCGCAGCCGCGGTCATCGGTGCTGTCATCGCCGGGATGTACGCCAAGCGTGGGGCCGAAGCCGGTGGGCGTAAGGCAGTTGAGGCAGCGTTGGCGCAGGTGCATGGGCAGGCGGCGGCAGAACATTGGCAGTGGGTGCGTAGCCAGCGCCACCAGGCGTTTTCTGCTCTCCTTACGGCCTATGCGGCCTTGGATGAAGTGCTGGTGCGTATCGCGCCTGAAGTGCGAGGTGGGGTCGGACTTGATGAGACCGCTGGGCGTGAGTTTCGAGAGCGCACTGTTGACCTTAAGGCGAAAACAAGCCAACTGGCTCTTTGGGGTCCCAGTGAGGCTTACGAGCTCGCTCATGCCGTAACGCGGAAGTCGATGGCAGTGGTGGGCGCTTTGACGCAGGCGGCTGGCGCGAGTGCCGTAGGCCTGGACGTGGAATGGTCCAGTTTTGACCAGGCTAGAGGTGAGATGACCCAGGCCTACGCCGCTTTCCTACACAGGGCCGGAGAAATTATTCGTGATCCATTGCAGCCGGTCAGCTAGTGACATCTCCCACGCGGACTGTCAGAGCCTGTATGAAATTCTGCCAGGTAGTCGCGCTCAACGTGAGTTGTGGCCCTGAGGCGACTTTAGAGTCGCGCACCGTGACTGCTGCAGTGACCGTCGCAACTTCCAAGCACTCACCCCCCATGCCATTGCTGTAGCTGCTCCTGCGCCACTGGATGCTCGACGGCGGCGTCATCGGGAGGGCTCCTCCAAGCGTCTGGTGATCAGTAGGGCCGATCGCTGCGGGCTGAGAGCCAAGGCTCTGAGATGGTCGAATGCCTTCGTGTAGAGGGCCACGTCCTTGTGCTCTTCGAGGTAGACCGAGTCGCTGAGCCCTTCTCGGTAGACCAAGTCCGGGTCCTCCTGCTCCGGGAAGCCGAGGACCGTGAACGACCCCGTGGTGGGGTAGGCGCCCGCATTGAACGGCAGGACCTGAACGGTCACGTTCTTCAACTTCTGCATTTCCAGCATACGTTCGAGTTGGTGAGTCATGACCTGGCTGCTGCCGACCGTGTGGAGCAGAGCACTCTGGTGGACGACCGCCCACAGGTCGGGCGCGTCCTCGCTGGTGAGCAGTTCTTGGCGGCGCATCCGGACGTCGACCATGCGCTGAATGTCCTCGGGAGTGTGGTCGACCCATGCGCGACTCAGCTCAGCCGCATACTCGCCAGTTTGCAGGAGGCCCGGGATGAACTCGGCTTGGTAGGTGTGCAGATGAGATGCGGCCTGTTCGAGGCCGACGTACACCGAAAACCACGTGGGGATCGCGTCGCCGTGCGCGTGCCACCAGCCCTTTGTCTTGGACTCCTTCGCCAGAGACTTCAAGAGTTCGCGCAGTTCCTCGGAGGCGCTGTAGAAGCGGCACAGGCCGTCAACGTCTGAGGGCTGAACTCGTCCCTGCCCCGTCTCCATCCGACTGACCTTGGAACTGCTCCAGTCCAGTGCCTTGCCTACCTGGCTACAGGTCAGGCCACTCTCTTCGCGCAGCCGCTTGAGCTCGATTGCAAGACGGCGGCGTCTAGCCGTGGGAGATCCGGCCACAGCAACTCCTCGTGAAATAGCGGATGTTCCATCCCATCGGAAGAGAGGCGAAAGTCCAATCACTCTAAGGAGGGAATCCCTTCGTGCATGTTGCACGGCGGGACGGTCGCTGCGAATCTCTCACTGAGAGTCATCAGAGCGTGCACAGCGCGCAACGCAGCGTGTGGGAGGCGGTCGAAGGTGATCTACGTGAGCGAAGGTGTGGGACGAGAGCCCTGGGTGCACCTGTTCACTGCTCAGCCGAGTGAACTCGCCGAGCTGAGAAGGACGTTGCGGATCCGGCTCATCCTGTGGGGACTTCACGCTCACGTTGATGTGGCACAGCTCTGCGTATCAGAGCTGGTCACCAACGTCATCCGGCACGTCGGGGAAGGAACTCCCGTGACGCTGCGCATGGCGCTTCGCGAGCCGTATCTGCGCCTGGAGGTTGAGGACCCCGATATGCGCGCACTGCCCACTTTGCTCGCTGCGGGTGCAGGGATGGAATCGGGCCGCGGAGTGGCTCTCGTCGACATCCTGTCGGATCACCGTTGGGGGGTTTTCCTTCAAGGCGACTCGAAGGTGGTGTGGTGCGAACTTGCTACCGCCGATGTCCCTGCCGCCTGTGCCCTGCCCAGCGGCAGCAGTGCGCTGAGGGCGGTAGCCGCAGAAGAGGCCGCTATCGGGGTCATGGTCGACTTGTTGCACTGGCTCCATGCATGCGGCTATGACCCCGACGACGTGCTCGACCGGGCGCAGACTCACTTTGAGGCAGCGCTCGGCGAGGTCGTCTGAGGTGAGGCCTAGCCCGACGTGATGCCCGAGTACGACCACACATCCGCAGGCAGTTCCTGATGTAGTTGCCAGGTGATGGCCATGGGCTTGCTGCCCTCGTGCCGGAGAAAGGTTGCTGGCCCGAGCAGCATCCAAGGTTGGGCCTTGCCGATGTCGGTGTCCTTGTAGCGCCGCATGAACATCAGCACATGGCTTCCCCGTTGCTGGTGCTGCCGGTAGCGCAACCCTGTGGGGGAAGTGTCTGCGGTGGTGCTCTGTGACTCCCAGTGGAACAGCGAGGGGCTGAGCGCGTAATCCTTGTATCGAATGGTGGGCGAAAAATCCTTCTCGTTCTTCTCGAGAGTGATCAGCAGGGCATCCGTCTGATTCTGCTCGTCCCACAGGACACCCTGTGCAAAGGAGCCAGGCATCTGACCACCGAGGCGGGCGACCCCAAGCGCGGCCAGGATCTCAGAGCGGTTGTATGCACTGTGGATCTTCAAGGGGATGTGGGCATGCGGACCTTCTAGCGGGATGGGGAAGTGATCGGCTCGCCCCATCACGTGATCAATTGCCTGCCGTAGTTCGTCACGCAGGGCTCGCTGCGCACGGAGCGATTCGAGTCCCTGTGCGTAGGAGGTGAACCCACCAGCTTTGTCCCAGAGATTGAAGAAGAGCATCCGTGCGTATGTCTTGTCCCTCGGGTTCAGCGACTCGTATGTCGGTGCGTCATCGCTCAGCAAGCGGGTGTACGTTTCGGCGCGCTCGAGGTCATCGACGTGCAAGAACGCATGCACGCGTTTCAACAGGTCTTCCTCACCCGGCTGTTCAGGATGGTCGGTCAGACCAGCGCGTCGCAGGACGGACGTCCAGGAGTTGTGCGACTTGTACAGCTCCCTGATCTCGCGACGACTCTCCCTGAGGTAATCCGCGAGGAGCGGCGTATCGAAGGCCTTGGCTTCCTTAGCGAGGGTTTGGACGGTCGCCTTGATCTGGGTGCGGATGTTGTTCAGCACCAGTTCCTTGGACTTGCCTTCAAGGATGATCTGGCAGCCCGAGGGCAGCAGAGGAAAGTCATGCTCGGCATGCTCAAGGAGCCGGTTACGCGACAGGTTGGTCATCGCGCGGAACTGCTCCTCGAACCGGAACTCGGCTCGATGCTGACCGATGAAGTCGAGCACAGTGAGTACCGGCTTGTCGGGCGTGCGGCGTAGGCCTCGGCCGAGTTGCTGGAGGAAGACAGTGGCGCTGCTCGTCGGACGAAGGAGGAGCAACGTATCGACGTCGGGGATATCCAAGCCCTCATTGAAGAGGTCCACGGAGAAGATGACTTGGATCTCGCCGGCCTTGAGCTGGGACAGTACCCGGTCACGGACTTCGGGTTTCGACGCGCTGTCCAAGGCCTCGGCTTTGAACCCTGCATCCCGAAAGCGCTGCGCCATGAAGTGGGCGTGCTTTCTGCTGACGCAGAATCCGAGCGCCCGCATGCTCATCGGATCGGACGCCTTGTCCCGGACCTGCTTGATGACGATGCGGGCCCGGGCGTGATCGGCAGAGAACAAGTCGCCGAGTTGGCTCTGGTCGTATGTCCCACAACGCCAGTTGAGTCGAGTGAGGTCCGTACCGTCAGGCACGCCGAAGTAGTGGAACGGACAGAGGAGGTCGTTGTCGAGGGCCTCCCACAGTCGCATCTCAGCGGCGATTCGCCCATCGAAGAACTCGTCCTGGACGTTAAGCCCATCCGCGCGCTCGGGAGTGGCGGTGAGACCGAGGAGTTGCTTCGGCTTGAAGTGGTTGAGCACGCGGCGATAGGTGGCAGCCGTGGCGTGATGGAACTCGTCGATGACGATGATGTCGAAGTGTTCCGGATCGAACTGGTCGAGTCGCTGGTCGGTGAGCGATTGCACACTCGCAAAGACATGCTTCCAGTCGCGCGGTAGTTCGCCGGTGTAGAGGGCTTCCCCGAAGGATGCGTCATCGAGTACCTCGCGGTACATGCGCAGCGACTGCTTCAGGATTTCTTTGCGGTGTGCCACGAAAAGGAGCCGCGGGCACTGCTTCCCACCGCCCTGCCTGAAGAGGTTGCGGTAGTCAAGGGCGGCCATGACGGTCTTGCCCGTACCGGTCGCGGCGACAAGCAAGTTGCGCTGGCGACCGCGGACCTCGCGTTCGACGTGTAGCCGCTCCAACATGTCGGCCTGGTAGGGGTGCGGCCGAACCTCTAGACCGGAGAGGGTGATCTTGGAGTCTTGGTTGGACGGCGACCCGCCCGCCAGGCCCAGTGCTTCGTCCAACTTCCGGGCGTCGTGATCCGGGTCGTAGGGCTCAAAAGCGATGTCGTTCCAGTACGCGTCGAAGGTCGCCTCGAATTTGTTGAGCACCGCCGGAGTAGCCACGGAGGACAGCCGCACGTTCCACTCCAGGCCGTCGAGTAGAGCGGCCTTGGACAGGTTGGAACTGCCCACGTACGCCGTGTCAAAGCCACTCTCGCGTCGAAACAGCCAGGCCTTCGCATGAAGGCGTGTCGAGCGGATCTCGTAGTTGACCTTGACCTGAGCACCAAAGTCGCGGACGAGTCGGTCAAGTGCATGGCGATCAGTAGCGCCGATATACGTGGTGGTGATGACTCGGATGGGAACGCCACGTTCCGCCGCGGCGCGGAGCGAGTCTTCGAGTACGCGCAGCCCGTACCACTTCACGAACGCGCAGAGCAGATCGATACGGTCCGCCGTGGCCAGCTCAGCTCGCAGCTCACTGCCGAGGTTCGGGTCCTCGGGAGCATTGGTGATGAGGGCGGTCTCCGAAAGAGGCGTGAGCGGGCGTACCGCGTAGACGCCGGGTGCCTCTTTCTCAGCCAGTGCGAGGAGTTGGCGAGGTCCATCGGCGATCAACTCGACGGCATCACTGTTTCCGAGGTCGTCAGGATCGGATACGAGTGACTCGATGATTTGGTTGGCTACGGCGACACGCTTGTCGTGGGGCAGCTGGCTGAGCCGCTGTCTCACAGCACGACTGATATGCCGGGCGAGTACATGGGGTGACGATTCTTCGCTGACATCGTCATCGATGGCCTTCCAACCCGCTGCGTTCAACTGCTCTATCTGCGCCTGCATGCGCTGGGTGACGAGTTCCTCGTAAACACCCGCGACAGGCTGCGACAGATCCCCCGGCTGAGCCACGCTGATTTCCCCCACCCCTCATGTGGACCCTCACACACAGCAGTGGTTCTGTTGTAGCAGGTGAGGTTGATGGTCCTGTGGGCAACCGTGACTTCGCGCTCGGTACGACCTGGGCGGAGTGGACCACGGGCCCCTCGCGGCGTGGATGATCCTCAAGCCGGTGCCCAGCCAGACGGCGGCGAAGAGTAACGCGACCGAAAAGCCTGGCTGGGACATGTCCGGCCCCCACGGCTCCGCTATTCCTGCGTACCGTGGCACTCCCCATAAACCCGCCCCGACCCACACCAGCAAACCGCCCCCCGCTGCGGAGGCCAAGCCACCGCGCGCCCCCGGGCCGCCAGGGTCGTCGCGTACTGCGGCAGCAGCGCCCCGTCGCCGGGTGACGCGCCCTCCGACGCCGCGAAGGCCTCGTACGACGGGACGGTGCCCGTGACGATGCCCAGGTTCGGGGTGCCGGAGGCGGCCAGCTCCCGCAGGGAGGCCTCTATGGTCGCGAGGTGTTCTTCGTGGGAGGGGTACTCCTCCGCCAGCGTCGGATACGCCGTGACCAGTTCCGTCAGTTCGGCCGACGGCCAGTGCAGGACCGCCACCGGGAACGGGCGGGACAGGGCCTCCCTGAACGTGCCCAGCTCTGCCCGCAGACGGGAGATCTCCGCCGCCAGTTCCGTCGGGTTGTCCGAGCCCAGGGACCAGACGCGCTTCGGGTCGTGCAGCTCGTCCAACGGCACCGGCGACGTGTGGAGGGTGTCCGCGAGCATGTCCCAGTCGTCGTGGCCCGCGCCCAGCATGCGGCGGACCCGGTGGCGGCCGAACAGCAGGGGATGCGTGGAGTACGGGGGCTCCTGCACGTCCGCCAGGAGCAGGCGGGTGCCCTCGGTGAACGTCTCCTGGGCCGCCTCCAGCTCGTCGTGGGCCTCCAGGGCCTCCGCCACGATCACCCAGGGCGCCGGGTCCCGCGGTGACGCCGCCCGGACGCCCTCGATGATGGCGCGGGCCTCTGCCTCATGGCCGTACTCCCAGAGGTTCGACGCCTTGAGGGCGCGTACCAGGAAGGGGTTCTCCAGGGCGGTCTGCGATGCCAGCAGGCTGTCGTAGAGGGCGGTCGCCGCGGGGCGGTCGCCGGCCAGTTCCAGGTGGGCCGCGGCCTGCAGGAGCAGGGCTTCGGCGTCCTCGGGATACAGGCCGGCGGTTCGCTCCAGGCGTGCCGCTTCGGCGGTGTGGTCGACGTTCTCGGCAGGCGTGTCGGGGCGCATGGGGGACACCGTACTGCCGATGGCTCAATGAGGAGAGATATACGCAGGCCAGGACACTCGGCGGAGCCCTGGCCCGCCCTGTCGGCCGCCGGAGTGGATGAAGATGGTGGGCAACGACGACGGCGACGGCGACACCACAGCAACGGCAACACCACGGCACAGCGATACGGGGGCTTGTGATGACGGTGACCGGAATAGATACGACTCCGCGGTCCTCGATACGGGCGCGACTCATGGGCGTCCTGCTCGTCCTGCTGTCCGTTGTCCCGGCCGTGGGCGGCTGGCTGGTGTTCTCCGCCTGGCTGCCCTCCGACGTCGAGAGGTATCAGGACTACCGGGCCGCCGAGCCGTGCCCGGACCGATCGGCGGCAAGGGCGGCGGCAGAGGACTGCCTGCTCACGGTCGCCCTCACCGTCGAGCGCACGAGGAACGAGCCGGGCAAGAGAAGCGGCAGCTACACCGCGACCTTGGACGGCGCCCCCGTCTGGAGCGGAACCGTGTCCTTCGGTGATCCGGACCCGGTGCTGGAGCGGCTCGTACCGGGCGACCGGATCACCGGCACCCTCTGGCGGGGCGAGGTCATGACGGTGGGCAAGGGGGAGCTACGGCAGAACACCTCCGACGCGCCACGCGACGAGCCCCAGATGACGTACGCCATCGGCACGTTCCTGGGACTGCTCGCGGCGCTGGGGCTCGGGTTCGGCGCGGTGCGGATCGCCCGGCCCCTCGGTCACGAGCCGTTCACCTGGCGGCCGTTGGGGAAGACGCTGCTAATCGTCATGACGGTCGCCTGTGCGGGCGTGGGGTTGCCGGCCGTGTGGATCGGCGTTCCGTCGTGGATCGTGCCCGTCGTCGTCGTACCGATCGTCGCGGTCACGGCCTGGCAGCTCCACCAGCACGTGCGCCAGACCGCGGCCCGCGACCGCTCGCCCTCGTCGACGGAGCCGACGGAGCCGGCCTGATCAGCCGGCTCCGCCCCGGTGATCCGCCCCGGCCCGCTCCCTCAGATCGTCACCCCGTCGATCTGAATCGTCTGCACCGCCTTCGCCGCGAACGGCACCGCCACCGACTTCCCGCTCAGATACCTGTCCGAGTACGACCGGTACGCGTCACCGCCCGTCGTCACCGTGTTCCAGCGCGGGACCAGGCCGCCGGTCCCGCCCGTCACCGTCGTGAAGCGCGACAGGTCGAACGTCAGGGTCTGGGCCGAGGTCGAGGTGTTGAGGGCGACGATGACGAGCCGCTTCGCCGTCGCGTCGTATGCCGCCGTCGCATAGCTCACGCCCGTGTCCAGGATCCGCATGCCGGGGCGGATGTGGCGGCTGAACTGGGCCAGCACGTAGTACTTCCGCTCGATCGCGCCCGCCTTCAGGGTGTTCGCGTCGTACTTGATCACGCCCCAGCCCGCGCTCGGGTCCATGACCTGCCAGTAGACCCAGGCCGTCGGGTGCAGCCAGCGGAAGTCGTACAGGAGGTTGAAGGCCATGTTGTACCCGGTGCCGTCGCTGTCGCCGGTCTCCGAGTTCCACAGTTTCTTGCCGGCTGTCGTCACCACGTCCGTGTAGAGCTGGTCCCTGCGGCCGGCGGAGCCCTGGTAGCCGTGCACGTTGACCTGGTTGACGTACCCCTTCGTCGTGGAGCTGAAGGAGTTCCAGGTGGTGCGGGCGAGGTCGTAGCTCGTCTCGTCCGAGGCCGAGATCCGCACGCTCGTCAGCCCTCGGCTGTTCAACTCGCTGCGCATGTACGGCAGTACGGCGGCCTGGACCGTCGAGTCCATGTGGCAGCCCTCCTGGGTGCCGGTGGCGGTCCACCAGGACGACGAGGGCTCGTTGAAGGGGTCGACCGTCGCGAAGTTCACGCCCCAGTTGTTCTTGGCGCGGAGGGCGACGGCGGCGAGGTGGGAGGCGTGCTGGCGGTAGTTCCAGGTCTGGAGGTTGTTGCCGCCGCCCGAGGCGCCCGAGGGGTTGTGGTTGGAGCACATCCACCACATCGGCGAGTTGGCGAACAGCTCCGTCGTCGCGCCGCGCGCCACCGCCTTCGTCAGCATCGCGCGCTGGGTGGCGTCCGCGGTCCAGTCCCAGGCGGAGGAGGTGGGGTCCTCGTTGTTCCAGTCCTGCCAGTAGCCCTCGATCTGCTTGAACGCGGGGATGTTGGCGGAGGCCACCATCGACTGCCCGCCGACGGTGTTCCAGCTGCATGCGCCCAGGTTGTAGCGGGCGATGTTCATACCGAGGCCGGGGAGCGAAGTGCCGTTGTAGGTCGTCGACTTGGTGGTGAAGAAGAGGTCGGCGAAGTCGTCCCTCGCGCCGAACACGTTCGCCCACCAGGCGAGGGAGGTGCCCCAGCCCTCCCAAGTGCCGTACGACGTGCCGGGGGTGACGGCGATCGTGGCGTCCGCGCGTGCGGTGCCCGTCGCCAGGGCGCTGCCGAGGAGGGTGCCTCCTGCGGCTGTCAGCAGCGTTCTGCGTCGGATCATGGCTGTCCTGTCCGCCTCTCCGTGGGGCTCGACCGCCTGTCCCTGAACGGGCGGCCGGGCTGAAGACGTAGTGGCTCGCCCATCGCGCCCCCCGCGTGCCATCACGAAGCATCGAGTGTGGTGTGCGGGGTTGTCGAGATGCGTGACAGCGCTTTCTTTCTATCCGGCTTTCTATTTTTCCAACGGTTGTCAGAAGGGGCAGCGGTTAGTGAGCGCGGTGGATACCGGCGGTCAGTAGTGATACGTCGGCAGCAGCGTCGCGATCCGTATCAGCACCGCCGCCAGCGCGCCCACCCACAGCAGTACGCCCAGCCACATCCCGAACACCGCCGTCCTGTAACGCTCCGGGGTGTCCAGCGCCGCCGTGCCGGGGACACCCGGCGGGTGGATGATGCGGACCACCGCGCCTTCCGACAGCCGGTGCGCGCCCGGTCCCGAGGCGACGACCGCGTGCTCCTGCTGCTCGCCGTGCTCGTCGGTCCAGCGCACCACCGGATGCAGGGAGGGATACGTCCCCTCCCGAGACGCGGTGTGACCCGTCACGACCGCCTCCGCACGGCGGCCGATGCGGCGCAGCACATGCTCGGTGAGGGCGATCCGTGCCTCGTACGCCGTGAGGACGAGGCCGCCGAGGAACGGGACCAGGGTGAGGAGCCAGTACTTGCTCATGGCCGACGAGCTTATGGGGCTGGTCACTTGAGGTGGCAGCGCTTATCGTGCGGGCCCGGTGAAGGCGGCGTGCACAGGCGGAGGGCGGTGTACGGCATGCGGGTTCCCGTGGTGGGGCACGAGACCCGGCGTCGGCGTGTCCGTCGCCGGCGCGCGCTGTGGACGGGCGGCGAACTCCTGGTCACCGTAGGGGTCGTACTTCTGCTGCTCGTCGTCCATCAGCTGTGGTGGACCAACCGGGAGGCACGGCGGGGCGCCGAGCGGAAGGTGGAGGCGCTGGAGCGGGAGTGGGACACCGGGCGGGAGCCGGACATCGCACCCAGCCCGCGGAGCACGGACACCCCGAACACCGATACCGGCACCCTCAGTCGGCAGCCGCAACAGTCCACCACCCGCTCCCGACAACCCAGTTGGTCCCAGGCCTACGCCATCCTCACCATCCCCCGCCTCGGCCTCCGCGTCCCCGTCGCCGAGGGCGTCGGCAAGCAGGACGTCCTCAACAAGGGGTACGTCGGCCACTACCCCGGCACCCAACAGCCTGGCCAGGCAGGCAACTTCGCCCTCGCCGGGCACCGCAACACCCACGGCGAGCCCTTCCGGTACATCAACCGGCTCGCGCCCGAGGACACGCTCCAGGTCGAGACCGAGGACGCCGTCTACACGTACGCCGTGGACACGACCCTCGGCCAGACCTCGGCCCGCGACTCGGGAGTGCTCCGAAAGATCCCCCGCTCGACGGTCCACCCCACCCGCGGCTACACCGCGCCCGGCTACTTCATCACCCTGACCACCTGCACCCCGGAGTACACCTCCCGATACCGCCTGGTGGTCTGGGGCAAGCTGGTCTCGATGCGCCCCCGTTAGGACATGCGCCGCGCGCCACTCCTCAACGCGGGATGAACCCACGTGCGCAGCGCGCCGGGGACGTACTGCTGACTCGGCTGGTCTTCGGGAGGTCCAACGACTGGGCCCACACTCTGTACGACTGCGTTCCGGCCGAGGAGTGGAACGTTCGGAGCTCGCGGCCGGAACCGCGTGCGCAGCTGCTGGAGCCGGGCGAACTTGGTGATCTCCGTGGCGCTGTCGGAGGCGTAACCCCCTGCTTCCATCGCGACAGCCGCCGCCTGCTGGCTCATGCCGAAGCGCAGTGGGCCGACCCGTTCGAGCGGGGCGTAGTCCCACTGCGCTCGGTCGGACTCGGCGACCACGGCCCAAGGGTCCGGCCACATGGCGAGCACCTGCTGTCGGACAAAGGCGCCGCTGACCCGATCGGCGGCGCCGACCGGCATGATCCACCAGCCAGCCCCCGGGCCCGCCCCTCACCCTCATCCCCGCTCCCGCAGCACCCCCACCACACCCCCCGCCACCACGGCCAGCCCCGCCGACACCGCCATCGCGACATCCGCGCCCCGGGCCAGGCCTCCGTCCGAAGAGGTCGCGAGGGCGATCGTCAGGGCGACCCCCGCGCAGGACCCGATGTACCGGAGGGTCTGCTGGGCTCCCGATCCCATCGCCGCCCGCTGGGCGGGCACCGACTCCACGGCGAGCAGCGGCAACGCGGCGTTCAGTAGACCGCTGCCCACTCCCGCCACGACCAGGCCGGGGAGCAGGCGGGTCCAGGAGCCGGAGCTGACCGAGCCCAGCATGGTCAGGACGCCGGCCGCGTGGAGCAGGAAACCGAGGGCGAGTTGCAGCCGCGGGGATACCCGGCCGGACAGTCGGCGTGCCTGGAGTGCCACGGCGAAGGAGAGCCCCGACCAGAGCAGGAACAGCCAGGCGGTGTCCATCGCCGACAGTCCCATCGTCTGCTGGAGCAGGGCCGGCAGGAAGCTGAACAGCCCGATCACCGCGAGCCCCGTGAAGAGCCCGCCCGCGGAGGAGGCGAGGAAACCGGGGCGGCGGAGCAGACCCAGGTCGATCATCGGGGCCGCCGCGCGCCGCTCGACCACGACGAAGAGGGCCAGCAGCACCAGCGAGACCAGCAGCAACAGCCCCACCGGAGCCCGCAGCCAGCCGTCCCGGCCCAGTGTCAGGGCCGCGACCAGGGCGACCAGGGCCGACCCGAAGGTCACGGCTCCGCCGAGGTCTGGGCGGCGGCCACGCGGGGCGAGGGACGCGTGCCGGTCCACCGACGGCCGTTCCTCCGCCACGAGGTCCGGCGCCGCCCTCCTTTCCTCTACATGCGGCAACGCGCGCGCCGACACGGCCCCCACGACCACGGCGGCGGCGCCGAGCGCGACGTACGACAACCGCCAACTCGGCATGGCACCGGTCACGATCGGCCCCACCGCGATCCCGCCGCTCACGAACGCGCCCCACACCCCGGTCGCCCGCAGCCGCCCGGCCGGTGTCGGGAAGGCGTGGGCGATCAGGCCGAGGCTGCTCGCGAGGAGGGCCGCGCTGGCGGCGCCCTGGGCGATGCGGGCCAGGGTGAACAGCCAGGTGTTGGAGGCGAAGGCGCCGAGGATCGTGGTGAGGCCGAGCGCGAGGGTGCCGGCGACGAAGACCCGGCGGCGGCCGTAGTCGTCGGCGAGGCTGCCGGCGACCAGGAGGAGGGCGGCGAGACCGAGCGGAGTGCCGTTCAGGAGCCAGGCCTGGGCGGAGAGCGGGGTGTGCAGGGCGGCGGCGATGTCGGGGAGCGTGACCATCGGCGCGGTGTACGTCATCAGGGCCACGGCGGTGGCGGCGCTGGTCAGGGCGAGGGTGGGCCCGGCGGGTGGGAGGGGCGCCGGAGTCGGCACCTTGGTGATGGTTCGTTCACTGAACCTAGTCATACGGAGTACCGTAACAGGGTCGGTTCGGTGACTGAACCAATCGCTCGCAAAGTGGCTAAGGTGGACGGCATGGCACTGGGCAAGGACTACGCGACACAGGAGTGCTCGATCGCCCGCGCGCTGGAGATCGTCGGCGAGCGCTGGACGCTCCTCGTCGTCCGCGACGCCCTCTACGGCGTACGGCGCTACAACGACTTCCTCGGCCACCTCGGCATCCCCCGCGCCGTCCTCGCCGCCCGCCTCCAGATGCTCACCGAGGAGGGCGTCCTGGAGAAGCGCCGGTACCAGGAGTCGCCGCCGCGCGACGAGTACGTCCTGACCGACCGCGGTATCGAGCTGTGGCCCGTGGTGCGCTCACTCGGGCGGTGGGGCCGCGAGCACTACGACAAGACGGTGCTGCGCGCCTTCCGGCACACGGAGTGCGGCACCGAACTCGGCCCGTACGGCGAGTGCCCCGCCTGCGCGTCCGTCGTACCGCCCGCCGACATCCTCATGATTCCGGGCCCCGGACTCGATCCGGACCCGGTGGATCCGGTCAGCCGGGCTCTGCTGAAGCCCAAGCGGCTGTTGGAGCCTGTAGTGACCGATCAGGTATAACCGACACAGGTACGAATAACGTACGTCGTCCGGTGAGCGAGGGGAGGGGTGGCCGATGATCCGCGGTCCGCGCTCCGCCGTACCCCTGCTGCTCCTGTTCCTCCAGGTCGCACTCCTCGACACCGGCAGCCTCTCCGCCGCCGTCGCCCTCGCGGCGACCGCCGCGGCCGGCTCCGCCTTCGCCGCCTGCTCTCTGCTCGTCGCGCGCTGCGCACCCGCCGTACCGCCCACCCGGGTCCGTACGGCCATCCGCGACCGCGCCCGCCGCACGGCCTTCCTGCCGCAACGCGACCCCGACGCCAAGGGCCGCACCAGGCCCCGCGCACCGGGACACGCCCTCCTGGCGACCGCCGCGTAGGGGCACCCACCTTCTCTTCCGAAGCACCCCGAAGCACCCCGAGGCTCCCTGAGAGCACTCCCGGCTGCCTTTGAGAGGTGACGCGGACCCCGCGCTGGTCGTCATGCCGCACACCCTTCCCGGATCGCCGTATCCGGTTCCCGGCACTGACGAGACCCCCGGAGGGCTCACCCATGTCCGTCTTCGCCACCCTGGTCGAGCATCTCGCCGACCTCCTCCACCCCCTGCTCGGCGCATCCGCCGCGGCCGGCGCGATCGTCCTGTTCACCGCGC
Source organism: Streptomyces canus (assembly GCF_030815415.1). Taxonomy (GTDB): domain Bacteria; phylum Actinomycetota; class Actinomycetes; order Streptomycetales; family Streptomycetaceae; genus Streptomyces; species Streptomyces canus_F. Next base: position 6,272,080 of record NZ_JAUSWW010000001.1, read on the forward strand.
TCGTACGACTCCTCGTGCACCCCCTGTCCCGCGCGGCGGCGCGCGGACAGAAGGCCCGCACTGAACTCCAGCCGAAGATCGCCGAACTGCGGAAGAAGCACGCGAAGAACCCCGAGAAACTCCAGAAGGCCGTACTGGCCCTGCACGCCGAGGAGAAGGTCTCCCCGCTGTCCGGCTGTCTGCCGAGCCTGTGCCAGCTGCCGGCGTTCTTCCTCCTCTACCACCTGTTCTCGAACACGACCAACCCGCTCCTGACCCATCAGCTCTTCGCCGCCCCCCTCGGCAACCACTGGGCGGACGCGCTCGGCGACGGCGGCGCCTTCGGGGGAGCGGGACTCGTCTACGTCGGGCTGTTCACGCTGGTCGCCTGTGTTGCCGCATTCAACTTCCGCCGTACCAAGCGGATGATGGCCGCGAATCCGGCCGTACCCGTGGTCGACGGGCAGCCGATGACGGGGATGGGGGCGATGAGCAAGGTCATGCCGTTCATGTCCTTCTTCACGCTCTTCACCGTGGCGGTCGTGCCGCTGGCGGCCGCGCTGTACGTGGTCACCAGCACGACGTGGAGCGCGGTGGAGCGGGCGGCGCTCTACCGCTGATCACCAGGGTCTCGGTCCAGTCCGTGAACCGGGTATTGCGGACTGGACGCCGACCTTGGAGGATCGACCAGTCATCCGATGGCTGCACCCATGGGATGGCGCCCCGCGATCGAGGGAGATTGTGATCATGAAGCTGCTGCGAGTCGGTACGGCGGGAGCGGAGACGCCCGCGCTGCTCGACGCCGACGGGACGCTGCGGGACCTGAGCGGTCTCGTCCCGGACATCGACGGAGCGCTGCTCGCCGACGACGCGGCGCTCGGGCGGATCCGCACGGCCGCGGAGGCCGGCGAGCTGCCCGCGCTGGACGCCACCGGGCTGCGCGTCGGACCGCCGATCGCCCGGATCGGCAAGATCGTGTGCATCGGCCTGAACTACCACGACCACGCCCGCGAGACCGGCGCCGAGCCGCCCGCCGAGCCCGTCATCTTCTTCAAGGCCGCCGACACGGTCGTGGGCCCGCACGACACCGTCCTCGTGCCCCGCAAGTCCGAGAAGACCGACTGGGAGGTCGAGCTGGCGGTGGTCATCGGACGTACGGCCCGCTACCTCGACTCGCACGAGGCGGCGCTCGCGCATGTCGCCGGGTACGCGGTGGCGCACGACGTGTCCGAGCGGGAGTTCCAGATCGAGCGGGGCGGGACCTGGGACAAGGGCAAGAACTGCGAGACGTTCAACCCGCTGGGCCCGTGGCTGGTGACGACGGACGAGATACCGGACCCGCAGAACCTGTCGCTGAAGCTCTGGGTGAACGGGGAGCTGAAGCAGAACGGGACGACGGCCGAGCAGATCTTCCCGGTGGCGGAAGTGGTGCGGTACGTCAGCCAGTTCATGACCCTGTACCCCGGTGATGTGATCAACACGGGGACGCCGGCGGGGGTGGCGCTGGGGCAGCCGGAACCGAAGCCGTTCCTGCGGGCCGGGGATGTGGTCGAGCTGGAGATCGAGGGGCTCGGACGTCAGCGGCAGGAGTTCAAGGACGCGTAGACGCTCCGCTGGGAGAGCCGGGGAACTGCGGCTCGTACGTCAGCCGCGGGCTGTTCGTGGCTGGTCGCGCAGTTCCCCGCGCCCCTGGGTGGGTGCAGTGCTACCTGGTCTGTTTGGTCAGGAACTCCTCCAGCGCCTCCACCACGAACTTGTGGTCCTGGAGCTGAGGCAGACCGCTCACCGTCACGGAACCGATGACCCCCACACCCTCCACGGTGATCGGGAAGGAACCGCCGTGGGCCGCGTACTCGTCCGGGTCCAGACGTGAGGACTCCTCGAAGGTGGTGCCCTTGGCGCGGAAGCGGGCGCCGACCAGGTAGGAGGCGGAGCCGTAGCGCTCCACGACGCGGCGCTTGCGGTTGATCCAGGCGTCGTTGTCCGGGGCGGAGCCCGGCAGGGCGGCGTGGAAGAGCTGTTGGCCGGCGCGGTGGATGTCGATGGCGACGGGGGCCTGGCGCTCACGGGCCAGCTCCACCAGCAGGGAACCCAGGGCCCAGGCGTCGTCATGGGTGAACTGGCGGAAGACCAGGCGGCGTTCCTGTGCCTCCAGCTCCTCGATGGGCGGGGTCAGTTCCGGGTGGAACTTCGGGGTCAACTCGCCGCTGTGCGTCACAGCTTCACCACCACTCCGTCGTGGGCCGAACGGCGGGCCGCCTCGAGTACGTCGAGGGAGGCGGCCGCCTCCAGTGCGGTCACCGGGTTGGGACCGCCGTCGAGCAGGGCCTTCGCCACGGCCGCATAGTAAGCGGGGTAGTCCCCGGCGAGGGTCGGTTCGGGCCGACCGCCGCCCGTCAGCGGGGACTCACCGGCACCGACCCGCCCCCACAGCGACTCGGGCTCCAGCCCCCAGTCCTTGCCCTCGGCCGGCCGCTCGCCGTCCTTCAGGGCCGCCTCCTGGGGATCGAGGCCGTACTTCACATAACCGGCCCGCGAGCCCAGCACCCGGAAGCGGGGCCCGAGTTGGGCGGTGGTGGCCGTGGCGTACAACTGGGTCCGCACTCCGCTCGCGTGGGTGAGCGCGATGAAGGTGTCGTCGTCGACCGAGGCGCCGCCGCGCCGGATGTCCGACTCGGCGTACACCGAGGTGACGGGACCGAAGAGGACGAGTGCCTGGTCCACGAGATGGCTGCCGAGGTCGTACAGCAGACCTCCGATCTCTGCCGGGTCACCGGACTCCCGCCACCCGCCCTTGGGCTGCGGCCGCCACCGCTCGAAACGGGACTCGAAGCGCCATACGTCCCCCAGCTCACCGTCGGCGAGGAGCTTGCGAAGCGTCAGGAAGTCGTTGTCCCACCGCCGGTTCTGGAAGACGGAGAGGAACAGCCCCCGCTCCTCGGCGAGCGCGGCCAGCTGCCGCGCCTCGGCGGCGGTGCCGGCGACGGGCTTGTCGACGACGACCGGAAGACCGGCCTCAAGGGCACGGGTGCCGAGCGTGACGTGCGTCTTGTTGGGGGAGGCGATGACGATGAGATCCAGTTCGCCACCCCGCTGCTCGAACAGCTCGTCGGGCGTGGCGGCGACGCGTACGTCCGGGAACTCGGCGCGGGCCTGCTCCTGGCGCTCGGGGTTCGAGGTGACCACCGTGTCGAGGACGAGGCCCTCGGTGGCGGCGATCAGCGGGGCGTGGAAGACGGAGCCCGCGAGGCCGTAACCGATGAGGCCCACGCGGAGAGGGGTACCAGCCGTACCAGTCGTACCAGTCATGCCTCCCACTTTGGCAACGCTGTTGCCAAAGTGCAAGCCATAGGGAGAATGGTGGCGTGGACAGGACGAAGAAGTCGGCGAGCGGCGGGCGCCCGGTGACGGCCGGAGTGAACCTGCTCGGGCTGCGCAGCCACAACACCGCACTGGTGCTGGACCTGCTGCGCACTGCGGGAACCGAGGGCATCAGCCGCCTGGAACTCGCCGACCGCACCGGCCTCACCCCCCAGGCCGTCAGCAAGATCACCGCCCGGCTCCGTGAGGAGGACCTCGCCACGGAGGCGGGCCAACGGGCATCGACGGGCGGCAAGCCCCGGACGGTACTGCGGCTGGTCCCGGAGGCCGGCCACGCACTCGGAGTGCACCTTGACCGGGACGAGCTGCGGGCGGTGCTGGTCGACCTGGACGGGACCGTGGTGGGGGAGCGGTGCGTCGCCATGGACCTCGGGTCGGGGGCAGACGCCGTGGTGGAGGGGGTGGCCGGCCTCGCCGAGGCATTGCTCTCAGTCCTGCGGCCGAAGTCGGTACTCGGTGTGGGCGTGGCCCTGCCGGGACCGCTCGACCACGGGCGCGGCGTGCTGCACCGCGTCACCGGCTTCCCCGAGTGGGACGGCTTCCCCCTCCGTGACGCACTGTCGCACCGGCTCGGCATGCCGGTCGCCGTGGACAAGGACACCAACGCGGCAGCCCTGGGCCTGGCCGTCGGGGACGAGGCCGACTCCTTCGCCTATCTGCATCTCGGTACGGGACTGGGGGCCGGCCTGGTGATCGGCGGCAAGGTGCACCGGGGCGCCCGTACGGGCGCGGGAGAGTTCGGCCACCAGGTCATCCAACTCGACGGCCCACCCTGCGGCTGCGGAAACCGGGGCTGCATCGAGGCCCTGTGCCTGGGAGCCGTGGCAAGAGGAGACACAGAGGAGGCGGCCCGGGTACTGGGCGCAGGCGCCGCGAACCTGGTCGGCCTGCTCGACATCGACGTAGTACTCCTAGGCGGACGCACGGTCACCGCAGCGCCGAAACTCTTCGTACGAGGAGTACAGACAGCACTGGACGCCCGCACCCAGGGAAACGCCACCGTGCCCGTACGACTCGCCCCCGGCGGCCCCCGGGCCGTGGCCGAGGGCGCCGCCCAACTACTCCTCGCCCCACTGTTCGGCCGAGCAACAGGCTGAGCTGCCCACCGTAGAACCGCAGTCGAGGCCCCCAGGCGAAACGCACCCGCACCAGCGCACCGGCCCTGGCGGGGACCCACCCGTGCCAGCGCACCGTCCGCAGACGGGATGCACCCGCAGCGGCGCACCGCCGCACCGTCCCCATGCGGGACGCACCCGCACCGCCGCACCGTCCCCATGCGGGACGCACCCGCACCGCCGCACCGTCCCCATGCGGGACGCACCCGCACCGCCGCACCGTCCCCATGCGGGACGGGCCCGCGCCTGCGCACCGTCCCCAGGCGGGACGGGCCCGCACCACCGCGCCGCCCCAGGCGGGGACGCACCCGACCGCCGCACTGTCCCCAGGCGGGACGGGCCCGCGCTTGCGCAACGGCGAGAAGGGGACGTACCGGGGGGTGTCCGCCCGCAGCGTCGGGCGACCAACCAAGAGCACATCCCCAGCCCACCGCACCGCCCGACCGAGGACGGACACCCCCCGGTGCGGCACCGACCCCCAATCCGACCGTAGTGCGCAACGCGAACCCCCACCGAAGCCGCCACGGGCCGCCGCAGGCATCCCCCACCGCCGATCGGGCGGCATTCGACCCCAGCCCGGAGCGGCACCCCCCGTTCCCCACCCCCACCCGCCATGGTCATGTGTTTATGCGACTGTGCACCCCCGCCACCGCCACCCTCCCCCTAACCGCGGCAGCCGCCCTCCTCCTCACGCCCACCCCCGCCCAAGCGACCCCGGCCGCCCCCGCCGCGCCCACGTGCGCCGCCTCCGCCCGCACCTTCCCCCTCACCACCCGCATCCACGGCGGCCCCGACGCCTACGAGATCGGCGGCGGATACGGCACCTGGTACCTCGACCTCACCAACACCACGGACCGCACCTGCGAGAACATCCACCCGGTGGTGGTCCTCTTCGACAAGAAGCACGCCCTGGAACCCGACCAGCCCCAACTCGAGTTCTACGAGGGCAAGCGCCCCCACCCGGTCCGCTTCGAGACCACCGACGAGGACGAACTCGTAGGGGTGTTCCGGCAGGGCCTCACCGTCGCCCCCGGCAAGACCCGCACGGTGAAGGTCCGTCTCGCCCTCACCTCGGACGCGGTACCGAACGAGGTCACCGCGAACGCCGCGGTCGTACAACGCCATGAAGACGACGGCGACTGGGTGGGCCAGTCCAACGACTACCGCTTCGCCGTCGCCACCGACGCCGCCGCGCCGCCCCCGACCGACGCCGACGCCGACGCCGACGCCGACACCGGCACCGGCACCGCCGACGCCCTCCCCGACGCCGAAGAAGCCGCGGAACTGGCCCACACCGGCCCCAGCACTCCCGCCCGCCTCCTGGCCGCCGCCCTCCTCCTCACCACCGGCGGCACGCTGCTCCTGGCCCGCCGCCGCTGAGACACCCGAAAGCCGGCGGGAGGCCGAACCAACCGGAAGTCGGCCATTCCCTCAAGATCCGGCCACTGTCTAGGCTGGGGCCGACGCAGTACCGCGTACGGCAGGAGATCCCGCACATGGCAGACCGCAGGCCCATCGATTCGTGGCTCACCGACATGGACGGTGTGCTCATCCACGAGGGCGTACCGATCCCCGGCGCCGACGCCTTCCTGAAGAAGCTCCGCGAGTCCGGCAAGCCCTTCCTGGTCCTGACCAACAACTCCATCTACACCCCGCGTGACCTGCACGCCCGACTGCGGCGCATGGGCCTGGACGTGCCGGTCGAGTCCATCTGGACCTCGGCGCTGGCGACCGCCCAGTTCCTCGACGACCAGCGGCCCGGCGGCACGGCGTACGTCATCGGCGAGGCGGGTCTGACCACCGCGCTGCACGACATCGGGTACATCCTCACGGACCACGAGCCCGACTACGTGGTCCTCGGCGAGACCCGGACGTATTCCTTCGAGGCGATGACCAAGGCGGTCCGCCTCATCAACGGCGGCGCCCGCTTCATCTGCACCAACCCCGACGAGACCGGCCCCTCCACCGAGGGCCCGCTCCCGGCCACCGGCGCCGTCGCCGCGCTCATCACCAAGGCGACGGGCAAGCAGCCGTACTTCGCGGGCAAGCCCAACCCGCTGATGATGCGCACCGGTCTCAACGCGATCGGCGCCCACTCGGAGACCAGCGCGATGATCGGTGACCGGATGGACACCGACGTGCTGGCCGGGATGGAGGCGGGTATGCAGACGTTCCTGGTGCTCACCGGGCTGACCCGGCCGGAGCAGGTGGAGGACTTCCCGTACCGCCCGTCGAAGGTCGTGGACTCGATCGCGGACCTCGTGGACCGGATCTGAAACCCCACGGCCCATGAACACGACTCGTACGGAGTAGTGGCGGCCCCCTGAGGATGCGGGGCCGCCGCTCCCGGGGGACTCTCCACATATCTGGAGGTTCACGATGGGTTCACTACGCCTCACTATCTGCACCACACTGCTGGCAGTCACCGCACTGACCACCCCGGCGGCGCACGCGGCCGACGGCGCCGCAGTCGCAGTCACCCCGTCGTCCCCCGCCCCCGGCACCGACATCGCCCTGCGCGTGAGCGGCTGCGCCGAAAGAACCGGCACGGCCGTCTCCGCGGCGTTCGTCGCCGACGTACGGCTCACCGGGGCTGGGGGTACCCCCTCTGGGGGAGGCACCCTCGTCGGCGAGACCCGGGTCCGCACCGAACTGCGGGCGGGCTCCTACGACGTCCAGGTCACCTGCGGGGACACGTCCCACAAGGCCGCGGTCACCGTCGTACAGGAGCCGTCCCCGTACACCTCCCCCGTCGCCCCGGTCCAGGCGGGCGGCGGCGGCACGGCTCACCTCGGCGCCGTCGACGCCCGCACGGCCGGACCCGGGATCGCGCAGGTGGTGACCGGGCTGGTGCTGGCCGGGGTGGCGGCCGCGGCCGTGGTGTTGCGGAGGGTCCGCCGGAGCCGTGGGACCGACTGACATGCGCTCCTCCGGCACGGGCCGCCTCCTCACCGGGGTGGCCTGGGTGATGCTGCTGCTCGGACTGTGGCTGTGGGGGCGGGAGGTCACGGACGTGCGCAACGGGATATCCGCGCCCACGACCGGCGACGTGGCGGCGGTCGGACGGCCGCCCGGGGTCGAACTGCCGCCCCCCACCGAGCCGTTGAGGCCGGCGCTGCCGCAGCGCCTCGACATTCCCGGACTCGGCGTGCAGGCGCCCGTGGTGGCCCGCGGGCTCGACGGGGGTGGCGCGATCGATCCGCCGCCCTACGCCCAGGCCGGTGTCGTCGGCTGGTACGCCGCCGGGGTGAAGCCGGGGGCCGCCGGGGCCGCGTTGATGGTGGGGCATGTGGACACCGAGACCAGGCCCGCCGTCTTCTACAAGCTCAGCGCGCTGAAGCCGGGCGAGACGGTCCGGGTGATCCGCGACGACGGCAGGGTCGCCGAGTTCACCGTCGACGACGTCCAGGTCGTCGCCCGCGATCTCTTCGATGCCCGCCAGGCCTACGGGACACACGAGAAGGGCCGGGCCGAACTGCGGCTCATCACCTGCGGCGGCACCTTCGACCGGGCGAGCCGCAGCTATACGGCGAACGTGATCGTGTCGGCGTATCTGACGGGGACCGGCCTCTAGGCCCGCCGGCGCCACCTGTCCCGGTCGACGGCCCGCTCCCCCCGAAGCCGCCGACCGGGCTGGTCCTCAACCGCGCGCACGGGCTGCGGGAGTAACCCGGCGTGTTGTTCTGGAGCCCGAGGGACGCGGAATCGGCGAGGAGCTGGGCCATCGGCAGCTCCGAGCCGGACGACGGCTCCCCGTGCAGGGTGGCACGAAGACGTTGAGCGCGCCGAGCAGCCGATCGCTGTGCCGCAGGGGCACCGCGAAGGTCGTGACGTCGTCGTGGCGCAGCGCCCGCTCGGTGAACTCCGGCCAGCGGGAGGCCGCGCGGCCGCCCGGATCGAGACCGGCGGGACCGCCCTGCCGGAGCCGTAGGTGTCCAGGCAGGGGCCGCCGCTGTGCTGGGCCTGGAGCAGATCGAGCGCCATGTCCTCGTGCGCGCTGCTGCCCGTCAGCGAGACGGTCCGCCCGCCGTCGATGAGCATGATCCCGGCCGCCTGCGCGGCCAGCAGGTCGACGCAGTGGTCCGCCAGTCGCCGGAGGTATTCCTCGATGCCGAAGTCGTCGGACAGGGTGTCCGCCGCCTCCACCAGCGCGGCCGCCAGCCGGAGCTCCCGGGTGGTGTGGTGCATCCTCGCCCACTCCCCTTCGCCGCCCGCCCCGGTCCCAGCGCGCGCCTACCCAGACCATCGTGCTGTAACAGCTCCCCGACAAGGCTCGGGTGATCTCGTGTGCCCCACGACACGTATGTCAGGATTGAGCCTTGGACTGCAGCACCGAGGGGGAGTTGGATGTACGGCACGAGGGGGGCCGGAATGAGGACGTCCGCGATAGTGCTGGGGGCCGCACTGCTGATCGCCGGATGCTCCTCGTCCGGGGACAAGGACGAGCCGGACGACGAGTCCGGGGCCAAGATCACCCAACAGCCCAAGGGGACCGACCCGTTCTGGGTCAATCCGGAGGGCACCGCGGCCCAGCAGGTCGCGGAGTTCGAGAAGGCCGGCAAGGACGCGGACGCCGAACAGATCCGCAAGATCGCCGAGCAGCCCACCGGGCAGTGGATCGGCACGGAGAACCCCGAGCAGGAGGCGCGCGGCTTCACCGAGGCCGCCGAGAAGGCGGACCGTACGGCTCTGCTGGTCCTCTACAACATCCCGCACCGCGACTGCGGCCAGTACTCGCAGGGCGGCGCCGCCGACGGCAACGCCTACCGGACCTGGCTCGACGGTGTGGCCGCGGGCATCGGGGACCGCCCGGCGACGGTCATCCTGGAGCCGGACGCCGTACTGCACCTGGTCGACGGCTGCACCCAGGACGAGTTCCACGAGGAGCGCTACGACCTTCTCCAGGGCGCCATCACCAAGCTCAAGTCCCTGGAGAACACCAAGGTCTACCTGGACGCGGGCAACGCGGGCTGGGGGCACCCGGACCAGATCTTCGAGCCGCTGAAGTGGGCGGGCGTCGACAAGGCCGACGGCTTCTCGGTCAACGTCTCCAACTTCTACTCGACCGAGGAGTCCATCGCCTACGGCAAGCAGCTCTCCGAGAAGGTCGGCAACAAGCACTTCGTGATCGACACCAGCCGCAACGGCAACGGCCCCTACAACGAGGGCAAGGCCGACGAACGCTGGTGCAACCCGCCCGGCCGCGCCCTGGGTGAAACCCCGACGACGAAGACCGCGGACCCGCTGGTCGACGCGTACGTCTGGGTCAAGCGCCCGGGAGAGTCGGACGGCGAGTGCAAGGGCGGCCCGAAGGCGGGGGAGTGGTGGTCGGAGTACGCGTTGAACTTGGCGAAAGCCAGTAAGTAGCCGTACAGCGAAGGGCGCCCTCCGTCATACGGAGGGCGCCCTCACCTGCTACCGCCTAGGGAACCTTGACCCACTGTGCCTTGCTCGGCGTCCCCTGATCGTCATCGACGAACAGCATGTACCACCCCGACTGCACCAGGTTCTTGTTCTTCGGCACCGTCACCGTGATCTTGTCCCCGGCCACCTTGTACTTCAGCTCGATCGACCGCTGATCCACGTCGGTGACGTGCGTCGCCGCACTCGGCCGGATCAGCCGCACCTTCTCTATCGTCGAGGCGTGCTGCGAGGTGAACGTCCCGGACCCGCCGCGCTCGATGGTCTGCGGACCACCGGACAGCGACGGCCGTGAGTCCCGGTAGAGATACGGCGGCGTGTAGATCTCGATGCGCTGCTCGAACTCGCCCGGCTTGGTGTTGGCCTTGTCGCTGTAGAGCGAGTCCGAGCCGAAGAACATCACCCGGCCGTCGGGCAGCAGGATCGAACCGGAGTGGTAGTTGCGGCCCACCAGCGGATCGGCCACCTGCTCGAACGTGTTCGTCTCCGGGTGGTAGATCCGCGCCTGGAGGATGTTGGAGTCACCGCGCCCGCGGTAGTCCTCCGAACCGCCCGACACCAGGATGGAGTCGTCCGGCAGGACCGAGATGCTCGGGTACCGCGTGCCCTTCTCCAGCGTCGGCCCGTCCACGAACTTCGGGTCGTCCGCCTTCAGGTCGACGATCCGGGTCTTGTCGCTGGACTGGTCGGACTCGCCCACCCCGCCGCCGCCGACCACCATGTACTTCTCGTCCTGCGCCGGCGCGAGCAGCACCGTGCCGGACGTCTCCATCAGCTTGGGGTCGCTGAGCCCCGGCAGCTTGGTGAACTTGTTGGTGTCGACGTCCCAGACCCCGGGGTCGCGGCCCACGTTGTCCGGCCCGTAGCCCGCGTTGGATCCCGAGTAGAAGACCTTGCCGTTCTGCATCAGGAACAGCGCGGGGTACGTCGGGAACTGGCGGGTCTTCGGCAGATACGTCCAGGTCTTGGTCTTCGGGTCGAAGACCTCGTTCTTGCCCGGCACCAGCTGGCCGATGTCGTCGAGGCCGGAGACGCTGAGGACCTTGCCGTCGCTCAGGGTGGTGAGCGTCGGGTACCAGCGGGCCTCGTTCATCGGGTCGACCTTGATGTACTTCTCGGCGACCGGGTCGAACTCGTAGGCGTCCCGGATCCCCTGGAAGTCCTTCTTGTCGAGGGCGAGCTTCTGCGCGATGCCGTAGGTGTTGCGCGCGTCGGTGCCGGACAGCCCCTGGATGCGGTAGTTGTCCTGCGTACCCGTCTCGTGCGTCTTGCCCTGTTTCTGTGCCTCGACATATACCCGGTAGATACCGGGGTCGTTGCGCAGGAACGCGCCGGTCGCCTTGTCGAAGACCTTCTTCGCGCGCGGCACCAGCACCGAGTCCTTGGAGACGAACGTCTTGCCGTTCTCCTTGCCGGTGAACTTGGTGCCCGCGGGCAGCGTGATCGGCTTGTCCGGGTTCTCGTTGTGGACGATCATCAGGCCGCCGGCCTTGGTGACGTCACCCTTGAGCTTCTCGTACCGCTTCGTACCGCCCGCGATCAGCAGGTTGCCGTTGGACAGCTGCGTGTGGCCCGTGCAGAACAGGTCGCTGGGCGTGGGCACCTTCTTGACGGTGCCCTTGACCGGATCCCAGATACGGGTGTCGAACTTCTTGGCGTCGAAGTTCTCCTGGTTGTTCCCCGACCCCGCGACGAGCAGCACCTTGCCGGTGCGCAGCAGCGCCGCGTGGATCGTGTTCTGTCTGAACTCCTCCGGAAAATCGACGATTTCCCACTTGCCGTTGTCGGCTTTGTACTCCGGTTTGTTGATTTGGTACTGGTGGTATTTCTCGGTCCCGAAGCGGTAGAGCCACGGCCCGTTCATCCCGGCCAGTGCGAGTACCACCGCCGTACCTATCGCTAGGCGACGGGCACGACGGTGTCCGGCACGGTCGTTCATTCCTTACGTCCCCCAAGTCCACCCAGGGCGATTTGCATGGTCTGGTCGTTGCCCCCGCTGTTGCCGCCTCCGCCGCCCGGCTGAGAGGCGGCCCAGCTCGGCTTCTGGGCTGGCGCGTGCTGAGCCGGCAGGGGCTGCGGCTGGTACTGCTGCTGCGCCGGGACCGCCGGGTCCTGCGGCTCCTCGGCGGGCTTCTTCTTCTCCTGGCGCAGCATGTGCCGCCAGACGAAGATCGGCGTCGCGGTGATCAGCATGGCGAAGATCGCCCAGATGATCATCGCCGGGTGCGAGTGGCCGTAGACGAAACCGGCGGCGATCGAGGCGCCGAAGATCGCGATGAAGTACCAGTGGTAGCGGAAGGTCCCGAACCAGCGGTCGGGGCTGGCCGAGTCGCCCTTGGGGGTGACGACGAACTTGCTCTTGCGGCGCAGCGCGGAGTCGATCAGGGCCTTGGCGTACAGCGGCGCGGACAGCGCGGACATCACCATGCCGGCCACACCGCCGGAGCCCTCGGGCTCGTGCGGGGAGACGTTGTGCCTGCGGTTCCAGACGTAGAGGCCGATCTGCAGGGCGGAGGCGTTGCCGTAGAGCATCAGCCACACGGTGGGGTCGATGTTCACACCCGAGGCGCCCAGGCCCAGGAAGAGCGCGCAGCTGAGCGCCGCGAGGATCCAGTTGAGGGCGGACATCGGGTAGAAGATGATCATCATCGTGTAGTTGAAGAGCTTGCCCGGGGGCAGGGAGTACCAGCCCTTCCAGTACTGCTTGAGGATCGTCTCGTACGTCCCTCGGGACCAGCGCATCTGCTGCGTGAAGAAGTCCGTCCAGGCGCTGGGGCCCTCGCCGACCGCGAGCACGTCCGGGGTGTAGACCGAGCGCCACTTGCGGCCCGTCGCCGGGTTCTTGTGGCGGTGGATCTCGAAGCCGGTGGCCATGTCCTCGGTGATCGAGTCGTACAGGCCGCCGATCTGCTTGAGCGCCCTGATCCGCACGGCGTTGGACGTGCCGACGAACATCGGGGCGCCGTAGTAGTTGCCGGCGCGCTGGATGAGGGCGTGGAAGAGGAACTGCTGCGACTCGGCGGCCTTGGTGACGAAGTTGTCGTAGTTGCCGTAGACCTGCGGGCCGATGACGAAGCCGATGTCCGGGTCGCGGAAGAAGCCGAGCATCCGCTCCAGGTAGTTGGGCAGCGGCACGTGGTCGGTGTCGACCGAGGCGAAGTAGTCGTAGTCGTCGCCGTGGGCGTCCAGCCAGGCGTTGTAGTTGCCGTGCTTGGTCTTGGCGCGGTGCGGGCCCTTGGCCTGGTTCCACTTCGCGATGCCCTTGCGGGAGAAGTGGTGCACGCCGAGCCGGGCGCAGACCTCCTTGACCTCGGGGTCGTCACCCTCGTCGAGCAGCCACACATGCAGAAGGCCCCGGTGGCGCAGCTTGACCGCCGCCTCCAGGGTCTTGGTGACCATCTCCAAGGGCTCCTTCCCGGGCACGAAGGAGGTGAGGAAGGCCACTCTCGTGCCGGTCTCGGGCACCACCGGGATCGGGTCGCGGGCGACCAGCGTGGCGTGCGCGTTCGACAGCACGTTCATGCAGCGGAAGAACTCGATCAGGCCGATCGAGACGAGCATCACTATGTCGAGCGCGGGCAGCCACTTGAAGTCCACGTAGTCGCGCTCGGTCCAGTGCTCGGGCTGGAGCAGCCAGAACAGCAGGACCAGGGAGAGCACCGGCGCGGCGGCCAGCATCAGGGCGACTCTGAGGCGGTGTGTCTCCTGCGAGATCAGCGATCGGTACTCCACCTTGTAGGGCTTCGACGGATCGGGCTGGGTGAGGGGTCCGGCCAACCGGCTGTAGTGCTCGTAGTCGTACTTGGGCAGCGTCTTCTTGATCCGGCGGAACGTGCCCGTCCGGGTCTGTGAGGCCACCCTGAGCTGAGTGGTTTCAGACGGGTCGAAGTTCTGCCGGGCGCCCGTCGGCGTCGACGTCATGAGTCATCCCCCCACACGCGAGTGATCGCGTGCTTTGTCGGTTCCTTACGTCTGCTCGAGTCCCCCTCGACTCTTCACAGACGTATCAGTGGTGGCCGCAGTCACCACATTCTCCATACCAATAGACATGGAACTGCGACCTTCCGGTTGCATGATGCCCCCCTCGGCATCGTCCTATGAACGGGGCCCCCTCTCCCCGTCATCACCGGCAACCGGCTCCGTGCCCCCCAAGTGCCGCGTATCCGCAGCATCTTGAAAACCAGGTTTCTACGGTGTCAGGCATGATCGCAAGATGCGAAACGCGGTGTTTACCGGTCATACGCGTTCATTGTGGCCCCTGTGGGGGCCTTGTGGGGAGGTTGTGGACAGTCGGGCACGGATGTTGCCGAAGTGCTCTCTTATGGCCCCCTCTGCCCGTATCGCATCCCCGGACCGTACCGCACCCAAGATGTGCCGGTGCTGCCCGCAGATGATCCACGGATCCTGCGGCACACCCCCGAGATCCGTGCGTACGCGGTGGAAGGCGTCCCGGAACGCCTCCGGCATCTCGCTCGACGACACGTTGTCCACACCCCGGTACAAGATGGCGTGAAACGCTCGGTCGGTGTCGGCCAGGCCGTCGCCTCCGTGCGCGGCCTGTTGTTCCATACGGCCCACGAGCCCGTCCAGTTCAACGGGATCGGTCCGCCGCTCCTGGAGGGCACGAGCTGCCATGGGCGAGAGGGTATCCGGCCAAACGGCCGGAAGCGCCCGGTTCGCCCGAGGGGCTTTCGTGACCTGGCGTTTCCCTTCCTCTTCCCTGACCCCTCTCGTACATCCTGACCCCTCTCGTACGTCCTGACAGTCCTCGTACGTCCTGTCAGCGCGCCCGCCGGCTCTGTCAGCGGGATGTCCGCGGCCTGTCAGCGCCGCCCGGCAGAGTCCCGCTCATCGAGAACGGCACGCAGCTGACGAGGAGTTGAGATGTCCTACGCGATCCGCGCCGAGGGGCTGGTCAAGAAGTACGGGGACTTCACCGCCCTGGACGGGGTGGACCTGGAGGTCCCGGCCGGCAAGGTCGTCGGCGTCCTGGGCCCCAACGGTGCCGGCAAGACCACCACTGTGCGCATCCTGGCCACGCTGCTGCGGCCCGACGCGGGCCACGCGACCATCGGCGGGCACGACATCGCCAAGGACCCGGTGCGGGTACGCCAGCTGATCGGGCTGACCGGGCAGTACGCCTCGGTGGACGAGACGCTGTCCGGCGCCGAGAACCTGGTCCTGATCGGCCGGCTGCTCGGACTGTCCCGGCGGGACGCGAGGACCAGGGCCGCGGAGCTCCTGGAGAACTTCTCGCTCACCGAGGCCGCCAAGCGCCCCATCGCCACCTTCTCCGGCGGTATGCGCCGCCGGCTCGATCTGGCCGCGAGCCTGGTGGGCCGGCCTCGGATCCTCTTCCTGGACGAGCCCACCACCGGACTCGACCCGCACGCCCGCCAGGAGGTCTGGGACGTGGTCAAGGGGCTGGTCGCGGACGGCTCCACGGTCCTGCTCACCACCCAGTACCTGGAGGAGGCCGACCAGCTCGCCGACTCCATCACGGTGTTCGACAAGGGCCGCAAGGTCGCCGAGGGCCGGCCCGGGGAGCTCAAGCGCCGCGTCGGCGGACAGATCCTTCAGGTCCGCCCGACCGTGCCGGCCGACGTCCCGCAGGTGGCCGCGATCCTGGCCGAGCTGTCCGGGCATGCCGCCGCCGAGGAGTCGGGCGTGCTGACCGTGCCCGCCGACGAGCCGCTGCTGGTCTCCGCGGTCGCCCGCCGGCTCGACGGCGCCGGCATCCCGGCCGACGAGCTCGGGCTGCGGCTGCCGAGCCTGGACGAGGTGTTCCTCGCCCTGACCGGCCACGCACCCGCCGTAGCCACCGCCGAACCGGCCGCCGTCTGACCCCCGACTCTGCCCACCCGGAAGGACTCCATCGTCATGGCCACCGACATCCTCACCACCCCCGACACCGCCGCGCCGTCCGCCCCCGCCAAGCCGGCCCGGATCGGTCTCGTGCCCACGCTCCACCACAGCCTGGCCCTGGGCGGGCGGGGCGCCACCAAGTTCCTGCGCTCCCCGCTCCAACTGGTCGACGTGGTCCTGACCCCGATCATCTCCCTGCTGATGTTCGTCTACCTCTTCGGCAAGGCGATCTCCGGCGGCGACCAGGACGCCTACGTGCAGCTGATCGTCCCCGGCGTCATGGTGATGACCGTGTTCCAGGCCAGCATCGGCATCGGGGTCTCCCTCAACGCGGACGCGAGCACCGGGATCTTCGACCGGTTCCGTTCCATGCCGATCGCCCGCTCGGCCCCGCTGATCGGCGCCGTCCTCGCCGACTTCGTCCGCTACGCCGTGTGCCTGGGCACCCTGGTCGTCCTCGCGCTGATCATGGGGTACCGCCCCGACACCACCGTGCCCGCCGCGCTCGCCGCCCTCGGTCTGCTCATCGCCTTCGCGATGTCCTTCTCCTGGATGTCGGTGTGGCTCGGCATGGTGGCCAAGACCCCCGGCTCCGTGCAGGGCCTGATGACCATCCTGGTGCTGCCCCTCACCTTCGCCAGCAACGTCTTCGTGCCCGCCGACGACATGTCCGGCTGGCTCCGCGCCTGGTCCGACGTCAACCCCGTCTCCCTCATGGCCGACACCACCCGAGGCCTCCTCGGCGACGGCGCGGTCGCCGCACCCCTGGCGGGCAGTCTGGCGTGGATGGCCGGCATGGTCGTGGTGTTCCTGCCCCTGGCGATGCGCGCCTACCGCAAGAACAACGGCTGACCCGGTGACCGAGCTCGACGGGGTGGGCGCCGCACGTCACGTGCGGCGCCCACCCCGTCGTCGTGCTACTCCGCCCGCACCGGAGCCCGCACCGCCCGCACCCCCAGCGCCTCCCGCTCCAGCCAGTCCCGCGCCTGTGCCCGAGGCATGGCCGCCCCCTTCCGGTACGCCGCGCGATACCCCTCCTCGCCCAGCGCCTCGACCATCCGCCTGCGATGCCCCTGGAGCTCCGGCTCCCCGGCGTCGAAGGCGCCGCGCATGACCTCGCTGATCCCGAACGCGGTCGCTCCGGCGGTCGGGTCGCCCTCCAGGGTGCGCAGTCCGCCCAGGAGTTCGGCGACCCAGGCCAGGCCCGCCCCGGCGCCCTGGCCGAAGAGAGCGCCCGCCGCCCGGGGGAGCAGAGACCGGGCCTCGGCGGCGCGGCCTTCGGCGAGGTGGTTCTCGACGCGGGTGCTGACGACCAGGTCGCGGGCGAGTTCCGCGAGGTCGGGGCGGCGGCGGGACAGCGCCTCCAGGTGGTCCAGGGTCCGGTTCGCCTGGTCCACGTCCCCGGACATCCGGTGCGCGTTGGCGAGGCCGACCAGGATGTTGGCCTCCAGCCGCAGCTGGCCGCGCTCCCTGGCCTGGCGGTGTGCGGCGCGCAGATCACGGAACGCGCCGTCGAGGTCTCCGCTGCGCCGCCGCTCACGGGCGAGTCGCGCCTTGCTGAGATAGAGGTAGTCCTCGGTGCCCAGCTCGGAGCTGAGGACGACGGCCCGTTCGAACGTCGCGATGGCCGAGGCGTGCTCCCCGCGCAGCGAGTGGTCACGGCCGATCGGCATCAGCGCGAGCACGATCCCCCACCGGTCACCCACCGCCTCGAAGCCCCGCAGCGCCTCGATCCGCGACGCCACCCCGGTCTCCAGGTCCCCCTGCTCGGTGAGCGCGAAGTCCCGGGCGAGATGGGCACTGGCCCGCACCCACGGATCGGACGAGGCGAGCAGATCGTCAGCCGTCGGCGAGCTGCCCCCGAAGGCGACCCGGGACATCCGCAGGAGCAGCCCGGCGGGATGGAACTCACGGTCCACCGCCGAGTCCCCGCCCAGGGCCGCCGGTCCGGCGGCGGAGTCGGCCACGGCCGCCAGATGGGTCTCGAGCCGGCTGCCCATCCCCCGGATGCCCCAGTACCAGAACATCGCGGCACCGAACCGCACCGCCGTCTCCCGGTCCCCGGCCTCCCGGACGAGCCGCAGCGCGTGCGTGAGGTTGTCGTGCTCGCTGTCGAAGACGGCGGTGGCGCGCAGCTGTGCGCCGGTGCGCAGGAGCGGTTCGTGCCGCTGGGCCAGGGCCAGGTGGTACGCCGTGAAGCGGGCCGTCAGGTCGTCGCCGGACTCGGCCAGGCGCCGGGCCGCGTACGCGCGGACGGTGTCCAGCATCCGGTAGCGCGACTCACCGTCGGCGTCCCGGACCTCCTGCACCAGCGACTTCTCGATCAGCGCGCCGAGCACGTAGAGGACGTCGTCGGCGGGCACCTGCGGGTCCGAGCAGACCGTTTCCAGGGCCGCGAGCGTCGCCCCGCCGGGGAAGGCGGACAGTCTGCGGGCGAGGATCCGCTCCGGCTCGTCGAGCAGGTCCCAGCTCCACTCGACCATCGCAAGCAGGGTGCGCTGACGCGGCAGGGCCGTCCGGCTGCCGGAGGAGAGCAGCCGGAACCGGTCGTCGAGGCGGCGCGCGATCTGCTCCACGCCCATCGACCGCAGCTTTGCCGCGGCCAGCTCCAGGGCGAGCGGCATCCCGTCCAGACGGCGGCAGATCTCCAGGACGGCGTCCAGGTTCGACTCGTCGAGGGTGAACCCCTGCCGGACCCCGGCGGCCCGGTCCACGAACAGCCGGACCGCGGCCGCCGCCATCGCCTCGGCCGGCTCGGGCGACCCCGTGGGGACGTCCAGGGGCCCGAGGTGGAACAGCGACTCGCCGTTGATGGCCAGGGGTTCGCGGCTGGTGGCGAGGATGCGCAACTCGGGCAGGCGTACGAGGAGTTGCTCGGCGAGCTCGGCGACCTCCTCGACGACGTGCTCGCAGTTGTCGATCAGAAGCAGGGTGTCGCCACTGCCGAGGAGCTCCGCCGTCCGCTCCACCGCCGAGGCCTGCTGGGCCCCGCCGCCCTCGTACAAACGGCCGTCGGTGGAGCTGAGCGCGCCGAGCACCACGTCGGCCAACTGGTCGAGGCGGCTCACACCCGCGAGGGGCACGAAGCGGACGCGGTCCCGGGCGTGCGCGGCGTCCCGCGTCGCGGCCTCCAGGGACAGCCGCGTCTTGCCCGCGCCGCCCGGGCCGACCAGGGTCACCAGACGGGCCGAACCCATCAGATCCGCGAGCCGGTCCAGTTCGCCGTCGCGGCCGACGAAGCTGGTCAGCCGGGCCGGCAGTCGACTCGGGGCGTTCGTGGGTCGTGCCGCCGGGCGCTCCAACTCGCCGCGCAGCAACGCGAGGTGGATCTCCCGCACCTCGGCCGACGGGTCGACGCCGAGCTCGTCGCCCAGCCTGCCGCGCAGGTCCTCGTAGACGGCGAGGGCATCGGACTGGCGGCCCGCCGCCGACAGCGCACGCATCCGCAGGCCCGCGAGGCGCTCGCTCAACGGTCGTCGCGCGCCGGCGGCCTCGAGGTCGGCCAGGACGTCGGCGTACCGCCCCGCCCGCAGCTCGGCGTCGAAGCGGTCCTCGACGGCCGCGGCCCGCAGTTCGTCGAGGCGGGTGGCGGCCGCGCCCGCGAACGGGGCCTCCAGCACATCCGCGAGGGCCGCGCCCCGCCACAGGCCCAGCGCGGCCGTGAGCGTCCGTGCCGCCTCCTCGGTCCGGCCTGCCGCGAGAGCGTGTCGGCCCTGGGCCGCCAGGTCCTCGAAGCGGTACGTGTCCACGTCCTCTTCCTGCACGGAGAGCCGGTAGCCGCCCGCCACGGCGTCCACCGTGCCGGTGCCGCGCAGGGCCTTGCGCAGCCGGGACACCAGGGCCTGCAGCGCGTTGGCCGCGTCGGCCGGGGGCTGCTCGCCCCACAGGCCGTCCACCAGGGAGTCCACGGAGACCGGGCGGCCGCCTTCGAGAGCGAGCCGGGCGAGTAGCATCCGCAGCCGCGCCCCGCCGATGTCGACAGGACCGTCCCCGCCGTGCACCCGCACCGAGCCCAACAGATCCACCCTGAACATGTCAATTCCCCCACCCGCCGAGCCGCCCCTCGACCCCAACGCGCGCTAAGGATCACCCACTTGACCGCCCCGGTAAACCCCCGCCCGAGCCCCCGGCAACACGAAAGGCCCCCCGCACTCGCGAGAGGCCTTCGTTGTCTGTGCGCCGCCAGGGACTCGAACCCCGGACCCGCTGATGCTGCATCCCCCGGGGGGCAACCCCCGGACCCCCGGCCGTCTCTGCGGCGCCGGAGAGATTCCGCCCGCCCATGACGAAGGCCCCCCGCACTCGCGAGAGGCCTTCGTTGTCTGTGCGCCGCCAGGGACTCGAACCCCGGACCCGCTGATGCTGCATCCCCCGGGGGGCAACCCCCGGACCCCCGGCCGTCTCTGCGGCGCCGGAGAGATCTCGCCCGCCCATGACGAAGGCCCCCCACCTGAGTGAGAGGCCTTCGTTGTCTGTGCGCCGCCAGGGACTCGAACCCCGGACCCGCTGATTAAGAGTCAGCTGCTCTAACCAACTGAGCTAGCGGCGCCTGCTGACCCGGAGAACTCTACCCGATGTTTAGGAGTGCTCCGGACCGCCTCACCAGGGGCGGAGCGGTCGCCGTACATCATTCGGACCGTCAACATGCGCGTCGGGACGACAGTTGAGAAACTGACGAATGTGCACAGTCGCGGACATTTCCATCTGGAGTGTGAGGGGAATCGCATGGAGGCTCCGGGATTCAAGGAACCGGTATTCGAGGAATTCGATCCCATGAGCGACTGCGACTGCCCCGGATGTGTTCACTGGCGGCGCGTACTGCCGCATTCCCGCACCGGCCGCCACCCGGCGGCCCACCCCGCGGCCCACCGGGCGGTCGTGCTCGCCGCGGCCGCCTCCACCGTCCTCGTCGGCCACGCCGCCCCCGCCCTCGCCGCCCCGCACGCCCCCGCCCGTCCCGGCGTTTCCGCAGGTGACGAGCCCGACACCCCGCAGGGCGGCAAGGCCCCGCTGCACGGCCCGGGCGGCAAACCGGCGGTGATCAGGACACCGGCCACCACCCGCGCCGAGATCATCACGCGGGCCAAGAACTGGGTCGCCGAGCAGGTCCCGTACAGCATGTCGGAGTACTGGTCCGACGGTTACCGGCAGGACTGCTCGGGCTTCGTCTCGATGGCCTGGAACCTGCCGGGCAACGAATGGACGGGCAGCCTCGACCAGTACGGGGTGAAGATCCCCAAGGACGATCTCCAGCCCGGCGACATCCTGCTGTTCCACAATCCCGCGGACCCCCAGAAGGGCTCGCACGTGGTCATGTTCGGCGGCTGGACGGACTACACGCACACCTACTACATCGCCTACGAGGAGACCCGCCCGCGCGCCCGCAAGCAGGCCACCCCGTACGCGTACTGGAGCAACTCGGCCCGCTACACCGCCTACCGCTACAAGGGGCTGACGGCGGGCACGCCGGGCAGCGACAAGCCGAACGAGCCGAACGAGCCGTCGCCGACGGAGGCCGCCCCGTACCCCGGCGCCGCCTACTTCGGCCCCGGAGCCAACAACAAGTACGTCACCGAGCTGGGCCGCATGCTCGTCGAGCGCGGCGCCGGGCGCTACTACACCTCGGGCCCGGGCCCCCGCTGGACGGACACCGACCGCCGTGCCACCCGGGCCTTCCAGCAGGCACAGGGCTGGCAGGGCCGGGACGCGGACGGGCTGCCGGGGCCGCAGACTTGGACGCTGCTGGCGACGGGCCAGGGCAAGGACATCGACGAGACCGGGGCGGCCGCGCCCGCCGCACCGGGGCCACCCTCCTCGCACGGGGTGTCCGGCTATCCGGGGCGGGCGGTGTTCCGGCCCGGCGTCAGCAGCAAGTACGTCACCCTGCTCGGAAAGCAGCTGGTGAAGAAGGGATTCGGCAAGTACTACACGACCGCTCCCGGTCCGCGCTGGGGCGAGGCGGACCGCCGGGCCGTGGAGGCCTTCCAGCGCACCCAGGGCTGGCGGGGCGGCGCGGCGGACGGCTATCCGGGGCCGGAGACCTGGCGGCGGCTGTTCGCGTAGGCCGCTGTCCCGCAACAACCCATCCACTGTCATGACGTTTCTGGCGCGGAGGCTGGAGGCACGCATGAGCACGACCACTTCCCACACCCCCTCATCGACACCGGAGCCCGAAGGGCCGGCCGAGACGGCCACCGCGTCCCGGCCCGCCCGGCTCATCCAGAACGAGGTGACCACCGAGATCCCCGTCCACCTGCTCTTCCGCGACGAGCCGGACCCGGCACCGGTGCCGCTGGGCCCCGCGATCGTGGGGCGCCGGCAGGGCACCGGCGAGCAGCCGCGCTTCCGGCGCCCACTACCGGCCGGACCGCGCCCCGCGGCCCAGGTCGACCCGGACCTCGTGGAGCGGCCCGCGCGGGTGCTGCCCGGCTCGGCGGGGGTGATCGCCGGGATCTGCGGGACGGCCGGGTGCGTGGCCGCCTCGTGGTGGGCGGGCCTGCTCTCGCCGCTCGCGATGGAGGCGCTGCGGCTGCCGGAGTACGCCGGCGCCGGGCTCGGTCCCGCTCAGTGGGCCGCGTACGCCGGGGCCGGTGCCCTGAGCCTGTTCGGCTTCGGCGGGCTGGCGCGCGGGCGGACCGGACGGGCCTGGGTGCTGGGCCTCTTCGGCCGCTACCGGGGCACGGTCCGGCGCACCGGTCTGATGTGGGTCAACCCGCTGCTGCTGCGCCGCCGGGTCGATGTCCGGCTGCGGCACTGGCGCGGCGAGCCGATGCCGGCCGCCGACGGCAACGGGGTCGCGCTGCGGGTGGTCGTCCTCGTGGTGTGGCGGGTGCGGGACACCGTGCGGGCCACGCTGGGGGTCGAGGACCACGAGACGTATCTGCGCGAGTGCGTGGAGGCGGCGCTGGCGCGGGTGCCGGTGGAGCCGCCGGGCTCGGCGAGGGCGTCGGTGGACTCGGTGACGGACGCGCTGACCCGGCTGGTGGCGGCGGACGCGGGGCCGGTCGGCCTGGAGGTGTTCTCGGTGCAGCCGGTACGCGTCGAGTACGCCCCGGAGGTCGCCCCCGCGATGCACCGCCGCCGGATCGCCGCGCTGGACGCCCAGCACCGGTCGAGCGTGCTGACGTCGGTCGTGGACTCGGTGGAGGACACGGTGACCCGGCTGACCATGCGGGGCCTGGTGGAACTGGACGACTACGAACGCAAGGCGCTGGTCAAGGACTTGACGGTGGCGTTCTGCGCGGGACGGGGGGAGACGGGGCAGTGATTGGTCTGGACATGCTCAAGTAACGGCAATAATCTGGGACTTGGTCTAGACCTGCACGGCTCACTGAACTTCCCCCACGTTCTCCAGGGAGCGGCAGCATGCGCAAAAAGACCAAGTGGTACGCCGCCGTGCTGGGCCTCAGCACGGCCGGAGCCCTCGTGCTCTCGTCCGGCGGCGCGAGCGGACACGGCTACACCGACCTCCCCGTCAGCCGGCAGAAGCTCTGTCAGAACGGCACCGTGACCAACTGCGGCGACATCCAGTGGGAGCCGCAGAGCGTCGAGGGCCCCAAGGGCTTCCCCGGGTCCGGTCCGGCCGACGGGACGATATGCAGCGGCGGCCACAGCCGGTTCAGCCAGCTCAGCTCGCCGAAGACCCCCTCGGGCGGCGCCTGGCCCACCACCAAGGTGACGGGCGGTCAGAGCTACACGTTCCGCTGGCAGTTCACCGCACGCCACGCCACCACGGACTTCAAGTACTACGTCACGAAGGCGGGCTGGAACCAGAACCACAACCTCGCCCGCTCCGACCTCAACCTGACCCCGTTCCTCACGGTCCCGTACAACAGCCAGCAGCCCCCGGCCACCCTCTCCCACAGCGGCACCCTGCCGTCGGGCCTGAGCGGCCACCACGTGATCCTCGCGGTATGGACGATCGCGGACACCGGCAACGCGTTCTACGCCTGCTCGGACGTCACCTTCTGATCAACCTGATCAACTCCGGTAGGGTCCGCGTTCCGTGAACCCCTACTTCAACATAGTGATGCCCCTGATGATCGCCCTCCTGGTCTGGGGCGGGTACGCACTCGTACGCCGGACCAGGGAGCGGCGAACCGCCTGGGAGAGCGGACTGACCGCCCGGGCACGGGTGGTACGCGCCTGGGCCACGACCCAGATGGTCAACAACGTGGCCCGGCGCGTGCAGTGGCACGAGTACGACTACACCACCGGCGACGGCCTCGCGGTCCGCTTCAAGGAGAGCGGCGGCCCCCGGGACCGCGCCGGCGGCGAGGAGGTCCTCGTGTACTACACGCCCGCGGACCCCGAGAAGGCCACCGCTTGTGAGCCGCAGCCCGGCAAGGACACGGCGGGCATGGTGTTCGGACTGTTCTTCATCGGGGCGGCCGTCATCGCGATCCTGTATGCCTGGACGACCGTGCCGGAACTCTGAGCGTTACTTGAGACAGTCCGGTACTCCCGGCGGGTACGTTCC
The DNA here is from genome assembly GCF_030815415.1 of Streptomyces canus. Lineage (GTDB taxonomy): Bacteria > Actinomycetota > Actinomycetes > Streptomycetales > Streptomycetaceae > Streptomyces > Streptomyces canus_F. The sequence continues at coordinate 6,296,320 of NZ_JAUSWW010000001.1, forward strand.
CTCCACGATCAGTACTTTGACCGGGGGAGCACCATGGACGTCGTCTTCTACCTCGTACCCAGCCTCATGCTGGCCGGAGTTCTCTACCTCTCCTACCGGGTGCTGCGGCGCTCGCTGCAGATCCGCAGTGCCTGGAACAGCGGGCTGACGGCCGAGGGGCGCTGTCTGCGGGTGTTCACGACGATGCACGGCGGCGGTGGCGACTCGTCCGTGAGCACCACGCTGCACCATGTCTACGAGTTCACCGCCCGCGACGGCCGCACGGTCCGCTTCGAGGAGGAGAACGGGCCGGCGACCAACCTCGAGGGCGACTTCGTCACCATCCACTACGCCGAGGGCCAGAACGTGGTCGCCACGGCCAAGCCGCCGCAGCGTGGCAGGCTGGCGGCGTCCACTGTGGGCATCCTGGCGTTCCTCGGGGTGTTCGTGGTGTTCTGCGTCGGCTTCATGGTCACGTTTCACGCGATGTCCGACGAGTTCGGCTTCGGCGACGATGTCGACGACACCACCAACACCGTCGTCGTGGACGGCGTGACGCTGACCCCGTGACCCCATGACCTCACGGGTCTCCACATCTGACGGTCCATCAACTACCGTGCGTCGCCATGGAGTCCAACAGGCGCACGGTCGCGGAACTCGTCGCCGCCCGGTGGGACGATCACCGGCCGGGACTGTGGTTCGAGGAACGGACGCTCACCCATCACCAGGTCGCGGCCGCCGCCGCGGCCCGGGCGGCACTGCTGACCGACTCGCTGCCGCCGGGCGCCCATATCGGCGTCCTCCTCGACAACACCCCTGAATATCCCCTCTGGTTGAGCGCGGCCGCCCTCGCCCGCGCCGCCGTCGCCGGCATCAACCCCACCCGCCGCGGCCCCGAACTGGCCCGCGACATCCTGCACACCGAATGCCGCGTCCTGGTCACCGAGCCGGCCCAGCTGCCTCTGCTGGAGGGCCTCGAACTACCGGGTGTCCAGCTGCTGGTGACCGGCACCGAGGAGTACGACGCCCTGCTCGCGCCGTACGCCGACGCCCGACCGGACGCCTCCGCCGCCGCTCCGGGCGACCGCCTCCTCCTCTACTTCACCTCGGGCTCCACCGGCGCGCCCAAAGCCGCGATCTGCACACAGGGCCGACTGGCCGCCGCGGGGCGCGCGCTGGCCGACCAGTTCGGGGTCGGGCCCGAGGACGTCCACTACATCTGCATGCCGATGTTCCACGGCAACGCGGTGATCGCCGACTGGGCCCCCGCGCTCGCGGCCGGGGCGGGGGTCGCGCTGCGGCGGCGGTTCTCGGCGTCGGGGTTCCTCGCGGACGTACGGCGCTACCGGGCGACGTACTTCACGTATGTGGGCCGGGCCGTGCAGTACCTCCTGGCCACCCCGGAGCGCGACGACGACCGGGACAATCCGCTCCGCATGGGCTTCGGCACCGAGGCCGGGGCCGTGGACGCCGCGGCCTTCGAGCGGCGGTTCGGGGTGCGGTTGGTGGAGGGGTACGGGTCCTCGGAGGGCGGGGCGGCCGTGCAGTGGTCGCCCGGCACGCCGTCCGGAGCCGTCGGACGGGCGGGGCCCGGGCTCGTCGTCCTCGATCCGGAGTCGCGCAAGGAGTGCCCGGCGGCCCTGTTCGACGCGGCCGGGCGGCTGCTCAACGGCGACGAGGCGATAGGGGAGCTGGTCAACCAGGGGCCGAACCCCTTCGAGGGCTACTGGCGGAATCCGGAGGCGGAGGGAGAGCGGCGGCGGGACGGCTGGTACTGGACGGGGGACCTGTTCTGCCGGGACTCCGACGGCTACCTCTATTTCGCGGGCCGTACGGACGACCGGCTGCGCGTCGACAGCGAGAACCTGGCCGCCGCGATGATCGAGAACATCCTCGCGCGATACGAGGGCGCCGGCGCCGTCGCCGTCTACGCGGTGCCGGATCCGGTGACCGGGGACCAGGTGATGGCGGCGATCGCCGGGAGCTTCGAACCGGAGCGGTTCGCCGCGTTTCTGGCCGCGCAGCCCGACCTCGGGACGAAGATGGCGCCCCGGTTCGTCCGGGTCGTGGACCGGATGCCGGTCACGGCGACGAACAAGATCCACCGTGCCCTGCTGCGCAGAGAAGGCTTCCGCTGCACCGACCCGGTCTGGTGGCGCCCACCCGGCGAGCCGACCTACCGGAAACTGACCCCCCAAGACATCGAAGGACCCCTCGCTCCCACGAGAGGCCCTTCTGAAGTGCGCCGCCAGGGACTCGAACCCCGGACCCGCTGATGCTGCATCCCCCGGGGGACAACCCCCGGACCCCGGGCCGCTGCCGGGCGCATCCCCAGCTGTGCCTGTGGCGCGAGGGAGCAGCGGCGTCATGCCGAAGGGCCCCTCGCTCCCACGAGAGGCCCTTCTGAAGTGCGCCGCCAGGGACTCGAACCCCGGACCCGCTGATGCTGCATCCCCCGGGGGACAACCCCCGGACCCCCGGCCGCTGCCGGGCGCACCCCCAGCTGTGCCTGTGGCGCGAGGGAGCAGCGGCGTCATGCCGAAGGGCCCCTCGCTCCCACGAGAGGCCCTTCTGAAGTGCGCCGCCAGGGACTCGAACCCCGGACCCGCTGATTAAGAGTCAGCTGCTCTAACCAACTGAGCTAGCGGCGCATGACTCTCGCCAGCTGCATTTTCTTGCCTCGCGGCCGGCGACGAAGAAAATAGTACCCGGTCCTGGGGCGTGCTTTTGACCACCGGTGGGCGGTCCTCAGATGGCGAGGCTCAGCAGTACCGGGGCCGCGTTCCTGTTTAGGGCGTCCGCCGCCTGGCGGAGCCGGTGGGCGTGCTCGACGGGGAGGGAGAGGGCCAGGCAGCCCACCGACGAGCCCGCGGTGATCGGGACGGCCGCGCAGACCGTGCCCACCGCGTACTCCTGGAGGTCGAGGTGGGGCACCGTCGGTGGCTGGGACTCCAGGCGGGACAGCAGGAGCTTGTCGCTGGTGATGGTCCGCGAGGTGAGGCGGGCCATCTTGTGCCGGGAGAGGTGGTCGCGGCGGCTGTTGTTGTCCAGCTGGCCCAGCAGGCTCTTGCCGAGCGCGGTGGCGTGGGCGGAGTAGCGGAAGTCGACCCACTCGTTGACCACCGGGGTCGTGGGCCCGTCCGCGTACTGGGTGATGGTGACCTCGCCGTCCACGTAACGGCTGAGATAGACGGCCGCGCCGACCGAGTCGCGCAGCCGGTCCAGCGTGCGCTGGAGCGTCTCGCGCAAGGCCTGCTCACGGTCGTGCGCGGAGCCGAGGCGGGTCAGCGCGTCCCCCGTGACGTACGCGCCGTCGGCGACCTGCTCGACGTAGCCCTCGCGGCGCAGCATCAGCAGGAGCGTGGTCAGGCGCTCCGGGTCGATGTCGGTCTGCTTGGCGAGCTCGGTATCGGTGACTCCGGTGGTGTGCCGCGCCACGGCCTCCAGGACGCGCAGCGCGTCCTGGGCCGAGTGGTTCGGCGCGGTCGGCTCGTGCTTCAGCGCCACGGTGTTCCCCCTGCGCTCAGTCGCTCTACAACTGGGGCCGTAATCCGGACAGCTAATCCTCTCTACGATAACGGGCAAGAGGCTTGAAGTGAGGGCCTGTTGACGATATTCCATCCCTCTCAGCAGGGGCGCTGGCCCGTTGGCATATGCCAAAGTCATGCCCCAGTGACGGGACCTCGCACATCGGGCCCTTCACCTTTTTCTTGCGGGGAGGAGTCGTATCCGGTTGTCGCGACGCGGAGCGTCGCCGCATCCGGTTCAGGGCGCGGAGCGCTCGTACGGCAGTCGGCCCTTGCCGAGGTGATGCGAACGCGTGTGCCTGTGATCGCTGGTCGGGGTGGTGGCTGTGGGAACGGGGGGCGTTTGTGCGGCTGTCGTACGTATGGTCCACAAGGGTTCGGGACGGCACGGTGTCCCGGCCGGGGACCGTGAGGGGCGAGATGGCGCAGATGAGGGTGGCTGCGAAGGTCGGGCATGCCCGTTGCACCTACCGGCTGCGCGTGTCGTCCACCGCCCGCACCGCCCTGGCGGCAGAGTGGGACCGATGCCGCTGGCTGTGGAACGAGTGCGTCGCCAAGTCCAGGGCCGTACACCTGCACAACAGGGCCACCGGCCAGAAGGCCACGTGCGGCCCGGCTCAGCTCGACAGGATGCTGACCGAGGCCCGCACTCGTACGCCGTGGCTGCGTGAGGGCTCGTCGGTTGTCCAGCAGCAGGTCATCCGCGACTTCGGCACGTCCCGGGCCAAGGCGCACAAGGACATCACAGGGCGCCTGCCCATGGCGCGCCGGGCCGGGATGCCGAAGTGGAAGTCCAAACGCGAGGTACTGCCGACGCTCAACTACACGAAGCGCGGGTTCCGGTTGAAGGACGGCCTGCTGCACCTGGCGGGCGGCATCGTCGTGGCGGTGGTGTGGTCGCGGGAACTGCCGGCGGAGCCGTCCTCGGTTCGCGTGTACCAGGACAGCGTCGGGCATTGGTACTGCTCGTTCGTTGTCCCCGCCCAGGTCCAGCCCCTGCCGGAGACCGGGCGCGTGCTCGGCGTCGACTGGGGCGTGAAGGAGACGGCGACCACCACGTCCGACGCGCACGACCTGCCGCACGCCGGGCACGGTAAGAAGGCCCAGACAAAGCTGACCCGGTAACGACCGGATGATGGCCCGTCGCAAGCCGAAGAAGGGCAAGCCCGGATCGAAGGGCTACCGCGAGGCGAAGAAACTGCGGGCGAAGGCGCACAAGAAGGTCGCGAGGCAGCGTGAGGACACCGGTCGTAAGTGGGCCAAGAAGGTTGTCCTCGACCACGACGCCATCGCGGTCGAGGACTTCCGTTCGAACTTCCTGGCCAAGAGCACCATGGCCCGCAAGGCCGCTGACGCCGCCATCGGCGCCACCAAGGCCGCTCTGATCGAGATGGGCCGCAAACACGGGCGGGACATCCGCCTCGTACACCCCGCGCACACCACGATGGACTGCGCGCGCTGCGATGCGAGAGCCAAGCACGCACTGCCGCTGGGTGAGCGCACCTACACCTGCACCGCGTGCGGAAACGTGTCCCCACGGGACAAGAACTCCGCACGCGTCATGCTCGTCCGGGCAGGTCTCAACCCGGCTGGTGCTGAGGGCGTAAGACCTCCTGGAGCGCTGCTCCAGGAGGCAGCCTGAGCCAGGAATCCCCTCCCCCTTCAGGGAGTGGAGGATTCAATTCTTGTAGTCAGAGCACCGCGCTGAGAAATTCCCGGGTCCGGTCCTTCGCCGGCTCGCTGAAGATCTTCTCCGGCGGACCGGACTCGATGATCCGCCCGGAGTCGAACATCAGGACCTGGTCCGAGATGTCCCGGGCGAAATTCATCTCGTGGGTCACACAGAGCATCGTGATGTCGGTGGTGCGGGCGATGTCCCGGAGCACGTCCAGGACGCCCGCGACCAGCTCCGGGTCCAGCGCGGAGGTCACCTCGTCCAGCAGCAGCACCTTCGGCCGCATCGCCAGCGCCCGCGCGATCGCCACCCGCTGCTGCTGGCCGCCGGAGAGCTGGGAGGGACGGGCGTCGCACTTGTCGGCCAGGCCCACCAGGTCCAGGAGGTCCCGGGCGCGCTCCTCCGCCTCGTCCTTGGACATGCCGAGGACGGTGACGGGCGCCTCGGTGATGTTCCTGAGCGCCGACATGTTCGGGAACAGGTTGAACTGCTGGAACACCATGCCGATCTGCTTGCGGATCTCGCGGACCTGCTTCTCCGGCGCGGGGAACAGCTGCTGCCCGTCGACGGTGATGATCCCCTCGTCGGGCTTGGTCAGCGTCATCAGCAGCCGCAGGATCGTGGTCTTGCCCGACCCGGAGGGCCCGATGAGGGTGACGTGCTTGCCGGCCTCGACGGAGAAGTCCAGATGGTCCAGGACGGTGTTGTCCCCGAACCGCTTGGTGACCTGCTCGAGGCGGATCAGCTCGCCGCCGGGCCGCTTGTCGGCGGGGTTCATGTCGGGGGTCTGCTCGATGTCAGTGGACAAGACGACGCTCCAGGGCTCGCACGAGGAGGGAGGCCAGATAGGCGATGAGGATGAAGGCCACGCCGATCACGGTCAGCGGCTCGGTGAACTGGAAGGTCTCCTGGGCGAAGAGCTTCGCCTGCCCGAGCATGTCGAGGACGGTGATCGCCATCAGCAGCGGCGTGTCCTTCAGCATGGCGATGACGTAGTTGCCGAGCGCGGGGACGACCCGGCGGATCGCCTGCGGCAGGATCACCACCCGCCACGTCCTGGTCACCGGCAGGTTCAGTGCCGTCGCGGCCTCCCACTGGCCGACGGGCACCGCCTCGATGCCGGCCCGGTAGACCTGCATCGTGTACGTCGAGTAGTGCAGGCCGATCGCGAAGACGCCGGTGGTCAGCGCCGAGAACGTCAGGCCCCACTCGGGCAGTACGTAGAAGAGGAAGAACAGCTGCACCAGCAGCGGGGTGTTCCGGATGAACTCGGTGACCGCGCCCACCGGCCAGGTCACCCACCGGGTCGGCGCCCGCATCAGCAGCGCCCACACCAGGCCCAGCGCGAAGGAGATCACCGAGCCCAGCGCCAGCGCCTGCAGGGTGACCAGCAGACCGTCCCAGAACTGCGGCATGAAGTCGCCGACCGCTCCCCAGTCCCACTTCATCCGAGAACACCACCCGAGGAGGAGGCGCCGACACCGGTCGTCTCGGCGCGTTTGAGTTCATGCGCGGAGATCCCGCGCGCCGGGGTCTTCCCGACTCCCGCCTTCAGCTTTTTCTCGAGCCCGCGCATCACACGGGTGAGCAGGAAGGCGATCACGAAGTAGATGGCCAGCAGATACGTGTAGATCTCCTGGCTCTCCTGAAGCGCCAGCCGCACCAGGTTGCCGCTGAACGCCAGGTCGCCCATGCCGATGATCGACACCAGCGCGGTGCCCTTGAGCAGCTCGATCAGCAGGTTGGAGAACGGCGGGATCATCTCCGGCACCGCCTGCGGCAGCAGGATCAGCCTGAGCCGCTGCCAGGGCGTGAAGCTGAGCGCGATCCCGCCCTCCTTCTGCGCCGGGTCGACCGCGTTCAGAGCGCCGCGCACGATCTCCGAGCCGTACGCGCCGTAGGTGAGCCCGAGCGCCAGTGTGCCCGCCCACATCGGCACCAGCTGCCAGCCGAAGGAGATCGGCAGCACGAAGTACACCCAGAAGATCATGATGAGCGCCGAGGTCCCGCGGAACACCTCGGTGTAGAAGCCGGCGAGGAAGCGCACGATCCACAGTCGATGGGTGCGCGCGACACCGACGACGAACGAGACGGCGGCCGCCAGCAGGGCGCTGAAGACGAGCAGTTGGACGGTCGTCCACACGCCCTTGAGTACGAGTTCCCACAGTCCGGTGGTCATCCGCCGCACAGCTCCTTCGCGGTGAGGTCGGTCATCTCGGCCTCCGTGAACCCGAAGGGCCGCAGGATCCGGAACAGCTCCCCGCTCTTCTTCAGCTTCCGCAGCTCCACGTTGAAGGCGTCCCGCAGCTTCGTCTCGGTCAGCCGGAACGCGAACGCGCCCCCGTCGACATGCGGTTTGCCGTCCACCAGGGGCGCGAAGGCCTTGGTGGCCTCGGTCTTGGCGGACTTCTTGACGACCTCGCGGGTGGTGAGCGCGGTACCGGCGAAGACATCGGCCCGCCCGGACTCGACGGCGTTCAGCCCCGCGACCTGATCGGGGACGATGAGGATGTCGCTCTCCTTGTACCCCGCGTCGACGGCGTACTGGATCTCGGCATACCCGGTCCCGGTGGCGAACTTGGCCTTCTTCTCGACGACGTCCTGGTAGTCGTGCAGCCCCTTGGGATTGCCCTTGCGCACGATGAACGAATCGAGCATCTGGTAGTCCGGATCGGCGAAGATGACCTGGTCACAGCGCTCGGGATTCACATACATCCCGGCGGCGACCACATCGAACTGCTGTGAGTTCAGTCCCGGAATGAGCGACCCGAACTCGGTGGGCACGGGCTGTACGCGATCGACCCCCAGCCGCTTGAAGATGGCCTTCGCGAGCTCGGGCGCCTCGCCGGTCAGCTCGCCGTCCTTGTCGATGTAGCCGAAGGGGATCTCGCCGGCGATTCCCAGCCGTACGACACCTGCCGCCCTGAGGCGTTCGAGCAGATCACCGCCGTCCGTCGTCGACGCCGTGGCCACCCGCGAGCAGCCCGCGGCCCCCAGCGCACCGAGCGCCGCCACCCCCGCGAGCAGCGATCGGCGAGTGGTTCCGGGCGTGCTTCTGTCGGTCCGAACGTCGTTTCGAATGTCGTTTCGTATCGGTGGAGCCATGGCGGCGCGGCTACCCGACCGGATGCGACTTATGCCGATCGATTCGAGCCCGATCCTGACCGAGGCGCCCTTGACCGGCGGGGGACCATGGAACGTATGGCTGACCGCTACATCGAAGTCTCGCTGGTCAAGCGGGGGATCACCGGTACGGCGAAGCTGCTGGACGATCGTGCGCCGATCACCTGCGCGGCCGTCTGGGATTCCCTCCCGCTCGCCGGCGACGTCTATCACGCGAAATACGCCCGCAATGAGATCTACGCCCTTTTCCCGCCTTTCGCGAAAACGGAGCCACCCCTGGAAAATCCGACAGTTACCCCCATCCCTGGAGATCTCTGCTATTTCTCCTTCGCGGGTACGGAACTGGGCACCAAGTCCTACGGCTACGACCGCGAGGTCCGCGCGGGCACGACGGTGGTCGACCTGGCCCTCTTCTACGAGCGCAACAACCTGCTCCTCAACGGCGACGTGGGCTGGGTGCCCGGCATCGTCTGGGGAGAGGTGGTGGAGGGGCTGGCGGAGCTGGCCGAGGGGTGCAACGACCTCTGGCGGTCAGGGGCGTCGGGGGAGACGCTCAGCTTCCGGAGGGCGTGACCGCGTCCAGCGCATGAGCCGCCCGCAGCACCAGATCGTCCCGGTGCCGGGCGGCCACGATCTGGAGCCCCACCGGCAGTCCGTCGCCGTCCACCCCCACCGGGACGGACGCGGCCGGCTGCTGGGTCATGTTGAAGGGGTACGTGAACGGAGTCCACCCCGTCCACCGGCGATGCCCCGAGCCCTTCGGCACCTCCGCGCCCGCCTCGAAAGCCGTGATCGGCACCGTGGGCGTCACCAGCAGGTCGTACGACTCGTGGAAACGGCCCATCCGGCGCCCGAGATCCATGCGGACGTCGACCGCGGCGAGATAGTCCAGCGCGCTGTACCGCGCCCCCAGCCCGCAGATCTCCCGCAGCCCCGGATCGAGCAACTCCCGCTGATACGGCCCGAAATGCTGGGTCACCCGAGCCGCCCCGCTGAACCACAGGGTGTGGAAGGCGTCCACCGGGTCGGTGAGGTCGGGGTCGGTCTCCTCGACGTACGCGCCGAGCCGGGCCAGGTGTTCCACCGCCCGCCGCACCGCCGCCGAGACCCCCGGCTGCACCCGCACCTGTCCGCCGAGGGAAGGGGAGTAGGCGATCCGCAGACCCCGTACGCCTTCCCGCAGAACACCCTGGTGGGAAACGGCACTTGGTCCCATTCCCGACCAGTCCCGCGCGTCCGGCGCCCCGATGACGTCCAGCATCAGCGCCGCGTCGGCCGCGTCCCGCGTCATCGGCCCCACATGCGCCAAGGTGCCGAACGCGCTCGCCGGATACAGCGGCACCCGACCGTACGTCGGTTTCAGCGCGAAGATCCCGCAGAAGGCCGCCGGGATGCGCACACTGCCTCCGCCGTCCGTGCCCAGCGCCAGCGGGCCCGCGCCGAGCGCCACGGCCGCCGCCGCGCCGCCGCTGGAACCGCCCGCGGTGCGTGAGGGGTCGTGCGGGTTGCGGGTGACCCCGGACAGCGGCGAGTCCGTGACACCCTTCCAGCCGAACTCAGGCGTCGTCGTCTTGCCCAGGAACACCGCGCCGTGCTCACGCAGCCGGGCCACGGAGGGCGCGTCCTCGTCCCAACGGCCCTTCTCCGACAGTGCCTTGGAGCCCTTCAGGGTCGGAGCGCCCCGCATCAGCAGGATGTCCTTCACCGTGACCGGCACCCCGTCGACCAGCCCCGCGGGCTCACCGCGCCGCCATCGGTCCGCCGACTCCCGGGCCTGCGCGAGCGCCTCCTCGGCGGTGATCCGAACGAACGCGTTCACCTCCGGCTGGATCCGCTCGGCCCGCTCCAGGGCCGCCCGGGTCACCTCGACGGGGCTGAACTCGCCCTTGCGGTAACCATCGACGAGCTGTACTGCGGTCAGTTCGGTGAGCTCTGTCATCCGCCCCTCCGGCTCTCTGTGACATGGCGCCGTCAGTGCCCCGGTACGTATCCGCGCTTCTTGTCGACCACGTTCAGCAGCGGCTTGCCCGCCGCCCAGCGGTCGTACAACTCCAGGAACTGCGAGCCGAGTTCCTCCCGCCAGCCGATCGTGTCGCCGCTCATGTGCGGGGACACGATCAGATCCGGTACCTGCCACAACGGGCTGTCGGGGCCGAGGGGTTCGTGCGCGAAGACATCCAGCGCCGCACCCGCGATCCACCGCTTGCGCAGCGCGTCCGCCAGGTCGTCCTCGACGACTAGCCGGCCACGCCCGACGTTCACGAAGCGCGCCGACGGCTGCATCACCCCGAACCGCCGGGAGTCGAACATCCCGTACGTCTGCTCGGTCAGCGGCGCCGCCGCGATCACCCAGTCCGCGCGGGCGATCAGCCGGTCCAGGTCGCCCGGGCCGTGGATGCCGGTGCGCGGGGTACGGCCGACGACGGCCGTGGTGATCTCAAGTGCCTTGAGCGTGCGGGCGATCGTCCGCCCGATGGGCCCCGAACCGACGATCACCGCCCGCGTCCCCGCCACCCGCCGCGACTCCCGGTGCCGCCACACGCCCTCCCGCTGGAAGTCCAGCGTCCGGGGCAGATCCTTCGCCATCGCGAGAACGAGAGCGGCGACGTACTCCGCGATGGGCTGGTCGAAGACGCCGCGCGCATTGGTCACCACCGTGTCGGACGCGGCGAGTTCGGGGCACATCAGATGGTCCACACCCGCACTCGCCGTATGCACCCAGCGCGGCCGGGGCCCCTCACCCGGCCAGGCCGCGCGCACCGCGTGGGAAGTGAAGTCCCAGACCAGCAGGACATCGGCGTACGGCAGCCGTTCGGCCAGCGCCGACGCGTCCGTGTGCTCGACGCGGGCGCGGCCGGTGAGACTGCCGAGGCGGGGGAGGGGATCGGCGTCCAGGACGAGAAGGGTGGGGGCGGTCATCCGAAGCCGTTCCTCCACAGGCGTCTGACATGCGCGGATTGACCACGCTCGCACCCGAACCTACCTTCGTCAACACGGGCGCGCGTACGGTCCGTTGTCCCCCCGTCTCTCACCGTGAGGCCGGTGCCTGCCATGGACCTCTCCTTTCTTGGTGGACCGCGCCCCCAGCGCGGTGTAGGTGTCGTCGCCCCCTTCGACTTCGCGCTGGACCGCGAGCTGTGGCGCTGGGTCCCCGACGAGGTGTCGCTCCATCTGACCCGCACGCCGTACGTCCCCGTCGAGGTCAGCCTCGACCTGGCCCGTCTCGTCAGTGAGCACGAGACACTGCACGACGCGGTACGCACCCTGAACGCCATCACGCCCGAGGTCGTCGCCTACGCCTGCACCTCCGGCAGCTTCGTCGGCGGGGTCGCCGGGGAGCGGGCGATGTGCGAGGCGATGACGAGGGCGGGCGCGGTGCCGTCCGTGACGACTTCCGGCGCACTTCTGGAGGCGCTGATCGACCTCGGCGTACACCGTGTCGCCCTGGTGACGCCGTACACCGTGTCGGTGACCCGGGCCCTGGAGGAGTACGTCGCCGAGGCGGGCATCGCGGTCACCGGCTGCGCCTTCATGGGCCTGACCAGGCACATCTGGAAGGTCCCGTACCGGGAGGTCGTCGCCATGGCCCACAAGGCCGTCCGCCACAGCGCCGACGCGCTGTTCATCAGCTGCACCAACCTCCCGACCTACGACATCATCCCGCAACTGGAGGCGGAACTGCGCATCCCGGTGCTCTCGGCCAACCAGGTCACGATGTGGGCGGCGCTGCGCCGACTGGGTACCCGGGCAGTAGGGCCGTACCAGGCGCTGGTCGATCCGGCGGCACGGTCCGGCCCCGTGTTCCCGCAAGAGAAGCAGCCGAAAGAAGAGCAGCAGGAAGGCTGGTCATGACCGCACTCGGATTTCTCTACCCCGGCCACTCCGCCGAGGACGACTATCCGCGCATCGAGCAGCTCCTGGGCAGCGACGTCCGCCTCGACGTGGTCCACACCGACATCGGCGAGGACGCCCACCGACCCGACGCCCTGCGCCGCATGGGCTCCGCCGAACGGCTCGCGGCGGGTGTCGGGGAACTGCGCATGGCGGGCGCCGAGTCCGTGGTGTGGGCCTGCACCAGCGGCAGTTTCGTCTACGGCTGGGAGGGCGCCCACGAGCAGGTGCGCAGCCTCGCCCGTACGGCGGGCCTGCCGGCTTCCTCCACCTCCTTCGCCTTCGTGCACGCGGCCCGGGAGATCGGGGCGCGCCGGGTCGCGGTCGGGGCGACCTACCCGGACGACGTGGCGGCACTGTTCGCGGAGTTCCTGCGGGCGGGCGGCCTGGAGGTCACCGGTGTGAAGGGCGCCGGGATCATCACGGCGGCCGAGGTCGGCACCTGGGGCGAGAAGGAGGTCTTCGCCCTGGCGAGGTCGGCCGACACACCCGACGCTGATGTGATCCTCCTCCCGGACACGGCCCTGCACACCGCCGCCCACCTCCCCGCCCTGGAGAAGGAACTCGGCAAACCGGTCCTCACCGCCAACCAGGTCACGGTCTGGGAGGGCCTGCGCCTGACCGACCGCAGGGTCAACGCACCGAGCCTGGGCTCCCTGTTCACGAAGGAACCGATCGTCCAGGTGTAGGCCCCGTCTCGCTGGTTGGTCAGCCCCTCCGGCGTTTGAGGAGCGGGGGTCCAGGGGGCAGCGCCCCCTGGAGCGGGGTCGAAGGGGCGGCAGCCCCTGGGGATGGGAACGGGTAAGGGCGGCGGGGGCGAAGGAATAACCGGAGCCACCCTCCTGTTACACGCCGAAGGACAGCGCACGGCACCCACCACAGGAGGCACCACAGTGACGGCAGACGAGATTCGGGGAACGATCCACGGCACCGCCCCCGTCCCCCTCTCCGTACTGGACCTGGTCACCGTCGGCGCCGGCCGCACCGCCACGGACGCACTGCGCACCAGCGTCGACCTGGCCAAGCTGACGGAGTCCCGCGGCTTCCACCGCTACTGGGTCGCCGAACACCACTCCATGCCGGGCGTCGCCTCCTCGTCCCCCGCCGTGATCCTCGCCCACCTCGCCGCCCACACCACCCGCATCCGCCTCGGCTCGGGCGGCGTCATGCTGCCCAACCACGCCCCGCTGGTGATCGCGGAGCAGTTCGGCACCCTGGAGGCGATGGCCCCGGGCCGCGTAGACCTGGGCCTCGGCCGCGCCCCCGGCACCGACGGCGCCACGGCAGCGGCCCTGCGCCGCAGCGAACGCCTCAACGAGGGCGCCGACGACTTCCCCGAGCAGCTCGTCGAGCTGACCCGCTTCCTGGACGACGACTTCCCCGACGGCCACCCCTACCGCCGTATCCACGCGGTCCCCGGCCCCATCCAGTCGACGTCCCCCGGCGGCGTCCAGTCCCCGCACCGCCCCCCGATCTGGCTCCTCGGCTCCTCCGGCTTCAGCGCCCGCCTCGCCGCCACCCTCGGCCTGCCGTTCGCCTTCGCCCACCACTTCTCGGCGCAGAACACCGTCCCGGCCCTGGACCTCTACCGCGAGTCCTTCCGCCCGAGCGCGGTCCTGAAGGAGCCGTACGCCCTCATCGGCGTCTCCGCCCTCGCCACGGTCGACGAGAAGGAGGCCCGCCGCCAGGTCCTCGCCGCGAGCCTCAACATGGTCCGGCTGCGCACCGGCCGCCCCGGCCTCGTCCCCACCCCCGAGGAGGCCGAGGCCTACGACTTCAGCCCCATGGAACGCGACTTCATCACGTCCTGGAACGCCAACGTGATCCACGGCTCGGTGGACGAGGTCCGCGCCGGCCTGGACGACCTCCAGAAGCGCACGGGCGCCGACGAGCTCATGCTCACCTCCCACGCCCACAGCGCGGAGCTGCGTCTGCGCAGCTACGAACTGATCGCCGACGCCTACGGGTTGCCGGCGGTCTGACCGCTCATCAACTCGGAGATACGATCCGGCGCCACCGGCCGCGAGTACAGCCACCCCTGGCCGGTGTCGCAGCCGATGCGGCGCAGCCGGGAGGCCTGGGCCGAGGTCTCGACGCACTCCGCGGTGACGGTGAGACCCAGCCGGTGGGCCAGCTGGATCATCGCCTCCACGACGACCTCGTCGGCCGGGTTGGGCGGGGCGCCCGTGCCCTCGTACTGGAAGCCCCTCACGAAGGAGCCGTCCAGCTTCAGGACCGCGACCGGGAGGCGGCTGAGGTAGGCGAGGTTGGAGTAGCCGGTGCCGAAGTCGTCGATGGCGATGTGGACGCCCATGTCGCTGAGGGCCTGGAGCGCCTGGAGGGGGCGGCCGGCGGAGCCCATGACCGCCGACTCCGTCAGCTCCAGCTGCAAAAGGCCCGGGGCCAGGCCCGTCTCCGCGAGGATCTCGGCGACGTCCTCGACGAGGTCGGAGTCCCAGACCTGGCGGACCGCGACGTTCACGCTGACGAAGATCGGCGGCTCGCCGGGATGGTCCAGCTGCCACTGCCGCGCCTGACGGCAGGCGGTGGCCAGCACCCAGCGGCCGAGCTGAACGATCGAACCGTCCTCCTCGGCCAATCCGATGAACCGATTCGGCGTCAGCATGCCGAACTGCGGGTGGTTCCAGCGGACCAGCGCCTCGACGCCCCGCAGACGGCCGTCCTCCATGCCGACCAGCGGCTGGTACTCGAGCGTGAACTCACCGCGCTCGATGGCCGGCCGGAGCGTGGAGGCGAGCGCCTGGCGGGTCATCCGGTGGGCGTTGCGCTCCGGGTCGAAGAGCGTCCAGCGGGCCTTGCCGTCGGCCTTCGCCCAGTACAGCGTCGTGTCGGCGGCCTGGACCAGGGCGGTGGGAGTGGTGCCGGCCGCGTGCCGTTCCACGACGCCGATCGACGCGGAGACCGAGAGCCGGCGCCCGGAGATGTCGAAGGGCGCCTGGATCGCCTTCAGGACGGCCTCGGCGAGGTCCGCCAGCTGGTCGGTGCCGGTGGAGTCCTCGACGAGCAAGGCGAATTCGTCGCCGCCCAGTCGGGCCACCAGCGGTGCGCTGCCCCGGGTGAGGCCCGCCTCGTCGGCACAGCGGGTCAGCCGTTCCGCCACCGCCGCCAGCAGCCGGTCGCCGACACGGTGGCCGAGGGTGTCGTTGATCGCCTTGAATCCGTCGAGGTCGAGATAGCAGAGCCCGATCCGCCCGGTGCCGCCCTGCGCGTACGACTCCACCTCCAGCGCGGCCGACAGGCGCTCGAAGAACAGGGTCCGGTTGGGCAGCCGGGTCACCGGGTCGTGCATCTGCAAGTGCCGCAGCCGGGCCTGGAGTTCGCGCTGCGTGCTGATGTCGGCGAGGGACAGCAGCACGCCGGGCTCACCCGTGCCCAGCGGCGCCACCGTCACCTGCACCCATACGGACTGGCCGTCGGGATGCTTGAGTCGGCGGGTGCACCGCAGCCTGGCCTGCCGGCCGCGCAACACTTTCTGGTACGCGTGCCAGGTCCGCGCGTCCGAGGCCAGATCCACCAGCTCGGCGGCGACCTGCCCGGCCAGCGCCTCGGGCACGCTGCCGAGGAGTTCGCCCAGCGTCTCGTTGGCGCCGACGACCAGACCCTCGCGGTCCACGACGGCCATGGCCAGCGGCGCGGCCGCGAACGCCGATTGGTACGTCGGGGGTTCCGTACGAGGAGACGCACTGAAGTCACTGTCTGTGACGACCGCCCGGTCGAGATCTGCCGCGGGCGCCGGCCCTTCGGAGGTTCCGCTCACCGTTCGCTCCCGCAGTGCACTCGATCTCTGTCCGTGCAGGAAAGTGTGCCGATCATAGAGGCTGGCCCCCACCCCTTCCAGCCACCGTCCGGTGTCCCGGAACAACCGGCCCTTCTGGCAGATCGTTTCTGCCCGCACCTGGACGGCTTGTTGGGGCGCCCGACCAGGTGTGACGTTCCGTGAGCGATTCGGGGTGTCGCTTCTGATGGTTCTTTGCCGTACTCACTCGTCTGGTGCAGACAAACAGGGCGTAGTACGACAATCTCACACAGGCTGGGTGCGGTGTCCCGCGAACCGCACCCGGAGGTCTCTGTGCCGCGCCCTTTCCAGCGCCCTCGACTGCGCAGCACCGCGGCCTTGTTCACCACCATGTCGGCTTTGGCCGCCACCTCTCTCATCACCGGTCCGTCGGCCGCCGAACCCTTCTCGGCCGAACCCTGTGCCCTGACCCGCACTCAGGCCCACCACTCCGAGGGTCTGGACACCTGGAACACCGCCTATCCGCGCCCGGCCCGCGCGCTGGACGCGGTGATGGTGTTCCTGTCCTTCCCGGACGCGACCCCGCGCACCACGCCCGACGAACTGGCCGCCGACCACTTCCCGGCCACCAGCCGCTTCTTCGAGCAGGCCTCCTACGGCAAGTTCACGCTGCGTCCGCATCCGCTGCGGCAGTGGATCCGGATGCCGCAGCCGTCCACGGCGTACGCCATACAGCGCGACTGGAGCGCGTCCCGGCGCGCCGCCTATCTGCGCGACGCGCTGACCGCGGTGGACGGGCTGGTGGATTTCTCCCGATACGACGTCGTCTACTTCGTCGCCGATCCGGACGCGCCCGGCGTGGACTCCGACGCGACGAAGGTCGTCAACCTGGACGTCCCGCTGCGGGCCGACGGCGCGGACATCCGCCGGGTCGTCACGGTCTTCGAGCGGCATCCGCCGGACCGGCTGGTGCTCGCCCATGAGACCGGTCATGTCTTCGACCTGCCCGATCTCTACCACCGCCCCGTGGACGGCAAGGGCGACTGGGACACGTTCGTCGGCGACTGGGACCTGATGGGCAGCCAGTTCGGACTGTCGCCGGATCTGTTCGCCTGGCACAAGTGGAAGCTGGGCTGGCTGGAGTCGCGGCAGGTGGCGTGTGTGCGGGGCTCGACACGGCTGACGCTGGAGCCGCTCGGTGCGGGTGCGGGTGCGGGTGCCGGTACGGCCGGGGCGGCTTCCTTCGGGCTGGGGCGCGGCACCAAGCTGGCGGTGGTCAGGACCGGGCCCGACAGCGCCCTCGGCTTCGAGGCGCGCGGTGCGGTCGGCAACGACACGGCGACCTGCCGCGAGGGCGTGCTCGTCTACCGCGTGAACGCCGGCTCCCCGTCCGGCGGCGGCCCGGTCCAGGTCCTCGACGCCCACCCCCGCACCGAGGCCTGCTGGGAGACCTCGGTCTACCCACCCCTCGCAGACGCCCCCGTCGCCCTCGGCGAAAGCTTCACGGTGCCGGGCACAGGCGTACGGGTGGATGTGGAGGGCCGGACGGCTTCGGGGCAATGGACGGTGCGGATCGCGACCCGGTGAGCTCCCGGGCGACGGCCACTGCGGCCGGCCGAAAGGGGGTGTGGGTGGCGGAGCCCCCACCACGCGCGGCGAAGCCGCGCAGAAATGACGACAGCGAGGCCGGTTCGCGCTTTCCGCGAACATGCCTCGCTGTCGGTGTCGTGCGCCGCCAGGGACTCGAACCCCGGACCCGCTGATTAAGAGTCAGCTGCTCTAACCAACTGAGCTAGCGGCGCCTGCTGACGTCGTAGACCTTAGCATCCTGATCGGCGGGAGGAAAAATCGATATCCGCACGGCAGCGCGGGCTGCCCGTACGGCCGCCCACAGCAGGATTTCGGGGCCCGGCAGCAAGGGGTGACGGGTGTCGGGGGCGACGAGCCAGCGGCTGTCGAACGGGGTCGGGGCGGCATCCGTCGGCCATGGGGCGGGGACGGTCACCGCGTCTCCGGCGCCATGGCACAGCAACGGCGGAACCGCTCCCGTACGGCCGAACTCCTCCCACCGCAGCAGCGAGGGCAGCCGATGCGCCGTGCCCGGCGCGGCGAACAGCAGGGTCCGCCCACGGAACACCGCGACCGGCCCCGAGCCCGGCCCCTCGCCCCACAGCCGGTCGAGCATCCGGCGCCCGAAGATCGCGGGCACGCTGACGACGTCGAAGGCGGTACCGCAGGGCAGGACGACCGGCGCGTCCGGCCGGTCCCTCCACAGGGCCAGCGTGCTCCGCGGATACGTTCCTGCCGAGGCGAGCCACTCCGCCCCGTCCGTGGTGACGCCGTAGACGTCGGAACGGCCGGCGAAGAGCTCCTTGCGTGTGTCGCTCATGCCTCAAGGTGTACCGGGTGTGAGCGTGCCGTTTCGGAGGGTTGCCGGAAACCCGGACAGGGGAGGGCGCGGGGGAGTATCTTGCTCGCCTGGCATATGCCAGAGCTTTACGCAGGGTCGATAGTGCCCCTGCCCTCGGCACCCCGCATCAGGTCCCGGCCGAACTCGATCATCTTCTTGGCATAGTCCTCGGTCCACTCGGCCCGTTCCGCGATGTCCGCCGCCGTCAGCCGGTCGAACCGCCGCGGGTCCGCCAGCTGGGCCGCCGCGAGCGCCTGGAACTCCACGGCACGGTCCGTCGCCGCCCGGAAGGCATGCGTCAGCTCCGTCGCCCGGGCCAGCAGCGCCCGGGGGTCGTCGATGGACTCCAGGTCGAAGAAGTGCTCCGGATCGGAGGCCACCTCCGCGGGCTCGAAGAGCAGGGGCGCGGGGCGTAGCCGCGGTTCGTGCCGACGCGGCGTGGGCTCCGCCATGTCTTCTCCTCCTCGTACGTTGCCGATGACCCGCCTGTCGGGAGTGGGCCGTCGTCCATTGTCTCGTGGCCGCGCAAGAGCGCGGCAAAGGCAGCTCAAGGCCTCCAGGTCACCTTGTGTTCCGCGAGACGCGCCAGCACCGCGTGGTTCGCCTCCCAGCCGTCGGGGCTGTATTCATCAGCCGCCTCCGGCGGTGTGCCGGACTCCGTCCGGCGAGGGGCGGCACTGCCCTCGCCGCCTGCCGCACAGGTGCTGTAGCGGCACCTCAAGGACGCCACCCGACTCGGTGTTCCGCCAGACGCGCCAGCACCGCGTGGTTCGCCTCCCAGCCGTCGGGGAACTTCACCACCGTCCCCAGCTGCACCGGCTCCGTCGACGGATAGTCGTCCAGCAGCTCGCTCACCCCCGCCCGGCAGACCACGATGCACGCGTGCCGGTGGCGGGAGGCGAGGACGCAGAGGCGGCCTGTCTCCAGGTGGAAGGCGGTGGCGTCGGGGCGGCCGGAGAGCGGGTGCAGGACGACCGTGACGTCGTACTCGCGGCCCTGGAGACGGTTCGCCGTGTCGACCGTCACCTCCGTGACGCCCAGCTCGGCCAGGGCCGCGCGGACGGCCGCCGCCTGGTCGCGGTGGGCCGTGCCGACGGCGACACGGTCGGCGGTGAGGGGCGCCGGGTCCGGTGAGCGCTCCGAGGTCGCCGCGCCACCCCGGTCCAGCAGCCGGCGCACGACCGTGGCCACCGCCCGCACCGCCTCCGGATCGGTGCGCGGAGTGTGCCGCGCGGGCAGCTCCAGCAGGCCCCAGCCCGACCGAGCCGCCTCGTCGATCACCCGGTCGGGACCGGAGCCGTCCGACGCGACCGCGAAGGCGAGGCTCCGGTCGCCGTGGTCCGTGCCGCTGCGGAACGGCGTGAACGGGTAGAACGCGTCGGAGACCAGCTGTGCCGCCGACGCCGGGAGCCGCCAGGACACCGGGAGGCGGTGCTGCGGCAGCTCAGGATTGTGGGCCAGCAGGGTCGTCACCGCCGACGCCGACGGGTCGTACGACAGCCCCGCCCACTGCTCGCTGCCCACGATCGCGAAGGGGTCCAGCTGCCCCGGGTCGCCCACGAACAGCGCCCGCTCGAACAACCCCGCCACGGCCAGCAGCGAGTCCGAGCGCATCTGGTACGCCTCGTCGACGATCGCGTGCTGCCACGGCTCGTCGACCTTGACGTGCGCCCACTTCGCGGCGGTGGACAGGGTGACCGGGAGACCGGCCAGGTCCGCCGGCTTCGCCGACTTCCGTACGTTCGTCAGCTCGTCCAGCGCCTTGTCGTACGCGTCCGTGTCACTGCTGTGCAGACGGCCGACCGGCAGCTCCGGGTTCTTCTCCGCGAGCCGCAGCACCAGATCGTCGACCTGGGCGTTGGTCTGTGCGACGACCATCAGCGGGCGCCCCGCCTCGGCCAGTTCGAGCGCCGCGCGGACGACGAGCGTGGACTTGCCGGCGCCGGGCGGGGAGTCGACGACGACACCGCGCCTGTCACTGTGCAGGGTGTCGTGGAGGATCGCGTCGGTGGCCTGCGCGGCGGCCGTACCCGGGTCGAAGACCGTGGTCACAGAACATCCTCCTCGGTCATGCGGTCGGCGGTCTCCGTGACCGCCTCGCCGGGCGGTCCGCCGTGCGTCCAGGGCGTGGCCTCCGGGTCGGGCAGCTTCGCGCCGCCGCGCTGCTCGTGCTCGAAGAGGGTGAAGCAGAGCCGGTCGCCCTTCTCCGGCACGGACCCGGTCTCGGGCTCCTTGCCACGGCCCATCTTGTCGAGGATCCGCAGGACGATCAGGGCGGCCTCCTCTCCCTCGCTCTCGTATCCGACGAACTCGGCCGTCTGCGGCTTGCCGCCCAGCGAGCGGTACACCTTCACGCGCTCCCCGAGATAGGGCCGGTCGTCGGTGCGGACCGTGACGAGCGGGCGCGGGCTGGGCCGCTTGCCCTCGCTGTACGTCATCACGACGTCCGTGACCTCGCCCGCGAACGCCTCTCCGGACAGTCGCCGCCCCGCCATCACCAGCGGGTCGTCCAGGGCCTCCTGCGCCTCCAGACGGGCCTGCTCGCGCTCACGCGTGGCGAGCTTGTTGGCGGCGGTGACCGCGTCGTCGCGGCGCGGCTGCGGGGGCTCGCCGGCCAGGACACGGTCGCGGTGGCTGGTGAAGGACCAGCGGTCCCGGGTCCAGCGCTCCTCGACGCGCGCGCCCTCGGGCAGCGTCCGCAGCAGATCCAGGCCCCGCCACACCGCGTCCCAGGTGGGCCGGGTCCGGCTCTCGACCAGCTTCCTGATCTCCCGCTCGGCGGTGGTGAGTTCCCCGAGCCGGTCGTCCGCCTCCAGTCCGTCCTCGGCGGCGGCGAGGGCGGTACGCGCGCGGTCGTAGCGCTCGATGGCCGGGGCGAGCAGTTTGTTGTCGAACGCCGGGTCGGTGGCGGGACCGGCCGGCGGGTGCAGCAGCTGCCCCTTCGCATCCCGGCCGAGCTCGGCCTCCAGGGCGGCCTCGGCGCCGGTCGTGCCCTCCGGCGGGTCGATCCAGGCGAGCAGCGCGCCCAGGTGCTGGTCCTCCAGGGTGGACTGGCCGGTCGCCCAGTGCCGGGACAGGACCTCCGTCGCGGCGAGCAGCAGGGAGGAGCCGGGGACCCGCGCCCGCTCCCCGAAGTGGGTCAGCCACCGGCCCAGCAACGGCACGCGCGGTGGTGCGGGATGCGGGGACTCGGGGTCCTGCTCGGCCGTACGCCGAAAACGCATCGAGCGTCCCAGCAGCCGTACGAGGTCGATGCCCGCGCGGCTCGGCACGATCAGCTGCGGGGCGTCCGCGCACAGCTCGACCTCGACCTTGACCCGCTTGCCGGTCTCCGGATCGGTCTCGCTGCGCTCGGCCGCCTCGACGGCCTCCGCGCAGGTGTCGATGCACGGCAGCACGATGTCCGCGAGCTCGGCCAGGAACGCGAACCGCAGATCGCGGTCGCGCGGCTGCGGTACGACGAGGAGGCGCGGGGCGTCCCGGTCGGTGCCGACGAGCGCGCCGAGCGGGGCGCCGGCCTCACCGGCGGTGGTGAGCGGCACGAGGACGAGGGGGCGGTCGGAGAGGTGCCGGTGCCGGACGGTGGCGGAGGGCTGGGCGCGGCCGGTGGTGACGGCTTCCAGGCGGGCGAGGGTGGTGATCAGTGACATGCCGGTGCCTCCGGCGCGGTCGCCCCCGGCGCCAGGGCGCTCAGCGCCTCGGCCCGCAGCCGCGCGGCTCTGCGCAGGGCGGCCACCGCCGGGTCCTCGGCGTCCCCGCCCTCTCCCCGGGCCGCGGCCAGGACGTCCGACACGGTGGTCAGGCCGCCGAGCTCGGCCCGCACGGACCGGCCCAGGGACGTCACCGCGCCCGCCGCGCGGGAGCGGTCACGGCAGTGGAAGGCCAGCTCGCACGCGGCCAGGCACTCGGGCGCGTACGTCGCCGGGACCGACTCGACGGCCGCCGTCAGCTCCTCGGCGGGCCGGGCGGGGTCGAAACAGGTGCCCTCGGGGAGCATCTCGGCGATGTCCTGGACACGGGTGAGACGGGCCAGCTGGCGGCCGGTCACCGCCCGCTGCTTGCGGATGTCGACGGCGGAGGCGGTGGGCAGGTTGGAGAAGTCCTTGGGGCAGACGAGAAGCACCCGGTCGCGCACTTCGGGCGCGGGGGCGCTTTCCTGGGTGAGACGCGCCGCGACCTGCTCCAGCGCCAGCACGTACACCGCCGCCTGCCGCGCCGCCGCGCCCACCTTCGCCGGGTCCGCCGAACCGTCCAGCATCGGGAAGGACTTGATCTCCACGACCGTCCATGTGCCGTCGGGGTGCACGACCACCGCGTCCGGCTCCAGGAAGGCGGGGGAGCCCGCGACGTCCAGCGCGAGCATCGGGTGGTCGAGCAGGGTCCACTCGCCGGCCGCCTCGGTGGCCTCGCGCAGCGCCAGCGCCGTCCGGGCCGTGCGTCCCTCGGGGCCGATCGCGGTCAGCTCCGGCACCCGCGCGTGGGCGGGCGGCTCGGCGGACCGGTCCAGCCGCTCGTGGACCAGGCGCAGCAACTCCGCGCCGCCGTCCGCCTTGACCTTCGCCTCGAACGCGTTGCCCCGGGTGAGCGCGAACTGCGACTGACCGAACGCCGACGGCGAGCCGAGCGCGCCCGCCAGCGCCGCCTTGTTCACCCCGGCGCCGTCCAGGATCGCGCGCCGTCTGCAGCCCGGGTTCGCGGCGAGGGCGGCCAGGGCGCGGGCATCCAGCGCCTTGGCCGGTACGTCGGGACCGCGCAGCTCAGCGAGCTGTTGCCGGAGCGCCGTCCCCCGCTTCCGAGGGGGAGGCACTCGGCTCGGCTCCTGGTGCGAACCGTGTCTCGCGCTGCCGTGGAATTCGCTCACCCGCGGAAGTCTGGCATCCGGCACTGACAATTGAGGCCTGTGCGGCGGGAGTGCTCGCCGCGGCAGGCGCGAAGACGACCGCCGTGCGCGCCTTGAACCGGTCCGCGCCGCGCAGCACCAACGGCGCGAGCAGCAGCCCGACACCCATGACGGCGGCGCCCGCGACCGCGTCCAGGAAGTAGTGGTTGGCGGTGCCCATCACCACGATCGTGGTGATCAGCGGGTAGGCGACACCCAGAGCCTTCGTCGTACGCGTGCCGCCGTAGCGCCACAGCATGACTCCGCACCACAGGGCCCAGCCCACATGCAGGCTCGGCATGGCCGCGTACTGGTTCGTCATGCCGCCCATGCCCCGCGGCGCGCTCGCCTCGCCGCCCCACCAGCCGTACGAGCTGTACTGGGCCATCGTGTCGACGAAGCCGTAGCTCTCCGACAGCAGCCGGGGCGGGCAGGTCGGCAGCAGGGTGAAGCCGATCAGGCCGATGAACGTCGAGGTCATCAGCCAGGTGCGGGCCGCGCGGTAGAGCGCCGTGCGGGACCGGAAGAGCCAGATCAGGATCGCCGGGGTGACCAGGTAGTGCAGTGACGCGTACCAGAAGTCGGCCGGTACGCCGATCCAGGTCTGGCTGGTGAACAGGCGGTTGAGCGGGTGCTCCGCGTTGATGTGGAGGAACTTCTCCACCTTCAGGATCGCCAGACCGTGGTCGACGGCGTGCGTGACGTCGCCCCGAGCGAGGAGCCGGCCCGCCGAGTAGCAGGCGTACACCAGGACGAGCAGCGGCAGCTCCGTCCACCAGCGCAGACGGGTTTGCGAGGCAGCCTCGATGCCTGGTGTCTCGGCGTGCGGCATCCGATCGCCTCCCCCTTCTTGTTGCGGCGTCCGGTTGCCCGGTCTTACCACTTTACGGTGTATGTGTTCGCCCTCGTCGAGGGCCCCCGGCCCTCTAGGACGCTGAGATCGCCCGCCGGGTTGCCCCCGCACAGGGTGCGGGATGATGGGTGCGGCCCGCCCGCATTTTCCTTGAAAGGTCCCTCCGCTCATGGCACCGCGCATCCTGCTGGCCCGGCACGGACAGACCGAATGGTCGCTGGTCGGGAAACATACCGGCAGGACCGATGTGCCGCTCCTGGAGGAGGGGCGCAGAGGCGCCAAACTACTCGGTGAGCGGCTGCACCGGGCGCCGCTCGACGGTCTGCCCGGGGTCGAGGTGCGCACCAGCCCGCTGGCACGCGCGCGTGAGACGTGCGAGATCGCCGGATTCAAGGAGCGCGCGAGCGAGTGGGACACGCTCCTGGAGTGGGACTACGGCGCGTACGAGGGCATGACCCCGGCCGACATCCACGCCGTCCGCCCCGGCTGGCTCATCTGGCGCGACGGGGTGCCCGGGGGCGAGACGCTCGCCGAGGTGACGGCCCGCTCGGACGAGGTGGTCGCCTGGGCCCGCGCGGCGGACCGGGACGTCCTGGTCTTCGCGCACGGGCACATCCTGCGGTCCATAGGCGCACGCTGGCTGGGCCTGCCGCTCGACTTCGCCGCGCGGATCCGGCTGAACCCGACGTCGCTGTCGGTCCTGGGCTGGGCCTACGGCGAGCCGGCGATCGAGAGCTGGAACGACCTGGGGCATCTGGCGGGCTAGGCCGATCTCGGCACGCTCGCGTGCCGCTCCAGGAAGGTGGAGACCCCCGACGCCCTGCGGTGCGGCAGCAGCACCCGCGCCGTCCCCGCCAGCATCGACTGGATCCGCGACGACTGCACCTGGCCCAGCAGGTCCAGGACGCGCATCCCCGCCGCCGAAGCCTCGTCGGGCCGGCCGCCACGGGCCAGGTCGTCCGCCAGTTCGGCCGTGTACAGGGCGATGTTCCGGCTGAAGTGGGGGTCCTGCAACTCGGCCGCGCGGTGCGCGTGGCGGGCCGCCCGCGGCCAGTCGCCCAGCGTCGACCAGCACTGCGCCTCCAGGCCCTCCAGTTCGGCCTCGCCGTAGAAGCTCATCCACTCGGGGTCGGCGTCCGAGGGGCCACGGTCGAAGAGGGCCTGGGCGCGGGCCAGCGCCTGTTCGCAGCCGGTGCGGTCGGCGAGCCCCGCCCAGCCGCCCGCCTCGCGCAGCGCGAGCAGCGACATCAGCCGCGCGGAGCCCAGGGGACGTCCGACGCGCTGCGCGGCCTGCGCGGCGCGCAACGCCTCCCGCGGGCGCCCCGCGTCGCGCGCGAGGAACGCCGTGTTGCAGAAGGCGTGCGACTCCAGGGCGGCGTCACCGGTCATCCGGGCGGTCGCGAGCGCCTCCGCGTAGTGCGAACGCGCGTCGTCGTACCGCCCCGAATCGTGCGCCAGCCAGCCCACCGAGATGGCGAGCTCACCCGCGCCCGAGTGCAGGCGGTCGGCGGTCGTCTGCCGGGTGGCTCCGGCGTCCAGCAGCGCGTAGGCGGCGCGCAGCGGCGTCGCCGCGCGCCGGTACAGTCCGTCGGCGCCGTGCCGGTCGTCCAGCAGCCGGATCCTGCGGACCGCTTCGTCCAGGGCGTCCACATCGCCCGCCCCCACCCGGCGGACGGGACGTCCCGCGGCCGCGGCGACGGGGGTCCCCCCGCCCGAGCCGAGTCGAGGGTGGGGGACGGTGAGCCCGATGGGGGTCAGTGAGGCGGCGGCCACCGTGGCGCCCCCGCCGGTCATGAATGCGCGACGCAGCACGTCGCTCTCCTCGTTGTCGTACGTCTCGTAGGGGTCCTGTGTGTCATACGGCTCGCTCGCCCCCCATGTCTCACCCGTGGCGTGCACGGGAGTCGAGACGCATGCCGGGGGCGCGACCTCGGTGGTGCGCGCCCCGCGTCCGCGTACGGACGAGCGGGGGGCGAACCCCAGGTCGGTGAGCGTGCGGCCGGGGAACATGTGCAGGAACACCCGCTCGTACGCGTAGTTGGGGCAGCGGATCTCACCCGCCTCGACCCGGCCCACATAGCGCGCGTCACAGCTGACCCGCTCGCCGATCTCGCGGGCGGCCCGTCGCACCGCCGCGGCGAACTCGGCCGGGGAGCGCTGTCCGCGCAGCTCCCGGAACGCGATGTTCGGCCGCGGTGGCCTGGGGTACTGGGACGAGGTCATCGTTGACGACGCCATGGCCGGGTCCTCTCGTGCGAACCGTCGAACCATGCCGGATTCGGGGTGAGTTATGCGTGTGACACCCTGTTTCCAGCGGGCATGAAGGTACCCGCTGTGCCGGACCCGCCACGCAGGGTTTGGCTACAAACCGGATATCTCATCCGGGATCTGCCATGAACTGCCATCCTTTGCGGCTGACTTGCGCCGTAGCCGTTGACGCCGCCGGGCGTTGAACTCCACAGGACCGGGAGCCGCCCGACTCCCGCACTCGCTCGTTACGAGGAGGGGTTCCGTGGTGGAGGCCGGGATGGAGACCAGGCAGAGCATCGACGTGTGTGCGCCGCTGACGCGGGGTGGCGAGCCACCGGTCCCGGAGGCCGGGTGCGACCTCGTCACGGTGCCGACCCGGCAGGGCCTGGAGGCGGTCGACATCCTGCGGCGCGGGGCGGGGGACGCGGTGGGGCCGGTCCTCCACGACGACGGCGGCGACACCCTCGGCTTCGTGGTCCCGCCGGGCACGGCCGCCGCGTGGGACGTACCGGGCAGCACCTGTACGGAGACCGACGGGCGGGGGCTGCAGCTGAACCCCGAGCCTCCGGTGGAGGGCTCGGACTGGCTGCTGCCACCGGGCGAGGCCGACCTGGCGACGGACCCGACGGTGCTGCGGGCGGCGCTGGGGGAGGCGGCGCGGTTGATCGAGGCGGCGGACAACTGCCGCTGAGCGGCACGACCGCCCACCGCTTGCGACAATGCCCCCATGGGAAAGTCCAGGAGCGGCCGGCGCGGCCAAGCGGTCGCCGAAGCCGTCGTAGAAGCCGTCGACGGCGGCCTCGCCGAGCTCATACCCGACCGGGAGCGCGCGCGTGCCTGGACGCTGCTGATCGACGGGGCGCCGCAGTCCCACCTCGACCTGGACGACCCGGCGTACCTCTCCTTCGAGTACCAGCGCCGCCTCGGGCATGTCATCGACCTGGTCGCACCGCCCGGTAAGCCCGTCCACGCCGTGCACCTCGGCGGAGGGGCGTTCACCCTCGCCCGGTACGTCGCCGCCACCCGCCCCCGCTCCACCCAGCAGGTCGTGGAGCGCGACGCGGCCCTCGTCCAACTGGTCCGCCGCGAGCTGCCGTTGGATCCGAACGCCCGGATCAGGGTGCGCTCGACGGACGCCCGCGAAGGGCTCGCCAAGGTGCCCGACGGCTGGGCCGATCTCGTCATCGCGGATGTGTTCAGCGGAGCCCGCACACCGGCCCACCTGACCTCGACGGAGTTCCTCGACGAGGTCCGCAGGGCCCTCAAGCCCTCCGCCGTGTACGCCGCCAACCTCGCCGACGGCCCCCCGCTCGCCCATCTGCGCGGCCAGATCGCCACGGCCGCCGCCCGCTTCGAGCACCTCGCGCTGATCGCCGACCCGACGGTCCTGCGCGGCAAACGCTTCGGCAACGCGGTCCTGGTCGCCTCCGACGCCCCGCTCCCCGTGCCCGAACTCACCCGCCGGGCCGCCTCCGACCCCCACCCCGGCCGCCTCGAACACGGCAAGCCCCTCACCGACTTCACGGGAGGGGCCGCACCGGTGACGGACGCGGCGGCGGTCGCGTCACCCGCGCCGCCGCCGTCGGTCTTCCGCTAGCGGGCCCTGCGACAGGTCCCCGCTAGTACGTCCCCACCTCGACCCGGGGCGCGCTGTCGTGCCAGGTGCAGAACACCGACACCCGGTCCGCTCCCGAGGCGAACTCCACCCGGATCCACGTCTCCGTCTTCCACACCTGCATCGACCAGCCCGCGCCCGGTGTCGCCGACACGAGGGTCGCGGAGGTCCTGCCGAGGTCGAAGACCGCGCGGCCGCCCTCGGTGTCGTAGCTCTTGACCTGGCCCGATGCGGAGGGGGAGGGGCTGGGGGTCGTCGTCGGTGTCTTCGAGGGGGACGGCGCCGGGGCGCGGGACGGTGTGCGCGACGGGCTCGCCGGCGGTGTCGACCGCGCCGTCGACGACGCCAGCGGCCTGGACTCCTGGGTCGTCGCGTCGGCGGCCGTGATCGGCAGGGCGCGCGGCGGGTCGTAGGCCGTGCCCGCCATCACCGTGTGGACGCCCCACCACGACAGCGTGACCGCCGCGCCCGTGGCGAGCGACCACGCCAGTACGTGTATGAGTCCTCTGCGCATCGCGGCCATACTGCCTCACCCGTCCCCTGCGTTGTCCACAGGTGTGAGTTGTCCACAGGCGCCGGATGGGGCTCCCCCGCATGGCGTACGGTGCGGCGCATGGCAAGTGTGCTCGTGGTCGAGGACGACCAGTTCGTACGCTCGGCGCTGATCCGCCATCTCACCGACGCCGCACACACGGTGCGCAGTGTCGGTACGGCGCTGGAGGCGCTGCGCGAGGTCGCCCATATCCGTTTCGACGTGGTCATCCTCGACCTCGGTCTGCCGGACCTGGACGGATCCGAGGCGCTGAAGATGCTGCGCGGCGTCACCGACGTCCCTGTGATCATCGCCACCGCCAGGGACGACGAGGCGGAGATCGTCCGGCTGCTGAACGCGGGCGCGGACGACTACCTGACCAAGCCGTTCTCCGTCGAGCACCTGTCCGCGCGGATGGCCGCCGTCCTACGACGCTCCCGGGCCGTCGTCGGGGAGGCGCAGCCGGAGTCCGTGCTCCGGGTCGGCGGTCTCGTCGTCGACCCGCTGCGCCGCCAGGCCGAACTGGACGGTGACCGCCTCGACCTCACCCGCCGTGAGTTCGACCTGCTCGCCTTCCTCGCCGGCCGCCCCGGCGTCGTCGTCCCCCGCAAGGAACTCCTCGCCGAGGTGTGGCAGCAGTCCTACGGCGACGACCAGACCATCGACGTCCATCTGTCCTGGCTGCGCCGCAAGCTGGGCGAGACCGCCGCGCGACCGCGGTATCTGCACACCCTGCGGGGCGTCGGCGTGAAGCTGGAGCCGCCGCTGTGAGATGGGCACTCGTCAAGGTCTGCCTCGCCGTCACCACCATGGTCGTGGTCGCCTTCGCCGTCCCCCTCGGCCTGGTCATCAAGGAGATGGCCCGGGACCGCGCCTTCTCCAACGCCGAGCGCGAGGCCGCGGCCGTCGCGCCCGCCCTGTCCATCACCACCGACCGGGACCAGCTGGAGCGGGTCGTCGCCTCCGCCGGCTCGGAGGCCGAGATGGCCGTGCACATACCGGCGGCCGCCGGCGCCCAGGCCGTCGACATCGGACGGCAGCGCGCCGCCGACGGGGACATCGCGACCGTACGGAAGCTGGGCCGCGCCTCCACCAGCGAGGTGGACGGCGGCTCCACGCTGCTCCAGCCGGTCGCGCTCAGCTCCGGTGAGATCGCGGTCGTCGAGGTCTACGTCCCGGAGTCCGAGGTCGGCCACGGCGTCGCCACGGCATGGGCGGTGCTCGCCGGCGTCGGCCTCGCCCTGATCGTCGGCTCGGTCGCGGTCGCGGACCGGCTGGGCGTCCGGATGGTGCAGCCCGCCCAGCGGCTCGTCGAGGGCGCGCACGAACTGGGGGAGGGGAAGCTGGGCTGCCGGGTGCCCGAGGAGGGGCCGACCGAACTGCGGCTCGCGGCGGCGGCGTTCAACTCCATGGCCGACCAGGTCGTACAACTCCTCGCGAACGAGCGGGAGCTGGCGGCCGACCTGTCCCATCGCCTGCGTACACCCCTGACCGTGCTGCGCCTCAACACGGCCTCGCTCGGTGACGGGCCCGCCGCCGAGCAGACCCGGGCCGCGGTGGCCCAGCTGGAGCGCGAGGTCGACACGATCATCCGGACGGCGAGGGAGGCCAAGCCGCAGACCGCGGCCGCCGGGCCCGGCGCCGGATGCGATGCCGCCGAGGTCGTCCGGGAGCGGATGGCGTTCTGGTCGGCGCTCGCCGAGGACGAGGGGCGCAAGGTGCGGGTGGCCGGTGTGGAGCGGCCGGTGCGCATACCCGTGGCCCGCGCCGACCTCGTGGCGGCGCTGGACGCCCTGCTCGGCAATGTCTTCCGGCACACCCCCGAGGGCACCGCCTTCGCGGTCGACGTGCACAACGGCGAGGACGCGGTCATCGTGCTGGTCTCGGACGCGGGGCCCGGCATCCGCGATCCCGAGGCGGCGATGGCCCGAGGGCGCGGGTCGGGGAGCGCCGGGTCGACCGGGCTCGGCCTGGACATCGTGCGCCGGCTCGCGGAGGAGACCGGCGGGGACGTGCGGATCGGGGCATCGGTGCTGGGCGGCACCGAGGTGCGGATCTGGATCCAGCCGGCCGGGCGCGAGCGCACACCCGGCCGGGGACACCGAGGGGGCGTTCGACGCCGCAGGCGCGGCAGATTGGTCTCGACCTTTAACCGGTCCCGATCCCTTCCTTAAGCGCACCCTAAGATCCTGAACCCCCGTCCCGAACAGGCCTTTTGCCCGATTCGAGCTCGCTAGCGTGCTGCCGCACCCCACCCCCGAACCACGAAGGCAGGCACGTCATGAGCACGCACCGGCGCAAGGTGAGCGGCAGAAACAAGGTGATCGCCGGGGCTGTCGCCACGGCCGTGGTGGGCGGCGGCGCGATCCTGCTCACCGGTACGGCTCAGGCGGCCGGGGTCGGCGCCGCGTACACCAGGACCAGTGACTGGTCTACCGGCTACACCGCCCAGTACGTCGTGACGAACAACAGCGGGGAGACCGAGAAGGACTGGACGCTGGAGTTCGACCTGCCGACCGGGTCCCGGCTGAGCTCCCTCTGGAACGCCGAGTCCGGCGTCAGCGGGCAGCACGTCACCGTGCGGCCGGCCAAGTGGGACACCGAAGGCCTGGCCCCCGGCAAGTCCGTCACCGTCGGCTTCGTCGTCAACGGCACCGGCGACCCGGCCGGATGTCGCGTCGACGACGCCGCGTGCTCCGCCGACGGCGGTGCCACGCCGGAGCCCACCGGCCGCCCGACCGAGACGGCCACCTCGGCCCCGACGGCCACCCCGACCCCGACGCCGACCGGCACCTCCACGCCCACCACCACCCCCACGGCCACCGCGTCCCCCTCGACCGGCACCGGCACCGCGACGAGCGCCGGCTTCGCCCCCTACGTCGACACCTCCCTCTACCCGGCCTTCGACCTGGTCGCCGCCGCCGAGGCCACCGGCGTCAAGGACTACAACCTCGCCTTCGTCACCGACGGCGGCGGCTGCACCCCGAAGTGGGGCGGCGTGACCGACCTCGCGAGCGACGCCGTGGCCGCCCAGATCGGCGCGCTGCGGGCCAAGGGCGGTGACGTCCGGGTGTCGTTCGGCGGCGCGGCGGGCTCGGAGCTGGCGACGACCTGCTCGTCGGCGGCCGCGCTGGCGACGGCGTACGAGAAGGCCGTGGCCGCCTACGACCTCACCAAGGTCGACTTCGACGTCGAGGGCGGAGCGCTGCCCGACACCGCGGCGAACACCCGCCGCGCGCAGGCCATCGCCGAACTCCAGAAGGACCACCCGGACCTGGACGTCTCCTTCACCCTCCCGGTGATGCCGGAGGGCCTGACCCAGGCGGGCGTGGACCTGCTCGCCGACGCCAGGAGGAACGGCGTCGACATCACCACCGTCAACATCATGGCGATGGGCTACGGCCCGGCCTACAGCGGCGACATGGGCACCTACGCCGAACAGGCCGCCACCGCCACCCAGGCCCAGGTCAAGAGCGTCCTCGGCCTCTCCGACAGTGCCGCCTGGAAGGCCGTCGCCGTCACCCCGATGATCGGCGTCAACGACGTCACCACCGAGATCTTCAAGGTCGACGACGCCACCCAGCTGGTGAACTTCGCCAAGTCCAAGGGGATCGGCTGGCTGTCCATGTGGTCCGCCACCCGCGACAAGCAGTGCTCGGGCGGCGCGAAGAACTACGCCGACGCCACCTGCAGCTCGATCCTCCAGGACCAGCACGCGTTCTCGAAGGCGTTCGCGGCCTACAACTGACGCCCCCCACGGGCCGGGGCGCGGCATCCCCCTCGGATGCCGCGCCCCTCCCCCGTCAGCGGTGGTCCAGCCCCCGCTAGACCTCCGGCACCGGAGGCAGCGTGCCCGAGCGGGCCGCCTGTCCGTACCAGAGGGCGCTCGACTTCGGCGTACGCGCGAGGGTGGCGTAGTCGACGTAGACCGCGCCGAAGCGCTTCTCGTAGCCGTACGCCCACTCGAAGTTGTCCATCAGGGACCACAGGTAGTAGCCGCGCACGTCCGCGCCGTCCGAGACCGCGCGGCGGACCGCGGCCAGGTGGCCGTGGAGGTAGGAGATGCGCTCCGGGTCGTGGACGCGGCCGTCGGGGTCGGGCTTGTCGTCGTAGGCCGCGCCGTTCTCCGTGATGTACAGCGGCAGGCCCGGGGCCTCACGCGTGTAGCGCATGATCAGCTCGTGCAGGCCGGTCGGGTCGATCGACCAGCCCATCTCCGTGCGTTCGCCCGGAGTCTGGTGGAAGGCGACGTCGTCCGCGCCCGGCCACGGGGAGAACTCGCTGGACCCGTGGCCGTCCGCGCGCGGACCGCTCAGATCGTTGTCCGCCGCCGACACCAGCGCCGGCGTGTAGTAGTTGAGGCCCAGCGCGTCCAGCGGCTGGTTGATCGCCCGCAGGTCGCCGTCCTCGACGTAGGACCAGTCCGTGATCAGCTCCGTCGCCGCGAACAGCGACTCCGGGTACGCCCCGTGCAGTATCGGACCGTGGAAGACACCGTTGGCCAGGTCGTCGATCTTCCGGGCCGCGGCCAGATCCGCCGGGTCCTGCGAAACCGGCCGCACCACCGAGGAGTTGAGGCTCAGCGCCACCGAGTTACGGGCCGGCATCGCCGCCCGCAGCGCCGAAGTGGCCAGTCCGTGCGCCAGGTTCAGGTGATGGGCCGCCTTCAGCGAGGCCGCCGGGTCGGTGCGGCCGGGTGCGTGCACCCCGGACGCGTAGCCCAGGAAGGCGCTGCACCAGGGCTCGTTGAGGGTGATCCACTGCTCCACCCGGTCGCCGAGCGCCTCGCCGACGATCTGCGCGTACTCGGCGAAACGGTAGGCCGTGTCACGCTCCGGCCAGCCGCCCGCGTCCTCCAGCTCCTGCGGCAGATCCCAGTGGTAGAGCGTCACGGCCGGCTTGATGCCCTTGTCCAGCAGCTCGTCCACCAGGCGGCGGTAGAAGTCCAGGCCCACCTGGACCGCCGGGCCCCGGCCCGTCGGCTGCACCCGCGACCAGGAGATCGAGAAGCGGTAAGCGTTCAGGCCGAGGTCCGCCATCATCGCCACGTCGTCGCGGTAGCGGTGGTAGTGGTCGACAGCGATGTCACCGTGCTCGCCGCCGGCGGTCTTGCCGGGCGTATGGCTGAAGGTGTCCCAGATCGAGGGCGTACGGCCGCCCTCGCGCACCGCCCCCTCGATCTGGTACGCCGAGGTCGCGGCGCCCCAGAGGAAGGCGGGGGGAAAGGTCACCGGGGTCGCCGGCGTAGCGGGCTCAGGCATGGAAGCGCTCCCATTGGAGGTCGTGGAGACCGACGGGTAGATGGGGGGAAGGGAAGGGGCCGAGGCGGCGATGACCCGGCCCCCGGGAAAGCGGAGGTCAGCCCTTGACGGCGCCCTGCATGATGCCGCCGACGATCTGCTTGCCGAAGATCGCGAAGACGATCAGCAGCGGCAGTGTGCCGAGCAGCGCACCGGCCATGATCAGGGACTGGTCGGGCGTGTAGCCGCTGCCCAGACCCGCGACCGCGACCTGCACGGTCGGATTGCCGTGCTGGGTGAGCACCAGGAACGGCCACAGGAAGTCGTTCCAGGTCTGCACGAACATCAGCATGCCGAGCACGGCCATCGCGGGCCGGGCGGCTGGGAACACCACGTGCCAGATCACTCGCCAGCTGCTCGCACCGTCGACCCGGGCCGCCTCGATGATCTCGTCGGGCAGCGCCTGAATCAGGTACTGCCGCATGAAGAACACACCGAACGCGCTGACCAGCGAGGGCAGGATCACCGCCTGGAGCTGGTCGGCCCAGTTGAGCTCGGCGACCAGCATGTACAGCGGGATCACGCTCAGCTGCGGCGGCACCATCATGGTGCCGATCACGATCAGCATCATGGCGCCACGGCCCTTGAAGCGCAGCTTGGCGAAGGCGAACCCGGCGATCGTCGACAGGAAGACGATGGTGATCGACGAAACCCCCGCCACGAACGTGGTGTTGACGAACGCCTCGCCCAGGTTGGCGTCGGTCCAGGCGAGTTCGAGCTTGTCGAAGAGTCCCGAACCGAACCAGAACGGTGGCGGGTTCTGCGCGAGCCGCTGGTTGTCGCGGGAAGCGGCGATCGCCGTCCACACCAGGGGGAACAGCGAGATGAGCGTGAACACGATCAGGATCAGATACGCGACCGGACCGCCGTGCAGGGTGCCGCCCGCCCGGGCGGCCTTGGGACGCCGTACCCGCTTGGATTTCTGCGGGGGCGTGTCGGTGGGCGGAGTCAGTGTCGTCGTCACGGCCGGTTCTCCTAACTACTGGCGCGCAGCCGGCGCGAGATGACGTAGTTGACGATCCCGATGACGATGAGGATCAGGAACATCGTCCAGGCGATCGCGGAGGCGCGGCCCAGGTGCTGGTTGACCCAGCCCTGCTCGTACAGATACAGGCCGAGCGTCTGGAACTGGTGCTGGGATCCGCCGGAGGGCCCCTTGCCGAACAGCAGTGGCTCGCCGAAGAGTTGGGAGGCACCGATGGTGGAGACGACCACCGTGAACAGGATCGTCGGCCGCAGCGCGGGCAGCGTCACATGCAGGAACTGCTTCCAGCGGCTGGCCCCGTCCAGGGCCGCGGACTCGTACAGGTCCTGCGGGATCGCCTGCATCGCCGCCAGGTAGATCAACGCGTTGTATCCGGTCCACCGCCAGATGACGATGCTGGAGACCGCGATCTGCGAGGCCCACTTGTTGTTCTGCCAGTCGATGTTGTCTATGCCGACCAGGCTCAACACCCAGTTGATCATGCCGTAGTCACGCCCGAAGAGCAGGACGAAGACGAGCGAGGCGGCGGCGATCGACGTCGCGTACGGGGCGAGCATCGCGACCCGGTAGAAGGTCGAGGCGCGCAGCTTGTAGTTGAGGATGTGCGCGAGGCCCATCGCCATCAGCAGCTGCGGCACCGTCGAGATGATCCCGATGGTCAGCGTGTTCTTCGCCGCGTTCCAGAAGAAGTCGTCGTCGAAGATCCGCGTGTAGTTCTTGAAGCCCACCCAGTTCATGTCGGTGGGCGCGGTCAGCTCCACCTGGTGCAGCGAGGCCCAGCCGGTGTAGATCAGCGGGAACAGGCCGAACGCGAGGAAGAGCAGGAAGAACGGCGAGACGAAGGCGTACGGGCTCCAGCGCATGTCCCGTTGCCAGCGGCGGGACAGCCGGGCCCGGCGGCGCTCGTCGTCGGAGGGCCCCGCGGGCGGGCGGGCCGGGGCCGCGCCCCCCTCCTTGGCGGGGGGCGCGGCAGCGGTTTCGTGCCCAGTGGTCATACGGGTCACTGGTCCAGGTTGTTGTCGATGGTCTTCACGGCGTTGTCCCAGGCATCCTTGGCGGACTTGCCCTGGGTCACCAGGATGACGCCGTTGTCGGTCAGACCCTGCTGGATGATCTGGTCCTTCGGGCCGATCGTCTGGACCGGGATGTTCTTGGCGGCCTCGGCGAAGATCGTGCCGATCGGCGCGTCACCGGTCATGTCGTTCTTGGCGCTCGTCACCTCGGTCGACTCGTACGCGGCCGGGGTGCTCGGGAAGCTGCCCTGGACGCCGAAGAGCTTGGCCTGCTGAGCGGGTGCGGTCAGCCAGGCGGCCAGCTTCGCGGCCTCCTCGGTGTTCTTGCCGGACTTGGGCACGGTCAGGAAGGACCCGCCCCAGTTGCCGGACTTCGGCGCCTGGGCGATGTCCCACTTGCCGGCCGCGTCGGGCTTCGACTTGCCCTTGATGTAACCGAGCATCCACGGCGGGCAGGACATCGCGGCGAACTTGCTGTTGGCGATCGTGGTGTCCCACGCCGGCTGGAACTGCGTCTGGTTGCCGATCAGTCCGTCCTCGGCGGCCTGGGCCGTGAGGTCGAAGGCGTTCTTGACGGCCGGGTTCGTCTTGTAGATGACCTTGCCGGAAGCGTCGTAGAACCGCTCCTTCTCACCGCTGACGATCGCCTGCAGCAGACCGCCGGGGGAGTCCAGGAAGGTGGTGCCCTTGGGGCCCTTCGCCTTGTACTGCTTGCCGACGTCGACGAGCTTGTTCCAGTCACCGGCCCACAGCTTGCCGACCTCCTCACGGTCGGTGGGCAGACCGGCCGCCTTGAACAGGTCGGTGCGGTAGCAGATGGCCATCGGGCCGATGTCGGTGCCGACACCGATGGTCGCGCCGTCCTTGGTGGTGGCCTGCTCCCACTTCCACTCCAGGTAGTCGCTCTTCTTGCCGTACTTCGACAGGTCGAGCAGCTTGTCGGACTGGGTTCCGACGATCTCGGCGATGTTGCCGACCTCGACCATCTGGATGTCCTGGAGACCACTGTTGGTGGTGAGGTGGTTGATCAGCGCCGGGTAGTAGTTCTCGTTGCGCTCGACGACGGTCTGCTGGATGTCGACGTCCGGGTGGAGCTTCTCGTACTCCTTGTACAGGCCGGACTCCTCGAAGCCGGCGGTGCCGAAGAGGCCGAGCGTGATCTTGGTCTTGCCGCCGCCGCCCCCGGACGACGAACCTCCCTCGTCGTCCTTACCGTCGTCGGCACAGCCGGCCAGCAGCCCGGCGCCCAGCGACGCTACGGCCGCGAGGACCACCACCCTGCGACGGGCGGTTCGGGTACGTGCTCGCATTGAGTCCTCCTGTTGCCCTGACGTGCCGACCCCCCGGCCAACTGCATTGTTGGGCCCGTTAGTTCTCGCGGCGGCTCGGGCGGGGAACGTGCGGGATGTGTATGTGTCAGGTACTGTGGGAGCGCTCCCATCAGTGATGAGTTGAAGAGTCGTCGGTCTTGGCGGGGGTGTCAAGGGAGTCGGCGAGGAGATATGTCTTCAGTTATCGGCCTGTTAACTAACTCGGGGGTCGGAGACCGGCCGACCCTTTTCGGCCTGCCCGGCATGTGAGGACGAGGCCCTCCGGGCCGACGCGGAGCTCTGGGGACGGTAGCCCCCAGGGACGCTCACTGTGATGGACGGGACTGTTACATTCCAGGCCAGCGTCCACATACGGCGGGAAGGCGGAGCCCATGGCAACCCACGGAGCGCGTGGCCGGAGCGGTGGCCGGCCGACCCTCGAAGAGGTGGCCGCGCGTGCCGGAGTCGGCCGCGGCACGGTCTCCCGGGTGATCAACGGCTCGCCCCGGGTCAGTGACGCGACCCGCGCGGCGGTGGAGGCGGCGGTCGCGGAGCTCGGCTACGTCCCGAACACGGCGGCGCGCGCCCTGGCGGCCAACCGGACGGACGCGATCGCGTTGGTCGTCCCCGAGCCGGAGACCCGGTTCTTCGCCGAACCGTACTTCTCGGACATGCTGAAGGGCGTCGCGGCCGAGCTCTCCGACACGGAGATGCAGCTGCTGCTGATTTTCGCGGGCAACGACCGTGAAAGGCAGCGGCTGGCCCAGTACTTGGCGGCGCACCGCGTGGACGGGGTGCTGCTGGTCTCGGTGCACGCGGACGACCCGCTGCCGGATCTGCTGGCCCAGCTGGAGATACCGTCGGTGATCAGCGGCCCGCGCTCGGCCGCGGAATCGCTCCCCTCGGTGGACTCGGACAACTACGGCGGCGCCCGGCAGGCGGTGGAACACCTGTTGTCCCGCGGTCGCACCCGCATAGCGCACATCACCGGACGCCTCGATGTGTACGGTGCCCAGCGCCGTATCGACGGTTACCGGGACGCGCTGCGCGAGGCGGGCCTGGAGGCGAACGGGAACCTGATCGAAGCGGGTGACTTCTCGGAGGAGGGCGGCACCCGCGCGATGGCCGCGCTGCTGTCCCGCGTTCCCGACCTGGACGCGGTCTTCGCCGCCTCGGACGTCACGGCCGCCGGCGCCCGCCAGGCACTGCGCGAGGCGGGCCGCCGCATCCCCGACGACGTCGCCCTCGTCGGCTACGACGACTCCGCCATCGCCCGCCACATGGACCCGCCCCTCACCAGCGTCCGCCAGCCCATCGCCGAGATGGGCCGCCACATGATCGACCTCCTCCTCACCGAGATCGCGGACCGCCGCCCGGCGGTGTCGCGGGGGCTGGAGAGACGGCAGGTGGTGCTGGCCACGGAGCTGGTGGAGCGTACGTCGTCGTAGGGCACCCGCCAACCCCGGGGGAACGCAAGGCGGTTGGCGGTGCGCTTCAGTCGCTCAGTGACAGGCGCCAGACCGTCTCGCCGTCGTGTCGTTCGTCGGTGGGGAGCAGGCCCGCCGCTGTGGCGACCGCCGCCGACGCGGTGTGGGCGGGGTGGATGTGAGCGGTGACGGTCCGGACGTAATGGCGGACCAGCCAGGTCACCAGCCCCCGGGCCGCCTCCGAGGCCAGGCCCTGGCCCTGCCAGGGGGTGCCGACGATCCAGGCGATCTCTGCCTCGTGCTTCCCCGTGACCGTGGCCTGGACGGTGCCGATGAGGGTTTCGTCCGCGTGCCGGCGCAGGACCCAGTTGAGCCAGGAGACGGCCGGGTCGGGGGAACCGGTGACCAGACGTTCGTAGCGCGCTCTCAGCTCCTCGACGGTCAGGGGCGTTCCGCCGATGAAGGTGTGCAGGGCCGGGTCGGCGAGTACGGCCGACATCTCCCCGGCGTGGTCCACGCGCAGGGGGAGGAGGTCGAGACGGGCCGTGCGGATGAGTTCGGTGTGCACGTGGACTCCCGGGAAAACGAAATCAGCCGGTGACCTCTATATCGAGGTCACCGGCTGATGACTCAGGGTGAGTGACGGGACTTGAACCCGCGACTTCCTGGACCACAACCAGGTGCTCTACCAGCTGAGCTACACCCACCACGACCGGCTTTACTGCTTTCAGGTTTCCCTGACCGGCCGAGAAAAAGTGTACAGGGTCCGAAGGGGTGCTCGTGCACGCCTTTTACGGCGCCCCTTCGACGGCCCCTGACGCACTTACTGAGCGGGCAGGACGTACTTCGCGGCGATCGTCTTGGCGGTGTCCGAGTCGGGGCCGGGCTGCGGCACGAACACGGCCTCACGGTAGTAGCGCAGCTCCGCGATGGACTCGCGGATGTCGGCGAGCGCGCGGTGGTTGCCGTTCTTCTCGGGGCTGTTGAAGTAGGCCCGGGGGTACCAGCGCCGGGCCAGCTCCTTCACCGAGGAGACGTCGACGATCCGGTAGTGGAGGTAGTCCTCCAGCGTCGGCATGTCCCGGAGCAGGAAGCCGCGGTCGGTGCCCACGGAGTTGCCGCACAGGGGGGCCTTGCCGGCCTCCTTGACGTGTTCCCGGATGTAGGAGAGGACCTGCTCCTCGGCCTCGGCCAGCGTCGTGCCGCCGGCGAGCTCGTCGAGGAGCCCGGACGCGGTGTGCATCTGACGCACCACCTCCGGCATCGTCTCCAGCGCCCGGTCCGGCGGTCGGATGACGATGTCCACTCCTTCGCCGAGTACGTTCAGCTCGGAGTCGGTGACGAGGGCGGCAACCTCGATGAGCGCGTCGTCGGACAGCGAGAGGCCGGTCATCTCGCAGTCGATCCACACCATGCGATCGTTCATGCGACCACCCTAAAGCTGACGTCGCCTTTTAGGGGCCCGGCGGTGCGGCGGACCTGAGCGCACGCCCGAACGCCGGGCGGGATGAGTCGGTCATCCCGCCCGGCGTTCCGGTACGTCGTTACGATCCGCTGCGCTGTCCCGGCAGGCTCGCCGACAGCTGGGTCGCCGGGCCCATCGAGCTCGCCGCCGCCGTACGCCGGGTCTGGAGCGGGACCGGGCCGCCCTCCGGATGGAGAACGGGTGCCGGGCCCACTGGGCCCGCCGCTCCGTCGCTCTCGGCCGGCCTGTCGCTCTGCGGACGCCGCGCCCGGTACGCCGCGCGGTACGCCGCCGGCGACGAGCCCAGCTGACGGCGGAAGTGCCCGCGCAGCGCCACCGGCGAACGGAAGCCGCAGCGCCCCGCGACCTCGTCCACCGAGTAGTCCGACGTCTCCAGCAGCCGCTGCGCCTGGAGCACCCGCTGGGTGATCAGCCACTGCAGCGGCGCACTGCCGGTGAGCGAGCGGAAGCGGCGGTCGAACGTCCGGCGGCTCATGTAGGCGCGCGCGGCGAGCGTCTCCACGTCGAACTGCTCGTGGAGGTGCTCCAGCGCCCAGGCGACGACCTCGGCGAGCGGGTCGGCGCCGATCTCCTCAGGTAAAGACCTGTCGAGATAGCGCTCCTGACCGCCGGATCGGCGCGGCGGGACCACCAGACGCCGGGCCAGCGCGCCCGCCGCCTCGTTGCCGTGGTCCGTCCGCACGATGTGGAGACAGAGATCGATTCCGGCCGCCGTACCGGCTGATGTCAGTACGTCGCCGTCGTCGACGAACAGTTCGCGTGGATCCACGTGCACCGACGGATAGCGCTTGGCCAGCGTCGGTGCGTACATCCAGTGTGTTGTCGCGGGGCGGCCGTCCAGCAGGCCCGCCGCCGCCAGGACGAAGGCGCCCGTGCACAGCCCGACGATGCGGGCGCCCTCTTCGTGCGCCCGGCGCAGTGCGTCGAGCGCGTCCTCCGGCGGTGGCGAGGTGATCGAACGCCAGGCCGGCACGACGACCGTGCCTGCCCGTGAGATCGCCTCCAGGCCATGTGGCGCGGTGAGTTCCAGGCCCCCTGTGGTCCGCAGCGGGCCTTCCTCGCCGCCGCACACCAATAGGCGGTAGCGCGGCACGCCGGCGTCCTGGCGGTCAATCCCGAACACCGACAGCGGTATGGAACTCTCGAAGATGGGGCCGCCGCTGAACAGCAGCACCGCGACGATCTCCTTGCGGCGTCGCCCGGAAAGCTTCCGGGCCGCGGCTTCCGGCGCGGCAGTGGAGTCGTGGCTCATACTGCTAAGCCCCCCTCGGTGGTCGCGGCTCCTCGGTTGTGTCGCTCCTGCACGTTTCCCCTCGGTCCTGCACGAGTCCCCCGCCGTAAGACGTCAAGATCGAATCTACTGTGTCCAATGGTGCCGGGGTGACCAGTTCGGCAACCGGCACATTGTCGACATGGCAACTTGGCGTGAAGCATTCGATCACGAAGCGTTGCACTCGCGGGCCGTGCAGGGAAGTGCGCCTCGTCGTAGTGGCCAATCCACGTAGGGTGCGGGGGGCCCTGGAGACCCTTTCCGTGCAGGTCGAACGGGGGGTGGGGGGTAGTGGCGGCAACGGATGCGCGGTGGCCGGAAGTTGGCTGAAAAGATACGGGTCCGTGCACGGAAACCGGTCAAGCGCCCGGTGAGTTTCCCCCAGTGTGACGACCGCCTCGATGGGTCCCGCTTCCGGTCCTGTGATGACGGCCACGATGGGGCGCGCGTTCCTCGGCGAGCAGCCGGGCCGCACCGCGCTCGGACTGGCGCAGCAGGATCCGGCAGGCGGCCGTGACGGCGGCCAGACCGAGGGCCGTGCCCGCCGCGCCGGCGAGCGAGGTGCCGTACCAGAGAAGGACCACGGGGACGAGTACGCAGCTGAACACCGCCCAGCGGACCACGTCCGTGGCGGAGTCCTCGGAGGGGGGTCGGTGTCCGGACATGCGTTGCTCCCTGGGGCGTGACTGCCGGGTTCAACGCGTGTTCGAGCGGTCGGTCACTGCGCGTACGGCCGTCAGGACCCACGGCGGCGTGAATCCTGTGCAAACCGCCTGTACAGCGCAGCAACCATTGCGTTACGGGCGCCCCTCGTGCATGCTCCCTGGAACCCCCACCGACCGTGCGCGGGATCTGGGCTAAGGAGGCGTGCCGCCGTACCCTTGGGGGTATGGGGTTGGGAAGATGATTCCCGGACACAGCTCCGCCGCACACTGTCGTCCCTCCCAAAAAGGATCACAACGCCGAGACAGCCATGGCCGGTCACGAATTCTTTGAACCCGCGGACCGCAAGCGGCCCGTCGCCGACCCCACGGCGGCCGAGCCCCTGGCGGCGGAAGAGCCACGTCATTCCTGCGACCCCGCCTTCAAGCACGGCGTAGTGGTCGGTTTCGACGGCTCCACGTCCAGTGAGCGCGCGCTCGCGTACTCCATCGGCATGGCCCATCGCTCCGGCTCGGGCCTGATCATCGTCCACGTCGCCAACCGGCTGCCCACGACCGTGTGGGCCGGCTGCGAGCCGCCGGTCTTCGTCGACGTGCCGGACCATCGCACCGAGGTGCTCGGACTCGAGCTCGCCTGTGCGGACTATCTCGCCGAGGTGCCGTGGATCCTCGTCGAGCGGGGCGGCGACATCTGCCATGAACTCGAAGAGGTCGGGCGCGAGTACGAGGCGGACGCGATCGTCGTCGGCTCCACGCACGGACTCGTCGGGCGGATCTTCGGGTCCGTCGCGGGGCGGCTCGCGAAGCGTGCGAAGCGTCCTGTCGTCGTGATTCCGTAACTCGTCGTCGTCCCTGGTGGGATGCGCCGGAGGAACAGTCCCTCGCCCTTTCGAACTCCCTTGTGCAGCGCATAAATCTACTCGCGCGTAGAGGTGTTTGTGCCCTTGTGAAGGGCATATATCGCACATCGCGCAACTGCACAGCATGAAGGGAGCCCGCCGTGGACAATGACGTCTCCGCGGGAGCAACCACCACCATCGTCGGCCGACTCGCCCTCGGGATCACCCTCCTGGCGTTCGGCCTCGGCCACACCGACGTGATCGACGGCGTGACAGCCGCTGACG
Source organism: Streptomyces canus (assembly GCF_030815415.1). Classification (GTDB taxonomy): domain Bacteria; phylum Actinomycetota; class Actinomycetes; order Streptomycetales; family Streptomycetaceae; genus Streptomyces; species Streptomyces canus_F. Next base: position 6,339,388 of record NZ_JAUSWW010000001.1, read on the forward strand.
CGGTGTCAATCGCCCAGTACGTGGGCGGAATCGCCCTCTTCGTCGCGGGTCTCATGGCCTTCCGTGACCGTGACACCGCCAACGGCACGGCCTTCGCGGCGCTGGGTGCGCTGTGGTTCACATGGGCCGTCTCGGACGCCGGTTCCGCCAACGCGGCCGGGCTGTTCCTCACGCTCTTCGCCCTCGTGGCGCTGTCTCTCACCCTCGCGGGCGGGGACCAACTCGGGCAGGGGGCCTACGGGTTGTTCTTCGTGGCGCTGGTGCTCATGGCCATCGCCCAGTTCGCCGGCAACGACGGGCTCACCAAGGTGGGTGGATGGTTCGCCGTCGCCGCGGGTGCGGTGGCCTGGTACGCGGCGACCGCGGCGATGGCCCACTGGCCGACGGTGCTTCCGAAGCGGGCTGCAGGTCGGGGCGTGACGGCAACCGGCTAACGGGCAGCCGACGCCGGGGACTTGGGCGGCCCCGGCTGTGAAAACGGACCCCCGCGTGCGGTGGCACACGTGGGGGTCCGTTCACCTCTTTGCGCCTAAACCGGCGCCGCTCTCGCGGAGGTGGTTGCTCGCCGTGAGGATTGCTCAATAATCCATTCCGCCGTCGCGGGGATTTACTACTCCACCGTCACGGACTTTGCGAGGTTCCTCGGCTTGTCGATGTCCCTGCCCAGTACCAACGCCGTGTGGTACGCCAGGAGTTGGAGGGGGATACCCAGGAGGATCGGGTCCAGTTCGTCCTCGTTCTTCGGGACGACGATCGTGTGGTCGGCCTTCTCCTGGTCCTGGTGGGCGACCGCGAGGATCTTGCCGCTGCGGGCCTTGATCTCCTCCATGGCGGCGCGGTTCTTCTCCAGGAGGTCGTCGTCGGGGACGATCGCGACCGTGGGGAGGGCGGGCTCGATCAGGGCCAGGGGGCCGTGCTTGAGCTCGGAGGCGGGGTAGGCCTCGGCGTGGATGTACGAGACCTCCTTGAGCTTCAGGGAGGCCTCACGGGCCACCGGGTAGCCCCGGACCCGGCCGATGAAGAGCATCGAGCGGGCGTCCGCGTACTGCTCGGCCAGCTTCTTGATCTCCGCCTCGTTGCCGAGGATCTCGGTGATCTGCTCCGGCAGCTTGCGCAGCCCCTCGATGATGCGCTTGCCGTCGCGGACCGAGAGGTCGCGGGTGCGGCCCAGGTGGAGCGCCAGGAGGGCGAAGGCGACCGTGGTGTTGGTGAAGCACTTCGTGGAGACCACGCAGACCTCGGGGCCCGCGTGGACGTAGATGCCGGCGTCCGCCTCGCGGGCGATCGCCGAGCCGACCACGTTCACGACACCGAAGACCCGCGCGCCCTTGCGCTTCAGCTCCTGGACCGCGGCGAGGACGTCGTAGGTCTCGCCCGACTGGGAGACCGCCACGTACAGCGTCTCGGGGTCCACGACCGCGTTGCGGTAGCGGAACTCGGAGGCCGGCTCGGCGTCCGCGGGGATGCGGGCCAGCTCCTCGATCATCTGGGCGCCGATCATGCCCGCGTGGTACGAGGTGCCGCAGCCGAGGATCTTCACCCGGCGGATCTGGCGGGCCTCCCGGGCGTCCAGGTTGAGGCCGCCGAGGTGCACGGTGGAGAAGCGGTCGTCGATGCGGCCGCGCAGCACGCGGTCCACGGCGTCGGCCTGCTCGTGGATCTCCTTGTGCATGTAGGTGTCGTGGCCGCCCATGTCGTAGGAGGCGGCCTCCCACTCGACGGTGGTGGGCTCCGCCGTCGTACGGGTGCCCTCCGTCGTGTAGGTGCGGAAGTCGTCGGCCTTGAGCGTGGCCATCTCGCCGTCGTCGAGAGTCACTATCTGCCGCGTGTGGGCGACCAGGGCGGCGATGTCCGAGGCGACGAACATCTCCTTCTCGCCGATGCCGAGGACGACCGGGGAGCCGTTGCGGGCCACGACGATGCGGTCGTTGAAGTCGGCGTGCATCACCGCGATGCCGTACGTGCCCTCGATGACGCGCAGCGTCTCGCGGACCTTGTCCTCGAGCTTCTCGGCCTGGGAGCGGGCGATGAGGTGGACCAGGACCTCGGTGTCGGTCTCGGAGAGGAACTCGACGCCGTCCGCCTCCAGCTTGCGGCGCAGGTCGGAGGCGTTGTCGATGATCCCGTTGTGGACCACGGCGACCTTGAGGTCGGCCGACATGTGCGGGTGGGCGTTCACATCGGAGGGGGCGCCGTGGGTGGCCCAGCGGGTGTGGGCGATACCGGTCGTGCCCTTGAAACGCGCCGGGACCTTGGCCTCCAGGTCACGGACCCGGCCCTTGGCCTTGACCATCTTCAGGCCCGCCGTCTTCGGGGACGTGACGACGATGCCCGCCGAGTCGTAGCCGCGGTACTCCAGGCGCTGCAGGCCCTCCAGAAGGAGGGGGGCCACATCACGCTTCCCGATGTATCCGACGATTCCGCACATATATGTATTCCGTTCCTCGGCCGTTGCGACTCAGCCGTCTCAGCCGTAGACGATGCGGCGCAGCTGCCTGAGCGTAAGCTCCGGCGGCGCGACCGCCCGGTATTTCAGGTCCGCCTCGACCCGTTCGAAGATCTGCGCGTTCACCAGACCCTGGGCCTGGAGTTCGCGGTGGCGGCGACGGACGTAGTCCTCGGTCGTCTCGTCGAAGTAGGCGAGCACGTCCTGGATCACCCGCAGCGCCTCGCCCCGCTGGAGGGGCGTGGATCGCGTCAGATGATCAACAAGTTCGTCGTGCACCCGGTAGATCCTGAAGGACGGGCTCGGGTTTCGCAAGAATCCTGCCCGATTTCGGGCAAGGGGCTGTTCGGACACTTAGAACACTTATGGGCTGCCCATGGGAGTCCGTTGGCCGGCTGTTCCCCGGGCCGATGTGTCCGACCAGCAGCTTGTGGAGCCATGGACATTCCTCGTATGGGCGTACCCGAGCAGCTCGCCGAGCGCATGAGCATGGCCGAGCAGCACGAGTACCTGCGCGCCAGATTCTCCCGGCGCACGATGATCAGAGGCGGCGCCGTCACGCTGGGCGCCGTCGCGGGCGGCGTGTTCGTGCCCGGCGCCACCGCACAGGCCACACCCCTGGCCACCCCGTCGGCCACGCCGCGCACCGAGACGGTCGACGGCTCCCTCGTCGCCCCCTTCGGCCGCCACCTCGCCTTCGGCGCCGACCCGCGCACCGAGCTCACCGTCTCCTGGCAGGTCCCGGTCGCCGTCAAGAAGCCCTTCCTCCGCATCGGCGTCCACCCCTGGGACCTCTCCCGCAAGATCGAGGCCGAGGTCCGCACGCTCCACACACCGGCCGGCGTCGGTGCGAGCGGCGACCACACGCAGTACTACGTGCACGCCGAGCTGAGCCGGCTCAAGCCCGGCCGGACGTACTACTACGGCGTCGGCCACCAGGGCTTCGACCCCGCCGAGCCGCACCTCCTGGGCACCCTCGGCACCTTCACCACCGCCCCCGCGCACAAGAAGCCGTTCACCTTCACCGCCTTCGGCGACGAGGGCGTCGGCTACCACGGCCTCGCCAACAACAGCCTGCTCCTCGGCCAGAACCCGGCCTTCCACCTCCACGCCGGCGACATCGCGTACGCCGACCCGGCGGGCCAGGGCAAGACCGCCGACACCGGCTTCGACTCGCGCGTGTGGGACCAGTTCCTGGCCCAGACCGAGTCCGTCGCCAAGTCCGTGCCGTGGATGCCGGCGTACGGCAACCACGACATGGAGGCCTGGTACTCGCCCAACGGCTACGGCGGCGAGGAGGCCCGCTGGAACCTCCCCGCCAACGGACCCGACGCCAAGAACCTCCCCGGCGTCTACTCCTTCGTCTACGGCAACACCGCGGTCATCTCGCTCGACGCCAACGACATCTCGTACGAGATCCCGGCCAACCTCGGCCTCTCCGGGGGCACCCAGACCACATGGCTGGAGGCGCAGCTCAAGAAGTTCCGGGCGGCGCACGACATCGACTTCGTCGTGGTCTTCTTCCACCACTGCGCCTACTGCACCTCCACCGCGCACGCCTCGGAGGGCGGTGTGCGCCAGGAGTGGGTGCCGCTGTTCGAGAAGTACACGGTGGACCTGGTCATCAACGGCCACAACCACCAGTACGAGCGCACCGACGTCATCAAGGGGGGCGAGGTCGCCAAGAAGCTGCCGGTCGGCGGCACGGCGTACCCCGAGAGCGAGGGCGTGGTGTACGTGACGGCGGGTGCGGCGGGCCGCAGCCTGTACGCGTTCAGCGCGGCCGAGTCCTACGAGGGGCACGAGAACGAGGTCGAGTCCGTCGCCTCGTTCATCAACACCAAGGACGGCAAGCAGAACGAGACCGTCACCTGGTCCCGGGTGCGCTACCTCGACTACTCGTTCCTGCGGGTCGACGTCACGCCCGCGGCCAGGGGCCGGACGGCCACGCTGACGGTGCGCGGCATCGCCGAGACGGGCGAGGAGGTCGACCGCTTCACGGTGGCCCGCAAGGCCAAGTAGCCCCGGGGGAACCGTGGAGTCCCTGGGACCCGCGGGGATCACATCCGTTTGAGGACCGCCTGTTTGGCCAGCGTGAACTCCTCGTCCGTCAGCACACCCGTGCGGCGCAGCTCGCCGAGCTCGCGCAGCCGGCGCAGGAGGGCGTCGTGGTCGTCCTCGGCGGACCCGACCGGAGCGGAGGGCAGTTCCGGTCGTCCCTCGCGTACGTCCCGTACGTCCGTGGCGGCCGCCCTGGCCGGGTGCGGAAGCCGGGCCTGGACGGCCGCCGCGATCAGGGCCATCAGCGGGTCCTTCTTGAAGCCCCACAGCTCCACCGAGTTGGGGTCGTACTTCGGGGGAGCCTTGGTCGGCGCGTTCTTCACGCTGAAGCGGAGACAGCCGTTCTCCAGGCCGACAGCCGGGAGCCACTCCACGCCGTCGAGATCGGTGACGGCGAGGGTGCGGATGCCGGCGGCGGCCTTGGCGTCCTCCGTCTTCCAGTTCCACTCCAGCCGCACGCGCTCGCCGTCGAAGCTGGCGGTGCCGTCCCCGGCGGACACGGACAGCGGGACGGCCGGGCCCGGCAGCAGATACTCGGCGACCGGCGCGGCCGGGACCTGGTCGAGCAGCAGCGCGTTCCTGACCTCGTCCACGACGTACTCGGCGACGCCGTAGCGGTCGGACTCGACGAACAGCTGGTACGGGTCGTTGGGCTCGGTCAGCCGGCCGCCGGTGGCGTGCAGCAGCGGGTCCGCGCCGTCCCGCAGCCGTAACCTGAGCCGCCCGGCCTTGCGGCCCTGCTCGAACGAGACGCCCGCCAACGCGCCCAGCGGGACGACCAGTTCACCCAGGGTCTTGCGGAACAGGCTGACGTTCTTGTCGCGCCCCGGGGTCAGCCGCAGGGCGTCGCCGTCGAAGGTCCAGGTGCCGTCCTTCTGGATGATTTCCGCCATGGGCAAAGTCTGGCATTCCCGCGTGACGGGGCTGGGCGTCTGGGCTGCCGACGGGCCGCATGGCAAGGTGGTCTCTACCAATTCAGGGTGAAGGGAGCCACATGTGAGACCGCACCACAGACCAACTCCCCGTATGGCCCGACTGCTCGGCTCGTTGCTGCTGATGGCGACCGCGGGCACCTTCGTCGCGGGAGCGGCGCCCACACCCGGGGCGGAGACGGCGGGGCCGCTCGGTGAGGTCGTCCCGGCGCCCGCCTCGGTCGAGCCGGGCGGATCGCCGTACCGCATCACCCGCGCCACCCGCATCCGTGTCGACGACTCCGGTGCGGTCCGCCGTATCGGCGAGTACGTGGCGGACGTGCTGCGCCCCTCGACCGGCTATCCGCTGCCGGTCACCTCCCGCGGCAAGGGCGGCATCCAACTGCGTCTGGCCAAGGGGCCGTTCGGCGCCGAGGGCTACCGCCTCGACAGCGGCGCCAAGGGCGTCACCATCACCGCCGCCCAGCCCGCGGGGCTCTTCCACGGCGTCCAGACCCTGCGCCAGCTCCTCCCGGCCGCCGTCGAGAAGGACTCGGTGCAGCCGGGCCCGTGGCTGGTCGCCGGCGGCACGATCAAGGACACCCCGCGCTACGGCTGGCGCGGCGCGATGCTGGACGTGTCCCGGCACTTCTTCACCGTCGACCAGGTCAAGCGCTACGTCGACCAACTCGCCCTGTACAAGGTCAACAAGCTGCATCTGCACCTGAGCGACGACCAGGGCTGGCGGATCGCCGTCGACTCCTGGCCGCGCCTCACCACATACGGTGGCTCCACCCAGGTCGGCGGCGGGCCCGGCGGCTTCTATACGAAGGCCGACTACCGAGAGATCGTCCGGTACGCCGCCTCCCGCTATCTGGAGGTCGTCCCCGAGATCGACGTGCCGGGCCACACCAACGCGGCCCTCGCCTCCTACGCCGAGCTCAACTGCGACGGCGTCGCACCGCCGTTGTACACCGGCACCGAGGTCGGCTTCAGCTCGCTGTGTGTGTCCAAGGAGATCACGTACGACTTCGTGGACGACGTGATCCGGGAGCTCGCCGCGCTCACACCGGGCCGGTATCTGCACATCGGCGGGGACGAGGCGCACTCCACGAGTCACGAGGACTACGTGAAGTTCATGGACCGGGTGCAGCCGGTCGTCGCCGAGTACGGCAAGACCGTGGTGGGCTGGCACCAACTGACCGGGGCGACGCCCGCGAAGGGTGCGGTGGCTCAGTACTGGGGGCTCGATGACACCAGTGCCGAGGAGAAGGAGCGGGTCGCGGCAGCCGCGCGGGGCGGGACCGGGATCGTGCTGTCGCCGGCCGACCGGATCTACCTGGACATGAAGTACACGGCGGACACTCCGCTGGGGCTGGACTGGGCCGGTCTGGTCGAGGTGAAGCGGTCGTACGACTGGGATCCCGGCAGCTACCTTCCGGGTGTGCCCGCTTCGGCGGTCCGCGGGGTCGAGGCACCGATGTGGACGGAGACGCTCACCAACTCCGCGGACATCGAGTACATGGCCTTCCCGAGGCTGGCGGGCGCGGCGGAGCTGGGGTGGTCGCCGGCGGCCACGCACGACTGGGACCGGTACAAGGTGCGGCTCGCGGCGCAGGGGCCGCGGTGGGAGGCACTGGGGATCGACTACTACCGCTCGCCCCAAGTCCCCTGGCCCGGACGGTAGATGCGGACGGGCGCCCGGGGGTCCGTACCCCGGGCGCCCGCCTGTCTCCGGGTCAGAACCCGGCGATCGGGTTCTTCAGGTTGCCGACGAGCTGCAGTGCGCCCGCCGGGTCGGCCAGGTCCACCATCTGCTGGTTGTTGCGCAGTTGGAGCCGGTTGAGGCAGGACAGCGCGAACTCCGGGGCGAACATGTCGTACTGCCGGAACTTGTCGGCGAGTTCGGGCAGCGAGGCCTGGTACTCGCGGGTGATGTCCGCGACCGTCCGCCAGAAGTCGTCCTCCGCCACGATGCCCTCGGCGGCGAGGTTCGCGGCGAGGAAGCGGAAGAAGCAGTCGAAGACGTCCGTGAAGATCGAGAGGAGCTTCTTCTCCTCCGGCACGTCCACCCGCAGCCGCTCGACCGCCGGCGGCAGGACCGCGTCGACGTCCATGACCGCGATCTCCTCGGCGATGTCCTTGTAGATCGCGCGCTCCACGGCGCCGTCCTTCAGGACCAGGATCACGTTCTCGCCGTGCGGCATGTAGACCAGGTCGTAGGCGTAGAAGCTGTGCAGCAACGGGGTGAAGTACGCCGTCAGATAGCGGCGCAGCCACTGGGTGGGCGCCAGGCCCGACTGCTCGATCAGGGCGCCCGCGAAGGACTTCCCCTCGTGGTCGACGTGGACCAGGGAGGCCATCGTCGCCAGCGACTCGCCGTCCTGGAGGGTGCCCACCGGGCTCTCCCGCCACAGGGCGGCCAGCATCTTGCGGTACGGCGAGTAGCGGTCGGTTGCGGCCTCGTACTCCAGGTGCCGGTAGCCGACCGCCGCGCGCTCACGGATGACCGACAGGCCCGTCGACTTCAACACGGGGTCGTTGTCGATGAGTTGGGCGAGCCAGTCGTTGATCGCCGGGGTCGCCTCCATGTACGCGGCCGACAGTCCGCGCATGAAGCCCATGTTGATGACGGACAGGGCCGTCTTCACGTAGTGCTTCTCGGGGTGCGAGGTGTTGAAGAAGGTCCGGATGGACTGCTGGGCCAGGTACTCGTCGTCACCCTCACCGAGGCAGACCAGGTGCCGGCGGGCGACCTCGGCGGCGAAGGTGACGGAGAGCTTGTTCCACCACTGCCAGGGGTGGACGGGGATGAAGAGGTAGTCGGCCGGGTCGAGGCCCTCGGCGGTGAGCTTCTCGTGGAAGCGCTCGACGGTCCGCGCGCCCAACTCGTCCCGTACGAAGGACTCGTACTCGATCCCGACGCCGGCGGTGAACGCGGCGCGCGAGCGGTGTGCGGCCAGCCACACCAGGCGGACCGGGTTCGCCGTCTCCGGGGCGTACGACAGGTACTCGTGGATGCCGAAGCCGAGCCGTCCGTTGTTGGCGACGAAGCAGGGGTGGCCCTCGGTCATGCCGGTCTCGATGGCCTGGAAGTCCGCTCGGACGAGCTCGGATACCGGGATCTGCGGCTTGGTGAGCTTGTAGCAGGTGCCGGAGAGGGTGGAGGAGATCTCCTCCAGGTAGACCGGCAGGATCTCGTCGCTCAGGCCCAGCGACTTCTTCAACTCGATGAAGAAGTCCAGCGCGGCGAGGGGGCGGTCGACGCCGTCTCGGTGACGGGAGATCGAGTCGGCGTCGACCTGCCAGTGGTCGAGGGCGCGGCGCGTGGCGGTGAACCCGTAGCGGGTCAGACCGTCGTCGCTGCGGACCTCGAAGCGGCCGTCGGCGATGGCCTCCGGCGTGATGAGCCGCTCGTGGGCGAACTCGGCGAGGGCTTTGCGGATGAGGAGGCGGTTGGCCTGCTCCCAGCGCTCGGGGGAGAGGTGGGCGACCGAGTCGGCGAGGGTCATGCCGTCACCGCCGTCGCCGCGGAGAACTGCTCCCGGGTGCAGAAGCTCAGCAGGGCCGTCTTCTCCGGCTTGCGGATCTCGCGCTCGGGCACGAACCCGACGGCCTCGTTGAGGGCGTGGACGGCCGTGTTGGACACGTCCGGCTCGACGACGACACGTTCCACGGCGGGGTCCTCGAAGAGATGCGCCATGACCGCCGTGATGACGGACCGGGTGAAGCCGCGCACGGGGGTGTCGGTCGCGGGGGTCAGGAAGTGCATGCCGATGTCGCCCGGGCGCGGGTCGTACAGGCCGACCAGTTCGCGGTGGGCGGGGTCGTACTTCTCCATGAGGAAGGCGGGGACACCGTACGCGTCGAGGCCCAGCAGCGCGTGGTGGTGCTCGTCGGCGGCGATCTCCATGTACGCGCGCTCGACGTCCTCCAGTTTCGCGTCCTGCATCATCCAGAACGCGGCCTTGGGGTGGGTGACCCAGCCGTGCAGCAGCTCGGCGTCCTTGAACGGGTCGAGCGGGCGGAAGGCGAAGGTGTGGGGGATGGTCATACGGAGAACTCCTGGAACGCGATGGTCTTCTCGACCGGGTAGTACTCGGTGCCGAGCAGCTCACGGATGATGTAGGCGTTGCGGTACGCGCCCATGCCCAGGTCGGGCGAGGTGATGCTGTGGGTGTGCACACCGGCGTTCTGCAGGAAGACGCCGCGGCCCGTGGTGTCGATCGAGTAGTTGCGGGCGACGTCGAAGTTGCCCTGTGTGTCGTAGCGCAGCCGGTCCTTGACGGGGGTCAGGAACTCCGGCTCGGCGTACTTGTAGCCGGTGGCCAGGACCAGGCCCTGCGTCTGAAGGTCGTAGTCCTTCTCCTGCTCCTCCTGGCGGAAGGAGAGGGTGTACGTCCCGTTCTCGTACGCCGCGCTGTTCAGCGAGGAATTGGTGAGCAGCCGTGTGGGGACGGGCCCGCCGAGGTTCTTCTGGTAGAGCAGGTCGAAGATCTCGTTGATGAGATCGCCGTCGATGCCCTTGAACAGGCCCTTCTGCTGGGCCGTGAGCCGGTAGCGGGTGGCCTCCGGCAGCTCGCGGTAGTAGTCGATGTACTCCGGGGAGGTCATCTCGAGCGTGAGCTTGGTGTATTCGAGGGGGAAGAAGCGGGGGGAGCGCGTCACCCAGTTCAGCCGGTAGCCGTGGACGTCGATCTCGGCGAGGAGGTCGTAGTAGATCTCGGCGGCGGACTGGCCGGAGCCGACGATCGTGATCGAGTCCTTCTTCTGGAGCTCCGCCTTGTTCTGCATGTAGCGGGAGTTGTGGAAGAAGTCGCCGCCGAGGCCCTGGACGGCGTCCGGGTAGTGCGGCGAGGTGCCGGTGCCGAGGACGAGCCGGCGGGCGCGGTAGACGTCACCCGCGGTCGTCTTCACGACGTACAGGCCGTCCTCGTACGTGACGTTCGCGACGGTCGTGCTGAAGCGGACGCTGCTCAGCTTGTTCGCGGCCCAGCGGCAGTAGTCGTCGTACTCGACGCGCAGCGGGTAGAAGTTCTCGCGGATGTAGAACGAGTACAGCCGGCCCTTCTCCTTCAGATAGTTCAGGAAGGAGTACGGCGAGGTCGGGTCCGCCAGCGTCACCAGGTCCGACATGAACGGCGTCTGGAGGTGGGCGCCTTCGAGGAACATGCCGGCGTGCCATTCGAAGTCGGGCTTCGACTCCAGGAAGACACCGTCGAGTTCGTCGATGGGCTCGGTCAGACAGGCGAGGCCGAGGTTGAACGGGCCGAGCCCGATACCCACGAAGTCATGGGTTTTCGTCGGGTTTTCAGGACGCGCGGTCAAGGGACTCTCCCAGGTACTGCTCGGCGTGGCCGGCTATCAGGTCGAGGACGGCGGCGATGTCGTCGGTCGTCGTCTCGGGGTTGAGCAGGGTGAACTTCAGGTAGTGGCGGCCCTGGACCTTGGTGCCCGCGACGACCGCGTCCCCGGAGGCGAACAGGGCCTTGCGGGCGTACAGGTTGGCGCGGTCGATCTCGGCCGGGTCGGTCACGGCGGCGGGGATGTAGCGGAAGACGAGGGTGGAGAGGGTGGGCTCGACGACCACGTCGTAGCGCGGGTCGGCGGCGAGGAGCCGCCAGCCCTCGACGGCCAGGTCGCACACCTCGTCGAAGAGCTGCCCGATGCCGTCGGCGCCCATCACCCGCAGGGTCATCCACAGCTTGAGGGCGTCGAAGCGACGGGTGGTCTGCAGGGACTTGTCGACCTGGTTGGGGATGCGCTCGGTGACCATACGGCGGGGGTTCAGATACTCCGCGTGGTAGGTCGCGTGGCGCAGGGTGGCCGCGTCCCGGACCAGCACGGCGGACGAACTCACCGGCTGGAAGAAGGACTTGTGGTAGTCGACCGTGACCGAGTCGGCGCGCTCGATGCCGTCGATGCGGCCGCGGTACTTCACCGACGCGAGCAGACCGCAGCCGTAGGCGGCGTCGACGTGCATCCAGGTGTTGTACTGCTCGCACAGCTCGGCGATCTCGGGCAGCGGGTCGATCGAGCCGAAGTCGGTGGTGCCGGCGGTGGCGACGACGGCCATGGGGACGAGGCCGTCCGCCTTGCAGCGCTCCAGTTCGTGGGCGAGCGCGACGGTCTGCAGGCGCTTGTTCTGGTCGACCGGGATGGTGACCACGGCGTCCTGGTCGAGGCCCAGCAGTTTCGCGGACTTCTTCACGCTGAAGTGGCTGACCTCGGAGGCGAAGATGCGCAGTTTCGCGAAGGAGTCGGTCTTGGCCTCCTCGCGCGCCAGGAGGAGGGCCTGGAGGTTGGACTGGGAGCCGCCGGAGGTGAAGACGCCGTCGGCGTTCGGGCCGAGGCCGATCCGCGCGTTCGTCCAGTCGATCAGTTTGCGCTCGATGAGGGTGCCGCCGGCCGACTGGTCCCAGGTGTCCAGGGAGGAGTTGACCGCGGAGAGGATCGCCTCGCCGAGCACCGCCGGTATGACGACCGGGCAGTTGAGATGGGCGAGGTAGCGCGGGTGGTGGAAGTAGACCGCGTCGCGGAGGTAGACGTCCTCCAGCTCGTCGAGGGCCGCGGCGGTGTCGAGCAACGGCTTGTCGAGGTCGATCGCGTCGATCGTCGGGGCGAGGGCGTCGACGGTGACACCCGTGAACGGACGGTCGGTGGCGGCGAGTTTGGCTGCCACCCGCTCTACTCCTTCGGTCACGGAGCGGCGGTACTGCTCCGCGGTCGTGTCATTGAGCAGGTGCGAGCGCATGGTGGGGGTCCTCCGGGGGGAGCAGTCCGTGCGGGTCGGACGGGGCTGGGGACGCGATCTTCGATCTCGCTTCGCGTTACTTAGGTTAGCCTAATCTAAGTAACGTTGGTCAAACGTGGCATCAGTCGTGACTACGATCACTCCGGCCGCAGTCGTCCCTGTGGGCACAGCAGTCACCGCCGCACGCCGGGGAGTTGCGTACAGCGGTGGGTGCCGCTCGGTGGGTTACTCCGCGGCGCGGAGCTGCTCCTCGGTCAGCCCTTGACGCCAGTAGCCGACGAAGGTGACGCTGCGGCGGTCGATGCCCCGCTCACCCACGAAGTGCCGGCGCAGCGCCTTGATGTGACCGGACTCGCCGGCGATCCAGACGTAGGGGCGCTCGGCGGGCGGGAGTTGGGCGTCACGAATGGCGCCGAGGGCCATGGGGGCGCCCTCGGCGTCAAGCTCCTGGTGGTCCCGCACGAGCCAGGTGACCTCGGCGTCGGCCTCGGTCACCAGATCCTGGATGTCCTCGGCGTGCTGCACCTCGAGCCAGACCCGGGCCCGGGTGCCGGCGGGCAGCGACTCGATGATCGCGGAGGCGGCGGGTACGGCGGTCTCGTCACCCCAGACGACGACCAGGTCGGTGTCGTCGGCGGGTCGGAACCGGATCGCCCGGTTGTCGGCGACGGCGGGGCCGAGCAGCAGGACACGGTCACCGGCGGCGGCCCGGGCGGCCCAGCGGGAGGCGGGCCCCGCGGGGGTGGCAGCATCGGGCTCGACGCCGTGCAGGACGAAGTCGATGTCGATCTCGTCGGGGTCGCGCCTCAACTGGCGCAGCGTGTACGACCGCATCACGGCCCGTACGTCGTCGGGGAGTTCACGCCACGCCTGCCACCAGCCGTCACCGAGCTCGATCGGCACCGCGGGCTCGGTCTGCCCCGGGTGCGGCAGGAACAACGACAGCGACTGGTCGCACCCGTTGGAGCAGAACTCCCGCAACTCGTCCCCGGCGAAGGTGACCCGGACCAGGGACGGCCCGAGCCGCCGCGTCCGTATGACCTGGAGGGAGAAGAAACGGAACGGGGCGGCGACGGCGGTGGTCATATCTGCTCCTGAGTCATGAGTCAGGGTGCGGTTGACGTCCTTAGGGGCGCGGGGAACTGCGCGACCAGCCGAGGCCGGTCGGCAGTTCACCGACTACGCGAAGCTCAACGGCGCTGAATCGGCTCTCTCAGCGGAGCGCCTAGCTGACCTTCTTCGCGTTCTCAAGGGCCTCGGCGAGGGTCTCGAGCAGCGGCGTGACCTTGTCGTACGACAGGATCGGCTCGGGCGAACGGGAGACGACCTGCCCCGCCTTCACGGCAGGCAGCTTCTTCCACGTGGCCTCGGTGATGTCGGCCGGCTGGATCGTCGCGGACCGGTCGTCCATCATGATGATGTCGGCCTTGTACTTGTCGACGTTCTCCCAGCTCAGGCTCTCGTACCAGCCGCCGCCCTTCGCCTTGGCCTTCTCCGAGGGCTCGACGAAGTTCACGCCGAGGGCCTTGAAGTACTCCAGGTCGATGGAGAGGTTGGTGCCGGAGACGTAGAAGATGTCCTGGCTGGCGGAACCGGCCAGCACCTTGATCTCGGGCTTCGCCTTCGCGGCGGCGCGCAGCCGGGTGGCCGCGGCCTCGAACTTCTTCTTGGCGTCGGTGACGGAGGCGGCCGTCATGTCGGCGCCCAGCGACTCCGCGAGCTCCCACACGCGCTGCAGCGGCTCGGTGATCTGGCGGTCGTAGACGGAGATGCCGACGCTCGGGGCGAGCTTGGCGATCTTGTCCGCGGAGGCCGCGGGGACGTACCAGAGGGTGCCGGCGTCGTCGAACATCGTGGTGATGAGGACGTCCGGGGCGAGCGCGGCGTACTTCTCGACGTTGAACTGGTCCCACACGTTGCCGAGGATCTCGACCTTGGAGATGTCCATGTCGCCGGCCTGCACGTCGGCCTTGCCGTCGGTGCTCTTGGTCGGGCCGAAGACGCCCTTGACCGAGATGCCGTAGTCGTACAGCGCGGCGGCGACACCGGTGAACGCGACGATGTTCGCCGGGATCTTGTCGAGCTTCACCTCGGTGCCGCGGTCGTCCTTGAAGGTCCAGGGACCGGACTTCTTCGCGGCGGTCGTCTCCGTGTCAGAGCCACCGCTTTTCGCGTCGTCGTCGCCGCAGGCTGCGAGCACGGCACCGAGGCCGAGTGCGCCGCCCGCGGCGAGGATGCCGCGGCGGGTGAGGTGGGTGGCTCGGGCGTTGGACATGTGTGTGGCTGCTTTCGAACGGGGCGGAGCGCCCGCCGGACAAGTTCGAATGTAGGTTAGCCTAACCTCAGATCCTGTCCAGGGGCCGGACCCCTCCGATCGGAAGCTGTGAGAGCCCTGTGGCGTGGGCTGTCGAGGCTCGCGCGACCCAACTCCCTTGAAATCAATACCCGTTGGGCGACTCTGACTCCCGGTCAGGAGGAAGCCGGAGGCGCCGCGCCAGCTCGGTCCCGACACGGCGGACCTCGTCGCCGCGAACCCCGCGCGCGCCCGGCGGTCGCTCGGGCTGCCGTACATGGCGGCGGCACCCGACGACCACCGTCAGGTCCGGCGGACGCGGCGGCGCCTGGGCAGGTGGGAAGGTGCCGGCCCGCCCTGGGCGGGCCGGCACCCGCTCAGCCGACCAGCCCCAGCTCCCGCGCGATCAGCATGCGCTGCACTTCGCTCGTGCCCTCCCCGATCTCCAGGATCTTGGAGTCCCGCCACATGCGGGCCACCGGGTATTCGTTCATGAAGCCATAGCCGCCGTGGACCTGTGTGGCGTCCCGGGCGTTGTCCACCGCGATCGTCGACGAGTAGAGCTTCGCGAGGGCCGCCTCCTTCTTGAAGGGCTCGCCCGAGACCAGGCGGGAGGCCGCGTCGCGCCAGGCGAGGCGGGCCGTGTGGGCCTTCATCTCCATGTCGGCGATCTTGAACTGGATGGCCTGGTTCGCACCGATCGGCCGGCCGAAGGCGTGCCGTTCCTTCGCGTACTTCACCGACTCGTCCACACACCCCTGCGCCAGCCCCGTCGCCAGCGCCGCGATCGCGATGCGGCCCTCGTCGAGGATGCGCAGGAACTGGGCGTACCCGCGGCCCTGTTCGCCCAGGAGGTTCGCCGCGGGGACCCGGACGTCCGCGAAGGACAGCTCGCGGGTGTCCGAGGCGTTCCAGCCGACCTTGGAGTAGGGGGCCGCCACCGTGAAGCCGGGGGTGCCCGACGGGACGATGATCGAGGAGATCAGCGGCTTGCCGTCCGGCTTGCGGCCGGTCACCGCCGTCACGGTCACCAGGCCCGTGATGTCCGTGCCCGAGTTGGTGATGAAGCACTTCGTGCCGTTGATCACCCACTCGTCCGTCTCCGGGTCCAGCCGGGCCGTCGTACGGGTCGCCCCCGCGTCACTGCCGCCGTCCGGCTCCGTCAGGCCGAACGCGCCCAGGATCTTGCCCGAGCAGAGCCGGGGGAGCCACTCCCGCTTCTGTGCCTCGGTTCCGTAGAGGTGGAGCGGCATGGCGCCCAGCGACACCCCCGCCTCCAGGGTGATGGCGACCGAGGAGTCGACCCGGGCCAGTTCCTCCAGGGCCACGCCCAGCGCCAGGTAGTCGCCGCCCATGCCGCCGTACTCCTCCGGGAAGGGCAGGCCGAACAGGCCCATGCGGCCCATCTCGCGGACGATCTCGTACGGGAACTCGTGGTGCTCGTAGTACTCGCCGATCTTCGGCGCCACGACGTCGTGCGCGAACGCCTCGACCGTACGGCGGAGTTCGTCGAGTTCGGGGGAGAGTCGGTGGTCCATCGCGGTCACTGCTCCTTGTGGGACAGGGCTCGTACGGTGCGGGACGGGCTGGGCCGGCCCAGTTGTCCGGCCATCCAGACGCTGGTGGCGACGAGACGTTCGAGGTCGACTCCGGTGTCGATGCCGAGCCCCCGCAGCATCCACACGAGGTCTTCGGTGGCGAGATTGCCGGTGGCGGACTTGGCGTACGGGCAGCCGCCGAGGCCGCCCGCGGACGCGTCGACGGTGGTGACGCCGTGCTGGAGGGCGGCGTAGGTGTTGGCGAGGGCCTGCCCGTAGGTGTCGTGGAAGTGCACGCCCAGGAGCTCCAGGGGGACGCCGTGGCCGGTCAGTTCGGTGAGCAGGGCCCGGACGTGGCCCGGCGTCGCCACGCCGATCGTGTCGCCCAGGCTCAGCTCGTCGCAGCCCATGTCGAGCAGCGTCCGGCAGACGTCCACCACCTGCGGGACGGGGACCGGGCCCTCCCACGGGTCACCGAAGCACATCGACAGATAGCCGCGGACATGGACGCCGGCCTCCTTCGCCCGCGTCACCACCGGTGCGAACATCGCCAGCGCCGCGTCCATCGTGCGGTTGAGGTTGGCCTTGGCGAAGGACTCGCTGGCGCTCGCGAAGACGGCGACGCGGGTCGCCTTCAGTGCCAGGGCGCGGTCCAGGCCGCGTTCGTTCGGCACCAGGACCGGGAGGTCCACCGGGAGGCCGGCGATCTGCGGGAACAGCTCCTCCGCGTCGGCGAGTTGGGGCACCCACTTCGGGTGGACGAAGCTGGTGGCCTCGATCGTCGTCAGGCCCGCGTCGGCGAGGCGGCGGATGAACTCCGCCTTGACCTGCGTCGGGACGGTGCCCTTCTCGTTCTGCAGGCCGTCGCGCGCGCCGACCTCGTGGATGCGGACCCGGGCGGGCAGGCCCTTCTCCGGTACGGCCATGGGCAGCGCCAGGGGGTGTGTCATTGCGTCGCCTCCTCGTGAGGTGCGATCACCGCGAGCATCTGGTCCATGGCGACCGTCGAGCCCGGTGCCACGTCGAGTTCGGCGACCGTGCCGGCGTGCGGGGCGGAGACGACGTGCTCCATCTTCATCGCCTCCACCACCAACAGGCTCTGTCCCGCGGTCACTTCGTCCCCCACGGCGACCTTCACCACCGTCACCGTCCCCGGCATGGGCGCGGTGAGCGAGTCGGCGCCCGCGTGCGCGGCCCCGGTGAGGGAGGCGGCCACCGGGTCGTGGTCGCGCACCTGCCAGGCGTCGCCGTCGCGGCCCAGCCAGTCGGCGGCCCGGTGGAAGGTGTGGCGTACACCGTCGAGGGTGACGTGGACCCGGTCCTCCGTGACGGAGGCGGTGCCGCGCGGGGCGTACTCCACCGGGTCCTGCACCCGCAGGTGGAAACCGACGGGCTTCGGGGTCCCGCCCAGGCGCCAGCCGCTCGGCACCGAGAACGGGTCCGTCCAGCCGTCGCCGTGCGGGCGCAGCGCGTCCAGCCGTACCGCCGCCGCCGCCTCGTACACCTCCTGCGGGACGTCGACCGGGACGAGCCCCGCCACCTCCCGCTCCACCAGCCCGGTGTCCAGTTCGCCCGCCACGACCGCCGGATGGGCCAGCAGCCGGCGCAGGAACCCGGCGTTGGTCTGCACGCCCAGCGTGACCGTCCCGGCGAGGGCGGCCCGGAGCTTGCGGATCGCGGTCGCGCGGTCGGGGCCGTACGCGATCACCTTGCTCAGCATCGGGTCGTACAGACTGCCGACCTCGGTGCCCTCGCTGAGCCCGGAGTCGGTGCGGACGCCGTCGCCCCGGGGCTCGGACAGCCTGAGGACCGTGCCGCCGGAGGGGAGGAACCCGCGGGAGGGGTCCTCCGCGCAGATGCGCGCCTCGATGGCGTGCCCGGTGAGCGTGATGTCGCTCTGTCCGTAGGGGAGTGGTTCGCCCGCCGCGACCCGCAGCTGCCACTCCACCAGGTCGAGGCCGGTGATGAGCTCCGTCACCGGGTGTTCCACCTGGAGGCGGGTGTTCATCTCCATGAAGTAGTACGACGAGGGATCGCCGCCCGGCACGATGAACTCCACCGTGCCCGCGCCCCGGTAGCCGCAGGAGCGGGCCGCCTGGACCGCCGCCTCGCCCATCGCGGCGCGGGTCTCGTCGTCCAGGAGAACGGAGGGCGCCTCCTCGATGACCTTCTGGTGGCGGCGCTGGAGGGAGCACTCGCGTTCGCCGAGGTGGACGACGTTGCCGTGGCCGTCCGCCAGGACCTGGATCTCGATGTGCCGGGGCCGGTCGACCCACCGCTCGACCAGGAGGGTGTCGTCGCCGAAGGAGGTGCGGGCCTCGCGGCGGGCGGCGGCGATCTCGTCGTCCAGGAGGTCGAGGTCCCGGACCAGGCGCATGCCCTTGCCGCCACCGCCCGCGGAGGGCTTCAGCAGGACCGGGGCGCCCAGGGCGCGGGCGGCTTCCGCCAGTTCGGGGTCACGGCCGCCGGGGACCACGGGGACGCCCGCAGCCTCGACGGTCTCCTTGGCGCGGATCTTGTCGCCCATGAGGGCGATGGCGTCGGCGGGCGGCCCGATGAAGACCAGCCCCGCGTCGGCGCAGGCGCGCGCGAAGGCGGCGTTCTCCGCGAGGAAGCCGTACCCGGGGTGCACGGCCTGGGCGCCGGTCCGGGCGGCCGCCTCCAGCAGCCGCTCGGCGGAGAGATAGCTCTCGGACGCCGGGGCCGGACCGATCCGTACGGCGGTGTCGGCCTCCCTCACATGCCGGGCGTCGGCGTCCGCGTCGGAGAAGACGGCGACGCTCCGCACCCCCATCGAGCGCAGGGTGCGGATGACGCGGACCGCGATCTCGCCCCGGTTGGCGACAAGCACTGTGTCGAACATCGTCTTGAATTTCCTCACATCCGGAAGACGCCGAACTGGGGCTGTGCTGGATCCTTTTGGCCCAGCGGCGCGTTGGCGCAGGCGGTCAGGGCCAGTCCCAGCACCTGACGGGTCTCCAGGGGATCGATGACCCCGTCGTCCCACAGGCGGGCCGTGGCGTAGTAGGCGTTCCCCTGACGCTCGTACTGCGCACGGATCGGGTCCTTGAAGGTCTCTTCCTCCGCGGCGGCCCACTCCTCGCCGCGCGCCTCCAGCTGGTCCCGCTTGACGGTCGCGAGGACCGAGGCGGCCTGCTCGCCGCCCATGACCGAGATCTTGGCGTTGGGCCACATCCACAGGAAGCGGGGGGAGTAGGCCCGGCCGCACATGGAGTAGTTGCCGGCGCCGTACGACCCGCCGACGACGACGGTCAGCTTGGGCACGCGCGTGCAGGCGACGGCCGTGACCATCTTGGCGCCGTGCTTGGCGATGCCGCCCGCCTCGTAGTCCCTGCCGACCATGAAGCCTGAGATGTTCTGGAGGAAGAGCAGCGGGATGCCGCGCTGGTCGCACAGCTCGATGAAGTGGGCGCCCTTCTGGGCGGACTCGGAGAAGAGGATGCCGTTGTTGGCGACGATGCCGACCGGGTGGCCGTGGATCCTGGCGAAGCCGGTGACGAGGGTCTGCCCGAACTCGGCCTTGAACTCCGAGAAGCGGGAGCCGTCGGTGACGCGGGCGATGATCTCGCGGACGTCGTAGGGGGTGCGGGAGTCGACGGGGACGGCACCGTACAGCCCGTAGGGGTCGACCTTGGGTTCCTCCGCCGGCTCCACGGACCAGGGCATCGGCCCGCGCGGGGGCAGCGTCGCGGCGATGTTCCGCACGATGCGCAGGGCGTGGGCGTCGTCCTCGGCGAGGTGGTCGGTGACACCGGAGATCCGGGAGTGCACCTCGCCGCCGCCCAGCTCCTCGGCGGTGACGACCTCACCGGTGGCGGCCTTCACCAGCGGGGGCCCGCCGAGGAAGATCGTCCCCTGGTTCCGGACGATGACCGCCTCGTCGCTCATGGCGGGCACGTATGCCCCGCCGGCCGTGCAGGACCCGAGGACGGCGGCGATCTGCGGGATGCCCGCGCCGGACATCCGGGCCTGGTTGAAGAAGATCCGCCCGAAGTGCTCACGGTCGGGGAAGACCTCGTCCTGCATCGGCAGGAAGGCGCCCCCGGAGTCCACGAGGTAGAGACAGGGGAGCCGGTTCTCCAGGGCCACCTCCTGGGCCCGCAGATGCTTCTTCACGGTCATCGGGTAGTACGTGCCGCCCTTGACGGTCGCGTCATTGGCGACGATCACGCACTCGCGCCCGCTGACCCGCCCGATCCCGGCGATGACACCGGCGGCCGGGGCCTGGCCCTCGTACATCCCGTCGGCGGCGAGGGGGGCGAGCTCCAGGAAGGGGGAACCGGGGTCGAGGAGGTGGTCGACCCGGTCCCGGGGCAGCAGCTTGCCGCGCGCGGTGTGCCGGGCCCGTGCCTTCTCGCCGCCGCCGAGCCGGGCGGCGGCGAGCTTGTCGCGCAGCTCCTCGACGAGCTTTCGGTGGCCCCGCTCATTGGCCCGCCAGGCCTCCGACGCGGGGTCCGCCGCGCTGTGCAGCTCCGGTGCCTGATGCATCCCGCGATCCCCTCACCTTGTTAATGAGCGTTAACGTATGTCCTCCAGGTTAACGAGCGCTAACCTCCCTGTCTAGAATTGCCACCATGGCCACCAGAACCGACGCCCCCACCCGCCGCGAGCAGATCCTCAAGGAAGCTGCTCGACTCTTCGCCGAGCGTGGCTTCCACGGTGTCGGCGTGGACGAGATAGGCGCCGCGGTCGGCATCAGCGGACCCGGGCTGTACCGCCACTTCACGGGCAAGGACGCGATGCTCGCCGAGCTGCTGGTGGGGATCAGCGAGCAGCTGCTCAGGGGCGCGAGGCGCCGGCTGGCGGAGGTGGACGGGGGCTCGGCGGAGGACGTCCTCGACTCGCTGGTGGAGGGCCACATCGACTTCGCCCTGGACGACCGGCCCCTGATCACGCTCCACGACCGGGAGCTGGACCGGCTGAGGGACACCGACCGCAAGCTCGTGCGCCAGCTCCAGCGGCAGTACGTCGAGCTGTGGGTGGAGGTGGTGCGCGAGGTGTACCCGGTCCTGACGGAACCCACGGCCCGCTCGGCGGTGCACTCGGTGTTCGGCCTGCTGAACTCGACTCCGCATCTCGGCCGCCCGGGGTCCCTGCCGGGCCGCGGTGTCACGGCCGAGCTGCTGCACCGCATGGCCCGGGGAGCGTTCGCGGCGGCGGGGACGGAGTGACCGCGACGGGGGGCGATGGGTGGCTCGCCCCCCGCCGGCGGCTCAGGTCGTCGCGGGAACGGCCACGACCCGGTCGGTGAAGCCAGCCGGGCCGGGCCGGCATCCCCTCCCTGTCGGCCCGGTGTGATCATGGTGCCGAGCCGGGCGCCCCGATGGCCAGGGGAAGCACGTCCCGTCTCGTCGTGGGACGTCCGCCACACGGATGACCAGGAATGACGCAGACGTGTCGGGACAGGCCTGGGAGGGTGGAGCAGGCCGTCACGGGGGTGGACGTCATGAGTGGACGGGAGTTGGCCACCGCACTGCGGGCTCTGAAGGACCGCAGCGGGCTCAGCTACCGGGTGCTGGGACAGCGGATCTTCATCGGCGGCTCCACCCTGCACCGGTACTGCACCGGCCGCGGAGTGCCGGGGGGCTACGACATCGTCCTGCGGTTCGCCAAGGAGTGCGGGGCGGAGCCGGCCGAGCTCAACGACCTGCTGCGGTACTGGGAGGCGGCGACGGAGCAGGCAGCGGATTCCGGTCTCCCCGCGGCGGTGTCCGCCGTGCCGGCCGGGGCGGAGAGCTGGGCCCAGGCGCCGTTGCCGGTCGCCCGCGAGATGTTCGGCGTGACGATGAACAGTTTCAGCGGGGTCATGCCCTCGTTCCGGGTGGGCGCGGTGCGGTTGTGGGACAGCGAGACCCGCTGGTCCCAACTGGAGCCGGCGCGGGGCGTGTTCGACTTCTCCACCCTCGACCGGCTGCTCGACGGCGCCGAACGGCAGGGCCTGCCGGTGACCTTCGTCTTCGGCGGTACGCCCGGCTGGGCCGCCCCGGACGGCCGCAAGGCCGCGTACCGGGAGGACTGCCGGGCCGCCCCGCCGGACGACCTGGCCGACTGGGACGCCTTCGTCCACGCCGTGGTGCGGCACGCGGGGCACCGTATCGACGCGTACGAGCCGTGGATCACGGCCAACCACGGGCACCACTACAACGGCAGCGTGGAGACGCTCGTCGAGATGACGCGGCGCGCGAGCCGCATCATCCGGCAGTACCGCCCGGACGCGACCGTGGTCTGTCCCTCGGTCACCGACCTGTGGGACGACGCCTCGCACGCGTACCTGCTCCGCTTCGCCGAGGCGGGCGCGTACCAGTACTGCGACGCGGCCGCCGTCAACCTCTTCCAGCGCCGGATCACCGATCCGCCGGAGACCATGCTGGAGATCGTCCGGAAGGTCGAACGGACCTTCCAGCTCGCGGGGTACCACCTTCCGCTGTGGAGCACGGGGACCACGCAGATGATCCAGCTGAACGACCCGCTGGACCCGGACACGGCGGCGAACCACGCGGTCCGCTTCTATCTGACGGGGCTGTACTCCCGGATCGTGGAGCGGATGTATTTCTACGCCTGGGGAAACAGCAAGATCCCCCTGGTCGTCCAGGCCGAGGGTCAGGCCCCCACCAAGGCCGGCCGCCATGTCGAGCGGCTCCAGCGGTGGCTCACCCACGCCGAGATCCGCTCCTGCGGCCGTGGCGCGGAGATCGGGCTGCCCGAGAACGTCTGGCAGTGCGAGGCCCTGACCCCGGGGCTCGTCCGCATCCGCTGGACCCTGTCCGGCACGGCGACCGTTCCGGCGGGCGCGGGCGCGTACCGCGTCGAACACCTCGACGGCACCGCCCGCGAGACCGGCCCCGAGGACACCGTACGGATCACCGAAGAGCCACTGCTCGTCCGGTACCGCTGAGCCGGCGTGACGAGCGTTACGGGGGTGCGCCTCTGGCGCCTCTCGCTACCGGCCGGTACGGTTGAACATGAGCAAGCGCTTAGCCATGGGGTGACCGCAACCACCAATTGAGCAACCCCCACGGCGAGTAACCACATACGCGAGAGCGGCGCCGGTTTAGGCGCAAAGGAGGTGCGGCGGTGCGCCGTACGGTGTTCAACGAGGATCACGAGGCGTTCCGGGAGACCCTGCGGGCCTTCATCGAGGCCGAGGTCGTCCCGGTCTACGACGAGTGGTTCGCAGCCGGCCAGGCGCCGCGCGACTTCTACTACAAGCTCGCCGAGCTCGGCGTCTTCGGTATCCGCGTCGACGAGGAGTTCGGTGGCGCCGGCATCGACTCGTACAAGTTCGAGGCGGTGATGTACGAGGAGACCGCGCGCGCGGGTGTGCAGTTCGGCGGCTCCGGTGTGCACGTCCTGCTCGGGCTGCCGTACATCAAGATGCTCGCCACCGACGAGCAGAAGAAGCGCTTCCTGCCGAAGTTCGTCTCCGCCGAGGAGATGTGGGCCCTCGCGATGACCGAGCCGGGCACCGGCTCCGACCTCGCGGGCATGAAGACCACCGCCAAGCTCAGCGAGGACGGCACGCACTACGTCCTCAACGGCTCCAAGACCTTCATCACCGGCGGCGTCCACGCCGACCGCGTGATCGTCTGCGCCCGCACCTCCGCACCCACCGCCGAGGACCGCCGTCACGGCATCTCCCTGTTCGCCGTGGACACCAAGTCCGAGGGCTACTCCATCGGCCGCAAGCTCGACAAGCTCGGCCTGAAGACCTCCGACACCGCCGAGCTGGCGTTCGTCGACGTGAAGGTCCCCGTCGAGGACCTCCTCGGCGAGGAGAACAAGGGCTTCTACTACCTCGGCCACAACCTGGCCTCCGAGCGCTGGGGCATCGCCTTCGGCGCCTACGCGCAGGCCAAGGCCGCCGTCCGGTTCGCCAAGGAGTACGTCCAGGAGCGCACCGTCTTCGGCAAGCCGGTCGCCTCGTTCCAGAACACCAAGTTCGAGCTGGCCGCCTGCCAGGCCGAGGTGGACGCGGCCGAGGCCGTCGTGGACCGCGCCCTGGAGGCCCTGGACGCGGGCGAGCTGACCCCCGCCGAGGCCGCCAGCGCCAAGCTGTTCGCCACCGAGGTCGCGCACCGCGTGATCGACCGCTGCCTCCAGCTGCACGGCGGCTACGGCTTCATGAACGAGTACCCGATCGCGCGTCTGTACGCGGACAACCGCGTCAACCGCATCTACGGCGGCACCAGCGAGATCATGAAGACGATCATCGCCAAGGACATGGGCCTGTAAGGCTCCCGCAACTACTGGCCAGTAGAAATGACTGCATGAGTCAGGCACTACAGGATCTCCTCGATCTGCTCGACCTGGAGCAGATCGAGGAGAACATCTTCCGCGGCCGGTCCCGGCCCGCCATCGTCCCCCGTGTCTTCGGCGGGCAGGTAGCGGCGCAGGCGCTCGTCGCCGCGGGGCGGACGGTCCCCGAGGACCGCCTCGCCCACTCCCTCCACGCGTACTTCCTGCGCATGGGGGACCCGGGCGCGCCCATCGTGTACACGGTCGACCGCATGAACGACGGCCGCTCCTTCACCACCCGCCGCGTGGTCGCGGTGCAGCACGGGCAGCCCGTATTCGCCCTGTCGGCGTCCTTCCAGAAGTACGAGGAAGGCTTCGACCACCAGACCCCGACCCCGGCCGCCCCCGACCCGGCCACCCTGCCCACCTCGCAGGAGCGGCTGCGCGGCTACGACCACATCGCCCCGGACGTCATCGAGAGGTTCCTCGAGGCCCGCGAGGCGATCGACCTGCGCTACGTCGACGAGCCGCCGTACGGCCGCTTCGGCGAGCCCCGCGAGCCGCACTCCCAGGTCTGGTTCCGCACCAACGGCAAGCTCGCTGACGACCCGCTGCTGCACGTCGTCCTCGCCACCTACGTCTCCGACATGACCCTCCTCGACTCGGTCCTGCTCGCGCACGGCCGCGGCGGCTGGGCGGTCAACGACGTCGTGGGCGCCTCCCTCGACCACGCGATGTGGTTCCACCGGCCCTTCCGCGCCGACGAGTGGCTCCTGTACGACCAGGAGTCGCCGTCCGCGTACGGCGGCCGCGGTCTGGGCCAGGCCCGCATCTACACACAGGACGGACGGCTCGCCATCTCGGTGATCCAGGAAGGCGTCGTCCGCGCACCTCGTGCGCGCTGAGGTGGAAGAGCGCGCCGGACGACGACGGCGGCGAGAGCACACCTGGGATGCTCTCGCCGCCACCGTCGTCACCTTCGGCGGTAGCGCCGTGCCTCGTCGATCTACGACGGGATCCACACCGTTCCTGGGGGCCGGGCAGGAGTGAACCTGCTCAGCCGCACGCCCCGAACGGTCTTGGGCGTACTGGTCCCCGGCGTACTCGACCCCGGGGCGGCGACACGCATCGTGTGCGTGGTCCGGGCCCGGGAGGCCAGTTCCCTGCGCGATCCGGTCACGGGCTACGGCCAGAGGCGGCGGGGAGGCCCCAAACCATCACTCCGGTGGAGCGGGGGCCCCGCACGCTGGCGTCGTGCCCGGTGTCCCAGATCGCACAAATACGTTAGCCCGATCGGCCCACGGCGCCGCAAGCTTGCGAGCCGACCATCACAAGTGAAGGCAACCTCCGGGCGCGCTCCTCAAAGGGCAGGCGCTGACCGCTGCCGCAAGCGAGCTGCTCATCGGCGTCTGGGACGGCATCGCCTCGCTGCTCATCGGCATGCTGCTGCTCTACGTGGCGTGGGTCCTCGGCCGCTCCAACGCCGAGCTCCTGATCGGCCGGCCGCTGCCCGGGCCGATGCGGGAGCGGATCCGGGCCGAGCTGCTGGCCGTGGCGGAGATCGAGGCCGTACTCGAACTGACGACCCTGGTGCAGGGTCCGCGCGAGGCCCTCGTCGCCGCCAAGGTGGATTTCCGGGACGTCTCCACGGCGGCCGAGATCGAGTGGGCCTGCGAGCGGGCCGAGCAGCGGCTGCGGGCGGTGTTCCCGGGAGTGAGCAGGGTGTATCTGGACCCGACGCCTACACCAGGCCCGCCTCCGCCAGAAGGTACGCCGTGAGCGGGTCGTAGTAGCGGGGACTGAGGACGTGGTCGTCGAGGGGGACCGTCACCTGGACGGTGCCCTCGGCCTCGGCGAGGAAGAGCGCCGGGTCGTTGCAGTCGGCGTAACCGACGGAGTCGACGCCGTGCTGGCCGGCGTAGCCCGCCCACCCGTGGTCCGCGACGACCAGATCCGGCAGCGGACGGCCCTCGCGCACCAGTCCCGTGAGGATCGCCTTCATCGGCTCGCCGGAGTGGGTGTGCCACAGCGTGGCGCCGTGCTCCAGGACCGCCACGTCCGCGAACTGCACGACGTAGCCCTCGTCCGTCTGGAGCCCCTCCGGGATGACGACGATCTCGCAGCCGGCGGCCCGCAGCGCGGCGGCGGTGGAGTGGTGCACTTCGAGGAGGCCGCCCGGGTGGCCGGTGGCGAACAGGACGCGCTGCTGGCCGTCGGCGGCCTTGCGCAGCCGTGCCGCCATGCGGTCGAGGCCGTCCACGGTCAGCTCGGGGTCGATGGTGTCCTGGCCGTACCGGTACTCCGGGTCGTCGTTGACACCCACCCGCTCCGCCATCACCGCGAGCACGTCCTGCTCGTCGGTCCAGCGGTCGCCGAGCTCCAGACCGAGCCAGAAGTTGCGGACGCCGTTCGCCAGCTGGCGGTAGTGGGAGAGGTTGTTCTCGCGGGGCGTCGCGACATCGCCCGCGATGCGGGTCCGTACGAGGTGGTCGACGAGCTCGGCGCGGCTGGGGGTCCCGGGTATCGGCATGGTGTCCATTGTGAGGCAGGCGGCTGTGGGCGTGCCCGGTGTACCGGACGCTGGGACGCGGGTCACTGTCGCAGGGCGAACCACAACTCCATGCGTACGTCGGGGTCGTCCAGGTCCGTGTCCAGCAGGGACGCGCAGCGGGCGACGCGTTGGCGGACGGTGTTGCGGTGCACGGCCAGCGCCACGGCGCTGCGGTCCCAACTGCCGTGCAGGGACAGCCAGGTGCGCAGGGTGTCGGTGAGGGCCGGGGTGTCCGCGATGGGCGCGAGGAGAGCACGCGCGTGTGCCTCGGCCTCGTCGGGCGGGACGAGGGCGCTCAGACCGGGGCGGGCGCCGTGGCGGACCAGTCCGCTGCGGGTCGCCCGGGCGCGGGCGAGGGCACGGGCGGCCTGGGTGTCCGCGGCCGGCCACTCGGGCGGGCTCACCGGCGCGCTGACGCCCAGGGTCCAGCCGGGCTGCGGCTGTGCCTCGCGGTCGGCCGGGACGAGGACGCGTACGACGTCCCGCGCGAGGTCGACGAGCGGTGAGCCGAGCGCGGCGCCCAGTGCGGAGGCGGCGACGGCGTCGGGCGCGTGCGCGTCGGGACGGGCGTGCACGACGACCCACCGCTCGGCCCCCAGCAGCACGGCCACGTCCTGTGGCGGGGCGCCCAGCAACAGCCGTACCAGCGCGGACGACCGCGCCGCCCCCGAACCGCTCTGGTGCTCGCCGGTGAGCAGCGACAGCAGGACGGCGGCGACGGAGGCGATGGTGTGGTCCCCGGGAACGCCCTCGGGCGAGGCGACCCCGAGCACGAACCCCTGCCCGGCACCGAGGGCGTAGGCGGCGAGGTGGGTCCCGGCGACGGTGTCGGTGGCGGAGGTGGGGGCGGGGCGGCTGGTGGGCGAGGGGGAGGGCGGGGCGTCGACGGTGGGCGGGGTGGGTCTGCGGGCGAGGCGGCCGGCGGTCGCGGGCGAGCCGGAGCCGGTCCGGTCGGCGCCGCGAGCGGGCCCGCCGGCCGGCCGGGAGCTCGGCGCGCCGACGGGCTCGCCCGGCTGTCCGGTGGCCGGGCTCGCCGATGCGGCCGTGCCACCCGCCCGTGTTGCCGGGCCGTCTGCCTGAGACGGCGAGGTGCGTGCCAGGCCTGCCGTCCCCGGCTGTCCGGTGGCCGGGCTCGCCGATGCGGCCGTGCCACCCGCCCGTGTTGCCGGGCCGTCTGCCTGAGACGGCGAGGTGCGTGCCCGGCCTGCCGTGCCCGGCTGTCCGGTGGCCGGGCTCGCCGATGCCGCCGGGCCGTCCGTCCGCGAGGGCGAGAAGCCTGCACCGCGCGCCGCCACCGGCCGTACGACCCCCGCCAGCTCTGCCAGACCCCCGGGCACCGCACCCCCCGGCTCCCGTCCCGCCGCCGCCAGTTCGGTTCCCTCGGGTCCGTACAGCACCGCCCAGCCGCTCACCCGCTGGGCCAGTTGCCGCAGGACCGCAGGCACCGGGTCCGGTCGTGAGGCGGCTGCCGCCAGGCTCTGCTGGGCCTCCGTCACGCGGCGCAGTTCGGCGAGGCGGGCCTGGGCCATGAGCTGCCAGACCGCGCGGGCCACGCCGGAGAACGTGGTCCGGGGCGGGACCTCGATGAGCGGGAGCTCGTACGCGTCGCAGGCCTCCACCAGCGCCCGCGGCACGGTGTCGTGGACCGGGGCCACGCCGAAACCGAGAGCCGCGCCGCCCGCCGCCACGATCCGGGAGACGTAGTCGTCGAAGTAGGCCCCCGAGCCCGCCGCCTCCGGGACGTGGACGCCGGCCGTCAGCAGCAGCTCGCCGCCCAGCAGATAGGGATACGGGTCCGCCATCTCCGAGGTGTGCGCCCAGTGGATCACCGTGGCGGGATCGGAGGGGCCCGCGATCTGCCGCAGGGCCAGGTCCTCACGGGCCAGGAGGGCCGCGAGGGGCACGGGGGGAGTGGGCGGAACGGAGGGATCCGGCATGGTGTGCATTTCCTCCATGCGGCGCGGCTGGAATGGATGAAACCTACACTTCGCGGCCGCTTTCCGGCCACCTAGTGTCAATGCTCGACACCCGCCGGCGAGAACGCGCGAAGGAGGGCCCTGTGGCCGTCGACTACACAGTGATCGTCATCTACCTGGCCGGCATGCTGGCCATGGGCTGGTGGGGCATGCGCCGCGCCAAGTCCAAGAGTGAGTTCCTCGTCGCCGGGCGGCGGCTCGGGCCCGCCATGTACTCCGGGACCATGGCCGCCATCGTCCTCGGCGGCGCGTCCACCATCGGCGGAGTGGGGCTGGGCTACCAGTACGGACTGTCCGGCGCCTGGATGGTCTTCACCATCGGCCTCGGGCTCCTCGCCCTCTCCGTCTTCTTCTCCGCGCGCATCGCCCGCCTCAAGGTCTACACGGTCTCCGAGATGCTCGACCTGCGCTACGGCGGCCGGGCCGGCGTCATCTCCGGCGTGGTCATGTGGGCGTACACCCTCATGCTCGCGGTCACCTCGACCATCGCGTACGCCACGATCTTCGACGTCCTCTTCGACGTGAACCGGACCGTCGCGATCGTCCTCGGCGGCTCGATCGTCGTGGCCTACTCGACGCTCGGCGGCATGTGGTCGATCACCCTCACCGACATGGTGCAGTTCGTGGTGAAGACCATCGGCGTGCTGCTCCTGCTGCTGCCCATCGCCGTCGTCAAGGCCGGTGGCTTCAGCGAGATGAGGGCCGAGCTGCCCACCGGGTACTTCGACCCGCTGGGCATCGGCGGCGAGACGATCTTCACCTACGTGCTGATCTACACCTTCGGCATGCTCATCGGGCAGGACATCTGGCAGCGCGTCTTCACCGCCCGCAGCGACCGGACGGCCAAGTGGGGCGGCACGGTCGCGGGCACCTACTGTCTCGTCTACGCCCTCGCCGGCGCCGTCATCGGCACCGCGGCCAAGGTGCTCTACCCGAACCTGGCGAGTGCGGACGACGCCTTCGCGACCATCGTCAAGGACGAACTCCCGGTCGGTGTACGGGGACTGGTGCTCGCCGCCGCGCTCGCGGCCGTCATGTCGACGTCCTCCGGCGCGCTGATCGCCTGCGCGACCGTGGCCAACAACGACATCTGGTCCCGGCTGCGGGGGAAGGTCGCCTCCGGCGAGCGTGATGAAGTGCGCGGCAACCGCGCCTTCATCCTGATCATGGGCCTCGCCGTCATCGGTACGGCCATCGCGATCGACAACGTCGTCGAGGCGCTGACGGTGGCGTACAACCTGCTCGTCGGCGGTCTCCTCGTCCCGATCCTCGGCGGGCTGCTGTGGAAGCGCGGCACGGTGTACGGCGCCCTCGCCTCGGTCGTCGTCGGCGGGCTCGCGGTCATCGGTCTGATGGCGGGCTACGGCATCCTCGCCAACGAGCCCGTCTACTACGGCCTGTTGCTGTCGCTGGCCGCCTACGTCGTCGTGTCCCTGGCGACGCCGGCGACCGACGCCGCCGTACTGGAAGCCTGGCGCGAGCGTCTCGCCGGTCGCGGCGCCCCCGAACTCGTGTCCGAACCGGTCCCGGCTCCCCAGTAGAGTCGTAGACAAGTGCAGGCAAATGCAGTCATACGCGATGAAGCGTAGGAAAGAAGGCAGTACCCCATGAGCAGCAACGAGACGCCCCGCGGCCCCGTCGACTCCTCCCGCATCCCGCGGTACGCCGGACCCGCGACCTTCGCCCGGCTGCCCCGCCTCGACGAGGTCGGCCGCGCCGATGTCGCCGTCGTGGGCGTGCCGTTCGACTCGGGCGTCTCCTACCGGCCGGGCGCCCGCTTCGGCGGCAACGCGATCCGCGAGGCGTCCCGGCTCCTGCGCCCCTACAACCCGGCGCAGGACGCGTCCCCCTTCGCGCTGGCGCAGGTGGCGGACGGCGGCGACATCGCGGTGAACCCCTTCAACATCCACGAGGCCGTCGAGACGATCGAGGCCGCCGCGGACGATCTCCTCGGCACCGGCGCCCGGCTCATGACCCTGGGCGGCGACCACACCATCGCGCTGCCCCTGCTGCGCTCGGTCGCCAGGAAGCACGGTCCGGTGGCGCTGCTGCACTTCGACGCGCACCTCGACACCTGGGACACCTACTTCGGCGCCGAGTACACGCACGGGACGCCGTTCCGCCGGGCCGTGGAGGAGGGGATCCTCGACACCGAGGCCCTCTCCCACGTCGGTACCCGCGGTCCGCTGTACGGCAAGCAGGACCTCACCGACGACGAGAAGCTCGGCTTCGGCATCGTGACGTCCGCGGACGTCATGCGTCGCGGGGTGGACGAGATCGCCGACCAGCTGCGTCAGCGCATCGGCGACCGTCCCCTCTACATCTCCATCGACATCGACTGCCTGGACCCGGCCCACGCGCCCGGCACCGGCACGCCCGAGGCCGGCGGCATGACCTCCCGCGAGCTCCTGGAGATCCTGCGCGGACTCGCGTCCTGCAACCTGGTCTCGGCGGACGTCGTCGAGGTGGCCCCCGCGTACGATCACGCGGAGATCACGTCGGTGGCCGCGTCCCACACGGCGTACGAACTGACCACGATCATGTCCCGGCAGATCGCGGCGGCCCGGAAGGACTCGGAAGCGAAGTGACTCACGACCACGACCTGGTGCTCCGCCCGACGGAGGCGCAGACTTCCGCTGCTCTCAACCCTCCTCCCGGCCGCAACGGCGGAGACCTGGTCGTGGAGACGCTCGCCGCGCTCGGCACGACGACCGTGTTCGGACTGCCCGGTCAGCACGCACTGGGCATGTTCGACGCCCTGCGCCGCTCCGACCTGCGGTACATCGGTCTGCGGGTGGAGAACAACGCCGGGTTCGCGGCGGACGCGTACGGCCGGATCACCGGTGAGGCGGCACCGCTGCTGCTGTCGACGGGACCGGGGGCGCTGACGTCCCTGGCCGCGCTCCAGGAGGCGGCGGCCGCTTCCGCGCCCGTGCTCGCGATCAGCAGCCAGATCCCCTCCGCGGGGCTGGGCGGCGGCCGCCACGGCTACCTCCACGAACTCCCCGACCAGTCCGCCTCGTTCCGCGGAGTGGTGAAGTCGGTCCACACCGTGCGCACCCAGTCCCAGATCCCCTCCGCGATCGAGGCGGCCTGGAAGTCGGCGCTGACCGCCCCGCACGGCCCGGTGTGGGTGGAGATCCCGCAGGACGTGCTGCTCGCCGAGACGTCGATCCCGGTGGTGACGGGCGGCGACGCCTTCCCCGAGGAACTGCCGCCGCGCCCCGAACTGACGGCTGTGGCGGCCGACCTGCTGTCCCGCGCCGAGCGCCCGGCGATCATCGCGGGCGGGGGAGTCGTGCGGGCGGACGCGTCCGGCAAGCTGAAGCGGCTGGCCGAGATGGTGCAGGCGCCCGTGGTCACCACTCCCGGCGGCAAGGGCGCGTTCCCGTGGAAGCATCCGCTGTCGCTCCAGTCCTGGATCGAGGACCGGCACACGACCGACTTCCTCGAGGACGCGGACGTCCTCCTGGTCGTCGGTTCCGGGCTCGGTGAACTCTCCTCGAACTACCACACGTTCAAGCCGCGCGGCCGGGTCGTCCAGATCGAGGCGGACCTCGGCAAGCTGGAGTCCAATCACCCGGCGCTGGGCATCCACGCGGACGCACGGCTCGCCTTGCAGGCGTTGCTGGAGACGGTGTCCGTGCGGGAGGACGCCAAGGCTCCGGAGCGGGTGCGCGAGGTGCTCGCGAAGGTCGCCGAGCGGCTCGGGTCCCAGGAACTCACTCTGGAACAGGACGTGTTGGCCGCCGTCCGCAGGGCGCTGCCCGCCGACTCCCCGTCCTTCTGGGACATGACCATCCTCGCGTACTGGGCCTGGTCGGCCTTCGACGCCAAGGGCCCCAACCACATGCACTCCGCCCAGGGCGCCGGCGGCCTCGGCTACGGCTTCCCGGCGGCGCTGGGCGGGGCGGTCGCGGACCCGACACGGCCGGTCCTGGCGGTGTCCGGCGACGGAGGGGCGCTGTACTCGATCGCCGAACTGGCGACGGCACGGCAGTACGACCTGAACGTGACGTGGCTGATCGTCGACGACGGCGGCTACGGCATCCTGCGCGAGTACATGACCGACGCGTTCGGCGAGGCGACGGCGACCGAGCTGACGCGGCCGGACTATGTGGCGCTGGCCGAGTCGTTCGGGGTGCCGGGGGTGCGGACCTCGCCGCAGACGCTGGAGGCGGACCTGGCGAAGGCGCTGGGGGAGCCTGGCCCTTCGGTGGTCGTGCTTCCGGCGGTGCTGCGGATGTTCGCGCCGACGCACCTGGAGAGCTGAGAGCCGGCGCGCCGGGGGAGTTGACGTACCACCACCACCGCCCCCGCGACCGCCTGGCAGACCAGGTGGGTCACGGGGGCGGCGCCCCGTACCGCGGGTGTGGGGCCCCGGCGGTACGGGCGTACGGTCGGCGACTGCGCTGCTACCAGATCGCCTCGACCCACTCCGGGTGGTCGATGAACGGGTTGCGGTTGTGCTGGTACGTGTCGTAGATGACCTGGTTGCGCCGTTCCTCGAAGGCGCTCGGCGGGTCCGCCTCGTTCCACGCCTTGAGGACGGCCAGCTTGCCCATGTAGGGGTTGGAGCCGTTGCCGACCTTCTCGTTGGGCTCCAGGTCGGCGAAGCCGTCGTCACCCTCGTAGCGCACGGCCATGTAGAGGATCATGCGGGCCACGTCGCCCCGGTCAGCGGCGCGCGGCGCGAAGGAGTCGGAGTCGACGGTGCTGCCGCCGCCGTTGGTGACGGTGCTGCCGCCGTTGTCGAAGTCCAGGTTGCCGCGGGTGCTGTTGATCGTCACGTCGCAGGCGCGCAGGTGGTGCAGGTCCGTGCCGGGACCGGTGACCTCGCCGAAGTCGCCGTGGGACTTGGCCCAGGTGTGCTCGCGGTTCCAGTCGCCGACGTCACCGCCGTTGAGGGACTTGCTGCGCGAGGCACCGCTGTACAGCAGGAGGACGTTGCTGGTGTTGTTCGGGTCCTGGTCGGCGACCTTGAGCGCGTCCCAGACCGCGGAGTACGAGATCTTCGACTGGCTGCTGATGATCGTGTGCAGCGAGGACTTCAGGCTCGTCCCGGTCTTGCCGATCGCGTTCTTGTAGTACGTCGCGTCGTACGCCGTCGTGGTGGCTGCCGCCGGGGACGAGGCCACCACGGGGGCGGTGAAGCCGACGAGCACGGCTGAGACGGTGAGCGCCAGGGACTTCCAGCGGCGCGTGCGTATGGGGTTCACGGGCATCGGGGGCTGTCCGTTCTACGCGCGTTGAAGGGAGCGGGCAAACGGGAGCGTGACATGGACATGAGACCCTGTAAATGGCTTGTAGATGTCGATCAGGTGACCGGAAGCGGCATATCGCCCCGCATCTACGCGAGTTGACATACCAAAACGACCCCCGGCCTTTCGGTCGGGGGTCGTTGGGTGGTCGGGGCGTCAGCCGACGTCAGACGCGTCCAGGCGGTAGACGGTCGAGCTGTTCGACGAGTTCGACGAGCCGGACGAATCCGAGGAGCCGGACGAACCGGACGTGCTCGACGTCGAATTCGAGCTGTATTCGCTCTCCTTCACGGCCGTGCCGTTCTTCTCCACCCACTCGGTGACCTCGGTACTGAGGCTGGACCCCCCGCCGGGGCCGCCCCCCATGCCGCCGCCGAGCTGGATGTAGTGCAGCCTGCCCGCCTTGACCAGCTCCTTCAGCTTGGCCAGGGTCATCGCCTGGTCGGAACCGGACCAGCCCCACATCGAGATGACCGGCTCACCGCTGCTCATGATGAGCTGCGCGGCACTCTGCGAACTGGACACCGCCAGCAGCCAGGTCGCGCCGTCCTGGTGCTTCTTCAGGTACGAGATGAGCTCGCCGCTCGCGCCGCCGCCCATGCCCCCACCCATGCCGCCACCGCCGCCGGTCATGCCACCGGGGCCGTTCTGGGTGTCGCCGGAAGTGCCGTTCTCGCCGGTGCCTTCGGGGGGCGTGCCCCCGCCCGTCTGGCCGCCGCCCGGGAGCTCGCCGTTGCCGCCGCCGGGCATCATCTGACCGCCGCTGGGCGCCTCGGCGTTCTGGCCGCCCTGTCGGGTGCCCCCAGGACCACCACCGGTGCCGCCGGGCATCCCGCCCCGGCCGCCACCGCCCCCGCCGAAGCCGCCGCCACCCGTGGACGGCCCGGCCGTCGGGTTCGTACCGCCCATGCCGCCGCCCGAACCGGACGGCACCGACCAGGCGTACGCGGCCGGACCGGCCACCGAGGCGACGACCGCCGCGGCGAGGGAAGCCGCCAGCAGACGTGCCCTGTTGCCGTTGCCGCCGGACCGGAAGACCAGCAGGCCCGTGATCGCCAGCGCCATGACGACGAGGATCGCCGGCCACAGCCAGGTGTTCCAGCCGGAGGCGCGGCGCAGCAGCACCGCCGCCCAGACCGCCGTGACCGCGAGGCCGAGCGGCAGCACCCACGCCCACCGCCTGTCGGCGCGGAAGGCGCGCAGCAGCATCACACCGCCGCCTCCGCACAGGGCCGCGATGCCCGGGGCGAGCGCGGTCGTGTAGTACGGGTGCATGGTGCCCTCGGCCATGGCGAAGGTCAGGTAGTGCAGGCCGGTCCAGCCGCCCCACATCACCAGTGCGGCACGGGTCATGTCGGTGCGCGGGGCGCGGCCGCACAGGACCAGGCCGCCGGCCAGGGCGATCGCCGCGAAGGGGATCAGCCAGGAGATCTGGCCGCCGAGTACGTCGTTGAAGAGCCGGCCGAGTCCCGCCGTACCGGAGAAGCCGCCCCCTCCACCGCCGCCTCCGCCGCCGTTGCCCTCGCCGCCGAAGATCCGGCCCAGGCCGTTGTAGCCCATGATCAGGTTCCAGGCGCTGCCGTCCGTCGAACCGCCGATGTAGGGGCGGTCGTCGGCCGGGACCAGGGAGACAGCGGCCGCCCACCAGAAGCTGGAGACGGCGAGGACCACGCCCGCGAGCAGCAGGTTGGTGATCCGCTTCACCAGCTTCGGCCTGGCGGCGTAGAGATAGACCGCGAAGACGACCGGCAGCGGGATGTAGCCCTGGAGCATTTTGGTGTTGAAGGCGAGGCCGAAGCAGGCCGCCGAGCCGAGCAGCGGCAGCAGCCTGCCGTCACGCGTGGCGCGCAGCGCGAGGGCCGCGCCCGCCGCCATCAGGAACACCAGCAGCGTGTCGGGGTTGTTGTCCCGGTTGATGGCGACCGTGATCGGGGTGAGGGCGAGCACCAGCGCGGCGGCCGTCGCCGCGACATGGCCCCACACGCGCCGCACGGACGCGTGCACGATCCAGATCGTCCCGAGGGCGGTCAGGATCATCGGCAGCATCATCTGCCAGGTGCCGAAGCCGAAGAGGCGGCACGACAGCCCCATGACCATGAGCGCGAACGGCGGCTTGTCGACGGTGAGGAAGTTGCCCGCGTCCAGCGATCCGAAGAACCACGCCTTCCAGCTCTGCGTACCGCTCAGCACGGCCGCGCTGTAGAAGCTGTTGAGGCTGGATCCGGCCAGGTTCCAGGAGTACAGGACCGCCGCCAGGGCCAGGATCGCGAGCAGCGCGGGGAGCGACCAGCGTGGTGCCTTGTCCGGGGTCGCCGCGGTTGGGGCCGGCGGTGGCCGGTCGGCGGATGCGGCGGTGTCGGTGTGGGGGTGTGGGTCGGTGGCAGATGTCACCCGGGCATGGTGCGAACCCCGGGTGGGAGCGCGCTGTGCCGTACCTGGCGCTTTCCTGTGAATTCGCAAAGGAGGAAGTAACGACTGGCACACCCGTTCCCCAAGTCGTACAACCTTTTCCTCGAACTCGTGAGTCAACAGGGCATGACTCAGGGGATATCCAGACGTGCGAGATGGGTGGCGGGGGGCGCGCTCCTCGCCTGCGTCGCCGCCGCCACACCGGCCGCGGCGGCCACGCCGACCGTCAGCTGTACGTCCGCCAAGGCCGGCCTCGCCGCCAAGCTGAAGAAGGACATCACTTCGGCGCTCGCCAACCGCAAGGGCACGATCGCGGTGGGCCTCTACGACCGCACCACGAACACCACCTGCACACTCCGCTCCTCGACGGCCTACGACTCCGCGAGCGTCGTGAAGGTGACCGTCCTCGCCACCCTGCTGTGGGACGCGCAGAAGACCGGCCGGTCCCTCACCAGCCGGGAGAAATCCCTCGCCACGGCCATGATCACCAAGTCGGACAACACGGCCACGTCGACCCTGTGGAAGCAGCTCGGCGTGACCAAGGTGAAGGGTTTCCTCGCCAAGGCGGGCATGACCCAGACCAAGCCCGGTGCCGACGGCTACTGGGGTCTGACCCAGATCACCGTCACCGACGAGCAGAAGCTGATGAAGCTGCTCACGGCCGCGAACGCGGTCCTCACCGACGACTCGCGCCGGTACGTCCGCAAGCTGATGGGCGAAGTGATCTCCTCCCAGCGCTGGGGCACCCCGTACGGCGCTCCCTCCGACGTCCTCGTGCACGTCAAGAACGGCTGGCTGCAGCGCTCCACGCACGGCTGGCGGGTACACAGCGTCGGCACCTTCAAGGGCGGCGGCCACGACTACGTGATGACGGTGCTCACGCACGGCAACAGCACCATGAACTACGGCATCACGACCATCCAGGGTGTCGCGAAGGTCATCCACAAGGACCTCGCCGCGTCCTGACGCCTGCTGGACTCCCGCCCGTCACCGGGCGGCCCTACGGTGACGCCCATGCGCATCAGAACCCTCCTCGCGACCGTCACCGCCGGACTGGCGGCGGCCACCTGTCTGTCCGCCGCCGGTCCCGCCAACGCCCAGCCGGGCAACGCCTGTTCGCCGTCCGTCTCCCTCGACCGCTTCTCCGACGCGCTCGACAAGACGACGTACGAGGGTACCTACGTCGGCAACCTCTCCGCGCTCGCGGTGGACCGGGACGGTTCGCTCGCCGCGCTCTCCGACCGGTCGGCGCTGTTCGGCCTGGACGCGAGGACCCTCGCGCCGGAGTCCGTCGTCCCGCTCGCCGACGAGAGCGGGGCGGCGCTCGACTCCGAGGGCCTGGTGATCGACCGCGACGGCACCCGCCTGATCACCTCGGAGACCGAGCCGTCCATACGCCGCTACTCCCGCGACGGCGCGATACTCGACCGCCTCCCGGTGCCGGCCGCGCTCCAGGTGGCCCCCGCCGGGCGGGCCGTCTCCAACGGCACCTTCGAGGGGCTGACCCTGCTGCCGGGTGGCCGCACGCTGCTCGCGTCGATGGAGTACGCGCTCTCCGGTGACACCTCGGGCGCGGTGCGCTTCCAGACGTGGGAGCGGCACGCGAAGAGCTGGAAGCCCGCGGAACAGTACGCCTACCGGCCCGACACCGGCCTCGGCGTCCCCGAGGTCCAGGCCCTCCCCGACGGCCGGCTCCTCGTCCTGGAGCGCGGCTTCACCTCCGGCGTCGGCAACACGGTCCGCCTCTACCTGGCCGACCCCCGGCACGCCACCGACACGAGCGCTGTCGAGAACCTCACGGGTCAGCCCGGCGTACGCCTGATCGGAAAGACTCTGCTCGCCGACATCGTGAGCTGCCCGACCCTGGGCGCCACCGCCAAGCAGCCCCAGCCCAACCCGCTCCTCGACAACATCGAGGGCATGGTGGTGACGGGCCGGAGCCAGGGGGCCTGGAAGGTCCTGCTGGTGAGCGACGACAACCAGAACGCGGTGCAGACGACGCGCTTCTATTACCTGCGGGTCCGCACGACGTCCTAGACGTCCTAGTACGGCCGCTCGTGCTCGTCGACGGTTCCGTCCCCGTTGTCGTCGAACATGTAGTCGTACTCGTCGCCGTACTCGTCCCGGTAGCGCATGCACGAGCCCTCCGTGCGCAGCACCGGCTCACCGTCGTAGTACCCCAGGTGGAGCGAGACCCGGATGCCGTCGTCGACGGTCGTCGCGATGCCGTTCTCGATCTCCTCGACCGTGCGGCCCTCCTCGCGCCAGGCGGATCTGAGGGACGCCACCGCCTTCCGGTAGTCGGCGTCGCTCGCGAAGTCCAGGTCCCAGGTGTAGATCGGCTCGTCGCGGGCGACGCCCGTCTCGTCGAAGCCGAAGTCGTCCACACAGGACGAGCTGCCCTCCTGGGAGGCCCACGGCTCGCCGGACGGGGCCGGGGACAGGGTGTGGAAGACGTCCTCGCCGGCCCGGGTCGTGGCCCGGACGTGGTCGCGGAACTCGTCGGTGCTGTGGACGGGCCCGCCCTGCATCGTCTCGCACCCCCTGGCGACCAGCCCGAACAGTGCCACGAGGGCGACGGAGAGGGCGGGGACCACGATCTTCGACTTCATGCCGTCGATCAAAGCGGCTCCGGTGGGGCGTACGGCAGCGCTCTGCTACTCAGCCGGCCTGAGCACAGGCACCCAGGCCGGTCGCCCCCGGTTTGTTGCGGAGGGATGAAATCCGGTTCCTTTCGCGTTGGTGCCTTCCGGAAGATCAGGACCGCTGACCGATGGAGGGCACCCGCGTGAGCGCGCAACAGGGAGGGCCTGGGCGGGAACAAGCCGGCTGGGCACGACGACTGGCCGGATACGCCTGGCGGTATCCGAAGGACGTCGTCCTCGCCCTCGGCTCCTCGCTCGTCGGCATGGCCGTCATGGCGCTGGTCCCGCTGATCACCAAGGTGATCATCGACGACGTCATCGGCGACCACAGCCGTGACATGGCCCCCTGGGCGGGCCTCCTCATCGGCTCCGCCGTCGTCGTCTACGTCCTCACCTTCGTCCGCCGCTACTACGGCGGCCGCCTCGCCCTCGACGTCCAGCACGACCTGCGGACCGAGATGTACGGCACGATCACCCGCCTCGACGGCCGCCGCCAGGACGAGCTGTCCACCGGGCAGGTCGTCGGCCGGGCCACCAGCGACCTCCAGCTGATCCAGGGCCTGCTCTTCATGCTCCCGATGACCATCGGGAACTTCGCCCTCTTCCTGGTCTCCCTGGTCGTCATGGCCTGGCTGTCGCTGCCGCTCACCCTGGTCGCCCTCGCGGTGGCCCCCGCGCTCGCCTGGATCGCGAGGCGTTCCCGCAGCAAGCTGCACCCCGCCACCTGGTACGCCCAGGCCCAGGCCGCCGCCGTCGCGGGCGTGGTCGACGGGGCCGTGGGCGGTGTGCGCGTGGTCAAGGGCTTCGGGCAGGAGGAGCAGGAGACCGGGAAGCTCCGGGAGGTCAGTCGCCGGCTCTTCGCGGGACGGCTGCGTACCATCCGCTTCAACTCCCGCTACACCCCGGCCCTCCAGGCCGTGCCCGCCCTCGGCCAGGTCGCGATGCTCGCGCTCGGCGGCTGGCTGGCCGTGCGCGGACACATCACGCTGGGCACCTTCGTCGCCTTCTCCACCTACCTCCGCCCAGCTGGTCGGCCCGGTCCGCATGCTCGCCATGGTCCTCACGGTCGCCCAGCAGGCCCGCGCGGGCACCGAGCGGGTCCTGGAGCTGATCGACACCGAGCCGTCGATGCGGGACGGGAAGAAGGAGCTGCCCGCCGACGCGCCCGCGACCGTCGAGTTCGACGACGTGTCCTTCGGATACGAGGACGGCCACAAGGTCCTCGACGGCCTCAGCTTCGAGATCCGCCCCGGCGAGACCCTCGCCGTCGTCGGCTCCTCCGGCTCCGGAAAGTCGACGGTCTCCCTCCTCCTGCCGCGCTTCTACGACGTCACCCACGGCGCCGTCCTCGTCGGCGGTCACGACGTCCGCGAGCTGAGCCTGGAATCCCTGCGGGCCGCGATCGGACTGGTCCCCGAGGACTCGTTCCTCTTCTCGGACACGGTCCGCAACAACATCGCGTACGGCCGTCCCGAGGCGACCCAGGAACAGATCGAGCAGGCCGCGCGCGCCGCCCAGGCGGACCGTTTCATCGCCGAGCTGCCCGAGGGCTACGACACCACGGTCGGCGAACACGGCCTCACCCTCTCCGGCGGCCAGCGCCAGCGCGTCGCGCTCGCCCGGGCGATCCTCACCGACCCGAGGCTCCTCGTCCTGGACGACGCCACCTCGGCCGTGGACGCCCGCGTCGAGCACGAGATCCACGAGGCGCTGAAGCAGGTCATGGAGGGCCGCACAACCCTCCTCATCGCGCACCGCCGCTCCACCCTGAACCTCGCCGACCGCATCGCCGTCCTCGACGACGGCCGCCTCGCCGACATCGGCACCCACGAGGAACTCCAGAAGCGGTCCGCGCTCTACCGGCGCCTCCTCACCGACCCCGACGAGCTCGGCGGGGTCTCACCCGGTCACGCC
The DNA here is from genome assembly GCF_030815415.1 of Streptomyces canus. Classification (GTDB taxonomy): domain Bacteria; phylum Actinomycetota; class Actinomycetes; order Streptomycetales; family Streptomycetaceae; genus Streptomyces; species Streptomyces canus_F. The sequence goes on from NZ_JAUSWW010000001.1 coordinate 6,380,403, forward strand.
CAGCCCGCCGAGCCCTGCGAGGACACCTCCCTGCGGGAGGAGCTGGACGCCGAGTTCGACGCCGAACGCGGCATCACGCCCCGGCTGTGGGCGGGCGAGCGCGGCCCCCGGGACACCGCCCTCGAGGGCATGCCCGCCACTCCGGAACTCCTCGCCCAGGTCGAGGCGCTGCCCCCGGCCCAGGACACCCCCGGCATCGACGAGGCCCGCGCGGTCACGCCGGAGGAGTCCTACGGTCTGCGCAGACTGCTGGGCGGCTTCGGGCTGCCGCTCCTCATCAGCCTCGGACTGGTCGCCGTGGATGCCGGGATGGGGCTCACGCTCCCGATCCTGATCCGGCACGGCATCGACTCGGGCGTCGGTGAGCTCGCCCTCGGCGCGGTGTGGGTGGCGGCGCTGCTCGGTCTGCTCACCGTGGGCGTGCAGTGGATCGCGCAGGTCGGTGAGACGCGGATGACGGGACGTACCGGTGAGCGGGTCCTGTACTCGCTGCGTCTGAAGATCTTCGCGCAGCTCCAGCGGCTCGGACTCGACTACTACGAGCGGGAGCTGACCGGCCGGATCATGACCCGCATGACCACCGACGTCGACGCGCTCTCGACCTTCCTGCAGACCGGCCTGGTCACGGCGTTCGTCTCGGTCGTCACGTTCTTCGGCATCATGGGCACCCTGCTGGTCCTCGACGTGGAGCTCGCGCTGGTCGTGTTCGCGACGCTGCCGCCGCTCATTCTCGGGACGTACTTCTTCCGGCGGGCGAGCGTGAAGGCGTACGAACTGGCCCGGGAGCGGGTGTCGGTGGTCAACGCCGACCTCCAGGAGTCGGTGTCCGGGCTGCGGATCGTGCAGGCCTTCCGGCGCGAGCGGGACGGCGGGGCGCGGTTCGCGGAGCGCAGCGACAGCTACCGGCAGGCGCGCATCCGGGGCCAGTGGCTGATCTCGGTCTACTTCCCCTTCGTGCAGCTGCTGGCGTCGGTGGCCGCGGCGGCCGTGCTCGTCGCGGGCGCGGGACGGATCGACGACGCGACGCTGACGACCGGTGCGCTGGTGGCGTATCTGCTCTACATCGACCTCTTCTTCGCGCCGGTGCAGCAGCTCTCGCAGGTCTTCGACGGCTACCAGCAGGCGACCGTCTCGCTGGGCCGTATCCAGGAGCTGCTCCAGGAGCCGACGTCCACGAAGGCGGCCGACGAACCCCTCGAAGTCCTGTCCCTGCGGGGCGAGATCGCCTTCGAGGACGTGCGGTTCGCCTACGGGTCCTCCGACGCGCCCGAAGAGGCCCTCACCGGCATCGATCTGACCATCCCCGCCGGACAGACCGTCGCCTTCGTCGGCGAGACCGGCGCGGGCAAGTCGACGCTCGTCAAGCTGGTGGCGCGGTTCTACGACCCGACGGGCGGCCGGGTGACGGTCGACGGCTCGGATCTGCGGACGCTGGATCTCACGTCGTACCGCCACCGCCTCGGCGTCGTCCCGCAGGAGGCGTACCTCTTCCAGGGGACCGTGCGGGACGCCATCGCCTACGGCCGCCCGGACGCCACCGACGCCGAGGTGGAGGCGGCGGCCCGTGCGGTCGGCGCCCACGAGATGATCGCCACCCTCGACGGCGGCTACCTCCACGAGGTCGCCGAACGCGGCCGCAACCTCTCCGCCGGCCAGCGCCAGCTGATCGCCCTGGCCCGCGCCGAACTGGTCGACCCCGACATCCTCCTCCTCGACGAGGCCACGGCCGCCCTGGACCTGGCCACGGAGGCCCAGGTCAACCAGGCCACGGACCGTATCGCCGGACGTCGTACGACCCTCGTGGTGGCCCACCGCCTGACCACCGCGGCCCGTGCGGACCGGGTCGTGCTGATGGACCACGGCCGGGTCGCCGAGGACGGCACGCACGAGGAACTGCTCGCCAGGGGCGGGCGGTACGCGGAGCTGTGGCGGACGTTCGTGGGGGAGGACGCGCCCGTGGTGGCGTGAGGGGCTGGTGGCGCGTCGTCTGGTCTGTGGGGCGGCGGCCGCACCGGGTGCCGGACGGAGTCCGGCCAGTCGTCTCGAAGCCCGGGAGGCCCGCTAGGGCCGAGCGGTGCGAGGGCGACATCGGGAGGTTCAGCCCACGGCCGGGTCGCCGAGGACGGCACGCACGAGGAACTGCTCGCCAGGGGCGGGCGGTACGCGGAGCTGTGGCGGACGTTCGTGGGGGAGGACGCGCCCGTGGTGGCGTGAGGGGCTGGTGGCGCGTCGTCTGGTCTGTGGGGCGGCGGCCGCACCGGGTGCCGGACGGAGTCCGGCCAGTCGTCTCGAAGCCCGGGAGGCCCGCTAGGGCCGAGCGGTGCGAGGGCGACATCGGGAGGTTCAGCCCACGGCCGGGTCGCCGAGGACGGCACGCACGAGGAACTGCTCGCCAGGGGCGGGCGGTACGCGGAGCTGTGGCGGACGTTCGTGGGGGAGGACGCGCCCGTGGTGGCCTGAGCCCACGGCGGTGGGGTGAAGCCTGAACTCGTGACGGTCGTGCAACCATCCGACATACGTCCTGCGTCCGTACACCAGTACGCTCATCGCCGGGTACGGGAGGGACGAGAGTGGCCATGGGTGCGATACGGCGGCGGATCGCCGTCGGTCTGGCCGTACTGACCGCTTCGGGGCTGCTCGCTGTCGCGGTCCCGGCGGAGGCCGTCGCGGCCACACACTGCGAGGGCCGCAAGATCCGGACGTACACCTTCTCCACGGGCCATGTGAAGGTCTACAGGAAAGGCACCTCGCTCTGCGCCATCACCGTCCCCAAGCGGGTCGGCTCGCCGCGCACGATGATGGTCAGCCTTCAGACGCGCGGCTTCGAGGCCGTCGTCGACGAGGGGGTCTACACCAAGCGCGCCGGGCCGGTGAAGTCGTACGTCGGGGGCCGCAAGGTCTGGATCAAGGGGCGGGTCGGCAGCGGGTCGTACTCGACCGGTGGCTGGATCCGGCTGTAGACGTCCGACAAATCCCCTTCCGGACCCGCCGACATCCGAGGGTTTTCCCTATCTCCCCTGGTGCGCAAGCGAGTTGCTCCGATAGCTTCCGCTCGCACATCTGTCTCACAGGGGAGGGTGCATGCGCAAGGCGCTCAGATGGCTGCTGGCGCTCACAGTGCTCATAGGCACAGTGAGCACGGCAGGGGCGGCCACCGCCGCCGAGCCGGCCACCGGCACCACCGACATCAAGGAGAGACTGCTCTCCATACCGGGCGTGAGCCTGATCGAGGAGAAGCCGTACACCGGGTACCGCTTCTTCGTCCTCAACTTCACGCAGCCGGTCGACCACCGGCACCCGTCCAAGGGCACGTTCCAGCAGCGCATCACCGTGCTGCACAAGGACGTCTCCCGCCCGACGGTCTTCTACACCGGCGGCTACAACGTCTCCACGACACCCAGCCGCCGCGAGCCGACCCAGATCGTGGACGGCAACCAGGTCTCCCTCGAGTACCGCTTCTTCACCCCGTCTCGGCCGAACCCGGCCGACTGGACCAAGCTGGACATCTGGCAGGCAGCCAGCGACCAGCACCGCGTCTTCAAGGCGCTCAAGAAGATCTACGACAAGAAGTGGATCTCCACGGGCGGCTCGAAGGGCGGCATGACCGCCACGTACTACGAGCGCTTCTACCCCAAGGACATGGACGGCGTCGTCGCCTACGTCGCCCCCAACGACGTGGTGAACAACGAGGACTCGGCCTACGACCGCTTCTTCGCGAGCGTCGACACCAAGCAGTGCCGCGACCGTCTGAACGCGGTGCAGCGCGAGGCGCTCGTGCGCCGCGAACCGCTGGAGAAGAAGTACGCGGAGTACGCCGCCGCCGAGGGCTTCACCTTCAACACCATCGGCAGCCTCGACAAGGCGTACGAGGCGGTCGTCCTCGACTACGTTTGGGGCTTCTGGCAGTACTCCCAGGCGGCCGACTGCGACCAGGACGAGCTGATCCCGCCGGACGCGAAGACCGCGACCGACGACCAGATCTGGAACTCGATCGACACGATCTCCGGGTTCTCGTTCTACACGGACCAGGGACTGGAGCCGTACACGCCGTACTTCTACCAGGCGGCCACGCAGCTCGGTGCGCCGAACATCCACTTCCCGCACATCGAGAGGAAGTACATCCGCTACGGCTACCAGCCGCCGCGCAACTTCGTCCCGCGCGACATCCCGACGAAGTTCCAGCCGTACGCGATGCGTGACGTGGACAACTGGGTGCGCCACAACGCCCGTCACATGCTCTACGTCTACGGCCAGAACGACCCGTGGGGCTCGGAGCGCTTCCGGGTCGACAAGGGCGCGAAGGACGCATACGTCCTCACCGCCCCCGGCATGAACCACGGTGCCAACGTGGCGGGCCTGGTCGCCGACCAGAAGGCCTTCGCCACCGCCCGCATCCTCGACTGGGCCGGCGTCTCCGCCTCGGCCGTCGCGCAGGCGAAGCCACTGGCGAAGTTCGACAAGAAGCTGGACGTCCGCGACGTGGAGCGCGAGCCCGCGCTGCGGCCGTAAGGCAGGTGCTGCGCCCGGCCCCCGGTCACACCGGCCGGGCGCAGCCCACCGGCTTCTCGCCCCGGAGCTGTACGTACAACGCCGTCGACACCGGGCACTTCGCGCGGCTCGTGACCGCCTTCGTCACCTCGTACTCCGGCTTCTTCCCGCCCTCGCCGTCGCACGTCGTCTCACGGACCTGGCCGTCGCCGGAGCTGTAGACGCAGTCGCCGACGATGGTGCGCGGACCGCCTCCGCCGCCCGGGTCGCCGGGATGCGGCGGGGTGAGGTTGCGCATACAGGCGTAGCCCCGCGGGACCGCGCCGTCGCCGTCCTCGTCGGAGGACGGGCTCTGTTCGCTGATGTGCAGCACGAAGTCCGTGGTCCCCGGGCACAGCGGGCCGTCGCCCACCGTGCCGTCGAAGCGCGCCACGACCCGTGCCGCCGCCCGCTCGCTGGTGCACGGGACCTCGGTGAAGCTGGTCTTCCCGAAGGAACTGCACTCGTCGACCGAGAGGAAGACCGCCCCGTACCCCGAGGGCCGGGTGGGCGCGACCTCGTTGCTGAGCCGGCTCTCACCGTCGCTGGTGCCGTCCGACGAGTTCTGGCATCCCGCCAGCAGGGCGGCGAGCAGTGCCAGCAGTGCGCACACCACCCCCACGGAACATCTCTCACGCATCGCAGCCCCCCGGATACCCCGTCCAGCGTGACCCGCCGCAGCGGGCCCACGCCAGACGTGCGGGGTGCTTTGCGCCCTTTGGGGGGCGTACGCCGGGTGCGTGGCGTACGCGTACTACGTCTGATACGACAAGCCGTACCCGATCGGATACAGCACCGCGGCCGGATCATCGGCCTTCTGCACCGGCACCGGCAGCCTCCCGCGCGGCGCCGCCCTCCCCGCGATCACCCGCGCTGCGGCCCGCAGTTCGACGTCGGTCCAGGAGTACGAGGCCACGACGGCCGGTACGGAGGGCAGGTGAGCCACGTCGTAGGGGTTGCGGACCGCGATCGCGATCACCGGCCTGCCCGCCGCGACGAGCTGTTCGACGAGCGTCTTCTGGCTGCTGGTCGCCGAGACGTTGTACGTCCCCACCACCACCGCGTCCACGTCCCGCGCCGCCGCGACCGCCTTGGCGATGGTGGCGGCGGAGGGTGCCGTGCCGGTCGACAGGGCCGTGGCCGTGAACCCGAGTTCGGTGAACGCGGCCGCGAGCACCCCGGTCGGCGGGCCCGTCGTACCGGACGGGGAGGCCGGGTCGGCGCCGACGACGAGGAGCTTGCGGGGCGACAGAGGCAGCGCGTGGTTCTCGTTGACCAGCAGAGTCGTCGTCCGCTCGGCGATACGGTCGGCCTCCGCGAGGTGGGAGGGGATCCCGACTGTGCGGGTCACCCCGGCCTGGCTGACGTACGGCGCCTCGAACAACCGCAGTTTCGCCTTCAGCCGCAGCACCCGCAGGATCGACTCGTCGAGCCGCGCCTCGGTCAGCTCCCCGTCCCGTACGGCCTTCAGGACGGCGTTCCAGGCGACGTCCAGGTTCGGCGGGTTGAGGAGCTGGTCCACCCCCGCCTTCAGCGCGAGCACGGGCACGCGGTCGTCGCCGTACTTCGTGCGGACGCCCTCCATGCCGAGGGAGTCGGTGACGATCACGCCGTCGTAGCCGAGCTCCCCGCGCAGGATGCCGTTCAGGATGGGGCGGGAGAGGGTGGCCGGATCGCCGGAGTCGTCGAGGGCCGGGACCATGATGTGCGCGGTCATGATCGAGTCGATGCCGGCGGCGATCGCGGCGCGGAACGGGGGAGCGTCGAGCTTGTCCCACTGGGCGCGGGTGTGGGTGATGACCGGGAAGCCGTAGTGGCTGTCGACCGCGGTGTCCCCGTGCCCGGGGAAGTGCTTGGCGGTGGCGGCGACCTGCCGCGCGTGCTGGTACCCGCCGACCTCGGCGGCCACCATCCCGGCCACCGCGCCCGGGTCCGCGCCGAAGGAGCGCACGCCGATGACGGGGTTGGCCGGATTGACGTTGACGTCGGCGACGGGGGAGTAGTTCTGTCGGATGCCGAGGGATCTGAGCTCCTGCCCCGCGATACGGCCGAGGGTACGGGCGTCCTTGCGTGAGCGGCCGGCACCGATGGCCATCGCGCCCGGGAAGAGGGTGGCGGGCTCGCCCACCCGGCAGACGATGCCGTGCTCCTGGTCGGTGGAGACGAGGACGGGCAGGCCCCGGGGGAGGCTGAGGGACGCCTTCTGGATGCCGTTGGACAGGTCGGCGATCTGGTGCGGATCGCGGGTGTTGTGCGCCCAGGTGAAGTAGATGATGCCGCCGACGCGGTACTTGGCGATCAGTTCGGCGGCCGTGCGGACGCCGATCTCCTTGAGGTTGGCGTCGATGTCGGCCTGGTCGGGGGCGGTGGCGGAGTGGCCGTAGACCCGCATCACGAAGAGCTGGCCGACCTTCTCTTCCAGGGTCATACGGGAGACGAGGGAGCGGAGCTTCTTGTCGTCCGCGTATGCGGTCCCGCCGACAGTGAGGGTGGCGGCGACTCCCGCGGTGGCGGCGAGGACGGTGCGTCTGGAGGGCACGTGCGCTCCTTCCGGAGGTGATCCGCTGAAGGAAACTTCCGAGGAGTCACCAATATCCGGGAAGTTTCTGCCAGTCAAGGGAGTGCACACTAACCCGGGGTGGGCCCGGGGCCCGGCAACGAGGGGCCGCCATCGGCGCTGTTGGAGGGGGGCGCGCCGATGACGGCGTGCTGCCGGCCGCAGTACGGCGGAGAGGGTAAGTCAGCTTTCGCAGCCAGCAGCGAGGCCGACACCGCACCGCGGTGACTCTCCGACAGCTTGCGCGTTGGACGAGCGGGAGCGGGGCGGGGTTCCCGGATCGGCCCCGAATCCCGGAAGTTGGTGGGCCCGGGGTCAACGGGACGGATGAGCCGCCACTTTGGGCCAGTGGTCCTGCAGAGTGCGTACGGTCTCGGTGATCGACGGCCGCCCCGCGGCACCGGTCCGCCACAGCGCGTACAGCCGCCGCACCGGCGTCGGATCGAGCTCCACCTCCACCACGCCGCCCGGCAGCGGCCCCCGCCCGAGCCGGGGGATCAGGCAGATGCCGAGACCGGCGGCGACGAGGGCGACCAGGGTCGGGTTCTCGTCGGCCTGGTGGATGATCTCCGGCTCGTACCCGGCGGCACGCAGGGTCCGTACGAGCCACTCGTGACAGACCCGCCCCGGCGGCTGGCACACCCACCGCTCCCCGCCGAGATCCTCCCGCCGGACGGCCTTCCGGCCGGCGAAGGGGTGCCCCTCGGGGACCAGCAGGGTGCACCGGTCCTCCCCGATGGCCGCCTGCTCGACCCCCGGCGGCACGGGCAGCGGGGAGATGTCCCAGTCGTGCACGACGGCCATGTCCAGCGCCCCCCTGGCGACCAGTCCGACGGACAGATGCGGGTCGATCTCGGAGAGCCGCAGGTCGAGGGCGGGGTGCCGGGCGGCGAGGTCGGCGAGCACGCCGGGCATCAGACCACGGGCCGCGGAGGCGAAGGCCGCCACGGTCAGCCGGCCCGCCGGGATGCTCCGGCGCTGTTCGATACCCGTCTCGGCCCGCTCCACGATCGCGAGCAACTCCTGTGCCGTGTCGACCAGTTGCAGCGCCTCGGCGGTGAGCCGCACCCCCCGCCCCTCCCGTTCCAGCAGTACGGTCCTTGTCTCCCGCTCCAGTTTGGCGATCTGCTGGGACACGGCGGAGGGCGTGTACCCGAGCGCGGCTGCGGCCCCTGCGGGGTGTGTGCCGCCCGGGGCGGTGCGGCGGTGTGCGTGTGTTCTGCCTGAGGGCTCGCGGTGGTCCATTCCGTGGACGGACCGGCGTTGGAGGGGGGGTGGCGGTCGATCATGTGGGGATGTCCGTAGTCGACGTTCCCGGGTCCAAGTCCATTACCGCCCGCGCGCTCTTTCTGGCGGCGGCGGCCGACGGAGTCACCACGCTCGTGCGGCCTCTGAGGTCGGATGACACGGAGGGCTTCGTGGAGGGGCTGGCGCGGCTCGGGTACCGGGTGGGGCGGACTCCGGACGCGTGGCAGGTCGACGGGCGCCCGCAGGGTCCCGCGGCGGCGGAGGCGGACGTGTACTGCCGGGACGGTGCGACGACCGCCCGCTTCCTGCCGACATTGGCGGCGGCGGGGCACGGGACGTACCGCTTCGACGCCTCGGAGCAGATGCGGCGCAGGCCGTTGCTGCCCCTGACCCGTGCCCTGCGCGACCTGGGCGTGGACCTGCGGCACGAGCGGGCCGAGGGCCACCACCCGCTGACGGTGCGGGCGGCCGGGGTCGAGGGCGGTGAGGTGGTGCTGGACGCGGGGCAGTCCTCGCAGTATCTGACGGCACTGCTGCTCCTCGGTCCGCTGACCCGCAAAGGGCTGCGGATCCGGGTGACGGACCTGGTCTCGGTGCCGTACGTGGAGATCACGATCGCGATGATGCGGGCCTTCGGGGTGCGGGTGGACCGGGAGGGGGACGTCTTCGTGGTCCCGCCGGGCGGCTACCGCGCGACGACGTACGCGATCGAACCGGACGCCTCCACGGCCAGTTACTTCTTCGCCGCGGCGGCGGTGACCCCGGGTGCCGAGGTGACGGTCCCGGGTCTGGGGACCGGCGCGCTCCAGGGCGACCTGGGCTTCGTCGACGTACTGCGGCGGATGGGCGCGCAGGTGTCGGTCGGCGCGTCGGGCACGACGGTCCGGGGGACGGGCCTACTGCGCGGCCTGACCGTCAATATGCGGGACATCTCGGACACCATGCCGACGCTGGCGGCGATCGCGCCCTTCGCGGAGGGACCGGTCCGTATCGAGGACGTGGCGAACACCCGGGTCAAGGAGTGCGATCGCCTGGAGGCGTGTGCGGAGAACCTGCGACGGCTCGGGGTGGCGGTGGCGACGGGTCCGGACTGGATCGAGATCCAGCCGGGTGTGCGCGGTGCGGGCGCGGAGATCGCTTCGTACGGCGACCACCGCATCGTCATGTCCTTCGCGGTCACCGGGTTGCGCGTGCCGGGTATTTCGTTCGACGACCCTGGGTGCGTACGCAAGACTTTCCCCGGTTTCCATGAGGCGTTCGCGGAGTTGAGGGGTCGGCCGGGGAATGGCGTTCAAGCTTGAAGGTCCGGTGCTGGAGGGCGAGTTGGTGCGCCTGGAGCCGCTCTCGCACACGCATGTGACCGAGTTGGCGGTGGCGGCGGAGGAGGACCGGGGAACGTACGAGTTCACCTGGGTGCCCAGGGCCGACGAGGTGGCGGACTACGTCGATGCGCAACTCGCCCGGGCCGCGACCGGCCGTCTGGCGCCGTACGCCCAGATCTCCCGGGCGACGGGGCGAGTGGTGGGCGCGACGTCCTACTGGGAGCCCCGCAGCTGGCTCTCGGACGACACCCTGGACGCGATCGAGATCGGCTTCACCTGGCTGGCCCGCTCCGCGCAGGGCACCGGCGTCAACGCCGAGGCCAAGCTCCTGCTCCTCCGCCACGCCTTCGAGGTGTGGAACGTCTCGAGGGTGGACCTGAAGACGGACGCCCGAAACGCCCGCTCCCGAGCGGCCATCGAAAGCGTCGGCGCCCACTTCGAGGGCGTCCTGCGCAACTGGTCCCGCTCCTGGGCCCCGGGTGAGGACAACCGGCTGCGGGACTCGGCGATCTTCTCGATCACGGCGGACGAATGGCCGGAGCGGCGGAAGCGTCTGGAGCGGCGGGTGGCGAGGTTCGGTCCCGGGGTGGGGGTGGAGTGATGGGCAGATCTGTTCTACGGCGGGCCCCGGCCACCCGCGGTTTTTCGTCTAGGCCCGGGACACGTCCGCCAATCGCCGCGCCTCCAGGACCAGGTGCCGCCTGACCGTCTCCAGGACCGGGTCCGCGTCCGCGCCCGTGCGGACCGCCGCGAAGATGTTCCGCGAGGGAGGGGCGCCCTGCGGGGTCAGTACCGCCAGTGCGCGGTGGGCGTACAGGGGGTGGACCAGGCGGGGGATCAGGGCCACGCCCGCTCCCGCCTCCACCAGGGCCGCCAGTGCGCCCCAGTCGTTGACGGCGTGCCGGATGTCCGGGGTGAAGCCGGACGTCGCGCAGACGGCGCGGGCGATCGCGCCCACACAGCTGCGGGCGTCCCCCGCGATCCAGGTCTCGCCGGCCAGCTCCCGCAGTGGGATCCGTCCGCGTCCCGCCAGCCGGTGATCCGCCGGGACCACGATGTCCATCACGTCCGTCAGCAGGTCGGACCGGGTGTAGCGGCGGTCCGTGTGGGGCGGGGTCGCCGCGAAGTCCACCGCCACGGCCACGTCCACCTGGCCGGCGTCCAGGGCCGTGAACAGGTCCGGCGGTTCCGCCTCCACGACGTCGACGCGGACGTGGGGGAGGTGTTCGGCCAGTCCTCGCAGCACGCCCGGCAGCAGGCCCAGGATGCCGCTGGAGAAGCAGCCGATGGTCACCGAGCCGCGGCCGCCGCTCCCGTACGCCGCCAGGTCGGCGCGGGCCCGCTCCAGTTGGGCGGCGATCTCGTCGGCGTGGGCCAGCAGCACGCGGGCCTGTCCAGTGAGCCGTACGCCTCGGCCGTCCCGTTCCGTCAGGGGTGCGCCGATCTCGCGGGCCAGCGCCGAGAGCTGCTGCGAGACCGCCGACGGGGTCAGGTGCAGGGCCTCCGCCGTTCTCGCCAGACTGCCCCGGCGCTGGAGTTCACGCAGGACGGTCAGACGGCGCAGGTCGACTGTGAAGGCCTCGCTTACCTGTTCCATCGAGAAAGGTTAACTGGACCCTGGGGGCAGGTTCGGAAACGATCGATGCCATGACCGCCTACCTCATCCTCCACGGCTGGCAGAACCACCGGCCCAAGGACCACTGGCAGCACTGGCTCGCCGACCGTCTCGGCGAGCTCGGTCACCAGGTGACGTATCCCCAGCTGCCCGACCCGGACGACCCGGACCTGGAGGTGTGGCTCGGTGAACTCGCGCGCCATCTTGCGGAGGACGCACCGGATGTCGTCGTCGCCCACAGTGCCTCCGTCCTGCTGTGGCTGCACGCCGTCGCCCGCGGGATCGTCGGGCCCGGTGACGTGGACCGCGTTCTGCTCGTCGGCCCGCCCTCCCCGTCCGTTCTCGCGCGGTATCCGGAGGTCACCGGATTCGCCCCGCCGACGCTGGACCTCACCCTCCCCGGCCCGACCGTCCTCGTCGCCGGCGACGACGACCCGTACTGCGAGGGGGGCGCGCAGGCCGTCTACGGCGACCCTCTCGGCATCCGCACCACACTCCTCCCCGGCGCGGGCCACCTCGACCTGGACGCCGGCTACGGCTCCTGGCCCTCCGTACTGGAGTGGTGCCTGGACCCGGGAGCCGAGTTCACGGTCCGGCCGGAGCGGTAGCCGTACCGGGCGCGCCCGTCCGCCGCAGTTCCGGCGTCGTGACGCCCACCGCCGTCACCGCCGCCAGACACATCAGCCCGCCGGAGATCAGCGCCGTCGCGCCCGAGGACCAGCCCGCGACCAGGCCACCGCGCAGATTGCCCAGGTGGGGGCCCGCCTGACCGACGATCGTCTCGGCGGCGGTGACACGGCCGAGGAGAGCGTCGGGGGTGAGGGTCTGGACGATGGTCGTACGGGAGAGCACGGCGAGGGCGTCCGCCGCGCCGGCCAGGGCCAGCAGCCCCAGGCCCGCCCAGGCGCTCGTCGTCAGACCGAAGAGAAGGAGGGCCGCGCCCCACCCCGCGGACGCGCACAGCATCACCGGGCCGGGGCGGGCCAGCCGGGTCACCGGGCCGGAGAAGGCCGTCGCGGTGACCCCGCCCACCGCCAGCGCCGACAGGAACAGGCCCAGGGTGCGGGGGTCGCCGCCGAAGCGTTCCTCGTTGACCAGGGGGAACAACGACGTGGGCATCGCCAGGAGACAGGCCGCGAGGTCCGTCAGCAGCGCGCCGCGCACCGCGCGGTGGCCGGTCAGAAAGCGCAGACCGTCCAGGACGCCGTGGACGCCGGGTCGTGACCTGTCGCCCTCGGGTGGCAGCGCGGGCAGGCCGTAGGCGCCGTAGAAGGACAGGGCGAAGCTCAGCGTGTCCAGCAGGTAGCAGACGCCGATGCCCCACCAGCCGAGGACGACACCGGCGACGGCGGGGCCGACCAGCATCATCGCCTGGCCGGTGACCTGCTGGAGGGCGAGACCGGCGGCCACCTGCTCCTTGGGCAGCAGCCGAGGGACGAACACGCCCGCCGCGGGGGCGCCGAGCGCGGCGAAGGACGTCTGGGCCGCCACCAGCACGAGGACCACGGGCACCGGCGCGTGTCCGGCGAAGCCCTGCACGGTCAGCAGCAGGGAGCAGGCCGCCGAGCCGACGGTGCCGGTGAGATACATACGGCGGCGGTCGACGCGGTCGGCCCAGGCGCCCGCGAACAGGCTGACGGTGACCATCGGCACGGCCTGCGCGATGCCGACGGCCCCGCTCCAGAACGCGCTGTGCGTCATGTCCCAGACCTGGTACATGACGGTGACCATGGTCATGAAGGTGCCGAGCGTGGACACCGTGCGCCCGAACAGCAGCCGCCGGAAGACGGGGGAGGTGCGCAGGGGCCGGACGTCGAGGAGCACGTCGGACAGGCTCATGAGAGGGGGACCGGGAGCGGGGCGGGCTGATGCACCCCGGGACGCTAACCGGCCCCCGGCCCCTGAGCCACCGAATTACCTACGCGCTCTCGTTCAGGAGCCGGGCCAGGTGCTCGCGGCCCGCGCCCAGCAGCTCGGGAAGCGGTGCGGCCCCCTCGTACCAGCGCTTCTCGTACTCCCAGCACAGCCAGCCGTCCCAGCCGTGGCGGGACAGGACCTCGACGCACTCGGCGAGGGGCAGTACGCCCGAGCCGAGCGGGAGCGGGGTGGTGTCGTCGGGCGAGGCGATGTCCTTGACCTGGACGTATCCGAGGAACGGGGAGAGTGCCGCGTACGTCTGCGAGGGCTGCTCGCCGCCCAGCCAGGTGTGCATGACGTCCCACAGCGAGCCGACGTTGCGGTGGCCGACCGGGCCCAGGATGCGGATCGCGTCGGCTCCGGTGCGGTGCGAGTCGTGGGTCTCCAGGAGGATGCGTACTCCGGCGTCCGCCGCGTACTCCGCCGCCGTGCCCAGGCGCCGGGCCGCCGTCGCGTCGGCCTCGGCGGCCGACTGCTCGGGGCTCGCGCCGGGGAAGACGCGGATGTACGGGGCGCCCAGGTCGCGGGCGAGGTCCAGGAGGGCGCGGATCTCCGCCAGCACCGGCTCGTCGTCGCCCGGCGCGGCCACGCGCGCGTACCCGGCGAGACCGAGGACCTCCACCCCGGCCGCCTTGAACTCGGCCACCGTGTCAGCCCGTTGGGCGGCGTCGATGCCGGGATGTACCGCCTCCTCCGGGTGCGCGCGCAGCTCTACGCCGTGATAGCCGTGCGTGTGCGCGAGGCGGAGTACCTCGGGGACGGGGAGACCGGGGACGCCGAGAGTGGAGAACGCCAGCTTCATGCTCCGGACTCTACGCGTCACTCCTGGGCGCGTGCAGATCCAGGCGCCAGTCCTGGCCGACCAGGTCCTTGCCGAAGGAGCGGTGCGGTTTCTCGGCGACGAGGACGAAGCCGTGGCGCTGGTAGATGTGGCGGGCGGAGGCGAGGATGTCGTTGGTCCACAGGACCAGGTCGCGGTAGCCGACGCCGCGTGCGAAGTCGACGACGGCCGAGACGAGCCGGTCGCCGATGCCGAGTCCGCGCGCGTCCGGCTCGACCAGCAGCAGCCGCAGCCGGGCCGTGCCGGGTGCCTCGTCCCGTACGCACATCACACAGCCCACCGGCCGGCCGTCGAGCTCCGCGATCCACACCCGCTCCAGGTGCGGGTCGTGGTCCTCCGCGAAGTCGGCGACGATCCGGGCCACCAGCCCTTCGTAGTCGGCGTTGAAGCCGTGCTCCACGGTGTAGAGGGCGGCGTTGCGCTGCACGATCCAGCCCAGGTCGCCCGGGCCCGGGTCGCGCAGCAGGACGTCCTCGCGGCGATGGGGGTCCCCCCGCTCGAGCGAAGCCGAGAGTGGGGGAGGGCGGCCGTCGGAGAGGAGCTCGCGGACGGTCCGCATGGCCTCGGCGAGACGGGGGCGGTCGGCGGACGGGACCGTGGCGAGCAGCGCGCCCACGGATTCGTCCGCGCGCTCGGCGAGCAGGGCGGCGGTCTCCCGCCCCCGCGCCGTGAGCGTCACGCGCCTGCGCCGCGGGTCGCGGCGCGACGGGGTGCGTTCGATCAGCCCGTCCTGCTCGAGCTTGTTGAGGATGCGGCTCAAGTAGCCCGCGTCCAGCGAGAGTTCGCCCCGCAGGTCCGCCGCGTCCGTACGCGGGGAATGCGCGAGCTCGTACAGGACGCGGGACTCGGTGAGGGTGTACGGGGCGTACAGCTGACGGCTGTAGTCGAGGGCGCCGATGAGGTTGGTGTAGAAGCGGTTGAAGGCGCGGATGTCCTGCACGGTCATGGTCGTCGGCCCCTCCTCGACCCCTTCGCCAACCCCCGAATGGTTGACTCAGTCAGAGATTTACCGTACGACGGCCCCGCACCCCCGTCCACTCCCCGGCGGGACTCGGGGCCGACGCCGTGAGCGAACGGGTGTTTGTGACAGGGGAGTTGTTCGCAGCCTCTAGGACATGACGACGACCACACCGGCGTACGACGCCCACGCGGACTGGTACAACGCCTACATGTCACCGACCTCGGGCGGCGAGTACGTTGCCCGGGTGCATGCGACGCTGAGGGAACTGCTGGGCCCCGGCGAGGGGATCTGTCTGGACGTCTGCTGCGGGACCGGCGCCCATGCGTCCGTGGCGGCGGAACTCGGCCGGACCTCGTTCGGGTTCGACCTCTCCGGCGGTCAGCTCCGCCACGCGGCCGGCCGGCTGCCGGTCGCGGTCGCCGACGCGACGGCGCTGCCGCTGGCCGACGCCTCGGTGCCGGCCGCGATGTGTGTGCTGGCGAGCACGGACGTCCCCGACTACGCGGCCGTCCTGCGGGAGATCGCCCGGGTGCTGGCGCCCGGCGGACGGTTCGTGCACCTGGGCGTCCACCCCTGCTTCGTCGGCGCGTTCGCCGACTGGCGGGAGCGGGGACGGGTGGTGCTGGACGAGCGGTACGCCGACCGCGCCCGCACCCTCGACTCCTGGAACCCCGCCGGTGTACGGGCCCGGGTGGGGGCCTGGCACATCCCGCTGGCCGATCTTCTGAACGCCGTGGTGTCGGCGGGGCTGCGGCTGGAGCGGACCGTCGAGATCGGGCCGGGCGGGGTGCCGGAGCTGTTCGGATTCGTCGCGATGCGATGAGGTTCGTGTCGGAAACCCGGCCCAGCTAGAGAAACGCTTGCGTTTCGTTAAGCCCTCTCATAGTCTGTCGGTACGAAACCGTTTCGTATCGACATCGACAGATGGGGAGGTGGACCGCGATGACAGGTTCTCCGGTGTTCCTGGCCGTGGCCCTCTCCCTGGTCTCGGCGATCTGCTACGCGGCGGCCGCGGTCGTCCAGGAGCGGACCGCCGCCGACACCACGAGCGTGCGCGGGGCGCTGGCCCGCGGCGCGTGGTGGGGGTCCGTGCTCCTCAACGCCTGCGGTGCGCTGCTGCATGTGGTCGCCCTGCGCTACGGACCGCTGACCCTGGTGCAGCCCCTCGGCGCGCTGAGCCTCGTGCTCGCGGTACCGCTGGGCTCGCTGGTCTCGGGCCGCCGGACCTCGGGCACCCAGTGGAACGGCATGGGCTTCACCCTCCTGGGGCTGACGACCCTGCTGGCCGTCACGGCCTCGGGACGCGGCGACACCCTGAACACCACCGGGGTCCTGCTGGTGGCACTCGTCGCCGCCGCGGCCGTCACGCTGCTCTCGGCCCGCGGCGGCCTCGCGGTCGCCGCCGCGTCCGGCATCGCCTCCGGGGTCGGCTCGACGCTGGCACAGAAGCTCGCGGTCGGCCCGACGCTCTCCTGGAGCACGGCGCTGGTGGCGCTCCTGACGGTCACCTTCGCGGTGGGCGGCCTGCTGCTCTCCCAGAAGGCCTACCGCCACGGCCTCGGCGGCCCCCTCGCTCTGCTCACCCTCGTCAACCCCGTCACCGCGTCCGCGATCGGCATCACCCTGCTGGGCGAGGGCTTCCGCTACGGCCCCACAGGCACCCTCCTCGCCCTCACCGCCGCCGCGGCCGCCATCCACGGCGTGACCTTGCTCAGCCGCCCGGACCCCACCCCGGCCACCGGCCGGGCAACCCCGACGCGCCCGGCCCCGTCCGACAGGCCCGATGCAGAACAGGGCACCGCCCGGGTACGACCGGCTCGCTTCGCCTCGCTCGGTCGGTCTGTGGCCGGGCAGGACGTCGGTCGAGTGCAGCCGGCACGCCCCGTCCTGGTCGGTGGGCCGCTGGGCAGGACGTTGCGCCGGGGTTTGGCTGGCGACCCGCCGTCCGGTGCCCCGACTGGCCGCGTGACCCTCGCCGTCCCTACGAGCCCACGGAGGCAACCGCATCGACCCGGGCCTCTCGCAGCCGACGCGCGAGAAGCTCCATCTCGGGCGGTGTCCCCGTGTACGTCCCGCCCCCAGACCCGCTCCAACACGTCCTTGGCATCACCGAGTTCGAGCCGTAGCGCGGCACGCAGAACGCGCAGCACGGTGACCCGGTGCTCGGGCGCCCGCAGCCGCAGTACGGCGGCCCCGTGCGCGGCGAGAAGCAGTTCCCGTTCGTCGTCCGACAGCTCGCCCGCAGTCGGCGACGCCGAACCGGCAAGCGCGGCAGGTCACTTCGACGCCCAACCGCAAGGAGTCATCGACGTGAGCCGGGGTGTGGTGCGGCGGAGGCGCGCGTACCCGGACACAGACACGGGATACCTCACCCTCACAGATACGAGAAGAACCGCGTCTCCCAGGTGACCGGATCGTTCGGGCTCCCGTCCCAGTCGACCTCGGGATACCAGCCGGCCAGGTCGCTCACGCCGTCGTACGGCCGCAGCAACAGCCGCTGCGGAACCCGCACATACCCCAGGTCGGACAGCGCCGACTCGATGATCCGCCGCTCGGCCTCGGTGAGCGCGCACTCCGTCGTGCCGTCGGCGGCGGTGACGAGGGCCAGGTCTCCGAAGTTGCTGAGATCGATGCTGAGGGCCACACCGGCCTCGGTCGCAGCGGCGGGAATGTGGACGCCGAAGTACGCACTGGCATCCTGCCGCGACACCCCGCTGCACGGCTGCCCGAACTCCCGGCTCAGCCGCTCAAGCAGCACGCTCCGCATGAACTCGGCCCGCTCATGGTCGTACCCCTCGGGAAACTCAAGGTGCTCCGGCCCCGGCAAACGGTCCAGAGCATCCAACAAGTCGAGAATCCGCTGATCGTCGTCCACGCCCAAGTCATACCGCAGGGCGCCGAAACGGGTTAAGGGCAGGCCGGGAGCCAGCGGACGAGGACGCACCGTCCCGGTCCCCCACCCACCCGCAGGCGGCCGCGCCTCTCGACGCCGGTCCAGGTATTTCAGCCCGCCCAGCGTCCGAGGACGAGGATCTGCCGTCCCAACCCCCACCCACCCGCAAGGCGGCTGCGCCTCTCGACGCCAGTCCCGCTGTTCCAGCCCGTCCGGCGTCTGAGGACGAGGCCCTTCGGGCCGATGGGGGCTCCAGGGGGCGGAGCCCCCTGGAGCGGGGTCGAAGGGGCAGCGCCCCTGGAGGATGGGACGGGTAGGGGCGGCGGGGGCGAAAACAGCCGAGGGCAACCCAACGCCGTGCCCTCCAACGCCGTACCCCCCGACGTCGTACCCCCGAAAACCCTCAGCCCCGCGGCCCCCCCGTAGACCCCCGCACCATCAACTCCCCCCGAATCACAGCGATCCCCCCGGGCGGCCCCTCCTCCCGCCCCATGGCGATCCGCCCCGCCCGAGCCCCCGCCTCCGCCAACGGCAACCGCACCGTCGTCAACGCGGGCACCGCATCAATACTGAACGGCAGATCATCGAACCCGGCGACGGACACATCATCCGGAATCCGCAGCCCGGAGTCCCGCAGCGCAGCACACGCCCCCAGCGCGACGGAGTCGTTCGCCGCCACCACCGCCGTAAGAGACGGATCCCGCCGCAGCAACTCCAGCGTCGCCTCGTACCCCGACCGCCGGTCGTACCGCCCGTGCACGGTCCACCGCGGATCCTCGGAGATCCCCGCGTCCGCGAGCGCGGCCCGATGCCCCTCCAGCCGGTCCCGCGTGGTCGTCCGCTCCTCCGGCCCCGCGATGTACCCGAGCCGCCGATGCCCGAGCCCGAGCAGATGCTCCGTCAGCTCCCGCCCGCCCCCACGGTTGTCGAAGGTCAGCGCGACCGCCCCGGTCTCCGGCGCCGGTGGCCGCCCGCACAGCACCACCCGCGTCCCGGCATCCTCCAGCCTCCGCAACTTCGCGGCGACCGCCGCCGCGTGCGGCGCGTTCTCCACCGCACCGCCCGTCAGCACCACGGCCGCCGCCCGCTGTCTCTGCAGCAGGGTCAGATACGTCAGCTCACGCTCGGGAGAGCCCCCGGTGTTGCAGGTCACCGCCAGCCGTTCACCGCCCGCGCGCCCGCCCGGACCGCCGATCTCGGACTGGATCGCGCTCGCCATGATCCCGAAGAAGGGGTCCGCGATGTCGTTGACGAGAATCCCGACCAGGTCGGACGTCGCCGCGGCCAGCGCACTCGCCGGCCCGTTCAGTACGTAGTCCAGTTCGTCCACGGCCCGCAGCACCCGCTCACGGGTGGTTGCGGCCACGGGATAGTTCCCGTTCAGCACGCGCGACACCGTCGCGGGCGAGACCTGCGCGCGCGCCGCCACGTCCGCCAGGGTCACCGTCATCTCGTCGTCCTCCGGTCGCGCATCGTCGTACCTCGTCGTACTCGGGCTCCGCGCCCGTCCCCGCACAGTCAGCCACGCAGGACTGTGCGGCTGCACAGACGCCGCACAGTCAGTCATGGTTCCGAGCAGACCCTAAGGCCCCGACACCCCGCTGTTCGTCCCCTCGAACAACTCGAAGCGGTCACGGTCTTGTCCGAACCGCTGCTCAGAGGCTAGCTTCTCATCAGATAGAAAGCGCTTGCTGTGACGCTCATCAGTGGTGGCGTACGCGGCGCGCACAACCGCGTACGGAATGCGCAGGGAATGCTGCGCACGACGCCTACGAAGGGATCGACGTGACACGCAAGACGGTGCGTATCGCCATGAACGGTGTGACCGGGCGCATGGGCTACCGCCAACACCTGGTCCGCTCCATCCTCGCGCTCCGCGAGCAGGGCGGCCTCGACCTCGGCGACGGCACCGTGCTGTGGCCGGAGCCGATCCTGGTCGGCCGCCGCGAGCACGCGCTGAAGGCGATGGCCGAGCAGCACGGCCTGGAGCACTGGGCCACGGACGTGGACGAGGTCCTCGCCGACGAGAGCGTGGACATCTACTTCGACGCCCAGGTGACCTCGGCCCGCGAGGAGGCGCTGAAGAAGGCGATCGCGGCGGGCAAGCACATCTACACCGAGAAGCCGACCGCCACCGGCCTGGACGGTGCCCTGGAGCTGGCCAGGCTCGCCAACGCCGCCGGCATCAAGCACGGCGTCGTCCAGGACAAGCTCTTCCTCCCGGGCCTGCTCAAGCTGAAGCGCCTCATCGACGGCGGCTTCTTCGGCCGGATCCTCTCGATCCGCGGCGAGTTCGGCTACTGGGTCTTCGAGGGCGACTGGCAGACCGCCCAGCGCCCCTCGTGGAACTACCGGGCCGAGGACGGCGGTGGCATCGTTGTCGACATGTTCCCGCACTGGGAGTACGTCCTGCACGAGCTGTTCGGCCGGGTGAAGTCCGTCCAGGCCCTCACCGCCACCCACATCCCGCAGCGCTGGGACGAGAACGACAAGCCGTACGACGCGACGGCCGACGACGCCGCCTACGGCATCTTCGAGCTCGACGGCGGCGCGATCGCCCAGATCAACTCCTCCTGGACCGTCCGCGTCAACCGCGACGAGCTCGTGGAGTTCCAGGTGGACGGCACCGAGGGCTCGGCCGTCGCCGGTCTGCGCAACTGTCGCGCCCAGCACCGCTCGGCCACCCCGAAGCCGGTCTGGAACCCGGACATCCCCGCCACCGAGGTCTTCCGTGACCAGTGGCAGGAGGTCCCGGACAACGCCGAGTTCGACAACGGCTTCAAGGCCCAGTGGGAGCTGTTCCTGAGGCACGTCTACGCCGACGCCCCCTACCACTGGGACCTCCTCGCCGGCGCCCGTGGCGTCCAGCTCGCCGAGCTGGGTCTGAAGTCCTCGGCCGAGGGCCGTCGCCTCGATGTCCCGGAGATCGCGCTGTGACCATCCAACTCCCTGACACCAGTGGGAACGTGAGGGCTTACGAGCCCCGCCAGGAGCCCCTCGCCCTCACCACGGGTTCCCCCCTCACCTCTCGTACGGTGTTCTCGGCGGCCCATGTCGTCGCCGACCCCTTCGCCGACACCACCCCCGACTCGCCCGCAGCGATCGACTGGGACGCCACCCTCGCCTTCCGCCGCCATCTGTGGTCCCACGGGCTCGGTGTCGCCGAGGCGATGGACACCGCCCAGCGCGGGATGGGCCTGGACTGGGCGGGCGCGGCGGAGCTGATCCGGCGCAGCGCCGCCGAGGCCAAGGCGGTCGGCGGCCGGATCGCGTGCGGCGTCGGCACCGACCAGATCGCGGCCGGTTCGCCGGCCGAGGTCCGCGCGGCCTACGAGGAGCAGCTCGCCCTCGTCGAGGAGTCCGGCGCGCAGTCGATCCTCATGGCCTCCCGCGCCCTCGCCGCCGCGGCCCAGGGTCCCGAGGACTACCTCGAGGTCTACGGCCATCTGCTCCGCCAGGCCTCCGAGCCGGTCGTCCTGCACTGGCTGGGCCCGATGTTCGACCCGGCGCTGGAGGGCTACTGGGGCTCGTCCGACCTGGACGCGGCGACCGACACCTTCCTGGAGGTCATCGCGGCCCACCCGGACAAGGTCGACGGCATCAAGGTCTCGCTCCTTGACGCCCAGCGCGAGATCGACATCCGCCGACGCCTGCCGCAGGGCGTCCGCTGCTACACCGGCGACGACTTCAACTACCCCGAGCTGATCGCGGGCGACGAGAAGGGCTTCAGCCACGCCCTGCTCGGCATCTTCGACCCGCTGGGCCCGCTGGCGGCCGAGGCGGTGCGCGTCCTGGACACCGGCGACACGGCGGGCTTCCGTGAACTGCTCGACCCCACCGTCGAGTTGTCCCGTCACCTCTTCCAGGCGCCGACCCGCTTCTACAAGACGGGCGTGGTGTTCCTGGCCTGGCTCGCGGGCCACCAGAGCCACTTCACCATGGTCGGCGGCCTCCAGTCGGCCCGCTCGCTGCCGCACTTCGCCCGCGCCTACGAACTCGCCGACGGGCTGGGCCTGTTCCCGGACCCGAAGCTGGCGGAGGAGCGGATGAAGAATCTGCTGTCCCTGTACGGAGTGAACCAGTGACCGGCGACCTCTCCCGCTTCTCCATCAACCAGATGACGGTCAAGCAGCTGTCGATGCCGGAACTGGCCGACGCCTGCGGCCGGTTGGGCATCGTCAACGTCGGTCTGTGGCGGGAGCCCGTCCAGACGTACGGCCTGGAGGCGACGGCCAAGCTGGTCCGCGACGCGGGCCTGACCGTCACCACGCTGTGCCGTGGCGGCTTCTTCACGGCCATCGACGCGGGGGAGCGCGCCGCGGCCCTGGACGACAACCGCCGTGCCGTCGACGAGGCGGCGACGCTGGGCACGGACACGCTGGTGCTGGTCTCGGGCGGCCTGCCCGCCGGTTCGAAGGACCTGCACGGCGCCCGTGAACGCATCGCGGACGCGCTGTCGGTTCTCGGCCCGTACGCGGAGGAGCGCGGCGTGAAGCTGGCCATCGAGCCGCTCCACCCGATGTACGCCTCCGACCGCTGTGTGGTCTCCACGCTCACCCAGGCGCTGGACCTCGCGGAACGCTTCCCCGCCCACCAGGTCGGCGTCACGGTCGACACGTACCACATCTGGTGGGACGACAACGCTCCCGCGCAGATCGCCCGCGCGGGCGCCTCCGGCCGCATCCACACCTTCCAGCTCGCCGACTGGACCACCCCGCTGCCCGAGGGTGTCCTCAACGGCCGCGGCCAGATCGGCGACGGCGCGATCGACATGCGCGAGTGGCAGGGCTACGTCGAGGCGGCCGGCTACACCGGCGCCATCGAGGTGGAGCTCTTCAACGACGAGCTGTGGGCCCGGGACGGGCGCGAGGTGCTGGCGGAGACGGCGGCGCGGTTCGTGGAGCACACGGCCTGACCTGCGAAGGGGGGCGCCGGTAAAAATTTCTTGAGAAACCGTGCAACCCTCCCCGCACCTGGCGGGTCGTACTTGGCATCAGGACTTCTGGGGAGGGGATCTGGGGGGATCGCGGGGGTTCTGATACGGAGGGGAAAACCCGAGGGGGCCTGGTCGACGGACCAGGCCCCCTCGAAGTTTGTACGGCTGGAACGAAGCTCGTACGGCTAGAAGAACACCCCGCAGCGCAGCAGCACGTTCGCGTACGGCCGTGCTTCGCCGGTTCTCACGACCAGCCGCGCCCGCGCCGACAGCTCCTTGAGCCGCTCGTGCGAGACGAACTCCAGGGCGCCGCCCTCGCCGAAGTACCCGTCCAGCAGCGTCGCCGCCGTCGGATTGGCGTCCCGTACCTCCGTCGCCGCCGTGGCCCCCTCCACGACCAGCTCGGCCAGCAGCCCGTCCACCACCTCGGCGAACGACGGCACCCCGGCCCGGAAGGCGAGGTCGACGACCCGGGGGCCGTCCGGTATCGGCATGCCGGCGTCACAGACCAGCACCCCGTCACCGTGCCCCAGCTCGGCGAGCGCGCCGGAGAGATGACGGTTCAGGATTCCCGCCTTCTTCACAGCGCGTCGACCTCCGCAGCGGTCGGGAAGGACGCCTGGGCGCCCTCCTTCGTGACGGCGGCCGCGCCCACCCGCGCCGCGTACGCCGCGGCCTCGGCCAGCGAGGCACCGGCACCGAGCCGGTACGCCAGCGCCGCCGTGAACGCGTCGCCCGCGCCGGTCGTGTCCACCGCGTCCACCTTGACCGGCGCCACCCGGGCCACGCCCTCCTTGGAGGCCACCAGAGCCCCCTGCGACCCCAGCGTCACCACCACCGACCGCGGCCCCTTCG
This sequence comes from Streptomyces canus, assembly GCF_030815415.1. Lineage (GTDB taxonomy): Bacteria > Actinomycetota > Actinomycetes > Streptomycetales > Streptomycetaceae > Streptomyces > Streptomyces canus_F. Next base: position 6,404,075 of record NZ_JAUSWW010000001.1, read on the forward strand.
CCAGCAGGATCCGTGCCCAGTCCTCCGGCTCGTCCCCGACCCGGGAGTCACCGAGGATGACCTTCGCCTCGTGCTCGTTGACGATCAGCGGATCGCAGGCGGCCAGCACCTCCGTCGGCAGCGGCCGCGGCGGCGACGGGTTCAGCACGAAACGGCTGTCCGGCGCCAGATTCCGTACGACCTCCACGACCGTCTCCAGCGGGATCTCCAGCTGCACGGAGACCACCCGCGAGGCGTGGAAGAGGCTGACCGCGGCCCGTACGTCCTGAGGCGTCAGCCGCCCGTTGGCACCCGGCGAGACCACGATGCTGTTGTCGCCCGACGGGTCCACCGTGATCAGCGCGACCCCCGTCGGCGCACCGCCGACGAGAACGCCCACCGTGTCGACCCCGGACGAGCGCTGCGAGTCCAGCAGCAGCCGGCCGTACGCGTCGTCGCCGACCCGGGCCAGCAGGGCCGTACGGGCGCCGAGGCGGGCGGCCGCGACTGCCTGGTTCGCGCCCTTGCCGCCCGGGTGGACGGCCAGGTCGGAGCCGAGCACGGTCTCACCGGCGCCCGGCCGGCGCTCGACCCCGATCACCAGGTCGGCGTTGGCCGACCCTACGACCAGGAGGTCGTAGTCGTACATGAAGTTGCTCCCCTGGTAAGTGATTTCGGGCGGGCGGTCCCCCATGGGAGAACCGCCCGCCCTGTGGTCTCAGCCCGTGAACCCGGCCACGTTCTCCTCCGTGACCACCTTCACCGGCACCATCACCGACTTCGCGACCTTCTCACCCTCGGCGGCCTTCACCGCGTTCCGCACGGCGATCCTGCCGAGTTCGGACGGCTGCTGCGCCACGGATGCGTACAGCGTGCCTGCCTTGACGGCCTTGAGACCGTCGTCGGTTCCGTCGAAGCCGATGACCTGCACGGACTTTCCTGCCTTGGAACCGAGCGCCTTGATCGCGCCGAGCGCCATCTCGTCGTTCTCCGCGAAGACACCGGAGACGTCCGGGTTGGCCTGCAGCAGGTTGGTCATGACGTCCAGGCCCTTGGTGCGGTCCCAGTCGGCCGGCTGCTTGGCGACGACCTCGATACCCGGGTAGGCCTTCAGCCCCTCGGCGAAACCGGCGCCGCGCTCCCGGCTGGCGGAGGTGCCGGCCTGGCCCTGGAGGATCACGATCTTTCCCTTGCCGCCCAGCTTCTCGGCGAGCGACTTGGCGGCGAGCTTGCCGCCGGTGGTGTTGTCGGAGGCGACGAGCGCGGCGGTGGTCGCGTTGTTGACCGCGCGGTCGACGGCCACCAGCGGGATGTCCGCCTTGTTGACGGCCTTCGCCGCCGGGGTCACCGCGTCGGAGTCCACCGGGTTGACGATGATCGTGCCGAGTCCCGAACTGGTGAAGTTCTCCAGCTGGTTGGCCTGTTGTGAGGCGTCGTTCTGCGCGTCCGTGACGGTCAGGTCCACGCCCAGCTTCTTCGCCTCGGCCTGCGCGCCGGCGCGGATCGACACGAAGAACGGGTTGTTGAGCGTCGAGAGGGACAGCCCGATCCGCTGCGACTTCCCCGCGTCCGAGGAACCGCTGTGCAGGAAGGAGGTGGCGCCGACGATCGCCGCCGCGACCACGGCGGCGAGCAGGTAGGTCGCCGCCTGCCTGCCCTTGTTGCCGGTCCCGCTCGCCGTCACCGGGGTCGCCCCGGCCTTGCGGCGCACGGTGTCGAGGAGCACGGCGAGCGCGATCACCACACCGATGACGACCTGTTGCCAGAACGCCGAGACGGACAGCAGGTTGAGCCCGTTGCGCAGCACCGCGAGGATCAGCGCACCGATCAGCGTGCCGGACGCCTTGCCCGTGCCACCGGCCAGCGAGGCACCGCCGATGACGACCGCGGCGATCGCGTCGAGCTCGTAGCCCTGCGCGGCCTGCGGCTGCGCGGAGGAGAGCCGGGAGGCGAGCACGATGCCCGCGGCGGCGGCGAACAGTCCGGAGAAGGCGTAGATCGCGAGCTTCTGCCTCTGCACCCGCAGACCGGAGAGCCGGGCCGCCTCCTCGTTGCCGCCGATCGCGTACATCGAGCGGCCGATGTACGTCCGGCCCAGCACGAACGCGGTGATGAGGCCCATGGCGACCATCACGAGCACCGGCACCGGCAGCCAGCCGCCGAGCGTGTCACCGAGGTGCGAGACCGAGTCGGGGAAGGCGATGGGGGAGCCCTGCGAGATCACCAGGGACAGACCGCGGGCCACCGACAGCATGGCGAGCGTCGCGATGAACGGCGGCAGCTTCCCGTACGAGATGAGGAAGCCGTTGACCAGGCCGCACGCTATGCCGGTCGCGACGGCGAGCAGCACCGCCAGGAAGACCGGCACGCCCTCCGACGTCGCGCTCCAGGCGAGGACGGTGGCGGAGAGGGCGGCGACCGAGCCGACCGACAGGTCGATGCCCGCCGAGACGATCACGAAGGTCACACCGAAGGCGAGGATGGCGGTCACGGCCGCCTGGACGCCGACGTTGAGCAGGTTGTCCGTCGTCAGGAAGTCGCCGGACAGTGCCGACATCGCGATGACGAGGACGATCAGCGCGGTGAGCGCGCCGTTGTCGAGGAGCAGGCGGCGAAGCCCCGAGGCGCCACTCGCGCCCGTCGTGCTCTTGAGCGTGTCAGTGGCCACGGGTGGCCTCCGTTTCGGTCTTCTCGTTCGGGGGGTTGCTGACGGCGAGGGCCATCACGGCGTCCTGCGAGGCCTCGGCGGCGGAGAGTTCACCGGCGATCCGGCCCTGGGCCATGACCAGGACCCGGTCGCTCATGCCGAGCACCTCGGGCAGATCGCTGGAGATCATGAGGACGGCGGCGCCCGCGGCCGTCAGTTCGTTGATGAGCTGGTAGATCTCGACCTTGGCGCCGACGTCGATCCCGCGCGTCGGCTCGTCGAGGATCAGCACCTTGGTGTCGGCGAGCAGCCACTTGCCGATGACGACCTTCTGCTGGTTGCCGCCGGAGAGCGTGCGCACATGCTGCTGGAGCCCGGCCATCCGGACGCCCAGCTGCTCGGCGATCCGGGCGGCGGCCTCCCGCTGGCCCTTGAGATCGACGAGCCCCGCGCGCGTGGCCGAACGCAGCGTCACCAGCCCGAGGTTCTCCTCCACGGACGCGTCCAGGACGAGCCCCTGGCCCTTGCGGTCCTCGGGGATCAGCCCGATGCCGGCGGCCATGGCGGAGTTGACGTCGTGCCGCTTCAGGGGCGCTCCGGAAACCTTCACGGCGCCCTTGTCGTACGGGTCCGCGCCGAACACGGCCCGCACGACCTCGGTACGGCCGGCCCCGACGAGCCCGGCGATGCCGACGACCTCACCGGCGTGCACCTCGAAGGTGACGTCGCGGAAGGCCCCGTCGCGGGTGAGCCCCTCGACGGTGAGCAGCGCGGCGCCCTTCTCAGGCTGTTCGCGCGGGTACTGCTGCTCGATCGAGCGGCCCACCATGAGGCGTACGAGCTCGTCCTCGGGGGTGTCGGCGGGGACCTGCCCGACGGACCTGCCGTCGCGGATGACGGTGACGCGGTCGCCGAGGGCGGCGATCTCCTCGAGATGGTGGGTGATGAACACGATGCCCACGCCGTCCTCGCGGAGCTTGCGCACGATGGCGAAGAGCTTCTCGACCTCCTCGGAGGTGAGCACGGCGGTCGGCTCGTCCATGATCAGCACGCGCGTGTCCAGACTCAGCGCCTTGGCGATCTCGACCATCTGGAGGCGGGCGATGCCGAGTTCGCGCACGCGTGCGCGGGGCGAGACATTGACGCCCACGCGCGCGAGGAGGACCTCGGCGTCGGCCTCCATCCTCTTCCGGTCGATCATGCCGAAGCGGCGCGGCTGGCGGCCCAGGAAGATGTTCTCGGCGACCGTGAGGTCGGGCACGAGGTTGAACTCCTGGTAGATGGTGGCGATCCCGAGGCGCTCGGAGTCCTGCGCGCCATGGATGCGCACCTCCTTGCCACCGGCCAGGATCCGCCCGCCGTCCGGGGTGTAGGCGCCGGAGAGCATCTTGATGAGGGTGCTCTTGCCCGCGCCGTTCTCACCGAGGAGGACGTGCACCTCACCGCGGCGCAGATCGAAGTCGACGCCGTCCAGCGCGACCACACCGGGGAAGGTCTTCCTGATGCCCTCGATGCGCAGCAACTCGTCCTGGTTGCTCACGACTGGCTCCTGTTCTGTGCGGGTGCCGACTCGGGGGAAGCCGGCTGCTCGCCGCACGAGCGGCGTACGACGAGACGGGCGGGGAGGGTGACGGACTGCGGGGGCCGTCCCTCGATGCGGTCGACGAGCGCGCGCACGGCGGCACGGCCCAGCTCGCCCGTGGGCTGGGCGACCGCGGTGATCGGCGGATCGGTGTGCACGAACCACGGGATGTCGTCGAACGCGGCGAGCGCGATGTCCTGCGGAATCCGCAGCCCACGCGCGCGTACGGCGTCCAGGGCGCCGAGCGCCATCAGGTTGTCGGCCGCGAACACGACCTCGGGCGGCTCGGGCAGATCGAGGAAGCCCTCGGTGACCCGGCGCCCGCTCTCGGCCTGGAAGTCGCCCTGTCCTGTGTAGGCGTCGGGGAGTTCGAGACCGTGGGCCTGGAGTGCTTCCCTGAAGGCCTCCACACGCTCGCGACCGGTGGTGGTGGCGGCGGGCCCCGCGATGATGGCGAGCCGCCGGTGTCCGAGCGCGTGCAGATGCGCGACGAGATCACGCACGGCGCCCCGCCCGTCGGACCGTACGACGGGCACGTCGACGCCGGGGATCCACCGGTCCACGAAGACCATCGGGGTCCCCCCGCGCGCGGCGTCCAGCATCAGCGGGGAGCCGCCGTCGGTGGGGGAGACGAGGAGGCCGTCGATACGGCGGTCCAGCAGGGTCCGTACGTGGTGGTCCTGGAGGTCGGGCCGCTCGTCGGCGTTGCCGATGATGACGCTGTACCCCAGCGTGCGGGCCTCCTCCTCGACGGAGCGGGCCAGCTCGGTGAAGTACGGGTTCATCACGTCGCTGATGACCAGGCCGAGGGTGCGGGTCTGGTCGGTGCGCAGCGAACGGGCGACGGCGTTCGGGCGGTAGCCCAGCGCATCGACGGCGGCCAGTACACGGGTGCGTGCGTCGTCGCTGACCGACGGGTGGTCGTTCAGGACGCGCGAGACCGTGGCGACGGAGACCCCCGCCTCGGCAGCGACATCCTTGATGCTCGCCATCGCCGCTCCACCTCCTCGTGGAATCGATTACATCGACGTATGCAGAGGATTGGAATCGATTACACGCGGGTTATCAAGCCCCTCCCGGCATCCCGAGATCCGATCGTGATGATCGGCGCTCAGATGTGCCGCGGCCGCGGGAGTGCCACCCTGGAGGTACGGACTGATCTCACCGGGGCCCTCGCGAGGGCCGGAGACGGAGGAGTCATGACGTCGGCGACACGGAACGACGTCCCCGTGGCCATCGAAGGCAACGGGGTCGAACTGCGCACGATGCCCATCGGCGGCGGCATGTCCGTCGGCTACATCCACCTCCCGCAGGGCGCGGACATGGGCCCCGCCTTCAAGGGCCTGACCGGCGACGCCTGCCAGTGCCCCCACTGGGGCTACCTCCTCAAGGGAAAGCTCCGGATGCGCACGGCCACGGGCTCGGAGACCTACGAGGCGGGCCAGGCGTACTACTGGGCCCCCGGCCATGTCCCGGAGGCGCTGGAGGACTGCGACTTCGTGGAGTTCTCCCCGACGGAGGACTTCGAACCGGTGATCACCCACGTGCAGTCCCAGTCCGCCTGACCGCTGACGCCCCCACTGTCACAGGCCCCCGGTACCGTCGGATCATGGCTCAGGGGCTCGCCGTACTCGAAGGCGTACTGGAGCGGATCACATGCCTTTGACAAGTCGGTGATCGGGCTGAACGGCGGGAGCTGCTCCCGCTGTCAGACCTGGCCGGTACCGTCGGATCATGTCCAGGCAAGAGGCAGAAGCGGACCGCCGATTGGCCACGTTGGAAGGCGTGCTCGAACGGATCACGTACGCCAACGAGGAGAACGGCTACACGGTCGCCCGTGTCGACACGGGCAGGGGCGGCGGCGACCTCCTCACCGTCGTCGGCGCGCTGCTCGGCGCCCAGGTCGGTGAGTCCCTCCGGATGGAGGGGCGTTGGGGCTCGCATCCGCAGTACGGCAAGCAGTTCACCGTGGAGAACTACACGACCGTCCTGCCGGCCACCGTCCAGGGCATCCGCCGCTACCTCGGCTCGGGTCTCGTCAAGGGCATCGGGCCCGTCTTCGCCGACCGCATCACCCAGCACTTCGGCCTGGACACCCTCCAGATCATCGAGGAGGAGCCCAAGCGGCTCATCGAGGTCCCCGGGCTCGGCCCGAAGCGGACCAAGAAGATCGCCGACGCCTGGGAGGAACAGAAGGCGATCAAGGAGGTGATGCTCTTCCTCCAGACCGTGGAAGTCTCCACGTCCATCGCCGTGCGGATCTACAAGAAGTACGGCGACGCCTCCATCTCCGTCGTCAAGAACCAGCCCTACCGCCTCGCCTCCGACGTCTGGGGCATCGGCTTCCTCACCGCCGACAAGATCGCCCAGTCCGTCGGCATCCCGCACGACAGCCCGGAGCGCGTCAAGGCGGGTCTGCAGTACGCCCTTTCGCAGGCCACCGACCAGGGCAACTGCTACCTCCCCGAGGAGAGGCTGATCGCCGACGCGGTCAAGCTCCTCCAGGTCGACACCGGTCTCGTCATCGAGTGCCTCGCCGAACTGGCCCAGCCGGACGAGGACTCCGGCGAACCCGGCGTCGTACGCGAAAAGGTGCCCGGCGAGCACGGGGAACCCGTCACCGCGATCTACCTCGTCCCCTTCCACCGAGCCGAACTCTCCCTCTCCGCCCAGCTGCTGCGCCTCCTGCGTACCGACGAGGACCGTATGCCGGGCTTCCACGACGTGGCCTGGGACAAGGCGCTCGGCTGGCTGAAGGGCCGTACGGGCGCCGACCTCGCCGCCGAGCAGGAGGCCGCCGTCAAGCTCGCGCTCACCAAGAAGGTCGCCGTCCTCACCGGCGGTCCCGGCTGCGGCAAGTCCTTCACGGTCCGCTCGATCGTGGAGCTGGCCCGCGCCAGGAAGGCCAGGGTCGTCCTCGCCGCCCCCACGGGGCGTGCCGCCAAGCGCCTCGCCGAACTCACCGGCGCCGAGGCCTCCACCGTCCACCGCCTCCTGGAGCTGAAGCCGGGCGGGGACGCGGCGTACGACAAGGACCGTCCCCTCCCGGCGGACCTGGTGGTGGTGGACGAGGCCTCGATGCTGGACCTGCTGCTCGCCAACAAGCTCGTGAAGGCGGTGCCCCCGGGCGCGCACCTCCTCTTCGTCGGGGACGTCGACCAACTCCCCAGCGTCGGGGCGGGGGAGGTCCTGCGCGACCTGCTCGCCGACGGCAGCCCCATCCCCGCCGTCCGTCTCACGCGCGTGTTCCGTCAGGCCCAGCAGTCCGGGGTGGTCACCAACGCCCACCGGATCAACTCCGGGCAGCACCCCGTCACCGACGGCATGAAGGACTTCTTCCTCTTCGTCGAGGACGACACGGAGGAGGCGGGCCGGCTCACGGTCGACGTGGCGGCCCGGCGAATTCCGGCCAAGTTCGGACTCGACCCGCGCCGCGACGTCCAGGTCCTCGCCCCCATGCACCGGGGCCCCGCCGGCGCCGGAAACCTCAACGGCCTGTTGCAGCAGGCCATCACGCCGGGCCGCCCCGACGTCCCGGAGAAGCGGTTCGGCGGAAGAGTCTTCCGCGTCGGCGACAAGGTCACCCAGATTCGCAACAATTACGAGAAGGGCAAGAACGGTGTCTTCAACGGCACCGTGGGCGTCGTCACCTCACTCGACCCGGTCGACCAGCGCCTCACGGTGCTGACGGACGAGGACGAGGAGGTTCCGTACGAATTCGATGAACTGGACGAACTGGCCCATGCGTACGCGGTGACCATTCACCGTTCCCAGGGCAGTGAATATCCCGCTGTGGTGATCCCCGTCACCACGGGAGCATGGATGATGCTTCAACGGAACCTGCTCTACACGGCGGTCACCCGGGCCAAGAAGCTGGTCGTCCTCGTCGGTTCGCGCAAGGCGATCGGTCAGGCGGTGCGCACGGTGTCGGCGGGGCGGCGCTGTACGGCCCTCGACTTCCGCCTCTCACCGGGCCCCCTCCGGGAGTGAGGTGGGGCGCCGGGTCATGCATCGCGAAAAATGATCGATCAAATGAGTCATGAAGGTCACAGAGCCCTTCCGGAACCGGGCGAGGAGGGGCAGGATGGGCAAGCTGGCGGCACTGAGTGCCGCCAATTAGCCCAATGGCCGACCCCGAGTGCACTCTCCTGCGCCAAATGGGGGATGGTAGAGACAGTCAGGGCAACCTCGAAGATGAGGCACAACGTCGGGTGAGGGAAGACGTGAGCGACAACTCTGTAGTACTGCGGTACGGCGACGGCGAGTACACCTACCCGGTGATCGACAGCACCGTCGGCGACAAGGGCTTCGACATCGGCAAGCTCCGCGCCCAGACCGGTCTGGTGACACTGGACAGTGGCTACGGGAACACCGCGGCCTATAAATCCGCCGTCACCTACCTCGACGGCGAGGCGGGCATCCTCCGCTACCGCGGCTACCCGATCGAGCAGCTGGCCGAGCGCTCCACCTTCCTGGAGGTCGCCTACCTGCTGATCAACGGTGAGCTGCCGACCGTCGATGAACTCTCCGTTTTCAAGAACGAAATCACGCAGCACACCCTGCTGCACGAGGACGTCAAGAACTTCTACCGTGGCTTCCCGCGCGACGCCCACCCGATGGCGATGCTGTCCTCGGTCGTCTCCGCGCTGTCCACCTTCTACCAGGACAGCCACAACCCCTTCGACGAGAACCAGCGCAACCTCTCGACGATCCGCCTTCTCGCCAAGCTTCCGACGATCGCGGCGTACGCGTACAAGAAGTCGATCGGTCACCCGTTCGTCTACCCGCGCAACGACCTCGGTTACGTCGAGAACTTCCTGCGGATGACCTTCTCGGTCCCGGCGCAGGAGTACGAGCTCGACCCGGTCGTCGTCTCGGCCCTGGACAAGCTCCTCATCCTGCACGCCGACCACGAGCAGAACTGTTCGACGTCGACGGTCCGCCTGGTCGGTTCCTCGCAGGCGAACATGTTCGCGTCGATCTCCGCCGGCATCTCCGCCCTGTGGGGCCCGCTGCACGGTGGCGCCAACCAGTCCGTCCTGGAGATGCTCGAGGGCATCCAGGCGTCCGGCGGCGATGTCGACTCCTTCATCCGCAAGGTGAAGAACAAGGAGGACGGCGTCCGCCTGATGGGCTTCGGCCACCGGGTGTACAAGAACTTCGACCCGCGCGCCAAGATCATCAAGGCCGCGGCCCACGACGTTCTCTCGGCGCTGGGCAAGTCCGACGAGCTGCTGGACATCGCCCTGAAGCTGGAGGAGCACGCGCTCTCCGACGACTACTTCGTCTCGCGCAGCCTCTACCCGAACGTCGACTTCTACACCGGCCTCATCTACCGCGCCATGGGCTTCCCGACCGAGATGTTCACGGTCCTCTTCGCCCTCGGCCGCCTCCCCGGCTGGATCGCCCAGTGGCACGAAATGATCAAGGAGCCCGGCTCCCGCATCGGCCGCCCCCGCCAGATCTACACGGGCGTCGTCGAGCGCGACTTCGTCCCGGTCGAGGAGCGCTGACACCTACCGACGGGGGCGCCGCTTGATGGGTGCCCCCGCCGGTGGAAGCGCATGACTCGGCTTCGCAGTCGCCCACGTCCCCGCTGGTGAGGCGTGACGTCGCAGGGCCCCGTAACACCTGATGAAGGTGTGCGGGGCCTTCGTGTGTCCGGTGTTCGTGCGTGAGCTCACATAGGAGAAGGCGCCCCAGCGCCAGTCCCCCCACGGGCCGACGACCAGGGCGCCTTCCCATGTCCCGGTGCGGATTCCCCCCACGGGATCCGGCCGGGCGTCTGAGAGACCAGCGCCTGAATTCGCTGTCTTTCGGTATTGCCTGGTACTGCGGTTGAGCAGAACGAGCAAAACTCGCCGTACTACTCCAGTGTGCGATCTGCCGGGACAGCGCACGGTCGGGAGGGCCGCTCAAAGCTTCCCGAAGTGCGTGCCCCGGCAACGCATCTCTGAGGAAGTCCCCCAAGACATCCTCAGATGCCAGAACGCGCCCCCCAAGACGCGGCCTGACATCGTCAACTTAGACCTTCGAACCCCTTCGATGGTTACCTTCACATCACTGTGATCTGCGTCTCTTGCATTTGTCCGTTAGGTACGCAAGAGGGCCGATACGGCGATCGAGGCCCAAGCGTAAGGATGATGCGCGAGCCTTGTGAAGAGCTTATGTGAGTGTCGCGCCGGACTCCAGAGGGGCCCCTCAACGGAATGCGCGCAGACGCAGGCTGTTCGTCACCACGAAGACCGAGGAGAAGGCCATGGCGGCCCCCGCGATCATCGGGTTCAGAAGCCCCGCGGCGGCCAGCGGCAGCGCCGCCACGTTGTAGCCGAACGCCCACACGAGATTGCCCTTGATCGTCGCCAGCGTCCGCCGCGACAGCCTGATCGCGTCGACGGCCACCCGAAGATCCCCGCGCACCAGCGTCAGATCACTCGCCTCGATCGCCGCGTCCGTCCCCGTCCCCATGGCGAGCCCCAGGTCCGCCGTGGCGAGCGCGGCCGCGTCGTTGACCCCGTCCCCGACCATGGCCACGACCCGTCCCTCGGCCCGCAACCGCCGTACGACGTCGACCTTGTCCTCGGGCAGCACCTCGGCGACGACCCGCTCGATCCCGACCTGCGCGGCCACCGCCTCCGCCACCGCCCGGTTGTCCCCGGTCAGCAGCACCGGCGTCAGCCCCAGTGCCCGCAGCTCCCGCACCGCCTCGGCACTCGTCTCCTTCACCGCGTCCGCGACGGCCACGACACCCCGTGCCACCCCGTCCCAGCCGACCACCACGGCCGTACGCCCGCCGCTCTCGGCCTCTTCCTTGATCCGGGCCAACTCCTGCGGCAGGACGTCGTGGAGGCGCCCCACGGCAACGTCACGGCCCTCCACGCGCCCACGCACGCCCCGGCCGGGCACGTTCTCGAACCCCTCGACCTCCGGCAGCGGCCCGACCCGCTCCTCGGCACCGGCCGCGACCGCCCGGGCGACGGGGTGCTCGGAGGCGTGCTCCAGGGCGCCCGCGAGCCGCAGCACCTGCTTCTCGTCGGTGCCCTCGACGGCGTAGACCTCCTGGAGGGTCATGCGTCCGGTGGTCACCGTGCCGGTCTTGTCGAGTACGACGGTGTCGACCCGGCGCGTGGACTCCAGCACCTCGGGCCCCTTGATGAGGATGCCCAGCTGCGCCCCGCGGCCCGTCCCGACCATCAGCGCGGTCGGCGTGGCCAGTCCCAGCGCGCACGGACAGGCGATGATCAGCACGGCGACGGCCGCGGTGAACGCGGCGACGGTGTCCCCGGTGAGGCCCAGCCAGGCCCCGAAGGTGGCGACGGCGATCAGGATGACGGCCGGCACGAACACGGCGGAGATCCGGTCGGCGAGCCGCTGCACCTCGGCCTTGCCGTTCTGTGCCTCCTCGACGAGCTTCGCCATCCGCGCGAGCTGCGTGTCGGCGCCCACGCGCGTGGCCGCCACGACGAGCCGCCCGCCGACGTTCACGGTCGCGCCCGCGACGGCGGACCCCACCGTCACGTCCACCGGCACCGACTCCCCGGTCAGCATCGACGCGTCCACCGCGGAGGCACCCTCGACGACGGTGCCGTCGGTGGCGACCTTCTCCCCGGGCCGTACGGCGAACCGGTCCCCGACCGTCAGCCGGCCCACCGGGATCCGCACCTCGCGCCCGTCCCGCAGCACGGCCACGTCCTTGGCGCCCAGCTCCATCAGCGCCCGCAGCGCCGCCCCCGCGCGCCGCTTGGAACGGGCCTCCAGATAGCGCCCGAGCAGGATGAACACGGTGACCCCTGCGGCCACTTCGAGATAGATGGTCGAGGCGCCCTGCGCGCGGGAGACGGTGAACGCGAACTCGTCCTTCATGCCCGCCATGCCGGCGTCCCCGAAGAACAGCGCCCACAGCGACCAGCCGAACGCGGCCAGGGTGCCCAGCGAGACCAGCGTGTCCATGGTGGCCGCGGCGTGCCGCGCGTTCGTCCAGGCGGCCTTGTGGAAGGGCAGCCCGCCCCAGACGACGACGGGGGAGGCGAGGGTGAGCGCGAGCCACTGCCAATTGTCGAACTGGAGGGCCGGGACCATCGAGAGCAGCACCACGGGGACGGCGAGCACGGCGGCGACGACGAGACGCTGCCGTAGCGACGTCAACTCCGGGTCCTCGTCCGCGGCTTCCTCCCGGGGCGGCGCCGGCTCCTGTGCCGTGTACCCGGTCTTCACCACCGTGGCGATCAGATCGGCGACCCCGACGCCCTCGGCGAAGGTGACCTTCGCCTTCTCGGTGGCGTAGTTCACCGTGGCGGTGACCCCGTCCATCCGGTTGAGCTTCTTCTCCACACGAGCCGCGCAGGAGGCACAGGTCATCCCGCCGATGAGGAGCTCGACTTCGGAGGCGGTCGGCGTTATCGGGGTCTCGGTGGTGGTCATGCCGTACTCCAGGAAACGGGCCGGGCCGTGCGGGACCAGTCTCAACCGGTCGGCACGGCCCTTGGTGAGGGGGTGGGGTCAGGCCTTGCCGACGAGCTCGAACCCAGCCTCGTCCACGGCCGCGCGCACCGCCTCCTCGTCGAGCGGGGCCTGCGACACGACCGTGACCTCACCGGTCGACGCGACGGCCTTCACCGACGTCACCCCCGCGATCTCGGAGAGCTCGCCGGACACGGAACCCTCGCAGTGTCCACAGCTCATCCCGCTCACCTTGTAGACGGTGGTGACGGAACCCTGGGTGTCGGTCTGGGCGCTCATGTCGTTCTCCTCGTCGAGGGATGTGGGCCGTTACCCACATTATACCCCTAGGGGGTATTTCTCCAAGAAGGGTCCCGCCGCGTCGGCGCCCGGACCCACGCGACGCCGAAAAGGGCACGAGCACCAGGCGAACAGCTCCCTGTCCGGACGGGTGCTCGCCGGCCGCGCCATCAACCACAGCACGATGCCGTGTGTCGAGTCCCACAGGGCGTGCGGCGGCGAGACGCCGACGAGCGTGCCGATCACGGGCCCGGCGAAGGGGAAGCGCCCGTTCGTGGAGACCGCGGCGTTGCAGGCGTATCCCGCGCTCTCCAGGGCCGCTGAGCCGAATCCGACGGTCACGCCGAGGACGAGTCCGGCCCGCATGCCGCGCGTGCCGCCCGTCAGGAAGCAGCCGAGGATCACACTGACGCCGAGGTCCCGGCCGTGCCGCTCGTACGCCCACGGCATGAAGGTCACCGGCGCCGGAAAGCTGCCGAGCGGGATCAGGGGTGGGGTCGGGGGAGGCGGTCAGGGGCTCGGAGCCGTGGTGAGTCCGTCCGGCAGGCCGAGTCCGGCTCCCACGAGCGGGTCGAGATAGCGGACCAGGGCGTTTTTCAACTCCTGGACGTACGCGTCCCGTTCTGTGCCCTCGTGGGCGAGGATGAGCTCCAGGCCGGCCATGTACATCCCCAGTGCCATGTGCGCGACACGGGTGATCGCGCTCTGGGGCGCCGCGGGCATGAGCGAGCGGAGCAGGTTCTCGACGCGGGCGACGAGGGTCGTGTGCAGGGCGTCGTGCTGCTCGGCGATCCGGCCGGGGATGTCGGGGCCGTGCATCAGCGCGAAGAACACCGGGTGCCGGCAGTTGAAGTCGATGAACCGGTCGACGATGGTGCCGACCGCCTGCTCCAGCGGGGTCGTCGGGTCGACGGGCGCGAGCGCCTCGCCGTAGGTCTCCTGCATCTCGTGCACGAGCCGGCCGCCGAGCTCGACGGCGATCGCTTCCTTGTTCGGGAAGAACTGGTAGAGCGTGCCCGGTGAGACGCCCGCCTCCCGGGCGATGGCGTTGGTGCTCGCGGCCGTGTAGCCGGTCGTGCAGAAGACCGAGGCCGCGGCTTCGAGCAACTGTGCGATACGGCGTTCACCGCGGGCCTGGCGGCGGCGCGGCGGGTCCTTCTCCTCGTTCGCGGGCACGCGTTATCCCCAACTCTCCGAACAGGATTGACAACACGAGCGGTCGCTCGCATTCTGGAGAAACGCGAGCGATCTCTCGTGTTTGTCAGTCTATGGCAAGGCAATGGCAGATCCATGCTGCCCGGTGAAGGGGACACCGCACGATGACCGAAGTCGACAAGCCGCCGCGCACCGGGGGCTGGACCAAGCTCGTGACCGCCCGACCTCGGTTGTCGCTGTTCGCGGCCCTCGTGCTCACCGTGCTCGCCGTGCTGGCCGGCAGCGGTGTCGCCGACCGCATGGGCGCCGGCGGCTGGGAGGACCCGGACGCCGAGTCCACGTACGCGACCAAGGCGCTGGAGCGCGAGTTCCCGGACTCCCAGCCCAACCTCCTGCTCCTGGTCGACGCGGGAAGCGCCTCGGTGGACGACCCGGCGGTCGCGGCCGAGGCCGAGCGGCTGACGGAGCGGCTGGCGGGCGAGGAGGGCGTGACGGGCGTCGGCTCCTACTGGGCCACCGGCGCCCCGGCCCTGCGCGCGGAGGACGGCCATGAGGCGCTGATCGCCGCCCGCATCACGGGCGACGAGAAGGTGATGGGCAAGACCCTGGATCGCCTCGCCCCCTCGTTCCGCGGTGCGCACGGCCCGGTGGAGGTGACGATCGGCGGCCCGGTCGCCGTGCGGCACGAGATGCAGACGATCATCCAGGAGGACCTCACCCGGGCCGAGCTGATCGCCCTGCCGGTGACGCTCGTCCTGCTGGTGATGGTCTTCGGCAGCGCGGTCGCCGCCCTGCTGCCCCTCGGCATCGGCATCGTGGCGATCCTGGGCACCAACGCGGTGCTGCGCGGCCTGACCGAGTTCACCGACGTCTCGGTCTTCGCGATGAACCTCACCACGGCCCTCGGCCTCGGCCTCGCCATCGACTACGCCCTGTTCATCGTCCGCCGCTTCCGCGAGGAACTGTCCGCCGGCGCCGACCCGTCGACCGCGGTCGGCACCACCCTGCGCACGGCCGGCCGCACGGTCCTCTTCTCGGCCCTCACGGTCGCGGTCTCCCTGGCGGCGATGCTGCTCTTCCCGCAGTACTTCCTGCGCTCTTTCGCCTACGCCGGCATCGCGGTCGTCCTGCTGGCCGCGGCGGCCGCACTGATCCTGCTCCCGGCGGCGCTGGTCCTGCTGGGAGAGCGGGTCGACTCCTGGGACCTGCGGCGCCTGTTCCGCCGCGCGCGGCCCGCCCGGGAAGGTACGGCCTGGGCCCGCGCGGCGACACTCGTGATGCGCCGGGCTCCCTTCTTCGCCCTCGGCACCACCGCGGTCCTCGTCCTGCTCGGACTCCCCTTCCTGGGCGTGAGGTTCGGCACCGCCGACGACCGCCAACTGCCCTCGACCGCCGAGTCCCATGTCGTGCAGCAGCACATCAGGGACGGTTTCCCGGGCAGCCCCGGCGGTGGCCTGGAAGTCCTGGCGGAGGGCCGCGCGAGCGAAGCCCAGTACGCCGCGTACAAGGAGCGGATCGCCGAGCTCCCCGGGGTACTGAGGGTCGACGGCCCCCTGGTGAACGGCGAGTCGGCGTACTTTACGGTGCAGCCGAAGGGCGAGGCGGTCGACGACGCGGCTCAGCGTCTCGTGGGCGAACTGCGCTCCACGGACGCCCCCTTCGACACCAGCGTGACCGGTACCGCGGCCGTCCTGGTCGACTCCAAGGACGCGATAGCCGAGCAACTTCCCTGGGCGGCCGCCTTCATAGTGATCGTCACCCTGCTCCTGGTCTTCCTCCTGACCGGCAGCGTGCTGATACCGATCCAGGCGGTGGTGCTCAACGCGCTCAGTCTGACGGCCATGTTCGGCGCGGTGGTCTGGGTCTTCCAGGACGGCCACCTCTCCGGCCCGCTGGGCTTCACCAGCCCCGGCTCGATCGAGACGACCCTCCCGGTCCTGATGTTCTGTGTGGCCTTCGGCCTCTCCATGGACTACGGCGTCTTCCTCCTCTCCCGCATCAAGGAGGAGTACGACACGACAGGCGACCACAACGAGGCGGTCCGCCACGGCCTCCAGCGCACGGGCGGCTTGATCACGGCGGCGGCGGTGATCCTGGCTGTGGTCATGGTCGCGATCGGCACGTCACGGGTGACGAACACCAAGATGCTGGGCCTCGGCATCGCGTTGGCGGTGGTGATGGACGCGATGATCGTGCGAAGCCTGCTGGTCCCGGCGGTGATGAAGCTGACGGGAAGGGCGACGTGGTGGGCACCAGGACCGTTGCGGAGGTTCCACGGGCGGTTCGGATTGAGCGAGGGCGGGGAAGCGCGCGCCGACAGGGGCGCGGGGCTGTATCGATCTGCGGCTCCGCCGCGGGGCGCGACCAGCCACGATGTACCCGTAGACGAAAACGGCGATGGGATGGCAGATGCGAGCGGTGGTCTTCGAGCAATACGGTGAGCCCGCCGAGGTACGGGATCTGCCCGACCCCCGCCCAGCACCCCACGGAGTCGTCGTACGTGTAGAAGCCACCGGCCTCTGCCGAAGCGACTGGCACGGCTGGCAGGGCCACGACCCGGACATCACCCTCCCCCACGTACCCGGCCACGAACTCGCCGGTGTCGTGGAAGCAGTCGGCACCGCGGTCACCGCCTGGCGCCCCGGCGAGAGAGTGACCGTCCCCTTCGTCTGCGCCTGCGGCACCTGCGCGACCTGCGCCGCCGGCGACCACCAGATCTGCCCGCACCAGACCCAGCCGGGCTTCACCCACTGGGGTTCGTTCGCCCAGTACGTGGCCCTGGACCACGCCGACGTGAACCTCGTGGCGATCCCCGACGACCTCTCCTACGCCACGGCCGCAGCGCTCGGCTGCCGTTTCGCCACGGCGTTCCGCGCGGTCGTGCAACAGGGAAGGGTCGCTGCGGGGGAGTGGGTCGCGGTGCACGGCTGCGGCGGGGTGGGCCTGTCGGCGGTGATGATCGCGGCGGCGTCGGGGGCGAGGGTGGTGGCGGTGGACGTGTCCCCGCAGGCGCTCGACCTGGCACGCAAGTTCGGCGCGGCGCAGTGCGTGGACGCGTCGAAGGCCGGTGACGCGGGGGCGGCGGTCCGCGAGCTGACCGGCGGCGGCGCCCATCTGTCGCTGGACGCGCTCGGCTCGCCCGCCACCTGCGCGGCCTCGGTCGACTCGCTGCGCCGCCGGGGCCGGCACGTCCAGGTCGGCCTGCTGCCCTCACCCACCGGCACGACCCCGGTTCCGATGGCCCGCGTGATCGCCCTGGAGCTCGAACTGCTCGGCAGCCACGGCATGGCCGCGCACACCTACCCGCCGATGCTGGAGCTGGTCCGGGCGGGCGTGCTGCGGCCCGATCTGCTGGTGACGTCCTCGATCGACCTGGACGCGACACCCGCCGCGCTGGCCGCGATGGGCACGGCACCGGGGGCGGGGGTGACGGTCATCGAGCCGTGGCGGTGAGGGCGGCCCAGTCGCGGTCGAGGATGCCCATGACGACTTCGTCGACCCATGCGCCGTGCTTGAACTCGGTCTCCCGCCGGAGCCCCTCCCGTACGAACCCGGCCTTCTCGTACACGCGCAGGGCCCGGTGGTTGAAGGCGTATGCCTCCAGCTGGATCCGGTGCAGACCGAGTCGCTCGAAGCCGTACCCGACGACGAGCCGGGTCGCCTCCGTGCCGATGCCCCGGCCGCGTCCCCGCGGGCCGATGAGCGTGCGGAAGGTGCAGCTGCGGGCGCCGGGGTCCCACTCGTACAGCACGACCTCGCCGACGAGTTCACCGGTGGCGGCGTCGGTGACGGCGAGGTCGAGGCGGTCTGGCTGAGCGCTGCGGGAGCCGTACCAGTCCCGCAGCCGCTCCGGGGTGATTTCGTCGGGCGGGTCGCCCGTGAAGTGGGTGACCTCCGCGTCGCCGATGATCTCCCACATGCCCTCTGCGTCCGCCTCCGTGAACGGGCGCAGCACGGTCTTCTCGCCGGTGAGGACAGGTTTGACAGAGAAGTCGCTCATGGGGCGACTGTGTCAGAGGCGACCTCCTTCCGGCCTGCGATTTTCGAGACCGCCGGCACCACGAAAAGGGGTGCCGGCGAGCCGTACGCAGGCACCCTTCGACACGACGGGAGGTGTCTCAGTCCTCTCTGCGCCCACGGTTGCCGGGGCGCGCGGCGACCCACCTGCGGACGGTGTCCGCGTACCAGAACGGCTTGCCGCCCTCGACATGGTCGGGCGGCGGAAGCAGCCCGTGCTTGCGGTACGACCGCACGGTGTCCGGCTGCACCCGGATGTGCGCCGCGATCTCCTTGTACGACCAGAGCCTTCGGTCGGTCATGAGTGGCACCTCCTCGCGCGCGCCGCGGCGGCGGCCGGGAACGGCCGTCGGG
The DNA here is from genome assembly GCF_030815415.1 of Streptomyces canus. Lineage (GTDB taxonomy): Bacteria > Actinomycetota > Actinomycetes > Streptomycetales > Streptomycetaceae > Streptomyces > Streptomyces canus_F. The sequence continues at coordinate 6,422,548 of NZ_JAUSWW010000001.1, forward strand.
GGTACCGGGCGCTGCGCTGGCGATCACAAAGCCTGCGCCCGGTGAACGACGCTGAGTGACTGCAAGTCAGGGCCTGTGTACCGCGTGTGACGCAAGGCCCGCGTACACGCGACATGTGTGACACGAAGGGGGCATTTGTGACGTGAGTGCAGCAAAGGAGTACGCGGGCCTATGGGCGGGGCGCGTTGACATCGGCACGCGGATCGTTCCTCATGGCGTGCGGCCGGACGCGAGCGCAAGGGCGGGCCGGAGCGGCTCAGCACCGGAGGTCACAGGCTGCATTCAGCCAACACCGCCGGTCCTGGAAAATCCGCACCGCCACCCGGTGTGAGCACCAGACTCGTCGCCTCACCCGTCATCCGGTCACCGTCGGGCACCCCGCCCGGCCCGCGCCGCGCCGGCGTGAACTCCCGCGGTGTGCACCCGGTCATCGCCTTGAACTCACCGCTGAGATGGGCCTGGTCGTCGTACCCGCACACCGCCGCGGTCTCCGTCTGCCCCGGCCCCGCCGCCAGCAGCCGCCGAGCCCCCTGCAACCGCAGCACCCGGCCCGCCGCCTTGGGCCCGATCCCGATCTGCTCCCGGAACCGGCTCTCCAGCTGCCGCACACTCCACCCGACCTCCTCGGCAAGCCGCGGCACCGGCATCACACCCCCGCTCCGCACCAACTCCGCCCACGCTCGCACGACTCGGTCCGAACAGGGCGTACCGGCCGCGAACCACCGCGCGAACACCTCGTCCAGCAGCTCGAACCGTGACTCCCACGACGGCAACGCGGCCAGGGCGGAAGCGAGTTCACCGACCCGGTGGGACAAGGCATGCGGCAACTCGTCCGGATCGACGGTCCGATCGGCGAGCTCGTGCTGCGGCGTCCCGAAGAGCGCGAAGGCCGCCCAGGGTGCCAACAACACCTCGATGCCGGAGAGTCGTCCCTTGTGCTCTCCGACGGCGGAGGTCGTCGTGGGCCCGCAGAACACGGACGCAAGGGTGTCAGGGGCGCGTCCCGCGCGGGAGATCCGTACGGGTTCCTCGAACCCGAGCAGCAGCGTGGCCGCCCCGATGGGCGCCTCCAACCGCCGCCGGGGCCCCTTCATGGCGACCCGAACCCCGCGATAGCTGATGATCGCGGGCCGCACCCGAGGATGAGGCGCGGCAAACGGCGAACTCCTAGGTCCCAGTGGGCGAATATCCGTTCAGGACACGCACGGCACGAGTCATCCGGCCATGCTGCAACATGCCCAGGGGCGCGGGGAACTGCGCGACCAGCCCCCACGCCCCCGCGGACGGAAAACTGCTTACGCCCCGCAGGACCTCAAGAACGCCCGAGTCCGCTGAGCAATGGGCAACGGCTTGTCCGGCTCACACGGATACATGTCCTGCTCGACGATCGCGAACAGATCCACATCCAGCTTGCCCGCCGCCTCCAGCACCGGCCCCAGCGCAGGCACCCCCGTCGGCGGCTCACACATCACACCCTGCGCCACCGCGGGCCCGAACGGCGTCCCCTTGGCCCGCACGTCCGCGAGGATCTCCGGATCCACCTGCTTGAGATGCAGATACCCGATCCGCGACCCGTACGTCTCGATCAGCTTGACGCTGTCCCCACCGCAGTACGCGTAGTGCCCGGTGTCCAGACACAGCGACACGAGCGAGGAGTCGGTCCCGTCCAGGAACCGGACGACATTCGACTCACTGTCGATGTGCGTGTCGGCGTGCGGATGGACGACGATCCGGAGCCCGTACTCCTCCCGCACCCGCTGCCCAAGACGCTCGGTCAACGAGGTGAGATTGCGCCACTGCTCCGGCGTCAGGGTGTCGGACTCCAGCACCTCACCGGTCTTGTCGTCCCGCCAGAAGGACGGGATGACCACGAGGTGCTTCGCCCCCATCGCCTGCGCCAGCACCGCGTTGTCCGCGACATGCGCCCAGGTCTTCTCCCACACGGCCTCGCCATGATGCAGGCCGGTGAAGACGGTGCCGGCGGACACTTTCAGGCCCCGGCGGTTCACCTCCTCGGTGAGGACCGCGGGATCGGTCGGCAGATACCCGTACGGGCCCAGCTCGATCCACTCGTAACCGGAGCCGGCCACCTCGTCGAGGAAGCGCTGCCAGGGGACCTGCTGGGGGTCGTCGGGGAACCACACACCCCAGGAGTCGGGAGCCGACCCGATCCGGATGCGCGACAGTGAGGGCTGAGGTGACAACGACGTCATGCCGGTCAGCTTCCGTTCGAGCAGTAAGCGCTGTCAAGGTCTCGTCCGAATGTCTGGACAAAACATTGACAGGGCTCGGGATCCGAGGCTAGAAATCCGGGGAGAGCCGATACGAAGGGAACTCGATGGCGTACGACCTGATCACCATGGGGCGGATCGGAGTAGACATCTATCCGCTGCAGACGGGCGTCCCGCTGCCGGAGGTGGAGTCCTTCGGCAAGTTCCTCGGCGGCTCGGCCACCAACGTCGCGGTCGCCGCCGCCCGCCTGGGACGCCGCACCGCGGTGATCACACGCACCGGCGACGACCCCTTCGGGACCTATCTCCACCAGGCGCTGAAGGACTTCGGCGTCGACGACCGCTGGGTCACCCCGGTTCCGGGCCTGCCCACCCCGGTCGTCTTCTGCGAGATCTTCCCGCCCGACGACTTCCCGCTGTACTTCTACCGGGAGCCCAAGGCCCCGGACCTGGAGATCGACGCCCACGAGCTCGACCTCGACGCCATCCGGGACGCCGGTATCTTCTGGGTCACCGGCACCGGCCTGAGCGAGGAGCCCAGCCGTACGGCGACGCTGGCGGCCCTCGCCCACCGCGCCAAGGCGGGCCTCACGGTCTTCGACCTCGACTGGCGCCCCATGTTCTGGAATGACACAGCCTGGAAGGACCCCGCTGACAGGGCCCGCCCCTTCTACGAGGAGGCCCTGCGGCACACCACCGTCGCGGTCGGCAACCTCGACGAGGTGGAGGTCGCGACAGGCGTCCGCGAACCCCGCGCGGCGGCTCAGGCGCTGCTGGACGCCGGTGTCGAACTCGCCGTGGTCAAGCAGGGCCCCAAGGGTGTCCTCGCCGTCAACAGCAAGGGCGAGGAAGCCGAGGTCCCGCCCCTGCCCGTCACCGTCCTCAACGGCCTCGGCGCCGGCGACGCCTTCGGCGGCTCGCTCTGCCACGGCCTCCTCGAAGGCTGGGACCTGGAGAAGATCATGCGGCACGCCAACGCGGCCGGTGCCATCGTCGCCTCCCGACTGGAGTGCAGCTCGGCGATGCCCACACCGGACGAGGTCGAGGCCGCGATCAGCGCGGGGGCCGTCAAGTGACCGTCGACGTCTCCGAACTCGTCCGTCTGCGCACCCGCCACCCCGAGGCGATCGCTGAGGCCGCCGCCCGCCGGGTCCGCCGGCCGCTGCTCGGCGCGAACGACCGCCTGATGATCGTCGCCGCCGACCACCCGGCCCGCGGCGCCCTCGGCGTCGGCGACCGCAAGTTCGCCATGGCCAACCGCGCCGACCTGCTCGAACGCCTGGTCCTGGCGCTGTCCCGGCCCGGCGTCGACGGCGTCCTCGCCACCGCCGACATCCTCGACGACCTACTGCTGCTCGGCGCCCTCGACGGCAAGGTCGTCATGGGATCGATGAACCGCGGCGGTCTCCAGGGCGCCAGCTTCGAACTCGACGACCGCTTCACCGGCCACCGCGCCGAGGACATACAGCGGCTCGGCTTCGACGCCGGCAAGCTGCTCCTGCGGATCGACTACGCCGACGCGGGCTCCCTCACCACCATGGAGTCCACCGCCCGCGCGATCGACGACATGGCCGCACGGCGACTCCCGGTCTTCGTCGAGCCGTTCATCAGCAGCCGCACGGACGAGGGCAAGGTGCGCAACGACCTCTCCGCCGAGGCCGTCACCAAGTCCATCGCCATCGCCTCGGGCCTGGGCGGCAGTTCGGCCTACACCTGGCTGAAGGTCCCCGTCACCGACAACCCCGACGACATGGCCGAGGTCATGGCCACCTCCACCTTGCCCGCCGTGCTGCTGGGCGGCGAGGTGGGCGACGACCAGGACGGCGCGTACGAGAAGTGGCGCGGGGCGCTGCAACTCCCCACCGTCCGGGGCCTGGTGGTCGGCCGTTCGCTGCTCTACCCGGCGGACGGGGACGTGGCCGCCGCCGTGGACACCGCCGTAGGACTGCTGTGAGGGCCGCATGAGCATCGAGTTGTACGTTCCCCAGGGATCCTCGACCAACGCCCTGTACACCGTGGACATCGACCCCAAGCGGGCCGGCTGGACCTACTGCAGTCTGCGGATCGTCACGCTGGAGCCGGGTGGCACGCACACCTTCACCACCGGCGACAGCGAGTGGATCGTCCTTCCGCTGGAAGGCGGATGTACCGTACAAACAGAAGAAAACGAGTTCCAACTCCTGGGCAGGGAAAGCGTGTTCGCGTCGGTCTCCGACTTCGCGTACGTTCCCCGCGACGCCCGGGCAACGATCGCCTCCGGCGCGGGAGGCCGCTTCGCCCTGGCAGGAGCGAAGTGCGAGCGACGACTCCCCGCCCGCTACGGCCCCGCGCCGGAGGTCCCCACCGAAGAGCGCGGCAGCGGCAACCGGCTGCGCCACGTCCGCAACTTCGCCTCCGCCGACGCCTTCGACTGCGACAAGCTCATCGCCGTCGAGGTCATCACCCCCGGCGGCAACTGGTCCTCGTACCCGCCCCACAAGCACGACGAGAACCGGCCCGGCGAGGAAGCGGAGCTGGAGGAGATCTACTACTTCGAGATCGACGGCCCGAACGGTTTCGGCTATCAGCGCGTATCTCCCTCCCGTGAGGGCGGATCGGACGTCCTCACGGAGGTCCGCTCCGGCGACGCCGTCCTCGTCCCCGACGGCTGGCACGGCCCGTCCATCGCCCAGCCCGACCACGACATGTACTACCTGAACGTCATGGCGGGACCGGGTCAGACGCGGGAGTGGCGGATCTGCTTCCACCCGGACCACACGGAGGGTTACCGATGACCTCAACGACGAGGCTCACGGTCGCGCAGGCACTCGTACGCTTCCTCGCCGCCCAGTACACGGAGCGCGACGGCGTACGGCAGCGGCTGATCGGCGCCACCTGGGGCATCTTCGGCCACGGCAACGTGGCCGGACTCGGCCAGGCGCTCATCGAGTACGGCGACGACATGCCGTACCACCAGGGCCGCAACGAGCAGTCGATGGTCCACGCGGCCATCGGCTACGCCCGCCAGTCCAACCGCCTGTCCACGCACGCCGTGACGACGTCGATCGGCCCCGGCGCGACCAACCTGGTCACCGGCGCCGCGCTCGCCACGATCAACCACCTCCCGGTCCTGCTCCTCCCCGGCGACACCTTCGCCACCCGCGTCGCCGACCCGGTCCTCCAGCAGCTGGAAGTCCCGTACGCGGGAGACATCAGCGTCAACGACAGCCTGCGCCCGGTGTCGAGGTACTTCGACCGCGTCACCCGGCCGGAGGCCCTGATCCCGGCGGCCCTCCAGGCGATGCGCGTCCTCACCGACCCGGTGGAGACGGGCGCGGTGACCCTCGCGCTCCCGCAGGACGTCCAGGCCGAGGCCTACGACTGGCCCGAGGAGTTCTTCGCCGAGCGCACCTGGGTCGTACGACGGCCGGGCGCGGACCCGACCGAACTCGCCGAGGCGGTCACGGCGATCCGGTCCGCGCGGCGCCCGCTGATCATCGCGGGCGGCGGCGTCCACCACAGCCGCGCGGCGGAGGCCCTCGCCGAGTTCGCGCAGACCACGGGCATCCCCGTCGCCTCCACCCAGGCCGGCAAGGGCTCGCTGCGCTGGGACCACCCCCAGGACGTCGGCGGCGTCGGCCACACCGGCACCGCGACCGCCAACGAACTCGCCCGCCAAGCCGACCTGGTGATAGGCGTCGGCACCCGCTACACCGACTTCACCACCGCCTCCCACACCCTGTTCTCGGGTGACGGCGTGCGCTTCCTCAACCTCAACATCGCCCCGTTCGACGGCCACAAGCTCGCCGGGCAGCCGCTGGTCGCGGACGCGAGCAGCTGCCTGGCCGAGCTGACCGCGGCCCTGCGGACGCACGACCACCGGGTCACGGAGTCGTACGCCGATGAGTACAGGCTCGACAAGGACCGCTGGGAGTACCGCGTCGACGCCGCCTACGAGGCCGACGAACCCGATGTCCGCCCGACCCAGCCGCAGGTCCTCGGCGCCCTGGACGCGATAGTCGACGAGTCGGACGTGATCATCAACGCGGCCGGCTCGCTCCCCGGCGACCTCCACAAGCTGTGGCGGGCACGCTCCCGGGACCAGTACCACCTGGAGTACGGCTACTCCTGCATGGGCTACGAGATCCCGGCCGCGATCGGCGTGAAGATGGCCGCCCCCGAGCGCAACGTCTGGGCGCTGGTCGGCGACGGCACGTACCTGATGATGCCGACCGAGATCGTGACCGCCGTCCAGGAGGGCGTCGCGATCAAGATGCTGCTCATCCAGAACCACGGGTACGCCTCGATCGGCGGGCTCTCCGAGTCGGTGGGCGGTGAGCGGTTCGGCACCGCCTACCGGTACCGGTCCGAGGACGGTACCTACACCGGGGCGCCGCTCCCGGTGGATCTGGCCGCCAACGCGGCCAGCCTGGGCATGCGCGTGCTGCGCGCGAAGACCGTGAGTGACCTGCGCGAGGCCCTCGCTCAGGCACGTGCGGCGGACATTCCCACATGTGTCTACGTCGAGACCGAAACGGCAGACACAGTGTCGGGCGCGCCTCCGGCGCAAGCCTGGTGGGATGTACCTGTGGCCGAGACCGCGACCCGACCGTCAGCGGTGAAGGCACGAGAGCTGTACGACCGGCACGTCTCTACCCGACGCCGCCATCTGTGAAGGAGCAACTGGGCATGACGAAGATCGTCAACCATTGGATCGGCGGCAAGACCGTCGAAGGCGCGTCGGGCAACTACGGGCCGGTCACCGACCCGGCGACCGGCGCGGTCACCACCAAGGTCGCGTTCGCCTCCGTGGAGGAGGTGGACTCCGCCGTCGCCGCCGCCAAGGACGCGTTCCAGACCTGGGGCACCTCCTCGCTGGCCAAGCGGACGACCATCCTGTTCAGGTTCCGGGCGCTCCTCGAGGCGAACCGGAACGCGATCGCGGAGCTGATCACCGCCGAGCACGGCAAGGTGCACAGCGACGCGCTGGGCGAGGTCGCGCGCGGCCTGGAGATCGTGGACCTGGCGTGCGGGATCACCGTGCAGCTGAAGGGCGAGCTGTCCACCGAGGTCGCCAGCCGCGTGGACGTGGCCTCGATCCGCCAGCCGCTCGGTGTCGTCGCGGGCATCACGCCGTTCAACTTCCCGGCGATGGTCCCGATGTGGATGTTCCCGATCGCCATCGCGACCGGCAACACCTTCGTGCTGAAGCCGTCGGAGAAGGACCCGTCGGCCTCCCTGAAGATCGCCGAGCTGCTGGCCGAGGCCGGTCTGCCCGACGGTGTCTTCAACGTCGTGCACGGCGACAAGGTGGCCGTGGACCGCCTCCTGGAGCACCCGGACGTCAAGGCCGTCTCCTTCGTCGGCTCGACCCCGATCGCCCGCTACATCCACACCACGGCCTCCGCGAACGGCAAGCGCGTCCAGGCCCTGGGCGGCGCCAAGAACCACATGCTGGTCCTCCCGGACGCCGACCTCGACGCGGCGGCGGACGCCGCGGTGAGCGCGGCATACGGTTCGGCGGGCGAGCGCTGCATGGCCATCTCGGCCGTGGTCGCGGTCGGTGCGATCGGCGACGAGCTGGTGGAGAAGATCCGCGAGCGCGCCGAGAAGATCAAGATCGGGCCCGGCAACGACCCGGCCTCCGAGATGGGCCCGCTCATCACGAAGGTCCACCGCGACAAGGTGGCGTCCTACGTCACCGGCGCCGCGGCCGAGGGCTGCGAGGTCGTCCTGGACGGCTCCGGCTTCACGGTCGAGGGCTTCGAGGACGGTCACTGGATCGGCATCTCGCTCCTCGACAAGGTGCCGACCACGGCGAAGGCGTACCAGGACGAGATCTTCGGCCCGGTGCTGACCGTGCTGCGCGTCGACACCTACGACGAGGGCATCGCCCTCATCAACGCCTCGCCGTTCGGCAACGGCACCGCGATCTTCACCCGGGACGGCGGCGCCGCCCGCCGCTTCCAGCTGGAGGTCGAGGCCGGCATGGTCGGCGTGAACGTCCCGATCCCGGTCCCCGTCGGCTACCACAGCTTCGGTGGCTGGAAGGACTCGCTCTTCGGCGACCACCACATCTACGGCAACGACGGCACGCACTTCTACACCCGCGGCAAGGTCGTCACCACCCGCTGGCCCGACCCGGCCGACGGCCCCTCGGGCGTCGACCTCGGCTTCCCGCGCAACCACTGAGCGACTGACTGAGCCCGGGCACCTTTCAGGTGCCCGGGCTCAGTCATGTCCACGGGAAGGCCTACTGCCCCTGCGCGTCCTTCAGCGCCTGGGTCATGTCGGCGGTCTCCGCGGCCGGCGGAGCCTTGACCTCGGCCGTGGCACCGAACTCGGAGAAGTCCATGGTGGCCGTGACCTTGCCCATCACCTGCTTCAGACGGACGGGCAGGTCCTTGTCGTTCACCCAGATCTCCATGGTGATGGAGTCCGCGCCGCCGGTCATCGAGCCCAGCAGGCTGTCCTTGTCGGTGTAGGCGTCCTTGAACTTGCCCATCTTCGACTGGTCGACCACGGCCCGGTAGTGGGTCGTCTTCTGCCCGTCGACGGTCTCCGAGCCGAGGTCCTTGACGTCATCGGCGTACTTGAGGCCCTTCATCGAGGCCGTCGGGTTGCCACCGCCGCCCCCGTTCATCGCCGCGGCGCCGTTCTCGCCGAACACGGCGGAGGCGTCGACCTTCATCCACTCCTTGCCCTTGAGCGGGCCGGAGGCCTGCGGGTCGACGTCGTAGTAGTACACGCCGTCGACGAGCAGACAGTGGATCGTCGGGTCGTCCTGCACGGTCTGCATCTGCGCGGCCGCGGTGTCCATCTGGACGTCGTAGGCGATGCCGTCGCCCCACGAGTACGTGCCGTCCATGGCTATCGGCGTGCCGGTGCCCAGGTCGGTCGTCATCTTGATCTCGGCCGAGCCGGTCTGTTCGGTGCGGTCGGTGGCCCGCGTGAGCGCCGCCATGATCGCGTCGGTCTTGTCGACCGCGTCGGCCGTCTGCTTCACGGACTCCGCGCCGCACGCCGACGTCGCGACGAGCGCCGCCGCCGTGAACCCCACCCAGGCAGCAGTGTGCCTCAGCTTCATGTTCCCCACCCGTTGCTGTGATTCGTATGTGAGTTCTGTGAGAAATGACTTTAGCGGGCCCCACCGACACCCCCGCGACGGGATTTTTTCGCCGCGGACGCTGCGGTTCCCGTACATCTCAAGGACGGGGAGGGGACAGCGTTTGGCTGCCGTATACGAGCGTGAAATGGCAGTTGATCTACTGATTCCGTAGCAAGCAAGCCATTGACGCAATGGTTTTCGTCGGGGTTCCATCAGCGGCATCTGCTGCACGAGTCGATCGGAACCGCCGTATGACCGACACGCTCCGCCCTGCCGAGGCCGTCCTCCCCGAGGCGCCCGACAGTCCCCAGAAGCTCAAGCGCTCCATCGGAGTCGTCGGCGGCACCCTCCTGACCCTCTCCTGTGTGACCCCCGCGTCCACGCTCTTCGTGGTGGTCCCGGATCTGTTCGGCTCGCTCGGTACCGCGACCGCCCTGACGATCGCCATCGGCTCCCTCCTCTGTATCGCCGTGGCGTTCTGCTACTCCGAACTGGGCACCCTCATCCCCAGCGCGGGCGGCGAGTACGCGATGGTCTCGACGATGGCGGGCCGGCTGGCGGGCTGGCTCGTCTTCGTGCTGTCCCTCCTGGTCGTGATGATCGTTCCGCCGGTGATCGCGATGGGCACGGCGGACTACCTGGCCCCGATCGTCCACCTCGACCCGTCGACGGCGGGCGCCGGCGTCATGCTCCTGGCGACCCTCGCCGGCCTGCTCGACCTGCGCGCCAACGCGTGGATCACCGGTGTCTTCCTGGTCCTCGAGGTGATCGCGGCGGCCGTGGTCGCGGTCCTGGGCTTCGCGCACAGCGAGCGGGGCGCGGACAGCCTGGTGTCGCTCCAGGTGGCGGGCGCGGACGGCCACGCGGACACGGTGACGGCGATGCTGATCGTGTCCGGCCTGGCCATCGCCCTCTTCATCACCCAGGGCTTCTCCACCGCCGTCTACCTCTCCGAGGAAATGGAGAACCCGCGCCGCAACGTGGCCCGTACGGTCCTCGCCACCCTCGCGATCTCCTCCGTGGTCATCCTGGTCCCGGTGATCGCGATCACGATGGGCGCCAAGGACCTCTCCGCACTCACGGGCGGCGACATCGGCACCATGGTCACCGACTGGTCCAACTCCGCCGTCGGCACCTTCGTCAGCCTCTGCGTGGCCCTCGCGATCATCAACGCGGGCATCGTCATGGTCATCCAGAACTCCCGCGTCCTGTTCGCCTCGGCCCGCGACAAGGCCTGGCCCGCCCCCGTCAACAACGTCTTCGCCAGACTCGGCCGCTTCGGCTCCCCGTGGGTCGCCACCCTCGCGGTCGGCGTCCCCGGCGCGATCCTCTGCTTCGTGAACCTGGACACCCTCTACGGCATCACCGGCGTCTCGGTGACCGCCATGTACCTGCTGGTGGCGGTGGCGGCACTGCTGTCCCGCAAGGGCCCCCACCAGCACACCCCGGCCTGGCGCATGCCGCTGTGGCCGGCGATACCGGTGCTGCTCATAGCCGTACTGACGTACATCCTGAGCCAACAGGAGACGGCATACCTGCTCTGGACGGGCGGAATAACGGCGGCGGCCACTCTGTACTGGGCCCTGTACCTCCGCCCGCGCAGGGACACGAGGTGGCTGGTCTCGATCCCGACGGAGGACTGACGCCCCGATCGCCCCGCAGGGGCGAAAAGGGGCGCGGGGCTGTATCGATTTGCGGCTCCGCCGCGTGGGCGCGACCAGCCACAACGCACCCGCACCCGGCAACTCACAGCCCGGACCGAGCTCTTGGCCATACAGCGAACGCGGTACACGAACCCGCCGACGTACCTCCACGGGAGGTCTGCGGTTCAACCCCCGGTCGATAACGATCCGACAGTTTCACCCCGTACCGTTGAACCATGGATCTTCGACCCCCCGGACTGCGAGGACGCCTCCGGAGGCCGCGACGGTGGATCGCCGCCGCGGCCTCCGTCGTCGTACTCGCCGGAGCCGGTACATGGACGGCCGTCGCGGACGACGACGCCCCCCCGGTGCACCAGGCCGACCGGGTCATGGCGGTGAACGGCGTACGCATAGACACCTCGTACTTCACCCCCGACACCGCCGGCAGGCACCCCGCCGTCCTCCTCGGCCACGGCTTCGGCGGCAGCAAGAACGACGTACGCGAGCAGGCCGAAGCCCTCGCCCGGGACGGCTACGCGGTCCTCACCTGGTCCGCCCGCGGCTTCGGCAAATCGACCGGCAAGGTCGGACTCAACGGCCCGAAGGCCGAGGTGGCCGACGTCGAGAAACTGATCGACTGGCTCGCCGAGCAGCCGACGGTCCAGCTCGACAAGGAGGGCGACCCCCGCGTGGGCATGGCGGGCGGCTCGTACGGCGGCGCGATCGCCCTCCTCACCGCAGGCCACGATGCCCGCGTCGACGCCATCGCCCCGGCGATCACCTACTGGAACCTCTCGGACGCGCTCTTCCCGAACGGCGTCTTCAAGAAGCTCTGGGCCGGCATCTTCGTCAACACCGGGGGCGGCTGCGACAAGTTCGAGCCGCAGCTCTGCGAGATGTACCAGCGCGTCGCCGAGTCCGGCATCCCGGACGCCGCGGCCGAGAAGATGCTGGAGGAACGCTCGCCCTCCGCGGTCGGCGACCGGATCAAGGTCCCGACCCTGCTCGTCCAGGGCCAGACCGACTCCCTCTTCCCGCTGGACCAGGCCGACGCCGCCGAGAAGGCGATCAAGGCCAACGGCGCCCCCGTGGACGTCGACTGGATCGCCGGCGGCCATGACGGCGGCGACATGGAGACGAGCCGCGTCCAGTCCCGGGTGCGGTCCTGGTTCGACCGCTATCTCAAGGACGAGAAGACCACCGACACCGGTCCGGCCTTCCGCGTCACCCGCACCGGCGGCGTCGACTCCACCGACGGCGCGGCGCAGCTGAGGGGCGCGAGCGACGACACCTACCCCGGCCTGGAGAGCGGCCGGAAGTCCATCGCCCTGACCGGCCGCGAGCAGGACTTCGCCAACCCGGCCGGCGCCAACCCGCCCGCCGTCTCCGCCCTCCCCGGCCTCGGCGGCTCCGGCCTGTCCCGGCTCTCCTCGCTGGGCGTCGGCGTCTCCCTGGACTTCCCGGGCCAGTTCGCCCGCTTCGACTCGAAGCCGGTCACCGACGACCTCCGCATCACCGGCGCCCCGACGGCCACCGTCCACGTGAAGTCCACGACCGACGACGCCGTGCTGTTCGCCAAGGTCTACGACGTGAGCCCGAACGGCACCCGGCAGGTACTGCCGTCCCAGCTCGTCTCACCCGTCCGCGTCGAGGGCGCCAAGTCCGGCAAGGACGTGACGCTCACCCTCCCGGCGATCGACCACAAGATCGACACGGGCCACCGCCTCCGTCTGGTCCTCGCCTCCACTGACCTCGGCTACGCCTCCCCGGCCGCCCCGGCGACGTACACCGTCTCCCTGAAGGGCGACCTCGACGTCCCGACGGCCCCCGGCGTCTCCACCGCGGCCGCCCCGCTGCCCTCCTGGGTCTGGTGGCTGCCCCTCGCGGGCGCCGTGCTCGCGCTGCTCCTGCTCCTGACGGGCCGCCGCCGCACCGCCATGCCCGCCCCGGACCCGGAGCTGGCCGAAGTCCCGCTCCAGATCACCGACTTGAGCAAGAAGTACGCGGGCGGCGACCGTTACAGCGTCCGCGACCTCTCCTTCCGTGTCGAGAAGGGCCAGGTGCTGGGCCTCCTCGGCCCCAACGGCGCCGGCAAGACGACCAGCCTGCGCATGCTGATGGGCCTGATCAAGCCGGACGGCGGCGAGATCCGGGTCTTCGGGCACGCGATCCGCCCCGGCGCGCCGGTCCTGTCCCGGGTCGGCTCGTTCGTCGAGGGCGCGGGCTTCCTGCCGCACCTCTCGGGCCGCGAGAACCTGGAGCTGTACTGGCAGGCGACCGGCCGCCCGGCCGAGGACGCCCACCTGGACGAGGCGTTGGAGATCGCCGGCCTCGGCGACGCACTGGCCCGCGCGGTCCGCACGTACTCCCAGGGCATGCGCCAGCGCCTGGCCATCGCCCAGGCCATGCTCGGCCTGCCGGACCTGCTCATCCTCGACGAGCCGACCAACGGGCTCGACCCGCCACAGATCCGCGAGATGCGCGAGGTGATGATCCGCTACGCGGCGGCCGGCCGCACGGTCATCGTCTCCAGCCATCTGCTGGCGGAGGTCGAGCAGACCTGCACCCACCTCGTGGTCATGGACCGTGGCCGCCTCGTCCAGGCCGGCCCGGTCGCCGAGATCATCGGCTCCGGCGACACCCTGCTTGTCGGCACGGCCTCGCCCGTCGAGGAGCCGATCGTCGAGAAGGTGGCGGCCCTGCCCGGCATCGTCTCGGCGCTCCGCACCGACGAGGGCATCCTGATCCGCCTCGACACCGACGGAAGCGCCGAGCGGCTGGTCGCCGAACTCGTCCGGCTCGAGGTGCCCGTCCAGTCGGTGGGCCCGCACCGCCGCCTGGAGGACGCCTTCCTCACCCTGATCGGAGGTGCCGCATGAGCACGCTGACCGAGACGGCCTCCGGCTACAAAGCGGGCCGTACGCTCCCCCTGCGCGTGGAACTGATCCGCCAGCTCAAGCGCCGCCGCACGATCGTCATGGGCGGCATCCTCGCCGCCCTGCCCTTCGTCCTGCTCATCGCCTTCGCCATCGGCGGCGAGCCGGGCGGCCGCAACAACACGGTCTCCCTGATGGACACGGCGACCGCGTCCGGCGCCAACTTCGCCGCGGTCAACCTGTTCGTGTCGGCGGGCTTCCTGCTGGTCATCCCGGTCGCCCTGTTCTGCGGGGACACGGTCGCCTCGGAGGCCGGCTGGTCCTCCCTGCGCTATCTCCTCGCGGCCCCCGTGCCCCGCGCCCGCCTCCTGTGGTCCAAGCTCGTCGTCGGCCTCGGCCTCAGCCTGGCCGCGATGATCCTGCTCCCGGTCGTCGCACTGGCGGTCGGCACCGCGGCCTACGGCTGGGGCTCGCTGGAGCTGCCCACGGGCGGTTCACTCGACCCGGGAACGGCGGCACAGCGGCTCGTCGTCGTCGTGGGATTCATCTTCGTCTCCCAACTGGTCACCGCGGGGCTCGCGTTCTGGCTCTCGACCAAGACCGACGCCGCCCTCGGAGCGGTCGGCGGCGCCGTCGGCCTGACCATCGTCGGCAACGTCCTGGACGCCGTGACCGCCCTCGGCGACTGGCGCCACTTCCTGCCCGCGCACTGGCAGTTCGCCTGGGCGGACGCCGTCCAGCCCACTCCCGAGTGGTCCGGCATGATCCAGGGCGCCGCGGTCTCGGTAACGTACGCCCTCGTGCTGTTCGCGCTGGCCTTCCGCGGTTTCGCCCGCAAGGACGTGGTGTCCTAGGTGTTCTGTCCACGGAGGTTGGTGACAGCGATCACTGACATGTGTTCTTGAAATGGGTGAGGGCCCTCTGGCTCGGTGTGGATTGCGACATCTGCACCGGCGACCAGAAAGGCCCTCATGCCGCACCGTAACGCACCGCTGACCGAGACCGGACGCCTGCGCCTGGCCCGCTGCGTCGTGGACGACAACTGGCCCCTGCGGCGGGCTGCAGAACGCTTCCAGGTCTCTGTAAGCACCGCCCAACGATGGGCCGACCGTTACCGGCAGCTCGGCGAGGCGGGCATGGCCGACCGCTCCAGCCGCCCGCACGCCAGCCCACGGCGGACCCCGACCCGTACCGAGCGGCGGATCATCAAGGTCCGCGTGCTGCGCCGCTGGGGACCGGCCCGCATCGCCGGCCTGCTGCGGCTGGTGCCCTCCACCGTGCACCGGGTGCTGACCCGATACGGCCTTGCCCGCCTGGCGCATCTGGACCGGGCCACCGGCCGCGTCATACGCCGCTACGAACGCGACCGGCCCGGCGAGCTGGTGCATGTCGACATCAAGAAGCTCGGCAACATTCCCGACGGCGGCGGCCACAAGGTCCTGGGCCGCCAAGCAGGCCGCAAGAAGCGTTCCGGCGCCGGCTACAGCTACCTGCACACCGCTGTCGATGACCACTCCCGCCTGGCCTACAGCGAGATCCATGCAGACGAGAGGAAGGAGACCGCCGTCGCCTTCTGGGAGCGGGCGCAGTCGTTCTTCGCCTCCATCGGAGTCACCGTCGAGCGCGTGCTGACCGACAACGGCTCCTGCTACAAGTCCCGTCTGTGGCGTGATGCCCTGACCGCAGCCGGGATCACGCACAAGCGCACGCGCGCCTACCGGCCGCAAACGAACGGCAAGGTCGAGCGGTTCAACCGCACTCTGCTCGACGAGTGGGCCTACGCCCGCCCCTACCGATCAGAGCAGGAACGACGCGACGCCTTCCTCGGCTGGCTGCACACCTACAATCACCACCGCGGACACACCGCGCTCAAGGGCCAGCCACCCGCCAGCCGTGTTCCTAACCTCTCAGGGCAATACACCTAGGTCACCGGAAGATCACCTACCGGTCTCGACAGCCGTCCTCCGTGGCCTCTTCGAGACGCTTCCGCAACGCTCCGTAGCGCACGTTCCGGCCCCCTGGCCCGTCACAGTCACAAAGGTCGACGTCAACGGACCAAGGGGGCACGGAAGATGGAGCAGTATCGAATACGACGCGTGCGCGCCGCGCTGCTCGCGCTCACCGCGGCGGGCGGCCTGCTGCTGACGGGCTGCAGCGCGAGCGGCGACGGCGCGAACCAATCCTCGTACGACGGCGGCAACAAGGGCGGCGGCTACGCACCCACGCCGGAGGGGGAGCAACAGGGAAGCAGCCCGGACAGCCCGGACAGCGACTCCCGGGACGTCGCCCCCGAGCCCGACTATCTCTCCACCTTCGCCCTCGACGTCGACACCGCCTCCTACGGCTACGCCCGCCGCACCCTGGCCGAGGGGCAGCTGCCGGACCCGGCGACGATCCGCCCCGAGGAGTTCGTCAACAGCTTCCGCCAGGACTACGACCGTCCCGACGGCAACGGCTTCACGGTCACCGTCGACGGCGCCCGCACCGACGAGGACGACTGGTCCCTGGTCCGCGTGGGCCTCGCCACCCGCACCGCCGAGGACGGCGAGGAACGCCCGCCGGCCGCCCTGACCTTCGTCATCGACATCTCCGGCTCCATGGCCGAGCCCGGCCGGCTCGACCTCGCCAAGGACTCCCTGGGCACGATGACGGACCAGCTCCGCGACGACGACTCGGTCGCCATCGTCACCTTCAGCGACGAGGCCGAGCGGGTCCTGCCGATGACCCGCCTCGACGGCCACCGCGACGAGGTCCACGACGCGATCGACGGCCTGGAACCCCAGGACTCCACCAACCTCGGCGCCGGCGTCGAGACCGGCTACGAGACCGCCGAGGACGGCCTGCGCAAGGGTGCCACCAACCGCGTCGTCCTCATCTCGGACGCCCTCGCCAACACCGGCGACACCGACTCGGAGACCATCCTCGAACGCATCGCGGGCGAACGCCGCGAGCACGGCATCACCCTCTTCGGCGTCGGCGTCGGCAGCGACTACGGCGACCAGCTCATGGAGCAGCTCGCCGACAAGGGCGACGGCCACACCGCCTACGTCTCCGACGAGGACGACGCCCGCAAGGTCTTCGTCGAGCAGCTCCCGCAGAACATCGACCTCACCGCCCGCGACGCCAAGGCCCAGGTCGCCTTCGACCCCGAGACGGTCAAGGAGTTCCGTCTCGTCGGCTACGACAACCGCCGCGTCGACGACGAGGACTTCCGCGACGACCGCGTCGACGGGGGCGAGGTCGGCCCCGGCCACACCGTAACCGCCCTCTACGCCGTCCGCACCCGGCCCGGCCACGACGGCCACCTCGCCACCGCCACCGTCCGCTGGCTCGACCCCGGCACCCGTGCCCCGCACGAGGCTTCCGGCGACCTGGAGACCAGCGCCCTGAAGACCTCCGCCTGGACCGCGAGCCCCCGCTTCCAGGTCACCGCGGTCGCCGCCTACCTCGCCGACGCCCTACGCAAGGGCGACGACGACCGGACCACGTTGCCAGGCGCCCCGTCCCTAGGCGAACTGGCCGACAGGGCAGACAAGTTGGCGGACACCACGGAGGACAAGGCGGTACGCCAACTGGCCGAGGCGATAGACCAGGCGAACCGCTACGAAGACTGAACGGTGCTGGTGAACACGGGATGCGACGAGCGCCCCCATAGGGGCGCGGGGAACCGCGCGACCAGCCCCCACCAGCCCGCAGCCGACAAACCGCTACCGCCCACCCGCTCCGCAGACCGACGGAACAGCTCGCCCAAGCCCCTCCAAATGCAACCCGTCCAACCGGTACCCATAAGCGGAGCGCCCCGCAGCAAGCACGAGCCGCAGTTCACACGCGTCCCCCGGCCGAGCCCCTTCCGTCTCCTTCAACGCATCCAGCAACTCGGTAGTGATCCGATCCAGAATCGGCCGAGCCTCCTTGACCAGATCGGGCCGCTCGGTAGGCCGCAGCTCGGGATGCGCGTCCCAGCGCGCGTAAAGGCCCCGCTGCACAAACCTGTTGGCCTCGATCTGATCCCGGAACACGGCGGTCACGGCCTCCGGATCGAGGCCGAGCCCCACAGCCCGAGCCGCTACGTCGTCCAGGATCGCCTTCTCCCGTACGGGATCGTCGATCGGCTTGGTCGTGCCGTACTTGGCCGCCGCGACCTTGTCCGCAACGAGCAGCCGCTCCGCGAACAGATCCGTCAGCACGGTGAGCGACCGGGCCTCCGCAACCGTACGAGGGGGAGCGAAGGAGGACTCGGCGACGGCCGGCACGGCACCGGACAGAGCCACGGCGGACGAGACGCAGACGGAGACACAGGCGGAGACCAGGGCGGACCTGAGGCGATGGGGGCGCATGATCCACGCCCATCACACGCCCTCACCCATTCCCCGGAGTCCGCCGAAACCAGTGAAAATTCTTTACACACCGGTGAGTTAACTCGTCAGTACTGCAGGAGTTGTCGGCCTCGGGGAGCCGGGACGGGCGTACGCAAGGACTTGAACCGGGCGAAGCAGCGCACCGACCTGGCCGACCGGGTCAGGATCGAGGTCGTCAAGGACGCGCAGGGTGTCGTCCGCGAGGAGTCCATCCGTCAATTTCGGCTGGTGGAGGGCGAGTTCAACGAGGGCAGCGGCCTGCTCACACCGTCGATGAAAATCAAGCGTCACGCGGTGACGGCGGCGTACGCGGAGGAGATCGAGGCGCTGCACCACAGCTGACCCCCTCCCGATCGGCCGACCGGATCGTCGGCCAGGTGGCGCACCCGCGTTGCGTGGTTCGGGACGCTATGGTCATATCACCCCTGAAAGGCACCTAAAGGGCATTTTGGTGCCACGATCGAGGGTCGGCCGCCCGTTGGCGGCTGCCCCAGTTCCCGGGAGGACCATTGCCTCACCGCATGCTCCGTTCAGCGGCCACCGTGCTGCTGGCATCCGCACCGCTCTTCGCCGCCGTGCCCGCACAGGCCGCTGCGCAGCAGCAGGATTTCCCTTGCGCGGTCGGCCTCCAGAAGATCGACAGCGCGGTGACCAGCGCGATCACCCTCAGCATCCATTGTCAGGAGACGCAGACCGTCGGTGTGAGGATCACCGCGAACGGCGTCGAACTCGCAAGTCTGCAGCAGACCGTTCAGGCGGATGTTCAGCAGACGACCACCATCACCGTGCCCAAGGTTCCGCAGGTCTGCGCCACGCTGCTGGCCAACGGCCAGACCAGCACCGTTTGCGTCCCTGCCGCCGTTCGCCTGCCGGCACCCGCTTGAGCGAAACGGCCGCCGCCACCCATTCCGCGATCCGTCCGGGTCCCGCAAGTCAGTTGCGCCAAAAGGTGCGTAACTCGATTTGTGTCACTCAGTCGGGCGTATCGGAAATGGTGCGTCAAGAGAAGCCCGTGTTAGCTTCAGTGACGAGCCCGACACGGTCCGTAAGGAGGCCCGTGTGCGTGAAGAAAACGGAGACGTGATGAACAAGCTCAAGAAGGCTGCGGCCGTAGCGGTCATGGTCGGCGGTCTCGGTCTTGTCGGCGGCGGGGTTGCCAGCGCCAGTGGCGGTCACGACTACGACGACCCGTTCGGGCCCGCGATCGACAACCTGCAGATCGTGGAGTGCGACCAGACTTTCGATGGCGGTACCCTCTTCACTGCTTCTCCTCCCGTTGGTGGTGACGCGGAGCAGAACATCGGCAACTTCTGCTCGGCGGTCAACGTCGAGGACTGATCAGGCTGTGGTGCCTGCGGGCGGCGCTGCCGCCTGAGGGTGACTGGTGCCCCGGAAGGGTGTTGACTTTCCGGGGCGCGAACGTGGCGCCTCCGGCAGGAGCAGTGGGAAAAAGGGTGTGCCCCTTGTTCCCGCTGCTCGCCGGAGGCGCTTTGTTTTTGGGTGATCCGAGGTGGGTCGGGGGTAATTCGCGTGCCTGCGGTATCGGATCTCAGTCGAACCGGATCACCCGGCTGCTCTGGTTGTCGTAAAAGGTGTGCATAACTTGATTGGTCCTACTTGATTCGGCGTGTCCGAAATGGCGAAATAAGGGAAATTCGTGTTAGCGTCTGTGACGAGTCGGACACGGTCCGTAAGGAGGGTCGTGTGCGTGGAGAAAACGGAGACGTGATGAACAAGCTCAAGAAGACCGCTGCCGTAGCGATCATGGTCGGCGGTCTCGGCCTTGTGGGCGGCGGGGTTGCCAGTGCCCATGGTGGCGACTACGACGGCCCGTTCGCCGTCGACAACCTGCAGGTCGTGGAGTGCGAGCAGTCGTTCGATGGCGGTACCGCCTTCGCTGCTTCTCCTACCATTGCTGGTGACGGGGAGCAGAGCATCGGCAACTCCTGCTCGGCGGCCAACGTCGAGGACTGATCAGGCTGTGGTGCCTGCGGGCGGCGCTGCCGCCTGAGGGTGACTGGCGCCCCGGAAGGGTGTTGACCTTCCCGGGGCGCTTTGTTTTGGGCTTTTGTTGCGGGTCGGCGGAGAGTCCCTGCGGGTCTGTGCAATTCCTGCCTTGTAGCAGGCTCGTCGGGGCAGCCGGTGGGGAACGTGGCATGCGCGCCACTGTGCTGCCGGTTCCGTCAGTGCGGATCTGGGGTGGGGCGGGGGTAATTCGCGTACCTGCGATATCAAATCTCAGTCAACCGGATCACCGGGCTACTCTGGTTGTCGTAAAAGGTGTGCATAACTTGATTGGTCCTATCCGATCCGGCGTGTCTGAAATGGCGGAATGGGGGAAATCTGTGTTAGCGTCTGTGACGAGTCGGACACGGTCCGTAAGGAGGGTCGTGTGCGTGGAGAAAACGGAGACGTGATGAACAAGCTCAAGAAGACTGCTGCCGTGGCGGCCATGGTCGGCGGTCTCGGCCTTGTGGGCGGCGGGGTTGCCAGTGCCCATGGTGGCGACTACGACGGCCCGTTCGCCGTCGACAACCTGCAGGTCGTGAAGTGCGAGCAGTCGTTCGACGCCGGCGCCGCCTTCACCGCCCTTCCGGCGGTCACCACTGGCGACCTGGAGCAGAACATCGGCAACTTCTGCTCGGCGGCCAACGCCGAAGACTGAACCGACGTGCGGCGGGGAAGCGGGTCTCGCGCCTTCAGTGCAAAACCCGTTGCTCCCATACTTGTCGCGTCACACGCTCTGATTGATCCGGTGGCTCCGGGTCGAAGGGGCAGCGGCATTAATTCGTAGAAAAGGAGATGTCGAGATGCGAGAAGCTCGACGTCTCCTTTGCCGTTCTGGACGGAGCCACGACGTTTCGTAGTGGCCGCGAGTCAATCCATGGAGTTACGCGTGCACAGGTTCAAGAAGCTCATGCTGGTGACCAGCGTTATCAGTGGCGTCGGACTGACGGCCGGGGCCGCTCAGGCCGCGGTCTGTGAGGGTGAGCCGCCCCAGCCCCCCGCCGCCAACGCGCAGTCCCTCGAATGCGACCAGGAATTTACCGCCTCTACGATCACGATCGCCCCGGCGGTCAGTGTCCTCGGTGACAATGTCACGAACATCGGCAACTTCTGCACGCTGGTCGCTCCGAAGCGCTGATCAGCCAGCCGTCGCCGGCTGGTCCGGGGAGCGAGCTCCCATGATGCCGAAGTGGTGCTTGTCCCTCCGCACGCCGACGGCGAACCGAGCGGATCGGAAGAACTGAACAGCGGGATCGCAGCGGCCATCCGTACGGGTGGCCGCTGATGCTTTTAGGCTACGAATATCGTCCCATCGGTGAAATTCACATGAGCCTTTCTTTGTGGGCTGTACGGATGAACCTCGCCGGATCTTCATCCGTATGGGTGCCACCTGCTTGATGCCTGTTTTCCTCTTGGTGCACCATCGATTCCGTCCTTCTGCTGAAGAGGAATGTGAATCGAAGTGCGCCTCGGAGGGAAGTGTGGGCGATATGATCGTCTTTCCGCGTTGTCCGGAGACAGGGAAAGCGTCTTTCCGGACTGAATCCGAGGCGAGGGCCTGGCTGATCAAGCAGCCACTGCTGGAGAAAATTCCGGACCGAATCTACCGATGCTCGGGTTGCCGGTATTGGCACTTCACCGGATCCCATCACTGGACCAGCCAGAAAATCAGGTGGCAACGAAACTATGGCAGGCGGCAAGTCGTTTCCCGGCGCAACGGTAGGAAGAGGGGGCGGAGCTGACGAAACCGGGTCCGGCTTTTCCACTGCTTCGATCAGGAAGACGAATAGATTGCGACAGAACCTGAGCAGGGGAATGGTCGTGGCCGCAGCCGCGACCAGCATTCTGTCCCTGTGCGGCATCCCGGCGTTCGCGGACGCACAGTCCGAAGGGACCCTGGGGGGATCGCTCGGTGCCCTGTCGGGCGCGCCCGACGCCCAGCACGACGACAGCGCCCCTCGCGAGCACGCCGATCACAGCTCCGTCAGAGGGCAAGCCAACGCCCACGCCGACATCGAGGGTTACGGCGACAGCGGCGACAGTGACAGCGGTAAGGAGATCGTCGGTAAGGGCGACGGAGGCGGTAGCGTCAAGGGCGTCGTCGGTACGGGCGATGGCAACGGCAACCACGCCGTCGAGAACGGCGACGACGACGCCGGCTACGGCGACGACGACGCCGGCTACGGCGACGACTCGGACACGCCGCCCACGGGTCCTCCCACCGCGCCGGCATCACCGCCCGTCACCACACCGCCGACCAGGACGCCGCCCTCGCACGCTCCGCCCTCGCACACCCCGCCCTCGGTGAAGCCGCCCGCCGGGCCCCCGGCGCAGCCTCCCACCCTCCCCGAGACCGGCGCCGGGGCCGAGACCATCGTGGGCTCGGGCGTTGCCGCGCTGCTGATCACGGGCGGCGTAGCCCTTTACCGGCGAGGACGGACCACCTCCCGTCGGTAGTGCTTCCTGCCGGGCGCCCGGACGCAGCGCGTCCGGCACCCGGCATCTTTCGTCAGCCACTTGCCCGCGACGGTGCCTCCGCGGGTTCCCGGACCGCTGGTACCGGGATCGCTGCGGCGGTCGGGGTGGCGCGCAGCCGGTGGCGAACCCCTCGTACGAGGGTCGCTGCCGTGAAGCTCGCGCCGTGGACGAAGCGCATGGCCGGCCCGAACGCGGAAGCTGTCACCAGACCCGCGAGGAACAGTCCCGGGTGCGAGGACTCGAAGCCCCGCCCGACCGCAGGGGAGCCGTCGGCCGCCGTCGCAAGGCTCCCGCGCAGGTCGTCGCAGAGCAGGGCCAGCCGGTCCCGGGTCGCCCGGAACCCCGTGGCCGCGATCACGTGTTCGGTCTCCAGGGAGAGCGGCTCCCCGCTCCGGCTCACCGCCTCCAGTCGTACGCCGCCCGGCACCGCACGGGCTGCGGCGACCTCGTGGCCGAGCAGCACCTCCACCGCCGGCTCGACCCGGTCACGTACCCACCAGGCGCCCGCCGGGCCCAGCGCGGTGGCCGCGATGCGCGCTCGAGTGGGCTCGGGGAGGCGGTGGAAGAGGCCCGGGCGTTCGGCGTAGAACCAGTTGCGCCAGCCGCAGCCGAGGCCGCTGTGCGGGGCGCGGGCCGACTTCCACAAGGGTCGCCGCCAGGGCGGGGGTACGTCGTTCCAGCACAGCCGGTCGGCCCGGGCCACCACCCGTACACGCGTGCCCTGTTCGGCGAGCAGCGCGGCGGTCTCCAGGGCCGCCTGGCCGCCTCCGATCACCGTGACGTCCCTGCCGCGGTATCGCTCCAGGTCGCTGTGGTGACTGCTGTGCGAGACGAGTGCGGGGTGCAGGCCACGCAGCGCAGACGGCACCTCCACGAAAGGCATGACGCCTACCGCGAGCGCCACCGTCCGGGCGCGCAGTACCTCTCCGTCCTCCGTGACCACCTCGAAGCCGGCAGCGCGGGCCGTCACCCGGCTCACCATCCGCTCGTCCACCTGGGGCACGGCGTTCTGGGCGAACCACAGGCCGTACGCGGCGAACGTCGCCACCGGAATCGGTTCGGCGTGCCGCGCCGTCAGGCCCTGGGTCGTGCAGTAGGCGTCCAGGCGCCAACGCCCCTCGGGATCAGAGAGGTTGGAGGCCCAGGGTTCCGACTTCAGGAACATGCCACCGGACATGTGGTCCCGCCAGGACGCCATGGGCCGTCCGAGGACGCGAAGGTTCAGCCCGGCGGCCGCGGCGTGTGACGCGATGGACAGGCCGTACGGGCCGGCGCCCACCACCAGCAAGTCGTACATCAGTGACTTCTCGCTTTCTCGTCGTCGATCAGGGATGGTGCGGCCACCTGGCGGCCCACGCGGGCCGGCCCGGGCGCCGCCGGGGCCGCGGGGAGCCGCTCTTGCAGGCGACGGGCCACATGACGGCACCACAGGGCCCACATCGCTCGGCCGGGAGCCGGGTCGTCCGGGGCGTGC
This sequence comes from Streptomyces canus, assembly GCF_030815415.1. GTDB lineage: Bacteria > Actinomycetota > Actinomycetes > Streptomycetales > Streptomycetaceae > Streptomyces > Streptomyces canus_F. Next base: position 6,446,702 of record NZ_JAUSWW010000001.1, read on the forward strand.
CAGGCCAGTTCGCGTCCGTGGGGCGCCCGCCGCAGGGCAGCGAGCGGTGCGTAGTTCTCCACCACGAACGACCGTCCCTCCTGGGGCTCGGCCACAGGCAGTTGACGGTCGGTCAGGTCGAGGTGCAGGGCGCGTACGACGTCCAGGCCGGCGGTGTCGGTGAAGAGCCGGAACTGGGCGCCGGGGCGGGGGTTGAAGTCGAGCAGGTGGTAGCGGCCCGTCGTGCCGCAGCGGCGGAAGTCGAGGTCGAAGATTCCGCGGTAGCCCAGCTCGCCGGTGAGCCGTTCGGCGAGCGCCCGCACCTGCGGGTTGTCCGTCCAGCGGCCGACCGCGGTCAGGCCCGCTCCGCGCGGCCACGCCCGTTGTTTGCGGCCGGGCCCGCCCGCGCGCACGACGCAGGAGCGGTCGGCGTATCCGTGGCAGAACCAGTCGCGGTCCCGGCCCGGCGGCAGATACGCCTGCAGGAGCAGCGGGCTGCCGGCCTCCCCGGTACGCAGGTACAGCTCCCCTGCCTGCCGCGTGGACTTCACCAGCACCGTGCTGTGCAGCCCGCTGCCCGCCGGCACCTGCCAGGGCCGGCTCCACTTCGCCACTATCGGCAGACCCAGCCGCCGGGTGGCGTCGGCGGCCTCCGCCAGGCTGTCGGGGACCAGCGTGACCGGGTGCGGGATGCCCGCGGACGCGCATACGAGGGCCAGTTCGGCCTTGTCGGCGACGCGTTCGGGCAGGGCGCCGGGCGTGTCGGGCAGCAGATAGGAGGGGGTGAGTTCCTCGCGCATGCGGCTCACGGCGACCGCGCTCGCGTCGTCCATCGGGATCAGGACGGCGGGACGCGCGACCCGGGCGGCCACCCGGCGCAGCACGACGGCGATCTCGTCGGGGGATGCCCCGGGCGGCGGCGGAGGATGCATTTCGCTGACGAAGCGCGATCTGGTGACGGGACTTCCCGTGGCATCGGCGACCACATGCACCTCCACTCCCGCTCTGCCGAGCGAGCGCACGGCCCCCAGCGTTCCGTGGTGAAAGGGATTCCGGTCGATCCGCAGCAGAACGGCGGGGACGCGGGTGTCGAGCAGCGGCACGGATTTCATTCCTTCAGATCGGCTCACCCATACAGGGGAGCGAGGTGCTCGAAAGTCGTAAGCGCGATGGCGCCATTCCCCTTCGTGTGACTGACTTTCATATGACTGGGTGTCAGTAGGGCGGCACTCGAAGAGCAACGGCAGAGGAAAGAGTGAGAGCGGTGAGAGGAGCAGGCATGGTTCTGCAGAATTGCCGGGCCCGGACCGGGCGGCTGACGGTTGTCGCCGCGGCGGTCGCCCTCTCGGCCGCGCTGGCGTCCGGCGCCAGCTTCGCGGCGGGGACACCGCCCTCCGCCGATCCTCCCGTTCCGACGCCGGCCGCCCCGGCGTGGACAGCGCCCGCGGTCACCGCATCGGCCGCGCCGCCGGCACTGCAGACACCCGCTGTCACCCCGGCTCCCACGGTCCCGTCCCGCCCCGGGCTGCCGCCGTCGGTCCCTTCCGTCACAGGCCTGCCGCAGCCGCCCCCGCCCACCCCTTCCGTCACCGGGCCGACGACCCCGGCGCCCGGCGAGGAGAGGCCCGCCTTCGGCGTCTTCCTCGACTCCGGGGCCCCGGGCGTGACGGGCATGACGAGCCTCAGCAGCTGGCTGGGCGGCGCCGAGCTGCGCGTCGGCCACAGCTACCTGCCCGGCGACCGCTGGAGCAACATCGAGGGCGCTCCGGGTTTCCTCCACGAGTGGGCGAGCTGGCGCATGGCCAAGAGCGACCGGATGTTCGTCCTCAATGTGCCCATGCTGGAGCGCAACGAGGAGGGTGTTCCGGACGCCGAGGTCCGGTGGCTGCTGCGGCAGGGCGCCGCCGGACAGTTCGATCACCACTTCCGCGCCCTCGCCGAGCGGCTGGTGGCGTTGAACGTGCCGGACACGATCCTGGTGCTGGGCTGGGAGATGAACGGCACGACGTACACCCATCGCTGCGGCCCCGATCCGGAGGCCTGGAAGAAGTACTGGAACAGGATCGTCACTGCCATGCGGTCGGTGCCGGGCCAGAGATTCCGGTTCGACTTCACACCGAGTCGCGGCCGGGACGCCATTCCCTGGACGCAGTGCTTTCCGGGTGACGACACTGTCGACATCATCGGCATGGACGCGTACGACCAGCCGCGAGGAGTTTCCTTCGACGAACAGGTGAATGAGCCCTACGGACTTCAAGCACACGTGGACTTCGCGAAATCCCACAACAAGCCTATTTCCTATCCAGAATGGGGGCTGTTCCGCAATGGTGACAACGACGAGTACATGCGGCGGATGCTCGCCTGGATCGACGCGCACAAGCCGCTGTACAACACGCTGACCGACTACTGTCCGCACGGTGTCTGGCAGTGCCCGGCCAACCCCGGTTCGTCCCGGGTCTACCGGTCCGTGCTCTCCGGTCGTACCAGCTGGCCGGCGGTGCTGCCCGCGCCCACCACACTTCCTGTCCCGTTGAGCTCGACGGTCTGCTCGCCGCTGCGTCTTGGCGACTGGATCGAGTCCTGGTTCGTCAGGAAGGTGTGCCGGCGTTTCGACGGGTGGTCGCGGATCCGATAGCGGTCGGCGACGGCGGGTCCCGAGACGGACCCGCCGTCATCGGTCCGTTCCCGGAAGCTACTCAGTAGCTCCTTGCCACGCCGACGCGCGGCCACGTAGCCGACCACCGCCGACATCAGCGGAGCGGTGCGTCGACGGGCCAGCAACAGCCGCTGGTTGGCCACGGGTTCGGGGCGCCAGTGGTGCTTGTAGGGCTCGTTGCCGCGCAGCAGACTCAGAGTGCTCTGCCCGCCGCTGACCGCGTACTGGGTGCACGCGTCGAGGAGCATCGCCGCCACGTCGGTCTTGCGTTCCCGCAGGCGCGGATGTGCGCCGTACAGGTAACCGCCCGTGAGGCGGCGCGACTGCAGCGTGAGGTCCACGGCCACCACGTCGTCGTCGAGCCGGAACTCGGTGACCACCGCGTCGCCGGAGCGCACCATCGGTCCCATGGACCGCACCAGGTGCTCGCAGAAGCGCGCCTGCAGGTGCTCCGACGTCACCTTCCGGCCCTGCCACTGCAGCCGGTGCAGTTCGATCAGCCGCTGAAGCGCCGCGCCGACCTGGTCCGGCGTCACGACGTGCCGCTCCACGCCGAGGGACCTCAGCTTGCGCAGCTTGGCGCGGGCCCGCTGAGCCTTGCCGGACGGCAGCCGGGACAACAACCCGTCCATGGGCATGGCGGGCAGCTCCAGGCACAGCGAGTCCTGCATCCGGTGGCGGGGCCCGGTCCAGCGGTCGTAGACGTGCTCGACCGCGCCGCCCGGCCGCACCTCGCGGAAGTCGATCAGCGCGGTGCGGGCGGCGGCCGACAAAGCCTCGGCCAGCACGGCGGCCGCCCCGTCCGCCCGCTCGTCGTCGATCAGGACGTCCCCGTAGTCGGAGATCGGCCCGCCGAGCGGTACGAGCGTGGGCACCGGGACGCGCCGGAGCATCAGGGGCGCGGCGGCCACGAGTTCGGCGCCTTCACGCACGAGCACCAGCCGCAGCCGGCCGGGCCTGCCGTACGACAGCCACCACGAGTGCAGCCAGGCGTGGTTCTGGAACGGGGTCGCCGCGCCGCACCGCTCGTACAGCCGCTCCCAGGCCGGACCCACCTCGGCGAAGGCGCGTCCCTCGGTGACGAGTTCCGTCGTGTACGCCACCGTCACAGCTGTCCGTGCACGTCGGCGGCGGGTGCCGGGCCAGGCACCGAGGCGGGGTGAACGGACTGCTCGTCCCCGGTCCGCCTCGGCCGTACGAGCAGCACCAGTCCGCCGAGCAGGCCACCCGCGCTCGCGCCCACCAGACCGGTCACCGTCCGTGACGCGGAGGTCGGCTCTGTCGGCCGCACCGCCCGTGAGAACTGCACGAGTTCGACGTGGGTGCTGGCCTTGGTCTCGTTCGCGTGCCGGGTCAACGCGCGGGTGACCGCGTTGGCCATGTCGGCGGCGAGCCCGGGGCGCGGGGAGGTGGCCGAGACGGCGACCATCGGCGCGTCCGGCGAGGCGACCGTCCGCACACTTCGACGCAGCGTCGGGACCGGCACGCCCGCCGACGCCTGCGCGTCTCCGAGCACCGCGAGGTCCGTGGCGGCACGGCCGTACGCCTGTGCGAAGCCGAGCGCGGAGGACGGGTCGGACTTCTCGGTCGGTACGGCGATCACGTAGCTGGTCGCCGTGTACGTCGGGGCTTTGAGCGTGCCATAGGTGCCGCCGAGCAGGCCGCCGGCGAGCGCGCCGGCCGCGAGCAGCGACCACGGCCGCAGGAGGCCGGCCCGGGTCAGGCGGCCCGGCTGCCGGGGGTGTCGGGCGTGGTTGTCGGTCATGACGTACTGGCTCCCTGGGGTGAGCGGGGCAATGAGCAGGACAGCGCCGTCGCGTACACGTCCATGAGCCGGGCGGCGCTGCGGGTGATGTGGTAGCGGTGGGCCGCCTCCGGGGCCGTACGCGGCCGTGGGCCGGTCGCGCGCACCCCGGCCACGGCACGGGCGTACGCCTCCGGGCCGCCGCGCACCCGCCGGGCGCCGGCGGTGGCCTGCGGGGGCAGGTCCTCGATCGCCGGGCTGGAGGCGTAGAGCACGGGCAGGCCGGACGCCAGGGCCTCCACGACCGCCAGCCCGAAGGACTCCTCCGGGCACGGTGAGGCGAGCAGGTCCATGGCGGAGGTGAGGGAGGGCAGGTCCGGGCCGGGGGAGCCGTCGGGGACGTAGGGGCGTTCGCCGGTGAACAGGACACGGTCGGCCACGCCTGCCTCGTGGGCCGTGCGGCGCAGGGCACTCTCCTGCGGGCCGCCGCCGACCAGCAACAGCCAGTGGTCGTCCGGAAGCCGGGTGATCGCCTGGATGAGGACGTCGAAGCGCTTGGCCGCGCAGAGCCGGCCGATCCCGCCGACGACAAAGGCGTCCTCCGGCAGGCCGAGGAGGCGGCGGGCGCGGTGGCGCCGCGCCGGGTCGAAGCGGAATCGATCGACGTCGATGCCGTTGGGGATGACCTCGATGCGCGGGGAGGGTACGCCCCAGCGTCTGAGGCGGTCGGCGACCGCGGGGGAGACGGCGACCGTGGCGGAGCCGAGGCGCTCGCTGGCGAGGTAGAGCGCGCGGACGCCCGCCGTCAGCTTCCGGCCTTCCATCTGGGAGTCGCCGAGAGAGTGTTCGGTGGCGACCACGGCCCGGACACCGGCCAGGCGGGCGGCGAACCGGCCGTAGACACATGCGCGATACAGGTGGGTGTGCACCAGGTCGTAGCCGCCGGCGCGGATCAGACGGACCAGGCGGGGCAGCGCGGTCAGATCGCGGTTGCCGTTCATGCCGAGGTGGTGCACGCGGACGCCGTCGGCGATCAGCCCGTCGGCGACGGTGCCCGGGTTGGTGAGGGCCACCACCTCGCAGTCGGCGCTGAGGTGTCGCAGCAGCAGACGGAGTTGCTGTTCGGCACCGCCGGCGCCGAGACCGGTGATGATGTGCAGGGCCTTCATGGTCACACGCCCTCCACGGGGCACCGGCGCAGCCTGTGCAGCTTGTGCTTGAGGTACAGCCGCCAGGCCGTGTCGTTCTGGCCGATGTGCAGACGGGGGAGGGCGTGCGGGCCGGTCAGGGGGCCGGGGTCGATGGCGCAGGCGTAGGCGTACCCGGCTTCGCGTACGGCGGCGACGGCACGCTCGTCGACCGTGCCGTACGGGTAGCAGAAGCCGTCGACCGGCGCGCTGATCAGCTCCGACAGCAGCGCCCTGCTGTCGGCGACCTCGGCCTTCACAGTGACGTCGTCGGCCCGGGTGAGATCGACGTGCGTCAGCCCGTGGGAGCCGATCTCCACACCCTCGGAGGCCGCGCGCCGGACGCCGTCCACGGTCAGCAGTGCTTTGCGCGGGCCCAGCGGGTCCCAGGAGTTGACGCCGCCGAGCCGTCCGGGCAGGACGAAGAGGGTGGCACCGCAGTGCCAGTGGCGCAGCGCCGGAAGAGCATGCTCCAGGAAGTCGGCGTATCCGTCGTCGAAGGTGAGACCGACCAGGTGCCGCCCCTCGCCCCGGGCGCGGGCGGCGAACAACTCGCGCACGGACACGCCGCGCAGTCCGCGACGGTGCAGCCAGGCCAGCTGCCGCTCCAGCCGCTCGGGTGTGACCGTGATGCGGTACGGGTCGTCGGAGCAATCGCCGACGGAGTGGTACATCGCCACCCACGGGACCGGACCCGGCCGCGCCGCGGGGCGTCTGCCGGTACCGACGGATTCAACTGGAGCGACCATGCCTCAGCCTTCGTGTGACGGTACGTACGGAACGAAACGCGAACGTGCAGCCCTGGGCACCAACGGCCGGTCCGAGCACGAGGAAGACGGCGGCAACGGTCACGCAGCCCACCGCGAGGCCGACCACCTGGGACTGCGGCCCGCTCGCGGTGAACGCCCCCGCCGCCGTCGCGGCCCCCGCGGCCAGCACCGGCCTGCTCAGCTCGGACAGCACCTGCCGGGTACGGATCGGGACCCCGCGCGAGCTGCCGTACTGCACGGCTCGCCCATGCGGTGCCATGGGCGCTGCCGGGACGGCGACCGTGCCCGGCCCTTCGGGCCGCGCTTCCCGCAGGCTTCTGCCGCCTGCCCGTCCCTTCGGCCTGCGCGGAGGGCCGAGGAGCAGCAGTGCGGCCGTGACGGTCGCACCGACGGCCGCCCCTCCCTTCTGCTTGCCCGAAGGGCCGAGCAGCAGCAGTGCGGCCGTGATGGTGATGCCGACGGCGTTGGCGGCGGCGATCCCCGACACGCCCCAGGAGTTCACCGTCGCCTTCCCGATCCAGAAGGTCGCGCCGACGCCGGCGGCCATCGCGCCGGTCGGATACCAGGTGGGCCGCCCCGCCGAGAAGTACGAGCGGATCAGGACCCCGACCAGGGTCTGGCCGAGCAGCCCGAGGGCGTACACGCGCATGACGCCCGCCGTCACCACCGTGTCCTGTGCGGTGAAAGCGCCCCGCTGGAAGAGGATCGCGATGATCTGCGGGGCGCAGGCGACCACGGTGGCCGCGCCGACGAGCACCAGGCAGGAAGCCAGCATCAGGTCCCGCTCGACGCGGGCGCGGGCCCGTTCGGTGTCGCCGTCGGCGAGCGCCTGCGCCACCACCGGGAAGGTGACGGTGCACAGCATCAACGAGAGCGTCATCGGGATCTGGGCCACCTTCTGCGCGTAGTTGAGGTGCGAGATGGCCCCGGAGGGAAGGGAGGAGGCGAGGAAGCGTTCGATCAGGATCTGGGACTGGCGGCACAGGGCGAAGAGGAGAACCGCACTGATCAGGGCGAGGTTCTTCGGGGGTGTCTCGGCCCCGGCGCCGCCGGCCGCGGACGGGTGACTCCTCAGATGCCGCCACAGGGAAGGCAGTTGGGCCGCCACCATCAGGCAGCCGCCCACCGCCACTCCGGCCGCCGCCGATCGCACGCCCCAGCGTCCGCCCAGCAGGAACATCGTGGCGATGATGCCGACGTTGTAGGCCACGTAGATCGTGGCGGGCGCCAGGTAGCGGCGGTGCGCCCGCAGGGCCGCGCTGCAGTACCCGGCGAGCCCGAAGCTCAGTACACACGTCGCCGTCAGCCGGGTGCAGTCCGTGGCGAGGCGGGGGTCCGGCAGGCCCGGAGCCAGCGCCTCGACCAGGTACGGGGCCGCGCCGATGACGAGCGCGGACACGGCGACGAAGCCGAGGGACAGCCGGGGCAGGGTGTTGGCGACCAGGGAGCGGACCGGGTCGCCGGAGGCCCCCTGCGCACGCCGGACCAGGGCGAAGCTGAACGCCGGGATCAGCGCGATGGCCAGCCCGTCCTCGATGAGCAGCGTGGAGGCGAACTCCGGTACGGTCCATGCGACCAGAAAGGCGTCGGTCTCGCTGCCCGCCCCGAAGAGCCGAGCCAGCGTCTGGTCCCGCACCAGGCCGAGCAGCGCCCCGGCGACCGACAGCGATGCCGTGATCAGGGTGGCCTTGGCGAGGAACTTCCGGGTGACCGCGGTCATCTCGGTGCTGTCCACGGCCTGCGCGGCGGCCCGCGCCGCGGGTACAGCCGTCCCGTCGGTCCCGCGATCGGGAGCCCGCGCGGTCCGCGGCGGCGTCACGGTCATCGCGCCACGGCCTTCTCCGTGCTCCTGTCCAGCGGAACCGTCGTCACGGCCTCCGCCTCGCCGCTCCCGTCCGCCAGTGCCCACCACGCCACCAGCCCGAAGCACACGGCGGACAGCACGGTGGAGGGGCCGCCGATGTCGGCGTACACGAAGTCGGTCAGCTGCCAGACCAGCAGCCCGCAGGCGACGAGCCCGCAGTCGAGGCCGTGCGCTCCCGGTCTGCGGGCCCGCACCGCGGCCCGCAGCCCGCACACCAGCAGGGCCAGCCAGCTCCCGGCGAGTCCCAGCAACCCGATCAGGCCCTGCTCGCTGAGCACCAGCAGGTACATGTTGTGCGGCGACAGCAGCGGCTGCCTGCGGTACGCGGCCCCCGCGCCCTCCGTGTCGCTGCCCGACGACAGCGCCGGCGAGGCGTATCCGTCCCGGTATTCGGGGAAGCCCTTCAACCCGACGCCGGTCAGCGGGTGTTCGAGCCACATGTCGGTCGCGGCCGCCCACATCGTGTAACGGTCGACGACGGACTGGTCGGGGGAGTCGGTGACCTGCGTGATGCTGTCGATCCGCTCCTGCAGCATCGCCGAGCCGACACCGAGGCCGCCCACCAGGACCACGCCCACGGCGACCACGGCCGCGGCCGCCTTGAGCGCGCGCCGCAGCCCGGCCAGCACCAGCTGCACCGTGCAGGTCACGGCCGTCGCGATCCACGCGCCCCGGCTGAAGGACAGCGCGAGCGGCGGCAGCAGCGCCAGCGCGCACAGGACAGCGACTCCCCGCTGCCGTACGGAGGTCCGCCCCAGCGCGAGACCCAGCGCGCACACCAGGCCGAGGGCGACCACCGTTGCCATGCCCATCACGTCCTGCGGCCCGAACGTGCCGACCGCCCGGATCGGCTCGCCCTGGTACGAGGCGCCGGTCCGGGTGACGTACTGACGCACCCCGAAGGCCCCCTGCACGACCGCGAGCCCCACGAACGCCCAGGTCAGCAGCCGGAAGTCGGCCCGGTCGCGGATCAGCAGCAGGACCGCCGCCGGCACGAGCACGAAGATCTGCAGATACCGGCCCATTCCGGCGATCCCGACCCCGGGCGCGTACGCCCCCGTGGCGGCGAAGGCCAACCCGATGACCGGCAGGCCCAGCACCACGGCGGCCGTACGCGACAAGGGCCGCCGCCGGTCCCGTACCAGGCGGATCGCGCAGTACAGCACCACGAGTCCGGACACCGCGTCGGCGGGGCCCGGGCCGGAGTCACCGCTCGAAGGCAGCGGCAGCGCCAGCACGACGAGCACGGCCACGACGGGCAGGACCGGCGTCAGGACGGTGCCCCAGCGCGCGAGCGGTGTCAGTGCGAGGCTCACCGCTCTCAGCTCCCCGTCGGGCGAACGAGCGTGGCCGCGGTGCGCAGCAGGATGCACACGTCCTGCCACAGCGACCAGTTGTCGATGTAGACGTTGTCGAAGCGGCAGCGGTCCTCGATGGACGTGTCGCCGCGCAGCCCGTGGATCTGGGCGAGGCCGGTGATGCCGGTCCGCAGACGGTGACGGTCCGCGTAGCCGGGGTGGGTGCGGCTGAACTGCGCGACGAAGTACGGGCGTTCGGGCCGCGGTCCGACCAGGCTCATGTCGCCCCGGAGCACGTTCCACAGCTGGAGCAGCTCGTCGAACGAGGTGCGCCGCAGCAGGCGGCAGAACCCGCGCATCTCGTGTTCGTTCGCCACGCTCCACCGGGTCGCCGCCTCGTGCGCGTCGACCGGGCGGTGGGTGCGGAACTTCAGCAGGGTGAAGGGTTTTCCGCCCTTGCCGATGCGCTCCTGCCGGAACACCACGCCCGGCCCGTCGCTGATCCGCAGCGCCACCGCGCAGACCAGCAGCAGGGGACTGACCAGCAGCAGCAGCATCCCCGACACAAGGACGTCGAGCGTCCGCTTGCCCGCGCTGCCGCGGAGCGTCGCGGACATCTCCAGGCGCCGGCAGGCGAACCCGGCCAGCCGCTCCTGCGTCGCATACGACGGAGAGTCCGCGTCGACCTCCCACACCACGCAGCCCCACTCGGCCAGCGCGCGCAGCAGCGGTCCCTGCTGGGCCCGCACCGAAGGGTGCACGGCCAGTACCGCGCGCACGCCGTTCTGTACGACCGCCCGCTCGACCTCCTCACCGGTCGTCAGCACCGGCAGGCCCTCGGCGCCGTCCTGCCGTTCGGCCACGATGCCCACCGGCCGCATCCCGCACCGCGGATGCCGCAGCACGGCGGCGGCCACACGCTGCGCGGTCGCCGCCGGGCCGATGACGAGCGCGGTGTGCGGGTGGCGCAGCAGCGCCGCGCGCCGTCTCGCGTGCACGGTGCCGCGCAGTGCGCAGCTCGCCGCCGCGTGCACGGCGAAGCCCACCAGCAGGGCGCCTGCGGACAGCGCGTGGTCCGGCCGGTACGCCGCCACGAGCGCCGCAAGCGTCAGCCAGGCCACCGCGGTCCGGCCACAGAGGGCGGGCAGTTCGTCCAGGACCCCCGGCACCGACGGGCGCACGCGGTGCGGACGCAGCAGCAGTGACACCGCCACCAGCAGGGCCGACGGCAGCGGACGGAACTGAGTCCCGGTCAGTGTCATGGCACCCAGCAGGGCGGCCGTGCCGTCCGCGACGAGCAGGGGCATCGGCGAGGACGGCCGCGCGGGCGGCCTGCGGGCGGTGGACCTCAAACCCGGGGCGGTGCCGCGGGGCGGCATGACCGAGACGGGCGAGAGTCCGTGGTCCCGGGTCTGTGTGCCGGGGGAGGAGAGGGCGCTTTCCGCGGTCACGAGTGGATCGACTCCCTATGCTCTGGGGGCGCGAAGCGTGGGGCGGGCCGCAGGCTGATCAGGTCGCGATAGACGTCCGCGACCGCCTCGGCGGTGTGCCGCACGTCGTGCGAGGACAGGACGTACCGGCGCCCCTGGTGGCCGAGCGACTCGCGCAGCGGCGGGTCGAGCAGCAGTTCGGTGACGGCCCTGGCCAGCACCGCGGGGTTCTCGGGCGGAACCACGCAGCGGGCGGCGAGCGCGGGAGGCAGACTCTCGCGGGCACCGTCGACGTCGGTGACCACCACCGGCCGTCCGCAGGCCATCGCCTCCAGCGGGGCCAGCGCCATGCCCTCCCAACGGGACGGCAGAACGACGAGATCGGCGGCCTGGTACCAGGGGACGGCGTCGGCGACGGCCCCCGCGAACAGCACGGACCCCGGCGCGTGCGCCCGCAGCCGGTCGCGGTCCGGCCCGTCACCGACCAGGACGAGCCGCGCACCGGGCACCCTGCGGGCGACGGAACTCCACGCCGTCAGCAGGACGTCCTGCCCCTTCTGCCGGCACAGCCGCCCGACACAGACGACCAGCGGCGCGTCGGGGCCGACCTTGCGCAACGGCGTCAGTCCGGCCCGTACGGCGCCGGCCGGGGCGGGGTGGAATCGCTGCGCGTCAACGCCGTTGGGGATGACACTCCACCGCCCACTGATCCCGGCGCGCACGCCGGTCGTGCGCTCCGCCTCGCTCACGCACACCATGCGGGAGGCCCAACGCGCCCCCCACCGCTCCCACGCCAGCGCGAGCGCCGAGGTGGCCCCACCGACCGCCTCGAACGACCAGGCGTGCGGCTGGAACACGGTCGGGATGCGTCCCCGCACGGCGAGCCGCCCGGCGAGCCCGGCCTTCGCGCTGTGCGCGTGCACCAGATGGGGACGCACCTCATCGATCACCCGTACGAGGTGCCGTACCTCCCGCACGAGCGACGGACCCGGTGACCGCGTCGCGTTCCAGTGCCGTACGTCCGCGCCCAGCGGCCGGAGCCGGGTGGTGAGCTCGCCGTCGGGGCAGACCACCGTGACGGCCAGACCGGCCGCGAGTTGCGCCCGCGCCAGGTCCGTCACGACGCGGGCGGCCCCGCCGTCCACGGGCTGGGTGAGGTGAAGGACGCGCGGTCGAGAGTCGGACGGTGACGGATGCATGTGCGATGTCCTCAGCTCACCCTGGCACTCGGGACGGGAGGGAGCAGGCCTCACTGCTGTGCGTCGACGGCGACGAAGAGCACGCCGGCCCACACCGCGTCCCGCTGTGAGACGAACCGGAAGGCCAACCGGTCACCGCCGCGCCGCAGCCCTGTCCTGAGGTCGAACACATCGGAGTCGTAGCCGAGGGTGCCGGCGTACGCGGGCACGCGCTGTGACTGGGCCTTTCCGGGCTCCCTGATCGTGGAGTTCAGGACGTCGCCACGGGGATTGCCGGGGCTGGTGAGGGCGGTGCGGCGGGTCGCATGGCCGCGTGCGCGGCTGGTCGTGAGGGTGAGGGTGTCACCGGTCGCGCCGCGGTCGCCGTCGTACGTCACCAGCCCCGCACGGCCGCCCGCGCCCGCGGGGAAACGCAGCCCGCGCAGCCCGATCTCCTGCCCCGCGCCGGACTTCAGCGCGTCGAAGCCGTCCCATACGGCGAGGTGCCGCAGCGGCTGCTTCGGGTTCTCGTACGCCACCACCAGCGTCCAGCCGCCCCACGCACCCGCCGCCGACCTGCCCTTCGCCACGTTGACCTGCGCCACGGTGTACAGACCCGGCCCGCTCTCCCGAACCAGCCTGGTGACGTTCGCCGAGGCCTGGAAAGCGTCCGCTCCGTGCGCCACCCGGTGGCCGATGACCGTGTCCGCGAGGAGCTCCTGGTACTCCCCGCCTGGTTCGGCGATCAGCACCCGTCCGTTGTCCTTGGGCGGCTTCTGCTCGCCGACACGCAGGTTGCCGCCCCAGTACAACCGGGCGTAGCTGACCCGTGAGCCCTTGGGCAGACGCACCTGGGCGCGGGAGGAGTTGTAGGTGTTCGGGTCCTTGTCGACATCGACGTAGGTCATGTCGAAGTCGCCGTTCCGTCCGGTCCGGCCCGCGCGCGCGGTCGGGCAGGAACGTGGCGCCGACAGCAGGGATCCGCGGACCGCCTTCGGCACACCGCACGTGATGGAGACGTTGGCCGCGCGGACGATGCCGCCGTGCTGGAGCGCGTGGTACCGCTGGGCGAATGCGAGACGGGCTGCCTCCGGCTGTGGCGGCGCGGCAGGCGCGACCGCCAGGGCACCGGCGGGAGCCCAGATGCCGGCGAGGGCGAGAGCGCTCACCGTCGCACGGCGCACCAGGGGAGCTAGGGAATTGCGCATGACCGGCGTTGCCCTTTCGGGAGGTTGCGGTGTCAGAGGGGGCAGCACAAAGGCGAGGTGCGCGCGGAAGGGGCGCGTCGAGAGGTGCGCGCCACTCTAGCCGCTATCGGTGCTAATCAGTTCAAACCTGGCAAGCATGTCGGATCGGGGAAGTCGGATTTTTCGGAAATAGCCAGGCAGGTGGCAAGTGGCAGGCAGGCGGCGGGCGGCAGCGGCGGGAAAGTCGCCGCCTGTTGGCCTGACGCCGCGTATCGCGCCGCCGGATCCGTGCCGGGCCGCCACCACGGGGACCGTGCCGGTCTCGCTCGCTACGACCGGCAACGAATTCGAGGCCGCCGACCTCTCTCGTCGGCGGCCTGCCCGTCGCGGCTGCCCGCGGTCGGCTGTCGTACGGCAGTTGCGGCCGACAGCGCCGGACCGGTCCATGACCGCTTCACTGTCGAGCCTCCTGCCGCCGTAGGGCAAGGAACCCTTTCCGTCCTTTCTCGTCCCGCGTTCCCGACTTCCAGAGTCATATCCTTCAAAGATCTCATATGAGGACTCGGCAATCTTCCGTGCGCAGGGTTTCCGAACCGGTCGGTGCTCGTTGTGCACGGCGTCAGAAATTCTCTCCGGCTACACACGTTGCCGAAGAAAGGAACACCATGAAGTCTCTGAAGGCTGCCGCTGTCCTTACCGGGTCCCTGGTCCTCGCCGGTGCCGCCGCGCCAGCGTTCGCCCTCAGTGTTACCGACGTGGCGCAAGAGAGCCTCAATGACGCAGTGACCGTCGTCGACCACGGGCCGGTCCACGTGCAGCCGCTCCAGTCGTCGGACGCGCTCGACGTCAAGAAGAAGAAGGAGTCGCTGCTGAAGGCGGTGAATCGTTCGGCCACCGCTCTGAACAAGGGCACCCCGCTGGTGGGCGGCCTGCCGTTGCACAGCTGAGAATTACCCCGGACGAGATGCCCGCGCCTTTCTGATCCACTGCTGGCATTGCCCCCCGGGGTGCTCCGAAGAGGGCCGATTCCGCGCCATGCGGTGTCGGCTCTCTGCATTGTCGGAGCTCTCCGTCGATCGTCGTACAACTGCGGCAGTCGGGTGCATCACCGTCGGTGGCAAACAGTGTGGACCGCTGTTGTTGGCGGCGTTTGGCAAAAGTGAGATTCCATGCGCTGCCGAAATTCCGGCGCGGGGAATTCCGGTGGTACCCGGGAGTTCATGGAATGTGGTGAGGAAATGCCCTTTCCGGCTGCCCGCGGTCGCCCGCACCCCGGTCCCGCGGCACCGGGAACCGGGGCGATCACGGCTTCGGTTTTCCCACCACCGCTGCCCGTCTTGTCTGCCGCAGCGCCATCCGCCGAGCTGTGAACCCCTCGTTCGTGTGGTCGTGTCGACGCAGGTAGGCCGTTCGGGTGAGAGGACGTCCGAGTGTGTAGCGGCACGTCTATAGGGTGCCGCGGTGACCTCAATCACCAGTGAAACTCACCCTTCACAAGCCCACGACCCGGGCACGCCCGCCGTCCCGGCATCGGGCGGCGAAGCTCTCGACGGTGACATGGCCTACTTCCTCGCCCTCTCCCACAAGGACGGCTGCGAAGGCTCGAAGCCCACGTCGAGCGTCGGCGAGAAGCTGTTGAGCGACAACGTCCCGCCGGTCGGTGACGCCTTCGATGACGGCGCGCAACCACCCTGCGCGCCATGGCCGGCGGGCAGCCGTCGAGGGCCGATCCGGGGGAAGCCGTGACCGGATCGGTGAACAACGCGGACGGCTCCGCGAGTTCCGCGGCCGACGCCACGAGGTCCGCCGGCGGCTCCCCGACACTCGCGGTCGACGCCCTGGCCCCGGGCGCAGCCCCATGCCCGTCGCCCGTCGTCAAGTTCATGCAGTCAACCAGGCGGAGGCTGGTGCTGCGGGGGCTGTTCGCGTCGGCGGCCGGGGTGGCGCTCGCGCCGGTCCTGGCCGCGTTGGGCTCCCCGGAGGAGGCGCGGTTCGCCGAGACGTACCGCGGACGGCGCATCGTCGGCGTCAGAGATGACGCCGGGCAGCAGGGAGACGACGTCTCCGGCGCGTGGCACGTCACCGTGGACGGCCGGCCACTGCACCTGATGCGTCGTGTGGACGGCAGTTGGATGACCATGATCGACCACTACCAGTCGTATCCGACACCGCTGGCCGCGGCGCGCGCGGCTGTGGACGAACTCGGCCCCACCGCACGGTTGGCCGCGGCGGACGGAAGCGGCAGCCGCATGGACGACAGCGGGACGCCGAGCGGCGGCCAGGGAGCCCAGGGGGATCATCACCATGGTGTACACGCGTAAGGACGTCAGCACGCTCACCCGTTCCGAGCGGCGCCGGTTCGTCGACGCGCTCATCGAGGTCAAACGCCGCGGTGAGTACGACGAGTTCGTGCGCATGCACATCCAGTACTACGTTCCCGACGGCGAGAGCGGCCTGCGTGTGGCCCACATGGCACCCTCCTTCCTGCCGTGGCACCGCAGGTTGCTGCTGGAGCTGGAGGGGGCGCTGCGCCGCGTGGACGAGTCGGTGACCCTGCCGTACTGGGACTGGACGCGTAACCGCAGCTCGACGGCCGTACCGTGGACCGAGGACCTGCTCGGCGGCACCGGGCGGCGTTCCGACCGGCAGGTCATGACCGGCCCCTTCGCCTACCGGCACGGCCAGTGGACCATCAAGGAGGGGGTCACCGACGCCGAGTACCTGATGCGCGACCTCGGCCGCCCTGGGAACCCCATCGCCCTGCCCACGGCCACGGATCTGAAGTCGGCCCTCGCGGATCCGGTCTACGACACGGCCCCTTGGAACTCCACCTCCGCCAAAGGGTTCCGCAACAAGCTGGAGGGCTGGGGGCAGGGACGCGGTGCGGTGTCGTGGCGCAACCACAACCGGGTCCACCGATGGGTCGGGGGCCACATGGCGACCGGCGCCTCCGTCAACGACCCCGTCTTCTGGATGCACCATGCCTTCATCGACCTAGTGTGGTCCCGCTGGCAGTTGCGGCATCGGAACGCCCGCTATCTCCCCGCGAAGCCGCCCGGCCCGGGAGACGCCCAGCGCGGCCGGATCGTGGCGCGGAGAGAGAAGATGCCGCCGTGGGGTGCGACACCCGAGAAACTGGAGGACCACAGCACCATCTACCGGTACCGGTAGTGCCGGTGACGGCGTATCGGGTGCGAGCTTGCCTCCGCCGTGCACGTGCCGGGTGCCGGTACGCGGCTGCCGGTACACGGACCACGTATGCGTATGGCCAAGCCCTGGACGAGTGAGTCCGATGTCTTCTTCCAGCCTCCGGCCGTGCTGAGTCCGGGAATGATGTGGAACCTCCCACCCCGGTTCAAGGCTTGCCGAGGAAGTCCAGGAGCATGCTGTTGAGTGCGGCGGCCCGGGTGAACGGGACGCTGTGGTGCGACAGGCCGGGGAGTACCGCGGTCTCGACGTGTGGCAGGTGCAGCCGTGCCGCCGCCTCGACGCGCCGAATGTCGTGCGCCCTGCTGTCCCCGGCAAGCAGCACCAGCGTCGGGATCGTCGAGCTCCGCAGTTGCCCGGGCCTCGGGCGATTGCCCACGACGGCCTTCGTGCGCGGGAATTCGGCGGCGAGCCCGTACAGGTCCAGCCATGCCGGGTCGACTTCCGCGCTGTGCGTTTCCCAGGCGAGGAACGCGCGGGCCCGTTGGGCGGTGGGCCGGATGAGCAGGGGAAGGGCGCGTAGCAGGTACCGAGCCTTGAATCCAGCGAAGCACTGGGTGGGATCGAGGAGAGCGAGCTTGCGGACCCGCTGCGGCGTGCGCAGCGCATAGGTGAGGGCAATCCATCCGCCATAGGAGTGCCCGCACAGGTCGGCGCGGGCCAGGCCCAAGCCGTCGAGTACGCCGTCCAGCCAGTCGAGAAGGTCGTCGACGGACCGGACGGGGCGGCCCCCGCGCAGGCTGCGGCCTGCCTCGCCGATCCGGTCGACGGCGTAGACGCGCCGGGTGCGGCTCAGGTCGGCCACGTTGGCAAACCACACCGCCGAGGTGGCGCCGCCACCGTGCAGCAGCACCAGCGGCTCCCCGTCCACGGGTCCGCACGCGGTGACCCGGGTTGTGCCGTACGCCGACGTCAGGTCCATCCGGTCGACGGGCACGGGCCAGTGGTCCAGGACGGTGTCGTACGCCGCCAGAAAGCGAGTCAGGTCTTCTGTCATGGGACGCCCTCAGAAATTAGGTCGCTGAGCAAGTATCTCGTTGAGCGAGATACTATGGTGCCGGATCGATCACGGAAGGGCGAATGGCATGGACGAAGGAGAGCCTGGACTGCGGGTTGTGCATCAGCTACGTGCCATCACTGTCGAACTCGACCTGCTCGGAGCCGAGTTCGCGCAACGCAACAGCCTGCACCCGACCGACCTGCGTGCCCTGATCTGCCTGTTGGATGCCGCTCGGGCGGACACGCTCGCGACGCCCGGCTGGCTCGGGCGGCAGCTCGGCCTGAACTCTGCGGGCACCACAGCCCTTGTCGACCGGCTCGAGCGGCTTGGCCACGTGCGGCGCACACGCGACAGCCGCGACCGACGCCGTGTGCTGCTCGAGGTTGATGAACGGGCAGTCACCCTCGGACAGTCGTTCTTCGGACCGCTGATCGCGGAGGTCGTCGCTGCCACGAGGGCCTTCTCCGACACGGAGCTGGCAACAATCCAGCGCTTTCTGCTGAACGCGCACGAGGTCGTCGCCGCACAGCGAGACCCTTCGAGCTTGCTCACCCGAAGTCCCGTGTCGCAGAAGAAGCAACTGCGACGGTAGGGGTCCTTGGCGTGGGAGCCGTTCGAGCCAGGAGCGAAGAAGGGTGGAGAAGAGAGCAGGTGCCGCCAGGGCGCCTGCTCAGTTTGTCTCCGACGCACCGTTTGAAACGTGCTGACCAGACACTTCTCTGTGCAGAGTCCCCATGAGGCGGGAGATGTGAGACCTCCTGGGGGACGCAGTGGGATGGAGCCGCACAGGGTGAGCCTGAAACAGGGGCAAAGGCCGCGACAAGCGAAAAGTCAGCCGCATGCAACCTTGCGACGGGCTGGGAATGGCGCCTGATCTGCGGAAAATCGGCGCCCGGCGGGGCACCGACAGCATCTGTACGGCCTCGTGCCGGGCGTGAGCTGGTGCTTTCCGGGACGGTGGCGGTACCGCGGGTGCGGCGGCGCCGTCGTGGGGGTGGTTCCCGGTGACGGCCCCGAGTGGAACGCCGCACAGTGAGTCTGCGGGTGTCCGGCCGCCTCGCTCTGGACACCGGCGCGCCAGCCGCTCCCGCAGCGGCGCCCAAATCCGGGGACGAGTACGGCGAAGCCGTTGCAGGAGTTCACGGCGGAATCGCACGACCTGTTTCGCCCTGCAGGGTGGGGCGGATGTCGTGAGCGCGACGCTGTGGAGGGCCTTCCATGCGCGGCGCGATGCCGGACAGTGTCCCGCTTCAGACTAGGCACGGGCAGCAGACGGTGGTTCTGACGCGTCCACTTCTCAATCGATTGAGTGGAGACCTGTTTAGGAGGGACCTCTTCCTCTCCGGCACCCTCACCTACGACGACGCCACCCGTACCACCACCGTCACCAACTCCCGTGGCCACAGCACCCGATACGAGCACAACGCCGCCTACCGCCTCATCCGCGAGACCAATGCGCTTGGCCACACCGTCAACCAGGAGTGGGACGCCGCGAACCGCCTGGCGGCCGTCACCGACGCGCTCGGGAACACCACCCGCTACCGCTACGACGAATTCGGGCGCGCCGTGGCCGTCATCCGCGCGGACGGCGGTGAGACGCGCGCCGAGTACAACCACCTCGGCCTGCCGGTCACAGCGGCCGACCCAGGGGGCATCCTCTGGCGTTACACATACGACGACCGCGGCAACCGTACGGCCATCACCGACGCCGCCGGTGCGACCACTCGCTTCTCCTGCAACGAGCGCGGTCACCTGACGTCCATCGTCGACCCGTTGGGGAACCGCACGCGTATCCGGTGCAACAGTGCCGGTCTGCCCCTGGTGACAACCGATCCTCTGGGAGCGGAAACCCACTGTGAGCGAGATGCTTTCGGTCGCACGATCAGCCTGGCCGATCCGCTCGGCAACGTGACCCGCTTCGAATGGACCGTGGAGGGCAAGCCCACCCGCCGGACCGCCCCGGACGGCAGCAGTCAGACGTGGGTGTACGACGGGGAGGGCAACTGCACCGCCCATACCGACCCGCAGGGTGCGGTGCACCGCTTCGAGTACACCCATTTCGACCTTCCTGCGGCTCGCACCGGCCCGGACGGAGTGCGGCACGCCTTCACCCACGACTCCGAACAGCGCCTCACCCAGGTCACCAACTCGCTGGGACAGTCCTGGAGTTACGAATACGGCCTCGCCGGACACCTCATCGCCGAGACGGACTTCGACGACCGCACCCTGCACTACGTCCACGACCTCGCAGGTCGTCTCGTCGCCCGCACCAACGTGCTCGGTCACACCGTCCGCTTCGAGCGCGACGTGCTCGGACAGATCACCCGGCAGACGAACGACGGCAAGGTCAGCAGCTTCACCTACACGGCTCGTGGTGATCTCGCCACGGCCACGACGTCCGACGCGACCGTGGTCCGGGACCACGACGATGTCGGCCGCCTGCGTTCCGAAACCGTCAACGGGCGCACCATCACGTACGAGTACGACGTCCTGGGACGCCGTACTCGGCGCACGACGCCTGCCGGCATGGCGAGCACCTGGAGCTACGACGCGGCGGGCAACTGCACCGAGCGCACCAGCGCAGGCCGAACCGTCACGTTAGACCGGGACCCGGTGGGCCGGGAACTGAGCCGCCACTTCGGCGACACCCTCACCGTGCCGAGCACCTTCGACGCGCTCGGCCGCCTGACCACGCAGGCAGTGACAGACCGCACCAGTGGCCACAAGCTCCAAAGACGCGCCTACTCCTACCGCGCCGACGGCCACCTCATCGCGATCGAAGACCAACTGACCGGCACCAGCGACTTCGACCTCGATGCCGCGGGCCGCGTGACGGCCGTCCGTGCGGCGGGCTGGAGCGAGCGCTACGCCTTATGACGATGCGGGCAACCAGACCGATGCCGCGTGGCCCGCCACACACCCGGGCCACGACGCCACCGGCTCACGCGCGTACACAGGCACCCGCATCACCCGGGCCGGAAACGTCCGCTACGAACACGACGCGGCGGGCCGCATCACCCAACGCCAGAAGACCCGCCTGTCTCGCAAACCCGATACCTGGCGTTACATCTGGGACGGCGAAGACCACCTCGTCGCCGCGGTCACCCCGGACGGCACCCGCTGGAGATACAGATACGACGCCCTCGGTCGCCGTATCGCCAAGCAACGCCTGGCCGCTGACGGCGAAACCGTCGTGGAGCAGACCGACTTCACCTGGGACGGCGTCGTCCTGTGCGAACAGAGCACCACCGGCACGGAGTCGCCCGACCGCGTCACACTCACCTGGGACCACGAGGGCCCGCACCCGATCACGCAGACGGAACGCTTCACCGCCCTCGACGCGCCTCAGTCCGAGATCGGCTCCCGCTGCTTCGCGATCGTCACCGATGTCGTCGGCACGCCCCGTGAACTCGTCGACGAGACCGGCGACATAGCCTGGCGCAGCCGTAACACGCTGTAGGGCGCCACGACTTGGGCTGCCGACAACGCGGCGTACATGCCACTGCGCTTTCCGGGCCAGTACTGCGACCCGGAAACAGAACTCCATTACAACTACTTCCGCCACTACGATCCCGAGACAGCCCGCTACCTCACTGCCGACCCGCTGGGCCTCGCTCCGTCCCCCAACCCGGTCGCCTACGTCACCAACCCGCACAGCTGGACCGACCCCTTGGGCCTCGCCCCGTGCAAGGTGGACGGGGAAATAGCCGGGCTCGATCCGTACGCCGGCACCAAGGAGGCCGCACAGCTGCTGCGCGATGCCGGTGTCCCCCGCGCATTCCGGATCCAGGTCATGCAGTCCTTCGAAGAGGGCACGATCAGCGTGCGCCGGGCCGGTAACAATGACTACGGAATGCGCTTCTACGACAACGAGGGTGCCTGGGCGCGCGGACGCTATCTGACCACGCAGTGGCCTGCAACACGCGAGGAGATCGCCGTCAAGGCGTCATGGAACCAATTCACGTTCCTCAAACAATGGAAGATCCGCCCAGGCGCCCCCATCATTGAAGGCCGAGTCGGGCCGCAGGGCATTGGATATCCTGGCGGCGGAAAACAGACGTATGTACTGAACCCCGATGCAGATCTGCTGGAGCCGTAATGCCCGAAGCACCCGTACAGAAATCTCTCGCCGTGATTACGCGAGCCTTGCACGGGATCGACGAGGAACTGGACCGGCATGCCGCAGGTCAGGGTCGTGTGAGCAGCGCCAAGCAGCTCGCCTCGATCCGAGCGCAGCTTTCGCAGATGGAGCTCCAGCTCTCATCCCCGGAGCTGCCGCCCCGTACGGAGCGCCTGCGGGGCGTCGGCCGTGTCATCGCGGATTCCTGGCCGTATGACAGCCCGCTGGGCAGCACGATTCTGGAGGCGGAGCAGCTTTACCTCAAAGCCTGAACTCTGCGCCCTTCGGCTTGCTGCAGCGTGGTTTCGGGAGCAACTTCTGGCCACATCTACGGACTTGGTCATCGCAACATCCCTCCAGTGCTTGATCAAGTTCCATAGGTGTCCGGATCGTTGGTGATGCCCCAGGAGGGGGAGTGCTCGTTGGGGACCAGCCCGTCTCATCGCGACGCGCCGGCATCTGCTCTCCGCGGTCACTCACGGCACCGTCATGACCCTCGCCCAGGTGGAGGTCGGCGCGAAGACGAACGAAACCACACACTTCCGTCCGCTGTCGGCACCGTCATCACCTTCGACGCCCTGCACTCGGTCAAGGCGAACATCTCCTGGCTGGTCGAGACCAAGAAGGCCCACTACATCGCCGTGATCAAGACCAACCAGCCCACTGCCCACCATCAGCTCGCGGCCCTGCCCTGGCGGGACATCCCCGTCCAGCACACCGCCTCCGGGGCCGGACACGGCCTCCGCGAGTCCCGCTCGATCAAAACCTGCGGGATCGCCGACGAACTCGGCGGAAGCGCCTTTCCCCGCGCCCGCCAACCTCACCCCCACCGACGCCAACGGGCAGATCAGCATCTACCACAACAACGACGGCACCGCCGACGTCATCGTCGACACCAGCGGCTACTGCACTTGACACACCCACCACCGCGCCGTGCGTGAGGAGATCAAGCGGGCCTGGGGCGGAGAGCACGCTCCCGGCCTTCGCACGGACAAGTCGTGGTTCACAGTGATCGGTGGACCGTGGGATAAAAAGCCCTCCAGGGCAACAAAAAACCCTCCGCAAGTGATCTTGCGAAGGGTTGGAAAGGGGCTCTGACATGCATAAACGCGCGCCCCCGGCAGGACTCGAACCTGCGGCCAAGCGCTTAGAAGGCGCCTGCTCTATCCACTGAGCTACGGGGGCCGGTGTGGTGGCCTCGTACCTGGTGCCCGGGTGTGGGCTGATCCGTGACGTTGCCGGGGACAAGGATAGGGCTCCCGGATCCTTGTCCCTGCTGCTTCGCCTCCGTGGCTCAATGTGGAGGTTCGGTGAAGCGGTCCTGATAATCGCAGGCAGGTACGAATCGTGCATCGCTTTTGGCGTCTCGCGCCCCGGGTGTTGTGCACTCGTTATGCCTGGACTGTGCCGTTGTCCCAGTCGTCCCTTCCGTCCCCTTGTGTTCTATCGGCGCGCAGACATGGCCATATGCTTCAGAAATCACCTAAAATTGGGCATTCTTCACATGTGGTGACCTTGGACGTACGGCCTCAGCTGCTCGACGCACTCTCCGCCCTGCGCGACCGTGTCGCCGCCGCACGCTTCCCGCTGCCCCTTGCGGGGGCTCCACGCGCGCGTGCCAACCGCGACGAACTGCTCGCCCAGCTCGACGACTATCTGGTGCCCCGGTTGAGGGAACCCGAAGCGCCCTTGCTGGCCGTCGTGGGGGGCTCGACGGGCGCCGGCAAGTCGACCCTCGTCAACTCCCTTGTGGGCAGACGGGTCAGCGAGGCGGGCGTACTGCGGCCGACCACGCGGACACCCGTGCTGGTGTGCCATCCGGAGGACCATCACTGGTTCAGCGGAATGCGCGTGCTGCCCGACCTCACGCGCGTGTGGGTGCCGCACCGGGACGGGAGCGACGAACTCCTGCTGCCCGGCGAGGATCCCGCGCGCGTGCTGCGCGTCGAGACCGCCGACAGCCTCCCGCCCGGCCTCGCCCTCCTCGACGCACCCGACGTCGACTCCCTCGTCGCCGACAACCGCACCCTGGCCGCCGAACTCATCTGCGCGGCCGACATCTGGGTCATGGTCACCACGGCGGCCCGGTACGCCGACGCCGTCCCCTGGCATCTCCTGCGTACCGCCAAGGAGTACAACGCCGCCCTCGTGACCGTCCTCGACCGGGTGCCGCACCAGGTCGTCTCCGAGGTCTCCCGCCAGTACGGGGCGCTGCTCACCAAGGCCGGACTCGGCGAGGTACCGCGCTTCACCGTGCCCGAGCTCCCCGAGTCGGCATGGGGCGGCGGACTGCTGCCGGCCACCGCCGTCGCACCGCTCAGGGCCTGGCTCGTCCACCAGGCCCAGGACCCGGCCGCCCGGCAGCGCACCCTGGGCCGCACCGCCCACGGCGTCCTCGACTCGCTCAAGGCCCGGATGCCCGAGCTGGCCAGCGCCGCAGCCGCCCAGTACGCGGCCGCGCTGCGGCTCACCGCCGCCGTCGACGGGGCGTACGACAGCGAGCACACCCGCGTGCGAGGACGGCTGCAGGCGGGCGCCGTACTCGCCGGGGACGCGCTCAAGCGGTGGCGCGCGTTCCCGCTCGACTGCTCCGGCGCAGAGCTTCTCGACGCGCTCACGGGGAGCCTCGCCGCGCTCCTGTTGTGCGCCGTCAGCGCCGCCGACGAGCGCGTCGACGAGGCCTGGCGGCGCGAACCGGCGGCGGGCGCACCCGAGCTGGCCGGCCGGGACCCGGCGCCGGAGAGCGCCGAACACCGGATCGGGATGGCCGTACGACGGTGGCGGCGCGAGCTCGAGGAGTTCGCCGAGGAGGAGGTGCGCGACCTCGACCGCAGCGTCGCGCCCGACCCCGAGGTGATCGCCGCGCTCGTCGCCACCGCGCTGCTGGGCGGCCGCCGGGCGCGCTCCGCGGGCGAGGGGCTCGCCGAGCGGATCGGGGCGCACGGCGCGCTCAGGCTCCGCGACCGGGGCGGACGACTGCTCACCGAGCACGTGGACCAGGTGGTCCAGACGGAACGCGAGCGCCGGCTCGCGCCGCTCGACGCCCTCGACGTACACCCCGAGCCGCAGGCCGAACTCATCGCCGCGCTGTCCGTACTGCAGAAGGAGAGGTGACCGGTGACCGCCGTCACTGACGAGGACCAGACCGATCACACGCAGGACGCCGTCTCCGAGGACGAGGACGGCACGCCGGCGCAGGACGAGGCCGTAAAGACCGGGGACGCCGTGGACCCCACGGAGGACGAGCCCGAGGAGCCGGACGATGAGCACGCGCGCGGGGAGGACCGCACGGACTCGTCGGACTCCTCGGACTCCTCGGACGCGTGGGACGACGGGCTGATCGCGCGGCGGGTCACCGACGCCGCCGCGGCGGAACCCGTCGCCGTGGTCGAGACCCGGGGTTCCGGCGCGCAGATCGCCGCGCCGCTCGCGTACGACGGACCGCTCAGGTCGCGGCTCGACGCGCTGCGCGAACTGGTGGGGCTCTCCCGGACCCGGCTCGACAGCCGGACGCTCGCCGAGGCGAGCAGGGTGCTCGACGAGGCCGCGGCGCGGCGCAGGCTGTCCGGGCAGCACACCGTCGTCGCCATCGCGGGCGCCACGGGCAGCGGCAAGTCGCAGCTGTTCAACACGCTGGCCGGAGTGACCATCTCGGAGACGGGCGTACGGCGTCCGACCACCGCCGCGCCCATCGCGTGCAGTTGGAGCGACGGCGCGGCGAGCCTCATCGAGCGGCTCGGCATCCCGCCCCGGCTCAGGCGCCGCCCGGTGCAGAACGCCGAGATGGAGGCGCAGTTGCGCGGACTCGTCCTGGTGGACCTGCCCGACCACGACTCCGCGGCCGTACAGCACCGCGAGCACGTGGACCGCATCCTCGACCTCGTCGACGCGGTCATCTGGGTCGTCGACCCCGAGAAGTACGCCGACGCCGTGCTGCACGAGCGGTACCTGCGGCCCATGGCGGGACACGCGGAGGTCATGTTCGTCGTCCTCAACCAGATCGACCGGTTGCCCGGGGAGGCCACCGAGCAGGTCCTCGACGACCTGCGGCGGCTGCTCGACGAGGACGGGATCGCGCTGGGCGAGTACGGCGAACCGGGCGCGACCGTGCTCGCGCTGTCCGCGCTCACCGGCGACGGCGTGGGGGAACTGCGCGAGACGCTCGGCCAGTTCGTGACCGAGCGGCAGGCGCCGGGGCGCCGGATCTCGGCCGACGTGGACGCCGCCGCGTGGCGGCTGCGGTCCGTGTACGCCACCGGGCGGCGGACCGGGCTGAGCGAGGAGGCGCGGGACGAGTTCGCCGTGCGGCTCGCGGACGCGGTCGGTGCGACGGCGGCCGGCGAGGCGGCCGAGCGGGCGTGGCTGCGCAACGCCAACCGCGCGTGCGGAACGCCGTGGCTACGGCTGTGGCGGTGGCACCAGGACCGGCTCGAACCGCCCACCGGGCGTCTCCCGTTGCGCGCTCAGGCCGACGAGGAGGTCACCGCTCGGCAGCGTGTCGAGCAGGCGGTGCGGACGGTCGCCGACCGGGCCTCGGCCGGGCTCGCGCCGCCGTGGGCGCAGGCGGTGCGGGAGGCGGCCGCACGGGGCTCGCAGGGGCTGCCCGAGGCACTGGACGAGCTGGCCGCGCGCGCGGGGCTGCCGCCGGGGCGACCGCCGCGGCCGGGCTGGTGGCCGGCGGCCGTGTTCGCGCAGGCGTCCATGACGCTTCTCCAAGTCGTCGGCGGGCTGTGGCTGGTGGGCCAGATCGCCGGGTTCATGGCGCCGAACCTCGGTGTGCCGGTGCTGCTGATGGTGGTCGGGATCATCGGTGGGCCGCTCGTGGAGTGGAGCTGCCGGATGGCGGCGCGGGGGCCCGCACGGCGCTACGGGATGGAGGCGGAGCGGCGGCTCAGGGAGGCGGCGGCCGGGTGCGGGCGGGCCCGGGTGCTGGACCCGGTGGCGGCGGAGCTGTTGCGGTACCGGGAGGTCCGGGAGCAGTACGGGAGGGTGTTGGGGGTGGAGGCCGGGGTGCGGTGACGTGCCCCTCGGGGGCCTTCTAGAGGGCTTCTCGAGGGGGCGTCGCTCGTTCGGGTGGCGGAGTTCTCCACAGGTGGGCCGGTGGTCCACAGTGCTCGGCGGGCTCGTGCCGGCGGAGGCAGTCTGGCTGCACGGCGATCGCGACGGATGCGGTCGGCGCAGCAGACGCAGCCGTACGGGACGGGCCCGTTCGGCGTATCCGGGAGGGGTTCGAGATGAACGAGACGATCGTCGGTGTGGTGGGGAACGTGGCGACGCAGCCGGTGTTCCGGGAGACAGAGAACGGTTCGTCGGCACGGTTCCGGATGGCGGTGACCGCACGCTATCTGGACCGTGAGAAGAACGAGTGGAAGGACGGGCACACCAACTTCTTCACGGTGTGGGCCAATCGGCAGCTCGCCGCGAACGTGGCGGCCTGTCTGTCGGTGGGGGAGCCCGTCATCGTGCACGGCCGGCTGAAGATCCGTACGGATGTGCACGACGGGAAGAACTGGACCTCGGCGGACATCGACGCCGTGGCGATCGGCCACGACATGGCGCGGGGCACGTCCATGTTCCGGCGCGAGCCGAAACCGGAGACGGCCGGGGTGCCGTCCCGGCCCGAGCCGAACTGGGAGACGCCCGTCGAGGACAGCGAGGCCCAACGCGAGCCGGAAGTCGCCGCGGTGACCTGACGTCAGCGACCGAACTGCGGCTTATCGGCGAATGCGCACCGAACGAACCGGTGGATTTGTCGATAAGCCCTGCTCGCAGGCGATCTTGGCGATAACGATTCCGAGTCGGAACGGCCGCCCGAGTGCATCACCGGGAACCGTGGTGCGAGCACATACCTAGGATGCCGGGCATAGCTCTCGGGGCTGCTGATTCTGCTGGTGGGACCGTTCCCCCCACGTCAACGGGTCCTGCTCGAAGGGGAATTCTGTGTTTTCTGCGTTGTTGTCCGCGTGCAGGCGAAGGGCGGTCCGCGGTGCCGCCGCGACGCTGGTGTCCGGGCTTGTCGCGGCCGGCGTGCTGACGACCGGTGCCGGCACGGCCGCCGCCGCCGACACGACGGCGCAGAACCAGGGTGGGGCGACCGCCACCATGGG
The DNA here is from genome assembly GCF_030815415.1 of Streptomyces canus. Classification (GTDB taxonomy): domain Bacteria; phylum Actinomycetota; class Actinomycetes; order Streptomycetales; family Streptomycetaceae; genus Streptomyces; species Streptomyces canus_F. The sequence continues at coordinate 6,474,429 of NZ_JAUSWW010000001.1, forward strand.
CGGCCTGAAGACGTACGGCGCGGCCGTCATACACGACGACTCCGGGGACCTGGAGGTGTCGGCGGGCCTGTTCGAGATGTCCGTCGACGGCGGCGGCACCCTGCAGACGTACTGCGTCGACCTCCACAACCCCACGCAGCAGGACGCCAAGTACCACGAGACGCCCTGGAGCGGGACCTCGCTCGGGGTCAACAAGGAGGCGGGCCGGATCCGCTGGATCCTGCAGAACTCCTACCCGCAGGTGAACGACCTCGCGGCGCTCGCCGCCAAGGCGGGTGTCGGCGGCGGCCTCACCGAGCAGGACGCGGCGGCCGGTACCCAGGTCGCCATCTGGCGCTACTCGGACGACGCGGACGTCGACGCCGTCGACCCGCAGGCCGAGAAGCTCGCTGACTACCTTCAGAAGAGCGCCCGCGATCTGGCGGAGCCCAGGGCGTCGCTGACCCTCGACCCCGCCGCGGTCTCCGGCCGCCCCGGCGGTCTGCTCGGTCCGGTGACGGTTCGTACCGACGCGGACAGCGTGACGGTGACGCCGCCGGCGGACGCCCAGACGAGCGGCGTGCGGATCGTGGGCAAGGACGGCAAGCCGCTGACGTCGGCGAAGAGTGGCGCCGAGCTGTTCTTCGACGTGCCCGAGGACGCGCCGGCCGGCTCGGCCGAGCTGACCGTGCAGGCCTCCACCACCGTGCCGGTGGGCCGTGCCTTCGCCTCCGAGAGCCGGAGTCAGACGCAGATCCTGGCCGGCTCCAGCGAGTCGACGGTCTCGGCGACGGCGAGCGCGACGTGGGCGGAGCAGGGCGCGATAACCGCGCTGTCCGCGGTGAAGAACTGCGTGGCGGGCGGCGTGGACATCACCGCGACCAACGAGGGCGACGCGGCCTTCACCTTCGAGCTGCTGGGCGTCGAGCACAGCATCCCGGTGGGAGAGTCGCAGACGGTGACGATCCCGCTCCAGGAGGACCAGGCGTACGACTTCACCATCACCGGCTCCGGCGGCCTCGACAAGCGCTTCACCGGTGTCCTCGACTGCCAGACGCAGGGCGCCGAGACCGGGGACGCGGTCCAGACCCTCAGCGAGCCGAGCCCGGCGACGGTGGGCGGTGCCGCCGACACGAACCTGGCCGAGACGGGCAGCTCCAGCGCGACGCCGGTGATCGCGGGGATGGCCATCGCTCTGGTGGTGATCGGCGGGGCGGCGCTGGTGCTCGTCCGCCAGAAGAAGACGCCGACGCAGGACTGAGCCACGGTGCCGGTGTGACGGCGGGCGTCATGTCGTCCCCATTCTGTATAGGGCATCCGGAAGGACACCTTTCGCGGTCCGTCTGAGTGACGACAACCGACAGTGACGGTCGATCTACCGCCGCGGACGGCGAACCCCCAGGTCACAGCCCCCCAGCCAAACGGGTTACCACCCAAGGGTGGACCTCAGGCAAGATGGGGTGTATCTGCCCACTGCCAGATTTCAAGCTGCCGGACGGTTTCTCTTGGCTGAGTACATCTACACCATGCGCAAGACGCGCAAAGCGCACGGCGACAAGGTCATCCTTGACGACGTGACGCTGAGCTTCCTGCCCGGCGCGAAGATCGGTGTGGTCGGGCCGAACGGTGCCGGTAAGTCCACCGTTCTGAAGATCATGGCGGGGCTCGAGCAGCCTTCCAACGGTGACGCGTTCCTGTCGCCCGGCTTCAGCGTCGGCATCCTCATGCAGGAGCCGAAGCTCGACGAGTCCAAGACGGTCCTGGAGAACGTCCAGGACGGCGCCGCCGAGATCATGGGCAAGCTCACGCGCTTCAACGAGGTCGCCGAGCTCATGGCGACCGACTACTCGGACGCGCTCATGGACGAGATGGGCAAGCTCCAGGAGGACCTGGACCACGCCAACGCCTGGGACCTGGACGCACAGCTGGAGCAGGCCATGGAGGCGCTGGGCTGCCCGCCCGGCGACTGGCCCGTCACCACCCTCTCGGGTGGTGAGAAGCGCCGTGTCGCGCTCTGCAAGCTGCTGATCGAGGCCCCGGACCTGCTCCTCCTCGACGAGCCCACCAACCACCTCGACGCCGAGTCGGTGAACTGGCTGGAGCAGCACCTCTCGAAGTACTCGGGCGCTGTCGTCGCCGTCACTCACGACCGGTACTTCCTGAACAACGTCGCCGAGTGGATCCTCGAGCTCGACCGCGGCCGCGCGATCCCCTACGAGGGCAACTACTCCACGTACCTGGAGAAGAAGGCCACGCGCCTCAAGGTCGAGGGCCGCAAGGACGAGAAGCGCGCCAAGCGCCTCAAGGAAGAGCTGGAGTGGGTCCGCTCCAACGCCAAGGGCCGCCAGACCAAGTCCAAGGCCCGCCTCGCCCGTTACGAGGAGATGGCGGCCGAGGCCGACAAGATGCGGAAGCTGGACTTCGAGGAGATCCAGATCCCGCCGGGCCCGCGTCTTGGCTCCATCGTCGTCGAGGTCAACAACCTCTCGAAGGCGTTCGGCGACAAGGTCCTGGTCGACGACCTCTCGTTCACGCTGCCGCGCAACGGCATCGTCGGCATCATCGGCCCGAACGGCGCGGGCAAGACCACGCTGTTCAAGATGATCCAGGGCCTTGAGCCCGCGGACTCCGGTTCGGTCAAGATCGGCGACACGGTCAAGATCAGCTACGTCGACCAGAGCCGCGCCAACATCGACCCCAAGAAGACCTTGTGGGCCGTGGTGTCGGACGAGCTGGACTACATCAACGTGGGCCAGGTCGAGATGCCGTCGCGGGCCTATGTCTCCGCCTTCGGCTTCAAGGGTCCGGACCAGCAGAAGCCGGCCGGCGTCCTGTCCGGTGGTGAGCGCAACCGTCTGAACCTGGCGCTCACGCTCAAGGAGGGCGGCAACCTGCTGCTCCTCGACGAGCCCACCAACGACCTCGACGTCGAGACCCTGTCCTCGCTCGAGAACGCTCTGCTGGAGTTCCCGGGCGCGGCTGTGGTCATCTCCCACGACCGCTGGTTCCTGGACCGGGTCGCGACCCACATCCTCGCGTACGAGGGTGAGTCCAAGTGGTACTGGTTCGAGGGCAACTTCGAGTCGTACGAGAAGAACAAGATCGAGCGGCTGGGCGCCGACGCCGCGCGTCCGCACCGCGCCACCTACAAGAAGCTGACCCGGGGCTGATCGATCTTGCGGCACATCTACCACTGCCCGCTGCGCTGGGCGGACATGGACGCGTACGGCCACGTCAACAACGTGGTCTTCCTCCGCTACCTGGAGGAAGCCCGTATCGACTTCCTGTTCCGCCCGGAGAAGGACTTCAAGCAGGGGTCCGTGGTGGCGCGCCATGAGATCGACTACAAGCGGCAGCTCGTCCACCGGCACACCCCCGTGGACATCGAGCTGTGGGTCACGGAGATCAGGGCGGCGTCCTTCACCATCTCCTACGAGGTGAAGGACGGCGCCGAGATCTACGTACGCGCCTCGACGGTCATCGTGCCGTTCGACTTCGAGACGCAGCGGCCGCGTCGGATCACCTCCGAGGAGCGGGAGTTCCTGGAGGAGTACCGGGATGACGACGAGGAGGAGGCCGTCGCCGCATGACGGTGCTCCACCTCGCCGACGAGGGGGAGGCGGCGGATCTCGCGGCCTTCCTCTCCAGGCTGCTCCACTACGACCGTGGAGCCGCGGTGCGTCTCCAGGCGGCCGGTACCGCGCTCGCCGTCTTCGGGCGCCCGCCGTCCTTCGACGTACTGGCGATCCGCGCGGTGCGGCTGGCGAAGCCGTACGAGAACGGGCTGGACGTCACGCTCGATGTGACCGTGTCCGCCGGGGAGCTGCTCGAGTCCGTTGATGAGACGGGTGCGACGGCCCTCGTGCCGCGGGCGGTCACCGGGCCGCCGTGGGCCGGGGTGCTGCCGCCTCGGGGCGGGTGGCGGCCGGTGCCGGGGTTGCCCGCGTCCGAGGCGCTGCGGGCGATGGTCGGTGCGGGGGTCGCCGAATTCCGGGCCCGTACGGGGGAGTTGGCGGAAGAGCGGCGTACGCGCCCCGAACTCGACCGGATCGGACGGGAGATCTGGTCCCGGACGGTCGGGGACACGCATCTTCCGGTGCGGGCCGTGCACGCGGCGCAGTCCTTCGGGTTCCTGCGCGCCGCCGGGGAGTTGGCGCTGCTCTCCTCCGGTGCGTGGCTGCGGCTTCGTACGCCCTATGGGTCCATCGCCGTACGGCGGGCGGGACTCGGGGCGCTGGACGTCAGCGTGCGCTGAGCGTCGTAGAACCAACGGTCAGGCGCGGTCGCTGTCGTCCGGCCATACGCCGATGTGGTCCGGTTCCAGTTCCAGGGCCACTCGGTCGCGCATGCCCAGGGTCTCCGTGTACTCGGCGGGGAGCTGGAGGCGGCCGGCCCGGTCCAGCATGGCGTACTCGCGCGCCACGACCGTCTCGTGGCCCGTGGTCGCGTCCACCTCGCTGCGGCGCAGGACCTCCGTGGAGGTGCGGCCGTCGCGGATGGCCACCGTGCGCCGGACCTCGCTCGCCACCGCCTGGTCGTGGGTGACGATGACGATCGTGGTGCCGAGGTGTTCGTTGGCGGTGCGGAACGCGGCGAAGATCTGTTCCGCGGTGTGCGAGTCGAGTTCGCCGGTGGGTTCGTCGGCGAGCAGGACGGCGGGGGAGTTGGCGAGGGCCACGGCTATCGCCACGCGTTGCTGCTGACCGCCGGACATCTGGTTCGGGTGGCGGTCCCGGCAGTCGGCGATGTCCAGCAACTCCAGGAGTTCCAGGGCGCGTTCGGTCTGCGCCTTGCGGGCTTTGCGGGTGGTCCTCGTGGCCAGTTGCATCGGGAGGGTGATGTTCTGGGCGGCGGTCAGATAGGGGAGAAGGTTGCGGGCCGTCTGCTGCCAGACGAAGCCGACGGTCCTGCGGCGGTAGGCGAGACGGTCCTTCGGGGTCATCGCCAGGAGGTCGTGGTCGGCCACGCGGGCGGCGCCGGCGGTGGGGGTGTCGAGGCCGGCGAGGATGTTCATGAGGGTGGACTTGCCGCTGCCGGACGCGCCTACCAGGGCCATGAGTTCACCGTCGCGGACGAGGAGGTCCAGGCCTTGGAGGGCCTGGACCTCTATGCCGTCCGTGGTGAAGATGCGGACCAGGCGGTCGCAGGTGATAAGGGCGTCGTGGCCGTAGGTGGGGGCGTTGCGGGCCGTGGCGGCGCGGGTGGTCAGGTCCGCGAGGGTGGGGTTCGTGGTCACTGGGGGCTCCTCGGGTCGTAGGCCGGGGTGAGGCGGGGCGGGTATCTCCGGCGGTTCATCTCGCATCCCCCGCCCTCAGCTCCCCCACCGACCCCCGTCTCCCCGACCACCACGCCTGTATCCCCGCCACTCCGACCGTCACCAGCACCACCGAGGCCGCCGGGATCGCCAGGGACAGGGCGGACGTGCTCAACTCGGCCCGGCCCGCCGACGACGGTGCGGAAGCCAGGGCGATCGTCGTCAGGTCGATGCCCGGGGAGAGCAGGGCCACCGTCGCCCAGCCCGTCAACGCGCCGCCCACCGCGGCCAGTACCGCCTGGGGCAGGGACTCCAGGATCAGGAGGCGGCGGCCCTGGGCGCGGGTGAGGCCCATCGTGCGGAGGCGGGCCAGCAGCGCGGTGCGTTCGGGGGCCGCGCGGAGGAGGGAGAGCAGCAGGGCCAGGACCGCGTAGCCCGCGCCCGCCGCGACCGCGGCCGTGTAGATGTCCTCGGCACCCGACTGGAGGGGGGAGCCGACGTACCGGGCTCGCTCCTCCGACCTCAGCTGCACGTGGCCCGCCGTGCCCGTCACCTTGCGCAGGGCCGTCGCGTCCACCTGCGCGCCGGTCAGCAGCAGTGCCGTCGGGAGGGCCGCCGAGGCGGGCAGTTCCGCCCGGTTCACGACCAGGAACTCCGTGCCGGACACCGCCGGAGTGCGGTCCCGGACCGTCGTGATGCGGACGGTGAAGGTGGTGCCGTCCTGGAGCCGTACGGGGATGGGGCGGGTGCCGTACGTGGCGGCCACCGTCGGGGAGGCCACCGCGGTCAGCGCCTCCCGTGCCTTCCCCGCCCCCCGCGCCTTCATCAACTCGCCCTTCTCGAAGGACCCCAGGCCCGTCCGGGCGGTGAGTGCCGCGTATCCGGCCGGGTCCACGCCCACCAGCGGCGCCGACTGCCGGCCGCCCGCGAGCTGGGCGTCGTACGCGATGCTCACCGCCGTCACGTCCCGCACGCCCGGTGTACGGCGGACCCGGTCGGGCAGGGCGGCGGGCAGGGGCTCGTCGGCGTCCACGCGGGCGTCCGCGCCGATGGCGAGGAGCGCCGCGTCGTCGCGGGCCCCGTTCACGCCGCTCAGGACCGAGCCGCCGAAGGCCGCCGTCGTCAGGGCGGTGAGCAGGGCGAGGAGGGGCAGGACCGCGGAGGCGGAGGTACGGCCCGCGCGGGCCAGGGACAGATGGGCGACCACCCCGCGCAGGCGGCCGGCGGGGCGGGCCAGGCGGCGCAGGGGGAGCGGATAGAGGCGGACCAGGGCCAGGGCCGCGATCACTCCCGTCAACACCGGGGCGACATACGACAGTTCAGCGCCCTCGGAGCCGCGTCGGCGCAGGGTCTCCACCGCGGCCAGGGCCAGCACGAGCAGGGTCAGTTCGGCGACCGTGCGGCGGCGGGACGGCCGGGCCGTCACCACGTCCTCGCGGCCGGTGTGGATCCGTACGACCCGATGGGCGACCACCGCGCGCAGCGGCAGCGCGGCGCAGGCGGCGGCCGTGACGGCGGCGGCCGCCGCGAACGCGTACGTCCGGCGGCCCCCGGGGAGCAGCAGCAGGGCCGCGGTCAGGCCCAGGGCACCGGCCGGGACGGCCACCGTCGCCGTCTCCGCGAACAGCCGACCCGCCAGACCGCGCAGGGACGCGCCGCGGGCCCGCAGCAGGGCGAGTTCGGTGCGGCGGCGGTCGGCCGCCAGGCCGCCCGCCATCAGCAGGACGACGGCGGCCACCGTGCCCGCGCCGACCGCGGCGACGGCGACCAGCGGGGTGACGCCCTCCCGCAGCCGGTCGTAGGCGGTCAGGATCTCGTCGAGGTCGGTGTCCGCGTCCGTGAGCGGGCCGGTCGCCTCACGGATCTTCTGGAGTGCCGGACCGGCCTCCAGGGACGCCACCGCGGACTTCAGACGCTCGGTGTCGCGGGCGTGCAGGGCGTCCGTGGCGGGCGCCAACTGCCAGTACCGCCAAGGGGTTCCGGGTGTGCCCAGCAGCGCGGGGGCCGCCTCGGGGGCGAGCAGCAGGGCGCCGAGCCAGTACTTCTCGGCGTTCGCCCCGGGGACGGGGACCAGGGAGGGGCGGTGCAGGACGGGGTGGGTCGACCAGTAGCCGCCCGCGGGGTCGCTCGGGGTGACGATGCCGGTGATGCGGACGACCAGCGGGCCGCGGCCCTCGCCGGGTACGTGGATCCTCGAACCCACCTCGATGTGCAGGCTCCTGGCCGTCGCCGCGCTGACCGCCCCCTCCACCTCGGGCGTCGACGCGGTCACCGGGTCCGACGCGCGCGGCAGCCGGCCGGTGACCGAGCGGACGTGGTCGGCGAGGCCGTGCTGGGCGACCAGGGCGACCTGCGCGGGCGTACCGGTGGGCTGCGGGATCCAGGGCTCCGGCACCTCCATGCTGTTGGCGGTGCGCACGCCGTACGTCGACTGGCCGCGGTCGGCGACGACGGGCCGTCGGACCGTGGCGAGGATCTTCGCGTACTGGTCGGCCAGCGTCGCCGGGAGGACGTCGTGCTCCGAGATGATGCCGTACTCGGGCTGCGCGTACAGCTGCACGGCCGTCCGGTCGGGGCCCGCCCGCTCGACGGCCCGGTGCAGGCCCGCGTCCTCGTACCGGTCGACCGCGCGCGGGAAGGCCGCGGCGAGGCACGCGGTGAGCGCCACCATCACGGCGAGGGCGAGTGCCGCACCGGGGGCGGCGCGCAGCCGGGTGCGGATCCACGGGGCCACGACAGACCTGGACCTCACCTCACTCACCACCCTGTTCCCTCAGTGCCACCACCGGATTCGCCCGCCGCAACGCCAACACCCCCGTCACCACCAGCGGCAGCACCGCCACCGCCCCCAGCAGCACCACGACCTGCGGAACCGGCAGCTCGACCAGCACCTCCGGCACCGGCCGCGTCGCCTCGGTGGTCAGGACGACCAGAGGGATCACCGCCCGCGCCAGTACCGTCCCGAGCACCGCCCCCACCGACAGGGCCAGCGTCACCAGGACGCCCTGCTCCAGGGCGATCGTGCGGGCCAGCCCGCGCCGCGGGGCGCCCAGCGCGCGCAGTACCGCGAACTCCGGGTCCCGCTCCCGCAGGGAGCCCGCCGCGCTCACCGCGAACCCGAGCGCGGCCAGCGCCGCCGCCACTCCCGCCGCCGCGGTGAAAGCCGCCTCGGGACCCGCCCCGAACGGGTCGTCGCGCAACTCCTCGGCGATCTCGTCCCGTACGACGACCTGCGCGGGGTCCATGTCCGTACGGTCCCGCAACGCGGACGCCACCTCCGCGGGCCGGTCCGTCCGCAGCCACCACTCCGTCGGGGTGACGCTCTCGCCGTACCGCGCCTCCAGCACCCGGTTCACGGACCGCAGATCGACCAGCAGGGCCCCGCCGTCGTTCACCGTCGTCGGCAGCGCCGCCACGGACGCCACGATCCGCACGGGCAGGGTCCGCCCGCCGAACGTCACATCGACGCGCTGCCCCGTCGCGGCGCCCGCCGAGGCGAGGAAGCGGTCGGTGGCGACCGCCGTGATCTGCGGCTGCGCGGGTTGCGCGACCTGGAGGCGGACGGTCAACGAGGCGATGACATAAGGGTTGTCGGCCGGAATGTAACCGGTGCCGTACGCGGCCGTCGGCGGCCTGGACCCGGTCACGCGCGGCTTGGTGGGGAGATTGCTGCCGTCCGCGTTCTCGACGATCCCGTCGGCGAGGGAGCGCACCGTCCAGTCGGACGGCAACTGAAGCCGTCGTACCGACGAGTCCGACCGTACGGCCGACAACTCGCCAAGGATCAGGCGCTGTTGCTGCGCCCGGCCGATGGGCAGGGGCTGGACCAGCTGGACGTCCGTGAGCGTCAACGGGCCTGCGGGGACCGCAAGTTCGAGGGTGTGCGGGCGGCCGTCCCCGGCGAGCGTGCCCGCCGGAACCCGGTAGGGGGTGCCGTAGCGGTCCTCCAGCGTCACCGTCACATCGGCGGTCGTGTCCGCGGTGGCGCCGCGCAGGGTCGCCGTCAGCCGCAGCCGGTACGTGCCCGCCGGTATCCTCGCGCCCGCCGTCGCGCCCTTCGGACCGAGTCCGGTGAGCAGCGGGCGTACCGGCTCGGCGGCCAGGTCCCGGCGCATCAGCACGGTGTCCGCGGCGTGCGCGGTGTCCAGGGCCAGCACCGCCGCCGTGCGGTTGCCGGACAGCGGCAGTTCCGTGCGGACGGCGGGAGCCGCCTGTCGTACGTGGTCGACGGCCGCGTACTCGTCGGTGCGGCCGAGGTCGTCCTGCCCGTTGGCCAGTACCCGCACCGGCACCCCCGCCCGGAAGTCGGCCTGGTCGTCCTGCGAGCGGTCCCAGGAGGCGCCCTGGGCGATCGCCAGCATGCCGAGCGCGACGGCGAGGACCAGCAGCAGCACCGGACCCGCACCGCGCCCCGGACGGCGCCCGATCTGCCAGCCCGCGAGGGCCGTGGCCAGACCCCGCCCGGCGGCCGCCCGGCGTTCGGCGAGACGGGCCAGCGGCGGCAGCAGACGCAGAGTGATGACCGTACCGGCGAGGAGCGCCAGGGCGGGGGCGGCGACCAGCAGCGGGTCCACGCCGAGGGCGCCCGAGCTGTCGCCCGTGACGGCACCGGTGGTCTCTCCGCTGAGCTGCCAGTACGCGACCCCGGCGATCACCAGCAGTCCGATGTCCGCGCCCGAGCGCAGCGCGCCCGGCAGCGCGCGGGCCCGGCCGGTCGCGAAGGAGGACGTCAGCGCGGGCAGGGTCACCGCCAGGGCGCAGCCCAGCGCCACACCGGCCGCGACCAGCCACACCCCGATCCGCCCGGCGGCCGGCACATCGAGACGCAGCCCGATCCGGGCCAGCGCGCCCTGCCCGGCGAGCAGCCGGGTCAGCGGTCCGGCCAGCAGGGGCGCGAGCGTCACCGCGGGCACCGCGAGCAGCAGCGCCTCGGTGGCGGCCAGGCCCGCGACCCGGGGCCGGGAGGCGCCGCGCGCCCTGAGCAGCCGGGTCTCGCCCGCGCGTTGGGAGCTGAGCAGCCGGGCCACCAGAAGCAGGGCACAGCCCGCGAGCAGCCCCAGCTGGAGGGCGACGATCAGCAGGGTGGAGCGTGAGACGAGCAGGGCGCGGTCGACGCGGTCGAGGACGGCGGGCAGTTGGGTGTTCGCGGCCGTCGTGCCGCTCAGCGCGGACTTCCCGCGCATCGCCGCGCTGCCGCCGAGCGCCGCCTCGCGCAGCGCGTCGATCCGCCCGGTCGTCAGCGTCGAGAAGTCGGCGGTCGCCAGCCAGGCCGACGCCCCGGCGCTCACCCGGCCGTCGGCCAGCGCGTCGGGAGCGGCGAGCAGGGGGCCGTACGTTGTGAAGTCGAGCTTGTTGACGCCGCGGCCGTGCAGGTCGTCGAGGAGCTGCCAGTACGGGGCGTCCGTGCGGGCCGGCCGGTACAGGCCGACGACCGTGATCCGCACGTCCGGGCCGTCCAGGCGGTCGACGAGGGTGAGGCGGGTGCCGGGCTTCAGCTTCATCAGCCGGGCGGCGCTCTCCGGGAAGGCCACCTCGTCCACGGCGGAGGGCATCCGGCCCTCGGTGATCCGTACCTGCGATCTGTCCAGTGCCGCGAAGTGCGTGAGATCCGGGTCCTCGGACCGCTCGGCTGCGGGCCGGAGCGAGCGGGGCAGCGCGTACGGGCCCGACCGCATGAGCTTGTGCACGGTCACCGGCAGCCCGTCGAAGGTCTTCCGCGCCCCTTCGCGTACGGCGGTGTCGGCGGCCGTACGCTCCTCGGCGGGGACGTCGGCCTTGACGACGAGCGCGGTGTCGGCGGCGTTGCGGGTGTCGGTCAGGGAGTGGCGCAGGGCCGCGTCGCCGATCGCGCCCGAGTAGGCGGTGAGGGTCGCCAGGACCGCCGTGGTCAGCAGGACGGCCAGCAGTGCGGCGGCGAGCAGCGGACGGTGTGCTCGCGCCCGCAGGAGGACGAACCGCGCGAATCCCCCGAACCCCGTCACTCCGACCCGGCCCCCCGCCGTGTTGTCCAGACCTCCCGGCGATGTTGTCAGAGGACAGTGGGGGCGGGTAAGCGGTTGTGGACCGGGCTTGACCGGATCGTGATCGGAATCCGGCGTCGAACGACCGGAATCCGGGACTCAGCCGGTCAGCTCGCGGTGTTCACCATCGAGGCCGCGGCATACGTCAGGTAGTTCCACAGCGTGTGCTCGTGCTCCTCGGACAGACCGAGCTCGTCGACGGCGACCCGCATGTGCTTCAGCCAGGCGTCGTGCGCCGCACGGTCCACCTGGAACGGGGCGTGCCGCATCCGCAGCCGGGGGTGGCCGCGGTTCTCGCTGTACGTCGTCGGACCGCCCCAGTACTGCATGAGGAACAGCGCCAGGCGCTCCTCGGCCGGGCCCAGGTCCTCCTCGGGGTACATGGGCTTGAGTATCGGGTCCTCGGCCACACCCTCGTAGAAACGGTGGACGAGGCGGCGGAAGGTCTCTTCGCCGCCGACCTGCTCGTAGAAGGTCTGCTCCTGAAGCGTGCCGCGCGGAATCTCTTTCACGGGTCCATGGTCTCAGACGGGGGAACCAGGACTTGGGGCTTAGGACCTCTGGCCGGGAGGGGGTGATTCCGGATCGGTGGGCCGTGGTGCTCGCTTCGGCCGCGGTCCCGCAGGACAGTGGACATATGGGTGCGCATGCTCTCCACAGGGACCTGGACGTCGTCGCCGCCGAGGAGCGGGCCGCGCTGGTGCACCGCATCGAGGCGAGCGGGGCCTGGGCGGACGACCCGGTGTGGCGGGACGCCTTCGTGGCGGTGCCGCGGCATCTGTTCGTGCCGTACTACTACGTCGGCGTCAAGGGCGGCTACGAGCGCCGGTGGGGCGAGAGCCCCGACCCGCGCACGCGCGAACGCTGGGTGCGCGGCGCCTACGCCGACGCCCCGCTGGCCACCCGGATGCGGGACGGCGAGCTGGTCTCCTCCAGCAGCCAGCCCTCGCTGATGGCGATGATGCTGGCGGCACTGGAGGTCGAGGACGGTGCCAGGGTCCTGGAGATCGGTGCGGGTACGGGGTACAACGCGGCCCTGATCGCGCACCGGCTCGGCGACGACGCCCTCGTCACGACCATCGACCTGGAGCCGGAGATCACCGAGGCGGCGCGGCAGCACCTGGCCGCCGCCGGGTACCGCCCGCTCGTCGTCACCGGCGACGGTGCGCGCGGGGTGCCCGAGCGGGCCCCCTTCGACCGGATCATCGCGACCTGCACCCTGGCCTCGGTCCCGCGGGCCTGGCTCGCCCAGTGCGCCCCCGGTGCCCGGATCCTCGCCCCCCTCGCCACCGGCCTGATCGCGCTGACCGTCCGGGACGCGGGGCACGCCGAGGGCCGCTTCCTGCACACGCCCGCCTACTTCGTGCCGCTGCGGGGCGAAGGGCGCCCGGAGTCGGAGCCCGCCCGGCTCGGCGGGGTGCCGTCCCGGGCCCGGGAGAACGAGCTGTTCCGCTTCCTGCTGGAACTGAGCCGGGGCAGCCTCGATCCGCAGGAGGCCTACCAGTTGTGGGAGCGCGAGGGGTGTCCGCAGCGCGAGCGCTACGGGATCACGGTGAGCGACGGCCGCGAGTGGGCGTGGCTGGACGACCCGGAGGGACCGTACGCGTGGCCGCTTGGGGGCTGACGTGGCGAGGGGCGTCGATGCGGTGAGGGCGGCCGCGGGGCGGAGGCGGCGGTCCGGTGCGGTGGTGGGCGGGAGTGGGCGGGGCTCGATGATCGGGAGGGACCGTACGCGTGGCCGCTTGGGGGCTGACGTGGCGAGGGGCGTCGATGCGGTGAGGGTGGTTGGCGGGGTGGAAGCGGCGGGCGGGAGTGGGCGGGGCCGCTCGTAGCCGACATGGCCAAGGGGCCCGGCGCGTGGTGCGCCGGGCCCCTGGTCGTCGTGACTATCCGCGGCGGACCGTGATGGTCGTCCAGGCGCCCACGTGTACGCGGTCGCCGTCCTGGAGCGGGACCGGGACGAAGGGCTGGATGGGCTCCTCCGCGCCGTTGACCGTGGTGCCGTTCGTCGAGTTCTGGTCGACGACCGCCCAGGTGCCGTCGGGCTGCTGGACCAGCACGGCGTGCTGGTGCGAGACGCCCGGGTCCTCCGGCGGCACCGACAGATCGATGTCGGGGGTGTCGCCGGTGGAGTGCCGGCGGCGGCCGATGGTGATCTGGTTGCCGGTGAGGGTGCGCTGCTGCTCGGGCGAGTATGCGGGCAGGTTGAGCCCCGCGGCCTCGGGGCCGGAGCGCTGCATCATCGCCATGAAGTACTCGCGGTCCGGACCGATCGTCGCCGACCAGGTCGCGGGCTGCTGCGGGTAGCCGGGACCGGGTCCGGGCGGGGGCTGGGTGGAGCCGGGCTGCGGGTAGCCGTAGCCGCCGCCGGGACCGTTGGGCGCGGTGGAGGACGGCGGGGAGATCACCCAGTCGTCGTCACCGCCGCCGAAGCCACCGGGACCGCCGGGACCGGGCGGCTGCTGGAAGGCCGAGGGGGCGCCGCCGGTCGCACCGGGGCCGGCGGGCGGCGTCGGTCCCGGAGGCGGAGGCACCGGGCGCGAGGGGTCGCCGCCGAAGGCGGAGGGGGCGCCTTGGCCGCCGGGACCGCCGGGCCGACCGGGTCCGCCGGGTCCACCAGGGCCGTCGTAGCCGCCGGGCCCACCGGGGCGACCGGGACCGTCGTAACCGCCCTGACGGCCGGGGCCGCCAGGAGCACCGGGACCACCGAAGCCGCCGGGAGAGTTGGGGCCGTCGAAGCCACCCTGGCCACCGGGGCCACCGGGGCCACCGGGTCCGCCAGGGCCGTCGTAGCCGCCGGGCCGACCGGGACCACCGGGACCGTTGTAACCGCCGGGAGCGTTGGTGCTGCCTGGTCCACCGGGGCCCTCGAAGCCACCCTGGTTGCCGGGGCCACCGGGTCCGTTGGGTCCGCCGAAGCCGCCCGGACCGCCGGGGCCGCCGAAGCCGCCCTGGTTACCCGGACCGCCCTGGTTACCCGGACCGCCCTGGTTACCCGGACCGCCCTGGTTGCCCGGGCCGCCGGGTCCGCCGAAGCCTCCGGGGCCGTTCGGGCCGGGGGGCGGGGGCGGGCCTCCGGGCGGGCCGGAGGGGTCGTTGCCGAAGGGCGGGATCGGTTCGGCGGGGCGGTTCATCTGGGACGGGCGGGAGCCCTGGTACTCGTACGAGTCACCGGCGCCGTACGACGAACCCTGCGGCGGTCCCTGGAAGCGGACGCCCGGGCCGGGGGCCGGCGGGCGCGGGGCGGCCGGGGTGTACGAGGTGGCCGTGTTCGTCAGGAAGTTCCACCGGCACTCCTCGCAGAACGGCGCACCGCCCTCACGGGGCGTACGGCACTGCGGGCAGAGCTCCGGCTCATGGTCCGGGACGGCGGACAGATGCGGCGGGCGCCCACCGGGCTGACCCGGCGGCGGGAAGCCGTAACCACCACCGGGCGGCGGCGGGGGAGGGGGCGGAGGTACGGCACCAGCCATGCGGTGACCGCAGACCTCGCACCAGTCGTCGGAACCCGACTGGTGTCCGTTAGGGCAGGTCGGCATGTCGGCGCGTCCCCCTCTCCTTCTCTGTCCTACCAGGGTCCTGCTAGGTCACTTCTTTACACGAACAGTCTTTGTGGACCGGGTCTCGAGAGTCATCTCGTCCGCTTCCGCGACCTTCGCCTTCAACCGCACAGTACCTGTCGCGGCATCGACCACGTCCACCACCTTCGCAAGCAGTTTCGCAGTATCGGCGTTCCCCGAGGCGCTCGCGAGCTGAACGGCCCGGCCCAGTTTGGCCGTTGCTCCATCCATATCGCCCGCTTTGCGAAGATCGAGGCCTTGTTGGATGACTTGTGCCAGTTCGGCCTGGCCGGTGTAGTGGGCGACCTGTGGGTTGATCGACGTCGAGGCGACCATGTCGTCGGTCCACACGGCCCGTACCAGACCCTGCGCGCCCAAGTTCTGGGCGGAGCCGTCGGGTTGGGGGACGACCAGGGAGACCCGGGCGGCCAGCATCTCCTGGCCGAGGGCGGCGGCCGGGACCTCCACGCAGAGGTGGTAGTCACGGGACTCGTCTCCCCAGGAACCGGTGGGATAGTCCCCGGCGCGGGGGCCGGCCTCGGTGCGCCGGTCGGTCAGCTCCACGACCGTGGGAGCGACCTGCTTGACGAACTTGATGGTGGTGCCGACCGGTGTCCACACCCGCAGGGAGACGTCCGCGACCTCCTTGCCCATGGCCGTCTCCATCATCTGTGTGAAGTCGGCGGCGAGACCGGCCGGGTCGGCAACGATGTCCGCCGTGCCGAGCAGGGCCGAGGCGATCCCTGTGACTTCACTCACTTCCCAGTCGGTGCCCACGCCACGGGCGTCACAGGTGAAGCGTCCGGCGCAGGCGTCGAGGGAGGCTTTGAGGTCCTGCGCCGACTCGTGTTCGTTGCGGCCGTCGGTGAGCAGGATGCCGTGACGGATGGTGACGTCCGCCGAGGACAGCAGCCGGTCGGCGAGCCGCAGCCAGGTGCCGATGGCGGTGCCGCCGCCCGCGCTGAGCTTGCGCAGGGCCTGCTTGGCCTGGTCACGGGTGGTGCTGTCGGCGACCGCGAGCCGGCCCCCGCCCGGGTACACCTCCCTGGCCACGTGGGTGCCGTCGATCACCGCGAAGTGCACCCCGTCGCGCAGGGTGTCGATGGCGGCGGCGGTGGCGTCCCGGGCGTTGCGCATCTTGGTCGGCGGATAGTCCATCGACCCCGAACAGTCGACCATGATCGCCACGGCCGCATCCGGTCCCTGCCCCGGTGTGAACAGATGCGGTACCGCGACGGCGCTGCCGATCGTGCCGCCACCGGTCGCGGTCACCGTGACGATGCCGTTGACCTCGCGGGCGCCTTCCGGCAGGTACTCGTTCTGGTACACGTCCATCGAGAACTGCGGCACGTTGGACTTCGAGAAATTGGCCATGCCTGCTGAATCCCCCTCGCAGACCCCACGGTTGTCGTGAGGTGATGACTGTGTGCGGACCGGTCCCCTCCGGTCCGCTGAGACGTCCCCGAAATCGGCCTCAGGCCGATCCTGCCCCCTGCGGCGGGGCGGGGAACGGCACGACGGCCACTGTTACGTTGTCGTGGCCCCCGCCGTCCAGAGCGTGACCGACGAGCACCTGTGCGCTGTGCAGCGGACGCACCGCCGCGTCGAGCGGTACGGCCTCGGCCATCTCCTGCGCCGCCTCGGCGTAGTTCCACAGTCCGTCGGTGCACACCACCACTACACCCGCACGGTCCGGCTTGAAGGAAGCGGTGTGCGGCTCCAGTTCGTACGCGTCCGCGCCGAGCCAGCCGGTGATCGCGTGGGCCCGCTCGTCGGCGTAGGCCTCCGCCTCGTTCATCAGACCCGCGGCGACCATCTGCGCGGCCCACGAGTCGTCCTCGGTGAGCCGGGCCGGCAGCGAGCTGCGGTCGACCGGGACCCAGTAGGCGCGGCTGTCGCCGACCCAGCCGACGACCAGCAGCCCGGACGTCACGATCGCGCCGACGATCGTGCAGGCCGGGGCGTTCTGGTGCGGGGCGTGCTCCCGCGCCGTGGCCGGTTCCGCGGCCAGCGAGTTGACCGCGCGCGAGGCGGCGACGATCGCGTCGTGCATGGCCTGCTGCGGGTGCGTGCCGAGCGGCAGGGCGGCGAGCAGCGACTCGCTCGCCGCGCGGGACGCGGCCAGGGAGGCGTCGTCGGGGCGGGTCGCCGAGGAGACGCCGTCGCAGACGATCGCCATGGCGGCGGACCGGCCGTCGGGCAGGGTCGCGTTGCCGATGGCGAACGCGTCCTCGTTGCGGTGGTGGCGCAGGCCCCGGTCACTGACGGCCGCGATCGGGCCGGACTCCTGCTCCATGTGGTCGCGTTCGCGTGGCTGGGCGTGGCCGCAGTTCTCGCAGTAGCCGTCGTGGTCGACGCGCCCCGCACGGCAGGCGACACACACCTTGACGCCCTCCGCGGGGGTCGGCGTCTCCTGGGCGACGCGTGGGTCGGGTGCCTGGAGCGGGTACTCGTCCGGCTCCGGCGGGCGGTCGAAGCGCACGCCGGTGACGGGGGAGACCGGGGAACCGGTGGGCGGGGGCTCATGGGCGCCCGCCGCGGGCACGGCCGGCAGCTCACGGCCGCCGGAGTCGGTGCCCGCCAGGTCCGTCGGCAGATGGGTGGCCGGCGGGGTGTCGGAACCGGCCGGCTCGGGGGCGACCGGCCAGGGGACCCCCTCGGCCGGACCCGAGCCGTTGACGACGAGCGTCGGCTCGTCGTCCGGCGGGGCGGGCACGGCGGACAGGTCGTATCCGCACGCACCACAGAAACGGTCCCCCGACTCGAGGGGTTCCTCGCAGCTCGGGCACCTCGACAGGGCGATCGGCTGGGGCATCTGCGACATCAACTACACCCACGTCCGGGGGCGGTAACGATTGGCACGTTCCACCAGGTCGATCCTCTCCTCGCCGCCTCGGGCCAGCCGGGCCAGCGTGCGGTACGAACGCTCCAGTCCGAAGCGGAGTCCCCGCTCGTCCAGTTCGCTGCCGAGCAGTACCCGGCGTGCGGACGGTGCGGCGCCCTGACCACCGGAGAGTATCCAGTCCAGCGCGGAGCCGAGGACTTCCGCGGACAACTGCTCCCGGCGCGCCGGATCCAGCCCGTACGCGTCCAGCGCCTCGACCTGCCCCGCGGCCGCGGTCAGGTCGTCCAGGAACGGTACGTCACCGGCGGCCGCCGTGCGTCCGCGCAGTCGCGCCCGTACGGCGGCCACGCGGGCGGCCGTGTAGTGGATGGACGACTCCGGGACCGACTCCAGTGTCCGTACGGCGCCGGTGCGGTCCCCGCTCGCGAGCTGGACGCGGGCCAGACCGAAGGCGGCGCTGACATAGCTGGGGTCGGTCGACCACACGAGACGGTAGTACTCGGCCGCGTTGTCGAGCTGTCCCAGCACCTCCGCGCACAGGCCGAGCGCCAGCTTCGGCGCGGGCTCGCCCGGGAAGGCGTCGTAGATCGCGTCGAAGGCGAGCGCGGCGGCCTCGTGATCGCCGGTGACGAGCGAGGCGACTCCGCGGTACCAGACCACCCGCCAGTCGTCGGGCCGCTCCTCCTCCAGCCGCCGCAGGGCCTCCAGCGCGGTGTGGGCGTCCCCGTTCTCCAGCCACGCCCGGATCTGCCGCAGCCGGGTCTCGACGGAGGGCGCGGGTGCGGCGGCGAGTGCCCCCAGCAGCTCGGCGGCCGCGGTGGCCATGAGCCCGGCGAGGAACCCGGCGTTGGGATCGGCGGGGTCGACCCGGGGAACAGGCAGGGCCAGGGCCGCGGCCGGTGTCCCCACAGTCTTGACGAGGGACTCGGTGCTGCCGAGCGCCGGGACGACGACCCCGCCGCCGGCCGACAGCTGCGGAAGGGGAGAAGACGAACGGCGGCGGGTGACGACCACCCGCGCCCCCAGCCGGGACACCTCGCCGTCCAGCTTCGGGAACAACTCCGTGTCCGTCACCCGCAGTTCGGGACCGAACAGCGTCGACAGCGCGGGCCGGGCGCGCCCCGTCTGGAGGGACACGACCTCCCGCAGCACGCCCGTCAGCTGCTCGGCCATCTCCTGCGCGGAGGCGAACCGGCGGGCCGGGTCCGGGTCGGTCGCGCGGACCAGCAGCCGGTAGAACGACTCGTACTGACGGAAGACCTCGATGTTGTCGGGGTCCGGCAGCGAGTCCACGAAGACGTTCGTGTAGCCCTGGAAGTCGAAGGCCAGGACCGCCAGCGTCCGCGCCACCGTGTACAGGTCGGAGGCGACCGAAGGGCCGACCTCCGCGACCTCCGGTGCCTGGTAGCCCACCGTGCCGTAGATGGCCGACTCGTCGTCGTCCATCCTGCGCACCGCGCCCATGTCGATGAGCTTGAGCTGGTCCTCGGTCTGGATGGCGTTGTCGACCTTGAAGTCGCAGTACAGCAGATTGCGGCTGTGCAGATGACCGAGGGCCTCCAGGGCCTCGATGCCGTACGCGCAGGCCTGCTCCACCGGCAGCGGGTCGCGCTTGCCGGTGGGGGTGCGGCGGTCGTTGGCGATCTCCTTGAGCGACTTGCCGCCGACGTACTCCATGACGATGTAGCCGTCGAGCGAGCCGGTGCGCTGGTCGAGGTGCTCGACGAAGTTGTAGATCCGCACGATGTTGGAGTGCTCGATCTCCGCGAGGAAGCGCCGCTCGGAGATGGCGGCGGCCATCGCGTCCTGGTCGCCGGTGTCCAGCAGGCCCTTCAGCACCACCCAGCGGTCGGACACCGCGCGGTCCACCGCGAGATAGACCCAGCCCAGACCGCCGTGCGCCAGACAGCCCACGACCTCGTACTGGCCGTGCACGATGTCACCGGCGTTGAGCTTCGGGATGAAGGAGTACGGGTTCCCGCACTTCGTGCAGAAGCCCTCGGTGCGGCCGGGGCGGTCCCCGCGGGAGCGGCCCACCTGCGCCCCGCAGTCCGAGCGGGAGCAGAACCGCTTGCGCTCGGGGACCTCCGGGTTCTCCTGGACCATCGCGCGCGGGTCGGGCCGCGGCACGTCCGGGACCTGGACCAGACCCACGCCGAGCCGGCCGCGGGCGCTGGTGTTGGTGCTGGACCCGGAGCTGCGCACCGACACCGAGCGGCCCGTCGTACGGCCCGACAGGGCGCGCGAGAGGCGTCCCGACACCGAGCGCCGGGACTTCGACGACTGCGACGACGTACGGGAACTGGTACGGCTGCTGGCGCGCGAACTGCTGCTGGCCGAACCACGGGAGCTTTTGCCGCCGCCGGTGATACCGGTCGGCGGGGAACCCACCATGCCCTTCGACGACACCACCGGTGCCAGACCGCAGGTGTCGCAGTACAGTTCGCCACCGCCCACGTCCTCGTACGATCCGCCGCAGCCGGGCCGCTGACAGGTCTGCTGTGCCTCACTCATGACTGGGCCTCCCCCCTACGGTCCTCGGGCCCGCTCTGCTCCGGCACCCGCGGGCTGCGGAACAGGTCGGCGGCCGCCTGCTGGTAGCGCAGGACGGCCTGTTCGGCGACGCGCAGATCGCAGGGCGCGCTCCACAGCATGCGGCGCGCCGCGTCGTACCGCTCGATGAGGAACGGATCCTCGGCGAGGCCGTGCCGGGCGACCTTCGCCTTGTACGCGTCGAGGCGGCCGCGCAGCTCCGCGCGGACCGCCAAAGGCTGGGTGACCGCGCTCAACGACTCGCGGGCACGCAGCAGTTCGTCCTCCGCCTTCTGCTCCAGGGACTCCAGGAGCGGCGAGAGGCGGTGCCACTGGGCCTGTCTGCGGTACTCGGCGGCCGTCGCCAGCTGCTCCTGCAGCGCGGTCGGCGGCCCGCTGACGACGGGCACCTCCGTGGCGGCGATCTTCGCCAGCACCTCGCCGCGCGCGATGCGGGCCTCGGCGAGCGTACGGTCCGCGCGGGACAGCACGTCACGCAGCCTGACCAGGCGCTGCTCGGCGTCCTGGCGGACCGTCAGCACCGCGTCGATCTCCCGGCGCACGTCCTCCAGGGCGCGTGCCTCCCGGTCGTACACCGTGGTGTCGGGCCGGCCGCCGCCCGGTGCCGAACTCCCCTGTGCCGGCAGCCAGTACGCCAGCGGGTCCGACACCACCTGCTCCCGCAGATGCGTCAGCGTGCGCGTGATGCGCTCCAGGTCGTCGCCGGCCGGGTGCTCGCCCGGGCGGACGCCGACGGAGTGCGCGAGCTTGCGGGTGCGCTGGAGCTCCGCGGCCAGTAGATCTATGCGCGCGGGCAGCGCCGACCACACCGCGTCGGCGGCGACGACCATGTCGAGGCTCGTCGCGTACAGCTCGTTCATCCGGTCGACGAGGGTGACCAGGCTGAACTGCTCGCTCAGCTTGCCCGAATTGCCGTGCAGCGTCGGCGCGTTGGCCGTCGCCGTGGCGCTGCCGGCCACCGTGACCGACTCGCCGCGCAGCAGCTCCGTCAGCTCCGCCAGATCGCCCTGGCTGGACCAGCGACGGCGGGACCTGATCTCCCGGGCGCTGCGCAACGCGTCCGTGTACGCGTCGAAGTACGCCCACAGCAGCGTGATCGACGCCTCCGCGGACGTCCAGCGCTCCTTGGTGACACCCGTGAGCGCGGCGCCCTCGAGCAGTCTGCGGCCCGAGTGGTCCTGCAGGGCGAGGAGTGAGGTCTCGATCGCCTCGTACTCCGCGCCGAGCCGCGCCAGCGCACGGTCCACCTCGTCCCGGTCCATCACCGGCCCGGGGGGTCCCGTGACGCCCATCGATCACCTCTCGCTGCTGCGTTGTCGGGGTTGGGTTCGCGTTGTGGGGGGTTCGCTCCGCGTCAGCTCTTGCGCAGGTATTCCGGAGCCGGGGGCTCGGACTTCGCCGAGTCCGTTCCCAGTGTCGCCGACAGCCACTTGTCGTACGACGCCTGCCAGCCGTTCGCGGTGTCCTTGCGGTAGTCCACCAGGATCTGGTTGACCCGGCGTACCAGATCGTCGGCGTCGAGCTTCATCGCCACGCCGTAGTACTCGGTGGTGAAGGGGGCGTCGCCCTTGAGCTCGACCGTCGGGTCCTGCGCGGCCTGGCTCGCGGCGAGCGCGCCGTCGGTGACCACGGCGTCGACCTCACCGAGCTGGATCCGCACCAGGCAGTCGAGTTGGTTGGGGACGACGGTGGAGGTGATGTCGGTGGTCTTGGGGAGCTTGCCGGCCTTCTGGCGCGCCTTCAGCTCGGAGTTGGCCGTCGAACTCGCCGCCGTGCACACCTTCTTGTCGGCGAGAGAGCCGTCGGGGCCGGTGATCGGCGAGGACTTGGGCGCGAGGACCTGCTGGCCCGTCTTGAAGTACGGGGCGGAGAAGGCCACGTCGGCCATCCGGCTGCAGTTGATGGTCATCGTGCGGACCACCATGTCGACCCGGCCCGACTGGATCGCCGGGATGCGCTGGTTGGTGGGGATCGCCTTGAACTGCACGGCGTTCGGGTCGCCGAGGATCTCCTGGGCGATCCGGTGCACCAGGTCGATGTCGAAGCCCTCCAGCGTGTTGCCGCCCTCGTCGTTGTTGGGGTCGCGGTAGCCCCAGCGGTAGCTGTTCTGGTCGACGCCGACGATCAGCTTGCGCTTCTCGCCCTCGCGGGCCTTGATCTTCTTGATGGTGTCGCCGTCCGCGCTCGACGGGGACAGGGTCTGCTTCTCCGGGGCCTTCTTGATCTGCGGGTCCAGGCAGGGATCGTCCTCGGCCCTCGCCTGGACGCCGTGGGCCACGCCCGGGCCGCCGGTGCTCTCGCCCTCGCCGGACGACTGCGTCAGCGGCAGCAGCAGGACGAAGGCGACCGCGAGGGCGCAGACGACCGCCATCGCGGCGACCCCGCCCCAGCCCTTCAGACCGGTCCGCAGTGCTCGCCCACGTCGTGTACGCCGTGCCTTCGGTGCGTGCGGTGCTCGCATCGGCTTGCCCCCTCTCACCGGTACTCC
This sequence comes from Streptomyces canus, assembly GCF_030815415.1. Taxonomy (GTDB): domain Bacteria; phylum Actinomycetota; class Actinomycetes; order Streptomycetales; family Streptomycetaceae; genus Streptomyces; species Streptomyces canus_F. The sequence goes on from NZ_JAUSWW010000001.1 coordinate 6,497,128, forward strand.
GACAGCCTGCGGCCGATGCCGAGGACCGCGCCGGCCGCGCCCAGGACGGCGAGGACGGCGGCGCCCACCGGGAGCCCCGTCATCGCGCCCCGGCCGTCGCCGGCCGCCTGCGCGAACTCGGCCTCCTCGTGCTCGAGCGCGCCGGCGAGGTTGTCGTCGACGCTGTCGAAGCACTCGCCGGTCGCGCCCTTGGCGCCGATGACCAGGTTCAGGGCCTCGTCGTAGTTGCCGAACTCGTCCTGTTCACGGGCCGCGGCGTGCCGCTCCTTCCACACCGTCATGTTGCCCTGGGCGGCCGTGACCGGCTTCTTGCCGGAGCCGTCGTCGGCGAGCTTCGCCGCCTCCGCCAGGCCCTTGCCGAGGGTCTTCATGTCGGTGTCGAAGTCGTAGTCGTAGGCGTCCACGCTCACGTCTTTGCCGTTGGCGTCCTTGACCATCTTCGTCTCGGCGCCGCGGGCCACCAGGGTCAGGTTCTCGTTGCCGCGCGCCTTGAGAGAGGCGATGCGGGCGTCGTGCAGCACGTTGAGCGAGCGGACACCGTGGTCGTAGGAGTCGTTCAGGTCCGCGCGCGCGACGCTGTGGCCCACGACGAGCCACAGCATGACGACCGTCGCGGTGGCCGTCGCGGCCACCAGACCGTGGTTCATGAGGCGGTTGGTGCGCTGGTAGTTGCGGTGCTGGGCCCAGGCGAGCGCGGCCAGGGCGAGGACGCCGAGACCGATCGCGGCCCAGGGGTAGGGCGTCGCGTCGGCGTAGTCGGCGCGCAGCCGCTGGTTCTCCTTCTTGTACAGGTCCTCGGCCGCCGGGAGCATGTCGTTCTGCATCGTCTCGTTGGCGAAGCGCAGCCAGGCGCCGCCGACGGGAAAGCCCTGGCGGTTGTTGGTCCGCGCGCGCTCCACATAGCCCTTGTACTGCGGCAGCAGACGGTTGAGCTCGGAGACGGTCGCGGCGGCGGCGGAACCGGGGTCGGAGTTCGCGGCGGCCTTGACGAGGCCGGCCGCGGCCCGGTCGATGTCCTTCTCGTAGCGGTCGCGGGACGCGGCCGACTCCTGGCCGCCCGCCAGGAAGTTGCCGGAGGCGGTGGTGTTGGCGTCGGCGAGGCTGCGGTAGATGTCTGCGGCGGCGCTGCTGAGCGGCTGGCTCTTGTTCAGGACGTCGTCGGCGGCCGCCGCGCGGTCCGTCATCTGCCAGGCGGTGACCGCGCCGAAGGCCACCACGAGGGCGGCGAGGAAAGCGCCGATGATCCGCAGCCGGCCGGGTTCGGTGGTGGCCGCGGCGCGCAGCCGGTCGACGCCCTCGGCGAACGCGGTGCGACGGGGCTCCGGCGGTGGGGCGGGTATGGGGGAGCCGCCGCCCGGTGAGCCGTTGGAATACGTCGGTTGTGGTGGTACCGCGGGCATGGTGGGCATGCCTGGTACCGGTGGTGGTGCCGCGCTGCTTTTCGGCGGGTGTGTCACTGTTGACCTCCCCCATGGTCATCCGTCGCGGCAAGTATCGCTGCCGGGACCGACATCCGCACCGGCCTTCACTGGATCTTGATCGGATTGCAGTGCGGTGCGCGGGTTTCCGGCATTGCTCGGCGCCCCGCACCACCCCCTGCCCATTCACACGCGGGGGGGATCTGTTCGGTTCCAGGTTCGGGTTTCGGGGGCGGTGTCAGGGTGCTTCAGGCGTCGTAGTACCTCCGCACCCGGGTCTGTGCCGCCATGGTCGCCCCCAGCCCGTCCAGGCCGAGCAGGGCCGCTCCCAGCACCGGGCTCGCCGTCACCACCTGCGGTACGGCCTTGGGGGCGCGGGCGGCCAGCAGGTCCCGTATGCCGTCGTCCAGTTGGGGATGGCGTGCCGCCAGGATGCCTCCGCCCAGCAGTACCGGGGTCTCCTCCGCCAGCAGGTCCAGGCGGGTCAGGGCCACCGTGGCCATCGTCGCCACCTCCTGCGCGAGACGCTCCACCAGGGCGCGGGCCACCGGGTCCCCGTCCGCCGCCGTGCCGAACAGGACCGGGGTCAGTTCGTGGCGGCGGGCCGGTTCGATGTGCTCCAGGTGCAGGGCCTCGATGAGGGCGAGCATGGTGTCGTGGCCGAAGTGGGACGGCAGGGTGCGGGAGAGGGCCGTCGGCTCCCCTCGGCCGTCCTCCGCCCGCGCCGCGTGCCACAGGGCCTCCTCGGCCAGACCCCAGCCGCCGCCCCAGTCGCCGGAGATACGGCCCAGCGCGGGGAAACGGGCGGTGCGGCCGTCGGGGCGCATGCCCACGCAGTTGATGCCGGCGCCGCAGACGACCGCCACACCGCGGGGTTCGGTGACACCGGCCCGCAGGATGGCGAAGGTGTCGTTGCGGACCTCCACCGTCGTTCCCCACGCGCGCGCGTGCAGGGCCGCGGCCAACTGCTCCTCCTCGACCGGGAAGTCGGCGTTGGCCAGACAGGCCGAGACATGGTCCACCGAGGTGATCCCGGCCGCCGCGAAGGCCTCGGCCACCGCTCCGGCGAGTGCGTCCACCGCGGCCCGCACCCCCACCGCCGGTGGCCGGAAGCCCCCGCCGCGCGCGGTGGCCAGGACGGTTCCCTCGGCCGTCACGACCGCGACGTCGGTCTTGCTGTTGCCCGCGTCTATGGCGAGGACACGTGCGGTCATGCCCACGCGAGATGCTCCCGGTTGTGTGCGATCAGTCGGTCGGTGAGTTCTTCCGCGTACGCGTACTGGCCGATCAGGGGGTGGGAGAGCAGGGCGCGGAAGACACGGTCGCGGCCGCCGCGCAGCGCCGCCTCCAGGGCCAGGTTCTCGTAGGCCGTCACCGCCGCCGTCAGGCCCGCGAAGAGGGGGTCCACGGTCTGGACCGGCAGCGGGGTCGGGCCGGTCCGGCCCATCGCCGCCTGCACCTCGATCACCGCGTCGTCGGGGAGGAAGGGCAGCGTGCCGTGGTTGTAGGTGTTCACCACCTGGTACGGGCTTCCGGTGCCGGTGAGCAGGCCTGCCGCCAGGTCCACCGCCGCCTCCGAGTAGAAGGCGCCGCCCCGCCGGGAGAGGAGCTCCGGTTTCTCGTCCAGCCCCGGGTCGGCGTACAGCCGGAGCAGCTCTTTTTCCATCGCGGCCACTTCGGCCGCCCGGGAGGGCTTGGTCCGCAGTTCGCGTACGACCTCGTCGTGTGCGTAGAAGTAGCGCAGGTAGTACGACGGGACCACGCCCAGGCGGTCGAGGAGCGCGCGGGGCAGCCGCAGATCGGTCGCGATCGCCTCGCCGTGACCGGTCAGCAGGTCGGGCAGTACGTCCTTGCCCTCGGGGCCGCCCAGGCGTACGCCCGTCTCCCAGGTGAGGTGGTTGAGGCCCACGTGGTCGAGGAAGATCTCCGGCGGTGCCACGTCGAGCAGGGCCGCGAACTTGCGCTGGAAGCCGATCGCCACGTTGCACAGACCCACCGCCTTGTGGCCGGCCTGGAGAAGGGCCCGGGTGACGATGCCCACCGGGTTGGTGAAGTCGATGATCCAGGCGTTCGGGTTCGTACGGCGGACCCGTTCCGCGATGTCCAGGACGACCGGGACCGTGCGCAGCGCCTTGGCGAGGCCGCCCGCGCCGGTGGTCTCCTGGCCCACGCAGCCGCACTCCAGCGGCCAGGTCTCGTCCTGTTCACGGGCCGCCTGGCCGCCGACGCGGAGCTGGAGGAGCACCGCGTCGGCGCCGTCCACGCCCGCGTCGAGGTCGGAGGTCGTCACGATCCGGCCCGGGTGGCCCTGCCGGGCGAAGATACGGCGGGCCAGGGCGCCCACCAGCTCCAGACGGTCCGCCGACGGGTCGACCAGGACCAGTTCCCCGATGGGGAGGGTGTCCCTCAACCGGGCGAAGCCGTCGATGAGTTCGGGTGTATAGGTCGAGCCTCCGCCGACCACGGTGAGTTTCACTGGAGGGACACTCGCTTTCGGGCGCCGGGGATGGTCTTGATCGGCCGGGGGTCCGGGGGTTGTCCCCCGGGGAGACGCAGCATGCGTTCAGCCCTTTACTCCGGTGAGCGTGACACCCTCCACGAACGCCTTCTGGGCGAAGAAGAACACGAGGATCACGGGGGCCATGACCAGCACGGTCGCGGCCATGGTCAGGTTCCAGTCGGTGTGGTGGGCGCCCTTGAAGGACTCCAGGCCGTAACTCAGCGTCCAGGCGCCCGGGTTCTCCGAGGCGTAGATCTGGGGGCCGAAGTAGTCGTTCCAGGCGTTGAAGAACTGGAAGAGGGCCACCGCGGCGATACCCGGCTTCGCCATGGGCAGGACGACCTTCAGCAGGGTGCGCAGGTCCCCGCAGCCGTCCACCTTCGCCGCGTCCAGGTACTCGTTGGGGATCGTCATCAGGAACTGGCGCAGCAGGAAGATCGAGAAGGCGTCCCCGAAGGCCAGCGGGATGATCATCGGCCACAGGGTGCCGGAGAGGTCCAGCTGCTTCGCCCAGAACAGATACATCGGGATGACGACCACCTGCGGCGGCAGCATCATCATCGAGATCACCAGCATCAGGGAGAGGCTGCGGCCCCGGAAGCGGAACTTGGCGAGCGCGTACGCCACCGGGACCGACGACACGACCACGAGGACGGTGCCGAGCCCGGCGTAGAGGAGCGTGTTCTTCCACCAGGTCAGAAAGCCCGGGGTGTCGAAGACCTTGCGGTAGTTGGCCCACTCCCAGGTGTGCGGGATGAGGTCCCGGCTCAGGGCCTGGTCGTCGCTCATGAGCGAGGTCAGGAAGACGAACACGAAGGGGAGCGTGAAGAACAGGGCCGCGGCGATGCCGAGGGAGTGGATCGCGATCCATTCCAGGAAGGCCTTGCGGCGGGCCGTGCGTTCGGCGGGGGAGGCCGGGGTCTTCAACTCCGCCGGCCGGTCCAGTACTTGGGTCATGCGTCAGTCACCTGCCTGGATGAGACCGCCGCGGCGCCGCATCAGGATCGCGGTGAAGGCCATGGAGAGGGCGAAGAGGACGAGGGCCACGACACAGGCCGAGCCGTAGTCGAAGCGCTGGAAGCCCAGGTTGTAGACGAGTTGGGGGAGCGTCAGGGTCGACTTGTCCGGGTAGCCGGGCTCGAACATGGTGCCCGCGCCCTGGATCACACCCGAGGCGACCTTTCCGGCGACCAGCGGCTGGGTGTAGCACTGCATCGCCGCGATCACCCCGGTGACCACCGCGAACATGATGATCGGCGAGATGTTGGGGATCGTGACGAACCGGAACCGCTGCCACGCCGAGGCCCCGTCCAGCTCCGCCGCCTCGTACTGCTCCTTCGGCACGTCGAGCAGCGCGGCCATGAAGATGACCATCAGGTCGCCCACCCCCCACAGGAACAGCAGGGTGAGGGCCGGCTTGGACCAGCTCGGGTCGTTGAACCAGCCGGGGGCCGGGATGCCGGTCTTCTCCAGGATCGAGTTGACCGGGCCCGTACCGGGGTTGAGGAGGAAGGCGAAGGCCATCGTGGCCGCGACCGGCGGGGCCAGGTAGGGCAGGTAGAAGAGGGTGCGGAAGACACCCGTACCGGTCCTGATCTTCGTGATGAGGAGACCGATGCCGAGTCCGAAGAGGACCCGCAGGGTCACCGTGATCACCACCAGCCACAGGGTGTTGCGCAGGGCGGGCCAGAAGTAGGGGTAGCTCTCGAAGACGTAGGTCCAGTTCTTCGTCCCGCTCCATGTCGGCGGCTTGAAGCCGTCGTAGTGCATGAAGGAGAAGTAGAGCGTCGAGATCATCGGGTACGCGAAGAAGACCACGAAGCCGATCAGCCAGGGCGACATGAAGGCGGCGGTGCGCAGCGCCGAGCGGCGGCGCTTCGACCTCAGTGTGTTGCTGCTCATCGCTACTTCGCCTGCGCGATGTCCGTGTCGATCTGCTGGGCCGCGGCGGCGAGGCCGGCCTTGAGATCCTTGGTCTTGCCGCTCTCGTATTCGTAGCCGAGGTCCTGGATCGTGTGGAGGTAGACGCCGCCGTTGAGGGAGGCGGGGCTCGTCGTGGAGTGCGGGTTCGCCGCGATGTCCAGGAACGTCTTGAAGCGCGGGTCGTACTTCAGCTTCGGGGACTTCAGGGCCGCGAGGGTCGAGGGCACGTTGTGGATGGCGTTGGAGAAGTCCACCACCGCGTCCGTGTCCGTGGTGATGTACTTGACCAGCTCCCAGGCCGCGTTCTGCTTCTTGCTGGTGGCGGCGATGCCGGTGATCGTGCCGGTGATGTAGCCCTTGCCGTACTGGTCCGCCTGGTCGTCGGGGACGGGCAGCGGAGCGACGCCGATCTCGAAGTCGGGCTTGGCTTCCAGAGCCATGCCGAGGCGCCATTCGCCGTCGAGCTGCATGGCCACCTGGCCGGTGTGGAAGGGGTGCTTGGGGCCCCATTCGTCACCGAGCTTGGTGCGGTACTTCTCCAGCTTCTGGTAGCCGCCGAGCTCGTCGACCAGCTTCTTCTGAAGGGTGAAGGAGGACGACACCGCCGGGTCCGTGGCTACCGTCGACTTGCCGCTCTTGTCGAAGTACGTCGGGGAGAACTGGCCCATGTAGTGCTCGGTCGTGGTCTCCCAGCCGTGGTAGTTCGGCATGAAGCCGAGCTGCTTGTAGCTGTCGCCCTGATTGATCGTCAGCTTCTTGGCGTCGGCCTCGAACTCGGACCACGTCTTGGGCGGACCGCTGATGCCCGCCTTCTCGAACGCGGTCTTGTTGTAGTAGAGGCCGTACGCGTCACCGAGCAGGGGAGCCGTGCAGCGGTTGCCCTCGAACTGGGTGTACTCGTTCATCGCCGTCGGGAACGTCTTGGCCGGATCGATGCCGGACTTCTCGAAGAACGGGTTGAGGTCGACCAGGGCGCCGGAGGAGCAGAACTTGCCGACGGCGTTGGTGGTGAAGGACGAGATCACGTCGGGCGCCTTGGAACCGCCCGCGCGCAGCGCCTGGTTGATCTTGTCGTCCGTCATGTTGCCGACGACGTTGACGTGGATGTTGGGGTGCGCCTTCTCGAAGCCGGCGATCAGGGACTTGACCGCCTTCACCTCGGCGGGCGCGCTCCAGGCGTGCCAGAAGTTGAGGGTCGTCTCCTTCGAGGCGTCGTCGTCGGCGCCGGAGCTCGACTGGCCGGTACAGGCGGAGGTGGTGAGAAGGGCCGCGGAGGCGATCAGGGCAAAAGCCGTTATTCGGGCGCGCTTGGGCATGGCGAGGTCTCCCTGGGGCGGGGAATGGATGAGAGGGCCGGGACGAGAGGGGGGCTTACCGGGGGTGAGGGCTCAGCGCGAGGTGTCGAAGACCTCGTCGCGGGTGGCCGCCAGCGCGCTCTCCAGCGCGCCGCGCAGCACAGGGTGTTCGGGTACGTCGCCGAGGACGAGCTTGGGCCTGGCAGCGGCCAGCTCCGCCAGCTCGGACTGGACGAGGGAACGCAGCACTTCGCCGCCGGAGGCGAGCGAGGCGCCGCTCAGGACCACGAGTTCGGGGTCGAGAACGGAGACGAGGGAGGCGAGACCGGTGGCGAGGTGGGTCGCGTAGGTCTCCAGCAGACGCTGGTGGCGGGGGTCTTCGGACTCCGCGGCCCGCTGTACGAGGGCGGCGGCGACCTCGGCGTAGGGGCCGCTGGGGATGTCGTCGACACCCAGTTCGCGGGCGAGTTTCGGGATGGCCTGCGAGCCGGCGAGTTCCTGGTAGCCGCCGCTGTTGGCCTTGGTGACCTGCCGGACCAGGGGGGCGCCGGGCACGGGCAGGAAGCCGACCTCGCCGGCGCCGCCGGTCCAGCCGCGGTGCAGCCGGCCGCCGAGGACGAGGGCCGCGCCGAGGCCGCCCTCGTTCCACAGCAGCACGAAGTCCTCGTGACCGCGCGCGGCACCGAGCCGCTGCTCGGCCACGGCGACGAGGTTGACGTCGTTCTCGTACTCCACCGGCATCGGCAGCGCGGCGGCGAGTTCGTCGAGCAGGGCCGGGGTGTGCCAGCCCGGGAGGTGGGAGGCGTAGCGCAGCCGGCCGGTGTTGGGGTCGAAGGCGCCGGGGGTGCCGATGACGAGGCGGTGGACGTCGGCGCGGGCCAGCCCGGCCGCCTTCACAGCGCCGTCGAGGGCGTCGGTGACCTGCTGGACGACGGGCTGTGCGGGGCGTCTGCCGGGGGTGGGCAGTTCGTACGACCCCACCGTGCGGCCGGTGATGTCGGCGACGGCGGCGAGGATGCGTTCGGGGGTGACGTCGAGTCCGGCGGCGTGTCCGGCGGCCGGATTGACCTCGTACAGCTGGGCGTTGGGGCCGGGTCGTCCCTCGGTGGTGCCGGTGGCGAGGACCAGTCCCGCGGCTTCGAGGCGGGCCAGGAGCTGGGAGGCGGTCGGCTTGGAGAGGCCGGTGAGCTTGCCGATCCGGGTGCGGGACAGCGGGCCGTGCTCCAGGAGGAGGTCCAGTGCGGCTCGGTCGTTCATGGCGCGCAGGGTGCTCGGGGTGCCGGCCATGTGTACCCCTCTCCCGGGACGGTTCCGCAGCAGACTTTACGGAAGGCAATTGTTAGGAAGGTTTCCTGTCGGATGCAGGGAACATAGGTCCGGGCCGTGGGGGAGTCAAGGGGGGTAGAACAAACCGCCCCCGCAGGAAACGGAGTCGTTACCTGCGGGGGCGGTCAGGGGTGATGCGGGGGTGACTACTGGACGTCGATGAAGTCGCCGGTGGCCTTCGCGGCGGCGGTCGTGGCGGTGCCCGCGAAGACGTAGCGGTAGTAGCCGTCCTTCGACGCCGTCACGGTCGACTTGAGGTAGCCGCCGGTCGAGGAGGTCACCGTCTTGACGGTGCTGTAGGTCTCCGAGCCCTTGGCGCGGAACTGCAGGGTGGCCTGCTGGGAGACGTAGCCGCTGTAGCCGCCGGTCTCCCAGTTGGCGCGGGTCAGCTTGCCGGTGACCGTGATGGTCTTGCCCTTCTTCACCGGCTCCGGCGAGGCGTTGGCGGTGACCTTGGCGGCGCGCTGGATCTTGGCGGTGCCCTTGTTGCCCCAGGCCGCGAAGCCGTACTCGAAGCTGACCTTGTCGTCCGAGTCGTCCTGGTCGGAGGTGACCTGGCCGTAGAAGCCGCCGACCTTCCAGGTGGTGGCGTCCGCGGCCTCGAAGAGGTTGTACGACGGGTCGACGGTGAGGGTGTCGGAGCAGGACTCCGTCACCGTGGTGTCCGTCGTCGCCGTGGTGGTGCAGACCGGTGAGGCGTCGCTCTCGATCTCGTTGTCGAAGGACGCGAGCGAGCCGCGGTAGAGCAGGACGCCCGCCGCGTTGTTCTTGTAGTCGATCGTCAGGTCGGCGGGACGGGTCAGGGTGTACGTCACCGGGACCGTCACCTCGTTGGTGGTGCCCACGACGATCGCCTTGCCGTTGTTCACGGCGACGTCCGCGAAGACGAGGTCCGGCGTGGCGGCCTGGGCGGCGGGCACGGCCAGCGCGGACAGGGCCAGGGCACCGGAGACGACGGCGCCTATGGCGAGCTTTCTCATGCTTTCCCCACATTCAGAGCGGGCCCCTGGGCGTTGCGCTCAGAACAAGGACCCGCTGATGGCCTGAACCTAAGCGGCTGAGGGTGGCGTTGGGAATGCGGAGAAGGTGTGAACAAGATTATTTCCGCAGGTGAGGCGTGACGTCCTACTTCGTCACGCTCGGCGGCGTTATCGGCGTGGCCGCCTGGGCCTGCGGGGAGGAGGCGTTCGCGTAGGCCGACGGGGCCGCCATGCCCGCCGTCGGGTCGGCGTCCGGGGTGGGGTCCATGAGGACGACCGGGCCGCCCACGATGGGGATCCGGGCCGCGTCGAAGGCTCGCTTGACGCGCCAGCGGAGTTCCCGCTCGACCGTCAGGGCCTTGCCCGGCATGGTCTTCGCCGAGACGCGGACGACCATCGAGTCCAGCAGGACGTTGTCGAGGCCCAGGACCTCGATCGGGCCCCAGAGGAGCTCGTTCCAGGGCTCGTCCTTGCTCATCCGCTCGGCGACGTCGTCGAGGGTCGCCTTCACCTTGTCCAGGTCCTCGTCCGCCCGGACCGTGACGTCCACGGCGGCCGTCGCCCAGCCCTGGGAGAGGTTGCCGATGCGCTTGACCTCGCCGTTGCGGACGTACCAGATCTCGCCGTTGTCACCGCGGAGCTTCGTCACGCGCAGGCCGACCTCGATGACCTCGCCGGAGGCCACGCCCGCGTCGATGGTGTCCCCGACGCCGTACTGGTCCTCCAGGATCATGAAGACACCGGAGAGGAAGTCGGTGACCAGGTTGCGGGCGCCGAAGCCGATCGCCACGCCCGCCACACCCGCGGAGGCGAGGAGCGGGGCCAGGTTGATCTCGAAGGTGCCGAGGACCATCAGGGACGCGGTGCCCACGATGATGAAGCTCGCCACCGAGCGGAGCACCGAGCCGATCGCCTGGGAGCGCTGACGACGGCGCTCGACGTTGACCAGGAGGCCGCCGAAGGCCGTGCCGTCGACCGCCTGGACCGTGCGGTTCATGCGATCTATGAGCTTGGTGATCGCCCGCCGCACCATCACTCTCAGCACCGCCGCGATCACCAGGATCAGCAGGACGCGCAGACCCATCGCCAGCCAGGTCGACCAGTTCTGCTCGACCCAGCTGGCGGCATTCGTCGCGCTCTCCTGGGCATCCTGGAGCGAGGGGACGGCGGGCGTCGACGTGTCCGAAGGGGACGGGGACGGCGACGCCGCGGCCAATAGGGCGGCGGACAACGACACGGCAGGTACCTCCAGGTGCAGCGCCTGCCTCCCGGTACGGCGGTCAAAGATCGTGAAGGTCACGGAAAGGTCACCGGGCGGCAGACCCACCACACTAACGGTGCATCGTGTGTGGATCGTTGCAATGTTCGGGGGAGAGACCGTCCTCACCTGGGGATGAAGAAAGGTGTGGTCGAAAACACTCTCAGCCCGTTACCAGGAGATGGTGGCGTTTCCAGCAGGCATGAGGGGACACTGACTACAGATCGTCCCGGCGCGAGCCACGCGCCGCCGACGCCCAAGGAGGCATCCGTGCCGCATGTCCTGGTCCTGAACGCGTCGTACGAGCCACTGGGCGTCGTACCGCTCCGTCGCGCGCTCGTCCTCGTCCTGGAGAACAAAGCGGTCTCCCTCGAGGAATCCGGCGCCTTCATGCACAGCGCAACCGTCACAGTCCCCGCACCAAGCGTGGTCCGGCTCAAGCGATTCGTCCGGGTTCCCTATCGGGGGCCCGTTCCTCTGACCCGCAGGGCGCTCTTCGCGCGCGACGGGGGCCGGTGCATGTACTGCGGTGGCGTCGCAACCAGCGTCGACCACGTCATCCCGCGCAGCCGCGGGGGCAAGCACGTCTGGGACAACGTGGTGGCGTCCTGCCGCCGCTGCAACCACGTGAAGGCCGACCGACACCTGTTCGAGATCGGATGGCGGCTGCGCCACAAACCCGCCCCGCCCACCGGTCTGGCCTGGCGCATCATCGGGACCGGACACAGGGACCCGCGCTGGCTGCCGTACTTGCAACCGTACGGCGCGGAAGACGCCATGGCCCGGATCGACGGCATCTCTGCCTGACGACGATCCGGGCCTTCGTGTTGCCGCGGACGGTTGCGCACCGGTCCCGGGGGCCCCCGTGCCCCCGGGACCGGTCGTTCACCGCTCACGCGTAGCGCAGCTCCGCGGGATTCAGGGAGCGGCGCAGCAGCGGGAGCGAAGTGGCGGCGGCGAGCAGACAGCAGGCGTACACCGCGAAGGGGACCAGGAGCGCGGCGTACGGCGTGACGGCGGGCCCGTCCCCGACCAGCCGGGAGTACCCGACCCCGATCGCCATGCCCCCGGCGCCGCCCAGCAGCAGTGCGGGCGCGAGCGGCAGCGCGGTCTCCAGGAGCAGCGCCCGGCCGAGCACCCGTTGCGGCACCCCGGCGGCGGTCTGCGCGGCCAGGCCCCGGCGGCGGGTGGCCAGCGACTCGGCGGTGCCGACGGCGAGGCCGGAGAGGGTGATCACGAGGGTGGCGGCGATCGCGGCGGCGACCAGGTTCACGCCCGTCGTGTAGTACGACATGCTCGCGGCCAGCTCGTCGGGCTTCCTGGAGTCCAGCTCGGCGAGCAGCACCTGCCGCACGCCCACGAAACCCGTCCCGACGACCGTCACCAGCAGCACCGCCGCATGAGTGCGGGCCGCGGCCCAGGGGTCGTCGCGCAGCCTCTCCGCCGCGATCAGGGTTGCCGCGGTCCGGGCCCGGCGGGCCAGCCACCGGCCCGTCAGCGTGGCCACCGCTCCGGTGATCCCCACCGCGGCCACGCCGACCAGGACAAGCGCCCCGGCCACGAGCAGCGGCCCGTTCGCGTACGAGCCGCCGTCGCCGGGCATACCCGAGGACGTGCTGCGTGTCGCGGCCAGCGCCACCGCCGCCACGACCAGCACTCCGCCGGCGAACAGCGCCCAGAACCCGCGCCCCGACCCCGTCCGCACCCGGCGGACCCAGCCGAGCGGCGAGGCCACCACCCGGCGCAGCGCCAGCACACCCGCCGCGGCGCCGAGCACCGGCACACCGAGGGCGACCAGCGTGATCCCGGCCCAGGCGAGCCAGGTCGGGTGCTGCCACTGGCGCAGCAGTGCCACGGCCGAGGCGACGGTGGCAAGCAGCGAGCCGAGCAGACAGGCCAGCCCGGTCTCCAGTGCCGCGATCCGCCGCACCTGCCCGGCCGAGGCCCCCGCCAGCCGCAGCCCGGCCAGTCGCCGGTCGCGGTGCACGGCCCCGATACGGGCGCACTGGCCGAGGAAGCCGAGGACGGGGATCAGCAGGAGCAGCAGGACGACGATGACGCCGGAGCGGGTGCCGGGGTCGTCGAGGAGACCCGCGCCCACGGACACGTCGTAGCGGCCCTGGAGCGCGGCGAGGCTCACCGCGGCCAGCGCGAACCCGGTCGCGAGCCCCGCGCCCACCGCCGTGAGCCCGACCCGCCACCACTCCCGCCGGTCGGAACCGCGGGTGAGCAGCCAGGCGAGGCGGAGGTCGGAGCCCAGGGAGCCCCTGCCGCCGGGCCGGGTGGTGGGAGTGGTGTGTGGGGATCGCATAGTGCCGTCTCCGGTCGGGTCGCCGTGCAGGCCGGGTCGCGTGCTACCGGGTCGGCCGCCCGGCTCGGTCCGTGGGGGCCGGGTGTCGGTGTTGCCGGTGGGACTGCCGGGCCCGGTGCCGGGGGTGGTGCGGGTGGGCTGCGTGGCGGGGTCGGCTTGCGGGGGGTGGGTCCTGGTGTCCTCGACGGGTCCACCAGGCCGGGCGTCCGGGGTGGGCTGCGCGGTCCGTGGGGGTCTGGTCCTGGTGTTCTCGGGTGGTCCGCCGGGCCCGGTGCCCGGGTCGGTGTCCACGGGGCTTGTGCCGTCGCTGCCGGGGTGCGGGCCGGGCGTCACACCGTCACCCCGGTCGGCGCCACGAGGCCGTCGCTCAGGCGTGCCTCGCGGTCCGCGTACGCCGCCACCTGGGCGTCGTGGGTGATGAGGAGGACCGCGGTGCCCTGCTCGCGGGCCGTGTGCACCAGGGCCGTCATCACCTGCTCGCCGGCCAGCGAGTCCAGCGCGCCGGTGGGCTCGTCGGCGAAGACCACCTTCGGTTCGGTGACCAGGGCCCGGGCCAGCGAGGTCCGCTGGGCCTGCCCGCCGCTCATCTCGCCGGGCCGCAGCCCTTCCTGCCCGCGCACCCCGAAACGCTCCAGCCACTCACCGGCCCTCTCGTGGGCGTCCCCGCGCGCGGCGCCCGCCAGCATCAGCGGCAGGGCGACATTGTCGAGTGCGGTCAGCTCGGGGATCAGCTGGCCGAACTGGAAGACCACCCCGAACTCGGTCCGGCGCAGCTCGCTCAGCCGCTTCTCGGGCAGGGTGTCGAGCCGTTCACCGGCGTAGGAGACCGAGCCGCCGTCCGGACGGACGATGCCCGCCAGGCAGTGCAGCAGCGTCGACTTCCCGCTGCCGCTGGCGCCGGTGACGGCCAGGATCTCGCCGGCCCGCAGCTCGACCGAGGCGCCGCGCAGGGCCTCGGTCCTGCCGTGCGTCTTGACGAGGTCACGGGCCGCCAGAAGCGGCACTTCGTTGCTCATGCTGTGTCGACCTCCGCGGTCAGGGTGGTCAGCCGGCCGGCCGTGGTGGTCATCCAACGGAGGTCGGCGTCGAGGTGGTTGAGGGCGTAGTCCGCCGAGAGCACGGTCGCGAGATCCGCGCCCTTGGCTGTCTTGACCTGGGTGAGTTCACGCATCCGCACCATGTGGGCGGTGCGTTGGGCGCTGAGATACGCCTCCGGGTCGCCGTCGGCGAGGATCGCGACAACGACTTTGGCGAAGATCTCGTTGGTCACGAAGGGCGCGGGCGGCGTGATCTCCCCTGCCCACGTGGCGAGTTCTTGCTGTCCGTCGATGGTGGAGCGGTACATGGTGCGTTCCGGTCCGCCGTCCGAGTCGGTGCCCTCGACCTCGGCGAGTCCGTCGCGGACCAGTCGTTGAAGGGTTGTGTAGACCTGCCCGTAGGCCAGCGGGCGGGCCTGCGGGAAGCGTTCGTCGTGCCGTCGCTTGAGGTCGTAGCCATGGCTCGGCCCCGTGGCGAGCAGCCCCAGCAGGATGTGGCGGGTGCTCATGGCGATCATTATGCACTCGCTACATGTACTGAGTGAATAGTGGTCGGTTATCGGTCGCGGGTGACCGTTCACCGGTGGCTGGATCCGGCCACCGCCCTCGGTCGAGGCCTGTCCGAACTGTCCCCGAAGCGCCCCCATATGACACCTCGTCATGCACCGTGATTCAGCCAACAGCCGTGCCATGTGACGTAATCGGGGTTTTACAACGAGGGTCGACTGGATTTAAAGTGAGGGTTGATCGCATGATGATCACGGCCGACGTCACCAATCGGCCCATCAATCGGGGGGTATTGAAAGGTATGTTCGCGAAACCCAGTGGTAGATCACTGAGCTTCTGTTCGCGATGTCCCGGGTCGGTCTGAGCGCCTGTATTGCGCCCCGTGGTCGCAGGGAGTTTCCCCGACCGTCGGCGACCGTTCATTCACATCCAAGCGCTTTCTGTCTGACGTAAAGCCAGAGAACCGTCCTTTGTCGCGCCCTTCTCGATTCTGAGACAGGGGAATTTCCCGTGCGCTGATCGAGGTCGACTCCGGCTGCTGACGCTGACATGGTCTTGCCCACCCTTTGGCAGGTCCATGCCATTCCTTTGCCTTGCCCAAACGCACTCACAAAGTGACTAATTCCAGGTTCGAGGATGATGGCGACAACGATGGGGTCCGAGGAATTGTCCCTGCCAGACATGCTGCGCGCGGCCGCGCTCGCCCGACCCGATCGGACCGCCGTCTCGTGCGGCACCCAGCGACTGACCTTCCGGCAGCTCAGTGAACGCGCCGAGACCCTGGCCGGTCATCTGCGCGGCCTCGGAGCGACGACGGACGAACCCGTCGGGATCTTCATGGATCCCTCCGTCGACCTCATGGCGAGCGTCTGGGGCGTCCTGCACTCGGGCGCCCCCTATCTGCCGCTGTCGCCGGAGTACCCGGACGAGCGCGTCCGCTACATGATCGCGGACTCCCGGACCAAGCTCATCCTGACGGACGAGTCCCTGGTCTCCCGGCTGTCCGCGCTCGCTCCCGCGCACACGCAGATCGTCACCGTGGCCGGGGCGAGGGCCTCCCGGGACGCCGTCGCCGGTCCGCCGCAGCCCCCGCACGGCGACACCCTGGCCTACGTCATCTACACCTCCGGGAGCACGGGCAACCCGAAGGGCATCGGTATCGAACACCGCAGCATCGTCAGCCAGATGCGCTGGCTGGCCGGTGAACAGGGCCTGGACGAACGCCGGACGGTGCTCCAGAAGACCCCGCTGAGCTTCGACGCCGCCCAGTGGGAGATCCTCGCCCCGGCCTGCGGCAGCAGTGTGGTGATGAGCGAACGAGGCGTCTACGCCGACCCCGGCGGTCTCCTCGACCTGATCCAGACGCACCGGGTGACCACGCTCCAGGGCGTGCCGACCCTCCTCCAGGCGCTCGTCGACTCCGGACGGCTGTCCGACTGCGTCTCGCTCACCCAGCTCTTCAGCGGCGGCGAGGCACTCACCAAGAGCCTGGCGATCGAGCTGCTCGACGCGCTGCCGGACGCCGAACTGGTCAACCTCTACGGCCCCAGCGAGACCACGATCAACGCCTCGTCCCTCACCGTGGACCGCGACACCGTCCAGCACGGCCCGGACCACATCGCCATCGGCCGGCCCGTGCACGGCATGAGCTTCCACATCCTCGACCCCGCCCGGCGGCCCGTGGCGCCCGGCGAGTCGGGTGAACTCCACATAGCCGGGCGGCAGTTGGCCCGGGGCTATCTCAACAACCCCGACATGACCGCCGAACGGTTCATCCCCAACCCGTTCGCCACCGACCCGGACTCCGCCCGCCTCTACCGCACCGGCGACCTGACCCGCTGGAACGACGACGGGACCGTGCAGTTCCTCGGCCGCACCGACAGCCAGGTCAAACTGCGCGGCTTCCGGGTCGAGCTGGACGAGATCAAGGTGTCCATCGAGAAGCACGACTGGGTCAAGCGGGCCGCAGTAGTGGTCCGCGACGACACGCGGGTCGGCGCCAACCTCATCGCCTTCGTCGAACTCGACCCGCACCGGGCCGCGGTCATGGACCAGGGCAACCACGGCGCCCACCACCAGTCCAAGCAGAGCAAGCTCCAGCTCAAGGCCCAGCTCGCCGATCTGGGCGTCCGCCAGGAGCACGGCCTGCCGTTCATCGAGCTGCCCGGACGTGCCGCGACGCCGGATCAGCGGCGCACGGTCTTCGCCCGCAAGACGTACCGCTTCTACGAGGGCGGCGACGTCACCCGGCAGGACCTCCTGCGTCTGCTCGCCCCCGCGACGGACCAGGTGGCCGCGCCCCGGGACCCGGACACCCTGACCCTGACCGAACTCGGCACCCTGCTGCGCTGGTTCGGCCAGTTCACCAGCGGTGAGCGGCTGCTGGCCAAGTACGGCTACGCCTCGCCCGGATCGCTGTACGCCACCCAGCTCTACCTGGAGCTGTCCGGCATCGCGGGCCTGGAGGCGGGCCACTACTACTACCACCCGGTCGAACACCGGCTCACACTGATCGGCCCGGCCGCCGCCGGGGAGCCGAGGCTGCGGGCCCACTTCATCGGACGCCGCTCGGCCATCGAGACCGTCTACCGCAACAACATCCAGGAAGTCCTCCAGTTCGAAGCCGGTCACATGGTCGGCCTCTTCGACCACGTCCTGCCCGCCTACGGGCTGCGGATCTCCGCGCGCCCGGCGGAGCCGGCGGTCAAGGACGTCCTGCGCTGCCCGGACGAGGACTACTACCTGGCCTCGTACGAGATCCGCACGGCCGCCACCGAGGCCGAGCCCGCCGCGGTCGACCTGTATGTGCAGGCCCACCCGGGCCGCGTCGCCGACCTGGCCGACGGCCAGTACCGCTACCACGCCGGCGAACTGGTGCGGGTGTCCGACGAGTTGGTCCGCAAACAGGATGTCATCGCCATCAACCAGGAGGTCTACGCGCGTTCGAGCTTCGGGGTCAGCATGATCGGCAGTGCGCCCGAGGCATGGCAGCGCTATGTCGACCTCGGCCGGGAACTCCAGCGCCTCCAGATGAACGGCCTGGACCTGGGGCTGATGTCCTCCGGGTACAGCTCCGAGACCGGCAACCCGCTGCCCTCGGCCCGGCGCATCGCGGACCTCGTCGGCCTGGGCCCGGACACGGCGTCCTACTTCGCCGTCGGCGGCCGTATCAGCGCCCAGCAGCGGCTCAGCGAGGGCATGAAGGAGGACTCCGTGCACATGCGGGGTCCCGCCGAGATCATCAAGGACAACCTCGCCGCGGCCCTGCCGCCGTACATGGTGCCCAACCGGGTCACCGTCCTCGACGCCTTCCCGCTCACCCCCAACGGCAAGGTCGACCACCAGGCCCTGCGCGAGCTCGACAAGGCCGCCGTCGACGACACCGAGGCACCCGTCGTCCCGCCGCGCACCCCCACCGAGGAGGCCATCGCGGCACTGTGGGGGAAGGTGCTGAAGCAGGAGCGGGTCTCCATCCGCGACAACTTCTTCGCCTCCGGCGGCCATTCGCTGACCGCGGTCTCCCTGGTCAACCGCATCAACCAGGAGCTGGGCGCCGCCCTGCCGCTCCAGGTGCTGTTCGACGCGCCGACCATCGCCGAACTGGCCCGGCGGGTCGACCGCGAGCCCGCCACCGCGGCCTCCCGGCTGGTGCGGCTGCGCGCCGCGGACGGCCGTCGGCCGGTCTTCTGCTGGCCCGGTCTCGGCGGCTACCCGATGAGCCTGCGGCTGCTGGCCGGCCGCCTCGACCTGGACCGGCCGTTCCTCGGCGTCCAGTCCTACGGCATCAACGCGGACGAGACCCCGTACGAGACGTTCGCCGAGATGGTCGCCAAGGACCTCGAACTCGTCCGGCGGGTCCAGCCGGCCGGCCCGTACACCCTGTGGGGCTACTCCTTCGGGGCCCGGCTCGCCTTCGAGGCCGCCCACCAGCTGGAACAGGCCGGCGAGCAGGTCGACGAGGTGATCCTCATCGCGCCCGGGAAACCACCCGTGGAATTCCTCGGCGACGCGGCCGGCCGGACCTCGACCGGCTTCGACGACTCCACCTTCGTCTCCATCCTGTATTCGGTGTTCGCCGGAAACCTGGAGAAGTCGGCGGTCGAGGAATGCCTTGCCGCGACACACGACGAGGAATCCTTCATCGCCTTCGTCAGCGACCGGTTCGAGCACCTGGACCGTGAATGGGTACGCAGGATCGTCGGCGTGGTGCGGCGGACATTCCTCTTCGAGTACGACCCTCACGAACTCGCCGAGCGCACCATCGCCGCGCCGGTCACGGTATTCAGGGCGACCGGCGACCAGGAATCGTTCATCGACTCCGGTGAAGCGCTTACCACCACACCTCCCGCGCTCCACCGACTCAAGGCCGATCATTACGAGTTGCTGCGCGCGAACGGAATAGACGAACTCGTCGGCGCCATAAAGGCCGCACGACTCACCAGAAAGGTCACCGGAGTGCCGCACGTCAGCATCAAGCATTTCCCCAACAACCTCGAGGCCGAGCAGGTCACCGCTCTGGTCGACGCGATCACCAGTGCTGTCCGGACGGCCTTCGCGGTCGACGAGGGCGCGGTCTCGATCGCCCTCGAACCGGTGGCCCAGGACGCCTGGAACGAGCGGGTGTACGTCCCGGAGATCGAGAACGGCGCCGGAAACCTGGTCAAGGCCCCCAACTACTGAGCCGGGCGCCCGGATCCGACGCTGCCCACCCCCACCAGGACATGAACCACCTCAGGACATGAACCACGGAGGACCGCGATGCGCACAGTGATCACCAGGATGAGGGAGGACCTCGCCGTGATCGTCGCGCGAGACCCGTCGATCCGCACGCGCGCGGAGGCCCTGCTGCACCCCGCGCTGCCCGCGGTGTGGACCCACCGCGTGGCCCACGTCCTGTTCACCCGTGGGCACCGTCAGACCGCCCGGCTCCTCGCCTACCTGGCGCGCGCCTTCACCGGTGGCATCGAGATCCACCCGGGCGCCCGGCTCGGCCGGCGCGTCTTCATCGACCACGGGGCCGCCGTGGTCATCGGGGAGACCGCCGAGGTCGGCGACGACGTCACGATCTTCCACCAGGTCACACTCGGCGCCGTCGGCTGGTGGAAGGACGGACGGCGCGAACCCGGCGCCCGCCGCCACCCCGTCGTCGGCGACCGCGTGGTCCTCGGCACCAACGCCATCGTGCTCGGCCCGGTCACCGTCGGCCACGACGCGCTGATCGGCGCCGGGGCGCTCGTCCTGGGCGATGTGCCCCCGAAGGCCCGCGTGATGGCCCCCGCCGCCGAGATCGTGTCCCGGCCCTCGGCCGCGGACCGCGAGGACGCGGACCAGTTGCTGCGCGCCCTGGCCACCTCCGGGTGCTGGTGACGCCCAGGTCACCGGCCCCACCCCATTCGTCGCAGTACCCCGCAACGTTCGCCGCATCTCAACCCGACCACGTGTCGGCACGCCATCGGAGGCACAGATGACTCACGTCGGTGTACTGGAGAGCAACCTCTCCGGTTCCGGCTTCGAGGGCCTGCAGATCATCAAGGAACTCGACTGCCGGGTCACGTTCTTCACCCGCGACCTGGACCGCTACCTCGAAGTGCCGGGCGGTCCGGCCTACTTCGAGAAGTACGTCGACGAGATCGTCCACTGCGAGACGAACATCCTCGAGGAACTCCTGCCGCACGTGCACCAGGCCGGTGCCGAGCACCCCTTCGACGCGTTCCTGACCCTGGCCGAGTACGACGTGGTCGTGGCCGCCGAGGTCGCCGTCCTCCTCGGGCTCCCCACCGTCAGCGTCGACGGCGTCGCCACGTCCCGCAACAAGGCGCTGATGCGCCGGCGCTGCGCCGAACTCGGCGTCGCGATACCGGCGTTCCGCACCGTGCAGACCCCCGCCGAGGCGGCGACCGCCGCGGCCGAGATCGGCCTGCCCTGTGTGGTCAAGCCGGCCGACGAGACCTCCAGCGCCGACGTCCGGCTGGTGGAGACCGCGGAACAGGCCGCCGAACACGTCGAGCTGATCCGCTCCCGCGTGGAGAACACCCGCGGCCAGAGCCGCTACCACGAGCTGATGGTCGAGGAGTACCTGACCGGCCCCGAGGTCAGCGTCGAGGTGCTCGCCGACGGCGACCGGTACGAGGTCCTCGGCGTCACCGACAAGTCGGTCATCGGCCAGGGCTACTTCGTCGAACTGGCCCACAGCTTCCCCTCCAGCCTGCCCGACAAGCTGGTGGGTGCCATCGGCGACCTGGCCGTGGAGTCGCTGCGCGCCTGCGGGTTCGACCTGGGCATGGCCCACGTCGAGATCAAGGTCACGGAGTCGGGGCCCAAGCTCATCGAGATCAACCCCCGGCCCGCCGGCGGCAAGATCACCTACCTGGCCGACCGCGCCCTCGGCATCAAGTCCCTGGAGCTGGTGGCCCGGCAGTACCTCGGTCAGCCGCTGCCGGCCCAGGTCGTGCCCGAGCACCCCGTCGCCGGCGCCGCCATCCGCTACCTGATCGCGCGGCCGGGCCGGGTGGTGTCGGTCTCCGGCCAGGAACGCGCCGCCGCGCTGCCCGGCGTGGAGGAGGTCATCGTCAAGCCGAAGCCCGGCGCCGTGCTGCGCGAGCCGCGCCGCAACGGCGACCGCGCCGGCCATGTCCTCGTGATCGCCGAGACCGCCCAGCTCGCGGCGCGGACCGCCGAGGCCGCCGTCAAGGAGATCGACATCCGGACCGAGCCGGTCACCGCCCGCCCGGTCGCCGACTCCCTCGTCGACCTGATCGGCCGCACCCCGCTGCTCCGGCTCCCCGTGGACCGCGTCCTGGCCGGGGTCCCGGCCGAGACCGAGGTCCTGGCGAAGCTGGAGCTGTTCAACCCCTGGTCCAGCAGCAAGGACCGGGCCGCGCTGTCGATGCTGCGCGGCGCCGAGGAGCGCGGACTGCTCACCCCCGGCAACGGCACCGTGATCGAGGCGACCTCCGGCAACACCGGCATCTCGCTGGCCGCCCTCGCCGCCGCCCGCGGCTACCGCTGCGTCATCGTGCTGCCCGACAACGCGACCCAGGAGCGCGTCGCCATGCTCCAGTCGCTCGGCGCCGAGGTGGTGCGCACCCCGCACACCGGTGGCTACCAGGCGGCCGTCGACAAGGCCGAGGAACTCCACCACGAGACCCCCGGCTCCTGGTTCTGCTGCCAGCACGACAACCCCGACAACACCCGGGCGCACTACGAGTCGACCGGCCCCGAGATCTGGGCCGACGCCGAGGGCCGTATCGACGTCTTCGTCTGCGGAGTGGGCACGGGCGGCACGCTCAGCGGCGCGGGACGCTACCTGCTGGAGCGCAACCCCGACGTACGGATCGTGGCCGTCGAGCCGGCCGGCTCGCCGCTGCTGTCCGGCGGCGAGCCCGGCACGCACACCATCCCCGGCTTCAACGGCGGCTTCATCGCACCCACCACGGAACGCGAACTCATCGACGAGGTGATCGCGGTCGCCGACGCCGACGCCCTCGACACCACCCGGCGGCTCGCCATGCAGGCCGGCCTCACCGTCGGGGTCTCCTCCGGCGCGGTCGTCCACGCCTGTGGTGTGGTGGCCGCCCGTCCCGAGAACCGGGGCAAGCGCATCGTGACCCTGCTCCCCGACACCGGCGAGCGCTATCTGAGCCTGCTCAGCCGCGTCGCCGAGGAGCAGGCGGCCGGGGGCACCCGGTGACGGCGCCCGTGGACGTCCGGCCCCGCCTGCTGATGGTGATGCCGTACCGCCAGTTCGTCCGCAAGGCACAGGACGAGGGGTTCTGGGTCGGCGCGATCTGGGACCCGCGGCTGGAGTCGCCCGAGTACCTGGACGACGTACGCGCCCTGGCGGACGTGTTCGTCACGGCCGACTTCCGGGACGAGGCACTGCTGCGCCGCACCATCCGCGAGGCGGCGAAGGAGCACCGCGCCTCGGTGATCTACCACATCGGCCGCGAGGAGACGATGGCCGCCGCCTACGAGGTGGCCGAGGAACTGCGCATCGAGGTCAACCCGGCCGAGGCCGTCCGGTTCCTCACCGACAAGCACGCCATGCGGGACCTGCTCGCCGAACGCGGACTGTCCCCGGTGTCCTTCGAGGCGGTGGCGACCCGGGGCGGGGTACCGGACGCGGTCCGCCGCATCGGCCGCCCGGCCGTGGTCAAGCCGACCGCACTGGCCGGCAGCCGGGGCGTGTTCCTGTGGCAGGAGGAGACGGACCTCGCGGTCTGGACGGCACTCGTCGAGCAGTACGACTACGACGGTCCGTTCCTGGTCGAGGAGTATCTGCGCGGTCCCGAGTACAGCGTGGAGACACTGAGCCGGGACGGCGAGCACCGGATCGTCGGGATCACCGAGAAACTGCTCGGCGCGCCGCCGCTGTTCGTGGAGGCGGGGCACGTCCATCCGGCGCCCCTGCCCCCGGAGCGCCGGCAGGCCGTCGAGGACCTGACGACCGAACTGCTCACCGCGTGCGGGTACCGGTTCGGACCCGCGCACACCGAGGTGATCTGGACCGAGGCCGGCCCCCGCATCGTCGAGTCGCAGGCCCGGCTCGGCGGGGACCGGATCCCACGCCTCATCCAGCTGGCCACCGGCCTCGACATCGAACAGGCGATCTTCGCGAGCCTGGCGGGCACCCCGGCCGGGCCCGCGGAGGCGACCGCGACGGCGGTCGTCCGGTTCTTCGCCTTCCCACCGGGCCACGTCGACGAGATCCGCGGTCTGGAGAAGGCCGCCGGACTCGACTACGTCGACGAGCTGAGCCTCAAGCTGCACCCCGGCGACACCGTGACGGAGGTCCGCGACTCCAAGAGCCGGCACGGACACGTCATCGTCTCCGGCGCCTCGCCCGGCGAGGCCCGCCGGCGGTGCGCCGAGGTGCTCGCCGCTCTCGAGGTCGTCATCGACGGCACGCCCGTACGAGCGGACCACGCCGGAGCGCTCGGGGCGGCCGTATGAGTGCCGTCGGTCACGACTCCCCCCACCCCAGAAAGGCAGCGGCCATGCAGTGGTCCGAACCAGTAACCCGGAGGTCCCCATGACCACCCCCGCCCCCGACGCGCAGGTGGTGTTCGTCGGCTACAACGCGGCCTACCTGCGCGCGATCGACGCGAGCGTCCCCAGCGGGTCCGTCGTGGTGATCGAGGAACCCGACATCATCCGCAAGCGGGAACTGTCGGACGCGGCGGCCCGCTTCGACTGCCTGGACCGCATCGTGCCGGCGAGCTACCAGCAGTCGACCGAGGCCCTCGACCTGGCGGCCGAACTGACGGCCGTACGCCCCGTGGCCGCGGTCGTCCCGGGCCTGGAGTACGCGGTCCCGGCGACGGCCGCGCTGGCCGAGAAGCTCGGGCTGCCGGGCGCGACCGAAGCGGCCGCGCAGGCGCTGCGGGACAAGGTCCGGCTGCGCGAGGTCACCGGTGCCGCCGGCGTGCGCAATCCGCGCTGGCGCGAGGTGTTCGGGCCCGAGGACATCCTCGACTTCGCCGGTGACGGTCCGGTGGTGGTCAAGCCGGCGAACCGGCAGGCGAGCGTCGGCGTGCAGCTGCTGGACTCGGTCGACGCGGCCTCGGCGGCGCGCGCATGGGAGCGGACCTCGTCCGCGGCCGAGTACGAGCAGGTGCCCGACCGGGAGCTGGCGTGGCGGTTCCTCGCCGAGGAACGCCTTCAGGGGCCCGAGTTCAGCGTCGAGGCGCTGGTGCGGCAGGGCGAGATCATCTTCCAGAACGTCACGGCCAAGACCGTGATCCCCGGGCCGTACCCGGTGGAACTCGGTCATCTGCTGCCCGCCCCGCTGGACGAGGACACCCAGAACGCGTTCGGCGCGGCCATGCGGGCCCTGGTCGACGCCACCGGCTACCGGACCGGCATCCTGCACGCCGAGTGGATTCTCACCGACTCCGGTCCGACGCTGGTCGAATGCGCCGGCCGCTGCCCCGGCGACTATCTGATCGACCTCAACGACCTGGCCTACGGCACCCGGATCAGGCTGACCCTGATCGACCTGCTCGCCGGCCGTCCGGTCACGCTGCCCCGGTCGGCTGAGCAGACCTCGGCCATCCGATTCCTGGCCGCCGGGCCCGGCACCGTGACGGAGGTCTCCGGCGTGGCCGAGGCACAGGAACTGCCCGGCGTCCGGGTCGTGGAGGTGGACGTCGCGGCGGGCGACGAGGTCCGGCCGTGGGCGTCCTCCTGGGACCGCGCCGGGCATGTCATCGCCACCGGGCCGGACGCCGACAGCACGCTCCGGCGCGTACTCGACGCGGACGCCGCCGTCCGCATCACGACCGAGTGAGGACGGAACATGTCTGATCTGTGGCAGCGCGTCCGAGGCTGGCGGGGGTCCGTCCCCGGCGGCTCGGTCGGCCTGCGGCTGGCCGTGATGGCGATGATCGACGCCGTCGGCACCGGCGCCTTCCTGGCCGTCTCGGTGCCCTTCATCACCAGGTCCGTCGGCCTGTCGGAGGGCAAGCTGGGCCTGGGCCTGACCCTGTCCGCCGCCATCGCCCTGGCCACGGCGATCCCGATCGGCATCCTCGCCGACCGGATCGGTCCGAAGAAGGTCCTGGTCGGGGTGAGCCTGTGGCGGTGCGCCTGCTTCGTGGTGTACCCCTTCGTCCAGAATCTGTGGCAGTTCCTCACCGTGGTGTGTCTGCTCGGCCTGGTCGACAAGGCGGCGGCACCGATGGAACAGGCCCTGGTCGGCCAGGCGACGGAGGCCGAGGACCGGGTCAGGGTGGTCGCGGTCCTGCGGGCCCTGCGCAATGTCGGCTTCACCGTCGGCGCCCTGCTCGGCGGGATCGGGCTGCTCATCGACAACCGGGCGGGATACGCCGCGATCCTGCTGCTCAACGCCGTCTCGTTCGCCGTGCTCGCGACTCTGGCCGCCCGGCTGCCGGTGCTCAGCGCGCCGGCGAAGAGCCTGCGCCGCCGGTTCTCGATGAGCGTGCTGCGCGACGGATCGTTCCTGTCGTTCACCGGGATCAACGCCGTGCTCACCATGCACATGACCCTGTTGAGCATCGGCATCCCGCTGTGGATCGTCGGACACACCGAGGTCTCGTCCGCGATGATCGCCCCCCTGGTGGCGGTCAACACCGTGCTCGCGGTCGCCCTCCAGGTGCGGGCCAGCCGGGACACGGAGACCATCGCCGGCGCGTCCCGCGCCCTGGTGCGGGCCGGTATCTCCCTCGCGCTGTGCTGTCTGCTGCTCGTCGCGGCACCGAAGCTGCCGGTCGTCCTGGCCGTCGGGGTGCTGCTGCTGGCCATGATCGCGCTGACCGGCGGCGAGCTGTTCCAGTCCGCCGGCGGCTGGGGCGGTTCCTATCTGCTCGCGAAGCCCGGCCAGGAAGGCGTCTATCTGTCGGTCTTCTGGCTCGGCGTGGCCATTCAGCAGATCGCGGCGCCGGTCCTGGTCAGCGTGGTCGTCACGACCGGCACCACGGGCTGGGTCGTGCTGGCCGCACTGTTCGCCGTCTGTGGATTCGCGGCCCCGGTCATCGGCCGGTGGGCGCAGGCACAGGCGGACAGCAGGCCGCGGCCGGAGCCGGAGCCGGCTGCGGCCACGTAACCACCAAGTCCAGCCCGTCATCCGGGCGTTCCTCTGATCACCACCCGCTGATCACGACCTGATCAGGCACAACCAAGGAGAATCATGTCTGTTCCGCTCTATGTCCCCGCAGGCGGCGGCGAGTACGTCGACATCCGGGACACGAAGAGGACGTACCTCAAGCTCACCACTCCCATGTCCAACGGTGAGTTCGGCTTCTTCGAGCACCACATGGCCCCGGAGGCGAAGGGCGCCGCCCCGCACATCCACAAAGAGTCCACCGAGATGTTCTACGTGGTGAAGGGCGAGATCGAGTTCACCATCGGGGACGAGAAGGTCGTGGGTGAGCCGGGCGCGTTCGCCTACGTCCCCAAGGGGGAGCCGCACGGCTTCACCAACCGGGGCAGCGAGGACGCCACCCTGCTGATCATGTTCTACCCGATCTACGACCGCGAGGACTACTTCCGGGGTCTCGGGCGCCTGACGGCCAACGGCCGCAACCCCAGCCTCGAGGAGCTCCAGGAGCACATGGCGAAGTACGACCAGTTCATGTGCTGACCCGGGGACCCGCGGACTCGCGGATCTGTGGGAACGGCCGGGGCCCGGCGGCGGAATCCGCCCCCGGGCCCCGGCCGTAGGCCATGCCCTCGTCAGCTCGCCGGGCTGTCCGGGTTGCGGAAGCGCCACTGCAACTCCCGTACCTGCTCGGCGAATTCGGGAACGGGGCCGACCACCTCGAGGCCGGGCACCACGTCCTGGACGGTGAGCGGAGCAAGCGGCGAGGTGACGGCCACGCCCCACTCCGCCTTCCAGTCCCGGGCCTGCTGGGACGAGCTCGCGTACACGATGCGGCCCAATCCTGCCCAGCCGTGCGCGGCCGCGCACATCGGGCAGTGCTCGCCCGAGGTGTACACGGTCGCCGCGGCCCGCTCCTCGGGGCTCAGCCGGGTCGCCGCCCAGCGGGCCAGCTCGAACTCCGGGTGCGCGGTCGGGTCGCCCGTGGTGGTCTCGCGGTTGCGCTCCTCGGCGAGGATCGTGCCGTCCGCGCCGACCAGCACGGATCCGAACGGCCAGTCGCCGGCGTCCACCGCCTCGGCCGCCAGTTCCACACAGCGGCGCAGATAGGGCAGTTCGGCCTCGCCGACGGTGGTGGCGCGGTCGGTGTCGTTCTCGGGCAGGCCGTGGGTGTCGAGGGTCACTGTCACTCCGTCTGTCGTGGGGATGGGTCGGTTAGACACGGTGCGCGGCCACGGTGGCCAGCGCCTGCCACGCCACCTCGGGGCGCAGCGTCTCGTCCGGATCACCGTGGTAGGGGTCGAGCAGCAGCGTCTGGGCGCCGGCGAGGCGCAGCCGCTCGATGTCCTCGAGAATCTGCTCGAGGGTGCCCTCTCCGGCACGACGATCGGGGTGGTCGATCGGTTTTTCCGTGATCCGGAGATAGATACGCGGTGCCAAATCCGGGACGGGTCGATCAAGCTCGGCGGAAATGCCCTTCAGTCGCTCCAGCGCCTCCTCGAACCAGGGCATCGTGAACCGCAGGGGATGCCACGGTGTGCCCAGGCGCACGGCTCGGCGAATTGCGGCGTCGCTGTTTCCGCCGATCCAGATCGGAATCTGCCCGCAGCCGTAGTCGGCGTCGTTTTCCCATGCCGTACGAAGGGTCCGCAGGAGTTCGTCGGTGAGTGCGCCACGCCGTTCGAAGGGGACGCCGAGCGCCTCGAACTCCTCCTTGGCCCAGCCCACGCCGACCCCCAGGATCAGCCGCCCGCCGCTGAGTTGTTGCAGGTTGGCCGCCATGCGGGCGACCAGCAGGGGGTGCCGGTACGGGGCGATGAGAACGGTTGTACCCAGTTTCACCCGGGTGGTGATTCCGGCCAGCCAGGCGAGTGTTGTGACAGGTTCGTAAAATGGTGCCGGATATTGCCGCGCGACATCCGGGGTGATCGCCACGTGGTCGGAAACCATCAGCAGGTCGAAACCGAGGCCCTCCACGGTTTTGGCCCAACGGGCGAGGTTATCCGGATTTGTTCCGGGTCCGAAGTTGGGAACATTCACGCCTATCTGCATGGGCGCCAGACTAGCAAGATCTCATCGGCCGGTGGGCGGCAGAAAAGAGATTCCCGACCGGTTGCCGAACCGGTGAATCGAGCGGAGTTCAAGAGGCGCCCGGAAACGTGCGGCAGCTGCCGCGGCGGGATCGGGACGGACGCAACAGAATGTGAGGAGATGCACGTTGTAGCCATTCGTACGTCTGCCACGGCGCCCACTGGGTAGGGCTGCGATAACCCGCAAGGTCGCCGTACTCGACAAGGAGGCCCCTCGTGGTCGCTCCCGCACACCCCCGCTCCAAACCCGTGGCGCAGCCGCCCTTCCTCGAAACCGAGCCGCACTTCTGCGTGTTCAGCGCGGAGGGCGCCTGCGCCGAGATCCCGCTGACCAGTGAGGCACCGCTGCCCGACGCGGAGCCCCTCACCAGCGAGCCGCCGCTCGCCGAAGCCGCACACCTGACCAGCGAGTCCGCGGTCTTCGAGCCGGACCCCGCGAGGCCGTAGATGGTGGCGCAGGGGTCGGCCGAGCCGCCTTCCGAGGACCTGTCCCGCCTCGCCGAGCTGCACGGCGTCGCCACTTCCTACAGCCCGTCGCCGGGCCGTACGGTCGCCGCCTCGGCCACCGCCGTCACCCTCGCCCTGGCCGCCCTCGGCGTCGACACCGGCCGCCCCGCGGCCGCGCTGGCCGCCCGCGAGCGTGAGCTGCGCGACCGGCTGCTGCCGCCGACGGTGGTCTGCTGGAGCGGCAGCCCGCCCGCGTCCCTCGGGAACCTGCCCAGGGGCACTCGGCTGCGGATCGAGACCGAGCAGGGCGAGACTCGCGCCGCCGCCGACCAACTCCCGCCCGGCATCCACCGGTTGACCGCCACGGCGCCCGACGGCCGGGTGGCCGAGTCCCACCTGGTCGTCGCCCCCGCCCGGCTCCCCACGGCCACCGGACGCTCGTACGGACTCCTCGTCCAGCTCTACTCCCTGCTCTCCCGGCGCTCCTGGGGCATGGGCGACCTCGGCGACCTCACCGAACTGACCGCCTGGGCCGGGCGGGCGCTCGGCGCCGGGTTCGTGCAGGTCAACCCGTTGCACGCGGCGGTGCCCGGCGCCCCCACCGACCCCTCGCCGTACCGGCCCTCCTCGCGGCGCTTCCCGGACCCGGTGCATCTGCGCGTCGAGGACGTGCCCGAGTACGCCCATGTCACCGACCGCGAGGCGGTGCGCTCGCTCGCCGAACGGGCCGGGCGGCTGCGTGAAGCGGTGCTGGACAAGGGCGCGTTGATCGACCGGGACGCCGTGTGGGAGCTCAAGCGGGAGGCGCTGGAGCTGGTGCGCGAGGTGCCGCTCGGCCCCGGCCGGCGGGCCGCGTACGTCGACTTCCTCGCCGAGGAGGGCGAGGCCCTGGAGGACCACGCGACGTGGTGTGCGCTGGCGGAGGTGCACGGCTCGGACTGGAGCCGGTGGCCGGCCGGACTGCAGGACCCCCGCTCGCCCGAGACGGCCCGCGCCCGCGCCGAGTTGATGGACCGCGTCGACTTCCACTGCCGGCTCGCCTGGCTCACCGACGCCCAGCTCGTCGCCTCGCAGCGGGCGGCACGGGAGGCCGGGATGCCGGTCGGGATCATCCACGATCTGGCGGTGGGCGTACACCCCGGGGGCGCCGACGCCTGGGCGCAGCAGGACTACTTCGCGGTCGGGATGTCGGTCGGCGCACCGCCGGACGCCTTCAACGCGCGCGGGCAGGACTGGGGGCTGCCGCCGTGGCGCCCGGACCGCCTGGCCGCATCGGGCTACGCCCCCTACCGACGCCTGCTCAAAGCCCTCTTCCGCTACGCCGGCGCCCTGCGCATCGACCATGTGATGGGTTTGTTCCGCCTCTGGTGGGTCCCGCAGGGGCACCCGCCGACCGAGGGCACCTACATCCGCTACGACGCCGAGGCCATGCTCGCGGTCCTGGTCCTGGAGGCCTCGCGCGCCGGGGCGATGGTGATCGGCGAGGACCTGGGCACGGTGGAGCCCGGGGTGCGCGAGACGCTGCGCGAGCGCGGGGTGCTCGGTACCTCGGTGCTCTGGTTCGAGCGGGACTGGGAGGGCGACGGCCGGCCCCTGCCGCCGGAACGCTGGCGCGCCGACTGCCTCGCCACCGCGACCACCCACGACCTGCCCTCCACCGCGGCCCGTCTGACGGGCGAACACGTCGAACTCCGCTACCGGCTGGGCCTGCTGACCCGGGAGCTGGCGGAGGAACGGACGGAGGCGGCGGCGGACACCGGGGAGTGGCTGGAGGTACTGGCGCGGCTGGGCCTGCTGCACGGCACCGGCGGCGGCCACAGCACATCGACGGAGGAGGCCGAGATCCAGGCCGTGCACCGGTTCCTGCTGCGTACGCCGGCGAGGCTGGTGGGGGTGTGGCTGCCGGACGCGGTGGGCGACCGACGGCCCCAGAACCTGCCGGGCACGTGGGACCAGTACCCGAACTGGCGCCTGCCGATCGCGGACGCGGAGGGAAGGCCGGTGACGCTGGAGGGGCTGGCGGGCTCGCCGCGCCTGCACGCTCTGGTGGAGGTGCTGCGCGGGCCGCGCACGGTCGGGCCGGGCTGAGACGGGGGACGGGCGGATCCGTCCGGTCCCCCTCTCATCGCCTACGTATGGCACCCCGGGCGCGCGGGGCCACAAGGCATTCGATACTTTTGGGATCGTGGACAAGAAGAACGCCCTGCGCGCCGGTGCCCTGGCTGCCGGTACGACGCTGATGATGCTGCTCATGACGTCTCCCGCGCTCGCAGTCACCCGCGACGACGGCGACGACCCCGGTCCGGGCCTGAGCGTCATGGAGACGCTGGGTCTCTACGTCGTGGCCCCGCTCGCGATCTTCGCGATCATCACCGGTCTGGTGATGGTCCTGGACAAGTCCACGGACCGTGAGCCGAAGGTGAAGACCAAGGTTCCCGTGAAGGCGAAGGCCGGAGCCTGACCGAGCCGGCGGCCGCCACCACGGCCGGACCGCTCACCGCACGTTCCCCGAGGGCGCCGACCCCGCCGCACGTACGCGCAGCAAGCCGTACGTGGGCGAGGCCGGCGCCCTCGGTGTGTTCTCCCGCGCGGTCGGCTCAGGGGCTCGGCGCGGTCAGATACCGCTGCACCGTCGGCGCCAGCCACGCCACGATCTCCTCGGGTGCCAGCGCCACCGCGGACGGGATCCGCAGCACATAGCGGGTCAGCGCGAGGCCCAGCAGCTGTGACGACACGAGCGCGGCCCGCGCCGGGACCTGCTGGGGGTCCGGGCACGCCCGCTCGGCGACCGGCAGCAACTGGTCCCGGAAGACGCCCTGCATCCGCTCGGCCCCGGCCGCGTTCGTCGCGCCGACCCGCAGCAGGGCCGTGAGCACCTCGTTCTCCTCCCAGGTGGCCAGGAAGTGCGTGACGAGAGCCCGGCCGACGTCCTCGCGGGGCAGCGCGCCCACGTCCGGCAGTCGCAGGTCGATGGCGACCGCCGCCGCGAAGAGGCCCTCCTTGTTGCCGTAGTAGCGCATCACCATGGACGGATCGATGCCCGCGTCCTTGGCGATCGCGCGGATGGTGGCCCGCTCGTAGCCGTCGGCGGCGAAGCGTTCGCGGGCCGCGGTGAGGATCGCGCCGCGGGTGGCGTCGGAGCGGCGGGGGGCGCCTGAGCCGGGCCCGGCGCCCGGGCTGGGAGGCGTGGTCGTGGTGTCGCTGTTGCTGCCGTTCATGCCTACGAGCGTAGGTCAACGTCCGTTTGCCAACAAGTGTTTGCCTACAACTGTTGACGCGCTTCGGGCTTCTCGCTAGCTTCGTCGACAAGCGAAGGCCAACAAGCGTAGGCAAACAATCGTTGGCAACAGGAGGCCACCATGAACGGCACCGCCACCCACCGCACCGTGATCATCGTCGGCTCCGGCCCCACCGGCCTGCTCCTCGCCGGTGACCTCGCCACCGCGGGTGTCCCCGTCACCCTCCTCGAAAAGCGCTCCCACGACATCAGCAACCTCTCCCGCGCCTTCGGTGTACACGCCCGCACCCTGGAGCAGCTCGACGCCCGGGGACTCGCCGACCAACTGCTCGCCACCGGCGACACCATCACCGGCCTGCGCGCCTTCGACCGCCTCACGCTCGACCTGACCACGCTGGAGTCCCGCTTCCCGTTCATGCTCATCACCCCGCAGTACGAGGTCGAGCGGCTGCTGGAGCGGCGGGCGAGGGAGGCCGGGGTCGACTTCGCCTACGAGAGCGAGGTCGTGGGGCTGCGCCAGGACGCCGACGGGGTGGAGCTGGAGGTGCGGGGCGCGGACGGGACGGTCGCCGTCCGTCGCGCGGCCTACGTCGTCGGCGCCGACGGACACCACAGCGCCGTACGCCGGGAGATCGGCCTGGACTTCCCCGGGGTCTCCGTCATCAAGTCGCTGTTCCTCGCCGACGTCCGGCTCGCCGAGCGGCCCGAGGACGTGCTCACCGTCAACGGCGCGGGCGACTGCTTCGCGATGATCGCCTCCTTCGGCGACGGCTGGTACCGGGTCATGGGCTGGGACCGTCACCACGAGGTCGCCGACGACGTCCCGATCGACCTCGACGAGGTCAAGGACGTCGCCCGCCGCGCCCTGGGCTCCGACTACGGCATGCACGACGCCCGCTGGCTCTCCCGCTTCCACAGCGACGAACGCCAGGCGCCGCGCTACCGGGTCGGCCGGGTCTTCCTCGCCGGCGACGCCGCGCACATCCACTCCCCGGCCGGCGGCCAGGGGATGAACACCGGCCTCCAGGACGCGGCCAACCTGAGCTGGAAGCTCGCCGCGGCCGTGCAGGGGTGGGCGCCGGACGGGCTCCTCGACACGTACGAGACCGAGCGGCACCCGGTCGGCAAGGCGGTGCTGCGCAGCAGCGGCGGACTCGTCCGGCTGGCCCGCGCGCAGAGCCCGGCACTGCGCGCCGTCCGCGCCCTCGTCTCCGCCGTCGGCAACACGGTCGGTCCCGCCCGGCGCAAGGCCCTGGGCCAGATCTCCGGCATCGGCTACCGGTACCCCGCCCTCCGCGGCGCCCACCGCCTCACCGGCACCCGCGTCCCCGACGTCGCCCTGGCGGGCGGCCGCCTTCACGAGGCCCTGCGCGGCGGCCGCTTCGTCCTGATCACCCCGGACCCCCAGGCGTACGAGGACCCGGGCACCCGCAAGGACCGGCTGACCGTGGAGTGCTGGGCGAGCGGCCGTCGTACGACCGTCCTGGTGCGCCCCGACGGATACGTGGCCTGGGCGGCGGACGCACCGGACGCCACGGCGATCGAGGAGGCGGTCGCCGCCGCCGTGGGGTGAACGGGGGCGGGCCGCCTGTCCGTGGGTTCATCGCCGCTGCCGGCGGAGCGCTCAGTGCGGAGACGTCTGGGTTCCTGCCAGCAACTGGCGGAGCAGGTCGGCCAGTTGGCCGGCCTGTTCGTCGTTCAGGACGGACAGCGCCTGTGTCTCGGTGGCGAGGCCGGCGCCGACCGCCTCGTCGAGCACGGTCAACCCCTTCTCGGTGAGGGTGACTTGGAGGCCCCGGCGGTCGTGCGGATCGGGGGAGCGGCGGAGCAGGTCCGCGCGTTCCAGCTTGTCGAGGCGGCCGGTCATGCCGCCCGTCGTGAGCATCAGCGTCGCGGAGAGCTGACGGGGCGAGAGGGCGTAGGGCTCGCCGGCGCGGCGCAGGGTGGCCAGGACGTCGAACTCGCCGCGGGAGATCCCGTAGGGGGCGTACGCCTTCTCCATCCGGTCGCCCATGGCCCGTGACAGCCCGAAGATCCGCCCGAAGACCTCCATCGCCCGGGTGTCGAGGTCGGGCCGCACGGTGCCCCACTGCTCGATGATCGCGTCGACGAGATCTCCGGGGGGCTGCTGCGGCGTGGCGTTCATGGGTCGAGTATCCGCCGCGAACCGGTCGGCCGCAAGAAAGTAGCTTGCGGGAAAGTGGCTTGCAGGAAAGTTGCTTAGCACTAAGCTGCTTTCGGGCGAGTTACTTTCTGGCGTGCCACCGCACGTCACCTCTCTTGGGGGACGTCATGGGGAATGCGGTGCGGACCGAACGCATACCGGGGGAGTGGGCCCTGCCCGTCGCCGCCGCCGTCAACGGCGTCGGCACGGGCATGTACGTCCCCTTCACTCTGGTGTTCTTCCACTACGTCACCGGCCTCTCCTTCACCGTCGTCGGCCTGGTGCTGACCGTGACCGGACTCGTGGGCATCGCCGCCCTCCCGCTGGCCGGCACGGCCGTCGACCGGTACGGCGCGAAGCGCGTCCAACTCGCGCTGTACGGCGTGCGGGCCGTCGGCTTCGCGCTCTACCCCTTCGCCCACTCCCTCGCCGCCTTCGCCGTGGTCGCCCTGGTCACGGCCGCCGCCGACCGTGCCTTCCCCGCCGTGCAGTCGTCGCTCATCGGCGAGGTGGCGCGCGGCGCCGGGCGCGACCGGCTCCAGGCGGCCACGCGTGCGCTGCAGAACGCCGGCAACGGCGCGGGCGCCCTGCTGGCGACGCTGGTCATCGCCTTCGCCGGCACCACCGGCTACACCTACGCGGCCTGGGGCAACGCCCTGTCCTTCGCCCTCGCCTCGCCGCTGCTGCTGCCCCTGCGGCCGGTGCGCGGCCGGGACGAGTCGGCCGGGGTCACGGCACGCGGGGCTGGCTACCGGCTCGTGCTGGCCGACCGGCCCTTCCTGGTCGTCACCGGCGCCAACTTCCTGAACGCGCTCAGCTATTCGGCCCTGTCCGTGCTCTTCCCGCTGTTCATCGTGGAGTGGCTGCACGGGCCCGCCGTGCTCACCGGCGCCGCGTTCACCATCAACACCGTGCTGTGCGCGGTCGCCGGGGTGTTCGTCAGCGGACGGGTCCGCAGGGCCGGTGCCCGGCGCACCCGGGCGGCGGCGCTGGGCGCGGGACTGTTCGCGGTGGCGTTCCTCGCCCAGATCGTGCTGGGCACCCTGCGGCCGGACTCCGGCCCGCTGCTGGGCGGCGCTCTGATCGCCGTGGTCGTCGTCTACACCCTCGGCGAGCTGATCCACAGCCCCGCCGCCGAGGTGCTCGCCGTGTCGGCGGCGCCCGCGGCCGTGCGCGGCCGGTATCTGGCGGCGTACCAGATGTCCTGGTCGCTGGCGAAGGCGGTGGCGCCCTCGCTGTTCACGGCCCTGCTCGCGGTGGACGGCCGCGTGCCCTGGGCGGTCCTCGTCCTCACCTCCGCCGTGGCCGCCGCGCTGCTGCTCCGCGTGGAACGCCACCTGCCGGCGGACGCGGTACGCCCCGTCGCGGAGACGGTCGTCCGGACGGCGGGCGCGGAGACCGCCGAGCGGACGGGCACCGCGGAGAACGTCCGCCGCTGACGAGCGGGGCGTCGCCCGAGAGGTTCACCCCATGCTTCCTCCCACCCCGCCACCCCGAAGGGAACCGGTCATGACCCGGTCCGCGACCATCCTCCTCACCGCCCTAGCTCCCGTCTCCTGGGGCACCACCTACGCCGTCACCACCGAGTTCCTCCCGGCCGACCGTCCCCTGTTCACCGGACTGGTGCGCGCCCTGCCCGCCGGGCTGACGCTGCTCGCGGTGGCGCGGGTGCTGCCGAAGGGGGCCTGGTGGTGGAAGGCGACGGTGCTCGGGGCGCTGAACATCGGTGCGTTCTTCCCGCTGCTGTTCCTGTCGGCGTACCGGCTGCCCGGCGGTATGGCCGCGGTCGTCGGGTCGGTGGGGCCGCTGCTCGTGGTGGGGCTGTCGGCGCTGCTGCTGAGGGAGCGGCCGACCGCACGGAGTGTGGTCACCGGGGCCGTCGCGGCGTTCGGGGTCAGCCTCGTCGTACTGAAGGCGGCCGGGGCGCTCGACCTCGTGGGGGTGCTGGCGGCCTTCGCCTCGGCCGCCTCGATGTCCGCCGGGACCGTGCTGACCAAGCGGTGGGGACGGCCCGACGGAGCGGGGCCGCTCGCGCTCACCGGGTGGCAGCTGACCGCGGGCGGGCTGCTCATCGCGCCGCTCGCGCTGCTGGTCGAGGGTGCCCCGCCCGCGCTCGACGGACGGGCGGTGGGAGGCTACCTCTATCTGGCGCTGGCGAACACGGCGGTCTCGTACTGGCTCTGGTTCCGCGGCATCGGCCGGCTCAGCGCCACACAGGTCACCCTCCTCGGCCCGCTCTCCCCGCTGACCGCCGCGATCGTCGGCTGGGCGGCGCTCGGACAGTCGCTGACGCCGGTCCAGCTGGCCGGGATGGCGGTGGCGTTCGGGGCGACGGTGGCGGGGCAGCTGGGGCAACGGGAGGCGCGCACCGCCGGTCGGTCGTTCCGGCGAGGTGATGCGGGGAGACGAGCGCGGAGCGTGACTGGCGGGAGGTCGACCTCCTGTACCGGTCCGTGCTGATCCCGCAAGCCCGGCGCCCGTCTCTGAGGACGCACGAGGGGCGCCCGGTGCGGTGCCGGGCGCCCCTCGTCGTCGTACCGGAAGCCGCTACTGGGCCGCCGCGTCCGCCGCCTGGGCCTTCAGCGCGCGCTCCACGCCCGCGCGGGACTCCGAGACCAGGCGGCGCAGGGCCGCGTTGGGCTCGGCGGAGGCCAGCCAGGCGTCCGTCTTGTCCAGGGTCTCCTGGGAGACCTGGATCGTCGGGTAGAGGCCGACCGCGATCTGCTGGGCGATCTCGTGCGAGCGGGTGTCCCAGATGCCCTTGACCACCTCGAAGTACTTGTCCGCGTACGGCGCGAGCAGCTCGCGCTGCCCGGTCTGGACGAAGCCTCCGATGACGGCC
This sequence comes from Streptomyces canus, assembly GCF_030815415.1. Lineage (GTDB taxonomy): Bacteria > Actinomycetota > Actinomycetes > Streptomycetales > Streptomycetaceae > Streptomyces > Streptomyces canus_F. Next base: position 6,534,021 of record NZ_JAUSWW010000001.1, read on the forward strand.
TCCTGCACCGCGTTCGGGAGTTTGTCGGACTCGATGACCTGGGCCCAGGCCTCGGCCTTGGCCTCCTCGGTCGGGCGGGCGGCACGGGCGGTGGCCGCGTGACGCTCGCCGGCCGCGGTCCTGTCCCGCTCGTACTCGCCCGCGATCTCCGTCTCGTCGAAGCGGCCGACCGACGCCAGACGCTCCACGAACGCCCAGCGCAGCTCGGTGTCGACGGCCAGGCCCTCGATCGTCTGCGAGCCTTCCAGCAGGGCGTCCAGGAGGTCCAGCTGCTCCGGCGTACGGGCCGTGGCCGCGAACGCGCGCGCCCACGCCAGCTGGTGGTCGCTGCCCGCGGCCGCCGAGCGCAGATGGGCCAGCGTGGCGTCCGTCCAGCGGGTCAGCAGGGTCTCGCGGGCGGCCGGGTCGGCGTACAGCTCGATCGCCAGCTTCACCTGGCGGTGCAGGGACTGCACGACACCGATGTCCGACTCCTTGCCGATGCCGGACAGGACGAGGGAGAGGTAGTCGCGGGTGGCCAGCTCGGCGTCGCGGGTCATGTCCCAGGCCGAGGCCCAGCACAGCGCGCGCGGCAGCGAGGATTCGAAGTCGCCCAGGTGCTCCGTCACGAAGGCCAGGGACTGCTCGTCCAGGCGGACCTTCGCGTACGACAGGTCGTCGTCGTTGAGCAGGACCACCGCGGGGCGGCGCTTGCCCACCAGCTGCGGTACGGCGGTCAGTTCGCCGTCCACGTCCAGCTCCACCCGCTCGTCGCGGACCAGCTTGCCGCTGGCGTCGTCCAGTTCGTACAGGCCCACCGCGATGCGGTGCGGACGCAGCGTGGGCTCGCCCTGCGCGCCGGCCGGGAGCGCGGGGGCCTCCTGGCGGATCGCGAAGGAGGTGATGACGCCGTGCTCGTCCGTCTCGATCTCGGGGCGCAGGATGTTGATGCCGGCCGTCTGGAGCCACTTCTCCGACCAGTGCTTCAGGTCACGGCCGGAGGTCTCCTCCAGCGCGCCCAGCAGGTCGGACAGCCGGGTGTTGCCGAACGCGTGGCGCTTGAAGTACGCCTGCACACCGCCGAAGAACTCGTCCATGCCGACGTAGGCGACGAGCTGCTTGAGGACGGAGGCGCCCTTGGCGTAGGTGATGCCGTCGAAGTTGACCAGCACGTCGTCCAGGTCGCGGATCTCGGCCATGATCGGGTGCGTCGAGGGGAGCTGGTCCTGGCGGTACGCCCAGGTCTTCATGGAGTTGGCGAACGTCGTCCACGAGTGCGGCCAGCGGCTGTCCGGGGCGTACGCCTGGCAGGCGATCGACGTGTACGTGGCGAACGACTCGTTCAGCCACAGGTCGTTCCACCACTCCATGGTGACCAGGTCGCCGAACCACATGTGGGCCAGCTCGTGCAGGATCGTCTCGGCACGCATCTCGTACGCCGCGTCGGTGACCTTGGACCGGAAGACGTACTGGTCGCGGATGGTGACCGCGCCCGCGTTCTCCATCGCGCCCGCGTTGAACTCCGGCACGAACAGCTGGTCGTACTTCTTGAACGGGTACGGGTAGTCGAACTTCTCCTGGAACCAGTCGAAGCCCTGCCGTGTCACCTCGAAGATCGCGTCCGAGTCGAGGAACTCGGCGAGGGAGGGGCGGCAGTAGATGCCGAGCGGGACGGACTGGCCGTCCTTCTCGTACACGCTGTGGACCGAGTGGTACGGGCCGACGATGAGCGCCGTGATGTACGACGAGATCCGCGGGGTCGGCTCGAAGACCCAGATGTCGTCCTTCGGCTCCGGCGTCGGGGAGTTGGAGATGACGGTCCAGCCGGAGGGGGCCTTCACGGTGAACTGGAAGGTGGCCTTCAGGTCGGGCTGCTCGAAGGAGGCGAAGACGCGGCGGGCGTCCGGCACCTCGAACTGGGTGTACAGGTAGGCCTGCTGGTCGACGGGGTCGACGAAGCGGTGCAGACCCTCGCCGGTGTTGGTGTACGCGGCGTCCGCGACCACGCGGAGCACATTGCGGCCCTCCAGCAGCCCCGGCAGGGCGATCCTGGAGTCCTTGAAGACCTCGGCCGGGTCGAGCGCGTCCCCGTTGAGCGTCACCTCGTGGACGGCCGGAGCCACCAGGTCGATGAAGGTCTCGGCACCGGTCTCGGCGACGTCGAAGCGCACCGTGGTCACGGACCGGTAGGTACCGCCCTCTTGCGCGCCGGAGAGGTCGAGATCGATCTCGTACGAGTCGACGCTGAGCAGCTTCGCCCGCTGTTGCGCCTCTTCGCGAGTCAGGTTTGTGCCAGGCACGCGGTCATCTCCTCGATATGTGTGGGTTCGGCGGTTCGGCCATCCTTCCACGGGTCCCGTACCGAACGCGATGTCCAGAACCCGCCGGTGACCGGGACGGATACGGGCCAGCCTGGGATCCATGACCACGTACACCGCACTGCCCATCCCCCCGTCCGTCCTGAAGGAACTGCGTTCTGCTGACGACGCGGGACGCCGGATGGTTCCCGTGACCGACGAGGAGGGCGGGGCACCGCTGCGCTGCTGTCTGCGGCGCGGCGCGCCGGGCGAGCGGATCGCCCTCGTCTCCTACGCCCCGCTGCGCCGCTGGGCCGCGCAGACGGGCGCCGAGCCCGGGGCGTACGACGAGCAGGGCCCCGTCTTCGTCCACGCCGAGGAGTGCGCGGGGCCGCAGCCCGGCGGCCACCCCTTCGCGGGCGCCCACCGCACGGTCCGCCGGTACTCCGCCGAGGGGCACATCCTGGGCGGAGAGCTGGTCGCGGCCCCCGACGACGAGGCCTTCCGGAACGCGTTCGACGACCCGGCCGTGGCGCTGGTCCACGTCCGGGCCGTCGAGTACGGCTGTTTCCTCTACGAGGTGCGCAGGCCCAGCGCCTAGGCCCTGTCGTCACATTCCCGCCTGCCCCGCGACGCCATGCACGCTCCCCCACTGCCTTGAGGGCGTGGGAGGGGCCCCCACTCGCCGCACCGGGCACAAACCCACGTACAACCAGTACGAGGGCCTGTGCCCGGCACGCCGAGAGCACGCACCTGACGCCGCGGGGCCCGCCCTTCGGGCGGACGACGGGAATGTGACGACAGCGCCTAGCCCTTGAGCTCCGCCGCCACCAGCTCCGCGATCTGGACCGCGTTCAGCGCGGCGCCCTTGCGGAGGTTGTCGTTGGAGATGAAGAGAGCGAGACCGTGCTCGACCGTCTCGTCGCGGCGGATGCGGCCGACGAAGGAGGCGTCCTGGCCGGCGGCCTGGAGGGGGGTCGGGATGTCGGAGAGAGTCACGCCGGGGGCGCCCGCCAGGAGCTCCGTCGCGCGCTCCGGGGTGATCGGGCGGGCGAAACGGGCGTTGACCTGGAGGGAGTGGCCGGAGAAGACCGGGACCCGCACGCAGGTGCCGGAGACCTTCAGCTCGGGGAGCTCCAGGATCTTGCGGGACTCGTTGCGGAGCTTCTGCTCCTCGTCCGTCTCGTTCAGGCCGTCCTCGACGAGGTTGCCCGCGAAGGGCAGGACGTTGAAGGCGATGGGGCGCTTGTAGACCTGCGGCTCGGGGAAGTCGACCGCCCCGCCGTCGTGGGTGAGCTTGTCCGCGTCGGCGGCGACCTTCTGCACCTGGCCGTGCAGCTCCGCAACGCCCGCGAGGCCCGAGCCGGACACCGCCTGGTAGGTCGTGGCGATCAGCGTCTCGAGGCCCGCCTCCGTGTCCAGCACCTTCAGGACCGGCATCGCGGCCATGGTGGTGCAGTTCGGGTTGGCGATGATCCCCTTGGGGCGGTCCGCGATGGCGTGCGGGTTCACCTCGGAGACGACCAGGGGGACCTCGGGGTCCTTGCGCCAGGCCGAGGAGTTGTCGATCACTACCGCGCCCTGCGAGGCGACCTTCTCGGCCAGCGCCTTCGAGGTCGAGCCGCCTGCCGAGAACAGCACGATGTCCAGGCCCGTGTAGTCCGCCGTCGAGGCGTCCTCGATCGTCACGCCGTCCAGGACCGACCCCGCGGAGCGGGCCGAGGCGAACAGGCGCAGCTCTGTGACCGGGAAGGCGCGCTCCTTGAGGATCCTGCGCATGACCGTGCCGACCTGACCGGTGGCTCCGACGATTCCGACCCTCACAGCGACTCCTTTGCGTGGCGTTTACGTGGCCTGGACGTTTCCATCATGCGTCTCATCCGGCCCGTCGTGTCCAATCCTTTGCCCGGGTAATGGGACGGCACTCGTGTCAGGGGCGCAGTTCCAGCGTCCACCCGCCGAGCGACCTGACATGGAGGAACGTGCCCGAAACGCGGTGCGGGCCGGAAGATGCGGTGAGTTTCCGGTGCGGGAACAGATTTTCGTCGAGTTCGAAGACGTGGATCATGGTGGTTCCGACGACCACCAGCTCGGCCTCGGGCCCGATGTGACGTACGACTCCATACCGGTCGCCCGGGGTCCGGGCGCCGAGCACGGTGGCCGCGTCGAGCCGTCGGCGGCCGAGGGTGTCGGCGATCGGCAGCTCCCGCCCAGCCCCCTGCCCATCGAGGCCGCGCTCGCCCACGGCGTGATCGGCACCGACATGAACGCCGACCACCTCGCCGCCTGGCACCCACGGCAACCCGACCGGCAGCCCACGCCGCTTCTCCTACGACCTGACCGGCACCGCCCAGCACTGCGACGCCCAGGTCCGCCACGCCCTCCCCCGCCTCCTGCACTGGGCCCGCACTCGCGGGCGTGAAAGCGATCGCGGTTATCGGACCGTCCAAGCCGGAGCGGAGGTTCCCGGGCGCGAGGGAAACCGCCCCCGCATCCCCTTGGCCCCCCTCGCGATGTGCGTCAGGGGGCCCATGGTGACAGTGATGATCATGTGAAGAAAGAATTCCGGGAATCGGACCGAACGTTTCCGCCCGTACCGGCGTCATAGAGGAAACGCGGCGAGGAGAGGGGGGGCTGTGCTGCGCAGAAAGGCCCGTCGCGGCCTGGGGGACGAGGTCCATGGCGGGCCGGACGACCCCCTCGACGCGGCTCAGGAACGCCGGGTGCGGGCCGTGCTCGCGCTCGGCGGCGTACCGCAGGCGGACCTGCCGGACGGGGTGCAGCAGGTCCGCCTGCGGTTGCTGGAGCGGGCGGCGAAGGGACACGAGGCGCCGCGCGACGTCTCCGCGTGGGCGGCCGTCGTCGCCTCCAACCTCGCCATGGACTGGCACCGCGCCAAGCGCCGCCAGGAACGGATCGGCGAACGCCTCGCCTCCCTGCGCCAGTTGGAGCACCCCTCGGGCGAGGACACCAGCGTGCTCTCCCTCTCCGTGGCCCAGGGCCTCGACGAACTGCCCGACGCCCAGCGCCAGGTCCTCGTCCTGCGTTTCTTCGCCGACCTGCCGGTCCGCGACATCGCGCACGAGCTCGGCGTCCCCGAGGGCACGGTCAAGAGCAGGCTGCACACGGCGGTCCGCGCGCTGCGCGCCCGCCTGCACGAGGGTGAGGTGGTGTGACGTGACCGCCGAACACGACGGCATCGACGCGCTGATGGCCGCGATCACCGACGAACCACTGTCCGAGGAAGCCCGCGCGGACGCCGCCTTCATGGCCGAACACCGGTCGTCGAGCGCCGACCTGACACTGCTGCGCGAGCAACTGGACGTCATCGGCCACGCCCTCGCCGAGCCCGCCCCGGCCGCGGTTCCGGTCCCGGCTCCGGTCCCGAAGTCGGCTCGGGTGGGTCCCTCACCCGTCCGCCGATGGGCCCCCAAGCTCGCCCTCGGTGGCCTCGCGGTGACCGCGGCTGCCTCTGTGGTCGCCGGTCTGGGCTGGCTGATCGCCACGGGCGGGCCCAACGCCATGTCCTCGTCGGACGACAGCGGGGCCAGCGCCCAGAAGTCCGGGGCCGACGCGGACGCCGGCACCCGCTTCGGCAGCCCGCACTATCTCGCCTGCACGCGCCTGGTCGCCGAGGGCACCGTCACCTCGGTCGAACGCCTGGCGGACGGAGTGCAGTTGAGGATCTCCGTGGACGTGGTCCGCTACTTCAAGCAGGACGAGGAGCGCCCCGAGCACCTCACCTACGTCGTCGAGGACACCTTCGGCCGCGGTCTCGTCAAGGGCGACCGGGTGCTGTTCGGGGTCCCGAAGGGCGACGGGGTGCCCGACCACTGGGTGGTCGGCGAGGACGCGGTCGCCCGTGAACGGGCGTGGATCGAGGCCTCGTTGCCGGAGTCGCGCAAGCTGACCTGCGAGTGACGAACGAACGATCTGCGATGCTCCCACGTCATAGGAGAAACACGACTGAGGGAGAGCCGGGGGCGCGGAGGCAGGCGCGGACCCGCTGGACGCGGCGCAGGCCGACCGGGTCCGCGCCGTCCTGGCCCTCGGTGGGGTGCCGCAGGACGATCTCCAGGACGGCCTCCAGCAGGTGCGGCTGCGCCTGCTGGAACGCCGGGCGCGAGGCGAGGATCCGCCGCGGGACGTGGGCGCGTGGTCCGCGGTGGTGGCCTCGAACCTCGCTGTGGACTGGCATCGCACCCAGCACCGGCAGGAGCGCGTCGGCGAGCGGCTCTCCTTGCTCGGTCCGCCGGACGATCATGTCCCGGACGGTACGGAGAACAGCCTCCAGGCCCTCACCGTGGCCGAAGGGCTCGATGCCCTGCCGGACACGCAGCGGCAGGTACTGATCCTGCGCTACTACGCGGACCTCTCGGTCCCGCAGATCGCCGACCAGCTCGGCATCCCGTTGGGAACGGTCAAGAGCAGGCTGTACGCGGCGGCGAAGCTCCTGCGTGACCGGCTGCACGTGGAAGAGACGGTGTGACGATGGAGAAGGACGTCGAGCTGATGGCGGTCCTGCTGGGGGAACCCACGCGAGGACAGGGGCCGGATGCCGCGGCCGGGCACGCGGCCGCGGAACGCGACATGGCCGCCGTACGGGAGCACCTCCACTGGATCGGTGACGGGCTCGCCCGAAAGGCCCCTGGCCGGCCGACCCCCGAGCCCGAGACCGAGACCGAGACCGCGCCGGACCCTGAGCCTGCGTCGGAGTCCGGGCGGGTGCGCGGGCGGCGGAGGCGTCTGGGGCCCTTCGCGCTCGCGGCGTCCGTGGTCGTCGCGCTGCTGGGGACGGGCACGGCGTACTTGCTGGCACACAACGGCCTCGCGGGCGATGCGTCCGAGGCCGTGCTCACCGACGAGGGGCTCATCGCGTGCTCCAGCGCTGTCGTCGAGGGCACGGTGGAGCGGGTCGAGCCGGCGGACGGGAAAGACCGCTACCGGATCGTGCTGGACGTGGATCGCCACTACAAGCCGACGAGCGGGCAGCGGCGGCTCACCTTCACCGACGAAGGGGCGAACGTACCGGCGTACTACCGGACCGGGGTGCGCCTGCTCGTCCTGGTCTCCAGTCTCCCCGGCGAGGGCCCGGACACCTACCGCGCGGGTGACCCGCCCTATCCCGAGGGCCGGACCGGACCCGCCCGCGACGCCCTGGAAGCGGGGCGCCTGCGGGTCGAGAGGGCGCTGCCCGCCGCGCAGGACATCACCTGCGAGGGCGGGGACTGAACCGGCCCCGCACATGGCGAGGGGCGGGCCCCCGAGTGGAAGCCCGCCCCCGACTGCCGTACTGGTGCTACGGCGTGACCTTCTCGATCTTCACGCTGCCGATGCCCGCGACCGTGCCGCGGGCGTTCACCAGCTGGGCCTGGCCGAAGAACTCACGGCCCTCCGGAGCGGCCGCCAGGGCGGTGACGCTCGCGGTGGCGTTCACCGAGGCGCCCGTGCCCAGCTTCACCGCGGATCCGTCGACGGTGACGGTGCCCAGGGCGGCGGAGAAGAACACGTCCTGGTAGTCGTACGCCGTCGAACCGGCCGGGATCGCGTAGCCGATGACCTGGATGGTGTAGGTACCGGCGGCGGGGTTCGCCACCGAGACGGACTCCTCGGAGTCGCCGTCGGCGGAGGTGCCGGCCTCCTCGCCGTTGCCGTCCAGGACGACCAGGTCGAGGTCGGCGGCCGCGTCGGAGACGTTGCCGATGGCGACGTCCAGCGACTTGGCGCCCTCGGGGACCTCGACCGTGGTGACCTGGGTCTCGCCGTTGGCGATGGTCGGGCGGGCCGACTTGGCCGAGCCGAGCGGGCCGCCGACGAGCTTGCCGTCGAGTGCGGCGAAGTTGTTCGTCACCTTCCAGGAGGCGGTGGTCGGGGTGCCGACCTTGGCCTCGGGCACGGTCACGACCTCCGGGTCGAAGGTGGCGCCGAGGACGGCGACGTCCAGCTTGTACGGGTTGTCGAGCAGCGGCGACGTACGGCGCGACTCGACCTCGATCTCCCACACGCCCGGCAGCGGGTTCGCGTACGACCGCACGTCGGGGCGGCAGCCGTTGCCGTCGAGGTAGTTGTTGTAGCAGAACGGCGTACCGGCGAACGCGGAGTCCTCCGCGGACACGCCGTACGGGTGGATCGACATGAACCGGGTCTGGCTCTTGTCCTTCAGCCCGCCGATGGCGACCTCGAGGGACTTGGCGCCCTCGGGGACGGTCACGAAGTAGTGCTGCGAGCTGTTGCGCTGGACCGTGTTGGACGCCGAGTAGGTGTACTTCAGCGGCGTCGAGACCACGACCGTGTTCAGGATCTGCTTGTCGATGCCCTCGGTCCTCGGGTCGTCGACCTCGAGGATCGCGCTCTTGAGACCGGCGGTCGGCGCCCTCGCGGCGATCTTGACGGTGACCGGCTTGTTGAGCTCCAGCTTGACCTCGTCCGAGCCGACGATCGAGAAGGTGCCGGCGGCGTTGTTCTCGAGGTGCAGCTCGTGACGGATCGCCTTGTCGGCGCCGGACGTGCGGGTGATGGTGACCTCGTACGACTTCTTGACGCCGACCTTCAGGCCGCCCTCACGGTCGTAGATGCCGGTGCCGAAGCCCGGCGTCTTCAGGAACTGGTCGATCGCGGTGTCGACCGGCGCCTTGACGGTGTAGTCGTTGGCGGTCGCGCCGTCCTTGATGGAGTCCCACGCGTCCTCGATGTTGATGAGGCCCGCACCCTCCTCGTACGCCTGCACACCCTTGATGTGGTCGGCGGTCGAGGTCAGCGCCGTGCGCAGGTTCTTCGGGGTGAGCGTGATGCCCTTGGCCTTGGCGGCCGACAGCAGCAGCGCCGAGGCGCCCGCGGCCTGCGGGGACGCCATCGAGGTGCCCTGGAGCATGCCGTAGCCGGCCGGCAGCGAGTAGCCCGACTCGGCGACCGGGGCGCCCGGCAGCCAGGTCTGGATCGTGTTGATCGCGGCACCCGGGGCGACCAGGGTCGGCGTGAAGCCCCCGTCCTCACGCGGGCCGCGCGAGGAGAACGGCATCATCGCGTACGACTTCGTCACGGCCGAGCCGTAGTTGGAGTACCACGTCGCCTTGGAGATCGAGGCGCCGACGGAGATCACCTTGTCGGCCAGACCGGGGTCGCCGATGGTGTTGGCACCCGGGCCGGAGTTGCCCGCGGAGATCACGAGCTGGACGCCGTAGGTGTCGATGAGGCGCGTGTAGAGCTCGGCGCGCGCGTTGTTGCCGTCGTTGAGCGCGGGCAGACCGCCGATGGACATGTTGACGATGTCGACACCACGGTTGGCGACGAGGTCGATCATGCCCTCGGTGAGCGCGATGTTGGTGCAGCTCGGGCCGAACACACAGGCGCGGGACGACACGAGCTTCGCGCCCGGGGCGGCACCGTTCATCTTGCCGCCGAACAGGCTGTTCGCGGCGGTGATGCCGGCGACGTGCGTGCCGTGCTCGCTGGAGATCATGCCGATGTTGACGTAGTCGGCCTTGGCGCCGGAGGCGTTGTAGACGACGTCCTTGCGGATCTCGGCGACGAAGGGGATGCGCTCGGAGACCTCGGTCGCCGGGTTGTCCGTGCCGAAGTAGGCGATCTGGTGGCCGTCCTTGTACGGCTTCAGAGCCTCTTCGTCGGTGAAGTCCTGGTCGTCGTCGAGGTCGACGCGCATCGTGCCGGCCGCGGCGTCGTAGAGCACGCCCCAGGCGTCGGTGGTGTCGCCGTCACGGTTGACGTCACCCAGCTGGTCGCCGCCGGAGGTCACGGACTCGTAGAAGTAGTTGAACTTGTACGAGCCTGCGGGCGCCTTGAAGTTCTCGGCGGTGCCGCCCACGGGGGTCGCCGAGAAGGTCGGGCCCGCCACGGAGGTGAGCATCCGCCGCCAGGAGAGGTCGCCGTCGGAGACCGGGTCGGTGGAGGTGACCCAGTCGACGACCTTGCGCTCACCGGTGGTGGTCTTCTGCAGCGACGGGTGGGCGAGGTCGATGCCCGAGTCGAGGATGCCGATGGTGATGCCGCGGCCGTCCGCCTTCGGGTGGTCCTCCACGAAGTCGACGGCGCCCGTCTCGAAGGACGGGTTGTACGGGTTCTCGGCAGGGGTCTTCTTGCCGGGCGCCCTGGGCGTGGCCGCCTTGCTCACGGCTGCGCCCTTGGAGGTGTCCGCGCTCGGCGTCGGGTCGTCCAGCGGGATCTCCTGGCGCAGGTCGATGCCGTGCACGGAGGAGAGCTTGACGGCGGCGGCGATGGCCGAGTCCGCCTTCGCGGTGGGGATGGTGGCGCGGACGTAGCCGACCTTGTCGAAGGTGCGGCCCACGAGGCCGCCGGCCACGGCGTCCAGCTGCTTGGCGACCTGCTCGGTCTGCCCCGGAGCGGTCGCGATCATCATCGAGATGTTCTTGTCGCCGTCGGCCTTGGCCTCGGCGAGCAGGTCCGCGTCGTCCGAACCGAGCTTGTCGTGGGCGGACTTGACGCCCGGGTCGGCCGCGGCGGGCGCGTCGGCAGCGGCGACGGCCAGGGGAATCGGCCCGGCCGCGGAGAGTGCGGCCACGAGACCGGCGGCCACGGCAATACGCACCACGCGTCTCGCGCCGCCCGATATCGGTTCGCGCTGGGGGGTGAGGGTCATCGGCATCCCTTGTAGGTAAAGGAACGTGCGGTGGCGGTCGGGACCGATCGGTCCTGACCGCAGACGTCCGGAAATGCGACCCCGGACGATCGCACAGCTTTACGCATGGGAAGGATGTTTAGGGAGAGTTGACTGAATCGATATGGACGCATGGGGGAAACCCCCTATGGCATCAGGTGAGTTAACCGGCATACCGGACGAACCGATGTACTGATCCGGCTCCTTTGTGCTCTCCTTGCCATGGTCTGGTCAAACCTTTACGATCTCCCCCACTCAAGATCACGAAGTTTTTGCAGGGGCGGAGCGTGCAGTGGGAATGCCGGAAATCCACTTCCCGAAATGGGGGGTCTGGGCAGCGGCGGTCGTCGCCGCGGCGGCCGTGACCGGGGGAGTGCTCGTGCTGCCGAGCGCCGGGTCCGACGCCAGGACCCTGGACTCGGAGCCCGAGGTGGTGGCTCACGCCCTGGAGAGCGTGGAGTTCGAGAGCGTCGGGCAGATGGCCGTGACCTCGCCCGCCGTGGTCCGCGCGACCGTGACCGCGGTGAACCCGGGACGCATCGTCGGCGCCGGCGAGACCGCCGAGCCTGGCGAGGAGAGCGCGGCCACCCAGGCCCGAGAGGTGACGCTCCAGGTCACCCAGGCGTTCTCGCCGAACGGCCGCACCACCTTCCCGGCCCCGATCAAGGTCGAGGAATGGGGCTGGGACGCCAGCGGCGACGGCTACCAGGTCAACAACTACAAGTGGAGCGAGGTCGGCAAGGAGTACGTGTTCTTCCTGCGCGGCACCGCGGCCACCGGCTGGAACGTCATCAGCACCGAGGGCCGGGCGGAGATCGGCGCCGACGGGTTCCTCTCCTCGTCGGCCGAGGAGGGCTCGGAGCTGAAGCAGAGCATCGAGAGCTACGACTTCATCGACCTGTCGATCTACCTCAAGCGGATCTACGACACCAAGAACCCGCCGCCGGATCTGCCGACCGCCGCCGAGATGCCGGTCGCCGGGCCCTCCGGGTACGAGAACTCGCCGCTTCCGACGGCCGGCGCCACCGCGGAGCCCACCGACCTGGGCACCAACGACGGCTCGGAACCCACCCCGTACCCCTCCTCCACCTGAAATGAGAGAGCAAATGTCACGTACGACGCGTCGTCCGCTGTGGGTCGCGCTGGCGGCGGTGCTCCTGGCCTCCCTCTCCTCGCCGGCGCACGCGAGTCACGATGACTCCGGCATGGACCCGGACAACAGGCAGCAGGCCGTCAAGGGATTCGACCTGACGGTCAAGGGCAAGGGGGCCATGGAGTGGGGCAAGGAGCAGCTCGAACGCAGCGTCATCACCACCTCGTGGGGTGGCGGGGACATCCAGGTCCACGACTACAAGACGGACAACGTGACGTGGGCGGGTCAGACCAGGTGCAAGGACTGGAACGCGCTCTTCACGTCGTGTGACGTCATCACCATCCAGTTCAACACCGCCATGTATCACGACGACTTCGAGTGGCTCACCATGGGCTGCCACGAGTTCGGGCACACCGGCGACCTCGGGCACCGCAAGGCGTCGAACGACACCGACAACAACTCGTGCATGCGCTCCACGACGGCGGCCTACTACAGGTTCGACCAGCACGACCTCAACGCCATCAAGGCGGGGACGTGATATCCAGGCGTACCCGCCTCGGCGTGGGCGCGGCGGTGCTCGCCGTCGGCCTCGGCGCCGCACTGCTGGGTTACCGGTGGTCCACGGCGGACGACTTCGCCGACGCCAAGGCGCAGGCGGCCTTCTGTCGTACGGCGTCGCCGCTGGACCTCCAGACCGTGAACGACCTGGGCCTGCACGACAAGCACCACATCCTCGAGGATCTGAGCGAGCAGGCGCCCGACGGCGTCCACGACGACTTCGGCGCGCTCCTGGACTGGTACGACCACTTCGATCCGGAGGACGAGAAGGACGCGCGTACGGCGAGTTTCGCCGTGGGTGAGTTCATCGAGCGCAGCTGCGACGAGATCAACATCGGCGGGGTGCGCGTCGCGGACGACTGAGCGGCGTCCGGTCGCCATGAGGGCGGGTTCCCCGATGGGGGCCCGCCCTCGGTGCGTCAGGACTCCCGTGCGCGCGCGTAGTGCCGCGACGCCTTCGCCCGGTTTCCGCAGGCCGCCATCGAGCACCAGCGCCGGGTGCCGTTCCGCGAGGTGTCGAAGAAGTGCAGGATGCACGCCTCGTGGGCGCAGCCGCGGATCCGGTCGGGCGCGGTGCTGAGGAGCTCCAGGTAGTCGCGCGCGGCGAGCCAGGCGGGCCCCCAGGCGGGGTCGCGGAACTCCGGAACCTCGCCGGGCCCTGACGCGGTGAGGGTGGCCCGGATCCGGCCGTGCTCGAGGACGGCGTCCAGGGGTGCCGCGGCGGCTTCATGGACGGCCTTGTGCAGCGCGTCCCGCGCCTGGAGCACATGCCGCAGGGTGGGCGCGTCCGCCTCGAACCGCCCGTCGAGCGCGTTGGCGCCGAGCCACACCGCCAGCCCGTCGATGTCGGTCAGCAGGTCCTGCACGGCTCCCTCCCGCATCCACCGCGTGTTGAGCAGGTCGAGCGCGAGGGGCTCGCCGGTGAGGGGACGGGGGTCGGCGGACATGTGGGGGCTCCCTTCCGTGCTAACCGCTCAAGGGTACGTGACTGGTTGCGCCGACTGTCTATAACCCTTAATGTTGCTTTGACAGGTTAGACCAGCTGAAGGGGACAGCCATGACCTTGCGCACCGGCCACATCGGTCTGAACGTCACCGAGCTCGACCGCTCCCTCGCCTTCTACCGCGACGTCCTGGGCTTCGCCCTGATCGGCGAGGGCAAGGAGGAGGACCGGCGGTACGCCTTCCTGGGCGACGGCGACAGCCTCGTCCTCACGCTCTGGCAGCAGGCCGGGACGGGCTTCGAGGGCGACCGCGCCGGACTGCACCACCTCGCCTTCGAGGCGGACTCCATCGAACGGGTCAGGGAGTACGAGCAGGCGCTGCGGGCGTACGGAGTGGACTTCGCCTACGAAGGGGTCGTCGCCCATCGCGAGGGCGCGGCCTCGGGCGGCATCTTCTTCCATGACCCGGACGGCACCCGTCTGGAGATCTCCGTGCCGAGCGGCGCACAGGGCGCGCCGGCACCGGTCGAGTCAGCTCCCACCTGCGGCTTCTTCTAGACATGGGCGTCTATCACGCGGGCTCGCGGACCGTGCAGGAGCGGCTCGGGGTGCGGGAGCAGGCGGACCACGTGGGGCGGGCGATCGGCGAGGGCATCAAGCCGGTCGCGGCGGCCTTCCTCGAACTCCAGCCGCTCCTGGTGCTGGGCGCCGCCGACCCGTCGACGGGCCAGGTCTGGGCATCGCCGCTCTCCGGAACGCCGGGGTTCGTCCGGGCCACCGGCCCGCACCGGATGTCGGTGGCCGGCGGGGTCCCGGAGACCGACCCGCTCGCCACCGCCCTCGCCACCCCCGGCACACCCGTCGGCACGATCGCCCTCGACCCGCGCACCCGTCGCCGTATGCGCCTGAACGGCCGACTCCGGCCGACGGCACGGGGATTCGCGGTGGAGGCGGAGAAGGTGTTCGCCAACTGCCCGAAATACCTGCAGAGGAGAGAGTCGTACGAGGTGGTGGGCGACCGGAGACGGGGAGTTGTGGTACGGGGCGGTGAACTTGGTCCGGGGCAGGCGGAGTTCATCTCCGCGGCCGACACGTTCTTCATGGCGACCGTGCACTCCGGCACCGCTGCCGAGACCAGCCATCGGGGCGGCAACCCCGGCTTCGTGCACATCGATTCACCCCGTGAGCTGAGCTGGCGGGACTACCCGGGCAACTCCATGTTCCTCACCCTGGGGAACCTCGCGGCGGACCCGAGGGCCGGACTGCTGTTCCTGGACTGGACGAGCGGGACGACACTGCAACTGGCGGGCGAGGCGCACACGGAGTTCGGGACGGAACGCCGGGTGCGGTTCACGGTGACCGAGGTGGTGGAGACGCCCTCGGCGGTGCCGCTGCGCTGGTCGGCGCCCGAATACTCGCCCGCGAATCCGGAGCCGGCGGGCTAACTTCCGTACATGCGGAAGAAGCTGAGGGTGGCGGCCTACGCCATATGTGTCCGTGACGGCAAACTCCTGCTCGCCCGCTGGATCGACGACTCCGGCAGGCCGGAGTGGATCCTGCCGGGCGGCGGGATGGAACACGGGGAGGACCCGTACGACACCGTCCTGCGGGAGGTGGACGAGGAGACGGGCTACGCCATCGAGATCACCGGACTGCTGGGCGTGGACACCCGCCGCCACACCTACACCCGCCGCTTCGGCCGGGTCGTCGACCACCACGCGCTCCGGCTCGTCTACGAGGGCCGGATCACCGGCGGTGAGCTCCGCCACGAGATCGGCGGCTCCACCGACATGGCCGCCTGGCACGACCTGGACGCGGTGGCCGGACTGAACCGGGTGCCACTGGTCGACATCGGGCTGCGGCTGTGGCGCGAGCGGCCGGCGGCGGGGCGGGCGGTATAGCGGTCGTACCCCTGAAAATGAACACGGAGTGACCGCCTCCCGGCCGTTCGAGGTGCGGTCGTGGACGCGGAGGGTGGCCCAAGATCCACGTACGGTGATCGGCGTTGCGCGTTGCGGTCTCGTTCACGCACAGGTCATTCCCGGTGCCAACGATCCACAGTGAGCGGGTTGTTCGCGACAGCGAGTCCCCCGCGACCACTGCCGACGCGTTCGCACTCGGGGAGACCGCGCCATGTCGCGCACACGCTCTGCTCTCACCTCCGCCCTGGCGGTCAACCGCCGTACCGTCCTCGCAGCCACCGGCGCCGCAGCCGTCTCCGCGGGCGTCGGCTACGCCCTGCGGCCCACCGACAGCCAGGCCGCCACCACCACCGGCACCGCCGCACAGGGGGCGCCCGTCGCCCAGTCCCGGCAGGCCCCCGCCGTCCCGCTCGCCCCGTACACCCGGGGCACGACCGTCGCCACCGTCGCCGCCGCCCGTACCGCCTCCGGCTTCCGCCGCCTCGGTGACGGTCCCGGCTGGGAGCGGGTGGTGCGCAGTGAGCTCGCCGCACCGAAGGCGGGCCGCGCGGGCCGCCGTACCGCGCTCGCCGCGTTCGTCCAGCTCACCGATCTGCACCTGATCGACGCCCAGCACCCGCTGCGCCTGGAGTACCTCCGCTCGGCCGACGTGCACGCCTGGCGGCCCCAGGAGGCGCTGACGGTGCACGGGGCGATCGCGCTCGTGGAGCGGATCAACGCGCTGCGCGGCGCCCCCGTCACCGGCACGCCGCTGCACTTCGCCATGACCACCGGCGACAACACGGACAACAACGCCAAGTCCGAGCTGGAGTGGTTCCTGAAGGTCATGAGCGGTGGCCGCGTCATCGCCAACACGGGGGACCCGCGGCAGTACGAGGGCGTCCAGAACAGCGGGATCAAGCAGTACTGGCAGCCCGGCACCACCGCCCGCGACGCCGACAAGCAGCGCGGCTTCCCGCACCTCGACGGCTTCCTCGCCGCCGCGATCCGCGAGCTGAACAGCCCCGGCCTGAACCTCCCCTGGTACTCCACGGTCGGCAACCACGACTCCATGCCGCTGGGCTGCTACGCCTCCCACGGCGACTCCTGGCTCACCGAGTACGCCGTCGGCGGCAAGAAGCTGATGAGCCTGCCCGCCGCCGAGGCCAAGAAGCTCCAGGACGCCATCAAGAAGGCCAAGGACCCGAGGGGCGTCGGCTTCCGCGACCTCCTCAAGGCCCACGCCCGTGACATGCGCTCGGTGACCCCGGACGAGCGGCGGGCACCGTTCACCCCGCGCGAGTACGTGCGGGCCCACCTGGACCCGGCCTACCGCGGTCTCGGCCCGGTCGGACACGGCTACTCCACCGCCAACCTCGACGCGGGCACCCAGTACTACTCCTTCCGCATCGCCGAGGACGTCATCGGCATCAGCCTCGACACCACCGACGCGGGCGGCCACTACGAGGGGTCCGTCGGGACGGCCCAGATGAAGTGGCTGGACAAGACGCTGAAGGACAACAAGGACTCGTACGCCGTCGTCTTCAGCCACCACACCAGCAAGTCGATGGACAACACCCGCCCCGACCCGGCCCGCCCCGGTGAGCGCCGCCACACCGGCGCCGAGGTCGTCACCCTGCTCGGCCGTCACCGGGGCGTCCTCGCCTGGGTGAACGGCCACATCCACCGCAACGAGATCACCCCGCACGCCGTCGGCAACGGCCGTTCCTTCTGGGAGATCTCCACCGCCTCCCACGTCGACTACCCCCAACTCGCCCGCGTCGTCGAGCTGGTGGACAACAAGGACGGCACGATCTCCCTCTTCACCACCTGTGTCGAGTCCTCGGCCCCGCACCGCACGGACTTCGCCGACCTCTCCCAGACGGGCCTGTCGGCCCTGTACCGCGAGCTCTCCTACAACGCCCCCGGCGGCCGTACGGACCTGGCGGGCACGACGGGCGACCGCAACACCGAGCTGGTGCTGAAGAAGGGCTGAAACCCGCTCAACCGGCCAACCCGGCTCAACCTCGGCGATCTCGGCCGGGTCTCACCCCCCGACCACGCTCGACGAAGAGCACAAAGGGGAGAGACATGACCGTACGGACGACTCTCGTGGCGGCGACGGCCGTGGCGCTGTCACTGGCCCTGGCGGGCCCCGCGGTCGCGGCCGCGCCCGCCGGAGGTGACCACGAGACGACCCGCGAGGCGATCGAGGCCGCGGTGAAGGACGGCGTACCCGGGGTGACGGCGACGGCGAGGACCGGACACCGCGTCTGGGCCACGACCGCCGGTGTGGGCAACCTCAAAACGGACCAGCCACGTTCGGTCCACGACCGCTACCGCGTCGGCAGCATCACCAAGACCTTCGTCTCGACGGTCCTGCTGCAACTGGAGGCGGAGGGGCGGTTGTCGCTGGACGACAAGGTGGCGAAGTGGCTGCCGGGTACCGTCCGGGGCAACGGCCACGACGGCCGCCGCATCACCCTGCGCCGGCTCCTCAACCACACCAGCGGCATCTTCGACTACACCGCCGACGACGATTTCGTCAGGACGTACTTCCTCAAGGACGGCTTCCTCGAGCATCGTTACGACACGAAGGCGCCGGCGGACCTGGTGGCCATCGCGATGACCCACAAGCCGGACTTCGCGCCGGGCACCTCCTGGAACTACTCCAACACCAACTACGTCCTGGCGGGCATGGTGATCGAGAAGGTCACGGGCAGGCCGTACGGGGACGAGGTCCGCCGGCGGATCGTGGAACCCCTGTCCCTGAACGCCACCTCCGTCCCCGGCACCCGGGTCACCGTCCCGGGGCCCAGCAGCCGCGCCTACTCCAAGCTCGCCGAGACGACGACGGGACCGACGTACGACGTCACGAAGCTGAACCCCTCGCTCGCCTTCTCGGCGGGCGAGATGATCTCGGACTCCTCCGACCTGAACCGCTTCTACTCCGCGCTGCTGCGGGGCAAGCTGCTCCCGCCGAAGCAGCTGAAGGAGATGAAGACGACCGTGCCGGTCGAGGTCATCCCGAACGCCGGCTACGGCCTCGGCCTCATCGACCGCAAGCTGTCGTGCGGCGTCCACGTCTGGGGCCACGGCGGCGGCATCCACGGCTCGACCTCGGAGGCGGTGACCACGGCGGACGGCCGCCACTCGCTCGCCCTCAACTTCAACGGGGACTGGTCGGGGGACACCGATGCCGTGATCGAGGCGGAGTTCTGCGGCAAGGAGAGCTGAGGCAAGGAGAGCTGGGGCTCGGGCCCTGACTTTGCCGGGACTTTCATTGACAAGGGTTCAACGAAAAGTCGAAGATCCGCTCGACATTCATGGGATTTTCGAGGCGGCATATCGTGGCGTCGGGTCTGACCGGTCGGGTTGCCCGGCGGTCGCAGCGGTTCTTGGAGCCCGGTGAGCATGTCGGGCGCGTGGTGCTGGCACAGGGCGGGCTCAATCCCTGGGTGCAGAACGCCTTCTTCCTGAGTGGGCCCATCGGGGCGCGCTTCGCCGCCGCCTCGTGGGGCGGGCCGGGCGTTTTCGATCTGCTCTGGACCCTTCTGGGGGCACTTGCCGGAGTCGTTCTCGCCACCGCGTTCATCAGCCGCCGTGTGGTGCTGCTGACCGACCGGGGTGTCGTCGTGCTGGAGTACGGGCGGTTCGGGAGGGTGTGGCCGACGCGCGTGCTCGCGCGGTTGCCGGCGGGGACGGGACTGGGCCCGCTGTCCGGGCTGTGGGCGCGGACCGAGCTGGCCGGTGAGCGGCTGTGGATCCACCGGAGATGGCACCGGGACGCCGCTGTGCCGAAGGCGCCGCACGCCGGTGGGTGGTAGGCGGCCGCACGCGTAGGAGGGGCCGCCGATCCCCCTCCGATCGGCGGCCCCTCCTCTTCCCCCTTGGTGCTGCCCCGGTCCGTCACTACCGGGGCAGCACCACGACATACGCCGCCGGGTCGCGGTCGCCCGACGCCATGAGCGCCGTGCGGACCACCGTCGCCTGCTGTTCCGCCGCGTCGCGGAGCTTCTTCGGGGTGATGTGGACGACCGTGATGCCGAGGCGCTCCAGGTGTTCGCGCTTGCGGGCGTACTCGGACCACAGGGCGTCCTCGTCCTGGCGGGGGACCCGGGTGTCCAGCTCCACGGCCACCGCCTGTTCCGGCCAGTACGCGTCCAGGCCGCCCAGGTGGGGGCCGCCGGGGAGGCGGAGGTCGACGTTCCACACCGGGTCCGGCAGACCGTGCTCGCGGACCATGCGGTACAGGCGGTCCTCCGCGATCGACCGGCCTTCCGCGAGCAGGGAGTCCACCGCGTCCACCACGTGCGGCCGGCTCAGCAGCTTCGCGTTGCTCAACTCACGGACCACCGCCGCCGGTTCGCAGTGGCCGCCCCGGACCGCCTCGGTGAGCAGCCGGCTTACCACTCCCGCGTCCGACAGTTCCGCCACCGCGTCGGCCAGGGCGCGGGGCACCGGGGCCACCGGGAGACCCGTGACCTGTTGCGGGGCCGGCAGGGACGTCGTACGGACGATGCGGGCGCAGCCCGTCGAGCGCAGCCGGCGCAGGCGCGGGACCAGGACGTCCAGCTTGTCCTGCGCCATCAGCGGGGGCGCCGACGTGAAGCCGTGCAGCGTCAGGGCCGCCAGACCGGTGAGCATCGCCTCCGCGTACGTCGGGGCGTGCGGCTGCTCGGCTCCGGGCTGGGCCGGGACCCCCGCCGGGCGCTCCTTCGCCGTGTACATCAGGACCGCGTGCAGGCGCTCCTCGCCGGTCGGCGGGCCCGGGTGGAGCAGGATCACGCCCGGGAGGAGCTGCTGCCAGGGGCCGCCGGGGCGGCACTGCTCGTTCGTCTCCGAGGAGGAGACGCCGTGCGACCTCAACTGCGCGGCCGTCATCACCCGGCGGCGCACCTCCGAGAGGTGGCGGACCGGGCGGGGGGAGAGCGGGGGGACCGGGGTGTTGTGGTTCATGCAGCGGGGGTTCCCGCCGTTGACCTGATTCCTAACCCCTGTTACATGCCTGTCGACGAATGCGGACAAGGCGGTACTAAAGGACGGGTGTTCGGGTGCCGAGTAGGCGGCGAAAACCCCTGGTCCGAATGGGTTGGACCAGGGGTTACGGCCGCTAGTGACTGAATCTCGTAACGGCTACCAAGCGCCCAAGCTCAGGGCAGAGATCGGTGGAGATCGGCGGTGACCGGCGGTTCAGCCCGCCGTCGCGTCGCACTCCTGTCCGCGCAACGCCCGTGCCAGGTCGTCCCTCGCCTCCAGCACCAGACGGCGAAGGGCCGGTGCGGCCTCCTCGTGCGCCGCCAGCCACGCGTCCGTCGCCTCCACCGTCGCCCGCGACTGCTGGAGCGAGGGGAACATGCCGCCGACCACGTCCATGCCGATCTGGATCGAGCGGTCCGTCCACACCCGCTCGATCACCTCGAAGTACTTCGCCGCGTACGGCGCCAGCAACTCCCGCTGCGAGGACTGGTTCCAGCCCGAGATCGTCGCCCCGACCAGTGCGTTCGAGAGAGCGTCGGACTCCACCACCTGCGCCCACGCCTGCGCCTTCACCGCCGCCGACGGGCGGGCCGCCAGACAGCGGACCTGGTGGCGCTTGCCCGACGCCGTGTCGTCGCGAGCCAGTTCGGCCGCGAGCGCCGACTCGTCCGCCACCCCGTGCGCGGCCAGCGGCTCCAGGAACGCCCAGCGCAGCTCCTGGTCCACCTCCAGGCCCTCGATCTTCGCCGTTCCCTCCAGCAGGCCCTGGAGCAGCTGGAGATCCGCCGCACCCGACGCCACCGTCGCGAAGAACCGCGCCCACGCCAGCTGGTGCTCACTGCCCGGCTCCGCCAGCCGCAGCTCCCTCAGCGCGCCCTCGGCCAGCAGCCGCTCGCCCGTCGGAGCCCACTGCGGGGTCACGTAGTTGACCAGCGAGGAGTTCGCCCACGCGTGCAGCATCTGCAGCACACCGATGTCCGACTCCCGGCCCGCGAACCGCAGCACCAGGTCCACGAAGTCCCGGGCGGGCAGCAGCGCGTCCCTCGTCATGTTCCACAGCGCCGACCAGCACAGGGCGCGGGCCAGCGGGTCGGTGAGGTCCCCCAGATGCGCCTTGAGGGTCTCCAGGGAGCCCGTGTCGAACCGCGTCTTGCAGTACGTCAGGTCATCGTCGTTGACCAGGACGAGCTCCGGCGCCTGCGCGCCCGCCAGCTCCGGCACGACCGTCCTCGGCCCGTCGACGTCCACCTCCACGCGCGCGTACCGCTCGACCGCCCCGTCCGCGCCCTTGCGGTACAGGCCCACCGCCACCCGGTGCGGGCGCAGTTCGGGGTGGGACTCGGCGGCCTCCTGGACCACGGCGAGCTCGTCCACCAGGCCCTCGGGGTTCAACAGCACCTGCGGAGTCAGGGAGTTCACCCCGGCCGTCTGGAGCCACGACCGCGACCAGACCGCCATGTCCCGGCCGCTGGTCTCCTCCAGCACCGACAGCAGGTCACCGAGGCGGGTGTTGCCGTAGGCGTGCCGTTTGAAGTAGCGCCGCGCGCCCTCGAGGAACGCGTCCTGACCGACGTACGCCACGAGCTGCTTCAGCACGGAGGCGCCCTTGGCGTACGTGATGCCGTCGAAGTTGAGCTTGGCGTCCTGGAGGTCGCGGATGTCCGCCGTGATCGGATGCGTCGACGGCAGCTGGTCGGCGCGGTACGCCCAGGCCTTGCGGCGGTTGGCGAAGGTGATCCAGGCGTTCTCGAAGCGGGTCGCGCCGACGTTGGCGAACGTGCCCATGAAGTCCGCGAAGGACTCCTTCAGCCACAGGTCGTCCCACCACACCATGGTGACGAGGTCGCCGAACCACATGTGGGCCATCTCGTGCAGGATGACGTTGGCCCGCGCCTCGTAGGACGCCTGGGTCACCTTGCCGCGGAAGATGTACTCCTCGCGGAAGGTCACCAGGCCCGGGTTCTCCATCGCGCCCAGGTTGTACTCGGGCACGAACGCCTGGTCGTACTTCCCGAAGGGATACGGGTAGTCGAAGTGCTCGTGGAAGAAGTCCAGGCCCTGCTTGGTGATCAGGAAGACGTCGTCGGCGTCGAAGTGCTTCGCCAGGCCCTTGCGGCACAGGGCGCCGAGGGGGATCTCCAGCGTCGTACCGTCGCCCAGATCACGGGAGTAGGAGTCCGTCACGTAGTGGTACGGGCCCGCCACCACGCAGGTGATGTACGTCGAGATCGGCTTCGTCTCCGCGAAGCGCCACACGCCCTCGGACCGTTCCCCGGCCCCGTTGCTCCACACCGTCCAGGCCTCCGGTGCCCGCACCTCGAAGCGGAACGGGGCCTTGAGGTCCGGCTGCTCGAAGGTGGCGAAGACGCGGCGGGAGTCGGCCGGCTCGTACTGGGTGTAGAGGTAGACCTCGCCGTCCTCGGGGTCGACGAAGCGGTGCAGGCCCTCGCCGGTACGGGAGTAGGCGCACTGGGCGTCGACGACCAGCTCGTTGTCGGCGGCCAGGTCCTCCAGGGCGATCCGGGAGCCGTCGAAGACCTCGCTCGGGTCCAGATCCTTGCCGTTGAGGGAGACGGCCGTCACACTCGGCGCGATCAGATCCGCGAAGCTGGACGCGCCGGGCTCACTGCACCGGAAGCGGATCGTGGTCACGGACCGGAAGGTGCGCGGCGCCTCGTCCCCGCCGCCCACGGCGGAGCGGACGTCGAGGGACACGTCGTACCCGTCGACGGACAGCAGGGCGGCCCGCTCCCGGGCCTCGTCGCGGGACAGATTCTCACCGGGCACGGGCGGCACTCCCTCGGGGGGCGTTCGGTATGTGGACAGCACCGATCCTGCCATGTGCCCCTGACGCGCGGCAGCAGGTAATGAGGGGCGGCAACGGGAATGGGGCGGGACGCGGACGGCGTTCCCTCTTCGTTCGAACACTTTCCTTTAGGAGACGCATGTCCGAGACCAGCACCGCGAAGACGCCCGTCGACTTCTGGTTCGACCCCCTGTGCCCCTGGGCCTGGATGACCTCCCGCTGGGTTCTGGAAGTGGAGAAGGTCCGGGACATCGAGGTGCGCTGGCACATCATGAGCCTGGCCGTGCTGAACGAGGACAAGATCGACCAGCTGCCCGAGGAGTACCGGGACATGCTGGCGACCAAGGCGTGGAAGCCGGTACGGGTGGCGACGGCCGCCTGGCAGAAGCACGGCGCGGACGTCCTCGGCCCGCTCTACACCGCGCTCGGCACCCGCTTCCACAACAACGGCGAGGGCCCGACGCTCGAGGCCATAGCCGCCGCGCTGGCCGACGCCGGTCTCCCCGCCGACCTGATCGACTACGCCGACCAGGAGGACTTCGAGTTCGACGCCGAGCTGCGCGCCTCCCACAAGGAGGGCATCGAGAAGGTCGGCCAGGAGGTCGGCACCCCGGTCATCGCCGTCCCCGGCCCCGACGGCGAGCAGATCGCCTTCTTCGGCCCGGTCGTCACCCCGGCCCCCAAGGGCGACGACGCGGCAAGGCTCTGGGACGGCACACTCGCGGTCGCCTCGGTCCCGGGCTTCTACGAGATCAAGCGCACCCGCACCAAGGGCCCGGACTTCAGCAACCTGTAGGGATCACTCATTGGGGTCGGCGGCCGGGATCCGGAGTTCCTCCGGGAGCAGGTCGCCGTCTCCCTGGTTGTGCACGGGCTGGTACCACCGACAGCCTTCCGCGGTGCAACGCCACAGGTCGGTCCTGCCGCAGTGCTTCTCCTTGGCCTTCGCCCTCTCTCCGGCGTCGAGCATCCGGTACACCTGGTTGTACTTCTTGCAGCCGGGACAGTACTTGTTCTTGAAGAACATCAACCCCTCCTCGCGATCACCGCCAGATCAGGGAAGTCCGTCACCACCGCGTCGACTCCCAGCCTGTAGTACAGCGCGTATTCGGCGAACGCGTCCCCGAAATCGTTCGCTCCGCTTCCGCGCCGGAAGGCCGCGGGCAGGAACTGGTTCTCCGCGCGGAAGGTGTACGGCCCCACCCTCAGCCCCGCCGCGTGCGCGTCCGCGAGCAGGGTCGACGCGGCGACCGACGATTTGTCCGGCCCGATCCACGCCGCGTACCGCGCGATCCGCGCCAGCCCCGCCGGGGTCATCATGTCCGCGTACGTCGTCGGATCACCCGCCGAGACCAGGTCGTACGGTCCTCCCGTCGTCCCCAGCGCCTGCCACAGCGGCACGCCGAGTCCCGTCATCCGCCGCAGGCTCGTCGGCTCGAAGGACTGGACGACGCACTCGCGCGGCCCGAGACGGTTGCGGCGGATCAGGGCCGTCAACTGCGGCTCCAGCTCCAGGCCGATCGAGCGGAAGTACGTCGGGTGCTTGGTCTCGGGGAAGACGGCGATCGTGCGGCCGGACGACCGCGACAGCTTCCGCGCCAGATCCACCACCTCCTGGAAGGTGAGGATCCGCTCCCGGCCGTCGAAGACCGTGTTGCGGTTGCGGACCAGCGGCAGCCGTTCCACCGCCCACAGCGTCTTCAGCTCCGCCAGCGTGAAGTCCTCGGTGAACCAGCCGGTCACCGACCGCCCGTCCACCGTCTTCGTCGTACGGCGGTCCCCGAACTCCGGTTGCGCCGCCACGTCCGTCGTCTGCGAGATCTCGTTCTCGTGCCGGACCACCAGCACGTGGTCCTTCGTCGGCACCAGGTCCGGTTCGATCCAGTCGGCGCCCGCCTGGACGGCGTACGTGTAGGAGGCGGCGGTGTGTTCCGGGCGCCAGCCGGCGGCTCCCCGGTGTCCGATCACCAGAGGCCGCCCCCTTTCGGGAACCGCCGCGTGGGCGGGCACGGCCGCGGCCACCGGGGTGGCGGCGGCCGCGAGCAGGACGGAACGACGTCTTATCTCAGTCATGCGACTCCCCATTCCCGTACGGCGATTCAGTCGCGTGCCCGGTCGCGGGCCGCCGCCAGCCGCACCAGATGCTCCTCGTGCCCCTTCGCGTAGAACGCCACCCGCTCGGCGTCCGGCTCCACCACCGACGTCGGCCGCGTCCACGCCTCCGCGTCCAGCTCCACCCCGAACCGCTCGGCCGCCGCGAGCACCGCGCCCCGCGCCCCCACCTCGCCCTCGACGACCCGCAGCGGGCGCCCGAGCACGTCGGACAGCAGCCGCATCCAGGCGGGGCTGCGGGTGCCGCCGCCGCACACGGCGAGGGAACCGGTCAGGCCCGCCGCCTCCAGACAGTGCCGGGCCGCGTACCCGATGCCCTCACAGGTGGCCCGGACCAGGTCGGCTCGCGTCGACTCCAGGGAGACACCGCTGAGTTCGGCGCGCAGCCGGGGTTCGACGAAGGGCGCGCGCTCGCCCGAGGGAGCGAAGTACGGCAGGACACGGACCCCGTTGGCGCCCGGCGGGGTCTTCGCGAGCAGGCCGTCGACCTCCTCGTGCCGGACGCCTGTCGTCGACAGCACCCAGTCCAGGGCCGCCGTGCCGACCATCGCCGGCATGGCGCGCAGCCAGTGGCCCGGGCGGTCGGTGCAGATGTACAGACCGGCCGGCTCACCGGTCAGGTCCACGTCACCGGTGGCGACGAGGCTGGCCAGACAGGTGCCGACGATCAGCAGCCCGTCACCGGGCGCGGTCACGCCGGCGCCCAGTGCGCAGGCGGGCAGGTCGTAGGGGCCGTCGGCGACCCGGGTGCCGGCCGGCAGACCCTCGCCGCGCGCCTCGGCCGTGGCGAGAGGGTCGCTGACCGGGGCCAGCAGACCGCGCCGGTGGGTCAGGCCCAGCAGCTCGACGACCCGGTTGTCGTAGGTGCGCGAGCGCGGGTCCAGGAACGGCATCGACGCGTCCGACACGTCCGTCGTCGCCCGGGCCGCCCCCGTCAGCCGCTGGAACACCATGTCCTTGCAGTAGACGGCCGCCGACGCCGCGTCCAGCGACTTCGGGTCGTGGCTGTCCAGCCAGGCCAGCAGCGGGCCCGGACAGCCCGGGAACATGGCGCTGCCCGTCCGCCGGAACACCGTCTCGAACGTGCCGTCCGCCAGCCACCGGTCGACCAGCTCGTGCGCCCGGCCGTCCATCCAGGACGCCGCCGACCGCACCGGACGGCCCTGCGCGTCCACCAGCCACACCCCGTCGCCCTGCCCGGTGAGCCCGGCCAGCTCCACGGGCCCGGGCACGCGCGAGGTCACCTCCTCCAGGACGGCGACGACCGCCCCGTACACCTCGTCCATGTCCTGCTCGACGAAACCGCCGTGCAGGGCGAGGCCCACCGGGCGGGCGGCGACGGCCAGTTCACGTCCCGAGCCGTCGAAGGCGGCGGCCTTCACCATGGACGTGCCCACATCGATCCCCACGTACATGAGCGCCTCCTCGAGTCTCAGGTCAGACAGTGCGCCGGCGGTTCCCCGCGCAGCCAGCGGCCCACTTCCTCCGCCGCGATCCGTGCCGCCTTCTCCGCCACCGCGCGCGAGGCCCCGCCCAGATGCGGGGTCATCACCACCCGTTCCGCCAGCCCCAGCAGCCGTGAGTCCGCCGGCACCGGTTCCCTCGCGTACGTGTCGAGCGCCGCCGCCGACAACCGCCCGCTCTCCAGCGCGTCGCACAGCGCCTCCTCGTCCAGGAGGGGGCCGCGGGCCGCGTTGACCACGACCGCGCCCGGCGGGAGCAGGGCCAGTTCACGGGCGCCGATCAGGCCCCGGGTCTCCTCGGTCAGACGGGCGTGCAGGGTGATCACGCGGGACCTGCGCAGGAGGTCGTCGAGAAACGGCACCCGCAGACCGTGGATCTCGCCGCGAACGTACGGGTCGTGGACCATGACCTGCGCGCCGAAGGCGCAGAGCACCCGGGCGACCCGGCTGCCCACCGCGCCGTAGCCGACGAGCCCGACGGGGAGGTCCTCCAGTTCCAGTCCGCTGTTCTCGTAGGTGTAGTACGCCGCCCCCTCCCAGCTCCCCTGTCCGGCGAGGAGGTGGTGGGCCTGGGGGATACGGCGGAGAGCGGCCAGCAGCAGGCCCACGGTGAACTCCGCGGTGGCGGCGGCGTTGCGCCCGGGGGTGAAGCAGACGCGGACGTCGTGCGCCTTGGCCGCCTCCAGGTTGACGTTGACCGGACCGCCCCGGCAGACGACCACCAGGCGCAGCGAGGGCGAGGCGGCCAGGACCCGTTCGGTGACCGGGCCCATCTGTGTGACCAGCACCTCCGCACCGGACAGCGCTCCGATCAGCTCCTCCTCGGCGTCGCTCGCCTCCGTGACCTCCGCGACCGGCCCGAACGGCTCCAGGGGCCAGCCGAGCGTCAACTCACGTATCTCCACGGCCTGTTCGCCGACCTCGTCGGCGACCGCGCGGGCGATCAGGCCCGGCAGGACGAAGTGGTCGCCGGCTGCCGTGATCCGCAGGGGCTCGCTCATCGCAGGGAGTCTCCCGTCTCGGCGTCGAAGACATGGGTGAGGTCCGGGTCGGCGGTGACATGGACGTCGTCGCCGTGGGCGAGCCGAACTTCCGGGCCGGTGAGGACGACCAGTTCCACGCCCTCCAGGGCCAGCGTGGCGATGCCCGACTCCAGGAGGGGTTCGTGGGCCACGACCCGCGCGGACAGGCCCTCGCCCCCGGACAGCCGCAGATCCTCCGGGCGGATCCCGACCACCACCTCCCGGCCCGCCGCCACCGGCACCGGGAGCGCGATCCGTACCGACTCCGAGAGACGGGCCTGGCCGTCGTCGGTCACGATGCCGTTCAGCAGGTTGATCGCGGGTTCGCCGACGAAGTCGGCCACGAAGACATGGGCGGGGCTGTCGTAGATCTCGTACGGCGTGCCCAGCTGCTGGATCACCCCGTCCCTCATCACGGCGATCCGGTCGGCGAGGGAGAGCGCCTCCTCCTGGTCGTGGGTGACGAGGATGGTCGTATGGCCCAGGTCCCGCTGGATGCGCTTGAGTTCCCGGCGCGTGGTGTCGCGCTGGGCCGCGTCCAGATGGGAGAGCGGCTCGTCCAGGAGCAGGACGTCCGGTTCGCGGATCAGGGCGCGGGCGAGGGACACGCGCTGCTTCTGGCCGCTGGACAGGCCCGCCGGGCGGGCGTCGAGGAGGTCGGTCAGACCCACCCGTTCGGCGATGTCCGCCACCTTCCGGGTGACGTCCCCGCGGGCGGCGCGGCGCCGCGCCTTCAGCCCGAACGCCAGGTTCTCCGCCACCGTCAGCGGCGGATACAGCGCGTAGTTCTCGAAGGCGACGCCCATGTTGCGGGCCTGCGCGGGGCTCTGGATCACCGACCGCCCGTCCACCAGGATGTCCCCGCCGGTGACCGTCTCCAGACCGGCGATCATCCGCAGCGTGGTGGACTTGCCGCACCCGGACGGTCCCAGCAGCCCGAGCAACTCTCCGGACCGCAGGGCGAGATCGATGCCTCGTACGGCGTCCACGGCCGGGCGTCCCCGTGAACGGTAGGTCTTGCGCAGCTCACGTAACTCCAGCTGGGTCATCGCCGCCCCTCGTCGCGTTCTTCGCACAGACCTCGTACCGGACCTTGTGCTCGTCCAGGTCCCGCAGCGCGTCCGCCGGCGCCCCGTCGTCGACCAGCACCAGGTCGAAGCGGGAGAGGGGCGCGACGCGGTGCAGGGCGGTCCGGGCGAGCTTGGTGTGGTCGATCAGCAGGACGTTGCGGGCGGCGGACTCGAGCATCGCCCGCTTCACCGACACGATGTGCTGCTCCTGGTGGTAGGCGTATCCGCCGTGCACGGCCGACGTGGACGCGAAGCAGACGTCCACGCGCAGGGACTGGATGGCCTCGACGCAGGAGACGCCGAGGAAGGAGGAGTGCAGGGGGTCGTAGTCGCCGCCGAGGGCCATCAGATGGATGCCGCGCCGGTCGGACAGGAGGTTGAGTGCCTCCAGGAAGTTGGTGACGACCGTCAGCGGGGTGATGTCGCCCAGGCGGAGTCCGCGGGCTATCTCCAGGGTGGAGGTGGAGTCGTCCAGCATGATCGCCATGCCGGGCTCGATGAGCTTGAGCGCGTGTTCGGCGACGGCGGCCTTCTGGGCCCGCATGGTCTTCAGGCGGTACTGCACGTTGGACTCGAAGACCCCGGACGGCTGAGCGGTCACACCGCCCCTGAACTTCCTGACGATCCCCTGCCGTTCGAGCTCGTCGAGGTCCCGGTGGATCGTCATCAGGCTCACCCCGAACCGCTCGGCGAGCTCCGCCGCGGTCGCCGAGCCGTCGGCGAGGACCTGCTCCGCCATGGCGGACTGGCGGGCCGCGGGACCCTGTTGTGCGTTGCTGCTCATCGTTTCCCGATCCGTCGTCCTGGGCGCTCCGGCCGGTCGGCCTCGAACAGCAGCAGGTTCTCAGGCCGGACCGTCAGCCGTACCGGATCGTCGGGACGCAGACCGGTGGTGTCGGCCCGGGGCGCCACCAGAGAGACGTGCTGCTCGCCGAGGCGGACGGTGACCTCGACGGCCCGGCCGAGGACCTCGGTGACGTAGACGGTGCCGGCGAGTTCGAGGCCCTGGCCGTTCAGGGCGATGTCCCTGGGGCGGACCCCGACGAGGACGTCCGTCCCCGCCGGGGCCTTCGCCGACAGCGGCAGCTCGACCTTCCCGTCCGCCGACCGGAAACCCCCGTCCCCGGTCACGGTCCCCGGCAGCAGATTGATCCGGGGCCGCCCGAACGCACGCGCCACCTCGGTGTCGTGGGGCCGGTACCAGATCTCCTCCCGCGTCCCCGTCTGCACGATCCGCCCCTCCCGGATCACCCCGATCCGGTCGCCGAGCGCCAGTGCCTCGACGGAGTCGTGGGTGACGTACAAGGTGGTCGTGCGCTGTACCGCCCCGATCGCCTTCAGTTCGGCCCGCATCTGCTGGCGCAGTTTGGCGTCGAGGTGGCTGAGTGGCTCATCCAACAGGAAGGCGCGTGCGGGCCGGACCAGCACGCGGCCGAGGGCGACGCGCTGCCGCTGACCATTGGACAACTGGCCGACTGGCCGATCCAACAGGCCACTGATGCCGAGGAGTTCCGCGATCGCGCCGATCCGCTCGCGGGCCTCGGCGGCCGGAAGGCGGTGCCGGGGCGAGCGGAGCGGGGAGGCGAGGTTGTCGTACGCCGACTTGTGCGGATAGAGGGCGTAGCTCTCGAAGCACATCGCGACGCCACGGTCGTACGGCTCGACGTCCCGCATGTCCCTGCCGTCGATCTCGACCGTCCCGGCGTCGGGGAGCTCCAGCCCCGCCACCGTCTTCAACGTGGTCGTCTTACCGGCCCCCGAGGGACCGAGCAGACAGAAGAACTCGCCCTCCCTGACCTCAAGTTCGAGCCCGTCGAGGGCCGTGACCTTGCCGTACGTCTTTCTGACCCCCCGCAGCCCGATCACGACTTCACCGCCCCGAACGACAGCCCCCGCACCAGATACCGCTGGATGGTCAGGGCGAGCAGCAGCGGCGGTACGACGGAGACCAGGGCCGCCGCCGCCGTGAGGTTGTACTTGGGGCGGTCGCCGCCGAGGAAGGACAGCGCGCCGACGGTCACGGTCTGGGCCTCGTTGGAGGTGAGGATGAGGGGGAAGACGAAGTTGTTCCAGGCGAAGATGAAGGCGAGCAGCGACACGGCCGCCACCCCCGGCTTGACCAGGGGGAGGGCCACCTTGAAGAAGGCCTGTTTGCGGGTGTAGCCGTCCAGCAGGGCCGCCTGCTCCAGCTCCGGGGTCAGATCGGCGAAGTAGGACCGCATGATCCACACGATCAGCGGGAGGGTGACCAGTTGGAGCACCCAGATCATGCCGACGTACGTGTCGAAGAGGCCGAGCTTCTGGTACAGCACGAACAGCGGGATGATCACGGTCAGTTCGGGTGCGAACCGGAACGACAGCAGCGTGAACATCAGGTTCTCGGAGCCCTTGAACCGCCACCGGGCCGAGGCGTACGCCGCCGGCAGTCCGACCAGCAGCGACAGCAGCACCGCCCCCAGCGACACCACCAGGCTGTTGACGAAGAACCGCACGAAGGGGATGCCCTCGCTGTCGCCGAGGACCGTGCGGTAGCCGTCGAGGGTGGGGGAGAAGGAGAAGTAGGTGCTGAAGAGCTCGTTCGTGGGCTTGAGCGACAGGATCAGCATCCAGGCGATCGGGAAGAGCGCGAAGACGAAGTAGACGATGAGGGCGGCATCCGCCAGCCAGCCCGACAGGCGCTTGCGCAAGGTCATTTGGGGGCCACCTCCGCCGCCTTCCGCTGGATCTTCCCCAGATGGCGGACCAGCACCATCGCGGCCAGGTACACCACGGCCCACAGCACGATCGTGTAGCTGATCCCGAAGGAGTACCGCTGGAAGCGGATCGCCTCCAGATACGCCCGGATCTGGAGGACGACGGTCGAGTCGCCGGGCCCGCCCTCGGTGAGGGCGTAGATGATGTCGAACACCTTCAGCGAGTCCATGAACCGGAAGATCACCGCGACCAGGACGTACGGCCACAGCATCGGCAACGTCAGTCGCCGGAAGGTGTACCACCAGCTCGCCCCGTCGACCGCCGCCGCCTCGAAGGGCGATGCCGGCAATGACCGCAGCCCGGCGAGGGCGAGGATCGCCACGAACGGCGTGTAGACCCACACGTCCACGGCGATCGACGACAGCAGCGCCCCGGTCGGGGTGTCCGTCCACTGCACGCCGCCCAACCCCACCGGTTTCAGCAGGTAGTTGATCACCCCCACCGACGGTTGCAGCATCAGCTTCCAGATGATCGCCGCGATCACGGGGGCGATCATCAGCGGCAGGATCAGGATCTTCTCCAGCACCCGGCCGACGATCGACGAGCGGTGCAGCAGCAGGGCGACGGCGACTCCGAGGAACGTCTCGGCGGCGGCCGCGCCGACCGCGTACAGGACCGTCACCCAGGCCGAGTTCCAGAAGGCGTCCTGGGTGAAGACGGTCTGGTAGTTCTCGAACCGCACCATGTCGGGCTGGGGTTTGCTCGCCGAGAAGTCGAAGAGCGTGTAGTACAGCCCGAGTCCGAAGGGATAGAGGATCCCGCAGGTCAACAGCAGGGCGGGGACGATCAGAACGTACGGGCGCAGGGCGAGCCGCATGGCTAGTCCACCTTGTCGGCGAGGTCGCCCGCCAGACCGTTGAGCACCGACTCGGCGTTCTTGCCGCCGTAGATCTCCTGGAGGGCCGCGGCCCAGCTGGTGGTGGCGTCGAAGAACTGCGCCTGCGGAGTGAACTGGATCTTCGTCTGGTCGACCACCGTCTCGAAGGTCTCGATGAAGCCGGGCAGGCTCTTCATCTTGTCCTTGTACGCGGCGTCGTCGGCGACCGACTTCCGTACCGGGTCGATGTGGTTGTGCGTGATCGCGCTCCTGCGCAGATGTTCCTTGCCGGTGGCCCACTGGAGGAACAGCCAACTGGCGCTCTTCTTCTTGCTCCTGGCGTTCATGCCGAGCGACCAGATCCACATGTTGGTGGCGAGCGAGCCGTCGGGCCCCTTCGGCCCCGGATGGAAGGCGATCTTCCCGGAGGCCGGGCTGGCGCCCTTCACGGCCTGGAAGTACGCGGCCGTGTCCGCGTCGAAGAGCATCCCGGCCTTCTTCGCGCCGAGGTCGCTGGAGCACTGGTACCAGGTGTACGACGTCCAGGACGGCGGACCGCCCTGCTTGACCATGCCGGCCCAGTCCTCGGTGAACGCGATGGCTTCCGGGGTGTTCATGGCGGGCGTGAGCTTCTCACCGCTGACCGTGAAGTCGTGCAGGCCGTTGCGGGCGTACATGGTCATGAAGCCGGGGTGGATGGTGGCCCAGCTGCGGGAGCCGCGGACGGCGATCCCGTACATGCCGTCGAACCCGGCGCCGGGCGCCTTGTCCTTGATGACCCCGGCGATCTCGCGTAACTCGTCGAAGGTCTCGGCCGGTTGGATGCCGAGCTTCTTGAACACCTCGGTGTTGTAGGCGACGACGTTCGTCTCCCACCCCCACGGCAGCGCGTACTGCCCGCCCTGTCCGAGGGGGGCACCGGCCTTCAGCGACCACTGGTCGGCCTGGAGCAGGTTGGGGAAGAAGTCGGCCTGGTCCCATTCGGCGCCGGTGGCCGCGGAGTTGCGCATCCAGGGCCCGAGATCCTCCAGCCAGCCCGGTGGCCCGTACTGCCACACCATGTACGCGCCGAGCATGAAGACGTCGTAGGAGGCGCGTCCGCTCGACAGGTCCACGGTGAGCTTGTCGAAGTAGTTGTCCTCGGGGAAGACGTCGTACTCGACCTTGATGCCGGTCTGCTCGGTGAAGGCCTTGAGGTCGGCGATGAGCGCGTCCGTGTACGGGTGCTTGTTGAGCAGCGCCTTGACGGTCGTGCCCTGCTCGCGCTTCCAGTCGAAGGAGCCGGTGACGTCGTCCGCGGCCGAGCCGTCCCCCTTGTCGTCCCCGCCGAAACCGGCACCGCAGGCGGACAGGACGGGGGCGGCGGCCAGAGCGGCGCCGAGCGCGAGGAAACGTCGGCGGTCGTGCGCGTGCGTGTCCATCCGTGACCTCCAGGTGGGGCTGGGTCTCCGGTACTCGGGCGCTGCGTCTACCCGGGGGACAACCCCCGGACCCCCGGCACAAGGCCGGTCGGCCGGGAGAACCCGCGTGGGCAGCGTGCGGCAAGCCTTGGCTAACACGTCGAGTCGACTCGATAACAGAGGGTGTAACGGCGGAAGATGGCCGTCAATCCCTCGCGCACGGGTAAATCTCAGTGCAGAGTGAGAAGTTCACGGTGTGTGATGTGCGGGAGGCCGGGATGTCGCAGGAGACATGGCTCGGGATCGACCTCGGTACGCAGAGCGTGCGGGTCCTGGTCGTCGGCGCCGACGGTACGGTCCTGGGCAGTGGCACGGCCCCGCTGGACGGGCGGCGCGACGGGCCGCGGCACGAGCAGGACCCGGGGGAGTGGTGGGCGGCGGTGTGCACGGCGTCCGGGGCGGCACTCGGGAACGGCTCCCGGCGCATCGCGGGCCTCGCGGTGTGCGGCACCTCCGGGACCGTACTGCTGACGGACCCCGCCGGGCGGCCCGTGACCCCCGCGCTGATGTACGACGACGGCCGGGCCTGGGCCGAGGCGGAGCGGCTGCGGTCGGCGGGCCTCGCGGTGCAGCACACCTGGGGGCTGCCGAAGGCGCTGTGGCTGGCCCGCACCCATGGGCGGGGAACCGTCACCCACCAGCCCGACCTCATCACCGCCCGCCTGATCGGCCGGCCCGTCCCCACCGACTCCAGCCACGCCCTCAAGACGGCCTACGACGTGGCGGCCGACGCCTGGCCCGACGTCCCCGGCGCCCCCGGACTGCCGGACGTCGTGCGCCCCGGCACCCTGCTCGGCGAGGTCTGTCCGGCCGCAGCGGAGGCCACCGGCATCCCCGCCGGCACCCCCGTGATCGCCGGCATGACCGACGGCTGCGCGGCCCAGATCGCGTCCGGCGCCCTGCGCGAGGGCTCCTGGAACTCCGTGCTCGGCACCACCCTCGTCCTCAAGGGCGCCTCGCCCGTCCCCGTCCACGATCCCACCGGCGTCGTCTACAACCACCGTGCGCCGGACGGGAGTTGGCTGCCCGGGGGCGCCTCCAGCGTGGGTGCCGGGGTGCTCACGGCGGCGTTCGTGGGGGCGGATCCGGCGGTGATGGACGAGCGGGCCGCGGCGCACGAGCCGGCCGGCGCCATCGCCTACCCCCTGGTCTCCCCGGGCGAACGCTTCCCCTTCCTCGCCCCGCAGGCCACCGCCCTGGTCCTCGGCGAACCCGCGGGCGACGCCGACCTCTGGGCCGCCCTCCTCCAGGGCGTCGCCTTCGCGGAACGCCTCTGCCTGGACTACCTCCACCACCTCGGCGCCCCCCTCGACGGCCCCCTCGCCTTCACCGGAGGCGGCGCCCGGAGCCCGTACTGGAACCAGCTCCGCGCCGACATCCTGGGCCGCCCGGCCCGGATCCCGGAACAGACCGAACCGGCCCTGGGCATGGCGGTGCTGGCGGCCCACGGCGTCACCGGCGAGGCGCTGCCGGACATCGCCGAGAGCATGGTCCGCATCCGTACGGTCGTGGCACCGCGCCCCGGCCGCACGGCCCTGTTCGCGGAGCCGTACGCCCGGCTCGTGACCGAGCTGACCACCCGCGGCTGGCTGCCGGAACCCGTCGCGGCACACGCGTACAGCCGCCTCACCCTGGATACCGCGGACTCATGAGCACGACCCTGCTGCTGGCCCGCCACGGCCAGACCGTCTGGCACGCCGAGAACCGCTACGCGGGCGTGAGCGACGTGGCCCTCACCGACGAGGGCCGGGCGCAGGCCGCGGCACTGGGCCGGTGGGCCGCCGAGCACCCGGTCGACGCGATCTGGACGTCCCCGGTCTCCCGGGCCGTCATCACGGCACAGCCCGCCTGCGACGCCCTCGGCCTCACCCCGTACCGCGAACCCGACCTGCGCGAATGCGACTTCGGGGTGGTGGAGGGCCGTACCCTCGCCGAGTTCGCGGCCGAGGACCCCGAGGCGGCGGAGGCGTTCCGTGCCGATCCGGTGGCGCACCCGTTCCCCGGCGCCGAGAACCCTGTCGAGGCCGCCGCACGGGGAGCGGCCGCCCTGCGCCGGATCGCGGCCGCCCACCCGTCCGGGCGCGTCCTGGTGGTCGCCCACAACACCCTGTTCCGTCTGGTGCTGTGCGAACTGCTGCACATCCCCCTGCGCGACTACCGGCGGGTGTTCCCTCGACTACGTAACGCGGCGGTCACCGAACTGCGTGTGACCAGCGACGATCCCCCCGCACTTCTCTCCCTGAATGTGCCCTGTGAGCAGGGCGAGGCGTAGCACCATGGGCCCATGACGGAGATCGACACCTCGGTGCCTCACTCGGCCCGCATCTGGAACTACTGGCTGGGCGGCAAGGACAACTACCCCGTGGACGAGGCGGCCGGCGATGCCTACACCGCCGTCTTCCCCGGCATCGTCACCATCGCCCGCAGCAGCCGCGCCTTCCTCGGCCGCACCATCCGGTATCTGGTGGAGGAGGCGGGCGTACGCCAGTTCCTGGACGTCGGCACCGGGCTCCCCACCGTCGACAACACCCATGAGGTCGCCCAGCGCAGCGCCCCCGAATCGAAGATCGTCTACGTCGACAACGACCCGCTCGTCCTCGCCCACGCCCGCGCCCTGCTCACCTCGACACCGGAGGGCGTGACGGCGTACGAGGACCTGAGCCTGTACGACCCGGAGCGCATCCTTCAGGCGGCGGCCAAGACCCTCGACCTCACCCGGCCGACGGCCCTGATCATGAGTGGCATCCTCGGCCACGTCGCCGACTACGACCAGGCCCGCGAGCTCGTCAGCCGCCTCCTGGCCGGCCTCCCCTCGGGCAGTTACCTCTCGCTCAACGAGGGGTCCCGGGGCACCGACCCGGACTACGAACACGCCCAGGACTCCTACAACGAGACCGGTGCCGTCCCGTACTTCCTGCGCCCGATCGAGCAGATCACCGGGTACTTCGAGGGCCTGGAGCTGGTGGAACCGGGCATCGTGTCCGTCCCCCTGTGGCGCCCGGACACGGACGCGACCCCCACGCCGATCGGCCAGCACGGCGGCGTGGGCCGCAAGCCCTGATCCCGAGGCGCACCAGGAAGCCCCCGCGAGTCACGTCCTCGCGGGGGCTTCCGTCATTCCGCCTGCCGGTGAAGGTTGAGAAGACGATCACGAGGCAGGACGACTCGTACGCGCCTCACGGCGCCATCAGCAGCACATCCGCCCGGGACTTCGCGGCCCCGTAACGGCGGGCCACGTCCTGCCAGTTGACGACGGCCCACATCGCCTCGATGAAGTCGACCTTCTGGTTCTTGTACTGCAGGTAGAAGGCGTGCTCCCAGGCGTCGAAGACGAGGATCGGCACCGACCCCTGTCCGACGTTGCCCTGGTGGTCGTAGACCTGTTCGACGATCAGGAGGCCGCTGAGCGGCTCGTAGGCGAGGACGCCCCAGCCCGAACCCTGGGTCGTGGCCGACGCCTTGGTCAGCTGGGCCTTGAGGTTCGCGAACGACCCGAACGACTCGGTGATGGCGTCCGCGAGCTCGCCCACCCCGTCCACGGCCAGCGGCTCACCGCCGCCGTCGCCGGTCATGTTGTGCCAGCAGATCGAGTGCAGGATGTGCCCGGACAGATGGAAGGCCAGGTTCTTCTCCAGCCCGTTGATCGCCCCCCACGTCTCCTTGTCCCGCGCCTCCGCCAGCTGCTCCAGCGTGTCGTTCGCGCCCTTCACATATCGGGCCGATCAGGTCGCCTTGGCGCGCCTGCGCTGCCAGGTGTAGCCGACCGCCGCCAGCACCACCGTCATCCCGCCCGTGAAGTACAGCTGCATCCGCGTGTCCGCCTCCCGGGCCATCAACACGAAGATCACCGCCATCCCCGCCATGGCGACCCACGTCAGCACCGGGAACGCCCACATCCGCACGGTCAGCCGCTCCGGTGCCTCGCGCTCCAGCCGCCCCCGCAGCCGCAGCTGGGAGACCGCGATGAAACCCCAGACGACCAGGATCACCCCGCCGATCATGTTGAGGAGCCAGGAGAAGACGTCGTCCGGGCGCCAGTAGCTGAGCAGCACGCAGACGAAGCCGAAGACGCAGGAGACCAGGACCGCGACACGGGGGACCCCGGACGACACCCTGCCCAGCGCCTTCGGACCCTGGCCGCGCGCGACCAGGGAGTAGGCGATGCGCGAGGAGCCGTAGATGTTGGCGTTCATCGCGGAGAGCAGCGCCACGAGGATGACCACGTTCATCAGCTTGCCGGCACCGGGGATGCCGAGAGAGTCGAGGGCGGCGACGTACGGGCCCTTCTCGACGACCGCGGCCGAGTCCCAGGGGACCAGCGTGACGATGACCGCCATCGAGCCGATGTAGAAGAGCGCGATGCGCCACATCGCCGTACGGACCGCGCTCGCCACACCCTTGACCGGGTCCTCCGACTCCGCCGCCGCGATGGTGACCGTCTCCAGCCCCCCGTACGCGAAGACGGAAGCGAGGATGCCGATGACCAGCCCCTCGCTGCCGTTCGGCAGGAAGTCGGAGAGGTTCGACGCACCCGGCGAGTCCGTACCCGGAAGCACGCCCGCGATCGCCAGGACGCCCAGCACCAGGAACAGACCGATCGCGCCCACCTTCAGCGCCGCGAACCAGAACTCGAACTCACCGAAATTCTTCACCGCGGCGAGGTTGGCCGCGCAGAAGACCACCATGAAGAGGGCCACCCAGGCCCACTCCGGCGTCCCCGGCAGCCACCCCGTCACGATCTTCGCCGCACCGATGCCCTCCAGGCCCACGGCCGTGCAGAGCAGGATCCAGAAGGACCATCCGGCGGTGAAGCCGGCCCAGGGCCCGATCGCGCGCTCGGCGTGCGCGGAGAACGAGCCCGAGGAGGGGTACGCGGCCGACATCTCGCCGAGCATCCGCATCACCAGCATCACGAGGAGGCCGGAGAGGACATAGGCGACGACGATCGAGGGACCGGCGGCGGCGATACCCGCGCCGGAGCCCACGAACAGACCCGCGCCGATGACACCGCCGAGGGCGATCATCGACAGATGGCGCTGCTTGAGGCCGTGGGAGAGGGAGACGTCCGGCTCTTGTGAAGCCTCGACGGAGGTGGTGCTGGGCATGGGCGCGATTCGTCCAGTGCGTGAGACGGCAAAAAACGCCCACAGTCTGGGCAGCCTCCCCGGTCAGAGGGAGAGGCCGCCCAGTATCCGGACGCGTCCGGTACGGATCGTGACTACGCCGCCACGCTCGTGTAGTGCGAAGCGTCGCCCTCCACCGAGTAACTCTCCTTGCTCTCGACGCCCACGGGGATGTCACCGGCGACGGTCACCCGGTGCAGGCGGCGCGCCTGCCGGTCGTAGTTGTCGACGGCGTAGTGCTGGGTGATGCGGTTGTCGAACAGCACCAGCTGGTTCGGGGACCAGCGGTGGCGCAGGATGTGCTCCGGCCTGATCACGTACGACTGGAGCAGGTCGAGCAGCGTGCGGGACTCACCCACCGACAGGCCCACGATCCGCTGGGCGAACCCGCCGATGAACAGCCCGCGTTCACCGGTCAGCGGGTGATCAACTGCGACGCAGGTCGGCCATCGTTGGCCGACGTATCACCCGTTCGGGTGGATGGGGTCGATTTCCTCGATCAGGTGAGCCTTTGCAAGGCATGGTCGGTGGCGGTGATCGGGTTCGTTGTGATCAGAGGAGAGGCTGGCCAGTGGCACGCAAGCGCGGGAGGAAACGCGAACTGCGCGAGCTGGCGGCCCCGTTCACCGTAGCCGCGCCGTCGGGGGCCCGGATCCGGGACCGGTTACGTCTGGGTCCTGCCGGTGAGCAGGTCCTGCGCCTGGTGGGTGAGCACCTCGGGCGCCACCAGCGGGCCGACCTGGCTGAGCGCGTGCGGATCGGCAAGGTCACAGCGAAGGACGCCGCGCGGGCGAAGCGGAAGAAGAAGCTGAGTACGGTGGCTTCGTCCCGCTGGGCTGGAGCGATGACCCGTGTCTCGGAGAATCAGTATCAGCTGTCGATGCGCGCGCTCCGCGATGAGAGGGCCGGCCTGCGGCGGGTGATCTGCGTCATCAGCCGTCGCCTGGCTGCACCCTGTGGGAAGCGTTCCCAGAACGGCGTGCGCGGCTACGCCAATCAGGACGAGAGGTTTCAGAAGCAGCGGCGCCTTCAGGTGATCAAGGGCAGGCTCGCTGCCGTGGATGCGAGGCTCGCTGCCGGCCGTCCATCGATCGTTGCCGGAGGTCGCCGCTTGGCGAAGGTCCGGCACCATCTCGCCGACACTCAGCTCACCGAGAACCAGTGGCGTGAGCGCTGGGAGGCCGGGCGGATGTTCATCACCGCAGATGGTGAGTCCAGCGCGCCGTACGGCAACTACACCATCACCGTCGACCCGGCCGACGGCTCGGTGTCGATCGTGCTACCGGAGCCGCTGCGGCACCTGGCCAACGCGCCCAGGGGACGCTACAAGCCAGGCTGTACGGTCACGTTCCATCACCGGCGCGGTGAGTGGCTCGACCGCGTCACCGCGCACCGAGCGGTGCGTTACGACATTGCTTTTGATCCGGCTCGTGACCGCTGGTACCTGGATGCATCCTGGGCGGCCGAGAAGGCCGTGTCACCCACCTCGGGTGACATCGAGAAATTCGGTGAGAGGTTGCTCGGCGTCGATCTGAACGCCGATCATCTCGCCGCCTACGTGCTCGATGAGCATGGGAATCCGCTTGGCGAGCCCATCACTGTCGCGCTCGACCTGACTGGCCCCACAGCCACACGGGACGGCCGCCTGCGGGATGCGATCAGTCGACTCATCGGCGTTGCCCGGGAACACGGTTGCGCAGGTATCGCAATCGAGGACCTGGGCTTCAGCGACGCCCGTAGCGCTGGCCGGGAGACCATGGGGCATGGCGGGCGCGGCAAACGGTTCCGCCGGACAGTGGCAGGCATCCCGACCGCGCGGTTCCGGGAGCGGCTGCGCGGAATGGCCTATCGCGCGGGTCTGATCGTCATCGCGGTCGACCCGGCTTACACCAGCCGCTGGGGCGGGCAGCACTGGACCAAGCCTCTGCAAGGCCAGTCGAAGAATAAGGGCACCCGACATCACGGTGCCGCGGTGGCCATCGCACGACGCGCTCTCGGGTACGGGATCCGGCGTCGGCCAGGTGTGACCACCCACCACCGGAGGATGGTGGAGCGGAGAGCTACCGGCCAGGCTGTCTCCCTTCCGAGGGCGTGTGGGGCCGCGAGCCCACCCAGGACAGCGGGCATGCCCAACAGGGGCGGCAAGACCCGACTGCGCCAAGGTGATCAGCTAGCGCTGTTCCCCGACCTTGAAGACCGTTTGCGGGGTCACCGGACCGCAGGTCCGGATACGGCGAGTCGGCCGGACCGGCCAGCAAGCCAGGAACGGTTGAGGACGAAGGTGATGATGGACCGGGCGTAGCAGTCCGTCACCGGTGCCGACTCGGTCAGCCGGGCCATGGTGCTGCGGCCCACCGGACCGTGCTCCAGCACGGACCGCAGGACGATTCTCGCGCTCGTCCTGTGCCGGTCGGGATCGGCGGGCCGGGGGAAGTGAGCACTGCGCCGTCTCGGAGGGGAGGCGCGCCGGAGCCGCCTCACCCGGGGCGGCGACAGGCGGCCGCGCTCACTCGTCGCAGGTCGACGTGGCGACGCGACGTGAGGGTGAGGGCCTGGGCAACCATGGCTCGAAGGGTAGGGGTGCTCGGGCGGATCCGGCCAGAGTGCGATGCCCTGTTTGGTGGGACCCTACAGACGCCGTTCACACTCGACACGTGAGTGAAACGTCCCGGCCTCAGTGACCGGTGTCACGTCCTACCCGGTGTAACCAGCACCCTTTGTCTGGAGCCCACCAAGTCGTGGCTCCAGCCTTTGTCGAGCGCTGACGGTGATCGGCGCGAGGGTGCCGGGATAGCGTCGCGATGTCCCTCGCCGTTCATACCCTCGCGGAGTCCCCATGAGCACCGCCGTCGCCCCTTCCCGCCCCGGCCAGGTCCTCGCCGACCTGCTGCCGGCCTCCCGTGTCCGGGACGTCGCGCTCGTGCTCGGCGGCGCCGCGCTCACCGGCCTTGCCGCCCAGCTCTCGGTGCCCGTTGCCGGGCTCCCCGGTGCCGGTGACCGGCCAGACCTTCGCCGCGCTGCTCGTCGGCACGACGCTGGGCGCGGGCCGCGGCTTCCTCTCCCTCGCGCTGTACGCGCTCGCGGGCATCGCGGGCGTGCCGTGGTTCGCGGGCGCCACCTCCGGCGGTTCGGCCCCCTCCTTCGGCTACATCCTCGGCATGATCCTCGCCTCCACCGTCGTCGGCGCCCTGGCCCGCCGCGGCGCCGACCGCTCCGTGTGGCGCACGGCGGGCGCGATGCTCCTCGGCGAGGCGATCATCTACGCCGTCGGCGTCCCGTACCTGGCCCTCGCCACCGGTATGTCCGCCTCCGCCGCCATCGCGGCCGGCCTCACCCCGTTCCTGATCGGCGACGCCCTCAAGGCGGCCCTGGCGATGGGCCTGCTGCCCACGACCTGGAAGTTCGTCAACCGCTGAAACCGCTGACGTGGTCAGGGAAGAGGCTCGCCGGGTCGTACTGCGACTTCAGCCCGGCGAGCCTCTCGCGCGTCACGGCGTCGTAGAAGCCCTCGCTGCGGTCCCCGGCCCCGAACGCGAAGTTGACCGCCCGCCCGAGCGTCACCGGCGCGAGCAGCGCGAAGGCCGGATCGAGGATCCCGCGCGCCTTCTCCCGGTCCGCCATGGTCAACAGCCGTACCAGGAACCGCCCTTCGCGCCACGGCACGGAGTTCGGCGCGGGCCGGCCGAGCGCCCCGCCGAGATGATTGATCTGTACGACGACCATGGCGCCGGCGCCCGGCCCGGTACGCCGGAGCACCTCACCGGCCGTCGCGAGATCGAACTCACCGAGCACCGCGCTGTCCCCGTAGTACGCGTGCGGGAAGTCCGGGTCGCTGTGGATGGTGTGGCTCTCGGTGTACGGCATCTCCCGCAGCGAGTCGGCGAGCACCGGCCCGATCTCCCGCAGCGGGGCGACGAGCCGCTCCCCGTCGCCGCCCGTGTACGCGACCCGCACCGAGAGGACGTACCGCCCGCGCAGATGCGGCGGCAGCGCCGGCAGGTCCGGATACGGTACGGCCGCGAAGGACGAGGTCAGCCCGTCCGATGGGGCTCCCCCCGCTCGAGCGGAGCCGAGAGTGGGGGAGGTCCGCGTCCACGCCTCGTACGCCCGCAGCGCGGCCGCCGGATCGACCTGACGCCCGTCGAAGGCGAGCGAGCCGCCGTACAGCGTCCGCACGGGGACCAGACCGATCTCCAGCTCGGTGACGACACCGAAGCCGTGCCCGGCGCCGAGCAGCGCCCAGTACAGGTCGGGCGCCGACTCCCGGGTCACCTGCCGCAGCCGGCCGTCCGCGGTGACGACGTCGAGAGAGCGGACGTGGTCGGCCGCGTACCCGAACTCCCGTGCCAGGATGCCGAGTCCGCCGCCCAGCGTGTACGACACGGCACCGACGCCCGGCGCCGAGCCGTTGAGCGGGGCGAGCCCGTGAGGTGCGGCGGCTTCGACGACCTGGCTCCAGCGGGCCCCGGCCTGGACGCGGGCGGTGCGTTCGACCGGGTCGACGCTCACCCGGTCCATGGCCCGCGTCGAGACGAGTACGCCGCCCTCCACCGGGCCCCGCAGTCCGTGCCCCGTGGCCTGGACGGTCACCGGAAGCCGCTCGGCGGCGGCGTGGCGCACCGCGGCGACGACGTCGTCGGCCGAGGCGGCGGCGATGACATGTGCGGGACGCACGGTGAACCCGGTCTGGAATCCGCTGAGTTCCTCTGCTGTGTGGCTGTTCATGCACCGCATGCTGGAGGCATAACCTGACAGTTTCCGTCAGGTTATGCCTCCGTCGTCGGTCAGGCCTCCCGGCGCCGCGTCGACCACCACATCCCGGCCGCACCGGCCGTCAGCAGCGCCGCGCCCCCCGCCCCCAGCGGGAGCAGGTCACGGGCGGGACCGGTCTGGGGCAGCTCCTTGTCGCCGCCCGGCCCCACGGGCTGGTTGTCGGTGCCGAGCAGCAGCGGGGTGGCCGGGGCGTTCGGCGACGGGTTCGTCGTACCGAACGGAACCGGGCCCTGCTGCCAGAACGTCTTCTTCCCGTCGCCGGTCTGCACCGGCAGACAGATCTTGCCGGTCTTTCCGAGATCGAAAGTCGCGTCCACGGCGTACGACTTCGACTTACCGGCCGCGAGATTGTCGATCGGGCAGGCGAAACCGCTGTTCGAGCCCTCCGGCAGATCGCTTTCGGCAATGGAGGAGCACCCTTGAACGCTATTGACCGTCAGGCCGTCGAAGCCGACGACCAAAAGCCGGATCTTTCCGCTGTCCTTGGTCCCTTCGTTCTTCACCGTGGCGGTGAGGTCGGTCTTTTCGGAACTGTTGTCGACCGAGATCTGTTCGGGCAGCAGCGTGGTCAGCTTCA
Organism: Streptomyces canus; assembly: GCF_030815415.1. Lineage (GTDB taxonomy): Bacteria > Actinomycetota > Actinomycetes > Streptomycetales > Streptomycetaceae > Streptomyces > Streptomyces canus_F. The sequence continues at coordinate 6,578,381 of NZ_JAUSWW010000001.1, forward strand.
CGCCCGCCGGCGCCTCGTCGACGGCCTTTCCCCCCTTGCTGCTTCCCGGTCCCTCGTCCGCGCCGGCGGCGGTGGAAAAGATCAGCACGGCCGAAAAAGATGCCGTGACCAGCGATCCCGCGATGGTCGTCATTCGACGAGAACTCATGTTCGTCCCCCTTGGCTGCGCCTGAATTCGCAGTACTTGAAGAGCTACCACAAGATTTCTCCGCACTATGCTGGTACGGCGCGAAGTGTGACCATTGTGTTGAAGTAGGCGTTGGTCGGTGCGTGGTTGAGGGGGGTGTGACGGATTGCCGGGGAATACGGGAAACACGAGGAGCGGTGGGGCTCCCGGGATATTGGTGACGGGACGTTATCGCCTGGTCGAGAGCATCGGACAGGGGGGAATGGGGCGGGTGTGGCGAGCCGCCGACGAGATGCTCGACCGGGAAGTCGCGGTCAAGGAGATGCGCATAGACGGCCTCGACGCGGAGGACGCGCGCACCCGCCGGGAACGCACGCTGCGCGAGGCCCGGGCCACGGCGCGGATCGACCACCCCAATGTCGTACGGATCTATGACGTCGTCGACGAGGGCGAACGGCTGTGGATCGTCATGGAGTTGGTCGCAGGCCGCTCCCTGGAACGCCTGCTGGCGGAGGACGGCCCGCTCGGCCCCCTGGCGGCGGCCCGTATCGGCGTCGGCTTGGTGACGGCACTGCGTCAGGTGCACGCCCGTGGCGTCCTGCACCGGGACATCAAGCCGGGCAACGTCCTGGTGGAGCGGAACGGACACCGCGTGGTCCTCACGGACTTCGGCATCGCGGCGATCCAGGACGCGAAGGCGCTCACGATGGTCGGCATGCTGGTCGGCTCACCCGACTACATGGCCCCCGAGCGCATCTCCGGCCGCCCCCAGGGCCCGCCGTCCGACATCTGGTCCCTCGGTGCGACACTCTGTGCGGCCATGGGCGGCCACTCCCCGTTCTCCCGCGACACCACACTCGCCACGCTCCACGCGGTCCTCTACGAGGAGCCCGAACTCCCCACCGCGGCAGGCCCGTTGCGCGACATCCTGGCTGCCCTCCTGGAAAAGGACCCCGATGTCCGCCCCGGCCTGGAGGACCTGGAAACCGCCCTCCGACCGGTCGCCTTCCCCCCGCCCACCCCGACAGTGGCGGTTACGAGAGCACCACAACCCCAAGAGACGGCCCACCCCCGACCGCCCGACACACCCCCGCCACCGGCTCCAACCCAGCCCCGAACAACGAATCCCACCCCCCAACCGCACCCCGACGCCCCAGAACATCTGGCGACGACCAGGCCCGGGGACCCGCCGGAACCCGACCGGCACCACCTGGGCGCGGTCGGCCCCGAAGCGACGGCCGACCACGCGCCGAAACCGGCGGGTCGGCCCGCTGGGCCGGAGCGGGCGGCGGGACCGGGGCGCTCGGCCGAGCCTGGGCGGGACCGCCTGGGCGGGGTCGGGCCGGGAGCGACGGGTGGTTCTCTCGCGCCGGAGCTGGCGGATTGGCCCGCTGGGCCGGGGCGCTCGGCCGAGCCTGGGCGGGATGGTCTGGGTGAGGTCGGGCCGGAAGTGACGGGTGGTGCTCTCGCGCCGGAGTCGGCGGATTGGCCCGGTGGGCCGGAATACGCGCCCGGTCCGGGGGACTCGGCCGGGTCCGGGCGAGGGCGCCTGGGTGGGGTCAGGTCGGAATCGGTGGGTTGGCCCGCTGGGCCGGAGTGGGCGGCTGGGCCGGAGCGGGCGGCTGGGCCGGGGGACTTGCCCGAGTCTGGGCGGGATGGTCTGGGTGAGGTCGGGCCGGAAGTGACGGGTGGTTCTCTCGCGCCGGAGTCGGCGGGTTGGCCCGCGTCCGAGCCGGGGGACCCGTCCGAGCCTGGCCGGGACCGCCTGGGCGGGGGCGGCTCCGAAGTGACGGGCGGTCCTCTTGCGCCGGAAGCGGTGCGTTGGCCCGCTGGGCCGGAGTCCGAATCGGCGCGTGAGTCCGGCTTCGGGGATGAACCGGCCGGTGGGGCCGGGGCCGAGTCGTCGTTGCCCTCCGCGGGCACCCCGCGGACGCCGGCTCCTGACCGTGTGACCCCCCGACTCCCGTGGGCCCCCCACGAATCACCCACGCCCGCCTACCTGGACGCCTCTCGCGTCCCCATGGCTCCCGACCCCCGGCGCTCCGAGCCGGAACCCGATTCCGTGCACGACGCGATCCCGCAGCGGCGCACCGCACCCGCGCGGACCCAGCGCCCCGCCACTGAGGAGCCCACGCCCGCCCTCAACGCCGGCAACGCCTCCACGGAAGCGGCCGCGTCCACGAGTTCCGAGGTCCGTTCCGAAACCCCCGTATCGCGCAACCGGTCCGAGGCGGTCACCGAGAGGCGGCCGGTGCACGAGCCGCCGCTCGGGATGGAGCCCGGCGAGCTGCCGGGACCCGCCCGCCCGACCGGCCAGCGGCGCCCGCACCCGCACCCGCACCGCCGTACCGGACTCCTCGCCGCCGCGGCCGTGGTCACCGCCGGCGCGGTCGTCGCCGTCGTGCTCCTGATGAACTCCGGCTCACCCGGCGGGAATCAGGCGGGCAGCTCACGGACCCCCTCCTCGATCGTGTCCGGGACACCGTCGCCCACCGTCGAGGGCACGTCCCGGCCGCAGAGCCTGCCGCCGGGCGCGCACCGGGAGGCGGGCGGGTTCGCCTGGGCGACCCCGGAGGGCTGGCGCAGGGACGTGAAGACGGGTGCGGAGGTCCACTACACGTCGCCGGACGGCAGACAGGAACTCGTCGCCAAGTCCTCGCTGGCCCGCGGCGATCTGATGGAGACCTGGCAGACCTCGGAGGAGAACGCCCATCAGGGCGAGGACTACCAGAAGATCCGGCTGGAGGAGACGAAGTTCCGCGACCACCCGGCGGTCGTCTGGGAGTACACCTTCACGCTCAAGGGCACCAAGTGGCACGCCCGGCTGCTCGGCTTCAACGCGGACGGCAAGTCGTACCAGATCAACACCTGGTACCAGCCCGACATCGAGAACCAGGCGGTGAAGACGTACGACAAGGTCACGGACAGCTTCACGATCCTCTGACGGCATCAGAAGGCCTGAGCAGAAAAGGGGCCCCTTGAGAGGGGCCCCTTTTCTCATGATCCGCAAGCCTGCCGCGTCAGCCGACCTTGACCTCGTCGACCTCGTCGTGCACCTCGGGGGAGACGGCGGCGGCCCGTCCGGCCCCGACCTTCTCCTTCAGGAAGGCGATGCCGAGCACGAACGCCGCGACGAGCAGCGAGAGCAGCACGGTCGTACGACCGCTGCTCGCACCCTCGGTGTCGGTCAGCATGTAACCGAGCACGAACACGATCAGCCCGGCCGTCGCCCAGGTGAGATACGGGTACAGCCACATCTTCACGACCAGCTTCTCCGGCGCCTCGGCCTGGATGATCTTCCGCATCCGCAGCTGCGAGAAGCAGATCACCAGCCAGACGAACAGGGCGACCGCGCCGGAGGAGTTGACGAGGAAGAGGAAGACCGTCTTCGGGGACAGGTAGTTGAAGAAGACGGCGACGAAGCCGAACACGACCGACGCGAGGATCGCCGTCATCGGCACGCCCCGGCTGTTGGTCCGCGCGAACCCCTTCGGCGCGTCGCCCCGCTGACCGAGCGAGAACGCCATGCGGGAGGCCGTGTAGAGGCCGGAGTTGAGACAGGACAGCACCGAGGTCAGCACGATGAAGTTCATGATCTGACCGGCGTGCGCGATGCCCAGGGAGTCCAGGGCGGCGACGTAGGAACCGTCCTTCTTGATGGACGGGTCGTTCCAGGGCAGGAGCGAGACCACGACGAAGATCGAGCCGAGATAGAAGACGCCGACCCGCCAGATGATGCTGTTGGTCGCCTTGGTGACGGCCTGCTGGGGGTCCTCGGACTCACCGGCGGCCAGGGTGGCGATCTCGCTGCCCATGAAGGAGAAGACGACGAGCAGCACACCGGTGAGGATCGCGCCGGCTCCATGGGGGAGGAAGCCGCCGTGGTCGGTGAGGTTGCCGAGACCGGCCTTGTCGCTGTCGACGCCGGGCAGCACCCCGAAGACGGCGAGCCCGCCGATGACGATGAACGCGGCGATCGCGACGACCTTGATACCGGCGAACCAGAACTCGAACTCGCCGTAGGACCCGACGGAGACCAGGTTGGTCGCGGTCAGCACGATCATCACGATGAGGGCCCAGGCCCACTGGGCACGGCCGGTATCCAGCCCTCCAGGATCACGGCACCGGCGGTGGCCTCGACGGCCAGCACCACGACCCAGAAGAACCAGTACAGCCAGCCGATGGAGAACCCGGCCCAGCGCCCGAGCGCGCGGTCGGCGTGCGCCGAGAACGACCCGGAGGTCGGGTTGGCGGCGGACATCTCACCGAGCATCCGCATCACCAGCACCACGAGCGTGCCGACGAGTGCGTACGACAGGAGGATGCCGGGTCCTGCGGTGGCGATACCGGAGCTGGATCCGACGAAGAGGCCGGCACCGATCACACCCCCGATGGCGATCATCGACAGGTGACGGTTCTTGAGCCCGGCCTGAAGACCGTTACCGGGGTCTCCGGTGGCCTTGGCCTGGGTCGGCTGCGAAGTCATGCGGGGAATTCCTTTGCGCCGGGCGAGCAGTGTCCCGTACGAGCGGCGTACGGATCGGTCCAGTGAATCGGAGGCAAAGGAATTCGTGAACCTTTGATTCCGGATCGTTACTTGAGGTTTTCTTGAGCTTCAATGGTCAGAGCGATAATTTTCCTGGACGACACCCAGGGCTGCTGCCCCGAAACAGTCGTGTCACACTCATCCCATGCGCGTGTATCTCGGCTCCGACCATGCGGGCTTCGAACTCAAGAACCACCTCGTCGACTGGCTCAAGGCGGCCGGTCACGACCCGGTGGACTGCGGCCCCCACATCTACGACGCCCAGGACGACTACCCCCCGTTCTGCCTCCGCGCCGCGGAGCGCACGGCGGCGGACCCGGACTCCCTCGGCATCGTGATCGGCGGCTCCGGCAACGGCGAGCAGATCGCCGCGAACAAGGTCAAGGGCGTCCGCGCGGCGCTGGCCTGGAGCGAGGAGACCGCGTCGCTGGGCCGCCAGCACAACAACGCCAACGTCGTGGCCGTGGGCGCACGCATGCACACCCAGGACGAGGCCACGAAGTTCGTCGAGACCTTCCTCGCCACCCCGTTCTCCGAGGACGCCCGCCACATCCGCCGCATCGACATGCTGGCGACCTACGAGACCACAGGCGACCTCCCCCCGATCCCACCCCACCACCCCCAGCAGTAACCGACGACGCACCTCCTGCGGGTGCCTTTCAGCCCGTCCGGCACCCGAGGACGAGGGCTCTCGCCGTCCCGATCCCCCACCCACCCGCAGGTGGCTGCGCCTTTCGATGGCGGTCCGTGTCTTTCGGCCCGTCCGGCGTCCACCCGCAGGTGGCTCCGCCTCTCGACGCCGGTCCCCTGTTTCAGCCCGTCCGGCGTTTGAGGACGAGGCCCCTTAAGGGCCGACGGGGGTCTGGGGGCGGAGCCCCCAGGGGCCGGGGTCGAAGGGGCGGCGCCCCTGGAGGATGGGACGGGTAGGGGCGGCGGGGGCGAGAAACGCCTCCCCGGACGAAGAGGAGCCACCGTGCCGGAGGGGCACACGATCCACGGCCTGGCCAAGGACTACGCCGCTGCATTCCGCGGCAGAAAAACCCAGGTCACCAGCCCCCAGGGCAAGTTCACCGACGCCGCAGACCTCCTCGACGGCGCGGAACTCACCCACACCGAGGCCCACGGCAAACACCTCTTCCTAGGCTTCCGGGAAACCGACTGGATCCACATCCACCTCGGCCTCTTCGGCAAGGTCACCTTCGGCCCGACCCCCGCACCTCCACCCACCGACACGGTCCGCCTCCGCCTCGCGAACCCCACGTCGTACGTGGACCTCCGCGGCCCCACGACCTGCGCCCTGATCACCCCCACCGAGAAGCAGTCGATACACGACCGCCTCGGCCCCGACCCGCTCCGCGCCGACGCCACCCCCGAGACCGCGTACCGGCGGATCTCCCGCAGCCGTACGACGATCGCAGCCCTGCTGATGGACCAGAAGGTCATCGCCGGCGTAGGCAACGTCTACCGCGCCGAGGTCCTCTTCCGGCACCGGATCGACCCGTACCGCACCGGAAACACCCTCACCCCACGGGAGTGGGACGCGATCTGGCACGACCTCGTGGACCTCATGCACGAGGGCGTGAAGCACAACCGCATCGACACCGTCCGCCCCGAACACACCCCCGAGGCGATGGGCCGCCCGCCCCGCGTCGACGACCACGGCGGCGAGGTGTACGTCTACCGCAGGGCCAACCTGCCCTGCCACATCTGTGACGGCGAGATCCGCACCGCCGATCTCGCCGCCCGCAACCTCTTCTGGTGCCCGACCTGCCAGAACCCCTGAACCCGGCCTAGAACCCGTGCGGCAGCCACGGCGCCACGGCGGAGCCGAACCCCACCGCGGCCTCCCCCAGGGCCCCGCGCCGAAGCTCCCGCACCCGCCCGGCGGCCCCCAGCGAGGCCAGGCTCACCCCACCGAGATAGGCCGCCCCCAACTCCCGTACGGACAGAGCCAGATCCGCCGGGTCGGTGGTCCGCTCGCAGGTCGCCCCCTTCGCGTCCCCGCTCAGCCGCCAACGCCCCGCGTTCCACGGACAGAAGTCGTCCGCGACCTCGAACACCACGTCCACCGGCGCCTGATAGGTCCGCGCCTCCAGCGCGGCCCCCACCTCCACCAGCCGCACATGCAGCGAGTCCCGTACCCGCAGCGAACACCGCCGGATGTCGGACACGAGGTACTGCCACGCGTCGTCCACCGGCCGCCCCCGGGTCAACAGCTTCGAGGTCAGGTCGATGTCGAACAGGAACCGCCACAGCGCCGCGTACACCGCAGGGTCGGGCGCCTCGACATCACGGAGCAGCACCTTGCCCTGCGGCCCGGTCGGCTCCCAGTCCGGCTTGACCTGGAAGCGCGCGTACCCCACGACCTCCCCGTCGCGCTCCGCGACCACGCACTGCAGCGGCGACGCCCCCTCCCGCCCGCTCTCCGGGTCCAGCAGCATCAGCCGCTCCCAGCCGGGAGTACGCGCCACCATCCCCGGCCGCGACGGCGCCACGCGCGCGTACACCGCCTCGCACGCGCCCAGCGAGTCGGCGGGCTCGGCGTACCGCAGGCGTACGTCGTCCGTCCCCGGCGGGACGGACAGCCGCACCTGCTTGGTGTCGATCTCGCCGGTCACGGCATACGTACCGACGCCGTACCCGAACCGCCCGTAGATGGCGGGCTCGGAGGCGGTCAGCACGGCCAGCGGCCACCCCCACTCCCGTACGTCGTCCAGCTGTCGCCGCATCATCGCCGTGAGGACACCACGGCGGCGATGGGTCGCGGCCACACTGACCATGGTGACGCCGGCGGCCCGTACCGAGGCGCCGCCGGGTACGGTCAGCCGGAAGCTGAACGCACCCGCCGTACCGACGCACGCGTCACCGTCCCACACGCCGAAGGAACGGTCGGTCTCGGTGAGGGTCTCCCACAGCTCGCGCTCCTGGGCCGACTCCGGGACCCCGCCGAAGGCGCGGATCAGGGTGTCGTACCACTCGTCCCAGTCCTGCCGCCGCAGGACCCGCAGTTCGGTCGCTAAGTCAGAAGCCATGGACCATGCCTACCAGGGCATTGCGGGACGAGCCAGGGAATTTCTCCTTGGCGGCGGCACGACGGCTTCCTGTGAAGTTCACTGTGAAGTTGAACCTCGGACGGGGGACAAGTGGGACCTCCCGTGCCAAGCAGCTGGTCCGATGGATAGGGTCCCGAACTAATGGCAGCAGGACGAGAGCGGCGCGCGGAAGCCGAGACGTTCACGGCCCGGTGGAAGATGCAGTGGCACCGGGCCCGCGTCGGCCTGCGCAGAAGCGCTGTGGACTACTTCCGCGGGGACGGTTCGGACTGGGTCGCCCTGGCCGGTCTGCTCATCACGATCCCGCTGATCGCGGCCACGACACTCGCCAACTCGGTCTGGGTCTCCCCGGCCGCGCTGGTCCTCCCGATCGTCGCGGGCGGCCTGCTGCTGCGCCCGGCGAGCCTGCTCGGCCTGTACGCGGCGGCGGCGACGGCACTGATCGTGGAGTCCGTGCAGCTGGGCCCGTACACGGAGGGCCCGTCCCGGGTGACCCCGGGCATCGTGCTCGTGGTGGCCGCGTGCGGTTTCTTCGGTCTGCTGATCGCCCAGTTCCGCAGCCGCGTCGGGGTGCCCTGGCGACGCGGCGGCACCATGCTCTTCGACCTCCGCGAACGCATCCGGGTGCAGAGCAAGCTCCCGACGCTGCCGCAGGGCTGGCACCGCGAGATGGCCCTGCGCCCGGCGGGCGGCCAGTCCTTCTCGGGCGACTTCGTGGTCGCGGCCCGCACCAACGGCGGCCGCACGATGGAGGTCGTCCTGACGGACGTGTCGGGCAAGGGCATGGACGCGGGCAGCCGTGCCCTGCTCCTCTCCGGCGCCTTCGGCGGCCTCCTGGGCAGTCTGCCGCCGCACGCGTTCCTCCCCGCGGCGAACGGCTACCTTCTGCGCCAGGACTGGGACGAGGGCTTCGCGACCTCGATCCACCTGGTCCTGGACCTGGACTCCGGTGACTACGAGCTCTACTCCGCCGGCCATCCCCCGGGCCTCCAACTGAGCGCGGGCAGCGGCCGCTGGGAGGAGAAGGCGGCCGAAGGCCCCCTCCTCGGTGTCTACGACGGCGCCCAGTTCGATCCGGTCAAGGGCTCGCTCCGTCCCGGCGACGTCCTGATGCTCTTCACCGACGGCCTCGTCGAAACCTCCGAACGCGACATCGTCGAGGGCATCGACCGCCTCACCGGTGAGGCCGACCGCTATGTGGCCGGCGGGTTCCACGGCGCGGCCTGGCATCTGATCGAAGCGGTGGCGAAGGACGTCAACGACGACAGGGCGCTCCTGTTGATCTGCCGAGAGGGCCCGACGGCCCAGGCGGCGAACCTCTGAGGGCGTCCCCCTCCCGCGGTGGGGTTGGGAATTGGCGTCGTTCGTCGCGCCCGGCCCTTCGGGGGTGGCGGTCCGTACGAGGCTCAAGCAGCTCACGCCCGCCGACGAGAAGGTGCTCGCGCTGGTCGGTGCGCACCTCGGCTCTCTCGCCTCCCGGGATGTGAAGGTGCGGTGTGGGCAGGGCCTGGAGCATTCCGCGGAGACGTGGGCGGCGCGTAAGCGGGGTCCGACGGCTGTGTCGTCGTCGCGGTGGGCCGGTTCGCTCACCAAGGCCACGCATGATCAGTGGGCGCTCGCCAGCCGTGGCCAGCTCGCCCGCATCCACTCCCTTGAGGCGGGGATCCGTACCATCGCGCACCGGCTGTCGCTGCCGATCGGCGCGAAGGGCTCGAAGCAGGCGCCGGGCGGCTACCGCAGCAAACACGGGCCGGTTCCGTGCAGGTGGTGCGGGGCGGGAAACGGCTGGCCCGCACCCGCCACCAGCTGCCCGCCGCGCAGCTCACCGAGGACCAGTGGCGCCGACGCTGGGAGGCGTCGCGCTGGTTTGTGCAGGGCGGACGGCGAGTCCGGCAAGCGCTACGGCAACGAGACGATCCGTATCAGCCCGGACGGCGAGGTCAGCATCAAACTCCCTGCTCCGCTGCGGGAGTTGGCCAACGCCCCGCACGGCCGGTACATCCTCACGGCGAACGTGCGGTTTCCGCACCGCGGGCAGGAGTGGGCGGACCGGGTGGCGGCGAACCGGGCCGTCGCCTACCGCATCCACTACAACGTGGGCCGGGGCCGCTGGTATCTGCCCGCGTCCTGGCAGATCCCGGTCTCCCGGACCGTCCCGATGGCCGCAGCCCTCGCACACGGGGTGATCGGCGTCGACATGAACGCTGACCACCTCGCCGCCTGGCGCCTCGATGCCCACGGCAACCCGACCGGCAGCCCCCACCGGTTCTTCTACGCCCTCACGGGCAACGCCGATCACGGTGACGCCCAGGTCCGCCACGCCCTCACCCGGCTGCTCCACTGGGCCCGCACCTGCGGCGTGCAGGCCATCGCGGTCGAAGACCTGGACTTCACGGCAGAGAAGACCCGCGAGAAACACGGCAGGCGCAAACGGTTCAGGCAGCTCATCTCCGGCATGCCTACCGGCAAGCTGCGCGCCCGGCTGGCCTCGATGGCGGACCAGACCGGCATCGCGATCATCGCCGTGGACCCGGCCTACACCAGCCGCTGGGGCGCCCAGCACTGGCAGAAGCCCCTCACGAGCAACAGACGCAAGACCACTCGCCACGACGCTGCCGCCGTGGCGATCGGAAGGCGCGCCCAGGGACACCCGATCCGGCGACGGACGGCACCGCCCCGTGCACACCAGAGCGATGTGCACGGGCATCGGGCCGTCCAGGCCGACCGGCGTGCCCCCGGGCGTGAGGGACCCCGCCCTCCCGTCCCCGGACCACGGACACGATCCGTGCCGCCGGACCGCGGAGCGAACGCGGGCAACCAGAACGCCCAACACCGTTCGGGGCGTTCGGATGAATCCTGGCAACAGGACTCACTCCCGCTCAGTCTTTAGGAACGGTTCACCCCCGCCTCGATCCGCCAGCCGCCCGCATGGTTCCCGTACCTCCCGAATCCGTTACGTCGCGGCGATCGTCGCCCTGGGTCTGACCGCGGCCGGCCTTCCGGCCCGCGCGGCGCTGCGCGGGGAGACACTGGAGCCGTGACCGACGCACCGCGCACCCTGACCCTGACCGAGGTCGAAGCCCTCGCCCGCACCGCCCACGAGGGCCAGACCGACAAGGCGGGCCGGCCCTACGCCGAACATCTCCGGGCGGTGGCCGAGGGGGTGCGTGCGCGGGGCGGCGACGCCGAGCAGATCGCGGCCGCCTGGCTGCACGACGCCGTCGAGGACGACGTGCTCTCCGCGCACTGGCTGGAGGAGGCCGCGCTGAGCCGTCGTACGAAGGACATCGTGCTCGCGGTCACCAAGCGGGCGGGGGAGCCGCCCGAGGCGTACGCGGGGCGCATCCTCGCCACGCCGGGCGCGCTGCTGGTGAAGGAGTCGGACCTGGCGCACAACGCCGACCCGGTGCGCCTCGCGGTCCTCGACGAGGAGACCCGTAAACGACTGACCGAGAAGTACGCGCGGATGCGCGCACTTCTCGGTCTGGGGTGAGGCAGGGGTCGGAGCGGCTAGACGAGAACCTTCTCGCGGCGCTCCTGCTTCTGGCGTTCCCGGGCCAGTTCGGCGGGGTCCTGCTTGAAGGCCCACGCCATCTTCGGCTCCATCGCGAACCGGAAGACCCGCTGCACGGGCTTCGTGCACAGCACGGTGACGACGGCGGCCGCGAGGACGCTCACGGCGATCTCGCCGAGCGGGCGGTGCAGCCAGGGGTGGTCGAACCAGCCCTGGTAGTCGCCGGCCTTCACCAGGAAGCCGTGCAGGAGGTAGCCGTACAGCGTGCCCGCGCCGAGCGCCGTGAACCACATGTTCCGGCGCGGCACCCAGGCGAAGAAGCAGGCGGTCAGCAGCAGCGAGCAGCCGAACATCGCGAGCACCATGACCGGTCCGGCCCACCACGGGGCGCCCAACTCCTGCGCGGAGTCCCGGTGGTAGAACCATGCGGTGTTCATGCGCGGCACCGCCCACCAGCCGACGGCGAGCGCGGCCGCGAACACGGGCACCGCCACGATCCGCACCGTGCGGGTGCGTACCCGGTGGAAGTGCTCGGGCTTCATGCACAGGCCCAGCACGAAGTAGGGCAGGAACTGCAGGATCCGCTGCAGGTCCAGGTCGTCACCGATCGACGGCGCGACGGAGGCCAGCATCGCGAGGCCGAGCGCGAAGGGGAGCGGCCAGCGGACCGCCTTCAGGAGGGGGGTGATCATCCGCCAGACGAACAGCGCGCACAGGAACCAGGTCAGATACCAGGGGTCGAGCAGGCTGATGTCCTTGCCGGGGTCGTCGCCCGCCACGCGCTCGAACAGGACGTAGGCGGTCTCGAAGACGATGTAGGGCACCGCGACACCGGTGATCAGCCGCCGCAGCCGGTCGGGGCGCATGTCGAAGCTGCGCGAGAAGAAGCCGGAGATGATGATGAACGCCGGCATGTGGAACGAGTACACGACGGTGTACGCGGCTTCCAGGATGCGGCTGTCGCCCTTGAGCGGTTCCCAGGCGTGACCGACGGCCACCAGCACGATCGCCAGGTACTTGGCGTTGTCGAAGAACGCGTCGCGCTGCTTGCCGGCGGGCTTGGCCGGCTGTTCGTTCTGCTGTTTGAGGGGCGAGCGCGGACTCGGCACTCCTGATGCCGACGGCTGGGCAGGGGGGAGCGGCGCTCTGCCGCGTGCGGGGGACGAGGCAGCGTGGAACATCTGAGGCACCCTAGCGTTGTCTGTGGGATTTCGTAAAACCCGCCAGGTCATTCCTGGTTATTCGCTTCGGGTGCCCAGAAAATCGAGCCGTTGACGTTCGGTGAACGTGACGGCCAACACACTTGGTGGGGAGGGATTATGGTCACAGCAAGCGCCAACTTGGTGTGATTCATCCCGACTAAATAGGGCATAAGACCAGCAGGCGACTCCGGCGGAATGTCCGCTTCCTGGGGGCGCGGTGATTATTCGAATTGCCTGCGAACAGGATGTGTGGAGAACGAAACGATCGAGTCGAATTCCCTGTGCGGATGCACTCTCGAATTGATGTGCGGGGTACGGGAGATCGGTCGCGCGGCCGGACGGCGTCCCACAGTTCAGGCACAGGTGTGGTCAACGATGCATCACCTGCCGCATACAGCGGCTTGGTTGGTGGCACGATGGTTCTGGCGGGGGTGCGCGGGGCTGGCATCCCCGGGCCGGGAGTGCGGACCGACCGAGGGTGTGATCAGTTGTGGCCATTTCGCTGTCAGTGGTACTGCTGTTGGCGATCATCTTGGTGGTGTTGATCCGTGGCGGATCCCTCAAGGCCGGACCTGCCGTCGTGGCCGTGCTGTTCGGCTTCTTCCTCGCCTCGACGGGCATGGCCGACGACATCCAGCGTTTCCTCAACTCGATAGCGGAGACCATCAACTCGATCCAGTTCTGACCCCGTTGACCCGTGAAGCTAGGCTGATCCGTCCGGTCACGGGGGCCGGAGAGGGCTACAGGGGGACGTACCGGGATGGTGCTGCGCGACTCGGATCCGGCGGAGGCGGGCGGTTACCGCATCGAGGACCGTCTGGGCAGCGGCGGAATGGGCGTGGTCTACCTCGCCCGCTCCGCCTCCGGCCGCCGTCTCGCGGTCAAGGTGGTGCACGGTCAGTACGCGGACGACGACGAGTTCCGCGCCCGGTTCCGCCGTGAGGTGGCCGCCGCCCGTCAGGTCAGCGGCGCCTTCACGGCCCCTGTCGTGGACGCGGACGCCGACGCGCCGCGCCCCTGGATGGCCACGCTCTACATACCGGGTGCGGACCTCGGCCGGCACATACGCGACCACGGCCCGCTGCCGCTTCCCCGGCTCCGTGAACTCGCCGCGGGCCTTGCGGAGGCCATCCGCGACATCCACCGCGCGGGCGTGGTCCACCGCGACCTGAAACCGGCCAATGTGATGCTCGCCGACGACGGCCCCCGCGTCATCGACTTCGGTATCTCCCGTGCCACCGAGTTCGCCGCCTCCGACGTCCTCACCCAGACCGGCCGCGTGATGGGCACCCCGCCCTTCATGTCCCCGGAACAGTTCTCCGCTCCCCAGGACGTGGGCCCGGCGGCCGACATCTTCTCGCTGGGCGCGGTGGTCGCGTTCGCCGCGTCGGGCCGGGGCCCCTTCGACAGCCCGAGTCCCTACGAGACAGCGATCCGCGTGGTCGAGGGCGACCCCGAACTCGACGACGTCCCGGCCGAGTTGCTCCCCTTCATCCGCCTCTGCCTGGAGAAGGAGCCCAAGTCCCGCCCTACGGCGGACGAGTTGCTGCGGCTGCTGAGGAACGGCGACTGGCGGACGACGGACGATGCCCCGACGCCGGTCGACACCGGCAGGCCCCGCCGCCGCACACGCCGGTGGCTGGCCGTCGTGGCCGGCACCCTCGCCCTCGCGGCGGCTACGACGACGGTCGCCCTGACCGGCGACGACTCCGCCCCGGGGAACCTGCCCGCCGGCTGGAGGGCTTGGCACAAGCAGGCGAAGGACCCGAGCCTGGACAAGGATCCGATGGGCCCCACCGCCCTCTTCAATCGCTGCGTCGCCTCTGGTACGTCTCTGGTGTGCGCGGGCGACGAGATCATGGCGACCCGCTTCGCCCTGGCCGACGGCAGGAACACCTGGGCCCGCCCCATCGACCAGACCGCGGACGGCGAGGACTTCGGCAGCAGCAGCTCCGGAGGGGGCACGATCATCGGCGCCCGCGACGGCCGTGTGTACGTCTACGGCGCCGACGACCGGCCCGACGACGAGGCGTCGTATCCGACCCGCTACACGATCCAGGCCCTGAACGCCGGGACCGGCAGGACGATCTGGAGTACGGTCACCGCCGACGGCTCGGACGGTACGGAGCCGAGCAGCGACCAGGGCGCCTCCGTCGCCGTACCTGCGGGCATCATGACTGTCTACGGCAAGACGGGGAGGCAGTTCGCCCTGCTCGACGCCGACGACGGCAAGGTCCGCTGGAAGCGCCCCCTGCCGAACCCTGACCAGTACATGACTCTGCTGCGCAGTTCCGCCGGACAGGCGTACCTGCTCACCGGGAAGTACACGACCGACAACATCGAGAGCACGAGCATCGCCCAGCTCGACCCGGCCACCGGCAAGCCTCGCTGGACCGTCAAGGTCAAGGGCGACATGGACATCGTCGGCAGGCACGACGGCCGTCTGGTGCTGGTGAACGTGACCGGCGCCCGCCGCACACTGACCCTGGTCAACACCACGTCACACGTCATGACGACGGTGAAGCTCGCCAAGGTCCAGCCCGAGGGTGCGGCCCCCACCTTGGTGAACGGCACCCTCTACTTCACCCTCTCCAACGGCAGCATCCGCGCGTTCGACCCGGCCACCGGCCGCCAGGCCTGGGCGAGCAACTCCGGAGTGGAGCAGTCGGGCCCCCCGACCGCCTCCGGGACCCACCTGTACGTGGCCTCCCCCAGCGGTCGCCTCGCCGCCCTGAACCGGAGCACCGGCGAGGTCGAGGGCACCCTCCCCGGCCGCGACGACGGCGCCGTCGACGGCTCGCCGGCCGGCGCCCCCCTCACTCTCGTCGGCGACGCCCTCTACGTCCCGTACGGCCTCCGCTCCGTCTACACCGTGGACGTACGTGACCTCTGAGAGCTGCCCATGCGACCTTGGCCGGCCTGAGACGCCTGCCGGGGACCTGCCTGTCCCGTGCCCCTGACCCGCCCGGAAGGAACCGAATGAAGATCTGGACACACTGAGGCCGCTCGATCTCTGGGTGCGCGACACCGAGGCCGACGGTCGTCATGTGGCAGTTCGTCTGATGAGTCAGGAGAGTGACGGCGACATCGTGATGTGGCGGTGGCACCACTACTACGGCGGTAGCGGTGACGGGAATGAATGGCGTACCTACGCGTCCTCCTCGGAGGGCATCCGCCGTGTGAAGGTCCAGGCGGCTGTCTTCGAGGGCGATACCCAGATACGTCAGTGCCAGAGCGGCTGGGACGCGTAAGAAATCAGGGCCAGCTCAGAGGATCAAACCTCTGAGCTGGCCCTGAGCACTACAGAGCGGGCGACGGGAATCGAACCCGCGTAGCTAGTTTGGAAGACTAGGGCTCTACCATTGAGCTACGCCCGCACAGGACGCGCCGCAGGTCAGATGACCGCGGCACAGAAGGCATCGTAGCGGGTCGGGACCCCTCGCCGCACACCCCGTAAATGCGGCGGCCCCGCTGCCTGCGGGCATGTACCCTACGTGTCGCACCAGACGGGGTGTGGCGCAGCTTGGTAGCGCGTCCGCTTTGGGAGCGGAAGGCCGTGGGTTCAAATCCCGCCACCCCGACCATGTGACCGGCCATTGGCGGCCACCTTCGCGATCACCTGGCTTGATCGCCTTTTGGGGCGTGTAGCCGCTGCGGTTACTATGCAAGCTGCGCGCCCGTGTGTCTCTCGTCTGATGGTCCTCTGGGCGGCTAATCCGCCGGAGCCGTTCTGGCCCCGGCAGAATCCAAGAAGTCAGCCACAAGGAGACCGAACCGTGAAGAGCGCCGTGGAGACCCTGAACCCGACTCGGGTTCGGCTCACTGTCGAGGTGCCCTTCGAGGAGCTCAAGGACAGCCTCGACGCGGCGTACAAGAAGATCAACCAGCAGGTCACGGTGAAGGGCTTCCGTAAGGGCAAGATCCCGGCCCGTGTCATCGACCAGCGGTTCGGTCGTGGTGCAGTGCTGGAGGAGGCCGTCAACGACGCGCTTCCGAAGTTCTACACCGAAGCGGTCAACGAGGCCGAGCTGGACGTCCTGGGCCAGCCCGAGGTCGACATCACCGAGCTGAAGGACGGCGACACGCTGAACTTCACCGCCGAGGTCGACATCCGCCCGTCCCTGGAGCTTCCCGAGGACTTCTCCTCCATCGAGGTCGAGGTCGACGCCGTCGAGGTGAGCGAAGAGGACATCGAGAAGTCGGTGGAGCAGCTCCGTGAGCGCTTCGCCTCCACCTCCCCGGTCGAGCGCGCCGCCGAGGACGGCGACGTCGTCACGATCGACCTGGAGGCCAAGGTCGACGGAGAGGTGCTCGAGGACGGCATCGCCAGCGGTGTCTCGTACACCATCGGCTCCGGCGAGCTCCTCGAGGGCATCGACGACGCCGTGAAGGGCCTGGAGGCCGGTGGCGAGGCCACCTTCACCTCCGAGCTCAAGGGCGGCTCCGCGGCCGGCAAGGAGTCCGAGGTCACCGTCAAGGTCACCCAGGTCGCCGCCCGCGAACTGCCCGAGCTGGACGACGAGTTCGCGCAGCTCGCCTCCGAGTTCGACACCCTCGAGGAGCTCAGGGCCGACAGCCGCAAGCGCCTCGAGAACATGAAGCAGTACGACCAGGCGACGCAGGCCCAGGAGCGCGTCCTGGAGAAGCTGCTCGAGCTGGTCGAGGTCCCGGTCCCCGAGAAGCTGCTCGAGGACGAGGTCAACACCCGTAAGCACAACCTCGAGCACCACCAGCTCGGCCAGATGGGCCTCGACCTCGAGAAGTACCTCGAGATCCAGGGCAAGACGGTCGAGGAGTTCGAGGCCGAGACCAAGGACGCCGCGGTCAAGGGCATCAAGACCCAGTTCGTCCTCGACGAGCTGGTCAAGCGCGAGAAGCTGAACGTCAACCAGGAGGAGCTCACCGAGCACCTCATGCGGCGCGCCGCTTCCTCGGGCATGTCCCCCGACCAGTTCGCCCAGGCGGTCGTCGAGGGCGGCCAGGTTCCGCTCCTGGTCGGCGAGGTCGCCCGCGGCAAGGCCCTGGCCGTCGTGGTCGAGGCCGCCACGGTGAAGGACACCAACGGCGAGGTCATCGACCTGGACGACGAGGACGAGGTCGAGCCGGCCGCCGACGTCGCCGCCGAGGCCACGGAGGCGGACGCCACGGACGCCGACGCCGACAAGACCGAGGGCTGATCCCACGGCGCCGAGCAGGCTGCAGGGCGGGCTCCGGGTCACTCATGACCCGGGGCCCGTTTTCCTACCCAGGGGCGCGGGGAACTGCGCGACAAGCCCCGTACGACCCTCAGTCGGCCACGCGCAGCACAGCCACGGCGAGTAGCCAATGGCCCACCCGCCGGAGGCATCCCGCGCTACGCCCCCGGCGAACAGCCCCCTTTGCGGGATTCCCCGAAGGGACCAGCGCGTTAGGGTCCATGAATACGAGGGGAGTGGAGTCCCGAGCGGCTCCAGCCCCGCAGGGAACACGCAGGGAACACGTGAAGACGGCCCGGCGCCGTCGTAAGACGAGCAGGTGGATACGTGACGAATCTGATGCCCTCCGCCGCCGGCGAGCCTTCCATCGGTGGTGGCCTCGGCGACCAGGTCTACAACCGGCTGCTCAACGAGCGGATCATCTTCCTCGGCCAGCCGGTCGACGACGACATCGCGAACAAGATCACCGCACAGCTGCTGCTCCTTGCCGCGGACCCGGACAAGGACATCTACCTCTACATCAACAGCCCGGGCGGTTCGATCACGGCCGGCATGGCGATCTACGACACCATGCAGTACATCAAGAACGACGTGGTGACGATCGCCATGGGCCTCGCCGCCTCCATGGGCCAGTTCCTGCTCAGCGCCGGCACCCCCGGCAAGCGCTTCGCGCTGCCGAACGCCGAGATCCTGATCCACCAGCCGTCCGCCGGCCTCGCCGGCTCGGCCTCGGACATCAAAATCCACGCCGAGCGGCTGCTGCACACCAAGAAGCGCATGGCGGAACTGACCTCCCGGCACACCGGTCAGTCGTTCGAGGAGATCACCCGCGCCTCCGACCGCGACCGCTGGTTCGACGCCGATGAGGCCAAGGAGTACGGCCTCATCGACGAGGTCATCACCACGGCCGCCAACATGCCGGGCGGCGGCGGCACCGGGGCCTGAGACCCCCCTGCAAGCCCCCAGCCGACCGCCTCAGCCTCTAGGAGACAGAAAGTGAACGACCACCCCGGCAGCGGCCTGTACGACCGCACGCGCGCCGAGTACACGGGCCCCTCCGCGGAGTCCCGCTACGTCATCCCGCGCTTCGTCGAGCGCACCTCGCAGGGCGTCCGTGAGTACGACCCGTACGCGAAGCTGTTCGAAGAGCGCGTGATCTTCCTCGGCGTCCAGATCGACGACGCCTCCGCCAACGACGTCATGGCGCAGCTGCTGTGCCTGGAGTCGATGGACCCGGACCGTGACATCTCGGTCTACATCAACAGCCCCGGCGGCTCCTTCACCGCGCTGACGGCGATCTACGACACGATGCAGTTCGTGAAGCCGGACGTCCAGACGGTCTGCATGGGCCAGGCGGCCTCCGCCGCGGCCATCCTGCTGGCCGCCGGTACGCCGGGCAAGCGCATGGCGCTGCCGAACGCCCGTGTGCTGATCCACCAGCCCTACAGCGAGACCGGTCGCGGTCAGGTCTCCGACCTGGAGATCGCCGCCAACGAAATCCTCCGGATGCGCGCGCAGCTGGAGGAGATGCTGGCCAAGCACTCGACCACGCCGATCGAGAAGATCCGCGAGGACATCGAGCGCGACAAGATCCTCACGGCCGAGGAGGCGCTCTCCTACGGTCTGATCGACCAGATCATCTCCACTCGGAAGATGAACAACGCATCCGTCCGCTAGTCGGAGGCTGTATTGTCTGCCGCCCCTTGGTCCGGTTCGTGTGCTTTGACACGCTGCACGTCAAAGTGAACCGCGCCAAGGGGGGCCCGAACGGGGGGCCCGGCAAGGTACCGTCGGAATAAGGCAGCACCAGGAGCCGCTGGACCTAGGCGTCTCCCAGGCGAAGGGGAAGCACACCGTGGCACGCATCGGTGACGGCGGCGATCTGCTCAAGTGCTCGTTCTGCGGCAAGAGCCAGAAGCAGGTCAAGAAGCTCATCGCAGGGCCTGGTGTGTACATCTGCGACGAGTGCATCGATCTCTGCAACGAGATCATCGAGGAAGAGCTCGCGGAGACGAGCGAGGTGCGCTGGGAGGAACTCCCCAAGCCTCGTGAGATCTACGAGTTCCTCGAGGGCTATGTGGTGGGCCAGGAGCAGGCCAAGAAGGCGCTCTCCGTGGCGGTCTACAACCACTACAAGCGCGTCCAGGCCGGCGAGAACGGCGGCGGAAGCGGCCGTGACGACGCGATCGAGTTGGCGAAGTCCAACATCCTCCTGCTGGGCCCGACGGGCTCCGGCAAGACGCTGCTGGCCCAGACTCTCGCCCGCATGCTGAACGTCCCGTTCGCGATCGCCGACGCAACGGCGCTCACGGAGGCGGGGTACGTCGGCGAGGACGTCGAGAACATCCTCCTGAAGCTCATTCAGGCGGCGGACTACGACGTCAAGAAGGCCGAGACCGGGATCATCTACATCGATGAGATCGACAAGGTCGCGAGGAAGAGTGAAAACCCCTCGATCACCCGGGATGTGAGCGGCGAGGGCGTCCAGCAGGCGCTGCTCAAGATCCTCGAGGGCACGACGGCCTCGGTCCCGCCCCAGGGCGGCCGCAAGCACCCGCACCAGGAGTTCATCCAGATCGACACGACGAACGTCCTGTTCATCGTGGGCGGTGCCTTCGCGGGCCTGGAGAAGCTCATCGAGTCCCGCGCCGGCGCCAAGGGCATCGGCTTCGGCGCGACGATCCGTTCGAAGCGCGAGCTGGAGGCCAAGGACCAGTTCGAGGACGTCATGCCCGAGGACCTGGTCAAGTTCGGCATGATCCCCGAGTTCATCGGCCGCCTCCCGGTGATCACCTCGGTCCACAACCTGGACCGCGAGGCCCTCCTCCAGATCCTGGTCGAGCCTCGCAACGCGCTGGTCAAGCAGTACCAGCGCCTCTTCGAACTCGACGGCGTGGAGCTGGACTTCGAGCGCGAGGCGCTGGAAGCCATCGCCGACCAGGCCATCCTCCGCCAGACCGGCGCGCGAGGCCTGCGCGCCATCATGGAGGAAGTCCTCCAGGGCGTCATGTACGAGATCCCGTCCCGCAAGGACGTGGCCCGCGTCGTCATCACGGCAGACGTCGTCCACTCCAACGTCAACCCGACCCTCATCCCGCGCGACGCCCGCAACGGACGGGGCCCGGGAGAGGCGAAGACGGCGTAACCGCCGCCGCGCACAAGGACGAACGAAGGGGCCCCGGTCAACCGACCGGGGCCCCTTCGCAGTTCAGCGACGTCAGGCCTTGACGCGGACTTCCTTGCGGAGCTTCGCCGTCATCTCGGCCGCCTCCGCGGGGGCCGTGGCCTTGCCGGCGGCGATGTCCGAGTACTCCATGGGCATCACGAAGCCGAGCGTGCTGTGGTCACCCCAGACGCAGTACGTGACCTTCATTTCCTTGGCCATGCCGGCCGTCGTCTCGTCGGAGTTGTCGATCTTGGCGCCCTGGCACTTCAGGATCGCGCCCTCCAGCGAACTGGGCTTGTACTCCTTCGCGCTGCCCTCGAAGGTGACGTTCTCCTCGCCGGCGTCCTTCTTCATGAAGGCGAAGAAGCCGTCGACGGCCTTCTCGGGGTCGTCGATCGTGCCGTAGACGCCGCCGAACGTCAGCATCTTGCCGCCCAACGGGTTGCTCTCGTCGGCGACCTCGTAGTTGGCGCTGACATCCTTGGCGCCCTTGACACCCCACGACTCGGCGTCCTTGAGGTCTTCCTTGGTCATGCTGTCGCTGTCGCCGTCGGACTTCTTGTACTCGGTGAGTACGGTGCCCGGAGTCGTCAGCTTGTGCGCCCCGTCGTCCGCGATGTCCGACCCGCCTCCGCCGCCACCCCCGCCGCCGAGGGCGAAGGCCGCGCCCACGGCGATCGCGGCGACGACCGCCACCGAGCCGAGGATGATGGCCAGCTTCTTCTTGCCGCCACCGCCCGGAACCGGCGGCATCGGGGCCGTGTAGGGCTGCTGACCGTACGGCTGCTGCCCGTACGGCGGGGTCTGCGGCGGGACGCCGCCCTGCTGCTGCGGGTAGCCGTACCCCGGCTGCTGGGGCTGAGCGGGCTGTTGGGGGTAGCCGTAGCCGGGCTGGGGGGCCTGCGGCGGCTGCTGGCCGTACGGGCCCGGCTGACCGTACGGACCGGGCTGCTGGGGCTGCCCGCCGTACGGGCCCGGCTGGTTGTGACTCATTACTGGGTTCCCCTCCAGATGCTTATGCGTTCCGAACATCCTGGCGCAGGCACCGGCGATGCATTGCATCGGGGGCCTCACCGTTACAGAACAAAGCCGTTTCGGGACACGCCCGCGACACCCCTAAACTGACCCCGTGACCGAGAACGCTCAGCAGCAGCCATCAGCGCCCGACACCGAACTGCCGACCCAGTACGCGCCGGCCGACGTAGAGGGCCCGCTGTACGAGCGCTGGGTGGAGCGGGGTTACTTCGAGGCGGACGAGAAGAGCGACAAGCCGCCGTACACCATCGTCATCCCGCCGCCGAACGTCACCGGCAGCCTGCACCTCGGGCACGCCTTCGAGCACACGCTCATCGACGCCCTCACGCGTCGCAAGCGCATGCAGGGCTTCGAGACGCTGTGGCAGCCCGGCATGGACCACGCCGGCATCGCCACCCAGAACGTCGTCGAGCGCGAGCTGGGGAAGGAAGGCAAGTCCCGGCACGACCTCGGCCGTGAGGCCTTCGTCGAGCGGGTCTGGCAGTGGAAGGGCGAGTCCGGCGGACAGATCTCCGGGCAGATGCGTCGCCTCGGCGACGCCGTCGCCTGGTCGCGTGAGCGCTTCACGATGGACGAGGGGCTGTCGCAGGCCGTCCAGACCATCTTCAAGCGGCTCTACGACGACGAGCTGATCTACCGCGCCGAGCGCATCATCAACTGGTGCCCCCGCTGTCTGACCGCGATCTCCGACATCGAGGTCGAGTACCAGGACGACGACGGCGAGCTCGTCTCCATCAAGTACGGCGAGGGCGACGAGACGCTCGTCGTCGCCACCACCCGCGCCGAGACCATGCTCGGTGACACGGCCGTCGCCGTTCACCCGGACGACGAGCGGTACAAGCACCTCGTCGGCAAGCTCATCAAGCTGCCGCTCACCGAGCGCTCCATCCCCGTCGTCGCCGACACCCACGTCGACCCCGAGTTCGGCACCGGCGCGGTCAAGGTCACCCCGGCCCACGACCCGAACGACTTCGAGATCGGCCAGCGCCACGACCTGCCGGCCATCACGATCATGGACGAGCACGCCGTGATCACGGCCCACGGCCCCTTCCAGGGCCAGGACCGCCTCGAGGCCCGTTCCGCCATCGTCGCCGCCCTGCGCGCCGAGGGCCGGATCGTCGCCGAGAAGCGGCCCTACGTCCACTCCGTCGGCCACTGCTCGCGCTGCAAGACCACCATTGAGCCGCGGCTGTCCATGCAGTGGTGGGTCAAGGTCGGCCCGCTCGCGAAGGCCGCCGGTGACGCGGTCCGCGACGGCCGCGTCAAGATCCATCCGCAGGAGATGGAGAAGCGGTACTTCGACTGGGTCGACAACCTCCACGACTGGTGCATCTCACGGCAGTTGTGGTGGGGCCACCGCATCCCCGTCTGGTACGGCCCGGACGGCGAGGTCGCCTGCGTCGGACCCGACGAGGAGCCGCCCACCGGTGAGGGCTGGCGTCAGGACACCGACGTCCTCGACACCTGGTTCTCCTCCGGCCTGTGGCCCTTCTCGACCCTCGGCTGGCCCGAACAGACCCAGTCGCTCGCGAAGTTCTACCCGAACTCCGTCCTGGTCACCGGCTACGACATCCTCTTCTTCTGGGTCGCCCGGATGATGATGTTCGGCCTGTACGCGATGGACGGCACCCCGCCGTTCCACACCATCGCCCTGCACGGCATGGTCCGCGACCAGTTCGGCAAGAAGATGTCGAAGTCCTTCGGCAACGCGGTCAACCCGCTGGACTGGATGGACAAGTACGGCAGCGACGCCCTGCGCTTCACCCTCGCCCGTGGCGCCAACCCCGGCGTCGACGTCCCGATCGGCGAGGACTGGGTCCAGGGCTCCCGCAACTTCGCCAACAAGATCTGGAACGCCACGCGCTTCGCGCTGATGAACGGCGCGACGGTGGACGGGCCCCTGCCGGACGAGTCGGCGATGTCGGCGACGGACCGCTGGATCCTCTCCCGGCTCAACTCCGTCGTCGCCGAAGTCGACGCGCTCTACGAGGACTACCAGTTCGCGAAGCTCTCCGACGCCCTCTTCCACTTCGCGTGGGACGAGGTCTTCGACTGGTACGTCGAGCTCTCCAAGACGACGTTCCAGGCGGGCGGCGAGCCGGCCGAGGTCAGCAAGCGCGTCCTGGGCGAGGTCCTCGACGTCACTCTCAGGCTGCTGCACCCGGTGGTCCCGTTCGTCACGGAGACCCTCTGGACCACCCTCACGGGCGGCGAGTCGGTCGTCATCGCGGACTGGCCCAAGGACAGCGGCTTCCGTGACACGGCCGCCGAGAAGGAGATCGAGACCCTCCAGTCCGTCATCACCGAGGTCCGCCGCTTCCGCGCCGACCAGGGTCTCCAGCCCGGCCAGCGCGTCCCGGCCCGCCTGACCCTCGACGGCACGGCCCTGGCGCCCCACGAGGCCGCCATCCGCCAGCTCCTCCGGCTCCAGCCGGAGGGCGACGCCTTCACGGCCACGGCGACCCTCCCGGTCTCCGGCGCCGAGGTCGCCCTCGACCTCTCCGGCACCATCGACGTCGCGGCGGAGCGCAAGCGCCTCGCCAAGGACCTCGCGGCCGCCGAGAAGGAAAAGGCCCAGGCCACCGCCAAGCTCGGCAACGAGGCGTTCCTGGCCAAGGCCCCGGACAACGTGGTGGACAAGATCCGCGGCCGCCTGGCAAAGGCGGGCGAGGACATCGCCCGCATCCAGTCCCAGCTGGACCGCCTGCCGCAGGCGTAGGCAGTTTGTACGGCGCGAGGGGCCCCGGAGTCTTCAAGACTCCGGGGCCCCTCGCGCCGTCAGGGGCGCGGGGCTGTATCGATGTGCGGCTCCGCCGCGTGGGCGCGACCAGCCACCTGCGGCCCGCAGACGCCGTAAACGACCAGCCACCCCACTCCATAGGCACTCTCTAGGTCCCCCTCCGTAGACTGACCCCGTGAGTGACAGCGACCCCTTCGACGAGATCATCGACGCCGAGACAGACCGCGACCCCGACCTCGCGGTCATCGAGGCCGGCAGCCGCACCCTGCGCACCCAGGGAGGCCCGCCGGAGGCCGACGTGCCGACGCGCCCCCAGGACCCCGAGGTCGACAAGGCGCTGCGCGAGGTCGAGGCGGAACTCGCCACGCGCTGGGGCGAGACCAAGCTCGAGCCCTCCGTCAGCCGTATCGCCGCGCTCATGGACGTCCTGGGCGAGCCGCAGCGGTCGTACCCCTCGATCCACATCACCGGGACGAACGGCAAGACCTCCACCGCCCGCATGATCGAGGCCCTCCTCGGCGCCTTCGAACTGCGCACCGGCAGGTACACCAGCCCCCATGTGCAGTCGGTCACCGAGCGCATCAGCCTCGACGGGGCGCCGATCTCCGCCGAGCGCTTCATCGAGACGTACGAGGACATCAAGCCGTACATCGAGATGGTGGACGCGCAGCAGGAGTACCGGCTGTCGTTCTTCGAGGTGCTGACCGGCATGGCGTACGCCGCCTTCGCCGACGCGCCCGTGGACGTGGCCGTCGTCGAGGTCGGGATGGGCGGCACCTGGGACGCGACCAACGTCATCGACGGTGACGTCGCCGTCGTGACCCCCATCGACCTGGACCACACCGACCGGCTCGGCGAGACTCCCGGCGAGATCGCCAAGGAGAAGGCCGGCGTCGTCAAGCAGGACGCGACCGTCATCCTGGCGCAGCAGCCGGTCGACGCCGCGCAGGTGCTGCTGAAGAAGGCCGTCGAGGTCGACGCCACCGTGGCCCGTGAGGGGCTGGAGTTCGGGGTCGTGGCACGGCAGGTGGCCGTCGGCGGACAGCTGATCACCCTGCGCGGGCTCGGCGGGGAGTACGAGGAGGTCTACCTCCCGCTGCACGGCGCCTACCAGGCGCACAACGCCGCTGTGGCGCTCGCCGCCGTCGAGGGCTTCTTCGGTGTCGGCTCGCAGCGGCCCGAGCCGCTCGACATCGACACCGTCCGCAAGGCGTTCGCGGCCGTGACCTCGCCGGGGCGGCTGGAGATCGTACGGCGCTCTCCCACCGTCGTGCTGGACGCCGCGCACAACCCGGCGGGCGCCCGGGCCACCGCCGAGGCGATCGGTGAGGCCTTCGACTTCAGCCGGCTGATCGGTGTGGTCGGGGCCAGTGGCGACAAGAACGTACGAGGTCTCCTGGAGGCCTTCGAGCCGGTCTTCGCGGAGATCGTGATCACCCAGAACTCCAGTCACCGCGCCATGGACGCCGACGAGTTGGCCGCCATCGCCGTCGAGGTGTTCGGCGAGGAGCGCGTACAGGTCGAGCCGCGGCTGCCGGACGCGCTGGAGGCCGCGATCACCCTGTCCGAGGAGGAGGGCGAGTTCGCGGGCGCCGGCGTGCTCGTGACCGGTTCCGTCATCACCGTCGGCGAGGCCCGGCTGTTGCTGGGGAAGGGCTGAATCCCAAGAATGCGTACTCTCTGTTCCTCGACCCTGATCGGCGAGTTCTTCATCATCGGCTTCGCCGGTCTGGTCGCGATGAAGGACGACGACCTGTCCACGGCCACGGTGTGGACGGTCAGCGGTATCGCCATGTTCCTGTGTCTGGCGCTGTGCGGTGTGATCACCCGGCCCGGCGGCGTCGCGCTCGGCTGGGTCCTGCAGATCGCCCTCATCGCCTCCGGGTTCGTGGTGCCGACGATGTTCTTCCTGGGCGTGGTCTTCGCGGCGCTCTGGTGGGCCTCGGTGCACTACGGGCGGAAGGTCGACGAGGCAAAGGCGAGGTTCGCCGCGCAGGCCGACTCCACTACACCTGACGCTGCGTGACCGACGGGCGGACACGCCGGGTAACCTCATCACTCCGCACACTGTTGATCGCAAGGAGTCCCACGTGAGCCAGCGCACCCTCGTCCTCCTCAAGCCCGACGCGGTCCGTCGTGGCCTGACCGGCGAGATCATCAGCCGTATCGAGCGCAAGGCCGGCTGGCAGATCACCGCGCTGGAGCTGCGCACCCTGGACCAGGACACGCTGGAGCAGCACTACGGCGAGCACAAGGGCAAGCCCTTCTACGAGCCGCTGGTGGAGTTCATGGCCTCCGGCCCGGTCGTGGCGCTGATCGTCGAGGGCGAGCGGGTCATCGAGGGCGTGCGCGCGCTGGCCGGCCCCACCGACCCGATCGCCGCGGCCCCCGGCTCCATCCGCGGGGACTTCGGTGTGATCGTCCGGGAGAACCTGATCCACGCGAGCGACTCCGTCGAGTCGGCTGAGCGTGAAGTGAAGATCTTCTTCCCGGACCGTGTGGGCTGACCGGGGTTGAAGGGGGGCGGGCGCCCCGCGCCCCTTAGGGAGTTTTCGTGGACGTTTCTGACGTGGCGTCAGCCTGATCTCCCATCTGACCTGGGGCGGCCGTGACTTTTCGGCCGTCCTTTGGCATATGCGCGCCGATCGGGGGAACGGGTGCCCCCGATGGGCCGTCTCCACAAGCGCGGTGGGGTTCCATCTGCTGACAATGGCGAAGACCCTCGCGCGGTGTTCGCGTAGGCGCCACTACGATGGAAGTCTTCACGTCACCGCACCCACTTCGCCAACCTGAAAAAGCCCTCAAAGCTCCCGGGAAGGCCAGACGAATCCTGATGGGGAACTCAATGTCGTTCATCGGCCGTGACATGGCTGTCGACCTCGGGACCGCCAACACGCTGGTGTACGTCAGGGGTCGCGGGATCGTACTCAACGAGCCGTCCGTCGTCGCGATCAACACCAACACCGGTGGCATCCTGGCGGTCGGATCCGAAGCGAAGAAGATGATCGGGCGCACGCCCGGCAACATCGTTGCCGTACGTCCGCTGAAGGACGGCGTCATCGCCGACTTCGAGATCACCGAGCGAATGCTCCGCTACTTCATTCTGAAGATCCACAAGCGGCGGTATCTCGCGAGGCCGCGCGTCGTCGTGTGTGTGCCCTCCGGCATCACCGGCGTCGAGCGCCGTGCCGTCATCGAGGCGTCGTCCCAGGCCGGGGCCCGCCAGGTGCACATCATCGAGGAGCCCATGGCGGCCGCCATCGGTTCCGGCCTGCCGGTCCACGAGGCCACGGGCAACATGGTGGTGGACATCGGCGGCGGCACGACGGAGGTCGCGGTCATCTCGCTCGGCGGGATCGTCACCGCTCAGTCGATCCGCGTCGCGGGCGACGAACTGGACAACGCGATCATCCAGCACATCAAGAAGGAGTACTCGCTCCTCCTGGGTGAGCGGACGGCCGAGCAGATCAAGATCACGATCGGTTCGGCGTACGACCTCGACGCTGACGAGCACACCGAAATCCGCGGCCGGGACCTCGTCTCCGGGCTGCCCAAGACCGTCGTCATCTCGGCCGGCGAAGTCCGCAAGGCGATCGAGGAACCCGTCAACGCGATCGTGGACGCGGTCAAGACGACCCTCGACAAGTGCCCGCCCGAGCTGTCCGGCGACATCATGGACCGCGGAATCGTTCTGACCGGCGGCGGCGCCCTGCTGCGCGGCCTCGACGAGCGGCTGCGGCGCGAGACCGGCATGCCGATCCACATCGCCGAGGACCCGCTGGACAGCGTGGCGCTCGGCTCCGGCAAGTGCGTGGAGGAGTTCGAGGCGCTCCAGCAGGTGCTGGACGCCCAGCCGCGCAGATGACGTAACTCTTCGATTCCGCCGTACGAGATGATCTCCTCTCGTACGGCGGATCGTTGATATAGAGGCATAAGCTCGCCCATGGGCATCCGCGAGCCCCTGTACACCCGCATACCTGAACACCTGCACATTCCTATGAGGAAGGCACGGCCGCCGCACGTGAGGGACACACGAGAGAGCCGGCTGCTCCTGGTGCTGCTGATCGCCATCGCGTTCGCACTGATCACGGTGGACATCCGTGGCGGGGAGGATTCGCCGGTCGACGGTGCCCGCCAGGCCGCGGCCACGGTTTTCGGCCCCATCGAGGACGGTGTGTCGTCCGCCGTGAACCCGGTCGGCAACGCGGTCTCCGCGATCCGCGACTCCGGCGAGCGGCACGACCGGCTCGCCGCGCTGGAGAAGGAGAACGCGGCCCTCAAGGCGAAGCTCGGCAGCGACGACCGCAACACCAGCCGCCTCAAGCAGCTGAACTCGATGCTGAAGGTCGCGGGCGAGGGCCAGTACGGCATCAAGGGCGCCGAGGTCATCGCCATAGGAGCGGCCCAGGGCTTCTCCTGGACCATCACCATCGACGTCGGTTCCCACGACGGCATCAGACGCGACATGACCGTCCTCAACGGCGACGGACTGGTGGGGCGCGTGACGACCGTGGGCCCGAACACCGCCACCGTGCTCCTCGCCAGCGACCCCGACTTCACCGTCGGCACCCGCATGGAGGCCAGCGACGAGCTCGGCTTCGCCTCCGGACAGGGCGACCGCCCGCTGCGCGTCGAACTCCTCAACGGCAAGGCCGAGATCAAGAAGGGCGACCGCCTCGTCACCTTCGGCTCGCAGGCCGACAAGCCCTTCGTGCCCGGTGTCCCCGTCGGCATCGTCTCCCGCGTCGACCCCTCCGGCGGCGACCTCACCCGCACCCTCTACGTCACGCCGTACGTCAGCTTCACCAAGCTCGACATCGTCGGCGTCGTCGTCGAGGCCCCGAAGAAGGACCCGCGCGACACGGTGCTCCCCGACAAGCCGAAACCGACCCCCACGCCGACGGTCACCGTCACGGTCACCCCGTCCGCGAACGCCCCTGTCGACGGCCAGCTCGAGCAAGAGCAGTAGGAGCTGATTCCCCTTGCGTGTCAACCGGATCCTGCTCTCCACCTCCCTCGTCGTCGTAGCCCTCGTCCTCCAGGTCAGCGTCCTGTCCCGGCTCCACCTCCCGGGCGCTGTCCCGGACGTGCTGCTGCTGACCGTCCTCGGTCTCGCGATGGTCTACGGCCATGTCGGCGGCGCCCTCGTCGGCTTCGGCGCGGGACTGCTCGCCGACCTCGTGCCGCCCGCCGACCACGCCGCCGGGCGCTACGCGCTGGTGCTGTGCGTCATCGGCTATCTGGCCGGGCTCGCCAAACCGGAGAACGGCAGACTCAAGTCGGCCACCGGCCCGATGCTCGTCGTGGTCGCCGCCGCCGTCGGCACGACCCTGCTCTACGCCGGTGTCGGCGCTCTCGTCGGCGACACCGCCGCCCGCCATGTCGGCCTCGGCAGCCTGCTGTTCACGGCCGCGCTGTACGACCTGCTGCTCGCCCCCTTCGTCGTCCCCGGCATCATGGCGCTCGCCCGCCGCGCCGAGAACGACCCCCTCGCGGAGACCAACACCTCCGCCAAGAAGGCCACCGACATCTCCTCCGGGTGGCTCTCCTCCGGAACGGGCCTGAAGATCGGCGGTCAGCGCGGCGGACTCGGCGCGCTGCGGACCAGGGCCCGGACCCGGACCGCGCGCGTCGGTCGCATCAAGGGGGTCAAGCGGCTGTGAGTGCGCGCGAGTCGGCGGGCCGTGTTCACAGGTTCGCCGTATATGACACGTACACACACTGAGAGGGGGCGGCAGCCGCAGTGACCAACATCCCCGAGACCGGTCGGACTCCACGGGTCCAGATCAGGCTCATCGTGATCCAGATCCTCGTCCTGTCCCTCCTCGGCACCCTCGGCGGGCGCCTGTGGTACCTCCAGATCCGCGAGGGCGACGAGTACGCGAAGGAGGCGTCCGGCAACCACGTCCAGCAGGTCGTGGAGCCCGCCGTCCGCGGCTCGATCCTCGACGCGCGCGGAGTGCCGATCGCCGACAACGAGACACGGCTGGTGGTCTCCGCCTCCCGCACCGACCTGCTGAAGATGAAGGACGACGGCAAGGCCGTCCTCACCAAGCTCGCCGGTGTCCTCGGTATGAAGCCCGGGGAGGTCATGCAAAAGGTCCGGCTGTGCGACGCCAAGACCCCCCAGCCCTGCTGGAACGGCTCGCCGTACCAGCCGATCCCCGTCACCGACGAGGCCACCGCCAAGCAGGCCCTGCAGATCCGCGAGCGCGCCGAGGACTTCCCCGGCATCACCGCCGAGCCCGAGGCCGTGCGCCGCTACGCGAGCCCCGGCAAGGCCAACACCGCCCAGGTCCTCGGCTACCTCTCCCCGGTCACCGACGAGGAGATCACCAAGGCCCAGGACACCGACTCGCCCTATCTGCGCTCCGACCAGGTCGGCCGCAGCGGCCTGGAGCGCGAGTACGACAAGGAGCTGCGCGGCAAGGCCGGCGTCACCCGCTACGAGGTCGACAACCTCGGCCGCGTCATCGGCCAGGCCGCCAGTGACGAGGCGCAGCCCGGCTCGAACCTCGTCACCAGCATCGACGCCCGCGTCCAGCGGGTCGCCGAGTACGAACTGAACGACGCGATGAAGAAGGCCCGCGAGGCCTTCGACGACAACACCGGCGAGAACTACAAGGCCGACTCCGGTGCCGTCGTCGTCATGGAGGCCAAGACCGGCCGCGTCGTCGCCATGGCGTCCAACCCGTCGTACGACCCGAACGCCTGGGTCGGTGGCATCTCCGCCAAGGACTACACCAAGCTGACGGGCAAGGACTCCAACTACCCGCTGCTCAACCGGGCCATCCAGGGCCAGTCGGCGCCCGGCTCCATCTTCAAGGTGGTCCCGACCGCCGCCGCGATAAACGCCGGGTACTCCTTCGACGGCCCCTACAACTGCTCGAGTTCGTACTCGATCGGCGGCCAGGTCTTCAAGAACTTCGAGACCAAGGGATACGGCCCGATCAGCCTCGGCCGCGCCCTGGAGGTCTCCTGCGACACCGTCTTCTACCGGCTCTCCCACGAGGAGTGGAAGAAGGACGGCGGCACCAAGCCGAAGAAGGACGCCAAGAACTGGTTCTACAAGACGGCCCACCAGTTCGGTCTCGGCGCCGAGACCGGCATCGACCTGCCCAACGAGGTCACCGGCCGTATCCCGGACCGCCAGTGGAAGCTCGACTACTGGAAGGCCAACAAGGACGTCTGGTGCAAGACCGGCAAGAAGGGCGGGACGTACGCCGAGCAGATCGCGTACGAGAACTGCCTCGAAGGCAACCTGATGCGCGCCGGTGACTCCGTCAACTACTCCATCGGCCAGGGCGACACCCTCGTCACCCCCATCCAGATGGCCACCATCTACGCGGCGATCTCCAACGGCGGCACCCTCTACACGCCCTCCGTCGGCAAGGCCATCGTCAGCGCGGACGGCCAGACCGTCGACGAGATCAAGCCCAAGGCGCACGGCAAGCTGCCCATAAGCCGCAAGACGCTGGCCGAGATGGACGAGGCCCTCGCGGGCGTCGCCACCCGCGGTACCGCCGCCTGGCGGTTCGCCGACGTCGGCTGGCCGCAGGACAAGATCCCGATGCACGCCAAGACCGGTACCGCCGAGGTCTACGGCAAGCAGACGACGTCCTGGTTCGCCACGTACACCAAGGACTACACGGTCGTCATGACGATCTCCCAGGGCGGTACGGGCTCCGGCGCCTCGGGCCCCGCGGTCCGCAACATCTACGACGCGCTCTACGGCGTCTCCGACGACGGCACGATCAACAAGAAGAACGCCCTGCTGCCCACCCCGCAGAAGAGCCTCCCGAAGGTCCAGACGGACGGCACCATCAAGTCGCCGAAGGTCTCCAAGGACCCGGGCAAGGAGCAGCGGGTGACCCAGGAGGGCGCCCCCGAGCCCGACGAGACGCAGCTGGCGGCAACCGTCGAGAAGCCGGCGACAGGCAACCGCAACACCCGCAGGCGGCGCCACAAGCGAGGTGGCCGGAGGATGTGCACATGACCGGCAACAGCTTCTCCGTCTCCGGCTACGGGCCCGAACGGGCGGGCTGGACGCGGCTGTTCGCCCGCGACTCGCTCGCCCGCCGGCTGGACTGGCCGATACTGTTCGCGGCCCTCGCCCTGTCGATGATCGGCTCGCTGCTGGTCTTCTCGGCCACCCGCAACCGCACCGAGATCAACCAGGGCGACCAGTACTACTTCCTGTTGCGCCACCTCATGAACACCGGCATCGGGTTCGCCCTGATGATCGGCACCGTCTGGCTCGGCCACCGCGGCCTGCGGACAGCGGTACCGATCCTCTACGGCGCCTCGGTGTTCCTGATCCTGATGGTGCTCACCCCGCTGGGCTCCACGGTCAACGGCGCCCACTCGTGGATCGTCGTCGGCGGCGGCTTCTCGCTCCAGCCCTCGGAGTTCGTGAAGATCACGATCATCCTCGGCATGGCGATGCTGCTGGCGGCCCGGGTCGACGCGGGTGACAAGCAGTACCCCGACCACCGCACGGTCCTCCAGGCGCTGGGCCTGGCCGCCGTACCGATGCTCATCGTCATGCTGATGCCCGACCTTGGGTCGGTCATGGTCATGGTCATCATCGTGCTGGGTGTGCTGCTGGCCTCGGGCGCCTCCAACCGCTGGGTCTTCGGCCTGCTCGGCGCGGGCACCATGGGCGCGCTCGCGGTCTGGCAGCTCGGCGTCCTGGACGACTACCAGATCGCCCGCTTCGCCGCCTTCGCCAACCCCAGCCTCGACCCGGCCGGCGTCGGCTACAACACCAACCAGGCGCGTATCGCGATCGGTTCGGGCGGACTCACGGGCTCGGGGCTGTTCCACGGCTCGCAGACCACGGGCCAGTTCGTGCCGGAGCAGCAGACCGACTTCGTGTTCACCGTGGCGGGCGAGGAGCTGGGCTTCGTCGGCGCGGGCCTGATCATCGTGCTGCTCGGTGTCGTCCTGTGGCGGGCCTGCCGTATCGCCCGGGAGACGACCGAGCTGTACGGCACGATCGTCGCCGCCGGGATCGTGGCCTGGTTCGCCTTCCAGTCCTTCGAGAACATCGGGATGACCCTGGGGATCATGCCGGTCACCGGTCTGCCGCTGCCGTTCGTGTCGTACGGTGGCACGTCCATGTTCGCGGTGTGGGTGGCGGTCGGGTTGTTGCAGTCGATCAGGGTGCAGCGGCCGATGTCGGCGTAGCGCTGCCGTAGGGGGAGTGGAATGGCGGACGAGTACGTGGCCGTGTGCCCGGTCGGCGAGGAGCTGGTGAGCCGGCTTCTGGGGCTGGCGGAGCTGGATCTGGCCGACACAGAGGCCGTGGAGGCACGGATACGCGAGGCCGGCTGGCCCGACTGGTCACAGGCGGTACAGGGACCGGCGTACGAGGACACACCCGACGTCCCCGACGCCACCCATGTCACACCGGAGGGCCACTTCGTCACGGCCGACGGCGACGGCACGCTCCATCTGCCCTTCGCCTACCTCTACTCGGTCGACGGCGGCATCCTCGACGAGGACTGCTGGGGTCCCGTACCCGGCTGGACCAGCCAGGAGGGCGCCTGGCGGCCGGAGTTCGACGCGCACTACGACACCGTCCTCCAGCGCTTCACCGACCGGCTCGGCCTGCCGGACCACGACATCCGCCAGCCCAAGTACCACAGCCGGTACGTCAGCTGGCGTCTGGAACACAGCGTGGTGATCGTCGGGCAGGGCCCCGAACCGATGTCGTACCACCAGTTCGAGGACGCCCACATCCTCCTTGTCTCCCGGACGGCGAAGGACGCGCCGTTCCCGGAGGGCGAGGCGATGCGAGCGCTGGTCACCTCCTGACGCCCGGCGGCTCCCCCGGGAATCACGGTCGGCGCCCTCTGCCGTCGCGCCCCGACTCCGTCTAAGTTCGGTTCATGGCGGACACGAAGCGCGAGATCGAGCGGAAGTACGAGTCCGACGACAGCGGGCTGCCGGACCTCACCGGCGTCGCCGGGGTCGCAGCCGTCCTCGACAAGGGTGTCGCACAGCTGGACGCCACCTACTACGACACCCAGGGCGAACACCTCGCCGCGGCCTCGATCACCCTGCGTCGCCGCACCGGCGGCTCCGACGCCGGCTGGCACCTGAAGTTCCCCGTCTCGCCCGGTGTACGGGACGAGATCCGGGCGGCCCTCTCCGACTCCGTCCCGCGCGTCCTCACGGGCCTGGTCCGCTCACGCGTCCGCGATCTCGAGCTGCTGCCCGTGGTCCGGCTGGTCTCCGACCGGGACGTCCGCCATCTCGTCGACGCCGACGGCGGGCTGCTCGCCGAGGTCAGCGTGGACGCCGTCCGCGCCGAGCGGCTCACCGGGGGCGACGGTGTCGCCCAGTGGACCGAGATCGAGGTCGAGCTCGCCGACGGCGGCGACCCGGCCTTCCTCGACAAGGTCGAGAAACGGCTGAAGAAGACGGGCGTACGGCCGTCCGCGTCGGCCTCGAAGCTGGCCCGGGCGCTGACGGAGACCGGCGGGGCGAAGCGGCTGAAGCCGGCCAGGAAGGCACCGGAGACCGCCGGGGACCATGTGATGGCCTACATCCGGGCCCAGCGGGACGCGATCGTCGAGCTCGACCCCGCCGTCCGGCGGGACGTGGACGACTCCGTGCACCGCATGCGCGTCGCCACCCGGCGGATGCGCAGCGCCTTCAAGTCGTACGAGAAAGTCCTCGACCGCGCCGTCACCGACCCGATCGGCGCGGAGCTGAAGTGGCTCGCGGGCGAGCTGGGCGTGAACCGGGACCATGAGGTGCTGACGGAGCGTCTGACGGCCGCCCTCGACGGACTGCCGCGGGTGCTGCTGCCCGACCAGGTGCGCACCCGGCTGCGCACCTGGTCGCACGCGCGGCCCGGCGGCTCGCGCAGCCGTCTGATCGCCGTACTCGACGGAAAGCGGTACCTGGACCTGCTGGCCGCGCTGGACGCCGTGGTGGACGGGCCGCCGCTGCTGAAGGCGGCCGGCGGGCAGCCGCCGAAGGTGATCTCCACGGCCGTACGGAAGGACTTCGGGAAGCTGACGGAGCTGGTCGAGCGGGCGGTGGTGCTGTCGCCGGGCGCCGACCGGGACCTCGCGATCCACGAGGCGCGCAAGAAGTGCAAGCGGACGAGGTATTCGGCGGAGGCGGCGTCCGCGGCCCTCGGCGAGCCCGCCGTCGACCTGGTCCGCTCGATGAAGTCCCTCCAGGGCCTGCTCGGTGATCACCAGGACAGCGTGATGACCCGCGAGGCCCTGCGTGATCTCGCAGGTCAGGCCCATGTGGCGAGGGAGAGCGGGTTCACGTACGGGGTGCTGTACGGGCGCGAGGAGCGGCGGGCCGAGCTGGTCGAGCTGGACCTTCCCGTGACGTGGCCGTCGATCAAGGGCGCGATGGAGGTCTGAGCGGAAGGACAGGGGCGGTCCACGATCGCGTTACGCTAGATGGTCACCCCTGTCAGTCCAGCCCACCACGAAGGTTCGCGAGATGCCTGCCGAAGACGCTGCGGCCGCCGAGTCTGTGTTCCCGCAGCTCGAAGCTCTGCTCCCGCATGTGCAGAAGCCGATCCAGTACGTCGGCGGAGAACTCAACTCCACGGTCAAGCCGTGGGAGTCCACCGATGTCCGCTGGGCGCTCATGTACCCGGACGCCTACGAGGTGGGCCTGCCCAACCAGGGCGTCATGATCCTCTACGAGGTCCTCAACGAGCAGGAGGGCGTCCTCGCCGAGCGCACGTACAGCGTGTGGCCGGACCTGGAGGCGCTGATGCGGGAGCACGCCGTCCCGCAGTTCACGGTGGACAGCCACCGGCCGGTGAAGGCCTTCGATGTCTTCGGTCTGTCCTTCTCCACGGAGCTGGGCTACACCAACATGCTGACGGCGCTGGACCTGGCGGGCATCCCGCTGGAGTCGAAGGACCGCGGTCTCGACGACCCGATCGTGCTGGCCGGCGGCCACGCCGCCTTCAACCCCGAGCCGATCGCGGACTTCATCGACGCGGCGATCATCGGCGACGGCGAGCAGGCCGTGCTCGACATGACGCGGATCATCCGCGAGTGGAAGGCGGAGGGCCGGCCGGGCGGCCGCGAGGAGGTCCTCTTCCGCCTCGCGAAGACGGGCTCGGTGTACATCCCGGCGTTCTACGACGTGGAGTACCTCCCCGACGGCCGCATCGGCCGAGTCGTACCGAACAAGTCCGGTGTCCCGTGGCGGGTGTCCAAGCACACGGTCATGGACCTGGACGAGTGGCCCTACCCCAAGCAGCCGCTGGTCCCGCTCGCCGAGACGGTCCATGAGCGCATGTCCGTCGAGATCTTCCGCGGCTGCACCCGCGGCTGCCGCTTCTGCCAGGCGGGCATGATCACCCGCCCGGTACGCGAGCGCTCGATCACGGGCATCGGCGAGATGGTCGAGAAGGGCCTCAAGGCGACGGGCTTCGAGGAGGTCGGCCTGCTGTCCCTGTCGTCGGCGGACCACTCGGAGATCGGCGACATCGCCAAGGGCCTGGCGGACCGGTACGAGGAGGACAAGGTCGGTCTGTCCCTCCCCTCCACCCGCGTCGACGCGTTCAACGTGGACCTGGCCAACGAGCTGACGCGCAACGGCCGCCGCTCGGGCCTGACCTTCGCTCCCGAAGGCGGCTCGGAGCGGATGCGCAAGGTCATCAACAAGATGGTGTCCGAGGAGGACCTCATCCGGACGGTGGCGACGGCGTACGGCAACGGCTGGCGCCAGGTGAAGCTGTACTTCATGTGCGGTCTGCCGACGGAGACCGACGAGGACGTCATGCAGATCGCCGACATGGCGATGAACGTCATCCAGAAGGGCCGCGAGGTCTCCGGCGCCAACGACATCCGCTGCACGGTCTCCATCGGCGGCTTCGTCCCCAAGCCCCACACACCGTTCCAGTGGGCGCCCCAGCTCTCCGCCGAGGACACCGACGCCCGCCTGGAGAAGCTCCGCGACAAGATCCGCGGCGACAAGAAGTACGGCCGCTCCATCGGCTTCCGCTACCACGACGGCAAGCCCGGCATCGTGGAGGGCCTGCTCTCCCGCGGCGACCGCCGTATCGGCGC
The DNA here is from genome assembly GCF_030815415.1 of Streptomyces canus. Classification (GTDB taxonomy): domain Bacteria; phylum Actinomycetota; class Actinomycetes; order Streptomycetales; family Streptomycetaceae; genus Streptomyces; species Streptomyces canus_F. Next base: position 6,616,023 of record NZ_JAUSWW010000001.1, read on the forward strand.
CGTCATCCGCGCGGTCTACGAGGACGGCGGCCGCTTCGACGGCTGGCGCGAGCACTTCTCGTACGACCGGTGGATGCGGTGCGCCGACAAGGCGCTGGCCGGCTTCGGCGTCGACGTCGACTGGTACACGACGCGCGAGCGCTCGTACGAGGAGGTCCTGCCCTGGGACCACCTGGACTCCGGCCTCGACAAGGACTGGCTCTGGGAGGACTGGCAGGACGCGCTCGACGAGACGGAGGTCGAGGACTGCCGGTGGACGCCGTGCTTCGACTGCGGGGTGTGTCCGGCCATGCAGACCGAGATCCAGGTCGGGCCCACCGGTAAGAAGCTGTTGCCTCTTACGGTCAAGAGTGCTGCGCCCAGCCAGAGCTAAGAGTTGAGCCCCCTTTCTGCGGAGAGGGGGCTCAGTGGCCGTTGGGTCACCTCCGGGCGTCGAGCCGATCGGAGGCTTCCGTGAAGGCATTCACTTTCAGGACCAGTCGCTGCTGTACATCCTTCGGGATCATCAACCTCATGGAGATGTGTGGGGTACGTACGCCCTTCACTTTGATCCGCTCGACCTCGCACTGCACTCCGGCCCGGAGCAGGTCCGCTGACATGACCTCCATGCCGCCTTCCTGCCAACGTTCTCTGAACGTCCCGCCGTTGTGCACGGCCACCCACCGGTCCTCGCCGGCTCCGGTGCCCTGACGGTACTCGCGCGTCAATACGGGCTCGTCTCCGAGGACTTTCAAGATGTCTTCGACGAGCTTGCTGTAGACATCGTCGGGGTTGGGCGCGCCGCGCCCGCCGGCCTTGCAGCCGTTACATCGGAGGTACGCGTACGTCCTGCCGTTGGTGATCGTCTTCTGCACGGTCAGGTTGGTGCCGCAGCCCTGGCAGACGAGAATGCCCAGGAAGTGTGTCGCGCCGCCGGGACCGCGCACGGGTTGCTTCTTTCCGCGTCTGTCGAGCGCTTCCTGAAGACTCTCGAACTCGCCTTCTGCGAAGATCGGTTCCGCCACCCGAACAGGCCTGCCACCCTTGCCCAGAACTATCTTCGAGCGACGTACTCCGCCGTTCTTGTCCTCTTCTACGCGATAGCCCATGAGTGCCGGATTACGGAGCCGGCGGAGCAGCGTCGCGGCCGTAAGCCCTGGCCCGCACAGGCCGGAACGCACGAGGACCTTGACCATACGTCTGGCGGAAGCGGGTCGCTGTCTCAGAGCAGCGGTGCGGCACCAGTGCAGCACCCTGTAGGCCGTCGGATTGATGGCGAGAACAACTTTGCCGCCGTCGTCCTCTGACGTCTCGTAGCCATACGAGGGCTTGCCCACCAGCCAGTTGCTCTGGGACTTGGTGTAGTTCCAAAGGTTCGTGACGCGGTTGCTCGTGTTGGTCGCTTCGATCTCGGCGATGCCGCCGATGACCGTGACCATGATCTTCCCCACTGTCGTGGTCAGATCGATCGTGTCGTTTTTGGACACGAGATTCTTCTTATGCTCGAGGCACCAATCAATCATGGTGCTGAGATCCGCGAGCCGACGTACGAAGCGGTCCAGTTTCCAGAAGAAGAGTTCGTCGAACTCCGGCACTCGGTTGTTCAGCCAGTCGCCCAGTTCCTTCCGCTTCCACGGCGGAACCTTCGTCGCGGACACATTCAGGTCGCTGGCGACACCGACCACGCGACAGCCGCGCTCCCTGGCAAGTTCCCGTAGATCAAGCTCCTGTCGCACCGGCGACGTCGTATCGGCTGTGAGGACTGACAGCCGTACGGACAGTAGCGCCCGTGGAGCGTCATCAGGCAGGAGCGCTTCCGCTCTTTGCAGCTCTTCCAAGAGAGCCAAGTCCGCTTTCGTCCACTCGGCTGTGACTGCGTATCGGCGACGGTCAGCTGCCGCACGCGTCCTCGTTCGTTTCCCCACGCCGTCGACGATAGCTGGGTTTTTGGCTGTTGGTGTGTGTTTTAAATGGACACACATATAGCCCTGAGGCGGGTCGGTGAGCAGTGGCTGCATCCGGACGGGGCGCTGAGGCGTCTACGCGGGTATGGACCTGGAGAAACCCGTGCCACAGCAGCAAGCGCAGCGGCCGCAGCAGCAGAACCCCGAGGGCTGCCTCACCGCCGCCATCCGCATCCCGGTACGGATCGTCGTGCTCGTGCTGGTCGTTCCGGTACGGATGGTGTGGGACGCGCTCGTGGTGGCGGGGCGGTTCCTGAATGACACCGTGCTGCGGCCGTTCGGGAGGGCGTTGCTGTGGGTCGGGCGGGCTGTCTTCGTGTGGCCGCTCGTGGGGCTGTGGCGGTATGTGGTCGTGCCGCTCGGCAAGGGGCTGGGGTGGCTGGGGAAGTACCTCGTGGTCGTGCCCCTGGTGTGGCTGTACCGGTATGTGCTCACTCCCGTCGGGCACGGCTTCGGGTGGGTCGCGCGGGGGATCGGGGCCGGTCTCGCGTGGGTGTACGCGCGCGTGCTCACGCCGATCGGGCACGGCGTCATGTGGGTGACGCGGGGGATCGGGCTCGGGGTGTACACCGCCGTGGCCTGGCTGGCGCGGTACCTCGTCGTCGTCCCCGCCCTGTGGGTGTACGGGTGGATCCTCACGCCCATCGGGCACGGCATGCTCTGGATCCTGCGGGGCATCGGTATCTGCCTGTACTGGATCGCGCGCGTGCTCCTCGTGCTGCCGGCGCTCGCGCTGTGGCGGTGGGTGCTCACTCCCGTCGGCCTGTTCCTGGCCGTCGTGGGGCGGGAGGTGGGGGACGCGCTCGGGCACGCCTGGCGGATCGCCGGGCACATCTCGCTCGCCGTCGGGCGGTTCCTCGGGACCCTCTTCCGGTGGATCTTCGTGGAGCCGGTGCGATGGGTGTACCGGACGCTGCTCACACCGGTCGGGCATGTGGTGCGCGACCTCGTGCTGCGGCCCGTCGCCGAGGCCGCGCGCAGTGTGGGGCGGGCCACGCGACAGGCGCTCACCGCAGCCCGGGAGACCGTGCGGCAGACGCGGGCCGACTTCCGCCGGATGCTCCTCGGGGAGCCCCGGGAGACGATCGGGGCGGCCCTACGGGAACCGTCGGGCGGCGAAACACGTACTCTTGGTAGCAGTACGACCGCACTCACGAAGGACTGAACGACACTGGGCAAGCGACAGCCCGAAGGCCCGCCGCCCGCACCCGCGGTGCAGCGCATCCGACTGCGCTACACCAAGCGCGGCCGCCTCCGGTTCACCAGCCACCGTGACTTCCAGCGCGCCTTCGAGCGTGCGTTGCGCCGTGCCGAGGTGCCGATGGCGTACTCGGCGGGGTTCACGCCGCATCCGAAGGTGTCGTACGCCAATGCCGCACCCACCGGCACGGGCAGTGAGGCGGAGTATCTGGAGATCGCCCTCACCCAGGCGCGGGACCCCGAGAAGCTCAGGATCCTGCTCGACGAGTCGATGCCCACCGGCCTCGACATCATCGACGCGGTCGAGGCCCGCACCTCCGGGCTCGCCGACCGGCTCACGGCCTCGGTGTGGGAGCTGCGGCTCGACGGAGTGGACCCGGCCGACGCCGACCGCGCGGTCGCGGCCTTCACCGCCGCCGAGTCCGTCGAGGTCCAGCGCAAGACCAAGAACGGCATCCGTACCTTCGACGCCCGTTCCGCAGTCGTACAGCTTGAGACGCACGGTCCACAGGCTGATAGGCCGACCGACCAGCCTTGTGCGATACTGCGGCTGGTTGTTCGGCACGTGACGCCTGCCGTTCGACCCGACGACGTCCTGTCCGGTCTCCGCGCCGTGGCCGACCTGGCGCCGCCGGTCCCCGCTGCGGTGACCAGGCTGGCGCAGGGGCTGTTCGATGAAGAGACCGGCACGGTGACCGACCCGCTCGCGCCCGACCGCGAGGCAGCTGAGGCCCCCACAACGGCCGCTGCCGCCGCGAAGGCGCCGGCGTAGGGAAGGTCCCGCGAAGGACGGACGTCGTAGCGCCGCCCTCGTACTCGGGAGCCACCTGGGTCGGGCAGCACACCGACCAGAAGACTTTCGCCAGGCCGTACCCAACAGGGTGTACGGAACCGGCGAGACAGGACACAGAGAGCTCCCGTGCGGCGCCCGCGCCCCGGACGGCGGCACCGCGCATCGCGCGAGCCGCGGACGTCACCGGCATCGCCGGACCAGGTGCGGCGCCCGGGAGCCTGACGGGAGAAACGCCCGCATGCTCGAGCCGACCGAACCCACTGAGGGTTCCGAACTCAATACCCCCAGCGACACCCTGCCGCCGCGTCGTCGGCGCAGGGCCGCATCCCGACCGGCGGGCCCGCCGGTCGGCGCCGCAGCGGAGACGCCGGACGAGGTGACGCCGGCCATACCGGCCGCCGAGGACACGCCCGCCGAGGAGACCGAAGAGCCGGCGGTGGCCGAAGAGGCCGCTGCGGAGACCGAGGCACCTGCCGAGGAGGCCGCACCCGCCGCTCGTACACGTCGTCGTGCCACCCGCCGGGCGTCCGCGCCCGCCGGTGCTCCGGCCGCGGCCGAGGCTGCCGAGACCGTCGTACCCGCTGCGGCCGAGGTGAAGGCCGAGGAGCCCGCTGCGGAGACCGTGGTGGCCGAGGCGCCCGCCGAGGAGGCCGCGCCTGCCGGGCGTACGCGTCGTCGTGCCACCCGTCGGGCGTCCGCGCCCGCCGGTGCTCCGGCCGCCGATGAGGCCGCCGCACCCGCCGAAGAGGTCGTAGCGGCTGAAGCGCCCGCCGAGGAGGCCGCGCCCGCCGCACGCACCCGCCGCCGTGCCACCCGCCGGACGGCCGCGCCCGTCGAGGCGCCGCAGGCCGCCGAGCCCGCCGCCCAGGACGCCGAGGCTCCGGCGAAGGCCGAGCCGGAGCCGATCGTCACCGAAGAGGCTGCCGCCGAGGAAGAGGCCCCGCGCCGGGGCCGCCGTCGTGCCACGCGTCGCGTGACCGCGCCCACCGCGGCGCCCGAGAGCGTGGAGGCGCCCGTGAGCGCTGTCGAGGAGAACGAGCCGGTCGAGGCCGTCGTGGAGCCGCAGGCCGCCGAAGAGGCGCCGGCGAGCGAGGCCCCCGCCGCCGAAGCCCCCGCCGATGAGGCCGGCCCGCGCCGAGCGCGCCGCCGTTCCGTGCGTCGTGCCGCCACCGGGTTCTCCGAGCCCGCCGCGCGGTCCGGCGCCGACGAGACCGCCGAGGACGAGGGTGCGCGTCGGCCGGCGCGGCCCGCCGTGGCCGTGTTCCAGGCGCCGGTCTTCGCCGAGCCGCAGTTCCAGACGCCCCAGCGGGCCGCCGCCGAGGCAGCCGCCGCCGATGTGGAGGTCGACGAGGAGCCCGAGGCGGAGGTCCAGGAGGAGCAGACGCCGCGTCGCCGTCGCCGTCGCCGCGGTGAGCCCGCCGAGGCCGAGGCCGCCCCGGTCGTCGAGGCCGTCGCCGAGGAGGAGACGGACGAGGCCGAGGAGATCGCCGACGCCGAGGACGGTGCCGAGGCGGAGGACGCCGAGGAGAGCAGTTCGCGCCGCCGTCGTCGTCGTGGTGGCCGTCGCCGTCGTCGCGGTGAGTCCGCCGAGGCGGACGGCGAGGAGGGCGACGAGCTTGCCGCCGAGGCGGACCAGGACGCCGAGGACACCGCCGAGCAGGCCGAGGACGACGCGGAGGAGGACTCCGACGAGGGCGGTTCCTCGTCCTCCAACAGCCGTCGCCGCCGTCGTCGGCGCCGCCGTACCGGTGACAGCTCCGCCGACATCGAGCCCGGTGACGACCCCGAGCGCACGGTCGTCAAGGTCCGCGAGCCCCGCCCGAAGGCCGAGCCGTCCGACGAGGTGCAGTCCATCAAGGGCTCGACCCGTCTGGAGGCCAAGAAGCAGCGCCGCCGTGAGGGCCGTGAGCAGGGCCGCCGCCGGGTCCCGATCATCACCGAGGCCGAGTTCCTGGCCCGCCGCGAGGCCGTCGAGCGGGTGATGGTCGTCCGCCAGAGCGGCGAGCGCACGCAGATCGGCGTGCTCGAGGACGGTGTGCTCGTCGAGCACTACGTCAACAAGGAGCAGGCCACCTCGTACGTCGGCAACGTCTACCTGGGCAAGGTCCAGAACGTGCTGCCGTCGATGGAAGCCGCCTTCATCGACATCGGCAAGGGCCGCAACGCGGTGCTCTACGCCGGTGAGGTCAACTTCGAGGCGCTCGGCATGGCCAACGGGCCGCGGCGCATCGAGAGCGCGCTGAAGTCCGGTCAGCCGGTGCTCGTCCAGGTGACGAAGGACCCGATCGGACACAAGGGCGCGCGGCTCACCAGCCAGGTCTCCCTGCCCGGGCGCTACCTCGTGTACGTGCCCGAGGGCTCGATGACCGGCATCAGCCGCAAGCTGCCCGACACCGAGCGCGCGCGGCTGAAGACCATCCTCAAGAAGATCGTCCCCGAGGACGCGGGCGTCATCGTGCGCACCGCCGCCGAGGGCGCGAGCGAGGACGAGCTGCGCCGCGATGTCGAGCGACTGCAGGCGCAGTGGGAGGACATCCAGAAGAAGGCCAAGAACGGCAACGCGCCGACGCTGCTGTACGGCGAGCCGGACATGACCGTCCGGGTCGTCCGCGACATCTTCAACGAGGACTTCACCAAGGTCGTCGTCAGCGGTGACGAGGCGTGGGAGACCATCCACGGATACGTCTCGCACGTCGCGCCCGACCTGGCCGAGCGGCTGTCGAAGTGGACCTCCGAGGTCGACGTCTTCGCCACCTACCGGATCGACGAGCAGCTCGCCAAGGCGCTGGACCGCAAGGTCTGGCTGCCCAGCGGCGGTTCGCTGGTGATCGACCGGACCGAGGCGATGGTCGTCGTCGACGTCAACACCGGCAAGTTCACCGGCCAGGGCGGCAACCTCGAGGAGACGGTCACCAGGAACAACCTGGAGGCGGCCGAGGAGATCGTGCGTCAGCTGCGGCTGCGCGACCTCGGCGGCATCATCGTCATCGACTTCATCGACATGGTCCTGGAGCAGAACCGGGACCTGGTGCTGCGGCGCCTGCTGGAGTGCCTGGGCCGGGACCGGACCAAGCACCAGGTGGCCGAGGTCACCTCGCTGGGCCTGGTCCAGATGACCCGTAAGCGGGTCGGCCAGGGCCTGCTGGAGTCGTTCTCGGAGACCTGCGTCCACTGCAACGGCCGCGGTGTCATCGTCCACATGGAGCAGCCGACCTCCGTCGGAGGCGGCGGCAAGCGCAAGAAGCGCGGGCGTGGCGGCATCGAGCACGTGCACGAGGCCGCGGTGGCGGCGGAGTCCGTCGAGAGCGTCGAGGCCGACGAGCTGGACGTGGAGACCGAGGCGGAGGTGGCCGCCGAGGTCGCCGAGCCGGTCGCGCTGGCCGAGCCCGTCTTCGAGCCCGACGAGGAGCTGTACAGCAGCGTCGCCGAGGCGGAGGCCGCGGTGGGCCGGGGCCGTTCGCGGCGTCGGGCGAGCCGGCGGTCGTCGGCTCCGGCCGGTGCGCCGAAGCGGGAGCGGGCCGAGCGGGTCGAGGTTCCGACGGCTCAGGACGTGACGGCCGAGGAAGAGGTCGAGCGTCCGGTGCAGGTCGAGTCGGCTGTGCAGGCGCAGGCCGAGCCGGCCGCCGTCGAGGACCCGGTCGTCGAGGACGCCGCGCCCAGGGGGCGTACGCGTCGTCGTGCGACCCGCAAGGTGTCCGCGCCGGCCGGATCGCCCGCGGGTGCCGAGGCGGCCGTCGTGACGGTCACCGAGGCCCCGGCGGCGCCCGCGCCGGTCGCCGAGGAGGCTCCGGCCAAGGCCGAGCCGTCCGAGGCGCCCGCCGAGAGCGCCGCCCCGGCCCGTCCGCGGCGCCGTGCCGTGCGCAAGGCCACCGCGCCGACCGCGTCCGAGGAGACGGCCGTCGTGGTCGTCCCGGCGGCGGAGACCGCCACGGAGGCCCCGGCCGTCGAGGAGTCCGCCGAGGAGACGGCTCCGGCCAAGAAGACGGCCGCCCGCAAGACGGCCAAGAAGGCGACGGCGAAGAAGGCCGCCACCAAGAAGACCGCGGCCAAGAAGACGGCCGCCAAGAAGGCGACGACCAAGAAGGCCGCCGCCAAGAAGACGACGGCGAAGAAGACCGCGGCGGCCGAGCAGACGGTGTCCTCGGTCTCGGCTTCCGCCGACGAGAGCTGAGTTCCGGCTCACCGCGGGTGTGCGGCTGGTCCCGAGTGATCAGCCGCACACCCGGGAGCCCCGGCCCGGTTTGACCCGTTCGGCCGTGGCCCCGTAACCTTCACTGTCGGCGTGTCGACTGACACGTCACATCCCCGTAAACCCTTTCCTCCGGAACACCTGGGTGTTGTGGAGAGGCCGTCCGCGTGCCGGGTGGCTGGACTGCGGGGGTGCCGTCCCGAGCGAGAGAGTGAGATCCGCGTGTACGCCATCGTGCGCAGCGGTGGTCGCCAGCACAAGGTTGCTGTCGGCGACATCGTTGAGGTTGACAAGATTTCCACTGCCAAGGTTGGCGACACGGTCGAGCTCTCGACCCTGCTCGTTGTCGACGGCGAGGCCGTGACCAGCGACCCGTGGGTGCTGGCCGGTATCAAGGTCCAGGCCGAGGTCGTGGACCACCACAAGGGCGTCAAGATCGACATCCTTCGCTACAAGAACAAGACCGGCTACCGCCGTCGTCAGGGCCACCGCCAGCAGTACACGGCGATCAAGGTCACTGAGATCCCCGCGGCTGCGAAGTAAGGGACTGAGGAGAGATGGCACACAAGAAGGGCGCATCGTCCACCCGTAACGGTCGTGACTCCAACGCTCAGCGCCTCGGCGTGAAGCGTTTCGGCGGTCAGGTCGTCAACGCGGGTGAGATCCTGGTCCGCCAGCGCGGCACCCACTTCCACCCCGGCGCGGGCGTCGGCCGTGGCGGCGACGACACGCTGTTCGCCCTCGCGGCCGGTTCGGTGCAGTTCGGCACCCACCGTGGCCGCAAGGTCGTGAACATCGTCCCGGTCGCCTGAGCTCAGGCTTAGGGCTTCAGACCGAACGTTTCGCGAGGCGGACCTCACTTCCCCTGTGGGAAGGCGGGTCCGCCTTTCGCGTGTTACAGCAGTAGAGAACCGTACGAATATTTCAAGTGCTGGAGGCACCTCACATGACCACCTTCGTGGACCGCGTCGAACTGCATGTCGCCGCGGGTAACGGAGGTCACGGCTGTGCCTCCGTCCACCGGGAGAAGTTCAAGCCGCTCGGCGGCCCCGACGGCGGTAACGGCGGACGGGGCGGCGACGTCATCCTGACCGTCGACCAGTCGGTGACCACACTCCTGGACTACCACCACTCCCCGCACCGCAAGGCCACCAACGGCAAGCCCGGTGAGGGCGGCAACCGCTCCGGCAAGGACGGCCAGGACCTGGTCCTGCTCGTGCCGGACGGCACCGTCGTACAGGACAAGGCGGGCAACGTCCTCGCCGACCTGGTCGGCCACGGCACCTCCTACGTCGCCGCCCAGGGCGGTCGCGGCGGCCTCGGCAACGCGGCGCTGGCGTCCGCGCGGCGCAAGGCGCCCGGCTTCGCGCTGCTCGGTGTGCCCGGTGACCTCCAGGACATCGTCCTGGAGCTGAAGACCGTCGCCGACGTCGCGCTGGTCGGCTACCCGAGCGCGGGCAAGTCCTCGCTGATCTCGGTGCTCAGCGCGGCCAAGCCGAAGATCGCCGACTACCCCTTCACGACCCTGGTCCCGAACCTCGGTGTGGTGACCGCCGGCTCGACCGTCTACACCATCGCCGACGTTCCGGGTCTGATCCCGGGCGCCAGCCAGGGCAAGGGCCTGGGCCTGGAGTTCCTGCGGCACGTGGAGCGGTGCAGCGTGCTGGTGCATGTGCTGGACACGGCGACCCTGGAGTCCGACCGTGACCCCGTCTCCGACCTCGACATCATCGAGGAGGAGCTGCGGCAGTACGGCGCCGGGCTCGACAAGCGGCCCCGCATGGTCGTGCTGAACAAGATCGACGTCCCGGACGGCAAGGACCTCGCCGAGATGGTGCGCCCGGAGCTGGAGGCGCGTGGCTACGGCGTCTTCGAGGTGTCCGCGGTGGCGCACATGGGGCTGAAGGAACTGTCGTTCGCGCTGGCCGACGTGGTCGCCAAGGCACGCGCCGCGAAGCCGAAGGAGGAGGCGACGCGGATCGTCATCCGGCCCAAGGCCGTGGACGACGCGGGCTTCACCGTGGTGCGCGAGGAGGACGGGCTGTTCCGGGTGCGCGGCGAGAAGCCGGAGCGCTGGGTGCGGCAGACCGACTTCAGCAACGACGAGGCCGTCGGCTATCTCGCCGACCGGCTCAACCGCCTCGGTGTCGAGGAGAAGCTGATGAAGGCGGGCGCCCGCTCGGGCGACGGTGTCGCGATCGGTCCCGAGGACAACGCCGTGGTCTTCGACTGGGAGCCGACCGTGATGGCCGGTGCCGAGATGCTCGGCCGCCGTGGTGAGGACCACCGCTTCGAGGCTCCGCGCCCCGCGGCTCAGCGGCGCCGCGACAAGGAGGCCGAGCGGGACGAGGCGTCGCGGGAGTTCGACGACTTCGAGCCGTTCGAGCAGTGAGGCGGCCGGTGGCCCCGGTCGTCGGCTGAGGTTGTGGACGCCGGGAGAACCTCCGGCGTACGGCAGGGCAACCAAGCGTCGTTCCGGTGAGTCGTACGGGGCAGCGTGGACGAGGATCTTGCATCCTCTCCGCGGTCAACTGCCCTTACGACAGCCGGAGTCCACGTGTCCCTGCCTGCTTCGTCCGCCTCGCACAGAACCCGGCGCGCCGTCGTCGCGGCGATCGCCCTGATCGCCGCTACGTGCGGCGCGCTTCCCGTCGCACAGGCACAGCCGAAGGCCGAGACGCTGCAGGACTTCAACGGGGACGGGTACGAGGACCTCGCCGTCGGGGTGCCGTACGCCACGGTCGGCGGGAAGAAGGCGGCCGGTTACTTCGCCGTCGTCCTGGGATCGGCGAAGGGCCTGGACCTCGCGACCAGGAAGGTCTACTCGCAGGCCTCGCCCGGTATCCCCGGCTCGCCCGAGGCGGACGACCGCTTCGGTGACCACGTCAGCCCCGTCGACCTGGACGGCGACGGCTACACCGACCTGGTGGTGCCCGCGACCGGGGAGCACTGGACGGCGGGCGGCGAGGCGCAGGTCCACAGCCAGACCGTGTTGTGGGGTTCCGCCACGGGTCTGTCCGGGGGGACGCTCCTGCAGCCGGGGCGGCTCCTCGACGCCTACTCCAGCCTTCCCGGCGACTTCGACGGCGACGGCCACACCGACCTGGCCATGTCCGGCGGTGTGCGCTTCGGCCCCTTCACCCGGGACGGCGTGCCCGCCCGCACCCAGGAGATCCCCGCCTACGACGCCGACGACTCGGTGCTCGACATGGCCGCCGGGGACGTCGACGGCGACGGCATCACCGACCTCGTCTCGCTGACCATGCCCGCCGACTGGGAGCCCGGCGACCAGGGCTCCAGCCACCACCTCAACTACCTGCACGGCACCGAGCAGGGCCTCGCCCCGCTCACCGCATTGCGGAACGCGCGGGGCGCGAAGATCGAGGGCGGCAGCGACATCGAGCTCGGTGACGTGAACGGCGACGGCCGTGACGACATCGTCTTCGGCAGGCCCTCCCCGGCCAACGGCAACGAGGAGCCGAACGACCCCAGCCAGTACGGCGACCGGGTCGGCGTCGTCCTCGGCACCGCGCAGGGCCCGAAGACCGGGGACCCGCGCATGCTGCACCAGGACACCCCCGGGGTGCCGGGGGCCGGCGAGTCGGGCGACTTCTTCGGCGCGTCCGTCGCGGTCGGGGACGTCGACGGTGACGGCTGTGCCGACATCGTGGCCGGCGTCCCGCTCGAGGACTTCGCCGGTGTGCAGGACGCGGGCACGGTCGCCGTGATCCCGGGCGGGGCGTCCGGCCCCACCGGTGCCGGTTCGAAGGTGTTCAGCCAGAACACGGCCGGTGTCCCCGGCACCGCCGAGCGCCGGGACCGCTTCGGCGAGGCCGTCACCCTGCTCGACACCGATGGCGACGGCCGCGCGGACCTGATCGTCGGCGCACCCGGGGAGAACGCCGACGCCGGCTCGGTGTGGGCGTTCCGCTCCACCGCCGCCGGGGTCACCACCAAGGGGTCCCTCGCCTTCGGCGCCAAGGCCTTCGGTACGAACCCGGACTCGGCCCGGCTGGGCGCGGACTTCCCGCACTGAGCCGCTGACCACCAGTCAGGCCTGTTGCGGCAACGAGGTGTTCGTGTGCCGCGGCGGGTCTTCTGTTGTCTGCCTAGTTGTCATGCACCCGAAGCTCACGGTTCAGCAGGCGGACCGTCCATGGGCGTGAGCTTCCCAGTGTCCAAGAGGCCAGTGAGGCAGGGGAGTTCACTGATGACCGGAGCAACATCGCCCGACCGACGCCGCTTTCTGACCGCCGGGGCCGCCGTGATCGGCGCTGCCGCCTCCGCCCAGCTGTGGCTGCCGACGACCGCCCGAGCGGCCGGCACGACGTTGCCCGACGGCGTGTTCAGCCTCGGTGTCACCTCCGGCGACCCGCTGCCCGACGGCATCGTGCTGTGGACCCGGCTCGCCCCCGACCCGCTGAACGGCGGCGGCATGCCAGACGAGGTCGTGCCGGTGGAGTGGGAGATCGCGGAGGACGAACGGTTCAGAAAGCCCGTACGCCGGGGCGTGACCCAGGCGCGGCCCGAGTACGGGCACAGCGTTCACGTGGATGTACGGCGGCTGCGCCCGGGCCGTACCTACTGGTACCGCTTCCGCACGAGCGGACAGATCTCGCCCACCGGCCGCACCCGCACCGCCCCCCACCCGCACAGCAAGGGCGGCAGTCTGCGCTTCGCGCTCGCGTCCTGCCAGAACTACCAGCACGGCTACTTCACGCCGTACGCCGACATGCTCGCCCAGGACCCCGACTTCGTGCTCTTCGTCGGCGACTACATCTACGAGTCGTCGCCCGCGTCGACGGGGGTACGCCGGCACGAGGGCACGGGGGAGCCGTACACCCTGGTCCAGTACCGCAACCGGTACGCCCAGTACCGCAGCGACCCGGACCTCGCCGCGATGCACGCCGGTGCCCCCTGGATCGTGACCTTCGACGACCACGAGGTCGACAACGACTTCGCCGGCGAGATCCCGCAGGACCCCGCCAAGCAGCCGCACGAGGCGTTCGTGGCCCGGCTCACCGCGGCCTACCAGGCGTACTACGAGCACATGCCGGTCCGCGCGAGCTCGGTCCCGAACGGACCGCACATCCAGATGTACCGCCGCCTGGAGTTCGGCCGCCTCGCCCGGCTCAACGTGCTCGACACCCGGCAGTTCCGCAGCGACCAGGCGACCAGCCAGGAGGGCGCCCAGGACCCCTCGCTCACCATGCTCGGCGCCGGGCAGAAGGAGTGGCTCCTGGACGGGCTGCACGACTCACCGGCCCGCTGGAACCTCATCGCCTCGCAGATCATGATGGCCGAGACCGATCTGAAGGTCGGCGAGGGCAAGCTCTGGTACTACGACGCCTGGGACGGCTACCAGGCCGAACGCAACCAGCTCATGCGGGAGTTCGAGGACGTCCGCAACCCCGTCGTGTTCACCGGCGACCGCCATCTGACGATGATCAGCGACCTCAAGAAGGACTTCGCCGACCCGGACTCCGACGTCGTCGGCGCCGAGTTCGTGGGGACGTCCATCTCCAGCAACGGCGACCAGGACCAGGACGCCTTCCACCAGCAGTGGGACCCGCTGATGGCGGACAACCCGCACTGGAAGCTGCTCGACGCCCACCGCGGCTACCACCTCTTCGACGTCGACCGCCACGGCATCGACGCCCGGGTCAGGACCGTCGACACGGTCCGGCAGCCGACGGCCACGGCGAGCACGCTGGCCACGCTGCGGGTCGAGGCGGACCGCCCCGGCGTCGAGCTCGCGTGACCGGTCGACGATGAATCGCGTGTGACGGGAGCCTGGGACTCAGCTGTGTCCCAGGTCTCTCTCAGCACCGTCTCAGGAACCCCTCTTACCGTCCCTTGACCATGGAGACGGACTGTACGAGACATGACCCCGTGGCGAACGGCGGCGTGATCACTCCGCTGCCCGCCGGCACCCGGCTGCTGCACATCGGCCCCCACAAGACCGGGACGACCTCGATCCAGGGCGCGCTGTTCGCCGTCAAGGACCGGCTCGGCGGGTACGGGGTCGACTGGCCGGCCGCCACCCGGCACCCCATGGAGGCCGTGCTGGCGGCCTGCGCCCGTCCGGGGATGATGGGCGACGCCGGGCCCAGCGAGAAACAGTGGCTGCGACTCGTGGACAAGGCGCGGGGCGCGGGCCGCCGCACCTCGGTCATCAGCAGCGAGTTCTTCGCCGACGCCCCCGACGACGCGACCGTCGCACGGATCGTCGAGCAGCTCGGGCGTGAGTCCGTGCACATCCTCGTCACCCTGCGCCCGCTCGCGAAGATCATGCCCTCGCAGTGGCAGCAGTACGTCCAGAACGGTCTGCGCATGGGCTACGAGGACTGGCTCGAGCACATGCTCAAGAAGGCCCCCTACGACAAGCCCAACCCCAGCTTCTGGCACCGCCACCGGCACGACCGGCTCGTCGCGCGCTGGGCTCGGGCGGCCGGCCCGGAGCGGGTCACCGTCGTCGTCGTGGACGACCGCGACCGGGGCGGGCTGATGCGCACCTTCGAGTCGCTGCTCGGGCTGCCGGCGGAGCTGCTCCAGGAGGTCCCGGACGCCGCGAACCGTTCCTTGACACTCGCCGAGACCGAAATGCTGCGGAATCTTAATAAGGAATTCCGCGGCAATGACCTTCCGGAGGAGCTGTATTCCAAGCTCGTACGGCACGGCGCGGTGATGCATATGAAGAACGCGTGCAGTCCGACCGCGCGGGACGTGAAGATCAGCACCCCGCAGTGGGCCGTCGAGGCCGCGGCGGAGATCGGCGCCGGGATGGCGCGGCGCATCGGCACCATGGGCGTGCGCGTCCTCGGCGACCCGGCCCTGCTGTCCGCCGTACCGAAGCCCGCCACCCAGGCCCCGGCGGAGCTGCGGATAGCCCCCGAGGTGGCCGCGCAGGCACTGTACGGAGCGCTCGCCGCGGCCGCCGCCGCGCCGATCCGGAACACGGCGCCGGTCACGTCGCGCACCGTGCACCAGACCTCGTCGAAAGAACTCGTGAAGGTGCTGGGGCACCGCTGCCTGAAGCGGCTGCGGCGGCGCTGAGGGGTACGGTCGTCACGCACAGCAATACAGAACTCGCTGTGGAGTTACTCACAGCAATTCCAGGCACTCGCCACAACGGTCTCCTCAATCACCAGGAGTACAAGGTGAATGACAGATGGCGCGCACATATGCGACGGACGGCGCTCACCTTGCACTGCGGTAACCCCAAGTGGGACCATTTCCGAGTTCCCTGTCGCCCCGAGGTAGGTCATCTGTGTCCCAGCACATCGCCAAGCCCCGTACCACCGCAGTGATCCTGGCCGGCGGTACCGGTCAGCGAGTGGGTCTTTCGATCCCCAAGCAGCTGCTGAAGATCGCCGGCAAGGCAGTCATCGAGCACACCCTGACCACCTTCGAGAACGCCGACTCGATCGACGACATCATCGTCCTGATGGCGCCGGGCTACGTGCCGGACATAGAGAAGATCGTGGCCAAGGCCGGGTTCACGAAGGTCAAGAAGGTCATCGAGGGCGGTTCGACCCGGAACGAGACCACCGAGCGCGCCATCGCGGCGCTCGGCGAGGGCCTGGCCGAGGGCGAGGACCTCAACGTCCTGTTCCACGACGCCGTTCGCCCGCTGCTGGCGCAGCGCGTCATCGACGACTGCGTGGTCGCGCTGGAGCGCTACCAGGCCGTCGACGTCGCCATCCCGTCCGCGGACACCATCATCGTGACCCGCACCCACGGCGAGGACGGCGAGTTCATCACCGAGATCCCGGACCGCTCCCGGCTGCGCCGCGGCCAGACCCCGCAGGCCTTCAAGCTGTCCACGATCAAGCGGGCCTACGAGGTCGCCGCCGGTGACCCCAACTTCCAGGCCACGGACGACTGCTCGGTCGTGCTCAAGTACCTGCCGGACGTGCCGATCCACGTCGTCGCGGGCGACGAGTACAACATGAAGGTCACCCAGCCCGTCGACGTCTTCATCGCCGACAAGCTCTTCCAGCTGGCCTCCACGGCCGCGCCCGAGCAGGTCTCCGAGGAGGCCTACCGCGAGCTGCTGACCGGCAAGACCGTCGTCGTCTTCGGCGGCTCCTACGGCATCGGCAAGGACATCGCCGAACTCGCCGAGGCCTACGGCTCGAAGGTGTACGCGCTGGGCCGCTCCACCACCGGCACGCACGTCGAGAACCCCGAGGAGGTCGACGACGCGCTGTCCAAGGCGTACGCCGAGACCGGGCGCATCGACTACGTCGTCAACACCGCCGGAGTGCTGCGCATCGGCAAGCTGGCCGAGACCGACAACGCGACCATCGAGGAAGCGCTGAAGGTCAACTACCTCGCCCCGGTGCAGATCGCACGTTCCAGCTACAAGTACCTGGCGGAGACCAAGGGCCAGCTGCTGCTCTACACCTCCAGCAGCTACACCCGCGGCCGCGCCGAGTACAGCCTCTACTCCTCGACCAAGGCCGCGATGGTGAACCTCACCCAGGCCCTGTCCGACGAGTGGGCCGGCGACGGTGTCCGCGTCAACTGCATCAACCCGGAGCGCACCGCGACCCCGATGCGCACCAAGGCGTTCGGTCAGGAGCCCTCGGGCACCCTGCTCTCCTCCGAGGCCGTCGCCCGTACCTCGCTCGACGTGCTGCTGTCCGAGCTCACCGGCCATGTGATCGATGTGCGCCAGCAGGACCCGACGGCCGCCGCGGGCAGGGCCTCCGGGTTCGAGCAGGCACTTGCCAGTGTCCTGGACCGTCAGGACGGCGTGGCATAATCAACGGCAATTAGACATCTGCTATTCAGGCCTCTGTGGCTGCCCGTTATCGGAGCATTCGCAGGGGCCTGAATCAGTACCTCTCGCGAATTTCTCACATTTTCGCTGCATATCAGAACCACACCGGCACTCCCCCTCCAAGAGCAGGTTCCTCTGTGATAACCAGAGCCATTCGCGTCGCCCGGGTGGGCAGTGCGGCCGAGCTGGCCGCAGCGGCCCTCATGATCCTGGGCTTCCCGGCGCTCATGCTGGCCGCGCTCGTCCCGAGCGTTCCCGCCTTCACGGCCGCCGCCGCGGTGACGTACCTGGCGGACCACTATCTGCACCGCAAGGGCAGCTATCTGATCAACCGCCTGAGCAAGGTGCGCGCGGGTCTGTCGATCCGCTTCCTGATCCGGCAGCTGCTCCTGGTCCTGCTGCTGGCCCGGCTCGACCTCGCGGACGGTCTGGTCTTCTACGGCGCCGTCGCGTGCTTCATCGCCTTCTACGGTCTGCAGGCCCCGCACGGCGCGCTGGTCACCCTGATCCGCAACCGCCGCCGGATGCCGGTCGCCACCCGCAACGTCGACCTGAAGTCCCGCATCCGCATCCCCGACGCCCCGCCGCGCCGGCTGCTCAACCGCTCCGCCGAGAAGATGCTCCACCTGGACCTCGCCGCCGTCGTCGGTGTGCTGGTCTCCGCGGCCACGCAGGACACCCTCGCGGCGTTCGTCGGCATCGGCGCGACGACAGTGCTGAGCACCCTGTACGTCGTCGCCCTCATGCCGTACGTCCGCGGCAGCAAGACCCCGCCGAACGCGGAGACCGTGCTGGCCGCCGTCGACGACTGGCTGGCGGGCTACCGGCCGGAGACGGTGCTGTACTTCTCCGGCTCCAAGGACTCGGCGTACCAGGTCAACATGTGGCTGGAGACCATGGAGCAGCTGGACTCCAAGCCGCTGATCATCCTGCGCGAGCGGGCCATCCTGAACAACCTGGCCCCCACCACGGTCCCCGTCGTCTGCGTGCCCGGAGGGGTGCACCTGATGAACATGGACCTGTCCAGCGTGCGCGTCGCGTTGTACGCGGCCAACGTCGGCAAGAACATCCACCTGCTGCGCGTCCCGACCATGAAGCACGTCTTCATCGGTCACGGCGACAGCGACAAGCTCGCCAGCGTCAACCCCTTCAGCAAGGTGTACGACGAGGTGTGGACGGCCGGCCGTGCGGGCCGCGACCGCTACGCCATCGCGGACGTCGGCGTCCGTGACGACGACATCGCCGAGGTCGGCCGCCCGCAGCTGGCGCCGATCCGGACCTGGCAGGGCGTGCCGGACGGTCCCCGCGGCGGAGCCGCTGACGGATACGGCCCGACCGTGCTGTACGCGCCCACCTGGGAGGGCTGGGACGGCGACCCGGGCAACACCTCGATCGTGCTGGCCGGCGAGAACATCGTGAAGAGGCTGGTGACGGCCGACCCGCCGGTCCGGGTCCTGTACAAGCCGCACCCCTTCACCGGCACCGTCAGCAAGGAGGCGGGCGCCGCGCACGCGCGGATCACCGCCCTGGTGGAGAAGGCCGCCGCCGAGCGGGCCGCCGACGCCCGCTTCACGGCCGACGCGACCGCCCAGACGCAGGCCAAGGCCGACCTGGTCCGGATCGAGGCCCGGATCGCCGAGTTGTCCGGCCGCGGCGGCGACAAGGGCGACGAGGCCGAGGCCACGCGTGACGGTGTGATCGATCCGGCGAAGCACGCGGAGATCGCCCGGTTGCGCAACGAGTGGAATGACGCGTACTGGCGCTCGTTCCCCGCTTGGGAGCACCGGGTCATCACCGGCGCCGAGCCGCGGCTGTACGACTGCTTCAACGTCTCCGACGCGATGGTCTCCGACATCTCCAGCGTGGTCTCCGACTTCATCGCGAGCGGCAAGCCGTACGCGGTGACGGACTCCGCCGAGCTGGGTGTGGAGGAGTTCAAGCGGCAGAACACCGCGGTGCGCGCCGCCACCATCCTGTCCAACAGCGCGGCCGAGCTGGGCGGCCTGCTGGACGCGGCCCGCGACCCCGCGGGCGACCCGCTGGCGGAGGACCGCAAGGAGCTCAAGCAGTATCTGCTGGGCCCGGACGAGCCGACGTCCATCGAGCAGTTCAACACCGCCGTCGCGAACCTCGCCCTCAAGGCCGAGGCGCGCAACGTCGGGCAGGAGTCACGGGCGGCGGCCGGAGCCGCGGAGGCCACGACCAAGGCCTGACCAACTCGCCGTCAAAAAGGGCCCTGTTTTCGAGGAATGATCCTCGAAAACAGGGCCCTTTTACGTACGTCATGAGGGACGCGTTCTCACTGGTCGTGACCTGCGCCACAAAAGAGCTATGAGCAGGCAACCGCTTCCCGTCCTCGTCCGTCTACTAAGTTGCGAATAAACCAATACAGGGGGAATGCCCTATGACCAAGGGTTCCTCATGATCTGGGGGAAGTGTGACCGTGACGCAGCCTGATGTGACCGTGATCATCGGGGCGTACGACGCGATGCCGTACCTGGTCGAGTGCCTCGCGTCCGTCGAGGCCCAGACCATCGACCACACGCGCATCGAGGTCATCGCGGTCGACGACGGCTCCACGGACGGCACCGGCGCCTGTCTGGAGGAGTTCGCCGGCCGCGCCGACATGCCGGTCACGGTGATCCGCCAGGACAACTCCGGCGGCCCCAGCGCCCCGCGCAACGTAGGCCTGGGCAAGGCCGCCGGACGGTACGTGTTCTTCCTCGACGCCGACGACCGGCTCGGCCCCGAGGCCCTCGAGCGGATGGTCGCGATGGCCGACCGCAACGGCACCGACGTGGTCCTCGGCCGCGTCGAGGGCATCAACCGCAAGCCGCCGCAGTCGATGTGGGGGCAGACGCTGGAGCGCACCGACGTCTGGTCGTCCAACATCAAGTTCACGCTGAGCGCGCAGAAGCTGTTCCGCCGCGACCTGCTGGACCGTCACGGCATGCGGTTCGACGAGTCGTTGTGGACCGGCGAGGACGCGCTGTTCACCATGGAGGCCTATCTGCGGTCCGACGGCGTCTCCCTGATCGACGACTACACCTGCTACTACCTGGTGGGCGCGCGAGGACGGCAAGCACGTGACGAAGAGCGGGAGCTACACCCTGCGCTTCGACTCCGCGCGCGCCCTGATGAACCTGGTCGCGGAGATGGTCCCGGCGGGCCCGCGGCGCGACATGCTCATGGTCCGGCCCTTCCTCGTCACGCTGCTCCCGCAGTTCGGCCCGAGATACCTGCGGGACAGCGAGGAGGTCCGACGGCACAAGCTCGAGCTGGCCAAGCCCCTGATGGACGCCTACTGGACCGACGAGGTCGCCCGCCGACTCCGGGTCGACGAGCGCCTGCGCCTCCATCTGGTGGCCGAGGAGCGGCCCGAACTCCTCGCGGACGTCCTGGACTTCCTGCGGGCCAAGAAGCAGGCCGCCGCGCTGCTGGAGAAGCGTGGCCGCCGGGTGTACCTCGCCTACCCCCACTTCCGCGACGCCGCCGCCGGCATCCCCGACTCCGTCTACCTCGCCGAACCGCGCGAGGCCCGGGCGTTCCCGGGGTACCGGGAGGGCGGGCTCGACTCCTTCGTCCGACGGGCGCTGCGCAAGGCCCGCAGGATGCTGCCCGCCCGGGACGTCCGGCCGACGGTGGTGGCGTGAGGGCCTAGGGAGCGGCGGTCCGCTGCTCCTCGGACTCGGACTCGGGCTCGGGCTCGGTCTGCCTCTGCCCGGGGATCTCCGCGGCCAGCCGCTCCCGCATCCGTGCGCGGTGCTCCCGGGCCTCCGTGCACAGCGCCTGTACGGCGGCGTTGAAGCGCACCTGTGAGGCCGGTTCCGCGGGACCCAGCAGATGGCGCTTCAACTCGGCCCGCGCCTCGACCAGTCCGTCCTTCTCGGGCCGGCGTACGGTCTCCAGCAGCTCCGCCACCCCGCTCGCGTCCGGCGTCAGCACGGTGGCGGCCCGGACCGTGGGGAAGCTCTCGCGGAACACGTCCTCGGACAGCCCGCTGGTGTTGGCCACCGCGTAGGGCTTGCCGCTCGCCAGGAAGTCGCTGACCACGCTCGACACATCGCTGATGAGCAGGTCGGCCCGGTTGAAGCAGGCGTACAGCGTGGGCCGGGCGTCCGTGACGACCTGGTGCTCCCACTGCGGCAGCGAGGCCCAGTACGCCTCCTCCCAGGCGGCCGTGGCCCGCTCCACCGCCTTCGCACGCCCCTTCTGCGGCGCCGACTGGAGCAGCATCCGCTCGACCTGGTCGGCGCTGGTCCGGAAGTCGGCCGTGGTGAGCCGGTCCAACTCCGCCGTACACCGGGCGAGTTCGCCATCGGCGGTGGGCCGCGGCCCCGTCCGCCGCCGGTTGGCGCTCCGGATCAGTTCCCGGATCCGCTGATCGGCCGCCCCCGCCCGCGGATCGACCGAACCGGTCAGCGGATGCGGCTTGTAGAGCAGCCGTACGCCGTCGTCCGCGAGCAGCGCCCGTACGAGGTTCTCGCCCGCCTCGACCACCGAGGTGTTGCCCGGGTTGCCGTCCCAGCCCTCCCAGGTCGGCGCGTACAGGACGGTCATGTACGGACCGGAGGGCGGCCCCGCGTACGGCCGTACGGCGTCCAGCTGGGGCCGCCCGGTCTCCACCACGTCGCGGTCGTCCACGCCGACCTCGGCCAGCGCGTACCGTTCGCGCGCCGCGGGACCGGCCACCCACACCTCGTCGTACGCCTTCGCGTACGGGTTGCACGAGGACAGCTTGTCGCTCTCGCCGTGGTTGACGAACGTGTGCCTGAGCGTGGGGATGCGCAGGACCTGGGAGGTCTTGCCGGAGTTGGAGGGGTGGATCAGGACCTGGAGCGTGGACTGCTCCAGCCGCATCAGGGTGGTGACCTTGGGCAGACAGACGACGGGGATGTCGGTCGCCGCGATCTTCTGCACCATGAAGCGCTCGCGCAGCACGACCACCGGCCGGGCGTCGAGCTTGGCGAGCGACTCCAGCCACATGTTCGCCTGGTACGCCGAGGACGCGCCCCCGGAGAAGTACAGGCCCACCGTCGGCCGGTAGTCGGCCAGCCACGCGTCGAACCAGTCGAGCACCTCCTGCTCGCCCGCGGGACGGCGGCTCGGCAGCAGCCGCAGCAGCAGCTCGCCCAGGCCCAGCAGGGCGAGCAGGAGCGACAGCGCGACCCCGGCCGCCGCGGCCGCCGGGAGGTCCGTCAACGCCGTGGCCGCGAGACCGGCGGTGGCCGGCAGCCCGAACAGCAGCAGACGGTGCCCGGGGCGGCGCAGCAGCAGGGCGGGCGGCGCGGTCGACAGGCGCAGCGCGGAGGCGTCGATGTTCCGGGTCACCACCGGCAGGGTGCGGGTGCGGCGGACCAGGACGGAGACCGCCTGGATCGCGAAGTGCAGGCCGTAGAAGACCAGCAGACCGGCGATGAGCGGGGCGTACACCGACTCCCGCTCCTGCTCGCCCACCCGCAGCAGCCCCGCCACCAGCAGCAGGTCCCGCAGCACGTGCCGCACGGTGATGTCCGCGTGCGACTTGGCGAACACCGACATCATGGGGCGCTGCCACCGGTACAGCACGCCCTCCCCGGCCACCGAGGCGGCCGTCGCGGCGAGCAGCAGCGGGATGTCGGGGAGGAGGGCCGCGACGGCCTGTGCCGCGAAGGCGGCGGCGAGAAGGGCCGTGACGAGGACCTGGGCCGCCCTGCGACGCAGGGGGAGGGGTTTGCGGGGGCGCCTGAAGAGACGCTTCAGGGCGCGTCCGAGGCGGAGTCTCTTCTGCCTTTTCGGTCTCTTCGGCCTCTTGGGGGAGCGCCGGCGGGGGAGGGAAGGGGGCACTGCGTCACTCCAAGGTCGTCGCAGGACATGCGCCCGGGTTAACGCCCGCCGACCTCTGGACGACACGCGCGTGTCCGGGCGCCTTGCGACGACCGTGGAGTGGTACTGCCCGATCCTGCCCGCTGCCCTACTGGCGGCCCGACTGCAGGGCCCGGCGGATGGGTGCGCCCACCACCCGGCGCGCCCGGCGGTAGACCGACGGCGCCGGAATGCCCGCGACCGTCCTCGTGCCCCGGGAACCGGCCTTGGCGCGGGCCAGGTCCCGCTTCAGCCGCTCGTTGTCCAGCGTCAGATCGGTGATGTGGCGCTGCATGAACGCCATCCGCGTGGCCAGCGAGGCGAGGTCGGCCTCGAGCCAGGGACGGACCCCCGCCGGGAACGGCAGCTTGCTCATGCGCTTCTCGAAGGCCGCTCCGCCGTCGCCGTGCGTGAAGGTGTTCCGCAGTCCGTTGCGGTCGAGGAACCCCGCGAACCGTTCGAAGCGCTCGTGGTGACCGCTGACCAGCCCGCCGAAGTCCGCCTCCTCGTACAGCCGCGCCGGGTCCACGTCCGCGGGCAGCTGGTCGATCCTGACGTGCGGGATCTCGAAGTAGCGGCACAGCTCCAGGGTCCGGGAGTCACCGACGAGCACGGTGGCGGGCGTGCCGGCGAGCAGCGCCGCGATGTTGCCGTGGATGCGGGAACCGAAGGAGAAGTCGAAGTCGCGCAGGTCGTCGATCCAGGTGATCGGGTCGACGTAGACGCGGACCTTGTCCTCTTGGTACATCGGGTGGTCGGGGTGCGTCGGTATCGCCGTCACCCTGGAGTTCGGGTCCGACAGGTCCCGCCAGTGCAACTGCCGTGCGTCGGAGAGGTTCTGGCCGATGAAGCGCAGATGCGGATAGCGGGCGTGGGCCTGCTCGATGATCTTGCCCAGACCCTGCTTCTGGACCGCGTTGTGCGACCCGTTGACCGCGATCCGGGACTCGGCGGTCAGCTCCGCAGACCGCTTCTGTACGTCGAGTTCCTTGCCGTACATGAACAGCGAGGGGCAGCCGATGGTCTCGACGTCCCGGAACCCCATGTCTCTGAGGTACTGCTCGGTGAACTCGCCGCGCACCCCGATCGAGGCGCTGCGCTCGAGCACCGCCGAGACGAACTCGCGCACGGACGGCTCGATGGGCTTCAGCCGCGCCGGGTCGTAGTTCAGCCCGGTCTGCGCACCGACGCCGACCACCACGACCGGGATCTTCAGCCGGGTGATCAGCCGCGTCAGCCGCTTGAGCTGTTGCTCGAAGGACGGGCGGAAGGCGTTCGCCAGCGGTACGACGAAGGCGTCGTACTCCTGGTTGATCCGGTCGGCCTCGGACACCAGCGACTTGATGCCGTTCGAGACGACCTCGGTGTCCGGGGCTTCGAGCAGCTTGTGGGTGGCATCGCTGAAGATCAAGTTGCCCGAGTTGGTGGCGATGATGTCCCGCTGGAGGGACTCTTCCACGGGGACCACGTCGAACGGGCTCTTGCCGGACCGGATCAGGATGCGCTTCACGCTGTGAACTTTAGGTGACACAAACTTCAGAATAAATTTGGATCGTCTTTGATTTCTATGAGCAACCTCTACAACCTTTTTGCCGTATGCGAAGGGTGAGCAAACAGTTACCTCCTGATGTGTCCGGGGGCTGGACCGATACGTCTCGCACCGGCCCCTTCGCGTAGATTGCTGCCACGCGCAAGGAAGTGGGGACATTGCAGGTGGCAAGCGTGAGGCAGGCCGTGAGCGAGGCCCGCAGGATCGTCGTCAAGGTGGGTTCCTCGTCGCTGACCACCGCGTCGGGCGGCCTGGACGCCGACCGGGTCGACGCGCTCGTCGATGTTCTCGCCAAGAGCCGCAGCGGCGGGGAGAAGGAGGTCGTCCTCGTCTCCTCCGGCGCCATCGCGGCCGGACTCGCCCCGCTGGGACTGCGCCGCCGCCCCAAGGACCTCGCCCGCCAGCAGGCGGCCGCCAGCGTCGGCCAGGGCCTGCTCGTGGCCCGCTACACCGCCTCCTTCGCCCGCTACGGCGTCCGCGTCGGCCAAGTCCTGCTCACCAGCGACGACATGAGCCGCCGCTCCCACCACCGCAACGCCTCCACCACCCTCGACAAGCTCCTGGCGATGGGCGCGTTCCCGGTCGTCAACGAGAACGACACCGTCGCCACCGACGAGATCCGCTTCGGCGACAACGACCGTCTCGCCGCGCTGGTGGCCCATCTGGTGCGGGCCGACCTCCTGGTGCTCCTGTCCGACGTCGACGGGGTCTACGACGGTGACCCCAGCAAGCCGGGCACCTCGCGGATAGCGGAGGTGCGCGGGCCCGCGGACCTGGCCGGCGTCGACATCGGCAGCACCGGCAAGGCCGGCGTCGGCACCGGCGGCATGGTCACCAAGGTCGAGGCCGCCCGGATCGCCGCCGCGGCCGGCATCCCCGTGGTGCTGACCAGCGCGGTCCATGCGGCCGAAGCGCTCTTCGGCGGCGACACCGGCACCTACTTCCACCCCACCGGCAAGCGCTCCGCCGACCGGCTGCTGTGGCTGCAGCACGCCTCCACCCCGCAGGGCTCCCTGACCCTGGACGACGGTGCGGTCCGGGCGGTCGTCCAGCGCCGCAAGTCGCTGCTGCCGGCCGGGATCGCCGCCGTCGAGGGCGAGTTCAACGCCGGCGACCCCGTCGAACTGCGGGACGGCGAGGGGCGCGCGGTGGCCCGGGGGCTCGTCAGCTTCGACGCCAAGGAGATCCCTCAGCTGATCGGACGTTCGACGCGGGAGCTGGCGCGCGAGCTGGGTCCCGCGTACGAGCGCGAGGTCGTGCACCGGGACGACCTGGTGATCCTGCACCCCTGAGCGCGGCAGGAGGCCGTGGAAGGCCCTTCGTAGCCGAAAACGGGGTGAACGCCCTGCCAAGACCGTCGCCCTCAGGTGGACGTTCCGCAAAAGCGCCACGCGAACTCTTGCGGCCTGCTCAACTTTGTCTCAGGGACACATCCGCACGACCACCGGGTCGGTCACTGCGTAAAGGAGGCCGTCGTGAGACGAGTGCGCCCTGGGGACCGGTCCCGCAGCGGTGCCGCCGAGGCCTCGTCGCGCGGGGCCGGTGAGGAGCGCGTCCTGACGAGCGTCGCGGCCGGTGATCGGTACGAGGAGCCGCGGGACCTGCCCCGACTGTGGCACGTGACCCTCAGCGTCTCCGGGAAGGAGGCCCCGCTGAAGGAAGTGCGGCGCGGCCTCGAACAGCTCGCCCACGACCATCCCTTTCTGCTGACCAGCCGCTACGCCAACGACCACGCGGAGATCCGCTACTGGGAGGAGGCCCGCGATCTGCACGACGCGGCCGCCGTCGCGCTGCGGCTGTGGGGCGAGCACCGCCTGACCGCGGGGCTGCCGCCCTGGGAGATCGTCGGCCTGGAGGTCATCGACCGCGAGACCTACCACCAGCGCATCTCCGAGGGGTACGGCCCGCTGCCGGCGATACCGGTAGGCGTACACCCGTTCTGATCCGACCACGGACCGCAACCATCAATTGAGCAACCTCCACGGCGAGCAACCACGTCCGCGAGAGCGGCGCCGGTTTAGGCGCAAAGGGGAGGTGTCTCGCGGTGTGGGATGAGCGGTGGCCGCCCCCGTACGGCGCACTACCCTTCCCTCATGACCACGCTCTCGCCGTACGACTCCATGTCCCCGGTCACGCAGGCCGCCTACCGCGCCAAGGCCGCCGCCGCCGACCTCGCCCCGCTCCCGCGGGCCGAGAAGGACGACGCGCTGCTCGCCATCGCGGACGCGCTGGAGGTCCGTACGAGCGAGATCGTCGAGGCCAACGCCAAGGACATCGCCAAGGCCCGCGAGGCCGGCACCAGCGAGACCGTCATCGACCGGCTGACGCTGACCCCGGAGCGGATCCGCGCCATCGCCTCCGACGTGCGGGACGTCGTCGCCCTGCCCGACCCCGTCGGCGAGGTCGTCCGCGGCTCCACCCTCCCCAACGGCATCGACCTGCGCCAGGTCCGTGTCCCGCTCGGCGTCGTCGGCATCATCTACGAGGCCCGGCCGAACGTGACGGTGGACGCGGCGGCGCTGTGCCTCAAGTCCGGCAACGCGGTCCTGCTGCGAGGCTCGGCCTCGGCGTACGAGTCCAACACCGCTCTCGTGCGGGTGCTGCGCGACGCCGTGGGCGGGGCCGGGCTGCCCGCCGACGCCGTCCAGCTGGTGCCCGGCGAGAGCCGGGAGAGCGTGCGCG
This sequence comes from Streptomyces canus, assembly GCF_030815415.1. Taxonomy (GTDB): domain Bacteria; phylum Actinomycetota; class Actinomycetes; order Streptomycetales; family Streptomycetaceae; genus Streptomyces; species Streptomyces canus_F. The sequence goes on from NZ_JAUSWW010000001.1 coordinate 6,643,011, forward strand.
AGCTGATGCGGGCCCGCGGCCTCGTCGACGTCCTGATCCCGCGCGGCGGCGCCTCCCTGATCCGGACGGTCGTCACCGAGTCCGTCGTCCCGGTCATCGAGACCGGCACCGGCAACTGCCACGTCTACGTCGACGCCCAGGCGGACCTCGACATGGCGATCGCCATCCTGATCAACTCCAAGGCCCAGCGCCCCAGCGTCTGCAACGCCGCCGAGACCCTCCTGGTCCACCAGGACATCGCCCCCGAGTTCCTGCCGCGCGCCCTGGACGCCCTCGCGGAGGCCGGGGTGACCGTCCACGCCGACCAGCGGGTGCTGGCGTACGCGAAGGACAGCAAGGCGACCGTCGTCGAGGCCACGCTCGAGGACTGGGACACCGAGTACCTCTCCTACGACATCGCCGCCGCGGTCGTCGACTCGCTCGACAAGGCCGTCGAGCACATCCGGCTGTGGACCTCCGGTCACACCGAGGCCATCGTGACGACCTCCCAGCAGGCCGCCCGCCGCTTCACCCAGCTGGTCGACTCCACGACCGTCGCCGTGAACGCCTCCACCCGCTTCACCGACGGCGGCCAGTTCGGCTTCGGCGCCGAGATCGGCATCTCCACGCAGAAGCTGCACGCGCGCGGCCCGATGGGGCTGCCGGAGCTGACGAGCACGAAGTACATCGTCACGGGCGACGGGCACGTACGGCGCTGAGACGCACGGCCGCGCATATGCGTGCGGCACGCGCTCCCGGTGCGCGCCCGTGCCGCACGAGAGGTGTCTCACAAGGCGGATGAATTTCCATACCGTCTGCCCAAATTGACCCCCCAGGTCTACTCTGGATCCGTGCCGGAGGACGTGGGGGGCACGCCGTTCCCTGACGGCTGGGAGCCCGACGACGACCACGACCGCGGGGTGTCGGACGAAGAGTTCGCCTCCGTGGTCTTCGACGAGGCCTTCGTACGAGCGGCCGTGGTGCACGAGCCGACCGCCGTCGAACGCCTCCTGGCCGCCGCGCAGGCGAGAGCGGAGGCCTCCGAGGCCGAGGCCCGCCGGACCCACGGCAGAGGCGAGCGCTACGAGGACGGGTACGGCCCCGACGGGCACGACCGTTTCGGCCATGATCCCGAGCTCGACGAGCTGGACGACACCGATGTCCTGGAGGGCCGTTACGGCGCTCCTGGGACGTACGGCAAACAGGTCCGCTGGCACCGTCCCGTCGCCTGGATGCTGGCCCTCGTGATGGGCATCGGCATGGTCGCGCTGGCCTTCACCGCGGTCTACCGGGGCGCGTCCTCCAACAGCCGGGACCAAGGTCCCTCGGCCCCCGCCTCGACCGGACTGGAGCAGGGCACCGGGTCGGCACCCTCGGCCTCCGCCGACCACTCCCAGCCGGCCATCTCGGCGACCCCGCGGATGCCTTGAGCCTTTACCGGCCCACTGGCTGACGATCCTGGTGAGAACCTGTCAGAAGTTGTCGCGCAGCGGGGCGTTTACCTGAGCTCCCGGAGACCTACTCTGAAGATATGGGAGGGCCTGGAGAACCACCCGAGGGGGCACCCGAGGGCGGCCCCGCTGGTGGAGAGGACGAGTACCGATCCGTCGTCTTCGACGAATCGTTCGTCCGTGCTGCCCGGCTCCAGGAATTCTCCGCGCAGGAGCGCATCGCCGACCACGCGCCCGCCGTCCGCCGCCGTCCACCGGTCCGCCGCGGCGGACTGTCCCGGCAGGCGCTCGTCCTGGTCCTGCTGATCGCCCTGGCCTTCGGCACGGCGATCTACATGGGCGTACGGCACCCCTACGAGAGCCCCGCCGCGATGAGGGATGTCGAAGCGAGCCTCTTCCGGGCGACCGTCGTCCCGCTCGCCCCCGAGGGCAAGGTGCCCGGCGCGACCGACCCCGAGCAGCTGTACGCGCACAGCCCCGCCGCCCGGTTCCGCATCGGTGCCGCGGGGATCACGATGCCCGCCGCCCGTGACACCTCGCACTTCTCCCAGACCCAGGTGTCGAGCGCGCTGGACACCGTCAAGGAGTACCTCGTCCGCTCCGCGCTCTACCCGGAGGTGCTCACCGGCGGGCAGACCCGTCCCGTGCGGGTGCTGCTGCCGGCGGACCAGCACCTCCAGTTCGACGAGAGCCTGAGCCATCCGGCCGCCGACGGGCGCCACACGGTCACCGGATGGCTGGTGCGCTTCGACGCCAAGAGCGTGGAGCTGGCCGACCCGAGGATCCGGGTGCAGGGGACCCTGCGGGCCACCGAGACGGACTCGACGTTCCTCGAGGTCACCGCGGACCACACCTTCGTGTACGCGCTGCGGCCCGTCGGGGCGGGCGCCGGGGCCGAGGCGTCGCTGTTCACCGTGCGGCGCGAGATGCGGTTCCGCTTCGACCACAACGACGTGCGCCTGCACCAGGCCCAGCTCACCGTGTCGTACGTCCAGGCCGGGCCGCTGTCCTGCGGGGGCAACGTGGCGGAGGCGCTGAGTCCGCTGCTGGCCGGCCAGACCGCGAAGACGGGCGGGCCGGCCGGGACGGATCCGTTCGCTACGGATCGGGCGACGGCGGTGTGCGGGACGCTGGCGGCGGGGGCGTTGCCGAAGGTATGAGGTGCGGTGCGCCCCATCGCCGTGGGGGTTCGGCTGTACGGCGGGTGCGGGTTGTGCGTGGCTGGTCGCGCCCGCGCGGCGGTAGCCGCACATTGATACAGCCCCGCGCCCCTGGGTCTCTCCCGTCGCCGCCAGTCGTGAAGGCCCCCGCGTCAGTCCTCGTCTCGCGGGCGCGAGTCCGTGTCCGTCGGGGGCTCGTCGTCCCTCGTGGTCGTGGTCGTGAAGCCGCCGAAGCCTCGGCGGACGCGGCCGCCCAGGTCGCCCGCGCCGCCGGCGATGTCGCTGACCAGCTTCATCAGGGGGTCCTTGGAGCTCTTCACATTGCTCGCGTAGCTGGCCGCCGACTCACGGAAGGAGTCCGTGACCGAGGTGTCCTTGTCCTCGGTGCGCCGCGGGTAGTGGCCGTCCATGATCCGCTGGTAGTCGCGGGACTCGGCCCACTTCTTCAGCTCGGCCGCCCGCACGGTGGTGAAGGGGTGGGAACGCGGCAGCACATTGAGGATCTTCAGCACGGAGTCGCGCAGATCGCCCCCGGCCTCGTACTCCTCGGCCTGCTTCAGGAACGCGTCCACGTTCATCTCGTGCAGATGGTGGCCGCCCGCCAGCTTCATCAGACCCCGCATCGAGGCCCGCAGGTCCTGCCCCACCAGCAGCCCCGCCCGGTCCGCCGACAGCTCCGACTTGCGGAACCACTCGCGCAGCGCGGTCACGATCGCCATGATCGCGAGGTTGCCCAGCGGGATCCACGCCACCCGGATGGCGAGGCTGGTCAGGAACAGCAGGATGGTCCGGTAGACCGCGTGGCCGGACAGGGCGTGCCCCACCTCGTGCCCGACGACCGCCCGCATCTCCTCCTCGTCCAGCAGATCGACGAGGCCCGTGGTGACGACGATGATCGGCTCGTCCAGGCCGATGCACATCGCGTTCGGCTTCGGGTCCTGGCTCACGTACATCGGCGGGACCTTCTCCAGGTCCAGGATGTAACAGGCGTCCCGCAGCATGTCGTTGAGGTACGCGAACTGCTGGTCCGACACCCGTACGGAGTCGGACAGGAACATCAGCCTCAGGCTCCGCTCGGGCAGCAGCCCGCTGAGCGCCTTGAAGACCGTGTCGAACCCGCTCAGCTTCCGCAGCGCCACCAGGGCGGAGCGGTCGGCAGGGTGCTCGTACGCACGCGAGGAGATTCCGGGGAAGCGCCTGCGCTGCCTGCTCGGCACGTTCTCGTGCCCGTTCTGCTCGTGCCCGTTCTGCTCGTGTCCGTCGTCGGACATGTCTTCCCCCATGTGCGTGAGAGTGACCCTTTGCGGACCCTTGTGCGGTCCTTTGCGCCCCCGAAGCAGAGCCCAGCCTAGGCGGAGATACGGTGGACGGGCAGTACAGCGAAGGAGTCCCGTCATGGAGCACAACCCCGCGTCCGCCTGGCTCGCCGGAACCGCGGGCGCAGCCGAGCAGCAAGGGGCCGGAAACCTGCTCCGGGTCGTACTGGTCGTGATGCTGGTGGGCTGTGCCCTGACCGCGTGGTTCCTGCTGCGTGGCTACAGGCAGAAGGACGACTGAAACGGCGCGGAAGTTCCCTCGCGGCGGAGTCGGCGTGATCGGCGCGGAGCCGCCCGCTTACGATGGGCCGACATCTTTATCCCGCCCACCGGATAGGTCCTGCCGAAGATGAGCTTCCACAGCGCCGCAGCCCAGTTGGTCACCGTTGCCGCCGAGGGCGAGGAGCACGGCGGCAACCACGAGAGCCTCAACCCCCTTCTCACCGGTGGCGGCGCGTTCGTCGTCCTGATGCTCCTGCTGTGGATCACCACCCGCTTCAACCGCGACCGCTGAGGCACCCGGTGCCCATAACGGGGCACTCCGGGCCTCCTCCGACCGGCGTCCTCAGGACGGGCCGGTAGGGTCTGCACGCATGGGAGAGCAGGACATGCCTACCGGCCCGGGCAACGCCCCGTCGAACCCCGGCAAGCGCCGCCTCGGCGTCATGGGCGGAACGTTCGACCCGATCCACCACGGGCACCTCGTGGCGGCCAGTGAGGTCGCCGCGCAGTTCCACCTGGACGAGGTGGTGTTCGTGCCGACCGGGCAGCCGTGGCAGAAGAGCCACCGCAGCGTCTCGCCGGCCGAGGACCGCTACCTGATGACGGTCATCGCGACCGCCGAGAACCCGCAGTTCTCGGTGAGCCGGATCGACCTCGACCGCGGCGGTCCCACCTACACCGTGGACACCTTGCGCGACCTGCGCGCGCTCAACCCCGACACGGACCTCTTCTTCATCACCGGCGCCGACGCCCTCGCCCAGCTGCTGACCTGGCGCGACACCGAGGAGCTGTTCTCCCTGGCGCACTTCATCGGGGTCACCCGCCCCGGCCACCACCTCACGGACGCGGGTCTCCCGGAGGGCGGTGTCTCCCTCGTGGAGGTGCCCGCGCTCGCCATCTCCTCGACGGACTGCCGTGCGAGAGTCGCCAAGGGGGACCCCATCTGGTACATGGTGCCGGACGGAGTCGTGCGCTACATCGACAAGCGCGAGCTGTACCGCGGCGAGTGAGCCGAGAGGGGCACCGGTGAACGACCGATACGACGCGGGATACGGCGGCGACCACGACGACCGGTACGAGCTCGTCGGCTACGACGAGTACGGCCGGCCCATCTACCAGCCGGCCGCCCAGCAGCAGCCGCAACAGCAGCCGTACGACCCGTACGCACAACAACAGGGCTACGGCTACGACCCGTACGCGGCGGGCGGACAGCAGACAGGGCAGTACCCCGGGCAGTCGTACGACACCGGAAGCCGGCACCCCGCGCCCTCGTACGACCCGTACGACACCGGTCAGCAGGCTCCCGTGCCGCCCTACGACCCGTACGGGCACGGAGCGACACAAGGAGCGCCGGGGACGTCGTACGACCCTTACGGCCACACCGCCGCGAGCGGCCGGCAGCCCCGGGTCGCCGAGCAGACCGCCTACATCCCGCAGCAGGCCGGCCCGCCCGAGGAGACCGACGCCCCCTCCGGCGACGGCCGGACCGAACGCGACTACGCGACCGGGCAGTTCGCCTTCGTCGAGGAGCCGGACACCGACTCCGAGGACGTCATCGACTGGCTGAACTTCACCGAGAACCGCACCGAGCGGCGCGAGGAGGCCAAGCGCCGCGCCCGCAGCCGCCTCGTCGCCCTCGTCGTCGTCCTGGCGCTGACCGCGGTCGGCGGCGTCGGCTACCTCTGGTACGCCGGGAAGCTGCCCGGCCTGTCCTCCTCCGACTCCAAGACAGGCACGGCCACCTCCGCGACCGCCCAGAACCGCGACGTGATCGTCGTCCACCTGCACAACACCAAGAAGGGCGGCACCTCCACGGCGCTGCTCGTCGACAACACCACCACCCGGCAGGGCACCACGGTCCTGCTCCCCAACTCCCTCGCCGTGGCCGACGACGACGGCTCCACGACCACCCTCGCCAAGTCGGTCGAGGACGACGGCTCCTCCGGCACCCGCGAGGCCATCGACACGGTCCTCGGCACCGAGATCCAGGGCACCTGGCGTCTGGACACCCCCTACCTGCAGAACCTCGTCGACATCATCGGCAACATCGAGATCGACGCCGATGCCGACGTGCCCGACCCGGACGGAAAGAAGGGCACCGCGCCCCTGGTGAGCAAGGGCAAGGACCGGACCCTCGGCGGCAAGGCGGCCGTCGCCTACGCCACCTACCGCGCCTCCGGCGAGGCCCAGAACGCCCAGCTGGAGCGGTTCGGGCAGGTCATGCAGGGCGTGCTGCGCAAGGTGTCCTCCGACGCGCAGGGCGCCACGGTCACCGTCCAGACGCTGGCGCAGATCCTCGACCCGTCGCTCACCGACAAGGACCTCGGCACCTTCCTCGCCAAGCTCGCCGACCTCGCCAAGGGCGGCGACTACAAGACCGCCCTGCTGCCCGTCCGGACCGACGGCACGCTGAGCGCCCAGGCCAGCGACAGCGTGGTCAAGGACGTCCTCGGCGGCACGGCGAAGAGCCCCGACAAGGATGCCGCCGTCCGCGTGTCCGTCCAGAACGCCAGCGGTGTCAAGGGCAACTCCGAGAAGGCCCGCATCGTGCTCCTCAACGGCGGCTTCACCTTCCTGGAGGGCGGCACCGCGTCCGCCGCCCAGAGCGCCTCCAAGGTCGTCTACACCGACGCCGCCGACAAGGAGAACGCCACCGAGGTCGCCAAGACCCTGGGTCTGCCCACCAGCGCCGTCGCCAAGGGCAAGACCTCCTCGAACGCGAACGTCTCCGTGGTCCTCGGCCAGGACTACGAGCCCTCGGCGTCGTAACCGGCCGGGAGACCGGCGGGAACCGGGTCACGGGGCCGGGTCGCGGACGTCCGCGACCCGGCCCCACGGCGTGATCGGCAAAGGAATGGGGTGCCGTCGGCGGTCCGTGAGACCCTTGATGTCAAGTGACCGCCGACCGAAAGCCGTGTAGTGACCGCCACTGACCGCTCCATCGAGCTCATCCACACCGCCGCACAGGCGGCCGCCGACAAGCTCGCGCACGACATCATCGCCTACGACGTCAGCGACGTACTGTCGATCACGGACGCCTTCCTGCTGGCCTCCGCGCCCAACGACCGCCAGGTCAAGTCGATCGTCGACGAGATCGAGGAGCGGCTCCAGAAGGAGCTCGGCGTCAAGCCGGTGCGCCGCGAGGGCGACCGCGAGGCCCGCTGGGTCCTGCTCGACTACGTCGACATCGTCGTCCACGTCCAGCACAGCGAGGAGCGCGTCTTCTACGCCCTGGAGCGGCTGTGGAAGGACTGCCCCGAGCTCGACCTGCCCGAGGACGCCAAGGCCACCCGCGGCAAGGCCGAGGAGCACGCCAAGCTGAAGGCCGCCGAGGACGCCGAGGACCTCGGTGGTGACTGGCGGTGAGCGCCACCGGTGAAGTGACGGCAGGGCGGCCCGGCCGGGGCCGCCGCGTCATCCTGTGGCGGCACGGCCAGACCGCCTGGAACGTGGAGCGCCGCTTCCAGGGCACCACGGACGTGGAGCTCACCGAGACCGGCGTGGCCCAGGCCCGCCGGGCCGCCCGGTTGCTCGCCTCCCTGGAGCCCGACGCGATCGTCGCCTCGGACCTCAAGCGGGCCGCGAACACGGCCGGCGAGCTCGCCGCGCTCACCGGCCTCGACGTCAGCCACGACGAGGGCCTGCGCGAGACCTACGCGGGCGTCTGGCAGGGGCTGACGCATGACGAGATCATCGCCGCGCACGGTGAGGAGTACGCCGCGTGGAAGCGCGGTGAGCCGGTCCGCCGCGGTGGCGGCGAACTGGAGAGCGAGGTGGCCGACCGCGCCGCCCCCGTGGTGACCCGGCACGCCGACAAGCTCCCCGACAACGGCACGCTCGTCGTGGTCAGCCACGGCGGCACGATCCGCACCACCATCGGCCGGCTCCTCGGGCTGGAGACCCGGCACTGGGAGAGCCTCGGCGGCCTCTCCAACTGCTGCTGGTCCGTCCTCGGCGAAGGTGCCCGCGGCTGGCGTCTCCTCGAGCACAACGCCGGCACGCTGCCGGAACCGGTGCTCGGCGACGACGACTGAGCGGATTTCACTTTCTGGCAGGTCGCAGGCTAAAGTTCTTCTTGTTCGCCCCGCCGAGCGGGAAGAACCAGCAAGGGGCTATAGCTCAGTTGGTAGAGCGCCTGCATGGCATGCAGGAGGTCAGGAGTTCAATTCTCCTTAGCTCCACAGACGAAGATCCCGTCCTCACAGGGCGGGATTTTTCATTCCCGTCAACTGGGCCGTGCGCTGTGCCGTCTGCTCGTCGTCCGGCGTGTAGACGACGATCCGGCACTCCGGCATCCCATGGATCGACAGCGACAACGAGGTCATCCGCAGTTCGCCCACCGCCGGATGTCTGAAACCCTTCACCCGCCGTCCCGGCTCCGCCACGTCGCCGCTCTCCCACAGTCGGGCGAACAGCGGGCTCGCTGCGGACAGCTTGCGTATGAAGTCCTCCCAGACCGGCTCGCCGGCATGCAGCCCGTAGGCGGCGCGCAGGGTCGCGACCATCACCGGCAGCTCCGTCTCCCGGAACATCAGCGGGCAGTCCTCGTCCGGCGCGGTGAACAAGGCCCACAGGGCGTTCGGCAGGCGGCCGCTGGGCTGTCTCAGCGGTACGCCGAACAGGATCCGGTAGACCTCGTTGGCGGCCACGATGTCGAACCGGGAGTTGTAGACCACCGCCGGGCGCGGCTCCAGGGCGTCGATGATGCCCTGGACCTCCGGACCCACGGTCTGCGCGACGGCCTCCGGCGCGGAGGAGTACGGCACTTCGGCCAGGTGGTACAGATGCTCACGCTCGGGCGGATCGAGGCGCAGGGTGCGCGCCACGGCGTCCAGGACCTGCGCGGAGGCGTTGATCGGGCGGCCCTGCTCCAGCCAGGTGTACCAGGTGATCCCGACCCCCGAGAGCTGGGCGACCTCCTCGCGGCGCAGTCCCGGCGTACGGCGCCGTAAGCCCGGCGCCATCCCCACGTCCGCCGGCGTCACCCGGGCGCGCCTGGTGCGCAGAAACGCGGCCAGCTCGGGTCGGCGGCGCTGCGTCGTCCCCATCGTCACATCCCCCATCCTCGCCGCCCGGCCCGTGCCCTGCCAGGTGCTGTCAGTACCAGCATCGGTGGGCTCTCGGCACCCGTACCGCGGTGGCGTCACGCTCGACGGCATGACGACAACGCCCCGTTCCGGAGCGGGTATCGCACCCGTTCCTAGTCCTGCGATCAGTGAAACACCCGGCACTGACAACGGGTCCCGGCCGCTGCTCGCGGTCGTGCTCGCCGCCACGTTCATGGCCCTGCTCGACGTCTTCATCGTGAACGTCGCGGCTCCCACCATCGGCTCCGAACTCCACGCCTCGGGCGCCGAGTTGCAGCTGGTGGTCGCCGGATACACCATCACCTACTCCGTGTTGCTGATCACCGGTGCCCGCCTCGGCGACCGGTACGGCCACGGCCGGGTCCACCTCGTCGGGATGGGCCTGTTCACCGCCGCCTCGCTCGCCTGCGGCCTGGCGCAGGGCGCCCCGGAACTGATCGCCTTCCGGCTGGTCCAGGGCATCGGCTCGGCGGTGATGATCCCGCAGGTGCTCAGCCTCATCCAGCGGAACTTCGTCGGCGAGGCCCGGGTGAAGGCGCTGGGCGCGTACTCGGCGGTCCTCGCCGTCGGTGCCGTCGCCGGACAGATACTCGGCGGAGTCCTGGTCAGCGCCGACCTGTTCGGCACCGGCTGGCGGCCGGTGTTCCTGGTGAACGTGCCCGTGGGCGTCGTCCTCCTGATCGTCGGGCGCCGTGTGCTGCCGCGCGACCACGGCGGCGAGCGCCGGCGCGGCCTGGACCTGCCGGGCCTTGTCCTGCTCGGTGCGGCCGTGTCGCTGTTCACCGTCCCGCTGGTGCTGGGGCAGGAGGAGGACTGGCCGCTGTGGTCCTGGCCGTCGCTGGCCGCCGCCGCTGTGCTGTTCACGGTGTTCTGCGCGTACGAGGCCCGGCTCGCCCGCCGCGGCGGCGATCCGCTGATCGCGCCGAGGGTGCTGCGGCACCCGGGCATGGGCCTGGCCGTCCTGCGCATCATGGCCGTCATGGCGGTCAACGGCGGCTTCCTGTTCGTGCTCACGCTGCACGTCCAGGGCGGTCTCGGCTACAGCGCGCTGCGCGCCGGCCTGACCTTCGCGCCGACCGCGGTCGTCTTCGGCCTGGTCGGCCTGACCTGGCGGAGGTGGCCCGCGGCCTGGCAGCGCGCGCTGACGCCGGCCGGGTTCCTGATCACCGCGCTGTCCGTGGCCGGGGTCGGTCTCGCGCTCGAGGGCGGCGGTGACGGCGGGGTGTGGGCGCATGTCGCGTACGCGTGCGTGGGTGTCGGGCTCGCGCTGGCCTTCAGCCCCACGCTGACCAGGGCGCTGGCCACGGTGCGGCCCGAGGACGCGGCGGACGCCAGCGGGCTGCTCGCCACGGTCACCCAGCTCGGTCAGCTGACCGGAGTCGCCGCGTTCGGCACACTGTTCTTGAACCGGCTTGAGTCACTCGGGGCTTTCGAGGCGTATACCTCTGCGGAGGCGCTCTCGGCGTGCATGTTCGCGCTGGCCGGGACGGCGGCGGTGGGTGCCGTGTCCGGACTGGTACTGAGGCGTCGCTGACCGTATTGGTCCGGCCGTGGCAGAATCAAACGGCCGGAAGGGGGCGCGGCCCGACGGGAGGGAGCAGTGATGCCTGCGAGCATCCTCAAGGAGGTGGGCCACCTCCTTGAAGCAGCGTCGACACGGGATACGGTCACCCGGCTCACCTGCCCTTCCTGCGGTTCCCTCCATGTCGCCCAAGTCCTCGGTGACAACGGCGGGATTTCCTACGTGTGCACGGCCTGCGGCCACAGCTGGAGCTGATCGATGGGTGCACACAGGCGAAAGTGCGACTGGTGCGGCAGCGGGACGCCGATCGTGCGGGACATGGAGCCGGTCAATCCCGACTACCAGTACTGGTGCGAGGAGTGCGCGCGGGCGCTGATCATAAAAGGCGACCCGATCGAGACGTACCGTGAACTCGAGGGCGAGCCGATCTACGGCCGGCTCCTTGAGGAACACTGCACGCTCAAACGGTTCTACTCGTTCGTCACTGCGTGAGGCCCGTCGGTGGCGGGCCTCACGGAAACGATTTGGTGTTCCACCCGGGGGAGCGTGTAATGTTGGCGTCGCCGCCGGGGGAAACCCACGAGGCCAGCGCAAGGGGCTATAGCTCAGTTGGTAGAGCGCCTGCATGGCATGCAGGAGGTCAGGAGTTCAATTCTCCTTAGCTCCACAGAAAGATCCCGCCCGATCATCTGATCCGGCGGGATTCTTGCGTTTCCAGGGGCAGTTGTCCCGCGTCCCCGCTGACGACGAAGGGGGCCGCCCGATCCGGGCGGCCCCCTTCGTGATGCCGGCTCAGCGCCCCAGTGCGCGGCGGCCGCGGCCCTGGGAGAGGACGGGGAGGTTGCGGGACGCGCTGTTGTCGCGCGGGGCCGCCTCCTCGAGGCGCAGGGCGAGGGCGGGGCAGCGGCGGACCGCGCGGAGCGCCTTCGCCTCGGCGTAACGCGGCACCTGGGCCTGGGCGACGGTGGGGAAGCCGTCGGCGCCGAGTTCGAAGACCTCCGGGAGGATGTCGGCGCACAGGCCGTGGCCGCGGCACAGCGTCCAGTCGACGTAGATCTTCTGGCGGCTGGGGCCGTTCTCCTCGGCGGCGGCGCCACCCGGGAGGCCCGCGGGCGTCACGCCGCCCTCGAAGAGCGGCAGAACGCCCTCCACGGGCCGTCCGCAGCCATTGCCGAGGACATGCGCGGCGAGGTCGTCGGTGAACGCCTTGATGGTCGACTCCAGGAACATCGCGGAGCCGTCCGGGTGCGAGCACGCGCCGCGCCGCTTCACGTTCTTGGCGACCTGCTTGAGGGCCTCCAGGGCGGCCGGGCCGCCGCCGTTGAGGATGTCCTCCAGGCCGCGCGCGGCGGCCGGCAGACCGAGGTAGCAGGGACCGCACTGCCCCGCGCTCTCCTCGGCCAGCCACTTCGCCACCATCAGCGACTCGCCCAGCGGGCAGGTCTCCTGACTGATCGGCAGGATCGCGCCCGCGCCGAGCGCACCGCCCACCGCGTCCAGCGAGTTGCGCGAGACGACCGCCTCGTTGACCGTCGCGGCGTCGATCCACTTGCCGTGGTAGCCGCCGGTCAGCACGCCCTGCGGGACCGGCGGGGCGCCGGCGAGCTGCAGGATGTAGCGCAGCGGCACGCCGGTGGGGGCCTCGATCACCATGGGGCGGGCGACCGCGCCGGAGACCGTGAGCATGACGGTGCCCGGCTCGTCGTACAGGCCGGTGTTGCCGTAGCGCTCCGGGCCGATGCGGGCGGCGATCGCCAGCTGCGCGAACGTCTCCGCGTTCGACAGCAGGGTGGGCGCGCCGCCGACGCCGTTCTGCGAGGCGCTGACCTTGCGGCCGGGCGGGATCGCCGGACCGCCGTCGATGGAGCGGATCAGCGAGGCCGCCGCTCCGGTGACCATACGGACGGGATTGCGCTGCACGCGCGCGCGGAGCGCCGACCGGCGGCCGTTGCTGAGGCCGCGTTCGGCGAGCGCGGCCTCCATGGACCGCTGGGTGGACTCCCGGGTGACCCCCACCACGAGCGTGCGCGCACCCAGGGCCTCGGCGACCAGCAGGGCGCCGTCCAGGATGAGGTGCGGGGCACGGTTGATGAGCACCGTGTCCTTGCGGCAGGCCGGTTCGTCCTCGCTGCCGTTGACGACGACGACCGGGCGCACACCGCGCTTGATGGCCGCCTCGGCGACCGAGCGCAGTTTCTTGTGGAAGGGGAAGCCCGCGCCGCCGCGGCCCTTCAGGTTGATGTTCTCGGCCAGCTTCGCGAGTTGTTCGCCGCCCAGGGGTTCGAGCGGCCCGTGCACCTTCAGGTGCATGGGCAGGTCAAGTCTTTCGACAAGGTCGAAGCCCGACGTGAGCTGAGGAAGACCGACCACGCGGACTTCTGGGACGTCGGGCAGGGCCTCGTTCACCTATAGCCTCCGGAAGGCATGTTCCAAGGTTCGCCCGAGCCCGGTGTGTCGAAGTCATACGAATCACCGGGCGATGGATCAGTGGCGGGACCGCTGTTGTACGTGTCGTTCGGGTAGTACGCGCCGGACAAGTTGTTCGACTCACCGGTGTCGTACACATCACTCGTGCCGTATCCGGATGTGTCCGTATTGCGGTAGGTCGGGATGTTGTATCCGGTGTCCTGGAGTGGGTCGTAGGCCGACGGAGGTGCCTCGCCGACCGGCGGGGGCGACGGGATCGGCCAGCTGCCCGAGGTGCTGCCGCCGGTGTCGTAGCGCGGGATCGCCTCCGTGGGCTGCATGTCCATCGGCAGGTCCATGCGGGCGGTCTGGTCGGCGCCGTAGGACGGCTGCTGCGGGATGCGCGGGGTCGGTGTGACGGCGCGGTAAGCGGCCGCGAAGCCGTTCGCGGGCTCGGGGGCGGGCGGCGCGGGGGCCTCGTAGGACGGGGCCGTACGCGACTGCCCCGCGCGCTTGTTCTCGTAGCCCGGCAGGGCGGACGCGGTCTCCGCGTTCCTGGCACGGCTCGCGTCCAGCTCCTCGCGGCCCGGCCGCTCCCCGGTGCCCAGGACGGCCTGGATCCGGTCGGCGACCTTGCGCTTGATCGGGCGGGGCGCCGCGCGCAGGGCGAGTGCGCCGATGACGCCGGCCAGCGAGAGGCTGTAGAGGATCACGAAGATCGGCTTGGCCTCGCGGCCCGAGTACAGGCCGTGGACCAGGGCGAAGCACCAGGCCGGGTAGGCCAGCATGTGCATGGCGCGCCAGCGGGCGGCGACTGGGGCCGGGGAGGCGAACTGGCTGCGCAGGGCGCCGGTGATGCCCACGAAGATCATCAGCAGGCCGGCCAGTGATCCCAGGCCGATCAGGCCGGCGCTGCCGGTGACGCCGAGTGAGAACGGGATGATCGCCGAGATCAGCGATGTGTGGTCGAGGGCGACCTTCGTGGTGATGTGCAGCAGCAGGAACGCGATCGAGCCGACCGCCGTCGTCCGGTGCACCGCCTGGCCGATGATCCGCTGTTGCGGATTGAGGAAGATCCGGTCCTGGGCGACCAGGCCCCAGATCACCGAGCAGGTGAGGCAGACGAGGGAGAGCACGCCCGCGCCGAAGTTCAGGAAGTCGCGGACCCTTTCACCTCCGACCAGTACGAACACGGGTATGAAAAGCAGGACGACAGCCGACACCACGCCATAGGCCGAGCGGCCTGTCCTGGGGAGCGAGCTGTTACTACGACGAGCGTTCATGGGGGCAACTCCGAGCAGTTCGGGAAAGCGGTCCCGCTGCCGCACTCTAAGTGGAGCCATACCGATCGGTACGAGGTTTGAGTTATTGCGTTGTTACCAAAGGACTATGCGGTTGTTGTGATGTCCTTTACTAGTCGTTACGCGAAGTAACTTTTGACTCTTGTTCAGTTCTAGGCGGGTGATGTTGGAGTGCTCTGCGGGGTTGGAGCGAACGGCACCCGGTGCCGAAGAGGCATACGTAAGCGCGTCGCGGCTTGCTCAACGGCTGCGGTACTCTGACGCCATGCGTGCCGTACGCCTTCTGCTTAGCGGGCCGCGCTGATCAGTCCCGACCGCCGGGCGAACCGGGTGGGTCGGAATCGGCGCGGCGTCCCCTCCTGTGCGAGGGGATTTTTCGTTTCCTGAACGACACAGCCGCTGGCAGAGACGATCGATGGAGCTTAAGGATCATGAGCGAGACGAACCCCGCTGCCGAGGTGGCCGCGCCGCACCGCTACACGGCCGCCGTGGCGGCCGAGATCGAGGCACGCTGGCAGGACTTCTGGGACGTCGAGGGCACGTACGCCGCGCCGAACCCCAAAGGTGACCTGGCCGGTGACCCGGAGCTGGTCGCCAAGCCCAAGAAGTTCATCATGGACATGTTCCCGTACCCCTCCGGTGCGGGTCTGCACGTCGGCCACCCCCTGGGCTACATCGCGACCGACGTCTACGCCCGGTTCCAGCGGATGACCGGCCACAACGTCCTGCACACCCTGGGCTTCGACGCCTTCGGCCTGCCCGCCGAGCAGTACGCCGTGCAGACCGGCACGCACCCGCGTGTCTCCACCGAGGCCAACATCGAGAACATGAAGGTCCAGCTGCGCCGGCTGGGTCTGGGCCACGACAATCGCCGGTCGTTCGCCACGATCGACCCGGAGTACTACAAGTGGACCCAGTGGATCTTCCTGCAGATCTTCAACTCCTGGTACGACGACGAGGCGAAGAAGGCCCGCCCGATCTCCTCGCTGATCGCCCAGTTCGAGACCGGTGAGCGCGCCGTACCGGGACACACACGCGCGTGGAACGAGCTGACCGCCGCCGAGCGGGCCGACGTCCTGGGCGAGTTCCGCCTGGCCTACGCCTCCGACGCCCCGGTCAACTGGTGCCCCGGGCTGGGCACCGTACTGGCCAACGAGGAAGTCACCGCCGACGGCCGCTCCGAGCGCGGCAACTTCCCCGTCTTCAAGGCCAAGCTGCGCCAGTGGAACATGCGCATCACCGCCTACGCCGACCGGCTGCTGGACGACCTGGACGCGCTGGACTGGCCCGAGGCCATCAAGCTGCAGCAGCGCAACTGGATCGGCCGCTCCGAGGGCGCCCGCGTCGACTTCCCCATCGACGGCGAGAACATCACCGTCTTCACCACGCGCCCGGACACCCTGTTCGGCGCCACCTACATGGTGCTGGCGCCCGAACACCCGCTGGTCGAGAAGTTCACGCCGCAGGAGTGGCCCGAAGGCACCCACGACGTGTGGACCGGCGGTCACGCGACCCCGGCCGAGGCCGTCGCCGCCTACCGCGCGCAGGCCGCCTCCAAGTCCGACGTGGAGCGACAGGCCGAGGCCAAGGACAAGACCGGCGTCTTCATCGGCTCGTACGCCACCAACCCGGTCAACGGCGACCGGATCCCGGTCTTCATCGCCGACTACGTCCTGATGGGCTACGGCACCGGCGCGATCATGGCCGTCCCGGCGGGCGACCAGCGCGACTTCGAGTTCGCGCGCGCCTTCGAGCTGCCGATCCACTGCATCGTCGAGCCGACGGACGGCCGGGGCACCGACACCTCCACGTGGGAGAACGCCTTCGCGTCCTACGACGCGAAGATCATCAACTCCAGCGGTGAGGGTGTCTCCCTGGACGGCCTGGGCGTCGTCGAGGCCAAGGCGCGCATCACCGAGTGGCTGGAGCGCTCCGGCGTCGGTGAGGGCACCGTCAACTTCCGGCTGCGCGACTGGCTGTTCAGCCGGCAGCGCTACTGGGGCGAGCCCTTCCCGATCGTCTACGACGAGGACGGCATCGCCCACTCCCTGCCCGAGTCGATGCTGCCGCTGGAGCTGCCCGAGGTCGAGGACTACTCGCCGCGCACCTTCGACCCGGACGACGCCGACACCTCTCCCGAGACGCCGCTGTCGCGCAACGCGGACTGGGTGAACGTCACCCTGGACCTGGGCGACGGGCGCGGTCCGCGCGCGTACCGCCGTGAGACCAACACCATGCCCAACTGGGCCGGTTCCTGTTGGTACGAACTGCGCTACCTGGACCCGCACAACAGCGAGCAGCTGGTCGACCCGGAGATCGAGCAGTACTGGATGGGCCCGCGCGAGGGCCAGCCGCACGGCGGTGTCGACCTGTACGTCGGCGGCGCCGAGCACGCCGTGCTGCACCTGCTGTACGCGCGCTTCTGGTCCAAGGTGCTGTTCGACCTGGGCCACGTCTCCTCCGTGGAGCCGTTCCACAAGCTGTTCAACCAGGGCATGATCCAGGCCTTCGTCTACCGCGACAGCCGTGGCATCGCGGTGCCGGCCGCCGAGGTGGAGGAGCGCGACGGCGCGTACTACTACCAGGGCGAGAAGGTCTCCCGGCTGCTGGGCAAGATGGGCAAGTCCCTGAAGAACGCCGTCACTCCGGACGAGATCTGCGAGGAGTACGGCGCCGACACCCTGCGCCTGTACGAGATGGCCATGGGCCCGCTGGACGTCTCCCGGCCGTGGGACACGCGCGCGGTGGTCGGCCAGTTCCGGCTGCTGCAGCGGCTGTGGCGCAACGTCGTCGACGAGGCGACCGGCTCGCTGGTGGTGACCGACGCCGAGCCCGACGAGGACACCCTGCGCGCCCTGCACAAGGCCATCGACGGCGTGCGTCAGGACCTGGACGGGATGCGGTTCAACACCGCCATCGCCAAGGTCACCGAGCTGAACAACCACCTGACCAAGGCGGGCGGCCCGGTGCCCCGCTCGGTCGCCGAGTCGCTGGTGCTGCTGGTCGCGCCGCTGGCCCCGCACATCGCCGAGGAGCTGTGGCGCAAGCTGGGTCACACGGACTCGGTCGTCCACCAGGACTTCCCGGTCGCCGACCCGGCGTACGTCGTGGACGAGACCGTGACCTGCGTGGTGCAGATCAAGGGCAAGGTCAAGGCCCGTCTGGAGGTGTCCCCGGCCATCTCCGACGAGGAGCTGGAGAAGGTGGCGCTGGCCGACGACAAGGTCGTGGCGGCGCTGGACGGGGCGGGGATCCGCAAGGTGATCGTGCGCGCGCCGAAGCTGGTGAACATCGTTCCGTCGTGAGCCACGGCGCCCCCTAGGGGTTCCGTACGGGCAGGTTCGGGGTTCTTCCGGAACTCCGCGCCTGCCCGTTGCGTTTACCGTTGAAGAGCGGCGCGGAGCATCGCGTCCGGTCCAAGGAGGAGCATCGTGGAGGCACTGATGGCGATAGTCGCTCTGCTTTTCGTGCTCTTCCTGGTGCTCGGCGCCTACGCCACGGTGAAGGTGGTCGGCGCGGCCAAGCGCGGCGTGGACCGCACCATCACCCAGGCCCGCCGCACGGTCGAGGACCACACACTGCGGGCCAAGTCCTTCGCCCAGCCCGGCGCGGCGGGCGAACTGGCGCAACTGCGGCTGAAGCTGCGCACCTCCATGCGCGCCACCCAGGACGCCCTGCACGCGGGCGTGGCCGAGGACGAGTCCCTCAAGGAGTCCCTCGCCCTCTTCCAGCGGCTCAGCGCCCACGGACACGAACTGGACGCCGAACTCAGGCGCCTGGAGTCCGAACCGGACCGGGCGACGCTCGCCGAGCGACTGCCGGGGCTGCGCGAGCGGACCGAGCAGATCACGCACTCCGCGGACTCACTGCGCTGGGCGGCCCGGGACCGCGCCCGCCGCTTCGCGGACGACGACCTGGACTCGCTGAGCTCCCAGATCGACATGGAGGCCGGCGCGCTGCGGCACTGGACGACAGCGGAGCCGACCGAGCCCGCGCAGTCCCCGCCCCCGTGGCCCGAGGCACCCGTCGCCGACGCCACCACGGCCCGGCAGACCTGGCCGGAGACACCGAAGTCACGCACCGCCGACGAACCGACCCGGCCCGCCATCACCCCGCCGGCACAGCGCCCCGCGTACCCCTGGCAGAAGAAGCCCCGTCCCGAGAGCACGACTTGATCCGGTCAAGGCTGTTCCAGGTGACAGGGGTCGGGCTGCCGCCCTGGCGCTACGGCAGGTAACCTCCAGCTCATGTCCCGCCATGTCGCGATCGTCACCGATTCAACGGCCTACCTGCCGCAGCGGACGATGGAGCGCCACGGCATCACCGCGGTGCCCCTGACCGTCGTCCTCGGCGACCAGGCCCTCGAAGAGGGCACCGAGATCTCGACCCGATCCCTGGCCCAGGCACTGCAGAAGCGGCGCCCGGTCACCACCTCGCGCCCCAGCCCCCAGCTCTTCGCGGAGACCTACCGGCGGGTCGCGGAGTCCGGCGCGACCGGCATCGTCTCCCTGCACCTGTCCGCCGAGCTCTCCGGCACCTACGACGCCGCGGTCCTCGCGGCGCGCGAGGCACCGGTGCCGGTACGGGTCGTGGACACCGGGATGATCGCGATGGCCCTCGGTTTCTGCGCCCTCGCGGCGGCGGAGGTGGCCGAGGCGGGCGGCACGGTGGACGAGGCCGTCACCGCCGCGGAGAAGCGGGCCGCCGGGACGTCCGCCTTCTTCTACGTCGACACTCTCGACTATCTGCGCCGCGGCGGCCGGATCGGCGCCGCACAGGCACTCCTCGGCTCCGCGCTCGCGGTCAAGCCGCTGCTCCAGTTGCAGGGCGGGCGGATCGAACCGCTGGAGAAGGTGCGCACGGCGTCGAAGGCGATCGCCCGCCTCGAGGAGATCGTGGCCGACCGGGCGGGCAGCGCGCAGGTCGACATCGCAGTTCATCATCTCGCCGCCCCCGACCGAGCGTCGGCACTGGCGGACCGGCTGCGGGCGCGGGTGCCGGGGCTGGCGGATCTGCATGTCAGTGAGGTCGGTGCGGTGATCGGGGCGCATACGGGGCCCGGGCTGTTGGGGACCGTGGTCTCGCCGCGGTGAGGCGGTGACGCGAAGGTGCGGTGACGCCGTCATCGAAGGCTGTGGGCGGGTGGTCGGCTGCCACTCGTGAGGGTGGCGGAGTTATCCACAACCGGGGTGGCGTCCCCGGGAATTGAGCAAGATCATCGCGAGCGTGCCGGGTGCCCGATCCTCGTCGCATGGCACTTCGATCACGTTCACGCACAGCGACTCCGACCAGCGGGCCGGGCCGTGGGCCTGCCTCCGACGTCCGTACCCGTCACCACCAACACCACCACCGGACGCCACGGGGTCGGCACCGGTACGCCTCGGCCGAGGAACTCCGTCGGCGTGCGGAGGTCATGTTCGCCGATCGCGTCGGGGAGCGACGCGAGGCGGGGACGGGGCCGCCGGGCCTCGACGGGGGTGGTGTGCCCGGTGCGGAAGCCGACGGAATCGGCGCGGACACGGACTTCGGCCCTGACGCCGGGCCGGCACCGGTGGACTGGGCTGATGTCCCTCCTACGACGGGCGACCGGCGAGTGCGGGCCGGGCTGGCTCTGCGGGAGCGGATGCCGGTGTGGTTGCAGACCAGGTGCGGCCTGGAGCGGCGGAGCGTGGTCGCGCTGGCGGTGGTGCTCGTCGTCGCCGCGGGCTTCGCCGTGCAGCACTTCTGGGCGGGGCGGACGCAGGCGGTGCGCCCACCCGAAGTCGTGGCCGCCCCCTTCGCGGAGCGGAGTGAGCAGGCCGGTCCCGGAGCTTCGGCCGGTGCGCCGAACGCGGTGGGCTCGCCCGTGGCCGAGATCGTGGTGGACGTCAGTGGCAAGGTCCGCGAGCCCGGCGTCCACCGGCTCCCCGCGGGTTCGCGCGTCGCCGACGCACTGCGCGCGGCCGGTGGGGTGCGGTCCGGTACGGACACCGAGGGGCTCAACCGTGCTCGCTTCCTCGTGGACGGCGAGCAGGTCGTGGTCGGCGGCCCTGCCGCGCCCGGGGCCGGCCAGGGCGGGCCGGCGGGCGGCGGTCCGGTCGGTTCCGCCGGATCCGTGCCGGGAGCGGGACCCGCTGCCCCGGTCCCCCTCAACACGGCCACCGTGGACCAACTGGACACCCTGCCGGGGGTCGGCCCGGTCCTGGCCCAGCACATCGTCGACTACCGCACCCAGCACGGCGGCTTCCGCTCGGTGGACGAACTGCGCGAGGTCAACGGCATCGGAGAACGGCGCTTCGCCGATCTGCGGAATCTCGTACGGCCATGAGTCACGTACCCGAGGGTCAGCCCTCCTCCCCATCCCCACCCCCGATGCCCCGGTCTCGCCGAGCCGTGCACGCCGCCTCCGGCACACGGCTCGGGGACGCCAACCCCCGCCAGGAAGGGCCGGCCGACCTACGACTCGTCCCACCCGCGCTCGCCGCCTGGGCGACGGCGGCGCTGACGCTGGACGCCGCGCCCGAGTGGATCACCGGGATCGCCGTCCTGTGCCTGGTGGCGGCAGGTGTGCTGCTGCTGACCCGGGGACGTGCGGGGCCACGGGTCCCCGTCGCCGCCGCGCTGCTCTGCGTCGCCGCGGCCGCCGTCTCGGCCGGACTGCACGGAGCCGATCTGCGCCGTGGGCCCGTACCCGGGCTGGCGCGGGAGTACGCGACCGCGACCGCCGAGATCGAGGTCACCTCCGATCCCCGGCTCACCCGGCCGAGGGTCCAGGGAGACCGTCCGGCGCCGACCTCCGTGCTGATCAAGGGTGAGGTGCGGCGGGTGGAGAAGGCGGGCGGGGCGGTGGTGGACACGCGGACACCGGTGCTGGTGATGGTCGACGTGACAGGGACCGGAGGGAGTGCGGACGGAGGGGCCGGGGCGCCGACGGCGGGTTCGGGAGGTCGAGGGAGTCCGAGTGCCGTTGCCCGGGGCGGAGAGGGAGGCGTGGATCGTTCCGGCGGGGCGGTGAACGGGGGCGGATCTGGCCTCGGGGCGGCAGGTGGGGGCGGCTTCGCCGACGGATCGAAAGGGGGGAGTCCCTTCGCCGACCGGGCGGCGGGTGGTGGCGGCTCCTTGGTCGGCGGGCCCGGTTCCTCGCCCTGGCTGCGGTTGCTGCCCTCCACACGGTTCCGTGTCTCCGCGCGGCTGGCGCCGGTGATGGTGGGCGGGGACAGGGTCGCGGCCGTGGTGCGGGTGCGGGGGCAGCGGGCGCCGGAGGTCGTGGCGGGGCCGTCGGGGGTGCAGCGGTTCGCCGGGCGGTTGCGGGGCGGGCTGCGGGAGGCCACCGACGGGCTGCCCGGAGATGCGCGGGCGCTGCTGCCCGGGTTCGTCGTCGGGGACACCTCGCGGATCACCCCGGACCTGGACGAGGCGTTCAAGGAGACCGACCTCGCGCATACGCTCGCCGTCTCCGGGAGCAACCTCACGATCATCCTGGCCCTGCTCATCGGGCCGCCAGGACTGGCCCAGCGCGTAGAGCGCCGGGGGCTCGCACCCCGGCTCGGCATCCCCCTGCGGACGACGGCGCTGCTCGGCGGGGCGCTCACGCTCACCTTCGTCGTCGTGTGCCGACCGGACCCGAGCGTGCTGCGGGCCGCGGCCTGCGGAACCGTGGTCCTGCTCGCCCTGGCGACCGGGCGCCGCAGGTCGCTGATCCCGGCGCTGGCGACGGCCGTCCTGCTGCTGGTGCTGTACGACCCCTGGCTGGCCCGGAGTTACGGATTCCTGCTGTCCGTGCTGGCCACCGGGGCCCTGCTCACGCTCGCGCCCCGCTGGAGCGCGGCCCTGCGAGCGCGGCGGGTGCCGCCGCGGCTGGCCGAGGCGCTGGCCGCCGCGGGTGCCGCGCAAGCCCTGTGCGCGCCGGTCGTCGCGGTGCTGTCGGCGCGGGTCAGCCTGGTGGCGGTGCCGTGCAATCTGCTCGTGGAGTTCGCCGTGGCGCCGGCCACCGTGCTGGGCTTCGCCGCGCTGGCCACGGCACCCCTGGTGATGCCGGTCGCCAAGGCACTGGCCTGGTGCGCGAGTTGGCCCGCGGGATGGATCGCGGACGTCGCCCGTACCGGGGCGTCCCTGCCCGGCGCCGGGATCGACTGGCCCGGCAGCTGGACCGGCGCGGTCCTGCTCGCCCTGGTCACGGTGGCCGTGGTGACGGCCGGGCGGCGGCTGTCGCGGCATCCCGCGTGGTGCGGGGTCTGCGGAGTACTGCTCCTGCTGGTGGTGGTGCAGCCGCCGCCGCTGGCCCGCGTGATCACCGGGTGGCCGCCGCCCGGCTGGCGGCTGGTGATGTGCGATGTGGGGCAGGGGGACGCGACCGTGCTCGCGGCGGGCGACGGTACCGGTGTGGTGGTGGACGCGGGGCCCGATCCGACGCTCGTCGACCGGTGTCTGCGCACCCTCGGCATCACCAGGATCCCGCTGGTCGTGCTGACCCACTTCCACGCCGACCACGTGGCAGGGCTGCCCGGCGTGCTGCGCGGGCGGAGCGTGGGGGCGATCGAGACGACCGGGTTCGAGGAACCGGTGGACCAGGTGGAGTTCGTACGGCGGCAGGCGGCGCGGCAGCGGATTCCGCTCACCCGTGCCGTGGCGGGGGAGCGACGGCGCACCGGGGCGCTGGACTGGGAGGTGGTGTGGCCGCCGCCGACCGGGGGAGCTCCGGCCCTCTCGACGGAACCGGAAGGGCCGAACGACGCCAGCGTCGCCCTCCTCGTGCGGTCGGGCGGACTGCGGTTCCTGCTCCTCGGCGATCTCGAACCCCCGGCCCAGCGGGCTCTGTTGAGATCCCCGGCGGGCGCGCTGCTGGGTGGCGTAGACGTCCTCAAAGTCGCCCACCACGGCTCGGCCTACCAGGATCCGGAACTGATACGCAGAGCGGCTCCGCGGCTGGCGCTCATCTCGGTGGGGAGGGACAACACATACGGACATCCGGCCCCCGGCACGGTCGCGGCGCTGCGGGCCCACGGGGCGATGGTGCTGCGGACGGACGAGGACGGGGCGCTGGCGGTCCTGGGAACGGGTGAGTCGATACGGGTGGCGGGAGACTGAGGGCATGAATTCCGCACAGGTTGATGCCTATCTCCGCCGCCTCGGTGCCGAGCACCCGGCGTGGCCCACCGCGGACGTCCTGCGCGAGCTGCAACTGCGCCATCTGCAGACCGTGCCCTTCGAGAACCTGTCGATCCATCTCGGCGAGGAGATCGTGCTGGAGGAGAAACGGCTGCTGGACAAGGTGGTGGGGGCGCGAAGGGGCGGGTTCTGCTACGAACTCAACGGTTGCTTCGGGGCGTTGCTCGCCGCGCTGGGCTTCGAGGTGACACTGCTCGCGGCCCGGGTGTACGGGGAGGAGGAGCGCCTCGGCATCCCCTACGACCATCTCGCCCTGCGGGTGCGGACGGTGGACGGGGGCGACTGGCTGGCCGACGTCGGCTTCGGGGCGCACAGCCACCATCCCCTGGCGATGGGGGCGCGGGGGGAACAGGTGGACCCCGGGGGCACGTTCCGGATCGTCGAGGCCGGGGCGGACGCGGCCGGGGTGCGGGGCGGGCACGTGGGGGCGGAGACGGCCGACCTGGACGTCGTCATGGGCGGCAAGCCCCAGTACCGCCTGGAGGTACGGCCCCGGGTGCTCGGTGACTTCGTGGCGGGCGCCTGGTGGCACAGCACCTCGCCGGCCTCGCACTTCACACGGTCGCCAGTGTGTTCGCGGGTGACGGAGGACGGCGGCAGGATCACGCTCAGCGGGCGCAGCTTCACGGTGACGGGGGCGGACGGGACCCGCGAGGTGCGGGAGCTGGGGACGGACGAGGAGGTGCTGGGGGTGTACCGGGAGCGGTTCGGGGTGGAGCTCGATCGGGTGCCGGTGGCGCGGAAGACGGGGTGAGGTGGATGGGCCGGGACAGCGGGGCAGGTCCTGGTGGTCGTGGGCTGAGCTGGGGTTCGAGGCTATCCGGGTGCCGGACAATGGCTGGGTGAGCGATGTGAGACATGTGCTGGTGCTGCCTGATCGGGATGCCGCGGCGGAGGTGGCGGAGGCGCTCAGGGAGCGGTTCGGGGTGGCTGAGGAGCCCCGCATCGTCCGCGACGCGCTGGCCGGGGAGGACGACGCCGAGGACGCGCAGTGGCTCGTTGTGCTGCGGGACGAGGACGGACGGCTGGATCCCGGGACGCTGGACGAGTTCGCGGGGGAGTGGGACGGGTGGCGGGAGGAGCCGTAGGGGTGGGGCTGCCCGTCGGGCTCGTGCGGTGGGCGGGGCTCGCTGTCAGTGGCCCGTGCCATGCTTGTCGACGATGGCAAAGAAGAGTGCGAACGACGACCCCCTTGCCCCGCTGACGCTGGCCGTGGGGCAGGAGGACCTGCTGCTCGACCGTGCCGTGCGGGAGGTGGTGGCCGCCGCGAAGGCCGCTGACGCCGACACGGACGTACGGGATCTGAACCCGGAACAGTTGCAGCCCGGCACTCTCGCCGAGTTGACCAGTCCGTCGCTCTTCGCGGAGCGCAAGGTCGTGGTCGTACGCAATGCGCAGGATCTGTCGGCCGACACCGTGAAGGACGTGAAGGCGTACCTCTCGGCCCCCGCCGAGGAGATCACGCTCGTGCTGCTGCATGCCGGCGGGCTGAAGGGCAAGGGGTTGCTCGACGCCGCGCGGAAGGTGGGGGCGCGGGAGATCGCCTGTCCCAAGATGACCAAGCCGGCGGATCGGCTGGCCTTCGTGCGGCAGGAGTTCCGGGCGACCGGGCGGTCCGCCACACCCGAGGCCTGTCAGGTGCTCGTCGATGCGATCGGGAGTGAACTGCGGGAGCTGGCGTCGGCCGTGTCGCAGCTGGTCGCCGATGTCGAGGGGACGATCGACGAGGCGATCGTGGGGCGGTACTACACCGGGCGGGCCGAGGCGTCGAGCTTCACCGTCGCCGACCGGGCGGTCGAGGGGCGGGCGGCGGAGGCGCTGGAGGCGTTGCGCTGGTCGTTGGCCACGGGGGTGGCGCCGGTGATGATCACGAGTGCGTTGGCTCAGGGGGTGCGGGCGATCGGGAAGCTGTCGTCGGCTCGGGGTGGGCGGCCGGCGGATCTCGCGCGGGAGCTGGGGATGCCGCCGTGGAAGATCGATCGGGTGCGGCAGCAGATGCGGGGGTGGACGCCGGATGGGGTCGCTGTGGCGTTGCAGGCCGTTGCCGAGGCGGATGCGGGGGTGAAGGGCGGGGGGGACGATCCTGGGTACGCCCTGGAGAAGGCGGTCGTGGTGATTGCTCGGGCGGCGCGGTCGCGAGGGCGGGGGTAGCGGGCCTCGCTGAGGTTCGTCCGTGGCCGGCGTCGGGCTGTTTTCGCCCCCGCCGCCCCTACCCGTCCCGTCCTCCAGGGGCGCTGCCCCTTCGACCCCGTTCCTGGGGGCTGCGCCCCCAGACCCCCGTCGGCCCCGAAAGGGCCTCGTCCTCAAACGCCGGACGGGCTGTAGTTGCCTATATCGGCGTGACGGCGGGCTTCTCCCGGAGGACAATCAGGTCCATCAGCCGTATATCGCCGAAGCAACGGGAAGGTGGCGGTTGCCATGGCTGAACACCCGCACGCTGTGCTCGTCCGCAAGGGCTACGAGGCCTTTCAGCGCGGTGACATGGACGCCTTGCGTGGTCTGATGACCGCGGACTGTACGCAGCATGTGCCCGGTAGTCACCCGCTCTCGGGGGACTACAAGGGACAGGACGCCATCATCGAGATGTACGGCCGGCTGTTCGAGGAGACCAACGGCACGATGAGCGCCGAGCTGCGCAGCCTCCTCGTCGACGGTCGCGGCCATGTCGTCGCACTGCACCACTTCACCGCGGAACGCAACGGGAAGCGGCTGGAGGAAGACGGCTGCATCGTCTTCCGGATCGTGGGAGACAAGGTCACCGATCTCGACGAGTGTGTCGAGGACATCGACAGGGCCGACGACTTCTGGTCGTGACAGCGCATGCGAAGGCCCATGCCGAAGGCCCCGGCTTCCGCCCTGGGGAAGGGCGGGCTCCGGGGCCTTCGGACCAAGCTTTCGAGCTCATACCCGCGTGGCGAACGCAGGCCGCGTACGAGCTCTGGGTGCCGGGTGGGAGCGGATGAGAGAGGGCCCGCTCTGGGTCCTTCCGGCAGTCAGATCAAAAAGATCAGATCAGATAGAGGTGTCAGCCCTTGAGGGAAGCGACCTTCGAAGCAAGCGCCGACTTCTTGTTGGCGGCCTGGTTCTTGTGGATGACGCCCTTGGCGACGGCCTTGTCGAGCTGACGCGCAGCAGCGCGCTGGTACTCGGTGGCCTTCTCGGTGTCACCCGCGGCAGCGGCCTCACGGGCCTTGCGGATGGCGGTCTTCAGGGAGGACTTGACGGCCTTGTTGCGCAGCCGAGCCTTCTCGTTGGTCTTGATCCGCTTGATCTGGGACTTGATGTTCGCCACTGATTGAGCCTTTTCAGGTTCAGGCACGGGACCACAAGGGACCCGGGCCAGGTGATTTCTTGGGGTGTGCCTCGTGCTGAGAGGGCAGGAGACACAGCCACCCACAGTACCAGTGGGCCGACCGACGGCCCAAAACGGCCTCCGGTCGCCGCCCATGGGACCATGGAGCCTACGTATCGATCCGACCCGAGGCACAAGGCGCCTCAAGAGACAGGACCCTGCGTGCCCGCGACCCCTAACAATGTGCCCGAGCCGAGCCGTACCGACCCGGCTCTGATCCGCAATTTCTGCATCATCGCGCACATCGACCACGGCAAGTCCACGCTCGCCGACCGCATGCTCCAGCTGACCGGAGTGGTCGATCAGCGCCAGATGCGTGCTCAGTACCTCGACCGCATGGACATCGAGCGTGAGCGTGGCATCACGATCAAGTCCCAGGCAGTCCGACTGCCCTGGGCCCCGACCGAGGACCCGGGCAAGACCCACATCCTCAACATGATCGACACCCCGGGGCACGTGGACTTCACGTACGAGGTGTCCCGGTCGCTGGCCGCCTGTGAGGGCACCGTCCTCCTGGTCGACGCCGCCCAGGGCATCGAGGCCCAGACTCTCGCCAACCTGTACCTGGCGATGGAGAACGACCTCAAGATCATCCCCGTACTGAACAAGATCGACCTGCCGGCCGCCCAGCCGGAGAAGTTCTCCGAGGAGCTCGCCAACCTCATCGGCTGCCAGCCCGAGGACGTGCTCAAGGTCTCGGCGAAGACCGGTGTCGGCGTGGACGCGCTGCTCGACCGTGTGGTCCGGGACGTGCCGGCGCCGGTCGGCGTCAAGGATGCCCCCGCCCGCGCGATGATCTTCGACTCGGTCTACGACTCCTACCGGGGCGTCGTCACCTACGTCCGTGTCATCGACGGCCAGCTCAACAAGCGCGAGCGCATCAGGATGATGTCGACCGGCGCCACCCACGAGCTCCTCGAGATCGGCGTCTCGGCCCCCGAGATGACACCGGCCGACGGCATCGGCGTCGGCGAGGTGGGCTACATCATCACCGGCGTGAAGGACGTCCGTCAGTCCAAGGTCGGTGACACGATCACCAGCAAGGACAAGGGCGCCACCGAGGCCCTCGGCGGGTACAAGGACCCCAAGCCGATGGTCTTCTCGGGCCTGTATCCGCTGGACGGCTCCGACTACCCCGAGCTGCGCGACGCCCTCGACAAGCTCCAGCTCAACGACGCCGCGCTGGTCTACGAGCCGGAGACCTCCGCGGCCCTCGGCTTCGGCTTCCGCGTCGGCTTCCTCGGGCTGCTGCACCTCGACGTCATCCGTGAGCGCCTGGAGCGCGAGTTCAACCTCGAACTCATCGCCACCGCGCCCAACGTGGTCTACCGCGTGATCATGGAGGACGGGAAGGAGCACACGGTCACCAACCCGAGCGAGTTCCCCGAGGGCAAGATCGACAAGGTCTTCGAGCCGGTCGTCCGGGCCACGATCCTCGCTCCCAGCGAGTTCATCGGCTCGATCATGGAGCTCTGCCAGACCCGTCGCGGCACCCTCCTCGGCATGGACTACCTCTCCGAGGACCGCGTCGAGATCCGCTACACGCTCCCGCTCGCCGAGATCGTCTTCGACTTCTTCGACAACCTGAAGTCCAAGACCCGTGGCTACGCCTCCCTGGACTACGAGCCCACCGGCGAGCAGGACGCCCAGCTGGTGAAGGTCGACATCCTGCTCCACGGCGACCGGGTCGACGCCTTCTCCGCCGTCACCCACCGGGACGCCGCCTACGCGTACGGCGTACGGCTCGTCGCCAAGCTGCGCGAGCTGATCCCGCGGCAGGCCTTCGAGATCCCCATCCAGGCCGCCATCGGCTCCCGGGTCATCGCCCGCGAGACCATCCGCGCCATCCGCAAGGACGTCCTCGCCAAGTGCTACGGCGGTGACATCTCCCGTAAGCGGAAGCTGCTGGAGAAGCAGAAGGAGGGCAAGAAGCGGATGAAGATGGTGGGCTCTGTGGAGGTTCCGCAGGAGGCCTTTATCGCCGTGCTGAGCAGCGACGACAACGCGGGTTCCGGCAAGGGCAAGAAGTAGCGTCGTTTTCCCGTGAAAACAGGGGCCTGTCGCGGGTGAGAGCGACGGGCCCCTACGCGTGCGTAGTGTCGCGCTCTGTAGGAAGTGACAGGCCGCCGCCCCTTACATCGGCGTCGGTCGCGTTCTACTCTGATCTCCACTCGATAGTTACTCGTGAGTTAAACAACACCCCTCGAGTCACCAGCCGCACTGAGCCAGCCGCCGCACCGTCGCGGGCCCCGGAGGATGTCGTGAGCGACACACAGACCCTGATCGAGAACCGTCCGCCGAGCGTGGCGTCCCTCTTCTTGGAGCGCGTTTCGGCCACTCCGGACGCCGAGGCGTACCGCTACCCCGTGCCCTCGGCCTCCGGCGAGGGTCCCGACGACTGGAAGTCGCTGAGCTGGGGGCAGACCGCCGAGCGGGTCTACGCCATCGCCGCCGGCCTGATCGAGCTCGGGGTGCAGCCCGAGCAGCGGGTCGCCCTGTCCTCCGCGACCCGGATCGAGTGGATCCTCGCGGACCTCGGCATCCTGTGCGCCGGTGCCGCCACGACCACGGTGTATCCGCAGACCAACGCCGACGAGTCCGCGTTCATCGTCGCCGACTCCGACAGCCGCGTGCTGTTCGCGGAGAACGCCGAGCAGCTGGCCAAGGCGCAGGAGAAGCGCGCCGAGCTGCCCGACCTGACCCATGTCGTGGTCATCGACGCCGAGGGCGTGGAGACCGGCGACTGGGTGCTGACCCTCGCCGAGCTGGAGGCCCGTGGCACGGCCCGCCTGGAGAAGGACCCCGACCTGATCAAGGAGCGGGTCGGCGCGATCACCAAGGACCAGCTCGCCACCCTCATCTACACCTCCGGCACCACCGGCCGCCCCAAGGGTGTCCGCCTGCCGCACGACAACTGGGCGTACATGGCGAAGGCGATCGCCGCGACCGGTCTGGTGAGCGTCGAGGACGTGCAGTACCTGTGGCTGCCGCTCGCGCACGTCTTCGGCAAGGTGCTCACCTCGGGGCAGATCGAGGTCGGTCACGTCACCGCCGTCGACGGCCGAGTCGACAAGATCATCGAGAATCTGCCGATCGTGCAGCCGACGTACATGGCGGCCGTCCCTCGTATCTTCGAGAAGGTCTACAACGGCATCGCCAACAAGGCCCGCGCGGGCGGCGGCGCCAAGTACAAGATCTTCCGCTGGGCCGCCGAGGTCGCCCGCGAGTACGCCAAGGTCGCCCAGGACAACTTCCGCCGCACCGGCACGGCGAGCGTCCCCTTCGGCCTCGCCGCCAAGCACGCGGTCGCCGACAAGCTGGTGTACGCCAAGATCCGCGAGGCCTTCGGCGGCAATCTGCGCGCCTGTGTCTCCGGCTCCGTGGCCCTCGCCCCCGAGATCGGGTTCTTCTTCTCCGGTGCCGGCATCCACATCCTCGAGGGCTACGGGCTGACCGAGTCCTCGGCTGCCTCCTTCGTGAACCCGGGCGAGGCGTACCGCACCGGCACGGTCGGCAAGCCGCTGCCCGGCACGGAGGTACGGATCGCGGAGGACGGCGAGATCCTGCTGCGCGGTCCCGGCATCATGGAGGGCTACCACCGGCTGCCGGAGAAGACCGCCGAGGTGCTGGAGGCCGACGGCTGGTTCCACACCGGCGACATCGGCGAGCTGTCGCCCGACGGCTACCTCCGCATCACCGACCGCAAGAAGGACCTCTTCAAGACCTCCGGCGGCAAGTACATCGCGCCCACCGAGGTCGAAGGACAGTTCAAGTCGGTGTGCCCGTACGTCTCCAACATCCTGGTGCACGGCGCCGACCGGAACTTCTGCACCGCCCTCATCGCCCTCGACGAGGTGTCGATCCTCGGCTGGGCGAAGGAGAACGGCCTGGAGGGCAAGTCGTACGCCGAGGTCGTGGCCGCGCCGGCCACCGTCGAGATGATCGAGGGCCACATCAAGGAACTCAACGAGGGTCTCCAGCGCTGGCAGACCATCAAGAAGTTCCGGCTGCTGCCGCGTGACCTCGACGTCGAGCACGGCGAGATCACTCCGAGCCTCAAGCTGAAGCGGCCGGTGGTGGAGCGGGAGTACAAGCACCTCATCGACGAGATGTACGCCGGGGCTCGCGAGGCGTAGGGGCGTGGGGCGTTACAGGCGCCCTCCGCCGACCAGTCGGCGTATCTCCCGGACCTGTGTGCGCAGTGCCGCCAGGTCCGGGGGGTTCTCTCCGGAGAGTTGCTTCTCCAGTTCGGCCAGTCGGGTGTTCACCTCGCCCTGGTCCTGGGCCAGCAGTCGCTTCAGTTGCTGGTTCTTGCGGTGCAGGTCCAGGAAGACGGTGACCTTCGCCCGGAGCACCCAGGGGTCGAAGGGCTTGGTCAGATAGTCCGCGGCGCCGGTCGCGTAGCCGCGGAAGGCGTAGCCGGAGTCGTCCTCCGCGCCGGTCAGGAAGATGATCGGGACGTCCTTGGTCTGATCGAGCCGTTTGATGTTCGCGGCGGTCTCGAAGCCGTCCATGCCCGGCATGCGGACGTCGAGCAGGACGAGGGCGAACTGCTGCCGCAGCAGTGCCTTCATGGCCTCCTCGCCCGAACGTGCGCGGACGAGCGGCTCGTTGAGGGACCCCAGGACGGCCTCCAGGGCGACCAGGTTGTCCTCCATGTCGTCGACGAGGAGGATGCTGGCGCGCTCTTCGGTCGTTGCCTCAGCGCTCATGGTGACTGTGCCTCATTCAGTCGTCGGCGGGACCGGCACTTCGCCTGTCATGCCCGGTTCCGCTGCGTCGGTCACCGCGTCGGCCGCGGGCCCCTGGGTGCCATCGTCGCCCTGCGGGCCCTCCGGGTCGAGGAGCGCGCACACGACGGTCAGCAGCTGGTCCACGTCGACCGGCTTGGGTACGTAGTCGTTGGCGCCCCGCGCGATCGACTTCTCCCGGTCGCCCGGCATCGCCTTCGCGGTCAGCGCGACGATCGGCAGGCCCGTCCAGCGCGGGGTGCGGCGGATGGCGGCGATCGTCTCGTAACCGTCCATCTCCGGCATCATGATGTCCATCAGGACGAGCTCGACGTCCGGGTTGCGCTCCAGCGTCTCGATGCCCTCCCGGCCGTTCTCGGCGTAGAGGACGGGCATGCCGACCCGGCCCAGGACATGGGTCAGCGCGAAGACGTTGCGGATGTCGTCGTCGACGATCAGCACCCGCCGCCCGGGCAGCACCTGTCCCGCCCGGCCCCTCTTCCACGCCTCCAGTTTGGTGGGCGTCGGCCAGGAGTCGTCCACCTCGGCGGAGGTGAAGAGCTCGGTCGACGGCTGTTCCGGTACCGGCAGGGTGTGTTCCTCGGGGGTGGGGCCGGTCGCCGCGTGGCCGGGGCTGACCACGGGGACGTACAGCGTGAACGTGGAGCCCTTGCCGGGCTCGCTCTCGGCGACGATCCGGCCACCGAGCAGACCGGCGATCTCGCGGCTGATCGACAGACCGAGGCCGGTGCCGCCGTACTTGCGGTTGGTGGTGCCGTCGGCCTGCTGGAACGCCTCGAAGATCACCGGCAGCTTCTCCTGCGCGATGCCGATGCCGGTGTCGCTGACGGAGAACGCGATCACCTGACCGCTGTCGCGGACGTGGTGGAGCTCGGTGTCCGTGACCCGGTTGACGCGCAGCTCGACCCGGCCCGACGCGGTGAACTTGATCGCGTTGGAGAGCAGGTTGCGCAGGATCTGCTGGAGCCGCTGCTCGTCCGAGTACATCTCGCGCGGCACGTCCTCGCCGACCGCCAATTCGAAGGCGAGCCCCCGGTCGATGGTGACTGGGCGGAAGGTGGCGTGGACGTAGTCGAGCAGCTTGATCAGCGGCAGCTTCTTCGGGCGTACGTCCATCCGGCCCGCCTCGATCTTCGACAGGTCGAGGATGTCGTTGATCAGCTGGAGGAGGTCCGAGCCCGAGCGGTGGATCGTCGTCGCGAACTGCACCTCCTGGTCGGAGAGATGGCCGTCGGGGTTGTCAGAGAGCAGCCGGGCCAGGATCAGCAGGGAGTTGAGCGGGGTGCGCAGCTCGTGCGACATGTTCGCCAGGAACTCCGACTTGTACTGGGAGCTGGTCGCCAACAGGGCCGCCTTCTCCTCCAGTTCGGCATTCGAGCGCTGCAACTCCGCCTGCTGTTTCTGCAGTTCGTCGGAGCGCTCCTGGAGCTGGCGGGCCAGGCGCTGGGACTCGCCGAGCAGGGACTCCGTACGGGAGTTGGCGATGATCGTGTTGATCGCGACGGCGATGGTGTTCACGAACTGGTCGAAGAAGGCGAGATGGACGTCGGAGAAGCGGGAGAACGACGCCAGCTCGATCACGCCGAGGAGCTTGTCCTCGAAGAGGATCGGGATGATGACCACGCTGGTGGGCGCCGCCTCACCGAGCCCGCTGTTGATCTTGATGTAGTCCGGCGGGGCCTCCTCGACCAGGATCCGCTTCTTCTCGCGGGCGGCCTGCCGGACCAGGCCGTGCACCGGGAGGCCGCCGGTCTCCATGGTCGCGCCCTGCGCCGAGCCGTAACCGGCGATGAACGCGAGTCCCTTCGCGGGAACGGTGGTCCGCAGAGCCGCACTGTCCTCGTCGGGGTCGGCCAGGAAGAACGCGCCGTACTGGGCGTTCACCAGCGGGGTCAGCTCGCGCAGCAGCAGGTCGGCGACCTCCATCAGGTCCCGGTGGCCCTGCATCAGCGCGGCCAGGCGGGCCAGGTTGGACTCCAGCCAGTCCTTGGCGCGGGTGGTCTCGCGGAGGTTGGCCACCATCAGGTTGATGTTGTCCTTGAGTTCGGTGACCTCGCCCTGGGTCTCCACCGTGATCGAGCGGGACATGTCGCCCTGGGCCACCGCGGAGGCGACCTCGGCGATCGCGCGGACCTGGGTGGTCAGGTTCAGGGCGAGCTCGTTCACGTTCGTCGTCAGACGCTTCCAGGTGCCGTAGACGCCCTCGACCCGGGCCTGGCCGCCGAGCTGGCCCTCGGAGCCGACCTCGCGGGCCACGCGGGTGACCTCGGAGGAGAAGGAGGACAGCGTGTCGACCATGGTGTTGATGGCGGTCTTCAGCTCCAGGATCTCGCCCCGGGCGTCCACGTCGATCTTCTTGGAGAGGTCGCCGTTGGCGACGGCCGTGGTCACCTGGGCGATGTTGCGGACCTGCGAAGTGAGGTTGTCCGCCATGTAGTTGACGTTGTCCGTCAGGTCCCGCCACACCCCGGACACGCCCAGTACCTGGGCGCGGCCGCCGAGCCGGCCGTCGGTGCCGACCTCGCGGGCCACCCGGGTGACCTCGTCGGCGAAGGCGCGCAGCTGCTCCACCATCGTGTTGACGGTGTCCTTGAGTTCGAGGATCTCGCCGCGCGCGTCCACGGTGATCTTCTTGGAGAGGTCGCCGTTGGCGACCGCGGTCGTCACCTGGGCGATGTTGCGGACCTGCGAAGTCAGGTTCAGAGCCATGAAGTTGACGTTGTCGGTGAGGTCCTTCCAGACACCCGACACACCTCGCACCTGCGCCTGGCCGCCGAGATTGCCTTCGGTGCCGACCTCGCGGGCCACCCGGGTGACCTCGTCGGCGAAGGCGGAGAGCTGGTCGACCATCGTGTTGATGGTGGACTTGAGCTCCAGGATCTCGCCCTTCGCCTCCACCGTGATCTTCTTGCCGAGGTCGCCCTGGGCCACAGCGGTGGAGACCAGGGCGATGTTGCGGACCTGCGAAGTGAGGTTGTCCGCCATGAAGTTGACGTTGTCGGTGAGGTCCTTCCAGACACCGCTCACCCCCCGCACCTGAGCGCGCCCGCCGAGGTTGCCCTCGGTGCCGACTTCGCGGGCCACGCGGGTGACCTCGTCGGCGAAGGCGGAGAGCTGGTCGACCATCGTGTTGATGGTGGACTTCAGCTCCAGGATCTCGCCCTGCGCGTCGACGGTGATCTTCTGGCTCAGGTCGCCGTTGGCGACGGCGGTCGTGACCTGGGCTATGTTCCGCACCTGCGAGGTCAGGTTCGACGCCATGAAGTTGACGTTGTCGGTGAGGTCCTTCCACACCCCCGACACGCCCCGCACCTGGGCCCGGCCGCCCAACTGGCCCTCGGTGCCGACCTCGCGGGCGACCCGGGTGACCTCGTCGGCGAAGGCGGAGAGCTGGTCCACCATCGTGTTCACGGTCAGCTTCAGCTCGAGCAGCTCACCGGTGGCCTCGACGGTGACCGAACGGGTCAGGTCGCCGCGCGCCACCGACGTGGTCACCAGGGCGATGTCCCGCACCTGGGCCGTCAGCCGGGACGCCATGGTGTTGACCGCCTCGGTCACATCCCGCCAACTTCCCGACAGCCCTTGCACCTTGGCCCGACCGCCCAGCCGCCCCTCGGTGCCGACCTCGCGCGCCACCCGGGTCACCTCGCCGGTGAACAACGACAACTGGTCGACCATCCTGTTCACGGCCCGCCCCAGCCGCCGCAGATCACCGCGCAACTGGCGGTTGCCGTCGTGCAGGTCGACCCGCTGGGTCAGATCGCCGCCGGCCACCGCGTCCAGGACCCGGGTCGCGTTCGCCGCCGGGGCCACCAGGGCGTCCAGCAGCTGGTTCACATCGCTGACCCGGGACGCCCAGGCGCCCGCCCCGGGGCTCGGCGAGAGCCGCTCGTCGAGCCGGCCGTATCGCACCAACTCCCTTTTCACCCGCTGGACTTCGGTGGTGAAGTGGACATTGCGGTCGACCAGTTGATTGAAGATCGCGGCCAGTTCGGCCGTGACGCCATGGGCGCCGGTCTCCGTCACCTTCGCGAAGTGCCCGTCCCGGGCGGCCGTCATCGCGGCGAGTAGCGGACGCAGATCCGATGCTCGAATCTGGTCATCTTTCTGTCCGTCTTCGAGCACACGCGTAGCACTGTTCTCACTCATGGCGGCCCACTTCAGTAACTCGGCGCTTATGGGCGGGGCCAGTCTGTCACTCTGTCCGCACTGACCGAGGTGTATTCGTCCGAACTGCTCGGGGAGCGGGACATGGGGGCCATTCCGGCACAACGGGAGACCGATCCCGGTACGTGTGACGCCCCCGTGCGCAGGAGTGTGCTTCCGTACGCCCGGGCGCACGCCACCCTCGCGGGCAGCCCCCTCGCACCGAGCGCCGCCCGCGCCCTTCTGCGCGCCGCCCTCTCCGAGTGGGCCGAACTGGGCCTGCCCGACACGGCACCGCTCACCGACCGGCTCGCCGACGACGCCGTCGTGGTCGTCAGCGAACTCGTCACCAACGCGGTCGTGCACGCCGGCACCGACGTCGATCTGGAGTGCCGCCTGGAGACGGAGACCGGTGCCCTCGTCGTCGAGGTCGCCGACCAGCACCCCTCGCGCGCCCCGCGCGACGGCACCGGCGAACCGTCGTACGAGACACCGGAGTACGGCCGCGGACTGCGCCTCGTCGCCACCCTCGCCGAGTCCTGGGGCATCACCTACCGCAAGGGCACCAAGACCGTGTGGGCGCGGCTGACCGAGGAGGACAGCGCGGCCGTCGGGCAGAGCGGACCGTACGCGGGGCAGGACGGGGTGTACGCGGGGGCGCACGGCCTGGAGATCGCCGCGGTCCTCGCCCCCGAGCCCCGGCGCACCGAACGCGACCGGGACTGGCTCAACCGCGGCGCCCTGTCCTTCCTCGCCGAGGCCTCCGACCTGCTCGCCGGACAGCTCGACGAGGACCTGGTCGCCGCCCTCGCCGGACAGCTGATCGTGCCGCGGCTCGCCGACTGGTGCGCGGTGTGGCTGGAGGACGAGCACATGGGGCGCGGCGGCGTCTGGGGCAGCGAGGGGACCGGCGGGGCGGGCCCACGGCTCGCCCGCGTCTGGCACGGCCACGAGAGCCGTATCGAGGAACTGCGCCGGGCCCTGGAGAAGGACCCGCCCAGACCGGTGGACCCGCCGCGTTCCGGGCCCGTGCCGTTCCCCTGGCCCGGTGACGCGCTGGGCGAGCGCGGGGCGCGCGGCACGGCACTGGCGTACCGGCTGATCGCGGGCGGGCGGCCGCTCGGCACGCTTGTCATCGGACGGTCCGGGCTGCTCCGCTTCCCCGACGAGATCACCGGCCTGGTCGAGGACCTCGGCCGCCGGGTCGCCCTCGCCATCGGCGCGGCCCGCCAGTACGCCCGCCAGGCCACCATCAGCGCCATCCTCCAGCGCGGGCTGCTGCCCGGCGCGGTCGCGGAGATCCCCGGGATGCGCAGCGCGCTGGTGTACGAGCCGTGCGACAAGGGCGGTCCCAGCGGCGACTTCTACGACCTCTTCCCGGCCGGCGACGGCCGCTGGTGCTTCGCCGTCGGCGACGTCCAGGGCAAGGGCCCCGAGGCCGCCGTGGTGATCGGCCTGGCCCGCCCCTGGCTACGGCTCCTCGCCCGCGAGGGCTACCGCGTCGCCGACGTCCTGGACCGCCTCAACCAGCTGCTCCTCGACGACGCCACGGAGGCCGCCGACGCCGCCGCCCGCGCACTGATCGCCGCGGGCGGCCGGTCCCTGACCGGCGACGGCCCCCAGACCCGCTTCCTCTCCCTCCTCTACGGCGAGCTGGCCCCCTTCGACGGCGGCGTGCGCTGCACCCTCGCCTCCGCCGGGCATCCACTCCCGCTGCTCCTCGGCGCGGGAGGCGAGGTCCGCACCGTGGCCCGGCCGCAGACCCTGCTCGGGGTCGTCGAGGACGAGACGTACACCAGCGAGACCTTCGAGCTGCGACCCGGCGACACCCTGCTCGCCGTCACCGACGGGGTGACGGAGCGGCGCTGCGGCCCCCGCCAGTTCGACGACGGCGACGGACTCGCGACGGCGCTCGCCGACTGTGCCGGGCTCACCGCCCCGCTGATCGCGGAGCGCGTCAGACGGATGGTGCACGAGTTCGGCGTAGGACCGCCCGAGGACGATCTCGCGCTGCTGGTGCTTCAGGCGGAGTAGCCGGAGCAGTCGCCACGGTCCTGGACAATGGAGGACATGCCTTCCGCACTCCCCGACGGCGAGCCCGTCCCCGACGACGGCGCGCTCCCCGCGTCCGCACTCGCCGGGGCCGAGGCCCGCCCCCTCGGGTTCTACCTGCACGTTCCGTACTGCGCGACCCGCTGCGGCTACTGCGACTTCAACACCTACACGGCGACCGAGCTGCGCGGCACGGGCGGTGTGCTGGCCTCCCGCGACAACTACGCCGACACCCTGATCGACGAGATCCGGCTGGCCCGCAAGGTCCTCGGCGACGACCCGCGCCAGGTCCGCACGGTGTTCGTCGGCGGCGGTACGCCGACCCTGCTGGCCGCGGACGACCTCGTACGGATGCTGGCGGCGATCCGTGACGAGTTCGGGCTGGCGCCGGACGCGGAGATCACGACGGAGGCGAACCCGGAGTCCGTGGACCCGGCATATCTGGCCACCCTGCGGCAGGGCGGCTTCAACCGGATCTCCTTCGGCATGCAGAGCGCGCGGCAGCACGTGCTGAAGGTGCTCGACCGCACCCACACCCCGGGCCGCCCCGAGGCGTGCGTGGCGGAGGCCCGGGCGGCCGGGTTCTCGCACGTCAACCTGGACCTGATCTACGGCACTCCCGGTGAGTCGGACGACGACTGGCGGGCGTCCCTGGAGGCGGCGATCGGTGCGGGACCGGACCACGTCAGCGCGTACGCCCTGATCGTCGAGGAGGGCACCCAGCTGGCCCGTCGTATCCGGCGCGGCGAGGTCCCGATGACCGACGACGACGTCCACGCGGACCGCTACCTCATCGCGGAGTCGGTGCTGTCCGAGGCGGGCTACGACTGGTACGAGGTGTCGAACTGGGCCACCTCGGAGGCGGGCCGCTGCCTCCACAACGAGCTGTACTGGCGCGGCGCCGACTGGTGGGGCGCGGGCCCCGGCGCGCACTCCCACGTGGGCGGGGTGCGCTGGTGGAACGTGAAGCATCCGGGGGCGTACGCCGGGGCGCTGGCGGCGGGTCGGTCGCCGGGGGCGGGCCGTGAGCTCCTGTCCGAGGAGGACCGACGGGTCGAGCGGATCCTGCTGGAGCTGCGGCTTCTGGAGGGGGTGCCGTTGTCGCTGCTGCGGGAGGAGGGGCTCCGGGCCTCCCGCCGGGCTCTGTCGGACGGGCTTCTCCAGGAGGAGCCGTATGGCGCGGGGCGTGCGGTGCTCACCCTGCGGGGACGGCTGCTGGCGGATGCGGTGGTGCGGGACCTGGTGGACTAGGCGCCCTGTGGGGTGCGGGGCATTGTCGTCTGGCGGCTGCGGGCTCGTCGTGGCTGGTCGCGCAGTTCCCCGCGCCCCTGAGGCGGGTGCGGTTCGCGTTTCTTAGGACGTTACGAAGTCGATCAGTTCCTCTACCCGTCCCAGCAGTTCCGGCTCCAGGTCCTTGTAAGAGTTCACCCGCTTCAGGATCGCCTGCCACACCGCGCCCGTGTTCTCCGAGGGCCAGCCCAGGGCCCGGCACACGCCCGTCTTCCAGTCCTGGCCGTGGGGGACGCGTGGCCAGGAATCGATGCCCAGGGACGACGGCTTCACCGCCTCCCAGATGTCGATGTACGGGTGGCCGACGACGAGGGCGTGGTCGCTGGTCACCGACTGTGCGATGCGCCACTCCTTCGTGCCCGGCACCAAGTGGTCCACCAGGACGCCCAGACGGGCGTCCGGGCCCGGCGCGAACTCCTCGACGATCGACGGGAGGTCGTCGACGCCCTCCAGGTACTCCACGACCACGCCCTCGATGCGCAGGTCGTCGCCCCAGACCCTCTCCACCAGTTCCGCGTCGTGCCGGCCCTCGACGTAGATCCGGCCGGCGCGGGCGACGCGGGCGCGGGCGCCGGGGACGGCCACCGAGCCGGATGCCGTACGGGTGGGACGTAGCGGCGCCTGACCGGTGGGACGTACGAGCGTCACCACCCGGCCCTCCAGCAGGAAGCCCCTCGGCTCCATCGGGAACACCCGGTGCTTGCCGAAGCGGTCCTCCAGGGTCACCGTGCCCGCCTCGCAGCGGATCACCGCACCGCAGAAACCGGTGCCGGGTTCCTCGACCACCAGGCCGGGCTCCGCCGGGACCTCGGGGACGGGCTTCGGCTTCTTCCAGGGAGGGGTCAGGTCGGCGGAGTACTGGCGCATTCGGATGACGATAGGAGAAGTGCGCCGTCACCTAACGCGACACGCCGAAGCGGGTCGCCAGGGCGTCGCGCTGCCGTCGTACGAACGCCGCGTCCACCACCGCTCCGTGACCGGGTACGTACAGCGCGTCCTCGCCGCCCAGGTCCAGAAGCCGGTCCAGCGCCGCCGGCCAGTGCGACGGTACGGCGTCGGGGCCCGCCTGCGGTTCGCCGGACTCCTCGACCAGGTCGCCGCAGAAGACCACCTCGGGGGAGCCCGGGACCAGGACCACGAGGTCGTGGCCGGTATGGCCGGGGCCGACGTTCGCCAGCAGGACCTGGCGGCCGCCGCCGAGGTCGAGGGTCCACTCGCCGGAGACATGATGGCGGGGGCGGGGCAGGGCGTCGACCGCCTCGTCGGCCAGTGCCGGGTCCAGGCCGTTGTGGATCGCGTCCGCGCGCAGCGCCTCGCGGGCCTGGTGCTGGTCGAACAGCGCGTCCATGCCCACCGGCCCGTACACCTCGGCCCCCGCGAACGCCGCCGCCCCGAAGACATGGTCGAAGTGGGGATGGGTCAGCGCGAGATGAGTCACACGCTGCCCGGCGAGCGATTCGGCATGCGCCCGCAGCCGCGCGCCCTCGCCGAGGCTCGATCCGGCGTCGATCAGCAGAGCGGTCCCCGAACCGACGACCAGCCCCGCTGTGCAGTCCCAGCCCGGCAGCCGGCACCGCCCGACCCCGGTCGCAACCCGCTCCCACCCCAGCTCTTCCCAAGTCACCGTCATACGGCGACGCTAGCCGTAGGAGCGGTCGCGGCAGGGCCGACCTTGCCCGGGCGGTACCCCACCGCCGTACACTGGGCCGGGGGATGCTGGCACTCGGACGGACAGAGTGCCAGGCAAGCACAGCGGGAACGACTTCTGGAGGTGTGCGCGATGCTGAGTGAACGCAGGCTTCAGGTGCTGCGCGCCATCGTCCAGGACTATGTGGGCACCGAGGAGCCGGTCGGTTCCAAGGCCCTCACCGAGCGGCACAGTCTCGGCGTCTCTCCTGCGACGATCCGCAACGACATGGCGGCCCTGGAGGACGAGGGGTTCATCGCCCAGCCGCACACCAGTGCCGGGCGGATCCCCACGGACAAGGGCTACCGGCTGTTCGTCGACAAGCTCGCGGGCGTCAAGCCGATGACCGCGCCCGAGCGGCGCGCCATCCAGAACTTCCTCGACGGCGCCGTCGATCTCGACGATGTGGTGGCGCGGACCGTACGGCTGCTCGCGCAGCTCACACGGCAGGTCGCGGTGGTGCAGTACCCCTCGCTCACCCGGTCCACCGTGCGCCATGTCGAACTGCTCGCGCTCGCACCCGCACGCCTGATGCTCGTGCTGATCACGGACACCGGGCGGGTCGAGCAGCGGATGATCGACTGCCCGGCGCCCTTCGGCGAGACGTCCCTCGCCGATCTGCGGGCGCGGCTCAACAGCAAGGTCGCGGGCCGGCGCTTCAGCGATGTGCCGATGCTCGTCGAGGACCTCCCCGAGGGCTTCGACCTGGAGGACCGCGGCACCGTCTCGACCGTGCTCTCCACCCTTCTGGAGACACTCGTCGAGGAGAATGAGGAGCGGTTGATGATCGGCGGAACCGCCAATCTCACCCGCTTCGGACATGACTTCCCCCTCACTATCCGTCCGGTGCTCGAAGCCCTCGAGGAGCAGGTCGTGCTCCTCAAGTTGCTTGGTGAGGCCGGGGATTCGGGCATGACCGTACGCATCGGTCATGAGAACGCCTATGAGGGACTCAACTCCACGTCTGTCGTGTCGGTCGGCTACGGTTCGGGCGGCGAGGCAGTAGCCAAGCTCGGCGTGGTCGGACCGACCCGCATGGATTACCCGGGAACGATGGGAGCGGTACGCGCAGTGGCACGGTACGTCGGACAGATCCTGGCGGAGTCGTAAGTGGCCACGGACTACTACGCCGTTCTCGGCGTGCGTCGCGACGCGTCGCAGGAAGAGATCAAGAAGGCCTTCCGTCGGCTCGCACGCGAGCTGCACCCGGATGTCAACCCTGATCCGAAGACCCAGGAGCGGTTCAAGGAGATCAACGCCGCTTACGAGGTGCTCTCGGACCCGCAGAAGAAGCAGGTCTACGACCTCGGCGGCGACCCCCTGTCCCAGGCGGGCGGCGGTGGCGCGGGCGGCTTCGGAGCCGGCGGGTTCGGGAACTTCTCGGACATCATGGACGCGTTCTTCGGTACGGCGTCGCAGCGGGGTCCGCGGTCGCGTACGCGGCGGGGCCAGGACGCGATGATCCGGCTGGAGATCGAGCTGGACGAGGCGGCCTTCGGCACGACGAAGGACATCCAGGTCGACACGGCGATCGTGTGCACCACCTGTAGTGGTGAGGGCGCGGCGCCGGGGACCTCCGCCCAGACGTGTGACATGTGCCGCGGACGCGGTGAGGTGTCGCAGGTGACGCGGTCGTTCCTGGGGCAGGTCATGACGTCCCGGCCGTGTCCGCAGTGCCAGGGGTTCGGGACGGTCGTTCCGACGCCGTGCCCCGAGTGCGCGGGCGACGGTCGCGTACGGTCCCGTCGCACCCTCACGGTCAAGATTCCGGCCGGTGTGGACAACGGCACGCGGATCCAGCTCGCCGGTGAGGGTGAGGTCGGTCCCGGTGGGGGGCCCGCCGGTGACCTGTACGTCGAGATCCACGAGCTGCCGCACTCGCAGTTCCAGCGGCGTGGTGACGATCTGCACTGCACGGTCACGCTCCCGATGACCGCGGCGTCTCTCGGCACCAAGGTCCCGCTGGAGACGCTGGACGGGCTGGAGGAGGTCGACATCCGGCCGGGCACGCAGTCCGGGCAGTCGATCCCGCTGCACGCGCGTGGTGTCACGCATCTGCGCGGCGGCGGCCGCGGT
The DNA here is from genome assembly GCF_030815415.1 of Streptomyces canus. GTDB lineage: Bacteria > Actinomycetota > Actinomycetes > Streptomycetales > Streptomycetaceae > Streptomyces > Streptomyces canus_F. The sequence goes on from NZ_JAUSWW010000001.1 coordinate 6,685,956, forward strand.
GACCTCATCGTCCATGTCGAGGTGCAGACGCCGAACAAGCTGGATCCGGAGCAGGAGCGGTTGCTGCGGGAGCTGGCGAAGCTGCGCGGTGAGGAGCGGCCCACGGGGCAGTTCCAGCCCGGGCAGCAGGGGTTGTTCTCGCGGTTGAAGGACGCCTTCAACGGTCGGTGAGCGGGGTGGCTGCGGGGCCTCGTTCAAGCGCCGGACGGGCCGGTTTTCGTTGGTCCGCGTCGAGCGGTCGAGGCCCTCACCCCGCGCCCATTCCGCTGTCCTATGCCAGTGGAAGGCCGGATTCGGACTTGTTCGGAGGACGTGACAACATGCGGTCATGTCCTCCGCGCTGACCGATCTTTTCCCGCATCCGATCGTGCAGGCCCCCATGGCGGGCGGCGTCTCCGTGCCGCAGCTCGCGGCCGCCGTGTCCGATGCCGGGGGGCTCGGGTTTCTTGCCGCCGGGTACAAGACGGCGGACGGGTTGTACCAGGAGATCAAGCAGCTGCGGGGGCTGACCGGGCGGCCTTTCGGGGTCAATCTGTTCATGCCGCAGCCGGAGTATGCCGACCCGGCCGCCGTCGAGGTGTACGCGCACCAGCTGTCCGGCGAGGCCTCCTGGTACGAGACCGAGCTCGGGGACCCCGACAGCGGACGTGACGACGGATACGACGCCAAGCTCGCCGTACTGCTCGACAACCCGGTGCCGGTGGTCTCCTTCCACTTCGGCGTGCCCAGCAGCGAGGTGCTGGAGTCCCTGCGGCGCGCAGGAACCTTCACCCTCGTCACCGCGACGACCGCCGAGGAGGCCCTCGCCGTGCAGCGGGCCGGTGCCGACGCGGTCATCGCGCAGGGCGTGGAGGCCGGCGGGCACCAGGGGACCCACCGCGACATCCCGGAGAACGACGGGACCGGGATAGGGCTGCTGTCCCTCGTCGGGCAGATCCGCGAGACCGTCGGCATCCCCGTCGTCGCCGCCGGCGGCATCATGCGCGGCAGCCAGATCGCCGCCGTCCTCGCGGCAGGCGCCGCCGCCGCCCAGCTCGGCACCGCCTTCCTCGCCACCACGGAGTCCGGCGCCGCACCCATCCACAAGCAGGCGCTCACCAACCCCCTGTTCGTCCGCACCGAGTTGACCCGTGCCTTCTCCGGCCGCCCCGCCCGCGGGCTCGTCAACCGCTTCCTGCGCGAGCACGGCCGGTACGCCCCCGCCGCCTACCCGGAGATCCACCACCTCACCTCCCCGCTGCGGAAGGCCGCCGCCAAGGCCAAGGACGCCCAGGGCATGGCCCTGTGGGCCGGCCAGGGCCACCGCATGGCGCGCGAGCTGCCCGCCGGGCGGCTGGTGGAGGTACTGGTCGCCGAACTCGCCGACGCCCAGACAGCGTTGTCGGTCTTCCCGAAGGGCGATGAGCTGCGATGACGGCTCCCGTGTTCGTGGTCGGGCACTTCGACGCCGGGGCCGGCGGACGCTACGTCCTGGAGGGGCCCGAGGGACGGCACGCGGTCTCCGTGAAGCGGCTCCAGCCCGGCGAGGAAGTCGTCCTCACCGACGGCGCGGGTCGCTACGCGGTGTGCGACGTGATCGGCACCGAGGGCAAGGACCGGCTGATCGTCCACATGACCTCGGTGTCCGAGGAGCCGGCGGAGTCCCCCCGTGTCACCGTCGTCCAGGCCCTCCCCAAGGGCGACCGCGGGGAGCTGGCCGTCGAGACCATGACCGAGACCGGCGTCGACGCGATCGTGCCCTGGCAGGCCTCCCGCTGCATCACCCAGTGGAAGGGCGACCGCGGACTGAAGGCCCTCACCAAGTGGCGGTCCACCGCCCGCGAGGCCGGCAAGCAGTCCCGGCGGTTCCGCTTCCCCGAGGTCGCGGACCTGGCCACGTCCAAGCAGGTCGCGGCGCTGCTCGCCGAGGCCGACTTCGCCGCCGTACTCCACGAGAGCGGTGACGAACCGCTCGCCACCGTCGAACTCCCCGCCGAGGGCGACATCGTGCTCGTCGTCGGGCCCGAAGGGGGCGTCTCCCCCGAGGAGTTGGCGCTGTTCGAGGAGGCGGGCGCAAAGCCGTACGTCCTCGGGCGTACCGTGCTGCGTACATCGACCGCCGGGACCGCCGCGACCGCCGTGCTCCTCGCGCGCACCGGCCGCTGGTCCTGAGAACCAGAGGGAACGCCTTGGAACTCGCCCAAGTCCGGCTGCTCGTCTCCGACTTCCCCGTCTGTTACCGCTTCTACGCCGACGTCCTTGGCCTCAAGGCGCAGTCGGGGGCGACGCAGGGACCGTACGAGAAGTTCAGTCCCGCCACCGGCTCCGCCGGTATCGCCCTCCAGGACCGGTCCATGATGGCCGGAATACTGGGGGAGCTGGGCGACGAGGCGAGCGGGCACCGGTCACTGGTCGTGCTGCGCGTCGACGATCTCGACACCTACTGCGAGCAGATCGCCGAGCGGGGCGCCGAGCTGCTGCACGGGCCCGCCCCCATGACCGACCGGATGCGGGTCGCCCACCTCAAGGACCCGGAGGGCAACCTTGTGGAGCTGCAGGAGTGGCTGCTGCTGCGCGCTTGAGGTCGACGGCCCCGGCGACGGCGTGGAACAGCTCCCAGCCGTCCAGCTCCCGGTCACCGGGCCGCAGCAGTCCGCGCCGGGCGGCTTCGTCGAGCAGGGCGCGTACGACGCCGGGCTCGCGGAGGTTGATCCCCTCGCCCTGGCCGTCGGCCGCGTAGCCCTGGAACCAGGGGTGGCCCTCGGAGACGTACTGCCCCGACCCGGGGCCGCCCGCCCGGAAGACGATCCGGGTGCGGTCGCCGTCCCGGTGCAGGGTGACGATGTCCCGCCAGACGCCGTCAGGGCCCTTCTTCTGGCGGAAGTTCCACAGGTAGGCCGTCCGCTCGTCCACGACGAGACGGCGAAGGCGGCGGTCGTTGCGCATGCCGTCACGCTAGTGCCCCGGCAGGCAACGTTTGCCCCGTCGCGACGCCCGGCACGCACTCTCGCCGCACCGGCCGAAAGCCCAAGTACGTCCAGTACGAGGGCTTCCGGCCGGCACGCCGAGAGCACGCACCGGACGCCGCTCCTTGACGGGCAAACGTTGCCTGCCGCGGCACTAGACGGACGGGCAGCGCTCGGTCTTCGGGTTTTCCGCGGGGATCAGCCGGACGTCCTCGCGGCGGACCGCGAAGGACTCCTGGACGTCGCCGTTCTTGCGCTTCGGGTCCCAGAGCCAGATCCAGTCGCCCGAGGTGCCGAAGGACAGGACGGGGTGGTCGGTCGGGGCCGGGCCGTTCTCGACGGGGAGCGGCTTGTCCGGGTCCACCGGGCTCAGACACATGAAGTGGCCGTAGATGCCGAAGTAGGGCTTCGGTTCCTCGCCGTCGCGGGCGGCGTTCTCGGCGTCCCGGCCGGCGGTCTTGGCCGCCTGCGAGGTGCCCAGGAGGATGGCGCCCAGCGCGTAGGAGACGAGCAGCAGGCTCGCCAGGACCGCGGCGAAGAAGCGGTTGCCGCTGTCCCGGCCCAGGTGGAAGTGGCGCAGCCAGCCCACCACCGCCAGGAAGAACAGCATGCTGCCCAGGGCGAGGCCCATGGGTTCGCCGGCCGCCAGATAGGTGCCGAGACGGGGTGTGGGCACGGCGTTCGCGCGGATGTCGAAGCGGTCCAGATACGACGCATGCATCTGGCCGCCCAGCCAGTTGACCATCGACCACACCACCGGCACCGACAACGGCAGCAGCCAGGCCGCATGCCGGGTGAAGATCGTCCGGCGCAGCGCGAGCACCGTCCCGGCCCCGGTGAACGCGACCACCGCCATCACCAGCACGACCGCCCACAGCACCCGCGGCTCGGTGTCCGTGCCCACCAGTGCCCCGAAACCCGCCATCGCCGAGGTCCCCGCCACCCCCGCCGCCCACTGCACCGGCCGCCCCCGGTCCCGGGTCTCCTTCGCCATCCGGCCCAGCGGCAGCGCCCCTGCCGTGCTCAGCAGCGCGGGCAGCAGCTTCCACCAGCCGTCCGCCCACACCACGTACATCCCGCAGACAGCCGCCAGCACGATCCCGGCCGCGCCCGCCGTCACCCAGGTCCAACGGACCCGGCGTGCGTGCGGGGTCTCGTCCAGCGGCGGATTCGCGTCCGAGTGCCCCGGCACCCGCAGCCCGTGCGCGGCGGGGTCGAAAACCCGCCCGCCCAGCGCCCGGGCGGCCAGCTCGGTGCGCGCGGCCTCCCGGGACTCCGGCCCCGCCGGCACCGTCACCGCCCGCTGCTCGTCCGCGAACCCCAGCCAGGTCAACAGGCCGCCCCAGGAGGGCAGTACGCGATGCACGTGGTACGTCGTCGTCGCCGGCCGGGGGTGCTCCACCAGGGCCGCGTCCCGCACCCATGCGCCCAACTCCGCCTGTCGGGCGAGCCGTTCGACCTCCGCGGTGGCCGTGCGCAGCGCTCCCAGACGGGCTCCGTGCAGCCGGATCTCGACGACGAGCGAGGTGCGGTGCGGCGCGGCGGGGGCGGACTCCCCGGCCTCGGCCGGACGCACGGTCCAGCCCCGCTCCTCGAACAGGGCTGTCACATAGGCCACTTCATCCGCCTGGTCGACCACGTCGACAAGCATCCGCACCCGACGCCGACGCGGCGGAGCGGGCGGCCCCGCCGTCGGGTCGGGCGCCGTTTCCACGGACTGCGGGGTGTCGTCCGAGGGGCGCGGCGCGGGCAGAACGCGCCGACGGAGCGGCGAGCTGGGCAACGGTCCTCCAGATGATCGTGTGTCAGTCGATTGTGGGGCGAGTGTCCGTATGCGCTCTACCGCGGCGGCCGTGACAGTGGGAAGCTGCCCTCCATGGGGGTATTGCTCAGGTTTTGGGGCCGCCCGCGAGGACACCGGGTCCAGCGGGTGGCAGCCGTGTCCGTGCTCGCGGTCGTGGTCGCCGGCGGGCTCACCGCCTGTGATCCGGCGGGGCTGAACTCCGCGTCCGTGGCGTACACGACCGATCAGACGGTCACCAAGGAGCTGGAGCGTCAGAAGGCCAACGTGCAGTGGCTGACCTGCCAGGCCTCCTACGGGAACCGGCCCACGCCGACGGCGACCGACAACGCCGTCGCCGAGGTCCACTGCACCGGGGAGACCACCAGCAATCAGGACATCGACGTCGACGGCAAGATCACCCGTGTGGTCAACGGGCAGTGTGTGCGCGGTGAGCTGACCGCGAAGATCGACGGCAAGCAGTGGTTCCAGGTCAACGGACTGGGCAACTGCGACGCCTCGCCCGAGCCGAACAACCCGGGCGGCAACGGGCAGCCGGGGGACACCGTCACCGTGACGGTCACGGAGACCATCTGGTGCGACAAGTACCCGGACTGCAGGCCCGTCCAGGGCAAGTGATCCAAAGCCCTGTCCGTGGGCCGTCGGCCCTGCATAGGGTTGACGGGTGACACAGCCCGCGACGCCCTCGTATCTCCGGTTTCCGCACCTGCACGGCGACTTGGCGGCCTTCACCGCCGAGGACGACGTATGGATCGCCCCCCTCGACGGCGGCCGGGCCTGGCGGGTCAGCGCCGACAACGTGCCCGTCTCCACACCGCGCATCTCGCCCGACGGCACCACCGTCGCTTGGACCTCCACCCGGGACGGCGCCCCCGAGGTGCACATCGCCCCGGTGGACGGCGGTCCCGCCAAGCGGCTGACGCACTGGGGTAGTTGGCGTACCCAGGTGCGCGGCTGGACCCCGGACGGCCAGGTCCTCGCGATCACCACCCACGGCCAGGCCAGCCTGCGCCGCTCCTGGGCACACGCCGTCCCGCTCGACGGGGGACCGTCGACCCTCCTGCCGTACGGGCCCGTGGGCGGTGTCGCGTTCGGACCGTCCACCGTGCTGCTGTCCGCGCCGATGGGGCGGGAGGCCGCCTGGTGGAAGCGGTACCGGGGCGGCACGGCGGGCAAGCTGTGGATCGATCACGAGGGCGACGGCGAGTTCGTACGGCTGCACGAAGACCTCGACGGGAACATCGAGTTCCCGGTGTGGGCGGGGGTGGGGGTCCCCCCGGTCGAGCGAAGCCGAGAGTGGGGGAGGATTGCCTTTCTCTCCGACCACGAAGGCGTCGGCGCGCTGTACTCCTCCCTCGCCGACGGGTCCGATCTGCGGCGCCACACACCCCTCGACGGGTTCTACGCCCGGCACGCCGCCGGTGACGGCACCCGCGTCATCCACACCTCGGCCGGTGAACTGTGGGTCCTGGACGACCTGGACGGGGCCGAGCCGCGCCGGCTGGAGGTGCGGCTCGGCGGACAGCGCGTCGACCGGCAGCCGTTCGCGGTGAACGCCTCGCGCTGGTTCGGCTCCGCCGCCCCCGACCACACCGCGCGCGGCAGCGCGGTCGCCGTCCGGGGCGCTGTGCACTGGGTCACCCACCGCTCCGGTCCGACCCGGGCGCTGGCCGCCGAACCCGGCGTACGGGCCCGGCTGCCCCGCACCTTCCGCACGGAGGGCGAGGAGTGGGTGGTGTGGGTGACCGACGCGGAGGGCGACGACGCCCTGGAGTTCGCGCCCGCCACCGGCCTCGCCCCCGGTGCCACCCCGCGCCGCCTCGCCGCCGGACAGCTCGGCCGGGTCCTCGGGCTCGCCATGGCCCCCGACGGCAGCCGGGCCGCGGTCGCCGCGCACGACGGCCGCGTCCTGCTCGTCGAGCGGGAGACCGGCGAGGTCCGCGAGGTGGACCGGAGCGCCGACGGCGACGTCTCCGGGCTGGTCTTCTCGCCCGACTCGACCTGGCTCGCCTGGTCCCACCCCGGCCCGCGCCCGCTCCGCCAGCTCCGCCTCGCCAACACCACCGACCTCTCCGTCACCGAGGCGACCCCGCTCCGCTTCCAGGACTACGCGCCGACCTTCACCCTGGACGGCAAGCACCTCGCCTTCCTCTCCACCCGCTCCTTCGACCCGGTCTACGACGAGCACGTCTTCGACCTCGCCTTCGTGGTCGGCGACCGCCCGCACCTGATCACGCTCGCCGCGACCACGCCCTCGCCGTTCGGCCCGCAGCGGCACGGCCGCCCCTTCGAGGCCCCGGACAAGGACGAGACACCCGACAGCGAGGGCACCCCGGCCACCCGCATCGACCTCGAGGGCCTCGCCGACCGGATCGTGCCGTTCCCGGTCGAGGCCGCCCGCTACTCCAACCTGCGCGCGGCGAAGGACGGCGTGCTGTGGCTGCGTCACCCGGTGCAGGGTGTCCTCGGCTCGTCCCGGGCCACCCCGGACGACCCCGACCCCAAGACCGAGCTGGAGCGCTACGACCTCGCCCAGCAGCGCCTGGAGCATCTCGCCGCCGACGCCGACCACTTCGCGGTCAGCGGGGACGGCAAGCGGGTCCTGCTGTGGACCGACGGGCGGCTGAAGGTCGTCCCGAGCGACCGGCGGGCCTCGGGCGACGAGGACAGCGACAGCAACATCACCGTCGACCTCGCCCGGATCCGGCAGACCGCCGACCCGTCGGCCGAGTGGCGGCAGATGTACGAGGAGACCGGCCGCATCATGCGGGACCACTTCTGGCGCCCCGACATGAGCGGTGTCGACTGGTCCGGCGTCCTGGACCGCTACCGCCCCGTGGTGGACCGGGTCGCCACCCACGACGACCTCGTCGACCTCCTCTGGGAGGTGCAGGGCGAGCTCGGCACCTCGCACGCCTACGTCATGCCGCGCGGCGGCTACGGCAGCGGCCCGCGCCAAGGGCTCCTCGGCGCCGACATCTCCCGCCACGACGACGGCCCCCAGGGTGCGCCGCAGTGGCGTATCGACCGCATCCTGCCGACCGAGACCTCCGACCCCGACGCCCGTTCCCCGCTCGCCGCGCCCGGTGTCGCGGTGCGCGCGGGCGACGCGATCGTCGCGGTCGGCGGGCATCCGGTCGACCCGGTCACCGGTCCCGGCCCGCTCCTCGTCGGCACGGCGGGCAAGCCGGTCGAGCTGACCGTCTCGCCGTCCGGCGGCGGTGACGTGCGGCACGCCGTCGTCGTACCGATCGCGGACGAGGAACCGCTGCGCTACCACGCGTGGGTCGCGGACCGGCGGGCGTACGTCCACGAGAGGTCCGGTGGCCGGCTCGGCTACCTGCACGTCCCCGACATGCAGGCTCCCGGCTGGGCGCAGATCCACCGTGACCTGCGGGTCGAGGTGGCTCGTGAGGGGCTGGTCGTCGACGTCCGGGAGAACCGCGGCGGTCACACGTCCCAGCTCGTCGTCGAGAAGCTGGCCCGGCGGATCGTCGGCTGGGCCCTGCCGCGCGGGCTGCGGCCGTACAGCTACCCCGAGGACGCGCCGAGGGGCCCGGTGGTCGCCGTGGCGAACGAGTTCTCGGGCTCCGACGGCGACATCGTCAACGCGGCGATCAAGGCGCTGGGGATCGGTCCGGTGGTCGGCACGCGGACCTGGGGCGGCGTCATCGGGATCGACAGCCGGTACCGGCTCGTCGACGGCACGCTGATCACCCAGCCCAAGTACGCGTTCTGGCTGGAGGGTTACGAGTGGGGCGTGGAGAACCACGGCGTGGACCCGGACGTCGAGGTGGTCCAGCGCCCGCAGGACCACGGCGCGGGGAAGGACGTACAACTGGACGAGGCGGTACGCATCGCGCTGGAGGCCCTGGAGCGGACTCCGGCGAAGGTGCCTCCGTCGCTTCCCTGACCTGATCGATACGATGCCCCCACACCCGCGACCCGAAGGGACACCACATGCCAGGGGAACCGCAGGACGACTGCCTGTTCTGCAAGATCGTCGCAGGGCACATCCCGGCGACGATCGTCCGTGAGACGGACACCACCGTCGCCTTCCGGGACATCAACCCCCAGGCCCCCACGCACGTCCTGGTGATCCCCAAGGCGCACTACGAGAACGCCGCGACCCTCGCCGCCGCCGAACCGGCCCTCGCCGCCGACGTCCTCGGCGAGGCGCAGTCCGTCGCCGACGAGGACAAGCTGGAGAGCTACCGCATCGTCTTCAACACCGGTGCCGGTGCCGGCCAGACCGTCTTCCACGCGCACGCGCACGTCCTGGGCGGTCGTGGTCTGCAGTGGCCGCCCGGGTAAGTCACCGTGTCCGTACGTGAATTGGTGGTCCTCGGCACCGCCAGCCAGGTTCCCACCCGGCACCGCAACCACAACGGCTACCTCCTGCGCTGGGACGGCGAGGGCATCCTCTTCGACCCGGGCGAGGGCACCCAGCGCCAGATGCTGCGGGCCGGTGTCGCCGCGCACGACCTGAACCGGATCTGCGTCACGCACTTCCACGGCGACCATTCGCTGGGGCTCGCCGGTGTCATCCAGCGCATCAACCTCGACAAGGTCCCGCACCCGGTCACGGCCCACTACCCGAAGTCCGGCCAGCGCTTCTTCGACCGGCTGCGGTACTCCACGGCGTACCGGGAGACCGTCGGGATCACCGAGGCACCGGTGAGTGCGGACGGGCCGCTGGCCACGGGCTCTTCCTACGAGCTGGAGACCCGCAAGCTCTCCCACCCCGTCGAGTCGTACGGCTATCGCGTCGTCGAACCCGACGGCCGCCGCATGCTGCCCGACCGCCTCGCCGCGCACGGCATCAAGGGCCCGGACGTCGGCCGGATCCAGCGGGAGGGCTCGGTCAGCGGGGTCCTTCTCGAGGACGTCAGCGAGGTGCGGCGCGGGCAGCGGTTCGCGTTCGTCATGGACACCCGGCTGTGCGACGGCGTGCACGCGCTGGCCGAGGGGTGCGACATGCTCGTCATCGAGTCGACGTTCCTGGACGAGGACATCGACCTGGCGGTCGACCACGGCCATCTGACCGCCGGGCAGGCGGCCACGGTGGCGCGGGACGCCGGCGTACGGCATCTCGTGCTCACGCACTTCAGCCAGCGCTACAGCGACCATGGGGGCACCTCCCGCTCGAGCGAAGCCGAGAGTGGGGGAGAGTTCGAACGGCAGGCGCGGGCGGCGGGCTTCGAGGGCGAGCTGACGGTCGCACACGATCTGCTGCGGGTGCCGGTTCCGAAACGGCGGTAAACCACCCGTACGATGCTTCGATGCCCCTCCCCAAAGCTGAACTGCACCTCCACATCGAAGGCACGCTGGAGCCCGAGCTGGCGTTTGAGCTGGCCGCCCGCAACGGCGTCGAGCTGCCGTACGCGGACACGGACGAGCTCCGCAAGGCGTACCAGTTCGAGGACCTCCAGTCCTTCCTGAACCTGTACTACGAGCTCATGGCCGTCCTGCGCACCGAGCGGGACTTCGAGGACCTCGCGAACGCGTATCTCGCCCGTGCCGCCGCGCAGGGGGTGCGGCACGCGGAGATCTTCTTCGACCCGCAGGCGCACCTCGCGCGCGGTGTGGGCATGGGGACGGTCGTCGACGGGCTGTGGCGGGCGCTCGGCAGCAGCGAGGCGAACCACGGTGTCTCCACGCAGCTGATCCTGTGCTTCCTGCGGGACGAGTCCGCCGAGTCGGCCCTGGAGACGCTGGACGCCGCCAAGCCGTATCTCGACCGGATCGTCGGCGTCGGGCTCGACTCCGCCGAGGTCGGGCATCCGCCGGTCAAGTTCCGCGAGGTGTACGAGGCGGCTGCGGCCCTTGGTCTGCGGCGGGTGGCGCATGCCGGGGAGGAGGGGCCGCCGGAGTACATCACGCAGGCCCTTGATGTGCTCGGCGTGGAGCGGATCGATCATGGGCTGCGGTGCATGGAGGACCCCGAGCTGGTCTCGCGGTTGGTCCGGGACCGCGTGCCGCTGACGCTGTGCCCGTTGTCGAACGTGCGGCTGCGGACGGTTGATGTGCTGGCGGATCATCCGCTTCCGGCGATGCTGGACGCGGGGTTGTTGTGCACGGTGAACTCTGATGACCCGGCGTACTTCGGGGGGTACGCCGGGGACAACTTCGATGCGGTGCGCTCGGCGCTGGGCCTTGGCGAGGAGCGGTTGCGCGAGCTGGCTCGGAACTCGTTCGTCGCGTCCTTCTTGGAGCATGACGAGGAGCGGCGTCAGCGGTATCTGGGTGAAGTGGAGAGCTACGAGTTCTCGTAGTCGTCATGCTGCGGCCGGTGGGGGTTGATCGCGCAGTTCCCCGCGCCCCTGGCGGGGCGCTTACGCGGCCGTTGCCCTGTCGTATGCCGGAGCCTCCACCGGGATTTCCACCACCGGCAGTTTGTGGCGTCCCGTGCCCACTGCCACTGCCGTCATCGGTACGGCGATGACCAACAGCCCTGCTGCCAGGACCAGGCCCATCGCCGGGAAGCCTGCCTGGGCCGCCAGCAGGCTGCCGGTCAGGGGGCCTGCCGCCGTGCCCAGTGATGATGCCGAGCCGACCAGGACCGCCCATCTGCCGCGGGGGTCCAGGGAGGCGGCCAGGCCTATGACGTAGGACAGGACGATCGGGTAGAGCGTGTTCCAGGCGATCTCGCCCGTTGCGAAGGTCGTGAGGTCGGTCGCGGAGGCGCTGAGGGCGATGCAGGCGGCGATCAGGGCCGTGCCCGCGCCGATGGGCAGGGCGTGGCCGAGACGGGGGCCGAGGGTGCCCGCGCCGATGACGCCGAGCAGGCCCGCGCCGAGCGCCACGGCGAAGACGGCGCCGACCGTGGCCTCCGTCAGGTGGGCCTGGGTGAGGCCGATGTGGCCGCTGACGCCCCAGAGGGCGTTCTGGGCGAGGGACCAGCAGGGGAGGGTGGCGGCGAGGAGCAGGCCGGACCGGAAGTGGGGGAGGGGGGTGTCCGGCGGGTCTGCGGGGTGGCGGCCGTGTCCAGCGGGAGACGGTTCGTCAGGGGCCAGACCGCGAGGGCGGTGAGGGCGATCGCGGCCAGGGGTTGGCCGTGGCCCGGCCCCAGGTGCGGGACGGTCAGATAGACGGCGCCCGCCAGGGCGGAGACGCCGAGCAGACCGAGTGTGGTCGTGCGGTGCGGGTCGCGCTGGGCGGCGATCCCGGTGGCGGCGACCGTGGTGGCCGTACCGGATCCGAACCCGCCGATCATCGCGCCGGTGACGACGGCCGCGACGCCGCCGCTGAGCGCGGCCCAGCCGTAGCCGGCCACCGCGAGGGCGAGTCCGATCCGCGCCAGCCGCCGCGCGCCGATCCGGTCCACCTTCGACGCCAGCAGGAACCCCGCGGCCGCCGAACTCAGCAGCAGCGCACTGCCGACGGCGCCCGCCTGAGTGGCGGTCAGTGGAAGACCCGAATCCAGTCTGCCGACGGTGGTCGGGAGGAGGTACGGGGCGACGTACCCGGCCGTGAAAAGGGCGACAAAGGGCCAGGCGATGGTGCGGGGGGCGAACACGGGCGTTCCCTGGGCATGCGAAAGAAGCGGCTCAAAAGGGTGATTGGGCGACGACCGTCGACGGACAGGAACGCGCGGGCAATTTGTATCAAGCACGCGGTTTCAGAAGAAGAGTGGGGGGTGTGATCTGAGGCACGTGGTGTTTCGGGTGGGGAATGCCGGGTAAACGAGCGCCTCAACGCCAGTGAACAGCGGCCCCGCCCGCCGCCGGTACTGTCGCCTCGATCTTGGCCCTGACCTCCCGCATCACCGCGATGATCTGCTCCTCGTGCGCCGGGGTCAGCCGGGCCACCGGGACCGAGCAGCTGATGGCGTCCTGGGCGGGGGAGTCGTACCGCAGCGCGAAGCCGAAGCCGATGATGCCGAGGACGCCCTCCTCGCGGTCGACGGAGTGGCCCCGGGAGCGGATCTCGCGGAGGTCGGCCGTCAGGGCGTCGCGGGTGGTGTGGGAGTTGGGGGTCAGGGCCTCGTACGGGCCCTCCGGCAGCTCGTCGTCGGGGTGTTCGGCCAGGAGGGCCTTGCCCAGGGCGCCGACGTGGGCGGGGAGGCGGCGGCCGACGCGGCTGATCGTGCGCAGGTACTCGTGGGACTCGCGGGTCGCCAGATACGCCACGTCCCGGCCGTCCAGGCGGCCCATGTGGATGGTCTCGCCGAGCGACTGGGACGCCTCGTCGAGATAGGGGCGTACGCCCCGGACGCGTGGGTCGGAGTCGAGGTAGCTCGTGCCGGTCAGCAGGGCGTGGATGCCGATGCCGTAGAGCGAACCGGTGATGTCGGTGCGGACCCAGCCGCGGGAGATCAGGGTCTGCAGCAGCGCGTACATCGAGCTGCGCGGCACCTCCAGCTCGTCCGCCAGCTCCTGCAGCCGCGCCGGGCGGTCCCCGCGCGCGGCCAGCACTTCCAGCAGCTCGACCGTCCGCGCGGCCGACTTCACCTCGCGCACGCCCCCTGTCTCCGACATGCACCGATCGTAATCGGGGTGTCCGCGCCATTGACGGTCGCGGTTCGCGTATCTAATCTCCATCTTCATACGTGGATAGTGTCTACATAGGGAGATGATTGAGGGTGAGTCTCGATACGGGCGACGTCGTGCGGCGGCTGGAGGAGGGCATGGCGGGCGGCGTCCTGTCGTTCCCGCTGACCAGCTTCCACGCCGACGGCTCCCTCGACCCGGACGGCTTCCGCACCCATGTCGCCGCCCAGATCGCCACCGCCCCCGGCGCCGTCTTCCCCGCCTGCGGCACCGGCGAGTTCTTCTCACTGGACGAGGACGAGTACCGGACCGTGGTCTCGGCGGCCGTCCAGGAGTCCGCCGGCCGGGTGCCCGTCGTCGCCGGGATCGGCTACGGCTGGGCGCAGGCCGTCCGCTTCGCCCGCATCGCCGAGGAGGCCGGCGCCGACGCGCTGCTGGTGCTCCCGCACTACCTGGTCGCCGCTCCGCAGGAGGGCCTCGTCCGGCAGGTGGCGGAGATCGCCGCGCGGACCCGGCTGCCGCTCATCGCCTACCAGCGCGGACAGGTCGCTTTCGGCGTGGAGGCGTTCCGGCAGCTGGCCGCCATCCCCACCGTCATCGGCCTCAAGGACGGCCACAGCGACCTCGACCGCCTCCAGCGCCTCACCCTCGCCGCCCCCGGGGGCTTCCTCTTCTTCAACGGCGCCGCCACCGCCGAGATCCAGGCCCGCGCCTATGCCACCGTCGGCGTCCCCGCCTACTCCTCCGCCGTCCACGCCTTCGCCCCGGAGATCGCCGACGCCTTCTTCGGCGCGCTGAAAACCGGCGACGAGGGCACGGTGGAGAAGCTGCTGCGCGACTTCTACGTCCCGCTCGTCGAACTCCGCGACCGCGTCCCGGGCTACGCCGTGTCGCTGGTGAAGGCCGCGGCCCGGCTGCGGGGCCGTCCCGTGGGTCCCGTACGCGCGCCCCTGACCGATCCGTCGGCCGCCGATCTGGCCGACCTCACGTCCCTCCTCGCCACCGGCCTCGACCTCGTAGGAGCCGACCTGTGAACCTCACCATCACGGATGTCCGGCTGACGCCGATCCTCGTCGCCGACCCGCCGCTGCTCAACACACAGGGCGTGCACCAGCCGTACACCCCGCGGCTGATCGTGGAGGTGGAGACCGCGGACGGGGTGACCGGGATCGGTGAGACGTACGGCGACACCAAGTACCTGGAGCTGGCGCGGCCCTTCGCCGAGAAGCTGGTGGGGCGGCAGGTGTCCGACCTGAACGGGCTGTTCACGGTCGCCGAGGAAGTCTCGGTCGACTCCTCCCGGGTCTCCGGGCAGGTCGACGTCGGCGGGCTGCGCGGTGTCCAGACCGCCGACAAGCTGCGGCTGTCCGTCGTCTCCGGGTTCGAGGTCGCCTGTCTCGACGCGCTCGGCAAGACGCTCGGGCTGCCGGTGCACGCGCTGCTCGGAGGGAAGGTGCGGGACGCGGTCGAGTACAGCGCGTACCTGTTCTACCGGTGGGCCGATCACCCCTCCGGCGTGGCCTGCGAGAAGGACGACTGGGGGGCGGCTGTGGATCCCGCCGGGGTCGTGGAGCAGGCGCGGCTGTTCAAGGAGCGGTACGGGTTCACGTCGTTCAAGCTGAAGGGCGGGGTCTTTCCGCCGGACGAGGAGATCGCCGCCGTTCGGGCGCTGGCGGAGGCCTTTCCCGGGCATCCGCTGCGGCTCGACCCCAACGGGGCCTGGTCCGTGGAGACTTCACTGAAGGTCGCCGAGGAGCTCGGGGACGTCCTCGAATACCTGGAGGATCCGGCGCTCGGTACGCCGGCCATGGCCGAGGTGTCCGCCGGGACCGATGTGCCGCTCGCCACCAACATGTGCGTGACGACTTTCGCGGAGATCAAGGAGGCGTTCACGCGCGATGCCGTTCAGGTGGTGCTGTCGGATCACCACTACTGGGGAGGGTTGCGCAACACCCAGCAACTCGCTGCGATCTGCCGGACGTTCGGGGTCGGGGTGTCCATGCACTCCAACACCCATCTGGGGATCTCGCTGGCGGCGATGACGCATGTGGCGGCCACCGTGCCCAACCTCCACCACGCGTGCGACTCCCACTATCCCTGGCAGTCGGAGGACGTTCTCACCTCGCGGCTGACCTTCGACGACGGCAAGGTCGCTGTCTTGGACGCGCCGGGTCTCGGGGTCGAACTGGACCGGGAGAAGCTGGAGTTCCTGCATCAGCGGTGGCTCGACGACGACGGGGCGTTGCGGGAGCGGGACGACGCGGCGGCGATGCGGGTCGCCGAGCCGGGGTGGGTGACGCCGAGCGTGCCTCGCTGGTAGCGCCGGGCTTTTTCTCGCCCCCGCCGCCCCTACCCGTCCCATCCTCCAGGGGCTGCCGCCCCTTCGACCCCGCCCCCAGGGGGCTCCGCCCCCTGGACCCCCATCGGCCCGAAGGGCCTCGTCCTCAAACGCCGGACGGGCTGAAATAGCGGGACCGGCATCGAGAGGCGGAGCCCTCTCCGGGTGGGTGGGGGCTGGGGACGGCAGGTCCTCGTTCTCGAACGCTGGAGGGGCTGAGTTTGCCTGGGCCGGTGTCGAGTGGTGCAGCCGCCTGCGGGTGGGTGGGGGCTGGGGACGGCAGGTCCTCGTTCTCGAACGCTGGAGGGGCTGAGTTTGCCTGGGCCGGTGTCGAGAGGCGGAGCCCTCTGGGCGGCGGGTGCGACGACCGGATCCGGACACGGCCCGCGAAGGGGCCGGTGGCCTCCCCGGCCCCCAGGGCGGCTCCCGGAGCGGCTCGCAGCGCCCGGCCGGGGCCGTCGGCGGCCTGACGTGACGGGCGGGTCGGGCGTGAGGGGCGGCCGGTTGTCAGTGGTGTGGTGCAGACTGGCCTGATCGGCACCACGTCAGGGAGCGCACCGTGATCGTGTCCGGGAAGGGACCGTCGTACGACACCGGAGAGATCGGCCACTGCCAGGCCCGGGTCGACCCGCTGGCCGCCCTGCGCGCACCGGACGACCCGCCCTGGGACGTGTATCTGACCGGCCCCGTCTTCCTCGACATCATCTTCACCGGGCTCGACTCCGCCCCGGTCCGCGGGACCGAGTCCTGGGCGCGCGGGATGGGGTCGAGCCCCGGCGGCGTCGCGAACATGGCCACCGCGCTGGCCCGGCTGGGGCTGAAAACGTCCCTTGCCGCCGCCTTCGGCTCCGATCACTACGGCGAGTACTGCTGGGACGCCCTGGAGCAGGGCGAGGGCATCGACCTCTCACCGTCCCGCACGGTCACCGGCTGGCACTCCCCGGTCACCGTCTCGATGGCGTACGAGGGCGAGCGCACGATGGTCTCCCACGGGCACGAGCCGCCCCCCGAGGAAGCCGCCCCGGACTGCCCGCCCCGCGCGCGTGCGGCCGTGGCCTCGCTGGTGCCGGGCAAGCGGGCCCCCTGGATCACCCAGGCCGCGCGTGAGGGCACTCGCATCTTCGCCGACGTCGGCTGGGACGAGACCGGTGCCTGGGACCTGGCGGGTCTGGCCGACCTGGAGCACTGCGAGGCGTTCCTGCCGAACGCGGAAGAGGCCATGCGGTACACCGGCGCCTCCTGCCCCCGCGAGGCCGCCCACGCCCTCACCGCACACGTGCCGCTGGCCGTGGTCACCCTCGGCGCGGACGGCGCGTACGCGGTGGACCGGCGCACGGGGGAGACCGCCGAGGTCCCCGCCATCGCCGTGGAGGCACTCGACCCCACCGGCGCCGGCGATGTCTTCGTGGCCGGCTTCGTCACCGGCACGCTGGCGGGCTGGCCGCTGGCCGACCGGCTGGCCTTCGCGGGGCTCACGGCCGCGCTGTCGGTGCAGGAGTTCGGTGGGTCGCTGTCGGCGCCGGGCTGGTCCGAGATCGGGGCCTGGTGGCGCAAGGTCCAGTCCGTCGAGGGACAGGACCCGACGGCCCTGCGGCGCTACGGGTTCCTGGCGGACCTGGTGCCTACGGAGCAGACGAGGCCGTGGCCGTTGCGGCGGGCGGTGCCGACCATCGGCTTCCGCCGGTCGGCCTGACGCGCGGCGGGCAGCTTCAGGCGGCGCGGGCGAGGACGGCGGTCACCTCTTCGCGGACCACGTCCCACGCTCCGGCGGGCAGCGCGCCGATCGGTGTGCGCGCCAGGGCGTCGAGGACCGGGCCGTTCCCCGTGTCGTACTCCACGCTCTCGCAGAGCACGTCGTAGCCGTCCCGGACGGCGATCCGCAGGACGTGTCCGTCCGTCCCGTCCCTCCCGGCCGTCACCGCGACCGCGACGACGAGCGGCGGTGCGCCGCCCGGCTCGTCGGGCAGCTTGCGGTGGCTGCTGGCCAGCGGGGTGCGCCAGCGCAGACTCAGCAGCACCGGACGCTTCGCCGTGAGCTCGCTCAGGTCGGTCTCGTAGGGGCCCTCCGCGTCCAGCACCGTGGCGCGGGCGTCCAGGACGAGCGCCGCGGGGAGAAGGCAGCGCAGAGTGCTGCCGACGATGTTCCCGCCGACCGTCGCGGCCCGGCGCACCGCCCCGGTACCCACCCGCGAGGCCGCCCGGCGCAGCACCTCCGGGACCCGGTCGTCGACCCGGGACAGCAGCACCGCCGCCCCCAGCTCCTCGGCGGCGAGCACATTGGCCTCCGGCACCTCGCGCAGCGACACCGCCTGCTCCGGGAAGCCGTCCCGTTGCCAGAGGGCCCACTGGAGCGTGGCACCGCCGACGGGTATCGCTCCCTCGGACAGACACCGCTGTGCCTCGGACACGGACGTGGGCAGAAGCAACAGCACGGCCGACCTGCTTTCCCCGGACTTACGGCGACGAACGGAGCCGCCCCGAACATGCGTGGCACGGACGGGGCGGATTCTGCCCATGCGTGCGGGGGGAGCATGCAGGGCTCACCGTTTCACGCAGGGCGCCCTCATCCGTCGGTGCCGCCGAGGCGGTCCGTCGCCCGAAAAGGCCTACGGGGTTGTCAGTCCAGCGGCGTACCCTTGAAATCGCCAGGCCGCCCATGTGGCGGGCGAGTCTTTTCGAGGAGGACGAGCAAGGCCTACAGAGCCGGCCCATGACTCAGACACCCACAGCTCACACACCCGCGCAGGGGCAGGCGAGAGCAGAGTTCACCGTCCCCGCCCAGCACCCCATGGTGACCGTGCTGGGGTCCGGCGACTCCCTCCTGCGCGTGATCGAGAAGGCATTCCCGGCGGCCGACATCCATGTCCGGGGCAATGAGGTCAGCGCGGTCGGCGCCCCCGCCGAAGTCGCCCTCATCCAGCGCTTGTTCGACGAGATGATGCTGGTGCTCCGCACCGGACAGCCGATGACGGAGGACGCAGTGGAACGCTCTATCGCGATGCTCAGAGCGAGTGAGAACGGCGAGGGAGACGGCCCGGAGACCCCGGCCGAGGTCCTCACCCAGAACATCCTCTCCTCGCGCGGCCGGACGATCCGCCCCAAGACCCTGAACCAGAAGCGGTACGTCGACGCGATCGACAAGCACACGATCGTCTTCGGTATCGGCCCCGCCGGCACCGGCAAGACCTACCTCGCCATGGCCAAGGCGGTGCAGGCCCTGCAGTCCAAGCAGGTCAACCGCATCATCCTGACCCGGCCCGCGGTCGAGGCGGGCGAGCGGCTCGGCTTCCTCCCCGGCACGCTCTACGAGAAGATCGACCCCTACCTGCGCCCGCTGTACGACGCGCTGCACGACATGCTGGACCCGGACTCGATCCCGAGGCTCATGGCCGCGGGGACCATCGAGGTCGCGCCGCTGGCCTACATGCGCGGCCGTACGCTCAACGACGCCTTCATCATCCTGGACGAGGCCCAGAACACCTCACCCGAGCAGATGAAGATGTTCCTCACCCGTCTCGGCTTCGAGTCGAAGATCGTGATCACGGGTGACGTGACCCAGGTCGACCTGCCCAACGGCACCAAGTCGGGTCTGCGTCAGGTCCAGGACATCCTGGAGGGCCTCGACGACGTCCACTTCTCCCGCCTGTCGTCCCAGGACGTCGTACGGCACAAGCTGGTCGGCCGTATCGTCGACGCGTACGAGAAGTACGACAGCCAGAACGGTACGGAGAACGGCACCCACAAGGGCGGCCGTAACAAGCGGAAGTAGACGACCCAGCACCATGTCGATCGACGTCAACAACGAGTCCGGAACCGAGGTCGACGAGCAGGCGATCCTCGACATCGCCCGCTACGCACTCGCGCGGATGCGCATCCACCCGCTCTCCGAGCTCTCGGTGATCGTCGTGGACGCCGACGCCATGGAGCAGTTGCACATCCAGTGGATGGACCTGCCGGGGCCGACGGACGTCATGTCCTTCCCGATGGACGAGCTCCGTCCGCCGTCGAAGGACGACGACGAGCCCCCGCAGGGCCTCCTCGGCGACATCGTGCTGTGCCCCGAGGTCGCCAAGAAGCAGGGCGAGGAAGCCGAGACGCAGCACTCCATGGACGAGGAGCTCCAGCTCCTCACCGTCCACGGGGTGCTGCACCTGCTCGGCTACGACCACGAGGAGCCGGACGAGAAGGCCGAGATGTTCGGTCTTCAGGCCGCCATCGTGGACGGCTGGCGCGCGGAGAAGGGCCACACCGGCCCGTCCCCGGCCCCGACCGTGTCATGAGCCTTCCCCTCGTCTCCGGTGCGATCGCCCTGGTCGTCGTCGCGTGGCTCGCCGCCTGTGCGGAGGCGGGCATCGCGCGCATGTCCAGCTTCCGTGCCGAGGAGGCCGTACGCTCCGGCCGCCGCGGCAGCGCCAAGCTCGCCCAGGTCGCCGCGGACCCGACCCGCTATCTGAACGTGGCGCTGCTGGTCCGGGTCGCTTGCGAGATGGCGGCGGCCGCCCTGGTCACGTACGCCTGCCTCCAGGAGTTCGGCGGCACGACCGAGGCCCTGCTGGTCGCCATCGGCGTCATGGTCCTGGTGTCGTACGTCGCCGTCGGTGTCTCCCCGCGCACCATCGGCCGGCAGCACCCGCTGAACACGTCCACGGCGGCGGCGTACGTCCTGCTGCCGCTCGCCCGGGTCATGGGCCCGATCCCGAGCCTGCTGATCCTCATCGGCAACGCGCTCACCCCCGGCAAGGGCTTCCGGCGCGGTCCCTTCGCCTCCGAGGCGGAGCTGCGTGCGCTGGTCGACCTCGCGGAGGCGGAGTCGCTGATCGAGGATGACGAGCGCCGGATGGTGCACTCGGTCTTCGAGCTCGGCGACACGCTCGTGCGGGAGGTGATGGTGCCGCGGACCGATCTCGTGGTGATCGAGCGGTACAAGACGATCCGTCAGGCACTCACCCTCGCGCTGCGGTCCGGTTTCTCGCGGATACCGGTCAGCGGTGAGAGCGAGGACGACATCGTCGGGATCGTGTATCTGAAGGACCTGGCCCGCAAGACGCACATCAGCCGGGACGCGGAGAGCGAGCTGGTGTCGACCGCCATGCGGCCCGCCGCCTTTGTGCCCGACACCAAGAACGCCGGTGACCTGCTCCGTGAGATGCAGCGGGACCGCAACCACGTCGCCGTCGTCATCGACGAGTACGGCGGCACGGCCGGCATCGTCACGATCGAGGACATCCTCGAGGAGATCGTCGGCGAGATCACCGACGAGTACGACCGTGAACTCCCGCCGGTGGAGGAGCTGGGCGAGGACCGCTACCGGGTCACCGCGCGCCTCGACATCACCGATCTAGGGGAGCTGTACGACCTCGACGAGTACGACGACGAGGACGTGGAGACCGTCGGCGGGCTGCTGGCGAAGGCGCTCGGACGGGTGCCGATCGCCGGGGCGTCCTCCGTGGTGGAGCTGCCGGACGGGCGGGCGCTGCGATTGACGGCGGAAGCGGCGGCCGGGCGGCGGAACAAGATCGTGACCGTGCTGGTGGAGCCGGTGGAGCCGCCGAAGGAGGAGGACGAGCCGGAGTGACCCCACAGGAGCTGCGTACCTTCTGTCTGTCCTTCAACGCGACCGAGGAGGACTTCCCCTTCGCGCCGGAGATCTCGGTCTTCAAGGTGCTGGGCAAGATGTTCGCGCTGAGCTGGATCGACGCCAGCCCTCTGAAGGTCAACCTCAAGTGCGATCCGGAGGACGCGATCCGGCTCCGTGGCGAGTACGAGGGGTTGATCGCGCCCGGGTACCACATGAACAAGCGGCACTGGAACACGGTGCGGGTCGACGGGGAGCTGCCGGACCGGCTGGTGCGGGAGCTCATCGAGGACTCGTACGACCTGGTGGTGGCCGGGCTGCCGCGTGCGGAGCGGCTCCGCCTGGACCGGGGCTGATCCGTGATGTTTATGCTCGCTCCATGACTGACAGCAGCGCGCTTGACCCCGAGGACCGCAAGATCGTCACCCTGGCCCGTTCCGCGCGGGCGCGTAACGGTGTGCCCGAGGGGGCGGCTGTGCGGGACGAGACGGGGCGCACGTATGTGGCGGGGACGGTGGGGCTCGACTCGTTGCGGTTGAGTGCGTTGCGGACCGCGGTGGCGATGGCTGTGGCGTCCGGGGCGAAGTCGTTGGAGGCGGCGGCGGTGGTGACGGATGCGGAGTCGGTGCCTGCGGAGGATCTGGCCGCGGTGCGGGATCTGGGTGGGGCGGGCACGCCGGTGCTGGTGGCTGGGGTGGACGGGGTTGTGCGGCTGACTGTGTCGGCGGGCTGAGGCCCAGAGGGTTTTCGCCCCCGCCGCCCCTACCCAGGCTGAAAGACCCGCCGGGCTGAGAGGTCGCGGTGTCGGCTGGAATTGAACCTTGCCGTTTTCAGTCTCTCGCGCATCAATGGAATCTGTAGTTCCGACGGTCCGTCAGATCTGGATCCCGCCACCCCCCACGCGGAGCGTTCCGCACCACGCGCCGCAGGCGGGCCGTTCGGGTGTTCTCCCAATCCATCCCCACATGGCAATTTCCCTGTATGGGAAGGGAGTCGGAACCCCATGAGAGGCAAACGATTCGGTACGGGTGCGGCACTGGCCGTCGGGGCCCTCGCGGTCACCGGGCTGGCGTTCGCGCCCACCGCCGTGGCCGTGACCCCGGACACGGCCACGATCACCGCCGACTGCGGAACCTTCGGCAGTGGCGAGGCAACGCTCACCGCCACCCAGGACGGTACGTCCGCAACCATCACCGTCACCTCCGCGATCACCGCGCCGATCGCGCTGGCCGAGGACTCCATCACCTCCACCCTCACCCTGGTGAACGCGAGTGGCGGCACCGCCACCTTCAGCGGCACGGAGAACCCCGCGCTCGCCGCCGGTGACGCCGTCACCGTCGGTCCGCTCAATGGCACCGTGGCCTCGGGCGACAGCCTGGAGGCGTACGGCGGCTCGCTGCAGATCGTCGTCCTCGGGATCACCGTCACCTGCACGGCGACCGGGCCCCAGTCGCCCGGACCGTTCGTGTTCGACTGAGAATCTGCAACCGAACCGGCCCAACCTGCTTGTCTGGAGCGTCAGTTCACCTCGCGACACGGTGAACTGACGCTCCATCAGTTCACCGGCTCGTATCCATTGACTTCTCACGCAATCCACACATCAATGCCCCCTGTCGGCGCAGAAGAGCCGCCGCGCCCGCATCCCTCAGAGGGGGCAACCAGACATGAGATCCCAAGCGCCCAGACCCAGAAGTCGAAGACGCCGTCTCGCCGCGCTGCTCGGCGCCACCGCCCTCGCGGTCACCACGGGCGGCGCGCTGGCCGGTCCGGCCCAGGCCGCCGACAACGTCGACTTCGCCACCCGCTGCGTCCCGCCCGCCATCTCGGGACTCCCGCCGATCGAGGGCACCACCACCGCGATCATCACGGTCAGCGACACCACCCCCTACGTCGGCGACACCGTCGACGTGACGTACACGGTGGTCAAGCCGGCCGCGAGCAACCCCACCGCCATCGACCTGCCGGCCGACATCATGACGCCGTCCGGCAAGGCCGTCCTGAGCGGGGCGCAGAGCGGGAACGTCACGGTCGCCGGACCCAAGAAGAACAATCCGGTACCGGGCAACGCCGCGTTCCCGTCGTTCAGCATGACCGGCAGCTTCACGGTCACCGCCACGGGCGCCATCACGCTCTCGCCCGGCGACTACAACATCCACACCAGCTATCTGCTGGAGCTGGACACCCCCTGCACCGTCATCACCCCGCCCGCCCCGGGCTCCGTGACCCTCACGGCGAGCGATGCCCCCGGGCCCAACACCCGTGCCATCGCGCTGGGTTCGAACTCCGGTAACCCCGGCGCCGGTGTCACCGTCACCGGCAGCCACTTCACCCCGGGCGCCACCGTCACCCTCGCCGGACGCGCCGGTTCCAGCCAGACCGGGGACACGGCGACCGTGACGGCGGACGCGAGCGGTGCCATCAGCGGCTCGCTGGTCGTCAACGACAAGACCACGACCGGCATCGTGGCCTACGAAGGGAGCAGCTGGGACTCCGCACTGGGGGCCGGACCGGTCGCCTACACCGTCATCGACGACACACCCGTCCCGGACAACGCCCAGAAACTCACCACCACGGTGCGCGGCGGAGTCCTGTCCATGACCCAGGCCGGGGACACCGTCTCACTGTCGGCGGTCGAGTACGGCGCGGGCGGCGCCTCCACCGGTGACCTCAACGCCGTGACCGTCAAGGACTTCCGCGGCGGTACCGCGGGCTGGTCCCTGACCGGCAAGGTCACCGACTTCACCGGACCCGGTGTCACCATCGGTGCCGACCAGCTGAACTGGACCCCCGCCTGCGACACCAAGGCGGGCAGCCCCAGCACCTGCCAGGCCGGTTCGGCGGGCAAGGTCGGCTCGTCCGGGGCGACCCTCGCGTCGGCGCCCGCCGACACGACGACCGGCGGCGAGTTCACCGCCAACGCCGAACTCTCCCTGAACGTACCGGCGTTCACGCCTCCGGGCTCGTACTCCGGCGTTCTCACCCTCACGCTCAGCTGACCGTACGGGCGTCCGCACCCGCCCGTCCACCTCGTCCCGTGGGGGTCCGCACCCATGCGCAAGCTGTACGTCCTGCTCCTGAGCCTGCTGCTCACCGCCCTCGCCACGCCCTCGCACGCCGCCGACAACGGGAGCTGGTCCGTCTACCCCGTGTCCGGGTCGGTGGCCGAGCGGCCGTACTTCTACCTCTTCGCCGATCCCGGGCAGACCATCGAGGACAAGGTGGTCGTCGTCAACAAGACGGCCGAGCCCATGACGTTCCGGCTGTACTCCGCCGACGCCTACAACACCGCGCGCGACGGCGGATTCGCCGTACGCACCGTGAAAGAGAAGATGCGCGGCGTCGGTGTGTGGGCGAAGCCCGCGAAGTCCCGGATCAAGGTCCCCGGGCACGGCAAGGTCACCGTCCCCTTCACGCTGAAGGTGCCCGACGGCGCCGAACCCGGTGACCACCCCGGCGCGATCGTGGCACTCGACGAGCGCGTCGACCGCGGGGACGGTTCCGTCGCGCTCGGGGTGCAGCGGGCCGTCGCCGCCCGCCTCTACCTCCGGGTCGGCGGGCCCACCCTGCCCGCGATCTCCGTCGAGGACGTCCGCGTCGCCCACCACCAGCCGCTCGTGCCCGGCTTCGGCGACAGCGCGGCGACGGTCTCGTACACCCTCCACAACACCGGCAATCTCACCCTGAACCCGAAGGTGGAGCTGCGGGCGACGGGCCTCTTCGGCCGTACGCTGCTCGCCCGCGACCTGACGAGGATCCCCTCCGAGCTGCTGCCCGGCCAGCGGGTACGGCTGAGCGAGCCGTGGAAGGGCGCGCCGCAGCTGGACTGGGGTGAGGTGACACTGACGGCGAGCGCTGAGGACACCCGCGAGTCGGCGGGTGCCTCCTTCTTCGCGCTGCCGTGGCTGGTGGCGGTGGTGCTGCTGGTGGTCGTGGCCGTGGGCGTCGTCCTGCTGATCAGGGCGCGACGGGCACGGGCCGGGTCCCGGCGCCCACGGCGCGGCGCGGGCGGTCCCGCCGCGGGGGAGCCGCGGGCGGTTCGGCGGGAGCCGGCCGCCGTGTCGTCACGAGCTCCGCGACGGTGATGAGGGCGAACGCGTACCGCTCGCCCTCGTGACGCACCGGCTCAGAGCGCGTCCGGACCGCGCTCGCCCGTCCGCACCCGTACGACGGTCTCGACCGGCAGGGCCCACACCTTGCCGTCGCCGATCTTGCCGGTGCGCGCGGCCTTCACGATCGCGTCGATCACGGCCTCGGAGTCGGCGTTGTCGACGACGACCTCGATACGGACCTTGGGTACCAGGTCGACCTGGTACTCGGCGCCGCGGTACACCTCGGTGTGGCCGCGCTGACGGCCGTAGCCACTGGCCTCGGTCACGGTCAGCCCGTGCACGCCGAGCTCCTGGAGCGCCGTCTTGACCTCGTCGAGGCGGTACGGCTTGACGATCGCGGTGATGAGCTTCATGCCTGGGGCTTGACCTTCTGAGCGGAGGGAACGACGGAGGCGCTGACCGGGGCACCGTGGCCCAGGACGCCGTGATCGTATGCCGTCTCGGCGTGCACCGTAAGGTCGAGACCGGTGTGCTCCTGCTCCTCGCCCGCCCGCAGGCCCAGCGTCCTGTCGATCAGCCTGGCGATGCCGTACGTCACCACGAAGGCGTACGTCCCCACGGCGACCACGGCCACCAGCTGTTTGCCGAGCTGGGCGAGGCCGCCGCCGTAGAGGAGGCCCTCGGTGCCGCCGGTCATCGACTCGACGGCGAAGACGCCGATGAGAAGGGTGCCGATGACGCCGCCGACCAGGTGGACGCCGACGACGTCGAGGGAGTCGTCGTAGTTCAGCCTGAACTTCCAGCCCACGGCGTACGAGCAGACGACACCGGCCGCCAGGCCGATGACCAGCGCGCCGAGCAGGGAGACCGAGCCGCAGGACGGGGTGATCGCGACGAGACCGGCGACCGCGCCGGAGGCCGAGCCCAGGGTGGTGGGGTGCCCGTCGCGCTTCTGCTCCACGAACAGCCAGCCCAGCAGGCCCGTGCAGCCCGCCGCGAGGGTGTTGAGGAAGGCGGCCGCGGCCAGTCCGTTGGCGCCCAGTGCCGAGCCGGCATCGCGTCCTTCTTGAAGCCGAGACGCGGGCCCAGGACCAGGCACAGCGCCAGACCGGAGGCACCCGAGGTGATCTCGACGGGGAGACCGCCCGCGAAGTCGAGGGCGCCGAGCCTGTCCAGGATCCAGCCGCCAGGGCCCCAGACCCAGTGGGCGACGGGAACGTATACGAGCAGCGTCCACACCGGGACGAAGACCAGCCACGCGCCGAACTTCGCACGGTCCGCGATCGCGCCGCTGATCAGCGCGGCCGTGATGATCGCGAAGGTCAGCTGGAAGGTGGCGAAGAGGAGGGTGGGGACGGTGCCCTGGACGCTGTCGGGGCCGAGGCCGGCCATGCCGGCGTGGTCGAGGCCGCCGACGAGTCCGCCGCCGATGTCGTCACCGAAGACGAGGGAGTAGCCCGCGGCCAGCCATACGACGGTCACCAGGGCGATCGACACGAAGCTCATCATCAGCATGTTGAGGACGCTCTTCGTGCGGACCATGCCGCCGTAGAACAGGGCGAGGCCCGGGGTCATCAGCAGGACGAGGGCGGTGGCGGCGAGCAGCCAGGCGGTGTCGCCGGTGTCGATACGCCCGGCGGCAAGGGGGGCGGCGAGAGTCACGGGGTCTCCATCGAGGTGGGGGCTCGTCAGAGGGTCACCGGCGTGCGTTACCGGATGTGTACCGGCGTGTTTCCGTCACGTTTCGTTGCGTACGGGTTACCGGGACCTCACCGTCGGGGACGGGTGCGGCCGGTTGTACGGCGGGGCTCCGGGGATCAGGGAGAATGGGCGCCATGAGCGTTCGCAGTCAGTCATCCGAGCAGTCCGCCGAGTCCGGCCACCGTGCGGGCTTCGCCTGCTTCGTGGGCCGTCCCAACGCGGGCAAGTCCACCCTCACGAACGCTCTGGTCGGCCAGAAGGTGGCGATCACCGCGGACCAGCCGCAGACCACGCGGCACACCGTCCGGGGGATCGTGCACCGCCCGGACGCGCAGCTGATCCTGGTGGACACGCCTGGGCTGCACAAGCCGCGCACGCTGCTGGGCCAGCGCTTGAACGACATCGTGCGGACGACGTGGGCCGAGGTCGACGTGATCGGGTTCTGCCTTCCCGCGAACGAGAAGCTCGGTCCCGGTGACCGCTTCATCGCGAAGGAGCTGGCGTCGATCAAGAAGACGCCGAAGATCGCGATCGTCACCAAGACGGACCTGGTGGACTCCAAGACGCTGGCCGAGCAGCTGATCGCCATCGACCAGCTCGGCAAGGAGCTCGGCTTCGAGTGGGCCGAGATCGTTCCCGTCTCGGCGGTGGCGGACCAGCAGGTGGATCTGCTGGCCGACCTGATCGTGCCGCTGCTGCCGGAGGGGCCGGCGCTCTACCCCGAGGGTGACCTCACGGACGAGCCCGAGCAGGTCATGATCGCGGAGTTGATCCGCGAGGCGGCGCTCGAGGGTGTCCGCGACGAGCTTCCGCACTCCATCGCGGTCGTGGTGGAGGAGATGCTGCCCCGCGAGGACCGCCCCGCCGACAAGCCCCTCCTCGACATCCACGCCTTCGTCTACATCGAGCGCCCCAGCCAGAAGGGCATCATCATCGGCCCCAAGGGCAAGCGCCTGAAGGAGGTCGGCATCAAGTCCCGCAAGCAGATCGAAGCGCTGCTGGGGACGCCGGTCTTCCTCGACCTCCACGTGAAGGTGGCGAAGGACTGGCAACGGGATCCCCGGCAGCTGCGGAAGCTGGGGTTCTAAGGGGTTACTCCCCGAGGGGACAGGTCCTGCAAGCCCACCACCCGCAGCAGCTGCAACCGCTCGTGGGACTCCGTGCCGGGGCGGGCTGTGTGGATGACGAGCAGGTGGTGGTCCTGGTCGAGGAGGATCTCGCAGTCCAGTTCCAGGAGGCCCACCGAGGGGTGCAGGAAGCGTTTCGTCGTCTGGCGGCGTACCGCGACCTCGTGGGTGTCCCACAGGCGGGCGAACTCCTCGCTGGATGAGCGGAGTTCGGCCACCAGCCGCGCCGGTTCCGGGTCGTCGGGGCGGGCTGCCGCCACCGCTCGCAGGTTCGCCACGTGGGCGCGGGCGTGGTCGGGCACGTCCTCCGCGGGGAACAGCTCCCGTGCCGCCGGGTCCAGGAAGAAGCGGCGCAGCAGGTTGCGCTCCCGGGGCGGGCGGGCGCACACGTCCCCGCCCAGAGCCCTCGCCATCGCGTTCTGCGCCAGCACCTCGCCGGTGTCGCTCACGACCTGCGCCGGGGTGTCGTGCAGACGGTCCAGAACCAGCAGCAGACCCGGGCGTACATGCGCCGACGTGCCTCCGCGACGCGGCGGCTCCTCGCCCGTCAGATGGAACAGGTGGTCTCGTTCGTCGTCCGTCAGGCGCAGCGCGCGGGCCAGCGCGGTCAGCATCTGGCGGGACGGACGCGGGCCCCGGGCCTGTTCCAGGCGTGTGTAGTAATCCACCGACATGCCCGCCAGTGACGCCACTTCCTCCCGGCGCAGCCCTGGTGTGCGGCGGCGGGCCCCGGGGGGCAGGCCCACGTCGGAGGGTTCCAGGCGGGCGCGGCCACGGCGCAGGAAGTCGGCGAGCTCGGATCGGTTCACCTCTCCAGGCTGCGGCAGTCCGTCCGGCTTATCCAGGGTCTGCCGATCCCCCGATCGGCAGGTCTCTCCCGCTTCCCGTGGCACCGCCCGAGGCTGGGTCGGGACGAGAGGAGCAGGACATGCTGACGTTGGTGACGGGGACGACAGGACAGGTCGGCCGGCGGTTCGTGCCCAGGCTGCTGGCGCAGGCCCGGCCGGGGAGGGTGCGGGTGCTGGTGAGGGACGCGGAACGGGCGGAGCCGTTCGCGGGGTCGGGCGCCGAGGTCGTGGTCGGGGACCTGCGGGACGACGGGGTGCTCGGCAAGGCGGTCGCCGGGGTGGACGCGGTCGTCAATATCGCGGCCTCCTTCCGCGGGGTCCCGGACGACGAGGCCTGGGCCGTCAACCGGGACGTCGCCGTCGCACTGGGCCGTGCCGCGCTCGCCGCCGGCGTACAGCGCTTCGTGCAGGTCAGCACCGGGCTCGTGTACGGACTCGGACGCGGCCGTCCGCTGACCGAGGAGGACGAGATCCGGCCCGGTGGCGAGATGTGGGGCGCCTACACCGAGTCGAAGGCGGCGGCCGAACGGGAACTGCTCGCCCTGGAAGGACTGGACGTGCGGGTCGGCCGGCTCGTCTTCGTCTACGGCGAGGGCGATCCGCACCTGGCCCAGTCCCTGATGTGGGCCCGGAACTGGGCGTCGGCCCAGCGGTTGCAGATGGTCCATCACGCGGATGTCGCCCAGGGGCTGCTGCGTCTCCTGTACGCGCCGGGGGTCGCCGGCCGGATCTACAACATCTCCGACGACGCCCCCGTCACGGCACTCGAACTGCACGAGCTCAACGGCGTCGAGGTCCCCGCCGAACTCCACGACCGCACGGATCCCGACCCGTGGCTCGGGATCACCTCCACCGAGCGCATCCGCCGGGAGCTCGGCTTCCGCCCGCTGTACCCCAGCGTCTGGTCGGCCCGGGACGCCGGCGCCCTCTGACCGGCCCTGGTTCAGCGCCGGTCCACTCCTGGTCCACCCCTTTGATCCGCCCCACCAGCACCGCCCCCGCCAGCCCGACCAGCGCGGCCACCAGATACAGCACCCGGTATCCGCCCAGGTACGTCACGATCGGTGCGGCGAGGGCGGGGGCGGCGACCTGGGGCAGGGAGTTGGCCACGTTGATGACGCCGAGGTCCTTGCCGCGGTCCCCCGCCTTCGGGAGCACGTCCGTCATCAGCGCGAAGTCGACCGACATGAACACCCCGAGGCCCACGCCCAGCAACGCCGCCACGACGATCGCGCTCGGCCAGGTCTGCCACACGGACAGCAGGGCCGTGGCCGCCGCCATCAGCACCCCGGACCACCGCACATACGGCTTGCGGCGGCCCGACCGGTCCGACCGGACGCCGCCCACCACGACCGTGGCCAGCAGCCTCACGCTGTTCACCGCGGTCAGGATCAGCACGCCCCGCTCGGGGTCGTCGTGGTGGAGGCGGTCGCGCAGGTAGTAGAGGAGGTAGAGGATGACCAGCGCGTTGCTGAGGTTGATCAGGAAGCGGGTCAGCCAGGCCCAGCCGAAGTCCGGGTAGCGGCGCGGACTCAGCCAGAACCCGCGGAAGAAGGTCTTCGCGGACCACGCCGGGCGGTCCGCCACCGGCAGCCGCAGATCCTCGTACCGGAGCACGTACGGCAGTACGCCCGCCAGCGTGAAGGCCGCACAGGCCGCGTACCCCGCGGCGGTCCCGCCGGCCGCCGTCGCCAGCCCCGTACCGGCGACCGCCCCGAGAATCTGCGCCGCCCCCAGCCAGCCGCCCACCGCACCCCGCTGCAACCGGGGCACCCGGTCCGGCACCGCCGCGGTCACCGCCGCGAAGGCCGCGTTGAGGGTCAGCTGGACCAGGCACCAGCCGAGCATCATCAGCCACAGCCCGCCCGCCCCCGCGAGCAGCAGCAGCGACAGCGCGCGGCCCGCCGCACGGCCACGATCCTCCCCCACTCTCGACTTCGCTCGAGCGGGGGGACCCCCACGTACGGCGGCCCCGGTGGCTCGTGGTGCGGTCCGACATTGCGCCGAAGAACGGGTTGGCGGTCAGTGACACCACCGCGCCCACACCGGTCACCCACGCCAGCAGCGACTCCTTCGACATCCCGGCGCCGGGCGCGAAGTCCTCCGCCTGCCGGGCCAGCAGGATCTGGAGCGGGCCGTACCAGCCCACCCAGATCGCCACGTTGGCCAGCGAGAGCGCCGTCATCCAGCCCCGGCCGACCCGGTCGGCCGGCTCGGTGAGGGCCGTGGTCACCTCTGGGCCCGGAGCAGCTCCTGGTACCAGCCGTACGAGTCCTTGGGCGTCCGCTCCTGGGTGTCGAGGTTCACGTGCACGAGCCCGAACTGCTGGGCGTAACCCTCGGCCCACTCGAAGTTGTCCATCAACGACCACACGAAGTAGCCGCGTACGTCCACACCAGCCTCGACCGCCCGGTGCAGTGCGCGGAGATGACCGTCCAGGTAGTCGATCCTGGCCCGGTCGTGGATCCCCTCGTACGAGCAGCCGTTCTCGGTGATGACGACGGGCGGGAGGCGGTCGCCGTAGCGCTCACGGAAGCCGGTGAGGAGTTCCGTCAGCGCCTCGGGCACCACCGGCCAGCCGAAGTCGGTCACCGGGACGTCCTCGATCTCCCGCACGGAGAAGGGGAGTTCCGCCGGGATCGTCAGGCCACCGAACTCGATGTCCGCACCCTGCGGGGCGCCCACCCTGGTCGGCGCGTAGAAGTTGACGCCGTAGAAGTCCAGCGGCTCCCCGATGACCTTCAGGTCGGCCGCCACGTCACCCGGCATCAACTCGCCCAGCCCCGCGGGGTATTCGCCCAGCAGGACCGGGTCCGCGAACAGCCGGTTCAGCAGGACGTCGTAGAAGTCCGCCGCCTCCACGTCGGCGGCCTCCTGGGACGCCGGCCATGTCGGCCCGTGCGAGTTGGCGATACCGATGTCGGTGGCACCGGCCGCGCGCAGGGCCTGGACGCCCAGTCCGTGGGCCAGCAGCAGATGGTGGGCGACCGGCAGCGCGTCGAACATCAGCCGCTTGCCGGGCGCGTGGGCGCCCAACGCGTGCCCGAACAGGGTGTGTTCGGCGGGCTCGTTGATGGTGATCCACTTCTTGACACGGTCACCGAGCCGCTCGGCGACGACCGAGACGTACTCCGCGTACCGCGCCGCGGTGTCCCGCTCCAGCCAGCCGCCCCCCGCGGCGGAGCCGCTGTCGGACACAGTCTGGAAGGCCACCGGCAGGTCCCAGTGGAAGAGGGTCGGCACCGGTCGTACGCCCGCGGCGCACAGCTCGTCGACGAGCCGGTCGTAGAAGTCCAGGCCGCCCTCGGCGCGCACCCGCGGCCAGGAGATGGAGAAGCGGTACGCGTCCACGCCGAGGCCGGACAGGAGCGCCACGTCCTCGCGGTAGCGGTGGTAGTGGTCGACGGCCACCGCCGCCGTCGAGCCGTCCTTCACCCGTCCCGGCTCGGCCGTGAAGGCGTCCCACACCGAGGGCTCGCGCAGCTCCGCCGCGCCCTCGATCTGATGGGCCGAGGTCGAGACACCCCACAGGAAGCCGGCCGGGAACTGGGGTATCGGGTGCTCTTGATTCGCCATGCGCCGGATCATCCGTACCGCTGGTAACGGAAGTCAACGGGCAGGCGTGAAGAAGGGGTTACGCACCTCCCGTCAGGCCCCTTCTTTCAGGACCCATGAGATCAGCTCGCGCTGCTCCTCGGTCAGCCGTGGGTCGGCGGCGTACACCGTTGTGCCGTCCACGGTGATCTCGTAGGCGAAACCGTCGGGCACCCCGATGGGCGGCGTGCCCCGGCCGGAGGCGAGCGCCTTCTCGGCCAGGGCGTGCCACTCGTGGGCGTCGGGCCGGCCCGAGGTGTCCACCTCGGCATGACGCTCGATGCCCGCGAATCCACCGGTACGTCTCACTCGAATACGCATGGGACCGTGTCTAGTACGGAACTACGCCGTGCGCACCCCGACCTGCTCCCACGCCTTCAGAACGGCCTGAAGCTCCTCGCCGTCCTTGTAGCGGTCCTTGGCCGCCTCGACCGTCAGGGCGGCGAAGTCCGTGAAGAGGGCGTCCTTCTTCAGCCGACCGCCGGTCAGGACGTCGTACCAGATCTGTCCGGCCCGCTCCCAGGCGTGGCCGCCGAGGGTGGTGGCGGCGAGGTAGAAGGCGTGGTTGGGGATGCCGGAGTTGATGTGGACGCCGCCGTTGTCGCGGCCGGTGCGGACGAAGTCGTCCATGGTCGCGGGCTGCGGGTCCTTGCCAAGGACGTCGTCGTCGTACGCCGTGCCCGGGGCCTTCATGGAACGCAGGGCGGAGCCGGTGACGCGCGGGGCGAGCAGGCCCGCGCCGATGAGCCAGTCGGCCTCGGCGGCGGTCTGCCCGAGGGTGTGCTGCTTGATGAGGGAGCCGAAGACGTCGGACATCGACTCGTTGAGGGCGCCGGGCTGGCCGAAGTAGGTGAGGTTGGCCGTGTACTGCGTGACGCCGTGGGTGAGTTCGTGGCCGATGACGTCGATCGGGATGGTGAAGTCGAGGAAGATCTCGCCGTCGCCGTCGCCGAACACCATCTGCTCGCCGTTCCAGAAGGCGTTGTTGTAGTTCTCCTCGTAGTGGACGGTGGCGTCCAGCGGGAGGCCGCCTCCGTCGATGGAGTCGCGTCGGTACGCCGCCAGGAACAGCTCGAAGGTGGCTCCGAGACCGGCGTAGGCGCGGTTGACCGTGGCGTCCTTGCCGGGCTCCGAGCCCTCGGTGCGGACCTTCTTGCCGGGCAGGTCGGTGCGGTGCCGGGCGTCGTAGACGGTGCGGTGCGGCTTGCCGGGCTCGGCGCCGGGCGGCGCGGCGACGGAGGGGGCGCCGACGACCGTGGTCAGCCGGCGGTGGGTGCGCTCGAAGGCGTCGCGTTCCAGGGTCCTGCGGGCGGGATCGGCGAGCGCGGGGTCCTCGGCCTGGGCGAGCTTGTCGAGGACATGTGGTGGTACGACGGTGCAGAAGACGGGCTCAGAGCCCCCGTGGGTCGTCATGCCCGGCACCATTGCACTGTGTTACGCCGCTGTCACTACTCGCAACCATGATTGGTGAAATGTGCGGACAAGGAGCCCGGGTCGCCGTCACCGAGTGGTATGGCGCACGTTTTGTCCCGTTGGTCCCCCGGGTCCCGCATACTGATACGGCGCCCCGCACGGACCGCGGCTCGGATAACATGCTTCGCATCATGCGTTTCGGGCTGCTTCTTCTTAGCTGCCGCGGCGAGGGCCTGTAGTCCAGGTCGACTCCCTCCCCGCGGAGCTTGGCGTTGCGTCGTCGGCCGTCCTTCCGGACATCCTGAGGAGCCCCCGCATCATGGCGAACCGCCAGCAGCCCAGTGCCATGCCGATCCACAAGTACGGCCAGTACGACCAGGTCGACATCGCGGACCGCACCTGGCCGAACAACCGGATCACCGTCGCCCCCCGCTGGCTCTCCACGGACCTGCGCGACGGCAACCAGGCCCTGATCGACCCGATGTCGCCCGAGCGCAAGCGCCGGATGTTCGACCAGCTGGTCAAGATGGGCTACAAGGAGATCGAGGTCGGCTTCCCGGCCTCGGGGCAGACCGACTTCGACTTCGTGCGCTCCATCGTCGAGGAGCCGGGCGCGATCCCCGACGACGTCACCATCTCCGTACTGACCCAGGCCCGCGAGGACCTGATCGAGCGCACGGTGGAGTCCCTGAAGGGCGCCAAGCGCGCCACCGTGCACCTGTACAACGCCACCGCTCCCGTCTTCCGCCGCGTGGTCTTCCGCGGCTCCAAGGACGACATCAAGCAGATCGCCGTCGACGGCACCCGCCTGGTGATGGAGTACGCCGAGAAGCTGCTGGGCCCCGAGACCGAGTTCGGCTACCAGTACAGCCCGGAGATCTTCACCGACACCGAACTGGACTTCGCGCTGGAGGTCTGCGAGGCGGTGATGGACGTCTACCAGCCGGGTCCGGGCCGCGAGATCATCCTCAACCTGCCCGCCACGGTGGAGCGTTCGACTCCGTCCACGCACGCGGACCGCTTCGAGTGGATGAGCCGCAACATCTCCCGCCGCGAGCACGTCGTCATCTCCGTCCACCCGCACAACGACCGCGGCACCGCCGTCGCCGCCGCCGAGCTGGCCCTGATGGCCGGCGCCGACCGCGTCGAGGGCTGCCTGTTCGGGCAGGGCGAGCGCACCGGCAACGTCGACCTGGTCACCCTGGGCATGAACCTGTTCTCCCAGGGCGTCGACCCGCAGATCGACTTCTCCGACATCGACGAGATCCGTCGTACGTGGGAGTACTGCAACCAGATGGAGGTCCACCCGCGCCACCCGTACGTGGGCGACCTGGTCTACACGTCCTTCTCCGGCTCCCACCAGGACGCCATCAAGAAGGGCTTCGACGCCATGGAGGCCGACGCGGCCGCGAAGGGCGTCACCGTCGACGACATCGAGTGGGCGGTCCCGTACCTGCCGATCGACCCGAAGGACGTCGGCCGCTCCTATGAGGCGGTCATCCGGGTCAACTCGCAGTCCGGCAAGGGCGGTATCGCGTACGTCCTGAAGAACGACCACAAGCTGGACCTGCCGCGCCGGATGCAGATCGAGTTCTCCAAGCTGATCCAGGCCAAGACGGACGCCGAGGGCGGCGAGGTCACCGGCGGCGACATCTGGGCGACCTTCCGGGACGAGTACCTGCCGAACCCCGAGAACCCGTGGGGCCGCGTCCAGGTCAAGAACAACCAGTCGACGACCGACACGGACGGCGTGGACACGCTGAAGGTGGAGGCCACGGTCGACGGCCAGGACACCGTCCTGACGGGCTCCGGCAACGGTCCGATCTCGGCCTTCTTCGACGCCCTGCAGTCCATCGGCATCGACGTACGGCTGCTGGACTACCAGGAGCACACGATGAGCGAGGGGGCCTCCGCGCAGGCCGCCTCCTACATCGAATGCGCGATCGACGGCAAGGTTCTGTGGGGGATCGGCATCGATGCGAACACGACACGTGCGTCGCTGAAGGCGGTCGTCTCGGCCGTCAATCGGGCGGCTCGCTGACGGTTCACTGCCGCGACAGGGGGTGCCTCGATCGGTCGTGGATCGGCTGCGGGCGCGTCGTGGCTGGTCGCGCAGTTCCCCGCGCCCCTGAGGTGTGCCCCGCTCGCCGTTTCTCGGTGAGTGGGGCACCTCTGTTTTCGGCCAACGAGCTGTGCAGGTCACGGAGAGGTCTCGTCAGGGGTGCTGACTCCGGGTGCGTGATGTGGCTAACATCACGCCAGCACGGCGATGTTGCCGTGCCGTTACGCGGAGGTGCGACGTGCTGCCAGGACGGGGACGAAACGGCCAGGCCGTCAGGGCTGCGCGCCTGCTGGGCACCCGCACCGCGTGGACGCCCGTGGGCGACGGGGAGTTCTTCTGCCCCGGCTGCGGCGGCGACCGCAACTACCAGCGGCTGACCGGCAGGCGCCGCTTCACTCTCCTCGGCATGCCCGTGCTGCCGCGCGGCGAGACCGGACCGGTCGTGGAGTGCGCCGCCTGCAAGCGCCACTTCGGCACCGACGTCCTCGACCACCCGACCACCACCCGCTTCTCCGCGATGCTCCGCGACGCCGTCCACACCGTCGCCCTCGCGGTGCTCGCCGCGGGCGGCACCTGCTCCCGTACGGCGCTGGAGGCCGCCGCCTGCACGGTCCGTGCCGCCGGCTTCGACGACTGTACGGAGGACCAGCTCGGGGCGCTGGTCGAGGCGCTGGCCGCGGACACCGGACGGGTCTTCGGCGAGCCCTGCGGGGCAGGCCTGGCCATAGAGCTCCACGAGGCTCTGGACCCGCTGGCCCCGCACCTCGCCCCTGCCGGCCGCGAGTCGATCCTCCTCCAGGGCGCACGGATCGCCCTGGTCGACGGGCCCTACACCCCAGCGGAGCGGGACGCCCTCGCGACGGTCGGCGCCGCGCTCACCATCTGTGCGGACGATGTGACGCGGCTGCTGGCGGCGGCGCGCACCCCGTCGTAGCAGGCGGGCGGTGCCGCCGCAGTCGTACCACCGCCGTTACTCCCCGGGGAGTAACGGCACCTGAAGGACGCCCTGCGCAGTAACCCCCAACTCGCCCTGCCGCCCGACGAATCGGCCCCCGGCCGCCGGGAGTCTGGAACCGAACCAGACATCCGACCGAGGGGAGGCCCGACTCATGGGGGCCGCAACGACAACCATCCGGGGACGCCGTGCCGTGCCCTGGCTCGTGCTGGGGCTGTGGATCGCCGTGCTGGCGCTCACCTCGCCGTTCGCGTCGAAGCTCGCGGACGTGCAGCGCGACCGGGCCGTCGACTATCTGCCGGCGAGCGCCGACTCCACCCAGGTCGCCAAGATCCAGGACCGGTTGCCGGGCGGCGAGACGACCCAGATGGTCGTCGTCTACCACCGCGACGGCGGACTGACCGCGGCGGACAAGGCGACGGCCGCCGACCAGATCGGCGAGATCGCGAGCGCGCACCGGCTCGCCGCGCGGCCGGAGGGCGTCCCGTCCAAGGACGGCACCACCCTGATGTACCCGGTGGCCAGCACCGAGCCCGGCACGGACGAGGAGAAGCGCGACCAACTCGTCGGCGACGTACGGGACATCGCCCAGGGTGAGGACGGGCTGAGCGTCGACGTCGGCGGCGAGGGCGCGCTCGCGACGGACGCCAGCGAGGTCTACAACTCGCTCGACGGGCCCCTGCTCTACACCACCGCCGCCGTCGTGGCGCTGCTGCTGATCCTCATCTACCGCAGCCCGTTCCTGTGGCTGGTGCCGCTCGCCGTCGCGGGCATCGCCGACTATCTGTCCATGGGGGTCGCCTACGGGCTGAACCAGGGGTTCGGGACGTCGGTCTCCGGCCAGAGCTCCGGCATCATGACGATCCTCGTGTTCGGCGCGGGCACCGACTACGCCCTGCTGCTCGTCTCCCGGTACCGCGAGGAGCTGCGGCGCGTCGAGCGGCCCTACGACGCGATGGCCGCCGCGCTGAAGGGCTGCGGACCGGCGGTGCTGGCCTCCTCCGGGACGGTCGCCGCGGGCCTGTTCTGCCTCCTCGCCGCCGATCTCAACTCCAGCCGCGGCATGGGCCCGTTGGGTACGGTCGGCATCCTGTGCGCGCTGGCCGCCATGATGACCCTGCTGCCCGCGATCCTCGTCCTGCTCGGCCGTCGCGTCTTCTGGCCGCTGGTGCCCCGCTACGGCAGCACGCCCAAGGCCCGCCGGTCGCTGTTCGCGGCGATGGGCAGCTCCGCCGGACGCAGGCCGCTGACGGTCCTCGCGGGCGGCGCGGTGCTGCTCGGCGCGTTGGCGCTCGGGGCGCTGAACCTCCCCGGCAGCCTCAAGCAGGAGGACTCCTTCACCAGCAAGCCCGAGGCGGTCGCCGCCCTGGAGACCCTGGGGAAGGCCTATCCGGAGCGCGGCACCCAGCCGATCTCCGTCATCGCCCCCACCGACCGCGCCGACGCCGCCCTGGCCGAGGCCCGGGACACCCCGGGCGTCGACAGCGCGACGCGCGGCCGCAGCGGATGGGGGTCCCCCCGCTCGAGCGAAGCCGAGAGTGGGGGAGGCTGGACGGAGCTCTCCGTCATCGCCGGCTCCGCACCCCAGTCGGCGGGGGAGACCGCCACCATCAAGGAGCTGCGCGACCGCCTCGACGGCTCCTACGTCGGCGGACCCAGCGCCGAGCAGCTCGACATGAAGGACACCAACGCCCGGGACCGGCTGGTCGTCGTACCGCTCGTCCTCGCCTCCGTGCTGCTGATCCTGATCGCCCTGCTGCGGTCGGTCGTCGCGCCGCTGATCCTGGTGGCGGCCGTGGTCGCGGTGTGGGGCGCGGCGCTCGGCATCGGCGGACTGGTCTTCGGCCCGGTCTTCGGCTTCGAGGGCACGGACCCGGGGCTCGGCCTGCTGTCCTTCGTGTTCCTGGTCGCGCTGGGCGTCGACTACGGCATCTTCCTGATGCACCGCATGCGCGAGGAGTCCCTGAAGGGCACCGAACCGGCGCAGGCCGCGCTGATCGCGCTGCGCACGACCGGCGGGGTCATCGCCTCGGCGGGCCTGGTCCTGGCGGCGACGTTCGCGGTGCTGACCAGCATGCCGATGGTGCAGCTGGTGGAGCTGGGCTTCGTCATCGCGGTCGGCGTGCTGCTGGACACCTTCCTGGTCCGCACGTACCTGGTCACCAGCGCGAGCGTGGCGCTGCGGCGCAAGGTGTGGTGGCCGGGCGCGCTGTCGAAGCAACCGGCAGTGGGCGGCGACTCGCCCGAGCCGGTCGCGGAGCCCGCGGGGATGCGCTGAACCGCACGCGCACAGCCGGCCGGACCTCCGGGCTCACTCCCCGGGGGTCCGGCCCCGGGCCGGATCCGCGAGGATGGAGCACGTGGTGACCACCAAGGAGCAACTCGCCCGCCCCGGCAGGCGACTCGTCCGGCCCGCCCGGCGCGACTGGCTGTTCGCGGTAGGGGTCGGGCTGGCGTCGGTGCCGCTGGCGTTCGTGGCGCAGGGCTCCGGCGCGCACACCCCGGACGTCGTCGGCTGGACGCTGTTCGGCCTCTCGGCGCTGACGCTCGCCTGGCGGCGGCACTATCCGATGGGCACGCTCGTCGCGCTCATCGTCGTCGAGGGCACCTACCACTCCCTGGACAACGCCCACTCCGGGCTGATCGCGGTGACGATGGTCGCCATCTACGCCCTCGCGGTGGCCGGACCGAGGCGCCGGACCCTGATCGTGGTGCCGAGCCTGGTCGGCCTGAGCGTGATCATGCTCCTCCTGATCAATCCGGAACGGGGTGTGGAGCTGCTGCGCATCTCCGGCTGGATCCTGGCGACCGCCATCACCGGTGAAGCGGTCCGCGTCCACCGCAACTATGTCGGAGCCATCCTCGAACGCGCCGAACGTGCCGAACGCACCCGCGAGGAGGAGGCCCGGCGCAGGGTGGCGGAGGAACGTCTGCGGATCGCCCGGGACCTGCACGACCTGCTCGCCCACAGCATCACCCTCATCGGCGTGCAGACCTCGGTGGCCGCGCACGTGCTGGCCACGGACCCGGAACGCCTCGACCGCGAGACGGTCGCCAAGGCGTTGGAGGACATCGCGCAGACGTGCCGTTCGGCGCGCGGAGAGCTGCGCACGACACTGGAGGTGCTGCGCGAACAGGGCGCCGCCGGGGACGTCCGCGGCCCGCTGCCCGGCCTCGACGGCCTGTCCGACCTTGTGGAGACGGCCCGGCAGACGGGGGCGCGGGTCGAGCGGACGGTACGGGTTCGCGAGGCGTCCCCCGCCGTCGGCGCGGCGGCCTACCGCATCGTCCAGGAGGCCCTGACGAACGCGGTCCGGCACGCGGGACCCGAACCGGCGATCTCCGTCGAGCTCTACGAGGACCAGGGCGCCCTCAGGCTGTCGGTGACCGACGACGGCACGGGCCCGGTGGCCGGTTCCGAAGGCGCCGGCTTCGGGCTCGTCGGCATGCGGGAGAGGGCCCGCAGCGTGGGTGGCACACTCGACGCCGGGCCGCGGCCGGAGGGCGGGTTCGCGGTGACGGCCGTACTGCCGTTGACGACTGCGCTGGAGAGGGCCGTATGACGATTCGTGTACTGCTTGCCGACGACCAGACCCTCGTACGGGCCGCGTTCGCGATGCTCGTCGAGTCGGCACGGGACATGGAGGTGGTGGGGGAGGCGGCGACCGGCCGGGAGGCGGTGGACCTGGCGCGACGGACACGGCCCGACCTCGTCGTCATGGACATCCGGATGCCCGACCTCGACGGCATCGAGGCGACCCGGCTGATCGCGGCGGACGAGGAACTGGCCGGGGTGAAGGTGCTGGTCCTGACGACGTACGACACCGACGAGTACATCATCGAGGCGTTGCGTGCGGGCGCCTCGGGGTTCCTGGTGAAGGACACCAGACCGGCGGAGCTGCTGGACGCGATCCGTACGGTGACGGCGGGGGAGTCGCTGTTGTCACCGGGCCCGACGGCCCGCCTGATCGCCCGGCTGCTGAGCCAGACACCGGCGTCGGCACCGGCGCTCTCGAGTGGGCCGGAGTGCTTGTCGGAACGGGAGCGTGAGGTGCTCGTGCTGGTCGGGCGGGGACTCAACAACGCCGAGATCGCCGAGGCGTTGGGCTTGAGTCCGCTGACCGCGAAGACCCATGTCAGCCGGATCATGGGGAAGCTGGGGGCGCGTGACCGGGCGCAGTTGGTGATCGTGGCGTACGAGTCGGGGATGGTCACGCCGGGGAGTGTGCGCGAGGGCTAGCCTCCCGGCGACCCCTCACAGCAACCCCGCCCCCGACAGGAACTTCCCCACCCCCTCGATCTCCCTCTCCGACAACGGAACCTGAGGCTCGGCCGTCACCGGGCACTCGATGACCCCCCGCAGATACAGGGCCGCCTTGAACGCCCCCAACGCCGCCGAACTCGCGCCCATCCGCGCCGGATCCCCCGCCTTCACCATCCCGAACAGCGCACACAGCCGCTCCTGCTCCACCCGGGCCCGCTCCCAGTCGCCCACCCTGCACAGCCGGTCCAGCCGCACATAACCCTCCGGGTCGACGTTCGCGAGCCCCGGTACCGCCCCGTCCGCCCCCGCCGCCAGTGCCGCGTCCACGAGCAGCTCGGAGCCCGTCAGCACGCTGAAGCCGTTGATGTCACCCCGGGTCCTGGCCCCGACGACGACCTCGCGGAACGCCCCCAGGTCCCCGCTGGAGTCCTTGAGACCCGCCAGCACCCCCTCGGCCGCGAGCGACAGCACCAACTCCGCGGGGAGCTTGGTGTGGACGGCACCGGGGAGGTCGTAGGCCAGCACGGGCACCGGGCTCGCGGCGGCCACCAGTCGGTAGTGGCGGGCGATCTCCGCGGGGTGCGTACTCGTGTAGAACGGCGAGATCACGACCACCGCGTCGGCCCCCGCCGCCGCCACGGAAGCCACGTGGTCCAGGACCCGCGGCGTCGTCAGGTCGATCGCGCCCGCCAGCACCGGGAGTTGGCCACCCACATGGCCCGTCACCGTCTCCACCACCAACCGGCGCTGCGCGTCCGTCAGATACGCCGCCTCCGACGACGTACCGAGCACGAACAGCCCGTGCACCCCGCTCCGCACCAGATGGTCGACCAGACGGAGCAGCGACGGGACGTCCACCTCGCGTGACGGTGTCAGGGGGGTGCAGACGGGCGGGACGACACCGGTCAGCGGGGCGGGGATCGTCATCAGGGCTCCCTGTCTTCGTGGTTCTCGGGTACAGGTACCAGGCCGGGGGTCTGTTCACCCTTCTTTCCCCGGATGGTGGCCGCGGATGGTCGAATGGACCCGTGGAGAACTGGGACGAGAACACCGCGGGAGTACTGCGACTGCCGTCCGGCAGGCTGGTGCGGGGCCGTGGCCTGCGGTACCCGCTCGCACCGGGGGCGCCGACCCCTTCGTACGCCCTCTACCTCCTGGGCCGTCAACCACCCGCGGTCTCCTGGGAGTTCCACTGGATCCGCTGGCCCGACTTCCGCCTCCCGGCGGACCGGCCGGCCGCTCGCGCGGCGCTGAGCGAGGCCTGGGAGCGGGCCGCGGGTGAACGCGTCGAGGTCGCCTGCGGGGGCGGACGCGGACGTACGGGGACGGCGCTGGCCGCTCTCGCGGTCCTGGACGGCGTACCGGCGGACGAGGCCGTCGGATATGTGCGGGCGCACTACGACCGGCGAGCGGTGGAGACGCCGTGGCAGCGGCGGTATGTGCGGCGCTTCTCAGGGACGGCGGGCGCGGAAACGTAGGCTGCCGGACTTCTGGTGGACGTCCACGGCCACCTCGCCGAAACCGGCCCGCTCGAGACGGGCCGGAAGGCTCGCGGGGTCCAGGGTGTTCATCGTGTCCCGCAGGTGGAGAAGCCGGAAGCCGAAGCTCGGTTGGCTGTCGCTGCCGGCGAAGGTGCCGCCGGGGCGCAGGACGCGAAACGCCTCGGCGAAGATACGGTCCTGGTGGGCGACCGTCGGCACGTGGTGGAGCATGGTGAAGCAGACGACGGAGTCGAACGCCGCCCCCTCCACGGGCAGTTGGGCGCCGTCGGCGTGGAGGATGCGGGCGCGGTCGCCCCACCGCTCCGTGAGCAGGCGGGCTGTGTCCGCGTCGATCTCGGCGGCCGTCAGCCTCGGCACCCGCTCCACCAGAACACGGAGGTTGGCGCCGTAGCCCGGTCCGATCTCCAGCACGTCCTCGCCGAGGTCCACCTGCTTCAGGGCCCAGGGCAGGATGCGGTCCTTCGTCGTCTGCGCCCACGTCTCGGAGCTGCACAGTCTCCGGTGGGCTCGGTTCATCGGCATGGGTCCGACGCTAGGCGGGGTCCTGGGCTGTCCACTACGGGCTAGGCTGCCGTCCCATGTCGCCGAACGGACAGTACGGCCCGTACCCTCCGGCCGACACCGCGGTCTTCGTCGGCCGTTTCTCGATGCCCCGGGGCAGCTTCTTCGGCACCCACCGGCACGACCACCACCAACTCGCCTGGTCCGTGCGGGGATTGCTCCGCGTCCGCAGCGAACAGGCTGTGTGGCTGCTGCCGCCGTCGCTGGCCCTGTGGATCCCCGCGGGCGTTCCGCACGCCACCGGGTCGGAGGGCGGTGCCCTCCTGCGCAGCCCCTACGTCGACCCCGCGTGCTGCCCGCACATCGGCTGGACCGAGCCGACCGTCGTGCAGGTCACCGCGCTGCTGCGGGCGCTCGTCGACCATCTCGTCCGGACGGACCTCGCCCCACAGGCCCGCTCGCGCGCGGAGGCAGTGCTGCTCGACGAGCTGCGCCCGGTGCCGGTGACCAGTGTCTCGGTCCCCTCGCCCCGTGATCCGCGGGCCCTGGCCGTGGCCGGGGCGCTGACGGCCGACCCGGCGGACGCGCGAACTCTGGCCGACTGGGGTGCCCAAGTCGGCGCGAGCGCAAGGACGTTGGCCCGCCTCTTCGTCGCCGAGACCGGCATCGCCTTCGGTCAGTGGCGGGAACGGCTGCGGATGCAGGCCGCGATGCCGCACCTCGCGGCGGGCCTCCCGGTCGAACCGGTGGCCCACCGCGTCGGCTATGCCTCGGCCAGCTCCTTCACCGCCGCCTTCCATCGGGTGGTGGGGGTGACGCCGAGGCAGTACTTTCCCGTCGGCTGAGCCGTCAACCAAGCGCGTCCGCGAGGGCCTTGGCCGTGTTGGCGACCAGTATGTCGTCGCGGGGGGCGGACTGCTCCGGCATTGTCGTCAGGACGGCCAGTACGAGCGGGGTGCCCTCCGGTGTCCAGGCGATGCCCACGTTGTTGTTGGTGCCGTAGGAACCGCCGCCCGTCTTGTCGGCGACCGTCCATGTCTTCGGCAGCCCGGCGCGCAGCCGGGTCCCGCTCGTGGTGTTGTTCAGCAGCCAGTGCGTGAGGAGCTCGCGGTCGCGGCGGTTCAGGGCGTCGCCGAGGACCAGCCGGCCGTACGTCCGGCCGATCGCGTACGGGCTCGTCGTGTCCGTGATCCGCCAGGGCTCCGCCGAGTTGAGCTCGGTCTCCCAGCGGTCCAGGCGGGTCACCCGGTCGCCGAGGGAACGGGCGAAGCGGGTGATGGCGGTGGGGCCGCCGAGCTCCCGCAGCAGGAGGTTGCC
Source organism: Streptomyces canus (assembly GCF_030815415.1). Lineage (GTDB taxonomy): Bacteria > Actinomycetota > Actinomycetes > Streptomycetales > Streptomycetaceae > Streptomyces > Streptomyces canus_F. Next base: position 6,730,440 of record NZ_JAUSWW010000001.1, read on the forward strand.
CGCGCCGTTGTCGCTGAACGTGATGGCGACCTCGGCGAGTTCGGCGACCGTCATGCCGTCGGCCAGGTGCTCCCGGGTCTTGTCGGAGCCCTCCTTCGGCAGATCGGCGTCCGTGTAGTGGATCCGGCGGGACAGGAACTCGCCGTCGCGGTCCAGATCGCGCAGCACGGCCGCGGACGCCAGGGTCTTGAACAGCGAGCACATCGGGAACAGTTCGTCGGCGCGGTGCCGCACGGTCCGGCCGGTGCCGAGGTTGCGGGCGAACACGCCGAGGCGGGCGCCGTGTTGCCGCTCCAGCTCGCGGAGGCGTTCGGTGACCCGGGGGGTGGTGGCGTTCGCGGGGGCGGCCGCCACGAGAGTGGCGGCAGAGGCGGCGAGAAGGGTACGTCGGGCTAAGATCGCGCTCTCCTTCGTTCGGTGGACGTGCCTTTGGCAGGCGGGCGTGGACGATCTCCTCAGTAGATCGACGCCGGAACGCATTCCTTGGTTGCGGCGCTGTAGACCATCGGCGGACGGCGGGGCGGGCGCGGGCTCGCCACAGTGGCCGTATGGAGAAGACCAAGGGGATCAACCGGGCACAGTTCCTGGCCGGGGCGGCGGCGGTCGGGGTGGCGGGGGCGGTGCTGCCCGCGGGCGGAGCCGGGGCGACCGGGCGGGGCGAGACCGGCGGCCGGGGCGGGCTGACCCGCCGGGGTGTCGTCTACACCCTCGGCGCCGGTGAGACGCCGGCCACCGCGTGGAGCGCCGACCGGATGCGGGCGGACCTCCGCGCCATCCGCGACGACCTGCACGCCGACACCGTCGACGTCACCGGCGACGGCGTCGAACGCCTCACCGCCACCGCCGCCGAGGCGGCCGAGCTCGGACTGCACATCTGGCTCCAGCCCACCCTCGGCGACGTCCCGGAACGGGACATCCTCGACCACCTCGCCGAGACCGGACGGTTCGCGGAACGGCTGCGCCGGCAGGGCGCGAGCGTCGAGTTCAGCGTGGGCTGCGAGTTCTGGCTGTTCGTGCCCGGAATCATCCCGGGGGACACGGTCCTCGAGCGCATCGAGAACCTCCAGAACGGCACCGTCGACCGGGCGCGGATGCAGCGCCGACTGGCCCGCTTCACGGCGAAGGCGGCGGCACTGGGCCGCAAGGTCTTCCACGGCCGGCTGAGCTATGCCTCCGCCCCGGAGATCGACCACGTCGACTGGAACCTCTTCGACGTGGTGGGCATCGACTACTACTCGTACTTCCCGCAACGAAAGGACTACGTGCGGGAGTTGAGGCAGCACCTGCGCTGGGGCAAGCCCGTCGCCATCACCGAGTTCGGCACCTGCACCTACCGTGGCGCCCCCGAGGCGGGCGGCATGGGCTGGGACATCGTCGACTACGACAAGACACCGCCGGAGATCAAGGGCGACCCGCCCCCGGTCCGCAGCGAACGCACCCAGGCGGCCTACCTGCTCGACCTCCTGGCCGTCTTCGAGTCGATGAACCTGTACGCGGCGATGGTGTTCGAGTTCCTCACCGCGGACGCCCCGCACCGCCCCGGCGACCCCCGCCATGACCTCGACATGGCGAGCTACGGCATCGCCAAGGCGGTCCAGGACCGCCCCGGCGACCCGGACACGGGCTGGCACCGGGAGCCCAAGGAGGCGTTCCACGCCGTGGCCCGCGCCTACCGCCGGGCGGGTCAGCGGCAGTAGGTGTCGGCGGCGGGACGCTGACCGGTGGCGAGGAACCTCGACACGGTCTCGTCCCCGCACGCGTTGCCGTTGCGGAGATAGGAGCCGTGGCCCGTGGAGTTCACGGTGACCATGACAGCGCGCCGGCCGAGGGCCTCGCGGAGCTTCAGGGCGCCGCTCACGGGGGTGGCGACGTCCCGTTCGTTCTGCACGAGCAGAATGTTCGACGGCCCTCGGTCGGTGACGCGGACCGGCGGCTCCTTCGGCGCGTAGGGCCAGGCGGCGCAGACCATCGCGTTGCGCGGCATGCCGGCGGTCAGCGGGTACTTGGCCCGGCTCTCGGCGACACCCTTCTCGTACACCGCCGTTGAGGTGGGCCACGCGACGTCGTTGCAGAGGGTCCCGGCGCCGACGGCGGTGACGTTCTGGAGTGCCGCGTCGGGCGGCGAGGCGGGCGCGGGCGGCAGGGTGCCGCTCTGGGCGGCCAGCATCAGCGCGGCCAGGGCGGGGAAGTGGTCCGGGTCGTAGAGGGTGTCCAGCATCGTCTGGCGCAGCACGTTGCCGTTCAGCTCCTCGGGGTTGGCGCCGGGCCAGGGGATCGGTTCCCGGTCGAGTCGCTCGGCCAGCCGCAGGAACAGCGGCCGCACCTCGGCGGCCGTGTCGGCGAGACGGTACGGATTCCCGGGCTCCGAGGCCCACTTGGCGAACTCCGGGAAGGTGTCCTCGACACCCTGCTCGTGCCCGGCGAGCCAGGCCCTGGAGACCTTCGTCGGGTCGGGGTTGTCGTTGCTGTCCAGTACGAACCGGTCCGTGCGCGCCGGGAACAACTGGGCGTAGACGGAGCCGACATACGTTCCGTACGACACTCCCCACGCGGAGATCTTCCGCTCGCCCAGTGCGGCCCGCAGCCGGTCGAGATCGCGGGCTTCGTTACGGGTGCTGAGGTGCTGGATGAGCTCACCGCCGTTCGCCGCGCAGGCGTCCGCCATCCGCCGGGCGGTGGCCATGTTGCCGTCGACGGACCCGTCCGCGGCGGGCCACGGCCGCAGCTTGGAGAGGGCGAGGTCCCCGTGCTCCAGCCCGCAGTCGACGGACGTGGAGGGCGCGAGCCCACGAGGTGCGAACCCGATGAGGTCGTAGGCGTCCCGCACCTCCTGAGGCAGCTTCTGCCCCTTGTTCGAGGGGTCGGTGAGGCTCGACCCGCCCGGCCCGCCGGGGATCAGGAACAGCGCCCCGCGCCGGGCGTCCGGGTTCTCGCTCGGGATCCGTGAGACGGCGATCCCGATCTTCCGGCCGTCCGGGTGGGCGTAGTCCATGGGCACCTCGAGAGTGGCGCACTGCTGACGGGGGTCGAGGGTGGAGCCGGCGCACTTCTTCCAGTCGAGAGCGGGCGCCTGCTCCACCGCGACGGCCAGCGGAGTGACCATCCCGAGGGCGACGGCGGTGACGGCCACGAGGGCGGCATTGCGCTTGATCTGCGTCATGGAACGAGCCTCGCGGATCTTCTTCGCGGCCCCCATCCGGTCAACTCCCTTGTCGATCGGGGGTTTTCCCCAGGTGTGTGCGGTCCGCCCTGCCAGGCACCCCGCCGAAAATCCCGCGCCCCCGCAGCACCCCCATGGAACCCTGCCCCCATGACCCGGCACCCCTCCTCGCTCCCCACCCCCTCCACCACCCCCACCCCCTACGACGAAGACCGAGCCGCCTACTCGCCCCGAGCCCTCGCCCGTCTGGCCCTCTGCGCTCGAGCGGTGGACCTCGCGGCTGCCGCTCAGGCGCTCGTGGGGACGCAGCACGACGTGGACACCGGGCTCGGGGGGCGGGTCAGTGAGGGGGTGCGGGCGGTGGAGATCGCGGAGGGGGTGCTGGCGCGGGCTGTTGTGTACGAGAGGGAGCGCGGCGCGTCCTGGGAGGACATCGGGCGGTATCTCGGAGTGGACGCCGGGGCCGCCGAGGAGCGGTACGCGCCCGAAGTCGAGCGTTGGAACACCGCGTTCCAGGTTCCGTACCGACTGGACCCCGCCGGACGCAAACGCATCCCCCAGCTGCCCCAGGCCGCCTACAACCCCAGGAGCGCCGCCCGGCAGCTGGACCTCTGGGCCGGGCTGCACGTGACCACCGGCGACTGGCATGCCGTGAGCGGAGGGCTCGGGGGGCCGGCGGGCGGTCCGGCCGTTCCGTACGACCTCGACGGGTCCCTGCGCAGCGAGAACCTCCGTACCTTCCTGGAGCTGCTCTCCGGCTATGTCCACTACGACTTCGACGACACCGACTGGGACACCATCGCCCTCGGGATCGAGGAGACGGACGCCGAGGACGCCGCCGCCTGGTACGACTATCCGCTCCACGGCGGTCTCCACGCCGCGCAGGTGCATCTCGCGTACTCCCGGCCCTACCCCGAGGACGACGACGGCGAGCCCGACACCGTGTCCGTCCGTGTCACCGGCGCGCACCCCCGCGACCTGCGGCTACGGATCGACACCCTGATCGCGGCGCTGGGTCACCCTCCGCAGTTCCCGTGAACTCGAATGCGCTCGAATGAAGTCGAACCAATCGGCGTGGCGTAGGGCGCGATATCCGCCGCACAATTCCCCTACCGCTTTCCCGTCGCGGCTTTCCTGCTCGAACTGCCCCATGTAAAGGCGGGCCGTATACGAAGCCCGCAGGTCATGCAGGTCATGTGAACCCTGGGCCACGGATCGACGCCCCTGGGCCACCCCGCCCTTGGCGTGCACAGACTCCTGCCGAGTGTAGGAGCACAGCGGGGTGCCGTAGGTGAAAAGCGTGAAAGTCGAAAAGGCGGGGGATCCAGGTGACGGTGGAGAAAGAGGAGCGGAAATGAAACCCCCCGTCGGAAGCCACGTCGTGGACACCCGGAGCGGAAAGGTCGGCATCGTCATGGGGCACGAAGGACCGTACGTACAACTCAGACCGTACGGCGGCGGAAAGGAGTGGGACGCGGCCCCGGTCACCGTACGCCGGGCCACCCCCGCCGAGCGGCTCAGCGCGGCGAACGCGTATGCCGACGCCCGCAGCCGGGATGAGGTCCCTTGACGCCGGTGTCGTAGGGTGCGGGCGCATGGGCCTGTGGAGCATACGCAGATGGACGAGAGCGAGGCGGAAGGCCACCGACCGTCCTCCCGTGCCGCCGCTCACCACGCACCAGCTCTGGATGGTGTCGCTGAGCGCGCCGGTGAGCCGGGACCGGGGCGCTTCGCGGACCACCCTGTACCCGTTCACGCGGGCCGACGACGACGGTGCCCGGCGCTGGCTGGCCGAGCAGTGGGAGATCACCTCGCGGGACGGGCTGGCCGACCGGCTCGACGAGCTGGCCCGCTCCGGTTACCGCGCCCGGGCCCAGCGCCTCCTCGGCGTCTCACCGCTCGCCTGGGACGCCGCCCTGTACGTCGACATCTCCCGGCGCGGTTTCGCCGCCGGGATGATCACCGAGGGCGAGGCCTGGACCGCCCTGAAGAACATCGTGCCGGCGGTGGTGTCGGCGTACGCCTCCTGGCAGGAGTACGCCGATGACTATCTGCTGGGCCGCAAGGTGTGGAAGGACGGGCTGGACGGCACCCCCGACGCCCCCGCCCCGCAGACGACCGCCGACGCCCACCTCCGCGCCCTCCTCGACCCCGCCAACAGGGACAGCCCCTGGAACCTGGCCCCCTGGGACACCATCAGCCACCCCGACCGTGCCCGCTGACCCCCGCGCGTACGGGAGAATGGACCCATGAGCCTGTTCCGCGACGACGGCATCGTGCTGCGCACCCAGAGGCCGGGTGAGGCGGACCGGATCACGCTGCGCGCCCCCAGGGAACACACCGCCCGGGGAGCCGCCCGATGAGCCTCTTCCGTGACGACGGCGTCGTGCTGCGCACCCAGAAACTCGGCGAGGCCGACCGCATCATCACCCTGCTCACCCGCGGTCACGGACGGGTACGGGCGGTGGCCCGCGGTGTCCGGCGCACCAAGTCCAAGTTCGGGGCGCGGCTCGAACCCTTCTCCCACGTCGACGTGCAGTTCTTCGCGCGCGGCAGCGAGCTGGTCGGGCGCGGGCTGCCGCTGTGCACCCAGAGCGAGACCATCGCGCCGTACGGCGGCGGCATCGTCAGCGACTACTCCCGGTACACCGCCGGGACGGCCATGCTGGAGACGGCCGAGCGGTTCACCGACCACGAGGGCGAGCCGGCCGTACAGCAGTACCTGCTGCTCGTCGGCGCCCTGCGGACGCTCTCCCGGGGCGAGCACGCCCCGAACCTGGTGCTCGACGCCTTCCTGCTGCGCTCCCTCGCCGTCAACGGGTACGCCCCGAGCTTCAGCGACTGCGCCAAGTGCGGTCTGCCCGGGCCGAACCGGTTCTTCTCGGTCGGTTCGGGCGGTTCCGTCTGCGGGGACTGCCGGGTGGCGGGGAGCGTCGTACCCTCGCCGCAGACCCTGGAACTCCTCGGCGCGCTGCTTACGGGAGACTGGGAGACCGCGGACGCGAGCGAGCCGCGGCACGTCCGGGAGGGCAGCGGGCTGGTCTCCGCCTACCTGCACTGGCATCTGGAACGCGGGCTCCGCTCGCTGCGTTACGTAGAGAAGTAAGCCGAAGAGGAATCGAGAAGCACATGGTGGTAGGCCGGCTGTTGGGGCGCCAGCGGCGCGAGTACAAGTCGCCGGAGCCGCACCCGTCCGGCGCCCGTGCGCCGAAGCTGCCCGGCGAGCTCGTCCCCAAGCATGTGGCGATCGTCATGGACGGGAACGGCCGATGGGCCAAGGAGCGCGGGCTGCCGCGCACCGAGGGCCACAAGGTCGGTGCCGAGCGCGTTCTCGACGTGCTTCAGGGCGGGGTCGAGATCGGCGTCGGCGCCATCTCGCTGTACGCCTTCTCCACGGAGAACTGGAAGCGCTCGCCCGACGAGGTGCGCTTCCTGATGAACTTCAACCGTGACTTCATCCGCAAGACCCGTGACACCCTCGACGAGCTCGGTATCCGGGTGCGCTGGGTGGGCCGGATGCCCAAGCTGTGGAAGTCGGTCGCCAAGGAGCTCCAGATCGCCCAGGAGCAGACCAAGGACAACGACAAGCTCACCTTGTACTTCTGCATGAACTACGGCGGCCGTGCCGAGATCGCCGACGCGGCGCAGGCGCTGGCGGAGGACGTCCGGGCCGGGCGGCTCGACCCGTCGAAGGTCGACGAGAAGACCTTCGCGAAGTACCTCTACTACCCGGACATGCCGGACGTGGACCTGTTCCTGCGCCCCAGCGGCGAGCAGCGCACCTCCAACTACCTGCTGTGGCAGAGCGCGTACGCCGAGATGGTCTTCCAGGACGTCCTGTGGCCGGACTTCGACCGCCGCGACCTGTGGCGGGCGTGTGTGGAGTTCGCCTCCCGGGACCGCCGCTTCGGCGGCGCGATCCCGAACGAGGAACTCCTGGCCATGCAGGGAAGGACTCCCGACCAGCAGTCCACCTCATAGCCGCCACGCGTTCACCCGGGCCGTCGACGCTGCGGGAGACCACCCACGGTCTCCCGCTCGTGGAAACGGCCCGCGCCCGCATCCGCTCGGGTCACCCCCCGGCGCGCCCCGCGCAGTCCGCGCACGTGCCGAAGATCTCGACCGTGTGCGCCACATTGACGTAGCCGTGCTCCGCGGCGATCGCCTCGGCCCACTTCTCCACCGCCGGGCCCTCGACCTCGACGGCCTTGCCGCACACCCGGCACACCAGGTGATGGTGGTGGTCGCCGGTCGAGCAGCGGCGGTAGACGGACTCCCCGTCGGAGGTGCGCAGAACGTCGACCTCGCCCGCGTCGGCGAGGTTCTGGAGCGTGCGGTAGACCGTGGTCAGGCCGACCGAGTCGCCCTTGTGCTTGAGCATGTCGTGGAGTTCCTGCGCGCTGCGGAACTCGTCGACCTCGTCGAGCGCCGCCGCCACGGCGGCCCGCTGTCGGGTCGCGCGGCCCTTTACGGGCGGTCCAGCGGTCGTCACCGGTTGCCTCCTCACGTCTGCACTTGCCGGGCCATTGTGCCAGCCCGGTCTGCGCGGAGTCAGACGCCGACCTTCCCGGTCCCCTCCCGGCTGGCCGGAATCGTGCACTCCGCCGGGTCGCCGCCGGGCTGTGCCGCGGCCGCCTGACGGGCTCGGCGCCGGGCCAGTGGGGTCGCCAGGACGGTCAGCACGATGAACGCGCCGATGGTCAGCAGCACGATCGTCGCGCCGGGCGGGACGTCCTGGTAGTACGAGGTCACCGTGCCGCCGATGGTCACGCTGACGCCGATGGCCACGGCGATCGCGAAGGTCGCCGCGAAGCTGCGGGTGAGCTGCTGCGCCGCCGCCACGGGCACCACCATCAGCGCCGACACCAGGAGCAGGCCGACCACGCGCATGGCCACCGTCACCGTCACGGCCGCCGTGATGGCGGTCAGCAGGTTCAGGGCGCGCACCGGCAGTCCCGTGACGCGCGCGAACTCCTCGTCCTGGCTGACCGCGAAGAGCTGCCGGCGCAGGCCCAGGGTGACCAACACCACGAAGGCGGCGAGCACACAGATCGCGGTCACGTCGTCCTGGGAGACCGTCGAGAGCGATCCGAACAGATAAGAAGTCAGGTTCGCGTTGGAGCCCGTCGGCGCGAGGTTGATGAACATCACGCCGCCGGCCATACCGCCGTAGAAGAGCATCGCGAGGGCGATGTCGCCGCGGGTGCGGCCGAACCAGCGGATCAGCTCCATGAGGACCGCGCCGAGGACCGACACGACGGTCGCCGTCCACACCGGTGACCAGGAGAGCAGGAAGCCGAGGCCGACGCCGGTCATCGCGACGTGGCCGATGCCGTCTCCCATGAGGGCCTGGCGGCGCTGGACCAGGTAGATGCCGATCGCGGGGGCCGTGATGCCGACGAGGACGGCGGCGAGCAGAGCCCGTTGCATGAAGGCGTAGTTCAGGAATTCCATCAGCTCAGCAGCCCCGTCCGGATCGGTTCGGCGTCGTGGGCCGCGTGCGGGTGTACGTGGTCGTGGCCGGGCAGCGCGTGCTGGCCGAGGGCCTTCGGGGGCGGGCCGTCGTGCATCACGCAGCCGTCGCGCAGGACGACCGCGCGGTCGATCAGCGGCTCCAGGGGGCCCAGTTCATGGAGGACGAGGAGGACGGTCGCGCCCTGCGCCACCTGCTCGCGCAGGGTCCGCGCCAACACCTCCTGGCTGGCGAGGTCGACGCCCGCCATCGGCTCGTCCATGATCAGCAGTTCGGGGTCGGAGGCCAGCGCGCGGGCGATGAGCACGCGCTGGTGCTGGCCGCCGGAGAGGGCGTTCACGGAGTCCTTGGCGCGGTCCGCCACGCCGACCAGCTCCAGGGCGTGGCGGACGGCCGCGTGGTCCGCCTTGCGCAGCACGCCGAAGCGGGCCCGGGACAGGCGGCCGGAGGCGACGATCTCGGTCACGGTGGCGGGCACGCCGCCCGCGGCCGTGGTGCGCTGCGGGACGTAGCCCACACGCGCCCAGTCGCGGAACCGGCGGCGCGGGGTGCCGAACAGTTCGATCTCGCCGGCCGCGACGGGAACCTGGCCGATGACGCTGCGCACGGCCGTCGACTTGCCCGAGCCGTTGGCGCCGAGCAGCGCGACGACCTCACCGCGGTGCACGGTGAGGTCGATGCCGCGGAGGACGGGGCGTGAGCCCAGGTCGGCGCGGACACCACGCATCGATATGACGGGCTCGATGACGGGTTCGCTCACGAGGGCCTCCGTAACGATCACTTGGCGCCTAGTGCTGTCTTGAGCGCCGAGAGGTTGGACTCCATGACCTGGAAGTAGTCGTCGCCCTTGGACTTGTCGGTGATTCCCTCGAGCGGGTCGAGGACATCCGTCTTCAGTCCCGCGTCCGAGGCGAGGGTCTTCGCGGTCTTGTCGGACACCAGTGTCTCGTAGAACACAGTGGTCACACCGTCGGCCCTGGCCTCGGTCTGGAGCTCCTTGATCCGGGCCGGGCTGGGCTCGCTCTCCGGGTCCAGGCCGGAGATGGCCTCCTGGGTGAGGCCGTAGCGCTCGGCGAGGTAGCCGAAGGCGGCGTGGTTGGTGAAGAAGACCTTGGTCGCGGTGTTCTTCAGCCCGTCCTCGTAGGCGGTGTCGAGGGTGTCGAGCTTCTTCGTCAGCGCGGCGGCGTTCTTCCTGTAGTCGGCCGCGTGGTCGGGGTCGGCCTTCTCGAAGGCCTTGGCGACGCCGTCGGCGACCTCGCGGTACTTCACCGGGTCGAGCCAGATGTGCGGGTCGAGGGCGTGCTCCTCCTCTTCCTCGGCGTGCTCTTCCTCGGCTCCGTGCTCGTGCTCGACGTCGCCGTGGTCCTCGAGCTTCGTCAGCGTCGCCGCGTCGATCTTCGACTTGACCCCGGACTGGGAGACGGCCTCGTCGACGGCCGGCTGGAGGCTCTTGAGGTAGAGCACGGCGTCCGCCTCGCCGAGTTCGGCGGTCTGCTTGGTGCTGAGCTCCAGGTCGTGCGGTTCCTGGCCGGGCTCGGTGAGCGTGGTGACGTTCACGTGGTCCCCGCCGATCTGCTCGGCGAGGTACTGCATCGGGTAGAACGACGCGACGACGTCGAACTTGTCCGTGTTGCTGGCCGCGGCGCTGTCGGTCGAGCAGGCGGACAGGGTCCCGAGGCCGAGAGCGGTGGCCGCCGCGATCGCGAGCCCGGTCATCCGGGATGCCCGGGGTATGCGGTGTCGTCGTACGTTCATGACAGTCATTTTCAACAAATATGGAAACGGTTGTCAACAAAGCGTGGTAGGAGGCCTGTGAGGGCCCGTAGACCGAACCGATTTGATTGAGGGGCAGGCGCCGCCGGTAACCTGAAGCATTCGCTCTGAAGCACTGCTCGATCGCAGACATGCTTCGTCGCCCGTCGTCGTAATGAAGAGAGCACCGTGGCCGCCGACAAGATCGACACCATCGTCAGCCTGAGCAAGCGCCGTGGCTTCGTATTCCCGTGCAGTGAGATCTACGGCGGCCAGAAGGCCGCCTGGGACTACGGACCGCTGGGTGTCGAGCTCAAGGAGAACCTGAAGCGCCAGTGGTGGCGCTACATGGTGACCTCGCGCGAGGACGTCGTCGGTATCGACTCGTCCGTGATCCTGGCCCCCGAGGTCTGGGTGGCCTCCGGTCACGTCGCCACGTTCTCCGACCCGTTGACCGAGTGCACCTCCTGCCACAAGCGGTTCCGCGCGGACCACCTGGAGGAGGAGTACGAGGCCAAGAAGGGCCGCCTGCCGGAGAACGGCCTCGCGGACATCAACTGCCCGCACTGCGGCAACAAGGGCCAGTTCACCGAGCCCAAGCAGTTCTCGGGTCTGCTCTCCACGCACCTCGGCCCGACCCAGGACACCGGCTCGATCGCGTACCTGCGCCCCGAGACCGCACAGGGCATCTTCACCAACTTCTCCCAGGTGCAGACCACTTCGCGCAAGAAGCCCCCGTTCGGCATCGCGCAGATGGGCAAGTCCTTCCGCAACGAGATCACGCCCGGCAACTTCATCTTCCGCACCCGCGAGTTCGAGCAGATGGAGATGGAGTTCTTCGTCAAGCCGGGCGAGGACGAGAAGTGGCAGGAGTACTGGATGGAGCAGCGCTGGAACTGGTACACCGGTCTCGGCATGCGCGAGGAGAACATGCGGTGGTTCGAGCACCCGAAGGAGAAGCTCTCCCACTACTCCAAGCGCACCGCTGACATCGAGTACCGCTTCCAGTTCGGCGGCAACGAGTGGGGCGAGCTCGAGGGTGTGGCCAACCGCACCGACTACGACCTCAACGCGCACTCCAAGGCCTCCGGCCAGGACCTCTTCTTCTACGACCAGGAGGCCCAGGAGCGCTGGACGCCGTACGTCATCGAGCCCGCGGCCGGTGTCGGCCGCGCGATGCTGGCGTTCCTCCTCGACGCCTACGTCGAGGACGAGGCGCCCAACGCCAAGGGCAAGCTGGAGAAGCGCACCGTGCTGCGCCTGGACCACCGCCTGGCCCCGGTGAAGGTCGCGGTGCTGCCGCTGTCCCGCAACCCGGAGCTGTCCCCGAAGGCCAAGGGCCTGGCCCAGGCGCTGCGCCAGAACTGGAACATCGAGTTCGACGACGCCGGCGCCATCGGCCGCCGCTACCGTCGCCAGGACGAGATCGGTACGCCGTTCTGCGTCACGGTCGACTTCGACACGCTCGAGGACAACGCGGTCACCGTCCGCGAGCGGGACTCGATGAAGCAGGAGCGCGTGTCGCTGGACCAGATCGAGGGCTACCTGGCGAGCCGCCTGATCGGCTGCTGACACCGTTCGCGGTCTCGCCCGACCGCGCTCGGCGGCGGGCATCCGAAGCCCCCGCGTCCTCGACGGACGCGGGGGCTTCGGCGTATCAGGGCCCAGGTCAGTTGGCGGTGTGGCCGCCGTCCACCGCGAGGGCGGCGCCGGTGGCGAAGGAGGCGCGGTCGCTGAGCAGCCACAGCGCCGCCTCGGCGCTCTCGGCGGGTTCGGCCATCCGCTTCTGCATCTGCCGGGCGACGAAGTGCTCCGCGAGCTCCGGACGCCTCGACGGCCTGGGCGATCATCTCGGTACGGGTCGTGCCCACCAGGAGGGTGTTGATCCGGATACCGCGCTCGGCGTACCGCCGGCACTCCCGCCGGCCGCCGGCATCACCGGGATCTGGGCGCGCGGACAGTTCCAGGTGCCGCGCACGTTGACGTCCATGACACGGTCGAAGTGGGCCTCGTCGAGTTCGTGCAGGGGAGCGATCTTGTCGCCGGCGTATCCGGCGTTGTCGAACCGTCAAGCGCCCCGAACCGCTCCGTCGCGGTGGCCACCGCGCCGGACGTCCTCGGCGTCCGCGACGTCGCCCGCGCTGACCGCCGCCCGCCCGCCGCGGCGATCTCCTCGGCGAGCTGGTCCAAGGCCTTCTCGCGCCGGGCCATCAGGACCACGGCCGCTCCCTCCGCCGCGAACAGCCGGGCGGCGGCCTCGCCGATCCCGCTGGACGCGCCGGTGATCATCACGACTTTGCCGGCGAGTGTTCCGTTGCTGTCAGTCATCCGGCCGGTAAATCCCGGAGTGCCGAGTTCCGGGTAAGTCCCTTTGTGTCCAGGCCGGTTGGCGTCTCCGATTGGTCCGTCATGGAGGCGCGCGATTGGCCCTGCGGGGCGACCGCCGGCCGCGGCAGGGTGGTCCGCATGAGTCTCGCGTTTCTGCTGACCACCCTCGTCGTGGTCGCCACTCCTGGTACCGGTGTCGTCTACACGCTCGCGGCGGGGCTGTCGCGGGGGCGGCGGGCGAGTGTCGTCGCGGCGTTCGGCTGCACCCTGGGGATCGTGCCGCACATGGTGGCGGCGATCACCGGGGTGGCGGCGCTGCTGCACGCGAGCGCGACGGCGTTCCAGGTGCTGAAGTACGCCGGTGTCGCGTATCTGCTGTGGATGGCGTGGGCGACGCTGCGGGACCGCGAGGCGATCGCCGTGGAGCGGGACGCGGCTCCCGTCTCCGCGGGGCGGGTCGTGGTCCGGGCCGTTCTGATCAACGTCCTCAATCCGAAACTGACGATCTTCTTCTTCGCGTTCCTGCCGCAGTTCGTGCCGTCGGGGGAGTCGGGTGCGTTGCTTCGGATGCTGGTGCTGAGCGGGGTGTTCATGCTGTCCACCTTTGTGGTGTTCGCCGCGTACGGGGTGCTGGCGGCGTCGGTCCGTCGTCATGTGATCGGGCGGCCGAGGGTGATGGCGTGGCTGCGACGGAGTTTCGCGGGGTCGTTCGTCCTGCTCGGGGCCAAGCTGGCCACGACAGACGGGTGACAAATGACAGCTGACAGATATTGAAATCTGTCAGCTGTCATGTCAGGGTGGAGGGCATGACGACACAGACCCCCCGCACCCTCGGAACCACCGGCCCCCAGGTCTCCGCCCTCGGCCTCGGCTGCATGGGCATGTCCGGCGCGTACGGCGAGTCGGACCGTGCCGAGTCCATCGCCACCGTCCACGCCGCCCTGGAAGCCGGCGTGACCCTGCTCGACACCGGCGACTTCTACGGCATGGGCCACAACGAACTGCTGATCGCCGAGGCCCTGCGCACCGCCCCGGCCGCGCTCCGCGAGAACGCGCTGACCAGCGTGAAGTTCGGTGCCCTGCGCGGCCCGGACGACTCCTGGAACGGCTTCGACGGCCGCCCGGCCGCCGTCAAGAACTTCGCCGCGTACTCCCTCCAGCGCCTCGGCGTCGACCACATCGACGTCTACCGCCCCGCCCGGCTCGACCCGGACGTGCCGATCGAGGAGACCGTCGGCGCGATAGCCGAACTGGTCGAGAAGGGATACGTCCGCCACATCGGGCTCAGCGAGGTCGGCGCCGACACCATCCGCCGGGCCGCCGCCACCGCCCCGATCGCCGACCTCCAGATCGAGTACGCGCTCATCTCCCGCGGCCCCGAGCGGGAGATCCTGCCCACCCTGCGCGAACTGGGCATCGGCGTCACCGCGTACGGCGTGCTCTCGCGCGGGCTGCTCTCCGGCCATGTCGCGGCCGGACAGGGGTTCGCGGCGAACGACTTCCGCGCCCACTCGCCCCGCTTCCAGGGCGACAACCTCCAGCACAACCTCACGCTCGTCGAGGCCCTGCGCAAGATCGCCGAGCAGAAGGACGTCTCCGTCGCGCAGATCGCCATCGCCTGGGTGGTCTCCCGCGGCGAGGACATCGTGCCGCTGATCGGCGCCCGCACCCGCGAGCGGCTCGACGAGGCCCTCGGCGCCCTGGACGTGACCCTGGACGCGGCCGACCTCGCCGCCATCGAGGCCGCCGTACCGGCGGACGCGGCGGCCGGCGAGCGGTACGCCCCCGCACAGATGGCCATGCTCGACAGCGAGCGCTGATCGCGGTGCCGGGTACCGTCTACGCATGCCTCCGACCAGCGAGACCCTGACCGCCGAGCGCATCCTCGAGGCCACCGAGGACGTGCTGCGCCGCCACGGCCCGGCGAAGGCGACCGTGGTCGACGTGGCCCGCGCGCTCGGCGTCAGCCACGGCAGTGTCTACCGGCACTTCCGTACGAAGGCGGCGCTGCGGGAGGCCGTGACCAAGCGCTGGCTGGACCGGACGACGGAGGAACTGGCCGGCATCGTCGCGGCCACCGACCGTGACCCGCAGACCCGGCTGCGCGACTGGCTCGCGGCGCTCCTGGAGGCGAAGCGCCGCAAGGCGGGCGACGACCCCGAACTCTTCGCCACCTACTCGGTGCTGGCCGCGGACGCCGGTGAGGTGGTCGGCGCCCACCTCACCGAGCTGACCGACCAGCTGACCGAGATCGTGCGGGCCGGCGTCGCGGCGGGCACCTTCACCACCCCCGACCCGGCCACCACCGCCCGCGCCCTCTTCCACGCCACCGGCCGCTTCCACGACCCCGGTTACGCCCGGGAATGGGAGCGGCCGGAGGTGTGGGACGACTTCGCGGCGGTGGTGGACATGCTCGTACGGGGACTGCGGGCCTAGTGCCGCGGCAGGCAACGTTTGCCCGTCAAGGAGCGGCGTCCGGTGCGTGCTCTCGGCGTGCCGGCCGGAAGCCCTCGTACTGGATGTACTTGGGCTTTCGGCCGGTGCGGCGAGAGTGCGTGCCGGGCGTCGCGACGGGGCAAACGTTGCCTGCCGCGGCACTAGGCGTCAGGGGTCCCGTACGGCGTCTGCTCGCCCTCGTGCAGCGTCTGGAGCCGGTGTTCCGTGGGCGAGACCCCGTACGCGGCGCGGAAGGCGCGGGGTCCGCCAGATCGTGGCGGTCAGCCTCCGCCCGGGTCCACCGTCGCCTGGTGTTCCTGCGCGAGGTGTTCCTCCGCCTTCAGCCACGGCAGGAACTGCGCGTTCTTGCGCCAGCCGCAGGTGTCGCATCTGATCGTGCGTTGCGCGCCTTTGCGCTGCACCTGGACGACATGCTCGCGTCCGTGTTGGTCCCAACGGCTCACTTTGCTCGTGTTGATCTGCAACATGGCCTCGCCTCCGGCTAGGAGTGTGCAGCAAGACCAACATCAACAGCGGTTTCTTCACGGCAAGTTCGTCGATCCTTGAACCGCCTCACCCGACCGTCCTCGGCAGCCGCAGGCTCAGCAGCCCGGTCAGGGCCACGCCCACCAGCTGCACCAGGAGCGTCGTCACCAGCGCGTCCCGCATGCCCAACCCCGGGGTCAGGGACAGGAACAGGGTGCCGAGCGTCGCCACCCCCAGGGCCAGGGCGGACTGTTGGGTGGTGACCATGACCCCGCTGCCCACGCCCGCCCTCGCGGTCGGCACCTCGGAGAGCACGATCCGGAAGATCACCGGGAGTTGAAGGGCCTGGCCCGCGCCCGCGATCGCCGCTCCGGGCAGCAACTCCACCAGGCCCAGGTCCGGCCAGGAGCGCCACGCCACCAGCGCCATCAGGCCCACGCCCACCGCCTGGATCCCGGCACCCGCGGTCACCACGCGCGTCCCGTACCTCGTCACCAGCCGCGGACCCGCGAGGGAGACGAAGAAGAACACCACCGCCATCGGAGCCAGCGCGAGCCCCGCCCGCACCGGGCCGAGCCCCGCACCCTGCTGGAGCGCCACCGCGATCACGAACATGAAGCCGCTGAAGCCGATGGAGAACGGCACGATCATCACCAACCCGCGCCGCAGGGACACCAGTCGGAACAGGCTCGGCGGCACCAGCGGCGTCCGTCCCCGCCGGTCCGCCCCGCGCTCCACCGCGTAGAACGCCGCCGCCACGAACGGGAACGCCGCCAGCGACAGCCACGTCCACAGCGGCCACCCCGCGGAGCGGCCCTCGGTCAGCGGGGCCAGCAGCGCGAGCAGGGACGCGGCGAGCAGGACCGTGCCCGGGCCGTCCACCGGCTCCGGGTTCGGGGAGCGGGTCTCCGGGACGGCACGGGCGGCCAGGAACAGGCCCACGAGGACGACCGGGACGTTCACCAGGAACACCGAGCGCCAGCCCGTGCCCGCGCCAAAAAGAAAAGACAGAGGCGTGGCCGCTACCAGGACACCGCCGAGGATCTGGCCCGCCACCATCGACAGACCGGCCGTCGCGCCGTACAGGCCCATCGCCTTCGCGCGCCGCTGTCCCGACGTCGCCGCCTGGATCGTCGCCAGCACCTGCGGCAGCATCGCCGCGGACGCCGCGCCCTGCGCGACCCGGGCCGCGACCAGGGTCCACGCGGTGGGGGCGAGCCCGCAGGCCAGTGAGGTCAGGCCGAAGGCCGCCATGCCGCCGAGGAAGAGCCGGCGGCGGCCGAAGAGATCGCCGAGCCGCCCGCCGAGGACGAGGAGGACGGCGTACGCCAACCCGTAGCCGGAGACGACGAGTTCGAGGACCGACTCGCTCGCCGCGAGGTCGTGGCCGATGGTGGGCAGGGCGACGTTCACGATGAAGAAGTCGATGAGGGGGAGTGCCGCGCCGAGCAGCACGGTGAAGAGTCCGAGGCCGCCGAGCACGGGTGGCGCGCTCGCGGTGCGGACCTGGCCTGGGATGGTGATTTCGGTACTCACGGAGACAAGCCTCCGCTTCCCGTCAGACGGGTACCAGAGTGTCTTTATCCTGGTACAAGGAGTACCTGGAAACAGGGTCCGCGGGGCGGCACGCTGGAGGCATGACGATGACGGTCCAGGAGACGACGACGGCGGCTCCCGCGGACATCCGGCGGCACGAACTCGCCGCCTTCCTGCGCCACCGCCGCGAGCACATCACGCCCGAGCAGGTCGGCCTGCCCCGCGGCCGCCGGCGCCGCACCCCCGGTCTGCGCCGCGAGGAGGTCGCCCACCTCTCCGCGGTCGGCGTGACCTGGTACACCTGGCTGGAGCAGGCCCGTGACATCCAGGTCTCCGTGCAGGTCCTGGACGCCCTCGCCCGCAGCCTGCTGCTCGACCCGAGCGAACGCGCCCACCTCTTCCAGCTCGCCGGGGCGGCGGACCCGATGCCGGCCACCAGCTGCCCGTCGATCACCCCCGCGCTGCGCCAGCTGATCGAGCAGATGGAGCCGCTCCCGGCCTGTGTGCAGAACAGCCGCTACGACATCCTCGCCCACAACCGCACCTACGGCCTGCTCCTGTGCGACCTGGACGCGGTGCCGGCAGAGGACCGCAACTGCATGGTCCTCTGCTACACGAACGAGGAGTGGGCCGGGTCGATCGTGCACCTGGAGGAGACCCGCCGCCTCATGGCCGCCCGGCTGCGCGCCGCCATGGCCAACCATCTCGCCGAGCCCGCCTGGAAGATGCTGCTGAAGCGGCTGCGCGCGGAGTCCCCGGAGTTCTGCGAGGCCTGGGACCGGCACGAGGTGGTCTCGCACCGCAGCAAGCAGAAGGAGTTCCGCAACCCCTACGTCGGCCGGGTCTCCGTCATCCACACCGACCTGTGGCTCGGGCCGGACCTGGGTCCGCGCATGGTCACGTACACGCCGGCGGACGAGGAGTCGCGGAGGCGGCTGGAGGAACTGCACGCGATCGCGGTCGCCAGGTCGGCCTGATCCACCGCGTCAACGGTCGGTTCCGGTCGCACGCGAGGCTGGTACCGGCTTTCGGCGCGACGGCGAGGTCCAGCGCCAGGCGCCACGTACAGCCGGACCTGCTCAGGGACGCGGGGCTGTATCGCTATGCGGCTCCGCCGCGCGGGCGCGACCAGCCACGACGCACCCGCACCCGCCGGACTACGCGCCCACCCTCTCCGCTTCGCGCACCTCGACCGACTCCAATCGCTCGGCGGTCCGCTGAGCGGTCCCACGGGCCCAGGCCCCGCTCGTCACCGCACCCAGCACCAGCACGGCGAGCCCGCACCCGGCGATGATCCACCAGGCCGGTACCGAGGCGGAGACGAACGTGTCGGCGTACGAGGACGACCCGACGCCCGCCACCAGCACGGCCCCCACCACGGCGACCCCCAGTGTCTGCCCCAGCTGCCGGCTCGTGGACGCCACCGCCGCGGCGACCCCGGCCTGCGACCGGGGCATCCCCGACACCGCCGTGTTCGTGATCGGCGCGTTCACGAAGCCGAACCCGACGCCGAACAGCACGTACCCGAGCAGCAGGGTGCCATGGGACGTCTCCGCGTCGAACGCGGCGAACAGCACCCCGCTCGCGGTGATGGAGACGCCGGCGACCAGCAGCGGCAGCCGCGGTCCGTGCCGGCCGACCAGCCGTCCGGACAGCGGGGCGCAGAGGAACGCGGGGGCCGCGATCGGCAGCATCCACAGGCCGGCGTGCATCGCGTCGAGACCGCGGACGTTCTGCAGGTACAGCGTCGACAGGAACAGGAACCCGCCCAGCGCGGCGAACGCGCTGATCGCGATCACCGTGGCCCCGCTGAACGGCGCCGACCGGAAGAACCGCAGATCGATCAGCGGCTCGGCACGCCGGGGCTCGTACACCAGCAGCCCGATCAGCGCGGCAAGCGCCAGCACGGCGTACGGCAGGACCGAGCCGAACCCGGTGTTCGGCGCCTCGATGATCGCGTACGTCATCGAGCCGAACAGCGCGATCACCAGGAGCTGGCCGACCGGGTCGGGGCGGCGGGCCTTGGGGGCGCGGGACTCGGGGACGAAGCGGAGGGTGAGCAGGAGGGCGGCGAGACCGACCGGGACGTTGATCCAGAAGATCGAGCGCCAGCCGACGGTGTCCACGAGCAGTCCGCCCACCAGCGGTCCCGCCGCCATGGAGATACCGACGACCGCGCCCCACGCCCCGATCGCGCTGGCCCGCTCACGGGGGTCGGTGAAGGTGTTGGTGATGATCGACATGGCGACCGGGTTGAGCATCGAGCCGCCCACCGCCTGCACCATGCGGAAGGCGACCAGCGCCTCCAGGTTCGGGGCCATCGAGCACAGCACCGAGCCGATCGTGAAGACGACCAGGCCCGCGACGAAGACCCGCTTGCGGCCGATCCGGTCGGCCGTGGAGCCGGCCAGCATCAGGAGCGAGGCGAGCACCAGCGTGTACGCGTCGATGGTCCACTGCAGGCCCGACGTGGTGGTGTCGAGATCGTGCTGCATGGACGGCAGGGCGACGTTCAGCACGGTGTTGTCGAGGCTCACGATCAGCAGGCTCATACAGCAGATCGCGAGGACCAGCAGACGTCGGCGGAAGCTGGGCTCGGGCATGCGCTCCATCGTACGCCGACATCGATAGTGCGTCTAACTAATGGTCGATACAAGATCAGTCGGCCGGGCACGGGCCGCCGTACGCCACAATGGGGGAATGCCCACGATCACGACCACCTCGAACACGACCCTGCAGATCGGGCCGCACACCGTGCAGCCGCCCGTCGTCCTGGCCCCCATGGCCGGGATCACCAACGCGCCCTTCCGCACCCTGTGCAGGGAGTTCAGTGGTGGCAAGGGGCTGTTCGTGAGCGAGATGATCACCACCCGGGCGCTGGTCGAGCGCAACGAGAAGACCATGCAGCTGATCCACTTCGACGCGACCGAGAAGCCGCGCTCGATCCAGCTGTACGGCGTCGATCCGGCGACCGTCGGCAAGGCCGTCCGCATGATCGCGGACGAGGGCCTCGCCGACCACATCGACCTGAACTTCGGCTGCCCGGTCCCCAAGGTGACGCGCAAGGGCGGCGGCTCGGCACTGCCGTACAAGCGGAATCTGCTGCGCGCGATCCTGCGCGAGGCGGTGAGCGGGGCCGGCGACCTCCCCGTCACGATGAAGATGCGCAAGGGCATCGACGACGACCACATCACCTACCTCGACGCCGGCCGTATCGCGGTGGAGGAGGGCGTGACGGCCATCGCGCTGCACGGCCGCACCGCCGCCCAGCACTACGGCGGCACCGCGGACTGGGACGCCATCGCCCGGCTCAAGGAGCATGTGCCGGAGATCCCCGTCCTCGGCAACGGTGACATCTGGTCGGCCGAGGACGCGGTGCGGATGGTGCGCGAGACCGGCTGCGACGGAGTGGTGGTCGGACGCGGGTGCCTGGGGCGGCCGTGGCTGTTCTCCGACCTCGTGGCCGTCTTCGAAGGCCGTACCGAGGACATCGCGCGTCCCGCCCTGCGTGAGGTCGCCGATGTGATGGTCCGTCACGCCACGCTCCTCGGCGAGTGGATCGGCGACGAGGCCCGCGGTGTCATCGACTTCCGCAAGCACGTCGCCTGGTACCTCAAGGGCTTCGCGGTCGGCTCGGAGATGCGCAAGCGCCTCGCTATCACCTCCTCCCTGGAGGAACTGCGGTCCGGTCTCGACGAGTTGGACCTCGACCAGCCCTGGCCGGCGGGCGCCGACGGGCCGCGTGGACGTACGTCGGGGAACAACAGGGTTGTCCTGCCGGACGGTTGGCTCAAGGACCCGTACGACTGCGCGGGCATCGGCGAGGACGCGGAACTGGACACGTCGGGCGGCTGAGTCGGGCGCGGAGCGGCGAGCCTGTTGCGTCCGGTTGCTGTAACGGCAGGTGGACGGCGGGGAATCGTTGCATTGGCTGCCGCGCCCGACGCACCGCCCGCCGCCTATGCTTCAGGTTTCCGCGGCGCACGAAGGAGGCCCGATGCCGGGAGGCAGGCTCACCCAGCAGGAGCGTCAGCAGATCGCGCTGGGGCTGGCCGACGGACTCGCCTACGCGGAGATCGCCCGCCGTCTGGAGCGCCCGACCTCGACCGTCACGCGCGAAGTCATGCGCAACGGCGGTCCGAGCGCCTACCGCGCCGAGGCGGCCCATCGCGCCACCGAGCGCCGCGCGCATCGGCGCAGGCCGACCACGCCGCGGGACGCGTGGGCGCCCGAGCAGGCCCATGGGCGTGATGCCGAGGCGGTGCGCGAGTACGAGGAGACGTTCACCACCGTCATGATGGGCTCCGGCATGCCCACGATGATGTCCCGCGTGATGGCCTGCATCACCCTCACCGACACCGGCAGTCTGACCGCCACGGATCTCGTCCAGCGCCTGAACGTCAGCCCTGCCTCCGTCTCCAAGGCGATCACCTTCCTGGAGAGCCAGGGCATGGTGCGCCGGGAACGTGACGGGCGCCGCCGCGAGCGCTATGTCGTCGACGACGACATCTGGTACCAGTCCATGATGGCCAGCGCCCGCTCCACCGCCCAGATCGTCGAGATCGCCCGCCAGGGCGTCACCGTCCTCGGCCCCGACACCCCGGCCGCGGTCCGCCTCGAAAACATCGCCCGCTTCCTCGACTTCGTCTCCGAGAGCATCGCCCGAGCGGCGGAACAGGCCCGCGACATCCTCTACACGAAGCCGGGGACGCCGTCGGACGACTGAGGGTTTCCGCCCCCGCCGCCCCTACCCGTTCCCATCCCCAGGGGCTGCCGCCCCTTCGACCCCGCCGCCAGGGGGCGCTGCCCCCTGGACCCCCGCTCCTCAAACGCCGGAGGGGCTGAATAAAGCCCAGCCCCTCCGGCACCCCAGAAACGAGGCTGACGCCGTCCCGAACTCCATCCACCCGCCGGAGGCGCGCCGCGAGGGCTCGCCGTCTCGAACCTTCACCCACCCGCCGGAGGCGCGCCGCGAGGGCTCGCCGACCCGCCCCCTCCACCCACCCGCCGGGGCGCGCGTCACGAGGGCTTGCCGCCCCGAGCCCCCCGCCGGGGGCTTCGCTTCTCGGCGGCGGTCCGCATTTTTCAGCCCGTCCGGCGTTTGAGGACGAGGCCCGTTCAGGGCCGTAGTGGGGGTCTGGGGGCGGTAGCCCCCAGGGATGGGACGGGTAGGGGCAGCGGGGGCGAGAAACCTCAGTCCTTCGACGGGTGCGGGGTCGAGCCGTAGGCCGTCAGGAAACGGTCGCGGAAGGAGCTCATTTTCCAGACCGGGGCGTTGTGGGAGGGGCGCAGACCGTCGGTCCAGTTCCAGCTCGCGATCCTGTCCAGGATCTTCGGGTCCTTGGCCACGATCGAGACCGGGACGTCCCGGCTGGCGTGGTCGCCGCTGACACGGGCGATGGGCTGGTGGTCGCCGAGGAAGACGAGGACGGTGTCGTCGGTGCCGTAGCGCTCCAGCCACTGGGTGAGGGCCGTCACCGAGTACTGGATCGACTTGCCGTACTCCTCACGGGACTTGGTCGAGTCCGTGACGATGTCACCGGGGTTCTTGCCGGCCTTCTGGATCGCGTCGAAGACCGAGCCGTCGCCGAGCCGGTCCCAGTCCACCAGCTTCGGGATCGGCGCCCACGGCTGGTGGCTCGACGTCAGAATGACCTCCGACATCAGCGGCTTGTCCCGCTTCTTGCCGTGGACGAGGCGCTGGAAGGCCTCCAGCGCATACTGGTCGGGCATCGTCGACCAGCTGAACTTCGGCCCCTGGTAACCGAGTTGGAAGGCGTTGTAGACCTTGTCCAGACCGTAGTACTTCGCCTCCGGCCAGCCCTTCTGGATCCCCGGCATCACCCCGACCGTGTCCCAGTCACCGGTCTTCTGGAACGCCTTGGTGAGGGTCAGATGCTCCCCGGAGGTCACCGTGCGATACCGCTGCTGGTTGTCGATCCACAGGCCCGACAGAAACGTCGAGTGCCCCAGCCAGCTGCTGCCCCCGTACGTCGCCGACGTCAGCCACCCGCTCTTGGCATGGAACCCCGCCTTGTCCAACGCCTTCGTCCGCGCCGCCAGCGTCGAGTCCACCCCCGGCGCCATGATCGGATCCTCGATCGCGCTACGGCCGTAACTCTCGATGAACGTGAAGATCACGTCCTTGCCCCGCAGATCCGGCACCAACTGCGCACCTGGCGTCGCCCCGAACGTGTCCGCCTTCGCCTCCTTCGCGAACGCCGCCTCGTCCCGAACCGTGTCCGCCACCCGCCGCGCCTGGATCTTCAGCGCGTCGGCGGCCCGGTCGGAGGCGATGGGGGTACCGGCGATCTGCAGCCCGAGCGCGTAACAGGTGATCCACGCCAGCGCCGCGATGAGCGTGCCCCGCGCGGCGACCGGTCTGCTCGCCACCAGGACGTTGCTCAGCCGCACCATCGCCAGCGCCATGACCCCCACCAGCACCAGCACCAGCACGACCGCCCCGACGGCGGCCAGCACCGCGAACGTCCCGCCCATCGAGTCCGCCACATACGACTGCGCGTCGTCCAGCAACTCCCAGTCGAGCACCAGGTTGAAGCCCCGCCCCAGATACTCCCGGAACCCCATGTCGAGCACGTTCAGCACGGTCAGCACCCCGAGCCCCACCCCGGCCACCACCGCCAGGACCACCCGAGGCCGCCGCGGCAGCCACAACGCCACCGCCGCCCCGAGGATCGCCTCGGCGGGGATACGGGTGAACCGATTCGGCTTCAGCGCCCCAAGGGCGTTCGGCAACAGCAACGCCCCGAGGACGAGCAGCGCGGCAAGTGCGGTGACCGTCCACCGGAGGATCGGCGGACGCGCAGAAGGCGCGGGTGCATCCGGCAGCTGGGGCGTGCGCAGAGTGACGGCCACCCGAGGGTCCTTCCGTACGGAACTTGGCACATTCCCGTACGGCTCTCTCACGAGGGCCGTTCACAGCCCCGGGCAAACAGGCAGCAAACAGCAGACCAAAGGCAACTGCACCCGCCTAAGGGGCGCGGGGCTGTATCGATTTGCGGCTCCGCCGCGTGGGCGCGACAAGCCACGAAGCACCCGCACCCGAAATTCGGCCCTCCCAGCGGAGCGTCTACGCACCCCCTACCGCGGTCAACAAAGCAAGAGGCGCCGCCGCAGACCGAGACTCCCGCACACATGCATGCGGATACGGCACCGGCTCCGGATGCGAGTCCCGCCCGTACC
The DNA here is from genome assembly GCF_030815415.1 of Streptomyces canus. Lineage (GTDB taxonomy): Bacteria > Actinomycetota > Actinomycetes > Streptomycetales > Streptomycetaceae > Streptomyces > Streptomyces canus_F. The sequence goes on from NZ_JAUSWW010000001.1 coordinate 6,754,814, forward strand.
CCGCGATAACCTCCGGCAACCGATGCCCCGTGGTCGTCGCCGCGTCGACCAACGCGTGCGCGACCGCCCGCGCCTCGTCATGCAGCCCGTACCGAGCCAGCCCCAGCGTGATCAGCGCGTTGTCATGCGGCCACACCGACCCCCGGTGATACGAGAGCGGGTGATACGCCGACTGCCCGGCCGCCACCGTCCGCACCCCCCACCCGGAGAAGAAGTCCGGCTCCAGCAACCGCCGCCCCACCGCCTCCCCGTACTCCTTGTCCAGCAGCCCGGACCACAGCAGATGCCCGGCATCCGAGGCCAGCGCGTCCACCTGCTGTCCCTCGCCGTCCAGCGCCAGCGCCGGAAACGTCCGGTCCGGCATCCAGAAGTCCCGCTGGAAACGGTCCCGCAGATCGCCCGCGGCCTGTTCGAGGAGCGCCGCGTACGTCTCGTCCGCCCAGACCGTCCGCGCCACCCAGGCCGTGCGCCGCAGCGCGTCGTACGCGTACCCCTGCGCCCCGGCCGCCATCACCGCCCCGCTCGCCCGCGTCCCGTCGGCCCAGCAGATCGCCCCGGGCGAGTCCTTCCAGTTCTGGTTGGCGAGCCCGCCCTGGTCGGCGCGGTACACGAGGTATCCGCGCGAGGTCAGCCCGCCGTGGTCCAGCATCCAGCCGATCGCCGCCCGGGCATGCGACTCCAGACGCCGGGCCATCGCGACGTCCCTCGTGTGCTCCACATACGCCCCGAGCAGCACCAGGAACAACGGCGTCGCGTCCACCGAGCCGTAGTAACGCCCGTACGGCACCTGGCCGAAGTGCGCCAGCTCCCCGTGCCGCACCTCGTGCACGATCTTTCCGGGCTGCGCCACCGAGTCCGCGCCGACCTCCGTGGCCTGGGCCGCGGCGAGCGCGGGGAGGGTGTCGGCTGCCAGCTGGGGACGGTAGGGGAGGGCGAACAGCGAGGTGAGCAGCGCGTCGCGGCCCAGCAGGGTCAGGAACCAGGGCGCGCCGGCGGCCGGGACGCGCAGTTCCTCGCCGTCCGGTCCGGTCGCCGGGACCTGGAGCGAGGCGAGGTCGGCGAGGCCACGGGCGCACGCGGCGGCCAGTTCGGGCCAGCCGGTCGGGAAGGCGACGCCCTCCACGAACTCGCCTTCCATGGCGAGGAGTTGTGAGTTCAGAGCGGCCGGTGACTTCGGTACCCGCAGGGTCCGTTTGTCGCCGTGCGGCCGTGCCATCACCCGCAGCGTCAGCTCCGCCGTGCCGTGCGGCTCCAGTTCCAGCGTCCACACCAGGCGCCGGGCTCCGGTGCCCGTCTCCTCGACGCCGTCCGGAGCGGGCTCGGCCGTCACCGTCGTACAGGAACGCCATTCGCCGCGCTGGTAGGTGAACTCGACGCCCGCGTCGAGGACTTCGCGGGAGCGGGTGGCTCCTGTCTTCGGGTAGGTGCGGTAGTCGGAGCGGAGTTCGAACTGGTCGGTGAAGTCGGCGTCGGCGGTGACCGCGAGCCGGACCGTGGCCGGCGCCGGGCGGTTGCTGGTGACGCGCAGGGACTCGATGAACGAGCCGTCGCCCACGGCCTGTTCGCGGAAGATCGTGTACGCGGGCGGTTCCTGGCGGCCGCCGCGCGGGACGAGGACACAGCGCGCGGTGTCGCCGTCGGCGACGGGGGTGAGGGCCTCGGGCACGGCGCCGTCGACCGTCAGCTGCCAGCGGCTGAGGTGGCGGGCGTCGCGTACGAACAAGCCTTCCGGGGACGGGGAGGCGCCGCCCCGGACCCCGCTGATGTCTCCGCCGTCGCCCACGGCTGCGAACGTCCCGCCGTGCACGAGCAGATGATGCCGGTCCGTCATTGCCGGTCCCCTCCCTTGGCTGTGCCGGTGTGCAGCAGATCGAGCGTGAGCGCGGCGGTCCAGCCGAAGCCGGTCGCGCCGCAGGCCTCACCGGTGTACGGGTCGACGTACTCGGCGAAGCCCGAGGTGTCCGCGATGTCGAGGACGGCCCGGCGCAGGGCGTCGGCGCGGCCTCGCTCGCCGTGGGTGCGCAGGCCCCGCTCCACCAGCCAGCCGGTGTTGAACCAGGCCGGGCCCCGCCAGTAGCGGTGCGGGTCGAAGGCCTCGCCGAGAAGGTCGTAGCTGGGCACGAGGCGGGTGGTGCCGCCCAGGCCGAAGTGCTTGGAGGCGGCCGTACGGACGAGCGCCTCGACGATGTCCCGGGGGAGCGTCGGCAGCAGGAGCGGGATGAGCCCGGACACGCTGCGCTCGGGGATCAGGCCCCCGCCCCGCACGTCCCGGGAGAAGAACATGCCCTCCGCCGGGTCCCACAGCCGGTCGATCAGCGCCGCCGTCAGACGCTCGGCGCGCGCGTGCCGGGCCGTGCCGGTCGCGCCCAGCTCCTGCGCGATACGGGCGAGGGCGTGCTCGGAGGCGATGAGCAGGGCGTTGAAGGAGGGGTCCTCGACGGCGAATTCGCTACGGCCGCCCCCTTGTCTCCCGTCCAGCCCGTCCCGGTACTCCCCGTCCCGGTAGTCCGTCGCCAGCCGCACATACCGCCCGTAGTCCAGATCCGTCGGCCGGTCCTGAGCCGACCCGTGGTCGAGGTCGGCGCGCCGGAAGGAGCGGGCGGGGGCGGGGGTGACGCGGGAGAGCGGCAGGTCCCAGCAGGGGCTGTTGTCCATCCCCTGTTCCCAGGGGTGCACGACGGACGCCAGCGAACCTCCGCCCAGGTCCCGCCGGTGCAGCAGATAGCGGTGCCAGGCCGCCAGCCGGGGGTACATCCGGGTGAGGAAGCCGCGCGCCCGTGACAGACCCGGGTCCGAGCAGTGCACCAGCCACGCGGCCAGCGCGTGCACCGGTGGCTGCACGATGCCCGAGGTCTGTACGGTGCGCGGGGCGCCCGCGGCGCGCCCCGCGGTCGAGGAGCGCCAGAAGTCGGGGCTCGGGAAGTACGCGTCGAGCGGCACGGAGGGGTTGAAGACGATGTGCGGGATGCGCCCGTCGTCCCACTGGGCGGCGAGGAGTGTCTCCAGCTCCGTCTGCGCCCTGAGCGGCGACAGATGCCGCAGGCCGATCGCGATGAACGCCGAGTCCCACGACCACTGGTGCGGATACAGGCCGCGCGAGGGCACTGTGGAGGTGCCGGTCCAGTTGTCCTCCAGCACCCGAGCGGCCCTGAGGTGCAGCGAACTCCGGGTCGGCGGTGGATCGTATACAAACTCACGTTCTGTGAGACGGGCTGTGAGCTGGGCAGTGCGATCCACTCGGGGCTCCCCGAAAGACGTCCGGCCGACCGGTTCGGTCGTGGCTACCGTAGGGTTACGTCTATTTAACACGCAAAACTCAATATGTAATGCAGAGTTGAGAAACACAAGGGGGTGCGCATGACCGGACGGGGTCAGGGAAGCGCCGGTGATCTGCTCGAACTGGTACGAAGCGGGCGTGCGATCACGCGCGGCGCGCTCCAGCAGGCCACCGGGCTGTCCCGTGCCACCGTCGGCCAGCGCCTGGACCGTCTCTTCCGCGCGGGCTGGCTGCGCGAGGGCGCCGGCGGTCCCGTGGACTCCCCGCTCGGCGGGCGTCCCTCCATCACCCTGGAGTTCGACGACGCCCATGCCGTCGTCCTCGCCGCCGACCTGGACACCCGGCACGCCCGCGCGGCTGTCGTGTCGCTGACCGGCGAGCTTCTCGCCGAGCACAGCGGCACGCTCGTCATCGAGGACGGGCCGGACGTGGTGCTGGGGGAGCTGGGCCGCTGGTTCGCCGAGCTGCTGGAGAAGGCGGGCCACCGCGCGGACGAGGTCTGCGGGATCGGGCTCGCGGTGCCGGGACCGGTCGACAGCGAGAGTGGCCGAGTGGTCCAGCCACCGATGATGCCGGGCTGGGACGGCTACGACATAAGAGGCCGCCTCGCCCGCTCCTTCACCGAACACACGGGGGCGGCCCTGGTGCCGGTCCTCGTCGACAACGACGCCAACCTCATGGCGTACGGCGAACAGCGCACGTCCTGTCCCGACTGCTCGGCGTTCGTGCTGGTCAAGGTCTCGACCGGCATCGGTGCCGGGGTCGTCGTCGGCGGCTCGATCTTCCGGGGCATCGACGGGGGCGCCGGGGACATCGGCCATATCCGGGTGGGCGCGGACGCGCTGTGCCGGTGCGGTTCCCACGGCTGTCTGGCCGCAGTCGCCAGTGGTGGCGCCGTGGCGCGGCGGCTGGCCGAGGCGGGGGTGCCCGCGGCCTCCGGAGCGGATGTGCGGGACCTGCTGACCGCCGGTCATCCGGAGGCGGCCGCGCTCGCCCGCGAGGCCGGGCGGCAGGTCGGGGACGTCCTGGCGACCGTGGTGACGCTGCTGAACCCCGGGGTTCTGATGATCGCCGGCGATCTGGCCGGAACCGCCTTCCTCACCGGGGTGCGGGAGCTGCTGTACCAGCGGGCGCTGCCGCGCTCGACCGCTCATCTGGACGTCGTGACGTCACGGCTGGGGGAGCGGGCCGGACTGGTGGGGGCGGGAGCGCTGGTCGTGGAGCACCTCTACGCCCCTGAGCGGGTCGAGGAGCGGCTGGCCGCGCTCGGTGTGTGACCGGCGCATTTCGGTCCGGACACCCGTCCGCATGGTGAAATCCGGGCGCCTGTGGCAGCGTGATTCTCGCCACCCTTGATAGGGGTAGCGCTCAGATGAGCGGATCTTGAGCGACTGCACTTCTCCAAAGGGTGGCACTCGGTGCCACCCTTTGATCGTTCATCGATCGAAATCAGGCGTGCCGAATGCCGCTCAGGTGAGCGATATGCCGCCACTTCGAGAGCTCTCGTGTTCAAGAAGTGAAAACATCCGAGTCCTGACGCTTGCCAAGCTTTGACTTTCAATCCGCTGGCGGACGAGTGGTTACAGGCACATGACGCGCAAGTGGACCTCCCCAGAAGCCTTCGATCTGGGTATGTTCCCCGTCGTCAGGGCAGCCACCGCGTCCTCGAGGGAGTCGAGAACCGTGTCGGAAAACAAAGAACCCCACGTAACGAAGTTCGTTTACGACTTCACCGAGGGGAACAAGGACCTCAAGGACCTCCTGGGTGGCAAGGGCGCGAACCTCGCCGAGATGACCAACCTGGGACTCCCCGTTCCTCCCGGCTTCACCATCACGACCGAAGCCTGCAAGGTCTACCTGGAGAGCGGCGCCGAGCCCGTGGCACTGCGTGACGAGGTGAGTGCACACCTCGAAGCGCTCGAGACGCAGATGGGCAAGAAGCTCGGCCAGGCCGACAACCCGCTCCTCGTCTCGGTCCGCTCCGGCGCCAAGTTCTCCATGCCCGGCATGATGGACACGGTCCTGAACATCGGCCTCTCCGACAGGTCGGTGAAGGGCCTCGCCGAGCAGGCGGGCGACGAGCGGTTCGCCTGGGACTCCTACCGCCGTCTCATCCAGATGTTCGGCAAGACGGTCCTCGGTGTCGACGGCGAGCTCTTCGAGGAGGCGCTGGAGGCGGCGAAGGCGGCCAAGAAGGTCCACGTCGACACGGACCTGGAGGCGGCCGACCTCAAGAAGCTCGTCACCAAGTTCAAGAAGATCGTCAAGACCGAGGCCGGGCGGGACTTCCCGCAGGACCCGCGCGAGCAGATGGACCTCGCCATCGAGGCGGTCTTCAACTCCTGGAACACCGACCGCGCCAAGCTCTACCGCCGCCAGGAGCGCATCCCCGGCGACCTGGGCACCGCCGTCAACGTCTGCTCGATGGTCTTCGGCAACCTCGGCCCCGACTCCGGCACCGGCGTCGCCTTCACCCGCGACCCGGCCAGCGGCCACCAGGGCGTCTACGGCGACTACCTCCAGAACGCCCAGGGCGAGGACGTCGTCGCCGGTATCCGCAACACCGTCCCGCTCGCGGAGCTGGAGTCGATCGACAAGAAGTCGTACGACCAGCTGATGCAGATCATGGAGACCCTGGAGAACCACTACAAGGATCTCTGCGACATCGAGTTCACCATCGAGCGCGGCCAGCTCTGGATGCTCCAGACCCGCGTCGGCAAGCGCACGGCGGGCGCGGCCTTCCGTATCGCCACGCAGCTCGTGGACCAGGGTCTGATCGACGAGGCCGAGGCGCTCCAGCGCGTCAGCGGCGCCCAGCTGGCCCAGCTGATGTTCCCGCGCTTCGACGAGGACACGAAGGTCCAGACCGTCGGCCGGGGCATCGCGGCGTCGCCGGGCGCGGCGGTCGGCAAGGCGGTCTTCGACTCGTACACCGCGGTGAAGTGGTCGCGCTCCGGGGAGAAGGTCATCCTGGTCCGCCGGGAGACCAACCCCGACGACCTGGACGGCATGATCGCCGCCGAGGGCATCCTGACCTCGCGCGGCGGCAAGACCTCGCACGCGGCCGTGGTCGCGCGCGGCATGGGCAAGACCTGTGTGTGCGGTGCCGAGGAGCTGGAGGTCGACACCAAGCGGCGGCGGATGACGGTGCCCGGCGGCCATGTGGTCGAGGAGGGCGACATCATCTCCATCGACGGGTCCAGCGGCAAGGTGTACCTCGGTGAGGTGCCCGTCGTCCCCTCCCCGGTCGTGGAGTACTTCGAGGGCCGGATGCACGCGGGTGCGCAGGACGCCGACGAGCTGGTCGAGGCCGTGCACCGGATCATGGCGTTCGCCGACCGCAAGCGCCGGCTGCGGGTGCGGGCCAACGCGGACAACGCCGAGGACGCCATGCGCGCCCGTCGCTTCGGAGCCCAGGGCATCGGCCTGTGCCGTACCGAGCACATGTTCCTCGGCGACCGGCGTGAACTGGTCGAGCGCCTCATCCTGGCCGACACGGAGAACGAGCGCGAGGAGTCGCTGAAGCAGCTGCTCCCGCTCCAGAAGCAGGACTTCGTGGAGCTGTTCGCGGCGATGGACGGCCTGCCGGTGACGGTCCGGCTCCTGGACCCGCCGCTGCACGAGTTCCTGCCGGACATCACCGAGCTGTCGGTGCGTGTGGCGCTCGCGGAGTCCCGTCAGGAGCCGCACGAGAACGAGCTGCGGCTGCTCCAGGCGGTCCACCGGCTGCACGAGCAGAACCCGATGCTGGGTCTGCGCGGTGTACGCCTCGGCCTGGTCATCCCGGGTCTGTTCACGATGCAGGTACGGGCGATCGCGGAGGCGGCGGCCGAGCGGAAGGCCGCGAAGGGCGACCCGCGCGCGGAGATCATGATCCCGCTCGTCGGCACGGTCCAGGAGCTGGAGATCGTCCGCGAGGAGGCCGACCAGGTCATCGCGGAGGTCGAGGCGGCGACGGGCACCGAGCTCAAGCTGACCATCGGCACGATGATCGAGCTCCCGCGCGCCGCGCTGACCGCCGGTCAGATCGCGGAGGCTGCGGAGTTCTTCAGCTTCGGCACGAACGACCTCACCCAGACGGTGTGGGGCTTCAGCCGGGACGACGTGGAGGCGTCCTTCTTCACGGCGTACCTGGAGAAGGGCATCTTCGGCGTCAGCCCGTTCGAGACGATCGACAGGGACGGCGTCGGCTCCCTGGTCAAGCTGGCGGCGGAGGCCGGCCGCAAGACCCGCCCCGACCTCAAGCTCGGCGTCTGCGGCGAGCACGGCGGTGACCCGGAGTCGGTCCACTTCTTCCACGAGGTCGGCCTGGACTACGTCTCCTGCTCGCCCTTCCGTATCCCGGTGGCCCGCCTGGAGGCCGGCCGCGCGGCCTCGGAGTCGGCGGGCAGCGACCACCGCTAGGGCCGCACGGCCACCACGACCCCGGAACCGACGCTTGTCCCCGACCCTCAGTACCGATGGGCGCCGGTTCCGGATCACCAGGAAGGGGCGGCACCCTGTGCGGGGGTGCCGCCCCTTCGGTCTGCGTTCAGTGGTGGTCCGCGCGCCGCCTGTTCACGACGACCAGGACGCCCGCCCCGGCGAGCATGACGGACATGCCGGCGGCCGCGAAGTACGGGGTGTTGTCGTCGCCGCCGGTCTCGGCGAGGTCCGTGTCCTTCGGGGCCGCAGCGTCCGCCTCCTGGTCCTCGGCGGGGGTGAAGTCCGCGGGCGGGCTGTCGCAGCCGATGCCGTCGCCGTCCCGGTCCAGATGGGTGCCGTAGTGCTCGTCGCTCTCGGGGATGTTCGCGTAGCCGTTCTCGTACGCCTCGGTGCAGTTGGCGAACGGGTGGTCGCCGTCGTGCGCCTGGGCGGCTGAGGGCAGGACGGCGAGGGCCAGCGCGGCGACGACGATGGCGCCGGGCTTGCGGAGCAGGTTCACGGCGGGTCCTTACGGGGTTGGTGGTGACAAGAGGTGCCCGAAGGTAGTGCGAGACCGTGTTGGTGGAAGTGGTGTGAAGAACCCGTGACGCGAACGTGACGCGACCGAACGGAAGCGCACAGTGACCGCTCAAGTCCGGTCGCACGTAAGGGCATTGTGATCCACCCGGCAAAGTCAGCTGAGGCGGCGAGCCCTATGAGCGGAACGGACCCGTCACCTCGTACGTGATTCCGCCCGATGAGCTCCCCGTCGTGCCCCGCTGGCTGGAGAAGTACAGCCGGGTGCCGTTCGGGGAGAATGCCGGGCCGGTGATTTCCGAGGAGGACTGGCCGTCGATTCTCAGGAACGGTGTCACCACGTCGTCGGGGGTGATCAGGCAGATGTCCATGCTGCCGCCGTCCTCGGCGACGTAGAGGTCGCCGGAGGAGGAGCCGGTGATGTTGTCGACGCCGGTGAGCGGGGCCGTGCCGGAGGTGACCAGGGAGTCGTCGTAGGCCAGCTCGTAGGTGTTCGCGGTGAGGTCGAGCTGCCAGACGCGGTTGTCGCCCTTGGTCGTGAACCAGACCTTGTCGTCGGCGTAGTGGCAGCCCTCGCCGCCGTTGAAGGACTTGGAGCCGGAGACCTGGGTGCGGGTCGACGTGGGGGAGCCGTCCGGGTCGGGGACGGTCGTCCAGGTGTAGGAGCCCGAGGTGGCGGTGCCGGCGACCAGTACCTGGAGGGTGCCGGAGGCGAGGCTGCCCCAAGTCGTCGGTACGAAGCGGTAGAAGCGGCCGTTCGTCTCGTCCTCGGTCAGATAGATCACCTGGCGGACCGGGTCGGCCGCGGCCGCCTCGTGCTTGAAACGGCCCATCGCGGGTCGCTGCACCGCCGCGTTCGTGCCCCACGGATCGGTCTCGTAGACGTACCCCCGGTCGACCTCCTCGCAGGACAGCCAGGTGTTCCACGGGGTCCTGCCGCCCGCGCAGTTCTGCCGGGTGCCGGACAGGATGCGGTACGCCGAGGTGATCGCGCCGCTCGACGAGAACCGCACCGCGCTCGCGCCGCCGGAAGGGTTGATCTCCGAGTTGGAGACGTAGATCCAGCCCGTGCCGTCCGCGTAACAGGCGCCGCCGTCCGGGGCGTTGTGCCAGGTGTACGACGTTCCGGTGACCGTCTGGCCCGAGCGGGCGATGACCCGGCTGGTGAAGCCCGACGGGAGTCTGATGCCGTTGGCGTCCGGGGATCCGAGCGCCCCGTAGGGGCCCGTGCCGGGCTGGGCCGGTGCGGCGTACGCGGCGCCGCGCCACAGGGTACCGCCGAAGACGGCGGAGGTGCCGCCGATGGCGGTCGCACGGAGGAAGGTACGACGTTCCACTGTCGCTCCAAGGGGTGCCGTGACCGTCCCGCCACCGGTCGGGGGCGGGAGCGTGCGGGTGGAAACCTAGGGGAACTCGGTAGCGATGTCATGGACAGGCCATGAACGCGTGGTCCATGGCGAGTCCAAGGTTTCCCGGTGTCCTGTCGACGGCGGGCCTCATCGGGGGCAGGCTGGCGGCAAGCGCCGAAGCGGCGGGAAGGAGCCCGGGCATGTCCTCCGGCTGGAACGAGCAGCACATCCCCGAACAGCACGGCCGCACCGCCGTCGTCACCGGTGCCAACAGCGGCATCGGCTACGTCACCGCGCGCGAGCTGGCACGCAAGGGCGCCCGGGTGGTGCTCGCCTGCCGGAGCGAGGCGCGCGGGACCGAGGCGGGGGACCGGCTGGTCACCGAAGTGCCGGGCGCACAGGTGGAGTTCGCTCGGCTCGACCTCGGAGACCTCGCCTCCGTAAGGGAGTTCGCGCGGACGCTGCCGTACGACCGGCTCGACCTGCTGATCAACAACGCGGGCGTGATGGCCCTGCCGTACGGCACCACGGCGGACGGCTTCGAGACCCAGTTCGGCGTCAACCACCTGGGCCACTTCGCACTCACCGGGCTGCTGCTGCCCGCGCTGCTCGACACCCCGGGCGCGCGGGTGGTGACCGTCTCCAGCACGACGCACGCCCTGGCCAACATCGACATCGACGACCTCAACAGCGAACACAGGTACCGCCGTTGGGTCGCCTACGCCCGCTCCAAGACCGCCAACCTGCTCTTCACCCACGAACTGGCCCGCAGGCTCGCCGCCCACGGTTCGGACGTCGTCGCGGCGGCCGCCCACCCGGGATACGCGGCGACCAACCTCCAGGCGGCCGGACCCCGGATGGCGGGCCGCCGCTTCACCGAGCGCTTCATGGCCGTCGGCAACAGGTTCTTCGCCCAGTCGGCGCAGGCGGGCGCCCTCCCCACCCTCTACGCCGCCACCGCCCCCGACGTGTCCCCCGACTCCTTCACCGGCCCGTCCCTCGCGGGCTGGCGCGGCTCGCCGGGACCGTCCTGGCGAGCGCCCTGGACCCACAACGACCAGGCGGGCGAACGGCTTTGGGTCGCGTCCGAGCGGCTCACGGGAGTGTCGTACGACGTCCTGAAGGCCTAGGGTCACTCGCCATGCGACCGGACTTACCGACGAAGCTGCCGAAGCATCCCCTGAACACCCCGCTGCTGGAGTACCTGCGGGCGCAGGGTGCGCCACCAGGCAGGCCGGGCGACTACACGTTGGGTGAGTGGCAGCTGCACGCGCACCCCGATCTGTTGGATCGGTTGAAGGAGTTGGCTCTGGGCGTGCCCCTGAACGGCGCCTATGGCATTCCGCTCCTGGCCCACAAGGGCGTCGCGGCCGTCGCCGCCCAGGGGACGGGCACCCTGCTGATGCGCCTGCCCGAGCCACCGGCCGACCTCAAGGAGGGCCGCTGGCCGGTCCCCGAGCTCACCGGTCACGGATGGGTGACCGTCGACGCCTGGCAGAGCGACCTGCGCATCATCGAGGGAGAGCACAGGCTTCTGATGGCCATCGAGCAAGCGTTGTCCCACACCCGGGACCTCATGTCCTAGCCCGGTGTGCGGCACTCCGGCGGAGCGTTCACGTGGTCTTGCCGCTGTCCACCACCAGGTCCGCGCCCACCACGGACGCGGCGTCGTCCGAGGCCAGATAGAGGACCGCGGCGGCGATCTCCGCCGTGGTGGAGGCGCGGCCCAGCGGCACCGAGTTCTCCATGCGCTCGGCGCGCTCGGCCTCCGTCTCGCCGGGGAGCAGGGACATCTCCGTCTCCACGGGACCGGGGCTGACCGCGTTGATGCGGACCCCGTCGCCGATGTGGTCGCGTGCGGCGCCCCGGGTGAGGACGGAGACGGCGGCCTTGGTGGCGGCGTACGCGGTGGCGCCCGGGTGGCGGGCGTGGACGCCGAAGACGGAGGCGATGTTGACGATCGCGCCGCCGGACGGCTGGGACCGCATCTGACGGACCTCGGCCTGGAGGGCGTGGAAGACGCCGGTGACGTTGATGTCGAGCTGTTCGGTCCAGTCGGACTCCGACAGGTCGGCCAGCGGCTGCCCGCCCCGGAAGACCCCCGCGTTGTTGACCGCCGCGTCGAGGGAGCCGAAGCGGTCAACGGCGGCGGCCACGACGGCCTGGACGTCGGCGGCACGGGACACGTCGGCGGTGAGCGCCAGCGCCTTGCCGCCCGCCTCCTCGATCAGGGCCGCCGTGTCGTCGAGGGGTTCCCGTCGCCGCCCGGCCACGACGACCTGCGCCCCCTCGGCGGCGAACGCCAGCGCGACGGCACGGCCGATGCCGGAGCCGGCGCCGGTCACGAGAACGGTCCTGTCGTGGAAACGCGTGCTGGTCATGATCTCCCCTTATTCTTGACCGAACGGTTCATTATGGCGTCAAATAAAAACGGCGGCCCTCGGTGAGCAGCCGCCCTCAGTCCAGCAGTGTCAGAGCCTGTTCCGCCGCGTCCCGCACCCGCGCCGGGTCCGGCGACGCCTTGCCCACCACCTTGAGGCCCTGGAGCAGCACCAGCAGCATGCGGGCGAGGGCGAGCGGATCGCGGCCCGCGCCGAGCTCGCCCTGGGCCCCGGCGCGGACCAGCGCCGAGTGCAGCACTGTCTCCACGTGGTCCCAGTTCCGCTCGACCTGCCGCGCGGCGGCCGGGTCGTGCGGGGCGAGCTCGGCCGCCGTGTTGGTGATGAAACAGCCGTTCAGGCGCAGGTTCTCGGCGGTGGCCTCGTCCGCGTAACGCCGTACGAGCGCCCGTACCGCGGGCAGTACCGGGCCCGGCCGGGACAGCTCCCCGAGCAGGTCCGGGAGCTGTTCCTGATAGCGCTCCAGTGCCTTCAGATACAGCTCGTGCTTGTTGCCGAAGGTCGCGTAGAGGCTGGCGCGGCCGATGCCGAGGTGCTCGACGAGGTCGGACATGGACGTCGCCTCGTAGCCGCGCCGCCAGAACAGCTCCAGGGCTGCCTGCAGCGCGGCCTCCGGATCGAACTCCTTGGTCCTGGCCATGTGTCGCAGCCTAGATCCAATGAGAACGGTCGGTCAAGAAAGGTTGGGCCGGGAGCGGGTCACGACACCCGGACCTGGTACGTCGGGATCCGTACCGTCTCGTCGTCCAGGCACTGTCCCGACAGCAGATCGAAGCGCTGCTTCAGCAGGGGCGAGGCGACGAACGGCCGGCCCTCGTGGGTGCCGGTCAGTCCGCGGGACAGGACCGCCGCGCCACCGAACGGGTCGCGGTTGTCGATGGCGTACAGCTCGCCCGCGCGGTCGCGGAAGAGGGCCACCTGCCGGCCGTCGGGCAGCAGGGCCGCCACGCCGCGGCCCGGCAGCAGGACGTTCAGGTCGCAGACCGTGAACCAGCCGTCGTCGAGGCGCAGTTGGATCTTCAGGGCGGTCGTCTCGGGTGCCAGGGTCATCGCTGGGCGCTTCCTTCCAGGACGTCTTCAGCGGGGCGCATGCCGATGGACAGCAGGGGCAGGTCGGGCTTGATCTGGTCGCGCTCGGGGACGAAGCCGACGACCGGGTCGGGGGTGTCCGGCGCGTTCACGAAGGACACGAACCGGGCGAGCTTCTCGGGGTCGTTGATGGTGTCGGACCACTCGTCGCGGTAGTGGGCGACGTGCGAGGTCATCAGCGACTCCAGCTCCTCGCAGATGCCGAGGGAGTCCTCCACCACCACGTCCCGGACGTGGTCCAGGCCGCCGGGGATCCGCTCCAGCCAGGTGGAGGTGCGCTCCAGGCGGTCGGCGGTGCGGATGTAGAACATCAGGAACCGGTCGATCAGCTTGATCAGTTCGGTGTCGCTGAGGTCCTGGGCCAGCAGGTCCGCATGGCGCGGGGTGGCGCCGCCGTTGCCGCCGACGTACAGGTTCCAGCCGCCCGAGGTGGCGATGATCCCGAAGTCCTTGGACTGGGCCTCGGCGCACTCGCGGGCGCAGCCCGACACCGCCGACTTCAGCTTGTGCGGGGAGCGCAGGCCCCGGTAGCGCAACTCCAGGTCGATCGCCATGCGCACCGAGTCCTGGACGCCGTAGCGGCACCAGGTCTGGCCCACGCAGGACTTGACCGTACGCAGCGACTTTCCGTACGCGTGGCCGGACTCGAAGCCCGCGTCGACCAGCCGGGTCCAGATCAGCGGGAGCTGTTCGACGCGGGCGCCGAACATGTCGATCCGCTGACCGCCGGTGATCTTCGTGTAGAGGCCGAAGTCGCGGGCGATCTCGCCGATGACGATCAGGCCCTCCGGGGTGATCTCACCGCCGGGGATACGCGGGACGACCGAGTACGAGCCGTTCTTCTGGAGGTTGGCCAGGAAGTGGTCGTTGGTGTCCTGGAGCGCGGCCTGCTCGCCGTCCAGGACGTAGACGTCGGCCCCGATGGTCGAGGCGAGGGAGGCGATGATCGAGGCCACGGCCGGCTTGCAGGTCTCGCAGCCGTCGCCGCCCCGGGCGCCCTCGCGGCCGTAGCGGTCCAGCAGGTCCTGGTAGGTGTTGATGCGCAGGGCGAGGACGATCTCGTAGAGCTCCTCGCGGGTCTGCGAGAAGCAGCCGCACAGGCCCTTGTCGACGACGACGCCGGACGCCTCCAGCTCGGCGGTGACCAGCTGGCCCAGGACCTTGACGCAACTGCCGCAGGTCGTACCGGCCTTGGTGCACTTCTTCACCTCGGGCACGGTGGTGCAGTTGTGCTCGGTGACCGCGCCGCGGATGGTGCCCTTGCGGACGTTGTTGCAGGAGCAGATGATCGCGTCGTCCGGCAGGGCGCTCGGGCCGAGCTGGACGGACTCGCCGGCACCGGCGGGCAGCACGAGTGACTCGGGCGAGACCGGCGGGACCGAACCCGTGAAGGCCTTCAGCGTGCCGTACGCCTCGGCGTCGCCGACCAGGATGCCGCCCAGCAGCGTGCCGTCGCGGCCGATGACGAGCTTCTTGTACAGGCCCGAGCGGGAGTCGGAGTAGACGACGTCGAGGCAGTCCTCGGTCGCGCCGTGCGCGTCACCGAAGGAGGCCACGTCCACGCCGAGCAGCTTCAGCTTGGTGGAGAGGTCGGCGCCGAGGAACGAGGCCTCGTCCGAGGCGATGGTCGCCGCGACCGTCTCGGCCTGCTCGTACCCGGGGGCGACCAGGCCGTAGACCCGGCCGTCGGCGGCCAGCGCGCACTCGCCGATCGCGAAGACGTGCGGGTCGGCGACCGTGCGGCACTGCTCGTCGACGGTGATGCCGCCGCGCTCGCCGACCGTGAGGCCGCAGTCGCGGGCCAGCTGGTCGCGGGGGCGGACACCGGCGGAGAACACCACCAGATCGGTGGCGAGTTCGGAGCCGTCGGAGAGCTTCATGCCGGTGACGGCACCCTCGGAGTCGACCACGATCTCCTGCGTGCCGACGCCCGTGTGGACGCTCAGCCCCATCTCCTCGATGGTCCGCAGCAGCGCCGCGCCACCGCCCTCGTCGACCTGCACCGGCATCAGCCGCGGCGCGAACTCGACGATGTGGGAGGTGAGTCCGAGGCCCTTCAGCGCGCCTGCGGCCTCCAGGCCGAGCAGACCGCCGCCGACCACGGCACCGGTGGTGCGCGTCCTGGCGTACTCCTCGATGGCGAGGAGATCCTCGATGGTGCGGTAGACGAAACAGCCCTTGGCGTCCTTGTTGGGGACCGGCGGCACGAAGGGGTACGAGCCGGTCGCGAGGACGAGGATGTCGTAGTCGAAGACCTCGCCGGACCGGGCGGTCACCCTGCGGGCGTCACGGTCGACGGTCTCCGCCGGGTCGCCGACGTAGAGCTCGATGCCCTCCTTCTCGATGAACTCCATGTCCGTCATCGAGAGGTCCTCGGGCGTCTTGCCCGAGAAGTACGAGGTGAGCGCTACGCGGTCGTAGGCCGGGCGCGGCTCCTCACAGAGCACGACCACGCGGTGCGTGGCGGTCAGGCCGCGCTCGGCGAGCGCTTCGAGGAAGCGCTGGCCGACCATGCCGTGGCCGACGAGCACGATCGTGGGAGTGGTCTCCCTGTTGGCGGTCATCAGGAGCCTCCATCGTTGGTGAGCAGGTGGAGCAGAGGACCGTCGTCGGGGAGCGGCTCTGCTCCCTCCCAGGCGCGCGCGAGCGCGCCGACGGTGCCGAGTTCGCCGACGAGGACCCCGCCGACCAGGCGGTCGTCGCGGACGACGACCTTGCGGTAGGTGCCTCGGGTGGCATCGGCGAGCTGTACGACGTCGTCGCCGGGAAGTGCCTCCGTCTCGCCGAACGCGGCGAGGTCGAAGGCGGTCTGACCGGGCAGCGTGAGCCGGGTCAGCGAACGGGTGCCGGTGTAGCGGGCGGTCGCCCGCCCGGCCAGCAGCTCGGCGAGTACCTCGGCCTGTTCGAGGGCCGGAGTGGCGAGCCCGTAGACGTTTCCGTCGTGCTGGGCGCAGTCGCCGATGGCGTGGATGTACGGGTCGGAGGTGCGCAGTTCGTCGTCCACGACGATGCCCTTGCGGACCTCGATGCCGGCGCCCCAGGCGAGACCCGCGCGCGGGCGCACCCCGCAGGCCAGGACCACCAGGTCGGCGTCGAGGGCGTATCCGTCGGCCATCTCGACCGAGCGGACCGCGCCGTTGACGCAACGCACGTCACGCACCCGCAGATCGGTGTGGACCTCGACGCCGAGCTCGCTCAGATGGCGCCGGACGAGCTGTGAGGCGTTCGGGTCGAGCTGGCGCTCCATGAGCCGCTCGGACTGCTGGGCGAGGATCACCTGCGCGCCGCGCTGGGCGAGCGCCCGGGCGGCGGAGACCCCGAGGAGTCCACCGCCGATGACGACCGCCTTCGCACCCGGCCGGACCGCCTTGGACAGGCCCAGGCAGTCGTCCATCGTGCGGAAGGCGTGGACGCCCTCTGGCAGGACGTGGTCGGGGGTGAACAGACCGCGCAGGGGCGGCAGCACCGGGTTCGAGCCGGTGGCCAGAACCAGCCGGTCGTATGCGATCTTGGAACCGTCGGCGCACTCGACGGTCCGCGCCTCCCGGTCGATGCCGGTGACCCGGGCGCGGGTGAGCTCCGCGGGGGCCGGCAGCGCGATCACGTCGGGGCTGTACCGTCCGGCCAGCACCTCGGCGAGCAGCACCCGGTTGTACGGGCGGTGCTCCTCGTCGCCGATCAGCGTCACGGGCGTGCCGAGCTCGCCGAGCCGCCGGGCGAGACGGACGCCCGCGAGGCCGGCGCCGATCACCACCACACGCGTATTCGAGGTCATGTCCAGGAGCGTGCGTTGCCGGTGTTACCCGACCGCATCACCTCTGTTTCCCGCGAGGAACGCTGCCCTCAGCAGAGGCGGTGGGCGGGTGTGAGGGTTCCCGGAGTGCGCCGGGGACGGGCTGTGAGGTCGCGAAACCAGCGGAATCCGTGCAGGTGACATCGTCTACGAGACCCAGCTGAAGATCATCTCGATGGACTGGACACCTATCTCCTGTCTAAGGTCCCGATCATGCCCGACATATCGCTGACCACCCTCGTCGTCCTGTGCCTCGCGGCTCTGGCCGCCGGCTGGATCGACGCCGTGGTCGGCGGCGGGGGTCTGCTCCTGCTTCCGGCCCTGCTGCTGGGCCTGCCGTCGAGCACCCCGGCCGCGTACGCCCTGGGCACCAACAAGGCGGTCGCCATCGTCGGCACGTCCGGCGCGGCGGTGACCTACGCCCGCAAGGCCCCGGTCGACGTACGCCTCGCCGTCCGCATCGGCCTCGCGGCCCTCGCGGGCTCCTCGGCGGGGGCGTTCTTCGCGGCGGGGATGAGCACGGAGGTACTGAAGCCCGTGATCATGGTGGTGCTTCTGGCCGTCGCCGCCTTCGTCATCCTGCGCCCCGCCTTCGGCACCGCCCCCGCCACCGGCCCGGCCGGCCGCCGCCGCGTCTTTGCCGCGATCGGCCTCGCGGGCCTCGGCGTCGGCTTCTACGACGGTCTGATCGGCCCCGGCACCGGCACCTTCCTGGTCCTCACGCTCACCGCCGTCCTCCACCTCGACCTCGTCACCGCCTCCGCCACCGCGAAGATCGTCAACTGCTGCACCAACGCCGGCGCGCTGGCCACCTTCGCCTGGCAGGGCACGGTCCTGTGGCAGCTGGCGGGACTGATGGCGGTGTTCAACCTGGCGGGCGGCATGCTCGGCGCGCACACGGCGCTGAAGAAGGGGAGCGGTTTCGTCCGGGTCGTGCTGCTGACGGTGGTGTTCGCGCTGGTGACGAAAATGGCGTACGAGCAGTGGCTCGCCTGACCTACGGTGACGTCATGGCGACCCAGGTGATCGTAGTCAACGGCGGCTCCAGCTCCGGCAAGTCCGGGATCGTGCGGTGTCTGCAGGCGGTGCTGCCGGACCCGTGGCTGGCCTTCGGGGTCGACTCGCTGATCGAGGCGATGCCGGGTCAGGGCGCGGGCATCGAGTTCGCCCCGGACGGCGCGGTCCACGTCGGCCCTGAGTACATGGCCCTGGAAGCGGCCTGGGCCAAGGGCATCGCGGCCATGGTCCACGCGGGCGCCCGCGTGATCATCGACGACGTCTTCCTCGGCGGAGCGGCGACCCAGGACCGCTGGCGCCGTGTCCTCGACGGCCTGGACGTGCTCTGGGTCGGCGTCCGCTGCGAGGCTTCGGTCGCCGCGGGCCGGGAGATCGCCCGCGGCGACCGGGTGCGCGGGATGGCGGAGAAGCAGGCGGAGATCGTCCACCAGGGAGTGGTGTACGACGTGGAGGTGGACACCGCCGGGACCGAGTCCCTGGAGTGTGCGCGGACGATCGCCGCGCACGTGGGCTGAGCGCTCCGCTGGAAGTGCCGCGACATGTCGTCGATCACCTGCGCCACCGTCGTGGCTGGTCGCGCGCACGCGGCGGAGCCGCATATCGACACAGCCCCGCGCCCCTCGGGGCGCTGCCGAACCACAGGGACTTCGCCCGACCTGCTCAGACCGTCAGGACTTCTTCTCCTGCACGAGCAGTTCGAGCACCCCCGTGATGTCCTCGTCCCCGTGCCCGTCCGCGACCCGCCGCGCCATCAGGTCCGCGTACGGCGTCAGCAGTTCGGTGCTCACGCCCTGCTCCTCGGCCGTGCTCAGCAGCGTGGCGTTGGCGGCGGACTGCATGGCCAGGTTGGAGACCACGTCCTTGGCGTAGTCGCCGCTCGCCACTTGGTCGGCGGCCTTGTGCACCATGAACGTCATCGCGGTCAGCCACTCCGCGAGCAGCTGGGCGAAGTCCTTCGGCGCGATGTCCTCGGAGTGGATCAGCGCGAAGGCGTGGGTGATGCCCGCGAACATGCCGTCCATCGCGCTCAGCAGCGCCACGTCGTGCAGCGCGGCGAACCCCGGGTCCGCGCCGACGTACGTGGTCGCGGCCGGTACGGCGAGGGTGGCGCGGTGCTCCTCGAAGAGGCCGGCGGAACCGCTGTAGAAGACGTACGCACCGGAGTCCGGCGCCTCGATCATCGGCGGTGTGCCCATGATTCCGCCGTCCAGGAAACGGGCGCCGCGGCCCTGTGCCCAGGCGGCCCGCTCCCGCCCCTGCCCCGGCGTCCCGGTGGTGAGGTTCACCAGGTCCCTGTCCTGGAGATCGGCCGTCCCGAGCGCCTCGCCGACCGAAGCGTCGTCCAGCAGACAGGCGATCACCAGCCGGTTCGCGGCCACCGCCGCGGCGGCGCTGGCGGCGACCGTCGCGCCCTCGGCGGCCAGGGCCTCGGCGCGGGCGGGGGTGCGGTTCCAGACAGTCACGGGATGGCCGGCGGCGAGCCAGGTGCGGGCGAGGGCGGTGCCCATGGCACCGGCGCCGAGGAGGGTGAGCGGGGTCTTGGTGGTGAGGGCGTTGTCAGTCATGCCGCTTAGGGTTGTTCGTGGGGAAGCGCCTGCTCAAGTACGTACTTGAGAGTGGGTGGTTACCGCCGGGAAAGAGTCCAGGCAGGAAGAGGGGGCGGCATGGCGAGGGCACGGCGGCCGGGGTCGTACGTCTGCGGGATCGACGCGGCGATGGATGTGATCGGCGGCAAGTGGAAGGTGCTCATCCTCTGGGCGCTGCATGAGAAGCCGTGCCGCTTCGGCGAACTGCGCCGGGAGCTGCCGGGGGTGACGGAGAAGGTGCTCGCGGCTCATCTGCGGGAGCTGGAGGCGGACGGGATCGTGCACCGGGAGGCGTACGACGAGGTGCCGCCGAGGGTCGAGTACTCCCTGACCGAGCGGGGCGAGACGCTCAACGAGGCGCTGGGGCCGCTGGGCGACTGGGGCAAGGAGAACATGCTCGGTGGCGTGTCAGCGGCTGCCGGTCAGATGCGCGAAGACGACGACGTTGCCCTGATAGCCGGTCGCCCGTGAGTAGCCCCCGCCGCAGGTGATCACCCGCAGCTCGGGCCGGTGCGCCGCGCCGTACACCTTCTCGTCGGGGAAGTCCTTCGCGTCGTACACCTCGACGGCGTCGACCGAGAAGACGGCCGCGGTGCCGTCGCGCCGGGCCACCTCGATGGTGCTGCCCTTCTTCAGGGCGCCGAGGCGGTAGAAGACGGCGGGACCGTCGGCGTTGTCGACATGTCCGGCGACGATCGCGGTGCCCGTCTCACCGGGGGTGGTGCCGGCCTCGTACCAGCCGGCGAGGTTCTCCTTCTCGGCGGGCGGGACGTCGAGGCTGCCGGCCGGGTTGAGTCCGAGGCCCGTCAGGGGGGCGTTCACGCGGATCGACGGGATGTGGATGCGGTCCGGCGGGGAGGGCGGCAGCGCGGGCGCGGAGCGCGCGTCGGCGCGGTCGGCGCGGGCCTCGGCGGCGGACGGCTGCGGCGGTGCGTGGGTCGAGGCGCCACTGCGCAGTAGCCAGGCGCCGCAGCACAGGGCGATGACGGTGACGGCCGCTATGACGAAGTTGCCGGCGCCGTGGTGTCCGCGCATGCCGAGCCTCCTTTTCGCTGGGCCTGCTCCTGTCCCCCTCCGGGCCGCGAGGGGCGTCGGACCCGGAGGGGGAGGGGACATGCGGTACCGGCGGACGGACAGCGGAGGGTGTCCGTCAGATCCCGTCGCCTCTCGCCCGGCGATGCAGGAGCCAGGTACCGCCCGCGGCGGCGACGGCGAGAGCCGCCACGCCGGCCGCGGTCTGCACGGGATCGGGGCCAAGCGCGCCACCGACCCCCGTCTTCACACTTCCTCGGGGGTACACCTGCTGACGGGTGGCGGTGAGTGTGACCACCAGGTCACCCGTGACCCGCCGGCCGCCCTCCGCGCACGTCGCGACGATCTCGTACGTCCCCGGCTGCGCGCTCTCCGGCACCTGGAACTGTCCGATCGCGTCCTGCTCATGGGTGCTCGGCGCGAGCGTGAACGGGCCGGCGCCCACCGCACTCGCGTCGCCCGCCGCGGTGTCGCCGTCCTCGCACGCCGCCGTGTTCACGGTGACCTGTTCACCGGGCACGACCGAGGACGGGTACACCTCCAGGCTCCCGGCATCCGCGGCGTGCGCCGGTGC
Organism: Streptomyces canus; assembly: GCF_030815415.1. Classification (GTDB taxonomy): domain Bacteria; phylum Actinomycetota; class Actinomycetes; order Streptomycetales; family Streptomycetaceae; genus Streptomyces; species Streptomyces canus_F. Next base: position 6,775,871 of record NZ_JAUSWW010000001.1, read on the forward strand.
GGCGACCAGTCCCGCGGCCGCGACGGCGAGCGCGGTGCCGGTCAGCATGCGGGCGGTACGGCGCATCGGTGCTCCCTCGAGCTCTTCGGTGTTCCCTGCCCTTCCGAGGTAAGTGGCAGCGGGCCGAGCGCGCTTCCTGAGCGTGCGTCAGAAATGGGGTGAATGGGTGTCAGATCGGTCTGCGGCCGGGCCGCGGTGGCGGTGTTTGGGCAGGTCACCGGCGTGGGACGGAGGTGTCGCGGAAGAGAACCCGAAGGGCGCAGAGCGAGGGTGCGACCGGGTGACCCGGTGTCGGCGGCCGGGGCTTGACCTCAAGCTTTGTTGAGGTATCAGGCTGTTCCTCATGCAGATCACAGACGCCCCTTTGAAGGTCACCCTCGTCGTCGGCAGCAACCGCCACGGCCGCTTCGGCCCCGTCGTCGCGGACTGGCTCCTCGACCTGATGCACGACCGGGAGGGCCTGCTCCCCGAGGTCGTGGACGTCGCGGAGACGGACCTCCCCATGTCCTTCGCCCGCACCCGGGAGGCGACGGCCGCCCTCTCCGGGATCTCCCCGAAACTGGCCGCCGCGGACGCCTTCGTCGTCCTCACCCCCGAGTACAACCACTCCTACCCCGCCGGCCTCAAGAACCTCATCGACTGGCACTACACCGAGTGGCAGACCAAGCCCGTCGCGCTCGTCTCGTACGGCGGCATGTCCGGCGGCCTGCGCGCGGTGGAACACCTCCGGCAGGTCTTCGCGGAACTGCACGCGGTGACGGTCCGGGACACGGTGTCCTTCCACAACGCGGGGGCGTCGTTCGACGACGAGGGGAGGCTGAAGGACCCGGCGGGACCGGGGGCGGCGGCGAAGACGATGCTGGACCAGCTGGTGTGGTGGGGGAGGGGGTTGAGGGAGGCGAGGGAGCTGAGGCCGTACGGGGCGTAGCCCCGCCCCTTGCCCGGCGGTGCGGCGGCGGGCCTGGTCACGCCCGCCGCCGCACCGCCGTCGCGTCACCGGCTGCCGCGCCTCAGCTCACGTTCACCGCACTCCACGCCGCGGCCACCGCGTTGTACTCCGTGCTCCCGGCCCCGTACAGGTCCTTCGCCGCGTTCAGCGTCGCCGTACGCGCACCCGCGTAGTTCGTCGAGGACGTCATGTAGACCGTCAGCGCCCGGTACCAGATCGCGCCCACCTTGTCCCGGCCGATGCCCGACACCGAGGACCCGTTGCAGGTAGGGGAGTTGTAGCTGACGCCGTTCACCGTGCGGGCGCCGCTGCCCTCCGCCAGCAGGAACGCGAAGTGGTTCGCGACGCCGGACGAGTAGTGCACGTCCAGGTCCTTGACCGTCGAACTCCAGCAGTCCGCCGAGTTCCCGTCCTTCGACGGCTTGTCCATGTAGCGCAGCGCGTCCCGGCCGAAGCCGGAGCGGACGATCTTCTCGCCGATCAGGTAGTCCCCGCCGTCCGTGGAGTTCTTCGCGTAGAACTCCACCAGCGTCCCGAAGATGTCCGACGTGGCCTCGTTCAGGCCGCCCGACTCACCCGAGTACGTCAGCGCCGCCGTCTTCGATGTCACCCCGTGCGACATCTCGTGGCCCGCCACGTCCAGCGACACGAGCGGACCGAGCTGCGTCCCGTCGCCGTCGCCGTACGTCATGCAGAAGCAACTGTCGTCCCAGAAGGCGTTGTTGTAGTTGTTGCCGTAGTGGACGCGGTTGAACGAGCCCTTGCCGTCGCCGGCGATACCGCTGCGCCCGTGGACGTTCTTGTAGTAGTCCCAGGTGACGTCGGTGCCGTACTGGGCGTCCACGGCCGCCGTCGCGCGGTCCGAAGCCGCCCCCGTTCCCCAGTGGTTGTCCGCGTCCGTGAAGAGCGTCGCCGGGGCGCGGCTGATGCAGATGCCCAGGATGCAGAGGTCCGTCTTGTTCGCCGCGTCGCCCGTGTACGTGTTTCCGCGCGTCGCGTCCTTGAGCTGGTACGCCGACCCTGACAGCGTCGTCTCCAGCGGCACCGTCCCGCCGTACAGCGACTTGCCGTCACCCGTCGCCGTCTCGATCGAGTCCCACGCGTCGATCTGCGCGCCCGTGCCCGCGTCGGTCAGTACCGTGCGCCCGACCGGGTTGCCGAGCGCGTCCTGGGCGACGACGTTCGTCTGCCAGGCCAGCTTCGGGGCGCCGTGCAGGGCGTCGACGACCAGCTGGGGCTTGGCCGTCAGCTTCCTGAGCGTCTCGCCGAGGTTGGCCGCGCGCAGTGCGTTCGCCGCGATGTCGGCGGCCTTCGGGGCGGCGAGGGCAGGGGTGACCGAGGGCAGGGTGATGGACCGGCGGGTGGCCCTGTCGGTGCCGCGGTACGTTCCGTTCGCGTGCAGGTGGACCACGAAGTCGCCGCCCAGTACCGGGATTCCGCGGTACGTACGGTCGTAGCGGACGTGCTGTCCGCCGTCCTTGTCGACCACCACGTCCCGGACCTTCGTGTCCTGCGCGGCGGTGAGGCCCAGCTTCGAGGCCTGCGCCACGAGCACGTCCGCCGCGTTGTCGATCGCGGCGGCCCGGGTCGGCCTGTCGGCCGCACCCGCGGTCGGGGAGAGCGCGGTGGCCAGGAGGGTCGCGGCGGTGGCGGCCATACCGACCGTGGCGAGACGGGACCCCAGGAGGGTGTGGACAGGGCGAACGGGACGTATCCGGCTCATCTGTCTCCTTGAAAAGGCGCGTTGGGGCGCGTGGGGGAAAGGAGGAGGCGCGAGTGCTGCCTGAGATTTAAGGGGTCATGACATGTGGTGTCCATAGGGCGTCTGTGCACGTCCGGCACCCGTGTGTGAGGAGAGAGAATCGTTTCTGTGAGACTCCCGTTCTTCGTCTACGGCACCCTTCGGCCCGGAGAGGTCAACCACGACCTCTTCCTCCGCGGCCGCACCGGCTCACAGGAGCCGGGGCGGCTCGACGGCGTGGTGCTGTACGACGGTCCCGGCTATCCGTACGCCGTCGAGGAGCCCGCGGGCGCCGTCCGCGGGGAGCTCGTCACCGCCCTCCCCGAGGCGTACGACGACCTCCTGGTCGCCCTCGACCGGCTCGAGGAGTACGCCCCCGGCGATCCCCGCAATCTCTACGAGCGGATCGAGGGCGACGTCGTACGGGACGCCGACGGCGTGTCCGTGCGGGCGTGGGTGTACGTCGCCGCCCCCGCCGTGGCCGCCGAACTGCGTGCGCGCGGCAAGCTCATCGACAGCGGCGACTGGCTGGTCCGCGGCTGAGGAAGCACCCCGGTGCCGATGCCGTCGAGCACCTGAGCCGCACCGGCATCGACGCCGGCCGGACGGGACGGCCGGCTCCTACGGCTTCACCGTCTCCAGCCGTACCGCGCACGCCTTGAACTCCGGCATCCGCGAGGTCGGGTCGAGCGCCGGGTTGGTGAGGGTGTTCGCGCGGCCCTCGCCCGGCCAGTGGAAGGGCATGAAGACGGTGTCGGGGCGGATGCCGGTGGTGATGCGGGCCGGTGCCACGGCCCGGCCCCGCCGCGACACGACCGCCACCGGGTCACCCTCGGCCGCGCCCAGCCGGGCCGCGAGCCGCGGGTGCAGCTCCACGAACGGGCCCGGTGCGGCGGCGTTCAGCTCGTCCACCCGCCGGGTCTGGGCGCCGGACTGGTACTGGGCGACGACCCGGCCGGTCGTCAGCAGCACCGGGTACTCCTCGTCCGGCTCCTCGGCGGAGGGCCGGTGCGAGACCGGGACGAAGCGCGCGCGGCCGTCCGGCGTGGCGAAGCGGTCGAGGAAGAGACGGGGCGTCCCGGGATGTCCCGCTTCCGCATCGGCCGCGGGACACGGCCAGAACACCCCGTTCTCCTCGGCCAGTCGCCGGTAGGTGATTCCCGAGTAGTCCGCGGGCCCGCCCGCGCTCGCCCGCCGCAGCTCCTCGAAGACCTCCTCGGGGTCGGTCGGGAAGCCCTTCTCCACACCGAGCCGGTCGGCGAGTTCGTGCATGACCTCCAGGTCACTGCGCACGCCCTCGGGCGGGGTGATCGCCTGGCGGCGCAGCAGCACCCGGCCTTCCAGGTTGGTCGTCGTGCCCGTCTCCTCCGCCCACTGCGTGACCGGCAGGACGACGTCGGCGAGCTCCGCCGTCTCCGACAGCACGACGTCACAGACGACAAGGAAATCAAGGGACTTGATGCGCTCCTCGATGTGCGCGGCACGCGGCGCCGACACCACCGGGTTGGAGCCCATCAGCAGCAGCGACCTGATGTCGACACCCAGGGCGTCCAGCAACTCGTAGGCGCTGCGTCCGGGGCCGGGCAGCGAGTCGGGCTCGACACCCCACACCTCGGCCACATGCCGCCGCGCCGCCGGGTCGTCCAGTTTGCGGTAGCCGGGCAACTGGTCGGCCTTCTGGCCGTGTTCGCGCCCGCCCTGTCCGTTGCCCTGCCCGGTCAGACAGCCGTACCCGGAGAACGGCTTCCCCGCCCGGCCCGTCGCCAGACACAGGTTGATCCAGGCGCCCACGGTGTCCGTGCCCTTGGACTGCTGCTCGGGGCCGCGCGCGGTCAGCACCATCGCGGCCTCCGGCTCGCAGAACATCCGTACGGTCTCGCGGAGTTGGGGCACCGGAACGCCGGTGATCCGCTCCACGTACTCCGGCCAGTGGGCCATCGCCGCGGCGCGGGCCTCCTCCCAGCCGGCCGTGCGCTCGTCGACGTACGCCTCGTCGACCCGCCCCTCGGCGACGACCAGGTGCAGCAGGCCCAGCGCCAGCGCGAGGTCGGTGCCCGGGCGGGGCATCAGATGCAGGTCCGCCTGCTCGGCGGTCTTGGTGCGGCGCGGGTCGATGACGATGAGCGTGCCGCCGTTCTCGCGCAGCTCGTTGAAGAAGCGCAGCGACGGCGGCATGGTCTCGGCGAGGTTGGAGCCGACGAGGATCACACAGCCCGTCTTCGGGATGTCCTCCAGCGGGAACGGCAGCCCGCGGTCCAGGCCGAACGCCTTGATTCCGCCGGCCGCCGCGGAGGACATGCAGAAGCGGCCGTTGTAGTCGATCTGCGAGGTGCCGAGGACGACCCGGGCGAACTTGCCCAGCGTGTACGCCTTCTCGTTCGTCAGGCCGCCCCCGCCGAACACCCCGCACGCGTCCGGACCATGCTCCGCCCGCGTACGCCGCAGTTCCCCGGCGATCCGGTCCAGCGCCTCTTCCCAGGTGGCGGGCACCAGCTTGCCCTCGGAGCGCACCAACGGGGAGGTCAGGCGCACCCGGGAGGAGAGCACCTGGTGAGCCGTGCGGCCCTTGCCGCACAGCGCACCCCGGTTCACCGGAAAGTCCGCGCGCTCGGTGACCTCCACGCCCCCGTCCGGGACGGGCGTGAGATTCATCCCGCACTGCAGGGCGCAGTAGGGGCAGTGGGTGGGCGTCGCGGAGTTCTGCATGCTCCTCAGCGTGCTTCCGCCGTGTTACGTGCACGGGGGCTCCCTGTTACACGAGCGGGACGGCGACCTCCCCGCCGGACGCCGGGCGCGGTGAGGCCGCCCGGCCGGGCGCACAGGTGCCCACCAAGAGTCGCCACCGACGGTGACGAACGTTGCCTCTGCTGTGAAAGACGTCACATGTGGCTCGTTCCGTCTCGTCGTTGGCCGATGACGCGTTGTTGAGCGTTGAAAAACCGGAGCTACAGTCGAGCGCGGATCCAGCTTGGCGCCAGGCAATCTCTCACGCGAAAAGCCAGCCAGGAGGTTTCCCCAGCATGCCCCTGCGCCATCTAGCCCCCCGCGACCAGCACCTCTTCCACCGGTACGGCTTCGGCCCGGCCGTCCCCGTCCCGGATCCGCTGATCCACCACGCCGTCGAACGGCAGGCGGCCGCCGCCCCGCACGCCGTCGCCGCCGAACACCTCGGCGCCCGGATCACCTACGGCGAGCTCGACCGCTACGCCGACGCCCTCGCCGCCCGTCTGATCCGCCGGGGTGTGCGCCCCGGCGACCACGTCGGCCTCTTCGTCCGCCGCTCCGTGCCGATGCTCGTCGGCATCCTCGGCATCCTGAAGGCGGGCGCCGCCTACGTCCCCCAGGACATCGGCCTCGCCCCCGCCTCCCAGCTCGCCCACGTGATCCGCGCCGCCCGCACCCGCGTCGTGATCACCGTCGCCGAGCACGCCCACCGTGTCCCGCTGCCACCGGGCCACCATCTGATCGCCCTCGACGAGCCGCTGCCGTACGTCCCGGGCCCCCGCACCGCCGCCCCCGGACCGGCACCGGACGTCCGGGTGCACCCCGACGACGGCTGCTACGTCCTGTTCACCTCCGGCACCACCGGCCGCCCCAACGGGGTCAAGGTCACCCACCGCAATGTCGCCAACATCCTCCTCACCGCCCCCGGCGACCTCGGCATCCGCCCCGGCGACCGGGTCGCCCAGCTCCTCAACATCGCCTTCGACATGGCCGCCTGGGAGATCCTCGGCTGTCTCGCCCACGGCGCCACCCTCGTCATCCGCGGCAAGGACATCGCGGCGGCGGCCCGCCGTGCGGACGTCGTCATCGCCACCCCGACGGTCCTGTCCGGCGTCGACCCGGCGACCTGCCCGCGTGTGCGCACGGTTGCGGTGGCGGGGGAGCCCTGCCCGCGCCCGCTCGCCGACCGCTGGGCCCGACAGGCGACGTTCTACAACTGCTGCGGTCCGACGGAGACGACCATCGTCAACACGATGCGCCGCCACGAGGTGTCGTCTCGGACCCTCACCATCGGCCGCCCCACCCCCAACAACACGGTCTACGTCCTCGATCCGGACCTGCGTCCGCTCCCCATCGGCGAGGTCGGCGAGATGTGGGCGGGCGGCGCCTGCGTCTCGGCGGGCTACCTGGACAACGACCGGCTCAACGCCGAGCGCTACGCCCCCGACCCCTTCCTGGGCGCCGGCCACCGCATGTTCCGCACCCGGGACCTCGGCCGCTGGACGCCCGACGGCGAACTGGAGCACCTCGGCCGCACCGACGACCAGGTCAAGGTGCGCGGCTTCCGCGTCGAACTCGACTCCGTCTCCTCGGTGCTGGAGTCGGTCGAGGGCTGCCGGCGTGCGGTGACCCTGAAGCGGGACGCCCGCACCCTGGTCTCCTTCGTCACCCCGGCCGACGTCGACCCCGACACGGCCCGGCGCGCGGTGGCGGACGCGCTGCCGTACTACTGCGTGCCCGAGAGTGTCATGGCCCTGACATACCTGCCCGAGACGGACCGCGGCAAGATCGACAAAGCGGCGCTGCTGCGGCTGGCCGAGGAGCGCACGGCGGTGTCCCGATGACGACCTCACTCGAGCGCCAGTCGGTGGAACTGCCCCCGCGGGCCTCGGCCCCGCGCCGACTGCTGAAGCACCCGCGCCTGATGCACTACAACCGCCTGGCGGCACTGGTACTGACGGCCAACCTGGTGTTCCTCTACATGAGTTGGACCCCGTCGGCACGCACCATGGGCCACGCGGCCCTCGCCGACCTGGCCCTCGCGATCCTCGTGCGCCAGCAGTACGTCATCAACCTCCTCTTCAAGCTGGCCACTTGGGCGCCGACCAGCTGGCCGCTGAAGGTCCGCTGGACGCTGGGGAAGGTGTACCACTTCGGCGGACTGCACGTGGGCGGGGCGCTGGCGGGGGCGAGCTGGTTCCTGGCGCTCACCGTCACCACGACCGACGCCCCGCTCAGGGCGGTGGGCTGGACCCTGACGGCCCTCCTCGCACTGATCATCGCCACGGCCCTGCCACCCTTCCGCTCCCGCCACCACGACCACTTCGAGAAGATCCACCGCTTCGGCGGCTGGGCGGCCCTCGCCCTCTTCTGGACACACACGCTCCTGGCGGCCCCGGGCCCCGTGGAGGTGACGGTCCTGTCGGTCGTCACCTTCAGCGTCGCCCTGCCGTGGCTGCGCCTGCGCAAGGTCGACGTACGCGTCGAACGCCCGTCCCCGCACGTGGTGCTGGCCCGCTTCGACCACGGCGAGACCCCCTTCGCGGGCTCCTCCACGGCCATCAGCCGCAGCCCGCTGAAGGAATGGCACTCCTTCGCCAACGTCCCGGCCCCCGGCGAGCCCGGCTTCCGGCTCACGATCTCCCGGGCCGGTGACTGGACGGGCGCCTTCATCGACGACATGCCGAACCGGATCTGGGTCAAAGGCATCACCACGGCCGGAGTCGCCAACATCGAGACCCTCTTCACGAAGGTGGTCTACGTGGCGACCGGCAGCGGCATCGGCCCCTGCCTCCCGCACCTCCTGGCCGCCGAGGTCCCCTCCCGCCTCGTCTGGGCGACCCGCGACCCCCGCACCACCTACGGCGACGCCCTCGTCGACGAGATCCTCGCCGTCCAGCCCCACGCCCTGATCTGGGACACCTCCCGCGACGGCAAACCCGACATGGTGCGCCTCGCGTACGCCGCCTACCGCGACTTCGGCGCCGAGGCGGTGATCTGCATCAGCAACAAGAAGCTGACCTGGCAGGTGGTCCACGGCCTGGAACAGCGGGGGATTCCGGCGTACGGCGCGATCTGGGACTCGTAATTCCACGGAGGACAGATGAACACGATAAAGATCGAGCGCTACGGCCGTGTCGTGGCCGTACGCCTGCACCGCCCCCACGTCCGCAACGCGCTGAGCGGCGAGCTCCTGACCGAACTCCTCGACGCCCTGCGCCCGCTGGACGCGGATCCCGAGGCCGGCTGCTTCGTCGTCACCGGCTCGGAGAAGGTCTTCGCGGCGGGCGCCGACATCAAGGAGATGGCCGCGAGGACGGCCGTGGACATGGCCGCGGAGGACTACTTCCGCGCGTGGGAGGAGTTCGCGGACCTCCGCACCCCGAAGATCGCCGCCGTCAACGGCCATGCGCTGGGCGGCGGTTGCGAACTGGCGATGATGTGCGACCTCGTGATCGCGGGGGAGTCGGCGGTGTTCGGCCAGCCCGAGATCAAGCTCGGCGTGATCCCCGGCATCGGCGGCACCCAGCGTCTGACCCGGCTCATAGGCCGGGCCAAGGCCATGGACCTGGTCCTCACCGGCCGCACGATGGACGCGAGGGAGGCGGAGAGCGCCGGCCTGGTCTCCCGGGTCGTCCCCGACGAACGGGTCCTCACGGAGGCCCTGGAGGCCGCGGAGACGATCGCCTCGTACGGCCGTACGGCGGTCAGGGCCGCCCGCGACTGCGTCGACCGGTCCCTGGAGACGGGCCTGCGCGACGGCATCCGCTACGAACGCCGCGTCTTCCACGCCCTGTTCGCGACCCAGGACCAGAAGGAGGGCATGACCGCCTTCCTGGAGAAACGCGCCCCGCGCTTCACCGGCCGCTAGCGAGCGCCTGCCCGACCCCCGGTTCCTCCGGGCCGAGGAACCGGGGGTCCGGCTCGAAGACCGCGTCGAGAGCCGCCTTGCCCGCCGCGACGACCTCCCGCGCCCCGCCGTAGTACCAGGTGGCGTCGTGCTTGGCCTCGACCCCGATGCCGTACGACGTCACACCGGCCTGCTGGCACAGCGCGACGGCCCGCCGGATGTGGAAGCCCTGGCTGATCAGGACCGCCCGGTCGACGCCGAAGATCTTCTTGGCGCGGACGCAGGAGTCCCAGGTGTCGAACCCGGCGTAGTCGCTGACGATGCGCCGGTCGGGAACACCGTGCCCGGTCAGATAGGCGCGCATGGCGTCGGGCTCGTCGTAGTCCTCGCGGCTGTTGTCGCCGGTGACGAGGACGACCTCGATCCGGCCCTCGCGGTACAGCTTCGCCGCCGCGTCCAGCCGGTGGGCGAGGTACGGGGACGGCTCGTCGTTCCACAGCCCCGCGCCGAAGACGACGGCGACCTCGGTGTGCGGCACGTCCGCGGTCGTGCGCAGCCGGTCGCCCGTCACGACGTACATCCACGTCGCCGGCAGCAGTGCCAGTACGCACCCGAGCATCACGGCCTGCACCAGCCGCCGCTGCCCGGTACGGGTGCGGGGGATACGTGGCCTGTGCGGCCTGCGCAGTCTCACGGGAGCCCCTCCCTGGTCGTCCTTCGACAGTCAGGGACGTGATGTAAGCCCCGACGGTTCGCCGAAGGGCACGTGACCAGCCTCACCAGCTTCGGCGAAACCGCAGGTCAGAACAGCTCACAGAGGCTACCCACCCCACCGTGAACCCACGGAAAATCCCCGTTATCTTCGCGCAACGGGGCGGCAACCTCCCACCGCGACCATCTGTTCATGACGCCGTCGAACCCTCCGCGCGACGAGTCCACCGCCAGCCCCGGCGCCCTGCTGCTCCCGGGGGCCGACCTCGACAGTACGGCGCACCTCATGAACCGGATCAGCAGCCAGCTCGCCAGCCAGCTCAGCCTCGTGTCGCTCGACGGCAGGCGGCGCCCCGAACAGCCCGCGCTCGTCGTCGTCGCCCACGGCAGCCGCGACCCGCGTGCCCTGAGCACCGTACGCACCCTCCTCGACAAGGTCCGCGCCCTGCGCCCCGGCCTGTCCGTCCACCTCGGCCACATCGAGCTGAACGAGCCCCTGCTGCCCGACACCCTCACCGCCCTCGGCGACCGCGAGGCGATCCTCGTCCCGCTCCTGCTCAGTCGCGGCTACCACGTCAAGCGCGACATCCCCGAGATGGCCGCCGCGACCCGGGTACGCGCCCGCGTGGCCGCCCCGCTCGGCCCGCACCCCCTCCTGGTGGAGACCCTGTACTCCCGCCTCGTCGAGGCCGGCTGGTGCACCCGCATGGACGACACGACGCGCGGCCGCACCGCGGTGGTCCTGGCGGCGGCGGGCTCCCGCGACCCGGAGTCCAAGGTCGACACCGGCCGCACGGCCCAGCTCCTCTCCGACCGGCTCGGCGTCCCGGTCGTCCCCGCCTACGCCACGACGGCGGCTCCCAGGGTCCCCGACGCCATCGAGGCCCTCGCGGCGAGCGGCCGCACGCGAATCGCCATCGCCTCCTACTTCACGGCCCCCGGCCGCTTCGCCACGGAGTGCGCGGAGGCGGCCCCGTGGATCGCCTCGGCCCCCCTGGGCACCCACCCCGCGATGGCGAGGCTCCTCCTGCACAGGTACGACCAGATGACCAACCTCAGGGGCGCGAGCAACCACACGCCGGCCGCACTCGCCGGATAGCGGAACCAGGCAGACGCGAAGGCGCACTCCGTTTGTCAGCCCCTGCCCTTACTGTCGAGACATGTCGTACGACCTGGAGTCAACCGAACGCTGGGCCCCGGAACCGGACAAACGCCCCGGCCGCACCGCCTTCCAACGCGACCGCGCCCGCATCCTCCACTCATCGGCCCTCCGACGCCTAGCCGGCAAAACCCAGGTCGTCACCCCCGGAACCCGCAGCCAGGCCTGGGACGCCAGCCCCCGCACCCGTCTCACGCACTCCCTGGAATGCGCCCAGGTGGGCCGCGAGCTCGGCGCCGCCCTCGGCTGTGACCCGGACCTGGTGGAAGCCGCCTGCCTCGCCCACGACCTCGGCCACCCGCCCTTCGGACACAACGGCGAACAGGCGCTGAACGAATTCGCCGAGGACTGCGGCGGCTTCGAGGGCAACGCCCAGTCCCTCAGACTCCTCACCCGCATCGAACCCAAACGCTTCACCCCCGAGGGCTCGGTCGGCCTCAACCTCACCCGGGCCGCCCTCGACGCGGCCACCAAGTACCCCTGGCCCCGAGGCGCCCACCCCACGGACCCCAAGAGCCCCAAGTTCGGTGTGTACGACGACGACCGCCCCGTCTTCGACTGGGTCCGCAAGGCCGCCCCCGGCACCCGCACCACCTTCGAGGCCCAGGTCATGGACTGGTCCGACGACGTGGCGTACTCCGTCCACGACGTCGAGGACGGACTGCACGCCGGCCACATCGACCCCAACCACCTCCACGCCGAACCCGAGCGCGAGGCGGTCTTCGCGGTGGCCCTCGGCCGGTACGTCCCGCAGGACACCGACCCGGCGGAACTCGCGGCGGCCCTCGACCGGCTCCAGGACCAGCCCTGGTGGCCGCACGGCTACGACGGCTCGGCCGTGGCCCAGGCCCGGCTGAAGGACGCCACCAGCCAGCTCATCGGCCACTTCTGCCTCGCCGCGGAGGCCGCCACACGCGCGCGCTACGGCACCGGGCGCCTGACCCGCTACACCGCCGAACTCGTCGTACCCCACGAGACCCGGCTGGAGTGCGCGGTCCTCAAGGCGGTCGCCGACCGGTACGTCATGCAGCGCGCCGAGCAGGAGCGGCTGCGGGCGGACCAGCGGATCGTGGTCGCCGAACTCGCCGAGGCGCTCACCCGCCGTGCCCCGGACGGCCTGGAGCCGCAGTTCCGCGCGGCCTTCGACCAGGCCCCCGACGACCGCGCCCGCAAGCGCGTGATCGTCGACCAGATCGCCTCCCTCACCGACCCCTCGGCCCGCTCGCTGCACGCACGGCTGACAGGGCACGCGTGAGAGCGCTGCCGTGTGCACATGTTCCCGACCGGGTACTTGTGCGACATATGTGCCACGGGTGACGCCAAACGCGCCCGAATGTGACCCTCCGTGGCCTGATCGGGCCACTCCCTCTTCCCCCATCACGCTCCGTGCGGGACGCTCCCATGTGGCGGCACCCTTACGAGGAGGCATCAAGTGGTCGACGCGGATCAGACATTCGTCATTGTCGGAGGCGGTCTCGGCGGCGCCAAGGCGGCCGAGACGCTCCGCGCGGAGGGCTTCACGGGCCGCGTGATACTGATCTGCGACGAACGCGATCACCCCTACGAGCGCCCGCCCCTGTCCAAGGGCTATCTGCTCGGCAAGGAGGAGCGCGACAGCGTCTTCGTGCACGAGCCGGCCTGGTATGCGCGCAACGACATCGAGCTGCACCTCGGCCAGACCGTCGACGCGATCGACCGCACCGCGAAGACGGTCCGCTTCGGCGACGACGGCACGCTCGTGCACTACGACAAGCTCCTCATCGCCACCGGTGCCGAGCCCCGCCGCCTCGACATCCCGGGCACGGACCTCGCGGGCGTCCACCACCTGCGCCGCCTCGCCCACGCGGAACGGCTCAAGGGCGTGCTGGCCGCCCTCGGCCGGGACAACGGACACATCGTGATCGCCGGCGCCGGCTGGATCGGCCTGGAGGTCGCGGCGGCGGCCCGCGAGTACGGCGCCGAGGTCACCGTCGTGGAGCCCGAGCCGACCCCCCTGCACTCCGTGCTGGGCCCCGAGCTCGGCGGGCTCTTCGCCGACCTGCACCGGGAGCGCGGCGTCCGCTTCCACTTCGGCGCGAAACTGACCGAGATCGTCGGCCAGGACGGCATGGTGCTGGCCGCCCGCACCGACGACGGCGAGGAGCACCCGGCGCACGACGTCCTCGCCGCGATCGGCGCCGCCCCGCGCATCGCCCTCGCCGAGGCCGCGGGACTGGAGATCGCCGAGCGCGCGTACGGCGGCGGGATCGTGGTCGACGAGCGGCTGCGCACCTCCGACCCCGACATCTACGCCGCCGGGGACGTGGCCTCCTTCCACCACGCCCTCTTCGGCACCCGGCTGCGCGTCGAGCACTGGGCCAACGCCCTCAACGGCGGCCCCTCGGCGGCGCGCGCGATGCTCGGCCGCGACCTCGCCTACGACCGCGTGCCCTATTTCTTCTCCGACCAGTACGACTTGGGGATGGAGTACAGCGGCTGGGCGCCCCCGGGGTCGTACGACGAAGTGGTGATTCGAGGGGACGCAGGAAAGCGTGAGTTCATCGCGTTCTGGGTGAAGGAGCGCCGCGTGCTCGCCGGGATGAACGTGAACGTGTGGGACGTCACAGAGCCCGTCCAACAGCTGATTCGCTCGAAGACACAGGTGGACACCGAGGCGCTGGCGGACCCGCACGTTCCGCTCGAAAACCTCGTCCCTTAGATGTCAGTTCTGCCCCGGCTGCAACTCCCGGGGGGCAACCCCCGGACCCCCGGCCGACGGACAGCTCGCCCCATGAGTGTCAGTTCTGCCCCGTAGACTCACCTCGTGGCAGGACGGATCAACGACGAGGACGTGAAGGCGGTACGGGACGCGGTCCCGATCGACGCCGTGGTGTCCGAGTACCTCCAGCTGCGCAACGCGGGCGGAGGCAATCTCAAGGGCTTGTGCCCCTTCCATGACGAGAAGTCGCCGTCCTTCCAGGTCAGCCCCAGCAAGGGTCTCTTCCACTGCTTCGGCTGCCAGGAGGGCGGCGACACCATCACGTTCGTGATGAAGGTCGACCACCTCTCCTTCTCCGAGGCGGTCGAGCGCCTCGCCGGACAGGCCGGCATCACGCTGCGCTACGAGGAGGGCGGCTACAACCCCTCCCACCAGCGCGGTGAACGGATCCGCCTGGTCGAGGCCCACAAGATCGCCGCCGACTGGTACGTGGAACAGCTCGCCACCAGCCCCGAAGCCGACGCCGGCCGCAAGTTCCTCGCCGAGCGAGGCTTCGACCAGTCCGCCGCCGAGCACTTCTCCGTCGGCTACAGCCCCCAGGGCTGGGACCACCTCACCCGCTATCTGCGCGGCAAGGGCTTCACCGACAAGGAGCTCCTGCTCTCCGGCCTCTCCCAGGAGGGCCGCCGCGGCCCCATCGACCGCTTCCGCGGCCGCCTGATGTGGCCGATCCGCGACATCGGCGGCGAGGTCGTCGGCTTCGGCGCCCGCAAGCTCTACGAGGCGGACACCGGCCCCAAGTACCTCAACACGCCCGACACGGCGATCTACCGGAAGTCCCAGGTCCTCTACGGCATCGACCTGGCGAAGAAGGACATCGCCAAGGCGTCCCGCGCGGTCGTCGTAGAGGGCTACACCGATGTCATGGCCTGCCACCTCGCGGGCGTCACGACCGCCATCGCCACCTGCGGCACCGCCTTCGGCAGCGACCACATCAAGATCCTCCGCCGGCTCCTGATGGACAACGGATCGGCCCGCGTGATCTTCACCTTCGACGGCGACGCGGCCGGCCAGAAGGCGGCCCTGCGCGCCTTCGAGGACGACCAGAAGTTCGCCGCCGAGACGTACATCGCGATCGCCCCCGACGGCATGGACCCCTGCGAGCTGCGCCTCGCGAAGGGCGACGAGGCGGTGGCCGAGCTCGCCGAACCCCGCACCCCGCTCTTCGAGTTCGCGCTCCGCCAGATCGTCGTCCGCTACGACCTGGACACCCCGGCGGGCCGGGCGGCCGCCCTGGACGAGGCCGCCCCGATCGTCGCCCGGATCAAGAACAGCGGCGCCCAGCACGAGGTCGCCGTCCAGCTCGCCGGCATGCTCGGCATCCTCGACACCCAGTTCGTGGTCAAGCGGGTGGCCCAGCTGGCCCGCTGGTCCCGCGACCGCGGCGGCAAGGGCCCGGCACCGGCCGCCCGCGGCCCGCAGCACTACGACTCCGCACCCCGGCCCCAGGCATCAGGACCGGCCCTCAACCTCCGCAACCCCGTCTACGCCACCGAACGCGAGCTCCTCAAACTCGCCCTCCAGCGCCCCGAGCTGGTCTCCCCGGCCTTCGACGCGTACGGCATCGACGAGTTCACCGCCGCGCCCTACGCCGCCGTACGTCAGGCGATCATGGAGGCAGGCGGCGCCGAGTACGGCGTGCAGGACTCCCAGGACTACCTCGTGAGAGTCCGTGAGGCCGCGCCCGACGACACGGTCCGCGCGATGGTCACGGAGCTGGCCGTCGAGGCGATCATGCGCAAGACCGTCGACGAGATCTACGCGGGCGTACAGCTGGTGGCGGTCCGCCGCCGCGCCGTCGAGCGCCGCATCATCGACATCCAGTCCACGCTCACCCGGCTGGGAACCCACGGAGATCCGGCGCAATTGGCCGCCGTACAGAACGAATTGTGGGTACTCCAGCAGTACGACCAGGCGCTGCGCGGGCACGGAGCCGCAGCTCTCTGAGGGGTTGGGAACTGCTGCCGCTGGACTTAGCAGAAGTGACTTCTGGTGATCGTGAGTGAGCGCCTGTACTCGATGCGGTGGTTCATTTGCACGCCAAGAGGGTCTGCCGACGGGGGTGTGCTGCCTGCAGTTTCGGGAGGGAACGCGAGTTCGTGGGTCGAATGAGTGACCTTTGCGGATGCTGCTCGTTGACTGCCGTGGACGGGGATTTTCGGAAGGGCGGGGGTGTATGAGTGGGCGCACTGCGGGAGGTGGCGGCGTCGTTCGTGGTGCCCGGCCCGGCCGGAGTGGCGGTCCGGGACCGGCTGCGGGTGTCGGATGCGGACGCGGCGGTGCTCACCGAGGTCGGTGTCTACTTGGGTTCGCTGGCGGCCGGTGATCTCGCGGAGCGGTCCCGGCAGGGGCCGGCACATGATGCCGCGGGGTGGGCGGTGCGCAAGCGGGAGCTGACGGGGAGGTCGTCGGCTCGGTGGGCGGGCAGTATCACCAAGGCCACGCATGATCAGTGGGCGCTGGCCCGGCGTGGGCAGGCCGCCCACATGGCGTGGCTGCGGGGGCAGATCGCGTCCATCGAGGCGCGGCTGGCCCGGCCACTGGGCGCAAAGGCCGACAAGCGGGCAGGGCTGGCGCGCGGTTATGCCACGCGCGTCGAGTGGCATGCCAAGTCCCGCCGCCTGCAGACGTTGAAGGCCCGGCTGGCGGTGGTGGAGGCGGACTGGGCGGCGGGCCGGGTGCGGGTCGTGCGTGGTGGCAAACGCCTCGCCCACACCCGCCACCACCTTGAGGCGGCCGGACTGGAGGAGCACGCCTGGCGGGAGCGCTGGCGAGCGGAGCGGATGTTCCTGGCCGCAGACGGGGAGTCCGGCAAACGCTTCGGCAACGAGACCCTCCGCGTCACCGACACCGGACAGGTCTCCCTCAAGCTCCCCGCTCCGCTGGCCCACCTGGCGAACGCGCCGCACGGCCGGTTTGTGCTGGACTCGGCCGTGGTGTTCAAGCACCGGGGGCAGGAGTGGCTCGACCGGATCACCGTCAACCGGGCGGTGGCTTACCGCATCCACCACGATGTGGTGCGCGGCCGCTGGTACATCACCGCGTCCTGGCAGCGCGCAGCGCCCGCCCCCGCCCTGCCGCTTCAGGCGGCGCTTGCGCGGGGGGTGGTGGGAGTGGACATGAACGACGACCACCTCGCCGCCTGGCACCTCGATATGCACGGCAACCCCATCGGCGAACCCCAGCGCTACTTCTACGACCTGACCGGCACCGCCCAGCACCGGGACGCGCAGATCCGGCACGCCTTGACCCGGCTGCTGCACCACGCCCGGCGCTGCGGGGCCGCCGCGATCGCCATCGAGGACCTCGACTTCACCGATGGCACCAGCCGCGAGAAGCACGGCCGCAACAAGCGTTTCCGCCGCCTCATCTCCCGCTTCCCCACCGCGAAGCTCAGGTCCCGGCTGGTGTCGATGGCCGCCGAGCAGGACATCGCCGTCGTCGCGGTGGATCCCGCTTACACCAGCCGCTGGGGCGCGCAGCACTGGCAGAAACCGCTGACCACCACGACTCGCACGATTTCCCGGCACGATGCGGCGAGCATCGCGGTCGGGCGACGCGCCCTCGGGCATCCGATCCGGCGACGGACGACACCGCCCCCGTCCCACCAGAGTGATGGTGCGGGGCATCGGACCGTCCAGGCCCGACCGGACACCCGCAGGCGTGAGGGAACCCGCCCCCACCCTCCCGGACCGCGCACCGGATGCGCGCCGCCGGGCCATGGAGCGAAAGCGGGCGACCAGGGTGCCCAACACCGTTCGGGACACCCGGCTGAGCACCGGTCCTGGCAACAGGACTCACTCCCGCTCAGTCTTTAGGAACGGTTCGCCTCCGTCAGGGTAACCACCCGGTCACGGACCGGACTCAAAAAGTCACCGCACGCCCCTCGTGGCGGCGATGTGTCGTACTCCACACTGGGTTCCGGTGCCTGAGTCCTCGGAGCGCGGCCGATCCGTCCCCAGCGGGTCCCACACCCCCGCGGTTCCGCTCATCGCGTACGGGACGGACAGCGGCGAGGCCGTCGACTCCGCCCCCGAAACAGCGCTGCCGCTCACTTCTGCAGCGATCATCCTGGAGGTCGCCCCCGTGCAGACCCAGACCCTCAACAAGACCGACGCCAGTACGGACGGCGCGGAGCCGGATACGGAGACCGACGTTCTCGCCGCGGTCCCTCCGCAGAGCCGTGTCGCGCACCACCCCGAGGCGGAGCCGGACGAGCCGCCGGCCGACGCCCTGGAGACCGTGGAACCCGCCGAGCCGGTCGAGGCTCCCCAGCCGAAGAGCCGCAGCCGCGTCGCCGACACCAGCGGGCCCTCCTCCGATCTCTTCCGTCAGTACCTCCGCGAGATCGGCCGTATCCCGCTGCTCACGGCAGCCGAGGAGGTCGAGCTGGCCCGCCGCGTCGAAGCCGGCCTGTTCGCCGAGGAGAAGCTCCTCAACACCCCTGACCTGGAAAGCCAGTTGGCGATCGACCTGGACCGCCTGGTCGTCATGGGCCGGATGGCCAAACGCCGGCTCATCGAGGCGAATCTGCGGCTCGTGGTCTCGGTGGCCAAGAGGTACGTCGGCCGCGGCCTGACCATGCTCGACCTGGTCCAGGAAGGAAACCTGGGCCTGATCAGGGCCGTCGAGAAGTTCGACTACGCCCGCGGCTACAAGTTCTCGACCTACGCGACCTGGTGGATCCGCCAGGCCATGTCCCGGGCTCTCGCCGACCAGGCCCGGACCATCCGGGTCCCGGTCCACGTCGTGGAGTTGATCAACCGGGTCGTCCGCGTCCAGCGCCGCATGCTGCAGGAACGCGGCTACGAACCGACCCCGGAAGAGGTGGCCGCCCACCTCGACCTCGCCCCGGAACGCGTCAGCGAGGTCCTGCGCCTGGCCCAGGAACCCGTCTCCCTGCACGCCCCGGTGGGCGAGGAGGACGACGTCGCCCTCGGCGACCTCATCGAGGACGGCGACGCGACGTCGCCGGTCGAGTCGGCGGCGTTCCTGCTGCTCAGGGAGCACCTGGAGGCGGTGCTGTCGACGCTGGGGGAGCGGGAACGGAAGGTCGTACAACTCCGTTACGGCCTGGCGGACGGCCGCCCGCGCACGCTGGAGGAGATCGGACGGATCTTCGGCGTGACGCGGGAGCGGATCAGGCAGATCGAGTCCAAGACGTTGAACAAGCTGCGGGACCACGCATTTGCGGATCAGCTGAGGGGCTATCTGGACTGACGCCGGGCGCGGGTGAGTTGTGGCCGGTCGCGCAGTTCCCCGCGCCCCTGAGGTACGTGTACTGGACCCACCTCTTCAGGGGCGCGGGGCTGTGACATGTGCGGCTCCGCCGCGTGGGCGCGACCAGCCCCCACGCACCCGCAGTCGACCGCCGACCTGCCTCGCCCCCTCCTCAGTCGACCTCGGCCACCGCCTGCGCGAACTGTGCCTTGTACAGCCGCGCATATGCTCCATCCGCGGCCAACAGGTCCCCGTGTGAACCCTGTTCCACGATCGACCCGTTCTCCATCACCAGAATCGTGTCCGCGTCCCGGATCGTCGACAGCCGGTGCGCGATCACGAACGACGTCCGTCCGTGCGCCAGTTTCGCCATCGCCTTCTGGATCAGCACCTCGGTCCGGGTGTCGACGGACGACGTCGCCTCGTCGAGGACCAGGATCACCGGGTCGGACAGGAACGCCCGCGCGATGGTGATGAGCTGCTTCTCACCGGCGCTGACCCCCGAGCCCTCGTCGTCGATCACGGTGTCGTACCCGTCGGGCAGCGTCCGGATGAACCGGTCCGCGTGCGCGGCCCGCGCGGCCTCCTCGATCTCGCCCCGGGTGACCTCCCGCGAGGCCCCGTAGGCGATGTTCTCCGCGATCGTGCCGCCGAACAGCCAGGTGTCCTGGAGCACCATGCCGATCCCGGCCCGCAGGTCGTCCCGGGACATCCGCGCGATGTCGACCCCGTCGAGAGTGATGCGCCCGCCGGAGACGTCGTAGAACCGCATCAGCAGGTTGACCAGCGTGGTCTTGCCCGCGCCCGTCGGACCCACGATCGCGACCGTGTGCCCCGGCTCCACCTTGAGCGACAGATCCTCGATGAGCGGCTTCTCGGGGTCGTACCGGAAGGACACGCCTTCCAGTGCCACCCGCCCCCGCAGCTCGGCGGGCCGCTCGCCCGGCATCGGGTCGGCCTTCTGCTCCTCCGCGTCGAGCAGCTCGAAGATCCGCTCGGCCGAGGCGACCCCGGACTGCACCAGGTTGGCCATTGACGCGACCTGCGTCAGCGGCATCGAGAACTGGCGCGAGTACTGGATGAAGGCCTGCACATCACCGATGGACAGCGTGCCGGAGGCGACCCGCAGGCCACCCACCACCGCGACCAGCACATAGTTCAGGTTCGACACGAACATCATCAGCGGCTGCATGACCCCGCTGTTGAACTGCGCCTTGAACCCGGCCTCGTACAGCGCCTCGTTCTGCTCGGCGAACTGCTGCGCCGACTCGTCCTGCCGCCCGAACACCTTCACCAGCGTGTGCCCGGTGTACATCTCCTCGACGTGCGCGTTGAGCTTGCCCGTCGAGCGCCACTGCTGCACGAAGTGCGGCTGCGACCGCTTGCCGACGCGCGTGGCGATCACGAACGACAGCGGCACGGTGACGAGCGCGACCAGCGCCAGCAGCCATGACACCCAGAACATCATCGCGAGCACCCCGATGATGGTGAGGATCGAGTTGATGAGCTGGCCCATCGACTGGTTGAGGGTCTGCCCGATGTTGTCGATGTCGTTCGTCGCCCGGGACAGCACCTCACCGCGCTGCCGCTTGTCGAAGTACGACAGCGGCAGCCGCGACAGCTTCGTCTGTACGTCCTCCCGCATCCGGAACATGGTCCGGTTGACGACCCGGTTCACCAGCCGCGTCGCCACCAGCATCAGCAGCCCGGCGGCGACGAACACGACGAGCGCGATCAGCAGGACATGGCCGACAGCACCGAAGTCGATGCCCTCGCCCGGGGTGAAGTCGGTGCTGCGGAGCATGTCGGCGACCTGGCCGTCCCCGCGCTCCCGCATCGCCTCAAGCACCTGCTCCTTCGAGGCGCCGGGCTCCATCTGCCGTCCGACGATGCCCGCGAAGACCAGATCGGTGGCCTCGCCGAGGATCTTCGGCCCGACGACCGACAGACCCACGCTGACGAACACGCAGAACACCAGCGCGTAGACCGTGAACCGCTCCGGCCGGAAGTGGGAGATGAGCCGCCGCCCCGACACCTTGAAGTCCATCGACCGGTGATCGGGGCCGGTCCCGGCCATCATGCGCCCCATGGGCCCGGCCATCAGGCAGCCTCCGCTTCCGTGAGCTGGGAGAGCACGATCTCCCGGTAGGTCTCGTTGTCCGCCATCAGTTCGTGATGCCGGCCGGTGCCGACGACCCGTCCTTCGTCGAGTACGACGATCCGGTCGGCGTCCCGGATGGTCGCCACCCGCTGGGCGACGATCACGACGGTCGCCTCGGCGGTCTCCCGGGACAGGGCCGCGCGCAGGGCCGCGTCGGTGGCGTAGTCGAGGGCGGAGAAGGAGTCGTCGAAGAGGTAGATCTCCGGGCGCTGCACGAGCGTACGGGCGATGGCGAGCCGCTGCCGCTGACCACCCGAGACATTGGTGCCGCCCTGGGCGACGGGGGAGTCGAGCCCGTTCTCCAGCCGCTCCACGAAGTCCTTGGCCTGCGCCACCTCCAGCGCGTGCCACAGTTCCTCGTCCGTGGCGTCCGGATTGCCGTAGCGCAGATTGCTCGCCACGGTCCCCGCGAAGAGGTACGGCCGCTGCGGCACCATGCCGACGGTCCGCGCCAGCAGCTCGGGCTCGATGCCCGCCACGCTCTCCCCGTCGACCAGCACCTCGCCGTCGGTGGCGTCGAACAGCCGGGGCACGAGCCCCAGCAGCGTGGACTTGCCGCTGCCGGTCGACCCGATGACGGCGGTCACCTCACCGGGCCGGGCGACGAGATCGACGCCCTTGAGCACCGGCTCCTCGGCACCCGGGTAGCGGAAGCCCGCCCCGCGGATCTCCAGATGGCCGTGGCGGCGCAGCTCCAGCACCGGAGCCTTGGGCGGAACCACGCTCGAGGAGGTGTCCAGCACCTCCTGGATCCGCTCGGCGCACACCTCCGCGCGCGGCACCATCATGAACATGAAGGTGGCCATCATCACGGACATGACGATCTGCATCAGATAGGCGAGGAACGCCGTCAGATCACCGATCTGCATCTGCCCGTCGTCGATCCGGTGGGCGCCGAACCACACCACCGCGATCGACGACACGTTCACCACCGTCATGACCATCGGGAACATCAGCGCGAGGTACTTGCCGGTGCCCAGCGACATCTCGGTGAGCTCGGCGTTCGCGCGCCGGAAGCGGTCCTTCTCGTAGTCGTCGCGCACGAAGGCGCGGATCACCCGGTTGCCGGTGATCTGCTCGCGCAGCACCTGGTTCACGGTGTCGAGGCGCACCTGCATGGCCCGGAACAGCGGGCGCAGCCGCCGCACGATCAAGGTCACGCAGACACCCAGCACGGGGACGACCGCGACGAGGACCGCGGACAGCGGCACGTCCAGACCGAGCGCCAGCACGATCCCGCCCACACACATGATGGGCGCGGACACCATCAGCGTGAACGTCATCAGGGCCAGCATCTGGACCTGCTGCACGTCGTTCGTCGTCCGGGTGATCAGCGAGGGCGCCCCGAACTGGCCCACCTCGCGGGAGGAGAAGGACTGCACCCGGTCGAACACGGCGGCCCGCACGTCCCGGCCCAGCGCCGCGGCCGTCCGCGCGCCGTAGTACACGGCACCGATGTTGCACACGACCTGGATCAGCGAGATACCGATCATCAGAGCGCCGAAGGACAGGATGTACCCGGTGTCGCCCTTCACGACGCCGCTGTCGATGATGTCCGCGTTCAGCGTGGGCAGATAGAGGGTGGCGCAGGTCTGCAGGAACTGCAGCACCACCAGGAGGGCGATGGGTTTCCGGTAGGGCCTGAGATAGGTCCGCAGAAGTCGTATGAGCACGCTTGTCTCTCGGAGTCGGCGGTAGGAGCAGGGTGGTTGCCCCTGGCCCCTATCGTCGGACACTCCCCCCGCGTTACCTCAACCGATTAAGCCGACAGCAGTGCTTCGTACGGCCTTCCGGGGTACAGAAGCGCTGGTTTCCTACCGGTCTCTTA
The DNA here is from genome assembly GCF_030815415.1 of Streptomyces canus. Taxonomy (GTDB): domain Bacteria; phylum Actinomycetota; class Actinomycetes; order Streptomycetales; family Streptomycetaceae; genus Streptomyces; species Streptomyces canus_F. The sequence goes on from NZ_JAUSWW010000001.1 coordinate 6,798,972, forward strand.
CCTTCCGCTACGACCGGAACGCCCCCGGATGCGTCTGCTCCCGCACCGACACGAACTGCTGCCGCACCGCCTGTCCCACCGCCAGGTCCTCGCCGGGCTCCAGGATCTGCGCGGCCGCCCCCTGCCAGGCCGGCGGGTTCCGCGGGTCGAGCGTGCCCTGCGACACACCGAGCGCCCAGGCGGCCTGCCGGGCGGCACCGCGCGCCGCGTAGTCCGCCGGCTGCGGTACGACGACCTGCGCCCCGAAGATCGACGGCGCCGCCGCCTGCACGGCCGCCAGCTCGGCCGCCGCCCCCAGCAGAAAGACCCGCCGCACCTCCACACCGCGTCCGCGCAGCACGTCGAGCGCGTCGGCGAGCCCGCACAGCATGCCCTCGAACGCGGCCCGCGCGAGATGCTCCGCCTTCATCGACTCCCGCCGCAGCCCGGCGAGCGTCCCGGCGGTGTGCGGCAGGCTCGGCGTCCGCTCGCCTTCCAGATACGGCAGCAGGACGAGGCCATGGGCGCCCGGCGTCGACTTCATCGCCAGCTCCGACAGGCTCTCCAGGTCGGGCAGCCCGAGCAGCTCGGAGGTGCCGCGCAGGGTGCGTACGGCGTTCAGCGTGGTGACGACCGGAAGGTGCATGCCGGTGGCGTCGGCCAGGGACGTGATCATCCCGGTGTTGTCGACGAGCGCCTCGGGGTGCACGGCCATGACGGAGCCGGAGGCCCCGAGCGAGACGACGGCGTCGCCGAGCCCGATCCCCAGCCCGAAGGCGGCGGCCATGGTCTCGCCGGTGCCGGCGGAGATCAGCAGGCCTTCCGGAGTCGTACCGGCCGCGTCGGAGGGGCCGATCACCTCGGGCAGCATGGCCTGGTGACCGAGCGCCAGCTCGACGAGGTCGGTGCGGTAGCCGCCGGTGGCGGCGGACCAGTAGCCGGTGCCGGAGGCGCCCCCGCGGTCGGTGGTCCGGCGGACCGGCCTGCCGAGGAGCTGCCACACCAGCCAGTCGTGGGCCTGGAGGAGGACGGCGGTACGGGCGGCCGCGTCGGGCTCGTTCTTGACCAGCCAGCGGAGCTTGGTGATGGGCTGGGCGGCCTGCGGTACGCATCCCACCGCCTGCGCCCACGCCTCGCGCCCGCCGAGCGCGTCGACCAGATCGGCCGCCGCGACCTGGGCGCGCTTGTCGCCGCCGACGAGGGCGGGGCGCACGGTGTTGCCCTGGGAGTCCAGCGGCACGACCGCGTTCTGCTGGGACGACACGCCGATGGCCTGCACGCCCTCGAGGAGTCCTCCGCCGGCTGCCTCGCCGAGGGAGAGGAGCCAGGCCTGGGGATCGACGTCGGAGGGGCGGCCTTCCACCGGATGCGGGGCATACCCCTGTTTGAGCACGGCACCGGTGTCCGCGTCGCAGACGACGATGCGAGTGAAATCGGGCGAACTGTCCAGCCCGGCGACTATCCCCATGGCGGAAATTCTATGGGCCACGCGCCGTGGGGGTGCGCGGGCGCTGTCGGGCGCGGGTGCGACGCGGTCGTTCGCGCCGTTCCCCGCGCCCCCAGGCCTGTCTCCGGCGACGCCGGTCTATGTGTTGCTGGTGCCCCAGTCGTCCTGTGCCGCACCGTTCGTGTTCCTGTCCCGCAGGGAGCGCACCCGCTGAGTCACCGACTCGGGAACCCGCTCGCCCACCTTCTCGCTGACCACGTGGTACGCCTTGCCCGCGAACTGGCGGCCCTGCTGGGCGGCCGACTCGGCGGTGTTGCGGACCGCGGGGTTCTGGGACACCTGACGTGCCGACTTCTTCAGCTGTTCGTAACGTTCCCGTCCGGCCCGGGTGCCCAGCACGTAACCCAGTGCCAGCCCGGTGACGAACGTGAGCTTGTAGCGCATGGCGGAGCCACCCTTCCGTCGTGCAGAAGTACCGATTGGCGGAGCACCCCCCTGCTTGCGCTAATGTATGTGTCGCAGCGAACGCCCGCCCCCTGGCGACTACCCAGGGAGCTACGTTCGATGCAACCGAGGCATTCCTCCGTAGCTCAATTGGCAGAGCAGCCGGCTGTTAACCGGCAGGTTACTGGTTCGAGTCCAGTCGGGGGAGCTTCGATCTTCCGTAGCTCAATTGGCAGAGCAGCCGGCTGTTAACCGGCAGGTTACTGGTTCGAGTCCAGTCGGGAGAGCACGTTGAAAAAGGACCCCCGAAGGGGTCCTTTTTTCATGTGATCACCCTTGCCCCGGGAACCGTGCAGGTCACAGCGGAGTCCTTCAGGGCATGCGAAGTCGACCATCCGAAGCAGGAGATCGTATGAGCGGCTATGCTGCGGCAGACGGCGCGCACACGTGTACGCGACACGCCGCTATGGGGCGGTAGCTCAGCCGGTTAGAGCAGCGGACTCATAATCCGTCGGCCGTGGGTTCGAGTCCCACCCGCCCCACTCTTCGCTACGCGAGGAGAAACCTTCTGACCAGCAACTTAGCTGGGGGGCTGGGTCACTTGAGGGATCTTGGCGGCTCTAGTGGATCAAGGAATCATGATCCAGGGGCCAGCCAGGGGCCAGAGGGTCACGCCGCCTGCGCGGGGCCCTCATCAGGGGCCGAATCGTCCGCCTCGGGGGTTGCCGTGGAGTCCTCAGAGACCTCAGCCCCGTCCTGGTCCTTTTTCTTGGGGCTGGTCTTGCGCTCGGCGCGGGGCACCGTGGCGATGGTCGACTCCGCCTCGGCGGTCATCAGCTGGGGCAGGACGCTGGTGTACGTGTCCGACGTGATCTGACGGGAACTGTGGCCCAGACGCTCCTGCACCACCTTGATGTCGTTCTTCGCGAGTAGCGACAGAGTGGCGGAGATATGGCGCAGATCATGAAGGCGGACGGGCGGAAGCCCGGACAGCTCGACCAGCCTCTTGAAGCGCCGACTGATCCAGTCCGGGTGGTACGGCTCGCCGTTCTCCTGGGTGAAGACCCGGTCTGACTCGGTCCAAGCCTGCACACCGGACCACTGCGTCCGTTCCTTCTCCTGAGTGATCCGCCATTCGCGAAGCACCTCCACCGACTCCGCGCTCATGGAGATCGTGCGGACGCTGTCGGCCTTCGGCGGCTCGCCGTACAACAGGTACGCGACTTCGACGATCTGAGCAGAGACGCGGAGCCACCGGCTCGTCAGATGCACCTCCGGCCACGGCAGGGCGCACATCTCACCGCGTCGTGGGCCGAGAAAGATGAAGGTGTGCCACAGGGGGTAGAGCCGGTCGTCGCTCACGAAGTCGAGGAACTGGCCCGTTTGCTCCGGGGTCCAGACCATGACCGGGCCTGGCTTCTCGCCGGTCTGTCTCCACTGCTCGACCCGCTCTGGTGTCCACACCAGGGGCTTGGGCCGTTTGGCTGCTGGAAGTTCGACGAGCTGGGCCCAGTTGGTTGAGTACTCGCCTCGCCTGATGCCGAGGCCCAGGAATGAGCTGAGGGTGGCGTTGATCCGGTGCATCGTCGCGGCGCTGATGATCTTCCGCTTGCCTTTGCGGCCCTCCCGCAGCGCGGCGTTGGCATCCAGGTAGGCACGGCGTGCGACACGGCGCTCCTCCCTCTTGCCCGCGGCGCGCACCCAGGTCGTGTAGGCGGCGTCCCGAGCTTCCTGCAGTTCGAGCACCTTGGCGTGGTGGAGCAGCCGCTCGGCGTTCTGACGCTCAATCGCGTCGTACATGGCCTCGATGTGGCGCAGCCTGAGGTCGCGCCGCTTGACGTGACCGAGGTGCGGTTCGAGGTAGAGGTCGATGTGCTCCTCATAGCCGTGGCGCGTGGTACGGGCCAGGCTCCTCTTGCGCTTGAGCCAGGACCGCAGGTCTTCACCGACGGTCGTATCGCTGAGCACGTCGGTCCCGCCGAAAGCCTCGCGGTACACCTCGGTGGCCTTCTCCTTCGCCGCGTCCTTGGTCGCGAACCCGCCCCGCCGCGCGCGTTGCCGCTTGCCGCCCTCACCGGGATCTACGTCGAAGGCGAAGTACCACGTCCCGTGGCCCTTGCTCGTGAGCTTGGGGCAGGTCTGGCCGATGTCCTTCATCTTCCGTGAACCGTCGGTCTTGAATATGGGCTTCCCGGCGTCGTCTGTCGCCGGCGCCTTGCACTGGCAGCGTTTGAAATAGCTGATGTCTGACACGCTTCTCCCCGCGTGGTGGCATGTGGATCTTCTGTGTCGGTCCTTGTCGAACCAATGTCTATCTTGCCCCAACACTCCAGTGTTGGCGTATCCTTATGGCATGTTGGCGTGGGGGAGATCGCGACAACGGGAATGACAACGAAGGACGCTTCTGCAGCTACGGACTCCGGGGCCAGCCCGATGACCCGGGAAGAACTGCTCGCGCTCCCGACGACGGTGAACGTCACGACGGCTGCTCGGGCGATGGGGATCGGCGCGCACAAGGCTTACAACTTGATCAAGAACGGGTCATTCCCTGTGCCGACACTCCTTCTGGGCGGCACGGTGAGGGTCCCTACCGCAGCACTCTGGCACGTTCTGGGGGTGAAGCCCCCGGAGTAGTGACCTGCGTAGCCCTTGATCAGCCGGTCCTCTCGGTTCATAGTCACGGCACAGGTGCTGTGACTTAGGATTCGGGCGGTTGCAGGGCGTATGAGATGAGAACGGACCACCGCATGCCACGGCTCTACGGTTTCGACGATCAGTCGCGTCAGCGGCTGCGTGATGACGAAGTGGACCCGCTGCGCCAGATGGTCAGCCGGGCGCTGGTCGACCTCACTGTGTCCAATGCAGACGTTGCTGTCTGGGCGAATGGACAGGGCTACCGGGGGACGCTCGGCGGAGAGTGGAAGGACGCCTCGGTCGGACGGCTCTTCCGTAACCCGGCGATCGCAGGGCTGCGCTACGACGACGATGGACAGCTCGTCGACGCCGGCCACCTGGGCGTTATTACTCGCGAGGAGTTCGAGGCGCTGCTCGAGCGCGAGCAGCACCGGAAGCTGGGCGACGCAGACGTGCCGTACGACTACCTGTTGACCGATGGCGGGTGCACCTGTGGCCAGTGCACTCATGCGCTTCAGGGTGCACGGACCAATGCGGGAACCCCTGGTTATCGCTGTCGCCCGAAGGACAAGGAGGGGCGAGGCGGTTGCGGTGAAGTCCGTATCGATGCGGAACTGCTGGAGAGTCACGTCGGTGAGTACGTCGTGGCAGAGCTCCTCAAGCCCGGTGTCCGAGCCCAGATCCTCAAGGCCCAAGAGGCTGTGCGGAAGCTGGTGAAGAGCCTTGACCTTGACATCAAGGACCTGGAAGCGCGTCGGACTGAGGTCGGAACCCTGTACGGAGCGCGTCAGATCAGCAAGGCTGCGCTCGTGGCGGCTGAGAAGGAGATCGCCGACAGCCTCAAGTCCGCTCGATCCCGGAAGCGGTACTCGGATCAGATGGCGAGCTTCTCACTGGGGCGGGCGAAGGATCTGGTGAGGTGGTGGAACTCTGCGCCAACCGCATCGAAGAGGGCCATCACCACGCTGCTCTTGGAGGGCGTTGAGGTCTTCCCAGCGAGCGCCCGCGGTGTTCGCACCTTGGAGCCAGGGCGTGTTGTCCTCCGCTGGCGCAAGCTGGCCGACCTCTCAGCTGAGTCAGACGATGCGGGCGGCGAGCCGCCTGCCGATCATCGCCATGGTCAGTCCGGTGATTAGTGTGATCACGGAGAGCCCCGCCAGAAGGGGCGAGATGATCTCTTCCGTCTCCAGACTCCAAGGGTGGCCAAGGTAGTTGGCCACCAGGTATGAGCCCTTGCTGGCGGCGTAGCCAACTCCGAGAAGCGCCGACACCGTAGAAAGCCCCAGCCCGCGAGCCGACCAGGAATGCCCCCTTCGCCTGGCGACGAGCGCCATCCCAGAGCACAGGAACGCGATCTCGCCGCACGTGATGGCGGCGTAGCCGAGGTAGACCAGCAGGTAAACGGTGACGCCGGGGACGTTGGCGTATTCGGTCGTGAACTCGATCCCCTCCGCGGTGGTGTAGGCGAAGAGCGGCAGCATGGCTGCAAGGACGCACGCCGCGAAGGCGATACGCGCGTAGAGGCTGGCCTTCAGTACGTCCTGGTTGTACGACCAATCCACGAGCATGAGTTGAAGGCTGCCGCACCACAGGACCGCGCAGATGTGGGCGCCGATCTTTGCCGCGTTGTTCATTCCGGTCGCAGACTCGACCAGGCTCTCAATCGCTGGTACAGCCAAGAGCACGCCTAACGTGCAGACGCCGAAGGCCGCTGCCCGGGTGGATCGAGCGATGCGGTACTCGATTTGGTCCCGATGGCGCCATGCCTCGCGAGCGGAGAGCAAGGTGCCCGCTAAGCCGAACAGGGCGCACAGTCCGAAGACGATGCCGTCCATGTAGTTCAGTTTCCTTCCAGATCAGAGACCGCGCGTTCGGCTGCTTCGGTGAAGCTGAGGCGCCTGCGCCGACCTGGCCGCGGTGGTTCAGCTACAGGGGGGAGAGGTTCGGGCACCTCTGGCACGGTGAGATCGCTGCGCCCATGTCGCAGCCGGATCTCACGTGCGGCCTCCAATAGTTCAGCGGCGCCGGCTTCACCCAGGTCGTGAATGAGCCGGAGCGCCTCGCGGGCGTCTTGGTGTTCTTCGTAGACGGTCAGGGAGGTCAGACCGTTGTAACCGGAGAGTAGGTAAGCTACCGGACCATCGAATGCCCTTGCGAGTCCGGCCAATTGGGAACTCTTGGGGTCAGACTTCACGCCGTTCAGAAGATCGTTGATGACCTGATGAGTCATCACCGGCTTGCCCCCGGGCGTCGCTGCTGTCGCACTGGCCAGGTTGCGAGTACTGGGTGTTTTCCCTTCCCTCGCCCGTTTCCTGCCGAGCAGTACAGCGAGCTTGCTGGAAAGAGGGGTGTCCGGGCCGAGCGGCATAGGACGGCGGCTCCTCGGTGAGTAGCGGGCCCGGTTGGGCGGTAGTGGCAAGGCGTGGTGCATGCCAAGTATCAGGGGTGACACAGGGAACGGTCTAATGTCTAGGTTGGTTGACATTGCAAGAGGGCTCCAGCAAGATCGGTAGCCAGCAGTCATAGAAAGCGCACTCAGCGTGCGGGTCGCCGCCCCACTTCCACCTCTCAGGCTGTGAGAATCGCGTCCGGCGCCCTTTGGTGTCTGATGTGTGCCTCCATCACGGCTGTGTAGGGATCTAAGCGACCACGTTTGCCGCGGGGGACGAACGGCTGAACGCGGGGAGGGTACGGGTGGGGATCGAGCTGGACCGAGTGCTAGCCCGATTGGAAGAGTCGGGCGGCGTGGAGAACGTCGCCCTGGATGAGGGGACGGCGCTCGTTGCGCTCGGCGCGCTGGCCATTGTTGACCCGAAACGGGTCGGGTGTGGCTTGCAGCAGTCGGATGCGCCCGCCGCGGGCTGACCTGCGCGGAAAGTCGAACGCGGATCCGTCGTGGGTCCGCGTTTTGGCGTCTGACCTGCAGAAACTTATCGAAAAATTGTGGACGCTTCTTCTAAATGCATATAGAATAGAACCAGAAGGAAGGGGGAAGCCCGAGCCCCCACTGACCGCTTGGAGACCGAAATGACGCACAAGTACGCCACCCTGAAGATGCGCCAGATCCACCGCAACCCGCACCAGCCCCGTAAGGCCTTCACCGAGGACGCGCTGAACGAGCTGGCCGAGTCGATCAAGGAGCACGGCCTCCTTCAGCCGATCGTCGTCCGGAAGGTGGCGGAGGGCTACGAGCTCGTTGCCGGCGAGCGCCGCTTCCGCGCCAACGAACTCGCGGACAACATCACCATCGAGGCGAAGATCCTTCTGCCCGAGGGCGAGTCCGAGATCAGCGACATGGACTCCTTCAAGAAGGCGATGGCCGAGAACCTGAACCGCGAGGACATGCTTCCGCTGGAGGAGGCGCGCGGCTTCAAGAAGGTCCTGGACGACGAGTACGACGGTGACCCTGCCTGCGTCCCCAAGGTCGCCAAGACCTTTTCCAAGTCGGTCCAGTTCGTCAACCAGCGGCTGGCCCTGCTCGCCCTGCGCCCCGAGATCCAGGCGGCCGTCGACCTCGGGCACATCGGTACCCAGGCAGCCGTCCAGATCGCCGCGCTGTCGAGGGAGAACCAGAAGGCGGTCTTCCAGGACTGGAAGAAGGGCGACAAGAACGACAATCAGCTCGTCCACATCGCCTACGCCATGCGCAAGCAGGAGAAGGCGGCCACGCAGGCCTCCATGGTCGACGTCGACGAGATGACCCCCGAGGAGAAGGCCGAGCGGAGCCGCGCGCAGGCCAAGACCAAGAGCGACCTCGACGCCATCGAGGGGATGTGGGCGCTGTTGGACAGCATTGGAAAGGCGGACCCCATGGAGCTGGCCCGCACTCTGGCGGGGGAGGTCGGCAAGCGGCTTGAGCAGATGGACCGGGTCGCGGACGTCGTGCAGAGGGCCCGCTTCCAGCTCCGCCAGGCGAAAGCGCACGCCGACGCCAGCGAGATCATGGTCAACCCCGCCGCCGCGGCACCCGACCTGATGGCCGACGCCGACGCCGTTCTCGCCCAGCTGGACCCGGCTGCGGGCGACGCCGAGCCGGAGACGCAGGCCGAGCCCGCCTCGGACGCCGACGCCGACGCGGAGACCGGGGCCGCTCTGGCCGCCGATGTGGAGCCCGAGGGCCCGGCGGAGCAGGAGGGGGACGACACCGAGACCGAGGCGGCGGCCGAGCCGGGCGCCGTCGCAGCTTGACCTGTCCATCCCGGGGCGGCCCCCAGCGGGCCGCCCCCTTCCCTATGGAGCCCCACAGTGATGAACGACATCAGGGCTATGCGCAGCATCAACCGCAACCTGTTCGACGTGCCGGTCTCCGCCAACGCCCTTGAGGAGTACGACCCCGACGTGGCTCAGCTCGTCCGCGAGGCTGCGGCGCACCTGTTCAAGGCGCGTCGTGACAATGAGGGGACGGCGCTGAACGAGGCGTACAACCTCACGCTGCTCGCGGCCGCCGGCCTCATGGAAAGCGCCGGGAGTTCGGTGTACGTGCGCACCCACCTCATGGTCACGGCCCGCCTGGTCGAGCTCGAAGCGGCGCTGCTCGCCGCCGAGGCCAAGGCTGCCAGGGAGTGAGGGAGCTTCACCTGCAAGGCCGATGGTGGTCCGGCAGGGGCTGTTCTTCACGGACGGGCCGACAGCCCACGGCGCAGAGCCCCTCGACGGGTTCGAGTACGGCGCTGCGTCATAGGCAAAAATAGATCCCAACACTGACGCGTGGTACGGTCTATCTCGTTGGTGGGGACGGCCTCAGCCGAGGAACCGGCTCACCAACGTGCCGTGGCATGCGGCACTCCCCTTCGGTGCCTGGCGGGTGGCCAATCCCCCGCGCCCTACCCGCCAGGCACCGGCCCCGCGCCTGAGCGGAGCCGCCGGAGCGCCGCCAAGATCCACGATCACGACCGGACCCGTCCCCGCCTCACGCCGGGGGCGGGTCCCCGTGCACTCAGGAGTGCCATGAACACAGAGGACTTCGCCGGGCACCCAGAGGACCGCGAGCTGTACGAACGTCTCCTCGTCGAGCGGGACGGGAAGCCGATCAGGGCCCTCGCTGAACGTGACCCGGGCCTCGAAGTACCAGGAGACCCCGATCCGGACGCAGCCCGGCACCTCACGGAACCCGAAGCAGCCGCAACTCCCCGACGACGAAAGCGACATGGAGCATGACCGCCAAGCAGGCACCGCCCGCAGAACCGGACCGTCGGACACCTCCCGTACCTGGCGCGGAGTGGTGCCGATCCTGTGCTTCCTGGTGCCTGCCTACCGGCATCTGCGGCTGCAACAACCGATGATGCACACCCTCCTCCGCCTTGCCGCCGACGCGATGGCCGTCCTGCTCATGGCGGCCATTGCTGTTGTCGCCTGGGTCGTTGTACAGCTCGGCGGCGGTGGGGTCCTTCTTGCCAGCCTCTTGGCATTCCCCGCCTGCGGGCTGGTGGCCGCCGCCATCCATCACGTTCACCGATGGGTGGGCAGTCGGCGACGAACGGACCAGCTGAACCCTCGCCCTGGCGACCGCCGCGACCCAGCGTGATCGTCTAGTCTGAACTGGCTGTAGGGCGCGGGGAACGGCCTACACAAGGGACGCCCAGTGACCCCGACGCCCGTCAACATCCCCGACCTGCTCCTGCCGCTCGCCATTCCTACCGAGGACCTCGTTCCGTACTACCGGAACCCGCGCAACGGTGACCTCCCCTCGATCGCCGAATCGCTGACCGTCAACGGCCAGTACCGCGCGATCGTCGTCAACAAGGGCACCCACACGGGACGCCGCAACGAGATCCTGGCCGGCAACCACACGTACGCGGCTGCCCAGCAGCTCGGCTGGGAACAGATCGCCGTCACCTGGGTCGACGTCGATGACGACGCGGCGGCCCGCATCGTCATCGTCGACAACCGGACCAACGACCTCGCCGGATACGACAGCGTGCTCCTGGCCGAGATCCTCTCCGAGATCCCGGACCTGGCCGGTACCGGCTATGACCGCGAGAGCGTAGACCGGCTCCTCGACGACACCTCCCTTCCCGAGACGCTGGAACTCACCTCTGACGGCGCGGGCACCGGTGCCGCAGCCACCGTCGACTACCTCCAATGGGGCTACCTCCAGTGGGAGTCCAAGCGGGTCCGGATCACCTCCGAAGAGGTCGAAGCCCTCAACGCCATCTACACGAAGTTCGTGGACGACACCAACAGTGACCTCGGCTTCGGCTGGCACGTCTTGCAGCAGGCCCACGAGGAGGGCGAGGCGGCGTGAGCAGTGCCCCCACCACGACGTTCTACGAGGCGTACCCGCTCGATCGACTTCGCCCTGCCGACTACAACCCGCGCCGTCTCAGCGAGGAGGCGTTCGTCAGGCTCCAGGCACCCCTGCGCCGCCACGGTGTCGTGAAGCCCGTCATCCTCAACGCCGACGGCACGCTCGTCGCAGGCCACCAGAGAACCAAGGGCCTCCAAGCCATCGGCCTGACGCACACGCCCGCGGTCATGCTGGGCACGAAGGTCAGGTTGCAGGACGAGATCCAGTTCAACCTGCTGCACAACCGGGTCGAGACCGAGGCCAGCGTCGTCTACGCCGAGCCCGGCGTCATCGGCGCCTGGTCGTGGATTCCGTGGCAGTCCATCCGGGTGGCAGAACGGAAGAACCTCTCGTTCGTCAACGCCATCGGACACATGACCGCCGGCCATGGCCCCTGGGGGAGCGTGGTCATCGACGACCAAGGCCGCATCGTCCTCAACGCCGAATACGCCGTCGTCGCCTCCATCAACCGCTTCGACCTCCTCGCCTGGACCGTCACGTCCGCCGACGCCGCCCAACTCCACGCCGATCTCACCGGCGAGTACGGCGTCTACGACTGGACCGCCATCGAGAGCAAGGCCCCGGTGTGGAACCAGCACATCGTGCAGCCCAAGAGGCTCCGCAAGTTCTCCTCCAAGGCCAAGGCCGGAAAGCTTGCCTACGGCTCCGAGACCTGGGACCAACTGGTCACGCCCTGGCTCAAGCCCACCCACCGGGTCGTGGACTTCGGCGCCGGGTACGGCGACTACGCCAAGCACCTGCGCGCCATGGGCTTCAACATCCACGACTACGAGCCCTACCGCTGCCGAGACGGCTCGTACGCCGTCGACATCCGCGCCGTCGTCGGCATGATCCGCGACATCGACAAGGACATCCAGGCCAACGGCCTCTACGACGTGGTGGTCCTCGACTCCGTCATCAACGCCACCACCACCCTCGACTACCAGCACTGGGTGATGACCACCGTCAACGCCCTCTGCGCGGCGGACGGCGTCGTATGCCTCGGCACCCGCAACCTCGCCCGCGAACTCAGGGACGAGCAAGCCAAGCGGGTCACCTCCCAGACAGCCACCACGAAAATGAGCTTCCTCGACGCGGACAACGTCGAGATGAACTTCGTCAAGGGGAAATGGCAGAAGCTGCGTTTCCACACCCCCGAGACCCTGGAGCCGCTGCTCCGCCGCTACTTCGAGGACGTGCAAGTCACCGACCTCAGTGGCTCCAACATCAAGGCCACCTGTCGACGCCCCATCGCGCTCCCCAAGGAGGAATACGAGAAGGCATTCGAAGAAGAATTCAACATGCCTTACCCGAATGGCTTCCGGCATGACAGGCATCTGGAATTGGTGGGAAATTTGATAAAATTGGTAGTAGAGAGAAATGAATCTCTCGCCAATTGAAGCGGGTAAATGGGGAGCGGATGTCGCAGCGAATACAGGTCCAAATTGAATCACGAACTCGGTACCACATCATGTGGCTGGCAGGCGTGCGGCACGTAGCCCTCGACCAACACTGCCTGCGCAGCTTCGGCCAGCCCGACCGCCCTCGGCTCGACATCTACAGTCGGCACCAGACTCTCGAACTCCCCGAGGACAACCCGCCGCTGGCCTGGTACTTGTGCGCGCTGCCCAACCCATGGAACTGGGCCGCGAACGCGCACCTTGCCTTCGAGCCTGCTCCCGGCGAGCACTGGGAAGGCCCGGCATTGGTGCCGGGCCTTCTTGTCAGCCTCGACAACGCTCGCCCCATCATCGGATGGGGCGAGCACTCCATTCCCGAGAGTGCGCCGCTGCGTCGATCGACGCGCTACCGCTCGTGCCGCAACTACCAATTCGCCTGGTGGCTACGGCAGAACCGTAATGCGCCCGACGCTTCGTCCGAGTACGTGCTGCCTCGACGGCCAGGTGAAGGGGAGCAGATGTCCTTCATGTGAGTGGCACCGGGCCGGATGTCGAGTCCGGCCCGGGCTCGTCGGGATCCTCGTCTTCTTCGGCCTCATGCCTCCGGTCAGGCTCATCGTCATTGGGAGCAGGCGGTGCATCAAGGTGGCCTCCGCCCTTGATGGCGTCCAGGAAACGGAGCCACGCCTCGTACACGCGGCGTAGATCGTCCAGCAGGCGCTCAAGGAACATCATGAACAAGGCCGGCGGGCCGAAAATTGCCACAAGGGCCGGAATGAGCTTGTCTTCCACGGTTCGGCATTACCTCTCGAACAGGGCCGAACGCGTGACAGGCACGCTCAGTTCGGCCACGGACTGTGGCTGAACTGAGATTCGTGCCGACGCTGAAACTCAGGTACTGCTGGTACTGCCGTCCTGCCCGTAAGGTCGAGCCCCAGAGGGTGCCCGCAGCGGCCTTCCTTGTCTTGCAGGGCCCGGTTTCACTATGCCGAGACAATATGAGTTAGCGACGAGAGTCGTCGGACTCCGGCGCCTCGCTCATCCTGCGTCTTTTACGCTAGTGGAAGGAATTCAACCGGCGTTGACCTTGCAGAGGGCTTCACTCGATCGAGTGATGTTGTGGCAGTTCCCTTGCACGCAGGTGAGGCCGAACGCATCCCTTTGATGGGATCATGGTTTCCGGGCGCGGGGGTGCACCCGAGCTGTGAAGGACCCCCGCCGTGGGACGCCCCGACAAAGCCGCGCGTGCGGCCATCGCGCGCCGCCGCTCGGACGCCATCGATCTACGCCTCGCCGGCGTGGACTGGCTGACGATCGCCCGCAAGCTCGCCGCCGACCCGACCGTCAACTCCGACGGGATCGCCTACCCGCAGGGCTACGGAGTCGAGCGGTACCGCAAGAACCAAGACCCGCCCACCAACGGGGCCCTGATTCATGCCGCCTGCCGGGACGTCCGCACCGCACTCGCCGACCGCCGCGCCGAACTCAACGACGACGTAGATGAGTTGCGCGCAATGGAATCCGACCGCCTCGACCGGCTGTTCTTCGTCGCCTACAAGAAGGCCGTCCGGGACCAGGACCTTGCTGCCATCGACCGCACCCTGCGGATCATGGAGCGCCGCGCACGACTGCTCGGCCTCGACATGCCTGTCCGTGCGGAACTGTCCGGCCCGGACGGCGGACCGGTCCAGGTCGAGAGCGTGACCGTCGACGAACTCGACGCCCTGATCGCGCTCACCGATCCGGACGGCAAATGACCCCGCGCGACCACGAAAGCGTCATAGCCCACTACAAGACCCGTCCGCCAGCGCAGCGGCGGTCCATCGTGCGAGCGGCATCTCCCACGCTGCGGGCCGAGTTGGCGCGCGTCGAACGCCAACTCGCCATGGACCGCTCGCCTGGTGCACTCGCAGCCGTCCTCACCAGCGGACGTGAGATGCAAGCCCCGCACCTGGATCTCATCGACCAGGCGTTCATCGACATGGCCGCAGGCCGATGCGACCGCGTCATGCTGACCATGCCCCCGCGGCACGGCAAGAGCCGACGGGCCTCCCGCTGGGCGCCTCTCTGGTACCTGCGGCGCAACCCCGGCCATCGCATGATGATCGCCAGCTACTCCGCCGACCTGGCCGACGACCACGGCCGGTGGATCAGGGACGCCATCAACACCTGGGGCGACGACCTCGGGATCCAACTCAAGCCAGGAAGCCAGGCCGCCAACCGCTTCGACATCGTCGGCGGCGAAGGCGGCCTCCTCGCGGCCGGTATCGGCGGTGGCCTCACCGGACGCGGCGCACACATCGCCATCGTCGACGACCCGGTCAAGGACATGGCGGACGCCGACAGCCCCACCATGCGCAAGCGCGCCTGGGACTGGTGGACCTCCGTACTGCAGACCCGACTCGAACCAGTCGGCGCTATCTGCCTCATCCAGACCCGCTGGCACGAAGACGACCTCGCCGGACGCATCCTCGCCACCGAGCGCGACGCCTGGCGGGTCATCGACCTGCCCGCCATCGCCGACAGCCTCGACGACCCGCTCGGCCGCGCTCCGGGCGAGGCGCTGTGGCCCGAACGCTTCGACGTCACCCACCACACCAAGACTCGTAAGCGAGTCGGCGAACGCGTCTGGGCTGCCCTCTACTTGCAGAAGCCCCGTCCGCCGGAGGGGGGCGTCTGGCGGCGGGAGTGGATAGAGACCGCCCGTATCAACGCCGTCCAGTTCTCCGGCCTCGACATGGCGCGCATCGTCGTCGCCGTCGACCCCGCCGGCGGAGAGTCCACGGTCGGCGACGAGACGGGCGTCATCGGCGTCGGCCGCGACTTCGACCGGCAGCTGTACGTCCTGGCTGACCGATCCGGATCGATGGGCGCCAACGACTGGGGCCTGGCCGCATGCCGTCTCGCACTCGAACTCAAGGCCGACGCGATCGTGGTCGAGAAGAACTACGGCGGAGACATGGCGCGGCAGATCGTCACCCAGGCATGGGAGCAGCTGCGCCGCGAGGGCGTCACCAAGGGGCTCCTCATGCCCATGATCCTGGAGGTCACCGCCAAGGTCGGCAAACGCCTGCGGGCCGCCCCCGTGGCCCAGCTGTACGAACAGCGGCTCGTACACCACGTCGGCGAATACCCCGAGTTGGAAGGCCAGATGGTCACCTGGGTCGAGGGAATGGACAGCCCCGACCGCATGGACGCCGCCGTGCACGGACTGACGGAGCTGGCCGACCCCGACCAGCTCGACACTCTGCCCGCCGACACAGATGACGACCGCTTCGACGGCCGCCGCTGAACTGGTGAGGGCAGACGCACGACCGACAACGGCCCCAAGAGGAAATGGCCCAGGGCGTATCGGTCCCCAGCGGCCCGCATGGGGCCTGCCGGCCTACGGGCTGGTCCTCGCCGCGCGCAGCACTCCGCCAGTGACCAGGTGTTGTCGTGTCCTGGGCCTCTGGGAACGTCGACGATGTCAGCCGCAGTCCGGCGCCGCCATCGCCGTGGTGACGCGGTGGGTTACCTGCGCCGTAACTGCCCAGTGAGCCCTACGAGAGAAGGCGTTTCGTCTACGCCAAACACTGCACCCTCCGTACGCTGGCGAGTACTGTGAGCATGTCGACTAACGGGGGGTGGGCCCTATTCCCAGATCTGGGGGGCCGAGGTGGTGGAGTCGCTCTCGTCATGCATCGGAGATAGGGCACGCCCGCCCTCTGCATTTTGATCGGAACATTAAGTCCGATCCTGTGGATGAGGCTTTGCTCGCACAGGCATATATCCGCATCCACCGGGATCTTCTCCAACTTGGTTCGTCTGCTTTCACGAAGGCGGAGCTTGCCGAGGCCCTGATGCAGCACATGACCAGTGCACCATCGATCGAGAGCACGGCCCTGCTCGATGCCCTGCATGACCTGGGATTCATCATCAGCCTGCCAACGCCTGGAGCACTAGATTCAGTTGAGATCATCCAATTGGCGAGGCAGATCATTGACCGGATGGAGTCTCCGGCCCGGGTAGACGACCTCGAGAGTGCCGACGGCGAGGCCGCGAACACCGCAGCCAAGCACGAATCGGAGTCCACCGTCAGCGGGAGTTTCGCGCGCGGAACGAGGGTGTATCCACGCGCGGATATCGATCTGCTTGTCCAGCCTGTCGATCATGAGGAACTCGAAGTAGACGCCGCCGAGCAGTCGATCGAACGCTCCTTGGCCGCGCTTTTCCTACGTCTTGGACCGCCGCCGGAACCGACAGAACTCGACTACTCGCCAGCAGGAAGCGGCGACGGAGGGGCGCATCAGTGAGCGTAGAGAACAGCAGCACGTCGCCGATGCGGCGCGACGATGATCCGCTGGTCTCTGCTGGACTGGAGATCGCCATGAAATGGGGAGCGGCTCTTGGCGGACCGGACCAACTCAAGGTGGCCCTTGAAGCCCTCGAACCACAGTTGAAGCGTGAACACCAAATACGTCTAAGGCAGTTGGACGCACAGAGGCAGGCTGCTGAGAGGAAGGCCCGCTCAGAGCGGGAGGTGCGCCAGCACAGGTTTCGGATGGCCAGTCTGATAGTCGGCGGTCTCATGAGTATCGCTATGTTGGGGGCGGGCGTTTATGTGGCGCGGGACGTCTGGTGGTTGGCCATGGTGCTTTGTGGACCGAGCCTGATCGCTATTCTCAAGATCGTTGTCCTGCGCCGCAGTGAAGCGTCGGATATGACGGCCGTCGCCGCCGCTGCGAGAGGGGCCACGAACGCCGCCGCGCAGGCCCAGCCCCCTATCTGACCGACCTGAGTCGTCCTACCGCTGCCACGTTGTTGTCCGCCACCGCACCACCCGATCCGATCTGAGGTGGCCACGTCGACATGGTCCCAGTCCTCCAGGCAGGCGCGGCGGGGGAACGCGGCGGCCGCCGCCCTCATCGGGCGGATAGACGACCACGGGCCTTGGTGTGGACCAGTTCGATCCTGAGAGTGAGATCGCGTAGGGAATGTCAGCTGTGGGCCAATCACCCGGCAAGTTGCTGTGCATGACGAATTCTTCGACATCGAACCTTCAGCTGCTCGGTAATTTCCGGTCCCGAGGCGCTGTGAACTGCGGAAGCCCGACGTAGAAGACGTCTCGTAGGCTGGAGGCGCGGCGCGGGGCCGACTGCCGGAGGGGCACTGTGGGCCTGCGCGAGCTGATCACCGACGTCTGGAGCTGGCTGGACTACAAGCCAGCCATGGCCGACCCGCGCCGACCAGGCCGTAACACCTGGGCGGAACTGACCCGATCCTGGGTGCCAGACGAGGACCTGCGACGCCTGGCCGCCTACCGGCTGCTGGCCGCGTACGACTCCAACCAGGTCGGCCAGGTCGCCGCCGTGACAGGCGATGACGAGGCTGGCTTCGAACGGAGGGAACTCGGCGACGCCTCCAAGCTGGTCGACACCGCGCTCGGCTACCTTCTTGGCTCCCAGCAGGTCATCAGCGTTGCGGGCGCGGAGCACACCGACGACGAGCCGACCCTTGAGGCAGCTGCGGCGCTGGCCGTACAGGACAAGCTGAGGGCGTGGGCGGAGAAGGAAATGCTGCCGCTACGCCTTCAGCAGGCCGAGAGAACCGCGATCCTGCTGGGCGACGCCGTCTACACCTTGGCCTGGGACCCAGGGAAGGGCCGGGTCCTGCTGCGCACTTGGGACCCCGGTCTGTACTTTCCGGAGTGGCCGGAAGACGGCGAGCAGGACGGCGCCGAGTTCCCGCTGCGCGTTCACCTGGCGTGGGAACTGCCCGAGGACAAACGGCGCGGGCTCAAAGCGAGGCTTCGGCGGGTCACGTACGAACTTGGAGCGATCGGACCGGCCAGTCGGCGCGGCGCAGCAAAGGACGGCGGCCCCGCACGCGAGTACCTGTACACCGACAGCGGCGACCCGATCCTGGTCACGGGCGACGCGCGCAACGCCGACACCGGACTCATCACCCGCACCTACCCGTGGGCACCCACCCGGCCCTCCCCGTGGACGTGCTACCTCACTGACGCGGAATGGGACCTGGACGAGCTTAAGCACGGCGACCTGCTGTACGACCTGCCGATGCACAAGGCCCGGTACCGGGTTCGCTCGGACGGCGAAGTCCTCGACAGGCTCGACCTGATGGCGGACTTCATACCCGTCATCCACATCACGAACAGCATCCCCGCCAGCGGAGAGCACTGGGGCAAGCCCACTGTGGCCACCGTCCTCCAAGCCCTCGACGAACTGTCCGCGACCGACACCGACGGCGCTGGTGCTTCGGCCACCACCGGCTCCCCGATCATCGGCCTAGCCGGGGCACGGCTGTCCTCGTCCAGGTCCAGCTGGCCCTTGAACAGCTCGGTGCGCGGGTCGTGGCCGATGGCGATGAACAGGCCGGACACGTCTAGGTCGCGTGTCTTGCCGGTGAAGACGTCACGCAGGACGACCCCGCCGAGCATGCCGTTCTTCTCCTTGATCTCGGCGATCTCACTGTCAAAGGCGAAGGAAATCTTGTCGTTTGCGAAGGCGCGGTTCTGCATGACCTGGGAGGCACGCAAGGTAGAGCGCCGGTGTACGACGGTGACCGAGCGGGCGAAGCGAGTGAGGAAGGTGGCCTCCTCCATGGCGGTGTCACCACCGCCGACTACGACGATGTCGCGGTCGCGGAAGAAGAAGCCGTCGCAGGTCGCGCACCAGGACACCCCGCGTCCCGACAGCGCGTCCTCGTTCGGCAGGCCAAGCTTGCGGTAGCCGGACCCGGTCGCGACGATCACAGCCTTCGCATGGTGCACGGTCCCGGCGGTGTCCGTGACGGTCTTGATGTCCCCGGCAAGGTCGACCGAGACGACGTCGTCCTCGACGATCTCGGCGCCGAACCTCTCAGCCTGCGCCCGCATGTTCTGCATCAGGTCCGGTCCGTCGATGCCCTCGGGAAAGCCGGGGAAGTTCTCTACCTCGGTCGTCGTGGTGAGCGCGCCGCCGACGAAGATCGCGCCGCCGAACACGAGCGGCTTGAGTTCGGCGCGGGCGGTGTAGAGGGCGGCGGTGTATCCGGCGGGGCCGGAGCCGATGACGATGACCTCGCGTACGTCGTCTGTGCCGGTCACGCCGCTCATGCCTCCTGCTTGGCGTCGATCTCGGCGATCAGGGCCTCGATGCGGGTCTTGATCTCGTCGCGGATGGGGCGTACGGCCTCGATGCCCTTGCCCGCCGGATCATCGAGGGCCCAGTCGAGGTACTTCTTGCCGGGGAAGATGGGGCAGGCGTCGCCGCAGCCCATGGTGATGACGTAGTCGGATGCCTGGACAGCCTCGGTGGTGAGGATCTTCGGCTTGGCGTCGGCGATGTCGACGCCGGCTTCCTTCATCGCCTCGACGGCGGCCGGGTTGACCTGGTCGCCGGGGATGGATCCGGCGGAGCGGACCTCGATCCGGTCGCCCGCGAGGTGGGTGAGGAATCCGGCGGCCATCTGTGAGCGGCCGGCGTTGTGGACGCAGACGAAGAGCACGGAGGCGAGCGGGGCGGTGGACATGGGTTCTTCCTTCACGAGGGTGGACCAGCGGGTGGTTCAGGCGGGCAGGGAGGACAGCAGTTCGGTGATGTGGGCGGCAATCGCGTCGCGGATGTCGCGGACGGCGGCGAGCGGCGCTCCGTCGGGGTCGGCGACGCGCCAGTCCAGGTAGCGGCGGCCGGGCACGACAGGGCAAGCGTCGCCGCAGCCCATGGTGATGACGATGTCGGCGGCCCTCACGACCTCGTCGGTCAGCGGCTTGGGGAACGCCCCGGAGGCGTCGACGCCGGCCTCGGTGAGGACCTGCGCGATGAACGGCTCCACCTCAGCCGCGGGGTGCGTGCCGGCGGAGGACACGGTGACCTGGCCGACGGCGCGGTGTGCGAGGAGGGCGGCGGCGAGCTGGGAGCGGCCCGCGTTGTGGCTGCAGACGAACAGCACGCGCGGCAGCCCGCTGCCGGGGCCGCCTTGGACGCGGGCGAGAGCAACCAGGCGCTCCGCGGTGAAGCGTTCGGCCACCACGACCAGGTGCCTGCGCACCTGCGCGGCGGCGGCCAGGAGGTTGTAGGAGTCGGTGAGCAGGGCCTGGACGGTCTCGGCGGAGAAGCGGCCAGCGTGCCGGGTGGCGAGGCGGGCGGCCCCGGCGGCCAGGCGCTGGTCGGGCAGGAGGGGCAGGGAGGAGGCGGACACGGGGACTCCTTCGACGCGCCCAATAAGTCAGCCCGCGCTGGTATCAGTGCGTGGTGATGTGACAGTATCAGGGCATGCTGACTTCAGTCGATACTGATGTGATCAGGGTGTTGGGCGATCCGCTCCGCCTGAAAATCGTGACTCTGCTGGCGCGCGAGACGCTCTGCATGACGCACCTGGTTGAGGAGACCGGAGCCAAGCAGACCAACCTGTCCAACCACATGAAGGTGCTGCGCGAGGCCGGACTGGTGGAGACCGAGCCCTGCGGCCGGTTCACCTACTTCAAGCTCAAGCCCGACGTCCTGGCCGGGCTGTCCGAGCAGTTCGCCGCGCTGGCCGCCTCCGCCCGTACCGCTGCCGAGAACAAGAGGGCCTGCCCGTGACCTCCACCGAGCCCGCCGCCGCGTCAACAGACACTGGCGGGGACGACTCGATCGTCAAGAAGCTCTCCACCCTCGACCGCTACCTCGCGGTGTGGATCCTGCTCGCCATGGCCGTCGGCCTGGGCCTGGGACGCCTCATCCCGGGGATGAACGACGCGCTGGCGAAGATCGAGATCGGCGGGATCTCCCTGCCGATCGCACTCGGCCTGCTGATCATGATGTATCCGGTGCTGGCCAAGGTCCGCTACGACAAGCTGGATTCCGTCACCGGCGACAAGAAGCTGATGGTCTCCTCGCTGGTCATCAACTGGATCGTCGGCCCCGCGGTCATGTTCGCGCTGGCGTGGATCTTCCTGCCGGACCTGCCCGAGTACCGCACCGGCCTGATCATCGTCGGCCTTGCCCGCTGTATCGCGATGGTCATCATCTGGAACGACCTCGCGTGCGGCGACCGCGAGGCGGCCGCCGTCCTGGTCGCGCTGAACTCCGTCTTCCAGGTCATCGCGTTCGGCCTGCTGGGCTGGCTGTACCTGGACCTGCTGCCGGGCTGGCTGGGTCTGGGCGATGGCGACCACCTGGACATCTCCATGTGGGAGATCGCCCTGAACGTCGTCATCTTCCTCGGCATCCCGCTCCTGGCCGGGTTCCTCACCCGCCGGATCGGTGAGCAGAAGATGGGCCGCGAGTCCTACGAGACGAAGTTCCTGCCGAAGATCGGGCCGTGGGCTCTGTACGGGCTCCTCTTCACGATCGTCATCCTCTTCGCTCTGCAGGGTAAGACGATCACCTCGCAGCCGCTGGACGTCGTACGGATCGCGCTGCCGCTGCTGGTGTACTTCGCGGTCATGTTCTTCGGCAGCTTCCTGCTCGGCAAGGGCCTCGGTCTCGCCTACGACCGCACGGCGACGCTGGCGTTCACCGCGGCGGGCAACAACTTCGAGCTGGCCATCGCGGTCGCCATCGCCACCTTCGGGGTTACCTCCGGACAGGCCCTGTCAGGTGTCGTCGGCCCTCTCATTGAGGTGCCCGTCCTGATCGGCCTGGTCTACGTCGCCCTCGCCTGGCGCCGGAAGTTCACCGCGTCCGCGCTGACCACCACTGGGGGAGCCCGCTGATGCACTGCCTCGACTGCCGCACGCAGGCGACCACCCACACGGCTGTCGGGATCTGCCGCGACTGCGGCGCCGCCGTCTGTGAGGCACATGCCCGGGTGGCCGTGAACGAGGCCCGTCGTCCATCGATGCTCAGCACTCCGTACCAGCCCCCGGCCCGTACGGTGCGATGCGCCACGTGCGCGACGGCGCGGGCCGCATGACGCAACATGCCGACGTGGTGGTGATCGGCGGCGGGCAGGCCGGACTCGCCGCCGGCTACCATCTGCGCCGCCACAAGCTCGACTTCGTCATCCTCGACGCCCAGAGCGCGCCGGGCGGAGCCTGGCGGCACACCTGGGACTCGCTGCACCTGTTCTCCCCGGCCGCGTTCTCCTCGCTGCCGGGCTGGCTCATGCCCGCCCAGGCGGGCCAGGAGTACCCGGACGCCGGACACGTCGTGGACTACCTGGCCGAGTACGAGCATCGCTACGACCTGCCCGTCCAGCGCCCGGTCCGAGTGAGCGCGGTGCGGCCCGACGCCGGGCGGTTGCGGGTGGAGACCGACATGGGTGTCTGGACGGCGGGGGCGGTCGTGTCGGCGACCGGCACCTGGTGGCGCCCCTTCCTGCCCGCCGTCCCGGGCCGCGAGGTGTTCGCCGGCCGCCAACTGCACACGACGGGCTACCGGCGCCCGTCCGACTTCGCGGGGCAGCGCGTCGTGGTGGTGGGCGGCGGGAACTCTGGTGCACAGATCGCAGCCGACCTGGCTGCCCACGGCGGGATCGACCTGACCTGGGTAACTCAGCGCCCGCCCCGCTACCTCGCCGACGACATCGACGGCCGCGCCCTGTTCGACGCCGCCACTGCCCGCCGCCGCGCCCTGGACGCTGGCACGGCCGATACCGGCGGTGTGGCCTCGCTCGGCGACATCGTCGCCGTGTCGCCGGTCCGTGCTGCGCGGGACGCGGGGCTGTTGAAGGCCCAGCCGATGTTCGACCGTCTCACCAGCGGCGGGGTGGTGTGGGCCGACGGCACTTCGGCTCTCGCGGACGCGATGATCTGGTGCACGGGCTTTCGGCCCGCCCTGTCCCACCTGGCCCCGCTGAGCCTGCGAGGGACGCGCGGGCACATTGCCACCGAGGGCACGCGCGCTGTCGGCGAGCCACGGCTGCACCTGCTGGGCTACGGCGACTGGACCGGACCCGCTTCGGCCACCCTGATCGGAGTCGGACGCCCGGCCCGCGAGGCCGCCGCGCAGATCGCAGCCCTCCTGTCCTGACCGGAGACGCCACGGCTAAGCGGCTTGGCGACGCAGCCGGGACACGACGTGGACGGCGTCGCCCGCGCAGGGTCTGCCGGAATGACTGACCCGTGCCGTCAGCGGGAGTCGGCTCGACAGGGCCGCGGGCGTTCACCGTTCAGGCCCGCGGCCCGGCAGCGCGAGGACGGGCAGCCGGCGCCCGGACTGAGTGCCGTCCGTGGGATCGAAGGGGGCGGTCAGCTGCATGCGGCGCGCGGTGCGGGATCCAGGATGGAGCGGATTCGTTTCAGCCCGTCGTGGTTGACGGAGTACCAGGCCCAGGTGCCGCGGCGCTCCCGGTCCAGCAGCCCCGCCTCGGTCATGATCTTGAGGTGATGGCTGACGGTGGACTGGCGCAGTCCCAGGCTGCCAGCCAGGTCGCATACGCAGGCTTCGCCGTTGGGGGCCTGCTCCAGCAACCGGAACAACTGCAACCGGGTCGGATCGGCGATGGACTTGAGTATCGCGGACAGTTGCTCGGCCTCCGTGCGGTCCAGGGGCTTGCACTCCAGTCCCGGTCCGCACGAGCCGCTCTGGGGGAAACCGTCCTGCGACGCCTGCAGCTCTATGAGAGTCACGGTTCAACCATAGACGCCGAGTGATCACTCGTGTGCGATCAAAAATGGACGTACCACGAATCCGTCTGCTCGCGGGCGGCCACGCCGCCAGCGCCCTGGCGGCTCCAGCCGACGACCGGATGCTGCCGCAATGCGACGCTGCAACAGAATTGGCGGTGGCCGACTCCGGCTCTGGTGCCTGCCACAGCGGGCTGTGACAGGGCGACGAGCCTGGCGTTCCACAGCGGCACGCACGGCAGCGCTCTGGTGGTAGAGGGCAGCATGTCACGGCCGGATGGGTGTCCGGCTCCGCTCAGCCCCAAGTCACAGGCGGTCTGGGCACAGTAGAGCCGCGGCGAGCGGCAGGGGCACAGGGTGATGACGGCCAGGTGCATCGCGAATGCCGACCGTGCCAGGGCAGCCAGGAAGAGAAAAGGAGCGGCTGCGGGCGGGCGGCCACGGTGACGGCGGCGCGAGTGGCGGTCCGGATCAGAGAGGTGTGCTGCCAGGCTGACTTGGTGGGCCGGCCGGGCGGCCAGGCGGTGAAGGCGATCGAGTCCGGTTAGTCGGCGCATCCGGGTTCCGCTCCGCCCTTGGCAGGTGATTAGATAACTGTCAACATAGAGGCATGTCTAAGTTGGCTTCAGGTCCTGCCGTGCTGGCTGTCACCACGTCGTTGCAGTGCTGCCAGCCGTTGGGGCGAGAGGAACTCTCCGCGGCCGATGCGGAAAAGATCGCCGCCATGTTCAAGGCACTGTCCGACCCGGTACGGCTGAGGCTGTTCTCCAGGATTGCCGCACAGCCCGACGGTGAGGCCTGTGTCTGCGATATCCAGGACGTCGGCGTCTCCCAGCCCACTGTCAGCCACCACCTTCGCAAACTGCGCGAGGCGGGACTGCTGGAGTCGGAGCGGCGCGCCAGCTGGGTGTACTACCGGGTGGCCCCCGGTGTGCTGGCCGCCATGGCCGGCCTGTTGTCGCAGGCCGTCTGAGCCTTCCGGGCCGGTCGGTGGCCCGGTGCGCCGCGGGCACCGGGACCGTGGGCGTGCCTCGCCCATCTATATCTCCCCAGAGGGACGCTGGGGTGAGGAGACGACATGGACCACCATGGGCCGGAGACCGAATGCCAGGGGGAGTGTCTGCAGCTCAGCGAAGCTGACACTGCCTGGTGGTCGAGCGTGTTCAAAACGCTCGGCGATCCCGTTCGCCTGCAGTTGCTCGTCCGCCTGGCCGCGCTGAAAGGGGCCGAGGTCCCGGTGCACGAACTGTGTGACGTGCAGGTGTCCGCGTCGACGGTCAGCCACCATCTCAAGCGGCTGCGCTGCATGGGGTTGATCGAGAGCCGCCGCGACGGACGCGTCATCTACTACCGCCTTGGACACGGGGTCCGCGCGGTGTTGCTGCAGATCCTGCACCAAAGAGAGCGGGCAGGAGCGCCCTGAAGAGCGGCCCTCCAGGCCCACCCCAGCCCTTCGGCCCTGTACCTCTCTGATACGCGAGCGCAGGCCAGGGCCGAAGAGGGCAGGGACAGCAGGCGTTTTCGTGCTGCCCCCTCAGCAGGAAGAACGAGGGGTCAGGAGACTGCGGCGGGGGATGCCGCCGCCACCGGCTGGTCCAGGTGCACGGTCGTGTCGCACAGACGCTCCACCTGTGCCGGGTCGTGGGAGACGAGCAGGACAGCCCGTCGGCCGTGCAGCGCCGCGATGGACTGCTCGACGGTGTCCCTGCTGCGTTCGTCGAGCGCGCTGGTCGGCTCGTCGAGGAGGAGTCCGGCTGGTTCCAGGGCCAGAGCGCGAGCCAGACACAGCCGCTGGCGCTGTCCTGCGGACAGGTTCGCGGCCGGTGAATCGAGTCGGTCAGCGACTTCCTTCCACAGCCCGGCTTCGTGCAGAGCTTGTTCGGCTCGTTCCCGGAGCACTTCCCGGGAGGCCCGCAGGACGTGGCGCAGGCCGAACAGGGCGTTGTCGAGGATGCTGCCCCCGAACACGACGGGCGTCTGCGGAACGAGGACGATCTTGGCCCTGAGGTCGGCGTCTCCCTTGCCGGGCGCGATCGTCCGGTCCAGCACCTGCAGGTCGCCCTCGCGGGTCAGCCCGCGGGGGAGCAGGTCCACCAGGGCGCGCAGGACGGTCGACTTGCCTGCGCCCGACGGTCCGCACAGTCCGGTGGTGGATCCGTGCTCGAGACTGAAGGAGACGGGCCCGACGAGGGTCTTGTCGCGGCTGCGTACGCATAGCTGGCGCACGGTGATTACGCTGTCCATCGCTCTCCTTCGAAGCGGTTGCGCAGCCAGACCGCCGCGCTGAGGAGTACTGCAGTGATCAGGACCAGCACCATGGCGCTTCCCCAGGCCTGGCTGACGGCCTGCGGGTCGCCCGAGTCCTGGGAGAGAGTGAAGATGTGGGTCGGCAGCGCCTGCACCGGGGATTCCACGATGCCGCTCGGCACGGTGGGAGCGCCGAAGAAGACCGTGGCGGTGAACAGCAGCGGAGCGGTTTCACCCGCTGCGCGAGCCAGGCCCAAAAGCAGGCCGGTGACCGTCGCGGGCCAGGTGTAGGGGACGATGACGGACCGGATGTACTGCGCCCGGGTCAGGCCCAGTGCCATGGCGCTCTCGGTGAGCTCGGTCGGCAGGCTCCGCACGCGGGCCGACGTGGTCAGAGCGATCACCGGGATGACGACAGGTACCAGGACGACGGCGCCGGCCAGCCAGGATCGGCCCCATCCCATGGTGGTGGACAAGATGACGAATCCTGCCAGTCCCAGCAGGATCGTCGGCGCTCCTCCCAGGACCACCGTCAGGGTCTGCAGCAGGCGCGCCGTGCGCTCGGATGCGTGGACGCCGATCAGGATGCCGGCGCCGAAGCCGAGCGGCAGAGCCAGCACGCCGGTGGTGACGGTGAGCAGCATGGTGCCGACGATCTGGTCGCGTACGCCGCCGCCGGCCGCGCCCGTTGCCCCGGTGAACCAGAAGGACGGGTTGAACGCGGCGCTGCCGCGTGTCGCCAGGACAGCGATCATCCCGACCAGGAGAGCGCTAGGCAGCAGCAAGGCCCCCAGCCGCACGGCCATCATCAGCCGGTCCAGCTGCACCCGCAGCCGCGGCGTGCTGCGGTAGCGGGCGGTCTGCTTGCTGGTGGTGTGCTGGCGCCGTTCCCGGGTGCCCCAGATCGTCACCGCGGCCACCAGCGCCAGCAGGACCAGGCCCAGGCCGCACAGCGCAGCGAAATAGGGGCCGGAGGTCCCGGCCAGGACAGGCTCCGGACCGGCAAGTTTCGTCGTGAGTGTCTGGCCGGGATGGACCAGCGAGTCCAAGAACTCGCCGAAGCTGGTGGGCAGGTGCCCGTCGGCTCGGCCCACGACCAGGAACACCGCGATGGCTTCACCCAGGGCGCGCGCAAGGCCGAGCAGGACGGCTGCTCGCATGCCCGAGCGTGCGAGCGGCAGCACCGACGAGCGGATGACTTCGCGACGGGTCAGCCCGAGGGCGAAGGCGGCCTCGCGGTAGCGGTCGGGCACGGCGGCCAGCGCGTCGACACTGACCGCCACGATCGTCGGAGTGATCATGACGGCGAGGACGATTCCGGCAGCCGCGAGACTGTCCCCGCCCGGTACGCCTGCCATCTGCGCGATAAGCGGACGGACGGCCATGATGCCGATGAGACCGTAGACGATGGACGGGACGGCAGCGAGCAGCTCGACGCATATCCGCAACGGCCGGGCCACCCGGGCGGGGAGATACTCCGACAGGGCGAGAGCCGCTGCCCAGCCGACAGGCACCGCGAGGGCGAGTGCCAGGGCACACACGACGGCGGTGCCGTAGATCATCGCCAGGCCGCCGAACAGGGAGTTGGGCGGGCTCCACGCCGCTTCGGTCAGCAGGTCCAGCCAGTTGACGTGGCCGCTGCTCACCCCCGCCCCGAGATACCCCGCGACGGTCAGGAGCAGCCCTGCCACAGCGAACGCCCCGGCGTACACCCAGCCCCAGACCCACCTCGAGCGTCGTGGGCGGATGCTGGCCTTGGGGGTGACGGGTTTTCGCGCCAGTGTTTGGGTGGCCATCGGCTACTTCCCGATCTGCTTGAGCGTCAGGTAGCCGTGTTTGGTCATCAGCGCCTGGCCCTTGGCCGACAGGACATAGTCGATGAACGTCTTCGACGACCCCTTCGGCTCACCGTCTGTGATCAAGAACAGAGGCCGGGACATGGGGTACTTGCTGGAGGCGATGTTCTCGGAGGTCGGTGCGATGCCGTCCAGCGTTACCGCGGCCAGTTTGTCGCGCCCTTCGATGAAGCTCGTGGACAGCGGCGCCACCGCTCCGGGCGTGGACTCCAGCTTGTTGCGGGTCTCGAGGTTGCCGCCCACGATGGCGAAGTTGTCCGAATTCGGCGGCGGCGGGGCCTTCTTGTCGCCGTAGAGGTACTTGTCGAGCACTTCCCGCGTGCCGCGTCCGGGTTCCTTGTCGTAGACGAAGACCTTCAGGTCGGGCCCGCCGACTTCGGACCAGTTGGTGATCTTCCCCTCGAACAGGCCGCGTACCTGGGCTGCGGTGAGGTTCTTGACGCCGCCGTCGGCGACTTCCTTGGTGACGATGACGCCGACGGCGTCCGCACCGATCTGGACAGGGTGGAAGTCGGTGTTGGGGCTGGCGGCCTTGTCCTCGTCTGCCAGCGGCTTCGAGCTCATCGCGATGCTGATCTGGCCGGAGCCGAGTTGAGAGATGCCGCCGGCGGAACCACCCTGGGTGGCCACGGTGATCTCCAGACCGTCGGTCTTGAGAGCCTCGGCCGCATCCGCGGCTACCGGCGCTACCGTGGTCGACCCGCTGACTTGCAGTGCGCCGCCGCCTGCTTGGGCTTTGCTGCCGGCGCAGCCGGCCACGGACATGACGAGCAGTGCGGTTGAGGCGAGAGCGGCGGTGCGGCGCTTCATGGTGAACACGTGTGGGGCTCTTCCTTCTTCCAGCGGAACCGTGGGGTCGTGGCGTGGGACCTGCAACGTCCCTCGGGCAGTCACTGGCCGGACGGCGGGGGCAGGGCCGGCCAGGCGGCCACGTTCCGGGCGGTCGCCTCAGGAGAGGACGGGCCGCCACTCGCAGAGCCGCAGCGGGTGCCGAAGGAGCCCGGGCCAGTCGCCATCGGCGATGACTGCACGGCGGGCATGATGTCGCGCACCGCACGAGAGGCGAGGAACGCGCGCTCTCCCAGGAGCGCTGCGGGTGTCGACGGCGGGTGCAGGCCGGGCCAAAGGGTACGGGCCCTCCAGAGGGCGATGCTCGCCAGCGTCGCGGCAGCCATGACGGGGACCCGTCCGGCGGGGGAGAGGTCCGTGCCGGATACGAGGGTCATCGCGGGGCCGGAAGGAAGAAGGAACAGGCAGACAAGGGCTGCCGTGACGATGGTTCCCCAGGCGGTCGCAGGGTGCGTTCCGGCCTGGGTGGCGCTGGCCGATTCGGGGACGGCTCGGACCGGGCCAGCGGCCGCGGATGGAGCGGACACCAGTGAGCGAACGAGTTCATACATGTCAGATCCTTCGGGGTTGGCGGTGCCCTGAAAGAGAACGCGGGCCGGGCACCCGAAAGGGGCTGCCCACGCAGGCTGCAGTGGATCTGTGGATCTGGTGCGTAGGTGGGGCCGACGGTTCAGAGGCGGCACCTTGATGCGGATATCCGGGGCTCAGGAGCCCGGATCTTGAGGCCTCACCTCCTTCACAGGGCTGCGGTGAGCCAGACGTGAGCGGACGGCGCCAGGTGGACACACAGTCCGCCGTCGGCCTCGCTGGTGTGCATGGACCCGCTGACGAAGTGCCAGGTCTGCTCGGCGTGTTCGGGCAGGAGGGACGGCAGGTGGATGCGCACCTCGTCGGCGGTCGGGTTGTGCAGGCCCAGGACCGCGCGGGAGCGGTCGGCGACCTCGCGCAGCACGGCGTCGGCGCCGTCGGCATCCAGTGCGCGGACGACGGCGTCCTTCGCGAACGCCGCCTCCAGGTGCGCGGAGTTCGTGCAGCCGGTCAGGTCGGGCGCCGGGGGCCAGGCGGTCTGGACGGGGGCAGGGGCGAGCGGGCTCACAGCAGGGGCCTTCCTGTCATGGCGGATCCGGGTTTGTGTCCCAACAGGTGCAGGACGGTGGGAGCGACGTCGGCGAGCGTGACGCTCTTCGGCAGCACGGGCGCCGGAGTGGCGGTGCCTGCGGGCACGATCACCAGGGGCACTGGGTGGGTGGTGTGCCCGCCGTAGGCGCGGGCGGTGCCGTCGGATGCCTGCTTGGTCATGGTCTCGGCGTTGCCGTGGTCGCCGACGGCCAGCAGCCACCGGCCGCTGTCGCGGGCAGCCTCGAGGATCTGCCCCACCGCAGCGTCGGTTGCCTCGCAGGCGGTGACGGTGGCGGGCAGATGTCCGGTGTGCCCGACGACGTCGATGTTGGCCAGGTTGGCGATGACCAGGTCGACGTCCGTGCGGCCGATGGCCTCGACGACCGCGGCGGTGACACGGTCAAGGTTCATCTGCGGCCGCGCGATGTAGTCGGGCTTGCCCTCGCCGGTGATCCGCACGTGTTCCTCGACGCTGCGTACCGTGGCGTCACGGCCGTTGACGTAGTAGGTGACGTGCTCGAACTTCTCGGCCTCGGCGATGCGCACACTGCGCAGCCCGGCCGCGGAGAGCTCGTCGGCCAGGCCGCCGGAGGCATCCGCCCGCTCCACCAGGGCGGGTATGGCGGCGCGGGTGTCGTACTGGGCCAGACTGAGCATGTCCGCCGAGCGTCCACTGGCTGCCAGGTGCTCGATGAGGGCGTCGGCGAACTGCTGGATGCGGTCGCTGCGGAAGTTGAACCACACCACCGCGTCCCCGTCGGCGATGGCCGCCTGCCCGGCGGAGGTGAGCACACTGGCGGGCATCCACTCGTCGCCGCGTTCGGAGGCGGCCACCGCCTGCTGCACGCTGCTCACTGCCGCGCCCTGGCCGTCGGCGACCAGGGCGACCGCCTGCTCGGTGAGGTCGAGGTTGCCAGCCTTGTCCATGGCGTATCCGCGGCCGATGACGGTGGCGATCTGTCCCGTCCCGGCCCGCTGCGCGAGCGCGGCGACGCGCTCCAGGTAAACGGTCGAGGAGCCGTCGGCGACGTCACGCCCGTCCGTGATCGCGTGGATGAACACGCGGCTCACCTGGTGGGCGGCTGCGGCGGCCAGCAGGTCACCCAGGTGATCGACGTGGGCATGGATCTGCCCGTCCGAGCACAGCCCGATCAGATGCAGGGCGCGCCCGGTGGCGGCCGTCTTGGTAAGGACGGTGCTCAGCAGGGGGTGGGTGCGCAGGGTGCCGTCGTCGATGGCCTGCTGGACCAGCAGGCTGTCGTACGGGAGTGGCCGTCCGGCACCGATGACCATGTGGCCGATCTCGGAGTTGCCGACCGTTCCCGCAATCAGGCCGACCGCTTCGCCGGAGGCGTCGGCCAGCGTGCTGGGAAAGCGGGTGACGAGGTCGTCCAGGACCGGGGTGTGGGCCAGGGCCAGGGCGTTGTCGTCGGCTGCGGGGGCGTGGCCCCAGCCGTCGAGGACCAGCAGGATGCCCGGGCCGGCGAACGCCGCCTCAGAGGTGCTCATATGGTGCTCTCCAGGGAGGGGTGGAGGGCGTCGAGGGTCTGCCAGAAGGTGGGGAAGGACTTGGCGACGCAGCCGGGGTCCTTGATGACGACGCCTTCGGTGCGCAGGCCGCCGATGGCGAAGGTCATGGCGATGCGGTGGTCGTCGTAGGTGTCGATGACCGCGGCGTGCGGGGTGCCGCCGGTGATGTACATGGCGTCGGCGTGTTCCTCGACGGCGATGCCCATCTTGCGCAGTTCGGTGGTGACGGCGGCGATCCGGTCACACTCCTTGACCCGCAGGGAGGCGATGTTGGTGATGCGGGTGGTGCCCTCGGCGTAGGCGGCGGCGATGGCCAGGGAGGGCACCACGTCGGGCATGGCCTCCATGTCGATGTCGATGCCGCGCAGCTGGCCGCCGGACAGGGTGATGTCGCTGCCGGTGACCTGGGTGTGACAGCCCATCCGCTCGAACGCCTCCACCAGGTGGACATCGCCCTGGTGGGAGCCTGCGCCGATGCCGGGGATGGTCACCCGGGATTCGAGGATGGCGGCGGCTGCCAGGAAGTACGACATGCCCGAGGCGTCCGGCTCTACGGTCACCTGCCCGCCGCGGGCCTGCTGTCCGGCGGGGACGGTGAAGCGGCGGTAGCCCTCGCGTTCGACATGGACGCCCATCTCCTTCAGGGCTGCGAGTGTCATCTCCACATACGGCTTGGAGACCAGCTCGTCGCTGATGGTGATCTCGGTGTCGCTCTGGGCGCGCAGCGCGTTGATGATCAGGCTGGAGGTGAACTGGCTGGAGACGGCGCCGCTGATGGTGGTGGCGCCGCCCTTGAAGGAGCCGCCGACGATGCGGATGGGCGGGCTGCCGTTGCCGCGGACGGCGGTGGCGTCCACTCCCAGCGGGGGCAGGGCCGTGAGCAGGTCGCCCATCGGGCGTTCCTGCATGCGGGCGTTGCCGTTGATGACGGTGGTGCCCTCGGCGTGCCCGGCCATGGAGATCAGGAAGCGCAGCGGGGTGCCGGCGCCACCGACGAAGATCTCCTCCTGCGGTGCGCGCATCGGCCGGCCCGTGGGAGTGACGCGGATCCGGGCGGCAGCATGGTCGATGTCGCAGGTGACATGACCGAAGGCCTCGAGGGCACGGGAGAGGTAGATGGTGTCGTCGGACAGCAGCGCGTTGTCGATGACCGTTTCCTGCCCGGACAGGGAGGCGATGGCCAGGTAGCGGTTGGTGTAGCTCTTGGAGCCCAGAACCCGGACGGTCTCGTCGAAGGCGGCCAGGGGCCGGACGGTGACGGATTCGGCCTTCAGCCGCGGGTCGGATGTGGCGCTCATGTGCTGCCTCCGTGAAGGTGGACGGGGTGTGCGGTCTTGGCGGGCCGTGTCAGGCCTTGACGATTCGGCAGGCGAAGCATTTGAAGGCCTGCTGGCCGGAGAGGTTGTCGTAATAGCGGTCGTCGGGAAGGGTGTTGGCCGCCTCGTAGCGGGGGTCACCGAAGAGGTCGCCGACCTTTTGCGCGGGACCGAAGGTGTTGGGCACGAACACGGTGTCCGCCCGGATGCCCTCCCACAGCAGCGCGGTCCCGGTCACCGCACCGCGAGGGCTTTCGACGCGGACGTCGTCGCCGTCGGCGATGCCGGCCCGGCGGGCGGCGTCGGGGTGGATCTGGATGAAGCGGATGCCGTTGAGCTGCTTGCCGGTGGCAGTCCAGTGGGTGACCTCGGCGAAGTGCACGACGCTGGGCCGGCCGGTCATGCCCATCAGCGGGAAGTCGCGGTGCACCGCGCCCGTGCCGGGCACGCCTAGGCGCACCGGGTGGGTGACGGCCTGGGGGTTGATGGGATTGGTGACGAACGTGCTGCTGTAGGCCAGCGTGGGGTGTGCCCCGGTGACTTCCGGGTGGGTGTAGAAGATGGGCAGTGCGCTGTGCCCGGTGACCGACAGCTGCTTGTCCAGCTCGGCTGTGGTGATTTCGACCTTCCCACTCGGCGTGAGAAAACGCTTGCCGCGAAAGCCCGGATCCAGGGATTCGGCCGCCTTGTACCAGCTGGGATGGTCCAGGTAGAGCGTGCTCACCCCGGGGTGGTCGGTACTCGGGCAGGGCCAGCGCAGCGGTTCTGTGCGCTCTTTCATCCGCTCGCGGGTCATGCCGCCGGCGCCCGGCGTGTGGGAGACGAAGTCGTCCCACAGCTGCTTGTAGTCCATCCACCGTTCGGGGAAGGCCTCGCGCCAGTCGGCGGCCGGGCGGCGGGTGTCGAGATCGGCCAGCGCCCGTGCGAGGCCGATCCAGATCTCCCAGTCCGGCCGGGACTCGCCCACGCGGTCGACGACTTGGTCCTGCCAGCGGATCGCGCGGTCGTCGCGGCGCATGTAGACGCCCTCCATCTCCAGCCCGCTGCACACGGGCAGGATGATGTCGGCGTAGTAGGCGGCCTCTTCCATGAACAGACCGGTGTAGACGTAGAAGTCGAGCTGCTCGAACGCCTTCTTCACCTTGGTGGTGTTGGCGGAGGACACCAGCGGGTTGCCCTGCGTGATCACCGCGCGCAGCCGGTAGGGATTGCCGGTGAGGATGGACTCGGCGAAGTAGTCCGGGCCGACCGGCAGTGCCTCGCGCCGCTTGGGTACCTGCGCCTTTAGCGGCGGCAGGTGCAGGTCGCCGGGCCAGGTGTTGTGCATGAAGTTGCAGCCGCCGCCCGGGCGGCCGATGTTGCCGGTGACCGCAGCCAGGAAGGTCGCCACCCGGTAGGTGTCGAAGGCGCCGAGCTGGTGCGAGATCCCGGCGTTGCAGAAGATCGCTGCCGGCCTGGCCTGCGCGTACTCCTCGGCCATGGCGGTGATGGTGGCCGCGGGCACGCCGGTGACCTTCGCCGCCCACGCCGGGGTGTACTGGTGCTTGGCCAGGTGGGCGCGCAGCTCGCCGAAGCCGACCACCCACCGCTTGACGAACGCCTTGTCGTACAGGCCCTCATCGACGATGTGGTGCAGCATGGCCAGCAGCAGCGCGAGGTCGGTGTGCGGCTTGGGCGCCACCCACCGGTCGGCCGCCGCGCCGGTCGGCGTCAGCCGCGGGTCGACCACGGTCAGGGTGGCCTTCGTCTTCTTGCGCCCGCGCAGCAGGTAGTCGAAGGTGACCGGGTGGGTCTCGGCCTGGTTGGTGCCCAGGAACAGATAGTGGCGTGCTGAGCCGAGGTCGTCCTTGCCGGTGGCGCCGTCGATGCCGTAGCCGTTGGTGAAGTTGCCCAGGCCGAAGGTGGCCGCCAGCGCGTTGCCGCCGGCGTCATTGCAGACCGGGCCGACGTCGGTGTTGTTGGGGCTGCCCAGCATCGTGAACAGCCGGGCCACCAGCGAGCCGGTGCCGCGCGGCAGCCGCCCGGTGGTGCGGTTGGCGATGGTGTGGGCCTGCCCGGCGTCCCGCAGCGCCAGCAGCTTCCCCGCGATCGTGCGCAGTGCCTCCTGCCAGCTGACCGCCTCGAACTTCGAGTGCGGCGAGCCCTTCGCGCCGGAGACGCGGCGCAGCGGTGTCGTCAGGCGCTCGGCGTTGTACACGAGCTGGGGCATCAGCTCTGCCTTGACGCAGACCTGCCCCTGCTGCACCGGATCCTTGTCCTCGCCGCGCACGGCCAGCACGCGGCCCGCCTTGAGATCGACGTTCAGGCGGCAGTTGCTGTTGCAGAACTGGCAGGCCGTGGCCACCGTTCGGTCCGGGGTCAGAGCAGCGGACTGGTCGGTGAACGCCGCCCCGGCAACACTGCCGGGGGGTAACGCTGAGCCTGGCGCGGCGGACGCGTGCGCGGGAATGAGGGGCAGCAGAGCGGGCGCTCCGAGGCCAGTGCCGCCGATGACGCTGCCGCGGACGAATCCGCGCCGGGACAGGCCGTGCTGGTCGGACTTCATGAAGAGGTGAGGTTCCTTCCGCCTGTTGTGGGGACGAGGCGGGCATGGCGGTGCCCGGACCGTGCGCACAACGGCGCACGGCCTTGGAGACTGCAGCGGTCGTCCGCGTCAGTGAGAAGCCGCTGCCGCGAAGCCCGCCTTGGCGCGCACGGCGGCCAGGAACGCCTTGAGGATCTCGTGCTCGGAGCCGGGCGCGGAGGACAGTTCGGGCTGGAAGAGGCTCCCCATGAAGAACGGGTGGCCGGTGATCTCCAGAGCACGCGGCGCGCCGTCGACGTCCCAGGCGCTGATCTGCAGCGATCCCTGGCTGGCAGCGTCCATGAAGGTGTCGGTCAGCCCGTAGTCGCAGTGGAAGATCTCCTCCACCTCGGTGGTGCCGTAGATGGAGGCCAGCAGAGTGTCCTCCTTGACCTTCAGGGGCGCCTTCTCCCCGCGGAAGGAGCACTTGAGCGGCGTGACGAGCGGCATCAGGCGCTCCGGGTCCTCATCGACGCCCTCGGCCTCGGGCAGGTGCAGCACGTTCTGCGCGTGCTCGATCAGGGCGCTGAAGAAGCCTCCGCAGGTGCCCAGGAACGGCAGCCCGTTCTCCCGGGCGTAGCGCACCGCGGTGTGCACGCCCTTCTGGTTGAAGTAGGGCGCGCCGGGCACCACCCATATCCCGTCGAAGCCCTGCAGGAGTGAGGTGTCGTGGATGTCGGTGGTCGGGATCCACTGGGTGGTCAGGTCCCACTGCTCACGCATCGCGTCGATCTTGGGGTGAGACGGCTCGTCGTGATTGCCGCGGTCGCCCACCAGGGCAAGTCGGGGCCGAGCAGAGACTGACATCGTTTCCCTTTCAATATTTCAGGAAGGGCCCGGAACAGCCGTCGCCGGTGACGGTTCCAGCCTCGTGAGCGCAGCAGTCCGCGTGCCGAGCGCGGTCTGCTCCGCAGGAAGTGGTGGTGCGTGAGGTGATGTCAGGACCGTGCGCCACGCACGGATCCGTGAACAGAAGTGGGAGAACCGAGGCGTGTTATCGCCGCGCCGGCGGTGATGCGACTGAGAGCGTCTGCTTGCCGGATGTACGCATGTGTCCCCCTGGCACCCCGTGAGCGGGACCCTCTGCGCAGGCCCCCGTGCTGCTTCTCGCTCAATTTATCGATGACGGTCAAAGTATTCGAGGGTCTCCTGCTCGGCCTGGAACGATTCGCGCCAACTCAGGCCTCCGCACCGGAACGCCGCCTTCCATGGCGCGGGGTGAGGGTTGATCAGGATCTTCGGCGCGGGTGCCGTTTCGTCGCGGAGCGCAGTGCCTCGCGACGGGCCGGACGGTCGGCGGACCGGGTGGTGGTGCGGCCTTGCGGTGTTCGCGCACTTCAGCCCCGATATCCCCTGCCGTGGACGGCCAGTTGTGAAGGCGCGGCGCAGATGGCCGGATGTGGCATACAAAGTTCGTCGTTATCAACAGCAAGTGCTGTTGATAACTGTGTTTGCTGCTTAATTGGGGGTGGCCGGCGGCTGGTCCGGCCTCTTCAATCCCCCGCGGGCCCGGCCAGTCCTGGCTGCCCCACGTGGGCGCCACCCCGTCGCGCATGAGGAGAACGCACGTTGAACCGCTCAGCAGGCCATCCCCGCAGATGGCAAATCCTGAACATCCTGTGCCTGAGCCTGGTCCTGATCGGTCTGGACACCCTGATCCTCAACCTGGCCCTGCCCAGCATCCAAAAGGACCTGGACGCCACCAGCAGCCAGCTGCAGTGGACCGTCGACTCCTACGCCCTGGCCTTCGGCGGACTGCTGCTCATGGCCGGCGGTCTGTCCGACCGCTTCGGCCGCAAGCGCCTGCTCTCCATCGGCCTGGCCGCGTTCGCACTGACCAGTCTCGGGGCGGCCTTCGCCTCCAGCGCCGAAATGCTCATCACCTTCCGCACCCTGATGGGCATTTCCGCCGCCTTGATGATGCCCGCCACCCTGGCCATCATCAAGGACGTCTTCCCGCCCGAGGAGCAGGGCAAGGCGATCGGCATCTGGTCCGGGGCCGCCGCTGTGGGCGTGCCGCTGGGCCCGGTGGTCAGCGGGCTGCTGCTGGAGCACTTCTGGTGGGGCTCGATGTTCCTCATCAACGTGCCTCTCGCCGCCATCGCCCTGATCGGCGGTGCCAAGCTGATTCCCGAGTCCAAGGCCGAAGGCCACCCCGGCCTGGACCTCGTCGGGGCCCTGCTCTCGGTTGCCGGCCTGGTCGCCATCGTCTACGGCCTGGTGGAGGCCCCGCACAACGGATGGGGCGACATCGTCACCCTCGGCTCCCTGTTCGTGGGCGTCGTCCTCATGGTCGCCTTCGTGCTGTGGGAGCGGCGCACCGCCCACCCGATGCTCGATGTCGGCCTGTTCCTCAACGCCCGCTACGGCGGCGGCGCCCTGGCGATCGCCTGCACCTCCTTCGGCCTCTACAGCGGCCTCTATCTGCTCACCCAGTACCTGCAGTCCGTGCTCGAACTCGACCCGCTGGGCGCGGGCCTGCGCATGCTCGCCATCGGCACCATGATGATCGGCGCACCGCTGTCGGCGAAGCTCGTCGAGCGCACCGGACTGAAGGCCACTGTCGTCCTGGGCCTGTTGCTGTGCGCGGCCGGGCTCGGCGTGCTGGCCGGACTGCAGGTCGACGACGAGGCCCAGGCGCTCATCGGGCTGGCCGTGTTCGGACTGGGCATGGGCATCGCCCTGCCGGCTGCTGTGGATGCCATCCTGGTCGTCTCCGCCGCCCGCCAGGCCGGCGCAGGCTCCGCCGTGGCGGATGTGGGCATGCAAGTCGGCGGCGCGCTGGGCATCGCGATCAGCGGCAGCGTGATCACCACCGTCTACCGGGACGACCTGCCGCAGGCCGCAACGCTGCCCGGGGAAGCGGGAGATGCGGTACGAGAGTCCCTGGCCGGCGCGTCCGCGGTCGCCCAGCAGATGGGTGGCAGCGCAGGCCAGAAAGTCCTGGACGCCGCCCAGCACTCCTTCGTCGGCGGCTTCGCCACCACGCTGCTGATCGCTGTCGGTGTCGCCGTGGCCGGAGCGGTCACCGCCGCGCTCGTTCTGCCTCGGGACCGTGTGGCCGAGGACGACGGCACCGCGCAGGCCGAAGTCGCCCACGGCACCAGCGCCGATGCCCCCGCAACCTCCTGATCCCGGAAGGGCGGACAGTGCGTAGGATCAAGCCCGTAGCCCGGCCCGGTGCGCACGCCGCGGCCCGCCCGGCGCCGGAAGACCGGCCCGGGGGCGAAAGGGAGGTGGCGATGGCACGGCCATCGAAGCTGAGGGTCGCGGTCAGTGATCCGGCTCAGTGGCTCAGTGAACGCGAGCGCGCCCAGATGCTGGCGCCCAAACTGCGGGCGCTGGCCGATGAGACCCGGCTGATGCTGATCCTTCTGATCGCGCAGCGTCCTCGCACCGTCAAGGAACTGCAGGAAGCCACCGGCTTGAGCCAGACGCTGGTCAGCCACCACCTGGCCCCGCTGCGTGAGCAGCAACTCGTCGAGGCGATCCCCAAGGGCCGCAGCAACCAGTACGTCATGTGCTGCCAGACCCTGGCCGAACCGCTGCGCATGTTCGCCAGCCTGGCGGCCATGGACCCCGAGACGGTGGCGGCCTGCCTGCACCCCGAGGCCGACCAGCCCGCCGCGCAAGGCGCCTGACCGCCCACCCACGCAAACCCGGCAGGGCCGGTGTCCCTTCCCCACGGGGAGGAGCACCGGCCCTGCCGCGTGCTGTCCTACTGCTGCAGGCTCTGCTGGAAACGGTCGCGGATGTCCAGCGTTGTCAGGGCGTTGGTCGCCCGCGGCGGTATGGAGCCCGTCCGGGGCAGCGTCTTGACGCTGATCAGGTGCGGGCCGGAAGCGGCCTGGGCCCGCTGCATCGCACCGCGCAGACCCTCCTCGCTGTCACAGGCGACGGCGCTGGCGTAGCCGGCGGCCCGTGCCATCTCGGGAAACGAGGTGGTCGCCGACGTGGTCGCCTGCCCGCCCGTCGACTCGTGCACCCGGTTGTCGAGCACCACATGGATGAGGTTGGCGGGCGCCGCGTGCCCGATCATCGACAGTGCGCCCAGATGCATCAGCAGGGCCCCGTCCCCGTCCAGCACCACCACGGTGCGCTCGGGATGGGTGAGCGCCACGCCGAGACCGATCGACGAGGCGTGGCCCATGGAGCCCTGCATGTAGAAGTTGCCGGGCGCATCCGCGACTGCGAACGTGTCCCGCCCGGTGAAGCCGGTGGTGGCGATGACCGCGGCCTTCGGCGCGGCCGCCGTCACGACACCGATCGCGTGCGCGGCGGCAAGCCCTTGCGTATGCGGGTCGTTGGCGGCTTCGGCCTTGCCGATGGCGCCGCGTTCGACCAGCACGAACGGCGCCCGCTGCTCCGCCAGGTCCTTCTCCGCCTGGTCTAGCACGGACCGGAAGTCCTCCACCCCGTGCTGGGCGTACAGCGTGTAGTGCGGGGTGTCGACGCTGTCCAGCAGGGCGGGGGTGGCCGGCCCCATCACAGCGTGCTGGGGCTCGTCGGTGGCCGGGTCGGGCCAGCCCCGCAGACTGGTGAAGGTCAGAATCGGCAGCTGGTAGGTCATCACCAGCGAGGTGAGCGGGTTGATCAGGTTGCCCAGGCCGGAGTTCTGCAGCATGACGTAGGCGCGCTGCCCGCCCAGGGCGGCGCCAGCGGCGACGGCCAGTGCGCTGCCCTCGTTGGGGGCGGGCACATAGCGGCCGGGCTGGCTGCTCAGGTGGGCGATCGGCCCGCCGAAGTGGGAGCACGGCACGCCGCTGGCGAGCGTGAACCCGCGCTCGGCGAGAAGGTCACAGAATTCTTCAGCGGAGATCATGGACGGGGCAGCTCCGTTTCAGCGGTGGGGGACGGTGCGCTGGGCGCCTTTTGGGCAGCGGCCCGGGAGCGGCGGCGCATCTTGATGCCTTCGATGATGATGGGGATGCCGGAGACGAGCACGATGCCGATGACGATGGCCTCGATGTTGTCGCGGACGAAGGCGATCTGGCCGAGGTAGTAGCCGACCAGGGTGAGGCTCACCGACCACAGGACCGCGCCCAGCACGTTGAACAGGAAGAACGTGCGGTAGGTCATGCGGCCCACGCCCGCGGTGATGGGGATGAAGGTACGGAACACGGGGATGAAGCGGGCCATCACCAGTGCCTTGGGCCCGTGCTTGAGCATGAATTCCTGGGCGCGTTCGGCGTTCTCCTGCTTGAAGAAGCGGGAGTTGGGCCGCCTGAAGAGAGCCGGGCCGATCTTGCGGCCGAAGGCGTAGCCGAACTGGTCGCCCAGCACCGCGGCGACGGCGATGGCGAGCATGACCAGCCACAGGGGTTGGTGCAGGATCTGGTCGTTGGCCACCAGCAGGCCTGAGGTGAACAGCAGCGAGTCGCCGGGCAGGAAGAAGCAGACGATCAGCCCGGATTCGGCGAAGACGGTGGCCATGATGCCGAGCATCCCGAAGGTGGATATCAGCGCTTCGGCATCGAGTAAGGGTGAGGAGGCGAGGTTCATCATCGCGGTGTGCCCCAGAGGTCAGATGGATTGAGCGGACGGCAGGACGCGCGCCGGCACCGCAGCGGGGCCGGCGCGCCGTACAGCGCTAGCGGGCGGCCCACACGGGACGCTCGTCGATACGGACCACGGCACACGTGATGGACACCCCGCCGCCATGGGCCACGATCAGGACGTGGTCGCCGGGGCCGACCTGACCGGTCTCCACCAGGTGGGTCAGGCCCACGATCTGGTCGTTGACCGTCATGTGGCCCAGATTGCGGCCGAAGTCGAGCAGGCCCTGCTCGGGGGAGAGCCCCATCGGGTCGAGAATGACCTTCAGGTACGCTTTCCTGGCCGGTGAAGACGTGGCAGACACGGGTGACGTCGCCCGGCTCCAGGCCCGCCTCGGCCAGCGTGCGCAGCGCGATCTCGGTGCGCAGCTCTCCCTGGCGGCGCACGACCTCGGCGACGGTCTCCTCCAGCCCCCCGGTGGCGGCCAGGCGCTCTTTGAAGTCCATGCTGCGCCCGACCGTCAGCGACGGCGGGAAGAGCGGCTCGCTGCCGCGGTACTGCTCCTCGACCTCGGCGGTCGAGCCGGTGTTGATGGACAGCAGGCTCGCAAATCCCTCCGACTTCGACAGTAGGACGGCGCTGCCCCCGTCACCGAGGACACCGTTTTGGATGCCGAAGGCCCACCGGTTGAAATTCGGGGTGCCGACGTTGTCGGCGCCGGTGAGCAGCGCGGCACTGCGTTCGGGTACGGCCTTGAGGTAGCAGACGGCCAGCTCCAGGGAGCCGATCAGGCCGCTGCACGCCTGCCAGACACGGAAGGAGGGCACGTCGCGGTCGGTGACGTGCCGCAGGATGTAGTGCTGCGGTGACCATCCCTCAGGCCCCTGCTCGTGGCCACAGGCGTGAATGTGCAGGTCGATGTCGTGCGGGTGCAGCCTGGAGCGTTCCATGGCCTGCCGGGCAGCGGCGATCGCCATGTCCGGGGCAGGCATGTCGTCCGCGACAGCGGCGCCGGTCCAGCCGTAGAACTCGTAGTCCTCGGCGTCGTACAGGCCCAGAGCGACGGCCTTTCGGGCGTCGACGATCTCAGGGATGTACGTGCCCAGTCCGGCGATGCGAATGTCGGTGGTCTTCATGAAGTCGGTCCTCGTCCCTCGCTCGGTCAGGCCGAGGCGTCAGCGGAGTTCAGTTCGGCGGCCAGGGCTTGGGCGACGGTGGTGATGCTGCCGTCCTTGAGGAGTTGCACCATGGGCAGCTTGACCTGGTAGCGGCGTTCGATGCGGTTGCGTAGTTCGACGGCCATGAGGGAGTCCATGCCGAGCCGGTTCAGCGGCCGGTTGACGTTGACGCGCTCGGCGCGCAGCCCCATCACCACGGCGGCCTCCTGCCTGAGGAAGTCCAGCAGTTCGCTGCCGGGCACCGCCTGCGCCACAGCGGTCTGGGCTCCTGCGGACTCCGGCGCCGCGGGTGCCTCGGCGGGGGCAGCTGTTTCGGCGACGGGTGCGACCGGTGCGACAGAACCCGCCTCGGGTTCGTCGACGGCCACCGGTGCGCCCGCATCGTCGGTCACGGTGTCAGCCGGGCCTTGTGCAGGGTGGAGTTCGGCGGCCAGGGCTTGGGCGACGGTGGTGATGCTGCCGTCCTTGAGGAGTTGCACCATGGGCAGCTTGACCTGGTAGCGGCGTTCGATGCGGTTGCGTAGTTCGACGGCCATGAGGGAGTCCATGCCGAGCCGGTTCAGCGGCCGGTTGACGTTGACGCGTTCCGCGCGCAGCCCCATCACCACGGCGGCCTCCTGCCTGAGGAAGTCCAGCAGCTCGCTGCCGGGCACCGCCTGCGCCACAACGGCAGCCTGCGTGACAGGCCGGGCAGCGGCCGCAGGCGCGGTAGCTGTCTGCGGTGCGGGGGCGGCCGAAGGCGAGGTGGTGGGAGCCGCAGTCTGGGCGGGCGCGACCGCCTCGCCACCTCGCTGCTCGTGCCTGGTTACGGCCGACGGCACGGGCTGCTTGACGCCGGTCAAGTGCTGCAGCAGCGGCGCGGCTGCGGCGCCCGGGTACGCGCGTGCCCAGGCGGGCCAGTCGGCCGGCAGCACCGCGGTGTGCAGACGGCCCTCGGCCAGGATCCTGCCGAGCAGTTCGAGGCCGTCGGCCGGGCTGAAGGAGGCCATGCCCTGCGGCAGCAGGGTGCGCTCTTCCTGCTGTTCCTTGCGGGCCACCATGCCGACGCTGTCCCAGAAGCCCCAGTTGATGACGGTGGCCGGCAGCCCTTGGGCGTGCCGGTGGTGTGCCAGGGCGTCGAGGAAGGCGTTGCCGGCCGCGTACCCGCCCAGCATGGGCGAGCTGAGCAGGGCAGAGCCGGAGGAGAACAGGACGAACGCCTCCACCGACTCCTCGTGCAGCAGCCGGTGCAGGTTCCAGGCCCCGGAGACCTTGGCCGCCAGCACCCGGTCCATTTCGGGGGTACTCATGTCGCTCAGTGGCGTGTAGTCGATGACCCCGGCGGCGTGGAAGACACCGCGCACGGGCGGAAGGCCGGTGCGGCGCCGGGAGGCGAACAGCGCCTGCATGGCCTGGAGGTCGGCGACGTCGACGGCCTGGTACGTCACGTGCACGCCACGCTCGCGCAGCTGCTGGAGCACGGC
Organism: Streptomyces canus; assembly: GCF_030815415.1. Taxonomy (GTDB): domain Bacteria; phylum Actinomycetota; class Actinomycetes; order Streptomycetales; family Streptomycetaceae; genus Streptomyces; species Streptomyces canus_F. The sequence goes on from NZ_JAUSWW010000001.1 coordinate 6,842,312, forward strand.
GACAGCACCAGCTTGCGGATGATCGTCGCTCATCGGCGCGTCGGGGTCGGGCAGCTGGCTGCGCCCGGTCAGCAGCAGGTGCCGGGCGCCCTGGTCGGCCAGCCACAGGGCCAGCTGTCCGCCGATGCCGCCCGCCCCGCCGGTGATCAGGTACGTGCCGTCGGCGTGGACGCTCACAGCCCGGCCGCGAGGACCTGCCGCAACAGCGGGCTGCGGGCCGAACGACAGCACGATCTTGCCGGTGTGGCGGGACTGGGCCATCAGGCGGAAGGCGTCCGCGGCCTTGTCCGCCGGGTACACCGTGTGCGGCAGTGCCTCCAGGGTGCCCTGGCCGACCAGGGCGGCGGCGGCCCGCAGCACGCGGCCGGCCCGCTCGGGGGCGTGCTGGATCATGTGCACGACGTCGACGGCGTGGAAGGACAGGTTGCGGGCGAAGGCCCCCAGCGGCAGCGGATTGTTGTCGAGGATGTCCCGCTTGCTCAGCTCGAGGTAGTGCCCGTAGGGGGCCATCAGCGACAGGTTCGCTTCGATGGCGTCGCCGGCCAGGGTGTTGTAGATGGCGTCGAATCCCTCGTCGCCGAGGGCCTTTTTGAAGGTGTCGGCGAAGGTGAGGCTGCGGGAGTCGGCCACCTGCTCCACGCCGAGTTCGGTGAGCAGTTGGCGCTTGGCGTCGCTGCCGGCGGTGGCGAAGATGCGGGCGCCCTTCCAGCGGGCGATGCTCAGCGCGGCCCGTCCGGTGCCGCCGGTGGCGGTGTGGATGAGGACCTTCTGGCCGCGCTCCAGGCGGGCCAGGTCGTGCAGCGCGTGGTAGGCGGTGAGGTACGCGGCGGGCAAGGTCGCGGCCTCGGCCCCGGTCAGCTGGGCCGGTTTGGGCGCGGTCAGGCAGGCGCGGGTGACGACCTCGGTGGCCAGGGCGCCTTCGGCGAAGGCGATGACCTCCTCGCCCACCGTGACATCGGTGACGGCGGGGCCCGTCTCGGTGACGGTGCCGGCGCACTCCCAGCCCATGACCGGCGGCCGGTTGTCCTGCCCGGGGTATGCGCCCAGGCTCAGCAGCACGTCGCGGTAGTTGACGCCGGCGTGGCTGACCTGGATACGGACTTCGTCCGCGGCAAGGGCTCGCTCGGGTATCGCGGTGAGCTGCAGGTCGTCGATGACGCCCGGTGTGGGCAGTGACAGAGCCCGCGGCGCGTGAGCGGCGGCCGCGGGCCGCAGCCGGGCTGCCAGGCGCCGTCCGTCGCGCAGCGCGATCTGGTCCTCCTGGTCGCCGTGCTGCAGCAGTTCGGCCAGGGTGGCGACGCTGGCAGCGGACCGGTCGAGGTCGGCCAGGCGCGGGGTCAGCGCCGGGGCCTCGGCGGCCAGGGTGCGGCCCAGTCCCCACAGCATGGCCTGGAAGGGATGGCGTACCTGCTCTCCGGTTCCGGTGGCCTGGGCGAGCTGGGTGATCAGCCACAGCGGAGGCTGTCCGATCAGGCGCTCTTCCAGGGCCCGGGCCAGGTGCAGCACGCTGTGGGCGGACAGGAGTTGGGCGCGGCGGATCTCGGTGGGGGTTGCGTCCAGGCCGGCCTGGGCGTCCAGGGCCCACAGGTGGAGGATGCCGCGGCAGGCGCCGATGCGGGCGACGTCGCCCAGGATCTCGCGGTAGTGCTCCTGCTTCGACGGGTCGATGCGGTACCGGTCGCCGCCTCCGGCCAGGGGGCCGGCGCCTGCGGTGACGGCGACCACGCGCTGTCCGCGACCGGTCAGTTCCCGCAGGAGTGCCCGCCCGGTGGAGCCGCTGTCGGTCAGCACCAGCCAGAAGCCCTCCTGTGCGGGTGCGGCCGTGCTGGGCGCGGGCAGAGGGCTCTCGTCCCAGGTCAGGGAGTGCAGCCAGGTGTCGCGGTCACGGCCGCCGCCGGGGGCGGCGGGGGTGCGGGAAGGCTCGGTCGGCGTCACGAGGTCCTCGGGGGGTGTGGTGAGCAGTGCGGGCGCGTGACCGGCCAGGTACTGCAGGCGCAGGCCGCGCATCTGCGCGATCAGGCGGCCGTCCTGGTCACGGATGTCGATGTCGGCGGCGAAGGAGTCCTCACGCGGGGAGGGCAGCAGCCTGGCGTGGCTAAACAAGGCGGCGGGCGGCTGCTGGTAGAAGCGGACCTCGTCGATGCCGCCCAGGACGAAGACGCCTTCCTCGCCGGCAACGGTCAGCGGCCGGGCAGCGGCCATGGCGTGGCCGCTGGCGTCCAGGAGCGCCGGGTGGAAGTGGTGGTGGGCCAGGCCGTCGGCGAGCGCGGAAGGGCAGTCCAGGCGGGCGAGGACTTCGCCGTCGGTGCGCCACAGTTCGGTGATGCCCTGGAAGGTGCCGTTCCACTGGTTGCCGCGTGCGGCGTTGAACGGGTAGAAGTCGCCGGCGTCCTGGTGCTGGGGCAGGCGGGCGCGGATGGCGTGGAGCGGTTCGGACGGTTCGGGAGCATCCTGCGGCAGAGCGCGGGCGGTGGCTTCGGTGTGCAGGATCCACTCGCCGCCGTCGGCGTCCTGGCTGTGGATGCGGCAGTGCAGCGAGGTGTCCGGGCGCGGGGTGACGGTGACCTTGACCTCGGGTGCGGGGCCGCCTTCGTCCAGGAACAGGGCGCGGTGATAGTGCACGTCGGACACCGACAGGGCGCCGGATCCTGTCACGGTGCGAGCGGCTGCGCCGATGAGTTCCAGGTGGGCGGTGCCCGGCAGGATGATCGTGTCCTGGATGCAGTGGTCGCGCAGGTACGCGTTGTCGCTCAGGTCCAGCGGTCCCTGCCAGACGTGCGTGGCGCCTTCGGCGGGTACGGGCCGGCCCAGCAGCGGATGCGCGGTCTGTGCTGCCTTTTGCCGGACGGCCGGTGGCACCTGGGGTGTCGCGGCCGCGGGGGCTGTCGCCGGGCTGGGGGTGTGGCTGATCCAGTGGCGGGTGCGCTGCCACGGGTAGGACGGCAGCGGCACGTAGTGGCCGCCGGCGCTCATGGTGGCGAAGTCCAGGCGTGCGCCGGCCGTGTGCAGGGCGGCGGCGAAGGTGAGCAGGCTGGTGCGTTCGTCGGTGTGGCGGCGCAGACTGCCGATCGCGGTGGTGTCCGCGCCGGTGTGCAGGCGGCTGGTCTCCTTGATGCCGGCGACGAGCAGCGGGTGAGGGCTGACTTCGATGAAGGCTGTCTCGCCCAGGTCGAGTTGGCCGCGTACGGCGCCGGCGAAGTCGACGGGCCGGCGGATGTTGCGCACCCAGTAGTCGGCGTCCATGCCGGAGCCGTCGATCACCTCGTTGAGCAGGGTGGAGTGCAGTGGGATGCGGCCCGCACGCGGGGTGAGGTGAGCGAGTTCTTCGAGCAGGTCCTCGCGCAGGGCGTCCATCTGGGGGCAGTGCGAGGCGAAGTCGACGTTGACGCGCCGGTTGTCGATGCCGCGGGCGTCGAGGGCGGCCAGGACCTGGGTCAGGGCGTCGACATCCCCGGACAGCAGGGTGGAGGTGGGGCTGTTGATGGCAGCCACCGCGACCTTGTCCTCGAATCCGGCCAGTGCGGCTTCGGCCTCGTCGGCGGGCAGCGCGACCCAGGCCATGGTGCCGAGACCAGAGAGACGTTTGGCGAGCCGGCTGCGGCGGCAGATGACGGCGGCCGCGTCCTGCAGGGAGAGCGCGCCGGCGATGTAGGCGGCGGCGGATTCGCCCATGCTGTGGCCGATGACGACGTCCGGCGTGATGCCCCAGGACTGCCACAGTTCGGCCAGGGCTATCTCCATGGCCCACAGGGTGGGCTGGATGACGTCGAGCTGCTTGAGCCGTTCCTCGTCCGCGGAGCGCAGCAGGTCGATGACCGACCAGCCGGTCTCGGTCTTGATGGCCTCGTCGCAGGCTTCCATGCTGTGGCGGAAGACCGGTTCGCTGTCCAGGAGTTCACGGCCCATGCCGGGCCACTGCGAGCCCTGGCCGGGGAAGACGAAGGCGATCCTGGGTGCCGCTTCGGGGTCGGTGTAGTCGCTGAAGAACAGACCGGGCTCGGCCTCGCCGTCGGCGAAGCCCCGCAGGGCGGCGGCCGCTTCGGTGTGGCTGTCGGCGGCGAGTGCCAGGCGGGCGTCGTGGGGGGTGCGGCGCAGGGCGGCGGAGTGGCAGATGTCGCGCCAGGCGTGCTGGGCGCCGGAGCCCTCGAGGTGGCCGGCCATGGCGCGGGCGGCGTCGGTCAGGGCTTCGGGGCTGAGGGCGGACAGCACCAGCAGTTCGCTCCGGGTGGCCGGCGTGTGGGTGTCCGTGTCGCGGGTGGCCGGTTGGGGTGCGGCTTCGAGGACGAGGTGGGCGTTGGTGCCGGAGAAGCCGAAGCTGGAGACCCCGGCGACGGCGGGCCGGCCGTGGTCGGGCAGCGGCGTGGCCTGGGTAGGGACGCTCAGCGGCAGGTTGTCCCAGTCGACGGCTGGGTTGGGGTGGTTCAGATGCAGGTTGGGCGGGACCGTCTTGTTCTCCAGGCACAGCACGGCCTTGATCAGCCCGGCGATTCCGGCGGCCGCCTCGGCGTGGCCGATGTTGGTCTTCACCGAGCCGACCAGGCAGCGCTGATCCAGAGGGCGGGGGCCGACGATGTGGGCCAGGGCTTCGAGTTCGACCGGGTCGCCGACGCTGGTGCCGGTGCCGTGGGCCTCGATGTAGTCGACGTCGGCCGGGTCGATGCCGGCGTTGGCGTAGGCGCGGCGCAGCACGTCGCGCTGGCCTTCGACGGCCGGTGTGACGAGGTAGCCGCTGCTTTGTCCGTCGTTGCCGACGGCGGAGCCGCGGATGACGGCGCGGATGCGGTCGCCGTCGGCTTGAGCGGCTGAGAGCGGTTTGAGGATGACGGCGCCGATGCCGTCGCTGCGCACGAAGCCGTCGCCGGAGGCGTCGGCGAACTTGCAGCGGCCGTCGGAGGCGAGCATGCCGGCTCCGGAGTAGACGACGCCTTCCTCCGGCAGCAGCACGAGGTTGACGCCGCCGGCGATCGCCAGCGGGCACTCGCCGAGCCGGATCGCCTGAACGGCGTTGTGCACGGCGACCAGGGCGGAGGAGCAGGCGGTGTCGACGGTGAAGCTGGGGCCGCGCAGGTCGAAGGCGTACGACAGGCGCCCGGAGGTGATGGCGCGGGAGGCCGCACCGGTCATGGCGTACAGGTCCAGTTGGTCGCGGTTGCTGTACTGCAGGTGCCAGTAGTCGCCGCCCAACTGGCCGATGAACACTCCCGCGTCGGTGCCGGCGATCTGCGGCAGGGGCTGGCCTGCGTCCTCCAGTGCTTCGTAGGCGACTTCCAGCAGCAGCCGCTGCTGGGGGTCCATGCGGTCGGCCTCCCGCGGGGAGATGCCGAAGAACTCCGCGTCGAAGGCGTCGATGTCGCGCAGCAGCCCGCCCCACCGGCTCACGGTGCGGCCGGGTGTGCGGGGAGCCGGGTCGTAGACGGCGTCGACGTCGTAGCGCTCGGGCGGGATGTCCGTGATGGCGTCACGGCCCTGCAGCAGCATGTCCCACAGCTGCTCAAGACTGGTGGCGTCGGCGAAGCGTCCGGCCATACCGATGATGGCGATCGGTTCGCTGGCGGCGTCAGCCGCGCGGGTGGGGTCGTGAGGCATGGATGTCCTTCCGGGCATGGCGAAGCCGTTCACTGGTGAAGCAGCACGGAAGGAACCGCGGTCTGTGCGCGGCAGACCGGCACAACAGCCGGCCCGGTGGCGGGCGCACACACCGAGGCAGAAGGGGAGGGAACAGGGAAGAGCCGGTCCCGTCTTTTGAGCGGTCGAAGGCGTGGCGAGCGCTTCACACCGTTCACGGTCCGGACGCGGCCGTCGGCACAGCCGCTGTTTCCTGAATGTCGTTACGGCACTGGGCGATTGCCCCGTGCCGCACACCCCCGCTGTTTCGATATGTATCGAGATTGACTCGTCGGGGGCGCCACATGCAACGCGGCGCGAAGTGACGCTCGTCACACTGGATGAGGCTCCGGCCGAAGGTTGACATTCATCGAATCAGAGGCAAGGCTGGAATCTTGATTCGTTGTTTATCTATATAGGCGGTTGTGATGAAGCCTCCGCCGCGCCGCCGGCGGGGCCGCCGCGACAGGAGCCGATCCCGATGAGTGATTCGGCCGGAAACCCGGCCGCCGACGAGCAGAGCGAGAGCCCCTGCTGCGCCGCGATCGCCGAGTTACAGCGCCGGGCACGGCAGCGCGCCGAGCAGCGCCTGCAGGCAGACGGCGACGAGGCTTCCCCGACCGCGCCGTCCAAGCCCGCACGCGATGCCTGAGCACCGCTACCCCCTTCCCGAAAGGACACCGCACCGTGGTTGACCACAGCCCCGACCGTCTTCCCGTCGCCGTGATCGGAGCCGGACCCGTCGGCCTGGCCGCCGCCGCCCACCTGGCCGAGCGCAGCCTGCCCTTCGTCGTCCTGGAAACCGGCGACACCCCGGCCTCGGCTGTGCGGGCCTGGTCCCACATCCAGCTCTTCAGTCCCTGGGAGTACAACACCGACCCCGCCGCCCGCCGCCTGCTCGAGGTCGCCGGAGGCTGGGACGAACCCGACGCTTCCGCTTTGCCCACCGGCGGCGACCTGGTCAAGCAGTACCTCCAGCCGCTGGCCGAACTGCCGGCACTGGCCCCCCACATCCGCTACGGCGCCACCGTCACGGCCATCAGCCGCCTGGGCATCGACCGACTGCGCACCGCCGGCCGCGAGAACACGCCATTCGTCCTGCGCCTGGCCGACGGCGAGGAACTGCTCGCCAGCGCCGTGATTGATGCCTCCGGCACCTGGCGCCAGCCCAACCCCGTCGGCGCAGGCGGCCTGCCCGCGCGCGGCGAAGCGGAAGCCGCCGCCTGGATCAACCACGGACTGCCCGACGTCTTCGGCGCCGACCGCGCCCAGCACGCAGGCCGCCACACCATCGTCGTCGGCGCCGGCCACTCAGCTGCCAACACCCTGCTCGCACTCGCCGAACTCGCCGACGCCGAACCGGGCACCACCATCACCTGGGCCATCCGGGCCGCCGACCCCGCCGCCTCCTTCGGCGGCGGAAGCGACGACGAACTGCCGGCCCGCGGCGCTCTCGGCTCGGGCTTGAAGATGCTCGTCGACACCGGCCGCGTCACCCTCGCCGCCAACTTCCGCACCCACAGCATCCGCCGCCTGGGCGACGACCCGGCACACGACCAGGTCCAGCTCATCTCCCGCACCCCGGACGGCGCCGAGCAGACCCTGACCGCCGACCGCATCGTCGCCGCCACCGGCTTCCGCCCCGACCTGCACATCACCGACGAACTGCGCCTGGAACTGGACCCGATCATGTCCGCGCCGCGCGCGCTGGCCCCCCTGATCGACCCCAACCAGCACTCCTGCGGCACCGTCACCCCCCACGGCTACCGCGAGCTCGCCCACCCCGAACCGGGCTACTACGCCGTCGGCATGAAGAGCTACGGCCGCGCCCCGACCTTCCTCATGCTCACCGGCTACGAGCAGGTCCGCTCCATCGCCGCAGCCCTGGCAGGCGACATTGACGCCGCCCAGTCGGTCGAACTGCAGCTGCCGGAGACCGGCGTGTGCTCGGTGACCGCCGGCGGCGAAGCCATCGCACTGCGCCTGGGACTGACCAAGGACCAGCACGAGCAGCTGCTCCACGTCACCGCCAAGCACCTGGGCACCTCCTCCAGCGCAGCCGAGGCGGTCCTGTCCGCGGCCACCGAACTCGGCATCGACCACACCGCCGCACTCCAGCTGGCCGCCTACGCCGCCGAACAGTTCGACGCGCCCGGCGCCACCGGCTGCTGACTGGCCCGGCAACGAAAGCGGCTGCCCCTCCCGCATCGGGGCAGAGGCAGCCGCACCGGCTGTCAGGACGTGCGGTGCACCTTGTGCTGCGCTGCCTGCGCCCTGGGCCGCACCACCAGCAGATCGATGTTCACGTGCGAGGGGCGGGACACCGCCCAGACCACCGCATCCGCCACGTCCTCGGCCACCAGCGGGCCGGGCACACCGGCGTAGACGGCGTCGGCCCGGTCGGAGTCACCTCGGTAGCGGTTGAGCGAGAACTCCTCGGTCTGCACCATGCCCGGCGCGATCTCGACCACCCGCAGCGGCTGCCCGCACGCCTCCAGCCGCAGCGTCTCGGCGAGCACGTGCGCCCCGTGCTTGGCCGCGCTGTAACCGCCGCCGCCCTCGTAGCACGTAAACGAAGCCGTCGACGTCAGCACCACCACCGTGCCGTCACCGCTCGCCAGCAGCTTCGGCATCAGCGCCTGGGTCACCTGCAGAGTGCCCAGCACGTTGACCTCGTACATGTGCCGCCAGTCGGCGGGATCGGCCTGCGTGATCTCGTCGACCCCGAAAGCCCCGCCGGCGACGTTCACCAGCACCTCGCAGGCTTCCACCTGCTCAGCGAATGCGGCGACTGCTTCGCGGTCCGTCACATCCAGGGGACAGACATGCACGATGCCGCCCTCGGCGCGAATTTCCTTGGCCACCGCTTCCAGGCGGTCGACCCTGCGTGCGGTGAGGACGACGGTGAACCCTGCCCGGGCCAGCTCGCGCGCTGTGGCTGCTCCGATACCGCTGCTGCCTCCAGTCACCACCGCGGTGCGCTGTTTGGAACCCTGAGTGGGTATGGCCATGAAGTGCTTCCCCCAGCCCTTGATTAGACAGGCATCGAATTATGGGATCTTGGCATCCGTGTCAACGAGTGTCAACATAGACAGATGTCAAAGCTCCAGGGGAAAGTGGCCGCGCTCCCGGCCGAGCCGTGCTGCCCGGCACTGACCGAACGAGAGCTGACGGTGCAAGAAGCCGAAGTCACCGCCGCGATGTTCAAGGCCCTCGGCGACCCGGTCCGGCTCCGCCTGTTCTCGAAGGTGGCCTCCCACCCCGACAGCGAAGCATGCGTGTGCGACATCGCTGACGTCGGTGTCTCCCAGCCCACCGTCTCCCACCACCTGAAGAAGCTCAAGGAAGCCGGTCTTCTGGCGTCCGAACGCAGGGGGACGTGGGTCTACTACCGCGTCGAACCCTCCGTCCTCGCTGCGATGGGGCATCTGCTCACTCCCGCGCCGGCCAAAGCAGCCTGAGGCTCCCTCCCGGCTCGCTGTCGCTGTTGGGGCTGGAGGTGTGGGCGGCGACACGCGCCTGCGCACCACCACTTCTGAGTCCTCGCGCCTCACGCTGAAATGCAAAACTGGCCGCCCAGGGGCCAGCGGGAGCGGCATTCTCACGCCGGGTGTCGCGGCGTGCGGACAGGGCCCTGCCGTGTCCTGCCATCAAAGCCTGGGCGCCCTGAATCCTCGCGTCGGCCGGTTGGCCGCCGTCGTCAGTTGCGCCGCTGAGCTACCGCCGGGACGCAAGCTCACGTCGCAAGCCCGGTGCGGACTGGAGTACCTGCAGCGGATGCCGGTGCCATTCGACTAGGAAGTGCGCGGGCCGCTCTGGGGGCGAGGGGTGCCTCTGCGGGCGCCTTCGGCCACCTGGTACAGCCGGCCCGGCCCAGTGATCACCCCCGGCTAACGGGTAGCCCGCCACGAGTGACGGCCGACGTCTGTGCCACGGCTTCTCGGCTGCCCGACAGGTGCTGGTCTGCGAGCCGGATGCGACCGCGACCTTCGACCGCTCGCCTGAGTCTCCTGCCTGTCTACGGTGTGGGCGGCTAGGGCGCGCTGGCTGCCCTGATCGCCCGCAATCGTCGACTCGGTCTACAAGCCTTCACCCCCATGAAATCGATGAACGTCTATGTTGACGTTCATCGATGTGAGTGCCATGCTGGGCAGCACAAGAGATCGACGGATGTCGAAACAAAGGGGATTCCAGTGAGCGCGCCCATCACCGATCAGTTGCCCGTCGTGGTCATCGGGGCCGGCCCCGTCGGCCTTGCCGCCGCCGCCCACCTGGTCGAGCGCGGCCTCGACCCCCTGGTCCTGGAGGCTGGCCCGGCCGCAGGCTCCGCTGTCCGGGAGTGGTCGCACGTTCGTCTGTTCTCCACGTGGGGGGAGGTCGTCGACCCGGCCGCGGAGAAGCTGTTGGCCCCGACCGGCTGGACCGGCCCCGACGTCTCCGCCTATCCGACCGGCGGTGACTGGGCCGAGCGGTACCTCCAGCCGCTCGCCGATGTCCTCGGCGACAAGGTCCGCTACGGCGTCCGGGTGGCCGGCGTCGCCCGCGCCGGTCGTGACCGGATCGTCGACTCGGGCCGTGACGATCAGCCTTTCACCGTGCACATTGAGACCGCTGACGGCCGCGAGGAGCGGATCACCGCGCGTGCCGTCATCGACGCGTCCGGTACGTGGTCGACGCCGAGCCCGATGGGCGCGGACGGCCTGGCCGCGCTCGGGGAGAAGGCGGTCGCTGACCGCGTCTCCTACCGTGTCCCTGATCTCAACGATCCGGCCGCACGTGCCCGTTACGCAGGCAAGCGCACCGCTGTCGTCGGCTCCGGAGCCTCCGCCTTTACCGCCCTTGCCCTGCTCGCCGACCTGGCCGAGAAGGAGAAGGGGACGCACGCGGTGTGGATCCTGCGCCGGGGGATCGGCGCCAACACCTACGGCGGCGGCGAGGCCGACCAACTCCCCGCCCGCGGAGCTCTGGGCCTGCGCGCCAAGGCGGCCGTCGAGGCCGGTCATGCGAGCGCAATCACCGGATTCCGCACCCAGGCCGTCTCCTACGACGGTGACCGCCTCGTCCTCGAGTCCGAAGACGGCCACCGCACGGGCCCCATCGACGAGGTCATCGTCCTGACCGGCCTCCGCCCCGACCTGTCCTTCCTCTCCGAGCTCCGCCTCGGCCTGGACGAGCGCCTCCAGGCACCGACCGACCTTGCCCCGTTGATCGACCCGAACGTGCACTCCTGCGGCACCGTCTACCCGCACGGCGTGAACGAGCTCTCCCACCCCGAGCAGGGCATTTACCTGGTCGGCATGAAGTCCTACGGCCGCGCCCCCACCTTCCTGGCCATGACGGGCTACGAGCAGGTCCGTTCCGTCACCGCTGCGATCGCCGGTGACCAGGAGGCTGCCGAACGCGTCGAACTCACCCTCCCGGAGACCGGAGTCTGCGGCGGCGCGGGCCTGTTCGACGAGGCGGAGAACACCGAGCAGTCCGGCGGCGGATGCTGCGCCACCCCCACCACGCTCCAGATCGGCATCGGCGTCCCGGCCTCCACGTCCGGCGGCTGCTGAACACCCCATCCACACCAGGAGGTTCGTCATGTCCCGAGTACAACTCGCCCTCCGTGTCCCGGATCTCGACGCGTCCATCGCCTTCTACAGCAAGCTATTCGGCACCGAACCCGCCAAACTCCGCGACGGCTACGCCAACTTCGCCATCACCGAGCCACCGCTCAAGCTCGTCCTCATCGAAGGCAGCGCAGGCGAGACGACCCGCATGAACCACCTCGGCGTCGAGGTCGACAGCACCGAGGCGGTCCACGCGGCCACCGCGCGGCTGAGCGGAGAAGGCCTGGCCACCGACGTCGAGAACGACACCACCTGCTGCTACGCCCTCCAGGACAAGGTCTGGGTGCACGGCCCCGGCCAGGAACCCTGGGAGGTGTACGTCGTCAAGGCCGACGCCGACTCCCTGGCCAAGCAGCAGGGCAGCACCTGTTGCGCCGACCCGACGAGGGCCGACACGAAGGAACCGGCCGCCGCAAGCAGTTGCTGCTGATCCGCCGATGGCCCAGATCCGCACCACCGAGGCCGTGACCGGAACGGGGGACCGGTCGCGGCCTCGCGCCGTGCTGCCTGCCTTGTGCGCCACCCAGATCACCAGCTGGGGCATCGTCTACTACGCTTTCCCGGTACTCAACCCGCAGATCAACAGGGCCACCGGCTGGCCGGTCGGGGCGACCACGGCAGCCTTCTCCGCCGCCCTGCTCGTCTCCGCATTCACCGGCATACGGGTCGGCCGGATCATCGACCGCAGGGGCCCACGCGCCGTGATGACCGCCGGCTCGGTCCTCGGCGTATTCAGCATCCTTATCGTGGCCGCCGCCCCGAACCTGGCCCTCTTCACGCTCGGCTGGCTACTCGCCGGAATGTCGATGGCGGCCACCTTCTACCAGCCCGCCTTCGCCGCGCTGACCCGTTGGTGGGCCCCCGACCACGTCCGCGCCCTCACGATCGTCACCCTGGCCGGAGGCCTCGCCTCTACCGTCTTCGCACCTCTCACCGCGGCGCTCGCCGATCACCTGTCCTGGCGTGCGACCTACGCAGTGCTCGCCCTGGTGCTCGCCGCCGTGACCATCCCCGCTCACGCCTTCGCACTCAACGCACCCTGGCCCAAGGCGCCACCTGCTCCCGCCCACATCACCGGCGGCGCGGACACGGTGGCCCGCAGCTGCCCGTTCTGGATGCTGGCCGCAGCCCTGACCCTCTCAGCGTTCGCCGTATCCGCCGTCGTCGTCGCGCTCGTGCCCCTCCTCCTGGAACGCGGCTACTCCACCACCGAAGCCGCCGGGGCACTCGGCCTCGGCGGCGCCGGCCAGACCCTGGGCCGCACTCTGTACGCGGCCATTGCTCGCCGCACCAGGACAACAGCCCGCACGACCGCACTGATTGCGCTCGGCGCGCTGGCCACAGCGGCACTCGCCCTCGTACCCGGCCCGTACGCCCTGCTGGTCGCCCTGTCCGTCGCGGCCGGGATGGTGCGCGGCAACCTCACCCTCCTCCAGGCCACCGCCATCACCGACCGCTGGGGCACCACCCACTACGGCCGCCTGTCCGGACTCCTCGCCGCGCCCACCACGGCAGCCTCCGCACTGGCCCCCTTCGCCGGCGCCGCCTTGGCCGCGCCACTGGGTGGCTACCCGCAGCTGTTCGGACTGCTGGCACTGATCGCCGGACTCGCCGCTCTAGTCACCTTCGGGACCAAACCGCGCCGACCAGCTCTGAAGCAGTAACGGCGCCCGGCCAGATGACCGAGGAAGCCAGTCAGGAGTGCTGTGAGCTGCGCTTTGACCGGTCGGCCATCGGCCATTGACCGCGGTCAGGCCTTCCCACAGGGTTCCGCACAGTCATAATGGCCCCATAAGGAAACGGACCAGTCCGGCTGATCGCTACACTGATCACTGGCGCGGGGGCGCTGGAGACCTGTGGATGGTTCACGCATGACGCGCCCCTCACTCCCCAACCCCCTCGAACCGGTCGGGCACCGCCGTGACGGGCGGCCCGTCTATCCGATCCTCGGTGCCTCGCCTGACGACGACTCCAACAAGGACGGCGAGGGCGGAGGGGCCCAGAACGGCAGCGTCACGCAGGAAGACCTGTCGCGGCTGCTGGCCCGGGAGAAAACCCAGGGCGGCCGGGCCGCCGTGAAGAAGTTGCTCGGCGACCTTGGCTTCGACGACTCTGAGGCGCTGACCGAGTTCGTCACCACCAAACGCGATGCCGACCAGGCCGCGCTGACGGAGGTCGAACGCCGCGAGCAAGCCGCCGAGGAGAAGCTGAGGATAGCTGAGGCGCGCGAGGCGCAGGCCCTGGCCAGAGAGAGCGCCGCCATCCGGCGAGCCGCACTGGCAGGACTCGGCGCTACCGGGGACGATCTCGATGACGCGGCACTCCTGATCGACCGTGCCCTCGGTGAACAGCCCGATGCGGACGAGGGAGCCGTCATCGCCGCCGCTGAGCAACTGAAGGAACGGCGACCCGAACTGTTCGGCCAGGTCCGAGAGGCTGCGCCGCCCGCTCCGGGCGGATCTCCCGCCGGCGGCCCGCCGACCCGTGGAGGCATTCCACCCAAGCCTGGAGCGGCTGGTCTCGAAATGGCCCGGCGACGAGGGTTCATTAGCGGCTGACCACGTCCACCAGATCTGGCGCTGGGACCACGCCCCCTCAAAACCGTGGACGTCCTACCGGAAGCCGGTCGGGCTTGATCAGGGACCACGCCCTGGCACGGCTCAGCCGTCGTCGTCTCGTGGACACCGCCCCTTGCCGCTCGCGCCGGGTGCGGGAGGAATCTGATCCGCACCCACGAGGGAGACATCGTGAGCGACTACCAGGTCGTCACCACTGCCACGACGGTCACCGACGACCGGACATGGCTCGCTTCACTGGACGGCGTCCACGAAGCCCAGACAATCACCGTCGACACCAGCAAGCTGACGGCAGGCACCCACTACATGGCGGGCACGCAGAACCAGCCCCGCCACATCATCAAGTCCGGCATCCCGCTTGGGAAGATCACCGCGTCTGGCCTGTACGCCCCGTATATCGCCGCAGCGAGCGACGGCACTCAGATCCTCGCCGGATTCCTCGTTGCCGAGACCGCGTTCACCCCCGGCTCTGCGAGGACCGCGGGGGCGCTGCTGTGGCGCGGCGAGGTGTACGCGTCGAAGCTGCCCGTCGCCTTCGCACCCCCCGCCGCCGCGAACACGACCGCATTCATCCACTACCGGTAAGGAGGCATCCCCATGGCACTTGAGAAGATTCTTGAGGCGATCGTCCCCGAAGACATCCAGGCGTTTATCCGAGCGATCACGACGCCGGAGGACTACCTCCTCACCCGCGAGGTGTTCGCCGAACGGAATATCGACAACGTCAAGTTCCGTACCAAGAGCAACAAGCGGCGCGTCAACGCGGCGAAGTTCCGCGCGTGGGAAGCCGCGCCGACGCTCGCCAGGCGGCGTGCCGAGCAGGTCATCAGCGAAGGCATGCTGCCCTGGGTCGGCCAGGAACTACCCTTCTCCGAACTCCAGATCATCCTGGCCGCCGTCGATCGCGGCCACGACACCAGCGAGTTCCTCGACCTGCTCTACGACGACCTCGAACAGCACGTGGAGGCCACGAAGGCCGCCATGGAGATCGCCGCCGGACAGATGCTGTCCACCGGTGTGGTGTCCCTGCCCGGAGTCGCCCTCGATGTGGACTGGAAGGTGCCGGCCGCCAACCGGCCGACGGTCGCGGTGCCCTGGTCCCAATCGGATGCGGCCACCCCGATCACCGACGAGCTGGCGTGGATCCAGTACCTGAAGAGCATCGGAGCGCCGCGCCCCGAGCGGGTCATCAGCTCGGAGAAGGCGCTGTCGCTGCTCGGGTCCACGGCGGAGTACCGGGCCGCGTTCCACAACTCGCCGTCTACCGATCAGATCCCGACCGGGATGCTCGCTCCGGAGGAGGTCAACCGGGTACGCGCCAAGTACAACCTGCCGCCCGTGACCACCTACGACGTGCAGGCGTACGACAGCAGCGACAATCTGGTGCGCACGACCCCGGAGTCGCTGTGGGCGATGATCCCGCCGCGCCGCGAACAGTGGGGCGAGACCCAGTACGGTCTGACCGCTGAGGCGATCGAGCTCCGCGGCAAGGGAGTCATCACCGCCGAGGAAGCCCCCGGCATCGTGATCACCACCCACGTGCAGACGCGTACCCCAGTTCAGCTGTCCACGATCTCCGCCGCTGCTGCGATGCCCGTGCTGTACGTGCCGGACATCCACATCGCCGCGACGGTCTTCTAACGGGGGCTGGTCATGGCGAAGTTGGCGCGCACGGTATTTCTGCGAGACCCCGAGCAGGGCCCGATCCGGCTGGAAGCGGGGGAGGAGGTTCCCGAGCGGCTCGCCCTCCTCATCCCGAATCCGGCCGCCTGGCCGGGGGAGGCTCGCTCTCCGGATGAGGCCACCTCAGACCCGCTCGGCGCGGAAGGCGATGCGGGAGAGACGCCGACCGTGGCGGATCCTGCCTCGGAGTCGGAGTCGGAGTCGGAGTCGGAGTCGGAGTCGGAGTCGGAGTCGGAGTCGGAGCCGGAGCCCGTCAAGGCTCCGAGGCGACGCACCGCGAAGGCTGCTGGTGCAGGTGCGTAGGTAGCGGCACATCACCAGTGAGGCTCGGCACCGCCACAGTGTCGAGCCTCACCTCGTACGACAGGAGCATCGGATGGACATCGCTATTCGCGCCTGGCTGCTGGCTCAGCTCGGTCCCACCACTGACACCTCAGACCTCGACGCACGCTACGCGCGGCTGGCCTCCGCTCGTGCTGTCGCGAACGAGGTCTTGGCCGAACGGCGCGCGAAGCTGCTCGCCGAACCGCTCCGCATGACCGTGGACGGCATGGTCACCATCGACCAGAGCAACAACCTCGCAGGACTCGAACGCCAGATCACCGCGCTCGTGAACCTGGTTGCGCCCGACGAATTGGCCGATGGAGAAGGAAGCACCGATCTCGTGACCGCGCCGCTGCTACGCGCTCGCCGGGGCCGGTAGGCTCGCATGCCGTATGAGTGGCCACCGCTGGTGCCCGGAGACCCGGACGAGATCGCCCGCCGCGTCGCGGCGGTACTCGAGGAAGCCTGGCAACGGCTCGCCGCCAAACAGCGCGCCATCCTCGCCCAGTTCGCCGACAACCCGAGGACGCCGCACACCGTGGCGACGTTGGAGGAGTTCAAGCAGGCGATCCGCGCCTTCCGCCAGCGCGTAGACCAGGAGGCTCGGCAGTTCGTCCAGCGGCAGCTACCCCACCTGTACGCCGCTGGCGCCCAATCTTCCGCCGAGGCACTGGGGGCGACCTTCACCTGGACCACGTTCCACCGCGATGCCCTGCAGTCGCTTGCGGCCGACTCGTACGCCGATTTTCTGCGCCGCTCGCAGGAGGCCGAGCGGATGGCGAACCAGTTCTACCGCGCTGCGCGAGAGGCGGCCCGCAGAGAGGTTCCGCTACTCGCGGCGGGCAACATGACGGCGAAGCAGGCCGCGAGGAACCTGGCGGCCAGACTCGCTGCCGAGCACAAGCTAACCCACGTCGTCTACCGCGACGGTGCTCGCGTCCCGGTCCGGGCCTGGGCTGAGGCCGCCACCCTCGCCAAGTCGGCCGTCGCCTACAACGCCGGCACCCTCAACCGGACCCGCCAGGCGGGCGTCACCATGGTCGAAGTCTTCGACGGCCTCGACTGCGGCTGGACCACCCATCAGGACACCGACAAGGCCAACCGCACAGTGCGGACCGTCGAAGATGCTGCCGAGTGGCCGATCTCCCATCCGCGCTGTCGGCGGGCGTTCGGTCCTCGTCCGGATATCCGCGCCGGGTAGCTGGACTGAGCTGGACGCGGCCCGGACTGGCCGCTACGGCACCTTGCACGCTGCGCCTCGGCCGAGGGAAGGTGGCGCAAGAGGCGTCTGGGCAGGCAGGATCGAGGCATGAGGATTCTCGTGCTGGGCGGTACTTGGTTTCTGGGCAGGGCGGTTGTTGAAGGCGCGCTGCAACGGAATTGGCAAGTGACCACCTTCAACCGCGGGCTCTCTGGCGAGGCTGTCGCTGGTGCCGCAGCTGTGCACGGCGACCGCATGAACCTCGGCGACCTGCAGCGACTTGCGGAGCACGGCCCGTGGGATGCCGTGGTGGATACGTCCGCCTCGGCGCTTGCGCCGCGCGATGTCCTGGCGGGCGCAAAGGCGTTGAAGGATGTAGTCGGGCAGTACGTGTACGTCTCGACGGTCTCTGCCTACCAGGGGTGGCCCGACGAGCCGTTGACGGAGTCCTCGCTGGTTCTTGACGGACCGCCGGATGCTGATAGCGAGTACGGGAAGATGCCTGAGGGCTGGGACGGTCCTGACCTGCACTATGGCCGTCAGAAAGCTGGCACGGAGCGAGCCGTGCTTGCCGTATTCGGACAGGGCGGCACGACGATCATGCGACCGGGCGTGATCCTCGGCCCAGGGGAGTATGTGGGACGCCTGCCTTGGTGGCTGACCCGCGCAGCGCGCGGCGGGAAGATCGTCGCTCCGGGAGCTCCCGAAAAGACTATCCAGCCCGTCGACGTACGGGACGTTGCCGCCTTCGCGCTCGACCTTGCTGAGGCCAGCTCCGGCGGGACCTTCAACGTCACCGCACCGGTGGGACGAGACACTATGGGGGGATTCCTTACTGCGTGCCTGGAAACAACGGGTGCACCCGGAAGACTGGTGTGGGCACCTGATGAACTTCTCATCGAGCACAAGGTGCGGCAATGGACAGAACTGCCGCTGTGGCGCACCCACGCTGGCGTGTGGCGCATTGACTCCAGTGGTGCATACGCTGCTGGCCTGAGCTGCCGTCCACTGGCGGAAACCGTGGCCGACACCTGGCGATGGATGCAGAGCGGTGGAATGCCGGTGGAACATCCCCGCTGGGCCGAGCACGGTATCGATCCCACCAAGGAAGCCAAGATCCTTGCTGCACTCGGCCGTTGAGCCTGCGACCTACTACCCCTCAATGGCGAGCCGAGCGGCCGCCCCGAGTTGTTGGGGCGCAGCGATGCGGCAGAAATGCTCGATCCGTTCGCCCAACGAGGCCGCCTGCGGTGAGGCTTGGAAGTCCGTGTGCGTGAGTTCACTGCGTACTGCGCTGATCCGTTCGACGACTCCTGCCCCTCGCCACTCGGCTGGTAGCTGGAAGACCGGCTCAAGAGCTTCGACCGCTCCGTCCAGTTCGCGGCGCAGCAGACGCGCTCCGGCAAGATCGACTCCCGCCTGGGAAGTGATCAGCACTGGTCGGAGCTCGGGAGGCTGGGCGTTGAGCAAAGACAGAGCCTGATCCGCTGCTTCCTCGGCGCCTTCGGCGTTACGGAGGAGGAGGTAGGTAGTGGCGTTGCTCATCGCGACTCGATCCGGCGGAAAGCCGAACTCGCCACCAATGTCGTCGTGCATTTCGTCACGGCGACCGGTGTCGGCCTCCAACGAGCGACGGATTGCCTGAGCGGCAGCGTCACCGTTACCAAGATGGCCGTATGCCCGGCCTTCGATAACCGCGAGTCGCGTCACAGCGGTGTCGCCGAGTCCAGAGAAACGTTGTGCGGTGTGGACCAGACGAACTGCTTCGCTGGGACGGCCCTCCCAGTAGGCGCGTAGCGCCAGTGCCCCATGTGCGAATGCCTGAAGAGGACCATGCTCGATGACCTGCCCATACAACGCGGCAGTACGAGCGAGCTGCGCAGACGGGCCGAGTGCGCCCAGGTCGAAGCAGGCAGAGGCGAGAATCGCCGCAGCCTGGCCCGCGTTCAGATATGCGCGCTGGCGTTGGCGGGGCATCTGAGTGCGATCGAGCATCTCCTGTGCGACGGCGAGCAGTTCCTTCGCCCTGCGGTACACCTCGAAAGGCGGTGTGCGGCCGTAGGTCTGCGCGATCGTCACGACGTCTTCTTCGAGCTGATCCATGCTGATGTCAGGCACGGCCTGGGAGGCTGCGGCGCCGGCGTGTGCGGCGGCATCCCGAGCGGTCATTGCGAGTTCACCTTCGCTGAGCGTTCGTTGTTCTGTGGCGGGCCCCGTCGCCTCGCCAGGTGGAGCGAGCAACTGCCGGACTGTGTAGTCGGGGAACATGCGCACTAAGACTTGGGGGGCGGGCCGGGCGGGTGTCTGGACCTTTCCTGCGGTCCATCTCCGATAGGTCATCTCAGCGACTTCGGCACCCCGCAGGACAGCATCGCCTGTCTCTGTGTACAGGTCTTCTGCTACGCCCTTGTAGATCCGATTGAAGTCGTCGTATGTCCAATGCCGCTCGTCCACGAGCCGCCGAAGGAGCGTCGCTTCTGCCATGGGGTGCTCTCCCGCCCTTCCCCCCGGCGCCGGATGGCGTCGGGTGGTGTGTCCCCTGCCTAGCTGATGATCACCCCTCAGAGGCATCCCCTAACCCATTCAGTGGTGATGGCGCCCAAGTGGTATCTGGGCGGCACTTGACATCTTCTGACGATGCCTCAGCGACGCCCCAGTGTTATGGCGTGCGCCGTGGCAACGGCGCAATCCTTGCCAGGCTGAATTCGCGCCAGCACGTTCTGTGACGCTTCCCAGCGATCCGAAGCAGCCTGATCGGGGGCCGGGTGCCCCCGCTGGAGGGGAGCTATGACGCCGACCAAGGAACAGGCGCTCATCGACAGTCCGCGGAGGGCTGCCAGCGTCCGATCGGTATTACGCGACTTTTGGAGGACACGGTGATGACGACGTCCGTATGGCCTCCGAGAACGCGCGACCGGTCTGCGCTGGTACACACGTACACCGATCTGCTGGGGTGGGCCCTTTTCGTAGGCCCGGACCCGGTCCAACCGGGGGTGGTAGAGGACGCCTTCACCTCCAACCCGAACACCGTCTTGCTCGCGTCGTGCTCCTCCTTCGACGCCGTGTCGATCTCGTACAGCGCGGCCGCGGAGGTGCTCATCCGGCTCGAACGGATGGAGCTCTTGGTGCCCTGCCTGCTGAGCGGCGACACGGGCACCTTCTTGGTCAAAGCCGGCAGCGGCAAGCACGTAGCAAGTCTCGGCGGTGTCGAAGTCGCGGCGGGGGGCGCTGCTCGGATGGTCCTGCCGCCGACAGCCGGGGCACGCTGGGATACGCCGCCATGGAGACGTAGCGAACGAGCGCCCGTGGCGCTCCACAACGCAGACGTGGTTGGCCCCTTCCTGAGCGGTGCCCTGCGCCTCTACCCGCTCTGCTCCGGGACAGGTGAGGCCACATGACGATGCCGCGCGCAGGCTGGGCGAACGCGACGGCGGACACCATGGTCCGCGTCGTAGCCAAGCTCCGGGACTGGGAACCGCTCGACTGGGACGTGACCTTCGACGCCTTAGCCAGCGTCCTGGACTGCCAGGCGCCTCTGGACGACGAACTGGAAGAACTCGCTCAGCGCCTGCGCGGAGCCCTCATGCAGGTCGTCACCATCGCCGTGGCCGGTTTCGCGGACGAGGATGAGGAAGCCGCCGTGCTGATCGCACGGGCCCGGACTCTGCGCTCCGAGGAACTGCCCGGCGACTACTGGAAGGCGCTCGGCCACCTCCGCCGCCTGGGGTGGGTCACCAGCGAGCTGGTGGAACTCCTCTCCAAGACCGGGCACTTCAGGGACGCCGCATGACGACCGCCACCGGAACTCCGAGCCTGCTGACCGCAACCGCCCTGCCCGCGGTGGAAGCGTACGACTACGACTACTACCGCGCCCGGCTCGCGCACCCCTGCGTGCTGGAGCAGAGCGTCGCCGTCCGCGCCCTCCGGATGCCGTTTCTGGCTGTGCCCGTCGGCGGCCCGCGCCGTGGTGGCTACTTCCCCGTACACAACATGCTCATCGGCCTCGCAGTGTGCGACCTGCTCGAAGGCCGACCGGGCTTCATTCAGCTGCGGCTTCGTTGTTCGCCAGATCGTGACGTCAGCCTCCTGGTCGAGTGGGGCGATGCACCGCCGGCCGAGGACGACGCGGCTCGCGGTCGCTTCTACGGCTACAGCGACACCGCGATCTCAAGGTTCCTCCGCTCCACCGCGCGCAGACCTACGACTCCCTCTTCGACGTCCACCCGTTCCCCCGCGGGGCTGTGACGTCGGAGAGGGGCCCTATCCCGTACGAGCAGATTCGAGAGGAAGAGCACCCATGTGTCGGCACGATCCCCCATGTCCAGTAGCTGAGGCGTCTGACCGCGAGGCGGCCATGGCCGTCCTGCGGGACGACGTGCTGGGCTGGACTCTGCTCTGCAACGGTGTGCTGCTCTTCGCGGACACCGGCGAGTTGCTGCCGGACGGCCGGATCATCGCTCCCCACCGTCCCGCCGTGCCGACGGGAGCAGCCGCATGACCGCCACCGCCAGCCGCCTGGTCCCGTACATCACTGCGCGCGAGGGTGAGGAGGCTGATTCCTTCCTGGCGCTGCGTGCGAGTTTCGGCGCCGACGGCCGCTCCCGCCTCTCCTACTGGGACGAGTCCCGAGACGACCGGGACGTGCGCGGCACGCTGTGGGCCCGGACGTCCCAGTCGATAGGCCGGGACGGGATGCCGGTGGGATCGCCGCGGTGGCGGCTCGTGCACCCTGCGCGGCAGCGGCACACGATGATGAACCTCCTTTGCCAGGTCTGTGTCGGACCGACCAAGACCCCCGACGGATACCTGTTCCTGGAGAGCGGCACCGTTCCCGGGCCGGGTGTCACCGTACGAACTGCACAGCCTCCGGTCTGCCTGAAGCACGCGCACGCTGCGGCCAAGTTGTGTCCCAACCTGGTCCGGCACGGACACGTTGCCCTGATGGTGCAGAGCGCCCCGCTTTATGGCGTCATCGGCACCCCGTATCAGTGGAGCAGCGACGGTGTGCAGACCCTGGCAGGCGACGACATCCCCCTGCCGTACGGCAGCCCCAACCTGCGTTGGTTCCTGGCCTCCCAACTCGTACGCACCCTACGGGCCTTCACGGTCATCGACCTCGACGACCTCGCGCCCGCTGCCTAGACGGCCCGGCCCTGTTCGCAGGGCTGGGCATGCCAAAAAACTCCAACTCCCGTGGGAGAACCTCTTGATCAGGCCGCCTGAGGACGACGCGTTCCGCGTGGTCACGTGGAACGTTGAGCACAACGGCATCAGCAACAGCGGCGACGACGCGCGATGGCATTTGGCCATGGACGTTCTTGCCACCCTCCAGCCGCACGTCCTCCTCCGCCAGGAGCTGACCCGCGCGGACATGTTCGGTGGGCGCGCGGTCTGGGCGGAGTCCGCCCGGCTCGGCGGCCACGCCGCTTTCCTTGCCAGCGCGACCCCCGAATCCGCCAACCCGACCGGCGTCTATGTGGACCGAGACCTGTGCCAGCCGACCGAGTTCTTCGAGCACCGCACCGGAATGTGGCACCCGGCGTGTAACCCGGTGGTTCGAATCAAGGGCGCTCTGAAGAAGCTGAGTCTGGCGTCGATCCATTTGTGTTCCTTCGACCCGGCCACGCGGGCGAGCGAGGCGAAGCGAGTGGCCACGCTGGGCCGGCCGGGCATGGCGGCGATCGTCGGGGGCGACATGAACTCGTACTCGCACCGGCTGAGCAGAGGGCGTCCGCTGCCCGACTGGAGTCAGATTAAGGACCGATCTCACTTTGAGGCGCGCACGATCGAGCGGGATGGCAAGCGGGTCTCCGACACGCTGCCGGACGAGATCCTCTCGGGCGAACACGAGGGGCGACCGCCAGTCTTCGTGGACCTGGCGTACTACGCCGCGACCGAACTTGGTCTGGAGGAAGCCCTCGATCCGACGGCGTCGTTGTGGCGTACGGACCAGGGGGCGAGGCAGCGAATCGACCGGCTGTACGCGACGCCGCAGGTCGCTGGCGCCCTGACGGAGCTGGAGGTCGTGGTCACCGATGAGGTGATCGAGGCGTCCGACCATGCCCCGGTGGTCGCCACCTTCAGTCTCTCGGCGCTGCGTCGTGCCCTGTCAGCCGATCCGGCACTCGCCGCCTGAACCGGGACGGACAGCAACGCCAAGAGTCGCGACGAAGCGAGGAACCCATGAACGAGATCACTCTGTTGTCCTGGAACTTCGAGAACAACGGCGGAGACGACCCAGCGAAGCGCCTGAAGGCACATGAACTGTTGGTCTCGCTCAACCCACACGTCGTGTTCCGCCAGGAGATGTGGGGAGCGGACACCAATGGCAACACGATCCTCTACGAGCTGGAGCACGTGCTCGGCCTGCGGGGCTGGCTCGGCCCTGAGTCGTGCACCGCGGTCTTCGCCGACCCGCGCGTATTCAGGCCGGTGCGGGAGTGGGACAAGGCCGCCCCCACGTGGGTGCTGCCGCCCACAGCACTGATCATGCGCTACCTGCCTGCCGGAACCGAGGCGATGCCGCTCGCCTTGGTCTCTTACCACCTCAACTACGCGTCCGGCACGAACCGGGTCGCCGAATCGGAATGGGTCTCGACCTGGGCCGACAAGAAGTGGACCGGGCCGCAGGGCGAGATCGTACGGATGCCGTGCCTGGCTGCTGGAGACAACAACAGCTACCCGGTGCCTGGCGTCGAGGGCGACCCGGCGCTGCCGGTGCTTGAGGAGATAGACGACAGGCCCCACAGGCTGCATCGCTCGTACGTCGGAGCGAACGGCACTCGGGTGATGGATACCCGCCCGGACGAGGCGCTCCGCACCGCTGGCTTGGAGGACCTGGCCCGCTACTGGGCGACCGCGAGACAGGGGGACCGAAGGGCGGTGTCCCGAACGGTCAACGCCTGTGCGACGCACGGTCCGGACTCCCGCGTCGACCGCGTCTACGGCACCACCGACCTGCTGACCGCGGTGACCGGTGTGGACGTGGTCGAGGTGCCCGAAGACGTGTCGGACCACCACATCGTCCGCGTCATGCTCGACGGCGACAGCATCTCGGACGTCCTCAACCAGCAAGGCGCAGACGCCGCGGCTTGATAGACGGCCGCGCTGATGAACTGGCTGATTCGAGCCGGGTTCGACACCCCGAGAGCCCCAAGAGAGAAGGAGACTCCGCGTGTTCATCGACATCCCGAGCGAACTCGAAGCCGCTCTGATCGACCGTTCTCTCCCGCCCTGGGAACTGGACGGTTCGTTCCTGGCGCAGTCCACCATGGATCGGTACCGGATGACGGCCACCCCGCGGTTCGAGGAGACCGCCGCGGCCCTGCGCCACGCGCTGACCGGAGAGGGCGGCGGATACGTCGTGCTGCGCCTGGGGAACCTCGCCAAGGCGCTGGGGACCGACGACGACCGGTTCCTGCGGCTGGTGACGGGCTTTGCGGCCGAGGTGGCCGTCCCCTTCTCGCCCTTCCCGCGGTGGCCCCTCTGGAAGGACATCGGGGTCAAGGTCGACAAGGACCCCGGCAAGTCCAGCGGCATCGGGTACAACGCGTTCCACATGGACCTGGTGAACGGGACCCTGCCCCCGGACTACACCACGCTCCTGTGCGTTCGCCCCGACCCGCTCGGCGGCGGCCCCAGCATTCTCTCCGACGCCCACGCGGCGGTGGCGCGGCTGTCGGAGAACAACCGCGCTCTCCTGGCAGAGTCGGCCTACCACTACGGGACCTTCTTCGACCTGCACGGCGTCGGCGAGGAGTACAAGCCGTTCCCGATCCTGGACGGCTCCGACCCGGGCGGGTTTGTCCGGTTCACCGCCAAGATGCTGAAGAGGTCCGAGCTCGGCGAGGCGCACGCCGACGCCGCCAGGGAGCTCGCCGAGGAGCTCGTCCGGGGACAGGTCTCCTTCATGCTCCAGCCCGGGGACTACCTCATCGTGAACCAGCGTCGCTTCCTGCATGGCCGGGAGGCGCTCCACAGCGGTCAGGAGACCGTCTCGGTCGCCGACCGACGGCTGCTCCTCCAGTTGTTCCTGCGCGCGAGGACCGGCGACGACTCGGCCGCGTAGCCGGCCGAAGGCACCGGTGACCTACCGAGTCCCACCCCTGGGTCCAGCCCCCGAGCACGCGGCACGGCCACGAGGCGGGGGCCCGGTCGGGCACCCCCGGAAACAGTCGCGCACCGGGCTCCCTGGGCCCGTGCACGGACCTAGATGAGGGAGTTGCGCAGCGACTGCCACACAGCGCCGGCCAGCGCCCGCGTCGCCCGCGGGGCCGACAGATGCTCGTGCTCGCGGTACAGGGCCCAGTTGTATTGCACGAGCGACAGCTTGTTGGAGGACAGCGATCCCGCCTGGTGGGCCCTGTACACCGCAAGCGGCTCAGCCAGGCCCCGGGCGTCAGCGCCGTCCCGCATGATCGACAGCCAGAGGGCGTAGTCCTGGCGCTTGCGCATCTCCGGCATCAGCCTCGTGCCCAGGACATTGCGGTCGTACATGGCGGTGAGAGCACCGATGTGGTCTTGGACCAGCATCGCGCGGTAGTCCACGTGCTCCCGCGCACGGATCACCCGCCCGTTCGGGACCCAGTCGGTGCTCTCGCCGTCGTAGTCGGCGTCCATCTTGAAGTACGAGGTGAACGTCAAAGGCGCAGTGGCCTCCGCAGCGAAGGCGAGCTGCTTCTCGGTCTTCTCTGGAAGCCACATGTCGTCGCTGTCGAGAAAGGCGATGTAGTCCCCGCGGGCCCGCTCGATCGCGAGGTTGCGGGCCCGGCCCGCACCGCCCCGTTCGGGTGCCGACTCCGGCAGGACGCGCTCGTCCTGCTCGGTGAATTCGCGGAGCAGGTCCATGGAGCCATCGGAGGACTGGTCGTCGGTGACCAGCAGCTCCAGGTCGCTGTGGGTCTGTGTGAGCACTGAACGGACGGCTGCGCCGAGGGTCGCCGCCGAGTTGTACACGGGCATCACGACAGACACCAGGGGCACGGCTCTTCTCCTTGCCAGATCAGGAACGACGGTCCATTCAAGCACCGCAATCGAGTAGGAGCTGTCATGCAGATAGTTGTCGCTGGTCAGGGCTATGTAGGGCTTCCCCTGGCCGTACGCGCCGCCGAGGTGGGTCACCATGTCGTCGGCTACGACGTGGACCCGCACCGCGTTCAACAGCTCACCGCCGGCCAGTCCTACGTGGCGGACGTGGACTCCTCGCGGCTGCGCGCAGTGCTGGACTCCGGGGTCTACTCCGCGACCGCCGACGCTGCCGCGCTGGCCGGCTTCGACATCGCGGTGATCACCGTGCCGACCCCGCTGCGGGACGGCGTGCCCGACCTGACCTACATCGAGTCCTGCGCCCGGACGCTGGGCGAGCACCTTCGCCCCGGCGCGACGGTGGTCCTGGAGTCCACGACCTATCCCGGCACCACTGAGGAACTGCTGCTGCCGATCCTGGAGAAGACCTCGGGCCTCAAAGGCGGGGTGGACTTCCTGGCCGGATTCAGTCCCGAACGCATCGCTCCTGGGAACAAGAGGTGGTCGTTCGAGGGGACGCCGAAATTGGTGTCCGGAATCGACGCCAAATCACTCGATGCGATCAAGGGTTTCTACGACGGCATCTTTCAGACCACGGTTCCGGTGTCCGGGACCAAGGTCGCCGAGATGGCCAAGCTGATCGAAAACGTCTTCCGGTTCGTCAACATCTCCCTGGCCAACGAGATGGCGACGCTGGCGGCTCCCCTCGGCGTGAATATCTGGGAGGCGATCGACGCCGCCTCGACCAAGCCCTTCGGATTCACGCGGTTCACCCCGGGGCCGGGAGTCGGCGGGCACTGCCTGCCCGTCGACCCGTTGTTCCTCTCGTGGAAGGTCTGGCAGGAGCTCGGCGTCCCTTTCCGGTTCGTGGAGCTCGCCGACGACGTGAACCGCCACATGCCCGACTACGTCGTCCAGCGTCTCGTGGAAGCACTCGACAAGCGTGGCATGCCCGTCAACGGATCTCGGATCCTGCTGCTCGGCCTGACCTACAAGTACAACGCCACCGACCTTCGCAATTCACCTTCGGCCCGTGTCGCCGAACTGCTGATCGACCTCGGCGCCGAGGTGCGCGGCGCCGACCCCAACATCCCGGAGGGTGATGACACCGAGCTGAACGTGCCCCGGGTGGATGCGAGCGCGGAGGAGGTCGCGGCGGCCGATGCCGTGGTGCTTCTCATGGACCACACCCGATTCGACCTCGCGATGATCGAGAAGAACGCGGCCTATGTTCTCGACTGCCGAAACCGCCTTTCCGGAGTGAACGTCGAGACTCTTTAGCTTCTCGAAATCCCCCAGCCCCGCTGCCGATCTTCCATCCCCAGGAGTTCTCTTGCGCGACGAATGGGAACACGCCCACACGGACTACACCATGCCCGCGCAGCGTCAAATTCCTGCCTCGCTGGCTGAAAGCGAGAGCGACTGGCGCCACCACCTGGAACGCTCAACCCCCAACGGCTGGCTGATACGACACAACGCCATGGCCGAAGCGTTCGTCAGCGGAAAGCCGATGTACTTGCTGCACACCACCAAGGACATCAACGCCATCCGCACCAGCCAGCAGTTGCACGTCTCCACCGGATGCCTGGTCGGGGCCCTGTACTGCTCGCCTCTCGCCAGTCAGCGCGAGGGACTGCGCCCACACAACCTCGGCGCCTACCTGATGCGGACGAATCCCTCCACCACGCCCATGATCTTCGAGGTCACCCCGGATGCCCCGATCCGGCCCAAGGGCGTCGACTACCTGCATCTCGGTGCCATCCACCTGCGTACCTACCTGCGTTACCAGAGCTTTCTCACCCCGGCCGAGAACGACCAGCTCGACCGCGCCGTGCTGGCCGGGCTGCGCGCCGCGGCCGTGTTCCTCGACGTCGCCCTGCGCAACGCCGCCGGCCATGCCACTTCGGTACCCGAGTTCATCGACCAGCTGTCGGCCGCCGTGGCCCATGTGCCGTTCCTCGGCTACCTGTACTTCGAGGTTCTGTCCGAATACCTGATGCTCCACTCCGCTACTCCGGAGACCAAGACCTACGCCCAGGCGGGAGAGCTGAACAACTGGCTCTACAAACGACTCGCCTTCGCCGCCGTGGATGGCATGGACCAGTTGTTCGACCTGGCCCGCTTCAATCCGCGCCATCACCGGCTCGTCCAGCTCATCGAAGGCATAGAACCGGCTCTCGGTCCGGGAGTCGCCGAGTATGTCCGGCGACGACTGTCCCACCTGTTCGCCCGGACCGCGCTGCACCCGTCCCAGGACGCGGCATCGGTCACCTTCCAGGGCGTCGATCTCAGCACGCTCCGGAAAGCAGCGCCCGGACTGATCGGCCAGATGATCTTCCGCGAGATCCGGTACATGGCCCGCTATCGGCAGTTGTACCACTGCTTCGAGAAAGCCAAGGCGCTGGAGGCCTGGGACTACTGGAACAACGAGGGAATACCCACCCCCTTCAACGGAGTCCTCCCCAAGGGAGAGATAGGGATAAATCCCGTCTACCCCCGATCGGCAGTCAGAGTATGGACGGCAGAACTGGACGGTAAGGGCTATTTACATCCGGCCGATGAGGTCACGGCCGTCTTCACGCCGCACCTGGCGTCGTGGTGGGCGCCACCCCGTCAGTGCGAGATGCGGAACGCCACCGATGATTCACGATTCGAGGCCCTGGGAGCCCGATCTCCGGTTCCACCCCAACGGTCATCCATGAATGGAGTTTCCGCATGACCGCCCAGCTCCTGAACATCTTGACTGGCATCAACCGCACTGCCGCGCCTTCGTCCGGGAGCATGATCCTCGTTAACGATCTCTACGGCGCGATGCCTGAAATCCACACGACTTTCCTGGGCAGGGCGCCGGTCGATCAGGCTTGGGAGGCTGCGTTTGATCAGCTGATCGCCCTCTCCACGACGAAACGCCCTCACGGCCCCGACTTCGACCCGTACGTTGACGAGTTGACGCATGAGGTCGGTGCGCTCATCGAGAAGATCCAGCCGAACGCCATTCACGCCCAGTACCTCGGGTTCGCTCTCAGCCTGGCCTTCACCCGAACCGCCGGCAACATCCCGATCGTCGCCATCGCCCACGGCCCCGACGTGATGGTGGCCGAGCGCAGCACATCGGAACGTGAGGCCATGAATGAAGTTGCTGCCGCCAGCGCCGCGATCGTCGCCCCGACCTCCGCCCTCGCCGACCGCATCGACCGTCTCACCGGACGCCGATTCACCGATCGACTCACCGTCATCCCATGGGGCATCCGTTTGAGCGATGCCCGGGTACGCGACCAACCGCCTACTGGAATCGGACCCCTGTCTCTGGTGCACGCCGGTCGCCTGGACGACAACAAATCCACGATCACCGCCGTCGAAGCCCTCGCATTGACCGATCAGCCGCACCACTTGACCGTGATCGGCAAAGGACCCCTACGGGAGCATCTGGAGCAGCGGGCTATCGAACTCGGGCTGCGGGACCGGGTCCATTTTGATCCGTTCCTGCCCCGCGCCGAACTGTGGCGCCGCCTGCCGAACTTCGACGCCTTCGTCTTCACAACCAGAGGTCTGGAGGCTTTCGGGCTCGTCCTCATCGAGGCCCAAGCCCACGGACTCCCGGTCGCCTACGCCGATCTTCCCGGTGTGAGGGAAATTCTCGGGGGCGCTGGCGTTCCCTATACTCCTGGCGACCCGGGCTCGCTGGCTGCGGCCCTGGACGAGATGGGCCGGGACTTCCACCGGCGCAAGGCCCTGAACAAGGCGGCCCTCAATAGCGCGCGCCGATACGACATCACTAACACCGGCCGCCGGCTTCGCGAACTGACGCTCCGCGTTACCTCCTAACCCCGGTGTTTCGAGACCGGCCTCGGGGCACGAAGGTGGCACGCCAGTAAGACAACTCGGTTAAGCGCAGGGGCTGTTCGGCATATCGCAGCCTTGGATGATATGTACCGGCTGCAGCCAGGAGGAATCCGGGCTGTCAGCTGACGGGGCTACGCTCGAACATATGAGCACTCCCACTGAAGGATTGACCCTCGGGGCCGTCAGTGCCCTGATCGAACGCAAGATCCTCACCGACATCGTACGTATCAGCAGAGCGGGCGAGCCGGTCTTCAACCCGGACACAGGCCAGTACGAGCCCGGTCCGCCCGTCATCATCTACGAAGGGCACGGCGGCATCTTCCCGAACGGCGTTCCCGGGATCGTCCTGCATCTGGAAGGCCAGGCGTACGTCGACGACTCCACGTCGAAGTACAAGCTGATCACGCCGCTGGACGCCCCGGTGGCTTCGCGCGAGGACACGGTGAGCGTCGTCAACGCCGCCGACCCGGCAGCGATCGGCCGCACGTGGCGAGTCCTCGATGTCGGGCAGACCTCCACTCTGGCCGTGGTCCGCACGACGTTCCTGGATCAAAATACCCAGTCCAGCACTTCGGGCAGCACCTCATGAGCACGCCGATCGACACCGAGGCGGAGCGCCAGAGGCTGGAGTCGACGCTGCTGGTGGACACGGTACGGATTACCCGCCCAACGGGGACTCCCCAACTCGACCCCTCGACCGGTCTCCTGGGGCCCGTGCCAGCGGAGCCGGTCTACGAGGGGCCGGGAGCTGTCCTGTCCGGCCATGGCCAGGTCACCGCGCAGCATGTTCTCGGGCGGGAATGGCTGGACGACACCGTCAGCTGGTACCGGCTCCTCACGCCGATTTCGGCGCCCGTTCCCGTGCGGTACGACCGCGTGGAGGTCGTGGCCGCAGCTGGTGAGCACGCGGCGACAGAGAATCGGGCGTGGCAGGTCCTCGATCCGTCGGAGGCGTCGACGGTCGAGATCGTTCGGGTGACCCGTCTCGACGAAATCACCCCTCCGTAGACGGCTGGCGAACTGGGTTGTCAGCGAAGACGCGTAATCTCATATAGGTGCCAACACATCAAAGCAATGAACCTATCTCTCCGGAGGGTGAGCTCCTGCCGGTACGCGTC
Organism: Streptomyces canus; assembly: GCF_030815415.1. Classification (GTDB taxonomy): domain Bacteria; phylum Actinomycetota; class Actinomycetes; order Streptomycetales; family Streptomycetaceae; genus Streptomyces; species Streptomyces canus_F. Next base: position 6,873,300 of record NZ_JAUSWW010000001.1, read on the forward strand.
ACCGGGCAGGGGCATACCGCCGTCGTGGAGATCGGCGGTCACGATGTCTCCCGGGATCTCTCTGCCTATTCGCTGGCCCACCGCGCGGGCGACGTACCGCAGATGGTCATCGAACTCTCCCCGAGATCCACGGCGACCGGTGTGTTCGAGGGCCTGGCGCACGTCGTCATCGGCGACCCGCCAGACCCTGGCCCGGCAGCGGCTGCCTTCCTATCCGCGATCAGTCCCGCCGAGTTGGAGAAGGCTGCGCTCGACCGTCACGACCTCATGGACGGCCGTCCGCACGAGTTGACCCGCGCCATGCTCGCCCTGTTGCGGGAATGGGCCCTCGGCCAGTGGGGCGAGCCGGAACCGGAAGACGGGCGGTGAGTCAGTGGCGTCCTCGCTGAATCCGCATCCCAACGCCCACCCTCTTGTGGGTGCCTACTCCAACGCATACCAGATCGCCGCGCAGCTCGACGCCAGGGCCGCGCGCACTCTGCCCGAGGTCACCGCCACCGTCCAGCACTACGCGATGCTGCTGGAGACCAGGATCAAGGCCAAGGCCAGCGGCAGACCTGGTCCCAACGCGCCCACGGGCGACTACCGGCGCTCCTGGACGCACGAGGTGTCCACGGACGGGTTCTCCGTCACGGCGGTCGTCGGCACGAACAAGCCCCAAGCCCGACGCCTTGAGTACGGCTTCGTCGGCGCCGACAGCCTGGGGCGCATCTACAACCAGCCGCCCTACCCGCACGTCGGGCCAGCTGTTGAGGAGATCCGGCCGCTGTTCATCGGCGCGCTCGGCGACACGATCGACGACGGCTCGTGAGTGACCGCCACACCACCGGGCGACAAATCACCACCCTCGCATAAGAAGAGGAGGAGCAGTGCCCGTCTCCGGCAGAGAGGTGTCCCTCGCGATCCAGAAGACACTGGCCACAGCAACCGCCCGAAGCTGCGGATACGGGACCGCCCCCACGGCATCAAGCACGCCCACCGGCGCAACGATCCCCTACAGCGTCCTCTATCCGCTGGGCGTGACTACGAGCGGTCCGCCCTACGGTGACGGCGATGCTGACGCGCGCGTGCTCGTCCAGGTCACCGCGGTCGCCTCAACAGCCGAACAGGTCGAGTGGATGGCAGACAAGGTCCGCACCGCACTCCTCGCGCGCTTGAGCGGGACCTACGTCAACACCATCACCATCACCGGCTACATCGTGATCGACCGCGAGCTGGACAAGGAGGAAGGGATGTCTGTCAGCGGTGGCGTATACAGTTATGTGCAGCGGTACGTCCTCACTGTGACCACTCTCGGGTCCTGACGTTCCAGCTACCTCACCGCGGAGGCATCTCGCGGACGCCCGGCCACCCGGCACGGGCCGATTCCCCCTTCATGGGGACCGGCCCGGCGTGTGCGCGCTCCGGAACACCGGTTCCCGGAGAGCGAGAATCAGTGTCACAGCAACGGTTCACCCGTCGCGGCACCACGAAGTTCTTCTTCCTGAAGGACATCGTCTCGAAGGAACTGATCCCGACCCGTCCGGAGCTCGGCGGCACCAATGGGACAGATCTGTCCCCGGCCATCAGCGACATCGAAGGCTTCGCCGTCGAGAACACCCCCATCGATACGCCGGACTTGGCCACCGAGTTCACCGGCAACATCCCCGGCGAGGACAAGGCCGACAACAGCAGCCTCACCTTCTACGAGGACAAGGTCGACAACGCCCTGGAGACGCTCCTCGCCAAGGGTGTCGAGGGCTACGTGGTCATCCTCCGCAAAGGCGACATCCCGGCGTCGAAGTCCATGGACATCTTCCCGGTGCGCGTCGGCTCCCGGTCGAGCACGTACACGACCGCCTCCGAGCCGGCGAAGTTCAAGGTCAGCTTCAACGTGACCGCCAAGCCCGTCCAGGACGTAGCCGTCCCGGCCGCAGCCTGATCGGCGGTGGTGCTGCATGACTACGACCTTCGTTGAACCGCCGGCCGATGCCGTCGCCCGTGATCCGCACTGGGCAGCCAAGATGGCCCGTCTGCGGGCCCGTCGACTGCCCGAGCGCGCTGTGTCCTTCCTCGACGACCAGGACCTGAAGCAGCGTGTGACCGATGCGGCGCTCAACATGGCCAAGGCCCGCACCAGTGCCATTGGACGCGCCTCTGAGATGGAGGTACCCGCCGACGACCGCGAGAGCTGGGCGCTGAATCAGCCGGATGTGCTGGCCGCGCAGGCCGCACTGGACGAGGCACGCCGAGCCCTGGCCGCAGGGACCCTCACGCTCACTTTCCGGGCTCTGCCACGACCCGCCTGGGAGCAGCTCCTTCGCGAGCACGCCCCCACGGAGGAGCAGGCGGACCTCGGCCACGAGTACAACGTCGAGACCTTTCCCGCCGCTCTCGTCTCGGCCTCATCGGTGGACGGCATGAGCGAGGCGGAGGCGCAGGAACTCCTCGACAGCTGGAGCGACGCGGACGCCAAGGCCCTGTTCACGGCCGCGCTGCTGGTCAACCAGACCATGAGGGCCGACCTGGGAAAAGGCTGATCGCCGACGCCCAGTTCAGGACCGAGATGGAGCTGTGCCACACCTACAGACTCCCGCACTCGCACTTCACAGGTGCGGGGGACGGTCGGTGGACGGCTTTGGACCGGGCGAAGGCGATGGCCTACCTCGCATACCAGCGCAGCGTCTGCGAGACCTGCGGGACCCGGGCGGCGGAGTGGGACGAAAGCCAGGGCGGCGACCGCTTCGCGTACGTGGCCGAGCCCCACCGCTGTGTGGGCTGCGAGGTCATCGAGATGGAGCGCGAGCACATTCCTGATGGACCAGATGCGCGGGGGCTCAAGATCGGGCTGAAGCCCAGAGAGGCATCCTGACGTGGCTGGTGCCTACACGCTGTACGTCAACTTGCTCGCGTCAACCGGTGGGCTGTCCACCGGTCTGCGGCAGGGCGCCACCCAGCTCCGTGCTTTTGACGGGCAGTTGGATGGAACGGCTGCCCGGCTGAACCAGGTTCGCGTGGCCGGTGACAATCTGGCCCGCGCTCAAGTGGCCGCGTCGGCACAGATGGTTCGCTCCCAGGCGCAGGTGGCTCAGGCTGTGCAGCGGACCACAGTGCTCCAGGAACGCGCTGGCCGCGCACAGGCGGTGGCGGCGACAGCGGCTCGTCGTTCGGCTGCGGAGCAGGCTGCGGTGGCGGCGACGGGAGAGCGAGCCGCACGTGCACAGGCCCTGGCGCGGACGATGAACGCCCGCGCTCAGGCCACGGCGGGCGCCGGGGCCGCAGCCGCCGCGCGTACCGCCGCTGCGGCTCAGACGGTCGCCGCCCGCGCCGCCCAGGAGCACGCTGAAGCCCAACGGCGTGCGGCCGCGGCCCAGGCGACGGCGACGCGCGCCAGTGGTCTCGCGGCTTCGGCCGACGCCCGTGCCGTTTCCGCAGTGCGGATGCGGGATGAGGCACAGACCACTGCCGCGCGCAACGCACAGCGACAGGCGCAGCAAGTCGCACGTGCCGAGGCCCAGTTGGCAGCCGCACGGAACGCGCAGGCAGCGCGGACCGCCAAGAACGGCCTGATCATCGGTGCCGCACTTGGTGTTGGCGTAGCTCAGGCGATCTCGCTGGAGCGGGCGATGGCCAACGTGCTGACGATCTCCCAGCAGATCACGTCCGAGAACGTTGGAGCCTTCACCGATCAGACCGTTGAGCTGTCGACCCGACTACCGCAGACCGCCGATCAGCTAGCCGACGGCCTGTACCAGATCGTCTCGTCCGGCTTCGACGGCGCGGACGCCATGGAGATCCTCGAAGTCTCTGCCCAAGGCGCGGCAGCAGGTCTGACCACATCGGAGACCTCGGCGCGGGCGTTGCTTGGAGTGCTCAACGCGTACGGATTGTCCGCATCCGACGCCACCGACGTCATGGACGTGATGTTCCAGACCGTCAACTACGGCGTCATCTCCTTCGAGGAACTTGCACAGCAGCTCGGCGACGTTGTACCGATGGCTGCGGCGGCCGGCGTCGAGTTCGACGACATGAGCGCGGCGCTCGCCGCGATCACCCTCACCGGCATTCCCGCAGCCGAAGCCGTGACCGCCCTGAACATGCTTCTCACCCGCGTCATGAAGCCGACGCAGGACCTGAAGCAGGCCGTCAAGGACCTGGGCTACGAGTCTGCTGCTTCCGCCGTCGAACAAGACGGCCTGTACGTGGTCGTGAACAAGCTCAACGGGGCGGCGGGCAATACCGCCGAGGGCATCGCAAACATGTGGAAGGACATCCGCGCCACGCGAGCCGCCCTTGCCTTGGCCTCCGCCGGCGGACAGAACTACGCCAACACCTACTCGGGCATCGCCACCGAAGTAGCGCGGGCCGAAGCCACACAGAGGGCGTATGCCCTCCAGACCGACACCGTTACCGGCCAGTGGCAGTTGGCCTCCAATCAGGCCCGTGCTCTCGCTATCGACGTTGGCCGAGCCCTGCTGCCGGTACTGAAGACCCTCGGGTCCGCCGTCCACACCGTGGTCGGCACCATTGAGGACCTTCCCGGGCCCATGAAGTCCGTCCTCGCGATGGTCGCCGCATCCGTTGCGGCACTGCTCCTGCTCCGTGCTGCCTACACGAAGGTCACCGTACAGATCGCCGCGTTCCGCACCGCCCAGGCCGCCGCCCAGGCCGGAGGCGCTGTGATGCCCGCAGTGCTCGCCGGCAGCAGCCTCGCGGTCACCGGCCTGGCGGCTGTCCTCACCCTCGGGATCGCCGGGTACGCCGCCTACACCGCCTCCAAGCAGAAGGCGAAGGACGCCACCAACGAGCTGGTCCAGGCCTTGCAGCAGGAACGTGACCAGGCGACGACCGGTGCCAGCATCAACAAGCTCTATGACCAGCTCACCGCCGACGGCGCGCTGAAAGACCTTGAGAAGGTCGGTATCGGCACCACCGAGGCCATAGACGCGATCACCGCCGGCGGAGCGAAACTCGCCACCCTCCAGAACCGCCTTCAGCAGGACTCCTACGAGTACGCCAGTAAGGCCAGAGCCGGTGAGGTATCCGGCGACTACGAGAGCATCACCCAGTACTCCGATGCGAAGAAGACCCTCGAAGAGCGCCACAAGATGTGGTCCGAGGCGGTCAAGAAGGAATCGGAGATCGCGCAGCAGAAGGCGATCGTCGAGGCGAAGATCAAACAGCAGGCGAAGTCCAGCGGCGGCATCTTCGACCTGTTCTCCCTCGCGGACATCGACCGCACCGGTGCTCCCGAGATCACCGACGAGATGAAAGCACTCGCTGAGGCCGTTGGTGACGCCGTCGATCCATCCCGCGCCTTCAAGGACGCACAGACCGCCGCAGCTGAAGCGATGCGCAAAGCGGGAAAGGACGCCGACACCGCCAAGGCCAAGCTGTCCGACTACGTGAAGGAGCTGCAGCAACAGCTTCAGGCGCAGCGCGACTTCCAGGGAAATCTGTCCGGGCTTGCGGTATTCGGCTACGACGACCTCGCTGACCATTTCGCGGAACTCGGCGTCGACGCCGCACCGATGCTCAACGAACTCGTCGGGCAGCTGAAGAAGGGCAAGACGAAGGTCGCCGACGAATTGCGCGACATCGTGACCGAGGACGCGGAGCGGTCCACGGAGGCGTACCGGCTGGGGCTCCAGAAGACCGCCGAGATCACCGAGAAGTACGGCTCGGAGATCGGCCGCGCCTGGGCCAAGGCATCGGAGCGCAACGATCCGGCTGCCTTCCAGAGGGTCACCGAGGAGATGGCCCTGATGGACCTGCGCAAGGCCGTCAAGAAGTCCGTCGGTGACGCGCGCGGCGAGTTCGACCGTGGCATGGAGTTGCTCGCAGAGGTAGCCAAAACGAAGGGAGAGGACGCCGCTGGAGCTTTCCAAGACGCCCTTCTCTCAGGCGACACCGAGCGAGCTATGGATGCACTGAAGAGCATTTGGGGAGCGGACGTGCCGATTGACGCGCCCGACCTGTCGAAGGTCGTGGGCGCGTTCTCCAAGGCAGGGAAGGACGCGGACGCCGAATGGTCCGGAGCCTTGGACCTGATCCGGCAAGTCGCAGACACCAAGGGCACCGAGGCCGCCGCGGCGCTGACTTCCGCCTTGCTGTCCGGTGACATGGCCGCGGTCAAGGAACAGCTCGACGCCATCGGTCTGTCGGTCCAGAACATCCCAGGCTCCAAGTCGATCACCGTCAACGTGACCGCGAACCAACCACCGCCTGTCGTAGTCCCGCTCTTGATCAAGCGGCAGGCGACATCCTGGGACCGTGATGCCAACGGAGTTCCCGACTCCATCCAGGCACCGAGCCAACAGGCCAACGGTTCCATCCTGGAGTTCTACGCCAACGGCGGCCTCCGCGAGAACCACGTAGCGCAGATCGCCCGGCAGGGAACGTGGCGAGTGTGGGCGGAGGAAGCCGCGGGCGCCGAGGCGTACATCCCGCTCGCCCACAACAAGCGGACCCGGTCCCGCGCGATCACCGAGCAAGTCGTACGGCGCCTCGGCGGCAAGGGTGTCGAGTGGTACGCCGACGGCGGGCTGAGCGGCTGGTCGTACAGCCCGTCCACGACCTCGGAACTCGTGTCGGTCTCCTCGATCCGCTCAGACTCCATGCGCACGGTGAAGAAGAACGGCAAGGAGACCGAGGTCTTCGACCTGAAGCTGTTCGAGAAGAACCTCGACAAGGCGGTGAAGAAGGCCCAGAAGTGGCGCAAGGACCTCGCCACCGTCGCCCGCCGTGCCGGGCAGGACGTGGCCGATGCCCTGGAGGCCATGGGAGAGGACGGCGTCGAACTCACCCACAAGATGGCCACCGGCAGCTCCAAGTACATCCAGGAGATGACGAAGGACCTGGAAAAGCTGGGACTCGTCGTACGGGCCACCCTCTCCGACTACACGACCCAACTCCAGCAGGCCGTCAAGGACCAGGCCGCCTTCGAGAAGAACCTGTCCAAGCTCGCCGCCATGGGGTACGGCGACCTCGCGACGATGCTCGCCGAGCAGGGCGACGAAGACGCCGAGGACCTGGCCGCCGAGGCCGTCAAGTCACCGAGCAAGGCAAAGAAGGCCAACAGCCAGGCGAAGGCCGCCTCCAAGGCGGTTCCCGACGAGGACCTCCCCGACCTCGTCGCGATCATCTCCGCCATCACCTCCAGCAAGGTCGGCATCCACGCCGTCGCCGAAAAGACCGAGCTGGACGAGGACCGCATCATCGAGGTAGCCACCCTCGGCCGCACCCGTATCAAGGACGCCCGAGGCTCCAAGGCTGGCCGGTTCCTCAGCGACCTGGACAAGGCGTCCAAGGGGCTGGCCTATCTCAATGGCGGCATCCTCACCCCGGGCATCTACGCCACCTCGAACGGGATCGTGCGGTTCGCCGAGCCCGCCACCGGCGGCGAAGCGTTCCTGCCCCTCGGTACCGCCAAGAGGACCTCGGCGACCGCGGTCCTCAAGGACGTCGCCCACCGCTTCGGCTACACCCTCACCCCCAGCGGAGTCACCGGCCCGATGCCCCTCGTGGACGCCCGGCCGGCGAGCGCCGTGCAAGTCGTCGTCGTACGCGAGCAGCCTGCCGCGCTGGTCGGCTCCATGCCGATCACCGTCACCGGTGGCGCGGACGCGAAAGCAGCCGACCGTGTCGGCACGGAGATCATGCGGCGCCTGCGCAACGCCCAGCGAGGAGGACGTCTGTGATGGCGACGATCACACGCGAGTGGCAGGTCGACTTCGCAGGCGTGCTCCTGGGCCCCGGAACGCCCTGCCCCATCGGGGACATCACCGGGCTCGGTACCCCCGAAGTCCGCGTCCAGGACGTCGAGTTGCCGACGGACGACGGGGCGTTCCCCGGTGTCGACTACTACAGCGCCCGCACCGTGACGATCGAGGCCGGCATACGTACGCCGGGCGATCCGCAGGCCGCCGCCGACATTCTTTCCGCACTCCACCAGGCCGCCTCCGACCCCGCCGCACGGAAGACCGCGGGCGCGCTGCAGACCCTTCGCGTGCTCTGGCCCGGCCGCGAGGACGTCAAGCTGCTGTACGGCAGGGTGCGACGGGTCGAAGCCGTGTCCATGGCCCAGTCCGTCTTCGGCTGGATCCCGCTGACGCTGGAGTTCACCGCCACCGACCCGCGCTGGCACGGGGAGCCGGAGCAGCAGGTCACCCTGCCGCTCGCCTACACCGGCGGCATCGGCTTCAAGGCCCCCGTGACCGCGCCGGTCACCACCGGGGTCGCCGACCCCACAGACCGCAAGGGCTGGGTCACCAACAATGGCGACCTGCCCGCCTGGCCCGCTTTGACCATCAAGGGCCCGGTCGTGAACCCCCGCATCTGGATCACCGAGACCGGCCAGGTCCTCGACCTCGCGCTGACCCTCGGTGAGAACGACACCCTCCGGATCGACACGCGCCCCGGCACCCGGTGGGTCCTGCGCAACGGCGGCAACGCCTCCTCGGCGCTGTCGGCCGCCTCCCGCCTGGACCTGTTCCAGCTTCCCCCCGGCACCAGCGAAGTCCGGTGGATCGGCGCGGACTACACCAACTCCACCCGCCTCACGGTGTCGTGGCGCGACGCCTACACCGCCCTATAAGGAGCCCGATGGCACTGATACAGCCGCCCATGCTGACCCACGGCGGCACCCACCCCGCGCGCGCCTTCCGCATGATGATCAGAGATCTCGCGAGAGGCAATCAGGGCGTCACCGAAGGGAACGACCTCAAGGTCCGCGAGTGGGCCACCCCCGGCGCCGGCGTCCGCGTCGGCGACGGTTCCGCCGTGGTCCGCGGCGCCGCGTGGGGGCAGGGCTCCTACACCCAGTACAACGTGGGCGACGCGAGCGTACCGATCTCGTCCACCGGCGCCTCTGCCCGTTCCGACCTGATCTGCCTGCGCGTCGAGGATCCGGAGTACGAGGGCAACCGCAACCCGGCCTCCGACGACATCGGCTACTTCCACGTCATCCCCGGCGTCACCACATCGACGAAGACGGTCCCGCCAGGTCTGACCGCAATCCCCCTGGCCCGCCTCGACATTCCGGCGAACACGGCCACCATCACCAGCGCCCTGATCACGGACCTACGGCAGATCGCGAACCCGCGGCGCGACCGGAAGTTGCACACGGCGTTCCCTGGCGCGCTGAGCGAGCTGAAGTACCAGGACAACAAGTGGCACGCCTGGCCCACGGCCGCGAAATGGTCGGTGGCGATCCCCTCCTGGGCCGTGTCCGCCAAGGTCACCGTCACCATCGCGGGACTGCGCATGTCCCGGGCCGACGTATACGCAGCCATGCAGACGAAGCTGGGCTCCGACCTCGGCGAGAACACCCTCATCGACGACAACCAGGGCGCGGTCGTACGCCGTCAGACAGTCGTGGTCGCCGACAACATCACCATCAGCCCGGCGCAGCGCGGCACCACTCAGGTCCTGTCGCTCCAGACCTACATGTCCAAGAGCGAGACCGGTGACCTGTCGGTCGACGGGTCGACGTCGATCATCGCCGACGTCGAGTTCACCGAAGGCGTCATCTGACCAGACGCCGGCACCACCACAGCACGGCGCGGGGGAGAAGCAGGAACGCGCCTGATGGCGTCGCCGTCGTACCGCTACCTCACCGCTGACGCGCTCACCAACAAGGTCCTCGCTTGGGACCTGCCCCTGAACAACGTCGAGTTCGGGCCCACACTGTCCGCGACCGGCATCTTCACCGCCGCCGTCGAGCCCCGCCTGGCCCACCTGGTCCGCGCGCAGCTCGACCCCGGCACCACCAAGATCTACGCCGAACGGGACGGGCGGCTGCTGTGGGGCGGCCTGATCTGGAGAGCCGACCCCGAGGGCCAGCAGCTCACCATCGAGGCCTCCGGCTGGGGCTCCTACCCGTACCGGCGCTACGACCTCCACGGCCAGCTCAACGCGCGCGGCCCCTACACCTACGCCGACCCGTGCACGGTCATCCGGGACGTCTGGGCCTACTGCCAGGAACAGCCGGACAGCCAGCTCGGCATCCAGGTCGACGACACCACCTCCAAGGCAACTGTCGGCACCCCGGAGGATCCCTACCGGATCGACTGGTGGGACACCCCATCGCTCGGCGACGTCATCGAGGACATGGTCGCTGCCGAGGGCGGCCCCGAATGGACCGAAGAGGTCACCTGGAGCAGCGGCACCCCGCAGGGCCGCATACGGATCGGATGGCCTCGGCTGGGCCGCCGCCGCTCCGACATCCACTTCCAGTCCGGCATCAACATCACCCGGGCCGTGCCCGTCGAGTACGACGCCGACAGCGCCGCCCAAGTCGTCGTCGCCCTCGGCGCCGGCGAGGGCCGCAACCGGCGCCGCGCCATCGACGCCGTACGCGACGGCCGCCTGCGCCTGGAGTACCTCCTCGAGGTACCCGAGGAGAAGGCGAACGACCGGTTGGCCGCCCGCGCCCGCAAGGAACGCATCTCCCGCCAGGTGATCGGCGAGGTCACCGAGATCACCGTCCGCGACCACCCATCGGCGCGCCTCGGCGCCTGGCAGATCGGCGACGACGTTCGTGTCCGGGTCCACGACCAGTGGACCGACTTCGACGCATGGTGCCGCATCGTCGGCTGGCAGATCCGGCCAGCTACCGAGGACGCCCCCGAGCAGGCCGTCATCCAGCTCCAGCGCGCGGACCGCTTCACCTACGGGGGAGGCACCGCGTGAGCAGCGAACTCGCCCGCCTGGCCGCCCGAGTCGCCGCCTTGGAGAAGCAACTCTCCCGAACCACCCGCACTGCACGCATGGCGTACTCGTCGATCGAGAGCGGCGCGATCGAGGTCTACGACCAGGACGGCACCCTGCGCGGCAGCATGGGCCTCCAGGACGACGGCACCGTCGGCTTCATCGCCCACAACGGGCCGCCGCCCCCCACCCCCACGGCACCGACGGTTGAGCCGACGCTGTCCGGGCTGACGATCACCTGGCCGGGCACCTGGACAGACGCGGAGACGGCGCCCCTGGACCTGGCCGAAGTCCAGGTCCATATCGCCGCAACCGCCGACGCCGAGCCAGACACGGCCCGTCCTGTGGCCGCGTTCCACACCACGGTCGGCGGCAGCGTCACCGTCGCCCTGGACACCTACGAGATGGTGTGGGTGCGGCTGATCGCGGTCAACACCTCCGGCACAGCCGGAGAACCGTCGACCGCCGTACCCGGTCTGGCCCGCAAGGCGGTCCCGGACGACCTCGTCAACGCGATCATCGACGAGACCAAACTGGCACGCGGCGCGGTGACCGACGCAGCCCTCGCGCTCGGGGCCGTCAACTCGACGGCTCTCGCCGACGGCGCAGTGCTCGCAGCGAAACTCGCCGCCAACTCCGTCACGCTGGGCAAGCTCGCCGACGGCGCGGTGACCTTGAGCGCCCTCGGCGGCGCCCTGGCAGACTCCACCAGCCAGCGCCTGATCGACGCGATGGGCGAAGCCGCCGCCTGGCAGACCACCGCGCAGGGCACGGGCGCCACCTGGAGCCATCTCTCCGGTGTCACAGACGCACCCACCGGCCAGACCGTCGGCGAGGCCCACGGCTTCATACAACTCCGTGGAACGACGCTCGTCCCCTACGAACCCGGAGTTCTCTACCGGGTCAGCGCCCGCGTCCGAGCCACGGCGCAACTCTCCACGGGCCCGGAGGCGTTCTACGTCGGGGTCCTCGGAGTCGGCGCCGACAAGACCACCCTGGTCAACCGAACAGGGGCCAACTCTCCAAACAACCACTACTACGCAGCCGCCTCAGCACGCTCTCTGCCGACCACGGACGGTTGGATCACGGTCGTCGGCTACCTGAAGGACCGCGCGGCAACCGGCTCCGCCGGCACCAACAACGACCCGCGTGCCCCCGGAGCCGTACACGACTTCGTCCGCTATATCACGCCGTACCTGTGGCTGAACTACGGCTCACAGAGCGTCTCCGGCTCCACCTCCGCCATGCAGGTCGACGCCGTCGCGATCGAGACGCTGAAGACGGGGATCGTCGACGCCACCAACCTGGTGAGCGGATCGGTCACCGCGGCCGCGCTCGCCGCGGATTCGGTCATCGCCGGGAAGATCGCCGCCGACTCCGTTACCGGCCGTGAGATCGCCGCGAACTCGGTCACCGCCTCCGAGATCGCCGCCGCATCGATCTCCACCGACAAGCTCGTCGTCGCGGGCGGAACGAATGTGCTCAGCGACCCTTCCTTCGAGGGCGCCTACACCGCGGCGATCGCCAAGAACGAATGGTCCGTCGTCTCCGGCGGCAACGGCTCGGCGAAGGCGCTCCGTGTCGACGCCACCGCCACGACGGCCACCACCCGTGCGCTCGCGCTCACGTCGCTGCCGATGCTGAGCAGCGAACAGCTGTACCTCGCCATCGACGCCAACGCATCATCGGACTGGGTCGGAGGAGCTCTCAAGTTCTACGCCCGGTGGCTGGACGGGAACGGCGGCACACTCGGCTGGGGCGTCGCCCAGATTGACGCCCCGACCCGCGGCTCTTGGCTGCGTCTCGCCGCAACGGTCACCGCGCCGGCGAACACGACCACGGCCACCATCTGGGTGGAGTCGTACCAGGGAACAGCCGGATCGGTTCTGTGGGACAACGCGGTCGTCCGGCCCCTGCTGACCGGGGTACAGATCGCCGACGGAGCCATCACCGCGCCCAAGCTGCTGGCCGGATCGGTGACCGCCGAGAAGATCACAGCTTTGGCCGTCACGGCCGAGAAGATAGCGGCCCTCGCCGTCACGACGGACAAGTTGAACGCCCTGTCGGTGACCGCTGAGAAGATCGCGGTCAACGCGATTACCGCAACCAAGATCGCCGCTGGGGCGATCGAGGCCACCCACATCAAGTCCGGGTCGATCACCGCAGAGAAGCTCGACGCGGACGCCATCAACGGCAAGACGATCAACGGGGCAGTGATCATCGGCAGCACCCTGCAAACTGCGGCCAGCGGGCAGAGGGTTGTGATCAGCCCAGGAAACGCGACTCCGGAAACCGGGTCGATCGAGTTCTACTCGGGCAGCGCAGATGAAGCAGCGCCTGCAGAACTTAGTACGGCGATTGCCTACGGTTCGCAGGGCTCCGTGGACTACGAGATTCCCAGCGTCGCCCTCACCGCCCCGCGCGTGAGCGGCACAAGCCAGGAATCCGGTATGTGGCTCCAGGGCCACATACCCGGCTACTCGGGAGGTGCGTTCCACCTCTACGCCAACGACAGCGGTGGCAACGGAGCCGCGTCCATCACTGGCTACGGGGCCGATACCTCGGATGCCGGGTCATCCATCGAGTTGTCCGTGCGCGACGCCCCCAGCGGCTCGGCGTCATCCTCCGCCGAGCTCACCTCCAGCGGTTTCAACATCTCAGGAGTGCTGAAGGCGGGGAACATCGTTGCTGGCCGCGTGACCATCACCCCGAGCGCAGCGAACGTACCGACGTCGGTCACAGTCACCGGATTGAACGTCAAGGGCACCGCCTTCCGAGCAGTGGCAACGCCATCAACCTCTGTTCCTGGAACGTCAGTTACCGGAGTCGGGGTCACCAATGTGACGGCGACGGGACTGACGATCTGGGTGACGAGGACGAACACTACGAGTACGGGCGTGGACTGGATGGTGATGGGAAGCTGATGGTCGGCGCAGTTGAAGAGGAGTTCCCGCCCTCCAAGCAGTTCATTGCGGTGTGCCGAACCGGCGAGTGTCCGGTCGCGGGCATCGAATTCGAGGTCACGTTGTATGGGCCCAACTACGCATGTATCTGCGGTCGTTGCGGACAGGCCCATTCGGAGCTGATCGAGTTATGACCTGGTGCACGCATAAGTGCCTCTCCTGATGCCCGGTTCTGAGCAGGCTTGGCGCCTAGGCTGGCTGGGTGTCCGAGGATGCCGGACAGGCCCGAGAGCGTGTGCGTGAAGGCCGCGGTGAACGGCTGATGCCGGAAGCAACACCTGATCACCGACGGGCTGCTCGGCTTCCGACGCCTGCGCATCCGATGGGAACGCAGGGCCGACATTCACGAAGCCTTTCTCAAACTCGCCTGTTGCCTGGTCACTCACCGGCAACTCGGCGTTTTGCGGTGCCGTCGGTAGAGGTCATCACGCGGCTGGGCGCTGCGACGATGCAGATCTGCTCGGGGAGCATCCAGTGGCCTATGAAATGTCGACATCATGCTGCAGTTCACACCTGTCGCGCTGGAGGTGCAGCCGGTGGAGGTCTTGCAGGGCAGCGATGGGAAAGGAGTGCTGAACCCACTTCGCCCGAAAGCCGTCCTGTCGTGATCGCCCGTACTCGGTGCACGGATGCGTCGATCAGCATGCCTTCTCCGGCCCGGATGACACGAGCGGGATCGCACAGCGGCGTCATCCTCGCTTGATCCGGCCACGAATGGCGAGAGCTGCCAACCCAAGAAGAATCGGCTCTGAGAACCGTGAGGCCATCTCTGTGTACGTTCCCCAAGTGGTCAAGTCCTGATCACTGGAACGAAACACCACCGAATTTAGTACCACCCGCACAGACTTTTCGAATCGATTGCTCGTAAACCGAGATGATATCGCCAGCGTCAGCTCAGGATCCGGTTTGTCAATCACAGTCTTGACTGTGTTTCCCAGCTGAACTCGTTGGATCTCCTGTTTCGGTGTTTGGTCGGGAATTCCAAGGCCCATCATGAGGATGATTGTTGTAGCCATGGCTGCAAGGAGCCAGGAAAGCGCCCTCGATGCACGAAGGCCGTAGCCCGAGAAAATCCAATAGAGATTTAGGAGGATTGTTTCTCCGAGCGGGAGGGTTCGATTGTGGCGACGCATTTCCATCTCACCGTAGTAAAAGTCTGCTGCGCCTGGTTCATCTTTCGCATCCTCTCTGCATTTACGAAGCTGTCGGTAAATCTCCGTGAGCCTTGCGAGGCCGAGGACCTCGTCGTGGCTTTCGGGTGATTCACCCCACCCGTCACGAAGGGAGGAGGAGTGGGTTTCAAGAGATCTCCATCTTCGTTCTTCTTCTATTACCTGGCGCGAAGACCAGCGGTATGGAAAAAGGCCAACCTGGCGCCACCCTCGAGGTGTGCGACGGAAGGTGCAGTTTCCTTCCAGGCGGATTTGGTCGAGATTGAATGCGCCAGCAAATATGCAGTCCGATAGGTCGACGTCCGAGAATGTCAGGAACGAGGCGTCTGTTCCCTCCATTGAGGACACGCTGACGCTGGGATCCTCCATTGTGGGAATATCTTCGTCGACTGGGAGGTCGTATGAGATAAAGGGTGCAGGGTGCGCCACTACAGCGAGCGGTTGGGTCAGCACCGTCTCCGTCAAGTACACCTGTGCATACCTAAGCCTGAGAACGGTGGGTATGTCCCAACGGGTTCGGCGACAAAAGAGGATTTTGGCTGCGACGTCAATTCTCGCGTCACTTCTGAATTCCGCCTCGTTGAGAATGAGCACGAGGCATACTATGCTTCCGAGGCTGGCGTTCTTGTTGAACTGGCACGACAAAAATGAGATCACAGTAGAGCAGCGGACCCGGGCGAAGATTGC
Source organism: Streptomyces canus (assembly GCF_030815415.1). GTDB lineage: Bacteria > Actinomycetota > Actinomycetes > Streptomycetales > Streptomycetaceae > Streptomyces > Streptomyces canus_F. The sequence continues at coordinate 6,888,811 of NZ_JAUSWW010000001.1, forward strand.
GCGATCCTTGAATTCCGACCTCATGAGCGAGAGCTCGTAATGCTCTGAAGCCGTAAAGTTTGCGACGTCAAAGAATTTAACGCCGATAAAGAGTGACTTTCCTTCAAATTTGGCATCGAAGAATGAAGCCTCCGATGCGAAGATTGCGCCGTCAAAGTCCGAATCCGCGGAGAATCGGGCGCCGGCGAAATCGACCTCCCCATGAAAATGCGCCGACTTGAAAGAGCATCCTTTTGAGAATACGGCTCCCCGTGCCCTGACGTCGTCGATGAAAACTGAATCATCAAATATGGCCGTGCCGAATTTAGGTGGTTGCTCAGGGGTTGCTCTCAGTTTCGCCAGGATCTGACTGAAGACGTCTCCTGTTATTGTGGTTCCGCTCAAATCGATGCCCGCTCCGGGGGTGAGGCTGTTCAAGTAGCTTTGCTGGTCGCTGGGGCTCATATGGGCCAGGCACTTTCCCTCGCTGCCAAGTCGTATTCCTCGGCAGCCGACAGGATCCTCCTCTGTAGCTCCTGTACCGCAGTAACTCCACGATGGGGGCATGATCGTCATATGCCGATCACATCAGGATCGGCGGGCTGGGCGCAGTAACTTGTCCGATCTTGACGTGCTGTACCGCGCCTCCGGACGTCACTGCGGGCTCTTCGCGGACCAGGGGCGGCAACCAAGCAGGGCCTCGTGGAGCCGCTGCCAGACGCCGGCGTCATTCCAGTCGCGCGGTCGACGCCAGCACGCGACCGCGTCCGCCAGCGGGACCGGCGCGGCAGTCCGGCCCAGTTGGGCCAGCGCGGTGGGTATGGGAGAAGATGCAGGAGCAGGCAAGGACTCGCCAGGTGTTCATGGGACTTCGACACTCACATGATCACTGAGGCCGTGCCTGCACTGCGTCCGCCCGCCCGAACCGGGATGTCCCCTCCAAGGACGGGCCAGCACGACACTCCGGACGAAACGTGATCACGCAACGGCCCCTGGCGAGTCGACCGCCTTTCCATGCCGACTGGACCTGACTGCCGCTCGCGCGGGATCTGGCCTGCCGCTCGGGGGAAAGCGGCAGGCCAGATCCTGCTCCACAGGGTCACCTTTGCCCGGAGAGCGGGTGTTGGGCCGACAAGATCGCCCAATATCACGCCCATCAACAGCCGTTGATAACTGCCATGTTCGTTCCATCTCCTCGTGGCCTACATATTTGCCCAGGAGGAACATGCGTGTCAGGCGTAGAAAGCGCTTTTATATTCACAGCACAGTAAAGCTATCCTTTACCAAGCTGTACGTTTTGAGTGCTTGAGTCTCGACTTCCAGGGACGACAACCTTGAATCCTTGACAGGTTGGTACCAGGTATTGATCTGGTAGGACATCCCGTCAGCGTTGAAGCCGAGAAGCAAGGCATGCCAGGGCACGTCCTGAAGGGTGAAAGTGTATTCCCAGACGACTGCCGGCCAGCCGCGGAACGTGGCCTCCGTCAGACGGATCTTCCGATAGTCCATGCCTCCGTGGGCATTCTGTTCCGAGGTCTGCCATGTGTCCATCAAGTCGCCGCGGGCCATGGAGGATTTTCCGACGACTTCCTGTTTGCCGTCCGGCGAGGTGTAGTGCACCTCGTTCCCTGTCTTTACGTCCCGCCGCCAGCCTTTGGGCGGGACCCACGCGAACTGTCCGGCCTCGTTGGTTGCCCCCACGGGCAGCGTGGGCGCCGCACCGATGACGACGGGCGAGTTCGCCACAGTCTGGCTGTGCACATAGGACGAGGTGCCGAACCCGGCGCCGAAGACCAGCAATACGGAAGCGGCGACGGTCAGCCAGTTCTTGCGGACAAGACTGGTTGCGCTCCTGACCTTGGCGGTCGAGATGCGCTTCACCTTTTCGGCCGGGCGCTTATCAGTCAACTCGATGTCGAACAGTGAGGCAATGTACCTGCGCCACAGCGTTGTGTCCTTGCGAAGCCCGTGTTCGATGATGTAGTCCATTGATTCCAGGTTTTCGTCCCTGGAATCGGTCAGCGACGCCCAATAGCGTTGGCCGAATTTAGTCATGGCCGAGTACCTCAGCCCCCATCAGACGTGGTTGTGGAGTCCTGGCCTGGCTCCAGAGCCAGGCCGGTGGAGTGGCCCCCGCTGATCGCTGCCTGGATCGACTTCACACTGCCAAGTTGTCGGAGCAGCGCCGGTGCCGAGGCTCCCACCGCTACTGCCGCTGATGCCCCTGTCAGTTGAGGGGAGAAGATCCATCCTGCGCTCGCGCCGAGGGAGAGCCGGGTCAGTGCTGCCAGAGCATCGGATGGCACGTCAATATACTTGCCAAGTGGCGGCAATTGGTCTCCTGTCTTCTTCTTCGACAAGGAGCGATGGCGGGCCGCTTGCCATGCCGTGATGCGCCTGTAGAAGACCACAATCTCCACTAAGAGGCCGCCCAGTGCACCACACATGATGGACGTCGTCCACTGCACAGTCGCCGCCCCCTCGGCAGTACTTCTGGCTGAGTGTGTTCAGCATTCCAGAGCGGAGGTTTTCGCGGGAGGGTGACGGCACAGAACCTCCTGTGATCCTTTTTCCACTACTGACTTCGGCTGGTCAGGGGGCGTGGATCAGGGGCCGTTGCGTGATCACGTTTCGTCCGGAGTGTCGTGCTGGCCCGTCCTTGGAGGGGACATCCCGATTCGGGCGGGGCGGACGCAGTGCAGGCACGGTCTCAGTGATCATGTGAGTGTCGAAGTCCCATGAACACCTGGCGAGTCCGTGCCTGCTCCTGCATCTTCTCGCTCGGTCACCGGCTCATCCCCGGCGAAGGCCAGAACCGACATATCGGCCGGGTGGACAGCGGCAGATCTTCGTATTCGGGCACCACTGCGAGCACACCGCCACCATCGTCCTGAGCAACACGGTTAAGGCCCGTCGAATACCCCCGAAACCACACCACACACCAGTAGTCAGACGCGTCCCCTCACCCGCCCCACGCCTCGGGCAGAACCACCTGAAGCGAGCCCTCCGGACCTATGCGCAGTCAAGCCGGGGATCAGGCACTAAGAGGAATCGCCCCTTGTCTCGGGTCTCATAGACTGATCTCCAGCGGCGCGGGGCTGCCGAATGGAGCACCGTGACCGAGCCGCAAGGGCAGGACCCCACGCCGTGGGAGCTACTGCGGGCCATGAGGCAGATGCGCGACGACTTGCGCGCGGACTTCGCTGCCCTGGGCGCGCGGCTCGCCGAGATGGTGACGAAGATCCAGTACGAGGCCGACCGTCGCGCCGACGAGCTGAGGATCAAAGCCATCGAGGACGACATCGCTCAGATAGAGCGCGAGCGCGAGGCAGAGCGCCAAGATGCCCGCGGCGTACGGCGGTTGGCACTGACAGCTTTGATCGCCCCCATCACTGTGGGAGTGATCGTTGCGATCGTGACCGGCAAGCTCGGACTGTAGGCTCATCACAGCAGGCGCGGGGGAGAACTAGGAACGCGCCATGCCTGATCTGTGGCTGCCGGGGGCCGAACGGCACCCCCTCAGCGACACCGCACCAACCGACAGCCAGTACGACCCTCGCGTGATCTGGCACATCACCTGGGACAAGAACGCCTCCGCTTCCAAGCCCGCGGCTCTCGTACCATTCGACACGCTCGTGAGGTACTTCAGCGCCGGCGGCAAGGGAGTCGCCCCGCACCTCCTGTGGGATCCGTTCACGGGCCGGATCGCCCAGTTCTATCCGGCGAACAGCCGAGCTAAGGCACTCGTCGACGCCGCTGGCGGTACCCGCACCAACCGGACCGGGCGCGTGTGCCTGCAAGTCGAGACCCTCTTCTTCCCCTACTGCCGGTTGGACTCGAGGACGTTCGCGACTGTCCGGGACACCCCGGCCAAGAGCCTCGACAAGATCCTCACCTGGGCGCGGAGTTGGGGTGTGCCTGACGCCTGGCCGATGGGCACCCCGACGTGGAAAGCGAACCGCAACGAGCATATCTGGGAAACGCAGGGCGGGCACTACGGCCACGGGCAGACCCCAGAGAACCGGCACACTGATCCCGGACCGATGCCGGACTGGCCCGGCACCACGCCGGGGCCGCCGGCGTTCCCCGGCCGGAGCGCGTTCGGCCCCGGCAAGTCGAATACCTCGATCCTCCTGCTGGGCCAGCAGCTCGTTCGGCGGGGCTTCGGCCATCACTACCGCGTTGGCCCGTCCCGCGACTGGGGTGAGGCGGACCGCCTCAACGTCGCCGCCTTCCAGCGCGCCCAGAAGTGGACAGGTTCCGACGCCGACGGCTACCCCGGCCCGGAGACCTGGCGCCGTCTCTTCGCCTGATTCCCCTCAGCAATACAAGGAGCACATCCCCATGAACTTCTACGCTTCGTTGCTGCGTACGGGAGTCCCGGCCGCGGTCGGCTGGATCGTCGCGGTGGCCCTCCGTCACGGTCTTGATCTCGACGCAACCGCCGTCACGGGAGTCCTGACTCCGGTCGCCACCTTCTCCTACTACGGCGTCTTCCGGTTCGCCGAGGAGCACCTGTCGCCTCGGTTCGGCTGGCTGCTCGGCTACGCCCGCCCGCCCAAGTACGAGAGCACGTCGCTCACACTGCCGCGCATCTAATCCAGGAGGAGGTGACGTCTAGCGGCCCGAGAGTCTGGAATGGAAGAAGACCCCCGTCTCACAACGGGGGTCTTCGACCTCTTGGAGACTCCACCCTATCGCCTCTCTGACGGGGTCGGACTCTGCTTCCACGCTGGTTACAATCTATATGCGGACGTGACGTGAGCTGGAGGCGATGGAGTGGCAGAGGGTAAGGCGTCGGCGGGAAGGAAGCCGTACCTGGCCGGCGGAGCTGAGTTCGCCGCACTGTACGACGTGAAGCGGCTCCAGGTCAGCCAGTGGATCAGTCGGGATCGAACGCTCGATTACCGCTACGCGAAGATCATCAGCGGGTCGCCGTACTGGCTGCTTCAGTTCGTGAAGGGCTTCGGAGAGACGACCCCGCGTCCGAAGCATCTCAATCAGACGGAGCTTGAGCGGCTGACCAAGGAGCAGGACCCCGGCTACTGGGTGCGGGAGGTCGAGCAACTCCCTCCGTTGGCAGGTCAGGCTGAGTTGGTGGCTCTGTTCCGGTTGCCGTCGGGCGCGCTGCTGCGGAAGGCGATGAGTACGGGCCGGTTCCGGCCCGCTGATTACAACCTGTCCGGATCGCCGATTTGGCTGCTGGAGCCAGTCGTTGCAGATGCGCCCGCACTGCAGGCGGGTGCGCGCGGTGTGGACTGGGCCATCGATGAGGAAGTCTTGGCTGCCCTACGTGACGGCAGTTACGACGGGCCTGGATCCAGGATCGTGCCGCGAGGCAAGGCGGCGAACAAGGCTGCCGAGTAAGGCCAGGTCAGAAGCTTGCAGCCCTTGATTCAACCCTCCATTGCATATAGAATGGAAGCGCACTCGAAGGGGTGCGCTTCATTCGTGTAAGGGGGATCGTGCGGAGATCCAGGGGGCCGCCGGAGGATGGTCGGCGGCGTTATCGATCGACAGCTCCCGCGTCTGAAGATAGATTCCAACACTTCAATGTGCTAGATCTATCCTTGGAGGGGGAGCCTTGCTGATCGAACAGCCGCCGTTGTTCGGCACCATCCAGCCCGTTCGCCACCCCGCCGACGTCGGCAGCCTGACGATCCAGCAGAGATTCGAGGCGTTCCACGCTCTCAACCCCTGGGTTCTCAGGGCGCTGGCCCGGATGACCGCCGACTGCGCGGAGAAGGGGTTCGGCCGCATAGGCATCGGGATGCTCTTCGAGCTCCTGCGCTACCAGTACGGCGCGGCGACCCGAGGCGACGAGTTCACGCTGAACAACGATTACCGCTCCCGGTACGTACGGCTCCTGTTGGCCGAACACCCGGAGTGGTCAGCCCTCTTCGAAGTCCGGGCCCTGCGCACGGACTGACCACGACCTCTTGGAGCCAGATCGTGAACGCACCGGCGGGTACCGCAAAGCCGCCCGCAGCCCAACTGAAAACACGCAAGCCGACGGGGATCGTCCCCTGGCCCCTCCTCCTCATCGAGGGCGAGGAGGGCGCGGGCAAGACCTACTCTGCCGCACAGTTCTCCAGCAGCGACCGCATCGGTCAGATGTACTGGATCGACCTCGACGAGGGATCGGCCGACGAGTACGCGGCCATCGAGGGCGCCAACTATCTGATCATCGAGCACGACGGCACTTACCGAGACATTCTCGAACAGGTTGAGGCCGTGCACGCCGAGGCCAGGCGCGCGGCGGCAGCCGGAGAGCCCCCCGTCGTCCTGACCATCGACTCGGGATCCGCACTATGGCGGATGCTCACCAACTGGACCTACGAACGCGGTCGCCGGACACGCAAGAACCGCGCTCTGCTCCAGGAGGATCCGGACGCAGCGTTCGACATCGGCCGGAATCTGTGGAACGACGCCACGGAGCGGTGGAACAGGATCATCTACCTGTTGCGCACACTGCCCGGCATCGCCATCGTGCTGGCCCGGGGTAAGCAAGTCAGTGCCACGGACGACAACGGCCAGCCGATCCAGAACAAGAGCGAGTGGAAGGTCTCGGCCCAGAAAGACCTTGGCTTCGACTCGTCGTGCTGGGTCCGCATGAAGCGCAACGCCGATCCCCAGGTCATCAAGGTCCGATCGCTGCGGATGCGTGTCGAGCGGAACAAGCCGCTGCCGCTGCGGGACTTCAGCATCGAGGACCTGGTCTTCAACAAGCTGGGCTGCTCCGTCGAGTCTCAGCCGCGCATCATGCCCGCGCTCGTCGGCGATCTCGTACAGCCCTGGCTCGCCCGCATCGCCGGCCTGACCGACAAGAAGCTCCTTGAGGCACTGTGGCGGACCGTCCCAGATCCGGTGAACCGCCTGAGCCACGACGAGATCCTCACCATCCGGGCCGCCGCCGAGCAGCGTGCCGCCGAACTCGACAGCCCCCGGCGGGAGATGGGGGAGGGCCCACTGTCCGACGCTGACAAGCTCCGTGCCGCCGCCCAGCGCAAGGCCGACGAGCAGGACGCGGACGCCGAGCAGTGACCGCCCACGCTGACCTCTTGGAGAACCCCCTATGTCCGTAGCCACCGTCGACGGCATCGCACCTTCCATCTGGGATGCCGCGCACGACGTGGACGCCCGCCGCCCGCGCTCTCGTCAGACACAGCTCGGCGCGTCCGACACCGTGTGCGGCCGACGCGCCGCCTACATCCTGCACGGCGTCACACCGACCGATCACCCGGACAAGCGAGCGGCGATCCTCGGGACATTCATCCACCACGGGCTGCTGGAGTCGGCACGCACGGAGTACGGATGGCTGGTGGAACGCAGCGTCCAGGACAACCTCATCCGAGGGCATGTCGACGTCGTACAGCTCGACGCGGCGACTGCCGCTCGCCTGCCCGCTCGTCACCGGCCAGCGATACCCGCCGACGTCCTCACCGTGGAGGACGTGAAGACCAAGTCCACGTATCTGTGGGACCGCGTTCTTCGCTACGGGGCGACGGCCGCCGAGCTGCGGCAGGTCCAGCTGTACGCGGGCGCGCTGTTCGAGGTCGGGTTCGAGGACGTTCCCGGCCAGCGGTACCTGTCCCGCCTGGGACCACTGAACATCGGTCGTATCCGCTTCCGTTTCATCAACCGGGACTCCGGTGCGGAGCACGTCCAGGAGATCGACTTCGACCCGCAGCGCGCGGCGGAGGCCCAGTGGTGGGTGGAGCGTGTGCGCGAGACCGGCAACCCCGAGGAGATGCCCCGCGACTTCAACGGCCCCGGTCTGGACGCCATCTGCGACTACTGCCCGTTCCGCTCCCTGTGCTGGCCCGGGACAGCTCCGGGCGTGCCCGAGCAGACCGCGCTCATCCGGAACGACGCCGACCGTGAACAGGCGCTCATCGACTACATAAAGGGACACGAACTCGCCAGCGAGGGCGACAGGGTCAAGAAGTTCGCCCGCAAGAAGCTCGACCAATCCCCTGAGGGGATCTACGGCCCCAACAAGCTGTCCTGGCGCGGAGGCAACGACGAGGAGAAGGACGACGTGGAGGCGATGGTCGACCTGCATGAGGTCGCCGGAATCCCGGTCCCGATGACGCCGGATGTCAACCGCATGGTCAAGAACCTCAAGGACGCAGGACTGGCGATCCCCCGGCGGAAGACCGGAAAGAAGACGCCCGCGGTCATCAACATCGCGCCGGCCTGACCCGGTTCCGATGAGTCTCAGCCCCGCCCGGGAGCGACCGGGCGGGGCGTCCCGTCCTGCCGCCGTGTATGTACCGCCCAAGGGGAACCGTGTCCATCCAACTGATGATTGCTGCGGCCTACTTGCCGCCTGACGTGCTCAGCCAGAGCCAGAAACTCGCCCTCATGAAGATCGCGGACAGTGCCGACGACGAGACGCGCCTCGCGCGCCCCGGTCTCACCCGTCTCGCGGCATGGGTCGGCGTGACCGACAAGCGCGCCATCACCATCGTCACGGAGCTGATAGCCAAAGGACTTGTCGAGCGCGTGGAGACCGGCAAGGCGGGACGCACGGCGGTCTATCGGGTCTTCCCACTCGGGGTACCGCCCACACCGACCACACCGGAGCTCAAGGAGCGCCTGGAGGCCCGCAAGGCTGCCCCGAAGAACGCCAAAAAGGTCCGCTCCGGAGTTGCACGTTCGGCCCCGGCGAAGCCTGCGATGACCTATCAGGACGTCGAAGACCGCGAGGCCGCTCGCCGAGAGAAGGTCGAATCGCCGCAGGTCGAAGCTGGGTTTCCCTCGTGGAACCCAGGCGAGGAGGCAGGGTTCCACGAGGGGAACCCGGGCGGGCAGGACAGCCGGGTTCCACCCGTGGAACCCGGTGAGTTTCACGGGGGGAACCCACTGGGTTCCAGCGGTGGAACCCCTTCCTTTCCTGGTTCTTCCTCTGTTCTTCCTTCCCCCCTTACCCCCGCGGCCGACGCCGCAGGGGAACCCGCGTCCGCTCCGCCTGACGACTTCATCCAGGAGGGCGGGGAGCCGCCCAGGGGCTGTGCGAAGCACCGGGGGCGCCCTGCTGCCTCCTGCCGTGGGTGCGGCACCAACCCGCGCGCAGGGCGGCAGAGGGAGCAGGAGAAGGCCAAGGATGAGGAACACCGGGAGCGCGGGCGCTTCTGGGATGAGTGGCACGAGGGCGCCGCCAGGCGCCGTCGACGGGTCGAGGAGCATCCGGAAGCGACCGAAGACGCGCGCAGAGCTGCGCGTGAGGCCGTACAAGCGCGGAAGGGTGGCAGCCAGAGAAAAACTTAGACGCCCGAATGAAAATTTCACCAGGAATATGGACATTCCTGGTAATGCATATAGAATAGAACCACAGGAGGGGGAAGGTCCCCTCTCGACCGGAAGGACGACATGACCTACCTGCCCATCCTTCGCCGCGGCCACAAGGGCGCGCTCGTGCTCGACAGCAGCGGCGCCGCCCGCGAGCAGCTCCATTGCCTCGCCGATCTCTATCGCCAAGACCCCGAGGGCGTCGGCGACATGCTCATCCAGATCGCCGATCTGAAGGACCTGGTCGAGTGTGAGCGCAACGTGGGCGGGCTCGGGCGCGCCAGGTCGGTGCGGGATGAGATCGTCGGCGAACTCCTCAACGACATAGGCGGCGCGGAGATCCACCTCGACCACCGAGAGACTCATCAGGCGCTCATGCAGACTCGCGACCTTGCTCACCAGGCGCTGGATATCGCCGAGGTCGCCCATCAGCGTGTCGACGAGCTGGAAGTGCGGACCGCGCTCGTGCGGCAGGCGCGCGAGGAGCTGCGCAAGAACCCCCGCCTGGTCTTCGTCACTCGCCTTTGGTGAGTGCGTCAGCGTGCGTCGATCTGCCCCAAAGTAGATCCCAACTCTGTACTGTTTGACTGCACACGACCTCTTGGAGAAGGAACTGTGAGCAACCACCCGGCGCCGATGGCTCCGATGCCCGTGCACAACAACACCGACGACTCGCTGTGGCGGACCCTGTGGAACGCGTACGAGCCGGTCATCACCGCGCTCCGGCGCATCCCGCTCGTGACCAACGTCGAGTCCGGGAACATGTTCGCCATCACCGCCGAGCTCACCGACGGCTCGCATCTGTGGATCTCCTCGGTCGAGGATCTGCCCATCGACCCGGGTGCGCTGGAGGGCTTCCACGTCAAGCGCCTTCACGACGACATCCCGACCATCGACGAGGTGGTCTACGACTCCACTGACAGCGGAGAGCAGTCGGAACACGGCAATAACATCGTCCCGCTCCTGCAGGCCATCAAGGCCTTCGTAACCGAGCGGCGCCTTGCGCCTTGCGTCATCGACTTGGTCTCCGTCCAGCTCCAGGCCGTGACGGCGCAACACCAGCCGCTGTCCGAGCTTCTCCAGGGCCCGTTCAACGACCGCCAGGCGGCGGTCAAGGAGTACGGCTACGCCACGCAACAGATGGCGGAGGAGGGCTGGACGTGTGTCCACACGCAGGGCGGCACGGACTGGCCGCTCACCGTGTGGGAGCTGAACGGTGAGGTCGCCACCATCTACCTCGCGCACGTCGGGCAGGCGATCGTCTGATGGCGGGCACCGAACCGGTCCCGTCGAGCACGGCGGAGGAGACCGGCAAGCGCCGTTGTGCCTGCATCTTCGCCCACCCGCAGGACGACGTCGAACGAGCCCGGGTCCAGGCGGCGCTGGACAACGCACTCGTGACCAACGACGCCCACGCGGTGTTCGTGGCCTGCATGCAGCTTCTGCCGCCCTGCCCGACTACCTCCGTGGCCGTGGCGCAGTGACCGTCATGTGCGCGCTACTCGCGCTCGCTGTCGGAGTCGGCTCTGTCCTCGGCGTGATCGTCATCGAAGAACTTCGCTGGGAGACCCGCAGCCGGGTCCCGCGCTGCATGACCTGCGGCGAACTTCACCACCGCCACGCCGCCCACCGCTGACCGCGCTGCCCGGCCCTACTTCGGGCCGGGCAGTCGCAGACCTCTTGGAGAACACCCCGTGGGATACGACATCTACATCCAGACCTCCGACGGTAAGTACGCCGAAGGGGACGAGAACTACTTCCAGTTCGCCTACACCGCGATGCCGCGCACCCTCGACGCGATGAACAACCTTGGGATGCTCGTCGAGCTGCCCATACCGTCCTACCCCGAGCTGTCCGCCTACGGGCTGACGCGCCAGGACCTCCAGCCTGACACCGAGCCCGACCTGAACACGGTGAACCGCATCGCCGAGTTCAGGACTGCGTACCAGGCCGCCAAGGACGCCTCGGAGCCGAAGCCGGCCGGGATCCCCAGGTACAAGCTCTCTTACAACGACGGCTTCCTCGTGACGGTCGCCGAGATCACCGTCGCCCTCGCCGCCTATGACGCCCATCCGGGCGTGGCCATCGCCGAGATGCCCGTAGGCGACCCGACATGGGGACGCTGGATCGCCTTCCTACGCCGCGCGCAGGCGCACGGCGGACTCCGCACTCACTGATCTCGGCGCGTGCCCGGCCCCGCGCGGCGGGGCCGGGCACGCAAGACCTCTTGGAGAACAACTACCAGCATGGCCACCTGGATTGACCTGTTGTGTGGCGCGGGAGGCAGCAGCACCGGACTTGTCGAAGCCGGACACGAGTTGCTGCTCGGCATCAACCACTGGCGGCTCGCGATCGAGACACACGCTGCCAACCACCCCAACTGCGAGCACGCCGTCATGACGCTCAGCGACGGCTTCCCCATGCGCATGCTGCCCAAGGCCGATGGCCTGTGGGCATCCGTCATCTGCACCGAGATCAGCCCTGCGGGCGGCAAGCCCCGGGAGACCAACCAACTTGACCTCCTCGACCTGCTCGAAGAGGAACGAGACGAGTGGGAGTCCCTGACCAAGGACGCCTTCGAAGCCACCCGGGTCACCGCCTGGTGCGTGGTGCGAGCCGCGGAAGCGAAGCGATTCAAGGCCATCGTCGTCGAGAACGTCGTCGAATTCGGCCTGGACTGGATCCTTTTCGCGACCTGGCTCCAAGCCATGGAACTGCTCGGATACCAGTACCAGATCGTGTGCGTCAGCAGCGCCCACGTCGGCGACGAGGTCAACCTGCGCGCCCCGCAGTGGCGTGATCGGATGTACGTGGTCTTCACCCTCAAGACCATGCGCAAGCCCGACCTGGAGCCCAGGCCGCTCGCTCCCTGCGTCGACTGCGGTGAGGACGTGCACGCGGTCCAGTCGTGGACCAAGACCGATGGCCTGCGTATCGGGAAGTACCGGCGCGACTACATCTACCGCTGTCCCAACACCCGTTGCCGCCACTCCATGGTCGAGCCGTACGTTCGCCCGGCAAGCGACATCATCGACTTCAGCGATCTCGGGAAGCGGATCGGAGACCGCAAGAAGCCGCTCGCCGATACCACCATGGACCGGATCCGCGCGGGGCGCCTCAAGTTCCCCTGGCGTCCCTACTCGATCTCGCTCACCCACGGCAAGGACGGCGGAGACAGGGCGTACGCAATCGAGGACCGGCCGCTGCCCGCCCGAACGGTGAAGCAGGGCGACGCTCTTCTGGTGCCGACCGGCGGCTCGTGGAACACCGACGCCGTCCCTCTCGACGTGCCGATGCGTACTCGCACCACCCGCGCGAGCGAAGCCCTGCTGACGATGGACCCGTTCATCATCGAGTACCGCAACCACGCCACTGCCAGCCCCGCGAGCGACCCGCTCAGCGTCGTCACCGCCCAAGGCAACCACCACGCCCTGGTCACCCACGACGGCACTGTGCCCGACCGCGTGCGGAACACCCTCGTCGTGCCGTACCGCAAGGCCGCGGTGAAGACGGCCGCCGAACCCGTCCACACCCTCACCACCCGAGACTCGGCCGCCCTGCTGCAAAACGCCCTGGACATCAACGACTGCCACTTCCGGATGCTCAAGCCCCGCGAACAGCTCGAAGGGCAGCGGTTCCCCAGGAAGTACGTCGTCTACGGCAACCAGGCAGAGCAGACCGCGCAAGCAGGCAACGCGGTCTCGGTCAACGTCGCCCGGTGGATTGGCCAGCGATTGGAGCCCGTCCTGTGACCGGATCGCGAACCCTGATCGGCACCTACGTCACCTCCCACGCTCCGTGCTTCGGCGACGAGGACTTCGCCGTCGCCGACGACAGATGGAAGAACGGCAAGGATCTGGTCGCCATCTGTGAACCGGTCCTCTACGTCTGCGGTGGCTGCCCCTCCCGGGCCGCCTGCATACGGCAAGTCGCCCCAGCCAAGAGCGAGTTCACCGGCGTCTGTGGCGGTCGGATCTGGCTCAACGGCGTGATCATCCACGAGCTGCAGGATGCCGACCCCGGCGAGCTCCCAGTCCCAGTTATCCGCAAGTCGTGCGGCACGGCCGCCGGATCGCGCGCTCACCGCAGGGCCGTGGAACAGCAGTGCCTCCGGTGCCTGCCCTACTACCGCCCCGGACCGAACCCACTGGACGCGGAGGAACAGGCCGCGCAGCAGCTCGAACTCCCCGACGCTCCTTGACCAACCGAGAGGAATCGCAGTGAAGCACCTGACCGCAATATGCACAGGCACATCGGACGGCTACCGGATTCGAGTTCTGGCCGAGGGCCACGACGACGACCTGGTGGACCTCTTCTTCGACTGGGCCAGCTTCCGCCCGGCCAGCGCCGGGCACCGGCTGATCGAACACGGCTACATGATCCGACCCGACGCCCGAACTCCGGAGGCGGTGAACGGCTGGAGAGAGGTTCCGGGCCAGCCCGGAACCTGGTCCGTGCCGGTCATACCGACGAACGGGGGCGACTCAGTGACGCAACCGACGGTCAGCGAGCGCCTCGTCGAAGCGGTCACCCACTGGACGGAGGGACACCACGACCAGGCCCAGGAAGTCCTGGCGGACCTCGCGCGGAACGGGACACCCTCGCTGATGTACGGCGTCGCGACGGGGCTCGCAGATATGGCGAAGGAAGCCTCGGCGAAGATGCAGGGACTCGATGCCGACACGGCGTTCTGGATCATTTCGACTTCCGACGGCGGCCGCCCCGAGGACATCGTCCCGCATCCGCATCTCTTCGCAGCACGCTTCATCACCGCGTTCGCCAACGGAGACACCGCGACGACGCTCGCGCTTTACGGGGCCGCTTTCACCGCGCCGGACCCCGAACTCTTCTCCCACTGCCTGGAGATGCTGCTGGCAGCGACCGGTGAGGCAGTTCGCGCCGCCACTATGGGGGCCCTTCGATGACCAGCTCTGCCACCTACTCGTCCGACGGACTGCGTCACGACGTTGCGGACCCGGCGACGTGGAGCGTCCGGATCTGCGCGGGACGATGCGGCACGTGCATCTTCCGGCCGGGCAACCTGATGCGCCTCGAAGAGGGACGCGTGGCGGAGATGATCGCCAATGCCATCGCCGAGGAGGGACACATCGTCTGCCACGCCACGCTCGGCACCGATTCCCCCGCCATCTGCGCGGGCTTCGCCGCGCACCGGAACGGTCGCGCAGCCTCCCTTGCCCTGCGCCTGGCCCGAGCCCGCGTCCTTCGAACCGTCTGGGTTCACGTCGACACCAGAAAGGTGGAGGCATGACCAGTGTTCTCGCTCTGCTTGTCCTGCTCGCGTGGGCAGCGGGGGTCGTGGTCCTGGCGGACGCCTTCCGGAGGATGCTCGCCCACGACCCGGTCCTGCAACTGGTGTGCCAACTGCGGCCGGGCGCCGTCGCTTTGTACTTCGCGGTGGTCATTGTTGCGTGGCCGGCGGCAGTGGCGGCGATGGCTCTGTCGAATCTCGTCGACCGGGGGCGCGGGTGACACATATCAAGCCCGGACGGATCTTCGTGGCCTGCGACCCGCGGGACAGCATCCGTATACGGATCGAGCAGTACAAGCCGGGGGACATACGCGCCCTGGTCGCAGACGCCGCGACTGGCCGTAGGCGCCGCCTCATGCTGACCTCCGCCTTGCACGCGTCGGCCCTCACCAACGCCGGCGTGCAACGTCGGAGTGGATACGCCCCCGACACAGCAGAGTCGGCGACGCCCAAAGCAGTTCCCCCGGTCGGCCTTCTGGGCGAGGAAGAACCGGACTGGTTCGAGGGGATGCCCGGGCGCCAGTACAGGGTCGCGCTACCGCCCCGGCTGACGCTCCTGAACGCTAACCAGCGGCTCCACCACCACAAGCGCGCTGAGATCACCCGGGTGCTGCGGCGCGCGGCCTGGGCTGCCTCGCGCGCAGTGCCACGCCTGGAACGGGTCCACATCATCGGCGTCCTGCACCCCGAGGACAGGCAGAGGAGAGATCCAGCCAACTGGTATCCCAGCTTCAAGGCATGCGTCGACGGACTGGTGGACCAAGGTGTCCTGGACGACGACGACCACACGCGCGTCGTCGGCCCGGACATGCGCATGGGGCACGTGGTCGAGGGTGCGCGGCTGGTCCTCCACATACGCGACCTCACGCCGGTCGGCATGCCTGCTGACCTGCTGAAATAAAGCCCCTAGGTGATCAGAAAAATCCGCCGAAAATCTTGCCCCCCTTTCAAATGCATATAGAATAGAACCAGAAGGGGGTGGTCCCCTTCTTGAAACCGTCAGGAGAGACCGTGACAGACGCCTTCAGCCCCGAGGGCATCCGCCAGCGCCTGAGTTTTTCGAGCAGGTCAGCCCCGCCCAGGCGGACCGGCTGGCTGAGGCGATCGCGGGCTCCCTTCGGCGGACCTGCGAGGAATGGTTCCCCGGCACCGAGTACGACAAGTGGCGGCAGATGCTTCCCGAACCGCTGCTCGACGTCGTGATCCAGCTCCTCACGTGGAGCGAGGACGGTCAGATCGTGGCCGACCACATGCCCACCGCCGCGGCCGCCTGCATCTTCCTGGACCTGCAGAGGTCTGCCATCCCCGTCGGCTGACACCACCAATCACTCCGTCCGGCGACCACCGCATCCCGGCCGCCGGGCGGCCTTATGTCAAGGAGGTACGTGAAGTGCAAGATCCCTGCCCGCTCGCGGACCGGCGGGTGTGTGAGGCCACCCGCGACCTCGCTCGCGCCGTTCTGAGGCGCATGGCTGTGACGGCGGCGGCGATCCAGCCGCGCATCAGGACTCTCGTTGCCACCCGCGACGAGCCCGGCTATGCCCTGTGGAGTGTGCACGGCGACGACGGACGGCTCCTTCTCCGGTTCGATCTGCAAAAGCGGCCGGACCCGATTTGGGGCAAGCTCACCGCCGATCTGTGCTTCCTCGCTCGGCTCGCGGACCTGCGCACGCACCCGCCCGGCTACTACTTCGTCCACCCGCTGACCGACGAGCGCGACATCGCCGTCCCTCTCCCCGCCAACCCCCGCGGCCTCCCTCCTCGCGAGATCGGTCAACTTCGGTGGTAGCTGTCGGCGAGGGCGACCGCCCCGTCAGCGGAGCGGCGTCGGTGGTTTACGTCAGTCAGCACTGACCCCTTCCGTACTCGCTCGCGGCGGGGTCGCAACATCCCCTGAATGCATATAGAAGAGAAGCGTTCGGGGCCTCGTTCATCCTCAACCGGAGGTACCCGTGCCCGATCGCCCCTCGGTACCGGTCATCAACACGCCGGACCACCACTTCGGTGCGATGTTCCTCATCCTTCTCGCCCGCGCGCCCGACACCGCCATGCTCCGCGCGGCCACCCGCCTCGCCGACAGCGCAGCAGTCGCCTCCTGGGCGCTGCGCCCCGACGGCCTTAAACCTCTCACCGTCGACCAATACCGGGAGCTGCTCGCTTACGCCGCCGCTCCCGAAGTCCTCGACCTCGCCCTCTACCTGCGCGGCGACAGGAAGCGCATCCGCACGCTCATCGACCACATCGGCCGAGAGATCGCGGAACTCCTTAGCCACTACTCCGCGCCGACACCCGAGTCTGACGCCCGCCCCTGAACACCAAAGGAGAGCTATGACCAGTCCACCCGCACGGCAGTGGTGGGTCATCTACCGGGAGCCGAACCCCGCACAGATGGACGTCGTTGCCGTCGAAGCCCTTCCCGAGGACGACGTCGCCCACGACAAACGGTGCGCCGAACTGGAGACATCCGGCCAGCTCGCCTATGTCATCACCGCGCCCGACCAAGACGCCGCCGCAGAGATCGCCGGCCGGATCTGGGCCGAGGAACTCGTCACCAACCCGGCACGCCACGCCGCCGCAGAGGCCTACCTCGCCGCCAACCAACGGCCCAACTGACCCCATTGGAGAATGACATGAACCCCGACATGCTGAAGGATCTGTGCGCGAGCGTCGTGCACCGCTTGGGCCTCCGCCCCACCACAGTCGAGGCCGCGCTACTGGTTACCCTTCACCACTTCAGCGGTGGATCCCGCAACCCCGCCGTGGCCTACATCGGACTCACGCCCGATCAGTACGTCCTGCGGTCCCTCTCGACCCCCCGCTTCGAGGCCACCCTCGCGAGTGCCGCCCTCAAGGCTGAGGGCAGAGAAGCCGACGCCCGCCTGAACTGGGAGGCGTTCGTGCAGCGGGAGCAGGAAGCGGCCAGGCTTGCCCACGAGGCCATACCGAAGCCGGCTCTCCTCGCAGACGCCGACGCGATCCACCGGATCGGTCGTCAGCTCGGTCTCTGTGATGAATGCACGGACCAGCTCGTCTCCGGCGTCGTGCTCACCCTGGCGCTTGGATACCCCTACCGCCTAGCTGATCAATGGCACCTCAGCCTCACCGATCTGCTCGCCCAGGTCACCACCGAGGAACTGACCGAGCTGGTGCGGCACGCCGCGCACTCGGAGGCGGGTCGCACGGAAGAGGCCGCCGCCACGCTCCGGCGCATGCAGCGCGCTGTGCGCTGACCTTCCCCCGTGGCGGCCTGTGGGCCGCCACGGGATGCCTCGATCGAACCGAATCCAGGAGATCGCATGAGCCAACTCGACCTGTTCGCCGACCCCGACGAGCCCGACCAGCCACCCGCGCCGCCCAGCCTTGCCGCCCCGGCCCGCAAGTACCTCACCGACCTGCCGCCGGCCCCCGCGCCCGTGACCATGCCTGCCGCCACGCCTCGCCCTTCGCTCGCTGTCGTCAAGCGCAGGCTGGGTCACTACCGCCCGGCGCAGAGCAACCCGCACGCGCACACGTTCGGGATCGCGGAAGCCGTCAGCTACGCCTGGCACCACGCGCACGGGGGGAGCAGCATCGAAATCCCCATCGGCACGGTTGCCGCACTCGCCCTGTGGCCTCTGCGCGGCCCGGACGCCCACCTTGCCGCCGACTGGTGGCTCGGCCTCGACGACACCGAGCTGCTGGCCGCCTTCCGCGAGTGCTGGGCCCGCATGTGGATCATGCGGCCCGACCTCATCGACCGAGCCACACCTCTCCACAAGTGGGTCGACGACGAGAAGCCCGATGCTCGGCGAGCCGCTGCGGTGCGAGCCGTCGTTGAGGCTGCGCTCACCAACGGGCTGCTGCACCTGACCGCAAGCGATGACCCCGACCTCCGCTCCACCACCGACGTGATCGGAGCCCTACTTGCCGTCATGCGCTCCGAGGGCGCTCACGATGCACTCGCGGAGATACACACCCCTCCGGACGTCGCCTACCTGATGGCCAGGATGCTGCTCGACGGCAAGCCGCTTGAGCCCGGCATGAAGTTCGACGAGCCCGCGGGCGGGACCGGTGGCATGTACCGCGCCGCCGTACAGGTCATGCGTGAACGCGGCATCGACCCGCACCAGTTCGGATGGTCACTGACGGACATCGACCCCCTCGCGGCAGCGGGCGCCGCCGTCAACGCGATCCTCTGGGACCTCGGCCCGCACGTACTCATCGGGTGCGGTGACACCCTGCACGAAGGCAACGTGCTCGCCAGGGCCGCCCGGGAGGCACTGGAGTCCCTGGAACGGCGCGATCGACTGCACTCGCAGGCCGTCTTCCTCGCGGCCATCCGAAAGGTCGAAGCTCTGGTGCGCGATATAGCGGCCTGACCTGGGGGAACTGACTTAGTCGATCTTGAACTCTCTCCTTGATGCATATAGAATAGAACTATTAGGAGAGGGAGTCATGAAAGAGCCGCCGTTCACATTCCCGTACTGCCGCAGCCACGACATCCGGTGCCAGGAACCGGACTGCGAGGCCTGCGCCTGCGACCACTGCTTCGACTGCGGAGCCTGCCCCGGTCAGGCATGTGACCACGACGCCTAGCAGGCGACCCGCGGCGGCCCCGTCAACCGGCGGGGTCGCCGCGGGCCACCGCCACTCCCACAACTCACCACAACTGGAGCGCAGATGACCTACAAGCAAGGTGACCGCATCGCCCTGGTGCACACCACCGACGCGCACACCGAACTCGAACCCGGAGACGAAGGAACCGTCCGCCGGTTCGACACCGGCCTCTCCATCCTCTCCGTGAACTGGGACAGCGGCTCCACTCTCTCCATGCTTCTCGACCAGGGCGACGAAGTACGCCCCGCGTAACCACACCGGGCCCGCCCACGGCAGAGGCGGGCCCCGCTTCACCCGCAGACCTCTTGGAGAACAACACATGCTCATTACCGACGCCGCAGTCCGAGAAGCCGCGGCCAACCTCGCCCAAAGCCTCGGCGGAGACTGGGCAATCGACACCACGGCGCCCGCCGACGGCGCAGCGCACCTCGTCTACAGCGACGGGCGAGGCATCAGCTTCCGTCCAATCTTCGGCGGAACCACCGTCCAGCTCTGGATCACCGGCAGCGCCGCACCCCCGCTCCCCGACGACGCTGCCCTGGTCGACCATGCCCTCCATGAAGCGCAACTCGCCGCGCGCTTGGCCGAAGGGCACCGCTACAACAAGGCGACCACCCTCGTCACCGAAGGCGACGAAGATCCGGAAATCATCATTCTGCGAACCCTCGAAGACGACCTCCTCCCCGCCTTCGACTACAAGCCCCGTTACGTCGGCCACCGGCCATGGATAGACCTGTTCGACACCGCACTCTCGCAAGTAATGGATGAAGCCCCGCCGGCCACGGGCACCTCTCTGCGGGACTGCGGCCCCGAAGCCCACACGACGCCGCCCGACGTCGGTGAAGACGCCGAGCCCACGACCGGCACCGAATCTGCCCCCGGCGCTGACAACAAGGCGGCGATCGAGCCTGATCCAACCCCAGCGCCCGACGATGATCAGCAGACCGACGACCCCGCAGCTGACGAGGTCCAGGAGGAAGGCTCGTCACCCGTCGAGGATCCGGACCTCGAAGTTGCGCAGCCTCCGAGTTCCGGGCCCGAAACGGAATCCGACTCGGAGCCGAGGCCCTCCGGCGAGAGCGGCGGCGAAGCGGATGCCCAACCGGTAGCCGAGAGCAGCCCCAGCACAAGACGGCGCCCCCGCACCCCCAGGCGCCGTGCGAAGACCAACTCTGCCTGACTCCATACGACTCGACCAGGGGGCGCGGCCAGCGCCGCGCTCCCTCCGGAGCGTCATGACCAACGACAAGCTCCACGATCAGGATGCCGAGGGTCGCGGGCACCATAAGGTGCCAAGCCCAGGCCGTCTGGTCGTCAACTCGGAGGTCGGCCAAGCATCGTACGCCGGTAGACCGGTCGTTGCGCGGAGCCGGGCGGATTTCCGGTCGCGACGGTGTTCGGTTTCTTGAAGGGGGAGTTGCCAGCCGGTATCTGCCTGTATGTATCAGGGATGGTGGGTGACGGAGAGTGCACGTCTGGGCTGGGGGATCGGCTCCAGGGACCGGTGCGGACGGTGTGGGCGAAGCATGACAGGGACAGCGAGGGCTGGTTGCCGTTGTGGCGACACATGGAGGACAGCGCCGCGGTAGCGGGACTGTTGTGGGACCAGTGGCTACCCGCGAACGTACGGGCTTTGATATCCGAGGTGTTGCCGGGCGGTGCGGGGGATGCCCGGCGGCTGGCGGTGTGGCTGGCGGGTGTGCACGACATAGGCAAGGCGACGCCGGCGTTCGCGTGTCAGGTCGACCAGCTCGCCGATGTCATGCGTGCGCACGGTTTGGAGATGAAGACGCGGCGTCAGTTCGGGCCTGACCGGCGGCTGGCTCCGCACGGCCTGGCCGGGCAGGTGCTGCTGGCGCAGTGGTTGGAGGAGCAACACGGCTGGACGGGGCGGCAGTCCGCGCAGTTCGCGGTCGTCGTGGGCGGCCATCACGGTGTGCCTCCGGATCACGGGCAGCTCAAAGCTCTTGACGACCGCCCTCAGTTGTTGCGCACTCCGGGGGCGAGCCGGGGGCTGTGGCGGCAGGTGCAAGAGGAGCTGCTGGATGTGTGCGCCGAGGAGTTCGGCGTACAGGATCGGCTCACTGCATGGCGGGCGGTGAAGCTGCCGCAGCCGGTACAGGCGCTGCTGTCGGCGCTGGTGATCGTTGCCGACTGGATCGCCAGCAACCCCGACCTGTTTCCGTATTTTCCGCAGGCGGTTCATCGCACGGGCGCCGAACGGGTGGCAGCTGCGTGGCAGGGGCTTCGCCTGCCCGAGCCGTGGGAAGCCGAGGAGCCGCCCGAGGGCGTGCAGGAGCTGTTCGGTGCGCGATTCGACCTGCCGCCTGGGGCCGTCGTTCGGCCGGTCCAGGAGGCGGCGGTGCGGTTGGCGCGCAGGACGTCCGCCCCGGGGTTGATGGTGATCGAGGCGCCGATGGGCGAGGGGAAGACGGAGGCCGCGCTGGCGGTGGCGGAGGTGCTGGCCGCGCGGTCGGGTGCGGGCGGGGTGTTCTTCGCGCTGCCGACCATGGCCACGGGCAATGCGATGTTTCCGCGGCTGTTGGACTGGCTGAAGCGGCTTCCGGCCGAGGAGGGCACGCGGCTGTCGGCGCTGCTGGCACATTCCAAGGCAGCTCTCAACGACGAGTACGCGGATCTGATGCGCAAGAGTGCGCAGCGGATTGCCGCCGTCGAGGTAGATGAGGAAGAACGCTCCTGGCGGCCTGGCGACGAGCAGCGGATCGCGTCGGCCGAACTCGTGGCACATGCGTGGTTGCGGGGTCGCAAGAAGGCGATGCTGTCGTCGTTCGTCGTGGGCACGGTCGACCAGTTGCTGTTCGCGGGGCTGAAGAGCCGGCACCTTGCGCTGAGGCACCTGGCGGTCGCGGGCAAGGTTGTGGTGATTGACGAGGCGCACGCCTACGACACCTATATGAGTGCCTATCTGGACCGGGTTCTGTCGTGGCTGGGGGCGTACCGGGTGCCGGTGGTGGTGCTGTCGGCGACGCTGCCCGCCGGGCGTAGACGGCAGCTGGCCGAGGCCTACGCGGGAGCCGGAGGCGCCGTCGACGCCGAGGAGTTCGAGGCGGTGGCGCGCACCGATGCGTATCCGCTGCTGACCGCTGTGCCGCCGGGCGGTACGCCCGTCGTCGAGTGCCCGCAGGTATCGGCGCGCGGGACATCGGTTCATCTCGAACGCCTTGATGACGACTTCGGTGTCCTGGCGGACCGGTTGGCCGCCGAGTTGGAGGGCGGGGGGTGCGCGTTGGTGGTGCGGAACACCGTCCATCGGGTTCTGGAAACGGCTCGCGTCCTGCGTGAGCGGTTCGGTGACGACGCCGTGACGGTCGCCCATTCACGCTTTATTGACGTGGACCGGGCGGCGAAGGATGCCGGGCTGCTCGCCCGGTTCGGTCCGCCGGGCAAGAGTGAGGAGCGTCCGCGCGGGCCTCATGTCGTGGTGGCCAGCCAGGTGGCGGAGCAGTCCTTGGACGTCGACTTCGATCTGCTGGTGAGCGACCTGTGCCCGGTCGACTTGTTGCTGCAGCGCATGGGGCGTCTGCACCGGCACCAGCGGGGCAAGGGCCAGGCGGATCGTCCGCGGCGGCTGCGTACGGCGCGTTGCCTGGTGACCGGAGTCGACTGGACGGGCCCGGTGCCGGTGCCGGTGCGGGGTTCTGTTGCCGTCTACGGCGCCTATGGGCTGTTGCGCTCGGCCGCCGTCCTGCTGGAGCACCTTGACGGCTCCCGTCGGCCGGTGCGGTTGCCGCAGGACATCAGTCCGCTGGTGCAGGGCGCGTACGGGGACGGGCCGGCCGGTCCCGCCAGCTGGGCCGAGGCGATGGATGCAGCGTTGCAGCGGCATGAGGAGCATCGCAAGGACCAGGCCGAGCGGGCCGGTGCGTTCCGGCTGGATGCGGTGGGCCGGCCGGGGCGTCCGCTCATCGGCTGGGTGGCGGCCGGGGTGGGGGACGCGGACGACACGCGCACGGGCCGGGCCCAGGTCCGTGACAGCAGGGAGGCTTTGGAGGTCGTGGTCGTGCAGCGGCGTGCTGATGGGTCGCTGGCCACCGTGGACTGGATCGCGCCGGACAAGGCGGGCTTGGAGCTGCCCCAGGACCGGCCCCCCGCCCCTCGGGCGGCCAGAGCGGCGGCCGCCTGCGGGCTGCGGCTGCCGAGCCAGTTCTCCTACGCGGACGTGATGGATCGCGCCATCGCCGAGCTGAAGGAACTCTACGTTCCGGCCTGGCAGGTGAAGGACAGTCACTGGCTGGCCGGTCAGCTGATTCTTGCGCTGGACGCCGATTGTCAGACCCGTCTGGCAGGGTTCTCACTCCGTTACAGCCCCTCCGACGGACTTGAGGTGACGCGTGCCTGATGCCAGTGAAAGTTCTGCGAACGGCCCGTTAGCGTTCGACCTGACGCTGCGGCCGTGGATCCCGGTTCTGCGGCGGGGCGGCAGGCAGGACGAGTTGTCCCTGCGGGAAGTGTTCGCCCAGGCCGACAGCCTGCGTCGGATCGTCGGCGACGTGCCCACCCAGGAGTTCGCCCTGCTGCGGCTGCTGCTGGCGGTGGCCCACGACGCCCTGGACGGGCCGCGCGACACCGAGGAGTGGGCGGAGTTGTGGGCGGACGACGCCTGCTTCGCGCCGGTCCCGGCCTACCTCGATGCGCACCGTGGCCGATTCGACCTGCTGCACCCGCGCACACCGTTCTTCCAGGTGGCGGATTTGCGGACGGCGCGCGACGAGGTGTTCTCCCTCAACCGGATCGTCGCCGACGTCCCCAACGGGGAGCCGTTCTTCACCTCCCGGATGCCTGCCGTCGACCGGCTCGGCTTCGCCGAGGCCGCCCGCTGGGTGGTGCATGCCCACGCCTATGACACCTCCGGGATCAAGACCGGAACCGTCGGCGACGACCGTGCCAAGAACAACAAGGTGTACCCGCTCGGAGTGGGCTGGGCGGGCACCCTGGGCGCAGCCTTCGTCGAGGGCGACACCCTGCGCGAGACGCTGCTGCTCAACCTGGTCGCCGCGGACACCACCGGACTGCGCATCGACGGCGATGACCGGCCGGCCTGGCGACGCGAGCCGTGCGGGCCCACAGCCGCTGCGGCCAGGCACCCCTCGGGCGTACGAGACCTGTACACCTGGCAGACACGGCGGCTGCGGCTCCACTTCGACGAGGCAGGAGTCCATGGCGTCGTCCTCGGCTACGGTGACCCGCTCGCCGCGCACAACCTGCACACACGTGAGCCCATGACCGCGTGGCGGCGCAGCAAGGCGCAGGAGAAGAAGCGCGGCGAGGCCTTGGTCTACCTGCCCCGGGAGCACGACCCATCGCGTGCCGTGTGGCGGGGGCTGTCCTCGCTGATCACCGAGCGGGAGGTCGCCGGCCAGGGCGCCGAGGCCGCGTCTGCGCTGCGTCCCGGGATCCTGGAGTGGGTGGCCCGGCTGGTCACCGAGGGAGAACTGCCCCGCGGTTTCCTGATCCGTACGCGGGTGGTCGGCGCGGTGTACGGCACCCAGCAGTCCGTGATCGACGAGATCGTCGACGACCACCTGGCCATGGCGGTCCTGCTGCTGCACCGTCAGGACCGGGAGTACGCGCAGCAGTCGATCGACGCGGTGGGGGACGCGGAGCACGCCGTCACCGCTCTCGGAGACCTGGCCACCGACCTGGCGCGGGCAGCCGGCACGCAAACGGAAGGGCCCCGTACCCGGGCCCGAGAACGCGGCTTCGCCGCACTGGACGACCCGTACCGCATCTGGCTGCGCACGCTAGCCGACGCCGCCGACCCCGAGGATCAGCGCACGCTCTGGCGACGCCGGACCCACCGCATCATCAGCCGGCTCGGCTACGAACTGCTGGCCGAGGCCGGAGACGCCGCGTGGGAGGGCCGGATCGTGGCCACCGCCAAAGGCACCGTGTGGTTCAACTCCGCCTACGCCGAAGGATGGTTCCGGCGTCGGCTCAGCGACGCCCTCGGTCTTCAGGACTTCTCCGGCACCGAGGCGGACGAGAAGGAGCCCCGTGCCGCCGACCCCGCTGTCGAAGCCGACGCAGCCTTCCCCGCAGAAAGGGCACACGCGTGACCACCCGCACCGTCATCCCCCTCCCCGAACGAGTCCGGGAGATCACCGGGGAGAACATCAACGACCTGCAGCGGGGCTACCTGGCCGACCAGCCGCGCGCGGTGGCGGCACTGGCCCGGCTGCGCCGCGGCGCCGGCAAGGAGATCCAGCAACTCCCCGACCTGTGGGGCCTGATCGACACCGGCCCGCTGCACGACCCGACGCACGAGGGCGGCCGACCTCCGCGCGAAGCGGACCTGACACGTGCCGAGGACGCCGTACACGTCGCTCTAACCCTGTGGGCCCTGCACCAGCAGTCACGCGGAACCGGCATGCACCGCCCCGACCGCAAGGACGCACCCGCCGGTCTCGGGGCCGCCGTCCGCCGGCTCATGCCCCAGGGCGACATCGACGAGACGATCCTCAAACGGCTCGTCCGGGCCGGCCATGCACCGGATCTTCCCGCACTCGCTCAGCGGCTGCGAGAGATCGTGCTGCTGCTGCGCCGCGAGGACATCCCCCTCGACTACGCCCTGCTCGCCAGGCAGTTGTGCCACTGGCAGCAGCCCGGCGGCCGGGACGACGTACGCCGCGCGTGGGGTCGCTCCTTCCACTCCTACCGCCCGCCCAAGGACCCCGACCCTGACGCCGGTGACCGGGCCGGATCCGCCTCCGACACCGACCTCGCTTCCGACCCCTACACGACCAAGGACGCCTCGTGAACCGCATCTTCCTCGACGTGCAC
Source organism: Streptomyces canus (assembly GCF_030815415.1). GTDB lineage: Bacteria > Actinomycetota > Actinomycetes > Streptomycetales > Streptomycetaceae > Streptomyces > Streptomyces canus_F. Next base: position 6,914,750 of record NZ_JAUSWW010000001.1, read on the forward strand.
GCCCTGCAGACCGTGCCGCCCAGCAACCTCAACCGGGACGACACCGGCGCCCCGAAGTCAGCCGTCTACGGCGGGGTCCCCCGGGCCCGGGTCTCCAGCCAGGCCTGGAAGCGCGTCACCCGTGAGTACTTCGGTAACGAGCAGCTGCTCGACCCGAGCGAACTGGGCGTCAGGACCAAGAAGGTCGCCGAACTCCTCGCCACCCGCATCACGGATCTCGATGCGTCGATGGGGGACGCCGAGGCGCTGCGGCTCGCGGCCGAGGTGATCGAGACAGCCACCGGCTCGAAGATGGAGGCACCGGAGCGAAAGACGCGCAAGGCGAAGGCCGATGCGGAGGGTGAGAAACAGGAGGCGGCGGCGCCCCAGTCCAAGTACTTGATGTTCCTCAGTGCCCGGCAGCTCGACGGTCTCGCCGCCCTCGCCGTCGAAGGGGCCAGCGACATCACGGCGTACCTGAAGGACAAGGACAACAAGGCGCGCGCCAAGCAGATCGCCGACACCCGCCACTCCGTCGACATCGCCCTGTTCGGGCGCATGGTCGCCGACTCCGCCGACTTCAACGTCGATGCCGCAGCCCAGGTCGCCCACGCCATCAGCGTGCACCGGGTGGAAAACGAGTCCGACTACTACACGGCCGTCGACGACGAGAACACCGACGCCGAGACCGGCGCCGGCATGATCGGAACGGTCGACTTCAACTCCGCGACCCTCTACCGCTACGCCGCCGTCAGCGTGCACCAGCTCGCCGCCAACCTCGGCGAAGGACTACGTGAGGACGAACCCGTCAACACCCCCGTGCGCCGCGCTGTCGAGGCGTTCGTGCACGCCTTTGTCGCCTCACTGCCCAAGGGAAAGATCAACACGTTCGGGCACCACACCCTGCCGGACGCCGTCGTCGTCAAGCTCCGCACCACCCGCCCCATCAGCTTTGTCGCCGCTTTCGAGGAGCCGGTGAGCGCCGAAGCCGGCGGCGGGCATCTGCGCGAGGCCTCCGCCCGCCTGGCCGAGTACATCCCCGAGGTCGAACGAGCCTACGGTGATGAGCAGTCCACCCTGACCTGGGTACTGCGCGTGGGGGCTGCCACTGACAAGCTCTCCGGCATCGGTCAGGAGACGCCCAGCCTGTCCGCGCTCGTCGAGACGGTCGGCCAGGCCGTGGCCGAGCGCATGGACAAGCCCGCATGAGCGTGTTGACCCTGCGCCTGGCGGGCCCCCTGCAAGCGTGGGGGGCCTCGGCCCGGTTCGCCCGCCGCACCACCGAGTCCGCCCCGACCAAGAGCGGCGTGATCGGCATGCTCGCCGCGGCCCGAGGTATGGACCGCGACGACGATGACGCACTGGCCCGCCTGGCCGTGCTCCGTTTCGGGGTCCGAATCGACCAACCCGGCACCCGGGTCCGCGACTTCCAGACCGCCCACCACGCCGACACCGGCAAGTCGATGCCTCTGTCCGAGCGTTACTACCTCGCCGATGCGGTCTTCGTCGCCGCGGTCGAGGGCGAGGATGTGCTGCTCGATGAACTCGACGCAGCCCTGCGTAGCCCCGTCCATCCGCCCTATCTCGGCCGACGCTCCTGCCCGCCGGCCCACCCGGTCCGGCTCGGCCTGCACCGCGGGGCCGGCCTCGCCGAGGCGCTCCAGGCGGAGCCCTGGCAAGCCGGCGCCTGGTACCGCAAGCAGCGCCGCGGCGAGGAGACCGTGTCCTTGACCGTGCTGCGCGAGGCCCGTCCCGACGAACCCGATGCGGACCTGCTGCGTGACCAGCCCCTCAGCTTCGCCGCCGAACACCGCCGGCACGCCCTGCGCACCGTAGTCACCACGACCGTTGAGGTGCCCAACCCCAATGGCAGGGCCGCCTCGAGGCCCAGGGCAGTACCCCCGCACGACCCGTTCGCAGCCTTGGAGGAAGAGAGCGCCTGATGTACCTGTCCCGCTTCCGCATGAACGCCGCGCGCCCCGGCACCCGGCGCCTGCTCTCCTCCCCCCAGTCCCTGCACGCGGCCGTCATGTCGTCCTTTCCCCACCTGCTGCCCACAGCCTCCACAAATCCCGGCACACCCTCCGACGGCCCGCGGGTGTTGTGGCGCCTGGACCAGAACGCCGCCGCCGAGGTCTTCCTGTACGTGGTCAGCCCCGACCGGCCCGACCTGACCCACCTCGTCGAGCAAGCCGGCTGGCCCGCAGCTGCGGCGGCCGACCCGGACAATCCCGGCTGGCAGACCCGGCCCTACGCCCCCTTCCTCGACCGGCTCGCGCAAGGCACTACCTGGGCGTTTAGGCTCACCGCCAACCCGGTGCACCACATCCGCCGCAAGGACGACGAACCGATCAAGAGGACCGCCCACCTCACCCCGGTCCACCAGATGGCATGGCTCCTCGAACGGCAGGAACGCTGCGGATTCCGCATCTGCGAAAAACCCGACAGCAAGCGACTCCTGCCCAGCGGCACCACGCACAAGAAATCCGCCCACCACGGCGACCGCTACGAACTCATGGTCCGCGACCAGCGCAACCTGTCCTTCGCCAAGCCCCGCGATGACAACGCGCCAGGACGGCGACCAGTCACTCTGGTCGCCGTCACCTTCGACGGCCGCCTCCAGATCACCGACTCCGCCCTGCTACGCCGCACCCTCGTACAAGGTCTGGGCAAGGCGAAGGCCTACGGCTGCGGGCTGATGACTCTCGCACCGGCCCCCGACACCGGTGAGCGCAACCCGTGACGACAGTTGGCCGACGCACCGCGCTGGTCCCGAGGTTTACCGATTCCCAAGCCGCAGGCCGGGGTGCTCCCCGCGCCCGCGGGGGATGGTCCCGCGCCGTCGTTCAGGCTGTCGGCGCCGACCCGGTGCTCCCCGCGCCCGCGGGGATGGTCCCTCCGTGAAGGTCGATGTCGGGGCGGACGGCACGTGCTCCCCGCGCCCGCGGGGATGGTCCCCTCGAACAGTTCCAGACGCTGATCAACGTCGCATGCTCCCCGCGCCCGCGAGGATGGTCCCAGGCCCCGCGTCACCCCGCCGAGTGCCGCCAGGTGCTCCCCGCGCCCGCGGGGATGGTCCCGGCGGCTTCGGCGGGCAGGTGGTCATGACGTCGTGCTCCCCGCACCCGCGGGGATGGTCCTCCGTGCTTGAGGCCGAGTCGGGTGAGGGAGTCGTGCTCCCCGCGCCCGCGGGGATGGTCCCGCGATCCAGACCAAGATGCGCGCCAAGAAGGTGTGCTCCCCACGCCCGCGGGGATGGTCCCTTCGTCGGCGCCACGAAGGTGCCGTAGGTCGAGTGCTCCCCGCGTCCGCTGGGATGGTCCCCCGCGGCACGTCCACACCGACGTGAAACCGCAGTGCTCCCCGCGCCTGCGGGGATGGTCCCACCACGACCGCCAGGTCCGCGATGGTGGCCCTGTGCTTCCCGCGCCCGCGGGGATGGTCCCCGCTGGTCTGTCGATGACACCGACCGGTACGCGTGCTCCCCGCGCCCGCGGGGATGGTCCCCAGCACTGCCTGCACTCCCCGCGCGGCGGGGTGTGCTCCCCGCGCCCGCGGGGATGGTCCCGTGCCGTCACGCCAGGCAACCGTCTGGTCAATGTGCTCCCCGCGCCGCGGGGATGGTCCCTTCGGCAGCAGCGACCGCACGGTCGTGGCCATGTGCTCCCCGCGCCCGGGGATGGTCCTAACCCCATCGGCATTGCCGTGCAATGCCTTTGGTGCTCCCCGCGCCCGCGGGGATGGTCCCGGCATGGACATCCGGCGCCCGCAGCACACGCTGTGCTCCCCGCGCCCGCGGGGATGGTCCCCTGGAGACGGGACAGATCCTCGTGCTGCGCAAGTGCTCCCCGCGCCCGCAGGGATGGTCCCGGCACGCTGTCCGGGTAGGCGGCAGGCAGGTTGTGCTCCCCGCGCCCGCGAGGATGGTCTCGCGGACTCGGGGAGGTCGGCGAGGCCGCTGCGGTGCTCCCCGCGCCCGCGGGGATGGTCCCCGTTCGGGCAGTTCTGGCAGGAGGTCTACACAGTGCTCCCCGCGCCCGCGGGGATGGTCCCTACTGCCAGTACCAGACCAAGCTCGAGACCAAGTGCTCCCCGCGCCCGCGGGGATGGTCCCGAAGTCTCCAAGCTGTCACGGGGGATCAAGCTGTGCTCCCCGCGCCCGCGGGGATGGTCCCAGGATGATTCGCCGTGCAGTCAGCGGGACCTGGTGTTCCCCGCGCCCGCGGGGATGGTCCCGGTTGATCAGGAGGGCCTGCGGGTCGGCGTTCGTGCTCCCCGCGCCTGCGGGGATGGTCCCTGGGTGTTGGACCCAGCCGGGACGTCGGTGGGGTGCTCCCCGCGCCCGCGGGGATGGTCCCGCTCAGGTTCTGGCGGACATCAACCTCGCTCCGTGCCTTCCGCGCCAGCGGGGATGGTCCCTATGCGGAGGCGGTGAAGGAGGCTCATCTGCGGTGCTCCCCGCGCCCGCGGGGATGGTCCCTCGCCGACCTCTTCGGCGCCTCACCCCACACCGTGCTCCCCGCGCCCGCAGGGATGGTCCCGTCGTACGACGCACCACCTTGGACATGACGAAGTGCTCCCCGCGCCCGCAGGGATGGTCCCCACGGGCCTCCGTGCTTCCCGGGTCGGTCGATGTGCTCCCCGCGCCCGCGGGGATGGTCCCAGCAACCCGAAGGAGACCCAGTCATGATGTTCGTGCTCCCCGCGCCCGCGGGGATGGTCCCATCAACAACCTTCGGGCCGAGGCGGACGAAGCGTGCTCCCCGCGCCCGCGGGGATGGTCCCGACTCGTCGGGCAGTGGTGCGAACGTGCCCTCGTGCTCCCCGCGCCCGCGGGGATGGTCCCGAGACATGCTCGCCTTGCTCCCACCGGAACCGGTGCTCCCCGCGCCCGCGGGGATGGTCCCAAGCCGGTCATCAAGATCTTCGGCGCCTTCGAGTGCTCCCCGCGCCCGCGGGGATGGTCCCGAGCAGAAGGTGCGCGCCAAGCGGGGGCTCTAGTGCTCCCCGCGCCCGCGGGGATGGTCCCGGCCAGTCCGGAGCCGTCGTCATCGACGGCATGTGCTCCCCGCGCCTGCGGGGATGGTCCCTCGACACAGGGAGGGGGGCCATCATGTCGCTTGTGCTCCCCGCGCCTGCGGGGATGGCCCCACGCGGGCGTCGGGCTGGCTGCAGCTGTGTGGGTGCTCCCCGCGCCCGCGGGGATGGTCCCACGGAGAAGGCCACCGACAACCCCGGCACCACGTGCTCCCCGCGCCCGCGGGGATGGTCCCGAGAAGATGGATGGCGTCGCGAAGGATAAGGCGTGCTCCCCGCGCCCGTGGGGATGGTCCCCGCAACGCGGGCATGGTCGACGAGCAGGCCCTGTGCTCCCCGCGCCCGCGGGGATGGTCCCAGACTGTTCGTCTACCTCCTGTTGTACGCCCTGTGCTCCCCGCGCCCGCGGGGATGGTCCAAACTCAACAGTGGAGACGCCGTGAACGAGAACGTGCTCCCCGCGCTCGCGGGGATGGTCCCTCGTCGGGCCTGGCCGTGTAGTTCCGCCCGTCGTGCCCCCCGCGCCCGCGGGGATGGTCCCCCGGCGCCGACGGCGGGCAACGTGCCCGACGAGTGCCCCCCGCGCCCGCGGGGATGGTCCCCCGGCGCCGACGGCGGGCAACGTGCCCGACGAGTGCTCCCCGCGCCCGCGGGGATGGTCCCGACTTCCTGATGGGGGAGGACCGGCCGAACGAGTGCTCCCTGCGCCCGCGGGGATGGTCCCCAGCCGCAACGTCCACGCGAAGCGGTCGCCCTGTGCTCCCCGCGAACGCGAGGATGGTCCACACTCTTCGAAGCCGCCGCTGTCGGTCGAGACGTGCTCCCCGCGCCCGCGGGGATGGTCCCGACGACCCCCGCCAGTTCACCGGCGGTCGCTGGTGCTCCCCGCGCCCGCGAGGATGGTCCCGCGCCGGTCTGCCACAACCGCACTGGTGCCCTGTGCTCCCCGCGTCCGCGGGGATGGTCCCCTCCGCCGCCCGCCCACCGGCACCAAGGGCATGTGCTCCCCGCGCCCGCGGGGATGGTCCCGCCAAGCTCGCCGCACAGCTGGGCGTCGGTCCGTGCTCCCCGCGCCTGCGGGGATGGTCCCCGGGTGTGGCCGACCTCGTACCGAGGCCCCGTGTGCTCCCCGCGCCCGCGGGGATGGTCCCACGTCCGTGTCGGGCAGGTAAAGCACCTGCCCGAGCTCCCCGCGCCTGCGGGGATGGTCCCGACTCCCACATGGCGATGGCCCTGGCGATGGGGTGCTCCCCGCGCCCGCGGGGATGGTCCTGAGCAAGAAACTCCGTTGAGTCGTCCCCACTCGTGCTCCCCGCGCCCGCGGGGATGGTCCCGCGTACGCCGGCAAGCTGCGCGGCCGCGGCGTGTGCTCCCCGCGCGCGGGGATGGTCCCGACCGGGGTGGAGGCCGGGACACTGTGGGAAAGTGCTCCCTGCGCCCGCGGGGATGGCCCCCAGCGCCCGGAGGCGGACAGGCGCACGGCGGTGTGCTCCTCGCGCCCGCGGGGATGGTCCCGAGAACTGAAAGGGGCCTCCGTGGACAACACAGTGCTCCCCGCGCCCGCGGGGATGGTCCCCGGCGGACCAGGTACACGCCCTCTTCGAGCTGGTGCTCCCCGTGCCCGCGGGGATGGTCCCTGGACCAGCGCGCCCGACGGGTACAGGCGCCCGTGCTCCCCGCGCCCGCGGGGATGGTCCCTCCTCATACAGCCGGGGCGGTACGAGGACAGTTTGCTCCCCGCGCCTGCGGGGATGGTCCCTACGCCTGCCAGAGTGCCGCGCGGGACGTACTGTGCTCCCCGCGCCCGCGGGGATGGTCCCCGGCGCGTGTACCGCGTCACCGGGGTTGACGAGTGCTCCCCGCGCCCGCGGGGATGGTCCCCGGAGACGCTGCTGCCTCGGGGTACTTCGTTGGTGCTCCCCGCGCCTGCGGGGATGGTCCCCCGCTCAGGACACCAACCCGTTCTTCGCGCACGTGCTCCCCGCGCCCGCGGGGGATGGTCCCGACATCAGCCAGTCCCGGTCGTTCGGCTGTCTGCGCTCCCCGCGCGCGGGGATGGTCCCCAACCGCAACGTCCACGCGAAGCTGTCGCCCTGTGCTCCCCGCGAACGCGGGGATGGTCCCGCCGTCACCCCGAACTGCTCCGAGGTCATCGTGTGCTCCCCGCGCCCGCGGGGATGGTCCGCCAGTTCGCTGATAAGGGGGCATGTGTAGACCTCGACTGTGTCCTTCGCGCCGGATGCCGACTCGGCCGTCACCGAAGTCATCTCACGGCAGCCATGAACTCCGGGCCACGCGGCAATCATGTCCCGCCTGTACGCCGAACCATGCTTTGGCCGGCACGACGCGAGGGAAGCCCGTGGCGGGGGCATCCTCACGCCGTGTGCCCGAAGCTGCAATCCGCCCGATCTCTCCAGCTCACTCTGGAAGATGGCGGCTGAGCTGGATAAGCTGACCAGACGACGTCTGGCCTGCGGAAACGGCTATCGAGGCTGGGTGCAGATCTTCCGAGGGTGCCTCGTTGGGGTGATTCGCAGAGGTTCGGGATGTAGCTGGTCGTGCCGACTCCTACCGTCGCCGGGGTCGAGCCCGCCGTGAGGCGTGCGGGTGCTGAGCGAGGGTGGGTGTGATGTGCCGTCGTTGATGGAGGCGTTGGAGGCCAGGCGGGCTGAGGTGCTGGGCGAGGCCGAGCGGCTGCGTGAGCAGATCGCCGGTCTGTCCGAAGAGTTGTCGCGGGCCGAGGAGCGGCTGGCGCGGTTGCAGATCGCGCGCGAGACGGTGGAGGAGGTGCTGGCCGCGCCGTCTTCGCCGGTGCCGGACGCGGAAGCCGCGGGTGGGGGTGCGGACGCCGCGGGTGGGGGTGCCGGCGGGGTAGCTGTGGCGTTGGTGAAGGCCGAGGCAGGGCTCGACGTGACGGTGATGTCGCCGGAGTACCAGGGGATCATCGCTTTGTTCGCGACCTCGGGGGCGGCGATGCGCTGCAAAGAGGTCTGCCAGCACCTGGGTCTGGGGACCGAGCCGCGGCATGTCGAGGGGATGCGCTCGAAGCTGAAGAGGCTCGTGGAGCGCGGGATCCTGGCGGAGCCTTCGTCCGGGCTGTTCAAGGTCGACGGCAGGAAGCAGGGATGGTGAGCGTGGTGGGGCCGGCCCAGGCTTCGCTCGCAGAGTGTGAGGACGCCTTCGCCGCCTCGGCGAGTCTGTTCGCCGCGGCGTGCGCGGAGCTGGCGGCCCCTCAGGCGGCGGTGATGACACATGCACAGTTGGAGGATCTGCTGGGTGCGCGGATGCGCGAGGTCACCCGGCAGTTGTTCCAGGACCACCTGACCCTGCGGGCCAGGGACGAGGTGCGCCGTGAGGAGGTCGTGGACGCCGCCGGTGTCGGACGCTCAAGGATCGAGCGGGGTCGGCACCGGATTCTGGCCACGGTGTTCGGCAAGGTCACCGTGGTCCGGATCGCCTACCGCGGCGCGGGCGTGGCGGACCTACACCCGGCCGACGCGTTACTGAACCTTCCAGACGCAATGCACTCGCACGGGCTGGCCAGGCTCGCCGCGATCGAGTCCGCCCGCGGCAGTTTCGCCGACGCCTGCGAGCGGATCAACGCCGTCACCGGCTCCGGAATCGGGCACCGGCAGGTCCAGGAACTCGCCGTCGGCGCCGCAGTCGACATCGACGCGTTCTACGACGCCGTCGTGCCGGCTCCCTGCACCGACACCACGCCGCTGATCTTGTCGGTCGACGGCAAGGGCGTGGTGATAAGACCCGAAGCACTGCGTGAGGACACCGCGAAGGCTGCAGCCGCCAAGGGAGGCAACGCGATGAAGACCCGGCTGGCGTCCGGGGAGAAACACGGCAGGAAACGGATGGCCACCCTGGGAGCCGTCTACGATGCCGAGCCCGCGCCGCGCACGGTGGACGACATCTTCGCCGACCCCGACCGGCAAGACGACGCCGGCCACGGCGCGGCGCCCGAGCGCCGCCAGGGGCCGAAGGCCCGGTCGAAGTGGTTGTGCGGTTCGGTGACCGACACCGCCGTGCAGGTGGTGTCGGCCGTGTTTGACCAGGCGGAGCACCGCGACCCCGGCCACCGCCGTTGCTGGGTCGTCCTGGTCGACGGGGCCCGCCATCAGATCGACCTCATCAAGGCCGAAGCGCGGCAGCGCGGCGTGGACGTCCACATCATCGTCGACCTGATCCACGTGCTCGAATATCTGTGGCGAGCGGCCTGGTGCCTGCACGACAGCGGCGATGCCTCCGCCGAGAGCTGGGTCGCCCGTCACGCCCGCGTTCTGTTGGGCGGCGGCGTGCAGCAGACCGTCGCCGCACTCGAGGAAGCCGCCCGCGCCGCCGGACTGCGTGGCGCCCAGCGCAAGGGCATCGACGAGGCCGTGAACTACCTATCCGGCAAGGCCGAGCACCTGCGCTACGACACCGCCCTTGAACGCGGCTGGCCGATCGCCACCGGAATCATCGAGGGAGCATGCCGGCACCTGGTCAAAGACCGCCTGGACATCACCGGCGCCCGCTGGGGCCTGTCCGGAGCTGAAGCCGTGCTCAAGCTGCGTGCCGTCCGCGCCAACGGCGACTTCGACGCCTACTGGACCTGGCACCAGCAGCAGGAGTTCATCCGCAACCACCAGACGCGCTACCGCGACCAGGTCATACCCACCGCCTGATCGACAGCACCCTCATTGGATCTGCACCCATCGAGGCTTCGCCCCGAGTGGAGGGGCGGAGCCTCTGCGCGTTGGAAGGGAAATCCGCTGTGCGAGGGTTCTATCCTCTTGGCTGAACTGGGCGGACGCGGCTGCTGCTGTGGTAAGCGTCCAACTCATCAGCCCCCAGGGGCCATTGAGGGGCCACAAGGACAGGAACAGACCGACAAGCACTGCAAAGGGCTGACACGGATCAGCACGTCTGACCTGCAAGAACGGCGTGAATCGGCACTGATCGGCAAAGGCCGCCAAGATCCCCAATGGACTCATAATCCGTCGGCCGTGGGTTCGAGTCCCACCCGCCCCACCTGCGCAGGCTTCTGACCTGCGGAAACGTTCATTTTGGGTGTCGAGGCGTCAATATTGCATGGACGGACGGAATCCGCTGCTCGGGGGTTTGGAGTCGGGCGGCACTTGGGGGAGCTCCAACCCCTCTGACCTGCGGCTGAGTAGATGATCGAGGGTGTCGCTCGTGGTCCGGGTGACTGTCCTGAGGACTGAGGCCCAGGCCAAGGGGCCGCGCAGGGGCCCGGAGAGCGCAGCAGCGCGCAGACCGACGGTGCCTCCGGCCGATTCGCTGTCCCATTTGCTGGGTTGCGCGGCTGGGGCGGCCATCCACAGGGCGACCAGTTGAGCACCGGGCTGGCGGCGGAGGCAGTGCAGATACCGGTGTGGTGGGTACGCAGGCGCGGGTAGGGCGTCGGCGGCGTACCGATAGCGCACCTGGTGTCCAGTGGAAGCAGTGGCTACCGGGAGAGCATCTGGCGTCCGGCTGTTCTGCGTGTCGCGGACGGTCCCGGAGGGGGCATGGCGGAGGTCTGTGCGACACCCCGTGGGAAGGGCTCTCGGGTCCGGCCTGCCTCATCTGTGCCACCGACTACCGGAACGCACCCGACTCGGAGGCGGTGGTGGTTTCCCACCGCGACGACAGCAGCTCCTCGCCTTCCACGGGGGCGTGCGCACGCATGGCGAGGAGGTCGGTCAATGGTCTGGACGAGACGCCCCTCCCGCTGGCCGAGCGCGTCCGCAGGCACCAGGTCGACGGCTCCTGACCCGGCGATCGCCGAGGCCTGAGGGCCACTCGGCGATCTCGAGGGCCCGGCCGAGGAAGTGCTCGGGCCAGTTCGACCGCGATCGCGGCGGCGAACGCGCCGATGTCGCGTACCGCGATCAGCGGCATCGAGGAGTGACGTCGGATCGGCCGGGTCGCCGACGACAAGGCCGGCGCCTGCCGCCCGCATCGCCCTGACGGACAGTGACCCGGATGCATGCCAGGGCTCTGACCGGCCGACCACACTTGAGCAGGCGCTGTGCGGTCGCGCCACCTTGCCGGCCGGTGGCACAGATGACCAGCAGCGGCCCTCGCGATCGGCCATCCGAACCCCCTCACGGTGGAGGTCTGCGGGAGTGGTGACCCCGGTCTCCGCGGACTGTGACGGGAAGAGGCGGCCGAGCAGCCCGGTGCGCCCGTCCTCCATGAGGAGGAGAACGGGCGCCACGAGGGGGGCGGGTGTGGTGCCCGGATCCGGTGGCAGAGACTGAGCTGCTGCCGCTGGCACACAGGCCCCCTCCTCCGGTGCCGTGGCGTCCGCGCCATCTCCGTACACCAGGGGCTCGGCGCCTCTGTGCACTTCAGCCGCGCCCCGCCCCCTCCGGGGTGTCGTCGGCGAATGCCGGGGGCTCACTCGGGCCGACTCCTGGGAACGCTAGAACAGCGACACGCAGGAATTGGCGTCACCGACGAAGCAGACGTACAGCTTCACGTCGCGGACGCTGTGCCCGTTGCCGTTCGCGTAGCCGGGGGTGCTGTTGGCACCGTTGCTGTCCGAACCGAGCTTGGTGTAGCCGTGGTAGTTCCACCCTCCGTTCTCCCACTTCTGGTAGGTGGTGTAGAGCCCCGCGCCCTTGCCGTCTGCGCAGTTGTCCCAGATCGTGAAGTCCCAGTTGGTGTCGTAGCCCGTCGTGACCTGCCAGTAGTTGTAGGAGCCGTTGACGGAGGCGCAGCCGTCGGACGTGCTCTGGTAATAGCTCGCGGCCTGAGCCTGGCCGGAGAAGGCCATGACCAGGCCTGCGGCGGCGGCCGCGACCGCGAGCTTCTTCTGAACGCTCTTGAGCGTGATGCCATTGACCATGGCGGTCCTCCTGGATGTCGATGGTGTGACTGGGGACGGATCCACTGGGTGGACGACGGGACAGAGGCCCAGGCTGTGCTGCTCGCACCCCGGGGCGAGGTTGCTGTGCGTTCAGTGCGACAGCCTGCGTTCTGCCGCTACTTGCGTGCGTATCCGGGGTAACTAGTGCGGAGGCGCCACTCCACGCCCCGGGTCGCTGACTGCCCGCTCGTCGGGTGCGGCCGTTTCGCTGTGCGGCTGAACGCTTGCCGAGCTGGGCCTCCGGGTTCTTCGTGGCGCTGTTTCCTGTCCTGGACCAAGATGCTCGGTCGACCGTCGGCGAACCTTGAGCAAACGTTGAATTGGCTGGTCGAAGGTGTTGTGCCAGGGTGGGGATCTGAGAGTGGGGGGCGTGCTGTGACGGTTGAGTTCGGTGTGCTCGGCAGCGTCGAGGCGCGGGTGGACGGCCGAAGCGTCGATCTGGGCCATGCCCGTCAGCGGTGTGTGCTCGCAGTGCTGCTGGTGGACGCCAACCAGGTGGTTTCGGTGGACCAGCTCGTCGAGCGCGTCTGGGCCGACCGTCCTCCGCAGCGGGCCCGGAACACGGTCTACGGCTATGTCTCCCGTCTGCGGCACGCCTTGGCCGTCGCCCAGGGGGCGGATATCGTCCGCCGTTCCGGTGGGTATGTCCTCGACGTCGAGGCGGCGGCAGTGGATCTGCACCGTTTCCGTGACGTTGCCGCACGGGCCCGCGCGGCCGCGTGGAACGAGAAGGACGAGCAGGCTGCAACCCTGTTCGGGCAGGCACTCGGCCTCTGGCGGGGAGATGCCTTCGCGGGTCTGGACACCCCTTGGATCAACGCCCTCCGCGACGCGGTCGACCAAGAACGGGTCGCGGTCGAACTGGACCACACCGATGTCCGGCTCCGCTGCGGTCACCACAGCGGACTGTTGTCCGAGTTGTCGGCCCGGGTCGACTTGCACCCACTGGACGAACGGCTGGCAGGCCAGTTCATCCTCACCCTGTACCGCTGCGGTCGCCCGGCCGATGCCCTCAACCGCTACCAGCAGATCCGGCTGCTGCTGGCCGAAGAACTCGGCTGTGACCCCGGCCTCCCGCTGCGGCAACTGCACCAGCAGATCCTCACCACCGACCCCGCACTGAACGTCCCCGCCGCCGGCCCCGCTGCCGGGCGTGCTCCGGGATCCACACCCGCTCTCGGGCCGGGCCCGTCACCCACGCCACCGCCGGTGGGAACCCCACAGGATGGCGCCGACCTGCCCGGCCCGCCGACACCGCGGCGCCCCCGGACGGGGAGCCACCTCGTCGGGCGGGCAGCGGAGTTGGCGGTTCTCGACGATGCGATCGAGGATGCCCTGGCCGGTGCGCCAGCGGTGGTCGAGGTGGTCGGGGAACCGGGTATCGGAAAGACACGGCTGCTCGGCGAACTGGGCGAGCGGGCGAGACGGCGCGGTTTCGTGACCCTGGCCGGCCGCAGCGTGGAGTTCGACCGGGCTCCCTACGGTGCGTTCGTGGACGCCTTGGACGACCACCTCGGCCGTGTGGACTTCCTCCGGCTCCGGCACGATGGATCACTGCCAGGCGCGTTCGCGCTGCTGAGTACGGTCTTCCCCGCACTCCGTGACCGGTTCCCGGCCGGGCTGGAGCCGGTGACGGTCGAACGGTACTGGTTCCACCGGGCGGTGCGGACGTTGCTGGAGGCGCTGAGTGCCGACGGCGGGCTCGTGCTCAGCCTGGACGACCTGCAGTGGACGGATGACGGTACAGCCGAGCTGATCGACCATCTGGTACGGCACCCGCCGAGGACACCGCTGCTCCTCGCCCTCGGCTACCGTCCCCGGCAGGCTCCGCCGCGACTGGCCGCGGCACTGGCCCGGGCCGGAACCGAGGGAAGAGTGGCCAGGGTCGAGCTGGGGCCGCTGTCCCCGACCGAGGGAGCGGAGCTGTGCGGGGCCAGGCCGGATCACTGGCGCTTCCGACGGCTGTACGAGGCCAGCGGCGGCAACCCGTTCTACCTGGAGGCGCTGGCCCGAAGCGCCGGGAACGAAAGCCCGTCGGTGGTCCCGGCCGACGCGGTGCCTGTCGCCGACGATCTGCCGCAATCGGTGCGTGCCGCACTGCTGGAGGAGCTGGGAGGTCTGTCGGCCACTGCGAGGGCCTGTACACAGGCGGCCGCGGTGCTCGGTGACTCCTTCGAAGCCGAGATGGTTGCAGTCGTGGCCCGGACCGGTGAGGCACAGGCCCTTGCCGCCCTGGACGAGGTCGCGGAGCGGGACCTGGTACGCCAGATCGGCTCCACGCGCCGATTCCGGTTCCGCCATCCGCTGGTGCGGGCAGCGGTGTACCAGGGGGCGGGCGCCGGCTGGCGGATCGAGGCGCATACCCGGGCCGCGCACGGCCTGGCGCTGCACGGCGCACCGCTGACCGCCCAGGCGTCGCACGTTCAGCGTTCGGCGCGGGTGGGAGACGAACATGCCGTTGACGTACTGGTACGCGCCGCCCGTCAGGTGATGACGATCGCACCGGCCGCTGCCGCGCACTGGACGCAGGAAGCCCTGCGGTTGCTCGGTGAGCAGAGTCGGCTGCGGCCCGAACTGTGGCTCCAGCAGGCCGATGCGCTGGGCATGGCCGGACGACTGCTGGAAAGCCGCGACGTCCTGCGCACGACCGCTTCTCTCCCGCCTGCGCAGGCAGGGGCTCAGCGGGCTCGGCTGACCGTCTCCCGAGCCACGGTGGAGTGGAAGCTCGGCCGTTACAAGAAGGCGACGTCGCTGCTGCTTCGGGAACTGGCGGACCACGACGACCGGCCGGAATCCGAGACCGCCGCTCTGCAGATGGGGGTCGCGACGGTGGCGCTTCGCACAGCCGACTTTCCCACAGCCATCGGTTGGGGCGAACGCGCGCTGCACTCGGCAGAAACCACCGGCGACCCATGGCGGATCACCGCTGTCCGGAGTCTGCTGGCACTGGCACATACCTTGGCCGGGGACTCCGTCCGATCGACCGACTACCTGGACCTGGTACGGGAAGTAGTCGACGAAGCCGATGACCAGCAACTGGTCGACCAGATCGACACCCTTGTCACGATCGGCTGGACGGAAATGTTCCTGGGACACTACGACGCCGCGCTCCGGCACCTCGGTCAGGGCCTGGACCTTTCCCGTCGTACCGGCCAAAGCCTCATGCTCGCCGATCTCTTCGCTGCCTCCGCGTACGTACTGATGTGGCTCGGGCATCTGGACGAGGCAGCAAAGTACGCCGACGACGCGCTGGAGGCGGCATCACTCGTCGGCAGCAACGAGCCACGCTCGCTGGCCGAGGCGGTGAACGCGGCGGTCTCGATGTGGCGGGGAGACTTCGCCGGAGCACTGAAGATCTGTGAGGAGTCGCTTTCGCAGGCCGGCCCCGAACCGACCCAGTACCGGTCGGCGATCCTCGGAATGCTCGGCAATGCGTTGCTGTTCACCGGTGATCCGGCGGGCTGCGTCCGCAGGGTGATCGAAGCGGGTGGTGGCCCCGAAATGTCAGCGTTCGAAGCACCCGTGCGCACAGTGTGGTTGCGGCTGTTGACTGGTGCGGAA
Source organism: Streptomyces canus (assembly GCF_030815415.1). Taxonomy (GTDB): domain Bacteria; phylum Actinomycetota; class Actinomycetes; order Streptomycetales; family Streptomycetaceae; genus Streptomyces; species Streptomyces canus_F. The sequence goes on from NZ_JAUSWW010000001.1 coordinate 6,930,195, forward strand.
CTGGCCCGGGGCGATGTGGTGGCTGCCGAGATGTGGGCCCGCCGTGCAGCATCCGCTGTGAGCCCCGACAGACCGCCCGGACAGCTCGGCTTCGCTTTGCTGGCCCGCGCCGAGGTACACCTCGCAAGGGAAGACGCGGCTGCGGCAGAGGCTGCGTGCGAGGCCGCTGCCGCGTTCTGCGCAGCTCGAATGCCACTCTATGAAGCCACAGCCCGGCTGACGGCGGGCATCGCACTGTCCGTCGTCGACCGCCGGCCCGAAGGACTCGCGCAGCTGGAACGAGCGAGAGCATTGTTCACTGGCTGCGGGGCAACGGCCCTGTCCGCACTGGCCGATCAAGAACACGATCGCATCGCCGCCCGAACTCCGCTTCCGACAACCGGCATCACACCCGGGATCTGAGACTCCCGGACGGCGCAAGCTCCGCTGGAGCGAGTCCCCCAAGGGTTACTCGCCGGGTTCATCCGTCTCGGCGTCGGGAGTTCAGCCGCCGCAAGCAGACGTGTGTCGGCCTGCGAAAACGGACATGCGGATTTTGCCTCGGATGAGGGGGAGCCTGCTGCTCCTGTAGGCGCCGACCGAAATACGCTCAGGGGTTATTGAGGGGCCACAAGGACAGGAACAGATCGACAAGCACTGCATAGGATTGACACGGATCAACCGTCCTGACCTGGGAAAACGTCAAGAATGAGCGTTGATCGGCAAGAGCTGCCAAGATCCCCAAGGGACTCATAATCCGTCGGCCGTGGGTTCGAGTCCCACCCGCCCCACCTGCGCAGGCTTCTGACGCGTAAATACGAACCGGCGTGGGCAAACCGCAGGTAGCTGACCTCGCCTCCTGCGTTGCCACCCCGCGGCGCGGTGTTGATCAAGGGCTACGGGGCGTTCGTTCTGCCCATTTACCCGTCCCACGGCGGGCGGCGAAGCCGCCCTGGGTCGCTGACGCGTAAATACGAACCGGCGTGGGCAAACCGCAGGTAGCTGACCTCGCCTCCTGCGTTGCCACCCCGCGGCGCGGTGTTGATCAAGGGCTACGGGGCGTTCGTTCTGCCCATTTACCCGTCCCACGGCGGGCGGCGAAGCCGCCCTGGGTCGCTGACCTGCGGAAACGTTCCGCGTTGAGCGTCTGAACGTCAACTTGCTCTCAACGGACTGAATCCGCTGCTCGCGAGTTCGGATTCTTCTGAGTCTGGCGCCGTCCGCGAGTAGGCGCGCGGCTCTGACCTGCGGCGGAGCAGGTGGTCAGGGTGGTTGTCGGACCCGGGAACAGCTGCCCTGGGGCTCGGAGCCATGATCCAGGGACCAGACAGGGACCAAGACGGCGCCGATGCCTCGCGTGTGTAGGTTTTCCGGCTGGGTCCCTGCTCATTCGTCGGCTGTGAGCCTTCGTCCGCAGGGCGCCCGGTCGGATCCCCCGCGTGCAGTGGGACAACGAGCCGGCCATCGGACGCCGCCGGGGGGACATGAGTTCGCCGCCCTGGCCGGGCTGCTGGCCTGCAAGGTGATCCTTTGCCGGGCCCCGCGACCCGGAGTCGAAGGATCTGGTCGAGCGGACGAACGGCTACCTGGAGGCCAGCTGCGCGGCAGCCTGCTGTTGACACCCGGTGCGCTGGAGCGGCTCGACTTCCTCCACCAGTTCGCCGACCGATTCGACATCCAGGACAGAGCCGCGAGCGTCAACCTGGGCCTTACCCACTTCCTCGCCGATGTGGCGCAGGACCCGCGACGCTTCTCGCTGCTGCCCGCCGACGTGCCGCTGCCGGAGGTCCTCGGGCTGCGTTCCATTCCCCTGGTCAACCCCGCACCGCTGTACGCCTGGTCGCTGCTGTGGCGCACAGGCAACGGACACCCTGGGCTGGACGGCCTCACCGCCGCCTGCGCCGCGCAAGCAGGGCAGCCGATGGCTGGAGTACGACCCGGCGCGCGACTGGCTGCCCGAACCGCCCATGAACGCACCCCGGGGCAAAGCAGCCTTGAACAACGCTGGAACGTGAGCAGCCCTGGGGATTTTTGGAGGACCTCATCAGTGAGGGCGTGCACCAGCAACGGCTGGACGAGACGCAGGGCCAGACCACGGCCGAGGAGCACGGTACCGGGGGCGGGAACGGCCTCGTCCGCATCCGGCAGCCGACCGAGCACCAGTTGGCTGCGGGAACTGAAGTCCACAGGCCGGCGGGTAGTCGTTGCGCCCCGGGCCGGTGGAGTCGCGGCGGGCCGTGAGCCAGTCCACGATGCCGAGGTGCCTTCTGCGCTGGGAGCCTTCAGCCGGTTCTGGCTGGTGGTGTTGTTGTCCAGAAGCTCACTGAGACTGTGGCCGCGGGCTGTTCTCTCTCTTTACGCAACATGAGTGAGTCAGCTGACTTTTCCGCCCGGTGCTGGTGGTGAGTCTCGTACGGTCTGTGTACGGGGCCGACGGCCGTGGGGGAGGTCCTGACGGCGGGCGCCGGTTGAAAGGCGCACCTGCATGTTGAGGTTGGGGAAGCCGTCGGACGGGCTCACGGTCCAGACGAGTTGCTGCCATTGGGCCAGGGCAAGTGTCTGGAGCGCGGCCGCTGTGGAATGTCTTGTTGGAACAGTGCCGACTGCCCCGGATGGTGGGCAGGCGGGGGTCTGGCGGCGCGGATGATGTCCCTCGGACCGTCCATCGGCTGCTGGGTGTTGACGTTCTCTCTGCTGCTCCGTGTCTGGGGCGCGAGTGGGCGGGTGCGGAAGCGGCTGCTGCTGTTGGCGGGATCTACGACCGCCGGGGGCGTCTATCGGGCCGCGACTACCGCGCTGTGGGCTCAACCGGCGCAGGGACTGGACTCACGAGGCTTGGCCGGTTCGGCGGTGGTCACCGGAGTGACGATCGCGGTCGGTCTGGGGATGGCCGGTCTGGTGGTCGCCGCCGATGCCGGTACAGGTCGGCACGCGTGGCTGCGGCGCGTGCTTGATGGGGCCGTCACGGCCGGGGCTGTGTTCATGGCCGGATGGGTACTCCTGGGGAGAGCCGGTGATGGCTGGCGGCCGGAGACGGGGATGATCGGCGTCCTTTGGGCCTCGGAAGTCGTGTCCCTCAGTTTTCTGCTCGTCCTGCGACGTCTCGTACGGTGCGACCAGCAGGCCACTGTGTGGGCAGCGATCGTCGGACTGTTCCTCATGCTGATCGGCGACACCCTGCGACTGCGGATGATCGGCGGCCCACATGGCCCCGAGGCGATGTCATTCCAACTGGGCGACGTCTGCGTTACCGCGGGACTGCTGGCAATCGCTGTCGGACCCTGGGTGCCCGGCGGGGGGAGCGTACTGGTCGCAGGTCGGCCGATGCTGCGGTCGGGGAGCGCGTTCATTGTCCTGACAGTCTGCACCGTCACGGCGCTCGGATATGCGTTGACTCCTCTTGCCTACGACCCGGTATCGCTGTTGGTCGGTGGAACAGTAATGCTGGGCCTCTGGGCACGCCATACCTTCCTGCCGAGCGAGAGCACCGGAAGAGATGACTGAGATGCCTGTCCGGCACGGAGGATTCCGTGCCGGACAGGCATCTCAGAGGAACCGCAGGGACCACATAGGGACCACATAGGGACCACAAGGACCGGAACCAACCGACAAGGACCGTGCAAGGCCGACAGGGATGCACTCGCCTGACCTGCAAGAACGCCATGAATCGACGTGAAATGGTAAGGACCGCCAAGATCCTGAATGGACTCATAATCCGTCGGCCGTGGGTTCGAGTCCCACCCGCCCCACTCTTCGCTACGCGGGCAGACGCCAGTGACCAGCGGAAACGTCAAGGCCCTCGCTCCTGCGGGGGCCTTTTTGCGTCCTTCAAGATTGCTTGCTCGCCCGAAGTGGGAACCCGCCACGTCCACGGTCCAGCCGCGCAGTTCGGGCGCGGCCTGGCGGGCGCAGAAGGCGAGAGGGCCTCCGGCTGTGTGCGCCAGGGGCCCTCTCGCGTATGAGCAGTTACTGTCGCGGCCATGGCGACTGGCCGGCGCTGAGCCGCCGAAGAACGTCCGGCGTATCGACATCGACGACCTGACCGCCCTCGCTGCGGCACTCGGCGTGAACCCGAACGCCCTGCTGCTCCCCCACCAGGGTCCGGAGCTACGACCGTCGCCAGCCAGCTGGGCAGTGCACATCGAGGACTCCGGAGGCCGCGGGTCGCCTGTCGGGTAGCCGTGACCAATCATTTCGGCGGCGGGCCGTCAGGAGCCCCGTGTCAGGGGCGTGCGCCCACCATGCTGGCGCAGAGGTTGATCAGGTCGGGGAGGGCGCAGATTTCTCTGTCGTCGCTGAGGGGCGGCGTGGTGTGCGGCGGCTCGCTGGGCGCGGGCGGCGTCGGCGCGGGCGGCGGCGCCGGGCTCGGTGTCTGCGGCTTCGTCTCGCCCGGAGGTGTGGGCGCCCGGCGCGGACGGTTCGCCTGGGGTGCCGGTCCCGGGGCGGTCCTGGCCGCCGTGTCCGCTGTCGCCCTTGTGGTCATCTTCGGTGACGTCGGCCGGGCCGGGAAGCGCGAGATGGGCGCCGTCATTCCTTGGGCCGCTGTGTCGGTCGTGACGTCCGTGCGGTGCTCGGCGGGTGTGCTCGGCTCTGGGCCCTGGGCGTTGCTGTCCGTGCCGGGGAGCGTCAACGATGTGCCAGGCTCAGCGAGGGGCCGTGGCGCTGCCTGGCCGATGTTGGCGTACTAGGCAGCAGCGCCGCACGCGACGAGGAGGGACGTCGCGGCGACGGCGAGGACGGCCGGTCGCCCGCGCACGAACTACGGAGGCGGTCGCCTACAAGTGGACCGCGAGCGGGAGGTCGGCAGCCGGCCGGAAGGGACACGACAGGCTGAGGAAGACCCGATCCGACATGAACCGACTCCACGCCGAATTGACCGCGCCGAAGATCGCCGCACAGACACCGTTGTCGCTGACTCCAAAGTGGGCGACGGTGTGCTCACCGCGGTGCGACTACGAAGAGCGTGCGCTCGCACTGGTCGATCAGCACCGCATCACGAAAGTCCTCCCGATGCCAGTGCGGTGCCGAGTTCGCGCGCGGAGCGGCGCGGGGTGTCACAGGGCAGCGGACCCTCGGTGTTCCACGTACCAGGCGTACGCTTCGGCGATTCCCTCCCGCAGGCCGATACGCGGGGCCCATCCCAGAGTGGTGATCCGGGAGACGTCAAGGACCTTGCGTGGAGTGCCGTCCGGCTGGGCCGCGTCCCACTCGATGGCCCCCTGGTAGCCGACGACCTCTGCCACCAACTCGGCGGCCTCCCGGATCGTCAGGTCCGTGCCGGTGCCGACATTCACCGATCCGTCCGCGTCGTAGTGCTCCAGCAGGTACAGGCATGCCCGAGCCAGATCATCCACGTGCAGGAACTCCCGGCGAGGTGTTCCGGTACCCCAGTTCACCACTCGCCGTGCCCCTGCCGTTCGGGCCTCGTGGAAGCGCCGGATCAGCGATGCCAGGACATGGGACTGCTCGGGATGAAAGTTGTCGCCGGGGCCGTACAGGTTGGTCGGCATGGCGGAAATCCAGGGGAGACCGTGCTGCCGCCGCACCGCCTGCACGTGCAGGAGCCCGGCGATCTTGGCGATGGCGTAGGCGTCGTTGGTCGGCTCCAACGCACCGGTCAGCAGCGCCTCCTCTCGAATGGGCTGGTCGGCGAATTTCGGATAGACGCAGCTGGAACCCAGGAACAGCAGCTGCTCCACCCCCTGTTCCAGGGCCGCGTCCAGCACGTTGACCTGGATACGCAGGTTGTCGGAGAGGAACTCCGTGGGACGGGTGGCATTTGCTTTGATCCCGCCCACCCGTGCGGCGGCCAGCACCACCACATCCGGCCGGGTGGCCGCGAACCAGTCGAGGACGGCACGGCGCTCGCGCAGGTCCAGTTGGGCGGAGCCGGGTCCGACCACGTCGGTGAAGCCCTCCCGCTCCAGATGCCGGCACACCGCGGAACCGACGAGTCCACGGCTTCCGCCAACGAATACGCGCGCGGAGCGGTCGAGGCGGCGGTGAACGTACCCGCACGGTGCTGAGGCTGGGGAGCTCACCGCTGCGCGCTCCGGTCGGCGGTCATGGAGTGAGGCTCGCCGTCGAGTGCCTCCTGCGTGCCCGTGGCCTGGGCATCCTGCTCTCCGCCTGGAGTCGGCAGGGCCGGAGCGCCACCGGCGGGCGGCATGTGCCAGCTGCCGCGTCGTTTGGAGAATAGGCCGGCTGTCCGGTGCTGCGGCCGGTATTCGTACGCATAGCCATACGTGCTGCCCTCCTCCTTCGACGACGTCATGTTCAGGACCGTACCGAGCACGGAAGCACCGACCTGCTGCAGTGTGCGAAGGGCTGCGCCGACCTGGTCGCGGCTGGTGCGTGAAGCCCGCACCACCACCAGGTAGCCGTCCACGACGGTGGCGATCACGGACGCGTCCGCCACCGGCAGCACCGGCGGGGTGTCCACCACGACATGGTCGAACTTGCCGGCGAGGCTGCGCAGCACGCCCCTCAACTGGTCGCTGCCCAGCAGCTCGGTGGGATTGGGCGGCACCGAGCCACTGGTCAGCACCGAGAAGGAGCCCACGGACTGCAGCACTTGGTGGACCTCGGCCTGGCCGATCAGCACGGTGGTCAACCCGGCGTCCCGCACCAGCCCCAGGACGCGGGCAGTGGAAGGCCGGCGCAGGTCGGTGTCGACCAGGCACACCGAGGCACCGGTCTCGGCCAGCGCCGCGGCCAGGTTGATCGCGACACTGGTCTTCCCCTCACGAGGCAGCGGGCTGGTTACCGCGATCACCTTCGGCGGCTGGTCCACGTCCACGAACCGCAGGCTGGTGCGCAGCCGCCGGAAGCCCTCGGCGCGCGGTCCGTGCAAGTCGTCGAGCAATGCCACGGGATGGCGGGTGGTCCGCGGGTCGTGCGCGACGCTCCCGAGCACGGGAGGGCCGCCGAACCCGGCCAGGAGCTCGGTGAGAGTCTGAAGACTGCGTACCGAGCGATCCATCGACTCCCTGGCCACGGCGAAACCGGCCCCGAGGGCCAGCCCGACCATCAGCCCGATGGCGAGGTTCACCGCCGGGCGCGGGGAAAAAGGCGCGGAGGGCACGGAGGCCGGCTGGGTGATGCTCAGCCGCACTGGGGACGTCCTCGCGTCGTCCGGGCGCTCAAGGCCGCGGACCACGTCGGCGAAGCGCTCGGCCACAGCGTTGCTGATGCGGGCAGCCCGCTCCGGCCGGGTGTCCGTGACAGTGAGCCGGAGCAGCACCGTGTCGGGCTGCGTGGTCGCGCTGATGCGACGGCTCAGTTGATCCGGCGTCATGTCGAGACCCAGGGTCTCCACGACGTGCCGGGACACCAGAGGACTCGCCGCCACCTCGGCGTACGACCGGACCCGAGCCTGGGTGAAGACATTTCCCTGCGCGAGCTGGAGGGTGTCGGACCCCTCCCGCACGGACACGAAGAGCTTTGCAGTGGCCCGGTACTCGAGGGTCGCCGTGTGGGTGATGAGCGCACCGACCGCCGTTCCGAGCAGAGCGAGCACGGTGACGGCACGCCAGCGGCGAGAGAGGACTCGTAGGTAGTCGCGCAGGTCCAAGACGTCCGTCCCTGATCGGATCCGGTGAGTTCCGTCCTCACCGTACGACACCAGTGGACAAATGACCGGTATATCCATCGAGTCACGCAAAGATGGCAATCGTCACAATCCAGGTGAATTGATAGGTTTCACTGCCCGAGTGAGGCAGTTCCCGCATCCCCGCATCCCTCGATCCCTTCATCTGCGTCGCCGCAGCAAGGAGTGCATGTGACGGTCAAGAAAGCGCTCATCACCGGTATCACCGGTCAGGACGGCTCCTACCTCGCGGAGCTGCTGCTGCAGAAGGGCTATGTGGTGCACGGAATCGTCCGTCGCGCCTCGACCTTCAACACGCAACGCATCGACCATCTCTACCGAGACCCGCACGATCCCGACGCGCGCATGTTCCTCCATTACGGCGATCTCACCGACGGCACCCGGATCGCCGGCCTCCTGGAGCAGGTCCAGCCGGACGAGGTCTACCACCTGGCGGCCCAGTCGCATGTCCGGGTCTCCTTCGACGAGCCGGAGTTCACCGGCAACACGACGGGCCTCAGCACCATCCGGTTGCTCGAAGCGATCCGGGTGACCGGCCTGCCCTGCCGCTTCTACCAGGCCTCCAGCTCCGAGATGTTCGGTGGCACACCTCCGCCGCAGAACGAGGACACCGCCTTCCACCCTCGCTCTCCCTACGGAGTCGCCAAGGTCTACGCCTACTGGGCGACACGCAACTACCGTGAGGCGTACGGGATGTACGCGGTCAACGGCATCCTGTTCAACCACGAGTCCCCCCGCCGCGGCCCCACGTTCGTCACCCGCAAGGTGGCCATGGCCGCCGCACGCATCAAGGCCGGCCTCCAGGACGTCGTCTACCTCGGCAATCTCGGCGCCCGACGGGACTGGGGGTACGCGGCCGAGTACGTCGAGGCGATGTGGCTGATGCTGCAACAGGACAAGCCGGACGACTACGTGGTCGCCACCGGCGCCAGCCACAGCGTCCGCGACTTCGTCGAGCACTGCTTCTCCCACGTCGGACTCGTCTGGCGCGACCACGTCCGTTTCGACGACCGCTATCTGCGCCCCTCCGAGGTCGACGATCTCGTCGGTGACGCCTCCAAGGCCGAACGCGTCCTGGGCTGGCGGCCGACCGTGCTGGCCCCGGAACTGGCCCGGCTGATGGTGGACGCGGAACTGGACAGGCTCGGGCAGGGCGTCGTGGCCACGGCGTCGCCTTCTCCCGCGCAGGCGCTGGTCGGCCTGTGACCGCCGGAGCGGGCAGAGGCGGCAAGAAGAAGGAGGAAGGCGGCAGATGAGTCTGCGACACACGGCCCGCTTGGCGGCCCGCCGCCTGGGCGTCGACGTCGAGCGGTTTCCCGAATGCTCCTCCGACTACCGCTTGGTGCGGCTGCTGCTGCGCGCGGGCATCGACGTGGTCCTCGACGTCGGTGCGAACGGCGGCCAGTACGGAGCGATGCTCCGCCGGTTCGGATATCGAGGGCGCATCGTGTCGTTCGAGCCGTTGCATGGAGCGCTGGAGACCCTGCACCGGTGCACGGCGCGGGACCCCTTGTGGCGGGTCTTCCCCTACGCTCTCGGTGACCGTACGGCCACGGTCACGCTGAATGTGGCGGGCAATGACGGAGCCAGCAGTTCCGTCCTGCCCATGTTGCCGAGGCACGTCCAGGCGTGCCCCAGCGCCCGTTATGTCGGCACGCAGGAAGCCCAACAGCGCCGCCTGGACGAGGTCTGGCCACAGGCGGTGGAGTCGCAGGAACGAGTGTTCCTCAAACTCGATGTGCAGGGTTACGAGGAGTCTGTCCTCGTCGGAGGCGGAGACCGCATCCGGCGCTGCCATGGGCTGCAGATGGAGGTCTCGTCCGTACCTCTGTACGACGGTGGTCTGCTGATCGACCGGGCGATCGAGCTGGCCCAGCGCCGCTACGGATTCACGCTGATGGGGCTGGAGCCCTGCTTCATCGATCAGCGGACGGGCCAGGTGCTGCAATACGACGCCTTATTCATGTCCGACCCGTCCCGGTACGCGAAAGGCGGGGAAGTGGCGCTCCTTTGACAGGATGCGCTGCTTCTCTCAGTCGCTTCCCTCAGTCACATCTCCCTGTCGCTTCTCCCGGCGGTTCGACTGTTCAGCCGCGCAGTTCCCCGGCCCGCTAGGACGGGTGCGAAGACAAGGTTCTCGCAGCCGTACTCGGCACGTGGCCGGTGGGGGACGGGGCGGCCTTCGCGGAGCTCGAGCGCCCGGTAGCAGAAGGCCGGCGCATGCTCGACCAGATCGCGGCTGGGCGGTGCACCCGGGATGCCGAAGTCCCCCACCCGCCCGAAAGATCCACTGACACAGATGCCTTGGTCCCGCGGGCCCGCAAACGCCCGGCGCCAGGGCTTCGCCGCTACGGCGGACGCCCTGGGCTGCGGGGGTGCCGCCGCTCGGGGGGCGTGGGCCCGACCTGAGCCGGAAACGGCATGGCAAAGCCGTCTCCAGCCACCTCTATGCATATTGTGTAAATATGTGTGATTTCAGACGCGCTTCCGGGCATGGCTGAGCGTCGGCCGAGGTTGCGGATCGGCCTGGCGAAGCGGCTGGTGCGCCCTGCCGGGGAGACAGGGGACACCTCCTATGTCGGCCTGGCGTCCGCCTCCCTGGTGGTCCGGCTGGCGACCCTTCCGCTGACAGGCGCCGCCGGCATCATCTCGGCCCGTATCGTCGTGGACGAGACCGGCGTGGCCGGTTACGCACTGTTCTCCCTGGTGGTGACGCTTCCTCAGCTGCTTCCCGTCGGGGACCTGGGGATGGGCGCGGCCGTCATGGACGCATGCGGGCGGCGGGACAGCCTCGGGATCGAGGCCGCGCGCCGGACGATCACCACCAGCGCCCGCAACCTGTTCCTCCTCGGTCTGCTGGTCGTGGCGGTCAGCACGGGGCTGGGCATCTTCGGAGCCTGGCCCGCGCTGCTCGGTGTGCGGGAGAGCGCCGAGGCCAACGCGGCCGCGGTCGTCGCCTTCTGTGTGTTCGGCCTCGGGCTGCCGTTCGGACTCGGCAGCCGGGTACTCGCGGCGCTGAACCTGAATCACCTGGCCCTGTTGCTGCAAGCCGGCGGAAGTGTCGCAGCGTTGGCGGTCACCGCGCTCGTGGCGCAGCTGCACGGCCCGACGGCGGCGTACTGCGTCGCAGGCTTCGTCGGAATGGGACTGGCAGGCGCCGCCTCCCTCGTGATGGCGGGCCGCGTCCTCGGCCTCCCTCTCCTCAGGGACGTCGCCCTCAGCGCATGGCCCGGCCGACCGAGTGCCCGCGTCTGGCACTTCGCCGGACCCATGACGGTGGTGGTACTGGCCTCATCGGTCGCCTACTCCTGCGACCGGGTCGTCCTCAGCCATGTCGCCGGCCCGGTCAGCGTCGCGGCGTACTCCGCCGCGGCCCAGCTGTACGGCCCCCTGTTCGGCGCCGTCGGCATGATGGGACTGGCCTTGTGGGGCGCGTACGCGCGCCGCCGGGGATCCGAGGGAGCGGTCACCCCGGCCGACCTGAAGCAGGTGACGGCCTTCTTCGCGCTCGTGGGCCTCGGCATGGGGGCGGCCCTGGTCGGCTTCGGTCCGCTGGTCGTCTCCTGGCTGATGTCGGATCGGATCGAGGTAACCACGGGCCTGTTCGTAGCCTTCGCTCTGCTGCTCCTCGGCCATGCGTGCAACTACCCGAACGCGATGCTGCTGACCGATCCCCCGGGGCTGCGAAGACTGGCGGTCTGCTGCTGCGCCGCGGCCGTGGTGAGTACGGCACTGACGATCGTCCTGAGTCGGGAGATCGGTGCGTCCGGTCCGCCCCTCGCGTCCTTCATCGCTCTCGTCGGATGCATCTACCTTCCGGGGCGCCGAATGGTGCGCTCCCGCCTGCACGCGGACCGAACCCCGCGTCCGCCCGCCGAACCGGCCTCTGAGAAGTCCAGGACCCTGATCCAGAAGGAGAACCATGGCGCAACCGTCTGCGGGCCTTGCGGCGGACCGGAGGGCACCGGAATTCCACCCCGAGACCCATCGGCAGCAGGAGACTGCCCCTCCTGAAAGGCGTGCGCCGTTCACGCCGATTTCCCCGCTGGCCACCGTCGTCGGTACCGGCATGGCGGCGGTGCGCTTCACGCTTCCGGGCACTCATCTGTCGGTGTCGGGCCTGGTGGCGGTCGCGGCCGTGACGATGCCGGGCCTCCAACGCTGGATCATGGCGCGCCGGGAGAACCGGGTCCTGGCGCTCCTGCTGGTCCTCTGGTTCGCCGGTCAGGTGGCGTCGAGCCTGTGCGCGGACGTTCCCGTCGTAGAGGCGGTGCTCAACGCTCTCGTCTTCCCGACCCTGGTGGGCGTGGGTGCCTTCGTCCTGTCGCGTCTCGCTCATGGCTCCACCTCCCGCGTCGCGGGCCTCGCCGTGCTCGCCTCCGCCGCCTACTGCGTGTTCCTCACCATCTCTCCGACCGGGTACTTCGAACAGGACCCGTGGAAATACGGGCTGGGAGTCCCGTCCACCATCATCTGCTTCGCCGCGGTCGGCACCCTTCGCCGCAGGGGGCACCCGGCCGCGGCCCTGCTGCTGGTGGCCGGTCTGGCGGCCCTCCATCTGTTTCTCGGATTCCGCAGTCTCGCGGCGATCTGCCTGGTGGCCCTGGCGGTGCTGATCGCCCGGCGGCCGGACCGAAGACTCACCATCGGCCGGGCGGCGCTGACGGCCTGCGTATGTCTGTTCGCCGTATGGCTCTGCGCCACCGCCTACTCGGCCGTCGTCGAACGAGGCTGGCTGGGCCAGGAGCAGTACGACAAACAGCACTACCAGTCACAGGTCCAGGGCGGCTATCTGGTGGCGAGCCGCCCCGAGATGATGATGTCCGCGGAGCTCATCACCGAACAGCCCCTGCTCGGCCGTGGCGCCGACGTGGTCGTGTCGCCCCAGGAGCGGCAGGACGTCGTCATGGAACTGTACGAGCGTGGCGTGAACATCTCCCTCGGGCAGCAGCGCCGGCTCTTCGACAACGGCACCAATTCCCATTCCCTCGCCCTCGCTTCCTGGATTCGCGGCGGTGTCCTCGGCTTTCTGCCCTGGTTCTTCGTCCTGCTCATGCTCTACCGGACGGTGCTGCGCAGATGGCAGTCGAGCGACCAACTCCTCTACCCTCTGGCCGTCTTCATGACGCTTCTGCTGACCTGGGACTTCTTCTTCTCCCCCTGGGCCCCCGGGTACGAGATCGTGCTCGGGATCGCGTGGAGTGTGGTCCTCGCCGTCGCCCATCTCAACCGGCCCGACAGAGCGAAGAGTTGACATGGCGCAGCGAGTCGCCTGGTACTCCCAGTGGGTGCTGCCGCGTTCGGAGACCTTCGTCGCCCATCAGCTCCAGGCGATGAGCGGCATCGAGACGGCACTTTTCGGCGTCGACCATGTGCCGGGAATGGAGGTGCCCGGGCGGACCTTCGTCCTCGGGCGCGACCGGACGCTCGGATCCGCCGAGGCGCTCGTGTGGAAGTCCGTACGCCGGGCACCCCGGCTGGAGTCGGCCGTACGGGCTTTCCGTCCCGACCTGCTGATCGCCCATCACCTGCAGAACGCCTGGCGGGTCGCCCGCCTCGCCGAGGGGAGCGGCATTCCACTCGCGGCCATGTGTCACGGCTCCGACCTGCTGAGTCTCGGAGGAACCGTCCCGCCCCGGTCCCGGGGCATGCGGCAACTGGCCGCCAACTGGTCGCGCCTGCTGGAGACCGTACGGCTCTTTCTGCCGGTATCACGGTTCCTCGGGGACCGTCTGGTCCGGGCTGGCGTCGCACCGTCACGGGTCGCCGTCCACCACCTCGGGGTGCCGATTCCGGACGGCGCCGACCTGGGCAGCGCCGCGGACCGTTCCGGTGTGCTGTTCGTCGGGCGCCTCGTGGAGAACAAGGGATGCGACCTGCTGCTGCGGGCCGTGGACACGCTCGCGCAGTCCCGGCGGGTGGAGGTGACCGTCGTCGGGGACGGCCCGCAGCGAGCCGGCCTCCAGCGCCAGGCCGATCGGCTGCCACCCGGGGCGGTGGTGCGTCTCCTCGGCGGCGGACTGCCGCATCGCACCGTCCTGGAGCTGATGAAACGCCACCGTGTGGTGTGCATGCCCAGTGTGGAGATCTCCACGGGTGTGTCGGAAGGACTGGGCCTGGTCGCCTGTGAAGCCGCCGCCCACGGACGGCCGGCGGTCGTGTTCGACACGGGTGGTCTCCCGGAGACCGTCGTCCACGGTGCGACCGGCCTGGTCGTCCCACAACGAGACGTCCGGCGGCTCGCGGAGGCCCTGGACACCGTGCTGACCGATGACTCGATCGCACACGACATGGGCCTGGCGGCGCGGAGCATGGCGGTCGACAGGTTCGACTTCCTGGTCCAGGGCGCCCGGCTCCGTGGACTGCTGTCCGCTCATGGCCTGCTCGCGGCCGAGACGAGGAAGTGAGCTTCTGATGACACACCGCAGACCACGCGTTCGCCTGGTGGTGCCGACCACGGGTGGGCGCCTGACCTATCTGGAACAGTGCCTGGCCTCGATCGGCCGCCAGGACGAACTGGCCGAGGTGGTGATCGTCGGCCCGGCGGCGCCCTCCCCTGCACTGCGTGAACTCGTACGGAGCCATCCGTGCCGATACGCCGCGGAAAGCGGCCGTGGCCTCAGCAACGCGGTCAACCAGGGCTGGACGGACGCCGACACCGACTACCTCGGCTGGCTGGGAGACGACGACCTTCTCACCGTGGGATCCTTGTCGGCGGCGGTGGGAGAACTCGAACGAACCCCCTCGGCGGCCATGGTGTACGGCAGGGTGGGCGTCATCGACTCCAGCGGGAACGACCTGTACACCATGCGCCCCGGGAGGCTTGCCCCCTGGCTGCTCCCGTACGGCGTGAACTTCGTCTGGCAGCCCGGCTCGCTGTACCGGCGGGCCGCCGTACGACAAGTCGGCATGCTCGATCCGTCACTGCGCTACACCATGGACTTCGACCTGCATCTACGGCTGCGGGAGTACGGAAGGCTGCGCTACCTCCCGCGCCCGCTGGCCTGCTACCGCTCTCACCCCGACACTTTGACGGCGACGAATCCCGAGCCGTACGGCGAGCGCCGCCGGGTCATGAACCGCCACCTCGGGCCCGTGGCGGGTGCCCTTCAGGCGTGCTGGTGGCCGGCGGCCAAGTACGCCGGCCGGGCCTTGGGCGCACTGCAGTTCCATATCGGCCGCCATGCCACAGCGCGCGACCAACCCACGTCCTAGTAGGGCTTGGTCATCTTCACTTGTGCGTGCGTGTCTGATGCTGCGTGTGTGTCGTTGGAGTGGTGTGACACCTGAGGAGATGGCCTCGGTCCGGGGGGACTTGGAGGCGTTCGCGGCGGAGTTGTTCGACGGGTTCTTCCGTGCGGATCAGCGGCGGTGGGGGCAGGCGTATGTGCGCGGGCTGCTGCTGGACGGGCAGCGCAAGTCGGTGGAGCCGATGGCGGCCCGGCTGGGTGAGGACGGCAACCGGCAGGCGCTGGCGCACTTCATCACCTCCAGCCCGTGGGATCCCGCGCACGTGCGGGCCCGGCTGGCCTGGAGGATGCACGAGGCGATCGGCCCCGAGGCGTTGATCGTCGACGACACCGGCTTCCTCAAGGACGGGGATGCGTCGGCGTGTGTGTCGCGGCAGTACACCGGCACCGCGGGCAAGGTCACCAACTGCCAGGTGGGCGTCTCGCTGCACCTGGCCAACGACCGTGCCTCGGCCGCGATCGACTGGCGGCTGTTCCTGCCCGCATCCTGGGATCCCGACGCGCCGGAGTCCGACCCGGACAAGATCGCCCGCCGCGGCCGGTGCGGGATCCCCGACGGGGTGGGGCATGTGGAGAAGTGGCAGCTGGCCCTGGACATGATCGACGAGACCCGGTCGTGGGGCATCGACGTCCCCCTGGTCGTCGCGGACGCCGGATACGGCGATGCCGCCGCCTTCCGGCTGGGCCTGGAGGAACGCAAGCAGCCCTACGCGGTGGGGATTTCTTCCCGCCATACCGCCCAGCCCGCCGACGCCCAACCCGTCCAGCCCGACTGTGCGGGCACCGGCCGGCCACCCAAAATGCAGTACCCCGAGCCTGCGCAGAGCATGAAAGACCTGGTCATCGCGGCCGGGAGAACGGCCGCGAGACCGGTGTCGTGGCGGGAAGGCTCCCGGCCGGGCAAGGGGGTCAGTGGCTTCAAGCGTATGTATTCGCGGTTCGTCGCCCTGCGGATCCGCCCGGCCGGCCGCGCCATCCGCAAGGCCACCGACGATCCTGAACTGCCCGTGCGGTGGCTGCTGGCGGAATGGCCCGCGACCGAGCCCGAGCCGGTCCAGTTCTGGCTCTCCAACCTGCCCTCCGGCATGCCACTGGCCACGCTGGTGCGGCTGGCCAAGCTCCGCTGGCGCATCGAGCACGACTACCGCGAGATGAAACAGGCCCTGGGACTGGCCCACTTCGAAGGCCGCACCTTCAACGGATGGCACCACCACGTCACCCTCGTCTCCGCCGCCCACGCCTTCTGCACCCTGCAACGACTGGCACCAGACCCAAAAGACGCCACGCAGGCCTGAGCCTCTACCAAGTGGTCCGCGACCTGCAGACCCTCCTCGCCACCTGGACCGGCACCTGCCCCACCTGCCACCGCGACATACCCACACCACTACGAACCTGACCAAGCCCTACTAGTCCCGCACCTCGTAGACGAGGAAGTCCGCGAACGAGGTGTCGGGCCTGGTCGAGTCGGTGCAGGGGTACCGGTTCCCGACCCTCTCGCGGAGCCGCCACCGGGGAAACCGCTCCACCACGTCGCGCGCCACCGGGCGGTGGCGCACATGCGGCGGGACATGCCCACGCGCGGCCAGGGTGTCCGAGTCGCTCGTGTAGAGCACCACGAACCGCCCGGCAGCCCCGAACACCTGCGACAGATGCAGGTCGTAGAGGTCGTCCTCGACCAAGTGGAAGATGACGTCCAGCGACAGCGCCAGGTCCGCCCGCAGGAAACCGGCGGGGTCCGAGAACAGCCTCGGACTGAACGTCAGGAAGCTCTTGGTGGAGTCCCCGGCGAACCGGGCGGCGGCGCCCCGAAGCCCTGCCGGGGACACGTCGAGACCGAGGTAGCGGGGGTATTCGGCGAGTTCGAGCTGGCGGCCGTCCCCGCAGCCGAACTCGACGACCGACGCCACGCCGTTCTCGGCGACGAACCGGTTGAGCACCTCGGCCTTGAACCGGGCGAGCGCATCCTGCGACCCGGGGCCCGACGTGCCTCCCTTTGCGTAGCGTTGCTCCCAGTAGGTGAGCGACCCCGGGAAGAGCCGTCGCCTGGCCGAACGGTGGACGGCGTCGACCGCCGGCCCGATGAGCGGCATGGTGCGCACTGTCTCTCCGGCGGACCTGCTCGGTGTCACGACATGCTCCTGTCTGGGGTGGGGGGACTGTCCGCGAGGATCCCGCGGTACAGCTGTTCAGCGAGTTCAGCCTTGGCCGTCCAGGTGCTACGGAGCGCCCGGCGCCGACCCGCGGCCACACCACCACGAACGGTGACAGCAGGCTGTGGAAGGCCAAAACCTCGAGGAAATCGATGAGTTGTGAGTCGTGAGTCGGCTGGACGGGATCATCGTCTGCTGATCAGCCGCAGCAGGCCGTCGCAGAATCGTGTGGCCATGCCCTCGGCCGTGTAGTCGGCGGCGTCCGTCACGCAGGCCGCGCTGAGCGACGCCAGACGGGCGGGGTCGTGCATCAACGCGGCTGCGGCTGCGGCGAAGGCAGCCGGATGGTCCGGTGTGATCGCGGCGTTGCGGCCGTTGACCAGGTACTCGAATTCCGGCGCGTGCCAACGCCAGTCGGTTGTGATGATCGGGGTGCGTAGGGCGAATGAGTCGACCGCGCACAGTCCGACCCTTCCAGGCATCAGCATGACGTCGCTGACAGCTCCGAGCAGGGCCGCGCTCCGCCCGGTCGCGCGGCCTACCGGGACCACTGGACTTCCTGGACGGGAGGCAGCCTCGGCCACCAGTCTCTGCTCAGTGCCGTCCCCGGCCACCAGTAGGCGAAACCCAGGCAGTTCATCGGCGATCCGCTCGGCGGAGTCCAACAGGAACGGGATTCGCTTCGGCCTGTCCAGTCCACCGACGAACAGTGCGGTGCGCCCGGCGACCAGGCCGTACCGCTGCCGTAGCGCCGCCGCTTCCGCATGCTCGGCCGTCCCCGGCTGCTCGGCGCGCTCGCGGTCGGCGGCCAGTTCCGCGGTGTCGGCGGAGTTGCGCACCACGGTGATTCGGGCCCGGGGAAAACCTCGCGATGCCACGTGAGCGGCTCCGCTCTCTGTATAGGCGAAAAACCACGCGCCCCGCCGGGTCAGCGTGTCCTTGATCGAGGAACCCAGGCGGCTGGAGGGTCTGGTATAGGTCCGGCCATGGCCCCAGAAGGCGACCCGGGGAGCGCGCCCCGCCGCTCGTCCGACCAACTGCTTCAGCAGGAGCGGATACGTCTCCAGATTGTGCAGCGCCTGCTCCAGCACGACCACGTCGGCAGAACCTGCTCGACGCTGTACCTGATGCCAGATCAGGTATCGCCCACGGGGCGCGGGCAGCCTTCGGGCGGGCACCTGCACCGTGCAGGTGCAGGGAGTTGTGTCCCGCCGGGCTTCATGACCCGGCAGGGGAGGGCCGTGCAGCACTTCCAGGGCGACACCTTCGGCATCGAGGCAGGTCTGCACGTGCTGGAAGAAGGTGGCCCGATAGTTGGGCACGTACGGCTGTACGACGACGACCCGTCGCCGAGAACCACTTCTGCTCAGCACGCCGCCTCCGCGATGTCAATGCGCCGCGGCCCCGTGGCACACTCGATGGCCTGTGCGTAGACGGAGGCCATGGTGGCCGTCCAGGACGGTGCGGCGTATCGCTCGGCGTGCACTCTCCGGCAGCGCTCACGCAATGCGGGAAAGCGCTCGTGGGCGGCAGTGAGCGCGTGCGGCAGCTCGTGGGCGCCCTTGTAGACCGCACCCGTGCCGTGGCGAAGCACACTGTCCGCCGCGGCTGACCCGGCCAGGGCCAGCACCGGCAACCCGGCGGCCAGGGCCTCCTGACAGATGACGGGTGCCATCTCGGGACAGACACTGGGGAAGATCAGGCCCGTATAGCAGGGCAGTCGGTCCCGGAGCTGCTGACGTGAGAGCGCGCCGATGAGCCGCACCCCTTTGGGTGCGGCTGCTCTGCAAGCCGACTCCAACGGGCCGGAGCCGATCACGTCGAGCGGTTCGTTCTCCGGCCAGCTTTGCAGCAGCGGAACGATGCCCTTCTCCTCGCTCAGTCGGCCGGCGAACAACCAGCGCATCGCCGGTTCTTCCACGGTGGAGTCCATGGTGTGAACGGCTCCTGAAGCGTCGACGAAGTTGGGCACCAGGGCGAGTTTCCGGGGCGGTAAACCAAAACCGAGGTAGAAGTTCCGGCTGTACTCGGAGAGCACCACCAATCGGTTGGCGCGACGCAGCACGGGATGCATCGCCGGACCTCTCCGGCCGGCCCACGCGAGGGGGAAGGTGGCGCTGCGTGCGGCGCGGTAGCAGCCGTGCCGTAGCCCGGCCCATCGGTCGCCGTCGGGACATGCGGTGCACATCCTCTCGTCACGGAAGAGTGTCCCGGCCGCGCATGCCGGACGGTAGTTGTGCACGGTGGCCACGAGGGCGCCAGGCCAGCGCTCCAGCCAGCTGGTGCCGAAGTTGGGGAAGAGGTTATGTACATGAACGACATCAGGGGCCAGTCGCTCCAGTTCCGCCAGGGGCGATCGGCCGTGGCCGGTTGCGACTCGGACCGCAGCCCGCAGGGTGTACCCCGGCTCAGCCTGCAACGCGTCGGTGTGCGCGGCAACGATGGTGACCTCGTGTCCGGCGGCGCGCAGCGCCTCCGCTTGGTCGAGCACGACTGTGTTCTCGCCGCTGGGCTGGTGCGAGGAATAGAAGCTGTGCACCAGCGCCACGCGGTAGGTCACGGGAGGCCCGGGCGGACCTTCGGCCCGGAGGTGAGCTGTCTCGTTCACTCGGCCATCCTCGGCATCCGTGTCGCTGATCAAGCATGATGATGGTGTCACCGGCGGTTCCCGGCGACGAGGCCGAAGGTCGTCGTTGGGAAGAACCGTTCTCCGGCGACCTGCAGCAGCCCTGACTGGGTGGACCAGTACCGCTTGACCTCTACTTCCTGGAAGGACGGGTCGAGCAGGTCGCGCAGGGCCTCCTCGTCCACACCGTCGCGGACGACGTGGTACTCGACCATGTCGGCCTCGTTGGCCTGGTCGTAGACGCCGCGCGACCTGCGCAGGCGGGTGGCGAGGCCGCGGCGGAGTTGGCCCTGCCCGAGTCGCCAGAGGAAGTACGCGTTGCGGTCCAGGCTCATGGACAGCCGGGAGCGGCGGGGATACCAGAGGGGATCCTGGGCGCTGAAGAACGCGCCGCCGGGAACGACTTGATCGATGAGCTGCTCGACGGTGCGCAGGTAGTCCGGGATGTGGTGCAGGACGGAGATGCACACGACGGCGTCGACAGGCCCGGCTCGGTGGGCCGAGGTGCCGTCCTTGTCGTACAGCACAGTGACGTTCGGATTGCACCGGAACCGGCTCCGGAGAAAGCGGACGCTCGGCTCGCTCATCTCCGTCAACGTGACCTGCGCGCCTGCAGCCAGCAGATGGTCGGTGAAGGTGCCGTGCCCAGCTCCCAGTTCGAGTACTCGGCATTGCCCATTCCGGTCGATGACCCCCTGTACGAGGGCATGCAGGCTTCCGATCAGCCGGTCACGAATCGTGTGGTGGCGGATATGCGGGGAGCCCTTTGAGTAGTCGTGCCCGACTCCATGCTCGCGCTCTTGCAGTTCCCGAATCGACGGTTTCCCCGGAGTGATCGTCATGGCCGTACCCTAGGAACCCCACCGGGAATCTCCCGGACTTCGCCAACGAGTTGGCCCGAATTCAGGCGATCGGCCGCCGGGTGCACCGCACCGCCGCCGGTTCTCAGCGGGCGGCTCGCCTGGCGCATCACACCGCGCACGAACCGCGCATTCCCGAACACGTACCGCCGCCACAACCGTCGCGGCTCGCTGCCCAGTCGGAACAGCCACTCCAGCCCGTTGCGCTGTATCCAGGGCGGTGCCTGCCGCTTGGTGCCGGCGATGAAGTCGAAGGCGGCGCCCACGGCGACGGCCACCACGGGAAGTGCGGCACGCAGGTCGGCGACCCAGCGATCCTGCTTGGGGGTGCCGAGACCGACCCAGACGATGTCCGCTGCGGCGGAACGGATGTCCTCCACCTGTTGCCGCAGATCCTGGGGGGTCAACGGCCGGAAGGGCGGGGAACAGGTGCCGACGATCTGCGCTTCCGGAAAACGCCGTCGCAGTTCCCGGTGCAGCGCGTTCAGTACCTGGGGCGTGGAGCCGAGGAGGTAGTGGTTCAGTTCGGCGTGTCGGCTGAGGGCGAAGACGTCCAGCAGGAGGTCGGGGCCGTAGACGCGTGTGCTCGGCAGGGTGACGCCGCGGTGGAGCAGCTGGTTGGCCCATACGACAGGCTGTCCGTCGGGCAGGTTGAGAGAGGCCGAGCGCAGGATGCCGTGCAGCTCGGGGTCCCGGTCCGCGAGGGCGAGCGTGTACGCGTTGGACAGATGGACGTCACTGCCGGGCGGGGCGCCGAGGGCGTCCGGTCCGCCGGTGTCCCCATGGCGGGCCGCGCGGATCCGATGGGCGAGGTGCACGATGTGACGGGCCGCACTCTCGCGGGTGTGCGCGGTGATGGGTACCCCCAGGCACTCGACCACGGGTGCGGTCGACGTCAGCCCTGTCGTTCGTGAGCTTGGTGGGGCGGCGGTCATGAGGAAGCGGCTTCGGTGCTCGGCGGGACCGTGGCGGGCGCCTTGTCGTGCCTGGCGAACTCGGTGAAAGCCAGGCGGCGTCGGAAGTCGGTGATGGTGTCGCACAGGCCGCGCTCCACCGGAGTCGTGGGCTCCCATTCCAGGAGGTCGCGGGCCAAGGTGATGTCCGGGCGCCGCTTTTCCGGATCGTCCTGAGGTCGGGGGATCAGCGTGATCTCGGAGGCGGATACGGTGAGTTTGCTGATCCACTGGGCCAGCTCGAGCATGGAGACCTCGTGCGGGTTGCCCAGGTTGACCGGTCCGCCATGGCTGCTGGCGAGCATCCGCACCAACCCGTCGACCACATCATCGACGTAGCACAGGGACCGGGTCTGACTGCCGTCTCCGGTGACGGTGATCGGCTCTCCGCGCAGCGCCTGGCGAATGAAGGTGGGAATGGCCCGCCCGTCGTCCGGGCGCATCCGCGGGCCGAAGGTGTTGAAGATGCGCACGATCTTGGCGTCGACACCGCGGCTCCTGCGGTACGCCATGGTCAGTGCCTCGCCGAAGCGCTTCGCTTCGTCGTACACCGAGCGCGGACCGACCGGGTTCACATGGCCCCAGTAGCTCTCTGGTTGAGGGTGAATCAGGGGGTCGCCGTACGACTCGGAGGTGGAGGTCAGCAGGAATCGAGCACGCTTCGCGGCGGCCAGGTCCAGGGCGTGCCAGGTTCCGGCCGAGCCCACACGGAGTGTCTCCAGCGGCAGTTTCAGGTAGTCCGCGGGTGAGGCGGGTGAGGCCAGATGGAGGACTGCGTCCACCGGCCCCGGCACGTCCAGGCTCCGGGTGACGTCCCAGCGGCAGAACCGGAAGTGTCGCTCGCCCATGAGATGTTCGATGTTGTCAACGCTGGATGTCATCAAGTTGTCCACGCAGACCACGTCGTGGCCCGCGTGGAGCAGTCGCTCACAAAGATGGGAGCCGATGAACCCAGCCCCACCCGTTACTACCGCCCGCATGCAGGTCCTCTCGGCAGGCCCCGTCCAAGCTGGTGGGCGGGGGGCAGTGCAGTGTCATTGACGAAATTCAGGGAGATCTCGTGTTTCTCTATTGATCAGATTTAAGTCGAATGGGACGGCAAGTACGTGGAAATGCCTCGCGGTGGAGCGGCCTTTCACCCGTCTGTCGTACTAGGAGAAGGGGCACGGAAATGTCGGTATCCGCTGCAGAGACGGCTCGCCGCCGGCCGGATGCGTGCCGTTGGCGGCGATGGGCGGGACGGGCGGCCAAACGGACCATCGACATGGTGGGGGCCGTAGTGCTGCTCGCGCTGGCGGTGCCGGTGCTCCTCGGGGCCGTCATCGCCGTGAGGGCCGACACTCCGGGGCCCGCGCTGTTCCGTCAGCGGCGCACGGGCTGGCATGGCAAGGAGTTCAAGCTCCTCAAGCTGCGCACCATGCAGCTCGGCTCCGAGGGGTTGCGGGTGGCGCTGGCCGACCGCAACGAAGCCAACGGGCAGCTGTTCAAGATTCGTGAGGACCCCCGTGTCACCCCTGTGGGGCGTTGGCTGCGTCGCTACTCCCTGGACGAGCTGCCGCAACTGCTCAATGTGCTGATGGGGCATATGTCATTGGTCGGCCCTCGGCCGTTGCCGGTCGAGGACTCGGTGTTCACCGGGGAGGCCCGGCGTCGCCTGCTGGTCCGGCCGGGGCTCACCGGCTTGTGGCAGATCGGCGGCCGGTCCGACCTCGTATGGGAGGACGCCCTGCGCCTGGACCTGGAATACGTCGACACCTGGTCGATCCGGAAGGACTTGGCCATCCTCGCGAGGACACTGCCTGTCGTACTGCGTGGCGACGGCGCCTACTGACACCGCCGGCGCCGAGCCGCGGCCACACGAGCGGATGTGGCCGCGTGGATCGTGGGAGTGGGCCATTGGGAGGGTCTTGAGACGTCTCGTGTTAGCCCCAGGGTAAATATCAGCATATAGAAATATATCGGTGATTCTTTGGCGGCGCTGCCATCCGGACACGAGAGCAGCTGGAAGATTGGTGCAAGATGATCAAGCCTTCGCTGTGGCGGACCGTCCTGACTGCCACAGCCGCCACCTTCGTTGCCGCCGTACCGCTGGTGAACGCTCAGTCCGCGTATGCCGAGGTGCCCACGAATGTTTACCAGCCCTACCCACCGGAGTTGAGCACTGCCACGGTGCCCGCGGGTGGGGTGATCTACTTCGTCGCAGAGGGGTTCGAGCCCGGCGAGGTGGTCACCGCAGAGCTCGTCCCGCAGTCCTCGACCACCCTCAGCGGACCGTCCCGCAGCGGGGGCGGCGGAGGCGGCGGGGGCAAGTGCAGGGACCGGGACGCGACCTACCGGGCCAACGCGCGGGGCACAGTGTTCGGGTGCTTCCAAGTGCCCAAGAACACCCGTCCCGGTCCTTACCTGTTCACGCTCACCGGCGAGGAGTCGGGAAGCGTCTCCGCTCCCGTCATGGTGACGCCGAAGCATGGGCATGGGAAAGGGGGGCGAAACGCGGACGGGGCGAGCCTCCCCATGGAAGGTGGCGTCGAAGGGTACCCCGGCACCGTCAAGGTCGCCGGGAACGGAAAGACCCTCGCCCTGAGAACCGGTGCCGCCGTGGAGCAGCCTGGCTCCACCGGGACGAGCCAGCAGAGAGAGCTTGCTTTGGCCGACTACGACGCGACCAGTCACATGAGTGGCGGCACGGTGCCAACGGAGACCGACTCGGGCACGAATTGGGCGCTGGTGGGCGGGGCTGCAGGGCTGGCAGCCATTGCCGTCAAGACGGTCACGGTCGTACGGCGTCGTCACGCTCGCACGGAACAGGGCTGAGCCGGCCCGCAGCATGCGAATGCCGCGCCTCAGGAGACACCCCGAACCCCACAATGCCGACAGCCTGGTCCGATGGCTCCGTCGCCGTCGTGCCAGGCTGCTCGTGGCCGCCCTCGCAGGCCTGCCTCTGGCCGGCGCCGGGTGGGTCGTCATCACCGGCTTGCTCGCCCGCGACGAGCTGCTGGCCTCTCAAGAGGCCCTGAACTCGCTGCGACAGCAGATTGCCGCAGGTTCCCCCGCGGAGGTGTCCGCGAGGGGTGCCGTGCCGGTGAAGCAGAGACCCGACGCCGTCGTGCGCGCAGCTGCCGCACATGCCGCGCGAGCACACAGTCTCACCACCGGTCCGGCCTGGTACTCCGCCGCGCACGTGCCCGTCCTCGGCGGTCCCGTCCGCACCGTGCGCGGTGCCGCGGAGGCTGCCGAGCGGTTGACCCGCGACGTGCTCGCCCCTCTGGCGGACACCGCCACCCAACTCGCCGCCGACACGGCGAAAGACGGTGGTCACCTGCGTCTCCCCGCGCTCCGCCGCGCCGCTCCGGCCCTCGAACGGGCCTCGGTCAGCGCCTCCGATGTGCGGAGCGAGGTCGACGAGTTGCCTCGTAGAACCTGGCTGCCCGCCGTCGACCGGTCCCGAGTCCGGCTCGCCCGGCAACTCGACCGGATCGTCCCTGCCACGGGCGACGCCGCCGCGGCGGCGCGTGTGATGCCGTCGATGCTGGGAGAACGGGGCCCACGGCGGTATGTGGTGGTGTTCGAGAACACGGCCGAGGCGCGTGGCACCGGCGGGCTGCCAGGCGCGTTCGCGGTCCTCACCGCGGACCGGGGCCGTCTGGCGTTCGAGTACTTCGGCAACGACACCGAGATGGCGGACGCTGTCGCGGCAGTCGACCTGGGCGACGAGTATGCCGCGTTGCACGGGCACAACGCCCCCACTACTACATGGGTCAACTCCAACCTCAGTCCGCACTTCCCGTACGCGGCCCGTATCTGGACGGCCGCATGGGAGGATCGCACAGGCCAGAAGACGGACGGTGCCTTCGCCCTCGATCCCAGCGCTCTGTCAGGGCTGCTCGCCGCATCCGGCCCCGCCACTCTGCCCGACGGCACCGCGGTCACCGCTGCCAATGTCGTGGATCTCACCGAGCGCAGCAGCTACGCGGCCTACTCGGACACCCGGGAGCGCAAGGCATTCTTCCTCGACGTGGCTCGCGCCGTCTCGGGAAGGCTCCTGGGGGTTGCGAACGATCCGCCGCGACGGACCGCGTTGTTCGCCGCCCTGAGCGGGCAGCTGAGGTCGGGACGGGTCAAGATGTGGAGTGCTCACCCGTCCGAGCAGCGTGAACTCCGGCGACGCCCGTTCGGCGGTACCCTGCCCGACTCCGCCGACCCGTTCGCCGGGCTGGTCGTCAACAACGCGGCCGGCACCAAGCTGGACTACTACCTGGACCGGCGTCTGGAGTGGGCTCCTGGCCGGTGCGTCGCAGCCGGTCGTGAGGTCACCGTGACCGTGGACCTCACCAACAGAGCACCGACCTCGGGACTCCCCCTGTATGTCACCCAGCGTGTGGACGCCCCCTCTTACCGGACCCGGCCCGGCGACAACCGTCTGCTGGTTTCGTACTACGCGAGTAAGGGGGCGAGGCTGGCCCAGGCGGCTCTGGACGGGCGACCGGTCATGGTGCACCAAGCTGCCGAGCGCGGTCACCCGGTCTACACCCTTGACCTGGAGCTGACCGCGGGTTCCACCCGCACCCTGGAGTTGCGTCTGCTGGAGAGCCCCTCAAGCCGCCCTCCTTTGCTGCTGCGCCAGCCGATG
The DNA here is from genome assembly GCF_030815415.1 of Streptomyces canus. Classification (GTDB taxonomy): domain Bacteria; phylum Actinomycetota; class Actinomycetes; order Streptomycetales; family Streptomycetaceae; genus Streptomyces; species Streptomyces canus_F. Next base: position 6,956,252 of record NZ_JAUSWW010000001.1, read on the forward strand.
GTGCGGCCCTTGCGGGCCACCGTGCGGCCATACCCGACGTGTGGTGACTGACCGCTCGGATTGTTCCTCGCTCTTGGCACCCAGCCGCCTTGCCGCCCCGGGGTTCCCTCAGGCTCGGGATTCGAGCGTGAGGTGTTCACCGTCAAGGGGAATGCCCAGTACAGCTGTGGCGATCCGCTCCACCGGCTCGGCGATGCGTGCCGCGGTCTCCCGGGCCACCCGCATGGGGGCGCCGTAGGGATCAGCCACGTCATCGTCGTCCGCACCGTTGCCGTCAGTTCCACGCCGTGCCGCGGCGCCCCTGACCAGCGCTGCGGCTCGCTCGGCAGGGTCCGTCGCACCCGCGGAGTCCTCCGGCCTCAGCAACCGGCCGAACTCACGCAAGGTGAAAGCCCGCTGCAAGGCCCACAGCGGAGACAGTCGCACGGCCGCCTCGCGGTGCTCAGTGGCAGCACCCAGCACCAGGTCGGCGTCCTCCACCAGTGCTGCGGTCAGTCGGCGAGCGAGCGCGCCGCAGGGGTCCCCGCCCAACTCGACGAGGAGGGTTGCCGCCGCCGGGTCCATGGGCGTTCCCGCCATGGCTGCGGTGCCGGCGCTGCTCACCCGGAAACTCTCCGATGTTTCTGGAGACGCGGCGAGCCGGGCCGTCAGCAGGCGCTCGGCCAGTGGGGAGCGGTGCAGATTTCCCGTGCAGACGATGAGCACGCGAAAATGCGCGCCCCTGCGTCCCGGCATCGGCGAGGCAGGGGAAGGGCTCATGGGGGAAGTATCCCGCCACGTATGGTCGTCTGGGGCGCGCCTCACCGGGTGACCCGACGCAGGAACACGGATGCTGCCTCGGGCGTCCCTGTCGCCCGCGCGCCCGCAAGCAACGTAGGGAGAGCCGGACTTCGCCGAGTCCACCGCTCTGACCGCGCACAGCGGGAAGATCCGGCGGCGTAGGGCATGACGACGACGCGGTCCTGCTCATCGCCCATACCCCGCCCACCGCTCCCGATGACGTGGCGACATGCAGTCTTCCCAGCGATCGCCGGGCGGCAGGGAAGGCACGCGAATACGTCCGTGAGAAACTGGCGTCGTGGGGCTCGGACGACCTCGTCACCACACCGAACTCCTGGTCAGCGAGCTCGTCGGCAACGTCGTACGCCATGCCGCGTCCCCCGGTGTCGAACCGTACGCCGCCTATGCGCGAAGCCGAGCCGACTGGAGGTTCGTCGAACTCCTCGGAGGGCACGACCGCATCATCTCCGCCGCAGGCTCGGTCGCCACTTTGCTCGAGTTGTGCGATGTGCTGCTTTGTCCGGACGAGCCGGTGCGGACGATTGACTTGGTGCTCGTGCCGAAGCACCGTCCCGGCGGCGGAGCTGTGAGTTTCGCCTTGCGCGGTTGGACCAGGGCCCACCCGGTGGGCGGGGAGGAACACCGGACAGGCCCTGGTGGAGACTGGGGGTCTGGGCCGCGGGCGGACGTCGGGCGCCGAACCTGTCACGGGTCCGTCAGTCGCGGTGCAGCCGGACCGTGGTGTCCGTCCCTTCGGGGGTATGGGCGCCGAGGTCGAGCCCGATCGGAGAGTGGAGACGGGCGCGTTGCGCCGTTGCGGTACCGGCCTCCCGCAGGCGCTGGTTGCGGTTCTTGTGGGTACGACGAGAGCCCATCGCGCCGAAGATCGGCATGCGGGGGCGGGGCGCGTGGATTCCTGGACGGAATACGGGGGTGTCCACGCCTGGTGACCTTGGCCGGTACGCCGCGGCCGGGCTGGTAACGACCGCGTACTCACTCTCGTCGCGCGCCCGGCGGTGAGGCGGGTGCTGTGGGGGAAACTGATTTCAGTTCCCGGATGCGTAGTGGAGAAACCATGGAAATCGACCGCGTCTTCCCGTATTCGCGGGGCATGCGGAGCGACGGAGGTTGATAACTATGGTTCCCCTGCTTCTCGTTCTTCTGTTGGCTCTGATCCTCTTCGGTGCGGGTTTCGCGTTGAAGGCACTGTGGTGGATCGCCGTCGTCGTACTGGTCGTCTGGCTGCTCGGCTTCGTCATGCGCTCCGCGGACACGGGCGGCCGCAAGGGACGCTGGTATCGCTGGTAATCCGTTAAGCGGCGACATGCCTGTGGGCCCCCGAATGCATCGGGGGGCCCACAGGCATGTCCCGGATCAAAATATCCGCCCGAAAAGACCGTGCAGTCAGCTACCGACTTCCCGGGAGTCACCTACGCGAGAGGCGAGGGCTCGGCAACGGGCACTGTCAGGAGGCGACGATGCGTCGCACATTGTCGACGTCCCCGCAGCCTGCCTTCAGCTGGCGCGCGCGCTCTTCCGTGAACGCCCCACCCAGCTCCTCCCGGCGTTCCATGGCCACGTTCTCGCGCGCTCCGTTGAGAATGGTGCGCTCCTCCTCGTCGGCGTGGTGGGTGACGGCCTGCACGAGCTCCTCCAGCTTCTCGTCCCACTCCTGGGAGCCGACCTCGTCGACCTCCAGGAGTTCCAGAAGTGCCTTGTTGCCCTCCTCGTGCTCCTCCTCGCCGTGTTCCACCTCTTCGTCGTCGATGTTCTTGTAGCGCCTGAGGGCGGGATAGACCTTGGCCTCTTCCGCCAGCGCGTGCGCGATCAGCAGATCGGAGAATTCCCGGAGCGCGGTGGCCCGGTCGGCTTCGACGCTGCGCATCTGACGAAATAGATCCTCCATCTTCCGGTGGTCCTGGAGAATGAGTTCAACGACGTCTCGAGTCTGTGCCATGGGACTAGGCATCACTTTCTTGCTGGGAAACCTTGCGGGGAATTCTTCCTGAAACCCACCCGGAATCCTGGTACCCCGTCCTGCGCGGTTCAGCAGGAGAGCTGACCATCGGCGAGCGGTGTTCTGATGTGTTGAGGCGAGACGTGGCGCGGGTGCGGAAGTCGTGGGCGTGACCACCGGGCCAGGGGGTAGAGGCGGCAGCGGTGAGCTGAAAGGGCCGGGGTCGGCAGGGCCGACAGGGGCGGGACACATGATCACGGATACGGCAGCGACGATGGATGCGTACTGCGGTGTACTGCCTGAGGACATCGTCCAGGTCGGTGTGATCGGTCTGATCAAGGCCATCGATCGGTTCGAGCTCTCTCGCGAGGTGGAGTTCACCTCTTTCTCGATCCCCTACATCGTGGGAGAGATCAAGCGGTTCTTCCGTGACACCACGTGGGCCGTGCACGTTCCCCGCCGCCTGCAGGAGGCCCGCGTCCAACTGGCGCGTGCCACCGAGGAGCTAAGCAGCCGCCTGGGCCGTACGCCGACCGTGGCGGAGCTGGCCCAGCTGATGAACCTGGAGGAAAAGGAGGTCATCGAGGCGCGGCTGGCCTCCAACGGTTACCGCTCCTCCTCCCTGGACGCGGCCATCAACAACAGTGAGGACGGCGAGACGGCACGGGACGACTTCATCGGCGACGAGGACAGCGCGCTGGAACTGGTGGAGGACTTCCACGCACTCGCTCCGATGATCGCCGGTCTCGATGAGCGATCGCGCAAGCTCCTGCACTGGAGGTTCGTCGAGGAAGAGACGCAGGCCCAGATCGGCGAGCGTCTCGGCGTCTCCCAGATGCACTGACACCGCCCGGTAAAGCGGCGCCCTCGCGATGGTGGCGCCACCACCTCCATCGGGGCTGCTTCGCCAGGGCTCGTCGATCAGTGCTGCCTGAATGCACGATGGGCGGGCGGCCTGCCCGGACAGGGGCAGGCCGCCCACGCGTGCGCTACAGGCTGAGGTAGAAGCGCACCGTCGTACCGTCGTCGCCGGTGTGCATGCGCACCAGGTCGGACACGCAGTTGACCAGCATCAAGCCCCGGCCGCCCATCTGCCCGCGCTCCGGCGGACGGCGGCCGGCCAGCGGATCGGTCATCCGGCCCGCATCACGGACCTCGATCACGAGCTGTTCCCGCTCGGTCCAGACCGCGAGCGTGCCATGGCCGCCGCCGTGCACCACGCTGTTGGTCGTCAGTTCCGCGACCGCCAGCTCCGCGTCCATCAGCCGCTCACCGGCCAGACCCAGCCGCGTGGCCTGAGCCACCGCGAAACGGCGGACCGACGGAAGGTCCTCCTCGCCGTAGGAGAAGACCGCGGCGTCCGGCACCGTCGGCAGTTCCTGGTTGTAGCGGGAGACGAGCGCTTGCCAGTCGTAGACGTCGCTGGCCCACTCACGGCCCTCCCCGTTGATGAGGGACGGGTGGGTAACGCGAGCATCGGCGATCACCTGCGGATCCAGCCGTACCTCGTCGTACGGGCACAGGATCGTCACCGCCCTGCCCTCGAAGGCGGCGTTGATCAGAGCCTCGTGCTGCGCGCACGCCGGGTACTCCACCGCGCTGCGCCCGGCCCAGATCGGTTCACCGATGATGCGCACCCGCCCCTGCGGGTGTGCGTCGGCGAATCCGCGCAGGACCTTGGGGATGATCCGCCCGGGATTGCGGCCGGCCTCGGTCATGTCCAGGAACAGGATGCCCTCGGCATCCGCGCCCAGCCCGCTCCTGATCAGTTCCAGGTTGGGGCCGGGCACCGCGACGGCCATCGGCTCGCCGTTGTCCAGCCCTTCGCGCAGGAACGACACCGTCTGCCGCGTGTACTCGTGAGCGGTGCGATAGAACAGGGCAGGGTGCACGAACGCCTCGTCGGTGGTCACCGTGCTCATCACAGAGCCACCTCGATCCGGTCCAGATCCGGCCAGAACAGTTCCAGAACCCGGGGGACCTGCGGCGGCGGATGCTCCACCACGACCCGGCCGTCCCGCAGGTTCATGGCGGTGACCGCCAGCGCGGTCACCCCAGCCACGTCGACGAACGCCACATCCGACAGCTCCACGTACGACACGCCCGCGTGCCGCCGGGCCAGCTCCGCCAGGGCCTGTTCCCAGGAAGAACGTGTCAGGGCGCTGATCTCACCACGGGCACGTATCCCGGAACGACCGTCGGGCAACGGACTCACCTCCAACGCGACCTCCCCGCGCGTTACCGGGCCGATTCCGCCCACCGTATGTGAGGCATCCACGCTCGGACTCCTTCACCTTTCGAGCCAACTGCACGCCGCCCAGGCACGGGCAGACGAAAAATCCCCAGCGGGGGAGTCTAGCCCGACACACAGGCCGACCCCGCTGTCCCGTTCGGTGCTTCACAGGAACGGCGTGCGCGTTCAGGGCCGGTGCCGCGACCGGGGCGGGTGCGCTCGCAGGCGGTCACAGCTGACGACCGGCGTCGAAGACCTCCTGGCCGATGTGGTCGAGCGCGGCGCGGAGAGCTGTGACCGGGGTGCGGTCAGACGCATGTCGTTGTCGAGGGCGGCAGCGTAGGCGCGTACGGCGTCGGTGGCCTCGGGGGCAGTCGGCAACGCCGTCACCCAGCTGGGCAAGGACCCTCAGCTGATGACCAAGGCCAGCGGCGTCGGCCTCGCCTGTTTCTGCGGCTCCAACAGCAGCGACACCCTCACGGTCACCGCACCCTCCGCTCCCACGGGTGCCTTGCATCCGCGTGTTGACACCGGGCCGAGCCGAGGGGAGTCATTCGGACTCGCCCTGCGGGACAGCGCGGCTGTTGATCGCATCGGCGATGGCGTAGGCAGTGCTGACGAAGGAATCCGCCTGCTGCTGCGACAGGTTCAGCGCGGAGGTCTCCTCCAGGGCCCGCCACATGGCCGCGATGGGCTCGCGCATCGCCCGGCCCTTGTCCGTGAGGTGGACGACCATGACCCGTCGGTCGTGCGCGGCCGGCTCGCGCACGAGCAGGCCCGCCTCCTGCATACGGCGCAGCGACTTGGAGACGGTGGAGTGGTCCAGGCCGACGCTTTCGAGCAGTTCGGACTGGGTCTGGCCGTCCCGGTCGAGGAGCTGCATCAGCAGCAGTTCCTGTCCGGGGTGCAGGTCCATCTCACGGAGCATGACGCCGGCGCGGGCGCGATGAGCGCGGGCGAGCTGGAAGATCGCGTAGCTCATCGGCCCCTCGCTGGCCGTGGACGGGGTGCGGTGTGTGGCGGGCATCGGTTCCTCAGACGGTGTGGGTGGGGTAGTCGGTGTAGCCGGCCACTCCGCCGCCGTAGAAGGTCGCCGGGTCGGGGGTGTTCAGCGGCGCGTCAGAGCGTAGCCGCTCGACCAGGTCCGGGTTGGCGAGGGCCAGGGCGCCGACCGAGACGAGGTCGGCCGTGCCGTTGTCGACGTCCTTGGCGCGGGTGACGATGTCGGTGCCGGCCCGGTTCAGGACCAGCGTGGTCGGCCACAGTGCGCGCAGGGTGCTCAGCAGCTCCTCGTCGCCCGCGTGCATCACGTGGAGGTAGGCGAGGCCGAGCGGGCTCAGGGCGCGCAGGAGCGCCGGGTACAGCTCGGCGGTGTCGGACTCGGCGATGTCGTTGTAGGGGTTGCCGGGGGAGATGCGCAGGCCGGTGCGGTCGGCGCCGATCTCGTCGGCCACGGCGGCGGCCACCTCGACGGCGAAGCGGATGCGGTTGTCGAGGGAACCGCCGTAACTGTCGGTGCGCTGGTTGGTGTTGTCGGCGAGGAACTGGTGTACCAGGTAGCCGTTGGCGCCGTGGATCTCCACGCCGTCGGCGCCTGCCGCGATGGCGGCCGCCGCGGCGCGGCGGAAGTCGTCGACGGTCGCCGCGATCTCCTGCGTCGACAGAGGGCGGGGCACCGGCATCTCCTGGGGCCCGGACGCGGTGAACATCGCGCCCTGCGGCTGGATCGCCGACGGGGCGACGGGCTGACGGCCGTGCGGGGTGTTGTCGGGGTGGGCGATACGTCCGGTGTGCATCAGCTGGATGACGATCCGGCCGTCGGCCTCGTGCACGGCGTCGGTGACCTTGCGCCACCCGGCGATCTGCTCGTCATTGTGGATGCCGGGGGTGAGGAGGTAGCCCTGGCCGTCGGGGGAGGGCTGGGTGCCCTCGGTGATGATGAGCGCGTGCGAGGCCCGCTGGGCGTAGTACTCGGCGTTCAGCTCGGTGGGGACGCCTTCGGGCGTGGAGCGGTCGCGGGTCATGGGGGCCATGACCAGGCGGTGCGGGAGGGGGATCTCGCCGATGGTGGTCGGTGTCCACAGGGCGTTCAGCATGAGGGGTCCTTCGGTGCGGTGATGGTCGTAACAGGGGGGAGTACGGGCGTGATCAGTCGACGGTGAGGACGAGCTTGCCCCGGCCGTGCCCGGCGTCGCTGACCTGCTGGGCCTTGGCGGCCTGGTCGAGCGGGTAGGCGTTGACGGTGGTGACGAGCTTGCCGGTCGCGGCGTCCTGCGCCAGCTCGGCCAGACGGGTGGCGGAGCGCTTCTGGCCGCCGCTGGAGAAGGTGACGCCGAGCTGGTGCGCGCGGAAGTCGGAGATGGTGACAATGCGCTCGGTGCCGCCGCGCAGGGTGATGGAGTCCTCGAGAGCTCCCTTGCCGGCCAGGTCGAAGACCGCGTCCACGCCGTCGGGGGCGAGTGCCCTGACCCGCTCGACCAGGCCCTCGCCGTAGAGGGTGGCGGTGGCGCCGAGCGAGGTGAGGTAGTCCTGGTTGGCGGGGCCGGCGGTGGCGATGACACGCGCTCCGCGGGCCGTGGCGAGCTGGACCGCCAGGGTGCCGACCGCTCCGGCCGCGCCGTGCATCAGTACGGTCTCCCCGGCGACGACGCCCAGCAGGTTCAGGACCCGCTCGGCCGTCTCGCCCGCGACCGGCAGCGCGACCGCGTGCTGCCAGTCGAGGCCGGCGGGCTTGGGGGCCACGGTGGTGGCCAGTGCGTACTGGGCGTACGAGCCGGTGTCCGACCAGCCCAGCACCTCGTCGCCCACCCGCACGTCCTGCACGCCCTCACCCAGGGCGTCCACCACGCCGGCGAGCTCGGCACCGGGGACGGCGGGGAGCGGTGTGGGGAACGCGGCCTCCATCGCCCCGGAGCGGATCTTGCCGTCCAGCGCGTTCAGCCCGGCCGCCCTGACGCGGACGCGGATCTGGCCGGAGCCGGGCCGCGGGACCTCGATGTCCGCCTCGTGCAGCACTTCGGTGCCACCGAAACGGTCGAACAGGATGGCTTTCATGACGACTCCTCCCGTGCCGCCACGCATTTAGGTGGCTGGACACATAACCAACGTAACAGCAAAAGTGTGGCTAGCCAAGTATTCGCTGTCGCGCTGGGAGGCCGCTCGGGACGTCGTCACGCCGGCCGGCAGGTCGGTCGGCTGAGCCGGGCGTCGTGGAGGTGCTTGGCCAGCAGGTGGGAGTTCTTGGCGGGCATGAGGATGTCGCTCTCGCCGTCGGCGACCAGGACCAGCTGGAAGAGGGGCCTTCGGGCGCACCGGCTTGGACTTGTCGGGGATGTCTCACTCGGGCCAGGCGGTGAGCCGGCGGTCGCGGGCGGCCGGGCTGGAGGGGGATCGACGCCCACGCCGTCCAGCTCCTGGACCGGGCGCAGCACGAGGGGCTCCTCGCCCCGGACGCGGACCTGGAGTGGACGCGGCAGGTGTACTACGCCCTTCTCGGCGAAGCACTCAACAGGCCCGGCGCGGATCAGGATCCGGCCACGCAGGACCCGGACGCGCAGGCCACGCTCGTCATCGACGCGCTCCTGCACGGCGCGGGACCGCGCGGCTGAGCCGCGACCGCCCGGCGGGGCTCCGGGTCCGCGATCGGCTGCCGCCGTCCCGCGTGCGTTCCCTACTCCGCCCCCTGTGCCCTCTCGCGTACGGCGGTGACGTGGGTGACGGCGGCGGTCAGCTGTTTGCGGGCCTCCTCGGGCGGGGGTTCGCCCCGGACGGAGTCCACCAGTTGCTGTGCCGCGCGGTGGAGCTTGGTGTTGGTGTTCTGCGAGGTCATCACCAGGACGTTCCAGGCCTCCTCCGCGCTGAGGGAGAAGGTGGCCATGAGGATGCCGCGGGCCAGATCGATGAGTCCCCGGGTCTGCATCGCCCGCCGCAGCTGTACGACCTCGACCCGTGGGTCCGTCGCTGAGTGCGAGGCGTCGTCCTCCTGGACCATCTCACCCTCCGGGGCGAACAGGGGCAGGGTGTTGGTGAGGGCGAACACTCGTTCGGCGGCCGGGCTGATGGCGCGGATCGTGACCGTCTTGCACTGGTCGAGGGCCTGCTGCCGGATCCCCAGCAGGGTGTTGAGTCCGGAGCAGTCGCAGAACTCGACGCCGTCGAGGTCCAGGTCGATGCCCTTGCCGGAGTCCGTGAGCGCCGAGCGCAGAGCCTGCTGGAGCTCCTGGTCGGCGGCGAGGTCGAGGTCGCCGTGCACGGTGACCGCCGTTCGGTCGCCGTCGGGTCGGGCGCAGACCGTCAGCCGTGTCTCGCCGTCGTGGCCGGTGAGCCTCGTGCATCCGCTGACCGGCCCGGCGCAGCCGGGTGCCGACTTGGACATGGTCCTCTCCCCAGGGCTGGGAACACCCACCGTTCCGACGCCACCAGGTTCACCCGAACGCGGACTCACGTCAAGAGATACATGAAATTCGCTTCGTGTATTCTCATACCTGAATCCCTAGGCGTACGATGCCTTCATGAGTGGAGCGACGGAGCCGCACGCGGGGTGGACGTTCATCACCAACCATGCGCGGGTACTGGCGGCCATTGCCGAGAATCAGAGCGCGAGGGTGCGCGACATCGCCGCCCATTGCCGACTCACGGAGCGCGCTGTCCAGAAGATCATTTCCGATCTGGAGCAGAGTGGATACCTGTCCCACACGCGTGAGGGGCGCAGCAACACGTACCGGATCGCGCAGGGGAAGGTTCTGCGCCACCCCGCCGAGGCCAGGCTCACCGTCGCCTCGCTGCTCGGGCTGCTCGTCCAGATGGACGGGCACCACGAGGACGCGCCACGCGCCGGTGCGATGGCGGTCGAAGAGGCGTGAGCACGCACGGCGACGCGGGCCCCGGACGGGACCCGCGTCGCTGTGCGGGGAGTGTCAGCCGGTCGTCACGGCCGTGTCGTCCACCACGAAGCTGGTCTGGAGCGAGGAGTCCTCGACACCGGAGAACTTCAGCGTGACGGTGGTTCCCGCGAAGGCGGACAGGCTGAAGGACTTCTGGACGTAGCCGCCGGCCGCGTTCAGGTTGGAGTAGGTGGCCAGGGTGGTCGATCCGGCGGTGACCGTCAGCTTGTCGTACTGGGTGCTGGTAGTGGTCTCGGCCGTGTCGATGTGCAGGTAGAAGGTGAACGTGGTGCCCGTGCAGCCGCTCGGGACGGTCACCGACTGGGAGAGCGTGTCGGTGTGGGTGGAGCCGTAGCCGTCCAGCCAGGCCTTGTAGGAGCCGGTGCGGGCCGCCTGGCCGCTGGAGCTGGTGATGACGCCGCTGCCGGCGGTCCAGGTGGTGTTGCCCGACTCGAAGCCCTGGTTGCCCAGGAGCTGGGCCGAGGTGCAGGTGCCGCTGCCGCCGGCGCTGACCGTCCAGGCGAAGGAGGCGGTGCCGGTCGCGCCCGTGCTGTCGGTCACCGTGACCGTCGTGCTGTACGTGCCCGCGGTCGTCGGGGTGCCGGAGACGGCGCCCGTGGAGCTGATCGACAGGCCGGTCGGCAGGCCGCTCGCCGCGTAGGTCAGTGAGCCGCTGTTGGTGCTGCTCGCGCTGATCTGGAGGCTCACCGCGGTGCCGACGGTCGAGGACTGGCTGCCCGGGTTGGTGACCGTGACGCCGGTCGTCGGGACCGTGATGTGGCTGCCGACGTTGATGCCGGCGAAGGCGTTGCCCACCCCGGCGTACTGGGTCGAGCTGGTGCCGTAGAGGTCGGCGGCCGCGCTCAGGGCGGCGGTGCGGGCGCCCGCGTACGAGGTGCTGGACGTCATGTACGTCGTCAGCGCCCGGTACCAGATCTGCAGGGCCGCGGCCCGGCCGATGCCGGCGACCGCGACGCCGTCGGAGGTCGGGCTGTTGTAGGTGACGCCGTTGACGGTCTTGGTGCCGCTGCCCTCGGAGAGCAGGTAGAACATGTGGTTCGCCGGGCCCGAGGAGTAGTGGACGTCGAGATTGCCGACGCCGGAGTACCAACTGTCCGCGGAGCCGCCGTCCTTGTCGGGCTCGTCCATGTAACGCAGGGGCGTGCCGTCGCCGTTGATGTCGATCTTCTCGCCGATGAGGTAGTCGCCCACGTCGGTCGAGTTGGCCGCGTAGAACTCCACGCCGGTGCCGAAGATATCGGACGTCGCCTCGTTCAACCCGCCTGATTCTCCGGTGTAGTTGAGGTTCGCGGTGTTGGAGGTGACGCCATGGGTCATCTCGTGGCCGGCGACGTCGAGCGAGGTCAGCGCGTGGGTGCTGCTGGTGCCGTCGCCGTAGGTCATGCAGAAGCAGTCGTCGTCCCAGAAGGCGTTGACGTACGCCGTGCTGTAGTGGACGCGCGAGTAGGCGGCCACGCCGTCGTTCTTGATGCCGCTGCGGCCGAAGGTGTTCTTGTAGAAGTCCCAGGTGGTCTGGGCGCCGTAGTGGGCGTCCACACCAGCGGTCTGCGTGTTGGAGCCGGAGCCGGTGCCCCACACGTCGTCCGAGTCGGTCATCAACGTGCCCGTGCCGGACGTGCCGTTGTTGAGGCTGTACGTCTTGTGGGTGCCGCGCGTGGTGTCGTTCAGCTGGTACGTCGAACCGGACAGCGTGGTGCCGATGGTGACGGTGCCGCTGTACTGGCTGTTGCCCGTGCCGGTCTTGATGGCCTGGTACCGGTAGAGCTCCGCGCCCGTGGCCGCGTCGGTGATGACGTGCAGTTGGCTGGGTGTGCCGTCGTCCTGGAGGCCGCCGACCACCGTCTCCCAGGCGAGCTTCGGCGTTCCGCCGCCCGCCCAGATCACCTTGCGGGCGCTGTCGGTGGTGGGTTTCTCGGCGTCGAGGGCCTTGGCCGCCTTGAGTGCCTTGGTCTCGGCGGCGGACTTGGCGAAGGCGGCGGTGGTGGAGGCGACCTTGATGGTCCGCTTGGTGTTGAAGGTGGTGCTCACCGTGCCGGTGGCCTCGGCGGCCGGCGGGGTGTGCACGACCAGGTCGCCGCCGAGGACCGGCAGACCGGCGTAGGTGCGCTCGTAACGGGTGTGCAGGGTGCCGTCGTTGTCCTTGACGACGTCCTTGACGACCAGCTTCTCCTTCGCGCCCAGGCCGAGCGTGCCGGCCGTCGCCGCGGTCTGCTTCGATGCCTTCTTCAGCAGCGCCGCGTGCTGGGCCAGGGTGAGTTCGGCCTGGAGGCCGCCGGTGCGCAGGGGACTGGGGTGGGGGGAGGTCTCGGCGGCCGCGGGGACCGTCTGTATGCCGAGGGCCAGCAGTGCGGCGGTGGCAGCCAGGGCTCCGGCTGCGGTCGCCGGGCGGGGGGTACGTCTCACTCTTGCTCCTACTGCGACGGCCGCGCGTCGACGGCCGGTGACAGACCGGGCAGACGGGATGTGCTGTCCGGGTCGAGCTGAGCAGGGCCGTGCGGGAACCTCCGCGCTCGGCGTGTGCGGCCGGTGCGCAGGGTGGAGGAAGAGTGGCAGATTTGACCGTGGCATGTCATTGGGTCGGGGGTCATTCGAGGGTTATCCCTCTACGACCCCGCTGACCTGTGTGTTTGCTGTGGAGCGGCTCAGCGCTCGGCGGCCTCCAGGACGGCTTCCAGCTGCCGGAGCGGCTCGGGGCCGACGAAGCGGAGGACGACGGTGTCGGCGCCGGACGCCCGTAGTGCGCCGATCCTCTCAGCGGCCTGTGCCGCGCTGCCGGAGACCGTGAAGACCTCCTCCTGCGGGCGGCCCAGCCAGGCACCGTGGCCCTCGGTGTGCGGATGCAGGGTCCGGGCCACCTCCTCGGGGTCGTCACCCACGGCACAGAAGGCGAACACACTGAGCGTGTGGTCCTCGCCCGCGCCGCCCTTCGCCAGCAGCGCCCGGATGTTCTCCAGGTCCCGCGGTCCGTGCCCCTCGGCGATCAGGGTGCCGTCCGCGACCCGCCCCGACAGCTCCAGGGAGCGGGGCCGCACCACACCGGCGACCAACGGCGGCGGCTCGGCGGGCGGGTGGACGAGCCGGATGCCGTCGATCCGCACCTCCCGCCCCTGCGACGTGACCCGCTCCCCGTGGAGCAGCGCCCGAACGGAGGTGATCGTCTCCTCCAGCAGGGCCAGCGGAGAGCGCGGCGCGACACCGACCTGCTCCATCCACTCCCGTACGCCATGACCGATCCCGGCCACCAGCCGGCCCGGGAACACCCTTGCCAGCGTGGCCAGTTCCATCGCCAGCAGCGCCGGGCTGCGCAACGGCGCCGGTGCGATCCCGATTCCCACCCGCAACCGCCCGGTCGCGCCCAGCGCCACGGCCGCCGCCGACACCCCGCCGTTCCAGCGGAGGTCCTCCACCACCCACAGGTCGTCCGCGCCGAGCGCCTCGGCCCGCCGCGCGAAGTCGGGCAGCCCCTCGGGGGCCCAGTCGCGGTCGTACATCACACCGATCCGGAGATTCGTCATACGACGGAACCTACGGTCCGGCCGAGGAATCGATCAACGGGCTTTGGCGCCAAGATCCAGCAGGACCGCCTCAGTTCAGACAGATCCTGACCGCCGTACGCAACGCCGTGCGCACCTCCTCGGGCGGCGGCGGGCCATCGGACTCCGTGCCGGCCGTGAGGGCCGCGGCTATCGTGCGCAGCTTGGTGTTGGAGAGCTGGGAGGTCGTGCGCAGGATGGTCCAGGCCTCCTCGGACGTACAGGAGTGGGCGGCCATGAGGATGCCGCGGGCCTGGTCGATCACGGGCCGGGAGGCGATCGCCTGGCGGAGCTGCTCGACCTCCGCGCGCAGCAGATGGAGCTGCTCCGCGCGCTCCAGGGCCACCGCGGAGGGGGCCGGGGGAGCGGGCTCGGGGCCGGCCGGGTGCGGGGCCGCCCGCAGCGGGTCGGTGGTGTCCAGGCCGGCGAGCTCCAGGATCCGGCGCGGCTGGCCGGTCCAGCCGGTGGCGGACACCGGGATGCGCCGCCGACGGCTGTAGCTGTCGAGGACTTCCAGGAACTGGAGTCCGGCGGTGTCCATGAACACCACGGCGGACATGTCCAGTTCGACCCGGCGGACTCCGTCCGGCAGCGCCGTCAGGGTCTCGTCCAGGACCTTCGCGCAACCGTGGACGAGCTCGCCGCGCGGCCGCAGCTCCGCCCGGCCCGCTTCCGTACGGCCATCGATGACCAGGGTGTTCAGCCGCCCCGTGAGAGATGTGTGTGCCGCTGAGATCATGTCTCCGCCTCGTCGGTCCCCGACCGTCGTCGCCCTGATGTGGCTCCTTCGTCGCCCACCGGAATCCGGGCGGAGCCGGACAGCCGGCTCCGCGGGGGCCCGGTGGTGCTGATCGTGCGTCTGCCCGACCGGTCGGGGGCTACACCCACGAGGCTGGGATTGACAGGCCCCCGCCGGGGTAAGCGCGTTTCGTCCACGAAGAGCGGGAGAATGCGCCCACGAAGAGCGGAGAATGCGCACGAGCAGTGGGAGAGGGCGTGCATCTTCACCAGCGACCACCTCAGCGGTCCGCCGGCGCGGCACCGCGCCTCACGGTGTCCACGTTGCGCGGGCACAGCGGTCTGCGGGCCGTGGGTGAGGTGGGCCACGGCACGCACGAGATCTGGGAGCGCGCATTGGAGCAGGCGTTGGGCGCGCGTACGGACGTGTACCGGCTGGAGATGTCGGAGGTGACCTTCGTCGACGTCGCGGGTGCCGATGCCCTCGCGTCCGCCGCGCGGCGACTGGAGGAGGGCCGGCTGCTCCAGCTGCACCGCCCGCCGTCCACACTGAGCCGGACGCTGGACATGTTCTGGCCGGGCCTGTCGGGAATCGAGGTGACACAGCCGTGACCGCCGCTTTCCTGCACCCCGCCCTCTTCTACCAGGACGACGAGGACTACCTCGCCGGCACGATCCCCTTCGTCCGCGAGGGCCTCGACGCGGGCGAACCGGTCGCCGTCGCCGTACCGGGCGACAACCTCCGGCTGATCCGCGACGCCCTCGGCGACGCCGCCGACACCGTACGGCTCCTGGACATGCGGGAAGCCGGCCGCAACCCCGGCCGGATCATCCCCGGCGTGCTGCGGGCCTTCGCCGACGCCCAGCCGGACGGCCGCCGGGTGCGGATCATCGGCGAACCGATCTGGGCCGGTCGCACGGCCGGCGAGTACCCCGCGTGCGTCCAGCACGAGGCACTGATCAACGCGGCCTTCGCGGGCCGGCTCGCGACCATCCTGTGCCCCTACGACGTCCGGCGCCTCGACGAGCGGGTGCTCGCCGACGCCTACGCCACCCACCCCACGGTCATCCCCTCCGGCGGCGGACCGGAACAGGAGAGCGGCCGATACGCCCCCGACGACGTCGTGGCCCGCTACAACGAGCCGCTGCCCGTCGTCGCGGACGTGCTCTCCCTCTGCTTCGACGCCGGATCGCTGCCCGAGGTCCGCCATCTCGCGACCGCCGAGGGCGCCCGGCTCGGACTGACCGGGATCGCACTGGAGAACCTCACCCTGGCGGCGGCCGAGCTGACCACCAACAGCGTGGTGCACGGCGGCGGTTCGGGGACGCTGCGGGTGTGGGGCGAGGACGGGTACGCGGTGTGCGAGGTGCGGGACAAGGGACGGCTCGCCGATCCCCTGGCGGGACGGCGGCCCGCGGCCCGCGACCAGCGCGGCGGGCGGGGCCTGCTGCTGGTCAACCTGATCGCCGACCTCGTCCGCACCCACACCGGCGAGGAGGGGACGACGGTGCGCTGCTGGTTCGCGTGCTGACACCGCGTCCAGCCCCCTCGGCCCCCTGACCTCAGAGCGGCGCCTGCCAGGTCACGGTGGTCCCCGTGCCCCCGTCGTCGGCCGTCCCGTCGTCGTACACCGTCAGCCGTACGCCCCCCGCCGTCCGGCAGGGCCGCCGTCGCGTCGACCCCGACCTCGATGCGCGAGACGCCGGAGCGGCGGGACGCGGTGGCGAGGGCGCGGCGCAGGGCGGCGAGGAGACGGCCGGCCGTCCGCTCGGGGACACGGTTCTCGACCGCGCCGGTGAACTGTGCGGACGGCGCGAAGCCCAGCAGGGCGGCCACCCCCGCAGTCTCTCGGAGCACCTTGCCCCGGAACGTCGTCGGGGCGTCCGCGGGCGGCTGCCGCAGCGCGAAGATCGTCGTACGGACCTCCTGGACGGTCGACTGGAGCTCGTCGACCGCCTTCCCCAGCGTCTCGTGCACGTCGTCCGCCCCGCTGCGGCGCTGGATGGACTCCAGCATCAGGCCGGTGGCGAACAGCCGCTGGACGACGAGGTCGTGCAGATCCCGGGCGATACGGTCGCGGTCCTCGAAGACGGCGAGGAGTTCGCGGCTGTGCTGGGCGTCGGCGAGGACCAGGGCGAGCGCGGCCTGCGAGGCGAACTGGACCGCGAGCAGGCGCTCCACGGAGGTGTACGGGCGGTCGCCGCGCCGGCGGGGCGGGGCGAGGGTCCCGATCAGCCGGCCGCCGGCCTGGAGCGGCAGCATCATGCTGGGCCCGAACCGGTGCCGTACCGGGGTCGTCATCCGCGGGTCGGTCGCCGAGTCGTCGACGAACACCGGTTCACCGCCGAGGAGTTGCTCCAGCACCGGACTGCCGGGGGCGATCGTGCCGACGATGTCGCCGGGATCGTCGTACGTCGAGGCGGTCACGATCTCCATGCCGCCCTCCTCGGTGGGCTGGAGGATGACGCCCGCGGAGGCCTCGGCGAGCAGGCGGGCGCGTTCGGCGACCGTCGTGAGCGCGTCGGCCGCGGACCCCCTCGCCGAGCAGCGCGGTCGTCACGGCCGCCGCGCCCTCGATCCAGCGCTCACGCTGCCGGGCCGCCTCGTACAGCCGGGCGTTGCCGATGGCGATCCCGGCCTGGGCGGCGAGGACGTGCAGGGGCTGCTCGTCCTCGGCGGTGAAGGGCTCCTTGCCCTTGTCCGCGAGGTGCAGCGTGCCGAACTCCTCGTCCTGCACCCGGATCGACACGGTGAGCGAGACCGCCGTGCGCGCGGGGCCGGGCCCGGCGAGCGAAGCGAGATGGGGTCCCCCGGACGAAGTCTGGGGGAGGAGCTCGATGAGTCCGTCCTGGCCCGGGTCGGCCGTCCCCAGTGCGGCGTACCGGGCGCCGGTGAGGTCGGCGGCGGCGTCCACGATGTGCTGGAGGGTGGTGCGCAGTTCGAGATCGGTGCCGACGCTGAGGACGGCTTCCAGGAGCGGGGGAAGGGGATCGTCGGCCATACGGTCGATGAATACCGGTGTCGGTCTCGGTGCCGGCGTCAGTCGGTCAGCGGGTCCAGTGCCAGCGGCTCGATACGGCCCTCCAGCATCGCGCCGAGACCCTCCACCGCGCACACCTCGGGGCGTTCGGCGATGTGCACCGGCATGCCGGTCGCGTGCCGCAGCATCTCGTCGAAACCGGGGAGCAGCGCACTGCCGCCGACCATCATGATCCCGCGGTCGGCGAGGTCGGCCACCAGGTCGGGCGGGCAGTCCCGCAGCACCTTGCCGATGCCGTCGAGCACGGCGGTGAGCGGGGTCTGGATCGCGTCACGGACGGCGGCGGTGTCGACCTGGACGGAGCGGGCGAGGCCGGTGGCGACGTCCCGTCCGTGGATCTCGGTGGAGGCGGGGCCCGAGGCGGTGAGGCCGTTGCCGGACAGGGCGAGCTGGAGCGGTCGTACGGACTGGCTCGGCAGCATCAGCTCGTGCTGGTGGCGCAGGTGCTGCACGATCGCGTGGTCCACGGCCTCGCCGCCGACGGGGATGCGTACGGCGTTGACGATCGAGCCGAGGGAGAGCACGGCGACCTGGGTGGCCGCGGCCCCGCACACCAGCACCATCGTCGCCTCGGGCCGCTCCACCGGCAGTCCGCAGCCGACGGCGGCGGCGATGAGCGTGTCCACGAGTTCGACGCGGCGGGCACCCAGCCCGACCATGGTCTCGATGCAGGCGCGCTGGGCGAGGGGGTCCGCGTCGTGCGGGGTGCAGGCGGCGGCGCGCAGGATCGCCTTGCGGCGCAGCGAGCGGCGGACCTTGTCGCCGAGCAGGTGCCGCAGCATGCGCTGGGCCATCTCGATGTCGACGACCGTGCCGCCGGAGACGGGACGGACGACACGGATGTAGTCGGGGGTGCGGCCCGTCATCTTCTCCGCGAACTCGCCCACCGCGATCAGCGCGCCGGTCCGGGTGTTCACGGCGGCGACGGACGGCTGGTCGACGACGAGCCCGGTGCCCTTCACGTACACCCGCGTCCTCGCCGCACCCATGTCGACGGCGAAGTGGCAGCGACGCAGCTGCTCCAGACTGGCGGTGGCGGTCATGGGCAGGTCCTCCCGAGAACACAGACCGTGGCCGCGCCGGGTGGCGGGGCTCATTGGCATCGTGTGGGGGGTGGGGGTGGGGCGCCTTTTGTGGGGGGCCGGGTGGGGGGAGGCTGAATGGGGGGTTTAGCGGCTTATGTCCCACATATGGAACATGTAAAGGCTCGCTTCACGAGGGCAACGGGCCCCCCGCCCGGACCACCCCCAGCTCCACCAGGTCCTGCGGCCGGATGCGGAGTTGGTCCGCCGTCGCCTCCGTCTCCTTGGGGGGCCGCTTGAGGATGGCCGCCGCCGACTCCGGTGCGATGACGGAGAAGTAGCTGTCCGGGGTGGCCCAGGTGTTGCCGGGGGCGGCCAGGGCCAGGGCGCCCCCGGAGCCGCCCTCGCCGATGAGGAGGGTGGTGACCGGGGTCCGGGCGGAGGCCACCGCGCCGAACACCTCCGCGATCGCCGCCCCCGCCCCCTGCCGCTCCGCCTCCGCGTCGTTGGCGGCGCCCGGGGTGTCCACCAGCGTCAGCACCGGGATGCCGAGCCGGTCCGCGAGCCGGATCAGCCGGGCGGCGGTGCGATAACCGGCGGGGCGGGTGGCGGTGCCGGTCTGCGCGGCGTACGCGACCGTCCGTCCCGCGTGTTCGCCGAAGCCGCACAGCATGCCGGGGTCCGTGCCGCCGCAGCGGTCGCCGGAGACGGTGACGCGGTGGGTGAAGTAGTCGTCCAAGTAGCGGTCGGCGCGCGGGCGTCGGGGGGAGCGGGCACGCCGGACGGCTTCCCAGCCGGTGAGCGAGAGGTGCGGGGCGGGGGCGGAGCCGCGGGCTCCCCCGGCGTCTTCGGCCGCTGCGATGTCCGTGGGGAGGCCGGGGCGTGGGGCGGTGCCGCCGGGGGCGGGTGCGCCGGGGCCGCGGGCTTCTGCGGCGTCGTCGGCGGCCGCGGGGACGTCGGGGCGTGCGGCGGTGCCGCCGGAGTCAGGTGCTTCCGGTGCGGCGTCGGTCGTCGGGGGCCCGGCCGTGTCGTGCGCGACGGAGTGGCCCGGCGTCCGTGGCACCGGCGCCGCCCGTGTCGACGATCCCGTCAGCAGCCGCAGCCAGCGGCCCAGTGTCTCCCTCAGTTCCTCCGGGCGTACGACCGCGTCCACCGCACCCGCCGCCATCTGCGCCTCGGCCGTGTACGCCCTCGGGTCCGCGTCCGGCGGGCGGACCCGGGAGCCCGCGAAGCCGATCTGGGCGCCGGGGAGGGCGAGGACGATGTCGGCGCCCGCGCCCAGGGTGGCCCAGCCGCCGCCTGTGGTCGGGTCCCGCGCCACCGCGATCTGGGGCAGGCCCGCCTCGCGGGTGAGGGCCGACTGGCGTGCCACGCGCTGGAGTTGGGTCAGGGCGAGCATGCCCTCCTGCATACGGCTGCCGCCCGTGGCGACCAGGGGGACGACCGGGAGACGGTGGGCGCGGGCGTAGGCGTACGCCGCCTCCAGCCGGTCGCCGGTGCGTACGCCCAGGGAGCCGCCGAGGTAGCCGAACTCGAAGGCGAGCAGCACTGCCCGGGTTCCCTCGACCTGTCCCGTTCCGCAGACGACGGACTCGTCCTCGCCGGTGCGCTCGGTCGCGCGGGCGCGTGCGGCGTCGTAGCCCTGCCAGCCGAGCGGGCCGTCGGGCGTCGACTCCCGTGCGGGGGCGGGGAGTTCGGTGAAGTCGTCCGTGACGAGGGCGAGGAACTCGCGGGCGGAGAGACGGTCAGTCATGGGCCAGCGACCGCTTCATGATCTTCCCCATGTCGTTGCGGGGGAGGGCGTCCAGGTGGTGGACGACGCGTGGGCGCTTGTGCGGGGCGAGGCGGCGGGCCACGTGGTCGGCCAACTCCTCCGCGGTGGGCGGGGACTCGGGGTCCGCCGGCACGATCCAGGCGACGATCCGTTCGCCCAGATCGGCGTCCGGCTCTCCGGTGACCGCCGCCTCCCGCACCCCGGGGTGTTCGAGGAGCGCGTTCTCGATCTCACCCGCCCCGATCTTGTACCCCCCGCTCTTGATCAGGTCGGTGGCCTTCCGGCCCACGATCCGGACATAGCCGTCGGACTCGCGCACCGCCATGTCCCCCGTACGGAACCAGCCGTCCGCCGTGAACGCGGCCGCCGTCGCGTCGGGCCGGTTGAGGTACTCGGTGAACAGGTTCGGGCCGCGCACCTGGATCTCGCCCACCGTCTCCCCGTCGTACGAGGTGATCGGCGCCCCGTCCTCCTCCACCAGCCGCAGCTCCACCCCCGGCAGCGGCACCCCCACCGTCCCCGCCCGGGCCTCGCCGTCCGCGCGGACACTGGTGTTCATCAGCGTCTCCGTCATGCCGTACCGCTCGATCACCCGCCGCCCCGTCGCGGCCGTGATCCGCTCGTGGTCGTGCACCGGCAGCGCGGCCGACCCGGAGACGAGCAGCCGCGCCCGCCCCAGCGCCTTCGCCAACTCCGGTTCCCCGGACAGGGACTGGGCGATCCGGTGGTACATCGTCGGCACCCCGAACAGCATCGTCGCGCCGCCGGACAGCTCCCGCGTGACACCCTGCGTCGAGAACCGGCCCAGATGGCGCACCGATCCGCCGCGCCGCAGCGGCCCGAGGATGCCCAGGACCAGGCCGTGCACATGGAACAGCGGCAGACCGTGCACCAGCACGTCCTCGCCGGTCCACTGCCAGGCGTCGGCCAGCGCGTCCAGGGTCGAGGCGATCGCCCGGCGGGGAATGACGGCGCCCTTCGGGGGGCCGGTGGTGCCGGAGGTGTAGACGACGAGGGCGGGGTCGTCGTCGGTGGCCGTCTCTTGGGTGGGGGTGACCGCGGTGGTCGTGTCGGGGGTTACGTCGATGCGTGGCAAGTCCCTTATTACGGCGGGTAGTTCATCTCCCGGTGCCGCCAGGACCAGCGACGGCGCACTGTCCGACAGGATGTGTCCGAGCTCCTTCTCCCCGGACTTCGGGTTCAGCGGCACCGCGGGCACACCGGCCCGCAGTGCCGCCACGACGGCGACGGCGGTCTCCAGCGTCGGGGTCGCCCAGACGGCGACGCGGCCGGCGTCCCGGAGGCTGCCGGCCAGCAGACCGGTCGCGGTGGCGAGCTCCGCGTACGTCAGGGACCGGTCGCCGAACCGCAGGGCGGGGCGGTCCGCCGGAGCGTCCGTCAGGGCCGGGAAGAGAGAGGTCACGCGTCGTACTGCTTCCTTCTCAGTGCTCACGGTTGAGCAGGGATCGGATGGTTCGCTCTCCGCACCGGCACGTGCTCCCGGCGCTGGAGTCCTGGTCCGGCAGTCTGGACCGTTGGCGATCTGTACGTTCCTGCAGAATCTGCCGCACGCGCCTGTACGGGGTGTGCGGGGTGATGTCGGGGTCACTCGCTCTGTGCAGGATGTTGATCGCTCCGGCGTGGTCTGCTTGCCACACCGCCCCGCATGGGCAGTGAAGCCGGTCCCCTTTGCGGACACCGAGGTTATCCGTGAAAGGGACGGCTTGTGAGGTGTAGGCAGCGTTGACCAGCCGCACCGCAGAACCTTTGCGGCCCGACACAGCTTCCAGCGCTTCTGCGGTGACACCCTTGGTCCAGGTTGCCAAGCGCCGGTTGGTGTTCTTCCCCAGCCTCTTTCGGCTGGTGAAAGTCTTGGTGAGGTCTTCGGCCACGATCATTGCGGCTTTGTCCACCACGGTGTGTACGGCCTGGAAAGTGACATCGCGGATCCGGGCGCGCCATGCGGCATCTCTGCGCTCCTTCTTGAGCATGCCGAGATTGTTGGTCCAGATCCGCTGCGCTTTCGCATGGTTCCCACGCGCGGATGCCTTTTCGGCGATGGAACGAAGTTTGGCGCGGTGGGCGTTGACCAGTTTGCGCTGGTCGGATTCGGTGGTCAGTAGGCGCCCGAGTTCCCGGCCGTGACGCCGGCCGTCGGAGTCGGTGAGAACCTCGCTGTATCCCTTGTCCACCCCGATCTCACGGGTACCGCACGGACGCCGGGACGACTTCAGTGCACCGTCGTGGATCTGGTAGTGCACCTCGATCCGCCCGCCTCGGATGATCAGCCGTAAGGTTCCAGTCGGTTCCATCGTGGTGTTCAGCGGGATTCTGACGAGTTGGCGACGCTCCAGTCCGGGCACGGCAAGCCAGACGTTGCCGCCCTCGGCGAGAGTGAAGGTCCTGTATTGGTCGGAACGCACGACGATCTGGTTGTGCGTGCGGTTCCGGCCGTGCTTCCAATGGCCGCGCATCTGGCGGGACAGGTATGGATCCGCGGTCCATGTGTCGTACTTGAGCGCGGTGAACAGACGCTTGCGCTCGGCATCGTCTGTGGTGTGACGGATGATGGCCCGGCGGACCTTGGCCTTGGCCGCCTCGCGGTTCGCGGTGATGTCGGCGACCGCGTCCCGCACCGTTTCCTTCCAGGCGTTCGCGAGCACACCGAAACCGGCCGCGGTGCCGTCTCGTAGCCACCGGTCACGGATCGTGCGATCCCGCACACCGACGCCGGCGACGGAGCCGTACTGGCGCCATACCAGCGACCGCACGCGGCCCAGCTGGGATGCCTGCTGGACCAGCTGGGCGTACTTGCCGTCGTTGAGGTTCTTCGAAAGGGCGATGCGGGTGACCTTCACCTGTTGCCGCCCGCGAGATCGGCCTTGGGGATTCCGGTTCCCGACACGGCCGCGACCTTGAAAACGAGCCACACCGTTTCGCCTGGGACGTGCTCGGTGACGCCGAAGTCGTCCGCCAACTCGCGTACCAGGAAGAGGCCCCGCCCATCGGGATCCGCTATGTCTGGCAGGCGGACCACTGGCTGACCGTCTCCGCTGTCGCGGACCTCGACTCTGAGTGTGGTGCCGTCCAGGCAGAGCCGTACGCAGAAGTCCCGCCCCGGTGGCACTCCGTGGATCAGGGCGTTGGTGGCGACTTCCGAGACGCACAGCCGGATGTCGTCGTGGCGGTCATCGACGTGCCACTCGCCGAGAGTGGCAAGGGCGAAATCTCGCGCGGCGCGCGCAGAGCAACGCGATCGGGAGAACCGTCGCTGCCGTAACAAGGGCACGGCGAACCACCGCCTTGATCCTGGGCTGTACGATCTCCACAAGTTACTGCTATTCGCGAAAAGCAGCAAGATGTCGAAAGGGCGATCGCGGTCACCAAGTCGCTTACTGTGTAAGGCGGAAAGGTCCGCGAGTGATGGTCCTGCGGGAGGTCTCGTGAGTGATGGCAGGTGGGTCAGTGCCTCGTTGCCGTATGTGACCCCGCGCGGGAAAGGGCAGTCGGACGCCTGGAGTGCTGAGCTTGAAGCACGGGGCCGGAGCGGCGGGCAGCATATCGTTCACGCCGTTGAGGTGCCTGCACCGAGAGGCGTCGCGGAGCTTCTCGGGCTGTCCGAAGGGGATGTGGCGGTCGTACGCCGTCGGGTCATGTATCTCGACGATGCGCCTTGCGAGTTGACCGATACGTTCTACCCGGTTGGCCTTGCGCGTGGCACAGGGCTGGCGGGCACAGCCAAGATCCGCGGCGGGGCGGTTGCGTTGCTCAGTGAGCTGGGACATGTCGGCGTACGTGTCCGTGAGGACGTGGTGGCGCGAATGCCCAGCAAGGCGGAACGGGATGTGCTTCGGACTGCGCCCGACGAGCCCGTGCTCCAGTTGACCCGGCTCACGCTGGATCGGGACGATCAGCCGATCCAGGTGGACCGTATGGTCATGCCTGCGCATCGGCAGCAATTGCGCTATGAGATGTGGATCGGGGACTGACCGTGCCCAAGGCCGAGGCGGAAGACATCGACCGGCGTTCCCTGCATGAGCGGATCGCGGCAGATCTGCGGGACGACATCCTGAGTGGAGGGATGCCGCCAGGCGCCAAACTCCCATCGACGGTGCAGCTTAAGGCCCGCTTCGAGGCGTCTAGCGCCACCGTGCAGAAGGCTTTGCAGCTACTCAAGGACGAGCGGCTCGTGATCGGGCGGGCGGGCGCCGCTGTCACCGTGCGCGAGCATCGGCAGCGGACCTTGCGCCCGGCCTCGTCCATGGCCACGGCCGCTCCCGGCGAACCTTACCGCTGGCTCACGGATGCGGGCAGGCACGGGGCGCGGGCGCGAAGCAAGCTGCTCGACGTCATGGAGACCGTTCCTCCCCCGGACGTCGCTGAAGCGCTGAACCTGCTGGAGGGCGGTACAGCAGTGCTGCGCCACCAGTTGCTGCTCATCGACGATGAACCGGCTGAACTGGTCTACTCCTACTATCCGTTGGGTATAGCGCGCGGCACCGCCATAGTGGAGCGGCGACGGATCACGGGCGGCACGCCCGCTCTCCTCGCCGGTCTCGGACACCCGCCTCGGTTCAGCGTGGACAGAGTCTCCGCCCGCGTCCCCACGCAGGAGCAGTACCGGGCACTGAAACTTCCCGGTGGCAGCCTGCCGGTGCTGCGGACTCTGCGCGTGGTGTACGGCGATGACGAACGCCCGATCGAAGCAACCGTCATGGTGAAGGCGGGCCATCTCTACGAGGTGCAGTACGAGTTCACGCCTGAATGAAGCTCCGTACTGGACTGGGAGGCGGAGGAGGACGACCGCTAGCGGTCAGGGTGCGAAGCGCAGGCGGATCCGACGCCGCACGAGGTTGATGTCGGTGACCTCGACGGTCAGTTTCGCGCCGGTCTCGACGGCGGCGCGGTCGGTCAGCTCGTCGCGGTGAACCAGGCCCTCGATCCCCTCGGCGACCCGTACGAACACGCCGAACGGCACGACCTTGGTGACGGTCCCGGACAGGCGCCGCCCGAACGCGCTCCGGGCGAACTCCCCGAACGGGTCCGGTTCCAGGGCCGCCGTAGAGATCCTGACCTGCGGCCGGAACAGCTCGAAGGCGAGGATCTCCGCGGTCACCTCCTGGCCGACGTGGACGACCTCGTCGTAGGAGTCGAAGGGGCGCCGGGTGAGCTCGGGGGCGGTGATGAAGCCCTCGCTGCCGTCGAGGTCCACGAACACGCCGAAGCGCTCGATGCGGGTGACGACGCCCCGCACGATCTGCCCGTACGCGAACCCCCGCCAGGTCGTCTCCGTCCCGGCGAGCCGGCGCCGGGTCCCGACGAGGGTGGCCAGGTCGGGTGCCAGGGGGAGTTCGAGGGTGTTCAGGGCGGGGTGGCGCAGCCAGAACAGCCGGGGCCGGTCCACCTTCCCGTCGTGCAGCGGTGGATCGTCGGTCGCCGGGGTGAAGTCGTCGATCACGACCGTGCCGTCCGGAGTGAGCAGCCGGGCCGGGTCGGCGGGGTCGTCGTCCGCGGACTTGCCGGTGCCGCCGCCGTCCAGGACGAGGAGGTCGTACGGACCCCGCTCACCGATCCGCCGCCAGTCCCCGTGGAGGATCTCCACCTCGGGCCGGTCGGCGAAGACCTCGGCGCAGACGCGGGCGCGCTCCGGGTCCCGCTCCACGCCGACGATCCGTACGCCCTCCCGGGCCCCCGAGGCCAGCCACGCCAGGCCCACCCCGCAGCCCGCGCCCGTCTCCCCGACGGCACCCGCCGCGCCCCCTGCCAGGGCGTGCAGCAGACGGCCCTGCTCGGGGCGGACGGAGTGCGGGAAGGCAAGGGCGCGGGCGGCGGCGAGGGCGCGCTCGACCAGTGGGGGGAGGTGGGTTTCCGTGGCGTAGGCGTCCGTTCCGGAGATCGACATGCGGTGATTGTGCCGGGGCGCTCCCACCCGGTGCCCCCGCTTTCCCGCGGTGCTCAGGCGGGGTCCCGCTCCACCGGGATCCACAGCTCCGCGTCCGCCTGTGCCGCGTCCGGTGTCAGGCGGGTCCGCAGCAGCTCGGGGCCCGGGCGGCTGCGGTACGGGTTGGACGGGAACCACTGGGTGAACACGTCCCGCCACAGGTACTGGAGCGCCTGCGGGAAGGGCCCTGAGTTCTCGAAGACGGCCCAGGTCCCGGCCGGTACGGTGAGCGCCTCCATGTCGTCGGGCACGGGCGCCCCGCTCACCACCCCGTGGTAGTAGTCGAGTTCGGTGCCCTCCGCCCGGCTCGGGTCCAGGTTGTCGCTCACGCCCAGAATTCCCTGCGGTTCCTGGTCGGACAGCTCCTCGATGCGCCGCAGTGTCTCCTGGCCGAGGCCGCGGATGAAGTCGGCGATGGCCGGGTTCATCCCCTCGTGCACGAGGGGGACGCGTACCTTCCTGCCGACCACCCTGAACTCGTCCTTCTCCACGATCCGGTATCGCATGCTGCTGTTCCCTTCGACGGTGAGACGGAAGGACAGCCGTGGCTGGGACTCCAGAGCCGCGCCGGTCCGCCTGGCCTCGCCGGGACCGACGCCGTGCATGGCGCGGAACGCGCGCGCGAACGCCTCTCCCGAGGTGTAGCCGTAGCGCACCGCGATCTCCAGCAGCGTCCGGTCCCCGGCCAGCACCTCGGCGCCGGCGATCGTGAGCCGTCTGCGCCGGATGTACTCCGACAGCGGCATCCCCGCCAGCGCGGAGAACAGCCGCCGCAGGTGGTACTCCGAGGTCAGCGCGGTCCGTGCCACGTCGGCCGCCTCGATCCGCTGATCGAGGCGGTCCTCGATGTACTCCATGGCCTGGTTGAGCCGCTCCAGCACCCCGGCCTCCTTCCCTTGTGATCACCCACGTTAGGAAGGACCCACCCTGCCCGACCCGACATCCTGTGCCCGATCAGGTCGGGTGCGGCGGGTGGCCGTCCGCCGTCACCAGGTCCGCGACCGCGCAGCTGACGTTGTCCGGGCCGCCCGCGGTGTTCGCCGCGGCGATCAGGGTGTGGACGGCCGCGTCCGGGGCGGCGGCCGAGGCGAGCGTGCGGCGGATGTCGTCCTCCGGCACGACCGAGGACAGGCCGTCGGAGCACAGGAGGTAGCGGTCGCCGGGGCGGGCCTCGTGGAGGCGGAGGTCGGGGGCCGTGGTGCCGAGGGCTTTGAGGAGCAGGGCGCGTTGTGGGTGGGACCTCGCCTCCTCCGGTGTCAGACGGCCCTCGTCGATCAGCGACTGGACGAGCGTGTGGTCGTGGGTGATGCGGAACAGACCGCCCTCGCGGAGCAGATAGGCGCGGGAGTCGCCGATGTGCACCAGGGCCAGCCGGGAGCCCGTCCACAGCAGCGCCGTCAGGGTCGTGCCCGACTCGGCCGCCTCCGCGACGGCCTCCGTCGCGCCCCGCACCGCCTCCTCGAGCAGATTGAGCACGTCGCCCGCCGACACGTCCTCGGCGTCCAGGCACTTCAGTGCCTCCACGGCCGCGCTGCTCGCCGGCAGGCCCGCGGGGCCGTAGCCGTCGGCGACCGCGAGCAGCCGGGTGCCCGCGTAGGCCGTGTCCTGGTTGGCGGGGCGGACCCGGCCGGGGTCCGAGCGGGCGGCGTAGCGGAGTTCCAGCACGGGCGGGTCCCTTCGCGCGACGGACGTCAGGTGGTCGACCAGGAACCCGGCCAGGTCACGCCGCTGCGCGGTCTCCGCCTCGACCCGTGCCCAGTAGGCACGGACCTCCCGGGCCGCCGCCGCGGCATCGAGGGCGCACACCTCGCGGATCCGGGCCAGCGGCATCCCGATCCGCCGCAGCCACGCCACCAGCCGTGCCCGTTCCAGCTGCTCGACCGCGTAGTACCGGTATCCGGTGTCCGGGTCGACCTTCGCGGGACGCAGCAGGTCCAGCTCGTCGTAGAGCCGCAGGGCCTTGGGCGACAGCCGGCACGCCTTCGCGAAGGCACCGATCGTCAGCATGTACGTCCTCCCCGTCCGGGTCCTGCCTCCGATGCTGGGGCTTCACCGAGGGGGAAGGTCAAACGGGTTGGCGCGGTTGCGGAGGCCGTGCCTGAGCGCTCCGCTGGAAGGGCAGTACGGAAACCGCGGGCGGTGGGGGCTGTTCGCGCAGTTCCCCGCGCCCCTTACGGGGCGCGGTGCCGCACTCGACTTCGCCAAGGCCGCTTAGTCTGCCGATGTACCCGTCGTACGAGAAGGGACCCCCGTCGTGCCCCGAGTCGCCCTCGTCACCTACGACCCCCGGCCGGAGCCCAGCCACGACCGCGATCTGCCGGTGCTCCTGGACGCCCTGCGGGTGGCCGGGGCCGAGGCGGACGCCGTGTTCTGGGACGACGCCGAGGTCGACTGGGGCGGCTACGACCTCGCCCTCATCCGGTCCACCTGGGACTACAGCTGGCGGGTGGCGGAGTTCGTGGCGTGGGCCGAGCGGTGCGCCGAGGCCACCCGGCTCGCGAATCCGGCCGAGGTCGTGCGGTGGAACACCGACAAGCGGTATCTGGGGGAGCTGGCGGCGGCGGGGGTGCCCACCGTGCCCACGCGGTATCTCGCGCCCGGTGACGCCGTCGACCTCCCGGACGACCGGGAGTACGTCGTCAAGCCGGCCTCCGGAGCGGGCGCCCGCTATGCCGCGCGGTACACGCCGGAGCAGCACGGGACCGCCGTACGGCAGCTCGCGCGGATGCACGAGGAGGGGCTCACCGCGATGGTGCAGCCGTACATGAAGGGCATCGACGCCGGCGGTGAGCGGGCGCTGCTGTTCTTCGGGGGCCGGTTCCTGCACGCCAGCCGCAAGCGGGCGGTCCTCGCGCCCGGTACGGCCTTCGACGCGGCCAAGGTCGCCCACCCGGGCCTGGAGCCGTGGACGGCGACCCCGGCCGAACTCGCCGTCGCCGAGCGCGCTCTGGCCGCCGCACCGGATGCTCCGGAGCTGCTGTACGCGCGCGTGGACCTCGTCGACGGGGACGACGCCCGGCCGTGGGTGATGGAGCTGGAGCTCGTCGAACCGAATCTCTTCCTCGACCTGCATCCACGGTCCCTGCCGCTCGTCGTGGCGGCGATCCTGAAGGCGGCCCAGGAGCCGGGCGCCACCGCTCACCCCTGAAAGGGTCAGCGCACCGCCAGCCGTTGCAGCAGGCCCCAGGTGAACTCCGCCGCGCACTCACGCCGTATGCCCTCCCGGTCCGGGGCCGTGAATGCCAGACCCCAGCGGGTCGGAGCCGTGCCCTCCAGGGGGCGGGCCGGGGCGAAGGCCCGTGCCGCCTCGTCGACCGTGCAGGACCAAGGGGTGAGGTCTTCCAGGGCCCGTAGCTCCGGTGCGGAAGCTCCCGGCGCCCGGACCAGCCACTCGTTCCACACCGCGCCGTTCGGTGCCAGCAGTACCTCGAAGCGCAGGTCCGGCCAGAGGGGCAGGGGCCACAGCCAGGCCTCGCAGTCCAGGTCGCCGACCTTGCGGGTGAGGACCGTCTCCGGGGTTCCCAGCACCGAGCGGTAGCGGGACGCTGCGCCGCGTGCGCGGGGGGAGCGGATCATCGCCTGCCAGCGTTTGTTCGCCTCGCGCATGTCGGCCAGGGAGGCGCCCAGCTCGCGGCGGGCGTCCTCGACGAGGTCCGGGTTGTGGTCGGCCATGCGACGGAGCAGCACCAGCTGGAAATCAAGGGACATGTGATCCATCGTGGCCCACCGGGCGGCGGGCGTCGGGCAGGAAGAGCACCGAATTGACGTACCGGGGACCCCGCAGGGGCAGGACGCGGCGGAGCAGGCCGTGGCTGACGACGTAGGAGGCCTCCGCCTGGTGGGCCTCCAGCGGGAAGGTGCTCAACCGCACCCAGTCGCGGCCCGGCAGCACCCAGCCCTCGTAGCCGAGCAGGGACAGATACGTCACCACCGGGGCGATCGGCTGGATACGGGACTCCAGCTCGATGAAGAGGGCCGGACGGTCGCGCGTCAGGATGCCGGTCGCGCCGCGGAGGACCGCGAGCTCGCTGCCGTCGACGTCGACCTTGACGAAACCGACGTCCTTGAGGCCCAGTTCGTCGAGGGTGACGCAGCCGACCGAGAGGGCCTGGGCGTGGATGTCGCGCCGGACCAGGGAGGACACGCCCCGGTCGCCCGCGTCGCGCGCCGGCAGCCACAGACGGGCCTGGCCGGGGCGTTCGGCCGCGGCGGCCTGGACGACCCGGACGTTCGGCGGGGCGGTCGCCGCGAGAAGCCGGGCCAGGTGGGGGACCGGCTCCACGGTCACCACCCGGCGCGCCCGTCTCGACAGCCGGCGTGTCCAGGGGCCGTACCAGCCGCCGACGTCCACGGCGGTGCCGCAGCCCGCGGGGCACAGCTCGCCGAGGCGCGCCAACTCCGGTTCGAAGCGCGGGTACACGGCCCGGGCGACGGCGGCGACCAGCCGGGTGGGCAGCAGCGGGGCGATTCGCGCGGCCAGGGTCATGGGCTCATCCGCTTGAGCAGGTCCTCGTGTTCGTCGTCCGAGACCTGTTCCCCGGAGGACGGCAGCAGCTGCGGGATGCCGTCCACCACGGGGTAACGGCGGTGCAGGCGCGGGTTGTAGAGGACCTCGTCCGGTACGACGAGGTGCAGCGGCCCCTTGTCGAGCGGGCACGCCAGTATCTGCAGCAGCGGGTCGTCGGGTTTCATGGGGGTGTCAACTCCTTGGCGCCGATGGGGGGTTGGGTGGCGCTCTGGTCGTGCCTGGGCATGGACAGCAGTACGGAGACGGCGAGTGCGGTGCCGGCCAGCCGCAGCGCGAGCCGCAGCGGGTCGTGCGGCAGCGCCTCGCCGAACGACAGGGTGCCGAGCACCGCCGTGAACAGACAGGTCACCGTCGTGCACACGGGGACGATCAGTGAGGCCCGGCAGCGTTGCAGGGCTGCCTGCGACATGACGAGCCCGAACGCGCCGGTGAAGAGGAGGAGATACGGATAGGGGGAGCGGAGGAGGCCGATGACCGCTCCTCCGAGGCCGCTCGAGGTCAGATAGCTCGACACGCCTTTGATCGCGAGGGAGCTCACGCCGTACAGCAGACCCACCGCCACGCCGTACTCGACACCGGTCGTCGGCATCCGGTGGCGGTGGCGGGCGCGGCGCTCAGCGGACCCGTACAGCCACACGCCCGCCGCCAGCGACGGCACGCACACCAGCAGGATCAGCGGGTACGGGGCGGCCTGGCTGACGGTGTCCGCGCGCTCGTCCAGCGACAGGACGACCATGAGCAGCGCGGCGAGGATCGCGCCGAGGGCGTACCGCTCCCGCCCGGTCGTCTCCTCGCCCAGCAGCCGCGCCGACAGCAGGACCAGCAGCACGAGACCGGAGACGAAGATGCCCTGTGCGGCGGCGATCGGCAGGGTGCGGTAGACGATCAGCTGTGCGCCGAACCCGGCGAACAGCGCGAGCGACCCGCCGATCCACAGCGGGCTGCCGAGCACCAGTCGCAGCAGCCGGGCGGGTTGCCGGATCGACACCTCGGGCAGGGAGCCGAGCGCTCGTTTCTCCAGGACGAAACCGATGCTGTACAGGGTGTTCGCCAACAGAGCCGCCGCCACTCCCCACCACATGGCCAGGCCCCCTAGGTCTTCCGCGCGTGCAACAGCAGGATCGAGGCGAGGGAGGGTCTGCGGCACGCCAGCCGGTCGAGCGGCCGCATGGGCCGCGGTACGCCGTGGAAGGGCGCCCCTTCCAGTCGTACGACCGTGAAGCCGGCCGCGGCGACGAACTCCCGCAGCGCCCGGGCGGTGTAGAGCCGCAGATGCCCCACCACCTCCCGGCCCGGGCGGCCGTGGATGGCACGCAGACTGACCTCGGAGAACACCGGCTGCACCCCGGCCAGCAGCAGGCCACGGTTGTACCAGGCGGCCAGGTTCGGGGTGGACAGCATGAGATGGCCTCCCGGGCGCAGGACCCGCCGGATCTCGTCCAGCGCCGCATCCGGGTCGACGAGATGCTCGATGACCTCGCTGAACAGCACGGCGTCGACGGACTCGGTGCCGAACGGCAGTCCGCCGTCGCCGAGTTCGCCGCGGACCGTGTACGGCAGCCGGGTGCGGGCGCGGCGCAGGGCGTCCTGGGACCAGTCGACGCCGACGAGGCGGTGGCCCGGGAGCAGGGGGGCGGCGACCGCGGCGGCGGTGCCGTCGCCGCAGCCGATGTCGAGGATGGTGTGCGCGCGCTCCGCCGTCAGTGCCTCGGCCAGCATGCGGGCCTGGCGGAGGCTGCGCGGGGTGCCGGAGGCGACGGGGACGGCGGGGTCCTCGTAGAAGTCGCGCAGCTCGGGCGGCCTGGCGGGGGCGGTCCGGGAGGTCTGGGATGCCTGGGAGGTCTGGGCGGTCGTCATCGCTGGTCCATGTCCGTCGTGTGCAGATAGTGCTCGAACAGGTCCCGCAGATGGGCGCCGTCGCCATGGCTGAGCAGGGCGCGCGACCAGCGCAGGGCGAGGTGGAGACGGCCGGCCGTCGAGGCGGTCGTGACCGTGAGGCCGCGGGGCATCCGGGCGGGCGCCGAGAACCACACGGCGTGCGCCCGGCCCGCCTCCTCGCCGAAGTCCAGCGGGTACGGGATGCGGCCGATGTTGCTGAGGAGCGTGGTGGACGTCCAGGGCCCGGCCGCTCTGCGCAGGCTCCGGGTCAGGGCGGCCCGCCAGGCGACGGGGGTGACCGGGGCGGTGAGCAGGGTGGCGCCGCGGCCGAGTTGGGGGCGCGGGAGGGACTTGAGGGCGCGGGTACGGGTCGCTGTGCGCTCCAACAGGCCGGGCAGGTCGGTGGTCGTCAACTCCTGCGGTGAGAAGGGGACTTCGACGAGCCGGGTGCCGTTGCCGATCGGCATGCTTGTGTCGCGGGGGCGGTCGTCCACCGGCATGGTGATGCGTAAGGGGCGGGGTGGGGTGCCGTGTTCGCGGTTCCAGTGGGCGATGGTGAGGGCCGTGGCGACCATGAGCTGGTCGTTCACGGTGTAGGGGGCTCCCTTGGGGCGGTGCGGCAGGGGGAGTTCGGTGACGAGCATGCCGTTGCCGGGGGAGTGCTCGGGGGTGCCGGGCGCCACTCGTGCGGGCGGAGACCAGTTTGACGGGGTCTCCGCGGGGTCCTGGGGGATCTCGGCGGCGCGGACCGGAGGTGCGGCGGGGCTGTTGTCGCGGCCGCCGTAGAGCTCGGCGGCGGTGGCGAGGACGCGGAGGCAGGCGGGGCCGTCCAGGGCGGTGTGGTTGATGGTGAGGAAGAGGACGGTGGAGTCGCTCAGCCGGGAACCCGGCCGCCGGTCCGCCGCCCTGCCCCATCCCACGACGTCCGTCGCCTCGCTTCCTTCCGCCCGTCCCGCCCCCTCCACCACCTCCAGCCGGATCGGCGGCGAGTCCGTCAGCGGCGGCGCCGTCGTCAGCGCCCGGGTCCGCGCGTCCCGCAACGCGTCCTTCCCCGGAGTGGGGAAGGTGACCACCTCCACGTCCGGGCGCTCGGTCAGCTCCCACTCGTACCGGCGCCGGTACCACGCCCCGCGCGCCTCCCTCATCAGGATCCGCGGATGCCGCAGCAGCGCTTCGTGGAACGCCTTCCGCAGCCCCGCCGGGTCAAGACGCCCGGGCAGATGGACCTCGATGTGGACCGTCTCCGGCTCCTCCTCCTGGAGGCAGTGCCGGGAGACCTCGTCCACCACCGGGAACGGGATGCGCGCGGGTGCGGTGGTCATGCGGGTTCGCCCCCTTCGGCTTTGGGTAGCTGTCGCGTCGGCGCCTCCGAGCCGGGTGGCGTGCTCTCCGCCTCGGAGTCCCGCACGCTCACCACCGCCGCGAACAAGCCGATCAGCGCCAGCAGTTGGGCCGTATGACCGAAGGCCCCGTGCTCCGCCGCGACCGGTTCGCCCGCCCCGGTCGCGGCCGCGATGCCCGCCCCGGCCAGCGCCGCGAACGCGATCGGTACGAGCCACTCGTGCCGCCGGTGCGCCAGCAGCGCCAGCGCCGGCACCAGCAGGGCGAACCACCCGGCGATCAGTACCCCCACCACGGTGAGCGCGACCGTGCCCAGCCAGAGACCCGGCGGCGGCGGAAGGACCTGCGGCTCGTCGGGGTTGGGCGAGCGCCGGCGCCACAGCACCAGGCCCACCAGGGCCAGCAGCGCCACACCGCTGCCGATCAGCGCGCCGTCGTAGGTCGTCGCCGGTTCGTACGACAGCTTGACGTCGCCGCCCGCCCCGGCCGGGATCCGCCAGGCCTGCTGCCAGCCGTCGAGCCGCACCGACGACAGTTCCTTGCCGCCCAGCGTGGCCTTCCAGCCGTCGTTGTAGTTCTCGTACGTCGTCAGATACATGGCCGCACCGGAGCCGACGCTCACCTCGCGGCGGTCGCCCAGCCAGTCCCGGATCCGGAGGTCACGTCCGGTGGCGGTGGGTTCGGCGACCGTCCCGCGGGTCAGGGTGACGTCGGTCAGCGTCAGGGGCCCGGCGTCGCCCGCCTCGACCTGGTGCGTACCGGATGCGAGGTCCAACTCGGCATCCGTGCGCCCCTCCTGACAGAGAGTCACCTCGAGGGGGCGGCGCTGGGTGAGGTCTCCCACCGTCCCCTTCACGCTGGTCTGGTAGAGCTCGCGGTCCACCGACACCACCGGTCCCTCGCCGCACGGCAGCGAGAACTTCCGGTCGCTGTCCGGCTGGGGTGTGCGGGCGGAGCCCTGGGGCGTCTCCAGCGAGGGGATGTACGCCTCGGTCAGGCCCACCGGCAGGCGCAGATCCTCGTCGACCATCGGGTTGTAGAGGGTCAGCGGTGCCGTCTGGGTGATCGTGATGTCGAGACGGTCGGTGGTGATCGCCGGGAAGCGGACCCAGCCGTTCTCGTCGACGCCGGCGATGGTCGCGCCGTCCGGGGAGCTGATGTTCACCTCGGTCGGACGGGTGGACAGGCCGCCCGCGGGGGCCAGCACCAGTTCACTGACGGGCTGTTTGCCGTCCCAGCGCAGATGGATCGTCGGCCGGTCGCCCGCGATCCACGCCGTCGTCAGATCGCCGTCGGTGAGGTTGCGCGCGGACAGCCCGACGCCGAGGGCCGCCGTGGAGTCCGCGGTGGCGATCACGCGCTGGTCCTGGCCTTCGGGCGCGATCTCGTAGAGCAGCCGGTCGAGTTGCTCGCCCGGCACCGGGACGGCGCTCGCCCGGATCGCGTACGTCCCTCCCGTGGCCGTCGAGAAGCGCCGGTGCAGGCCCGCCTCCATACCCGTGGCGGACAGGCCGGTCGGGTTGGCCGTGCGGTGCAGGGAGATCAGCTCGGCGCCGGCGTTGGTGTCCTCGGCGTCGGTCGGCAGCCGCAGCAGCCGGGTCACCTGGACGTCCGGCAGAGCGATCTCGGAGAAGCCGGCGCCCAGCAGTCCGGTGCGGCGTTCCACCGCGTCGAGGATCGTCAGCTTCATCCAACCCGTCGCTCCGGGCGGCGACTTGACGGCCTGGGTGCTGCCGTCGGAGCGCAGGACCGTGGTCCTGGACCCCTTCTCGGTCTCCACCCGCACCTTCGTCGCCGCCGACCGCACACTGTCCTGCGGCAGCGGGGTCACCTTGAACGACGACGGCATGTCGTACGCGTCGTCCGAGAACGAGATCCGCAGCCACTGTCCGTCCGCCGAGCCCAGCGCACCCTCCGCCCAGGCGGTGTCCGGGTTCCCGTCGAAGGCGTTGACCGGGTCGTACTGCGGGAGGTGGAACAGCCAGTTGCCGTACGAGGACGCCGACACCGAGCGGGCGCCGCGCAGTTGGGCCACCGTCTGATGGCCGAGGCCCTTCGCGGGCAGGATCTGGTGCGGTTTCTCGCCCGGGTCCTCCGCCGCCTCGGGGGCGTTGCGTTCGTCGCTGGTGTACGTGTACGAGGTGTTGGCGTTGACCAGGCCGAACCGGGTGTCCGCGCGGCGCAGTCCGTCGCCGACCACCTGGAGCGGCGGGGTCCCGACGCCGGGGTGGTTGTCGCCGGTCAGCACGGTCGGCCGGCCGCGCAGCTCGGTCGCGAGCGGCAGCAGGGACTCGGGCCCGCCGGAGAC
Organism: Streptomyces canus; assembly: GCF_030815415.1. Taxonomy (GTDB): domain Bacteria; phylum Actinomycetota; class Actinomycetes; order Streptomycetales; family Streptomycetaceae; genus Streptomyces; species Streptomyces canus_F. Next base: position 6,992,230 of record NZ_JAUSWW010000001.1, read on the forward strand.
GACGGCGGTGTCGGCGACCGGCAGCAGCCCGGCGTGCCCGGGACGCGGTACGGCTTCGGCGGGAGCGTAGATCTCCACCGCCCGCTGCCTCGGATACAGGCCCTCGATCGCGAGCGGGGCGTCCTGGATGATCCGGCCGCCGGTCATGATCGGGCCGAGCCCCTTCATGCGTTGATAACCGGACTCCTCCAGGGTCCGCTTGACCGTCGTCGTCGGCACATAGCCGATCTGGTCCGGGTCCAGGTCGTTGCGGACGACGATGTAGTAGATGCCGGAGCGGCTCAAGTAGTCGGCCAGGCCCGGGACTTCGCCGCCGGACATCAGGGCCTGCTCGACGGCGTCCATCGCGCGCCGGTTGCCGGCGGTGCCGAAGGGGACGTAGTCGCGCTGCGCCCAGCGGGACTCGGCGACCACGTCGAGCGGCTGGTCGATGGTCGAGCCCCAGGTGTAGATGCCGTGCGCGGTCGCCGGGACGACCAGGGCGCGGGAGTCGGGCGAGGCGTCCTTCAGCCAGGCGGCCGTGGCCTTCCAGTACTTGGGGATCTCCTGGAACGAACCCGGGTTGAGAATCGAGCCGTTGAGGTACGGCCACATCAGACCGGGCAGGATCAGCACCGCCGCGATCAGCGGCGCGAACCGGCGCCCCCGCACCGGTCTGGCGCCCCGCGACTCGCCCGCGACCCCGACCAGATGGGCGAGGCCCAGCACCAGCGCCAGGGCTAGCCCCGTCTGGAACTTGTAGATGTTCCGGAACGGGACGAGCCCGCCGTTCAGCCAGTCCTGCACCACCCCGTCGAAGGGCGCCCCGAACGCGCCGCCGTACCCGGCGAGCAGGATCGGCGCGATCACGATCACGGTGAGCGTCAGCCAGCGTCGCTCCGGCATGTCCCGCCGGGCGAGCCCCGCGAGGCCGAGGCCGGCCGCGAGGGCCGAGCAGACGATGACGACCACCGAGGCCGCCACGGTCCAGCCGGCCGGCAGCCAGGCCTCGCCGAAGTGCAGATACGCGACCCAGTTCCCGGCGCCGCGCAGTGCCTCGGTCGCCGCCATGGTCTCCGTCGTGGTCTGTGAACTCTCCACGTACGGAAGGAAGTTCTCGCCGTAGAAGCCGAGCAGCAGCAGCGGGATCCACCACCAGGCCGTCGCCAGCACCAGGCCCGGCACCCACCAGGCGATCAGCTTGCGCTGCCGTGGCCCGGGCGGGCGGGACAGCAGATACAGCCCGACCGGGAGGAGGGACGCGAGGGTCGAGGCCGCGTTCACCCCGCCCATGAACGGGATGATCACCGCCGAGCGCAGGGCGGCGACCCGGGCGCTGTACCGCTCGTCGACCAGCGGCAGCAGCACCCACGGCAGGACCGCGCCGGGCAGCGCGGCCGCCGACGTCGACCCGATGACGATGGTGAACACCGGCCACAGCGCGTAGGCGACGGCGGCGAGCAGCCGTGACGCGCCGCTGCCGATGCGCAGCCGCTCGGCCAGCCGCAGGGCGCCCCAGAAGGCGACCGACACGATGAGCGACATCCACAGCCGTTCGGCCAGCCACACCGGCAGCCGTACGGCGTCGGCCAGCCAGTAGAACGGCAGCATCGGCCACAGATAGCCGGTGTACTGGTCGGAGATCCCGCCGAAACCGCCCTGGTCCTGCCACAGCTGGCCCAGGTCGGAGAAGAACCGGCCGGGGTCGACGGTGACCCCGAGCTTGGTGTCGAAGGTCTGACGCCCCGGGTGCACCGCAAGGAACAGCACGAACACCACGGCCCAGAACCCCAGCAGCCAGCTCCGCGACCGCGGGCCCTCCGGCGGGCCCGACATACGCGCGGTGGAGGGTACGGCCGCCGGGGGAGGGGCCTGGACCGTGGACGTCGTCATCGTGGACACCGCCGGAGGATGAGGAGGAGGTTCCAGGTGGCGACCTCGCGGATACCCGGCGCCTTGACGACGGTCTCCGCGAGGAACGGCCAGTAGCGGGAGCGCGCCGAGACCACCCGCACATCGTCGCGGGCGCGCACCTGCCGCAGGGTCGGGCCGATGTGCACGGCGAACAGGTTCTCGCCGAGGGTGTGCTTGGCGGCCTTTCCGGTACGGCGCCGGTAGCGGGCCCGCGCCCGCTCGGCACCCAGGTAGTGCCAGGGCGCCCACTCGTGGCCGCCCCACGGGGACAGCCAGTTGGTGAACGACAGATAGATCAGCCCGCCGGGCCGTGTGACCCGTACGAGCTCACTGACGAAGGTCTGCGGATCGGCGACATGCTCCAGGACGTTGGAGGAGAAGGTGACGTCCGCGACCCCGTCGTACAGCGGCAGCAGGTATCCGTCGGCGATCACGGCCCCGTCGGTCGGCTTGGGGCCGAGCTCCCGCAGGTCGGGTTCGAAGAGGTACGCGTGCGCACCCCGTCTGCGGAACTCCTCGGTGAAACACCCGCTGCCCCCACCGACGTCCACGACCGTACGCCCGGCGACGGGCCCGTCATAGGCCTCGACCTGGTCGACGGAGTCGCGGGCGAGGAGGGAGTAGCAGTGCTCGGGATCGTCCTGCTCATGGAGGAAAGCTCGGAAAAGGGTGACGGAACGCCGAAACGAAGGGTCCTTCATGCCGGTTGAGGGGCGCGGGGCGGTGTCTGATGTGCGGCTACCGCCGCGTGTGCGCGACAAGCCACGACGCACCCGCAGCCGCGAACCGGCATCACCACGACGGCGCATGGCCGGTCTCCCCCCTCACCGCCTCGGCGGCGACCGCACGGAACTGTCTCACCGTCCGATCCCAGCGATAACGCGCCGCATGATCTCGGGCCGTCTTGCCCATCAGTTCACGGCGATGACCCGACAAGGCCAACGTGCACCACGCCGCCGCGAACGAGGACTCGCCGTGCGCCAGCACACCCGTCTCCCCGTCCACGACGGAATCCCGCAGACCGGGCACGTCGAAGGCGATCGTCGGCGTCTCACGAGCCGCGGCCTCCGTGACGACCAGCCCCCAGCCCTCGACCGCCGACGGATGCAGCAGCAGCCACGCCGCACAGAGCAGCCGGTGCTTCTCCGCCTCGGACACATGGCCGGTGAACTCCACGCCGGGACCGGCGAGTTGCTCGAGACGCTCCCGTTCGGGACCGTCGCCGACGATCAGCAGCCGACCGCCGGTCACGGGCCGTACCCGCTCCCACAGCCGCAGCAGCAGGTCGATGCGCTTGTACTCGACGAGCCGGCCGACCGCCACGAACAGCGGCTCGGGGGAGCGGTCCGCGCGCGGGCCCGGCTCCTCCACTCCGTTGTGCACGACACGGATACGGTCCCGTTCGACGCCGATCCCGCGCAGTGCGTGGGCCGTCGAGGGGGACACGGCCACCAGCAGACTCCGGTGCTGCGCACCGGTCAGCGCCCAGTGCTCGAGTCTTCGGCCGAGGCGCGCGGCGGGGGCCATCGGCCCGCCGAACCGCATCTTCCACAGATCGGTGTGCACATGGTTGACCAGGCACAGCGTGGGACCGCGGTGCCAGACGGGCGCGAAGTACGGCATCCCGTTGCAGACCTCGACCAGCAGATCGCAGTCGCCGACCTGGCGGGAGAAGGCCGAACGGGCACGGAGGAAGTGACCGAGTTCGCCGCCCGCGGAGACGACCCGGTAGTCGCGGTACGACGCGGGACCGCCGCACAGCAGGGTGACCTGGTGGCCGAGGCCGGTGAGGCCGTCGGCGAGCCGGTCGACCAGGAGCTCGGAGCCCCCGGCGGCCGGGTTGCCCAGATCACGATGGGCAAGGAAAACGATTCGGCGCGGGGGTGGGGGGAGCGCCGAGGGGTGCTGCGACGCCCGGGGCGATGCGGCGTGGTGGGGGTCCCCCCGCTCGAGCGAAGCCGAGAGTGGGGGAGTGGGTGGCACGTGCTGGGGCATGTGCGCTCCAACTCGTCTCAGGGTGCGGAACTTTGAGCGTGGGGGTGAGCTTTGCGTTCCTGTGGGGGGTTTGAGTGCTTGCTGCGAGGGTCGTGTGGGTGGACTGTGCTCGGGTGGGGGTGGACAGTTTTCGCCCACCCGTTCGCCGTGGCTACTCACCTGGGTGACAATTTCCGGCCTTATTAGAGCTGACGTCCAGTCACATCGTGAGCGGGGAATCGGGCGTATCGGATGAACCGGGATGCCGCCTCCCGCGTACCACCAAAACGGAACCGGCCACCACCAGGACGAACCCCAGCACAGCCGCACCGATCGGCACCGTCTCGCCGATCGCCTTCAGCTGACCGCTGTCCTGCTCGGCCTTCTTCACCGCGTCCTTCTGCGTCGCGGTCGTGAAGGCGATCTTCTCGCTGTTCAGCAGCACCACCGCGTCCTTCTTGGCGCCCGGCGCCCGCAGGGTCCGCTTCGGGCCGGTCTGCGCGTAGATCACGCGGCCGGTGCGCTGGTCGACGACCAGCTCGAAACCGTGGTTGGAGTACCACTCCTCGGCCAGCACCTGCGGGCTGTCCGGCCGGCCGACGAGGCTGCCCGGCACCATCCGGGTGCCGACCTTCGTCGGGGCGACCGTGCCGGTGAACCGGTAACCCGTGTACCCCTGGACCTTCTTGGTATCCCGGTAGGTCAGCACGATGGTGTTGCCGAGGGTGTTGTCCCACCACTGGTAGGCGCGTTTCTGCACGTCGAAGGGGAACTTCAGATAGGCCTCGCCCTCGATGTACGGCTTCTCGCCGCAGCAGTGGACGGGCTTGGTGGTCCTGCGGTCCATGACCCAGCGGTGCGGTACGAAGTCCAGCGCGTCGTGCGGATCCGCCGCCGGCAGGGTCTTGTCGGTGTCGACCGTGGTCGTCACGTCCCAGACCGCGTCACCGCTGCGCTCGCTGTCCTCGACGTTGCCGCGCACCCGCTGGGTGACGGTGATCGTCTGGCCGTCCACGGTCTCGACCTTGTCGGTGTCGAAGACGCTGCCGGTGCCTTTGTAGACGGCGGTCTGGTCGATGTCGATCGGGTTCACTGCGGCCCGTGGGGTCACGTACCACGCCAGCATGGGCGCCAGGACCAGCAAAAACGTGCCGAGTCCCAGCAGAATCAGAGAGAAAGGAGAGGCTGTACGGCGCATCCGGGCACTCCTGGGGCGTGAGGGTACGGAGTTCGGGCCGCTCTGGGACCTGTCGTCACACTCCCGTCGTTCGCCCGTAGGGCGGGCCCCGCGGCGTCTGGTGCGTGCAGCTGCAAGGCGGAGGAGGGAGTCGACGCGATGGGGGTCCCCCCGCTCGAGCGAAGCCGAGAGTGGGGGAGTCGGCGACCGACGACAACGCCGCAGGTGCGCGTGCCAGACGCCGCGGGGCAGGCGGGAGTGTGACGACAGGGCCCTTGGGCCGAGGACCGTAGGCGCCCCTTGACGGAGTGTCAATGTCTTGCTGACACTGGGGCGGACAGACAGGGTGGAACGCCGGGGTGGGGACAACCGCCGGAAAGAGCCACTGAAAGGCTGACCCTGCGATGTCCAGACTGCTCGCCGCCGCACTCACCGTCGTGGCAGCCGCCGCGCTCGCCGTGGGGGCCGCGTTCGGCATTGTCGCGCTGCTCGAAGCGACGCCCGACCAGCCGAACACGCCCTTGATCACGTACGAGCAAGCAGGTCAGGGGAGTTGAGCCGTGACGGCGGTGACTTCACGGTCGGCCTGGCTCGACGTACCCCGGCTCCAGGTGCGCCGCTTCGCGGAGATCGCGATGGCGGAGGCACCGGCGCTCGCCGAGGAGATCCTGCGCGAGATCCGCCGCGAGTACCCCCATCTGCCCGTCGTCCTCGACGAGTCGGGCGAGCCGATGGCCCTCGTCGGTATCCGCCGCGCCATCGAGGTCTTCGTCCAGCACCTGGAGACCGCGGAGGGCCGCCCGAGGGTCCCCCCGGGCGTCTTCCAGGAGTTCGGCCGGGGCGAGGGGCTGAACGGGCGCAGCCTGGACTCCCTCCAGGCCATCTACCGCATGGGCGTACGCCTGGCCTGGCGCCGTTTCGCCGAGATCGGCCAGCGCGTCGAGATCCCGCCGCCGGCGATGTACGAACTCGTCGACGCGGGCTACGAGTACCTCGACGGCCTCGTCGACCAGTCGGTCCGCGGCTACGCCGAGGCGGCGGCCCGCCAGGCGGGCGAACGGCTCCGGCTCCAACGCCGCCTGATGGAACTCCTGTTGGTCGAACGCCACCGGCACGGCGACCCGGCCGAGGCCCTCACGGAACGCGCCGCCCGCATCGGCTGGCCGCTCCCCGAGAGAGTCGCCGTCGGCGTCCTGCTGCGCCCGGCACGAGAGGCGGTACCGCCCGCGGTCGGCCAGGGAGTGCTCCTGGACATGGAGTACGAACTGCCCCGCATGGTCGTCCCCGAACCGGACGCGGCGGGCCGCCCCGAACTCCTCCACCGCGCCCTGACCGGCTGGTCCGGCGCGATAGGACCCCCCGTCCCGCTGGCCGACGCGGCGAAGTCGCTGCGCTGGGCCGAGGCCGCCGTACGCCTGATGGAACGCCGTCTGCTGCCCTCGGGCGAGGTCCTGCACTGCACGGAGCACACGGAGGCGCTGGTGCTCCTCCAGCCGGAGGAACTGATCGACGACCTCGCGCTGCGCTGCCTGGCCCCCCTGGTCCACTGCGGCCCCACCCATGGCCGCCGGCTCGCCGAGACGTTACTGGCCTGGCTGGAGACCCGTGGCGGCGCTCCGGAGGTGGCCGCCCGGCTGGGCGTCCACCCCCAGACGGTCCGCTACCGCCTGCGCCAGATCCGTGAGCTCTGGGGCGCGGAGATCGACGACCCGGACCGGCGCTTCGAGCTGGAACTGGTGCTCAGGGCGCAGCGATTGAGGGGGGTGCTGGGGGAGTCGCCCGGCTAGGCCCTGTCGTCAAATTCCCGTCGTCCGCCCGAAGGGGGGCAGGCGGGAATTTGACGACCCCTAGGAGTCCGACCGTCGCTTGAACTCCACCGGGCCCGCGTTCATCTCGATCGTGCCGTCCGGGTGCAGCACCGGCCGGCGTTCGTTCATGCGGCCGCTGTAGGACTCGATGTGCTGGATCGCCGCGCCGTCGGCGGTGGTGAAGTCGACCAGGGCGATGACCACCCAGTAGCGGGTCTTGGTGTTCTCGTACAGCGGCACGGTGATGTTGGAGCCGCGCCCGTCGTCGACCACGACCTGCGCACCGAAGCTCTTGAAGGAACCGAACCCGTTGCTGACGGCCGAGTACGCGCACAGCAGGACGTACCCCTGCTCCTCGGGCCGCACGATACGGATGGTCTCCCGGCCGGGGACACGGGCGTCCCCGTCGAGCTGGATGTAAGGCGCCTGCTGCAACGAGCCGAGGTTCTTGTAGTAGACGACGTCGCCGCCCTCACCCTTTTTCTCCCCGCGCCCGGTCTTGATGATCGTGCCCGGCGCCTGTGACCCGCGCTGCGCCTGAGCGGCGGGCACGAACAGGGCGTACAGGTCCAGGTCGGCGCCCTGGCGTCGGCGCTTGTCGCTGCCGCCGTCCCACTCCAGGGCCACGGTGACGACCAGCTGGCGGTCCGACTTGTCCAGACTGATCGAAACCTGGCCGCCCTTGTCCAGGCTGACCTTGCCGAGCGGGGGTTTGACGAGACTGGTCGGAGTCGGAACCTGTGCGGGAGCGGGAGCGGATGCCGGTGACTGTGCGGGAGGCGTCTCGGCCTCCGGCCGGGACACATCGATTCCGAAGTCCGTGGCCAGCCCCGCCAGCCCCTCGGCGTACCCCTGCCCGATGGCCCGCAGCTTCCATCCGTCGCCCCGCCGGTACAGCTCCACGAGCAGCACCGCGCGCTCGCCGTCGGTCAGCGCGGGCGCGCGGAAGACGACGGGCTCCCCTTCGGCCTGATGCGCCCGGACGGTGACCTCCTCGACCTCACGGAAGGTACGGGCGGTGTTGTCGGGATCACAGCTGCCGACCAGCACGACCCGGTCCACGTCCGCGGGCAGCCCGGCCGGATCCACGACGACCCGCTCGGGCCCCGAACCATCGGCACCGACATGCCGCACGGCCCCGTCCGCACCCGAGGGCTGGTTGTAGAACACCAGATCCCCATCGGACCGCACCCGCCCGTCCGCCCCCACCAGCAGCGCACTCAGATCCACCGGATCACCCACGGTGTGCAGCTCGGCGGTCAGCGGCCCGGAGCCCACCACGGTGTTCCCGCCCTTGAGAAGCTCAGGCACAGCGACTCTCCCACCCTTCGACGTGACGTCACCCTGCCATACCGGATCAGGAAGGGAGGAGGGGATGTCGGGGCAGGGCCGACAGGGCAGTGTTCGACCCTTTGGTCATGTCACGCACGAGATCCCCCCAGGAACCGCATCCCCCAAGACACGCCACGCAGTGTGACGTGTCACACACGAACGCAGTAGTGCCGGTGTCTCGCACCCGTACGCTTCCTGCCGAAACGGGACGGTTGCGCGGGGCGTAGTCTGCAGGCCCATTGCCCGGGGAAACGTGGTATGGCTAGCCTGTGTTCGTTATGCCGATCGTCTGTTGAAATTTCGAACAGATGCCTAAGACGCAAAGGGAGGGGGCTGGACGTGGGACGTCTTGTACCTGCCGTGACCCGGGCTCTCGACATTCTCGAGCTCTTCCTCGACGGGGACGGCACACTCTCCGCCCCCGACATAGTGCGCAAGCTCCAGTTGCCGCGCACCACCGTGCATGAGCTGGTGACCACGCTCGCCGCGCGGTCGTACATCGTCCCGGTGCCGGGTCAGCCGGGACGTTACCGGCTCGGGGTGCGGCCGTACCAGCTCGGCAGCCGCTACGCCGAGCAGCTCGACCTCGCCGCCGAGGGGCAGCAGGTCGCCCGGACCGTCGCCGAGACCTGCGACGAGACGGTGCACGTGGCGATCCTGGAGGGCACCGACGTCATCTACATCGCCAAGGTGGACTCGACGCACGCGGTGCGGATGGTGTCCGCCGCCGGGCGCCGGCTCCCCGCCCATTGCACCTCCGTCGGCAAGATGCTGCTCGCCTCGCTCCCCGAGTCGGAGCTGAGCTCCCGCATCCCGGACTCCGCCGAGCTGGTTCGGATGACTCCGAACAGCATCACCGAACCGGGCGCCCTGCGCGAGGCCCTCATCCACATCCGCGAGCGCGGCGTCGCCGTGGAGAACCGTGAGTCCAACCCGGACGTCTCCTGCGTCGCCGCCCCGGTCCGCGACCGCACCGGCCGGGTGGTGGCCGCGCTGTCCATTTCCGTGCCCATGATCCGCTGGAGCGACGAGCGCCGCGACGAGCTGGAGCAGCTCGCCGCGAAGGGTGCCGCCCAGCTGTCCGAGCGCCTCGGTCACCGGAGCGTGGGATGACCTCGAAGACGTTCGACTACGAGGTGGCCGTCCGCGCCGAGGCGATACTCGGCGAGGGCCCCACCTGGGACCCGGTGCACAACCGCCTGATCTGGCTCGACATCCTCGGCGCCCGGATCAACACCTACGACCCCGTCTCCGGCCACCGCACGGTCCGCGTCACCGACCAGCACATCGGCGCCGCCAAGCCGCGCACCGGCGGCGGGCTCGTCCTCAACCTGCGGGACGGCGTCGCCCTCCTGGACCCGGACGACTCCTTCCGCTGGCTGCACCACGAGCCGGTCCCCGGCCGCCGCGCCAACGACGCCGCCGTCGCCCCCGACGGTTCGCTGTGGGCGGGCACCATGCGCTACGACGAGGCACCGGGCGGCGGCACCCTGTCCCGGCTCACCGGCGACGGTTCCTTCGAGACCGTCCTCGACGACGTCGCGGTCAGCAACGGCACCGGCTGGAGCCCCGACGGCCGCCGGATGTACTACATCGACTCACCGACCCGCCGCCTCGACGTCTTCGACTTCGAGGCCGGCCGCCCCGTGAACCGCCGTCCCCTCGTCGAGATCGAGGAGGGCGCCGGCTTCCCCGACGGCCTCACCGTCGACGCCGACGGCTGTGTGTGGGTGGCCCTGTGGGACGGCGGAGCGGTACGCCGTTACACACCGGACGGCACGCTGGACCGGGTGATCACCCTCCCCGCCCCGAGGGTGACGGCGTGTGCCTTCGGCGGCGCCGACCTGACCGACCTGTACATCACGACGGCGACGGTGGGCCTGGAGGCACCGCACCCGGTGGCAGGCTCGCTGCTGGTGGTGCCTGGCGCGGGGAAAGGTTTGCCGCAACCGCTGTTCGCCGGGTGAGCGGACTCACCCAGGGGCGCGGGGCTGTATCGATTTGCGGCTCCGCCGCGTGGGCGCGACCAGCCCCCACCGCCCCGCGCCCGACGAACTACTGAAGCCCCACCCGCTTCAACTCCTCAGCAGTCAAAGGCGGCGCCGCCAAAGGGGCCTTCAACGGCCCCACCACCGCCGCCAACACCACCGACGGACTCAGCAACACCTCCGCCCGCCGCTCCAGCGACGTCACATCCGTCACGCGGCGGGCGATCCGCCCGTTCCCCGTGGCCGTGCGCATCAGCCGGTCCACATACCCGGCGAGCAGCCGATCCCGCAGCGTCGGCCCACCCTCCGTCGCCCCCGGATAGAACACGTCCTGCCCCGTCGCCAGATCCCACGCCGCCCCCACCGGACGGGCAACGGCCTTCTGGACCCGCCGGGACAGCCCGGGCGCACCCCAGCCATGACGCGCGGTCAGCTTCCGCAGGAGCAGCGCACTTTGCGCACCGACCGCCAGCCCGTGGCCGTACACCGGGTTGTACGCGGCCAACGCGTCGCCCAGCACGGTGAAGTTGTCGGGCCAGGCCGGCATCCGCTCGTAGAAGTACCGGCGGTTGACCGTGGCGCGGGTGACCGCCACCTCGGACAGCGGCTCGGCCCGCCGCAGCAGGTCGCCGATGAGAGGGTGCCGCAGCTCCTCGCGGGCGAAGCGGACGAAGTCGTCGTCGGCGCCGGAGGGTTCGCCGCCCCGTGTGCCGTTCACCGTGACGATCCAGCGGCCGTTCTCGATGGGCAGCAGAAACCCCGCCCGGCCCGGGACGCCGGCGTGCGGGTCGGGCTGCACATGGATGACGGGGAAGCCGCCGCGGGCCTGCTCGGGCGCGAGGTAGAGCCGACTGGCGTACGCGAGGCCGGAGTCGACCTTGCGCTCCCGTGGCGCGGGCAGTCCGAGTTCCGTCAGCCAGCGGGGCGCCCCGGAGCCCCGGCCGGTGGCGTCGACCACCATGCCCGCCCCGATGGTCCGTTCACGGCCGTCGTGCTCCCGCACCCGTACCCCGGTGACCGCCTCCGGTGTGCCCGCGAGGCCCAGCACCTCGGTGCCGCCGAGTACTTCCACCGGCCCGCCGGCCAGGACCTGTGCGCGGACCGCCGCGTCCAGCAGGTCCCGTCCGGCCAGGATCACATGGTGGGACTCGGGCCAGCGCCGGAACCAGCCCTGCGCCGAGTAGCCGACGATGTCCGTGGTGACCGGCGCCCGCCGGGCCCCCGCCTTGCGGAGTGTCTCGGAGATGCCCGGCAGCAGCTCCTCCATGGCCCGCACCCCGCCCGACCAGAGCATGTGGGCGTGCCGGGCCTGCGGCAGACCCTTGCGCGGCTCGGGGCCCTCGGGCAGCACGTCCCGCTCGACGACCAGGACGCGGTCGGCGAAGGCGGCGAGCGCCCGTGCCGCGAGCATGCCGGTATGGGATCCCCCCAGGACCACGGCGGTTCTGGCGGGGGAGGGACTCTCACTCATGCGCGGACATGCTCTCTGCCGGGACGGCCGCGCGGATGCGTACCGCCTTGATCTCGTCGGGGCTGCGCAGGGCCTCGGACACGGCCTGGATCTCCTGCAGCAGGTAGGTGGTGTCGGGGGCGCTCGCGTCGGCGTCCGGGGGGCCCGGCTCGCGTTCCATGGCGTCCAGGATCGTCACGGCCGCCGCCAGCGCCTGGGCCCGGCCGCGTTCGAGACCGAGGGCCAGGGCGGCGTCGTAGGCCCGGGCGCGCAGCTCGTCGTCGAGGTGGCGGGAGAGGTGCAGGAGCGCGTCGCGGATGAGTGTCTCGCGGCGGATCAGCCGCATCTCGAGGGTCGCCCGCAGCGCGAAGGGCTCACGGCTGCCCGCGACGCTCCGCATCAGCCGGGCCAGGGGCTTGAGGCCGCGGTACCGGCGGCGGAGCCGCCACCGCTCCTGGAGGTACTGGCCGGCGTGCGGCACGATGAAGCCGATCGCGACCAGGGTCGCCGCGATGCACGCGGCCGACGGCGCGATGTTGGTGTTCAGCCAGTCCAGGTCGTGTCCGGTCCAGCGGGCGACGACGGCCGTGAGCTTGGCGACGCTGAAGAGCAGGTTCGTCGCGAAGCCGACTCCCAGGAACCTCAGTCCCCAGCGCAGCCAGCCGTCGAGGCCCGCGGTGCGGATCCAGTTCCACACGAGCCGGGACGTGACCAGGCTGGCCACCATGTGCGCGAACAGGTAGAGGAGGATCGCCTCACGCATGAACGGCGTGCCGGCGTAGTAGGTGTCGAAGTCCCGGATCTGTTCCACGGGCACGTCGGCGAGGGCGAACAGCACCCACAGGGCGACCACGACCCCCGCGTAGACGGCGACCACCCACCGGGTCGCGCGGCGGGTGCGGGCATGGCGCTCGGTGCGGCCGTTGCGCCAGTGGACGACCAGCAGCAGCCAGGACGCGCAGAGCGCGGTGATGAGCGAGTACACCCAGGGTGCCGCGATGTTCGGCACACCGGTGACCCGGTTGGTCCAGGAGATGGTGCTGGGGGCCGCGAAGACGAACACCGCGCAGGCGAACAGCAGCAGTCCGCCGACGGCCCGCAGCAGCGGGTCCCGCCACAGCTTGAGGATGCTGGGCAGTTTGATCACCAGGGCCGCGGTCAGCACCACGGTGGGGAGCCAGAAGGAGACGTACACCCCGCTGAGGAGGTTGCCCTGCGCGAGCGGACCGGCGTGTGTCACCGCTCCGTGCCTCTGCGCCCGCGGTACCCCATGGACCGCTCCATCCCGGTGAGGGACGCCCTGCCGCCGTGGCCCGACAGATAGGGCCGGAACGCCGCCGCCAGCCGGTGTCCGAAGTCGTCCGCCTCCGCCTCGTCGGTCTGCCGGGAGCCGTCGCGTGCGGCGATGGCCAGGGCGTCCTTCCAGTCGGGGCCACCGGCCAGCGCGCGGGCGGCGGCCGGGCCCACCCCGTGCCGGTGCCCGGCGTCGAGATGCCACAACTCATGGCCGAGGATGACCAGTTGCTGCACCGCCTCGGCCCGCTCCTCGACGATGACCAGGTCGAAGTCCTGGAACTCCACGCACAGGCCGGTCACCTCGATCTCGTCGGGGAACCGTTCGAAGCGCAGCTCGACGGGCCGCCCGTCGCGGCGCGCGCTCATCTCCTCGCACAGCGCCCGGCACACCTCGCGCACGCCGGCCGGGGGAGTGGGCCTGGCCCGCAGCGCGGCGTCGAGTTCGACGGCGAGCCGACGCATCGCGGACGCGGTTCTCGCGCGCCGCAGCGCCGTGGCGACCCGCCCCGCCCTCGTGCGCGCGATGTCCATCGATCCCCCTTCTCACCGCTGTCCGGCAGCCCGTCCGAGCGTACGCGGCCCGAACTGTCCACGTCATGCGATCCGGGGACCGTTCGTACAAGTGAGAACGACCGCTCGCGGTTCTGAAAATCCTGTCCGGACCATTGACTGGAAAGCGCTTCCTATCTACGGTCCCGTTCGAAGTTACGAGCATCTTTCGACATACCGAACAGCATTGAACTGACCGGATTCCCTCTCCGACTGGAAGGGCAGGCAATGGGACGACCTGACCTGAACCGCAGGCAACTGCTCGCCGCCGCAGGCGGGTTGGCCGTGGCCGGCAGCTTCGGCTTCGCCGCGCTCGGCACCGGCGCCGACGCGCTCGCCTCCGACGCGGACACCCGGGTGCGCTACTGGAACCTCTTCAGCGGCGGCGACGGCGCCAACATGATCGCGATGCTGGACTCCTTCCGGAAGGAACACCCCGGCATCGCGGTCAAGGACTCCACCCTCCAGTGGGGCAACCCCTTCTACACCAAGCTCGCCATGGCCGCCGCGGGCAACCGCGCCCCCGAACTCGGCGTCATGCACGTGGGCCGCGTCGCGGGCTTCTCACCGGGACGGCTCCTGGATCCGTGGGACGAGGCACTCCTCGCCCGGTACGGCGTGCGCAAGGCGGACTTCAACCCGGCGCTGTGGAACCGCGGCGTCATCGACGGCAAGCTCTACGCCCTCCCCCTCGACATCCACGTCCAGCTCTGCTTCTACCGCAAGGACGTCCTGAAGAAGGCGGACCTGCTCGGCGACGACGGCCGGATGATCCCGGTCGGCTCCACCGGCGAGTGGTTCGACGTCCTGAAGAAGGCCAAGCAGGTCCAGAAGAAGGGCCTGCAGACCATCGGCCTGTGGACCAACGACCAGAACTTCCAGTGGTGGTTCTTCGTCGCCTTCTACACCCAGCTCGGCGGCCGCTGGTTCGACGACGGCAACACCGAGGTCCTCTTCGACGCCGACAAGGCCACCCAGGTCCTGGAGTTCCTCCGGCAACACGTCACCGACGGCTACGTCATCCCCGGCGCACCCACCGGCGAGCAGTTCATCAACGGCGCCCCCTTCACCTGGGAGGGCAACTGGTCGGTGCCGGTCTTCTCCGGCGCCAAGCTGGACTACGGCGCGACCCCGCTGCCGCCCGTCTTCGGCGAGCCCGCCACCCACGCCGAGTCGCACGCGTTCGTCCTGCCCCACCAGTCGGGCCGCGGCGGCGCCACCAACGAGGCCGCGCACGAACTCGCCGCGTACGTCGTCACCCACGCCCAGCAGTGGGCGGCCGGCGGCCACATCCCCGCCTACACGCCGACGCTGTCCACGGCCGCGTACCAGAAGCTCGAACCGCAGAACGAGTACGTGAGCGCCATGGACCACCAGGCCACCGAGCCCAAGGTGTGGTTCGCCGGCTCCACCGGCGTCCTCGCCCAGGACCTCGGCCCCGTCGTCGTCTCCTCGACCACGGGCTCCGCCAAGCCGGCCGCCGTCGCACAGCGGATGAAGTCCCGGCTCACCACGCTCCTCGCCTCGAAGAACCCGATGGACGGCAGGACCGCCGCGCAGGGAGGTACGGCCGCATGACGACCAGCGCTCAGACCGTCGTCGCACCGGCACGGGCGAGGACCGCCACCGCCACCGCGACCGTCCGCCGCAAGCAGGGCTTCCAGCACGGGGGCTGGTTCATCGCCCCGTTCCTGGCGCTGTTCGCGCTCTTCGTCGTCTGGCCGCTGCTGCGCGGCCTCTACCTCAGCTTCACGGACGCCAACATCTCCGGCGAGGGCGCGAGCTTCGTCGGCCTCGACAACTACCGCGAAGCCCTGAACGACCAGGCCATGTGGGACGCGCTCGGCCACAGCGCCTGGTTCACCCTCCTCGTCGTCCCGTGCATCACGATCCTGGCGTTCCTGCTCGCGATGCTCGCCCACCACATCGAGCGCGGCAAATGGCTGTGGCGGCTGTGCTTCTTCGTCCCCTTCCTGCTGCCCTCGACGGTCGCCGCCAACCTGTGGCAGTGGCTCTTCACCCAGGGCATCGGCCTGTTCAACGAGACCTTCGGCCTCGACACGCCGTGGCTGACCGACAAGTCGTACGCGATGCTCGCCATCGTCATCCAGACCCTGTGGTGGACGGTCGGCTTCAGCTTCCTGCTGTACCTCGCCGCGCTCCAGGGCATCCCCGGCCACCTCTACGAGGCCGCCAAGCTGGACGGCGCCAACGCCTGGCACCGCATGGTCCACATCACCCTGCCGATGCTGCGCCACATCACCGGTCTGGTGATCGCGCTCCAGATCCTCGCCTCGCTCCAGCTCTTCGACCAGGCCGTCGTGATGATGGACTTCAGTCCCGGACCCGAGCTCAGCACCCGCTCCTTCGTCCAGTACACCCTCGAACAGGGCTTCACCAGCTACCGCGTGGGCTACGCCTCCGCGATGTCCATCATCTTCTTCGTGATCATCGCGGCCGTCGCCCTCGGACGGATGGCACTGCTGCGCAACCGTGAGGAGGGCACCCGATGAGCACCACCCAGCCCCGGCTCAAGTCCCGCAAGCCCTGGACGCCCAGCCAGATCGTCCTCACGCTGACCGGCGTCGCCGTCGCCGCCGTCTTCGTGTCCCCCATCGCCGCCGCCCTGTTCACCTCGCTCAAGTCCGAGGCGGAGGCGGCCGAGATCCCGCCGCACTGGCTGCCGGAGGTATGGACGGTCCAGGCCTGGAAGTCCCTCTGGGAGACCGGCAACATCGGCAACTGGTTCATCAACTCCCTGGTCGTCTCGGTGTGCGTGACGACCATCGTGCTGGCGGTGAGCGCGCTGGCCGGATACGGCTTCGCCCGCACCGAGTTCCGCGGCAAGAACGTCCTGATGGGCGTGGTGATGGCGGGCCTCATGGTGTCCCCCGCGGTCCTCGGCGTGCCGCTGTTCACCACGGTCCAGCAGATGGGGATGGTCGACACCTACTGGGGCATGATCCTGCCGCAGTGCGCGCCCGCCGCGATGGTCTACATCCTCTACAAGTTCTTCCAGGGCATCCCGCGCGAACTGGAGGAGGCCGCGTTCATCGACGGCGCCGGCCGCTGGCGCGTCTTCTTCACGATCGTCGTCCCGCTCGCGCGGCCCTCCCTGGCGGCGGTGGGCATCTTCACCTTCATCGCCTCCTGGAACAACTTCCTGTGGCCGTACATGGTCACCAACAACCCCGATCTGATGACCATGCCGAACGGCATCGCGACCGTCATGAACTCCTACGGCATCCAGTGGGCCCAGCTCATGGCCGGCGGTCTGATGGCGGGCCTGCCACTGATCGTCGTCTTCGTCTTCTTCCAGCGGCAGATCGTGACGGGCGTCGCCCACACGGGATTGGCGGGACAGTGAGAGCGCCCAGAGCGTTGACGGCCCTGATCGCTGCGGTGTTCCTGGCGCTCCTGCCCAACACGGCGTACGCACAGCCGGATTACCCGGACCCGCAGCCCGTCACCGGCCAGCAGATCATCCACGACCCCACCGTCATCCGCCTCAAGTCCGGCGGCTACGTGGCCTATTCGACGGGCGGCGTCATCGGCGCCCGCCTGTCCAAGGACCGCGAGCACTGGGCCGACTCCGGCAACGCCTTCGCCGAGCCGCCGAGTTGGTGGTACGAGTACAACGACACCGGCGACCCGTGGGCGCCGGACATCTCTTACCGCGCGGGCCGGTACTGGCTGTACTACGCGGTGTCGAGCTGGGGCACCAACCACTCCGCGATCGGCGTCGCCACCTCCCCTTCCGGTCTCCCCGGTACCTGGAAGGACCACGGCAAGGTCTTCTCCTCCGAGCGCACGGACACCTGGAACGCCATCGACCCCGCCCTGATCAGGGCGGACGGCCGACTGTGGATGTCGTTCGGCTCGTACTGGACGGGCATCCGCATGGTCGAGCTGAACCCGAGGACGGGCAAGGCCGTGGCGGGCACGACCGTCCACCACCTGGCCACCCGCCCGGACGCCCCCTACGCGGTCGAGGGCCCGTACATCGTCAAACACGGCCGCTACTACTACCTCTTCGCCTCCTACGACGCGTGCTGCGCGGGCGTGAACTCCACGTACAAGATCAAGGTCGGCAGATCCACCTCGGTGACGGGCCCCTACGCCGACAGCACGGGCAAGCCGATGCTGGAGGGCGGCGGTGACCTCTTGCTGGAGGGCCACGGCAGGTATGTCGGCACGGGCGGCGAGTCGGTCTTCCAGGACCATGGTCAAGACTGGCTCGCGTACCACTACTACGACGCAGAGGACGAGGGCACACCAAAGCTGGGCCTCAACAGGCTGAGCTGGAAAAAGAACGGCTGGCCGATCGTCCTTTAGGGGCGCGGGGAACTGCGCGACCAGCCACGACGGCCCCGCAGCCGCCAACGATTCAGAACCACCCTCTTGGGAAGGCAAAAATGAGCACCGCCCGCTTCACCCTCGACCCGGCCTTCACCGTAGGCCAGGTCAACCCCCGTATCTTCGGCTCCTTCGTCGAGCACCTCGGCCGCTGCGTCTACACCGGCATCTACGAACCCGGCCACCCCACCGCAGACGCCGAAGGCCTCCGCACCGACGTCCTGGACCTCGTCCGCGAACTCGGCGCCACCGCCATCCGCTACCCCGGCGGCAACTTCGTCTCGGGCTACAAGTGGGAGGACAGCGTCGGCCCCGCCGAGGACCGCCCCCGCCGCCTCGACCTCGCCTGGCACTCCACGGAGACGAACCGCTTCGGCCTCTCCGAGTACATCGGCTTCCTCCGCAAGGTCGGCCCCCAGGCCGAGCCCATGATGGCCGTCAACCTCGGCACGAGGGGCGTGGCCGAAGCCCTGGAGCTCCAGGAGTACTCCAACCACGCCGAGGGCACGGCACTCGCCGACCAGCGCATCGCCCACGGCGACAAGGACCCCTTCGGTATCCGCCTATGGTGCCTCGGCAACGAGATGGACGGCCCCTGGCAGACCGGCCACAAGACGGCCGAGGAGTACGGCCGGATCGCTGCCGAGACGGCCCGCGCGATGCGCCAGCAGGACCCGAAGGTCGAACTCGTGGCCTGCGGCTCCTCCAGCCAGTCCATGCCGACGTTCGCCGAGTGGGAGGCGACGGTCCTCCAGGAGACGTACGACCTCGTCGACTACATCTCGCTGCACGCCTACTACTGGCCGGAGGACGGTGACATCGACTCCTTCCTCGCCTCCGCCGTCGACATGGAGTCGTTCATCGAGAACGTCGTCGCCACCGCCGACCACGTGGGCGCCCGGCTGAAGTCGAAGAAGAAGATCAACCTCTCCTTCGACGAGTGGAACGTCTGGTACCTGCCCGAGTGGGAGGCGAGGGCGAAGACCTTCGAGCAGGACGACTGGCCCGAGGCCCCCCGCCTCCTGGAGGACAACTACAGCGTCACCGACGCCGTCGTCTTCGGCTCCCTCCTCATCGCCCTGCTCCGGCACGCCGACCGCGTCACCGTGGCCTGCCTCGCCCAGCTGGTCAACGTCATCGCGCCGATCATGACCGAGCCGGGCGGTCCGGCCTGGCGTCAGACGACGTTCTTCCCGTTCGCCCAGGCCGCCCAGTACGGGCGCGGCGAGGTCCTGGACGTGCGGGTCGACTCACCGACGTACGAGACGAAGAAGTACGGCGAGACCGACCTGCTGCACGCCACCGCCGTGCGCGGCGAGGACGGCTCGGTCACCGTCTTCGCGGTCAACCGCAGCCGGACCGAGGCGCTTCCCCTCGAAGTCGCCCTCGGCGCACTGGACTTGTCGTCCGTGGTCGAGCACAGCGCCCTCGCCGACGCCGACCCGGACGCCAGGAACACCCTCGCCGAGCCCGAGCGGGTCGCCCCGCACACGGTCGAGGGCACCGCGCTGACCGACGGCACCCTGACCGCCGTACTCGAACCGCTGTCGTGGAACGTGATCCGGCTGGCCTAGAGACTCATCGCTCGACATACACCTGCGCGGGCGGATACGGCGAGGCGGAGTTCGTGCCGACGGACCAGTATCCGCCCGTGCCGGGCACGGACGCGAGTCCGCTGAGCAGTACGGGGGCCGTGGACAGCGGGCCCCGCTCGCTCACCCACGCGCCGTTCTCCCACCGGAGGTAGTGCGCGCGGGTCTGGTCCCAGAAGTCCCAGCCCGCGATGCGGTCGGGGCCGCCCTGGGCGTCGGCGACGATCGCGGTGAGCATGCCGACGGTGAACGGGGTGGTGGCGTAGGTCCACGCGTTGCCGTCCCAGTGGCGCAGGGTGACGGACGGCGGCTTGCCGGGCGGGCCGCCGACTCCGTAGTCGTAGCCGGTGAGCCAGACGTCGTCGGCGGCGACCGGGAGCAGTCCGGTGACGGAGGGGCGCAGTCCGGCCGGGGCGGGCAGTTCGGTCCAGGTCTCGCCGTCCCAGCGGGCGACGAGTGCGGCGTCGTACACCCAGACGCCGCCGTCGGGCGCCACGCGGACGCCGGCCGGGGCGCTCGTGGGCGGAGTCGGGGGCGGGGTCACCCAGGTCCAGCCGTCGTCCCCGCCGTCGCCGCGCAGCAGTACGCAGCCGTCGCTGTTGCGGCCGGAGAGCCAGACGCGGTCCTTCGCGTCCAGCGTCACCCCGGTCAGGCTCGTCCCGTATGCCAGTCGCCCGGCGAAGAGGGACTCCTGCCAGGTCGACCCGTCCCAGCGCAGCAGCCGGGCGACGCCGCCCCTGTCGGTGCCGACGGCCCAGGCGGCGCCCGCCGAAGCGGCGACCGAGCGCAGATACCCGCCGGTGAGCCCGAGGTGGCTGAGGTCGAGGCGGGTCCACGCGCTGCCGTCCCACACCAGGGCGAGCGGCACCCCGCGGGTGCCGCCGTTGCGGCCCTCCTCGCCCACGGCCCACGCGAGGTCGGGTCCCGCGGCCGCCACGCCGAGGAGTTGGGCGGCCGGGGTGCAGGCGGGGGCCGGTACGGTCTGCCAGTCGTGCGGGCCGAGGACCCGGGGTGCGGCGGCCCTGGCGACCCCGGTGGCTGTGCCGCCGCTCGACGAGACCAGCCCGATCCCGGCCCCCGCCCCGACTAACCCGCTGATGAATCGCCGTCTTCGCACGAGGTTCTCCTCCTCAGACGTTCTCCACTGTCACTCCGCCCGCCGTCGCGCCCAGCAGTGTCAGCCGTACGTCCTTGGGTCCCGCCTCTGTCGTACCGTCCGAAATGACCGCCAGGGCAAGGGTGTTGGCGCCCCTGGTGCGCAGGACGCCGTTCGGCAGGACGAAGGTGTGCTGGGGGCCGACGTCGTTGATGTACTGGCCCATGTTCCAGCCGTTGAGGAAGATTTGCACCCGGTAGGCACGCTTCCGGTCGTCGTCGAGGGTGAGGGCGATCGACGCGTCGATGCCGGGGTCGACGGACAGCCGGAAGGACGTGCGGTACCAGGTGACGCCCTGCCGCCGTTCCGCGTGCGGCAGCCGCACCGGCTTCCAGTCGCCGTCGTCGTGGCCGGGCAGATGCCAGCCCTCCCGCTCCCCGTACAGGCCGCCGTTGTTCAGCGGCCCGCGCACCGGATCGGCCGAGGCCGCCCCCTGGAGCCGCCAACTCACCTTGGGCGAGGCACCCTTGAACCGTACGGACGTCAGTCCCCGGGCCGCCTTGTGCGTGTCGAGGGACTCGCCGTCCATGTCGTGCTGCATCCGCCGCACGAGGACCGACAGCACATGCTCGTCCCGCTCCCTCAGCTCCTTGGGCACCTCGAAGTCCGCCGTGTCCGTCCACGTGCCCTTCCGGGCCGTCTTCTGGTCCGGGACCGGCATCCGGTGGGTGCCCAGCGGTTCCCCGTCCAGCCAGGCCATCAGGAGACCCTGGGTGCCGGTGCTGTAGGCGAGGGAGACCGACTTCGCGCCCTCGGTGCCGGAGAGGCGGCCGCGGTACCAGACGTCGCCGTAGTGGAAGCCGTAGTCGTCCGCGAAGAGCACCGGCTGTCCCTCGGGCACCGGAGTGGTGCTGAACGAGCTCTCCTTGTCGGCCCGTTGCCACGCCGAGTCGTCGAAGTCCGGCGCGGACTCGGGGTTCTCGGTGCGCCGCCGCCAGCCCTTGTCCAGTGCGGGCAGCGACACCGCGCCCACACCCGGCAGGGGTTTCAGGGCGATGAGGCTGTTGGTGGCGCTGACCCGGGTCGGTACCGGCTGTCCGTTCCAGGTGACCTGGCCGATACCGCGCGGCCCCCACACCTCCAGGCCGGTCACCACGGTCGTGTCACCGGTGAGGTGCACGGTGGAGCCCTCCAGGGTGACGGACCGCACCAGCGACGGGCCGTACACCAGCACCGTCCCGGACGGGGTCTCGTACGGCCACAGCCGCAGCGCGGTCTCGTCGTCGGCGAAGAAGATCAGCAGCGGGCGGCCGGAGCCGCCGTTCTCCACCTTCACACGGGCCAGCAGCCCGACGCCGAGCGGGGCGGTCACCCGCAGCAGGCCGCGGTCGTAGATCCACGCCGGTTCCGCGTCCAGGCGGGTCGCCGTCGGCTCGTCCGGGCACTCCAGGACGACCTGGGCCATGTCGCCGTGCCGGCCGGAGAAGACGGCGATGTCCTGCCGCCCGGCGGCGACGAACATCGCCAGCTGGGCGGTGGCGTACCTCAACGTCCGCCGTCCGAGCTTCAGTTCGGTGGTGATCAGCCGGGCGTCATGGGCCGGGACGGTCATCGGCACCTCGATGCCGGCGTCCGGCAGGGGTACGGAGACGTCCTCGGCGGAGTCGTTGCGCACGACGTAGACATGGGAGCCCGTGTCGCGGTTGGTCAGGTGGTACACCTTCAGCCGGTCGTCGGGGGACGGCATGCCCCTCGCCCGGTCCAGTTTCGCGAAGTCCGGAACCTGTCGCAGCAGATGGCCGAGCTGGTGCATCGGGGCGAGCTTCGCCGTCTGCCGGCGCCCCTCGTCGAGGACCGCCCCGTAGTCGTACGACGTGTAGACCTGCGGTGCGGGCAGCCAGCCCCACGAGGTGCCGCCGAACGTCATGTAGACGTTGTGCAGCGTGATCCCGTTGGCGAGGTTGGTGAGATGGAAGCGCCGCTCGTACGCCGCGTCCCGGGTCCGCCGCGCCTCCTCGTACCCCTTGCCGCCGAACACCGTCCCGCCCCACGGATCGGGCCGGCCGCCGCCGAACTCCGGGAGGAAACCCGGGGTCTTCGGGCTGGCCTTCGCGGCCCGCCCCGGCTGCGCGGCGAAGCGTCCCCAGTCCTGCGGGATCTCGTCGGGCTCCGGATACCCGTCGAAGCCGTACAGCCAACTCTCCTTTTCTCCACCGGTGTCGAACGACCCGGGCACCCAACGCCCCTCGCGGGTCTTGTCGTTGTGGAAGAGGGGTACGTCGATCCCGTCCGCCCGCACCTTCTTGTACAGGTGGGACATGTACGCGCGGCCGTCCGCGCCGGTGACGTCGTACGCGTTCTCGATCTGGTAGAGCAGGACCGTGCCCTTGCCCCTGGTGTAGAGGTGCCGGGCGGCGATCGCGTTCACCCGCGTCAACCACTCGTCGGCGTACGACAGATAGGTGGGGTCGGCGGTCCGGGCCCTGCCCTCGGTCGCCGTCAGCCAGCCCGGGAAGCCGCCCGCGTCGACCTCGGCGTTGATGTACGGGCCCGGGCGCAGGATCACGTACAGGCCGGTCTCGGCGGCCGTGCGCAGGAACAGGTCCAGGTCGCGGACGCCCGTGAAGTCGTACTCACCGGGCGCGGGGGAGTGGACGTTCCAGGCGACGTAGACGCTCACCGCGTTGTAGCCGTGTCCGCGCATCTTCTGCAGCACGTCCCGCCACAGCGACGGGCTCGGCAGCCGGAACGGGTGCATCTCGCCCGACCACAGGACCAGCCGCCGCCCGTCGACCAGCAGCGAATAGCGGTCGAAGCCGACGGTGTGCGCACTGCCGTCGGCGCTGGGCGGACTCGGTGGAGGGCCCGTGGGCGCGAGTCCGGGCAGGGCGGAGGACGGCAGCGCACCGCCACTGCCGGTCAGCGCCAGGCCGAGCGCGGTCGTGCCGGCCAGTGCGCTGAAGGTTCGTCTGCTGAGCTCCACGCGAGCGTCGCCTCCTGTTGTGCCTGCGTTTCCCGGGACGCGAGGGAGGGACCATTCTCCATGCCCGGCGCGGCACGCCTCACAATGGCCCTCATGAGGATCTCGGCACGGGCGGACTACGCGGTACGAGCGGTACTCGAACTCGCCGTACGACAGGGCGACGGTCCGGTGAAGGCGGAGGCCATCGCCGTCACCCAGGACATTCCGCACAAATTCCTGGAGGGCATCCTCGGTGACCTGCGGCGCGGTGGTGTCGTCGACAGCCGGCGCGGGGGCAACGGCGGTTACCGGCTGGCCCGTGACGCGGCGAAGATCACGGTCGCGGATGTGATCCGGACCGTGGACGGCCCCATCGTCTCCGTCCGGGGTGAACGCCCCACCGAGCTCGCCTACACCGGTTCCGCCCAGCCGCTGCTGCCCCTGTGGATCGCGCTGCGGGCCAATGTGCGCCGCATCCTGGAGGGCGTCACCATCGCCGACATCGCGGCGGACGCCCTGCCGGGGCCGGTGCAGGCGCTGGCGGCGGAGCCGGCGGCCTGGGAGAACCCGTAGGGCCCCTGTCCGTGAGTGCGCTCATCCGGGTACAAGGCCGTCCTCGGTTGACGCCCTGCCGTCGCGTCCCGTTCATCCGGCGCCGGAGGGTCGGCTTCCGGCCGTCCGCGCCCGACCCTCGGCGCCTGACCGCCGGTCCCTGTCGACGCCCACGGCGAGGGTCGCCCGGGTGGTGTTCGCGGTGTACGGCGAGGGCGCCTGGACCTCGGTGAGCGTGCCGTCCGTGTGCACCCGCACATGGACGTGCGCGGCGCGCGAGACGTGGTGCCCCGGCTGAAGAATTCCTTGATGTGAGACTGTGAACGATCCGGGAACGGAGTCGTCAACGGCCCCTTGTTTCCGCAGAGTTCAGACCCTGTGAAGAAACTGTGAAAAGCGCACCTGTGAATGGCTGGAGTTCGACCTGACCGCGAGGTGTCTCCCTCCCTACGGTCCGGGGTGCAACCAACCACCCCCCAACCCTTCAGGGAGAGACCCCATGGCTGGTGGACTCCTGCTGGGCGGCGCGCTCGCCGCTCTGCTCACCACCGCACTGCCCGCGCAGGGCCCGTCCGACGGGTTCGAGGACCCGCCGCCGGACAAGATCGTCATCAAGGTCGCCACGGTCAACGGCTCCGGCTGTCCGGCCGGTACGACCGCGGTCGCCGTCTCCGAGGACAACACGGCGTTCACGGTGACGTACAGCGACTACCTCGCCCAGGCGGGCGGCAACTCGGACCCGACGGCCTTCCGCAAGAACTGTCAGCTCAACCTGATCGTCCATGTCCCGCAGGGCTTCACATACGCCATCGCCAGCGCCGACTACCGGGGCTTCGCCGCCCTCCAGTCGGGGGCGAGCGCCACACAGAGAGCGTCGTACTACTTCCAGGGCTCACCGAACACGGCATCCCGGTCGCACCCCTTCAGCGGCCCGTACAACGACAACTGGCAGGCGACCGACACCACCGACTGGGCCCAACTGGTCTGGGCACCCTGCGGAGTTCAGCGCAACTTCAACATCAACACGGAGCTCCGGGTCAACGCGGGGACGAGCTCCGCGAGCAAGGTCAGCTTCATGACGATGGACTCGACGGACGGGGACATCAGCACGGTGTACCACATGGCGTGGAAGGAGTGTCCGGAGTCGTAGCGCGGCGGTTGTAGCGCTCTCCCCGGGTCCCGCCGCCGGCGGCAGGACCCGGGGAGGTGTCGCGTCGTGGGGCGGGGTCAGCGCTCGATACCGAGGGTCAGGGTCCCGGCGTAGCCGGCCGACGGTGAACTGCCCAGTGCGGTGAGGGTCAGGAGGCCGGAGGCGGCGCCTCCTTCGTCGTAGATGGAGTCCTGGGCGAGGGTGGTGCGGGTGACCGTGTTCGCCGAGTACGGCGAGAGCGCGCCGACTCTCGCGGTGATCGTCTCGTCGAAGAAGAGCTGTCCGGTGTGGAGTTCGGTGCCGCCGGTGAAGGAGCCGTCGGAGGTGAGCGTGACGCCGGTGTGCACCTTGACGTGGATGTGGACGCACCGGCCGCGGTACCAACCGGGGTAGACGGTCGTGATGGTGGCGACGCCGCCGGAGTCGGTGAGGACGCCGCCGCGCAGGAAGGTGCCGTTGTCGGGCTCGTTGTGGCCGTTGTTGCCGACGTAGCCGGAGTACTCGCCGAGGGCGTCGCAGTGCCAGATCTCCACGAGGGCGCCCGGGATCACGGCGCAGGTGTCGTCGTCGACGACGGTGAGGGCGAGGTTGAGCCGGAAGCCGGTCTTGTTTTCGCGGATGTCGGCGCGGACGAGAGCGCCGTCCAGGTAGTAGGGGCCTTCGGTCATCTCCTTCGTGAGGGTGCAGACGGCCGCGGCGGCGACGGGGACGGTGTCGGCCGCGTCGGCGGTGGGGGCTTCGGGCGCGGCGGCGGTCACGGCGAGAGCGGCTGCCGTGGCTCCGGTGGCGATCAGTACGGTGCGGCGCCCGATCGGGGTGGGGGTTGCTTCCGAAGTGTCTGTCATGAACACGGCACCGTAGGGGCGGACCCTGTCGGTGGCCTGTCAGTTAGGCAAAGTGAGGCATCGTCAAGTTTCTTGCGAGACAGGATGCCGAGAGGGCGAAGACGGGCGACGAGCCGCGCCGCCACCGGCACCACGAGTGTCCCGTGCAGGAGAGCGGATCGGACGTTGTCCGAATGCTGCTCAACGAGAAGGACGCCGAGACGGTCCGAGGGTTGCTGCGCTGCCTGACCGGCTTGCGGTGACCCGATGCGGGTTTCGGCCGCGAGGCCGGGGCGCCCCCGCGCGTCAGCCGCAGGGGGCGGCCCCGACCGAGGTCCGTCAGGACTGTGTGACGGGGCGCATGGCGAGGCCCTCGGTGCCCTGCCAGTAGCTCACCCACTGGCCGTCGTCGGCCGGGAACGAGTCGACGGGCATGGGGACGTCGACCTCGGGGCCGGCCTCGCTTTCGCCGCCGGGGCTCCCGAGACCGAGCTTCATGAACGTCACGTCGTAGGTGTCCCTATGGCCACCGGTCGCCAGGAGACCGGCATAGGCCTTGTCGCCGTGAGCGAGCGTGATGGGCTCCCCGGAGTCGGTCTCCTCCTTCACGGGGGCCGGTCCCTGGGCATCGCCGAGCGTGACCACGGGAGCGCCCTGGACGTCGCACTTGCCGTCACCGGTGTTGGTGACGGTGAGGAGGATGTACCGGGCGCCTTCGCCCAGGCTGGGCTCGTTCGTGGCGGAGACCGAGAGGTCCTCCATGGTGCACAGAGGGATGCTGGAGCTGTCGCCGCCGCCGCTGTCCTCGCTCTTCTCAGTGCCGCCGTCGCTCGGCTCCGCCGAAGCGGTCGAACCCGATGTCGCCGAAGTCGTCGCGCTCGGCGAGTTCGAGGACTTGGCCGAGTCCGTCGTGCCCGGCTCGCACGCCGTGGTCCCCAGCAGCGCGGCCGCCGCCACGACCCCGAGGGCGTAGGGCTGCCAGGCTCTGCGGTTCGTACGGTTCCTGCGGGCAAGCATGCTCATGGTGTCCCCCGTGATGCGCTGTGATCGGTCGGTGCCGAATGGCGATGACCAGCAGAGTGTGCCCCGCGAATCGCGCTGACCTCGCCTGTCGCGCACGTTTGTTGCCGATCAGGTACAGGGAAGGGGCGATTCCGCCGGAACATCACAGACGAGGCGAGCGCATCACCCGCAGCGTGTTGCGACTGCCGTGACGAAGTCGGTCCAGGTGGTGGGGGAGAGGGTGACGTGGGGGGTCTGGGGGGTCTTGGAGTCGCGGATGTGGATGGTGGAGGGGGTGAGGGCGACCTCTACGCAGTCGCCGGAACCACCGCTGCTGTAGCTCGACTTGAACCAGGACAGTTCGCTGGTGGTCATAGCTCTCCTCGCATCCGCTGTAACAGGCTCATCGAGTCCGTGAGAGTGAGAGCCTGTGAGCGCATCCTGGCATACCGCATCTGGAGCATGCTGACCACTTTTGGATCAGCGATGAACTGGCCGCTCTCCTGTCCCTCGCAGTAGGCGAACCGCTGGGTGTCCGGGGTTTCCAGCAACTGCATTGGCCCATCCAGCCCCGCATGAGTCTTCTGCACCGTCGGCATGATCTGGATCTCGACGTTCCGCAGATCCGCGATCTCCAGTACGTGCTCGATGAGTTCCCGCGTGACGTCCTCCCCGCCCGTGCACCGCCGGAACAGGTGCTCCTCCAGGATGAACCCGAACGCCGTGTTCGGCCGTTCCCGCAGCAGCCGTTGGCGCTCCGCCCGAGCGACCCACTGGGCCTCGATCTGCTCGTCGTCCAGCGGCGGGAGCTGGTACGTGAACAGGGTGCGTGCGTACGCCTCCGTCTGCAACAGCCCCGGAATCAACCGGCATTCGTAGGTGTACAGAGTGATCGCCATCTGCTCCAGCGCCGCCCACTGCCGGAACCACGCCGCCAACCCCGGCTGACGCGCCAGCTTCGGGAACGACTTTCGCAACGCCCCCGTGTTCCCCGTCGCCTCCTCCCCCCGCTCCACGAGCACCACGTCCGGCATCCGGCGCCCCAACTCCACCGAAGCCACCGTGTGTTTGGAGAACCCCACCCGATCGCCGAACTCCTCCCTGCTCAGCCCCGCGTGCTCGCGCAGCGCTTGCAGCACCGCCCCGAACGTCCGCATGCTGTCCGACGACTCCGGCTCACCGCCACCACCATCGACCACAGTCGGTCACCTCCCGCGCCCATGGTCACGGTCGGTAACGCGTACTGTCCACCCCGTGACCGCGTACTCTCACGCGGCGTACGCGGCGTCTACCTGGAGAAGTGGCCCTCAGGTTCGCCAGATTGGGCCCCATGACCGCGCCCCCCACGCCACCCCATCCAGTTACCGTACGTACGTTCACCCAGCGCCTCAGCTCAACGCCCCGAGCCGCGCGCCTCGCCAGACACCTCACCCTGAACCAGCTCCACACCTGGGGCATCCCGCACGGCAGCGACACCTCCGACACGGTCGCCCTGATCGTCGCCGAACTCGCCGCCAACGCGGTGACCCACGGCCGCGTCCCGGGCCGTGACTTCGAGCTACGGCTCACCCTGGTCACCGGCAGCGTCCGCGTAGAGGTCACCGACACCCGTACGGAGCTGAGACCGCCGGCCCCCGGCGCCGTACCCGCACCCCTCGACGAGAACGGCCGCGGCCTCGTCCTCGTCGACGCGCTCGCGGACCGGTGGGAGGTCATCGACCGGGAGCCGCCCGCCAAGACCGTCCGGGCCGAGGTCGACCTCCCTGTTCACAGGTTTCGCTGAGGAACGCTTCAGGTAGGGCATGGAGGCTGCCGCACATGGGCGGACGCCGACCCCGCACTCCCGAAGCCGAACGCAGCCGCTTCCTCGAGCTCCTCCGGTACCGCGCGCTCCGGTTCCTCCGCCGCCCCCAGCAGCATGCCCTCCGGCGGACCCGGGGGAGGGGGCGGCGGCATGGGCCCCGGCGTCTCCCAGACCAAGTACGCGGACGTCGTGGGCGTCACCACCGACGGCAAGGTCGTCGAGGACCTGTACGCGATCCACTCCACGGACGTCTCCACGGACGCGCTGGTCAAGGCGGCGCAGGCGTTCCTGGACGGCCTCTCCACGAAGGAGCGCACATCCTGCACGTTCGACATCGACGCCGACGAATGGACGGCGTGGAGCAATGTCGACGGCTATGACCGCAAGGGCGTCCGCATGGGTGACCTGACCGAGAAGCAGCGCGACCTCGGCTACGCGCTGCTCGGCAGGGCACTCTCCGCCGACGGTCTCACCCAGACGCGCGGCATCATGAAGCTCAACGCGTTCCTGGGCGACTCCAACGGCGGCAACTAAGGCCGTCTCCTCGCAGTCGAACGGCAACGTGGACATGAAGGCCGGTGCCGGCCAGGACAACCTCGAGCTCGCCTACGAGGGTGTGCCCGGCTCCGGCCTCGGCTCCGCGCAGCGCAAGAAGTCCCAGGAGCACATCCACACCATCGTCCGCACGCCCAACGGCGGGACTACGGTGTGGACCTGCTGAAGCTGCGTCTGGAGAGCGACCACTGACGGCCACTCAGGGCTGTGCCCCCGACCCGGTTCCGGGCTCGGGGGCACAGGCGTGTGCCTCAGTTCGCGGCGCAGGCCAGGTTCCAGCCGCCGTAGGAGCCGCTGACGTAGGCACCGTTGTCCACGTGGCCGACGCGGAAGTAGAAGCAGGCGTTCTCGTTCATGTCGGTGTCGTAGACGTAGGCGTTGGACAGGCTCCAGCCGGTGTATCCGCCGGTGTAGTCCACGGAGATCTTCGTGTTGCTGGTGGACGGGGTGCCCGTCGTGGGGTTCGTGTACTGGAGGCGCACGCCTTTGCCGTCCGAACAGACGTCAAGGATCCGGAAGATGTCACCGTCGGGGTAGAAGTACGCGGCTCCGCAGGAGTTGCTGGAGCTGGCCGTGTCGATGGCGTAGGACGAACCGGCCGTACCGACCACGAGGGCCGCTGCGGCGGCGGCGGTTATGGCGAGGTGTCTGAGCTTGGGCATGCCGTGGTCTCCTTGCAGGCAAAGACGGATGGCGCGAGGGGTCTTCACGCGAACTTCACGCTGTGAACGGACTATGCCCCAATGGTTGATCTCCGTACAAGATCTCTTTGGTTGCGAACTCCTGTCAATGTCAGGGCCATTGACGCGCAAGTGATTCGATTCTACGGTCCGTCCGAATTGACGATCGTCGTCCGGGATTTCGGACGACCTCCCCCTTCCGTCAAGGAGGCCCGTGTGAGCCGCACCTCGCGCGTCCGAACCACCCTCCTCACCCTCCCCGCAGCACTCCTGCTCGCCCTGATCCCCAGCAGCGCCTCCGCGTACCCCAACCCCGGGACGGTCACCGGCTCCACGGTCGTCCACGACCCGACGATGATCCGCACATCGGCGGGCCGCTACCTGCTCTACGGCACCGGCGGCGGGCTCGGCTACAAGACCTCG
The DNA here is from genome assembly GCF_030815415.1 of Streptomyces canus. Classification (GTDB taxonomy): domain Bacteria; phylum Actinomycetota; class Actinomycetes; order Streptomycetales; family Streptomycetaceae; genus Streptomyces; species Streptomyces canus_F. Next base: position 7,022,693 of record NZ_JAUSWW010000001.1, read on the forward strand.
ACCGACCGGATCGCCTTCTCGGCCGGGAGCGACGCCTTCACGGCCAAACCGGGCTGGTGGTCGTCGTACGCCACGGAGGCGTGGGCGCCCGACATTTCGTACCACGGCGGCAAGTACCTGATGTACTACGCCGTCTCGACCTTCGGGTCCAACAAGTCGGCCATCGGGCTCGCCACTTCGACCACCGGACTGCCCGGCTCCTGGACCGACTACGGCACGGTCTACACCTCCACCACGTCGAGTGACTACAACGCCATCGACCCGAATCTGTTCGTCGACGGCGACGGCAAGTGGTGGCTGTCGTTCGGCAGTTGGTGGACCGGGCTGAAGATGATCCAGATCGACCCCGGCACCGGGAAGCAGCTCTCCTCCAACACCACCCGGCACTCCCTCGCGTCCCGCCCCACCGGGACCAAGGCCGTCGAAGCGCCGTACATCGTCAAGCGCAACGGCTACTACTACCTCTTCGCCTCCTACGACACCTGCTGCGCCGGCACCAGCTCCACGTACAAGGTCAAGGTCGGCCGCGCCACCAGCGTCACCGGGCCGTACTACGACAAGAACGGCGTCTCGATGATGAACAACGGCGGGACACCCGTCCTCGAGTCCCACGGGCGATACATCGGCCCCGGCGGCCAGTCGATCATGAGCGACTCCGACGGTGACCTGATCGTCTACCACTACTACGACGGCAACGACAACGGCACCCCCAAACTCGGCATCAACCTTCTGAACTGGAGCAGCGGATGGCCCGTCGCCTACTGACCCTGCTGGCCGCGCTGGTCCTCGCCCTCTCACTCGGGCAGTCCTCCGCGAGCGCGGCCTCGTTCGCCAACCCGGTCAAGACGCAGAAGGGCGCCGACCCCTGGATCTCGTACCACGACGGCAACTACTACCTGCTGACGACGAGTTGGACCAACGTCATCACCATGCGCAAGTCCGCCACCCTGGCCGGGCTCGCCACGGCGCCCAACCTCCAGGTGTGGACGGGCGACGCCGCCTCGCGCTGCTGCAACATCTGGGCGCCCGAAATGCACTACATCAACGGCAAGTGGTACCTGTACTACGTCGCCGGGCAGAACATCTCCGACTACAACTCCACCCAGCGCACCCACGTCCTGGAGAGCGCCGGGTCGGACCCGACGGGCCCGTACACCTACAAGAACCAGCTCAACTCCGCCTGGATGCTGGACCCCACGGTCGCGACCATCAACGGCCAGCTGTATCTGTTCGGCAGCGCGAGCGGCGGCGGCACGCAGAACATCGTCGCGGCCCGGATGTCCAACCCGTACACCCTGGCCACCGGCTTCTCCACCGTCTCGACGCCGACGTACGACTGGGAGCGCAACGGCACGGTCAACGAGGGTCCTGAGATCCTCCAGCGCAACGGCCGGACCTTCCTCGTCTACTCCGGCAGCGGCTGCTGGACCCCCGACTACAAGCTCGGCCAGCTGACCTTGACGGGCTCCGATCCGCTGGCGGTCTCCTCCTGGACGAAGAAGTCCACCCCGGTCTTCCAGCGCAACGACTCGGCGGGCGTCTACGGTCCGGGCCACAACGGCTTCTTCACCTCTCCCGACGGCACCGAGAACTGGATCGTCTACCACGCGAACGACTCCGCCTCCGACGGCTGCGACAACGGCCGTACGACCCGCGCGCAGAAGTTCACCTGGAACTCCGACGGCACCCCGAACCTCGGCACACCGGTAGCGCTGGGGTCGAGTCTGACCGGTCCCTCGGGCGAACCCTCGGCCACCTCCACGACGTACACCATCACCAACCGCAACAGCGGCAAGTGCCTCGAGGTCGCCGGGAGTTCGACGGCCGACGGGGCCAACGTCCAGCAGTACACCTGCGGTGGCGGCAACAACCAGAAGTGGCGCATCGAGGACCAGGGCGACGACACCAGCCGCCTCGTCAATGTGGCCACCGGCAAGGTCCTGGACACCGCCGACTGTTCCAGCTCCGACGGTGCCGACCTGCGCCAGTGGAGCTGGCTGAACAACACCTGCCAGCGCTTCCGCTTCGTGGTCACGGACAACCACTGGGTGAGAATCGTCAACCAGGCCACCGGCAAGGTGGCGGACGTGGCGAACTGCTCGACAGCGGACGCGGCGGACGTACGACAGTGGACGTGGCTGAACAACAACTGCCAACAGTGGCGCCTAAATCCGGCTTAAGGAGTCCCACCCAGGGGCGCGGGGCTGTATCGATTTGCGGCTCCGCCGCGGGGCGCGGCCAGCCCCCACGCACCCGCAGGCGAGACTCAGCCGGTCTGCCCCATCCCTGCCGCGTTGGGCCAACTCTGAGCCTGAGCGTTGGGCCACCCCGACGCGGGGGCGGGCGTAAGCCCGTTCGTCCCCCGCACCTGCGCCGCAGTGAGTCCACCCCGTGCGGGAACCCCCGGCGGGGTGGGCCCCTGGGGCGCGGCGAACGGCGACGGGGCAGCGGCCGCGGCCGCCGGTGCAACCGGCATCTGCGCGGCGGCCGGCATGGGCGCGGGCATGGGCATGGGCGTCGGTATGGGCGTCGGCATAGGCATGGGCGTGCCGTACCCGTTCGACTGGTCGTAGGAAGCGGCCGCGGCAGCGGGCATCGGCGCGGCGACCGGCATCGGCTGCACCTGCGGAGCGAGCGGCGCCCCCGCGCCGTTCGTGGAGCCGACCAGCCGGTCCACGGCCGCCGTACCCGAGCTGTAGTTGGTCCCGTTGGCCAGCTCGGGCACGGCGGCTCCCCTCCTGGTCCCGTAGAGCACCTGTTCCAGGCCGGACACCAGGCGACGGACGTCCACCTGGGGGCGCACCACGAGTCTCAGGAAGCGGCTGGACGAGCCGATCTTGTTGCCGCACTCGCGGACCAGGATCCGGTGCTCGGTGAGCAGTCGGTCCCGGACCACGGTGCCTTCGGCGCCCACGGGGAGGCGCACGAAGAGGAAGTTGCCCTGCGAGGGGTAGACGGTGAGACCGGGCAGCGAGGCGAGCTGGCTCGACATGTCCAGCCGGTCCCGGTACACCTGCTGGAGGCTCTGCGCGTACTCGGCGCCGTGCTCCTTGAGCATGAACACCACGTACTCGGCGAAGGCGTTGAGGTTCCACTTCGGGAGCATCGAGCGGACCCGGCCGGCGAGCGACGGGTTGGCGACCATGTAGCCGAAGCGGATGCCGTGCAGACCGAAGTTCTTGCCGAGCGAGCGCAGGACGATGACGTTCGGGCGCAGCATGGCCTCCTGCACCACCGACGGCTCCGCCTCCGCGTCGGCGAACTCCAGGAAGCTCTCGTCGATGACGATCAGGTCCAGATCCGCCATCGCGTCCATGAACTGCACGATCGCGTGCTTGTGCAGGAAGCCGCCGTCGGGGTTGTTCGGGTTGCAGATGACGGCCGCCCGGGTCCCCCTGGCCCGGATGAACTCGGCGTACTGGGCGAGGTCCAGGGCGAAGCCGCTGGATTCCTGGAGCGGGAACATGTCGACGCGCTTGCCGGTCTCCATCGGCTGGTCGGTCCAGCGGCCGAAGGTGGGGACGGGGATGGCGAGGGACTCGCGGACCAGCAGGTGGTCGATCCAGGTGATGAGTTCGGTCGAGCCGTTGCCCATCGCGACGGCCTGCGGCGGCAGTTGGAGCAGATTGCAGAGCTCGGACGTGATGGTGTCGGCGCTGCTCGGGTAGTACGTGATGATGTCGCGGAGGCGGCTGGACATCTCGTCCCACATCCCCGGTGTGGGGAAATACGGATTGACCGGAATACAGAAGTCGATCGGCCCCGCCCCGTCGCCGGCCGCCCGCGTCAGCGCCGCCATCGACGGGCTGTGTGCCGCGGTGGCTCGGAACAGCGAGGTGACGTTCTCGGCCATGGAACCTCCGTATGGGGCGGACCCGGTGGGGACGACCGGGACCGTCGTCTTCAGGTGGCCCGTGCGGGGGAGCACGGGCCGCCCCTACATACGAAGGCTGCGGTGGCGCTGTTCAACCGCTGAGAAACCGGTAAGAAATTGTGTGTCACCTGTGAAGAAGTTTCACAGGTGACGCGGCGTCACGCGTGGAACGAGTGAATCGTCGTCGTGCGGTACGTCTCGCCCGGTCGCAGCACGGTCGAGGGGAACGACGGATGGTTCGGGGAGTCAGGATAGTGCTGTGTCTCCAGGCACAGCGCATCGCCCTGACGGTAGCTGCGTCCGCCCGGTCCGACCAGGGTGCCGTCGAGGAAGTTGCCCGAGTAGAACTGCAGGCCCGGCTCGCTGGTGGCGATCCCCAGGGTGCGGCCGGATGACGGGTCGTGGAGGGTCGCGACGGGCTCCGGTTCGGCCGTGACGCCCTTGTCCAGCACCCAGTTGTGGTCGTAGCCCTTGGCGGCGAGCAGTTGCGGGTGCCCGGCGCGCAGGTCCCGGCCGATCGGCTTGGTCTCGCGGAAGTCGAAGGGGGTGCCCTCGACCGGTGCCACTTCGCCGGTCGGGATCAGACCCGGGTCGGTGGGGGTGTAGCGGGACGCGGCGAGCTGGAGCTCGTGGTCCTCGATCGTGCCGCTGCCCGCCCCGGCGAGGTTCCAGTAGACGTGGCTGGTGAGGTTGACGACGGTGGCCCTGTCGGTGGTGGCCTCGTAGTCGATGCGCCAGTCGCCCTGCTCGGTGAGGGTGTACGTCACCTTCGTGCGGAGCGTGCCGGGGTGGCCCATCTCGCCGTCGGCGGAGGTGTAGGACAGGCGCAGTCCGACGTCGGTGCCGTCGGTGAACGGCTCGATGTCCCACACCCGCCGGTCGAAGCCCTCGGCGCCGCCGTGCAGGCTGTTCTCGCCGTCGTCGACGGAGAGTTGGTACGTCTCGCCGTCCAGGGTGTAACGGCCCTTGCCGATGCGGTTGCCATAGCGGCCGATCAGGGCCCCGAAGTACGGGCTGGCGGCGACGTAGTCCTCGATCCGGGCGAAGCCGAGACAGACGTCGGCGTACCGGCCGTGCCGGTCGGGGACCTCCAGGGACTGCACGATCCCGCCGTAGGACAGGACCTTCAGACGGGTGCCGCCGTTCTCCAGCGACCAGCGGTGGATCTCGGTGCCGTCGGCGAGCTCGCCGAAGAGTTCCTTCACCGGTTCTGACTCTCCTCCCATGGGAAGGGCCCCGCCTTGCGACGGGGCCCGATCCGGTCGATCCGGTCTACGAACCGGACTTGCGCTTGTTCCAGACGTCGAAGCCGACCGCGGCCAGCAGGGCCATGCCCTTGATGACCTGCTGCCAGTCGGAGCCGACGCTGAGGAGGTTCATGCCGTTGTTCAGGACACCGAGGACGAGACCGCCGATGATCGCGCCGAGGACGGTGCCGACACCACCGCTCATGGAAGCGCCACCGATGAACGCCGAGGCGATGGCCTCGAGTTCGTAGTTCAGACCCGCCTTCGGGGAGGCCGCGTTCAGTCGCGCGGCGATCGCCAGACCCGCCAGGGCGGCGAGCGCGCCCATGTTCAGGAAGACGAGGAAGACGACCTTCTTGTCCTTCACACCCGACAGCTTCGCCGCCGGCAGGTTGCCGCCGATCGCGTAGATGTGACGGCCGAAGACGGCGTTGCGCATGACGTAGCCGTAGCCGACGACCAGCCCGCCCAGGATGAGGAGGATGATCGGCGCGCCCTTGTAGCTGGCGAGCAGCATCGTGACGACGAGGACCGCGGCGACGATCGAGACGAGCTTCAGCAGGAAGAGGTTGCGCGGCACCACGTCCAGGGCGAACTCCTGCTGGCGCTTGCGGTCCCGGATCTCCTGGAGGACCACGAAGACGATCAGGACCAGGCCGAGCAGCAGCGTGATGTTGTGGTAGTTGGTGTCCGGGCCCGTCTCCGGCAGGAAGCCGTTGCCCATCTTCTCCAGGCCGCTCGGGAACGGGCTGAGGGTCTGGCCCTCCAGCAGGATCTCCGTGAAGCCACGGAAGATCAGCATGCCGGCGAGGGTCACGATGAACGACGGTATGCCGAGATACGCGATGAAGAACCCTTGGATGCCGCCCGCCACCGCGCCGACCACCAGGCTCAGCGCCACCGCGACCGGCCACGACACGTTGTGCTGCACGGTCAGCACGGCCGCGAACGCGCCCACGAACGCCGTCAACGAGCCGACCGACAGGTCGATATGGCCCGAGATGATGACCAGCATCATGCCGATCGCGAGGATCAGGACGTAGGCGTTCTGGAGGACCAGGTTGGAGACGTTGCGCGGCTCCAGCAGGACGCCGTCGGTCCAGACGGCGAAGAGGGCGACGATCAGGCCGAGGGCGATCAGCATGCCGTACTGGCGCATGTTGCGGCGCAGGCCGTCCAGCATCAGCTGCAGCAACCCGCTGTCGGAGGACGGTCCTCCGCTCTTGCCGGGCGGGACCACCGCCGGGCTCTTGGTCACGTCGGTGCTCATCGGGTTACCTCTTTGTCCTTGGTCATCTGGCGCATCAACGATTCCTGCGAGGCCTCTTCCCGAGAGAACTCGCCGGTCAGCCGGCCGGCGGCCATCGTGTAGATGCGGTCGCACATGCCGAGCAGTTCCGGCAGCTCGGACGAGATGAAGACGACCGCCTTGCCCTGGGCGGCCAGCTGGTCGATGACGGTGTAGATCTCGAACTTGGCGCCCACGTCGATGCCCCGCGTGGGCTCGTCCAGGATCAGCACATCGGGACCCGCGAAGATCCACTTGCTGAGGACGACCTTCTGCTGGTTGCCGCCGGACAGCTTGCCCACCGGCTCGAAGACGGTCGGCGCCTTGATGTTCATGGTCTTGCGGAAGCCCTCGGCGACCTTCCGCTCCTCGTGCTCGTCGACGATCCCCCGCTTGGCCACCTTGCCCAGCGCGCTGAGCGAGATGTTGCGGTTGATGGTGTCGATGAGGTTGAGGCCGTAGTGCTTGCGGTCCTCGGTGACGTACGCGATGCCGTGTCCGACCGCCTCGGACACGGTCTTGGTACGGATCTCCCTGCCGTCCTTGACGACGGTGCCGCCCGCGTGCCGGCCGTAGGAACGGCCGAAGACGCTCATGGCGAGTTCGGTACGTCCCGCACCCATCAGACCCGCGATGCCGACGATCTCCCCGCGCTTGACGTTGATCGACACGTCGTCGACCACCTTGCGCGCCTGGTCGATCGGGTGGTGCACGGTCCAGTCCCGGATCTCGAGCGCCGGAGCCTCTTCCGACTCGCCCTTGTACGCGGTGCGTTCGGGGAAGCGGTGGTCGAGGTCGCGGCCGACCATGCCGGAGATGATCCGGTCCTCGCTGGTCCCCTCGGCCTTCACGTCGAGCGTCTCGATCGTCTGCCCGTCGCGCAGGATGGTCACCGAGTCGGCGACCTTGCGGATCTCGTTGAGCTTGTGGGAGATGATGATCGAGGTGATGCCCTGCTTCTTCAACTCCAGGATGAGATCCAGGAGTTTGCCGCTGTCCTCGTCGTTGAGAGCCGCGGTCGGCTCGTCGAGGATGAGCAGCTTCACCTTCTTCGAGAGCGCCTTGGCGATCTCCACGAGCTGCTGCTTGCCCACGCCGATGTCGGCGACACGGGTCTCCGGGTGGTCGCTCAGACCGACCCGGCGCAGCAGCTCACTGGCGTGCCGCAGGGTCTCGCGCCAGTCGATGAGCCCGCCCTTGGCGTGCTCGTTGCCGAGGAAGATGTTCTCCGCGAGGGAGAGGTAGGGCACCAGCGCGAGTTCCTGGTGGATGATCACGATGCCGTGATCCTCGCTCGCGCGGATGTCCTTGAACTCGCAGCGATCCCCCTCGAAGAGGATCTCGCCCTCGTACGTGCCGTGCGGATGGACGCCGGAGAGCACCTTCATCAAGGTGGACTTGCCGGCGCCGTTCTCACCGCAGATGGCGTGGACCTCGCCCTGCCGGACGGTCAGTGTGACGTCCGAGAGCGCTTTGACACCGGGAAAGGTCTTGACGATCGAGCGCATTTCCAGGACGGGTCCCGCCATGGTCGTGCCTTCCAATCTCTGTTCTGTCTACAGGCGGCGCAGGACTACTTGAGGTCGCCCTCGGTGTAGTAGCCGCCGTCGACCAGGACCTGCTTGTAGTTGCTCTTGTCGACGCTCACCGGCTTCAGCAGGAAGGCGGGGATGACCTTGGAGCCGTTGTCGTAGGTCTTGGTGTCGTTGGTCTCCGGCTTCTTGCCGTTCAGGACCGCGTCGACCATGCTGCCGGCGACCTTGGCGAGCTCACGGGTGTCCTTGTAGACGGTCTGCGTCTGCTGGCCCGCGATGATCGACTTCACCGAGGCGAGCTCGGCGTCCTGGCCGGTGAGGACCGGGAGCGGCTTGGCCTTGGTGCCGTAGCCGTCGGACTTCAGCGCCGACAGGATGCCGATCGAGATGCCGTCGTACGGCGAGAGCACCGCGTCGACCTTCTTCTTGGAGTACGACTTGGTGAGGATGTCGTCCATGCGCTTCTGCGCCGTGGCGCCGTCCCAGCGCAGCGTGGTGACCTGGGTGAGGCCCGTCTGGCCGGACTGGACGACCAGCTTCTTGCTGTCGATGTACGGCTTCAGGACGCTCATCGCGCCGCCGAAGAAGTACTTCGTGTTGTTGTCGTCGTTGGAGCCGGCGAACAGCTCGATGTTGAAGGGGCCCTTGCCCTCCTTCAGACCGAGCTTCTCGACGATGTAGTTGGCCTGGAGCTCGCCGACCTTGGTGTTGTCGAAGGACGCGTAGTAGTCGACGTTGGCCGTGCCGAGGATGAGGCGGTCGTAGGCGATGACCGGGATGTTCGCGTCCTTGGCCTGCTGGAGCACACCGTTGAGGGACTTGTTGTCGATCGCCGCGACGATGATCGCCTTGACGCCCTTGGTGATCAGGTTCTCGATCTGCGAGACCTGGTTCTCCGGGTCGTCCTCGCCGTAGACCAGGCTGGTCTTGTAGCCCTTGGCCTCCAGGTCCGCCACGACGTTCTTGCCGTCGGCGATCCAGCGCTCGGAGGACTTGGTCGGCATCGAGATGCCGATGGTGCCGCCCTTGGCGCTGCCCGATTCCTCCGCACTGCCTCCTTCGCTGTCCTGGCCGCAGGCGGACAGGGTGAGGGCGAGGACGGCCGAGGTGGCTATGGCGGAAAGTGCGGCTCTGCGGTTCAGCATGATCATCTTCCTTGATGTTCTGGAGGCCATGGGGGGCTATCCGGCGGTGCGGGCGCCTGTCGGGGGTGCGGGGCGACCGAGAGAAGTTGTGTCGGAGTCTGTGTGACTCCGTGTACTTCTGTGAAGGGGCGTTGTCCGGAACGTTATGCAGGCGTTTCGAATCGCTTGAGCGCGCCGGGCAGTCGCGAGCCGAGCGGCGCCATGTCGCCGTCCGCTCCATGCCGTGCGAGCAGGTCCAGGGCGAGCCGTCCGCGCCGCACTCTTTCCTTGGCGGTGGACAGCGTGAGCTCGCGCATGTGATGCCCGTACGGGTAGATCCCCGGAGCCTTCGACAGGCCGAACTTCAGATAGAGCGGGGCGCCGCGCCGGATCAGCTCGGCGACCTCGTACATCCGCACATAGCCGCCGAGGTCGTCGGGGGCCTCGATGTACATGTCCATGGGAGCGCCCGACACCCGGCGGATCTCCGTGAGGTGATCCAGCGTCAGGTCGCTGGGTACGTTGATCGAGTCGCCGCCGAGGTTCTCGTAGACGGCGTACGCGGCCGGGTTCACCGGTCCGATCAGCGCCGACACCTTGAGGGTCGTGTCGGCCGGGATGATCCCGGCGACCCGCGCCCGGTGCAGCGCCCACAGCACGCCCTCGTCGGCGACGAGGAGGCACTTCACACCCAGCTCGGTGGCGCGGACGGCGTCCTCGATGCACCCGGCGACCGCGTCGTGCCCCCGGGCGCGCAGCCCGCCGCCCCTGGAGTCGGTCCGGGTCGAGCCGCCGATGTCCCAGGTGCCGCGGGGACCGGTGAACAGGCAGAGCTCGATGTCGCGCTCGGCGGTCGCCTCCACCATCTCGGTGATCTCGGCGTCGGTGAGCATCCACACGCCCGAGCCCTGGCTGATCCGGTGGATCGGCACATCGAGCCGCGAGGACTCCTTGAGGACCACGCCGAGGGCCTCGGGGCCCTCCACGGAGGGCACTTCGGTGCGCCAGCGGCCGCCTCCGGGGAAGGAGTGCGGGGAGGCGTCGGCGGGATCGTGCGCGGGTGCGTTCAGGCCGAGCGCAGCGAGCGCCTGCTCACCGGGTCGTCGGGCCGCGCTGGCGGTGGTCTCGGTCACAAGCTGTCCTTCAGGTTCGATATTTCGGACGAGGGTCGCGGCTCTGGGGAAGGCCTTGGATGTACGCCGGTACGAAGTCGTCAGGTACCCCGTACCGGCGTACGGCTCAGAGGTGTGTCACGGCCGCAGGAGGACTTTTCCGACCTTCGGGTCGCCGGATCCCACCAAGTCGATGGCCTGCGCAAACTCATCCAGCGGCAGCTCGTGCGTGACGAGCGGCAGCGGATCGAGCAGCCCGGCCCCGAAGACCCGCACGGTGTGCGCCCAGGCGTCCGGCGGCGCCCCGAACACGGTGTGCACCTCCAGCTGCCGTACGACGAGATCGGTCGGGTCGAGGCCGTCGGCACCCGGTGCCGGGATGCCCGTGAGGACGAGCCGGCCACCGCGCCTGAGCAGCGCGGCCGCGGTGTTCGCGGCGGACGCCGACCCGGCGGTCTCGATGACGACGTCGAAGTCGTCGGGCAGCTCCTGGTCCCGGGTGCGGAAGTCGGTGGCGCCGAACTTCTTCGACAGCTCCGCACGGTCCGGGCGGGTACCGACCACCAGCAGCTCCGAGGGCGAGCCCGCCTTCAGGAACTGCACGGCGAACATCCCGAGCGTGCCCGTGCCCACCACGGCGACCCGCTCACCGGGCCGCGCGTTCGCCTTCAGCGCGGCGGCCGCGATGCACGCGGCGGGCTCCAGAAGCGCCGCCGCCGTCAGGTCGGCGTCGTCCGGGAGGGCGTGCAGCAGCCGGGCCGGCAGCGTGAGCGTGGTGGCCATGGCGCCGGGCTGGGTGAACCCGGTCTCCTCGTAGCCCGCCGTGCACAGCGTGGTCTCGCCCGCGTGGCAGCGGTCGCAGACCTGGCAGTTGCGAAAGCCCTCACCCACCACCTTGCGGCCGACCAGCGAGGCCGGAACCCCGGACCCCACCGCCTCGACCGTGCCCGACCACTCGTGGCCGGGGGTGAGCGGGTAACGGACGTACCCCTCGGGCCGGTTGCCCTGGTACACCTCGCGGTCGCTGCCGCAGATGCCGACCGCGTGGACGCGGACCAGGGCCTCCCCGGCCGCGGGCTCGCGAGGGGTGTGTCCGACGAGCTCGTGCTCGCCGGGCGCCGCGACGACGACGGCGGTGCTCACTGCTCGGTGCCCTTCGGCTTGCGCCGCTCCCAGCCGTCGGCCCACAGGTCGAAGCGGGCCTGCTGCTGCGGGAACTCGGCGGCGGCGTCGACATCCAGCTCGACTCCGAGGCCGGGCTCGTGGGAGAGGTGGAAGTAGCCGTCCACGACCTGCGGGGCGCCCTTGACGACCTTCTTGATGTCCGCGTCGGCGAAATCGTTGAAGTGCTCGAGGATCTTGAAGTTCGGCGCGGTGAAGCCGACCTGGAGCGAGGCGGCGGTCAGCACCGGACCGCCCACGTTGTGGGGCGCGACCAGCATGTAGTGGGTCTCGGCGGTCGCGGCCAGCTTCCGGGTCTCCCAGATGCCGCCGATGTGGCCGACGTCGGGCTGGATGATGTCCACGGCCTGGCTCTCGAAGAGCTCGCGGAACTCGATGCGGTCGTGGATCCGCTCACCGGTGGCGACCGGCATGTCGACCTTGGCGGCGACCTTCTCCAGCGCCTTCAGGTTCTCCGGCGGCACCGGCTCCTCCAGCCACGCGGGCTTGAAGGGGGCGAGGTCCCGGGCCAGGCGTACGGCGGTGGCCGGGGAGAACCGGCCGTGCATCTCCAGCATCAGCTCGGCGTCGGGGCCGATGGCGTCCCGGACGGCCTCGATGAGGGAGACGGCGTACATGCTCTGCTCGTGGTCCAGCTCGAAGTGCCCGGTGCCGAAGGGGTCGATCTTGAGCGCCTTGTACCCGCGCTCCATGACCCCCTGGGCTGCCTTGTGGTAGGCCTCCGGGGTGCGCTCCGTGGTGTACCAGCCGTTGGCGTACGCCTTGACCTTGTCGGTGACCTTGCCGCCGAGCAACTGCCAGACCGGGACGCCCAGGGCCTTGCCCTTGATGTCCCAGCAGGCCATCTCGATCACGGCGATGCCGGACATCACGATCTCGCCGGCCCGCCCGTAGTCGCCGTACTTCATCCGCTTGACGAGGTCCTCGACAGCGAACGGGTCCGACCCGAGAATGTGGTTGGTCTCTGCCTCGTGCAGATAGCCGAGCAGAGCGTCGGTGTGGCCCAGCATGCGGGTCTCGCCGACTCCGGTGAGTCCCTCGTCGGTGTGCACCTGGACGTAGGTCAGGTTGCGCCATGGCGTCCCGACCACGTGCGTGCTGATTCCCGTGATGCGCACGTCAGCTACTCCCTAGTACTTTCCAGCTTGTTCGAAATTTCGGCTCACGTTCGAAATGCTGGCACGACCGTAAGGACGACGTGGTCGGGGTGTCAATGGGTCGGGTGGTCGAACGGCGTAACGGTTTTGGTGACGCGCACAACTGCGCCGGCATCTCGACTCTCCCAGCCAGGCGCGTTATTCAACCGTGACACCTTCCATGCTGCAGCCCTCTTGACCGCCATGAATTGTTAGCGCTCACAATGACCTCCGCATTCACCGATCGATGCCGGCCGGCATCCGAGGAGGTACGAGCATCGTGTCGGTGGTGCTTTCATCAGTGATCGCCAAGGGGGTGTGACCGTGAACCACTTACAGCTCCGGCCGCCCACCATGGCCGACGTGGCACGCCTCGCCGGCGTGTCCCACCAGACCGTGTCCCGGGTGCTGGGGGACCACCCCAACGTCCGGGACGAGACACGGGCCAAGGTGCTGCGTGCGATCGAGGAGATGGGCTACCGCCGCAACTCCTCCGCCCGTGCTCTGGTCACCCGGCGCACCCGGACCCTGGGTGTGGTCGCCTCCAACACCACGCTCTACGGACCGGCCAGCACCCTGTTCGCACTGGAGGACGCGGCGCGGGCCGCCGGGTACACCGTCTCGACGGTCAGTCTGCGCAGGCTGGCGGTGGAGACGCTCTCCGAGGCCCTGGACCATCTCAGCGAGGGCGGGGTGGAGGGGGTCATCGCCCTCGCGCCACAGCGCTCCGCGGTCGAGGCCCTCGCCGAACTCCGCCACCCCTTCCCGGTGGTGGCGGTGGGGACCGGGTCCGGTGCGGAGATCCCCAGCGTCAACGTGGACCAGCAGCTGGGCGCACGCCTGGCCACCGGCCATCTGCTGGCCGCCGGCCACCGCACGGTCTGGCATCTCGCCGGGCCCGAGGACTGGCAGGAGGCCGCCGACCGGGAGACCGGCTGGCGGGCCACCCTCGAAGCGGCGGGCATCGAGCCGCCGACGCCGCTGCGGGGGGACTGGAGTCCGCTTTCGGGCTACCGTGCGGGCCAGGAACTGGCCGGCTGGGTGGGCCGTGGACTCACCGCCGTCTTCGTCGCCAACGACCAGATGGCACTGGGGGCGTTGCGGGCGCTGCGTGAAGCGGGCGTGCGCACTCCCCAGGACGTCGCGGTGGTCGGCTTCGACGACATCCCGGAATCGGAGTTCTTCGCTCCACCGCTCACCACCGTCCGGCAGGACTTCGCGACGGTGGGCAAGCACAGCATCGCCCTGCTGCTGGACCTCATCGAGGGGCGGGCTCCCTCCGGGGTGCCCGGAGTCGCCATCGAACCCCACCTCGTCGTCCGGGCCAGCACCGCTCCCGACTGACACGACAATGCGGAACCAAAGGTCACAATTCGTACACCAGTGTGACCGATATTTCGAATAATGATCGACAGGCTGGACGCAGTGAGTCGGTCCTCGCGAGTAACAACGGTCCTCCCCGGACCGGCTCTTCAAAGGAGAAGAACATGCTCAACAGAAGGAACTTCCTCACCGCGGCCATCGGCGTCGCGGCGGCAGGCACCCTGGCCGCCTGCGCCAAGAAGGACGAAGGCTCCGGCGACTCCACCGGCAGCGGCGGCAGCAAGACGATCACCCTCGGCTTCTCCCAGGTCGGCTCCGAGAGCGGCTGGCGCACGGCCAACAGCGACTCGGTGAAGTCCGCGGCCAAGGAGGCGGGCTACAAGCTGCAGTTCTCCGACGCCCAGCAGAAGCAGGAGAACCAGATCTCCGCCATCCGCAGCTACATCTCGCAGAAGGTCGACGTCATCGCCTTCTCCCCGGTGGTCGTCACCGGCTGGGACGCGGTGCTCAAGGAGGCCAAGGCCGCGAAGATCCCGGTGGTCCTCACCGACCGCTCGGTCGAGACCTCGGACGAGTCCCTGTACGTCACCCTGGTCGGCTCCGACTTCACCGACGAGGGCCGCCGCGCCGCCAAGATCCTCGAGAAGGTCATCGCCAAGGCCGGCCTCAAGGGCAAAGTGAAGATCGCCCAGCTGGAGGGCACCACCGGTGCCGCCCCCGCCATCGAGCGCGCCAAGGGCTTCAAGGAGGTCATGGACGCCGACCACGCCGACGACTGGAAGATCGTCGTCAGCCAGACCGGTGACTTCACCCGCGCCGGCGGCAAGCAGGTCATGGCGGCCTTCCTGCAGTCCAACCCGGACATCAACGTCCTCTTCGCGCACAACGACGACATGGCCATCGGTGCCATCCAGTCCATCGAGGCGGCGGGCAAGAAGCCCGGCAAGGACATCCTGATCGTCTCGATCGACGGCGTGAAGGACGGCTTCGTCGCGATGTCCGAGGGCAAGATCAACGCCATCGTCGAGTGCAACCCGCTGCTCGGCCCCCAGCTGATGGAGGTCGTCAAGACGGTCCACGAAGGCGGCAAGGTCGAGCGCTGGATCAAGACCAAGGAGAGCGACTTCATGCAGGACCAGGCCAAGGCCGCGCTCCCCGACCGCAAGTACTGACCGACCGGCGGCGCCGACCGACTGGCGGCGCCTGCCGATTGGGGCGTCGGCCGAGCGGCGGTGCTGACCGGCCGCCGTAGTGACCGATCGCGGTGATGACCGACCGCACCACCGGCAGGGAGCCTCCCGCCGAACCGAGTACCGCTCGGCTCGGGTCACGGAGGCTCCCCGCGGGCCTGATCCGATTGCACGAGTTCAAGAGGAGCGCTGCCATGGCAGAGCCGCAGCCCGTCCTGGAGATGACGGGCATAGTCAAGGAGTTTCCGGGGGTAAGGGCTCTGTCGGGCGTCGACTTCCGGCTCTTCCCCGGCGAGATCCACGCCCTGATGGGCGAGAACGGGGCCGGGAAGTCCACCCTGATCAAGGTGCTGACGGGGGTCTACTCCCTGGACGGCGGCACCATCACCCTCGACGGCAAGACCGTACGGATCGGCAGCCCGCTGCAGGCGCAGCACGCCGGTATCAGCACGGTCTACCAGGAGGTCAACCTCTGCCCCAACCTGTCGGTGGCGGAGAACATCTTCATCGGCCGTGAACCCACCCGCGCCGGCCGCATCCAGTGGAAGCGCATGCGCAAGGAGGCCGCGGAGCTCGTCGACCGGCTCGGCCTCGACATCGACGTCACCGCGCCCCTGTCCTCGTACCCCCTCGCGGTGCAGCAACTGGTCGCGATCGTACGGTCGGTGGGCACCGGCGACAGCGACGGCTCGGGCTCCGGCACCAAGGTGCTGGTCCTGGACGAACCGACCTCAAGCCTCGACCGCGACGAGGTCCTCGAACTGTTCCGTCTGATGCGGCAGTTGCGGGACGAGGGCGTCGCGATCCTCTTCGTCTCGCACTTCCTCGACCAGATCTACGAGATCTGCGACCGCATGACCGTCCTGCGCAACGGCACCCTCGTCGGCGAGCACCTGGTGCGCGACCTCGACCAGGTCGGGCTGATCGAGCTGATGATCGGCAAGGCCCTGGACCAGCTGGAGGAGCTCCACGACCACCAACTCCACGCGGACGTCGGCGAGTCGCTGCTGAAGGCGGAAGGCCTCGGCCGGAGCGGCGGTATCGCCCCCTTCGACCTGGACATCAAGAAGGGCGAAGTCGTGGGCCTCGCGGGCCTGCTGGGCTCCGGCCGCACCGAACTGGCCCGGCTGCTCTTCGGCGCCGACCAGCCCGACAGCGGCAAGGTCACCATCGGCGGCAAGCAGGTGGCGATGAGCGCCCCGAACGACGCCATCGGCGCCGGGGTCGCGTTCTGCTCGGAGAACCGCAAGGCCGAGGGCCTGGTCCCCGACCTGACGGTCCGCGAGAACATCATCCTCGCCCTCCAGGCGTCCCGCGGCTGGACCCGCCCCATCCCCACCGCCCAGCGCGACGAACTGGTCGCCAAGTACATCAAGGCGCTGGACATCCGGCCCGCCAACCCGGAGGCCCGGGTGGGCCAGTTGAGCGGCGGCAACCAGCAGAAGGTGCTCCTCGCCCGCTGGCTGATCACCCAGCCGAAGCTGCTGATCCTCGACGAGCCGACGCGCGGCATCGACATCGGCGCCAAGACGGAGATCCAGAAGCTGGTGGTCTCCCTCTCCGAGGACGGCATGTCCGTGCTCTACATCGCGGCCGAGCTGGAGGAGGTCCTCCGTCTCAGCCACACCATCGGCGTCCTGCGCGACCGCAAGCTGGTCGCGCAGCTCACCAACGGGCCCGAGATCACCACCAGCAAGATCCTCGAGACCATCGCGAGCGGAGAACAGCAGTGACCACCACCTCCCGCTGGCGAGCACTGACGCGCCACAACCTCTTCTGGCCGATCGTGGTCCTGGTGGCCCTGCTGCTCGTCAACGTCCCCTTCACACCCGACTTCTTCGCCATCCGCATGACGGACGGCCACCTCTACGGCAGCCTCGTCTCGATCGTGCTGTTCGGCTCGCCCCTCATCCTGGTGGCCGTCGGCATGACCCTCGTCATCGCGACCGGCGGCATCGACCTCTCGGTCGGCGCGGTCGTCGCCATCACGGGCGCCCTGACGTGCTCGTACATCAGCGACCAGTCCGACCAGGACGCCCTGGCCGGAGTGCTGCTGGCGATGGGCGTGGGCCTGATAGCGGCGGTCGTCTGCGGCCTCTGGAACGGCTTCCTCGTCGCCCGTATGGGCATCCAGCCGATCATCGCGACGCTGATCATCATGGTCGCCGGCCGCGGCGTGGCCCAGCTGATCACCGACGGCCAGATCATCACCATCAACAGCGAGCCGTACAAGCTGATCGGCGGCGGCTACTGGCTGACCCTGCCCTTCTCCATCTTCGTGGTGGCCGCGGTGGTCGCCGTCACGGTGGCGCTGACCCGCCGCACGGCCCTCGGCCTGCTCGTCGAGTCCGTCGGCGGCAACGCCGAGGCCAGCCGCCTGGTCGGCATCCGCTCCCGCCGTATCAAGATCATGGTGTACGTCTTCTGCGCCCTGTGCGCGGGCATCGCGGGCCTGATGATCAGCTCCAACACCTCGGCCGCGGACGGCAACAACGCCGGCCTGTGGATCGAGCTCGACGCGATCCTCGCCGTGGTGATCGGCGGCACCTCGCTGCTGGGCGGCCGGTTCTCGATCGGCGGCACGGTGGTGGGAGCCCTGGTCATCCAGACCCTGACCACCACGATCTACACGATCGGCGTCCCGACCCAGACCAACCTGGTCTTCAAGGCCGCCGTCGTCATCGTCGTCTGCCTCCTCCAGTCCCCGAAGTTCCGCGCCAAGGTCTTCGGCGCCCGCGCGGAGACCGCCGCCCCGGCGGCGCCCGCCGCGGTCGCCGAGCCCGCCGACTCCGCTCCCAAGATGGAGGTGTCGTGATGAGTACGACCACCAAGACCCCCACGACACCGCAGACCCGTACGCCGTCCAAGGCCGCGCGCCTGCTCGGTGACCGGCGGCTGCCCGTCCTGGTCACGGCGGCGTTGTTCCTCGTGATGTACATCGGCGGACTGAGCCGCTATGTGAACTACGGCTTCGGCGACTCGCAGGTGTTCCTCAACCTGTTCATCGACAACAGCTATCTCCTGGTCGCCGCCGTCGGGGCCACCTTCGTCATCATGTCCGGCGGCATCGACCTGTCCGTGGGCTCGCTGATCGGCTTCACGACGATGCTCACGGCGTGGCTGGTGCAGGACGTGGGTCTGCCGCTGCTGGTCGTCATCCCCATATCGCTGGGCGTGGGAGCGTTCGGCGGCTTCCTCATGGGCTATGTGATCCACAACTTCGAGATCCAGCCGTTCATCGTGACACTCGCGGGCCTCTTCCTCTTCCGGGGCCTGTGCCTGGTCATCAGCAAGGAGTCGATCGCCATCACCGACTCGGCCGTGAGCAGTCTGGCCGAGACGCGGGTGTCGCTGGGCGTGGGGGACCTGTCGATCGGTGCCGTCGTGGCCCTGCTCGTCCTTGCCGGGGCGTTCTACCTCCTCCACTACACCCGCTTCGGACGCCGGATATACGCCATCGGCGGCAACGAGCAGTCGGCCCTGCTGATGGGCCTGCCGCTGGGCGGCACGAAGATCGCGGTCTACACGCTGAGCGGCTTCTGCTCGGCCCTGGCGGGCCTGCTCTTCATGCTCTACATCCAGTCCGGCGACCCGCTGCACGCCGTGGGCATGGAGCTCGACGCGATCGCCGCGGTGGTCATCGGCGGCACGCTGCTGACGGGTGGTTCGGGTTATGTCGTGGGCACGCTGTTCGGCGTACTCGTCCTCGGTCTGATCAAGAGCATCATCCAGTTCGAGGGCACGCTCAGCTCCTGGTGGACGAAGATCGCCACGGGTGTGCTGCTGTGTGCGTTCATCCTGATCCAGCGCGTCATGACGACCCGTAAGGAAACGTGAGCGGAGGGGGAACCGGTCCGCTGCGGCGCGATGTCGCTTTCGATGCGATGAGGTGGCTTGAGGGCAGAAGATCCTCAACTCGCCGCGCCGGAACGTCCGGTTCCCCACACAACCTTCACAGGAACCTCTAGGAACGTCGCCGCTCAGGAACTTAATCTTCCCGCGTCATGGACTACTGCCTCCCGTGCCGAAGGCACCTCAACGGAGCCCTCGCCTGCCCGGGCTGCGGCACCTCAGCCCAACAACTCCACGCGTACGCGGCGGCCGAGCCGCATGCCGCCGCCCAGCCGCAACAGCCGCATATGCAGCAGCAGGCGGGTGTGGGGGCGGACGGTGACGCCTATGAGGCGTACGGGGCTGCCGGAGGGTACACGGGTGCGGCGTACGGCGACGGGTCCAAGGGCGGTGTTGCCGCGGAGAGTGGCGACCAGAGCGACGAGCGGGCCGAGGCGGCTGAGACCGTGGGAGTGCCCGCGGGTGGTGGTCGGGCGGCGCGAAGACGTGCGCGGGGTAGGGGTGGCAGGGCTGTCGAAGTCGATGAGGAGCCCGAGGGCTACGACGACTCCGACGAGTTCGACGAGTTCGAGGACGACGCCGAGGACGATGCCGCCGGTGGTACGAGTCGCCGTGACCGCAAAGCGGCGGCGCATCGGCGTCGGCGCCGGCGGACCCTGCTCATCGCGGCGGGCTTCCTGCTTGCCGCCGGTGGTCTGAGCCTGGCGGAGCTCGGCATGGACGCTCCCGGCTCGTCGTCGACGCCTGCCGCGGCGGGGGGCGAGTCGGCGGAGGGCGCGGCCGAGGCGGAGGCGAGCAAGCCGGCGGAGCCACTGACCGACGAGAACGGAACCACCCCGTCGGCCTCCGCATCACCGGACGCCTCGAAGTCCCCGTCGGCATCGGCCTCGGCCTCGGAGTCCAAGGACCCCGACAAGGGCACCCAGTCCGCGGAAGCCTCCGCTCCGAACCTCACCACATCCGCCCCGGCGGCAACGACCCCGGCATCCTCCGCGACCCCCACGTCGAACCCGACAACATCGGACCCGACACCAGCCCCGTCCCCGACCCAGACGTGCGAACGCTTCCTGTGGTGGTGCACCTAGGCGGGTGGATGCCTGCGGCGGCCCGTGGCGGGTTGGTGGGGGTTCGCGTTGCGCACTGCTCGTCGTTGGGGGTCGGTGCCGCACCGGGGGGTGTCCGTCCTCGGTCGGGCGGTGCTGTGGGTTGGGGATGTGCTCTTGGTTGGTCGCCCGAGGCTGCGGGCGGACACCCCCCGGTACGTCCCCTTCTCGCCGTTGCGCGAGCGCGGGCCCGTCCCGCCGGGGGTCACAGGAGACGGCTCTACGGTGGCGGCCGGTCCGGCGTCCGGGGACGGGGGCTCGCCATCCCGATCCCCACCCACCCGGAGAGGGCTCCGCCTCTCGATGCCGGTCCAGGTATTTTCAGCCCGTCCGGCGTTTGAGGACGAGGCCCTTCGGGCCGATGGGGGTCCAGGGGGCGGAGCCCCCTGGGGCGGGGTCGAAGGGGCGGCAGCCCCTGGAGGATGGGACGGGTAGGGGCGGCGGGGGCGAGGAACCGCCCGGCGCGTACCCCCCGTCTCAAACCCCCAGCATCCGCCGCAACAGATCCCGGAAAACCGTCCGCTCCGCATCGGACAACCCCGCCAACGGCTCCCGAGCGAACCGCAACGACTCCCGAAGGCTGCGGGCCACCGCCCGCCCTTCCTCCGTCACCGCCGCCAGCTTCACCCGCCGATCCGCAGGATCCGGCCGCCGCTCCACCAGCCCGCGAGACTCCAGCCGATCCACGATCCCGGTGACATTGGACGGCTCACACCGCAGCTTGTGCGCCAGCTTCCGCATCGGCAGCGGCTCCAGCGCCAGCAGACTCACCAGCCGAGCCTGCGCCCCGGTCAGCGCATGCTCCGCCGCCGCATCCTCGAAATCCGCGTAGAAACGGGCCACGACGTCCCCGATCAGCTCGACGACCTCAAGGGTCAGCGCATCGGGACGAGCGGTCTTCTGTGGTGTGGCCATGGCCCCAGCGTACCCCCATTACTTGACAACCTGAAATATTCAGGAGCATGGTTGTTTAAGGTACTGAAGTAAATCTGAAAGGCTCCGTCATGATCAACCGCGAGTGGCACCTCCTCTCCCGCCCCGTCGGCTGGCCCAAGCCCGAGGACTTCGCCCTGGTCGAGGCGGAGGTCCGGCAGCCCGCCGAGGGGCAGGTGCTCGTACGGAACAAGTACCTGTCCGTCGATCCGTACATGCGCGGCCGTATGAGCGCCGCGAAGTCCTACGTCGCCCCCTTCGAGCTCGGCAAGGTGATGCAGGGCGGCGCGGTCGGCGAGGTCGTCGCCTCCGAGGCGAAGGGCATAGCCGTCGGCGACCACGTCCTGCACTTCGGCGGCTGGCGCGAGTACGCCACGTTCGACGCCGCGCAGGCCGTGAAGGTCGACCCGGAGGCCGCGCCCCTGTCGACGTACCTCGGCGTCCTCGGCATGACCGGCCTCACCGCCTACGCCGGCCTGCTGCGCACCGCCGTCTTCAAGGAGGGCGACAGCGTCTTCGTGTCCGGCGCGGCCGGTGCCGTCGGCAGCCAGGTCGGTCAGATCGCCAAGCTCAAGGGCGCCTCGCGGGTCATCGGCTCGGCCGGGTCCGATGAGAAGGTCAAGCTCCTCGTCGAGGAGTACGGCTTCGACGCCGCCTTCAATTACAAGAGCGGCCCGGTGAGCGAGCAGCTGCGCGCCGCCGCTCCCGACGGTGTCGACGTCTACTTCGACAATGTCGGCGGTGACCACCTGGAGGCCGCCATCGGCTCTCTCAACGAGGGCGGCCGCATCGCCGTCTGCGGCATGATCTCCGTCTACAACAGCACCGAGCCCGCCCCCGGCCCGAAGAACCTCGCCCGCCTCATCGCGACCCGCGGCCGCATCGAGGGCTTCCTGGTCAGCGACCACTACGACCTCCAGTCCCAGTTCGTCCAGGAGGTCGGCCCCTGGGTCGCCTCGGGCGCGCTGAAGTACCGCGAGACCGTCGTCGAGGGCATCGAGAACAACCTGGAGGCCTTCCTGGGCGTCCTGCGCGGCGACAACACCGGAAAGATGATCGTCAAGGTCTGACATCTTCTGTCGGTTTCCGGCATGCGGTAACTTCTTTCCGAAACCCGTCGTCGATCGTGGGCGCGAGCGCGGCGGACCTAGGAGGAAGACACCGCATGTCCATCCAGCAGACCGACGTCCTCTACACCGCCGTCGCCACCGCCGAGAACGGTCGCGACGGCCGGGTGGCCACCGAGGACGGCAGGCTCGACGTCGTCGTGAACCCGCCCAAGGAGATGGGCGGCAGTGGCGAGGGCACCAACCCGGAGCAGCTGTTCGCCGCCGGTTACAGCGCCTGCTTCCAGGGCGCCCTCGGCGTCGTCGCCCGTCTGGAGAAGGCCGACATCTCCGGCTCGACGGTCACCGCGAAGGTCGGCATCGGCAAGAACGACGACGGCTTCGGGATCATCGTCGAGATCTCGGCCCGGATCCCGAACGTCGACGCCGAGACCGCCAGGGCCCTCCTCGAGAAGGCCCACCAGGTCTGCCCGTACTCCAAGGCGACCCGCGGCAACATCAGCGTGACGCTGGTCTGACCCGTTCGTTGCGTACGACGGAGGCCGCACCCCTGGACGTGGGGTGCGGCCTTCGCTGTTGCCGTCGGTCAACTCGCCAGCGCCGCGGTGTGCACCGCCCTCACCAGCCGGTCGTTCTCCGGTGCCGCCCCGCCCGGGAAGGCGAGCCGGCGCCGGGTGTAGCCGTAGGCGAGGCCGCTCCACGGGTCGGCGAAGGCCTGGGAGCCGCCCGCGCCGCTGTGCCCGAAGGTGCCGGCGCCCAGGAACGGGTGACGGCTGTCGGCGATCGCCTGGAAGCCCAGGCCGAAGGAGCGGTGCTGGCGGGCCACCAGGTCGTAGCCGGTGGAGTGGATCTGGCCGACCTCGGCGATCGTGTCCGGCTTGAGGAGTGGCGGCCGGTCGCCCACCTCGCTGATCGCCGCCGCGTACATTCCGGCGAGCCCGCGCGCGGCCGCCACCCCGCCCGCCGACGCCGGGCCCTTGACCCGCACGGTACGGGAGTTGATGTACTCCAGCAGGTCACCCGGGTCCGGCACGTGTGTGTTGAACGCGATCGACGTCAGAGTGTGCGGGCCGGTGGGGGTGGCATCGATCTCGGCCTGCTGGACGGGGGTGGGGATCATCGGCTGCGCGGAGCGGTACCGCGGTTCCAGGGCCGCGGGCAGGCCCAGGTGGAAGTCCAGGCCGTACGGAGCCCGGATCCGCTCCTCCCACAGCTCCTGGATCGAACGGCCCGTCGCCCGGCGTACGACCTCGCCGGTGAGCGCGCCGATCACCAGGGCGTGATAGCCGAAGGCCGTGCCCGGGCGCCAGAACGGCCGCTGGTCGGCGAGGCGTTCGGCGATCGCCCGGTCGTCGGCCAGCTCCTCCCGGCTGAACCCGGCGTCGAGACCGACCAGCCCGGCCCGGTGCGTGATCAGCTCGCGCAGGGTCAGCGCGCCCTTGCCCTCGGCCGCGAACTCCGGCCAGTAGTAGGTCACCTTGCGGTCCAGTTCGAGCGTGCCGTCCTGGACGAGGAGAGCGGCCACGAGATGCGCGGCACCCTTCGTCGACGAGAACACCGCGTGCAGGGAGTCGGCGTCGTTGCCGTCGCCCGTCCACAGGTCCA
This sequence comes from Streptomyces canus, assembly GCF_030815415.1. GTDB lineage: Bacteria > Actinomycetota > Actinomycetes > Streptomycetales > Streptomycetaceae > Streptomyces > Streptomyces canus_F. The sequence goes on from NZ_JAUSWW010000001.1 coordinate 7,046,264, forward strand.
CGACCCTGCGGCCATGGACGTACGCGCACAACTGGCCCTCGTAGTCGGGGCGTTCACCGGCCACGACCGCGGCGAACTCCTCGCGCACCGCCTCGAAGCCGTCGGCGACGGTGCCGTGTATCTCCTGTGTCATCCGCTCTCCTTGACTGATCTACACCGCTAGCCGGCGTCGGCCACGCGGAACAACGCCCCTGCGACCTGCGGGAATTCTCCCTTCGGATGATCCCGGAAGAGGGGCTCGGTGCCGAACAGGACCGACTGCGGACCGCTGACGACCGAGGGCTGTCCGGCTGCGGCCAGGGGTCCGCCGCCGCCGTCCGCCGACGGGCGCCAGTGCCCGGAGACGAGGGGGTTCCCGGTCGCGTACGACTGCTCCACGCGGACCTGCGGGCCGAGGTCCGTGAACCAGACGGGCGCGTACACGAAACCGTGCCCGGGAGCGCCGGCGGTCACCGGCCCCGAGTTCACCACCCGCACCACACCGTTGGCGTCCCCGTTGCCCTCGACCGGCTTCGCGGCCAGCAGGCCGGTGGCGGTGGCGAGTTCGGCTCCGGTGACGCCGCGCCCGACGAGACCGTGACCGGCGTCGAGGAAGGCGTCCAGGGCCGTACGGGCGGACGGGGTGAGATCGCCGTACTCCAGCCCTGTGGACACGAACAGGACGTCCGCCGACGACCAGTCGAAGCCCGCGTTGGCGGCGGCCGTCGAGACCGGGGTGACCTCGAAGTTCATCTCACGCAGCGCGAAGAGCTCGCCGGAGGTCACGGCGGCGGCGACCCGGGTGCGGTGGAGTGGCTGGGTGCCGGTGAAGGGCGTCGCGTCGAAGGCCACGTCGTACCTCCGGGCCAGTTCGGCCGCCTTCTGCCGCGCCGACGCCGGGACGATCGCGCTGCCGCCGTCGGCTGTCCGCCGTACCGGAACACCTTGCCGGAGAAGGGAGTTGACGGCGGCGATCGCCTGCGGGTCGTCCAGGCGCAGCCGCAGGGTGCCGCGCGGGGCGACGTGGCCGACGGCCGTGGCCTCGCTGACCGATCGCAGCGGAAGGCCCTTGAGGGTCCCGGCCGGCACCGGCTCCACCGTGGCGCCCCACAACCGGCCCAGGCTCCAGCCCGAGATGTCGTACATCACCGAGACCTTGTCGCTGATGTCCCGTCCGTCGGCGAGCAGCACATTGGCCAGGCCCCGCTTGGGCTGGTGCATGTCGACGACGTACGAGCCCTTCGCGTACGTCGTCGCGCCGAGCCGGAAGGCGTGGCTCGCGCGGGTGACGCGGACGTCGTTGGCGAGGAGGTGGTCGACGAGCCGGGCGGTGGCGGTGGCCTTCGTGCCGCCGGGCAGGACGTAGGCGCGCGGGAAGACAGTCGTGTAGACGTCCTCGGGGCCGATGCCGGGGACTCCGGGGACCGTCTCGGAGGAGACGGGGACCTGTGCGGCGCCCGTGGCCCCGCGGCGGAACACCTCGATCTGGTCGTTCACCAGTGCGGTGCGGTGGGCCCGGACGAAGTCGAGCGTGGCGCGGATGGCGGCACCGGCGACGTCCACGTTGACGGCCGAACGGCGCCGCAGCTCCGCCACCGGCAGGCTGTCGTAGGCCGCGTTGTTCACCTGCAACGGGATCTCGACCGTGTGCGCGGCGACCGTGCCGTGGAAGGCCGCGTACTGCGGGGTGAAGATCGGCGGCCAGTCGTCCCAGCCCTCCTCCTGGTCCCGGAAGGGGATCTGCGCGGGTTGCACCCCGTCCTTCGCGGGCGTGTAGCCGAGGCCGTTGACGGCGGCCTCCATGCCGAGGGCGTTGGCGTAGGTGTTCTTCAGGAACAGGTCGTACTCGTAGTTCTCGCCGTGCGGGGGAGTGGTGGGCTCGATGAGGGTGCCGTTGACGTAGCCGTGCAGGTCGAGCATGACGGCGGGCTGCTTGTCGATCTCGATCTGCCGCATCGCCCGTACCTCGGGCTGCGAGGCGGTGACGAAGTCCCGGTTCATGTCGAAGCCGTTGGCGTTGGCGCGGGTGCCGGCGATACGGCCGTCCGGGTTGGCGGTGATGTTGAAGTAGAGCCGGGAGTGGGCGAGCAGGTCCCGGGTCCTGGCGTCCGTGGCGGTGGCGAGCTGCTCGATGAGCTTCAGGGAGGCGTCGGTGCCCTCCCACTCGTTGCCGTGGATGTTGTTGTTGAAGAAGACGGGCGCCTTGTAACCGGCCTTGATCTCGGGCGACTTGGCGGCCTGCGCGGGGGAGTTCTCGATGAGGTCGCGCATCCGCTCCTGGGCGCGGGCCTGGCGGGCCGTCTCGGGCGCGGTGACGGTCACGAGGTAGAGCCGGTGTCCGCCGGCCGACCGTCCGGCGACCTCGACGCTGACGCGGTCGCCGAGGGCCTGGACGGCGTTCAGCTTCGGGGCGATCGCGTGGTACGGGGTGAGCCCGAGCTTGATGGACTTGTCGGCGGGGTTCTCCGGGTCGGGGGAGAGGAACTGCTCGCGGGGGTAGCCGCGGACCGCGCCACCGGCCGCCTGTTCGTCGGCGAGGGCCCTCTCGGCGGCGCTCGCGGGGGCCTGTGCGGCCCGCTGGTCGAGCGGGGCCTGGTCCCGGGTGACGGGCGGCGCGGGTTCCGCGCCGGCCGCGTGCGGGGTGAGCAGCAGTGAGCCTGCCGTGGTGAGGGCGAGGGCGGCGATCAGTACGGGTCTCGCGGGTGCGGTTCTTGTGGTGCGCACGCGTCGTACCTCCTCCGGGAGCTTCCTGAGATCGGTACGGCGACATGTACCTGTTCGACTCAACCGGAACAAGAGGGAGTTCGTGTCACGGATGCCCCGGATGGCGCATCCCGAGGGGCCCGGACGGGGCATGCTGAGCTCGGGACACCCGGCGACGGACCCGGCAACGGCGGCTTGTCCGGCGACTCGAGGAGAGCTCCTCATGGCATCGATCCCCCCTTTCCCCAGCAGGGAAGAAGTGCTACGCATGGCGCGCAGCACCAGCGACATCACCGGCCAACTCCTGGACACGGCCGGGAACATCACGAAGATCGCGATCAACACCTTCGACCCCAGGGACGGTTCCGGCCAGGAGCTGCTGCGGGTCCTGCGCGAGACGACGGCGGAGCTGGCCCAGGCGAGCGCGTCGCCGCAGGCGCAGGAGGCGTTCTACCGGATGGTGGACACCCTGACCCGGCTCGGCACGAGCGGCGCTCCCCTGGCCGTCCACCCGGTCAGCGAACCGGCCCAGGCCCTGCTGACGGCGCTGGGCGACAGCCTGCTGCCGGTGCTGGACGCGGTGGAGCCGGCGGTGGAGGAGTTCGCGACCGCGCTGGGCGACCTGGTGGAGGCGATGTCCCCGCTGCTGCCCGCGGCGGCCGGGCTGGCGGCGGGCACCCTGCTCGCGTTGACCCCGGTGATCCGTACGGCGGCGGAGATCCTCCGCGATTCCTCCCCCGAACTCCGCCGCATCGCCGACGCGTTGACCGCGGCGCTGGCCCCGCTGATGCCGCTCCAGCTCGCCCTGGCCGAACGTGCGGCCGCCGCCGGCGCGGGCGTGGTCCGTGCCTCCCTCCAGCCCCTCGCCGACCTCACGGAAGCGGCGGCGGCGACCACGAAGGCGGCCCGTCCGGTACTGATCGCCGGGGAGGAGCTGCTGGTGGCGGGCCTTGAGCAGCTCCAGCCGGTGCTGCTGGCCGGGGCGTCGCGTGCGGGCCGGGTGGCCCGGGCGGCGGCGGTACGGGTGCAGGCGGCGGTGAGTCCGGCGGATGAGCGGGGGGTTGTGGTGGCGGTGGTGCCGGGGTGATCAGGAGGGGCCCCGCTGAGCGGAGCCACCAGAGACGAGGGCGGAGTTCAGCGGGTTCCACGGCCGGGAACCCTGTCCCCGGCGCCCGATAGAGTTCCCCCATGCGCGATCTTGGGGTGGGCTTCACATACCTGCTGAAGGGCCAGCGATGGGTGGCCCGGCACGGCAAGCAGTACGGCTTCGGGCTGATCCCGGGCCTGATCACCCTCGTTCTCTACGCGGCGGCGCTCGTCTCGCTCGCGGTCTGGGGCGAGGACTTCATCGGCTGGGCCACCCCCTTCGCCGACGACTGGTCCAGCCCCTGGCTCGGCCTCTTCCGCGGTTTCCTCACCGTCGTGCTGTGGGCCCTCGCCCTCCTCCTCGCGGTCCTGACCTTCACCGCGGTCACGCTCCTGATCGGCCAGCCCTTCTACGAGAGCCTCTCGGAGAAGGTCGACCGCGATGTGTCCCCGGACGGCACCGCCCCCGAGTCCGGCCTCCCCCTCTGGCGCGAGCTGTGGATCTCGGGCCGCGACAGCCTGCGGATCGTGGTCCGTGCCCTGCTCTGGGCGGTCCTGCTCTTCGCCCTCGGTTTCATCCCGTTCGTCGGACAGACCGTCGTCCCGGTGATCGGGTTCTTCGTCACCGGCTTCTTCCTCACCGAGGAACTCGCCGCCGTGGCCCTCCAGCGCCGCGGCGTCGAACTCCGCGACCGGCTCGCCCTGTTCCGCTCCCGCAAGACCCTGATCTGGGGCTTCGGCACCCCCCTCGCCGTGGCGTTCCTGGTGCCGTTCGTCGCGGTGTTCCTGATGCCGGGCGCGGTCGCGGGCGCCACTCTGATGGCCCGGGAACTGCTCGGGGAGGAGACCCGCGAGGACTCCGACGACAACGACAACGACACGGAGGGGATCACCTCGTGACCGAGATACTCGCCGTCGCCACGTAGGGGTGCCAGCGACTATCAGACACCTTGATGCTGTGCGGTCAGAAGATCCTCAACAAGTTGAATCCTCCCCTCCTGACGGGAAGGGATTTCTGGCTCAGGCGGCCATCCGGCGCGGCGCCCCGGATGGTCTTACGCCCTCGACACCAGCCGGGTTGAGACCAGCCCGTTGGAGCATCACGTGTGCGGAATTCTTGTCCCGAGGACTCGACACTCCGCACGCGGTGCAGGTGTAGGTGCGCATACCCAGCGGCAGTGCGTGCTTGGCTCTCGCTCCGCACTGCGCGCAGTCCATCGTGGTGTGCGCGGGGTGGACCAGGTGCACGATCCTGCCGTGCTTGCGGGCCATCTCGATCAGGGCCCGTTTGGTGGCGCCGATGGCGGCGTCGGCGGCCTTCCTGGCCATGGTGGTTCTGGCGAGGAACTTCGGCTTGAAGTCCTCGACGGCGATCGCATCGTGGTCGCGGACGACGGACTTTGCCCACTTGCGCCCAGCGTCCCGCCGTTGGCGTGCGATCTTCTCGTAGGTCATTGCCCGCAGCCTCTTCGCCTCCCGGTACCCCCGGGAGGCAGGCTGTCCCTTCCTCGATTGACGGCGGGCCATCATCCGGTCGTACCGGGACAGCTTCCCTTGGGCCTTCCGCCCGTGCTGAGCACAGGGGAGGTCATGGGCGTCAGATGTGGTGGTGGCGGTCTCCGTTACACCCCAGTCGACGCCGATCACGCGGCCGGTCGCGGGCAACGGCTGGACTTCAGCGGGGACGACGAAACTGGCATACCAGTGCCCGAGACCATCCTGATACACGCGCACCGATGACGGATTGGCCGGGAGGTCCCGCGACCACACCACCGTCAGTACGATGCCACCTGCCAGATGCAGCCGCCCGTTCTTGAGCCTGAATCCGCGCCGGGTGTAATTCAGTGTCGGGCACGCTTCGCGCTTCTTCTTGTAACGCGGCATTCCGGCCCGCTGCGGCTGCGGCAGCTGGTTCTTGATGTCCTTCTGAGCCTTGGCCCGGGACTTGCCGAAGTCTCGAATGAGTTGCTGCTGCGGGACACTGGAGCCCTCACACAGCCACGGAGTGGACGCTCGGGCGGCGGTCAGCATCAGGTCCAGCTGCGCCGGACCGCAGGTGCGCTTGTCAGTACCCTCGGGACGGTTCTCGTTCCAGGCGTGAACTTGCTTGGACTTGGCCACGCACTCGTTCCACAGCCACCGGCACCGGTCCCACTCCGCCCACAGCGACGTGCGCGCGGTCGAAGACAGACGAAGCCGGAACGTGAACCGGGCGTGCTCCATCCCCTCGGCCCTCGCCACCACGCCTTGACTCCCTACCCGCGTCCCGGTCACTCAGCACTTGCAGGACGACCGTACGTGCGAGATGCACACGCTTGCCCCCCTCTCCCGTCGTGATCACCCTCTCCGGTGACTGCATGTACGTGCGTTCGTCTGCCTGTTGGGTAGGTGACAGTGCGTTCTGGATGGTTGCCATCGGATTGGATTCTCTGTCCTCGCCCGCAAACGAGGCGCGTCCACCCCGGCGTGAGCACAGGGGGGCATCCTCGACCAGATGACCGGCTCCATCCTCGCCGGACTCGGCGTCAGCCTCGCGTTCGCCCCGTCTCATTGACCGCCACGGTCATGATCGACCGCACCTGGGCGATGATGTCCAGCCGGTTCCGCACGAACTCGGGGTCGGTGACCTCGGTGGTGTTGCCGGTGGCGAACTGGAGCACGGGCGTGTGCACATGCCCACCCGGCAGCTTGTCGTGCAGCCCCAGCCGGTCCCGCAACAGCGTCGCCCGGTAGGCGATCTCGTTCGACAGGTAGTCCCCGCCGCCCCCGGCCCGGGCCGTCGACCCCGCCGTCGGACCGTCGGCCCGTACGACGGGTTCCGTCCCTCCCGCCGGGATCTCGGTCACGCTCGTGTTGTCGTACACGGGGAAGCGCCCGGTGCTCGCCGCCACAATGTCTTTGTACGGCAAGGTCGTCGTCGTCCACTGCGGCTGCGAGGCCGGATCGGTGACGGGGACGGTCTCCGTCCGGGAGATGTTCTCGTTGTCCGGGAACCCGCCCCGCCAGGCCCCGTTGGTCCGCTCGATGTCGAACCGCCCGACCCGCCCCTGGCTGACCGTGGTGAAGAGGTCGGCCTTCCTCAGATACGGCCGCAACGTCCGCTCCACCGTCCCCTCCGCGAAGTCCCGCCAGCGCACGGGGAACACGGCCGTCTCCACCCGCGCCGGCCCCTGGGCCGTCTCGATCACCGTGCCGTCGAGCGCGAGCGCGGTCGCCCCGGACGGATTGGAGATCCGGATGTCCCGGTCCAGCGTGAACGGATCGAACCCGGTGACGAGGATCCGCTTGATCCCCTTACCGGACGGGTATCGGATGGCGGTCTGCCCCCGCGAGGTCCGCTCCAACTCGTCCAGCAGCGCGGCCCGTTGCCCGTCGCCCAGCCCGAACCCCGGCTCCCAGGTCCGCACCTCCCGCGTCATGCCCAACCGCGCCCAGTACAACGGCCGGTCGTCGTCCCGGCTCAGATCACCCCCGGCCGGCCCCCGCCCCTGCGCCCGGTCGACGGCCCGCTTCCACAGCGCGGATCCTTCGCGTACGACGATCCGGCGGGCCTGCGCAAAGCTGTGCGCCGAGCCGAGCTCCCGTGCGAACTCCGGTGCCACGGAGTCGAATCCGGACCGCCGCAGAATCTCCTGCGGCACGGCCTTGTCGAGCCGCTGTTCCTCGACGGTGGCGGTGGGAGCCGCCTCGGCGGTCTGCGCCGGGTGGGGGGCGACCGTGAGCCCGGTCATCAGGGCGAGTCCGAGGACGACTGTCCGAACACGTAGAGCAGCCACGGGAGTTCAGCCTCCGTCTGGTGTGGGGGAGTGGGCTGAAGTATCGCGTGACGGAAGTGGTCTACGCCATGGTGTGTGATTCAGGAAGGGCTCCTTGGGCCCCGAAAGGGGCGCGGGGCTGTATCAATTTGCGGCTACCGCCGCGTGGGCGCGACCAGCCCCCACCGGCGCGCGCTTTCGTCACTGCGCCACCGACACAGCGATCCTCCCCGCAGCCTCCCGCAACGCCCCCACGAACGCCCTCACCGCAGGCACCGCGGAGCGCCCCCGCACGGTCGCCGCGTACACCGCCCGCGCCGGTGCCCCCTCGTCCAGGACCGGCAGCAGGGCGACGTCCGGCCGCACCGACTCCGCCGCCAGCGCCGGGACCAGCGTCACGCCGAGGCCCGCGGCGACGTAGCCCTGCTTGGCGGTCCACTCGGCGACGACGTGTGCGACGCGCGGCCGGAAGCCCTGGCGCAGGGCAGCGTCCAGGAGCGTGCCCTCCGGGCGTGCGCTGCCGGAGATCCAGTCGGCGTCGGCGAGTCGGCCGAGGCGGACCGGACCGCCGTCCGCCAGCGGATGCGCGGCCGGGACGGCGACGTACAGGGACTCGTCGAGGAGGTGGTGGAGGACGTACGGCTCCAGCGGCGTGCCGCCCGTCGTGGACACCACCGCCAGGTCCAGATGCCCGGCGGCGAGCCGGCCCAGGAGCCCGGGGGTGAACCCTTCCTCGCGGGAGACCCGCACGCGCGGATGGCGCTCGCGGAAGGCACCGAGCGCACGCGGCACCAGCGCCGCGTCGGCCGTGGCGAACGCCCCGAACCGCAGCCTCCCGCCCGCCACTTCGCGCAGCGCCGCCAGCTCGCGTCCGGCCCCGTGCAGCGCCTCGACGACGGCCTCCGCGTGCGGCACGAGCACCCGGCCCGCCTCGGTGAGCCGTACGCCCCGCGGCAGCCGGTCGAAGAGCGGGGCCCCGCCCAGCGCCGACTCCAGCGAGGAGATCTGCCGGGACACCGCGGACTGGGTCCAGCCGAGGCTCCGCGCGGCGACCGTGAAGGAACCCCGGTGGGCGACTTCCAGGAAGGCGCGCAGCCAGACGGTGGAGAGATCGGGCAACTCATGCGGAGACGGCATGGGACCCATGCTAGACATTCGCTTGTCGCATCACAGGGGCGGACATAGCGTCGGCGCCATGGAGCACATCGCATTCCTCGGCCTGGGACACATGGGCGCCCCCATGGCCCGCCGACTCCTCGCCACGGGCCACCCGTTGACCGTCTGGAACCGCACCGCCGAGAAGGCCGGACCGCTCGTCGCCGCGGGCGCCGGACTCGCCGCCTCCCCGGCCGACGCGGTCCGGGACGCCGACGTCGTCATCACCATGCTCGCCGGCCCGGACGCGCTGGAGGGGGTGGCAGGGGCGGCCGCGGCAGCCCTGCGGCCGGGCGTCCACTGGATCGAGATGTCGACCGTCGGACCGGATGCCGTACACCGCCTCGCGGCCCGGCTGTCCGAAGGTGTCACCCTCGTCGACGCGCCCGTCATCGGCAGCACCGACAAGGCGGCTTCGGGCGCCCTCGGCATTCTCGCCGGCGGTGACACGGCCGGCGTCGAGCACGTGCTCGCTCACCTCGGCAACGTCACCCGCACGGGACCCCTCGGCTCCGGCGCCGCCCTCAAGCTCGTCCTCAACTCGGCCGTCATCAGCGGGATCGCGGTGGTCGCCGAAGCCCTGCGGCTCGCCGACGCCCTCGGCCTGGACGGCGGCACGGCCCGCACCGCCCTCGCGAGCGGGCCCCTCGCCGGAGTCGTCGCCCGCGCCCACGCCGAGGGCGTGCACTTCGACGCCACGCTCGCGCTGAAGGACCTCGACCTGGCCACGAAGACGGCACGACTGCCCGTCATCGAGGCCGCCTCGGAGCACTACCGCCGGGTCGCCGAACCCGGCGAGGACATCTCCCGGGCCGCGGCCCGCATCCGCACCGCCTGACCTCGCAGACAAGGGAATCCATGAAGGTCACCCTCGACAACCCCGCCTCCGCACCCCAGCCCCTGAGCCCCTACTACTCCCAGGTCGCCCGAGTCGAACAGGCCGACGGCAGCGCCCTGTTGTTCGTCTCCGGACAGATCGCCGAGGGGGAGACCCTCGCCGAGCAGAGCCGAGGCGTCTTCGAGACGATCGACGCCCTGCTGAAGGCCCACGGCGGCACCCTCGCGGACGTCATCAACATCCGCACCTACCTCACCGACATCGACAGGCTCCAGGAATACGGCGCCGTACGACGGGAGTTCCTCACCGGGACCCCGCCCACCAGCATGACCTTCGAGGTACCGAAGCTGTTCCGGCCGCAGGCGCAGATCGAGGTGGAGGTGGTCGCCGCGGTCAGGCCGGGTTCTCAGGGGTCTCGGGGTTCTCGCCCAGCAGGCTGAGGAAGTCCCGGAACGCCCCCGGCATGTCCACCGACTCGGGGTCGAGGAGCCACTGGTACTGGAGCCCGTCCATGACCGCCACCAGCAGCGGCGCCGTCCGCTCGGGCGTCAGCCCGTTCGGCAGCCGGTCCCCGTACTCGGCACGCAGCACCGCCGCCATGGACTCGCGCACCCGCGCATAGCGCTCGGTGAAGTACGCGCGCGCCGGATGCCCGTCCGTCACGCTCTCGCCGAGCAGCGCCGAGAAGGTCTGGATGATGCCGGGCCGCATCGCGTTGTACTCGACGAGCGAGGCGAGCAGGTCGATCCGCCACTGGGTGTCCGGCACCGCGTCCCACTGGTCCCGCTCCTTGAGCACGGCGACCAGCAGTGCTTCCTTCGTGGGGAAGTGGTGCAGCAGCCCCTGCTGGGTGAGCCCGACACGCTCCGCGACGGCGGCGAGGCTCGCCCCGCGGTAGCCGCGCTCGGCGATCACCTCCAGGGCCGCCCGGACGATCTCCGCGCGCCGTTCCTCACTCCTGACCCTGGCGTTCATGGGGTCACCGTACGGCATGACCGTATGTCAAATATAACGGCCAGATAACGAAACCTACCGGTCTACAGGTGTCGGGTGCACGATGGGGGAACGGCACGGACCCGAGACCAGGAGGACCCCATGGCGGGCACCCAATCCACCACTCCCGCGGACCAGGCACGCGAGGCTGCCGTGGAGGCGGCCCTCGGCAAGCTCGACCTGGACGCGAAGGCCCGGCTGCTGGCCGGCCAGGACATGTGGACGCTGCCCGCGCTGCCCGAGGTCGGCCTCGAGTCCCTCGTCATGTCCGACGGACCGATCGGCGTCCGAGGCGTGCGCTGGACCGCCGACGACCCCTCGATCGCGCTGCCGTCCCCGACCGCGCTCGGCGCCACCTGGGACCCCGAACTCGCCCGCCGCGCCGGCGCGCTGCTCGCCCAGGAGGCCCGGCGCAAGGGCGTCCACGTCCTGCTCGCCCCCACCGTCAACCTGCACCGCTCCCCGCTCGGCGGCCGCCACTTCGAGGCCTACAGCGAGGACCCGTACCTCACCGGACTCATCGGCGCGGGCTATGTGAACGGCGTCCAGTCCGGCGGAGTCGGCACCACCGTCAAGCACTTCGTCGCCAACGACGCCGAGACCGACCGCTTCACGGTCAACAACGTCGTCTCCGAGCGCGCCCTGCGCGAGCTCTACCTGCGGCCCTTCGAGCTCATCGTCGAGAACGCCCGCCCGTGGGGCATCATGACCGCGTACAACCAGGTCAACGGCGTGACGATGACCGAGCACCACCACCTCGTGAACGAGATCGCGCGCGGCGAGTGGGGCTTCGACGGCTACAACGTCTCCGACTGGATGGCCGCCCGCTCGACGAAGGGCGCCATCGAGGGCGGCCTCGACGTCGCCATGCCGGGCCCCCGGACCGTGTACGGCGAGGCCCTCGCCCAGGCCGTCCGCGACGGCGAGGTCGAGGAGGCCAAGGTCGACGAGGCGGTACGCAACGTCCTGCGGCTCGCCGCCCGTGTGGGCATCCTGGAGAACGCCGAGCCGGTCGTCACCGAGCTCCCGGACGCGATCGACGGCGAGGCGCTGGCCCGCGAGATCGCCCGCCGCGCCTTCGTCCTGGTCCGCAACGAGGTACGCGACGGGAACAGCGCGCTGCCGCTGAAGCAGGGCACCGTGGCGCTGATCGGCGCCGCCGCCCGCGACGCCCGCGTCCTCGGCGGCGGCTCCGCCACCGTCTTCCCGCCCCGGATCGTCTCCCCGCTCGACGGCCTCACCGCCGCCCTCCCCGAGGGCACCCTCACCTACGCCGTCGGCGCCGACCCCAACACCGAACTCGCGGTCGCCGACAAGGGGTTCACCCTGCGCGCCGTCTGCCGCGACACCGACGGCAACGTCATCGGCACCGGCAACGCCCCGGGCGGCCAGATCCAGTGGATGGGCAACGACCTCCCCGAGGGCGTCACCCACGACACCCTCCACACCATCGAGCTGACCGGCACCTTCACCCCGCGCGAGAGCGGCACCCACACCTTCGGCATCAAGGGCGTCGGCGCCTTCACCCTCACCGTCGACGGCACGACGTACTACGACGACCTCCAGCTCCCCGCCGACACCAGCGACCCCTTCGAGGCCTTCTTCGGCTCCCCGGTGCCGCACGGCGAGGTCGAACTGACCGCGGGCGAGCCGGTCGAGGTCTCCCTCACCTATGTCTTCCAGCTGCCCGAGGGCATCCCGTTCATGGTCATCGCCTTCGCCCTCGCCCACCAGGAGCCGCGGCGCGACGCCGACGAGCTGATCGCCGAGGCCGTCGAGGCCGCCCGGAACGCCGACACCGCCGTCGTCGTGGTCGCCACCACCGACCGCGTCGAGTCCGAGGGCTTCGACCGCGGGGACCTCGCACTGCCCGGCCGCCAGGACGACCTCGTCCGCGCTGTCGCCGCCGCCAATCCGAACACCGTGGTCGTCGTCAACTCCGGCTCCCCGGTCGAACTGCCCTGGCGCGACGACGTCGCCGCCGTACTCCTGAGCTGGTTCCCCGGCCAGGAGGGCGGAGCCGCCCTCGCCGACGTCCTCACCGGAGCCCACGAGCCCGGCGGCCGCCTGCCCACCACCTGGGGCTCCCTGGACGCCGCCCCGGTCACCCGGGTGATCCCCGCCGACGGCGAACTCCCGTACACCGAGGACGTGTTCATCGGCTACCGCGCCTGGGCGAAGGAGGGCCGCACCCCCTCGTACCCCTTCGGCCACGGCCTCGGCTACACCGACTGGACGTATGAGTCCGTCCAGGTCGAGGGCACCACGGTCCGCGTCCGCCTCCGCAACTCCGGCGAGCGCACCGGCCGCGAGGTCGTCCAGGTCTACCTCGCCCCCGCCGACGCTCCCGGCCTCGACCGCCCCGAGCGCCTGCTGGCCGGCTTCGCCGGTGTCGAGGCCGCGCCCGGCGAGAGCGCGGAGGGCACCGTCGAGATCCCGCGCCGCGCCTTCGAGACATGGACCGGGGGAGAGGGCGCGGAGGGCTCATGGTCGTTTGTGAAGGGTTCGTACGAGATCCAGATCGGCCGCTCGATCACGGACCGTCGCCTCACCGCCACGATTAACGTCTGATCCGGGAGCAGGACTCCCCATGAGCAGCCCCGGTCCGGGACCTGACACCCGGGCCGGGGCTTGTGGTTCTCCGGAACCCTCGGCGGGGCCTCAGCGCGTGGAGAACGCGTACACCGTCTCCGACCGGAACACCTCGCCCGGTCGCAGCACCGTGCTCGGGAACTCCGGCCGGTTCGGGGAGTCCGGGAAGTGCTGGGTCTCCAGCGCGACACCCTCGCAGGGCACGAAGGGCTCCTCCAGGTGGTCCGCGGTGTACAGCTGCAGGCCCGGTTCGGTCGTGGACACCGTCAGCACCCGCCCGGTGGAGGGGTCGTGCAGCTCGGCGACCTCGGCCGGCGACCGCGTCAGACCCTTGTCGAGGACGAAGTTGTGGTCGTACCCCGAGCCCACCTTCCGGCTCTCCCGGAAATCGAAGCGCCCGCCGGTCACGTCCTGAAGCACCCCGGTCGGGATCCGGTCCGCGTCGACCGGCGTGAACCGGGAGGCCGCGATCCGCAGTTCATGGCCGCACGCGTCACCGGAGCCGGCCAGGTTGAAGTAGCTGTGGTTCGTCAGGGCGAGAACCGTCGGCGCGTCCGTCACCGCCTCGTACGCGATCCGCAGCGCACCCTCCGCGTCCAGCGTGTACGTCGCCGAGACCTCCAGCCGGCCCGGGAAGCCTTCCTCGCCGTGCGGACTGACCCGGGAGAGCCGGATGCCGTGCTCGACGGGCGCCACGTCCCACACCCGCTTGTCGAAGCCGCGCTCGCCGCCGTGCAGGCAGTTCGGCGCGTTGTTGGGCGCCAGCGCGTACGTCACACCGTCCAGCGGGAAGCGGCCGCCGGCGATCCGGTTCGCGTACCGGCCGATCAGCGCACCGAAGTAGGGCCCGGTGTGCGTGAGATATCCGTCCAGCTCCGCGAACCCCAGCACCACGTTCCCGGTGCTTCCGTCCCGGTCCGGGACCTCGGCGGACTGCACGATCCCGCCGTACGACAGCACCCTGACCCGCACGCCGGCCCGCTCCAGCGTCCAGCGGTGGACCGGGGTGCCGTCGGAAAGTGTGCCGAAGAGTTCATTCATGTTCAAAACTCTAGGTCACGCCTTCTCCGCCGTGACCTCCCGGTAGGCGATCTCGGCCAGCCTGGCCTGCCCGTTCACACTCGGGTGGAACCAGTCGATATGGCTCAGCTGCTCCGTGCCGAACCGGAACTCGTACACCGCGCCCCCGTCGAAACGGCACCGCTCGTCCTTGGCGCAGACCTCCTCCAGGACCTTGTTGTACGCCTCCACCCGGTCCTGCACGGTGTCGCGCCGCTCGGCCGCCGCCGTGTCCACGGCATCCGCGTCGCCCAGCATCGACGGGCATATCCCGAGCTTCCACACCTGCTTGCCCATCGGGTTGGTGCGCCCCTCGGACCACAGCCGCTTCAGGTTCGGCACGCTCGCCACGTACACCTGCGCCTTCGGCGCCGCGTCGCGCAGGGTGCTCATCGCGTCCTCGAACTGTGCCCGGAAGTCGGCCACGGACGTCATCAGCGAGGTGGAGTCCCGGCACGCGTCATTGGCCCCCGCCATCACCGTCACCAGCCCGGGCTTCTTCGCCGCGGCCTGCGCCATCTGCCCGGCCAGATCGCTCATCCGCGCCCCGCTGACCGCGTAGTTCCAGCTGTGGGAGGCCGCCTTCGCCGACCCCAGCAGCCGTACGGCCAGACTGTCGACCTCGGCACGGCTGCCCGTCGCCCAGGAGGCCTCCGGGCAGTCCTGGAGGAGCGAACAGGCGTCGAAGCCGCGGGTGATGGAGTCGCCCACGGCGGCGAGGGAGGACGGGCTGGAGTCCCAGGCGGGCGTCGTCGCACTGGGGGAGGGCTTCGCTCTCTGCGCCTCGGTGCCGGAGCCGGACGGCGCCGACTCGTTGCCGCCGACGGCGTCACAGCCGGCGGCGCCCAGGACGGCCGCCGTCACGACGGCGAGAACGGCACGCGAGTGGTGCCTGCGCTTCCGCATCCCCTGGTGATCCCCTCGGTCGACATGCAATCCCTTGCGAACTTCGTCCCCCTCCATACCAACGCACGGGAGTTCCCGACCTTCACCAGCCGTCGCCGTGCAACGGCTCACACCCCTACTAGCGTCCTGCTGGGTGAATGGCGGGCGTTTCGGGGCACCTGGACCGACGGTACGTCACACTCCTTGCGCCGCCGCACGGTAGCCTCGCCATCAACGTGGCTGCCGCCACCACCGTTCCGCCCATTCGCACAATGGTCCCGCTCTGCCCGGAGGTCCCGGTGACGACACGTGGAGTTCTGTACGTGCACTCCGCGCCGCGCGCGCTGTGCCCGCACGTCGAGTGGGCCGTCGCCGGGGTGCTCGGCACGCGCGTCAACCTCGACTGGATCCGGCAGCCGGCGGCCCCTGGCACCTGGCGCTCGGAGTTCTCCTGGAAGGGCGAGGCGGGCACGGCGTCGAAGCTGGCGTCGGCCCTGCGCGGCTGGCAGCTGTTGCGCTTCGAGGTGACGGCCGAGCCCTGCCCCACCGCCGAGGGCGAGCGTTACAGCTGCACCCCCGACCTCGGCATCTACCACGCGGTGACGGGCATCCACGGCGACATCCTGATCCCCGAGGACCGCCTGAGAGCGGCACTGGCCCGCTCACAGGGCGGCGAGACCAACCTGGAAGCAGAGATCGCCAAGCTCCTGGGCAAGCCGTGGGACGACGAGTTGGAGCCCTTCAGATACGCGGGAGAGGGCGCCCCGGTCCGCTGGCTGCACCAGGTCGTCTAGGAATCCGGACATGCCGAAGGGCCCCCACCGACCGGTGGGGGCCCTTCAGTTGCGTACGGAGGTCTCTCAGACCGTACGGAACGCCAGCACCACGTTGTGGCCGCCGAACCCGAACGAGTCGTTCAGCGCGGCGATACGGCCCTCGACGGGCAGCTTGCGCGCCTCACCGCGGACGATGTCGGCGTTGGCCTCCGCCTCCGGGTCGAGGTTCTCGACGTTGATGGTCGGCGGGGCGAGACGGTTGTACAGGGCGAGGATCGTCGCCACGGACTCCACACCGCCGGCGCCACCCAGCAGGTGACCCGTCATGGACTTGGTGGCGGACACCGCGAAGTGGTCGGCCTCGTCGCCGAACACCTTGCGCAGCGCCTTCAGCTCGGCCACGTCACCGGCCGGAGTCGAGGTGGCGTGCGCGTTGACGTGCACGATCTCCGCCGGGTTCAGGTCGGAGTTGGCGAGCAGGTTCTTGAGGGCCTGGGCGATACCGCGGCCCTCCGGCTCCGGCTGCACGATGTCGTGGCCGTCGGCGGAGATGCCCTGGCCGACCGCCTCGGCGTACACGCGCGCACCGCGCCGGGCGGCGTGCTCCGCGGACTCCAGGACGATCACGCCGGCGCCCTCGCCGAGGACGAAGCCGTCACGCGCGGTGTCGTAGGGACGCGAGGCGCCCTGCGGGTCGTCGTTGTTCTTCGACATCGCCATCATGTTGCCGAACGCGGCGATCGGCAGCGGGTGGATCGCCGCCTCCGTGCCGCCCGCGATGACGACGTCGGCGCGGCCGGTGCGGATCATCTCGATGGCGTAGCCGATGGCCTCGGCGCCCGAGGCGCACGCGGAGACCGGGGTGTGCACACCGGCGCGGGCGCCGACGAGGAGACCCACGTTGGCGGACGGGCCGTTCGGCATGAGCATGGGGACGGTGTGCGGGGAGACGCGGCGGACGCCCTTCTCCTTGAGCACGTCGTACTGGTCGAGCAGCGTGGTGACGCCACCGATGCCGGAGGCGATGACCGCACCGAGGCGGTCGGCGTCGACGGCAGTGTCCGCACCGGCCTTGCCGGTGAAGCCCGCGTCGGCCCACGCCTCCTGGGCGGCGACCAGCGCGAACTGCGCCGACCGGTCCAGGCGCCGGGCCTGCGGCCGCGGGATGACCTCGGTCGGCTCCACGGCGACGGGCGCCGCGATACGGACGGCCTGGTCGGCCGCCCACTCCTGCTCCAGGGGCTTCACGCCGGACTTGCCGGCGACCAGACCCTCCCAGGTAGAGGCTGCGTCGCCACCCAGCGGTGTGGTTGCGCCGATACCGGTGACGACCACGGTGCGATTGGTCGGGCTCACGGGAAATCTTTCTCCAACGATTACGAGGATTCAGCGGCGCCACCGCCGGGTGGCGGGGCAATGGACTGATCCGGGGATCAGCCCTGGTTCTTCAGGATGTAGTCGGTGGCGTCGCCGACCGTCTTGAGGTTCTTGACGTCCTCGTCCGGGATCTTGACGTCGAAGCGCTCTTCGGCGGCGACGACGACCTCGACCATGGACAGCGAGTCGACGTCCAGGTCGTCGGTGAAGGACTTGTCCAGCTGGACGTCCTCGACCGGGATGCCGGCGATCTCGTTGACGATGTCGGCGAGACCGGCGACGATCTCTTCCTGAGTGGCGGCCATGAGAGGCGCTCCTTCGTTGTTGTCCAGAGGGTTGGCAGTGCCCGCCGCGGCAGCGGCAGGTAAGTACAGCCGAACCGGATCGTTGCTGATCCGGCACGGAGTGCCTAGGGGAGGGTAACGACAGTCGCGGCGTAGACGAGACCCGCCCCGAAGCCGATGACGAGCGCGGTGTCGCCGCTCTTCGCCTCGCCGGTCGCCAGGAGCCGCTCCATCGCGAGCGGGATCGAGGCGGCCGAGGTGTTGCCGGTGGTGCGTACGTCACGCGCGACCGTGACGGTCTCCGGCAGCTTGAGTGTCTTCACCATCGAGTCGATGATCCGCTCGTTGGCCTGGTGCGGAATGAAGACGTCCAGTTCGTCCGCGGTGATACCGGCGACGTCCAGCGCCTCCTTGGCGACCTTCGCCATCTCGAAGACGGCCCAGCGGAACACCGCCTGGCCCTCCTGCGTGATGGCGGGGAACTTGCCCGTGCTGTCGTACTCGGTCCACGCCACGGTCTGCTTGATCGTGTCGGACTTGTCGCCCTCGGAACCCCACACCGTCGGGCCGATGGCCGGCTCCTGGGAGGGGCCCACGACGACCGCGCCGGCCCCGTCACCGAACAGGAAGGCCGTGGCCCGGTCCTCCAGGTCGGTCAGGTCGGAGAGCCGCTCGACGCCGATGACCAGGACGTACTCCGCCGAACCCTCGACGATCATGCCCTTGGCGAGGGTCAGGCCGTAGCCGAAGCCCGCGCAGCCGGCCGAGATGTCGAAGGCGGCCGCCTTGGCCGTGCCGAGCTTGTGGGCGATCTCGGTGGCGACGGCCGGGGTCTGCTTGAAGTGCGACACGGTCGAGACGATCACGCCACCGATCTGCTCGGCGGAGATCCCGGCGTCGGCGATCGCCTTGCCGGACGCCTCGATCGACATCGCGGCGACGGTCTCCTCGTCGCTCGCCCAGTGCCGGGTCTCGATGCCGGAGCGCGAGCGGATCCACTCGTCGGACGAGTCGATCGTCTCGAGGATCACCTCGTTCGGCACGACCCTCGTCGGCCGGTAGCCACCGACACCGAGGATGCGCGCGTACGGGGCGCCCTTGCTGGGCTTGATCTTCGACATTGCTCTCTGGCTCCTTTTCAGGCGCCCGCCGCGTCAGCGGCAGGTGTCGCGGCCTCTGCGATGAGCTCGCGAGCGGCGTCGAGGTCGTCGGGGGACTTGAGCGCCAGCGTCTTCACGCCGGGCAGCGCGCGCTTGGCGAGACCGGTGAGGGTGCCGCCGGGGCACACCTCGATCAGGGCCGTGACACCGAGCTCCTTGAAGGTCTCCATGCACAGGTCCCAGCGGACCGGGTTGGCGACCTGGCCGACCAGACGCGCAAGGACCTCGGCGCCGGTGGCGACCGTCTGCCCGTCCTTGTTCGAGACGTAGGGCAGCTTCGGGTCGGCGGGCGTGAGGGCCTCGGCGGCCTTCGCCAGCGCGTCGACCGCGGGGCTCATGTGGTGCGTGTGGAAGGCACCGGCCACCTTCAGCGGGACGACCTTGCGGACACCCTCGGGCTTGTCCTCGTTCAGCGCGGCGAGCTGCTCCATGGTGCCGGCGGCCACGATCTGGCCGGCGCCGTTCACGTTCGCGGGAGTCAGCCCCAGCTTCTCCAGGTGCGCGACGCTCACCTCGGGGTCGCCGCCGAGCAGCGCCGACATCCCGGTCTCGGTGATCGCGGCGGCCTCGGCCATGGCCAGACCGCGCTTGCGCACGAGGGTCAGCGCGGCGGTTTCGTCGAGGACACCGGCGAAGGAGGCGGCGGTGATCTCACCGACGCTGTGGCCCGCGACGGCGCCCGGGGTGACGGCACCGAGTGCCGAGGCGGACAGGATCCCGGCGGCGACCAGCAGCGGCTGGGCCACCGAGGTGTCACGGATCTCGTCCGCGTCGGCCTGGGTCCCGTAGTGGGCGAGGTCCAGGCCGATGGCGTCCGACCACGCGGCGACGCGGTCGGCGGCACCGGGGAGTTCGAGCCAGGGGGTCAGGAAGCCGGGCGTCTGGGCGCCCTGGCCGGGAGCGACGAGTACGAGCACTCTCACACTCTCTCTTGTGGACGGGCATGCCCGCCCGTGGGGACAGGGACGAAGAACACGAGGGGGTTTTGTGGACCCCCGACAAAAGCCTAGAGCTGGATATCGCCGTCGACCAGACGCCCCAGGATGAGGGCGATCCGCAGCGTGAACGCGGAACGTACGTCGGAGGGCGACCAGCCGGTGACGTCAGTCACACGTCGAAGCCGGTAGCGCACGGTGTTGGGATGGACGAAGAGCATCCGGGCGGCGCCTTCGAGACTGCTCGCCTGTTCGAGATAGACCGAGAGCGTCTCCAGGAGAGCTGAACCGGCTTCCTCCAGTGGTCTGTAGATCTCCTCCACCAACTGCTCGCGCGCGCTCGGGTCACCCGCGATGGCGCGCTCCGGAAGCAGATCGTCCGCCAGTACCGGGCGCGGGGCGTCCTGCCAGGCAGTACCGGCTTTGAGCCCCGCCGCGGCGGCCTGTGCGGACCGCGTGGCGGCCAGCAGATCGGGTACGACGGGCCCCGCGACCACGGGTCCGGCCGCATAAGGCCCGATCAGCGACTTGGCGACGGCGAGCGGATTGTCGCTGCCGCCGGCGATGACGACGAGCCGGTCGCCGAGCACCCCGGTGAGCACCTGGAGCTTGGCATGCCGGGCGGCCCGCCGAATGGCCTCGACGGTGAGCTCGGAGTCCCCGTCGGGAGCGGTGCCGAGGACGACGCACACATGCTCGGGCGCGTTCCAGCCGAGCGCGGCGGCCCGGGAGACGGCCCCCTCGTCGGCCTCGCCGCTGAGCACGGCGTTGACGACCAGCGATTCGAGCCGGGCGTCCCAGGCACCGCGTGCCTCGGCGGCCTGGGCGTAGACCTGGGCGGTGGCGAAGGCGATCTCGCGGGCGTAGACGAGAAGGGCCTCGCGCAGTATGGACTCGTCACCGGGAGCGGCCACCTCGTCGATGGCGGACTCCATGACCTCGATGGTGGTGCGCACCATCTCCACGGTCTGCCGCAGCGTGATGGCCCGGGTCAGCTCGCGCGGAGCGGTTCCGAACACATCGGTGGAGATCGCCTGCGGGGCGTCGGGATGCCGGAACCACTCGGTGAACGCGGCGATACCGGCCTGCGCGACCAGCCCGATCCAGGAACGGTTCTCCGGGGGCATGGCCCGGTACCACGACAGCGTCTCGTCCATCCGCGCGATGGCCTGCGCCGCCAGGGACCCGGACGACTTCTCCAGCCGCTTCAGGGTCGCCGAGTGCGGATGGGAGTCACGTGCGAAGGCTTCGGTGTTGCTGGCTTCGGGTTCGGGCACGGGACAAGACTGCCTTATCCGGACGTGAGTGCGCTCCGCCGGGTACCGGGTGAGGGCTACGGTGGGGTCCGTGATGGACGTACGGCGCGCCGCTGAGCGCTACCCGGGGGGCGATCCGGCGACCGGGATCGAGTCCTTCCACGCCTTCTCCTTCGGTCCGCACTACGACCCCGGCAACCTCCGTTTCGGCGCGGTGATCGCCTGCAACGAGGAGCGGCTCGCACCCGGCGCCGGGTTCGACGAGCATCCGCACAGCCACACCGAGATCGTGACCTGGGTGGTCGAGGGAGAGCTCACCCACCGCGACTCGACGGGCCACGAGACGACCGTGCGGCCCGGGGACGTGCAGCGCCTCAGCTCGGCCGCGGGCGTCCGCCACGTGGAGCGCAACGACGGCGACACCCCCCTGACCTTCGTGCAGATGTGGCTGGCCCCCCTGGAGCCCGGTGGCGAGCCGTCCTACGAGATCGTCCGCGGCATCGCCGACTCGACGCCGTACGCCGTCCCGGAGGCGGCGGCGATGCTGCACGTACGACGCCTCGCGACGGGTGAGCGTACGGCGCTCCCGGACGGCCGACACCTGTACGTCCATGTCGTCCGCGGCGAAGTACACCTGGCCGGCGAACACCTGCACCCGGGCGACGCGGCCCGCGTCACGAACGCCGAGGGCCTGGACACGGTGGCTCTGACGGCAGCGGAACTGCTGATCTGGGAGATGTAGGGCCCACTGGTCCGCCGGGGGGCTTTGCTTCTCGACTGTGGTCCGCATCTTTCAGCCCGTCCGGCGTTTGAGGACGAGGCCCGTTCAGGGCCGAAGCGGGGGTCTGGGGGCGGCAGCCCCCAGGGATGGGACGGGTAGGGGCGGCGGGGGCGAGGAAAACGGGCTCAGCCCCGCAGGTCCGCGAGTACCCCGTCCGTGAACAGCGGCCACGCCTCGATCGCCCAGGGCCCGAAGGCACGGTCGGTCAGTGCCACGCAGGCCGCGCCCGCGACGGGGTCGATCCACAGGAACGTACCGGACTGCCCGAAGTGCCCGAAGGTACGGGGGGAGGACGAAGACCCCGTCCAGTGCGGGGACTTGGAGTCACGGATCTCGAAGCCGAGCCCCCAGTCGTTGGGGCTCTGATGCCCGTACCCCGGCAGCACACCCTTGGTACCCGGGTACTGGACGGTCATCGCGTCGGCGACCGTACGGGGATCCAGCAGCCGAGGCGCCTGGACCTCCGCGGCGAACCGGACCAGATCCTCGACCGTCGAGACCCCGTCCTTGGCCGGCGACCCCTCCAGCGAGGTCGACACCATGCCCAGCGGCTCCAGCACGGCCTGCCGCAGGTACTCCGGGAACGCGATGTCCGTCGCCTTCGCGATGTGGTCGCCCAACTGCTCGAACCCGGCGTTGGAGTACAGCCGCCGTTCCCCGGCCGGTGCCGTGACCCGGTGCTCGTCGAACGCGAGCCCCGAGGTGTGCGCCAGCAGATGCCGCACCGTCGACCCGGCGGGCCCGGCCGGCTCGTCGAGCTCGATCGCGCCCTCCTCGTACGCGACGAGCGCCGCGTACGCCGCGAGCGGCTTGGTGACCGACGCCAGCGGGAAGCGGTGCCCGACGGGACCGTGCGTACCGAGCAGGGTCCCGTCCGCCCGTACGACGGCCGCGGCGGCGGTCGGAACCGGCCAGTTCTCGATCAGGGCGAGGCTCTTCAGCGACATGCCGTCGAGACTATGCCGGTCACAGTGCCAGGCGCATCGAGGGGTCGGGCTTGCGGACGAAGCCGAGGGAGGCGTAGAGCGGCTCGGCGTCGGCGGAGGCGTTCAGGTCGACCTGGGTGGCGCCCCGCTCGCGGAGCCAGACCAGCAGTTCGGTCATGCATGCCCGCGCGTAACCGCGACGGCGGGCGTCGGGGTCGGTCGCGACGCTGAAGACGTACCCGACCCGCCCGTGCGGATTGTCCGCCCGTCCGATCCGGTACTCCAGCGTCCCGGCCGCCATCGCCGCCGCTCCCGGCCGCTCCGGATGATCGACGACGAACACGGCGAAGTCCCCGTCCGGGTCCGCCAGCCGCCCCTTCAGCACGGGCAGCGACTCGGCATGCCACTGCGTGGAAGGATCGGCACCGGCCATCGAGTCGATCATCACCTGTCGAAGTCGCAGCACTTCCCCGGCGTCCTCGGCTCCAGCACGTCGTACGAGACTCATGTCCCGCACGCTAGTGCCGCGGCAGGCAACGTTTGCCCCGTCGCGACGCCCGGCACGCACTCTCGCCGCACCGGCCGAAAGCCCAAGTACGTCCAGTACGAGGGCTTCCGGCCGGCACGCCGAGAGCACGCTCCCCCACCCTCGAACCGCGCTTCGCACGGCTCGGGCGGGAGGGACCCCCACGACGCCGCTCCTTGACGGGCAAACGTTGCCTGCCGCGGCACTAGCCACCCCGCCCGGTCGGCGTCCCGCGAATTCTTATCGGATTCGCTTGCTTGGAGTGCACTCCAAGGTCATAGCGTTGAGGTCATGACGGTGATGGAGACCACCACGACGGGTACCAGGACCGACAGCTGCAGCGCCCCGCCGCACCCGCACCGGCGCCCCCAGGGCCAGGACAGCTACACCATCAGCGAGGTCGTCGCCTTCACCGGGCTGACCGCGCACACGCTGCGCTGGTACGAGCGCATCGGCCTGATGCCGCACATCGACCGCTCGCACACCGGTCAGCGCCGCTACAGCAACCGCGACCTGGACTGGCTCGACTTCGTCGGCAAGCTCCGGCTCACCGGGATGCCGGTCGCCGACATGGTGCGCTACGCGGAACTGGTCCGCGAGGGCGACCACACCTTCGGCGAGCGCTTCGAACTGCTGGAGTCGACCCGCCGGGACGTCCTGTCCCGGATCACGGAACTGCAGGACACGCTCGCCGTACTCGACCGGAAGATCAGCTTCTACGCCGATGCCGGTCACCGCTACGAAACGGAGAAGGCCGGATGACCGACCACAGGATCCCGACCGCACGACTGGGCGCCGACGGCCCCGAGGTGGGCGTGCAGGGCCTGGGCTGCATGGGCATGAGCTTCGCGTACGGCCCCACGGACGCGGACGAGTCCCGGGCGACCCTGGAGCGGGCCCTGGAACTCGGCGTCACGCTCTACGACACGGCGGACGCCTACGGTGCGGGGGAGAACGAGAAGTTCCTCTCGCCGTTCTTCAAGGCCCACCGTGACGAGGTGGTCATCGCCACGAAGTTCGCCCTGTCGATCCCGCCCGACGAGCCGACCCGGCGTGTCATCCGCAACGACACCCCGTACATCCGCCAGGCCGTCGAGGCGAGCCTGAAGCGACTGGACGTCGATGCGATCGACCTCTACTACATGCACCGGCGCGATCCGAACGTGCCGATCGAGGAGACCGTCGCGACCATGGCCGACCTGGTCCGTGAGGGCAAGGTCAAGCACCTGGGTCTGAGCGAGGTCACCGGCTCGGAACTGCGTGCGGCCCAGGCCGTCCACCCCATCGCGGCCGTGCAGTCGGAGTGGTCCCTGTTCAGCCGCGACATCGAGACGGGCGTGGTCCCGGCCGCCCGCGAGCTCGGCGTCGCCCTCGTCCCGTACTCCCCGCTGGGCCGAGGTTTCCTGACCGGCTCCTTCGCCGACGCCGACAAGGATCTGACGGCCGACGACTTCCGCCGCCACCAGCCCCGCTTCACCGGCGACAACGCGGCCACGAACGCGGCCCTCCTGGACCCGATCCGCACGATCGCCGAGGCCCACGACGCCTCCCTGGGCCAGATAGCCCTGGCCTGGGTCCAACACCAGGCCCAGACCCACGACCTGACGGTCATCCCGATCCCGGGCACGAGGAAGCCGACCCGGGTGGAGGAGAACGTGAAGGCGACGGCCATCGTCCTGACGGAGGCCGAACTGGCCCTGCTGGAGCCGATCGCGGCAAAGGTGGCAGGCGACCGCTACGCAGACATGACGTTCACCTCTGCCGGACGTGAGTAACCCCCACGACCCGCAGTCGACGTACTACCTCAGAGCTCAGCCAACAACTCCGCTTTCTTCACGGAGAACTCCTCATCCGTGACAAGCCCCGCTTGGTGCAGCTCCCCGAGATGACGAATGCGCTCGGCGATGTCGGCCGGATCGCGCCTAGGCGCACTGGCCGGCACCGCCGCGACGGGCCCCCGCTCTCGAACCGCCGCCAAGACCGCGGCAGCGAACGGCAACGACTCGTGCACCGGCCCGTACCCGAGGCCGAACACCACGGCGGCCGGATCCTGGTCGGCCTGCACCGGCTGCCCGTCACCGTCCCGCGGGATCAGCCGCAGATGCCCCTCGAACACCTCGGGCGAGCGCCACTCCACGCCACCGAGGTCGGTGACCGGGAAACTCTGGTCGCCGGCCTTCCACTTCGCCGAGGATGCGCCCGTCCAGAACCACCGGAAGTGCACGGTCTCCCCGTCGAAGGACGCCTTGCCGTCGTACGCCTTGAAGGACAGCGGCACTTCGGGCGCCGGCGCCAGAAACCGCTCGGCCGGCTCACCGTCGTCCGGCTTCAGCAGGGCACGCAACTCGTCGGCGTAGTACTCGGCGAGCACCTCCCGCTCGGCGGGCAGCACGAGGCGGTACGGATCGCACCCTTCCTTCAGCTGCCCCGCGGCCGCCTCCATCAACGGGTCGGCGCCGGGGCGGGGCTCGGCGCGCAGCACCACCGTGCCGCGCTTGCCGGGGGTGAGTGTCACACCGGACAGTGCCGAAAGGGGGATCCGTCGCTCTCCCAGGGACTGGAAGAGCTTGGGTGTTCGAATCCCCCGCTCGTAACGGATGAGGACGGAGTCGGACTCGAACTCCCAGGCGGCATGAAATCCGGCCAGTACGTCACCCATGCGGCTCATCGTATGCGGCACGAGCTCCTCCGTCGCCTCCCTGCGCAGACCGCAATTCCTGCGTCGCTACGCGCGTCAGCCCGCCACGGTGCCGGACAAACCGGCGTGGCAGGCCTCGTCGTCCTTCGCACAGTGCACCGAGCGATATGCGCCGACGCCGATCTCGGCGAAGTTCAGCAGGCTCTCGGTACCCGGCTCGAAATAGCCGCTGTGCCCCTTCGCGTCCGCCGCCGAAAGCACCCGTGCCCCGAACGCGGAGGACACCGGGTCGGCACCGTGGCCCAGACCGCCGAGTTCCAGGTACGGCACGTCCTGGATCCAGTCGTCGGCGTCCCGCATCGCCCACACCTGGGCCGAGGTGTGCAGCTGGGCGGCGTTGGTGGCCCGCATCCCGGGGCTGCCGGCCACCGCGATGTCGGCCACCCGCTCCGGCAGGGTGTGCGCGGCGACACCGCACACCACCGAGCCGTAGCTGTGGCAGAACAGGGAGACGGGCGTGCTGCCGGGCAACGCGCGCACCAGCGCGTTCAGTCGGACGGCCCCGCCCTCGGCGCGGCTCGCGGTCGCCGAGTCGAGGCCGAGGCCGCCGGGGGCGGTGTAGTCGGCCCAGGCGATGACGGCCGTACGCGTCGAGGGGCTCGCCGCCTTCTCCGCGGCGTACAGCGACTTGGCCATGCCGACCGGGGCCGAGTACTTGCGGTAGGTGCGCTGGAAGGTGAGCAGATCGGTGTCGACGCCGGGGACGACGACCGAGATCCGCTGTGCCTTGTCCAGATTGCCGAAGACCTCGGCGACCCGCCCGGAGCCCGCCGGGTCGAAGGCGAGGATCTTGCGCTTGGTGGTCATCAGCGCCTCGAAGCGCTGCATACGGTGGCCCGCCTGGCGTTGCCCGTCGGCCGAGAGCCGGCTGTCGTGCATGCGTTTCAGCTCGACCTTGCGGGCCTGGCCGAGCGCGATGCGGTTGGCGCGGTAGCGCAGCTCGACCGGGGCGCCGTTCATGTTGCCGACCGCGAGGGGATAGCGGCGGGCGAGGGTGGAGCGCTGCTGGGCGGTCAGCGAGGCGAAGAAGCGCGAGAGCGCGGCGGAGGTCGAGTCGTCCGGGTCCGGCAGCCGGTGTCCCGCTATCCGGCCGTGCTCCCAGGAGCTGAGCGAGCTCTGGAGCGGCGTCGTGTTCTGCTGGTTGCGCAGGGCGGTCCAGCCGGTGGTCGCGAGCATCACGAACACCACGGCCAGCGCGAGCAGCGCGCGCGACGCGTTCAGTTGGGGAGAGGTGTCGAAGGAAGTCACTGAAAGGACACACTAGGAGAACGAGAGGGTCTCGCGTTAACTGAGTGACAGAGGTCACGTTTCGGTGGGCGTGGCGATGACCTCAGTGTGTTCGCCAGTTCTCCGTCAGTGCCGGACCCACCTGTTCGAGATACGAAACGGTGAGCGTCCGCATCGCGTCCAGGCTGAAGTCCGCGGCCGCGCTCCACTGTCGTTCCGTCACCCGCATCACCCCGCTGAAGACGGCCACCGCGAGCCGCGGCCGCGGGTCGGCCGCCACGTCGAGGCCCTCGCGCTCGGCGATCACGCGCGCCAGGGTCTCCTCGACCTCCATGGAGCGTCGCAGATGGGCGGCGAGCAGCACCGGCGTCGACTCGATCACCCGGTACATCTGCAGATAGAGCTCCACCGGTACGACGGACTCGATCACCTCGTTGAGCGAGTCCCAGCCCTCCAGGACCGCCTGGCGCAGCGCCTCCAGCGGCGCCTCGTGCGGCGGTCGCTCGCGCACCGCCTCGGTGAAGTGCGCGACGGCCATCTCGACGACGGCGAGGGCGGCCTCCTCCTTGTTGGCGAAGTAGCGGAAGAAGGTGCGCTGCGAGACCTCGACGGCGTCCGTGATGTCGTCGACGGTCGTCCCCTCGTAGCCACGGGTGGTGAACAGCTCGAGGGCGGCTCGAATCAGCGCCTCACGGGTGCGCTGCTTCTTGCGTTGGCGCAGGGTTTCCATGCTGTGTCAGTTACAGACTTATGAAACGGTTTGTCAATTGTCAGCGGCTGTCATTAGCCTCGACGTATGACTAGTCAGACCACGCTCGACAAGACGGGGCCGGGGGACGGCAGGCCGGCCGCCCCGTCGGAGGGGGCACGGGCCTCAGGGCTGCGCGGCCACCCCTGGTTCACGCTCATCACCGTCGCCGTAGGCGTCATGATGGTGGCCCTCGACGGCACCATCGTGGCCATCGCCAACCCGGCCATCCAGCAGGACCTCGGCGCCACCTTCGCCGAGGTGCAGTGGATCACCAACGGCTACTTCCTCGCCCTCGCGGTCTCCCTGATCACCGCGGGCAAGCTCGGTGACCGCTTCGGCCACCGCCAGACCTTCCTGATAGGTGTGGTCGGCTTCGCGGCCGCCTCCGGTGCGATCGGCCTGTCCGACAGCATCGCGTTCGTCGTCACCTTCCGGGTGCTGCAGGGCGTGTTCGGTGCCCTGCTGATGCCGGCCGCGCTCGGTCTGCTGCGGGCGACCTTCCCGGCCGAGAAGCTCAACATGGCCATCGGCATCTGGGGCATGGTCATCGGCGCCTCCACCGCGGGCGGCCCGATCCTCGGCGGCGTCCTCGTCGAGCACGTCAACTGGCAGTCGGTGTTCTTCATCAACGTGCCGGTCGGCGTCCTCGCCCTCGTCCTGGGCATCCTGATCCTGCTCGACCACCGTGCCGAGAACGCCCCGCGCTCCTTCGACATTCTCGGCATCGCCCTGCTGTCGGCCGCGATGTTCTGCCTGGTCTGGGCCCTCATCAAGGCCCCGGCGTGGGGCTGGGGCGACGGAAAGACGTGGACCTTCATCGCCGCGTCGATCCTGGGCTTCGCGCTCTTCGCCTTCTGGGAGACCAAGGTGAGGGAGCCACTGATCCCGCTGGGCCTGTTCCGCTCGGTCGCGCTGTCCGCGGGTGTGGTCCTGATGGTCCTCATGGCCATCGCCTTCATGGGCGGCCTGTTCTTCGTGACGTTCTACCTCCAGAACGTGCACGGGATGAGCCCGATCGACGCCGGCCTCCACCTCCTCCCGCTCACCGGCATGATGATCGTCGGCTCCCCGCTCGCGGGCGTGATGATCACCAAGCTGGGCCCGCGCATCCCGCTGGCCGGCGGCATGGCGGCCACCGCGATCGCCATGTACGGCATGTCCACGCTGGAGACGGACACCGGCAGTGCGGTGATGTCCCTCTGGTTCGCCCTGCTGGGCCTGGGTCTCGCCCCGGTCATGGTCGGCGCGACCGAGGTCATCGTGGGCAACGCGCCGCTGGAGCTCTCCGGTGTCGCCGGCGGTCTCCAGCAGGCCGCGATGCAGATCGGCGGCAGCCTCGGCACCGCCGTCCTGGGCGCGGTGATGGCGTCGAAGGTCGACAGCGACCTCGCCGGCAACTGGAAGGACGCGGGACTGCCGCCGCTCACCGCGGCCCAGGAGGCCCAGGCCTCCGAGGCGGTCCAGGTCGGTATGCCGCCGGTCGCCAAGGGCACCCCGGAGGCGATCGCCGCGAAGATCACCGACGTCGCGCACGACACCTTCATCTCCGGCATGAGCCTGGCGTCCCTGGTCGCCGCCGGAGTCGCCGCCATCGCCGTCTTCGTCGCCCTGCTCACCAAGCGCGGCGAGAACGCGGAGGCGGGCGCGGGCGTGGGCCACGTCTGACGGGCCCTGTCCCGCGGGAGTTCCGCGGGTCGAAACTGACGGGATTTCAGGCGACTTCGCCTATCAGGGTGAAGACGCTAAAGATTCCTCGCCCCCGGTACGCGCCGCAGGTCACAGTTAGTCAAGCCCTCCGCACGGCAGTGCATATGCCGCGGAGGGCGGCCGGTGCTGCGGCGCGCTGCCGGAGGGGGGCGGCGCGCCGCAAAGCCGGAGGATTGAGCCCCGCAGCGGGGGTACTCGCCCTCTCGAACCCAATCTGCCTAGGGGTTCAGGGAGTTGTTGATGATGGCGGGTTTCGGAAACGGCACGCGCACGCGCAGGCACCCCCGCTCACGTGGCCGGACGTGGTCACGGACCGGGCCGGATCGCGCGACGCTCGGAATCATCGGTGTCATCTGCGCGGTCGCGGGATTCTTCGTACTGGGGATCATCCTCGGTCCGATCGCGATCGTGACCGGCTGGCTCGGAATGGGCCGCAGCTGGACGGGCTCCCGCCCGGTGACGGCCCTGGTCGCCGTCGTACTGGGCGCCATAGACACGCTCCTGGCCATCATCTGGCTGGCCGGAGCGGCCACCCCCGGAAGCGGCATGTTCTGAGCCGGGGGGAGTGAGGGGAGGGCCCCCGGTGGATGGGCCGGGGGCCCACCTCAGTGTCTGACCGACCCCTGCTCCTGCAAGGCGGTCACCTGGGCCCGCAGTGCCCTCACTTCCTCGGTCAGCGCCAC
Organism: Streptomyces canus; assembly: GCF_030815415.1. Classification (GTDB taxonomy): domain Bacteria; phylum Actinomycetota; class Actinomycetes; order Streptomycetales; family Streptomycetaceae; genus Streptomyces; species Streptomyces canus_F. The sequence continues at coordinate 7,076,396 of NZ_JAUSWW010000001.1, forward strand.
GATCGCCTCCGTCTGCCGCCGCTCCTCCACGTCGTCCTTCTCGAAGCGGGCGATGAACCAGGCCGCGATGTTCGCGGTGACGACACCGAGCAGCGCGATGCCGCAGAGCATCAGCCCCACCGCGATGATCCGGCCCAGTCCGGTGGTCGGCGCGTGGTCCCCGTACCCCACGGTCGTCATCGTGGTGAACGACCACCACACCGCGTCACCCAGCGTCCGGATGTTCCCGTCCGGCGAGTCCCGCTCCACCGAGAGCACCGCGAGCGAGCCGAACATCAGCAGCCCGACCACCGCGCCCGCGACATACGTCGTCAGCCGGATCTGCGAGGCCATCCGCGCCCGCCGCTGCACCAGCAGCAGCGTCGCCACGAGCCGCAGCAGCCGCAGCGGCTGGAGCATGGGCAGCAGCACCGCGCACAGGTCCAGCCAGTGGCTGCGGACGAATCGCCGCCGGTCCCGGGAGAGCGACAGCCGTACGAGGTAGTCGACGGCGAACGCGCCCCACACCGCCCACTCGACCGCCGTGCACGCCGTCGTGAGCGACCGGCCGGCCGTGTCGTCCACGATCGGCACGGCATAGGCGACGGCGAACAGCACCGCGAGCGCCATCAGAGGCCGCTGGGTCAGGTGTTCCCAACGGACCTGCGCCGATTGTTCCTTCATGACCGCATCGTAAAGAAGCGGTAAGGGCGGTGGGGCCTTGAGCCCCACCGCCCTTCACATCACCGCGATCCCTACGCGTCGCCTCCGGCGGCGCCCGGGTCGGCCGCCGACACGTCGAGCAGCTGGTACCGGTCGATGGCCTGCTTCAGCACGGACCGGTCGACCTTGCCCTCCCGGGCCAGCTCGGTCAGCACGCCCACCACGATCGACTGCGCGTCGATGTGGAAGAACCGCCGAGCCGCGCCCCGGGTGTCCGCGAAGCCGAACCCGTCCGCGCCCAGCGACTGGTACGTCCCCGGCACCCAGCGCGCGATCTGGTCCGGCACCGCCCGCATCCAGTCGGACACGGCGACGAACGGACCCTGAGCGCCCGACAGCTTCCGCGTCACGTACGGCACCCGCTGCTCCTCCTCGGGGTGCAGCAGGTTGTGCCGCTCGACGTCGACCGCCTCGCGCCGCAGCTCGTTCCAGGAGGTCGCCGACCAGACGTCCGCCTTGACGTTCCACTCCTCGGCGAGGATCTTCTGCGCCTCGATGGCCCACGGCACGGCGACACCGGACGCGATGATCTGCGCCGGGATGGTGCCCGAAGTGCCCTCGTGGTAGCGGTGGATGCCCTTCAGGATGCCCTCGACGTCCACGTTCTCGGGCTCGGCGGGGTGCTGGATCGGCTCGTTGTAGACGGTGAGGTAGTAGAAGACGTCCTCGCTGTCCGGGCCGTACATCCGCCGCAGACCGTCCTGCACGATGTGCGCGATCTCGAAGCCGTACGCCGGGTCGTAGGCGACACAGCCCGGGTTGGTCGAGGCGAGCAGCTGCGAGTGGCCGTCGGCGTGTTGCAGACCCTCACCGGTCAGCGTCGTACGTCCGGCGGTCGCACCCAGGACGAAACCGCGCGCCAGCTGGTCGGCCATCTGCCAGAACTGGTCGCCGGTGCGCTGGAAACCGAACATCGAGTAGAAGACGTAGACCGGGATGAGCGGCTCGCCGTGCGTGGCGTAGGCCGAGCCCGCCGCGATCAGGGAGGCCGTGCAGCCCGCCTCGGAGATGCCGTCGTGCAGCATCTGGCCGGTCGGCGACTCCTTGTAGGCGAGGAGCAGATCGCGGTCCACGGACTCGTACTGCTGGCCGAGCGGGTTGTAGATCTTCGCACTCGGGAAGAAGGAGTCCATGCCGAAGGTGCGGTACTCGTCCGGCGCGATCAGTACGAATCGCTTGCCGAGTTCCTTGTCCCGCATGAGGTCCTTGAGCAGCCGTACGAAAGCCATGGTGGTGGCGATCGACTGTTGCCCGGAACCCTTCTTCACGGTCGCGTACGTCTTGTCGTCCGGCAGCGCGAGGGGCTTGGCGCGCACGACACGGGTGGGGACATAACCGCCGAGCGAGTTGCGGCGGTCGTGCATGTACTGGATCTCCTCCGAGTCCCGGCCCGGGTGGTAGTACGGCGGGGCGCCGGACTCCAGCTCCTGGTCGGTGATCGGGATGTGCAGCCGGTCGCGGAAGCCCTTGAGGTCGTCGACCGTCAGCTTCTTCATCTGGTGCGTGGCGTTGCGGCCCTCGAAGTTGGGACCGAGCGTCCAGCCCTTGACGGTCTTGGCGAGGATCACCGTCGGCTGGCCCTTGTGCGCCTTGGCCGCCGAGAACGCCGCGAAGATCTTCCGGTGGTCGTGACCGCCGCGGCCCAGGTGCAGGATCTGGTCGTCGGTCATGTTCTCGACCATCGCGCGCAGCCGCTGGTCGTCGCCGAAGAAGTGGTCGCGGATGTACGCGCCGGTCTCGGTGGCGTACGTCTGGTACTGGCCGTCCGGCGTGGTGTTCATCCGGTTGACCAGCAGACCGTCGCGGTCCTGCGCGAGCAGCGGGTCCCAGGAGCGGTCCCAGACCAGCTTGACGACGTTCCAGCCGGCGCCGCGGAAGACCGACTCCAGCTCCTGGATGACCTTGCCGTTGCCGCGCACCGGGCCGTCGAGGCGCTGGAGGTTGCAGTTGACGACGAAGGTCAGGTTGTCCAGGCCCTCGCGGGCGGCGATCGTCAGCTGGCCGAGCGACTCGGGCTCGTCCATCTCGCCGTCGCCGAGGAAGGCCCACACGTGCGACTTGGAGGTGTCCGCGATCCCGCGCGCGTGCATGTAGCGGTTCATCCGGGCCTGGTAGATCGCGCCGATCGGGCCGAGGCCCATCGACACGGTCGGGAACTCCCAGAAGTCCGGCATCAGGCGCGGGTGCGGGTAGCTGGACAGGCCGTGGGGCGCCTTCGACTTCTCCTGGCGGAAGGCGTCGAGGTTCTGCTCGCTGAGCCGGTCCAGGAGGTACGCGCGCGCGTAGATGCCCGGGGAGGCGTGGCCCTGGAAGAAGACCTGGTCGCCGCCGTCCCCCTCGTCCTTGCCGCGGAAGAAGTGGTTGAAGCCGACGTCGTAGAGCGAGGCCGAGGAGGCGAAGGTGGCGATGTGGCCGCCGACGCCGATACCGGGGCGCTGGGCCCTGGACACCATGACAGCGGCGTTCCAGCGGGTCGCGTTGAGGATCTTGCGCTCGATCTCCTCGTTGCCCGGGAAGAACGGCTCGTCCTTGGTGGCGATGGTGTTGACGTAGTCCGTGCTGCGCATCTCAGGCACGGCCACGCGCTTCTCGCGGGCCCGCTCGATCAGCCGCAGCATCAGGTAGCGGGCCCGCTCGCGGCCGCGCTCGTCAACGGCGGCGTCGAGGGAGTCGAGCCACTCCTGGGTTTCCTCGGGATCGAAGTCAGGAACCTGACTCGGAAGGCCGCCAATGATGATCGGATTGCGATCGGATCCGGAAGCCACGCTGTTCCTTCGCTGTCAGAGGGCTGTTTTCCATGGGTATGTGGGAGGTCTGCACCGCTCCCCATCGTGTACCTCGGAAAAGCAAACGTCATCTCTACTGATTGGTAACCCGGTCTCTTCACGGGTTCCTCGACTCTCACTCGGGTTCCCAATGCCACAAATCGGGCAGAAAGGTGTGGTGTAGGTCACTTATGACCACAATCGTGTGCCTGGAGTTGCGGTGACACGGCCAGGAACGTCACCGTTTCGGCGGTCTGAACGGCCGGGTACTTGCGCGATCGGTCCCGCCCGTGTGGACTACGGCCAATGCTTCGCGCACGCGCGTGGCTGAGTTATTCCCGAAACATGATCAGGAGGCAACCCGTGAGCGCGACCGCGGACCACGCGGAGGAGCGGACGAACCCTGCCGCAAGGCTGGGGTTCCAGCCCGAGCAGGTGGTCCAGGAGATCGGCTACGACGACGACGTCGACCAGGAGCTCCGCGAGTCCATTGAGGAAGTCATCGGCAGCGAGCTGATGGACGAGGAATACGACGACGTCGCCGATGCCGTAGTGCTTTGGTTCCGCGACGACGACGGCGACCTCACCGACGTACTGGTGGACGCCACCACGTACATCGAGGAGGGCGGCTCGATCCTGCTGCTGACGCCGAAGACCGGCCGCGACGGCTACGTCGAGCCCAGCGACATCTCCGAAGCCGCGACGACGGCGGGGCTCTCCGCCTCCAAGAGCGTCAGCGTCGGCAAGGACTGGAGCGGCAGCCGGCTGGTGACGCCGAAGGCAGCCAAGTCCAAGCGGTGATCCTCCGCTAGTGATTACCGGACGGGCTGAGTTCCACTCAGCCCGTCCGTCAGTCTGTCGTGATCGCTGCGTAGGGTGTTCTCACCCGAACAGTCCACCCGAGAGGGATTCACGACGATGGCGATCCAGGCCGGGGAAAAGGCCCCCGACTTCGAGCTCAAGGACAACCACGGCAGGGCCGTGAAGCTGTCGGACTTCCGCGGCAGCAAGAACGTCGTCCTGCTCTTCTACCCCTTCGCCTTCACCGGGGTGTGTACCGGCGAGCTCTGCGAGCTGCGCGACAACCTGCCGCAGTTCTCCGACCGCGACACCCAGCTGCTCGCCGTCTCCAACGACTCCATCCACACCCTGCGCGTCTTCGCCGAGCAGGAAGGCCTGGACTACCCGCTGCTCAGCGACTTCTGGCCGCACGGCGAGGTCTCGCGCGCCTACGGCGTCTTCGCCGAGGACAAGGGCTGCGCGGTCCGCGGCACCTTCGTCATCGACAAGGAGGGCGTGGTCCGCTGGACCGTCGTCAACGCCCTTCCGGACGCCCGTGACCTGAACGAGTACGTGAAGGCGCTCGACACCCTGTGATTGTTAGGTTCCAAGCCCTGCGGAGGGCGGGAACCCGTCACTAGGATCGACTCGTTGATCCGATATCAAACGCATGGCGGGGCTCCCCGCCCCTGGACACCAATGGAGGACTCGTGGGAGTCAGCCTCAGCAAGGGCGGCAACGTATCGCTGACCAAGGAGGCCCCCGGGCTGACCGCGGTCATCATCGGTCTCGGGTGGGACGTCCGCACCACGACCGGCACCGACTTCGACCTGGACGCCAGCGCGCTGCTGATCGACGGCTCGGGCAAGGTGAGCAGCGACGCGAACTTCGTCTTCTTCAACAACCTCAAGAGCCCCGACGGCTCGGTGGAGCACACCGGCGACAACATCACCGGTGAGGGCGAGGGCGACGACGAGCAGATCAAGGTCAACCTCGCGGGCGTCCCGGCCGAGATCGAGAAGATCGTCTTCCCGGTCTCGATCTACGACGCCGAGAACCGCCAGCAGTCCTTCGGCCAGGTCCGCAACGCGTTCATCCGCGTCGTGAACCAGGCCGGCGAGGCGGAGATCGCGCGCTACGACCTCTCCGAGGACGCGTCCACCGAAACCGCGATGGTCTTCGGCGAGCTGTACCGGCACGGAGCGGAGTGGAAGTTCCGCGCCATCGGCCAGGGCTACGCCTCGGGCCTGCGCGGCATCGCGCAGGACTTCGGCGTGAACGTCTGAGCCGTTCCACCCGCACCACCCCGTCCGGCGCCGCACCGACCGCGTGCGGCGCCGGACGCGCAAGGCCACCTAGGAAGCAGCACACGGGGAGGGACCAGGATCATGGGCGTCACGCTCGCCAAGGGAGGCAATGTCTCCCTGTCCAAGGCCGCACCCAACCTCACTCAGGTGATGGTCGGACTCGGCTGGGACGCGCGCTCCACCACCGGAGCCGCCTTCGACCTCGATGCCAGCGCGCTGGTCTGCAACAGCGGACGGGTCATGGGGGACGAGTGGTTCGTCTTCTACAACCAGCTCAAGAGCCCCGACGGCTCGGTGGAGCACACCGGCGACAACCTCACCGGTGAGGGCGACGGTGACGACGAGTCGATCCTGATCGACCTCTCCAAGGTGCCGGCCCAGTGCGACAAGATCGTCTTTCCGGTCTCGATCCACGACGCGGACAACCGGGGCCAGACCTTCGGGCAGGTCAGCAACGCCTTCATCCGCGTGGTGAACCAGGCCGACGGCCAGGAGCTCGCCCGCTACGACCTCAGCGAGGACGCCTCCACCGAGACCGCCATGATCTTCGGCGAGCTCTACCGGTACCAGGGCGAGTGGAAGTTCCGCGCCGTCGGCCAGGGGTACGCGTCCGGACTGCGGGGCATCGCGCTCGACTTCGGGGTCAACGTCTCGTAACGCGATATGAGCAAAAACCGGGGCCGGGTGGGGTGCGGAGGGGGGCCGACTAGACTCCGCTTCAAAGTTCGGTAAAAAGCCGAGTAGGGCAGCGGGGGAGACCCGTACATACAGGATTGGGTAGCCAGTGGTTCTGAAAACCTTCGGCTGGTCGTTCGCGGTCACCGCGCTCGGCCTCGTAGCGGCGGTCTTCTACGGGGGGTGGACCGGGTTCGGCATCGTGGCGATCCTCTCCATCCTCGAGATCTCGCTGTCCTTCGACAACGCGGTGGTCAACGCCGGAATCCTGAAGAAGATGAATGCCTTCTGGCAGAAGATCTTCCTCACCGTCGGTGTCCTCATCGCCGTGTTCGGCATGCGGCTGGTGTTCCCGGTCGTGATCGTCGCCATCAGCGCCAAGATCGGTCCGATCGACGCGGTCGACCTCGCCCTCAACGACAAGGATCACTACCAGGAGCTCGTGACCGACGCCCACCCGGCGATCGCCGCGTTCGGTGGCATGTTCCTGCTGATGATCTTCCTCGACTTCATCTTCGAGGACCGTGACATCAAGTGGCTCGCGTGGCTGGAGCGCCCGCTCGCCAAGCTCGGCAAGGTCGACATGCTGTCGGTCTGCATCGCGCTCGTCGTCCTGCTCGCCACCGCCATGACCTTCGCGACCCATGCCCACCAGCACGGCGGCGCGCACGTCGACAAGGCGGAGACGGTTCTGCTCTCCGGTATCGCCGGTCTGATCACGTACATGATCGTCGGTGGTCTCTCCGGCTACTTCGAGGACAAGCTCGAAGAGGACGAGGAACGCGAGCACGAGGAGGAGGAAGAGGCGGCACGCTCCGGCAAGCCACGTTCGGCCGTCGCGCTCGCCGGCAAGGCCGCGTTCTTCATGTTCCTCTACCTCGAGGTCCTCGACGCCTCCTTCTCCTTCGACGGAGTGATCGGCGCCTTCGCCGTCACCAACGACATCGTGCTGATGGCGCTGGGCCTGGGCATCGGCGCCATGTACGTCCGTTCGCTGACCGTGTACCTGGTCCGCCAGGGCACCCTCGACGACTACGTCTACCTGGAGCACGGCGCGCACTACGCGATCGGTGCGCTGGCCGTGATCCTCATGATCACCATCCAGTACCAGATCCACGAGGTCATCACCGGCCTCGTCGGTGTCGTCCTGATCGCCTGGTCCTTCTGGTCCTCTGTGCGCCGCAACAAGCGGCTGGCGGAAGCCGAGGGAAAAGCGGCGGGCTCGGACGAGAAGACTGAGGTCTCGTCCGGGGTGTGACCCGGCCTCGGGTGAGGAACGCTCTGAGCGGGGCGGCGTCGACTCCTCGACGCCGCCCCGTCGGTCTTTGACGTGAACGTGGGGGCGGGAACATGGGCTTCTTTGACGGACTCCGGCGCGGACGCGCTGCCGACTTCGACTCGGGCAACGCGGCGACCAACTCGATCGTGCTGACCAAGCGGCACGACCGGGTCTCCCTCAAGGAGCAGGGCGCAGAGACGGGCCATCTGCGCATCAACCTCGCCTGGCGGATGCGGACCTCCGACTTCGGCGGCTCACAGCGCGAGAGCCTGCTCAGGCACCCCTTCAGGGCGCTCAAGCCGCCGGAGGTGATGGGGCACAGCCAGAGCATGGTCAACGTCGACCTCGACCTGGGATGCCTGTACGAGCTGGCCGACGGGACGAAGGGCGTCGTACAGCCCCTCGGCGGGTTCTTCGGGGACGTCAACTCGGCGCCGTACGTGAAACTCAGCGGCGACGACCGGTTCGGATCGGCGTCCGGGGAGACGATCTACGTCAACCTCGACCACAAGGACGCCATCAAGCGGATCCTGGTCTTCGTCTACATCTACGACCAGACGCCGGCGTTCGACCGTACGCACGCGATCGTGACGCTGTATCCGAGCAACGGGCCGCGCATCGAGATAGGCCTCGACGAACGCCACCCCCAGGCCCGCTCCTGCGCCGTCGTGATGATCGAGAACGTCAAGGGCGAGATCGTCGTCCGCCGCGAGGTGAAGTTCGTCTACGGGTTCCAGGCGGAGCTGGACCGGCTGTACGGGTGGGGGCTGCAGTGGGGCCGGGGCTTCAAGACCAAGGCGGAACGCTGACGCCGTGTCCTGGCCGCTTCGCCTAGGGGCTCGGGGCGCGTGGTCCGACGGCGGCTGCTGGTTGCTCGTGGTTGATCGCGCAGTTCCTCGCGCCCCTGGGGTGGTCTCGTCAGCGCCCGATGAACTGGGGGCCCTGCGGAGGCAGCCGGAAGTCCGGGTCCGGAGAGACCGTGACCGGGGCTTGGGGGTAGCCGTAGGCGGGCTGGCTGGTCGGCTGAGGGTAGCCGTACGCCGGCTGGGTCGGCGGCGGGGACTGGGGGTAGCCGTAGGCCGGCTGGGGCGGGACCGCTGTCGTGGGCTGCTCCGGGGGCAGGGGCTGGGAGAACTCCGGGGCCGGATCCTGCGCCGCCGCCTCCGACTCGTCCACCGAGATGCCGTAGTCGCCCGCCAGGCCCTTCAGACCGTCCGAGTAGCCCTCGCCCAGGGCACGGAACTTCCAGCCCTCCCCGCGGCGGTACAGCTCCCCGCAGATCAGCGCGGTCTCGCGGCCGGTCTCCGGCTTGATGTCGAAGTAGGCCAGCGGCTCGCCGTCGGCGACCGCGGCGTCGTACAGCAGGATGCGCAGGCCCTGCACGCGGTCGAAGGTGACGTCCTCCGCCGATGCGACCAGGAGAATCTGGCCGACGCCGGACTCGACACCGGTGAGATCTGTCTGGATCGTGTCGGTGAGGCCCTCGGCGACCCGCTTCTTGCCGAGGCGCCAGACCTTCCCGGAGGGGTGCCGGGGCTGGTTGTAGAAGACAAAGTCCTCGTCGGAGCGCACACGACCGTCGGGGCCGAGGAGCAGCGCCGAGGCGTCGACATCCGGGACCCCCTGCCCGGGCGTCCAGCGCACCACGGCGCGCACCGTGGTGACTTCGAGCGGGACGTTCGACCCCTTCAGCATGGCGTGCGTCATGCGGTCATCCTGCCTTCTCGGTCCTGGTCACGACAACGCGGGGGTGCGGGTTCCGCAAGGAAAACCGACCCGGTCGTGCGCGCCTGCGTTACCTGAAGTTCATGCCCGATGGGAACCCCTGACATGGGTTTGTACGTACTATTACCGGCCACCTGTGAAGTGTTCACAGAAGGCCCAGCCGCCACGGGGGAGTCATATGCGTCATTTCGGGCACATCGCCCCTGAGGTGCGTCAGCGCCTCTTCCACCAGGAGCCGTGCGAGTTCGACGCGGACTCCTCGGCCCGGCTGCTCTCCGCGGCCCTGGGCGCCACGCTCTACAGCCCGGCCACCAGGCCGCGGCTCGCCGACGACATCCAGAAACAGGTCGGGCGTGGCGTGGTCTCGATGGTGTTGTGCCTGGAGGACTCGATCGGCGACGAGGACGTCGTGGAGGCCGAGGAGAACCTCGTACGACAGTTCACGGAGCTCGCCGAGGGAGCGGTGGCCGATCCTCCGCTGCTCTTCATCCGGGTCCGCCACCCCGAGCAGATCCCCGACCTCGTCCACCGGCTCGGCCCTGCGGTCCGGCTGCTGTCCGGGTTCGTGCTGCCGAAGTTCACCGAGGAGCGCGGCATCTCCTTCCTGGAGGCGCTCTCCGGCGCCGAGGCGGCGAGCGGGCGGCGGCTGTTCGCCATGCCGGTGCTGGAGTCGCCGGACCTGATGTACCGCGAGTCACGAGTGGAGACCCTGGAGGGCATCGCCCGCGCGGTCGACAAGTACCGGGACCGGGTGCTGGCGCTCCGCCTCGGCGTCACCGACTTCTGCTCCTCCTACGGCCTGCGCCGCGCCCCCGACATGACCGCCTGGGACGTCCAGATCGTCGCCTCCGTGATCGCCGACGTGGTGAACATGCTGGGCCGGGCCGACGGCACCGGCTTCACGGTGACCGGGCCGGTCTGGGAGTACTTCCGCGTCCAGGAGCGCATGTTCAAGCCGCAGCTGCGCCGCAGCCCCTTCCTGGAGGGCCAGGCCGAGGAACTGCGCGAGGCACTCATAGAGCACGCCATGGACGGGCTGCTCCGCGAGATCTCCCTCGACCAGGCCAACGGTCTGATGGGTAAGACTTGTATTCACCCTTCGCACGTGCTGCCCGTGCACGCACTGTCGGTGGTCAGTCACGAAGAGTTCAGTGACGCCGCGGACATCCTGCGCCCGGAGCGCGGCGGCGGGGGAGTGCTGCGGTCGCAGTACACGAACAAGATGAACGAGGTGAAGCCGCACCGGGCCTGGGCCGAGCGCACCATGCTGCGCGCCGAGGTGTTCGGGGTGGCCAACGAGGACATCGGCTTCGTGGAGCTGCTCGCCGCCGGAATCCCCGACTGAGACACGCAGTGGCTGGGTCGGTTACACACAAGGGACGCATGAACAACGCAGTGAACAACGAGGTGCCTGGCGGGATCTGGTCCGGCACCTGGGTCGCCGAGCGGCTCGGGGTCGAACTCCTGGGCGACGACACGCTGACCGACCTGCTGGGCCTCGCCCTGCGCCGCAACCCCAAGCGGGCCCATCTGCTGGTCTCGAACGTGCTCGGCAAGCACGTCCCCCAGTCACCGTCCGTGGTGTACGGCCACGGCCTCACCCTCGGCCGCCGGGTCAGGGACCTCCTGGGCGCCGAGGAGGCGGCCCGCGCGGTCGTCCTCGGCTACGCGGAGACCGCGACCGGCCTCGGCCACTCCGTCGCCGACGGCGTCGGCCTCGCCCCCTACCTCCACTCCACCCGCCGCCCGGTGCCCGGCGTGGCCACGGCGGGCGGCTTCGAGGAGTCCCACTCCCACGCCACCTCGCACCTGCTGCTCCCCGAGGACCCGGCCCTGCTGGTCGGCAACGGCCCGCTGGTCCTCGTCGACGACGAGTTCTCCACAGGCAACACGGTCCTGAACACCATCAGGGACCTCCACGACCGGTACCCGCGACAGCGGTACGTGGTCGTGGCCCTGGTCGACATGCGCTCGGAGGCGGACGCGGGACGCCTGGACGAGTTCGCGCGCGAGATAGGCGCGAGGGTGGACCTGGTGGCGGCGGCGTCGGGCACTGTAAAGCTGCCGGAGGGTGTGTTGGAGAAAGGGCAGGACCTTGTAGCGAGGCATGAGGTCACCCACCTAGGGGCGCGGGGAACTGCGCGATCAACCCCCACCGGCTCGCAGCCGACACACAGCCTCACTCGAGTCGAACTGTGCTGGCCTCGCGGATTGCCGGACGGCGGCCGCCACGGCTTCACGCCCCAACACCGAATACGCCTGGAGACCGCTCTCCCGGCCATGGCCGCCCGCCTGGCCGAGGCCCTTCCGGCAGACGCCCGCCGCGTTCACGTCCTCGGCTTCGAAGAACTGATGTACGCCCCCCTCCGCCTCGCCCGCGAGCTGGAGCAGATCACCGACGCCGAGGTCCGCTACTCCACCACCACCCGCTCACCCGTCCTGGCCGTCGACGACCCGGGCTACGCGATCCGCACCCGCATCGCCTTCCCGGCCCACGACAACCCCGTGGACGGCCCCGGCGAGCGCTATGCCTACAACATCGCCGGCGCCGGCTTCGACGCGATCGTCGCCGTCATCGACTCCACCGCCGACACAGCGGAGCTGCACGCCCCCGACGGTCTGCTCGCGCAGCTGCACGCGCACACCCCGCAGGTGCTGCTCGCGGTCGTCCCGTCGTACGTCCCAGAGCCCCTGTACGTCCCCGAAAGGCCCCCGATGCTGCCCGAGCCCCTCCGCGGCCCCGCCTTCTCCTCGTACGCCCCGGAAGACGTCGGCTGGCTGCTCCAGGACCTCTCGGACGTGACGCTGGAGGCGCCGACCGAGGAGCGCGAGGAGGCCATCCAGAGCGGCGGCGCGCACTACGCGGAGTCGCTGCCGGTGGAGTACCAGCCGAGCGAGCAGTACCAGCGGCTCTTCCACACCGCGCTGGACGGGTCCGCCGCACGGCTCGCGCAGGCGGTCGGCGCGGTCACCGAGATCGTGCTCGCGGAGCGCTCGCCCCGCCCGGTCCTCGTCTCCCTCGCCCGCGCCGGTACCCCCGTCGGGGTCCTGATGCGCCGCTGGGCCCAGTTCCGGCACGGCCTGGACCTGCCGCACTACGCCGTGTCGATCGTGCGCGGCCGTGGCATCGACGCCAACGCGCTGCGCTGGCTGGCCGCCCACCACGACCCGGCCGACATCGTGTTCGTCGACGGCTGGACCGGCAAGGGCGCGATCACCCGTGAACTGGCTGACGCCGTCAAGGAGTTCGAGGAGTCCGACGGCATCACCGGCTTCGACCCGGAGATCGCGGTGCTGGCCGACCCGGGCTCGTGCGTGAAGACGTACGGCACCCGTGAGGACTTCCTCATCCCCTCCGCCTGCCTCAACTCCACGGTCTCCGGCCTGATTTCGCGCACCGTACTGCGCGCGGACCTCGTCGGCCCGAACGACTTCCACGGCGCGAAGTTCTACCGCGAACTCGCCGGCGCCGACGTCTCGGTGGAGTTCCTCGACGCCGTCGCCGCCACCTTCCCGGAGGTCGTGGAGGCGGTGGACGCCCAGACCAAGGAGCTGCTGTCGAGCGACCGCGACCCGACCTGGGAGGGCTGGGCGGCCGTCGAGCGGATCAGCGAGGAGTACGGCATCCACGACGTGAACCTCGTCAAGCCCGGTGTCGGCGAGACCACCCGGGTGCTGCTGCGCCGGGTGCCGTGGAAGATCCTGGCGCGGGCCGGCGCGGGCGCCGACCTCGACCACGTACGCCTGTTGGCCGAACAGAGAGGTGTCCCGGTGGAAGAGGTCGACGAACTCCCGTACACCTGCGTGGGGTTGATCCACCCCAAGTACACGCGGGGCGCGACGGGCGCCGACGGCAAGGCGGTGAACGTCTGATGCCGGTGCTGGTGGCGAGCGACCTCGACCGTACGCTCATCTACTCCTCCGCGGCCCTCGCGCTGACCATGCCGGACGCGCGGGCGCCCCGGCTGCTCTGCGTCGAGGTGCACGAGAGCAAGCCGCTGTCGTACATGACGGAGACGGCCGCCGGACTGCTGGCCGAACTCGGCGACGCGGCGGTGTTCGTGCCGACGACCACGCGGACCCGTAAGCAGTACCAGCGCATCAACCTGCCGGGCCCGCCCCCGAAGTACGCGATCTGCGCCAACGGCGGGCATCTGCTGGTGGACGGCGTGACGGACGCCGACTGGCACGCGCGCGTGCAGGCCCGGCTGGCCGACGAGTGCGCGCCGCTGGACGAGGTGCGTGAGCACCTGCTGCGGACGGCCGACCCCGTGTGGGTGCGCAAGCACCGGGTCGCCGAGGACCTCTTCGCCTACCTCGTCGTCGAGCGTGAACTGCTGACCGAGGACTGGGTGAAGGAACTCGCGGTGTGGGCGGAGAACCGCGGCTGGACGGTCTCGCTCCAGGGCCGCAAGATCTACGCCGTCCCGAAGCCGCTGACCAAGAGCGCCGCCATGCACGAGGTCGCCCGCCGCAGCGGCGCGGAGCTGACGCTGGCCGCCGGTGACTCCCTGCTCGACGCCGACCTGCTGCTCGCCGCGGACCAGGGCTGGCGGCCGGGCCACGGCGAGCTGGCCGACGAGGCCTTCACCGCTCCGACGGTCAGCGCGCTACCGGAGCGGGGTGTGCTGGCGGGGGAGCGGATCCTGCGGGAGTTCCTCAGGACGACTCGGACACCTCGCTAGACGCGGGCCGCCGCAGCAGTCGTACGGCCAGGAAGGCCACGACTGCTGCGGCGGCGAGCGCGAGGACGATCTTCGAGTACGTGGACGCCACGTCGGTGACCTGGGTCCAGTTGGCGCCCAGCGTGTAGCCCGCCATCACGAACGCCGTGTTCCACAGCGCGCTGCCCAGCGTGGTCAGGCCGAGGAAGACGGGCAGGGGCATGCGCTCGACGCCGGCCGGGACCGAGATCAGACTGCGGAAGATCGGGATCATCCGGCCGAAGAAGACCGCCTTGGTGCCGTGCCGCAGGAACCAGGCCTCGGTCTTCTCGATGTCGCTGGTCTTCACCAGCGGCAGCCGCGCCGCGATCGCCACCGTCCGGTCACGGCCGAGCAGCGCGCCGACGCCGTACAGGGCGAGCGCGCCGATCACCGAACCTGCGGTCGTCCATAGCAGCGCGGCCCACAGGCTCATCCGGCCGGTGCTCGCCGCGAACCCCGCGAGCGGCAGGATGACCTCGCTCGGCAGTGGCGGGAAGAGGTTCTCCAGGGCGATGGCCAGGCCGGCGCCGGGCGCGCCGAGCGTGTCCATGAGTCCGTTGATCCACTGCGGGGCGGCTGTCATACCGCCCACGGTAGGAAACCGCGGCTGAAGGGTTCCTGAAGCCGCTGTCCGTCAGCCGCAGCAGCCCCCGCCGCAGCAACCGCCGCCGCCTCCGCCGCCGGAGCGGGGGGCCTGGGCCGGTGCGGAGGCCGAGCCGCCGACGGCCACCGTCGACAGGAGCTTCACCGTGTCGTCGTGGCCGGCCGGGCAGTCCGCGGGGGCGGCGGACTCCGCCATCGGACGGCTCAGTTCGAAGGTGTCGCCGCAGGTCCGGCAGCGGTACTCATAGCGAGGCATACGCACAGGTTAACCGGCGGCGGCCGACGGCTGTAGAGCCGTCAGTGCCCCGCCCCGCGCTCCTCCCGGATCTGCGCCACCACCCGCGCCACCGTCTGCCGCACCGCCTCCGTCTCCGTGAGGAAGTGCCAGTAGTCGGGGTGCCGGCCCTCCAGCGTGCCGATCGCCCGCTCCAGCCGGGCCACGGAGTCGTCCAGGGGACGTGCGTGACGCGGATCGGGGGTGTTCCGGCCCGTCATGGCCAGCCGCTGCGCGTCACGGATCGCGAAGCGGGTGCGGTCGATCTCCTGCTGGGGGTCCTTCTGCACGGCGTTCAGCCGCCGCAGCCGGTCGCCCGCCGCGGAGACGGACTCGTCGGTGCTGTTCAACAGGGCCCGTACGGTCGACAGCAGGGCGGTCGCGTCCGGCCAGCGCTGCTCGTCACGGGCGGCGCGGGCCTCCATGAGCTTGCGCTCGGCCTGGCGCACGTTCTCCGTGGCCTGGTCCGGGACCTGCTGGAGGTCCTGCCAGCAGGCCGCGGTGAAGCGCCGCCGCAGCTCGCTCAGGACCGGGTCGACCTGGCCCGCGCGGGTGGTGAGGGCCTGAGCGCGGGTGCGCAGGGAGACGAGCCGGTGGTCGATCTCGGCGGCCTTCTCGGGCAGCCGCTCGGACTCGACCCGGACCGCCTCGGCCTCCCGGGCGACGCGCTCGGCACGCTCCAGGGTGTCCGGGACGCCGTGCTGCCCGGCGCCCTGGTTCAGCTTGGTCAGCTCGGGGCCGAGGGCGGCGAGCCGGGCGGCGAGGTCATCGGCCTTCAGACCCGACTGCCGTACGGCGTCAAGGGCGTTGGAGGCGGCCAGCAGTCCCTGTCTGGCCCGTTCGACGGCGGGAGCGAGGCGGACCAGCTGGGTCTCGGCCTTGCCGAGGAGCGGACCGAGGCTGTCGCCGAAGCGGTCCAGTTCCCGCTTGACGCCTGCGAGCTCGTCCTTGGCCCTGGTGAGCTCGGTGCGCGCGTGTACGGCGACCGACGCCTCCAGGTCGTCCCGGTCCAGGTCGTGCGCGTCGACGGCCTCGATGTACTGGTGACTGGCCTCGTCGATCCGTCTGCTGATCGCCTCGAAGTCGGCGACCGCGCGCCGGGCGGCGGGGGAGTCGTCGACCGCGGTGATCGTCTCTATCGAGATCCGCAGATCACGCTGGGCGGTGTCGAGCTCGTAGAACGCGGCCGCGGCGGCGTCCTTCGCGGCCTGCGCCTCGGCCCGCTGGCTCTCGGAACGCCCCCCGAACCAGCGCCGGGTGCCGCCGCCGGCGAACGCGGCCGGCAGCGCGAGGGCCGCGACCAGCGGCAGCGCGATGAGAGTGAGCGTGTCGCGCAGCGCATGATGTGCGCGCGGCTTCGACGGCGAGTACGGCTGCGCTGGTGTCGCCGTCACATCCCTCTCCCGTGCTGTGTCCGTCCTGGCCCGGTGTCATTCTCCCACCGGTTAAGGACGAACACACGGGCCCGTTAGTTCGCGGTCCGGACCGTGACTTTGCCGTCGCCGGTACGGGCGGTGATGACGTGCGAGCTGGAGTCGGCCCGCGGCACGGTCACGTCCACCCCGCCGTCGCCGGTCTGGGTCGTCACCTTGTACGTGGCCTCCGGGACGTCGATGGTCACGGAGCCGTCGCCACTCCTGGACTCCACGCGGTCCGGGACGGCGCCCAGTTCGAGGTGGACCGAGCCGTCGCCGGTCTGGGACCGCACGTCGCGCGAGGTGACGTCGGCGCGCACGGACCCGTCGCCGGTCTTCAGGTCGAGCGGCCCGCTGGAGTCGGTGACATGCACCGATCCGTCGCCCGTACGAATGCTCAGCGCGTCCTCGAACCCCCTGGCCCGCACACTCCCGTCCCCGTCCTCGACCTTCACGGAGACACCGCGCGGGACCTCGATGCGGTGCTTGGCCGCGCAGTCGGCGACCACGCCGGTGCACTTCATCCGCAGCTTCAGCGTGTCGTCCGTCATCGACCAGGTGACCTTCGGGTCCTTGCCGAGGGCGACCGTGCCCTGGAACCAGCGGGTGACCTCGATCCGGCCCGCCTTGTTGTCGTCGGCGGCGACGATCTCCAGCGCCGAGTCGTCGGAGTCGATGGTCAGCGTCTTCCCCTCCAGCGCGAACGACCGCTGGTCCGGGTCCTTGTCGTCCCCGGCGGAGGCACCGCAGGCACTGACGCCCGCGATGAGAGCGACGGCGCCTGCGGCGAGGACCATGCGAGCGGTGGCGGTGCGTGCCATTGGGATCTCCCCCTGAGCCAGAATGATGAGGCTCTTCGACCGTACGGAGCGGGGCGCCGTCGCGGGATCCGGGACGCTCCCGGATCCGGGGTGGGGTAAACCCCCGGATCGACCCCGAGATCCGGCTCCCGCGATACGCCGCGCTACGCGTTTGCAGGACGGGGCCCTGGGCAAGGTAGTCTGTCGACTCGTCCTGAGCGCGCTTGTTCGGGACCCGGGTGCGTAGCTCAGGGGTAGAGCGCCTGCCTTACAAGCAGGATGTCGGCGGTTCGAAACCGTCCGCGCCCACACGGAAAGAAGACCCCGGCCGATCACGGCCGGGGTCTTCCGCGTTTCTCAGCTGTCCTCCCGCGCGTGCTTCAGCCTCATGCGGGCGTCCACGCGCTCCTCGCCGGCGACCTCCGCCCAGAAGCGATGGCCGGTGACGAAGACGACGAGTTCGTGTTCGCGCTGCCTGAGCTTTTCGACCTCGGCCTGTTCGTCGGGTGTCCAGCCCGGGGAGGCGGGGCGTTCCACCTTGCGCCAGCCCGCGGTGTCGCTGAAGCCGTCCAGGGGCTCGACCGACCAGGGCAGCCGCTTGAGCAGGGCCGACAGCTCGGCCCGGACCTGATGCAGCTCCTCCTGACCGGCGAGGAGGTCACTCGGAAAGTCATAGGTCGTAGCCACGGCGCAATGCTACGCCTGTTCGATTTAGGGGTGCGAGTTTCTTGGGGTAGTTCATGTGTTCGGGAAGGGAGGATCTGAGAAGATCACCGGAACCGTACGAACGCAGAGGTGGGGACATGACCGTTCTGGTGCTGGTGGGCGTTCTGGGTCTCGCCGTCTTCGGGTGTGTGTGCGTGGTGTGGGCGGAGCGCGGCGGACCGACCTGGGTCCGCGCCGTGGCAGCCGTGACGGTCGGCCTGGGCAAGGTGCTGCAGAGCTCGGGGAAGACGCGGGGCGGCTCCTCCAGGGGCGACGACTGACGAACTCGGGTGCTCCTGTTGTCGGGCGGCTGCGGGTGGTGTGTGGCTGGTCGCGCCCACGGGGCGGAGCCGCATATCGATACGGTCCCGCGCCCCTAGGGCATTCGCTCAGCCCCTGATGCATGTGGCCCGCGCTGCTGTGAACGCGGCGCGGGCCACATGCAGGCGCCGCTCGGCCGACCCCGGCCGCAAGCCCTCTCAGCGGCCCGCGTGCCTCAACTCCCCTACCAGGCGCGTCGCCACCGGCACCGGTACCCCGTATCGCTCCGCCGCGCGGAGCAACGCGCCGCCGATCGCGTCCAGTTCGAGGGGGCGGCCCGCCTCGGCGTCGCGCTGCATCGACGACCTGGTCTGCGGCGGGAACGCGTCGTAGCGGGCCAGGGCCTGGGCCGGGTCCGTCGGGGCGCCCGACGCGCGGCTCACCGCGGCCGTCTCCTCGACCAGTGCCGTCAGCTCCTCGCGGTGACGGGTGCGTACGTCGCCCAGCGGGAGGGCGTACCGCGTGGTGAGGAGGGCGAACGGGGCCAGGAACGACATCTTGGCCCACAGTGCCGCCGTCTCGTCCGGCAGCACCCGGGTGGTCGGACCGGCAGAGCCCAGCGCGTCCGCCAGCGACTCCAGCCGCTCCTTCGCCACCCCGTCGCCGGTCAGGTCGATCTCCGCGAACGGGCTGCCGTGCACGATCTCCCCGGGTGCCACCCGCGTCGACTCCACGCGGATCACCGCCGGGGCCACCACGTCCTCGCGATAGCGGGCCCGCAGCGCCGCCGGATGCTCCACACCGTTCAGGAACGGCACCAGGAGCGCGTCGCCCAGCGCGGCGGGCGGGACGCGGTCCAGGGCGGCCCCGAGCGCCGTGTGCTTCACCGCGACCAGGCAGGCGTCCACCGGCACCCGCAGCTCGGTGTCCGCCTCCACCTCGGCCGTGAAGTCCCCGAACGGGCCACTGCGGACCCGGATCCCGGACGCCCGCAGGGTCGCCGCCGTCTCGTCCCCGGCCAGGCAGATCACCCGGTGCCCGGCCCGCGACAGCAGTCCGGCGAGCAGGCCGCCGATGCCGCCCGGGCCCAGCACGGCCACGGTCGGTTTCTTGTCGTGCGTCATCACACGAAGTCCCTTCGTCGGTCGGCCCCTTGAACGGTGGCCGCCTCGGAACGGATCATCGCAGATGTCACAGGCGTACGGACTCCCCTGGCGCCATCAGGTGCAGTCGGTCCGTCAGTCCGGCCTCCGCGAAGGCCTTCGTCAGCGTCGGTCCGTCCTGGGTGAAGTGGCCCCAGTGCTCGAAGTGCAGCGGTACGACATGCCGGGCGCCCAGGATCGCCGCCGCCTCGGCCGCCTGCTCGCTGGTCAGGGTCAGCGTCGCGTCCGGTACGAGGGGGGTGCGTGCCGCGCCCGCGAACAGCAGGGCCACGTCGAAGGGGCCCGCGCGGTCGGCGATCTCCCGGACCCGGTCCAGAGAGGCGTTGTCGCCGCTGACGTACACCTTGGGCAGGCCCTCCCCGGACAGCACGAAGCCGGTGACCTCGCCGACGAGGGGCTCGGAGCCCTCGGGTCCGTGCAGGGCGGGGACGGCGGTGACGCGTACGCCGCCCAGCTCGACGCTCTCCCAGGCGGGCAGGGCGCGGACGGGGGCGCCCAGGCGGTCATGGGCGGAGGCGGTCGACAGGACGAGGGGGACACCGGCGAGGTAGGCGCGGCCCGCGGCGTCCAGGTTGTCGGGGTGCTGGTCGTGGGAGAGCAGCACGGCGTCCACCGGGCCGAGGTCCGCCGCCGCGAGCGCCGGGCCCGTCGTCTTCACCAGCGCGCGGGAGCCGATGGGGTACTCGCCGGGCGCGTCGAAGGTCGGGTCGGTGAGGAGACGCACGCCCCCGAGAGACACAACGGCGGTCGGGCCGCCGACGTAGGAGATCTCCACTGTCGTCATGCTCGACACAATTCCGCGGACGCCCGGCGCTATTCCCCGGCGGGGGCGAGACTGGAGGTATGTGCCGCAGCATCAAGACTCTTCGCCCGCCCGCGTTGCCCGAGGAGGCGACGGAGGACGAGATCCGCGCCGCCGCCCTCCAGTACGTACGGAAGGTGTCCGGCTTCCGGGCACCGGCCGCACACAACAAGGAGGTCTTCGAGCGGGCGGTGGCCGCGGTGGCCGAGGCCACGGCCGAGCTACTGTCCGACCTCGAGGTCCGAGGCACCCCAGCACAGCGCGCCGGTTAGCGGGGCGCCCGGAGGGTCTGGCCGGGTTCGGCAATTGGCGGATCCGGCGCACGCCCGCTGGCAAAACCGCAGGTCACCGACGGCCGACAGGGGACACATCTGCCAATCCCTCACGCCGGGCGGCGGCGCATCACGAATGCCGCTGCGGCTCCCGCGGCGAACAGGGCCAGTACCGAGACGCCGGTCGCCAGCCATGTCGTGCCCAGCCACTGGGCGCCGTAGTAGCCGAGGGCGACGCTGTACGCCGCCCAGGCCAGGCCCGCGAGGGCGGACCAGGGGAGGAATTCCCGGACCCGGCGGTGGGCGGCGCCCGCGACGAAGGAGACGACCGAGCGGCCGGCCGGGGCGAAGCGGGCGAGGACGACCAGGGGGCCGCCGCCGTGGGCGAGGGCGGTGCCGAGACGTTCCTGCGCGGAGGTGAGGCGGCGGGAGCGGGCGATGGCCCGGTCCAGGCGGGCGCCGCCGCGCCAGGCCAGCCGGTACGCGACCATGTCGCCGAGCACCGACGCCGTCGCGGCGACCAGGGTGAGCAGCAGCAGGTCGGGAACCTCGCCGGGGACCTTGCCGGTCGCCGCTCCGGTGCCCGCCGCCGCGGCCGTGGCGGCCGTGATGACCAGGACGCCGCTCGGCAGGACCGGCAGGAACACGTCCAGCAGCACTGACGCGGCCACCATCGCGTAGATGATTCCTGGGCTGCCGGTCAGCACGCCCATATTCCCGAGACTCTCGAACACCGTCACTCCCCGTTTTCCCCCGTAACAGCCTTACAGCGTACGCCCGGGGTGTGACAGGGGATTCATGGGGGGCGCGTGTGTTCGCCACAGCATGTTCACCCGGCCGACACGTCGCGGCGCCCGTCCCCTGTGCGGGCACGGGCGCCGTCGGATGCGGGTACGGCTCAGACGGTCACCGGTGCCTGGTCCGAGGCCGGTCGCTCGGTGGCGGCCGAGCGCTTCTGGAACAGCCGGTCGAGCCCGAAGGCGCCGGAGCCGGTGAAGACCAGCAGCAGGAAGGACCAGCAGAACATCGCCGCGCCCTCGCCGCTGTTCTCGATCGGCCACAGGGCGTTCGGCTGGTGCACCTTGAAGTAGGCGTAGGCCATCGCGCCGGAGGCGATGAACGCGGCGAAGCGGGTGCCCAGGCCGATCAGGACCAGGGAGCCGCCGACGAGCTCGATCGCGGCCGCGTACCAGCCGGGCCAGGTGCCCAGCTCGACGGTGCCGCCCTTGCCGTCCGCGCCGCCGAGCACGCCGAAGAGCGCGACGGCGCCGTGGCAGGTGAAGAGCAGTCCGACGACGATGCGGAACAGGCCGAGGACGTACGGCTGGGCGCTGTTGAGGCGTCCGGTCATGTGGGGGGTACTCCTACGGTCGGGCCGGTCCCTGGGGCGGACCGGTCGGGGGACGGAACCGAGCGAGCACCCCACGTTAGGTCGGACTAATCAATGCTTACAAGTTCAACATTTGGCCACGGCTTTGCTTCCGTTTGGCGTTCCGTTCCTGCTGTAGCCGCACGTAGAGCCGCTCTCGCCACCGCGTCGGCGTCCGAAAGCGTGACCGAATCCACACCCGGCCGCGCGCCCGCCGCGGTCACCCAGTGCACCCCCTCCGTCGGCACCCCGAACGCGAACCGCCTTTCGTGCACGCCTCCTTGACGGTCAATCAGGTGATATGGGCGAGGTGTCACGTCCAGCCCGCCGGTTTCGTAACCGTCGACCGAGTGCGGCCGGCACTGTCCGGTCCGCAGCAGCCGGGCGAGGAGTCCGTCGGCCGTGCGTCGCAGATCCGGTTCCGGAAGCCGTGCCTCTATGAGCGTCGTCACGCGTACGCCGGACCCGTGGACGTCGGGCGAGCGCGCCACCCAGGCCCCGTCCCGCGCCCGGACCTCCAGGCGCGGCCCGAGCACCTCCATCACACCCGCCTCCATCAGCGCCACCAGCTCCTCGATCCGGCGCCGTGGCGGGCCGATGGACAGGAAGGCGTTGAGGGGGGTGTACCAGCGGTCGAGATGGTCCCGGCGGGAGGCACCGGCGATGCCGCCGTGGTCGACGGTCAGCCGGAGTTCGTTGCGCAGATCGCGCAGCACGTCGAGGGCCGCCTTGAGCGGGCCGTCCGCGTTGCCGAGAGCGGCCTGCGCGGCGTCCTCGCGCAGATGAGCCAGCAGCCACGCGCGCCACCGGCCGGGGTCGGTGAAGCCGCGTCCCGCATACGGGCGGGAGATCCGGTCCCAGCTCCAGCGGTCGGCGTCCGGGACACCGAACTCGTCGAGGATCAGCGCCTCTTGGGGGTCGCGGTGGGGGACGGCGAGGAAGCGGTCGGCGAGGTCCGGTCGCCGTACGAGCGCCGAGTAGTAGACCGTCTCCACCTCCTTCGCCACCAACGGCCATATCTCGGCGAGGAAGTCGGGCGCCTCACCCGAGTCGGCACGCTTGCGGAAGCCCGCTATGACCTCCGGCGTCAGGACGAGCGGGGTGTGGCGGCCGTACGGCCCCTTCGCGTTGTCGCCGCGGGCCTGGTAGGGGACGCCGCGCCGCGACCCGGCGTACAGCCGCGGCTCGCGGCCGGAGGGGACGTACCGCAGCCCGCCCCGATCGCGCACGAAACGGCCGCCGCGGCCGGTCGTCAACAGGGCCGTGTGATCGAAGAAGTTGAGGCCGAGACCGCGCAACAGCACCGGTTCGCCCGGGGAGACGGGGGAGAGGTCGACGTCGGCCGGGTTGGCGGGCGGGATGTGGAGCAGGCCGTGGGTCTCGGCGTACGACGAGACGGTCCGCTGCGCCGCGTCGGGGACGGTCGGCAGATGGCCCTGGGCGAGGACGACGGCGGACAGGCCGGTCAGTTCACGGCCGTCGTCGAGGGTGAGGACCTGGCGGCCGTCGGGGGCGTCGTCGAGCCGTAGCGCACGAGCCGTGTGCGTCCGCACGCGGACGCCGGGCGGCGCCTCGCGCACCGTGCGGGCGAACACCCACTCCAGATAACGGCCGTAGTGGGCGCGGGTCGGATACTCGTCCGGGCCCAGCTCGCCGGCCGCCCACTCGTGCAGGCTGGGGCCGGGGCGGACGGGGCCGGAGCAGTCGACGCTCTCGTCGGTGAAGAGGGTCACCTGGCAGGCCACGGTGTTCATCAGGAGCTCCGCCGGCTGTGCGGTGCGCCAGACGCGGCCGGCGCCGGGCGGTGCCGGGTCGACCACGTGGACGGTGAGCCGGGTGCCGGGCGGGAGCAGTTCCGGCGCGGAGGCGCAGAGGCGTTCCAGGACGCTGGTCCCGCGCGGTCCGGCGCCGACCACGGCGACGGAGACGGGCACGCAGGCCGTGGGCGGTGCGGACAAAACGGGGACTCCCGGGCGTGTGGGGGCGCTTGGCAGCAGACCGCCCACCGGAAGCGGACGGTCCGCCTCATCATGCCTGCCGCGCTCCGGCCGGGCGTCAGGTACCCCGGATCACGCGTTGCCGGTGGCGATGCTCAGCCACGGGGTCCAGGTCGAACAGTTCTCCCAGCCGATGTCATTGGAGTAGTTGCGCAGACACACCTTGATCCGGACCTTGTAGTCCTCGTCGAAGTTGTAGTTGCACTCCTCGCGGCCGGTGAACGCCCCGCCGGTCGCCTTGCACTCGCCCTCGCGACCGTAGTTGGTCTCCCATCGGGTGACGGTGCTCTTGTGGTCCTCGCCGATGTCGTTCGCCATGATCCAGTCGCCCTCGGCCTGGAAGGCGCCCTCGCCCGCGTTGTCGGAGGTGTACGCGTGCTGCGGCCACCCCGTCGGGTACCAGGTGGCGTGGGCCGGTACGGCCATGAGGAGGACGCCCGCTCCGGCGGCGCCGAGGGAGATGCTGATCTTCTTCAACAAGGCTTGTCCTTCGCGCAGTCGGGCCGTACGTGGGGGCCCAAGGTCGAGTGAGCATAAGTTCGATCGCGCGCCTGCTGAAGATGTAATTGTGCCCAACTGACCCTTCCCAAGGCTCACTTGTGCACAGCCCGGTCACTTCTCGCTCAGCACCGACTCCGACACCAAGGCCAGCCGCGCCTTCCCGCCCCGCACGGCCCGCGCCTGCTCCAGCCGCAGTCCCGCCGAACGCCCGCGCAGCGTCAGCGTCATGAGCTGGTTGCCGAACCAGGGCCCGCCCGTCCGCCGCCAGTCCACCGACGGCTGGGGACAGGCGCCGTGTCCGGCGAACCGGCGCCCCAGAAAGCGGCCCACCGCGCTCCACCCGAAGCGGAAGCCGAGGCGTATCGACAACGGGATGGAGTTGTGGACGGGGGAGCAGGTCAGCTGCAGCACCCGCGCATCGGGCCCGCTTCCCTCCGGCCACCTCGGCTCGGCGATGTACGCGTGATGGACGTCGCCCGACAGCACACACACCGTCGCCGGCGCGTCAGGCCCCGACCCCGCCTCCGCGATGAGCTCCACCAGCGCCTCGAAGGACGCCGGGAACGCCGCCCAGTGCTCCAGATCCGCCCGCCGCCGCAGATCCTCCCCGAACCGCGCCCAGCGCGCCCCGCGTTCACCCCGGCACAGCGCCGCGTTCCACGCCTCGGCGTCGTGCACCAGATGCGGCAGCAGCCAGGGCAGCGAGGTCCCGATCAGGAGATGGTCGTACGACCCCGGCCCGTCCAGCACCTGCTCGCGCACCCAGCGCTCCTCGCCGGGGGCGAGCATCGACCGGTTCTCCTCGTCGAGGACCCGTGCCGCCCGGCTGTCGACCATCACCAGCCGCACGCGCCCGAAGTCCCGCCGGTAACTCCAGCGCACGGAGGCCGGATCGACGTCGGCCTTGCAGGCGAAGGCCCGCAACTCGTCGGTGCCGTCCGGGGTTTCGCGTACGGCGGCGTAGAGCGGGTCGGAGTCGAGCTCCGCCGGGGACAGGTTCCCGAGGTGCTGATGCACCCAGTACGACATCAGCCCGCTCAGCAGCCGCTCCCGCCACCACGGGGTGGCCCGCATGTCCTCCACCCAGGCGGCGGAGGTGTTCCAGTCATCGATCACGTCGTGATCGTCGAAGACCATACAAGTGGGCACGGTGGACAGCAGCCACCGGATCTCGGGATCGAGCCAGGACTCGTAGTAGAGGTGGGTGTACTCCTCGTAGTCCGCGACCCCGCTGCCCGGCGGATCACCGAGATCCCGGCGCGCGGCGAGCCAGCGGCGGGTCGCCGGGGAGGTCTCGTCGGCGTAGACCTGATCGCCCAGCAGCAGCAGCACGTCGGGCCGTTCACCGTCCGGGTCGGTCGCGATCCGGGCCGCCAGGGTGTCCAGGGCGTCCTGGCCGACGGGGTCCGGCTCGCCGTGCGGCGGAGCGGCCCAGCGGCAGGACCCGAAGGCGACACGGACGGTGTCCCCTTCGGCCGGCGTGCGGATGACGGACTCCGGGAACGGGGAGTCGGGCAGCGGCCACACACGTACTCCGTCGAGCAGGACCTCGTACGGCGACGAGGTCCCCGGCGTCAGACCGGTGACCGGAACCAGGGCGTAGTGATGACCGCAGACCTGAAAGGTCTGGGTCTCACCGCCCGCCCCGTCCGCGCAGCGCACCTCGGCGGCGCACGGACGGCTCGCCTCGACCCATACGGTCGCGGACGAGCCGTCGGCATACCTGAGCAGCGGTCCCAACCGAAGTTCGGCCACGTGATCCTCCTCCGTCGCCCCGTACGGTACGGAACGACGGAGGCCGGCGGGGAGGTTCCGTTACTGAATCGTCAGCAGTTGGCCAGGTAGCTGGTGAGCGCGCTCTTCTCCGCGGAGTCCACGGACAGGTCGTAGTAGTACTTCACCTGGACCCAGGCGCGGACGTAGGTGCAGCGGTACGAGGTGACCGACGGCATCCACTCGGCCGGGTCCTGGTCGCTCTTGGACTGGTTCACGTTGTCCGTGACGGCGATGAGCTGGGGGCGGGTGACGTCGTTGGCGAAGCCCTGGCGCCGGGCGGTGGTCCAGGCGCTCGCGCCGGAGTCCCAGGCCTCGGCGAGCGGGACCAGGTGGTCGATGTCGAGGTCGGAGGCGGCGGTCCAGGTGGCGCCGTCGTACGGGGAGTACCAGCTGCCGCTGGTGGCGGTGCAGGCGGAGTTGGTGACGACGTTCGAACCGTCCCGCTTGAGGATGTACTCGCGGGTGTTGCAGGTGCCGCTGATGGTGATCCACGTCGGGAACAGATCGCGGTCGTAGCCGGTGCGGTTCTCGGTGGCCACGGTGAGCGAGGCGAGGTAGGTGCGGGCGGTGGCCGCGCTGACCGGCGTGGGGAGGGCGGCGGAAGCGGTCGGACCGTTGAAAAGCCCGACCGAGGCTATGAGACCGGTGAGCGCCGTGAGTATGCTGAGCCGTCGACGCGCGTAGAACTTCGCCATGCGAACTCCCTTAGAGGGGTGGGGGTGTTGAAGCGCGAGCGAGGAGAACTCTCGCGGCTCCGCGTTGCGGGGAGGTGTGCGTTGGGTTAGAAGTTAGTGACGCGTACATGACACGACAAGGTTTACGGCGAAACGATCTCGTATGATTGACGGAGTTGAAGGGGAGTAGCTCTTCGCCGGACCGTCGACATACTGCTCAGCTCGTCTGAGCCGGCGCCCGGAGGCAGGTCATCCGTGACCGGCCGGCGAGACCTTCGGCCAGTAGTGCACTGACTGTGTGCTGCCGTGCCGAGGTGTCGTTTTTCGCGGTAACACTCTCGGTGGGGCAGCCCCGACCGATTGAGGAACCTTGATCAGCTTCACCGTGACGGCCGTCGTCTTCGGCGTCGTCTTCCTCGCAGAGCTGCCGGACAAGACCGCGCTGGCGGGTCTGGTCCTGGGCACCCGCTATCGCGCGTCGTACGTCTTCGCGGGTGTGGCGGCGGCCTTCGCCCTCCATGTGGCGCTGGCCGTGGCGGCGGGCAGCGTACTCACGCTCTTGCCGCAGCAGCTCGTACACGCCCTGACGGGTGTCCTCTTCCTGGGCGGTGCCGCGGTGCTGCTGATGACGAAGGGCGGGGCCGATGGTGACGCGGAGATCCGGCGCCCGGAGAACCAGTCCTTCTGGAAGGTCGCGGGCGCAGGCTTCATGCTCATCCTGGTCGCGGAGTTCGGCGACCTCACGCAGATCATGACGGCGAATCTGGCCGCCCGCTACGACGATCCGCTCTCCGTCGGTCTCGGCGCGGTGCTCGCGCTCTGGGCGGTGGCCGGGCTCGGCATCGTCGGTGGAAAGGCGCTGATGAAGCGGGTGCCGTTGCGGTTGATCACGAAGGTGGCGGCGCTGCTGATGCTGGGGCTCGGGCTGTGGAGCCTGTGGGAGGCGGCCACCGCGTGAACTGAACGGCCGGTGAACAGTCCCGGCATGCGCTGGCGCAAAGCGGGCCATGTTTTGTACCGTAGGAAAACAAAGTGGCTCCCCGCTCGTTCTCCCTGACCGGCGGGTGGGGGCCGCCTTGTCCCTCCGGGTCACCCCCGGTCCCCGCGCCTTGGAGCTGCCGATGACGGCCACCGCCGTGCCCACCGTGCTGACCG
Organism: Streptomyces canus; assembly: GCF_030815415.1. Classification (GTDB taxonomy): domain Bacteria; phylum Actinomycetota; class Actinomycetes; order Streptomycetales; family Streptomycetaceae; genus Streptomyces; species Streptomyces canus_F. The sequence goes on from NZ_JAUSWW010000001.1 coordinate 7,104,102, forward strand.
CCCGCGCCCTCCTGCTCGACATGGACGGCACCCTTGTGAACTCCGATGTCGTCGTCGAGCGCTGCTGGCGGCGGTGGGCGTCGTGGCACGGGCTGGACGGCGACGAGGTCATGAAGGTCGTCCACGGACGGCAGGGGTACGCGTCGATGGCGTTGCTGCTGCCGGATCGGCCGATGGAGCAGAACCACGCGGACAACGCGTTGATGCTCGCCGAGGAGACGGCGGACATGGAGGGCGTGGTCGAGGTACCGGGGGCGTCGGAGTTTCTGGCGTCCCTTCGGGGGGTGCCGCATGCGCTGGTGACCTCGGCGGATGTCGCCCTCTCCACGGCGCGGATGGCCGCGGCCGGTCTGCCGCTGCCGGACATCCGGATCACCGCCGAGTCCGTCGGCGCGAGCAAGCCGGATCCGGAGGGCTTTCTGAAGGGGGCCGCGGAACTGGGGCTGGCGCCGGAGGACTGCGTCGTCTTCGAGGACTCCGGGGCGGGGATCGCGGCGGGGCGCGCCGCGGGGATGCGGGTGGTCGGCGTCGGCTCGCGGGCCGACTTCTACGATCCGGACGTCGTCGTCCGCGACCTGACCCGGGTCCGTGTGTCGCCCACGGCGGACGGGGCGATACGGCTGTACGTCAGCTAGGCCGGTGCGTGGGGCTGCCCTCGGCTGTTTTCGCCCCCGCCGCCCCTACCCGTCCCATCCTCCAGGGGCTGCCGCCCCTTCGACCCCGCCCCCCAAGGGGCTCCGCCCCCTGGACCCCCATCGGCCCGAAGGGCCTCGTCCTCAAACGCCGGACGGGCTGAAATAGCGGGACCGGCATCGAGAGGCGGAGCCCTCTCCGGGCGGGCTGAAAGACACGGACCGGCATCGAGAGGCGCAGCAGCCTGCGGGTGGGTGGGGGATCGGGACGGCAGTGCCTCGTCCCCGGACGCCGGACCGGTCTGGCAAGGCCTCGTCCTCGGACGCCGGACCGGCCGCCACCGTAGAGCCGCTCCTGGGCCCCCCAGCGGGGCACCACCCACGCATGCGCACTGTCCCCAGGCGGGGACGCACCCGCACCGCCGCACTGTCCCCAGGCGGGACGCACCCGCAGCGGCGCACTGGCGCACCGTCCCCAGGCGGGACGGGCCCGCGCTTGCGCAACGGCGAGAAGGGGACGTACCGGGGGGTGTCCGCCCGCAGCGTCGGGCGACCGACCAAGAGCACATCCCCAGCCCACAGCACCGCCCGACCGAGGACGGACACCCCCCGGTGCGGCACCGACCCCCAACGACGAGTAGTGCGCAACGCGAACCCCCACCGAAGCCGCCACGGGCCGCCGCAGGCATCCGCCCACTCGCCGTCAGGCGTTCACGGTTCCCCGCACAGCACCGCCCGACCGAGGATGGACACCCCCGACGGCATCCGCCCACTTGCCGTCAGGCGTTCACGGCTCCTGTGTCTCCGATTCCAGTCGCTCCCGCGTCGTCAGGTCGTACACCCCGGGCTCGGCCGTCTGGATTCCCCGTGCCCACTGGTACCGGCTCACCGCGTCCTCGACGCCCTCGTTGTAGTGGCCGCTCGCCTTGCGGGTGTAGAGGCCCAGTTGGGTGAGGCGGCGTTCCAGTTCGAGGACCTCGTCGCCCTCGGAGCCGCGGCGTAGCACGGGGGGTGTGCTTTCGCGGGCGTCGGAGGCGTCGTCGGCTGTGGGCGAGGTGGCGGGGGAGGTTGGCGGGGAGGTCGTTGAGCGGGACGGGGTCGGGGAGGCGGTTGTCGGGGTCGGGGTCGGGGATGGCGACGGGGTGGTGGAGGCGGACGGCGGTGGGGGTACCGCGGTGGGGCGGGGTGCCGTCGTGGTGGGGGACTGGGACGCCGCTTCCGTTGTCGGTGACGCGTCCGGGACGCTCGCCCGTACCTCCTGCGGCAGCGCTCCGTTGCGGGTGGGCGTGTCGTACGAGAACAGCCCGCTCGCCAGCCCGGCCGCCGCGATCACCGCGACGAGCCCGCCGGCCGCGCCCAGCAGGACCGTGCGGCGGGGGCGTCGGCGCGGTTCGTCGTCGAAGTCGTCGAAGTCGTCCAAGCCGGGGAGGTCGGCGCCCTCGGCTTCCCGTCCCGCTCCCTCGAACAGGCTCAGGTCCCTGGTGCTGGGCACCGGGCCCGGCACCGCACGCAACGGCATCGTCATGTCGGCCGCCCCGGTCGCCGCTCCGGCCGCCGCTTCGGTCGCTGACCCGGCCGACGCCTCCCCCTCCAGCTCCACGTAGGGACGTATGCGCAACGGATCAAAATCCTCCGCCGCGGCCGCCTCCGCCGTACGCGCGTCGCGCAGGGCGTCGGACGCCCGTTGCGTGCACCCGCACGACGGCGTGTTGTCGGTCCCTCTGGGTGCCCCGCACTCCGGGCACAGATGGCCATGCGATTCCGCCATGTGTTCGTCCCTCCCCTCGCGAACTCCAGAGATTATGCAGACTCCCTCCACACTCCCGTCCCATAAGCCCCCGGAATACCGGCTTCCACCAGGACTCAACAGGCCATAAACGGTCACACCAACCACGATGGAGAGGTAACGAGACCTTCGGGAGGTCTTCATGGCCGCGGATGCGGACGGTATGACGGGTGATGTGCGAGACCCACGAAACCCAGCCGGGGACGGAACACCCGGCCAGACGCAGGACCCCCACGTGTCCGGCAACGTCCTCGTGTCGATCGGCGCCCTGCTCCTCGGCATGCTGCTCGCCGCCCTGGACCAGACCATCGTCTCCACCGCGCTGCCCACCATCGTCAGCGACCTCGGCGGCCTGGAGCACCTGTCCTGGGTGGTCACCGCGTATCTGCTCGCCTCGACCGCCGCGACCCCGCTGTGGGGCAAGCTCGGCGACCAGTACGGCCGGAAGAAGCTGTTCCAGACCGCGATCGTGATCTTCCTGATCGGGTCGGCGCTGTGCGGCATGGCGCAGAACATGCCGCAGCTGATCGCGTTCCGGGCGCTCCAGGGACTCGGCGGCGGCGGGCTCATGGTGCTGTCGATGGCGATCGTCGGCGACCTCGTCTCGCCGCGCGAACGCGGGCGGTACCAGGGACTGTTCGGCGCGGTCTTCGGGGCGACCAGCGTCCTCGGCCCGCTCCTCGGCGGACTGTTCACCGAGCACCTCAGCTGGCGCTGGGTCTTCTACATCAACATCCCCGTGGGCGTCGTCGCCCTCGCCGTCATCGCCACCGTGCTCCGCATCCCGAGCAAGGCGACACGGCACGTCATCGACTACCTCGGCACGTTCCTGATCGCCTCCGTCGCGACCTGTCTGGTCCTGGTGGCGTCCCTCGGCGGCACCACCTGGGGCTGGGGCTCGCCGCAGATCATCGGCCTGGCGGTGCTCGGCGTCGTGCTCACCGTGGCCTTCGTCGCCGTGGAACGCAAGGCGGCCGAACCCGTCCTGCCGCTCAAGCTCTTCCGTATCCGCACGTTCACGCTCTCTGCGGTCATCAGCTTCATCGTGGGCTTCGCGATGTTCGGCGCGATGACGTACCTGCCGACGTTCCTCCAGGTGGTGCAGGGCGTCAGCCCGACCATGTCCGGTGTGCACATGCTGCCGATGGTGGCCGGACTGCTGCTGTCGTCGACCGCGTCCGGGCAGATCGTCAGCCGTACCGGACGGTGGAAGGTGTTCCCGGTCGTGGGCACGGGGGTCACGACCATCGGTCTGCTCCTGCTCCACCGGCTGGACGAGAACAGCTCGGCCTGGGAGATGAGCACGTACTTCTTCGTGTTCGGTCTGGGCCTGGGCCTGGTGATGCAGGTGCTGGTCCTCATCGTGCAGAACGCGGTCTCGTACGAGGATCTGGGCGTCGCCACCTCCGGCGCGACCTTCTTCCGGTCCATCGGAGCCTCCTTCGGCGTCGCCATCTTCGGCACGGTCTTCGCGAACCGCCTCGGCGACAAACTCACCGCCGCCTTCCGCGGCGCCGAACTCCCGCCGGGCGCCTCGGTGGACGGGCTGGAGTCCGACCCTCGTGGCATCACGGAGCTGCCGGGCGCGCTCCAGCCGCCCGCGGTGCACGCGTACGCCTCGTCCATCACCGACGTCTTCCTGTACGCCGCGCCGGTCGCGCTCGTCGGCTTCGTGCTGGCCTGGTTCCTCAAGGAGGACCGGCTGCGCGGCTCGGTCACGGCGCCGGACCTCACCGAGACGCTCGCCAGCAATCCGGTAGAGCGTTCGTCGTACGACGAGGTGTGCCGGGCGCTGTCGGTGCTGGGTACGCGGGAGGGGCGGCGGGAGATCTACCGGACGATCACCGAACGGGCGGGGTACGACCTGCTGCCGGGCGCGAGCTGGCTGCTGCTGCGGATCAAGAGGCACGGCTGGGTGGAGCCGGCCCTCCTCGCCGCACGCAGCTCCGTTCCGCTGCACGTCATCGTGGACGCCGCCCGCCAGGTCGAGGAGCGGCGCCTGGCCCGGCGCGACGGCATCGACCTCGTCCTCACCGACGGCGGCCACGAGGTCGCCGACCGCCTCGCCCGGGCCCGCGAGGAGTCCCTGGCGGAGCTCCTCGGCGACTGGTGGGGCCCGGACCGCCCGACGGACCTGGAGCGCCTCGTGAAGGACCTCACCAGCGAACTCTGCGGCTCGGACCGCGAACAGCCCCACAACGGCTCGACGGCACGCCGCGAATGACCGCCTCCGCGACCTACAGCTTCTTGGCGAACCAGTGCTCCGCGTACGGGTCGTCGTTGTGCGGCCCGGTCTCCTCGTAGCCGAGGCGCGTGTACAGCGCACGTGCCTCGGTGAGGTCGTCGCGGGTGTCGAGGATCATGCGGGCGGCGCCCAGTTCGCGGGCGGTGTCCTCGGCGGCGCGGACGAGGACCGGGCCGCCGCCCTTGCCGCGCAGCTCCTCGCGGACGTACACCCGCTTCAGCTCGGCGGTGTCCGCGTCCAGGAGGCGCACGCCCGCGGTGCCGGCGGGCTCGCCGCCGTACCGGGCCACCAGCAGCCGCCCTTTCGGCGGGGTGAGTGCGGACCAGTCCGCGCCGGTGACCTCCCGCTCCAGCTCCTCCGGCTCGGTGCGCCGCCCCTGGTGCAGGAGGTAGTAGCGGTCGCTGACCTCCGTGTAGTACGCCCGCCACAGTGCGGCGGCGACGGGGGAGTCGTAGGGCTCGGGGGCCACGGTCCAGGAAGTCATGCGGCCCATTCTCGGGAGGTGCGCCCTGGCGACCGCAAGCGAATAACCGGCGGTTTGGGGAGCCACTTCGGGGCTACCCGGTAGCCATGTCAACTGGCCTGATCATCGCTCTGATCGTGATCGTTGTGGCCGTCATTGCCGTGGCGGCCGTTCTTGCCCGGCGTGCTCGGGGGCCGCAGCGCGGCCGGAGTCTGAAGCGGCGCTTCGGGCCCGAGTACGACCGTGCCCTGGCCCAGCACGACGGCGACCCAGAGGCTGCCGAGCGGGAGCTCGCCGCCCGTGTCGAGCGGCATGGTTCGCTGCGCGAGCGGCCGCTGGAGCCGGCGCAGCGCCAGCAGTACGAGGCCCGCTGGACGGCGGCCCAGGAGCGCTTCGTCGACTCGCCGCGGGAGGCCGTGGCCGAGGCGGACCGGCTGCTCGCCGACCTCGCCGGGGCCAAGGGGTTCCCGGACGGCGGGCAGTACGAGGAGCAGCTCGCCGCACTGTCCGTGCACCACGCGGACCATGTGCAGGGCTACCGGCGTGTGCACCAAGCCGCCCATCTGCGCGGGGACGAGACACAGGACGGCGCCCGGGCGGGCACCGAGGAGATGCGCGAGGCCATGGTCGAGGCCCGGTCCCTGTTCGAGGACCTGGTGGGCCACAACGGCCGGCACGGGGACTCGTCCCGGACGGCCGAGCGCGTGGAGAACACACCCGAGCACGAGGCATCCGACGGCGGGAACCGACCCGCCCGCACCGAGAGCCGCGGCCATCTGCCGTGGGTATCCACCCGGCGTCACGCGAAGGGGAGTTGAGTGACATGACGGACGCGACGACCGGCCAGGGCGCCGACGGCGCACGGCGCGGCGAGAAGACGACGGGCGAGGGCCCGGCAGGGCGTGCCTATGGGACGGGCGGCCAGTCGAACCTCCCCCAGGGCGACCGCTCCAAGGGCCCCCAGGGCCAGGAGAGCGCCCCTCTCGTGGCGGGCCACGACACGCGCGACACCACCTCCGGTGCCGAGCGGACCGACACGGGCGACGGCTCACGCTCGCCCCTCGTCGCCGGTCCCGCCGGGCACGAGGCGGCGACCAAGGGCCACGACACGGCCGCGACGGCCAAGGGCGAGGGTTCGCAGCGCGGTCGGCTGCTTCCGCACGATGAGAGCGACAAGCTCTCGCTGCAGCTCCAGCACGCGGTCGCCGGGTTCGTCGACGGGCCCCGGAACGCCGTCGAGGAGGCCGACCACGTGATGGAGGAGCTGGCCTCCCGCGTCACGGACGCCCTGACCAACCGCCGCCGCACCCTGCGCACGTCCTGGCAGGACGGCGAGGACAAGCACGGGAACGCCGGCGACACCGAGCAGCTCCGCCTCGCCCTGCGCGACTACCGGGAGCTGGCGGACCGGCTACTGCACCTCTGACCTACCCGCCGCCGCGCGGCGTTCCCGCCACTGCCGTACGACGTCCTCGACGTCGTACGGCTTTTTTCCGAGCGGGGGGCCGGGCGGCGGCCTGAACATCATCTCGCGGATCTTGACGTTGACGTCCGTGATCAGTTTCCGGACGATCCGCTCGGAGGGTGCCGCGAACGCGGCGGCGAGGGTGTCCTCGGCCTCCTTGCGCAGGGCCAGCGCGGGCGGCAGCACGGCGAGACCCTCGCGGGCCATCTTGCGCCTGATCCACCAGAGTTCGTCGTACGGGGTGTCGAGATCGGCGGGCAGGGGCTCGCCCACGCCGGGGAGACGGTCGAAGTCGCCGCGGCCCTGCGCGTCTTGGATCTGCTTGTCGACCCAGGACTCGAACGGGACGCCGGGTGGCTTTCGCTCGGTCATGAGTCCATTGTGCCGGACGCGGAATGGCCGGGCGATTTATCATGCGGCCGCTGTGCAAGCACACTTGCACAGGGACATTTCAGCAACTGCACAAGGGAGCGCACGTGCTCGAACTCACCATGGCCGCCGTATCCGCGGCGGAGGAGGGTGCCACGGCCGGCATGCAGATGGCCGACGCGCCCAGTGATCCGGGCGCCGTGCTGCGAGTCGGCCGCGACAAGTCCGTGTGCCGCCTCTCGACGCCCGACGACTGGCTGTTCGTCTCCCGGGTCCATCTGGAGTTCCTGTGCGGTCCCGAGGGCGGCTGGCAGGTCACCTGGCTGCAGGGCTCACAGCCCGAACCGTCCTCCGAGGTGCACCTGGTGGTCGGCCAGTACGCGCAGCCGCTCGTCTACGGCGGGACCATCCCGCTGCCCAGGGGCGGCAACGGCGAGATCGTCATCCGGGACCGCACCGCCCCCCGTACCGTCAACGTGGGTTTCTACCACGAGGCTTGATCTTTCACGGGCCCGCAGCGGGCTACGGCAGCACCCGCGCCAGCGCGAAGCCGTCGTAGCCCTTGCTGCCCACCGTCTGGATCGCGGTGCCGCTCAACTTCGGGTGGGAGCCGATCAGTTCGATCGCGGCCCGGGTCCCGGTGACGTCCGGGTCGGTGCTGCCGGAGTCCGCGACGCGGCCCCCGCGTACGACGTTGTCGACGATGATCAGGCTGCCCGGACGGGTCAGCTTCAGGGCCCACTCCAGGTAGTGCGGGTTGTTGTCCTTGTCGGCGTCGATGAAGACGAGGTCGAAGGGGGCCGGGGCCTCGTCGGCCAGCCGGGACAGCGACTCCAGGGCCGGACCGACCCGGATCTCGACGAGTTTGTCGAGGCCGGCCCGCGCGATGTTGCGGGTCGCGACCTCGGCGTGCCGGGGGCTGTACTCCAGCGAGACCAGCCGGCCGTCTGCGGGCAGCGCACGGGCCAGCCAGATGGTGCTGTAGCCGCCGAGGGTGCCGATCTCCAGGATGTTCCGGGCGCCCTGGATCTGGGCGAACAGCTGGAGGAGCTTGCCCTGCGGGGCGGCGACGGCGATCTGCGGGAGTGCGGCCGCCTCGCTGTCACGCAGGGCCGCGGCCAGCACTTCGTCGTCGGGTGTGAGGTGGGTGGTGAAGTAGTCGTCGACGTCGTCCCAGATCTTCGACTCGCTCATGCGACCTGTGCCTTTCGGGTGGCTGTTCGGGTGGCTAGTTGACCGGTGGGGGTGGTTGCAGCGGCTTGGGCGGTATCACCGGGCGCCGGGAGCGCCGTACGGCGAGCAGGACCGCGGCCGTGACGAGCAGCGCGAGACCGCCGACGACCGTCAGCAGCCATGCCGGGACCCCGGCCACCGTCCGCAGCCGGTCCTCGTAGATCACCTGCTGGAACGTGGTGTCGGACGCCGTCCGGCGCAGCACGTGGTCGCCGTCGATCAGAGCCGGGGTGGGGAACTCCTGGCCCACGGCGGTCAGGAACGGTGTGCCCCGCGCCAGCTCGGCGAGCGGGCCGGACTTCGCGCTCACCCGGCCGGCGAAGGTGACCCGGGGCCGCTCCCCGCCGATCTCGGAGGCGGGCTCCATGCGGTGCGGGGCCAGGACGTACAGGCCCAGCGACTGCGGGGTCCGCGCGAGGCGGGACAGCCGCATCGGGTAGACCGGCCTGTCGGCGGAGAAGGTGAGGTGGAGCGGGTCCAGGGCGCCGCTCAGGGCGGTGCCGGAGGTCTCGGGGGCCAGTCGCACCGCCACGTACTCCCAGCGGTCCTGGACGTAGGGCTCGAGCGCGGTGCTGAGGCGGGGCGGGAGGGCGAAGCCGTTGGTGTCCAGCCAGTCGCCCAGTGCGTCCGGGTCGGTCGCGGTCAACCGGGCCACGTCGAAGGGGCCGAGTTTCTGGCGGCCGACCACGCTCACGGGTGGCTCGGCGCCGACTCCGGCGCCCGGCGGTGGTGCGCCGGTGTCGGGGCCGCCGCCGCCGGAGACGAGCGGCCAGTCGCCGTCCTGGGGCCAGAAGTGGTGGCGCGTGCGGTGCACCGGCGCGGTGGCCGCGTCCAGTTCGTCGAAGAGGGCCGGATCGCCGAGCTTGACGGTCGCCCGGCGGGGCACCGGCATGACCCAGGCGGCCCGGTCGCTGTCGCCGTTCACCGTCAGCCGCATCACGATCTGTTCCTGGGTGCCGTCCCAGCGCACGACGGACACCTCGCGCGACACGCCGACCCGCCGGGCGGTGTCCGGGATCAGGGCGCCGCAGCCGCACGCGTAGGCGGGGGCGACGAGCGAGCCGAGCTGGGTGGCGAGTAACGCCAGAACGACCGAGAGCACGCGCCGACGCGCCCGCCCCCGTAGGAAACCGACCATTTCCCCAGACCCCTCCGCCGTACCGTCGACGGCTTCAGACGGTAATACGGCGGGAGCATACGGTTCCGTTCCGTCCGGCGCCGTAAGTGATCGACGTCGCGCCCGGCGAGGCGGAGCGACCGGCCGCGGACTATCGTCATTCGGACAAAAGCGCCGGGAGCGACGCGATCCCTGACTAAGGTTCCCAAAGCAGCCCTCAAGCATCCAATGCGTGGGAAAACGGGGCGGGAGGCCTACGAGGCGTGGCGAATGCGGAACACAGCGGAGCGACGGACGCCGAGACGGTACGGGCACGCGTGCGCGTGGCCCGCCTGGGACTGTGGCTGATCGCCGCGATACTCGCCGTCCGGCAGGTGGCCGTCGTCCTGAGCACCCCCGACGGGGAGCGGCTGACCGATCTGGAGACCTGGGTCGGCCCGGACGGCGTCCTGCATGTGAAGGGTTCGCTGTACGACTCGACCCTGTTCACCGGTACCCCTTTCGGGGGACTTGTTCTGAAGCCGTTGACACGTGCCGCCGAGCAGGCTCTCGGCTGGGGCTGGACCTTCGGCACGCTGCTCCTGGTCGTCGCGCTCGGCCTCGTCGCCGCGCGGGCGCTTCCTCATCCGGTGAACAGACGTACGTCGCTGCTGGCCGCGCCGGTCGCGATCAGCCTGCTGATGCTGTCGTTGCCGGTCCGCAACACGCTGTACCTCGGCCAGACGAGCATCATGCCGGTGCTCCTGGTGTTGCTGGGCTGCTTCGTCGTCCGCGGACAACGAGCGGGCGGCGTGCTGATCGGCGTGGCCGCCGCGCTCCAGCCGACGGTGCTGCTGTTCGCGCCGCTGCTGTGGTTCACGGGCCGGCGCCCGGCCGGGCTGTCGGCCGGCGTGACGTTCGCCGCGTGCACGGCGCTCGCGTGGCTGGCGATGCCGCACGACTCGTACACCTACTGGGTCCACCACGTGGCCGGCACGGGGCTCGGCGGCGCGGCGGACGGTCTCGCCAACCAGTCGCTGCACGGCGCGCTGCTGCGGGCGGGCCTGTCCGGGCCGCCGGAGATCGCGCTGTTCCTCGTGCTGGGCACGGCGGTGGCGGTGCTGGGGCTGCGCCGGGCGGTGCGCTACGCCCACGACGGGCAGTTGCTGCTCGCGGTCGCGATCACGGGCTGCGCGGCCATCCTGATCTCGCCGACGACCTGGCAGCACCAGCTGCTGTGGGTACTGCTCGCGGTGGTCGGGCGGGTCGGGAAGCGGGCGTCGGACCGGTATGTGTGGCCCGTGGCGGTGGTGCTGGTGATGACGCTGCCGACGAAGATGATGCTGCCGGACATGTCGTCGCTGTACCCCTTGCGCGACAACATCGTGCTGCTGGCGGCCCTCGCGGCGGCGACGATGATCCCGTTCCTGTCCCGCACCTCGCCGTACTACCAGATCGCGATCCCCGCGGAGTACGCCGAGCCGGTCCCGACCCGCTTCAGGCGGGTGCCGCTGCTGCCGTTCCTGAAGCGGGTGCTGACCCGCCCGAACCTGCTCCTCGAACTCCTGCTGATCCGGGTGACGTACGCGGCCTACCAGAAGGTGCGGCTGGCGGCGACGGGCGGCAGCAACTCGGAGGGCCGGGCGCGGGCGGAGGCACACGGCCAGCAGATCCTCGATCTGGAGCGCCGGCTGCACCTCGACATCGAGCACTGGGCCAACCACGCGGTGGTCAACATCGCCTGGCTGCACGACTTCTTCGACTTCTACTACACGTCCCTCCACTTCGTGGTGCCGCTGTCGGTGCTGGCGGTCCTGTACTGGCGGCGCCCGGTGGACTACCGCTGGGCCCGCGCGTCACTGAGCGTCGCGACCCTGCTGGCCCTGGTCGGCTTCTGGCTCTACCCGTTGGCCCCGCCCCGGCTCATGCCGTCGCTGGGCATCATCGACACGGTCCACGGGGTCCAGGACTTCTCCAAGCCGGACTACGGCACCCTGACCGCGCTGACGAACCAGTACGCCGCGATGCCGTCCCTGCACTTCGGCTGGTCGCTGTGGTGCGGTCTGGTCATCGCGATCGTCGCCCCGAAGTGGTGGCTCAAGGCCTTGGGCCTGCTGCACCCCCTGTTCACGGTGACGGCGATCGTGGCGACGGGCAACCACTGGGTCCTGGACGCGGCGGGCGGCGCGCTGGTCGTGGGCGGCGGCTTCGGGCTGGCCTGTCTGTTCCAGGGGCCGCGGGCCCGTACGGCCGCGCTGCCTGCCAAGGCGGGCAGAGACCCGGAGCTGGTGAAGGAGGGCGCGCCGGGCTGAGTCGGGGCTCGGTCCCGTGCGCCGGAAGGAATAGTGCCCGCCGCGGCGCCGATCCGCCGGCGGTGCGTGGCCGGGCGGAAGATGCCCGTCGGGCGCGCTCGTCCCGCGGTGGGATGACAGTCGGTCTCCTTTTCGCGGAGCGCGTCGTACGGCACATGGCGGCGCGGCGGCCCCGAGCGGACGGAAGCCGTTGCGGGCCTCGGGAGAGGCAGGAGCGAGGCGTAGGGATGGGGGTGCTCGCTGCCTCCCCCGGGTCTGGGGACGGGCCGACGGCGCCGGGAAGCCGTCGGCCCGAGTAGGGGTGGGTGCGGTCAGCCCACGCTCACCTGGAGTTCCTTCACGCCGTTGATCCACGCGGAGCGCAGCCGGCGGGGGTCGCCGGTCAGATGGAGGCCGGGCATGGCGTCGGCTATGGCGTTGAAGATCAGGTTGATCTCCATGACGGCCAGGGACTTGCCGAGGCAGAAGTGCGGGCCGCCGCCTCCGAAGCCGAGGTGGGGGTTGGGGTCGCGGGTGATGTCGAAGGTGTCCGGGTTCTCGAAGACGTCCGGGTCGTGGTTGGCCGAGGAGTAGAAGATGCCGACCCGGTCGCCCTGCTTGATCTTCTTGCCGCCGAGCTCCGTGTCCTGCGTGGCCGTGCGCTGGAAGCTGACCACCGGGGTCGCCCAGCGGACGATCTCCTCCGCGGTCGTCGCCGGGCGCTCGCGCTTGAACAGTTCCCACTGGTCGGGGTGGGTCAGGAAGGCGTGCATGCCGTGGCTGATCGCGTTGCGGGTGGTCTCGTTGCCCGCGACGGCGAGCGCGAGGACGAACATGCCGAACTCGTCCGAGCCCAGGTTGCCTTCGTTCTCCGCCGCCACCAGCGTGGTCACGATGTCCTTCGCCGGGCACTTCTTGCGGTCGGCGGCCATGTTCATGGCGTAGGCGATGACCTCCATCGCCGCCTCCTGGCCGACCTCCTCGGTGATGGCGTACTCGGGATCGTCGTACGAGATCATCCGGTTCGACCACTCGAAGATCTTGAGACGGTCCTCCTGCGGGATGCCGATGAGCTCGGCGATGGCCTGGAGGGGGAGTTCGCAGGCGACCTGGGTGACGAAGTCGAAGGAGCCCTCCTGGGCGAGGGCGTTCTGGACGATGCCCTGGGCCCGGGCGCGCAGGGTGTCCTCCAGGGCCCGGATCGAGCGCGGGGTGAAGCCGCGCTGGACGATCTGGCGGACACGGGTGTGCTCCGGCGGGTCCATGTTGAGGATGATGAGCCGCTGGGCGTCGATGGCGTCGCGCTCGATGTGCTCGTTGAAGCGGATGATCGCCGTGTTGAGCATGGACGAGAAGAGCTCGGGGTGCGTGGAGACGAACTTGACGTCCTCGTGGCGGGTGACGGCCCAGTAGCCCTCGTCCTGGAAACCGGCGACATTGTCCGACTGGGCGATCCAGTGGACCGGTTCCGTCCGGCGCAGCTCGGCGAACTCCGGTAGTGGTACGCGCTGTTGCAGCATGTCGGGGTCGGTGAGGTCGAACCCGTCGGGGAGCGCTGGACAGGTCATGGGCAGCTCCAGCCGTGTTCCGGCAGTCTTCTGACGGTCCATCAGTTCGTGTCGTGAACGTAGTAACCGGTTCTAGAAGTAGCAAGAGGCGTGCACGACTCTTGCGGGGATGGACTTGGTGTCAGCAGACTGCCTGTGGAACTAGAACACGTACTAGTTCCGCGTGGCGGGCCGGGCCGGGACGCCCCCGCGCCGCGCTCTTGAGGAGGAGAGGAACTCCCCATGGCCGCGGAACCCGTGATCGTCGAAGCCGTACGCACCCCCATCGGCAGGCGCGGCGGCGCGCTCGCCAACCTCCACCCCGCCTACCTGTTGGGCGAGACCTACCGTGAGCTTCTCGGCCGCACCGGCATCCCCGCCGACTGCGTCGAGCAGATCGTCGGCGGCACGGTGACCCACGCCGGCGAGCAGTCCATGAACCCCGCGCGCACGGCCTGGCTGACGATGGGCCTGCCGTACGAGACGGCGGCGACGACCGTCGACTGTCAGTGCGGCTCCTCGCAGCAGGCCTCGCACATGACGGCGAACCTGATCGCGGCGGGCGTCATCGACGTCGGCATCTCCTGCGGCGTCGAGGCGATGTCACGGGTGCCGCTCGGGTCCGGGTCCAAGCACGGACCGGGCAAGCCGTTCCCCGACGAGTGGAACGTCGACCTCCCCAACCAGTTCGAGGCGGCGGAACGGATCGCCCGCCACCGGGGGCTGACGAGGGAGAACGTCGACTCGCTGGGCCTCATCTCGCAGGAGCGGGCCGCTGTCGCCTGGAGCGAGGAACGCTTCAAGCGCGAGACGTTCGCCGTTCAGGTGCCGACGACGGAGGACGAGCAGCACGCCGGGCAGGGCATGTGGCGGCTGGTGGACCGGGACGAGGGGCTGCGCGACACCTCCATGGAGGCGCTGGCGGGCCTGAAGTCCGTCATGCCCACCGCCATCCATACGGCGGGCAACTCGTCCCAGATCAGCGACGGCGCGGCGGCGATCATGTGGGCCTCGAAGCGGATGGCGCGGGCACTGAAGCTGCGTCCGCGCGCCCGGATCGTCGCCCAGGCGCTGGTCGGCGCCGACCCGCACTTCCACCTCGACGGACCGATCGACGCGACCAAGGCGGTGCTCGGGAAGGCCGGGATGTCCCTCAAGGACATCGACCTCGTCGAGATCAACGAGGCCTTCGCGTCCGTGGTGTTGAGCTGGGCGCAGGTCTTCGAGCAGGACCTGGAGAAGGTGAACGTGAACGGCGGCGCGATCGCGCTCGGGCACCCGGTGGGGGCGACCGGGGCCCGGCTCATCGCCACCGCACTTCATGAACTGGAGCGTGTGGACAAGGAGTTCGCGCTGGTGACGATGTGTGCGGGGGGTGGCCTCGCCACCGGCACGATCATCCAGCGGATATAAGCTCGACAGAGGTTGACGTGGCCTGATCAACTTGCCCGATGTTTCTCAACCTCATCCTCCGCGTCCTGCCCTTCTACCTCCGCGAACCGCTGGTCATCGGCATCTGCCTCACCATGGCCGGCGCGTGCTTCTACTGGTTCGTCCAGGTAGGGGGCTTGGGCAGGGGCGGCTTCGGGCTGCTGTTCCTGGCGATCGCCGTCCTGCGTGCGTATCTCTTCCGCAAGGAGTGGAGAGCGCACCAGGCGGCGAAGGCGGCGGTGTAGTCACACCGCAGGTGTAGCGCCGCTCCAGGAGACGAAGTGGTGGAAGGCGGCGGGGGCGATGGTGAGGATCGGTCCCGCCGGGTTCTTTGAGTCGCGGATGGCGATGGTGGGGGGTGCTTCGGCGATCTCTACGCAGTTGCCGCCCTGATCGCTGCTGTGCGTGGACTTGCGCCAGGCGAGTTGGCCGCGCGGCGCGCATTCAATGCAGTTGCCGCCCTGGTCACCGCTGTAGCTGGACTTACGCCAGTTGCTGATCTCCATAGCGTTCCTCCATCACACGCCGGATCATTGCCACCGACTCTTTGAGGGAGAGTGCGGCAGCCTGCAGATGATCGTAACGGAGTGTGCAGTCATTGACCGTGTCCGGATTCGCGGTCGGATGCGCGCTGTTGTAGCCCTCGGTGTAGACGATGTTCGGGTCGCTGGCGAAACGGTAGACGTCGAACGAGCCTTGCATGCCTGCGTGAGCTCCGGCTGTGAACGGCAGGATTTGGATGTTGATCCGGGGGTTGGCCTCGAAGGCCAACAGGTGGGCCAGTTGGTTCCGCATGGTGTCCGGGCCGCCCATGTTCTGGTACAGCGCGGACTCGCTCAGCACCGCCCAGAAGACGGGCGGCTTCTCCTTCTCGAAGATACGCCGACGTGCGAGCCGTACGGCGGTGCGGTCGTCGAGGTTGGTGGCGTCCAACGCGCTGAGCACGGCACGGGCGTAGCCCTTGGTCTGAAGGAGTCCGTGGATCATGTGCGTCTCGAAGGAGTAGATCTCGATGGCCCGTGCTTGAAGTTCGGCCACCTGCTGGAACCAGGCCGGGAGTTGGCTCCGCAGCACCAAGTCGACCAGCCGGGACAGTAGACCGTCCGTCCCCAGCGCCACATCCACCCGCTCGCTGAACTCCGGTGTCGGAACCTTCCTCGCCGTCTCGATCTGCCCCACCAGTGACGCGGTGTAGTTGACGATGTCCCCGAGCTGCTTCTGCGTCAGCCCAGCCGCCTCCCGTAGCCGCCGCAACTCGAAGCCGTAGTAATCGAGCGGCGAGGCCCCCGGGTCGAGGACGTTGATGTGCGTCACGAACTGCCCCCACTACAGAGCTGGTTGTGTTCGGCCTGTAGCCCAGCGTAGTTGCGCCAGTTCAGGCTCGTACCGTGAACGCATACTTTCCCCCCATCCTCCTGGGTCCCCTCTCCACCCAGTACCGCATGCGCCTCACCGTGGGCGAACACTCGGTCCGGTACATCCGCCGTATCGTCCGCTCGCTGCTCACCGACTGGGAACTGGCCGGGCTGACCGACGCCGTGGAGCTCGGGGTGACGGAGCTGGTCGCCAATGTCGTACGGCATGTCCCGGGCCGGCGGTGTGAGGTGGTGGTGCTGCGTCAGGTGGCCGGGGTACGGGTGGAGGTGGCGGACGGGTGTGCTCAACGGCCGGTACCGCGAGGTGAGTTGTCGCCGGACGCGGAAGGGGGGCGTGGGCTGCTGCTCCTGGAGGCGATCGTGGATAAATGGGGTGTGACGGGGGTGCCCGGGGGTGGCAAGGTCGTGTGGTTCGAATGCGGGGCGTCCGCGACTGTGTGCTGAAGGACGGGGTGGGGGAGTGATCCGGTCGGCGGAGGAGTTCATCGCTCTGCGCTACAGCGATGACCTTGATGAGCAGAGACGGGCGAGCGTGGAGTCGGCCTCCCTGGAGGTGTGGACGGAGGTCATCGAGCGCTACCCGGATGCTCGGGTCTGGGTGGCGCACAACAAGACGGTTCCGCTGGAGATCCTGCGCGTGCTGGCGAGCGACCCCGACTCCGCTGTGCGACACACGGTGTCCATGAAGCGCAAACTGACTCCCGACATCCTGGAGGGCTTGGCAGCCGATTCGCACGAGTCCGTCAGATTGCAGGTCGCCCGCCACCGGCGGACTCCACGATCCGTGCTGGAGAGGCTCCTGGCGGACGACTGGAGCGAGGTGCGCGACCTCGCGCGCGGTCGGATCGAGAACGACGACCGATCCGCAACCTCGGACTGACCCGGCCGATGAGTTTCCTCCGCCGCCGCGGTCATCACTGTCGTCAGAGGCGACGAGGAGGTGTCCGCGATGGGCGGATCGGCGGGGCAGGAAGCGTTGGAGCGGCTGGGGGTGCTGGTCGGGGAGTGGGCGGTGGAGGCCGATCTTCCCGGGGCGGACGGGCCGCCCGCGCGGTGTGTGTTCGCGTGGGATCTGGACGGGCGGTTTCTGGTGCAGCGGACCGAGATCCCGGTCGAGGGGGCGCCGGACAGTATGGCGATCATCGCCGTCGATCCGGAGTCGGGGGCGTACACGTACCACTACTTCGACACGCGCGGTGTCGTACGGACGTACGCAATGAGCTTCGACGGCGAGGAGTGGCGGCTGCTGCGCGAGACGCCGGACTTCTCGGCGCTGTCCTTCCGGCAGCGGTTCTTCGGGCGGGTGGAAGGCGATGTCATCCGGGGTGCCTGGGAGCTGGCCAAGGGTGAATCGGAGCCGTGGGAACGGGACTTCGGGCTCGTCTACCGGAGGACTCGGTGACGGGGCGCGGTGAGATCGCGCGGGGGATCGTCGACGGGAACCGGTACATGGTGCTGGCCACCGCCGACGCGGACGGGCGGCCGTGGGGTTCGCCCGTCTACTTCGCGCACGAGAGGTACCGGGAGTTCTTCTGGGTGTCCTCGCCGGAGGTCACGCATTCACGGAACATCGCGGTACGGCCCCAGGTGGGGATCTCGGTCTTCGACTCGTCGGTGCCGATCAGTACCGGGCAGGCGGTGTACATGGCCGGTGCGGCCGAGGAGGTCGTGGACGAGGCGGCGGCCGAGCATGCGCTGGAGGTCTTCTCCCGGCGTTCCGTGGAGCACGGGGGGCGGGTCTGGACCCTCGACGACGTGCGGGGCGGCTCCGGGATCAGGCTGTACCGCGCGGTGGCCGACGGTCACTCGATGCTGGCGAAGGACGGCAAGCCGGATCACCGGGTGTCCGTCGACCCGCTGCGGCCGTGATGAGGACGGCGAGCAGGTCGGCGAGTGCGAGGGCGCCCTCGGGGTCGTCGGCGCGGCGGCGGATCCGGCGTACGGGGCCGACCTGGTCCAGGGAGACGCCGGCCCGGGCCAGGACGAAGGTCAGGGTGAGGAACGCGGAGCGGGCGTTCCCGTCGTCGAATGGGTGGAAGAAGCAGACGTCGAGGTAGGCGCGGG
Source organism: Streptomyces canus (assembly GCF_030815415.1). Classification (GTDB taxonomy): domain Bacteria; phylum Actinomycetota; class Actinomycetes; order Streptomycetales; family Streptomycetaceae; genus Streptomyces; species Streptomyces canus_F. The sequence continues at coordinate 7,122,100 of NZ_JAUSWW010000001.1, forward strand.
CGGCCCGGGCGGTGGGGGGGAGTACCGGACCGTCGGCCCGGTCCTGGGTTTCGGCGAGGCATGCGTCGAGGAGGGCGGGGAGGTCCGGTCCGGTGCCGTAGCGCTCACGGCCGGACTTGGCGTGGGCAGGGTCGCCGCGGAAGGGCGGGGGCTCGGGGGTGCCCAGGACGTGGCGCTGCCAGCCGGCGAGCAGGGCGAAATCCAGGGGTGCCGCGGAGGCCGCGTCGGCGCGGGCCCGGGTGAGGGCGGCGAGGAGGCGTTCGGCGCGCTGGGGGGAGCGGGCGTGGTCGTGGGTGCGGATGTCGTGGGCGGCGCCGTCCCGGGTGGGGGTGACGGGGTGGGGGGCCGTGCGGGCTCGGTGCCAGGGGATGGTGGCGCGGAGGGTGAGCCAGGTGCGGAGGTGGTCGGGGGCGGGGGTGCTCATACGGCGGTCATCCGTCCACGGCGTTCGTTCGGCTTCGGCGGCTGTTTCGCTACGGCGGCTGTTTCGCTACGGCGGCTGTTCGGCTACGTCAGGCGTTCGTCGAGGTACGTCTGGAGGTGGGCGGACGTGTACCGGTACGTCTCGACGTCGGCCGGGGGCTCGGTGCCCGGCTCCAGTGCGCCGGCGAGTTGCTGCGCCACGTCGGTCACCAGCTTCCCCTCCGGTGCGGTCCAGCTCTCGAAGCGGCCGCCGATCGCCTCCTCGACCAGGGTGTCGGCGGTGTCCGGGGGCACCTCCCAGCGGGTGAGGAACCAGGTCAGGACCTGACGGCAGTGGCCGTACCAGGCGTCTCCGGAGCCGGTGCGGTCCAGGACCTGGATGATCAGGTGGTGGGTGGCGCGCTCCCAGGCGTCCCGGCGGTCCTCGGCGGAGAGGCCGGCCAGGGGATGGGCGTCGAAGCGACGGTCCAGGTACTCCAGCCAGTCCCGCCACTCGCACAGCGAGGCGGCGACCCGTTCCAGGGTCTCCTCGGGGGTGGTGATCGAGTGCAGGGTGCAGCACCAGGCGCCGACCGGCCCGCCGCCGAGGTCGCCCTCGTCGACGGCCCAGCGCCAGCCGGTGCTCCAGCGGCCGTAGCGCGCGACGAGATCCTCGGTCATGGCTTTCGCCCAGTCCGCGCCTTCGGTGTTGGACCAGTGGCAGAGCCTGGCGTACTCCGCGGAGGCCTCGTCCGGATGGGACGTGGGCTTCCTGGCCGGGCGGACGGGGGTCCGGCTCGCGGCGCCCAGGGTGCGGACGGCATCGAGTGCGTCGCCGCTGTCGAAGGGGTGGCGCCGGGGGTCGACGTCGGGCCAGGTGAGGTCGTAAGGGAGGAGTTCGCGGGACACCGTACGAATGCTCTGTCACCCGGGGTTCCGCCTCAACCAAATATCGTCGCCCGGATATGGGCTCCCGCATAGGGTCTTCGCATGGAGAACGAGACGGAGACCGTCTGCCGGGTCTGTGGCCATGACGGCTACGAGGTGTTCTGGGAGGACGGCTGGCCCACGGCGGAGATCTGCTCGTGCTGCGGCAACGAGTCCGACGTCGGGGACAACGGTGTCCTGGGTGTGCGGGGCTACCGCGGCTACTGGGTGGGGCAGGGCGCCCCGTGGCGCAGTCCGTCGGCGGAGCGCAAGCGCAAGAGCGAGGGCTGGGACCTGCTGCGGCAGCTGGCGAACATTCCGCCGCGGTGGCGCTGAGCCGGTCCCCGAACGCGACGGCCCCTTTCTACTCCCGCCCTGACGCCACCACCGCCAGTACCCCCACCAGTACGGCCGTGACCAGCAGCGGGATGCCCAGTCCGTGGTGGAGCACCAGCCACGCCCCGAGTGCGGCGCCCACCACCATCGCGACGACCGCGGCCGAACGGCGGGGAGAGCGTGTCCCCGGTCCGCCGCCCGCGCGGGAGTCGGCGGCGAGGCCGGTCAGGGTCATGGTGAGGACGGTGGTCGTGATGTCGGGGACGCCGAGTCGGCGGACCGTGGCGTTGCGCAGCCCCATCGCGAAGGCCGTGACCGCGATGAGGGTGTAGACGGTGGCCGTGTCGTCGGGCGCGACGAAGGCGACCACCGCGGACGCGGCCAGCAGGGCCGCCTCCGCGGCGAGGGTGAGCCGGGCCCACCTGCGGCGGGAGCCACGGCCGAGACGTACGGCGGTCCGGCCGCCCACCACCGCGCCCGCCAGGAACGAGGCGAGCGAGGTCACGGTGTGCGGTACCGAGAAGCCGGGAGCGCCGGCCGCGGCGAAGCCCAGCACCACCACGTTGCCGGTCATGTTCGCGGTGAAGACGTGCCCGAGGCCGAGATAGCTGACGGCGTCGATCAGACCGCTGACCAGGGTCAGCGCGAGCAGTACCGGCACCAGGCGGAGTCCGCGGTCCTCGGGGGCGGACTCCGTGGGCTCCTCAGTCTTTGTGCTCACCGGCCCAGTGGACCATGAGCGCTCCCTGAACGACGAAGGCGGCGGCCCCCTCGGAGGGGGCCGCCGCCTTCGTACGTCAGTCTGCTGTCAGCCGGCTCAGTACCAGCCGTTGGCCTGCCAGAACGCCCAGGCGCCGGTCGGGCTGCCGTAGCGCTCGTTCATGTACTTCAGGCCCCACTCGATCTGGGTCTCGGCGCTGGTCTTCCAGTCGGAGCCGGCGGAGGCCATCTTGGAGCCCGGCAGGGCCTGGACCAGGCCGTAGGCGCCGGAGGAGGCGTTGGTGGCGTCGACGTCCCAGCCGCTCTCGTGCTCGACGATCTTGCTGAACGCGTTGTACTGGGCGGCGTTCGGGATCATCTGATGCGCGATGGACTTGGCCTCGGCGGCCGAGGAGGTCGTGGCCGCCTGAGCGGGCGCCGCGGTCAGCACCAGACCGGCGGTGGCGGCGGCCATCGCGACGGTGGTGATGGCCTTCTTCGGGGAAGCGATGCGGCGAACGATGCGGGAGACGGACACGGAGAACCTTTTCTTCGGGGACAGGGAGTCGCGGGTATGTCGTGACCGTGTTGAGCGGCTCTGACATGCGTTGGCGCCGAGGCCCGTGGGGCGGGTCGGCGCCGTGCGACGTTGTCCAGATAAACAGGCTCGGCGCCCGTCCGCAATGACCCCTTTTGCTAGTTGTGGTCGTATGTGCGGCGAGAGGGGGTGGTGTGATCTGGCTCTCAAAGCGCAGGTCAGAGGCTGTTATGGCGTGAACATGGCGTCCGAAATGTACTACTAAGGCGGTTAGTTCGTGATGTGGGTCATGTGGGGTGCTTCACCGCTCAACGAGGTTCGAATGTGACCGCGCTCTCGAAGGCCGCGCGCCGGGTGGCTCTGCGTAGCGCCCTGAGCACGGCAGGACCGAGCAGGAACGTCAGGGCGACCGTGCACACCGCCCGGCCCAGGTCCCAGCCGAGGGACGTGGCCAGGCAGTAGGCGAGGAAACGGGCCAGGTTCTCGGGGACCGGGTCCCCGGGGACGAAGGCGATGTTCGACGCCAGCGCGCCCATGAAGGGCCAGCCCGCGAGGTTCATCGCCGTGCCGTAGGCGAAGGCCGCCAGGAAGCCGTACAGAGCGAGCAGCCGCAGCTCCGCCCGACCGCGGACCCGGCCCGGCAGCAGGCCCGCGCCCATCGTGAACCAGCCCATCGCCATCATCTGGAACGGCATCCACGGGCCCACCCCGCCCGTCAGCAGCGCCGAGGCGAACATCGTCGTCGAGCCGAGCGCGAACCCGAACCCGGGGCCGAGCACCCGGCCGCTCAGCACCATCAGGAAGAACATCGGCTCGATCCCGGCGGTCCCGGCACCGATCGGCCGCAGCGCGGCGCCGGTCGCGGCCAGCACGCCCATCATCGCCACCGCCTTCGGCCCCAGCCCCGCCTCCGAGATCGCCGCCCCGACCACGGCCACCAGCAGCAGCAACAGCCCCGCGAACAGCCACGGCGCGTCCTGCGTATGCGTCCCGACCCGCGAGGTCGGCGGCGCGAGAAACGGCCACCCGAAGGCGACGACACCGACCGCCCCGGCGAGGCCGAGGGCGGCGAGGGAGAAGGGACCGAGACGGATGGCCTTCACGGTCTTCACGCGAGGCCCCCCTCGACGCCCGCCTCGAGTGCCTCCCGTACCTGTGTCACCGTGAGCCACTTCTGTGGGGCCAGGATTTTGCTGACCTGGGGGGCGAAGGAGGGGGAGGCGACGATGACGTCCGCTGCGCGGCCGTCCGCGATCACCTCGCCGTCGGCGAGGAGGATGACCCGGTGGGCGATCTCCGCGGCCAGTTCCACGTCGTGCGTGGCCAGCACGATGGCGTGGCCGTCGGCGGCGAGCGCGCTGAGGAGGGTGGCCAGCCGGGCCTTCGCCGCGTAGTCCAGTCCGCGGGTCGGCTCGTCGAGGAGGAGCAGGGGAGGGCGGGCGGTGAGCACGACGGCCAGGGCGAGCGCGAGCCGCTGGCCCTCGGAGAGGTCGCGCGGGTGGGTGTCGTCGCTCACGCCCGGGAGGAGCTCGGAGACGAGGGAGCGGCAGGTGCGGGGTGCTGCGCCGGCGTCGGTGTCGGCGGCCTCGCATTCCGCGGCGACGGTGTCGGTGTAGAGGAGGTCGCGTGGTTCCTGGGGGACGAGGCCCACGCGGCGTATGAGGTCCTTGGGAGCCGTGCGGTGCGGTACGGCTCCGCCTACCCGCACGGAACCGGAGGAGGGTTCGACGAGGCCGACGAGGGTGTTGAGCAGCGTGGACTTGCCGGCGCCGTTGCGGCCCATGAGGGCGATGGTCTCGCCGGGGGTGACGGTGAGGGTGATGTGGCAGAGGGCCTGGACGTGAGCGCGGCGGACGGAGACGTCGTGGACTTCGGCGGTGTGGGGGGACGGGGGGCGTGGGGTGGAGGTGGTGCGGGTGAACCAGCGGCGGCGGGTGGGGGCGCCCAAGAGCTCGGGGGGTGTGGGTTGTTGGCGGGTGCGGGCTGTTTGTGGCTGATCGCGCCCCGCGGCGGAGCCGCTGATGGATGCAGCCCCGCGCCCCTTGGCGGCGTCGGCCGACCCCGCGTTCAGACGTTCGCGCAGGTCTCCTGCCCGCCGGCGCGCATCCCTCACCGTCAGGGGCAAGGGGGACCAGCCCGCCAGGCGCCCCAGGTCCACCACCGGCGGGTACACCGGGGAGACGGCCATGATCTCGGCCGGGTCGCCCAGCACCGGGGGTGCTCCCTGGCCTGGCAGAAGGGCGACCTGGTCGGCGTACTGGATGACCCGCTCCAGGCGGTGCTCGGCCATCAGGACCGTCGTCCCCAGATCGTGGACCAGACGCTGGATGACCGCGAGGACCTCCTCCGCGGCGGCCGGGTCCAGCGCGGAGGTCGGTTCGTCGAGGACGAGGACCTTCGGGTGCGGAGTGAGGACCGAGCCGATCGCCACGCGCTGCTGCTGGCCGCCGGAGAGGGTGGTGATGGGCCGGTCCCGGAGGTCGGTCAGACCCAGGAGGTCCAGGGTCTCCTCCACCCGGCGGCGCATCACGTCCGGTGCGAGGCCCAACGACTCCATGCCGTAGGCGAGTTCGTCCTCGACCGTGTCCGTCACGAAGTGGGACAGCGGGTCCTGGCCCACCGTCCCCACCACGTCGGCGAGTTCACGCGGCTTGTGGGTACGGGTGTCACGGCCGGCCACCGTGACGCGGCCGCGTAGGGTGCCGCCGGTGAAGTGCGGGACGAGACCGCAGACGGAGTTGAGGACGGTCGACTTGCCGGTGCCGGACGGCCCCACGAGCAGGACGAGTTCACCCTCGGGGACCTCGAAGTCGACGCCCCGGACGGTCGGTTCGGCCGTCCCGTCGTACGTCACGGAGACATCCTCGAAGCGGATCACGACGGCTCCTTGTGGGGGACGTTCGGGGCGATGAAGGCCGGGAGCAGCCCGACGAGGATCGCCGCCGCGGGCCAGAGGGGCAGGGTGGGGGCGACCGGCGGGATCACACCGGGGCGCAGGGCGGCGGGGTCCGCCTTGGCCGCGAGGAACAGTGCCACCGCCGCCACCGCGCCGGAACCGGCGACGAGGAACGCGCGCGCGTTCCAGCGGTCCGGCCGGTAGCGGGTGCGCGGGGTGCGCCGCCCGCCGAGGCGCAGGCCCGCGAGGGCGGCGGCCGCTCCGCCGAGGAGCACGGGCAGGCCGTACGTGCCGCCTTCGGCGGTGAGCAGGCCGTACGTACCGGCGCAGATGCCGAGCAGACCGCCGAGGGTGAGCGCGGTCGTCGTACGGCGGACCCGGGGCGGGACGTCGGCGGTACGGCCGTACCCGCGCGCGTCCATCGCGGCGGCGAGGGCGACGGAACGCTCGAGGGCGCCCTCCAGGACCGGGAGTCCCACGTGCAGCAGGCCCCGCATGCCCTTGTCCGGACGGCCGCGCAACCGGCGGGCGGCGCGCACGCGCTGGACGTCGGCGATGAAGTGCGGCGCGAAGGTGAGGGCGACGACGGCCGCCACGCCGATCTCGTAGAGGGCGCCCGGCAGGGACTTGAGGAGCCGGCTCGGGTTCGCGAGGGCGTTCGCCGCGCCCACGCAGATGAGGAGGGTCGCCAGCTTCAGCCCGTCGTAGAACGCGAAGAGGAGCGTCTCGCCGGTGACCTTGCCGCCGAGCCGGATGCCCTGCGCCCAGTCGGGGAGGGGGAGTTCGGGGAGGGTGACGATCACATGGGTGCCGGGGAGCGGGGAGCCGAGGGTGACGGCGAAGACGAGGCGGATGAGGAGAACGGCGAGAGCGAGCTTGACGAAGGCGGAGTAGGAGCGGGACCAGGGGGCGTCGGGGCGGCAGGTCACCACGACGTAGGCGGACGTGGCGATGAGGAGGGCGTGCAGGAGGGGGTTGGTGGTGCGGGTGGCCGCGACACCGAGGGAGAGGGCCCAGAGCCACCAGGCGGCGGCGTGCAGGTTCCGTGGCCGCGGAAGGTCAGCGCGCATTCCCGCGCCGCCTCGCCTGCCACACCGCCGCCGCGCCCAGGGCCGCCACGGCGGCCGCCCCCGCGAACAGGCCCACCGAGGGACCGCCGGAGTCCTTCTTCTCTGCGGACGGCTTCTCTGCGGACGGCTTCTGTGCGGCCGTCTTCTGCGGGGACGTCGGTTCCTTCCCTCCCGCCACCTGCTCCCCGCACCCCGCCTCCGGGTACCCGGCGATGGCGCACAGCAGCGCGTTCGTGCCGTACCGCAACGGCTTCGCCACCGTCGCCAGCGCCTCCGCCGTCGTCGCGTCCTGCGACACCACCGCGCAGGCCGTGCGGGTCGCGGGTGGGGTCTCGCCGGAGGGCGCGTCCTGTGCCGTACCGAAGTCGATGACCAGCGCCACGCGCTTCCTGCCCTCCGCCGCCGGGGTCCGCGCGCAGACCGTCGCGAAGGACGCCGTGCCACGGGGCTTCGTCGCGTCCGCGGAGTCCTCACTGACGGCGAAACGGAACCCCTGCACATCGCCGTCGGCGGGGACGGCGGTGGCGGGGCCCTGCGTGGCGTAGGTCCAGGTCGTGCCCGTGCGGTCCCAGAAGGACCAGTAGCGGTAGCCGGCGGCGTGGGCGGCCTGGGTCGCGAACCCGAGGAGGAGGAACGCGGCCAGCATCAGGGGGAAGGTGCGACGGCGGGTCACTGGCCGCGCTTCCGGCCGCGGAACATCAGGGCGGAGCCGATGAGGGCGCCGAGGAGGAGACCACCGCCGACGGTCCAGGCGACGGTGAGGGCGCCGTCGTTGTCGTCGGAGGCTTCGGTGGTGCTCGCGGAGGCGGTGGGCATCGTGTTGACGCGCTCGGGGGTCGGGCCGGTCGCGTTCAGCAGGGTGACCAGGTCCTTGCCGCCGAAGTCGTGGACGTCACCGCCCTTGACGACGTCCGCCGCGAGGATCAGCTGGGCGTAGGCGGCCGGGCCGCTCTGCTCGGCCCACTTCAGAGCGTGGCCCTCCAGCCAGCGCAGGGACGCGACGGCCTGGTCGTTGAAGCCGGCGGAGGACAGGGCGACGACCGCGTCGGCCGTGTTGCCGTAGTCGGGCTGGTCCTCGGCACCGGGCAGCGCCGACTTCAGGTACCCGTCCTTCGCGAGGGTCTTGGCGAGCCAGGCGGCGCCATTGTCGCCGGCTTCGTCGGCCAGGCCGTCGTCGTTGGCCGGCTCGCAGTCCGCGGGGGACCCGGCGTCGTCCTCGGGGCTCCCCACGAGGGTCTCGCCGTACGCCCCGAGCACGGCGGCGGCGGTCGCGTCCGCGTTGGCGGTCAGCTTCCCCTTCTTGTCCGGCTGGTAGGCGAAGGCACCCGCGTCCGGGCCGTCACAGGGCAGCGCGAGTTTCAGCAGTCCGTCGAGCGGGGTCTTGCCCTCCTTGTTGTGGAGGTTCGGGATCGTCACACCGGCCTCCGAGAGCGCGCCGATGACGACGGAGGTGGAGTTCGCGTCGCTGGCCCCGCCGGGCAGGTATCCCCAGCCGCCGTCCTTGTTCTGGACGGACTTCAACCAGGTGACAGCCTTCTTCACCTGGGCGTCGTAGGAGGTGGTGAGCGTCGAGAGCGCCTGGACGGCGACCGCGGTGCTGTTGGTGTCGACCATCACCTTGGCGTCGCAGGCCTTGGAGGTGTCCGCGCGGAAGGCGGGGAAGGCGCCGTTCGCGCACTGCTGCCCGACCAGCCAGGTCAGCGCCTTCTCGGCGGGGTCCACACCCACGGTGTGCTGTGCCAGCAACGCCAGCGACTGCCGCCACACCCCGTCGTACGCCGGATCCCCGTCCCCGTACAGCCCCTCCGGTATCGCCACCGACGGCGACGGAGAGGGACTCGCGGCGACGGCCGGGGCGGCCGTACCGATCACTGCGGTGGCGGCCAGGACCGCGGCCCTGCGGCGGACGTTCATGATCGGCGGGTGCCTCTCCCTGCGGGGGAGCCTGGCAGCACGGGACACCCCGGCGGCTCGGCTCCGTATACCTCGACGGTGCCGTGCACCGGCCGGTTGCCGGTGCACGTGAGCCGGTCACAAGTACCGACACGGGGCGATCCGGCTCGCCGCTCCCGGCGGGAGACGGCTCACGGTTGCGGGTCAGCGCCGGAATTGCACCGGCTTCCCCCCGTACGGGTGTGATGACGACCCGGCCACTCTACCGGCCCGTAGGAAAGCCCCCGAGGGGTGCCTGTGAGCCCGGTAGGTTCCCGGCATGGGGATCATCACGGGGAGACTGATCGGCTCGGGGCGGGCCTCGGACGTGTACGAGATCGACGAGGCGTGGGTGCTGCGGCGGGCCCGGGACACCTACGGCGACGCGCTCGCCGAGGCGGCCGTCATGGAGCGGGTGCGCGGGCACGGGTATCCGGTGCCGCGGGTGCGCGTGGAGGACTGCTCGTCCACCGAGCTGGTGATGGAGCGGCTGCACGGGCCGACGATGCTGCGGGCCTTCGCCGCCGGACGGATCGACGCGGAGGAGGCAGGGGTCGTACTGGCCCGTCTCCTGCGGCGGCTGCACGCCCTGCCGGGCCGTGTCATCCATCTCGATCTGCACCCGGACAATGTCATGATCACCCCGGCCGGGCCCTATGTCATCGACTGGGCCAACGCCGAGGAGGGCGACCCCGGTCTCGACTGGGGCATGTCGGCGGTGATCCTCGCCCAGGTCGCCGTGGGGGAGGAGACGTTCGCCGAACCGGCGCGCGCGATGCTGGCCGCGCTGCTCGCCGACGCCTCGTCCCTGACCGACGTCGGGCTGGCGGAGGCGCGGCGTCGGCGGGCGGTCAATCCGACGATGAGCCGGCGGGAGGTCGAACTCCTCGGGGCGGCGGAGGACTTGATCCGGTCGCTGATCTAATCGAGTTCGGTCGTCAAGTGGCTCGGTGCGGCCACTTCAGGTGATCAGTCCGTCCGGTTCGGTCGGACGGCGTGGGCGTGTGGCGCCACGGTCACACTGTTGCCCGTGTCCAGCGAGAAGACCCTCCCCGGGAACCTGCCGCCCGATCCCGGCGGCTTCGTCGGGCGGCAGCACGAACTCGGCTGGCTCGCGGAGAAGTTGGCGCCCTCCGGCGAGCGCCGCCCGGTGACCCTGGTCGGGGTGGGAGGGGTGGGCAAGACACGGCTCGCGCTGCGGGCGGCGGAGCGGGCGGGAGCGGCGTATCCCGACGGGGTCTGGCTGGTGGAGTTGTCGCCGCTGCGGGCCGAGGGGCAGGTGCCGCTGGCCGTGATGGAGGCGCTGCGGCTGGCCGATCGGACCGCCGGGCCGGTGGCCCAGGCACTCTGCGCCTGGGTGCGGGACAAGCGGCTGCTGCTCGTCCTCGACACCTGCGAGCACCTGCTGGCGGAGTGCGCGGCACTGATCGCGGACCTGCTCGCCGTCGCTCCGGGGGTGCGCGTCCTCGTCACCAGCCGCGAGCCGCTGGACATGCCGGGGGAGCGGACGCTCGAGGTCGCCCCGCTGCGGAAGCCCGACGCCACGGCGCTGTTCGCCCAGCGGGCCGTCACCGTCACCCCGGGCTTCGTCCTCGACGCCACGGCCCGGCGGCAGGTCGGCGACCTCTGCCGGATCCTCGACGGCATCCCGCTCGCCATCGAACTCGCCGCCGCACGGCTGTCGTCGCACTCCCTGGACCAGCTCCACGCACTCCTCGGCGACCGGCTGCGCTCCCGCTTCGACGTGCTCGCCTGGGAGGGGACGGCGGAACAGGGGGCGCCGCGGCACGGGACCCTGCGCACGGCCATCGGCTGGAGCCACGAGCTGTGCGCCCCGCTGGAACGGCTGTTGTGGGCGCGGCTGTCGGTGTTCGCCGGCTCCTTCACCCGGCGGGCCGCCGAGTGGGTCTGTGCGGGCGGGCCGCTCCCTGCCGACCAGATCGAGAACCTGCTTCTGCGCCTGACCCGGCAGTCGGTGGTGCTGCGTCATCCGGCCGACTCGGACCGCTTCCGGCTCCTCGACACGGTGCGCGAGTACGGCGCCGACTGGCTGAGGGAGTTGGGGGAGGGGAAGGCCGTACGGCGGCGGCACCGGGACCACTACCGGCGGTTCGCGCGGGAGGCCTGCTCCGACTGGAACACCGGCCGCCAGGTCGCCTGGTGCGAACGGGTCTTCGCCGAGCAGGCCGACCTCCGCGCCGCCGTGGACTGCGCGCTGGAGGACCCCGGCAGCCGGGTCGCGCTGGAGACGGCGGGGAGCATCGGGTTCCTGTGGCGGCACTGCGGCATGCTGCGCGACGCCCAGCTCGCGCTCGACCGGGTGCTCGCCGTCGAGCACGAGCCGGGCGAGGGCCTGCTGCTGGCGCTGTGGAGCCGGGCGGCCGTCGCGGTCACCCAGGGGCACCCGGAGGCCGCGGTCCCCTGGGCGGAGCGGTGCATGGCCCTCGCGCGGGAACTCGGCGATCCGGCCGCGATCGACGCCACCGGATACGTCACCCTCGGCCCCCTGGTCCTGACCGGCCGCACGGCCGCGACGATCAAGGCGCTCTCGGACCTGCCGTTCGTGCCCGTCGTGTCGGACTGGCGCGGCTCGGGGCAGCTCCAGATGCGCGCCATGCGGCCGCTCGCCCATCTGATGAGCGGCGCGTACGCCGAAGTCGACGAGTCGGCCGCGGAACTGCGCGCGCTGTGCGCCGGGAGCGGCGAGCTCTGGACGGGCGCCTTCGTCGACGCCTTCATCGCCGACGCCGATCTCGCCCAGGGCCGCACCGTGGCCGCCCTGGACCATGCCCGGGCCGCGCTGGCCGGGCATCGGCTGATGCACAACACCGCCGGGGTCGCCTTCGGTATCGACGCCCTGGTGGCCGCCGAGATCGGGGGCGAAGGCGGAGACGGCCGCCGTGCCGCCCGGCTGCTCGGCATCAGCCGTCGTGCCTGGGAACGCGTGGGCAAGGAGCAGTTCAGCCTGCCCGGCCGCGTCGCCGCCCGCGAGGCCCGCGAACGCCTCCTGCGCGACCGGCTCGGCGACCAGGCGTACGAGGAGGCGTACGCGCGGGGCATGGCGATGGCGTACGACGAGGGCGTCGACTACGCGCTCAGCTGAGGCGTCGGCCCCCCGAACGGCAGATGCAGCGCCCGCGACGCCAGCAGCCAACTCCCGTCCGCCGAACGCCGGAACGTGTCCGCGTAGTGCCCGACCTGGACCGGCGCCCCCGGCGGCACGATCCCGCCGTGGTACCCGTCGACCCGGTACGTGGTGAAGTACGAGGTCGCCGTCGCCGTGTCCGAGGAGACCGCCGTGACCAGGACGTTGGACATCACCCGCCGTGACAACCGGTCCCCGGGCCGGGACCCGAAGTACTCCCGCAGCGCCTCGCGCCCGTCGTACCGCCGTCCGTCGCCCGGCGAGGGCCACTCCCAGCTGCCGTCCTCGGTGAACAGCTCGGCCACGGAGCCCGGGTCCCCGATGTCGAGCCGGCGGACGAAGTCGAGGATGAGCCGTTCACAGGCGCGCTCGGCGAGGAGTTGCTCCAGAGGGTCCATGGACCAGTGGTACCAGGGGCGGATCACGGCCCGCGACCCGATTCACACCGCGACGTAGGTCACCGGCTCGCTCCCGGCCACGGCCTCCGCCCGCCCCAGCTTCACCAGCCGCCGCAGATGCGCCTCGGCCTCCGAGACCGCGATGGTCCGTGATCCGTAGGGGATCTGGTCCCACGGGCGGTTCCACTCCATGCGCTCGGCGAGCTGCCACGGTGTGAGGGGTTCGACCAGCAGCGTCAGCAGGTCGGTGAGGCGTTCCTCGTGGTGCGCGAGCAACTCCCGTACGCGGGACGCCGCGTCGGTGAAGACGTGCTGGTGGGCGGGGAGGACCTCGGCGGGGGTGAGACGGCCGACGCGTTCGAGGGAGTCGAGGTAGTCGCCGAGCGGGTCGGTGACGGTGGCGTCGTCCGGGTCCTCGTAGAGGCCGATGTGCGGGGTGATCTCGGGGAGCAGGTGGTCGCCGGAGAACAGGCGTCCGTTGCCCGGGAGTTGGGCGGGGTGGCTTTCCTCCAGGTGGAGGCAGACGTGGCCCGGTGTGTGGCCCGGCGTCCAGATCGCGCGCAGACGGCGGCCCGCCAGGCCGAGGAGTTCGCCGGGGACGATCTCGCGGTCGGGGACGGCGGGAGAGAAACCGGGGAGCTTGCGGTCACGGGCGGTGCGCAGGGGCGCCACATGGGACTCCGGGGCGCCTGCGGCCTCCAGCTTGGCCGTCATATAGGAGAACCAGCGCTCCGGTCGGGTCTCGCGGGTGCGTCGGACGATGGCCGCGTCCGCCGCGTGCATCGCGATCCAGGCGCCGGAGACCTCGCGGACCTTGCCCGACAGACCGTGGTGGTCGGGATGGTGATGGGTGATCACCACCCCGTGGACCTCGGTGGCCGAGGTGCCGCAGGCCCGCAGCCCCTCGGCGAGCGTGTCCCAGGACTCAGGGTCGTCCCAGCCCGTGTCGACCAGCACCGGACCGCCGTCGGTGTCGACGACGTACACCAGCGTGAAGCCCAGTGGGTTGTCGGGAATGGGGACCCGGATCGACCGGACGCCTCCGCCGTGGTCGCCGACCTGTGGCATGAGCTGAGTCATGGGGCCCCCTGTCGCCGCGTTCTCGCCACTATAACTAGAACGCGTTTCGATGGGAGCCCAAGTCATCCTTCAGCCTCGGCGCGGCTGTGAGCTCTGTGGACTCCTCCGAAGGGAACTGGTATCAGTTCCCGTATCTGATGAACCGTCAGAGCCAGTCCCGGGGAGGCAGTCGCCATGACCGAGCTCGTGGAACACGGACAGCTGTTCATCGGCGGGGAGTTGACCGACCCCCTGGGCAAGGACGTCATCGAGGTGATCTCCCCGCACACCGAGGAGGTCATCGGACGGGTGCCGCACGCCTCGGCCGGGGACGTGGACCGGGCGGTCGCGGCGGCGCGCAAGGCGTTCGACGAGGGACCCTGGCCGCGGATGACGCTCGACGAGCGCATCGAGGTCGTCTCCCGCATCAAGGACGGCATCCTCACCCGGCACGAGGAGATCGCCCGCGTGATCTCCTCCGAGAACGGCTCGCCGTACTCCTGGAGCGTCCTCGCCCAGGCACTCGGCGCGATGATGGTGTGGGACGCGGCGATCACGGTCGCACGGAACTTCACGTACGAGGAGCAGCGCGACGGCGTCCTCGGCAAGATCCTGGTGCGGCGCGAGCCGGTCGGTGTCGTCGCCGCCGTAGTCCCGTGGAACGTCCCGCAGTTCGTCGCCGCCGCCAAGCTCGCGCCCGCGCTGCTCACCGGCTGCACGGTGGTGCTGAAGCCGTCGCCCGAGTCGCCGCTGGACGCGTACATCCTCGCCGAGATCACGCGCGAGGCCGGGCTGCCGGAAGGTGTGCTGTCGATCCTGCCCGCCGACCGGGAGGTCAGCGAATACCTGGTCGGGCACCCGGGCATCGACAAGGTCTCCTTCACCGGGTCGGTGGCGGCCGGCAAGCGCGTGATGGAGGTGGCGTCACGCAATCTGACGCGCGTGACACTGGAGTTGGGCGGCAAGTCGGCGGCGGTCGTCCTGCCGGACGCGGACATCGACACGTCCGTCCCCGGCATCGTGTCGGCGGCCTGGATGAACAACGGCCAGGCGTGCGTGGCCCAGACCCGCATCCTCCTGCCGCGCTCGCGCTACGACGAGTTCGCGGACGCCTTCGCCGCCGCGGCGAGCGCGCTGGTCGTCGGCGACCCGCTGGACCCCGCCACACAGGTGGGCCCGCTGGTGGCGCGGCGCCAGCAGCGCAGGAACCTCGACTACATCCGTATCGGCCAGGAGGAGGGCGCCAAGATCCTCACGGGCGGCGGCCGCCCGCCGGGCCTGGACCGCGGCTGGTACGTGGAGCCCACCCTCTTCGGCGACGTCGACAACTCCATGCGGATCGCCCGCGAGGAGATCTTCGGCCCGGTCATCTGCCTCCTTCCCTACGGCGACGAGTCCGAGGCCCTGAAGATCGCGAACGACTCGGACTACGGCCTCTCCGGCAGCGTCTGGACGGCCGACGTGGCGCACGGCATCGACGTCGCCCGCCAGGTCCGTACGGGCACGTACTCGGTGAACACCTTCAGCCTCGACATGCTGGGCCCGTTCGGCGGCTACAAGAACTCCGGCCTGGGACGGGAGTTCGGCCCCGAGGGCTTCGGCGAGTACCTGGAGCACAAGATGATCCACCTCCCGGCCGGCTGGGAGGGATGAACGGCCATGGGTGACCGCTGGCAGGTCGAGGTCGACCGCTCCATCTGCATCGGCTCGGCCCAGTGCATCCACCACGCCCCCGACGGCTTCCACCTCGACACCGGCCGCCAGTCCCACCCCGTCGACCCGGAAACGGACGCCAACGAGAAGGTCTTGGCGGCCGCGGAGAGCTGCCCGGTGGAGGCGATCACGATCACGCTGCTGGGGAGCGGGGAGCCGGTGTTCCCGCCGGAGGAGTAGGGGCTTACGTTCCAGCGGTCGTCACAGGACCGATCCGGGCAGGGGAACGTGCACAAGAGCCAGGCCAGGCAGCTGATCGAGCGGGCGTACCAGGCGTGGGACGCCGAGGAGTGGCTGCGCGCCGCCGAGCTCTTCGAGCAGGTGCTCGCCCACTTCCCGGACGAGAAGCCGAGCGCGGAGTGGTGGTACGACGCCGCGCTCGCCCGCAAGTTCCTGCGCAACTGGCAGAAGGCGTACGAGCTGGGGCGCGAGGCCGCCGCCCGCGCCCCGCGCGGCGAGGGCGAACCGGCGTTCTGGAACCTCGGGATCGCCGCGACGATCCAGCGGGAGTGGGCGACCGCACGGGACGCCTGGGCGGGCTTCGGCATCGAACTCCCCGACGGGGAAGGCGAGATCGACGCCCGCTTCGGGAACGCGTGCGTGCGCCTCGACACCGGCGGACTACAGGAGGTCGTGTGGATCGAGCGGCTCTGCCCGACGCGCGGACGGGTGGTCAACGTGCCCGTCACCGGCGGGCGGCGCTACGGCGAGATCGTCGTCCACGACGGCGTGCCGAACGGCGAGCGCATCGTCGACGGCACGATCTGTCTCCGACGAGTACCGCGCGCTCCCGGAGGGGTGGTCGAGGGCAGCTTCACGACTGCGGATTGTGGGGGCTGGTCGCGCAGTTCCCCGCGCCCCTGGGGTGTTGTCGTTGCCCTGCATGAGACGACGCACCGCCGGCGGGTGCGGACCCCGGGTGGGGTGCCCGGCAGGTCTCTCCGGTCACCCCGGAGGGCGCGGCGCGGCGGTTGCTGGAGCAGTGGGCCGGGGAGGCCGTGATCGGCCGGAGCTGGAGCGGGCTGGGCTCCGTGGGATAGGCATCTCGTTCGGTTTTGTCCAGAAAAATATGCTTTCGGGAGGTGCTATTGCCGCACGGAGGTTCTATTCTGGAAATAGGCCTACGGGACGAGTGAGGGAGTTCGAACCGGAGTAGCCGACTCTGGCGGAAAGCAACGCTTACGCCGGTGCCGACGTCGACGGTCCGGGCTGAGAGGCCAGAAGGCAGCAGTCAGGCCGGAAGGCGACCCCTAGAACCTGATCCGGGTCATGCCGGCGCAGGGAACCCGTCTCGTAGGTCCTTCATGTGCCCTCCGGCGCCGTCAGGTCGATCAAGCGGCACACCGTCTCGATGTCGATCTTCACCTGGGCGATGGAGGCGCGACCCGAGAGCCAGGTGATCAGGGCCGAGTGCCAGGTGTGCTCGATGACGCGGACCGCGGAGAGCTGGGCGGGGGTCGGGTCCTCGATGCCCATCGCGTCCAGGATGATCACCGTGGTCTGGCGGGAGACCTGGTCGACCTCGGGGGAGACGCTGCGGTCGGCGAAGGTGAGGGCGCGGACCATCGCGTCGGCGAGATGCGGCTCGCGCTGGAGTGCGCGGAACGCGCGCATCAGGGTCTCCGCCACCCGCTCGGCCGCCGTCTCGCCCTGCGGCGGCTTCTTCCGCAGGGTGCCGTGCATGTGCTCCAGCTGATCCTGCATCGTGGCGACCAGCAGATGGATCTTGGACGGGAAGTAGCGGTACAGCGTGCCCAGCGCCACCTGCGAGGACTCCGCGACCTCCCGCATCTGCACCGCGTCGAAACCGCCCCGGCTCGCCAGCTGCGCGCTCGCGTGCAGGATGCGGCGACGACGGGCCTCCTGCCGCTCCGTGAGGGGCGCAGAGGCGGGGCGCTGGGTGATGGCTTCCGCAGGCATGGGTCCCGTCCGTGACAGTCGGTGAGGGCGAGTGATCACACAGCATGTCAGGGGTGTCGGTGGTGGCGTGAATCACCTGATCCACTGCTCACAGTGCCCCTACCTGCCGGTAGATTCAGAGCCTCTTGAACGATCAAGTCTGAAACTTGTTCTAGATTAGCGTCCCGGCGTAATCTCGCGGGAAATAGCAGGGAGAAGGGGGCCCGGAGTGACCGCTGAGGCCAGTCGGGCGGGTTCCCAGGAGGACCCGGCCGCGGACGGCGAGCGACCGCTCAACATCGCACTCCTCACCTACAAGGGAAACCCGTTCTGCGGCGGCCAGGGCGTCTACGTCCGCCACCTCTCCCGCGAACTGGCCCGCCTCGGCCACCGCGTCGAGGTCATCGGCTCCCAGCCCTACCCCGTCCTCGACGAGGGCGACGACATCGACGGCCGGTTGAGCCTCACGGAGCTCCCGAGCCTCGACCTGTACCGGTCCCCGGACCCCTTTCGCACCCCCAAGCGCGACGAGTACCGCGACTGGATCGACGCCCTCGAAGTGGCGACGATGTGGACCGGCGGTTTTCCCGAGCCGCTGACGTTCTCCCTGCGCGCCCGCCGCCATCTGCGCGCCCGGCGCGGCGAGTTCGACGTCGTGCACGACAACCAGACGCTGGGATACGGCCTCCTGGGTGACCTCGGCGCCCCCCTGGTCACGACGATCCACCACCCCATCACCGTGGACCGCCAGTTGGAGCTGGACGCGGCCGAGAGCTGGGGCCAGCGCCTGGCCAAGCGGCGCTGGTACGCCTTCACCCGCATGCAGAAGCGCGCGGCACGCAGACTCCCCTCCGTCCTCACCGTCTCCGGCACCTCCCGCCAGGAGATCGTCGACCACCTCGGCGTCCGCGACGACCGCATCCACGTCGTCCACATCGGCGCCGACACCGACCTTTTCTCGCCGGATCCCGCGGTGGCCGTGGTCCCCGGCCGGATCGTCACCACGTCCAGCGCCGACGTCCCCCTCAAGGGCCTGATCTTCCTGGTCGAGGCCCTCGCGAAGGTCCGCACCGAGCACCCCGACGCCCACCTCGTCGTCGTCGGCAAGCGCGCCGAGGACGGCCCCGTCGCCCAGGCCATCGAGCGCTACGGCCTCGAAGGTGCCATCCGCTTCGTCAAGGGCATCACCGACGCCGAACTGGTCGACCTGGTCCGCTCGGCGGAGGTCGCCTGCGTGCCGTCCCTGTACGAGGGCTTCTCGCTCCCCGCGGCGGAGGCCATGGCCACCGGCACACCGCTGGTCGCGACGACCGGCGGCGCGATCCCGGAGGTCGCCGGGCGCGACGGGGAGACCTGTCTGGCCGTACCGCCGGGGGACTCCGGGGCACTCGCGACCGCCCTGATCCGACTGCTCGGCGACCGTGACCTCCGGGCGCGGCTCGGTCGCGCGGGACGTGAGCGGGTCCTGGCGCGGTTCACCTGGGCCCGGGCCGCCGAGGGAACGGCGGCCCGGTACCGCGAGGCGATGGCCCTCCCGCCCGCAGCCCCGCACGCCGGCCGCGTCGCACCCGCGGCCGAAGAAGTTGTTGACGTTGAATCCGATCGCGAAAGCAGGGCCACGTGCTGACCGTCGACTTCTCCCGGTTCCCGCTAGCCCCGGGCGACCGCGTCCTGGACCTCGGCTGCGGAGCCGGCCGGCACGCGTTCGAGTGCTACCGGCGCGGCGCGCAGGTCGTCGCGCTGGACCAGAACGCCGAGGAGATCCGCGAGGTCGCCAAGTGGTTCGCGGCGATGAAGGAGGCCGGCGAGGCCCCCGAGGGCGCGACGGCCACCGCGATGGAGGGCGACGCCCTGGCGCTGCCCTTCCCCGACGAGTCCTTCGACGTCGTGATCATCTCCGAGGTCATGGAACACATCCCGGACGACAAGGGCGTACTCGCCGAGATGGTGCGGGTGTTGAGGCCCGGCGGCCGGATCGCCGTCACCGTCCCGCGCTACGGCCCCGAGAAGGTCTGCTGGGCGCTGTCCGACGCCTACCACGAGGTCGAGGGCGGCCACATCCGCATCTACAAGGCGGACGAACTCCTCGCGAAGATCCGCGAGGCCGGCCTCAAGCCGTACGGCACCCACCACGCGCACGCCCTGCACTCGCCGTACTGGTGGCTGAAGTGCGCGTTCGGCGTCGACAACGACAAGGCGCTGCCGGTGAAGGCGTACCACAAGCTGCTGGTCTGGGACATCATGAAGAAGCCGCTGGCGACGAGGGTCGCCGAGCAGGCCCTCAACCCCCTGATCGGCAAGAGCTTCGTGGCGTACGCGACCAAGCCGCACCTGCCTGCCGTGGATGCGCGGTGACCACTCCTCGTACCGAACACCTCGTCCTGTCCGGCGTCCTCACCGCAGAGGAGGCCGCCGCGACCGTCGCCGGCGTCCTCGCCGCGCAGCGCGCGGACGGGGCGATCCCGTGGTTCCGCGGCCACCATCTCGACCCCTGGGACCACACCGAGGCCGCGATGGCCCTGGACGCGGCGGGCGAGCACGAGGCCGCCGAGCGGGCCTACGACTGGCTGGCCCGGCACCAGAACGAGGACGGTTCCTGGTACGCGGCCTACCAGGACGGGGCGTTCGACGACGTCACCGACCGGGGCCGGGAGACGAACTTCGTCGCCTACATAGCCGTAGGCGTATGGCACCACTACCTCTCGACGGGCGACGACACCTTCCTCGACCGCATATGGCCGACGGTTTACTCGGCGGTGGAATACGTCCTGCGGCTCCAGCAGCCCGGCGGCCAGATCGGCTGGAAGGGCGAGGACGACGGCACGTTCACCACGGACGCGCTGCTGACAGGTTCCTCGTCCATCCACCACGCGCTGCGGTGCGCGCTCGCCATCGCGGAACAGCGCGAAGAGCCGCAGCCGGACTGGGAGTTGGCGCTGGGCATGCTGCGGCACGCCATCCGCCGCCACCCGGAGCGGTTCCTGGACAAGGACCGCTACTCCATGGACTGGTACTACCCGATCCTCGGCGGCGCGCTCACCGGCCCGGAAGCCAAGTCCCGCATGGAGGCGGACTGGGACCGCTTCGTCGTACCCGGACTCGGGGTGCGCTGCGTCGCCCCCAACCCGTGGGTGACGGGAGGCGAAAGCGCCGAACTCGCCCTCGCGCTCTGGGCGATGGGCGAGTCCGACCGTGCGCTGGACATTCTCCAGGCGATCCAGCATCTGCGGGATCCGGAGAGCGGCCTGTACTGGACCGGGTACGTCTTCGACGACGGCGCCATCTGGCCCCGGGAACTGACCACTTGGACGGCCGGGTCGCTACTTCTGGCGGTCGCCGCGCTGGGTGGTCATGAGGCTACGTGCGCTGTGTTCGGCGGGGACCGCCTGCCGAGCGGGCTGGACCCGGACTGCTGCGCCTGAGAGTTCGGGTGGGTTCAGTGGCGGTGGACCCGGTTGGCGATGGCGTGTCCGATGAACAGGTAGACCACCGCTGCCAGTCCATACCCGGCGACGACCCGCGCCCACGCCTCGTCGAACGTGAACAGGTCGTGGCTCCAGCCCGCCAGCCAGCGAGCCGCGTCGTGGATGAACTGCACGAAGTCGTTCGCGCGGTTCGCGTCCAGCAGGTACATCAGGATCCAGAGGCCCAGGATGAGGGCCATGATGTCGGCGACGATCGCTATGACCGTGCCGGCCGAGTTGGCACCGCTATATCGAGAGGACATAACCATCGGGTTGCCGCTCAATCCTGTATGAAACCCGAAGGGGTTCGCCCGAGCGGCGCAGCGGTACGGCACGGGGTCCTCCGGGGCGACGCCGGCTAATTCCCGGAACCGCTGCCGCTGCTCGCTCCCTCGGTGGGGTCCCGCTCGATCAGGATCATGGGGTCGGCGCCCTTCATCTGCTGCCAGATGGTCACCAGCGCCACGATCTGCCCCACGAGGAAGGCCACTTGGATCGAGGCCGTCCGCCACTGGTACACGGACAGGAGCAGACCGGCCTTCGTGGGCCAGTAGTGGGCCTCGCGGCGGAACGTGTCGATGTCCATGGCCACCCCGGTCAGGGTGAGCACGAGCAGCGTGAGGCTGAGGTTGAACGCCCAGGTGCCGAAGGGCTGGTCGACGAACCTGATGCCGACCCAGTGCACGAGCACCGGAGCCGCGTACACGAGGGACAGCCAGAAGGCCCGGGTCGGTCCGCGACGACCGGGCAGTTCGCGCCACAGGGCGCCCAGCACGAAGCCGGCGCCGGCCCAGATGACTTCCATCGCGATCAAGGACATCGCCGCGTCGGCGAAACCGAAGCGGTCCAGGAACTTGTCGCTCCACACGGAACCCCGGACGTGGTCGACCCAGAACTGGACAAGGCCGGCCGGTACGGCGATCAGCGCGGCGAACAGCGCCGCCCTGCAGGCGTTCTCCCACCACTGGGCTCTCGGTCCCCAGGCCAGGGCCAGTTCCACCGGGCCGACGGAGTGCGGCAGACGCACCCAGCTGTTCGGCAGGCCCGGCGGCGGGGAGGGGTTCGGCAGCCGGTTCAGCCGGTCCAGCTCATATTCCAACTGACCCCGGACACCGTCCTCCTGGCCCTGCTCGAGGCGGCGCAGCTGGGCGTGCAGCTCGCGATGGCGTCGCGCGTCCTTGAGCAGCCTCTGCCGGCTGTATCCCTTGGCCACCTCGTGCAGCGGTACACCGGGCAACAGTTCCCGGTACAGGACCGAACGCTTGCGGCCGACGGCCAGCAGGGCGGTGAGGGCGCCCCAGAGCGCCAGCAACGGAAGCCAGGACAAGGGGACACCGGCGTACCAGCCGACGACCGGCGCGACACACACGATGAAGAACGCCTTCAGCGCCCGTATCTCCGGCGCCGACGGGAACAGGGCCGGCGGGACGGAGGAAGCGGCTCGCACCCGGAGCGCGGCCACGATCGCCAGGGACGGGCCCCACCACCAGAAGTAGGTGCCGTTGACCCAGTCCAGCCAGCCCGACGGGAACCAGCGGAGATCGTTGAACACCTCCGCCTCGTGCCACAGGCCGTACCCGTCGGAGTAGTGCGGGCTGAGCCAGCTCCGCTGCTCCCACGTGTTCTGGGCGGTCCAGATCCCGACCGCCGGGATCACCACCGACACCGCCACGAGCCCGCCGAGGACGGCGAAGGGAAAACGGCCCCGGTTGGAGCCGGGCGCCGGGGCCCCGCAGGACCGCCACAGCCGAAGGAAGGACGCGGTGGCCCCCACGAGCCAGACCAGGACGACGCATGCGCAGGCCAGGACGAACGCGTACTTGCCTTGGGCCTGCTGGAACCAGACCACTTCGTCCGGGTTGTTCTCCCAGTCCAGCCACAGGTGCGACGGCAGCCCGAACCACCCGGGTCTGGCCACCACCGCGGCGACGTAGCCTACGGCGGCCGCGAGGAGGGGGACGACGACCCCCAGCTGCCGGCTGCGGATGGTGACGGCGCATTGCGGTCTGCCGAAGACGCACAGTGCCAGCCCCGTGAGCAGGGCGAGCGTGAGATGTACGGCCGTCCGATGCCGGTCGGTCCAGAACAGAGCCACATCGTCGTTGGCGAAATGACTGAGAAGGGCGTCGTCGAAGTACTGGACGACCGTGAAGACGAACGTCAGCACACCCATGGTCCGCACATGGCGGACCGTGTCCTTCTCCGCCTCGGTGCGCGGCGAGGAGACAGGAGCGAGGCGCAGGGCGCGCGACGCGGCCAGGATCAGGACGAGCATCGCCACGGTCCAGGGCATCCAGGCCAGTGGATCGAGCACATACCCGGGGTCCTCGCTCCACCGGGCGGCCGAGGCCTTGGTCGCGGGCGGCTGGAGAGTGACCCGCAACTCGGGCGGGTGGCCGCCGGCCTTCTCTCTGGCCCAGGTCAGCTTGTCCGTGGCTCCCGCGGTCGGTGGCATGGAGACACTGCGCGCCGCCCGACCGCCCAGATCGACGGTGATTGCCTGCCACCAGGCCTTGTCCAGGGCGGGCGGGCGCAGCAACTCCAGGGTCCACCACCGTTTGCCCTCAGTGAGGCGCCAGGTTCCGAAGTCACGCTGCTGGAGGTCGACGACCCAGGTCGTGACGTGCTGCTCGACCGTCACCCACTTCTTCTGGACGGTCACGTGGGGCGGCCGTGCGCGCCCTTCCGTGTCCCGGTAGAAGACGGCGTCCCGGGGGTCGCGCAGCAGACACCGCATGGCCGTCCGGTAGTTCTCGGTGTCCCCGTTCAGCAGCAGATCCGCCGCCAGGCGCCAGGACTTGGGCACCTTGACGGTGAGAACGGCGTCCGCCTTCGTGTAGTCCTCGCCCTCGTGTTTGAGCCGCACCGACGCCGTGACGCGCGCGGCCTTCAGTTGCCCGGGCGAGCATTCGTCGTCCGCGGCCTGTGCGGCTTCGCCGAGCATCGCGGCGAGCAGCAGAGTCGCGGACACCAGAACGAGAACGCTCCGCAACACGCGTCCCAAAAGCCCCCCTTGTAGCCCCACCCCCTGCGCAACCCGCGGCTCCATGGGAGCGCGTGTCGCGTGCACCACAGACATATACCTCGGGCGTAGGCGCCACGCCTCCGAAATACCCGTTCCCGCCAAGGGCTGGGCGAGATCTAGGAGTTGAGCTCCGCGAGTACGCGCAGACTGTCCCGGTCCGGCGCGAGCGCCAGCAGGTCCGTCACCGGGCCCTTGCGCCACAACTCCAGGCGTTCGGCGATGCGTTCGCGCGGACCGACGAGGGAGATCTCGTCGGCGAAGGCGTCGGGGACCGCCAGCACCGCCTCCTCGCGGCGGCCTTCGAGGAAGAGGCGCTGGATGCGGCGGGCTTCTTCCTCGTATCCCATGCGTGCCATCAGGTCGGCGTGGAAGTTGCGGGCCGCGTGGCCCATGCCGCCGATGTAGAAGCCGAGCATGGTCTTCACGGGGAGCAGGCCCTCGCGTACGTCGTCGCAGACCCGGACCTGAGCCATGGGGGCGATGAGGAAGCCGTCCGGGGCGTCGGCGAGGGAGGCCTCGTAGACCTCGGGGCGGGTCGGGGACCAGTAGAGGGGGAGCCAGCCGTCAGCGATGCGGGTCGTCTGGGCGACGTTCTTCGGGCCCTCGGCGCCGAGGAGGACGGGGAGGTCGGGGCGCAGGGGGTGGGTGATCGGCTTGAGGGATTTACCCAGGCCTGTGGCGTCCGAGCCCCGGTAGGGGTGGGAGTGGAAGCGGCCGGCGAGTGCGACGGGGGCGTCGCGCCGTAGGACTTGGCGTACGACGTCGACGTATTCGCGCGTCGCGGTCAGCGGTGACTTCGGGAACGGGCGGCCGTACCAGCCCTCGACCACCTGCGGGCCGGAGAGTCCCAGACCGAGCATCATGCGGCCCCCGGAGAGGTGGTCCAGGGTGAGCGCGTGCATCGCCGTGGTGGTCGGGGAGCGGGCCGCCATCTGGGCAACCGCCGTGCCCAGCTTGATCCTTGAGGTCTGGGCGGCGATCCAGGTCAGGGGGGTGAAGACATCCGAGCCCCAGGACTCGGCCGTCCACACGGAGTCGTAGCCGAGCCGCTCCGCCTCCTGCGCCAGCGGTACGTGGTCGGGGTTGGGGCCGCGGCCCCAGTAGCCGAGTGCGAGACCGAGCCGCATAGCCGCCTCCTGACGGTGTGTCAGTTCGCCGGTCGAGGGAGGCGACTGTACGACAACGGCCCCCCGCCCGGAAGGGCGAAGGGCCGTGCGTTGATGTCGCTTCGGGATCAGCCGCGCTGGATGCCCGAGGTGTCCTGCAGTACGCCACGACGGCCGTCCTGCGTCTGCGCGACCAGGTTGGCGCCGCGCTGCTCGACGGCCAGGTACCAGGTACCCGGGGCGAGTTCGGCGATCGGCGACTGCGAGCCGTCCTCCGCGAAGAGGGGGCGCGCCACCGGCACCGCGAACCAGAACGGGGAGAAGTCCCCGGCCGGCTGGGGCGCCTGGGGCTGCGGCTGGCTCGGACCGGGCTGCGGCTGGGCGCCGTACGGCTGACCCGGCTGCGGCTGACCACCGTAGGGCTGCGGCTGACCCGGCTGCGGGGCGCCCGGGTAGCCGTAACCGCCGGGCGGCTGGGCGCCGTAGGGCTGCGGGGCGGCGGGGCGGGGGGCCGGGAGAAGTGCCGCGTTCAGGGCGGGGACCAGCGGCGCGGCGATCGCGCCGGCTGCGAGGACCAGCGCGGCGATCATGCCGAGGATGAGACCAGCGCCCGCGCCGTCCGAGTCGATCGTCCACCACAGCAGCGCCCAGGCGGCCGCGACTGTCAGGACGACACCGACCGTTCCCAGGTCCAGGCCCGCCACTTTGCGAGGCTGGGGCTGGAGGCGGGCAACCACGATCAGCGCACCGCCGACCACACCGGTCATGTACGTACCGAGCCCGAGGCCAAGGCTCATGCCCCAGGCGTTCGGGACGTCGACAGCGCCGCAGTAACTGCCGTCGCAGCTGGCAACGTCGAGGAGCGACGCGATGAACAGCAGTACCGCTGCTCCGATCACCACGCCGTCGCCTCGAGTGAGGGAGCGGATATTCACTTCTAGGTCCTTCGGTTCAGTCGTCTCGTCATCGGCTTCGTTGGAGGCGTCGCTGTCACCATGTCGCCGTCAGGCCCCGGTGTGAAGCGCGGGGGTGGCCCCTCATCGTAAAGACGACCTTATCGTCCGTCCGACGAGGCTGTCCCCGGGGATCAACCCGCGGACCACTACCCGCGCAGGAAACTCACGATTCCCTCAGAGATCCCTTGCGCCGCCTTCTGTCGCCAGGCACCGCTGGTCAACTGTGCCGCGTCCTTGGTATCGCGCATGTTGCCGCACTCGATGAACACCTTGGGAACCGTTGACAGATTGAGACCGCCGAGGTCCTTACGCGTGACCAGACCGGTGCCGTCGCCGACGTAGTTGGAGGGGGCGCTCCCCGTGACGCGGACGAAGTTGCCGGCGATGCGCTCGCCGAGTTCGGCGGAGGAGGCGACGATCGGGCCGGTGTCGGCGCTGCCCGCCTTGACCTTGCCGGGGAGGATGACGTGGAAGCCGCGCTGGCCGGCGCCCGCGCCGTCCGCGTGGATCGACACCACGGCGTCCGCGTCCGCCTTGTTGCCGATGCTCGCCCGCTCGTCGATGCACGGGCCGAACGTCCGGTCGCCGTCCTGCGTCAGCTTCACCGTGGCGCCCTGCTTCTCCAGCAGGGTGCGCAGCCGGTGGGCGACGTCGAGGGTGAACTTGGCTTCCGTGTAACCGGAGTTGGTGGAGGTGCCGGTGGTGTCGCACTCCTTCCAGCCCGTACCGATGTTCACCTTGCGGTTGATGTCGGCGGTGTGCTGGAAGTTGTTCGGGTTGTGGCCCGGGTCGATGACGACGACCTTGCCTTTGAGGGGACCGGTGGCGGCGGGTGCGGAGGAGGTGGGACCGGTGAGCGAGGGCGTCGCGCTGGGGCTCGGCTTCTTGTCGTCGTCGGTGGGGCTCTCGTCGGGGCTCTCGGCGGGCGTGAACAGACCGCCGGACGCCGAGGACGCCCCCACGGGGCTGTCCGGGCCGCCATCCGATCCACCCACC
Source organism: Streptomyces canus (assembly GCF_030815415.1). Lineage (GTDB taxonomy): Bacteria > Actinomycetota > Actinomycetes > Streptomycetales > Streptomycetaceae > Streptomyces > Streptomyces canus_F. The sequence goes on from NZ_JAUSWW010000001.1 coordinate 7,148,661, forward strand.
GCCTCGTACACCAGCCACCCGAGCAGCGCGCCCGGGACGAGCGCGGCGAGCGCGACAGTGAGAAGGCGGCGCCGGGGACGGCGGGGCTGGGGAGGATCGAAGTCCGGGCCTACGTACGACACGACAGCCACCCTAGCGGCGGGTCACCGACACGGCAGGCCGGTGGGTGCGGAGCGGGTCGCTTCATCCGAACGGCACCGTCGGTGTCGCTCACGGCTGGGTGATATGCCGATAATCGCCCATGAGTTCATATATGCGTGTCATGGCGAGCATTCTCAGCGCCGTCGCCGGGGCGGTCGTACTGGGAGCGCCGACAGCCAGGCCGCCGCGTTCCCCTGCGTGCCGCCGGAAGACGTCTGTGCCGTCGACCACGTCTACGGTCAGCCGGGCGTCGGCACGGGCAATGTCATCCAGACCCCGGTCGACATCGACATCAACGTGAAGCCCTGAGACCCGCGGCGCCTCAGATCCCCGCACCCACCCGCCGCAGCACGCGCAGCGTGTCCGTGGCGGACACCTCCGTGAACGCCCCCGACTCCAGCGCCCGCAGATAGATCCGGTACGGCGCCTGGCCGGTGAACTCGTCCTTGGGGGCCGGGTGCACGTCGTGGATGAGGAGCAGCCCGCCCTCCGCGACGTGGGGCGCCCAGCCCTCGTAGTCGGCGCTCGCGTGCTCGTCGGTGTGGCCGCCGTCGATGAAGACGAGGGCGAGGGGGGAGTTCCAGATCTTCGCGATCTGCGGGGAACGGCCGACCAGGGCGACGATGTGGTCCTCCAGGCCCGCCTTGTGCAGGGTCCGGCGGAACGTCGGCAGGGTGTCCATCAGGCCGATCTCGGGGTCCACCGTCTCGGGGTCGTGGTACTCCCAGCCGGGCTGCTGCTCCTCGCTGCCGCGGTGGTGGTCGACGGTCAGTGCGGTGACGCCGGCCGCGCGGGCCGCGTCGGCGAGCAGGATCGCGGAACGGCCGCAGTACGTCCCGACTTCCAGGAGCGGCAGCCCGAGAGCGCCGGCCTCGACGGCGGCCGTGTAGAAGGCGAGGCCCTCGTCCACCGGCATGAATCCCTTCGCCGCCTCGAACGCGGCCAGGATCTCGGGCTTGGGTGCCGCGGTCATGGGCGGGGGCCTTCCGGTCGTACGGGTCTGTGGGCGCCTCCATGCTGCCGTACCCCCTGGTCGGCGGGCGACAGGGGGTATGGCGGGGTGGGACCGGGGCGCGTCGGCGAACCCTACGCTCAGGGTGCGGAGACCGTCTCGCCCGGCAGCGACAGGTCCAGGGCGACCGCGCTCTCGTCGCCCGCGTGGGTCGCGGACGAGGCGAGCGGTCCGTGGCCGGTGGCGCGGGCGGCCAGGACGTACGCGCCCTGGGCCGGGACCGCGAGGGCGTAACCGCCGTCCTCGTCGGAGAGCGTCGCGCCCGCCTGGCGGCCGCGGCGGTCGATGAGCGTGACCTTGGCGCGGGGGACCGGGGTGCCTTCGGCGTCCAGGACCCGGCCGCGGAAACCGCGCAGGGCCTCCTCGGCGCGCGCCAGGTTGTCCTCCTCCTCGCTGCTCGCCCGCAGTTGGGGCGCACGGTTCGGCTTCGGCAGGAACAGGGCCATCAGCAGACCGACCGCCACCGCTCCGGTCGCGATGAGGAAGGAGACGCGGAAGCCGTGCATGGTCGGGATCGCGACGCCGTTCACGGTGTTCGCCGTGTTGGCCAGCACCATGCCGATGACGGCGCTCGACACCGACGTACCGATGGACCGCATCAGCGTGTTGAGGCCGTTGGCCGCGCCTGTCTCCGAGGCCGGGACCGCGCCGACGATCAGGGCGGGGAGTGAGGAGTAGGCGAGGCCGATGCCGGCGCCGAGGACAACGGCGATGACCAGGCTCTGCCAGGCGGCGCTCATGAGGCCCAGACCCGCTCCGTAGCCGATCGCGATGATCAGCATGCCGAGGATGAGGGTGGTCTTGGGGCCGTACTTGGCGGACAGGCGGGCGTAGACCGGCGCCGTGAACATCATCGTCAGGCCCAGCGGGGCGACCAGCAGGCCGGCGACGACCATCGACTGGCCGAGGCCGTAGCCGGTGGCCTTCGGGAGCTGGAGGAGCTGGGGAAGGACCAGCGAGACGACGTAGAAGCTGACCCCGACCATGATCGACGCGAGGTTGGTGAAGAGGACGGCCGGGCGGGCCGTGGTGCGCAGGTCGACGAGCGGCGCCTTGGTGCGCAGCTCGAAGACGCCCCACAGGAGCAGCACGAGGGCCGACGCGGCGAACAGGCCGAGCGTGGTGGCCGAGGTCCAGCCCCAGTCGCTGCCCTTGGTGATGGGCAGGAGGAAGAGGACCAGGCCGGTGGAGAGACCGAACGCGCCGAGCCCGTCGAAGGAGCCCTCGGCGCGCATGGAGGATTCCGGTACGACGAGGAGGGTGAGGACGATGGAGAGCACGCCGAGGCCCGCGGCACCGTAGAAGAGGGCGTGCCAGTCGGCGTGCTGGGCGATCAGGGCCGCGAGCGGCAGGGCGAGGCCGCCGCCGACGCCGATCGAGGAGCTCATCAGGGCCATCGCCGAGCCGAGCTTCTCGCGCGGCAGCATGTCCCGCATCAGGCCGATGCCGAGGGGGATCGCGCCCATCGCGAAGCCCTGGAGGCTACGGCCGGCGATCATGACGATCAGGTCGCTGGTGAGGGCGCTGACCAGCGCGCCGACCACCATCACCGACAGGCTGACGATCAGCAGCCGCCGCTTGCCGTACAGGTCGCCGAGGCGGCCCATGATCGGCGTGGCCACGGCGCCCGAGAGAAGCGTGGAGGTCAGGACCCAGGTGGCGTTGCTGGGCTCGGTGTCGAGGAGCTGGGGCAGGTCCTTGATGACCGGGACGAGCAGGGTCTGCATCACCGCGACGACGATGCCCGCGAACGCGAGCACCGGGACGAGGGCGCCGCTCGCCGGGCGGCTGGGCTGATCGGTCGGCGTAGATCTCATGTCAGTGGCCAACCCGGTGTGCTGGGGCAACTATTCCGATGCTTTGGCCAGCTAACGAATTCTTTATCTTCTCTTGAAGAAGAGGCAGGCCCAGGCCAGGCCTAGACGATGACGGCCATGCTGGAAGCCGCCGCAGTAACCCGCGCCCTCCGCCCACATACGACGCCTCCCGTCTGGCTGGTCGTGGCGCTCGCGTGCGCCGGACAGTTCCTGGTCGCTGGCCACGTCGGGGGCGGCGCCCGGGGGGGCGGGACTGATGTCGGGACTGGTCAATACCTCGCGCACCGATGGGCGGCTCGCTGGGACTCGCGGTGATGTCGACGCTGGCGGCGGCGCGGACGGCGGGGAAAGTGAGTCCTGGGGCGCTGACGGAGGGGTATGCGCTGGTGTTCCGTGCCGGCGAAAAGATTTCCGCCGTCTGAGGCAACGGTCTGGGCGGCCCATGGACTCCTTTAGACATCTAGGAGGTGGAGGTGCCCATGGGGGATCGCAAGGAGGCTCGGGACGAGGAGTTCCAGAGCTTCGTCATCGGCCGCTGGCCGCGGCTGATGCGGACGGCATTTCTCCTCACGGGGGAGCAGCACGGCGCGGAGGACCTGGTCCAGTCGACCCTGGAACAGGTCTACGTGGCCTGGCGCAGAGTCGGTTCGGCCGACGACCCGGAGGCGTATGTACGGCGCGTGATGATCAACGCGCACGCACGAAAACACCGTCGACGGCTCCGGGAGTTCCTGGCGCCCAAGGACGACTCGGGTCTGGTGCGCGAGATCGCCGACACCGGCGACCGCATCGCCCAGGCCGATGACCGCAGCGCCCTGCTGAAGGCGTTGTCCCAGTTGCCGCCACGGCAGCGCGAAGCGGTCGTCCTGCGGTACTGGGAGGACCTCACCGAGACACAGACCGCCGAGGCGATGGGCTGTTCCGTCGGCTCGGTGAAGAGCAACGCGGCCAAGGGAATCGCGAAACTCCGCGCCATACCGGGGCTGGCGGACGTCGTGACGCAGGGAGGGCGGAAGTGATGAACGCGGACCGGGAGACGAACCACGACATGACGAACGGTGACATCGCCTCCATGCTGGCCGGAGCCACGGACGAGGTCGAGATCGGTATAGCCCCCTACGAGGCGGTCATCCGCGGCGGCCGTCGCCGCAAGGCCCGCCGCTGGGCGGTCGCCGCGGCCACGGCCCTGGTACTCGCCGGTTCCTCGGCGACGCTCGCGGTGGCGGGACTGCCGGGCGGGGGCGGGACGGTGGTACCGGCGGCGACCGGGTCGGCGACGCCGGCACCCGACCTGTTCACCCCCGCCCGGACGACCCTCGCGACCGGAACTGAGAACGGCAAGGAGTGGTGGGTCGCCATCGACGTCTGGGCCGCGCCGCGGACCGAGGCGCAGGCGGCGGGGCAGCTTGAGGCGATGGGCGAGTATGGCGATGCCCCGGCGGGGGGCGGGACCAAGGCCTCCGACCTGATCGGCAAGAGTTCGTACGTCGTGTACTTCAGCGACGGCGACAAGCGGCGGAAGACGTTCGAGGACGTGTTCACGAAGGACGACACCATGTCGGGCACGGACCTCCAGACCGCCTCGATCCCCTTCGCCGTCGACCCCGACGGCCCGCAACGCCTGGTCATCGGCCAGGTGAGCAAGGAAGCCCAGCAGGTCACCTGCACATGGAAGGACGGCACCACGACCAAGGCGGACCGGGCCCCGGCAAACACGGAAATCGCCACCGACCAGCCGACGATCCGCCCGGCGGAGGGCTCCCAGGTGGACTGGTTCGTCTGCCTGGCCCCGAAGGGAACGGAGTACAAGTCGGTGGAGGTCTCAGCGGTGAGGTAGGGGCAGGGCGTGATGGGCGGAATTGGCGAGAAGGTGCCCTCGGGATCGCCGGTACAGGCCTCCTGGGGGTCCGCCGGCCGGGTGTCGTCGCTGTTTCGGCCCGGTCCTGGAGTGATGGGTGACGGGCGACGGTCCGGGCCCGGCACGCTGCTGGTGGCGGCGTTCGCGCAGTGCTGCCGAACCACGGCGGAGTTCGCCCGACCCGCTTGGCGGGCAGGCCGCCACCGGGTTGCGGGCATCGCGCCTACAGCCACCCTTGCTGCCGGGCCTCCCGCAACGCCTCCGTCCGGTTCCGGGTGCCGGTCTTGCCGATGGTGGAGGAGAGGTAGTTGCGGACGGTGGACTCGGAGAGGTGGAGGGCGGAGGCGATGTCGGCGACGGTCGCCCCGTCCGCCGAGGCACTCAGTACGTCGCACTCGCGGGAGGTGAGGGGGTTGGGGCCGGCGCTGAGGGCGGCCGCGGCGAGAGCGGAGTCGATGACCGTCTCACCGTTCAGGACGCGGCGGATGCAGGAGGCCAGTTCCTCGACGGGGGCCGTCCTTCACGAGGAAGCCCGCGGCGCCTGCCTCCATGGCCCGGCGGAGGTAGCCGGGGCGGCCGAAGGTGGTGAGGATCAGGACCCGGCAGTCGGGGACCTGGTCGCGGAGCTCGGCGGCGGCGTCGAGGCCGCTCTTGCCGGGCAGTTCGATGTCGAGGAGCGCGACGTCCGGGCGGTGGATCAGCGCCGCGTCCACGATCTTGTCACCGGCCCCCACCTGGGCAACGACCTCGATGTCCGCCTCCATGCCGAGCAGCAGCGCGAGCGCGCCCCGCATCATCCCCTGGTCCTCGGCGAGCAGAACCCTGATGGACTTGGCGGACCGGTAGTCCCGGGGCATCTCGTTCACGGCCCAAGGGTAGGGCGCGGGGGCCGGGTGCGCTCGGTGCGGAGTCGTGCCGGTGTGCCTTGCACCTAACATGCTCCAAGTGATGTCGGCCGATGACGTGTTGTCCGTGCTCGCCCTGTTGCGCCGGGCGCGTGTGGAGGTCTGGGTCGGTGGAGGCTGGGGCATCGACGCGCTGGTCGGTGAGCAGACCCGGGACCATCGCGACCTCGACCTGATGCACCGCCTGGAGCAGGAGCCCACCGTCACGGCGGCCCTGTCCGGGGCCGGGTACGTGGAGAGCCTCGACCAGCGCCCCGTCCGCTTCGTCGTGACGGCCCCGGACGGCAGGGAGATCGATCTGCACCCCCTCGCCTTCGAGGAGGACGGCTCCGCGACGCAGGCTTCCTTCGACCCGGAGAACCCCTTTCGCTACCCCGCCTCGGCTTTCGTGACCGGCACGATCGGATCCACCCCGGTCCCCTGCCTCTCCGCCGCCCAGCAGGTCCACTTCCACCAGGGCTACGAGCCGACGCCCCGAGACCGCCACGACATGGCACAACTCCGCCGCACCTTCGACATCCCGACACACTTCTGACCCACCCCCATCCGGCAGCTCGGCAATCGGCAGATCCGTCCCAGCCTCCAGCCCACCCCACCTGCACGTTTCCGCTCCAGGCCTGGGACACATCTGCCAACCGCCCCCACTCTCCATCCCTCGCGCCGGGCCACTTGCCCTCGGTCCTGGCCCTGAGCCCCTCGTGCCGGGCGCCTCGCCCCGACCCTCGCCCCGGGCGCCCCGCACCCCGGACCTCTCGCCTTGGGTCCTTCACCCCGGCCTCTCGCCCCCGACCCCTCACCTCGGGGCCTCCCGCCGGGCCTCTGGCCCCCGCCCCTCGCCTCGGGCGCCGCACCCCGGACCCCGGACCTCTCGCCTTGGGTCCTTCACCCCGGCTGCTCGCCCCCGGCCCCTCACTTCGGGCTTCTCGCCGCTCCCGGCCCCTCACCTCGGGCCCCTCGCCCCGGCCCCGCACCCCGGGCCTCTCGCCTTGGGTCGTTCACCCCGGCCTCTGGCCCCCGACCCTCGCCCCGGGCCCCTCGCGCAGGGCCTCTGGCCCCCGACCCGCACCCCGCCCCCCGCACCCCCGCACCCCGCACCCCCGGCCCCCTCACCCCACCGCCGCCACCTCCCGCTCCAGCACCCCCACTGGCAGCTCCGCCGTCACCACGAACCCGCCCCTCAGGCCCGGGCCCGCCTCCAGTCGGCCGCCCGCCGCCGCGAGGCGTTCCGCCAGGCCCTTCAGGCCGGTGCCGGCGGAGCCCATCGCGCCCACGCCGCTCACCGCATCCACCCCTCCCGCCCCGCTCACCGCACCCACCACCCCCCGCCCGTCATCCACCACCCGCAGCCGCACCCGCTCCGTCGTCCCCTCCACCGCGATCTCGCACCGTGAAGCCCCGCTGTGTCGCACCGCGTTGGTGACGGCCTCCCGTACGACCCAGCTCAGCAGGGTCTCCATGTGGGCGGTCAGGGGTGGGCCGGAGTGGCGTACGACGGGTTCGATGGACGCGGCCTCCAGGGCCGAGCGGGCGCGGTCCAGTTCTGTGCTGAGGCTGCCCTCGCGGTAGCCGGTGACGGCCTCGCGGATCTCGGTGAGTGCCTGGCGGCCGACGGACTCGATGTCGGTGATCTGGGCGAGGGCCGCGTCCATGTCGCGGCGGGCCAGACGGCGGGCGGCCTCCGACTTGACCACGATCACGGACAGGGTGTGGCCGAGGAGGTCGTGGAGGTCGCGGGAGAAGCGCAGGCGCTCCTTCTCGACCGCGCGCCGGGCCAGTTCCTCGCGGGCGGCGCGCAGTTCCCGTACCGCCTCGGAGAGGGACAGGATTGCCGCGGTCACCATCGTCGACAGGAAGGTGGCGTATCCGATGTTCACCGCGTCCCAGCCGTCCTGGACCGCGGAGACGGCCACCGCGAGTGCGGTGAGGCCGAGCCCGGTCCGGCCGAGCCAGGGGCCCCGGGTCACGGCGCCCGTGGCCAGGCCGAGCAGGGGGAAGAAGTACAGCCAGTTGCCGCCGTAGCCGATGGCCAGGGCGCAGGTGACCACGCCCATCAGGACGAGCGCGACCCGGGTCGAGCGGGCCTCGCGCTTCTCCTTCACGAAGGCGCGGAAGACGACGTAGATGTAGAGGGAGTTGAAGGCGAGCAGGCCGAGGGCGCCGAGCCATGGCTGGGGTGTTCCGGCCTGGAAGATGTTGGAGAAGGCGCCCATTCCCATCAGCAGCCAGGGCAGGAGGGAGAAGCCGGTGGGCGGTGGGCCCGGGTCCTCGACCGGCACGCCGGTTTCGCGGGCGGTGCGCTGGTCGGCCTTGAAGCGTTCCATGTCCGACTTCCAGTCCGCCCGCGCCGCCTGCCACGCGTCCGTACGGCACGACGCCTTGCGCCACCACGACCGGTTCCCGCTGCCTTGTGTCATGGCTCCCACGCTACGAACCCGCCCACGTGCGCGGCAGAGGGACATGTACGGAATCCGGCAGTACAAATGTCACGGGCCCCGGCATCTGACATGCCGTCAGTAGTCTTCACAACTTCTGAGAGCTGGGCTATACAGGGGTCGCCGTACTGGAACGCGTTCTAGAACGAGCGCGGAGGCACGGACCCGTGAACGACCTCGGTGCGGCCGACGGTGCGGACGGTCGCACCGAGGTCTCTGAGCCCCCAGGAGCCCCATGCCCATCGACGCCGCAAAGGCAGTGGCCGCCGAACCCCGGACGGGCGAGATCGCCTGGAACTCCAAGGACGTGCAGCTCTACCACCTCGGCATCGGAGCAGGCGTCCCGGCGACGGACCCGGACGAGCTGCGCTACACCCTCGAGTCGAGGCTGCACGTCCTGCCGAGCTTCGCCACCGTCGCCGGTTCCGGCTCGCCCGGTGTGATCAGCGGTCTGTCCATGCCCGGCATCGAGGTCGACCTCGCCAAGGTCCTGCACGGCGGCCAGTCGCTGACCATCCACCGCCCCCTGCCCGCCGAGGGCACCGCCACCGCCACCGGCCGTATCGCCGCGGTCTACGACAAGGGCAAGGCCGCCGTCCTCGTCATGCGCACCGAAGTCGCCGACGCCGACGGCCCGTTGTGGACCAACGACGCGCAGATCTTCGTACGGGGGGAAGGGGGCTGGGGCGGCGACCGGGGGCCGTCCGGCCGCCTCGACCCGCCCTCCGGCGAGCCCGACCGGGTCGTCGAGCGGGCCGTCCGTGCGGACCAGGCCCTGCTCTACCGCCTCTCCGGCGACTGGAACCCGCTGCACGCCGACCCCGAGTTCGCCAAGGTCGCCGGGTTCGAGCGGCCCATCCTGCACGGGCTGTGCACCTACGGCATCACCCTCAAGGCGGTCGTCGACACCGTGCTGGGCGGCGACGTGGCGCGGGTGCGGTCCTACGTCACCCGGTTCGCCGGGGTCGTCTACCCGGGGGAGACCCTGCGCATCCGGATGTGGGAACAGCCGGGCGCCGTACGGGTCGCCGTGAGCGCTGTGGAGCGGGACGACGCGCCCGTCCTCGCCGACACCGTCGTCGAACACACCTGAGCACACCAGCCGTTGAGGGGAGCCGCACCATGCGCGCAGCCGTACTGCACGAGATCGGCCAGGACAAGCTGGAGGTCCTCGACGACGTCGAGGCGGTGGGGTTCGGTCCCGGAAAGGTCAGGATCAGGGTGCGGGCCGCGGGGCTGTGCCACTCGGATCTGTCCGGGATGAGCGGCGTGCTGCCGCAGCCCGCGCCCTTCGTGCCCGGTCACGAGGGCGCGGGGGAGATCCTCGAAGTCGGGGAGGGCGTCGGCCACTTGAAGGCCGGTGACCGGGTCGTCGTCTGCTGGCTGCCCGCCTGCGGCGCGTGTCCGGCGTGCAAGCGCGGCCAGACCGAGCTGTGTCTGGCCGGGTTCATGAACGCCGGCACCCCCAACTTCAGGCGCCCCGCCGGAGACGTCTTCGGCATGGCCGGCACCGGCACCTTCACCGAGGAGGTCGTCGTCGACGCGGGCTGCGCGGTGCCGATCCCCGACGACGTGCCCTTCGACATCGCCGCGCTGATCGGCTGCGGAGTCACCACGGGCCTCGGCGCCGCCCTCAACACCGCCGACGTACAGGCCGGTTCGTCCGTCGCCGTCATCGGCTGCGGCGGCGTCGGCATCTCCGCGATCCAGGGCGCCCGGCTCAAGGGCGCGGCGGAGATCGTGGCCGTCGACCCGGTGCTCTCCCGCCGGGAATCCGCCCTCAAGTTCGGTGCCACCAGGGCCGTTTCCCCCGACGAGCTGGCCGACGCCAAGCAACAGGTCACCGCGGGCGAGGGCTTCGACTACGTCTTCGAGGTCGTCGGGAAGTCGGCCACGGCACGCACCGCGTACGACACCACCCGGCGCGGCGGCACCCTGGTCGTCGTCGGCGCGGGCGCCATGGACGACAACCTCCAGCTCAACATGTTCGAGCTGTTCTTCGACGAGAAGCGGATCCTGCCGTCCATGTACGGCGGCGGTGACGTCATGACCTCCTACGAGCGGACCATCGCCCTGTGGCGGGCGGGCCGCGTCGACCTGGCGGGCCTGATCACCCACCGTGTCCCGCTGTCCGACATCAACGAGGCCCTGGACCAGATGCGCACCGGCACCTCGCTGCGCACCTGCATAGAGATCTGAGGAACTCCGGGTATGACACTGCCACTCGAGGGGCTCTCCGCGATCGTCACCGGCGCCGGACGCGGGCTCGGCCGGGCCGAGGCGCTCGAACTCGCCCGGCTCGGCGCCGCCGTGGTCGTCAACGACTACGGACAGCCCGGCCGGGACGGCTCCGGCGAGGCCTCCGCGGGCCCCGCCGAGGAGGTCGCCGCCGAGATCCGCGCGGCGGGCGGCAAGGCGCTCGCCCACACCGGGGACGTCTCCGACTTCCCCCAGGCCCAGCGGCTCGTCCAGTCGGCCGTCGAGGAGTTCGGCAAGCTCGACATCCTCGTCAACAACGCGGGCATCCTGCGCGACCGCATGGTCTTCTCCATGACCGAGCAGGAATGGGACGCGGTGATCCGGGTCCACCTCAAGGGTCACTTCAACACGACCCGCTTCGCCGCCGCGCACTGGCGGGAGAGGTCCAAGGCGGCGGGCGGGCCGGTGTACGGGCGGATCGTGAACACCTCGTCGGAGGCGTTCCTCGCGGGCTCGGCCGGACAGCCCAACTACGCCGCCGCGAAGGGCGGAATCGTCGGGCTCACCACCTCCACGGCCCTAGCCCTCGCCAAGTACGGCGTCACCGCGAACGTCATCTGCCCGCGCGCCCGCACCCGGATGACCGAGGACGTCTTCGCGGGCCTCGACGCGCCCGACGCCGGGCTCGACCCGCTCGCCCCCGAGCATGTCGCCCCGCTCGTCGGTTACTTGGCCTCACCCGCCGCCGCCCGCGTCAACGGCCAATTGCTCGTCTTACACGGGGGGATGGTCGCCGTCGTCGAACGACCGCGGGTGCAGGCCAAGTTCGACAGCAAGCAGGAGACCTTCACGTACGACGAACTGGACGCGCTGCTCACCCCGCACTACGCGGCGCGGCCCTCGGGGGAGACGTTCGCGGCGGCGGAGGTGCTGGGGCTCAAGCGGGAGTAGACACACGGGAGCAGACAAACGGGAGTGGACATACGGAAGGGGTCCGCGTGTCAGCCGACACGCGGACCCCTTCGTCGTACCGTCAGGCAGCCTTTTCGGCTTCCTCGACCGGCTTGCGGTGTCGGCCACGAGGGGCCGAATCGCCGTCGTGAGCCGAGACCTGCCCCCGGTGCCGGCCGTGGCCGGACGTCTGCTGGACATCGGTGCGCGGCGGCTGAATCGTGCTTGCGTCGCTCATCGGAAGAACTCACCCCGTCAACATGATCTTTCTAACAGCCGGGCGAGTTTAACCAACCGACCACGGGGCGAATCCAGGCGGCCACGCCAACCGGCACTAGTTCGTTACAAGACCACCCAACGGCGTTTTCCCGAGGCCCTTCGACGCCACTTTCCCGAGCGCCTCCAACGGCGCCTTCCCGAGCGGCACCGGTCTCAGTACGGCGGGCTCCGGAGGATCCGGTGGCGACGGCCCGTCCGAGTCCGGCCGCCTCCCCGGCGTCGACTCGTCGGCCGTCGCGTCCCGGACCGGATCCCCCGGGCCCGCGTCCCCCGTCCTTCCCCCGCCCCCCGCTTCCCCCGTGGGCACCGTCAACTCCGCCACCCCGCACGGCACTTCGTCCGTCGAGTACGGCAGCCGCAGCACCCCGTCCCGCGTCCACAGCCCGGCGCCCGTCAACCACCCCATGGGCGCCGCGAGATGGTGCACCTGCCGCCCGTTCGGCCGCCACATGCCGACCCAGCTGCCGGTCGGCCCGTCGATCCGCAGCGCCACCGCACAGTTCTCCGGCGTCAGCACCTGCCCCGGCTGGGCGGCGAACGGCGTCACCGCGCACTCGGGCAGCCGCAGGCTCTCCGGGAAACGCACCGGCAGCGTGCTGCCGAGCACCCCCCAGCCGAGCCGCTCCTCACCGGGCGCGTCCGAGCGGATCAGCAGCAGCCCGCCGTCCGGTTCGGCGAGCAGCAGCCGGTCGTCACTGCCGGCGGAGATCTGCAGCAGCGGCGACATCTCACCGCCCCGCTCCAGATCGACCACGATCGTCTTGGTGCACCCCCCGACCTCCCGGTCGAGCGCCAGCATCCGCCCCGCCCGGTCCAGCCATACCCCGCCCGAGCAGCGCCCGGGGATCTCCGCGAGATGCTCGGGCCCGAAAGCGCCCCCCGCCACCAGCCACACCGCGGTCGAGTGCCGGCCCGCGGCGAGGGCGTACGCCTTCTCGCCCCCCGGCGCGGGCGCCAGCAGCCACAGCCGGGTGCCCTCCTCGGGGCACTCGACCGCCCCGAGCGGCAGCTCGCCGGTGGCGGGACCGGTCGGGTAGAGCAGCGAGAAGTTGTGCCGCCCGTCCGCGAACCGCCTGATCAGAACCCGTCCGTCGCCCATCGGCTGCACCTCGGTGCCCGGCTCCTCCGGCTGGTTGCCGGGCAGCGGTACCGCGTACGGCTCGGGGCCGTCCAGCGTCCAGCGCTCCGGGAACCAGGAGTCGCCGTCCAGTGTGAGGCGGGCGGCGTACGCGCCGTCCGCGGTGATCGTGCAGCCAGCCTGCGGCGTACCGTCCTCGTCCGCCGCCGTGGGCTCGATCGCACAGGCCGTCATCGTTCGGTCACCTCCGGCCACGAAGCTAGTTTTCGCACGCGCGGACGTGGGAGGGGCCGACGACCACTTCACACAAAGAGGTGGCCCAGGAACGATTCGCCTGAGGAAAACGGGACGATTGTGCTGGGCGGGGTCATCGGGAGCCGGACCGGTACATCGGCACAGACCAGCCAGGTAGCCTTTGCCCCGTGCCCCGTCTGTCTGAAGTCATCACCGCGCTGGAGAACCTGTGGCCCGCCGAGCGGGCCGAGTCCTGGGACGCGGTCGGCACGGTCGTGGGCGACCCCGACCAGGAGGTCTCACGGGTCCTGTTCGCCGTCGACCCGGTCCAGGAGATCGTCGACGAGGCCGTGAAGCTGGGCGCCGACCTGCTGGTCACCCACCACCCGCTCTATCTGCGCGGTACGACGACGGTCGCGGCGACCCACTTCAAGGGCCGCGTCGTCCACACGCTCATCAAGAACGACATCGCCCTGCACGTGGCGCACACGAACGCGGACACCGCGGACCCCGGGGTGAGCGACGCGCTCGCGGGCGCGCTGGACCTCCGGGTCGTACGACCGCTGGTGCCGGACCCCTCCGACAAGGACGGCCGCCGAGGCCTCGGCCGGATCTGCGAGCTGGACCACCCGCTGCCGCTGAAGGACTTCGCGGCACGGGCCGCCGCCCGGCTCCCCGCCACCGCGCAGGGCATCCGCGTCGCCGGCGACCCCGAGGCGGTCGTCCGCACGGTCGCCGTCAGCGGCGGCTCCGGCGACAGCCTCTTCGACGTCGTACGCGCCGCGGGCGTCGACGCCTTCCTCACCGCGGACCTCCGCCACCACCCGGCATCCGAGGCCCGCGCACACACCTCTGTCGCGCTGCTCGACGCCGCGCACTGGGCCACCGAATGGCCCTGGTGCGAGCTGGCCGCGACCCAGCTCGACGAGATCTCCGACCGCCACGGATGGGGCCTGCGGGTCCACGTCTCCAAGACGGTCACCGACCCCTGGACCGCCCACGCGGCGTCCGCCACCGACACCATCAACTCACTGGGAGCCCCCAACTGAACGCCGCGCCCGCCGACCAGATCCGCCTCCTCGAGGTCCAGGCCCTCGACGTCCGCCTCCAGCAGCTCGCGCACAAGCGCAAGTCGCTGCCCGAGCACGCCGAGATCGAGTCGCTGACCAAGGACCACACCCAGCTGCGTGACCTGCTGGTCGCCGCGCAGACCGAGGAGAGCGACACCGCCCGCGAGCAGACCAAGGCCGAGCAGGACGTGGACCAGGTGCGGCAGCGCGCCACCCGCGACCAGCAGCGCCTGGACTCCGGGGCCGCCACCTCCCCGAAGGACCTGGAGAACCTCCAGCGCGAGATCACCTCCCTCGCCAAGCGCCAGGGCGACCTGGAGGACATCGTCCTGGAGGTCATGGAGCGCCGGGAGTCCGCGCAGGAGCGGGTCGCCGAGCTGACCGAGCGGGTCGGCGCGGTGCAGGGCAAGGTCGACGACGCGACGGCCCGCCGCGAGGCCGCGTTCGAGGGCATCGACAACGAGGTCGCCACCGTCACCAAGGAGCGCGAGGTCATCGCGGGCACGATCCCCGCGGACCTGCTCAAGCTCTACGACAAGCTGCGTGAGCAGCAGGGCGGCATCGGTGCGGCGAGGCTGTACCAGCGGACCTGCCAGGGCTGCCGCCAGGAGCTGGCGATCACCGACATCAACGAGATCCGCGCGGCCGCGCCGGACACGGTCGTCCGCTGTGAGAACTGCCGCCGCATCCTGGTGCGTACGTCCGAGTCCGGCCTGTAAGGAGCGTCGCGCGTGCGGGAGTTCATCGTCGAGGCCGACGGCGGGTCCCGGGGCAACCCCGGACCCGCGGGCTACGGCTCCGTGGTCATCGACGCGGCGACCGGCGAGACGCTGATGGAGCGGGCCGAGTACATCGGCGTCGCCACCAACAACGTCGCCGAGTACCGGGGCCTGCTGGCCGGCCTGCGCGCCGCGCACGAACTGGACCCCGCCGCCTCGGTCCACGTCCGCATGGACTCCAAGCTCGTCGTCGAGCAGATGTCGGGCCGCTGGAAGATCAAGCACCCGGACATGAAGCCGCTCGCGATGGAGGCGGGGCGGGTGTATCCGGCGGAGCAGGTGACGTACGAGTGGATCCCGCGGGAGAGCAACAAGCACGCGGACCGGCTCGCGAACGAGGCGATGGACGCGGGGAAGCGGGGGGAGCAGTGGTCGGCGTCGGACTCGACGGCGGAGCTGGACGCGGCCGCCGCCGCTGCGGCTGCGGCTGCGGCTGCGGCTGCGGTGCCTGAGCCTGTAGGTCCGCCAGGGGATGCGGTCGCCGGTGCGGCGAAGGTGCGGGCGGCGTTGGGGTCCGCTGCTGCCGGGGGTTCCCGGTCCGCCTCTGCCGCGTCTTCCGCCGTCGCTTCTTCGCGCCGCGGAGCGGTGGAGGTCCAAGGCGGCGGAGCCGCTGCGGCCGAGGCCGATGTGCGTGCCGCGAAGGTGGTGGCCGGCCCCGGGTGGGCGCCGGCCGACATGGGGGCGCCCGCGACCTTTGTGCTGCTACGGCACGGGGAGACGCCGTTGACCCCCCAGAAGCGCTTCTCCGGTAGCGGAGGGACCGATCCGTCCCTGTCCGACGTCGGGCGTGAGCAGGCCGAGCGGGTCGCCGCCGCGCTCGCCCGGCGTGGCACGGTCCAGGAGATCCTCGCCTCGCCCCTCACCCGTACCCGGGAGACCGCCGCCGCCGTGGCCGAGCGGCTCGGGCTCGACGTGACCGTCGAGGACGGGCTGCGGGAGACCGACTTCGGGGCGTGGGAGGGGCTCACCTTCGCCGAGGTACGGGAGCGCTACCCCGACGACCTCAACACCTGGCTCTCCGACCCGGACGCCGAACCCACCGGTGGCGGCGAGAGCTTCGCGGCCACCGCCACCCGTATCGCGGCGACGAGGGACAAGCTGGTCGCGGCGTACGCGGGACGCACGGTCCTGCTCGTCACGCATGTCACGCCGATCAAGACGTTCGTACGACTCGCGCTCGGCGCCCCGCCGGAGTCCCTGTTCCGGATGGAGCTGTCGGCCGCGTCCCTGTCCGCCGTGGCGTACTACGCCGACGGCAACGCGAGCGTACGGCTCTTCAACGACACGTCCCACCTGCGTCCCTGAGCCCCGACGCCGCGCGGGCCAGCCCTTCGATCCGGTCCCAGTCCCGCGCGGCGACCGCATCCGCGGGCAGCATCCACGTCCCGCCCACACACCCGACGTTGGGCAGGGCCAGATACTCCGGCGCGTTCGCCGGACCGATACCCCCCGTAGGACAGAACCGCGCCTGAGGCAGCGGCCCGGCCAGCGACTTCAGATACGCCGTTCCGCCCGCCGCCTGCGCCGGGAAGAACTTCATCTCCCGCACCCCGCGCTCCAGCAGCGCCACGACCTCCGACACCGTGGACACCCCCGGCAGGAACGGCACCCCGGACGCCCGCATCGCGGTGAGCAGCACGTCCGTCCAGCCCGGGCTCACCAGGAACCGCGCCCCGGCCTCCACACACCGCGTCACCTGCTCCGGCGTCACGACCGTCCCCGCGCCGACCACCGCGCCGGGCACCCCGTCGGCGATGGCCCGGATCGCCTCCAGCGCGACCGGCGTCCGCAGGGTCACCTCGATCGCGGGCAGCCCTCCGGCGACCAGCGCCCGCGCCAGCGGCACGGCATCGGAGGCGTCCTCGATGACGACGACGGGCACGACGGGTGCGAGGTCGAGCACGGAGGCGTACGGCGAGGAGGGAAGCGGCGAGGTCATGGCCTCATCGTGCCCAAGGGAAGCGACAGCTGCAACGAGCGTTGCAGATGCTGCAACCGTCAGTGGATCTCGTCCACGAGAACGTCCAGCGTCCAGGCCTTCCCGGCCCCCTTCGGCGGCGCCGCCTCCACCACGTACCCGAGGTCCCGCAGCGCCTCCACCAGCTGGGCAGGCCCCGCCGGCGCGATGCCCGCCGACAGCAGACTCCGTACGATCCGCCCCTTGGTCGCCTTGTTGAAGTGACTGACCACCTTCCGCGTCGGCGCGTGCAGCACCCGCACACTCGCCGTCCGCCCGGCCACCTCGCCCTTCGGCTTCCACGCCGCCGCGTACGCCGAGGACCGCAGATCCAGCACCAGCCCGTTCCCCGCGGCCTCGGGAAGCGCCGCCGCCATCGGCGTGCGCCAGTGCGCGCCCAGCGCTCCGAGGCCGGGCAGCTTCACACCCATGGAGCACCGGTACGAGGGGATCCGGTCCGCGACCCCTACAGCACCCCACAGCCCGGAGAAGACGAGAAGCTGACGGGAGGCCCGCCTCTTGGCGGCCGGGTCGAGGGAGGACAGCTCCAGAGCGTCGTACAGCACACCGGTGTAGATCTCCCCGGCGGGCCGTGCCCCGGCGGTCCGCAGCTCGGTGTTCTTGGCGACCTCGCCCCGCAGCCCCTCACTCAGCCCGAGCACCTCGCGCGCCTTGCCCTCGTCACCGGCGCACAGCTCGACGAGCTCGCCGAGAACGGCCTCACGGGCCTCGGTCAGCCCCGGCAGCGACAACGACTCCAGCTTCAGCGGGGCGCCACGACCGGAGGAGGCCTTGCCTTCGGATGGCGGCAGCAGGACAAGCACGAGCGGGATCTCCTTCGTAGCGGCTGAGACGGCTGTAGATCCTGTACAGCTCTCGACAGCGTACGGCGTGCTCCCCGGGGTCCCCGGCCCTACGCTCGCTGTATGCCTCGCCGCCACATCCGCGTGACCGGCGCCCCCGAAGCCCCCCTCCGGGCCGCCCTCACAGCGCTGCGCACCGAACTGGGGGTGCCGCAGACGTATCCGCCGCAGGCCTCGGCGGACGCCGGGACACCTCCCGTCCTCCCGTCCTACGACGCCACCGACATCCCCCTGTTCACGATCGATCCGCCCGCCTCCACCGACCTCGACCAGGCGATGCACCTCTCCCGCCGGGGCACCGGCTACCGCGTCCGGTACGCCATCGCGGACGTCGCCGCCTTCGTCGTCCCCGGATCGGCCCTCGACGCGGAGACGCACCGCCGCGTGATGACCCTCTACTTCCCGGACGAGAAGGTCCCCCTGCACCCCGTCTCCCTCAGCGAGGGCGCGGCCAGCCTGCTCCCGGACCGGACGCGCCCGGCCGCCCTGTGGACGATCGACCTCGACGCGGACGGCCGTACCGTCTCCGTCGACGTCCGCCGCGCCCTGGTCCGCAGCCGGGCCAAGTTGACCTACGAGGGCATGCAGAAGGAGATCGACGCGAAGACGGCCGAGGAGCCACTGGTTCTGCTGGAGGTGATCGGACGGCTGCGGGAGGCGCTGGAGGTGGAGCGGGGCGGCATCTCGCTGAACGTCCCCGAACAGGAGATCGTCGAGCGGGACGGGACGTACGAACTGACCTACCGCGCCGCGCTCCCCGCCGACGGCTGGAACGCCCAGATCTCCCTGCTGACCGGGATGGCGGCGGCGGACCTGATGCTGGCGCACGGCACCGGCGTCCTGCGCACCCTCCCCGCCGCCCCCGACGGCGCTGTCGGCCGCCTGCGCCGCACGGCCCACGCCCTGCACATCGACTGGCCGCACCACATGTCGTACGCGGCGCTGATCCGTTCCCTGGACCCGCATGTCGCGCACCACGCGGCGTTCCTCCAGGAGTGCACGACGCTGCTGCGGGGCGCGGGTTACACGGTCTTCCGGGACGGCGTACTGCCCGACATCACCACCCACGCGGCGGTCGCCGCGCCCTATGCCCACTGCACGGCACCACTGCGCCGCCTGGCCGACCGGTACGCGTCGGAGATCTGCCTCGCGGCGATGGCGGGGGAGCCGGTGCCCGACTGGGTCCTGGCCGCGTTCGACGCGCTGCCCCGCGAAATGGCCGAGGGCGGTCGGCGCGCGGGCGCGGTGGAGCGGGCCTGCGTGGACATCGTCGAGGCGGCCCTGCTGAAGGACCGGGTGGGGGAGGTGTTCGACGGGTGCGTGGTGGAGGTCGAGGAGCGTCGACCGACGGTGGGCGTGGTGCAGTTGGAGTCACCGGCGGTGATCGGACGGGTCGAGGGCGCCGGTCTGTCCCTGGGCGAGCGGCTGCGGGTCCGCCTCACACAGGCCGACCCTGAACCTGCTCCGACGGTGCGTTTCGTGCCTGCGTGACCGCGCGTACGAGCTCGTCGGGTTCGTCGGCGTGGAAGCGGACGAGGCGGATCTGCTTCGGGCGTCCGAGGAAGGTGAAGTGGCGGACCGGCTGGGCCAGTTCGAGGGTGACGGTGGTCCGTGCGCCCATGGCGAGGTCGAGTTCGCCCTCGGTGCGCTGGTGGGTGGCGCGCAACTCGAGCCGTACGCCGGTGATGTGGTGCAGGGGTATGCGGAGGTCGACGTGCGCGGCGCGGCGGATCCGGAGGGAGTCGGCGTCGAGCACGTGGGGCCGTACGACGTCGGCCGCGTGCATGCCGACGACAAAAACAACGGTATAGACGTCCAGCACGAGGACCGGCGTGTGTACGGCGGGCAGATCCCGCAGCAGCACGGACATCGTCACCGACTCGATCACGCACACGAACGCCAACCCGAACATCAACGGCCCCTCGCCACGGGCGTATCCGAATCCTTGTCCGTGGCCGGTCTGGTGCGTCCGCCGGGCCATCCACAGCGCGAGGCTGACGAACAGCCGCAGTTCATGCCGTACGAGGGCGGAGGCCGCTGTCTTCATGTCTCCTCCGTGAGGATGCGCATGGCCCGACGGATGGCCTCCGCCTGGGCCGGGGCGAAGTCGGCGTAGAAGGCGCGCAGGAAGCTGCTGCCGTGGTCCAGGGAGACGGCTTCGGGGAGCAGTTCGCGGGGTGTGCTGTCGGCGAGCTTGCGGGCGGCGTCGTCCACGCGAGGATCGTCGACGGAGGCCTCGGCGAGGGCGTCGAGGAGCGCGTAGGCCTCGTTGGCCCTGGCCACCCCTTCGGGCGAGGCGAGCACGGAGTTCACCGCCGACAGCATCCGCTCCCGCTCCGCAGGGCTCGCGGCGGCCTCGATGAGGGCGAGCACCTCACGGTCCTTGGCGGCCATGGGGGAGTCGGAGAGCGGGGCCATCTCACTGAACAGCGCGGCGAGTTCGGGGGAGACGGGCCCTTCGGCGGGCAGTTCGTCGGCGTCCAGCAGCGCGCGCAGCCGTACCCGGCGCTCCCGGATCGCCGCCTCCTGCCGGGCGAGATCCTCGTCCAGCTCCTGGAGGATCTCCGTGAGCTCTTTCGCCGTGTCATCGGCCAGTACGTCCCGCACTTCCGCGAGCCCGAGCCCCAGCTCGGTCAGCCGCCGGATCCGCGCAAGTACGACAGCGTGCCGCAGGGTGTAGTTCCGGTACCCGTTGCCCAGCCGCTCCGGCTCCGGCAGCAGCCCCTGATGGTGGTAGTGCCGCACGGTCCGCGTGGTGACGCCGACGGCCGCGGCGAGTTCTCCGATCCGCATGGGATCAGTAGAGACGTTGACGCTGCGGCAGGGTCAAGCGGCGGCGCGCCGTGGGTGGTGTCGGCGCGGTGGCCGGTGCCCCCTCTTGACGGCTAACGCCGTTAGCCGTACCTTCGTGGACATGGGGATAACGGTGTTAGCCACCCATCGAGTCCCATCCAGCGATCGAGCCATCGACCCGTCCCGGAGGCAGCCATGAGCACCGTCACGAGCACCACCACGCACCGCTCGGTCCGCTCCCTCGCCCGCCGCAGCGCATGGCTCGCCAACGCCCTGTTCTGGTCCGCCTTCGCGATCCTGGAGGCCGTCAACCACGGCTGGCTCGCCGGCACCCTCGCGCTCGCCTTCTTCGTCCTGCCGGACCTGACCTTCGTGGTGGCCCTCGACGACGCGCCCCGGATGGCGAAGGGGCAGCTGCCGCCGCGCGCGGTGCCGTACTACAACGCCATGCACCGGGCCCTGATCCCGCTGGTCCTGCTGCTGGCCTACGCCTTCCAGCCCTTCTTCGCCTGGGCCCCCGCCTTCGCGGCCCTGTGCGGCTGGCTCGCCCACATCTCGTACGATCGCGCCTTCGGCTACGGACTGCGTACGAAGGAGGGCTTCCAGCGTGGAACCAAGGAGGGCTTCCAGCGTGACTGACCGTCTCACCCCCCGAGCCCGCGAGATCGCGACGGCCGCCCGGACCCTCCTGGAGGAGTCCGGGCCCACCGCACTCACCCTGCGGACCCTCGCCGACCGCCTCGGCATCAAGGCGCCCTCCCTCTACAAGCACTTCCCCGACAAGCACGCCGTGGAGGTGGAGCTGATCGCGCAGATGCTGGAGGAGTCGGCGGCGGCGATGGAGGCGGCGGAGGAACGCGACCCCGGTTCCCTCCTGACCCTGGCGGAGGCCTACCGCACCTACGCCCTGGACCACCCCCACCTCTACTGCCTCGCCACCGAACGCCCCCTGCCCCGCGCCGCGCTGCCCGCCGGCCTGGAGGAACGAGCCGCGACGCCGCTGATGCGGGTGTGCGGCGGCGACCTCGACCTGGCCCGTTCGGTATGGGCTTTCGCCCACGGGATGGTGGTCCTGGAGATCCACGGACGGTTTCCGGACGACGCCGACCTGGGGGCGGCATGGAAACGAGGCCTGAAGGCGTTCCACCCCTGAGAGTTGTCCCGTGACCGACTCATGGGCGGGCCGAGCTCGGTGGGAAGGCTCGGTGGGAAGGCTTGGTGGGAAGGGGGGCGTCGGATGGGTGAGCAGGCCTTGTGGACAAGGGCCCGGCTGGGCCGGTGCGGACCGTCCCTGGACCTTCTGACCGCCCGCTTCGACAAGCATGTCTACGCCCCGCACGCCCACGACGAGTTCACGGTCGGCGTCTGCGTCGACGGCACCGAGGTCATCGACTACCGCGGCGGCCACATCCGCACAGGCCCCGGCTCCATCGTCGTCCTCGCCCCCGGCGAGGTGCACACGGGCGGCCCCGGCAACGCGACCGACGGCTACGCCTACCGCGCGCTGTACGCGGAGACCTCACTGCTGACGGAAGGAACGCCGGGCGGCGTCCCGCACTTCCGCGAGCCACTGATAGACGACCCCGAACTGGCCTCGGCGATCCTCCTCACCCACACCGAACTGGGCGCCCGCCCCGACCCCCTGGAGACCGAGTCCCGCCTGCCCTGGCTGCTCACGGCCCTGGCCCGCCGCCACTCCACGGCCCGGCCCACGACGGACACGATCCCGGGCGCGGACCGCATCGCTGTAGCCGTACGGGACCGCCTGGCCGACGAACTCCTGGACCCCCCGTCACTGGCGGCGCTGGCCGCGGAACTGGGCCTGTCCCGCTACCAGTTGCTCCGCGCCTTCCGTACGACGATGGGGCTGCCGCCGTACGGCTGGCTGGCCCAGTACCGCGTCACCCGCGCCCGCCGCCTCCTGGACACGGGCCTGCGGCCGGCGGAGGTCGCGTCACTCGTCGGCTTCGCGGACCAGGCGCACCTCACCCGCTGGTTCCGCCGCGTCCTGGGCGTGACCCCGGCGGCATACCGCAACAGCGTTCAAGACCGCAGGCCCTGATCCGGCCGACAGTGTGTGCATGACTGCACGCGGCTGGTTCCTGTTCTCCCTGATGGGAGTGGTCTGGGGCATCCCCTACCTGATGATCAAGGTGGCGGTGGAGGCCCCGCTGTCCCCGTCGGTGGTGGTGTTCACGCGATGCGCGCTGGGCGCGGTGCTGCTGCTGCCGTTCGCGGCGAGGGGCTTGGGTGGGACGGTCAGGCGGGCCTGGAAGCCGATGCTGGCCTTCGCGTGCATCGAGATCATCGGCCCGTGGTTCACGCTGACGGACGCCGAACGCCACCTGTCCAGCTCGACGGCGGGTCTGCTGATCGCCGGGGTGCCGATCGTGGGAGTGGCGCTGGCCCGCTTCTTCGGCGACACGGAGCGGCTCGGGGCGAGGCGGGTGACGGGCCTGGGGCTGGGTCTGGCGGGGGTGGGAATCCTGACGGTCCCGCACCTGACGGGCGGGGACGCCCGCTCGCTGGCGGAGGTACTGGTCACGGTCGTGGGCTACGCGACGGCCCCGCTGATCGCGGCGAGGTGGCTGAGGGACGTCCCGTCGTTGCAGCTCACGGCATCGTGCCTGGGCCTGGCGGCACTGGTGTACGCAACGCCGGCCGCGATGACCTGGCCCGCTGCCATGCCCTCGGCCTCAGTGGTGCTGGCGCTGGTCGGCCTGGGAGTGATCTGCACGGCGGTGGCCTTCGTCGCCTTCCTGGAACTGATCAAGGAGGTCGGTCCGACGAGGTCGACGGTGATCACGTACGTCAACCCGGCGGTGGCGGTGGCGGCGGGGGTGCTGTTCCTGGACGAGAAGCTGACGGTCGGGGTGGGGGCTTCGTTCGCCCTGATCCTCGCGGGCTCGGTGCTGGCGACAGCGGCCGGTCCTGCGAGGGATGAGGGCCCGGTAACATGGTCGACACGGCAGACGAGCCGGGCGGACGGCCGCGTGGAGTCCCCTTGACGGGGGCTTCCCGAGGAACGTCCGGGCTCCACAGGGCAAGGTGGTGGCTAACGGCCACCCGGGGTGACCCGCGGGACAGTGCCACAGAAAACAGACCGCCGGGGACCTCGGTCCTCGGTAAGGGTGAAACGGTGGTGTAAGAGACCACCAGTGCCCAGGGTGACCTGGGCAGCTAGGTAAACCCCACCTGGAGCAAGGTCAAAAGGAGCGCCGTCAAAAGCGCTCTGCGGGGACGTTCGAGGGCTGCCCGCCCGAGTCCCTGGGTAGACCGCACGAGGCCGGCGGCAACGTCGGCCCTAGATGGATGGCCGTCTCCCCGGCCGCCGCGAGGCGGTCGGGCGACAGAACCCGGCGTACAGCCCGACTCGTCTGCCGCTACCCGCGGTTTTGCCGCGGAAATGGTCTCCTATCTGCGACGGAGGTGCTTTCTAACCTTTCGGGGGCTTGCCGCGTTAAGCAGCGAAAAGTCCCTCAAAAAGTCCCTCGGACAGAGCTGAAGTTCCCTGAAAAGTCCCTGGAGCGGAGGATCATGCCTCTGAGCTGGTTCGGGGCGATGGGACATCACGTTGTTGCTCTGTCCACAGTTTGCAATTGCCGTGAGGTGGGAGGTGGTCCGCGGCGGAGCGTTCGTGGGAGCAGACCAGCTTGCAGAGGAACTCCTCGCTTACCTCGAGCCGACGGCGTCGCGATCAAGTTCAGGCTCTGGAGATCTCCGCGGGGCTATGTTGCGATATCCCGGCGACTTCAACGAGAAGGAGAGCAGACCTTCCAATCGGGCAAGAGGATCGCCCGGGACCTCCCCTTGCCCAAACTGAGAGCCCGCTTGGAAGCCGTCATACCCAAAGAGCACCGCCCCACTGCCTGCCCGCTGCAACAAGCCGACCACCCCCTGGCAGCAGGCCATCGACGCCCTTCACGCTTAACTCACCGACAGAGGCGACGGGCGTCCCAGGCCCACATCGTCGCCCTCGGTGAACAATCGAAGCCACCGCCCAACGGGCGCCGGTCAACTTGCGTGCCGAACTCAACGCCACAGTAAAGGCGTTCGCCCACGCTTACAGATCCGGGTCGAAGACTGTGATACCGACGCAGTACGCATTGCAGCCCGAGGCATCGTCCACACTGCTATTTGCCCTGGACGGTAGTGCCCTCGACGCCCTGCTCGCCGCCCTTGTCTGGTCCGCAGTTTTCTAGCGGCGCTGACACGAGGCCAAGCAGCACGCCCACCAAGCCCGTCTCATCAGTCAGACCGTCCACCATCTACACGCCGTCACTGACCAAGCCATAAGCCCCATGCTTGCCGAACTGGGGAATCGCTAGCCCAAGGAACAGCTCCGTCTCACCCTGGCCCAGCGATTTACGCGCCGCCCGTCCCCGACTATGCCGCCCGTATCCTCGTCGACCTCAGCTGGCCCACCCTGGCCACTGTCCTCGCCGACGCCGAAGCGCGCGACCATCAACCCCGCCAGCACCTCAAGGACGCCGCTGCACAACGCGAATGGACACCGCTCGCCAGCCCGCCCGCGTTCTGACCACCCTCATCTAGCACACTGGCCGAGATCCGGTACCTAACGGGCGCGCCGAAGCCGCTGGCCGACGTCCCATCATCGCAGGCTTGGGTTTCTACCCAGCAGAGCCGTAAACCCCAGTCGGAGCAGCCGAACTCGCCCGCCGCACACGCGAAGCATTGGCCTAAAGCTGCCCACCAACCGGCCGACGAAAGGACACGAACCGCGGCTCAGCGGACAACCGATGCCAGCCCCCAGCACTGCCGCCCGCCCTCGAATCCATGACCCTGCTGATCGCCACCGTCATCGTCCACGACCAGGCCACCAACCGCGTCGTCTTCCTACAGCGCATCCAAAACGGTCAAATTTACCCAGGGCACGTGGGACCTCCCCGTCGGCAAGAGTGAGCCTGGCGAGCCCGTCACCGAAACCGCCGTACGCGAGCTGTACGAAGAGAGCGGCCTGACCGTGGAGCCCGAGTCCCTCACAGCCGTCCAGATCATCCACGGCGCTCGAGGCGTCGAAGTCCCCAACGGCTTCCTCACCGTCGTCTTCGTCGCCCAATGGACCGGCGAGCCCGGAACCGCGAGCCTCGAAAGCATGCTCAGGTCCGGTGGGCGAAGACGCTGTACCTGAGCTGTTGTTGACACGACTGCAGTGCACTCCATCACTACTTGCGTGGCGGAGCGCAGGTGTCGTTGGCCGACTGGCCGGCCTGAGCGCCGAGATCCTCTGGCGCCTGGCGCAGAAAAACTGTGAGAATTTCGACCGACCTCGTACATGCATGCTTGGTTGACCCCTCTTCCTTGTAGGGTGATCGGCATGAGCCTCATGGTGCCCGAGTGGACTCGGGAGACGACGACCCCGACTCTTGCCGCATGTAAGGCGGCAAACTTCCCACGACTGCGCTACATGGGGTCCAAGTACAAATTGGTTCCACAGTTGGCGGAGACCTTTGCTGAGATTGGTGGGACTAGAGCCCTCGATGCCTTCAGTGGTAGCGGGGTCGTCTCATACTTGCTCAAGGCCATGGGCTACTCGGTGACATCGAATGACTTCCTGAACTTCCCTACCGTGATCTCTCGTGCTGCCGTCGCAAATCAAAGCGAGGTGCTCAGTGACGCAGATATTGATCTCATCACGGGTCCGGCGGCTGATGATCGCGACTTTATTCAGTCGAAATTTAAGGGAATGTATTTCACGGATGAGGACAGGATTTTCCTAGACGCAGCATGGTCGCATATCGACAACATGTCCGGGGCTAAGCGTGACCTGGCAATTGCTGCCCTAGTTTTGTCTGCAGCTCGTAAACAACCGCGTGGCGTTTTTACATTCACGGATCTTCGGTATGACGATGGCCGACGCGACCTGCACCTCCCCCTGCGTGAACATTTCCGCGAGCGTGCCGCAGAGTACAATCAGGCAGTATTCGACAATGAGATGGATTGTAACGCCGTCACAGGGGAGGTATTCGATATCTCCGCCGACGGATTTGACCTCGTCTATCTCGATCCCCCGTACGCGCCACCCAAGGACGATAACTGCTATGTAAAGCGGTACCACTTCCTGGAAGGGCTCTCCGTTTACTGGAGAGGGCAGGAAATCATGGAGAACACGAAAACCAAGAAATTGGTTAAGAAGTTCACCCCTTTCTCCTATAAGAAGACTATCGAAGATGCCCTGCTGCGCACGTTCGATAGGTTTTCAAAGTCGACCATTGTCCTCTCCTATTCATCAAATGCTGTCCCGGACGTGGAAACGATCAAGCGGATTCTTTCTGAAGTAAAATCTGATGTGGAGGTAATCTCGATTAACCATAAGTATTCATTTGGTACGCACGCCACAGCGGCTCGTCGAAATGCTTCAGAGTACATTTTCATCGGACGGTAGGGTTCAGTGCCTGATACTTCCACTTTTGACGATTACCTCAACTCTCTTACGCGTCTGACGGAGCATGTTGATCCGACGCTAGATACCTTTGACTCGGCGCTTATCAAACAGGCCGGAAATTCGCTAGACAGTCTTCCGGAAATAAGCAGAGAATCTCTTGCGCTATGGGTTTCTACCCATAGCGATTGGGGGCATGTTCTCGGGCTTGCTGTAGGGCTTCCGCAGGAGAAGTTTAAGAACAACCTGAAACAGTTGTTCGGGACGAGTGGTTGGGTCACTCTCGCGCGGCGATCTCCAGATGAACTTGTAAAGAAGCTGGATGAGGAGTTCGGCCTCGTGGCCGCTATTGAGGCGCAGCGAGGCCGCTCGTACAGCTTCGGTGATCTACTGGCTGAACGCGGTGGCGGTCGACGTAGTGCTGCACGTGCCGGAAATTCTGGGAGAAGTCTCGAAGATAGAATTGAGGAAATCGCTAAAGAACTAGGCTTGCAGTACAGCGTGCGAACGCGCTTTGTTGGCGTTGGAAACCAGACTGCTCCTTGTGACCTAGTGCTCCCGAATGGCCTTAATGCAGAGATTGCCGTGGCGGCAAAGGGTTTCGATTCAACAGGGTCAAAACTTACGGACGCGGTCAGAGAGATTAAAGAAATGGCCGACGTGAGAATGCCTAGGCAGTTCATCTTTGCGGTGGTGGATGGGATTGGATGGCTGAGCCGTCAAGCCGACCTGCGCAGTCTCCATCAACTTTGGATGGAGCGTAAGATCGACGGTTTGTACAATGTGGCCAGCCTTGCTCAGTTCAGGGATGACCTTGAGGACGCTGCCCGACGAACGCGACTTCTGTAGTCGATTCGTTCATATTTGCCACGATAAGCGAGGCTCTGGCGGGGCTGGGATGATCAACATCATGCTTGGTCCTGCTGCTGAAATTGGCGCTGGAGGCGTTCGCGAGGGCTAACGGACCTCAGTTGGGCAGTCATGAGCCAAGAGGCACAGAAGTGAAAGTAAAATCCACCGCCTGATCCGCAGAATGAGGATCAGGCGGTGGTGATTCTGTCGAGTGCGCAAATACTTTCTCCTCGCGCTCGATAGTTTTAAATGCCCCCTTTCGTCATACCTTCTTGGAGTCGAGTTCCTGCAGCAAGCGTGTGCCCAGGTCCCGACACTTCGTCTGGTTTTTAAAGAGAGGCTGCGGGTACGCCTCGGGATAGTGTCTGCTGACAAGGGACACCAGAAGTTCGGCTGCTCTGAAGGTCGTTTGGCGGATTCTTTCCTCCGTGAATGGAGAAGTGAAGTTGTGCGACCCCTGCACGGCCTGCAGCTTGAGATGCTTCATGACCGCCCAAAGCATAAGACGGTTTCCGTGAACCACTACAAGCCGATCGCGGCCGTCGCGTGCCTCGCGTTGCTCCTCTAGCGCCCGGTCCACTCCCCGCATGAGTTCTACGGCTGCCCACAGCCGAGATCCGGAGACTGACGGGTTAAAAAGGGCCTTGTATGGAGCTCGGGAAGTGTCCTCCCAAAGGCGACTGATTTCTCGCTTCGCCAGAACGGCTTCGGTGACACCATATGCGCAGGACAGAGCGATGGTTGCGTCAGTGAGATCGCATCCCTTGGCTGGGTCGGTGACCGACTCCCCCGACCG
Organism: Streptomyces canus; assembly: GCF_030815415.1. Classification (GTDB taxonomy): domain Bacteria; phylum Actinomycetota; class Actinomycetes; order Streptomycetales; family Streptomycetaceae; genus Streptomyces; species Streptomyces canus_F. Next base: position 7,177,080 of record NZ_JAUSWW010000001.1, read on the forward strand.
GTATGCATAACGCAGACCGGAGACAGCGAATTCCATCCTCAAGCGTTCCTGTTCCGGATCCAGGGCGACAAATTCCCTTCCTCCGACACGGTTTTGTGTGTTCGTTCGCCTGGTTACAAGTCGGGCGAACTCTCCATCTGGATCTTCGAGGGTGACGAACCTGACGAATACATCAGCCGATTCGAGCAGCTCAGGATTGGTGGCCGCTGCTTTCGTCAAGGAGCTGACGGTCTGCGCACCGTTGACGACGCTCGCTCGGCGGAAACTAAAGTTCCCAGACTTTTGGTTTACGTGAGGGGCCTGTTGAAATGACTCTGAGATGACTGTGATCCCGTTGCTGAAGAACCAGAATCGTGACGAATCTGTGCGCGCGGTGGACATGATGGCTTCGTTGATATCGGTTCCGACAAGTGCTCCGCGAATATTGCGTGAGAAGAGCAGGTCGCCGTGCTCTTGGTACCACTTCACCACTTCCTGGGCAGAGGCAGTTCCGTAGTAGGCGATGCAACCAGCTTCCTGGTAGATACCCCAGTTGCGAAGATTCACGGACAGGTCAATCTGTGCATTGCGTGATGCAGCGACACTCGAATACAAACGTTCTTGGTTGAGATATACCCAGCTGGCGATTTCCGTTGCGTCATTCATCTGTGCGCAGAATTCGTCCAACGCCTTTTTCTGATGTTCTGCTAGCTCCGAAGTACCGGTCGTCGATACAACGAGTTCCAGACGAGTTCCAGGCTGGAAGAGAATATCCTCGATTTCTGCCCGCCGGTCCCTAATCGGCCCGCCAAAACTGTGCCAGTCGTTATTGATGAGCTGTCGGACGCCTTGAATGAACTTCAGAACGTCACCTTGCTCGATGCCCGTATTTGCTACCCCTGTCCACTTGCTCTGCACGAGAACCAGCGTCGCGCGATCAGCCGCGTAGGCGATCCCGTCGATGCCGCCATCAAGAGCGTGATCCGTTACAGATTTACCTGATGTGTTGTCGGACAGTCCCGTGCGCTCCGAAATGCTTAGGGCTGCAACGGCCCGGGAGAGTTGGTGGTGCTCTTGCTTAGCGCCGTCGATGTCTACATGCGGGAGGAAACTTGCCTCCAAGTGCCGACGGATCTGTGCGAGGTGCAGTTCGCTCATGAAGCAACGCTACTGGCGGACCTCTCATTGGGACAGTACTTTTGACCATCTCCAGCGGGTGTGCCTGAGTGGTTCGGCGGCTTTTCCTGAGGCAGGGCCTACGAGTGGATGTGGTGCGTACGTCCGGCCCGGGGCAGGGTGACACCGTCGATCAGCCCTTCATCTCGTAACTTCGCCGGACGGTGCCTGGTCTGCTCGATACACACCTCGGGGGGCGATCACCCCGGTGCATCTGCTCGGCGGTGGCCATCCGGTACTGCACCAGCACCGCCAGTGCCAGCCGGTCGCCACCGCCGGCATCCACGTCCGTCATGGTGGACTCACCTCTCCTGGACGGGGTGGCGCCGTCCTGTCCGGCGCTACGCGTAGCAGTCACCTCAGCAGCCGACCCCGACCGCACCAGCGACCACGAAGCCCCGACCACGGTTACGATGTGGCAACACCGCCTACGACTCGACCGGCATCAGCACCGACATCCGCACCGACAGCGACACGTCCCTCCCCGCCGCGGTCGGCATACTCACAGGTCAACGCGGCTTCGCCGGCGTGGTCGGCAGGCCGACATCCCCCTCTGCACACCCCGCGCTCGCCCCCAAGAAAGAAGAATGGGGGCAGGGGACTGCGGGTGGACGGGCGGTGCGTGCCGCCGGGGATCGGGGCGGCGGTTTTTCACGTTGTGTGTCGGCGGCCGCCTCCGCGCTCGGGCGCCGCGGCAATGTCGCGCACATCAGCAACAACGTCCGGCACGCCGGGCGCGGATCCGATGGACATGGTCTTCCGGCGCTTCGACCTCAGGGGGCCAGGTCGGCGAGGAGCGGATCGAGGACGATCTCCTCCTCGATCCGCACCCCCAGTTCGGTCAGAGCCACCGGCAGGGCGGGGTCCCACGCCGCGGTGGCCGGTGTGCCGGTCAGCGGTGGTGCCAAGGGTGTGGCCGCGGCCGCCGTGAGGTAGTCGGCGGCCGTGTAGCGCCACGGCTGCCACGGCACGCGCCGCAGCAGCGCCCCGGCAATGCGCAGCCCGCCCCAGTCGAAGTCACCGTGGTAGCAGAGCCGGGACCCCTGGCTGTGTAGGTGACGCAGCAGAGTGAGAGCGGCGGCCGAAGGCTGGCCCTGAAGGCAGATCAGCGGCGCGCAGGCAGGCCCGTAGGTGTCGGCTGCCGTGGCCAGGACTGTCGGGTTCTCGCAGACGTACACGACCGGAGGCGCCGTTCGCGGCGGGCTGTGGGTGAGCTGGCGCAGGGTCAGGACGGTCGGTTCGCCCGCATCCGTCATCCAGTCCAGGGCGGGGGTGCCGCGCAGGCCCAGGGTGAGGACGGTGGAGGACAGGGCGTCCCGGAGCAGACCGGCCGAGGCCCAGGCCTCGCGCCGCCACTCGGCGCCGCTGCCGTCCGGGAAGCCCGTCAGGGCGCGTACCCCGGACAGGACGACGGTGGCCAGTGGGGTGCCGTCGTCGAGGGCGTGGGCGTCGCCGAGTGCGGTGGCCGCGAAGGCGGGCAGGGATACGGCGGGGGCGGCAGGTAGCGCCCGTAGCGCCGTCGCCGCTTCGGTGAGCAAGGTCTTCGCCGCTTCGGGGGTGCGGGCGAGACGGCGTAGAAGACCTTCCCCGCGCAACCGATCTGCCCAGGACGACAGTTCGGGCCGCAGCGTTGCGAGTGGGGTGTACGCGTCCTGCCACGCCGCCGCCTCACGCGCGCGTATCTCGGCCAGGCGGTCGACCGGGCCGGTGAGCGTGGTGACCGCCGGGGCGAGGCCGTCGGGGCTGATGCCGGAGCGGCGCAGCATGTCGTCCACCGCGTCCAGGCGTACGGTCAGTGAGCGGCCGGTGCCGGGGCTTCGGCCCAGCAGGCGTTCGGCGGCCGCGCGCTCGGCGGTGGTGGGGGCCGCCAACGTGACCGGGCCGGTGAGCGGCTCGTCCCGCTCCATGCGGCGGCGTATCCGTTCGACCAGCCAGACCAGGTCGGGGTCGCCGAGCAGGCGGCCGAGGCGGTCCCGGTCGACGCGCGCGACGGGTTCTCGGACGAGGTCGGGGTGTTCGGGGCCGCTCACGGCCACAGCCCTTCCTGGTCCGAGCCGGGTGCCATCGCCTCAACCGTGGCGGTCGAAGGTCCCGTCTGGGCCGGAAGTACCGCAAGGCCATGCTCCGGCTCGCCGCCTCGGACACGCTCGGCCCCGTCCCACTCCCAACGGGTCACCAGCACCGCCGCGATCTCGTCGACGCGCGAGAGCTGAGCGATGGCGATGCCCGGGACCTGGGGGTAACAGGCCCATTCGCGTTCGCTGGTCATCACCACGTCCAGGTCGAAGGCGTGCAGCAGGCCCAGGCACTTGGCGCGGGAGTCGTCGTCCACGCCCGCGAACGCCTCGTCCAGGGTGACCAGGCGCGGGGCGTCGGGGGCGGCCGTGGCGTAGTGCGAGGAGGCGGCGGCGAACAGGGGGACGGAGACGGCCAGGACGCGTTCGCCGCCGGAGGCGGGGCCGGTGGCCGGGACCCAGGTGCCGTGCTGGTGGCGTTCGATGCCGAACTCGTGCCAGGCACGGTAGTCGAGCGCCGCGGTGAGGACCTCCAGCCAGCTGCCCGCCGCGTCGTCGGACTGCCGGCGGGCGATCTCGGCCTGCAGGAACTCCCCGACGGCCGTCCGGTCCTCGGGTGCCCAGGCGTCCGCGGACTGGCGCAGGCGTTCGCGTGCCTGGGCCAGGCCGGTCGGTGCCTTGCGCGAGGGGCGCCACACCAGGCGCAGTCGCATGCCGGTGGAGGTGGGGCGTTCCTGGAGTTCGGCGTTCATGGCCCGTACCTGGCGTTCGGCGGCGGCGATCAGTTCCTGCAGGGTGCCGGCGACCTCGGTGAGCAGGTGGGTTTCGAGGATCTCGCGTTCGTGCGCGGACAGGATGCGCGCCAGTTCGGTCGTCTCGGTGGTGAGGGCCGCGGCCAGTTCGGGCACGGTCCGGCGGCGGCCCTGGTAGACGATGTCGACGACCATGCCGTCCTCGACCATGCGGGCCGTGGCGGTGTGACCGCCTCGGGAGAGGGCGTCCTGGAGTTTCTTGTACTCCTCGCTGAGCCGCTTCTGCACGCGTTCCCAGGCGCCGTCGGAGTCGTCGGTGCCCGACGGGCCCGACAGCTGGGCCTCGATGGTACGGGCGAGTGCTACGGCCGGGGTGGCCGCCCATGGGCCGTCATCCGGCGGGGGAACGGCCGTCTCGGGAAGGGCTACGGTCAACAGGCCGGTGGCCGCGAAGCGTTGGAGCGCGGCGATCGCCTCGGCGCGCGAGGCGGCGGCGTCGTGTACGTCCTTCTCCAGCTGCTCGATACGGCCCTCCGCATGGCCCACGCGCCGGCCGGCGGCGGTGTGTTCCTCGCGGGAGGTGCGTTGGTCGCGCTCGCACGTGGCCAGGGCCTCGGCGGTGGCGGCAAGGCGCCGCTCCAGCTCCGCGACCGCGGTGCCGACGGTGGAACGCAAGGTGGTGTGGCGTTCGTCGGCGGTGGCCGCCAATCGGGCCGACTCTTCCGCGCGCAGGGCCAGTTCGGCGACCCGCGTGCCGGCTTGTTCGGCTTCCGTGCGCTCGGCGGCCGCCATGCGCCCGGCTTCGGTTCGCTCGCGCAGGGCGGGCCACAGTGCGGCGAGGACGGCGGTGTAGTCGGCCAGTGCCTGGCGGACGGCTGTCAGGTGCGGCCGGTCGGTGGGCAGGTTCACGGCGGCCGCGGTGTCGGTGAGTTCGGTGGTGGCCTCGGCTTCCTTCCCGGCTGCTGCGGCCAGTTCGGCGGCGCGTTCGTCCTGGCGGGTGCGGGCCCGGTGGGCGGCGTCCGCGGCGGCCGCGGCCAGCGCGTGCGCGTGGCGCAGGGCGGCGTCGTCGGGGACGGCGGCCAGTTCGGCGTCCAGGGTGCGCCGACGCCGGGTCACCGTGACCCTTTCGGCCTCCACTTGAGTCAACTCGCCTGCCAAGTCGTCGAGTTCGCCATGCAGTACGACCATCCGGGCCCGGCGCGCCTCCTCGCGGGCGCCCTCGCCGACGTAGACGGCCGCCTGCTTCGACCAGCTACCGGTCAGCGCCCCGATCCGGAAGTGACCGTCCACCGCCACCCATGTGCCGCCGGAACTGCCGGGGCCGAGCCCCACCGCGGTCAGGAGGCGGGCCACCGTCTGTTCGCCCACCGCCACCGCCCGTGCGTCACCGTGGTCCACCGCGGGGCGCAGCACGTCAGCGAGTACCGGGCCGGCCTGCGGCGCGCCGGGTGACAGCAGAACGTCATGCCCGTCGGCAGCCACCGTCGTACCGTCCGCACGCACCCAGGCGTCCAGCAGACCGGAAGCCTCCAACGCGGCTTCCAATCCAGCGCGTTCATCCGGCGTGACGTGGTCGTGGAAGTCGACCAGACGCCACAACGGCGCCCCGGGTGCCTGCTCGCGCACGCCAGGAGTACGCGTGTGGGGGGCCGCGGGAGCACGCTGGCCGCCCGCCTCCAGGTCCGTCAGCTCCCGCTCCGTCTCGGCTCGCCGGGCGGTCAGTTCCGTCAGGCGTTGGCCGAGGGCGGCCGTCCGGTCGGCCAGGTGAGCGGCCCGGGTGCGATGGGCGTCGGCGGTGTGCACCCGCGCGGGCGAGGGCCCTTGCAGGTGTGTGACCCAGTCCTGCAGGCCGTCCAGCAGGCCCGTCGGATCCTGGGGCCGCAACTCCTCGCACACATCGAGGTGTTCGCGTACGGCGGCCACCAGCTCCCGGCCCGCCTCGGTGGCGGCGGCCTCCGCCTGGGCCCGCCGCTCGGCGGTGTGCCCGGCCTCGGTCTGGGCCTCGTCCAGTCGGCGGGCCGCGGCGCGCCGTTCGGCCGCAGCCTGCTCGGCCCGTGACGCCAGTTCCTCCACGTGATCCAGGGTGCGCCGTCTGCGCGCCACCGACTCCCCGGCCACACGGCGCAGTTCGGCCTCCGGGGCACCCTCGGCGCGCAGCTCGCCGTCCAGGTGCGCGGCCGCAGCCGCCTCCCGCTCGCGCGCCAGCATGTCCGCGACCTGCTCCTCGGCCGCCGCCAGACGCCTGCCCGCGCTCTCCAGACGACCCAGGGCGCGGGTATGGGCCTGGGCGGCCTGCTCCCGGTCCGCCTCGGCGCGGGCCACATCGGACGCTGTGCGGCGGGCGTCGGCCGCAGCCTGCTCCAGCTCGCGCGCGCTGCGCATCTCCGGGCCCTCGCGCAGCGCGGCCTCCTGCGCCTTCAGCCGTGTGGCACGCTCCTCCAGCTCCATCAGCCGTACGGCGATCCGTTCCCGCTCCTCCTCGGCCTGGGACCGCGCGCTCTGGGCCTGCGCGAGGTCGCGGCCCAACTGCTCGTAGCGGGCGTGCTCGTGGCGGGGCAGCCGGGCTCGGCGGCGGGTGGCGACACGGGCGTAACGGCGGTAGTGATCCAGGAAGGCGGATGCCGCCCGCTCGGCCTCGGTGGCCGCCCGCAGCTCCTCCTTCTCCTCGTCCAACGACCGGAACGCCTCGGCCACATCGGCGATCACCGCCTGGTCCATCGGCGGCAGCGCCTCGGTCAGCGCACGCGACAGCGCCGCCTCGTTGGGCCGCTTCGACAGCTGCGGCTGGCGCAGCTGGATCAGCAGGTCCACCAGGGCCGCGTACCGCCGCTCACCCAGCCCGAACAACGCCTCGTCCACCGCCCTGCGATACGCGGTGGCGGTGTCGTACACCATGCCGCGTCCGGCGAGCGCCTCCGCAAGCCGGTCCCGCGACAGGGCGGTGCCGGTCGCGTCGAGCAGGCTCAGTTCGGCGCCGATGCGCTGGTCGGTGACGGCGTACCAGTGACGGGCGATGCCGCGTCCCGCGACCGCCTTCAGTCCGCAGGCCAGGGTGATGAAGCGGTCCTGTCCGGTGGCCTCGTCGTGGCGGCCGAACTCGATCCAGGTGTAGCCCAGCCGCTCGGGGTGCGGGTGCTGTCCGCCTAGCAGCAGGTTCCACTCCATGCGCTTGCCCGGGTCGGCGTCGGGCTCCACCCGCCGCGCGGACAGGTCGCCGTCGAGGAGGAAGGGCAGGGTCAGGGCGAGGACCTTGGACTTGCCGGTGCCGTTGTTGCCGCGCAGCAGCAGTCGGCCGTCGCGGAACCAGAACTCCTCGGTGTCGTAGTAGAACAGGTCCACCAGGCCGACGCGCAGTGGCCGCCACCGGCCGGGCGTGGGGGCGGGCAGGGCGGCGGTCACGGCCATCACGTCTTTCGCTCAGAGGTGCGGGGGCGGGGGACACCTGGTTCTTGTACGACGGTCTCGCCGACCGCGTACCGGGCCAGCGCCGGCAGCGGGACGATGCCGCCGGGTACGGCGGTGACCAGGCCCAGTGCGGTCAGCTTGGCCAGTGCCTGATCCACCAACTCGCTTTCCGCGCCGGGCTGCTTTGCGCTCTTGGACCAGAACCCGCCGTGCTCGATGGCCAGTTTCCGCACCCTCTCCTCCAACTCCGCACGGCTGACGGCACCGTCCGCGCTCGCGAGGTGCTCGGCGAGCAGCAGCGTGACGTGCCCGTGGGTGCCTTGCTCGGGCATGCGGACGTCGGTCAGGTCGTCCAGCGGGTCGACCATGGCGATGCCCTCGGCCCGCACCTCCGCGACCAGGCCGGTGAGTTCGGTGATCCGTGCGGTGATGAAGGCACGCTGGCGGGTCAGGTAGGCCAGTTCCTCGTCGGTCAACTCCTCGTAGTACAGCACCGGATCGTCCAGCAGGCGCCGGGTCAGCCGTTGGCGGATGGCGCGGAAGCGCAGGTCGTCGCTGTCCAGGGCGCTTTCGGCGGTCAGTTCGGACAGCGCGGTCCTCGAAGCTGTCGGCGCCGATCATCGACGGTCCCTGGCGGGCGGCGAGCAGCCCGGCCAGCACCCGGCGCTGGACGTCGTAGAGCACATCGCCCGCCCCGCTGACGTAGGCCTCCTCGTCCCCGGCCACCCGGCGCAGCACCCCGTAGCGCATGAGCAGCCGTACCACCGCCGCCAGATCCAGCCGCTCCTCGCGTCGCTCCAGCGTGAACTCGATCCCCGCGGCGGCCAGTTGGGGATCGGCGGCGTCCAGGACCACCTGCTCGGCGAGCCGGCCGAGCGCGATCTGCGCCTCGCCCCGCTCCAGCGCGGCCAGCGCCAGGCACAGCAGCACATAGCGGCGGCGGGTGAAGGGGGCGCGGGCGCGGGAGGCCTCGCGGGCCGGATGGGTGGCGTCGGTCAGGGTGCCAGGTGTCCGGCCCAGCCGGGCAGCCTCCGCGTCCACCCGCAGCGGCCAGCCCGTGTTGCGGTCGAACCAGTCGCGCAGGTCGCCGGCGTGGCGGCGTACCAGGCGGAACTCCTCGGCGTACGGGCCGTGCGCCAGCAGCAGCGGCTCCTTCAGCAGGGCGCGGGCGGCCTTGTGGAACTCGGCGGCGCGCCGGCTGTCCAGCACCTCGCCCAGGGGTGTGGTCATCGCTCCCCTCCCGTGGGAATGCCGTCGGCGCGCACCTGACCGGTCTGCGTGAGATCGGTGATCTCGACCAGGTGGTCGGGGCCTCGGAAGGTGCCGCCGGGGGTGTGGATCTCGGCCGTCGTCCCGTCCGCCAGAGCGGTCAGCCGGATCTCCATCGTGCCGTCGTTGCTGGTCGCGACGGTGGTCGTCATGCCCGGCCGCCAGGTGGCCAGGGCGTCGCCGAGCAGTTGCAGACAGAGACCGAAGGCGAGTGGGTCGAGTGCGCCCAGTGCGGAAAGCCGTGTGGTGCCGTCCGTCGCGAGGCGGGCGCGAGCGGCCGCGATCTCCTGCGTCTGCCGGGCGGCGATCTCGGCCAGGTGCCTGCGCTGCTCGGAGCGGTCCTGGACCCGGCGGGTCTTGCCGCGCCGTTCGTAGCTGCCGGTGCGGCGCAACTGCGGGCTGATCCGCAGCGGTTCGGCCTCGGCCCACGGGGTGGCGGCGGCCACCGGGCGGGCGGCACGCTGTTCGAGGGTGTCGGCGTCGACGGTGAGGTGCCGTGCCGGATACAGCCCGAACGCGGCACGCCACAGTCGGTGCCGCGCCGCGTCGTCGGGGGCCTCGGCGAACCAGCGGGCCAGGGTGCGGAAGTCCGCCGACCGGTCCGAACGCCCGGCCCGCCGCTCGTTCAACTGCCGCACCACCGCCAGCAGTTGCGGGATCGCGCCGAGAGCGCGCCCGCGCAGCAGGCGGGCCTGCGACTCGCGGCCGTCCGCCGACACGAACCAGGCGGCCAGCCCCGACCAGCGGGCCACCCACCGCGCGTAGGCCTGTGCCTCGGCACTCTCGGTCTCGTCCGGGGCGGCATCGGCGGCCTCCCGCGCCGCCGCCAGCCGCAAGAGCGCGTCGACCCTCTCCTGGTCCTCCAACTCACCGATCAGCAGGGCGATCCGCCCGCCCAGGGTGATCAGGTCCTGGATGAACCGCTCCAGGTACTGGATGAGGCGATCCTTGTAGGCGAGGAACACCTCGACCTCCACATCGTGCAGGTCGATGGTGCGCTGCAGGGAGCCCATGAACGCCCGCGCGTTCTCCGCCAGCGCCTCGAACCGGCTCGTCAGCGCGGACAGCGCCAGATGGGCCTTGGCCGCGTCCGGTTCGCCTTCCTCCTGTTCGGCGGCGATCACCAGCAGGGCCCGCAGCTGTGTGACGATGTCGTGCAGGGCCACCGCCTGCAGCGCGCCGCGCCGCCCCAGCGCCTCGTCGTACGCCGACAAGGCCAGCTCGGCGGCCTCACCGGCCTGGGTGAGCTGGTAGATGAAGCGCTTGCGGTAGAAGTCCTCGACCGCGGTGACCCGGGAGGTGTCCGGATCCGCCCGCAGATTGCCCCACTCCACGAGACTGTCCAACGCCTTGACCACCGCCTCCGGCTCGGCGGGCCGGTGCTCCGGCGGCAGCGCGGCGAACACGTCCTCGGGACGCAGATGCACCGCGAAGCGCTCCTTCGCGGCCAGGAACGCGCTCATCACCCGCCGGTACAGGGCGGCGTTCGGCACGGTGAGGTGGGCGAAGGGCGCGTACCCGGCCCGTGCCGGTCCGGAAGGCGTCGACGTCATCGTTGGGTATTCTTCCCGACAAGGGCCCCGGTTCGGCAATTCTCGCCTGACCTTCACGCAGCGTCGTCATCGACCGGGGGAGGGAGCCGCGACGGCGGTGGTGGTCGGCGACGCACCTCCTGGCTCGCGCCGGCGTCCGGTTCGTACCGGCGAACTGCGCGACGTGCCGCCGACATTCGCCCGGAGCTAGGCTGACGCACCGCAACCGCAAGTGCACCACCGCAGCAGGGCGGAAGACCATGAACGGCATCCTCACCGAAGCGAAACTCAAAGCGCTGGCCGGTACCCGCTCTTTCGAACGTGGGCGGGGGTATCTGGACGCGGTGACCGGCGTGGACATCGGCGACGGATGGATCACCGCGAGCGTCCACGGCACGGAACGCTACGAAGTGGAACTGAGCCTGGAAGGGCCCCAGGGGGCAACCGGCGCATGTGACTGCCCCTACGGGCTGGAAGGCAACTTCTGCAAGCACCTGGTCGCCCTCGGTCTCACCGTGCTCGCCCAGCAGGACACCCTGCCACGGCAGCGCGAGTCGGCCCGGAACCGGGCACAGAACCTCGACGCCTGGCTGTCCGCCCTGTCGAAGGACGAGTTGCTGGCTCTGGTCCGTGAACAGGCCGACCAGGACCGGCAGTTACGACGACGTCTGGAGGTGCGGGCCGCGAGCGCCCGCGGGGATCTCGCCGGGGTCCGGGCGCGCATCCGCGAACTGCTCGACATCGGTCCGTTCGCACAGTACGGATACGTCGAGTACGCCGATGCCCGTGCCTTTGCCGACCAGGCCGCGCAAGTGGTGTCCGCCATCGACGCGGTGACCGACTCGGGGCAGGCAGACGAAGCGATCGACATGGCGGTCGAAGGGATGCGGCTGCTGACCGAGGCAGCTGACAGCATCGACGACTCCGACGGTCGGCTCGGTGAGGTCGGTGCCGGCCTCGTCGACGCCCATCTCCACGCCTGCCGCACGGCGCGCCCCGACCCGGAGGTACTGGCCGGCTGGCTGGTCAAGCACACACTCAGGGACCTCGACAGCATCTGCGACATCGACCCGCTCGACTACGAGGACGTCCTGGGCGAGCAGGGAATGACCGCCCTGCGGAAACTGGCAGTCGCGGCATGGCGGAAGAGGCGCACCGGCTGGGCCGAGAAGTCGCTGATGCAGCGGCTGGCCAAGGCCGGAGGCGACATCGACATGGTGATCGCCGTACACGCGGCGGACCTGGCGTCCAACGGGCATACGCACCTGGTCATCGCCCGCGAGCTGGACTCCGCGGGACGATCCGATGAGGCCCTGCGCTGGGCGGAACGCGGCATTCGGGAGACGCCGGATCTCGCCGCTGTCGACACCGCCCTCGTCGACCACCTCTGCGAACGCTACGCACAGGCCGCCAGGCTCGCGGACGTCGTCACCCTGCGCCGCGAACACTTCGGCGCCCGCCGCTCCCTGCTCGCCTACCAGAAGTTGCGCGCCGCAGCCCGGTCCGCCGAATGCTGGCAGGAGGAACGCCCAGGGGCCCTCGCCCTGCTGCGCACCGAGGCGGAACGGGGAACCCCGAGGAGGTACGGCGGGACCGTCCTGGTCGACGCCCTCCTCGACGACAAGGACGACGAAGCCGCCTGGGACGCCGCTTCCCACTGCGGCGCCGACGACCGCCAGTGGCTGGCGCTCGCCGACCGGGTCCGCGCGGCCCGTCCCGCCGACGCGCTCGCCGTCTATCTGCGCCTGGCCGAGCCCCTCATCGGGCCGACCGGCAACGCGGTCTACGAAGAGCTCGTCGGCCTGTTGGTGAGCATCCGCGAATGCCATCGCCTGCTGGGCACGCAGGATGAGTTCACCGCGTACGTCACCGCCCTGCGTGGCGCCCACGGACGAAAGCGGAACCTGATGCGCCTGATGGAGCAGCACGGCTTGTGAGCCGGACCGGTCCCACGAGGAAGCGGTCGGCCAGAACGTGACCGAAGCCGGCCCCCGCAGGCCGGCTGTAGGAAGGCGCACCGCTGTCGTGTACCGCTTGGGCCAAGCGCGCCGGGCTCGCGGCCTCCGGGACCGGTATGACTCGTTGTCCCTGTCCGTGATGATCCGAGGGTTGCTGACGCCTTCCGGGCGCCGAGGAGATCCCCGTGGTCAACGGGTCTGCGTCGGCCCCTGTGACCGCTCCATGACCCGGTTCAGGTGTCGGTCGAAGACCTCCCGCGTATCCGGCGTCAGCGTCCGCAGCGCCACGAGCGCCGTGATCACGACATCGCAGAGCTCTCCCTGGACGTCGTCCCAGGTGTGGGTGGTGCCCTTGCGCGGGTTCTGGCCCGTCGCTCCTATGACCGCCTGGGCGACCTCGCCGACCTCCTCCGACAGCTTCAACATCCGTAGGAGGAGGGCTTCTTGGCCGTTCAGGGGTTGGCTTGTCTCCAGCCAGGTCCACAGGGCGTCGATGCCCGCCCAGACGTCGGCCGTCGTGTCGCGATCACTCATGGACGCAGCTTGGCATGCGCCACTGACACCCGGGGGAGGCCGTCGACCTCCCCCGGTTCACCAGGTCAGCTCTTGCCGAGGAGCTTGTTCATCTCGGTGATCTCAGCGGTCTGGCCCGTGATGATGTCGTCGGCCATGGCGGTCGCAGCGGCGTACCGCCCCTTCGCCTTCTCCGTCTCCGCCATGTCGATCGCGCCCTCGTGGTGCTCGACCATCATGGTCAGGAACATGGTGTCGAAGCCCTTGCCGGAGGCCTTCCCCAACTCCTCCATGTCGCCGTCGTCCATCATGCCGGGCATCCCGGACTGCGAGCCGTGGTCCATGCCGGGCATCGACGCGCCCGCCTCCGGGACCTCCTCGCCCCAGGACTTCAGCCAGCCGGACATGGTCTTGATCTCCGGGTCCTGTGCCTTCTCGATGCGTGCGGCGAGGTCCTTGACCTGGGCGGACGAGGCCCGGTCGGCGGCGAGTTCCGCCATCTCCAAGGCCTGGCGGTGGTGGGGGATCATGCCCTGCGCGAAGGAGACGTCCTGGGCGTTGTGGGCGGCGGCGGTGTCGGCCGAGGGGGACGACGAGGTGCCGTGGCTGCTCCCATGGCTCGCGTCGTCGCTGTCGTTGCCGCCACAGGCCGCCAGGACGAGCGTGGCGGTGACGGTCGCCGCCATGAGGGCAGCGCGGCGGGTACGGGTGGTGCTCATGCGTGAACTCCTGCTGGATGAAAGGGATCTGGACATGCCGAGGCGCACACCGAGGTGCGCGGCGTGGTGTCTAGATCCGCAGGAGTTGGAGTTCCGCCAGGGACGGGGGAGCGCGGGCGCCTTCCGGGTCGGAACCGGCGTACGCGCGCGGTGATTCGTCTCGTACGACGACGGCGACCGGGTCGGGCACGAGCGCGGGCAGCGTCGGCCCACCGCTCACCGCGGCCGCCGCGCAGGTGGCGTCGGCGTGCGAGACGTGGCCCGAGCCGCAGTGGCCCTCGCCCGCGCATCCGTCATGGACGGCGGCCACAGAGACGGCGGCCACGGGTGGGTGCGGGTGGTCGTCCGCGACAGCGGCACCGGGAGCCAGGGCGTGCATGCCCATGAGCCCCGCCAGCAGAGCCAGCACGAGCAGCGCCCGCCACCGCCACCGGGGCGGTCGTGCGAGGTGGTGCTCGGGGCCGGTCACGGGGGCCATCCTAGGACGGCGGGCGCCTGGCCCGCGTAGGGGGCACTCCCTACTCCCCGAACAACGCCTCCTGGTCGTTCAACTGCTCCGCCTGCTCCTGCCGCTCCTTCTCCTGGAGCCTGCGGTTGCGTGCCCCCACGACCGCCGCCGTGGCCGCCGCCGTCACGGCTAGGGCGGTCGGGACCATCCAACCCCTGTCGAACACGTGCCCGATGGCGTGGTCGAGGGACAGGCGTCCGGGACCCGCGATGGCGAGGCCCGTCGCCGCCAAGCCCAAGCTCGCCGCGTACTCGAAGCCGCCCTCGGCGTTGAAGAAGCCGTTGGGCGTGTGGACGGTGGACGCCCCCGCCATCGCACCGGCCGCCGCCGCGCCCGCCGCCGGTGTCGCCAGGCCCAGCGCCAGCAGTGTGCCGCCGCCGGCCTCCGCGAGGCCCGCCGCGGTGGCGCTCGCCTTGCCGGGCGAGTAGCCGACCGACTCCATGAACTGGCCGGTCCCCTCGATGCCGTGGCCGCCGAACCAGCCGAACAGCTTCTGCGCGCCGTGGGCGGCCAGCACGCCCCCGGTACCCAGCCGGAGCAACAGCAGGCCCAGATCGCGTCGGTCGTAGGAAGAGGCGTGTGAGGTCACGATGGCTCCCGTAAGAGATGGACGGAACATCCCCCTCGCGTTTCCACCGTCGCACTCCTGACACCTCCCGGAGTCACCCGCGCCGCCGTTCGGGTGGCGGGCCCGGGGGAGCGGTGTGAGTCTGGCTGCCATGACGATTCAGACCGGCAAACTCAGCGACCCCGCGGTCCGCGCCTTCGTCAACGCCGTCAACGCGCACGACCGCGACGGCTTCATGGCCCTCCTCGCCCCCGGCGCGACGATGTCGGACGACGGCTCGGACCGTGACCTCGACGACTGGATCGACCGGGAGATCTTCTTTTCCCACGGTCACATGGAGGTCGACAACGAGTCCCGCGGCGGCCGCGACCTCATCGCCCGCTACAGCAACGACACCTGGGGCGAGATGCGCACCAAGTGGCACTTCGAGGTCGACGGCGACAAGATCACCCGTTTCGAGACCGGGCAGGCATAGCGAGGCCCGGCAGACAGGTTCCGAGAAAGCCCTTGCCTTGAAGTGCGCTCCAAGCCCTAGCGTCTCGACCCATGGAGACGAACAGGACTTTGGGCCGTAGCGGCATAGAGGTCAGCCCCCTCGGCTTCGGCTGCTGGGCCATCGGCGGTGAGTGGTCCGACCTCGGCGGACAGCCGCTCGGCTGGGGCAAGGTCGACGACGACGAGTCCGTACGGGCGATCCGCCGCGCCCTCGACCTCGGCGTGACCTTCTTCGACACCGCCGACGTCTACGGCACCGGGCACAGCGAGCGGATCCTCGGCCGCGCCCTCGGCAAGCGCCGCGCCGACGTGGTCGTCGCCACCAAGTGGGGCAACCTCTTCGACGAGGACACCCGCATCCTCAACGGGCAGGACACCTCCTCGGACCACGCCCGCAAGGCGCTGACCGCCTCCCTCACCCGCCTCGGCACGGACTACGTCGACCTGTACCAACTGCACCTCTCCGACGCCCACCCCGACCAGGGCGCCCGACTCCGCGACCTGTGCGAGGAGTTCGTACGCGAAGGCCTCATCCGCGCCTACGCCTGGAGCACCGACGACCCGGCCCGCGCCGCCGTCTTTGCGGAGGGCGAGCACTGTGCGGCCGTACAGCACGCGCTGAATGTCATGCAGGACGCCCCTGAAATGCTGGCGCTGTGCGAGGAGTTGGGGCTCGCGAGTATCAACCGCAGCCCGCTGGCGATGGGATTGCTGGCCGGGAAGCGTCAAGGGCCGCAGGACGCCGGCGATATCCGCAGCAAGCCGCCGGCCTGGCTCCCGGGCTTCGGGGACGGCTCCGAGGCCGACCCGCAGTGGCTCGCTCGGATCGACGCGCTCAAGGACATCCTCACCAGCGACGGACGCACCCTCGCCCAGGGCGCCCTGGCCTGGATCTGGGCCCGCAGCCCGCGCACGATCCCGATCCCGGGCTTCCGCTCGTTGGCTCAGGCCGAACAGAACGCGGGCGCAATGGAGAAGGGGTCGCTGACCGCCGTTCAGCTGACCGAGATCAACCAAATCCTGGAACGGTGAGCGGACCCCACCCAGGGGCGCGGGGCTGTATCGATATGCGGCTCAGCCGCGTGGGCGCGACCAGCCCCCGCACACCCGCAGACGAACGACGACTAGTGCCGCGGCAGGCAACGTTTGCCCGTCAAGGAGCGGCGTCGTGGGGGAGCGTGCTCTCGGCGTGCCGGCCGGAAGCCCTCGTACTGGACGTACTTGGGCTTTCGGCCGGTGCGGCGAGTGGGGGCCCCTCCCACGCCCTCAAGGCAGTGGGGGAGCGTGCCGGGCGTCGCGACGGGGCAAACGTTGCCTGCCGCGGCACTAGTACCCCTGCCCGCCGAACTGCTGCGCATACTGCTGCCGCTGATCCGTCAGCGTGATCTGACCCGCCTTGATGGTGGCCAGACGCGGGGACTTCTTGGCGATCGACGAGTCGTGCGTGACCATGATGAAGGTCAGCCCGTACTCGTGCCACAGCCCTTCCAGCAGCGCCATGATGTCGTCACGGGTGCCCTCGTCGAGGTTGCCCGTGGGTTCGTCGGCGAGGAGCACCTTCGGCTTCTTCACCAGCGCGCGGGCGATGGCGACCCGCTGCTGCTGGCCGCCGGACAGCTCGGACGGCGCGTGGCCGAGCCGCTCGCCGAGGCCGACCGAGCGCAGCGCCTCGGCCGCCCGGTCGCGCCGCTCGGCCGGCTTCACGCCGAGCGGGACCAGGGCCGTCTCGACGTTCTCCTGGGCGGTGAGCGTCGGGATGAGGTTGAAGGACTGGAAGATGATGCCGATCTTCTCCGCCCGCAGCCGGGTCAGCTTCGCCTCGCTGATCTTCGCGAGGTCGACGCCGTCCAACTCGACACTGCCCTCGGTCGGCCGGTCCAGTCCGCCGATCATCTGGAGCAGGGTGGACTTGCCGCCACCGGTGGGGCCCTGGATGACGAGCTGGTCGCCGTCCTCGATGGTGAGGTCGACGCCGCGCAGCGCCTCCACCGTGTCCTTGCCCCGCGAGTAGCGCTTGGTGACGCCGGTCAGTCTGTACATGAGGTGCTCTCCATCAGTAAGGGGGGTGGGGTGCCGCGGTCCGGGGGAACGGACGCGGCACCCCAGCTCAAGGGGGTCGGGCCCGGCTCTACGACACGCTGCGCAGCGCGTCCGCCGGCCGCATCCTGGAGGCGCGCCAGCCGCCCATCGCGCCGGCGATCAGACCGCCGGTCACCGCCAGGCCCACCGCGAGGGCGATGGTGGTCAGCGAGACGGGCGCGGACAGCGCGATCTCCATGGTGTTCTGCGTGGACTGCTGGCCCGGACCGCCACCGCCACCGGGGCCGCCGCCCATGCCGCCACCGCCGGAACTGCCGAGCTGCGCGGTCAGCTTGGGGCTGATCGCGGTGACGGTGTACGCGGCGGCGAGTCCCAGGCCGATGCCGAGGGCGCCGCCGATCAGACCGTTCACCATCGACTCGCCGACGACCTGCCGGGTCACCCGGCGACTCGGCCAGCCGAGTGCCTTCAGCGTGCCGAACTCACGCACCCGGCGGGACACCGCCGAGGACGTCAGCAGCGCGGCGACCAGGAAGGCGGCGGCGAGCACCGCGATGGACAGCCATTTGCCGACGCTGGTCGCGAGGTCGGAGGCGGTGGACAGGGAGCCGGATACGGTCTCCGCGAGGTCGGCCGAGGTCGTCACCGTCGTACCGGAGATGTTCTTCTGGATCGTCGACTTGACCGAGTCGATCTGCTGCGAGTCGGTCGCCTTGACGTAGATCGTGGTGACCTGGTTCTTGGCGTCGGCCAGCGTCTGGGCCTGCTTCAGCGGCAGGTAGACGTCGGTGGTGGACTCGCTGCTGGAGGCCGTCGCGATACCGATGATCGTGTACTTGGTGCCGGAGATCTTGAGGGTCTTGCCGACCTTGTACGAGTTCTCCTTGGCGTACGACTTGCTGAGCACCACGACCTTCGCGTTGGTCTGCGAGGCCGTGAAGGTCTTGCCGGAGGTGATCTCCATGCCGGCCAGCGGGCCGAGGGTCTGGTCGGTGACGTCGACGCCGGCGACCGAGTAGGAATTCACGTCGAACGAGGCGCCGCCGCCCTGCACCTGGGGGGCCGCCGTGCTGGTGCCGCCGCTGCCGCCACCGGGGCCGCCCTGGCCCTGGGACTGGCTGCTGCCGGTCGTGGACTGCGCCTTGCCCTGGGTGAAGGAGCCGTCGACCTTGGTGACGTTCAGGGTGATCGCGCCGACCGCGTTCGCCACGCCCTTCTGCTGGGCGACCTTGGCGACGAGCGCGGCCTTGAGGGCCTGGCCGCCCTGCGTCATCACGCGGTCGGAGCTCTGCTGGTCGTCGCTGTCGTTGGAACTGGCGTCGAATTCGAAGTTCGGTCTGCCCGAGCTGTTGTCGGTCGGTGCCGACCTGGCCTTGGTGACCGTCATGTCGGTGCCGAGGCCGTACAGCGACTTCAGGACCTTGTCCTGAGCCTGAGACATGCCGGCCGACACCGAGTTGACGGTGATGACCAGCGCGATACCGAGCGCCAGACCCAGTGCGATCACCAGGGCGGCCTTCTTGCGCCGACCCAGCTCGCGCTTGAGATAGATGCCAAACATCCCGTTCCTCAGAGGTTCTTGGCGCCCGCTGTGGGCGCTGCCTCAAGTTAGGGACCTTGCATTGCGGAGCCGTGAGTAAGCGATGTGCAAGGCCTGAGAAGGGATGTGCGAGAGCTGAGAAAGTGCACGGCAGTCGTTCCATCCACCGGCGTGTACTCCGCGGTCCCGCGCGGAGCCCACCCCCATCCGGTGCGGTGGAACGACTGCCGTCTCCCCCCTCGGTTTTGGTCTGCGGAAGCGCTCTGTTCCAAATGTGAAGCTCTGATGGAGGAGGTGTAGAGCATAAGTCCGCCACCGGCCCAGATGGGCCGGATGTTCTTATTCCGGTTGTGCAGATTGAACCCTCAACCGCGTCCGACGTACGGCATCGCCGTCGCCAGCACGGTCGCGAACTGCACGTTCGCCCCCAGTGGCAGCTCCGCCATGTGCCGCACCGTGCGCGCGACATCCGCGACGTCCATCACGGGCTCGGGTGCGACCTCGCCGCTGGCCTGCAACGCACCGGTCTGCATCCGCGCGGTCATGTCGGTGGCCGCGTTCCCGATGTCGATCTGCCCGACCGCGATGCCGTACGGCCGCCCGTCCAGGGACAGCGACTTGGTGAGGCCGGTCAGGGCGTGCTTGGTCGCGGTGTAGGCGACGGAGTGCGGACGCGGCGTATGGGCGGAGATCGAACCGTTGTTGATGATCCGCCCGCCCTGCGGATCCTGCTCCTTCATCTGCCGGTACGCCGCCTGTGCGCACAGGAACGCCCCGTTGAGGTTGGTGTCCACCACGTGCCGCCACGCGTCGTACGGCAGCTCCTCGACGGGCACCCCGCCGGGACCGAACGTCCCCGCGTTGTTGAACAGCAGGTCCACCTGCCCGAACCGCTCCACGGTCGCGGCGAACAGCGCCGCCACGTCGTCGGGTCGCGCGACATCGGCGCGCACGGCGAGGGCGGCGGCCTCGGGTGCGAGCGCCGCCGTCTCCTGAAGCGTCCCGGTGCGGCGCCCCGCCAGCGCCACGGACCATCCTGTCCGCAGCAGTTCCACGGCGACGGCCCGCCCGATCCCCGAGCCGGCGCCGGTCACGACGGCGATCTTCGATCCACGTTCAGTCATGGCAGGGAGCGTACGAGGTCCATCCGTGATGCGGAATCAATAGTCCGCGATGCGGATGTCTCACTCTCCCGGGTAGTGGACCCCGACGCGCTCGCGGACCGTGTCCATCGTCCGCATCACCGCGAGCGTGCCGTCGAGCGGGACGAGCGGCGACTCGCTCTCACCGGCCCGCAGCGCGCGCATCACCTCGACGGCCTCGTGCTTGAGGCTGTTGCGGGGACCGGCCTCGGCCTTGAACTCCTCGGGGTCGCGGCCGTCCCGGTGCAGCACGAACCGGTCCGGGAAGAAGAAGCCGTACGGCACGTCGATACGGCCCAGCGAACCGGTGACCGACGCCGAGGTCGCCGTACCGCCGATGATCGAGCAGTGCACCGAGGCGAGCGCGCCGCTGTCGTAGGAGAGCAGGGCGCCCGTCTGGAGGTCGACGCCCTCGTCGGAGAGCGTCGCGCGGGCCGCGATGTCCGACGGCTCCCCGAGCAGCAGCTGGGCGAACGACACCGGGTACACACCGAGGTCGAGGAGCGCGCCGCCGCCCTGTGCCGGGTCGCGCAGACGGTGGCTGGGCGGGAAGGGGCCCGCCAGTCCGAAGTCGGCCTGGACGCTGCGCACCTCGCCGATCGCGCCGTCGTCCACCAGCGCCTTGAGCTGCCGTATCAGGGGATTGCAGTACATCCACATGGCTTCCATCAGGAAGCTTCCGCGCTCCCGTGCGAGCCCGACCAGTTCCTCCGCCTCGCGCGCGTTCAGCGTGAACGCCTTCTCGCACAGCACGTTCCGCCCGGCCTCCAGGCACAGACCGGCGGCCGCCCGGTGCGCCGAGTGCGGGGTGGCGACGTAGACGACATCGATGTCCGCGTCCTCGGCCAGCGCGCCCCACTCGCCGTACGCCCGCTCGATCCCGAACCGCTCCGCGAACGCCTTCGCCGACTCCTCGCTCCGCGAGGCCACCGCCACGACCTCCGCGTCCGGCAGATCCACCAGGTCGGCGGTGAACGCCGCCGCGATCCCACCGGTCGCCAGGATTCCCCAGCGCACCCTCTGCTCCGTCATCCCCGCGTCCATCCTCGCTCGCGTGACACTCGCCACCGTGTACGAGCTGAGAGCATAGGTGGCGGATCGGATTCAGAGGGAGGGGCACATGCCCGACAGCGGGGCATCGACATCGGACCTGGAACAGGCGGCTGCGGCACCGGCGCAGCCGCCCACTCGTGCCGTCCGCCGCACCGGCTGGGTCGTCACCCTCACCCTCGGCGGCCTGACCGCCACGCCTCCGCTGGCGATGGACATGTACCTCCCCTCGCTCCCAGAGGTCACGAACTCCCTGCACGCGTCCGCCGCGACCGTCCAGCTCACCCTCACCGCCTGTCTGCTCGGCATGGCCCTCGGCCAGCTCGTGGTCGGTCCGATGAGCGACCGCTGGGGCCGGCGGCGCCCGCTGCTCGCCGGGCTGGTCGTCTATGTCCTCGCCACCGCCCTGTGCGCCCTGGCGCCCACCGTCGAGACCCTGGTCGCCTTCCGGCTGACACAGGGGCTGGCGGGGGCGGCCGGGATAGTGATCGCGCGGGCCGTCGTACGCGATCTCTACGACGGTGTGGCCATGGCCCGCTTCTTCTCCACTCTGATGCTGATCGGCGGGGTCGCCCCGATCGTCGCGCCCGTCATCGGCGGACAGATCCTGCGGGTGACGGACTGGCGGGGCGTGTTCGTGGTGCTGACGGTCGTCGGCGCGCTGCTGGCCGTGCTGGTGTGGGCCCGGCTGCCCGAGACCCTCCCGGTGGAGCGGCGCCATGTCGGCGGGGTCGGTGCGGCCCTGCGGTCCATGGGCACCCTGCTCGCCGACCTCCCCTTCACCGGCTTCATGCTCGCGGGCGGCTTCGCCTTCGCCGCGCTGTTCGCGTACATCTCGGCCTCGCCGTTCGTGATCCAGGAGATCTACGGGGCCTCGCCGCAGACCTTCAGCCTGCTCTTCGGGCTGAACTCGGTGGGTCTGGTCGTCGTCGGCCAGATCAACGGCAAGGTGCTGGTCGGCCGGGTCAGCCTGGAGAAGGTGCTGGGCGCGGGGCTCGCGATCGTCATCGCCGCCGCGACCGCGCTGCTGCTGATGTCCCTGGGCGTGTTCGGCGAGCCCGGTCTGGTGGCCGTGGCCGCCGCTCTCTTCGTCCTGATGTCGGCGATGGGCATCACCCTCCCCAACGCCCAGTCCCTCGCCCTCCTGCGCACCAAGCACTCCGCGGGCTCCGCCTCCGCCCTGCTCGGCACCTCCTCCTTCCTCATCGGGGCCATCGCCTCCCCGCTGGTCGGGATCGCCGGGGAGGACACTGCCGTACCGATGGCCGTGGTCCAAGTCGTGTCGGCACTGGTAGCGCTTGCCTGTTTCATGGGAATGTGCCGTCCTTGGAACAGACGTGCGAGCGCGGAGGGGGCAGAGAGCTGAGCGCGCCAAGACTGCGCAGCGACACACCGGAACGGGCCGGACTCGACCCCGGAGAGCTCGAACACCTCGCCCAGGAGGTCCACGACCTCACCACCGGCGAGCGCCCCTGGGCGGCCGGCACCGTCGTCGTCGCCGGACGCGGCCCCGTGATCGCCGTCGAGGCGGCGGCGGGCTGGGCGGTCCGGTACGCCTCCTACGACCCCGAGGCCGACGCGGGCGTGGAGCTGCCGCGCAAGGCACGCGTCCCCATGACGGTCGCGACCCCCTTCGACCTCGCCTCCCTCACCAAGCTGTTCACCGCGGTCGCCACGATGCAGCAGATCGAACGCGGCACCCTCGGCATCGACGCCCGGGTGGGCGCGTACCTGCCGGACTTCCGGGCGGCGGCCGAGCACGGGGTGACGGTACGGGAGCTGCTCACGCACACCTCCGGGCTCCGCCCCGAACTCCCGCTGTACGACTGCGCGGACGACGCCGAGCGGCTGGAGCTGCTGCGGTCCGAGCCCCCCATCGGCGTACCCGGCACCTACACGTACTCGGATGTGAACCTGCTCCTCCTCCAGCACGTCCTGGAACGCATCACCGGCCGGGGCCTGGACACCCTCGTCCACGACGGCATCACCCGGCCGCTGGGGATGACGGCCACCGGGTTCGGGCCGTGCCCCGGGGCGGCGGCGACGGAGTACCAGCGGCGGCCCTGGGCCAAGGCGGACCGGGGGATGCTGCGGGGAGTCGTCCACGACGAGAACGCGTGGGCGCTGGGCGGCGTGGCGGGCCACGCCGGTCTCTTCTCCACCGGCCGCGACCTGGCCGTCTTCTGCCGCGCCCTGCTGGCGGGCGGCTCCTACGGCCCCGCCCGCATCCTCGGCCCCGACTTCGTCGAACTCATGCTGACCCCGCCGGGCCTGGGCTTCGCCATCGACCAGCCGTGGTTCATGGGCGAACTGGCGGGGCGGGGGGCCGCGGGCCACACCGGCTTCACCGGGACCTCGCTGGTCCTGGACCGCTCGACGGACACGTTCCTGGTGCTGCTGTCGAACGCGGTCCACCCCCGAAGACGGCCACCGGACAGCAGACCGAGAGCGGCGGGGGCCACCCGTCTGGCGCGCGCGGTCCGGCCCACCAGTCTGTCTGGCGGGTGAGGGTGAGGGCGAGGGCGTTCGGGGCGGGTTCCGGGCGACCTAGAATCGCCGGGTGAACGCCCCCGTATCCCCGGCCGAGACCCTTCGCGCCACCCTTGCCACCGTCCTCGACGGACTGCCCCCGAAGCAGGCCGCGCAGGCCGTCGACCGGCTGATCGCCACCTACCGCGGGGCCACCCCGACCGACGCGCCCATCCTCCGGGACCGGGCGGACGTCGCCGCGTACGCCGCGTACCGGATGCCGGCCACCTTCGAGGCGGTGCGCTCGGCGCTGGACGCGTTCGCGGACGCGGTGCCGCGGTGGGTGCCGGCGAGTCATGTGGACGTCGGCGGGGGGACCGGGGCGGCGACCTGGGCGGTCAGTGCCACCTGGTCCGGTGCGCGGTCGGTCACGGTCCTCGACTGGGCGGAGCCCGCGCTCGCCCTCGGCCGGGAGATCGCCGTGGCGAACCCGGCGCTGGAGGGTGCGACGTGGCGACGCTCGCGGATCGGATCCTCCCTCGCGCTCGAGAGCACGGACCTCGTCACGGTGTCCTACGTCCTGAACGAACTCACTCCCGGCGACCGCACCGCCCTCGTCGACGCGGCCGCGGGTGCCGCGCAGGCGGTGGTGATCGTCGAGGCCGGTACGCCGGACGGTTACGCCCGGGTCATCGAGGCCCGCGACCGTCTGATCGCGGCCGGCTTCCATGTCGCGGCTCCCTGTCCGCACAGCGCGGCCTGCCCCATCGTCCCCGGTGAGGACTGGTGCCACTTCTCGACACGGGTCAGCCGCTCGTCCCTGCACCGGCAGGTCAAGGGTGGCTCCCTGCCCTACGAGGACGAGAAGTTCAGCTACGTCGCCGCGGCCCGCTTCCCGGTCACCCCGGCGGTGTCCCGCGTCATCCGCCGCCCCCAGATCCGCAAGGGCCAGGTCCTGCTGGACCTCTGCGAGACGGAGGAGCAACTGTCCCGCACGACGGTGACGAAGCGCCACGGTGACTTGTACAAGGCGGCAAGGAACGCGGCTTGGGGCGACCCCTGGCCCCCACTGCCGTAGCACGGGCCTTTCCTCGCCCCCGCCGCCCTTACCCGTCCCGTCCCTGGGGGCTGCCGCCCCCAGACCCCCGCTTCGGCCCTGAACGGGCCTCGTCCTCAAACGCCGGACGGGCTGGAAGATGCGGACCGGCGTCGAGAAGCGAAGCCCCCCGCGGGTGGGCGGGGGTTCGGGACGGCGACGGCGTCAGCCTGGTCCTGGGATGTCGGAGGGGCTGAGCTCAATTCAGCCTCTCCGGCGTTTGAGGAGCGGGGGTTCCAGGGGGCAGCGCCCCCTGGGAGCGGGGTTGAAGGGGCGGCAGCCCCTGGGGACGGGACGGGTAGGGGCGGCGGGGGCGAGGAACTCTCGGGTTCGACGAGACGGGGCGTCTCACTCGCCTGCTACCGTCGGCCCATGGTCAAGCAGCCCGCCCCCGACACCACTCGCCGCAGCGAGAAGTCCCGTCGCGCCATCTATGACGCCGCCCTCGCACTCGTCGGCGAGGTCGGTTACCCCAAGACCACCATCGAGGGCATCGCGGCCCGCGCAGGCGTCGGCAAGCAGACGATCTACCGGTGGTGGTCGTCGAAGGCGGAGGTGCTGATGGAGGCCTTCCTCGACCTCGGCGAACAGTCCGCACGCGAGGCCGGCCAGGAGTCGTACGCCTTCCCGGACACGGGCGACCTCGCCGCCGACCTGAAGGCCGTACTGCGCGCCACCGTCGACGAGCTGAGGGACCCCCGTTTCGAGGTGCCGTCAAGGGCGCTGGCCGCGGAGGGCGTCGTCAACGAGCAGCTCGGCCGGGAACTGGTCGCCAAGCTGCTCGAACCCTCGCTCCAGCTCTACGTCGACCGTCTGCGCACCGCACAGGACACCGGCGAGGTACGCCAGGACATCGACCCGCGCATCGCCCTGGAGCTCTTCGTCTCGCCCCTGGCCCAGCGCTGGCTCCAGCACACCGGCCCCATCGACCACACGTACACCGACACCCTCGTCGACTACGCCCTCTACGGTCTCGCCCCCCGCTGAGGCCCCCGCCGAGGAGCCCGCCGAGGAGCCCGCGCCAGCCGCCCCGGCGTATCCGTGATCACCCCGTCGCAGCCCAGCCCCAGCACCCGGTCCCGCTGCGCCGACGTCACCACGGTGTGCGCCCACACCCGCCGGACACCGGAGTTCACCGCCCGGACCAGGTCCGCGTCACGCGCCTTGTAGTCGACGTCCAGGACGTCCACGAAGGACCGCCACCGCTCGGGGCGGTCGGTGCGCAGCTGTTGCGCCGAGCGCCACAGGCAGGTCAGCAGACCCAGACGATGGGCTCGCCGGGCCAGTGCCGGGTCGTTGGAGTTGACGACGACCGAGCGGGTCAGGCCCCGGGAGCGGAGCAGTGCCGCGAGCGGGGCCACGCTCCGGGGGTCCTTCGCCTCCAGCATCAGCACGACCCGCCCGCCCAGCAGATCCAGCACCTGGGCCACGGTGGGCGGCCGCTCCGACCGCCAGCTGCCGGGGAGGGAGGCCTTGGGACGCACCCGTACGCCCTGCCACTCCCGCACGTTCAGCTTGTGCACCTCGCCGCCCAGATACGTCGTGCGGTTCAGCAGCGGATCGTGCATCACGACGAGCGTGCCGTCGCTCAGCATGCGGGTGTCGAAGTCCAGTACGTGGGCCGTACGGCGTCCGTAGGCGGCCATGAGCCCCGACAGGCTGTTCTCGGGCACCTCACGGGCGCCGCCACGATGGGCGACGTATGTCACACGCGGCAGCGAGTCCACTGTGAGCGGTCCGGGTCCCCACTCCAGCGGGATCGTCGGTCCCAGCAGCGAGACCAGGGAAGCCACCGAAGCCAGGCCCGTCAGCGCGATCCTCGTGACCATGACGACCACGGTAGGGACGCCTGGTCCTTAAATCCTGCCAAAGCGGAGGATTTCACCCGATCCTCCTCCCCGGTACGCCCTGTCCCGCCTACCCCGGTTGTCGGCTCCGGCCACCGGGAGCGCAGGATGGTGGGACCATAGAGCATGCTGTCCGCACCACAGCGAGGCGAGGCGATACATGAGCCAGGAGTTCGGCGGCCGGACCGGCCGGCAGGGCAAACTCACCCAGTGGCTGCGTGGACGCCGCCCGAAGGACGCCGCCGACGACGGCGGCCGTGAGGCCCTGCTGCTGGCCGCCGCCGGGGCGGGACTGCCTCTCGCGCCCGCCGCGCACCCGGCCGGCTACCGCTGTTCCTGCGACCGCGTCGGCTGTCCCACGCCCGCCCGGCACCCCGTCTCCTTCGCCTGGCAGACGCAGTCCACCACCGACCGCACCCAGATCGAGCGCTGGGCCCGGCACCAGCCGCAGGCCAACTTCATCACCGCGACCGGCATGGTGCACGACGTCCTGGACATGCCCCTCGACGCCGGCCGCGAGGCCCTGGAGCGGCTGCTCGCCTCCGGTATCGAGGTCGGCCCGGTCGCCGAGACCGACGGCCGGCTGATGTTCTTCACCCTCACCCGCGGCACCCCCGAGGACGAGGACGAGTGGTGGCCGTGCGAGCTGGACTGCCACCCCGAGACGATGGACGAGCACCCGGGGCTTCGCTGGCACTGCCGCGGGTCCTACGTCCTCGTACCGCCCGCCCGGCTGCCCGGTGACGGTCGGACCGTGCGCTGGGTACGCGGCCCGGAGCACCCGCTGCCCGACCCGCTGAGCCTGCTGGAGATCCTCACCGACGCTGGCGCCCGCTGGGCCGGCGAGAACCGGGACCACGCCTCCACGGCCTGGCCCTCGCGCGGCTGAGGCACCTCCTCCTGAGAAGAAGAGGCACCTCCTCGGGGAACGAGGGGGCTACTCGCCCTTCGCCGCCGTCAGTCCCTGGATCCGTCCCAGCACCGACACCTGCCCGCCGTCCGCACCCTTCGCCGGGTCCAGGGCGACCTCGTTGGAGACGAACTCCATCGTCAGCGACTGCTTGACCTCGCCGGTCGTCAGGGCGTCGACGGCCGCGTTCTGGTCGGGGAGCGTGGTGCCCGCGTAGGCGGTCTGCTTCATGAAGTGCCGCGTGGTGAAGAACACCAGGGCGCCGCCGTCCTTGGTGCGCAGCGCCAGCGGGGCGTAGTCACCGTTCGTCAGCGACTCGTCGATGTACTGCGTGGCCCGCCCCGGCTTCTTGGCGTCCTTCGTGCGCTGGGTGCGCCATCCGCTGGTGTGCGCGCCCGCCGCGAAGGTCTTGCCCTCGCCGTTCTGCAGATACGTCGCGTAGTCCTGGCTCAACTGCTGCGGGGCGACGGACAGTTCCGTCGAGTTCGCGGGGACGGCCTCCGCCCAGCCGTCCGTGTCCGTCTTGAACTGCGGTACGTCGTCCGGTGCGACCAGCGTCAGATACGCCACCTGGAACGGCTCGTCCAGGCCGTCGCGCGTGAAGACGAACAGCCAGCGCGCGCTGCCGCCCTTGTTCGCGGCGGTGTCGGCGACGAACCAGCGCGGCCAGCCCGCCTTCTTGGGGATGGTGTACTTCGCGTCGGACAGCTTCAGCGGGGTGTGCGCCGCGTTGCCCTGCGGGCTGTTGGCCCGGCCCGCCTTCAGCCGTGCCGCGTCGATGTCGGCGAGAGGGCCGGTGACGTGGTCCGCGTCCAGGGAACTGTCGTACGCCTTGTCGGCGTTGTTGTACGCGGTCGTGAACTCCCGGAGCGCCTCGGCGGCTTCGGCCCTGGTCGTCGCGGGGAGCACCTCGCGCTCCCCGTGGACCACCACGCACCCGCTCGCCGTCAGCGACAAAGCGGTCACCGAGGCCGCTATCAGCACCCTCCGGTCAAGACTGCGGAGCCTTCGAGGGCTGCGATCCCTGCTCATCGGATGCCTTCACCTTCCCCTTCCCGGAGGCGAACCCTACCGGGGCGAGGAACAGCGCGAGCGTCGGGATCAGGTACAGCAGCCACACCGTGACCTGGAGCACGGTCGGGTCCGGCTGGAAGTTGAAGACGCCCTTCAGCAGGGTGCCGTACCAGCTGTCCGGCGGGATCGCCCCGGAGATGTCGAAGGCCTTGTCGTTCAGGCCCGGCAGCCAGTCGGCCTCCTGGAGGTCGTGGAAGCCGTACGCCAGCACGCCCGCCGCCACGACGACCAGCATGCCGCCGGTCCACGTGAAGAACTTGGCGAGGTTGATCTTCAACGCGCCCCGGTAGAACAGCCAGCCCAGCACGACCGCCGTGGCGATGCCGAGCCCCACACCGATCAGCGGGCGCGGCGTCCCGTCACCGGCCGCGTGCACCGACGCCCACACGAACAGGGACGTCTCAAGACCCTCCCGGCCGACCGCGAGGAACGCGGTGGCGACCAGCGCGCCGGTGCCCATCCGCAGGGCCGCGTCCAGCTTGCCGTGCAGCTCCGCCTTCAGGTGCCGGGCGGTGCGCCGCATCCAGAAGACCATCCACGTCACCAGGACGACCGCGAGGATCGACAGGGAACCGCCGAGCGCCTCCTGCGCCTTGAACGTCAGCTCCTGGGAGCCGAATTCGAGGGCGCAGCCGAAGCCGAGCGCGATCGCGACCGCGACGGCGATGCCGATCCAGATGGGCTTCAGCGCGTCCCTGCGCTCCGTCTTCACCAGATAGGCGATGAGGATGCAGACGACGAGAGAGGCCTCCAGGCCCTCGCGCAGACCGATCAGGTAGTTGCTGAACACGGCTACGCCTCCTTGGAGAACAGCGTGCTGCCCCACCAGTCGTCCTTGCCACGGACGCCGGGCGGGACGGCGAAGACCGCCGAACCCACGTGCTGGATGTACTCGTTGAGGGCGTCCGGGGCGAGGTTGCGCTGGATCTGCACGAATCCCTTGCGCACATCGCGCTGGTACGCGAGGAAGAACAGCCCGGCGTCGAGCCGCCCGAGCCCGTCCGTGCCGTCGGTGAAGGAGTAGCCGCGGCGCAGAATGGTCGCCCCGTGATTGGAGTCGGGGTGTGCGAGGCGGACGTGCGCGTCGGGCTTCATCGCCTTCAGGAACGGCTTGTCGCGCTCTTTGGCCTTGCCGACCGGGGCGCCCTCGCCCTTGTCGCGGCCGAAGATGTCCTCCTGCTCCTGCAAGGAGGTGCGGTCCCAGGTCTCGATGTGCATCCGGATACGGCGGGCGACGAGGTAGGAGCCGCCGACCATCCAGTCGGGCCCGTCCTGGTCGGAGACCCACACGAACTTCTTCAGCCGGTCCGTCTCGGTCCCCGCGATGTTGCGGGTGCCGTCCTTGAACCCCATGAGATTGCGCGGGGTCTGCTCCTCCGGCGTCGTGGACGAGGTCTTCCCGAAGCCGAGCTGCGACCAGCGGATGACGACCTTGCCGAAGCCGATACGGGCCAGGTTGCGGATGGCGTGCACGGCGACCTGGGGGTCGTCGGCGCAGGCCTGGATGCACAGGTCGCCGCCGCTGCGGTTCTTGTCGAGGGCGTCCCCGGCGAACTTGGGCAGCTCGAAGAGACCCTCGGGCTGTTCGCCCTCGAGCCCGAACTTCCGGAACAGCGACGGCCCGAAGCCGATGGTGAGGGTGAGCCGCGAGGGCTTGAGGCCCAGCGCCTCACCGGTGTCGTCCGGCGGCGCCTCGGCCAGCCCGCCGAAGGCGCCCTCGCCGACCGCCTGCCCGCCGGTCATCCGCCGCGCGGCCGCCGTCCAGTCCTTGAGCATCCGCACGAACTCGGCGCGGTCCTCGGTCTTCACGTCGAACGCGGCGAAGTGCAGCCGGTCCTGCACGGGAGTGGAGATACCGGCCTGATGGCCGCCGTGGAACGCGACGGCGGCCCCCGCCTCGGCGCCCGCGGGGTCCACGTCGTTGCCGGTCCGGGTCATCGCCACCGCCCCGCCGGCCGCGGCGGCACCGAGCGCGAGCCCGGCACCGCCCCAGCCGATCAGGGAACGGCGGGACGGGGAGGGCGAGTTCTCGGTGGTGGAGGTCTCGCCCGTCGAGTTCTCGGTCATGAGGGTTTTCCCTGCTTCACTTCGCGACGACGGCGGCGGCGAGCTTGGACAGCGGCTCCGCGAGGGCGTTCACCGCGTCCGACAGTTCCTTCTGCTGGTCCTCGCTGACCTTGTCGTACGAGGTGAAGTCGTACGACGTCTTGTCGGCGCGGTACTTGTCCAGCAGCGTGTTGAGCGCGGCGAACTGCTTGTCGAGCTCGGTCGTGAGCGCGGCGTTGTTCTCCTTGGCCACCGACTTCAGCAGCTCGTACGACTTCTCCGCGCCCTCCACATTGGCCTTGAAGTCGACGAGGTCGGTGTGCGAGTAGCGCTCCTCCTCGCCGGTGACCTTGCCGGTGGCGACCTCGTCGAGGAGCTCCTTGGCGCCGTTGGCCATGGAGGTCGGGGTGATCTCGGCCTTGCCGACCCGGTTCTGCCAGTCCTTGAGGTCGGTGATCAGCTGGTCGGCGAGCTCGGAGTCACGGGCGGTGAGCTTCTTGTCCTTCCACAGCGAGCGCTCCAGGCGGTGCCAGCCGGTCCAGTCCTTCTCCGGGTCCTGGCCGTCCTCCAGACCGTCCTCGCGGACGTCGACCTTCGGGTCGATGTCACCGAAGGACTCCGCGACCGGCTCGGTGCGCTCCCAGCCGATACGGGAGGGGGCGTAGGCCTTCTTCGCGGCCTCGATGTCTCCGTCCTTGACCGCCTTGGCGAAGGTCTCGGCGAGCGGCAGCGTCTCGTCGGCCTGCGCCTGCACGTAGGTGCGGTAGGCGGCGACGGCCTTGTCGAGGCGGGGGTCGCGCTTGGCGGCGGTGCCGCCGGTGGCCTTGACGTCCTGGCGGATGCCGTCGCCCTTCATGCCGGGCTTGCAGGCGATCGTGTAGTCGCCGGCCTTCACCTCGGCGGTGACGGTCTGCTTGGTGCCGGGGCCGATGTTCTCGCGTTCGGTCACGACCCGGTCGTCCGGGAAGAGGATGTAGACCTCGGTGACCTTGGAGCCCTTGTTCTCGATGGCGAGCTCGACGTGGCCGGCCGGGAACTCCTTCTTCGACACATCGCACTTGCTGTCGGTGGCGGTCACGCTGATCACGCGGTCGCTGTCCCCGGAGCCGCCTTTCTCGGTGCACCCGGTGAGGGCGGTCAAGGCCGCCACGGTGGCGGTGGCGGTGACTGCGGAGAGTCTGGCGGCTCGCATGCGGGCTCCCGGGCGATGGCTGAAAAATCACGTGACAGGGCTCACAGGGTTCGGTGAGGCTCGCCTAACTTATCCGAGCCTTACCTGCGTGATACCCCACCGTCCCGTGATTCACCTCTCATAGACGGTGTAAGAGCACGAGCCGATCACGGTGACTCAAAACGGACCCCAAGTAACGGTCAAAGAAGATTCAAAGGTTCCGCTCAGGGCCCGGCACGCAGGACCGCGACCCGGTGCGCGTACGCGGCGGCGAGCCCCAGAGCCTTGCCCGTCCGGAAGTCATCGATGCGCGGGCGCCGTACCGAGGCGTAGAACTGTCCTCGTGAACAGGGGACACAGGGAACTGCTGGGGCCGGAGCGGCTGGTGCTGACCGTGTCGGCCCGCCCCGGTCCGCCGGCGTTGCGCTTCGAGACGACGGGTGACGGGCGGCTCCTGCTGCGGCAGGGGGAGCGGCCCGTACTGCTGGGCCGCACGGGCGAGGGCTGTTGCCGCGAGCTGCACCTGCACCGCCTCGACGGCTACCGCTCCCCGCTGCCGCCACTGCGCTCGGCGGACATGCGGTCGAACGTCAACTGGCCGCACCGGTACGCGCGTTGGCTGGAGGACGCGGACGGCACCCCGTTGCTGGACGGACGCTGGGAGCTGGCCCTGCAGACCGAGTTCCCGCCGTACGTCTGGACCGAGGAGTTCGTGAAGGTCTGGCCGGGCGGCCGGTTGGAGCTGTACTGCGGTGGCGGCTGGAACGGCGTTCTCCCGCTCCGCCGCCTATCGCCACCGGATGCCGGGCGGGTGAAGGCGTACCGCAGACACGCCCGCGAGGGAACGCTCGCGCCCGTCCTGCTGTGGTCGGTGGCCTTCCTGGACGGCTGCGTGATCCTGGACGGCCACGACCGGGCGGTGGCCGCGCTGGCGGAGGGTCGGACGCCGGAGTGTGTGCTGCTCAACCGGGTGCCCGACGACGACAAATGGCGCCAGGCCGCCGCGAAGGCGACCCACGACCACGAGGAACGGATGCGGCAGCTGACGGCGCGCCCCGACGACCCGGGCCACACACGCCAACGGGCCGCCATGGAGCGGGGGCACGCCGAGCTGATCGCCTCGCTTCCGTACGGCAGGCATGCCCCCACCGACTTCTGGCCCCTCCCCGGCGGAGCGAGGGCCTGGGACGAGCCCGCCGACCGCGCGATGCTTCAATTCCCCCGTGACTGACTACGACGTACTGCGCGTCTTCTGCGCGCCGAACGGCGGATACGGCAATGAACTCGGCGTCGTGCGCGAGGGATCCGTGATGCCGGACCGCGAGGAGCGGCAACTGTTCGCCGGGAAGCTCGGGTTCAGTGAGACCGTGTTCGTGGACGACCCGGAGCGCGGGGTCATCGACATCTACACGCCGACGCTGCGGCTGCCCTTCGCCGGCCACCCCTGCGTCGGCACGGCGTGGCTGCTCGACGTGCCGGAGCTGGTCACCCCGGCCGGTGTCGTGGGCACCCGGCTCGACGGTGAGTTCAGCTGGATCGAGGCGCGGGCGGAGTGGGCGCCGCCGCGGACGCTCAGGCAGTACGGGACGGCCGCCGAGGTCGACGACCTGGAGGTGCCGCCGAAGGGGGAGTGGATCTACGCCTGGGCCTGGGAGGACGAGTCCGCGGGGCGGGTGCGCGCGCGGGCGTTCCCCGGCCGTGACGACGGGATCGACGAGGACGAGGCGACCGGCGCCGCCGCCCTCCTGCTCACCGAACGCCTGGGTCGCGCCCTGAACATCACCCAGGGCGCGGGCTCACAGATCCTCACCGCTCCCCAGCCCGGCGGCTGGGTGGAGATCGGCGGCCGGGTGTACCTGGAGCGCTAGGCGCTCAGGGGGAACTCCTCGCCGAGGGCGCGGAAGACCGCCGTGTTGAGCGCGAACGCCCTCTTGCACTCCGTCACGATCCGCTGCTTCTCCAGGTCGTCGACCCGCACGCCGTCCAGCAGCTCCCGGTAACCCCGCTTGAACGCGGCGGGGTTGGCGATCCCCTCGAAGACGTAGAAGCGCACTCCGTCGCCCTTGCGCTCGAAGCCCCATGTCCGCTCCGCCTTGTCGCGGATGATCTGGCCGCCGGAGAGGTCGCCGAGGTAGCGCGTGTAGTGGTGGGCGATGTAACCGGCCGGCCATTCGGTGGCGCACTCCCGGACCCGGTTCGCATAGGCCCGCGTGGCCGGCAGCGCGGTCAGCCCGGTACGCCAGCCGGCGCCCCGCAGATGCTCCAGGTCCCGCTCCAGCGCGCCCAGTCGGTACAGCTCGGGCTGGATGAAGGGCCCGGTCACCGGATCCGCGGCCAGCCGCTCGGCCCCGCTCTCCAGCGCCTCGTACACGAACCACAGCTGCTCGGTGTAGCGCGCGTACGCGTCCACGCCCAGCCTGCCGCCGAGCAGGTCACTCATGAACGACGAGGTCTCCGCCTCCACGTGCTGCTCATGGGAGGCGGTGCGGATGACTGTCGAGAAGGAGTCCATGCAGTGCATCCTCTAAAGTAAGGCTTACCTAAGTCAATAGGTTTGCCGACGCCCTGTCGGTAAAAGCGTACAAGAAAAGACCCGCCCCCATCAGGGGGCGGGCCCTCGGGCTTGCTACGGCAGCGTCAGGATCTCGGCGCCGCTGTCCGTCACCACCAGCGTGTGCTCGAACTGCGCCGTGCGCTTGCGGTCCTTCGTGACGACCGTCCAGCCGTCGTCCCACATGTCGTACTCGTGCGTCCCCAGCGTCAGCATCGGCTCGATCGTGAAGGTCATGCCGGGCTGGATGACCGTCGTCGCGTGCGGACTGTCGTAGTGCGGAATGATCAGCCCGGAGTGGAACGACGAGTTGATCCCGTGCCCCGTGAAGTCCCGCACCACCCCGTACCCGAAGCGCTTGGCGTACGACTCGATGACCCGGCCGATGATGTTGATCTGGCGTCCCGGCCGGACCGCCTTGATCGCGCGCTCCAGCGACTCACGCGTCCGCTCGACCAGCAGCCGGCTCTCCTCGTCGACGTCCCCGACCAGGTACGTCGCGTTGTTGTCGCCGTGCACCCCGCCGATGTACGCCGTCACGTCGAGGTTGACGATGTCGCCGTCCCGCAGCACCGTCGAGTCCGGGATCCCGTGGCAGATCACCTCGTTGACACTGGTGCACAGCGACTTGGGGAAGCCGCGGTAGCCGAGCGTCGACGGATAGGCGCCGTAGTCGCACATGTACTCGTGCGCCACCTTGTCCAGCTCGTCGGTGGTCACACCGGGGGCGATCAGCTTCGCCGCCTCCGCCATGGCCCGCGCGGCGATCCGGCCGGCGATCCGCATCGCCTCGATGGTCTCCGGAGTCTGCACCTCCGGCCCGGTGTACGGCGTCGGCCCCGGCTTGCCGACGTACTCAGGACGACGGATGTTTCCGGGCACGGAACGGGTGGGGGACAGCTCCCCTGGTACAAGCAGCGACTGGCCAGACATGCCAGCGAGTCTAACGAGCCGCTGTGGGGGAACATGTCGGTGGCGAGAGGAGCTGGTCATGGCCCTGTTCAAGAAGCGCACGGTCGGCAAGCCGGGCGAGTGGTACTACTGCCTGGAGCACAAGAAGGTCGAGGAGGGGCCGGACTGCCCCGGCAAGGACCGTTTCGGGCCGTACACCTCCCGGCAGGAGGCCGAGCACGCGATGGAGACCGCCCGCGAGCGCAACCTCGAGTGGGAGAACGACCCCAAGTGGCACGACGCCTCGGCCCGTGGCGGCGACGACGACTGATCAGGCGACCGTGGGTGCGGCGGCGGCCCGCTGCTTCCGCACCCGCGCCGCGTGCTCGTCCGTCCGCGCGTCGTACGTCATCAGCTTCGGCAGACACAGCGCCAGCAGGCCCACCGCGCCGACGCACAGCAGACCGCCCGACCACACCGACGTCCGCACACCCCACCACGCGGCGAAACCGCCCGATCTGACCTGGCCCAGGGTCGGACCCACGGAGTACGACAGCAGCTCGATCCCCGCGAGTCGGCCCCGCAGCTCGTCCGGAATCGTCTGGTTCCACATGACCCCGCGGAAGATCCCGCTGACCATGTCGCAGCCGCCGGCCACGGTCAGGAACAGCAGCACCAGCCACAGGTTGCCGACGATCCCGGCCGCCGCGATCGCCACGCCCCACAACGCGGCCGACAGCACCACCATCCGGCCGTGCCGGTGGATCCGCGCCGTCCAGCCGCTCGTCACACTCACCAGCAGCGCCCCGAGCGGGACCGTCGCGTACATCAGACCCAGCGCCCACTCGGCGTCCAGCTCGTCCGCGAGGAACGGCAGCAGCGCCAGCGGCATCGCGAGGAACATCGCCGCGAGGTCGACCGCGTAGGTGCCGAGCAGCTCCTTGCGGCTCCAGGCGTACCGGGCGCCCTCGGCGATCGCCTTCAGCGACGGTTTCGCCGCCTCGTGCGCGGCCGGGGAGGAGGCGATCGGGATGATGAGCGCGACCGAGACCACGAAGGTGGCCAGATCCGCCGCATAGGCCAAGCCGAGCCCCGCGTACGCCACCACCACACCCGCCACCGCCGGGCCCGCGACCCCGCCGACCGTCCAGCGGAAGGTGTTCAGGGAGGCGGCGGCCGGCAGATGCTCATGGGCCACGATCCGCGGCCACAGCGAGTCCAGCGCGGGGCGCTGCACCGAGACGAGTGCGGAGGACAGGGCGGCGACGAGATACAGCGGCCACACCGCCGGGTTCGGCATCAGCGCGTTGACCAGCAGCACCGCGCTGAGCACACCCTGCCCGGCCTCGGTCCAGATGATCAGCCCGCGCTTGTCCAGGGCGTCGGCCAGCGCACCGCCGTACAACCCGAAGACGATCAGCGGAATCAACTCCACCGCACCGATCGCACCCACCGCCGCCGCGGACTCCGTCAACTCCTTGATCTGCACCGGCAGCGCGACGAACGTCAGAAAGCTCCCGAAGTTCGAGACCAGCCCCGACACCCACAGCCGCCGAAAGTCGGCCGAGGCCCGCCACGGGGTGAGATCGGGCAGGACGGAGCGGAGACGGGAGACAGGGGGAGCGGAGTCGTCATCGGCCACGACGGGCCATGGTCGGCCGCGGCGGCGGGCGGGGCAAGCGAATTTTGGGGCGGGGGAGTGGAGGGGCGAGGGAGCGAGTGCCGCACGGGCCCGCGACCTCGGGCGTGGTGTGGGCGAGGTCTGTCGTGGCCCTGGTGGCGGGTTGCGGGCCGGTGGCCCCGGGGCGTCATCTGTGCCGGGGCGGCCACGGCCTTGCGTTCTGCGTCGGGGGACGGAGTCCCGCGTCGTACGGGGGTAATCTCGCGGCGGATCGCCTACTCGTGCCCCGTCGGTGACAGCCTTGCGCTGCGCGTCGGCGATCACCTTTCCCCACCTGCGGACCAGCCTGCGCCGTCCTACCAGCGCGCCGGCGGCGGTGCCGTCAGATGGTCCGTCAGGCGGGAGAACCGGTCCCTGAAGCGGTGACGTGTTCGCGGGGTCGGGAGGGTGTTCTCGCCCGCCGCCGCGCTCACCAGGTGCTGGACGGTGTCGAGGTCGAGATCGGGGCCGTTCGGGACGGCGAGGGATTCGTGGGCCATCGCCCCGAGGTCGCCGTCGTCGGGGCCGAGCGCCAGTACCGTCGCACCGGCCCGGCGGGCGTCGTGCACACGCTCCAGGAGCGGGGCGTCCGGGACCGCCGGGGACACCACCAGCAGCGTCTCCCCGCGCCGTGCCGCCGCCAACCGCCCGAGGCCGACGGCCAGATGGGCCGGGTCCGAGAGCTGCGCCTCATGCCGTACGAGTGTGGGGGCCAGCTCCGGCGTGCCCGACCAGGCCGCCTCGTCCACCAGATGGGCCGCCAGATGCCACGGCTCGTACTCCGGCGTGCCGACCAGCAGCAGGCCGCCTCCGTGCGAGACCACCGAGCCGCGCAGCACCCCGCCGAACCTCCGGGTCGCGCCCAACCACTCGGTCCCGGCGAGCACTTCGCGCAGCAACGCGACACGTACGGCATCCATGCGGCCGCATCCTGCCGCAAGCGGCCACCCGTGACCTGGAGTTCACCACGAATTCGCCCGAACCGGGCATGAGGAACGACCTGCCACCAGGAGTCCTCAACACCGGCAGCGTCTCCCCGCACCCCGGTGACCGGGCCGACGCCCACTCGAACGTCGGTGGAAAAGCCCTCCAGGCCCCGACAACAGCGCCCTGATGGCCATCCGCGCCCGCCCCGACAGCGGCACGACATGGCACGCCCGCCACACGACCGACGTCCCCCGCGGCCTGCTCCGACCTGGTTCGCACCGGCACCGGCGACTTCGGCGCCCGCGAGCGGATCGCTTCCGGCGGGTGCCCGTGACGCGGCTCACCTGACCGGACGGCGCTCGCCGGGCGCACGTAAAGTCGGCCCATGACCTCTACCGACAGTGCACAGAAGGCCCCCGCGAAGGACCCCTGGGACCTTCCCGACGTCTCCGGGCTCGTCGTCGGCGTGCTCGGCGGGACCGGCCCCCAGGGCAAGGGCCTCGCCTACCGGCTCGCCAAGGCCGGCCAGAAGGTGATCATCGGCTCGCGCGCCGCCGACCGCGCCCAGGCCGCCGCCGACGAACTCGGGCACGGCGTCGAAGGCGCCGACAACGCCGAGACCGCGCGCCGCAGCGACATCGTGATCGTTGCCGTGCCCTGGGACGGCCACGGCAAGACACTGGAGTCGCTGCGCGAGGAACTGGCCGGGAAGCTGGTCGTCGACTGCGTCAACCCGCTCGGTTTCGACAAGCAGGGCGCCTACGCGCTGAAGCCCGAGGAGGGCAGCGCCGCCCAGCAGGCCGCCGCCCTGCTGCCGGACTCCCGGGTCACCGCCGCCTTCCACCACCTCTCG
Organism: Streptomyces canus; assembly: GCF_030815415.1. Taxonomy (GTDB): domain Bacteria; phylum Actinomycetota; class Actinomycetes; order Streptomycetales; family Streptomycetaceae; genus Streptomyces; species Streptomyces canus_F. The sequence goes on from NZ_JAUSWW010000001.1 coordinate 7,215,236, forward strand.
GCGGTCCTGCTGGAGGACCCGGAGATCGACGAGGTCGACACCGACGTGATGGTCCTCGGCGAGGCACGGGCCGACGTCGAGATCGTCCAGGCCCTGGCCGGCCGTATCCCCGGCATGCGCGGCATCTTCGCGGGGCGCCTGCGCAACGCCCACCAGGTCGAGTCGCTGGTCGCCAACCTGATCTCCGTGAACCGCCGGTACAAGGCGCACGCGGGTCTGCGCGTCACGGACGTATGAGCCGATGGGGGACACTGGACGACGACGTCACCAGTGTCCCCCGACAGGAGAGCCGCTCCCATGCCCCGCCTCGCCCTCTACGCCCTGATCGTCTGTCTCCTCGCCGTGGCGGCGGCGGTCGTGTCCTTCTCCCGGGGCAGCCTCCTGGGGATCGTGTGGGTGCTGATCGTGGGGCTGTCCAGCAACATGTGCTGGTACTACGTGAAGCGTGGCAAGGCGGAGAAGTCCGTCAGCCGCTGACCGAGCAGAAGTCGCTCGTCTGCCAGAAGCGGTAGAGGTCCTGACCGCAGTACGTCTCGAAGTCGTTGATGCCGAGCGAGGCCAGGATCGAGTCGATCACGTCGAAGAACGCGCTGTTGACCGCCGGCACCCACAGCAGCGCGAAGACGAACAGCAGGCCGAACGGCGCGAACGGCTCCACCTGGCGCTTGATCTTGTACGACAGCCAGGGCTCGATGACGCCATAGCCGTCCAGGCCCGGAATCGGCAGGAAGTTCAGGATCGCGGCCGTCACCTGGAGCAGGGCGAGGAAGGCCAGCGCGAACCGGAAGTCCGCCGGCACCCCGTCGAGCGCGTCCAGCCAGAACGGGGCCGTGCACACGATGGCGAACAGCACATTGGTGAGCGGCCCGGCCGCCGAGATCAGACTGTGCTTCCAGCGCCCCCGGATCCGCCCGCGCTCGATGAAGACGGCACCGCCCGGCAGACCGATCCCTCCCATGATCACGAAGAGGACGGGGAGGACGATGCTGAGCAGCGCATGGGTGTAGTTCAAAGGATTGAGCGTGAGGTAACCCTTCGAACCCACGGTGATGTCACCGCTGTGCAGGGCGGTACGCGCGTGTGCGTACTCGTGCAGACACAGGGACACGATCCAGGCGGCCGTCACGAACAGGAACACGGCCACGCCGGGCTGCTCGGCGAACCCGGTCCAGGTGGCCCAGCCGGTCACCGCGGTGACGGCCAGGATGCCCACGAAGACAGGGCTGATCCGCCGGTCGCTGTTGCGGGCGGCTGTGGTGGTCATGGGGTTCCCCCGACTCTCGTACACGCTCTGGGCCTGCCCGACCGTACCGGGCGTACGACGAAAACGTCTCGCGGTACCTCATCGGTTCCGGAGAAGGTGGGGCCATGGGGCTTTGGCACGTGTTCTATGAGAACCGGCAGATGGAGTGCTGCGGTACGCCCTTCTCGGTGGGGGCTCGTCGTGATCCTTGAGGTACCGGACACGGCGCGCGGCCGGCCCACCTGATCCGTCGGCCACCGGAACCGACACGGCGCCCGCCCCCGCCCGATCCCCGTGACTGCCCCCGAACCCACCAGAGACAATGGACCCCGTGCGCTATCGCATCCTCGGCACCACCCAGGTACTCCGTCCCGACGGCACCCCGCTCCCCGTCGGCGGCGCGCGGCTGCGTGCGCTGCTGACCGTGCTGGCGCTGCGGCCCGGCCGTACGGTCGCCGTGAGCCTGCTGGTCGACGAGGTGTGGGACGGCGACCCGCCCGCCGACGCGCTGGGCGCGGTGCAGGCGCTGGTGGGCCGGCTGCGGCGGGCCCTCGGCGCGGACGCGGTCGCCTCCGCGGACGGCGGGTACCGGCTCGTGGCCGCGCCCGACGACATCGACCTGCACCGCTTCGACCGGCTGACCGGCGAGGGCACGCGCGCGCTCGCCGACGGCGACCCCGCGAAGGCGGCCGGCGTCCTCGACGACGCCCTGGCCCTGTGGCGCGGTCCCGTCCTCGCCGACCTGCCGGACCGCACCGGCGAGGCGGCCCGCTGGGAAGCCCGGCGCCTGGACGCCCTGCGCGCCCGCCATACCGCCGCCCTCGCCCTCGGCCAGGCCGGGCAGTCCCTCCCCGAGCTGACCGCGCTGTGCGACAGTCACCCGCTGGACGAGCCCCTCCAGTCCCTGCGCCTGCGCGCCCTGCGTGATGCGGGCCGTACGGCCGAGGCGCTGGCGGCCTACGAGGACGTACGACGCGTGCTGGCCGAGCAGTTGGGGGCGGACCCCGGTCCGGAACTCCGGGCGCTGCACGGGGAGTTGCTGCGACCGGGGGTGCCGGGCGGGCAGGGTCCGGGTGCGGTGGGTCCGGCCGCTTCCGCTTCAGCCGTCAACAGCGACCCGGACTCGCGGGCCCCCTCCGTCGAGCCCGCCGCCCTCGGCAACCTCCGTGCCCGCCTCACCTCCTTCGTCGGCCGTGAGACCGACATCGAGGCGATCCGCGGTGACCTCGCGGCGGCGCGGCTCGTGACCCTGCTCGGGCCCGGGGGTGCGGGGAAGACGCGGTTGTCGCAGGAGGCGGCCGAGACCGTGCGGTACGCCGCGCGGGACGGGGTGTGGCTGGCCGAGCTCGCCCCGGTCGACGATCCGGAGGGGGTGCCGGAGGCCGTGCTGACCGCCGTCGGCGCCCGGGAGACCGTGCTGTACGGCGCGGGCGCGGAGGCGATGCGGGCCGGGAACGAGCGGCACGCCGACCCTGTCGAGCGGCTCGCGGAGCACTGCGGCAAGCGCCGGATGCTGCTGATCCTCGACAACTGCGAGCATGTCGTGGACGCCGCCGCCCGGCTGGTGGAGGAGCTGCTGGCGCGCTGCCCGCAGCTGACGGTGCTGGCCACCAGCCGTGAACCGCTGGGCGTACCGGGGGAGTTGCTGCGGCCCGTGGAGCCGCTGCCCGAGCCCGTCGCGCTGCGGCTGCTCGCCGACCGCGGGGCCGCGGCCCGGCCAGGGTTTTGGGTCGAGTCCGACGAGGAGACCGCCGCGGCCTGTGCCGAGATCTGCCGGCGGCTGGACGGACTGCCCCTCGCCATCGAGCTCGCGGCCGCCCGGCTCCGCATGTTGACGCCACGTCAGATCGCCGACCGGCTCGACGACCGCTTCCGGCTGCTCACCTCCGGCAGCCGTACGGTTCTGCCCCGGCAGCAGACCCTGCGGGCCGTCGTCGACTGGTCCTGGGAACTGCTCGTCGAGGACGAACGGGACGTCCTGCGGCGGCTGTCGGTCTTCGCCGGCGGCTGCGACCTGGCCGCCGCCGAGGCCGTCTGCGGTCCCGTCGCACTGGAGGCGCTGGGCTCGCTCGTCGACAAGTCCCTGGTCGTCGCCGCGCCTTCGGGCGAGGGCGGCGAGATGCGCTACCGGCTCCTGGAGACCGTCGCCGAGTACGCGGGCGAGCGGCTCGACGAGACCGGCCGGCGCGCGGAGGCGGAGCGTGCGCATCTGACGTACTACCGCGAACTCGCCCGCACCACCGACCCGTTGCTCCGCGGGCCGAGCCAACTCCTCGCCATCGAACGGCTGGAGCGCGAGTACGAGAACCTGCGCACCGCCCTGCGGCACGCCATCGCCGAGCGCGACGAGCAGGAGGCGCTCTGTCTGGGGCTGTCGCTGGCCTGGTACTGGCAGCTGCGTGACGTCCGTATCGAGGCCCGCAACTGGTACAGCGAGATCATGGCCCTCGGCCCCGACCCGTTCACCGAGCCGGTGCGCCGCGCGGCCCCCGTCCACCAGCGCTGCACCGACGCCCCGCCCCCGCTGACCGGCGAACTCCTCGCCGAGGCCCGGCGCGGTATCCACCTCGCCCATCTGGCCTGCATGGACACCGAGTTGGACGCCTGGGAGACCCCGCAGGCCAAGGAGAAGCTGCGCATCATCACCGAGGTCTACGAACCCGGCCTTCCGCAGGTCTGCCGTCCCCCGGGCATGCTCTGGTTCTACGCCGTGATGCTGAGCGGCGGCGCGGAGCGGCTGGCCGGGATCCTCGACGCCGCGGTCCGCACCTGCCGTGCGACGCCCGGGACCGAGTGGGAGCTCGCGGGCACCCTTCAGATCCGCGCCAACATCCTCGCCAACCGGGCCGACTGGGCGGGCGACGCGGCGCGCGACGCCGACGAGGCGCTGGAGATCTTCCAGGCCCTGGGAGACGCGTGGGGCACCGCGGAGGCACTGTCCGCGCGCGGTGAGGCCCGGGAGCGCGCGGGCGCCTGGCTGGATGCCGCCGCCGACTATGAGGCGGCCATGGAGCAGGCCGACCGGCTCGGCGCCCGCGCCCAGAACGCGGTGCTTCGCGCCCGGCTCGGCAGCGCGCTCATGGAGGCGGGCCAGAGCGAGCGGGCCGAGCGGATCCTGCGCGAGGTGATCGCTCAGCAGGAGGGCGGGGTCAACGGGGCCCTGCCCGCCGCTCGGATGTTCCTCGCCGCGCATCTCTCCGTCACCGGCCGGACCTCGGAGGCCCGCGAGCAACTTCGGTTGCTGCGCGAGGAGTTCAACATCGCCCATTTCGTCGTCTTCGACGCGTTCATCCTCGGCTCGGAGGCCTGGACGGAGGCGGCCGACGGCTGCTACGAGGCCTGTCTGGACAAGGCCCGGCAGGCCCTGGCCAAGGCCGACGACCCGCTGTCCGAGGCCATCGCCCCGTACATGCGACCGCTGTACCTGTCGATCGCGGCGATCGCCCTGGCCGTACCCGACGGCGCGAACAGGCCCGCGGACGCGGCCCGTGTCCTCGGGACCGCGCGCGCGATGCTGCCGACCGGCCATGTCGCGACCTCCATAGAACGCGAGACCTACGACCGGGCCGAGCGTCACGCGCGCGCCGCGCTCGGCGACGAGGCGTTCGAGGCGGCGCACGCGGAGGGCGGCGGCCTCTCCCCCACGGAGGCCACCGCCCTGATCTGACGCGCACCGGCGCAGCGGATGTCAGCTCTTGGTCTTGAACTTGTGGATCGCGACCGGCGCCATGACCGCTGTGATCGCCACCGACCAGGCGAGCGTCACCCACAGGTCGTGGGCGACCGGGCCGCCCACCATCAGTCCGCGCGCCGCGTCCGCGAGCGTGGACAGCGGGTTGTAGTCGGTGAAGGCCTGGAGCCAGCCCGGCATGGAGCCGGTCGGCGCGAAGATCGACGAGCCGAACTGCAGCGGGAACAGCACCAGGAAGCCCATGGCCTGCACGGACTGCGCGCTCTTCATGATCACGCCCAGGGTGAGGAACACCCACATGATCGACGAGGCGAACGCGGTGGACAGGGCCACGGTCGCGAGCAGCCCGGTCCAGCTGGTGATGTCGAACCCGACCAGGACGGCGACGATCATCAGGACGGCGGTCGCGAACAGCATCCGGATCAGTTCGACGGAGATCTTCGCGAAGAGCACCGAGCCGCGTCCGATCGGCAGGGACCGGAAGCGGTCCATGACACCGGAGTTGAAGTCCTGGCTGAAGCCGGTGCCGACGCCCTGCGAGAGCGTCATGCTCATCATCGCGATCATGCCGGGGATGACGTACTGCACGTACTGGTCCTGCCCGCCGCCCAGCGCCTGCCCGATCGAACCGCCGAAGACGAACACGAACAGCAGCGTGAAGATGACCGGCATCAACAGCGCGTCGGCCATCGACTCCGGGTCCTGGCGGATCCAGAGCAGATTGCGGCGAATGAGGGCGCTGGTGTGCCGCAGATGCCCGCGCAGCGGAATGCGGACGTCGTCGGAGGCGGAGGCGGCGACGGGTGTGGTGACGGTGGCGGCGCTCATACGGCGACCTCCTCGCGGTCGTCGGCGGGCACGGCGTCCTGCGGGGCGCTCGCGCGGTGGCCGGTGAGGGACAGGAACACCTCGTCCAGGCTGGGGAGTTCGGTGGTGATGGAGGAGATCGTGACGCCGCGCGCGGTGACCGCGCCGACCACCGCCGTCAGCTGCTCGTCGCTGAGGATCGGCACCAGGAGGGAGCCGGCGTCGGGGTCCACGGTGGTGGTGGCGAGGCCGGTGATGCCGAGGCCGTCGAGGTAGGAGGCGAGCGGCCGCAGTTGCAGCGGGTCCACGGGCCGTACCCGCAGGGTCCGCCCGCCGACCTTGGCCTTCAGCTCCTCGATGCCGCCGCCGGCGATGACCTTGCCGCGGTCGACGACGGTGAGCTCGTCGGCCAGCTGCTCGGCCTCCTCCATGTACTGGGTGGTGAGCAGGACGGTGACCCCGTCCCCGACCATCCGCTTGACCTCGTCCCACACCTCGTTGCGGGTACGGGGGTCGAGGCCGGTGGTCGGCTCGTCGAGGAAGAGGACCGCGGGCTGTCCGATCATGGACGCGGCGAGGTCGAGCCGTCGCCGCATGCCGCCGGAGTACGTGCTCGCCGGCCGCTTGGCGGCCTCGGTGAGCGAGAAGCGCTCCAGCAGCTCGTCGGCCCTGCGGCGGGCCTCCTTGCGGGGCAGGTCGAGCAGCCGCCCGATCATGTACAGGTTCTCCCAGCCGGGGAGCTTCTCGTCGACGGAGGCGTACTGGCCGGTGAGGCCGATGACCCTGCGCAGCTGGCGGGGCTGCCGTACGACGTCGTAGCCGGCGACGGTGGCCTGTCCGGCGTTCGGGGCGAGCAGGGTGGACAGGATGCGGACGAGGGTGGTCTTCCCGGCACCGTTGGGCCCGAGCACCCCCATCACGGTCCCCTCCCGCACATCCAGGTCCACACCGTCCAGCGCCTTGGTGTCGCCGTAGTGCTTCACCAGCCCCCGCACGGTTACGGCGATGTCGGCGCCGTTGGGGTTCTTGTCGATTCGCGTCATGGGGAAGACGGTGCCAGCCCCGACCGACAGACCACCGACAAGTCACCGACACCACCGACAGCCACCCGACAAGCGGTTCTCGCCCCCGCCGCCCCTACCCGTCCCGTTCCTGGGGGCTGCCGCCCCCGGACCCCCGCTGTCGGCCCTGAACGGGCCTCGTCCTCAAACGCCGGACGGGCTGGAATCCTGGACCGGCGTCAGTCCCCTGGGGACGGGACGGCTAGGGGCGGCGGGGGCGAGGCAAACGGCGGCAGCCCCGCCGACGGGGGAAGATCGGCGGGGCTGCCCTGGTGCCACAGTGGCTCTAGTGGACGCTGTGCTCCTCCAGCGGGAAGGTGCCTCCCACCACGTCCTCCGCGAACGCCTTCGCCGCGTTGCCCATGACCTCGCGCAGGTCGGCGTACTTCTTCACGAACTTCGGGACCCGCCCGGGGGTGAGGCCCAGCATGTCGGTCCACACCAGGACCTGCGCGTCCGTCTCCGCCCCGGCACCGATGCCGACGGTCGGGATGTGCAGCGACCGGGTCACCTCGGCGGCCAGCTCGGCGGGGACCAGTTCGAGGACGACCGCGAACGCGCCCGCGTCCTGCACGGCCTTGGCGTCGCGCAGCAGCTGCGCGGCCGCCTCCTCGCCACGGCCCTGGACGCGGTAGCCCATGGCGTTGACGGACTGCGGGGTCAGACCGATGTGCGCCATCACCGGGATGCCGGCCTCGACCAGCAGCCGGATCTGCTCGTAGGACCGCTCGCCGCCCTCCAGCTTGACCGCGCCGGCCCCGGCGTCCTTGATCAGCCGGGTGGCGGACCGGAGCGCCTGTACGGGGCCCTCCTGGTACGAGCCGAAGGGGAGGTCGGCGACGATCAGGGCACGGGAGGTGCCGCGGACCACGGCCGCCGAGAGCATCGTCATCTGGTCGAGGGTGACGGGCACGGTCGACTCGTACCCGAGGTGGCAGTTGCCCGCGGAGTCGCCGACGAGCATGACCGGGATGCCGGCCTCGTCGAAGACGGACGCGGTCATCGCGTCGTACGCGGTGAGCATGGGCCACTTCTCGCCCCGCTCCTTGGCGAGAGCGATGTCGCGAACAGTGATACGGCGTGTGCCCTTCCCCCCGTACAACGCTTTGCTGCCGTCGGAGGGCTTCGTCTGGGCAGCCGAGAGCTGCGTCATGGAACTGCTCCTAACACGTCATCTCGAGGCGCCCTCACGGCGTCCCCGGATCACCTCCATGGTGGCACTTCGTGTCACGCTCGGCCAGAGGGGGGCGCGGGACTTGGGTCACGGCTCCAGCGACGTACGTCCAGGGGCCTAGGGCTGTTCTTAAGGTCTCCGTAAAGAATTCCAATACGAGACGGTGCCGTATCGAAATAGGTCTAGGGTCGGTCGTATGACTTCTCCTGCCGACCCTGCCCTCCCCGGCTCCCGCATCCCGGAAGCCGTGCACCGGCGCCGCTGGGCGATCCTCGGCGTGCTGATGCTGAGCCTGTTGATCGTGGTGCTCGACAACTCGATCCTGAACGTCGCGATCAAGACGATCTCGACCCCCGCCCCCACCGGCCTGGGCGCCACCCAGAGCGAGCTGGAGTGGGCGATCAACTCCTACACCCTCGTCTTCGCGGGGCTCCTCTTCAGCGCCGGTCTGCTGGGAGACCGGCTCGGACGCAAGAGGGTGCTCCTCGGCGGGCTCGCCGCCTTCGGTCTCGGGTCCGCCCTCGCCGCCACCGCCGGGTCGCCGACCGAGCTGATCGCGTTCCGCGCGGTGATGGGCCTCGGCGCCGCCTTCGTGATGCCCGCCACCCTCGCGGTGCTCATGAACGTCTTCGAGCGTGAGGAGCAGCCCAAGGCCATCGGTATCTGGGCCGGTGGTGTCGGGCTCGCCATCGCCATCGGACCGATCACCGGCGGTGTGCTTCTGGACCACTTCTGGTGGGGGTCCGTCTTCCTCATCAACGTGCCGATCGTGCTCATCGCCGTCGCGCTGATGATCTGGCTCGTGCCCGACTCCCGGGACCCGAACCCCGGCCGTATCGACCCGATCGGTGTGGTGCTGTCCGTCGTGGGCCTGGTCCTGCTGGTCTACGGCATCATCAAGGGCGGCCAGCTCGCGGACTTCACGGACGCGACGGTGCTGTCGACGATCGGCGCGGGCCTCGCCGTACTCGTCGCCTTCGTCGTCTTCGAGAAGCGCAGCGACCATCCGTCCATCGACGTGACGTACTTCAAGAACAAGGTCTTCTCCGCCGCGATCGCCGCCATCGCGCTGGTCTTCTTCGCGCTGATGGGCGTGACCTTCTTCTCGGTGTTCTACACCCAGAGCGTGCGCGGGTACTCGCCGCTGCAGACCGGTCTGCTGATGCTGCCGCTGGCCGCCGCCCAGATGATCTTCGCGCCGCGGGCCCGGCTGGTCGTCGACCGGTTCGGCAACAAGGCCACCACCACGGCCGGGCTGCTCGTCATCGCCGCGACGCTCGCCGCGTTCGCCGGGTTCGAGGCGGACACGCCGATCTGGATCCTGGAGGTCGTGTTCTTCCTGATGGGTGCCGGCATGGCGCACATCATGACCCCGGTGAGCGTCGTCATCATGCAGGCCCTGCCCCGCGAGAAGGCCGGCTCCGCCTCCGCCCTCAGCAACACCTTCCGCCAGCTCGGCGGCGCCCTCGGTATCGCCGTCCTCGGCTCGGTGCTGTCCACGGCGTACCGCAACGGCATCGAGGACAAGCTCGACCTCCTCCCGGCCGGGCTGCGCCACACCGCGGGCGAGTCCATCGAGGCCACCCTCGGCGTCGCCGACAAGCTCGGCCCCCGGGGTGACGCGCTCATCGGCCCCGCCCACGACGCCTTCCTCCACGCCATGCACGTCACCGCCCTGTGGGGAGCGGGCGTCGCGGTGGTCGGCGCGATCGTGGTCGCCGTGTTCCTGCCGGGCAGGCCGCCGACCGCCCAGAAGGACGAGGAGGGGCGGAAGTTGGTGGCGGCGGAGTAGGAGGCGGCATGCGAGCGCATCCTGCACCGGGTCTGCGGGTGACTCCTGGGCCGGGGCTGCACGGGCCCTCCTTGCACCGGGGTTGCGGGCGCACCCCCGTAGGGTGGCGGGGAGCGCCTTCCGGAGCGACTCCGGCGCAGCCCCTGGTGGCTTGCGGAGAGGCCTGGCGCAGTCCGGCGGCTCGGGGAGGGCTTCGCCGGGGCCTGCCCTCCACCGGCAGTGGGCTACAGCCCGTAGCGGCCCGCCCGGGTGTGGTCCCCGGCGGCGCCCCGGTACCGCTCTCAGGCGCCGCCTTGGGACTCCGGCGCAGGCCCGGTGGGCTTCCGGCGGTGCCCCGGGCGCGGGCGTCGGCAGCTCAGGGGGGCTTCGTCGGGGCGTGCCCCCACCAGCATGCAGCCACTGCCCCCAGCGGTCCGCCGGGTGCAGCCCCCGGCGGCGTCCCAGTACCGCTCTCAGGCACCGGTCTGGAACGGGTCCGGCAGGTGCGGGTCTTGCCGGCTCCCCGGTGTGGCCTCCGGCGGGGGACAATCGTCCCAGGACACAGAAGGGATCCAGCGACGTGAGCAGCCTCGCCGAAGGTCAGCCCCGGCAAGCGGGCCCCGTGCGGGGCCGGCCCCGCAGTGAGGCCGTGGAGCGTGCCATCGTCGAGGGTGTGATGAAGCTGCTGGAGGAGGGTGTGCCGCTCGCGGAGCTGTCCATCGAGCGCATCGCCCGTACCGCCGGCGTCGGGAAGGCGACCATCTACCGCCGCTGGAGCGGCAAGGAGGAGCTCTTCGTCGATGTCGTCCGCAGCGCCGAACCCCCGGATCCCGAACTCCCCGGCACCTCCATGCGCGACGACCTCGTCGTCCTCCTGGAGTCGCTGCGGCAGCGCGGACTGGTCAGCCGTTCCTCGGTGATCCTGCACAACGTGCACGCCCAGATGAAGAGCAGTCCGAAGCTCTGGGAGGCGTACCACAACCTCGTCATCGCGCCCCGGCGCAGGCTCGGGATGGAGGTCCTGCTGCGAGGGCAGGTGAACGGCGAACTGCGCGCGGACGTCGACATCGAACTGCTCAACGACATCTTCGTGGGCCCCATGTTGCTGCGTTCCGTCATGCGCCCCGACGCCGACCTCCCGGACGGTCTGTCCGAACAGATCGTCGACACGATCCTCGAAGGACTGAGCCCCTTCGACCCGGAGAACCTACGGCCCGTCAGCTCACCGACCGTCAGTTCGACTGCTTCGTAGCCCTACTGTGCGCGTTTCGTCACAGAGGGCGCTTTCTGTCTTCGTGTACGGAACTGACGGCACCGACTTGTTCGTGCTCGTACGGGTACGGCCGTCATCGGACGGCGAGAACGGAACCGATCATCCCCTAGGGTCTTGAGACACGGGGGGACGGACGGATGCACGGCGGGCAGTGAGGCGACGCGGTATGGCGCAGCAGGCGTACATGGAGGAGACGGACAACGGCGGCTCGGGACCCGAGCGCCAGAGCTCCAGGTTCCGGCGCCTGCTCGACCGGCTGCTCACCGGATGGAGCGGCGACCCGAGAATCTGGCGCCGCGGCCTGGTCGTCGCCGCGCTGGCGGTGCTCCTCGCGCTGGTGATGCTGGTGCACTCGCGCATCCCCAACCGCATCGGCAACCTCGGCAGCCTGATCGAGACCTTCCTGCCCTGGCTGGGCCTCTTCGTGCCGGTGCTGCTGGTCCTCGGCGTCGTACGCAAGTCGGCGACCGCCCTGATCGCCGTGGTGCTCCCGGCGGTCGTCTGGCTCAACCTCTTCGGCGGTCTGCTCACCGACAAGACGGGCTCCGGCGGCGATCTCACGGTGGCCACGCACAACGTCAACGCCGACAACCCCGACCCGTCCGGCACCGCCCGTGACGTGGCCGCGTCCGGGGCGGACGTGGTGGCGCTGGAGGAGCTGACCGCGGGCGCGGTGCCGACGTACGAGAAGGCGCTGGCGGCGACGTACAAGTACCACTCGGTGCAGGGCACCGTCGGGCTGTGGAGCAAGTACCCGCTGACCGGCGTCGGGCCCGTCGACATCAAGCTGGGCTGGACGCGCGCCATGCGCGCCACGGTGGCCACGCCCGAGGGGCAGCTCGCGGTCTACGTCGCCCACCTGCCGTCGGTCCGCGTGAAGATGGAGGCCGGGTTCACGGCCCGGCAGCGGGACAAGAGCGCCGACGCGCTCGGTGAGGCCATCGCCGACGAGCCGTTGCAGCGGATCGTGCTGCTCGGCGACCTCAATGGCACGATGAACGACCGCGCCCTGAACGCCGTCACCTCCCAGATGCGCTCCACGCAGGGCGCGGCCGGCAGCGGGTTCGGGTTCAGCTGGCCGGCGTCGTTCCCGATGGCGCGGATCGACCAGATCCTGGTGAAGGGTGTCGAGCCGGAGAGCTCGTGGACGCTGCCGGGGACGGGGAGCGACCACCTTCCGCTGGCTGCCCGTGTGAAGGTCGACACCTCTTCCTGACCGCATGGAATACTGAGCCCGAGAGGCTTTGTTCCGCAGGTGAACATAAGCACCGCGGAACTACCTTCGAAAGGCACAGGCACGTCATGCCCCTGGCCCTGCTCGCCCTGGCCGTCGGCGCCTTCGGCATCGGCACCACCGAATTCGTGATGATGGGGCTGCTGCCCGAGGTCGCGGACGATCTCCACATCGCCATCCCCACCGCCGGGCACCTGGTCTCGGCGTACGCACTGGGTGTCGTGATCGGCGCCCCGCTGCTGGCCGCCGTGACCGCGCGGATGTCCCGTCGTACGGTCCTGATCGGGCTGATGGCGCTGTTCATCGTCGGCAACGCGGCCTCCGCCTTCGCCGCCGACTACCACTGGCTGCTCGCCGCCCGGTTCCTGAGCGGTCTGCCGCACGGTGCCTTCTTCGGTGTCGGTGCCGTCGTCGCCACGAGCATGGTCGCGCCGGAGCGCAAGGCGCGGTCCGTGTCCCTGATGTTCCTCGGTCTCACCGTCGCCAACGTCGCCGGCGTGCCCGTCGCCACGCTCATGGGGCAGCACCTCGGGTGGCGGGCCACGTTCCTCGGTGTCAGCGCGATCGGGCTGGCCGCGATCGCGGCCCTCGCCTCGCTGATCCCGCACGACCGGGGGGTCGCGGGCTCCGGTGCCGGGCTGCGTGGTGAGCTCGCGGCGCTGAAGTCGCTTCCCGTCTGGCTGGCGCTCGGTACGACCGTCGCGGGCTTCGGGGCGCTGTTCGCCGCGTACAGCTACGTCACGCCGATGCTCACCGACTCCGCCGGGTTCGCCGACGGGAGTGTGACGCTGCTGCTCGCGCTGTTCGGGGTCGGGGCGACGGTGGGGAACCTGGTGGGCGGGCGGCTGGCCGATCACGCGATGCGGGGGACGCTGTTCGGGGGGCTGGTCTCGCTGGTTGTGGTGCTGGCTCTGTTCCCGGTTCTGATGGGTGCGCAGTGGAGTGCCGGGGTGGCCGTGGTGCTGCTCGGTGTGGCCGCCTTTGTCACGGGGTCGCCGCTTCAGCTGATGGTGATGGAGAAGGCCTCGTCGGCGCCGTCCTTGGCCTCGTCCGCCAATCAGGCCGCCTTCAACCTGGCGAACGCCGGGGGTGCGTGGATCGGTGGGCTCGCGTTGGCCGCGGGCTTCGGGGTGACGTCTCCGGCGGTCGCGGGTGCGGTGCTCGCGGTGCTGGGGCTGGGGGTGGCCGGGGCCGCCTCTGTCGTGGATCGGCGGCGGGTGGTTGTGCCGGGGAGTGGGCGGGAGCGGCTGGTTGCGTCTCATGTGCCTGAGCGGGGGGAGGCTGTGCGGGTCTGAGGGGGCGGGCGTGCGATGCCTGCGGCGGCCCGTGGCGGCTTCGGTGGGGGTTCGCGTTGCGCACTGCTCGTCGTTGGGGGTCGGTGCCGCACCGGGGGGTGTCCGTCCTCGGTCGGGCGGTGCTGTGGGCTGGGGATGTGCTCTTGGTCGGTCGCCCGACGCTGCGGGCGGACACCCCCCCGGTACGTCCCCTTCTCGCCGTTGCGCAGGCGCGGGCCCGTCCCGCCTGGGGACGGTGCGCCAGTGCGCCGCTGCGGGTACGTCCCGCCTGGGGACAGTGCGGCGGTGCGGGTGCGTCCCCGCCTGGGGGCGGTGCGCAGGCGCGGGCTCGTGCCGCCTGGGGGCGGTGCGGCGGTGCGGGTGCGTCCCGTCTGGGGGCGGTGCCTCGGTGTGGGTGCGTCCCGTCTGGGGGCGGTGCTTCGGTGTGGGGGCGTCCCGTCCGAGGTGGGTGGTCTCGGTCGTTGAGGATTCATCTACCCGGTGAGAGTTCGGTAAGGCTTGCCTTATAAGGTGGCGGGGTCCTTGCTGCCGGGTCCGGTGTGCGGGGCGTGAATTTCTCCCGTACGACAGGAACCCCCCATGCGCCCCACCCCTCGCCGTCTGTTCGCGGTGCTTGCTCTCGCTCCTTTGCTGGCCGGATGTTTTGTGTCCGGTGAGGACGGATCGGACGCGGGCGGCTCCGGTGCTCGGTTGAAGGTCGCTCTCGCGGTGCCGCCGGTGCAGGCGCTGTCGCCGTACAGCAATGACGCGACCGTGCTGAGCAAGCTCTCCGTGGCCGAGGGGCTCACCGCGCTGGACGAGGACGGGGTCGCCGTGCCCGCGCTGGCCAGGTCCTGGAAGCAGAAGAACGCCACCACCTGGGTCTTCGAGCTTCGTCAGGCCACCTTCCAGGACGGCACCGAGGTCACTGCCGAGTCGGTCGTCAACGCCCTCGACCATGCCGGTGAGGCGGAGACCAAGCCCCGCGTCCTGAGCGACGTGACCCTGACGGTCAAGGCAGAGGACGCCGACACCGTCACGATCAGCACCAAGAACGCCGATCCGGTGCTCCCGCTGCGGCTCGCCAGCCCTGCCCTCGGGATCCTCGCCGCGAAGGCGTATGCGAAGGACGGCAGCGTCAGCCCTGTCGGCACGGGAACCGGGCCCTTCGAGATCACCGGGCTCACCGGCAAGACCAAGGCCGCCCTCGATCGGTACGACGGCTACTGGGGCGGCAAGGCCAAGGCGTCCGGCATCGACGTGACCTGGATCGCCGACGGCACCGCCCGTGCCAATGCGCTGCGCGGTGGTGATGTCGACATCGCCGAGTGGATCCCCACCGCCCAGGCGAAGCTCCTCGACGAGGACACCCGGCACGAGGTGCCCTCCGTGCGGACCGACAGCCTGATCCTCAACACCGGCAGCGGCATGTTCACCGACGCCTCGCTGCGGGCGGCTGCCCGTGCGGCCGTGGACGGGTCCGCCCTCGTCGACTCCGTCTTCGGCGGGTACGCCGATCCCGCCCAGGGACTGTTCGGTCCGGCCGTCTCCTGGGCCGCCGACAAGCGGGTGGAGGTGAGCGGCCGGGTCGATGCCGCCACGGTCGCTCAAGTGGAGGGCGAGGCCGTGGGCAGGACCCTGCGCCTGGCCACCTACACCAACCGTTCCGAGCTTCCCGAGGCCGCGAGCGTGCTCCAGCAGCAGCTGGAGAAGGCCGGGTTCACCGTGAAGCAGGATGTGCGCGAGTACACGCAGATGGAGGCCGATCTGCTCGCGGGCAAGTACGACGCCCTCGTCTTCTCCCGTGTGACGCTGCTCGACACCGGTGACGCGGTCGCCTATCTCTCCAGTGACTTCACGAGTGACGGTGTGTACAACATCGCCGGGCTGAAGGACACCAAGGTCGACCAGGCCATCAAGGCAGCTGCTGTGGAGGGTGACGCGGCCGCGCGGCAGCAGAAGGTCATGCGGGCCGAGGCGGAGATCCTACGCACCGACGCCGTCGTGCCGCTGGTCCACGAGCAGGCCGTGCAGGGCATCGCCACCGACGTCGAGGGCGTACTCCTGGACCCGCGCGAGCGCTCGCTGGTCGACCTCGACACGCGCCTGAAGTGAGAGACGGTCGCCTTCGCACCGCCGGCGGCCGCCTGGTCGCCGGCGCCGCGCTGCTCACGGCAGTCGCCCTGCTGCCCTGGCTGTCCCGGACCGACCCCGCGCTGACGGTGCTGCGGGCCCGCTCCGCCGAGCAGGACCCGACGCCGGCCCAACTGGCCGCCGTACGCGAACAACTCGGTCTGGACGACGGACCGTTGGCCCATCTTGTCGACTGGCTGGGCGGGCTGGTGCGCGGGGACGCGGGGGCGTCGTGGGTGTCCGGTGAACCCGTCGGGGCGCAGCTGAGCACCGCCTTCGCGGTGTCCGTCACGTTGATGGTCGGTGCGCTCGTGGTCACGGCCGCGGTGGCCGCGCTGATCTGCGCGCGGACCGTGTCTCTCGGTTCCCGGCGGCGGTTGCGGAAGGCGCGGACCGGTGCCGGAGCGGCTGTCCTGGCCGCGCTGCCCAAGTTCCTGCTCGCCTCCGTACTCGCCACCGTCTTCGGGGTGTGGCTGGGCTGGTTCCCGTCCAGTGGGTGGGAGGGGCCGCAGGCGATGGTGCTGCCCGCGCTCGCCCTCGGCGTGCCGTCCGGGGCGATGATCGGCGGGCTCCTGGACCGGGCGCTGCCCGCCGCCTTCCAGGAACCCTGGGCGCGCACCTGGTACGCCTCCGGACTCCCGTCCGGCGCCATCGCCCGCACCGCGCTGCGCCGCGCCCTGTCCGGGGTGCTGCCGCAACTCCTGCCGACCGTCGTGGCGTTGGTCGGCGGAGCGGTCGCCGTGGAGCAGATCTTCAACATTCCCGGCCTCGGCCGCCTGGCCCTGGACGCGGCCAGGGCCCAGGACCTCCCGCTGCTGCAGTCCGCGACCCTCGTCCTGATCGCGCTCGGCGTCACCGCCGGCCTCATCGTGCAGGCCCTGCGCCGCGCCCTCCTCGGCCCCGCCCTGCGCGACGGAGCCCTGCCCGCGCTCACGGTGCCCGTGCTCCGGCGGCCGCGCTCGCTGCCCTGGATCGCCGGGCTCTGTACGGCCGTTCTGCTGACGCTGCTGGTGGCGGGCCTGCTGCGCGACCCGCTGCACGTCGACACCACCGCCCGGCTGCTGTCGCCCTCCCTCACCCACCCGCTGGGCACCGACGCCCTCGGCCGCGACCTGCTGGCCCGCCTCGGCCACGGAGCGCTGCGCACCGCCGGGGTGGCCCTCGCGGTGACCGCCGTGAGTGTCGTGACCGGCCTTCTGCTCGGCACGGCCACCCGGGTCGGCACCGGCCTGACCGAGGTGGTCTCGACCCTGCCGGCCGTCCTCGCCGGACTCCTGACGACCGCGGTGACCGGGCCGTCGGTCTGGGGCGCGGCCCTCGCGGTGTGCCTGGTCGGCTGGAGCCCGTACGCCGCCCAGACCGCGGCGCTCATCGAGGAGGAACGGGCGAGCGGCCACCTGCTGGCGTCCTTGTCCTTCGGCGCCGGTCCGCGCTATCTGCTCCGCCACCACTACGTCCCCGCGGCGCTCCCGGGCGTTCTGCGCAACGCCCTCCTGCGCCTGCCGACCACAGTCCTCGTCCTGGCCTCGCTCGGCTTCCTGGGTCTCGGCGAACAGCCGCCGACCCCGGAGTGGGGGCGGCTGCTGTCGGAGAACCAGCCGTATGTGGAGCTGGCGCCGTGGACGGTGCTGGGGCCGGCGGGGGCGCTGGTGCTGCTGTCGGTGCTGGCGGTGTCGGCGTCGGCGTACGGGCGCAGACGGTGACCGTCGGATGCCGGACCGGGCAGGTCAGCCCGGCAGGTCGAACCGCTCCAGGTCTCGCAGCCAGGCCTTTGCCGAGCTGTCCGACGGTGCGCGCCAGTCACCTCGGGGCGACAGTGAACCGCCTGCCGACACCTTCGGACCGTTCGGCATCGCCGATCGCTTGAACTGGGCGAACGCGAAGAAGCGGCGGCAGAAGACCTCCAGCCACTTGTGGATCTCCGCCAGGTCGTAGGACCCCCGCTTCTCCGCGGGGAAGCCCGGCGGCCAGGCGCCGCCGGTCGCGTCGTGCCAGGCGTGCCAGGTCAGGAACGCGATCTTCGAGGGTCGGAACCCGTAGCGCAGTACGTGGAACAGGGTGAAGTCGTGCAGCGCGTACGGGCCGATCTTGGACTCGGTGGACTGCATCTCCTCACCCGGTACCAGTTCCGGGCTGATCTCCGTGTCGAGGATCGCGGAGAGGATCTTGCCGGTCCCGTCGTCGAACTGCCCGCTGCTGATGACCCACCGGATCAGATGCTGGATCAGCGTCTTCGGTACACCGGAGTTGACGTTGTAGTGGCTCATCTGGTCGCCCACGCCGTACGTGGACCAGCCCAGCGCCAGCTCCGACAGGTCGCCGGTGCCGAGCACGATGCCGTTGTGGTGGTTGGCGAGCCGGAAGAGGTAGTCGGTGCGCAGGCCGGCCTGCACGTTCTCGAAGGTGACGTCGTACACCGGCTCGCCGGAGGCGAACGGGTGGCCCATCTCCTTGAGCATCAGACGCGCGGTGGGCGTGATGTCCAGCTCGGCCGCGGTGACGCCGAGCGAGCGCATCAGGGCGTGGGCGTTGTCCTTGGTGTGGTCGCTGGTGGCGAAGCCGGGCAGGGTCCAGGCCAGGATGTCGCTGCGCGGGCGCCCCGCGCGGTCCATCGCGCGGGCGGCGACGATCAGGGCGTGCGTGGAGTCGAGGCCGCCGGACACCCCGATGACGACCTTCGGGCCGCCGATCGCGGCGAGGCGCTGCTGGAGGCCCTCGACCTGGATGTTGTAGGCCTCGTAGCAGTCCTGGGCGAGACGGTCGGCGTCGGCCGGCACGAACGGGAAGCGCTCCAGGTGACGGCGCAGTCCCAGGTCGGTGAGGGGTGGGGCGAGTTCGAAGGAGACCGTTCGGAAGTCGGCCGTCCGGGCCCTGTGGGTACGGCGGTTGTCGTCGAACGTGCCCATCCGCTGCCGCTCCTGGCGCAGCAGGTCGAGGTCCACGTCGGCGATCGCGTACGTGTCGCCGAGCGGGAACCGCTCGCTCTCGGCGAGCAGGACACCGTTCTCGTAGATCATCGTCTGGCCGTCCCAGGACAGGTCCGTGGTCGACTCGCCCAGGCCGGCCGCCGCGTAGACGTACGCGGCGAGGCAGCGGGAGGACGCCGAGCGGCACAGCAGCTTGCGGTCCTCGGCGCGGCCGACCGTGATCGGGCTGCCGGAGAGGTTGACGAGGAGGGTCGCACCGGCGAGGGCGGCCTCCGCGCTGGGCGGCACCGGGACCCACATGTCCTCGCAGATCTCGGCGAAGAGCACGAGACCGGGGACGTCCGCCGCCTCGAAGAGCAGGTCCACGCCGAACGGTACGGATGCGCCGCCGACCCGGATCGTCCCGCCGCGCTCGTCGGAGCCGTCGGCGATCTGGCGACGCTCGTAGAACTCGCGGTAGTTCGGGGGGTACGACTTGGGCGCGACGCCGAGGATCCGGCCGCGGTGGATGATCACCGCGCAGTTGTAGATCCGGTTGCGGTGCCGCAGCGGGGCGCCGACGACGAGGATCGGCAGCAGGTCGGCCGACCCGGTCACCACGGTCGCGAGGGCCGCCTCGACCTCGTCGAGCAGTGCGTCCTGGAGCAGCAGGTCCTCGATGGAGTAGCCGCACAGGACCATCTCGGGGAAGGCCGCGACGGCGACGCCCTCCTCGGCGCACCGGCGTGCGTGCCGCAGGACCGATTCGGCGTTGGCGGGCGGGTCGGCGATGACGGTGTGGCCCGTACAGGCGGCCACGCGTGCGAACCCGTGCTGATAGATCGACCAGAAGTTCAGTGGAGGCACGGGATCAGTGTAATCGTCAGAGCGACGCGATGGGGTGGCGTGAGGTAGGGAGCACCTCACGCCACCCTGTCGGTGTCAGTGGCGGCGGAACGATTCGACGTAGCCGTTCGCGGGCGTGCCCACGCCCGTGACGTCGTCGTAGCCCTTCACGGCGGACAGCGAGCTGTCCTTGCCGAGGGAGCGGACCGACGTGGTCAGACCGTCCGTGGCGTCGTAGCCGTTCACGAAGTCCACGCGCGCGACGGCCAGTTGGCTGCCCGTCGGGTTGTCGGTGACGTCGTGATAGGCCATCGTGCCGTACTTGGCGTAGATCGACGGGTTGGCGAAGCCGATCGCCTTGCCGCCGCGCGCCTCCTGGGCGAGGGCCTGGACGGCCGCGATGACCGGCGAGGCCAGCGAGGTGCCGCCGATGCGGTACTCGCTGTACGACTCGGAGCCGTCCGCCTGGGTCTGCGTCTGGCCGACCAGGAAGCCGGTGTTCGGGTCGGCGATCGCGGAGATGTCCGGGACGACGCGGTTGCCGGCGGCGTTGTTGGCCTTGGCGAGCGCGTCCGGGACGACACCCTTCTGGTAGAAGGGCTCGGCGACCGTCTTGCTGGTGCCGCCGCCCGCACCGGAGGTGAACGCGCCGGGGAAGTTCGTCCAG
This sequence comes from Streptomyces canus, assembly GCF_030815415.1. Classification (GTDB taxonomy): domain Bacteria; phylum Actinomycetota; class Actinomycetes; order Streptomycetales; family Streptomycetaceae; genus Streptomyces; species Streptomyces canus_F. Next base: position 7,235,316 of record NZ_JAUSWW010000001.1, read on the forward strand.
CTCTTGCCGTCCGCGGACAGCGTGGCCTTCTCGGTGCCCCAGCCGGTCTCCCACAGGTACTTGTCGCCCTTGCCGACGGCCAGGGAGGTACCGCCGACCGCCGTCACCCACGCCGAGTTGGCCGGGGTGTCGACCTGCTTCGTCCCGGTGTTGGCGACCTCGTCGCCGTTGTCACCGGAGGAGAAGTAGAAGCCGATGCCCTCGACCGCGCCGAACTGGAAGACCTGGTCGTAGGCGGCCGCGAGGTCCGGCGTCTGGTTGGCCTCGATGTCACCCCAGGAGTTGGAGACGAGGTCGGCCAGGTGCTTGTCGACGATCTTGCTGAGGGAGTCCAGCAGGTCGTCGTCCATGCAGGACGAGGCGCCCACGTAGGTGACGTTCGCGTCCGGCGCGACCGCGTGCACGGCCTCGACGTCGAGGGTCTCCTCGCCGTACCAGCCGGAGGCGTCGCACTCGTCGGCGCCGGTGTACCTGTAGTTCTTGGGCAGCACCTGGGACAGCTGGCCGGTCTTCCAGGCGGGGTCGCCGTGCTTCTTCGCGTAGGTCTGCGCGTCGAAGGCGATGGTCGGCGAGGCGAACGCGTCGGTGATGGCGACGCGCACCCCCTTGCCCGTGTACGAGCCCGCGCCGTACGCGGCCCGCAGCTGCTTGCCCGTGTAGCCCTTGATGGCGTACGGGATCTTGCCGCCGTACGCGTCGGGCAGGGTGCTCGCGGTGTTGGAGCCGTAGTACGACGAGAACGGCCCCGAGTTCTTGAACACGGCGCCCGGACCGGGCAGTTGGTCCTTGTGGCTCGCCTTGTGCGGGGCATTGTCCAGGCCGGTGACGGTCAGCACGGCGCCGTCCAGGCTCTCCGGTGCGGAGGCCGTCCTCGACGGGGCGCGGTAGGTCTTGGAGCCCTTGGCGTAGTTGTGCAGCTGGGTGCCGAAGGCCTTCTCGGCGGCGGCCACGTCACCGGAGACGGAGACGTAGTGCCGCGTGACACCGGTGACCTTCAGGCCCGCGGACGCCAGCCACGACTTCACCGCGGCCACCTGGGCCTTCGTGGCGCCGAAGCGGGCCTGCGCCTGCTGGGCGCTCAGGTACTTGCCGTACGACGCCGAAGCCGGGTCGGACACGGACTTCGCGTACGCGGCGAGGCCGGTCGCGTCCCGGCCGGCGAGGTAGACCCGGGCGGAGACCTGTGAACTGTCGGCGGTAGCGCCCTTGTCGGCCTTGGCCGTGGCCCACGCGGGCCTGGTCCCGGCCAGCGTGTCCCGGGCCGGGCCGTCCGCGGCGTGCGCCGCGGGTATGCCGAGCGCCAGCGCGCCGGCGATCATGGGCAGTGTCGCTGCCATGCTCACACCGGCACGCAGAGTGGCGCGGTTGGATCTCATGGAACCCCCTGTATGCGGTTCGTCTCGAGTGGATCACTCGACGGTGGCCACTCTTTCGATGAACCGTTCATGCCAGGGGAATACGAGTCCCAAGAGGACCCCAATTAACCTAATGACAAGGCCATTTGAGGGTTAAGACGCTCCGAGAACCGAGGGTTAACCCTCTAAGGCCCTCTGCGGCCCTCTAGGAACGCGGTTTCGCGCCGCGCTCCTTCAGCATGTCCGACATCAGACCGATCTCCGACTCCTGCGCGTTGACCATGCCCTGTGCGATGTCCTTCTCCACCTTCACCTCGCAGCGCTCGACACAGCCCTCGGCCATGTGGATGCCGCCCTTGTGGTGGTCGGTCATGAGCTGGAGATAGAAGATCTCGGCCTGCTTGCCGCTGAGCTTCCTCAGCTTCTCCATCTCCGTGTTGGTCGCCATGCCCGGCATCAGCGCGCCGTCCTCGCCGGAGGCCATGCCGCCCATGTCCATCCAGGTCATCGGCGGCTTCGACGACACCTTCGGCAGGTTCCACAGATCGAGCCACCCCAGCAGCATGCCGCGCTGGTTGGCCTGCGTCTGCGCGATGTCGTACGCGAGCAGCCGTACGTCCTCGTCCTTCGTACGGTCGCGGACGATGAACGACATCTCCACCGCCTGCTGGTGGTGCACCGCCATGTCCCGCGCGAACCCGGCGTCCGCGGAGTCCGCGGACGGGGTGTCGGCGGAGCCGTCGCCCTGGGTGACGGCGTAGGTGATCCCCCCGGTCGCGACGAGCACCGCCGCCGCGCCCGAGGCGATCCAGCCGGCCTTCCTCACTACGACAGACCGCCCTGGCACGTCGCACCCTTCTCCGGAGTCTGCTCACCCTGGACGTACGTCTCGAAGAACTTGTCGACGTTCGGGTCGCTCGCGCTCGTCACCGTCCGCTGGTGGCCCCACGCCGTCAGCATGATCGGGGCGGCCTGCTTCTCGTACGGGCTCATCAGCGTGTACGGCGTCTTCTTCACCTTCGCGGCCAGCGCGTCGATGTCGGCCTTCTTGGCCTTGGAGGTGTACGTCACCCAGACCGAACCGTGCTCCAGCGAGTGCACGGCGTTCATGTTGTTGAGTTCCTTGGTGTAGACGTCGCCGTTGCAGTTCATCCAGCGGGCGTCGTGGTCACCGCCGGCCGGGGGCGTCATCGGGTACTTCACGGTCTTGGTGACGTGGGTCTGGGAGAGCTTGGACGACCACGTCTTCACCCCGTCCTTGCCCGTGGTCCAGTGACCCGGGTTGCTGGAGTCGGCCGTCGTGCCGCCGCCGTCGTCCTGCGACCGCACGAGCACGACGCCGCCCACGACGAGAGCGGTGACGACGGCCACGCTCGCCCCGATCGTGAGGAGCCGGTTACGGCGTTCGCGGGCCTGTTCGGCACGCCGCATCTCCGCTATTCGAGCCTGGCGCTCGGCGGAGTTCTTGTTCTTGGCGGAACCCATGGGGTGTGTCCTTCTGGGTTAGGAGGGCCGGTCGGGTCCGCTGATCGTAATGGGGAAGGAGGTGTCTCCAGAAAGGGAGGGCACAGGAATGGCCGAAGACCGGGCGCCCGCGGAGATCCGGGTCCGCGCAGGTTCCGACACGCCCGGCATTACTTATACGGGTCCGAGCAGGCAAGATGGGCGGCAGAACAGTACACCTGCCGTACGTGAGGCGTTCGCCCGGAGGTCGGCCCGCCGATCATGGTCCGCAACACGGATGAAATGGTGTTGTGGTGGGATGCTCAGGTGCCCGACCGTCTCGCGCGGGACCGCAGACAGGTGGCCTGACCAGCAAGGATGGGGAAGCTGAAGATGGACAAGCAGCAGGAATTCGTGCTCCGGACGTTGGAGGAGCGCGACATCCGGTTCGTACGCCTGTGGTTCACGGACGTGCTGGGCTTCCTCAAGTCCGTCGCCGTGGCCCCGGCCGAACTGGAACAGGCATTCGACGAGGGCATCGGGTTCGACGGCTCCGCGATCGAGGGCTTCGCCCGGGTCTACGAGTCCGACATGATCGCCAAGCCGGACCCGTCGACCTTCCAGATCCTGCCGTGGCGCGCCGAGGCGCCCGGTACGGCCCGGATGTTCTGCGACATCCTCATGCCGGACGGCTCGCCGTCCTTCGCGGACCCGCGTTACGTGCTCAAGCGCGCGCTGGCCCGCACCTCGGACCTGGGCTTCACCTTCTACACCCACCCCGAGATCGAGTTCTTCCTGCTGAAGGACAAGCCGCTGGACGGCACCCGTCCCACGCCGGCCGACAACTCGGGCTACTTCGACCACACCCCGCAGAACATCGGCATGGACTTCCGCCGCCAGGCGATCACCATGCTGGAGTCGATGGGCATCTCGGTGGAGTTCTCCCACCACGAGGGCGCCCCCGGCCAGCAGGAGATCGACCTCCGCTACGCCGACGCGCTCTCGACGGCGGACAACATCATGACGTTCCGCCTGGTCATGAAGCAGGTGGCGCTGGAGCAGGGCGTCCAGGCGACGTTCATGCCGAAGCCGTTCAGTGAGCACCCGGGGTCCGGGATGCACACGCACCTGTCCCTCTTCGAGGGCGACCGCAACGCGTTCTACGAGTCGGGCTCGGAGTACCAGCTCTCCAAGGTCGGCCGCTCCTTCATCGCGGGCCTGCTGAAGCACTCCGCGGAGATCTCCGCGGTCACCAACCAGTGGGTCAACTCCTACAAGCGCATCTGGGGCGGCTCGGAGCGCACGGCGGGCGCCGGCGGCGAGGCCCCCTCGTACATCTGCTGGGGCCACAACAACCGCTCGGCCCTGGTCCGCGTCCCCATGTACAAGCCCGGCAAGACCGGCTCCGCCCGCATCGAAGTCCGCTCGATCGACTCCGGCGCCAACCCGTACCTGGCGTACGCCGTCCTGCTGGCCGCCGGCCTCAAGGGCATCGAGGAGGGCTACGAGCTCCCGCCGGGCGCCGAGGACGACGTCTGGGCCCTCTCCGACGCCGAGCGCCGCGCGATGGGCATCGAGCCCCTCCCGCAGAACCTCGGCGAGGCCCTGACCCTCATGGAGCGCAGCGACCTGGTCGCCGAGACGCTGGGCGAGCACGTCTTCGACTTCTTCCTCCGGAACAAGCGCCAGGAGTGGGAGGAGTACCGCTCCGAGGTCACCGCGTTCGAGCTGCGGAAGAACCTGCCGGTGCTGTAGGCACGTATACACAGGAAGGGCCGGCGGTCATGGACCGTCGGCCCTTTCGCGTGTCCGCAAATACCTGCCGAGAACATCCCAAGCCGTGACATGATCGCGCCACATCAGTCAGTGATCAAGGAGCGATCGCATGCGAACTCGCGCAAGGGTGGGGCTCGTCGGCGCGGCCGCGGCGGTTCTGGTCGGCACCGTCGGGCGCTTCTCAACTGCGCGACGCAGACCTCCAGGGCGTGACGACGGGGGCGCGGGCCGGCCCGGCCCCCACACGTGCGCTAGTTGCCTGCCAGCTTCGCCAGCACCTGGTGCAGCGGCTCCGTCTCGCGGCGCTTGTACTCCTGGATCGCCCAGCCGTTGCCGTCCGGGTCCTTGAAGTACATGAAGGTGGCGCCGTCCTGCGGGGCGAACTGCACTGGCTCGCTGACGTCGAGCCCGCGCGCCGTCAGCTCCTCGTATGCCGCCTTCGCGTCCGTGACGCACAGCTGCATGCCGTGGTACGTGCCCGGCTGCGGTGTGCCCGTGGGGACCTGGAGACCGTCGACCAGGGCGATGGAACAGCCCGAGCCCGGCGGGGTCAGCTGGACGATCCGTACGCCCTCCATCACCTCGCCGTCGAGGTCCACGTGGAAACCGACCTTGTCCTGATAGAACTCCTTGGCTCGATCCACATCGGAAACCGGCAGCAGGATCACTTCGAGGGACATGTCCATGGCGTTGACTCCCTTGTCACGTCAGTCGAACCGCCAGCGGGTCTGGCTGAACGGCTCCCCCTTACCGAAGCCGAAAACGGTGCGCGGCGCCACCGAGAAGACGAAAGCGTGCCCGGCACCGTGGTGGAAGCCGCCGTTCCGTACCTCGAAGCGCCAGAACTCGCCGTACTTCTCCTCCCACGCGGCCGCCAGCTCCCGCAGCCGCCCGTCATCGACGACGCGCACCGCCTCGCCCTCCACGACGAGGTCGTAGCCCTCGTTCCAGGTGTTGGCGCCGGTCGTCAGCACGACGTGCGGGTTCGCCGCGAGATTGCGGGCCTTGCGCTCCTGTGGACCCGTGCAGAAGTGCAGCGCGCCGCCTGACCAGACCGCGGGCAGCGGGGTCACGTGCGGTCGCCCGTCCGGCCGGACCGTGGAGATCCAGAACAGCTCGGCCCCGGCGAGGATCTTCAGCGCATCGGACCAGTCGGCCGCGGTGGCCGTACCGTCGCTGTAGCGGGTGTCGAGACGGGCGCGGGGTTGCTTGTCGGTCATGGGCGGGCCTCCAGACGTGTTGCCTCGCAGGACAGACCCGCCGGGCGACCGGAACTCATCGGTCACAGCCTGACGCCCCGGCGTCCGGTCGCTTCCCCGCCCCGGCGCCCCGCGCCCATTCCCCGCCCTCGCCCCCCGGGACCGGCCCGTCTCACCCGCTCGATCCGTCCCGGCGCTTCTCTCACCCTCTCCGGTTAGGCTCAGGCACGTATGACCTTGATCGGAGGAGGCCGAGGATGACGGCGCCGGGGCGCAGGAGCAGTACCTTCAGTCGGCTGCTGCGGCACGGGTTCACCGATCCCTCGGCTGCCGAGCGGCTGCTGGACGGCCCGGAGCTGACCGGCGTACGCAATGATCCCGTGCTGCTGGAAGCCCTCGGCGCCACCGCGGACCCCGATCTCGCGCTGCACGGCCTCGTACGGCTGCTGGAGGCACAGCCCGCCCCCGCCGCGCGCAGGGAGCTGCTGGACACGGTGATAGCGGCCAAGCCGTTGCGTGACCGTCTGCTGGGTGTGCTGGGGGCGTCCGCCGCGCTCGCCGAGCATCTGGCCCGGCACGCCGGGGACTGGCAGGCGCTCGTCATGTACGAACCGCGCGATCTGCACCCCGGCGTGGAGGAGTTCGAGCGCGGGCTCGCCGAAGCCGACGACCCGGTCTCCCTGCGCGTCGCCTACCGGCGCTGTCTGCTGTCCATCGCCGCCCGTGACGTGTGCGGCACCACCGACATCGCCGAGACCGCCGCCGAGCTCGCCGACCTCGCCACCGCGACCCTGCGCGCCGCCCTCGCCATCGCCCGGGCCGCCGCCCCCGACGACGCCGCGCTGTGCCGGCTCGCTGTCATCGCGATGGGCAAGTGCGGTGGCCATGAGCTCAATTACGTGTCCGACGTCGATGTCATCTTCGTCGGCGAGGCCGTCGAGGGGGCCGACGAGGGCAAGGCCCTGCGGTCCGCCACCAAGCTCGCCTCGCACATGATGCGGATCTGCTCCGAGACGACAGTGGAGGGGTCGATCTGGCCCGTCGACGCCAACCTGCGGCCCGAGGGCCGCAACGGCCCACTGGTGCGGACGCTCGCCAGCCACCTCGCCTACTACCAGCGCTGGGCCAAGACCTGGGAGTTCCAGGCCCTCCTCAAGGCCCGTCCGGTCGCCGGGGACATCGAGCTCGGCGAGGAGTACGTCAGCGCGCTGGAACCCCTCGTCTGGAAGGCCGCCGAGCGCGAGAACTTCGTCGCCGACGTGCAGAAGATGCGGCGCCGGGTCGTCGAGAACATCCCGGTCGCCGAGGTCGAGCGCGAGCTGAAGCTGGGTCCCGGTGGCCTCCGCGACGTCGAATTCGCGGTGCAGCTCCTGCAGTTGGTGCACGGCCGGGCCGACGCCTCGCTGCGCAGCGGCACCACCCTCGACGCGCTCCAGGCCCTCGCCGCCGGCGGCTATGTCGGCCGGGACGACGCGGTACAACTCGACGACGCCTACCGCTTCCTGCGCTCCATGGAGCACCGCATCCAGTTGTACCGGCTGCGCCGCACCCACCTCGTCCCCGAGGACGACGCAGACCAGCGCCGTATCGGCCGCTCCCTGGGCCTGCGCACGGATCCGGTCGTCGAGCTGAACCGCGAGTGGAAGCGGCACACCAGTGTCGTACGGCGACTGCACGAGAAGCTCTTCTATCGTCCGCTGCTCGACGCCGTGGCCCAACTCGCCTCCGGCGAGACCCGGTTGCGTCCCGAGGCGGCCCGCGAGCGGCTGGTCGCCCTCGGGTACGTCGACCCGGCCGCGGCCCTGCGGCACCTGGAGGCGCTCGCCTCCGGCGTCACCCGCAAGGCCGCGATCCAGCGAACCCTCCTTCCCGTACTGCTGGGTTGGTTCGCCGACTCCGCCGACCCGGACGCGGGCCTGCTCAACTTCCGCAAGGTGTCGGACGCGTTGGGCAAGACCCCCTGGTATCTGCGGCTGCTGCGCGACGAGGGCGCCGCCGCCGAGAACCTCGCCCGCGTGCTGTCCGCCGGGCGCCTCGCCCCCGACCTGCTCATGCGCGCACCGGAAGCCGTCGCGCTGCTGGGCGACAGCGACGGTGGGCTCGAACCGCGCGGCCGGGCCGGCCTGGAGCAGGAGATCCTCGCCGCGGTCAGCCGCGCGGACGGCGCCACGCAGGCGGTCACCGCGGCCCGCGGAGTACGCCGCCGCGAGCTGTTCCGTATCACCGCCGCCGACATCGTCGGCTCCTACGGCACCGAGACCCAGCCCGCCGAGGCCGACCAGGGAGCCCTCGTGGACCGGGTCGGCGGCGCCGTCTCCGACCTCAACGCGGCGACCCTCGCGGGCACCCTGCGCGCGGTGGTCCGCGACACCTGGGGCGACACCCTGCCCACCCGGTTCGCCGTCATCGGCATGGGCCGCTTCGGCGGTCACGAACTCGGCTACGGCTCCGACGCGGACGTCCTGTTCGTCCACGAGCCGCGCAACGGCGTGCCCGAGCAGTCGGCCTCCGAGGCCGCCAACAAGGTCGTCTCCGAGATGCGCCGCCTGCTGCGGCTCCCGAGCGCCGATCCGCCCCTGCTGATCGACGCGGACCTGCGCCCCGAGGGCAAGTCCGGGCCGCTCGTACGGACGTTGAAGTCGTACGAGGCGTACTACCGCCGGTGGTCTCTGGTCTGGGAGTCACAGGCACTGCTGCGGGCCGAAGTGGTCGCCGGTGACGAGGACCTGGGGCGGCGTTTCATCGAGCTGATCGATCCGCTGCGGTATCCGGCGGAGGGGCTCGGTGACGATGCGGTACGGGAGATTCGGCGGCTCAAGGCGCGGATGGAGTCGGAGCGGTTGCCCCGCGGCGCCGACCCGAAGCTGCACACCAAGCTGGGGCCGGGCGGGCTGTCCGACGTCGAGTGGGTCGTGCAGCTCATGCAGTTGCAGCACGGGTGGGCGGAGCCGGGGCTGCGGACCACGCGGACGCGGGAGGCGCTTGCTGCGGCGTGCGCCGCGGAGCTCATCACCGGGGAGGATGCCGAAATCCTGGATGAGGCTTGGGTGTTGGCGACTCGGGTGCGGAACGCGGTGATGCTGGTTCGGGGGAGGGCCGGGGACACCTTCCCCACCGATCCGCGTGAACTGGCAGCGGTGGGGCGGTACTTGGGGTATGGGCCCGGGCATGTGGGGGACATGCTGGATGACTATCGGCGTACGGCGCGGCGGGCGCGGGCCGTGGTGGAGACGTTGTTCTACGGGGCGTAGAGCTTCGATTTCGGCTGCGGCGCCGTCGTGGTTGCTCGCGCAGTTCCCCGCGCCCCTATGGGGCGCGTCATGGCCACCCCCACTAGTACGACCACCATGCCGAACAACACCCGGATCCCGACCTCCTCTCCCAACAGCACCGCACCCAGCGCCACCGACACCACCGGCAGCAGATAACCCACCGTCGCCGCGGTCGTCGCGCCCTCGTCCGCGATCAGGCGGTAGTTGAGGTAGAAGGTCACGCCCGTGCCCAGGACGCCCAGGGCGGTCACCGCGAGGAGGGCGGTCAGATCGGCGTCGACCGGGCCCGCGAGCGGAAGGGAGAGTGTCGTCCAGCCCGTCGCCATGAGCAGCTGCGCGGCGGACATCGCCATCGGTGCCTGCTTGTCCGTGAGTTTGCGGGCCATGTACGCGAACGCCACGGCATAGCTCGCCGCGGCCCCCAGCAGGGCGAGCGCGCTCCAGCTCAGCAGGCCCGAGCGGTGCCAGGGGGCGAAGATCAGGACCGTGCCGGCGAAGCCGAGGAAGAGACCGGCGAGGCGCAGGGGACGCAGGCCGCGGTCGGTGCCGAGGAGCAGGCCGATCAGCAGCGACCACAGGGGCGTCGTGGCGTTCAGGACGCCCGCGATCCCCGAGTCGAGGCTCTGCTCACCCACCGCGAACAGGGCGAACGGGATGGCGTTGCAGAACAGTGCGGCCACGGTCAGATGACCCCAGGTGGCCCGTGAGCGGGGCAGTCGCTGACCGGCCGCACGGGCCAGTACCAGCAGGGTCGCCGTGCCGAGCGCGCAGCGGACGATGGTGATCTGCGCGGGGGAGAGGCCGTGGTTGAGGGCGAGCTTGATCCAGAGGAACCCCGAGCCCCACAGGAGGGCGAGGGCGGCCATGCGGAGCGTGGAGGCGGGAGACATGTTTCTACGGTCCGGGAGATGACGCGTGAGGACAAGTGAAGAGTTCTGGATGAGTTGTTAAGCTGAGCTACATGCTGGATGTGCGTCGGATGCAGGTGCTGCGGGCCGTGGTGAGCAGCGGGTCGGTGACGGGGGCGGCGACGGTGCTGGGCTACACGCCTTCCGCCGTGAGTCAGCAGATCGCCGCGCTGGAGAAGGAGGCGCGGACGGATCTGCTGGAACGGGTCGGGAGAGGGGTGCGTCCCACGGCGGCGGGGCTGCTCCTGACCGAGTACGCGGACACGATCAGCCGCCAGGTCGCCGAGGCGGAGACCGCCCTGGCGGATCTGCTCGCGGGACGGACGGGCCGGCTGTCGGTGCGGTACTTCGCGACGGCGGGCGCGTCCCTGGTCGCCCCGGCGGTCGCCCGGCTGCGGACGGAACACCCCGGCGTACAGATCGAGCTGAAGCTCATCGACCCCGAGGACCCGTTGCCGGACGTGCGGGAGGGCCGGGCGGATCTGGCGCTGGTGGTGGGGCCGCGCGTCTCCGGGCAGGAGGGCGTGCGGTTCCTGCACCTGCTGGACGACCCGTACCTCGCGGTGCTTCCCGAGGGCCACCCCCTGGCGCAGGCCGAGGCGCTGGAGATGGCCGACCTCGCGGAGGAACCCTGGGTCGGCAGCGAGTGGCCCGGCCCCTGCCTCGACGCCCAGCTCACCGCCTGTGAGACGGCGGGGTTCCGGCCGCGCTTCGTGGTCGAGAGCGAGGACTACGTGACCGCCCAGGGGTTCGTCGCGGCGGGGCTCGGGGTGAGCCTCATCCCGCGGCTCGGGCTGGGGGTCGGCGTCCGGCCGGGAGTGGTCGTACGGGAGCTGCGGAGCCCGGAGCCCGCCCGCTCGATCTACGCGGCCGTACGCGAGACGGCCCCGCCCCAGCCGGCCCTCCGGTCGTTCATCGCGGCGATGCGGGCCGCGGCCGGGGCTGCTTGAGGGCCACCGCCGGCACCAGCCGCGGCAAGCGGTACGGCAGGGCGCCGTACCAGAGCCGTGCCACCGTGAAGCCGAAGGCCAGGCACATCATGCCGCCCACCGCGTCGAGCCAGAAGTGGTTGGCTGTGGCCACGATGACCACAAGGGTGGCCGTCGGGTAGAGGAGGCCCAGGACGCGCACCCAGGGCACCGACGCCAGCGCGAAGATCGTCAGGCCGCACCACAGGGACCAGCCGATGTGCATGGACGGCATCGCGGCGTACTGGTTCGACATGTTCTTGAGGTCGCCGGAGGCCATCGAGCCCCACGTCTGGTGGACCATCACCGTGTCGATGAAGTCGCCGCCGTTCATCAGGCGCGGCGGGGCCAGCGGATACAGGTAGTAACCGACGAGGGCCACGCCGGTCGTCGCGAACAGCACCATGCGGGTCGCCGCGTAACGGCCGGGATGACTGCGGAAGAGCCACACCAGGACACCGAGCGTCACCACGAAGTGCAGCGTCGCGTAGTAGTAGTTCATGCCCACGATCAGCCAAGTCACGGAATTCACCGCGTGGTTGACCGACTCCTCGACCGCGATTGCCAGGTCGTGCTCGACCCGCCAGATCCAGTCGGCATTGCGCAGCGCCTCGGCCCTCTGCTCCGGGACCGCGTTGCGGATCAGCGAGTAGGTCCAGTAACTCACCGCGATCAGCAGGATCTCGAACCAGAGGCGGGGGCGGCTCGGGGTGCGCAGTCGGCGCAGGAAGCCCGGCCTCGTATCGGCCGCGACAGGCTGGCGAACGGCCTCTTCGCGGCCTTCCAGTGTCGTCACGGTCGAATCACCCATGGACACAGAGTCTGCCAGAAAAGCCCTTGCCCCCAGATCATCCCCCGGTCCTGTCCGGGACGCATGTTCTACGGCGAGACGAGTCCCCGGCCTCCTACCGGAGCAGGGCCGCGGAACCCCGGATTCTCCGCCTTACGGACGATTTCGGTCCCCAGGGGCCGAAGCGGTCGAACCGCGCACCACCAGCTCCGGCATGAACACGAACTCACTGTGCGGAGCGGGCGTGCCGCCGATCTCCTCGAGCAGCGTGCGCACCGCGGCCTGGCCCATCGCCGGCACCGGCTTGCGGACCGTGGTGAGAGGCGGGTCGGTGAAGGCGATCAGCGGGGAGTCGTCGAAGCCGACCACCGAGACGTCCTTCGGCACGTCCAGACCGAGCTGCCGGGCCGCCCGTATCGCACCCAGCGCCATCATGTCGCTCGCGCACACCACCGCCGTGCAGTTGCGGGAGATCAGCGCCGAGGCGGCCGCCTGACCGCCCTCCAGGGTGTAGAGCGAGTGCTGGACGAGCTCCGTCTCGACCGTCTCCGCGGTCAGGCCCAGCTGGTCCTGCATCGCGCGGACGAAGCCGTCGATCTTGCGCTGGACGGGCACGAACCGCTTGGGACCCAGCGCCAGGCCGATCCTCGTGTGCCCCAGCGAGATCAGATGCGTCACCGCGAGCGTCATCGCCGCGCGGTCGTCGGGGGAGATGAAGGGCGCCTGCACCTTCGGCGAGAAGCCGTCCACGAGCACGAACGGCACACCCTGGCCGCGCAGCTGCTCGTAGCGCTGCATGTCGGCGGAGGTGTCCGCGTGCAGTCCGGAGACGAAGATGATGCCGGCCACGCCCCGGTCGACGAGCATCTCGGTGAGCTCGTCCTCGGTGGAGCCGCCCGGGGTCTGGGTGGCGAGGACGGGGGTGTAGCCCTGCCGCGTCAGCGCCTGCCCGATGACCTGGGCCAGCGCCGGGAATATGGGGTTCTCCAGCTCCGGCGTTATCAGCCCCACCAGGCCCTCGCTGCGCTGGCGCAGACGCACTGGACGTTCATAGCCGAGCACGTCGAGTGCGGCCAGCACGGACTGGCGGGTGGTGGAGGCGACGCCGGGCTTCCCGTTGAGGACGCGGCTGACAGTCGCTTCACTGACCCCCGCCTGTGCGGCGATGTCGGCAAGCCGTGTGGTCACAGGGGTGGACTGTACCGCCCGTGTCTGCCCTTGCACACCAATGGAACGTCGCGACCGGCCTGTTGGGCGGCCGGGCCCGGGTTGCTGCGTCATCGCGCTCCCTCGTGAAAGTGATGGCAAGAGCTTGCAGAGTCTTGCACAACCCCCGTTATGCCGTCCCACCGCCGGAAACAAGCGTCTCACGGCGGTCGCCGACAGGTCACACCCGGATAACTTCGATGATGCCTTGCACTTTTTTGCTGCAAGCTCTTTCGCGTCGCTTACATCGCTGTTACGTTCGGCCACGCCCGGCGGCCGCAACGGCGCAGTCGGCAAGTCGCAGAGGTGGCAGACGGGGCCGCCTACTGCACCACACGGGCTTTCACCCTCAAGGAGAACTCATGCGGCGTGGCATAGCGGCCACCGCGCTGGTGGCGTCCCTCGCTCTCGCGGCGACGGCCTGCAACGGCGACAGCGACAGTGGCAGCGACTCGAGCGGCCCGGTCACCATCACCTGGTGGGACACCTCCAACGCCACCAATGAGGCGCCGACCTACAAGGCCCTCATCAAGGAGTTCGAGGCCGCCAACAAGGACGTCAAGGTCAAGTACGTCAACGTCCCCTTCGACCAGGCGCAGAACAAGTTCGACACCGCCGCCGGCGCCTCGGGCGCCCCGGACGTGCTGCGCGCCGAGGTCGGCTGGACCCCCGCCTTCGCCAAGAAGAGCTACCTGCTGCCGCTGGACGGCACCGAGGCACTCGCCGACGAGAGCAAGTTCAAGTCCAACCTGATCGAGCAGGCCAAGTACGAGGGCAAGACGTACGGCGTCCCGATCGTCACGGACACGCTCGCCCTCGTATACAACAAGGAGCTCTTCGAGAAGGCCGGCGTCGAGGCCCCCAAGACCTGGGACGACCTGAAGAAGGCCGCCGCCACGATCAAGGACAAGACCGGCGTCGACGGCTACTGGGGCTCCACCCAGGCCTACTACGCCCAGTCCTTCCTCTACGGCGAGGGCACCGACACCGTCGATGCCGACGCCAAGAAGATCACGGTCAACTCGGACGCCGCGAAGAAGGCGTACGGCACCTGGCTGAGCCTCTTCTCCGGCAAGGGCCTGCACAAGGCCGACACCACCGCCGACGCCTACGCCCATATCCAGGACGCGTTCGTCAACGGCAAGGTCGCCGCGATCATCCAGGGCCCGTGGGAGATCACCAACTTCTACAAGGGCGCCGCGTTCAAGGACAAGGCCAACCTCGGCATCGCCACCGTCCCGGCCGGCTCCACCGGCAAGGCGGGCGCCCCGACCGGCGGCCACAACCTCTCGGTCTACGCCGGCTCCGACGCCGCCCACCAGAAGGCCTCGCTGAAGTTCCTCAACTTCATGACCTCCGCGAAGTCCCAGGCGACCATCGCGCTGAAGAACTCCACGCTGCCGACCCGTGATGACGCCTACACCACCGAGGTCAAGGCCGACCCGGGCATCGCCGGCTACGGCACGGTCCTCGCCGCCGCCCAGCCGCGCCCGGCGCTGCCCGAGTACAGCTCCCTGTGGGGCCCGCTGGACACCGAGCTGCCCAAGATCGCCGGCGGCAAGGAGTCCCTGGACAAGGGTCTGGGCAACGCCGAGACCGCGATCGCCAAGCTGGTCCCGGACTTCAGTAAGTGAGCCTGGGTGGCCGTCGGATTTCCTGACAGGGGGAGAGATCCGGCGGCCACCGGCCTGCGCCCAGCCACTTCTCAGTGCCGTTGAACTTCCAGAAGGTGTCGAACATGACAGTCGCCATCGACCGCGCCACCGGCAAACGCCGCGGTGACCGCGCGCCGCGGCCCGGGCTGGGCCAACGCTTCAAGCGCAGCTACCAGAAGCACTGGTACGCCTACGCGATGATCGCCCCGGTGGCGATCGTGCTCGGCGTCCTCGTGCTCTACCCCCTGATCTACGGCGTCTACCTCACGCTCACCGACGCCAACAGCCTCAACACGGCCCGCACCATCGGCGTCAACCACATCGACGCCACCTACAAGTTCATCGGCCTCGACAACTACGCCGACATCCTGTGGGGCCCGACGGCGTACGACCGCTTCTGGTCGCACTTCATCTGGACCATCGTCTGGACGGCACTCTGTGTCGCCCTGCACTACGGCCTCGGCCTCGGCCTCGCGCTGCTGCTCAACCAGAAGCTGCGGGGACGGACGCTGTACCGGCTGATCCTCGTCCTGCCCTGGGCCGTGCCGACCTTCGTCACCGTCTTCGGCTGGCGCTTCATGCTCGCCGACGGCGGCATCATCAACAGCTTCCTGGAGACCCTCCATCTGCCGACACCACTGTGGCTGGAGGACACCTTCTGGCAGCGGTTCGCCGCGATCATGGTCAACACCTGGTGCGGTGTGCCGTTCATGATGGTCTCGCTGCTCGGCGGACTGCAGTCCATCGACACCTCGCTCTACGAGGCCGCCGAGATGGACGGCGCCACCGCCTGGCAGCGCTTCAGGCACGTCACCCTGCCGGGCCTCAGGTCCGTCAGCTCCACCGTCGTGCTCCTCGGCGTCATCTGGACCTTCAACCAGTTTGCCGTCATCTTCCTGCTGTTCGGCAACACCGCCCCCGACGCCCAGATCCTGGTCACCTGGGCCTACTTCCTCGGCTTCGGACAGCAGCCGCGCGACTTCGCGCAGTCCGCCGCCTACGGCATCCTGCTGCTGGCCATCCTGATCGTCTTCACCTCCTTCTACCGCCGCTGGCTGAACCGCAATGACCAGCAGCTCGCGATCTGAGGCAGGAGTCCCCATGAGTACGACCACCGTCGACACCCCCGCCGAGGTCAGCGAGCAGCATCCCTCGCGGGCCCCCCGCCGGGTCAGGCGCCGTGGCGAGAACAGCCTCGCCGGCTCGTTCGTCTCCCACGGCATCCTGATCGTCGCGTGCCTCATCGCGCTGTTCCCGATCGCCTGGCTGATCTTCCTGTCCCTCGGTCCGGACAAGGACGACTACCTCCACCCCGGGGGCATCTGGGACAAGATGACGCTCGACAACTACTCGTTCGTCCTTCAGCACACGGCCTTCTTCGACTGGCTGAAGAGCACGCTGATCGTCTCGCTCGGCACCACCGTCATCGGCGTGCTGATCGCCGCGACCACGGGCTACGCCGTCTCCCGGATGCGCTTTCCGGGCTACCGGAAGTTCATGTGGGTGCTTCTGGTCACCCAGATGTTCCCGGTAGCCGTACTCATGGTGCCGATGTACCAGATGCTCTCGGACCTGCAGCTCATCGACAGCTACCTTGGGCTCGTCCTCGTGTACTGCACGACCGCGGTGCCGTACTGCGCCTGGCTGCTCAAGGGCTACTTCGACACCATCCCGTTCGAGATCGACGAGGCCGGACGCGTCGACGGGCTGACCCCCTTCGGTACGTTCGCGCGGCTGATCCTGCCGCTCGCCAAGCCAGGGCTCGCGGTCGCCGCGTTCTACAGCTTCCTGACCGCGTTCGGTGAGGTCGCGTTCGCGTCGACGTTCATGCTGTCCGACACGAAGTACACGTTCGCGGTCGGTCTGCAGAGCTTTGTGAGTGAGCACGATTCGCAGCGCAACCTGATGGCTGCGACGGCGGTGTTGATCGCGATACCGGTGTCGGTGTTCTTCTACCTGGTCCAGAAGAACCTGGTGACCGGACTCACCGCGGGCGGCACGAAGGGCTGACCTCCGGTCGAGCCGCGATGGCCGTCTGTTGTCCGACGGCTTCGTCGTGGCTGGTCGCGCAGTTCCCCGCGCCCCTTCGGGGCGCGGGTGGTGGCCGCGGTGGCCATCCGACCCCGCTGTCACCGCGGCCGCCTCCACCACCCGCCCCCCGTACCCCCACCTGACCCGATGACTCTTCCCCCACTCTCGACTCCGCTCGAGCGGGGGGACCCCCACCGCAAGGACGCCATGAGCCAGCAGCACACTGCCGACCCGGCCCCGACCTCCGCCGTAGCCACCGTCGCCCGGCACCGCGACTGGTGGCGGGACGCGGTGATCTACCAGGTCTATCCGCGCAGCTTCGCCGACAGCAACGGCGACGGCATGGGCGACCTGGAAGGCGTACGCTCCCGACTCCCGTACCTGCGCGACCTCGGCGTGGACGCCGTATGGCTCAGCCCCTTCTACGCCTCCCCGCAGGCCGACGCCGGCTACGACGTCGCCGACTACCGGGCCGTGGACCCCATGTTCGGCAACCTGCTCGACGCGGACGCGCTGATCCGCGACGCGCACGAACTGAACCTGCGGATCATCGTCGACCTGGTCCCCAACCACTCCTCGGACCAGCACGAGTGGTTCAAGCGGGCCCTGCGCGAAGGCCCCGGCTCGGCCCTGCGGGACCGCTACCACTTCCGCCCCGGCAAGGGCGAGAACGGCGAACTCCCGCCCAACGACTGGGAGTCGATCTTCGGCGGCCCGGCGTGGACCCGGGTCACCGAACCGGACGGCTCACCCGGCGAGTGGTACCTGCACCTCTTCGCCCCGGAGCAGCCCGACTTCAACTGGGAACACCCCGCGGTCGGCGACGAGTTCCGCTCCATCCTGCGCTTCTGGCTGGACATCGGCGTCGACGGTTTCCGCATCGACGTGGCGCACGGCATGGTGAAGGCGGAGGGCCTCCCGGACCTCGGAGACCACGACCAGCTGAAGCTGCTGGGCAACGATGTCATGCCGTTCTTCGACCAGGACGGCGTGCACGACATCTACCGCCAGTGGCGGACGATCCTCGACGAGTACTCCGGAAACAAGAAGGGGCCCGAAGGGCCTTCCTCAGAAGGGCGGGGGGGCGGGAGACGGGCGGGCGCATCTTCGTGGCCGAGGCATGGACACCGACGGTCGAGCGGACCGCCAACTACGTCCGCCCGGACGAGCTCCACCAGGCCTTCAACTTCCAGTACCTGGGCACCGCGTGGGACGCGGCGGAACTCCGCGAGGTGGTGGACCGCACCCTGGAGGCGATGGCCCCGGTGGGCGCACCGGCGACCTGGGTGCTGTCGAACCACGACGTGACCCGCCACGCGACCCGCTTCGCCAACCCGCCCGGCCTCGGCACGCAGATCCGCACGGCGGGCGACCGGGAGCTGGGCCTGCGCAGGGCCAGGGCGGCAACCCTGCTCATGCTGGCGCTGCCGGGCTCGGCATACGTCTACCAGGGCGAGGAGCTGGGCCTCCCGGACGTGGTGGATCTGTCCGACGACGTCCGCCAGGACCCGGCGTACTTCCGGGGCGCCGGCCAGGACGGCTTCCGCGACGGCTGCCGGGTGCCGATCCCCTGGACGCGGGAGGGTTCGTCGTACGGCTTCGGCGCGGGCGGCAGCTGGCTGCCCCAGCCGGCGAGCTGGGCCGAGCTGAGCGTGGAGGCCCAGACGGGTGTGCCGGGCTCGACGCTGGAGCTGTACCGCACGGCACTGGGTCTGCGCCGCTCGCAGCCGGACCTGGGCGCCGGCGAGTCGGTGGAGTGGCTCCGCGCACCCGAGGGCGTACTCGCCTTCCGCCGCGGCGAGTTCGTCTGTGTCGCCAACACCAGCGGCGAGTCGGTCACGACCCCCTCCTACGGCCGCGTCCTGCTCACCAGCGGTGAGATCGCGGAGGCGGACGGCGAGACGAAGGTCCCCTCGGACACGACGGTGTGGTGGACGACGGCCTGACGGCCGGCCTCCCCGGACAGGGCCCGCTGCCTGCTGAGGCTGCGGGCCCTGTCACGTAGCCTCACCACCTGTGAACATCGCATGGGCGGTACGGGGAAACGCGCAGGACAGGGCTGACATGGAGCGCCTCTCCGCGCTCTGGGACGAAGACGCCTACGAAGCGGTCGAGGCCGAGGCCAGGGCGCTCCAGGCGAAAGCGGAACGCCTGCGCAGGCGTTCCCGGGGTCTCGTGCTGGGGCAGTTCGCCAGGTTCATGGCCACGGCCGCGGCGTGCGGCCACGGGCGCGGTGCGCGGGTGCTGGACGAGATGGAATCCCTCGCGGCGGAGCTGCACGACACCGCCGGACCGTACCGGCTGCTCCTGCTGGGTGTGCGCAGGAACCGCATGGTGGTCCTCAACGCCGAGCGGCGTTTCGGTGAGGCCGAGGCGGAAGGGGTGGCCGTACTGCGCGAAGTGGAGCGGCTCAAGCATCTGACGCAGGTGTGGCGCCTGGAGCTGTCCGTGCTGGCCGGCCTCGTCGACGCGCTGTGCGGACAGGCCCGCCACGAGGAGGCCGAGAACATCGCCCGGGGGAACCTGCCCCGCGCCGAAGGACGCTCGCTCGTCGCCCTGCACTGTGGCCTGGTCGACGATCTGAACGCTCAAGGACGTCACGCCGAAGCGCTCACCGAGGCACGTCGGTTCGCCCCGCCCCGGGTCCGGGAGCAGAGCGGGCGACTGGACATGGGCACGGCTGCCGCCCTGCATGGTCTGGGACACCGGAACGAGGCGGAAACGGCGGCCCGTCAGGCGCTGACCGACTGCGAACGGTCTCTGCATCCGGAGCACCCGCGCCTCCGTCAGGCCCGCACCCTGCTGGCCGACATCACCGCCGACGGCCCACCGGCGGCATTCAACAACTCATGAGCGTGGCGGAGTTGAGAAGGGCACGTCAAGGTTGCGGATGAAAGTTCTTGCTATGGGTTTCAAGCACCTTGCTGTAAACCTTTCGTTAGCGGTACGTTCTCGCCGGCGCCGGGCAAAGACGCCCGGCCGTCAGGCAAGGAGCCCCCACGTGATATCGAGATGGTCCGCATCCGCCGGCGCCGCGGCCACCGCGCTCGCCACCGCGGCCGCCGTCCTGGTCCCCACAGCCGCCTCGGCCTCCCCGCCCGGCACCAAGGACGTCACCGCCGTCCTCTTCGAGTGGAACTTCGCCTCCGTCGCCAAGGAGTGCACCAACACCCTCGGCCCCGCCGGCTACGGCTATGTCCAGGTCTCCCCGCCCGCCGAGCACATCCAGGGCGCGCAGTGGTGGACCTCGTACCAGCCGGTGTCGTACAAGATCGCAGGGCGCCTCGGTGACACCACCGCGTTCCGGAACATGGTGACCACCTGCCACAACGCCGGCGTGAAGGTCGTCGTCGACACCGTCATCAACCACATGTCCGCGGGCAGCGGCACCGGCACCGGCGGCTCGTCGTACACGAAGTACACCTACCCGGGCCTCTACTCCTCCTACGACTTCGACAACTGCACGTCGACCATCACCGACTACACCAACCGCGCCAACGTCCAGAACTGCGAGCTCGTGGGCCTCGCCGACCTGGACACCGGTGAGGAGTACGTCCGCGCCACCATCGCCGGGTACATGAACACCCTCCTCGGCCACGGCGTCGACGGCTTCCGCATCGACGCGGCCAAGCACATCCCGGCGGCCGACCTCGCCGACATCAAGTCGCGGCTCAGTAACACGTCGGTCTACTGGAAGCAGGAGGCCATCTACGGCAGTGGAGAGGCCGTCCAGCCGACCGAGTACACCGGCAACGGCGATGTGCAGGAGTTCCGCTACGCCTACGACCTCAAGCGCGTCTTCAACAACGAGAACCTCGCCTACCTGAAGAACTACGGTGAGGGCTGGGGCTACATGAGCAGCTCGGTCGCCGGTGTCTTCGTCGACAACCACGACACCGAACGCAACGGCAGCACCCTGAACTACAAGGACGGCGCCAACTACACGCTGGCCAACGTCTTCATGCTCGCCTATCCGTACGGAGCGCCGGACATCAACTCCGGTTACGAGTGGTCCAGCACGGACGCGGGCCCGCCCAACGGCGGCTCGGTGAGCGCCTGTTGGCAGGACGGGTGGAAGTGCCAGCATGCCTGGCCGGAGATCCAGCGCATGGTCGCCTTCCGCAACGCGACCCGTGGTGAGCCGGTCACCAACTGGTGGGACAACGGTGGCGACGCGATCGCCTTCGGCCGGGGCAGCAAGGGGTTCGTGGCGATCAACCACGAGTCGGGTTCGCTGAGCCGGACGTACCAGACGTCGTTGACTGCGGGGACCTACTGCAATGTTCAGGGCGGCACGACTGTGACGGTGAACTCCAGCGGGCAGTTCACGGCCACCCTCGGCTCCAACGCCGCCCTCGCGATCTACGCCGGCAAGTCGAGCTGCTGAGCTTCGAAGCAACGGGGGAGCGCGGAGGCCAGTGAGGATTCCGAACCGCCGTGTGTTTGAAGGTGTTGGAACATATGCGCTCACGACGCGCATAATTTCGACCGGATGTGATCTTCGGTGCGATAGGTCGACCGCACGCCCATACGGTGATCTACATGAAGCTCCGGTACAACGTTCGTGTGTACCCGAGCGCTTCTCAGCGCGGCAGTCTGGCGAGGGCGTTCGGGTGCGCCCGCGTCGTATGGAACGACGCCCTTCGACTGCGTCGTGACGCGTATGAGCAGGGTGTGTCCCGCCCGACGGCGGCTGAGCTGTCGAAGCGGGTTATCACCGAGGCCAAGAAGACTCCGGAACGGGTCTGGCTCGGTGAAGTGTCCGCCGTGGTGCTCCAGCAGTCGCTGCGCGACCTGGAGATCGCGTACAGCAACTTCTTCGCCTCGAAGAACGGCACTCGCAAGGGGCCGAGGATGGGTCCGCCGAAGACGAAGAAGAAGACCGCACGGCAGGCGATTCGGTTCACCACGAACGCCCACTCCATCACCAAGAGCGGCAAACTTCGGCTGTCGAAGATCGGCGACCTCGAGGTGCGCTGGTCACGCAAGCTGCCCTCACAGCCGTCGTCCGTGACGGTCATCCAGGACCCGTCCGGACGGTACTTCGCCTCGTTTGTGGTCGAGGTGGACGACAAGCCCCTGCTCGAGCTGGACGTGGAGGAGACGGACACGGGGATCGACCTGGGCCTGTCCTCCTACGCCGTGCTGCGCGGCCGGAAGATCCTGTCCCCGAAGTTCTTCCGCCGCCAGGAGCGCAAGCTCAAGAGAGCGCAGCGAGCCGTGTCCCGTAAACGGAAAGGATCGAACAACCGGCGCAAGGCCAAGCAGACCGTCGCAAAGATCCATGCCCGCATCGCCGACCGGCGACACGACTTCATCGAGCAGGAGACCACCCGCATCGTCCGCGAGAGCCAAGCGGTCTATGTGGAGGACCTGAACGTGAAGGGCATGGCCGCCCGCGGCGGCAGGCTCGGCAAGAGCGTCCATGACCAATCCCTCGGCAGGTTTGTCCGCACCCTGGAGGCCAAGTGCACCCGGTACGGGCGGACCTTCGTCAGGATCGATCGGTGGTTCCCCTCCACTCAGCTGTGCTCCCGCACCGGGTGCGGGCGACTTACCGGCCCCAAGGGCCGCGAGCAGCTGAACGTCCGCGTGTGGACGTGCACGGAGTGCGGAACCCGGCACGACCGAGACGAGAACGCCGAGGCCAACCTACGCGCCGCTGGACGGAAACGTGTCGCTGAGATGCGGCTCGAGGCGGAGCGTCAAAACGCCTGTGGAGAGCACGTCAGACCTCGCAAGCCGGGGCAGCGCTCGATGAAGCAGGAACCCACCCGAAGCCCAGCCGCTGCGCGCGGTGGGGCAGGCGGGAATCGCCCACGTTCGCGTGGGTGAGGACGTCAATGCAACGTGCAGAACAACTCCCTTTGCTGAGGGTTCCACTGAAGCAGACTCTGAAAGTTCTTACCGATGGTTTCAAGACTCTTGCTGTAATACTTACGGCGGCGATACGGTCGCGCGGGGTCGGACCCGAAGAGCCGTACATCGCAAGGAGTCCACGTCTTGATACCGAGATGGCCGGTGCCGTCGAGGCGCCGAACTGCCCATGCTGGACGGGTAGCCGCGGTCACCGTGACCGCGCTGGCCGCAGCGCTCGTCCAACCCCTCGCGGCGCAGGCGGACACACCGCCGCCACCCCCTTCCGACGCCAAGCTCGCCTCGGAGCCCGCCCGGCACAACTCCACCCGCGAGCAGTTCTACTTCGTGCTCCCGGACCGTTTCGCCAACGGTGACACCGGCAACGACAAGGGCGGACTGACCGGCACCCGCCTCACCACCGGCTATGACCCCACCGACAAGGGCTTCTACCAGGGCGGCGACCTCAAGGGCCTGACCAAGAAGCTCGACTACATCAAGGGGCTCGGCACCACCGCCATCTGGATGGCGCCAATCTTCAAAAACCAGCCAGTACAGGGCAACGGCTCTGACGCCTCGGCCGGCTATCACGGGTATTGGATCGAGGATTTCACCCAGGTCGACCCCCACTTCGGCACCAACAAGGACCTGGAAACCCTCATCTCCAAGGCCCACGCCAAGGGGATGAAGGTCTTCTTCGACGTCATCACCAACCACACGGCCGACGTCGTCGACTACGAGGAGAAGTCCTACGACTACCTCTCCAAGGGCGCGTTCCCGTATCTGACGAAGGACGGCCGGCCGTTCGACGACGCGGACTACGCGGCCGGCGGCCGCGGATTCCCCGCGGTGGACGCCGACTCCTTCCCCCGCACGCCGACGGTCACCGGCGCCGGAGCCAAGGTGCCGTCCTGGCTCAACGACCCGACGATGTACCACAACCGCGGCGACTCGACCTACGCCGGCGAGTCCACGACCTACGGCGACTTCTCCGGCCTCGACGACCTGTGGACCGAGCGCCCCGAGGTCGTCTCGGGCATGGAGAGGATCTACCAGCGCTGGGTCAGGGACTTCCGTATCGACGGCTTCCGCATCGACACCGTGAAGCACGTAAACATGGAGTTCTGGACGCAGTGGGCCACGGCCCTCGACGCCTACGCGGCAAAGCAGGGCCGGAAGAACTTCTTCATGTTCGGCGAGGTCTACTCCGCCGACACGTCGATCACCTCGCCGTACGTCACGCAGGGCCGCCTCGACGCCACGCTCGACTTCCCCTTCCAGGAGGCGGCACGGCAGTACGCCTCCCAGGGCGGCAGCGCCCAGAAGCTGGCCTCCGTCTTCGGCGACGACTACAAGTACACGACCGACAAGGCCAACGCGTACGAGCAGGTCACCTTCCTCGGCAACCACGACATGGGCCGCATCGGGTACTTCCTCAACCAGGACAACCCGAAGGCGACCGACGCCGAGCTCCTCGCCAAGGACAAGCTCGCCAACGAGCTGATGTTCCTCAGCCGCGGCAACCCGGTCGTCTACTACGGCGACGAGCAGGGCTTCACCGGCGCCGGCGGCGACAAGGACGCCCGCCAGACCATGTTCGCGTCGAAGACGGCCGACTACCTCGACGACGACGAGATCGGCACCGACCGTACGCACGCGAGCGACGCGTACGACACGAGCGCGCCGCTGTACCGGCAGATCGCCGCCCTGTCCAAGCTCCGCAAGGCCAACCCCGCCCTCACCGACGGCGTCCAGACCGAGCGCTACGCGGCCGACGGCAGCGGGGTCTACGCCTTCTCGCGCACCGACGCCAGGACGGGCACCGAGTACGTCGTCGCGTTCAACAACGCCGGTGAGGCGAAGTCGGCGACCTTCGCCACCGGTTCGGCGGGGATGGCGTTCAAGGGGATCTACGGCGGTGACGCCTCCCTCAGGAGCGACGCCGACAAGAAGATCA
Organism: Streptomyces canus; assembly: GCF_030815415.1. Classification (GTDB taxonomy): domain Bacteria; phylum Actinomycetota; class Actinomycetes; order Streptomycetales; family Streptomycetaceae; genus Streptomyces; species Streptomyces canus_F. Next base: position 7,259,732 of record NZ_JAUSWW010000001.1, read on the forward strand.
CCGTCACCGTCCCCGCGGGCTCCGCGATCGTCCTCAAGGCGGCCGGGAAGCCCGCCAAGCCCGCCACCGCGCCGACCCTCGCCCTCAAGGCCCCCGCCACCGGCGCCACCGGCACGGTCGAGATCGGTGCCCACGTCGACGGCGGACAGCTCAACCGCGTCGTCTTCGCCGCGCAGGTCGGCAATGGCAAGTGGCGCACGCTCGGCTCCGCCGACCACGCGCCGTACAAGGTCACGCAGGTCATCGGGGAGGACGTGGCGGCCGGAACGGCCCTGCGGTACAAGGCCGTTGTCATCGACTCGGCCGGACGCACCGCGAGCACCACGGCGGCCTCCACCACCGGCACCCCGCCCGCCGAGGAGACCCCCACCGCCTCCTCCCGCGACTACGCGATCGTCCACTACAAGCGCACCGACGGCGACTACGCGAACTGGGGCCTGTACGCCTGGGGTGACATCGCCGACGGCGAGGCCACGAACTGGCCGGACAGTCACCCCTTCGTCGGCCGTGACGCCTACGGTGCCTTCGCCTACGTCAAGCTGAAGCCGGGCGCCTCCGGTGTCGGCTTCCTCGTCATCGACAAGGACGGTAACAAGGACGTCTCCGCCGACCGCACGATCGACGTCACCAGGACCGGCGAGGTCTGGATCGAGCAGGGCAAGGCGGACGTCGTCACCGAGCGGCCCGACTATCCCGCGCAGGACAAGACCAAGGCGGTCCTGCACTACCACCGGGCCGACGGGAACTACGACGGCTGGGGACTGCACGTCTGGACGGGCGCCGCGAACCCCACGGACTGGTCGAAGCCCCTCGAGCCGGTGAAGACTGATGCCTATGGCGCGGTCTACGAGGTACCGCTCACCGACGGGGCCACCAGCCTCAGTTACATCCTGCACCAGGGCGACGAGAAGGACCTGCCCAGCGACCAGTCGCTCGACCTCACGGCCGACGGCCACGAGGTGTGGCTGGTGAACGGCCAGGAGAAGTACCTGCTCCCACAGCCCGCGGGCTCCGCGGCCGCCCTCGACCTGACCACCTCCAAGGCGGTCTGGATCGACCGGGACACGGTCGCCTGGAACGGCTCCGCCGCCGCCGTCTCCACCCAGCTGCTGTACAGCCGCGACGGCTCGATCGCGGCCAAGGACGGTGCGCTGACCAGCGACGACGAGCGCTGGCTCCGTCTGTCGAAGGCCACCCTCACCGACGCCCAGAAGGAGAAGTTCCCGCATCTGAAGGGCTACACCGCCTGGTCCGTCGACCCGCGTGACCGCGACCGCGTGCGCGAGGCCCTCAAGGGCCAGCTCGTCGCCTCCCAGCGGGCCGTGAACGGGGCTGTGCTCGCCGCCACCGGTGTGCAGATCGCCGGCGTGCTCGACGACCTGTACCCGGCCGCGACCAAGGCCGACCTCGGCCCGACGTTCGACAGGAGCGGCCGTCCGACGCTGTCCGTCTGGGCGCCGACCGCGCAGAACGTCGCCCTGGAGCTCGACGGCTCCACGGTGAAGATGAGGCGCGACACCGCAACCGGCGTCTGGTCCGTCACCGGCCCCAAGTCCTGGAAGGGCAAGGAGTACCGGTACGTCGTGAAGGTCTGGGCGCCCAGTGTCCGCAAGGTCGTCACCAACAAGGTCACCGACCCCTACTCGGTCGCCCTGACCGCGAACTCGGAGCGCAGCCTCGTCATCGACCTGGACGACAAGTCCCTCGCCCCGAGCGGCTGGTCGACGTACACCAAGCCGAAGGCCACCCCGCTGAGGGACGCCCAGATCCAGGAGCTGCACATCCGGGACTTCTCCGTCGCGGACCGGACGGCCAGTGACCCGGGTACCTACCTCGCCTTCACCGACAAGAACAGCGACGGCTCCCAGCACCTCAAGGAGCTCGCGAAGTCGGGCACCTCCTACGTCCATCTCCTCCCGGCGTTCGACATCGCCACCATCCCCGAGAAGAAGTCCGACCAGGCCACCCCCGACTGCGACCTGGCCTCCTACGCGGCCGACTCCGACAAGCAGCAGGAGTGTGTGGCGAAGGCGGCCGCGAAGGACGCCTACAACTGGGGCTACGACCCGTATCACTACACGGTCCCCGAGGGCTCCTACGCCACTGACCCCGACGGCACCGGGCGCACGGTCGAGTTCCGCGAGATGGTCAAGTCCCTGAACGAGGACGGCCTGCGGGTCGTCATGGACGTCGTCTACAACCACACGGCGGCCGGCGGGCAGGCCGACACCAGCGTCCTGGACAAGCTGGTTCCCGGCTACTACCAGCGGCTCCTCGCGGACGGTTCGGTCGCCAACAGCACCTGCTGCGCCAACACGGCACCCGAGAACGCCATGATGGGCAAGCTGGTCGTCGACTCGATCGTCACCTGGGCCAGGGAGTACAAGGTCGACGGCTTCCGCTTCGACCTCATGGGCCACCACCCGAAGGCCAACATCCTGGCGGTCCGCAAGGCCCTGGACGGACTGACCCTCGCCAGGGACGGCGTCGACGGCAAGAAGATCATCCTGTACGGCGAAGGCTGGAACTTCGGCGAGGTCGCCGACGACGCCCGCTTCGTCCAGGCCACCCAGCAGAACATGGCCGGAACCGGCATCGCCACCTTCTCCGACCGGGCCCGTGACGCGGTGCGCGGCGGCGGCCCCTTCGACGAGGACCCCGGCGTCCAGGGCTTCGCGTCCGGGCTCTACACCGACCCCAACTCCTCGAAGAGCAACGGCACCACGGCCGAGCAGAAGGCCCGTCTGCTGCACTACCAGGACCTCATCAAGGTCGGGCTGAGCGGCAACCTCGCGCAGTACACGTTCACCGACACCGCCGGCAAGGAGGTCACCGGCGCCGAGGTCGACTACAACGGCCGGCCGGCCGGTTACGCGGCCGCGCCCGGCGACGCCCTCGCCTACGCCGACGCGCACGACAACGAGTCGCTGTTCGACGCGCTGACGTACAAGCTGCCCGCCACGACCGGTGCGGACGACCGTGCCCGGATGCAGGTCCTCGCCATGGCGACGGCGACCCTCTCGCAGGGCCCGTCGCTCTCCCAGGCGGGCACCGACCTGCTGCGCTCCAAGTCCCTGGACCGCAACTCCTACGACAGCGGCGACTGGTTCAACGCCATCCACTGGAGCTGCGAGGACGGCAACGGCTTCGGACGCGGGCTGCCGATGGCGGCCGACAACGCGTCCAAGTGGTCCTTCGCCAAGCCCCTGCTGGGTTCGGTGAAGGTGGGCTGCCCGCAGATCGAGGGGACCTCGGCGGCGTACCAGGACCTGTTGAGGATCCGTTCGACGGAGAGCGTGTTCTCCCTCGGCACGGCCGCGCAGGTGCAGTCGAAGCTGTCCTTCCCGCTGTCGGGCAAGGAGGAGACACCGGGCGTGATCACCATGGAACTCGGTGACCGCAGTGATCTCATCGTAGTGTTCAACGCGACCCCGCAGGCCCAGAAGCAGCGGGTGACCGCCCTGGCCGGCACGGCGTACGCGCTGCACGAGGTCCAGGCGGCGGGCGCGGACTCTACCGTCAAGGCATCGTCCTACGAGCGGGTTTCGGGCACCTTCGCCGTTCCGGGACGGACTGTGGCCGTATTCTCCCGCAATTCCTGACAAGGGCATTACCGTGGTGGAGCAGACCCGGATCCGGGTCTGCCCCATCGTGCTGTCCAAGGGCTGAACACATGGACGTCAACGGAGACCTGACAGGCACGACCGTGATGGTCGTGGACGATGCGGAGGCAAGCCGGTATGCCATGAGCACCCTGCTCAGCCGTGCCGGCCACCGGGTCGTTCCGGTCGCCACCGGCCACGAGGCGCTCGCCGAACTCGACGACCGGCTGCGCAAGGGCACCCTGCCGGACGTGGCCCTCGTCGACGTGGGCCTGCCGGACATGAGCGGTTTCGAACTGTGCCGCCTCTTCAAGGAGCGTCCGCACACGGCCGCGCTGCCCGTCGTGCACTTCTCCGCCGCCAACGTGGCGCCGGTCGACTGCTGCGAGGGCCTGGACGCGGGATTCGAGGCCTATCTGAAGGTGCCCGCCGAGCCCCTGGAGATCGAGGCCGTGGTCCGGGCCGCCGTGCGCAACGCCCAGGTGCGGGCCGACGACCGGGCGCTGGTACGACGGCTGACACTGCTGTCGGAGACGATCGTCACCATCCAGGCGGCGCGCTCCCTGCCGGAACTGACCGACGCGGCCGCCGAGGGCATCTCGCGGGTCACCGGCACCCCCGCCGCCGTCTTCGTCCTGGAGCAGGAGGGGCGGCTGTACCGGGGCCTGTCCCGGGACCGCGTTCCGGTCGCCCTGCCGGACGAGGGGGCCGACCGGGCGGTGGCGGCTCTGCTCCAGCGGCTCACCCGGGGACAGTCCGCCGGCGTACAGCTCACGACGGTGCCCGCGCCGCTGTGGCCGGCCGGGTACTTCCGGCCCGGCGTGGAGCACGACGCCCGCCTGGCGCTCGTGCGCACGCAGGACGGCAGGGCCACGGTGTGCCTGGCCGCGCCCGCGCGCGGGATGCGGCGGCTGGGCCCCGAGCGCGAGAGCCTGCTGGCCCAGCTGACCCAGGCCACCGCGTTCGCCGCGGAACCGCTGCTCATGTACCAGGTGGAGCGGCATGTCGCGCTCACGCTCCAGCACAGCTTCCTGCCCCAGCCGCACCGGCTGCCCGAGCTGCCGGGCATCGACGTCGTGGTCCGCTATGTGCCCGCGTCCCCGGAGACCGAGATCGGCGGTGACTTCTACGCGGCGCTGCCTACCGACGACGGCGTGCTCACCGCGGTCGGCGACGTCGTCGGGCACTCGCTGGACGCGGCGACCGTCATGGTGGAGATCCGGCACGCGCTGCGCGCCTACGCCGTCGAGGACAGTGAGCCGGCCGTGCTCGCGGAGCGCCTGGACCGGATGCTCCAGCGCTACCACCCCGACCTCACGGCCACGGTCTGTCTGGCCCTGATCGATCCCGGCACCGGGCGCACCCGTATCGCCAACGCGGGACACATCCCCCCGCTGATCGTCCGGGACACCGGCAGCGCCGACTACGTCAAGGCGGCCGGTCCGCTGCTCGGTGTCGGGCTGCCGCACCCGCCGGTCACCGAGCTCTTCCTCGAACCCACCGACCGGCTCCTCATGGTCACCGACGGCCTGATCGAGACCCGGGGCATCGACCTCTCGGCCTCGATGGAGCACCTCCGCGCGGCCGCCGTCGGCTCCCTGCCCGGCCTGGACGCCCTGTGCGACACCCTTCTGGCCTCCTTCGGCCACGACCGGGAGGACGACATCGCGATGCTGGCGCTGCGGCTGGGGTGAGACGGCCCTGTGAGGGCTCCGGTACGACGGTTAGGGTGCCCTCGTCGACCTAGAACAGGAGTCCACATGCCGCAGATCACCATCGAACACTCCCCGCGTCTCGACCGCGTCCACTGGGAGGAGTTCGCCCTGGCGCTGCACCCGGTCGTCGTCGAGACGGCGGCCGCGAAGCTCGAGGCGTGCAAGACCCGGGTGCTGCGCACCGAGGACGAGGCGGTCGGCGGCGAGACGACGAACCACGCGATCGTGAACGTCACGATCGCCCTGCTCGCCGGACGGTCGGACGAGACCAAGGCGAAGCTCACCGAGGCCGTCGTGGAACTGCTGTGCAAGCACGTCGGGTCCGAGGACGGCCTCACCGTGCACCTCTCCGCCGAGGTGCGCGACCTGGACGCCTCCTACACCAAGGCCGTGCTCTAGGAGGCCAGCGCGATCAGTCGGGCCGCCAGGTCGGTGAAGGGGCCGTCGTGCGGTTCGTCCTTGAGCATGTGGCGCAACAGCGCGGCCATCTCCTCGTCGTGGGCCGCGCTCACCGCGGCCAGTGCGGCGAAGTCGTGCACGAGCTGTACCTCCAGCTCGCCGCGCGGGATGCGCCGGCCGTCCAGCCAGATCAGCGCGGTCGACTCGGCGAGCGAGATCCAGGAGCGGATGACCAGTTCCAGCCGCGCGGGCGGTTTCTCCACCCGCAGATGCGAAAGGATCTGGTCATACGCGGCCTGCCGCACGGAGTCGATGAGTGCGTTGGTCGCCGAGGAGCCGACGGCCGGGCCGCCCCGCATCAGGGCCGCGAAACCGGGCCCGTGGTCGTCCACGAAGTCGAAGTACCGCCGCATCACCCGCAGCAGCCGCGTGCCCAGCGGCCCTTCCCGCGCCTCCACGAACCGGTCCGACAGATCGTCGGCCGCACGCTTCAACGCGGCCTCGTAGAGGCTGAGTTTGCCGGGGAAGTAGTGGTAGACCAGCGGCCGGGAGATGCCTGCCGCGGTCGCTATCTCGTCGATGGAGACATCGTCGGGCGAGCGTTGGCTGAACAGTTCGAGGGCAACGCCGATCAGCTGCTGCCGCCGCTCCTCGACTCCCATTCTTCGCCGTACCCCGGTAGTCATGCGAACACCTTACCGATCGGATCCGGCCCGGAACGGCCCGGTCCGGACACGGGTGTTCACATATCCAGCACAAGTCGCTCACTTCGCGCGCGCGAAACGCAGATCAGCATCGAGTCATCGCGCTCCGCGTCTTCCCCCACTGCCTTAAGGGCGTGGGAGGTGCCCCCAAGCTCGTCCCGGTGGTCCACCTCGCCCTCCAGCACCCGCTGCCGGCAGGTCCCGCAGAAACCCTGCTCGCAGGAGTAGAGGGTGTCCGGCAGTTCCCGGCGCACGGCGGCCAGTACGGAGGAGTCCGCCGGGACCGCCAGTGTCCGCCCGCTGCGCCGGAGTTCGACCTCGAAGGCGGCGCCCGGCGCGGTGACGCGGGGCGTGAACCGCTCCAGACGCACCTGCGGGAACCGCTCCTCGACCGCCGCCATGAGCCCTTCCGGGCCGCAGCAGTAGACGGCCGCCCCCTCGGGAACGTCCAGCGCGCCGAGTTCGGGCACACCGGCGACGACGGTCACCTGGTCCAGTTCCTCGAGCTCCGCGAGGAACGGCATCGACTCCCGTGACCGCCCGCAGTACAGCAACCGCCACTCCGCCCCGTCCGGCAGCGCCCGCAGCATCGGCAGGATCGGTGTGATCCCGATGCCGCCCGCGACGAAGACGTACGACGACGCCTCGACGAGCGGGAAACGGTTGCGGGGCCCGCGCACCTCCAGCTCCATGCCCTCGGCCACCTGCTCGTGCACCTCGCGCGAGCCGCCCCGCCCGTCCGCCACCAGCCGGGCCGCCACCGTGTACGACGAGGTGTCCGCCGGGTCCCCGCACAGCGAGTACTGCCGGACAAGGCCCGACGGCAGGACGAGGTCCAGGTGCGCGCCGGGCTCCCAGCGCGGCAAGTCCCTTCCCGTCAGGCGCAGTTGTACGACCCCGTCGGCGACCTCCTCGCGCGAGGCCACCAGCAGCCGCAGCGCCCGCGACCGGGTCCGCCCGGAGACCGGCTCGTCCAGCGCGGGCATCGGCCACAGCGGTGAGACCTGGATGCGGCGGCGCATCGCCCGGCGGGTGAGGAGGGCGGCCCCCGCGACGAGCACGACGGTCAGCGGCTTCGGCATCACTCGGCTCCCTTCTCGGCCGCGAGGGCCGCGACGGCGGCGGGGGAGGAGGCCAGATAGGCGACGGCCTGCTCGGTGCAGCCCTCCTGGGAGGGGTGGTAGCCGCGGCTCAGATAGCGCGGTATCGACCGGAGCATGTCGCCGGTCCCGGGCAGCACACCGCGCCGACCCCGGACGTGGAAGTCCTTGAAGCTCGCCCTGCCGTCGGCCAGCGTCGGGTCGTTCGCCATGAAGAAACGGACCCCGCGCTGCCACAGGAACACCAGCGCCGTGAACGCCGTGGCCCAGGTGCGCACCCGGCGCCGGTAGCTGCCGTCCACGTGCTGGAAGAGGTCGAAGGCGACCGAGCGGTGCTCGACCTCCTCGGCGCCGTGCCAGCGCAGCAGGTCCAGCATGGTCGGATCGGCGCCCCGCCGGTCCAACTCCCCGGCGTTCAGCACCCAGTCGCCGAGGAAGGCGGTGTAGTGCTCGATGGCCGCGATGAGGGCCACGCGCTCCAGGAGCCACCACGTGCGCGCCTTGCCCGGCGGCAGGGTCCGGTCGCCGAGCAGCTTCTCGAAGAACCAGTCGATCTGCGCGGTGTAGGGCGTCGGATCGAGGCCGAGCTCCTTCAGATGCGGCAGCACCTCGTCATGGGCCTGCGAGTGCATGGCCTCCTGGCCGATGAACCCGATGACGTCCTCGCGCAGCCGCTCGTCCCGGATGAGCGGCAGCACCTGCTTGTAGACGTGCACGAACCAGGCTCGCCGGCCGGCAGCAGAAGATGGAGCACATTGATGGTGTGCGTGGTGAAGGGATCGCCGGGCACCCAGTGCAGCGGGGTGTCCTCCCAGGCGAAGGACACCTTCCGCGCCTTGAGCGGCACCCGGTCCGGCGTGTTGGACATGGCGTCAATGTACTGACGGGTAGGCCTTCCGGGAACCCTCGTGCACGCTCTTGTTTACGCCAGTGTCAGCAAGCCCGTTCCTGACCCGGCCCGCTCCCGGCCTACCGCAGCCCGTTGATCGGCCGCCCGTCCTCCAGCGTCCCCTTCAGCCCGGCCTGCGCGCCTTCCTTCGTCTTCACGGTCAGCAGGTTGCCCCTGGCGGAGCCACTGACCGCACCCGTCGCACTTACCGACGCCGTGTCCTTGCTGCCGGCCGCCAGCAGATACCAGTTGCCCGCCTCCGACTTCCACAGCACACCCGCCAGCACATGCGGGTCCCGCGGCCCGCACGCCGGGACGTTCTCGGCCTTCGCCGCGACCGCCCCGTACGCCCCGCCGGGTGTGCGGAACTGCGCCAGCACCCGGGTGCCGCCACCACGCCAGGTCTCGGCGCGCGTGCACATCCAGTCCGCGGCACCGCTCGCGTCGGGCAGCCGCTGCTGGGCGTAGGGCCACGCGTTCACCGTCCGTACGCCCGCCGAGCGCATCGCCGACAGGGAGCAGGCGTACGGCGCCCAGGTGCGCAGCGGCTCCGCGCCGGACACCTCGTGGAGCGCGCCGGGGCGGCCGGTGGTGAGCCGGGCCGGGACCAGTTCGCCGAGGTCGCTCATCAGCCGGGTGCCGCCGCGGTCGGTCAGCTGGAGGACATTCCAGGACGTGCAGCCGGTGGTCTGCTGGGCGGGGCCGGCCAGCGGCGAGGTCACCCCGTCGGTCAGGGTGAGGGCCATCGCGCCGGCGGAGGGCTTCAGCAGGTCCCGCTCGGCGGCCTTCGTCACCCAAGGCGCCATGAGATAGCGGACATTGCCGTCGGCCCGGCCCAGCACGACCGCGCTCGCCTCGGCCGACGTCGCCCCGTCGACCCGCGCGAAGTCGAGGGCCGCGCCCCGCGTGCCGTCCTTCGGCTCGGCGTAACGGGCGATGCGCAGACCGTCGTAGAGGATCACCACGCGCGCGTTGTCGACGGTCCCGGCGTACAGGAGCTGGGCCGGTCCCGAGGGGCCGCCGGACGGGGTGCCGGGGGTCGCGGAGACCTGCACCGTCTCGCCGGGGCGGGCCCAGACGGCGAGGGCGCGGCGCAGCAGCGCGGTGTCGTCGGTGAGGTCGCCGCGGGCGGGCCACACGGAGAAGTCGTTGCGCGAGGCGGCCTGCCAGGCGGTGGCCGGGACCCTCGTCACCCGGCCCGGGTCGAGGGCGGCCTGGGCGGCCGGGTTCCGCGCGTACGCGGGAGCGGCCGCGCCGTCCGGGCCCCAGCCGTCACCGGGCAGGCCGAGCAGCGCCCCGCACACGGTGGCGGCCACGGCGGCGGCGAGCGCGGCCTTCATGTGCTGCCGGCGCCGCATCAGGTCGGTGGGCCGGGCCTGGAGCGAGCAGGGGTCGAACTCGGCGGAGTCGAGGAGCGGGTACTGGGCCGGGACGGTGTCGGCCTCCTCCAGCGCCTCGCCCGGCTCCGCCACACCGGCCGCCGTCAGCACCCGGCGGACCTCGCCGTCCGGGAGCCGCTCCAGACCGCGCAGGACATAGGCGGCGCGGGCCGGGCCGGACAGGGCGGACAGCTTCTGGTCCAGGGCGAGTTCATCGGCCCCGCCCGAGCGGGGGAAGAGCCTGAGACCCCGCACCTGGGGGAGCAGCGGCGGCAGCTGGGAGCGCTTGGGCCACGCCTTGAAGGAGAGCGGCAGGCCCGCCTCCAGCGCCGTACGCAGCACCTGGAGGCGGACGAGAGCGTAGCCGGGGTCGCCGTCGCGGCCGGTCGACTGGGCCGGGATGACGGGCGTCGAGGCACGGCCCCGGGGCAGGGCGCGCTGGGTGAGGGCGTGCGCGGTCAGGACCCGCCGGTTGCGGCCCAGGCTCGGCGGCAGCACCAGATAGCCGAGCCGGACGAGCCGTGGGTAGTGCTCGACGAGCGCGGCCTCGGCCTGTTCGACGTCGACGAACGGCTCGGGGGAGGCGGGTGCGGGGGGCGGGGCGACATCCTGTGGCTGCACGTTCAGCAAAACGAGCGAATCGTTGGATGGTCACCCTGGGACCGGAAGCCCGGAGGGGGCATGTTCCGCCTCCGGGTCCAGCGCTGGTCGAGTGAGGTTGGCCATCGGCCGCTGTTGACGCCCTCCCTGCTGCCGCAAGGGATTCAGGTCCGCGCCGCAGGGCGGCACCACCACGGGTTCCTGCTTCGCAAGCTCCCGCCGTTCCCCGAGGGTTCCGGTCTTACATGAGCCTCCACAGGCGTCACTTCCCGCCCGTCCGGCGGTAGGTCCGTCAACTGGGTTGCCGGACGTCGATCACCGCCCGGAATTCGGCGGCGCGGTCCTCGGGGTACTCGTCGAAGGTGGCCCAGGCGGCCGTGATCCGCTGTTCCCAGTCCTCGTTCACCGGCATACTCTCGCGCGGGTGTGCCCAGGGGGACAGCGGATTTGAGCGCACCTTGCCGCGCAGCCGTATGGAAGGGGACGGGCACCCAGGCCCATGGGAAGGTTCCGGAGGAACAGATGAGGTTGACCCGATCGATGCTCGCGGTCGCCGCGGCGGCTCTTGTACTGACCGGCTGCGGCTCCGGTGGCGACGACGACAAGGCCGCGGTACCGGAGACGGCGACCGGCAGCCTCGAGCACCTGGCCGCCGAGGTGGGCTGCGATCCGACCATCCAGATCGACGCCGACGAGATCCGCCAGGCCTCGTGCCGCAAGAGCGACGCCGACGGCAAGTTCATCCTGGCCACCTTCGCCACCGACCGCGGCCAGCGCGAGTGGATCAACGGGGCCAAGGACTACGGCGGTCACTACCTCGTCGGCCGCAAGTGGATCGCCGTCGGCGAGACCAAGACGGTGACCACCCTGCGCGCCACCCTCGGTGGCGACATCGAGGAGGGCCAGGACCACACGGCGCACTCCGGCAGCCACTGAGCACGAGCACGAGAAAGCCGGCGGTGGGAAATCCCACCGCCGGCTTTCTTGCGCGCTAGCTAGCTCACTGGCACTTCTGGCCGGTGTTGATGCACTTGACCAGCTTGTTCATCGTGTTCGCGGAGAAGAAGTTGATGAAGTCGTTGTGGTCGGTGATCGGCTTGTGCAGGTTCTCCGGGAAGGTGTCCACCGCGTACGGGTTCACGACCGTCCCGTTCTCGATGGTCGGGGCCGGAACGTTGTAGACCAGCCGGACCTGGAGCTGCGGGATCGCCTTGAAGTTGTTCGCGCAGGTGCCGTCGGCCTGGACGAACGCCACGTGGGTGCGGTGGTTGGCGCTGTCGATGTTCTGACCGTCCCAGCAGCTCTGGAAGTTGGTCGTGCGCACCACCTGGCTGCCCTGCGGGCAGATCGGGTACTTGTCCTTCAGCTGGACCTTGTTCTCGAAGCCTGTGCAGCTCCAGTTGACGTTGGCGTTGGCGTTGCCGTTGACGAACGCCTTGGCGTCACCGGTGATGATGCGCAGGGCCGTCGGCATCGCGACGACGTTGCCCTTCTTGTTGCCGACGAACTTCAGCTGCGCCTGCGCGGGCTGGAGGATCTTGCCCACGTTGCCCTCGGTGCCACCGCCGGCCGCGTTCTGGTCGAAGTCCTGCGAACCGTCCTGCAGTCGCAGCACCGGCCAGAAGTACGACGACTTGTCGCCCTGGTTCTGGCAGCTGGTCTGTGCCGCCGCCAGTTCCTGGTCGCTCGCGAACGCGTCGTTGCTCTGGTTGCCGACGTAGTCGTGCAGGTGGTGGGCACCGTTGGAGACGCCGGGGGCCACGATCACGTTGTCCGTGTTGTGGTTGTCGTTCCCGTTGGTGCCGCACTTGGTGGTGAAGGTGCCGCGCGAACCCGACTGGCCGTTGGCGGCGAGTCCGTTGGCGCCCACACCGAGCTGGGCGTTGGCCTGGACCTGCGTGATGTCCACGAAGTCGGCGGCCGTCGGGCCGTTGCCCCCCTGGCCGTTCTGCTGGCCGTTGCCCTGGTCCTGACCCTGATCCTGGTCCTGACCGTCGCCCTGCTGCTGACCGCCGTCCTGCTGCTGACCGCCGTCCTGCTGCTGGCCGCCGTCCTGGCCGGCCTCGCCGTCGTTGGTCTGCGGCTGTTCGGCCGGCACTCCGGTGCATCCGGCGAGCTGGCCCAGGTTGGGGTTGGCACCGCCGGCGCGCTGGATGTTGATCCGGATCCGGTCCAGAGCCGCGGTCCGCTTGTCCTTGAGCGGGCCGAGGATCGCGTTCTGGACGAACCCCGAGTCGTTCGTCTGTGCTTGGCGCGTGGAGGCGAGGCGGGCGTAGGCCTCGGTGATCTGCTTGTCCAGGTTCGCCAGCTCCGTGCTCACGCCGGACCGGGCCCCGTTCGGGACGCTCGTCAGCTTCTGACCGACGTCCGGGCACTGGATCGTGGCGATCTGTGCCCCGGCGGCCTTCACCTGGTTCTGACCGGACCCCGACTCATGCGCCGAGGCATAGAAGTTCGCCCATACAAGCCCGCCCCCACCGAGCGCTAGGGCTGCCGACCCGGCCACGACCTTGGCGGTCATCGACGTACGGCGTTTACGAATGTTGCGTCCCATGGAACTCCTCTGACTTCCTTGCGGGGCGTCGAGTCGCCCGACAGGAGTGAAGCGGCGTCGTTCCATACGGACGTGGTCCCACGGGTGTTCAGTCGCCTCACAAACAAATCAGAGGATTACTCGGCCGTCCGGCCTCAACAATCGCCTGAACAGCGGAGGTTACAGAAAATCAACAACCGTTCACCGGCCCTGGTCCAGATAGGCGAGGACCGCGAGAACGCGTCGGTTGTCGTCGTCCGACACCTCGAGGTCCAATTTGGTGAAGATGTTGGAGGTGTGCTTGGCAATGGCCCGTTCTGTGACGACCAGCTGTCCCGCGATCGCCGCGTTGGACCGGCCCTGCGCCATCAGCTCCAGCACCTCCAGCTCCCGCGGGGTCAGCCGGCCCAGCGGCTGGTCCGCGGCGGCCCGCCGGCTCAGCAACTGCTGGATGACCTGGGGGTCCATCGCGGTGCCGCCCGCCGCCACCCGGTGCACGGCGTCCACGAACTGCGCCGCGTCGAACACCCGGTCCTTCAGCAGATACCCCACCGCGCCGGTGCCGTCGGCCAGCAGCTCGCGCGCGTACAGCTGCTCCACGTGCTGCGACAGCACCAGCACGGGAAGCCCGGGCCGCGCCCGGCGGGCGTCGAGCGCACACTGCAGGCCCTCGTCGGTGTGCGTGGGAGGCAACCGTACGTCGACCACGGCGACGTCCGGCTCCAGCTCGGCCAGCGCGCGGGCGAGCTCGGGGCCGGACTCGACGGCCGCGGCGATCTCGAAGCCGTGGGCTTCCAGCAGCCGGACCAGTCCGTCACGCAGGAGGAACAAGTCTTCGGCTAGGACAACACGCAAGGGATCTCCATGGTCACCATGGTGGGACCGCCCGCGGGGCTGCTGACGGCCAGGACGCCGTCGAATGTACCCAGCCGGCGCTCGACCCCGGCCAGACCCGAGCCCGCCCCGATCGCCGCGCCGCCCTTGCCGTCGTCGGTGACGGTGATCCGCAGCATGCCCTCGGTGTGATGCAGGTCGATCCAGAGCCGGTCGGCGCCGGAGTGCTTCACGGCGTTGGTGAGGATCTCGCTGATCGCGAAGTACGCCGCCGACTCGACCGGCGCGTCCGCCCGACCGGGCAGCTCCACCGTCACCTCGGAGGGCAGCGGCAGCGGCAGCCGCAGCGCCAACGCCTTCACGGCATCCCCGAGTCCGCGCTCGGCGAGCACCGGCGGATGGATGCCACGGACCAGGTCGCGCAGTTCGGCCAGGGCGTCGACGGAGGACTTGCGGGCCTGCGCGAGCAACTCCTTGGCCTTCGCCGGGTCCTTGTCGAGGAGCATCTCGATGGTGCCCAGGTCCATGCCCATGGCGACCAGCCGGGCCTGCGCCCCGTCGTGCAGATCCCGTTCGATACGCCGCAGTTCGGCGGCGGAGTTGTCCACGGCATCGCGCCGCGTCTCGGTCAGCACCCGCACCCGCTCGGAGAGTTCACCCTGGTTGGCGCCGAGAACGGCCTTGGTGAGCCGGAAGTGTGCCTGGAGCGCACGGGGTGCGAAGAAGTGGCCGAAGAAGAGGATGACAAGCCCGAGGGCGGCGGCGGCCAGCGCCGAGGCCTGTCCGGTGACGGGGACGAACCCGTACCAGTACCCGTCGGGGAACACCCGCCACAGCCCCGCCGCCAGCGCGAACCCCTCCAGGGGGTAGAGCACGAGCACGGCCGGCAGCAGCGCGGTGAGATAGCCCGCCGTCATGTCGACCGGCAGCCAGCGCAGGTCCCGCCAGGTCGCCGGGTCCCGCAGCATGCCGAAGGTGCGCGTCCACGGGTTGGCGTCCTCGGGGATCGGCCGGTACGCCGACGGGATCCGTACCCCGCCCCACTCGGCGGCGAGCACCCGCCGCCAGTCCGCGAACGCCCGTACGCCGGTCAGCACCCACGGTGTGGTGACGATCCCGACCCCGATCGGGATCAGCGCGAAGGACACCAGGGAGAGGGTGAAGCAGAGCACGGCCCCCGGAAGCGCCACCAGTGCCAGCGCCAGCCCCCGAACCGCCGCCCGCCCCATGCCTTTTGCCCCTGTGCGACCGCTGTCGCGCTGCGTCTCGATGTCCATGGCAGCCAGTCTGGCCGAGGGAGGCGGGCGGGGCACGGGGCTTGGCCACCGGGTCAGGAGGTGGTGCTGGGTACACCCCCGTCGAGGCCCAGCACCTTCGCCTCCACCGCCGGGTCGAGGCCCACCGCGGGCCGGTCGGGCCGCTGTGGCGCGGTGCCGCCGATCTCCCGCAGCCAGCTCCAGGTGTCGGCCACGGTCTCCCCGACCGGCCGGCAGCGCAGCCCCGCCCCGACGGCCCGCGAGACGTCGGCACTGTGCAGCGCGGCGTGCAGATCACTGCCCGGCGGCACCCACACCGGCAGCTGGGTCCACGGCTCGATGCCCGCGCCGAGCACCACGTCCGGGTCGGTCCACCGCAGGTCGGCGGCGCCCCCGGTCACCTTCGAGCAGGCGTCCAGGAGTGCGCCCATGGTGGTGTGCCCGCGCTCGCTCATCAGGTTGTACGGTCCGCTCAGCTCCCGCTCCACCCCGTCCATGATCCATTCGGCGAGGTCGCGGACATCGACGTACTGGAGCGGCAGATCCCGTGGCCCGGGCGCCAGCACCGGACCGCCGCGCGCGATCCGGGTCAGCCACCACGGCAGCCGCCCGATGTTCTCGTACGGCCCGATCAGCAGCCCCGACCGGACGAGCAGCGAGCGGTCCGCGCCGAAGACCTCGGTCGCGGCCAGCTCGCCGCCCAGCTTGTCGCGGGCGTAGTCGCGCTGCCCGGCGTCGGACGAGGCGCCCTCCACCAGGGGAGCGTCCTCGGTGTAGCCGGCGGGCGGCGCCCAGGCGTACACCGAGCAGCTCGACACATACACGTACCGCCCGGCGCGGCCCCGCAGCAGCCGCGCCGCGTCACGCACCGCGGACGGTGCCGCCGACCAGGTGTCGACGACGGCGTCCCAGGAGCCGCCGCTCCCGGCCAGTGCGGCGAGCCCGTCGGGCGTGGTGCGGTCGCCGTGCAGCGACCGCACCCCGGCCACGGGTGTGTGCCGTCCACGATGGAAGACGGTCACGTCCCAGCCGCGCCCGAGGGCCGCCTCGACGACGGCCCGTCCCGCGAACTCCGTACCACCCAGCACCAGAAGTCTCATGTCACAGACTCTGCCCGCCGAGGCGGCCGTACGGGACGGATCTCTGCCGTCAGCAGACGACCGGTGCCGTCAGCGCCCGGTCGGCGGGGAGTACTTGTAGCCGACCCGGCGGATCGTCTGGATGGCCTGGCGGTTCTCGGCGCCCAGCTTGCGGCGCAGCCGGGCGATGTGGACGTCGACGGTACGGCCGTCGCCCACATGTCCGTAGCCCCACACCGTGGTGACCAGCTGGTCGCGGGTGTGCACCCGGTGCGGGTGTGCGACGAGATGCGCGAGGAGTTCGAACTCCAGGTAGGTGAGGTCGAGTTCCGCGCCGTTCACCTCGGCGGTGCGCTGCACGGTGTCGACCCGGACGAGCGGGTCGCCGTCGGCCTCGCCGGCCTGGCCCGCCGGGTCCTGCAGCAGGGGCGGCTGCTGGTCGGCCGGGACGAGCACCAGGTAGCCGATCATCGGCGGCTGGCCCGGAAGGGTGGGCAGGGTGTGCTGCGGAGCGGGCAGCCAGGTGGCGCCGGGCGGCAGGAAGTCCACCACGCCGGGGACGTCGTCGGGGCCGACGGCCCGGAGTCGATGCCGTGCGCCGCTCTCGGAAGGGGTGGGGAGAGGGGCGGTGGACAGGGAACGAGTGGTCGCCATGAGAAGTCAGCTCTTTTCGCGCGAGGAGGTTCGTCGGTGGACGTACGTCGACTGCGCGCTGGCCGAAGGCCGAAGGGGTGTACGGCTTTAGAGGGCCCGCGCGTTCACCGCGCGGCAACACACCCGGTCGAAGTCATGGTGCTGACGAGAGGGCCAGAACGGCTCGAGGTCATGGCGACCTGTCGCGCTGGGGTTCTGGAAGCTGGCCATGCGCTCATTGAAGCAGACACAGGCCCGCAACAGGAGACTCCTCTCACTGCTTGGACGCTTCCTCGATGTGAGATCGAGCGTGGTGTGCCTCACCCCACCAGGCGCTTGCGCCAGACCAGGGGAGTGACGGTGATGGTCTTGTCCGGACTGCCGTCCCACTCCGTGGACAACCCGGCGGCCTCGAGGGCGGCGACGATCTTTCGGCCCACGGCGGCGGTGGCCTCCGGGCTGTTGTCGGTGTCTCCGTAGTAGAGGGTGAGTTCGTTGTGCTCGGCCGCGCTGCGGGTGCACTGGTAGTGGAAGAAGACGAAGCCCCGGGCGCCCGCGTCCGCCATCTCGACGCCGATCTCGGCCTTCCCGCAGCCGCCGCAGCAGGTGAAGTTCTCCCGCGCGACGATGCCGTCGCCCTCCAGCGCGGCGAACGCCCGCTCCAGGCGATCCGGGTCGGTCGGCCCCGACCAGGTCTCCTGCTCCTCGACCCGCTCCAGCCACAGCCGCTCGACGATCGGGCGGGCCTGGGCGGTGGTGAGCCGGTCCTCCACCATGTACACGGTCTCGCGGATGATCTCCGCGATGCCGAGATAGCCGTCGGCGAGCGTCTCACGCACGTACTTCTCGGCCTGCGCGGCGACGTCCGGGTCGGGCGGGGGCACCTCCTGGGGCGCCGCGAGCTCGTCGCGCTGCCAGGTGACCGGGGCGTCCCAGTCCTTCTCCTGCCGTGCCCAGCGCGCCATGACGTCCGCGACGAGGTCCGGGTCCGTCACCTCGGTCACCCACATGTGGGGGACGGAGCCGGTGCGGTGCTGGAACTCGTAGACCCCACCCGGTGTGTGGGCGACCTGGATGAACACCGCCGGCCGGTCCGGTATCCGCTGCACGATCAGGAAGTGATCGCCGCTGCCCCCGATCCGGTGCACCAGCTCACGCAGGCGCGCGGCCGAAATCCGGGTGTGTGTCTCGTTGTTCTCCGTCTGGACCTTGATGTCGAGCGGGCCCCCGTCGATCTCCATGCCCCCACCTTCGCACGTCCCACTGACAACGCACCGAGGGGCGTCCACCATGCGGCTGGACGCCCCTCGGGAAGTTACTGGCCGGCGGATCAGACCTGACCGGCCTTCTCCAGCGCGGAGCAGCACGTGTCGACGATCAGACGCGTCACCAGGTACGGGTCGACGTTGGCGTTCGGACGGCGGTCCTCGATGTAACCCTTGCCGTCCTTCTCGACCTGCCACGGGATACGGACCGAGGCGCCACGGTTGGAGACACCGTAGGAGTACTCGTTCCACGGGGCGGTCTCGTGCAGACCGGTCAGCCGGTCGTCGATGCCGGCGCCGTAGTTCTTGACGTGGTCGAGCGGCTTGGAGCCCTCACCGAGCGACTCGGCGGCGGTGATGATCGCCTCGTACGTCTCGCGCATCGCCTTGGTGGAGAAGTTGGTGTGCGCGCCCGCGCCGTTCCAGTCGCCCTTGACCGGCTTGGGGTCCAGGGTGGCGGAGACGCCGAAGTCCTCGGCGGTGCGGTAGAGCAGCCAGCGGGCGATCCACAGGTGGTCGGAGACCTCCAGCGGGGAGACCGGGCCGACCTGGAACTCCCACTGACCGGGCATGACCTCGGCGTTGATGCCGGAGATCGCCAGACCCGCCTTCAGGCAGTTGTCCAGGTGCGCCTCGACGACGTCACGGCCGAAGATCTCGTCGGCGCCGACACCGCAGTAGTAGCCGCCCTGGGGGGCCGGGAAGCCGCCCTTGGGGAAGCCGAGCGGGTAGCCGTCTTTGAAGAACGTGTACTCCTGCTCGATGCCGAAGATCGGCTCCTGAGCGGCGAACTTCTCGGCGACCTCGGCCAGCGCGGCGCGGGTGTTGGAGGAGTGCGGAGTGAAGTCGATGTCGAGGACCTCGCACAGCACCAGGATGTCGTCGCCGCCACGGATCGGGTCCGGGCAGGTGAACACCGGCTTGAGCACGCGGTCGGAGGAGTGCCCCTCGGCCTGGTTCGTGGAAGAACCGTCGAAGCCCCAGATCGGCAGCTCGGCGCCCTTGGCGGAGTCGGCGAGTATCTTGGTCTTCGAGCGGAGCTTGGCCGTCGGCTCGGTGCCGTCGATCCAGATGTACTCAGCCTTGAAGGTCACGGGACACATCCTTCGGGGTGGGTCTCTAGGCGCATGTGCGGGTGCTGCGGCGCTGCGGCACTGAAACGCCGCGCTTGATGCCCGGCAGCCTGTCAACAGGCGATTTCCCGATCATTGCTCCGATGTGAACCCCGTGTTACCTGGTGGTTCTGTGGCGCGTCTCACGCCGTGAGGACGGCCGGTGTGCACAAGCCGACACAGAAAGCCGACAGAAACCCCTGCTGACGGCTGCGCGGCGACACGGTCCGACGGGCTCGTATGCGATGCGGTTGCCGAAGACGTGTAGGTCCCGCTGTTCGTGGCCGCGAACAGCGGGACCTGTGACACGTACGGGGTTCTACGCCGTCGGCCTCACCCCACCTTCTCGATCAGGGCCCGTCGGATCAGGAACTTCCCGGGCTCGCGGACCTGCTCGAAAGCGGCGTTGTTCAGCAGCGCACAGCTGCCGGAGACCGAAGTGACCTCCACCGTCGTGGACTTGTTGTTGTCCAGGTTGGTGACCTTCAGCTTTGTCCCCGCCGGGAACTGGTTGCTGGAGGCGGCGGGCGCCCCGGCCTCGCCGGAGAGGGTGACGGTGGAGCCGTTGCAGACCTGCTGCCCCGAGACGGCGGCCGGTGCGCTCGGTGCCGCACTCGGGGCCACGCTCGCTGCGGCGCTCGGCGTGGCCGGCTGTGCCGCCTGGGAGTCCTGAGCCGACTCCCCAACAGCGCATCCGGACGCCTTCTGCTGCACCTTGATCTGTGCGATGACGGCCTCGCGGTTGGCGATCCGGGCCGTGGACTGCGCGTCCGGTGCGGCCCGTTGACCGTCGATGAACTTCTGGTTGTTGCCGAGGGCGGTGGCAAGCCCCTGGCAGACGGCCGAGTCGGCCTTGGTCCGCACATTCTGTGGAGCCTGCGAGGCGTTCGAGGTGCTCGCCATGACGAAGGCCCCACCACCCGCCACCGCGGCCGCACCGACGAACAGCGCGACCTTCCTGCCCGTACTGACAGTTCTCCTACGCGACATGCGCGCCTCCTGAGAGGTCGGGGAGCGTACGCCGCTATGTACGAGATACCGAACGAGGTTACTCAGCGGTTTACAGGAGTCACTGAAGTAACCTGCGTCACACAGAACTTGGATCCTCGTACGCCACCACGTTGTCGTCGGCGTACTGGAGGAGATCCTCGGTCTCCTCGGTGATCGCGGCCTCGTCGGTCTCCGTCCCGTCCCCCCACTGTCCGTTCGCGAACACCACGGACCGCACGGTCATCAACCGCCGGAACACCCCGGCCGAACCGGGCGGCACGGTCGGCAGCCCCGCTTCCGGCGGCGGATCGAGCGACACCACCTGATAGGCCACCGGGTCCATCGAGGCCATCGCGAACACCTTCGAGGCGTCCTGGACGGTCCGGAAGCTCAGCACGGTCACCGTCACCTGCGACCGCCGCTCGGCGTCCGTGAACAGCGCGGCGGTCAACCGCTCGCACCCCTGCCCCTGTTGGATCAGCGCGGCCAGCTCCGGCGACATGCCCTCGGAGCAGTCGGTGGTGGTGGCCAGGTCGACACGCTCGTACCGGGAGCCGTCGTCGAGCCGCACGCTCTTCGCGGGGAAGGCCTGCTCCGGACGGATCACGGGCCGGGACAGCAGGGAGGGCAGCGCGGACGGGGCGCCGGAGGGCAGGGACGCGGTGACGGACGCGGTCGCCGACGACGGGGGAGCGGCCGCCTCCCGGTCACCGTCGCCACCCGCGTACAGGACACCTCCCGCGGTGATCGCCGTGACGAGGACGACACCCGTCCCCGCGGCCACCGCGCGCCGGGTGCGCCGCCGGCGTATCCGCTCCTGCTCGACCACCCACTGGGTGTACGGGTCCGCGGCCCCGTACGGCGTTCCTTGATCACCGAAGGTCATGGCGGCGGAGGGTAACAGCGTCGACGCCCCGAACTCCCGCCGCCGGACAATCGCTTGCTTAGCGGGACAGAGCATCCCGTACGGCTTCGTCGGTACGGCCGACCACCGCCGTCCCGTCCTCCGCCGTGATGATCGGCCGCTGGATGAGCTTGGGGTGCTCGGAGAGCGCCTTGATCCAGCGGTCCCGCGAGGACTCGTCCCGGGTCCAGTCCTTGAGCCCGAGCTCCTTGGCGGCGGCCTCCTGGGTGCGGGTGATGTCCCACGGTTCGAGGCCGAGACGGTCGAGTACGTCCTTGATCTCGGCCTCGCTCGGTACGTCCTCCAGGTAGCGGCGGACGGTGTAGTCGGCGCCCTCGGCGTCGAGCAGGGTGAGGGCGCTGCGGCACTTGGAACAGGCCGGGTTGATCCAGATCTCCATGCCGTCCACGGTACGCGAAAACCCGTTCTCCACCTGGGTCACAGCGGCCCCGAAAGCCCTTGTGGCCAGGGCCTTTTGTCAGTGGCGGAGGGTAGAATAGTAGAAGTGTTCGAGGGTGTTGCGGGGGGCGTCGTGGCCCCCCGTGGACGCCCTGACCGCGACAGGAGGATGCCTGTGCCCGCTGCCGCACTGAAGCCCTTGCCCACCCAGTCGACCGCCCAGCACCCGGTGCTGCTGGACCTGCCGTACGCGCCCGTGGAGAAGCGCGCACTGCCGCCCGGCCGCCCGCGCGAGTGGTACATCACGCACAACCGCCGCCTCAAGGCGATGCGGCTCGCCATTGCCCTGCTCGACTCGGGCGTCTATCTGCCCAACCAGGCCCGCAACGAGACGATAAGGGCCACGGCGGAGACGATCGGCGTCCATCCGCCGTCGGACACGACGTGCCACATGGTGCGGGCGCTGATGCGTTACGCGCGGTGAGCCATGGCGCCGGGTACCCCGTGCCGCTCGGGGCACCCGGCGCCGCCTCGCCGCCGGCCACCCCTTACCCGGCCAACTCCCGCTCCAACGGCGTCCGGAACCGCGGCGTCACCCGGGTCGCCCCCACCCACCCCCGCAACCGCTCCGCCTCCGCCCCGATCGCCGCTTCCGCCTCACGCCCCACCCCCTCCTTCTCCAGCACCCGCCACACGATCTCCCCGTCGGCGCGCTGGGCCCAGCCCCCCACCACCCGCCCGTTCCACCACACCGTCGGTCCCACGTTGCCGCTGCGGTCGAAGAGCTGGGGCCGTAGTTCCGGCGCCAGGTACCAGTCCCGCTGCCGCCACCCCATCGCCGTCGGATCGAGGGCGGGCAGCAGCGCGGCCCAGGGCTCCACCGGCCCGGCCACCGGCTCGACGTCCTCCGCCGTGACCCACCCCGTGCCCTCGTCCAGGGCCACCGCCCGCGCCCCGATCGCGGCCAGCGCCCGCCGGACCTCCGTCACCTTCCAGCCCGTCCACCACTTGAGGTCGTCCTCCGTGGCCGGCCCGCACACCGCGAGCCAGCGCCCGAGCAGGGCCGCCTGCGCCTCGGCGACGTCGAGTTCCGGATGCGCGGGCGCCACCGCCCAGCGGAACTGCGAGGACGTCCAGGAGCCGAGCGGCCGCCCCCGTACGACCTTCCCCTCGGTCCCCAACACCCTCAGCAGCCGTGTCGAGACGGTGTGCACACCCTCGTAGCTCTTCCCCGCGGCGTACGTGAACTGCTCCCGCAACCGCGGCTCGTCCAAGGCCAGTTCGGACGCCGTCGCCTCACCCCGCCGCCCCAGCGCGGCCAGCGCCGACTCCTCGACCTCCGCCAGCCACACGGCATCCGGCGCCCCCGCCCTGGCCATGTCCTTGACCAGCGAGGCACGCTCCCGCGCGGCGACGGTCACGCCCGTCGAGGCGTGCACGACCGCGACCAGCTCGGCGGGGAACACGAACACCGTGTGCCGCATGCCGTGCATCCGCACCAGCGCACGATCCTCGTACAACGCCCGCTCGGTCTCACCCACGGTCTTCACCGACCCCGCCAACCGAGCCCCCACGGCCAGATACACGGTCGCCGGATCACTCCCATGCAAGGCAACAAGCGCCGAGGCCACCTCCTCCGGCCGCCCCGCCCTCACCTCCCGCCCCAGCAGATGCCGCACCCCAATCCGCCCCCGCCGCTCCCCGACCCCGACATACCGCTCCGGCCCACCACCCATACCAACCTCCACCCATCCGCTGCCCCCATCCTCCCCGCCCCCACTGACAACGGCCCGACACCGCCCCAGGGGCTAAAGCCCCGAGGCCCCGCCCACCCACGGGCGACCGCACCCCTCGACGCCGGCCCAGGCATTTACAGCCCGCCCGGCGTCCGAGGCCGAGGATCTGCCGCCCCGATCCCCCACCCACCCACAGGCGGCTCCGCTTCTCGTGCCGGCCCAGGCAATCTCAGCCCGTCCGGCGTTTGAGGACGAGGCCCTTTGGGCCGATGGGGGTCCAGGGGGCGGAGCCCCCTGGGGGCGGGGTCGAAGGGGCGGCAGCCCCTGGAGGATGGGACGGGTAGGGGCGGCGGGGGCGAAAACCCTCGGGGGCACCCACACCCCGTCACCCGATCGCCGTACCCGACATGCGCCACCCCCCGTCCCACGCTTCCCTGCGAACAGGAGCAGGAGGTGGCACGCCAGACCCGGGAGGCGCGATGCACAGGCAGGGCGGCAGATGACCACCCCCGGCCCCGGCCCCGGCACCCGCACCCCCACCGACCGAGCCACCCAAGGCCGAGCCGCCCGCAAACGCACCCCCCGCTCCGCCCACGCCACCTGGATGGCCTCCATCGACCGCCCGGACCCCGTCGCCGTACTGGAGCGCCAGGGCCGCGACCGCCTCCCGGAACTGCTCCCGATCCGCTACGGCCGTATGACCGCCTCCCCCTTCGCCTTTCTGCGCGGCGCCGCCGCGGTGATGGCCGCGGACCTCGCCGCCCAGCCCCGCACCGGCCTCACCGTGCAACTCTGCGGCGACGCACACCTCCTCAACTTCGGCCTGTACGCCTCACCGGAACGCTCCCTGCTCTTCGACCTGAACGACTTCGACGAGACGTTCCCCGGCCCGTTCGAGTGGGACGTCAAACGGCTCGCCGTAAGCGTCGTCGTGGCCGCCCGCGAGAACGGCCACAGCGAGGCGAAGGCGCACCGTGCCGCCGTGGAGGCGACGGCCGCGTACCGCACGTCCATCCACCGACTCGCGGGGCTCGGCGAACTCGCCGTCTGGTACGAGCGGACGGACGCCGACACCCTGCTCCCGCTCGTCCGCTCGGCCCGGCACCGAAGGCGCGTCGAGTCGAGCCTGACCCGGGCCCGCCGCCGCACCAGCCTCCAGGCGCTCGGCAAGCTGACGGAGGTCGTCGACGGACGCCACCGCATCATCAACGACCCACCGCTGCTGGAGTCCGCCGGCACCTCCGACATGGCGGCCCTGCGCAAGATCTTCAGCGACTACCGCTCCACCCTCTCCGAGGAGCGCCGCCTCCTGCTGGACCGCTACCGCTTCGTCGACGCCGCCCGCAAGGTCGTCGGCGTCGGCAGTGTCGGCACCCGCTGCTTCATCGTCCTGCTCGCCGGACGGGACGCGGACGACCCGCTGTTCCTGCAGATCAAGGAGGCGCGGAAGTCCGTACTGGAGGAACATCTGCCGCGTGGCCCCTACGTCCACCAAGGGCATCGCGTGGTGGCCGGGCAGCGCCTGCTCCAGGCGGCCGGTGACATCTTCCTGGGCTGGATGACCGGGCCCCAGGGACGGGCCTTCTACTGGCGCCAGCTGCGCGACATGAAGGGCTCGGCGGACGTCGCCGGCATGACCCCGGCCGCCCTCACCTCGTACGCCCGCCTCTGCGGCACCGCCCTCGCCCGGGCCCACGCCCGCTCCGGCGACCGCATCGCCATCGCCGCCTATCTGGGCAAGTCCGACACCTTCGACCAGGCCGTCGCCGAGTTCGCCCGGACCTACGCCGACCAGACCGTCACCGACCACACCACCCTGACCGCCGCGGTCGCCGCGGGAGTGGTGAGAGCGGCCCCGGAACTCTGACGACCCGCAGGGTCTCAGGCGTATCGCTGCAACAGCCCGTCCACATAGGCCTCCAGCCGCTCGCCCAGCACCGCCGGCGTCAGCTCGGTGCGCCCCAGCTCGCGCCACGGCCCCGCCAGTTTCCCGGCGTCGGGGGCGTAGGCGAGGGAGTCGAGCAGTCGCCAGTACAGGTGATCCGTGCCGTCGGCGAGCCGACGTCCGCCCTGGGCCTCGTAGCGGTCCCGGAAGCCGAGCCCGTGCTCCGGCCCGTGCAGCAGTGCGAGTGCTGTCGAGCAGTGGGCGACGTCCAGGTCGGCCGGGCCCCACGAGGTCTCGACCCAGTCGACGACACCGCTGATCCGCAGGTCGTCGGTGAAGAGCACGTTGCCGGGGTGGAAGTCCCGGTGCAGGAAGACACCTTCGTACGACGGCGGCTCGCGCCGGATGACGTCCACGGCCCGCTCCCACAGCGCGCCGTCGGGCACGCGCACCTGCTCCGGTGACGTCCAGGCCTGATAGGCGCGCGGGCGCTCGTCGGGTACGACCCGGTGGATCCGGACGAGTTGGGCCGCCAGCAGATCGAGCCGCTGTACGAGATCCTCCTCGTCGACCCGCACCCGGCCCGGCAGCCGGGACATCAACAGGCTCGGGTGATCGCTGTGTTCGACGGTGGCGTCCACGGCGAGCAGCTCGGGGGCCGGGATGCCGTCCTGGCCGGCGAGCAGCGTGAGGATCGACGCCTCGCGGTTCAGGAGGCCGGGGGCGTGGTGCCGGAAGAAGGGCTTCACGAAGGACCGCAGGACCAGGTCCGAGCCGTCGTCGAGGGTGAGCGCGCGCATCTGCGAGCTCCAACCCCCGGACAGGAAACGGGTGGTGGCGACCGTACGGCCCGCGGGCAGCTGCTTGGCCATCCAGGCGCGGGTCGCCGTCCAGCCCTCGACCAGCAGCGCGTCGACGAACTCCCGCCGGTCGTCGGCGTGATCGTGGAACCAGAGGCCCAACCGGTGCGGTGCGTCCGGGATGTCGAGGCGCGTGTACTGCGACCGCGCGGTCAGCGCGTCCTGGACGGCCTCCGTCACGTCGGACGGGATGACCTCGTCGTGGCCCGGCACCGCGAGCACCGCCCGCCCCTCGTACGCCCGCAGCGCGTCCAGTGCGGGCGCCCCGCGCCAGCTGTCCGGGGTGCGCAGGATCGCGCTGAACCGGCTGTTCCCGCTGCCGAACGGCACGTCCCACGCCTCGGCCGCGTACACCGCCGGCGAGCACAGCCCGATCGCCGTCACGCGCTCCCCGTAGTGCCGTACGAGATCCGCGACCGTCTGCCCGCTCATGCTGAACCCGACGAGGATCAGCGGCCCCTCCGCCGGCACCCGGGCGTCGATCACCGCGACGGCCTGCTCGAAGCGCCGGCGCAGGCTCAACTCCCGCAGCTCACCGGTGGATTCGCCGTGTCCGGAGAAGTCGAGGGCCAGGACGCCGCAGCCCCGGCCCGCGAACTCCTCCCCTACCGGCGTCAGCCGCTCCTTGCTGCCGTTGCCCGCCCCGTGCAGCAGAACGGCGGTGGCCCGGTCCGGGCCACCGCCGCCGTACACCCCGCTGAGCCGTTCGCCGTCGTGGCGCTGAGTGAACGAGGAGATCATGACCTCATTCACTCATGGCGGCCCCGGCGTCAGGAAGCGGTTTCCGCCTTCGGCGCCCGCGCCGCCGCGATCGCCTCGCGCAGATGGTCCTCGTCGGCCTGGCTCAGCGAGGTCTGCACCAACTGGCCGCCGAAGGGGGCGAGTTGCGGGATCACCTTGTCCTGGGCGGCTTGCTTGACCAGGACGAACAGGGCGGCGGCGCCCGGCCGGAGGTTCTGGCTGAGGTCCTTCATGAAGTTGTCGTTGATGCCGGTGTCGGTGACCGCGCCCCCGGCGGCGCCGGCCGCCGCACCCACCGCGGCACCGAGCAGCGGGGCCAGGAAGAGCAGCCCGATCACCCCGCCCCACAGGGCGCCGCCCGCCGCGCCCGCGGCGGTGTGGTTGAGGGCCTGGTGCAGCTTGATCTTGCCGTCCTCGCGCCGCTCGACGACCACGATGTCCTCCAGCTCGACGAGATGCTGCTTGGACAGCTCGATCACCTTCTCGCGGACCTGGTTGGCGGTGGCGAGGTCGTTGTAGGCGACGACGAAGAGATCACTCATCCGGTAACACCCCTTATCGGTGCAATATGACGTTTCGCCCGACTCTAGGGCGCCGGAATGCGGGGCGCACGCCAGGGAGGGGGAAAAAGAGATGCACACGGTGTGACCGTCTCCCTACGCTGGACACGCATTGCGGAGCTGCTCCCCACCGCTTGCCGCAGGGCCGGTTTCACCGCGCGGTCCCGGGGCTACTCTGCTGCTCACCCAACCACGCACACGGAGGCCCGTGATGGGCACCATCGTCATGGCCGGGGCCGCGGTCCTGGTCGTCTTAGGATTCGGAAACAGCGTCTACTGGCTCGCCGCGGCCGCCGTGCTCTTCCTGTACATGCAGTACGGGCGAGGCGCGTCCTCGACGCCCTCCCGGGGCGGTTCCTCGTCCGGGGTCATGCCCAGCGACTACCGGGCGTACCGGGAGCGCCGCGACAAGCAGGCCAAGTGGGAGCGCCGCTACCGCCGCGAGCGCCCCTTCGAGTCCCGCCGTCAGGAGCGCGAGAAGAAGGGCAAGTGAGCCCTTGCCGGGCCGTCCCCGGTCATCGGCGTCACAGGCCGGGGGCGCCCCACACCGGGAACCAGCGGCTCAGGTCCTGCTCGATCCGCAGATCGTCCCCGAGCGCCGCTCTGACCCGCAGTTCCAGCGCGTTGTCGCGCCGCTGCCCCCCGTCGGGCAGTGGCGCGAACGGGAACCAGGTGCCGCGCTTGTAGAGGTAGACCAGCGCGAGCGTACGGCCCTCGCCGTCACGGAAGCCCGCCAGCGAGCACAGCAGCTGCGGGCCGAAGCCGTTGACCTCCATCGAGGCGTTCACCGCGTGCAGGTCGTTCACGAGCTGGGGAAGTTCGTCGGGGGCCCGCTCGGAGACCAGCCAGGAGTAGCCGTACTCGTCGCGTCGCAGCCGGACCGGGGGGCCGTCGCGGTCGGCGTCCGCGTCGAGGAGTGCCTGCACCTCGCGGTGCGTCTGCTCGAACGCGGCGCCCTCGACCGTGGCGAAGCACACCGCTCCGCTGCCGGTCGGGGTGAACCCCGCGGCGGCCTCCAGGGTGACGGCCGCCGACGGCAGTGCGAAGAGCTGGTCGAGATCGGGTGCGACGGGTTTCGTGCGCCCGAGCAGAATGTCCAGCAGCCCCATGGGTGTCAGTCCGCCTTTCCCGGGGTCGCGGCCTCACCCAACTCGGTGGAGATCCGGCCCAGTTGATCCAGCCGCTGGTCCAGACTCGGGTGGGTGGAGAAGAGCCGGGCGATGCCGGGCTCGGACCCGAGAGCCGGGGTGAAGTAGAAGGCGTTGAACGCCTGCGCGGTCCGCAGATCCTTGCTGGGGATCCTCGCGATGTCCCCGGAGACCTTGGTGAGCGCGGAGGCCAGCGCCGAGGGCCGCCCGGTCAGCTGTGCGGCGGCCCGGTCGGCGGCGAGCTCCCGGTACCGGGACAGCGCCCGGATGAGCAGGAAGGAGAGGGCGTACACGGCCGCGGAGACCCCCATCACCCCCGCGAAGACGACGGCGGTGTTCTGGTCCTTGCGCCCGCTGAAGATCTGCGAGTAGAACGCGAACCGCACGATGAGCCCCGCGAGGACACCGAGGAAGGACGCGACGGTGATGACGGCGACGTCCTTGTGCGCCACATGCGACAGCTCGTGGGCGAGCACACCCTCCAGCTCCTCGGGCTCCAGCCGCCGCAGCAGGCCCGTCGTCACACACACCACGGCATGATCCGGATTCCGCCCGGTGGCGAAGGCGTTCGGCATGTCGATGTCCGACACCGCGACCACGGGCTTGGGCATGTCCGCGAGGGCACACAGCCGGTCGACGACCCCGTGCAACTCCGGATACTGCTCCCGCTCCACGACCCGCCCCCGCATCGCGAACAGCGCGACCCGGTCGGAGAACCAGTACTGTGCGCCCAGCATCCCCGCGGTGATCACCAGGACCAGCACCCAGGACCTCAGCAACACGATCAACGCGGCGACGAAGGCCACGTACAGCAGTCCGAGCAGAAAAAGCGTGACCGTCATCCGCACGGTCAGCCGCCGATCGCTCCGGAAACGGCTCTGCATCTGCATCACCCCGCAGTCAGGCACTCGCCCCACAGCCCAGTGTGCACCCGCCCCCACCATGAAGCGGTCGTGATCACCTCTAGACCCAGCAAAGGCTCAGGCCTTGAGCCCGGCCTCCCACTTGCGTCGCTTCAGCACGTACTCGCTGAACAGATGCCGCCCCCGGTCCAGGAGTTCACCCACCTCCACCGTCCCGCGCGGCACGTCCGCCGTCGGGTGCCAGCGCTGCACGGACTGCCGGGCCCACTGCCGGAGCTTGTCGTCCGGGTCGTCGAGCAGCGCGACGGAGGCCCGCAGCCGGACGAGCCCGTCACGCGCGTGCAGCAGCCGGAACGCGGCGACCCGCACATGCCGGGGCCGCTCCACCGCGAGCCGCTCCATCAGCCGGTCGGCGTCCAGCGGTCCGGCCGACGGCAACAGCGCCGCGGTAGCCTCCCGCACCACACCGGGCGCCGGATCGTCGAGAAGCGGCAGCAGCCGTCGTTCGTCCACCACGTCCAGCACCCGCAGCCCGGCCACGGCCCGCGCCCGCAACCCGGCCGCCGGGTGATCGAGCAGCGGCCACAGCAACTCTGCGTCCACCCGCTCCCCGCACTCCGCGAGCCCGATCACGACCCCCGGCGACAGACCCTCCGGACGGGCCCACCGCTCCCGGTACCAGGGCAGCGGATCGCCCCCGCCCT
This sequence comes from Streptomyces canus, assembly GCF_030815415.1. Taxonomy (GTDB): domain Bacteria; phylum Actinomycetota; class Actinomycetes; order Streptomycetales; family Streptomycetaceae; genus Streptomyces; species Streptomyces canus_F. The sequence goes on from NZ_JAUSWW010000001.1 coordinate 7,289,622, forward strand.
GCCGCACGACATACCGCGCACAGGCCCGCACCATCCCCGACCGGTCTCCGAGAAACCCCACCGCCCGCTCCACCCGCCCGGCCCGCCGCAACGCGGTGACCCCGGCCGCCCGGGCCCGCGGACCACGGGCGGCGAGAAGCGGTTCGAGTACGTCGTCGAGGGCCCCGTTTTGGTCCGATACGGCGGCCAGCGTGCTGTCGGCGCACAGCGACTGCACGACCGGGTCGCTGTCGCGGGCGGCGGCCCGGGCCAGCTCGGCGGGGGAGAGGAACCCCTCGTCGACGGCGAGCCGGTACGCGTACCGGCGTACCCCTCGACACGGGTCGGTGTACAGCGGGGCGAGGGTCTCCGGGGGCGCGGCCCGCAGCAGTTCGGTCGCCAGAGCGGTGACGAAGTCCCCCCGGCCCCGCCGCCCGATCCGCAGCACCAGGCCCATCACCCGCACCACGGCCTCGGCACCGAGCGTCTCCGTCAGCCGCCGCCGTGCCACCTCCCGCACCGGCGCCGCCCAGTCGGAGCACCGCACGACGAGCAGCGGCAGCAACCCGGGAAAATCGACGGCCCGCCACAGCGCAGCCGCCCTGACCCTGCCTTCCCGGTGGCACAGCGCGAGCGCGAGCTGACCCTCGCCGAGCGGTCCGCCGTCCAGCAGGGTGTCCTTCACAGCCCGCCCACTCTCGGTCTTCTCCCAGGCCGGCAACCACACGACCCGGTCCGGATCCCAGGAGATCGCCCGCACCCCGGCGTCCAGCGCGGTCCAGGCGGCCGGATCACCTGTGTCGAGCGCTTCCCGCAGCGGGACCCCTTCCGCGAGCCGCACGGCCGCAGCCGCCCCGTACCAGATGTCCATGCCCACCCCTGACCAGCCCTGATGTGTCCGGCGATGGTAGACAGTGCGACCGTGTCGAGTCGCGCGATATACGGGTCCTAGAAGGGCGCCCGGAAGTTCGCATACCCCAGCAGCACGATGACCGCCGCCACGCACCCGAAGACGATGGCCGTCGACACCCACGGCGACCGCGGCCGGCGTAGCCGCTCGGGTTCCGGACGGAACGGCTGTGCCTGTGGTGGGTTCTCCTTCCAGCGTGCGGCGAGCATCCGGGCCCGTGCCGAGGGCTCCTTCTCCTCGGCGCCGTCGGCCCACCGGATGTCGAACTCCCGCTCCTCGTCGTCCCGTTCGGCCATCGCCGTAACCCCCGGTCGCCCTTCTCGCACGTCTGTTCCCGAAACCATACGACGGCGCCCCCGCCCTGAGGAACCAGGAACGGGGGCGCCGAGAGAGCCGGGAGAACCGGCCCGGGTTCGATCACACGTCGAAGTAGAGCTCGAACTCGTGCGGGTGCGGACGCAGCTGCAGCGGCGCGATCTCGTTCGTGCGCTTGAAGTCGATCCACGTCTCGATCAGGTCCGGCGTGAAGACGTCGCCCTGGAGGAGGAACTCGTGGTCGGCCTCGAGGCGGTCGAGGACGGCCGGGAGGGAGGTCGGGACCTGCGCGACGCTCGCGTGCTCCTCGGGAGCCAGCTCGTAGAGGTCCTTGTCGATCGGCTCGGCCGGCTCGATCTTGTTCTTGATGCCGTCGAGGCCCGCGAGCAGCAGCGCGGAGAAGGCCAGGTACGGGTTGCCGGAGGAGTCGGGCGCACGGAACTCGACGCGCTTGGCCTTCGGGTTGGAGCCCGTGATCGGGATACGCATGGCCGCGGAGCGGTTGCGCTGCGAGTACACCAGGTTGATCGGCGCCTCGAAGCCCGGGACCAGACGGTGGTAGGAGTTCACCGTCGGGTTGGTGAAGGCCAGCAGCGACGGGGCGTGCTTGAGGATGCCGCCGATGTAGTAGCGGGCCATGTCCGACAGGCCCGCGTAGCCGGCCTCGTCGTAGAAGAGCGGCTGGCCGCCGGTCCACAGCGACTGGTGCACGTGCATGCCCGAGCCGTTGTCACCGAAGATCGGCTTCGGCATGAAGGTCGCGGTCTTGCCGTTCTTCCAGGCCACGTTCTTCACGATGTACTTGAAGAGCTGGAGGTCGTCGGCCGCGGCGAGCAGCGTGTTGAACTTGTAGTTGATCTCGGCCTGGCCGGCGGTGCCCACCTCGTGGTGCTGGCGCTCGACCTGGAGGCCGGAGGCGGCCAGCTCGAGGGAGATCTCGGCACGCAGGTCGGCGAAGTGGTCGACCGGCGGGGTCGGGAAGTAGCCGCCCTTGTAGCGGACCTTGTAGCCGCGGTTGTTCTCCACCGCACCGGTGTTCCAGGCGCCCGCCTCGGAGTCGATGTGGTAGAAGCTCTCGTTCGCCGAGGTGGCGAAACGGACGCTGTCGAAGACGTAGAACTCGGCCTCGGGACCGAAGTACGCGGTGTCCGCGATACCGGTCGACGCGAGGTAGGCCTCGGCCTTCTTGGCCACGTTGCGCGGGTCACGGCTGTACTGCTCGCCCGTGATCGGGTCGTGGATGAAGAAGTTGATGTTCAGCGTCTTGTCGCGGCGGAAGGGGTCGATCCGGGCGGTCGACAGGTCCGCGCGCAGCGCCATGTCGGACTCGTGGATGGCCTGGAAACCACGGATCGACGAGCCGTCGAACGCGAGCTCCTCGTCCGGGTCGAACGCCTCGACGGGCAACGTGAAGTGCTGCATGACGCCCGGCAGGTCGCAGAAACGGACGTCGACGAACTTGACGTCCTTGTCCGCGATGAACTTCTTGGCCTCGTCGGCGTTCTGGAACATCCAGCTCCTCCTACTCCCGACGGTTCCTTGCCGGGGTGGTAGTTCGTTTGTGCGGCCAGTGCGGTGGCACACGATGACGACGACACTAGGGACGCGTGATTTCTCGGGCGTGACCCATTTGTTTCGCACAAGTTAACCGGACATCCCGCTCCGCACCCCACCTGTCCGCATCCCGAAACGCGGGCAGTACGGTGGACGGGTGGACAAGAGGGAAGCAATCGGGTCGTGGCTCTCGGGGCCCCGTGCGGCCGCCGAGCAAGCCGGTGTGGACTTCGGATACCGGGGGCAGCAGCTGGGTCTGCCGGAGGAGGGGCCGGGCTCCATCGCCCGGCCGGGGCGGCGGCTCGGAGCACTCGCCGTGGACTGGGCGATGAGCGTGCTGATTGCATCCCAATTGATCACCCAGAGCTACACGCCGGCGACCTCGAACTGGGCGCTGCTGGTTTTCTTCGTGATGAGCGTGCTCACGGTCGGGACCATCGGCTTCACCCCGGGCAAGCGCCTCTTCGGCCTGCGCGTCGTCGACCTGACGACCGGCCGCCCGAGCCCGCTCCGCGGCCTCCTGCGCAGCGCCCTGCTGTGCCTCGCCGTACCGGCCCTGATCTGGGACCGCGACAGCCGGGGCCTGCACGACAGGCTGGCGCGCACGGTCGAGGTGCGGATCTAGTTCTCCTACGACGAAGGGGGCGCCCGGAGATCTCCGGGCGCCCCCTTCGTCGTAGGAGGTCGATCAGCGCGCCTTCGGCCCGCCCTTGGGCAGCTTCATGCCCTTCGGCATGGGCCCCTTCGGCAGCGGCATGTTGCTCATCAGGTCACCCATGGCCCGCAGCCGGTCGTTGGTCGCGGTCACCTGGGGGCCGGTCAGCACGCGGGGCAGCTTCAGCATGCTGGTGCGCAGCTTCTTCAGCGGGATCTGGTCCTCGCCGGTGCCGACGATCAGGTCGTGCACCGGCACGTCCGCCACGATCCGGTTCATCTTCTTCTTCTCGGCGGCCAGCAGGCTCTTCACCCGGTTCGGGTTGCCCTCGGCGACCAGGACGATGCCGGCCTTGCCGACGGCCCGGTGCACCACGTCCTGGCTGCGGTTCATCGCCACCGCGGGGGTCGTCGTCCAGCCCCGGCCGATGTTGTCCAGCACGGCCGCGGCCGCGCCCGGCTGGCCCTCCATCTGCCCGAAAGCGGCCCGCTCGGCCCGGCGTCCGAACACGATCGCCGTTCCGAGGAAGGCGAGCAGGACGCCCAGGATGCCCAGGTAGACCGGGTGACCGATCAGGAAGCCGATCGCGAGAAAGACACCGAGGATGAGGAGGAAGACACCCGCGAGCACCAGACCGATCGTCTTGTCGGCCCTGCGGGTCATCTTGTACGTCAGGGCGATCTGCTTCAGTCGCCCGGGGTTAGCGGCATCGGCCGCACTGTCACTTCTCGCCATGCGTCGAAGTCTACGTGGCCCGAGGAGTGCCGACGACGGCAGTGTCCCGGAGGAAAAGCTTCAGGGACGGACGGTGAACGACCGCTCCAGCACCTGCTGCGCCTCGACCCTGTCCTTGGCGCGGCGGCGGTCCTCCAGGACGGACGTCCAGGCGTTGCGGCGGGCGGTGCGCTGGCCGCTGCTCATGAGCAGCGACTCGACGACACGGAGTGCATCGGTGAACGACGGGATGGCGGTGGCGCGAACGGGCGCGGCCTGCATGATGGAGGTCCCCCCTCAGGGATAGCGGCTCTGGTGAGTGGTGCACGGGCTGTACAACCAGGGTCACTGATTGGTGTTACCAGGGCGTGACCGACCGGTCAAACACCAATGAAGCCTTGATTTGCGGCACGCGAACGCCGAAGCGGCCCTGGCACCGTCCCCATCTGCGGGGACGCCCAGGGCCGCGTCAATCGGTCACTACCGAGCGGTAGCCGCTTGTGCTCGGATTCACACGCTCAGAGTGGCACTCCGTGCCATCAGACGGCCTGCGACGCGACCGCGCCGCCCCGCTGCGGAGCAGCAAATTGACGCTGTTCGATGGCCATCTGGTAGAGCCGGCCGGCGCGGTAGGAGGACCGGACCAGCGGGCCGGACATCACACCGGAGAAGCCGATCTGGTCGGCCTCCTCCTTCAGCTCCACGAACTCGTGCGGCTTGACCCAGCGCTCCACGGGGTGGTGGCGGACGCTCGGGCGCAGGTACTGCGTGATGGTGACGAGCTCGCAGCCGGCGTCGTGCAGCTGCCGGAGCGCCTCGCTGACCTCCTCGCGGGTCTCGCCCATGCCGAGGATCAGGTTGGACTTGGTCACCAGGCCGAAGTCGCGGGCCTCGGTGATGACCTTCAGCGAGCGCTCGTAACGGAAGCCGGGGCGGATGCGCTTGAAGATCCGCGGGACCGTCTCGACGTTGTGCGCGAAGACCTCGGGGCGGGACTCGAAGACCTGCTGGAGCAGCTCCGGCACGGCGTTGAAGTCGGGGGCGAGCAGCTCGACCTTGGTGTGGCCGCTCTCGCGCCCGGCGGTCTGCTGGTGGATCTGGCGGACCGTCTCGGCGTACAGCCAGGCGCCGCCGTCCTCCAGGTCGTCGCGGGCGACGCCGGTGATGGTGGCGTAGTTCAGGTCCATGGTGACCACGGACTCACCGACGCGGCGCGGCTCGTCGCGGTCGAGCGCCTCGGGCTTGCCGGTGTCGATCTGGCAGAAGTCGCAGCGCCGGGTGCACTGGTCGCCGCCGATGAGGAAGGTGGCCTCGCGGTCCTCCCAGCACTCGTAGATGTTGGGGCAACCGGCTTCCTGGCAGACGGTGTGGAGCCCCTCGCTCTTCACGAGCTTCTGCATCGCGGTGTATTCGGGACCCATTTTCGCCCGGGTCTTGATCCACTCGGGCTTGCGCTCGATGGGGGTCTGGGCGTTCCGGACCTCCAGGCGCAGCATCTTGCGTCCGTCGGGTGTGACTGCGGACACATCGGCTCCCTGTAGCTTCGATTCTTCGGCGTACACCAGGGTACGCCCGTATGTTTTCGCTCCCCGGGGTGGCCAACCTTGCGGAACCGGGGGGCATTCCTTCGCCCCCGCCGCCCCTACCCATTCCCATCCCCAGGGGGCGCTGCCGCCCTGGACCCCCGCTCCTCAAGCGCCGGAGGGTCTGAGAAACCCAGCCCGTCCGGAGTTTGAGGACGAGGCCCGTTCGGGGCCGAAGCGGGGGTCTGGGGGCGGCAGCCCCCAGGGACGGGACGGGTAGGGGCGGCGGGGGCGAGGAACGCCTTAGGCCGACGCCTTCTCGATCTCGCGCGGCTTCAGATCCGCATGCTCGAGTACGTCCCTCAGGTGCCGCTCGACAACCGGCAGCACCTCGGCGATCGTCACGTCCCGTCCGAGTTCGTCCGCCAGGGACGCGACCCCCGCGTCCCGGATCCCGCACGGGATGATGCGGTCGAACCAACGGTTGTCCGGGTTCACGTTCAGCGCGAAGCCGTGCATCGTGACGCCCTTGGCGACCCGGATCCCGATCGCCGCGATCTTGCGGTCCTCGCGGCGCTGCCCCGCGTTGGACGGGGCGTACTCCGGGCCGTTCATGCGCGGGTCGAACTCCTCGTCGTGCAGACGGGGGTCGAGGTCCAGCGACAGGCCCCCGATGGACGGCCGCCGCTCGACCGGATCGCCGAGCACCCATACGCCGCTGCGGCCCTCGACCCGGCTGGTCTCCACGCCGAACTCCGCGCAGGTGCGGATGAGGGCTTCCTCGAGACGCCGTACATGCGCCACGACGTCCACCGGACGCGGCAGCTTCTGGATGGGGTAGCCCACCAGCTGGCCCGGGCCGTGCCAGGTGATCTTGCCGCCGCGGTCCACGTCGACGACCGGGGTGCCGTCCAGGGGGCGCTCGCTGTCCGCCGTGCGCCGTCCGGCCGTATACACCGGCGGGTGTTCGAGCAGCAGGACGGTGTCGGGGGTCTCGTCCGCGAACCGTGCCGCGTGCACCCGGCGTTGCTCGTCCCACGCCTCCTGGTACTCGACGGCGTCCGCGCCGAACCCCATACGGACGAACCGCAGCTCACTCACGGCAAGCGCCTCCCCGGAGAGTCGTAAGGCACGAAGTGTGCCTACGCCACTGTACGACTCGCCGTCTCGCGTCAGCCGTGCGGTCAATCCTCACACGATCGGATGAACGAACGGCGAAGTGTGCGATCGTCTGCTCACTCTCCGCTACATTCGCGCCGTCCTATAGAGGCCATAAGGGCTGCTCACAGGCAATCCGGGCAGGAGACACCACCCCAGATGACGGAACGACCCGCGCAGCGCACTCCCAACCGCCAGCTCGCCGCGCTCATCGCAGAAGCGGGGTTCTCCAACGCGGGGCTCGCCCGTCGGGTGGACCAGCTCGGTCTCGAACACGGGCTTGATCTGAGATACGACAAGACATCCGTGACCCGGTGGCTCCGCGGACAGCAGCCGCGGGGCACGACACCCGCCCTCATCGCCGAGGTCTTCACCCGACGGCTGGGGCGCCGGCTCTCCGCGCAGGATCTCGGGCTCGACGCCTGTGCGCCGGTGTACGCCGGTCTCGAGTTCGCCGCGACCCCCGAGGAGGCCATCGACATCGTCAGCGGGCTGTGGCGCAAGGACTCCGGCAGCCACGCCGAGCTGCGCAAGATCGCGTTCACCCCGGCGGGGCTCGTCGTGCCCAGCCGCGACTGGCTGATCGGGCGGGCCGACGACAAGGTGGCCCGCGGCGAGCCCCCGGTCCGCCTCCCCACCCAGGGCCGCCCGGTGGTGCCCCGGCAGCGCGGCGCGGAGCGCGGCCCGGGCCAGAAGGTCACCGGCGGCGACATCGCGGCGCTCCGCTCGGTCGGCGACCTGTTCCGCTCCCTGGACGACATGTACGGCGGCGGTCACGCCCGCCAAGCGCTCGTGCGGTACCTGGAGCACGAGTGCGAGCCGATGCTGCGCGGCATGTACGGCGAGCAGACCGGCCGTCGGCTGTTCTCGGCGGCGGCCGACCTCACGAGGCTCGCGGGCTGGACGTCGTACGACATCGCGGCGCACGGGCTCGCGCAGCGGTACTTCGTGCAGTCGCTGCGGCTCGCGCAGGCGGCGGGGGACCGGGCGTACGGCTCGTACGTGCTGATCACGATGAGCCGGCAGGCGGTGTACCTCGGGCACGGGCGGGAAGCGGTGCAGCTGGCGCGGGTGGCCCAGCAGGGCGTCGGCACCAATGCCCCGCCGGTGGTCCAGGCCCTGCTGCACGCGGTCGAGGCGCGGGCGCACGGGGTGCTGGGCGAGGTGCGGGCGTGCACGGGGGCGCTGGTGCGGGCCGAGCGGGCGCTGGAGGCGGCTCGGCCCGGCGACGAAGTCCCTTACTGGGCGCGGTTCTTCGACGAGGCGCAGCTGGCGGACGAGTTCGGTCATGCGCACCGGGATCTGCAGCAGTTCCGTGCCGCGGCCCAGCATGCCGAGCGGTCCCTGCAGTTGCGGGCGCCCGCGTACGCCCGCAGCCGGCTGTTCTGCCGTGTGGTGCTGGCCTCCGCCCGGCTGGGGCTGGGTGAGCTCGACCAGGCGTGCGCGCTGGGGGCGGAGGCGGCGGGGGCCGCTGTGGAGATGCGGTCGGTGCGCGCGATCGAGTATGTGCGGGACTTCGAGAAGCGGCTGGAGCCGTACAAGGACGCGGCGCCGGTGCGGGGGTATCGGGACAAGGTCGCGGCGCTGGGGTGATGTCTTCGCTGTGACTTCGGAGGTTGTGGGGTCTGCGCGACTCCGTTGTGGCTGGTTGCGCCCCCGCGGCGGAGCCGCATATCGATACAGCCCCGCGCCCCCAGGTGGGTTCAGGCGGCCCGAGCGGTGGGCAGTGGCTCCGCCCTGTGCATCGAGCCTGCCGAGCCCAGGTCCGTCAGGATCGCCGTCGACGCCCTGTGGCCCGAGTGCAGCGCGCCCTGGACCGTGCTGGTGTCCCTGTGGTCGCCGCACACGTACAGGCCCGCCAGCAGGCGTACCGGGCGGCGCAGGTCGTGCGGGGCCCGCATCGCCGGTACCGCTTCGGGTGTGTGGTGGACGGCGAGGGTCTCCCAGCGGGTGGTGGACGTGCCGTACAGGCGGGACAGGTGTGTGCGTACGGCGGTCTCGACGTCGGGTGGGGGCGGGCCCAGGACCGTCGACGAGATCAGGGAACGGCCCGCCGGGGCGCGGGACGGGTCCACGTGGCTGACCACCGCCGTGTGGGCCACCGGGCCGCCCCGGTCCGCGTCCAGCAGCAGCGCGGCACCCGTCTCCGGGGGCTCGTCCGTCGTGTGGTGGACCACCGTCACCGGGTGGAAGTCCGGTACGCGCAGACCCGGGAGGAGCTCCGCCGCCGTGCGGGCGTCCGTCGCCAGCAGTACCGCCCGGCAGCGGAACTCGCCGTGCTCCGCCGTGGTCACCGAGCTCGTCGACACCGAGGTGACGCGCACCCCCGTGTGCACCGTCCCGGCCGGCAGCGAGCGCGCCAGCAGCTCCGGCAGCACCTCCGCGCCGCCCTCCGGTACACACAGCCGCCCGGCCGCGAAGGCGCGCAGCGCGAGGTCGGCGCACCGGCTGGACGTGGTCAGCTCGGGGTCGCACAACAGCGCGGCGAGCAGCGGGCGCAGGAAGCCGTCGATCGTCCGGGCGGGCAGGCCACGGGCGGCCAGGGCCTGGGCGGCGGGCGACTCGGTGCGGCACAGCAGGCGTTCGATCGGGGTGTTCGCGATCCGGGTGAGCGCGGCCCCCAGGCGGGCCTGGTCGACGCCGCTGCCCAGGGGGGCGACGCCCCGTGGCGCGCTCCGCGGCACCGTCGGCCTGGGAGCGCTCGCCAGGGCGCGCACCGCGTGGAGTGCGCCCCTTGCGCCCCCTGCGCCGGGGGGCGCGCTCGCGCGATGGTGGCGCCCGTCGCTGTGCAGCAGGACGCCCGGCGCGAACGGGCGCAGGACGAGTCCGTCGAGCCCCGGTGTCCTGCGTAGTTCCGGATACGCCGTGGACAGCAGCTGTCCGATGCGGTCGAGGCGGAATCCGTCGACCTTCTCCGTCGACATACGGCCGCCCACCCCGTGGGCGGCCTCCAGCACCGCGGTCGTCACTCCTGCTCTGGTCAGCCGATGCGCGGCGGAGAGCCCGGCGACCCCGGCTCCCACGATCACGACGTCCGCCTGGTACGCGGGCTCAAGCACGTGCCCCTCCTCGAGGTTGCGCGGCCGGTGGAGACGTCATGCCCCCAACTGGCTCCGGGGATACCCGAGTTCGGCTTGAGGTTAAGGCGGTAATCGGTCAGGAACAGTCGCGCATCAACAGGGCACGGTCGCACGCCGGTCGCATACGCTCGCCCCTTCTTCATTGCTCCGCCTCCGGGGCGCCTCAGCCGGTGTCGAGAGGACCCACCGTGCTCAGCCCTTCGGGCCTCCGCGCGCTCGGCCCTCTCGCCTCCGGCGCGCCCCTACGGCTCCGCGTGCGCGGCTCGGACGGCCCCTTCGATCTCCGGGAACGCGAAGGTGAACCCCGACTCCAGCAGCCGCTTGGGCACCACCCGTTGGCTGCCCAGGACGTCCCCGGACATCTCGCCGAGTACGGCCCGCAGCACCGGCGAGGGCACCGTGAAGAGCGTCGGCCGGTGCAGCACACGGCCCATGGCGGCGGTGATCTCCTGGTTGGTGACCGGGTTCGGGGCGGTCAGGTTGAACGGCCCGGACAGCCCGTCGGTGTCGATGAGATGCCGGATCGCGGCCACCTCGTCGTGCAGCGCGATGAACGACCAGTACTGCCGCCCGTCGCCCAACCGCCCCCCGAGCCCGGCCTTGAACAGCGGGAACAGCCGCCCCCAGGCACCCCCTTCGCGCGCCACCACCAGCCCGGTCCGGGTGAACACGGTCCGTACGCCCGCCTCCTGGGCCGGCGCCGCCGCGCCCTCCCACTCCACACACAGCTCGGGCAGGAACCCCTGCCCGGCGGGCGCGCTCTCGTCGACGACCCGGTCGCCCGTCTCGCCGTAGAAGCCCATCGCGCTGCCGTTGACGAAGACCCGCGGCGGCTTGTCCAGCGAGGCGACGGCCTCGGCGAGCGCGGAGGTGCCGTGCACCCGGCTGGACCGGATCCGCGTCTTGTACTCCTCCGTCCAGCGCCGGTCGCCGACCCCGACGCCCGCGAGGTTCACGACGGCGTCGCACCCGGCGAGCCCGCCCGTGTCCACCCGCTTCCCCTCGGGGTCCCAACGGACCTCGTCCGCGTCTCTCGGCGCCCGGCGCACCAGGCGCACCACCTCGTGTCCGTCGGCGAGCAGGGACCGGACCAGGGCACCGCCGATGAGACCGGACGCGCCGGCCACCGCGATTCGGGAAGGCTGCATGGCGTCAATTCTGCTCCGGGTCCGCACAAAGTCCCGGTCGCCTGCGCCGTATGGTGGCCGATATGCACATACGCCACGCCACCCTCGACGACGAGGACACGCTGGGACGCCTCGACCGCGCCACCTGGTCCACCCTGCACGCCGTCTCCCCGCGCCCCCAGCCGCCGTACGAGCCCTTCTACGGCGAGCGGTTCGGCCCGCGCGACCATCTGGTGGCCGAACTCGACGGCGTGCTCGTCGGCTACCTCCGGCTCGGCTTCCCGACCCCGTTGGCCTGCAACGCGCACGTCCGCCAGATCCAGGGCCTGGTCGTCGCCGAGAAGGCGCGGGGCGCCGGTGTGGGGCGGGCGCTGCTGCGGGCGGCGCAGGAGGAGGCCAGGCGACTGGGGGCGCGCCGCATCACGCTGCGCGTCCTCGGGCACAACGCCCCCGCTCGGGGGCTCTACGAGTCCGAGGGGTTCGTGGTGGAAGGCGTTCTGCCCGAGGAGTTCCTGCTGGACGGCAAGTACGTGGACGACGTGTTCATGGGGCGCAGTCTCTGACCTGGTCGGCCTCGGCGGCCGTACGGCGTCTGCGGACGACCAGACAGAGCGCGGCCCCCGCGACGAGCAGGGAGATCAGGAAGAAGACGGGCACGGAAGCCTCCTGCGGACGAGTCGGTCGGTGAGTACACCGGTGAGTACACCGCTCATCCTGACGATCAAGGCGGCGATCGGCGGGCAGGCCACGTCGACGCGTTCGCAACCGCCGCCGTCAGCCCGTCAGCCCGTCAGCAGTCGCATGCCGCCCACCAGTTCCCGCAGGCATCGCACCGCCAGCTCCGCGGGTGAGCCCGGGCCGCTGGTGTCCGCGTCCGTCTCCGCCCAGGTCTCCAGCGCCACCCGGATGGCGTCCGTCGCGGCCGCGGCTGTCAGGCGTACGTCGAGCGGGTCGGCGTCCGGCCCGGCCAGCCTCGCCACCACCGGGATCAGCTTCTCCTCGGACTCCTGGTTCACCCGATACCACACGGCCCGCAGCGCCGGGTCGGCCACGGCTGCCCGCAGCAGCGCCCGCGTCTGGCGCAGGCCCTCCGCCGCGTGCGCGTCCGGCACGGACAGCGACTCCTCGATCGCCCGCTCCAGGGCCCGCGGCAGTCCGGCGGTGCCCGGCTCCGAGGCGGCGAGGAGTTCGCGCCAGCGGTCGGCGCCCCGGGCCAGCAGCGGGCCGACGGCGTCCTGTTTGTTGCGGAAGTACCGGTAGAAGGTGCGCAGGGCGACCCCGGCCCGCTCGGCGATGTCCTCGGCGGTCGTGCCATCGGGTCCGTGCTCGGTGAACAACGCGGCGGCGGCGCGTGCGATGTCGACCTGGGTCGCCGCCTTGCGGCGCGCGGTCAGTGAGAGGGGCTTGGTGCTCACCGGGGAAGCCTACGCCGGAGCTCCGACACTGGCACCTTTCGCCTTGATGGCAAAACGTGCCACCCGGGCATACGGTGAAGGCCATGAACCGTTACGAGAACCGACGCGCCCTCGTCACCGGTGGCGGCTCCGGCATCGGCCAGGCCACCGTGCTCCGGCTGCTCGCCGAGGGCGGCACCGTCGTCGCCGCCGACATCAGTGAGGCCGGCCTGAAGGACACCGTCGAAAAGGCGGGCGCGAGCGCGCGGCGGCTGACCACGGTCCTCGTCGACATCGCCGACGAGGCCTCCGTACGGCAGGCCGTGGCCCTCGCCGTCCAGGCGCTGGGCGGGCTCGACGTGCTCGTCAACGCCGCCGGCATCCTGCGCTCCGCCCACACCCACGAGCAGAGCCTCGCCGACTTCAACCGGATCATCGCGGTCAACCTCACCGGCACCTTCCTGATGATCCGCGAGGCGATACCGGCGCTGCGCGAGGGCACCGGCCCCGCCGTCGTGAACTTCAGCTCGACCTCGGCGGCCTTCGCCCACCCCTACATGGCGGCCTACGCGGCCAGCAAGGGCGGCATCCAGTCCATGACCCACGCGCTCGCGAGCGAGTACAGCAAGCAGGGCATCCGCTTCACCGCCGTGCAGCCCGGCTCCATCTCCTCCGGCATGACCGACGGCTCGGGCGCCAGTGGGCAGAGCGCCGGCCCGGGCCTGCCCGAGGACACCGACTGGGACCTCTACACCAAGCTCGCACCCGCCCTCGGCCGGGGCTTCGCGGGCCCCGAGACCGTGGCGGGCGTCGTCGCGATGCTCGCGAGCGAGGATGGCCGGTTCATCACCGGTACCGAGGTCCGCATCGACGGCGGGACCCACTTCTGACGTCGCGACCGGCTACGACGTCACCAGGTCACCCGTGTCCACCGGCGCCGTCGCCCTCGCCGCCCGCTCGGCGTCGGCGGCTACCTCGTCGGCGGTCAGCACATACCCCGTCTCGTCGTCCGACGTCGAGCGGGCGAAGACGACCCCGTACACCTGGCCGTCCGTCGTCAGCAGCGGCCCGCCGGAGTTGCCCGGGCGGACCGTCGACCGGATCGAGTAGATCTCGCGGGTGACGGTCCCGTCGTTGTAGATGTTCTGGCCGTTCGCCTGGACCCGGTTGGCGACGGTGGCGGCCTGGAGGTTGAGATCGCCGTCCTGCGGATAGCCCGCGACGACCGCGGAGTCGCCGCGCGAGGCGTTGTCGTCGAAGCGCAGCACCGGGGCCTGAAGGTCGGGCACGTACAGCACCGCCACGTCCTTGTCCGGATCGAAGAGCACCACGCGTGCCTCGTACGACCGTCCGACCCCGCCCACCCGGACGGTCGGCTCGTCGATGCCGGCCACCACATGGGCGTTGGTCATCACGTGCTCGGCGGAGTACACGAAGCCGCTGCCCTCGCGGCCCTGGGTGCCGGAGACGCCCTCGATCTTCACGGTGCTGCGCTTGGCCGCGTTCGTGGCGCTCGCGGTGACGCTGTCGCCGGTGGGCTTGGCGACCCGGGCCGTCGACTCGTTCTCGAACGGGTTGAAGACCTGGGGGAAACCCGCCTCGGTGAGCGCGGACGTGGCCCGGGAGAACCAGGCCGGAGTGGTGTCCGGCATGGCGTTCTGCACGGCACCCAGCAGCCGTGAATCCTGGATCGCCGTGGTGAGCACCGCGGACGAGGACGCGCCCAGCACGCTCGCCGCCACCCACGCCACGATCAGCACGGCGACCGAGTTGGCCGCGGCACCGCCGACCCCGTCGGCCACCCGCAGCGGACCGAGACTGGCACGGCCCAGCTCCCGGCGCAGCCGCAGCGCCAGACGCCCCGCGAGTTCGTGCCCGGCGACGGCCGGGACCAGCACCGTGAGCACCGCCGTCACCGTCGCCGACGTGCTGCCCGGAGTCACCAGGTCCATCATCCAGGGCAGCACCCACACGCCGATGATCGCGCCGCCCACGAAACCGGCGAGCGAGACACAGCCGGCCACCAGACCGCGCCGGTAGCCGGATGCCGCATAGGCCAGGATCACCAGCACCAGCAGGATGTCGAGCAGGTCCACGGAGCCGCCTTTCTCTTGGACCCCTTATTACGGAGGGGACGGGCCCAGTGATCAGCAGACACGCGCGCGTGACGCCCGGAACCGGCCACGCGTGCGCGCACACGCTGTGCGTGCATCCGGAGAAACGCCCCGGACCAGGACGATGGTTCCACCGGGTGGCACACCACACATCGCGGACGCGGAGGATCCGGCCGAGAGTGGGACCATGCGTGTCCGAAGAGCGCGGGGCATACGACGGCGGCGACCGGTCCGTATACGGACCCGGGCGCCGCGCCGGAGGAGCCGGCTGCCGACCGGAGTGCTGCTGCTGCTCGCCTGTGTCCCCGGGCTGGCGGCCGTCGTGGTCCTCGTGCTCTGCGCGAACGGCGTCGAGCGCCGCGCCGGGGCCCGCTCCGCCCACCCCCTCGCGGCCCGCCCCGCACCCCACCACGCGGCGAAGCCACGCATAGTGCCGAGGACGGTCTGGGCCTCGGGCACGGGCGAGGCGAACACGGCCGCCCGCACCCCGCCCCCGGCCCGCTACGACGACAAGGTCGTCGCCGTCTTCATCCACCACACCGACTCGCCCAACACCTACGACTGCGCCGACGTGCCCCGCATCATCCGCTACCTCGCGGCCGGCCAGATCGGCGCCCGCGACTGGGACGACATCGGCTACAACTTCCTCGTCGACCGCTGCGGCACGATCTACGAGGGCCGCGCGGGAGGTGTCGACCGCCCCGTCACCGGCGCCCACACCCAGGGCTTCAACCACCGCACCTCCGGCATCGCGGCCCTGGGCACCTTCACGGCGGGCGTCCCGGTGCCGCAGGCGATGACCGACGCGATCGCCTCGCTGGCGGCCTGGAAGCTGGGCCTCGCGGACGTGGACCCGCGCAGAACCGTGAAACTGACATCGAGCAACGGCCTCAGCCGCTACGCCGCCGGCACCAGCGCCGCCCTCCCCGCCGTCGCCGGCCACGAGGACGGCTACATGACCAGCTGCCCCGGCGCGGCCCTCTCGGCCCGCCTCCCGGAGATCAGACAGACGGCGGCCCGCCTCCAGGGACGCCTCCCGGCGACCCGGACGGCTCCGGCGCCGGACAGCCGCGTGCCCGGGCCGCAGGCGGGCCGCCCACCGTCCGGGTAGCCGCCCCGGCCCACGCCGGGAACACCGCGAGCGTCGTCGCCGACCGGCTCACCGGCGCCCGAGGTACGCCCGCAAGGCCCCCTGGAGCACCTTCCCCTGGCTGCCCACGGGCTGTTCCCACTCGCCGAGGTACTCCACGGCGTAGCCGCCCGCGCCCGTCTTGAAGCGCAGGCGCCCCAGCAGCCGGTCCTCGGTGAGGGCGGGGGTGATGGACCGCAGGTCGTACGTCTCGCAGCCCGCCGACCGCGCGTCGTTCATCATCCGCCACAACAGGGCGCTGCTGGGCCGCAGTTGACGCCCCTGGCGCCCGGACGCGGCGTAGGAGTGCCAAGCGCACGAGCCGACGTTGATCATGAGCGCGGCGGAGAGCACGATGCCGTCGTACTCGGCGAGATAGAGCCGCACCCGGTCGTCGTCCTCGGCGTTCAGGGCCTTCCACATACGGCGGAAGTAGTCCAGCGGCCGGGCCTTGAAGCCGTCGTGCGCGGCGGTCGAGACGTACAGCCGGTGGAAGTCGGGCAGATCCGACGCCGAGCCCCAGGAGACCCGGACCCCCGCCTCCTCGGCCGTACGCAACGACTGCTCCCAGTGCGGGGCGAGGCCCTCGCGCAGCTCGTCCGCCGTGCGCCCCTCCAGCGGGACGAGGCACCCGTAGCGCGGCTGACCGAGCCCGAACCCGTTCCCGTCGCCCTCCGCGCACCGCCGCCACCCGAGCCGCCCCAGCCGCTCGGCCGCGTCCAGCGCGTATCCGTCGATGGCGGCCGCGGACAGGTCGTCGAGATGGCGTACGGCGGGGTCGGCGATCCCCGTCGCGACGGTCCCCGGAGCCCACTGCCGTACGACGACCGGCGGCCCGATCCGCACCGAGAACGCCCCGCGTGCCTCCAGATGGGCGACGAGCGGGTCCAGCCAGCGCTCCAGCCGGGGGTGCCGCCAGTCGATCCCGGGCCCGTCGGGGAGGTACGCCAGGAAGCGCCGCGTCCCGGGCAGCGGCCGGTACAGCACCAACGCCGCCGCGACCAGCGCCTCGCCCTCGAACCAGCCGACGCTCTCCGCCCGCCAGTCCGGCTTCGCATCGCCCCACTCGGGGATCTGGAGATGGCTCGCGTCGGGATGCAGCCGCAGATGGGCGAGATGCTCCTCGCGCGAAATCTCCCGCACGTCCGGGCTGGTCATGGGCAGGGTGCTCCTGTTCGGGGCGGCCACGGTACGCCGGGGATCACGGCACTGGTCAAGAGTTCAAAGGTGAACCTTCCGGACGCGTTCCGTGACGTCGGTCACCGGATCGCCCGCAGCGCCTCGGTCAGCCGGGGGTGGACCTCCCGTTGCCGGTCGGCGGCGGTGAGGCGCAGGACGCGGCGGGTGAGCGGGTGCGGGGCGACGACGAGGAGCCTGACCGTCACCGAGTCGGCGAGATCCCGTATGCCCTCCAGCACGTCGACACCGGCCGAGGTCAGAAACGGATCACGCAGGTCGACGACGACCGCGCTCGCCTCCTGGCCACGGGCGCGCAGCAGTTGGCATACGAGGGCGGTACGGATGTGTTCGGCGTTGGCGATGTCGATGATCTCGTCCACCTCGACCACCAGGACATGGTCGAGGGCGCGGAAGACCGGCAGTGGCACGATCGGCTCCTGAGCGGGGTTCAGCCGAACGGCCGCTGCCTGACCAGTCCTCACCACCGAAGGCAGCTGAACGGCGCCTCTCGGTGGGGCCGTTCGGCGGTCCGCTCACAGGTTCCTCGTAGGCGGCTCATGGAGCACCCCGAAACTGCCGCCCTACCGTCATGCCATACGCACTGACTGGAGGTGGGGAAGATGAACAGCAGTCACGCCAACACCAAGATGTCCCGCGGTCCCTGGGCGGCCCTCTGCGCCGCCGTGGCCGTCGTCCTCGGTCCGGCCGCCGTCACGGCCTCCGCTCTCGACCAGGCGAACGCGGCCCCGATGCACCACGTGGTCCTGAAGGTCGACCAGACCCAGGCGTACATCCCGACGGACACGACCCGCAGGCGCGCGACCGCGGTCTGAGCCTCACCCGGGTCCGTCGCCCGTCAGGCCGAGGAACTGCTCCCCGGACGGGTCGACGTCCACGCCGAGGCCGTTCATGAGGCCCGCCAGCATGACGTAGTAGCCGACCGTCGTGACGATCTCGACCACCTGGCGGTCGGCGAAGGAGGCGCGCAGAGCCGTCAACCCGTCCTCGGACAGGGTGTGTCGGGAGAGGAGTTCGAAGGTCGCCGCGACCGCGGCCGACTCCGCCGCGTCGAACTCGGGGCCGCTGGAGCGCAGTTCGGCGATGGCCGTCAACTGGGCGGCCGTCGCGCCCGAGTTGAGCGCGATCGGCCGGTGCTGCGCGGCTTCGTACGCGCACTTCGTGCCGGCGGCCACCGCCATGATCACCAGTTCGCGCAGCCGGACGGGCAGCGTCGACTCGAGCAGGACCGCCAGGCCCATGTCGATCGCCGTGTCCGTGAGCGGCGGGGCGTGGGAGAGCATGCGGAAGGCGTTGAGCGGCACGGGCAGCTTCGCGACGCCGTCGGCGGGATGTTCCGGGTACGGGATTCGAGCCATGGTTCCCCCTGAAGTAGACGTCAGCCCCTGAACCGCTCCCACAGCTTGGGATACCGCTCCGACAACACCCGCTCGCTCTCGAAGTCGACCGGTGTCCCCTCCGGCTCCGACGGCGCGGGCGGGATTCCGAGGTCGGGGACGGTGACGCCGGTGAGCTGTTCGTACGCCTCGTCGGCGGCGTACCCCAGCTCCTCCCCGTCGCCGTCGATCTCCTCGTCGAAGTCGTCCAGGAGGTCGGACAGCGAGTCGGGAGCGTGCACGGCACCCTCGTACACCTCGCGCCCCTGACCGATCAGCCAGCAGCGGAAGGAGTCGAAGGTGTCGTCGCCGGCCCCCTCGAGCAGGACCCAGGCCGCGCCCCACAGGTCCCAGGTGTACGCGCGGTTGTAGCGGGCCTCGAAGTGACGGGCGAAGTCCAGGACCATCTCGGGGTCCATCTGGAGGAGCCGGTCGATGAGAAGATCCGCCTGCTCCTCGGGGTCGCCCTCGGCGGCCTCACGGGCGGCGTCCACCAGCTCCCAGAACTCCGTCTCGTCCATCACGGGTCCAGCATCGGCCCTGGACGGGTGAGGCGCACGTGGAGTGCGGCGGATTGTTATGTCCCGTACAGGGCGGCCAGACGGCGCGCGTCCTCGGCGAAACAGGCCCGCAGACCCTCCGGAGCCAGCACCTCCACCTCGGGGCCCAGCGACAGCAGCTGCGTACGGGCGACCTTCTCCGACTCCACGGCGACCGTCACGGTCACCCAGCCGTCCTCGTCCGGCGCCCCCGCCCGCTCCAGCGCCTCACCGGTGGAGACCCGGTCGGCCAGGGCGTACGGCAGCCGGCGCACCCCGTCCGGTGACAGCCGAACGACGACCTCGGCCCGCAGGATCGACCGTGCGAACCGTTCCGCCTGATCCTCCCAGAAGGCGGGGAGATCGAACTCCTCGTCGCGTTCGAAGCGGTCCGCCGAGGGTTCCACCGTCGTGAACCGGTCGATCCGGTACACCCGGAAGGAACCGGGGTCGGGAATCCGCGCGCACAGGTACCAGACCCCCGCCTTCAGCACGAGCCCGTACGGCTCCAGCTCCCGCTCGACCTCCTGAGCGCCCTTGCGATAGCGGGCGGTGACCCGGCGGTCGTCCCACACCGCGTCGGCGAGCGCGGGCAGCAGCTCGGGTGTCTTCGGCTCGCTCCACCAGTTCGGGGCGTCCAGGTGGAAGCGCTGGGCGGCCGTCTTCGAGGCGTCCCGGAGCGAGGGGAGCAGCGCGGCGGAGACCTTCAGACGGGCGGCCGAGGCGGCGTCCTCCAGGCCCATCTCGCGCAGCGCCCCGGGCACACCGGACAGGAACAGCGCCTCCGCCTCACCCCGGGCCAGCCCGGTCAGCCGGGTCCGGTACCCGCCGATCAGCCGGTAGCCCCCGGCCCGCCCGCGATCCGCGTACACCGGAACCCCGGCCTCCGACAGCGCCTGCGCATCCCGGGTGATCGTCCGCTCGGACACCTCCAGCTCCCGCGCCAGCTCGGCGGCGGTCATCGAGGGCCGGGACTGGAGGAGCAGGACCATCTTGATGAGGCGGGCGGCACGCATACAGCCCATGATGCGGGGCGCTCCGCGGGTTGGGCGGAGTCGGGTGCGTTTTTCGGGTGCGGGCCGGTGGGGGGTCGGTCGCGCAGTTCCCCGCGCCCCTAATAGACAGGCGTGCCTAGGCCGACCTGCTTTTAGGGGCGCGGGGAACTGCGCGACCAGCCCCCACGCACCCGTGGCCGAACTACAACCTGTACCGCTCCCGCGCTTCCTTCACGGCCGTCGCCTTGACTTCTCCGCGCCGCGCCAGCTGGGCGAGCGCCGCGACCACGATGGACTCGGCGTCGACGCCGAAGTGGCGGCGGGCCCCCTCGCGGGTGTCCGAGAGGCCGAAGCCGTCGGCACCGAGCGACGAGTAGTCCTGCTCGACCCACTGCGCGATCTGGTCCGGGACCTGGCGCATGTAGTCGGAGACCGCCAGCACCGGGCCCTCGGCGCCGTGCAGCGCCTGACGGACGTACGGCACCCGCTCCTCGCCGCGCAGGAGGGCCGCGTCGGCCTCCAGCGCGTCGCGGCGCAGCTCGGTCCAGGAGGTCGCGGACCACACGTCGGCGGCCACACCCCACTCCTCGGCCAGCAGTTGCTGCGCCTTGAGGGCCCAGTGGATCGCCGTGCCGGAGCTCAGCAGCTGGATCCGCGGGGCGTTCGCCGCGGCCGCGTCCAGGCCCGCCGACTCCGCCGTGTTGAAGCGGTACAGGCCTTTGACGATGCCCTCGTCGATGCCGGGTCCGGACGGCTTGGCCGGCTGGGGCATGGGCTCGTTGTAGACCGTGAGGTAGTAGAAGACGTTCGGGTCCTCGCCCGGGGCCGCCTCGCCGTACATCCGGCGCAGACCGTCCTTGACGATCGCCGCGACCTCGTACGCGAACGCCGGGTCGTACGTCAGGGACGCCGGGTTCGTCGCCGCGATCACCGGCGAGTGACCGTCCGCGTGCTGCAGGCCCTCGCCCGTCAGCGTCGTACGGCCCGCCGTCGCGCCCACCAGGAAGCCGCGGCCCAGCTGGTCGCCGAGCTGCCACATCTGGTCGGCCGTGCGCTGCCAGCCGAACATCGAGTAGAAGATGTAGAACGGGATCATCGCTTCGCCGTGCGTGGAGTACGCGGTGGACGCGGCGATGAAGTCGGCCATCGAACCGGCCTCGGTGATCCCCTCGTTGAGGATCTGGCCGTTCTCGGCCTCCTTGTAGTACATCAGCTGGTCACGGTCGACCGGCTCGTACGTCTGGCCCTTGGGGGAGTAGATGCCCAGGGACGGGAAGAGGCTCTCCATGCCGAAGGTGCGCGCCTCGTCGGGGACGATCGGCACCCAGCGCTTGCCCGTCTCCTTGTCGCGGACCAGGTCCTTGATCAGGCGGACGAAGGCCATGGTGGTGGCCACGTTCTGGGAGCCGGAGCCCTTGTCGAAGGAGGCGAAGGCCTTCTCGGCGGGGGCGGGCAGCGGGGCGAGCGCGTGCGTACGACGGGCCGGGGCGGGTCCGCCGAGAGCGGCGCGGCGCTCCTGGAGGTAGCGGACCTCGGGGGAGTCGGCGCCGGGGTGGCCGTAGGGCACGACCCCGTCGACGAAGTCGCTGTCCTTGATGGGCAGTTCCAGCAGGTCACGCATCGTCTTGAACTCGTCCACCGAGAGCTTCTTCATCTGATGGTTGGCGTTCTTCGACGCGAAGCCCTCGCCGAGGGTGTGGCCCTTGACCGTCTGGGCCAGGATGACCGTCGGGGCACCCTTGAACTCGACGGCGGCCTTGTAGGCGGCGTAGACCTTGCGTGCCTCGTGGCCACCGCGGGAGAGGTGGAAACACTCGAGGATCTTGTCGTCGCTCAGCAGCTTCGCCATCTCGGCGAGCGCCGGGTCCTTGCCGAAGAAGTCCTCGCGGATGTAGGCGGCGCCACGGGTCTGGTACGTCTGGACCTGCGCGTCCGGTACCTCGCGGAGCCGTCGTACGAGCGCACCCGTGGTGTCGAGCTGGAACAGCTCGTCCCAGGCCGTGCCCCACAGCGTCTTGATGACGTTCCAGCCGGCGCCGCGGAACTGGGCCTCCAGCTCCTGCACGATCTTGAAGTTCGCGCGGACCGGGCCGTCGAGGCGCTGGAGGTTGCAGTTGATGACGAAGGTGAGGTTGTCGAGGCCCTCACGCGAAGCCAGTGCGAGTGCCGCCGTCGACTCGGGCTCGTCCATCTCGCCGTCGCCGAGGAAGGCCCAGACGTGGGAGTCCGAGACGTCCTTGATGCCGCGGGCCGTCAAATAGCGGTTGAAGCGCGCCTGGTAGATCGCGGAGAGCGGGCCCAGACCCATGGAGACGGTCGGGAACTCCCACAGCCAGGGCAGCCGGCGCGGGTGCGGGTAGGACGGCAGGCCGTTGCCCCCCGACTCGCGGCGGAAGTTGTCGAGCTGCTGCTCGTCGAGCCGGCCGTCGAGGAAGGCGCGGGCGTAGATGCCGGGGGAGGCGTGGCCCTGGATGTAGAGCTGGTCGCCGGAACCGTCGGCTTCCTTGCCCTTGAAGAAGTGGTTGAAGCCGGTCTCGTAGAGCCAGGCCGCGGAGGCGAAGGTGGCGATGTGGCCGCCGACGCCGTATTTGGAACCACGGGTGACCATCGCGGCCGCGTTCCAGCGGTTCCACGCGGTGATCTTCCGCTCCATCTCCTCGTCACCGGGCGCGGACGGCTCGGCGGAAGTGGGGATGGTGTTGACGTAGTCCGTCTCGAGCAGCTTGGGCAGCGCGATGCCGTTGCCCTCCGCGCGCTCCAGCGTGCGGCGCATCAGGTACGCGGCACGGTGCGGGCCGGCAGCCTTGGCGACCGCGTCCAATGAGGCCTGCCATTCGGCGGTCTCCTCGGGGTCACGGTCCGGGAGCTGATCGAGCTCGCTCGGCTGGATGGCGTAGGGGTCGGTCATGTCGCCGCCTTCCTCAGTCGAAGGGGGTTCCCTCATCGGCAAGGGTTCGGGGTTGCCCTAGGTCTTTGGCAGGACAGGGCTCAAGCCTCGTTGGAGAGGCCGTCAGCCTCGGTAGAGGCCCGTCGGCGACTGTAACTCCCTGATCGATGATCGATCAAAGGGTTGAAGGGCAAAACCTCTCGATTACGAGAAAGTAGGCACGGGGTGCCTCCGGCGGTGGCACGGGGTGACGTTATCGCTCCGGTGTTTTTG
The DNA here is from genome assembly GCF_030815415.1 of Streptomyces canus. Taxonomy (GTDB): domain Bacteria; phylum Actinomycetota; class Actinomycetes; order Streptomycetales; family Streptomycetaceae; genus Streptomyces; species Streptomyces canus_F. The sequence continues at coordinate 7,312,541 of NZ_JAUSWW010000001.1, forward strand.
CAGGTGAGAGTGCGTTTGAGCGAGGGCGTGCTCGGTTGGCCAGGGGTGCGGGCCGGTGCCGATGTGCGGCAGCCCCTGGGGACGGGACGGGTAGGGGCGGCGGGGGGCGAAACACCTCCGGCGACGACGGCTAGTCGGCTTCGTGGCGCGGCGCGCAGCCCAGCACATGCGCCTTCACCAGCTCCGCGATCCGCGGATCCCGGCGCCGGAACGCCTGCACGAGCTCCTCGTGCTCCTCCGCGTAGGACTGCTGGACCGTGCCCAGCCAGCGGATCGACAGGGCCGTGAAGACCTCGATGCCGAGCCCCTCCCAGGTGTGCAGGAGGACGGAGTTGCCGGCCGCGCGGACCATCTCCCGGTGGAAGCCCACCGTGTGCCGCACCTGTCCCGTCCCGTCGGACGCGCGGTCGGCCTCGTAGAGCGCGGCGACATGAGGCTCCAGCGCCGAGCAGTCCTGCGCCAGCCGCTCCGCCGCCAGCTCCGCCGCGATCGCCTCCAGACCGGCCCGGACCGGGTAGCTCTCCTCCAGGTCGGCCGCCGTCAGGTTCCGCACCCGCACGCCCTTGTTGGGCGCCGACTCGATCAGCCGCAGCGACTCCAGCTCGCGCAGCGCCTCCCGCACGGGGGTCTGACTGACCTCCAGCTCGGTGGCGATCCGTCGCTCCACGATCCGCTCGCCCGGCTTCCAGCGACCGCTGACGATCCCTTCCACGATGTGCTCGCGGATCTGTTCGCGCAGCGAGTGGACGACGGGCGCGGTCATGAGTGCTCCTTAGGGAGGGGCCGCCCATCGGCCCCGGGGGCGTTTGACGTTTAGACAATAAGGCCGCACGCGCTTTCCCGAGGGGCGCACGGGGGCGCTTTCGTGCAGGTGAGACGAGACTTACACGCTCCACAGGGCGGCTCACCCTGTAAAGACCCGTACCGGGTCCGGCCCGGAGCGGTCACCGCCGTGTCACCGCAGCAACCCCGGGAGCCCGCTCCCCGTCGCGTTCGGCAGGGGAGTGTCCGCGAGGGGCGCCCCCTGGCACCAACCATCGGGGGATGGCATGAACAACCAAGGACGACGCGGAGCACTTCGCTGGACGGCCGCGGCGGCCGTGATCGGCACGGTCCTGGGCATGACGGGCTGCCGGCAGACGTCCACGGCCACGCGGGCGGCCGCGAAGCCCGAGAGCTCGGCAGCGGTCACCGGTATGGCGGGCGCAAGCACCTCCGGCGGCGCCTGCGTCTTCATCAAGCCCGACGGCGCCCAGAAGTTCGGCCACGTCGGCTGGGGCTTCCGGGTCGCGGGGACCAACCGCTGGGTGTACGGCGCGGTGGAGAACCCGAGCGCCGGCCTCTACACCCCGCCGGGCGGCGACATCGGCGCCTGGCACGCCGAGGGCTCGTACGAGCGCATGCTCGGCGAGATGTCCCGCGACGCCCACTATCCCGGCAACTCCGAGCACCCGTACAGCCGTTACCGCTGCACCAACTCCTCGACGCACGACGTGAACGCCGCCCGCGCGATGATCCGCACCGTCGAGTCCCGCGGCTTCCTCGTCGGCTTCGACCCGAAGACCGGCGACCTCACCTCCCGGGACTGCCTCGACGCGACGTACGACGTCCTGAAGGCGTACCGCACGAAAGGACTCACCCGCGCCGACAAGCTGTCCGTCCCGAACGTGTGGGTCGAGCTGCTCTGGGGCTGGTCGGACAAGCGGCTGACGCCCCGGTGACACGACGGTGCCCCGACCGGAAAGCTCCGGGCGGGGCACCGTACAGGCACTGCTTTCTGAGGCTTACAGGCCGAGCTCGACCTCGAACTCGCCCGCCTCCAGGATCGCCTTGACCGCGGTCAGGTAGCGGGCCGCGTCGGCGCCGTCCACCAGACGGTGGTCGTAGGAGAGGGTCAGGTAGGTCATGTCGCGGACGGCGATGACCGTGCCCTCTTCGGTCTCCAGGACGGCCGGGCGCTTGACGGTGGCGCCGATGCCGAGGATCGCGACCTGGCCCGGCGGCACGATGATCGTGTCGAAGAGCGCACCGCGCGAACCGGTGTTGGAGATGGTGAAGGTCGCGCCGGACAGCTCGTCCGGCGTGATCTTGTTGGCGCGGACCTTGCCGGCCAGCTCCGCCGTGGCCTTCGCGATGCCGGCGATGTTGAGGTCGCCCGCGTGCTTGATGACCGGGGTCATCAGGCCCTTCTCGGAGTCCACCGCGATACCGATGTTCTCGGTGTCGAAGTAGGTGATCGTGCCCTCGCCCTCGTTGATCTTGGCGTTGATGGGCGCGTGCGCCTTCAGCGCCTGGGCCGCGGCCTTGACGAAGAACGGCATCGGGGAGAGCTTGACGCCCTCACGGGCGGCGAAGGAGTCCTTCGCCCGGCCGCGGAGCTTCATCAGACGCGTCACGTCGACCTCGACGACCGAGGACAGCTGCGCCTGCTCGTGCAGCGCCTTGACCATGTTGTCGCCGATGACCTTGCGGATGCGCGGCATCTTGACGGTCTGGCCACGGAGGGGGGAGGCCTCCAGGGACAGCGCCTTCCTGGCGGCGGGGGCGGCCGGGGCGGCAGCGGCCGGAGCCGGAGCAGCGGCGGCGGCCTTCGCGGCCTCGGCGGCGGCGACGACGTCCTGCTTGCGGATACGACCGCCGACGCCGGTGCCCTTGACGGTGGCCAGGTCGACGCCGTTCTCGGCGGCGAGCTTGCGCACCAGCGGGGTCACGTAGGCGCCGTCGTCACCCGCGGTGGCGGCGGGCGCGGCCGGAGCGGCGGCGACCGGAGCCGGAGCGGCCGGCGCGGGGGCCGGAGCCGGAGCCGGGGCAGCGGCGACCGGGGCCGGGGCAGCGGCGACCGGGGCCGGCGCAGCCGCGGGTGCGGCGGGGGCCGGAGCCGGGGCCGGCGGGGCTGCGGGTGCGGCCGGGGCAGCCGGGGCCGGAGCGGCGGCGGCCGGGGCAGCGGCCGGAGCCGGGGCCGGAGCGGCGGGAGCCGGGGCAGCGGCCGGAGCCGCACCCGGGGCACCGATGACGGCCAGCTTGGCGCCGACCTCAGCGGTCTCGTCCTCGCCGACCGTGATCTCCAGCAGCACACCCGAGGTGGGCGCCGGGATCTCGGTGTCGACCTTGTCCGTGGAGACCTCGAGCAGCGGCTCGTCGGCCTCGACGGAGTCGCCGACCGACTTCAGCCAGCGGGTGACGGTGCCCTCGGTGACGGACTCGCCGAGCGCGGGCAGGACGACGTCCGTGCCCTCGGCGGAGCCGCCGCCGGTGGCGGCCTCGGCGGTGGGAGCGGGCGCCGGAGCGGCCTGCTCGGTGGAGGGGGCCGCGGCGGCCGGCTCCGGAGCCGCGGCGGGCTCGGGCTCGGCGGCGGGGGCAGGGGCGGCGGCGGGCGCGCCCGTGCCGTCGTCGATGACGGCCAGCTCGGCGCCGACCTCGACCGTCTCGTCCTCGGCGACCTTGATGGAGGCCAGGATGCCGGCGGCGGGGGAGGGGATCTCGGTGTCGACCTTGTCGGTCGACACCTCGAGCAGCGGCTCGTCGGCCTCTACTCGCTCACCCTCGGCCTTCAGCCATCGGGTGACAGTGCCCTCGGTGACGCTCTCGCCGAGCGCCGGAAGGGTTACGGAAACCGCCATGGTTTCGGTTGCTCCTTACGAATTGCGGAAGTCTGTGTCGTCGCGAAGTCGCTTCGTCGACCGAGGGTCAGTCGTGAGCGTGCAGCGGCTTGCCGGCCAGTGCCAGGTGAGCCTCGCCGAGCGCCTCGTTCTGCGTCGGGTGGGCGTGGATGAGCTGGGCGACCTCGGCCGGCAGCGCCTCCCAGTTGTAGATCAGCTGGGCTTCGCCGACCTGCTCGCCCATGCGGTCGCCGACCATGTGGACGCCGACCACGGCACCGTCCTTGACCTGGACGAGCTTGATCTCGCCCGCGGTCTGCAGGATCTTGCTCTTGCCGTTGCCCGCCAGGTTGTACTTCAGAGCGACGACCTTGTCCGCACCGTAGATCTCCTTGGCCTTGGCCTCGGTGATACCGACGGAGGCGACCTCCGGGTGGCAGTAGGTCACGCGGGGGACACCGTCGTAGTCGATCGGGACGGCCTTGAGGCCGGCCAGACGCTCCGCCACCAGGATGCCCTCGGCGAAGCCGACGTGCGCGAGCTGGAGGGTCGGGACCAGGTCGCCGACGGCGGAGATGGTGGGGACGTTCGTCCGCATGTACTCGTCGACCAGGACATAGCCGCGGTCCATCGCGACGCCCTGCTCCTCGTAACCGAGACCGGCGGAGACCGGGCCACGGCCGACGGCGACGAGCAGGAGCTCGGCCTCGAACTCCTTGCCGTCGGCGAGGGTGACCTTGACGCCGTCGGCGGTGTACTCGGCCTTCGAGAAGAAGGTGCCCAGGTTGAACTTGATGCCGCGCTTGCGGAACGCGCGCTCAAGAAGCTTGGAGGAGTTCTCGTCCTCGAGCGGGGCGAGGTGCTTGAGACCCTCGATGATCGTGATGTCGGTGCCGAAGGACTTCCAGGCGGAGGCGAACTCGACGCCGATGACACCGCCGCCGAGGACGATGGCCGACTTCGGCACGCGGTCCAGGACGAGGGCGTGGTCCGAGGAGATGATGCGGTTGCCGTCGATCTCCAGGCCCGGCAGCGACTTCGGCACGGAGCCGGTCGCGAGGAGGACGTGGCGGCCCTGGATGCGCTGGCCGTTCACGTCGACCGAGGTGGGGGAGGACAGCCGGCCCTCACCCTCGATGTACGTCACCTTGCGGGAGGCGACCAGACCCTGCAGGCCCTTGTAGAGCCCGGAGACCACGCCGTCCTTGTACTTGTGGACCCCGGCGATGTCGATGCCCTCGAAGGTGGCCTTCACGCCGAACTGCTCGCTCTCGCGGGCCTGGTCGGCGATCTCGCCCGCGTGCAGCAGGGCCTTGGTGGGGATGCACCCTCGGTGCAGGCAGGTACCGCCGACCTTGTCCTTCTCGATCAGGGCGACGTCAAGCCCCAGCTGCGCCCCGCGCAGGGCCGCGGCGTAACCGCCACTACCACCGCCGAGGATCACTAGGTCGAAAACGGTGCTGGCGTCGTTCGCCACGTCACGTCCTCCATGCATGTGCGCCGTACGCCGGTCGTCCATGACCGCGCGGCGGCTGGTGTCCGGCCGCTCTTTCTTCGGCCCTGTGGTGGGGGCCCTGTCCTGCCGAGTGCCATCTTCGCACTTGTCGGAGGAGAACGAGACGCCGGGCCGGGGTGTGAGACACCACACGCTCACATGTGAGGACCTCACTTTGAGGCAGGGGTCACCGTGAGACACCCAGGGGCACGGGGCTGTGCCGACATGCGGCTCCGGCGGCCCTACGGGACACCGACGCCCTTAGGGGCGCGGGGCTGTGCCGATCTGCGGCTCCGCCGCGCGGGCGCGACCAGCTCCGGGTCCATCGGGGCGTACGGGACACCGACGCCCTTAGGGGCGCGGGGCTGTGCCGATCTGCGGCTCCGCCGCGCGGGCGCGACCAGCTCCGGGTCCATCGGGGCGTACGGGACACCGACGCCCTTAGGGGCGCGGGGAACTGCGCGACCAGCCACCACCGGCCCGCACTCGCCCACGCCCCTAAGCGATCGAGCTCTCAGGCGAACGTCACCCCAGGTCACCCGCGGCAGTCAGCTCCGCCAGCCGCACCAGCGTCCTGACAGCGGTACCCGTGCCCCCCTTGGGCGTGTACCCGAACGGCCCACCCTCGTTGAACGCCGGACCCGCGATGTCCAGGTGCGCCCACGTGATGCCCTCACCCACGAACTCCCGCAGGAACAGCCCCGCGACCAGCCCGCCACCCATCCGCTCACCCATGTTCGCGATATCGGCCGTGGGGGAGTCCATCCCCTTGCGCAGGTGCTCCGGCAGCGGCATCGGCCACGAAGGCTCGCCCACCTCGGCCGCGGCCTCGTACACCGCGGAGCGGAACGCGTCGTCGTTCGCCATGATCCCGAACGTCCGGTTGCCCAGCGCCAGCATCATCGCGCCGGTCAGCGTCGCCACGTCGACGATCGCGTCCGGCTTCTCCGCGGAGGCGGCCCACAGCGCGTCCGCGAGGACCAGCCGCCCCTCGGCGTCGGTGTTGAGCACCTCGACGGTCTTGCCGCTGTACATCCGCAGCACGTCACCGGGGCGCACGGCGGAACCCGACGGCATGTTCTCGGCGAGCGCCAGCCACGCGGTGACGTTCACCTCCAGACCGAGCCGAGCGACGGCCACGATGGCGGCGAAGACCGCGGCCGCCCCGCTCATGTCGCACTTCATCGTCTCGTTGTGACCGGCCGGCTTCAGCGAGATGCCGCCCGAGTCGTACGTGATGCCCTTGCCGACGAGCGCGAGGTGCTTCTTCGCCTTGGCGGAGGTGTACGACAGCTTCACCAGCCGGGGCGCCGCCGCCGAACCGCCGCCGACGCCCAGGATGCCGCCGTAGCCGCCCTTGAGCAGGGCCTTCTCGTCGAGCACCTGCACCTTGAGGCCGTGCTCCTTGGCCGCGGCCTGCGCGACGGCCGCGAAGGCCTCCGGGTACAGGTCGTTCGGCGGGGTGTTGACGAGGTCACGGGCCCGGTTGAGCTCCTCGGTGACCGCGAGGGCACGCTCCACGGCCGCCTTGAACGCCTTGTCGCGGGGCTTGCCGCCGAGGAGGGCGACCTCGGCGAGGGGCGCCTTGCCGTTCTTCGGGTCCTTGGCGTTCTCCTTGTAGGCGTCGAAGGAGTACGCGCCGAGGAGGGCGCCCTCGGCGATCGCGCCGGCGTCGGCGGCGTCGGCCAGCGGCAGTGCGAAGGCGGCCTTCTTGGCGCCGGTCAGCACGCGGGCGGCGGCGCCGGCGGCCCGGCGGAGCGCCTCGGAGTCGAAGGAGGCGTCCTTCTCGGGCTCCGGGCCGAGCCCCACCGCCACCACGAGGGGCGTCTTGAAGCCGGACGGCGCCGGCAGCTTCGTCACCTCGCCCTCGGCGCCGGAGGCGCCGAGGGTCTCCAGGACGCCGGCGAGGCTGCCGTCGTAGGCCTTGTCCACAGCTTCGGCGCCCGGGGCGACGACAAGGCCCCCGGCCTTGGACACAGAGCCCTTGGCGACACCGATCACGATCGCGTCGGCCCGCAGGCCGGGCGCCGCGGCGGTGCTGAGAGTGAGAGCAGTCACGGTGGTGAAATCTCGCTTCCGATGTGAAGTTCAGTTGGTCGAGTGTGGGTGGGTCGACCGGGCCCGACAGCCGACCCTAGAACCGTGTCCGGGGGCGGCATCGACCGGGGCCTTCACCCCGTCGATGAACACCCGGAACGAGCCTACGCGCGTATGGCTGGTTCGCTCATTCCTACGGGCGTTCACCTGTGAGTGGCGTCATGGCCACTTCTCAATCCTTACTCCCGGTGAGCTCAGTCACACTCCTCGTGTTCCGGTGAGCGCATCGCTCACCGCTTTGCATGATTTCCACTGATCATCCTTGGATTTACCACAAGGGGATCTTCTGGGGGAGGGCACACAGAATGGCGCAGAGTGCGCACAGACGCAGAGGCGCGGCCGCGGTCCTGACCGCCGCCGGGCTACTGGCGTTGGGGCTCGGAGTGCCGGGCGCGGCGGCAGCGGTGACGCCGCGCATCGATCTCAGAGTGCTGGTCGTGGACAACGGCGACAGCCCCGTCCAGGCCATCACCGCCCAGCTGAAGAGCACGGGCATCCCGTACACCACCGTCTCCCTGAACGACGCGAACCGCCCCGCCATCACGGCCGCGTTCCTCAGCGACACGGTCAACGGCGCGCCCCGGGCCAAGTACCAGGGCGTCGTCCTGCCCAACGAGGCCCCGTTCGGCGCCGGTTCGGCCGAACAGACCGCGCTGGAGACGTACGAGAAGACGTACGGCATCCCGCAGGTCGACGCCTACACCTGGGCGCACCCGGGCGTCGGTCTGGAGTACAGCAGCTACTCCGGCTCGCTGGACGGACAGGCCGCGGGCATCACGGCCGCCGGCAAGTCGGGGTACTTCGGCTACCTCGACGGAGCCCTCACCTTCGAGGACAACTCCCCGTCGGTGATGGAGAGTTACGGCTATGTGGCCATCCCGGGGGCGGGCTTCACCAGCTATGTCGACACCGCCGTGCCCGGCGGCTCGGGCCGCGGCAGCCTCGTCGGCGAGTACGTCCACGACGGGCGCCGCGAACTCGTCGTGACCTTCGCGTACAACCAGTACCAGCAGCAGTTCCGGGTCCTGGCCCGCGGCATCGTCGAGTGGCTGACCCAGGGGGTGCACCTGGGGCAGGCGCGCAACTACTTCGCCGTGCACGTCGACGACGTCTTCGCCCCCGACAGCCGCTGGGACACCGAACACAACTGCACCCCCGGCGACTTCGACTGCGCGGGCGGTGACGGCACGGGAACCACGCCGATCCGGATGACCGCCGCCGACGCGGTCCGCGCCGCCCAGTGGCAGCAGGAACAGGGCTTCACGCTCGACATGGTCTACAACGCCGGTTCCGGCGAGGAGTGGAAGACCGAGAACGGCGGCACGGACGCCTTCGCCACCCAGCTGCTCGCCGACAAGGCCAAGTACCGCTGGATCAACCACACGTACACACACAAGTTCCTCGGCTGCGTCCAGGACACCTCCACGGTGCCGTGGAGCTGCGCGAAGAACACCAGCGGCACGACCCAGTACATGAGCCGGGCCGACATCTCCGCGGAGATCCGCGACAACTACAACTGGGGCGTCTCCAAGGGCCTTCCGCTGACCCGCGCCGAGCTGGTCACCGGCGAGCACTCGGGCCTGAAGACGCTGCCGCAGCAGCCGAACGACAACCCCAACCTCGCCGGCGCCCTCGCCGACAACGGCATCAAGTGGACCGCCTCCGACAGCTCCCGTGAACCCGACCAGCGCGAGGTCGGCAGCGGCACCCTCACCGTGCCCCGCTACCCGATGAACGTGTACTACAACGTGGGTACGAACGCCGAGATGGTCGACGAGTACAACTGGATCTACGCCTCGGCGGCCGACGGCGGCAGCGGCATCTGCGAGAACAACCCGTCCTCCACCTGCCTGGCCGAGCCGCTCGACCCGGCCACGGGCTACACGTCGTACATCGTCCCCCAGGAGGCCCGCACCGCCCTCGGACACGCCATCAGCAACGACCCGCGCCCGCACTACGCCCACCAGTCGAACCTGGCCGAGGACCGGACCCTCTACCCGGTCATGAACAAGGTCCTCACCGACTACCGGGCGCTCTTCGCCGACAACACCCCGGTCCAGAACCTCGCCCAGGCCGCCATCGGCACCGAACTCCAGCGCCGCGCCACCTGGCAGGCCGCGCTGGCCTCCGGCAAGGTCACGGCGTACCGGGTCGGCACGACGGTCACGATCACGGCACCGAACGGGACGCAGATCCCGGTGACGGCCCCGGAGGGAACAAAGCAGCAGCTCCTGATCGGCACGACCACCTTCGGTACGGCGTACGCGGGAAGGCGCTCGGCCTGGACCACGCCGGCGGCCCTGCAGTCCGCGTTGACGCTGAAACTGCCGTAGAGGGGCGCCCCTCAAGGGGCGCGGGGAACTGCGCGACCAGCCACAACGAGCCCGCAGCCGGGGTCCGGTCCGCAGTTCCCCCCACAAGATCCGCAAACAGGGGGGAACCGCGCGGCAATGCGCACGGGCCGTCACGTCACCATGCTCACCGAAGGCACCTATCCACATGTCCACGGCGGCGTCAGCACCTGGTGCGACCAGCTCGTCAAGGGCATGCCGGAGGTCGACTTCCACATCCTCTCGCTCACCGGAAGCGGCCGCGAACCCGTGACCTGGGAGCTGCCGCCCAACGTCTACCGCCACACCTCCGTGCCGACCTGGGGCCCGCGCCCCGGCCGCAAGCACGCCCCGTACGGCAGGGCGCGGCGCCGTTTCATCGACTCCTACGAGCGTTTCCTGCTCTCCTTCCTCGACCCCGAGGCCCCCCGCGACTTCGGTGAGGCCCTGTACGAGCTGGCCGAACTCGCCCGCGACGGAAGCCTGTCGGCCGCACTGCGCACGGAGTCGGCGCTGCGCTCGCTGATGTGGATATGGACGATGCCGCACCTGGCGACGGCCGCGGCCCGCCCCACGGTCCACGACGCGCTCACCGCGACGGACCTGCTGGAACATGCCCTGCGCCCGCTGGGTGTCCGCATCCCCGAGGACTCGGTGGCACACGCGGTGAGCAGCGGCCTGGCCACCCTGCCCGCCCTCGCCGCCCACCGACTGGACGGCGTACCGTTCCTCCTCACCGAGCACGGCATCTACCTGCGCGAGCGCTACCTCGGCTACCGCTCGGACGCCCAACGCTGGCCCGTGAAGGCGTTCATGCTCGGCTTCTACCGCGAGCTCAACTCCCTCGGCTACCGGGCCGCCGACCTCATCACCCCCTGCAACCAGTACAACCGCCGCTGGGAGGAGCGCGGCGGCGCCGACGCCGACAAGATCCGCACGGTCTACAACGGCGTCGACCCCGCCGCCTTCCCGCACGCGGGACCCGAACCCGAGGTCCCGACCCTCACCTGGTGTGGCCGCGTCGACCCCATCAAGGACCTGGAGACCCTGATCCGCTCCTACGCCATGGTCCGCGCCGAGATGCCGGAGACCCGGCTCAGACTCTTCGGCCCGGTCCCGCCCGGCGGCGAGGAGTACAAGACCCGGCTGGAGAAGCTCGCCGCCGAACTCGGCGTCACCGACGGCCTCACCTTCGAGGGCCGCGTCAGCGAGGTCTGGCGGGCCTACGCGGCCGGCCATGTGGTCATGCTCTCCTCCATCTCCGAGGGCTTCCCGTTCTCCATCATCGAGGCCATGTCCTGCGGCCGTACGACGGTGTCGACGGACGTCGGGGGAGTGAGCGAGGCGGTCGGCGACACCGGTCTGGTGGTGCCCCCGCGTGAGCCGGAGAAGCTGGCGGCAGCGGCCCTGACCCTGCTCAGGAACGACGAACGGCGCCTGAAACTGGGCGAGTTGGCGCGGCAGAGAGTGATCGACCGCTTCACGCTGCGCCGCTCCGTGGACAATTTCCGGACGATCTACCAGGAGCTCGCGGGTATGCCCGAGGTGTACGAGCCCACGCTCGAGACCGTCGCCGACTGGACCCTCGAACTGCGCGACCCCTGGTACGCCGCGGTCGCGACGGACGGGACCGGCTGGTGAGCGGATCCGTCTGGCTGCCCCCGGGTGCCCGCCCGGACACCACGCCCGGCATCCCCAGGCAGCGCACCCCCAGCTGGGCACAGCCCGACCCCCTCGACGAACTCGCCGTGCGCCTCGACGACTTCGTCGCCGCGGCCGTCCACCCCGACGAGATAGCCGCGCTCCTGGAGTCCGACGGCATGTCGGACGACCAGATACGCGAGCGGTACGGCCTGAAGAACTCCTTCGCCCTCGCCGAGGAGCTCTACGAACGCGTCGAGCGCCGCTATCCCGAACCGGAGGGCCCGGTCCACGACCCGTGGCAGGTGGGCCTGTTGGGCTGCCTCCTGCGGGGCGTCGTCTTCGCCCTCCCCGGCCTCGGCTACGTACTGGGCGCCCCGCTGATGACCGGCCCCAGAGACCTCGGCCTCCCGGCGGGCACGATCCCCCTCCTCGCCGGCGCCCTGGCCGGCTGGACCTGGAACCAGGGCCTCGCGCACCGGGCGTACTCCTGGCTGGGCCTGGGAGACCGCACCGCGGCGAAACGCAGCCTGCTGCTGGGCGCGCCGGCGGGCGTGGTGCTGGGCGCCCTGGTCGCCTTCCTGGTCGCGGGCACGGGCGACATGACGGGGGTGGCCTTCGCCGCCGGACAGGCCCTGTACCTGGGCGCGTCGACGGTCCTGCTGGTCCTGGGCCGTGAACGGGCTTTGCTGCTGGCCCTGTTGCCGATGGCGGCGGGCACGGCCCTGGGGCTGGTCCGCACCCCGTCGACGGCACTCAGGCTCGTCCTGCTGCTGGGCTCCCTGCTGGCGGTGGTGGTCCTGGGTCTACTGGAACTGCGCGACAAGCCACAACGGACCCACGGCCGACAGTCGACAATGCGCCCCCAACTCGTTGCCTCCCTCCCCTACGCCCTGTTCGGTCTGGGCACCGGCGTCCTCGTCCTCTACGCAGCCCTGGACAGCGCTCTGGCCGCTGTCGCCCTCACCCTCAGCATGGGCCCCGCCGAATGGCTCCTCCACCGTTTCCGCAGCGGCAGCCTCGCCGGCCTGCGCAACACCAGCACCCCGAGGGCCTTCTGGCGTACGACGGCCACCACGCTGGTCGAATGCCTGACCATCTACCTGGTCACCCTTCTCGTCCTGGGCCTCGCCATGTCCGCCCTGTCGCCCGGTCTGCTGGTGCTGGGCGTGGTCCTCTGGACCGGTCTGCTGCTCCAGTCCTTCGGCGCGATCCTCAGCGCGACGGCGGTCTGCTGCGCCGCGGCCCTGACCCAGACACTCGCGCTGCTGACCCACACGGGCACCCCGCACTGGGTCGCCCTGATCGTCCACGGCACGGCAGCCGCGGCCCAAGCCGCCCTTGTCTGCGCCCTGTTGGGAAGGGCGACGGCCCACCGATGAGCACTCTCCTGGTCCCGTACTACGAGCACCCGTCCGTCCGCCCCGCCGAATGGGACGCGCTCATTGCGGCCGCACCCCGCCTCTACGGCGTCGTCCTCAACCCGGCCAGCGGCCCCGGCGACGCCCCCGACGAGTCCTTCGCCGAGGTCGCCGCGAGGCTGCGGGCCGCAGGTACACGGGTGTTGGGTTACGCCGACACGGACTACGCCCGCAGACCCTCCGCCGACGTGGTCCGCGACCTCACACGCCACCGCGACTGGTACGGCACGGACGGCGTCTTCCTGGACCAAGTCACCTCGGGCCCGGCGGAGTTCGCGTACTACCGGCGGCTCGCCACCGCCGTCCGAGGCACCCTCGCCCTGAACCACGGCACCACACCACACCCCTCCTACGGCCGCATCGCCGACGTCCTCGTCACCTTCGAGGGCACCTGGTCGACGTACCGCCGACAGCCCCCGCAACCCTGGCGCGGCGGCACGGACGTACGGCTGTGCCACCTCGTGTACGGCGTCCCGGACGGCGTCGATCCGGCGGTGGCAGGGGCGGACCTGTACTGCGCGGTCCCCGGGGTGGGAGATCATCCTTGGGGTACGTTGCCCCACACTCTGGAGCCCGCTCGGTGAGACGCGTTTTCTGGCTGGTCCCCCTGCTTCTGCTGGCCGCCTGCACGACGACCCCGGACGCGAAACCCGGCCCCCGCTGGCAGCCGGCCCCCGGCCTCGACTGGCAGTGGCAGCTCAGCGGCCGGACGGTCGACACCTCCGTCGACGTCCCGGTCTACGACATCGACGGCTTCGACCAGCCGAGGTCCACCGTCACCGCGCTGCACCGCGAGGGCCGCAAGGTGATCTGCTACCTCTCCACCGGAGCCTGGGAGGACTGGCGCCCCGACGCGGAGAAGTTCCCCAAGTCGGTCATCGGCCGCGGCAACGGCTGGGAGGGCGAGAACTGGCTCGACATCCGCAAGACGGACGTCCTGGAGCCGTTGATGGCGGACCGCATGGACATGTGCCGTGAGAAGGGCTTCGACGCGGTGGAGCCCGACAACATGGACGGCTACAAGAACCGCACCGGCTTCCCTCTGAAGGCCGCCGACCAGCTCCGCTACAACCGCCTCATCGCGAAACTCGCCCACGCCCGCGGCATGTCGGTGGGCTTGAAGAACGACCTGGACCAAATCCCCGAACTGGTCGACGACTTCGACTTCGCGGTCAACGAACAGTGCGCCCAGTACGACGAGTGCGAGGCCAACACACCGTTCATCGAGGCGAAGAAGGCGGTCTTCCATGTGGAGTACGAACTGCCGACGAGCAAGTTCTGCGCGGAGTCACGGAAGCTGAAGCTGAGTTCGATGCTGAAGAAGTACGAGCTGGGGGTCTGGCGCCGAGCATGCTGAAACCGCGCGGCCGGCCACGACGCACCCGCCACTCAGCCACCCAGCGAAAGCACCACCAGCGCGGTCGTGGCCGCAGTCTCCGCGAGCCCTCCGAAGACATCCCCGGTCACCCCGCCGAAGCGCCGAGTGCAGTGCCGTAGCAGGAGTTCGGCAACCCCGGCCGCGACGACGACGGCGAGCGCCGTACGGACGATGTCGTACGGCCCGAAGAACGCCCCCGCACCTGCCGCCGCCAACGTCACGGCAACGGCGACGATCGCCGCCCCCCGTACCGGGACCACCCCGGCCACGGCCGCTCCCAAGCCCTCGGGCCGGGCCGCCGGCACCCCGCGCCGCGCCGCCAGCGTCAGCGCCAGCCGGGCCGCCGTGGCCGACACGACCGCGGCCACCGCACCCCGCGCCCACGACTCGCCGTACGCCTGCGCCAACGCGGCGACCTGCGCGAGCAGCACGAAGAGGAGGGTGATGACCCCGAACGGCCCGATGTCCGACTGCTTCATGATCCGCAGCGCGTCCTCGGCCGGCTTACCGCTGCCGAGCCCGTCCGCGGTGTCGGCGAGCCCGTCGAGGTGGAGCCCCCGAGTGAGGGCGGCGGGCACGGCGGCGGTGGCGGCCGCGGCGAGCAGCGGCCCCGAGCCCAGGGCCAGAAGCAGTACACCCAGCACGGCGGCCGCCGCCCCGACCACCACCCCCGCCAGCGGAGCGCACAGCATGCCCCCGCGCGCGGCGTCACGGTCCCAGCGGGTCACCTTGACCGGGAGCACGGTCAGGGTGCCGAAGGCGAAGCGGAGGCCGTCGGGCCAGGGAGTCGAAGAGGGCGCAGACACCGGAGGAGGTTATCCGGCGGTCGGGAAGTCGCCATGGCCCACCCTGGATAAAGTGCGCATATGGGACATTGGCTCCAGCGGAACATCATCGAGCCGGGCAAACTGCCGCTGCTCCTCGCCCTCACCTCCTTCGTCGTCACCTTCCTGGTCACCCGGGTCATCACCCGGCTCATCCGCGCGGGCAAGGGTCCCTTCGGGAACGTCAGCTCCGGCGGGGTGCACATCCACCACGTGGTGCCCGGGATCGTCCTGACCGTCGTCGGCGGCTTCGGTGCCGTGGGCAGTGGCCGGCACGGCTTCGGGGGGGCCGCGTGCGCGGTGATCTTCGGTGTCGGCGCGGGCCTCGTGCTGGACGAGTTCGCGCTGATCCTGCATCTCGACGACGTCTACTGGACGGAGGAGGGCCGCAAGAGCGTGGAGGTGGTCGTGCTGACCGCCGCCCTGGTGGGGCTGGTGCTGTCCGGGTTCTCGCCGTTCGGCGTCAACGACCTGAGCCAGGACGAGCTCCAGGGCCGGGCCAACGTGATCTCGACCGCGGTGGTCAACTTCCTGTTCGCCCTGGCCGTACTGAGCAAGGGCAAGGCCCGTATGGCGATCTTCAGCGTGATCGTCCCGCTCGTCGGCCTGATCGGCTTCGTCCGCCTGGCCCGCCCCGGCTCACCCTGGGCCCGCCGCTTCTACCGCCGCCGCCCCCGCGCCCGCGCCAAGGCCACCCTCCGCGCCTACCACCACGACCGCCGCTGGTCGGGCCCCCGCCGCAGACTCGAAGACCTGATCGGCGGCAAACCCGACCCCCGGCCCTGCCGTGACAGGCCGCCTGCAGCCGACACCTGACACACCCGGCCACCGGCGTGATATCCGTCGGCCCGCCGTCCCGCGCGCCCGGCCACGGCCACCGCTGCTGCCGGGCGGCGCCCCACGCCCCCGCGCCAAGGCCACCTTGCGCGCCTCCCACCAGGACCGCCGCCGGGGAGCAGGCCCGCGTCGCCTCCGCGCGCGGCGCCCCACGCCCCCGTGCCCCCTTCTGCGCCGCGCGCCAGACTCGAGGATCTGATCGGCGGCAAGCCCGATCCGCAGGCCATGCCGTGATGGGGCGCCCACGGGCCGAGACCCAGACGGGCCCCCAGTCACCGGCATGGACATCGCCGGGGCGCCGTCTCGCTCGCCCGCTCACCGACACGGCCGTCTGCGGACGCCCCATGCCCTGCTCGCCGACGTGCGTGCCGACCAAGCGATGCCCGACATGCGGCCGGTCACCGCATCGCGACCCGTCCCGTGCGTCGCCGATGGCGTACCTCCGAGATCCCGCACAGCATCAGCACCGCCGCGATCGCCGCGAGATGTTCCTTGCCCGCGAGGTTGTCCTTCAGCAGTACCTCGACCACCATCGCCGCGATCACCACACCCCCGGTGACGTACGCGCGATAGCGCCAGGCCAGGAAGACCGCGAGGCCCACCACGGCGGCCGAGGGGCCGGTGTCGACGACGTGGGAGTCCGCGGCCGGGAGGCCGAGCGGGCTGTCGGGGCCCAGCCAGATGCCGAGGCGTGCGTACAGCGTGCCGGCGAGGGTGGCGGCGTAGGCGATGACGAAGGTGCGCCACCGGCCCAGGCAGATCTCCGCGATGCCGAACACGATCAGGAGCTGCGCCAGCGCACCCCACACGGGCAGGTCCAGCGCGGGTACGAACAACGACACGGGCGTCCGCAGGAGGGCCGGACAGAGAGGGTCCTCCGCCCGTACGGCACCGACGTTCTGTACGAACTGGTAGCCCCACGACCGGTTCTGCACGAACTGGAGCACCGCCGTCAGGCACACCGCCCCGATCGCCATCGGCACCGCCCGCCACCGCCGCCGCACCAGCGGCCCGCGCACCGCGATGTACAGGAGCCCCCATTCGGTGCGGGCCCAGCGGGCGATCCTCGTCATCGGCGCGTCTCCAGGTACGTACGGTGCGGCCACGGGCCATGTCCGAAGACCGATCCGAACCGTGCGCAGTTGAGCCACACCTACGTGAGCTGGATCTCCCGGGCCTGTTGCACACCTTCCCGGCAGCTCGGAGACATCCACACAAAGGCATCACATTGCCACCCCTGCTGCGCCGCTGCGTCCTGAGGGCTACTCCTCTTTCTCCGGCTCCTCGGCATCCGCCTCGACAGCCTCCGGCTTCTCGGGCAGCTCCGCGGCCAGCGCCGCCGCGGCCTGCACCAGCGGAAGTGCCAGCAGTCCGCCGGCGCCTTCCCCGACCGTCACCCCGTGCTCCAGCAGCGGCTCCAGCGCCATCCGGTCCAGCGCCTTCGCCTGCCCCGGCTCCCCGCTGTCGTGCGCGGCCAGCCACCAGTCCGGCGCCCGGAAGGCGATCCGCTGCCCGACCAGCGCACAGGCGGCGACCACGACCCCGTCGAGCACGACCGGCAGCTTGCGCACCGCGCTCTGCAGCAGGAACCCGGTGATCGCCGCGAGATCGGCCCCGCCCACCGTCGCCAGCAACTGCAGCTGATCCCCGAGCACCGGGCGGGCCCGCCGCAGCGCGTCGCGGATCGCCGCGCACTTGCGCATCCAGGCGAGGTCGTCGATGGCCAGCCCGCCGCGCCCGGTCACCACGGACGCGTCGGTCCCGCACAGCGCGGCGACCAGCACACCCGCCGCCGTGGTCCCGCCGACGCTCACATCGCCGAGCACCACCAGATCCGTACCGGAGTCGGCCTCCTCGTCGGCCACTGCGACCCCGGCCCGGAAGGCGGCCTCCGCCTCCTCCAGGGTCAGCGCGTCCTCGATGTCGATACGGCCGCTGCCGCGCCGCACGCGATGCCGTACGACCTCGCCGGGCAGCGACTCCGGATCGCAGTCCAGCGCCAGGTCGACGATCCGCACCGGCACCCCGAGCCGCCGTGCGAGCACGGACACCGGCCGCCCGCCCTCCAGGACCTCGCGCACCAACTCCCCGGCGCTGCCCGCCGGTCGGGCCGAGACACCGAGCTCGGCGATGCCGTGGTCACCGGCGAAGAGAACCACCCGCGGCTGTTCGATCGGCCGTACCGGAACGGCGGACTGCGCCGCCGACAGCCACTCACCCAGATCGTCCAGGCGGCCCAGCGACCCGGGCGGCACGATCTGACGTTCCCGGCGCGCCTCGGCGTCGCGGCGCACCCCACCGTCGGGGCGCTCGATCAGATCGGTGAAGTCGTCGAGATTAAGCGAGCTCATTCGCCGAACAGTACCGGCACCGATCGAACAGGACGGCGCCACATGGCCACCACGCGCACCTGACGTCGTTGCTCCCAAGATCGAGATCCCATATGTTCCGTTTTGCAGTGGAATGTCGTATGTCTCAGGGAGCCCCCATGAAACGCCTGCGCACCCGTGTCAGCGACCTCGACCGCAGACGCCGCCACCGCTCGACGGCGCGCGCGATCCTGCGGCTCCTCCCCGAACCGGAGAGCTGGCTGGACGTGGGCACGGGCGACGCCCGCTTCCCCGAGGCGGCCAAGGAGCTCTTCCCGTACACCTCCTTCGACGGCGTCGACCCGACCGCCCGCGTGGAAGAGGCCCGCGAGGCCGACCGGGTGGAGGAGGCGTACGTCGGCAGCCTGACGGACGAGCCGATCGCGACCGGCCTGCGGGCCCGCTACGACGTCGTCACCCTCCTCCGGCCCCCGGACCCCGCCGGCGAACTCCGCGCCGCACTCGCGGTCCTGCGCCCCGGCGGCTACCTCCTCCTGGAGGGCGTGGACGCCCCCGCCGAGGAACTCCGCGCCGAACTGGAGTCCCAGGGCTGCACGATCCTCCCGCCGAGGAACCGCCGTCCCCGCCCCTGGACGACGTACCGCGTGATCGCCCACAAGGAGCCCTCAGCCCCGTAGGACCACCGCCTGCCCGGCCACCACCAGCACCACGTGCTCGCACTCACCGGCGAACGCCGCGTTGAGCCGCCCGAGTTCGTCCCGGTAGCGCCGCCCGGAGGCCGTGGCCGGCACGATCCCCGAGCCCACCTCGTTCGATACGGCGACAAGGGTCCGCCGGGTCGCCCGCACCGCGTCCGTCAGCTCCCGCACCCGCTCCCGCAGCGCCCGCTCCCCGCCGTCGGCCCACTCCGCGTCGTCCCACGCCCCGACGGCGTCCATCGCGTCCGTCAGCCACAGCGACAAGCAGTCGATCAGCAGCGGAGGCCCGTCGTCGGCGAGCAGCGGCACGAGGTCGCAGGTCTCGGCCGTACGCCAGGACCCGGGCCGCCGCTCGCGGTGCGTGGCCACGCGTGCGGCCCACTCGCCGTCCCCGCCGCGCGTCCCGCCGGTGGCGACGTACAGGACGTCCGGGAACGCCTCCAGCCGCCGCTCCGCCTCCACCGACTTCCCGGACCGCGCCCCGCCCAGCACCAGCGTCCGCCGGGGCACGTCCGGTACGTCCTCGTAGACGCCGACGGTCAGCGTCGTCCCGTCGGGTACGGCCCGCGCGCCCGCCGCCGCGAGCCGTCGCCGCAACTCGGCGCCGGGCGGCACGTCGTGGTCGAGATGGACGGCGATGACATCGGTGGCCGGCCCCATCGCACCGACCGCGCGCAGCTTGGCGAGCGCGTCCGGCCGCCCCACGACATCGGCGAGGACCATGTCGTAGCCGTCCTTGCCGTTCTCCTCCAGCCCCGCCGGAGCGCCCCCGGGCGGCAGATAGAGCAGCCGCTGCCCGTCAGGGCCGGTCACCGCGTACCCGGTGCCGGGCGCGTCCATCGCCACCGCCCGCACCCGATGCCCCGTCAGCAACGCCAACTCCCGCCCGTCCGGCACCCGCCCCGGCTGCGGCAGCCCCGCCGGCACCTCCATGGCGGGCCCGTCGTGCGGATGCGACAACAACACCTGCCGCACCTGCCCCAACGACTGCCCCGCCCGGGCCGCCGCGAACACCGCGCCGGGCGTCAGATCGAGCAACAGCGCCCCGTCGACGAGCAGCGCGGTGGCGGCCCGGGCATCGGGACCGAGCGCGGTCGCACAGGCGGCGCAGGGACAGTCGGGTCGGGGAAGGCCTGAGGGAGCGCCGGTGCCAAGGAGAGTCAGTTCCACGGCTTGATTTTCGCCGGTCACCGCAAGACTTGCGCGCCCGGCATGTCCCCAGGGGCGCGGGGCTGTGACAATCAGCGGCTCCGCCGCGGAGCGCGACCAGCCACAGACGACCCGCACCCGACCGACTACCGTATGTTGATCACGGCCTAACCCAGCGGAGCGAGGAGGCGTACATGGCGGCATGGACGTGGCGATTCGAGAAGGCCGACGGGACGGAGGTTCAGCCCGCGGTGCAGCCCGAGGAGTTCACCACGCAGGGGGATGCCGAGTCCTGGGTCGGCGAGTACTGGAAGGATCTCGCGGAGGGCGGCGCGGACCAGGTGCACCTGTTCGAGGACAGTACGAAGATCTACGGCCCGATGAGCCTGCACGCCGAAGAGGCGTAGGTCCGAAGAAGGGGGCGGCCGGAATCCGGCCGCCCCTCTCACTGCTCGCCCGGCCTTACTTCAGCCGTCTTCTCGCCGTGGGCTCAGCCCCGCACTCCGCACAGGTGCAGCAGCGCCGCGACCCGACGGTAGGGGTCCGTCCGCCCGGCCCGCTCCTCGGCGGCCAGCAGCGTCTCCACGTCGTCCGGGATCTCCGCCCCGTCCGCCGCCGTGTCCGTGAACACCCGCACCCCGAACCAGGCGTGCAACGGTGCCCCGATCCCGGCCAGCGTCGCGGTCAGCGTCTCCAGCCGGTCGGCCCGCACGTCGAGCCCGAGGCGGTTGGTGTAGGACACGGTGTCGAAGGCCCCGAGCGCACCGGCCCAGTCGCCCGACAGGCCCGGCCGCATCGCCAGCGCGTCCGCGTTCCGTACCAGCAGCGACAGCAGCCCGCCCTGTGCGAGCATCCGCGCCAGCCCCGCCAGCAGCGGATCCGGCTCCTCGACGTACATGAGTACGCCGTGACACAGCACGACGTCGAAACTGCCCGGCAGGAAGTGGACCCCGGTGTCCCGGCCGTCCCCCTCGATGATGCGCATCCGCTCCCGGATGCCCTCGGGCTCGGCGCACAGGGACTCCCGGGCCGCCGCGATCATCGTGGCGTCCTGCTCGAGCCCGGTGACCTGATGCCCGGCCCGGGCCAGCCGCAGTGCCTGGGTGCCCTGGCCCATCCCGACGTCGAGCACCCGCAGCCGCTGACCCACCGGGAAGCGCCCGGCTATCTGCTCGTCGAGCTGCCGGGCCACCAGCTCCTGTCGTACGACATCCCGCAGCCCGCCCAGCCTGCTCAGCCAGGCATGCGCCGCGCCCCCGGTGAACGGCGTAGTGCTCAGGGCCGCTCTCCGCGCTTGACCTGCGGCTTGGGCAGCCGGAGCCGACGCATCTGGAGGGAACGCATGAGGGCGTAGGCCACCGCGCCCTTCCTGGACTGGTCCGGGAAGCGCTCCGCGAGCCGCTTCTTCAGACGGATGCCCGTGAGAACCGAGTCGAGCACGATGAGAACGATCACGACGAGCCACAGCAGCAGCGCGATGCTCTGCAACGCACCCACCTGCACCATGCTCAGCACGAGGATGATCACGGCCATCGGCAGGAAGAACTCCGCCACGTTGAACCGCGAGTCGATGAAGTCGCGGGCGAACTTGCGGACCGGGCCCTTGTCGCGGGCCGGCAGGTACCGCTCGTCGCCCCCGGCCAGCGCCTGGCGCTGCTTCTCCAGCTGCGCACGACGCTCCTCGCGCTGGCGCTTGGCGGCGTCCTTGCGCGTCATCGACGTATTGGCCACGCTGCGACGCTGCGACTGGGCCTCGCTCCGCTTGGGAGTGGGGCGGCCCTTCTTCGCCTCGGGGTGGCGGATCTGACTGGAGTCGGTCACCTGCGCCTTGTCGGCGGGGGCGGCCTTCTCGTCCTTGGTGGAACGGCTACGGAACACAAAACCCAAGGGTAAGGGGTGTCCGGGGTTGGACCCCAGCCCGCTGGGGAACGATCCGGCAACACCAGTCGTCATGTAGGGGGACAGAGGGGACGTCCGGTGACCGACTGCCCACCCTGATGGTCACCTACTCCCTACGCCGGAGCAGGGCCTTGGTCAGTCGTCCTTGGGGAGGAGCGCATCCGTCCCCGAACAGTGCGTCAATGGATGCAGGGCCCGTACTGTGGGTTCTGTCGCAGAGCTGAAGCTGGACTCGGTCAGAAGGGGGCGCGCGAAGCCCATGAGCGGTGTCATGAAGCGTATGGGGATGATCTTCCGCGCGAAGGCGAACAAGGCCCTTGACCGGGCCGAGGACCCGCGCGAAACCCTCGATTACTCGTACCAGAAACAGCTGGAGCTGCTCCAGAAGGTGCGCCGAGGCGTGGCGGACGTCGCCACGTCCCGCAAGCGCCTGGAGCTTCAGCTCAACCAGCTGCAGTCGCAGTCGTCCAAGCTGGAGGACCAGGGCCGCAAGGCGCTCGCGCTGGGCCGTGAGGACCTGGCCCGCGAGGCGCTCTCCCGCCGTGCCGCCCTCCAGCAGCAGGTGACGGACCTCGAGACCCAGCACTCCACGCTCCAGGGCGAGGAGGAGAAGCTCACCCTGGCGGCCCAGCGGCTCCAGGCCAAGGTCGACGCCTTCCGTACGAAGAAGGAGACGATCAAGGCGACGTACACCGCGGCCCAGGCGCAGACCCGCATCGGCGAGGCCTTCTCCGGCATCTCCGAGGAGATGGGCGACGTCGGCATGGCGATCCAGCGTGCCGAGGACAAGACGGCGCAGCTCCAGGCGCGGGCCGGCGCGATCGACGAGCTGCTCGCCTCCGGCGCCCTCGACGACCAGTCCGGCATGCACAAGGACGACATCCAGGCCGAGCTGGACCGGCTCTCCGGTGGTACGGATGTAGAGCTGGAACTGCAGCGCATGAAGGCGGAGCTGGCCGGAGGCACGAGCGGTCAGCAGGCCATCGAGGGTGGCCCGGGCCAGTCGCAGTCCCAGCAGCAGCCGCAGGACACCCCACGCTTCGACAAGCAGTAGGGCCCACGCCTTAGGAGGGCGACATGATCGTCAGGATCATGGGGGAGGGGCAGGTGAGACTGGCCGACAGCCACCTCGCCGAGCTGAACAAACTGGACGACGAGTTGCTGGCCGAGATGGAGAACGGCGACGGCCCCGGCTTCCGCCGCACCTTCGAGGCCCTGCTCGCCAAGGTCCGCGAACTGGGCGAGGCGCTGCCGGACGACGCCCTGGAACCCTCGGACCTGATCCTCCCGTCCCCGGACGCCACCCTGGAACAGGTCCGGGAACTGCTCAGCGACGACGGCCTGATCCCGGGCTGACCCAGGCCCGGGCGGTCCCCTGGGCAAGGGCACGCCCAACACTCGGCAAGTACACAGGAAACCTACAGGTGACCCCCGTTCCAAGCGCCGCAGGTCACCCGTACCGTTGGCAGACGTGAGCACCCTCGAGCGCGTCCGGCACCAGCTGAAGGCGCACCCCATGGCGCTGGACGCCGTACTCGCGGCCGGCGTCCTCGGCTGCATGGTGGCCGGCTCGTTCGTGGACCCGCACGGACCGGACGGCGTCACCTGGGGCTTTCGCACCCCGGACGTGCTCAGCCTGGTCCTCATCGGCCTCAGCGCCGTGGCCCTCGTCTTCCGCCGCCGCGCCCCGATGACGGTGCTCGCCCTCACCGGAAGCTTCTCGATCGTCGAGTGCGTCACCGGCGACCCCCGCGCCCCCGTCGCCATGTCCGCGGTGATCGCCCTGTTCACCGTCGCCTCCGCCACCGACCGCCCCACCGCCTGGCGGGTCGGTCTGCTCACGATGACCGTCCTCACCGCCGCCGCCATGCTCGGCGGCCCACTCCCGTGGTACGCCCAGGAAAACCTCGGCATCTTCGCCTGGACCGGCATCGGCGCCACCGCCGGCGACGCCGTCCGCAGCCGCCGCGCCTTCGTACAGGCGATCAGGGACCGCGCCGAGAAGGCGGAACGCACCCGCGAGGAGGAGGCCCGGCGCCGCGTCGCCGAGGAACGCCTGCGTATCGCCCGCGACCTGCACGACGTCGTCGCCCACCACATCGCCCTGGTCAACGTGCAGGCGGGCGTCGCCGCGCACGTCATGGACAAGCGCCCCGACCAGGCCAAGGAAGCCCTGGCCCACGTACGCGAGGCCAGCCGCTCGGCGCTCAACGAACTCCGGGCCACCGTCGGCCTGCTCCGGCAGTCCGGCGACCCCGAGGCACCGACCGAGCCCGCCCCTGGCCTCGACCGCCTCGACGAACTCGTCGGCACCTTCCGCAGCGCCGGCCAGCATGTCGAGGTGGCCCGCGCCGACAGCGGCACCAAACTCCCCGCCGCCGTCGACCTGGCCGCCTACCGGGTCATCCAGGAAGCCCTCACCAACGTCCAGAAGCACGCAGGTACGGAGGCGAAGGCCGAGGTCAGCGTCGTCCGGGTAGGGCCGAACATCGAGATCACCGTTCTCGACAACGGCGCCGGGGAGGACGAGCCGGCCGACGGCGGCGGCCACGGTCTGCTCGGCATGCGCGAGCGGGTCACCGCCCTGCGCGGCACCCTCACCACCGGTCCCCGCTACGGCGGCGGGTTCCGCGTCCATGCGATCCTGCCGGTCAAGACCCGCAGCCGCGCCGCCGACGACGCCGTATGACCGACTCGCGGAACTCAGGCGCACCCCGCGGAAGTTGTCGTAGCACCGAGCCCCCTGCCGCAGAGGACCCCGCATGACCATCCGCGTCCTGCTCGCCGACGACCAGGCACTGCTGCGCAGCGCCTTCCGCGTGCTCGTCGACTCCGAGCCCGACATGGAGGTCGTCGGCGAGGCGTCCGACGGGGCGGAGGCGGTGCGGCTGGCCAAGGAGGAGCGGGCCGACGTCGTGCTGATGGACATCCGCATGCCCGGCACCGACGGCCTCGCCGCCACCCGGCTGATCAGCGAGGACCCGTCCCTCGCCCAGGTCCGGGTGGTCATCCTGACGACCTTCGAGGTCGACGACTACGTCGTGCAGTCGCTGCGGGCCGGCGCCTCCGGCTTCCTCGGCAAGGGCAGCGAACCCGACGAGCTGCTCAGCGCCATCCGGATCGCGGCGGGCGGCGAGGCCCTGCTCTCCCCGGCCGCCACCAAGGGCCTGATCGCCCGCTTCCTCGCCCAGGGCGACGCGGCGGACGACGCCAACGATCCCGCCCGCGCCGCCCGCCTCGACGCGCTCACCGTCCGCGAGCGCGAGGTCCTCGTCCAGGTCGCCGGCGGACACTCCAACGACGAGATCGCCGAGCGCCTCGAAGTCAGCCCGCTCACCGTGAAGACACACGTCAACCGGGCCATGGCCAAGCTGGGCGCGCGGGACCGGGCGCAGCTCGTGGTGATCGCGTACGAGTCCGGGCTGGTGCGTCCGAGGGTGGAGTGACCCCAATTGCCCGTACTGTGCGGCCAATTGGGGTAAGTGTGTTGCACCGGGCTGGTTCCAACCCGGCTGGTGTTGATCGCGTCAGACTCGGTCGCTCGTTGAGTGGTTGAGCAGCGAGAGCCAGGAATCCCCGGTCCCGGCCGGGGAGGGTTCAAAGAATTGAGAGCCCTGACTTCGCGCAGCGAGTTCGGGCTGGAGTAGGTACCGGGGGTCGCGATCGCCTAGCGTGTGATCGCGGCGCCCCCAGCTCAAGCAGCTGCTGCTGCCCTCCATCGAACTGCCGATGGTGTCCGTGCTCGCCCCCTACCAGGGCGCCTCACCGGATGTCGTCGAGAAGCAGGTCGTCGAGCCCCTCGAGGACAGCCTCGAAGCGGTGGACGGCATCGAGGGAGTCACCTCCACGGCCAGTGAGGGCAATGCCATCGTCATGGCGCCCTTCGACTACGGCAGCGGCACCAAGCAGCTCGTCGCCGACGTCCAGCAGGCCGTCAACCGGGCCCGCGCGCAGCTCCCGGACGACGTCGACCCACAGGTCGTCGCCGGGTCCACGGACGACATGCCGACCGTCGTCCTCGCCGTCACCTCCGACAAGGACCAGCAGGCCCTGGCCGACCAGCTCGACCGGACCGTCGTACCGGACCTGAAGGCCATCGACGGCGTCGGCCAGGTCACCGTCGACGGCGTCCGCGACCTCCAGGTCACCGTCACCCCGGACGACACGAACCTCACGAAGGCGGGCCTCACCTCGGCCGCCCTCGCCCAGGCCCTCCAGGCGGGCGGCACGACCGTCCCGGCCGGCTCCTTCGACGAGGACGGCGCCAACCGCACCGTCCAGGTCGGCGGCGGCTTCACCTCGGTCGAGCAGATCCAGGACCTGATGGTCACCGGCCAGACCGGAAAGAAGCCCGTGCGCCTCGGTGACGTGGCCACGGTCAAGCAGGAGTCGGCCGCGGCCGACTCCCTCACCCGCACCGACGGCAGGCCCAGCCTCGCGGTCATGGTGACGACGGACCAGGACGGCAGCGCGGTCTCCATCTCCGACGCGGTCGAGGACAAGCTCGCCGGCATGCGCGAGGATCTCGGCTCCGACGCGACGGTCACCGTCGGCTCGTCCGGCTTCATGGCGGCCTTCGGCGGCGGCACGGACACCAACCAGGCCTTGTACCAGGTGATGCGGGCAGAAGGCGGAGGCGCCGGCCCAGCCGGAACCCGCGGGCGTGTGACGGCGGCGACGGCAGGGCTCTGGACGACGACCGTCCGGAGCCCGGCCGTCGGCGTTCCGGCGTTCTGTATCTTGTGGCTCGAACTGCTTTACGGTGAAGGGGATCCCGGGCGTGCCACTGCACAAGGACGACCCGAAATCGGTCGGCGGATACAAGCTGGTCGACCGGCTCGGCTCCGGAGGCATGGGGGTCGTCTACTGGGGCAGATCGCGCTCGGGCCGTGACGTCGCCGTCAAGGTGGTGCACGCCCAGTACGCGGAGGACAAGGTCTTCCGCGCCCGCTTCCGGCACGAGATCGAGTCCGTCCGCAAGGTCAGCGGCGCCTTCACCGCGCCCGTGGTGGACGCCGACCCGGAGGCGACACGGCCCTGGATGGCGACCCAGTACGTCCCCGGCAGCTCCCTCGCCGAACGGATCCGCGACCACGGAGCCCTCAAGGGCGCCGAACTGCGGCGGCTGGCCCTGGGGTTGGTGGAGGCGCTGGAGGACATCCACCGGGCCGGAGTGGTGCACCGGGACCTCAAGCCCGCCAACGTCCTGATGGCCGAGGACGGGCCGCGCGTCATCGACTTCGGCATCTCCCGCGCCGCGGAGAACCACCAGACCCTGACCGAGACCGGCCAGATGATCGGCACCCCGCCCTTCATGTCACCGGAACAGTTCACCGACGCCCGCACGGTCGGGCCCGCCTCGGACGTCTTCTCGCTCGCCGCACTCCTGGTCTTCTCGGCCACCGGACGCGGCCCCTTCGATGCCGACAGCCCGTATCTGACCGCCTTCCGCGTCGTCCACGAGGCGCCCGGACTGGACGGTGTGCCGCAGCCGTTGCGCCCGGTCCTGGAGCGCTGTCTGGTCAAGGAGGCCGCCGACCGGCCCGGACTGGACGTGCTGGCCAAGGAGTTCGCCGAGGCCCTGCCCGAGCCCGACCCCATGGACCCGGACACCACGACCCTGCGTCCGGCCGACCTGACGAGGACCGTCGAGGAGACCTACGGCGGCGCCGACCCGGCGACGGCGGCCGGCCTGCCCAAGTCCCGCCGCCGGACCCGGAGGGGTCGCCGCCCCCTGCTGGTGACCGTCGGCACGCTGGGCGCGGTGAGCCTCGGCCTGCTCGGGTACCTGAGCTTCGGCCCGGGATTCTCGGACACCTCCCAGGAGACGAGCTCGACAGCCGCGTCCGGGGCCACTCGCTGGTCGGCGGTGCCCGAGGGCTGGGAGGCCTGGCAGACGACGATGTTCGAGACCGCGCGGTCGGGCGAGGTCAACCCGCTGGCGAAGGCCGGCGAGGCCACGAGCGACGCCACCTGCCGGCCGTATGAGGACGCGGTCTACTGCGCGGGCAACACGATCCTCCCGGTCCGCCTGGACGGCCGTACCGGCGCCACCGTCTGGCGCTCCGCCCTTGCGACCTCCGCCGAGGGCACGGACTCGTCGGGGAACAACTTCGCACTCCTCGGCGTGCGGGACGACGCGATGATCCTGCAGCACGACGTCTTCGCGGCCGACGGGACCACCAGGTCGAGCATCGTCGCCCTCGACACCGAGACCGGCGACCAGCTGTGGACCCGCGACCGGGGAGGGGCGAGCGTCGACCAGCTCATGGCCGGCGACCTCGTCATGACCCCCGACACCAGCGGCCGGCTGGTGACGGCCCGTTCCCCGCGCACCGGCACCGACCGCTGGACCACACAGCTGCCCTCCGGCGACTACTGCCTGTTCACGACGGCCGGCTCCCGCCTCTACGCGCACTGCTTCCCGGACGACGAGTCCAAGGACGCCGTACTCCTGGAGCTGGACAAGACCGACGGAACAGTGCGCCGCCGTCTGAGCACCCCGAACGGGAGCGGTCTGCTCGGCACCGTCGACGGCCGTCTCGCCGTGGCCGTCGGGGTCGACGTGGGCTCCGGCCCGGCGCGTCCCGAGGAGAACACCTTCGACGAGATCCGGCTCCTCGACCCGGACACCGGCGCCACCACCACGACCGAACTCACGCAGAGCCACAAGGGCTCGATCCGCCTCGCCGCCGGCACCGTCTGGATCACCGGAGCCAATGGCCAGGTCACCGCGGTCTCCCCGCTGACCGGCAGACAGCTCTGGCAGACCCGGACCAGTGTCGAGGACTCGGGCCGGCCCACCTACGACCCCACCACCCGCACGCTCTACCTGGCCAGCATCAGCGGCCGGGTCGCCGCCCTCGACTCCCGCAAGGGCACGCTGCTCTGGGAGACCGGCGCCCGAGCCGACCAGCTCGCCAGCGGCGAGACGACCAAGTCCACGGTGTCGCTGGACGGCGGGGCGGTGGTCGTGAACACACCGAACGGGACGGTCTTCAGCCTGGACCCCGCTCACCCCGAGGGGTGAGCGGGCGCCGCAGGAGTCCTACGGCAGCGCCAGCATCCGCTCCAGCGCCAGCTTCGCGAACGCCTCGGTCTCCTTGTCGACCTCGATGCGGTTGACCAGGTTGCCCTCGGCGAGGGACTCCAGGGTCCACACGAGGTGGGGGAGGTCGATGCGGTTCATCGTCGAGCAGAAGCAGACCGTCTTGTCGAGGAAGACGATCTCCTTGCCCTCGGGCGCGAAACGGTTCGCGAGCCGTCGTACGAGATTCAGCTCGGTCCCGATGGCCCACTTGGAGCCGGCCGGAGCGGCCTCCAGGGCCTTGATGATGTACTCGGTCGAGCCGACGTAGTCCGCCGCGGCCACGACCTCGTGCTTGCACTCGGGGTGCACCAGGACGTTCACGCCCGGGATCCGCTCGCGCACGTCCCGCACCGACTCCAGGCTGAAGCGGCCGTGCACCGAGCAGTGGCCCCGCCACAGGATCATCTTCGCGGCCCGCAGCTCCTCGGCCGTCAGCCCGCCGTTCGGCTTGTGCGGGTTGTAGAGGACGCAGTCCTCCAGCGTCATCCCCATGTCCCGCACGGCGGTGTTCCGGCCGAGGTGCTGGTCGGGGAGGAAGAGAACCTTCTCGCCCTGCTCGAAGGCCCACTCAAGAGCCTTCTTGGCGTTCGACGAGGTGCAGATCGTGCCGCCGTGCTTGCCCGTGAACGCCTTGATGTCCGCGGAGGAGTTCATGTACGAGACGGGCACGACCTGCTCGGCTATCCCGGCCTCGGTCAGCACGTCCCAGCACTCGGCGACCTGCTCGGCGGTGGCCATGTCGGCCATCGAGCACCCGGCGGCCAGGTCCGGCAGCACGACCTTCTGGTCGTCGCCGGTCAGGATGTCCGCGGACTCCGCCATGAAGTGCACACCGCAGAACACGATGTACTCGGCCTCCGGGCGCGCGGCCGCGTCCCGGGCCAGCTTGAAGGAGTCACCCGTGACGTCGGCGAACTGGATGACCTCGTCGCGCTGGTAGTGGTGGCCGAGCACGAAGACCTTGTCCCCGAGCTTCTCCTTGGCCGCGCGCGCCCGCTCCACCAGGTCCGGGTCGGACGGCGAGGGCAGGTCGCCGGGGCACTCGACACCCCGCTCGCTCTTCGGGTCGGCCTCACGGCCGAGGAGCAGCAGGGCGAGAGGAGTCGGCTGTACGTCGAGCTCCGTGGTCTGGGCGGTGGTCACGGCACGCACCCTTTCTACTTTTCGTCGATCTGACGTTATCTATCATAACCCGGTTCACGTCACTTTGACGACGGTCATAGCGTCGATGTGACATGAATCCCGGCACCGCACCGGCGGGTGATCTTCGGGCCGCTGTTCGCTTCGTCGCGGGTGTGCGAGCATGAAAGAACAGGCGAAAAGACAAGGCGCGCGGCCCGGAATGAATCCGCGGCCCTGACGGTTGGAACCGTCGGCAAGCAGTCTCCGTACAACCCGGGAGAGATGTAGATGTCCGTATCGGACGAGAAGACCACTGTCAGCGACGGCATCCTCCTGTCCGACGCCGCCGCGGCGAAGGTCAAGGCCCTGCTCGACCAGGAAGGCCGTGAGGACCTGGCCCTGCGCGTGGCCGTTCAGCCCGGTGGCTGCTCGGGCCTGCGCTACCAGCTCTTCTTCGACGAGCGCTCCCTCGACGGCGATGTCGTCAAGGACTTCGGCGGCGTCAAGGTCGTCACCGACCGCATGAGCGCCCCCTACCTCGGCGGTGCCTCGATCGACTTCGTCGACACCATCGAGAAGCAGGGCTTCACGATCGACAACCCGAACGCGACGGGCTCCTGCGCCTGCGGCGACTCGTTCAACTAGATCCGTACGCCCGGCTGCGTCCGCGAGGGCCGGCCGAGTCGATACGACGGTGAAGGCGGCGGCCCCCTCCGACAGGGCCGCCGCCTTCATGTGTTCCGGAGCGTGCGGACTACCGCGCCCCGGACGTCTCCGGCAGCCGCGCCCCCGGCTTCTCCATCGGGATCGCCTTGCCGTCCGTGCCCACGACCTGGCGATCACCCAGCGGCTGCTCCAGCCGCAGTGTCTCGTGGTAGAACTTCGCGATCAGGATGCAGACCTTGTCCGGCAACGGCGTCCCGGTCACCCGGACCGTCACCTTGTCCGAGCTCTCGACCACGGACGCCTTGTAGTCGGCGCAGACCCCGCCCGTGTAGCTCACGGTCAGCTCGTCGCCCTCGGCGGTGTAGCCACTGACCGTCACATCATGGGGCGCCGGCGCCGCGGTCGGCTCGTCGGGGTCCGGACCGGTCGGCCGCGGGCTCGGCTGTCCCGTCGGTTCGCCGGTGGGCGCCGAGGACGGGGTGGCCGTGGCCAGGTACTTCGGGTCGATCGCGGGATACGTCACCGTGAAGCCGTCCTGCGCGCCGGACGCCCGCACCTCGAACAGCCACGACGGCACCAGCGCCTGCCGGGCGTCCACGTAGTGCGAGGCCAGCCCGAACACGGCCTTCTCGACCGTGATCGTCTCCTGCTTCGGCGTACTTGTCCCCTCCGATCCGCAGGGCGCCTCGAGGCGGTCCTTCAGCGGTACGGAGGTGGCGCAGCCGCCGATGCCCATGCGGTGGTCGGTCGCCGGTACCGCGTTCAACTGGTCCAGCGCCTTCTCGGCGCTCACGACGGGGTACGTGTCGCTCTTCGCCGGCGTCCTCAACTGACCGCTGCCGCCGACCACTTCGCCCTGCGCGTTGACGGTGACCCCGGTCGTCCAGCCGTGCGTCGGCAGCCCGCCGACCACCGGATCGGCGTTCACCACCCGCTGGGCGCCCATGACCTGGCTCGCGTCGACCTTCGCATCGTCCTGCCCGACCGCCTTCAGCACCGGCGCCGCCGCCTTCTTCGCGGCCTCCTCGCTCACCGGGTCGCCGGCCGGTGCGGCGGGGTCGCTCGCACACACCGTCGCGCTCTGGCAGTCGTCGGTACCCGGCGCGTACCGGTGGAACGTCCACGCCCCCGGAGCCTGCTGGTTCACCTGGAGACTCGGCCCGGCCGCCTCCTGCCCGCCGACCTTCCAGGCCTTGCCCTCCAGAACGGGCGTCCCCCGCACCCCGAGCGCCTTCGCCAGCCGGGCCACGTCGTCCTCGGTGACCTCGCCGGCCGCCCGGTACACGGGGGCCTCGCCGGGACCGTCCGGCAGCGTGCCGGCGGCCTGATAGGTGACGCCGTACGGGTTGGGCTCACCCGGCGCGATGCCGGCCGTGCCGCCGTCGCCCCCGGTGTACCCGTCGAGGTGGAGCAGCGGGGGAGTGTCATCGCCGTTCGCCCCTGACGTCGTACCGCCACCGCCCGACCCGCCTGCGGCCGAGGTGGCGAGATACGCCCCACCACCCCCGACGAGCAGCACGGCGGCCGCGACGGAGGCGACGAGCACGGGGGAGCGCCGCCGACCGGCACGCGGAACCTCGTGCTCGCCGTCCCGGGGGATCTCCTGCTCGGAAGCGCCGGAAACACCGGGCTCGGGAGCTCCGGCAGGTTCGGAAATCTCGGTGGACTCAGAAGCTTCGGAATCCTTGAGAGCTCCGGCGGGCTCGGGAATCTCATCCGACTCGGGAGTCTCGCTGACCTCGGCGGTCTCGTCCGCCTCGGAAGTCGCAGCGCCCCCGGAAGCCTCCGGCGCCTGCGCGGTGTCCCCCTGGGGAGCCTCCCCGGGGGCCTCCGTCTCCGGGGCCCCCTCCGCCGCCGTACCGCCGTCTTCGTCGGCGATCTCGGCGACCCCGGCACCCTCATCGGCGCCCGTGGCCCTGCCGACCTCGGCGTCGTCGTCGTTGTCGGGTCGCTCGGTGTTCACCGCATCGCTCCTTCGGCCGCGCATCTGTCCCTATGACCCTGACCCGGCCCTGTCAAAACGGCCGGCTGGAGGGTCGTATCCCACGTCCCCTTTACGGGGGACAGCGATGGGACGCAGCGGGGGAGCGCATGGTTCCCCGGAAGGCGCTGTTTCAGTCGCCGTAGTCCGACATCGCGTCCAGCATCCGGGCGGACTCGGTCGGAACGGTCACGCCGTGGATGAGGGAGGGGGAGACGGGAAGGGCGGCGACCCGGTCGGGAGCCAGCCAGTGCGGGGCCATCCGGGCACAGTCGCCGAGCAGCGCCGCGAGATCGCCGTCCAGGTCGGCCGGAACGGGGGCGTGGACCTTGAGGTTCGTCATGACGGCACCGTATGCAGGTCGGAGCCCGCGAAGAAAGATCTACTATCGGGTAGTTTTGGCGGCTTCAGAGCCCCGTGCCGACCGGGTAGCGTGAACTGTCAATAAACCCTCCCCTCAGGAGAGTCCTCGCCGTGCGCATCGCAGTCACCGGCTCCATCGCCACCGACCACCTCATGACCTTCCCCGGCCGCTTCGCCGACCAGCTCGTCGCGGACCAGTTGCACACGGTCTCGCTCTCCTTCCTGGTCGACAATCTGGACGTACGCCGGGGCGGCGTAGGCGCGAACATCGCCTTCGGTATGGGCCAGCTCGGCACCGCCCCGATCCTGATCGGCGCCGCGGGTTTCGACTTCGACGAGTACCGCGCCTGGCTGGGCCGCCATGGCGTCGACACCGCGTCCGTCCGTATCTCCGAGACGCTGCACACCGCGCGCTTCGTCTGCACCACCGACGCCGACCACAACCAGATCGGCTCCTTCTACACCGGTGCGATGAGCGAGGCCCGCCTCATCGAGCTGAAGACCGTCGCCGACCGCGTGGGCGGCCTCGACCTGGTCCTCATCGGCGCCGACGACCCCGAGGCGATGCTCCGGCACACGGAGGAGTGCCGGTCGCGCGGCATTCCGTTCGCCGCGGACTTCTCCCAGCAGATCGCCCGTATGAACGGCGACGAGATCCGGATACTGCTGGACGGCGCGACGTACCTGTTCTCCAACGAGTACGAGAAGGGCCTCATCGAGTCGAAGACCGGCTGGACGGACGAGGAGATCCTCGCCAAGGTCGGCCACCGGGTCACGACGCTGGGCTCGCGCGGTGTCCGTATCGAGCGGGTCGGCATGGACCCGATCGAGGTCGGCTGCGCGGAGGAGGAGCGCAAGGCGGATCCCACGGGCGTGGGTGACGCGTTCCGTGCGGGGTTCCTGTCGGGACTGGCGTGGGGGGTGTCCCTGGAGCGCGCTGCACAGGTCGGGTGCATGCTGGCGACGCTCGTCATCGAGACGGTGGGTACGCAGGAGTACCAGCTGCGTCGGGGGCACTTCATGGAGCGGTTCACCAAGGCGTACGGGCATGAGGCCGCGGCTGAGGTTCAGGGGTATCTGGGCTGAGTCTGCCGTCTGCGGGTGCGTGGGGGCTGATCGACACAGCCCCGCGCCCCTTTGGGTGGGTCAGGTGAGCCGGCGGATCAGATATGCCGTTCCTTTTTCCGCCGGTTCCTCGCCTACGTAGTCCTGCTCGCGCATCTCGCACCACGCGGGGATGTCGAGTCGTGCGGCCTCGTCATCTGACAGGACCCGGACCAGGCCGCCCACCGGGACGTCCCCGATGACCTTCGCGAGTTCGATCACGGGGATCGGGCACCGCTTGCCCAGGGCGTCGACGACGAGCTCGTCCTCCGTCATGACCGCCACCGGCGTCGGCGCGCCCAGCTTCTCCCGTACCCCCGACACCGCCCCCGGCAGCACGGCGAGGAACCTCTCCACGTCCTCCGCCGTCGCCCCGCGTGGCAACGAGACCCGCACATTCCCCTCACTCAGCACTCCCATCGCCTTCAGCACATGGCTGGGCGTCAGCGTGCTGCTCGTGCAGGACGAGCCGGACGAAACGGAGAAACCCTCCCGGTCCAGCTCGTGCAGCAGTGTCTCCCCGTCGACATAGAGACAGGAGAAGGTGACGATCCCGGGCAACCGCCGCTCCGGATCCCCCACCACCTCCACATCCGGCACCAGCCGCGGCACCCGCACCCGGATCCGCTCCGTCAGCTCCCGCAGCCGTGTCGCCTCTTGGGCCGCCTCGGCCCGCACGGCCCGCAGCGAGGCCGCCGCCGCGACGATGCCCGGCAGATTCTCGAACCCCGGCGCCCGCCCCGACTCCCGCTCGTCCACGGGCCCTTGAGCGGCGAACCGCACGCCTTTCCGTACGACGAGCAGCCCGACCCCGGACGGCCCGCCCCACTTGTGCGCACTGGCCGCCAGCAGCGACCAGTGACCCTCGACCGTCCCCCATCCGAGCGACTGAGCCGCGTCCACGAACAACGGCACCCCGGCCTCCCGGCAGGCCTCGGCCACGGCGGCGACCGGCTGCTCCGTCCCCACCTCGTGGTTGGCCGACTGGAGGCAGGCCAGCGCGGTGTCCTGCCGGAGCAGAGCCGCGTAGGCCGAGGGATCCACCCTCCCCGACCGCTCGACCGTCACCCGATCGACCGAACCGCCCTCCCTCTCGTGCACTTCGGCCGAATGGAGCACGGATGAATGTTCAACCGCTGACACGATCAGGTGACCCCCGACGCGCCGCCGCGCAGCCAGAACACCCGCGATTCCGGTGTGTACGGCGCGTGTGCCGGACGAGGTGAAGGTCAGCTCATCAGGACGACACCCGACAGCCTCGGCAGCGGCTTCCCGAGCGGCATCCAGCAACAGCCGGGCCCGCCGCCCTTCTCGATACAACCGCGCAGGATCAGCCCACCCTTCGTCCAGGGAGGCCAACAGCGCCTGGCGAGCGACGGGATGAAGGGGCGCACTGGAAGCAGCGTCAAAGTAAGACACGCGCCAACGCTAACGCCGTCAGGGGCGCGGGGCTGTATCGATCTGCGGCTCCGCCGCGGGGCGCGATCAACCACAAACAACCCGCAGTCGCCATTCCAGCGAACCGCCCAACCCACTAGGCCCCCCTCCCCGCGAACCCCCAGAACGCGTCGGCTAGGGTTTGGTCCGCATAAACATCCAAACCCCTGCCCGACGCAGGGCGGCGACCGACCACCGAGTAAGGCAGGCCGCAGCCAATACGCGCGGGCGAGACTCTCGGGAAGGCGCTACGTGAGTCCCAACGGCTCCGACCGCTCGCCGCGGCGCCCGATGCGGCGGAAGCTGCTGCAGGCAATGACCGCGGGCCTGGTCCTGGCGACCGCGACCGGTTGCACATACAAGGACTTCCCCCGCCTTGGTATGCCCACCCCCACCACCGAAGAGGCTCCGCGGATCCTCTCTCTGTGGCAGGGCTCGTGGGCGGCCGCGCTCGCCACCGGCGTGCTGGTCTGGGGCTTGATCCTGTGGAGCGCCATGTTCCACCGGCGCAGCCGCACCAAGGTCGAGGTTCCTCCGCAGACCCGGTACAACATGCCCATCGAGGCGCTGTACACGGTGGTCCCCCTCATCATCGTCTCGGTGCTCTTCTACTTCACGGCTCGTGACGAGTCGAAGATCCTGAGCCTCGACAAGAAGCCCGACGTCACCGTCAACGTCGTCGGCTTCCAGTGGAGCTGGGGCTTCAACTACATCGAGAACGTCGACGGTTCCACCGGTGACGCGAAGACCGACGAGAACCTGGACGCCATCCCGCAGCGGTTCAAGGACCAGTTCCCGGCCGCCGCCGGCGGTGTCTACGACGTCGGTACGCCCGGCACGCGGAACCCGCAGACCAACAATCCGGGTCCGACCCTCTGGCTCCCCAAGGGCAAGACGGTCCGCTTCATCCTCACCTCGCGTGACGTCATCCACTCCTTCTGGGTGGTGCCGTTCCTGATGAAGCAGGACGTCATCCCGGGGCACACCAACTCCTTCCAGGTGACCCCCAACAAGGAGGGCACCTTCCTGGGCAAGTGTGCCGAGCTCTGCGGCGTCGACCACTCCCGAATGCTGTTCAACGTGAAGGTCGTCTCGCCCGAGCGCTACGAGCAGCACCTCAAGGAACTCGCCGAGAAGGGGCAGACCGGTTACGTTCCCGCGGGCATCGAGCAGACCGCCCACGAGAAGAACCGGGAGACGAACAACCTGTGAGCATCCTCAACGAACCCCAGGGTGCCGCGGCAGGGTCCCACTACGAGGACGAACTGCCGGTCCGGCGCAAGCAGCCCGGCAACGTCGTGATCAAGTGGCTCACCACCACTGACCACAAGACGATCGGGACGCTGTATCTGGTCACGTCGTTCGCGTTCTTCTGCATCGGTGGCCTGCTGGCGCTGTTCATGCGCGCCGAGCTGGCCCGTCCCGGTCTGCAGATCATGTCGAACGAGCAGTTCAACCAGGCGTTCACGATGCACGGCACGATCATGCTGCTGATGTTCGCGACGCCGCTGTTCGCCGGCTTCGCGAACTGGATCATGCCGCTGCAGATCGGCGCGCCGGACGTGGCCTTCCCCCGGCTGAACATGTTCGCCTACTGGCTGTACCTGTTCGGCTCGCTCATCGCGGTCGGTGGCTTCCTCACCCCGCAGGGCGCGGCCGACTTCGGCTGGTTCGCCTACAGCCCGCTGTCCGACGCGGTCCGCAGCCCCGGCATCGGCGCCGACCTGTGGATCATGGGTCTGGCCTTCTCCGGCTTCGGCACCATCCTCGGCTCGGTCAACTTCATCACCACGATCATCTGCATGCGCGCACCCGGCATGACCATGTTCCGCATGCCGATCTTCGTGTGGAACGTGCTGCTGACCGCGGTGCTGGTCCTGCTGGCCTTCCCGGTCCTGGCGGCCGCGCTGTTCGCCCTGGAGGCGGACCGCAAGTTCGGTGCGCATGTCTTCGACTCCGCCAACGGCGGGGCCTTGCTGTGGCAACACCTCTTCTGGTTCTTCGGCCATCCAGAGGTGTACATCATCGCCCTACCGTTCTTCGGCATCATCTCCGAAGTGATCCCGGTCTTCTCCCGTAAGCCGATGTTCGGCTACATGGGTCTGGTGGCCGCGACGATCTCGATCGCCGGTCTGTCCGTAACGGTGTGGGCGCACCACATGTACGTCACCGGCGGCGTGCTCCTGCCGTTCTTCTCCTTCATGACGTTCCTCATCGCCGTGCCAACGGGCGTGAAGTTCTTCAACTGGATCGGAACGATGTGGAAGGGCTCGCTGTCCTTCGAGACACCGATGCTCTGGGCCACCGGCTTCCTGATCACCTTCACCTTCGGTGGTCTGACCGGTGTCATCCTGGCCTCGCCGCCGATGGACTTCCACGTCTCGGACTCGTACTTCGTGGTGGCGCACTTCCACTACGTGGTGTTCGGCACCGTCGTCTTCGCGATGTTCTCCGGCTTCCACTTCTGGTGGCCGAAGATGACCGGCAAGATGCTCGACGAGCGCCTCGGCAAGATCACCTTCTGGACGCTGTTCATCGGCTTCCACGGCACCTTCCTGGTCCAGCACTGGCTGGGTGCCGAGGGCATGCCCCGTCGTTACGCGGACTACCTCCACGCCGACGGCTTCACCGCCCTGAACACGATCTCGACGATCAGCTCGTTCGTCCTCGGCGCGTCGATCCTGCCCTTCTTCTACAACGTGTGGAAGACGGCCAAGTACGGCAAGAAGGTCGAGGTCGACGACCCGTGGGGCTACGGCCGCTCGCTCGAGTGGGCGACGTCCTGCCCGCCCCCGCGGCACAACTTCCTCACCCTGCCGCGGATCCGCAGCGAATCCCCGGCGTTCGACCTGCATCACCCGGAGATCGCGGCTCTCGACCAGCTCGAGAACGCGCCTCACGGTGAGAAGGCCCTGGCTGGTGGCAAGGAGGCCGGCAAGTGAAGGTCCAAGGCTGGATGTTCATGTGGCTGAGCGTCTTCGTGCTCGCCATGGCGGTCGTCTACGGCGTGTGGTCGAAGGAGCCTGCCGGTACCACGGCGCTCTTCCTGGCCTTCGGCCTGTGCATCATGATCGGCTTCTACCTGGGCTTCACGGCCAAGCGGGTCGACGTCGGTGCGCAGGACAACAAGGAGGCGGACGTCGCGGACGACGCCGGCGAGATCGGGTTCTTCAGCCCGCACAGCTGGCAGCCGCTGTCGCTCGCCATCGGTGGCGCGCTGGCGTTCCTGTCGATCGCGATCGGCTGGTGGCTGATGTACTTCTCGGCGCCGCTGATCATGATCGGCCTGTGGGGCTGGGTCTTCGAGTACTACCGCGGTGAGAACCGCACCCAGTAGCACGAGCTGAGCTCGAAGGAGCCCGGACACTCCGTCAGGAGCGTCCGGGCTCCCGCTTTTGCAGCAGTGCTGTTCCCTCGTACGAGTTACCCACCGCGCCGGGGCTGACGAAGCTTCCTAGCGTGAAGTCATGAGCCAGACTCCGCGTACAAGCACCGTCATCTCCTGCACGCTGCTGGTGGTCGCCCTGACCGCCGGCGCCACCGCCTGTAGCAGCGAGGGCAGCCCGCTGTCGGCGGCGCCGTACGACGCGGCGGACCAGATCTCCTTCAACGGCCCCTCGGGCCACGGCAAGAAGGCCGACCCGGACAAGCCCCT
Source organism: Streptomyces canus (assembly GCF_030815415.1). GTDB lineage: Bacteria > Actinomycetota > Actinomycetes > Streptomycetales > Streptomycetaceae > Streptomyces > Streptomyces canus_F. The sequence continues at coordinate 7,351,657 of NZ_JAUSWW010000001.1, forward strand.
GGAAGTCACCGCCGAGGACGACGACGGGCGCATCACGGACGTCACGGCCCGGGATGCGACAGGACGCCATGTGGCGGGCGAACTCTCCGCAGACGGCACCCGCTGGCACAGCACCAGCCCGCTGGCGGCCAGCGCCCACTACACGGTGCGGGTGAGCACCGAGGACGAGGACGGGGCGCCCGGTCGCAAGGTCCTCGCCTTCGACACCGGCAAGCCCCTCACCAAGAAGCGCCTGAAGGTCACCTTCGGCCCCAAGGCGGGCACGTACGGCGTCGGCCAGCCCATCACGGCCGAACTCAGCAAGCCGGTCAAGGACAAGGCGCAGCGGGCCATCGTGGAGCGCGCGCTCAAGGTCGACTCGATGCCCGCCGTGGAAGGCGCTTGGCACTGGGTGGACGACAAGGAGCTCCACTACCGCCCCAAGGAGTACTGGCCCAGCAAGGCCACCATCCAGGTTCGAAGCAATCTGGACGGCATCAAGATCAGCGACCGGCTGTGGGGCGGCAAGGTCAAGCCCCTCAAGCTGACCACGGGCGACCGGGTCATCGCCGTCACGGACGCGTCCTCGCACTCCATGACGGTCTACAAGAACGGCAAGGCGATCAACGACATCCCGGTGACCACCGGGAAGCCCGGCTTCGAGACCCGCAACGGCGTCAAGGTCGTACTCGGCAAGGAGTACTTCGTACGGATGCGCGGCACCAGCATCGGTATCTCCGAGGGCTCCTCGGAGTCGTACGACCTGCCCGTCTACTACGCCACCCGCGTCACCTGGAGCGGCGAGTACGTGCACGCCGCCCCCTGGTCGGTGGGGTCACAGGGCTACGCCAACGTCAGCCACGGCTGCACGGGCATGAGCACCGGCAACGCCGAGTGGTTCTTCGACAACGTCCGTGAGGGTGACGTCGTCAAGGTCGTGAACTCCGACGGCGACACCATGGAAACCTTCGGCAACGGCTTCGGGGACTGGAACCTCGGCTGGAAGAAGTGGCGCAAGGGCAGCGCCCTGGTGGGCGGGAGCCCCGACGGCCCCCGCCCGGAGGAGAAGGCGAGACTGCGTCCCGAATCGGTCTGAGCGGCCGTGTCAGGCGCTCAGGGCCCTCTTCTGACGCAGCAGGGACGCCAGCGCCGACGCGAACTCCACCGGGTCCACAGGATGCGTCACCGCGGCCTCGGCACGGCTCCAGGTGGCCAGCCAGGCGTCCTGGGGCCGCCCGATGAGCAGCAGCACCGGCGGGCAGTTGAAGATCTCGTCCTTGGCCTGCCGGCACAGTCCCATGCCGCCCATGGGCACGGCCTCGCCGTCCAGGACACAGACGTCGATACCGCCCCGGTCCAGTTCCTTGAGGACGGCGGCAGGCGTCGCGCACTCCACGAACTCGACCTGGGGGACGTCGGGAGCGGGCCTGCGTCCGGTGGCGAGCCGCACCTGCTCGCGGGTGTTGGAGTCGTCGCTGTAGACCAGCACCGTGGCGGTCGCCTGCATGGATCCTCCGTGACATCAGTGTCGTACGGCCATGAACGGGCAGAGCCCGATGCGGCGGATGCTACTCCCTTGAACACCCGGTCAACACCCGCTTGAACACCCCCGCGATGGGCCATACGGGCAGTACACACGCTGCGGAGACCCCGAACGGCACCCCCGGGAGTGAGGGCGGGATAAGGGACCGACATAATGTCGGTCGTGGCGACAGCAACGACAGTAGAAACCGGGCACGCGCACCCGTCGGTCAACCGGCCGAACCTCACCAGCGTCGGAACCATCATCTGGCTGAGTTCCGAGCTGATGTTCTTCGCGGCCCTCTTCGCGATGTACTTCACCCTCCGATCGGTGACCGGTCCCGAGTTCTGGAAGGAGAAGGCAGACTTCCTGAACCTCCCGTTCTCGGCGACGAACACCACGATCCTGGTGCTCTCCTCCCTCACCTGCCAGCTCGGCGTGTTCGCCGCCGAGCGCGGTGACGTGAAGAAGCTCCGGATGTGGTTCATCGTCACGTTCGCGATGGGTGCGATCTTCATCGGCGGTCAGGTCTACGAGTACACCGAGCTGGTGAAGCACGAGGGCCTCTCGCTCTCCTCGGACCCGTACGGCTCGGTCTTCTACCTGACCACCGGTTTCCACGGTCTGCACGTGACGGGCGGCCTCATCGCCTTCCTGTTCGTCCTCGGCCGTACCTACGCGGCCAAGAGGTTCACGCACGAGCAGGCGACCGCAGCCATCGTCGTGTCCTACTACTGGCACTTCGTCGATGTCGTCTGGATCGGCCTCTTTGCCACGATCTACCTGATCAAGTAGCCGGGCCCGCTCCCGCACATTCCAGAAGCATCGACGCAGAAGATCCTGACACCGGGGTAATCCGTGAAAAAGCTCTCCGCACGACGACGCCATCCGCTGGCGGCGGTCGTCGTCCTACTCCTCGCGCTGGCGGCCACCGGGGGGCTGTACGCCGCGTTCGCGCCGGCGGACAAGGCGCAGGCCGATGAGACCGCCCAGTCCCTCACCATCGAGGAGGGCAAGAAGCTGTACGCCGTGGGCTGCGCAAGCTGCCACGGCACCGGTGGTCAGGGCACCACCGACGGCCCGAGCCTTGTGGGTGTGGGCGCCGCGGCCGTCGACTTCCAGGTCGGCACCGGCCGTATGCCGGCCCAGCAGCCCGGCGCGCAGGTCCCGAAGAAGAAGGTCATCTACACGCAGGCCGAGATCGACCAGCTCGCCGCGTACGTCTCCTCGCTGGGTGCCGGTCCGGCCATCCCGACGAAGAACGAGTACAGCCCGGACGGAGCGGATATCGCCAAGGGTGGCGAGCTGTTCCGCACCAACTGCGCGCAGTGCCACAACTTCACCGGCAAGGGTGGCGCGCTGACGCACGGCAAGTTCGCGCCGAGCCTCGAGGGCGTCGACCCGAAGCACATCTACGAGGCCATGCAGACCGGCCCGCAGAACATGCCGTCGTTCCCCGACACCACCCTGTCGGAGCAGAACAAGCAGGACATCATCGCGTACCTCGACGCGGTCAACGGGGAGGACACCGAGAGCCCCGGCGGCCTCGAACTGGGCGGACTCGGTCCGGTCAGCGAGGGTCTGTTCGCGTGGGTGTTCGGACTCGGTGCGCTCATCGCGGTTGCCGTCTGGCTCGCCGCCCGGACCGCAAAGGCCAAGAAGTCATGAGTAGCCAAGACATTCCGGAAGAGAACGAGAACCTGCCCGCAGAGCAGGAAGCCCATGGTGCGGTAAGCGTCGCGGACGACAAGAACCCGTTCGCCGACCCCGGCCTGCCGCCCCACGAGCACCGCGTCCAGGACATCGACGAGGTGGCCGCCCGGCGCTCCGAGCGTGTGGTCGCCTTCCTGTTCACGCTGTCGATGCTGGCCACGGTCGCCTTCATCGCCTCGTACGTGGCGGTGCCGCACGACAAGGCGATCTTCGTCTTCCCGATCGGTCACATCAACGCGCTGAACTTCGCGCTCGGTCTGACCCTCGGTGTGGCGCTCTTCTCGATCGGCGCGGGCGCGGTCCACTGGGCCCGCACGCTGATGTCCGACGAGGAGATGGTCGACGAGCGGCACCCGATCTCGGCCCCTGCCGAGGTTCGCGAGAAGGTCTTCGACGACTGGAAGGCGGGCGCCAAGGAGTCCGCGATCGGCCGTCGCAAGCTGATCCGCAACACGATGCTCGGTGCGCTCACCCTGGTGCCGCTGTCCGGAGTGGTGCTGCTGCGCGACCTCGGCCCGCTGCCCGGGACCAAGCTCCGCCACACCATGTGGAAGAAGGGGCTGCTGCTCGTCAACATGAACACCAACGAGCCGCTGCGCCCCTCGGACATCGCCGTCGGTTCGCTCACCTTCGCCAAGCCCGACGGCCTGGAGGAGGACGACCACGAGTTCCAGACGGAGATCGCCAAGGCGGCCCTGATGATCGTCCGGCTCCAGCCGGAGGACATCAAGGACAAGCGCGAGCTCGAGTGGTCGCACGAGGGCATCGTCGCGTACTCGAAGATCTGCACCCACGTCGGTTGCCCGATCTCCCTGTACGAGCAGCAGACGCACCACGTGCTCTGCCCCTGCCACCAGTCCACCTTCGACCTCTCCGACGGCGCCCGAGTGATCTTCGGCCCCGCCGGTCACGCCCTGCCGCAGCTGCGCATCGCCGTGAACGACGAGGGCTACCTCGAAGCGCAGGGCGACTTCGAAGAGCCTGTCGGTCCTGCCTTCTGGGAGCGCGGATGAGCACCAACGAGAACACTGAGCCCGCCCGCGACCGCGGGAAGGCGCCGGCCGGCGAGAAGCTCGCCGACTGGGCCGACGGCCGGCTGGGGATCTACTCCCTGGCCAAGGCCAACATGCGCAAGATCTTCCCCGACCACTGGTCGTTCATGCTGGGCGAGATCTGCCTGTACAGCTTCATCATCATCATCCTCACGGGTGTGTATCTGACGCTGTTCTTCCACCCGTCGATGAACGAGGTGGAGTACCACGGCAGCTACGTCCCGCTGCAGGGACAGCTGATGTCCGAGGCGTTCAACTCGACCATGCACATCTCCTTCGATGTGCGCGGTGGTCTGCTGATCCGGCAGATCCACCACTGGGCGGCGCTGATCTTCCTCGCCGGCATGTTCGTGCACATGATGCGCGTGTTCTTCACGGGCGCGTTCCGTAAGCCGCGTGAGGTCAACTGGCTGTTCGGCTTCCTGCTGTTCGTCCTGGGCATGTTCACCGGCTTCACCGGCTACTCGCTCCCTGACGACCTGCTCTCCGGCACCGGTGTCCGCTTCATGGAGGGCGCGGTCCTGTCCGTGCCGATCGTCGGCACGTACCTGTCGTTCTTCCTCTTCGGCGGCGAGTTCCCGGGCGGCGACTTCGTGGCCCGGTTCTACTCGGTCCACGTCCTGCTGCTGCCGGGCATCATGCTCGGCCTGGTGGTGGCGCACCTGATCCTGGTGTTCGTCCACAAGCACACGCAGTACGCGGGCCCCGGCAAGACCAACAAGAACGTGGTCGGCATGCCGCTCTTCCCGGTCTACACGGCCAAGGCCGGCGGCTTCTTCTTCCTGGTCTTCGGTGTCATCGCGGTCATCTCGGCCATCGCCTCGATCAACCCGATCTGGTCCATGGGCCCCTACCGGCCGGACCAGGTGTCCACGGGCGCCCAGCCCGACTGGTACATGGGCTTCTCCGAGGGCCTGATCCGTGTGATGCCGGGCTGGGAGATCAACTTCTGGGGTCACACGCTCGTCCTGGGTGTGTTCATCCCGCTGGTGATCTTCCCGCTGGTCCTGGTCGCGATCGCGGTCTACCCGTTCATCGAGGCCTGGGTCACCGGCGACAGGCGCGAGCACCACATCCTGGACCGCCCGCGCAACGCGCCGACCCGTACGGCCTTCGGCGTCGCGTGGATCACCTGGTACATGGTGTTGCTCATCGGTGGTGGAAACGACCTGTGGGCCACGCACTTCCACCTGTCGATCAACTCGATCACCTGGTTCGTCCGGATCGCGTTCTTCGTCGCCCCGGTGCTCGCGTTCATCGCGACCAAGCGGATCTGCCTCGGCCTCCAGCGCCGCGACAGGGAAAAGGTGCTGCACGGCCGCGAGTCGGGCATCATCAAGCGCCTGCCGCACGGTGAGTTCATCGAGGTGCACGAGCCGCTCAGCCAGGACGCGCTGCACACGCTCACCGCGCACGAGCAGTACGTGCCGGCCGAGATCGGCCCGACGGTCGACGACAACGGCGTCGAGCGCAAGGTGAAGGGTTCCGAGAAGCTGCGGGTCAAGCTGAGCAAGGCTTACTTCGGCGAGGAGTCCCAGATCCCCAAGCCCACCGCCGAGGAGTACAAGGAGATCACGAGCGGCCACGGCCACCACTGATCGCTGCGCTCGCCACGCGCGCCGAAGGGCCCCGTCCGAACACCGGACGGGGCCCTTCGCCGTGCCCTGCGGCTGGATAGGGTGGGGCCACACTCTTCTACGACATCCTGGAGCGGCCTTATGAGCGCTGTGACCCCCGCTGGAGGCGACATCGCGGCGGGCCGTTCCTGGCCCGAGGTACTGAGCGCCCTGCTCGCCGGACAGGACCTGAGCTCGGGTGACACGGCGTGGGCCATGGACCGCTTCATGAGCGGCGAGGCCACGGACGCCCAGATCGCGGGCTTCATGGTGGCGCTGCGGGCCAAGGGGGAGACGGTCGAGGAGATCACCGGTCTCGTCGAGGCGATGTACGCGCACGCGCAGCCGCTGGACATCCCCGGGCCCGCCGTCGACATCGTCGGCACCGGTGGCGACCGGGCGAAGACGGTCAACATCTCGACGATGTCCGCCATCGTGATCGCGGGCACCGGGGCGAAGGTCGTCAAGCACGGCAACCGGGCCTCGTCCTCGGCGAGCGGTTCCTCCGACGTCCTGGAGAAGCTCGGCATCAACCTGGACCTGTCGCCCGCGCGGGTGGCCCAGGTGGTGGAAGAGGCCGGCATCACCTTCTGTTTCGCGGCCAAGTTCCACCCGTCGATGCGGTTCGTCGGCGGGGTCCGCCGGGACCTCGGGATCCCGACCTCGTTCAACCTGCTCGGCCCGCTGACCAACCCCGCGCGGGTCACCGCCTCGGCGGTCGGCTGCTTCGACACCCGGATGGCGGGGCTCATCGCCGGAGTGCTCGCCGAGCGCGGCTCCTCCGCGCTGGTGTTCCGCGGTGACGACGGTCTCGACGAGCTGACGACCACGGCCACGTCACGGGTGTGGGTCGTCCGCGACGGCAAGGTGCGCGAGGAGGCCTTCGACCCGCGGGACGTCGGTCTCGAACTGGTGCCGGTGGAGGCGCTGCGGGGCGCGGACGCGTCGTTCAACGCCGAGGTCGCCCGACGTCTGCTGGACGGCGAGACCGGAGCGGTGCGGGACGCGGTCCTGCTCAACTCGGCCGCGGCGCTGGTGGCGTTCGCGCCGACGGAGGCGCCGCTCGTGGACCAGATCCGGGCCGGCATGGTGAAGGCGGCCGAGTCGATCGACTCCGGCGCGGCCAAGCGGACGCTGGAGCGCTGGGCGGCGGCCAGCAACGCCTGACGTCCACCGGCTGTCGTCCCGCGATCCGGACACGGGTTGCGGGACGACGATCACATCGCGTACGTTCTTTGACCAGGTCATGAGTGACAGTCATGAGGCCCCGGCCGACTGTCCGGCAACCCTCCGTCCGTGGCGGGGTGCCCCGGGTGAAGACCAGGCCGTAGGCAGCGAGGTCTACGGCAAGCGCGGGCCCCTCTCGAAAACCAGGGGTCCTGGTCGTTCGAGGGAGTCTTCCGTGAGCAAGCGAATGCGATAGGGCTGCCGAGCCCCGCCTCCGCGCACCCTTTTCCTCACCTCCGCATGTCCTTCTTCGGCATGCTCTCTCACGGGAGTTCCCCATGTCTGTCTCCACCGCTGCCGCCGCCCAGACCATTTGTGCCCCGCTGCCCGTTCTGGGGAGCGATGTCACCGTCCCGCTCGTCACCGGCGGCGAGGTCAGCTACGCGGCCCTCGACTACGCGGCCAGCGCCCCCGCCCTGCAGCGCGTGTGGGACGACGTGGCGGCCTACGCCCCGTACTACGGCAGCGTCCACCGCGGCGCCGGCTACCTCTCCCAGCTGTCGACGGACCTCTTCGAGAACGCCCGGAACACCATCAGCGAGTTCCTGGGCTGCCGCGCCGACGACCAGCTGATCTTCACCCGCTCGACCACGGACTCCCTGAACCTCCTCGCCACCGCCCTCCCCGCCGACTGCCAGGTCTTCGTCTTCGAGACCGAGCACCACGCGAGCCTGCTGCCCTGGCAGGACGCCCGCGTCACCTACCTCGACGCCCCGCGTACCCCGGCCCAGGCCGTCGAGACCCTGGAGCAGGCCCTGGCGGCCCGCGACCCCCACGGCCCGGCCCTGGTCTGTGTGACCGGCGCTTCCAATGTCACCGGGGAACTGTGGCCGGTGCGTGAGCTGGCCGCCGCCGCCCACGCGCACGGCGCCCGGATCGTCCTGGACGCCGCCCAGCTGGCCCCCCATCACCCGGTCTCGGTGCGGGAACTGGACGTCGACTGGATCGCCTTCTCCGGCCACAAGCTGTACGCGCCCTTCGGCTCCGGTGTCCTCGCGGGCCGCGCCGACTGGCTCCGGGCCGCCGACCCCTACCTCGCCGGCGGTGGCGCCAGCCGCAAGGTCACCCGCCGTACGGACGGCGGCGTGGACGTCGAGTGGCACGAGACCGCGGCCCGCCACGAGGCCGGGTCCCCGAACGTGATCGGCGCCTACTCCATCGCGTCGGCCTGCAAGGCGCTCACCGAGGCCGGCTTCGACACCCTGGTCGCCCGTGAGCGGCACCTGATCGAGAAGGTGCAGACCGGCCTCGCCGAGGTCCCCGAGGTGCGGATCCTCTCCCTCTTCGGGGACGAAGCCCCGCGTGTCGGCGTGATCTCCTTCGTCGTCGAGGGCTGGAACAGCTCCCACTTCGCCGCCGCCCTCTCCGCCGAGTACGGCATCGGCGTCCGCGACGGCCTCTTCTGCGCCCACCCCCTCGTCCGAACCCTCCTCGGCAGCGACCCCCAGACCCAGGGCGAGTGCGGAGCCCCGGAGGCCGCGCCCGGCGAGAAGTCCCTCAACGCGATCCGGGTGAGCTTCGGCGCGGGCACGCCGGACGAGCACGTCGAGCGCTTCGTGACCGCCGTCAAGGAGCTCGTCCAGGACGGTGCGAAGTGGAAGTACCGCACGGAGGACGGCCGTTGCGTCCCGGCGGTCTGACCTGCTGACGGGCCTGCTATACCCTGCCTCCTCGACAGGTTCACGCAGACGGGGGAGCAGGAAGTGCAGGTGCTGCGCGCGACGGACCCACGCAGGATCGGCCCGTACGAGGTACGGGGCCGACTCGGCTCGGGCGGCATGGGCGAGGTCTATCTCGCCGAGTCACGGGCGGGACTGCGGCTTGCGGTGAAGGTCGTGCGGTCCGAGTACGCCCAGGACCGCACCTTCCGCGCCCGGTTCCGGCAGGAGGTGCGGGCCGCGCAGACGGTCGGCGGGACAGGGACGTACACCGCGCGCGTCGTGGACGCCGATCCGGAGGGCGAACACCCGTGGATGGCCACGGAGTTCGTGGAGGGGCCGAACCTGCGGGACGCGGTGCTGGACGGCGGTCCGCTGCCGGAGCCGGCGGTACGGGTGCTGGCGGCGGCGCTGGGTGAGGCGCTGGGCGCCATCCACGCCAAGGGCATGGTCCACCGGGACCTCAAGCCCTCCAACATCCTGCTCGCCCCTGACGGTCCCCGGGTCATCGACTTCGGGATCGTCCGGGCGCTGGAGGCCACGGCGATGACCCGCACGGGCGCGATCGTCGGCTCGGTCGGCTATGTCTCGCCCGAGCAGATCCGCAACGGCGGCCAGGTCGGCCCGCCGAGCGACGTCTTCGCCCTGGGCGCGGTGCTGGCGTACGCGGCGAGCGGCCGCGAGCCCTTCGGCGAGGGCCAGGACTCGGTGATCCTGCTGCGCGTGCTGACCCGGGACTTCGACCTGAAGGGCGTCCCGGACGGGCTGCTGCCGCTGGTGGAGTCCTGTCTGCGGGACGAGCCGGCGGAGCGGCCTACGCCGGAGGCGGTCATCGGAGCCGTGGGGCATACGGCGGGAACGCTGCGGGAGAGCGTACGGTCCGGCTGGTTCAGGGGTGCCTCGGCGGAGTCCGTCGCGGTCAAGGGTGACGAACGGTGGCTTCCGCAGGGGGAGTCGGGGGAGCGGGAGAGCCGGGTCGAGTACGTGGCGCCGGTGACGGCGACGGACACGCCGGTGCCGGACGCGGTGGTGCCCGACGTCCCGGCGGAGACCGTGGTCCCGGCTCCCCCGCCCTCGCGGCGCGGGCTGCTGAAGGCCCTCACCGGCGGGGCCGTGGTGGCTGCCGGGGGCGGGGTCGGCGGGTGGCTGTGGCTGCGGGACTCGGGGGACAAGGGAGGCGCGACGGGCGGCGGGCCCACCGCGCCGGACAAGGCCTCGGGTTCCGGCAAGCCGGGGGCGAAGGTCCGATGGCGGTACTCGGCCGCCCGGCCGAGCGCTTCGCAGGGCCCCCTGGGGGCGGTGTCGCCCGATGGAAAGGTGCTCTACGTCCCGATGGCGGACGGGACCCTGCGGGCGATCTCAGCGGACGGCAAGGAACTCTGGAAGCACGACTTCGGCGACATCGCCACCCTCACCGTGTCGAACCCGGTGGTGACATCGGACGGCCTCTACACCGTCGTCAGCGATGTCGAAGCGGGTGCCCCCGTCTCCTCGCTGCTTGCGCTGAACCCGGGCGGGACCGGGCGGTGGAAAAAGTCCATACCCAGCGGGGGTTATGTCACCGGTCCGGTGCTGGTCGGGGATCTGGTGGCCGTCGGCTACGCCGTGGCCGATCTCGAAGGCGCCGGCGAGATCCGTGCCTACGACGCGGGCGGCGAGAGCCCGTGGAAGACCGGGCTCCAGGGTTCCCCGCACGCCGAGCTCCTGGTGGCGGACGACATCCTCTACGCGCCGAGCTTCGACAACCATCTGCACGCGCTCGCCGGAGCCGACGGCTCGGAGCTGTGGAAGGCCAAGCTGAACGGTGACGTCGACCGGCCGGCGGTGACCGGGGGCGTGGTGGCCGTCGGCACCGGCGACGCGGCCGGCACCTTGTTCGGGATCGGCGCCGACGGCCGACGGGTGTGGGCGGAGAAGGGGCTCGGCAGTGCGGTCGTCACGGCCGGCGGCTCGGACGACGTGGCCTTCCTCGGCATCGAGCCGGAGGGGCAGGTCCTTGTGGCGATAGGCAAGGACGGGCAGCGGGTCTGGAAGTACCGGCCCGGGGACTTCTTCTCGGAGCCGGTGCCGGCCGGCGACCTGATCTACCTGCTGACGACCACGCAGGTCCATGTCCTCACCCGGGCCGGAAAGCTCAGCCACAAGGTCGAGGTCGGTGCCCTCCAGTACGGGACGGCGGCCCCCGTTCTGCACGGGAACCGCCTCTACACCGCCTCCAGCGAGGGCATCACCGCCCTCGACGTCACCGCCTAGCTGTCGAGGCCGATCGCGAACGCCGCCTCCAGGTCGTGCTGGGAGTACGTGCGGAAGGCGACGTGGGTGTCGGTGCCCTCGACGCCCGGGATCTTGCTGATGCTGCCGGGGATGACCTCGGCGAGGTCCTCGTGCTGCTTGACCCGGACCATGGCGATCAGGTCGTAGGTGCCGGTGACGGAGAAGACCTCGCTCACGGAGTCCAGGGCCGCGATCGACTCGGCGATCTCGGGGATCCGGTCCACGCTGGTCTTGATGAGGACGATCGCGGTGATCACTGCTGGTTCTCTCCCTCGGGGGCCGCTGCTGGGGCGGTCTTCACTCTAGTGGCACGGCCGAATCGCACCCATGCGAAGGCGAAGCCCAGGCCGAAGCCCACCAGGTGCGCCAGATACGCCACCCCCGGGCCCTGCGACGCCTGTCCCGCCGCCAGCCACTGCAGGGCCGCCCAGAAGGGCAGCACGACCCAGGCGGGGAAGCGCAGCGGGAGGAAGAAGAGGAACGGGAACAGGCTTGTCACCCGGGCCCCGGGGAACAGGTAGAGAAACGCTCCAAGGACCGCGGAGATCGCCCCCGAGGCGCCGACCAGCGACTGCTCGGATTCGGCGTTGGCGGCCGCGTACCCCAGCAGCGCGAGGTAACCGCAGCCCAGGTAGAAGAGCGTGAACTGGACGCGGCCCATCCGTTCCTCGGTCAGCACGCCGAAGACGTAGAGGAAGAGCATGTTGCCGAGGAGGTGGACCCAGCTGCCGTGGACGAAGAGCGCTGTCGCCGGGGTGAGCACGGCTCTGGCGGAACCCTCGAACAGTTCTGCGGGGACCACCACCCCAGCGGTGGAAGTAGGCGCGCTGGACGGCCGCCAGCGCGTCGCCGGAGCCGTACGCCGGGTTGAAGCCCGCCGCCGGGCCGACCACGAAGAGCGCGCAGCACAGGGAGATGAGGCCGTAGGTCATCGGCGCCGACCGCCACAGCGACCTGCTCGCCCGGCCGGCCACCACGCTCCAGTTGCTGATCATGAACACAGAGCATGACGTAATGGGACGCAAGCCGACAGACCGCCTCGCCGCCGTGGACGGACCAGCGGCGAGTCCCCGCCAGGCCGTAGGGTTACGGCCACACGCGCCGGGAGACCGGCGCGTCACGGACAATAGAGACCTAGAAGGAATGAGCACAGTCACGATGACGGTTCCCCTGCCGACCGCCTCGACGCGGTGGCGCTGCACCCTCTGTGGCAACCTCACGCGCTTCGATGTGACCCGCTCGTCGAAGGTCGTCGAGTACGTCCACCTCGACCTCGCCGGTGAGCCGAAGGTCGAGGAGCGCGAGGTGGTCAGTGAGACCATCGAGTCGGTGCGCTGCCGCTGGTGCAATGCCGTGGATCAGGTGGAACTCGTGGACAGGCCGGGCGCCGGCTCCTGAGGGAGCAGGCCCCGCGGAACGGTTGGGGTGTTGACGGATGGTGGAGAGCGCAGGCGGGGGGCCGGGCGACGGCGCCGCTGAGGTGCTCGACCGTCCGCTGCCCGACGGCGTGCGCCGCCGGGTCGTACAGATCGTGTCCGACGGCTTCGGCGGGCTGACCGTCGGCGAACTGCCCGCACAGCTCAGACAGTACGTGAGATTCGCGCCCAACCGGCGGGCCAAGTTCGCCGGCAACGCGATGGCCGCGGCACTGGAGACCGATCCGCTGTTCCGGCAGCGGATCGGGGAGAAGTTCAGAGAGGCCCAGCCGGAGCTCTCCGGCGCCCTCGACTCCGGCACACCGCCCCCGGCCGCGGATCCGCTCGACGTGGCGGCCGCGGCCTATGTTCTGCGCCCCATCGGCTGGGTGAAGCTCGTGACGGCGGCCGGCGAGGAGGCCCAGCGGGCCGACGCCGAGCGCGCCGACGAGGAGAGCCGCGCCGAGCTGGAGCGACTGCGCGAGGAGCTCGCGCACGCGCGCGAGCACACGCGGACCGAGACCGAGCGGCTGCGGGCCGAGCTGGAGTCGGCGAAGAAGGAAGCCGAATCGCTGCACCGGAAGCTGCGCGCCGCCCACAGTGACGTCAAGCGTGGCGAGGCCGCCCTGCGCAAGATCCAGGGCGAGATCGAGACCGTACGCGCCGAGGGGCAGACCCAGGTCTCCGCCGCCGAGGTCGAGGCCCGCCGGCTCAAGGCCCGCCTGAGCGAGGCCGAGGCCGCCCTCGAGGCCACCCGCAGGGCGGCCCGCGAAGGGCGCAGCGTCGAGGACATGCGGGTGCGGCTGCTTCTGGACACCGTGCTCGACGCGGCGCAAGGGCTGCGCCGGGAGCTGGCGTTGCCGCCGCTGTCCGTACGGCCGGCCGAGACCGTCGACGCGGTCGAACCGGGACGAATGACCCCGAAGGACATCGCGGCGCGGGCCCTGTCCGAGAACGACCCCGCGATCCTGGACCAGCTTCTCGCCCTGCCGCAGGCGCACTTGGTGGTCGACGGCTACAACGTGACCAAGACCGGCTATCCCCAGATGCCCCTGGAGAAGCAGCGGCTCAGGCTGCTCGGTCAGCTCTCGCAGCTCGCCGCCCAAACCGGGGCAGAAGTGACGTGTGTCTTCGACGGGGCCGAGCTGGCCGCGCCGGTGCTGCTCGCGCCGCCGCGCGGCGTGCGGGTGCTGTTCTCCAAGCCCGGTGTGACCGCCGACGAGTTGATCCGCCAGCTGGTGCGCGCCGAGCCGCCGGGGCGGCCGGTCATCGTCGCCTCCACCGACCGCGAGGTCGCCGACGGGGTGGCCAAAGCGGGGGCCCGGCCGGTCGCTTCGGCGATGCTTTTGAAGCGGCTGTCCTGATCGTCAACTTCCAGGTTTAATGCCCGAATTAGCGCAATCGTCACGCAACGTAGCGTCAATCCGGCATCACTGCTCGTGAGTTCTGTGTAAAGAATGCAGCCTGTGACGGGTTTTTTCTCGTGAGGATTTGAACTGATCACAAGAAGGTCACTAGGGTCTGGGCTCGAACCTCCGAACGGGTGATCACTCACAAGAAGGAGCTCACCTCCGTGGCGTCCCACCGTCGACCCAAGCAGCCGAGCCGCACGCGCGTGACCGTGCTGACCACAGCTGCTGCCGCTGCAGTCGCTCTGAGCGCCAACGCCGCCAACGCGGCACCGAGCGAGAAGCCCAGCAAGGACGAGGTCAAGTCCAAGGTCGACAAGCTCTACGAGGAGGCCGAGCAGGCCACCGAGAAGTTCAACGGCGCCAAGGAGAAGCAGGAGAAGCTCCAGAAGGAGATCTCCACGATCCAGGACAACGTCGCCCGCGGCCAGGAGGAGCTCAACGACCTCCGGGACTCCATGGGTCTGGCCGCCGCCGCCCAGTACCGTACGGGCAGCATCGACTCCTCCCTCCAGCTCTTCCTGTCGTCCAACCCGGACGACTACCTGGACAAGGCGTCCACCGCCGACCAGCTCAGCGCCCAGCAGGTCGACGCGCTGAAGAAGATCCAGGAGAAGCAGCGCGAGCTCGCGCAGGAGCGCTCCGAGGCCTCCGAGAAGCTCAAGGACCTCTCGAGCACCCGCACCGAGCTGGCCAAGAAGAAGAAGGAAGTCCAGGGCAAGCTCGCCGAGGCGCAGAAGCTGCTCAACAGCCTGACCGCCGCCGAGAAGGCCGCCCTCGCCGCCGAGCAGGACCGCGCCAGCCGCTCCTCCGCCGAGCGGGTGGACCTCGGCAAGTCCACCCCCGCCTCCGGCCGGGCCGCCGCCGCCTTCTCGGCCGCGCAGTCCCAGCTCGGCAAGCCGTACGTCTACGGCGCCACCGGCACCGCCTCCTACGACTGCTCGGGCCTGACCTCCTGGGCCTACGCGCAGGCCGGCGTCGCGATACCGCGCACCTCGGAGGCGCAGGCCAACTACGGCACCCGGATCTCGCAGAGCCAGCTCCAGGTCGGCGACCTCGTCTTCTTCTTCAACGACCTGCACCACGTCGGTCTGTACGCGGGCAACGGGCAGATCATCCACGCGCCGCGCAGCGGCACGGTCGTCCGCTACGAGTCGATGAGCACCATCGGCGGCCCGTTCATGTTCGGCGTCCGCGTCTGACCCCGAGCGGTCCGCGATCAGGACACCGCACCGCCCGAACGGGCGAATCATGACGACATGAACTGACCCCGCGCCCCGCCCATGACCTGCGTCAGAGGCGGGGCGTACCGATGTGCGCCCCCGACGGTCGTTGGTGGGACCCCCTCGACGGGGCTACTGTCTGCCGCGTTTCCCTGTCCGCCAGCGGAAGGAGTGCGGCTTCCCGTGGGGTTCCATCGCCGCCTTGTACCGTCCGGGTTCGACCGGGGCGCGTCCGCCGCGCTCTGTGTCCTGTCAGCCACCGCCGCGGCCCTCGGAGCCGTACCGGCGTCGGCCGTGCCGCACGACGACACCCGTGCCGAGGTGGACCGTCTCTACGAGCAGGCCGAGCAGGCCACCGAGGCCTACAACAAGGCCGACGAACGGGCCGACACCCTCCGCAAGCAGGTCTCCACCGCCCAGGACCGGATCGCCCGGCAGCAGGAGCGCATCAACTCCATGCGGGAGGCGCTCGGTTCGCTGGCCGGCGCCCAGTACCGCGCCGGCGGCCTCGACCCCTCCCTCGCCCTGCTGTTCTCCGACGACCCGGACGACTACCTCGACAAGGCCGCCGCCCTCGACCGGATCAGCGCCCACCAGGCCGGTGAGCTCAAGGACCTCCGGGAGGCGATGCGCGAGCTCACCCAGGAGCGCGTGGAGGCGGCCGGGCAGCTCTCCGAGCTGGAGAAGAGCCGCAAGGCGGTGGCGACCCACAAGCGGACCGTCGAGAAGAAGCTCGCCAAGGCCCGTGAGCTCCTCAACTCCCTGCCGTCCGCGGAGCGCGCCGCCTACGACCGGGCCTCGCGGTCGGGCCGTGCGGGCATGCCCGACCTCGGCGGCGCGGTCCCGCCCAACGCCCGGGCCGGTGCCGCGGTCGCCGCCGCCCGCGGCGCGCTCGGTAAGCCGTACGTCTGGGGTTCCACGGGCCCTTCCGGCTTCGACTGCTCGGGTCTGATGGTGTGGTCGTACCGCCAGGCCGGGGTCTCCCTGCCGCGCACCTCGCAGGCCCAGCGGCACGCCGGCCGCCAGGTCCCGCTCTCCCAGGCCCAGCCCGGTGATCTGGTCACCTACCGGTCGGACGCCAGCCATGTCGGGATGTACGTGGGCAACGGCCAGGTCATCCACGCGCCTTACCCCGGCGCACCCGTGCGCTACGACCCGGTGGGCATGATGCCGGGGGCGACGGTCACCAGGGTCTGACCAACGCCTCGCCGCCGCCGTACGATCGGGAAATGGCTGGTCGAAGGCGGGCGTCGAAACACGGTGTCGTGGCGCTGTGCCTGCTGCTCGTCTCCTTGGTGGGATGCGGCGGCAGACCCGCCTCCGACACGGCCAGGGCCGATGTCCAGCGGCTCCTGGACCGGCGCTCGGCCGCCGTCCTGGACCGGGACCGGGCGGCCTTTCGCAGGACGGGCGACCTGGACTGGTTCGAGAACGCCCGTGGGGTGCCGTTCGCGGCCTGGTCGTACCGTCTGACCGCCCTGCACCGCGACGGGGCCACGGCCACCGCCGAGGCCGAGCTCGACTACCGGATACAGGGCTACGACAACGCACCGGTCAGCGTCGGCCGCACCCTCACGCTGAGCCTGGACGCGAGCGGCCAGTGGTACGTGGACACGGAGAGGCCCGCCGAGAAGTCCGCCGAGCAGCTCTGGGACCAGGGCGAGGTGGCCGTCGTGCGCGGAGAGCACAGCCTCGTCCTGGGCGCCGAGCAGTCGACCGAGGTGCTGCACTCCTACGCCGATCTGGCGGACCACGCCGTTCCGGCCGTCTCGGCGGCCTGGGGCACCGACTGGTCCCGGCATGTCGTCGTCCTCGTTCCGAACTCCCTGGACGGCATGGCGGCGCTGCTCGGCTCGCCCGCCTCCTCGTACCGCGGGATCGCGGCCGTCACCACGGGCGAGACGGGCGCCCCGGCGAGTGCGCCCGCGGACCGGATCATCGTCAACCCCGACGCGTACGGCGTCCTCGGCGATGTCGGCAAGCAGGTCGTGCTCACCCACGAGACCACCCATGTCGCCACCCGCGCCCACACCAGCGCCGCCACGCCCCTGTGGCTGTCGGAGGGGTACGCCGACTTCGTGGGCTACCTCGGCTCCGGCCGCTCGCCCGCGCAGGCCGCCCCCGAACTCTGGCGGGCCGTGACCGACGGGCGGGTGCCGGAGGCGCTGCCCGAGGACGCGGACTTCGGCTTCAGCGGCGACGCGACCGAGCTCGCCCAGGCCTACGAGAGCGGCTGGATGGCGTGCCGGATGGTCGCGGACCAGTGGGGTGAGCCGAAGCTGCGGGAGTTCTACGAGGCCGTGGGCGCCCACAAGGAGCGGGCCGGGGCGGTCGAGGACGCGCTGGAGCGGGTCCTGGACACGGACCTGGACGACTTCACCGCGCGGTGGCGGGACTATCTGCGCGCCCGGCTGGGCTGACCGAGCGTCTCGATCGCCTCCGTCAGCCAGGCGCGCTCCGCCGTCCCGGTGGCTCGCGCGACCCGCAGCATCCCCGCCCGGAACAGGTCGTCCGTCTCCTCCGCGCGGACCGGCTCCCCACCGTCGTAGAAGAAGCTCGTGGGCGCGTTCAGGAAGTCCAGGCGGCGGCGCAGCACCTCGGCCTGTTCGCGGCGGTCCGGCAGGTGCCGCAGGAACGACAGGACCGTGTTGAAGCGGACCTGGTCGGTGATCTCGGCCTGCTTGGGGTGGCGCAGGCGCTCCAGCAGCTCCTCGCGTCCCGCGTCGGTGAGGGAGAGGATGCGGCGCGGCGCCGCGCTCGCGCCCGGCTCCTCGTGCTGGTCGAGCTTGCCGGACTTGATGAGGCGCGTGATCGCCGGGTAGAGGGCGCCGTCGCTGACCGGGCGGACATGGCCGCTGAGCGCCTTGATGCGCTCCTTCAACTCGTAGCCGTGCAGGGGTTCTTCGGCCAGGAAGCCCAGGATCGACAGCTCCAGCACCGTGATTCCTCCTTGCGGGTGTCGTGACGCCATGCTACCTCTTATCGAGCTACCTCGAATCGAGGTAGCTCGATAAGAGGGGTCCCCACGTGAACAGTCACCGCAAGCAGCTCATCGCCCTCGCCCACCCCGTCTACTTCTCACTCCTCGCTCCCGTCGCCGCCGGGATCATCAACACCGTCTGGGTCTCCCGGCTCGGCGGCCCGGCCGTGGCCGCCGTCGCGGTGGCGACCAACACCGAGAACGTGCTGCTCGGCGTCGCCCTGGTCTTCGGCTCCGGTACGACCGTGCTGGTCGCGCACGCCCGCGGCGCGCGGGATCCGGGGGCCGTGCGGGCGGCCGTGCGCGGGGGCTGGGCGGTGTTCTGGCTGATCGCTCCGCTGGTGGCGGCGGGCGGGTTCCTGCTGCGGGAGCCGCTCGCCCGCCTGGTCCTCGGCGGGGGCGCGGCACTGCCCCTGGCGGTCGGGTACTTCGCGGTCTCGATGCCGGGCATCGCCGTGTTCTTCGCCCAGCAGCTGGTCGACGGGATCCTCAAGGGCACGGGGGACACGAGGACCCCGATGCGGCTGGCGCTGCTCGCGAGCGGGCTGATCCTGGTCTGCGACCCGTTCCTCATCCACCTCTACGGCGTCCAGGGGGCCGCCGCCTCGACGGTGCTGTGCCGGGGCGTGGCGCTGGGGGCGGGGCTGGTGGCGCTGCGGCGGAACGCGCTGCTGCGCACCGCCGCCGGGCCCGGGGTGGCCTTCCGGAGGACGCTGCGCACGGGGCTGCCCATGGCCGCCGACTTCACCGTGCGACAGGGCGGGGCGCTGGTGCTGGTCGCGATCGTGGCGCGGCTGGGGGTGACGGCGGTGGCCGGGTACACGATCGCGTACAAGGTCATGTACGTGGCCACCATGGGCTTCTACGCGGTACGCCAGGCCGCCTCCATCCACACCGCGCATGTGGTGGGCGCGGGCCGGGACGAGCGGCGGGCGATCGGGCGGCAGGCCGTGCTGGTGTCAGGAGGGTTCGCGCTGGGGGCCGCCCTGCTGCTGGCCCTGACCGCCCCCTGGATCATGGCCGCCTTCGGCGCCGGACCCGGCGTCGCCCGGGACGGAGTGCTCTTCCTGCGCTGTGTCGGCCCCTATCTGCTGCTGATGGCCTGCTTCATCGCGCTCGGCGGGGTCTTCGAGGGCAGCGGAGGGGCGCCGGTGCTGCTGCGGGTGACGCTGCTCGGCACGGCGGTCCAACTGCCGCTGGCGTACGGGCTGTCGGGGCTGGGGCTGCCCGGGGTGTGCCTGGCGCTCGCGCTGTCCATGGCGTTGCAGTGCGCGGTGGTCGCCCTGCTCGCGGCCCGGCGTCAGGAGGTGCCCGAGGCCTTGGTGGCGCGGGCCTCGGTCTGAGGGGCGTCGATGTCCCGGCCCGGGGCGTGGTGGCGGTCGACGGGCCATCGCGTCCGGGGGATGCGCAGGGTGCGGGAGTCCTGCTCCGAAGCGGTCGGCGTCAGGGGGAGACCGAGGTCTCCTCGGTGGTGAGCGTGGCGTGAGCGGGTAGCGGTGCCTCGGCCTCGGGGGACGCCGTCGAGCGCCACAGCCGCACGGCCGCGAGGACGGCCGCCACGACCAGCAGGCCGTTGCGGAGGAACAGCAGGGTGACGCCGAGGCCGTCGCTGGCGACGACGTTGCCGAAGTAGATGGGGAACTCCAGCACCGTCACGAAGGACGCCACCAGCACGATCAGGGCGGGCACCCCCATCCGGCTCGCCCGGAAGCACAGGCAGACGGCCGCGAGTCCGATCAGCCACACCATGTACTGCGGGCTGATCACCCGGCTGGTCGTGGTGAACATCAGCACCGCCACGAAGGCCGCGTCGGCCGCGGTGTGCGCCTCGAAGCGGGTGGCCGTCAGCCGCCACAGCAGCAGCCAGCCGAAGGCGAGACCGGTCAGGGCGAGGGCGGCCGTGCTGACGACGTTGACCCAGGGGCCGAGGAATTCGACCGAACCGTAGTTGAGCAGCACCTGGCCGTCCCAGCCGTACTGCCGGGCCACATGGAAGACGAGGGAGCCCAGCGACTCCACCTCGGTGCCCCGGTCGGCCTGGAAGGTCAGGAAGGCGAAGGCGCCGGGCATGGCGACCGAGAACAGGGCCGCCAGGCCGGCCGCGGTGACCGCCGTCGCCATCCAGGTGCGCCGCCTGCGGACCGCGACCAGCAGCAATGCCGGCCACACCTTGAGCATCGCCCCGAAGCCCACGAGAACGCCCATCACGCGGGGGTGCCGGGCGCCCGCGAGCAGCGCGGCCACCGCGACGGCGGTGACCATCACGTCGTAGCGGGCGTAGACGGTCGGCCCGAGCAGCGGCACGCCCACCACCCACACCCAGACACCGCGCAGCGAGCGACCGGGGCGCAGGCCCGCGTACAGGAGCAGGGAGAAGGCGACCAGGTCGGCGAGGAAGGCGAGGACGAAGAACGCCGTCGCGTACGGGAGGAAGGGCAGCAGCCCGGGGGAGAGGATCGCGAGCGCGGCGGCCGGCGGGTACTGCCAGGTGACGTCGTCCAGCGGGAACGTTCCGGTGCGCAGGACGTCGTACCAGCCCTGGTAGATCACGGAGACGTCGCTGGTGACGTCCGGGCCGGGGAAGACGAACACCTTGAGCACGAACAGGAGCAGCAGCAGCCGCGTCAGCCCCCAGGTCACCAGCAGTCCGGCCGGAGACCGCCTCGCACCCGCAATGTCCACCGGAGCCCCTGTTCGCCCGTCGCCGTTCCTGAGATTGCCACTCTTGAGATGGCCATGATGTCCCGTCCACCTGTGTGCTTGCCATAAACGCGGCCGTGCCGAGCCGTGGGCGGGCCGTGGACCGGGGCGGGCAGGTGCTTTGGATAGGGTCGGCGGCGATGCACAAGACCCTGATCGTGACGAACGACTTCCCGCCCAGGCCGGGCGGTATCCAGGCGTTCCTGCACAACATGGCGCTGCGGCTGGACCCGGAACGGCTCGTCGTCTACGCGTCCACCTGGAAGCGCGGCCGCGAGAGCGCCGAGGCTACGGCCGCCTTCGACGCCGAGCAGCCCTTCACCGTCGTACGCGACCGTACGACGATGCTCCTGCCGACGCCCGCGGCCACGCGTACGGCCGTCGGTCTGCTGCGGGAGCACGGCTGTACGTCGGTGTGGTTCGGGGCGGCCGCGCCGCTCGGGCTGATGGCGCCCGCGCTCCGCAGGGCCGGGGCCGAGCGGCTGGTGGCCACGACCCACGGGCACGAGGCGGGGTGGGCCCAGCTGCCCGCCGCGCGGCAGCTGCTGCGCCGGATCGGGGAGGGCACGGACACGATCACCTACCTCGGCGAGTACACGCGGTCGCGGATCGCCGGGGCGCTGACGCCCGCGGCGGCCTCGCGGATGGTGCAGCTGCCGCCGGGGGTGGACGAGAAGACCTTCCATCCGGGATCGGGGGGCGACGCGGTGCGGGCCCGGCTCGGGCTGACCGACCGGCCGGTGGTGGTGTGTGTCTCGCGGCTCGTGCCGCGCAAGGGACAGGACACGCTGATCCTGGCGATGCCGCGGATCCTCGCCGCCGAGCCGGACGCGGTGCTGCTGATCGTCGGCGGGGGGCCGTACGAGAAGGAGCTGCGCAGACTCGCCGTGGAGACCCGGGTCGCCGACTCCGTCCGCTTTACCGGTGCGGTGCCCTGGTCCGAGCTGCCCGCGCACTTCGGCGCCGGGGACGTCTTCGCCATGCCCTGCCGGACCCGTCGGGGCGGCCTCGACGTCGAGGGGCTCGGGATCGTGTACCTGGAGGCGTCGGCGACGGGGCTGCCGGTGGTGGCGGGGGACTCGGGCGGTGCCCCGGACGCCGTACTGGACGGTGAGACCGGGTGGGTGGTGCGCGGCGGTTCGGTGGAGGAGGCGGCCGAGCGCATCGCCGTACTCCTCGGGGACGCGGAACTGCGGAGCCGGATGGGGGCGCGGGGGCGGGAGTGGGTCGAGGAGAAGTGGCGCTGGGATCTGTTGGCGGAAAAGTTGAAGGCGTTGCTATAGCCGGAAGCGGATAATCCGCCGATGCTGCGCGCATGACAGCAAAACTGATGCAGCGTCAGCTGACGAGACGTCACATACTGGGCATGGCCGCCCTCCAGACGGCCGCCGCCGCAGGTCTCACCCGCATCGGTCTCCAGTCGGCACAGGCCGTAGAACCGGCCGCCGTCGACAACGCCCCCGCCATCGTGGTCGGTTCGGGCTACGGCGCCGCCGTGGCCGCCCTCCGCCTCGGTCAGGCGGGCATCCGTACGATCATGATCGAGATGGGCCGGCTCTGGAACACCCCCGGCTCCGACGGCAAGGTCTTCTGCTCCACCGCCAACCCGGACCAGCGCTCCATGTGGTTCCGCACCCGCACCGAGGCGCCGCTGGCCACCTTCCTGTGGCTGGACGTCGTCAACAAGGACATCAGCCTGTACCCGGGCGTCCTGGACCGGGTGCGCTTCGCCAACATGTCCGTGTTCGTGGGACGAGGTGTCGGCGGCGGCTCCCTGGTGAACGGCTGCATGGCGGTGACCCCGCTGAAGTCGTACTTCGCCGAGCAGTTCCCCACCGTCGACGCCGACGAGATGTACGGCACCTACTTCCCGCGCGCCAACTCCATGCTCGGCGTCAACACCGTCGACCCCTCGTGGTTCGAGTCGACGGAGTGGTACCGGTTCTCGCGCATCTCCCGCAAGCACGCCCAGAACACCGGCCTGAAGACCACCTTCGTGCCCAGCACCTACGACTTCGCCTACATGCAGAAGGAGGCCGCCGGCACGGCGACCAGGTCGGCTCTCGCGCAGGAGGTCATCTACGGCAACAACCACGGCAAGAAGAGCCTCGACAAGACGTATCTCGCCGCCGCGCTCGGCACCGGCAACGTCACCATCAACACGATGGAACGGGTCAGGGCCGTCAGCCGGGCGAGCGACGGGAGATACGTACTGACCGCCGACCGCATCAACGACGCCGGCACGGTCGTCGAGACCAAGCAGTACAGCTGCACGTACCTCTTCCTCGGCGGCGGCAGCCTCGGCACCACCGAACTCCTCGTCCGGGCCCGGGACACGGGCACCCTGCCCGCCCTGGACGCCAGCGTCGGCGCCGGCTGGGGACCCAACGGCAACACCATGCTCGGCCGGGCCAACCACCTGTGGGACACCGTCGGGGCGAACCAGTCGACCATGCCGGTCATGGGCATCGACGACTGGGCGAACACCGCCAACCCCGTCTTCGCGGAGATCGCTCCTTTACCCACGGGACTGGAGCACTGGGTCAGCCTCTATCTGGCGATCACCAAGAACCCGCAGCGCGCGACGTTCACGTACAACAGCGCCACGGGCGGCGTGAACCTCGGCTGGACCGCCGCGCAGAGCGCCGTGTCCTCGGCCATGGCCAAGAAGCTCTTCGACCGGATCAACTCGGCGAACACCACGATCTACCGGACCGACCTGTTCGGCTCGGCCAACCGGACCTTCGCCGACGACTTCACCTACCACCCGCTGGGCGGCTGCGTGCTGGGCAGGGCGACCGACAACTACGGGAGGGTGAAGGGGTATTCGAAGCTGTACGTCACCGACGGCTCGCTCGTGCCCGGATCGATCGGGGTGAACCCGTTCGTGACGATCACGGCGCTCGCCGAACGGACGATGGCGCGGGTCCTCGTGGAGGACACCGCGCCATGACGCTCTTTCAGAGGGCCTGCTACTTCTGGTAGATCGCCTCGACCTCGTCCGCGTAATCCTTCGCCACCACGTTGCGCTTGAGCTTCAGGGACGGCGTCAGGTGGCCCGAGTCCTCCGTGAACTGGGAGGAGAGAATGCGGAACTTCCGCACCGATTCCGCCTTCGACACCGCGGCGTTGCCGTCGTCGATCGCGGCCTGGATCGCCGCGTTCAGATCCGGGTCGTCGACCAGCGACGCCGCGGTGACACCCGCCGGCTTGCCGTGCTCGGCCGCCCAGCGGCCCAGGAACTCCTCGTCGATGGTGATCAGCGCGCCCACGAACGGCCGCCCGTCGCCCACCACCATGCACTCCGCGACCAGCGCGTGCGCACGGATGCGGTCCTCGATCACGGCCGGCGCGACGTTCTTGCCGCCCGCGGTGACGATGATCTCCTTCTTGCGGCCGGTGATCCGGAGGTAGCCGTCCTCGTCGAGGGTGCCGATGTCACCGGTGTGGAACCAGCCGTCGGCCAGCGCCTCCTCGGTCGCGCCCGGGTTGTTCCAGTAGCCCGTGAACAGGTGCTCGCCGTGCAGCAGGACCTCGCCGTCGTCGGCGATCCGGATCACCGAGCCGGGCAGCGGCTGGCCGACCGTGCCGATCTTCTGGCGGTCCCAGGGGTTGAAGGCGGTGGCCGCGCAGGACTCGGTCAGGCCGTAGCCCTCCAGGACCGTGAAGCCGATGCCGCGGAAGAAGTGACCGAGGCGCTCACCGAGCGGGGCACCGCCGGAGATGGCGAACTCGCCCTTGCCTCCCAGGACCGCGCGCAGCTTGCTGTAGACCAGCTTGTCGAAGGTCTTGTGCTTGATCTTCAGACCCAGCGACGGGCCCGAGGGGGCGTCCAGCGCCTTGCTGTACGCGATCGCGGTGTCCGCGGCCTTGTCGAAGATCTTGCCCTTGCCGTCCGCCTGCGCCTTGGCACGGGCCGAGTTGTAGACCTTCTCGAAGACGCGCGGGACACCGAGGATCAGGGTCGGCCGGAAGGAGGCCAGCTCGTTGGTGAGGTCCTTGATGTCCGGGACGGTCCCCAGCTTGATCGGCGCCATCATCGGGGCGATCTGCACGAGTCGGCCGAAGACGTGCGCGAGCGGCAGGAAGAGCAGGACGGAGCACTCGCCGGTGCGGAAGAGCGGGCGCAGGCGCTCCACGATGTTCCCGCACTCCGCGAAGAAGCTGCGGTGGGTCAGCACACAGCCCTTGGGGCGGCCGGTGGTGCCGGACGTGTAGACGATGGTCGCCGGGTCGTCGGCCTTGGCGAGCGAGCTGCGCTCCTCGACGGCGGCGTCGCTGACGTCCTTGCCGAGCCGGCCCAGCTCCTCCACGCCCCCGGCCTCGATCTGCCAGACGTGCTTGAGGGCGGGCAGTCCGTCGCGCACCGACTCGACGGCGGCCACGTGAGTGTCCAGCTCGACGACGACGGCGGTGGCGCCCGAGTCGGAGAGGATCCACTGGACCTGCTCCGCCGAGCTGGTCTCGTACACCGGCACGGTGATCGCGCCCGCGCACCAGATCGCGAAGTCGAGCAGCGTCCACTCGTAGCGGGTGCGCGACATCAGGCCGACCCGGTCGCCGGGCTGGACACCGGAGGCGATGAGCCCCTTGGCGGCGGCGTGGACCTCGGCCAGGAAGGTCGTGGCGGTCACGTCCTGCCAGACACCGCCCACCTTGCGGGCGATCACGGCGACGTCGGGATGCTGCGCGGCGTTTCTACGGACGATGTCCGTGAGGTTGCCGTCCGCAGGGACCTCGTACAAAGCCGGAAGGCTGAACTCGCGCAAGACTGCTGCTCCTCATAGGGCGCCGGCGCCACGACGTTGTGCGATGCGACGGTGCGGTCCAAGGCTCGGGCAGGTGCTCGGGATCTTCGGTGGTTGCGCCACTTGTTGAAATCCTGAGCACGACTGGACTGCCCGGACGTTACCCGCCGGTATGGCGTCTCCGACAGGGGGGTCCGGCGAGATGTTCGCTGCGTCACACAGATTGGTGCTTCTTTTCGCGCACAGTAGTCCACCCATTTGATGACTAGCCAGTAACCGCAGGCGCCATCGCCACTGTTCACGTATGCCACACACGCCTACCCTTGATCGTCATGGCACCCACACCGGCCGGTAACCGGAGGACACGCGTACATGTGGTCAGCGACGTACACGGCAACGCCCGTGACCTGGCCAGAGCCGGCGAGGGCGCGGACGCCCTGATCTGTCTGGGTGACCTGGTCCTCTTCCTCGACTACGCCGACCACTCGCGCGGCATCTTCCCCGACCTGTTCGGAGCGGAGAACGCCGACCGCATCGTGGAACTGCGCACCGCCCGCCGCTTCGAGGAGGCCCGCGAGTTCGGCGCCCGGCTGTGGGCCGGCATCGGCACCGACCGGGCAACCGCGATCGAGCAAGCGGTACGCAAGCAGTACGCCGAGATGTTCGCGGCCTTCCCGACACCGACGTACGCCACCTACGGCAATGTCGACATGCCACCCCTGTGGGCCGAGTACGCCGGACCGGGCACCACCGTGCTGGACGGCGAGCGGGTGGAGATCGGGGGACGGGTGTTCGGATTCGTGGGCGGCGGGCTCAGGACTCCGATGCGCACGCCGTACGAGATCAGCGACGAGGAGTACGCGGCGAAGATCGAGGCGGTCGGCGAGGTCGACGTGCTGTGCACGCACATCCCGCCCGAGGTGCCGGAGCTGGTCTACGACACCGTCGCGCGCCGCTTCGAGCGGGGCAGCCGGGCGCTGCTGGACGCGATCCGGCGCACCCGGCCCCGGTACGCCCTGTTCGGGCACGTCCATCAGCCACTGGCGCGACGGATGCGGATCGGGGCGACCGAGTGCGTCAACGTGGGGCACTTCGCGGGGAGTGGCAGGCCCTGGGCCCTGGAATGGTGAGTGGGCGGTGAAGTCGGGCGCTCACGTGCGCGGTAGCCTTCACGCTGCACACACGGGCGCAGCACGACCTGCCCTACCGGCCCGCATCTGGAGGAGCCACACCGATGGCGGAACACACCAGCTCGAGCATCACGATCGAGGCGGCACCGGCCGATGTCATGGGGGTGATCGCCGACTTCGCCCGCTACCCGGACTGGACCGGCGAGGTGAAGGAGGCGGAGGTCCTCGCGACCGACGCCCAGGGGCGTGCCGAACAGGTGCGGCTCGTCATGGACGCGGGGGCGATCAAGGACGACCAGGTCCTGGGATACACGTGGACCGGTGAGAACGAGGTCTCCTGGACACTGGTGAAGTCCCAGATGCTGCGGTCGCTGGACGGGTCGTACATCCTGAAGCCGGTGGCTAGCGGGTCGACCGAGGTCACCTATCTGCTGACGGTCGACGTCAAGATCCCGATGCTGGGGATGATCAAGCGCAAGGCCGAGAAGGTCATCATCGACCGGGCGCTGGCCGGGTT
Source organism: Streptomyces canus (assembly GCF_030815415.1). Taxonomy (GTDB): domain Bacteria; phylum Actinomycetota; class Actinomycetes; order Streptomycetales; family Streptomycetaceae; genus Streptomyces; species Streptomyces canus_F. Next base: position 7,378,820 of record NZ_JAUSWW010000001.1, read on the forward strand.
GAAGAAGCGCGTGGAGTCGGGGGCGAAGTAGGGGGACTACCGTTCAGTCCCATGCGCACCCTCCTGATCACCGGGCCTGGCGGTAGCGGTCGTACGACCGTCGCGGCCGCCACCGCTCTCGCCGCCGCCCTGTCCGGCGTTCGCACGCTCGTGCTGAGCGCCGATCGCACCGACAGCCTCGGCGCGGTGCTCGGAACGGCGACCGGGGCGACGCCCGTGCAGGTCCGAGAGGGGCTCACCGCGTGGCGGCCCGACGCCACCGCCGGGTTCCGGGACGACCTCGCCGCCTTCCAGGAGCGTGCCGCCAACGTCCTCGATCTCCTCGGTGCTTCCCGGCTGGACGCCGAGGAGGTCACCCCCCTCCCCGGCGCCGAGGAACTGACCCTGCTGCGCGCCCTGCGCGACGCGGCCCTCTCCGAGCGGCACGAACTGCTCGTCGTGGACCTTCCGCCCACACCGCAGGCGCTCGCGCTGCTCGCCCTCCCCGAGGAACTCCGCCGCTATCTGCGCCGTCTCCTGCCGCCCGAGCGACAGGCGGCCCGTGCGCTGCGGCCCATGCTCGGACGGCTGGCCGGGGTGCCGATGCCCTCGGAGTGGCTGTACGAGACCGCCGCGCGGTGGGACACGGAGCTGGCCGCGGTCGAGGCGGTCGTCACGGACCGGAACACCGTCCTACGACTGGTCACCGAGCCCGGCCCGGCCGGCGCCGACGCCGTGCGCTCCGCCGGCCTCGCCCTCGCCCTGCGCGGTCTGCGCCCCGACGTTCTGGTGGCCAACCGGGTCCTGCCCGAGCAGGCGCACGACACCTGGCTCGCCGGTCTCGCCGCCCAGCAGCGCAAAGCGCTGGAGGAGTGGCAGGAGACGCACGACGTACGACCGGTCCGCCACCTCGGTCACGACCCGCGCGGCACCGACGACCTCGCCGCCCTCACCGTCCCCGGTGTCGACGACGACGCCACCTCCGCCGTCGAGTGGTCCATCGCCGACCGCCTCGCCGACGACGGTGTCAGCCGGGTCTTCGTCTGGCACATCCCGCTCCCCGGCGCGATACGCGACGAGCTCGACCTCATCCGGCGTGGCGACGAACTCGTGGTCACCGCCGGGCAGTTCCGCCGTATCGTGCCCCTTCCCTCCGCACTGCGGCGCTGCACCGTCGCCGGCGCCGCCCTGCGCGAGGGGGAACTGTGCATCCGGTTCGCGCCGGATCCCGACCTCTGGCCGGAGACACGGTGAACGTGGTACGCCCATTCGGGTAACGTCGTAGGGACGAACCGCAGTCAGGAGTCCGTCATGAGCGAAGAGCTCCCCCCGTCAGACGCCGCCGGTCGTGAGGCTGTCGACGAGGTGCGGGCCACCGACGCCGACGCCTGGGCGACGGCGTGTGCCGAGGATCTCGCGGCGGAGAAGGCCCGCCGTCGCGCCGAGTACGGCCAGCCCGCGGGCTCGGCCGCCGAGGAGCTGCGCAAGCTCGTCGACGCCGTCACCGACAAGCTGTCCTCGATCCAGTCGCCCCTTTTCGGAGCGGTCGCGGGACCTGCCGCCCAGCAGGTGGTGCACCAGGTCGTCCAGCAGGCCAAGGCCGCCGTCGAGCCCGTCATCGAGCGCAACCCGGACGTCTTCGACCACCTGGCCGCGGCGGGCACCGAACTGCTCGCCGCCTACCGCTCCGCCGTCCAGGCCCAGGAGCAGCGCTGGACCCAGCGGACCACCGATCAGAAGGACCCGGAAAAGCCCCGCCAGGACCGGGGCGACGACTCCGGCCCGGGCGAGCGCATCGACCTGGACTAGAGCGCCCTCGGGTACGGTGGGCCGTAGCGGGGCTCGACCGAAACTGAGGGATTCATGGGACTCACCATCGGCGTCGATATCGGCGGCACGAAGATCGCGGCCGGCGTGGTCGATGAGGAAGGCAACATCCTCTCGACCCACAAGGTGCCGACCCCGGGCACGCCCGAGGGCATCGTGGACGCCATCGCCTCCGCGGTGGACGGCGCGCGTGCCGGGCACGAGATCGTCGGCGTGGGTATCGGTGCGGCCGGTTACGTCAACCGGCAGCGCTCGGAGGTCTACTTCGCACCCAACATCGACTGGCGCAACGAGCCGTTGAAGGACAAGGTCGAGGCCCGCGTGGGCCTCCCCGTCGTCGTCGAGAACGACGCCAACGCGGCCGCGTGGGGCGAGTACAGGTTCGGCGCCGGCAAGGGCCACCGCAACGTCATCTGCATCACGCTCGGCACCGGCCTCGGCGGCGGCATCATCATCGGCAACAAGCTGCGCCGCGGCCACTTCGGTGTCGCCGCCGAGTTCGGCCACATCCGGATGGTCCCGGACGGCCTGATGTGCGGCTGCGGCTCGCAGGGCTGCTGGGAGCAGTACGCGTCGGGGCGGGCGCTGGTGAGGTACGCCAAGCAGCGCGCCAACGCCACCCCGGAGAACGCCGAGCTCCTCCTCGGCCTCGGCGACGGCAGCCCCGACGGCATCGAGGGCAAGCACATCTCCATGGCCGCCCGCCAGGGCGACCCGGTCGCCGTGGACTCCTACCGTGAGCTCGCCCGCTGGGCCGGCGCCGGCCTCGCCGACCTCGCCTCCCTCTTCGACCCGTCCGCCTTCATCGTCGGCGGCGGCCTCTCGGACGAGGGCGAACTGGTCCTCGACCCGATCCGCAAGTCCTACAAGCGCTGGCTGGTCGGCGGCAACTGGCGCCCGGTGGCAGATGTGATCGCGGCCCAACTGGGCAACAAGGCCGGACTGGTGGGCGCGGCAGACCTGGCAAGGGAACCCGACCCGATCATGTGATGCCGGGCAGGTGGACATGCCTAGGGGCGCGGGGAACTGCGCGACAAGCCACGACGATCCGGCAGTCGCACATCTCCCTCGCGCCCCTCGTCATCAGGCGTAAATTGCTCATCATGGCGCCCGACGATTCCACCCTCGTCCGAGTCCTGAGCTACAACATCCGCTCCATGCGGGACGACACCGACGCGTTGGCCAGAGTCATCCGCGCCTGCGCCCCGGACCTCGTACTGGTCCAAGAAGCCCCCCGCTTCTTCCGCTGGCGCAAGAAACTCGCCCGCCTGGCCCGCGCCGCGGACCTCGTCACCCTCACCGGCGGCGCCACAGCCGCAGGACCGGCGATCCTGTGCAACCTCCGCACCACGGTCGAGCGCACGGAAGACGTCCTTCTCCCGCTCACGCCAGGACAGCACCGACGCGGTTTCGCCACCGCGGTCGTCTGGATCGGCGGCGCCCGCCTCGGCGTCCTCAGCTGCCATCTCTCCCTGCGGAAGGACGAGCGCTACGAGCAGGGCGGCATGCTCCTGGACCGCCTGGCCGCACTGGGCGTGGAGCACGCGATCGCGGGCGGCGACCTCAACGAGCGCCCCGGCGGCCGCACGTTCACCCGTCTCTCCGACACCCTCCAGGACGGCTGGGTCACGGCCCCCGACGGCGCCGAGCACACCTGGACCCGCACCGAACCCCACCAGCGCATCGACGCGATCTTCGCGACGAAGGGCATCGAGGTGCTCGGCTGCGGCGTACCGCTCGAACTCCCCGGCGTCACCGGGACAGACTTGAGGGCGGCCACGGACCATCTTCCGGTCCTGGCCACCCTCAGAGTTCCGGCGGGCTGAGCCTCAGACGACCGCTCCGCGCCCCGGGTCGTCGTCCTCGTCCTCATCCGTCCGCATCCGCATCACCAGCGTCGCGAACCCGCCCAGGAAACCGCCGATGCCGATGGTGGCGAGCCACCAGGTCATGTCCCAGCTGAGCAGTATCGCCAGCAGGAGCAGCAGAGGGCCGCCCAGGACTGCCAGCCACGCGAACTTCGCGGTGGTGTCCGCGGCCGGCAGCGGCGGCGGCTCCGGCGGGACGAAGTGGCCCTCGTCGTCCTCGTCGAAGTCCTCCTCCACCGGCTCGGGAGCCGTGTAGTCACGCGGGCCGACACCGGGAGCGAAGGCGACGGAGCTGCCCAGCGGCTTGGCCGAGGCGGGCTTCTCCGGCTTCTCGTCCTCCTTCGGCTCCTCCGAGTTGGTCTCCGGCTCCAGCAGCGCCAGGTCCTCCACCGACTTGAACGGCTTGGCGCCCGGCGGATCCTTCGGCTCCTCGCCGTACCCGGCGACGATCGCCGCCCAGGCGGCCGCCTCGTCGAAGGGCACGCCCTGCTCGTCCGGCTCGCGGTCCTCGCGGTCGGAGTCGTGCTCAGCCACGTGCGGCCGTCCCTTCCTTGCCGATACCGGTTGCGAGCCGGCCGATGAACGCGAAGCTCTCCTCGAAGATCCGCTCCGCGTCATGGTCCAACGTCGCCACGTGGTAACTCTGTTCCAGCACGATCTCCGATACGTCCGTCGACGACACCCGGCTCAGCACGCGCGCGGAATCGGCCGCCGGCACCACGTGGTCCTCGGCGCTGCGCAGGACCAGCAGCGGCTGGGTGACCTGCGCAAGCTCACCGTCGACCAGGCGGAAGAACTGCCGCAGGGAGTGCGCGGAGTGCAGCGGCACCCGGGTGTACCCCAGCTCGTGGGCGCCCTCCTTGGCGATGTCGTCGGCGATCCCCGGCGTCGTCCGCAGCAGATGGCGCACCACCGGAAGGGCGTAGGGCGCGAGGCCGTGCATACGGTTCGCCGGGTTGACGACCACCACTCCGCGCACCGCGTCGCCGTGCTTGGCGGCCAGCCGCAGGGCGAGGGCGCCGCCCATGGACAGACCCGCCACGAACACCTGGGCACAGCGCTCGCGCAGGGCCCGCAGCTCGCGGTCCACCTCGGCGTACCAGTCCTGCCAGCCGGTGAGTGCCATGTCCTCCCAGCGGGTGCCGTGCCCCGGAAGGAGAGGCAGCGACACGGTGAGACCGCGCTCGGCGAGGTACTCCGCCCAGGGGCGCAGCGACTGCGGGGAACCGGTGAAGCCGTGACAGAGGAGGACGCCTGTCTCCCCGCCCTCGTGGCGGAACGGCTCGGCTCCAGCAAGGACCGGCACCTTCGGTCTCCTGTTCATGAGAAGGATGTGAACGAGTCCAGGTGAGGTTCACCGTACGCGACCGCACTGACACCGACCAGGGTCGTCGGGCCCTTTGCCAGCGCTCCGGGTTAAGGTCTCACCGACAGACACAGGAGGCACGGGGTTGTTGTACGGAACCATGAAGGTCGCCATCGGCGGGCCGCTGAAGGTCGCCTTCAGGCCCTGGGTGGAAGGCCTCGAGAACATCCCTGACGCGGGCCCCGCGATCCTGGCGAGCAACCACCTGTCCTTCTCGGACTCCTTCTTCCTGCCCGCGGTCCTGGACCGCAAGGTCACCTTCATCGCCAAGGCGGAGTACTTCACCACGCCAGGGCTGAAGGGCCGGCTCACGGCCGCGTTCTTCAAGGGCGCCGGGCAGCTCCCCGTGGACCGCTCCGGTGCGCGCGGCGCGGGCGAGGCGGCGGTCAAGGCCGGCATCGAGGTGCTGGAGCGCGGTGAGCTGTTCGGGATCTACCCGGAGGGCACGCGCTCGCCCGACGGCCGCCTCTACCGGGGCAAGCCGGGCGGCCTCGCGCGCGTGGCGCTCGCCACCGGCGCGCCCGTCATCCCGGTCGCCATGATCGACACCGAGAAGATCCAGCCGCCCGGGCAGGTGATGCCCAAGCTGATGCGGCCGGGCATCCGCATCGGCCGGCCCCTGGACTTCACCCGGTACCAGGGCATGGAGCACGACCGTTTCGTGCTGCGCGCGGTGACCGACGAGGTCATGTACGAAATCATGAAGCTCTCCGGCCAGGAGTACGTCGACATGTACGCGACCGCCGCCAAGCGGCAGATCGCGGACGCGGCCAAGGCCGAGAAGGAAGCGGAGAAGGCGGCGAAGGCCGCACTCGCGAAGGCTGAGAAGGAACGCTCCGAGTCCTAGCGGGACTTCGGGGCCGGGGGTGGGGAGTGAGCCGGAGGGCGCGCCGAGATCGGGACCGCGAGCGCGCGGAGGCCCGAAGGGCTGAGCACGGTCGCGGTCCCGGCCTCGGCTGAAGCGCCCGGAGGCGAACGACCAGAAAAGGGGGGGGCATGGCCAGGCGTGAGCGTGTGATGAGGATGTCGGTGGAGCTGCCGCTGTGGCGCGCGCTCACCGGATACCGGGTGCTGACCATGCTGTACGCGGTCGGACTGTTCGCCACCAACTACGAGAACTACGATCGCCCGGGCATCGCCGTCGCGTACTACGTCGTCCTGTGCGGCTGGACGCTCGCCACCCTGCCCCGGGTCCAGAACGAGGCCGCCTGCACCAAGCGCTTCCTGGCCGTGGACCTCGCCGTCGCGGTCACCGGCATCCTCCTGACCCCGCTGGCCGTCAACGACCACCACATCGACACCGGCGGGCCCACCCTGCCGTCGATATGGACCGCCGGCTCGGTCCTCGCGTACGCCATCAAGGGCGGCTGGCGCTGGGCCGCGTTCGCCTCCACACCGGTCGCCGCCGCCAACCTGATCGAGCGCGGCCAACCGGCCCGGGACACCGTCCACAACGTCATCCTCGTCTGGGTCGCCTCCATCGCCATCGGCTACGTCGTCGAGGTCGCCCGCGCCTCCGAGCGCACCCTGGCCCGCGCCCTGGAGATCGAGGCCGCGACCAGGGAGCGGGAGCGGCTCGCGCGGGACATCCACGACAGCGTGCTCCAGGTGCTCGCCATGGTGCAGCGGCGCGGTGCCGTCATCGGCGGCGAGGCGGCCGAGCTGGGCCGGATGGCCGGCGAGCAGGAGGTGGCGCTGCGCACGCTGGTCTCCGGCGGGCTGAGGCCCGTCTCGTGGGTCTCGGAGGACGCGGCCCAGGGGGCGGTCGTGCGGGCCGTCGACGAGCCGGATCCCGAGGGTCCCGTCGATCTTCGCGCGCTGCTCGCCCCGTTCGCCGCCGCCAAGGTCAGCTTCGCCGAGCCCGGCGCCCCGGTGGAACTGCCCCCGGCCGCCGCGGAGGAGCTGGCCGCCGCGGTGGGGGCCGCCCTGGACAACGTACGGAAGCATGCCGGTGAGCACGCGCGCGCGTGGATCCTCGTCGAGGACGAGCCCGACGAGGTCGTGGTGACCGTACGGGACGACGGGCCCGGCATCCCCGAGGGGCGGCTCGCGCAGGCCGAGGGGGAGGGGCGGATGGGGGTGGCCCTGTCGATCCGGGGGCGGTTGGGCGAACTCGGCGGCAGCGCCGAACTGATCTCTGTGCCCGGGCAGGGCACGGAGGTCGAGCTGAAGGTACCGAAGGTTTCACGGGGGAAGGCAGGACAGCGATGAGTGACCAGGGCCCGATCAAGGTGATGGTGGTCGACGACCACCCGATGTGGCGCGACGCGGTCGCCCGAGACCTGGAGGCGTCCGGCTTCGACGTGGTGGCCACCGCGGGCGACGGCGACCAGGCCGTGCGCCGCGCCAAGGCCGCCGGGCCGGATGTGCTGGTGCTCGATCTGAACCTGCCGTTGAAGCCCGGTGTCCAGGTCTGCAAGGAACTCGTCGGGCACAACCCGGCGCTGCGCGTCCTCGTGCTGTCGGCCAGCGGTGAGCACGCGGACGTCCTGGAGGCCGTGAAGTCGGGCGCGACCGGCTATCTGCTGAAGTCGGCGTCCACCGAGGAACTGTTGGACGCGGTCCGCCGTACGGCCGTCGGCGACCCCGTCTTCACGCCCGGCCTCGCCGGACTCGTCCTCGGGGAGTACCGCCGGCTGGCCTCCGAGCCCGCGCCCGCCCCGGACACCGACCAGCCCAAGGCGCCGCAGCTCACCGACCGGGAGACGGAGGTGCTGCGGCTGGTCGCCAAGGGCCTGAGCTACAAGCAGATCGCCGAGCGCCTGGTCATCTCGCACCGCACGGTCCAGAACCACGTCCAGAACACCCTCGGCAAGCTGCAGCTTCACAACCGGGTCGAGCTCGTCCGGTACGCCATAGAACGCGGGCTCGACGACGAATAGAACCGCGCGCTTGACGGTGCGTAAACCAACGACCATCTGATTCACCGGAATTGCCCTTCCCGCCCATCGCTGTGTGACCTGGATCACCATTAGCGTGACCCTCACAGGCAACCGCGGCGAAGGGACATTTCCATGCGGGTCGGAGTACTGACCGGAGGCGGCGACTGCCCCGGGCTCAACGCCGTCATCCGGGGCGTCGTCCGCAAGGGCGTGCAGGAGTACGGCTATGACTTCGTCGGCTTCCGGGACGGCTGGCGAGGACCACTGGAGAACGACACCGTCCGCCTCGACATCCCCGCCGTGCGCGGCATCCTGCCCCGCGGCGGCACCATCCTCGGCTCCTCGCGGACCAACCCCCTGAAGGTGGAGGACGGTATCCGCCGCATCAAGGAGAACCTCGCCAAGCAGGAGGTCGAGGCGCTCATCGCCATCGGCGGCGAGGACACCCTGGGCGTGGCGGCACGGCTCAACGACGAGTACGGCGTCCCCGTCGTCGCCGTACCCAAGACCATCGACAACGACCTGTCCGCCACCGACTACACCTTCGGCTTCGACACCGCGGTCGGCATCGCCACGGAGGCGATCGACCGGCTGCACACCACCGCCGAGTCCCATATGCGGGTCCTGGTCTGCGAGGTCATGGGCCGGCACGCGGGCTGGATCGCCATCCACTCGGGGCTGGCCGGCGGCGCCAACGTCATCCTCATCCCCGAACAGCGCTTCGACGTCGACAAGGTGTGCGCCTGGGTGACCTCCCGCTTCAAGGCCTCGTACGCCCCGATCGTGGTCGTCGCCGAGGGTGCCATGCCCAAGGACGGCGACGCGGTCCTCAAGGACGAGTCGCTGGACTCCTTCGGACACGTCCGGCTGTCCGGGGTCGGCGAGTGGCTGGCCAAGGAGATCGAGAAGCGGACCGGCAAGGAGGCCCGCACGACGGTCCTCGGGCACATCCAGCGCGGCGGCACCCCCAGTGCCTTCGACCGCTGGCTCGCCACCCGCTTCGGCCTGCACGCCATCGAGGCCGTCCGGGACGGCGACTTCGGCAAGATGGTCGCGCTGCGCGGCACGGACATCGTGCGGGTGCCGATCGCGGAGGCGACGGCCAAGCTGAAGACGGTGGACCCGAAGCTGTACGAGGAGGTCGGGGTGTTCTTCGGCTGAGACCGGAGGCCGGGAGTAACTCCCCTTCCTGTGACATGAGTTGTGCGACATCCGAACGCCGCCGCGGTTACCGTGGCGGCGTTCGGCGCAGATGTCGCGGGGAGGACCGATGGTCGGGTGGTGGAGCGGGCGGGCGCTGCCTCAGCGGCACGAGGGGGAACTTGCCGCGGTCTGGCCGTCCGTACGGCAGGTGGCCGGGCTCGGCGAGCTGCCTGGTCGCCGGCAGACACCCCACCCAGACCCAGGCCACGGGAACCCCACGCACGATGTCGCCCGTAGCACCGCGCGCTCTGCATCTCGAACGCCTGCACAGGCGCCTCGCCGAGCCCCGCCCGTTCCCGCAGCAGGGGCGCGCGCTGACGGAGCGGCTCCGCGGGGGTCTGTGAGATATTCGCCAGTACCAGACAATTCCGGCGCACCTCGGAGGGCCGCGTGGAGATCCTCGCCTTCGGAGTCCAGGCGGACGAGAAGCCCCTGATCCAGCAGGCCTTCCGGGGCCATCACGAGGTCCGCTGTCTCGACGTCTTCCTCAACGAGGACACCGCCCCCATCGCGGCCGGCTACGAGGTGATCTCCACCGCGTCAACGCCGAACTCGGCGCCGGTGTCCTGGAGGTCCTCGCGGCCGGCGGCACGCGGATGATCGCCCAGCGGTCCACCGGGTTCAACAACATCGACCTCAAGGCCGCCGAACGGCTCGGCATGACGGTCGCCCGGGTCTCGTACTACTCGCCGTACTCCGTCGCCGAGTTCGCCTGGACCCTCGCCATGGCGGTCAACCGCCGTATCGTCCGTGCCTCCACCCGCACCCGCGACTTCGACTTCCGTCTCGACGGCCTGATGGGCCGCGACCTGCGCGGCCGCACCGCCGGAGTCCTCGGCACCGGCAAGATCGGCGAGGCCTTCACCCGGATCGCCCATGGCTTCGGCATGCGCTTGCTGGGGTGGGACGTCGCCGAGATCCTGGCGCGAAAGGAACGCGGCATGAAATCGGCGTCGACACGGCCCCCAAGGAGCAGAATCCGCCAACTCTGATCAGGTCGAGGCGGGGCACTCTCTCGGCCGGTATCGACAGTGACGTGCCAAGCGAGAACCAAGCTGGCGCGAGAATTCTCATTCCTTGGGGAAACCGGGCTGGTTCCAACCCGGCTGGTGTTGATCGCGTAGGACTCGGCCGTTCGCTGAGCGCCCGAGCGGCGTGAGCCAGGAATCCCCTCGGACACCGAGGGGGAGGGTTCAAGTCCCACCAGGCGTACTCATCCGCACGCCATTCTGAGGGCGTCGCCGATCATTCTGCGGCGCCCTCAGCGCACAACGTCTCGACTACAGGGCCGGCCGTCGCTCCGAGAACGTGCTCGTCCCGCGCAGCTGACCCACCAACTCCCGTACGACCGCGGCACCGTTCAGCGTGAGCACCGACTCCGGGTGGAACTGCACCCCGGCGAAGCCCGGCCCGCGCAGCGCATGCACCTCGCCCGAAGCGCTCCGGCTGACCTCGACCTCGTGCGCGGCCAGCTCGGCCGCCGTCTCGTCGTCGCAGTGCGCCACGAAGCTGTTGTAGAAGCCCACGGTCTCCGGCCGCCCGAACAGATCGACCGTCGTCTGCGCGCCCTGGTAGGGCACGTCCTTCCGTACGATCTCCAGCCCCAGCTCGGCCGCCAGCAGCTCGTGCCCGAGGCAGACGCCGAGCACACCGTGCCGGTTCTCGCGGACGACATGGGCGGTCAGGTCACGCAGGAAGACCATCTTGGGGTCGGTGAGGTCGCAGGGGTCGCCCGGACCGGGGCCCAGGACCACCGGACCCTCATGAGCGAGGACCGCCTCGCGCAGACCGGGCTCGTCGTAACGCCGGACGGTGACGTCCAGTCCGCTGGACCGCAGCACGTGCGCGAGCATCGCCGTGAAGGTGTCCTCGCCGTCCACGACCAGGGCGTGGCCGGTGAGCTCCGCGTCCTTCCCGGGGGACTCCTGCATCCGCAGCCAGAACGGGGCGAGCGAGGACCGGCGGCCGTCGAGCGCGGCCCGTACCCGGGGGTCGTCGGCCAGCCGGGGACGTACGCCCTCCTCGCGCGGCCTCTGCTCACGCACGCCCAGCGCCGCCAGCACCCCCGCCGCCTTCGCGTGCGTCTCGGCCACCTCGCCCGCCGGGTCCGAGCCGCGGACGAGCGTGGCACCGACCGGTACCCGCAGCCGGCCGTCCGTGTCGATGTCCGCGGTGCGGATGAGGATGGGGGAGTCCAGGGTCTGGGCCCCGCCGGAGTCCTTGCCGAGCAGCGCCAGCGCCCCCGCGTAGTAGCCGCGCCCCCCGACCTCGTGCCGCTCGATGACCCGGCAGGCGTTCTGCACGGGCGAGCCGGTGACGGTCGCCGCGAACATGGTCTCCTTCAGCACCTGACGCACATCCAGCGAGGACTTCCCGCGCAGCTCGTACTCCGTGTGCGCGAGATGAGCCATCTCCTTCAGCCGCGGCCCGATGACGACCCCGCCCATGTCGCCGACGGTGCACATCATCTTGAGCTCCTCGTCGACGACCATCGACAGCTCCTCGATCTCCTTGCCGTCGGCGAGGAAGTCGAGCAGGTGCTCGGGGGTGGGGCCTTCGGCCGGGTAGCGGTACGTCCCGCTGATCGGGTTCATGACGACCGTGCCGCCGGACATGCGCACATGCACCTCGGGGCTCGCGCCGACGAGGGTCCGGTCACCGGTGTGCACGACGAACGTCCAGTACGCGCCGCGCTCACCCTCCAGGAGCCGCCGGAACAGGGCGAGGGCATCGGCTCTGCCGAACCCCGGGATCTCCCCCTCGTACGTCCGCCGGATCACGAAGTTCGCGCCCTCGCCCTGCCCGATCTCCTCCCGCAGCACGCGCCCGACGATCCCCGCGTACTCCTCGTCGCCGACGTCGAAGCCACCGCGCTCGACCCGCACGTCGTGCGCCGGGAGCTGAGCCAGGACCTCCTCCAGATCCAGCGTGTGGGTCTCCTCGGGCGTCAGCACCGCGAGCGGCGTCCCGTCGTCCCGCACGTCGAAGCCGCGCTCGCGGATCTGGCGGAAGGGGACCAGGGCGAGGCCTTCGTCGGGGAGGTCGGCGAGCCGGTCGTACGAGCTGACCGGGCCGAGCAGCAGCTCCACGGCCTGTTCGTCATGGCCCGGTGTGCGACGGCGCAGCAGGGCGAACGGGCGGGGATCGTCGAGCAGGTCGAGCAGATGCATGGGTCCGTTGTCCTTCTCGGTGAGAGTTCACTGGGAGGAACGGACCCCGGAAACGCCGAAGGCCGCCCCTCGGGCGGCCTTCGCGAAGTCTTGCGTACGCGCAGTCAGTGGGCCGCCGGATGAGCGGTCCACCACCAGTTCTGGGTCGAGTGCGCGAACATGCGACGCACCTTACCCCACGCGCACCTGAGCATGGGTGCGTCTCACCTGTCGAGCCATGCGAAAACGACGCGACACGACCCCGTAATGTTGAGGTCGTGACCGTGAACGCTAAGACCGGCCAGAGCGCCGGCAACACCTGGCGAGACCTGCCCGCGGCGCAGCAGCCCGAGTACCCCGACACCGAGGCTCTGCGCGCAGTCGTTGCGGACCTCGAGTCGTATCCGCCGCTCGTCTTCGCGGGCGAGTGCGATCAGCTGCGCGCCCGGTTGGCGGCCGTCGCCAAGGGAGAGGCGTTCCTCCTCCAGGGCGGCGACTGCGCCGAGGCCTTCGACGCGGTGTCCGCCGACCACATCCGCAACAAGCTCAAGACCCTGCTCCAGATGGGCGCCGTGCTGACGTACGCCGCCTCGGTGCCGGTCGTGAAGGTCGGCCGTATCGCCGGCCAGTACTCCAAGCCGCGCTCCAAGGGCACCGAGACCCGCGACGGCGTGACCCTGCCGACGTACCGCGGCGACTCGGTCAACGGCTTCGAGTTCAACGAGAAGGCCCGCATCCCGGACCCCGAGCGCCTGAAGCGGATGTACAACGCCTCCGCCTCCACGCTCAACCTGGTCCGCGCCTTCACCACGGGCGGATACGCGGACCTGCGCCAGGTGCACGCCTGGAACCAGGACTTCGTGAAGTCGTCCCCGTCCGGGCAGCGCTACGAGCAGCTCGCGCGGGAGATCGACAACGCGCTGAACTTCATGCGGGCCTGCGGCACGGACCCGGAGGAGTTCAAGACGGTCGAGTTCTACGCCTCCCACGAGGCGCTGCTCCTCGACTACGAGTCGGCGCTGACCAGGGTCGACTCGCGTACGGGCCAGCTGTACGACGTCTCGGGCCACATGGTCTGGATCGGTGAGCGCACCCGCCAGCTGGACGGCGCGCACATCGAGTTCGCCTCCAAGATCCGCAACCCGATCGGGATCAAGCTGGGCCCGACGACGACGGCCGAGGACGCGCTGCAGTACATCGAGCGCCTCGACCCGGACCGCGAGCCGGGCCGTCTCACCTTCATCGTGCGGATGGGCGCGGACAAGGTCCGCGACAAGCTGCCCGAGCTGGTCGAGAAGGTCACCGCCTCCGGCGCGACCGTGGCCTGGGTGAGCGACCCGATGCACGGCAACACCTTCGAGGCGGCCTCGGGTCACAAGACCCGTCGCTTCGACGATGTGCTCGACGAGGTCAAGGGCTTCTTCGAGGTCCACAAGGGCCTGGGCACCCACCCGGGCGGCATCCACGTGGAGCTCACCGGTGACGACGTCACCGAGTGCGTGGGCGGCGGCGACGAGATCTTCGTCGACGATCTGCACCAGCGCTACGAGACGGCCTGCGACCCGAGGCTCAACCGCAGCCAGTCCCTGGACCTGGCGTTCCTCGTCGCGGAGCTGTACCGGGACTAGTAGCAGATCAGCAGCGGATGCGCCTGTTACAGGGGCATGAGGTGGGGCGCGGATCACATACGATCCGCGCCCCACTCCACTTTTGTGGTCCCTGCGCGCCGGGTAAGGTTAGGTTAGCCTCACCGTTCATCGGGGCGGCACCATTGATCTATTCCGGCAGGAGGTGAACCGCGTGTACGTCTGCAGTTGCTTCGGCGTCACCGAGCAGCAGGTCAAGAAGCATGCGGCGGACGGCGCCTGCACTCCGCGCCAGATAGCCTCCGCCTGCAAGGCGGGCACCGACTGCGGTTCCTGTGTGCGGCGTATCCAGGCGCTGCTGGGCCGGGGCGCCTGCCCGACACGTGACCTCGCCGACCAGGGCCGGCCGGTCCTTGCCGGGCTGGAAGAGGCCGCCTAGCTCTCCGGCTGCTCGATCAGCTGCGCGATGTAGAGCGCCTCGCCGAGCTTCTCCACCAGTTCGAGCTGGGTGTCGAGGTAGTCGATGTGGTGCTCCTCGTCCTCGAGGATCGACTCGAAGATGTTCGCGGACGTGATGTCGCCCTTGGCACGCATCACCTCGATACCGCGCTTGAGGCGGTCGATCGCCTCGACCTCGACCTGCCGGTCGGCCTCGAACATCTCCTTGACCGTCTGCCCGACCCGGACGTGGAACAGGCGCTGGTAGTTCGGCAGCCCGTCCAGGAAGAGGATCCGGTCGGTGAGCACCTCGGCGTGCTTCATCTCGTCGAACGACTCGTGGCGCGTGTACTTGGCGAGCTTCGTCCAGCCGAAGTTCTCCTGCATCTTCGCGTGCAGGAAGTACTGGTTGATCGCGGTGAGCTCGCCGGTGAGCTGCTCGTTGAGGAATTCGATGACCTCGGGGTCGCCCTGCATCGCAGAGGCTCCTTCCAACCGGGGGGAACTGGCAGGTTGCGCCGCATCCTTGCACCGGTATCGAAGATCGTCCAGTAAGTCTTCACTTAGTAAGTAAGGGCATGCTTAGTCCGATTTGAGGCGAATTAGCAAGGGGCTGGTCATGTGCACTGCCCCGGGTCTGTCAGGATGGAGTCATGGGTCAGCCGGTGGAACGCGAGTCAGGAGAAGCGGCACAGTCCGAGCTTCCGCCGGGACAGCGAATCCAACGCGGCTGGCCGGTCACGCACTACGGACCCGTCCCCAAGTTCCGCCCCGAACGCTGGGAGTTCCGCGTCTTCGGGGCCACCGCCGACGGCGAGAAGCGGTGCTGGAACCACGACGAGTTCACGGCTCTGCCGCATACCACCGTCCTGGCCGATCTGCACTGCGTCACGAAGTTCAGCATGCTCGGCGCGGAGTGGGGCGGCGTCCCCGCCCGGACCATCCTGGACATCGCCCCGCCGGCTCCGGCCGTCACCCATGTGATGGTGTGGGCCGAGTACGGCTTCAGCTCCAACCTGCGCCTCGCGGACTTCGCCGCCGAGCGCACGATCTTCGCCACCCACAAGGACGGCGAGCTGCTCACCGCCGAGCACGGCTTCCCGCTCCGGCTGGTCGTTCCTCATCTGTACGCCTGGAAGGGGCCCAAATGGGTCCGCGGCGTCGAGTACATGACCGCCGACCGCCGTGGCTTCTGGGAGGAGCGCGGCTATCACAACATCGGCGACCCCTGGCGGGAGCAGCGCTACTCCTACCAGGAAGTGCCGGGGGACGGCCCGGACCTGTAGGGCTCAGTGGTGGTACTGGTGCACCACGGCGTGCCCCTTGCCCCGGCCGATCATCCACTTGTTGACCGGCGTGGTCGCGAAGAAGGCGATGACGAGCGAGATCGCCAGCGCGCCCCAGAACAGCAGGTCGCCCAGTTCCGCGTCCATCGCGCCGGGCCACAGGATGATCACGCCGTTGTCGACCAGTTCCATCACGGCGATCGACAGGGTGTCCGCGGCCAGTGCCACCTTGACGGCGTCCCGGAGGCCGAGGCCGGCCTTCAGGACACCGCGCAGGGTGAGTGAGTAGCCGAAGAAGAACGCGAGGACGATCGCCAGGATCGTGGTCGGCAGGTTCCCCCAGCCCAGTGCCGTCCCGATGACCATGCCCAGCACTTCGCCGATGGCACAGCCGGTGAGGCAGTGCAGGGTCGCCTGGACGGCCATGGACCAGCTGCTCGCCCGGTGGTGAACGTGTCCTGCGTGCGCCTCGTGCTGCATGGGTGCCCCCAATGTCAGGTAACGGTTCCTGCGTCTGGCAAGAACCGTATACCCCCCAGGGGTATTCCCTAACGGGGTATGCCGCAACGCGTCACGCGTCCCGGAGCTTCTTCAGCCGCTCCACGTCCGCCGCGTGCCCCTCCTTGCCGCCGGGCGTCTCGATGATCAGCGGTACGCCCTCGGTGGCGGGGTGGGTCATCAGCGCCCGGAACGGGTCCTCGCCGATATGGCCGGCGCCGATGTTCGCGTGCCGGTCCTTGTGGGCGCCGACCACGTCCTTGGAGTCGTTGGCGTGGATCAGCTTCAGACGGCCCTCGCCGACCGTGTCCACCAGCAGATCGAGGGTCTGGTGCATGCCGGAGGGGCCGGTCAGGTCGTGGCCGGCCGCGAAGATGTGGCAGGTGTCGAGGCAGACGCCCAGCTTGGGGTGGGCGTCAAGCGCCTCGAAGTACGGACCGAAGTCCCAGGTCCGCGAGCAGAGCGAGGCGCCTTGGCCGGCGGTCGACTCCAGCAGCAGATACGGGTCGTCGTCGTGGGTGAGCTCGTCGAGCAGCGGCAGCAGGTACTCCCGGACCTGCTTGAGGGCGACGGACCGGTCCCGTCCGCCGGTCGCGCTGCCCGTGTGCACGACGACACCGAGCGCCCCGATCTCCCGCCCGCGCCGCAGCGAGTGCCGCAGGCTCTCCACCGACTTCTCCACCGTCGCCTCGGTGTGCGAGCCGAAGTTGATCAGATACGGGGCATGGACGTACGCCGGGATCGACTCCGCCGCGCACGCCGCACGGAACTCCTCGTCCTGCCGCGGGTTGCCGGTGGGTGTGGCCCAGCCCCGCGGGTTGGCGACGAAGACCTGCACGGTCTCGGCCGCGAGGTCACGGGCGTAGGACAGACCGACGGAGTTCAGACCGCCGGCCACGGGGACATGGCCGCCGACGGGGTTGCGCTGAGTCATCACCGGTCCAGGGTGTCACGCGGTGCGGGGCACCCTGTCGACGGATGGTGACCGGGCCCGCTCAGCGGATCTCGATGGTGATCGTCGATCCCTTGGGGGCGGTCTGGCCGCCCTCCACCGACTGGCCCTTGACGGTGTCGCCGAACAGCCCGAGGAGCCCGCGGTCCTCGTCGACCTCGAAGCCGGCCCCCTCCAGCTCGGCCTTCGCGTCGTCGACGCTGTCGCCGACCACGTCCGGGACCTCGACCAGCTCCGGGCCCTTGGAGATGGTCAGCGTCACCGTGTCGCCCTCGGCGGCCTCGCTGCCGTCCTGCGGGGTCTGCGCGGCGACCATGCCCTTGTCGTACTCGGAGTTGACCTGCTCGGAGGCGACCTTCACCTTCAGACCCGCCTCCGCCAGGTCCGCCTTCGCGTCCTCCAGGCTCTCGCCGGTGACGTCCGGGACGTCCACCGGGCTGCCCTTGCTGACGACCAGGGCGACCGCCGCGCCCGAGCGGAGCGTGGTGCCCGCCTCCGGGTCGGTGCTGATCACGAAGCCCTTGATGACGTCCTCGCTGAACGCGCGGGTCACCATGCCCGGTTCGAGGCCGTCACCCTTGAGCCGTGCCCGCGCCTTGTCGAGGCGGAGGCCCTTCAGGTCGCCCAGCTTCACGGTCTCGGGGCCCTTGGAGACGGTCAGCGTCACGGAGTCGTGGCTCCGGATGCGGGTGCCCACGGTCGGGTCCGAACCGATGACCCGGCCGCGCTTCACGGTGTCGCTGTACTCCTGCTTCACCTTGCCGACCTCGAGCCCGGCCTCCTCCAGCCGGTCCCGGGCCTGCGTCTCGGTCTTGTCGATCAGCGCCGGGACCTTGGTGAACTGGCCGGAGTTGATGTACCAGACGCCGGCTCCGACACCGAGGATCAGCAGCAGGGCGACGACGATCGCGAGCGGCCCGCGCGGGGGTCCCGAACGGCGCCGGGGCGGCGGGGGCGGCGGGGACTCGAACCGGCTCGTGTGGTGGAGCGCGGTCCCGTCCTCGTTGACCGGCAGCGGCCGCGGCACCGTCAAAGAGCGCGGGATCACGCTGGTGCGGTCCTCGGCGCCACTGTGCGCGACGGACAGTGCCTGCGGCGGCACCAGGTCCAGCTGCTCCTCGCTGAGCGCGCCACGGGCCGCGCGGGCGTGCGCGAGCAGCGCCACCGCGTCGTACGGGCGGATGTCCGGGGTGCGGGCGGTCGCCGAGGCGACCAGCTCGTCCAGCTCGAACGCCAGCCCCGGCACGATGCCCGAGGGCGGCGGGACGTCCTCGTGGAGGTGCTTGTAGAGCACCACGGCGGGGGAGTCCCCGTCGTGAGGCTTCTCACCGGTCAGCATCTCGTACAGCACGACACCGCACGCGTACACGTCGACGCGGGGGTCGGCCGTGCCGCTCTCGATCTGCTCCGGCGCGAGATACGAGACCGTGCCGAGCACGGTGCCCGTGGTGTTGGTGACGGTGTCGACGGATCGGACGAGCCCGAAGTCGGCCACCTTGACCCGGCCGTCGTCCCCGATCAGCACGTTCTCGGGCTTCATGTCCCGGTGTACGAACCCCGCGCGGTGCGCGGCGCCGAGCGCGGCGAGGACCGGCTCCAGGATGTCGAGCGCGGCCCGCGGCTGCAGCGCGCCACGGTCGCGCAGCACGTCACGCAGGGTGCAGCCCGCCACGTACTCCATGGCGAGATAGACGTACGACCCGTCGGTGCCCTGGTCGAAGACCTGCACCACATTGGGGTGGGCGAGCCGGGCGACGGACTTGGCCTCGCGGATGAACCGGTCGACGAACGTGACGTCGGCGGCGAGGCCCGGGTGCATCACCTTCAGCGCGAGCACGCGGTCGAGGCGGGTGTCCACGGCCCGGTAGACCGTGGCCATCCCGCCGACCGCGATCCGCGCGTCCACGCGATAGCGGCCGTCGAGCACCTGCCCGACCAGAGGGTCCTGAAGGGTCGTATCCACGCAGGTGAGTGTACGAGCCGCGACTGACAGGGCCGCGGGTTCGGGCGAGATCGGGGCGGGACTGAAGCCGTCCTGTGACGGACGTCGCAACGAATTCCGGCCTGCGTCGAACGTACGTTCAGAATGCGGGACGTTCGGGATCCAGCCGCGCCAACCCCTCCCTGGGGGACGAGGCTTCGGCGAAATGCCGCTTGGGGATGCGCCCCGCCCGGTACGCCAGCCGGCCCGCCTCTACCGCGTGCCGCATCGCGTGCGCCATCAGCTCCGGCTCCCGGGCCCGTGTCACCGCCGAGGCGAGCATCACACCCGCGCACCCCAGCTCCATCGCGAGCGCCGCGTCCGACGCCGTACCGGCCCCCGCGTCCAGGATCACCGGCACGCGCGCGTGCTCGACGATCAGCTGGAAGTTGTGCGGGTTGCGGATCCCGAGCCCGGAGCCGATCGGGGAGCCCAGCGGCATGATCGCCGCGCAGCCCACGTCCTCCAGCTTCCGCGCGAGGACCGGGTCGTCGTTGGTGTACGGCAGCACCGTGAAACCGTCGTCGACCAGCGTCTCCGCGGCGTCCAGGAGCTCGATGGGGTCCGGCAGCAGGGTGCGCTCGTCGGCGATGACCTCCAGCTTGACCAGATCGGTGCCGAGCGCCTCGCGCGCGAGGCGGGCCGTCAGCACGGCCTCGCCCGCGGTGAAGCAGCCCGCGGTATTGGGCAGCACCTCGATGCCGAGCCCGGTCAGCACGGACAGGACCGAGCCGTGCACCGTCGGATCCACCCGCCGCATCGCGACCGTGGTCAGCTCGGTGCCGGAGGCGATCAGCGCCCGCTCCAGCACATCCGGGCTGGGCGCGCCGCCGGTGCCCATGATCAGACGGGAGGAGAAGGTCCTGCCGCCGAGGACGAAGGGATCGTCGGCCATGGGTCAGCCTCCTTGGACGGCGGTGAGGACCTCGACGCGGTCTCCCTCGCACAGGGGCGTCGAGGGCCATTGTCCGCGCGGGACGACGGTTTCGTTGAGGGCCGCGGCCACTCCGGCGGGGGCCGGGGCGAGGGCTCGCACGACGGTGTCGAGAGCCGTGCCGGGAGCGATCTGTCGCGGCTCTCCGTTGACGGAGATGTTCATGCGGGCAGCTCCGTGAAGGTGAAACGCCGGGGGGTGAAGGGGCGGACCTCGTCCGGCAGTTCACCCGTGGTCAGTACATCGGCCATCGCGTCGCCAGTGACCGGCGCGAGCAGCACACCGTTGCGATAGTGGCCGGTCGCCAGGAGCAGCCCCGGGAGCTCGGTCGGTCCGAGCAGCGGAGCGTTGTCGGGGGAACCGGGGCGCAGTCCCGCGCGGGTCTCCGTGAGCGGCAGCTCCGTGATGCCGGGCACCAGCTCATGGGCGTCGCGCAGCAGCTCGTACACCCCGCCCGCGGTCACCGAGGTGTCCCAGCCCTGCTCCTCGCTGGTCGCCCCGATCACCAGCTCGCCGTTCTCGCGCGGCACCAGATAGACCTGGCTGCCACGGACCACGGCCCGCACGGTCCGGTTCAGGAAGGGCGCGTACCGCTGCGGCACGGTCAGCCGCAGCACCTGCCCCTTCACGGGCCGCACCGGCGGCAGCACCTCGGCGGGGACACCGGCGAGCCGCCCGCTCAGACTGCCGGCGGCGAGCACCACCTGGGCCGCGCCCAGCCGGGTGCCGTCGGTGGCCGTGATGCCGGCGGCCCGGTCCCCCACGAGGTCCAGGCGCTCGGCCCACAGGCGGTGGAAGACCACGCCCGCTCGCTCGCAGGCGTCCAGCAGCGCCTTGATCAGCCGCCGGGGGTCGATCTGGTGGTCGCCGTCGACCCGCAGCCCGCCGCGCACCCCCGGTGCGAGCATCGGCTCCAGGCGCCGACACTCCCGCCCGGACAGCCACTCCGAGTCCAGGCCCGACTCCTGCTGCAGGGCGTGCAGTTCCCGCAGATGGGCACGGTCGTCGGCGTCCAGCGCGACGGCGAGCGTGCCGCAGCGGCGGTAGCCCAGGTCGTGGCCGGTCAGCTCGGTGAGCTCGGCCGCGAACTCCGGATAGCGGCGGGCCGAGGCCAGGTTCAGGCCCAGCAGGGTCTGCTCGCCGTAGTGCAGTTCCGTGACGGCGGCCAGCATCCCGGCGGCCACCTGGGCGGCCCCGCCGCCCGGTTCGGGATCGACGACGGCCGTGGCGAAACCGCGCTGCGCGGCCCGCCAGGCCGTGACGAGGCCGATGATTCCGCCCCCGACGACGAGGACGTCTGACGTACGTGAGGACATGGGCGTCCAGCCCCTCCCTTCGCCGGCATGACCCGGATCAGGTTCGTACGGTCGGAGGCCGCCAGCCTCCCTCTCAGCCCGGTGCGTCCGGGCTCCCGCGAGTGCTCTACGTTGGCCACCCTAGCTCTTGGTCTTTCGCTTGTGTAAGGGAGCCCGCTGCCATGGCCCGCTCGCTGGACGGCCTCGTCCTCGCCCCCGTCGCCGACCAGTCCCCAGGTCAGGTGGGTACCCGCACCCGGTTCGCGTACCACGAGAAGAGCGGCGAGATCTGGGCCGAGTACGCGGGCGGCGACGTGGTGCGCGGGCATCTGGTGGGCACCCGCGAAGGTGACCGGCTCGACTTCCGGTACGTCCAGCTCAAGCACGACGGGACGACCTCGTCGGGGCACTGCGTGTCCACGGTCGTCGAACTGCCGGACGGGCGGGTGCGGCTGGAGGAGAGCTGGGCGTGGGAGTCGCAGCCGGGCAGCGGGACGAGCGTTGTGGAGCAGGTCACGGTGCATGACCGCTGACTGACAAATTGTCAGTTGTCTATGGTGATCCGGTGAGCGAGCAGACGGAGCAGTCTCAGCGGCGCGTGGTCGTGGTCGGCGCGGGCATGGCCGGCGTACAGACCGCGGTGGCCCTGCGCGAACAGGGTTTCACCGGCACCGTGACCCTCATCGGCGCGGAGCCGCATCAGCCGTACGACCGGCCGCCGCTGTCGAAGGCCGTACTGCTCGGCAAGGCCGAGGGCTCCGCCTTCGACGTCGACTTCGAGGCGCTCGGCATCGACCTGGAACTGGGCCGCGAGGTGCTGGGCGTCCGCCCCGCCGAGCACGAACTGGACACCGAGTGCGGGCCCGTGCCGTACGACGTCCTGGTCCTCGCCACCGGTGCCGAACCGATCCGGCTGCCGGGCGCGGAGGGTGTTCCCGGCGTGCATCTGCTGCGCACCCTCGACGACGCCGAGCGGCTGCGGCCCGTTCTCGCCCGGCAGCACGACATCGTGGTGGTCGGCGCGGGCTGGATCGGCGCCGAGTTCGCCACCGCCGCGCGCGAGGCGGGCTGCGCGGTGACGGTCGTGGAGGCCGCCGAACGGCCGCTCGCGGGGGCGCTGCCCGCGGAGGTGGCCGCGCCGATGTCGTCGTGGTACGCCGACGCCGGTGCCGTGCTGCGCACCCACGCGCGCGTGGAGCGGGTGCGGCCCGGCGAGGTCCTCCTGGACGACGGCACCCGGCTGCCCGCGGACGCCGTCGTGGTCGGCATCGGCGCCCGCCCCGCCACGGTCTGGCTGGCCGGCTCGGGCATCGAACTCGGCGCGCACGGCGAGGTCGTGGCCGACGACCACCTGCGCACCTCCGCGCCGGACGTCTACGCGGTCGGCGACTGCGCGTCCTTCCCCTCGGGACGGTACGGCGAGCGGCTGCTGGTCCACCACTGGGACAACGCCCTCCAGGGTCCGCGGACGGTGGCGGCCAACATCATCGCCGAGACGCCCGCGGTCTACGACCCCGTGCCGTACTTCTGGTCCGAGCAGTTCGGCCGCTTCGTGCAGTACGTCGGCCACCACACCTCCGCCGACACGGTCCTGTGGCGCGGCGACCCGTCCGGCCCGGCCTGGACGGTCTGCTGGCTGCGGGAGAACCGCCTCATCGCCCTGCTGGCGGTGGGCCGGCCCCGGGACCTGGCACAGGGACGGCGGCTGATCGAGGCGGGACCGGAGCTGGACCCGGAGCTGCTGGCGGACCCGGCGAGGCCGCTGAAGGCGGCGACGGCGTAGTCCGAAAGCCCAGGTCGCAGGGGTCTGGTTTCCGACTGTCAGTGCGGGATGGCAGGCTTGATGCCGTGACCGAGATTGACGCAAAGATCGATGCTCTCGTCCCCGCCTGGCTCACCCTCCCCGACATCGCGGAAATCCTCGATATCGAGGTGACGCGTGTGCGGCAGCTGGTCAGGGACGGCCAGCTCATCGCCGTACGCCGTGGTGAGAACCGCGCACTGCACGTCCCCGCCGCCTTCATCGACGGGGTCGAGCAGAAGGTCGTCAAGGGCCTCGCCGGGACCCTGACGCTCCTGAGGGACGACGGCTTCTCCGACGAAGAGATGCTGGAGTGGCTCTTCACTCCCGACGACAGCCTGCCCGGGACCCCTGCCCAGGCGCTGAGCGAGAACCGCGGCACGGAGGTGAAGCGCAGGGCCCAGGCGCTCGCCGTCTGACCCGGGACCGCCGAACCGGACGTGTCCCACACCTGGCGACGATGACCTGCGGGTCCGTCGCCAGGACGTGGGGCGGATCCGCCCGTCGCCTCTGAGGCCGGGGCATGGGCCGGGGAGCCGTCCCTGTGGTTCACTACGCCCGGCCCGCCCAGGTCGACCGCACCGGCCCGCGGCCCGTACGCACCGACATCGGGGGACACCCATGCCCGTCACGTCCGACACCGACGCCCGCGCCCAGTTGGCCGACGCCCGGCTCTATCTCTGCACGGACGCCCGCAAGAAGCAGGGCGACCTGCCCGACTTCCTGGACGCGGTCCTGGAGAACGGCGTCGACTTCATCCAGCTCCGTGACAAGACCCTGGAGGCGGACGAGGAACTGGGCTGGCTGGAACTGTTCGCCGACAAGTGCCACATGTACGGCAAGGTCCTCTCGGTGAACGACCGCGCCGACGTGGCGCACGCGGTCCGGACCGCCCACCCCTGGCCGCCCGCCGTCCTGCACCTCGGCCAGGGCGACCTTCCGGTCCCCGCGGCCCGCGCGATCCTCGGCGACGACATCCTCGTCGGCCGCTCCACGCACTCCGAGGCCGAGGCCGCCGCGGCCGCCGTCCAGGACGGCGTGGACTACTTCTGCACCGGCCCGTGCTGGCCGACCCCGACCAAGCCCGGCCGCCACGCACCCGGCCTCGACCTGGTCCGGTACACCGCTGCCCTCGGCACCGACCGCCCCTGGTTCGCCATCGGCGGCATCGACCTCGGCAACCTCGACCAGGTGCTGGAGGCGGGCGCCCGCCGGGTCGTCGTCGTACGGGCCATCACGGACGCGGACGACCCGGGAGCCGCCGCGGCGGAGTTCGCGAAGAGGCTCAGGGACCCGGCGTGACGGGCCCCGGTGTCCGAAGGGTGGACAACAAGTCGACAAACCGGGCAAATTTCCCGGATCCGGTTGGGTGACCGCTGCCCCCTGGCTAACCTGCGGGTATGGCCCTCGGAACCGCATCCACCAGGACTGACCGCGCACGCACCGTGCGCGACATGCTCGCCACGGGCAAGTCGACGTACTCGTTCGAGTTCTCGGCACCGAAGACCCCCAAGGGTGAGCGGAACCTGTGGAGCGCGCTGAGGAGGGTCGAGGCGGTCGCCCCGGACTTCGTCTCCGTCACGTACGGTGCCGGCGGTTCCACCCGCGCGGGCACGGTCAAGGAGACCCAGCAGATCGTCGCGGACACCACGCTCACGCCGGTCGCCCACCTCACCGCGGTCAACCACTCCATCGCCGAACTGCGCAACATCATCGGCCAGTACGCCGACGCCGGGATCCGCAACATCCTGGCCGTCCGCGGCGACCCGCCCGGCGATCCCATGGGCGAGTGGGTGGCCCACCCGCAGGGGCTGACCTACGCCGCCGAACTCGTGCGCCTCATCAAGGAATCGGGCGACTTCTGTGTCGGCGTCGCCGCCTTCCCGGAGATGCACCCGAGGTCCGGGGACTGGGACGCCGACGTCGCGCACTTCGTCGACAAGTGCCGGGCCGGCGCCGACTACGCCATCACGCAGATGTTCTTCCAGCCGGAGTCCTATCTGCGACTGCGTGACCGAGTCGTCAAAGCGGCCTGCGAGACCCCCGTCATCCCCGAGATCATGCCGGTGACCAGCGTGCGGATGCTGGAGCGCCTGCCACAGCTCAGCAACGCGGCCATCCCCTCTGTCCTGAAAGAGCGGATCCTCACAGCAAAAGACGATCCGGCCGCTGTACGCTCCATCGGTATCGAATTCGCCACGGAGTTCTGCGCCCGGCTGCTGGCCGAGGGAGTGCCCGGACTGCACTTCATCACGCTCAACAACTCCACGGCGTCGCTGGAGATCTACGAGAACCTGGGCCTGCACCACCCACCGCAGGCCTAGACCGGCCGCACGGATATACGACACACTGCGTAGCGGTCACTGGGAGAGGGGCGTACATGGGCTGGACGGTCCTCTACATCGCGTTCGGAATCGTCGCGCTGTGGTTGCTGGGCGAGGTGCTGCTGCAGTACAAGGCGCGGCTCCGCTGGCGACTGCTCGCCTTCGCCGGCTTCGTGGGCGTCGTACTCGGTGTGCTCATCCCGTCGGTGATCGTCATCGGACTGGGCGCCATCGCCTTCGCGGTCGGCCAGACCTACGTCACCCTCTCCTTCCGCCGCGGCTTCGAACAGGGCTGGGCGGTCAATCCGCCGGAGGCCCTGGGCGGCCTCGTCGGCGGCAAGCGCGGCGGCCGCCGCGAACGCGGCCGCGAGGAGCCGACGCTGGAGGTCTCCGACCTCGAGGCGACGGACGCCGCCTACGGCGACGAGGGCAACTACGTCCCGAACGCGTCCGGTTACGGCCAGGACGACTACGACCGCGACGACGTCTTCACGCCCGCCCGCCCCGCGGCCGCCGAGGTCTACGAGCCGCAGCCGATGCCCGACGACACCGGCTCCTACGGCATATACAACAACGACGGCACGTACGCCGGTCAGGGACAGACCCAGGACCAGTACGCGTCGGCCGCCCAGGGCGCCGACCAGAACTACGGCTACGACGGCTACGACCAGCAGCAGTACGGCTACGACATGGCCGGACAGCAGCAGTACGCCGCCTACTCCGACCCGTACATCGGCACCCAGACCTACGGCGGCTACGACACCTCCTACGGCGGCCAGCAGCAGTACGGCCAGCAGGCCTACGGCCAGGACCAGTACGGCAACCCCACCTACGGCGGCGAGACCCCGGCCGGCGGTGTGTGGGTCCCGCAGCAGCGCACCGACGAGACCTACGGCGGCGAACTCCCGCAGGAGCAGCAGTACCCCTACCAGGGCGACGGCCAGCAGAACAACGGCCAGCAGAACAACGGCTACGACGAGCAGTACCGCTTCTGACCAGCGGTCACCGAGAGCCCCGGAACTCCGGCCCCTCCACGATCAGCCCCGCCACCAGCGCACCCGACATGCCGGCGTGCGGCAGGCCGCCGCCCGGGTGGGACCAGCCGCCCACGGTGAACAGACCGGGCAACCCGGTGGTGTTCGCCGGGTGCAGCAGGCGGCCTTCGGCCGCGGCGAGAGCCGGGGCGGGAACCGCGCCTCCCTCCGCGCCGGTCGCCTCCGCGATGTCGGCCGGGACCCGCACCTCGTGCCACAGAAGGCGCTCGCGCAGATCCGGTACGGCACGCTCGGCAGCGGTGATCAACGTGTCCGCGTGATCGTCGAAGACCTCCGACGTCGGCCCGGCCTGGTCCGCGTCGGCGGGCACGGTGGCGGTGAGGGCGATCGCCTCGTGGTCCGGGCCCGGGACCACACCCGGGTCGTCGGGGCGCAGCACGGTGAGCGTGGGGTGTGCGTCGAGCCCCGAGGACGCGCCGAACAGCAGGTCCAGCTCCCGCTCCCGGTCCTGCGCGTGCACGACTGTCCGGTGCGCCGCTCCCTCCGGGCGCCCGCCGCGCAGCGCCAGCAGCACCGTCAAACGGCTCGGCAGCCCGCGCTGTGGAGGAACCGCATCGGCCTCCCGCACCGCGGTGCCCCGCACACAGCGGCTCAGCACATCGGGTGCGACACCCGCGACGACGAAGTCCGCCTCCGCCGCCACCGCGTCGGCCAGTTCGAGCCCCGCCGCCCGGCCGTCCTTCTCCAACACCCCGGTGACCTCGACACCGAAGTGGAACTCCACCCTGCGCGCCACACACCGCTCGTACACCGCGCGCGCCAACTCCCGTATGCCGCCGCGGACATACCAGGTGCCGAAGGCGTGCTCCATGTACGGCAGCACCGCCGCGCTCGCCGGGGCGACGCGCGGGTCCAGGCCGTACGCGAGGGCGTGGCTCTCCAGAAGGGCGACGAGCCTCGGGTCACGCAGCTCCCAGGCGCCGACCTCGGCGAGCGTGCCGGCCCGGCGGGTGCGGAGCAGCTTCTTGTGGGGGACCGACGGATAGGGCTCGCGGTCGGCCAGCACCGACCAGTTCGGCCAGAGAGGTTCCTCCAGGAGCGGCCTGCGGGTGCGGTCCCAGGCCTCGCGGGCCCGGACCAGGAAGTCGCCCCAGCGGGCGCCCGCGTCGGAGCCGAGCGCCTCGTCCAGCGCCGAGACGACACCCGCGCGGGAGGCGTTCGGCAGACTGACCTCCGTGCCGTCCGCGAAGACGTGCCGCGTGGACGGGTCGACCTGGACCAGCTCGACGACCGACTCCAGCGGCTCCTTGCCGGTCTTGACGAACAGATCGCGGTAGACCGCGGGAAGGGTGAGCAGCCCCGGACCGGTGTCGAAGGCGAAGCCGTCGCGCTCGAGGCGGCGCACCGCACCGCCGTACGTCTCCGTACGCTCGTACACCGCCACCCGGTGGCCCGCGACGGCCAGCCGGGCGGCGGTCGCCATCGCGCCCATCCCGGCGCCGATCACCGCAATCCGTGCCATGCCTGCGACTTTATCGGCCACCACTGACAGCCCCGGCCGCGGGCGTCTTCGGAGGACTTCCCGGGGTCACCAGCCCGGTGGATGCCCCGTCCGCCCCGCGAGCCGTCTCTCCTCGCGCCGTTGCGCCCGGCGGCGCAGGAACCGTCGGATCCGGGAGATCAGGAAGACGAGTATCACCAGGCCGCCGACCAGCAGTACGGCCGCGATGCTCGCCGCCGCCACCGGGTGGAATATGGCGAAGGTGACGATCCCGGCGACCCCGAGATCCTCGGCCAGGCTCACGATCACGTTGCTGAACGGCTCGGGCGAGGAGTTGACCGCCATCCGCGTCCCCGCCTTGACGGCATGGCTGGCCAGCGCCGTCGAACCGCCGACCAGACCCGCGACCGCGTCGTTGAGCGAACCGCTCTGCCCGGCGAGCACCGCACCGATCCAGGCGCCCGCGGCAGGGCGGATCAGCGTGTGGACCGAATCCCACGCCGAGTCGACGTACGGGATCTTGTCCGCGACCGCCTCGCACAGGAACAGCACGACGGCTGTGATGAGGACCTCGGGGCGCTGGAGCGTCTCGGGGACGTCGTCGCTCAGCCCGGTCGCGCCGAAGAGGCCGAGCAGCAGCACGACGGCGTACGCGTTGATTCCGCTGGCCCAGCCGCTGGTGAAGACGAGAGGGAGTACCGACACGGAGGCGATCGTAACCACTCGGCAACGGAGCGAGGTGGGCCTGAGTACGCAGGTGTGAGTATCCGTACCTAGGGGGCGAGATGAGTACGCGCGCGGATGGGGACCGACCTGCGCGAACGAGAGAGTGGGACCACGGAGAAGGGGAACGGCTCGGCACCGGCGACACGGGGCGCCGGAGCGGAGCCGCCCCGGATCCGCTCCTTCCGCCGGCGGAGGTCGGCGGGAGCGAGGCACGGGGGGCCCGGGGGAACGACCGAACGGGGGCCCGACGGGGGAAAACGGGGGAGTACGAGAAGGCGCCGGTTCGAGGTGGCCCGCGGGGGACGCGGCCACAGCGAACCGGCGCTTTCGTCTGTCCACGCGCGCGTACCGCCGGCTCAGCCCCGGCCGCTCACCCGTCCCTGCAGCAGCCGTGACAGCGCCGAGTGCACATCGTCCAGGGAGCGCTCCGCCTGGAACGCCTTCCAGTCCAGGGCCGCCACCAGCACCATGCCGACCAGGGCGGACGCGGTCAGGGAGACATCGATCGCCTCGTGGAACTCGCCGTTCGCGATGCCCTCGCGCAGCACCTCCTCGACGACCGCCACCGCCTGCTGCCGGACCACCAGGAGCGTGGACTGCCAGGCCCGGTTGGTGCGCCAGAGCTCGGCCACGTACAGCTGGGTGAAGGCCGGATAGCGGTCGATGAAGACCAGGCCGGCCCGGATCATCGCGTCCAGGGCGTCCGTCTTGCTGCCGCCCTCACGAGCCGTCCGCTCAGCGGCCTCCTGGAGGGAGGCGGTGAGCAGTCCCACACCGTGCCGCAGCAGCTCCTCGAAGAGGACGGACTTGCTCGCGAAGTTGTAGTAGACCGTGCCCTTCGCCACCCCGGCCCGCTCGGCGATCTCGTCGACGGTCGTGGCGGAGAAGCCCTGCTCCGCGATGAGTGTGACGGCCGCCTCGTAGAGCTTCTGCCGGGTGGCCTCGCGGCGCGTGCTGCCGCTGCTGCTTTCCATGGTCCCGATTCTCACAGCAACCGGGGGCCTGGCCGTCGTCGAGGTCACAGGCTCAGCTCCGGGTGCAGCCGGTCGAGCGTCCACACCTGGCGGCGGCGGGCCGACAGCGCGGTCAGCGCGAGCGCGCCCGCGGTGAAGGCGACGAGCACCACGCACGCGTGCCAGACCGGACCGAGACCGCCGCCCGAGATGAGCCTGCGAAGCGCGTCGACGACGTAACTCATCGGCAGGAAGGGGTGGAGCGCGTTGAAGAAGCCCGGGCTGGTCTGCACGGGGTACGTGCCGCCCGCGGAGGTCAGCTGGAGCATCAGGAAGGCGAGGACGAGGATCCGTCCCGCCGCCCCGAAGCGGGCGTTCAGCCACTGCACGATCGCCGCGAAGCACGCCGTCACCAGGAACAGGAAGCCCACCGTGCCGACCGCCCGCACCATCTGCAGGCCGATCGCCCAGTGCAGCACCGACATCAGGGCCACCGTCTGGAGCACCCCGACCGCCACCACCGGCAGCCAGCCCGCCAGCGCGATCCGCCACGCGGGGGCGCCCGCGGCGAGCGCGCGCCGGTTCATCGGTGCGATCAGCATGTACGCCACCATCGCGCCCACCCACAGGGACAGCGGGATGAAGTACGGGGCGAACCCGGTGCCGTAGTTGGGCGCCTTGTGCATGTCCTGGGAGACCAGCTGGACGGGGTCGGCCATGACCTCGGTGCGATCGTCGCGGTGCTGCTTGTCGTAGTCGGGGATCTGGCCGGCGCCGTCGTGCAGCCCGTCCGAGAGCTTCCCGGAGCCGTCGACCAGCTTGTACATGCCGCCGTTCAGTTCGGCGGCGCCGGTCTTGAGCTTGCCGACCCCCTCGTCCAGGTCACCGGCACCGGTCTTGGCGGTGCCGAGCCCGGTGTGCAGCTTCTTGGCGCCGGCGGCGACCTTCCCCGCGCCCTTGTTCAACTCGTTGACCTTGGAGACGGCGTCGTCGAGGTCCTCGGAGAGGTGCGGCGCCCGGTCGGCGAGCGCCTGGGCCTGCTTCTGCAGGGTCGCCAGGTTCTTGTCGAGCTTCTTCAGGTCGCCGTCCTGGTCGCCCACGAGGGTGTTGAGGTCGTCGGCGATGGTCGCCACGTCGGCGGCCGCGTCCTTGGCCTTCTCCAGGTCGGCGCAGGCCGCGTCGGGCAGTACGGCCTTCTCGCAGCGCGTGCGGTGGATCTCCTCCAGTGTGTCGGAGGCCGTGCGGGCGCCCTTGGCGGCGACGGGGGCCGTCGTCACCAGGGTGTCCAGGTGCTTGCGGATCGCCTTGCTGGAGTCCGCGACGAGCTGGGCGGTGTCACCGATGGTCTTCTCGTTGTCCTCCAGGAACGGGCCCGCCTTCGCCGCGACCCCGTTGACCTTGTCGGCGAGCGTCTGGGTGCCCTCCGCGACCTGCTGAGAGCCGTCCTCCAGGTCGCCCGCGCCCTTGTCGAGCTTGTTGAGCCCCTTGGCCAGCTTGCCGCTGCCGCTCTTGGCGTCCTTCAGCCCGTCGGCGAGGTCCTTGGACCCCTTCTCGGCCTTTCCGAGCCCGCCTTCGAGCTTGTCGGCGCCCTTGGCGGCCTTGACCGTCGCGCTGTGGATGTCGGAGAACGAGATGAAGATCCGGTCCAGGAAGGACCGCGACGCCTTCGTGGACGCGGCCTGGCGCACCTCGCTGAAGACCGTGCGCGAGATCTGCCCGACGATGTAGTTGTTCGCGTCGTTGGTCCGCACCTGGAGTGCGCCGGTCTCGGGGGAGTCGCCCGCGCTGGACGCGATCCGCGCGCTGAAGTCGGTCGGCACGGTGAGCGACAGGTAGTACGTGCCGTCCTCCACGCCCGCGCGTGCCTCGGCGGCGCTCACCTCGTGCCACTCGAAGACGTCGCTGTCGTGCAGCCCCCGGGTGATGTCGTCGCCCGCCGCGAGCTTCTTCCCGTCGGCGGTCGCCCCCTTGTCGTCGTTCACGAGCGCCACGGGGATGCGGTCCAGCCGGCCGTACGGATCCCAGAACGACCACAGGTACAGGGCGCCGTAGAGCAGGGGCAGCACCAGCAGCGCGACCAGCGCGGCCCGCGGCAGCTTCCCCCGCCCGAAGCGCCGCAGCTCAAGCGCGGCCAGTCGCGGCGAGCGCATCGGCGTCCTCCTTCTTCCGGACCGAGCCCTGAGGGGCGCTGCGGGTGGACACCTTCACGGCCCCCTCGGGGGCCTCGCTGCACACCGCCACGACCGTGGTCCCCGCCTCGGCGATCGACGTCAACAGCGCCCAGACCTCGGCCCGTTCCGCGTCGGACAGCTTCAGATCGGCGTCGTCGACGCCGAGCAGCCGCGGCCGCCCGATCAGGGCGAGCGCGATGGACAGCCGCAGCGCCTCCATCCGCTCCAGATCGCGTACGGCGGTCCGGGAGCCCTTCGGCAGCGCCTCCCGGTCGAGACCAGCGGCGCTCAGGGCGGTGTCGATCCGCAGCCTCGCCTCGTTCGCGCGCTCGGTACGCGGTCGCAGCAGCCCGCGCAG
This sequence comes from Streptomyces canus, assembly GCF_030815415.1. Lineage (GTDB taxonomy): Bacteria > Actinomycetota > Actinomycetes > Streptomycetales > Streptomycetaceae > Streptomyces > Streptomyces canus_F. The sequence continues at coordinate 7,410,893 of NZ_JAUSWW010000001.1, forward strand.
GGAGTCGCCGAACCGGTGCTGCAACAGCGCCCGCTCGCGCAAGTGCTCCCCGACGGTCAGGGCCGCGTCGAGGTCGGTGACACCGGCGACGTTGGCCACGGCGCTCATCCGCCGCACCGCGGTGAGCTGCCTGGGCAGCCGGGCCGCGCCCACGGACGCCGTCCCCTCGGACGCCTTCATCCGTCCCGTGAGCGCGAGCAGCAGACACGTACGGCCCGATCCCGACGCCCCCTCGACGGCGATCAGCGCACCGGGCTCCGCGTCGAGGCCGATCCCGCGGAACGCCCAGCCGCGCGGCCCCTTGAGCCCGAACCCCTCGGTTGTGACGGCGACTCCGCCCACGGCCCACCCCCTGATGTCCAGAACTGCCGAAGTTTTTGAACTGACTGGTCAGTGCAAAAACTAACCCGAACCTTCGATCGAAGCAAAAGTCCAGGTCAGAACGGATTGTCAGTGGCATACCTCACGATGGGCACATACGGCATCCCGTATCGGGACGTGCCGTCACACAGACGACAGGAGGTTCGTCATGGCCACCTACCACGCAGCAGCCGCCCGCCGGCGCCGCGCCACCGGCCCTGCCCCCTCACTGACCGGTCCGGCGAGCGACGTACACCCCGTGCTCCGCAGGACCACGGCCCCGCCCGCCGCCCTCGACCTGCTCGCCCAGGCCCGTGCCGGACTCGACGAGGCCGCCGTCCTGGAGACACCGAACGAGCGCTATGCGACGGCCCACCTGGCCGCCCTGCGCACCGCCGCCGCCGTGCTCGCCGCGCGCGGGCGCCCGGAGCCCTCGCCCCGACGCCGGGCCAAGATCCGGAGCGCCTGGGAAGTGCTCCCCGAAATAGCCCCCGAGCTCGCCGAGTGGAGCGCGCTCTTCGCCGCCGGTGCCCGCCGCCGCGCCCGGGCCGAGGCCGGCATCCAGGGCGCGGCCAGCCGCCGGGACGCCGACGACCTCATACGCGACGTGGCGATGTTCCTGCGCCTCGTCGAGCGGATGCTGGTCCTCCAGCCGGTCCTGCCCCAGCCCCGCCAGGACACGGACGAGCCGGAACCCGGCGATCACGACACGGGCCGGGACATGCCGGACGCGGGCTGAGCCCTCCGGCACGGCATGGCACGACACTGCACGGGCTCTGCCGCCCGGACGCCACGGTGGTCGGGCGAGGTGACGGAGGCAATAGGGTGGAGGGCGCCTGAAGCCTTCCTTCTCCGGTACCCGGACGAGGAGGGCAGACCGATCGCTCCGCCTCACTGGAGGCGGTGCCGCGCCGAGGAGTCAACTGCCGTGTCGGACCCGCTGCGACCCCGCGCCTCTCTCCGTACCGCCGTGGTCTGGGAGGTCCTCCAGGACGCCCTCGAGCGGCGGGTCAAGGCCACGGGCCGGGACGCCCTGGACGTCCTCGACACCGGCGGCGGCAGCGGCAACTTCGCCGTGCCCGTCGCCCGTCTCGGCCACCGGGTCACCGTCGTCGACCCCAGCCCCAACGCGCTGTTCGCCCTGGAGCGCCGCGCCGCCGAGGCCGGCGTCGCCGACCGGGTGCGCGGTGTCCAGGGCGACGCCCACGGTCTCTTCGACGTGGTCGAGCGCGGCGCCTACGACGCGGTGCTGTGCCACGGCGTCCTGGAGTACGTCGACGACGCGGCCGAGGGCATCCGCAACGTGGTGGCCGCCCTGCGCTCCGAGGGTGTCCTCAGCCTGCTCGCGGCGGGGCTCGGCGGCGCCGTCCTCGCCCGGGCCCTCGCCGGCCACTTCAAGGAGGCCAAGCAGGCGCTCGAGGACCCGAACGGACGCTGGGGCACCGGCGACCCCGTGCCGCGGCGCTTCACCGCCGAGCAGCTCACCGAGCTGGTCGAGGGCGCGGGCCTCGAGGTCGGTGCCGTGCACGGCGTGCGGGTCTTCGCGGACCTGGTACCCGGCGTGCTGGTCGACACCGAGCCCGGGGCCCTGGAGGCCCTGCTCAAGCTGGAGGAGGCGGCGGCCGAACTCCCCGCCTTCCACTCCGTGGCCACACAGCTTCACGTGCTCGGTGAGACCCGAGGGACCGTCGAGGCCTGAGGCAGCCCTCCTGGTGCGGCGCTGATCAGGGACTTGGGTGCACATGGAGTACGCCACAGGCCCCCCGATCGGGCGCCCGGCGCCGTATGATCGAGGGAGACCGTCCGGCATGACGGGTCGGCCGCTGGGGAATGCAAGATCTAGCGGGCCGGGACGTGCATGGCGGAATCCCGGTTGGCCAATTGGCGTAGAGGGGCGGGTTTCACGGGGGCGATTCCCTGCCTATCCTGAAGGGACCCCCCGGGTCGCCCCGGCGACTGCACGATGAGGAGGATTCCGTGCCGCTCTCGGAGCACGAGCAGCGAATGCTCGAGCAGATGGAGCGAGCGCTGTACGCCGAAGATCCCAAGTTCGCGACAGCGCTTGAGGGAAGCGGGCTGCGCACGTACACCCGGCGACGGGTCTACCAGGCGGTCGCGGGCTTCCTCGTGGGTATCGCGCTCCTCATGGCAGGAATGGTCGCCAAGCAGGTCTGGCTCAGCGTGGTGGGCTTCCTCGTCATGCTGGGTTGTGCGGTGCTCGCCGTGACCGGCTGGCGCAAGGCTCCCAAGCCGGGTGAACAGCCCGCGGCCGGTGCCCCGCACGCGCGTCGTCAGGCCAGGCAGAAGCGCTCCATGATGGACCGTATCGAGCAGCGCTGGCAGAAGCGCCGTGACGAACAGGGCGGCCATTAGCTCAACTCATAGCTGATGCGTGAGGGGGTGACCACCCTCCGGGAGGGTGGTCACCCCCTCACGCACGCCCTTTTGGCCGCGCCGATCGTCCCTTCGGTGATCGCCCGCTCGACGCCCGATCCAACGGCTGAGGCCCCGACCCGTGCGAACGGGTCGGGGCCTCAGCCGTCGCTCCGAGGGCTCAGCTCTCCTGGCCCGAGGGCTGCTTGCGCAGCGTCGGCCTGGCCGCCGCCACACGGGCCGTGACACCGGCCCACCACTCCGAGACCGCCCACACCACTCGTACGGTCGAACGCGGGGCGAGCATCGCCCGCAGCTTCGTACGCCGGGTCACCGGGACGGCCAGTCCGGCGATCACCCGCCGGACGTCCTCCGCGAGCCCCGCCGTCGGGCGCGGCCGCGGCGCGTAGAGAACCTGCTCCACCGCGTCCGCCACCCGGTGCACCGCGGTCGCGGCCGTCGGGTCGAGATGCCCCAGCCGCACGATCCGCGCCGCCGCCTTGCGCGGGGTCTGCGAATCGTCCGGAAGGATCCCGAAGTCCCACGCCGTGTCGGTCAGTTCCAGCCAGACCGCCAAGGTGTGCAGCGCCGCGTCCGCCTCGCTGCGGCCGTGCGCACCCAGTCGTACCGCCCGGATGCGGCGGCGCCACACCATCGGCGCCAGAGGGATCGCCAGCGCGGCGAGCCCGCCGAGGACCCAGGCGAGCACGACGGTCCACTTCGGACCGCCGCCGTCCGTGACCGGCAGGGCCGCGGCGGACTCGCTCGGGCAGGCTTCCAGCTTCTTCTGCTCCGCCGTGCAGCTCTCGCTCGCCGAGGGGGCGGTGGAAGGCGCGGCGCTCGCCGATCGGGACGGGACACCCGGGTCGGGCAGGTTGCTGTTCGGAGTGTCCGTCTGCGTGTATTCGGGCTGCGTGCCCCGGGTCGGAGTCGGCTCGAAGCGGGTCCAGCCCACGCCCTCGAAGTACAGCTCGGGCCAGGCGTGGGCGTCCCGCAGCCCCACCGTCACCGTGCCGTCGGCCTGCGGCGTACCCGGCGCGAAGCCCACCGCCACCCGGGCCGGGATGCCCAGGGTGCGGGCCATCGCCGCCATCGCGAAGGAGAAGTGGACGCAGAAGCCCTGCTTGTCCTTCAGGAACCGGGCGATCGCCTGGGAGCCGGAGCCGACCTGCACCTGGGTGTCGTACTGGAAACCGCCCGTCAGGGAGAAGTACTCCTGGAGCTTGACCGCCTGCTCGTAGTGGTTCGCCGAGCCCTGGGTGACCTCGCGAGCCGTGGTGGCCACGACCGCCGGCAGCGAGTCGGGTACCTCGGTGTAGTCGCGCCTGATGTCCGCGGGCGGCACCGGAGCGGCCGCCAGCTGCTCCGCCGTCGGCTGCACGACGAGGCTCTTGACCTCGTAGGTCGCCCCGCTCGTGGTCTGGTCGTGGTCGCCGACGAGGGTCATGCCCTCGGGCTCGTAGCGCCAGTCCCCGTCGATCTGCACACCGCTGGGCGGGTACGGCATCGGCAGCCAGTCCTGGCGGTAGTCCCTGGCGGCCGTGACACTGGTCGTGATCTCCGCGCGCCGGATGTCGGGGCCGAGGCCGGTCGGCGTGGGCAGCTGGTCCGGCACCTTCTCGATGTCGCGCTTGGACGGCTTCCAGGTCCGGCCGTCGAAGTCGTCCAGCGAGACGATCCGCATATACAGGCTGCCCTGGTCCTCGGGCTCGGTGCGCAGGGACAGGACCTGGCGGTCCTCGTCCACGTTGAGGTTGTCGCGCAGGGACACCAGGGGGTTCACCGCGGAGATGGTGCCGCCGCTCCCGCTGCCGCCGCCCACACCCGCCCCGGTGGCGTCCAGGAGGCCGCCGTCCATCGCGGGCAGCGCGACCGGCACCACCAGGGCGAGCCCCAGTGCGACCGCGCCGATGCGCCGCCCGGTGCGGACCGGCGCCACCACGCCGGGCTCCCCGCCCGGGGTGCGCGGTGCCCCGCCGAAGACCCGGCCCCACTGGGAGAGCCGGTCGCGCCCCTCGGCCAGCAGTAGCATCAGATAGCCGGCCGCCGCGACCAGGAACCACAGCCAGTCGGCGCCGCCGTCGGACAGCCCCGCGGCGACGGAGTACAGCGCCAGCAGCGGCAGCCCCGCCGGAGCCGCGCTGCGGAAGGTCACCGCGAGGGTGTCCACCGCGAGGCCGATGACCAGCACACCGCCGATGATCATCAGCCGGATGCCGTCGGACTCCAGCGGCGCCGGGATCGCGTACCGCGCGACGTCGTCGCCGCCCTGCTGGAGCAGATCGGCGAACCGCTGGAACGCCTCCGGACCCGGGATCAGCCCGGCGAGAGCCTGCTCCCGGGTGAAGACCAGGGTCAGCATCATCAGTGTGACCAGGGCCTGTGCGGCCACGGTCAGCGGCCGGGCCAGCGGCACCCGCCGGGTCGCCGCGCCCACCAGCGACTGGACGCCGAGCAGCAGGGCCGCCTGCAGGATCCACGAGGCCGGTTCGACCAGGGGCAGCAGGGCGCAGGACGCCATCAGGGTGGCCGCCCAGGCACACAGTGCCAGTCGTGCCCGCCCGCTCATGCGCGTGCCCCCTCACTGCCCGGCCCGCTCGTCGCGCCGACGCCGGTGCGCTCGCGGTCCGCCTGGCGCCACAACTCGGTCAAGGAGGCGCCCCGCGGCACGCTCAGCGCCGTCCAGCCCGCCTCACGCAGCATCCGCAACCGCTCCTCGCTCCTGTCCAACGGGCCGGCCACATCGGTCGGTTCCCGCCCCCAGCCGCCGCTGTCCAGCACGAAGGCGACCGCGCCGCCACTGCGCTGACGCATCTTGGCGGCCACCGCGGCCTGCTCCTCGTCGAGGTCGCCGAAGAAGGCGATCAGCAGCCCCTCGTTGCCCCCGCGCAGCAGGTCGTACGCCCGGGACAGACCCGTGCCGTCGGAGTGGTCGATCACCGCGAGGGTGTCCATCATCAGCCCGGCCGCGTCCGCCGACTCCTGGCTCGCGCCCGCGAAGCCGTCCGCGCCCTCGCCGGGGACCGAACTGCCGGTGTCCGTCACCAGCCGTACGGAGAAGCCTCGTTCGAGCATGTGCACCAGCGCCGACGCCGTGCCCGACACGGCCCACTCGAAGGGCGAGTCGGGGCCCGCGCCGCGGAAGGCGAGACCCCGGGTGTCCAGCAGCACCGTGCAGCGGGCGCGCTGCGGCTGCTCCTCGCGGCGCACCATCAGCTCGCCGTAGCGCGCGGTGGAACGCCAGTGCACACGGCGCAGATCGTCGCCGTAGCGGTAGCCGCGCGGGATGACGTCGTCCTCGCCGGCCAGGGCGAGCGAGCGGTTCCGTCCGTCGCCGTACCCCTTCGCCTCACCGGCGAAGCGCACCGGCGGCAGCGGCTCCACGCGCGGGATCACCGTCAGGGTGTCGTACGACGAGAAGGACCGGGTCAGCTCGCACATGCCGAACGGGTCGGTCAGGCGCAGCTGGAGCGGGCCCAGCGGATAGCGGCCGCGCAGGTCGGAGCGGACGCGGTAGGACACCTCGCGGCGGCCGCCCGCCTCCACCCGGTCCAGCACGAAGCGGGGACGCGGGCCGAGGACGTACGGCACCCGGTCCTGGAGCATCAGCAGACCGGTGGGCAGCCGCGAGACGTTGTCCATCCGCAGATGGACACGGGCCTCGCTGCCGGAGGGCACGCGCGCGGGGGCGAGCCGGCGGCTGCCGGCCACCCGGTAGCGGGTGCGGTAGAGCACGGTCGCGCACACCAGCGGCAGCAGCGCGAGGAGCAGGCCGACCCGGAGCAGATCGCTCTGCCCCAGGACGTACGCGCAGATGGCGGCTGCGATCCCGGCCGCCAGGAACGAGCGGCCGCGGGTCGTCAGACCGGCCAGCGCGGTGCGCACCCCGCCCTTGTCGCCCCGGTCGGCCTCGCTGTGGACCGGCCCGGCGGCGGTGGTCATCACAGCCTCCGCGGCGGCTGCTGGCCGTACGCCGACGTGCCGTGCCCGAGCCCGGCGCCGCCCTGCTGCTGGGGCACCGGAGTGCGCTGCAGGATCTCCTGCACCACCTGCTCCGCCGTACGCCGGTTGAGCTGGGCCTGCGCGGTGGGCAGCAGCCGGTGGGCCAGGACAGCGACGGCGAGCGCCTGGATGTCGTCCGGCAGCGCGTACTCCCGGCCGCTCAGGGCGGCGGACGCCTTCGCCGCGCGCAGCAGATGCAGCGTCGCGCGCGGGGAGGCGCCGAGTCTGAGGTCGGGGTGGGTGCGCGTGGCGGCGACCAGCTCCACCGCGTAGCGCCGGACCGTGTCGGCGACGTGGACGCCGCGGACGGCGTCGACCAGCTTCACGATGTCGTGCGCGTGCGCCACCGGCTGGAGGTCGTCCAGCGGGCTCACCCCGCCATGGATGTCGAGCATCTGCAGCTCGGCCTCCGCGCTGGGGTAGCCGATGGAGACGCGCGCCATGAAGCGGTCGCGCTGGGCCTCCGGCAGCGGATAGGTGCCCTCCATCTCGACCGGGTTCTGCGTGGCCACCACCATGAACGGGCTCGGCAGCTCGTACGTCTGCCCGTCGATCGTGACCTGCCGCTCCTCCATGGACTCCAGAAGTGCCGACTGGGTCTTCGGCGAGGCCCGGTTGATCTCGTCGCCGATCACGATCTGCGCGAAGATCGCCCCCGGCTTGAACTCGAAGTCCCGGCGCTGCTGATCCCAGATGGACACACCCGTGATGTCCGAGGGCAGCAGGTCGGGCGTGAACTGAATACGCCGCACCGAGCAGTCGATGGACCGCGCCAGTGCCTTCGCGAGCATGGTCTTGCCGACGCCGGGGACATCTTCGATCAGAAGATGTCCCTCGGCGAGCAGTACGGTCAGCGAAAGCCGTACGACCTCGGGCTTGCCCTCGATCACACCCTCTACCGAACTGCGGACACGCTCCACAGTGGCAGTCAGATCTGTGAGGCTCGCTCGATCGTCATAGGTCGTCACCCGGCCCTCCTCGGCCCGTTCTTTCTCCGGGCCGACGCTCTGCGTTGCGGACCGGCCCACCCCGAATCACGGACACCGCCCGGAAAAGCGCGACGTCCATCCACGCATTCTTGCTGCCGTTACCGATTCGTGTCACTCGCCTGTGGACAACTGCCCGCGATATGTCAGGGCTTGCGGCCTTTTGGGCACCCCTGAACCGGAAATCAACAGGAGAACGACAGCTTCGGTGGTGGGTCAGGAGGGGTCGATCTCGCGCAGCAGGCCCGTCTTCACGTCGAACACGAAGCCGCGGATGTCGTCGGTGTGCAACAGGAACGGGGAGGTGCGCACCCGCCGCATGGACTGCCGTACGTCCTGGTCGACGTCCCGGAAGGACTCCACGGCCCAGGCCGGGCGCTGGCCGACCTCCATCTCCAGGTCGGTGCGGAATTCCTCGGTGATCTGCTCCAGGCCGCAGCCGGTGTGGTGGATGAGGACCACGCTGCGGGTGCCGAGCTTGCGCTGGCTGATGGTGAGCGAGCGGATCACGTCGTCGGTGACCACGCCGCCCGCGTTGCGGATGGTGTGGCAGTCGCCGAGCTCCAGGCCGAGGGCCTCGTGCAGGTCGAGACGGGCGTCCATGCAGGCCACCACGGCCACGTGCAGGACGGGACGGGCGTCCATGCCGGGGTCGGTGAACGCGGAGGCGTACCGTTCGTTCGCCTCGACGAGACGGTCGGTGACGGTGTCGCCCGGTATGGCGCCTTCGGTTGCGGTGGCGCCGGTTGCAGAAGTCGTCATAGTCAAGACGGTACTGGTCACAGCCGTCCTGGTCCTGTCGTGAGATGGGAAAAAGAGCGTCATCACGTCCTTCGTGTGAGATAAGCCACAGAGGGCGGTATGTGTCCGAGCGGGTGATTTCCGGCGGTCCGTCGCCCCGCCCCGGAGCCGGGCCGCGACGCGCAGGCCGGTTGATTGACCGCGAGTGACCGTGGACTAAAGTGACGCGAAGCGGGAGGCGAGGTCTCCCTGCTGGACTGAATTCCCCAGGAGAAACCGGCCAGGTCGCCGGATCTCCCCACGTGCGCGGCGCGCACGTACGGCTCGGCCTCCTCCCGCTCCCGGCCGGCTGACGCTTTTGGCGCCGGCAGGCCTCCCCTTCACGAGCGGGCGGGGACCCGGCGGTGCGTACCGCCTCGCCGGATCTGAGAGGGCCCCTTGAGCCAGAGTCGACACGTCCCTGTGATGCTCCAGCGGTGCCTGGACATGTTGGCCCCCGCTCTCCAGGCCCCCGGAGCGGTCGTCGTCGACTGCACGCTCGGCCTCGGCGGCCACAGCGAGGCCCTGCTCCAGCAGTTCCCCGAGGCCCGGCTCGTCGCCCTCGACCGCGACAAGGAGGCCCTGCGCCTGTCCGGCGAGCGCCTCGCGCCCTATGGCGAGCGCGCCACCCTCGTCCACGCGGTCTACGACGAGCTGCCCGAGGTACTGGACCGGCTCGGCCTCCCGCGTGTGCAGGGCGTCCTCTTCGACCTCGGCGTCTCCTCCATGCAGCTCGACGAGGCCGACCGCGGCTTCGCCTACGCCCAGGACGCCCCGCTCGACATGCGCATGGACCAGACGACCGGCGTCAGTGCCGCCGAGGTCCTCAACACCTACCCGCCCGGCGAACTCGTGCGGATCCTGCGGGCGTACGGCGAGGAGAAGCAGGCCAAGCGGATCGTGTCCGCGATCGTGCGCGAGCGCGACAAGGAGCCCTTCTCCCACAGCGCGCGGCTCGTCGAGCTGATCCGGGACTCCCTGCCGCAGGCCGCCAAGCGCACCGGCGGCAACCCCGCCAAGCGCACCTTCCAGGCGCTGCGCATCGAGGTCAACGGTGAACTGGCCGTCCTGGAACGGGCGATCCCGGCCGCCGTGCAGGCCCTCGCGGTCGGCGGGCGGATCGCCGTCCTGTCGTACCACTCGCTCGAGGACCGCCTGGTCAAGCAGGTGTTCGCGGCCGGTGCCGCCACCACCGCGCCTCCCGGGCTGCCGGTCGTCCCCGAGCAGTACCAGCCGCGGCTCAAGCTGCTCACGCGCGGTGCCGAACTTCCCACGGAGGAAGAGGTCGCCGAGAACCGGCGAGCGGCTCCCGCGCGGTTGCGCGGCGCCGAGCGCATCAGGGAGGCGCTGGAATGACGGACACGAGGGGGCCGGGGCGCGTGAGCGAGTACGGAAACCGGACTCACTGGAGGTGCAGTGAGCAGGAAACCTGAACTCAAGGGCCGGGCCGCTCGGCTGGCACGGCTCTTCCCGACCACGGGGGGCCGGGGACAGGCCGCCCGCACCCCGTTCGTCCTCCTCGTCGTCCTGCTCCTCGGCGGCGGTCTCATCGGGCTCCTGGTGCTGAACTCCGCGGTCTCCGAAGGTTCGTTCAAACTCGACGACCTCCAGAAGGAGACCAAGAGCCTCACCGACCAGGAGCAGGCCCTCCAGCGGGACATCGACGCCTACTCCGCCCCGGACGCCCTCCAGCGCCGTGCCCGGGAGCTCGGCATGGTTCCCGGCGGCGACCCCGCCTTCCTCGACCCTGACGGCACCGTCAAGGGCGTCCCGGGCGCCGCTGCCGAACAGTCCTCGGCCCAGGTCGTACTGCCGCCCGAGGCGATCGTCCCGCTGACCGTCACCTCGGCACCCCCGTCGCCGTCGGCCACCCCCGCGCCCACGCCCACCCTCACGCCCACTCCCACCCCCTCCACCGCCCCGTCCTCCTCGACCCCGACCCCCGGCAGGTGACGGAAGTGTCCGACAGGGAACCGCCGCGCCGCCGCGTGCCCGGACCCACCAGGCCCGCCCCCGACGCCCGACGGCGCCCCGCTGGCCCCGGCGCCCGCCCGGCCCGCCGCCCGGCGCCCCGCCCCCAGGCCGCGCGCCCCACGGGCCCGCGCATCATCCGGCTCGGCAGCCCCCGGCCCCGGCTCCGCATGGTCGGCCTCGGCCTGACCCTCGTACTGATCGCCTTCGCCGTACGGCTGCTCCAGGTCCAGGCCGTCGAGGCCGGCACCTACGCCGCCAAGGCCGAGCAGAACCGGTACGTCGGCTACACCCTGGCCGCCGAGCGCGGCCAGATCACCGATCGCTCCGGCGTGGCCCTGGCGACCAGCGTGGACGCGTACGACATCACGGCCGACCCCACGCTCTTCAGCCGCAAGCAGCTCAAGATCGACGACGGGCCCGAGCAGGCCGCCGCCCTGCTCGCCCCGATCCTCGGCCAGGACCAGGCCGGGCTGACCGAGAAGCTGCGGACCAAGGGGCAGTACGTCAAGCTCGCCGGCCGGCAGACGCCGCAGGTCTGGAAGCAGATCAAGGACCTCAAGAGCGCACTGGCCGCCAAGGCCGACGACGACCACACCACCGTCAACGTCCTCGCCGGTGTCTTCGCGGTCGCCCACCAGCAAGCGCGTGTACCCGAACAGCGACCTCGCCGCCGGGATACTGGGCTGGGTCAACGCCGACGGCAAGGGCGGCGGCGGGGTCGAGCAGAAGCTGAACACCCTGCTGTCCGGCAAGGACGGCAAGATCCGCTACGCCCAGTCCGGCGGCCGCCAGGTCCCGACCGCGGGCTCCACCGAGACCCCGGCGGTGCCCGGCAGCGACGTCGAGCTCACCATCGACCGCGACATCCAGTGGGCCGCGCAGGACGCCATCACCGAGCAGGTGACGAAGTCCAAGGCGGACCGCGGGTACGTGATAGTGCAGGACACACAGACCGGCGAGATCCTCGCCATGGCCAACTCGCCCGGCTTCGACCCGGGCGACCTGTCCCAGGCCGACCCGGGCACCCTGCACAACTGGGCCCTGGAGGACGCCTACGAGCCCGGCTCCACCGCCAAGGTCATGTCGATGGCCGCCGTGCTGGAGGAGAACGTCGCCACGCCGCAGACGCACGTCGTCGTGCCCAACCGGCTGCACCGCGGCGACCGGCTCTTCAAGGACGACATCGACCACGAGACCTGGTACCTCACGCTCAACGGCGTGCTCGCCAAGTCCAGCAACATCGGCACCATCCTGGCGACCGGTCAGCTCGGCAAGACCCAGGCGCAGGCCAACCAGGTCCTCTACTCGTATCTGCGCAAGTTCGGCCTGGGCAGCTACAGCGGCCTCGACTTCCCCGGCGAGACCAAGGGCATCCTCGCGGCGCCGCAGGACTGGTCGACCTCGCAGCAGTACACGATTCCTTTCGGCCAGGGCGTCTCCCTCAACGCGATGCAGGCCGCGTCCGTCTACTCGACGATCGCCAACGGCGGCGTCCGCGTCGAACCCACGCTCGTCCGCGGCACCCAGGGACCCGACGGACGCTTCACGCCCGCCGCGAAGCCCGAGAAGTCCAGGGTGATCAGCGAGAAGACGGCGAAGACCCTCGCCCGGATGCTGGAGTCGGTCGTGGACGACCGGGAGGGCACCGGCGCCAAGGCGCGCATTCCCGGCTACCGGGTCGCGGGCAAGACGGGTACGGCCAACCGCGTGGATCCGGCCACCGGCAAGTACCACGGCTACACCTCCTCGTTCGCCGGCTTCGCACCCGCCGACAACCCCCGCGTCACCGTCTACTGCGCCATCCAGAACGCCACCGAGGGCAGCTACTTCGGCGGCCAGATCTGCGGACCCGTCTACAAGCAGGTCATGGAGTTCGCCCTGAAGACCCTCCAGGTCCCGCCCACCGGGGCCAAGTCCGCCAGCCTCCCCGTCACCTTCAAACCCTGACCCGCACTGTTCAGCACGGAACCACCCAGGAACCAGCTCGTGACAACGATCACTCCCGACTCCGGGAACCAGGGCGCGCCCGTGCCCTCACTTCGCTCCGAACGGGGTGTGCCCGGTACGCTCACCGCCGTGCCACACGCTGACCAGTCCCAAACCGCCCAGAAGGGCCATCCCGTGACATATCCCGGGCCGCCCAGGCCGGTTCAGGTCTCCGCCACACCCCTCGCGGAGCTCGCCGTCCAGGTGGGTGTCGAACAGCCGGGAAACGCCGCGGAGGTCACGGGCATCACCCATGACTCGCGGGCCGTCCGCCCCGGCGACCTGTACGCCGCCCTCCCGGGCGCCCGCCTGCACGGCGCCGACTTCGTCACCCAGGCCGCCGGCCTCGGCGCGGTCGCCGTGCTGACCGACCCGACCGGCGCCGAGCGCGCCGCGGCGACGGGGCTCCCGGTGCTGGTCGTCGACGATCCGCGCGCGCGGATGGGCGAACTCGCGGCCACCATCTACGGTCGTCCGGGCCGTGATCTGCTCCAGATCGGCATCACCGGCACCTCCGGGAAGACCACCACCGCGTATCTGGTGGAAGGCGGTCTGAAGGCCGTCCGCAACACCGGACTCATCGGCACCGTCGAGATGCGGATCGGCGACGAGGGCATCAAGTCCGAGCGCACCACCCCCGAAGCCACCGACCTCCAGGCCCTGTTCGCGGTCATGCGCGAGCGCGGTGTCGAGGCGGTCGCGATGGAGGTGTCCAGCCACGCGCTGGTGCTCGGCCGGGTCGACGGCTGCGTCTTCGACATCGGCGTCTTCACCAACCTCAGCCCGGAACACATGGAGTTCCACTCCGACATGGAGGACTACTTCCGGGCCAAGGCACAGCTCTTCACGCCGCAGCGCAGCCGGCTCGGCGTGGTCAACGCCGACGACGAGTACGGCCGCAGGCTCGCCAAGGAAGCCACGGTCCCGGTCGTCACCTTCTCCGCCGAGGGCCACCCCGACGCCGACTGGCGTGCCGAGGACGTCCAGGTCGGCCCGATGGACTCGACGTTCACCGCGGTCGGCCCCAAGGGCGAGCGGATCACCGCCAGGTCGCCCATCGCCGGGCCCTTCAACGTGGCCAACACCCTCGCCGCGATCACCGCCCTCGCCGCCGCGGGCCTCGACCCGCAGACCGCCGCCGACGGCATCGCCGCGGTGCCGGGCGTGCCGGGGCGCCTGGAGCGCGTGGACGCCGGCCAGCCGTATCTCGCGGTCGTCGACTACGCCCACAAGACGGACGCCGTCGAGTCCGTTCTCAAAGCGCTCCGGAAGGTCACCGAGGGCAAGCTGCACATCGTGCTCGGCTGTGGCGGGGACCGCGACACGACCAAGCGCGCGCCGATGGGCGCCGCCGCGGCCCGGCTCGCCGACACCGCCGTACTGACCTCCGACAACCCCCGCTCGGAGGACCCGCTCGCGATCCTTGCAACCATGCTCGAGGGCGCGGCGTCCGTACCAGCACACGAGCGCGGCGAGGTCCAGGTCTTCGAGGACCGGGCCGCCGCGATCGCCGCCGCCGTCTCCCGCGCACAGCCGGGCGACACCGTGCTGGTCGCAGGCAAGGGCCACGAGCAGGGCCAGGACATCGCCGGAGTGGTCCGTCCCTTCGACGACCGCCAGGTGCTTCGAGAAGCCATCCAGAAGACCCAGGGATGAACTTGTGATCGCCCTCTCTCTCGCCGAGATTGCCTCAGTCGTCGGCGGGCAGACCCACGACATACCGGATCCGTCCGTCCAGGTCACCGGATCCGTGGTCCGGGACTCCCGCGAGGTGGAGCCCGGCAGTCTCTTCGTCGCCTTCGTCGGCGAACGCGTCGACGGCCATGACTTCGCCGCGCAGGTCGTCGCGGCGGGCGCGGTCGCCGTACTGGCGTCGCGGCCCGTCGGCGTGCCCGCGATCGTCGTGGACGACGTCCAACGGGCCCTCGGTGCCCTCGCCCGTCATGTCGTACGACGTCTCGGCGCGACCCTCGTCGCCCTGACCGGCTCGGCGGGCAAGACCAGCACCAAGGACCTCATCGCCCAGGTGCTGCAGCGCAAGGCGCCGACGGTGTGGACGCCCGGCTCGCTCAACAACGAGATCGGGCTGCCGCTGACCGCCCTCAGCGCCACCGACGAGACGAGGTTCCTCGTCCTGGAGATGGGCGCCCGTCGCATCGGCCACATCCGCTACCTCACGGATCTGACGCCCCCGAAGATCGGCCTCGTCCTCAACGTCGGCACCGCCCACATCGGCGAGTTCGGCGGCCGGGAGCAGATCGCGCAGGCCAAGGGAGAGATCGTCGAGGGTCTGCCGGAGGACGGCACGGCCGTCCTCAATGCCGACGATCCCCTCGTACGGGCCATGGCATCCCGTACGAAGGCGAAGGTGATCCTTTTCGGAGAGTCCGACGAAGCGGACGTACGCGCCGAGAACGTGAGACTCACGGACACCGGACAGCCCTCCTTCAGGCTTCGCACACCCTCCGGTGCAAGCGACGTGACCATGCGCCTGTACGGTGAGCACCACGTGTCGAACGCGCTCGCAGCGGCCGCCGTCGCCCATGAGCTGGGTATGTCCGCGGAAGAGATCGCCACCGCGCTCTCAGAGGCGGGCTCCCTCTCCCGCTGGCGGATGGAGGTCACCGAGCGCCCGGACGGCGTGACCGTCGTCAACGACGCCTACAACGCCAACCCAGAGTCCATGCGGGCCGCCCTGCGCGCCCTGGCAGCCATGGGCCGGGGGCGGCGGACCTGGGCGGTGCTCGGCAAGATGGCCGAGCTCGGGGACGAGGCGCTCGCCGAGCACGACGCGGTCGGACGGCTCGCCGTCCGGCTCAACGTCAGCAAGCTCGTCGCGGTCGGGGGCAGGGAAGCGTCCTGGCTCCAACTGGGCGCATATAACGAGGGTTCGTGGGGTGAGGAGTCGGTGCACGTGTCCGACGCACAGGCGGCGGTCGACCTGTTGCGCAGTCAGCTGCGCCCGGGAGACGTCGTACTCGTGAAGGCGTCCCGTTCGGTCGGCCTGGAGAGCGTCGCCACGGCGCTGCTCGGCGCCGAGGGTGAGGTTGCAGCCCGATGATGAAGCAGATCCTGTTCGCAGGAGTCATTGGTCTGTTCCTGACCCTGGTCGGCACCCCGCTGCTGATCAAGCTGCTCGCGCGCAAGGGGTACGGCCAGTACATCCGCGACGACGGCCCGCGTGAGCACGCCAGCAAGCGCGGTACGCCGACCATGGGCGGTATCGCCTTCATCTTCGCGACGGTGGCCGCCTACTTCCTGTCCAAGGTCATCACCGGCTACCCGCCGACCTACTCGGGTCTGCTGGTGCTCGGTCTGATGGTCGGCATGGGTCTGGTCGGCTTCCTCGACGACTACATCAAGATCGTCAAGCGCCGCTCGCTGGGCCTGCGGGCCAAGGCCAAGATGGCCGGCCAGCTGATCGTCGGCATCAGCTTCGCGGTGCTCGCGCTGATGTTCCCGGACGCCCGCAACAACACCCCGGCCTCCGACAAGCTGTCGTTCATCACGGACTTCGGCTGGAAGATCGGCCCGGTGCTGTTCGTGGTCTGGGCGCTGTTCATGATCCTCGCGATGTCGAACGGCGTGAACCTGACGGACGGTCTGGACGGCCTGGCCACCGGCGCCTCCGTGCTCGTCTTCGGTGCCTACACCTTCATCGGTGTCTGGCAGTTCCAGGAGTCCTGCGCCAACGCGGGCACCCTGACCAACCCGGGGGCCTGCTACGAGGTACGAGATCCCCTCGACCTCGCGGTCATCGCCTCGGCGCTGATGGGCGCCTGCCTCGGCTTCCTGTGGTGGAACACCTCCCCGGCGAAGATCTTCATGGGCGACACCGGTTCGCTCGCCCTCGGCGGTGTCCTCACGGGCCTGGCGATCTGCTCCCGCACCGAGCTCCTCGTGGCCATCATGGGCGGTCTGTTCGTCCTCATCACGATGTCGGTCGTCATCCAGGTCGGCTCCTTCAAGCTCACCGGCAAGCGCGTCTTCCGAATGGCGCCGCTCCAGCACCACTTCGAACTCAAGGGCTGGTCGGAAGTCCTGGTCGTGGTCCGTTTCTGGATCATCCAGGGCATCTGTGTGATCGTCGGCCTGGGGCTCTTCTACGCGGGATGGGCAGCGGAAAAGTGACCGACTGGCAGGGGAAGCACGTCACCGTCGCCGGACTCGGCGTCTCCGGCATCCCGGCGGCCAAGGCGCTGCACGCGCGCGGAGCGATCGTCACGGTCGTCAACGACGGCGACGACGCACGCGCGCGTGAGCAGGCCGCCGAGTTGGAGGCGCTCGGTATCACCGTGCGCCTCGGTGACGGTGCGACCCTGCCCGAGGGCACCGAACTCGTCGTCACCGCACCCGGCTGGAAGCCGGACAAGCCGCTGTTCGCGGCGGCCCGTGCGGCCGGCCTGGAGATCTGGGGCGATGTCGAACTCGCCTGGCGGCTCAGGGGTCCGGACGCGGCTCCCTGGCTCGCGATCACCGGCACCAACGGCAAGACGACCACCACCCAGATGCTGGCGTCCATCCTGAAGGCCGCCGGGCTGCGCACCGCCGCCGTCGGCAACATCGGCGTCTCCCTGCTGGACGCAGTGCTCGGCGACGAGCAGTACGACGTCCTGGCCGTGGAGTTGTCGAGCTACCAGCTCCACTGGGCGCCCTCCCTGCGCGCCCACTCCGCCGCCGTTCTGAACCTGGCGCCGGACCACCTCGACTGGCACGGCTCCATGGAGGCGTACGCCGCCGACAAGGGCCGTGTCTACGAGGGCAATCGCGTCGCCTGTGTCTACAACGTGGCCGACAAGGCCACCGAGGACCTGGTGCGCGAGGCGGACGTCGAGGAGGGCTGCCGGGCCATCGGCTTCACCCTCGGAGCCCCCGCCCCCTCCCAACTCGGCGTCGTGGACGGCATCCTGGTCGACCGCGCCTTCGTCGAGAACCGGCACAAGAACGCCCAGGAGCTCGCCGAGATCTCCGACGTCAACCCGCCGGCCCCGCACAACATCGCCAACGCCCTTGCCGCGGCGGCGCTCGCACGCGCCTTCGGGGTGCCCCCCAAGGCCGTACGGGACGGGCTGCGGGCCTTCACGCCGGACGCGCACCGCATCGCGCACGTGGCCGACGCGGACGGCGTCGCCTACGTCGACGACTCCAAGGCCACCAACACCCACGCCGCGGAAGCCTCGTTGGCGGCGTACGAGTCCATCGTCTGGATCGCGGGCGGGCTCGCCAAGGGCGCCTCCTTCGACGAACTGGTCGCCAAGTCGGCAAAGCGACTTCGTGCCGTGGTTCTGATCGGTGCCGACCGGGCCCTGATCCGCGAAGCCCTCGCGCGACACGCGCCGGAAGTACCCGTGGTCGACCTCGACCGGACCGACACTGGGGCGATGCTCCAGGCGGTGACGGAGGCGAAGCGGCTGGCACAGCCCGGCGACACCGTGCTGCTGGCCCCGGCCTGTGCCTCCATGGACATGTTCACCAACTACAACAAGCGCGGTGACGCGTTCGCGGAGGCGGTTCGCGAACTCGGCTCCTGACCGACGTAGCGGAGGCTCTGATGCCCAGCAGCCGTACCGGCCGACCGCCCGTGCAGCGGGCCGTCAGACGTCCCGCCGCCTCCCGGACAGCGCGCCAGAATCCCGTCCTGCGGCTCTACACCCGCGCGCGCGACGCCTGGGACCGGCCGCTGACGGCGTACTACCTGATCCTCGGCGGCAGTCTGCTGATCACCGTGCTCGGGCTGGTGATGGTCTACTCGGCCTCCCAGATCAAGGCGCTGCAGATGTCGCTGCCGGGCTCGTACTTCTTCCGCAAGCAGCTCCTCGCCGCCGCGATCGGCGCCGTACTGCTGCTCGTCGCCTCGCGGATGCCGGTGAAGCTGCACCGGGCACTTGCCTACCCGATCCTCGCGGGTGCGGTGTTCCTCATGGCGCTGGTGCAGGTGCCGGGGATAGGGATGGCGGTCAACGGCAACCAGAACTGGATCGCGCTCGGCGGTTCCTTCCAGATCCAGCCCAGCGAGTTCGGCAAGCTCGCCCTGGTGCTGTGGGGCGCCGACCTGCTGGCCCGCAAGCAGGACAAGAAGCTGCTGACCCAGTGGAAGCACATGCTGGTGCCGCTCGTCCCGGTCGCCTTCATGCTGCTCGGGCTGATCATGCTCGGCGGCGACATGGGCACCGCGATCATCCTCACAGCGATCCTTTTCGGCCTTCTGTGGCTCGCGGGGGCGCCGACCCGGCTGTTCGTCGGGGTACTGTCGGTCGCCGCCGCGATCGGCATGGTCCTTATCAAGACCAGCCCCAACCGGATGGCCCGCCTCCAGTGCATCGGCGCCACCGACCCGGGCCCTGGCGATGCCTGCTGGCAGGCCGTGCACGGAATCTACGCCCTCGCATCCGGTGGAATCTTCGGCTCCGGGCTCGGCGCCAGTGTGGAAAAATGGGGCCAACTCCCGGAAGCGCACACGGACTTCATCTTCGCCGTCACCGGTGAGGAGCTGGGCCTGGCGGGGACGCTGTCGGTGCTCGCCCTCTTCGCGGCTCTAGGCTATGCGGGTATCCGCGTGGCCGGCCGCACGGAGGACCCCTTCGTCAGGTATGCCGCGGGAGGCGTGACCACCTGGATCACCGCACAGGCGGTGATCAACATCGGTGCGGTGCTCGGCCTGCTGCCGATCGCCGGTGTCCCGCTCCCGCTGTTCTCCTACGGAGGATCCGCCCTGCTGCCGACCATGTTCGCCATCGGGCTGCTGATCGCCTTCGCACGTGACGAGCCCGCTGCACGGGCAGCGCTTTCGCTGCGGCAGCCCCGCTTTGGTAGAAAGCGGGGTGGCGGGGGACCCACGGGGCCTCGGAGATGGAACACGATGCGACGGCGTGCCTCGGCGCGTTCGTCCGGAGAGCGGTGAATTTCGGTGCATGTCGTACTCGCCGGTGGGGGGACCGCCGGCCACATCGAGCCCGCGCTCGCCCTCGCGGACGCCCTGCGCAGGCAGGACCCGACCGTGGGGATCACGGCCCTCGGCACGGAGCGCGGCCTGGAGACCACGCTCGTCCCGCAGCGGGGCTATGAACTCGCGCTGATCCCGGCGGTGCCGCTGCCACGCAAGCCCACCCCCGAGCTGATCACCGTCCCGGGCCGGCTGCGCGGCACGATCAAGGCCGCCGAGCAGATCCTGGAGCGCACCAAGGCGGACGCCGTCGTCGGCTTCGGCGGGTACGTGGCCCTGCCCGGCTATCTCGCCGCCAAGCGGCTCGGGGTGCCGATCATCATCCACGAGGCCAACGCCCGCCCCGGTCTCGCCAACAAGATCGGATCGCGGTACGCCGCCCAGGTCGCCGTCTCCACCCCGGACAGCAAGCTCCGGGGTGCCCGCTACATCGGCATCCCGCTGCGCCGCACCATCGCCACCCTCGACCGGGCCGCGGTCCGCCCCGAGGCCCGCGCGATGTTCGGCCTCGACCCCAACCTGCCGACCCTCCTGGTCTCCGGCGGCTCCCAGGGCGCCCGCCGCCTCAACGAGGTCGTCCAGCAGGTCGCCCCCTGGCTCCAGCAGGCCGGCATCCAGGTCCTGCACGCGGTCGGCCCGAAGAACGAACTGCCGCAGGTGCACCAGATGCCGGGGATGCCCCCGTACATCCCGGTACCGTACGTGGACCGGATGGACCTCGCGTACGCCGCGGCCGACATGATGCTGTGCCGTGCGGGCGCGATGACCGTCGCCGAACTCTCCGCCGTCGGACTGCCAGCCGCCTACGTCCCGCTGCCCATCGGCAACGGCGAACAGCGGCTCAACGCCCAGCCGGTGGTCAAGGCGGGCGGCGGTCTGCTGGTCGACGACGCGGAGCTCACCCCCGAGTGGGTCCAGCAGAACGTGCTGCCTGTGCTCGCCGACCCGCACCGGCTCTACCAGATGTCCCGCGCCGCCGCCGAGTTCGGCCGCCGGGACGCCGACGACCTGCTCGTCGGCATGGTGTACGAGGCGATCGCCGCCAACCGTGCACACCACTAGGCACATGTGACGAAGGGCAGGCAGCGTGGCCGGAACGACGACCGCCGAGCGCGGTGAACGCCAGCAGGAGTCGTCCGGCCCGCCCCCTGTCCGACGGTTGAGGGTGCCTCAGCCTCGTACGATCATCGTTCTCGCCGTCGTCCTGGTCCTGCTGGGCGCGGGCGGTGTCTGGGCCCTGTACGGCTCGCAGTGGCTGCGCGTGGAGCGGGTGTCCGTCTCCGGTACCGACGTTCTGACGCCCGGACAGGTCCGCGAGGCGGCCGACGTACCGGTCGGATCGCCGCTGATTTCCGTCGACACCGATGCGATTGAGGCGCGGTTGCTCCGGAAATTGACCCGAATTGACTCGGTTGACGTGGTCCGCTCCTGGCCCCATGGAATCGGCCTGAAAGTGGTTGAGCGCACTCCGGTTCTGATTGTCGAAAAGGGCGGAAAGTTTGTCGAAGTGGACGACGGAGGCGTCCGTTTTGCCACGGTTTCCCAAGCCCCCAAAGACGTTCCCGCACTGGAAATGACGGTCTCCGAGTCGGGTTCCGGCGCCGCGAGCCTGCGACGCTTCGGCGAGGACCGGCTCGTGCGCGAAGCCGTCCGGGTCGCCGGTGACATTCCGGCCGCCGTCGCGAAGAGAGCCCGGACCATCAAGGTGCGTTCGTTCGACGACATCTCACTGGAGTTGAGCGACGGCAGGACCGTCGCGTGGGGGAGTGGCGAGAAGGGTGCCGCCAAGGCCCGTACGCTCACCGCTCTGCTGAAAGCGGCGCCCGATGCGCGGTACTTCGACGTCTCGGTTCCCACCGCCCCTGCGTCATCAGGGAGTTGACGTACATCCGCGCAGGCCAGCACCCTGGTTGGCTACCGCTACGGCTGATCACATAGGGTGAAAAGAAAAACGGGAGGTTCGGCGTGTTCGTTGAACGTGCGCCACTTGTCGACTTAGTGTCCTGTTCAGAAGACTCCAGGGAACAGACACACTGGTAACCCTAAACTTCAACGTTAGGGTTCGGGTCGGCGCTATGGACCGTCCCATTCGGCATCCGTCGCGTATCGCATCACCCGCGAGACGACGACACGTAACTCGAGGCGAGAGGCCTTCGACGTGGCAGCACCGCAGAACTACCTCGCAGTCATCAAAGTCATCGGTGTCGGCGGCGGTGGTGTCAATGCCATCAACCGGATGATCGAGGTCGGTCTCAAGGGCGTCGAGTTCATCGCCATCAACACCGACGCTCAGGCGCTGTTGATGAGCGACGCCGACGTCAAGCTCGACGTCGGCCGTGAACTCACCCGCGGACTCGGCGCCGGAGCCAACCCGGCCGTCGGCCGCAAGGCGGCCGAGGACCACCGCGAGGAGATCGAGGAGGTCCTCAAGGGGGCCGACATGGTCTTCGTGACGGCCGGCGAAGGCGGCGGCACCGGTACCGGCGGCGCGCCCGTCGTGGCCAACATCGCCCGCAACCTCGGCGCCCTCACCATCGGCGTGGTCACCCGCCCCTTCACCTTCGAGGGCCGCCGTCGCGCCAACCAGGCCGAGGACGGCATCGCGGAACTCCGCGAAGAGGTCGACACCCTCATCGTCATCCCGAACGACCGGCTGCTGTCCATCTCGGACCGCCAGGTCTCGGTCCTCGACGCCTTCAAGTCGGCCGACCAGGTCCTGCTCTCCGGTGTCCAGGGCATCACCGACCTCATCACCACGCCGGGTCTGATCAACCTCGACTTCGCCGACGTCAAGTCGGTCATGTCCGAGGCCGGTTCGGCGCTCATGGGCATCGGCTCCGCCCGCGGCGACGACCGCGCGGTGGCCGCCGCCGAGATGGCGATCTCCTCGCCGCTCCTCGAGGCCTCCATCGACGGCGCCCGCGGCGTCCTCCTCTCCATCTCCGGCGGCTCCGACCTCGGTCTGTTCGAGATCAACGAGGCCGCCCAGCTGGTCTCCGAGGCGGCCCACCCCGAGGCCAACATCATCTTCGGCGCGGTCATCGACGACGCCCTCGGCGACGAGGTCCGGGTCACCGTGATCGCGGCCGGCTTCGACGGCGGGCAGCCGCCGGCCCGCCGGGACACCGTCCTCGGTTCGTCCTCGTCCTCGGCGCGCCGCGAGGAGCCCACTCCGGCACGGCAGACCGAGAGCCGTCCGTCCTTCGGCTCGCTCGGCAGCGTCACGCCGAAGGAGGAGCCGGAGTCCGCGCCCGAGCCGGTGGCCGACCTCCCGGTCGCCCCGCCGGTCCCGCCGTCGCGGACCTACTCGGACAGTGCGGCCGAGGAACTGGACGTGCCGGACTTCCTGAAGTGATAGGACAGCGCGACACCGTGAGCGGCGCGCACTTCGCCTTCACCGACAGGTGGGGCGGGGTGAGCGCCGTTCCGTACGAGGAGCTCAACCTCGGCGGGGCGGTCGGCGACGACGCCGACGCCGTACGTACGAATCGCGAACTGGCCGCCAAGTCGCTGGGGATCGACTCCGGCCGGGTGGTCTGGATGAACCAGGTGCACGGGGCGGAGGTGGCCGTGGTCTCCGAGGCGTGGGGTGACCGTCCGGTGCCGGAGGTCGACGCCGTCGTCACCGCCGAGCGCGGTCTCGCCCTCGCCGTCCTCACCGCCGACTGCACGCCCGTTCTGCTCGCCGACCCGGTGGCCGGAGTCGTCGGCGCGGCCCACGCGGGGCGGCCCGGCATGATCGCCGGGGTCGTCCCCGCCGCCGTACGGGCCATGACCGGACTCGGCGCCGAGCCCGCCCGGATCGTCGCCCGCACCGGACCCGCCGTCTGCGGCCGGTGCTACGAGGTGCCGGACGTGATGCGCGCCGACGTGAGCGCCGTCGAACCGGCGGCGTACGCCGAGACGAGCTGGGGCACCCCCGCGGTGGACGTGACCGCCGGAGTGCACGCGCAGCTCGAACGGCTCGGGGTGCGCGACCGGGAGCAGTCGCCGGTGTGCACGCTCGAGTCGGGCGACCACTTCTCCTACCGCCGCGATCGCACCACGGGGCGACTCGCGGGATATGTCTGGCTGGACTGAGAGAGCATGACGGACCGTAAGGGCGAACTCGCCGCAAACCTGGCGCGGGTGGAGGACCGTATCGCCGCCGCGTGCGCGGCCGCGGGGCGCAAGCGCGAGGAGGTGACCCTGATCGTGGTCACCAAGACCTACCCCGCGAGCGATGTGCGCATGCTGTCGGAACTCGGTGTCCGCGACGTCGCCGAGAACAAGGACCAGGACGCCGCACCGAAGGCTGCCGAGTGCTCGGATTTGCCGCTGTCTTGGCACTTCGTGGGTCAGCTGCAGACCAACAAGGTGCGTTCTGTGGCTGGTTATGCCGATATGGTGCAGTCCGTTGACCGCGCTCGACTCGTCACGGCGCTCTCCAAGGAAGCGGAGCGGCAGGGGCGGGAACTCGGTTGTCTGATCCAGGTCGCGCTCGACGCGAACGAAGGCGGACGCGGGGAGCGCGGGGGTGTCGCACCCGACGGAATCGAAGAGTTGGGCGAACTCGTGGCTGGGGCGCCGGGTCTGCGGCTGGCGGGTCTGATGACCGTCGCACCCCTCACCGGTGTTTACGCGGGACGCGAACTCGCGGCATTCGAGCGGCTGATGGATTTGTCGACCGACCTGCGCCGAGCCCATCCGGCTGCGAACATGGTGTCGGCAGGGATGAGTGCGGATCTCGAGCAGGCCGTGGCGGCCGGAGCGACACATGTGCGCGTCGGTACGGCGGTGCTCGGAGTCCGCGCGAGGCTCGGGTAACGTCGCCAGGAAGTCGGACCACAGCAGAAAATATGGTCATTACCGCCGAAAGGCGGGTGTAAAGGCCACGTGGATCGCGGGCACTTGGCAGTTCGTCAGCCGATCCACCACAGAGCGGAGGACTCAGAGCATGGCCGGCGCGATGCGCAAGATGGCGGTCTACCTCGGCCTCGTGGAGGACGATGGTTACGACGGCCGCGGTTTTGACCCCGACGACGACTTCGAACCCGAACTGGACCCGGAGCCCGAGCGTGACCACCGGCGGCATGAGCCGGTGCACCAGGCACACAGTGCACATCAGTCCCAAAGGGACGAAGAGGTGCGAATCGTACAGCCGTCGGTGTCGCGCGAGCCGGTCGCCCGTTCCGCTTCGCTGGCCGCTGAATCCGGACGTCCCGCGCGCATCGCGCCCGTGGCATCCATCACACAAGAACGTCAAAGCCTGGAGAAGAACGCACCGGTGATCATGCCCAAGGTCGTGTCGGAACGAGAGCCTTACCGGATCACCACGCTTCACCCGCGGACCTACAACGAGGCCCGTACCATCGGGGAACACTTCCGTGAGGGCACCCCGGTGATCATGAATCTGACTGAGATGGATGACACAGACGCCAAGCGACTTGTCGACTTTGCGGCTGGTTTGGTGTTTGGTCTTCACGGCAGCATCGAGCGGGTGACGCAGAAGGTGTTCCTGTTGTCGCCTGCTAACGTCGATGTCACGGCGGAGGACAAGGCCCGTATCGCAGAGGGCGGGTTCTTCAATCAGAGCTGAGACAGCCGACCGGTAGAAGTACGGAACAGGGGAGAGGGAAAGACAGGCCATGGGCGTGTTCGCGCAGGTGATCTACATCGCGCTGATGGTGTTCCTCATCGTGCTCATCTTCCGGTTGGTCATGGACTACGTCTTCCAGTTCGCCCGCTCGTGGCAACCTGGCAAGGCGATGGTGGTCGTTCTGGAGGCCACCTACACTGTCACCGATCCACCGCTGAAGCTTCTGCGGCGGTTCATCCCGCCGCTGCGTCTCGGGGGCGTGGCGCTCGACCTGTCCTTCTTCGTACTGATGATCATCGTCTACATCTTGATCTCCATCGTGGGGAATCTCGCGAGGTGACAGTGGACGATACGGTCTTGCCGACTGCCGATGACTACGTTGAGGTGAAGAGATGCCGTTGACCCCCGAGGACGTGCGGAACAAGCAGTTCACGACCGTCCGCCTCCGAGAAGGCTATGACGAGGACGAGGTCGATGCCTTCCTCGATGAGGTCGAAGCCGAACTGACGCGCCTGCTGCGCGAGAACGAGGACCTGCGCGCCAAACTGGCCGCGGCGACGCGTGCTGCTGCCCAGAACCAGCAGAACATGCGCAAGCCTCCGGAGGGCCCCGGCGGCCCCCAGGATCAGCAGCAGGGCGGAATGCAACAGCAGGGTATGCCGCAGCAGGGTATGCCCCAGCAGGGTGGAATGCCGCAGCAGGGCATGCGTGGGCCCGGCGGCCCCGTGCCGGCCGGCATATCGGGCCCGCCGCAGCAGCAGATGGGCGGCCCCATGGGCGGCCCGCCCCAGCTGCCGAGCGGTGCACCGCAGCTGCCTGCCGGTCCCAGCGGTCAGGGTGGCCCGCAGGGTCCCGGTCCGATGGGTCAGGGTCCCGGTCCGATGGGCCAGGGTCCGATGGGTGGCCAGCCCCCCATGCAGCAGCAGATGGGCGGCCCCATGGGCGGTCCTATGGGTGGCCCCATGGGCGGTGGCCCCATGGGCGGCCACGGTCAGGGCCCCGGTGGCGACAGCGCCGCGCGTGTCCTCTCGCTGGCCCAGCAGACCGCCGACCAGGCGATCGCCGAGGCCCGTTCCGAGGCCAACAAGATCGTCGGCGAGGCGCGTTCGCGTGCCGAGGGTCTCGAGCGTGACGCCCGTGCCAAGGCCGACGCCCTGGAGCGGGACGCGCAGGAGAAGCACCGCGTCGCGATGGGCTCCCTGGAGTCCGCCCGCGCCACGCTGGAGCGCAAGGTCGAGGATCTGCGCGGCTTCGAGCGCGAGTACCGCACGCGGCTGAAGTCCTACCTGGAGTCGCAGCTGCGTCAGCTGGAGACCCAGGCCGACGACTCGCTGGCGCCGCCGCGCACGCCCGCGACCGCGTCGCTTCCGCCGTCCCCGGCGCCCTCCATGGCCCCGGCCGGCGCGAGCGCTCCGTCGTACGGTGGCAACCCGGGCGGCATGGGCGGTGGCCCGGCTCCGGCCGCCCCGTCCTACGGCGGCCAGCAGCAGATGTCTCCCGCCATGACCCAGCCGATGGCTCCGGTCCGGCCGCAGGGCCCCGGCCCGATGGGCCAGGCCCCTTCGCCGATGCGCGGGTTCCTCATCGACGAGGACGACAACTGACGAGTTGTAGTACGCCTTAGGCGTCGGCAGCGTTCAAAGGGGCGAGCCCTGGACTCCGGTCCGGGGCTCGCCCCTTTTACGCGTGTTGATCGTCATGCCCTGTGTCTGTGTCTGCGTAATGAGTCTGTGCAGGCGAGGGAAACGGAAGGGCCCGGCCCCCGAGTGGGGGGACCGGGCCCTTGGCTGTCTTGCGGTTACGCCTTGCGCAGGCGGAACGTCAGCGACAGACCCTCGTCGGTGAAGGCATCGCCGTATGTGGCGTCCGCCTCACCCTGGTCGCTGTGCTCATCCAAGAAGGTGGTCGCCAGGACCTCGTCGGCGATCAGGCCGGCGTGCTCGGTCAGGGCCGCGCGCACCGCCGGGTCCGTGGACGTCCAGCGCAGCGCGATGCGGTCGGCCACGTCGAGGCCGCTGTTCTTGCGGGCCTCCTGGATCAGACGGATCGCGTCACGGGCCAGGCCCGCCTGCCGCAGCTCCTCGGTGATCTCCAGGTCGAGAGCGACCGTCGCACCCGAGTCGGACGCCACCGACCAGCCCTCGCGCGGGGTCTCCGTGATGATCACCTCGTCCGGGGCCAGGGTGATCGTCTCGCCGTCGACCTCGACCGACGCCGTGCCCTCGCGCAGGGCGAGGGACAGGCCGGCCGCGTCGGCGTTCGCGACGGCCTTCGCCACGTCCTGGACGCGCTTGCCGAAACGCTTGCCCAAGGCGCGGAAGTTGGCCTTGGCGGTGGTGTCCACCAGGCTGCCGCCGACCTCGCTCAGCGACGCCAGGGCTTCGACGTTCAGCTCCTCCGTGATCTGCGCGTGCAGTTCACGGTCGAGGGCGTCGAAGCCGGTCGCGGCGATGAGCGCACGGGACAGCGGCTGACGGGTCTTCACGCCCGACTCCGCGCGCGTGGCCCGGCCCAGCTCCACGAGCCGGCGCACCAGGACCATCTGCTTCGACAGCTCCGGGTCGATGGCGTCGAGGTCCGCCTCCGGCCAGGACGCCAGGTGCACCGACTCCGGGGCGCCCGGGGAGACCGGAACCACCAGGTCCTGCCAGACCCGCTCGGTGATGAACGGGGTCAGCGGGGCCATCAGCTTCGTCACCGTCTCGACGACCTCGTGCAGCGTGCGCAGCGCGGCCTTGTCGCCCTGCCAGAAGCGGCGACGGGAGCGGCGGACGTACCAGTTGGACAGGTCGTCGACGAACGCGGACAGCAGCTTGCCGGCGCGCTGGGTGTCGTACGCCTCCAGAGCCTGCGTCACCTGGTCGGTGAGCGCGTGGAGTTCGGACAGCAGCCAGCGGTCCAGGACCGGGCGGTCGGCCGGGGCCGGGTCGGCCGCGGACGGCGCCCAGTTCGACGTGCGCGCGTACAGGGCCTGGAAGGCGACCGTGTTCCAGTACGTCAGGAGTGTCTTGCGGACGACCTCCTGGATCGTGCCGTGGCCCACACGGCGAGCCGCCCACGGGGAACCGCCGGCCGCCATGAACCAGCGCACCGCGTCCGCGCCGTGCTGGTCCATCAGCGGGATCGGCTGCAGGATGTTGCCCAGGTGCTTGGACATCTTGCGGCCGTCCTCGGCGAGGATGTGGCCGAGGCACACGACGTTCTCGTACGAGGACTTGTCGAAGACCAGGGTGCCGATGGCCATGAGGGTGTAGAACCAGCCGCGCGTCTGGTCGATGGCCTCGGAGATGAACTGCGCCGGGTACCGGCTCTCGAACAGCTCCTTGTTCTTGTACGGGTAGCCCCACTGCGCGAACGGCATCGAACCCGAGTCGTACCAGGCGTCGATGACCTCCGGCACGCGCGTGGCCGTCTTCGCGCACTGCGGGCAGTCGAAGGTGACGTCGTCGATGAACGGGCGGTGCGGGTCCAGGCCCGACTGGTCCGTGCCCGTCAGCCCGGTGAGCTCCGCGCGGGAGCCGACCACGGTCAGGTGGTCGTCCTCGCAGCGCCAGATCGGCAGCGGGGTGCCCCAGTAGCGGTTGCGGGACAGCGCCCAGTCGATGTTGTTCTGCAGCCAGTCACCGAAGCGGCCGTGCTTGACCGTGTCCGGGAACCAGTTGGTCTTCTCGTTCTCCTGGAGGAGACGGTTCTTGACCTCGGTGGTGCGGATGTACCAGGACGGCTGCGCGTAGTAGAGGAGCGCGGTGTGGCAGCGCCAACAGTGCGGGTAGCTGTGCTCGTACGGGATGTGCCTGAAGAGGAGGCCGCGCTGCTGGAGGTCCGCGGTGAGCTTTTCGTCCGCCTTCTTGAAGAAGACGCCACCGACCAGGGGGACGTCCTCCTCGAAGGTGCCGTCGGGGCGGACGGGGTTCACCACCGGCAGGCCGTACGCGCGGCAGACCTTGAGGTCGTCCTCACCGAAGGCGGGGGACTGGTGGACCAGGCCCGTACCGTCCTCGGTCGTGACGTATTCGGCGTTGACGACGAAATGTGCCGCTTCCGGGAACTCCACGAGCTCGAACGGACGTTGATAGGTCCAGCGCTCCATCTCGGCGCCGGTGAAGGACTGGCCGGTGCTCTCCCAGCCCTCGCCGAGCGACTTGGCGACGAGCGGCTCGGCGACGACGAGCTTCTCCTGGCCGTCGGTCACCACGACGTAGGTGACCTCGGGATGGGAGGCGACCGCGGTGTTGGAGACCAGCGTCCAGGGCGTGGTCGTCCACACCAGGAGCGCGGCCTCACCGGCGAGCGGACCGGAGGTGAGCGGGAAACGGACGTACACGGACGGGTCGACGACCGTCTCGTAGCCCTGCGCCAGCTCGTGGTCGGAGAGGCCGGTGCCGCAGCGGGGGCACCAGGGGGCGACGCGGTGGTCCTGGACCAGCAGGCCCTTATTGAAGATCTCCTTGAGCGACCACCAGACCGACTCGATGTACTCGGGGTGCATCGTGACGTAGGCGTCGTCGAGGTCGACCCAGTAGCCCATGCGGGTCGTCAGCTCGGAGAAGGCGTCGGTGTGGCGCAGCACGGAGTCGCGGCACCTGGCGTTGAACTCCGCGATGCCGTACGCCTCGATGTCCTGCTTGCCGGAGAAGCCGAGCTCCTTCTCCACCGCGAGCTCCACCGGGAGGCCGTGGCAGTCCCAGCCGGCCTTGCGGGCCACGTGGTAGCCGCGCATGGTGCGGAAGCGGGGGAAGACGTCCTTGAAGACGCGCGCCTCGATGTGGTGGGCGCCCGGCATGCCGTTGGCGGTGGGCGGGCCCTCGTAGAACACCCACTCGGGGCGGCCCTCGGACTGCTCCAGGCTCTTGGCGAAGATCTTCTGCTCGCGCCAGAACTCGAGCACGGCGTGCTCGAGGGCGGGCAGGTCGACCTGGGCGGGCACCTGGCGGTACGTAGGCGATGTCATCAGCGAGCTTCCTCCGGCGGACTTGCTGCCTTCCGTCCGGAGGGACGAGAGCTGTCCTGTGTACGCCGGTTTCGGCGCGCTCCCGCGGTACCACCCTCCTTGGCTCCCCGGTGCGTCTTCCGCACCGATGAGCCCCCTCATTGGGGTCGCGATGCCGGGTCTACCACCCCGCGTGGGGCTTCTTCCGGCGGCTCCGGGGTGATCTTCAC
This sequence comes from Streptomyces canus, assembly GCF_030815415.1. Lineage (GTDB taxonomy): Bacteria > Actinomycetota > Actinomycetes > Streptomycetales > Streptomycetaceae > Streptomyces > Streptomyces canus_F. Next base: position 7,441,035 of record NZ_JAUSWW010000001.1, read on the forward strand.
GTCGCGCTCGCCCCCGGGCTTCCACCGTCCCCGGGTCGCTCTGGGCTGCGTACGCCGCTACTCGTCCCCATCCAAGCTTTTCGCTCCGCCCAGTGTACGGCGCCGCACGGACAGCGGCCGACCGCTTTTCCGGGCCCGGGGGACACGGACGTCGCACGGCGGGGAGTGACCCGAATGGAGCGGTACGCGTGTTCGGATTCTGGGACGCACGGCACGGCGGATTACCCGGCGGGGAGCTGGGCACAACGCATGCAGGTTCGGCGCGCCCCTGCGCGAGCCGGGCGAATCGGGCGGTGTGCCCCGTTGCCGTGGGACTCGAGTCGATTTATCGTCCCAGCACGATTCGCGTGCAAGATCACAATATGTGAAGGGGCCGCGGCCATGGTGGCGAAGAAGACCGCCGTACAGCAGTCGGCGTCGGGCAGTTCGGGGGCTGCCAAGGCCTCCGGTGGTGCGGCCAAGGACGTGGGTGGGAAGAAGAGCGCACAGGGGGGTGCCGAGGGGCGTGCCGCCAAGGCCGTGAAGACGGTGGCCGGCGCCGCGAGGAAGGCGGTGGCCAAGAGCCCCGAGAAGAAGACCGCGGCCAAGAAGGCCACGGCGTCCAAGGCGGCTCCCGCGCGGGAGGCCGTCGAGGAGGAGGGGTCCCAGAGACCGGCGGCCAAGAAGGCCGCCGCGAAGAAGACGGCGGCCAAGAAGTCGGCGGCCAAGAAGGTGACTGCCAAGAAGACGGCAGCGAAGAAGACGGCGGCCAAGAAGACCGCTGTCGCGAAGAGCACCTCCACGAAGAGTGCGGCCGGCAAGAGCACGGCCGAGAAGGCGGGCGCGGCGCAGGCCGCGAAGCAGACGGGAGCCACGACGGTGGTTGCGAAGAAGACTCCTGGCACGGCCACGGCGGCGCAGACCGCCGTCCCCAAGGCACGTCTCGCCGCGGCGGTGGAGCCGGGCGAGCTCGCGGTCCGCCCGGGCGAGGACCCCTGGACGCCGGAGGAGGTCCAGGAGGCGCGTACCGAGCTGCAGTCCGAAGCGCTGCGGCTGAGCTCCGAGATCACCTCGTCCGAGGAGTCCCTCGTGGGCCTGATGCGGGACTCCGGGGACGGCGCGGGCGACGACCAGGCCGACACCGGCACCAAGAACATCACGCGCGAGCACGAGATGGCCCTCGCGGCCAACGCGCGCGAGATGCTCATCCAGACCCAGCGTGCCTTGGACCGCCTCGACGCGGGTACCTACGGCCTGTGCGAGAACTGCGGCAACGCCATCGGCAAGGCGCGTATGCAGGCCTTCCCGCGCGCCACGCTCTGCGTGGAGTGCAAGCAGAAGCAGGAACGCCGGTACTGAGGGTGCGGTGGGGCGTGCCGTACCCTCGTCGTCAGTCAGGTACCTAGGTCGAGGGACACACGTGGCAGAGGCGGAGCGCATCATCGGTACGCCGGACTCCCCGGAGGGGGCGGAGACCGAGCCGGAGCAGTCGTCCGGTGCGGAGGGGCAGGCGAGCGCCGAGGCGCGGCCCAGGGGGAAGCGGCGGATCGCCGTGCTGTTCGCGGTCGCCACGTTCGCGTACGCCCTCGACCTGGTCAGCAAGATGATCGTGGTCGCCAAGCTGGAGCACCACGCGCCGATCGAGATCATCGGGGACTGGCTGAAGTTCGAGGCGATCCGCAACGCGGGCGCGGCCTTCGGCTTCGGCGAGGCCTTCACCGTGATCTTCACGGTGATCGCGGCCGCCGTGATCGTGGTGATCGCCCGGCTCGCCCGCAAGCTCTACAGCCTGCCCTGGGCGATCGCGCTGGGCATGCTGCTGGGCGGTGCGCTCGGCAACCTCACCGACCGGATCTTCCGCTCGCCCGGCGTCTTCGAGGGCGCGGTCGTGGACTTCATCGCGCCCAAGCACTTCGCGGTGTTCAACCTGGCCGACTCGGCGATCGTGTGCGGCGGCATCCTGATCGTGCTGCTGTCCTTCAAGGGCCTCGACCCGGACGGGACCGTCCACAAGGACTGACGGGCCGAGGGGTCCCGGCCGAGGGTTTTCCACAGGCTCGCGTCGGGGCCGTCGGCGCTGTCCTGCATACTCGTCGGGTGAGCCCGATTCCCGAGATCCGTACCCTGCCCGTGCCCGACGGCCTGGAGGGCGAGCGTGTCGACGCCGCCATCTCCCGCATGCTCGGCTTCTCCCGAACCAAGGCCGCGGAGCTCGCCGCCGCGGGGAAGGTCACGGTCGACGGGTCGGTGGTAGGGAAGTCCGAGCGGGTCCACGGCGGCGCCTGGCTCGAGGTGGAGATGCCACAGGCGCCGGCGCCCGTGCAGATCGTCGCCGAGCCCGTCGAGGGCATGGAGATCGTGCACGACGACGATGACGTGGTCGTGATCGTCAAGCCCGTCGGCGTCGCCGCGCACCCCTCGCCGGGCTGGAGCGGGCCGACCGTCATCGGCGGTCTCGCCGCGGCCGGCTACCGGATCTCGACCTCCGGCGCCGCCGAGCGCCAGGGCATCGTCCACCGGCTGGACGTGGGCACCTCCGGCCTCATGACGGTCGCCAAGTCGGAGCGGGCGTACACCTCGCTCAAGCGCCAGTTCAAGGAGCGCACGGTCGACAAGCGCTACCACACGCTCGTGCAGGGCCACCCGGACCCGACCAGCGGCACCATCGACGCGCCCATCGGCCGCCACCCCCAGCACGACTACAAGTGGGCGGTCACGGCCGAGGGCAAGCCGTCGGTCACCCACTACGACCTCATCGAGGCGTTCCGCGCGGCCTCCCTGCTCGACGTGAAGCTGGAGACCGGCCGCACCCACCAGATCCGCGTCCACATGGCCGCCCACCGCCACCCCTGCGTCGGCGACCTGACCTACGGCGCCGACCCGACCCTCGCCAAGCGGCTGCACCTGTCCCGCCAGTGGCTGCACGCCGTCCGCCTCGGCTTCGAGCACCCCGGGGACGGACAGTGGGTCGAGTTCGAGAGCGACTACCCGGCCGACCTGCAGAAGGCCCTGGACCAGGTCCGCGAGGAGACGTACGGATGAGCCTGCCGTCGTACGCGGTCCGGGTCGCCGAGGACCGCGCCGACCGCGAGCTGTGCTTCGCGGTGCGCAAGGAGGTCTTCGTCGCCGAGCAGGGCGTGCCGGAGGACCTGGAGTACGACGCGTACGACGCCGTCGCGGTGCATGTGCTGGCCGTGCGGGAGGACGGGGTGCCGCTGGGCACCGGGCGGCTGCTGTACGGCTCCGCGGCCGCGGAGAAGGTCGGCGGTGACCTGACGCTGGGGTCGCTCGGGCGGCTCGCCGTCACCCAGGAGGCGCGCGGACTGGGGGTCGGGGTCGCGCTCGTGCGGGCCATCGAGGACGCGGCACGCGCGCTGGGGCTGGCGGCGGTGGATCTGCACGCGCAGACGCATGCGCTGGGGTTCTACGAGCGGCTGGGGTACGAGGCCTACGGGGCGGAGTACCTGGAGGCGGGGATGGCGCACCAGGGGATGCGGCGCGCTCTGTAGCACGGGGTGTGCCCGGTGACACAGGGTACCGAAAACGCTGGTGGGAACCGGGGCGTGGCAGGCTTGAGGTCTGCCGTCCGAACGTCCAGAGCTCATCGGAGTGCTGACCGTGGATCAGTTGGCCCTGCTGTTCGTGCTGTTGCTCGGGGCCGTGGTGAGCGTCCCGGTCGGAGACCGGGTCGGGTTGCCGGCGCCGGTGCTGATGACCCTGCTCGGGATAGTCCTCGCGCTGCTCGACTTCGTGCCCAACGTCGAGATCTCGCCGGAGCTGATCCTGCCGCTCCTGCTGCCACCGCTGCTCTACGCCGCCGTACGGCGCACTTCCTGGCGGCAGTTCGCGGCCAACATCAGACCGATCTTCCTGCTCGCCGTGGCGCTGGTGTTCGTCACCACCCTGTGTGTGGCCGTCGTCGCGGGCGCGATCGTGCCGGGCCTGCCGATCGCCGCCGCCGTGGCCCTCGGCGCGCTGGTCGCACCGCCCGACCCGGTCGCGGCGACCGCCGTCGCCGGGCAGCTCGGGCTGCCGCGCCGACTGGTGTCGATCCTGGAGGGCGAGGGGCTCTTCAACGACGTGACGGCGATCGTGCTGTACCACGTCGCGATCGCCGCGGCCGTCAGCGGCACGTTCTCGCCCTGGCGGGCCGGCCTCGACCTGGTGCTGTCCGCCGTGGTCGCCGTCGTTGTCGGCCTCGCCCTCGGCTGGGGCGCCAACAAGCTCATGGACGTGCTCGACGACGCGACCCTGCAGATCGGCCTCACCCTCCTGGTGCCGTACGCCTCCTACGTAATGGCCGAGGAGCTGCACGGCTCCGGGGTGCTCGCCGTCCTCACCACCGCCCTCTTCCTCGCCGAGTACGCCACCGACGCCGACGACGTCCTCACGCGGCTCGCCGGGCACACGTTCTGGGACATCGTCGACACGCTGGTCACCGGCGTGGCCTTCGGACTGATCGGGCTCGAACTGCACAACGCCATCCGGACCGCGTCCGGGCGGTGGGGCGAGATGCTCGGCTGGGCGGCCGCGATCGTGGGGGTCGTCGTCCTCGTACGGCTGCTGTGGCTGTTGCCCGCGACCTGGGTCGCCAAGCGGCTGCACGCCAAGCAGGACTACGACGAGGAGATCCCGACGACCTGGCGGGAGACCGTCGTCATGTGGTGGTCCGGGATGCGCGGGGTGGCGTCCGTGGCGCTGGCCCTGGCGATCCCGCTGAAGACCGACGACGGGTCCGCTTTTCCCGACCGGGACGAGATCGTCTTCATCGCGTTCGGCGTCATCATGGCGACCCTCGTGCTCCAGGGGCTGACCCTGCCCTGGCTCGTGAAGAAGCTCGGCGTGAAGGCCGACACCGAGCGGGAGAAGGAGTTCGAGAAGACGCTGGCGATCCGGGCGGCCAAGGCGGCCAAGCGCAGGCTGAAGGAGATCGAGGAGGTCGAGGAGCTGTCGGAGGAGCTGACCGAGCAGCTGCTGCGGCGGGCGTTCGAGATCGGGGTGCGGATCAGCCCGGACATGGGGGACGAGGAGCGGCGGGAGGCGCACGAGCAGCGGGTGAAGCGACTGAGGCGGATCCGGCGGATCCAGAGCGAGATGATGAGCGCCGCACGGCACGAGGTGCTGGCGGCACGCAGTGAGCCGGGGGCCGACCCCGAGGTCGTGGACCGGGTGCTGAGGCACCTCGACGTGCGCAGTCTGCGGTGACCTTTCCGTCGTATGGCAGTCGTGTGAAGGGCGACGACTGTGCGGGCGGCCCTTCTTAGGGTGGGGGCATGTCTCGCAACATCGTGATCAGTGGTGGCGGTACGGGGATCGGGCTCGCGGCGGCGCAGGCCTTCGCGGCGGACGGGGACCGGGTGCTGCTGCTCGGGCGGCGGGCCGAGGTGCTGGAGAAGGCCGGGGTGCCGGGGGCGCTGACGTACGCGGCCGATCTCAGCGACACGGCGCAGGTGCGTGGGGTCGCCGGGTTCGTCGCCCGGGAGCTGGGGACCGTGGATGTGCTGGTCCACAGCGCGGGCGGGACCGGGCAGCTCGAACCGCCCGCCTCCGGTGACGATCCGCTGGATGCCGTGGCCCATGCCTGGACCGTCAACTTCCGGCTCAATCTGCTGACCGCGGCCCTGCTCACCGAGGCCCTGAAGGACCGGCTCGCCGAGCCCGGCGGGCGGGTGCTGTTCGTCAGCTCCATCGCCGCCTACCGGGGGTCCGGCAGCGGGGCGTACGCGGCGGCCAAGGCCGGGCTGCATCCGTACGCCCATGACCTGGCCCGGGAGCTCGGACCCCGCGGGATCACCGTGAACGTCGTCGCGCCCGGCTACATCGAGGACACCGAGTTCTTCGGGGCGGCCATCGACCCCGCCCGCCGCGCCCGGCTCGTCGCCGACACCGAGAACGGGCGCGCCGGGACGCCCGGGGACGTCGCCGGCACCCTGCACTGGCTGGCCTCGCCGGGCGCCGGGCACGTCACGTCGCAGATCGTGCAGGTCAATGGGGGTGCCGAGCGGGGGCGTTGATCTCGGCGAGGTGAGCGGGCCGGTGCCGGTGGGGCTGTCTCGTCCGTCGGCTCCGGTCGTCCGGTCGGCCCGTCCTTTCTGCCGGGGGTCCGGGGGTCGCCCCCGGGAGAATGCAGTACGTCGCAGATCGTGCAGGTCAATGGGGGTGCCGAGCGGGGGCGTTGATCTCGGCGAGGTGAGCGGGCCGGTGCCGGTGGGGCTGTCTCGTCCGTCGGCTCCGGTCGTCCGGTCGGCCCGTCCTTTCTGCCGGGGGTCCGGGGGTCGCCCCCGGGAGAATGCAGTACGTCGCAGATCGTCCAGGTCAATGGGGGTGCCGAGCGGGGACGGTGAGTGGCCGTCAGCGGCCCGTCCGCGGTGGCTCGTGGGCGCGGCGGGGGGCGCCGTCCGGGGTGGACGGGCGGCTGCCGTTGGTGCCCGGGGGCAGGGACGCGTCCGCCGTGTTGACGCGGGGGAGGGCGTGCGGGTGCTTTTCGGACAGCCACTGGATCATGCGCTCGCGGACCGTGACCCGGACCGTCCAGATGTCGTCCGCGTCCTTGGCGGTCACCAGGGCCCGCACCTGCATCGTGTTCGGAGTGGAGTCCGTCACGGTCAGGTCGCAGGCGCGGCCGTCCCAGGCGGGGCACTCGCGCAGGATGTCGCGGAGTTTCTCGCGCATCTCCTCCATCGGCGCCGAGTGGTCCAGATGCCAGTAGACGATGCCGGTCATCTGGGCACCGCCGCGCGACCAGTTCTCGAACGGCTTGGACGTGAAGTAGGAGACGGGCATCGTGATCCGGCGCTCGTCCCACGTCCGCACGGTCAGGAAGGTCAGCGTGATCTCCTCGACCGTGCCCCACTCGCCGTCCACCACGACCGTGTCCCCTATGCGCACCATGTCGCCGAACGCGATCTGCAGCCCTGCGAACATGTTGCTCAGCGTGGACTGCGCCGCGACACCGGCGACGATGCCGAGGATGCCGGCCGAGGCCAGCAGCGAGGCGCCGGCCGCGCGCATCGGCGGGAACGTCAGCAGCATCGCGGCGACCGCGACGACACCGACGACCGCGGCGACCACCCGTGTGATCAGCGTCACCTGGGTGCGCACCCGGCGGACCCGGGCGGGATCGCGGCTGGCGCGCGCGTAGCGCGTGTACGTCGTCTCGACGATCGCGGCCGCGATCCGGATCACCAGCCAGGCCGTCGCCCCGATCAGCGTCAGTGTCAGCGCCTGCCCGATGCCGACGCGGTGCTCCCGCAGCACCCGTGCCTCGTCGTACGCCCCTCTGAGCAGGGCCGCGCAGATCACCAGTTGGTAGGGGATGCGCCCACGGCGCAGCAGACCCCACAGCGGGGTCTCGTGGTGCCGTCCGTCGGCTTTGCGCAGCAGCATGTCCGTGGCCCAGCCGATGACCAGCGTGAGCAGAACCGAGCCACCGATCACGATCAGGGGGCGGAGTACGTTCTCCATGACCCCGAACCTAACCGGCCCGGGGCGGACATGAACATGTGACTTCGGCGGCGATGTGGGTACGGCCGCGGAACGGCACTGTCGTACCCGGCTGGCACCATGGCCTCATGAACATCATGCTCTTTCACTCGACCTACGGTCTGAGGCCCGCGGTGCGGCAGGCCGCCGACCGGTTGCGCTCCGCCGGGCACGAGGTGTGGACGCCGGACCTCTTCGAGGGGCATACGTTCGAGACGGTCGAGGAGGGCATGGAGTTCAAGGAGCAGGTCGGCAAGGACGAGCTGCTCAAGCGGGCCGTGCTGGCCGCCGCGCCCTACTCGGCGCGGGGCCTCGTGTACTCCGGGTTCTCGTTCGGCGCCTCCGTCGCGCAGACCCTCGCCCTCGGCGACGACAAGGCGCGTGGGCTGCTGCTTCTGCACGGCACCTCGGACATCGCGGCCAACGCGTCCGTGGACGACCTGCCGGTCCAGCTGCATGTCGCCGAGCCGGACCAGTTCGAGACCGACGACTGGCTGAGCTCCTGGTATCTGCAGATGAACCGCGCCGGCGCGGACGTCGAGGTGTACAGATACGCCGGGGCCGGCCACCTCTACACTGACCCCGGCCTGCCGGACTACGACGAGGAGGCCGCCGAGGCCACCTGGCGGGTGGCGCTCGGCTTCCTGGAGTCCCTCTAGGGTCAGCCCGCGGCGCGGTAGGCGGCCCAGTTCTGCTGCATGCGGGTCACCTGGCCCGAGGTGAACTGGTACATGCAGTCGTCGTACGTGTAGTCCATGAAGTTGTGGATCGGGTCGACGCCCGTCTTGTTGGTGCAGGTGTCGCGGCCGACCGGGCATTCGTAGGCGGCGCTCTTCTCGGCCGGGGTGTCGTCGACGTAGTCGCCCTTGCCGTTACAGCCGCCCTGGAAGGTGTGGTAGAGCCCCATCCAGTGGCCGACCTCGTGGGTCGCGGTGTCGCCCTCGTCGTAGTTGGTGGCCGAGCCGCCGGGCAGGGACGCGTCGAGGAGGACGACGCCGTCCATGGCGGGGCTGGACTTGTAGGAGCTGGGGAAGGTGGCCCAGCCGAGGAGGTCGTCGCCGAGGTTGGCGGTGTAGACGTTGAGCGCGTTCGCCCCGCCCTTGCGCAGGGCGGTCTTCATCGCCTTCTCCGCCGTGGAGCCGTAACCGACGTTGTACCAGGCCGCGTTGTCGGTGTAGTCGGTGCCGGCCAGCGTGAACTGGTAGCCGGAGTCGACGTTCCCGGTGCCCTGACCGGCGTAGGCCGCGTTCAGGACGTTCAGCTGGGCGCTGATGTCGGAGGAGCCGAGCCGGCCGGTCGCCCCGTCGTGGATGACGTGGAAGTACACCGGGATCGTCGTCGAGGCGGCCGCGGCGAGGCTGCGGCTGCCGGAGGACGGCAGCTTGTCGAGCTTCTGCCGGAGATCGGCGTCCATCGACTGGGCCTTCGCGGCGCTGATCTCGTTGGGTTCGGCGACGGTCCCGCCGTGCGCGGGACGGGCCTCGCGGGCCGCGGTGTGGGCGTCCGTGTCGGCGCAGTCGGCGGCCGGAGCCTGGGCCGCCGCGACTCCGGTGGGTGCCGACAGGGGAGTGAGCATCAGGGTTCCGGCCACAACGGCCGTGCCCAGAAGGCGTCTGCGTATAAGGGGGGATATCCGGGCAAGCGCACGCATGCTGACTCCTGGCTGATGCGTCGGGGAGAGCGGGCGCAGGGGTCTTCCTGGCCGCCGCCCGGGAGATTACGTGTACATGCTCAGCCTGTAAATGCTTTCTGACCGGGCGAGTAGCGCTTCCGTATACGAATGCGGCTTGCGCTACCCGCCGTTGGCCAAAAGGCGACTTACACGGGGTCGTACGTCCGCTCGACCTTCTGCGTGCCGCTGCGCGTGCGGTACGAACGGGCCCAGGACGAGGTCGCGTTCGCCTTTGTCTTGTCGGACAGCACGTAGTAGTCCATCTGCGCCCGCTCGGCGGTGATGTCCAGGACGCCGTAGCCGTGGCGGTCCGTGTCGACCCAGTGGACGTGCCGGTTGGCGAGCTGGATGACCGGCGCCGCGAGCGCGGTGACCGTGCCCTCGGGGACCTTGAGGATGTCGTCGAGGTTGTCGGAGGTCACCGAGGTCACGACGAACTCCGTGGCGGCCGAGGCGGACAGCGGGTACGTCCCGGCGTTCACCGGCACGTCGTTGGCCCACGCCATGTGGATATCGCCGGTCAGGAACACGGTGTTGCGGATCGCGTTCGCGCGCAGATGGGCCAGCAGCTCGCGGCGGTCGTCCGTGTAGCCGTCCCACTGGTCGGTGTTGAGGGCGAGCCCCTCCTTCGGCAGGCCCAGCAGCTCGGCGAGCGGTTTGAGGAGGTCCGCGGAGAGCGAGCCGATGGCGAACGGCGAGATCATCACGGAGTTGCCGACCAGCCGCCAGGTGGTGTCGGAGGACTTCAGCCCCGCCTTCAGCCAGTCGAGCTGGGCGCGCCCGGTGAGCGTACGGTCCGGGTCGTCGACCGAGCCGTTGCCGACGGCCACCTGCTGCGAGCGGAACGAGCGCAGGTCGAGGAGCGACAGGTCGACGAGCTTGCCGAAGCGCAGCCGCCGGTAGGTGGTGCCGGCGGTCGCCGTGCGCACCGGCATCCACTCGAAGTAGGCCTGCTTGGCGGCGGCCTGGCGTGCGGCCCAGGCGCCCTCCGTGCCCTCGGTGTGGTTCTCGGCGCCGCCCGACCAGGCGTCGTTGGCGAACTCGTGGTCGTCCCAGATGGCGACGACCGGAGCGACCGCGTGGAGCGCCTGAAGGTCCGGGTCGGTCTTGTAACGGCCGTGCCGGGTGCGGTAGTCGGCCAGCGAGAGGATCTCGTGGGCCGGCGCGTGCGGGCGGACGACGGTGTCGCGCGTCCCGTACTCGCCGGTGCCGTACTCGTAGATGTAGTCGCCCAGGTGCAGCCAGGCGTCCAGGTCGCCGCGGGCCGCGAGATGGCGGTACGAGGAGAAGTAGCCGGCCTCCCAGTTGGCGCAGGAGACCACGCCGAAGCGCAGGTTCGGCACGGCCGAGTCCGCCGCCGGCGCGGTGCGGGTGCGCGCCGCCGGGGAGTCGGTGCCGCCCGCCGAGAAGCGGAACCAGTACTCGGTGGCCGGCTCCAGGCCGCGGACGTCGGCCTTGACGGTGTGGTCAGTGGCGGCGGTCGCGGTCGTGGTGCCCTTGGCGACGACGTTCGTGAACGCCTTGTCCTTGGCGACGACCCAGCCGACCTCGGTGTCCGGGCCGAGCCCGGAGCCGGGTATCGCCTCGGCGGTGGGCGTCACCCGAGTCCACAGCAGAACGCCGTTCGGGAGCGGGTCGCCGGAGGCGAGACCGTGCAGGAAGGCGGGGGCCTCGGCGGCGCGGGCCGGGATCGCGGCGGCGAGGGGGCCGGCCAGTACCGCGCCGGCGGCGGCGGCCTTGACCACCGTACGGCGGCGCGGTGACAGGGAGTTGAGATGCTCGGATGCTCTGAATCTACTGGTCACGACCGATCAGGTTACTGATCGGTATGAACGAGAGCGGGCGAACCGGCAAAAGTTCGCCCGCTCTTGGGATGACGGTCGGGTCAGGCCTTGAGGGCCGCCTCGAGCGCCGTGTTGAAATCGGCCACCGTCATCGGCGCGTTCTTGCCGTCGGAACCGGTCAGCGCCTTGCCGTCCATCTTCAGCGTCGGGGTGCCGGTCACCCCGCTGTCGTCGAACGTCTTGGACATCTCCAGCGCCCACTTGTCGTAGGTGCCGTTCTTCACGGCGTTCTGGAACGTCTTGTTGTTCTTCAGGGCGTCGACCGTGTTCGCGATCTTGATGAGGTAGGCGTCGTCCTTGAACTTGTCGTCGGACTCTTCCGGGTGCCACTTCGTCGAGTACATCGCGGTTTTGTACTCGAGGAAGGCCTCGGGGCTGACGTTGAGCGCCGCGCCGAGCGCGCTGAGCCCGTTCTTCGAGCCCTCGCCGCCCAGGCCGTTGTCGAGGAAGGTGGCGCCGACGTACTGGATCTTGAACTTGCCGTCCTCGACATCCTTGTCCACGGTCGAGCCGACAGTCTGCTCGAACGACGCGCAGACGGGACAGCGCGGGTCCTCGTACATGACGAGGGTCTTCTTGGCGGTGCTCTTGCCGATGGTGACGGTCGTGCCGTTGGTGCCCGTGGTGTTGGCCGGCTTGACGAGCTTGTCGTCCTTGGCGGCCTCCCAGTAGTCCGGCTTGTTGCCCTGGACGACCGCATAGCCGATGCCGCCGGCTATCGCGAGGACGCCGACGAGGGAGCAGGCGACGATGACCTGCCGCTTGACCTTGTCGCGCTTGGCCTGGCGCTCGCGCTCCTGGCGCAGCCGCTCACGGGCCGCCGACTTCGACGCCTGGCTGTTCCGCTTGCTCATGGGTGATCTCCGTAAGGGGACGCGCACACCTCGTGTGCGGGATGCATGGGGGACTGGTGGTGCTCGGGTGCTGTCCGGTCAGGCGGAAGCGACCGGGCACGGCGGTCCACGCCGTCCCAGGGAATGCACGAGGATCCGGTCGCGGACGACGGCCGTACGACGACCGGGGTGCCGCGGGGCGCGGGCCGCCGGGGCCCGTCGTACCGCCACCGCGGCGACGGCCAGCAGGAGCGGCCGGAACGTGGTCGCCGTCACCGCGCCGACCACCTGGGCCAGGGCCCGCTCGCCGCGGCGCAGCCAGGCGGCGGCGAGGAGGCCGACGCCGATGTGCGCGCCGAGCAGCAGCCAGGCGGCCTGCGGGTCGACGTGGGCGAGGGCGCCCGCGAGGCGGTCGGTGTCGGTGCCGGTCACACGGGCCAGCGGGCTGCCGACGCTGCCGCCGTCACCGCAGAACACGTCCCAGCCGACCGAGCGCAGCGGACCGGTGACCGGTCCGCCCGCCGCGCCGTAACAGACGTGCTGGCCGGTGGTGAAGACGGTGTCGGCGGCCAGCTCCAGCGGCACCAGCAGGGCGGCGATCCGCCCGAAGCTCCGCTCGCGGCCGGCGAGGGCGTAGGCGAGGACGAACACGGCGGCCGCGACGAGGGCCACCGTGTTCAGCGGCAGCGGGACCCGGGACAGCAGCACGTGCGACGCGGTGCTGAGTGTCACGACGAGTGCCGTGAACAGCGCCGCGCGGAGCGCTCGCAGTCGGGTCCCGGATATGTCCATAGCGGAGGAGAGTGTGTCACGCGGGCCGGTAAGGGACCCCTAAAGGGTTCCTGTGAGCGGCCCTGTCGTTATCGATCGATTCGGTCAGAGGCCCGGAATGCGGCCGTTGCGGAACAGGTCGACGAAGATCTGGTGGTCGGTACGCGCGCGTGCCCCGTAGTCGTGGGCGAAGGAGACCAGCAGGTCCGCGAAGCCGTCCTCGTCGGCCGCGATGGCCGCGTCGATGGCCCGCTCGGTCGAGAAGGGCACCAGGGACTCGCCGGACTGGTCGTCCGCCGCCCCGTGCATGGTGGCGGTGGCCCGGCCGAGGTCGGCGACGACCGCCGCGATCTCCTCCGGGTCGTCGATGTCGCCCCAGTCCAGGTCGACGGCGTACGGCGAGATCTCCGCGACCAGCTGACCGGAACCGTCCAGCTCGGTCCAGCCCAGCCACGGGTCGGCGTGCTGCTGCAGGGCGCGCTGCGAGAGCACCGTGCGGTGGCCCTCGTGCTGGAAGTAGTCACGGATCGCCGGGTCGGTGATGTGCCGGGAGGCGGCCGGGGTCTGGGCCTGCTTGATGTAGATCACCACATCGTTCTCCAGGGCGTCGCTGTGGCCCTCCAGGAGGATGTTGTACGACGGCAGCCCCGCCGAGCCGATGCCGATGCCGCGGCGGCCGACGACGTCCTTCACCCGGTACGAGTCCGGGCGGGTCAGCGAGGTCTCCGGCAGCGTCTCCAGGTAGCCGTCGAAGGCGGCGAGCACCTTGTAGCGGGTGGCCGCGTCCAGCTCGATGGAGCCGCCGCCCGGCGCGAAGCGGCGCTCGAAGTCGCGGATCTCGGTCATCGAGTCCAGCAGGCTGAAGCGGGTCAGCGAGCGGGCGTCGCGCAGCGCGTCCAGGAGCGGGCCCTCGGCGGTGTCCAGCGTGAAGGGCGGCACCTCGTCGCTCTTGGCGCCGGTGGCCAGGGCGTGGACGCGCTCGCGGTAGGCGGCCGCGTAGATCTTGACGAGCTCGGTGATCTGCTCGTCGCCGAGCGCCTTGGCGTACCCGATGAGGGCGATCGACGCGGAGAAGCGCTTGAGGTCCCAGGTGAAGGGGCCGACGTACGCCTCGTCGAAGTCGTTGACGTTGAAGATCAGCCGACCGGTGGAGTCCATGTACGTGCCGAAGTTCTCGGCGTGCAGGTCGCCGTGGATCCACACGCGCGAGGTGCGCTCGTCCAGGTACGGGCCGCCCCGCTTGTCCGAGTCGAGGTCGTGGTAGAAGAGGCACGCCGTACCCCGGTAGAACGCGAACGCCGAGGCCGCCATCTTCCGGAACTTCACCCGGAACGCGGCCGGGTCGGCGGCCAGGAGCTCGCCGAAGGCGGTGTCGAAGACGGCGAGAATCTCCTCGCCGCGAGGCTCGTCGTTGAGCTGCGGTACCGACATCGCTGGGTGCCTCCTGGTGCATGTGTACGACAGCGTTTCTGTCGTCTCAACGGGCGGGGCGGGACGAAAGTGCCCGCGAAACCCTCGCTGTGAAGGTACGCGGGGCAGCCCCCGGAGTGTCAGTGCCGAGGCATAGACTTCGACGCTGTCCCCCAGAGTGTCCGTAACTGGTGGGACACCCGTCGCCGTACGTTTCCCCTGGAGGCCGCAGCCGTGTCAAAGCCGCCGTTCACGCACCTGCACGTCCACACCCAGTACTCGCTGCTGGACGGTGCCGCGCGGCTCAAGGACATGTTCAACGCGTGCAACGAGATGGGCATGACCCACATCGCCATGTCCGACCACGGCAACCTCCACGGGGCGTACGACTTCTTCCACAGCGCGAAGAAGGCCGGGGTCACCCCGATCATCGGCATCGAGGCCTATGTCGCCCCCGAGTCCCGGCGCAACAAGCGCAAGATCCAGTGGGGCCAGCCGCACCAGAAGCGGGACGACGTCTCCGGTTCGGGTGGTTACACCCACAAGACGATCTGGGCGGCCAACTCGACCGGTCTGCACAACCTCTTCCGGCTCTCCTCGGACGCGTACGCCGAGGGCTGGCTGCAGAAGTGGCCCCGGATGGACAAGGAGACCATCTCCCAGTGGTCCGAGGGCCTCATCGCCTCCACCGGCTGCCCCTCCGGCGAGCTCCAGACCCGCCTGCGCCTGGGCCAGTTCGACGAGGCGCTGAAGGCGGCCTCCGAGTACCAGGACATCTTCGGCAAGGACCGTTACTTCCTGGAGCTGATGGACCACGGCATCGAGATCGAGCGCCGGGTCCGCGACGGCCTCCTGGAGATCGGCAAGAAGCTCGGCATCCCGCCGCTGGTGACGAACGACTCGCACTACACGTACGCGCACGAGGCGACCGCGCACGACGCCCTGCTGTGCATCCAGACCGGCAAGAACCTCTCCGACCCGGACCGCTTCCGCTTCGACGGCACCGGCTACTACCTGAAGTCCACGGACGAGATGTACGCCGTCGACTCCTCCGACGCCTGGCAGCAGGGCTGCGCCAACACTCTCCTGGTCGCCGAGCAGATCGACACCTCCGGCATGTTCGAGGCGAGGAACCTCATGCCGAAGTTCGACATCCCCGAGGGCTTCACCGAGGTCACCTGGTTCAAGGAGGAGGTCCGCCGGGGGATGGAGCGCCGCTTCCCGGGCGGCGTCCCCGAGGACCGGCAGAAGCAGGTCGAGTACGAGATGGACGTCATCATCCAGATGGGGTTCCCGGGCTACTTCCTCGTCGTCGCCGACTTCATCATGTGGGCCAAGAAGAACGGCATCGCGGTCGGCCCGGGGCGAGGCTCCGCGGCCGGTTCGATCGTCGCCTACGCCATGGGCATCACCGACCTCGACCCGATCCCGCACGGTCTGATCTTCGAGCGGTTCCTCAACCCCGAGCGCGTCTCCATGCCCGACGTCGACATCGACTTCGACGAGCGCAGGCGCGTCGAGGTGATCAGGTACGTGACCGAGAAATACGGCGCCGACAAGGTCGCCATGATCGGCACCTACGGCAAGATCAAGGCGAAGAACGCGATCAAGGACTCCGCGCGCGTGCTGGGCTACCCGTACGCCATGGGCGACCGCCTCACCAAGGCCATGCCCGCCGACGTCCTCGGCAAGGGCATCGACCTCAACGGCATCACCGACCCCTCGCACCCGCGCTACAGCGAGGCCGGCGAGATCCGGGCGATGTACGAGAACGAGCCGGACGTGAAGAAGGTCATCGACACCGCCAAGGGCGTCGAGGGCCTGGTCCGGCAGATGGGTGTGCACGCCGCCGGCGTGATCATGTCCAGCGAGCCCATCGTCGACCACGCCCCGATCTGGGTGCGGCACACGGACGGTGTGACCATCACGCAGTGGGACTACCCGCAGTGCGAGTCGCTCGGCCTGCTGAAGATGGACTTCCTCGGCCTGCGCAACCTGACGATCATGGACGACGCCGTCAAGATGGTGAAGTCCAACAAGGGCATCGACCTCGACCTGCTGGCCCTGCCGCTCGACGACCCCAAGACCTTCGAACTGCTCCAGCGCGGTGAGACCCTCGGCGTCTTCCAGTTCGACGGCGGCCCCATGCGCTCGCTGCTGCGTCTGATGAAGCCCGACAACTTCGAGGACATCTCCGCCGTCTCGGCGCTCTACCGTCCGGGCCCGATGGGCATGGACTCGCACACCAACTACGCGCTGCGCAAGAACAAGCTCCAGGAGATCACCCCGATCCACCCGGAGCTGGAGGAGCCCCTCGAAGAGGTCCTCGCGGTCACCTACGGCCTGATCGTCTACCAGGAGCAGGTGCAGAAGGCCGCCCAGATCATCGCCGGGTACTCGCTCGGTGAGGCCGACATCCTGCGCCGCGTGATGGGCAAGAAGAAGCCCGACGAGCTGGCGAAGAACTTCACCATCTTCCAGGCCGGCGCCAAGAAGAACGGCTACAGCGACGAGGCCATCAAGGCCCTGTGGGACGTGCTGGTCCCCTTCGCCGGCTACGCCTTCAACAAGGCGCACTCGGCCGCGTACGGCCTGGTCTCCTACTGGACCGCCTACCTCAAGGCCAACCACCCCGCCGAGTACATGGCCGGACTGCTCACCTCCGTCAAGGACGACAAGGACAAGTCCGCTGTCTACCTCAACGAGTGCCGGCGCATGGGCATCAAGGTGCTCCCGCCGAACGTGAACGAGTCGGTGCACAACTTCGCCGCCCAGGGCGACGACGTGATCCTCTTCGGCCTCGAAGCGGTGCGCAACGTCGGTACCAACGTGGTCGAGTCCATCATCAGGAGCCGCAAGGCCAAGGGGAAGTACGCCTCCTTCCCCGACTACCTCGACAAGGTCGAGGCGGTCGCCTGCAACAAGCGCACCACGGAGTCGCTGATCAAGGCGGGCGCCTTCGACACCATGGGGCACACCCGCAAGGGCCTCACCGCGCACTTCGAGCCGATGATCGACAACGTCGTGCAGGTCAAGCGCAAGGAGGCCGAGGGCCAGTTCGACCTCTTCGGCGGGATGGGCGAGGAGGAGACCAGCGAGCCCGGTTTCGGACTCGACGTGGAGTTCACCACCGACGAGTGGGACAAGGCCTATCTGCTCGCCCAGGAGCGGGAGATGCTCGGTCTGTACGTCTCGGACCACCCGCTCTTCGGCCTGGAGCACGTACTGTCCGACAAGGCCGACGCGGGCATCGCCCAGCTCACCGGAGGTGAGCACGCGGACGGCGCGGTCGTCACCATCGGCGGCATCATCTCGGGCCTCCAGCGCAAGATGACCAAGCAGGGCAACGCCTGGGCGATCGCCACCGTCGAGGACCTCGCCGGCTCCATCGAGTGCATGTTCTTCCCGGCGACCTACCAGCTCGTCTCGACCCAACTCGTCGAGGACGCCGTGGTGTTCGTCAAGGGCCGCCTCGACAAGCGCGAGGACGTGCCCCGGCTGGTGGCGATGGAACTCCAGGTCCCCGACCTGTCCAACGCGGGCACCAACGCGCCCGTGATCCTCACCATCCCGGCAACCAGGGTCACCCCGCCGATGATCAGCCGCCTCGGCGAGATCCTCACCCACCACAAGGGCGAGAGCGAGGTCCGGATCAAGCTCCAGGGCCCGACCAGGACCACGGTCCTGCGCCTCGACCGGCACCGGGTGAAGCCGGACCCGGCGCTCTTCGGCGACTTGAAGGTGCTGCTCGGCCCGTCCTGCCTGGCGGGATAGGACATGACAGGAGGGCGTACCCCGTGCACGGGGTACGCCCTCTCTGTGTGCCTGGGTCTCAACGACCCGTTATGAAGATGTCAGTTGTGACCGAAGCGCTTCTGCTTGCCCTTGCGGGCCATGTCACCCGGAGTCACCTGGGTCATGCGCTGCTCGGCCTGCGCCTCCATCGAGGACTGCTGGGCCTCCTGCTGACCACGCTCGGACTGCGGCTGCTTGCGGTCACGGTTCTTGTTCTTGGCCATGGTGATCTGCCTCCTGAGGGGGATCTAGGGGCCAGGGCCGGGACCAGATTCACATAAGCTGATAAAGAACGCATTTCGGATAATTACCGTCTGTGACAGGGTTCGTCGCCCCGCGATGTGCCGAAACGCCACGCCGAAGATCGAGTTCCGGCCGTTAACCTCCGCGCGGTCGGGCAGACTCGAAGGAAGTCCGAAGTAAACCGCCTCGGAAGAGGGTGAGTCGCGTGGACCGCTGCATCGTCCTGGTGGACGCCGGGTATCTGCTGGGCGCCGCCGCCTCCCTCCTTGCCGGGGAACCCTCGCGATCCCGGATCACCGTCGATCACCCCGCCCTCATCCAGGGCCTGCGCGAACGCGCCGAGTCGGACACCGAACGACCCCTGCTGCGCATCTACTGGTTCGACGGCGCCCCCGACCGCGTCCCCCAGCCCGAGCACCGCAGGCTGCGGGTGATGCCCCGGGTCACCGTCCGGCTGGGCGCCCTGACCCGCAGCGACGGACGCTGGGCCCAGAAGGGCGTCGACGCGGCCATGCACGCCGAGCTCACCGAACTGGCCCGCAACCGCGCCTGCTCCGACATCGTCCTCGTCACCGGCGACGGCGATCTGCTGCCGGGCATGATGGCCGCCAAGGAGCACGGCGTCGCCGTACACCTGTGGGCCGTCCAGGCCGCCGACGGGGACTACAACCAGTCCGAGGACCTCGTCGCCGAGGCCGACGAACGGCGCGTCCTGGACCGTACGTGGATCACCAAGGCCGTACGCGCCAAGGACCTCGGCGGGATCTGTGCGCCGCCGCCCGCGCCGCGTCCCGAGATCGCCGCGATCCTGTCCGCACCGCTGCCCGAATCCGCACTCGCCGCGGCGGCCGAACGATCCGCCGACGAGAGCGACCACGCCCCCGCCGCCTCGGAGAACGGCACCCAGGAGCGAGTGCCCGCGCCCAAGGGCGTGCCCACCCCCAAGGACCTGGCCGCCCTGCGCGGTCCCGGCACCCAGCCGCAGCAGCCCGCGAACGCGACCCTGCGCTGGTCCTCCGACAAAGGCTGGGTCGACCGCCCCGGCGGCCCTGCCGAGCCGCCCGAGGTCGCCTCGATGCCCACCCTCGCCCAGCTGACCAGCGCCGAGCAGCGATGGGCGGACCGCGAGGAGGACATCACCACCGTCGGCGGCGATCCGTTCGAGGTCGGGCAGGTCTTCGCGCGGCGCTGGATGGAACGGCTGGGCGACCAGGCCCATCTGCAGAAGCTCTCGGGCATGTATCCGCGCGTCCCGCACCGGATCGACGGTGAGCTGCTGCGGTACGCCGCCCGGTTCGGACTGCTCGCCCACAAGGACGACCAGATCGACGAGCACGACCGCTACGCCATCCGTGCCGGGTTCTGGCGCGAGATCGACGTACGGACCACCGCCGAACACGCTCCCGCGGGGGAGTGAAACGGCACATACGCCGCCCCCGAGGGCGAGCGGAGCTTGCCGACCCCGTACTCTCGTCCCTTGTGAGTACGCGCGCGGCACAGGCACTTCGGCACGGTGACGATGTCGTGTGCGCGGTGCGCGGACTGACCAAGACCTATCCGGCGGTACGTGGCCGGCGCGGGGTTCCCGCGACCCCCGAGGTGCGTGCCACCGACGATGTGCGGCTCGACATCCGGCGCGGCGAGATCTTCGGACTCCTCGGGCCGAACGGCGCCGGCAAGTCCACCCTCGTACGGCAGCTCACCGGGCTGATGCGGCCCGACCGGGGCAGCGTCGAGATCCTCGGCCACGACATCGTGCGCCACCCGGAGCGGGCCGCGCGGATCCTCGCCTATCTCGGCCAGGAGTCCACCGCCCTGGACGAACTGACCGTCTCGCTCGCCGCCGAGACCACCGGGCGACTGCGCGGACTCGAGGCACGCGCCGCGCGGGCCGAGCGGGACGCCGTACTCGACGAACTGGGCCTCACCTCGCTCGCCGGACGGGCCATCAACAAGCTCTCCGGCGGTCAGCGGCGGCTGGCGTGCCTCGCCGCCGCGCTGGTCGGCGAGCGGCCGCTGCTGGTGCTCGACGAGCCGACCACCGCGATGGACCCCGTCGCGCGGCGGGCCGTCTGGTCCGCCGTGGACCGGCGGCGGGCCGAGCGCGGGACGACCGTACTACTCGTCACCCACAACGTCATCGAGGCCGAGACCGTCCTCGACCGGGTCGCCGTCCTGGACCAGGGCAGGGTGATCGCCTGCGACACCCCCGTCGGGCTCAAGGAGCAGGTCGCCGGGGAGGTCCGGGTCGACCTCGTATGGCGCGAGGCCGCTCCGCTGCACGTCCCCGAGGTCGCCGCGCTCCAGGACCGGGCCGTCGCCTCCGGGCGCCGCTGGACGCTGCGGCTCGCGCCCGAGGAGGCGCGGGCGGTCGTCGCGACGGTGACCGGGGGAGCGGCCTTCGCCGCCCTCGACGACTTCACCCTGGCCACGCCGAGCCTGGAGGACGTCTACCTGGCGCTCGGCGGGGCGGCGCAGCAGGGGCTGGTGAAGGCGTGAGCGCGATGCGGGACCTTGAGCCGGGCTTGAGTGCGCGGGCCGTAGCATCCGTACGGAACAGGACGAACGCCGGAGTGAACCCGTCTGTGAGAGGGAGCAGCGCCACGTGAGTGTCGTACCCGCCGAGGTTCTGCCGGGCAGCGCCCGGGCCGTCGAGGAGACGGTCCGCGGCGCGGCCGAGCTCGGGCCGCGTGCGCGGCTGTGGCCGTCGCTCGCGGCCGTGTACCGGGCGCAGCTGTCCCGTGCGCGGGTGGCGCGCATCCCGCTGCTGTTCGTGGCGACCTTCCAGTCGGTCGGGATCATGGTCCTCATGCGGGGGGTCGTGGACGGCGGGGCCGAGGCGCAGGCCGTCGTCGCGGGATCGTCGGTGCTCGTCGTGGCCTTCGTCGCGCTGAACCTGCTCGCGCAGTACTTCGGACAGCTGCGGGCCAGCGGCGGGCTCGACCACTACGCCACGCTGCCGGTGCCGCCGGCCGCCGTGGTGCTCGGGGCCGCGGGGGCGTACGCCTCCTTCACCGTGCCGGGGACCGTGGTGACCGCGGTGTTCGGGTGCGTGCTGTTCGGGCTGCCGCTGGCGCATCTGTGGGTGCTCCTCGCCGTGATCCCGCTGGCGGGAGCGGCCCTCGCCGGGCTCGGGGCGGCCTTCGGGCTGCTCGCGCCGCGGCCGGAACTGGCCACGGTGCTCGGGCAGTTGGGGATGTCCGCGGCGCTGCTGCTCGGCGTGCTGCCGGCCGACCGGATGCCGGAGGCGGTGCGGTTCCTGCGGGATCTGCTGCCGTCGACCTACGGCGTGGAGGCGTTCGCGCGGACGTTCGGACCGGATCCCGACTGGGCGTTCGTGGTCGGTGACCTCGCCGTGTGCGGGGTCGTGGGGGTTGTGTCGCTGGCCGTCGCCACCTGGGCGTACCGTCGGGCGGCCGTCCGGTGACGCGCCGCACAGGCGGGCCTGGCACGATGTCAGGGTGACCGCACCGTTGACTCCGCCCCCGCCGCCGCACGAACAGCCCCCGCACGCCGCGTGGCAGTCGCCTGCCGCCGGGTACAAGGCTCCCGCGTCCCACGAGGCCGCGTACGGCGGTCCCGGCATGGCGACCGAAGTACGCGAGGCCGTCGTCGTCGCCCTCGCCGTGGCGCTCGGCGGGGTGCTGCTCGGGGTGTTGTGGTGGTGGCTGGCGCCGCATGTGCCGCTGGTCGGGGACGTCGTCGACAAGAGCTGGGTCGTCTACCTCGGGGACACCGAGGGGGAGCAGGCGATCGGGGTCGACGGAACGTTCACTCTGCTGGGGCTGGCGTTCGGTCTCGTGAGCGCGCTCGTGGTGTTCCTGGTGCGGCGGCGCGGTGGTGTGCCGCTGGTCGTGGCGCTGGGTGTCGGGGGGCTCCTCGGGTCGCTGCTGGCCTGGCGGGTCGGGATCTGGCTGGGGCCCGCGCAGGATGTGATCGCCCATGCGAAGTCCGTGGGCAAGGGGGTCACCTTCTCGGCGCCGCTGAAGTTGTCGGCGAAGGGGGCGTGGCTGGCGTGGCCGTTCGGGGCGCTGGTGGTGCATCTGGGGCTCACGGCGCTGTTCGGGCCGCGGGATCCTGAGCCGTATCCGCCGCAGGGGCCGTACGGGCCTCATGGGGCGCCGTCGGTGTAGGGCTTCGGTGGGCGGTGGCCGCGGCGAGGGTTTCCTCGCCCCCGCCGCCCCTACCCGTCCCGTCCCTGGGGACTGCGCCCCCAGACCCCCGCTGCCGGCCCTGAACGGGCCTTGTCCTCAAACGCCGGACGGGCTGAGATTGCCTGGACCGGCGTCGAGAGGTGCACGTGACCGGAACGAGTGCTAGGCCGGTCGCCTGCCGTGGTTTGCTCGGCCCTTTTTCATGCGCCACTTTCGCTTTCGCGTTTTCTTCGACATGTCCCTCGTGCTTAGCCGAGGAAGTCAGCCGCGTCGAGAGGTCAGGCGCGGCCGATGGGGGCCAGGATCGCCTGGGTCAGTGCGGAGAGGGACTCGGGGGTGAGTTCGACCTCCAGGCCTCTGCGGCCCGCCGAGACGCAGATCGTGGGGTGGGCCGAGGCCGAGGCGTCCAGGACCGTCGGGAGCTTCTTGCGCTGGCCCAGCGGGGAGATACCGCCCCGGACGTAGCCCGTGGTGCGTTCGGCCAGAGCCGGGTCGGCCATGGCGGCGCGCTTGCCGCCGACCGCCGTGGCGAGCGCCTTCAGGTCCAGCTGGCCGGCGACCGGGACCACGGCCACCGTCAGGGCGCCGTCGACGTCGGCCACCAGGGTCTTGAAGACGCGCTCCGGGGAGACGCCCATCGCCTCGGCCGCCTCCTCGCCGTAGGAGGGGTGGGCGGGATCGTGGTCGTAGGCGTGGACCGTGTACTCCACGCCCGCCGCCGTCAGCGCCACCGTCGCGGGCGTGCCGCCCGACTGCTGCTTCTTCGACTTCTTCGCCATTCGGGGCCCCGGCTCAGTTCAGGCTCGTCGGACCGCGCGTCAGGTCCGACGCCGGCAACGACGGCAGGTTACGGATGATGGACGTCTCCGAGCGAAGGAGTTTCAGCTCGTCGCGCAGGCGGGACGCGGAGTCGGGAGCCTGGAGCAGGCGCTGCCTGGTCGGGGTGTCCAGCATCATCGCCGCGGCCACCAGGTAGGACACCACCGAGGGTTCGTCCGGCAGCTCCGAGCCCGTCGTGAGCGAGCGCTCGCGGGCGCCCGCCAGACGCTTCTGGTACTGCCGGAAGGCCCTGAGAACGCCCTCCGCCAGCGCGCCCGCCCCTTCGCCCGGCTCCTCCGGGAGCTCTTCCAGCTCCGCCGTCAGAAACGGACCCGAGGCGTCCACCGACAGCAGACGCACGCGCGTGGTGCCCGTCGCCAGCACCTCGAACGTGCCGTCCTCACGCTCCCGGATCGTCGCCGCGTCGGCCACGCAGCCGGTGCCGTGGAACGCCTTGAGCGGGTCCGTGCCGAAGCCCGCCGCGGGCCCGCGTTCGGGCAGGGCCGTCGGGTCGGGCATGCCGGGGGAGCTCACGGCGACCTCGAGGCCGTCGCGGATCGCCACGACGGCGAAGCGGCGCGATTCGTCCTCGGGGGTTTTGAGCAGTTCGCGCATCATGGCGCGATAGCGCTCCTCGAAGACGTTCAGCGGCAGCACCAGCCCCGGGAACAGAACCGAGTTCAGAGGGAAGAGGGGAAGACGGACGGTGGTCACGGCGCAGAAGCCTAATGGTCGCCGGGGTGTGCACGTTCCGTGTGCCCACTCCGTGGATGTCCGGAGGCCGCGTGCAGGCGGACCTCTTCGCGCAGTTCCAGGAACCGGCCCAGCGGATCGTCGGAGAGCCGGTCCCAGGGGAATGACGTGGCGTACGGGCCGATGAGCCTCACCTGCTCGAGCGCGTCCGTCCAGCGGCCCAGGCGGGACAGGACGTAGGCCAGCTTGTTCCGCATCTCCGCCGGCCAGGGGTCGGCCGCCGGGAAACGGGCCGACAGCGCGATCGCCCGGTCCGCCGCCGCGTCCAGCCGCTCGTGCGCCACGTCGGGTCCGCAACCGTCGGTCAGATAGGCGAGGGCGGCACGCGTCGGCAGCGCCTGGACGAGGGAGTCGGCGGGGGCGTCCTGCGCGGCCGTCTCGGCGAAATCGAAGCACTCTTGGTGGGAGCCGTGCCAGCTGTCGGCGAGGTAGCGCATGGCGGCGGCATGGCAGCCGTAGTGGTGCGGGGCGCGGCGGATCGCCGCCTCCCACAGCTCCTCGAAGTATTTGTGCCCGGCGTTCGAGCCGTGTGCGTGGTCCAGCGCTATCCGCCACGGCACCGGATCGCGGTCGTCGCCGCGCGCGGCGGCCGTGATCAGCGGGCTCACCTCGCGCAGCAGCTCCGCCCTGGCCGGCGACTGCCAGGCGCGGGCCACCGCGAGCTGGGCGCCGACCAGCAGCATGTCCGGGTCGTGCGGGGCGGCCGTACGCCAGTCCTCGAACCACTCGGCGCGCGACTGAGCGAAGGACGCCAGTCGTACGGCGTACCGGTCGCGGTTCTCCCACGCGGCGCCCTCGCGGGTCGCGGCGAGCAGCCGGGACGCGGTCTGCCAGGTGCCCTGCCCGGCGGCCACGAGGGCGGGGCCCAGGTGGTCGTCCGGCGCGTCGAGGAGCACCTCGTCGTCGGCGGGGAGCGCGACGGCGGGGTGCTGGACGGGGGTCCTGGCCGTCCTCGGGGAGCGGACGAAGGGGGGCAGCAGAGCCATGGTGTCGACCATTGAAAAGCCGCTGGTCCGGGATGCGCCAGAGGTTTCGAGCAAAGTGTGGAAAGTTGTACGACGGTAAGTCAAGAGTCGGTAAAGCGTTTACTGTTCAACAACTGTTCGCCCGCTGTGCCCGGCGGCCTAACTCCGCCGCAGCAGCCTCGTCGCCCCGGCCGCCACCGTCGTCGCCAGGATCCAGCCCAGCAGGATCATCACCGCGGCCAGCCACTGCCAGCCGCCCCTGAGCTGCCAGAAACCGACCTGGCCCAGGTCGATGACCGGCAGGAGCAGGTCGAGGGCGAACAGGGCCGGGTTCCAGTACGGCGCCTCGCCGCTCTTGATCGGCGGATGGTTCGCGTGCGCGAAGGCCAGCGAGGCCGCCGCCCACAGCACCGCCATCCACACCAGGGCCCGCCCCGGCCGGTACCCGTAGGCGACCGTCCAGTCCTGCGCGTACCCCCACAGCTTGGCGGCGGGCGGCAGCGTCTCGCGGCGCCGGCGCTGCTTGGCGAGCAGCACCTCGCGCGCGTCCTCGTCCTCGCCGCCGGACCGCAGCACGGTCGCCAGCCGCTCGTACGGCTCCGGGTTGTACTCGGCGGTCGCCGCGGTCACCCACTCCAGCCGCTCGGCCAGCGGGAACGGGCCCCTCGGCACCAGGTTCTCGTAGCTGAAGCCGCCCATGTGCAGCCGCCCCGGACCCGGCCAGCTGTCCGTGCGGTCCATCAGGTTCACCACTCGCGCCCCCGACAGCACGACCGTGCCGCGCGCCGGATGCTCCCCGAGGAAGCGCAGCTCGGGCGTCTGGATGCGGCGCAGCGACACCTCCTGGTCGTCGGTGAGCGTGAACCGCGCCCGCTCGAAGTCGAGGGCGTCCCCGAACCGCCCGTCGTCCAGGCGCAGTCCGCCCTCGCACGTGAACCGCTGGATACGCGTCCCGCGCGCCGGAGTCGCCCCGCTCAGCAGCGCGTTGCCGATGCCCGCCGGGGTCAGGTACATCGAGCGCTCGACGGTCAGCTGCGGCGCGTTCAGCGCGAGCCGTGTGTACGGGTTGGCCAGCTTCGCGCCGCGCAGGCTCAGCGAGACGCCGATCTTGGCGCTGCGCAGGCTCAGTTCGCCGTGCGACTCGAGGAGCTCGGCCTGGAGATCCTGTCCGACGGTCATGCCGTCGGCGGCGATCGAGCGGCCGCTGCGGTCCCGGTAGACGATCGCCTGGTTGAGCAGCAGGTCGGTGCCGATGTGGGCGTCGGTCAGCCGTACGCCGTTGTGGAAGCGGCAGCGGGGGAGGTGCAGGTCGCCCTCCGTGTGGAT
Organism: Streptomyces canus; assembly: GCF_030815415.1. Taxonomy (GTDB): domain Bacteria; phylum Actinomycetota; class Actinomycetes; order Streptomycetales; family Streptomycetaceae; genus Streptomyces; species Streptomyces canus_F. Next base: position 7,467,081 of record NZ_JAUSWW010000001.1, read on the forward strand.
GCGGGCCGCCTCCAGGCGCGGCACCGAGCAGTCCACCATCCGCATGGTCGTGAAGCGGGCCTCCGGCATCAGGACGTCCCGCTCGAAACGGCAGCCCCGCATCTCCATGTACGGCACCACGATGCCGCCGGCCAGCTCCAGCATGCCGCTGATCTGCACCCCGCTCAGCTTCAGGGACGACACCCGGCCCGCGAGCGCGGGCGGCCCGTCCAGGAGCAGCCAGCACACGATGCGGGCCCGCACGGTCCGCTCGGGTCCCCACGGATGCCCGCCGTGCGGATCGTCGACGACCGAGTCGCCGCTGCTCAGGTCGTACACGCTGCCGTTGCGGAAGGCCTGCCACATCCCGGCCTCGGCGTCGGTCAGATCGCCCGGCAGGTCCCCGTCCCGGATGCCGGCCCCGTCGGTCACGGCTCTTCCGTCCCTCTCCGTCGCTCACTCGTTTCGCACAACTGTTCATGCTGGTCATGCCCGCTCGGTGACGCCCTGAACGCTAGACGTGAGGGGGATCTTCCAGGTTGCGTATCAGCCACTGGAATGCCCGAACGACGCCGAACCGCGGTCTGAGAGAATTGACCCCGTGATCTCCCGAATCGATCTGCGCGGCGACGCCCTCCCCGAGGGCCCCGCCCTGCGCGACCTGCTGCCCCGAGCCGACTTCGACGTCTCGGCCGCCCTCGAGAAGGTGCGTCCGATCTGTGAGGCCGTGCATCATCGGGGTGACGCGGCGCTGATCGACTTCGCCGAGAAGTTCGACGGCGTGCGGCTGGAATCCGTACGGGTCCCGGCCCAGGCGATCAGCGACGCGCTGGAATCCCTCGACCCGGCCGTGCGCGCGGCCCTCGAGGAATCCATCCGCCGCGCCCGTCTCGTCCACCGCGAGCAGCGTCGCAGCACCCACACGACCCAGGTCGTGCCCGGCGGTTCCGTCACCGAGAAGTGGGTGCCGGTCGACCGGGTCGGGCTGTACGCGCCCGGCGGGCGGGCCGTCTACCCGTCCTCCGTGATCATGAACGTCGTCCCGGCCCAGGAGGCCGGCGTCGAGTCCCTCGCCCTCGCCTCTCCGGCGCAGGCCGACTTCGGCGGCCTGCCGCACCCGACGATCCTCGCCGCGTGCGCGCTGCTCGGCGTCGACGAGGTGTACGCCGCCGGTGGCGCGACCGCCGTCGCGATGTTCGCGTACGGCACCGAGTCCTGCGCGCCCACCACCATGGTCACCGGCCCCGGCAACATCTGGGTGGCCGCGGCCAAGCGCTACTTCACCGGCAAGATCGGCATCGACTCCGAGGCCGGTCCGACCGAGATCGCGATCCTCGCGGACGACACCGCCGACCCGGTGCACGTCGCCTCCGACCTGATCAGCCAGGCCGAGCACGACCCGCTCGCGGCGGCCGTCCTGGTCACCGACTCCGTCGCGCTCGCGGACGCGGTCGAGAAGGAGCTGGAGCCGCAGGTCGCGGCCAGCAAGCACATCGACGAGCGGATCCGCCCGGCCCTGGAGGGCAAGCAGTCCGCGATCGTCCTCGTCGACGGCATCGACGAGGGCCTGCGGGTCGTCAACGCCTACGGCGCCGAGCACCTGGAGATCCAGACCGCCGACGCCACCGCGGTCGCCGAGCGGGTCCGCAACGCGGGCGCGATCTTCATCGGCCCCTGGGCACCCGTGTCGCTCGGCGACTACGCCGCCGGGTCCAACCACGTCCTGCCCACCGGCGGCTGCGCCTGCCACTCCTCCGGGCTGTCGGTGCAGTCCTTCCTCCGGGGCATCCACATCGTCGACTACACGAAGGACGCGCTGGCCGACGTGGCGCATCACGTGGTGACGCTGGCGGAGGCGGAAGACCTGCCCGCGCACGGCGCGGCGATCAAGGCACGGTTCGGGTGGAAGGTTCCTGAAGGCAAGTGACTGACATCGACGATCTCCCCGTACGGGACGAGCTGCGCGGCAAGTCCCCTTACGGCGCACCCCAGTTGGACGTCCCCGTACGGCTGAACACCAACGAGAACCCCTACCCCCTGCCCGAGCCGCTGGTCGAGCGCATCACCGAGCGGGTCCGTGAGGCCGCCCGGAACCTCAACCGCTACCCGGACCGGGACGCCGTGGAACTGCGCACGCAGCTCGCGAAGTACCTGACGGACACGTCCGGTCACGAGGTGGGCCTGGCCAACGTGTGGGCCGCGAACGGCTCCAACGAGGTCATCCAGCAGCTGCTGCAGACCTTCGGTGGACCGGGCCGTACGGCGATCGGCTTCGAGCCGTCGTACTCGATGCACGGGCTCATCTCGCGCGGCACCGGCACCGGCTGGATCTCCGGTCCGCGCAACGAGGACTTCACGATCGACCTCGCCGCCGCCGAGAAGGCGATCGCCGAGAACCGGCCGGACGTCGTCTTCGTCACCACCCCCAACAACCCCACCGGCACCGCGGTCCCGGCCGAGACGGTCCTCGCCCTGTACGAGGCCGCGCAGGCCGCCAAGCCCTCGCTGGTCGTGGTCGACGAGGCGTACATCGAGTTCAGCCACGGCGCCTCGCTGCTGCCGCTGATCGAAGGTCGGCCGAATCTCGTCGTCTCCCGGACGATGTCGAAGGCCTTCGGCGCGGCCGGCCTGCGCCTTGGCTACCTCGCCGCGCACCCGGCGGTCGTCGACGCCGTACAGCTCGTACGACTGCCCTACCACCTGTCGGCGATCACCCAGGCGACCGCCCTGGCCGCCCTGGAACACACCGACACGCTGCTGAAGTACGTCGAGCAGCTGAAGGCGGAGCGGGACCGGCTGGTCGCCGAGCTGCTGGCGGCCGGGTACGAGGTCACGGCGTCGGACGCCAACTTCGTGCAGTTCGGGCGGTTCGACGACTCCCACACCGTGTGGCAGAAGATCCTCGACCGGGGTGTCCTGGTCCGGGACAACGGAGTGCCGGGCTGGCTGCGGGTCACCGCCGGCACCCCCGAAGAGAACGACGCGTTCCTCGACGCGGTCCGTGAACTGAAGAAGGAGCAGAGCGCATGACTCGCGAAGGTCGCATCGGAAGAATCGAGCGGGTGACGAAGGAGACCTCGGTCCTCGTCGAGATCGACCTCGACGGGTCCGGCAAGGTCGATGTGTCGACAGGTGTCGGCTTCTACGACCACATGCTCGACCAGCTCGGCCGCCACGGTCTGTTCGACCTGACCGTGAAGACCGAGGGCGACCTGCACATCGACTCGCACCACACCATCGAGGACAGCGCCCTCGCCCTCGGCGCCGCCTTCAAGCAGGCGCTCGGCGACAAGGTCGGCATCTACCGCTTCGGCAACTGCACGGTCCCGCTGGACGAGTCCCTCGCCCAGGTCACCGTCGACCTGTCCGGCCGCCCCTACCTCGTGCACACCGAGCCCGAGAAGATGGCGCCGATGATCGGCGAGTACGACACCACGATGACCCGGCACATCCTGGAGTCCTTCGTCGCCCAGGCCCAGATCGCGCTGCACGTGCACGTGCCGTACGGTCGCAACGCGCACCACATCGTGGAGTGCCAGTTCAAGGCGCTGGCCCGGGCCCTGCGCTACGCCTGCGAGCGCGACCCGCGCGCGGCCGGCATCCTCCCGTCCACGAAGGGCGCGCTGTGAACGGGCTGTCGACCGTCCTGATCGTCGTCGGCCTCTTCCTGGCCGGCGGGATCTACTCCTTCGTCAAGCAGGGGATGCCGAAGCAGCTCATCGTGCTGCTCTCCATCGGCGCCGCGATGTGTCTCGTCGCCGGCGTCATGAGGCTGGAGGTGTGGAGTTGAGCGCGTCCGCCAAGAAGGTAGTCGTCTTCGACTACGGCTTCGGCAACGTCCGTTCCGCCGAACGGGCCCTCGCACGCACCGGGGCCGAGGTCGAGATAACGCGTGACTACGACAAGGCCATGAACGCCGACGGCCTGCTGGTGCCCGGCGTCGGCGCCTTCGCCAGCTGCATGAAGGGCCTCAAGGAGGCGCGCGGCGACTGGATCATCGACCGCCGGCTCTCCGGCGGGCGCCCGGTCATGGGCATCTGCGTCGGCATGCAGATCCTCTTCGCGCGCGGCATCGAACACGGCGTGGAGACCGAGGGCGTCGACGAGTGGCCCGGCTCGGTCGAGCCGCTCCAGGCCGACATCGTGCCCCACATGGGCTGGAACACCGTGGACGCGCCGGCCGGCTCCCAGCTGTTCGCCGGCCTGGACGCGGACGCCCGCTTCTACTTCGTGCACTCCTACGCCGTCCACGACTGGACCCTGGAGACCTCGAACCCGGCGATGCGGGCACCGCTCGTGACCTGGTCCACGCACGGCAAGCCCTTCGTGGCCGCCGTGGAGAACGGCGCCCTGTGGGCCACGCAGTTCCACCCCGAGAAGTCCGGCGACGCCGGTGCGCAGCTGCTGAACAACTGGATCGGAACCCTCTGATGCCTTCGAACCCCGCACGGCTCGAACTCCTTCCCGCCGTCGACGTCCGTGACGGCCAGGCCGTCCGTCTCGTGCATGGCGAGTCCGGCACGGAGACTTCGTACGGCTCCCCGCTGGAGGCCGCCCTCGCCTGGCAGCGGGCGGGCGCCGAGTGGCTGCACCTCGTCGACCTGGACGCCGCGTTCGGCACTGGCGACAACCGGGACCTGGTCCGCCAGGTCACCGAGGCCATGGACATCAAGGTGGAGCTGTCCGGCGGCATCCGCGACGACGCCTCCCTCGCGGCGGCCCTCGCCACCGGCTGCACCCGCGTGAACCTCGGCACCGCCGCACTGGAGACCCCCGAGTGGGTCGCCAGGATCATCGCCGAGCACGGCGACCGGATCGCGGTCGGCCTGGACGTACGCGGCACCACCCTCAAGGGCCGCGGCTGGACCCGCGACGGCGGCGACCTCTACGAGACGCTGGAGCGCCTCGACAAGGAGGGCTGCGCGCGGTACGTCGTCACGGACATCGCGAAGGACGGCACGCTGCAGGGCCCGAACCTGGAGCTGCTCCGCAACGTCTGCGCGGCCACCGACCGGCCGGTCGTGGCCTCCGGCGGGGTGTCGTCGCTGGACGACCTGCGGGCCATCGCCGAGCTGGTACCCCTCGGTGTCGAGGGCTCCATCGTCGGGAAGGCCCTGTACGCGAAGGCGTTCACCCTGGAAGAGGCACTGGAGGCGGTGGCCGAGTGAGCGATCTGCGACGCGTTTCGACCGGCGCGCCCTGGGAGGAGGCCTTCGGGTACTCCCGCGCGGTGGAGCTGCCCAACGGCCTGGTGCTGGTCTCCGGCTGCACGTCGATCGTGGACGGTGAGATCGCCGCGGGCGATCCGTACGAGCAGGCGGTCAACTCCTTCAAGGTCGCGTTCGCGGCGCTGGAGCAGTTGGGACTCGGCCCGGCGGACGTCGTGCGGACGCGCATGTACCTCACCCACGGCCGGGACGTGGAGGAGGTCGGACGCGCTCACAAGGAGCTGTTCGACGCCGTCCGGCCCGCCGCATCCATGATCATCGTCTCCGGCTTCGTGGACCCCAGCCTGGTCGTCGAGGTCGAGGTGGAGGCATTCCGCTCCGGCGGAGAACCCGGAGTGTCCGCATGACCCTCGCCGTACGAGTCATCCCCTGCCTGGACGTGGACAACGGCCGGGTCGTCAAGGGCGTCAATTTCCAGAACCTGCGCGACGCGGGCGACCCCGTCGAGATGGCCAAGGTGTACGACGCCGAGGGCGCCGACGAGCTGACGTTCCTGGACATCACCGCCTCGTCGGGCAACCGCGAGACCACGTACGACGTGGTGCGCCGCACCGCCGAGCAGGTCTTCATCCCGCTGACCGTCGGCGGCGGCGTGCGCACCGCCGAGGACGTGGACAAGCTGCTGCGGGCGGGCGCGGACAAGGTGGGCGTGAACACGGCCGCCATCGCGCGCCCCGAGCTGATCAAGGAGATCGCGGAGCGGTTCGGGCGCCAGGTCCTGGTGCTGTCGGTGGACGCGCGGCGCACTCCCGAGGGCACCTTCGAGGTCACCACCCACGGTGGCCGCAAGGGCACCGGCATCGACGCCGTCGAGTGGGCGCACCGGGCCGCCGAGCTGGGCGCGGGCGAGATCCTGCTCAACTCGATGGACGCGGACGGCACGAAGGACGGCTACGACCTGGAGATGATCGCCGCCGTCCGCAAGCACGTGACGGTTCCGGTGATCGCCTCCGGCGGTGCGGGCAAGCTCGCCGACTTCGCTCCGGCCATCGAGGCGGGGGCGGACGCGGTGCTGGCGGCTTCGGTCTTCCACTTCGGGGATCTGCGGATCGGCGAGGTGAAGGACGCGTTGCGAGGGGCCGGACACCCCGTGCGGTGACGTGTATGAGGCATTGAGGTAAGCCCCGGGCACCTGGTGGCCGGGGCTTACTTGTGGACAGATGCGAAAGAGAAGTTGCGCAAAATTCATTGCGCAACTTTTCTTTCGTATCTACCGTGGAGGCATGACAGGCAAGGAACGGGACCGGCGGATCACGGACGTGGGCACCCTCAAGGCGCTCGCGCACCCGTTGCGGATGAGGCTGTACCGGAATCTGACCCTGGCCCGGGTCGCCACCGCCTCGCAGCTGGCCGAGGCGGTCGACGAGGCCGTCTCGCTGGTCAGCTACCACCTGCGCAAGCTCGCCGAGCACGGCCTGATCGAAGAGGCCCGGCCGCAGAGCGCGGACGGCCGGGAGAGGTGGTGGCAGCCCGCCTCGGACGGCGTGAGCATCCGCGACGAGGACTTCCGCGACGCCCCCGAGGAAGCGGCCGCGCACACCGCGGCCAGCAGGCTCTTCGCCGAGCAGCGCATGGACATGTACCGCCGCTGGCTCGACGAACGCGCCCACTGGAGCCACGAGTGGAACCGGACAGCCGAGTCCTCCGAGGCCGCACTCCGCCTCACCGCGGACGAACTGGCCGAGCTGAACAAGGAGATGCTCGCGCTCCTGCACCAGTACGACGAGCGGGGCCGGGCCGCCGACGCCGCAGGCGACACCGAGGGTCGCGAGAACGTCGCGGTGCACACGTACGCGTTCCCCTTCCGCGCCTGAGAGGACCCGGTTCCGTGCCCGCCACGCTCATCTCCGCGCCCGACGTCACCCCCCGCCCCGCCCACCGCGACGCCAACGTCCTGCGCTGGCTCGCCGCCTACACCTCCTCGATGGTCGGCGACAGCGTGTACTACATCGCCCTGTCCTGGGCCGCCGTACAGGCCGGAAGCCCCTCGCAGGCCGGCCTCGTGATGTCGGCGAGCGCGCTGCCGCGGGCGGTCCTGATGCTGGGCGGGGGAGTGATCGCCGACCGGCTCGGACCGCGCAGGGTCGTCATCGGGAGCGACGTGGTGCGCTGCGCGGCGGTGCTGGCGGTGGCGGCGCTGCTGCTCCCCACCAGCCCGGGGCTGTGGCCGCTGGCCGTGCTCGCCCTGGTCTTCGGCGCCGTCGACGCGGTGTTCGTCCCGGCCGTCGGCGCCCTCCCCGCGCGCGTGACGTCACGCGACCAGCTCGCGCGCGTGCAGGGCATGCGAGGTCTCGGCATCCGCATCGCGAGCGTCGTCGGCGGACCGCTCGGCGGGCTCGGCGTGGCGGTCGGCGGCTCGGCGGCGGCGTTCGGCCTCGCGGGGCTGCTGATCGCCGTGTCCGTGCCGCTGCTGGTCTCCGTGCGCATACGGGAGGTGCCCGCCGGCGACGGGACGCCCGGGGCACGAGGCACCGCCTGGGGCGACCTGACGGCCGGCCTGCGCCACATCCGCGGCCACCGTGTCCTCGCCCCGCTGATGCTGGCCATCGCCCTCGGCGACCTCGGCTTCGTCGGCCCCCTCAACGTCGGTCTGACCCTCCTCGCCGACGAACGAGGCTGGGGCGCCGCGGGGATGGGCTGGATACTCGCCGGGTTCGGCGTCGGCGCGGGTGCCGCGGCCCTGCTGCTCACCGTCCGCGGGCGGCTGCCGCACGCGGGGCGGGTGGCGGCGGGCACGATCATCGCCGGGTCGGTCGCGATCGGGGCCCTCGCCCAGGCGCCGAGTATCGGCGTCGCCGTCGGCACGGCCCTGCTGGTCGGGCTGCTCGCCGGGCTCAGCGGCGCGATGTGCGGGGCCCTGCTGCAGACCCAGGCCGACCCCGCCTACCTGGGCCGGGTCACCGCCGTGGCCAGTCTGATGAGCCTGGGTTTCGCCCCGCTGAGCATGCCGCTGTCCGCCGCGGCCATCGGAACGTGGGGTACGGGCCCCGTGTTCGCCGTCAGCGCGGCGGTCTGCGGGCTCGGCGGGGTCGTGGCCCTGTGCGCCAGGGACCTGCGCCGCGCCGAGCTCCCGAAGTAGCGCCTAGATCCCCAGCTCCTTCGCCTCGTGCAGCTTGGCGATCGCGTCCTTGTCGCCGTCCAGCTCGACCTGCGCGGCGTTGTGCCGGCCGTACAGGAACAGCAGGAGCTCCGAGGGTTCGCCGGTCACCGTCACGACCGGGGCACCGCGGTGCGCCACCGCCGTCTGGCCGTCCGGGCGGCGCAGGACGAGGCCCGTGGGAGCGCTGCGGCCCATCAGGCGGGCGGTGCGCTCCAGACGCGTCCAGAGCGCGTCCTGGAAGACCGGGTCGAGCTCGCGCGGGGTCCAGTCGGGCTGGGCACGGCGGACGTCCTCGGTGTGGACGTAGAACTCGATCGTGTTGGACGCCTCGTCGATCTGCTTGAGGGAGAAGGGCGAGAAGCGCGGCGGGCCGGTACGGATCAGCTGGATCAGTTCCTCGTACGGCTTGGCCGTGAACTCCCCCATCGCCTTGTCCAGACGGGAGGCGAGCTGCTTGATGAGCAGACCCCCGGCGGCGTCGGGGCGGCGCTCGCGCACCGCCACGTGCGCCGCCAGGTCCCGGGTCTGCCAGCCCTCGCACAGGGTCGGTGCCTCGGGACCGGCGGTCTCCAGAAGATCGGCGAGCAGAAGTCGTTCACGCTTGGCGAAAGTCGACATGCCGTCAGCCTACGACCGCACACCGGGTCCGCACAGTGGACACCGCGCCAGACCTGTCGGTGGCGCGCGGCACAATGGCAACCATGACCAGCACGCCCCCTCCCAGCAACCTCGACCCCGAGATCGCCGACCGCCTCAAGCGCGCCGCCGACGGGCTCGTCCCCGCCATCGCCCAGCAGTACGACACCGGTGAGGTGCTGATGCTCGGCTGGATGGACGACGAGGCGCTGCACCGCACGCTGACCACCGGCCGCTGCACGTACTGGTCGCGCAGCCGCCAGGAGTACTGGGTCAAGGGCGACACCTCCGGCCACTTCCAGTGGGTCAAGTCGGTCGCGCTCGACTGCGACGCCGACACCGTGTTGGTCAAGGTCGACCAGGTCGGCGCCGCCTGCCACACCGGCGCACGCACCTGCTTCGACGTCGACGTGCTGCTCAAGGACGCCGATTCCGGCGTGTCCGCCCCGGATCAGTAAGGTCAGCCGCCATGGACCTCGAGACCTTCCGCAAGCTCGCCACCGACCGGCGCGTCATCCCGGTCACGCGCAAGCTCCTCGCCGACGGCGACACCCCGGTCGCCCTCTACCGCAAGCTCGCCGCCGAGCGCCCCGGCACCTTCCTGCTGGAGTCCGCGGAGAACGGCCGCACGGCTTTTCAATGGTCTCGCTACTCGTTCGTGGGCGTGCGCTCCGCCGCGACCCTCACATCGAGGGACGGTCAGGCCCACTGGCTCGGCGCCCCGCCCGTCGGCGTCCCCGTCGGCGGCGACCCCCTCGCCGCCCTGCGCGCCACCATCGAGGCCCTGCACACCCCCCACCAGGACGGCATGCCGCCCTTCACCGGCGGCATGGTCGGCTACCTCGGCTACGACATCGTGCGCCGCCTGGAGAAGATCGGCCCCGGCGAGCGCGACGACCTGGGACTGCCCGAGCTGACCATGCTCCTCACCAGCGACCTCGCGGTGATGGACCACTGGGAGGGCTCGGTCCTGCTGATCGCCAACGCGATCAACCACAACGACCTCGACACCGGCGTCGACGAGGCCTACACGGACGCCGTGGCCCGCCTGGACGCCATGCAGGCGGACCTGACCCGCCCGGTGGCCCAGCCGCCCGCCGTCCTCCCGCCCTCCGAGCTCCCCGAGTACACCGCCCTGTGGGGCGGCGAGGACTTCCGCGAGGCCGTCGAGGACATCAAGGAGCGCATCCGCGCGGGCGAGGCCTTCCAGGTCGTCCCCTCGCAGCGCTTCGAAACACCCTGCACGGCAAGCGCGCTGGACGTGTACCGGGTCCTGAGGGCCACCAACCCCTCCCCGTACATGTACCTGTTCCGCTTCGACGGCTTCGACGTCGTCGGCTCGTCCCCCGAAGCCCTCGTGAAGGTCGAGGACGGGCGGGCCATGGTCCACCCCATCGCCGGCACCCGGTGGCGCGGAGCCACCCCGCAGGAGGACCAGGCTCTCGCCGACGAACTGCTCGCCGACCCCAAGGAGCGCGCCGAGCACCTGATGCTGGTCGACCTGGGCCGCAACGACCTGGGGCGCGTCTGCGAGCCGGGCTCCGTGGAGGTCGTGGACTTCATGTCCATCGAGCGGTACTCGCACGTGATGCACATCGTCTCGACGGTGACCGGCAAGGTCGCCCCGGGCCGCACCGCCTTCGACGTCCTGACGGCATGCTTCCCGGCGGGCACCCTCTCCGGCGCCCCCAAGCCGCGCGCGATGCAGATCATCGACGAACTCGAACCGTCCCGGCGCGGGCTGTACGGCGGCTGCGTCGGCTACCTCGACTTCGCGGGCGACTCCGACACGGCCATCGCCATCCGCACGGCCCTCCTCCGCGACGGCACGGCCTACGTCCAGGCCGGCGCCGGAATCGTCGCCGACTCCGACCCGGTCGCCGAGGACCAGGAGTGCCGGAACAAGGCGGCCGCGGTGCTGCGCGCGGTGCACACGGCGAACCGACTCGGGCAATAGGGCGCTTCTCATACGAACCCCGGGTGACACTTCGCCCGGGGTTGGGGCGATAGTGGACTGGTGACTGCTGTTCCTCCCCCCCGTTCCGAAGCCGCCGGACCCGCCAGGGCCGGCCGGCTCAGCCTCGCCGTAGCCCTACTCTCCGGCGCGCTCGGCGCGGCCGTGGCGCTGCTCGCGACCCGTCAGCAGTGGTCGGAGGGCACCGCGACCGTCGCCGGCGGCGACTTCCCGCTCACCGCCAAGGGCAGCGACGTCACGGGCGTGCCCGCGGCCCTCGCCATAGTGGGCCTCGCCGCGCTCGTCGCCGTCTTCGCCGTCCGCAGGGCCGGCCGTTTCGCGGTCGCCGCGCTGCTCGCGCTCTCCGGCGCCGGGATCATCGCGGCGGCGCTCCTCGGTGTCGACGACGCGTCCGCGCTCGACGAGCAGGCCGCGAAGGCCTCCGGCGACGCGTCCGCGACGGTCGCCGCGCTGAGCCATACCGCCTGGCCGTATGTCGCCGCCGCCGGCGGGGCGTTGATTCTGCTGGCCGGGTTGCTCGCGCTGCGGTACGGGCGGCTGTGGCCCGCGATGTCCGGTCGCTACGAGCGCAGTGGTGGGCCGCGTCCGGTTCGCAGGCCGAAGGCGGCCGATCCTGACCGGCCCGAGGAGATGTGGAAGGCCCTGGACCGAGGGGAAGACCCCACCGGGGCGTAGCGGGGTTGACTTTCGGCTGCGCGCCGGTGGGGGCCGTCGCGCCCGCGCGGCGGAGCCGCATATTCGATGCAGCCCCGCGCCCCTTAGGTTGGTTGGACCACCCCCGATCACTTTGCGCGCGTGCGTGCGGAACAATGGCCCTGAGCGTCCGGCTCAGACACGTTTACAGCAACGAGGAGCAAGTCATGGCGGGCAGCAGCCACGGTCACACCCCGGCCGCCTGGACCGGTGTCACTATCGCCTTCATCGGTTTCTGCGTCGCGGGCGCCTTCATGGTGCTGGCCGAGCCGCTGGGATTCTGGGCGGGCATGGTGATCGTGGTCGCCGGCGGCATCATCGGCTGGATCATGAGCGCCATGGGTCTGGGCATGCCGAAGGACGCGCACAAGCCGCTCGTGACCTCGGCGCAGAGCGAGAGCTGATCGCCGTAGGGCAGTCACGTACGACGTCCCGAGGGGCGGCCCCGTGCCGCCCCTCACGCGTGTCCGGGCCCGGGCGAGGCACAATGCAAGGCGTGAACGCCGACAGCCACAGGGTGACGTCGTACGCGGCGAGGACGGGACGGCTGGCCGTGCCCGCGGGGGTCCTCGCGGCCGTCGCGGGGGCTTTCGCGTACGTCGCCGCCGTGGATCCCAACGAGCCGGGCCACTACCCCGTCTGTCCGCTGCTGCGCCTGACGGGCCTGTACTGCCCCGGCTGCGGGGGACTGCGCAGCGCGCACGCGTTCGTCCACGGGGACTTCCTGACCGCGCTCCAGGCCAACGCGCCCGCCGTGCTCGGCTATCTGGGCTTCGCCGTGCTGTGGACCGTCTGGGTGGTCCGTGCCGCGCGAGGGCGACCGCTGCGGCTCGATCTGCGGCCCGTGCACCTCTGGGTCGTCGGCGCATCGCTGCTGGTCTTCACGGTTGTCCGGAACCTGCCGTTCGGTGGCTGGCTGCACCCTTGATCAATTGGCGAACGTCCAGGTAGTGGGACCGGCGTCAACCGGATGCGAGGCCTACGCCTTCCTCCGGATACCATCGCAGTGACCACCTCTTTTCTCTGGTCGCTGGAACTGTCAACCGTCTGGAAGGGGGCCGCTCGCGTGAGTGTGCTCGACGAGATCATCGACGGAGTCCGTGCCGACCTCGCGGAGCGGCAGGCGCGCGTCAGCCTCGACGAGCTCAAGGAGCGCGCGGCGAAGGCTCCCGCGGCCAAGGACGGCGTGGCCGCACTGCGCGGCGACGGCGTCAAGGTCATCTGCGAGGTCAAGCGCTCCAGCCCCTCCAAGGGCGCGCTGGCCGCGATCGCCGACCCGGCCGGGCTCGCCGCGGACTACGAGGCGGGCGGCGCGGCCGTCATCTCCGTCCTCACCGAACAGCGCCGCTTCGGCGGCTCGCTGGACGACCTCGAGGCCGTCCGCGCGCGTGTGGACATCCCGGTCCTGCGCAAGGACTTCATCGTCACGTCGTACCAGCTGTGGGAGGCCCGCGCGTACGGCGCCGACCTGGCCCTGCTGATCGTGGCGGCCCTCGACCAGCCGGCCCTGGAGTCCCTCATCGAGCGCGCGGTGTCCATCGGACTCACCCCGATCGTCGAGGTCCACGACGAGGACGAGGTCGAGCGCGCGGTGGACGCCGGCGCCAAGGTCATCGGCGTCAACGCCCGCAACCTCAAGACCCTCGAGGTCGACCGCGGCACCTTCGAGCGCGTCGCCCCCGAGATCCCGGACCACATCGTCAAGATCGCCGAGTCCGGCGTCCGCGGCCCCCACGACCTCATCGCCTACGCCAACGCCGGCGCCGACGCGGTCCTGGTCGGCGAGTCCCTGGTCACCGGCAAGGACCCGAAGTCCGCGGTCTCGGACCTGGTCGCGGCGGGCGAACACCCGGCATTGCGGCACGGACGCAGCTGATCATTCGATAGGCTTGCCGACGATGACTCCGACCGCCTCTGCCGCTGCTACGGACCGCTACGCCCGCCTCGCGCGCGGCTGCCGTCCGCGCGGCTGCCGCGCCCCCGCACGCCGGGTGCACGGCCGCCGGGTGCGGTACGTGATCGGAGATGAGCCGGGGCAGGTAAACGGTATGCGATGGCAGCGCCCCGTCAGGGGCGCGGGGAACTGCGCGACCAGCCACTAACGGCCCGCAGTCGACTGACAACCCCACGCCCCACGGCGATCAGGTATTTCCCAAACTCACCGTGAGGTTTCCGCATGCCCAGCGAGTTCTTCATCCCCGACCCCGAGGGTCAAATCCCCAGCGCCGAAGGCTACTTCGGCGCGTTCGGCGGCAAGTTCATCCCGGAGGCCCTCGTCGCCGCCGTGGACGAGGTCGCCGTCGAGTACGACAAGGCCAAGCACGACCCCGAGTTCGCCCGCGAGCTCGACGACCTGCTGCTCAACTACACGGGCCGCCCGTCGTCGCTGACCGAGGTCCCCCGTTTCGCCGCGGAGGCGGGTGGCGCACGGATCTTCCTGAAGCGGGAAGACCTCAACCACACCGGCTCACACAAGATCAACAACGTGCTCGGCCAGGCCCTGCTCACCAAGCGCATGGGCAAGACCCGTGTCATCGCCGAGACCGGCGCCGGTCAGCACGGCGTGGCGACGGCGACGGCCTGCGCCCTGTTCGGCCTCGAGTGCACGATCTACATGGGTGAGATCGACACCCAGCGCCAGGCCCTCAACGTGGCCCGGATGCGCATGCTCGGCGCCGAGGTCATCGCCGTGAAGTCGGGATCGCGCACCCTCAAGGACGCGATCAACGAGGCGTTCCGCGACTGGGTCGCCAACGTCGACCGCACGCACTACCTCTTCGGCACGGTCGCGGGGCCGCACCCCTTCCCGGCCATGGTCCGTGACTTCCACCGGGTCATCGGCGTCGAGGCCCGCCGTCAGATCCTGGAGCGGGCCGGTCGGCTCCCCGACGCGGCCGTCGCCTGCGTCGGCGGCGGCTCCAACGCCATCGGACTCTTCCACGCCTTCATCCCGGACGCGGACGTACGCCTCATCGGCTGCGAGCCCGCCGGGCACGGCGTGGAGACCGGCGAGCACGCGGCGACCCTGACCGCGGGCGAGCCCGGCATCCTGCACGGTTCGCGCTCCTACGTCCTCCAGGACGAGGAGGGCCAGATCACCGAGCCGTACTCGATCTCGGCCGGTCTGGACTACCCGGGCATCGGCCCCGAGCACTCCTACCTCAAGGACAGCGGCCGCGGCGAGTACCGCGCGGTCACCGACGACGCGGCCATGCAGGCCCTGCGCCTGCTGTCGCGCACCGAGGGCATCATCCCGGCCATCGAGAGCGCCCACGCGCTGGCCGGCGCCCTGGAGGTCGGCAGGGAGCTGGGCAAGGACGGGCTGATCATCGTCAACCTGTCCGGCCGCGGCGACAAGGACATGGACACGGCCGCGCGCTACTTCGGCCTGTACGACACCGACGCCGAGGTCGCGGCGAACGCCGCCGACACCGCCGAGATCGAGGGGGACGCCAAGTGAGCGGGAACATCCAGCTGCTGACCGACACCCTCGCCGGTGCCAAGGCCGAGGGCCGCTCCGCCCTCATCGCCTACCTCCCGGCCGGGTTCCCGACCGTGGACGGCGGCATCGAGGCGGTCAAGGCCGCCTTCGACGGCGGTGCCGATGTCGTCGAGGTGGGTCTGCCGCACAGCGACCCCGTCCTCGACGGCCCGGTCATCCAGACCGCCGACGACATCGCCCTGCGCGGCGGCGTCAAGATCGCCGACGTCATGCGGACGGTGCGCGAGGCCTACGAGGCGACCGGGAAGCCGGTGCTCGTGATGACGTACTGGAACCCGATCGACCGCTACGGCGTCGAGCGCTTCACGGCCGAGCTCGCCGAGGCGGGCGGTGCCGGGTGCATCCTGCCCGACCTGCCCGTGCAGGAGTCGGCGCTGTGGAGGGAGCACGCGGAGAAGCACGGGCTCGCCACGGTCTTCGTGGTCGCGCCCAGCAGCAAGGACGCGCGGCTCGCCGAGATCACCGCGGCGGGCAGCGGGTTCGTGTACGCCGCCTCGCTCATGGGCGTCACCGGCACCCGTGCGTCGGTGGGCGCGCAGGCGCAGGAGCTGGTCGAGCGCACCCGTGCCACCGGCAGCGGCCTGGCCGTCTGTGTCGGGCTCGGGGTCTCCGACGCCGCGCAGGCCGCCGAGGTGGCCGGCTTCGCGGACGGGGTGATCGTCGGCTCGGCGTTCGTGAAGCGGATGCTGGACGCGCCGGACGACAAGGCCGGCGTCGAGGCCGTCCGCGAGCTCGCCGGTGAGCTGGCGAAGGGCGTACGCGGGCAGGCGTAGAACCGCTCGTGGATCCCGGCCGTGGTCGGGACATTTCGTACGGGTCACTCGAACGGGTGGACCTGGGACCGGGGAGGCGCGGTGCGCCTCCCCGGTTCGTTCTGCGGGTGTGAGCGAGAAGAACCGTGAGGGAAAGCGCACCGCCCGCGAGCGGCTGGCGGTCGAGCGAGAGAAGCAGAAGACCGCGGAGAAGCGACGGCGGACGCTGATCGTGGGTGCGAGCGTGGTCTGTGTCCTGGGCCTCGCGGCGGTGATCGGAGTGGTCGCCGCCAACGCGGGCAAGGACGACCCCGCCGACTCCGCGGACGGCCCGGTCGTGGCGCCCTCGGGGGCCAACGGCGACGACAACCTCGCCATTCCGGTCGGAAAGGCGAATGCCAGGTCCACGCTCACGATCTGGGAGGACTTCCGCTGCCCTGCCTGCAAGTCCTTCGAGGACGCCTACCGCTCGACGATCCATGAGCTGACGGGCTCCGGCGAGCTGAAGGTGCAGTACCACCTCGCGACGATCATCGACGGCAACATGGGCGGCTCCGGCTCCCGCAAGGCGGCCAACGCGGCGGCCTGCGCCCAGGACGCGGGCAAGTTCACCGCCTACCACGACGTGCTGTACGAGAACCAGCCGCAGGAGACCGACGACGCCTTCGCCAAGGACAGCAAGCTCATCGAGCTGGCGAAGAAGGTCGACGGCCTGGACACGACCACGTTCCGCACCTGTGTCGAGGACGGCACCCACGACACCTGGGTCACCAAGTCCGCGGCGGCCTTCAGCAAGGGCGGATTCTCCGGCACCCCGACCGTCCTCCTCGACGGCAAGAACATCTATCAGGACCAGACCATGACCCCGGCGAAGCTGAAGCAGCAGGTGCAGGAGGCGAACTAGGGCCTGCCCGGCGGATCAGGCCGGCTGCAAGGAACGGTGCAGGTCAGGCAACCCGAGCGGGGTCTGGTGCGTGCAGCTGCAAGGCGGAGGAGGGAGTCGACGCGGAGCGTCGGCGAGTGACGACAACGCGGCAGATGTGCGTGCCAGACCCCGCGACGCCGGCATGATCCGCCGGGCAGGCCCTAGGGGTAAGGGTCTTCCGGCCCTCCCGTTATGGACCCGTAGCCGGGCTGCCTGCCGTGGGCGGCGCCCGGCACGGTAGCGTCGGACCTGCCATGGAACTTGCCTACATTCCCAGCCCGTCGCACGGGGTTTACCACCTCGGCCCCATTCCGCTGCGCGGCTACGCGTTCTGCATCATCATCGGCGTCTTCGTCGCAGTCTGGCTCGGCAACAAGCGCTGGATCGCCCGGGGCGGACGGGTCGGCACGGTGGCCGACATCTCCGTCTGGGCCGTGCCCTTCGGTCTGCTCGGCGGCCGGCTCTACCACGTGATCACGGACTACGAGCTGTACTTCAGCGAGGGCCGCGACTGGGTGGACGCCTTCAAGATCTGGGAGGGCGGTCTCGGCATCTGGGGCGCGATCGCGCTCGGTGCCCTGGGCGCCTGGATCGGCTGCCGCCGCCGGGGCATCCCGCTGCCGGCCTACGCCGATGCCATCGCCCCCGCCATCGCCCTCGCCCAGGCGATCGGCCGCTGGGGCAACTGGTTCAACCAGGAGCTGTACGGGCGGGAGACGGACCTTCCGTGGGCCCTGCACATCACGTCCTCGACGGACGGCCGAGTGCCGGGTTACTACCACCCGACCTTCCTGTACGAGTCCCTGTGGTGCGTCGGCGTCGCCGTCCTGGTGATCTGGGCCGACCGCCGCTTCAAGCTCGGACACGGGCGGGCGTTCGCGCTGTACGTCGCCTCGTACTGCGTGGGCCGGTTCTGGATCGAGTACCTCCGCGTCGACGACGCCCACCACATCCTGGGTCTGCGCCTGAACAACTGGACCGCGCTGGTCGTGTTCCTGCTCGCGGTGGTCTACATCGTGGTGTCGGCGAAGAAGCGGCCGGGCCGGGAAGAGGTCGTGGAACCCGAGGCCGACGGTTCGGACGGTTCCGACGGAGAGACCGCGGCTGAGGAGAAGGCCGAGGACGCCGACTCCGCCGCGGCCGCGGAAGAGGCGAACG
The DNA here is from genome assembly GCF_030815415.1 of Streptomyces canus. Classification (GTDB taxonomy): domain Bacteria; phylum Actinomycetota; class Actinomycetes; order Streptomycetales; family Streptomycetaceae; genus Streptomyces; species Streptomyces canus_F. Next base: position 7,485,029 of record NZ_JAUSWW010000001.1, read on the forward strand.
ACGACGTCAAGGACGAGGCGGAGTCCGCGAAGAAGACCTGAGAATCCGTCGTACGACGGTGAGGGGCGCCCCAGGATCCTGGGGCGCCCCTCACCGTCGTACGGGATCAGATCCGGTGGGCCAGGGACAGGGTGCGTAGTGCCGTCGCCACCACCGCCGCGTCGATGAACCGGCCGTCGGGCAATGCCTGGGCGCCCCGTTCCACCGCGGCCGCCTTCACGACGGTTTCCGCCTGTTCGATCTCCCATGCCGTGGGGAGGTAGGCCTGCTCGATCACCGGGAGCTGGCGGGGGTGGATGGCGGCCCGGCCCAGGAAGCCCAGGGTGCGGCCGTGGGCGCAGGAGGCTGCCAGGCCCTCCAGGTCGCGGATGTCGGGGTGGACGGACTGGGGCGGGGGAGGCAGGGACGCCGCTCTGGCCGCCAGGATCACCCGGGAGCGGGACCAGTCGAGGCCCGGGTCGTCCCGTACGCCCAGGTCGGCCCGTAGGTCCGTCTCGCCCAGGGCGATGCCGCGCAGGGACGGGTGGGCGGCGGCGATCTCGTAGGCGCGCTCCACGCCGAGGGCTGTTTCGAGGAGGGCGTACAGGGCGCCGGCGGCGGGGGCCGTGTGTGCGGCGATGCGGGTGATCTGCTCCGGGGAGGTCACCTTGGGCAGCCGCAGGCCGGCCAGGCCGGGGAGGGCGGCCAGCGCTTTCAGGTCGGCGGCCGCGAGGGGACCGTCCAGGGCGTTGACCCGGACGTGGACGGGCAGCGGCTGCGGCTCGGCGAGGAGTTCCGCGGTGGCGTCACGGGCGTAGGCCTTGCGCTCGGGGGCCACCGCGTCCTCGAGGTCGATCACCACGACGTCGGCGCCGGCTGTCAGGGCCTTCGCCACCACAGGGGGACGGTCGCCCGGGACGTACAGCCAGGTGAGCGGTGTCATACCGCGCCCTCCTCCCGCAGCCTCGCCAACTCGCCCTCCGACAGGCCCAGTTCCGCCAGGACCTCCTGGGTGTCCGCGCCGTGCGGGCGGCCCGTCCAGCGGATCGCGCCGGGGGTGCCGGAGAGGCGGAAGAGGACGTTCTGCATACGGAGGGGGCCCAGCTCGGGGTCGGCGACGGTGGTGATGGTGTCCAGGGCCTCGTACTGGGGGTCCGTCATCACGTCCCGGACGTCCTGGATCGGGGCCACGGCCGCCTCCGCCTTCTCGAAGGCGGCCAGGACCTCCGTGCGGGTGCGCTCGGCGATCCAGCCGCCGACCGCCTCGTCGAGGACATCGGCGTGGCGGGCCCGGTCGGCGCCCGTGGCGAACCACGGCTCGGCGGTCAGGTCCTCGCGGCCCACCAGACGCAGCACGCGTTCCGCGACCGACTGGGCCGAGGTGGAGACGGCGACCCAACTGCCGTCCGCGGTGCGGTAGGTGTTGCGCGGGGCGTTGTTGGCGGAGCGGTTGCCGGAGCGTTCCTGGACGTAGCCCAGCTGGTCGTACCAGGTCGGCTGCGGGCCCAGGGCCATCAGGATCGGCTCGATGATCGCCATGTCCACGACCTGGCCCTCGCCCGTGCGCTCGCGGGCGGCGAGCGCCGTCATCACCGCGTACGCCGTCGCGAGGCCCGCGATGGAGTCGGCGAGGCCGAAGGGTGGGAGCGTCGGGGGTGCGTCCGGTTCGCCGGTGATCGCGGCGAAGCCGCTCATCGCCTCGGCGAGGGTGCCGAAGCCGGGGCGGTGGGCGTAGGGGCCGAACTGACCGAAGGCGGTCACGCGGGTGAGGATCAGACGGGGGTTGGCCGCGGAGAGTTCGTCCCAGCCCAGGTCCCACTTCTCCAGGGTGCCGGGGCGGAAGTTCTCGATGACGACGTCCGCGGTCGCGGCGAGGCGCATGAGGGTCGCCCGGCCGCCCGGCCTGGAGAGGTCCAGGGTGATCGTGCGCTTGTTGCGGCCGAGGACTTTCCACCACAGGCCGATGCCGTCCTTCGACGGGCCGTGGCCACGGGAGGGGTCGGGCTTGGAGGGGTGCTCGACCTTGATGACCTCCGCGCCGAAGTCGCCGAGCAGCGTGGCGGCGCCGGGGCCGGCGAAGAGGGTGGCGAGGTCGAGGACGCGGAGGCCGGTGAGGGGGGCGGTGCCCTGCGGGACCTTCATGCCGTGCACTGCTTGTCGATCTCGGGGCGATACGGCATCGACACCGAGGCACCCGCCCGCTGGACCGAGATGGCCGCCGCCGCGGCCGCCCACTTCAGGGCCTCGCGCATGGGCCGGCCCTCGCCGAGCGCCACCGCGAGGGCGCCGGCGAAGGTGTCGCCCGCGCCGGTCGAGTCCACGGCGGTGACCTGGGGGGCGGGGACGGTGAGGGGCTCGGCGTAGCGGGACACGTAGAGGCTGCCCGCGGAGCCCAGGGTGACGACCACCTCCGGTACCTCGTCGAGGAGGGCGATGGCCGCGGCGTGCGGGTCGGTGCGGCCGGTGAGGGTGGACGCCTCGTGCTCGTTGGGGATCAACAGGTCGGTGGCGGCGAGGAGTTCGATGGGCAGGGGCTGGGCGGGAGCCGGGGTGAGGATGGTACGGACGCGGTGGGCGCGGGCCGCCTCGGCGCCCGCGATGGCCGCGGCCAGCGGGATCTCCAGTTGGAGGAGCAGGGCGTCGGCGCTGGCGATGAGGCCGTCGTCGCCGGGGGCGAGGTGGTCGACCGTGCCGTTCGCGGCGGGGATCACGACGATCGCGTTGCCGCCCTCGTCGTCGACGACGATGTGGGCGGTGCCGGACGGGCCCTCGACGGTGCGGAGGTGGTCTGTGTCGACGCCGGAGTGTTCGAGGGTGGAGCGCAACTGGGTGCCGTAGGCGTCGTTGCCGACGGCACCGATCATCGAGACGGTGGCGCCCGCGCGGGCCGCGGCGATCGCCTGGTTGGCGCCCTTGCCGCCGGGGATCGTGCGGAACTCCCGTCCCGTCACGGTCTCTCCGCGCTGCGGGGCCTTCGCGACGTAGGCGACGAGGTCCATGTTCGTGCTGCCGAGTACGGCGATGTGCGTCATGGGCGGGAAGCCTCCAGGTGGGTGAGGTGGGCGAGGGCGTCGAAGCCGGTGCCGTCGAAGTCGGCGACCGAGGTGGCGAGGCGGTTCTTGAGAGGGGTGGTCCAGCGGTCGGGGAGTCGGTCGGGGGCGCCGGTGAGGAGGCCGGCGATGCTGCCCGCGGTGGCGCCGTTGGAGTCGGTGTCCCAACCGCCGCTCACCGCCCGGCAGATGGAGCCGGTGAAGTCGCCGTCGGCGTGGGTGAGGGCGGCGGCGATGAGGGCGGTGTTGGGGATGGCGTGGACCCAGTGGTGGGTGTCGGCGTAGGTGGCGTGGAGTTCGTCCACGACCTCGTCGAAGTCGTCGGTGTGCCGGGCCAGCCGGATCGCGTGGTGGACGGCCCGGGAGAGGCGGGAGGCCGGGGGGATCACGGTCAGGCCGGTGCGCAGGCAGGAGTGGATGTCGTGGCTGCCGGTGGACGCGGTGGCGATCGTGGCCGCCGTGAACATCGCCGCGTAGACGCCGTTGGCGGTGTGGGTGAGGGTGGCGTCCCGGTGGGCCTGTGCCGCCGCGGCTGCCGGGTCGCCGGGGTTGGTCCAGCCGTGGACGTCGGCTCGGATCAGGGCGCCGATCCATTCACGGAACGGGTTGCGGTGGCGGGCCGTGTGCGGGGGGTTCAGGCCGAGGAGGAGGTTGCGGTAGGCGATGCGTTCGGCGGTGAAGGTGCGGCCGGCGGGGAGTTCGTCCAGCCAGAGGCCGGCCACGTCCGTGGGGGTGAAGTCCCTGCCGTGGCGCTGGAGCAGGAGGAGGTTGAGGAGGGGGTAGTTGAGGTCGTCGTCCTCGGGCATGCCGTCGATGTTCTCGGCGAGCGAGGTGAGGGCCGAGCGGCGGTTCCAGGGGTGGGCCCGCAGGAGGTCGGAGGGGACTCCTCGGGCGGTGAAGTAGGTGTTCAGGGGCCAGTTGCCGGTGGACCTGGCCAGGTCGCGGATGGCTTCCAGGGGGAGCTTCTCGACGGGTTTGCCCAGAAGGCACCCGATGGCCCGTCCCAGCCAGGCGGCTTCGTAGCGGGAGCAGGGAACGAGGGGTACGGCGTCGGTGCCGGACGGCCAGTCGGGGCACAGTCGTCTGATCTTCGCCAGGTCCGTCGGTTCGTGGTCCTCCAGCCTGCTCGGCAGATCCGCGAGTTCGTCCAGCAGGTCCTTGGCCAGTTGCCGGAGATACCTGGACGGGGGCTCCGGGGAGGCGCCCGCCCGCAGCGGGGCCTCCTCGCCGCCCGCCGCCTTCCATCGCGCCGCGATCACCGAGGCCTCGCGGCCGTCCAGTGCCGCCTGGCGGAGTTCGTGGCCCAGGAGGTCCTCGGGCTGGACCCAGGTCAGTCGGAGCATCTCGGGCCTTCGATCGCGGTGAAGGCGGACTCGTGGGCGCGACGGCGGCGTACGTCCCGTTCGAAGATCTCCCGGGTCACCTCGGTGAGTGTGGTCGCCGGGTCCCAGAGGTCCAGGCGGCTGGCCTCCGCGACCTGCTTGGCCCAGTCGTCCGGGGGTGGTGAGCCGAGGGCGCCCGCGATCGCGCCCGCCATCGTCGCGGTCGAGTCGCAGTCGCGGCCGTAGTTCACCGCGCCCAGGACCGCGTGCCGGTAGTCGCCGCCGGCCACCAGCAACATGCCGAGTGCGACGGGGAGTTCCTCGATCGCGTGGAGGCGGGAGGGGCGGCGGGCGCCGAGGGAGGGGGCGCGGTAGTCGGGGCCCACCGTGTCGTACGGCGCGACCGCCTCCCTCAGCGGCTTCAGGGCCGACTCGACGTCCGTGTGGTCCTGGGCCGCCTCGCAGACCTTCAGGATCGCCGTCCGGGTGCCGTCCTTCGCCAGGGACAGACAGGCGGTCACGACCGACTCGGGGGTCGCGTCCGGGGCGCAGGCCGCCGCCACGGCCGCCGCGAAGACGCCCGCCGCCTCACGGCCGTACGACGACTGGTGGGCGCCCGCGATGTCCAGGGCCTCGGCGTAGGCGGTCCGTGGGTCGGCCGCGTTGACCAGGCCGACCGGGGCCATGTACATCGCGGCGCCGCAGTTGACGATGTTGCCCACGCCCGCCTCGCGGGGGTCGACATGGCCGTAGTGGAGGCGGGTCACCAGCCACTTCTCCGCCAGGAAGACGCGGTGGAGGGGGAGAGCCTCCTGTTCGAGCTCCGGGATCCAGCGCGGCGTTGTCATCAAGTCCGGGACCAGGTGGTCCGCGATCGCGTACGCGTCCAGGTGGTCGCGGACCTTGGCGTAGACCCTGACCAGGGCGTGCGTCATCAAGGTGTCGTCGGTGACGTGGCCGTCGCCCTTGTGGTACGGGGCGATCGGGCGGGCGGTGCGCCAGGCGTCGCCGCTCCAGGGACCGACGATGCCGTGGACGCGGCCGGCGTGCCGTTCGAGGATCTGGTCGGGGGAGTAGCCCTCCACCGGGCCGCCGAGGGCGTCGCCGACGGCCGCGCCCACGAGGGCGCCGGTGATCCGGTCCTCGAGGCTGGTTTCTGATTCTTTGGGCGTCATGCCCGAATCATCCTCCCGGTGTGGCCGGTTGCGTGGCTTCCAGGAGTTCGGCGAGTTCCACGAGGTCGGTGCCGGTGAGCCGGGGGAGGGCGCAGCCGGAGAGGGTGCGGCAGGCGTCCCGCCAGGTGGCGGGGATCGCTTGTCCACCGCCCAGTGCGCCGGTGAGGGCGCCGGTCAGGGCGGGGGCCGAGTCGGCGACCCGGGAGAGACAGGCCGCCGCCGGTACGGCTTCCGCGATCCGGCCGTCCGCCGCGGTGGCCAGGGCCAGGGCGACCGGGACCGTTTCGGCCGCGGCGATGCCGTAGCTGTAGACGTGGTCGACGATCTGGTGTTCCAGGAGGGGGATCAGGGCGAAGGCGCTCTCGGCGTCGTGGGCCAGCTTGAGGGCGTGGCGGGCGTTGCGGTCGATCTCGGTTCCCTCGGGGAGTTCGGTGAGGGCGGCCGCGGTGCAGGTGTGGATGTCGGCGCCGGTGAGGGCGAGGGAGAGGGCCGCGGCCATGGCTCTCGCGCCGTGCACGCCGTCGCCGTCCTGGGTGTAGCGGGCGTCGAACTCGGCCAGGTCCGCCGCGAGTCGGGGGTTGCCGGGGTGGGCCGCGGCGAGGACGCAGGCGCGGACGCAGGCCGCGTCGTCGAAGTAGTGGGGGTTGTCGTGGCCGGTGGCGGGCGGGCGCAGGCCGGTGGCGAGGTTGCCGAGGCCCGCTCTCACCGAGATGCGGGCGCGCAGGGGGAGGACGGCGGACTCGATCTCGGGGGCGCGGTTCGCCGCGGCGGCGACCTCGCTGGCGAGGGCGTTCCAGGTGAGGTCGATCGCGGCTCTCGCGCGGCGTTCTCGGCTGAGGTCGCCCAGGGCGGTGTCGTCGCCGGCGCGGAGCAGGGCCTCCGCGGTGAAAGCCGCCCATTCCGCGTCGTCCGATGGGCCCAGGCGGAGGGGCTCGGGGGGCTGGTTCAGGGCGATGGGGACGGGGAGGGTCGTCGTCGCGTTCTGTTCGGCGAAGGTGTCGAGTTCGCGGGTCAGGCGGCGGGTCCAGTCCGGCATGCGGGCGGCGCGGTGCCTGGCGGCGGGCCAGCCGGCGGCGTCGCCTGCGGCGAGCCCGAGGAGGAGGCCTTCGATACGCCGGTCCTGGGCTACGCCTTCGGCGCGGATGTTCCCGCCCGCACCACCCGTGCAGCTTTCGTGGCCGGGTCCGGGTGGCCCTTGCGGGGCTTGCTCGCCGTCGGCGGCTGCGGCTGTGCTTGTTCCTTCTCCCCATGGTCCCGGTGGTCTCATTCCGCCACCTCCGCCGCCAGCGTGAACGCCGTCGGGTCCGGGGGCGGCCAGGGGGTCTCGGGTGCGGGAGCGGCTCGTCGTACCGCCTCCGTCAGCCGGTCCGCCACGTCCAGTACGTGATGGCCTGCCATCGCCGGGAGGCAGCTGCCCCTCGCCGGGCCGATCGCCGCGGCCCAGTCCGCCGGGATCGCGGACGCGCCGTTCGTCGCGCCTGCCAGGGCCCCGGCCACCGCTGCCGTCGTGTCGGCGTCCCTGCCCATGTTCACGGCGGTCAGGACCGCGTCCACGAAGTCGCCGTCGGCTGCCGCGTACGCGCCGAAGGCCAGGGCGACCGCCTCGGGGGCCAGGTCGGTCCAGGGGTAGCCGCCGATCACCACGGCTGAGCGGACCGCGCGTTCGCCTCGGTGGGCGACCGCCACCGCACGGCGCAGCGATCTCGCCGTCCAGGAGTCGTCCGGGACCACCGCCAGCGCCGAGGCCACCACCGCGATCGTGGGGGCGCCCGCCATCGCCGCCGCGACGCCCGCCGCGACCGCCTGGCCGCCGTAGATGCCCTCGCCGTCGTGGCTCACCGAGCCGTCGATCGCCACCAGCCGTGCCGCCTCGGCCGGGCGCCCCGCCGCGAAGACGCCGAAGGGGGCCGCCCTCATGGCCAGGCCGTCGCTCCAGGCGTGGCGGTGCTGGGCCGAGATGGGCGCAGCCAGCCCTCTGCGGAGGTTCTCCAGGGTGCCGCGTTCGCTGAAACCGGCGCCCCGGAACGGGCCCTCCTCCCGGTCCGCGATCCACTCGTGCCACGCCGCCTCCACATGGGACGGCGTCAGCGCCGAGCCGTGGCGGGCCAGGAGCAGCCCCGAGAAGATCGCGTACTCCGTGTCGTCCGTGCCCGCCGGATTCTCGGCCACGTATCCCGTGATGCGGCCCCAGCGGGCCCGGATCTCCGAGGGCTTCATGTTCTCCGCAGGCGCGCCCAGGGCGTCGCCCACGGCCAGGCCCAGCAGTGCGCCGCGGGCCCGCTCGCGGAGTCCGGCGGCGTCCCCGGGTGCCGGGACCGAGGGAATGCAGGCGATGGATGCCATACGCGGCCTCTCCTACGGAGGCTCCGCACAGGGCGCGGGGCCTTTGCGGATGTGTCCCACCGGCACACGTCACCAGAGCATCAGGGGATCCAGCGTCACCCGGTCGACATCTGAGCGGACTGCCGATCGTATGCGCATTCGACGGTAAACCCGCAGGTTAGCCCAGCCTTTCCTTGCTGGCGGGCGGGAATTTCAGCGTCTAGAGTCTGGTTGTCGATAATTAGAATCAGTCCAAACTTAGCTTTGGCTCAGCTTCCTGGGGGATCCCGCATGGCCATCATCGAGACCGAGGCGCCACTGCACGAGGCGCACCGTGACAACCACACGCACCGGGATGTGAACGGGGGGTGGCTGCGGCCCGCCGTCTTCGGGGCGATGGACGGGCTCGTCTCGAACCTCGCCCTCATGACCGGTGTCGCCGGCGGAGCCGTCGGGCAGCAGGCCATCGTGCTGACGGGCCTTGCCGGGCTCGCCGCCGGCGCCTTCTCCATGGCCGCCGGTGAGTACACCTCCGTCGCCTCGCAGCGCGAGCTCGTCGAGGCCGAGCTGGATGTCGAGCGGCGCGAGCTCCGCAAGCATCCGCAGGACGAAGAGGCCGAGCTCGCGGCCCTCTACGAGGCCCGGGGTGTCGAGCCCCGGCTCGCCCGCGAGGTGGCCAGGCAGTTGTCGCGGGACCCCGAGCAGGCCCTGGAGATACACGCGCGCGAGGAGCTCGGGATCGATCCCGGGGATCTGCCGTCCCCGCTCGTCGCCGCCGTGTCCTCGTTCGCCGCGTTCGCGCTGGGAGCCCTGCTTCCCGTACTGCCTTATCTGCTGGGTGCCACCACGCTGTGGCCCGCTCTGCTGCTCGCGCTGGCCGGGCTCTTCGCCTGTGGTGCCGTGGTGGCCAAGGTGACCGCGCGGAGCTGGTGGTTCAGCGGACTGCGGCAGCTCGCGCTCGGTGGTGCCGCGGCCGGTGTGACGTGCGCCCTGGGCAGTGTCTTCGGAACGGCCGTAGGATAGGCCGACTGGAACTTATGCGTTGGGCCGCATAAGTAGCCGTTACTCACTGGTTTCGAATGCTTAACCACTGGGCATGAGCCGTAAGCGCTGTGGGCAATGACGCCTGCCGCGCACCCGCGAGGTGGGCGACGTCGCTCCCCCCGCCCCCTGGGCCGATGGACACCGATCTGTCCTGTTCGGTCCCACATACTTCGAGCCACGTCCGCGACACCCGCTTCGCGACCTCCGTGGCGTCCGCATGTTGGAACGGGGTATCCGGTTCCCGAGATCCGCTCCATCATGTAACCTGCACGAAATTTTGCGCACACGCAGAGGGCCAACGTCGTCCCTCGGCACGCAGATATGCCACTTGAGACGACGACGGGAGAGCCGATGCGTACGCCGCGCCAGCCGTCCCAGCACTCCGCGAATGGCCAGAAGTGGTCCTTCATGGATGCTCGCCCTGCTGCGCAGGGTATGTACGACCCCCGCAACGAAAAGGACGCCTGTGGCGTCGGTTTCGTGGCCACCCTCACCGGCGAGGCGAGCCATGCGCTGGTCGAGCAGGCGCTGACCGTTCTGCGCAACCTGGAGCACCGCGGTGCCACCGGCTCCGAGCCCGACTCGGGTGACGGCGCGGGCATCCTGACCCAGGTCCCGGACGCGTTCTTCCGCGAGGTGGCCGAGTTCGAGCTGCCCGAGGCCGGTGCGTACGCCGTCGGTATCGCCTTCCTGCCGGAGGACGGCACCGAGGACGCCACCGCGCAGATCGACGCCATCGCCGCCGAAGAGGGCCTCACCGTCCTCGGCTGGCGTGAGGTTCCCGTCGCGCCCGGACTCCTCGGCGCCACCGCGCGTTCGACGATGCCCGCCTTCCGCGAGCTCTTCGTCGCCGACGGCACCAGCACCGGCATCGACCTCGACCGCAAGGCGTTCGTGCTGCGCAAGCGCGCCGAGCGCGAGGTCGACGTCTACTTCCCCTCGCTCTCCGCGCGCACGATCGTCTACAAGGGCATGCTGACCACCGGCCAGCTCGAGCCCTTCTTCCCGGACCTGTCCGACCGCCGCTTCGCCTCGGCCATCGCGCTCGTCCACTCGCGCTTCTCCACGAACACCTTCCCGTCGTGGCCGCTCGCGCACCCCTACCGCTTCGTCGCGCACAACGGTGAGATCAACACCGTCAAGGGCAACCGCAACTGGATGGTCGCCCGCGAGTCGCAGCTCGTCTCCGACCTGTTCGGCAACGACGACAAGGCCCTCGAGCGCGTCTTCCCGGTGTGTACGCCGGACGCCTCCGACTCGGCGTCCTTCGACGAGGTGCTCGAACTGCTCCACCTCGGTGGGCGTTCGCTGCCGCACTCCGTGCTGATGATGATCCCGGAGGCGTGGGAGAACCACGACTCCATGGACCCGGCCCGGCGCGCGTTCTACCAGTTCCACGCCACGATGATGGAGCCGTGGGACGGCCCGGCCTGTGTCACCTTCACCGACGGCGTCCAGGTCGGCGCGGTGCTCGACCGCAACGGTCTGCGCCCCGGCCGCTACTGGGTCACCGACGACGGCCTCGTCGTCCTCGGCTCCGAGGTCGGCGTCCTCGACATCGACCCCGCCAAGGTCGTCCGCAAGGGCCGCCTCCAGCCCGGCAGGATGTTCCTCGTCGACACCGCCGAGCACCGCATCATCGAGGACGACGAGATCAAGGCGCAGCTCGCCGCCGAGGCCCCCTACGCGGAGTGGCTGGAGGCCGGCGAAATCGAGCTCTCCGACCTGCCCGAGCGCGAGCACATCGTGCACACCCACGCCTCGGTCACCCGCCGCCAGCAGACCTTCGGCTACACCGAGGAAGAGCTGCGCATCATCATCGCGCCGATGGCCAAGACCGCCGGCGAGCCGCTCGGTTCGATGGGTACGGACTCGCCGATCGCCGCGCTGAGCGAGCGTCCGCGTCTCCTCTTCGACTACTTCACCCAGCTGTTCGCGCAGGTCACCAACCCGCCGCTGGACGCCATCCGCGAGGAGCTCGTCACCTCGCTGCGTTCCTCGCTGGGCCCGCAGGGCAACCTGCTGGAGCCGACCGCCGCGTCCTGCCGGACCGTCACCCTGCCCTTCCCGGTCATCGACAACGACGAGCTGGCCAAGCTCATACACATCAACGCCGACGGCGACATGCCCGGCATGAAGGCCGCTACGCTCTCCGGCCTCTACCGGGTCTCCGGCGGCGGTGACTCCCTCGCCGCACGCATCGACGAGATCTGCGCCGAGGCCGACGCCGCCATCGACAACGGCGCCCGGCTGATCGTCCTGTCGGACCGGCACTCCGACGCCGAGCACGCGCCGATCCCGTCGCTGCTGCTCACCGCGGCCGTCCACCATCACCTCATCCGCACCAAGCAGCGCACCGAGGTGGGTCTGCTGGTCGAGGCCGGTGACGTCCGCGAGGTCCACCACGTCGCCCTGCTGATCGGCTTCGGCGCCGCGGCCGTGAACCCGTACCTGGCGATGGAGTCCGTCGAGGACCTCGTCCGCGCCGGCACCTTCCTCTCCGACATCGAGCCCGAGCAGGCCATCCGCAACCTGATCTACGCGCTGGGCAAGGGCGTTCTGAAGGTCATGTCCAAGATGGGCATCTCGACCGTCGCCTCCTACCGCGGCGCCCAGGTCTTCGAGGCCGTCGGTCTCGACTCGGCCTTCGTCGAGAAGTACTTCAACGGCACGGCCACCAAGATCGGCGGCGTCGGCATCGACGTCATCGCCAAGGAGGTCGCCGCCCGGCACGCCAAGGCGTACCCGGCGTCCGGCATCGCGCCGGCCCACCGCGCCCTGGACATAGGCGGCGAGTACCAGTGGCGCCGCGAGGGCGAGCCGCACCTGTTCGACCCGGAGACGGTCTTCCGCCTCCAGCACTCGACGCGCACCAACCGCTACGACATCTTCAAGAAGTACACGGACCGCGTGAACGAGCAGTCCGAGCGGCTGATGACGCTCCGCGGCCTGTTCGGCTTCAAGTCGGACCGCCAGCCGATCTCCGTCGACGAGGTCGAGCCGGTCTCCGAGATCGTCAAGCGCTTCTCCACCGGCGCCATGTCGTACGGCTCCATCTCCAAGGAGGCGCACGAGACCCTCGCCATCGCCATGAACCAGCTGGGCGGCAAGTCCAACACCGGTGAGGGCGGCGAGGACGCGGACCGGCTGTACGACCCGGCGCGGCGGTCCAGCATCAAGCAGGTCGCCTCCGGCCGCTTCGGTGTGACCTCCGAGTACCTGGTCAACGCGGACGACATCCAGATCAAGATGGCCCAGGGCGCCAAGCCCGGTGAGGGCGGTCAGCTGCCCGGTCACAAGGTCTACCCGTGGGTCGCCAAGACGCGTCACTCGACGCCGGGCGTGGGCCTCATCTCCCCGCCGCCGCACCACGACATCTACTCCATCGAGGACCTGGCCCAGCTGATCCACGACCTGAAGAACGCGAACCCGCAGGCGCGGATCCACGTGAAGCTGGTCTCCGAGGTCGGTGTCGGCACGGTCGCGGCGGGTGTGTCCAAGGCCCATGCGGACGTCGTGCTCATCTCGGGTCACGACGGTGGCACCGGTGCCTCCCCGCTGACCTCCCTGAAGCACGCGGGCGGTCCCTGGGAGCTCGGTCTCGCCGAGACCCAGCAGACCCTGCTGCTCAACGGACTGCGCGACCGCATCGTCGTCCAGACCGACGGCCAGCTCAAGACCGGCCGTGACGTCGTCATCGCCGCGCTGCTCGGTGCCGAGGAGTTCGGTTTCGCGACCGCGCCGCTCGTCGTTTCCGGCTGCGTCATGATGCGCGTCTGCCACCTGGACACCTGCCCGGTCGGCATCGCCACCCAGAACCCGACGCTCCGCGACCGGTTCACGGGCAAGGCCGAGTACGTCGTGAACTTCTTCCAGTTCATCGCCGAAGAGGTCCGCGAGATCCTCGCCGAGCTGGGCTTCCGCTCCATCGAGGAAGCCGTCGGCCACGCCGAGACCCTCGACGTGGAGCGGGCCGTCAACCACTGGAAGGCGCAGGGCCTGGACCTGTCCCCGCTCTTCTACGTGCCCGAACTGCCCGAGGGCACCCCGCTGCACCAGGTCATCGAGCAGGACCACGGCCTGGAGAAGGCGCTCGACAACGAGCTCATCAAGCTCGCCGCCGACGCCTTGGCCGCGTCCAGCGCCACCGACGCCCAGCCGGTGCGCGCCCAGGTCGCGATCCGCAACATCAACCGCACGGTCGGCACCATGCTCGGCCACGAGGTGACGAAGAAGTTCGGCGGTGCGGGCCTGCCCGAGGACACCATCGACATCACCTTCACCGGGTCCGCGGGCCAGTCCTTCGGCGCCTTCCTGCCGCGCGGTGTCACGCTGCGCCTGGAGGGCGACGCCAACGACTACGTCGGCAAGGGCCTCTCCGGTGGCCGGGTCGTCGTCCGTCCCGACCGGGGCGCCGACCACCTCGCCGAGTTCTCGACGATCGCGGGCAACACCATCGCCTACGGCGCGACCGGCGGCGAGCTGTTCCTGCGCGGTCGTACCGGTGAGCGCTTCTGCGTCCGCAACTCCGGTGCGCTGGTGGTCTCGGAGGGCGTGGGCGACCACGGCTGCGAGTACATGACCGGCGGCCACGCGGTGGTCCTGGGCGAGACGGGCCGTAACTTCGCGGCCGGTATGTCCGGCGGGATCGCGTACGTCATCGACCTGGACCGCGACAACGTCAACGCCGGCAACGTGAACGCCGTCGAAGCGCTGGACGAGGCCGACAAGCAGTGGCTGCACGACGTGGTGCGCCGCCACGCCGAGGAGACGGGCTCCACGGTCGCCGAGAAGCTGCTCGTCGACTGGGACACCTCCGTGGAGCGCTTCAGCAAGATCATCCCCAGCACGTACAAGGCAGTGCTCGCCGCCAAGGCCGCCGCCGAGCAGGCCGGTCTCTCCGAGACCGAGATCACCGAGAAGATGATGGAGGCGGCGATCAATGGCTGACCCGAAGGGCTTCCTGAACCACGGGCGCGAGGTCGCCAAGTCCCGCCCCGTCGACGTACGTCTGAAGGACTGGAACGAGGTCTACGTCCCCGGCTCCCTGCTGCCGATCATCAGCAAGCAGGCCAGCCGCTGCATGGACTGCGGTATCCCGTTCTGTCACAACGGCTGTCCGCTCGGGAACCTCATCCCCGAGTGGAACGACTTCGCCTACCGCGAGGACTGGTCCGCCGCCTCGGAGCGTCTGCACGCGACCAACAACTTCCCGGAGTTCACCGGTCGCCTGTGCCCGGCTCCCTGCGAGTCGGCGTGTGTGCTCGGCATCAACCAGCCGGCCGTGACCATCAAGAACGTCGAGGTCTCGATCATCGACAAGGCGTGGGACAGCGGTGACGTCGAGCCGCAGGCCCCGGAGCGGCTGTCGGGCAAGACCGTCGCGGTCATCGGCTCGGGCCCCGCGGGCCTGGCCGCCGCCCAGCAGCTCACGCGGGCCGGCCACACCGTCGCCGTCTACGAGCGCGCCGACCGCGTCGGCGGCCTGCTGCGCTACGGCATCCCCGAGTTCAAGATGGAGAAGCGGCACATCAACCGCCGCATCGAGCAGATGCGCGCGGAGGGCACCCGCTTCCGTACCGGTATCGAGATCGGCCGCGACCTCAAGGCGACCGACCTGCGCAAGCGGTACGACGCCGTCGTCATCGCCGCCGGTGCGACGACCGCCCGTGACCTCCCGGTCCCCGGCCGCGAGCTCAAGGGCGTCCACCAGGCGATGGAGTACCTGCCGCTGGCCAACAAGGTGCAGGAGGGCGACTTCGTGGCGCCTCCCATCACCGCCGAGGGCAAGCACGTCGTGGTCATCGGCGGTGGCGACACCGGCGCCGACTGCGTGGGCACCGCCCACCGCCAGGGCGCGGCCTCCGTCACGCAGCTGGAGATCATGCCCCGCCCCGGCGAGGACCGGGCGCCGAACCAGCCCTGGCCGACCTTCCCGATGCTCTACAAGGTCACGTCCGCGCACGAGGAGGGCGGCGAGCGGGTCTACTCCGTCTCCACCACCCACTTCGAGGGCGACGAGGACGGCAACGTCCAGTGGCTGCACCTCAGCGAGGTCGAGTTCATCGACGGCAAGCTGACCTCGAAGCCGGGCACGGAGCGCAAGATCCCCGCCCAGTTGGTCACGCTCGCGATGGGCTTCACCGGCACCGACCGGGAGAACGGTCTGGTCGAGCAGTTCGGCCTGGAGCTCGACGAGCGCGGCAACATCGCCCGCGACGCCGACTTCCAGACCAACGTCCCCGGCGTGTACGTCGCCGGTGACGCGGGCCGCGGCCAGTCCCTCATCGTGTGGGCGATCGCGGAGGGCCGCTCGGCCGCCCGCGGTGTCGACCGCTTCCTGACCGGCGCCAGCGAACTGCCGGCCCCGATCCGTCCGACGGACCGCTCCCTGATGGTCTGACGGTTCGTCAAAAGGCCTTGACCGGCCTCGGAGAACGTCCCGTACAAAGGCGTACGGAACACTGACGGCGCCTGCCTTCCCAGTCCCCGACCGGACGGACGGCAGGCGCCGTCGCATGCTCAGGAGGCCTCGAGCCCCTCGAACTCGACCGTGGCGTCCTCGGTGTAGGCGCCCACCCGGCCCTGGAGATAAGGGCGTTCGGCGTCGGTGAAGTTCACGAGCTGCTGTCCGTCCACCTCCACGGTGAGCACCGGACCCTTCTGCTCCACCCGCACCGAGGACCACTCGCCCACCGGGAACTCCTCGTGCCCCGTGGCCAGGAACCGCTGCCCGCCCGGATACGCCGGGTCCCGTTTGCCGAGCTCCCAGCCGTTCGGCTTGAGGGTGATGTAGTAGAAGTGCTCCGGGTCCGTGTACGCCCAGACCAGCCAGGGCACTTCCCACGGGTTGGGGTGCGGGGTGCGCAGCTGCTCGACCGTGCGCATCCGTGCCTCGAAGCCCAGGTCGTCGTAGGACGCGGTGCTGACGACGAGCCCGGCATGGGTGGTGCCGGGGTCCTCGGCGGGCATCGGGGACAGCGTCAGGGAGTCGTCGTCGCCGGTGTTGGTGCCGTGGCCGTTGAACACGGAGGTCCAGCGGCCGTGGGTGGAGCCGTCGGACCAGGGGGCGGTCTGTCGTGGCTCGGGGTCCGCGCCGCACTGGCTCACCATGACGGACAGTCCGATCGCCAGCGTGAGAGCCAGTGCGACTCCGGTGCCGAACGGCTCGCGGTGGGCACCGAACTCGCCGGGGTCTGCGGCGACACCGAGGCCTGGACCAGGGTCGTCGACACCGCCCGCGACCACTACGACGGCTCCCTGACCTACGCCGCCAACTACGACGAGTACCGCAAGATCCGCTTCTGGAAGGAGCTCGACCTCATCGGCGTCGACGCCTACTGGCCGCTGTCCGGCAGACCCACCGCGGACACCGCACGCCTGCGCCGCGCCTGGCAGCCGATCGCCGAGGAGCTCGCCGCGTTCGCCCGGCGCCAGGACCGGCGGATCCTGTTCACCGAGGCCGGCTACGTCAGCCAGCGCGGCTCCACCACCGCGCCGTACGCCTGGGACCTCAGCGACCGCGGCGGGGAGGCCGAACAGGCCGCCGCCTACCGGGCGTTGCTGGAGACGTTCACCGGCCGCGACTGGTGGGCCGGGGTCTGCTGGTGGATGTGGGACGACTGGCCGGACAGCGGCGAGACCCCCGCGAAGCTGGCGTACACCCCGCACGGCAAACCGGCGGAGCGGGTACTGCGGGAGACGTGGGGCGCGTCCCGGGACGTCCCCGAGGAGACCTCCTCTTAAGGCACCTTGAAGGTCTCCCCGTACACCTGCCACGTCAGCGGCGTATCCAGGTCCAGCTTCCCGTCGTACAGGAACCGCCGTTGCGCGGTGTCGACGCGGGAGGTGTCGATGTCCCCGTGCCTGGTGCGCATGGCCTGCTCGCGGATGTCGAGGAAGATGTCGAGGTAGGCCTTCTCGGAGCCGCCCTCGGAGGGCGGGTCGGCCTCGTGGATCGCGCGTTCGCGCAGGCCGTAGAAGCTGGTGGCGTTGGTGCCGGGGCCGTGGAAGACCATGGCGTCGTAGTAGACGAACTGGCCCAGCGTCCCCAGTCCGTCCAGCTTGGCGAGGCGGACCGCGGGGTCGAAGTAGACGCGGTCGCGTTCCTCGTCCTGGGCCTGCCGGAAGGCCGCCACCTCGGCCTCCGCCTTCCAGGCCTTCGTGAAGCCGGGGTCCAGGCCCTCGTGGGAGTCCGTGCCGTCGACCTCGCGCAGAGCGGGCAGATAGCGGGCCAGACCGTTGTCCGGGTGGGCCTTCGTGTAGCGCTCGACCAGGGTGAGCAGGTCGTGGGTCCCGGTGCAGAAACCGATGATGCCGGCCGTGTAGCCCTGGCCGTCCCCGATGTCCTCGATGTAGCCGTAGGCGGAACGCCAGTCGAGGGTGGAGTTCTCGGCGCTCGCCACGAGCTGCTGGGCCAGCTCCTTCTTGGCGGGTGCGGACAGCCCGGCCGGCAGGGCGGCGATCGCCTCGTCGTCCGCCGCCTGTTCCTCCTCGGCACGGCTCTTGGCCTCCTCGAGCGCCCGCTGCGAGGCGGACACCGACGGCTGTCCCGGGGTGTCGGCGGAGTCCGTGGGGGCGAGCAGGTAGGCCGCCGCCGTGATGACGACGGGTACGGCCGCGAACAGCACAACGGTCCTTGCTCGTTTCACCGGGTCAGCTCCGAGACTTTCACGATCGACAGGACCACGAGCAGCGCCAGCAGCGCCACACAGGCGACCGTCTGGATCAACCCGCGCTGTGGTCCGCGGGGAGCATACGCGTACGCCAGGGTCACGGCGCCGCCCGTGAGCAGGCCGCCGAGGTGGCCCTCCCACGAGGTGAAGGCCGCGGAGGCCGCGAGCCACACGAGCAGGAAGACCATGAGGCGGTTGACCGCCCCCATGTCCGCGCCCACGCGGCGGGCCAGGACGTAGTACGCCGCCCCCAGGCCGAAGATCGCCCCCGAGGCGCCCACGGCACCCTCCCCCGGGTCGGCGATCAGCAGCACCGCGACCGAACCGCCGACCGTCGACAGCAGGTACAGCGCCAGATAGCGGACCCGGCCCAGCATCGGCTCCACGACCCGGCCGAGCTGCCACAGCGACCACATGTTCATCACGATGTGCATCAGGCCGAACGTTCCCTCGGTCGGCTCCAGATGCAGGAAGCCGCTGGTCAGCAGCCGCTCCCACTGCCCTGCCACCACGCCCTCCGCGTGGAAGTCCGACGGGTAGGAGGACTGGTAGACGTAGTGGCCGCCGTCCGGGCCCACCAGACCGGCGGTCAGCATCGAGAAACGGTCCACGATCCCCGGGCGGATCACCTCGCCGAGATACGCCAGGACATTGAGCCCGATCAGGACGTACGTCACCAGCGGCACCGCCGACACCCGTCCGCCGACGACCGTACGGGCCTGGCGGACGGACCGCGCGCCCTCCTTCACGCACTCCACGCACTGGTGGCCGACGGCCGCCTCGCGCATGCAGTCCGGGCAGATGTACCGCTCGCAGCGGGTGCAGCGGACATGGGACTCCACCTTGGGATGGCGGTAACAGGTGGTGACGGCGGACTCGGGTTCCACGGCCGGCTCCTAGGGACAAGGGACGATCGATGAGCCGGTTGGTGCGGCGGCGAACAAAATAGCGAACGCCTGGGGACAGGGCGAGCGGCGGGCCTCCCGTGACGTACGCTCGGCACGTCCAAAGGGGCGGCAAGGGGGAGCTCGGATGTCCGCGATCAGTCTCACCAAGGTGGAGGAGACCGCGCCCGCGCTGGTCAGCCTCTACAAGAGCGCAGGGGTCTCGCTGCGCAAGCACGGGCTGGACGGGCTGCGGGCCGCGGTCTACCTCGTCGTCGACTACTCCGGGTCCATGAAGCCGTACTACAAGGACGGCAGTGTGCAGGCGCTCGCCGACCGGGTGCTCGGACTGTCCGCGCACCTCGACGACGACGGCACCGTGCCGGTGGTGTTCTTCTCCACCGAGGTCGACGCCGAGACCGAGATCGCGCTCGCCGACCACCAGGGGCGGATCGAACGGATCGTGGCCGGGCTCGGGCACATGGGCAAGACCAGCTACCACCTGGCCATGGACGCGGTCATCGACCACTACCTCGACAGCGGCTCGCGGGCACCCGCCCTCGTCGTCTTCCAGACCGACGGCGGCCCGATCAACAAGCTCGCCGCCGAACGGTACCTGTGCAAGGCGGCGAAGCTCCCGCTGTTCTGGCAGTTCATCGGGTTCGGGGACACCAGGAGCAAGCAGTTCGACTATCTGCGCAAGCTCGACGACCTGTCCGTCCCGGACAAGCGGGTCGTCGACAACGCCGGGTTCTTCCACGCCGGCGCGGAGCCGCGGAAGGTGTCCGACACCGAGCTGTACGACCAGATCGTCGGTGAGTTCCCGAAGTGGCTGGTGGCCGCGCGAGCGCAGGGGATCATCCCGCCGGGCGCCTGAACCGGACACCGTCCGGGGCGAGTTCGCGGGAGTCCCTCGCGAGGCTGCGCCCGCCGTTGGCTTGGCCGTGTCGTCGTGCCACTCTGAAAGGTGCTCCGACGAGAGAGGCGACGGCCTATGGACGGCGCACGATCGGTGGACGAGGCGCGGGGACGGACCCCCGCCAAGGGCGAGAGGATCGCCGACTGGGCGGACGGGCGGCTCGGCCTGTACGGGCTGGCCAAGGCCAACATGCGCAAGGTCTTTCCCGACCACTGGTCCTTCATGCTCGGCGAGATCTGCCTCTACAGCTTCCTCGTCATCATCCTCACCGGCATCTATCTCACCCTGTTCTTCGAGCCCAGCGGCGTCGAAGTCGTCTATCACGGCTCGTACGAGCCCCTCAACGGCATCGTGATGACCCGGGCGTTCGAGTCCACGCTGGACATCAGCTTCGATGTGCGCGGCGGGCTGCTGATCCGGCAGATCCACCACTGGGCGGCGCTGGTCTTCGTCACCGGGATGCTCGTGCACATGATGCGGGTGTTCTTCACCGGCGCGTTCCGCAAGCCCCGCGAACTCAACTGGGTGTTCGGCTGGACCCTGTTGATGCTCGGCATCCTCACCGGACTGACCGGCTACTCCCTCCCCGACGACCTGCTGTCCGGCACCGGCATCCGCTTCGCGCAGGGCGCGATCCTGTCGGTCCCCGTCATCGGGACGTATCTGTCCTTCTTCCTGTTCGGCGGGGAGTTCCCGGGCCACGACATCATCCCGAGACTCTTCCCGATCCATGTCCTGCTGCTGCCGGGGATCATGCTGGGCCTGGTGGTCGCGCATCTGATCCTGGTCTTCTACCACAAGCACACGCAGTATCCGGGGCCCGGCCGTGACGAGAGGACGGTCGTGGGGATGCCGTTGCTGCCGGTGTACACGGCCAAGGCGGGCGGCTTCTTCTTCCTCGTCTTCGGGGTGCTGGCGCTCATGGGCGGCCTCGCCCAGATCAACCCCGTGTGGGCGTTCGGCCCCTACCGTCCCGACCTGGTCACCACCGGCGCCCAGCCCGACTGGTACCTCGGCTTCTCCGAGGGCCTGATCCGGGTGATGCCGGGATGGGAGATCAGCGCCTGGGGCCACTCCCTGGTGCTGGGTGTCTTCATCCCCTTCTCGCTCTTCCCGCTGATCCTGCTCGCCATCGGCGTCTATCCCTTCGTCGAGGCCTGGATCACCGGCGACAAACGCGAGCACCACATCCTGGACCGGCCGCGCAACGTCCCCGTGCGCACCGGCCTTGGCGTGGCCTGGTTGAGCCTGTACGTCGTCCTGCTGATCGGCGGCGGCAACGACGTCGTGGCCACGCATCTGCATCTGTCCATCAACGCGATCACCTGGTTCGTGCGGATCTCCGTCTTCGTCGCGCCGGTACTCGCGTTCATCGTGACGAAGCGGGTCTGTCTGGGGCTTCAGCGCCGGGACCGGGACAAGGTGCTGCACGGCCGGGAGTCGGGCGTCATCAAGCGGCTGCCGCATGGGGAGTACGTCGAGCTCCACGAACCCCTCGCGCAGGGCCGGCTGCACACCCTCACCCAGCACGAGCAGAACCCGCCGTACGAGATCGGACCGCTCGTCGACGCGAACGGTGTGCGGCGGCCGGTCACGGTCTCCCAGCGGGTGCGGGCGCGGCTGGCGTATGTGATGTTCGGGCCCGAGACGCGGATTCCCAAGCCGACGGCGGAGGAGTACCGGCAGATCAGCAGCGGCGACCACCACTGAGGACGGCGGCCCGGCACTCGTCCGGGCCGCCCCACGCGGTCCGCAGGGCGCGGGCCTTGGTCAGCCACAGCGACAGGTCGTACTCCGCCGTGTACCCGATCGCGCCGTGCAGCTGGAGCGCGGTACGGGCGGTGGTGTACGCCGCCTCGCACGCGGTGACCTTCGCGGCGGCGACATCCTCCGGGGCCATGGTCAGGGCGGCGCCCAGGAGCAGGGGGCGGGCGAACTCCAGGGCGACCTCGGCGTCGGCGAGGCGATGCTTCACGGCTTGGAACGAGCCTATGGGGGTGCCGAACTGGGTGCGTTGCCCGACGTAGGAGACGGTCCTGTCGAGGAGCGCGAGGCCGACGCCGAGAGCTTGGGCGGCGGTGGTGAGGCGGGCCAGCAGCAGGGCGGGGGCGAGGGACCCCGGGTCGGTGGCGAGGAGTTCACCGTGGTGGGGGTCGGCCGGGAAGAGGCGGCGGGCCGGGTCGAGGGAGCGGAGCGGGGGGCCGGGCGGGGGAGCGAGGCGGAGTTCGGTGGGGGCGACCGCGGCAGGACCGCTGAGGGACGAGGAGATCGTCAGCCGTAGGCCGGCCATGTCCGCGTCCAGTGCGTACGGCCCCGTGGTCAGGGTCGCCGCCGATTCGCCCGAGGCCAGCGCGGGCAGCCAGCGTTTCGCCGGGCCCTGGTCGTCCAGCCCCGCCAGCAGTGCCGCCGCCGCGACCGTCTCCACCAGCGGGCCGGGCACCGCATGCCGGCCCAACTCGACGAAGGCGAGCGTGAGTTCCACGGGCCGCATTCCCAGCCCCTCGTACGCCTCCGGAACCGCCAGCGCGAAGACCCCCGCCTTTGCGACTCGCGACCACAGCGCGCGTCCCCTCGCGTGGTCGCCCCGGCTCCAGTCCCGTATCACCGCCGGGGTGTCCGCGGCGGTCAGCATCGCGTCCAGCGAGGCGCCGAAGGCACGCTGCTCGGCGTCCACGAGGAACCTCATCACCGGCGTCCCTTCGGCAGGCCGAGCAGGCGCTCGGCGATGATGTCGCGCTGGATCTCGTTGGTGCCCGCGTAGATGGGGCCCGCGAGGGAGAAGACGTAGCGCTCGGACCAGTCGGTGTCCGCCAACTCGCCCTCAGGGCCGAGGAGATCCAGGGCCGTCTCCGTCAGCGCGATGTCGTACTCCGACCAGAAGACCTTGTTGAGGCTGGACTCCGGGCCCAGTGACGCGCCGTCCAGGACGCGGGAGGCCGCCGCGAAGGTGAAGAGCCGGTAGGCGCGGGCTCCGATCAACGCGTCCGCCACCCGGTCGCCGGCCCACGCCGGGCTGCCCTGGGCCTCCCACAGACGGTGCAGGCGGTCCGCGGCGGCCAGAAAACGGCCGGGGGAGCGGAGCTTGAGCCCCCGTTCGTTGCCCGCCGTCGACATCGCGATCCGCCAGCCCTGCCCCGGCTCCCCGATCACGTCCTCGTCCGGCACGAACACCTCGTCGAGGAAGAGTTCCGCGAAGGCCGGCTTGCCGTCCAGGCGGGCTATCGGCCGGACCGTGACGCCCGGCGCACGCAGATCGAACATCAGATACGTCAGACCCTGGTGCGGCTTCGGGGCGTCCGGGTCGCTGCGGAACAGGCCGAACGCACGGTCCGCGAAGGCCGCCCGCGACGACCACGTCTTCTGCCCGCTCACACGCCAGCCGCCCGCCGTACGGACCGCCTTGGATCGCAGGGACGCCAGGTCCGAACCGGCCTCCGGCTCCGACCACGCCTGCGCCCAGACCACCTCGCCACCGGCCATCGACGGCAGCACACGCGCGCGTTGCTCCCGCGTGCCGTGGTCGAAGAGGGTCGGTGCGAGCAGGCTGACGCCGTTCTGGCTGACGCGTCCGGGGGCGCCCGCCGCGTAGTACTCCTCCTCGAACAGCAGCCAGCGGACCAGCCCCGCGTCCCGGCCGCCGTACGCCGTCGGCCAGTCGACCACCGACCAGCGGTCCGCGGCCAGTTCGGCCTCCCACGCGCGGTGCGCCGCGAAACCCTCCGCCGTCTCCAGGGAGGGCAGCGGCTCGGACGGCACATGGGCGGTCAGCCACGCGCGGGCCTCGGCCCGGAAGGCCTCCTCTTCCTGCGTGAAGGCGAGGTCCATCGGCAACAGCCCTTCGACGGCGCTTCCCTAACAAGTGTTTGGTAGGTTAGCGTGGCCCTATGACAGGCGTCGAGACTCCGGCGTACGAGCCAGGGCACGCACTGCTGAGCGGGCGCACCGCCGTCATCACCGCGGCGGCCGGCGCCGGCATCGGCGGCGCCACCGCGCGGCGGTTCCTGGAGGAAGGCGCGCGGGTGCTGATCAGCGACGCGCACACGCGGCGGCTCAAGGAGTACGAGGCCGAGCTCGGGCGGGACTTCCCGGGCGCGGTGACGGCCCTGCCCTGCGATGTCACCGACGAGTCCCAGGTGCGGGCCCTGTTCGACACCGCCGTGGCGGAACACGGACGGCTGGACGTCGTCGTCAACAACGCCGGGCTCGGCGGGACCGCACCTCTCGTCGACATGTCCGACGACCAGTGGTCCCGCGTCCTGGACGTCACGCTGACCGGCACCTTCCGCTGCACCCGGGCCGCGCTGCGGCTGATGCGGGACTCCGGCACCGGCGTCATCGTCAACAACGCCTCCGTCGTCGGCTGGCGAGCCCAGGCCGGGCAGGCGCACTACGCCGCCGCGAAGGCGGGCGTGATGGCGCTGACCCGGTGTGCGGCCCTGGAGGCCGCCGAGTTCGGGGTGCGCGTCAACGCGGTGGCGCCGAGCCTCGCGATGCACCCGCACCTCGCGAAGGTGACCACACCGGAGCTGCTGGAGGAGCTGACCGCGCGGGAGGCGTTCGGGCGGTACGCCGAACCCTGGGAGGTGGCCAACGTGATCGTGTTCCTGGCGTCCGGCTACTCCTCGTACATGACGGGCGAAGTCGTCGCCGTCAGCAGCCAGCACGCCTGACGAGCGGAGCGTCCACAATTGATGTCGTGCCGACCAAGAAGAAGCCGCAGGTGACCCCCGCCGCGCCCGCCCGTCGCCGGGAACTCCTCGACACCGCCGCCGAGGTCTTCGCCGAGCAGGGCTACAACGCCACCACCGTCCGCAAGATCGCGGACCACGCGGGCATGCTCGCGGGCAGCCTCTACTACCACTTCGACTCCAAGGAGTCGATGCTCGAGGAGATCCTGCGGACCTTCCTCGACGAGCTCTGGGACGGCTACGACACCGTCCTGGCCGCCGAACTCGGGCCCCGCGAGACGCTGGAGGCTCTGGTCACCGAGTCCTTCCGGGAGATCGACCGGCACCGCGCCGCCGTCGCGATCTACCAGAAGGAGAGCAGACAGCTGATCGCGCAGGAGCGGTTCGTCTTCCTCGCCGAGTCGCAGCGCAAGTTCGAGAAGGCGTGGCTGTCCACGCTGGAGCGCGGGGTCGCGGCCGAGGTGTTCCGCGCCGACCTCGACGTCCGGCTCACCTACCGGTTCGTGCGCGACACCGTCTGGGTCGCCGCGTCCTGGTACCGGCCCGGCGGACAGCACAGCCCGGAGGAGATCGCCCGGCAGTACCTGTCGATGGTGCTGGACGGGATCGCCGTACGTACGTGACTCATTGGGGATTCTGAGGAGTCTGGGGAGTTGCCATGGCCGAGGCCTACATCGTCGAAGCGGTCCGGACGCCTGTCGGGCGGCGAAAGGGAGGGCTCAGCGGAGTCCATCCCGCCGACCTGGGCGCGCATGTGCTGAAGGAACTGGTGGCGCGGGCCGGGGTGGATCCCGGCGCCGTCGAGGACGTCGTCTTCGGCTGTCTGGACGCGGTGGGGCCGCAGGCCGGGGACATCGCGCGGACCTGCTGGCTGGCGGCCGGGCTGCCCGAGGAGGTGCCGGGGGTGACCGTGGACCGGCAGTGCGGCTCCTCCCAGCAGGCGGTGCACTTCGCGGCGCAGGGCGTGCTGTCGGGAACGCAGGATCTGGTGGTCGCGGGCGGGGTGCAGAACATGTCCCTGATCCCCATCGCCTTCGCCACCCGGCAGGCCGCCGAGCCGCTCGGGCTCACGCAGGGTCCCTTCGCGGGCAGTGAGGGCTGGCAGGCGCGGTACGGGGGCAAGCCGGTGAACCAGTTCGTCGGCGCCGAGATGATCGCCGCGAAGTGGGGGATCAGCCGGCAGGACCAGGAGGAGTTCGCGCTGCGCTCGCACCAGCGGGCGGTGCGGGCGATCGACGAGGGGCGCTTCGCGCGGGAGACCGTCGCCTACGGGGACGTATCCGTCGACGAGGGCCCGCGCCGGGACACCTCGCTGGAGAAGATGGCCGGGCTGAAGCCGGTCGTCGAGGGCGGCACGGTCACCGCCGCGTGCTCCTCGCAGGTCTCGGACGGGGCGGCGGCCATGCTGCTGGCCTCGGAGCAGGCGGTACGCGAACACGGGCTGACGCCACGCGCCCGCGTGCACCACCTCTCGGTGCGCGGCGAGGACCCGATCCGCATGCTGACGGCACCGATACCCGCCACCGCCCACGCCCTCAAGAAGACCGGCCTCTCCATCCACGACATCGACCTCGTCGAGATCAACGAGGCCTTCGCCCCGGTCGTGCTGGCCTGGCTGAAGGAGACCGGAGCGGACCCGGAGAAGGTCAACGCCAACGGCGGAGCCATCGCCCTCGGCCATCCCCTGGGCGCGACGGGCGTCAAACTGATGACGACCCTGCTGCACGAACTGGAGCGCACCGGCGGCCGGTTCGGACTCCAGACGATGTGCGAGGGCGGCGGCCAGGCGAACGTGACGATCATCGAGCGGTTGTGATGGCGACGACGGCGAGACCGCCCCACTTCGGCGGACGGAGTCCGGCGCAGGCTCCCGAAGCCTGCGAGGCCCCCCAGGGCCGAGCAGTGCGAGGGGGCCGTCGGGGACGGGGCCGATGTGCGAGGGCGGCGGCCAGGCGAACGTGACGATCATCGAGAGGCTCTGAGCGGTTGACGCGCGGGACCGCGCCCCGTAAGGGGCGCGGGGAACTGCGAGATCACCCACAGCCGACCGGCACTCGCCGAACAGCATCAGCCTCCCGAGCCGCCGGCCGCCCTGCGCGCCCCGCCCGCTGACAGCGCCCCCACGACCTCCG
This sequence comes from Streptomyces canus, assembly GCF_030815415.1. Taxonomy (GTDB): domain Bacteria; phylum Actinomycetota; class Actinomycetes; order Streptomycetales; family Streptomycetaceae; genus Streptomyces; species Streptomyces canus_F. Next base: position 7,511,219 of record NZ_JAUSWW010000001.1, read on the forward strand.
CAGCCTCCGCCATCACCCGGTCCACCAGCTCCGCACACGACGGCAGATCGTCGATCACCCCGGCGACCTGCCCGGAAGCCATCACGCCGAGATCCGTACGGCCGTCCACCATCGCCGATCTGAGCAGCATCGGCGTGTTCGCGGCGAGGAGGACCTGGCTCCAGGTGAGGTCCTTGCCGTGCTTCAGGGAGAGGCCGTCGCGGATCATCTGCCGCCAGGTGAGTCCGGACAGGCGGCGGAAACCGCTCGCGTGGCGGACCGCCCGCGCAAGGGCCTTCGCGCGGCCGGAGTCCTCCAACCCGGTCACCAGGTCCGTGCGCAGCATCCGGTGCGGCAGGCCGTCGACCGCCCGCGTCACCGTCACGTCCTTCACCGTCGCCGCCAGATAGCGTGCCTTCACCGCGTCCGGCACCGTCGAGTCCGACGTGAGCAGGAACCGGGTGCCCATCGCGACACCCGCCGCCCCGTACGCCAGCGCCGCGACCAGCCCCCGCCCGTCGAAGAACCCCCCGGCCGCCACGACCGGGATGTCCACCGCGTCCACCACCTGCGGCAGCAGCACGGTCGTCGCCACCTCACCGGTGTGTCCGCCGCCCTCCCCGCCCTGCACGATCACTGCGTCCGCCCCCCACGCCGCCACCTTCTCGGCATGCCGACGGGCACCGACGGACGGGACGACGACGATCCCCGCCTCCTTGAGCTCGGCGATCAGCTCGGCGGAGGGCGCGAGAGCGAAGGAAGCGACCCGCACCCCCTCGTCGATCATCAGCCGCACCCGGTCGCCCGCGTCCGCCGCGTCGGCACGGAGGTTGACCCCGAAGGGCGCGTCCGTACGGGACTTGACCTCCCGCACCGCCTCGCGCAGCCCGTCGAGTGTCATCGTCGCCGAGGCCAGGATGCCCAGCGCGCCCGCGTTCGCCGTGGCCGACACCAGGCGGGGGCCCGCCACCCAGCCCATCCCGGTCTGCACGATCGGATGGCGGACCCCGACCAGCCGGGTGAGTGCCGTGTCCATCAGACGGCGACCTCCCGCGAGCGGACGCCGGCCGGGTCGAGCACCTCGCGGATCAACTCCAGTTCGTCCGCCGTCGGTTCACGGGTGTACGGCACCTCGTCCGGGATGTTCAGGGCGAACCCCGTGGCCTCGGCGACCTGCTCGACGCTCACCCCGGGGTGCAGCGAGGCCAGCCGCATCGAGTGGTCCGGCGTCGCGAAGTCGAAGACACCGAGGTCGGAGACGACGCGCGGGATGCGATGGAAGCGGGCGCCGGCAGCGTGGTCGTAGCCCACCCCGCACACCAGGTCGACCTTCTCGACGAAGACCCGCCGCGAGTGCCGGGGCACCCAGTAACTCGTCGGATTGTTCAGGGTGTTGACCGGCGCTCCGCGCACCCCGAGCAACTGCCGCTTCGGCTGCGCCCAGTCGCCGATGCAGGAGATGTTCTGGTTGCCGTACCGGTCGATCTGGCTCGCGCCCATCATCACGTGCCGCCGCCCGCCCGTGACCAGGGCCAGATGCTGCCGGTACGGCAGCCAGCCCTCGACGGTGCCGTCCGGGCGGACCAGCATCGCCTCGCCGTCCGTCAGCAGCAGATCCGGGGCGAAGGTGAGCCGCGCGAGACGGGCCCCGACGGAGGGGATCAGGCCCATGGGGCTCGCCAGGATCTCACCGCCGTCCCGCCAGGCCTCGGCACAGGCGATCACGCAGTACTCGGCGCGGGTGGGCGGCACAGGCGAGGCGTTCACGATCCCTCCTTCAGATATCCTGCCGCGAACTCCGGCCAGGGCGTGGTCGCATAGGCCTTCTGCCAGGCCTCGTCCCGCCCGTAGTCCGGCGCGCAGGACGTGAAGTGCGCTCCGTTCGGGGCCTCGACGACTCCGGTCACCACATGCCGCTTGACCAGCAGCGACTGCGGCGCCGCCGCCTTCGTCAACTCGGCCGTGTCGACGACCCGTTCGCACGACACGTACGCGGTGTCCGCCGCCTCGCAGAAGAGGTCGTCGAAGTAGGGGTCCGGTCCCAGACACTGCCCGTTGCCCAGCCGGTCGGCGCGGTTGACGTGGACCAGGGCCGCGTCCAGACGCAGGGCGGGCACGGCCACGAACGTCTCGCCGTCGTCGTACGGCGAAGTCACCGTCCGCAGCCCGGGGTTGACCCGCATCACGTCCGAGCCGACGCCCGCCCGCACGGGCAGGAAGGGCAGGCGGTTGGCCGCCGCGTGCAGCCCCCACATGAACATCGCCTCGTCGATCTCCATCAGCTCGAAGGCGCCGCGCTCGCGGGCCGCGCGGTAGTGCGGTTCGAGGGGGATCGAGTCGAGGGTGACGAAGGCGGCCACCAGCTTGCGGATCCGTCCGGCCGCGGCGAGCATGCCGACGTCCGGGCCGCCGTACGAGACGATCGTGAGGTCGGTGACTTCCGACCGGAGCAGCGCCCTGACCAGGGCCATCGGTTTGCGGCGCGAGCCCCAGCCGCCGATGCCGAGGGTCATGCCGCTGCGCAGCCGGGCCACGGCCTCGTCCGCGGTCATGGTCTTGTCGCTCACCTATCGGCCTCCTTCCCGAACCTGTCACGGATGCGGTCGGCCACCCCGGCGGTGCTCGCCTCGAAGGTGAAGCCCTGCTCGAAGCGGTAACTGCGGTGCACGTCGACCGGGTCGATACCGTTGATCGCGGCCTTGGCGAGCCGGAGCAGCTCCCCGTCCTTGGCGGCGATCTCGCCCGCCAACTCCAGGGCCGCTTCCAGGAGTTCGGCGCGCGGCACCACCTGCCACACCGAACCGTGCGCGTGCAGCTCGGCCGCGGTCGCCGTACGGGAGGTGAAGTACAGGGCACGCATGAGGTGCTGGGGGACCAGCCGGGCCAGATGCGTGGCCGCGCCCAACGCGCCCCGGTCCAGCTCGGGCAGTCCGAAGGTGGCGTCCTCGCTCGCCACGATCGCGTCCGCGTTGCCGACGAGGCCGACACCGCCGCCCAGGCAGAAGCCCTGCACGGCCGCCACCACCGGCACCTCGCAGTCGTACACCGCCGAAAAGGCCTCGTAGCAGCCGCGGTTGGCGCCGACGAGAGCCGAAGGGCCCTGTGCCTGGATCTCCTTGATGTCCACGCCCGCGTTGAACCCCCGGCCCTCGGCGGCCAGCACCACGCACCGCACCCGCGGATCGCGGCCCGCCCCGCGCACCGCGTCGGCGAGCGCGAACCAGCCGTCCACCGGCAGGGCGTTCACCGGGGGGAAGTCGACCGTGACGACCGCGACGCCGTCCTTTCCGTGCCCCGATTCCTGGGACGAGGTGGAGACACCCATGGAAGCATCAGCTACCTTTCCACCAAACGTTTGTTAGGTGAAGGGTAGCGGCGAATGGAGCTGAAGGGGAGGGTCGTGGTCGTCACCGGCGGCACGCGGGGAGTCGGTGCCGGGATCGCGCGGGCGTTCGTCAGCGCGGGCGCGGACGTCGTGGTGTGTGCGCGACGGCCACCCGAAGTGCCCCTGGAGGGCACCGAGTTCGTGTCCCTGGATGTGCGGGACCCGGACGCGGTACACGCGTTCTTCGGCGCGCTGCCCCGCCTCGACGTCCTCGTCAACAACGCGGGCGGCGGCCCGTTCCGGCTGCTCGCGGACGCGGACGCCGAGCGGCACACACGGGTGATCGAGCTGAACCTGCTCGCCCCGCTCACGGCCTCCCTCGCGGCCCACGAGCACCTGAAACGGTCGAAGGGCTCGGTCGTCATGATCGGCAGCGTCAGCGGCAGCCGCCCCTCGCCCGGATCGGCGGCGTACGGGGCGGCCAAGGCCGGACTGGAGAACCTCGCGCGGTCGATGGCGGTGGAGTGGGCGCCGGACGTACGGGTGAACACGCTGGTCGTCGGCATGGTGCGCACCGAGCTGGCCCACCTCCACTACGGAGACGAGGACGGCATCGACGCCGTCTCCCGCACCGTCCCGCTCGGCAGACTGGCCGAGCCTGCCGAGATCGGCGCCGCGGCCGTCTTCCTCGCCTCGGACGCCGCCGCGTACATCACCGGGGCATCGCTGCTGGTCCACGGGGGCGGAGAGCGGCCGCTGTTCTTGGACGCGGCAACTGCCAACAAGGAGACCTGAGATGAGCGGAATCTGCGACGGCCGGGTCGTCGTCGTCACCGGGGCCGGCCGCGGACTCGGCCGGGCGCACGCGCTGGCCTTCGCCGCCGAAGGGGCCCGTGTCGTCGTCAACGACCTCGGCGTCGGCCTCGACGGGGCGCCCGACGCGGACAGCCCGGCCGCACAGGTCGTCGCGGAGATCCGTGCGGCGGGCGGCGAGGCCGTCGCCCACGGCGGCGACATCGCGACGACCCAAGGGGCGAGCTCCCTGATCACCGCCGCACTGGAGACGTACGGCCGCCTCGACACCCTCGTCAACAACGCCGGGTTCCTGCGCGACCGGATGCTCGTCAACCTCGACGAGGACGACTGGGACGCGGTGATGCGCGTCCACCTCAAGGGCCACTTCCTGCCGCTCAAGCACGCCGCCGCACACTGGCGGGCGCAGGCGAAGGCGGGACGCACGCCGGTCGCCCGGGTCGTCAACACCAGCAGCGGGGCCGGGTTGCTGGGCTCGGTCGGACAGGGGAACTACAGCGCGGCGAAGGCCGGGATCGTGGGCCTCACCCTCGTCGCCTCGGCGGAACTCGCACGCTACGGCGTCCAGGTCAACGCGATCGCGCCGGCGGCACGGACGCGCATGACGGAGCACACCTTCGCCGACACCATGGCGGCACCGGGCGAGGGCTTCGACGCGATGGCCCCGGAGAACGTCTCCCCGCTGGTGGTGTGGCTGGGCTCGGCGGCGAGCGCGGGGGTGAGCGGCCGGGTGTTCGAGGTGGAGGCCGGCCGGATCACGGTGATGGAGGGGTGGCGGGCAGGGCCGAGCACGGACAAGGGGGCGAGGTGGACGCCGGCGGAGGCGGGAGAGACGGCGCAGAAACTGCTCGGCGAGGCGGAGACCCCGGGACAGGTCTACGGGGCGTAGGGCAACCCACCCGCCTTTTAAGGGGCGCGGGACTGTATCGATTTGCGGCTCCGCCGCGTGGGCGCGACCAGCCACGATGGCGCCGCAGCCAACCCGCCACAGTCAGCTCACGTATCGCACTCCAACACGGTGCGACACAACCCGCACCGCGCCCGAACCCGCCCCCGCACCGGCACCCTGATCTTCTGATGACAGGTAGGACAAGGAAAGGAGACCCGCAGCCCCCCGGCACCCCCATCAGGCGTGAACGCGTAGGACGAGCCGGCCTGCGGAACATGAGCCCGCCGGTCACGGGCATACCGCCGCCGCCCAGCCCACCCCGCCGCGGTCAGCGGAGGCTGCTGCTCATCCTCCCGAGCCTTCGCCATCCCCTTCACATACGCCGTATAGGCCTGCGCACTGGTGAACCACACCGACGGATCCTCACCGAACACCAGCGACCGCTTCGCCAGCACGTACCCGAACTCCTCCGGCGTCAGATACCCCAGCTTCTGCGAGGACGCCGCGTCCTCCCGGTACGCGTCAAGGAGCAGCCACCCAGCGCCCAGATACGTCGACGCCGTGTCCGTGAGGATCTCGTTCTCCCTGATCCCCGGGAACGACAGATCGAGCCGGTGCAGATAGACATGCATCACCTCGTGCGCCAGCGCCGCCCCGATGTCCCGGCGATGGGTACGGAAACGGTCGTTCAACTCCACGAAGTACTCGGGCCCCGCGGCCAGTTCGACGTTCGCCGCATGCGTCATCTCCCGGAAGCCGACGATCATCCGCGCGTCGGGGAGCCGGTAGTGCCGCACCAGCTCACGGGCCACCCGCTGCGCCCCCAGATGGAGATCGTCCGTGTCGCAGAACGCCACGTCGGCGGGGGCCACGCTGGTCGAGAACGTCTGGACGGTGTCGTACGACAGCCGTTTCCAGAGCGCGGTGATCGAGGCCCGCACCGTCTCCAGATGCGGGTAGCCGTGCTCGACCGGTCCGTCGTTCGCCACGCCGGTACCCCCAAGACGCCCTGAACCCGACTCCACTCTACGAGGGTGCGGGCGGATTTTCCCCGGCGGACGGCCGCCCTGGCATACTCCCGGCCGTGACCATCGAACCCGGGACCTCCCTGCAGGTCGGCGACAAGGACGACGTCCTGGAGCAGCGCCTCGACGACGAACTCACCGCCTTCAACGCCGAGGCGACCGGCGCCGGAACCCCGGCGCCCCTCACCGTCCGTGCCACCGACGCCGACGGAGAGCTGGCCGGCGGCCTGACCGCGTGGATCTGGGGCTCCTGCTGCGCCGTCGACATGCTGTGGGTGCGCGCGGACCAGCGCCACGCGGGCTGGGGGACCCGGCTCATGGGCGCCGCCGAGGAGGAGGCCGTGCGGCGCGGCTGCACCGAGATGATCGTCTCCTCCTTCACCTTCCAGGCCCCCGGCTTCTACAAGGGCCTCGGCTTTCGCGAGACCGGCCGCACGGAGGGCATCCCCGGGGGCCACCAGGACGTGCACCTGCACAAGGTCATCGGCTCCTGAGCCGTGGCGCCCGGTCGGGCGCCGCCTTCTCGAACTCCAGCACCCATACGTCGTTGACGCCCTCCCGCAGCACCGGGCCGGGCACGTACAGCGCCTGCTGCGGGCCCGCGGACCAGTAGCGGCCCAGGTTGAAGCCGTTGACCCACACGAACCCCCGTGTCCAGCCCGGCAGTTCGAGCAGCGCGTCCCCCGCGCCCCGCACGGTGAGGGTGCCCCGGTAGAGACCCGGGGCGCCTTCTTCGGGAAGCGGCCGGAAAGGCACCCCGTCCACGTCCTCCAGAGCGTCCAGGCGCAGCCCACGCGCGCGTACCCCGTGCAGATACTGCCGTTCGTGCAGCAGCCCCCCGGTGATCCCTTTCGCCTCCCCGGTCCGCGGCCCGTAGTTGACCCGCCCCAGGGACTCCACCCACAGCTCCACGCGCGCGTGCCCGGCCACGGGCTCCTTCAGCCGCTCGTCCTCCTCGGTGAGCACCCCGGCCCGCTCCCCGTCGACGTACACCACCGCCAGATCCCGCAACCCGCGCGCGATCAGCGGATACGGCTGCCGGGGCCCCGGGACCGTCACCTCGTAACGCACCAGGCCCCGGTCGACGTCGAGTTCCTCGAAAGTCGGCGGCACAGGGGACGTGGTCTCCGGACCGCCGAGCGTCTCCAGTACGTCGCTCAAGGGCGCCCAGCCGGTGAGGTGGGCTTCGATACCCGCCCCCAACTGTGCGGGCATCGGCGGAAGTTCCGGCAGCGGGCCGTCCGCGTACTCGGCCAGCACCTCACGGAAACGCCAGAACTTGTCCGTCGGACATCCGAACTCATCGATCGGCGCGTCATAGTCGTACGACGTCACATCCGGCTCGAGCACACCGTCGTGCAGATCGCCACCGCCCCGGTTCGCGCCCGACCACCCCGCGAAGCTCGTCCCGCCGTGCGCCATGTAGAGGTTCACGGAGGCCCCGCACTCCAGGATCTCCCGCAGGGCCGCCGCCGCGTCCCGGGGGTCCCGTACGACGTGCTCGGCGCCCCAGTGGTCGAACCAGCCGCACCAGAACTCCATGCACATCAGCGGCCCGTCAGGGCGGTGCCGGCGCAGCGTCTCGAAGGCCACGCGCGCGTGGGAGCCGAAGTTGACCGTGGCGAGGACACCGGGGAGCGAGCCGCCGGTCAGCATGTGGTCCTCGGGGCCGTCGGAGGTGAACAGCGGGACCGTGACGCCCGTCTCGCGCAGGAGAGCGGCCAGCCGGCGCAGATACTCCGCGTCCGAGCCGTAACTGCCGTACTCGTTCTCGACCTGCACCATGATCACCGGGCCGCCGCGGTCGATCTGCCGGGCCACGACCTGGGGCAGCAGCCGACAGAACCAGCGCTCCACGTGCCCCAGATACTGCGCGTCGCCGGTGCGCGGCCGCCCCGTCAGCCAGTGCGGCAGCCCGCCGTTCTCCCACTCGGCGCAGATGTACGGCCCCGGCCGCACGATCGCCCACAGCCCCGCCTCCCGCGCCGCGTCCAGGAAACGACCGAGGGCCTCCACATCGTCGTAGGAACCCGGCCGCGGCTCGTGAAGATTCCACGGGACGTACGTCTCCACGCAGTTCAGGCCCATCGCCCGCACCATCGCCAGCCGGTGCCCCCACTGCGCCTCGTGCACCCGGAAGTAGTGCAGCGCACCGGACAGCAGCCGCACCGGCCGCCCGTCCAGCAGAAAGTCCTTTTCCCCCGCCGTGAACTCGCTCATACGCCCCACCCTCACCTCTGGCGCAGGTCAGGGTCCATGGACAAAGATCGGCGCAGCTTGGACGGACGAAACGGGGCCTGTCGATGTACCACACCTGGATGCGGTTCCTCACGCCCGGCCCCGCCCACCACCGCCTCGGCCTCGTCTGCCTCGGCGTCGGCCTCCAGTACGGCGCCCTGCCCACCGTCGGCCCCCGCACCCTCGACCACCACGTCGCCGTCGTCATCAGCACCGGCGGCGGCTGGTACGAGGACGCCCGCGGCCGCCGTACGACCGTCACCGCGCCCGCCCTGCTGTGGCTCACCCCCGGCGTCCCCCACCACTACGCGCCCGACCCCGGCACCGGCTGGGACGAGGGCTTCGTCGACTTCACCGGACCCGCCACCGCCACCTACACCGAACTCGGCTACATCGAACCCGACCGGCCCGTCGTCCCCCTCACCGACGCCACCGGACCCCGTGCCGTCATCGGACGCATGGCCCGCGCCGCCCGCCGCGACAACCCCCTCCTGGAGGTCGAGACCGGCGCCGCCGTCCACGAACTCCTCGTCGCCCTGCGCCGCGCCCGCGCCGACCTCACCCCCGACGGCCACCAGGTCCTCAAGGCCCTCGCCCGCGACGCCTTCACCCCCCTGTCCGTCGCCGACCACGCCGCCCGGCACGGCATGACCCTCGCCGAACTGCGCACCGCCGTGCGCCGCGGCGCCGGCTGCAGCCCCAAGGACTACCTCCTCGGCATCCGCCTGGGCCGCGCCAAGGAGCTCCTCGCCGCCACCGAACTCCCCGTCGCCGCCGTCGCCCGTCGCGTCGGCTACGACGACCCCGCCTACTTCTCCCGCCTGTTCACCCGCCGCGTCGGCACCGCACCCGTCCGCTTCCGCGCCCAACAGGGCCGCGCCGTCCCCGGCGGCTGGAGCGACCAGGTCCCCGACCCCGACGACCCGCCCCGACTCCCCGGCACCACGTAGGACCACGACGCCCGCCTCCGTCCCCACCGACGCGACTCCGGCGAATCCCCCGGATGACGAGGCCCACGCCACAAGGCGCCCCGGGCTGGCCTGACGATCGGGTTGGCCTGACGCCCGACCCGGCCCGACGATCGAGCCGGCCTGACGCCCGAGCCGGCCTGACGCCCGACCCGGCCCGACGATCGAGCCGGCCTGACGATCGAGCCGGCCTGACGCCCGGGCTGGCCTGACGCCCGCGCCGACCCGACGATCGGGCTGACCGATACCCGGGCTGGCCTGACGCCCGCGCCGACCCGACGATCGGGCTGACCTGACGATCGGGCTGGCCGATACCCGGGCTGGCCTGACGCCCGACCCGGCCTGACGCCCGACCCGGCCTGACGCCCGACCCGGCCTGACGCCCGACCCGGCCTGACGCCCGACCCGGCCTGACGCCCGACCCGGCCTGACGCCCGACCCGGCCTGACGCCCGACCCGGCCTGACGCCCGACCCGGCCTGACGCCCGACCCGGCCTGACGCCCGACCCGGCCTGACGCCCGACCCGGCCTGACGCCCGACCCGGCCTGACGCCCGACCCGGTCCGACGAGCCGGCCCGACGCCCGGGCTGGCCGACGACCGACCCGGCCCGACGACCGGCCGGAGCCGCTCCCGTGCGCCTTCGTGGGCGGCCGGCCGCACGCACCGGGCCCGAGCGCGGACACCTCGACGGCGTTGCCGCGCTGCCACGTAGGGTGGTCGCCCATGACCACCAGCACCAACGGAACCGGTGACGTCGACCCCGCCGTGCGCGAGGAGCTCGCCCGGCTGCGCGACAGCATCGACAACATCGACGCCGCCGTCGTCCACATGCTCGCCGAACGCTTCAAGGCCACCCAGCAGGTCGGCCACCTCAAGGCCCAGCACCAGCTGCCGCCCGCCGACCCGGCCCGCGAGGCCCGCCAGATCGAACGGCTGCGGACCCTCGCCGAGAACGCCAAACTCGACCCGGCCTTCGCTGAGAAGTTCCTGAATTTCATCATCGCCGAAGTGATCCGCCACCACGAGCGGATCGCCGAGAGCGTGGAGAACACGATCAACGGCACCTCGTCACAGGCCAACTGACCTCGGCCGACACCAAAAGGGCGTGACACGCGCGCCCGCGCGAGGCACGCTGCGCTGTGCACCCCTTGTCAGCTGGCGAGCACTCCCCGTCAGCTCCTCGGACATAAGCTGGTTGTCCCACGCGGGAGGGACGTCGGGCCATGCCGTCGGATGCCAAGATCCTCATCGTCGACGACCACGAGGACACGCTGTACGCCCTGGAGAGCACCCTCGCCCCGCTGGGGTACCGGCTCAGCCGCGCCACCAGCGGCGACGAGGCCCTCAAGCAGGTACTCCGCGGGCAGGTCGGCCTGCTCCTCCTCGACGTCCGCATGCCCGGCGTCAGCGGCCTCGACGTCGTGCGCTACATGCGCCGCCTGGAACAGACCCAGCACATCCCCGTCGTCCTGCTCACCGGCTTCGGCACCGACCACGAACTCACCTCCACCGCCTTCGGACTCGGCGTCGCCGACCTGATCACGAAACCCGTCGACCCCTGGGCGCTGCGCACCAAGGTCCGCTACCTCTACGACGCCCACCGGCGCCAACTCCTCCTCCAGGAGGAGATCCGCGAACTGCGCGCCCTCGTCAAGAACCACGGCGAGACCCACGACCGCCCCGCACGCCCCGCCCTGCCCCACCCGGACACCCGGGTCCCGCTCCAGCGCGCAGAAGGGGCGCACCACGGCAGTCTCGAACAGGACCGGACATAGGCCGCGTACCGATCCGCCCCTGTGCCCGGCCGGTCCCATCAGGCAGCATGTCCTGCATGTCCGTACTGACGCGCGACGAAGCGCAGACCCGTGCCAAGCTCCTCGACGTCCACCGGTACTCGATCGCCCTCGACCTGACGACCGGCGACGACACCTTCGACTCCCGCACCGTCATCCGCTTCACCCTGCGTACGGACGGCGACACCTTCGTCGAGCTCAAGCCCGCACAGCTGCGTTCCGTCGCCCTCGACGGAGAGCCCCTCGACCCGGAGTCCCTGGACGGCGACCGGCTGCCCCTGAAGAACCTCACCGCCGGCGAACACGAACTCCACATCGGCGCGAGCATGCGCTACTCCCGCACCGGCGAAGGCATGCACCGCTTCACCGACCCCGCCGACGGCGAGACCTACCTGTACACGAACCTGTGCATGGACGACGCCCCCCGCGTCTTCGCCGCCTTCGACCAGCCCGACCTCAAGTCCGTCTTCGAGCTGACCGTGAAGGCCCCCGAGCACTGGACCGTCCTCGCCAACGGCATCGCCGAACACCTCGGCGACGGCCACTGGCAGACCGCCCCCACCCCGCGGATCTCCACCTACCTCGTCGCCGTCGCAGCCGGCCCCTACCACTCCGTCACCACCGAACACCGCGGCCTGCCCTTCGGCCTGCACTGCCGCCGCTCGCTCGCCCCCTACCTCGACGCGGACGCCGACGAACTCTTCGAGGTCACCAAGCAGTGCTACGACCGCTACCACGAGAAGTTCGAGGAGCCCTACCCCTTCGACTCCTACGACCAGGCATTCGTCCCCGAGTTCAACGCCGGCGCCATGGAGAACCCCGGACTGGTCACCTTCCGCGACGAGTTCGTCTACCGCTCCGCCGTCACCGACACCGAACGCCAGACCCGCGCCATGGTCATCGCCCACGAAATGGCCCACATGTGGTTCGGCGACCTCGTCACCCTGCGCTGGTGGGACGACATCTGGCTCAACGAGTCCTTCGCCGAGTACATGGGCTACCAGACCTGCGCCGAAGCCACCCGCTTCGCCGACACCTGGACCGATTTCGGCGTCGCGCGCAAGGCCTGGGGCTACGAGGCCGACCAGCGCCCCTCCACCCACCCCGTCGCCCCCGACCCCGAGCTGGTGCCCGACACCGCCTCCGCCATGCTCAACTTCGACGGCATCTCCTACGCCAAGGGCGCCTCCGCACTACGGCAACTGGTGGCCTGGCTCGGCGAGAAGGACTTCCTCGCCGGCATCAACACCCACTTCGCCCGCCACAAGTTCGCCAACGCCACCCTCGCCGACTTCATCGACTCCCTCGCGAGCAGCACCGAACGCGACGTCCACGCCTGGGCCGAGACCTGGCTGCGCACCACCGGCGTCGACACCCTCAAGCCCCAGGTCACCCCCGGCGACGAAGGCACCTACACCCTCCAGGTCGAGCACACCGGCAGCCGCCCGCACCGCATCGCCGTAGGCCTCTACGACCGGACCCTGGCGGAAGGCGCGACCGACGAGGGCCGCCACCTCGTCCTGCGCGAACGCCTCGACCTCGACATCCCGCAGACCGCACCCCAGCCCATCGGCAAGCGCCCCGCCCTCCTGCTCCTCAACGACGGCGACCTCAGCTACGCCAAGGTCCGCTTCGACGCCGACTCCTTCGACACCGTCCGCGCCGCCCTGTCGGGCCTGCCCGACCCACTCACCCGCGCCGTCGTCTGGAACGCCCTGCGCGACGCGGTCCGCGACGGCGAACTGGCGGCCACCGCCTACCTCGAGGCGGCCCGCACCCACCTTCCGCACGAGACCGACCTCGCCCTCGTCCAGGGCGTCCTCGCCTTCGCCTCCGTCCAGGTCGCCGGCCGCTATGTGACCCCCGAGGAGCGCCCCGCCGCCCTCGCCACCCTCACCTCCCTGTGCCGCGACCTCATCCGCCGCACCGAGGACGGCGACAACCCCGGCCTGCGCCTGATCGCCGTACGCCACTTCATCGACGTCGCCGCCCACCCCGACACCATCGCCGCCTGGCTCGCCGACGGCACCGTCCCCGGCGGCCCCGAACTCGACCCCGAACTGCGCTGGCGCGTCCTGGCCCGCCTCGCCGCCCTCGACGCCACCGACGAGACCGCCATCGCCGCCGAACTCGACCGCGACCCGTCCGCCACCGGCCAGGAGGGCGCCACCCGCTGCCGCGCCGCCCTGCCCGACGCAGCCGCCAAGCGCACCGCGTGGGAAGCCATGTTCGCCCACGACGACCTGTCCAACTACCTGTTCACCGCCACCGCCCAGGGCTTCTGGCAGCCCGAACAGGCCGAACTCCTCCAGGAGTACGTCCCGCGCTACTTCGAGGACGCCGTCGCCCTCGCCGCCCGCCGCGGCCCCGCCATCGCCGACGCCGCCGGCCGCTACGCGTTCCCCGCCCACGCCGTCGACGCCGACACCCTCAGCCACGGCGAACGATGCCTGCGCAACGCCGACCCCATCCCGGCCCTGCGCCGCAAGCTCGCCGACCAACTCGACGACCTGGCACGCGCATTGCGAGTGAGGGAGGCCTAGGACCTCAGACGTAGGCCGCGGTTGCTCCCGGGAGACGACGCGGGAAGGCGATCGTCCGCTCTAGGCTACGGACAGTCAAGGACGATCAACCCTGGGAGACAGACCCGTGATCTTAGTAACCGGCGCCACCGGAAACGTCGGCCGTGCCCTCGTCGACCGCCTCGTCGCCGCAGACCGACCCGTACGCGCCCTCACCCGCGACCCCCAGAAGGCCGCACTGCCCGACGGGGTGGAGGTCATGCGCCTCCACCCCGACAAGGCCGTCTTCGAAGGCGCCACCAAACTCTTCCTCTACGTCCAGGCCGCGAACGCCGACCTCCTCACGGCCGCCCGCGAAGCCGGCGTCCGCCACGTCGTGTTCCTGTCCGCCGGATACGTCAAAGAAGACGCCGACGACAACAACCCCCTCCGGGTCATGCACGCCGACGCCGAACGCGCCATCCGCGACAGCGGCCTGGAATGGACCTTCCTGCGCCCCCACGCCTTCGCCGTCAACGCCCTCTCCTGGGCGGGACAGATCCGCGCCGGCGACACCGTCCGCGGCGTCTTCGCCGACGCGATGAGCGCACCCATCCACGAGGACGACATCGCCGCCGTCGCCGAACGCGCCCTCCTCGACGTCGGCCACGAAGGCGCCGTCCACGTCCTCACCGGACCCGCGGCGACCAGCAACGCCGACCAGATCGCCGCGATCGGCCGAGCCCTCGGACGCGACCTGGAGTACGTCGAACTCCCGCCGGAACAGGCCGCCACCGAACTCTTCTCCCACATGCCGCCCCACCTCCTCCAGTTCCTGCTGAAGAGCTGGGCCGCCACCGTCGGCGCGACCCCGGAGATCACCGGCACCGTCGAGAAGATCACCGGCACCCCGGCCCGCACCTTCGAGCAGTGGGCCCGCGACCACGCCGAGGACTTCCGGGGCTGACCCCCGCCACGTTTCCCCCGCACGGAAGTACCCCCTTTCGGGTCTGAATCGCTGAACCTCTCGGGCGCGCCCACGCAACCGCGTACAAGCTGGCACCATGCGCACCCCGCCACTGGCCTCAGGACCCGAAGGCCCCCGCGCCCTGCGCCCGTTGCTCGACACCGTCCTCGAAGCGCTACGAGACGGCGCACAGGAGCGCGGGGGACCACTTCCGGCGGGAGGCCCGGAGACGGTCGCAGCACGAGTACGGGACGCGCTGGGCGACGTACTCCCGGACGAGGGCGACCCGGAGGCCCTACGGCACCTGGTCCGGTCCTTGGCGCAAGGCTCAGCAGATCCGGCGGACCCTTTGTGCGCCGCCCACTTGCATTGCCCACCCCTCGCGGTAGCGGCGGCAGCCGACCTGGCGGCGTCAGTCCTCAACCCGTCCCTGGACTCCTGGGACCAGGCACCAGCAGCGTCGGAGCTGGAGCGACTGCTGATCCGGGTACTTGCAAACGAGGTCTACGGGGACCCACGTAGGGGCGCGGGGAACTGCGCGACAAGCCACAACGGCGCCGCAGCCGACAACGCACCCGATGCCCTGGTGACAACGGGCGGCACCGAATCAAACCAACTGGCCCTCCTCCTGGCCAGAGAAGCCTTCGGCGCCGGTGTCCGGCTCATCCACGGAGCCAACGCCCACCACTCACTCCCGCGGAGCGCCTGGCTCCTCGGCCTCCCCGACCCGGTGACCGTCCCCGCCCCCACAGGCACCCTCGACCCCGCCGCCCTGGACGCCACACTCACCGACCTCCCCGGCCCCCACCTCGTCGCCGCCACCGCAGGAACCACCGACGCGGGCCTCATCGACCCCCTCCCCGAGATCGCCGCGGTCTGCCGAACCCACGGCGCCCGCCTCCACATCGACGCGGCATACGGCGGAGGACTCCTCTTCAGCACCCGGCACCGGGACAAGCTCACCGGCCTGAGCTCCGCAGCCACCGTCACACTCGACCTGCACAAACTCGGCTGGCAACCGGTCGCCGCCGGCCTCCTCGCCGTCCAGGACGCCCGCGACCTCGCAGCCCTCCGACAGCGCGCCGACTACCTCAACGCCGACGACGACACCGAAGCCGGCCTCCCCGACCTCCTCGGCCGCTCCCTGCGCACCACCCGCCGCCCCGACGCCCTCAAGATCGCCGTCACCCTGAAAACCCTCGGCCGCACCGGACTAGGCCGACTCGTCGACCAAGTCTGCGCACGGGCAACGGACTTCGCCGAACTCATCCAGGACCACCCCGGGTTTGAACTCCACGACGCGCCCACCATCAGCACGGTCCTGTTCCGGCCGGTCCACGCCACCGACGACGACATCGCCGCCGTACGCCGAAAACTCCTCACCGACGGCCGCGCCGTCCTCGGCCGGGCCCGCCTCGACGGCCGGCTCTGGCTCAAGGCCACCCTCCTCAACCCCCACACCCGGCCCGACGACCTGGCCGCACTCCTGAAAGTCGTGGAAGGAACCACCCGCAGATGACCCCCACCCCGCCCCACCAGCAACCCGACGCACCCCGCGACCTCGTCGGCATCGGCATCGGCCCCTTCAACCTCTCCCTCGCCGCCCTCGCCCACCCCCTCGCCGAACTCGACACCGTCTTCTACGAACAACGCCCCGCCTTCGACTGGCACCCCGGACTCCTCATCGACGGCGCCAGAATCCAGGTCCCCTTCCTAGCCGACCTGGTCACCCTCGCCGACCCCGCCAGCCCCTGGACCTTCCTCAACTACCTCAAGAGCCGCGACAGACTCTTCCCCTTCTACTTCGCCGAGCGCTTCCACATCCAGCGCGCCGAATACGACGCCTACTGCCGCTGGGTCGCCGAGAACCTCCCCGGACTCCGCTTCGGCCACCAGGTCGACGCCGTCCGCTGGAACCCCGAACGCGACCTCTTCGAAGTCGACTTCACCCAGCTCGACACCGACGGAGAAGCCGACGCCCTCGGCCGGACGTACACGAAGAACATCGCCCTCGGCGTCGGCACCGAGCCCTACATCCCCGAACCCCTCAAACCCCTCGTCGAAGCCACCGGCGTGCCCGTCATCCACGCCGCCGACTACCTCGCCCACCGCGACGCCTTCCAGCGCGCCGCACACGTCACCGTCGTCGGCACCGGACAGACCGGCGCCGAGGTCTTCCTCGACCTGCTCCGCACCCGCCCCGCAGGCCGCGAAGGCCTCCACTGGCTCGGCAGCACCAAGGCCTTCGCCCCCATGGAGTACTCCAAACTCGGCCTGGAACACTTCAGCCCCGACTACACCCGCTACTTCCACGCCCTCCCCGAAGCCGAACGCGACCGCCTCGTCACCTCCCAATGGCAGCTCCACAAAGGCATCGACGCCGACACCATCGCCGCCATCCACGACGAGCTCTACCGACGCACCCTGCACGGCGGCTGGCCCGACACCGTCCTCACCCCCGGCGTCCGCGTCCGCACCGCGGGCCGCGTCGCCACCACCAAGGTCGAACTCCACCTCGAACACACCGAGCAGCGCACCCGCTCCCGCCTCACCACCGACGCCGTCGTCCTCGCCACCGGCTACCGCGAACGCCCCCTGAACCGCATCCTCGCCGGACTCGACCCCTACCTGCGCCGCGACAGCCGCGAACGCCCCCGCGTCGACGAACAGTTCCGCCTCGTCCTCGACCCCTCCGTCACCGGCAGCCTCTACGTCCAGAACGCCGAACGCCACACCCACGGCGTCGGCACCCCCGACCTCGGCCTCGCCGCCTGGCGCAGCGCCACCATCCTCAACTCCCTGACACAAAAGGCCCCCTACCCCCTCCCCACCCGAACGGCCTTCACCACCTTCGGCCTCGACCAGCAGCCCCAGATCCCCGCCGCACGCCAGGCCCAGACACTCACCCCCCTCGTCGAGGGACGCTAGGAGAAGAGCACGCACGCCAACGGCGCCGACGTGAAAACCCCGCCGACGCCGTGGACACAACTCTGCTGAGCCTTTCGAAGGCTGGACCTAGAAGACCGGCGTACCGTTCCGCGTCAGCTTCCAGTCCACCGACGCGAAGTCCGCCGGGTTCAGCACACCCTTCGCCGTCACCCACTCCGCGATCCGCGTACGGATCTCCGTCGACTCCGCCCACAGCTCCTTCGCCGAAGCCACATGCGGGAACGCACCACCACCATTGGCACGGTAGTTGTTCACCGCGAACACGAACTGCTGCGCGTCATCCAGCGCCGCACCGTTGTAGGTGAGGTTCTTGATCCGCGAACCCGCCGCCTGCGCGATGTCGATCTCGTACGACAGCCCCGACACATAGTCGTAGTTGTAGTCCGGACGGCTCTCCGCGTTCGTCAGCTTCTCCACGTCCACCGCGGCATCCGCCGCGGTCCGCACGAAGTACTGCGCCGAGTACTCCAGGTACGCCCTGACCTGCGCACCCGTCAGCAACTTCGCGACCAGCGTGTTGTCGTACACATACAGGCTCGACAGGCCCCGGATCGTCACATCGCCCGCCGGGATCTCCGACGTACGGGAAAACGGCGAGGCCTGCGAGAGGACCGGCAGCGCGGCGTACTCGGTGCCCGCCAGCGCCGCCTTGACCACGTCCTCCTGGACCTTCGTGATCAGGTCGATGATCGGGGCGTCCTTGTAGCGCGCCTCGACCGTCGTCAGCGTCTCCGTCGCCGTACCGACGACCTGGTTCACGTACTCCACCACGATGTCGTGGTCGGCCTTCAGCAGCTTCGTGATCTTCGGGTCGTCCGCGACCGTCTTCGAGTCACGCACCGTCGCCTTCACCGACTCGACCGTCCAGCGACCCTTCGCGAAGACCAGCTCGAAGTCGAACAGGGACAGCCGCTGCGCGTACGCCAGCGGCTCCGACAGCACGACCGTCTTGCCGGTCTTCTCGTTGGTGACCAACAGCTCCGCGATCTCGATGTGCGCGTGGCCGACCAGGATCGCGTCGATGCCCGGCACCTGCTGGGCCACCAGCGCCGCCGAGTTCTCGATGTATGGCAGCTGATCACCGTACGAGGAGGTGCCCGAGGAGCCCGAGTGCGCCGACACGACCACCACGTCCGCACCCATCGACCGCAGCTTCGGCACCCACTTCGCCGCCTGCTCCTCCAGACCCGGGAACACCAGCTTGCCCTCGACATACGCCTTGTCCCAGATCGCGATGCCCGGGTTCGTCAGACCGAGCACGGCCACCTTGACCGGCGGGAGACCGGGCGGGCAGATCTTCTTGATGAAGTAGGGCGGGAAGGCCGGCTTCAGCGTCTTCGCGTCCAACGCGTTCGCACCGAGCAGCGGGAAATGGCACTGGTCCTCGAACTTGCGCAGCGTCTCGATGCCGTAGTTGAACTCGTGGTTGCCCAGCGCCACCGCGTCATAGCCGATCGCGTTCATCGCCGCGGCCATCGGATGGACCGGACCGCCCTTGGCGGTGATCGGGTCCACCTTCGCGTAGTAGTACGTCAGCGGCGTGCCCTGGATCGTGTCGCCCGCGTCGATGAGCAGCGTGTTGCGGCGGCCCTTCTCCGCACGGACCTGATCGACCAGGGTCGAGACCCGGGCCAGACCCTTCGCGTTGCCCTTGGCGTCCGTGTACTCCGTGTCCTTGAAGTAGTCCCAGTTGAAGATGTTGCCATGCAGATCGGTGGTGCCCATCACCGTGAAGGAGTACCGCTTCGCCGGCTTCTGCCCCTTCTTGGCCTCCGCCGCCTCGGCCGCCGGAGCCCCCACGGCACCGGCCAGCGCGACGCCCGCACCGGTCACGGCGGACTTCTCCAGGAACTTCCTGCGGTTCAACGGCATGTCTTGATCTCCTCGGGGAACGGTCAACAACGCGCGTAGATTCTGACCCGCACACGCCGAACCGCAACACCCCCTACAGGTTTCGATCTGATGACCCAACCCGTCACCCGACCAGCCGACAACACGCCACAAAGTGACAGAGTGGGTCGTATGACCACACCAGCTGCGGACGACGCCCAACACTTCCTGCCCTACGGCACCCCCGACGCACCCCGCATCGCCGTCCGCGGCGAAGCCCGCCTCGAAGTCGACCCCGAAATCGCCCGCATCGGCGTCAGCGTCGCCGCCCGCGGCAAAGACCGCCGCACCGCCCTCGACGACCTCACCCGCCGCAACGCCACCGTCCTCGACCTCATCAAGACCTACGGCGACGCCGTCGAACGACTCGAGACAGGCGCCTTCTCCATCACACCCCAACTCAAGGAGAAAAGCCGTGGCGAACGCGTCCACGCCTACCACGGCCGCGTCCACGTCACCGCCGAACTCACCGACTTCACCGCACTGGGCGAACTCACCACCCGGCTGGCCGACTTGGACCTGACGCGAGTGGACGGCCCGTGGTGGGCCCTACGACCCACCTCCCCGGCCCACCGCCAAGCCCGCCAGCAGGCCGTCAAGGAAGCCGTCCAGCGAGCCCGCGAATACGCCGAGGCGCTGGGCACCACACTCGCCGCCCTCGTCGAGCTCGCCGACATCGGCGCCGAGAACGCCCAACCCCTCGCCCCCGCCGCCCCCGGCAGCCGCATGCGCTCCATGTCCTACGCCGCAGCCGAGGACACCGCCGCCGCCCCCCTCGACCTCGAACCCCAACGCCAACGCGTCTACGCCCAGGTCAACGCCCGCTTCACCATGGCACCGCCGAAGCTGTGAAACCGCGCGTAATTCGCACAAGGAAACGCTCATCAGAGCCCCCCGGCGCACAAGTCAACTCTTGTCAATAACCCGTCACCCAAAGGTTGTTGAGTAGTCACCGCCCACCAAATCCCTACCCACCGGTAAGCCCTAGGGTCAAAACATGCGCCGAGCAAAGATCGTCTGCACCCTGGGCCCCGCCACCCACTCATACGACCAGATCAAGGCACTGGTCGACGCCGGAATGGACGTAGCCCGCTTCAACCTCAGCCACGGCGGCTACGCCGAACACGAGGAGCGCTACCACCACGTCCGCAAGGCCTCCGACGAGACCGGCCACAGCGTCGGCATCCTCGCCGACCTTCAAGGCCCGAAGATCCGCCTCGGCCGCTTCACCGAAGGACCCGTACTCCTTGAACGCGGCGACACCTTCACCATCACCGTGGAAGAAGGCGCCGAAGGCGACCAGCACTCCTGCGGAACGACCTACGCAGGCCTCGCCGACGACGTCAGCGCGGGCGAGCGCATCCTCGTCGACGACGGCAAAGTCTGCCTCGAAGTCACCGCCGTCGACGGTCCCCGCGTCCACACCACCGTCATCGAAGGCGGCGTGATCTCCGACAACAAGGGACTGAATCTGCCGGGCGTCGCGGTATCGGTGCCGGCCCTGTCGGAGAAGGACGAGGCCGACCTGCGCTGGGCCCTACGAACAGGCTTCGACGTCATCGCCCTGTCCTTCGTCCGATCCGGCCACGACATCGACGACGTCCACCGCATCATGGACGACGAAGGCCGCCGCCTCCCCGTCATCGCCAAGGTGGAGAAGCCCCAGGCCGTCGACGCGATCGAGGACATCGTCGCCGCCTTCGACGGCATCATGGTCGCGCGCGGGGATCTGGGCGTCGAAATGCCCCTCGAACAGGTCCCCATCGTCCAGAAACGCGCGATCAAGCTGGCGAAGCGCAACGCCAAGCCGGTCATCGTCGCCACCCAGATGCTCGACTCGATGATCGAGAACTCCCGCCCGACAAGGGCCGAGGCGTCGGATGTCGCGAACGCGGTCATCGACGGCACGGACGCGGTCATGCTCTCCGGCGAGACCAGCGTCGGCAAATACCCCATCGAGACCGTCCGCACCATGGCGAAGATCGTCACCGCCGCAGAGGAGGACATCCTCGCCAAAGGTCTCCCGCCCCTGACCGAACGCAACAAGCCCCGCACGCAGGGCGGTGCGGTCGCGCGAGCGGCGGCGGAGATGGGCGACTTCCTGGGAGCCAAATTCCTGGTCGCCTTCACCCAGTCGGGAGACACCGTCCGCAGGCTCTCCCGCTACCGCTCCCCGATCCCCCTGCTCGCCTTCACCCCCGAGCCGGCGACCCGCTCCCAGCTGAGCCTGACCTGGGGAGTGGAGACCTTCCTCGGCCCCCAGGTCGACTCCACGGACGCGATGGTCGACCAGGTGGACGAGCTGCTTCTGAAGTACGGCCGCTGCGAGAAGGGCGACATCGTCGTGATCACCGCGGGTTCGCCGCCCGGGGTTGCCGGGTCGACGAACCTCGTCCGCGTCCACCACATCGGGGAGGACGACAGCCCGAAGTAGTCAGTGTTTTGGGCCTACGTGGGTGTCCATGAGGGCGACTGAGGCTTTGCGGGCGATCGAGATGTTGCGGAGGTTCGCCTGCCGCCATTCGACGCCTACGTGGTCGAGGGTCGTGGTGAAGAGGCGGATGATGTCGCCGGACAGGTTGGTGAAGAAGTACCGGGGGTATTCGTAGCGTTTCCGTTCACCTGCCACGAGGCGAGTTGCCCAGTTGGTGATGCGGCATCCGTCGGAGTGGATGAGGCCGCGGATGAATTCCCAAGGCTGGGCGTCGACGATTTCCTGCTGCCAGGGTTCGAGGGCGATGAGGCGTTCGTGCTTCTTGCCGGGGCCGTGCTGCGGGAAGAGGCAAGGCCAGTGCTTGCTGTGAGAGGTGACGTACTGGCAGCCCTGGCTCTGGACGCGGGACACTTTGTTGCCGGGGCTCACTGCATGCACGGCTTCTGCGCAGGCGTCGATGAGGCCGGGCCAGGCGTCGGCGCATGCGATTCGAAGGAAGTGCACGTCTCGCCGGGACGTACTGATGCAGCCGTCCCCGAGGTAGAGGCCGAGCAGGTAGGCGTAGGCGACGTGATCGAGAGGGCGGTCGTCGCATCGGGGGCACTTCGGGGGTTTCCTGCCGGGGCACTCGCCGCGCCTTGATCGGTCCAGGTGTAGCCATTTGCCGATTGTCCCGGCGGGGATGTTGAGCTGGCGGGCTACGTCTGCGTTCCTCGCTCCGTTACGCAGCAGCGTGAGTGCCTTCTGTCGAACTTCAGTGCCGTGAGCGTTCATATGAACACCCTGAGTCACTCATCGTTCCTGTGTGTAGCAAAAAGCGGATGTTCACGAGAACGTGAGCATCCGCTTCTTCCTGATATGTGCCCGGTGTGGGATTCGAACCCACATGCCCTAAGGCACGGTGGTTTGAGCACCGCGAGTCTGACCAGTTCCTCCAACCGGGCAGGCTGGTGAGCTGTCGGGAAGTGTACCGGGTGACCGCAGGTCCCCGCCTCTAGGTAGGCTTCCTTACGCAGCAGTACCTGCCCGGCCCGCAACAAGGAGCCCCCGTGACCGCCCCCGAGTCGCCCCAGCCCGTAGACGCGCCCGACGACGACAAGTCGCACGTGCCTCCGCTGACGACCCGTGTCGTCATCGCCGAGGACGAGGCCCTCATCCGGCTCGACCTCAAAGAGATGCTGGAGGAAGAGGGCTATAGCGTCGTCGGCGAGGCCGGTGACGGTGAGCAGGCCATCGAGCTGGCCCGTGAGCACAAGCCGGACCTCGTGATCCTCGATGTGAAGATGCCGAAGATGGACGGCATCTCCGCGGCCGAGAAGATCGCCGAGGAGCGCATCGCCCCCGTCCTCATGCTGACCGCCTTCTCGCAGCGCGACCTCGTGGAGCGCGCTCGTGACGCCGGTGCGATGGCCTATCTGGTGAAGCCGTTCAGCAAGAGTGACGTCGTACCGGCGATCGAGATGGCCGTGTCCCGGTTCACCGAGTTGAAGGAGCTGGAGGCCGAGGTCGCCGACCTCACTCTGCGTCTGGAGACCCGCAAGCTCGTCGACCGGGCGAAGTCGATTCTTCAGACCGAGTACGGGCTGACCGAGCCGGCCGCGTTCCGTTGGATCCAGAAGACGTCGATGGACCGGCGTATGTCGATGCAGCAGGTGGCCGAGGCTGTCATCCAGGACGCCGATGAGAAGAAGGCGGGGAAGGGCTGACCTTCCCCGGCCGCGTTCATGCGAGAGGCCCGCGTCCCCAGCTGGGGGGGCGCGGGCCTCGTCGTAGAGCCGTAGCGGCAGGGACTCAGTCCTCGCCGAGGTACGCCTTGCGTACCGACTCGTCGTGCAGCAGGTCCTGGCCGGACCCTGACAGCACGATCTTACCGATCTCCATGACGTGGCCGTGGTCGGCCAGCGACAGTGCCGCTTGGGCGTTCTGCTCGACGAGGAGGATCGTCGTGCCCTGGGACTTGAGTTCGGCGATGGTCGCCATGATCTTCTGCATCATGATCGGCGAGAGGCCCATGGACGGCTCGTCCAGCATGAGTAGCTTGGGCTGGGACATGAGCGCGCGGCCCATGGCCAGCATCTGCTGCTCGCCGCCGGACAGGGTGCCGGCGGCCTGCTTGCGGCGCTCTCCGAGGATCGCGAAGAGGTCGTAGGCGCGCTGGATGTCCTTCTCGATGCCCGCTTTGTCGTTGCGGAGGAAGGCGCCGAGGCGGAGGTTGTCCTCGATCGTCATGCGCGGGAAGATGTGCCGCCCCTCGGGGGAGTGGGCGAGGCCGAGCGAGACGATCTGGTGGGCCGGGGTCTTCTTGAGGGACTTGCCGTCGAACTTGATCTGGCCGCCGACCGGCTTGAGCAGGCCCGAGAGGGTGCGCAGGGTCGTGGTCTTGCCGGCGCCGTTGGTGCCGATGAGGGTGACGACCTCGCCGGCCTCGACCTTGAACGAGATGCCCTTGACGGCCTCGATCTTGCCGTAGGCGACCCGGAGGTCCTCTACTTCTAGCAGTGCGGTCATCGGTCGTTCTCCTTGCCCGGCGCGGCGTCGGTCGTGGTGTCGGCCTGGGCCTCGGCTGCCTGGACCTCCGCGATTTCTTCGTCGCCGGGGGCGTCCTCGAAGGGTTCTCCGAGGTAGGCGGCGATGACGCGTTCGTCGCCCTGGACGGTGGCGCTGTCGCCTTCGACGAGTTTTTCGCCTTGGACGAGGACGGCCACGCGGTCGCAGAGGTTGAAGATGAACCGCATGTCGTGCTCGATGACGAGGACGGCGATGCCCTTGTCGCGGATGGCGAAGACCAGTTCTTCGGTGGCTCGCGTTTCCTGGGGGTTCATGCCGGCGGTGGGCTCGTCGAGGAGGAGGAGTCCGGGTTCGCTCGCGAGTGCTCGGGCGATTTCCAGCTTGCGCTGTTCGCCGTAGGGCAGGTTGCGTGCGAGGTGTTCGGCCTTGTTGGCGAGGCCGATGAACTCCAGGAGTTCCATGGCGCGTTCGCGGGAGGCCTTTTCGGCGCGGTGGAAGCCGGGGCCGCGCAGGAGTGCGGACCAGAGGCCTTCCTTCGTCCTGGTGTGGCGGCCGACGAGGACGTTTTCCAGGACCGTCATGTTGGCGAACAGGCGGATGTTCTGGAAGGTGCGGGCGACGCCGGCGGCGGTGACCTTGAAGGACTTGGGCGGCAGGATGTTGCCTTTGTAGCGGACCTCTCCCTCGGTGGGGATGTAGAGGCCGGTGAGGCAGTTGAAGAAGGTGGTCTTGCCGGCGCCGTTGGGGCCGATGAGTCCGACGATCTCGCCGCTGTTGACGGTGAGGTCGACGTTGCGTACGGCGGTGAGGCCGCCGAAGCGCATGGTGACGCCGCGGGCGTCGAGGACGGTGGTCCCGAGGGTGGTGGTGTCGGTGGTCATGTGTCAGGCCCCTGTCTTGCCGAGGACTGTGGGCGCTTCGGCCTCTTCGTGGAATTCGAGCTGGCGGCGCCGGTTCGGGATGAGGCCCTCGGGGCGGAAGCGCATGAGGAGGACGAGCGCGAGTCCGAAGGCGAAGAGCTGGTAGTCGCCGAGGAACTGGAGCTTGGCCGGGATGAGGTAGAGGAGTGCGGCGCCGACGAGGGGGCCGGCGATGGTGCCCATGCCGCCGAGGACGACCGCTGCGAGGAGGAAGGCCGAGTTGGGCGGTACGACGTGGGCGAACTGGTATTGCTCGGGGGTCACGGTGTAGGTGACGTGGGCCTGGACTGCGCCGGCGAGGCCGGCGAGGGAGGCGCCGAGGGCGAAGGCGATGAGCTTGACGCGGAAGCCGTTGATGCCCATGGCGAGGGCGGCGGTCTCGTCTTCGCGGATGGCGATCCAGGCGCGGCCGATGCGGGAGTCGCTGCTGCGCTGGAAGACGACTACGACGATCAGCGTGATGAGGAGCATCAGCAGGAAGTAGTTGGCGAAGCGCGCGATGGTGAACCCGAGGAAGGTGTGTTCGGCGCCGAAGTCGAAGCCGAGGATGTTGAGGTTCGGGATCGAGGAGATGCCGTTGGAGCCGTTGGTGATGTCGGGTCCGGAGGTGCCGTCCATGTTGAGGACGGTGATGCGGAAGATCTCACCGAAGCCGAGGGTGACGATGGCGAGGTAGTCGCCGCGCAGTCGGAGGGTGGGGGCGCCGATGAGGACGCCGAAGACCATGGCGACTGCGGCGCCGAGGATCGCGGAGAGCCAGAACGGCAGGTGGACGTCGAAGGGTGAGGAGGGGGAGCCGGAGACCATGGCCGCGGTGTAGGCGCCGACGCCGAGGAAGGCGACGTATCCGAGGTCGAGGAGGCCGGCGAGGCCGACGACGATGTTGAGGCCGAGGGCGACGGTGGCGAAGATCAGGATGTAGACGCCGATGGTCGCGTACTGGTCGTCGGACTGGGTGAAGGGGAAGAGCGCGGCGGCGATGAACGCGCCGAACATGGTGATGGTGCGGTGCTTGCCGGTGATGGCCGAGACTCGGGCCACGAGCCCGGCCTTGGCGAGGGCGGCGAAGCCGAAGCCGACGATGATGAGGAAGCCGACGAATTGTTCGTCGTATTCGGTGCCGATGCCGTAGGTGAAGACGATCAGGCCGACGGCCATGGCGGCGACGATGACGAGGATCTCGGCGAAGGCGGGGAGCGTGGGTGCCTTGCTGGGGGTGCCGGAGGCGATGGACGCCTTGAAGACGGTCCACTTGTGGCGTGCGTTGTGCTTGGACTGCTCCCAGCCGGTGTCATCGGGGTCGATGGGGTCGGGCTCGGGTCGTACGAAGGGCAGGGAGAAGGCACCGAGGACGCCGGCCAGGGTCACGATCGCGACGATGTAGCCGCCGGGTTCCAGGTTGACGATGCCGCCGAGCTCGACGGTGATCGCGATGACCGTGTACCAGGCGGTGGTGAAGGTGCCGAGCGAGGCGAGTTTGAGGGCGCTGTCGGCGCCGGCGGGGGTGAGCCAGCCCAGGCCCGGGACGCCGTAGGAGGCGAGGCCGAAGAGGGCGGTGAGGGCGCCGCCGATGAGGACGAGGACCTGGAGGCCGCCGGGGTAGCCGGTGACGGTGAGGTCGCCGGGGAACTCGCTGGTCCAGGTCCAGGCGAGGAAGGTGGAGACGATGGCGAGGACGCCGCCTGCGGTGGCGAGGGCGCGGCCGACGTTCTCGGGGAGGCCGATGAGGCCCTTGGCGTTGCCGTCCTTGTTGACGGGGGCGCTGGGGGTTTCGGTGGTCTGTGTGGTCATCGGTGTCACGCCCTGTCAGCGACGCGCTCGCCGAGCAGGCCTTGTGGCCTGACGAGGAGTACGAGGATGAGGAGTACGAAGGCCCAGACGTTGGCCCAGGACTGGCCGCCGAGCAGGTCGAAGCCGGGGACGTCGGAGATGTAGGCGGTGGCCATGGTTTCGGCGAGGCCGAGGACGAGGCCGCCGAGCATGGCTCCGTAGATGTTGCCGATGCCGCCGAGGACGGCTGCGGTGAAGGCCTTGAGGCCGAGGATGAAGCCCATGCGGAACTGGACCTGGCCGTACTTGAGGCCGTAGGCGACGGCTCCGACGGCGGCGAAGACGGCGCCGAGGGCGAAGGCGACCACGATGATGCGGTCGGTGTTGATGCCCATGAGCTTCGCGGTGTCGGGGTCCTGGGCGGTGGCCTGCATGCCGCGGCCGGTGCGGGTCTTCATGACGAAGTAGGCGAGGATCGCCATGCTGATGGGGGCGGCGATGAGCAGGAAGACGTCACCGGTCTGGATGGTGACGCTGCCGATCTCGAAGGGGCCGCCGGGGATCTCGGGGAAGTTGATGGATTCCTTGGCCCCGGGGTACCAGGCCCATACCGCCTGCTGGAGGGCGAGGGAGAGGCCGATGGCGGTGATGAGGGGGGCGAGGCGTGGCGCGGTGCGCAGCGGGCGGTAGGCGAACCGTTCCGCTCCTACGGCGACGAGGACTGCGGCGATGATGGCTCCGAGGAGCATCAGTGGCAGTGCGAGCCACATGGTGGTGCCGTCGGGCAGTACGTACAGGTAGACCGTGAGGGCGCCGAACCCTCCGATCATGAAGATCTCGCCGTGGGCGAAGTTGATGAGCTGGACGATGCCATAGACCATCGTGTAGCCGATGGCGACCAGCCCGTACATGGATCCCAGTAGCAGGCCGTTGACCAGCTGCTGCGGCAGTTCGTTCACCGCATGTCCTCCGAGACTTCGGATTGGTTTCGACGGATGTGTGGCCGGATGCGAGTCCGCGCGGGGCGCCAGTGGAACAGCGCCCCGCGCGGCTCGTTCAGGTGGTGCTGCGGGTCTCGGTCAGCCGGTGTAGGTGCCGGACTTGACGGCCTTCCAGGCGCCGTTCTCGACGGCGTAGACGGTGAGCTGCTTGTTGGTGGCGTCACCGTACTCGTCGAAGGAGACCTTGCCGGTCACACCGTCGAAGGACACGTTCTGGACGGCGGCGGTGATCTTCGCGCGGGCGTCGGACGGCAGCTTGCCGTCGTTGTCGTCGACGACCTTCTTGACGGCGAGGATGATCGCCCAGGCGGCGTCGTAGGAGTAACCGCCGTAGGCGGCGTACTCCTCCTTGTAGTTGGCCGCCTTGTAGTCGGCGACGAACTGCTTGGCGGAGGGGAGTTCCTCGACGGGGGCGCCGACGGAGGTGGCGAGGTCACCGGCGCTGCCGGCGCCGGCCAGTTCGACGAAGGTCGGGTCGAAGATGCCGTCACCGCCGACGAGCGGGATCTTGGCGCCGGACTGCTTGATCTGCTTGCTGAGCGGGCCGGCCTGCGGGTACTCGCCGCCGTAGTAGACGACGTCGGCGCCGGAGTTCTTGACCTTGGTGGCGACCGCGGAGAAGTCCTTGGTGTCCGGGTCGATGTGGTCGGTGCCGACGACCTTGCCGCCGAGCTTCTTGAACTCCGCGGTGAAGGTGGAGGCCAGGCCGGCGCCGTAGGTCTTCTTGTCGTCGATGACGAAGACCTTCTTCTTCTTGGCGTCGTTGAAGACGTACTGCGCGGCGAACGGGCCCTGGATGGCGTCCGTGGTCGCGGTGCGGAAGTACGACTTGTAGGTGCGGACCTTCTCCTTCTGCCAGTTGACGCCCTGGGTGAGGCCCGGGCCGGTGTTGGCGGGGGAGATCTGGACGAGCTTGGCGTCGTCGAAGACCTTCTGCATGGACTCGGCCACGGAGGAGTTCAGCGGGCCGACGGCGCCCAGGACGGACTTGTCGCTGACGAGCTGGACGGCGTTGGCCTGGCCCGAGGAGGGCTGGGCCTGGTCGTCGAGGGCTTTGATCTCGAAGGTGACGCCGTCTACGAGCTTCTGCTTGTTGGCGGTCTTCGCGGCGAGGTCGACGGAGTTCTTGATGCCGAGGCCCAGTGCGGACAGGTCGCCCGTGAGGGGGGCGTCGACGCCGATGACGACCTTGGTGCCGTCCGCGGAGTCCGAGCCGCCGTCGTCGTCGCGCGAGCCGCAGGCGGTGAGGGTGAGTGCTCCCGCCGCCAGCGCGGCGGTGATGCTGATGAGCGAACGTTGACGCACGATTCGTCCTTTCACTGGCGCGGCGCTTCCCCCTGGAAGCGGCCGAGTCGTTGCGCTGGGTCCCTGACGTGACAATCCGGTGGCGCGGTGACTGGCCGTGACTCTAGGCGGGTGTGGGGATCGTGGAGGAGGGTCCGGGCCAGGCTGTGACGCTCTTGTTATGACACGTCGTAATGCAGAGCGGTACTGAGTGGGCGGAACAGTGGAATTAAGCCCGATTCGCCCGGTCCGCATTGTGAGAACCCGCAGGACCCGACCTGGACGGTTCAGGTGTCTCAGCGGTTTTGGTGATTACTCAGAATTGTTGCTGCAGGCGACTTGTAGCGACTCTGAGAGCTGCTGTGCATAGCGCTGTCCGAGGATGAAACTGTGGACTTCTATTGCACGCGTATTACGTAGAGTTACGTCGAGGAAAGGGAGTCCGGCGTTCCACGGCACTTTTCTGCATTGCGTCACGTGCATGGTCACGATGATCTTGCGGCTTGAGCCCGCTGTCGTCCGGAAAGGGGCCATTGGGGTCGATTTCACGGACAGGCCGGCGTACGGCTGGGAGATCCGGGTCACGGTGACCGGAGGGCCGGCCAGCACGGTCAGCTCCACCCCCAGGCTGAAGCTCCGCCTCGGCGCACCCTCGGGCGTCGGCTCCCAGCTCAGGTAGTGCACATCGGTCACCTGGGAGGGGTACGGCGGGGGGAGTGCCGCCGGCGGCTGGGGGCGGGTGGCGTAGAGGTAACCGCCGCCCGCGACGAGTACGGCACACGCGAGACTGCCGAGGGCGGCACGCCGGTGCCTGCCGTACCACTCGACGACCCGGCCTCGCGGACGCCGTACGACCGGCAGGGCCTCGAGAGCGTCCCACGCGTGCGTGCCTTCCCCGGGCTCGACGGGCCCTACGCCACTCACCGGCGGCCCCTTTCGCCGACGACGGGCGGGGGGCTCACGCCGATGGGCGGCCGGGGTTTCACCTCGACGGGGCACGCGGACCTTGAGCGGCGGCCCGACGTGAGCCTCGCGCCGACGATCAGCGGGGGCGTCGGGCCGGTGGGAGGACTGGGCATCGCGTCGACGGTCTGCGGTGGGTCCCTGTCGACGGTCGGTGAGGGCGTTGCGGTGGCTGTCGGGGTGGGCCTTGCGTCGGCGGGCGCGGTGGGCTTCGCGCCGACGGTCTGCGGAGAGCCCGCGTCGACGGTCGGCGAGGGCGTTGAGACAGCTGTCGGCGAGGGCCCTGCGCCGGCGGTCGGCAGAGGCGTTGCGCCGGTCGGCGGCGTGGGTGTCGCATCGACGGTGGGTGAGGGCTTTGAAGCGGTGGGACGCGTGAGCCTTGCACCGGCGGTGGGTGGGGGCGTCGCGTCGGTGGGCGCGGTGGCCTTTGAGCCGGTGGGTGGCGTGGGCTTCGTGTCGGCGGTGGGTGAGGGCTTTGAAGCGGTGGGACGCGTGAGCCTTGCACCGGCGGTGGGTGGGGGCGTCGCGTCGGTGGGCGCGGTGGCCTTTGAGCCGGTGGGTGGCGTGGGCTTCGTGTCGGCGGTGGGTGAGGGCTTTGAAGCGGTGGGACGCGTGAGCCTTGCACCGGCGGTCGGTGAGGGCGTCGCGTCGGTGAGTGGCAGGGGCCTTGCGTCGGCGATCTGCGGAGGGGGCGCGTCGACGGTCGGCGAGGGTGTCGCGTCGGTGGTCGGCGGGGCCGTTCCGCGTCGGAGCTTCGGGGGTCCTCCCGTTCTCATGCCCCGACGCTAGGCCCTGGGGGGTGGGTCGGGCCAGAGTCCGTTGGGGCGGGGGGAGTTGGGTGTGGCCTCGTGGGGCGCGGAGGTGCGAGGGTTCCGGGGGCGTGTGGCCCCGGGGCGGCGGGGGCTGGGGTGTGGGGCCCGGGGCGGTCCCGGGCCGGTGTCCCGGCGGGGTCAGTTGGCCGCCACGATGTGGGCCGCGTCGCCGGGGTTCACGTCCCGCAGCAGACACGTCAGCCGTGCGCTGCACACCCGCCGTCCCTCCTCGTCGCTGATCACGATCTCGTACGTCGCCGTCGACCGCCCCCGGTGCACGGGCGTGGCCACGCCGGTCACCAGGCCCGAGCGCGCCCCGCGGTGGTGGGTGCAGTTGAGGTCGACGCCCACGGCGATCTTGGAGCTGCCGCCGTGCAGCATGGAGCCGACCGAGCCGAGCGTCTCGGCCAGGACGGCGGAGGCGCCGCCGTGCAGCAGCCCGTACGGCTGGGTGTTGCCCTCCACCGGCATCGTCCCGACGACCCGGTCCGCGGACGCCTCCACGATCTCCACGCCCATGCGGGTGCCGAGGTGACCCGCGGAGAACAGTGCCGGCAGGTCGACGCCGAGCGCGGCGTACTCGTCGATGACCTCTTGCGGGAACTTCACGTGCTGCTGCTCGCCCATGGGGCCCGGCTCCGTTTCGTCGGGATCACTGCTCGGCTGAGCAAACGCTCAGTCGGTCGCCGATTGTTCCAGACGGACGACGACGGACTTGCTGGCCGGGGTGTTGCTGGTGTCGGCGGTGGCGTCCAGCGGCACCAGGACGTTGGTCTCCGGGTAGTAGGCCGCCGCACAGCCCCGTGCTGTCGGGTAGTGCACGACCCGGAAGCCGGGCGCCCGCCGCTCCACGCCGTCCTTCCACTCGCTCACGAGGTCGACGTAGGAGCCGTCGGCGAGCTTCAGCTTCCGGGCGTCCTCGGGGTTGACCATGACGACCCGGCGGCCGTTCTTGATGCCCCTGTAGCGGTCGTCCAGGCCGTAGATCGTGGTGTTGTACTGGTCGTGCGAGCGCAGCGTCTGCAGCAGCAGCCGGCCCTCGGGCAGCGCGGGGTACTCCACGGGCGCGGCGGTGAAGTTGGCCTTGCCGGTGGCGGTCGGGAAGCGGCGCTCGTCGCGGGGGGCGTGGGGGAGGGCGAAGCCGCCCGGGTGGGCCACGCGCGCGTTGAAGTCGTCGAAGCCGGGGACCACGCGCGCGATGCGGTCGCGGACGGTGGCGTAGTCCTTCTCGAACTCCTCCCACGGGGTGCGGGAGGCGGTGCCCAGCACGCGGCGTGCGAGGCGGCAGACGATGGCCGGCTCGGACAGCAGGTGCCTGCTCGCGGGCTCCAGGCGACCGCGGGAGGCGTGCACCATGCCCATGGAGTCCTCGACGGTCACGAACTGCTCGCCGCTGCCCTGGAGATCGCGCTCGGTGCGGCCCAGGGTGGGCAGGATCAGGGCACGCGCGCCCGTGACCGCGTGCGAGCGGTTGAGCTTGGTCGACACGTGCACGGTCAGCCGGGCGCGCCGCATGGCCGCCTCGGTGACCTCCGTGTCGGGGGAGGCGGAGACGAAGTTGCCGCCCATCGCGAAGAAGACCTTCGCCTTGCCGTCGCGCAGCGCCTGGATGGCCCGTACGACGTCGTAGCCATGCTCGCGCGGCGGCGCGAAGCCGAACTCCTTCTCCAGGGCGTCCAGGAAGGCGGGCGCGGGACGCTCGAAGATGCCCATCGTGCGGTCGCCCTGGACGTTGGAGTGACCGCGGACCGGGCAGACGCCCGCCCCGGGGCGGCCGATGTTGCCGCGCAGGAGAAGGAAGTTGACCACCTCGCGGATGGTCGGCACGGAGTGCTTGTGCTGGGTGAGGCCCATGGCCCAGCAGACGATGGTGCGCTGCGAGGCGAGGACCATGCCCAGGGCCTGCTCGATCTCCTCGCGGGTGAGGCCGGTCGCGGTGAGTGTCTCGTCCCAGTCGGCGGCGCGGGCCTGGGCCGCGAACTCCTCGAAGCCGTGGGTGTGTTCGTCGACGAAGGCCTGGTCGATCGCGCCCTCGGTCTCCAGGATCAGCTTGTTGAGGAGGCGGAAGAGGGCCTGGTCGCCGCCGATGCGGATCTGCAGGAACAGATCGGTAAGGGCGGTGCCCTTGAGCATCCCCTGGGCGGTCTGGGGGTCCTTGAAGCGCTCCAGGCCCGCCTCGGGCAGCGGGTTGACGCTGATGATCTTCGCGCCGTTGGCCTTGGCCCGGTCCAGGGCGGAGAGCATGCGGGGGTGGTTGGTGCCGGGGTTCTGGCCGGCGACGACGATCAGGTCGGCCTTGTAGAGGTCCTCCAGCAGGACGCTGCCCTTGCCGATGCCGATCGTCTCGTTCAGGGCCGAGCCGGAGGACTCGTGGCACATGTTGGAGCAGTCCGGCAGGTTGTTGGTGCCGAGTTCGCGCGCGAACAGCTGGTAGAGGAAGGCGGCCTCGTTGCTGGTACGGCCCGAGGTGTAGAAGAGGGCCTCGTCGGGGGTGCCGAGGGGGGCGATCTCCTCGGCGACGATGTCGAAGGCACGCTCCCAGGTCACCGGTTCGTAGTGCGTGCCCCCTTCGGGGAGGTACATGGGGTGGGTGAGCCGCCCCTGCTGCCCGAGCCAGTAGCCGCTGCGCGTGGCGAGGTCGGTGACCGGGTGCGCGGCGAAGAACTCGGGGGTGACCCGGCGCAGGGTGGCCTCCTCGGCGACCGCCTTCGCGCCGTTCTCGCAGAATTCCGCCTTGTGCCGGTGGTCCGGCTCCGGCCAGGCACAGCCCGGGCAGTCGAAGCCGTCCTTCTGGTTCACGCGCAGGAGGGTGAGCGCGGTGCGCTTGACGCCCATCTGCTGCTGGGCCATCCGCAGCGTGTGTCCGATGGCCGGCAGCCCCGCCGCCGCGTGCTTCGGCTCGGCGACCTGCGGAGCGTCCTGAACCGGATCACCCTTGGGCGGCTTGGTGGCCATCGCACACTCTCCTTCGCGCACACATGTGAGGTACGTCTCCGATCCTCGCACGCGGGGGTGACAACGGCGTTCGCCGGGCGTGGGACTCGGTGAACACGGCCTGCCGGCACCCGACCGCGGAGGGTCACGGAGGCGCCCAACTCCTCGTCCCGGTCAACCTTTCGCCATGGCCGCCGCAGGCTCGCGCCGGCGGGAGGGCGGTGCCGAACCAGCCCGGGCCCCGGATGGCGGCCGACTGTCAGTGCGGCGTGGCAGGATCGGGGTCGTGGCAGAGACAGCAGCGAAGCAGACCGACAACAGCCCCGGCGGCAGCCGCCCGCGCCTGATGCTCATGGACGGGCACTCGCTTGCCTACCGTGCGTTCTTCGCGCTGCCCGCGGAGAACTTCACGACCGCGACGGGCCAGCCGACGAACGCGATCTACGGCTTCGCCTCGATGCTGGCCAACACCCTGCGCGACGAGGCGCCCACGCACTTCGCGGTGGCCTTCGACGTGTCCCGCAAGACCTGGCGCTCCGAGGAGTTCACGGAGTACAAGGCCAACCGCTCCAAGACCCCGGACGAGTTCAAGGGCCAGGTCGAGCTGATCGGCGAGGTCCTGGACGCGATGCACGTCTCGCGGTTCGCGGTCGACGGCTTCGAGGCCGACGACGTCATCGCCACGCTCGCCACCCAGGCCGAGGCCGCGGGCTTCGACGTGCTGATCGTCACCGGTGACCGCGACTCCTTCCAGCTCGTCAGCGAGCACACCACCGTGCTCTACCCGACCAAGGGTGTCTCGGAGCTGACCCGGTTCACCCCGCAGAAGGTGTTCGAGAAGTACGGTCTGACGCCCGCCCAGTACCCGGACTTCGCGGCCCTGCGCGGCGACCCGTCCGACAACCTGCCCGGCATCCCCGGCGTCGGCGAGAAGACCGCCGCGAAGTGGATCAACCAGTTCGGTTCCTTCGCGGACCTCGTCGAGCGCGTCGAGGAGGTCAAGGGCAAGGCGGGCCAGAACCTCCGCGAGCACCTGGAGTCGGTCAAGCTCAACCGCCGCCTGACGGAGATGGTCCGCACGGTCGAGCTGCCGAAGACGGTCGCCGACCTGGAGCGGGCGCCGTACGACCGCAAGAGCCTCGCGATGATCCTCGACACGCTCGAGATCCGGAACCCGTCCCTGCGCGAGCGCCTGCTCGCCGTCGACCCGGGCGCCGAGGAGGCCGAGCCGGCCCCCGCCGCGACGGCCGGCGTGGAGCTCGACGGCACCGTGCTCGGCACCGGCGAGCTGGCGGGCTGGCTCGGCGAGCACACCACCGGCACGCTCGGCGTCGCCACGGTCGACACCTGGGCGCTGGGCACCGGCTCGGTCGCCGAGATCGCCCTCGCGGCGTCCGGGGGAGTGGCCGCCTGGTTCGACCCCACCGAGCTCGACGAGGCCGACGAGACGGCGCTCGCCGCCTGGCTGGCCGACGCCGGCAAGCCCAAGGTCTTTCACAACGCCAAGGCCGCGATGCGCGTCTTCGCCGAGCACGGCTGGAGCATCGCCGGCGTCTCCATGGACACCGCGCTCGCCGCGTACCTCGTCAAGCCGGGCCGCCGCTCCTTCGACCTGGACGCCCTGTCCCTGGAGTACCTGCACCGGGAGCTGGCGCCCGCCGCCTCGGCCGACGGCCAGCTCGCCTTCGGCGCGGACGACGGCGCCGAGGCCGAGGCCCTCATGGTGCAGGCCCAGGCCATCCTCGACCTCGGCGAGGCCTTCACCGAGCGCCTCGAAGAGGTCGGTGCGACGGACCTCCTGCGCGACATGGAGCTGCCCACCTCCGCGCTGCTGGCCCGCCTGGAGCGGCACGGCATCGCCGCCGACCGGGCGCACCTGGAGGCCATGGAGCAGATGTTCGCCGGCGCCGTCCAGCAGGCCGTGAAGGAGGCCCACGCCGCCGCCGGACACGAGTTCAACCTGGGCTCGCCCAAGCAGCTCCAGGAAGTCCTCTTCGGCGAGCTCGGCCTGCCCAGGACGAAGAAGACCAAGACCGGCTACACCACCGACGCCGACGCTCTGGCCTGGCTGGCCACGCAGACGGACAACGAACTGCCGGTGATCATGCTCCGCCACCGCGAGCAGGCCAAGCTCCGCGTCACCGTCGAGGGCCTGATCAAGACGGTCGCGGCGGACGGCCGTATCCACACCACGTTCAACCAGACCGTGGCGGCGACCGGCCGGCTCTCCTCCACCGACCCGAACCTGCAGAACATCCCGGTCCGCACCGACGAGGGCCGGGCGATCCGCCGCGGGTTCGTGGTCGGCGAGGGCTTCGAATCCCTGATGACCGCGGACTACAGCCAGATCGAACTGCGCGTGATGGCCCACCTGTCCGAGGACGAGGGCCTCATCGAGGCGTTCACCTCCGGCGAGGACCTGCACACCACGGTCGCCTCGCAGGTGTTCGCGGTCGAGCGCGCGGACGTCGACGCGGAGATGCGCCGCAAGATCAAGGCGATGTCGTACGGGCTGGCGTACGGCCTGTCCGCCTTCGGCCTCTCCCAGCAGCTGAACATCGACGCGGGCGAGGCACGTGCCCTGATGGACACGTACTTCGAGCGCTTCGGCGGTGTGCAGGAGTATCTGCGCCGGGCCGTGGACGAGGCCCGGGCGACCGGCTACACGGCGACCCTCTTCGGCCGCCGCCGCTATCTGCCCGACCTCAACAGCGACAACCGTCAGCGCCGCGAGGCCGCCGAACGCATGGCCCTCAACGCGCCCATCCAGGGCACGGCGGCCGACATCGTCAAGATCGCCATGCTCAACGTCGACAAGGCCCTGCGGGAAGCAGACCTCACCTCCCGCATGCTGCTCCAGGTCCACGACGAAATCGTCCTGGAGATCGCCCCGGGCGAGCGCGAGGCGGTGGAGGAACTCGTCCGCAGGGAAATGGCGGACGCGGTCCAGCTCACGGTCCCGCTGGGCGTCTCGGTCGGGGTGGGCCCGGACTGGGAGTCGGCAGCGCATTAGCCTCCGGCGGCCGGGTGTGGGGGTGGGCGAATGCCGGGCGGCTGGCCATCGGCGGCTACGCCAGCTGCCCCAGGGGCGCGGGGAACTGCGAAATAAGCCCCCACACACCCGGCCGCTGGGCGTCTCGGTCGGGGTGGGCCTGAGCTGGGAGTCGGCGGCGCACTAGCCTCCGGCGGCCGGGCGTGAGGGTGGGCTGAATGCCGGGCGGTTCGCCATCGGCGGCTACGGCGGCCGACCTAGGGGCGCGGGGAACTGCGCGACCAGCCCCCACACACCCGCACCCGCCCACGAACCCGCCCCGGCCACCTGTTTGTGGCGGGGGTGAAGGGGGCGCAGCCCCCTGGAGATGGGACGGGCAGGGGCGGCGGGGGCGAGAACAGGCCCCCCGCCCCGTCACCCACGTGGTCCCCGACAACACGCTCCCCATCCCCCGGCCCGTGAAGATGCGGACATGGGTATACGCACGCTCCACCGCCACACGGCTCCGGCGCAGGCGACCACCGATGCGACCGCGTCCACCCCACCGCCGTCGGTCCCGCCCTTCGCGGCAACGGCCAGTACCGTCCGCATCCCGGCCGACCTCGCGACGGCCCTGCGCAAAAGGGCCGCGGACCTGCGTCACCGGCTCACCCGGAGGGACTGGCGGCGCACCGCCGACCGGGCCCGCGGCCGTCTCGCACTGCTCCTCACGGCACTGCCCCGCTCCCGCCGGGTCCGGACCGCCACCGTGTTCCGCGTGACCGCCGCCGCGGTCAGCGACCGCCTCGACGGCTCAGCTCCCGGCCAGGACCGGGCACCGGGACCGGACGCCACACCCTGACGCCCACGGCGTACACCAGCACCCCCAGCACGAGCCCGGCGCCCACCCCGAAGCACAGCGTCGGGATCAGCTCCCACGGCTTCGCGGTGGACCCCCAGTAGGCCCACCACCGCGAGGCCCGCTGCACCGCCCCGACCAGCGCACAGCCACCGATGACGACAGCGGCCCACCACCGGTCCGCGCCGATCAGCACAGGCACCCCCACCGGCTCGGCGACAGCGCCCCGCACCCGCCGCAGGGCGTACCCCAGGAACACCGCGATCACGACCGCGGCCACCGCCGAACTGCCGTACTGCAGGTACCAGTACAGCGGCGAGCCCGCGATCGTCTCGCCCAGGACGGGGAACACCCGCATCCCCCACCGGTCGAAATGGGTGAACGCGTCCCACACGACATGCGTCAGCGCACCGAGCGCCGCCGACACATACCAGCGCGCCACCAGCGACGGCCGGACACGCGCGCGTGGCACCCCGCAGCGCAGCAAGGTCGCCGCCCGTGCCTGCCGGCGCCGGGGCAGCAGCGCCACCAGTGGCTCGCGGATCAGCAGCCACAGTCCCACCAGCGCCCACGCGACGAGCACGTCGACGGTGAAGACGCCCGCGAAGGAGTGGGTGAAGGTCCCGAACTCCATCGCCTCGGACAGGACACTCGCCGCGAAATAGGTCATGTCGGGGGCGAAGGAACCCGCCACCAGTACCGCCGGCACCAGCGAGGCGCGGCCGGTTCCATCGGTGCGTAAAGCGGGCAGTACAGCGGCCGCGTGGCTCAGCGTGAACGGCAAGAAGGCCCCCGGGTTCGGTGTGGTCGGACCGGCCCAGTATGGCCAACTGGTGAAAACCGGGCACGAACGGGTGCCCGCGCAAAGCAAGTTGTCGTAGGGTCGCCTGGGTCGCCGTGCCGGGGAGCGCGGTCGAACAGAAGTACACGGCACTGAATGGGTCCACGAGGGCAACCTGCACCGCGGGTCGATCGTCACACCATGGCGAGCACGTCGAACGGAGACGGGCGCTCGGGCGTCCACGGGAGGGATTCACTTTATGTCGGCGCAATTCGGCAGGAGGCTGCGCAAGGGAGCGGTGGCCACCACCGTCGCCGCGGCGGCTGTCGCGGCACTCTCAGCGTCCCAGGCACCCGGCGTGACGGTCGACGACAGTGGCAGATCGACCGCGGCCGACGCCCAGCCCTCTCCCGACGCGACCGGCGACGACAGCGGTGCGACCGGCAACTCGCCGTACTACACGGACCTGCCGCCGCTCAACAGTCCGAGCCCCGCACCGACCGTCGGCACTCCCGCCGCCACCGGTTCGACCGAGGCCGGCATACCCGCGACCGTGCTGGACGCCTACAAGCGGGCCGCGTCCTCGCTCCAGTCGTCCAAGCCCGGCTGCAACCTGCCCTGGGAACTCCTGGCCGCCATCGGCAAGGTGGAGTCCGGCCAGGCCCGCGGCGGCCGCGTCGACGCGGACGGCAACACCATCGGCAAGATCCTCGGCCCCAAGCTGAACGGCGTCGGCTTCGCGCACATCAGCGACACCGACGGCGGCGCGTACGACGGTGACAGCGTCTACGACCGGGCCGTCGGCCCCATGCAGTTCATCCCCTCCACCTGGGAGTGGGCCGGCCGCGACGGCAACGACGACGGCAAGAAGGACCCCAACAACATCTACGACGCGGCGCTCGCCGCCGGCCACTACCTGTGCCGCTTCGGCTGGGACCTGTCCACCCAGTCCGACCTCAACAGCGCGATCCTCAGCTACAACAACTCGCAGGACTACCTGAACACGGTCCTGTCGTGGCTGGAGTACTACCGCAAGGGCACCCACGAGATCCCCGACGGCACCGGCTCCATTCCGGACAACCGCAGCGACGAGAACGACAGCGCGAGCCCGACGCCGTCGCCCACCCCGCCGTCGACCCCCGGTACGCCCAGCACGCCCGGCAGCAACACCCCCAGCCCCACACCGCCGCCTTCGGACAACCCGAGCACGCCGGGCACCCCCACGCCGAAGCCCACCCCCACCGACACGGTCGACCACCTCGAGGACGCGGGCACCGCCAAGCTCACCGCGCAGGCCGGCGACACCTTCACCAAGAGGATCAGCACCCGCGCCGAGACCTCGGCCGGCAAGGCCGTCGGCAAGGTCCGGATCCGCTTCACGATCGTCGGCGACACCGACACCACCTTCACGGGCGGCGAGAGCGTGGCGACGGTGGTCACGAACAGCTCCGGCGTGGCCGTCGCGCCCACTCTCAAGGCGGGTGAGACGACGGGCGAGTTCACCGTCCGCGCCACCGTCGTGGGCCGCTCGGTCACCGGCCTCGACTACAAGGCGTCCGTCACCGAGCGCGTCGCCGACACCCTGGCCCGCACCAGCGACACCGCGCTGACCTGCACCCCCGGCGGCGAGTTCGCCGACCAGGTCGTGGTGAAGGCGACCTACGCCGGTGCCGTCGCGGACCGGGTCGCCGCCACCGCCACCCTGATCACCTCGGCGGACGACGCGACCGCGAACACCAAGGGCCCCTACTTCAAGGACGCGGACGGCAAGACCGTACGCACCCTCACGGGCCTGGAGACGGACGCGGACGGCCTGCTCAAGCTGCCGAAGCTGTACGCGGACGACACCACCGGCACGTTCCTGCTCCGCATCAACACCTCCGGCGGCGCGACCCTGACCGTCGAACTGACCGTGGCTGCGGCCGCCGAGACGTCGGAGTCCCCGAGCCCGTCGGCCAGCCCGAGCGCGTAACGGCTCGTTCCTGTCGTACGACCATGGCGGCGCCCCTCGTGAGGAGGGGCGCCGTCGTCGTGTGCAACGTGTTCTCATCTCGCCCACCCGTTGCTACGGTGCCGAACCTGACGACCTATCAGTTCCAGTCCGTCGGGAGGCCCGCATGCGTGCTCTGATCGCCGCCGCGATCGGCCTGGCCGTCGCGTTCGCCCTGGTCCTCACGATCACCGCGATGGGGTCGCCGGCCGGCGAGACATCCCCGAAGCCGCTGCTGACGACGGTCCCGTCACACCCGTAACCACCCGGGAGGGAGGCCGAGATGCGCCGCAAGACCAGCCTGATCCTGCTCGCTCTCGCCGTGTTCTTCGCCGCGCTGTCCCCACTGCTGCGCTGGTACGCCTTCCCGCGCCTGGCCAAGATCCCGGCCGGCCAGTACCAGGACATGGTCCTGGAGGCGAAGGACGCCACCCTCATGAACAACGCGATGCAGGTCGAGAAGGTCTCCAAGGTCACCATCGTGCAGACCCTCAAAGGCAACGTCGAGGCCTCCGAGAAGATCGAGAAGACACTCGGCCGGGACGTCGTCGTCTGGGACGGACTGTCCTACGCCCAGGGCCCCGACGGTCAGCAGGTCGCCTACATCCCCGAGCGGTACATCTTCGACGCCCACACCCAGGAACCGATCCACGCCACGGGCGAGATGGTCGACGGCGACCCGGTGAAGCGGGAAGGCCTCGAATTCAAATGGCCCTTCCTGACGGAGAAGCGGGACTACGAGTACTTCGACGCCCAGACCCGCACCTCATCCCCCATCCACTACAAGGGCACGCAGGACTTCCGCGGCCTGGAGGTCTACTACTTCGAGCAGACCGTCCCCTGGACCCAGGTGAAGTGGCCCAAGAAGCTGCCCATCGCGGGCGTCACCCCCGAGCAGCTCGCCAAGACCGGCACGACCCGCTGGTACACCACGGTCCGCAAGTTCTGGGTCGAACCCGTCACCGGCGCCCCCGTCTACGGCGAGGAGATCCACAAGGAGGAACTCCGCGGCGGCACCCTCCTCGGCGACCGCGACAAGGTGACGGCGTTCGCCGGCCACGTGAAGATGCGCGAGGACTACATCGAGCACACCGTCGACCTGGTCAAGTCCAACCGCACCCTGGTGCTCCTGATGACCTCGTACCTCCCCTGGGGCTTCGCGACCCTGGGCGTGCTCCTGCTGGCCCTCGCCCTGTACCTGGAGGCCCGCGGCCGCCGCCCCGACGAACCGGAACCCGCCACGGACTCCGCGCCCGAACCGGTCACCGCCTGAGCCGCGCGTTCGTATACCGCGTCGGCTCGGCATCTGCCGGATCCTCGGGCCACGGATGCTTCGGATACCGGCCCCGCAGCTCCGCCCGCACGCCCTTGTAGCCGTCCTTCCAGAACGACGCGAGATCGGCGGTCACGGCGGCCGGGCGCCCGGCGGGGGAGAGCAGATGGACGAGCAGCGCGACCCCGGCGACCGTTGGCCCCTCGTGCAGCCCGAACATCTCCTGCAACTTCACCGCGAGAACGGGCTGCTCGGGGTTCGCGTAGTCGATCCGGATTCTGGACCCACTGGGCACGGTGATCCGCTCGGGAGCGAGTTCGTCGAGCCGCGCGGCATCCCCCGAGGCCCACGGCAGCAGTCGGCCCAGCGCGTCCCCGGCGTCGATCCGCGCCAGATCGGCCCGCCGCCGGGCACGACCGAGCTCCGGCTCCAGCCACTCGTCCACGCGCGCGTGCAGTGCTGCGTCGGAGACGTCCGGCCACGGCTCCCCGAGGTGCAGCCGCAGAAAGGCGAGCCGCTGCCGCAGCACGTCGGCCTCGGGCGACCAGCGCAACAGACGCAGCCCGTCCTGCCGCAGCCCTTCAAGAAGAGCGTCGCGTACGAGAACGGGGTCCGGGTTCCGGAGCGTGCGCACCGCCAGCTCCACGGCTCCCAGCCGCTCCACACGCCGCGCCACGACGTCGCCGTCGGCCCAGTGGACCTCGTCCCGCTCGTCGAGCAGCGCCCCTGCCGCCTGCCGCGCGGTCTCCTCGTCGACGACCGCACCGAGCTGCACGCGTGCGTGGCCCTTGCCGACGGGGCGGTCCGCCACGGCGACGGCGATCCAGGGCGCCCCGCGCAGAGCGGTGGCGTCACGGACCTCGGCGCGGGTCCCGGACACCATGAGATAGGAACCGCCGTCGGCCCTGGCGACCCGCTCGGGGAAGGCGAGGGCGGCGACGAGCCCGACGAGGGCGTCCTCCGTGAGAGAGGACGCGCGGGCCGGCTCGTCGGCGAGGCCCTGCAGGCGTCGCACCTCGGTACGCCAGCGCCCCGCATAGGCATCACCCCCACGCCGGGCCGTGCGCACGGCGGCCGCCAGATCGTCGCCGTACTCCCGCGGCGGCTCCTCACCGAGCAGCGCGACCACCTCGGCCACCTCCCGCGAGGGTCCCGCGTCCAGCAGGGCCCGCCCGAGGCGGGGATGCAGTCCCAGCCGGGCCAGCCGCGCCCCCCGCTCGGTGGCCCGCCCGGCGGAGTCCACCGCGCCGATCGCCGACAGGACACTCCGCGCGGCGGCCATCGCCCCGGTCGGCGGCGGATCCAGCAACGCCAGCCCGGAAGCGTCCGGATCGCCCCAGCAGGCCGCCTGGAGGGCGAACGCCGTCAGGTCGGCCACCTTGATCTCCGGGGCCGGGAAAGCCGGCAGCCGGACGTCCTCCGCCTCCGTCCAGCAGCGGTAGGCCACACCCGGCGCCTCACGCCCGGCCCGCCCCAGCCGCTGATTGCCCACCGCACGGGAGGCCCTGACCGTCGTCAGCGCGCTCAGCCCGCGCGCGTGGTCCACCCGCGGCTCCCGCGTCAGCCCCGAGTCGACGACGACCCGCACCCCGGGCACCGTCAGCGACGACTCGGCGACGGAGGTCGCCAGCACCACCCGGCGCCGCTCGCCGGGCGCCAACACCGCGTCCTGCACGGCGGCCGGCGCCCGCCCGTGCACCTGGAGCACGTCCACGTCGCCCAGCCCGCCCAGCTGCCCGGCCACCCGCGCGATCTCGCCCACACCCGGCAGGAAGCACAGCACGTCCCCCTCCCGCTCGGCCAGCGCCCGCCGCACCACCGACGCCACATGCGTCAGCAGCGCGGGATCCACCCACATGCCGTGCGAGGGCCGCACCGGACGGGCCGGGGGAGCCCAGACCACCCCGACCCCGTACGCCCTCCCGTGCGCCTCGACCACCGGCGCCGCGCCCAGCAGCCCCGACCAGCCCTGCGCATCGGTCGTCGCCGACGCGGCCACCAGCCGCAGCTCCGGCCGCAGCGCCTGCCGCACGTCCCACAGGAACGCCGCCGCCGTGTCCGCGTCCAGATGCCGCTCATGACACTCGTCCAGGACCACCACGTCGACGCCCGCGAGCTCTTGGTCCCGCTGAAGCCGCTGCAGCAGGACACCCGTCGTCACGACCTCCACGCGCGCGCGGCGCCCGACGACCCGCTCCCCGCGCACGGTGTAGCCGACGCTCCCACCGACCTTCTCGCCCAGCAGCCACGCCATCCGCCGGGCCGCCGCACGGGCCGCGATCCGCCGCGGCTCGGCCACCACCACCCGCCGCGCGGGAGCGTCACCGCCCAGCAGCCCGGCCAGCGCCAGCGGTACGAGGGTGGTCTTGCCGCTGCCGGTCGGCGCGACCAGAACGGCGGTGCCGTGCGCGTCCAGGGCGTCGGACAGGGCGGGCAGGGCACCGCGTACGGGAAGGGCGTCCAGAGCGTCGTAACGGATCACGCCCCCAGTGTCGTACGGCCGCGCGCACGCCCCGCCACGCGCGCGTGCTCTTCTTTTCAGCCACGCACGCGCGTGTGCGTGGCTGTCAGTCCCGCTCGCACACGAAGATCGCCGACCCCGGGATCAGATTCCCGCGCAGCGGCGACCAGCCGCCCCACTCCGAGGTGTTCCAGGACGGCCACTCCGGCTCGACGAGGTCCACCAGGCGGAAACCCGCGGCGACGATGTCCCGGACGCGGTCCCCGATGGTCCTGTGGTGCTCGACGTACACCGCGCTGCCGTCCTCGGCCTGCTCGACGTACGGCGTGCGGTCGAAGTACGAGGCGGAGACGGT
Organism: Streptomyces canus; assembly: GCF_030815415.1. Classification (GTDB taxonomy): domain Bacteria; phylum Actinomycetota; class Actinomycetes; order Streptomycetales; family Streptomycetaceae; genus Streptomyces; species Streptomyces canus_F. Next base: position 7,555,874 of record NZ_JAUSWW010000001.1, read on the forward strand.
CAGCCCCTCCGGGCCGGGCTCGTCCGGGAACGCCCAGCGGATCGGGTGGGTGACCGAGAAGACGAAACGTCCGCCCGGCCGCAGCACCCGGCGCACCTCCGAAAGGACCAGCACCGGGTCCGCCACGAACGGCATCGCCCCGTAGGCCGAGCACGCCAGGTCGAAGGAGGCGTCCGCGAAGGGCAGCGCACCGGCGTCCGCGCAGATGAGGGGAAACGATCCGCCGATGCGCAGCGCGTGCTGGAGCTGGCGGTGGGAGAGGTCCAGGGCGACCGGGCGGGCCCCCTGCTCGGCCAGCCAGCGCGAGCACTGGGCCGCGCCGGCGCCGATCTCCAGGACGTCCTTGCCCTTCAGCTCCTCCGGCGGGCCGAGCAGCTCGGCCTCCACCTCGTCCAGGCCTTCGGGGCCCCATACGAAGCGGTCGTCGCCGAGGAACGTGCCGTGCTCGACCTGGTACTCGTCCGCGTTGCGGTCCCACCAGCCCCGGTTGGCCCGGGAGCTCTCCGCGACATCGGCGTCACGCCGGGTGGCCTCGGACTCGGAGTCCGATGTGACGTTGGGCTCGGACGCTACGGGCTCTTGGATGATCGGCTCCCTCGTCGTACTCTTCCCTCCAATCCGTCCCCTCGGGGGTGTCACGGAGGAGGTGTCTCGGGGCCCGGATGGCCTCCAGAGACAGTTCTTGTGCCGGGTATGCGGCGATCCGCCCCGGGTGTGCGCCTTCGCGCATTGACCCTGTCCGGCTGCCCCCGTATGCTACAAGTTGCGCTGTGGGCCTGCGCACCTCAGACGTAGCAGGCTGCGCTCGCATCTGTTGTATGTCCCCTCGGTTTCCGAGGCGCCACCGGCATTTTGCCTGGTGTGGTGCTTCCTTGGCTGTCCGGCTTCTTCAGAGCGATACGGGCTCCCGGCGTAGCAGTACCTACGACTTTCTGTCCGTAACCGGAGCCCTTTCCCACATGACGAGCAGCACCGAGACCACCGCCACCACCCCGCAGGTTGCGGTCAACGACATCGGTGACGAGGAAGCATTCCTCGCCGCTATCGACGAGACGATCAAGTACTTCAACGATGGTGACATCGTCGACGGCGTCATCGTCAAGGTTGACCGGGACGAGGTTCTCCTCGACATCGGTTACAAGACCGAAGGTGTCATCCCGAGCCGCGAGCTCTCGATCAAGCACGACGTCGACCCCAATGAGGTCGTCGCCGTCGGTGACGAGATCGAAGCCCTTGTTCTCCAGAAGGAGGACAAGGAAGGCCGCCTGATCCTCTCGAAGAAGCGCGCCCAGTACGAGCGCGCCTGGGGCACCATCGAGAAGATCAAGGAAGAGGACGGCATCGTCACCGGTACCGTCATCGAGGTCGTCAAGGGTGGTCTCATCCTCGACATCGGCCTCCGTGGCTTCCTGCCGGCTTCCCTTGTCGAGATGCGCCGCGTCCGCGACCTTCAGCCCTACGTGGGCAAGGAGCTCGAGGCGAAGATCATCGAGCTGGACAAGAACCGCAACAACGTGGTCCTGTCCCGCCGTGCCTGGCTGGAGCAGACCCAGTCCGAGGTGCGTCAGACGTTCCTCACGACCCTCCAGAAGGGTCAGGTCCGCTCCGGCGTGGTCTCCTCGATCGTCAACTTCGGTGCCTTCGTGGACCTGGGTGGCGTCGACGGTCTGGTCCACGTCTCCGAGCTGTCCTGGAAGCACATCGACCACCCCTCCGAGGTTGTCGAGGTCGGCCAGGAAGTCACCGTCGAGGTCCTCGATGTCGACATGGACCGCGAGCGTGTCTCCCTGTCGCTGAAGGCGACCCAGGAAGACCCGTGGCAGCAGTTCGCCCGGACCCACCAGATCGGCCAGGTCGTGCCCGGCAAGGTCACGAAGCTGGTTCCGTTCGGTGCGTTCGTCCGCGTGGACGAGGGCATCGAGGGTCTGGTCCACATCTCCGAGCTGGCCGAGCGCCACGTGGAGATCCCGGAGCAGGTCGTCCAGGTCAACGACGAGATCTTCGTCAAGGTCATCGACATCGACCTCGAGCGCCGTCGCATCAGCCTCTCGCTGAAGCAGGCCAACGAGGCCTTCGGTGGTGACCCGGCCTCGGTCGAGTTCGACCCGACGCTGTACGGCATGGCCGCGCGTCGTACGACGACCAGGGCAACTACATCTACCCCGAGGGCTTCGACCCCGAGACCAACGACTGGCTCGAGGGCTTCGAATCCCAGCGTGAGGTGTGGGAGACCCAGTACGCCGAGGCGCAGACCCGCTTCGAGCAGCACCAGCAGCAGGTCATCAAGTCCCGCGAGGCCGACGCCGCTGCTGCGGCCGAGGGCGGCGACGCCGCGGGCGCGGCTCCGGCCGCGGGTGGCGGCGGCGGTGGCGGTTCGTACTCCTCCGAGGGTGCGGACACCTCCGGTGCCCTCGCTTCGGACGAGGCGCTTGCCGCGCTGCGCGAGAAGCTGGCCGGCGGCCAGAGCTGAACGGCTGCCGCTGAGGCTTAGCGACTGACTGAGGGGCCGTACCTTTCGAGGTACGGCCCCTCAGCCTTTTGCGCCGGGTGCCCGCCGGGTATGCACAGGGGGACGTCGACCACTCCACCACTCCATCGTCGTGTAAGAGGTGCCTGATCAGAGGCGTGGGCGGGAATGCCCACGTGGCAAAGGGCGTTGTGCAGTACGAACACGAGGAGGAGCGGTCACTGTGCTTGATCCGCAAGGTTTGTACGCATGGGAGCCGAAGGGCCTGGCTGTCGTCGACATGGCGCTCGCCCAGGAGTCGGCCGGCCTGGTCATGCTCTACCACTTCGACGGATACATCGACGCGGGCGAGACCGGCGACCAGATCGTCGACCGGCTGCTGGACACGCTGCCCCACCAGGTCGTCGCCCGGTTCGACCACGACCGGCTCGTGGACTACCGCGCCCGCCGTCCGCTGCTGACGTTCAAGCGCGACCGGTGGACGGAGTACGAGGAGCCCACCATCGACGTGCGGCTCGTCCAGGACGCCACCGGGGCGCCCTTCCTGCTGCTGTCCGGACCCGAGCCGGACGTGGAGTGGGAACGCTTCGCCGCGGCCGTCCAGCAGATCGTGGAGCGGCTCGGCGTACGCCTGTCCGTGAACTTCCACGGCATCCCGATGGGCGTCCCGCACACCCGTCCCGTCGGCCTCACCCCGCACGGCAACCGCAACGACCTCGTGCCGGGCCACCGCAGCCCCTTCGACGAGGCGCAGGTCCCCGGCAGTGCCGAGGCGCTCGTCGAATACCGCCTCATGGAGGCGGGCCACGACGTCCTGGGCGTCGCCGCGCACGTGCCGCACTACATCGCCCGCTCCCCCTACCCGGATGCGGCGCTGACCGTCCTGGAAGCCATCACGGCGGGGACCGGCCTCGTCCTGCCGGGCATCGCACACGCCCTGCGCACCGACGCCCACCGCACCCAGACCGAGATCGACCGCCAGATCCAGGAGGGCGACGAGGACCTGGTCGCGCTCGTCCAGGGCCTCGAGCACCAGTACGACGCGGCGGCGGGCTCCGAGACACGGGGCAACATGCTCGCCGAGCCGGTCGACATTCCCTCGGCGGACGAGATCGGGCTGGAGTTCGAGAAGTTCCTGGCGGAGCGGGAAGGCGACAACTGACCTCCGCCGGGTGCGCTGTCCGTGGCAGGCCCTAAGCTTCCGGTCATGCTGAAGGTTGGCCTGACCGGCGGGATCGGCGTCGGCAAGAGCGAGGTGTCGCGGCTGCTCGTCGAGCACGGGGGCGTGCTGATCGACGCGGACCGTATCGCACGCGAGGTCGTCGCGCCGGGCACGCCGGGGCTGGCGGCCGTCGTCGAAGCCTTCGGCCGGGACGTGCTCGCCGAGGACGGCGGTCTGGACCGGCCGAAGCTGGGCTCGATCGTGTTCGCCGACCCCGACAAGCTCGCCGTACTGAACGCGATCGTGCACCCGCTGGTCGGCGCCCGCTCCCGCGAGCTGGAGGCGGCAGCCGCCGCGGACGCGGTCGTGATCCACGACGTCCCGCTCCTCGCCGAGAACGCCCTCGCCCCGCTGTACGACCTCGTGATCGTCGTCGACGCGAGCCCCGAGACCCAGCTCGACCGGCTGGTGCGGCTGCGCGGCATGACCGAGGAGGACGCACGCGCGCGTATGGCCGCCCAGGCCACGCGCGAGAAGCGCCTGGAGATCGCGGACATCGTCATCGACAACGACGTACCCCTCGACGACCTGCGGCGACGCGTGACGGACGTATGGGCCGATCTCGCACGAAGAGCCCGCGCCCCGCACGGCTCGTCCCGGCCGCCGCAGGAATAGCAGGCCCCGGTCCGGGCGTTGAACCCTTCCAGTGAGGGAAGGACTCTGCCGTGCCCCAGACCAGCGGTTCGACCGGACGTACCCCGGAGACGCATGTCATCGACTTCCGTGCCGCCGAGCAACTGCTCGCCGCACGGGACCCGCAGGGCGCGGTGAAGCTGCTCGACCAGGTCATCGCCGCGCACCCCGAGAACACCGCCGCCCGCCTGCTGCGCGCGCGTGCCTTCTTCGCGGCCGCGCAGCTGCGTCCCGCGGAGCTGGAGTTCACGATCGTGCTGGAGCGCGAGCCGGACAACGCGTTCGCGCACTTCGCGCTCGCCCGCACCTACGAGCGACAGGCGCGCCCCGACCAGGCCAAGCGCCACTTCCGGCTGGCCGCCGCACTCGACCCGAATCCGCAGTACCTGAAGGCGGCGCGGTTCGAGTCGTGAGCCGGCACTAGGGGCGCCGGCGCCGGTTCTCCGGCGGCCGGTACGGCGGGATGTCCGGGCCCGGCTGGTAGTGCGGGCCCTGGCGGATGTGCCGGACGATCAGCGTCAGATCCACGGTGATCACCAGCCACAGCACTCCACAGGCGATGGCCCAGCCGGGACGTCCCGCGAGGGCGAACGCCGCTGTGCCGAAGACCGCCCAGACCAGCCCCCACACGCTCAGCCAGAAGCGCGTGCGCAGCGCACTGCGCGCGGTCGTCGGCTCACTGCCCGTACGCATCGGGATCACCACTCCTTCTTGAAACGTACTCTTCGGTGCGACGTTCACCAAAGGCTCCGAGCAGGGGGAGGACCACGTGCTTCCGGATACCGACGAGCTGGCCGAGGTGCTTCTGGACCTCGCTGTACCCCACCAGGACATCAATGAACTGATCGCGTCGCGCCGGACGCTGACGGCGGACTCCGGGGCGATGCGGCTCCTGGCGGAGTGCACCGAGGAACTGGTCCGCGACATCGGGAAGATCGTCGACTACGGCGACGGACTCCAGCTGGGCGAAAGGGTCGCCGAGGCGCCGGCGGCGCTGCGCCGCTTCTTCGCCGCGTACGTGTGCGTCGCGGCGCTTCCGCACACGCGCGCGTACCACCGCGCACTCGGCATCCCCGCGGACGTCTCCCGGCGCACCCTCGCCGACCTCGGGCGGAACATGGTCGTCCACCGCCGACGGCACGGCAGGGCAGGCGTGCAGTCCCCGCAGTGGCTCACGCTCCATTTCCGCGGCGAGCTGTACCAGTTGGGGCGGTTGCAGTTCCAGCGGGCGAACCTCTGGACGGGCGCGCAGTCGGTGCTCGCGCGGGCCGGGTTCGACGGGGCTCCGGGCACGCCCTGTCTGGACATCCACATCCCCGAGTTCCTCGGTGGGCTGACCCCGGCGGCCTGCGACCGGTCCGTGGCGCTGGCCCGGGAGTTCTTCGCCCTGCACCATCCCGAGGAGCCGTATCGGGCGGCGATGTGCCATTCCTGGCTGCTCGACCCGCAGTTGAAGCGCTATCTGAGCGCCGACTCCAACATCGTCCGGTTCCAGGAACGGTTCCGGATCGCCCGCCGGGGCGGCGAGCCCGCCGACACGGAACCGGTCCAGTTCGTGTTCGGGGACCCGGAGCTGGCGGTGGCGGGGCTGCCGCGGCGGACGTCGCTGGAGCGGGCCGTGGGGGACCACCTGCGGGCGGGTGGGCACTGGTACATGGGGCACGGCTGGTTTCCGTTGTGACGCAGGGCCGGGCGGCCGGTAGCCATGGGTCTGCTGTCGATGGAGGTCTGCTGTCGATGGAGGTCTGCTGTCGCTCGGACGGGTGAATCTGTGCGAGGGGGGAACGGGCGTGCGGAGGTGGGCCGTTGGACGGGCATGGAGCTGAGAATGCGTGAGGGGTACGAGGGGACCGGGCCCGGTGCGATCACTCCCGACGGCTGTGCGGTGGAGCTGTACGCACGGCTGCCGGTGAGGGACGAGCCGGACATCATCGCCGCGGCCGTGCCGGCGGGGGCGCAGATCCTGGAGCTGGGCTGCGGTGTGGGGCGGATGACCCATCCGCTCCTGGAGCGGGGCTTCACGATGACCGCGGTGGACGAGTCGCCGCAGATGCTGGAGCGCGTCCGCGGGGCCCGCACGATATGCGGCCCGGTCGAAGACCTCGACCTGGGCGAGACGTTCGACGTGGTCATGCTCGCGTCGTTCCTGGTGCACGCCGGGGACGTCGAGGTGCGGCGGGGGCTGCTGCGCGCCTGTGCGCGGCATGTCGGGGAGGGCGGGTGCGTGCTGATCCAGCGGGAGGGCGCGGACTACCACACCGACCTGCCGCGCGAACGGGTCGATCCCAGCGGCTTCACCGTCCGGATGGTGTCGGCGGAACCGGTCGGGGACGGGGTGAACTCGGTGCGCGCGGAGTACGAGTTCCCGGACGCGGTGTGGACCCAGACGTTCCTGGCACGTCCGCTGACGAAGAAGCAGTTCGAGGAGGCGCTGGGGGAGGCGGGTCTCGCGGTGGACAAGTACCTGACGGAGGACGGGACATGGGTGAGGGCGGTGCGAGTGGACTAGATCGGGAATTCGGTCCCCGCGCGGCGATGAATTTCGGAGTGGGCCCCGGTCTACCTCTCTGACAGCAGCACGGACCGCTTCCCACAGGAGACCCCGATGTCCGAGACCACCCTCCCCGTCACCGCCACCGCGTCCGCTCAGTCCGGCACCGTCGTCGCCGAGTCCGCGACCGTGCGCGGACGCCGTGCCCGGATCGCCCTGCGCACCCTCCAGGTGGTGCTCGCCCTGTTCTACGCCGTCGCGAGCGCGCTGCCCAAGCTGATCGCCCACCCCTCGGCCTCCGAGGGCTTCGCGGAGATGGGCTGGGGCGACGCCGGGATGTACACCATCGGCGTGCTCGAACTGGCCGGTGCCGTCGCCCTGTTGATCCCGGTGCTGCAGTCGGTGTCCGCGATGGCGCTGAGCGCGCTCATGGTGGGTGCGTTCGTCGTCCAGGTCTCCGTCTTCGACGGGGAGAACGCCGCGACACCGCTCATCCTGATCGTGCCGCTCGCCCTCATCGCCTGGGCCCGGCGGGACCAGAACGCGCGACTGCTGGGACTGGTACGCCGGCGCGCCTGACCCCCGCCGTGCGACGACGCACGGTGAGGTCGGGTATCAGCACCGGCGCACAGGGCGGTGGCGTCCGGAGAGCCTTGAGGGCTTGCCCCGGACGCCACCGCCGTGTGCGTCGGTGGGATGTGTGGTCAGTGGCCGCCGGGGCGTCCGCCGGCTCCTCGCAGGCGTTCCATTTCGCGTCGGTCCCGTTTGGTGGGGCGGCCTGCGCCGCGGTCGCGGATGCCGGCGGGGGCGACGGCCTCGCGGGGCGGGGGCGGGGGGCTGTTGTCGACGTAGCACTGGACGGCGACCGGGGCGCCGACCCGCTTGCGGATGAGGCGCTTGACGATCACGATCCGCTCGCGGCCCTCGTGGACCAGGCGTACCTCGTCGCCGACGCGGAGGGAGTGGGCGGGCTTGACCCGGTCGCCGTTGACTCGTACGTGGCCGCCCTTGCAAGCGGTGGCGCCGGCGGAGCGGGTCTTGACCAGGCGTACGGACCAGATCCAGCTGTCGACGCGGACGGTCTCGCCGTTCTGCGGCCCTGCGGCCTCGGCGGCGGCCACCGCGGCGGCGACCTTCGGATCGACGGCCACGGCTGCCTTCGCGTCTTTGCCGGCCGCGTCCTCGCCATTGCCGTCGGCGGAGGAGCCCTCGGCGCCGGCCGCGCGGCCGGCGGGCGCCTCGGACTCCGTCCCCGGCACGGCGGTCCGAGCCCGGGGGTTCGTGTCCGCAGCCTCACCCACACCGTCATCAGCACGTTCAGCAGCCATGCCCCGACGATAGTCGCCGCGCACACCAGACCCGACAGGATTTCCACGGGGAGCCCGCCTCCCGCGCGGTTCGTGCGGCCGCTGCTCGCACGGGGGGCGGCCTGGACACCGTCGTACGGTTGAGGCGTGGACCCTCTCGCTGAGCTCGACCGGCGCATCGCGGACTGCCGTGCCTGCCCCCGGCTGGTCGACTGGCGCGAGGAGGTGGCCCGTACCAAGCGGGCGGCCTTCGCCGACCAGACGTACTGGGGCCGTGCCGTGCCCGGCTTCGGACCGCCCGACGCCCGCCTGCTGATCGTCGGCCTCGCGCCGGCCGCGCACGGTGGCAACCGCACCGGCCGTATGTTCACCGGCGACCGCTCCGGAGACGTTCTGTACCAGGCGCTGTATGACATCGGCCTCGCCTCCCAGCCCACCGCGGTGAGCGCGGACGACGGCCTGGAGCTGCACGGTGTCCGCGTCACCTCGCCCGTCCACTGCGCCCCGCCCGCCAACAAGCCTACGCCGGGGGAGCGGGACACCTGTCGCCCCTGGCTGGTCCAGGAGCTGAGGCTGCTGCGGCCGACCCTGCGGTCCGTGGTCGTGCTCGGCGGCTTCGGTTGGCAGGCCACGCTGCCCGCGCTGGCGGAGGCGGGGTGGGACGTGCCCCGCCCGCGGCCCGTGTTCGGGCACGGGGTGCGGGTGCCGCTCGACGGGATCGACCTCTTCGGGTGTTTCCACGTCAGCCAGCGCAACACCTTCACCGGCCGGCTGACCCCGGAGATGCTGCGGGAGGTACTGCGTTCGGCGGCAGGTCTCTCTTGAGGGGACCGGTCCGCCGTACGCGGGTTAGGGTCGCCGGATGCCTCTCTACCCGGACATCGAACCGTACGACCACGGCATGCTCGACGTCGGTGACGGCAACCGCGTTTACTGGGAGACCTGCGGGAACCCGCGGGGCAAGCCCGCGGTGGTGCTGCACGGCGGGCCGGGGTCCGGCAGCGGACCGTACTTCCGGCGGCTCTTCGACCCGGACGCGTACCGGATCGTGCTGCTCGATCAGCGGGGCGCCGGGCGTTCGACGCCGCCCGCGAGCGCGTACGACACCGACATGAGCGTCAATACGATGCCGCACCTCATCGCCGATCTGGAGCTGCTGCGGCAGCACCTCGGGATCGAGCGGTGGCTGGTGTGGGGCGTGTCGTTCGGCTCGGTGCTGGGGCTGCGGTACGCGCAGACGCATCCGGCGGCCGTGAGCGAGCTGGTGCTGACGGGGGTCGCGACCGGGTCGGACGCTGAAGTCGCCCTGCTGACCAGGGGACTCGGGCAGATCTTTCCGGAGGCCTTCGAGCGGTTCGTCGGCGAGGTGCCCCTCCTCGAACGGTCCGGAAACCTCGCCGCCGCCTACAACCGGCTCGTCGAGTCGCCCGATCCCGAGGTGCGGGCGCGGGCGGCGCGGGCCTGGACCGACTGGGAGACGGCGACCATTCCGGCGCCGCCCAGGTCGGTCGAGCGCTTCGAAAACCCGGAGTTCCGGATGGGTTTCACCCGCACGGTCACCCACTACTGGGGCAACGGCCACTTCCTGGGCGCGGACGAGGCCGTACTGCGCGACGCGCCTTTGCTGAAGGGCATCCCGGGCACGCTGGTGCAGGGCAGCCTCGACTTCGGGAACCTCGCCGGGATCGTCTGGCGGCTCCATCACGCCTGGCCGGGCAGTGAGTTGGTGGTGATCGACGAGGTCGGGCACAACGCCGGGGCGCCGGGGGTGGCCGAGGCGATGGTGGCGGCGACGGACAAGTACGCGGGTCGGGGGGAGAGCTCGGCCAGGTGAGTCCGGCTAGGTGAGTTCGGCGTCCTCGCCGAACAGCTGGCGGACCGTCGACTCGTAGTTGGTCCGTACGTGCGCGAGCGCGTGCGCGCGGGCCCGCTCCGGGTCGCCGGACGCGATGGCCTCGTACAACTCCCGGTGCTCGACGAGGAGTTGGGGCCACTCCTCGTTGCGTCGGGTCATCCAGCGCAGCCGGCCCGCGACCGGTTCGAGGGCCTGTGTCAGCAGGCTGTTCCCGGCCATGGCCACGATCCGGTCGTGCAGCCGGCTGTTGATGTCCGTGATCGTCTCCGCGTCGCCCGCCTCGGTCGCGGTGGCCGCCTGGTCGAGGAGCTGCTCGACCTCGGCCAGATCCTGCGGGGTCGCGCGGGCCGCGGCCAGGGCGGCTGCGTAGACCTCCAACGCCTCGCGCAGTTCGAAGAGTTCCTTGACGTCCTTCGGGGTCAGCCGTCGCACGACGGTGCGGCGGGGCGTCTCGAAGTGGACGAAGCCCTCGGTCACCAGCGCCCGGATCGCCTCACGGACCGGCACCCGGGAGACTCCGAAGCGCTCTGCCAGCTCCCGCTCGACCAGTCTGTCGCCCGGCCGCAGCTGGCCCGCGATGATCTCCTGCCGCAGTGTGACCAGGACACGCTCACGGACGGCGCCCAGGGGTTCGATCTTCGTCGTGGAGCTCATGGAGCAATCTTCGCCGACTCCGGAGGTGTTTTACGGAGCGTTAACGAAGGCGACATCGGTCGGAACGCTTGACGGGAGGACTATGACCGCAGTTTGGTATACCAAAACTGGTGCCAGGCTACCGCCGCCCTCCCTCCTCCCCGTCCCTGGAGGCCCCCGTGTCCCTCGCCGACCACGCCGAAGCCACCGGCGCGCCAGCGTTCGTCCCCGACCCCCGGCTCACCAACGAAGACCTCGCGCCCGCGGGCAAGCGGAACTGGAAGGTCTTCGACCTCTTCGCCATGTGGATGTCCGACGTCCACAACCTCGGCAACTACACGTTCGCGGCGGGCCTGCTCGTCCTCGGCATGAATGTGTGGCAGGTCTTCACCTCCCTGCTCGTCGGCTTCGTGATCATCTACATCGGCATGAACTGGATGGGGAAGATCGGCCAGCGCCACGGCGTGCCCTTCCCCGTCGTCAGCCGCATCAGCTTCGGCGTGTGGGGCGCGAACATCCCGGCGCTGATCAGGGCCGTCATCGCCATCATGTGGTACGGCATCCAGACCTACCTGGCGTCCGTCGCGGTCAACGTGATGCTGCTGGCCGCCTGGCCGGGCCTGGAGTCCTGGACGCACAGCTCCTTCCTCGGCCTGGACGCGCTCGGCTGGGTCTCCTTCCTCTCCCTGTGGCTCGTCCAGGCGCTGATCATCAGCCAGGGCATGGAGTCGGTGCGCAAGTTCCAGGACTTCTGCGGACCGGCGATCTGGCTGGTGATGATCGCGCTGGCGATCTGGGTCCTGTCCAAGGCCGGCTGGACCATCTCGCTCACCTCGACCCCGCACCCCGTCCCGGTGGGTGAGCAGTGGCGGCAGTGGTTCGGCGCGATCGGCCTGATCCTCGCCACCTACGGCACGCTGATGCTCAACTTCTGCGACTTCTCGCGCTTCGCGCCGGACTATCGCACGGTGCGGCGTGGCAACTTCTGGGGCCTGCCCATCAACTCCACGGCCTTCGTGGTGGTTTCCGTCATCGTCACCGCGGGCTCGCTGGAGGTGTGGGGCGAGGCCATCACCGACCCGGCGGAGCTGGTGGCCAAGGTCGGCAACACCTGGGTCCTGGTCCTCGGCGCGCTGACCTTCGCCATCGCCACCATGGGCGTCAACATCGTCGCCAACTTCGTCTCCCCGGCGTACGACCTCGCCAACGTCTGGCCGCAGAAGATCACCTTCAGGGTCGGCGGCATGATCAGCACGGTGGCGGCGCTGCTCGTGACCCCCTGGAACCTCTTCTCGAACCCGACCGTCGTCAACTACTTCCTCGGCGGACTCGGCGCCTTCCTCGGCCCGCTGTTCGGCGTGATCATGCTCGACTACTACTGGGTCAAGAAGGGCCGCGTGGACGTGAACGAACTGTTCGACGCCACGCCCGGCTCCCGCTACTACTACCGCAAGGGCGTCAATCCCAAGGCCTTGTGGGCGTTCCTGCCTGCGGCGGGGGTCGCGGCGGTGCTCGCGCTGGTGAAGACGTTCAGCGATGTGGCGCCGTACTCCTGGTTCATCGGCACCGCGCTGGCGGCGGGACTGTACGCGCTCCTGTGCCGGAGCGAGCGGACTGCTCCCGAGGCGGCGGGGATCTGAGCGGAGTGCGGATCGTCGTCACCAACTGCAACACCACGCAGGAGATGACCGAGGAGATCGTACGAGGTGCCCGGGCCGCGGCAGGCCCGGGCACCGCCGTGACCGGGCTGACGCCGCGGTGGGGGCCCGAGTCGGCCGAGGGCTGGCTCGACAGCTACCTTTCCGCGGCCGCGGTGATCGACCTCCTGCGGACATACGAGGGTCCCGCGTACGACGCCGTCGTCATGGCCGGCTTCGGCGAGCACGGGCGCGAAGGCGTCCGGGAGCTGGTGGACGTCCCGGTCGTGGACATCACCGAGGCGGCGGCCCATCTGGCCTGCCTCCTCGGCCGCCGGTACGGGGTGGTCACCACGCTGGAACGCTCCTGCGGCCAGATCGAGGACAGCCTGGAACTGGCGGGCGTGGGCCGCAACTGCGCCGCCGTGGTCGGCACGGGACTGAACGTGCTGGACCTCGGGGACGCCGCGCGTACGGAGGCGGCGTTCCTCGCCGCCGCGAAGCGGGCCCGTCGGGCCGGTGCCGAGGTGCTGGTGCTGGGCTGCGCCGGGATGACGGGGCTCCAGCGGGTGGTGGGGGAGAAGCTGGGGCTGCCGGTGGTCGACGGGGTGGGCGCGGCGGTGAAGCTGGCGGAGTCGCTGGTGGGGCTGGGGCTGCGGACCAGCAAGGTGGGAGGTTATGCGGGGCCGCTGCCCAAGGGGCGGGTCTGGGGGCGGGGAGCGGAGTGACCCGGGCGGCGAGACGGCCTCCGCCCGGGTCGCCCTGAGAGCGTCCTGTCCTGTCCGGTGCTGTCGCCGGCCCACACCACCGGCGGCCGAAGCCGCCCGTGCCCTACGGCTGCCAGTCGTACCGGACGTCCGGCTCCCGCTCCTCGTTCCCGCTGCCGTCCGTGTGTTCGACCGCGACGAAGCCGTGCCTCTCGTAGAAGCGGTGGGCGGGCTTGTTGACCTGGAAGGTCCACAGGTGCAGGCCTTGCGGACTGCGCTCCTTGGCCAGCTCGACGAACCGGTCGCCGATGCCGCGCCCACGCCAGTCGGGGGCGATATAGAGCTGGGACAGAAGCTCGCCGTCCAGCACCATCACCCCCACGATCCCGTCCGCGTCCGCCACCCAGGTCTCCCGCAGCGGCACGACGACCTCCCGGAAGTAGTCCCGCACGTCGTCGTCGGACCGGGGCCGGACGACGGTCGGCAGCGCGGCGGCGAAGGAGCGGAGCCAGACGTCGGCTGCCGCCGCGGCGTCGGGGGCGGTCGCCCGCCGCAAGGTGATCGTGGAGTCGTATGAGGTCACCCGACGGGATCCTGCCAGGGCACCGACGGTCACCGCACCGCATTTCCGCGCCGCGCGACTAGGGAACGACGGCCGTCGCCGTGATCTCCACCAGCTGTCCCGAGTACCCGAGGCAGGCCACCCCGAGCAGCGTCGACGAGTGCGGGCCGGTGCTGAGGCCGGACGCCTCCACGACCTCCCAGACGGCGGAGAGCACCGACGTCTCACCGCTCACGACGTACACGTCGGTGTGCAGGACGTGCGCCAAGTCGCTCCCGACCGCGCGCAGTTGCTCCTGGAGGTTCGCCATCACCTGCTCGGCCTGCCGCACCGGGTCCCCCTCGCCGACGATCCTGCCCTCGGCGTCGAGCGGCACGGAACCGGCGAGAAACGCGAGCTTCGTGCCGGCCTCCACGACGGAGGCGTGGGAGTAGGTGGGCGGCGGGAAGAGGGCGGGGACGGTGACGCGACGGATCACGAGGGCTCCCGTGGTGGGCGGAGGACGGTCAACTTCGCGATCATCCAAGCCCTGTTCCAGGGCCGCATCCGATTTTCCCGGCGCGGGATCCTCCCCTCTCCGAGACGCCCGCGAGTGCCTGCGAACGGTCCGGCACCGCTCTTCTCGCCAGGCCGGAGCGGAACTCATGGCTCTGCTCGGCCGCCTCGACCCGCTCCAGCCGGTACAGACGTACCGGGATCGAAGCCCGGACACCCGGATCGACGCTCAGTCGGTGAGGCGGCCCCGAGCAGCCGGTGCACCAAGCCCCCGGCCGCCCACCCCCGCATCCGCAGACCGGCGAGCGAGACATACCGCCGCCCGTCCTCCTCGTACTCCCCGCGACCCCTCACCATCGCTACCTCCCCCATGGCACGCCGCCTCGACCGCGCCATCAGTAACTCTCCGTGCCGGCACATCCCATTGAAGCGCAGCCCATCGACAATCGCCCGCGACGGACTCCGCCTGTGGATAACCACTCGACAGCACGGCCCGCGACTGCCAGCCTCCCGCTATGCGCGACAAACACCTGGGACGTTTCACGGCGGCGGACTTCTAGCACCCCACCGGACACTCCGGTGGGCCGCGGAAGGTCTGCCATGTCACGCACCGTCCACCACGTCCCCAGCCGCCACCGCACCCTGCCCGCCTTCTGGCCACTCGGCCTGCCGGGCCCCTGGACGGGCCACGCCCTCACCGAACTCCGCTACCCCGAAACGGAGTTGACCCGCTCCGGGCGCGAGGGGCGCCGCCCCGCGCCGAGGCTCGTCAGGCGGACCTTCATCTCGTACACGTACTCCCGCGCCGTGAACGAACGTCGGTACAGCCCCTACGAGCGCCGTTCCAGAGCCGCCCTCCAGGTCTTCCGCACCTCCGCCCGACGGCATCTGCGTGCGGCTCCCGCGGGTGCGCTGCCGCTGTGGGCCGAGGATCTGGACCACCCGCCGACCCGTCACCGGCATCGCGATCTGTGGGAGGCGTGACGAATGCCGCACGTCACGCCCGCGGCGGACCGAACTCCCGTTCGCGCAGCTGCCGTTCGCACTCCTGCGCAAGGTCCGGGTACGCCTCGGCGATGGCGGCGTAGACCCTGCGTCGCAGCAGCTCCTCCGCGGCCGCGCGGACGGTGCGTCCACGCACCCCGGCGAGCAGCTCGTCGAGCAGTTCCGCGTGGCGTGGCAGCTGGTGACGCAGATAGTCGACCTTCCACCGGGCCGGCGCTTCCGGTGCGGCGCTCTCGGGCGTGGCGGGACCGGGTGCACGGTCCCGACGCCCTTGCGCTCGTTGCCCTTGCGCTCTTTCCTCGTCCCGTCGACGGCGATGCGCGACGGCCGCCGCCGACAGCCGGTCGGGAGGCAGCCGCGGGACGTCGACGGGCTCCGCGGCGATACGCGCCAGCACCTCCCGCCGCCTGCGCTGCGCGGCGGCCTTCGCCGCGACGGACCGACGGACGGATGCCGCCGCCACCGCTCGGAACTCCTCGCTCGTCTCCACCGCTTCGACCCGCTCGACGCGGTAGAGGCGGGTCTGCGGAGCCGTTCGCACATACGGGTTGGCGCGGAGCAGATCGGGCTCGCCGAGCAGCTGTCGCACCATCCTGGCGGTCCAGCCGCGGGCGCGCAGACCGGCCGCGGAGAGGTGGGTGTCGCGCGGTGGGCATGCCTTGTCGTGCGTCATCGTGAAATCCCCCGTCGTTACACTGAGTGACGAGTTCATTGATAACGCGTGCCACTGACAATCGGGCGCGGCCCGCTTCAGCGCTGGGAGCCCTCCGGGCTCACCCGGCCGGCGGGAGCCGTGGTTTCCGGCGAGCGCGGTGCCGGAAGGTTGATCAGATCGCTGACGTCCGCCACCTCCCGCAGGTTCTCCGCCAGCGAGGCGAGGGTCACGCGCACCTCGGCGATCCGTGCGCGCAGCGCGTCCGCGTGGTCCCACTGCTGTTCCCAGGCCACCGGATCCACTCCTTCCGGGCGCCGGGACTCGTACGCCGTGAGGCGCGGATGCCACGACGAGAGCAGGGGCCGCAGCACGCGGTTGAGGACCGTGACGGCGAGGACGCCGAAGCTGACGTGCCCGGGAGCCAGTGGAGGGGCGACCTCGGGGCCGTAGCGGCGCAGGATCTCGCGGGTGGTGTCGAAGAACGTGTAGAGGGACGACAGTGCCTCTCGCAGGAAGCCCCCCTCGGCGTCCAGCTCCTCGACCGACACGCGCGTGACGAGCTCCAGGTACAACTCCCAGGCCGCACTGCGCTCCGCGTCGGCCGGTTCCCATGTGCCGGTGATGTCGCCGACGAACGGGATCGCCAGCCTGGCCGTGATCTGCGTCGGACCGCCGGGCCGTCGCCGCTTGCGCTGCCTGATTCCCATGATCACTCTCCCCGTACCCACAGTAGGGCAAGTCGCCGTGGGGGACGACGACTTCGGCCGTCGATGTGAGGGCGCGCAATTGCGTGGAGCCACGTCACCCGCCCACCTACGCTGCCGCCCATGCCCACTCTCCCCGACCCGGTCGTCCCCGACCCCGTCTTCCTCGACGCCACCGCCGACCGTCTCGCCGCCCTCCCCACCGTCCACGCCGTGGCGCTCGGCGGCTCGCGAGCCCAGGGCACGCACCGGCCGGACAGCGACTGGGACCTCGCCGTCTACTACCGCGGCCCCTTCGACCCCGCCGACCTCCGTGCCCTCGGCTGGGAGGGCGAGGTGTCGGACGTCGGCGGCTGGGGTGGTGGCGTCTTCAACGGGGGCGCGTGGCTGACCATCGACGGGCGCCGAGTCGATGTGCACTACCGCGATCTCGACGTCGTGGAGCACGAGTTGGTGGAAGCGCAGGCGGGACGCTTCCGGGTGGAGCCGCTGATGTTCCATCTCGCGGGGATTCCCAGTTACCTGGTGGTGGCGGAGCTGGCCGTCAACCAGGTGCTGCGCGGCGAACTGCCGAAGCCCGCCGCGTATCCCGAGAAACTGCGGGCCTCCGCCCCCGAACGCTGGCACGGCACCGCCCGGGCCACCCTCGCCTACGCCAAGTCCGCCCACGCCCCGTCCGGCCGCGTCACCGAACTCGCCGGCGCCATCGCCACGGCCGCCATGCAGGCGGCGCACGGGGTGCTGGCGGGGCGGGGGGGAGTGGGTGACCAATGAGAAACGGTTGTTGGAGCGGGCGGGGTTGCGGGGAGTGGACGGTGTCATCGCCTCACTGTCCAAAGGGAAGGGCCCGGCCGCGCTGCACCAGGCGGCCGATCACGCTCAGGCGCTCTTCGAGCAGGCCGGTGGGCAACAGCGCGCGGATGCCTAGGCGCCCGTTCCTGCCGGCCTCCGCTTGCGAATAACCCTTCGAAATGCGGCCGGTGTCGCTGGTAACGTCCCTGACGTGGCGAAACTCAATCAGATCATCGCAGTCGAGAAAGGCGTCAAGTCCAAGGCGCACCAGGACCTGACGGCAGCTCACCACGGGCTGCAGAAGCCCGCGTTGCTGGCCGGTATCTCGCGTACGTATCAGCCGAAGGACGAGGAGGGCGAGCAGTTGCCGCCCGAGTCGACCCGGGTGCAGGTGAAGGCGGAGGACGTGCTGCGGGACACCGCGGCGACGCTGACGCGGCTGTTCGATGTGACCGCCACCAAGGACTGGGCCAACTGCGACGCGCGGGCGGACGTGAAGGTGGACGGGCGGGTGCTCGTCGCCGATGTGCCGGTGTCGTATCTGCTGTTCCTGGAGAAGCAGCTCGTCGATCTCAACACGTTCGTGCGGAAGTTGCCCGTGCTCGACGCCTCCGAGGGGTGGGTGCAGGACCCGTCCACCGACTCCTGGAAGACCGAGCCGGTGCGGACCCTCCGTACGAAGAAGGTGCCCCGCAACCATGTGAAGGCCGAGGCGACCGAGAAGCATCCCGCTCAGGTCGAGGTCTATTACGAGGACATCCCGATCGGATACTGGACCACCGTGAAGTTCTCCGGTGCGCTTCCGGCGCGGCGCGTCAATGAACTCCTCGACCGGGTCGAGAAGTTGCAGCAGGCCGTGAAATTCGCCCGGGAAGAGGCGAACGGCGTGGATGTCGTCGATCAGCGGGTCGGGGACGGCGTGTTCGGTTACCTCTTCGGGTAATCTCAGAGAATCCCCGGTCCTTTGCGGCCGGGGTGCGCGAGGAGCGCAAGCTGAAGCTGAAGCTTGTCGTGACTGCGCGGTTCCAGTGGAGGTTCGAGTCCTCCCCGCGGCACTATCACGCGCCGCGGTAGCCCAACCGGCAGAGGCAGACCGCGATCAATCTCAGACTCTTGCTCCAGATTCAGTATTCGCCGTCGATCGCCGGATCGACCGGGCCCAGACCCAGGGCGTCGAGATGCTGGTTCAAGTCCAGTCCGCACAGCTCGATGTGCGGTGGTCCAAAGGCAGGACGCGACGACATGACGACTGATCTGGGTTCTCAAGTGTGCCGGCGTGCGAAATGGACGGCATTCACAGGGCCCGGGGGCAGGCTACGCCCTCGGGCCCGCTCCCTTTCCGTCATGCGCCCAGCGGTCCGCCGCGAGTTGTGTTCATAAAGAACCCGCCTCTCCGGCCAACCGTCACATCCCCGAAATACGACGGCCCCATCCTCTCCAAAAACGCGATCTAACGTGGACACCGACAGCCCGGCCACCGTCGCCCGAAGGCAGCCCCCCGCCCTCGACCAGCCGACAGGAGCCCTGTGTCCCGCGCCACCCCGCGATCCCTTCCGCCCTGGCTCGACCACACCCTGCGCGCCCAGCGCGGCCCCGTCCCATGGAGTGCCGTCACGCGGGGCGCGCTGTCCGCCGGGCTGCTCCTCCTCGCCGCCGTGCTCGCCGGCCGTACCTCGCTCGGTGTCGTCGCCGCCATCGCCGCCATGCTCGCCGGCATCAACGACCGCCCCGGCAGCCGACGGACCTCCGTCAAGCGGCTCGGCATGCCGGCCCTGGCCGGAGCGGTCGGGCTGTTCGCCGGGACGTACGCCGGTGATCATCTCGGGGCCGTGACGCTCAGCCTGCTCCTCACCGGCGTCGGGCTCGTCGCGGGCGGGGTGAGCGCCATCGGACCCGTCGCCTCCGGAGCCGGTACGCAGTTGCTCGTCGCGTGCGCCATCGGCGCCGGGATGCCGTTGCCGGACGAGGGGTGGCAGCGCGCCCTCGCCTATCTCGTGGGGGCCGGCTGGCTGCTCGGGCTGCGGCTCGCGCTGCCGACGCCCGGTTCCCTCGCCGGGGACTTCCGGTTCGACGGCGAGCGGGAGGCCGTGGCGGTGGTCTACGACGCCGTCGCAGAGCTGCTCGACGCCGTCGGCACCCCGCACGCCACCACCCGGCGCGTCGCGCTCACCGCCGCTCTCGACCACGCGCAGGACGCCTTCGCCGGACCGCGGCTGCGCCGCTACGCCAGCTCCTCCGCCGAGCGGCGGCTGCACGCGCAGTACACCGCCGCGCTCCCGCTCGCCGAGGCCGCGACCGCGCTCGCGTGGGCGGGAGAGGACGGTTCCGGGCGGGCGGCCGCGGGACCCCGACGGCTCGCCACCGCCGTACGGGAGAACACGCACACCGGACCGCTGCCCGCGCCCACCCGTTCCGCACCCGCCCTGCGGGCCCTCGACGACGCCCTGCTGCGCGCCGCCGAGGCCTTCGACCAGGCCGAGGGGAGCGACCTGCACACCCGCCGGCGTACCGGAAAGGACCTGTTGCGGGCCGTCTTCGGGGCCGGTGGGCGCGAGTACGGGCTGCGGGTCGCCCTCTGCTTCGGGGCCAGCGCGGCCGTCGCACAGGCCCTGCACCACGCCCGCTGGTACGGGCAGCACGAGCACTGGTACTGGCTGCCCGCCACCGCGGTCTTCCTCGTCAAGCCCGACCTCGGACCGCTCGCCTCCAGGGTGCTGTGCAGGGCCGCGGGGACCGTGCTCGGTGCGCTCGTCTTCGCCGGGTTCGCCGCGGTGCTGCCCCGGCCCGAGGGGCTCATCGCGCTCGTCGCCGTCAGCGGGGCCCTGATCCCGGTCGCCACCCGGCACTTCGCCGCCCAGACCGCCGTCGTCACCGTCCTCATCCTGGCCCTGGTCATGGTCGGCGGCGAACCGCAGGCCTCCGCGGGGCGGATCGGCGAGACCCTGCTGGCCTGCGCGATCGTCCTCCTCGTCGGCCACCTCCCGATGCCGGGACAGCGCGGCGGGACGGTGCGCGCCCGGCTCACGGCGGCGAGCCGCGCGGCCCAGGCGTACCTCGACCACGTGCTGCGCGAGGCCCACACCGACCTGCGAGGCGACTTTGACCCCCGCGCCCTGCGCTGGACCCTCCGCCGAGAGGCCTACCGCACGCTCGCCGAGGCCCGTACCGCCATAGCCCTCGCCGCCGCCGAACTCCCCGCCCTCGCCCGGCACTCGGAAGGCGCGGACCACATCGTCACCACCCTCGAACGCCTCGTCGACACCACCACCGCCTGCGCGGTCCACCTCGACGACTCGGGCCGCCTCACACCCCGCCACACCGAACGCCTCAACGAATTGCTGGGCGAACTGGCCGAGGACCGCGAACGGGTGGGACTACGCCTCCCCGAACTGCCCTTGGCTGTATGACACCGGGCCGGGAAACGCACCTAAGGGGCGCGGGGCTGTATCGATGTGCGGCTACCGCCGCGTGGGCGCGACCAGCCACGGCGGGCCCGCACCCGCCAATGTCGAATCGGCCCCACGACGCCTCTGCGCCCCGCCAAAGCCGCGCTACGCGACCCGTACCCACACCGGAGCGTGATCCGACCCCGCCACCCCCGCCGCAGCGACCCCTCACCCGGCAACCCCGTCCCCGCCGCCGTCACCCGGCCGACCAGCCGACGACTCAGCAACAGGTGGTCGATCAACTCCCGCCGCCCGGAGTTGACACGGGAGAAGCGCTGCTCGGCCGGGATCTTCGGAGCCACGTTCCACAGCCGTACCGCATCGCCCCCGTCGGGCCGGTCGAAGGCGGAGGTGCCGAGTTCGGAGCCGGGCGGGCCGAGCAGGATCTGTGTGGTCGCCGCCTGGACCTCGTCGTTGAGGTCGCCCAGCACGACCACGTCCCGCTCACGGCCGTCACCGTCCAGCAGTTCGTCGGCCAGCGCGCGCAGGGACGCCGCCTCCGCCGCCCGCCGGTACAGCGCGTACGCACCGAACCGGGCCCGCTCGCCCTCGTCGCGCGGCTGGAACCGGCCGCCCGGATACGACAGCAGCTTCGACTTGAGATGGCACACCGCCGCCCGCAGCGGCCCGCTCTCCACGGCCGCCTCCACCGCCAGGAAGCCGCGGCCCGCCTCCGCCACCTCGAGCCCCTTGTCGTCCCCCTGCACCGGGCGCAGCTTCACCGGGAACCCCTTCGTGTCGTGCAGCACCTCGAACGGCATGCGACTGAGGAAGCCGACCCGGATGCCCCGGCTGTCCGCGTGCCGGGAGAGCGCGGTGTGCCAGTCGCCGCCCAGCATGCCGACCAGGTCCCGCAGCGCCTCCGGCTCCCCGACCTCCTGCACGCCCAGCAGCGTCGGATCGAGCTCCGTGATCACCTCGGTCAGAGCGGCCAGCTTCGTCTCGTACGCCGCCTTGTCCCTGGGGCCGAACGGGCCGCCGGGCCGGTACAGGTTCTCCAGGTTCCAGGTGCCGATGAGCATGCCGGACCCCCTTCCAGATGCCGTGGTGAGGCCAGGGTGCTCGTCCGGCCGACCTCACGACAGAGTCGGGACAGGATGCGCGGTTCGGCTCACGCGGCGCGAGGACCCCGTCGTACGTTGGCGTGATGACCGACTCTCCCGCCGACCTCGTCATCACCGGATGCACCGTTCTCGTGCACGACGATCAGGAGCGCGTCGGGTTCGAGGAGAACGCCACGATCGTCGTACGAGACGGAGTCATCGAGTCCGTCACGACGTCCCCCGAGAGCCCGCCCGCCGTCGAACACCTCGATGCCCGTGGACAAGTCGCGCTCCCCGGACTTGTCAACTGCCACACCCATGCCCCGATGGTCGCCCTGCGCGGCGTCGCCGAGGATCTGCCCACGGAGGAGTGGTTCAACGACGTCGTCTGGCCGATCGAGTCCAACCTCACCGCGAGGGACGTGGAGTTGGGCGCGCGGCTCGCCTGCGCCGAGATGATCCGCGCCGGTGTCACCTGCTTCGCCGACCACTACTTCTCGATGGACACCGTCGCCTCCGTCGTCGAGGAGTGCGGGATGCGTGCTCATCTCGGCGAGGCCTACTTCTCGTCCCAGGGCCCCCAAGGGCGGGAGAAGTCACTGGAGTTCGCGCTACGCCACCGAGGCGCCGCCGGTGGCCGCGTCACCACCGCCCTCGCCCCGCACGCCCCCTACACCGTCACCGACGACGACCTCGCCGCCACCGCCGCACTCGCCCGCGAGCACGGCCTGCCCGTCCACCTCCACGCCTCCGAGAACCGCGACCAGGCGGAGACCAGCCTCGAACGCCACGGTGTCACCCCCATCGAGGTCCTGGCACGCACCGGCATCCTCGACGCCGACGTCCTGATCGCCCACGGCACCGGCATCCTCGACCGCGACCTGCCCGTTCTCGCCGGTGCCTCCGGCCGCGTCGCCGTCGCCACCGCACCCCGCGGCTACCTCAAGTTCGCCTGGCCCACCACCACACCCGTAGGCGCCCTGCGCGACCTCGGCATCCCCGTCGGACTCGCCACGGACGGCGCCGCCTCCAACAACTCCCTCGACGTATGGGAGTCGATGGCGCTCACCGCCCTCGTCCAGAAGTCCACGACCGGCGACCCGCGGTGGCTGACCTCCCGCCAGGCCCTGCACCACGCCACGCTCCAGAGCGCCCGCGCGGTCGGACTCGGCGACACCCTCGGCACCCTCGCCCCCGGCCGCCGCGCCGACATCGTCCTCGTCGGCCTCACCGGACCGCACACCCAGCCCGTGCACGACCTCGCCGCCACCCTCGTGCACAGCGCCCGCTCCTCCGACGTCCGCACGACGATCGTCGACGGCCGGATCCTGATGCGCGACCGCGAGCTGCTGACCCTCGATGTGGCCGAAGTCGTCCGGGAGTTGGGCCGGCGGATGCCCGCCCTCCTCGACCGCGGCCACGGAAAGCGCATTCAGGACTACGACACGTAAAAAACTTGCGGTACGGCGATGAGTTCCGCCTCCGCCTCCGGTCAGCACTCGGAACGGACCGTCGCAGCAGGAGGGGCCATGTCGCTTCCGGAGGTCGTCTCGCGCGAGCAGTGGCGCGCGGCGCGCGGGGAATTGCTGGTCAAGGAGAAGGCGGCCACGCGCGCGCGTGACGCGCTCAACGCCGAGCGGCGCGGGCTGCCGATGGTGGAGATCGACGCGGAGTACGTCTTCGAGGGCGGGGACGGGAAGGCCACGCTGGTCGACCTGTTCGAGGGCCGGGACCAGCTCGTCGTCTACCACTTCATGTTCGCGCCCGAATGGGACGCGGGCTGCCGCAGCTGTTCGGCGTTCCTGGACCAGATCGGGCATCTCGCGCATCTGAAGGCACGCGGGACGACCTTCGCGGCCGTGTCCCGGGCGCCGTACACCAGGATCCTGCCGTTCCAGGCGCGGATGGGATGGACCGTGCCCTGGTACTCGTCGTTCGGCGGCGACTTCAACCACGACTTCGAGGTGACCCTGGAGCACGAGGGGGAGCCCTTCGAGCGGCCGGGCATCAGCTGCTTCCTGCGGGACCGCGACCGGGTCTTCCACACCTACTCGACGTACGAACGAGGTCTCGACGGACTCGGCTCCACCACCAGCCTCCTGGATCTCACCGCGCTGGGCCGGCAGGAGGAGTGGGAGGAGCCGAAGGGGCGCGCGTCAGCGCTGGGGGCGCCTGCGGGGAGCGAGTGCGTTCGCTATCACGATGAGTACGAGGAATGACACGAACGGTAAGGGAAGTGACCGTTCGGTAACCGACTTCTCACGCTGCGCGCTGAATCCGTGTCAGCTACGTCTCAGTCCCGCAACTCACCGAGCCGTTCAGGCTCTCCAGAGCGTTAACTCCTGAAAGGAACGACGCTCTATCGGAGGTGCAGGATGGTGAACGGGCGAACCGTGCTCGGACGCTTTTCCGCAGGTGGGCCGCGAGGCTCGTGGCCGGCGGAGGAATTCGCGCACGCGCGACGACTTGAAGGACTGGCCGCCGAGGTCGTGATGGACCTGGCGACGGACGCGTTCCTGGTGATCGTGCGGGGCGCCGAGGTCACCGCCGTGGCGTGAGCGTCAGCTCGCCTTCGGCGCGGTGAACTGGTCCGCCTGGAGCGAGTACAGCTCCGCGTAGACCCCGCCTGTGGCCAGCAGCTCCTCCGGTGTGCCGGACTCCACGAGCCGGCCCTGCTCCAGGACGTGCACCAGGTCCGCGTGGCGCACGGACGCCAGCCGGTGGGTGATCAGGACCACCGTCTGTCCCGTGCCCGCCAGGGCCCGGATCTTCTCGAAGACCTCCAGCTCGGCCCGGGCGTCCAGGGCCGCCGTCGGCTCGTCCACGATGAGGATGCGGCCGCGCCGGTACGCGGCCCGGGCGATACCGAGGCGCTGCCACTGCCCGCCCGACAGCTCGTGCCCGCCGCTGAAGTGGCGGGCCAGCAGCGTGTCCAGGCCGCGCGGCAGATCGGCCACCACCTCCTGGGCCCCCGCCTCGGCGACCGCCTCGGCCAGCCGCTCCTCCGTCAGGGGCGCGGCCGAGCGGCCCACCGCCACATTGACCCTGGCCGTGAACGGCCACCTCTTGAAGTCCTGCGCCACCATCGCGATCCGCTCGGCGAGCAGCCGCCGGTCCGCACCGGCCGCGTCCACCCCGTCCCACAGGATCCGGCCCCGGTCGGGCGTGTAGAGACCGGAGAGCAGCTTCACGAGGGTCGTCTTGCCGGAGCCGTTCTCGCCGACGAGCGCGACGATCCGGCCGAGGGGGAGAGCCAGGGTGATGTCGTCGAGGGCGGGCCGGGTGGACTCACCCGGATAGCTGAACGTGACGTTCTCGAAGCGGATCTCCCGGGGATCCTCGGGCAGCTCCCGCCCGCCGACCGGGATCGCCCGCTTCTCCGCCTCGACGTACAGCCGCTGCAGATCGCCCACGAACAGGGCCTCCTGGTGGAGCTGGTTCAGCTCCAGGACGAGACTGTCGAGGCTGGAGGAGCCGGAGCGGATCGCGATCACGGCCGTGCCCGCGACGGACAGTGCCATGGCGCCGGCGAGCAGCAGACCGCCGAGTGTCGCGTACGTCGCCACCGTCGCGATCCCGGTCCAGGACGCCGCGATGAGTCCCGTGCGGGCCGCGAGCCGGGCCAGTCGGGCCTGCTCCGCCTCCGCGACCTCCGACATCGCGCGGTAGTGGTGGAGCAGGAAGGGTCCGACGCCGTGCAGACGGATCTCCGGCGCGGACTCCGGCTCGGTGAGCAGCCCGCTGAGGAGGTGGCCGGCGCGGGCGTGCTGCACCCAGGTGTGGAAGGACTCGTACCGGCGGCGCGCGACGGTCAGGGCGCTCCAGGCGCTGGGCAGCGTCATGGTCACCAGCAGCGGGAGCAGGGCGGGGTGCAGCACGGTCAGGACACCGGCGGCCGCGATCAGGGAGATCGCCGCGTTCATGACCCGGGTAGCGTAGGCGATCATGCGGCGGGCGGAGCTGGCGCCGTACTGGGCGGTGTCCAGCAGCTTGTGGAAGGCGTGGTCCTCGATGGCGGCCAGCTCCACGGCAGCGGCCCGCTCCAGATACCGCTCGGTGGCGACGCGCTCGACCTTGGGTTCGAGGCGGCCGGTGGCGTACGTGGACGCGGCCCGCAGCAGCGCGGCGACCAGCATGACGCAGGCCATGGCGACGAGGGCGGGTACGGCACCGTGCAGCCGCTCCTCGATCGATCCGCCGCCCATCAGCCGGCCCAGCACGCTGTTCACGGCCAGCAGACTCACCGCCTGCGACAGACCCCGGCCCGCCTCGGCGCCGAGCACGATCCGCGCGGCCGTGCGGTCCGCCTGCCAGGCCAGCCGGAAACTCAGCGCGAGCAGCGCCGGCAGCTGGCGCACCATGGCCCGGAAGCTCAGCTGCAACCGGGCCTCGGAGTGACTGTTCCACCCCGTGTCGTACCGCAGGGGCCCACCGAAGAGCAGCCGCTCCGACTCGGACAGCTCGGGCTCCCTGACGTCCCGCTTCTTCCTCACCGTCGACCTCCCCCGCTCGTGGGCCACTATCGCGGGAGGGGGATGCCGGGGGCAGGGCGCAGACGGATGTCCGACGACGCGCGGGCGTACGCCCTGGGCCGGAGAGCCCCCTGGCGGGGCTTGCGCCCCGGACACCTACCTCGGGGGCCCACGCCCCGCAGCGCGAATGCCTGGCGGCGGACCTGCCGAAGGCGTACGGCGATCCCGGGCCGGCCTGCCTCGCAGACTCCCGCGGTCCGCGCCCCGATGCGCGATCGTCCGGCCTAGCGGCGGACCTGCCGGAGGCCTGCGGCGATCCCCGGCTGGCCTGTCTCGGAGGACTCCCGCGGTCCGCGCCCCGATGCGCGATCGCTCCCCCCTCACGGCCGACCGGCCGGAGGCCTACGGCCGGGCCGCCTCGGAGGCTCCCGCGGTCTGCGGCTCGCTGCGCGATTGCTCCACCTAGCGGCGGACGCGCCGGAGGCCTGAAGCGATCCCCAGCAGGCTTGCCTCGGAGACTCTCGTGGTCCGCCCGCGCCCCGATGTGCGATCGCTCCGCCTCACGGCCGACCGGCCGGAGGCCCACGGCCAGCCCCGGCCGGCCCTCTTCGGAGGCTCCTGCGGTCTGCATCCCGATGGGCGATCGTCCGGCCTGGCGGCGGACCTGCCGGAGGCCTGCGGCGATCCCGGGCCGGACTGTCTCGGAGGACGCCCGCAGCCCGCGCCCCCATGCGCGATTGCTCCGCCTCACGGCCGACCCGCTGGAGGCCTGAAGCGATCCCGGCCGACCTGCCTCGGAGGACTCCCGCAGCCCGCGCCCCCATGCGCGATTGCTCCGCCTCACGGCCGACCCGCTGGAGGCCTACGGCGATGCCCGGTCTCGCCTGCCTCGCGGGCTCCCGAGGTCCTCAGTCTTCTCGGTCGACCGTCGGAGACCTACGCGCTGATCGGTCGCGACCAGGTCGGTGTGGTCCCCGTGACCCGGCACAGTGCCAGATACAGCGGTATCGGCGGCGTGTACGGAAGCTTGCCCGCGGGGCGGTGGATGAGGTCGGGGGCCACCGGCGCGTCCGGAACGATCGCGCCGGTGGCGTACTGGGCCGGAGTGGGCCACTCCAGGGCGTAGTCGGAGTCCGACGGGACGAGCCACCACCAGTGCGTGTCATCGGCGTAGACGCACCCCGCACGGGGCAGCCGGGGCATGAGCAGCGGACCGAAGCGGGCGGGTATCGCCACCGCGTCGCAGCCCAAGGGGGTGGTCATCCCGTCGGGGACAGGGAGGCGGTGGGGTGCGGCCGGGGTGTGCAGGCCGCGCCGGAGGCGGACCAGCGTGTCCAGGGTCAGTACCTTGCCGCCGGTCGCGGGCCTCACAGGCATGGACCCCCCGTCCCGTGATGCCGCGCCGTCCCGTCGTGTCGCGCGTCCGCGTCGTCGTGCTCGCCGCCCGAGCCGTCGGCGGGGCCGGGCTTGGGGCGCGCTCCCCAGCCCAGGTCGTTGCAGGGGCCGCAGTCGTGGCGCGGGGCGTCGGCCTTGCGCGGGAGCTCCGCCCAGACCAGCAGACCGGGGCCGTGTTCATGGGCTCCCCAGGCGTGACAGAGGGCGTCGACGAGAAGCAATCCCCTCCCGTGCTCCTCCTCGCCCCGCTGCGCCACGGACGGATGGACCTCGCCCGGCGCGCAGCCTTCGTCACGCACGGCTATTCGCACCAGCTCATCGCCGTCGTGGAGTTCGCACACTATGTGGCTGCTCGCCGTGTGCACGATCGCGTTGGTGACCAGCTCGGTGACCACCAGGGCCGCCGAATCGCAGATGTCCTCGCAGACCGACCAGCCGTTCAGCCGGGCCCGCGTCAGTCGTCTGGCCTGGGCGGGAGAACCCGGATGGGCGGCCAGCTCAAACCGGAACCGGCGCTCGGCAGCGACCCCACCAGGGGTTGCTCCCGGAGCAGCGCCGAGGCTGTGGGGGCCTGCGGCGGCGTCTGTTCCTAAGGGCGCGGACGGAATCACGCTTGCCACTATCGCCCCGCCGTGAACACTTGGCAAGTGTCACTCTGAAAAATGCAGAGTGCTGTGTGACGGTCTGGAAGGCCGTGGCACACTGCTCGCAACAGCATGTCGAGCGGCGCCAGTTGAGATCACCGGAGATCCGACCAGGTCTTCGAATAGGTCTTCGAATGGCGCCGTCCGGCTGCCAGGATTCTTTTGCGCAGGTTTTTACGGGTCTTCGGACCTTCAGGGACGTCCGGGAGGTGGAGGGTGAGCGAGCCGCGGTCCGCGCCGACGGTCGGCCAGGTCGTCCTCGGCCGGCGCCTGCTGGACCTGCGCGAACGCGCCGGTCTCAAGCGTGAGGAGGCCGCCCGCGTCCTGCGTGTCGCCCCCGCCACGGTCCGCCGGATGGAGATGGCCGAGGTCGGTCTCAAGATCCCGTACCTCCAGCTGCTCCTGAAGTCCTACGGCGTCTCCGAGGAGGAGGCCGACGCCTTCGTGGAGCTGGCCGAGGAGGCCAACAAACCCGGTTGGTGGCAGCGGTTCCACGACATCCTGCCCGGCTGGTTCTCGATGTACGTCAGCCTCGAGGGCGCCGCCGGCCTCATCCGGTCCTACGACCCGCACTTTCTGCCCGGACTGCTCCAGACCGAGGAGTACGCCCGCGGTGTCCTGAAGTCGGGGGCCATCGGCCAGACCAGCCCGGACGACATCGAACGGCATGTCGCACTGCGAGTACAACGCCAGGAACTGCTCACCCGTCCCGACGCACCGCGGTTCTGGGCCGTGGTGGACGAGACCGCGCTGCGCCGCCCCGTCGGCGGCCCGGAGGTGATGCGTGCCCAGATCGACAAACTGCTCGAGGCCACGAAGCTGCCCAACGTGACCCTGCAGGTCGCGCCGTTCGCCAACGGGCCGCACCCCGGCACGTACGGGCCCTTCGTGCTGTTCCGATTCGCCGTGCCGGAGCTTCCGGACATGGTTTACAGCGAGTACCTGACCGGCGCCGTCTATCTCGACGCGCGTCCCGAGGTGGCGACCTATCTCGAGGTCATGGACCGCATGGCGGCGCAGGCCGCTACGGCGCATCGCACGAAGGAGATCCTCCGGGATCTCCGCAAGGAGCTGTGAATGGATCGCATCAAACCGCGCATACCGGTCTACAACGGCATGCCCGCGCGGGAGTTGGGCAGCGAGGGCTGGCACAAGCCGTGGAGCGGCGGCAACGGCGGCAACTGCCTGGAGGCGATGAAGCTGGCCGACGGGCGGATCGCCGTCCGTCAGTCGACGGACCCGGACGGGCCGGCGCTGATCTACACCAGCGACGAGATGACGGCCTTCATCGAGGGCGCCAAGGCCGGGGAGGCGGACTTCCTGCTGTCGTGAGGTGTTGCTGTGAAGTAGGCCTGTTTAAGCAATGGTTGAGATCGACACCGGCAGTCTAGAACCAGGACGCGATGCGCCGGGGCGCGTCCACCAGCCGGCTGACCGCCACCACCGGCAGCGGCGGCTGTGCCGCCTCTTTTCGGCTGAGGTTCAGCCCGTAGTAGATCTGCTCGATCGACGGCGGTCCGACCGCGAGATTGCGCCGGACCGCCGCGGCGGACGACTCCTCGCCGGTCTGCACGAGATACGCCGCCGCCATCGTGCCCGTGCGGCCGACTCCCGCGCCGCAGTGCACGAACACGGGTCCTGACGACTTGGCGACGATGTCCAGGAGGCGCCGGACCTGCTCGGGCTTCGGCGTCTGACCGTCACGGATCGGCAGTCGTACGACGTCCAGACCGGCGTCGGCCGGCCCGGCGGCCTGGTGCGCGCTGAGGTCCTCGGCGCGCAGGTCGACGACCGTGGTGAAGCCCATGGCGGCGAGCGTCCGGTACCCGGCGGGGGAGGGGGCGGCGCCGCGCCACAGGTGGCCCGGCGTGTCGACCGGCTGGAAGTTGTGGACGCCCTGCACGGTGCGGGTTCCCGCCGGGGCCGGGGTCTCCTGGCGCGTCCAGTACGACAGGGCCAGGATGCCTCCGGCGCCGGCCGCCCACAGGATGGCGTAACCGAGGAGGAGGGTCAGCAGGATCCGCACGGTGCGGCGCCGGAGCGGGCGCTGGAGGGCGGCAGGGCGGGGGAGGGCGGCGGTGAGGACAGCCATGAGCGACCAGGGGGACTAGGGGACGTAGGCGCCGTGGCAGCGTAACCCGAGGCCCTCTTGGCCGTCTTGTCCGTGTACACAAGCAAATGTGTCCTTCATGCCTGATCAGTCGTCGTCGGAGTCCGCGTCGCCGATGCCCATCACCGTGAGGTGGGCGCGTTCCACGGTCGCGTCCTCCAGGCAGCCCCGCAGCCGCATACGGTCGTGCTCGGTGAGGGCGGGGTGGACGACGCCCGCGAAGAGGCCGTCCCCCAGGTCGTGTATCCGACGACGAGCCCGTCGTACGCCGGCGGGGCGGCCTCGGACCGCTCGGTGCCGGGCGGGCAGCCGCAGGTCTGAACGGCGTGGACGAGCGGAGCCGAACGAGGGAGGGGCCGGCGGGCCGTGGCGCCCGCCGTCGCCGTCCGCGGCTTGGCCCGGCTACACCGTCATCGGCCGGTCGTACGGCCCGATCGGCGCCGGCAGTCGCGAAGTGCCCGTCAGATGGCGGTCGACCGCCGCCGCCACCGCCCGCCCCTCCGCGATCGCCCACACGATGAGCGACTGCCCCCGGGCGGCGTCCCCCGCGGCGAACACCCCGGGAGCGCTCGTCGCGAAGTCGGCGTCCCGGGTGATCGTGCCGCGCGGCTCCATCGCCAGCCCCAGCTGATCGACGAGCCCGTCCTCCCGGTCCGGCCCGGAGAAGCCGAGGGCGAGCAGGACGAGATCGGCGGGGAGCGTCCGCCCGGTGCCCGCCACCGGCCGCCGCTCGGCGTCGACCTCGACCAGATGCAGCGACCGTACCTGCCCGTCCGTGTCGCCGGTGAAGCGGAGCGTGGACGCCGCGAACAGCCGCGCGTCCGCGTGGGCCGCCGGCGCGGTCCTGAGGTCGCCGGCCTCCTCGTGCGCGGCCGACAGCCGGTAGATCTTCGGATACGTCGGCCAGGGTTCGGCGTCCTCGTCGCGCTCGGCGCCCGGCTGGGCGTAGATGTCCAACTGGCTGACGGACGCGGCACCTTCACGCACCGCCGTCCCCAGGCAGTCGGCCCCCGTGTCACCACCGCCGACGATGACGACATGCTTCCCGGCGGCGGAGACAGGGGAGCGCTCCAAGTCCCCCTCGCACACCCGGTTGGCCAGCGGCAGATACTCCATCGCCTGATGGATGCCCGCCAACTCTCGCCCGGGTACGGACAGTTCACGCCACGCCGTGGCCCCGGTCGCGATCACCACCGCGTCGTACCGGGCCCGCAGTTCCGCCGCCCCGATGTCCCGCCCGACCGCCGTCGACGTACGGAACTTCGTGCCCTCGGCCCGCATCTGCTCGATCCGCCGCTCAAGATGGTGCTTCTCCATCTTGAACGCGGGGATGCCGTACCGCATCAGCCCGCCGAGGCGGTCGTCCTTCTCGAACACCGCGACCGTGTGCCCCGCCCGGGTCAGCTGCTGTGCCGCCGCGAGTCCGGTCGGCCCCGACCCGATCACCGCGACCGTGCGCCCGGAGAGCCGGTCCGGCGGTCGCGGTGGTGCGAACCCCAGCTCCCAGGCCTGGTCGGCGATCGCGACCTCGACGTTCTTGATGGTGACCGCGGGCTGGTTGATGGCGAGCACACACCCTGCCTCGCAGGGCGCCGGGCACAACCGGCCGGTGAACTCGGGGAAGTTGTTCGTGGCGTGCAGCCGGTCGGCGGCCTGTCGCCAGTCGTCCCGGCTGACCAGGTCGTTCCACTCGGGGATCAGATTGCCCAGCGGACACGCGTCGTGGCAGAAGGGGATGCCGCAGTCCATGCAGCGGTCCGCCTGCTTGTTGATGATGGGCAGCAACGCCCCGGGGACGTACACCTCGTCCCAGTCCCCGACCCGTTCCTGGACGGGCCGGCGGGGCCACTCCTGGCGGGGGGTGGTCATGAATCCCTTGGGATCGGCCATGGCCGTCTTCCTTGCGTGGGCATCGACGGGCCGTGCGTCATCGGCGGCACCCTTTCGGCCACGATACGTCCCGTCGGCCACTCGCGCAGGGGGGAGGCCAGGGTGAGGGGACAGCGCTTTCGGACGGCTCCTCGGGCTCCTCGGGGCTTTCCCCGTGCCTGCGCCGCTATGTGAGGGCCAGCACGTACGCCAGTGCCGCGGCGCCCGAGGCGACCATGCGGACGTGGTTCCAGACCGTCCACTCGCGCACGTACTCCGGCCAGTACGCGGCCGCTTCGGCCGTCCCCGCGTCCAGCCTCATCAACGTGTCGTTGCGCGGCACGTTCGCGACCATCGTCACCCCGAACGAGCCGAACAGATACAGTGCGCTGCCCAGCAGCAGCTCCACCGTCCCCTCGTCCGGCCACAGCACGAACGTCACCACCGCGATCACCGCGCACAGCACCGCCGACCCGGCGAACACGAGCATGAACGCGGGCCGCAGCGCGGTCACGTTGATCGCCTTCATCGCGGCGACGCCCTGCGACGGCGGCAGCTCGGCGAGCCCCTTCATCACGAAGGTCGAGAAGGCGCAGAAGACCCCGGCCACCAGACCGGTGCCGAGCACACCCAGCACCGTCAGTGCGAAGTACGGTCCCTCGATCATGTCGTCAACTCCCGCATCGAGCCGAGATCCTGCCCGGCACCAACCGTCACCACAAGTGAATTCCCCTACGGGAAGGGTCACCATGGCCGAAGGTCGCGGGGGCATACGCCGGCGTCCAAAGAGGAGAACCTCCCCCTGCCGCCGTCCTCCGCATCACCGGTCTCCTCCCGGGCGCGGCGGCACGGGAGCACAGCCCGGCGGTGCCGTGGGACCGCGGCCTCGCCCTCAACCGGCCTCGGCCTCCGTCGCCCGCCATCCGCCCAGCACCCTCTCCACGGCCGCCGCGATCCGCCTGCGCGCCTCGTGCCGCGGCACCCCGCTCATCAGCAACTGGTCGTACGGCGTGTCCAGATGCCGTACGGACGCCACGACCGCCGAGAACACCGCCCCCTCGGACAACGCCCGCCCCGCCGCACTCCGCCCCACCCGCCCGCTGCCCCGCACCGAGGCGTGCGCCGCGATCCCCTGCGCCCGCTCCGCCGGGCAGCCGGGAAACAGCCGCCGTATCTCCGCAGCGAACGTGTCCGTGAACCGCACGTCCTCCGCCGCCCGTCGCCGCGCGTCCCGCGACCGGCGCCGCCGCCGCGCCTCGGCGTCCGCGAGGCACCGCATCTCCGCCCGCGTGAGCGCCTGTTCCTCGACGAGCACGCCCTGCCGCTCGTATCTCGCCTTGCGCCGGTTGAACCGGACGACCACCGCCGACAGCGCACTCTCCTCCCGCGCCCTGCGCGTCAACGCGGTGTCGCCGCGCGGCAGGAAGACCAGATGCCCGAGATCGGCGCAGTCCAGACACCGCGGCGCCCCCTCCTCCAGCACCAGCAGCGACAACGGCCCGCCCCGGCACTCGGCGCACTGCTTCCGCCTGAGAGGCTGGACGACGAGAAGCCCGGTGCGGCGCGGGGGAGTCGCGAGGCGAGACATACCGGGTTCATTCCCGCGAGCGGGCCGTGAACCACGGCCTTGTCCTCCTCGGCCTCCTATGCGCCGTCCTGCTCGGCGGCGACCACCGACACCCGCGTCCGATGCGCCGTGGGCCGCTCGATCTCGTCGACCACCGCCACCGCGAGGTCCGCGTACGACAGGACACGTGTCCCCACGGGCGCCTGCTCCCCGCCGAGCACATAACGCCCGGTGCGCGGAGCGCTCTCCTCCAGTCCGCCTCCCGGTGTGAGCATCACCCAGTCGACCAGGGCGCCGTCCCCCTGCGCCCGCAGCCGGTTCAGCCCCGCCGTGTGCGCCAGCGCGAACGGCCGGATCTCCGGCGGGAACACCGCGGGGTCGTCCATCACCGGCCGCCCGTCCGCCCCGAGCAGATCCGCGAACAGTCCCACGGCGACCAGCCTCTGCACCCCCGCCGCGGTGAGCCCGCCGAGCAGCGCGTCCGCCGCCTTCACGAAGAAGTCCGGGTCGAGCGCGTCGAAGCCCTGCTCCGGCCCGCTGAACGGCGACACCGCGTGCACGGCGGCCAGGTGCCCGCCCGCCACGGAACCGACCGAACCGGGATCCGTCACATCACCCCGGACCACGCTGACACCGTCCGCCCCGAGTTCCGGGTAGCGCGCCGGATCCCGCACCACGGCCGTCACCTCGAACCCACGCCGCCGGGCTTCCCTCGTGACGGCCCGCCCTGCCCGCCCGCCCGCTCCGAAGACGACGATCCCCCTCATGCCCGACCTCCTTGCCACGCACCGCGGTTCGATGCCTGACCTGGACGCTAGAGGCGCAGGGGCCGGCTACTTCAACGGTATCGGCGCTAACCTCGACCGATGACCGACTCCCCGGACGGCATCCCTTCGGCTCCGCTGGACCCCGACATGTTCGCCCCTGTCTGCCCTTCCTCCGTGATGCCCTTCAGGGTCGGGGAGAAGTGGACCGGTATGGTCATCCGCTGCCTCGAAGGGGGCCCGCGCCGCTTCAACGAACTCCGGGCCCCGCTCAGGGCCGTCACCCCCAAGGTCCTCGCCGAGACCCTGCGCGCGATGGAGCGCGACGGCCTCCTCACCCGCACCGCGTACGAAGAGAACCCACCCCGCGTCGAGTACGCCCTCACTCCTCTCGGCCGCACCCTGATCCCTCTGCTCGACGCCGCCCGCGCCTGGAGCGAGACCCACCTCCCGCAGCTGCTCGCCGCCCGCCGGCTCCATGAGCGGGACGCGTCCTGACCGTCGGCTGACGCATCATGGGCCGTGTGCGACTCGAAGCGATCACCTGGGAGCGGCTCGGCGACGTGCTGGCCGACCGCCTGCTCGACCTGAAGCCGACCGACGACAGTCCCTGGCCGCGTGTCGCCTTCGACGGCCCTCCCGCGGCCCGCCCGCAGGATCTCGCCGAGCGCGTCTCCGAGGCGCTGCGGATACGCGGCCGTCCTTCGCTCGTCGTCGGCACCCAGGGCTTTCTGCGTCCCGCCTCGCTCCGCCTGGAGTACGGCCGCCAGGACGTGGAGGCGTACTACGACGGCTGGTTCGACACCGGTGCCCTGTGGCGCGAGGTCTTCGGCCCCCTCGAACCGGGCGGCGACGGCCGCGTCCTGCCCGACCTGTGGGACCCCGACACCGACCGCGCCACCCGCAGCCCCTATGTCCGGCTTCCGCCCGGCGGCGTCCTGCTGCTGCACGGTCCCCTCCTGCTGCGGCACTGGTTCCCCTTCGATCTGTCCGTCCACGTCCTCCTCTCCCCGGCCGCCCTGCGCCGCCGCACCCCCGAAGCCGACCAGTGGACCCTGGAGGCCTTCGAGCGCTACGCGGACGAGACCGACCCCGCCGGCACCGCCGATGTCCTGGTGAGGGCCGACGACCCCCGGCACCCGGCATGGGGCGGTTGATCCGGGGTGGTTGACCCGGCACTTCCGGCCGTTCTCCGGAGAAGATCCACTAAACCACTTTTACATGCGCGTGCATCTAACTAGGATGGGTGCCATGACGACCTCCCTGAGCGATCACCTCTCTTTCGACGACTCCGTCCGCGCCCTCCTCGACGGCAAGAACTTCGCCAGCGTCGCCACCCTCGGCCCCGACGGCTCCCCGCAGAACTCGGTGGTCTGGATCAAACGCGAGGGCGACACCGTCCTCTTCTCCTCCGTCGACCACCGGCAGAAGGTCCGCAACCTCCGCCGCGACCCTCGGATCAGCGTCTCGGTCTACGACCTCGCCAACCCCTACACCTCGGTCGAGATCCGCGGCACCGCCGAGATCCTCCCGGACCCGGACAAGCGGCTCCCGCACGACCTGTCGCACAAATACCTCGGCATCGACCCGCCCGCCGAGAACGAGGACGAGGTCCGCGTGATCATCCGCATCCTGCCGCGGAAGATCGTCGGATTCTCGGCCTGAGCGGCTCCCCGGCTTCCGGGTGCGGGGGCCCGGCGGCGCGGCGAGAATGTAGGGCGCCGGGACTAGCGGTGCGCCCCGCGCCGCGCCGGCCGTCCGGCACCGGGAGGTACTTCATGACCACCGCCGGAGACATCATGCACCGCGGCGCCCAGTGGATCCCCGCCCACGAGACCCTGGACCGCGCCGCCCAGCTGATGCGTGAGCTCAACGTCGGAGCGCTACCCATCAGCGACGAGAACGAACGGCTCTGCGGCATCCTCACCGACCGCGACATCGTCATCGGCTGTGTGGCCGTGGGACACGACCCCGCCAAGGTCACGGCCGGTGAGATGGCCCAGGGCACCCCGCGCTGGATCGAGGCGGGCGCCGACGTCGGCGATGTGCTCCGCGAGATGCAGGACCACCAGATCCGCCGGCTTCCCGTCATCGAGAACAAGCGTCTGGTCGGCATGATCAGCGAGGCAGACCTGGCCCAGCACCTGACGGAGGACCAGATCCACACCTGGGCGGAGAGCGTCTACGCGAAGAGCCCGATGCGCTGACCCGCGAGGCGCGGTCGGGGGTGGGCGCGCTGGGGTGGGTGAGAGTGCGCCCGCCTCCGACGGGTGGAGTCCGCCCCGTTCGCCCCTGGCTCCCTCTCCGCCCCCGCTTCCTCCTCGGTTTCAGAGCCAGCCGTTGCGCCGGAAGCCGCGGTACAGCGTCAGACACGCGACGGCTATCACGCCGAGGACCAGGGGATAGCCGAACGCCCAGCGCAGTTCCGGCATGTGCTCGAAGTTCATGCCGTACACCCCGCAGACCATCGTCGGCACGGCGACGATCGCGGCCCAGGCCGTGATCTTCCGCATGTCCTCGTTCTGTGCGACCGAGACCTGGGCGAGGTGTGCCTGAAGGATCGAGTTGAGCAGTTCGTCGAAGGCGGCGATCTGGTCCTTGGCCCGCAGCAGGTGGTCGGACACATCGCGGAAGTAGGCCTGTATCTCCGGGGCGACCGCCCGTATCGGCCGGGTGGAGAGCTCCTCGATGGGCCGGGTCAGCGGGACCACGGCCCGCTTCAGCTCCAGGAGTTCGCGCTTGAGCTGGTAGATGCGCCCCGGGTCGAGCCGTGCGCCGTTCTCGGAGAAGACGTCCGACTCGACCTGGTCGAGGTCGGCCTGCACCAGGTCGGTGACGTGCAGATAGTCGTCGACCACATGGTCCGCGATCGCGTGCAGCACCGCGGCGGGGCCCTTGGCAAGCTGTTGCGGGTCGGCCTCCAGTTCCTCGCGCAGCGGGCCCAGCGAGCCGTGCATGCCGTGCCGGACCGTGATCACGAAGTCCTCGCCGACGAACACCATGATCTCGCCGGTGTTCACCACCTCGCTCGTCGCCGTGAGTTCCTCGTGCTCGACGTAGCAGACCGTCTTGAACACCGCGAACAGCACGTCGTCGTACCGCTCCAGCTTCGGCCGCTGATGCGCCTCGACCGCGTCCTCGACCGCCAGCGGATGGAGCTCGAAGAGTTCCGCGATGCCCGCGAACTCCTGGTCCGTCGGTTCGTGGAGACCGAGCCAGACGAAACCGTCGCCGTGCTTGCGCACCAGCTCCACGGCGTCGACCAGATCGCTGCCGCCCTGGACACGTCCGCCGTCCCGGTACGTCACGCAGTTCACCACGGAGGAACCCAGAGGGGATCGGGCCGGGTGGCTCAGGTCGACGCGTCGGCGCCGCCGCGCCAGCCGCGCCACCTTGCGGAGGCCACCGACCCTGCTGAGGCTCGTGACCTTCCGCAGATTCCCTGCCATGGACATCTGGATCTCCTAGCGTGGATCCCCGCTCACCGCATCTCTGCGCCCTGGCCGGCCAGTCTGCCAGCTCGGGGTGAAAGGCGTGCAAGCCTGTGGGAACAGGATGTTCCGCTTTGTTCCCGCCTGTGGATGACGGGCTTCGGTCGCTGTGACGGCGGAGTGAGGGCCGGTGGTTCCGGCGTGCGTCGTACGGTGGCGTCGGGGCGCCGGAGCGTCGACCCGCAGGGACACGACAGGCAAATGGGATGATCGCGGCATGATGCGAACCGACGGGTATCTCCTCGACAACCAACAGGCCGAGGCCGCAGAGCGCTTCGCCGCCTTCGCCGCCCTCTTCGACCCCACGACGTTCCGCCACCTCGAGTCGTTCGGCATCGGACCCGGCTGGCGCTGCTGGGAGGTCGGCGCCGGCGGCACGTCCGTGGTGTCCTGGCTGGCCAAGAAGGTCGGCCCGACCGGACGGGTCGTCGCGACTGACATCGACACCTCGCGGCTCGCCGCGGCCGCCCGCCCGCCGGTCGAGGTCCGGGTCCACGACGTGGGCACGGAGGAGTCGCCGGGGGAGGGCTTCGACCTCGTCCACGCCCGGCTCGTCCTCGTCCACGTGCCCGACCGGGAACGGGCGTTGCGGTCGATGGCAAAGTCCCTGCGCTCCGGCGGCCGTCTCCTGATCGAGGACGCCGACCCCGCCCTCCAGCCTCTGACCTGCCCCGACGATCACGGCCCCGCCGAGCAGTTGGCGAACCGTCTGCGCCAGGGCTTCCGCCGACTGCTCGCCGACCGCGGCGCCGACCTCTCCTACGGCCGCCGCCTGCCGCGCCTGCTCCGTGAGGCGGGCCTGCACCGCGTGGAGGCCGACGCGTACTTCCCGCTCAGCTCACCCGCCTGCGCGGCCCTGGAGTCCGCCACGATCCGCCAGATCCGCGACCAACTCGTCACCGCGGGCCTCGCCACGGACGACGACATCGACCAGCACCTGGCGAACGTCGCGGCGGGCGGCATGGACCTGGCCACGGCGCCGATGATCTCGGCGTGGGGGCGCAAGGCGTAGGGCGGGGCGGGAATCGGCGTGCGGGAGGGGCCGGAAGCCGCAGCCCATTCGGCTGACGGCGGTCGGAAACGGTCGGCGACAGGTAGCGGCGGGTCGGGCGCCGACAGGGGCGGGAGCCGGGCAGTGAGGGCGGCACCGCTCGGGTCCGGGAGCCGGTGTGGACCGGCCCAGGGCACCGGCCCACCACGGGCCACCACCTCGGCACCATGAGGGATCGGCGGTCCGCTCGGGTCCGGGAGCCGGTGTGGACCGGCCCAGGGCACCGGCCCACCGCGGGCCACCACCTCGGCACCATGAGGGATCGGCGGTCCGCTCGGGTCCGGGAGCCGGCGTGAAGCGGCCCACGGCACCGGCCCACCACCGGCCACCGCCCGCCGCCCGCCGCCCTGAGGGATCGGCGGTCCGCTTCCCACGAGCCGCCACCCCGGTGGCCGGACGTCAGCCGGTCACGGTCGGCGGTCTGCCGCCCAGCCGCTCGACCGCCATCGCCCCCGCCCGGCACCCCTCCCGCGCCGCCGCCTCGGGCTCGGCACCCGTGAGGAGAGCGGCGAGGAACGCGCCCGTGAACGCGTCGCCCGCGCCCGTGGTGTCCCTGGGGGTCGCCGGTACGGCCGGGACCTGGGCGAGCACCTGACCCGAGCGGGCCACCAGCGCACCGTCCGCCCCCTGTTTGGCGACCACCAGCGGGACGTGACGGCTCAGCTTGGCCGCCGCGTCAACCGGGTCGGGCAGCCCGGTCAGCAGCCGCGCCTCGTCACGGCTGGGCAGCAGGACGTCGATCCCTTCCACCAGCGCCAGGAAACGGTCGACGCCGAGTTCCACGAGGAACCCCGTCGACGCCGGATCCAGGCTCACCGGCACACCACGCGCGCGTGCGGCGGCCAAGGCCACTTCCACCAGCGCGCGGCTCGGCTCCGAGAACAGCAGATAGCCCGACAGATGCAGGCGGGCCACCCCGTCGAGCAGCGCGTCCGACCAGTCGTCCGGCTCGAACCGCAGGGCCGCGCCGCTGTCCGTGAGGAACGTCCGCTCGGCCGCGGCACCCGTGTCGACGAGGCAGATCACCGTCCCGGTCGGCGCCTGCGTATCGATGACGAGTCGGGGCCGTACCCCGGCGGTCACCAGCTCCCGCTCGTGCCATGCGGCCGCGTCCGCGCCCACCCGCCCGAGCAGCCGTACCTCGACGCCGCCCCGACGAGCCGCCCAGCAGGCCACGTTGGCCCCAGCGCCGCCCGGCAGCGTCCGGATCGCCGCAGCTGTGTCGGTGCTCGGCGCGAGTGGCCCCCGGTGCCGGGCCACGATGTCGGTGACGACGTCACCGACGACCAACAGCGCACCACCCGGCACCGGTTCGGCCCCGGAGCCGTCCGCCGCGACCGTCACGCCCCGGCCCAGGCCGCCGCGATCCGCCCCGCCAGCCGGACGTTGCCCCGCACCGCCGCCAGATTGGCGCTCAGGGAGGCGCCGTCGGTGTGCCGTACGAGGTAGGAGAGGAGGAACGGCGTGACCCCCTGACCGGTGACCCCCGCCTCCTCGGCGGCACGCAACGCGTCCGCGAGTACGCGCGCGTGGAGCTCCGGGTCCAACTGCTCCGCCTCGGGGACCGGGTTGGCGACGATCAGCGCCGACCCGGGTCCGTCCAGGACGTCCTGAGCCCGCATCACCTCCGCCACCTGCTGCGGGGAGTTCAGAGTCCAGTCCACCGGATGCCCCGAATCGGACAGGTAGAAGCCGGGGAAGCGGTCCGTGCCGTACCCGGCCACCGCCACGCCCAGCGTCTCCAGGCGCTGCAGGGTCGCCGGCACGTCGAGGATCGACTTCACGCCCGCGCAGACCACCGTGATCCGCGTGCACGCCAGCAGCCCCAGGTCCGCCGACTCGTCCTGCGTCACCGTCCACTCCCGGTGCACCCCGCCGAGCCCGCCGGTCGCGAACACCCGCACACCCGCCAGCGCCGCCAGCTGTGCCGTCGCCGACACCGTGGTCGCCCCGCTAGCCCCGGCGGCCACCGCGAGCGGCAGGTCACGATGGCCCAGCTTGCGGATCCCGTCCTCGTTGGCCACCCGCTCCAACTGCTGCTTGTCCAGGCCGACATGGGGCCGTCCGTCCAGCACCGCGATCGTCGCGGGTACGGCACCCTCCTGCCGTACGACGTCCTCCAGCTCCAGCGCCACCTGCAGGTTCCGCGGCCGCGGCAACCCGTGGGCGATGATCGTGGACTCCAGGGCCACCACGGGTCGACGCGCGTCGACCGCCTCGCGCACTTCCTCCGACAACACCAGCACCACGCGCCTGCCTCCTGTCGATGGGTCCTCCCTGATCTCTGGCGGGCAGCACACCCGGCCAAACCCTTGCGGGCCGTGGGGGAGGACATCAGCCTGGGGACATGACGGACAACGCCACACGTCT
The DNA here is from genome assembly GCF_030815415.1 of Streptomyces canus. GTDB lineage: Bacteria > Actinomycetota > Actinomycetes > Streptomycetales > Streptomycetaceae > Streptomyces > Streptomyces canus_F. The sequence continues at coordinate 7,597,261 of NZ_JAUSWW010000001.1, forward strand.
CGACCATGTCGTCCTCTGGGTGCACGACCCGGTGGCGTCGGCCGACTTCTACGAGAAGGCGGTCGGCATGGAACCACTGAGGATCACCGACTACGCCGCGGGAGCGGTGTCCTTCCCCTCCGTACGACTCAATGACGAGACCATCTTCGACCTGATGCCGCTCACCATGACGGAACGCATGACGATGCTCCCCGGCGCCACCGAGAGCTCGGGCCATCCCGTCAACCATGTCTGCCTGGCCCTGCCCGGCGACGACTTCCAGGCACTCCGCGTCCGCCTGGAGGAACAGTCGGTCCCCGTCTCGGACTTCTCCTACGACTCCTTCGGCGCCCGTGGCATGGCCCGCCGCAGCTTCTACTTCCGCGACCCCGACGGGAACGTCTTCGAGGCCCGCCACTACGAGTAGCGAAGCACGGCGAGGGGGCTCACCCGTGCGCGGCCCCCTCAAGAGGTGTCAGACCGCCCGAGCCCGAGCCGCGGCTTTCGCCGGCCTTCGCGCGGGGACGGATCCGTCACGCTCTCCGGTTCAGAACAGCGGTTCAGAACAGCGGTTCCGGAAGCACCCCTTCCAGGGCGAGCAGCTTCCGCTTGGTCTCCAGACCGCCCCCGAACCCGCCGATGCCGCCGTCGCGCTCGACGACGCGGTGGCAGGGCACGACCACCGGCAGTGGATTGGCGCCCATCGCCGCCCCCACGGCCTGGGCCGCCCCCGGCTGGCCGACCCGTCCGGCCAGGTCCCCGTATCCCACGACACTGCCGAACGGCACCCCGGACGCCAGCTCGCGCAGCACCTCACGGTTGAAGCCGGAGATCAGCGACCAGTCCAGCGGCAGCTCGAAGTCGTGCCGCGCGCCCGCGAAGTACGCCTTCACCTGGCGTATCGCCTCGGCCAGCAGCGGGGAGCCGGGTGCTTCCACGGGCTCGGTGCCCAGCCGGGACGCCAGCCGGTCGAGTGCGCGCTCGCGCACCGCCTCGGTGGCGTGGAACACGACGTTGACCAGACCCTCGCGGGTCGCGGCCAGCAGCAGCGGACCGATGTCGGTGTCCATCACGGCCCACACGACCTGCTGCTCGGACTGCCCATGGCTGTTCATGCGACCCACCGTACGACCCGCCACTGACAACGCCCGGCGTGCGCCCGGAGCACGGCACCCCCGGGCGGGACAGCTCTCAGGGCGCTCCCACCGCGTTCCGCACCACGTCCGGCGTGTTCGTGATGATGCCGTCGACGCCGTACCTCGCGACCCGCCTCGCGGTGGTGGCGTCGTTCACGGTCCAGGTGAAGACCTCCAGCGGCTTGCCGTGCGCCCCCGTGAACGCCTGGACGGCGGAGACGTACCCGGTGGAGATGGTGCTGTGCGACGGGTTGATCTGGTCGGTGAACTGCGCGTAGCCGGGCAGGTCCGCCACGTTCGGCGTGCCGAGCAGACCGGTCCTGACGTCGGGCTTCAGCTTGTGGACAGTGCGCACCGTGTCCGCGCTGAAGCTCTGCACGATCAGCTTGGACCGGTGCTGCCGGTCGAGCCAGCTCTCGTTGGCGAGGACCTTGAGGGTCTGCTGCTCGATGCCCGGGTAGAGCTCGGGATTCTTGATCTCCAGCAGCAGCTTCTGGTGGTTGCGGTCGACGCGGCGCACGTACTGCTCCAGGGTCGGCACGCGCGTGCCCGCGTAGGCGGGGCCGAACCAGCTTCCGGCGTCGAGGCGCGCGATCTCGGCCGCTGTGAAGTCCTTCACCTTCCAGGGCGCCCGGTCGGGGAAGACCTCCTCGACGTCGGTGGTGCGCCGCAGGTTGTCGTCGTGGATGACGACGAGCTTGCCGTCCCGGGTGCGCTGGACGTCGTTCTCGACCCAGCGGATGCCCAGCCCGGCCGCCTTGTCGACGGCGGCCAGGGTGTTCTCGGGGGCGTAGGCGGACCCGCCCCGGTGGGCGATGACCGTCGGCGGGTCGCCGACCTCGACGGCGCGGACGTCGGAGGCGGGGAGCAGGAGAGTGGCAGTCCCCAGGAGCGCGGAGGTCGTGGCGGCAACTGCGCGCGCGTGCATGCTGACTCCTTGCGGCGAGCGATCACGGACAGCTCAACTGTGACAGCAGAGGGCCAACAGCAGGGGGGTACAGAATGGCCACAGATTGAATGAGGTTGCCCAACTCCGCTCACTGGTGCCGCACAACTGCGGCAGGGACGTGTTTCTTTGCAGGAAAATCGTTCGACCATTCCGGTGGGGGTCATACTCTCTGCCTCGGCCCTGACCGCTCGGGCGGTCCTGGGAGGGGGCGCATTTCAGCACATTCGGGGACGCAAGAGGGCGGGAAGGACACCGCGCATGCAAGGCACGGTCGACGGATTCAGCTACGGACTCGTCACACCGCTGGTGGCCTACCTCATGGCTTGCCTGGGAGGTGCCCTCGGTCTGCGCTGCACCACCCGGTCCATGCTCGTCTCGAACTCCTGGAGACCCGGCTGGCTGGCCCTCGGATCCGCGGCCATCGGTTCCGGCATCTGGACCATGCACTTCGTCGCCATGATGGGCTTCACGGTCAAAGGCGCGCCGATCCACTATGACAAGCCGACGACCTTCGCGAGTCTCGGCGTCGCCATAGTCATGGTGGGCGTCGGGATCTTCATAGTCGGCTACCGGGGCGCGAGCGGAACGGCCCTGTTCACCGGCGGCACCATCACCGGCCTCGGGGTCGCCTCCATGCACTATCTCGGCATGGCCGGAATGCGGTTCAACGGAAAACTGGAATACAACACGCTCACCGTGGGCGCCTCCGTCGTCATAGCCATGTGCGCCGCCACCGCGGCCCTGTGGGCGGCCGGCCAGGTCAGAGGCTTCCTGTGGAGTGTCGGCGCGAGTCTCGTCATGGGGCTCGCCGTCAGCGGTATGCACTACACCGGCATGGCGGCCCTCAGCGTCCACCTGCACGGCGTCGGCGGCGCCCCCTCCTCGGGCGACTCGCCCGCCGGGCTGCTCGCGCCCATGATGGTCGGCCCCCTGGCCTTTCTGCTGATCGCCGGCGTCGTCGTGATGTTCGACCCGCTCATGGTCATGGGCAAACCCGAGTGGACCCCCACCGAGAACAAGCCGGGCATCCCGGCCCACGCCGACGCCCCGCACCCCCCGCGCGGTGCCGCGATCCGCCCCCGCCGAGGCGTCGGCCACCGCAGCTCCCGCACCCCGCAGAACCGCTGATCGGACCGCGTTGTCAGTGGGGGGTCGTACGGTGGACTCCATGCGGCCCGTTTCCCAGATCGAACGCACGGTGGCGCCTTTCGAGGTCGTCAGTCCCTACCAGCCCAGCGGTGACCAGCCGGCGGCCATCGCCGACCTGGCCAAGCGCATCGAGGCCGGTGAGAAGGACGTCGTCCTCCTCGGTGCGACCGGCACCGGCAAGTCCGCCACCACCGCGTGGATGATCGAGAAGCTCCAGCGGCCCACCCTGGTGATGGCCCCGAACAAGACCCTGGCCGCCCAGCTGGCGAACGAGTTCCGGGAGCTGTTGCCGAACAACGCGGTCGAGTACTTCGTCTCGTACTACGACTACTACCAGCCCGAGGCCTACGTCCCGCAGTCGGACACCTACATCGAGAAGGACTCCTCGATCAACGAGGAGGTCGAGCGCCTGCGCCACTCCGCGACCAACTCGCTGCTCACCCGCCGTGACGTCATCGTGGTCGCCTCGGTCTCCTGCATCTACGGCCTCGGCACCCCGCAGGAGTACGTGGACCGCATGGTCCCCCTCAGGGTCGGCGACGAGATCGACCGCGACCAGCTGCTGCGCCGCTTCGTGGACATCCAGTACACGCGCAACGACCTGGCCTTCAGCCGCGGCACCTTCCGCGTCCGCGGGGACACCATCGAGATCTTCCCGGTCTACGAGGAACTCGCCGTCCGCATCGAGATGTTCGGTGACGAGATCGAGGCCCTGTCCACCCTCCACCCGCTCACCGGCGAGATCATCAGCGACGACCGGCAGCTGTACGTCTTCCCGGCCTCCCACTATGTCGCCGGCCCCGAGCGTCTGGAGCGGGCCGCCAACGACATCGAGAAGGAGCTGGGCGAGCGCCTCACCGAGCTGGAGAAGCAGGGCAAGCTGCTGGAGGCCCAGCGTCTGCGCATGCGAACGACGTACGACCTCGAGATGCTTCGCCAGATCGGCTCCTGCTCCGGCGTCGAGAACTACTCGATGCACTTCGACGGCCGCGAGCCCGGCTCCCCGCCGAATACCCTGCTGGACTACTTCCCGGACGACTTCCTGCTCGTCATCGACGAGTCGCATGTCACGGTCCCGCAGATCGGCGCCATGTACGAGGGCGACGCGTCCCGCAAGCGCACCCTCGTCGACCACGGCTTCCGGCTGCCCTCCGCCCTCGACAACCGCCCACTGAAGTGGGAGGAGTTCCAGGAGCGGATCGGACAGACCGTCTACCTGTCCGCGACACCGGGCAACTACGAGCTCTCCCGCGGGGACGGCGTCGTCGAGCAGATCATCCGCCCGACGGGCCTCATCGACCCGGAAGTCGTCGTCAAGCCCACCGAGGGCCAGATCGACGACCTGGTGCACGAGATTCGCAAGCGCACCGAGAAGGACGAGCGTGTCCTGGTCACCACGCTCACCAAGAAGATGTCCGAGGACCTCACCGACTACTTCCTGGAGCTCGGCATCCAGGTCCGCTATCTGCACAGCGACGTCGACACCCTGCGCCGCGTCGAACTGCTGCGTGAGCTGCGCTCCGGCGAGTACGACGTCCTGGTCGGCATCAACCTCCTGCGCGAGGGCCTCGACCTGCCCGAGGTGTCCCTGGTGGCCATCCTCGACGCCGACAAGGAGGGCTTCCTGCGCTCCGGCACCTCCCTGATCCAGACCATCGGCCGCGCGGCGCGCAATGTCTCCGGTCAGGTCCACATGTACGCCGACAAGATCACTCCGGCGATGGCGAAGGCCATCGACGAGACCAACCGGCGCCGGGAGAAGCAGGTCGCGTACAACACGGCGCACGGCATCGACCCCCAGCCGCTCCGCAAGAAGATCAACGACATCGTGGCGCAGATCGCCCGCGAGGACATCGACACCGAGCAGCTGCTCGGCTCCGGGTACCGCAAGCAGAAGGACGGCAAGGCCGCCAAGGCCCCCGTGCCCTCTCTCGGCGGCAAGGCGGCCAAGGGCACCAAGGGCAAGGCCAAGGAGACCGTGCCCACCGACCGGCCCGCTGCCGAGCTCGCGGGGCAGATCGAGGAGATGACCGAGCGCATGCGCGCCGCCGCCGCCGACCTCCAGTTCGAGATCGCGGCCCGGCTGCGCGACGAGGTCTCCGAGATGAAGAAGGAACTGCGTCAGATGAGGGAGGCCGGCCTGGCCTGACGGGCGCCCCGCTCCCTCTCCCGCCCCGCCGCGAACGCGCTGTGTTGCAAGACCGACACAAAGTGCGGACCTGGGTAGCGGCACTGTCAGTGCCACTGCGTAGGGTTCTGGTCAACCGCGGAGCCCGCGGTAACAGGGGACAGTTCGAGAGGGGAATCAGCGCGTGACCGTCAACATGACCAAGGGTCAGGCCATCAGTCTGCAGAAGAACGATGGCGGCAGCCTGACTTCGGTGCGCATGGGTCTCGGCTGGCAGGCGGCTCCCCGTCGCGGCCTGTTCGGCTCGCGCACCCGGGAGATCGACCTCGACGCCTCCGCTGTCCTGTTCGCGGACAAGCAGCCGGTCGACGTCGTCTTCTTCCGCCACCTGGTGAGCGACGACGGCTCGGTGCGCCACACCGGCGACAACCTCGTCGGCGGTGTCGGCCAGGGTGGCGACGACGAGGCGATCCTCGTCGACCTGGCGCGCATCCCGGTCCACATCGACCAGATTGTCTTCACCGTGAACTCCTTCACGGGCCAGACCTTCCAGGAGGTGCAGAACGCGTTCTGCCGCCTGGTCGACGAGACCAACGGCCAGGAGCTGGCGCGCTACACGCTCGCGGGCGGTGGCGCCTACACGGCCCAGATCATGGCGAAGGTGCACCGCACGGGCCCCGGCTGGACGATGACGGCCCTGGGTACCCCGGCCAACGGCCGTACCTTCCAGGACCTGATGCCGGCGATCCTGCCGCACCTGTAAGCCGCGCGAGCGGTACCCGACACCGAACAGCGACACAGGGGGACGAAGGCATGACGGCCGAGCTGGTGCGGGGGCAGAACCACCCGCTCTCCCAGGCCCGTCTCGAGATCCGGGTCTCGGCCGACAAGCCGATCGTGGCCGGAGCCGCGTTGAGCGACGAGCACGGCAAGGTCCACGGTGCGGAGTGGGTGGCCCACCCGGGCACACCCACCCTGCCGGGCCTGGAGGTCTCCCGGCAGGCAGCCGCCGACCACCGCCTCGCGGTGGACCTCGGCGCCATGCCGGAGGCGGTGCACCGGATCAGTGTGCTGCTTGCCCTGCCCACGGGAGTGGCGGGCCCGGTCCGCTTCGGCGGCCTGGCCGCCCCCTTCGTCGCGGTCACCGGCCTCGACGGCAGCGAGGTCGCCAGCTACACCATCACCGGCCTGGAGGCGGAGTCCGCCGTCGTCGCCCTGGAGCTCTACCGCCGGCAGGGCGCCTGGAAGGTGCGCGCCGTCGGCCAGGGGTACGCCGGCGGCCTCGCCGAACTCCTGGCGGACCAGGGCATGCCGGAGGCCCACACGCTCGCCGGCAGCATCAACGAGGCCGTGGTCCAGGGACTGGCCCGCTCCGTACCGGCCCCGCCGCGCACCGCCGACGGCGACCGTACCCGGCAGACGGCCGCCCCGGCACCCGGCCCGGACCAGGGGGGTACGGCATCTCAGGGCGCCGTACCACCGCAGCCGCCGACATCGCCCTACGGCGCCCAGGGGCCCGGCCAGCCCACCTCTCCCTACGGCGCGCAGGGCGCCCAGCAGGGCTCCACGGACCCGTCCGGGGCCACCCAGCCGTCCACACCCACCGCGGGCGGCCCCGTCGACTACAGCCACCCGAGCCGGCAGACCACCGCACCGCCGCCGCCCCCGCCGATCGCGCCCCCGGCCCAGCCCGGGCAGCCCCAGCAGCCCGTCGCGGGGGACGCGACCGGCTGGTCCATGGACGAGCGGCTCTACAACCAGGTGTGGGGCATGTTCGAGGACCTGGCCCGCAGCATGGCCGCGTACCGCAGCGCCGTCGACTTCGCCGAGTCGCGCATGGAGAAGGAGCTCGACCAGGTCCTGTCCGACCCGCGCAGCCGGATCGGGGGCCAGGGCGACGCCGCGCGCGAGGCGGCCCGCGCCAAGCACGCCCAGCTCGTCGACCAGGCCCAGGCGGTCCTGGACCGCGACCTCGCGCAGCTCGCCGCCGAGGCCGATGTCGTGGAACCCGCACTGCCACCGGCGTACGCCCGCTGGGACAACCCCGTCTGGCACGGCTACCGGGTGCCGATGGAGATCCCCATGGCCCTGCGCCTGGGCGACCTGCACCTTCCCGAGGCCCCGCAGGTGAGCATCCCGATGCTGGTCAGGCTTCCGCTGGAGCGCGGACTGTGGATCGACAGCGGGCGGGCCGGCACGATCGACGGCTCGTACACCGACTCCCACGAAGTGAAGCGTCTGGCCATGGACACCGCGGTGGCGGTCGCGGCGCGGCTGCTCGCCGTCTATCCCGCGCGCGAGTTCACCGTGCATGTCATCGACCCGGCGGGCTCGGGCGGACAGGCGCTGGTGCCGCTGGTGCAGAGCGGTGTGCTCGCGGCCCCGCCCGCCGTCGGCGCGGCGGGTGTGGCGGACGTCCTGGCCCGGCTCACCCAACGGGTCGACCTGGTGCAGATGGCGGTGCGCGGCGGTGCGCCCGACGCGCTCCCGCCCGGCTTCGACACCGCCGAGCAGCTCCTGATCGTCAACGACTTCCCGCACGGCTTCGACGACCGTGCCGTGACCCAGCTGCGCTACCTCGCCGACGAGGGCCCGGCGGTCGGTGTCCATCTGATGATGGTCGCGGACCGCGAGGAGGCCTCCGGGTACGGTCCGCTGCTCGACCCGCTGTGGCGTTCGCTGATGCGACTCACACCTGTTCCCGACGACCATCTCGCCGACCCGTGGGTGGGGCATGCCTGGACGTACGAGCCCTCGCTCGTGCCGGCGGGCAGCCAGGTGCTCCAGCAGGTGCTTCAGCAGGTGTCGGCAGCTCGCACCAAGTACACGTAAAGTCGCCTGACCAGGCACCTTGACCTTTCTTTTGCCAATCGCTTTACCTTTCCTTGGTGATTGGGGTACCGTCTTCCTCACGGAGGGGAGTACTCCCTGTCGATGCGGCGTACCCGTCAATACGGATCGGATCCGATCCCGGGGCGTCGGCCCACCTTGGGTGGAAGAGACCTCCGGCAGCGCGACGACGCTGGTTATTTGCCGTTACGTAATGCCGGAGGCGCAGCAATGGATGTTTCCGTGACCCTGTGGGTCCTGACGATCGTGGGCCTCGCGGCCCTCATCGCGGTCGACTTCTTCATCGGCCGCAAGCCGCACGACGTGTCCATCAAGGAAGCCGGAATCTGGACCGTCGTCTGGATCGCCCTGGCCGGCCTCTTCGGCCTCGGCCTGCTCATCTTCGGCGGTGGCCAGGCCGGCGGAGAGTTCTTCGCGGGCTTCATCACCGAGAAGTCCCTGAGCGTCGACAACCTCTTCGTCTTCGTCCTGATCATGGCGAAGTTCGCGGTCCCGTCGCAGTACCAGCAGCGGGTCCTGCTCGTCGGTGTCCTCATAGCCCTGGTGCTGAGGGCCATCTTCATCGCCGCGGGCGCCGCGATCCTCGCCAGCTTCGCGTGGGTGTTCTACATCTTCGGCGCCTTCCTCATCTGGACCGCCTGGAAGCTCATCCAGGAGGCCCGGGCCGACGAGGATGAAGAGGAGTTCGAGGAGAACAAGCTGCTCAAGGCCGCCGAGCGCCGCTTCGGTGTCGCCGACCGGTACCACGGCACCAAGCTGTGGATCGAGGAGAACGGCAAGCGGGTCATGACCCCGATGCTGGTCGTCATGCTCGCGATCGGCACCACCGATGTGCTCTTCGCCCTGGACTCGATCCCCGCGATCTTCGGCCTGACCCAGGACCCGTACATCGTCTTCACAGCCAACGCGTTCGCCCTGATGGGTCTGCGTCAGCTGTACTTCCTCATCGGCGGCCTGCTGAAGAAGCTGGTCCACCTCAGCTACGGCCTGTCGATCATCCTCGGCTTCATCGGCGTCAAGCTGGTGCTGCACGCCCTGCACGAGTCCGGCGTCCACGTCCCGGAGATCTCCATCCCGGTCTCCCTCGGCGTGATCTGCGCGGTCCTGATCGTCACCACGCTCACCAGCCTCCGTGCCTCCAAGAAGCAGGCGGCGGCCGAGGCGGCGCAGGCGCAGAGCGATGGCGCTCCGAAGGACAGCATCGACGTCTGACCACGTCGGACGTAGGAACAACCAGCACCGGGAGCGCCGCGCGGCCAATTGCCGCCCACCGCTCCCGGTGCTTCCGTTGTGTGCGGAGCGTCTCCCGCCCGGAGACGCCATGACCGGGTGGAGGCACCATGGACGCACCCATGAAGTTCGTGCAGATCATCGACTACGAGACCGACCGCATCGAAGAGATGCAGGCACTGGGCCGGCAGGCGGAGGAGCAGTTCGCGGGCCGCACCGACGGCCCCACCCACCGCATGGTGCTGAGGGACCGCAGCAATCCAAACCGCTACCTCGTCGTGATCGAGTTCGACTCCTACGAGGAGGCCATGCGCAACAGCGGCGACCCGGAGACGGGCAAGTTCGCGGAGCGGATGGCCGCGCTGTGCACCAAGGCACCGACCTTCACGGACTGCGATCTGGTGGACGTCACCGAGCTCAAGTGAGGCCCGCGGGCCCCGTCCCGCCAGGGTGCGGGGCCCCACCCCCTCTGCGACGATCGCCGCATGATCACTCGGCTCAGGTCGCTCACCACCCAGTGGACGATCCTCGTGCCGGTGCTCGCCGTCGTCCTCCTGGCCTTCACCTGGGGGCGCGATCTGCCGGGCGTGATCGTCGCCCTGGTGACCCTGGTCCTCGCGGGCGCCGTCCTGGCCGCCGTCCACCACGCCGAAGTGGTCGCGCACCGGGTCGGCGAACCCTTCGGCTCCCTCGTCCTCGCCGTCGCCGTCACCATCATCGAAGTCGCCCTCATCGTCACCCTGATGGCCGACGGCGGCGGCAAAAGTTCCACGCTCGCCCGGGACACGGTCTTCGCGGCCGTGATGATCACCTGCAACGGCATCGTCGGCATCTGTCTCCTGGTCGCCTCGCTGCGCCACGGCATCGCCGTCTTCAACCCCGAGGGCACCGGTGCCGCCCTCGCGACCGTCGCCACCCTGGCCACCCTCAGCCTGGTCCTGCCGACGTTCACGACCAGCAAGCCGGGCCCCGAGTTCTCCGGCGTCCAGCTGACCTTCGCCGCGCTCTCCTCACTGGTCCTGTACGGCCTGTTCGTGGCGACCCAGACCGTGCGGCACCGCGACTACTTCCTCCCGATCACCCGCCAGGGCGTGGTCGTCACCGTCGACGACCACGCCGACGCGCCGTCCTCCCGCACCGCCCGGATCAGCCTCGGGCTGCTGGGACTGGCCCTGATCGGCGTCGTCGGCCTGGCCAAGGGCGTATCGCCCACCATCGAGTCCGGGGTGTCCGCGGCCGGACTGCCCCATGCCGTCGTCGGCGTGATCATCGCCCTGCTGGTGCTCCTCCCCGAGACCATCGCCGCACTGCGCTCCGCGCGCCGCGACCGCGTGCAGACCAGCCTCAACCTCGCGCTCGGCTCCGCGATGGCCAGCATCGGCCTCACCATTCCCGCCGTCGCCCTGGCCTCCATCTGGCTCGACGGCCCGCTCGTCCTGGGCCTGGGCGCCACCCACATGGTGCTGCTCGCCCTGACCGTGGTGGTCAGCTCCCTGACCGTGGTGCCGGGCCGGGCCACCCCGCTCCAGGGCGGCGTACACCTGGTGCTGTTCGCGGCCTACCTGGAACTGGCGATCAATCCGTAGACCGGCCTGTCGACTGATCCAAGGACCGATTCCCCGGATCAATCCATGGCCGGCTCCGGCTCTGCCGCGGCGGCCACCGGCACCGGACGCGTCTCCGGCAGCAGCGCGAAGCACCCCAGGCTCAGCAGTGCGATCCCCGTCAGATACGCCCCCACGCCCCACGGCACCCGGCCGCTCCGCTCGGCGAGCGCCGTCGCCACGATCGGCGTGAGCGCGCCCCCGAGGACCCCGCCGAGGTTGTAGCCGACCGCGGCGCCCGTGCAGCGCACCCTCGGCTCGTACAGCTCCGGCAGATACGCGGCGATCACGGCGAACATCGTGATGAACGCGAGCATCGCGCCCAGGAACCCCAGGAACATCAGCAGCGGCTCGCCGGTCGCGAGCAGCGCGACCATCGGGAACATCCACACGGCCGCCGCCGCGCACCCCGCCAGACACAGCGGCCGCCGCCCGTAGCGGTCGCCGAGCAACGCCACCACCGGCGTCAGCGATCCCTTCACCACGACCGCGACCATGATGCAGGCCAGCATGACCGTACGGCCCACGCCCAGCCGCTCCGTCCCATACGCGAGCGACCAGGTCGTGACGGCGTAGAAGATCGCGTACCCGACCGCGAGCGCCCCGGCCGTCAGCAGGACGAGCCGCCAGTGGTCGCGCACGACCTCGACGAGCGGCACGCGCGCGTGGTCGTCGATCTCCAGGAAGCTGGGACTCTCGGCGAGCGACGACCGCAGCCACAGCCCCGCCACGGCCAGCACCCCCGCCGCCCTGAACGGCACCCGCCACCCCCACGCGGCGAACTGCGCCTCGGTCAGCGACGCCGACAGGACCAGCATCACGCCGTTGGCGAGCAGAAATCCCACCGCGGGCCCGATCTGGGGGAAGCTCGATCACAGGGCCCGCCGCTCGGGCGGCGCGTGCTCGGCCGTCAGCAGCACGGCCCCGCCCCACTCCCCGCCGAGCCCCAAGCCTTGCAGGAACCGCAGCACGAGCAGCAGCAGGGGAGCGGTCACCCCGATCGATTCGTACGTCGGTACACAGCCGACCGCGACCGTGGCGCCGCCGGTCAGCAGCAACGAGGCGACGAGGACCGGCCGCCGCCCGCGCCGGTCCCCGATGTGTCCGAACAGCACCGAACCCAGCGGTCGCGCCACGAATCCCACACCGAACGTGGCGAAGGCGGCCAGCGTCCCCGCCAGCGGCGAGAACGTCGGGAAGAACAGCGGCCCCAGGACCAGCGCCGCCGCGGTCCCGTAGACGAAGAAGTCGTAGAACTCGATGGCCGTCCCGGCGAGCGAGGCGGCCGCGAGCCGCGGCATGGAGGGCGCCTCTACGGTGGGTACGTCATGCATGCCGCGTCAACTACCCAGGGTGACGACGGGTTACGGGGGCGTGCTGGCGCGTCAGTAGGTGACCGTGATGCGCCGGGCGGGACCGTCGACGCGGACGAGACCGCCGTAGGGGATGACGAGTTGGGGGTCGGTGTGCCCGAAGTCGACGTCGAAGACGATCGTGGTGTCCGGGGCATAGTCCCGCATGGCGCGCAGTACGGCCTCACGCTGTTCGGACCCGTAACGAGCGGCGCCCTCCGGGCTGTTGGGACGCTCGAAGGACCAGGTCTTCGCGCGCCCCATCAGCAGCGCCGAGAAGCGGTGCAGCAGCCCGCGCTCGCCCATGTTCCGGAGCGTCCAGAAGACCTCTGTGGCGCTGGGCATGTCCTCTGAGGTCTCCAGGATCAGCACTGCGCCGTCGTACTCGCTCAGGTCGTGCGAGACCTCGCGGTCGGCCATCAGCAGCCATCCCACGATCTCCAGACAGCCGCCCCACGTCCTGCCCTCGATCACGCGGTCGGCGTTCACCCAGGTCCAGCCGCTGCCGGGCCTGGTCTCCGGCTCCGCTTCGAAGGTCGCCGGGTCCGCCCAGTCGCGGTTGACGTCGTTCCAGCGGTCGGCGGGCCTCAACTCGTACTCGCCCGAGGTGAACAGCGCGGCCCGCAGGGAGTCCGCGGTCTGCGGGTTCATGGCGCCGGGGCGGCCCAGCTCGCACATCACCGTCGCGCCGTGAAAGCCGACGATCCCCGTGTTGCGCAGATACACGAGCAGGTTCGTGTTGTCGCTCATCCCGAAGAACGGCTTCGGGTTCGCCCGGATCAACTCCCGGTCCAGATAGGGCAGCACGGTGATCTGGTCGTCGCCGCCGATCGACGCGATGACCGCCTTGATGTCCGGGTCGGCGAAGGCGGCGTGGATGTCGGCGGCGCGCTCTCGCGGAGTCGTGCCCATCTTGCGGGTCGTCGGGTACTCGACCGGGATGAGGTCGTAGTCCTCGCGCAGTCGCTCCAGGCCCAGTTCGAAGGGGCGCGGGAAGAGCTCGGGCAGGCCGGCGCCGGCCGAGATGACGGCTATGCGGTCGCCGGGGGAGGCCTTGGGCGGGTACGAGATCGTCGTCATCCGTGGAGGGTACGGCTGTCCATGCTCTGGCTGCACCGTGATAAACCGGGGTCTGAGCAGCGGTCTTCAACGGATCGCGCACCCGCCACCGGACCGGAGGAACCGTGCCCCGCACCCTGGCCAACGCCCCGATCATGATCCTCAACGGCCCCAACCTGAACCTGCTCGGCCAGCGCCAGCCGGAGATCTACGGTTCCGACACCCTCGCCGACGTCGAGGCCCTGTGCGCCAAGACCGCGGCCGCGCACGGCGGCACCGTGGACTTCCGGCAGTCCAACCACGAGGGCGAGCTGGTCGACTGGATCCACGAGGCGCGGCTGAACCACTGCGGGATCGTCATCAACCCCGGCGCCTACTCGCACACGTCGGTCGCGATTCTGGACGCACTCAACACCTGCGACGGACTGCCGGTCCTCGAGGTCCACATCTCCAACATCCACAAGCGCGAGTCCTTCCGCCACCACTCCTATGTCTCCCTGCGCGCCGACGGCGTCATCGCGGGCTGTGGTGTGCAGGGATACGCCTTCGGCGTGGAGCGGGTCGCGGCGCTGGCGGGGACGGGACAGACCGAGGCGTAAGCCCCGCCCTCCTGGCGGACGCCTGTTACAGGCGCCCGGCCTCCACGATCCGCCGCAGGAAGCGCTGTGTGCGCTCCTGCTGCGGGTCACCGAAGAACTGCTCGGCCGTCCCGCTCTCCAGGACCACACCTCCGTCCAGAAAACAAACCTGGTCGGCGACATCGCGGGCGAAGCCCATCTCGTGCGTGGCCAGCACCATGGTCATGCCCTCGCCCTTCAGATCACGGACGACGGTGAGCACCTCGCCCACGAGCTCCGGGTCGAGGGCCGCGGTGATCTCGTCGAGGAGCAGCAGCCGAGGACGTACGGCCAGAGCGCGCACGATCGCGACCCGCTGCTGCTGACCGCCGCTGAGCCGGTCCGGGTACTCGCCCGCCTTGCCACCGAGCCCGAGCCGCTCCAGCAGCTCCCTGCCGCGCTCCTCGGCCTCCGCGCGGTACACCCCGTGCACACGGCGCGGGGCGAGCGTGATGTTCTCCAGGACGGTCATGTGCGGGAAGAGGTTGTACGCCTGGAAGACCACGCCGATACGGCGGCGTACCGCGTCCTGGTCGGCCCGCGGGTCGGTGATCTCCTCGCCGTCCAGCCAGATCGCGCCGTCGTCGATCTCCTCCAGAAGGTTCGCGCAGCGCAGCAGCGTGGACTTGCCGGAACCCGAGGCGCCGATCAGCGCGGTCACCGTGTGCGGGGCGACCTCCAGGTCCACGTCGCGCAGGACGACCGAGTCGCCGAACGTCTTGCGGACGGACTCCATCCGCAGCACCGGTGCGTCGGTCATGTGGTCCCTCCCTGGGCCCGCTGACGGTCCATCCGGGCCGTCACCCAGTCCGTGAACCGGGTCATCGGAATCGTCAGCGCGACGAAGACCAGGCCCGCGACGATGTACGGCGTGTAGTTGAGGCTGCGGCCCACGATGATGTCGGCGGCCCGTACGGCGTCCACCGCACCGCCGATCGACACGAGCCCGGTGTCCTTCTGCAGCGACACCAGGTCGTTGAGCAGCGGCGGTACCTGGCGTCGTACGGCCTGCGGCAGCACCACGTGCCGCAGCGCCTGCCGGTTGGAGAGGCCGAGCGAGCGGGCCGCGGCGCGCTGCGAAGGGTGGATGGACTCGATGCCGGCGCGGAACACCTCGGCCACGTACGCGGAGTACGTCAGCGTCAGCGCCGTGCCGCCCAGCAGCACCGGGTCGACGGTCACGCCCTGGAGCCGCAGCGCCGGGACGCCCAGGACCACGATCATCAGGTTGATGATGAGCGGGAGGCCCCGGAAGAAGTCCGTGTAGGCGGCGGCCAGCACCCGCAGCGGGAAGAAGACCGGGCCGCGCAGGGTGCGGGCGATCGCGATGAGCATGCCGAGGACGAGCACGGCCACACCGCAGATCAGCAGCAGCCGGAGGTTGAGCCACAGCCCTTCGAGGACCTTGGGGAACGCCTCGCGCGCGTACTCCCCGTTGAAGAAGGTCTCCTTGGTGCGCTGCCAGCCCGGCGCGTTGACAACGACCAGGTAGAGGACGGCGGCTGTGACGAGCGTCGAGAGCGCGGCGATCGCGGTGGCACGGCGGGAGCGGGTCCGTTTGTGGCGTTCCCGCTCGAGCCGCCGCTCGGAGGGCGTGTACGTGTCGACCGAGACCGGCGACTCCGCGCCGGACTCGTCCTTCGTGAGCGTCACTTGAGCACCGGGGCGTCGACGGCGTCGGACAGCCACTGCTGCTCGATCTTCGCCAGCGTGCCGTTCTCGCGCAGGGTGTCGACCGCGTCGGTCACGCAGGAGGTGAGCGCGCTGCCCTTGTCGAGGACGAGACCGAACTGCTCCGGTGTGCCGCCCTGGTTCTCGAACTGGCCGACGATCTCGGCGTCGGTCACCTCGGCGGCGGTGATGTAGAAGGCGGTCGGCAGGTCGACGACGATGGCGTCCACCTGGCCGTTCTTCAGGGCGGACTTGGCCTGGTCGTTCTTGGCGTAGGCGGCGGCCTGCCGCGTCGGCTTCACCACGTCCTCGATGTAGTTGAGGCTGGTCGTGCCGACCTGGGCGCCCAGCTTGAGGCCCTTCAGGTCCGCGATGCTCGTCGCCTTCGCCGCCTTGGTGCCCTTGAGGGCGATGACGGCCTGGCGCACGTCGTAGTAGCCGGACGAGAAGTCCACGGCCTTCTTGCGCTCGGCACTGATCGACACCTGGTTGATGTCGAAGTCGAAGGTCTTCTCACCGGGCGCGAACGCCTTGTTGAAGGGAACGCTCTGCCAGACGACGGCGCTCTTGTCGTAGCCGAGCTGCTCCGCCACGGCGTAGGCGACCGCGGACTCGAACCCCTTGCCGTTGGCGGGCTTGTCGTCCTTGAACCACGGCTCGTACGCGGGCTCGTCGGTGGCGATCGTCAGCTTGCCGGACGTCTCGGTGGCCAGCTTCCCCTTGGCGCACGTGGTGCCGGTCGAAGACCCCGAAGGCTTGGCGGCCGAGTCCTCCTCCGGCTGCGGTGCGCAGCCGACGGCGGTGGCGAGCAGGGCTATGGTCGCGGCGGCGGCAGCGCGGCGCAGGGCGCGAGGGGCGAGGTGCATGGCGGGAGATTGACAGCAGGGCGCCCTGTTTGTCGAGGTCACGGCGGTATCTGTCCGCATACTGGGAACGGGTGTTGCGTTCTTGTGAACGCCCCCTGTGCAGGTCGCCGGGGCCGCCGGCCGAGGGCGGGGATCGGAAGACCGGCGGCCCTTGCCGCGCAGGAGCCGTCATCCTGTGCGGGGCTGCTACCAGTTGACCGCGCAACCAAGTGCGCGGGGAGCGTGCGTGGGACACCGGCGTGTGTGAACGGTTCACACGGGGCGCGTGCGGAGGCATGCGCGCCGGGGGCGCGAAGACGCGGCGCGTAAAGGTGTGTTGTGCGCGGGGCGCGAGAGGGTCGTTATGCCCCGGGCGGGCACGAGTGGGTCACGCGCCGGTGCGCAGGGATTCGTCGAGCACCCCCTCGTTCACCATCCGCGCGCGTGCCACTCCGGCAACTGCGGACGCTCGGCGCCGAGCGAGGTGTCGTCGCCGTGGCCCGGGTAGACCCACGTCTCGTCCGGCAGGACGTCGAAGATCTTCGTCTCCACGTCGTGGATCAGGCTCGCGAACGCCTCAGGATCCTTGCGGGTGTTGCCCACGCCGCCGGGGAAGAGACAGTCGCCGGTGAACACGTGGGGGTGGCCGTGCGGGTCGTCGTAGACGAGGGCGATCGACCCCGGCGTGTGTCCGACCAGATGGCGCGCGGTCAGCTCCACATGCCCCACCCGGAGGATGGCGCCGTCGTCGACGAGGACGTCGGTCGGAACGGGGATGCCGGCCGCGTCCTCCCGCCCCGCGTACGTACGGGCGCCGGTGGCGGCGACGACCTGGGCGAGGGCCTGCCAGTGGTCGCCGTGCTGGTGCGTCGTGACGACGGACGCGATGCCGTCGTCACCGATCATGCCGATCAGCGTCTGCGCGTCGTTGGCCGCGTCGATCAGCAGCTGTTCGTCCGTGGCCCGGCAGCGCAGCAGATAGGCGTTGTTGTTCATGGGACCGACCGCGATCTTGGTGATCATCAGGTCCTTGAGTTCGTGCACGTCCGCCGGGCCGCCGACCGTGACCTGTCCGCTGTACGTCATGGCGGTCAGTCTAGGGCGCCCCTACAGCGGAGGAAGCTGCGGCAGCCTTCCGCCCTCCACGCTCAGCGCCGATCCGTCGCGGCGCCCGGCGAGCCAGCCGAGCAGGTCCGCGGGGGATCCCGTCACCGTGACCACGATCGCCTCCGCCCCCCGGCCCGTGGTCCACACGCGCGTGTCGTCCGTCAGGCGCGTCGGCGGTACGTCGGGGTGCCCGGTGAACCGCTCGGCGAGGAAGGCGATCTCCCGGCCCGCGAACTCCGCGGGCACGTCCTCCAGCTCGTACCCGATCCCGAGGTCCACATGGTGCAGCTCCACCTCCACCCACCGCCGGAACGGCACCCGGGCCGCCGAGTCGGTGACCCCGTTGCGCAGCTGCACGATGCGCGACCAGTCGGCCGGGGCGGCTCCCGCCTCCTGGAAGCGGGCGGCGCTGTCACGGACGTCCGTGAGCTGGATGTCTAGGGGGCGTGGGGCGTCCCGGTCGATCTCGGCGTCCCGGGCCTCCCCGGAGACGTACATGGGCCGGCCCTCCAGAACGTTCACCAGGGCGTCCGCGTTGCGGGCGAGGTGGGCGAGGATGTGGCCGCGGGTCCACCCGGGGAGCCGTGACGGCTCTGTCACAGACGCGTTGTCCAGTTTGGCGGCTGCGGTGAGCAGCCGCTCCGTCGCGTCACGTACAGACGCCAGGTCATGCGCGTGATCAATCATGCTGCTGACATTAGTCCCGCCACACCTTTGGGTGAAGGTGGTGAAGCAGTGCCGTAAATCGAATGCACGTGCTATATGGTCGACAGTGGCGTCGGGCATGCTGGATAGCCGGGGATTGTTATGCATCCGGGAATCCGACCGGCGTTGTCAGTGGCTCCCCCTAGTCTGAAAAAGCACGGGGGCCCCGCCCCTGTCACTTCTTCTCAAGAAAGGTGCGGACCGGCGTGGCCGACCGTCTCATCGTCCGTGGCGCGCGCGAGCACAACCTCAAGAACGTCTCGCTCGACCTGCCGCGTGACTCGCTCATCGTCTTCACGGGCCTGTCCGGGTCGGGCAAGTCCTCCCTGGCCTTCGACACGATCTTCGCCGAAGGTCAGCGTCGGTACGTGGAGTCGCTCTCCTCGTACGCCCGCCAGTTCCTCGGCCAGATGGACAAGCCGGACGTCGACTTTATCGAGGGCCTCTCGCCCGCGGTCTCCATCGACCAGAAGTCGACCTCTCGCAACCCGCGCTCGACGGTCGGCACCATCACCGAGGTCTACGACTACCTCCGGCTGCTCTTCGCGCGGATCGGCAAGCCGCACTGCCCCGAGTGCGGCCGCCCGATCGCGCGCCAGTCGCCGCAGGCCATCGTCGACAAGGTCCTGGAGCTGCCGGAGGGGAGCCGGTTCCAGGTGCTGTCGCCGCTGGTGCGCGAGCGCAAGGGCGAGTTCGTCGACCTTTTCGCCGACCTCCAGACCAAGGGCTACAGCCGCGCGCGCGTGGACGGCGAGACCATCCAGCTCTCCGAGCCGCCCACACTGAAGAAGCAGGAGAAGCACACCATCGAGGTCGTCATCGACCGCCTCACGGTGAAGGAGTCCGCCAAGCGCCGGCTCACCGACTCGGTGGAGACCGCCCTCGGCCTCGCCGGCGGCATGGTCGTCCTCGACTTCGTCGACCTCCCCGCGGACGACCCCGAGCGCGAGCGCCTGTACTCGGAGCACCTGTACTGCGCGTACGACGACCTGTCCTTCGAGGAGCTGGAGCCGCGCTCCTTCTCCTTCAACTCCCCCTTCGGCGCCTGCCCCGAGTGCAGCGGCATCGGCACCCGCATGGAGGTCGACGCCGAGCTGATCGTCCCCGACGAGGACAAGTCCCTCGACGAGGGCGCCATCCACCCCTGGTCGCACGGGCACACCAAGGACTACTTCGGCCGGCTGATCGGCGCCCTCGCGGACGCGCTGGGCTTCCGGACCGACATCCCCTTCGCGGGCCTGCCCCAGCGCGCCAAGAAGGCCCTCCTCCACGGCCACAAGACGCAGATCGAGGTCCGCTACCGGAACCGGTACGGACGCGAGCGGGTCTACACGACGCCCTTCGAAGGAGCCGTCCCCTTCGTCAAGCGCCGGCACAGCGAGTCCGAGAGCGACGCCAGCCGTGAGCGCTTCGAGGGCTACATGCGCGAGGTGCCCTGCCCCACCTGTGAGGGCACCCGGCTCAAGCCGATCGTCCTCGCGGTCACGGTGATGGGGAAGTCCATCGCCGAGGTCTCCGCGATGTCCATCAGCGACTGCGCGGACTTCCTGGGCGAGCTGAAGCTCAACACCCGCGACAAGAAGATCGCCGAGCGGGTGCTGAAGGAGGTCAACGAGCGGCTCAAGTTCCTCGTCGACGTCGGCCTCGACTACCTCTCGCTCAACCGCGCGGCCGGCACCCTGTCCGGCGGTGAGGCCCAGCGCATCCGCCTGGCCACCCAGATCGGCTCCGGCCTCGTCGGCGTGCTGTACGTCCTGGACGAGCCGTCCATCGGTCTGCACCAGCGCGACAACCACCGGCTGATCGAGACCCTGGTCCGGCTGCGCGACATGGGCAACACGCTCATCGTCGTCGAGCACGACGAGGACACCATCAAGGTCGCCGACTGGATCGTCGACATCGGCCCCGGCGCCGGCGAGCACGGCGGCAAGGTCGTGCACAGCGGCTCCCTGAAGGAGCTGCTCACCAACGACGAGTCCATGACCGGCCAGTACCTGTCCGGCAAGAAGGCGATCCCGCTCCCCGACATCCGGCGCCCGCAGGACCCGTCCCGCCGGCTCACGGTGCACGGTGCCCGGGAGAACAACCTCCAGGACATCGACGTCTCGTTCCCGCTCGGTGTGTTCACCGCGGTCACCGGCGTCTCCGGCTCCGGCAAGTCCACGCTGGTCAACGACATCCTGTACACCCACCTGGCCCGTGAGCTGAACGGCGCCCGGAGCGTCCCGGGACGCCACACACGGGTGGACGGCGACGACCTCGTCGACAAGGTCGTGCACGTCGACCAGTCGCCCATCGGCCGCACCCCGCGGTCCAACCCGGCGACGTACACCGGCGTCTTCGACCACGTCCGCAAGCTGTTCGCCGAGACCACCGAGGCGAAGGTCCGCGGCTATCTGCCCGGCCGCTTCTCCTTCAACGTCAAGGGCGGCCGCTGCGAGAACTGCTCGGGCGACGGCACGATCAAGATCGAGATGAACTTCCTCCCGGACGTGTATGTCCCGTGCGAGGTCTGCCACGGTGCCCGGTACAACCGGGAGACCCTGGAGGTCCACTACAAGGGCAGGTCCATCGCCGAGGTCCTGAACATGCCCATCGAGGAGGCCATGCACTTCTTCGAGGCCGTCCCGGCGATCAACCGCCACCTCAAGACGCTCAACGACGTCGGTCTCGGCTATGTCCGCCTTGGCCAGTCCGCGACCACTCTGTCCGGCGGCGAGGCCCAGCGCGTGAAGCTCGCCAGCGAGCTTCAGAAGCGCTCCACCGGACGCACGGTCTACGTCCTGGACGAGCCGACCACCGGTCTGCACTTCGAGGACATCAGCAAGCTGCTGAAGGTCCTCGCCGGCCTGGTCGACAAGGGCAACACGGTCATCGTCATCGAGCACAACCTCGACGTGATCAAGACCGCCGACTGGGTCGTCGACATGGGCCCCGAGGGTGGCGCGGGCGGCGGTCTCGTCGTCGCCGAGGGCACCCCCGAGGAGGTCGCCGGGGTCCCCGCCAGCCACACCGGCAAGTTCCTGCGGGAGGTCCTCGGCGCCGACCGGATCAGCGACGCGTCCTCGGTGAAGGCCCCGCGCAAGGCGACGGCCAAGAAGACCGTCGCCGCCAAGACCGCGGCGAAGAAGACGGCCACGGCGAGGACGACCGCGACCAAGGCCGCCGGCACCGCGGCGACCAAGAAGGCGGCACCCGCGAAGAAGGCGACGCGGGCCCGCAAGGCCTGAGCCTCATGGGGGACAGGTCCTGAGAAATACGGAAAAGTTCGGCGCCCCGTGGGAACTCCCCGCGGGGCGCCGATCGTTGCAGGATCAGCCGCCCGATCCCTGCGGCCGCGACGCACCTTGACTCCTGAACAGTGGAATCGGCGGAAGGCCGAACGCCCCCTACAAGCCCCCGAGTTCGGAGGCGTACGGCGGTTCCGCCCCCGCCCGGGAGCAGGTGATCGCGGCTGCCCGCGCCGCGAATCGCAGCAGCCTCGTCCAGCCGTCGGCGCCCAGTCCCAGGAGCGCCTCGGCGGACAGGGCGTCCCGGACGGACAGGCCGTGCAGGAGCGCCGCGTTCACCGTGTCACCGGCCCCGATCGTGTCGACGACGTCGACCTTCTCGCCCGGCACGGAGTGCACCGAGCCGTCCCGGGTGAACGCGGTCAGACCGTCACCGCCCCGAGTGATCACGACGGCCGAAGGTCCCGCGGCCAGCCACTCGCGCGGGGTGCCGCCCAGCCACAGTGCGTCCTCCTCGGAGAGCTTGAGCAGGGACACCGACGGCAGCCAGCTCTTGAACCGGGCCCGGTAGGCGTCCGGATCGGGGATCAGCCCGGCCCGGATGTTCGGGTCGAGCGCGGTGAACACGCCCTGCGCGGCCGCGGTCCGCATCAGCTCCTCGTAGGCGCTCGCCCCCGGCTCCAGGACGAGCGAGCAGGTGCCGAAGGACACCGCGCGCGTACCGGCCGGGAGCGCGGCGGGGGCCGCGAACAGCCGGTCGGCGGTGCCCTCGACATAGAAGGAGTAGGCGGCCGAGCCACTCGCGTCGATCGTGGCGACCGCCAGAGTGGTCGGCTCCGGCCCGCGCTGCACCGCCGACACGTCCACCGACGCCCGCCGCAGCCCGTCGAGCAGGGCCTCGCCGAACGCGTCGGACGACGTACGGGAGCAGAAGGCGGCGGGGGAGCCGAGGCGACCGAGGGCGACGGCCGTGTTGTACGGGCCGCCGCCGAGCGCGGGCGTCAGTCCCGCCAGGGCTCCCGTGCCCTGCGGTACCAGGTCGATGAGAGCCTCACCGGCGACGACGATCACGAACGTGTTCCTTTCTCGGACTTGCGGGGCTGTCCCGCGGTTCGGGCACGGGTGGCGGAGGCGAGGGCAACCGCCCCTCGGGCAGCCCCTGTTGGGTGCTCCCGGCCGCTTCGGGCAGCCGCTGCCGTGACACCCCGGCGACTTCGGCCGGCCGCCGGAACACCTCGGCCCCCTCCGGCAGCGGTCATCCGGACACCACCGCCTCCTCGGGGCACCCGCACGACGTGCGATGCACGAGGGCACAGGGCAGGCGGACCGTCCGGGCCGGCCGGTCCGGATCGGCCAGGCGGTCCAGGAGGACCCGCACCGCCCGGGCGCCGATCTCCTTGCTGGGCTGGGCGATCGCGGTGAGCCGGGGGGAGAAGAGGTCGGCCCAGGCGAAGTCGTCGAAGCAGCACAGGGCGATGTCGCCGGGCACGGCGAGACCGTGGTCGCGCAGGGCGCGCAGCGCGCCGATGGTCATCGCGTTGTTGGCGGTGACGAGCGCCGTCGGCGGTTCGGGCAGGGCCAGCAGCGCCGCTGTGGCCCGCTCGGCACCGGCCGACGCGGAGTCGCCGTGGACCACGAGCCGTTCGTCGTACGGCAGCCCGGCGGCAGCGAGCCCGCCACGGTACCCGGCGACCCGCTCACCGCTGGTGCTGAGCCCGGGCAGCCCCGCCACCAGCCCGATCCGCCGGTGGCCGAGCACGGCGAGATGGGCGACCAGCTCGCTCATCGGCGCGGTGTTCTCGGCGCAGACCTGGTCGAAGGGCGGCGCGGCGTCGACGACACGGTCGAGGAGCACCGTGGGGACGGCATGGCGGCCGAGGTAGGCCAGCAGCTCCGCGGGGTCCGCGGAGGGCGCGACGATCATGCCGTCCACCCGCCGCTCGTGCAGCAGCTGGACGACCTTGCGTTCATGGGCGGGGTCGTCGTGCGGATCGGCGATCAGCAGGCTGTAGCCGCGTTCCAGGACCTCCGCCTCGACGCCCTGGAGGATCTCCGTGAAGTACGGATTGGTGATCGCCGACACCGCGAGCCCGATGGAGCGGGTGCGGGAGGTCACCAGGGAGCGGGCCAGGGTGTTGGGGGTGTAGCCGAGCTCGTCGATGGCGTCCAGGACGGCCTGGCGCGTGTGCGGGAGCACCGGCCGGGTGTCGTTGAGCACATGCGAGACGGTCGCCACGGACACGCCCGCACAGCGCGCGACATCGGCCATGGTCGGCATGACGCTCCTCCTGGACAGCCCTCGGGCGACATGCCTCGGCGGACACCGCTCAGGCCAGGAACGTATCCCATCCGACGCCTCACGTAAACGCTTGCGCAAGCGTTTACGTCAGGCGGGCCGCAGGCGGCTCACTCCCAGTCCCAGCCGATCCCCACGATCCCCGTCCGCACCCGCGGCTCGACGATGTGCACCGACCGGTGCGTCCCGGTGAGCGCCAGTTCCTGGCGCCCACTGCGCGGGGCCGCCGCCGAGTGCTGGGTGAACCGGTGGCAGCGGGCCGGCAGCGCGCTCTCGTCGAAGCGCACCTGGAGCGCGTACTGCCCGCCGGACGGGCCGAACCCGCGGATGTACTCGCGGGAGACACCCGCCGTGCCGTCCTCGACGCCGTAGCGGAACAGAAAGGTGTCGCCGGCCCGCAGCCGGGTGTCGAAGAGCAGCTCGGCCACGAACACGCCGGTCCCGTGGTGGGAGCGGACGCGTCCCGTGCGGCAGTTCTCCAGGGCATGCACCTGCATGCGCTCCGGCACGCACCCCGGGTCGCCGTGGTGCACGGCCACGAACCGGTCGACGCCGTCCTGGTGGGCGCGCACGATGTGGTGCGACTCGCGCCCGAGAAGCTCCCGACGTCCCCCTATCCGTACCCGCTCGTGGTGCCCGAGGGTGTGCAGCCCGCCGTCCGGCGGTGAGTCCAGCTCGGCCAGCAGCCGCTCCAGTACGCCGGAGGCCTCGACGAGGGAACGGTAGGAGCGGACGGCGGGGCGCTGGCCGGCCGCGTGTGCGTCGGCCTCGGCGAGCAGCCGGATCAGTGACTCCTCCGGCAGCTGGAGGATCTCCTCCAGGGCCCGCACCGCGCGCAGCGACTCGGGGCGCTGGGGGCGGCGCGCACCCTGCTGCCAGTAACTCAGGCTGGTCACGCCGACCTTGACCCCGTAGCGCGACAGATGGTGCTGCACGCGCTGGAGCGGCAGTCCGCGGGCGGCGATCGCCGCCCGCAGGGCGACATGGAAGGGGCCGCCTCGCAGGGCCGTGTCCAGTTCCGCGTCGGCGACGGCGGAGACGTCCCCGTGCTGTGTGGCGTGCGGCATGCAGGGGCCTTTCTGTGTGGTCACGACGGCTGGTCAGACCGTTCGTGCGGATTCGCACCGGGGCCGGGGCGTCTTCACATCCGTACGCCGTTCTTCACGATCCCGAGTTCCCCCGCATTGAAGCGTGTTGACCAAGTCCCGACAACACCTCATGCCCAACAGTCACGCGCTCCTGGCCGGGATGCGGCCTGGAGAAGTCAAGTCGGCGCGCTTGAGCCGTCGTTGCCCAGTACGTCTCTGATCGCCCGTGCGGAGAGCGCGGACTTGTGAAGGAAGCCGCGCGCCGGGCTGGCGGCCACGAGTTCCTCGAAGTCGTCCAGGGAGTGTGTGGAGATCAGGATGATCACGGACGTGACAGTGCCGGCGAGCTCCACCGCGAGGTCGAAGCCGTTCTCCCCGTTGAGGTCGAGATCCACCAGGACGATGTCCGGGGCCAGCTCGGTGGCCCGTGCCAGAGCTTCCGAACCTGACATGGCGACGCCGACGACGGGTATCCCGTCGCGCTCCAGCAGAGTGCGCGCGGCTTCCAGGAATCGAATGCTGTCATCGACGAGAAGACAGCTCATGGACATGCCCCACAGGGTCCCAACAGGCAGGTGATTGCGCTTTCCGGCTACCCGGAAGGAGTCGACGCGCGTTGCTTCCGGGCAGCTGGAATGTGCTGAAAGTCCCTTGCCGAATCCACCGGTTCCCGCTCACTCAGCGCAGCGGCACGTCACCGGGGGTAGCATATGAGCTGCCCTGGGGAGGCCGCTGAAGCCCGGTCGAGTGGGGGTGCGCGATGCCTGCGTGGCTCAGCAACGTCGGAGCGGATGTGCATCATCGCGCCCTGACCGCAAGGTTGCTGGGGGCCGCCCTGCTGCTGGCCGCGTGCGGCGGGGGAGGCGAGGACGACGGCACGGGTGGCGAGGCGCGCGGTGACACGACCTGCGACGGCAGGATCGAGGGCACCGAGCATCTCACCATGTGGTTCCACGCCGGGCCGAGCGGGGAGCTCAGCACCCTGCAGCAGCAGGTCGCGGAGTTCAACCAGGCACAGAGACAGGTGCGGGTGGAGCTCGTCACCCTGCCCGAGCACCGCCCGTACACCGACCTGGTGAACTCCGCCGCGGCCAGCGGCGACCTTCCGGACCTGCTCGACATCGACGGCCCCAATCTCTACAGCTATGCCTGGTCCGGCAAGCTCAAGCCGATCGACTCCTGCGTCCCCGACAGCGTGCGGAGCGATCTGCTGGCCTCGATCCGCCAACAGGGCACGTACGCGGGGAAGCTGTACGGCATCGGCACCTTCGACTCCGGACTGGGGCTGTATGTGCGCCCCTCGGTGCTGCAGAAGGCCGGCATCCGTATCCCCCAGGGCGTCGACGACGCCTGGACCTCCGACGAATTCACGGACGTGCTGCGCACCCTGCGCGAGGCGGGCCACCAGACCCCCGTCGACATCGGGCTCGTCCACGCGCAGCCCGGCGAGGAGTGGAACACCTACGGCTTCGCGCCCGCGGTGTGGTCGGCGGGCGGTGATCTCATCGAGCCCAGGACGTTCCGCACGGCCGACGGCTTCCTCAACAGTCCTGAGTCGGTCAAGGCGCTCACCACCCTGCAGACCTGGGTCAAGGAGGGGCTCGTCGAGCCCGGCAGGACCGACGACCAGGCGTTCAGCGAGGGCCGTAGCGTCATCTCCTGGACCGGCCACTGGTGGTACCCGGACTACAGCAAGGCGCACCCCGGCGATGTGGCGATCGTGCCGCTGCCCGACTTCGGCCGGGGCACGGTGACCGGGATGGGCTCCTGGCAGTGGGGCGTCACCTCCGGCGCGGCGGACGGGGACGCCGTCTGGCGCTTCCTCGCCTACCTGTTGAGGCCGGACCAGGTCCACCGGATGAGCGAGGCCAACGGCGGGATCCCGGCCACGCACAGCGCGGTGGAGCTCTCGTCCGCCTACGCCACCGGAGGTGCCGAGCGCCTGTTCATCGAGCAACTGACGCGCGGCGTCGCCCGGCCCCGGCCGCGGACGCCCGCCTACCCGGCGGTCACCGACGCCTTCTCCCGGGCCTTCGCCAAGATCATGTTCGACGAGGCGCCGGTGCGGGCCACACTCGACGGGGCGGTGCGGGCCATCGACAAGGACTTGGCGGACCACCAGTACTACCCGCCCACCGGGCGCTGAGGAACGAACATGCGCGGCGTGGGACCGACACGGACGGAGCGCCCCCCGCTCCTGGCCCGTCTGCGCGTCGGACGCAAGCTGATGCTTCTCGTGCTGCTGCCGGTGACCGGACTGCTGGCCTTCATCGCCTTCAGCGGCGTCGCCCAGTGGCAGGAGGCGCGCGACCTGCGGGCCTTCCACACCACGACCGAGGTGTCGTTCGCGCTCACCGAGGTCTCCGACGCCGTCGCCCGGGAGCGGATCGCCGCCGTACAGGCCAGGCTGCGCCCGGGCACGGTCACCCCGGCGGCCCGTACCGCGGCCGAACGGACCACGGACCAGGCCCTGGAGCGGGCCGTCGACCGAACCGCCGGCTGGACCGGGGCCGACGCCGCCGGAGACCTCGACGCCGCCGGACGCCGACTGCACGCGCTGCGCGTCCAGACGGGCACCGCCTCGCTCACCGCCCCCACGGTGGCCCAGGACTACGCGGGCATCGAGGACGCCCTGCTCGACCACGTCGCCGTGTTCGAATCGGGGAGCCCCACCCGGACCTCGGGCCGTGCCGCGGACGCCCACATCGCCCTCGTACGGGCCATCGAGGCCGCCGAACGCGAGCGCGTGGAGCTGGCGATCCTGCTGGACGCACCCGCCGGGCAAGGCCCCACCGCCGCCGGACGCTGGCCCGAGCTGGAGGCGGCCGAACTGGACACGTTCCGGCAGAACACCTCGGACGACCTGCGGGGCGAGCTGTACAGCACCCAGTTCGAGGCGCCCGGCCGGGCCGTCCGCAAGGTCCGCGACACGCTCGCCGCACCCGTCCCCGAGACCGTCCGCCTGCCGTCGTACGAGAGCTGGCTGACCCACTCCACGGCCCGCATCGACTCCCTGCGCGGCATCCAGGACCGGGCCGCACATGCCCTCGAGGTCACCGCCGCGCGCGACCGCCACAGCGCGGAGACCCGCGTACGGCGCGACCTCGCCGTCTCCCTGGCCGTCCTCGGCGTCGTCACCGTCCTCGCGCTGGCCCTGCGCCGCTCCATCACCCGCCCCCTCAGCGAGGTCTCCCAGGGCGCGCGGGCCCTGTCGGACGGCGATCTCTCGTACGACATCCGGTATGCCGGCCGTGACGAACTCGGCGATGTGGCCGACACCTTCCGCGAACTGCGCGTCACCACCGAGCGGCTGGCCGGCGAGATCCGCGCCATGAATACGGCGATCGACGACAACCGGCTCGGACACCGCGCCGACGTCGCCCCCTTCGACGGCACCTGGGCCCAGCTGCTCGGCGGAATGAACGGCACCATGGCGTCCTTCGCCGCGGCCCACGGGCGGCGTGAGAAGGCCGAACAGGAAGTGGCGAGCATTTTCAACCTCTCCCTCGACCTGCTCTGCATCAGCGGCGTCGACGGCTACTTCAAGCGGGTCAACCCGGCCTTCGAGAGGACCCTCGGCCATTCGGGCGAGGAACTGCTGTCCAAGCCCTACCTGGAGTTCGTGCACGCGGACGACCGGGAGGCCACCCGCGTCGCCCTCGACCGGCTCGCGAGCGGCGCCGATGTGGCCGAGTTCGAGAACCGCTACCTGCGTGCCGACGGCACCGAGTGCTGGCTCCAGTGGAGCGCCCGGCCGGTCCCCGAGGAGGGCCTCGTCTACGCCACCGCGCGCGACGTCACCGAGAGCCGCCGGGCCGCACTGGAGCAGGCCGCGCTGCGCCGGGTCGCCACCCTGGTGGCCCGCGGAGCCCCGCCGTCCGAGGTGTTCACGAGGGTGGCGGAGGAGGTCGGGGCCCTGCTGAACACGACCGTGGCCGTGCTGCGGCAGGAGCCCGACGGCAGCCGGACGGTCCTCGGCACCGTGTACGGGATCCCGGAGGAGCTCGAGCGGGCCGGCCACGAGGAGCGTCGGCAGGCGGGCCTCAAGGCGATGCGCGAGGTGTCCGGGACCCGGCGCGCGGCTCATGTCGGACAGGTCGTGGGCGCGCCCATCGTCGTCGAGGACCGGCTGTGGGGCTTCGTCCTCGCGGCCTC
This sequence comes from Streptomyces canus, assembly GCF_030815415.1. GTDB lineage: Bacteria > Actinomycetota > Actinomycetes > Streptomycetales > Streptomycetaceae > Streptomyces > Streptomyces canus_F. Next base: position 7,626,411 of record NZ_JAUSWW010000001.1, read on the forward strand.
CCCGCTGGACGCCCTGCCCGCCGGCACCGAGTCGCGGCTTGCCGACTTCACCGAGCTCATCGCCACCGCCATCGTCAACGCCGACAGCCGCGCCCAGCTGACCGCGTCACGCGCGCGCGTGGTGGCCGCCTCGGACGCCTCCCGGCGCAGGATCGAGCGCGATCTGCACGACGGGGTCCAGCAGCGGCTCGTCGCCCTCCAACTGGACCTGAGACTGGCCGAGTCCCTGCTGACGGACCCGTCCTCCGAACTCGCCGAGCAGCTCGCCCATGTGGGCAAGGGCCTCGACGACGCCTTCCAGGACCTGCTCCAGGTGGCCCGCGGCATCCACCCGGCCATCCTCTCCAAGGGCGGCCTGGGCCCCGCCCTGCGCTCCCTGGCCCGCCGCTCCGCCGTCCCTGTGGAACTCGACCTGAAGCTGCCCGCGTCGCGTCTCCCGGAGCAGCTGGAGGTGGCCGCGTACTACGTCACCTCGGAGTGCCTCACCAACGCGGTGAAGCACGCCCACGCGCGCGTGGTGGAGGTCGGGGCCGAGATCCGGGAGGACCGGCTGGAGATGGTCATCCGCGACGACGGCGTCGGGGGAGCCGAGCCCGGCCGCGGGTCCGGGCTGATCGGGCTCATCGACCGCGTCGAGGCGATCGGCGGCAAGCTGGACGTCAGCAGTCCGCCGGGCGAGGGCACCACCCTGGAGGTACGGCTGCCGCTGAGCCCGCCGCCGACGAACGTGTGACCGCCCGACGCGCACGCGGGGGGAGTTGTCCGGGCGGGGGGACCTCGGACTCGGTGACGTCGCGTACGCGCCGGGCGGTCGTGTCGGACGGAGAGGCTGCCGTCCGGTTCTAGGGGCGGTGGGTACCGCCGCGGTGCGCCGACTGCAGGCGCTTGGCGCGCACTATGTCGGGATCACGGGGGTCGAGGGCCTCGCCGAAGCCGTACGTGTCCCCGGTGCCGGGGCGGGCACGGGTCGACCGCCTCGCCTTCTCGATCCGTGTCCGTCGCATGTCCCGCAACCCTTCGGTCCCGCGACCCGTCGCCTCTCACCCGAAGTGACCGGTCGCTCTGCATCGCACTGGTACGAGAATCGCTCGCACCCGCCCGTGTGTCGTCACGGCAGGACCCCAATTCCGCTTCCGGCTAGCCGTAATCCGGCCGGTGGGGCAGGCTGTTGGGCGCGCAGCAGATCGGTCGGGCAAGGGGGGCCGGGGCCATGGACGACGCATCGCGGCGGCAGGTGCGGGGACGGGTGGTCCTCGCCGACGACGACATCCTGCTCCGGGAGGGACTGGCGAGTCTCTGCCAGAGAGCCGGGTACGAGGTGGCCGGCCAGGCGGGTGACGCGGAGCGGCTTCTGGAACTGGTCCATGAGGAGCGCCCCGACATCGCCGTCGTCGACATACGGATGCCGCCCGACCACTCCACGGAGGGTCTCAAGGCGGCCCGCACCATCCGGGAGCGCCACCCCGGCACCGGCATCCTCGTCCTGTCGGCGTTCGTGGAGGTCGAGGACGCCCTGGAACTGCTGGCCGGCGGGCGCGGGGTCGGCTACCTGCTGAAGAGCCGGGTCACGGTCGTCGACGAGTTCATCGAGGCCCTGGACCGTGTCGGCAAGGGCGGCGCGGTGGTCGACCCCTCCCTGGTCCACGAACTCTTCACGGCCCAGCGCCGCGACGACCCCCTGTCCCGCCTCAGCTCCCGTGAGAGGGAAGTCCTGGCCCTCATGGCGGAGGGCCGCTCCAACGCCGGCATCGGCCGCCGTCTGTGGGTCACCGAGGGCACGGTCGAGAAACATGTCCGCAGCATCCTCGGCAAGCTCGGCCTGACGGAGGACACGGACGACCATCGCCGGGTCCTGGCCGTCCTGACGTTCCTGGAGTCCAGGTAGAGGTCGCCCGGCCCTCGTCCCCGGCTCGTCCCCGGCCCCGTCGGACTGTCAGCCCCCGCCAGTAGGGTGGGAGACATGGCCGACCCCTCCAGCTACCGCCCCAGGCCGGGACAGATCCCGGACTCTCCCGGGGTCTACCGATTCCGCGACGAGCACCGCCGGGTGATCTACGTCGGAAAGGCGAAGAGCCTGCGCCAGCGCCTGGCGAACTACTTCCAGGACCTGGCGAGCCTGCACCCCCGCACCCGCACGATGGTGACCACGGCCGCGTCCGTGGAGTGGACGGTGGTGTCCACGGAGGTCGAGGCCCTGCAGCTGGAGTACTCCTGGATCAAGGAGTACGACCCCCGGTTCAACGTCAAGTACCGCGACGACAAGAGCTACCCGTACCTCGCGGTGACGATGAACGAGGAGTTCCCGCGCGTGCAGGTGATGCGCGGTCACAAGAAGAAGGGCGTCAGGTACTTCGGGCCCTACGGACACGCGTGGGCGATCCGCGACACCGTCGACCTCCTGCTGCGCGTCTTCCCCGTCCGCACCTGCTCCGCCGGCGTCTTCAAGAACGCCGCCCGCACCGGCCGCCCCTGCCTCCTCGGCTACATCGGCAAGTGCTCCGCGCCCTGCGTCGGCCGCGTCTCCGCCGACGAGCACCGCGAACTCGCCGAGGATTTCGGCGACTTCATGGCAGGCCGGACCGGGACGTATCTGCGCCGCCTGGAGAAACAGATGACGGAGGCGGCCGAGGAGATGGAGTACGAGCGGGCGGCCCGCCTGCGCGACGACATCGAGGCCCTGAAGAAGGCCATGGAGAAGAGCGCCGTCGTGCTCGCCGACGCGACCGACGCCGACCTCATCGCGGTCGCCGAGGACGAACTCGAAGCCGCCGTGCAGATCTTCCACGTCCGCGGCGGACGCGTGCGCGGCCAGCGCGGCTGGGTCACCGACAAGGTCGAGGAGATCACCACCGGCGCCCTCGTCGAGCACGCCCTCCAGCAGCTCTACGGCGAGGAGACCGGGGACTCCGTCCCCAAGGAGGTCCTCGTCCCGGCCCTGCCCGACCCCGTCGAGCCGGTCCAGGAGTGGCTCACCGGCCGCCGCGGTGCGAACGTCTCGCTGCGCATCCCGCAGCGCGGCGACAAGAAGGCGCTGATGGAGACCGTGCAGCGCAACGCCCTGCAGACCCTCGCGCTGCACAAGACCAAGCGCGCCTCCGACCTGACCACGCGCTCGCGCGCACTGGAGGAGATCGCCGGGGCCCTCGACCTGGACAGCGCGCCTCTGCGGATCGAGTGCTTCGACATCTCGCACCTCCAGGGCGACGACGTCGTGGCCTCCATGGTCGTCTTCGAGGACGGTCTGCAACGCAAGAGCGAGTACCGCCGCTTCCAGATCAAGGGCTTCGAGGGCCAGGACGACGTCCGCTCGATGCACGAGGTGATCAGCCGCCGCTTCCGGCGCTATCTCGCCGAGAAGGAGAAGACCGGCGAGTGGGTGGAGGACGGCCACGAGGACGGGCTCGCCGGTGAGTCCGGCAACGGCCTCAAGGACGACGACGGCCGCCCCAAGAAGTTCGCCTACCCGCCCCAGCTCCTCGTCGTCGACGGCGGACAGCCCCAGGTCGCCGCGGCCAAGAAGGCCCTGGACGAGCTCGGCATCGACGACATCGCCGTCTGCGGCCTCGCCAAGCGCCTGGAGGAGGTATGGCTGCCCGACGAGGACGACCCGGTGGTCCTGCCCCGCACCAGCGAGGGCCTCTATCTGCTCCAACGCGTCCGCGACGAGGCCCACCGCTTCGCGATCACCTACCAGCGCGCCAAGCGGGCCAAGCGGTTCCGGGCGAGCACCCTGGACGACGTCCCGGGCCTCGGCGAGACACGCAAGCAGGCGCTTCTCAAACATTTCGGCTCGTTGAAGAAACTTCGATCTGCCACCATCGACCAGATCTGCGAGGTCCCCGGCATAGGCCGCAAAACGGCAGAGACCATCGCCGTGGCCCTCGCCCAGGCGGCACCCGCCGCGCCCGCGGTGAACACAGCTACTGGAGAGATCATGGAAGAGGAACCCGACACCATGGGTTCCGGTGGGGAGCCCGTGACGGCGGGCACCCCGGACGAACGACGGGGGCAGGAGACATGAGTGTGAACGAGAACGAAGGCCAACAGAGCCAAGACGGAGACGGAGCACAAGTGAGCACGGGCACGACCGGCGAGCCGGCCGGACTCCCCGAGGCGGCCATCCCCGAGCTGGTGATCATCTCCGGCATGTCCGGAGCCGGCCGGTCGACCGCCGCCAAGTGTCTGGAGGACCTCGGCTGGTTCGTCGTCGACAACCTGCCGCCCGCGCTGATCCCCACCATGGTGGAGCTCGGCGCCCGTTCCCAGGGCAACGTCGCCCGGATCGCGGTCGTCGTCGACGTCCGCGGCCGCCGCTTCTTCGACAACCTGCGCGAATCCCTCGCCGACCTCGAGGCCAAGCACGTCACCCGGCGGATCGTCTTCCTGGAGTCCTCCGACGAGGCCCTGGTCCGCCGCTTCGAGTCGGTGCGCCGCCCGCATCCCCTCCAGGGCGACGGCCGCATCGTCGACGGCATCGACGCCGAGCGCGAGCTGCTGCGCGAGCTGCGCGGCGACGCCGACCTGGTCATCGACACCTCCAGCCTCAACGTCCACGAGCTGCGCGCCAAGATGGACGCCCAGTTCGCCGGCGAGGAGGAGCCCGAGCTGCGGGCCACCGTCATGTCCTTCGGCTTCAAGTACGGCCTTCCGGTCGACGCCGACCTGGTCGTGGACATGCGCTTCCTGCCCAACCCGCACTGGGTCCCGGAGCTGCGCCCCTTCACCGGCCTCAACGAGGAGGTCTCGGCGTACGTCTTCAACCAGCCCGGCGCGAAGGAGTTCATCGACCGCTACTCCGAGCTGCTCCAGCTCATCGCCGCCGGCTACCGGCGCGAGGGCAAGCGGTACGTGACGATCGCCGTCGGCTGCACCGGCGGCAAGCACCGCTCCGTCGCCACCTCCGAGAAGCTCGCCGCCCGTCTCGCCTCCCAGGGCGTGGAGACGGTGGTCGTACACCGGGACATGGGACGGGAATGACAGGACGTTCTCCGCGGCTGAGCAGGCTGCGCCGGGTCGTGCCCGAGGGACGCGCGACCCGCCCCGTGGAGGCCCGCGGCGCCAAGCCGCGCCGCCGCGGTGCCCAGCCCAAGGTCGTCGCCCTCGGCGGCGGCATGGGCCTGTCCGCCTCGCTCGCCGCGCTGCGCCGGATCACCGGCGACCTCACCGCCGTCGTCACCGTGGCCGACGACGGCGGCTCCAGCGGGCGGCTCCGCGACGAGCTGGGCGTCCTGCCGCCCGGAGATCTGCGCAAGGCGCTGGCCGCGCTGTGCGGCGACGACGACTGGGGCCAGACCTGGGCCCGTGTCATCCAGCACCGCTTCCAGTCCAAGGGCGACCTGCACGACCACGCGGTCGGCAATGTGCTGATCGTCGCCCTGTGGGAGCAGCTCGGCGACCCTGTCCAGGCCCTCGACCTGGTCGGCAGGCTGCTGGGTGCGCACGGCCGGGTGCTGCCCATGTCCGCCGTACCCCTGGAGCTCCAGGCCCTGGTCAAGGGGCATGACCCGGAGCGGCCCGAGGACGTGGACACCGTCCGGGGACAGGCGACCGTCGCCCTCACCCCCGGCGAGGTGCAGTCCGTGCACGTCGTCCCGCACGACCCGCCCGCCGTCCCCGAGGCCGTCGCCGCCGTCCTCGACGCGGACTGGGTGGTGCTCGGACCCGGATCCTGGTTCTCCTCGGTCATCCCGCATCTGCTGGTGCCCGAACTCCTGGACGCCCTCACCCAGACGAAGGCGCGCCGGGTGCTCTCGCTGAACCTCGCACCGCAGCCCGGAGAAACCGATGGCTTCTCCCCGCAGCGTCATTTGGAGGTTTTGGGACGACACGCCCCTAAACTCGCCCTGGACGTGGTGCTGGCCGACCAGGCCGCCGTGCCCGACCGCGATTCCCTGACCGATGCCGCCAAGCGGTTCGGTGCCGCGGTCGAGCTGGCGCCGGTGGCCCGGCCCGATGGGACCCCGAGGCACGACCCGGAGCTGTTGGCCGCCGCGTACGACCGTATTTTTCGGATGCATGGAAGGATCGGCCCATGGCGATGACGGCAGCGGTGAAGGATGAGATCTCCCGGCTCCCCGTCACCCGTACCTGCTGCAGAAAGGCGGAGGTCTCCGCCATTCTGCGGTTCGCCGGCGGCCTCCACCTGGTGAGCGGGCGCATCGTGATCGAGGCGGAGCTGGACACCGCGATGGCGGCCCGTCGGCTCAAGCGGGACATCCTGGAGATCTTCGGCCACAGCTCCGAGCTGATCGTGATGGCTCCGGGCGGACTGCGCCGCGGTTCGCGTTACGTGGTGCGCGTGGTCGCCGGTGGTGACCAGCTGGCCCGGCAGACCGGACTGGTCGACGGCCGGGGCCGCCCGATCCGCGGTCTGCCCCCGCAGGTCGTCTCCGGGGCCACCTGCGATGCCGAGGCCGCCTGGCGCGGGGCCTTCCTGGCGCACGGCTCACTGACCGAGCCCGGCCGTTCCTCCTCGCTGGAGGTGACCTGCCCGGGTCCGGAGGCCGCGCTCGCCCTGGTCGGCGCCGCCCGCCGGCTCTCCATCGCCGCGAAGGCCCGCGAGGTGCGCGGGGTGGACCGGGTGGTCGTCCGCGACGGCGACGCGATCGGGGCGCTGCTCACCCGCCTCGGCGCCCATGAGTCGGTGCTGGCCTGGGAGGAGCGCCGGATGCGGCGCGAGGTGCGGGCCACGGCGAACCGTCTCGCCAACTTCGACGACGCCAACCTGCGTCGCTCGGCGCGTGCGGCCGTCGCCGCCGGCGCCCGGGTCCAGCGCGCGCTGGAGATCCTCGGCGACGAGGTCCCCGAGCACCTCGCGGCCGCCGGACGCCTCCGCATGGACCACAAGCAGGCCTCCCTGGAGGAGCTCGGCGCGCTCGCCGACCCGCCGCTGACCAAGGACGCCGTCGCCGGCCGGATCCGCCGGCTGCTGGCGATGGCCGACAAGCGGGCCCAGGATCTCGGCATTCCGGGCACGGAGTCCAGCATCACCGAGGAGATGGCCGACAACTTCGCAGGCTGACTCACCGTCACCACGCCGGTGTCGATACTCCATCGGAGTGTCGGCACCGGCGTTTGCCCGTCCTTGAGGCCCCCTTGACTGGATCATGAACTGTCATGAGCCTGGCAGCTGTTCGCTGCTGTGGCGGACACACGCAAGGGGGGCACATGAGACGAAGAGCGAGACCGATCCTCGCTGTCGGCGCACTCCTCCTGGGCGGTGCGGGAATCGCACCCATCGCCCAGGCGGCGGAGAGCGCGGGCTCTCCCGATTCCGACCAGATCAAGGTCTTCCGGGCCGAGGTCACCAACCAGCAGGTACCCCTGCTGCTGGCGGCCGGGCAGGACGGCCACGAACTGAGCGAGCAGGTACCCGCCAAGGGCACCGCGACCGTCGAGGTCTACCTGACCGACCAACAGGCGGACAAGCTCGAGAAACAGGGCGTCGACCTCACCGAGCACACCCTCTCCGCCAAGGCGGAGAAGCGCGTCGAGGCGGCCGCCGACGGTGTGTACCGCCCGTACAGCGGGGCCGGGAACCTCAAGGAGGAGATCCTCCGTACCGGCCAGCAGAACCCCGGCCTCACCAAGGTCGTCTCCATCGGCAAGACGGTCAACGGCCAGGACATCCTCGCGCTCAAGCTCACCAAGAACGCGAAGAAGACCAAGGACGGCGCCAAGCCCTCCGTGCTGTACATGTCCAACCAGCACGCGCGCGAGTGGATCACGCCGGAGATGACCAGACGGCTGCTCCACCACTACGTCGACAACTACAAGTCCGACAAGCGCATCAAGAAGATCGTCGACTCGACCGAGCTGTGGTTCGTCATCTCGGCCAACCCCGACGGCTACGACTACACCTTCCAGGGCGACGACTCCCGCCTGTGGCGCAAGAACCTGCGGGACAACAACGCCGACGGCACCATCGCCATCGGCGACGGCGTCGACCTCAACCGCAACTTCTCCTACAAGTGGGGCTACGACAACGAGGGTTCGTCACCCACCCCCACCAGCGAGACCTACCGCGGCACGAGCCCGGGCTCCGAGCCCGAGACCAAGGCCATCGACGCCTTCCAGAAGCGGATCGGCTTCACGTACGGCATCAACTACCACTCCGCCGCCGAGCTCCTCCTCTACGGCGTCGGCTGGCAGGTGGCCACCGACACGCCGGACGACGTCCTCTACAAATCGCTCGCCGGAACCCCGGACAACTCCGCGATCCCCGGCTACCGGCCCCAGGTCTCCTCGGAGCTGTACACCACCAACGGCGAGGCGGACGGCCACGCGTCGAACGTCAACGGGCTGGCGATGTTCACCCCCGAGATGTCGACCTGCCAGACCGTGTCGGACCTCTACCCCGACGATCAGTGGAACGCGGTCGACTGCCAGTCGGTCTTCAACTTCCCGGACGACGAGAAGCTGATCCAGCAGGAGTTCGAGAAGAACATCCCGTTCGCGCTCTCCGTCGCCGAGTCCGCGGCCCGGCCCGACCAGCCGAAGTCCTCGCTCGGACTGAAGGCCGCCGACTTCACCCCGAAGACGTTCAGCACGTCGTACTCGCGCGGCGCGGACCAGGAAGTCTCCGTCGTCGCCCGCAAGTCCGTGCGCGACAAGGAGCTCAAGTACCGCGTCAACGGCGGCCGTGTCGAGGACATGGCGCTCAAGGCCTGGAAGGGCGGAGAGACGTTCGGCGGTGAGGACAACCTCTACTTCGACGAGTACCGCGCCAAGGTCGCCGACGGCGACCCGGGCGACAAGGTCGAGGTGTGGTTCACCGGCGAGACGCGGAGCGGAAAGCGCACCTCCAGCGAGCACTTCACGTACACCGTGGCCGCGCGGCCGCGCGCGGACGTGCTCGTGGTCGCCGAGGAGGGCGCGGCCGCCACACAGGCGCAGACCTACGTCGACGCCCTGAAGGCCAACGGCCGCAAGGCGATCGTCTGGGACGTCGCCACCCAGGGCACGCCCGACGCGCTCGGCGTGCTGGACCACTTCAAGACGGTCGTCCACTACACCGGCGCGAGCGTCCCGGGCAACGCCACCCAGCTCCAGCTGCGGGCCTTCCTCAACGAGGGCGGCAAGCTGATCGAGGCCGGCGAGCGGGCCGGCGGCAACGTCGACCTCGGCGGCGGCACCCTGTCGAACGACTTCAGCCAGTACTACCTGGGCGCCTACACCCGTACGTCCCTGCCGGGCACCACCGCCTTCCAGGGCGTCGGCAAACTCGCCGGAGCCGGCGGAGCGCTCGGCGCGGCCCCGGGCAACCCGCTCGACACGGCCGGGTCGTTCAGCGTCACCTCGGACACCCTGCCGGTCGCCACGTTCCCGCAGTTCGCGAGTGCGGGCGGCGGCACCTACCCCGGCACGGTCAACCCGTACGGCCCCTACGAAGGCGCCTCCATGGCGGCCGTCACCCACAGCGACTACGCCTGGAACCGTCTCACCCGCACCATCGACCTCACCTCGGTGACCGCCGCCCAGGCACCCACGCTCAGCACCCGGCTGCTGTGGAGCACCGAGGAGGGCTACGACCACGCCGTCCTGGAGGCCCACACGGCCGGGGCCGACGACTGGACCACGCTCCCCGACAAGAACGGCAAAACCAGCACCACCGTGCCCGCGGAGTGCGACGCCGGGTACTTCATCGCGGCCCATCCCGCACTCAAGCGGTATCTGACCCTCGGCGACGGCGGCTGCACGGCCTCCGGCACCAGCGGCCAGTGGAACAGCTTCACTGGGGCGTCGGCCGGCTGGCAGGCGGTCTCCTTCGACCTCTCCGCGTACGCCGGCAAGAGGGTCGAGGTCTCCCTCAGCTACATCACCGACCCCGGATCCGGCGGCCGCGGCGTCCTCGCCGACAACACGTCCGTGGTGATCGGCGGCAACGCCGTCGAGACCGAGGGCTTCGAGACGTCGCTCGGTGCCTGGAGCGTCCCCGGACCGCCCGCGGGCAGCCCGGCGGTCGTCAAGGACTGGGGGCGCTCCGGAGAGCTGTTCAAGACGTACGGCGCGGTCACCACGGACGACACCGTGCTGCTGGGCTTCGGCCTGGAACACGTCACCGCGGCGGCCGACCGCACGACCCTGCTCGGCAAGGCGCTCGCGGCTCTCGGAAGGTGAACACACCGGTCAACGGTGACTGACTCTCCGTAACCAATTCGAGCGACAGGGCCTTCCGGCCCGGGCGGTCCGTACCCCTACTGGCGGGTACGGACCGCCTGCCCGTGTATGCGGCATCTCGATGTCACTGCGGGAGCTTCCGGGAGGTAGGGTCGTAGGCGGTCGGGGACATCCCAAACAGAGCTCGCCGGCATCGCATAGCCGGCGTACCAACGAGGAGATCGGTTCGTGACGATCCGCGTAGGCATCAACGGCTTCGGTCGTATTGGTCGCAACTACTTCCGCGCACTGCTGGAGCAGGGTGCTGACATCGAGATCGTGGCTGTCAACGACCTGGGTGACACTGCGACCACCGCTCACCTGCTGAAGTACGACACCATCCTGGGCCGCCTCAAGGCCGAGGTCTCGCACACCGCCGACACCATCACGGTCGACGGCCACACCATCAAGGTGCTCTCCGAGCGCAACCCCGCGGACATCCCGTGGGGTGAGCTGGGCGTCGACATCGTCATCGAGTCGACCGGCATCTTCACGAAGAAGGCCGACGCCGAGAAGCACATCGCCGGTGGCGCCAAGAAGGTCCTCATCTCGGCTCCGGCCAAGGACGAGGACATCACCATCGTGATGGGCGTCAACCAGGACAAGTACGACGCGGCCAACCACCACGTCATCTCCAACGCCTCCTGCACCACCAACTGTGTGGCGCCGATGGCCAAGGTTCTGGACGAGAACTTCGGCATCGTCAAGGGCCTGATGACGACGGTCCACGCGTACACCAACGACCAGCGCATCCTGGACTTCCCGCACTCGGACCTGCGTCGCGCCCGCGCCGCCGCCGAGAACATCATCCCGACCACGACGGGTGCCGCCAAGGCCACCGCCCTGGTCCTCCCGCAGCTCAAGGGCAAGCTCGACGGCATCGCGATGCGCGTCCCGGTCCCGACCGGCTCGGCCACCGACCTGGTCGTGACGCTGCAGCGCGAGGTCACCAAGGACGAGGTCAACGCCGCGTTCAAGAAGGCCTCCGACGACGGCGACCTCAAGGGCTTCCTGACCTACACAGAGGACCCGATCGTCTCCTCGGACATCGTCGGCGACCCGTCGTCCTGCACCTTCGACTCCTCCCTGACCATGGTCCAGGAGGGCAACACGGTGAAGATCCTCGGCTGGTACGACAACGAGTGGGGCTACTCCAACCGACTTGTCGACCTCACGGTCTTCGTCGGCAACCAGCTCTGACCGACAGAGCAGGCACGTTGATGTGAGAGCAGGGCTCGGGCGGCGCAACGACGCGCCGCTCGGGCCCTGACTCACGTACAGACCAGCCCTCTTAGGATCACGAGCACCACCAGTCCTCTCGGGAGCCCTCTCAATGAAGACGATCGACGAACTTCTCGCCGAAGGCGTCGCAGGCAAGCGGGTCTTCGTCCGCGCCGACCTGAACGTGCCGCTGGACGGCACCGCGATCACCGACGACGGCCGTATCCGCGCCGTGCTGCCCACCGTCAAGGCACTGGCCGAGGCGGGCGCCCGCGTGGTCGTCGCCTCCCACCTGGGCCGCCCCAAGGGCGCCCCGGACCCGGCCTTCTCCCTCGCTCCCGCCGCCGCGCGCCTTGGTGAACTCCTCGGCGCCGATGTGGCCTTCGCGACCGACACCGTCGGCGAGTCCGCCACGGCCACCGTCGCCGGCCTCGCCGACGGCCGGGTCGCGGTCGTGGAGAACCTGCGCTTCAACGCCGGCGAGACGTCCAAGGACGACGCCGAGCGCGGCGCCTTCGCCGATCAGCTCGCCGCCCTCGCCGACGTGTACGTGGGCGACGGCTTCGGCGCGGTGCACCGCAAGCACGCCTCGGTCTTCGACCTTCCGGCCCGCCTGCCGCACTACGCCGGCTACCTCATCGCCACCGAGGTCGGCGTCCTGAAGAAGCTCACCGACGAGGTGCAGCGTCCCTACGTGGTCGCCCTCGGCGGCGCCAAGGTCTCCGACAAGCTCGCCGTCATCGACCAGCTGCTCGGCAAGGCCGACCGCATCCTCATCGGCGGCGGCATGGCGTACACCTTCCTCAAGGCCAAGGGCCACGAGGTCGGCGCGTCGCTTCTCCAGGAGGACCAGATCCCGGCCGTCCTCGAGTACATCGAGCGCGCGGAGAAGACCGGCGTCGAGCTGGTGCTGCCCGTCGACGCCGTGGTCGCTCCCGGGTTCCCGGACCTGAAGACCAAGGCTCCGGCGGGTGCCACCACCGTCGCCGCGGACGCCATCCCGGCCGACCGGATGGGCCTGGACATCGGTCCGGAGTCCAACAAGCTGTACGCCTCGAAGATCACCGACGCCGCCACCGTCTTCTGGAACGGGCCGATGGGCGTCTTCGAGCACCCCGAATTCGCCGAGGGCACCAAGGCGGTCGCCCAGGCACTCCTCGACTCCCAGGCCTTCACGGTCGTCGGCGGTGGCGACTCCGCCGCGGCCGTCCGCATCCTGGGCTTCGACGAGAACGCGTTCGGCCACATCTCGACCGGCGGCGGCGCCTCCCTCGAATACCTCGAGGGCAAGACGCTCCCCGGCCTCGCCGCACTGGAGGACTGACCCCGCATGACCACTCGCACGCCGATCATGGCGGGTAACTGGAAGATGAACCTCAACCACCTCGAGGCCATCGCGCACGTCCAGAAGCTCGCTTTCGCCCTGGCCGACAAGGACTACGAGGCCGTCGAGGTCGCCGTCCTGCCGCCCTTCACCGATCTGCGCTCCGTGCAGACCCTGGTCGACGGCGACAAGCTCAAGATCAAGTACGGCGCCCAGGACATCTCCGCGCAGGACTCCGGCGCCTACACCGGCGAGATCTCCGGTGCCATGCTCGCCAAGCTGAAGTGCACGTACGTGGCGATCGGCCACTCCGAGCGCCGCCAGTACCACGCCGAGACCGACGAGATCGTCAACGCCAAGGTCAAGGCCGCCTACAAGCACGGGCTGACCCCGATCCTGTGCGTCGGCGAGGAGCTGGACGTCCGCGAGGCGGGCAACCACGTCTCCCACACGCTCGCCCAGGTCGAGGGCGGTCTGAAGGACCTTCCGGCCGAGCAGGCCGAGTCCGTCGTGATCGCCTACGAGCCCGTGTGGGCCATCGGCACCGGCAAGGTCTGCGGCGCCGAGGACGCCCAGGAGGTCTGCGCCGCCATCCGCGGCAAGATCGCCGAGCTCTACACCCAGGAGCTGGCCGACCAGGTCCGCATCCAGTACGGCGGCTCCGTGAAGTCCGGCAATGTCGCCGAGATCATGGCGCAGGCCGACATCGACGGTGCGCTCGTGGGCGGTGCGTCGCTCGATGCCGACGAGTTCGTCAAGATCGTGCGCTTCCGCGACCAGTGAGCCGTAGGGGCGCGGCCGGTGTCGAGAGGCCGAGCGCGCGGAGGCCCGAAGGGCTGAGCACGGTCGGCCTCTCGACACCGGATCGGAGCGCCCCGGAGGCGATCCGGCAAGCGGTGAGTATGCGGTAAGCGGGATCCGTCGTACCCTTGCGGGGGCACAGCCCTGAGGCTGTGCCCCTGTCGTCCATCCAGATCCGAGGAAGTTGGTCCAGCCGTGGTTATGGGGTTCTCGATCGCCCTGATCGTCTTCAGCGGCCTGATGATGCTGCTGGTGCTCATGCACAAGGGCAAGGGCGGCGGCCTCTCCGACATGTTCGGTGGCGGTATGCAGTCCTCCGTCGGCGGCTCCTCGGTCGCCGAGCGCAACCTCGACCGGATCACCATCGTGGTCGGTCTGCTGTGGTTCGCGTGCATCATCGTGCTCGGCCTTCTGATGAAGGTGAACAACTGACCGGCACGCACATTCCGTACGTAAGGCCCCATGTTCGGTACGCGCACCTGAGCGCGGCCTATCATGGGGCTTGCGTCTAGGTGTGAGGGCTGTAACTCCAATCACTGGACGTGCGTTGGGCCTTACGTAGACTGAGGCGCTCGCAACGAAGCGAAAACGCCGACTCGCTTCGCGGCACCATCACGCAGGGAGTTACGACCGTGGCAAGTGGCAACGCGATCCGAGGAAGCCGGGTCGGGGCGGGGCCGATGGGCGAGGCCGAGCGTGGCGAGTCCGCGCCACGGCTGCGCATCTCCTTCTGGTGCTCCAACGGGCACGAGACGCAGCCCAGCTTCGCCAGCGACGCGCAGGTCCCCGAAACCTGGGACTGTCCGCGCTGCGGCTTCCCCGCCGGACAGGACCGGGACAACCCGCCGGACCCACCGCGCACCGAACCGTACAAGACGCACCTCGCGTACGTACGGGAGCGGCGCAGCGATGCGGACGGCGAGGCGATCCTCGCCGAGGCGCTCGCCAAACTGCGGGGCGAGATCTAGGAATTGACAGCCGGCCGGGCACCGAGAGGTGCCTGGCCGGAGCTGTTCTCACGTTATCCACAGGCCCACCGCGATGTCAGTGGTGACCCCTACGGTTTGGGCATGCCGCAAGGCGTGCGAACCGTGAGGGGGAAGCTGTGGTGACGGTCGAGGCTGCGGGTGTGCGGGTGCCCGCGTGGCGTGGGGGGTTCGGGCGGCTGTGGAGTGCCGCCGTGCTCTCCAGTTTCGGTGACGCGCTGCGTACGGCGGCACTGCCCCTGCTGGCCGCCACCCTGACCGACGAGCCCCTGGCCATAGCGGCGGTCACCGCCTGCGGCTATCTGCCCTGGATCGTCTTCGGGCTGCTCGGCGGAGCGGTCGCCGACCGGGTGGACCAGCGGCGCGCGATGTGGACGGTGGATGCGCTACGAGGGCTGCTGGTCGCCGGTTTCGCGGTGGCCGTGGCGCTCGGGCAGGCCTCCGTCGGGCTGCTGATCGCGCTGGCCTTCGCCCTGACCACCCTCCAGACCCTCTTCGACAACGCGTCCACCGCCCTGCTGCCCGCTCTGGTGGACGACGAGGCCCTCGGCAGTGCGAACGCCCGGCTGATGACCGGGCAGAAGATCGCCGGCGGTCTGCTCGGCGCCCCCGTCGTACCCCTGCTGCTGGTGGTCGGCGCTCCCGTGCCCTTCGTGGCCGACGCGGCGACCTTCCTGGTGGCGGCGGCGCTGGTGGCCTCCCTGCGGACCGGCGCGCCCACGCGGAAGCCGAGACCGGCGGGCAGCACCCTGCGCCGGGAGATCGCGGAGGGGCTGCGCGCCCTGGCCGGGGACCGGGCCCTGCGCGGGCTGTGCGCGGCAACCGCCCTGTGCAATGTCGGCGTGGGCGCTCTCATCGCCACCATGGTGCTGCTGGTGACCGACTGGATCGGCGCGGGACAAGCCGGGTTCGCGGCGGCGACGACCGCTTACACCGTCGGTTCCCTGGCCGGGGGAGCGCTCAACCGCCGGCTGGTCTCCCGTATGGGACAGGTGCGGGCGGTACTGCTCGCAGGCACCGTGCAGATCGGCGCGCTCGTCGTGATGGGGACGGTGCGGAGTCTGATCGCGATGGTGGCGGCGATGGCCGTCTTCGGACTGATGGGCATGGTGTGGAACGTCAACACCACGACCCTCATGCAACAGCGCAGCCCCGCCGACATGCTGGGCCGGGTCAGCTCGGCCTTCCGGACCCTGGCGGTCGCGGGAGCGCCCCTGGGCGCGCTCCTCGGCGGTGTCGTCGCCACGGTCTGGGGGCGGGGCACCCCGGCGTTGCTCGCGGCCGGCTTCTTCGTTCTCTCCGTCGCCTCGTTGACACCTGCGCTCAAGCCGGACGTACCTGTTGTCGCACCGCAGGACGGCGCCGCGACAGCTCATGTCACGCGCTGATCAATTAGGTTGGACCAGCTGGCACAGGCACGAAAGAAGGCTGAAGTCGGACATGAACGCAGACGGCCGTACGAGGCTCAACCAGACACCCGAGTGGACCGCTCTGGCCAAGCACCGCGAGGAGCTCGGCGAGGTGCGACTGCGCGAGCTGTTCGCCGCTGACCCGGGTCGCGGCGCCGGATACACGCTCCAGGTCGGGGACCTGCACGTCGACTACTCCAAGCACCTCGTCACCGAGGAGACGCTGCGGCTGCTGCGCGAACTGGCGGCCGCCACCGATGTCTTCGGCCTCCGGGACGCCATGTTCGGCGGCGAGAAGATCAACACCACCGAGGACCGGGCCGTCCTGCACACCGCGCTGCGGGCCGCCCCGGACGCGGTGGTCGAGGTCGACGGGGAGAACGTGGTCCCGGGCGTGCACGCGGTCCTCGACAAGATGGCCGGCTTCGCCGAGCGCGTCCGCTCCGGGGAGTGGAAGGGGCACACCGGCAGGCGCATCAAGAACGTCGTCAACGTCGGCATCGGCGGCTCCGACCTCGGCCCGGCGATGGCGTACGAGGTGCTGCGCAGCTTCACCGACCGCGACCTCACGGTCCGCTTCGTGTCCAACGTGGACGGCGCCGACCTGCACGAGGCGACCCGCGACCTGGACCCGGCCGAGACGCTGTTCATCATCGCCTCCAAGACCTTCACCACCATCGAGACGATCACCAACGCGACCTCGGCGCGCCAGTGGCTGCTGGACGCGCTCGGTGACGAGGCCGCCGTCGCCAAGCACTTCGTGGCGCTGTCGACGAACGCCGAGAAGGTCGGCGACTTCGGTATCGACACGGCCAACATGTTCGAGTTCTGGGACTGGGTCGGCGGACGGTACTCGTACGACTCGGCGATCGGGCTGTCCTTGATGATCGCCATCGGCCCGGACCGCTTCCGGGAGATGCTCGACGGGTTCCGGCTCGTCGACGAGCACTTCAGGACCGCGCCCGCCGAGTCCAATGTGCCGCTGCTCCTTGGCCTGTTGGGCATCTGGTACGGCAACTTCCATGACGCCCAGTCGCATGCGGTGCTGCCCTACAGCCACTACCTGTCCAAGTTCACGGCGTACCTCCAGCAGCTGGACATGGAGTCCAACGGCAAGTACGTGGGCCGGGACGGCGTTCCGGTGGAGTGGCAGACCGGGCCCGTGGTGTGGGGGACGCCGGGGACGAACGGGCAGCACGCGTACTACCAGTTGATCCACCAGGGCACGAAGCTGATCCCGGCGGACTTCATCGGCTTCGCCGAGCCCGTCGCCGAGCTGAGCGACGAACTCAAGGCGCAGCACGACCTGTTGATGGCGAACTTCTTCGCGCAGACGCAGGCCCTCGCGTTCGGCAAGACACCGGACGAGGTACGGGCCGAGGGGGTGGCCGAGGAACTCGTCGCGCACAAGACGTTCCAGGGCAACCACCCGACCACGACGATCCTCGCGCGCGAGCTGACGCCGTCGGTGCTCGGACAGCTCGTGGCGCTCTACGAGCACAAGGTGTTCGTCCAGGGAGCCGTCTGGAACATCGACTCCTTCGACCAGTGGGGCGTGGAGCTCGGCAAGGTCCTCGCCAGGCGCGTGGAGCCCGCGCTGACCGAGGGTGCGGACGTTCCGGGTCTCGACGCGTCGACCAAGGCTCTGGTGGCCAAGTACCGGGAGCTGCGCGGCCGTTCGTGACCGCAGATCGCGGAAAGCGGGCGGCGAGGTGCCGTCCGCTTCCCGTAGAATCCCCGGCGATCATGGAAGCCATGGCTCGGGGGAGTGCACAGTGGCTGGTTCACAAGGAAGCTGGACGGGCGGCGCGCTGACGGCGGGGTCGCTGTGGAAACCGAAGTACGCGGCACGCGCCGTGTTCCATCCGGCGTGGATACCGGAGTCCGTCGACCCGGCGGTGGAACAGCTGAAGAAGATCCGTCTCATCGCCGGGACGGTCGCGGCGATCGGTGTGTACACCTTCGTCGAGGGCGGGTTCGCCTTCGACGAGATGCTGGAGAACATGCTGACGGCCTCCGTCGTCCTGCTCCTCATCACACCGCTGACGGTCGGCATCATGCTCTTCGTGTGGCGGCGGCGCGGCTCGGTGAGCGGGCTGAAGCCCTCGCTGTTCAACTCGCTGAAGCTGCTGCTGCTCTTCGTGGGGACGATCGTGCTCACGGTCGTGCTGCTGCAGTCGGCGGGCGGCGCGGGGTTCTTCATCCTGGTCCTCGGCCCTGCCGTGCTGTGGCTGATCGGTTTCGTGGCCCGCGGGGCCTGGCACGTGGGCGCGAACTTCTTCGGCACCGCGGGCGTGCACCGCTGTCTGCCGCCGCTGCTCGCCGCGGTCACGTCCTGGCTGATGGCCCTCCCCGACCTGCTCACGGGCGACCTGCACGGGCTCAGCCTCGGGATGGGCGTCCTGTTCATCCTGGGCGCACCCCTGACGGTCACGGGGATCGCGCTGCTGGAGATGCGGCGACTGGAGCAGCGCTACGGCATCCGGCTGGCGGCCCACCCGGCCACCCACCCGCACCTCACCCCGCCGCCCCCGCCGATGCCGCCGAACGCCCCTCCGGCGCCGCCGTACCTGCCGCCGCAGGGCAACCCGTACGGGCCGGGCACGGGACAGCCGTACCACCCGGGCAACCCGTACGGGCCGGGCGCAGGGCAGCCGTACCCCCACGGCAACCCGTACGGGCCGTCGGCCGGGAACCCCTACAACCAGGGCAATCCCTACGGGCACTGACGGGCCCCGGCTCCGCCGCGGCAGCGTGCCGTGAACGCGAGACGGCCCCAGGTCATCGACCTGGGGCCGTCCGGCAGTGCGCTCAGGGTGACGCCGGTGGATACAGCGCGCGCGGCAGTTGTGAGGCCGCTGCCGCGTCCAGGAGCCACAGGGTGCGCCGACGGCCCTGTGCGCCGGCCGCCGGAGCCTGGATCTCGCCCGCGCCCGAGAGGGCGATCGCCGCCGCCTGGGCCTTGTCCTCGCCGGCCGCGAGGAGCCAGACCTCACGGGCGGCGCGGATGGCGGGCAGCGTCAGGGTCACGCGCGTCGGCGGGGGCTTCGGCGCGCCGTGGACACCGACCACCGTGCGCTCGGTCTCGCGGACCGCCGGGAGCTCCGGGAACAGCGACGCGACATGCGTGTCCGGACCGACGCCCAGCATCAGCACGTCGAAGGTCGGCACCGAGCCGTGGTTCTCCGGGCCCGCCGCACGGGCGAGCTCCTCGGCGTAGGCGGCCGCCGCCGCGTCCACGTCCTTGCCGTACGGGCCGTCCGAGGCGGGCATGGCGTGCACCCGCTTCGGGTCGAGCGGCACCGAGTCCAGCAGGGCCTCGCGGGCCTGTGTGACATTGCGGTCCGGGTCGCCCTCGGGCAGGAACCGCTCGTCACCCCACCACAGGTCGAGCCGGCCCCAGTCGATCGCGTCCCGTGCGGGAGCCGCCGCCAGCGCGGCCAGCAGGCCGTTGCCGTTGCGGCCGCCGGTGAGGACCACGGACGCGTAACCACGGGAGGCCTGCGAGTCCACGATCTTCGTGATCAGACGGGCCGCGGCGGCCTGCGCCATCAGCTCCTTGTCGCGGTGCACGACCAGCTGCGGAGTGCTCACTTGGCCGCCGCCTTCTTCACCGGGCCGGGCTTGGCCGTCGCCTTCTTCGCGGGAGCCTTCGCCGCCTCCTCCACCGGAACCGCGACCGGTTCCTCGGAAGCGACCGGAGCCGGAGCCGCCGGAGCGGCCGCGCCCTGCGCCGAAGGGTTCAGCCGCTCCACCCCGAACCGCAGCGCCGAAGCGTACGTGTCGTCCGGGTCGAGCCGCCGCAGTTCCTCAGCGATCAGCTCGGCCGTCTCCCGCCGCTTGAGCGCCACCGCACGGTCCGGCTGGCCCTCGATGGACAGCGTCGCCAGCGAGCCGTCCGCGCGGTCCAGGGTGATCGGACCGTGGCTGGTGTCCATGCGGACCGCGGTGAGGCCGGGACCGCCCGACAGTGAACGCTTCACCGGGACGTCCAGCCGGTCCGCGAGCCACATCGCCAGGAGCTCGCAGCTCGGGTTGAACTCCTCGCCCTCCACCTCGACGGCGTTGACGTCCACGGTGACCTGGTCCAGGGCCGCGGCCAGCATCGAGCGCCAGGGCGTGATGCGGGTCCAGGACAGATCGGTGTCGCCCGGCGTGTAGGTGTCGGCGCGGGCGCCGAGGTCCCGTACCGGCTGCTCGGAGGCGTAGGTGTCGGTGACCCGGCGCTGGGCGAGGGCGCCCAGCGGGTCGTTCGCCGGGTCGATCGGTGCCTCCACCGGCCACCAGACGACCACGGGGGCGTCGGGCAGCAGCAGCGGCAGGACGACCGACTGGGCGTGGTGCACGACATCGCCGTACAGCCGCAGGACCACCGTCTCGCCGGTGCCCGCGTCCGCGCCCACCCGCACCTCGGCGTCGAGGCGGGACTGGGTGCGGTCGCGGGGAGTGCGGGAGACGCGCTTGATGACCACGAGCGTGCGCGAGGGGTGCTCGCGCGACGCGTCGTTGGCGGCCTTCAGGGCGTCGTACGCGTTCTCCTCGTCCGTGACGATGACCAGCGTGAGCACCATGCCGACGGCCGGTGTGCCGATGGCCCGGCGGCCCTTGACCAGTGCCTTGTTGATCTTGCTGGCGGTGGTGTCCGTGAGGTCTATCTTCATGGCCGGCGCCAGCTCCGTCCCTCTCGTTCGAGCATTTCGTCCGCCTCGACCGGCCCCCAGGTGCCGGACGGGTACTGGGCCGGCTTGCCGTGCTCGTCCCAGTACTCCTCGATCGGGTCGAGGATCTTCCAGGACAGCTCGACCTCCTCGGTGCGCGGGAAGAGATTCGAGTCGCCGAGCAGGACGTCGAGGATCAGTCGCTCGTACGCCTCGGGCGAGGACTCCGTGAAGGACTCGCCGTAGGCGAAGTCCATCGACACGTCCCGGATCTCCATGGAGGTGCCGGGGACCTTCGAACCGAAGCGGACCGTGATGCCCTCGTCGGGCTGGACGCGGATGACGATCGCGTTGGAGCCCAGCTCCTCGGTGGCCGTCGAGTCGAAGGGGGAGTGCGGCGCCCGCTGGAACACCACCGCGATCTCGGTGACCCGGCGGCCCAGGCGCTTGCCGGTGCGCAGGTAGAAGGGGACGCCCGCCCAGCGGCGGTTGTCGACCTCCAGCTTGATGGCGGCGTACGTGTCCGTCTTGGACTTGGGGTCGATGCCCTCCTCCTGGAGGTACCCGACCGCCTGCTCACCGCCCTGCCAGCCCTCCGCGTACTGTCCGCGGACGGTGTCCCGGCCCAGGTCCTTCGGCAGCTTCACCGCGCCGAGCACCTTGGTCTTCTCGGCGGCCAGCGCGTCCGCGTCGAAGGAGGACGGCTCCTCCATGGCGGTGAGGGCCATGAGCTGGAGGAGGTGGTTCTGGATGACGTCACGGGCGGCGCCGATGCCGTCGTAGTAGCCGGCCCGGCCGCCGACGCCGATGTCCTCGGCCATCGTGATCTGCACATGGTCCACGAAGGACCGGTTCCAGATCGGCTCGAACATCTGGTTGGCGAAGCGGAGCGCCAGGATGTTCTGGACGGTCTCCTTGCCGAGGTAGTGGTCGATCCGGAAGACCTGGTCCGGGGCGAAGACCTCGTGGACGACCTTGTTGAGGTCCTCGGCCGACTTCAGGTCGTGACCGAAGGGCTTCTCGATGACCGCACGTCGCCAGGAGCCGGCGGACTGGTCGGTGAGCCCGTGCTTCTTCAGCTGCTGGATGACCACCGGGAAGGAGCGCGGCGGCACCGACAGGTAGAAGGCGAAGTTGCCGCCCGTGCCCTGTGCCTTGTCGAGCTCCTCGATGGTGCCGCGCAGCCGCTCGAACGCGTCGTCGTCGTCGAAGGTGCCCTGGACGAAGCGCATCCCCTGGATGAGCTGCTGCCAGACCTCCTCGCGGAACGGCGTACGGGCGTGCTCCTTGACGGCGTCATGGACCTCCTGCGCGAAGTCCTCGTGCTGCCACTCGCGGCGGGCGAAACCGACCAGCGAGAAGCCCGGCGGCAGCAGACCCCGGTTCGCGAGGTCGTACACCGCGGGCATGAGCTTCTTCCGGGACAAATCGCCCGTGACGCCGAAGATGACGAGCCCCGACGGCCCCGCGATACGCGGGAGCCGTCGGTCGGCGGGGTCACGCAGCGGGTTGCTGCTCGACAAGGTTTCAGCCCTCCGAGGGGGCGAGGCGCTCCAGCTCTGCCTCGGTCGACTTGAGCAGGTCGTTCCAGGACGCCTCGAACTTCTCGACGCCCTCGTCCTCCAGCAGCTGCACGACCTCGTCGTAGGAGATCCCGAGCTTCTCGACCGCGTCGATCTCGGCACGGGCCTGCTCGTAGGTGCCGGAGACGGCGTTGCCGCGGATCTCGCCGCTCGCCTCGGTGGCCTGAAGAGTGGCTTCCGGCATGGTGTTCACCGTGTTCGGCGCCACCAGCTCGTCGACGTAGAGGGTCGGCTTGTAGGCCGGGTCCTTCACGCCGGTCGAGGCCCACAGCGGGCGCTGCTTGTTGGCCCGCGCCTTGTCCAGCTCCTGCCAGCGGGAAGAGGAGAAGACCTCTTCGTACGCCTCGTAGGCCAGACGCGCGTTGGCGACGCCCGCCTTGCCGCGGGCGGCCTTGGCCGCCTCGGTGCCGAGCGCGTCGATCCGCTTGTCGATCTCGGTGTCCACGCGGGACACGAAGAAGGACGCCACGGAGTGGATCAGGGAGAGGTCCAGGCCCTTGGCCTTGGCCTTCTCCAGACCCGCGAGGTACGCGTCCATGACCTCGCGGTAGCGCTCCAGCGAGAAGATCAGCGTGACGTTGACGCTGATGCCGTTGCCGATCACCTCGGTGATGGCCGGCAGGCCCGCCTTGGTGGCCGGGATCTTGATGAGGGTGTTGGGGCGGTCGACCAGCCAGGCCAGCTGCTTGGCCTCGGCGACGGTCGCCTTGGTGTTGTGGGCCAGGCGCGGGTCGACCTCGATCGACACACGGCCGTCCTGGCCGCCGGTGGCGTCGAAGACCGGGCGCAGGATGTCGGCGGCGTCACGGACGTCCGCCGTCGTGATCATGCGGATGGCCTCTTCGACGGTGACCTTGCGGGCGGCGAGGTCGGACAGCTGCTGGTCGTAGCCGTCGCCCTGGGAGATCGCCTTCTGGAAGATCGACGGGTTGGTCGTGACGCCCACGACGTGCTGCTGGTCGATCAGTTCGGCGAGGTTGCCGGACGTGATCCGCTTGCGCGACAGGTCGTCCAGCCAGATCGCGACGCCTTCTTCGGAGAGGCGCTTGAGTGCGTCTGTCATGGAATTACATCTCCTACGTGTCGTATGTGAGCGTCAGCGCTGGGCAGCGGCGAGGGATTCCCGCGCCTTCGCGGCCACGTTCTCCGCAGTGAAGCCGAACTCCTGGAAGAGGACCTTGCCGTCGGCCGAAGCACCGAAGTGCTCCAGGGAAACGATGCGGCCCGCGTCCCCGACGTACTTGTGCCAGGTGAGACCGATACCGGCCTCCACCGCGACACGCGCCTTCACCGACGGCGGCAGGACGCTGTCCCGGTACCCCTGGTCCTGCTCCTCGAACCACTCCACGCACGGCATCGACACGACGCGCGTCGGCACACCGTCGGCCTCCAGCCGCTCGCGCGCCTCGACGGCGACGTGTACCTCGGAACCCGTGGCGATGAGCACGACCTCGGGGGCGTTGTTCGACGCCTCGAAGAGGACGTAGCCGCCCTTCACCGCGTCCTCGTTGGACTCGTACGTCGGCACGCCCTGACGGGTCAGCGCCAGACCGTGCGGGGCGCCCTTGCCGAAGACCTTCGTGTAGCGCTTGAGGATCTCGCGCCAGGCGATGGCGGTCTCGTTGGCGTCGGCCGGGCGGACCACGTTCAGGCCCGGGATGGCGCGCAGCGAGGCCAGGTGCTCGACCGGCTGGTGGGTGGGGCCGTCCTCGCCGAGACCGATGGAGTCGTGCGTCCATACGTACGTCACCGGCAGGTGCATCAGCGCCGACAGCCGTACCGCGTTGCGCATGTAGTCGGAGAAGACGAGGAACGTACCGCCGTAGATACGGGTGTTGCCGTGCAGCGCGATGCCGTTCATCTCCGCGGCCATGGAGTGCTCGCGGATGCCGAAGTGGATCGTGCGGCCGTACGGGTTCGCCTCCGGCAGCGGGTTGTCCGCCGGTAGGAAGGAACTGTTCTTGTCGATCGTGGTGTTGTTCGAGCCGGCCAGGTCGGCGGAGCCGCCCCACAGCTCGGGGATCACCGCGCCGAGGGCCTGGAGCACCTTGCCGGAGGCGGCACGCGTGGCGACACCCTTGCCGGGCTCGAAGACCGGGAGCTTGTCCTCCCAGCCCTTGGGCAGCTCACCGGCGACGATGCGGTCGAACTCGGCGGCGCGCTCGGCGTTGTTGTTGCGCCACTCCTGGAGCTGCTTCTCCCACTCGGCCTTGGCCTGGCGGCCACGGTCCAGGGCGCCCCGGGTGTGGTTGATGACCTCGTCGGAGACCTCGAAGCTCTGCTCCGGGTCGAAGCCCAGCACCCGCTTGGTCGCCGCGACCTCGTCGTCGCCGAGCGCCGAGCCGTGGGCGGCCTCGGTGTTCTGCGCGTTCGGGGCGGGCCAGGCGATGATCGAGCGCATCGCAATGAAGGACGGCTTGTCCGTCACCTGCTTCGCGGCCTGGATCGCGTCGTAGAGGGCGTGCGGGTCGAGGTCGCCGTCCGGCTTCGGGGCGACACGCTGCACATGCCAGCCGTACGCCTCGTAGCGCTTGGCGGTGTCCTCGGAGACGGCCGTCTCGGTGTCGCCCTCGATCGAGATGTGGTTGTCGTCCCACAGAAGCACGAGGTTGCCGAGCTTCTGGTGGCCGGCCAGCGAGGACGCCTCGGCGGAGATACCCTCCTGGAGACAGCCGTCACCGGCGATGGCGTACACGAAGTGGTCGAACGGGGACTCGCCCTCGGCGGCCTCCGGGTCGAACAGGCCGCGCTCGTAGCGCGCGGCCATCGCCATGCCCACCGCGTTGGCGACGCCCTGGCCGAGCGGGCCGGTCGTCGTCTCGACGCCCTTGGTGTGGCCGTACTCCGGGTGGCCGGGGGTCTTGGAGCCCCACGTCCTGAACGACTTCAGATCATCCAGCTCCAGGCCGAAGCCGGCCAGGTAGAGCTGGGTGTAGAGGGTCAGGGACGAGTGGCCCGCGGACAGCACGAAGCGGTCACGTCCGACCCATTCGGGGTCGGCGGGGTCGTGCCGCATCACCTTCTGGAAGAGGGTGTAGGCGGCGGGAGCCAGGCTCATCGCCGTACCGGGATGGCCGTTGCCGACCTTCTGTACGGCGTCGGCGGCCAGGACGCGGGCGGTGTCGACGGCCCGCTGGTCCAGCTCGGTCCACTCGAGGTCTGTGGTGGTCGGCTTGGTGCTCACCCTGGGTCAGGGCTCCTCTCCACATGTCACGCATGTCGAATGCCGGTGCACGGGGCGCCCCGGCCGTTGTCGAGCCTACCCCCGTAAGTACGTGCGTTTTTTCGCGTCATTCCAGACTGCCGGGAGTCATGACGATCCGCCTCCTGACTGGGCCGATTCGCCATTCGGCAACTGAATACGGACGCGCTCGTTCGAGTGCTCAACCGAGTGTCGAACGGCTCGTCCGGGGGCGCTGGTCCCCTCTTGCGGGGGTGCTGCCCAACACGACCCCACCCCCGCGAATATCGGGGTATGGGCAACGTCTACAGTGGCGTGGTACGCGCGAGCCTTTACCGGGACTTCACACGGGAGGGGTTTGCTGGGATGTCTCTGTAGGGGTGTGCGTGACGGCCGTCGAATCCCGTCCAGCCGGGGTGCTGGGGGAGAGCAAGAGCTCGGGTCACCGGCCGTTCGGGGCCCGTGTCAAGGCATTCGTGGCGCTGACCAAGCCCCGGATCATCGAACTGCTCCTGATCACCACGGTCCCGGTGATGTTCCTCGCCGAGCAGGGGGTGCCCGACCTGACGCTGGTGCTCCTCACCTGCCTCGGCGGCTACCTCTCCGCGGGCGGCGCCAACGCGCTGAACATGTACATCGACCGCGACATCGACGCGCTCATGGACCGCACCTCGCAGAGACCGCTGGTCACCGGCATGGTGTCGCCGCGCGAGTGCCTTGCCTTCGGCATCACCCTCGCGATCGTCTCCACGCTCCTGTTCGGCCTGGCCGTCAACTGGCTGTCCGCCTGGCTGTCGCTGGGTGCGCTCCTCTTCTACGTCGTCGTCTACACGATGATCCTCAAGCGGCGTACGTCGCAGAACATCGTGTGGGGCGGCATCGCCGGCTGCCTCCCGGTGCTCATCGGCTGGTCGTCCGTCACGAACTCCCTGTCGTGGGCGCCGGTCATC
Source organism: Streptomyces canus (assembly GCF_030815415.1). Taxonomy (GTDB): domain Bacteria; phylum Actinomycetota; class Actinomycetes; order Streptomycetales; family Streptomycetaceae; genus Streptomyces; species Streptomyces canus_F. The sequence continues at coordinate 7,652,682 of NZ_JAUSWW010000001.1, forward strand.
CTCTTCCTCGTCATGTTCTTCTGGACGCCGCCGCACTACTGGCCGCTGTCCATGAAGGTGAAGGAGGACTACGCGCGCGTGGGCGTGCCCATGCTGCCGGTGGTCGCCTCCAACAAGGTGGTCGCCAAGCAGATCGTCATCTACAGCTGGGTCATGGTCGCCGTCTCGCTGCTGCTGACCCCGCTCGGCTACACGGGCTGGTTCTACACGCTGGTGGCGCTGCTGGCCGGCGGGTTCTGGCTGTGGGAGGCGCACGGACTGCAGAACCGGGCCAAGGCCGAGGTGACGGGCGGCAAGCTCAAGGAGATGCGCCTGTTCCACTGGTCGATCACGTACGTGTCGATCCTGTTCCTCGCGGTCGCGGTCGACCCCTTCCTGCGCTGAGCGCCCGTGAGGGACGCGGGGGACCGCGCGACCGGCGCGTGGTCAACACCACGTGACCCGGCAGTCGCAGTACCGGCTACCCGTCGGTAGCATCCTGGTCATGGCAGACACCAAGCAGGCGGCCCAGGCCGAGCGCCGAGCGACCCGGCTGGCCAAGCAGATCAGCGCCTTCTCCAAGGCACACGGCGGCGCCGAGGGCCAGGTGGCCTACCTGGGCGACCTCGGCGCACGGATCGCCCTCGTCGGCGAGGACGGCGACTGGGGCAACCTGGTGGCCCCGACCGTCGAGATCGCGCAGAAGGCGGTCGAGAAGGCCGGCATCACCGTCCACGAGGACTTCGACGGCGAGTTCGCCGCGAAGGTGCGCACGGGACCGTACGAGTGGACCCGCATGGCGGGCATCCAGGTGGGCGGCCCGAAGAACGGCTGACGCACACGGCTTTCACACCGGGTGCGCGACAGCAACACCTGACACCCCGTTCACCCGTTAGGCCCCGTAGCAAGGACACGGTCCAGCACGGGAGCCCGGATGATCGAAACGCCGTCCCTCGTGGACCAGTACTGCCACGGCGTACTGAGAACAGAGCTGGGCCTCGGCACCTTCGAGGCCCAGCTGGCCCGTACCGAGGGGCCGCCCGCCCCCGGTACGACCCTCTTCGACACCCAGACCGGTTTCGCCGTACGGCGCCTGTGCCCCCCGCTCCTCGGTCTGGAACCGCACTGCCCGCCCGCCCGCTATCTCGCCCGGCGCCGTGAACTCGGCGTACTGGAGGCGGCCCGCAGACTGCTGCGGGGCAGTGGCATCACGACATACCTCGTCGACACGGGCCTGCCCGGCGATCTGACCGGCCCCGGCGAGATGGCGACGGCGTCGGCCGCCGAGGCCCGCGAGATCGTGCGGCTCGAACTCCTCGCCGAACAGGTCGCCGACACCTCCGGCACGGTCGAGTCGTTCCTCGCCAACCTCGCCGAGTCGGTGCACGGGGCGGCGGTCGACGCGGTCGCCTTCACCTCGGTGGCGGGGGTACGGCACGGACTGGCGCTGGCGCCCGAGCCGCCGGGGCCGGGGGAGGTGCGGGGCGCGGCCGGCCGCTGGCTGGCGGGCCGCCGGGTGGGCGGCGAGCTGTCCGATCCGGTGCTGCTACGGCACCTGCTGTGGATCGCGGTCGCCTCGGGGCTGCCGCTCCAGCTGCACGCCGGGCTCGGTGAGCCAGGGCTGCGGATCGACCGTACGGACCCGGTCCTGCTCACGGACTTCGTCCGCGCCACCGCAGGGCTCGGCACCGACCTGATCCTGCTGCACGGCTACCCGTACCACCGGCACGCAGCCCATCTCGCCGGTGTCTTCCCGCATGTGTACGCCGACTCGGGCGCCGCTCTGGTGCGTACGGGCGCCCGTGCGGCGACGGTCCTGGCGGAGATCCTCGAACTCGCCCCCTTCGGCAAGATCCTCTTCTCCAGCGGTGCCCAGGGCCTGCCCGAACTGCACGTCGTCGGCGCGCGGCTGTTCCGCGAGGCGCTGGCCCGGGTGCTGGGCAACTGGGTCGCCGAGGGGGCGTGGTCGCTGGCGGACGCACAGCGGATCGCGGGCCTGATCGCGGCGGGGAACGCGCGCCGGGTGTACGGACTGGAGTGAGCCGGGGGCGGGCGCCGGTCCGGGTGCGCCCGGACAGGGTGCGGGGAGGGTGTACGGGACGGGTGTACGGGACGGGTGTACGGGACGGGTGTACGGGACCGGGTGAGCTGTACAGGATGGGGGTATGCAGACCGACGCGTTACTCGACCGCTTCCTCACCGGCCTCGAACCGCTCGCGCCGCTCGCCGTCTGGGCCCATGGCTCCCTCGCCGGCGGCGACTACCAGGAGGGCCGCAGCGACCTGGACCTGATCGTCGTCCTGGACCGTCCGATCTCGCCCCGCACGACCTGGCGGCTGGCGAAGGTGCACGCCCGGCTGCGGCACGAACCGCTCGCCCCGCATCTGCACTGCACGTATCTGACGCCGGATGCCGTGGAGAACTCCGCCCGGCCGCACCTGACCTGGGCGCACGAGCAGCTGTTCAAGCGGCCCGTGACGCCGGTGACCCGGCGCGAACTGCTCACGTTCGGGCGGGTGCTGCACGGGAAGGCCCCGGCCGGACTGCTGCCTCCGGTGCCGGACCTCGAACTCGACGAGTTCGTCGTCCGCGACCAGCGCGACTTCTGGCGCCCCACGCTGGAGAAGGCGGAACTCTGGCGGCAGGTCCCCTGGGTCGACGTCGGCCTGACGACCTTCGCCCGCGCGACCGCCACCCTGCGCGACGGGCGGCTCATCACCAAGCGGGAGGCGCTGGAGCTGCTGCCGGAGCTGGGGGCGCCGGCCGAGGTGGTGGAGGACATCAGGCGGCGGCGGTACGAGGACCCCGCGCCGCCCACCGAGGAGTGGACGGCGCGCAGGGGTGAGCTGACCCGGGGCTACCTGGGACCGGCGATCGACCGGCTCGTGGCGGCGTACGCCTGACCGGCCGCTCGCGGTGTTACGGGACGGAGGGTCAGATCCCGGCGGAGAGCGATGACGTGGCCTGCGCCGGGAGCGGCACCTCGGTGTCCGTCTCCGGCCGCTCCCGCAGCGCCAGCAGCACCCGCAGGACCGCGATCCAGACCAGGCACGAGCCGAACATGTGCAGACCGACCAGGAGCTCGGGCAGATCGGTGAAGTACTGGACGTAGCCGATGACACCCTGGGCGAGCAGGACCAGGAAGAGGTCACGGGTGCGGTGCAGGGGGCCCTTCGGCGCGTCGACCGCCTTGAGGACGAACCACAGGGCGAACGTCAGCGTCACCACGATCCAGGCGAGGACGGCGTGCAGCTTGCTGACCGTCTCCCAGTCCAGCGGCATCCGCTCGACCTCGCTGGAGTCGCCCGCGTGCGGTCCCGACCCGGTCACCACCGTGCCCACCGCGATCAGCAGCACGGACGCGGCGACCAGGAACCACACCAGCTGCCGCACCGACGTGCCGACCAGCGGACGCGCCGGCCCGTCGCCCTCCCGGGTGCGCTGCCACATCACCGTGGCCACCGCGATCAGCGCCGTCGACAGCAGGAAGTGCGCGGCGACCGTGTACGGGTTGAGGCCGACCAGCACCACGATGCCGCCGAGGATCGCGTTGCCCATCACGACCCAGAACTGCGCCCAGCCCAGCCGGGTGAGGCCCCGCCGGTAGGGCTTCTCGGAGCGCGCGGCGATGATCGCCCAGCCAACGGCGGCGCACAGCACGTACGTCAGCATGCGATTGCCGAACTCGATCACACCGTGCACGCCCATGGCGCTCGTGGTGGTCAGCGAGTCGTCGGTGCACTTGGGCCAGGTCGGGCAGCCGAGGCCCGAGCCGGTGAGCCGCACCGCGCCGCCGGTGACCACGATGACCACCGACATGACGAGAGCGGCGAGAGCCGCCCGCTGTACCGTCCGGGGGTCCGGGGTCCAGCGTGCGGCGATGAAGGCGAGCGGGTTGCGCACGGCGGCTGCGGCGTCGGCGGGGGCGTCGGCGGGGGTCAGGTTCGGCACGTGTCCCATCGTAGGCCGCCGCTTGTGCACGCTTTCACGAGGGTCCGGCACGGGCCTACTCCCAACGGAAGAACCTGCCCGCCGCGGCCAGCCCCACGACCGCCCACACCGCCAGGATCCCCAGGTCGCCCCACGGCATGCCGGCCCCGTGCTGGAGCACGTCCCGCAGTCCGTCCGACAGGGCGTTGATCGGGAGCAGCGCGAGTACGTCCTGTGCGCCGGGGGGGAACTTGTCCATGGGCACGATGACGCCGCCGCCGACGAGCAGCAGCAGGAAGACGAGGTTCGCGGCGGCCAGGGTGGCCTCCGCCTTCAGGGTGCCCGCCATCAGCAGGCCCAGGCCGGAGAAGGCGGCGGTGCCCAGGACCAGGAGGAGCAGGACGGCCACGGGGTTGCCGTGCGGCTCCCAGCCCAGGGCGAAGGCGATCACCGTCAGCAGGACGATCTGGAGGATCTCCGTGACCAGGACCGACGCCGTCTTGGCCGTCATCAGGCCCCAGCGGGGGAGCGGGGAGGCGGCCAGCCGCTTCAGGACGCCGTAGCGGCGCTCGAAGCCCGTCGCGATCGCCTGGCCGGTGAAGGCCGTGGACATGACGGCGAGGGCGAGGATGCCGGGGGTCAGGAAGTCCACCGCCTCACCCGCGCCCGTGTCGACGATGTCGACCGAGCTGAACAGGACCAGCAGGAGGGTGGGGATCACGACGGTCAGCAGGAGCTGCTCGCCGTTGCGCAGCAGCATCTTCGTCTCGAGCGCCGCCTGTGCCGCGATCATGCGTCCCAGGGGAGCCGCGCCCGGCCTCGGGGTGTACGTGCCGGTCGTGGTCATGAGCGCAGCTCCTTGCCCGTGAGCTCCAGGCTGTGTCTTCCCGGGGGCTGTGACATCAGCGGCTGCCGCCGCGGGCCCCCGGACCCCCAGCAGATCATTGTCCGAGCCGGCGTCATGAGCGCAGCTCCTTGCCGGTGAGCTCCAAGAACACGTCTTCCAGCGTGTGCCGTTCGACCGAGATCTTCTCCGGCATCACCCCGTGCTGCGCGCACCAGGAGGCCACTGTCGCCAGCAGCTGGGGGTCGACCTTGCCGCCGACCCGGTAGGAGCCCGGCGTCAGTTCCGCGGCCGTGCAGTCGGCCGGGAGGGCCTTCAGCAGCGAGCCCACGTCCAGGCCCGGGCGGCCGGTGAAGCGGAGGGTGTTCTCGGCGCCGCCCCGGCACAGTTCCTCGGGGGAGCCCTGGGCGATGACCTTGCCCGCGTCGATGATCGCGACGTCGTCGGCGAGCTGTTCGGCCTCGTCCATGTAGTGGGTGGTGAGAACGACGGAGACGCCGTCGGTGCGCAGATCGCGGATCAGGTCCCAGGTTGCGTGGCGGGCCTGCGGGTCGAGCCCGGCGGTCGGCTCGTCCAGGAACACCAGCTCCGGGCGGCCGACCACGGCCATCGCGAGGGCGAGCCGCTGCTGCTGGCCGCCCGACAGCCGGCGGTACGTCGTTCTGCCGCAACTGCCCAGTCCCAGACGCTCGATGAGCGCGTCCACGTCCAGCGGGTGGGCGTGCAGTGTGGCGACATGGCGCAGCATCTCGTCCGCCCGCGCACCCGAGTACACGCCACCGGACTGCAGCATCACGCCGATCCGGGTGTGCAGCTCGCGGGAGTGCCGAACCGGGTCGAGGCCCAGGACGCGCACCGTGCCGGAGTCCGGCTTGCGGTACCCCTCGCAGGTCTCGACCGTGGTCGTCTTGCCCGCCCCGTTGGGACCGAGTACGGCGGTCACCCCCGCCGTGGCCACCAGGTCGAGGCCGTTCACCGCGGTCTTCGTGCCGTACCGCTTCACCAGGGCCTGGACCTGGACCACGGGCTCGCTTCGCATGGCTCAAGAGTCTAGGTACGCGATGCGCGCCTCAGACGGGCGGGTGCAGGATCTCCTCCTCACGGGGGCGGTGCGCCGCCAGCCACCGCTCGGCGTAGGACACCGCGTCGGCCACCGGGAACAGCCGTGCGTCGGCCGCGCCCACCTTTCCCCGTACGACGGGACGGTCCCGCTCGAAGTCGTGCCCGAGCTCGTCGAACTGGTCCGAGGTGATCGACACCTCGGTCACCGTCTCCCAGCCGGCCGGGCCCGGCCGGCCCACCTTCACCAGGGGCGAGGGGATGCGGTACTCGGCGAGGTGGAAGCTCGTGCAGGTGTCGTAGCCGGCGCCGAGCAGGAGCACGCGCGCGTCCAGGTCCTCGAGGCGGGCGAGGGGGCTGTGCTCGCCGAGGCGGCAGTCGGTGGCGTGTCCGTCGGTGATCTGACGGGCGCGGCGGCCGATCGCCGCGAACGACGTCTGCGGGTGCGCGCTGCGCAGGGCGCCCGGCCAGGTGCGTACGGTCTCCGGGAGCACGCCGACGCCGCGCGAGGGCGTGACCTGGGGGTCGTAGACCGGCATGGAGGTGCGGATCGTGTCCCACCACTCCTCGGGGACCGGCGGGTTTCCCCACAGGGCGGGGTCCGAGAGGTCTCCGGTCTGCGTGGGGACGACGAGGGTGCCGTCCGGGCCGAGAACGTCCAGAAGTCCCTGGACGACGGCTACAGGTCCGCCACAGACCCAGCCGAGCGACTTCAGGGAGGAGTGGACGAGGAGGGCCTCGCCGTCCCGGACGCCCAGCTCGCGCAGCTGTGCGGCCACTGCGCCGCGGGTGACAAGAGGGCCGGTCGGAGGGGGTATGGGCATGGTTGAGGAGTGTCCCGCAAGAGGCCCGGCGATGCCACCGAATTGATCGATCAAAGATCGTTCCCGCAGGTCAGGTTAGCTTTGCCTAAGTGATGCACTGCACCGTCCATCGGCCGGACGCGGGTTGCCCGCCTCTGAGGAATTACGCAACAATGGTGTTGTGAAAAACGTCGGCGAGGCTCAGGAAACCCCCACGGGGGCCCTGCAGGAGCTCACGACCGGGGAGCGGTCAACCCGCAACCGGGTCGCGCGGTCCATCCTGGACCACGGGCCGTCGACCGTCGCCGAGCTGGCGGGTCGTCTCGGCCTGACCCAGGCCGCCGTACGCAGGCACCTGGACGCGCTGGTCGTCGACGACGTCGTGGAGGCACGCGAGCAGAAGATCTACGGCGCGCGGACGCGGGGGCGTCCCGCCAAGGTCTTCGCGCTCACCGACTGCGGCCGTGACGCCTTCGACCAGTCCTACGACAAGCTCGCCGCGGACGCCCTGCACTGGATCGCGGAGCGGTTCGGCGGGGACGAGGCGGTCGTGGCCTTCGCCCGCGCGAGGATCGCCGAGCAGGCCACCGCGTACCGCAGGGCGATCGAGGCCGCCGCCCCCGAGGCGCGCACCGAAGCCCTGGCCAAGGCCCTGAGTGCGGACGGGTACGCTGCTACGGCGCGCAGCGCACCGGTCGGCGAGCAGCTGTGCCAGCACCACTGCCCCGTCGCCCACGTCGCGGAAAAGTTCCCCCAGCTCTGCGAGGCGGAGACCGAGATCTTCTCCCAGCTGCTCGGAACGCACGTCCAGCGACTGGCGACCATCGCGCACGGTGACGGCGTCTGCACGACGTTCATCCCAAAGATTTCCCACACCACACATAACGCATCTGCAAGCACGGCCGGGAGGAACCCCGCATGACTCTCCCCATCGAGGAGACTGCCCACCCCGAGCTCGAGGGCCTGGGTAAGTACGAATACGGCTGGGCGGACTCCGACACGGCTGGTGCTTCCGCGCGGCGCGGCATCAACGAGGACGTCGTCAAGGACATCTCCGCGAAGAAGTCCGAGCCGGAGTGGATGACCAAGCTCCGCCTCAAGGGCCTGCGCCTGTTCGACAAGAAGCCCATGCCGAACTGGGGCTCGGACCTGTCGGGCATCGACTTCGACAACATCAAGTACTTCGTGCGCTCCACGGAGAAGCAGGCGGAGTCCTGGGAGGACCTGCCCGAGGACATCAAGAACACGTACGACAAGCTCGGCATCCCCGAGGCGGAGAAGCAGCGCCTCGTCGCCGGTGTCGCGGCCCAGTACGAGTCCGAGGTCGTCTACCACCAGATCCGCGAGGACCTGGAGGAGCAGGGCGTCATCTTCCTCGACACCGACACCGCGCTGAAGGAGCACCCGGAGCTCTTCAAGGAGTACTTCGGCACCGTCATCCCGGTCGGCGACAACAAGTTCGCGTCGCTGAACACCGCGGTGTGGTCCGGCGGCTCCTTCATCTACGTGCCGAAGGGCGTGCAGGTGGAGATCCCGCTCCAGGCCTACTTCCGTATCAACACGGAGAACATGGGCCAGTTCGAGCGGACCCTGATCATCGTCGACGAGGGTGCCTACGTGCACTACGTCGAGGGTTGTACGGCCCCGATCTACAAGTCGGACTCCCTGCACTCCGCGGTCGTCGAGATCATCGTCAAGAAGAACGCCCGCTGCCGCTACACGACCATCCAGAACTGGTCGAACAACGTCTACAACCTGGTCACCAAGCGCGCCGTGGCGTACGAGGGCGCGACCATGGAGTGGATCGACGGCAACATCGGCTCCAAGGTGACGATGAAGTACCCGGCCGTCTACCTGATGGGCGAGCACGCCAAGGGCGAGACCCTCTCCATCGCCTTCGCGGGCGAGGGCCAGCACCAGGACGCCGGCTCCAAGATGGTCCACATGGCGCCGAACACCTCCTCCAACATCGTCTCGAAGTCCGTGGCGCGTGGTGGCGGCCGTACGTCCTACCGCGGTCTCGTCGAGATCGGCGAGGGCGCCCACGGCTCCAAGTCGAACGTGCTGTGCGACGCGCTGCTCGTCGACACCATCTCCCGCTCGGACACGTACCCCTACGTGGACGTCCGCGAGGACGACGTGTCCATGGGCCACGAGGCGACCGTCTCCAAGGTCAGTGACGACCAGCTCTTCTACCTGATGAGCCGGGGCATGACCGAGTTCGAGGCGATGGCCATGATCGTGCGCGGCTTCGTCGAGCCGATCGCGAAGGAACTCCCCATGGAGTACGCCCTCGAGCTCAACCGGCTGATCGAGCTGCAGATGGAAGGCGCGGTCGGCTGAGACCGGTCTCCCCAAGCAGCTAGCGAAATCTGACGTAGGAAGAGAGCAGACCGACAGCCATGGCTGAGGCTCAGAACATCCCGGTGGGCAGCACGACCGCCGGCCAGATCGCGGTGGCCGCCGAGTCGACCGTCGCCACGCGCATGAGCGCCCCCCCGTCCTTCGACGTCGCGGACTTCCCGGTCCCGCACGGCCGTGAGGAGGAGTGGCGGTTCACCCCGCTGGAGCGCCTGCGCGGGCTGCACGACGGCACCGCCGTCGCCACCGGCGAGGGCCTGAAGGTCGACGTCGAGGCGCCCGAGGGCGTCACGGTCGAGACCGTCGACCGTGACGACGCGCGCCTGGGCAAGGCGGGCACCCCGGTGGACCGCATCGCCGCCCAGGCGTACTCGGCGTTCGAGAAGGCCGGCGTGATCACCGTCCCCAAGGAGACGGTCCTCACCGAGCCGATCCGGATCGCCGTGCACGGCGAGGGCGGCACCGCCTTCGCCCACCAGGTGATCGAGCTGGGCGCCTTCGCCGAGGCCGTCGTCGTCATCGACCACACCGGTGACGCGGTGCTCGCCGCCAACGTCGACTACCTCCTGGGCGACGGCGCCAAGCTGACCGTCGTCTCCGTCCAGGACTGGGACGACAAGGCCGTGCACGTGGCCCAGCACAACGCGCTGATCGGCCGGGACGCCACCTTCAAGTCCTTCGTGGTCACCTTCGGCGGCGACCTCGTACGCCTCCACCCGCGCGTCACCTACGCCGGCACCGGTGGCGAGGCCGAGCTCTTCGGGCTCTACTTCACGGACGCCGGCCAGCACCAGGAGCACCGCCTCCTGGTCGACCACAACGAGGCGCACTGCAAGTCCAACGTCGCCTACAAGGGCGCGCTGCAGGGTGAGGGCGCCCACGCGGTGTGGATCGGCGACGTGCTCATCGAGGCCAAGGCCGAGGGCACGGACACCTACGAGATGAACCGCAACCTGGTTCTGACCGACGGTGCCCGCGTCGACTCGGTGCCGAACCTGGAGATCGAGACCGGCGAGATCGTCGGCGCCGGCCACGCCTCGGCGACCGGCCGCTTCGACGACGAGCAGCTCTTCTACCTGATGGCTCGTGGCATCCCGGCCGACGAGGCCCGTCGCCTGGTGGTGCGCGGCTTCTTCGCCGAGCTCGTCCAGCAGATCCGTGTCGCCGACATCCAGGAACGACTGCTCGCCAGGATCGACGAGGAGCTGGAGGCGTCGGTCTGATGACTGCCTCTTCGACGTACCTGCGCGCCTGTGGGCTGAGCGAGCTGGAGGAGGACACCCCCAAGCGGGTGGAACTCGACGGCACGCCGGTCTCGGTCGTCCGCACCGAGGGCGAGGTGTTCGCGATCAACGACATCTGCTCGCACGCGAACGTCTCGCTCTCCGAGGGCGAGGTGGAGGACTGCCAGATCGAGTGCTGGCTGCACGGCTCCGCGTTCGACCTCCGCACCGGCAAGCCGTCCGGCCTTCCCGCGACGCGCCCTGTCCCCGTATACCCCGTAAAGATCGAAGGGGACGACGTGCTCGTCTCCCTCACCCAGGAGTCCTGAGGAACCCATGGCAACGCTTGAAATCCACGACCTGCACGTCACCGTCGAGGCCGACAACGCCACGAAGGAGATCCTCAAGGGCGTCGACCTCACCGTGAAGCAGGGCGAGACGCACGCCATCATGGGCCCCAACGGCTCCGGCAAGTCGACCCTCGCCTACTCGCTCGCGGGTCACCCGAAGTACACGATTACCAGTGGCACCGTCACCCTCGACGGCGAGGACGTCCTGGAGATGTCCGTCGACGAGCGCGCCCGCGCGGGCCTCTTCCTGGCGATGCAGTACCCGGTCGAGATCCCCGGCGTCTCGGTCTCCAACTTCCTGCGCACCTCCGCCACCGCCATCCGCGGCGAGGCCCCCAAGCTGCGCCTGTGGGTGAAGGAGGTCAAGGAGGCCATGCAGCGCCTCAACATGGACCCCGCCTTCGCCGAGCGCAACGTCAACGAGGGCTTCTCCGGCGGTGAGAAGAAGCGCCACGAGATCCTCCAGCTGGAGCTGCTCAAGCCGAAGATCGCGGTCCTGGACGAGACCGACTCCGGCCTCGACGTGGATGCGTTGAGGATCGTCTCCGAGGGCGTCAACCGCGTCCGCGAGAGCGGCGAGGTCGGCACCCTGCTGATCACGCACTACACGCGCATCCTGCGCTACATCAAGCCCGATCACGTGCACGTGTTCGCGAACGGCCGTATCGCCGAGTCCGGCGGCCCGGAGCTCGCCGACCAGCTCGAGGCCGAGGGCTACGACAAGTACGTGAAGGGTGGCGCATCCGCGTGACACAGCTGCCGGGCCTCCTCGACACAGAGGCGATCCGCAAGGACTTCCCCATCCTGGACCGCCAGGTCCACGACGGTAAGAAGCTCGTGTACCTGGACAACGCGGCGACCTCGCAGAAGCCGCGCCAGGTCCTGGACGCCCTGAACGAGTACTACGAGCGCTACAACGCCAACGTCCACCGCGGTGTGCATGTGCTCGCCGAGGAGGCCACGGCGCTGTACGAGGGCGCGCGCGACAAGGCCGCCGCGTTCATCAACGCGCCGAGCCGCGACGAGGTGATCTTCACCAAGAACGCGTCCGAGTCGCTCAACCTCGTGGCGAACATGCTGGGCTGGGCCGACGAGCCCTACCGCGTGGACCACGAGACCGAGATCGTCATCACGGAGATGGAGCACCACTCCAACATCGTGCCGTGGCAGCTGCTCTCGCAGCGCACGGGCGCGAAGCTGAAGTGGTTCGGTCTCACCGACGACGGCCGCCTCGACCTCTCCAACATCGACGAGGTCATCACGGAGAAGACGAAGATCGTCTCCTTCGTGCTGGTGTCCAACATCCTGGGCACCGTGAACCCCGTCGAGGCGATAGTGCGCCGTGCGCAGGAGGTCGGTGCGCTCGTCTGCATCGACGCCTCGCAGGCCGCCCCGCACATGCCGCTGGACGTGCAGGCGCTGCAGGCCGACTTCGTGGCCTTCACCGGCCACAAGATGTGCGGTCCGACCGGCATCGGCGTCCTCTGGGGCCGCCAGGAGCTGCTCGAGGACCTGCCGCCGTTCCTGGGCGGCGGCGAGATGATCGAGACGGTGTCGATGCACTCGTCGACCTACGCTCCCGCCCCGCACAAGTTCGAGGCGGGCACCCCGCCGATCGCGCAGGCGGTCGGTCTGGGCGCGGCGATCGACTACCTGAACTCGATCGGCATGGACAAGATCCTCGCCCATGAGCACGCGCTCACCGAGTACGCGGTGAAGCGGCTCGGCGAGGTCCCGGATCTCAGGATCATCGGCCCGACGACGGCCGAGGACCGGGGCGCGGCGATCTCCTTCACGCTCGGCGACATCCACCCGCACGACGTGGGCCAGGTTCTGGACGAGCAGGGCATCGCGGTCCGCGTGGGCCACCACTGCGCCCGCCCGGTCTGCCTGCGCTACGGAATTCCTGCGACCACGCGAGCGTCGTTCTATCTGTACTCCACGCCGGCCGAGATCGACGCTCTGGTCGACGGGCTGGAGCACGTACGGAACTTCTTCGGCTGAAGGGCGTGAGCTGAGATCGTGAAGCTGGATTCGATGTACCAGGAAGTCATCCTGGACCACTACAAGCACCCGCACGGGCGCGGTCTGCGGGATGGCGACGCCGAGGTGCACCACGTCAACCCGACGTGCGGCGACGAGATCACGCTGCGCGTGAAGTACGACGGCGAGCAGATCGCCGACATCTCGTACGAGGGCCAGGGCTGCTCGATCAGCCAGGCCTCCGCCTCCGTACTGAACGACCTCCTGGTCGGCAAGGACCTCGCCGAGGCGCGGAAGATCCAGGAGACCTTCCTGGAGCTGATGCAGTCCAAGGGGAAGATCGAGCCCGACGACTCCATGGAGGAGGTGCTGGAGGACGCGGTCGCGTTCGCCGGTGTCTCCAAGTACCCGGCCCGGGTCAAGTGCGCCCTCCTCAGCTGGATGGCGTGGAAGGACGCGACGGCCCAGGCCCTGGGCGGGGCCGACGCCGAAAGGAAGACGGCATGAGCGAGACCCTTGAGATGAAGCCGGCCTCCGAAGAGGAAGTCCGCGAGGCCCTGTACGACGTCGTCGACCCCGAGCTGGGCATCGACGTCGTCAACCTCGGCCTCATCTACGGCATCCACATCGACGACGCGAACATCGCGACGATCGACATGACCCTCACCTCGGCGGCCTGCCCGCTGACCGATGTCATCGAGGACCAGGCCAAGTCCGCCACCGACGGCCTCGTCAACGAGCTGCGCATCAACTGGGTCTGGATGCCGCCGTGGGGCCCGGACAAGATCACGGACGACGGGCGCGAGCAGCTTCGGGCGCTCGGGTTCAACGTCTGAGACCGACCGCGTACGAAGAAACGGCGACGTCCTCGTGGACGTCGCCGTTTTCCGTGCGTGTGCTCAGGTCAGCCCGTCGACCAGCTGGAACGCCGAGTCCGACCGGTACAGGTCGCTGTACTGGTACGGGTCCAGCTTCAGCTGGAAGTTCTGGTGGCGCAGGAAGCGGCCCGGGTAGTTCACCGACTCCAGCATGATCGCGCCGTACACCGACGAGGAGCGGGCGCAGAAGGTCGCGTCCTGCTTGAACAGGGACGAGCCGTCGTTGCGGTCGGCGATCAGGACGAAGCTGCGATGGCGCAGGTAGTTGCCGTCGTGGGTGGCGAAGGAGTAGCAGGAGCTGTCCGCAAGGCCCTTGACCAGTTTGAAGGTGGAGTCCTCGCGGGATTCCGGGCCGCGGACCGCGTCGAGCTTCACGTAACCGCCGCTCACATGCCAGTAGCGCTCGGGGTAGTTCGCCGAGCGGACCGAGCGCCACGTGACCGCCGGCTTCGGGGACGACGGACTCGGCTTGGACGACGGTGACTTGGAGGCCGGATCCGGGGCGGGCGAGGGGGAGGAGCCCTGTTGGCGCGCGGCGGAGGTGCTCTCCTCGGAGGTCGCCAGGCCGCTCTTGCCCTTCGGGGGGACCGTCGTGGTGTCGGACGGACTGGCGTAACCGGCCAGCCCCGGTATCGTCCCGCCGTCCGAGGGGGGCGCCGACTTCGACACGGCGTCAGGAGGGCTGCCCGTCATGGATATCGCCGTGACGCAGGCGACGACCGTGGCCACGGCGAGGACACCTGCGAGATAGAGACGGCGGGTTCCGGGTGCCCGGGTGGTGTCGGGTGCCCAGCCGGTCTCCCACGGTCGGTCATGTGGAGGCTGGGACTTGGTGTCTGGCATGCGCAGTTCCTCTGGCGGAGCCCATGGGGGGAGGCCGCAGCCGTGACGGCGCGGTGGATGAACGGTGAAGCAGATCGCACAGTAGTGGACCTCGCGCTCTTCGAGCAGCCGTTTGTGCGAGCGGTTTCCGCATCGTTCTCTCAGCATCGCGCTCGAGGAGACCCTGCGGCTCTTCCCGGCGCGCGGTTCGTACACCTCGTGACCCGGCACCGGCGTACGCGCGGCGCCGCAGCGTGAGCGCTGTTATGTACACTCGTACACATGGGATATGTGCTGCTCGCCGGAGCGATCGCCGCCGAGGTGGCCGCGACGACCGCCATGAAGTACAGCGAGGGCTTCAGCAAGCTGCTGCCCTCGCTGCTGACCGTCCTCGGGTACGCCCTGGCGTTCGCGCTGCTCGCGCAGACGCTGAAGACCGTGTCCGTCGGTACGGCCTACGCGATCTGGGCGGGCGTCGGCACCGCGGTGATCGCCGCGATCGGGTTCACGTTCCTGGGCGAGGGGATGAGCCCCGCCAAGGCCGCCGGGATCGTGCTGATCATCGCCGGGGTGGTCGTGCTGAACCTGGGCGGTGCGCACTGATGGCCCGCCGCTACGACCCCGAGCGCCGCCAGCGGATCATCGACGCGGCGATCCGGGTCGTGGGCCGCCATGGCCTCGCCGGGCTGAGCCATCGCTCCGTCGCCGCCGAGGCCGATGTGCCGCTCGGCTCGACGACGTACCACTTCAAGACCCTCGACGAGCTGATGGTCGCCGCGCTGCGGCAGGCCAACGAGGGGTTCGCGAAGGTCGTCGTGGCGCGGGGCGGGCTGGAGGACCGGGGCGCGGACCTGGCCGCCGAACTCGCCGGTCTGCTGGGTGAGTGGCTCGCGGGTGACCGTACCGGCGTGGAGCTGGAGTGCGAGCTGTATCTCGCCGCCCTGCGGCGCCCCGCGCTGCGGCCGGTCGCCGCGGAGTGGGCCGAGGACCTCGCCGAGCGGCTGGGCCGCCGCACCGACGCGGTCACCGCGCGGGCGCTGGTGGCGCTGATGGACGGGATCTGTCTGCAGGTGCTGCTGACCGACGGGGTGTACGACGAGGAGTATGCGCGGGAGGTCCTGGGGCGGGTCATTCCTGCGGGCCCTCACTCAGGGGAGGGTGGGGCGGGTGGGGGCTCTTGAGGGTCTTCTTCGCCCCCGCCGCCCCTACCCGTCCCATCCCCAGGGGCTCCGCCCCAGACCCCGATCGGCCCTGAAGGGGCCTCGTCCTCAAACGCCGGACAGGCCGAGTTGGTGGACCGTCGTTGAGAAGCGGGACCGGCGCCCAGGGGCGCAACACCTGTGGGTGGGTGGGGGATGCTCCGAGTCCGTTCTCGCCCGGCGCGGCGGTTCGGTACCTGAGATGGTGTCTTGGCTGGTTGGCCTCTGTGGGTGTGGGGCGGTTAGGTTGCCCTCATGACCGATACGACTGCTTCTCGTACCACCGGCGCCGTGGCCGCCGGCCTCGCCACGATCGCCGCCGACGGCACTGTTCTCGACACCTGGTTCCCCGCGCCCGAGCTGACCGCGGAGGCCGGGCCGTCCGGTACCGAGCGGCTGTCCGCCGAGCGGGCCGTGGAGCTGCTCGGTGAGGGTGCCGCGAAGGCGATCGGGCCGGACGCCCGGCGTGGCGTCGAGGTGGTCGCGGTCCGTACGGTCATCTCCTCGCTGGACGAGAAGCCGACCGACACGCACGACGTCTACCTGCGCCTGCACCTGCTCTCGCACCGCCTGGTCAAGCCGCACGGCCAGAGCCTGGACGGCATCTTCGGCCTCCTCGCCAACGTCGCCTGGACCTCGCTGGGCCCGGTCGCCGTCGACGACATCGAGAAGGTACGGCTCAACGCCCGCGCCGAGGGGCTGCACCTCCAGGTGACCTCCGTCGACAAGTTCCCGCGCATGACGGACTACGTGGCGCCCAAGGGTGTCCGCATCGCCGACGCCGACCGCGTCCGCCTCGGTGCCCACCTCGCCGAGGGCACCACCGTCATGCACGAGGGCTTCGTCAACTTCAACGCCGGCACGCTCGGCACATCCATGGTCGAGGGCCGTATCTCCGCCGGTGTCGTGGTCGGTGACGGCTCCGACATCGGCGGCGGCGCGTCGACGATGGGCACGCTGTCCGGCGGCGGCAACGTCCGTATCGTCATCGGCGAGCGCTGCCTCATCGGCGCCGAGGCGGGCGTCGGTATCGCGCTGGGCGACGAGTGCGTCGTCGAGGCCGGCCTCTACGTCACCGCCGGCACCCGCGTCACCATGCCCGACGGCCAGATCGTCAAGGCCCGCGAGCTCTCCGGCGCCTCGAACATCCTCTTCCGCCGCAACTCGGTCACCGGCACGGTCGAGGCCCGGCCGAACAACGCGGTGTGGGGCGGGCTGAACGAGATCCTGCACAGTCACAACTGACGTCCGACGTCACGGTGAGCGCCCTTCCGCCGAGTGCGGGAGGGCGCTCGCCCATGTCCGCAGTGCCGTGAAGTCGTCCTCGCGCAGGCCGAGTCGGGGGTCGACGTGGTGGAGGAGGGCGGGGGCCGGGTGGTGACCGGTGACGTAGGTGGTGTCCGCCGGGGTCTGCTCGTCGTCGACCCAGGCGAAGGGGCGGCCTTCGGCGTACGCCACGATGGCCTGCGTCTTCCAGTGGATTCCGTCGGGGCGGTGGACGAGCAGGGAGTCGCCGAAGTCGACGTAGGGCAGCCGGGGGAGGCCGATGACCGGGGCGATCCACCGGTTGGCCGCGTCCATCCAGGTCGTCGCCCAGCACAGGTCGTAGGGGAGCGCGAGGAGGGCCGCGCCGTGGGACGGGTTGAGCCACACGCGCAGGGGGCGGCCCGGGTGCACGGACGCCCTGATCGTCGTACAGCCCTCGGGGCGGCGCTCGGGCTTCGCCGCGTACGGGTTGAGGGGGCCGTCGACGTCGAGGAAGAGGAGCGGGCGGGGGCGCGGGCGGCTCATCGGGTCACCGTACGGGAGGGGTCCCCGTGGGGCGGTCGAATTTTCTCGTACGCGCAGACATAGCGGGGTGCGGTCCCGCGCGTCACAAGGGGCACAGGGGGGCGGACATCGGGTCCACCCCGGGGGAAGAGAAGGTGACGATGGATGCCGAAGCGCAGGACAGCTTCCGGGAGTTCGTGGAGCACCGGTCGTCCGCGCTGCTGAAGACGGCCGTGCTGCTCAGTGGCGGGGACCGGCACACCGCCGAGGACCTGCTGCAGAACGCGCTGATCAAGGCGGCGGGCCGCTGGCACCGCATCGACGAACCCGAGGCGTACGTACGGCGGATCCTCTACCGGCAGCAGGTCAGCCGCTGGCGGCTGAAGTGGCCCAGACGTGAGCTGAGTGTCGCCGAGCCACCGGAGGGACGGGCGGACGCGGACGCCTCGTCCGCCGCCGAGCTGCGGCTCGTGATGCGCGGCGCGCTCGCCCGCCTCACCGCCCGGCAGCGCACCGTGCTCGTATTGCGCTATTTCGAGGACCTGCCCGAAGCCGAAGTGGCCCGCGTCCTGGGCTGCTCCGTCGGCACCGTACGGTCCACCGCCCACCGCTCGCTCGCCCGGCTGCGCACCCTCGCGCCCGAACTGGCCGCCCTGAGCGGTGGCGAGGACGTCCGGCAGCCGCCGGCTCATGACTGCACACCCGTGGAGGTACGTCCGTGAACGTCGAGGAACTCGTGCGTGACTCCCTGCGGGAGCTGGCCGTCGAAGAGGCGTCGGCGGGCCCGGGGTTCGCCGACCGGGTGCTGGCCGTCCGCCGGCGCCGCCGCACTCGCCGGCTCGTGGCCGTCGCCGTCGCCACCGCGGCCGTGGTGGCCGTCTCGGTGGCGGTGCCGCTGCTGAACGAAGGACGCGACGACGCACGCCCCGCGGGTGTCACGCAGCAGGACGGGATCAGCGCCCACCCCGACCAGTCGCCGCCGAGCGACCTGATCGCGGCCGGACGGTCCGCGCTCGCCGCGTACTGCACGACGGCGCTCGTGGCGAAGAACAAGAAGGAGGCGACCTACGAGCGGACCTACTGGCTGCTCGATCCCGACACCGGCAAGTACAAGAAGGACACCCGGTGGTCCTTCGTCGCCGTGGCACCGGGTCTGAAGACCGCCGCCGTGCTGGAGCGGACCCTGCCCGCCGCCCGGATCGGACTGCTCGACCTCGCGACGGGGGAGGTCGAGCGGTGGATCCCGGCCGGAAGGGGCGTCGCCGGGCTGGCGTTCTCGAACGGCGGGACCGAGCTGGTCGCCACGACGTACTCCGAGCACCCCGACTCGCTCGAGAAGTTCAAGAACGCCGAAGACAGCGAGGGCGCGTGGATGTCCACGCACAGGGTGAGCCGGACCGGGTTCCTCCTCCTGGACCTGGCTGAGGGGGGCGGGGGTATCTGGCACCGGGTCCCGAGTTCCTCCGCGGGTGGCCGCGCCGACTTCGCCTTCACTCGTGACGACAGGCACCTGTTCGCGGCCGGCGGAGGTCTCAGCACCCTCGTCCGGCCGAAGTTCTACGACCTGTCGGGCAAGGAGACCGCCGCGCCCGTGAACGAGAAGTACCTGCGCTGGGACGTGCCCGCGCGGCTGTCCCCGAACGGCAAGCTGGCCGCCCTCGGTCTGGCGGAGGAGGTCGAACCTGCCATCGCCCCGGGGCACAGGACCACGGCCGGCAAGTCGTACTCCTTCATCAAGGATCCCCTCACCGGCAAGGAGATCACCAAGGTCCGCGGCGCCGAACTGCTCGCCTGGGTCGACAACCAGCGGCTCATCGCCTGGGAGCGGACCAGCGGTCTGGACGAGGCGTACGAGGACCGGCTCGTGCTGGTCACGATCGGCAGCGACAAGGTCGTACCGCTGAGCGGAGTCCGCGAGCATCCGGAGACCGACCCGGAGCCGTGGGAGGCCGTCTTCGCCGAGCGCTGATCAGCCGGCCGTCAGCTCCTCGTAGGCCGCCCGCAGCCCGTCGACCGCATCCCGGCCGGCGGGCAGCAGGGGTGCGCGGACCGGGCCCGCGGGCAGGCCCAGGTCGTTGAGGAGGGCCTTCACGGTGACCGTGCCGGGCAGGCCCGCCGACATCGTCAACTCGACGAGGGGCGTGGCGCGTTGTTGGAGACGGGCCGCCTTCGCCGTTTCGCCCGCGTCGAACAGGTCGAGGACCGCGCGGAGTTGAGCGGGGACGAGGTTCGCGACAGTGCTCACATAGCCCGCACCGCCCACCGCGTACAGGGCGAGGTTGTGTTCGTCGCAGCCCGCGTAGTACGCCAACTCCGTGCGGGAGATGACCTTCTGGGCGGCGAGGAAGTCGTAGGAGCAGTCCTTCACCGCCACGATCCGGGGGTGTTCGGCGAGACGGATCAGGATGTCGGGCTCGATACGGGTGCCGGTCCGGCCCGGGATGTCGTAGAGCGTGATCGGCAGACCGGTGGAGTCCGCGATCTGGCGGAAGTGCGCCTCGATCGCCTCCTGCGGGGGCTTGCTGTAGTACGGGCTGACCACCAACAGGCCGTCCGCGCCCGCCTTTTCGGCCTCCAGGGCGAGTTCGACGGTGTGCCGGGTGTCGAAGGTGCCGACGCCCGCCAGGACCGACGCCCGCTCGCCCACCGCCTCCCGCACCGCCCGGACGAGCTGCGCCTTCTCGGCGTCCGTCGTCGTGGGCGACTCACCGGTCGTCCCGGAGAGCACCAGCCCGTCGCAGCCCTCCGCCACCAGCCGCTCCGCGAGCCGCTGGGCACCGTCCAGGTCGAGGGAGCCGCCCTCGGTGAACGGCGTGATCATGGCGCAGAGGGTGCGGCCGAAGGGAGGGGCGGGGGGAGGGGTGGAGGCAGAGGAGTACGTCATGGGGGTAGTCTCGGCGGAGCCATCGTGAAGCTCCACTTAATTCTTCTACGATGTATTGATAAGCGATACTAAGGGGTTGCTGGTAGTGAGCGATGCCGGGGCCCTATGTCCAAATCGGCACTTCATGGGTCACCATGGCCAGGACGGTCATCGGCCCCTGGTCATGGGAGGCGTCATGAAGCTCGGTAAGGCACTCGCCACCGGAGTCGCGGAAGAGCGGCCGCAGGCGCACGAGCAGGAACCCGAACTCGAACTTCCCGAAGAGATCAAGGAACTGAAGGCGCCCGAAGAGGTCCCGGCCGCCCGATGAGGCTGCGGCTTCCGGAGGAACGCCCGACGGAGCCGCCGACCGGATACAAGATCGCCCACCCGGTGCTGTCCCACGACGGCACCCGGGCCGGGTTCACCGGTGTGTCGCTGGGCGGCGCGCTGCCGTACGGAGTCGTGGCCGACGCGTCCTGCGTCTACGGCCTGCGGCACCAGGCGCCGCACCGTCGCTGCGACTGCGGCTTCCACTGTGTGCACGACCGCTCGACGGCCGAGTCACTGCTGTGCACGGCCGAGCACCGGGCGGCCGTCCTGCTCGAGGTCTCGGTCATCGGCCGCTACCTCCGTTTCGAACGCGGCTTCCGCTATGCCCGCCAGCGGATCCGGGTCGCCACCGTGGGCCCCTGCACCTGCGGCACGGTCGCCTCGGCGCTGGCCGACGCCGGCTGGGGCCGCCCTGGCTGGCGCGCGCTCGCGCCCTCGTGTGCGGGGTGTCTGCGGGGTCGTACGTCCGTCTCGCTCGCGTCGTTCGCGCGGCTGGCGGGGGAGGGGCTGCGGGTGGTGGCGGGGAGTGGGGCTGCGGGGTGTGGGGTGGCGGTGGCGGATGTCGTTGCCGACGGCCTCGGTGTGCCCGAACTCGCTGCGGAGGCGGCCTTGCTGCAGGCGCGGCTGGACTGGTTCCAGAGCCAGCTGGCGAGGCTGGGGGAGCGTGGGAAGGGCGGGGAAGGCTAGAGCGACGGTCCGGTGACCGAACTCGCGAAACAGCGCTTGTGGGGGCCGCAACCGGGTACTCGTCCGCTCCGAACCAGAGAGGAGGCGGACATCGTGACCCACTCCACGGCCCCCGGCCCGACCCAGCACTCCGTGGGTGAACTCGTCGGACAGGCCACCGAACAGCTCTCTCAGCTCGTACGACAGGAAGTGGCCCTCGCCAAGGAGGAGCTGGCCGAGAAGGGCCGGCGCGCAGGCCGCGGCGGCGGGCTGCTCGGCGCCGCCGGCGCATTCGCCTACGCCGGTCTGCTCGCCCTGGCGGGTACGGCGACCGCCGCGCTCTCGCTGGCGCTGGCCGTCTGGGCCGCGGCGCTCATCGTGACGGCGGTGCTGTTCGTGATCGCGGCGGTGCTTGCCGCTCGTGGTCGCGCACAGTTGCGCCGCGCCGCACCCCCCACGCCCGAGGAGACCCTCGGCAGCGTCAGGGCCGATGTCGAGGAGATCAGGGAAAGGGCACACCGATGACGGACAAGACGACGCCGGGCGTGGCGGACGGGGCCAAGAGCCCCGAGGAGCTGCGTCGGCAGATCGAGGAGACGAGGGGCCAACTCGGCGACACGGTCGAGGAGTTGGCGGGCAAGGCGGATGTGAAGGGGCGGGCCATGGCGCGTGCCGCGGATCTCAAGGACAAGGCCGGTGCGATGACCGTGCAGCTGCGCAGCAGTGCGGCTGAGGCCGGTCACGCCGTTCAGGACCGGGCGAGCCGGGCGGGGCATGCCGTGCAGGGCCGGGCGAGCGAGGTCGGGCACACCGTGCAGGACAAGGCGTCGCATGCGGGTCATGCCGTTGAGCACAGTGTGCCGCGGCCTGTTCGTACCGTCGTCCAGGCTGCGCTGCGGAATCCGCGGCCGGTGCTGGTCGTGGGGGCGGTGGTGGGTGCCGTGGTAGTGGAGGAGATGGTACGGCGGCGGAACGGACGCTAGCGGAGCGAGAAGTTGTGTGGCGCTGGCCGGGTGAGTGCAGCCCGGCCGGCGTCGGCGTGCCGGGGTGGCGGTGGGGTGCGCGCCGGGTTCTTCTCGCCCCCGCCGCCCCTACCCGTCCCATCCCTGGGGGCTGCGCCCCCAGACCCCCGCTGTCGGCCCTGAACGGGCCTCGTCCTCAAACGCCGGACGGGCTGGAACACCTGGACCGGCGTTGAGAGGTGAAGCCCCTGTGGGCCTTGGCCTCGGACGCCGGGGATGGTGCGGCCTTGGCCTCGGATGCCGGACCGGCGTTGTGGTCACTGCTCCCGGGCCGCTCGCCACTTCGGGGGCCATTTTCGGGTGTCCCGGGGCTCGACGTACGGTTCCTCCGTCGGGGGGCGGCCGTCGGTGATGGCTCGTTCTCGGGCCAGTTCGGCGTCGAATTCCAGGCCGAGGAGGATGGCGAGGTTGGAGAGCCAGAGCCAGACGAGGAAGACGATGGCGCCTGCGAGGGTGCCGTAGGTCTTGTTGTACGAGCCGAAGTTGGCCGCGTAGACGGCGAAACCGGCGGAGGCCGCGAGCCAGATCAGGGTGGCGAGGCAGCTGCCGGGGGAGATCCAGCGGAAGCCGCGGCCGCGGACGTTGGGGGCGGCCCAGTACAGCAGGCCGATCATCAGCACCACAAGGATCAGCAGGACCGGCCATTTGGCGATGCCCCACAGGGCGATCGCCGCGTCCCCGAGCCCGATCGCCGTGCCCGCCCGTTCCGCCAGCGGGCCGGTGAACACCACGATCACCGCGCTGGCGGCGAGCATGAGCATCAGGGCCACGGTCAGGATCAGCCTGAGCGGCGTCAGTTTCCACACCGGGCGGCCCTCGGGGAGGTCGTACACCGCGTTGGACGTACGGATGAACGCGGCGACGTAACCGGACGCGGACCACAGCGCGGCCAGCAGGCCGAGCAGCGCGAGCACGCTCCCCGTGCCTCCCGAGTCGCTCAGTTGCACCACCGCGTCCCGCAGGATGTCCCGCGCCGGACCCGGGGCCAGGTCCCCGATGTTGTCGAGGATCTTGTCGGTGGCGCTGCGCCCCGCCACCCCCAGCAGGGACACCAGGACGAGCAGCGCGGGAAACATCGACAAGACGCCGTAGTACGTCAACGCGGCCGCGCGGTCGGAGAGTTCGTCGTCCAGGAACTCCTTCACCGTGCGCCGCGACACCGCCCGCCAGGAACGCGCGGGCAATTCGGAGGGGCTGTCCTTGTCGGCCATGAGCAGGCGGGTCTCCTGAAATTCCGTGGCCAAGCACGGGCTTGACCTGAATCTTGGTTGAGGTTGGAGGGTGGGGCCCACACCGATCGCGAGCGATCACAAGCGATCACGAGTGAGGGAGTCCGCCATGACCCGTCGTACCCTCGACCACCCCGCCCTGACCGACCCCCGAGTCGGCGCCCCCTTCTTCAGTACCTGGCGCGTGGGCAGCCCCGAGCGGCAGCGCGACACCGTCGAGGCCATCGCCCGCACCTGGGAGCGCAGGCCCTGGCCGACCCCCGATCTGCGCTCGTACCACGTCTACACCGGCCATGACACGGGCACGCTGCTCCACCACTCGCAGTGGACGAGCGAGGCGGCGTACGAGGCCTTCGTCAAGACGCACCGGCAGGAGCGGGTCGACGAGATCGACACCGCCGTGCCCGGCATCGAGCGCCTGTGGCTCGGCCGCTACCGGCGCTACCGCAGTGCCGTCCGGGAGGGCGACGCGCGGGTGCCGGGGTGCATCGTGATCGTCGACGTGGAGTTCGAGCCGAACCCGCACCCCGGAGGCATCTCCGGCCACTTCCACCTGAGCACCGACGGCACCCGGGTCCTGAACTACGCCGGATGGGAGAGCGCCCGGGCCCACATCGACGCCATGGCCGCCCCCGGGGACGGCATCGGCTCGGCGAGCGCCCTCTGGGAGCGCGTCCAGACCTGGCCGGGGCTCAAGAGCAGCACGGTCAGCCGGTACGACCACGCGCTGGGGCTCGTACCCGAGTGACCCGGCTGACGGGGACCATCACCGAAGACTATTCTCTCCTGGACAAAAAAAGTTTTCGGTGAGACGGTGGACGCATGCTGGACGTGACCGTGATCGAGGACCCCGAGGCCGCAGCCGTCTCGCTGGACCCCATAAGGGCCAGGCTGCTCGCCGAGCTCGCCGCCGGACCCGCGTCGGCGGCGATGCTCGCCGGCAAGGTCGGGCTGCCCCGGCAGAAGGTGAACTACCACCTCAAGGCGCTGGAGCGGCACGGCCTGGTCGAGCTGGCCGGGGAGCGCCGCAAGGGCAACGTCACCGAACGGCTGATGCGGGCGACGGCCGCGTCGTACGTCATCTCGCCGCTCGCGCTCGCCTCCGTGCAGCCGGACCCGGACCGCTTCCGCGACCAGCTCTCCGCGCGCTGGCTGCTCGCGCTCGGCGCCCGGCTGGTGCGGGACGTCGGGCAGCTGATCACCGGTGCGGCAAAGGCGCGCAAGGGGCTCGCCACCTACGCCCTTGACGGCGAGGTGCGGTTCGCGTCAGCCGCCGAACGTGCCGCGTTCATCCAGGAGTTGACCGCAGGAGTCACCGCGCTGATCCGCAAGTACGACGCCCCGGAATCCGAGGGCGGCCGGGACCATCGGATCGTCGTGGCGGTCCATCCCACCCTCAAGCAGACCGAGTTGGAGTAGATCATGTCCAAAGAGTTCGAGATCGTCCGCGAGTTCGAGGTCGACGCCACCCCGCAGCAGGTGTGGGACGCCGTCACCACGGGCACCGACGGCTATCTGTGGCCGATGGAGCCACCAGAGCCCAAGGTCGGCGGCAAGGGACCCTTCGGCTCCACCGTCACCGCCTGGGACCCGCCCCACCGCTACACCAACCGGGTCGAGAACGTGGACGGCATCTCCGAGCAGACCATGAACCAGCTCGACTACACCGTCGAGCCGCGCGACGACGGCCGCCGCGCCTGGGTGCGGTATGTGCACAGTGGGATCTTCGTCGACGACTGGGACAACCAGTACGACGGCGCCGCCAAGCACACCGACTTCTATCTGCACACCCTGCGCGAGTACCTCACCCACTTCGCGCCCCGGCCCGCCGCCTTCGCGACCTTCGACGGACCTGAGGCGTCGAAGGCCGCGGACGCGCTGGAGGCCGTCGCTCGGGCGCTCGGGCTCGGGGAGGGCGTGGCCGCCGGGACCTCGGTGCGGGTCCACGGGCCCGACGAGTTCGACGCCGTCGTCGACTTCCGCAACCCCTACTTCATCGGGCTGCGCACCGAACGGGGACTCACCCGGATCTTCGGACGCAACCACTGGGGATACCCGGTCGGTGTCTCCCTGCACGACTTCACGCCGGGTGACGACATCAAGGAGTGCGAGGCGGCCTGGCAGGACTGGTTGAACGGGTTGTTCAACCAGTCCTGAGCCCTGATGACTTCATGGGCTACGGCGCTTACGGCTGGAAGCGCAGCACCTGCGGGTCGTGGTCGCTGATCTGGTCGTTGAACTCCGAGTTGACGTGCACGCTGTCGTACTCGAAGTCGCAGGACTTCCGGATCGAGGGGCTGACCAGGATCTGGTCCAGGACCTGGGCGTTGCCCTGGTAGACGTACGAGTAACGCTCGCTCTTCGGCAGCGACTTGATCGCCGACCAGAGGGCGCCGTCGCTCTCCAGGATCTTGGCGGTGTCGGAGAACTCGAAGTCGTTGATGTCGCCGAGGGCGATGACGTCCGCGTTCTTCTGGGTGGCCAGGACGTCCTTGACGAACGCGTTCACCGCGGTCGCCTGGAGGTGGCGCTGGGTCTCCGAGCTGCGCGGCACCGGCTGGTACTGCGAGGTCAGGCCGTAGTCGCCGCCCTTGGAGTTGAAGTGGTTGGCGATCACGAAGACCGTCCTGCCACGGAAGACGAACTCGCCGACCAGCGGCTTGCGGCTGTTCGCCCAGGCCGCGTCGGCCGGGTCGATACGGCCCGGGGAGACCGTCAGCGCGGCCTTGCCCTTCTCCTTGGTGACACCGACGGCCGTGGTGGCGTCGCCGCCCGCGCGATCGGTGAAGGAGACCCGCTCCGGGTTGAAGAGGAACACCTGGCGGATGTTGCCGCCGGGCTCGCCGCCGTCGGTGCCGTTCGCCGGGTCGATGGAGCGCCAGTCGTACGCCGGGCCGCCCGCGGCGACGATGGCGTCGATCAGCTTCCGCACCGTCTGGTCGGCGGCGACCGTGCCGTCGTTCGTCGCGCCGTTGTTGTCCTGGATCTCCTCCAGGGACACGATGTCGGGCGACTGGAGGTTGTGCACGATCGCGGCGGCGTGCTCGGCGAAGGTGTTGTCGGACGGGTCGAGGTTCTCGACGTTGTACGTCGCGACCGCCAGCTCGCCCTTCTTCTGCTTCTCGGTCGTCTCACGGGCCACGCCGGCGCTCTTCAGTGTGCCGATCGTGTTGGCGACGAGCGTGTAGCCGCCGAACTGGTTGTAGTCCAGCGGGCCGGAGGTGGCGCCCGTCAGGACGTCACCGACGTTCGCCTTCGGGAAGGCGGAGGTCGCGCCGAGGGACTGGATCTGGATGCGGCCCGTGTTCTGGGAGTCGTAGGAGCCGTAGACAGTGCCGCCGCGGCGGTTGGCGTTCTCGCTCGGCTTCACCGTGACCCAGAGCTCGGTGTACGGGTCGGTGGCGCCGGTCACGCGGGCGTCGGCGACCTGGACGTTCTCGCCCTCCAGGGACTCGTAGTAGTCCAGGGCGTACTTCGACGGCTCCAGGGTCAGGCCGTTGACGGAGTTGTTCGCGGCGCTGTCGCCCGCCGGGGCGTACGCGGCCGGCACCGACTTGGCGCCGATGACCTTCGCGGCCGGGACGGCGTTGCCGCTGGAGACGACGGTGAACGTCGGCTTGGTGATCTCGGTGATCGACTGGTTGCCGGAGGCGGCGCCGGCCGGGACGAACTCCGAGACCGTGCCCGAGACCGTGACGAGGTCGCCGACGGCGACGCCCTTCGGGGTGGAGCTGGTGAAGACGAAGACGCCCTCACTGGTGGCCGGATCGGCGTCGGCGTTCGGGTCCTGGATCCAGAAACCCTTGGAGGAGCCGTAGGTGCGGATGCCGGTGACGATTCCGGACACATCCGTGACGGCCTTGCCCGCGTACGGGGATATGCGCGTGGTGCCCTGAATGTCATGGATGGCCACGGAGTCCGCGTGCGCGGGAGAGGTCAGGACGATGGTGGACGCCGCGGAACATACGGCGGCGACGGTGAGCGCGGCGAGGCGCGCAGAGGACTTGCTCGGCAACGGAATCCCTCCGGGGACGTGCATAGCGCCGGGACGAGGGTGAAACGTGTGTGGAGCCGAACCGGTGGGGCGGTGCGACGCGCGTAGAAAATTACAGTGAACACATGTCCAGCAGATTTCTACGCGCGTAATCTCCTGCCTGGTCAGGCCACTTGTCAAGGTTTCGGCCATGTACGCGGCCCGACGGGTAGATGAACCGGGCGGCATGGGTGGAAATCCGTCTAGGCTGAGCGGCTGAGTGGTCACGCCGCGTCTCTAGGAGAACCAGCCGATGTCAGACAGCTCCCCCTTGCCGCCGGTGCGGCTGCATCCCGAAGCGGAGCTGGCGCGGGACGCGTTGTCCACGCCGTTGCTGTCCCGGGCCGCCCGGCTCGCCCGCTGGGCCGGCCCCGACACCCGCGTCGACGCCGGCGGCGAGCTCGTCGAGGAGCAGCTGCCCGCCGCCGCCGAGCTGCTCGGCCTGACCGGGGACGACGCCGCCGCCTGGGCGAGCGAGGCCTGGCGGGTCGCCCTCGACACCGGGCTGGTCGAGATCACCGACGAGGAAGCGGGCACCGTCGCCGCGGGCGAGGAGCTCGGCCTGCTCACCGGCGGCGCACCGCACGACGTGCTCGCCGTGTGGCAGACGGCGCTGGAGACGGTGCTCGCCGACGCGAGCGTGCCCGACCTGGACGACCTGGTCGACGCGGTGAACCCGGAAGAGGGGGTCACGGAGATCGACTTCTCCTCGCTGGACTGGGACCCGGAGGCGGAGGCCGAGTTCCTCGACGGTGTGCTCGGCAACCTGTATCTGCTGAGCGTCAACGAGGAAGGGCCCGGCGACGGACCCGTGCCGCTGCCCGCGCTCGCCGCCTCGATGATCGTGCCCAGCGACATGGGGGAGCCCACCAACGACGTCCTGGAGCAGGTCTCCGACGCGATGATGCGCCTCGACGACCAGTTCCGGCTCCTGGAGCCGGTCGGTCTGGTCGAGTACCAGCCCGTCGACGAGGCGCTCATGGCCGACGCCGACGAGGAGCCCGCCGCCCCGGTCGACGACACCGACGTGTCCCGGTACGGCATGGTGCGGCTCACCCCGCTCGGCCTGTACGGGCTGCGGGCGCGGCTGCAGGAGGCCGGATTCCCGGCGCCCGCCGTCGGGGACCTCGCCGACAAGGGCGCGGACGCGCTCCTCGACGGCACCGCCCACTTCCCGCCCGCCGCCGCCCAGGCCGAGACCGAACAGTGGCTGGCGCGACGCGAACCCCTCGCCGCGGCACGGGAGTTGCTGGCGGCCGCGCGGGGCGGGGACGCCGGGGCGCCGCTGCGCAGGCTGCGCTGCCAGCAGGCGTTGTCGCTGGTGGGCGCTACTGCCGAGCCCGCCCTGCGGGAAGTGCTCGAGGACGCGGAGCTCGGCGGTCTGGCCCGGGTCTGGCTGAGCGAGCAGGGCGCCTCCGACGTTCCGCCGCCGTCCGAGGCGATGATCTTCTGGCTGACCGTGGACACGGTTGCCGCGCAGCTCGCGGCCGAAGGCAACTCCGATGAACTGAGGGCGCTGGTCGAGGGGCTGGCCCAGCAGCACAGCGGGTTCTTCTCGGCGGCCTGGCGGGTGGATCACCCGGCGACCGCGGATGTGCTGGAGGCGATGGGGCGGCTGCATCCGGACAAGAAGATCGCGAAGGAAGCGCGGAAGGCGGCCTTCAAGGCGCGTTCCCAGCAGGGGAGTTGACGCGGCTGTGGCGGGGAGGTCGCTGACCTCCCCGCCACCGCACTCAGTCGTTCACCGCTTCAGCGGTTCACTGCCTCAGCAGTGGTACCTCGTCGTGTGCTTGAACGACGACGTCGCCCCGTTGAAGCCGTACGTACCCCGGTAGGCGGGCGGGTTCTGGAACTCGCCGACGAGGGTCATCGTGTTGGCGCAGGAGCCCTGGCCGGTGCGCTTCGCGTCCAGGCGAATCGTTTCGCCCACGAAGCCGCCCGTGATGTCCCAAGGGGCGCCGCAGATACCGGAGGTGATCTTGCCGCCGGTCACGACGTGCGGGTAGGTGTTGGGGTTGTACTTCACCTCGATGCCGAAGGTCACCGCCCCGTTGTGCAGTTCCAGCTTGGCGGACGTGGAGACCGCCTCGGCGGACACGTCCTGCGGTGCGGCGAACGCCTCGTCACGCGTCTTGACTTCCGCGCCCTGGGGATTGTGGAAGCGGTGTTCGGAGCCGGCTTGGCTCTTCTGCCGCTTGGCCTGCGTGGTCATGCTGATTCCCTCTTCCCGTACGGGTATTGAGTGACCGTCAGGCCAGCTGCTCGGCGATTTCCACCCGCAGCAGTGCGCGAACGTTCTCGATGTGGTTGGCCACGGTGACGACCGAGGAGCCCGCGAAGAGCAGACCGGTCGCGACGTTGTCGAGGGAGGTCACCAGCGAACCGGAGTCGCCGCCCGCCGAGATGGTCGTCGTCAGGATCTGGTCCTTGAACCGGGCCGTTCCCGCCGTGCCGTAGTTGACGTCGATCGTGGCGTCGGTCGCGATGATCCGGCCGAAGCTGATGTTCGTCGTACGGCCGGTCTTCTTCACCAGATCGCCGACCGCGACGTTGGCCTTGCGCCGCCAGGCGCGCGGCGTACCGCTGAAGTACTGCTCACGGGTGGCGTCCTGGAACTCCACCGCACCGAGCGCGCAGTCCACGACGTTGTTGTGGCGCTCCACCGGGATCTGCGGCGCGAACTGGATCGGGATGAACCGGTCCAGGGTCGCGATCCGGTCCGCCGGGTCCGTGCCGCCGTCGAACGCTCCGGGCTGCAGGATCGAGCTGCCCAGCTGCGCACGGTTGGAGTCGGCCAGCACGTGGTTGTTGGAGAGGATGTAGAACTTCGACGGTGTGCCGAGGCCGGGACCCGGCGGGTCCACGGAGGCGCCCGGCAGGAAGTCGTACACCACGCTGCCCAGCGTGCCCGCGGTCACCCGTACGTTGCCGACCGAGAAGCCGGAAGGGGACGGGCGCATACGGCGCTTGAGAAGCTGCGGTTCGAACTGTCCGAGTCCGCTGAGCTCTTCCAGCAACGGCTGTGAGAGGCCCGCGAGTTGCTCGGCCACGCTGCCGTCGGACCGGTAGGAGGCGCTGCGGTCCTCGGAGCGGCCCGAGGCCCTGCGCTGCTGCTGACGCTGCGCGGCGACATGGCCGACCGCGATCACGTCGGTGGGGGTGCCGTCGTCCATCACCTGCGGGATGACATCCCGCTCGGGAAGCTGGGACTCCGGAACCTTCTGGGTCACGAACACCAGCACGGCTGCCTCGCCCGTGGGCTGTCCGTCGATCCACTTCACGCCGTGACCGAAGCCTACGACGTTGGCCAGCGGCGACTGCGCCCGCAGGAAGTCTGAATTCGCTTGCTGGCGGGAGCTGTCACTCAGCTGACCACCAGTCGGTCCTCGCATCATTTCGGGCTGGCTCACGCCAGGCCACCTCTTCAGTTTTCGTCTCTGGGTTCCTTACGGGCCGGCGGCGCGGTGACTCAGCGCACAAGGCTCACAAGTCCTCTCCCTGGGCGCTCACTTCACCGATCGCGAGCACGCGCACCGGTACGCCGTCGAGCTCGTCCGGAACCACGTCTTCTTGAAGGAGCCGGGCACGGGGCACTTTCCGGGTGACGAAGACGATGATCACGTCCTGTCCCGAGTGCTCGTCCCTCCCGGTGCCGACCCCACTCACATTGGCCAGCTTCATGAGCCGGCCGTCATGGAGGCGACTCACCCGCTTTGCGTCCATCGGGCTCGCCTCCCCTTCGGGTGGTGTGCACTTCCGGTCTATGTCCCGGGGCTTCGAGAGTCAAGGCATTCTGAAATGAATCACGAATTTCGTTACGATTCACCCCTGTTGACCTTTATTACGAAGATTATTCCGCCCATTGGCTCGAACAGAGGCGGTCTGGCGGATTCACGGAAGCGGGGCCCTCGCCGCCGCCCCCTGTTCAGCTTCCGTTCAGACGCGGGCGAAACGGTGGCGCCGACCGAGGTCCCCCACCCTCCAGGCCACCCACCGTCACAGGAGACACCATGTCGCTCACCCGCAGGGACTTCGCCGCGAAATCCGCGCTCACCGGCGCCGGGGTCGCGCTGGCCGGCAGCGTCGGCGCCCTCGCCACCGCGCCCAACGCACTCGCGGCCACCGACATCGAGAGCCAGGGAGCGGAGGCCGCGGGCGGCCACGGCGGTGTCGGCTACGGGCCGCTGATCCCCGACCCCGGCGGCATCCTCGCGCTGCCCGCCGGATTCAAGTACCGCGTCATCACCTACAGCGGGAAGACCAAGCTGGAGTCCGGCGAGACCACGCCCTCCAACCACGACGGCACGGCCACCTTCGCGGGGCCCCGCGGCACCACCCTCCTCGTCAACAACCACGAGCTGAAGGGCCCGCGCGCCAACTGGAAGTACCCCGTGCCGCTCACCGAGGGGCTCGTCTACGACCCCGCCGCGTCCGGTGGCTGCACCGTCGTCGAGGTCCGCCCCGACGGACAGATCGCCGAGTGGGTCGGCATCGCCGGCACCTCCACCAACTGCGCGGGCGGCACCACCCCTTGGGGCACCTGGCTCACCGGCGAGGAGACCGAGGACAAGGCCGGCCAGAACGGCATGACCAAGGACCACGGCTACGTCTTCGAGGTCGACCCCGCCGACCGCCGCGCCAACCGCGACCCCCGGCCCGTCAAGGCGTTCGGCCGGTACGCCCACGAGGCGGTCGTCATCGACCCCAAGCGCGGCCACGCCTACCTCACCGAGGACGCCTCGGGCCCGAGCGGCCTCCTCTTCCGCTGGACCCCGCCGGAGGGCTTCCGGCACGGCCGCGGCAAGCTGCGCACCCTCGCCGACGACGCCGGCGTCCTCCAGGCGTTCAAGTGCTTCGACTCCGGCGGCAAGTTCGTCGACGACCTCTCCCGCGCCACGAAGACCGGCACGGTCTACGGCGTCGACTGGATCGACGTCCCCGACCGCGACGCCAAGGCGGTGCCCGTCCGCAAGCAGTTCACCGACGGCCAGGTCACCCGCGCCCGCAAGCTGGAGGGCATGTGGTGGGGCGACGGCGGCACCTACATCGTCTCCTCCTACGCCCGTGACGAGAGCCCCGTCCAGCACGACGGCCAGGTCTGGTTCTACGACCCCAAGCGCCGCACCCTGATGTTGAAGGTCCTGCTGGGCGTCAACCCCGACCCCGCTGATTCGTCGGCGGTTGGCGCCTTCGACGGCCCCGACAACATCACCGTCTCTCCCTACGGCGGCCTCGTCATCGCCGAGGACGGCGAGGGCGTCCAGCATCTGTTCGGCGCCACCGACAGCGGCCGCACCTACCCCATCGCCCGCAACGAACTCAACATCGGCACCGAAGAGGAGCCCGAGTACAGCGAGTTCACCGGCGTCACCTTCTCGCCCAGCGGCCGGACCCTGTACGCCAACATCCAGACGCCCGGAATCATGCTCGCCATCACCGGACCCTGGAAGCGCCAGAAGCGCGGGTAATTAATTCGCTCGCCCGTTCCGCGGCCGCCCTCCTACAGTGATGAACGTCCAGGTGCGAAGGCAGGACCTACTTCCACTGATAATGGGGCGGCCGCGGGTTCGAGTCCCGCCACCGGTACAACGCGCCGGTGTAGCTCAGGGGTTAGAGCACCTAATGTCGGTTCCGCCGACCTGAACTCTGGACACCACAACTTCATGCACCTCCCGGTGCGAAGCATTTGATCTCGGGGAGGCGCAGCTCAAGGTGGGTGCCCGGTGCGCAGGCAGCGGATACTTCGGGAACTGGTGGGGGCGAGTCCCTCGTGCGGGTTCGAATCCCGTCATCGGCCCAGGGCCGGTGTGGCGGAACGGAAGACGCGCCAGTTAAAGCAACCGCAGTCGACTTCGACCTCGGACACCCTCCTTTTGTTGCGCCTCCCTCCGAAAAGACAATGAATTCGGGGGAATTCACCATGGCGCGATTCAACAAGAAGGCGGCACGAGCTCAGCCCACCTCGCGTGTCACCTCCACCGGACGAGTGCTCCGGTCGTACGAGGGCGGCCGCGGTCATGAGCGGGACGCGCGTTCCGAACTCTTTCTGCTGGCGATCGCCAACTTCGTCTCGCAGCAGACCTTCTACGAGTCCGGCGCCGACCGTGACGACCGTTACGTGCGCCTCGTCCGGCAGCTCGCCGTCGAGGACCCCGCGTGGACGGCCGGCCTGCTCGGCTGGCTGCGCGGCGAGGGCAACCTCCGTACGGCCTCGATCGTGGGCGCCGCCGAGTACGTCAAGGCACGCCTGGACGCGGGCGTCACCGACGGCCCGGCCAACCGGCAGGTCATCGCCTCGGTGCTGCGGCGCCCGGACGAGCCCGGCGAGCTGCTCGGGTACTGGACGGCGACGTACGGCCGCGCGGTGCCCAAGCCCGTCAAGCGCGGAGTCGCCGACGCCGTACAGCGTCTCTACAACGGCAAGTCGCTGCTGAAGTACGACACCGCGTCCAAGGGCTACCGCTTCGGCGACATCCTGAACCTGGTGCACGCGGCGCCCGACGCGGACAAGCCGTGGCAGGGCGAGCTGTTCCGGTACGCGCTCGACCGCCGGCACAACCCGGACACGGCCGTGCCGCCCGCGTCGAACACCGTGCTCACCGCGCACCGCGAGCTGATGGCGCTGCCGGTCGAGCGGCGGCGTGCGGTCGTCACGTCCGAGGGCGGCGCCGAGCGGCTCGCGGCGGCCGGGATGACGTGGGAGGCGCTGGCCGGATGGCTCCAGGGCCCGATGGACAAGGCGGCCTGGGAGGCCGTGATCCCGTCCATGGGCGCCATGGCGCTCGTCCGCAACCTGCGCAACTTCGACCAGGCCGGTGTCTCGGACGAGGTCGCGGCCCAGGTCGCGGCGCGCATCAGCGACCCGGCCGAGGTCGCGCGGTCGCGGCAGTTCCCCTTCCGGTACCTGGCCGCGTACCAGCACGCGCCCTCGCTGCGCTGGTCGTACCCGCTGGAGCAGGCGCTCGGCCACTCGCTGGCCAATGTGCCCGCGCTGGCCGGCCGGACGCTGGTCCTGGTCGACCGTTCGGGCTCGATGTGGGCGCGGCTGTCGGACCGCTCGGAGCTCAACCGGGCCGACGCGGCGGCGATCTTCGGCACGGCGCTGGCGCTGCGGGCCGAGCAGGCGGACCTCGTCGAGTTCGGTACCACGAGCCGGAACCTGGCGTACGACAAGGGCGAGTCGGTGCTGAAGATCCTGGGCCGCTTCGGTGACCTGGGCGGCACCGACACCACCTCGGCGGTCCGTGCGCACTACCGGGGGCAGGACCGGGTGCTGATCGTCACCGACGAGCAGTACACGTTCAACCGGCACGGTGACCCGACCCAGCAGGTCCCCGCCCATGTGCCGGTCTACACCTGGAACCTCGCCGGCTACCGCGCGGGCCACGGCCCCTCGGGCAAGGCGAACCGGCACACCTTCGGGGGCCTGTCGGACGCGGCTTTCCGGATGGTGCCGTTGCTTGAGCGCGGGGTTTCTGGCCGTTGGCCATGGCTTGAATAGAATTTCGTGCGCCCATATGTTCGTGGGCCATGAATAAGAGTGTCTGCTCCATCGCCGGTTGTGTCCGGCCTCGAAAGGCGCGCGGCTGGTGCGGTGCGCACTACCGGCGATGGGCGGTCCACTGAGACCCGAACAAGAAAGTGAAGGCTTGGACGCCGAAGGGGACCCCGTGCGGCTTCGACGGTTGCGAACAAGACCGCCGAGGGGGCGCGCGGGGGGTACTGCCGTAGACACTATGCCCGGCTCATGCGTCGAGGTGAACTGGCAGCTGTCGGAGCGCAACATGGTGGTCAGGAGATGCGACTGTGCAAGCGCGATGACTGCGGAGAGCGCTTCAGTATCCATCGTTCCTCGAACAAGCGCTACTGCTCTCCCGGTTGCAGATGGTCCTGTCCCAAACTGCGCATGCTGCTGCAGCTAGGCACGGCGAAGCACCGGCTGTCGGACGTTGATGAGACTGCACGTAAAACGATCTGCTCAGTATGCGGCCCCACTCCAATTCGGCGGCGGACAGCGATCGAAGGCGCCGAGGTGGAGGCACGTTGGCGATGCCGAACCGCAGAAAGAGCGCGGGAATGGGCTCGTGTACGAGGGGAAGTCCATGGCCGGCCTCGTCGATCTCGTGGAGCGCGGGGAGATCGGGCGGGACTCCACCGTCCTGTACGCCCACCTGGGCGGGCAGCCCGCGCTGAACGCCTACAGCGCGCTCTTCTGAGCCGCGACGGGCTGCGGTGGACCGGATCGGCGGACCGGATCGGCGGTCGGGTCCGGCCGGGGGAGGACGCCGGCCGGACCCGTGACGACTAAAGGGCCTGAGCGGCCGGCTTCACCATTCCGCGGACCGTGCGGGACTTCACGAAGTCGCCCATCGCCGTCATCTCCCACTCGCCGGAGAACTGGCGGATCAGCTTGGCCATCATCACGCCGGTCTGGGCCTCGGCGCCGGTGAGGTCGAAGCGGACGAGTTCCTCGCCGGTCGTGGCGTCCAGCAGCCGGCAGTAGGCCTTGGCGACCTCGGTGAACTTCTGCCCGGAGAAGGAGTTGACGGTGAAGACCAGTCCGCTGACCTCCTGCGGCAGCCGTCCGAGGTCGACGGTGATGACCTCGTCGTCGCCGCCGCCCTCGCCGGTGAGGTTGTCGCCGGAGTGGCGGATGGCGCCGCCCACGATCTGGAGTTTGCCGAAGTAGCAGCTGTCGACGTGGTTGCGCTGCGGGCCGTACGCGATGACCGAGGCGTCCAGGTCGATGTCCTTGCCGCGGTACGCCGGCTCCCAGCCGAGGCCCATCTTGACCGAGGAGAGCAGGGGGCGGCCGCCCTTGACGAGGGACACCGTCTGGTTCTTCTGGAGGCTGACGCGGCCCTTGTCGAGGTTGATCTTCCCCGCGCCGGGCGCGTGCGCGGGCGGCGGCGGGGTCGCCGGAGTGGTCATCGGCGGGGCGGGCGGGGTCACGGGGGTCTGGACGGTGGGCTGCGGCGGGGCGACGGGGGTGACGGGGGCGGCCGGCTGGGGCGGAGCCACGGGGGCCGGTTCCTCCACGCTCACGCCGAAGTCGGTGGCGATGCCGGCCAGGCCGTCGGCGTAGCCCTGGCCCACCGCGCGTGCCTTCCACGCGCCGTTGCGCAGGTAGATCTCCACGACCACCAGCGCGGTCTCGGCGGCGAGCTGCGGGGGAGTGAAGGTGGCCAGGACGGCGTTGTCGTCGGCGCTGCGGATCGTCGCCGTCGGTTCGACGCCCTGGAAGGTCTGGCCGGCGGCGTCCGGGCTGGCGGTCACGACGATCTTCTCGATGCCGGGCGGGAGCGCGGCGGTGTCGACGACGATCGCGTCCGGGGCGGTGCCGCCGCCGGAGCGGTACGTCACGCCCGGGCCGTTGGGCTGGTTGTAGAAGATGAAGTCGTCGTCGGAGCGCACCTTGCCGTCGGCGGTGAGCAGCAGGCCCGATACGTCGAGCCGCACCGGGGCGGCGACGTCCACCGTCACGCGCGCGGTGGAGAGAGGGATGTTCGAGCCGGGGGTCATAGCTGTCATGCCCGGTGAACGATCGAGCCCGCTTTGCCGTTCCCTTACCTGCGACCGATCGGGTCAGCGGCGGTTTCTGGGGTGGTTGCGGGCGGTGCGCTCATTTCCTCGCTTGTAGTTTCCGGTCCAGCGGGCCATCACGAGCTGGGGATCGGAGGAGGACTCGACCTCGGCGAGGAACTGGGCGGCTCTGGGGCCGTGGAGGGTGGTGGCGGGGCGGTGGTGGTGGGTGATGTGGACGGTTCCGTTGGTGTGGGCCTCGTAATGGAATCCCTGGGGGCTTGGCATGCCGGGATGGTAGGGGGCCGGTGGGGGCGGGCCCCAACGGTTTTTCGCCCCCGCCGCCCCTACCCGTCCCGTCCCTGGGGGCTGCGCCCCCAGACCCCCGCTGTCGGCCCTGAACGGGCCTCGTCCTCAAACGCCGGACGGGCTGAAAAACAAAGAACGGCACGCCCCTGGGGCGGGGACGGGTAGGGGCTACGGCACCA
Source organism: Streptomyces canus (assembly GCF_030815415.1). GTDB lineage: Bacteria > Actinomycetota > Actinomycetes > Streptomycetales > Streptomycetaceae > Streptomyces > Streptomyces canus_F. Next base: position 7,690,039 of record NZ_JAUSWW010000001.1, read on the forward strand.
CCACGATCTTCCTGCCCACGCCCGCCGCGAACTGGCTCAGTGCCTCCGGGTACCGGTCCAGGGGGATGCGGTCGCTGATGAAGATCTCGGGGTCGAGGACGCCGTTCGCGAAGAGTTCCGCCGCGCGTTCGAAGCTGTGCAGGACCGCCATCGAGCCGGTGATGGTGATCTCCTGGTTGTAGATGCGGTACGGGTCGATCGTGACGCGCGTCGCGTAGTCGGCCACGCCGAACTGGAGGAATGTGCCCGCCTTGGCCACCCGCTCCAGCCCGTCCTGGATCGCCGCCGCGTTGCCCGTCGCGTCGACGACCACGTCCCAGCCCTGCGGGCGCTCGAGCTCGTCCGCGTTCGCCGCCGAGGACGAGACGCCCAGCCGGCGGGCCGTCTCCAGGCGGGCCGGGTTCACATCCACCACGTCCACGCTCGCCGCACCGGTCCGCTTCGCCAGCTCCAGCATCATCAGCCCCATGGTTCCGGAGCCGTAGATCAGGACGTGGGCGCCGAGGCGGGACCGCAGGACGTCGTAGCCGCGTACCGCGCACGACAGCGGTTCCACCAGGGCCGCGTCCTGCGTGCGGACATGTTCGGGCAGCTTCACGCAGTTCGCCACCGGGGCCACCGCGTACTGCGCCGCGCCTCCTGCCGTGGTCACACCGATCGCGGCCCACCGTGCGCAGAGGTTGTTGTGGCCCGTACGGCAGTACCGGCACTCGTAGCAGTACAGCGAGGGATCGACCGCTACCCGGTCGCCGACCGCGACCTCCGTGACCTGGGTACCCACCCCCACCACCTCGCCCGCGAACTCGTGCCCCGGCACGATCGGCAGCTTCGGCGCGAACTCGCCCTGGAGGATGTGCAGGTCGGTACCGCACAGACCGCACGCGGCGACCTCGACGACGACCTCGCGCGGACCCGGCGTCGGGTCCGGGACCTCGGCGACGACGGCACGGCCCACGGACTCGATGACGGCGGCCTTCATTTCACGGCTCCCAACGACAGACCCTGGACCAGCTTGTCCTGGGCGGCGAACCCCGCGGCGAGCACCGGCAGGGAGATGACGAGCGACGCGGCGCACACCTTCGCCAGGAACAGGCCCTGGCTGGTGATGAAGCCGGTCAGGAAGACGGGGGCGGTCTCCGCCACCACGCCGGTCAGGACCCTCGCGAACAGCAGCTCGTTCCAGCTGAAGATGAAGCAGATCAGCGCTGTCGCGGCGATTCCCGGGAGGGCGATCGGGGCGACCACGCGCGCCAGGATCGTCGGGAGCCGCGCGCCGTCCACCCTGGCCGCCTCGATGATCGCCACCGGCACCTCGGCCAGGAACGACTGCATCATCCAGACCGCGATCGGCAGGTTCATGGAGGTGTAGAGGATGACCAGCAGCCAGATGTTGTCGAGCATGTCCGTGTTCTTGGCGAACAGGTAGATGGGCAGCAGCCCCGCCACCACCGGCAGCATCTTCGTCGACAGGAAGAAGAACAGGACGTCCGTCCACTTCTTCACCGGGCGGATCGACAGCGCGTACGCCGCCGGGAGCGCCAGGAGCAGGACGAAGGCCGTCGACGCCAGCGACGCCACCGTCGAGTTGATCAGCGAGGGCCAGGGGCTGGCGCCGCCGCCCGTACCGAAGAACTCGCGGTAGCCGTCCAGGGTGAGGGCGGCTCCGAAGGAGGGGGGATTCGTCGCCGCGTCCGTCTCCGAGTGGAAGGACGTCAGGGCCATCCATGCGATGGGGAGGAAGAACGCCACTCCCAGGAACCAGGCCAGCAGGCCCAGGCCAACGCCCTTACGGCGTACGGTCGTTGCACTCATGCCCGACCCGCCTCCTCACGGAACAGGGACGACACCACGCGCAGGGCGAAGGTCGCGATGATGATCGAGCCGATGACCACCAGGACGCCCGCGGCCGAGGCGAGGCCGTTCTCGTGGGCCTGGTAGAAGCTCTGGTAGACGGTGTAGGGGAGGTTGGCGGTGCCGAGGCCGCCCGACGTGATCGTGAAGATCGCGTCGAAGTTCTGGACGATGTAGATCGAGCCCAGCAGAGCGCCGAGTTCGAGGTAGCGGCGCAGGTGCGGGAGGGTCAGGTAGCGGAACATCTGCCACTCGCTGGCGCCGTCCACCTTCGCCGCCTCCATCTGCTGCTGGTCGCGGCTCTGCAGGCCGGCCAGCAGGATCAGCATCATGAACGGCGTCCACTGCCAGACGAGAGAAGCTTCGACGGCGAGCAGCGGGGTGGTGGAGATCCAGTCGGGCTGTGGGCCGCCCACATAGTGCAACAGCCCATTGAGCAGACCGTATTCAGGGTTGTAGAGCACATGCTTCCAGAGCAGTGCCGCGGCCACGGGGACCACCAGGAAGGGGGCGATGAGGAGGGTGCGGACCACGCCACGGCCCCGGAACTTCCGGTCGAGGAGCAGTGCCAGAGCCAGGCCGAGCACCAGGCTGACCAGCACCACGGTGGCCGTCAGCAGGACCGTCGTCCACACCGAGCGGCGCAGGGCCTCGTCGGTCAGGACCTGTTGGTAGTTGTCGAGGCCGGTGAAGTGCCGGGCCTTCGGGTACAGGGCGTTCCAGTCGAAGAACGAGATCACCAGCGTGGCCACGAACGGGAGCTGGGTGACCACGATCATGAAGATCAGGGCGGGCAGGAGCGGGGCCCGGGTGGCCCAGTTGCGCAGACGGGCCGACGGCTGACGGGTGGTGCGTACGGGAGTGGCGGCTATCGGAGCCGTTGTCGTCGCTGTCATCGTCCCTCGTACTCCTCGGAGATCTTCTCGGCGAGCCGCTGGGACTTCTTCAGCGCCGACTCGACGGACTGGCGTCCGGCGATGGCCGCGCTGATCTCCTGGGAGACCTTGGTGCCGAGATCGGTGAACTCGGGGATGCCGACGAACTGGATGCCGGGCGCGGGACGCGGCTGCACCCCCGGGTCGTTGGGCCGCGCGCCTTCGATGGCCTCCTTGGTCATCTCCTGGAAGGCGGCGGCCTCTTTGACGTACGCCGGATTCGTGTACGTCGACGCGCGCTTGCCGGCCGGGACGTTGGACCAGCCGATCTGGTCGCCGACCAGCTGTTCGTACTGTTTGCCGGAGGCCCAGGACACGAACTTCCAGGCCTTGTCGGGGTTGCGGGAGGCGTCCTGGATGCCCCAGGCCCAGGTGTAGAGCCAGCCGGAGGACTGCGTCTCCTCGACGGGGGCGGGGGCGTAGCCGATCTTGCCCTTGACGGGGGAGTCGTTCGCCTCCAGGGAGCCGGCGGCGCTCGTGGCGTCGTACCACATGGCGACCTTGCCCTGGGTCATGTTGTTCAGGCACTCGGCGAAGCCGGACTGCGGTGCTCCCGACTCGCCGTGCTCACGGACGAGGTCGACATAGAACTTGGTCGCCTTCTCCCACTCGGGGGAGTCGAGCCGGGCCTTCCAGTTCTGGTCGAACCAGGTGCCGCCGAAGGTGTTCACGACGGTCGTCAGGGGCGCCATCACCTCGCCCCAGCCCGGCAGTCCGCGCAGACAGATGCCCTTCATGCCGGACTCGGCGCCGTCCGCCTTCGCGGCCAGGTCGGCCACCTGGGTCCAGGTGGGGTGGGCCGGCATCGTCAGGCCCGCCTTCGCGAAGACGTCCTTGCGGTACATCAGGAAGGAGGACTCGCCGTAGAAGGGCTGGCCGTAGAGCTTGCCGTCGTCGCCGGTCAGGGACTGGCGCATCGGCTTGAGGACGTCCTGTTCGTCGTATGCCGGGTCCTTGGCGACGTAGGAGTCCATCTCGTGCAGCCAGCCGTTGCGGGCGTAGATCGGGATCTCGTAGTTGGAGAGGGTGGCGACGTCGTACTGGCCGGCCTGGTTGGCGAAGTCCTGGCTGATCTTGTCGCGGACGTCGTTCTCGGGCAGGACGGTGAAGTTGACCTTGATGCCGGTCTCTTCGGTGAAGCGGGGGGCGAGTTTCTGCAACTCGGTCATCTGGGGGTTGTTGACCATGAGGACGTTGATCGAGTCGCCGCCCGCCCCCGCCCCGCCGGCTCCGACCCAGCAGCCGGAGAGCAGCGGGGTGAGCAGCGTCCCTGCGGCGGCCAGGGCGAGCGTGGCTCGCGGTGGCCGTCGTCGGCTCTGGGTTCGCATGGATCGCTCCTGGACTTATGGGGAGATAAAGGGCACGGCAAGGTGTGGCGTGCCGTATTGAGCGGTGAGTTGGTTTTTCAGACGCGGATGACCTGGGGCCCGAGCAGTGAGTAGCGGTGGGCCTCGGACGTGGGGAGCAGGGTGCTCGTGACGATCGTCTCCAGCGCGCCGATCTCCGCGAACCGGCAGAAGCTGACCGCCCCGAACTTGGTGTGGACGCCCGCGAACACCGTGCGGCGCGCGGCCCGGATCGCCTGTGCCTTGACCTCGCTGACCGCGGGGTCGGGGGTGGTGAGGCCGTGTTCGCGGGAGATGCCGTTGGCGCCGATGTAGGCGAGGTCGAGGACGAAGCCGGCGAGCATCTTCGTCGTCCAGTGGTCGACGGTGGCCAGGGTGCCGGAGCGGACCCGGCCCCCGAGCAGCAGGACCGAGACGCTGTCCGCCTCGGCGAGGGCGCCCGCGACCGGGAGGGACGCGGTGACCACGGTCAGGGGACGGTCCCGGGGCAGGGCCTCGGCGATGAGCTGGGGGGTGAAGCCCTCGTCGACGAAGACCGTCTCGGCGTCCCCGAGCAGTTCGGCCGCGGCGGTGGCGATGCGGCGCTTCTCGGGGACGTGGCTGGTGGCGCGGAAGGCGAGCGTCGTCTCGAAGCCGGCACTCTCCACGGGGTAGGCGCCGCCGTGGGTGCGGCGGATCAGGCCGTGGTCCTCCAGGGCGCGGAGGTCTCGGCGGACGGTTTCCTTTGCCACGCCGAGTTGGGTGGCGAGGGTGTTGACGTCCACGGCGCCTGTGGTGCGGGCGGCCTGCACGATGTGCCGCTGGCGGTCCTCTGCGGTGCCGGTCATGTCGTCACCCGCCTTCCCCGGTGGTGCTGCCCGTTCGGGCCCTATGGAGGAAGTTCTACAGCGGGTGGGTGGCGGTGACCAGGTCTGTTACGGCGGCGATAGTGACCGGGTGTGCCCGTTCGGGCGGAGCGGGCCCACGAGCTCGGAGGGTGCGGCTGGGTGGCGGCCGCGGGCTCGTCGTGGCTGGTCGCGCAGTTCCCCGCGCCCCTTGGGTGGCGCCGGCGTGCCACGTCGATCGCCGCCGCCCTTGCCCGGATACGCCTGCGGGCGGGCCCGTTCGGTGCCCGCCCGCCTCGGAAGTGCGACTTAATACGGCCAGATCGGCGGGTCGCTCACGAAGTGGCCGCCCAGGTAGGCGTGGGCGATGTTCTCCGGGTCGAGATCGCCCTGCTCGGCGATGATCTTCTCGGCGTACTGCTCGGAGTCGTCCTGGGGGTCGTAGCCGATCGCCCGGGCGGTGCTGAGGTCCCACCACAGGCGGGTGTTGGCGGAGGAGCCGTAGACGACGGTGTGCTGGACGTTCTCGGCGGTCAGGGCCGCGTGGAAGAGGCGGGCGCCGTCGGCCGGGCTCATCCACACCGAGAGCATGCGGACGCTGCTGGGCTCGGGGAAGCAGGAGCCGATGCGTACCGACACGGTCTCCAGGGCGTGCTTGTCCCAGTAGAACTGGGCGAGGTCCTCGCCGAAGGACTTGGACAGGCCGTAGAAGGTGTCCGGGCGGTGGGGGGTGTCGATCGGGATCAGGGGGGCGTCGCCCTGGGGACGGGGGGTGAAGCCCACCGCGTGGTTGGAGGAGGCGAAGACGATCCTCGGTACGCCCTCCTCGCGGGCGGCCTCGTACAGGTTGTAGGTGCCCTCGATGTTCGCCCGGAGGATTTTCTCGAAGGAGGCTTCCAGGGAGATGCCCGCGAGGTGGATGATCGCGTCGACGCCCCGGACTGCCTCGCGCACGGCGTCCTTGTCGGCGAGGTCCGCGACGATCGCGTCCGGTTCGCCCTCGATGGGGAGCAGGTCGAGGAGGCGCAGCTCGTAGCCGTACCCGGGAAGCAGGTCCCGCATCAGGGTGCCGAGCCCGCCGGCGGCGCCGGTGAGCAGAACGGTGCGGGGCGTTGCCATCCTCGGTTCTCCTTGAGTCGACGACCGTAAGACTGCTCAGTATTCACATTCGTGGACAAGTTAAGGATCATCACCACTCCTCGTCAAGGGTGGCGCTACGCACGTTCAGAAATGTAAACTCTGATCAGAATCCCGCACACCTCTGTTCATCGACCCCAGGGAGAGCCCGTGACGACTGCCGACCTCGCCACCCGACTCGGCATCCCCAGCGGGCCGCTGTTCTTCCCCGTCACCGCCTACGCGCCCGACGGCTCGGTCGACCTCGACGTCTACCGCGCGCATGTGCGCCGCGGGGTGGAGGCCGGGGCCGCCGCCGTCTTCGCGTGCTGCGGCACCGGGGAGTTCCACGCACTGACGCCCGAGGAGTTCGAGGCGTGCGTGCGGGCGGCCGTGGAGGAGACCGCCGGAAGGGTGCCGGTCGTCGCGGGCGCCGGGTACGGTACCGCGCTCGCCGTGCGGTACGCGAAGCTGGCCGAGGCGGCCGGCGCGGACGGACTGCTCGCGCTGCCGCCGTACCTCGTGATCGCCGGGCAGGAGGGACTGCTGCGGCACTACAAGGAGATCGCGGCGGCCACCGCGCTGCCCGTCGTCGTCTACCAGCGCGACAACGCCGTGTTCACACCGGAGACCGTCGTCGAACTGGCCCGCACCGAAGGGATCGTCGGCCTCAAGGACGGACTCGGCGACCTCGACCTCGTCCAGCGGATCGTCAGCGCCGTGCGCACCGAGGTCCCCGGCGACTTCCTCTACTTCAACGGCCTGCCGACCGCCGAACAGACCCAGCTCGCCTACCGCGCGGTCGGCGTGCCGCTCTACTCCTCCGCCGTGTTCTGCTTCGCCCCCGAGGTCGCCCTCGCCTTCCACCGGGCGCTGGAGTCGGGCGACTCGGGGATGGTCAACCGTCTCCTGGACGGCTTCTACCGCCCGTTCGTCGAGTTGCGCGCTCAGGGCCGCGGTTACGCCGTCGCCCTGGTCAAGGCTGGTGTACGGCTGCGGGGGCTCGACGTGGGGGAGGTGCGGCCGCCGCTGCACGAGCCGACCGAGGATCATGTGAAGCAGCTCGCTCAGATCATCGAGCGTGGGTACGCGCTGCTGGAGGAGGACACCAAGTGAAGGCGTCGATATTCGTCTACCCCTGGGACGTCAACGGGGACCCGGAGGCCGCCGCGCGCATCGCCGCCCTCGGCGTGCGCCAGGTGACGCTCGCCTCCGCGTACCACTCCACGCGCGCGTTGACGCCCCGCCACCCGCGCCACCGCATCGTGACCGCCGAGCACGCGTCCGTGCTCTACCCCACCGACGACCGCTGGCGGGGACGGGAGCTGAGCCCGTACCCGGCCGGCGACTGGGCGCCCGGCGACGCCTTCGGCGAGGCGGCCGCCGCGCTGACGCGGGCCGGTCTGGAGGTGCACACCTGGGTGGTCCTCGCCCACAACTCCCGCCTGGGCGCGGAACATCCGGACACCTCGGTCGTCAACGCCTACGGCGACCGCTACCCGTGGGCCCCCTGTATCGCCCAGCCCGCCACGCGCGCGTACCTCGTCGACCTGGCCGCCGAGGCCGCGGTACGCCCGGGCGCGCGCGGCACCGAACTGGAGTCCCTCGGCTGGTACGGCCTCCAGCATCTGCACGCCCACGACAAGACGGGCGGGGTCGGCCTCGGGGACGCCGGCATGTATCTGATGGCGCTCTGCTTCTGCGCGGTCTGCCGGGAGGGCTACGGCGCCCAAGGCCTGGACGCCGACGAACTGGCCGCCGCGGTACGGGACGCGCTGGAGCCGCTGTGGCAGGGGGCGCCGGACGACGGTGACTGGATGGGGGTCGAGAAGCTCCTCGGTGCCTCGGTGGCGGCGGCCACGCGCGCGTGGCGCGACGAAACCGCCCGCACGCTCCAGGAGGCGGCGGTCGGCGCGGTGCGCGCGGCGGCTCCCGACGGTTTCCAGATCCTGCTGCACGCCGACCCGGTGACGTACCACGTCGGCGCGAACCCCGGCGTGGACCCCGCGCACATCCTCTCCGTCGCGGACGGCGTGGTCGTGCCGTGCGCGGGCGGACCGGGCCTGCTGACGCCGTTCGCCGAGCAGGGCCGGACGGACGCGGTGATTGCCGCCAACTTCGGCGTGGTCTCCGGGATGGGCGGCAGCCCCGGCACGCTCGCGACGGACGCGGCACGCGCGCGGGAGCTGGGCGCCACGGAGATGCGGCTCTATCACGCGGGGTTGGCGTCGGACGGGGATCTGAAGCTGGTACGCGCGGCGCTCGCCGGCCTCTGAGCCGGCCACGCCGCCGTCAGCAGCCACACCCCGCCCAGGACGACCAACAGCGGCTTCTGGTCGACCAGTTCGACCAGGACCGCCCCCGCGGCCAGTCCGAGGACGTTCGGTGCGAACACCAGCGTGTTGGCCGTGGCGACCGTGCGGCCCAGCAGTGCGTCCGGTGTCTCGCGCTGTACGCCGGTGAGCGCGGCGATCAGCACACAGGGCAGCCCCACCCCGCTCGCCGCGCTGCACGCGAGGGCCACCGGATCGGACGGCACGGCCCGCAGCCCCGTCGCGACGGCCGTCAGGGCGATGCCGTACGCCGCGAACCGGCGGGCGCCCAGGAGCCGCAGTCCGGGTCCCGAGAGCAGCCCGAGCACCACGGAACCGGCGCCCTGGACGGCGTAGAGGACACCGGCGTACGCGGGGGAGTGCCCGAGGTCGTCGATGACGGCGTAGAGCATCGCACCGTTCAGACCGGCGAAGAGCATGGTGGTGCCGCCGGCCAGGACGAGGGGGCGCAGGAGCGGGTGGGCCCGCAGATGGCGGACGGCCTCGGCGGCCGGGGCGCGCCGCGACGGCCTCAGCCCGCTCTCCCGGACGCGGAGGGTGGCGTACAGAACCGTGGCCAGCACGAAGGTGAGGGCGTCGAGGAGGGCGACGGCCGGTCCGCCGTACGCGGAGTAGAGTCCCGCGCCCGCCAGCGGGGCCACGAGTTTCATGCCCTCCGTGATCGCCGTCCGCAGCCCGTTGAACGCGCCGAGCAGGGACGGGTCGACGGCGGCGGCGACCAGGGCGGACTCGGCCGAGTCATGGACGACGCCGGCCGCGCCGTAGACGAAGAGGACCGCGTAGAGAAGCCAGAGGCCATCGGCGGAGTCGACGGTGAAGAGGGCGGGCAGCAGGGCGGCCAGAAGCAGGTTCGCGCCGATCAGCAGCGGTTTGCGCCGCATACGGTCGGCGAGGGTGCCCAGGAACGGGCCGAGCAGCGTCGGCGACCACATGACGAGCAGGCACAGCGCGGCGAGGCCGTCCGAGCCGGTGAGCTCCTTGACCCAGACGCCCGAGGCCAGCCAGAGCGCGGAGGTGCCGAAGCCGGAGACGACGACGGCGGTGAGGTAGAGGCCTGCGTCGCGGTCGCGCAGGACGGTCCGAAGAGGTGCCATGCCTGTTGATCGTGGGACTGAGGAGGGGGTGCGGGGATCGGGCAGATGCCCTGGAAGGAGATGCGTTTCCGCGGACGGCGATGAGTTCCGGGAGGCCTGTCGGTCTACCTCCTGAAGGGCACCCATCCCGGAGGAGCACGCATGACTTTCGAGCTCGGCCCCCAGACCCGCACCCTGGCGCGCCTCGCCCAGGCCGTCCGGGACGACCAGCTGACGGACCCGACCCCCTGTCCGGCGATGGCGGTCCGCAATCTGCTGGGCCACCTGCTGGGCCTGTCCGTCGCCTTCCGTGACGCCGCCCGCAAGGACCTCGGCCCCACGACGAACACCGATCCCGCCTCCGCCGTACCGGATATCGGCCCCGGCTGGCGCGAGGAGCTGCCGAAGGTCCTCGACGAACTCGCCGACGCCTGGCGCCACCCGTCGGCCTGGACCGGGATGACCCGCGCGGGCGGCGTCGACCTGCCCGGCGAGGTCGCCGGAGCGGTCGCGATCGACGAACTCGTCGTCCACGGCTGGGACCTGGCCCGCGCCACCGGCCTCCCGTACGACCCGGACCCCGCCGCGCTCCAGGTGTCGTACGACTTCCTGCTCGCGGCCGCCAAGGAGGACGACCAAGGCGGTGGCATCTTCGGTCCCGTGGTCCCCGTGCCGGACGGCGACCCGCTGCTCGACCGGGCCGTCGGGCTGAGCGGGCGGGATCCCGAGTGGCAGCGGCCTTGATCGAACGGCCTTGATCGAACGGCCTTAATCAGAGGCGTGTGCCAGGCACCCGGATCTACGCTCCCCGCATGTCTCTCACCCTCACCGTTCTCGGCACCGCCTCCCCGCACCCCGGCCCGGACACCCCGTGCTCCGGTCATCTGGTGCGGGGAGGCGGTGCCGAGGTGTGGGTGGACGCCGGGACCGGGACCTTCGCCGAGTTGCAGCGGCACACGGACCCGACGCGGCTGAGCGCGATCTGGATCTCGCATCTGCACGCCGACCACTACGCCGACCTCACGGCCGCGTTCTACGGCTTCGCCTACGGCGGGCTCACCCTCCCCGCGCCGATCCCGGTGTACGCGCCGCGCGACTGCGCCGCACGCCTCGCCGGATTCTTCGGCCGACCGGACACCGGGTTCCTGGGCGGTGCCTTCGACTTCCGGCCGCTGTACGACGGGCACACCGTCCGGCACGGCGATCTGACGCTCACCGCCCGCGAGGTCCTGCACGACGTCGAGGCCTACGGACTGCGAGCCGAGAGCGGCGGACGGGCCCTGGCGTACTCCGGGGACACCGGGCCCTGCGACGGACTGCCGCGTCTCGCGGGCGGAGCGGACCTGTTCCTCTGCGAGGCCGACATCGATGTGCATCGCGATGGCGAACAGGTTCATCTGACGCCCGAGGACGCCGGCGGCGTGGCGCGAGCAGCGCGGGCCCGACAGCTGCTTCTCACTCACGTCGGTCCCACCCTCACCCCAGAGAACGCCACCGCCCGCGCCGCCTCCGTCTTCGGCGCTCCCACCGCCGCCGCCCGTGTCGGAGAGACGTACACCGCCTGAACTCTCCGATCGGCAACCTCAACTTCCTTTGTCGGAAGCATTGACGAAACACGGGCCCCCTCCTACGTTCAACCCGTCGTACTTCGTACGTCATATATGAGACGCGATACGTGAGATCCGATACGCGAGATCCGAGAGGCGCGCATGACCTCTGTGCCCACGCCGATCCCCTCCCGCACGCAGTACGTGCTCGAGGAGATCAAACGCCGCATCCTCACCGGCCAGTTGACGCCGGGGCAGGCTCTGGTCGAGACCGAGCTCGCCGCGCAGTTCGGGGTGTCCAAGACCCCGGTGCGCGAGGCGCTCAAGACCCTGGCCGGCACCGGTCTCGTCGTGATGAACCAGTACAAGGGCGTCACGGTGCGCATGGTGGACGCGGACATGGCGCGCGAGGTCTACGACGTCCGGCTGCTCCTGGAGCCCGAGGCCCTGAAGCGGGCGGTGAAGCGCGGCGCCTCCCTCGACGAGGCCCGTGACGCGCTGACCCGGGCCGACCAGGCCACCGACACCGCCGAACGCTCCCTCGCCAACCGGGAGTTCCACCGGTCTCTGTATCTGCCGTGCGGCAACCCGCTGCTCGGCCGGATGCTCGACGAGGTCCGTGACCAGGCGGCCCTCGTCTCCGCCGTCGCCTGGGCGGCCTCGCCCTCGTGGGAGCGGGAGGCCGGTGAGCACCGGGAGATCCTGCGGCTCGCGCTCGACGGTGACGCCGACGGCGCGGCCCGCGCCCTTCACGCGCACATCGCGTCGTTCGTGCAACGGGCTTTCCCGGACGCGGAGTCCGAGGCCCAGGGAGAGGACGGTCAGGCATGACAGCGACGTTCGAGACCCAGCGGGCGGCCCTGGCCGACGTGGTGGCGATCCCGGTGACACCGTTCGCCGAGGACGGCACCGTCGACCAGGACACCCACCGGGCCCTGCTGCGTCGTCTCCTCGACGGTGGGGTCACGACCCTCACCCCCAACGGGAACACCGGCGAGTTCTACGCCCTGACCCCCCAAGAGCGCCAGCTCGTCACCGAGTTGACGATCGACGAGGCCGGCGACCGTGCCGTGATCCTCGTCGGCGTCGGCCACGACGTGCCCACCGCCGTCGCCTCCGCGCAGCACGCCCGTGAGCTGGGCGCGGCGATGGTGATGGTCCACCAGCCCGTCCATCCGTACGTCTCCCAGGGCGGCTGGGTCGACTACCACCGCGCCATCGCCGAGGCCGTGCCCGAGCTGGGCGTCGTGCCGTACATCCGCAACGCGCAGCTCGGCGGTGCCCGTCTCGCCGAACTCGCCGACGTCTGCCCGAACGTCATCGGGGTGAAGTACGCCGTTCCGGACGCGGCGAGATTCGCCGCCTTCGCCCGGGACGCGGGCCTGGAACGCTTCGTGTGGGTGGCCGGCCTCGCCGAGCCCTACGCCCCCTCGTACTTCTCCGCGGGCGCCACCGGTTTCACCTCCGGACTGGTGAACGTCGCCCCGGCCGTCTCGCTGAACATGATCGAAGCGCTGCGGTCCGGCGACTACCCGGCCGCCATGAAGGTCTGGGAGCAGATCCGCCGCTTCGAGGAGCTCCGCGCCGCCAACGGCTCCGCCAACAACGTCACGGTCGTCAAGGAGGCCCTCGCCTCCCTCGGTCTGTGCCGCCGCGAGGTGCGTCCGCCGAGCCGGACGCTGCCCGAGGACGAGCGGGCCGAGGTCGCCGGGATAGCCGCCGGGTGGTCGATATGACCGACAGAGAACGCAAACGCCCCGAGGAGCTCCGGAGCCACCAGTGGTACGGCACCGAGGGCCAGTTGCGCACCTGGTCGCACAACGCCCGGATGCGCCAGCTGGGTTACGAGGCGGAGGAGTACCGGGGCCGCCCGGTGATCGCCGTCCTCAACACCTGGTCCGACATCAACCCTTGCCATGTCCATCTGCGCGAGCGCGCCGAGGCGGTCAAGCGGGGCGTGTGGCAGGCCGGGGGATTCCCGCTCGAGTTCCCGGTCGCCACCCTCTCGGAGACCTACCAGAAGCCGACCCCGATGCTCTACCGCAACCTCCTCGCGATGGAGACGGAGGAGCTGCTGCGGTCGTACCCGATCGACGCGGCGGTGCTGCTCGGCGGCTGCGACAAGTCGACGCCGGCGCTGCTCATGGGCGCCACCTCGGCCGATGTGCCGTCGCTCTTCGTGCCCGCGGGGCCGATGCTGCCGGGGCACTGGCGCGGGGAGACCCTCGGGTCCGGCACCGACATGTGGAAGTACTGGGACGAGCATCGCGCGGGCAATCTGACGGACTGCGAACTCCGCGAACTCCAGGGCGGGTTGGCGCGTTCGCCCGGTCACTGCATGACCATGGGCACCGCGTCCACGATGACCGCGGCGGCGGAGGTCCTCGGCATGACACTGCCGGGCGCCTCCTCGATCCCGGCCGTCGACTCCGGGCACGAGCGGATGGCCGCCGCCTCCGGGCGCCGTGCCGTGGAGCTCGCCTGGACCGCCCTCAAGCCGTCGGAGATCCTGACCCGACAGGCCTTCGAGGACGCCGTCACCACGGTGCTCGGACTGGGCGGCTCCACCAACGCGGTGATCCACCTGATCGCGATGGCCGGTCGGTCCGGGATCAAGCTCGGCCTCGACGACTTCGACCGCATCGCCCGTACCGTCCCGGTGCTGGCGAACGTACGTCCCGGCGGACAGACGTACCTCATGGAGGACTTCTACTTCGCCGGCGGTCTGCCCGCCTTCCTCACCCGGATCACCGACCTGCTGCACCTGGACCGGCCGACCGTCAACGGCACGCTGGGGGAGCAGCTCCAAGGTGCCGTCGTGCACAACGACGACGTCATCCGCACCCGTGAGAACCCGGTCGCCGACGAGGGCGGTGTCGCCGTCCTGCGCGGCAACCTCTGTCCGGACGGCGCGGTCATCAAGCACATCTCCGCCGAGCCGCACCTGCTCAAGCACACCGGTCCCGCGGTCGTCTTCGACGACTACAAGACCATGCAGCGGACCATCAACGACCCGTCGCTGAACATCACCGCCGACAGCGTGGTGGTGCTGCGCAACGCCGGGCCCAAGGGCGGTCCGGGCATGCCCGAGTACGGCATGCTGCCCATCCCCGACCACCTGCTCAAGCAGGGGGTGCGGGACATGGTCCGGATCTCCGACGCCCGGATGAGCGGCACGAGTTACGGCGCGTGTGTGCTGCACGTCGCGCCCGAGTCGTACATCGGCGGACCGCTCGCCCTCGTCCGCAGCGGTGACCGGATCACCCTGGACGTCGAGGCGCGCGCCCTCCATCTCCATGTGGACGACGAGGAGTTGGAGCGCCGCAGGGCGCAGTGGACGCCGCCGCCCGTCCGTTACGAGCGAGGCTACGGCGCGCTCTACAACGAGCAGATCACGCAGGCCGACACCGGCTGCGACTTCGAGTTCCTGGCCCGTCCGGGCAAGGCGACCGACCCGCACGCCGGCTGAGCCGCAGCAGCACCACAGCGCACCCGCATGTCCAGAGAGAAAGCGCTTCCCGCAAGACGTACCAAGACGTACCGAGATCGGAGAACAGTCATGGCCCAAGCCGCAGCCGTGGCGAAACCGCCAGCGCCACCCCGGCGGCGCCGTGCCTCCGCCACCCCACGCAAGCTCCCCTATCTGCTGATCGCACCGGCCGGTCTGCTCATGCTGGGCTTCATCGCCTACCCGGTCATCAGCGTCTTCTACTACAGCCTGCAGAACTACAACCCCACGAAGCCCTGGCGCAACGGATACGCGGGCTTCGACAACTTCGTCCACGCCTTCACCGAGGACCCGATCTTCTGGGACACGTTGATCTTCAGCGCCAAGTGGGTCTTCGTCGAGGTCGGCCTCCAGCTGCTCTTCGGTCTCGCGCTGGCGCTCATCGTCAACCAGAGCTTCGTGGGCCGGGCCATGGGACGCGCCATGGTCTTCTCCCCGTGGGCCGTCTCCGGTGTGCTGACCTCCGCGATCTGGGTCCTGCTCTACAACTCCCAGACGGGCATCACCCGTTACCTCGCGGACATGGGCATCGGCTCCTACGGCACGAGCTGGCTGTCGGACACCTCCACCGTGTTCCCGGCGGCGATCGTCGCCGACCTGTGGCGCGGGGTCCCCTTCTTCGCGATCCTCATCCTCGCCGACCTCCAGTCCGTCTCGAAGGACCTCTACGAAGCCGCCGAGGTCGACGGGGCCAGCCGGTTCAAGCAGTTCCTGCACATCACGCTGCCGCACCTGAAGGACGCGATCATCCTGTCCACGCTGTTGCGGGCGGTCTGGGAGTTCAACAACGTCGACCTGCTCTACACCCTCACCGGCGGCGGACCCGCGGGCGAGACGACGACCCTCCCGCTCTACATCGCCAACACCAGTGTCGACGCCCACAACTTCGGCTACGCATCGGCCCTGACCACGGTGGCGTTCGTGATTCTGCTCTTCTGCTCGATGGTCTATCTGCGCCTGAGCAAGTTCGGAGGCGACGACAAGTGATCACCAAGGAAGCCACCCCGGTCGCCCCGGCCCCGCAGGCCGCGGATCCCGCACCGCCGCGCCCGAAGAAGCACCAGCGTGCCTGGGACGAGGTCCCCCGCTGGCACATCTACCTGCCGCTGTCGATCTATCTGGTCTTCACCCTGATCCCGTTCTACTGGATCCTGCTCTTCGCGCTCCGCCCGTCCGGCTCGACCTCGCTCGTACCGTGGCCGATGACCTTCGACCACTTCGAGAAGGTCTGGACGGAGCGGTCGTTCGGCACCTACTTCGAGAACAGCGTCCTCGTCGGCGTCGCCACCCTGGTGATGACGACCCTCGTGGCGCTGGCCGGCGGCTACGCCCTCGCCCGGTTCAACTTCAAGGTCAAGCGGGCCTTCATGCTCGGCCTGCTGTGCTCCCAGTTCGTGCCGGGCGCGCTGCTCCTGGTGCCGCTGTTCGAGATCTTCGCCGAACTGCAGATGATCAACTCGCTGACCAGTGTCATCATCGCCGAGACGGTCTTCCAGCTGCCGCTGTCGATCATCCTGATCAGCAACTTCATCAAGAACGTGCCGTACTCCCTGGAGGAGGCGGCCTGGGTCGACGGCTGCAACCGCTTCACCGCGTTCCGGATCGTTGTCCTGCCCCTGCTGCGGCCCGGTCTGATCGCGGTGGGTTCCTTCGCCTTCGTGCACTCCTGGAACCACTTCCTGTTCGCCCTGATGTTCCTCAACAACCAGGACAAGCAGACGATCCCGGTTGGCCTCAACACCCTGATGGGCGCGGACAGCGTCGACCTCGGCGCGCTGGCCGCCGGCGGCATCATTGCGGCGGTGCCCGTGGTGATCGTGTTCGCCTTCATCCAGAAGTGGCTGATCACCGGCTTCAGCGCGGGGGCGGTGAAGGGATGAGGCACCGCCAGAGCGTGGAGGAGGGCGCGCGGCCGGATTCCCTCGGGACCGTGGAAGCAGGCGCTGGGCCGGATCTCTTCCGGTGCACCGACCGCGTGGCTGACCGAGACATCCGCCGCGGCATCCCGGCGGCAGCCGAACGGGACGGCCGGGCCCGGACGAGGGTGGCATCCGCTACCAGCGTGAAGGCACGGGAGGTACGAGCGTGAGACTCCGTCACATCGCCGCTTCCGCAGGCGTGCTGGGGCTCCTCTGTGTCCCCGCCCACGCCGAGGCCCGTGACATCAGCCGCGACACGCTGCCGGCGAACGACGGCTGGGCGGCCGAGGGGGCGGGCACCACCGGTGGCTCCGCCGCCGACGACGCCCATGTCTTCACGGTCACCGACCGCGCCGAGCTCGCGGCGGCTCTCGACGGCGGCAGCGCCACCCCGAAGATCATCAAGGTCGCCGGGACGATCGACGCCAACACCGACGACGACGGCGACCACCTGGACTGCGCCGACTACGCCACCGGCGGCTACACCCTGAAGAAGTACCTCGCCGCCTACAACCCCCGCACCTGGGGCCAGGCCAAGCCCAGCGGAGCGCAGGAGGAGGCCCGCCAGGCCTCCGCGGCCCGGCAGGCCGAGCGGGTCACGCTGACCGTCGGCTCCAACACCACGATCGTCGGACTCCAGGGCGCGGTCCTCAAGGGCGCGGGCCTCCAGGTCAAGAACGCCTCCAACGTCATCATCCGCAACCTCGACCTGCGCGACGCCTACGACTGCTTCCCCGTCTGGCAGCCCAACACCGGCGGCCTCGGCGACTGGAAGACCGCGTACGACGCCATCTGGCTGACCGGCTCCCACCACGTCTGGGTCGACCACGTCACCCTCAGCGACAAGGGTCACCCGGACGAGAAGGAACCCACCCTCTTCGGCCGCAACTATCTGCGCCACGACGGCCTGCTGGACATCACCAACGGCTCCGACCTGGTCACCGTCTCCTGGAGCCGGTTCGTGGGCCACGACAAGGCGATGCTCATCGGCAACGGCGACGCGGTGACGGGCGACCGCGGCAAGCTCCGGGTCACCCTGCACCACAACCAGTTCGAGTCGATCGTCCAGCGCGCCCCGCGCGTCCGCTTCGGCCAGGTGCACGTCTACAACAACCGCTACGTCGTCCCCGAGGACGCCCACGACTACCGCTACTCGATCGGCGTCTCCACCGAGTCCGCCATCCACGCCCAGAACAACGCCTTCACCACTCCGGGCCATGTAGAGGTCGCCGACCTGGTCAAGAGCTGGAACGGCACCGCCCTGCATGACGAGGGCACCCTCTTCAACGGCTTCCCGGTCGACCTGCTGCCGATCTACAACGCCTACAACTCCGGCAGCGAGCGTGACCTCACGGCCGACGTCGGCTGGACGCCTACCCTGCACACAAAGATCGACAGCGCCGAGGCGGCCGACCGAGAGGTGGCACGCGGCGCGGGCGCAGGGAGGATCCCATGAGCACCGTAGACATCGTCCTGGCGGGAGCGCGCGGCCACGGCCGCTGGCACCTGGAGAACATCCGCCGGCTCCAGGACAAGGGGATCGTCCGCCTGGCGGGCATCTGCGAGCTGACGCCGCTGACCGCGGGCGAGCTCCCCGAGGGCCTCGGCACGCCCGAGCAGTCCGCCGACTTCGGTGCCCTCCTGGACTCCACGGGCGCCCGGATCGCCGTGATCTGCACGCCGATCCCGACCCACACCGACCTGGCGCTCGAAGCGGCTCGCCGGGGCGTGCACATCCTGCTGGAGAAGCCTCCGGCCCCGTCGTACGCCGAGTTCCGGCGCATGGCCGAGGGGGTCGCCGCGGCCGGGGTCGTCTGCCAGATCGGCTTCCAGTCGCTGGGCTCGCACGCGGTGCCCGCGATCCGGCAGCTGATCGCCGAGGGGGCCATCGGCGAACTGGTCGGCGTCGGGGGCGCCGGTGCCTGGGCGCGGCCGGAGTCCTACTACACGCGGGCCCCCTGGGCGGGCAAGCGGCGCCTGAACGGCGTCGACGTGATCGACGGCGCGCTGACCAACCCGCTCGCGCACGCCGTCGCCACCGGTCTCGCCCTGAACGGCTCCACGCGCGCCGAGGACGTCACCCGCATCGAGACCGAGCTGCTGCGCGCCAACGACATCGAGTCCGACGACACCTCCTGTGTCCGGATCTCCACGGCACAGGGCCGCCCGGTCACCGTCGCGGCGACCCTGTGCGCCGAGGACCCGGACGACCCGTACGTCCTCGTGCACGGCACGCGCGGCCGGATCACCTTCTGGTACAAGCAGGACCGCGTCCTGCTCCAGCGCGCGGACCACGGCCCGGAGGAGTACGACCACGGCCGTACCGACCTGCTGGAGAACCTGGTCGACCACCTCACCGACGGCACCGACCTGCTGGTCCCGCCGGACGTGACCGGCGCCTTCATGAAGGTCGTCGAGGCGATCCGGACGGCTCCCGACCCGGCCCCGCTGCCCGAGAGCGCCTGGCACCGGGTCCCCGGCGAGGACCGCAGGGTCGTCCCCGGCGTCGACGGGCTCGTCGCGGCCTCCGCGGACACCCTCGCCCTCTACTCCGAGCTCGACACGCCCTGGGTCGTGGATGCCCTACCGAAAGAGGTGAGTACCTGATGACGACCCCCGACTCCCCGGTCCTGCGCGTCGCGGGCCGCCCGGTCGGCCGCTATGTCACCCGGCCCGAGCTGCCCGCGCGGCTCTCCCCGCGCCCCTATCTGCACCCCGTCACCACCCTGGCCGGCACGGCGGTCACCGAACTGAGCCCCGCCGACCACCTCCATCACCTCGGCGTCGGTGTCGCCGTTCCCGACGTCGAGGGATTCAACTTCTGGGGCGGACGCACCTACGTCCGCGACCAGGGCCCCACCGAGCTCGACAACCACGGCGCCCAGCGCCACAGCTCCTTCCAGCTCCGCGACCCGGACGGCTTCGTGGAGGAACTGCGCTGGATCGCCGCGGGAGCCGAGCTGCTGCGCGAGCGCCGTACGGTCGCGGCCACCGAACTCACCGACGTCGCCTGGGCGTTGGACTTCACGTTCTCGCTCACCAATGTCACGTCCGGCCCGCTGTCCATCGGCAGCCCGGCCACCAACGGCCGCCCGGGCGCCGCGTACGGCGGCTTCTTCTGGCGGGCCCGCAAGGAGGACCGGGCGCCGGACGTGTTCACCCCGAGCGCCGACGGCGAGTCCGAGGTGCACGCCCACCGCGCCGACTGGCTCGCCCTCGCCGGCTCCACCTGGACGCTGGTCTTCGCCGGGGCCACCGAGCAGACCCGCCGCGACCCGTGGTTCGTGCGCGCCGGCGAATACCCCGGTGTGGGCTCGTCATTGGCGCACACCGAGCGGGTACCGATCGCCCCGGGCGACACCCTCGTCCGCCGTGTCGTCACGGTCGTCGCCGACGGCCGCCTCGACCGCGGCGGGGCCGCAGCCCTGATCCGCAAGGCGGTGAGCCTGTGACCGCAAAGACGTACACCAACCCGGTGCTCGACGCCGACTGGTCCGACCCGGACGTCCTGCGCGTCGGCGACGACTTCTACCTCACCGCGTCCAGCTTCGGCCGCGCCCCCGGCCTGCCGCTGCTGCACTCCCGCGACCTCGTCAACTGGACCCTGGTCGGCCACGCGCTTCAACGGCTGGAGCCCGCGGCCGAGTTCAAGGCACCCCGGCACGACTGCGGTGTCTGGGCCCCGTCGTTGCGCCACCACGACGACCGGTTCTGGATCTTCTGGGGCGACCCCGACCAGGGCATCTTCCAGATCAACGCCCCCGAGATCAGGGGTCCTTGGACCCGGCCGCACCTCCTCAAGGCGGGCAAGGGCCTGATCGACGCCTGTCCGCTGTGGGACGACGAGACCGGCGAGGCCTACCTGGTGCACGCCTGGGCCAAGTCCCGCTCCGGCGTCAAGAACCGGCTCACCGGCCACCGGATGCACCCCGACGGCACCGAACTCCTCGACGACGGCAAGGTGATCGTCGACGGTGACCGGATACCGGGCTGGTTCACCCTGGAGGGCCCCAAGCTCTATCTGCACGACGGCTGGTTCTGGATCCTGGCTCCCGCCGGGGGAGTGGAGACCGGCTGGCAGGGCGCCTTACGCTCACGCGAGTTCTTCGGGCCGTACGAGGAGAAGGTCGTCCTGGAGCAGAAGGACACCGACGTCAACGGCCCCCACCAGGGCGGCTGGGTGCGCACCCCGTCCGGCGAGGACTGGTTCCTGCACTTCCAGCAGAAGGGCGCCTACGGCAGGGTCGTCCACCTCCAGCCGATGCGCTGGGGCGATGGGGGCTGGCCGGTGCTCGGGGACGACGGCGCCCCCGTCGCCGTACACACCAGGCCCGACCTGCCGCCGCAGCCGCCCGCCGCGCCCGCCACCGACGACGACTTCCCCGGCGGACGCTTCGGCCGCCAGTGGAGCTGGACCGCCAACCCGCGGGACGGCTGGGCCACCCATCACTCCGGCGACGGGCTCCGCCTCACCTGCGTCCGCTCGGCCGACGCGCACGACCTGCGCAGACTGCCGAACGTCCTCACCCAGCGGCTGCCCGGCAAGCCCTCCGCCGTCGAGGTGGAGCTGCGCCTGGACAGCGAGGAGCCGGGGGCGCGGGCCGGGCTCGCGGTCCTCGGGGACGCGTTCGGCTGGATCGGGCTCCAGCGGGACGAGGACGGAACCGTTCAGGTGGTGCACCGGTTCGCCGAGGCGGTCGCCGAGCGGGAGCGCGACGCCGCCCACCCCGTGATCGCCCCCGAAGGACGGGTGCGGCTGCGGATCGAGATCGGCGCGGGGGCGCGGTGCCGCTTCTTCTACGACATCGGCGACGGCCCGCGTCCGTCCGGTCCCGTCTTCGCGGCCACACCGTGGCGCTGGGTCGGCGCTCTGCTCGGTCTCGTCGCCCTCGCGCCCACCGGACAAGGTCACGCCGGCGCGGCAACCTTCACGAAGTTCAGGATCGACCAGCTGTAGCACACCTCTTCTTGTACGCCTGTTGGGAGCCGCAATGACGCACCTCCATAGCAAGCGCTTGTCGGGACTCGGTCCCGGCAGAGTCCTGGCCACCGTCGTGGGCCTGCTCGCCGCCCTCGTGCTGGGGGCGAGCGGGGAAGCCGACGCCTCGGCAGGACCCTCGCCGGTGGCCGCCCCGCGCTGGACCGACCAGCCGCACGGCTTCGCCTCCCTCGCCGGCGGCACCACCGGCGGGGCGGGCGGCAGGGTCGTCACCGTCACCGACCAGGCCTCGCTCGCCCGGTACGCGGCGGCCGAAGAGCCGTATGTCATCCGGGTGTCGGGGGCGATAGCCGTCGAGCCGTTCGGCTCGGACATCGTCGTGGCCTCGAACAAGACGATCATCGGCGTCGGCGACACCGGCGAGATCGTCCACGGTGAGCTGCACCTCAACCCCGGCACCAGCAACGTCATCATCCGCAACCTGACGATCCGGGACTCCTACGTCGAGGGCGACTGGGACGGCAAGACCACCGACTTCGACGCGATCCAGATGGACACCGCCGACCACGTCTGGATCGACCACAACCGCTTCACGCACATGGGCGACGGGCTGCTCGACATCCGCAAGGACAGCCGGTACATCACCGTCTCCTACAACCAGTTCACCAACCACAACAAGGCGTTCGGGATCGGCTGGACGACGAACGTCCTGACCGAGATCACCATCGACCACAACTGGTTCACGGGGACGAAGCAGCGCAATCCCTCCGCGGACAACTGCGCCTACGCCCACCTCTACAACAACTACCTCGCGGCCCAGGTCGCCGACGGGGACCCGACGTGGACGTACGGGAACTGGTCCCGCGGCAGGACCAGGATGGTCATCGAGAACAGCTACTACGACGGCGTCCAGCACCCCTACCAGGCCGATGCCACGGCCGAGTTGGTGCAGCGCGGCTCGATCCTGAAGCACACGACCGGGCGTACCGACGCATGGGGTACGGCATTCGACCCCCGGGACTTCTATGCCTACCGGCTGGACCCGGCCGCCGCCGTCCCGGCGCTGGTGACGCGGTTCTCCGGGCCCCAGAAGCAGATCGGCGGGGTCACCCTGCGCGTCCCGGCCGACTACGCGACCGTGCAGGCCGCCGTGGACGCCGTGCCGGACGGCAACACCGTGCCCGTGACGATCGCCGTCGCGCCGGGGACGTACCGCGCCAAGGTCTTCATCCCCGCGAGCAAGCCGAACATCGTGCTGCAGGGGACTGGACAAGATCGGTCCGACACCGTCATCGTCTACGACACGCCCGCCGAGTACGGCGGTTCGACCGGCAGCGCCACCGTGCGCATCGCCGCGAACGACGTCACGGCGCGCAACCTCACCTTCAGCAACGACTTCGACGAGGCCGCGGTCGAGCTGAACGGCGAGCAGGCGCTGGCGATGAAGACGACCGGCGACCGGATCGTCTTCGAGGACACCGCCTTCCTGGGCAACCAGGACACACTGATGACCGACAGCCCCAAGCTGACCACCGTCAGCCGGGTCTATGTCCGCGACTCGTACATCGAGGGCGACGTCGACTTCGTCTACGGACGGGCGACGACGGTGATCGAGCGGTCGGTCATCAAGGCGCTGAGCCGGGGCTCGGCGACCAACAACGGCTACATCACGGCGGCTTCGACCTGGACCGGGAATCCCTACGGGTTCCT
Organism: Streptomyces canus; assembly: GCF_030815415.1. GTDB lineage: Bacteria > Actinomycetota > Actinomycetes > Streptomycetales > Streptomycetaceae > Streptomyces > Streptomyces canus_F. Next base: position 7,713,140 of record NZ_JAUSWW010000001.1, read on the forward strand.
GATCACCGACTCCAGGATCGTGAGCGACGCGCCGGCCGGGAGCTTCCACCTCGGCAGGCCCTGGCATCCGGGAGGGGAACCGGAGGCCGTCGCCCAGGTCCTGATCCGCGACACGAAGCTGCCGGCCGCGATCAAGGCCTCCCCGTGGACCGACATGAGCGGTTTCTCGTGGAGGGACGCCCGGTTCACCGAGTACCGCAACTACGGGCCCGGTGCCGAAGTCACCGCGGACCGGCCGCAGATGAGCGACGCGGACGCCCGCGCCCACACCGTCGCCGACTACCTCCGCGGCAGCGACGACTGGGCTCCCCACGCCCGCCACTGACCCCCACAACTTCATAGCTCCACACAGCAGTTCACATCTCGATCCAGCTGAGATTGACCCAGAAGAGAGAGCCGACCAATGAAGATCAGCATCCGCAGAAGCAGGCGAGCCGCCGTGGCGGTCGCCCTGGGCTCCGTCCTCGCGCTGACCGCCACCGCCTGCGGTGACGACGGCAGCAGCACGGGTGACAAGGGCAACGAGGGCACCGGCACGGGCAAGATCGTCTTCTGGGACAACAACGGTGGCGTCCGCACCGACATCTGGAAGGAGGTCATCGCCGACTTCGAGAAGGCGAACCCGAAGATCGACGTCGAGTACGTCGGCATCGCCTCCACCGACTACCAGTCCAAGGTCGACACCGCCATCCAGGCCGACAGCCTGCCGGACGTCGGTGGCGTCGGCGCGGCGATGCTCGCGAGCTTCTCCGCCCAGGGCGCCCTGGAGCCGCTGGACAACCGGCTCGCCAAGTCCTCGCTCAACGGCAAACTCAACGAGGACATGGTCGAGTCGCTGACCGCCGCCGGCGGCGGTGACGGCCGGCTCTACTCGATCCCCACCTCCGCGAACAACGGTGTGCTCTACTACCGCACCGACCTGTTCAAGAAGGCGGGCCTGGACGAGCCGACCACCTGGGACAAGTTCTACAAGGCCGCGGACAAGCTCACCAACGCCGGCAAGAACGAGTTCGGCTACACCATCCGCGGTGGCGCCGGGTCCATCGCGCAGGCACTGGACGCGATGTACGGGCAGTCCGGGATCACGTCGTTCTGGAACGGCGACAAGACCACGGTCAACGACCCGAAGAACGTGGCGGCGCTGGAGAAGTACGCGGCCCTCTTCAAGAAGGTCACGCCGGCCGCCGACCTCAACAACGACTTCACCAAGATGGTCGCCCAGTGGGATTCCGGCACGATCGGAATGCTGAACCACAACCTGGGTTCGTACCAGGACCATGTGAAGGCGCTCGGGGTCGACAAGTTCCGGGGTATTCCGCAGCCGACCGGGCCCGACGGAAAGCGGGTCCAGGTCTCCAACCCCGTTGACGGCATCGGCCTGTTCAAGACCTCCAAGAACAAGGACGCGGCCTGGAAGTTCATCGAGTTCGCGCTGTCGAAGGCGGAGAACTCGAAGTTCAACGAGTCCGCGGGGCAGGTGCCCGCGAACAACGACGCGGCGCAGGACGCGTGGATCTCGAAGGCCGAGCCGACCAAGCTGGCCGCGGCCGCGCTGACCGACGGTTCCACCAGCATCGTCCAGCTGCCGTACTACCTGCCCGACTGGGGCACCATCTCGAAGGCCGACAACGAGCCGAACTTCCAGAAGGTGCTGCTCGGAAAGATGAGCGCGAAGGACTTCCTCGACACGCTGGCGGACCAGCTGAACGAGGCCCAGACCGAGTGGAAGTCGCAGAACGGCTAAGAGCCAAGAGCACGGGTGGTTCGGGTAGTGGGGAGCTGCCGGCCGGTTGGGGCCGGTCGCGCAGTTCCCCGCGCCCCTGGGTTGGTCAACGAAAGGCTTTCCTGTGTCCCTTACCCGCAGACAGATGACCACGGCGGCCCTTGCCGCTGTTCCCCTCACCATTGCGGCCTCCGGTACCGCTTCCGCCGGAATCCGCCGCCCCCGGACGATTTACATCGCCGGTGACTCCACCGCCGCCCAGAAATACGCCGACGCGGCCCCCGAGACCGGGTGGGGCATGGCGCTTCCCTTCTTTCTGCACAGAGACCGGCCCGTCGCCAACCACGCGGTGAACGGGCGCAGTTCGAAGAGCTTCGTCGACGAAGGCCGGCTCGACACGATTCTCGGGCTGATCCAGCCCGGCGACTTCCTCCTCATCCAGTTCGCGCACAACGACGAGAAGTCCGCCGACCCCACCCGCTACACCGAGCCCTGGACGACCTACCAGGACTATCTGCGGCTGTACATCGACGGCGCCCGTGCCCGTGGTGCGCGGCCCGTGCTCGCGACCTCCGTGGAGCGCCGGAAGTTCGACACGGCCGCCAACGCCGTGCCGACCCACGGCGACTACCCGGCGTCGATGCGCGCCCTCGCCGAGCAGGAGCGGGTCGCGCTGCTCGACATCCAGGCGCTGTCCCTCGCCCTGTGGCAGAAGCTCGGGGTCGAGGAGACGAAGACGTACTTCAACTGGACCGCGACCGAGCAGGACAACACGCACTTCAACCCGCCCGGTGCGATCGCCGTGGCGCGGCTCGTGGCGCAGGAGCTGCTGCGCACCCGGGTGCTGCGCCCGCAGGACGTGCGACGGCTCGACCAGGAGATCCCCACGTCCTGGATCACCTGGCCCGAAGCCACCGCGTAACCACCCCTGAACCGGAAGAGAGAGCCGCACCATGAGCACACAGAAATGGCATGGGCATGACATAGCAGCCAAGGTGGCGCGTGCCGCCGCCGTCGTCGGCTGCACCGCCCTCGTGCTGACCGTCACCGGGCCCGGCGCCCAGGCGAGCGATCGTGACGTCGCCCGGCAGAGCCTCCCGGCCGGTGACGGCTGGGGTTCCTACGGGACGGGGACCACCGGTGGCGCCGCGGCCGACGCCGCCCACGTCTACACCGTCTCCACCTGGGCCGAGTTCAAGGCCGCCCTGGCCGCCGGCGGAGACGCGCCGAAGATCATCAAGGTCAAGGGGACGATCGACGCCGTCTCGGAGGGCTGCGACGCCTTCGCCGCCGCCGGGTACGACTTCGACGCCTACCTCGCCAAGTACGCGCCGGAGACCTGGGGGCTCGACACCGACCTCAGCGCCGAGCCCGACGACAGCCCCGAGGGGCTGCGCCGCACCTCCGCCGCCAACCAGGACAAGGCCATCAAGGCCAACGTCCCCTCCAACACCACGATCATCGGCATCGGCAGGAACGCCGGGATCAAGGGCGCCAGCCTCCAGATCAAGGCCGTCGACAACGTCATCATCCGCAACCTCGCCTTCGAGAGCCCCATCGACTGCTTCCCGCAGTGGGACCCGACCGACGGCGCCAAGGGCAACTGGAACTCCGAGTACGACACCGCCGTCGTCTACGGCTCCACCCACGTGTGGATGGACCACAACACCTTCACCGACGGCTCCCACCCCGACAGCGCCGCGCCGACCTACTTCGGCATGCTCTACCAGCAGCACGACGGGGAGCTGGACATCGTCCGCGGCTCCAACTACGTCACCGCCTCCTGGAACGTCTTCACCGAGCACGACAAGACGATCCTGATCGGCAACAGCGACAGCGAGTCCACGGCGGTGGGCGACCGGGGCAAGCTCAAGGTCACCTTCCACCACAACCAGTTCTCCGACCTCGTCGAGCGCGCCCCGCGCGTGCGGTTCGGACAGGTCGACTCCTACAACAACCACTTCGTGGCCAACGAGGACTACGCCTACAGCTTCGGCATCGGCAAGGAGTCCCAACTGGTCGCCGAGCACAACGCGTTCACGCTGCCGGAGGGGGTCAGCGCGGCCAAGGTGCTCAAGCGCTGGAACGTCTCCCCGGTCACCGCCGCCGACAACTACGTCAACGGCCGGCTCACCGACCTGATCGCCGTCCACAACGCCGAGATCCCCGCCGAGACCCTCCAGTCCGGCGCCGGCTGGACGCCGACCCTGCGCACGAAGATCGACCCGGTCAAGAAGGTCCCCGGGATCGTCGGCCGCGGCGCCGGCGCCGGCCGCGTCTGCTGACACCCGCCCCCTGAACGGCCGGGGCGGCCCGCACCGCACTCACCACCCCGAGTGCGCCCGCCCCGGCCCCCCACGGCGAGGAAACACCACGCACATCCCCGCAGAGCCGCACAGCCAAGGAGCATCGCCATGCCCTCGCCCCACCGCCAACTCCCCCTGTCCAGAAGGGGATTCCTGACCGCGAGTGCCGGTGCGGCCGCCGCGCTCGGCCTCGCGTCCGCGCCCGCCTCCGCCGGCGGTCGGCGCCCCTTCGGCCGGTTCGGTTCCCCGGCCGCCCGGCTCACCCCGACCACGCTCTACGTCGACGCCCGGGGCCGCGGCGACTTCACCACCGTCCAGGCCGCCGTCACCACGGTCACCACCACCGGGTACACCCTGGTCCTCGCCCCCGGCGTCTACCGGGAGACCGTCGCCGTCGCGGCCACCGCCACCGAGCTGACCTGGATCGGCGCGAGCGAGGACCCGCGGCACGTCGTCATCGTCTACGACAACGCGGCCGGCACCCCCAAGCCCGACGGCTCCGGCACCTACGGCACCACCGGCTCGGCCACCACCCTGGTCCGCCCCGACGGCTTCACCGCCCGCTGGATCACCTTCGCCAACGACTGGCTGCGCGCCGACCACCCGGGCGTCTCCGGCACCCAGGCCGTCGCCATCAAGGTGCTGGGCGACCGCTCGGCCTTCCACCACTGCCGCTTCCTGGGCCACCAGGACACCCTGTACGCCGACTCCACCTCCCTGGCCGTCTTCGCCCGCCAGTACTTCTCGCACTGCTACGTCGAGGGCGACGTCGACTTCGTCTTCGGCCGGGGCACCGCCGTGTTCGAGCAGTGCCACTTCCGCACCCTGACCCGCACCGACCTGGCCTCCGCCCCGTACGGCTTCGTCTTCGCGCCGTCCACGGCGGGCGCCAACCCGCTCGGCTACCTGGTCACCAGGAGCCACATCAGCAGCGAGGCTCCCGACGCCCACTACAAGCTGGCCCGCCCCTGGGTGCCCAGCTCCGACCCCACTGCCCGCCCCGCCCTCACCGTCCGGGACAGCCGCCTCGACGCGGGCATCGACGCGGTGGCGCCCTACGCCAACATGTCGGACAGCTTCCCCTGGCAGAACCAGCGTTTCGCCGAGTACCGCAACACGGGACCTGGCGCGGTGATCACGGTCCCCGAGAACCGGCCCCAACTCACCGACGAACAGGCCGAGTCGGCGACCCGCGCCGCCTACCTCGGCGACTGGCAGCCGTGGAAGCGGGGGTGCTGAGATGCGCCGACGCACCCTTCTCACCGCCGGTGCGGGCCTGTTCGCCGCAGGGGCCGCCACCCCGGCCTCCGCCACCGGTGCCCGCCGGGTCCTGCACGTCCGCCCCGGCGGCTCCGTCCAGGCGGCCGTGGACGCGGTCGACGGTCCGGGCTGGACGATCGTCGTGCACCCGGGGACGTACCGCGAGTTCGTCGACGTGCCCGCCGACAAAGCCGAGTTGACCCTGCGCGGCGCCTCCCGCGACCCCCGCGACACCGTGATCGTCTACGACAACGCGAACGGCACGCAGAAGCCCGACGGCTCCGGAACGTACGGCACCGCGGGCTCCGCCACCTTCACCTCGGCCGCCCCCGGCCTCACCGTCCGCGACCTGACGCTCGCCAACGACTGGCTGCGCGCCGACCATCCCGACATCACCGGGACCCAGGCGGTCGCCTCCTACACGTACGGCGACCGCACCCACTTCGACAACGTCCGGCTGCTCGCCCACCAGGACACCGTCTTCGTCGAGACGACCGCGCTCACCTCCTTCGACCGGCAGTACTTCCACCGCTGCTACATCGAGGGCGACGTCGACTTCGTCTTCGGCCGGGCCACCGCCGTCTTCGAGGAGTGCCACTTCCACACCCTCCAGCGAGACGTCACCTTCACTCCGAAGGGCATGGTCTTCGCCCCGTCCACCGCCCGCGCCAACCCCCACGGCATCCTCGCCCTGCGCTCCCGCATCACCTCGGGCGCCGAGGAGGCGGCGTACAAGCTGGCCCGGCCCTGGGTCCCGTCGTACGAGACGACCGCCTGGCCGTCCCTCGTCGTGCGGGACACCCGGATCGGACCCGGCATCGACCCCGTCGCGCCCTACACCAACATGCGGGAGGCATACCCCTGGCAGACCATGCGGTTCCGGGAGTACCGCAACTCCGGCCCCGGCGCGGTGATCTCGGTTCCGGAGAACCGGCCTCAACTGACCCGGGACCAGGCCGAGTCGCACACCAAGGCCACGTATCTCGGCGACTGGTGCCCGCGTGCGTAGGGCTGCCGCCGCCCTCCTTGCCTGCGTGTGCCTGGCCTTCGGCTGGGCACCGCAGGCGGCCGCCGCGACCGAGCGCGGTCCCGTCGGCTGGGCCTCCGCCGGCACCGGCACCACCGGCGGGGCGGGCGGCACCGTCTCGACGGTGCACACCCGTGCCGAGCTCAAGGAGGCCCTCGCCAACGCCGGCGATCCCACCGCACCCAAGGTGATCCGGGTCGTCGGCGACATCAACGGCCATGAGGCGGAGGACGGTTCACTGCTCGGCGAACAGGACTACGCGCCCGGATACGACCTCGCCAAGTACATGTCCTGCTTCGGCGAGGACGGCACCACCTGGTCCGACACCCGCCACGACTACTGCAGACAGCAGCGGCAGCTGCGCCAGACCGGGTCGAACAAGGCGAAGGCACAGATCCAGCTGACCGTGCCGAGCAACACGACACTCGTCGGTGCAGGCCGGGAGGCCCGGCTGCTCGGTGTCTTCCTGACGGTCAACACCGGCACGAACATCATCGTGCGCAACCTCCGCCTCGAGGCTCCCGTCGACCACTTCACCAGCTGGTCGCCCGACGACGGCACCCAGGGCAACTGGAACGCCCGCTTCGACGCGATGACCGTCATCACCGGCAAGAACATCTGGGTCGACCACTGCACCTTCACCGACGGCCGCTTCCCGGACCGCGAGGCACCGCTCGGCTTCCACGGCGAGCACGTCCAACGGCACGACGGACTGCTGGACATCGAGGACGGCTCCGACTTCATCACCGTCTCCGACAGCCGGTTCACCGACCACGACAAGGCGCTCCTCATCGGGTCGGGCGACGGACGCGGCGACCGCGACCGGGGGCACCTCAGGATCACCTTCGCCCGGAACCTCTTCACCGACATCATGCAGCGCGGCCCCCGCGTCCGCTTCGGACAGGTGCACGTCGTCAACAACGTCTACCGGGGCCGGGCACCTCTCTACGCGCTGGGCGTGGGCGTGGAGTCGGCGATCTACTCCGAGCGCAACGTCTTCCGATACGACCCGGGCCTCGCCCTGGCCGCCTACGGCGGCGAGCACTTCCACGACACCGGCTCCTGGTCCAACGGCCGCCCGGCCAGGCTCGACGCGGTGGCGAGCGGCCTCGGACTGACCGACGACGTCGGCTGGGACCCGGCCGACGTCTACGACTACCGGCCGCTCAGGTCCCCGGCGGCGGTCGAGCACCACGTCCTGACCCACGCCGGCACGGGGAGACCGTATGGCCACTCCTGACAGCCTGTACCCGGAGTTGAGGAAGGAGCTCACCTTCCCGCTCGCCTGGGGCACGTCGCCGGTCCGGGACTTCAGCGACTGGCGGCTCCTGGCCCGGGCCAAGGTCGAGAAGCACCTCCTGGTGGAGCGGCAGGACGAGACACCGTACGCGCCGGAGTACGGCGTGCCGTCCCGAACCGACTCCTGCACCCGGGAGTTGGTGACGCTCTCCCTCACCCGGTACGAGCGCGTGCGGGGTGCCCTCCTCACCCCGCGCGGCCCCGGCCCCTTCCCCGCCGTGCTCCTCTTCCACGACCACGGGTCCGAGTTCGGCATCGGCAAGGAGAAACTCGTCCGGCCCTGGTACGACGAGACCCGGCTGGCCGCCGCCCAGGCGTGGGCCGACCGGTACTACAGCGGTCGGTTCGTGGGCGACGAACTGGCCCGGCGCGGATATGTCGTGCTGTGCCTGGACGCCCCGGGCTGGGGGGACCGCGGCCCGATCGCCTACGACCAGCAGCAGGCCCTGGCGAGCAACTTCTTCCATCTCGGCTCCTCGCTCGCCGGACTCATGGCCCGCGAGGACGCCCGCGCCGCCGGCTTCCTGGCCGGCCTGAAGCGCGTGCGCCGGGTCGCCGCCCTCGGCTTCTCCATGGGCGCCTACCGCGCCTGGCAGACCGCCGCGCTCAGCCACGACATCGCGGCCACCGCCGCCGTCTGCTGGATGACCGGTCTCAGGGAAATGATGGTGCCCGGCAACAACACGCTGCGCGGGCAGTCGTCGTACTACATGCTCCACCCGGGACTCTCCCGGTTCCTCGACTTCCCCGACGTGGCGAGCATCGCCGCCCCCAGGCCGATGCTCTTCTTCGACGGCGGGCTCGACCCGCTGTTCCCCGCCGACGGCGTCCGAGCCGCGTACGACACGCTGCGCGCCGTCTGGCACTCGTGCCACGCCGAGGAGCGGTTGCGTCTGAAGACCTGGCCCGATCTCGGCCATGTCTTCGTCGACCGCATGCAGGACGAGGTCTTCCACTGGCTCGACCACGTCCTCTGACCCACCGTCCCCCTCCCCATCCGTACGAGAAAAGGACCGCACTCCATGTCTCGTCGTACCGCTCTGATCGCCACGACGGCCCTCGCCCTCGGCACCGCCGTGGCCGTCCTCCCCACCCAGGCCCAGGCCGCGACCGTGGTCGTGGACACCTCGGCCGAGCTGAGCAGCGCCATATCCGGCGCCATCGCCGGCACGGTCATCCAGGTCCGCGGCGGCACCTACTACCCGACGGCCACCCTGCAGTCCACGGCCAACGGCACCTCGTCCTCGCCGGTCCAGCTCACCGCCTACGGCTCGGAGACCGTCAAGATCGACGGCTCGAACCTGCCCGCCGGCGACTGGATCTTCAAGCTGACCGCGGACTACTGGAACGTCTCCAACATCACCTTCCAGAACTCCCCGGACAGCGCCGTCGTCTGCCAGTCCTGCACCGGCACGGTGTGGAACAACATCAAGACCATCAACGGCGGCGACTCCGGCTTCACGCTCACCGGCGACGGGACCGTCAACAACACGGTCAAAAACATCGACTCCTACGGCCACTACGACGCCGCCAACCACGGCGAGAACGCCGACGGCATCGCCGTGAAGTTCGGCTCCGGCACCGGCAACCTGATCACCGGCGCCCGCCTCTACAACAACTCGGACGACGGTCTGGACTTCTGGTCCTTCTCCTCGCCCGTCACCGTCGAGCACACCTGGGCCATGGGCAACGGCGTCAACCGCTGGTCCGACTCGGCCTTCGCGGGCGACGGCAACGGCTACAAGCTGGGCGGCGACGGCGAGGTCGTCGCGCACGTCATCAACAACTCGGCGGCCTGGGGCAACGCCGGCAACGGGTTCACCGAGAACTCCAACAAGGGCGCGATCGTCATCAACCGCACCACCGCCTACGCCAACAGCAAGTGGGGCTACTACTTCGCCACCGGCGCCGCCAAGCTCGGCAAGAACCTCGCCGTCAGCAACAGCGGCGGCTCGGTCAGCAAGGGCTCGTCGGTCACCTCGTCCGGCAACAACTGGGACTCCGGCATCGCGACGCCGGCCTTCATCTCCACGAACGCGTCGACGACGTACAACGCCCGCAGCTCCAGCGGCACCCTGCCGGCCACGACCTTCCTCACCACGGGGTCGACGACCATCGGCGCCACCATGAACTGACCTTCCGGGGTGCTTGACCCGTTTTTTGCCCGGCGGGTCTCGCGCCCACCCGGGTGACGCGCGTAGAACGTTTGTCATGCATAAGCCACTGCGTATCGCGGCGATCGCCGCAGCGTGTGCCGTCACCGGCGCCGCCCTCTACGGCGCCGGTGCGGCCACGGCCGGCCAGTCCACCGCGAACAGCACCCACGAGCCCTACAACATCGGGCTCCTGGTGAAAGACATCGACACCTACTACGGCACCACGCTCGACGCCAACGGCGTCTACCAGGCGTCCACGAGCAGCCAGTACGCCAAGGACCTGGCGAAGCTCGACGCGGCCGCCAGGAAGCAGATCGACAAGTCGGCCCGCAAGGCGCTGAAGAAGGGCGACAAGCCCGCGGTCGTCTTCGACATCGACGACACGCTGCTGCTCAGCCTCGACTACGAGAAGAAGACCAACTACACGTACAACGCCACCACGTGGGCCGACTACGTGAACAAGGCCGACCGCCCGGCCGTCTTCGGCAGCCCCGAGCTGGTCCGGTACGCCGAGTCCAAGGGCGTCGAGGTCTTCTACAACTCGGGTCTGTCCGACGCGCAGCGCTCCGCGGCCGTCGAGAACCTGAAGAAGATCGGCGCCGATGTGAACCTCGACGCCGACCACGTGTTCCTCAAGGACAAGGCCAACCCGCCGTCCTACCTCAGCGCCTGCGCCACGCCGGGCACCTGGACCTGCACGACCGTGCAGTACAAGTCCGGCACCCGCAAGCACATCGAGCAGGACCTCGGGTACGACATCGTCGCCAACTTCGGTGACCAGTACTCCGACCTGGACGGCGGCTACGCCGACAGGACGTACAAGCTCCCGAACCCGACGTACTTCGTCAGCTAGTTCTTCCTGACCGGCTTGATCCCCTCCAGGGTCGGCACCACCGGCAGAATCGATCCGTCGGCCGCGAACTCCATGCGGTCGACGGTCGTCTCCCGGTGCATGCCGTCCCCGCCCGCCTTGCCCGGCCCGTTCAGGGCGAACCGGTGGTAGACGATGTACCAGTCGTCGGTGCCGGGCGTGTTCACCACGGAGTGATGGCCGGTGGCGAGGATGCCGTACTCGGGACGCTTGGACAGGATCGTCCCCTTCTTGGTCCACGGGCCGAGCGGGGACGGTCCCGTCGCGTAGGCGACGTGGTAGTTCTCGCTGCGGGTGTCGTCCTCGGACCACATGAAGTAGTACGTGCCCTTCCGCTTGATCACGAAGGATCCCTCGCGGAAGTTGTCCGGGGTGATGTCCTTGACCTCCGTCGGGTCGTACGAGGTCATGTCGTCGTTCAGCGGCACGACGTATCCGTGGCCGTTGCCCCAGTAGAGATACGACGTCCCGTCGTCGTCCGTGTACACGGCGGGGTCGATCATCTGGCCCTGGAACGATCCGCCCTTGGCCACCAGCGGCTTGCCCAGCGCGTCCTTGAACGGGCCGGCGGGGGAGTCGGCCACCGCCACGCCGATCTGCTGCTCGGCACAGAAGTAGAAGTAGTACCTGCCGTCCCGCTCGGCGATGGCCGGTGCCCAGGCGTACTTGTCCGCCCAGGTGACGTCCGGACCGAGGTCCAGGATGACGCCGTGGTCCTTCCAGTGGACCAGGTCCTTGGACGAGTACGCCTTGAAGCGGGTGCCGCCCCAGCCCTGGAAGCCGTCCGTCGTCGGATAGATCCAGTACTCGCCGTTCAGATAGTGCACATCCGGGTCGGCGTTGAGCCCGGGCAGGACGGGACTCCCGGTCCGTACCGCCTCCACCGTCCAGGTGCGCCTGGTGCCGTCGGCGGCCGTCACGGTGTACGTCTGCGGCTTGCGGAAGTCGCGGCGGGTACCGGACCGGGGGCTGGCGGTGGCACCTGCACCGATCGCGAGCTTCGGTGCCAGGCGCGCGAGGTCCGCGTCCGGCCGCATCGGCAGCACGACCTTCGAGGCGGCCTCCGTGACGATGGCGTACCCCTTCTGGTCCTTCGCCGTCACGTCGACGACCGAGGTGGGGGTCGACGGGTAGGCCGCCAGCAGCCGGTCGTACTCGTCCTGCGTCACCGGAAGTACCGTTCCGTGCCGGGGACTTGCCGGGAGCTGGTAGTCCGTCGACGGCGTCCACCGGCCCGAGTCGAGGTCGGTCGTCTCGAAGGGGACGTACCCGCGACCGCCGTACTCGTCGATGAAGAGGTACCACTTCTCCTCGGTGTTCGACTTGAACACCGTCGGCCCCTCGCCGCGCGACATCGCGCCACTGCCGACACAGTCCGCGACGAAGTCGTACGTCGTCGAGGTCAGGGAGGTCGACTTCTCCGCGGTGATGAACTTCGAGCAGGGGCTGGAGGAGCTGGGGTCCCGCTCGTCCTTGGTGTAGCGGTAGTAGGTGTCCTTGTGCTTCACCACCGTCGAGTCGATGACCGAGTAACCCGGGTCGTCCCAGACCTTCGGCTCGCTGAAGGTGCGGAAGTCCTTCGTGGTCGCGTACAGCATCTTGTTGTACGTCGATCCCGTGTGGTCGGGGTCGTCGTCGGCGTACAGCTTCGACGCCCAGAAGACGACGTACTCGCCGAGGGCGTCGTCCCAGTAGGCCTCCGGCGCCCAGGTGTTGCCCGCGGAGTCGGGGGAGACCTTCACCAGGCGCTGGTCGGTCCAGTGGACCAGGTCGGTGGACTCCCAGACCATGATCGACTTGCTGCCGTGCCGCTGGACGTGGTCCCAACTGCCACTGCTGTTGCGGTACATGCGCAGGTCGGTGGCGATCAGATAGAACTTGTCGCCCTTGGGGGAGCGGATCACGAACGGGTCGCGCAGCCCCTTCTCGCCGGTCGTCGAGGTCAGGACCGGCTTTCCGGCGTTCAGCTCACGCCAGTGCAGCGGGTCGTTGCCACGGCTGAGGGCATAGCGGATCTGCTCGCCGTCGGCGGTGCCCTCGCCGGTGAAGTAGGTGAAGAGATATCCGGCGTACTTGGGCTTGTTCACGGGTGGAGCTCCGGAGTTGGCGGTACTGGGCGGGGCCGACAGCAGGCCGAGCAGAAGGGCGAGGAGGGGGAGCAGGAGCGTGCGAGCGGTGCGGGGGCGCATGACACATCCTGTGTGAGTGTGGGGGTTTGTGTTCGATCGGAGTGTCATCGGTGGGGCGGGACGCGTCAATCGGTGTGCGGGGGATGGGCGACACCGAAACTTTCGATCGATCTTCACGCTCCGCGGCAACTTTTACGGGCGCGGCGGCGACCTGGATGCAGAAACGGGCCGGGGCGGCCCCTCCGGCCCGTTTCGCCTCCATCGCCTAGGAAAGGAACGCCCCGTGCGTCAGAGCACCGGACGCCACCGCAGGACCCGAACGCTCTCCGTCGCCGCGGCGGTGGCCGTCGCCGCGGGGGCGGGCGGCGTCTACCTCGGCCTGTCGAACGGCGACGCCGAGGCCGCTTCGTCGACGGTCACCGTGACCACCACCGCACAGCTCGAAGCAGCCGTGAAGAGCGCCGCCGCGGGCACCACCATCCAGCTCCGCGCCGGCACGTACTACCCGACGGCCACCCTCAAGTCGACCGCGAACGGGACGAGTTCGGCGCGGATCACACTCCAGGCGTACGGCAGCGAGAAGGTCAAGGTCGACGGCTCCAAGCTGGCCGACGGGTCCTGGCTGGCCGGGATCTACGGCGACTACTGGACCGTGCAGAACCTGACCTTCCAGAACTCCCCGGCCCAGGGCTTCGTCGTGACCTCGTCCGTGGGCGGCGTCTTCAAGAACCTCGTCACCGCGAACAACGGCGACTCCGGGTTCACGCTGCGCGGCGACGGCACGACGAACAACCTCGTGCAGAACCTGGACAGTCACGGCAACTACGACCCGGCCGGGCACGGGCAGAACGCCGACGGCATCGCGGTCAAGTTCGGCTCCGGCACCGGCAACAGGATCACCGGAGCCCGTCTCTACAACAACTCGGATGACGGTCTCGACCTCTGGCAGTTCTCCTCCCCCGTCACCATCGAGCACTCCTGGGCCTTCGGCAACGGCAAGAACCGCTGGAACGACTCGGCCTTCGAGGGCAACGGCAACGGCTACAAGCTGGGCGGCGGGGGTGTCACGGTCGCGCACGTCGTCAACAACAACGCGGCCTGGGACAACACGCTGAACGGGTTCACCGAGAACTCCAACCCGGGCGCGATCGTCCTGAACCGCAACACGGCGTACGCCAACGCCGAGGCGGGCTTCTACTTCGCCACGGGCAAGGCCCGCCTGGCGCGGAACCTGGCCGTGGGCAACAAGGGCGGCCTGTCCAAGCTGGGCTCGTCGACGGTGTCCGCCGCGAACAACTGGGACGGCGGGGTCTCGACGCCGTCCTTCAAGTCCACGGACGCCACAACGGCGTACAGCGCGCGGAAGTCGGACGGTTCGCTCCAGGCCACCACCTTCCTCACCACCGGCTCGACCGCCATCGGTTCGACGATGAACTGACCGCGGGAAACGGAACGCCCCGCCTGTCGTCACAGGCGGGGCGTTCTCTGTGCCGGCCGAGGGGGGCTCGGGCCGGCTACTGCTGACCGAGGGGGGCTCAGGTCAGCAGGTCCATGCAGTCGAACGACGTGCCCGGGCTGAGATAGGCCGTGCCCGTCGAACCACTGACGATCTCGAGCTTCAGGACGTTGTCCTGGGAGGTGTCCGTCTGCCACGCACTATTAGGGACGTTGAAGGTGAACGAATGGTTGTTCCCCCGGTATGAACCTGTGGTGAGAGAGCGGGTGTTGGGCTGAGCGGGGGCCGTGGGGACGGCCGAAACCCAGTCGTTCACGGTGACGCGCGGACGGCCGTTGAGGAAGGCGTCAGTGACACCGACCCTGAGAGTGTGCGCGGACGCGGCTTGTGCCTTGGTCAACTTGAAGTAGACCAGGATGCCGTCGTTGACGTCCTTCCAGATGTACGCGGGGAAGGACGCCGCCTCACTGCCGCCGCCGATCGTGACGTTGCCGGTCCACTTGGCCGCGCGGGCGTCGGACGGGTGCGCGTACGTCATCAGCTCGGCGTTCTTGAACTCCCCGGGCGTGCCGTCCCAGTCGCCGAGCCGCCAGATCGCCGAAGCGGTCGACGGGTCGCCCGTGACGGTCAGGCTGTTCAGGGCCGTCGTACCGCCCGCCGTGACCTTCACCGACGCGGTGTGCACGGCGAGTTCGCCCTTGTATACGGTCAGCGTGTACGTCCCCGGCAGCATCCCCTTGCAGGAGAACCCGCCCGTGCCCGCCGCGGCCTTCGCCCAGTACTGGGCGTCCGCGTTGGCGAAGCCCACGGTGTACGGGTACCTGGCGTCCATCCCCTTCAGCCCGACGCCCGCCACCTTGCCGCGGCCGGCCGCGCCGACCCAGCCGGTGATGCCGAGGCCGTCCACCCAGGAGGTGTCGAGCCTGGCGTGGAAGAGGGACGACGGGGGTGTACCGCCGTCGGTGAAGGCCAGCACGTACGGGCCCTGGAGGCCGAAGCGCTGGGGCTCCGTCTGGGCCTGGTTGTAGTGCAGGATCTCGTAGAGCCCGGCGCCCAGGTCGTTGGAGTGGCGCAGCAGCGAGCGGTAGAAGGGGCCGCCCGAGGCCTTCTCGTGGTTGGAGCGCACCAGGTACAGACCGACCGAGCCGGTGGTGAAGCCGACGTGGTCGTAGTCGATGACGCGCTTGCCCGAGTAGTGCTTGGAGTGGGTCGTGCCGTCGCCGCGCTTCCAGACGTCACCGGCCTCGATGACCTTGTCGGAGGCCTCGATCCAGGAGTCCGAGCCCTCGTTGGGGAACATCCCGGGCTTGAGGCGGACGAGGTAGCGGGTCGCGGTGAAGGAGGCGTCCGCCTTGTTCGTCCAGGCGTAGACGTTGTTCTGGCCGCTGCGGGCCGCGTACCACTGGGTGATCGCACCGTGGGCGACCTTCACCAGGATCGTCGACCCGGACCGCTTGATCGTCACGGTGGAGGCGCCGAGGCCGGACTCGACGTGCGAGTGCTTGCCGCCGTAGCCCTCGTACTCCTTGCCCTTGTAGGCGAGGGAGGTGATGTCGCCCGTCGACTTGGAGACCTTGAACACGAGCGAGGCACCGGTGTCGATGACGTAGTTCTTGCCGTCGTCCTGGTAGCCGAAGGCCGCGGCGGACGCCGACGACAGCAGTCCGGTGCCGCCCGCGACGGCGGCGCCGGTGGCGGCGACGCCGATCGCGGATGCCCCGAGCACGCGGCGGCGTGTGAGGTGTCTCTTGTGCGTGCTCAAGGGGATCGCTCCGTCATGCTTGAAGGTTCACTCACTCGTACGAAATGTCAGAGGAAGAGAATTTGCAGAAGGTTCCGTCGGCACCGGTACCGATCTGGGTCGGTTCGGCGCCCGTGTTGTTGCCCTTGAAGCGGACACAGGTCTTGATCTTCTTGCCGCTGTCGCCGTGGATACGGACCTTGCGCAGCGCGGCGGTGTCGCCGTAGTTCGTGTTGATGCCCACGATCGCGTTCATCGGCGCGGTCACGTCCACGTCGTTGAGGATGATCGTGCGCTTGTACTGCGTGGAGCAGTTGCCGCAACTGCGCACCAGCTTGCCGGAGTTCTCGACCTGGAACTTGGAGACGACCAGCTTGCCGGCCCCGTTGAACTGCAGGACCTTGTCCGAGCCGTTCTTCGCGCCGCCGCCGTAGACCGTGTACACGGACGAGGAGGACTTGCCCTTGAAGGTCGCCGCGTCCTCGCCGACATCCGTCCACCACACGTTCTGCAGCGTGCAGCTGCCCAGGCAGTGGACGCCGTCCGCGGCCGGGGTGCCGATGATCACGTTCTTCAGGACGGCACCGTCCGCCAGCTGGAAGACCGGGTCCTGGCCCTCGTCCTGACTGTCGCCGCCGAGGGCGCCGCTGCCGTAGAACTGCTTGTAGCCGCCGTTGTAGGTGCCCGTGACCTTGATGGTGCTGCTCACGGCCTGCTTGCCGGTGGCGGTCGGCCAGGAGGACGCGGCGCTCGCGGAGGACAGCATCGTCGTCGTGACGATCGCCGCACCCGTGAGACCGAGAGCCGAGGCTCCGGCGATCACCGCCCGGCGCTTGGAGGCCTGGCGGCGGTGGCGGACGCGCTGTTCAGCTCGTGCAGTCATGCCCATTCCTCGCGTGGGAGAGGATCCTTACGGCTCCTGGTCGCCACGGGTGAAGGAAAGGGTTGCCGGGTCTGCGGATTTTCTTTACGAATCCCCGTCGGAGGACGCGTCGTCGCCCGAGCGGGAGGCGAAGTCGCCCTTCACCGCGAGCCGTTCGCCGCCCGCGGTGCCGGTCGCGGTGTACCGGTCGTCGGCCGCGTCGCGGCCGCCGCGCTCATGGTCGTACTGCCCCGCGAACACCCACTCGCCCTTGGCGACCTTGCGGCCCTCCTTGAGCGTCCAGGTGTAGACGAGGAAGCCGTCCTTCTCCTCGGTCGTCAGCGTGAAGTCGTCCTCGGGCAGCGAGCGCCAGGCGCCGGTCGAGGTGATGCCGCCGGTCTGCGCGACCTTCAACTGCACGGTGAGCGCGGTCAGTTCCTCGGAGGTCTTCAGGGTGATGTTGCTCTGCGCCCAGAAGTCGTTGCTGTGCGGGTCGACCGAGCCGTCCGACCAGAGGGGGCCGTCCTCCTCGCCGGCGGCGGTGACCGGGGGCTGGGCGGTGGGGGTCGCGGAGGGCTGCTGCCGCGTGGGGGTGCCGT
This sequence comes from Streptomyces canus, assembly GCF_030815415.1. Lineage (GTDB taxonomy): Bacteria > Actinomycetota > Actinomycetes > Streptomycetales > Streptomycetaceae > Streptomyces > Streptomyces canus_F. The sequence continues at coordinate 7,730,569 of NZ_JAUSWW010000001.1, forward strand.
TGGGCTTCCTGGTCTCCTGGGCCTCGCCCGGCGACGGGTCGGCGGGTTCGACCGGCGCCCGGCTCGTCGCGTCCGGCGACGGCTCGGGGGTCGCCGTGGTCGCCACGGTCTGCTGCGGGGCGTCGTCCTTCACCGCCGAGGCCACCGCGTAGCCGCCGACGCCGAGCACACACGCGACCGCGGCCGTGGCGCTGACCACCCGCACCCAGCCGAACACCGGCGGACGGGTCGCCCGGTGGTCCGAGCGGACCTCCTCGGCCATGCCGCGCTCGATCCGCGCCAGGATGCGCGCGCGATCGGGCTCGTGCTGTCCGGCCGCCTCGTGCAGCCGGGCGCGCAGCTCGTCGTGCACGTCCTGCTGCCTCATCGGTTCCGTCCTCCGGTCTCGCCGCCGCGCGCCATCGCCGCGTGCATCCTCTGCGGTACGCCCTGGGAGCCGAGCAGTCGCTGCAGTTCCGCCATGCCCTTGGACGTCTGGGACTTAACCGTACCCACGGAAACACCGAGGGCGAGAGCGGTGTCCTTCTCCGACAGGTCGAACGCGTGCCGCAGGACCACGCACGCCCGTTTGCGGAACGGCAGTCTGCGCAGCGCCCCTTGGACGTCCACGACACCCGCTATGTCCGGGTTCTCGGTCTTCTCCTCGCGCTGCGACCAGAACAGGGCGATCCGTCGGCGCTCACGGACCGCGCTGCGGATGCGGGTGCGGGCCAGATTGGCGACGACACCGCGGGCGTACGCTGCCGGATGGTCGGCCGCTCGCACCCGGTCCCAGCGGTTCCAGAGCGCGAGCAGCGCGTCCGCCGCGAGATCGTCGGCTGCGTCCGACTCGCCGGTCAGCAGATGGGCGAGACGGGACAGTTCGGCGTAGTGACGCTCGAAGAAGGCATGGAACTCCACGGAGGCTGCGTCGTCGACGACCGTGCCCACGGGCGAAACCTCCCTGTGTCTGTCATGTGAATGACATGTGATCATCCGGAGGTGGCCCGGACGAGATCCGGAAGCGTAGCAGTGATCAACCTCGTGGTTCGTACAGGGCTTCGAACGCAGTCTGGCCCACCGGACCTCGTTTCCGTAACACGTTGAAAACCTGAAACGCGTTCAACACGGGAACAATCCAGCCAGCATCCGCGCACAGATCAATCAGGCAACAAGGAGCAACAGCCATGTCCGACACGCAGAAGGTGGCCGACCGGCCGAGCGGCCCGCCATCAGCGGCGAACGGCGTCGACCGGTACTTCAAGATCTCCGAGCGGGGATCCACCTTCGCCCGCGAGATACGCGGCGGCTTCGCCACATTCTTCACGATGGCCTACATCCTTGTCCTGAATCCCATCATCCTGGGCAGCGCCAAGGACAAGTTCGGCGACACTCTCGACCCGGTCCAACTCACCACCGCCACCGCCCTGGTGGCCGCGGTGATGACGATCATCATGGGCGTCGGCGGAAACCTGCCCCTCGCGCTCGCCGCGGGCCTCGGATTGAATGCAGTCGTCGCCTTCCAGATCGCCCCGCTGATGAGCTGGGACGACGCGATGGGCCTTGTCGTCCTCGAAGGCCTGCTGATCTGCGTCCTGGTGGTGACCGGTCTGCGCGAGGCCGTCATGCACGCCATCCCGCAGCCGCTCAAGCAGGCGATCAGCGTCGGCATCGGTCTGTTCATCGCCTTCATCGGCTTCGTCGACGCCGGCTTCGTCAGCCGGATCCCCGACGCCGCGAACACCACCGTGCCGGTCCAGCTCGGCGGCACCGGCACCCTCTCCGGATGGCCGATTCTCGTCTTCTGCCTCGGCGTGCTGCTGACGATCGGACTGCTCGCCCGCAAGGTCAAGGGCGCCATCCTGATCAGCATCGTGACCATGACGATCATCGCGATGATCATCAACTCGGCGGCCGACATCAAGAGCTGGGGCCTGACCACGCCCGCCTGGCCCGACAAGCTCGTCGACACCCCGGACTTCGGGCTGATCGGTCACTTCAGCCTCTTCGGGGCGTTCAGCGCCGCCGACGTCAGTGTCATCACCGTCGTCCTGCTGATCTTCACGCTGATCCTGTCCGACTTCTTCGACACCATGGGCACGGTCGTCGGCATCAGCGCGGAGGCGGGCCTCCTCGACGAGCAGGGCAAGGTCCCGAACCTCGGCCGGGTGCTGCTCATCGACGGTGCGGCGGCGGTCGCGGGCGGCGCGGCGTCGTCGTCCTCCGCCACGTCGTACATCGAGTCGGCGGCGGGTGTCGGCGAGGGGTCGCGCACCGGCTTCTCGAACCTGATCACCGGTGGCCTCTTCGGCCTCGCCCTGTTCCTGGGCCCGCTGCTCACCATCGTCCCGCTCCAGGCGGCCGCCCCCGCGCTGGTCGCCGTCGGCTTCCTGATGATGACCCAGGTCAAGCACATCGACTGGGAGAAGTACGAGATCGCCATCCCGGCGTTCCTCACCATCGCCGTGATGCCGTTCACGTACTCGATCACCAACGGCATCGGTGCGGGTTTTCTCGCCTACGTCGTGATCAAGACGGTTCTCGGTAAGGCGAAGGAGATCCACTGGCTGTTGTGGGGGACGTCGGTGCTGTTCCTGATCTACTTCGCGATCGACCCGATCGAGCAGATCCTCGGCGCGAAGTGACGTGAGGGGTGGCCCTTGCCAGGGCCACCCCTTCCGCTAGTTCTTGAGCGCCGCTTCCATCATCGCCTTGGCCACCGGAGCCGCCAGCCCGTTGCCGCTGACCTCCGAGCGCTCCGCGTTCGACTGCTCCACCAGGACCGCGACGGCGACCTCCTTGCCGTCGGCCTTGCCGTACGAGGTGAACCAGGCGTACGGCGACTTGCTGTTGTTCTCGCCGCGCTGCGCGGTACCCGTCTTGCCGCCGACGGTCGCACCGGCGATCTGCGCGTTGGTGCCGGTGCCGTCCTTGACGACCGTCTGCATCGCGGACTGGAGCTGCTCGGCGGTCTCGGAGCTGAGGACCTCGGTCGTCGACGCCGCGTCGTCGTAGTTCTCCAGCGCATCGCCGCCGTTGTCCGTGATCTGCGACACCATGTGCGGCGAGACCAGCTTGCCGCCGTTGGAGATGGCCGCGGACACCATGGCCATCTGGAGCGGCGTCGCGGTGACATCGAACTGGCCGATGCCCGTGAGGGCCGTCGACGAGTCGTTCATGTCCGACGGGTAGACGCTGGTGTACGCCCGCACGGGCACGTCCTGCGACTCGTCGTTGAAGCCGAACTTCTCCGCCATCGCCCGCAGCTTGTCCTGGCCGAGATTGAACGCCATCTTCGCGAACACGTTGTTGCACGAGTACTGGAGCGCGGTGCGGATCGAGGCGTTCTCGCAGGGCGCGGACTTGTTCTCGTTCTCCAGATCGGTCACCGTGCCCGGCAGCCGGTACGGGTCCGGGCTGTCGGTCTTCTCGTCCACCGACGAGTACAGACCGTCCTCCAGCGCGGCCGCCGCCACGACCAGCTTGAACGTCGAACCCGGCGCCACCGGCTGCCGCAGCGCGCGGTTGGTCAGCGGCTTGTCGGAGTCCGTGGTGAGCTTCTTCCAGGCCGAACCGGCCGTGTTGGCGTCGGTCAGCGAGGACGGGTCGTACGACGGGGTCGACACGACGGCCAGGATCTTGCCGGTCGCCGGATCGATCGCGACGGCCGCGCCCTGCTTGTCGCCGAGCGCCTCATAGGCCGCCTTCTGCACGTCCGGGTCGATCGTGGTGACCACGTTGCCGGGCTCGGCGCGCTGGTTGGTCACCGTGTCCATGACGGACTTCAGCCGGCTGTCCGAGCCGTTGAGAAGGTCGGTGTAGATGCCTTCCAGCTGGGTCGGGGCGTAGGCCTGCGAGGCGTAGCCCGTCACCGCGGCGTACAGCTCACCGTCCTTGTAGGTGCGCTTGTATCTGAGGTCGCTGCCCTTCGTCTGCGCGGAACCGGTGATCGACTCACCGGCCACGATGATGTTCCCGAGCGGCGACGAGTACGTCTCGATCGCATTCCGCCGGTTGTCGTTGTCGTCCGCGAGCGCCTGGCCGTCGTAGAACTGCACCCAGGTCGCCCGCACCAGCAGAGCGAACACCAGCAGCAGCGCGAAGACCGAGGCGCGCCTGATCGTCTTGTTCATCCCGCTCAGGTAGACGAGCAGAGCACCGCGAATCGTTCCCGTGCGTCCGCGTTTCTCATGGGACGTTCATACGCGGCGCCGTCGGCCGTCCAGCGTCAGGACGACCTCGTCGATCTCCTCGCCGCGGGCGTTCGCGTACCCCCGCGCATGGGCCGTCAGCCGGAACCCGCACTTCGCCAGCACGCGCCGGGAACCGGCATTGTCGGCGGCGGCGCGGGCGTACAGCGGGCGCTCGGGCACCTGGGTCACCAGCTCGCGCAGGGCCGCCGTGGCGATGCCGCGGCCCCAGTACGCGCGGTCGATCCAGTACGTCACCTCGCGCTCGTTCGGTTCGCCGTACACCGACGCGCTGCCCACCACGTCCCCGTCCGCCAGGACCGTGCGATGTACGGCGTCGGAGGCCCGGATGCGTTTCCAGTGGGCGTCGAAGGCGTCCCGGTCGGTCGGGTCCTTCGAGGTGAAGGCCGCCATGTGCAGGGCTTCGGGATCGTTCATCTGCCGGAAGAACACCGGCAGATCGCTGTCGTGGACCTCTCGGAGCGTGATCTGCATGCCTCAGAGCCTACGGGTGGCCAGTGTCAGCCGGTCCCGTGCGTCGAACAACGCGTCCTTCACCATCTGTTCGTGCGCCGGCGTGAGCCGGGCCACCGGCACCGAGCAGCTGATCGCGTCCCGCGCGGGGGTCCGGTAGGGGATCGCCACACCGAAGCAGCGCAGCCCCAGCGTGTTCTCCTCGCGGTCCACGGCGAAGCCCTGCTCCCGCACCAGGTACAGCTCCTCGATGAGCTTCTCCCGGTCGGTGATCGTGTTCTCGGTGAGCGCGGGCAGTGTCTCCGGGAGCATCTTGCGGACCTGCTCGTCGGTGTAGGTGCTCAGCAGCGCCTTGCCGAGGGAGGTGGAGTGCGCCGGGAGCCGGCGGCCGACCCGGGTGAAGGGCCGCAGATAGTGCTGCGACTGCCGCGTGGCCAGGTAGACGACGTTCGTCCCGTCCAGACGCGCCAGGTGGATGGTCTCGGTCGTGTCGTCCGACAGCCGGTCCAGCGTCGGACGCGCCGCCGCGACCACCTCGTCGCCGTCGATGTACGACGTGCCGACCAGCAGCGCCCGCACCCCGATGCCGTACCGCGTGCCCGTCGCATCCGTCTCCACCCAGCCCAGCTCCACCAGCGTGCGCAGCAGCATGTAGAGGCTGGACTTGGGATATCCGACGGCCTCCTGGACCGCCGCGAGGGAGTGCATGCCGGGGCGTCCGGCGAAGTATTCGAGCAGTTCAACCGTCCGTACCGCGGACTTGACCTGCGCCCCGCCGCCCGTCTCGCCTGCCGACATCGCCCTTGACCCCTTCGTTGGACGGGAAATAGTCTCCAACAGCATATTCATCATCAGAGACAGCGTTCAGTATATCGAACGACCCTGGTGGATGACCTAGGAACTGTGTGGAGGGACCCGCGGTGGCAGCAGCACCAGTCTGGAGTGTCGACCCCCGAACCGGGAAGCAGCGTGAGCAGGTTGCCGTGGAGGCTACCGCCCAGGAGGTGGACGCCACCGTCCGGGCTGCGCACGACGCCCGTGGCGCCCTCGCCGACCGTACGGTCCGCGCCGCTTTCCTGCGTACCGCGGCCGACAAGCTGCAGGACGCCAAGGACCAGCTCGTCGAGGCCGCGGACGCCGAGACCGCGCTCGGCCCGGTCCGGCTCACCGGCGAACTCGCCCGCACCAGCTATCAGCTGCGGGCCTTCGCCGACATCGTCGACGAGGGCGCCTTCCTCGACGTCGTGATCAACCACCCCGACGACACCGCGACCCCGCCGATCCCGGACCTGCGCCGCTACAAGGTGCCGCTCGGCGTCGTCGCCGTCTACTCGGCCTCCAATTTCCCCTTCGCGTTCTCCGTCGCCGGCGGTGACACCGCGAGCGCGCTGGCGGCCGGCAACCCGGTCGTCGTCAAGGCACACCCCGACCACCCGGGCCTGTCCGAGCTGGTCGCGGCCGTCCTGCGCCGGGCCGCCGCCGAGCACGGCATCCCCGAGAGCGTGCTCGGTCTCGTGCACGGCTTCGAGGCGGGCATCGAGCTGATCAAGCACCCGCTGGTCGCCGCGGCCGGCTTCACCGGGTCCATCCGTGGCGGGCGGGCCCTCTTCGACGCGGCAGCCGCCCGTCCGGTCCCGATCCCCTTCCACGGCGAGCTGGGCTCCCTGAACCCCGTCGTCGTCACCGAGGCCGCGGCCGCCGAGCGCGCCGAGGCCATCGGCACGGGCCTCGCGGGCTCCATGACGCTGGGTGTCGGCCAGTTCTGTGTGAAGCCGGGCCTGGTGCTGGTGCCGTCGGGCGCCGCCGGTGACGGTCTGGTCAAGTCCCTCACGGACGCCGTCAGCGACACCGACGCGGGCGTGCTGCTCGACCACCGGATGCGGGACAACTTCATCGCCGGGGTCGCCGAGCGCGCCGGACTGGCCGACGTGGAGACGCCGGTCACGCCGGGCTCCGGCGGTGACCACACGGTCAGCGCGGGCTTCCTGACGGTGCCGGCGGACAAGCTGGCCGCCGAGGGCGAGCACGATCTGCTCCTGGAGGAGTGCTTCGGTCCGGTGACGGTCGTGGTGCGCTACGACGACGACGCGCAGGCGCGGGCCGTGCTGTCGCGTCTGCCGGGCAACCTCACCGCGACGGTGCATCTGTCGACCGAGGAGACCGAGGGCAAGGGGCGTGGCACGGAGATCCTGGCGGAGCTGACGCCGCTGGCGGGGCGTGTGCTGGTCAACGGGTGGCCGACCGGGGTTGCCGTGGCGGCGGCTCAGCATCACGGTGGTCCGTACCCGGCTACGACGTCGACGTCCACGTCGGTCGGTGGTACGGCTATTGAGCGGTGGATGCGGCCGGTTGTCTATCAGACGACGCCCGAGGCTCTGCTGCCGGTGGAGTTGCGGGACGACAACCCGTTGGGGCTGCCTCGTCGGTTCAACGGTCAGCTGGAGCGATAGCGCCGTAGGGGGTGCGGGGATTTCGGCGGCTGCGGGCTCGTCGTGGCTTGTCGCGCAGTTCCCCGCGCCCCTGGGTGGGTGCACTCACCCTGCGATAATCAGTTGATGGACGTCTTGCTCCCCGAACTGCCCTTTCCCCTCCGCACTTACGGCCCTGACGGGCACTGGTCCTACGAGGACGGTGTGCTCAGCGGGTGGGCCGGGCCTCGGCAGGACCGGTTCGTGCCGCCCACCGCCGAAGGGCTCGATCCCGCCTCAGACGCGCCGCGGCTGCTCGGTGCGCCCGAGGGGGACTTTCAGCTCATCGCTCGCGTCACCGTGGGGTTCAACGCGTCCTTCGACGCGGGTGTGCTCTACGTCCATGTCGGCGACCGGGCCTGGGCCAAGCTCTGCCTGGAGTACTCCCCGGACGTGGCCACCATCTGCACGGTGGTCACCCGGGGGCACTCCGACGACGCCAACTCCTTCACCGTGGACGGCAGTTCGGTCTGGCTCAGGGTGAGCCGCACCGGCCGCGCCTTCGCCTTCCACGCCTCCCGGGACGGCGAACGCTGGATATTCGTCCGGCTGTTCACCCTCGATGACGAGAAGAAGAGCGACGCCGCCCTCGTCGGCTTCATGACCCAGTCCCCGATGGGGGAGGGCTGCGTCGTGACGTACGACCACCTGGAGTTCAGGCCCGACTGGCCGAAGGACCTGAGAGACGGAAGCTGAACAGCCACGTCACCGCGAACAGGGCCGCGCCGATCCCGAGGCTCTCCCGCATCCCCTCGACGAACCCGTGGGAGACCAGCGTCCCGAACACGGCGATCCCCAGCCCTCCCGCCGTCTGACGGGCGGAGTTGAGGACGCCGGCCGCCAGCCCGGCCCGCTCCGCCGGCACCGCCTCCATCATCAGGGACGTCAGTGGCGGCACTGTCAGCGCGCAGCCGACGGACAGCGGGATGAGCAAGGCCGCCACCAGAGTCGCGGGGGTCCCCTCGTCGACGCACACGAGCAGCAGCAGGAGACCGGCCGTCGCCAGTCCCTGGCCGATCAGGATCGGCACCCTCGGCCCGTAGCGCCCCGCCAGCCGTCCCGCGGACACGTTGGACGCCGCGATCAGCCCCGACATCGGCAGGAACAGCAGCCCGGCGTACAGCGCCGAATGCCCCTGGACCTGCTGGAAGAAGAGGGAGAAGACGAACACCACCCCGTAGAAGGCCACACTGCACGCCACCCCCGCCGCGACCGCCACGGAGACGGCCCGGGTACGGAACAGGCCCGGCGGGACCACCGGATGCGCCTGCCGCGCCTCGACCCGCACGAAGAGAACGCCCGACACCACCGCCACCGCCAGCGCCACCAGCCCGGTCGCCCCACCCTCGATCACCGCGAACGTCATCGCCGTCAACGTCACGATCGCCGTCAGCTGTCCGGGCAGGTCGAGAGGGGCCGGCCGCCGCTCCGACCGAGGGGCCCGCACCAGCAACGCCAGCGCCACCGCCCCCAGCGGCAGGTTGATGAAGAAGATGCCCCGCCAGTCCCAGGCCGTCGTCAGCGCACCGCCCGCCACCGGCCCTAGGGCGACCGCCACCGAACCGCCCGCGGCCCACGCGGCCACCGCACGCGCCCGGCGCGCGGCATCGGGATACGCCTGCCGTACCAGGGCCAGCGACGCCGGAAGCACCACGGCCGCCGCGACGCCCTGCACCGCCCGGGCACCGATCAGCACCGCCAGGTCCGGTGCCAGCCCGCAGGCCGCCGAGGCGAGGGTGAAGAGCAGGATGCCGATCGCGTACGCCCGGCTCGCCCCGGCCCGGTCCGAGAAGGCGCCGGTGGACAGCATGAGCGCGGCGAAGGCGAGGGTGTAGGCGTCCACCACCCACTGAAGGCCCGCCATCTCACCACCGAGCGCCGAACCGATGGCCGGGAGGGCCACGTTCACCACGGACGCGTCGAGGGTGATCAGCGCGAAGCCGAGAAGCGCGGCGACCAGGGTGGTGGCGGGAGAGGTCCTCATGGACTGCGACTCCCCAGAAGGAGCGGTGAGTTGACGTTTCCTGGCCAAGTGATTACCGGACATGCCCCCATGCTGCGGATCTCCGCCGACATACAGTAGTGGCCTGAATGCCATACGTCCGGAGGTTCTGGCCATGCCCCGCACTCCGCACCGTGTCGTCGTCATCGCGCCGTCGCCGGTCTCGATGTTCAACCTGGCCATCCCCGAGATGCTCTTCGGGAAGGTCGAGGTGGACGGCGGTCAGGGCTACGAGGTCGTCGTCTGCACCCCGGACCCGGGCCCCGTCGCCACCACCGGCGGCCTCGCCCTCCACATCGACCGGGATCTGGACGCGGTCGGGGGCGCCGACACGGTGGTGGTGGCCGGGACGGGCCACCACTACGCCCCCGACCCGCGCACCATCCACGCCGTGCGCGAGGCGGCGGCGGCCGCCAGGCGCGTGACCTCCATCTGCAGCGGCGCCTTCGTCCTGGCCGAGGCGGGCCTCCTGGACGGCCGCAGCGCCACCACGTACTGGCAACTGGCCGACGAACTGCGCGACCGCTACCCGTCCCTGGACCTCCAGGGCGACGTCCTGTACGTACAGGACGGCCAGATCCTCACCTCCTCCGGCTACGCGGCCGGCATCGACATGTGCCTGCACATGATCCGCACCGACTACGGCGCCGCGGTCGCCAACGAGGTGGCCCGCCTCTCCCTGGTGGCCCCGGTACGGCCGGGCGGCCAGACCCAGTTCACCCAGACCCCGCTTCCCCCCGAACGCGGCACGGCCTGCGCCGACACCCGGGGCTGGGCCATGCGCCACCTCGACAGGCCCCTCACCCTCACCGACCTCGCCCGCCACGCCGGCGTCTCGGTACGCACCCTCACCCGCCGCTTCCACGCGGAAAGCGGCGTCAGCCCCCTCCAGTGGCTCCTGCACCAGCGCATCGAGCGCGCGAAGGAACTCCTGGAAACGACCACCCTCCCCATGGACCAGGTGGCCCGCTCCTGCGGCCTCGGCACCGCCGACTCCCTCCGCGCCCACCTGGTGCGCCGCACCGGTCTGACACCGAGCGCCTACCGGGCCCAGTACACCCGCCTGGGAACCGGGCCGACCGAGGTCACGTCCTCCGTTGCATGATCCATGACAGGGCCGTAGGAGCCCGGGTGATCCGGACCGCCGTACCCGCCGAGGCGGAGGTGGTCGCCGCGCTCCACGCCCGCGCCCGGGCCACGTACTACCCGGACGGCGTCCCGGACGACGGCACCGACTGGCTCGCCGCCTGGCAGGGCGCCATCGCCCGGCCGGACGGCCATGTCCTGTGCCTGGTGGACGACGGGCGCATCGTCGCGCTCGCCTCGTTCCGGACCCCCGAGGGTGCCCCGGCGGAGACGGTCGAGCTCTTCCAGTTCCACGTCGACCCCGGCCGGTGGCGCTCCGGCGTCGGCACCGCCCTGCACACGGCGTGCGTCGAGCAGTGGCGGGCCGACGGCAAGCGGACCGCCGCGCTGGGGGTGCATGTGGACAACGCGCGGGCACAGGCCTTCTACACGCGCCAGGGCTGGACCCGTCACCCCCTCGAACCGGGGCACCACCATCTGCGCATGACCCTGGCGGTGACCGGGGAATGATCCCCACTCCTTGAACGTTCACCGATTAATCGGAGGCCGTCTCCGTACCCCGTGCGACCTGGAAAGAGCCGAAGACATGCGCGTCGAGATCTGGAGCGACATCGCCTGCCCCTGGTGCTACGTGGGCAAGGCCCGCTTCGAGAAGGCGCTTGAGGCCTTCCCGCACCGTGACCAGGTCGAGGTGGTCCACCGCTCCTTCGAGCTGGACCCGAACCGCGCCAAGGGTGACGTCCAGCCGGTGATCAGCATGCTGACCAAGAAGTACGGCATGAGCGCGGCGCAGGCCCAGGCCGGCGAGGAGAACCTCGGCACGCAGGCCGCCGCGGAGGGCCTGGAGTACCGCACCCGGGACCGCGACCACGGCAACACCTTCGACATGCACCGCCTGCTCCACCTCGCCAAGGCGCGGGGCCGGCAGGACGAGCTCATCCAGCTGCTCTACCGGGCCAACTTCGCGGAGGAGCGCTCCGTCTTCGCCGAGGGCGAGGAGCGGCTCGTGGAGCTGGCCGTCGCCGCCGGTCTGGACGCCGACGACGCCCGCAAGGTCCTGGCCGACCCGGACGCCTATGCCGACGACGTCCGCGCCGACGAGCGCGAGGCCGCCGAACTCGGCGCGAACGGCGTGCCGTTCTTCGTCCTCGACCGCAAGTACGGCATCTCCGGCGCCCAGCCCGCCGAGGTCTTCACCCAGGCGCTGACCCAGGCCTGGGGCGAGCGCCCGCCGCTGACGCTGATCGAGGACAACGGCGCGGAGGCCTGCGGCCCCGACGGATGCGCGGTACCGCAGCAGCACTGAGACGGCGATGGTCGAAGCGGCCCTGTAAGGGATCTTCAGGGGAGCCGCGTAAAGATTCGCGCGTCGTCGTCCGTGATGCTGAAGGCGGCCATGGATAGGTGGTGGGTGGTCGGTGAAGGTGTGATCACTCGGATGGGTGATCGTGATCGATGGTGTGCACGGTCGGGGAACGTGTGGCCTAGCTTCGTGGCATGGCGCGGTTTCGGATGTACCCGACGAGTGAGCAGGAGCAGCGGATGCTGCTGCACTGCGCGCACGCGCGCTACGTCTGGAACCTGGCCGTCGAGCAGCACGCGCACTGGAGGCTGGGCCGGAGGCCGACGCCCGGATTCGTCGAGCAGTGCCGTCAGCTCACCGAGGCGCGGCGGGAGAACGAGTGGCTGGGTGCTGGGAACGCGGATGTGCAGCAACAGGCGCTGAGGGACTTCGCGAAGGCCAAAAGCGCCCGTTTCACGTCCGGGTTTGGCGAGCCGACCTGGCGCAAGAAGTTCAAGCACGAAGGCTTCCGGGTCATCGGGACTGACCGGGTGCCCGAGTACCACGCGGACGGCACGCCGAAGCTGAACGCGAAGACCGGCGAGCAGGTGATGGGCCGGGCGGTGGTGGTGGACCAGGTCAACCGGCGGTGGGCGCGGGTCAAGGTGCCCGGCTGCGGCTGGGTGCGCTTTCGTCTCAGCGCCCGGGGCAAGGGCGCTGTGCCGCCGGATGCCAAGACGTTCCGCATCACGCTGAAGAACGGTCAGTGGCACGCTGCGTTCGCCGTCATCCCCGACTCCGTCGACGCACCCGGCACCGGCGGGGTCATCGGCATCGACCGGGGCGTGACCATAACCGCCGCGCTCTCCGACGGGCGGAAGCTGAACTGCCCGCAGCTCACCGTCCGGGAGCGGGCCCAGGTCCGCAAGCACCAGCGGCGCGCCGCCCGGGCACCGAAGGACAGCAGCCTGAAGACGGCTGCCTACGCGAAGGCCGCGAAGCTCAAGGCGCGGGAGGCGAACCGGCGTAAGGACTGGTGCGAGAAGACGTCAACGATGCTTGCCCGGACCTGCGATGTGATCCGGTTCGAGAAGCTGAACATCAAGACCATGACCCGCTCTGCCAAAGGCACCTTGGAGGAGCCTGGCCGACGGGTCGCCCAGAAACGGGGCCTGAACCGGGCGATCCTCGCTCAGGGTTGGGGTCTGCTGCGGCAGCGGACCGGGCACAAGGCGCCCGGCCGGGTCGAGGACGTACCCGCTCCGTACACATCTCTGCGGTGCAGTGCCTGCGGATGGATCGACAAGAACTCGCGCAAGAGCCAAGCCGAGTTCGTCTGCTCCTCCTGCGGCTTCACCTGCAACGCGGACACCAACGCCAGTATCAACGTCGCGGCAGGACAGGGCGGTATACCCCGCCCCCGGCGCACAGCCGGTGCCGGAGGGACGACACCGCCCACGCGGTCCAGGAGCGTCCGTGAACCTCAGCCCGTATGGGCTGGAATCTCCTTCTTAGAGGGGGAGGATGTCAAAGTGGACCCATGGAGACCTCCTTCGAGAGCCTCGTCCGTTCCGAGTTCGCCCCGAAGAACACCTATCTGAACACCGCGTCCAGCGGTCTGCTCCCCGCCCGCACCGTGACCGCCCTGACGGAGGCCACGAGGATCCGCGCCGAGGGCAGGCCGCTGGACCCGCTGTTCGAGGACGTGGAGGCGGCCCGCGCGGCCTTCGCCCGGCTGGCCGCGGTGCCGGCGCACCGGGTGGCGGCCGGCGCCTCCGTCTCCACCTACTCCGGCCTGGTCGCGGCCTCGCTTCCCGCGGGCGCCGAAGTCCTCACCGCGGAGGACGACTTCACGTCCATCGTGAACCCCTTCCACGCCCGAGGCGACCTCAAGGTCCGCATGGTCCCCCTGGAGCGGCTCGCCGAGTCGGTCCGCCCGGAGACCGCCCTCGTCGCGGTCAGCGCCGCCCAGTCCGCCGACGGCCGTATCGCGGATCTGCCCGCGCTGCGCGAGGCCGCCCGGACGCACGGGGCCCGGACCTACGTCGACTTCTCCCAGGCCGCCGGATGGCTGGCCATGGACGCGACCGAGCACGACTACACCGTCTCCACCGGCTTCAAGTGGCTGCTCGGCCCGCACGGCGCCGCCTTCCTGGTGGTCCCGGAGGACTTCGGGGCCCTGACCCCCCTGCTGGCCGGCTGGGTCGCGGGCGAGATCCCTTGGAACAGCTGCTACGGCCCGATCGCCGAACTCGCCCACTCCGCCCGCCGGTTCGACATCAGCCCCGCCCTGTTCACCTACGCCGGCCTGCGCGCCTCCCTCTCCCTGATCGAGGAACTCGGCGTGGCCGCCATCCACGCCCACGACCTCTCCCTGGCCGACCGCTTCCGCGCGGGCCTCGCCACCCTCGGCCACGAACCGGTGCCGGCCCCCGGCTCGGCGATCGTCTCCGTCCCCGGACTCGGCGCGCAACAGCCCGCGTTGAGCGCGGCGGGCATCGAGGTCTCCGACCGCGCGGGCAATCTGCGCGCCGCCTTCCATCTCTACAACACCACCGCGGACGTCGACCGCCTTCTGGACGCCCTGTCCGTCTGACCTACGGCGCGCGAATCATTGGCCATGGCCTGTTGTCGTGAATCGCTGGCGCGGGCCCGGCGAGGACGCTAGTGCCGCGGCAGGCAACGTTTGCCCGTCAAGGAGCGGCGTCCGGTGCGTGCTCTCGGCGTGCCGGCCGGAAGCCCTCGTACTGGACGTACTTGGGCTTTCGGCCGGTGCGGCGAGAGTGCGTGCCGGGCGTCGCGACGGGGCAAACGTTGCCTGCCGCGGCACTAGGAAAGGCACCAGGGGTGGTGGTGCCGGTGGAACACGCGGGCGACACGTCCGTGGGGCCTCCCGTCGACACGGAGCTGCACAGGCGGCTGGTGTACGGCGACGAGTCCGCGCTGACCGAGGCGTACGAGGCGTACGGCGGCCTGGTCCGGCGGATCGCCGTACGGGTCACCCGCAGCCCGGGCGCCGCCGAGGACGTGGCGCAGGAGGTCTTCACCCACCTGTGGAGCAGGCCGTACGCCTTCGACGCGGAGCGCGGCACCCTGCGCACCTGGCTCTCCATGCTCGCCCACCGGCGGGCCGTGGACTGGGTGCGCGGCGAGGCCCGGCACCGCAAGGCCGCCGGTGCCGACGACTCCGCGCTCCAGGCCATCCCCGAGCCCGGTCCCGGCCCCGACGAGACGGTCGTCGACCGGGAACGCGCCCTCCTGCTCCACTCCGCCCTCGCCGAACTCCCGCAGACCCAGCGGGAGGTGGTGCACCTGGCCTACTTCGGGGGCCGCAGCTACCGGCAGGCCGCGGTCGACCTCGGCATCCCCGAGGGGACGGCCAAGACACGGCTGCGCACGGCGTTACGTACCTTGGCCGACTCTTTGGCGGACCCGCCCGACCCGGCGCTGGAAAGAGGCGCATGATGGCAGGAGACCTCGCGCGAAAGGGGGGCGTCCGGTGACCACCGAACACGACGGCGTGCGCGACCTGCTGGCCGCTTGGGCCTTCGGGGCCCTGGACCCCGCCGACCGCAGAACGGTCCCGCTGCACCTGGCCGAGTGCGAGAGCTGCGCGGCGGAGGCGCAGCGGCTGCGCGAGGCGGTACGACTCCTCGACGGCCCCGCGTCGAACGGCCCGGGCCGCCGCCCGGCCGCCGGCATCCTCTCCGGCGCCCTGCGCACCCGCCCCGCCGCACCCCGGGTCGCGCCGCACGCCGCCCCGTACGCCGCGGCGGTGGCCGGCCTCAAGGCGCTGCTGCCCGAGATCGAGGGCCGCTGGTCCACCCCGGTCGTGCACGACTGGGACGTGCACGCGACCCTCGCCCATCTCCTCGCCGCCGACGAGCACCTGGCGCGGCTGCTCGCCCTGGACACCCGTCTGCCGCTCTCCCGGATACCGCACGACACCGACTGGGGGGAGGCCTGGAACGCGCGGACCGCCGAGGTCATCGCCCACGAGTACGGCCGTACGCCCGAGGAGACCGTCGCCGACTGGGCGGCGCAGGCCGACGAGCTGCTCACCGCGCCCGAGGCCCTGGATCCCGAACCGGCCGCCCGCGTCGTGACGTTGACAGGGGTACGGCTGCCGGTCGCCGACCACTACGTGGTGCGCGCCTTCGAGGCGTGGATCCACACCGACGACATCGGCCGCGCCCTCGGACTCGCCGTCCCGCCGCCGCCCGAGGCGCACCTGTGGCAACTGGTCCATCTGGCCGTCCGCATCCTCGGCCTGGCCCTGGGCCGGGACGCCGCGCCGGTGCTGTTCTCGGTCACGGGCGGCGAACAATGGGTACTGGGCTCGCAGGACGATCCCGTACGGGCCGAACTCACCCTGGATCCCGTCGACTTCTGCCTGTTGGTGGGCGGCCGCCACACCCCCGACGAAGTACCGCGCGGCACCTCGGGCGACGAGGACGCCGCACAGAACGTACTGGACCAGGCGTCCCGGCTGGCCTGGCTCTGAGCGGTCCTCGCGGAACCTTCGACGCCCCCGACCGTAGGACGTTCTACGGCGGGGGCGTCGAAAGGCTGGACGGACTGCCCGGTGCTCAGCGGACGGGAGTGAAGTCCCGCGCGCCGATGCTGCATCTCCCGGGGGGCAACTCCCGGACCCCCGGCCGGACTTGCCTCACGGCACCGGAGTGAAATCCCTTGCTCCGATGAACTCGGGCCGGCGGATCGGTGCCGCGAACGGCTCCACGGCCGCGTTCTCCACACTGTTGAACACGATGAAGACGTTGCTGCGCGGGAACGGCGTGATGTTGTCGCCGGACCCGTGCATGCAGTTGCAGTCGAACCAGGTCGCCGAACCGGCCTTACCCGTGAACAGCTTGATGCCGTACTCACCGGCCATCGCGGTGAGCGCCTCGTCCGAGGGCGTACCCGCGTCCTGCATCTGCAGCGACTGCTTGTAGTTGTCCTTCGGCGTGGCCCCCGCACAGCCGAGGAACGTACGGTGCGAGCCCGGCATGATCATGAGCCCGCCGTTGGTGTCGTAGTTCTCCGTCAGGGCGATGGAGACGGACACCGTCCGCATGTTCGGCAGCCCGTCCTCGGCGTGCCAGGTCTCGAAGTCCGAGTGCCAGTAGAAGCCGGAGGCACCGAAGCCGGGCTTGACGTTGATCCGCGACTGGTGGACGTACACGTCCGAGCCGAGGATCTGCCGGGCACGGCCCACGACCCGCTCGTCGCGCACCAGATTCGCGAACACCTCGCTGATCTTGTGCACCTCGAAGACCGAGCGGATCTCCTTGGACTTCGGCTCGATGATCGAGCGCTCGTCCGCGCGGATGTCCGGGTCGGTGACGAGCCGTTCCAGCTCACGCTGGTAGACGGGGACTTCGTCGGGGCCGATGATCTGGTCGACGGCGAGGAAGCCGTCGCGCTCGAACGCCTCCAGCTCGCCCGTGGCGATCGGTCCCGGCGCGCCGGGGGCCGACCAGACGACCGGGTCCTTGCGGGGCGTCGACACCTCGGTGGCGCCGCGGCTGGGATAGAGATCGGTGACGGTGGTGGTCATGGGTGCGGTCACACCTCCTCGGATTCGGGTTCGGTGAGCAGCGGGTAGACGCCGTTCTCGTCGTGGTCCTCCCGGCCGGTGACGGGCGGGTTGAACACGCAGATGCAGCGGAAGTCCTCCTTGACCCGCAGCGTGTGACGCTCGTGTCCGTCCAGGAGGTACATGGTCCCGGGCGTGATCGAATGGGTCAGCCCGCTCTCGTGGTCGGTCAGCTCGGCCTCGCCCTCGACGCAGACGACGGCCTCGATGTGATTCGCGTACCACATCGACGTCTCCGTACCCGCGTACAGGATCGTCTCGTGCAGCGAGAAGCCGACCCGCTCCTTGGCGAGGACGATGCGTTTACTCTCCCAGGTGCCGGACGCGGCCTTCACATGGCGGTCGGTGCCTTCGATGTCCTTGAACGAACGGACGATCACGGTGCTGCGATGCCTCCTATGTAGACGGTTGGTGCAGAGGGTGGTTCAGACGGTTTCCCGTACGGAGCGGGCCAGGACGCTGAGCCCCTCGTCCAGCTCCTCGGGGGTGATCGTGAGCGCCGGAAGCAGCTTCACGACCTCGCTCTCCGGGCCCGACGTCTCGATGAGCAGCCCGAGCTCGAAGGCCCGGTGCGCCACCCGCCCGGCGCGCGCCTTGTCGTGGAACTCCAGGCCCCACACCAGCCCGCGCCCCCGGTACTCCTTCACATCGGCGAGGTTCTCCTCGGTGATGGAGATGAGGGCCTGCTCGATCTGCTCACCGCGCTTGCGGGTCTGCTTCTCCATCGCGGAGCCGTCCGCCCAGTACGTCTCCAGGGCGGCGGTGGCGGTGACGAAGGCGGGGTTGTTGCCGCGGAAGGTGCCGTTGTGCTCGCCCGGCTCCCAGATGTCCAGCTCCGGCTTGAACAGGCAGAGGGACATGGGAAGGCCGTAGCCGCTGATCGACTTGGACACGGTGACGATGTCGGGCGTGATGCCGGCCTCCTCGAACGAGAAGAAGGCCCCCGTACGTCCGCACCCCATCTGGATGTCGTCGACGATGAGCAGCATGTCCTGCCGCTCGCACAGCTCGGCGAGGGCCTGCAGCCACTCCTTGCGGGCCACGTTGATGCCGCCCTCGCCCTGCACGGTCTCGACGATCACGGCGGCCGGCTTGTTCAGTCCGGAGCCCTGGTCCTCCAGGAGCCGCTCGAACCACAGGAAGTCCTCGACCGTGCCGTCGAAGTAGTTGTCGAACGGCATCGGTGTGCCGTGCACGAGCGGGATGCCGGCGCCGGCCCGCTTGAAGGCGTTGCCGGTGACGGCGAGCGACCCGAGGGACATCCCGTGGAAGGCGTTGGTGAACGAGACGATGGCCTCGCGTCCCTTGACCTTCCGCGCCAGCTTGAGCGCGGACTCGACGGCGTTGGTGCCGGTCGGGCCGGGGAACATGACCTTGTACGGCAGGTCGCGCGGCCGCAGGACGATGTCCTGGAAGGTCTGCAGGAAGGCCCGCTTCGCGGTGGTGGACATGTCGAGCCCGTGCGTGACGCCGTCCCGCTCCAGGTAGTCGATCAACGCCCGTTTCAGGACGGGGTTGTTGTGCCCGTAGTTCAGGGAGCCGGCGCCCGCGAAGAAGTCCAGGTACTCGTGGCCGTCCTCGTCGAACATGCGGCTGCCCTGCGCGCGGTCGAAGACGGTGGGCCAGCCGCGGCAGTAGCTGCGCACTTCGGACTCGACGGTCTCGAAGACACTGAGGTCGGGCTGGGTGATGGTCACGAAGAATCGCTCCTCGATGCGTGGGGGAGTGCGTTCGGGTCGTCGCGGGTCGTCAGAGGGAGAGGGAGAGGGGGCCGATGCGGTACAGGACTTCGGGTTCGTGCGGCCCGTCGGGGAACAGGCCCGCGTCGAAGAGCACCTCACGCTCCAGGTCGGCGTCATGACGCTCGGCGAAGGCGCCGAACAGCCGCTCGGAAGCGGTGTTGCCGGGCGTGATGGTCGTCTCGACGGCGGTGATCCGCTGCTCGGCCGAGGCCCGCACGGCGAGGGCGTCGAGCAGCGCCGCGGCGAGCCCGCGCCCGCGGTACGCCTCGTCCACGGCCACCTGCCAGACGAGCAGGGTGCGCGGACGGTCCGGCCGCAGGTACCCGGTGACGAAGCCGACCGGCTCGCCGCTCCCGTCCCGGGCGACGGCCGACGTCGCGGCGAAGTCGCGGCACCACAGCAGATAGCTGTACGACGAGTTCAGGTCGAGGACCTTGGAGTCCCTCGCAATCCGCCACAACGCGGCGCCGTCCGCGACGGTGGGTCGGTCGATTTGCAGTTCTGCTGTCGTGTCTGCTGGTGCGGCAGTCATGCGAATTGAATTTACCCAGGGAAATTCAAAATTGCATCGCCGGAAGGGGTTACGGGTCGGCGGTGCATGTGTTATCACGCGGGCGCGGGCGGACGCGTGAAAGGTGCGAGGTATGGCCGGTTTTGACCATGTCAAAGGGTGTAAATCACCCTTGATGTGTAACGCGTCACAGCCATGTAATCCCCATGAGATCTGCCCGAATTCATCCGGTTGGTGTTCGCAAAATCTTTGCGTTTAGGACGAGAGAAAGCGGGCAGGAGAATACGGGAAGCTGCTCTGGAATGAATTCCAGAATTACCCCTGAATTAGGTTCCGGTTACCCCGTCGATTCGTTCCCGCAAGATGTCGGCATGTCCGTTGTGCCGGGCGTACTCCTCAATCATGTGGATAAACACCCACCGCAGACTCACCTCCATCCCGGGAACGGGCCCCTCCATGACCCGCCCCGTGTCGTCCAGTGACCGCCCGGCGACGATCTCGCGGCCCCGCGCGATCTCCCGCCGCCAGACACCGAGCGCGTCCTCGAGCGTGCGGGCGGGATCGAGGCGGTACCCGGTCGCCTCACCGAACACGGGCGGCACATCGAGCCCCGCGACCACCCTCTGGAACCAGTTCCGCTCGACCTCCGCAAGATGCTGCACCAACCCGAGCAACGTCAGCCCGGACGGCTCGGCCGAGGCCCGCCGCACCTGCTCGTCGTCCAGCCCCGCACACTTCAGTTCCAACGTGGCCCGATGAAAATCCAACCAGCTCTCCAGCATGGGGAGTTCGCCGCCGGTGACGAGCGGGATGGGGCGGCCGTCGGGGAGGATGTGGGGCGTGTCGGTGGTCATGCGGGGAGCATGACACGGGGGCACGGCCCGCCGGAACGTACCTTTCAGCCCCGTCCGCACCTTCCAGCCCGCCCGGCATTCAAGGACCAGGATCTGCCGTCCCGATCCCCCACCCGCCCGCAGGCGGCTCCGCCCCGCGACGCCGGTCCAGGCTTTCAGCCCGTCCGGCGTTTGAGGACGAGGCCCTTTGGGCCGATGGGGGTCCAGGGGGCGGAGCCCCCTGGGGGGCGGGGTCGAAGGGGCGGCAGCCCCTGGGGATGGGACGGGTAAGGGCGGCGGGGGCGAGAAAACCCGGCCCCCGCCCGAAACACCTACCGCCAGCTGTCCTCCACAGCCCGCAGCGCCCCCTCCACATCCACATCCAGCCCCTGCTCACTCAACGCGGCCCCCAGCGCCGCAAGACTCGCCCGCACGGCCCCCGGCGTCGCATCCGCCCCGTAGTGGTTGACCCGGATCATCTCCTTGGCCAACGCACCCCCACCCGCGGCCACCGGCAGCGCCGGATCCGATCCCAGCGCCCGAGCCACCAGCTCCGACGCCACCACCCCCGCCGGCGCCCGCAGCGTCGTGGCGACCGGCGCCGCGTCCCGCGCCTCGTACACATACGGCTCGAGCCCGCCCCCCAGCGCCACGGCCCCCGCCCGGACCGCCGCGGCCGCGGACGCGTGGCGGGCCATCACCACGTCGAGCCCGACCGCCTCGATCCGCTCGACGCAGGCTTCCAGCGCCAGCATCTCCAGCTGGGCCGGTGCGTGCAGCAGCGCCTTGCGTCCGCCGTCGACCCACCGCTCCTTCCAGTCCAGCAGCGAGAGGTACGACCGCCGAGGCGCCCGCGGATTCGCTTCCATCCGAGCCCACGCCCGCGAGCTCACCGAAACCGCCGAGACACCCGCGGGCCCGCCCATCGCCTTCTGTGCCCCGATCACACACAGGTCGACACCCCACGCGTCCGGCAGCACCGGCTCCGCCCCGATCGAGGCGACGGCGTCCAGGTAGAACAGCGCACCGTGCGACCGCACCACCTCCCCGATCTCCGCGACCGGGTTGGTGTTGCCCGTCGCCGCCTCCGCGTGCACCAGCGAGACGAAGTCGATCGACGGATGCTCGGCGAGGGCCTCCCGGATCTGCTCCGCGGTCACCGCCGTGTGGAACGGCACCGCCAGATCGATCACGGTGGCCCCGCAGTCCCGCAGCCAGTCCCCGAAGGTCTGCCCGTACGGCCCGGTGATCACGTTCAGCGCCACGGTGCCGGGACCCGCGGTCGCCCGGATCGCCCCCTCCAGCGGCAGCAACGCCTCCCCCTGCATGATCACGACATCCTGCGAGGTGTTCAGCAGCCGCGCCACGCGGTCCTCGATCGACGCGAAGTGCGCCGCGCTGAGCGGGGCCAGGTCCAGGAAGGGGTGCGTCACAGTGGTGCTCTCTTCACTCACGGGATCAACGAATCGAGGGTAACCGGCCCCCTGGGCACCCCAGCCCGCCACCGACTTCTTAGGTCAGACGGCTGTATAACCATCGGTTTGATTTGAGGGCCTCAAACTTCTCCTTATAATCGGAACCCGATATCCGGAACAGACAGTTCCCTCACAGGAGGCTTCCCCGTGAAGACGATCCTCGGGCGTCGGGCCCGCGTCCTGGCCGCCACCACCGTGACGGCCGGGCTCGTGCTCGTGGCCGGCTGCTCCTCGGACGACGACGGCGGCAGCGGCACCAAGACCGCCGCCGGCGGTGTCGAGCTCGTCAAGGCGGGGCAGCTCACCACCTGCACCCACCTTCCGTACCCGCCCTTCCAGTCGGAGATCGACGGCAAGGTGCAGGGCTTCGACGTGTCGCTGATCGACCTCGCCGCCAAGGACCTCGGCGTGAAGCAGGAGATCCTCGACACACCGTTCGAGAACTTCAAGACCGGTGCGTTCCTCAACTCCGGCGAGTGCGACCTCGCCGCCGCCGGCATGACCATCACCGACGAGCGCAAGAAGAACGTCGACTTCTCGGACCCGTACTTCGACGCCACCCAGGCCCTCCTCGTCGACAAGGGCAGCGGCATCACGTCCCTCGCCGACGTCAAGTCCAAGAAGATCGCGATCGGCGCCCAGGCGCAGACCACCGGCGAGGACTACGCCAAGAGCCAGGGCTTCGACCCGGTCTCCTTCGAGTCCTCCGACGCCGTCCTCAACGGTCTGCGCTCCGGCCAGGTCAAGGCCGTCGTCATCGACTACCCGGTCGTCCAGGGCTGGCTGAAGACCAAGGCCAACGCCGACGCCTTCCAGGTCGCCGAGCAGATCAACACCGGTGAGCAGTACGGCTTCACGGTGAAGAAGGGCAACACCAAGCTGCTCGCCGCCATCAACAAGGCTCTCGCCGAGGCCAAGTCCGACGGCACGTACAAGACGCTGTACGAGAAGTGGATCGGCCCCTACGACGAGTCCGCGGCCTCCGCGTCCCCGTCCGCCTCATGACGAGCTCCGACGCACAACTCCAGCCTCGCAAGAAGGGCCTGACCCGGAGTCAGAAGCGCCGCCTGTCGCGTGGCGCCCAGTACGTCGTGTTCGTCGCGGCCGTCGTCGCCTTCGCGGCGTCGGCCGACTGGGACCGGCTCAAGAACCAGTTCGCGCAGTGGGACATCGCCGAGCAGATGTTCCCCGACGTCATCACGCTCGCGCTGAAGAACACCGTGCTCTACACGCTGTCCGGCTTCGTGTTCGGACTCGTCCTCGGCATGGTCATCGCGCTGATGCGGCTGTCGTCGGTGGGCCCGTACCGCTGGTTCGCCGGTGTGTATATCGAGATATTCCGCGGTCTGCCCGCCCTGCTGATCTTCATCTTCATCGGCGTGGCCGTACCGCTGGCCTTCCCGGGGACCGAGATCCCCGGCGGCACCTACGGCAAGGTCGCCCTCGCGCTCGGCCTGGTGGCGGCCGCGTACATGGCCGAGACGATCCGTGCGGGCATCCAGGCGGTGCCCAAGGGGCAGATGGAGGCGGCCCGTTCGCTGGGCTTCTCGCCCGCGCGGGCCATGGTCTCGATCATCATCCCGCAGGCGTTCCGGGTCATCCTCCCGCCGCTGACCAACGAACTCGTCCTGCTCTTCAAGGACTCCTCGCTGGTCCTCTTCCTCGGCGTCACCCTGGAGGAGCGCGAACTGTCCAAGTACGGCCGTGACCTGGCCAGTACGACCGCCAACTCCACGCCGATCCTCGTCGCCGGCCTGTGCTACCTGCTGGTGACGATCCCGCTCGGCTTCGTCGTGCGCCGTATGGAGGCGAAGGCCCAGGAGGCCGTGAAATGAGCCGACCGGAAATCGAAGTCCGCGCACTGCACAAGTCGTTCGGCGACAACGAGGTCCTCAAGGGCATCGACCTGGAGATCGGCCAGGGCGACGTCGTCTGTGTCATCGGCCCCTCCGGCTCCGGCAAGTCCACGCTGCTGCGGTGCGTGAACCTCCTGGAGGAACCGACCGAGGGCCGGGTCTTCGTCGGCGGCACCGAACTCACCGACCCCGATGTCGACATCGACGCCGTACGCCGCCGTATCGGCATGGTCTTCCAGCAGTTCAACCTCTTCCCGCACCTCACCGTGACCGAGAACCTCACGCTGCCCCAGCGCAGGGTGCTCAAGCGGGACAAGGCGCAGGCGGCGAAGGTGGCCGCCGAGAACCTGGAGCGGGTGGGCCTGTCCGAGAAGGCGAACGCCTACCCGGCCTCCCTCTCCGGTGGCCAGCAGCAACGGGTCGCGATCGCCCGCTCGCTGTCGATGGGCCCCGAGGTGATGCTCTTCGACGAGCCGACCTCGGCACTGGACCCGGAGCTGGTGGGGGATGTGCTCGCGGTGATGCGGATGCTGGCGCAGGAGGGCATGACCATGATGGTCGTCACCCACGAGATGACGTTCGCGAGGGAGGTCGCCGACAGGGTGGTCTTCATGGACGGCGGAGTGATCGTGGAGGACGGCACCCCGGCCCAGGTCATCGGCAGTCCCAGCCACGAGCGGACGCGCCATTTCCTGTCGCGGCTACTGGACCCGGCGATGGCTGATGTCGAGGAGGAGACGTCCGACCAGGTCGGCGACGGTGGCTGATTAAGCTCCTGGGCATGAGCGATCACCCGGTGCTGCACGTGAAGGGCAGGGTCCTGGTCGGACCCGACGACGCCCGCGACGAACTGTGGGTCGTCGACGGCCGGATCTCCTACGACCGTCCCGTCGGCGCCCAGGACGTCCGTACCGTCGCGGGCTGGACCCTGCCCGGTCTGGTGGACGCACACTGCCACGTGGGCCTCGGCCCCCACGGCCCCGTTCCCCAGGACGTCGCCGAACAGCAAGCCCTCACCGACCGGGACGCCGGTACCCTGCTGATCCGCGACGCGGGCTCCCCCTCGGACACCCGCTGGACCGACACCCGCGAGGACCTGCCGAAGATCATCCGTGCCGGAAGGCACATCGCCCGCACCCGCCGCTACATCCGCGGCTACGCCCACGAGATCGAACCGGAGGACCTGGTCGCCTATGTCGCCCAGGAAGCCCGCCGAGGCGACGGCTGGGTCAAGCTGGTCGGCGACTGGATCGACCGCGACCTCGGCGACCTGGCCCCCAGCTGGCCGCGCGACGCGGCGCGGGCGGCGATCGCCGAGGCCCACCGCCTGGGCGCAAGGGTCACGGCCCACTGCTTCGCGACCTCGTCCCTCCGCGACCTCGTAGAGTCCGGCATCGACTGCATCGAACACGCCACGGGCCTCACCGACGACCTGATCCCCCTCTTCGCCGACCGCGGCGTGGCGATCGTCCCGACCCTGGTCAACATCGCCACGTTCCCGAAACTGGCCGAGGGCGGCGAGTCCAAGTTCCCCCGCTGGTCGGCCCACCTCCGCCGCCTCCACGAACGCCGCTACGACACGGTCCGGGGCGCCTACGACGCCGGCATCCCGGTCTACGTCGGCACCGACGCCGGCGGCACCCTGCCGCACGGACTGGTCGCGGCCGAGGTCGCGGAACTGACCAAGGCGGGCATCCCCCCGACCGAGGCCCTCGCGGCGACGACCTGGGCGGCCCGCGAGTGGCTGGGACGCCCCGGCCTGGAGGAGGGCGCCACGGCCGACCTCGTGGTGTACGACGAGGACCCACGGGCCGATGTACGCGTACTGGCGGCGCCGCGACGGGTCGTGCTGAACGGGCGCGTCGTTGACGGATCGTGACCGAAATTCGCCCCACGTCGTTGTGCACCCCGGCTCTCGAACCGGCGCGTCAACGGGAGCGCTCGCACACATGGGGGCCCAGGGGTGACTTCGAGGAACACCCGTGCCGCACGATTCGAAAAGGTTCACGGAAACACCACGTTGGGTGAAGTCCCGCCGGAGTGCTGACTGTTCACTCTGAGTGCGTAATTCTTGCCGGGTCCCGAGCACGTCTCCTCTGAGGGGTCCCCACCGTGAACGGCAAGAACCTCCGCATGCCCGCACGCCGTCTCGCGACCTTCGCGACGGCCACGGCCCTGGCCGCAGGTCCCGCGGTCCTGGCCGGCGCCGGCTCCGCGCACGCGACCGGTGACGAAGGGCGCGCGAGCGCCGTCGTCCTGCGCACCGGGCTCGACGTGTCCCTGCTCAACAAGACCGTGAACGTCCCGCTCGCGGTCTCCCTCAACGAAGTGCGGGCGCCGCAGAGCGCCGAGAAGACCGCGCTGAGCGCCCGGTTGGACGGCGTCGACGGCGGAAAGGCCTTCAGTGTGCTCGACGCGCAGGTGGCGTCGGCGAAGGCGGACGTGACCGGCACCAAGGCCGAGGCCTCCACCACCCTCGCCCACGCCAAGCTCCATGTCCCCGGCCTGCCCCTGCTCTCGCTCATCGAGCTCGGCACGGTCACCTCCAAGGCGACGTGCGAGGCCGGTAGGACCCCGACCGCCACCTCCAACCTGCTGGGCTCCGTCACTGTCCTCGGCAAGAAGGTCACGCTCACCGCCGACGGCCCGACCGACGTCGAGGTGCCCGGCGTCGGCGAGGTCCGTCTCGACCTCTCCAGGACCGAGACCACCACGGACACGGCAGCCGCCACCGCCCTCGAACTCACCGTCTCCATCAACCCGTTGAAGCTCAACGTGGCCGAGGTCGAGGGAACCCTGACGCTGGCGAAGGCCACCTGCGAGGCCCCCGCCGCACCCGCCGCCGCGACCACTCCCGCCAAAGACGTGAAGCCCCAAGGCGCCCCCGCCGAAGCGGGGTTGGCCGAGACCGGCGGCAGCTCGACGACCCCGTACATCGTGGGCGGAGCCCTCGCCCTGCTCGTCGCCGGCGCAGGAGCGGTCGCCCTCGCCCGCCGCGCCAGGAACTGATCCCGGGGTCCCGAAGGTCAACAGCCTTTCTCTGTCAGATCTGTTGACCGGCCAATGAAAACGTTTTAACTTCCTCTCGCTCCGACTTCGAGACGTGAGGGGGACCCGTGGCCGCTGTACTACGGGAACGTGCAGGTACCGAGGAGGTGAAGGAGGCGCGCCGTCGATCCGGCGGTGCGCCCCGACGGCGAAAAGGTTTTCAGGGCAAGGCCTCACGATCCCTGGTCCTGCTCATGCTGCCCGGCCTCGCCTACTTCCTGCTCTTCCACTACGGCGCCCTCGTCGGCAACGTCATCGCCTTCAAGGAGTACGTCCCCTTCGACGGCATCTGGGGCAGCCCCTGGGTCGGACTCGGCAACTTCCAGCGGATGTTCGAGGACGCGGCCTTCTGGGACTCCGTCCTCAACACCCTCTGGATCTCCGTCCTCCAGCTGGTCTTCTTCTTCCCGGTGCCGCTCGCCCTCGCCCTGCTCCTGCACAGCCTCACCTGGAGCAGCGTCCGCCGGTTCGTGCAGTCGGTGGCGTATCTCCCGCACTTCATCTCGTGGGTGATCGTCGTCGCCCTCTTCCAGCAGCTCCTCGGCGACACCGGGCTGCTCAACTCCGGCCTGGACGGCATGGGCCTGCACACCGTCGACATCATCGGCAACCCCGACGCCTTCAAGCCGCTCGTCGTCGCCCAGGTCGTCTGGAAGGACGCCGGCTGGGGCACGATCATCTTCCTCGCCGCCCTCGCCCAGGTCGACGAGCAGCAGTACGAGGCCGCCGCGATCGACGGCGCCGGACCCTGGCGGCGCTTCTGGCACGTCACGCTGCCCGCCATCCGCCCGGTGATCGTGCTGCTGCTGATCATGCGGCTCGGCGAGATCCTCTCCGTCGGCTTCGAGCAGATGCTGCTCCAGCGCGACGCGGTCGGCCCGGAGGCCGCCGAGATCATCGACACCTTCGTCTACTACCAGGGCATCGTCGGCGGCGACTACGGATTCGCCGCCGCCGCGGGCCTGTTCAAGGGCGTCATCGGCGCCCTCCTCGTCTACGCCGCCAACAAGGTCGCCCACCGCCTCGGCGAACAGGGGGTCTACAAGTGAGCAGCCCCGTACGGCCCGGCTGGATGGAGAAGCCGAAGCCGCTGACCCAGGCAGCCAAGGGCCTCGCCCTCGTGGCCGTCGTCCTCCTGGTCTGCGTCCCGTTCCTCGTCATCGTCTCGACCTCACTCGCCTCCACCGACGAGGTCGTGGCCAACGGCGGCTGGGTGCTCTGGCCGACCGAGCCCTCGCTCGACGCCTACCGCGACATCCTCGACGGCGGCATCGTCACCCACGCCCTCGGCGTCAGCGCCGGCGTCACCATCGTCGGCACCCTGCTCAGCCTCGCCTGCACGGTCACCCTCGCCTACGCCCTCTCCCGCCCCGGCGTCTTCGGCGGCAGGCCGGTCCTGCTGCTCGTCCTGTTCACGTTCCTCTTCCCGCCCGGCATGATCCCGAGCTTCCTGCTGGTCAAGGAGCTCGGCCTGCTGGACAGTTACGCCTCGCTCGTCCTGCCGGTCCTCGTGAACGTCTTCAACCTCGTCGTCCTGCGCGGCTTCTTCCAGGGCATCCCCGAGGAGCTGTACGAGGCCGCACGGCTCGACGGGGCGGGGGACTGGCGGGTGCTGTTCTCCGTCGTACTGCCGCTGTCCAAGGCCGCGTTGGCGGTCGTGGGACTGTTCTACGCGGTGGCCTACTGGAACTCCTGGTTCTACGCCTCGCTCTATCTGGAGAGCGATCACTGGCCGCTCCAGCAGGTGCTGCGCACCTATGTGGTGGCCGGCTCCGGACTCACCGACGCGACCACCGGCGAGGGCACGGTCACCGCTCCGCAGACCGTGCAGATGGCGGTCCTGGTGATCGCCACCGTGCCGATCCTGCTGGTCTATCCCTTCCTGCAGAAGTACTTCACCAAGGGCGTGCTCACCGGCGCCATCAAGAGCTGACGCAAGCTCCCACAAGCTGACACGAGGTGATTCACCCATGCCCCGCATGTCCCGTCGCACCCTGCTCGGCTCCATGGCCGTCGTCGCCGTCCCGGGCGTACTGACGGCCTGTTCCACCGGCTCCGGCGACAGCGACGTCTCCAACGCCGGCAAGAAGCTCGCCCCCTGGCCGTCCTACCGGCCCGCCACCGGCCCCAAGCCCGACCTGGCCCCCACCGACGCCGGTGTCCAGGCCGGATACACCGCCTACCCCGCCGAGTTGGTGAAGTCCGTCGCCCGCACCCCCGGCGACGGCTCCACCGTCAAAGTCATGTCGGTGTCCTTCGGCACCCCGCCCAAGCCGGCCTCCGCCAACCAGTTCTGGGCGGCGGTCGAGAAGGCCCTCGGCGTGAAGATCGAGTACACGATCATCTCCCAGGCCGACTACCAGAAGAAGATGGCGACGGTGATGGCGGGCGACCCCGACAGCCTGCCGGACATCATCAACATGTTCTCCGGGTTCGTCCTGCCCCGCGAGGCCGAGTTCGTGCAGCGCAGGGCCGAGGACCTCACCCCGTTCCTGTCGGGTGCGGCCGTCGCCGACTACCCCAACCTCGCCAACATCCCCACCCACGCCTGGCGGGACATGGGCCGCATCGGCGGCCGCGTCTACGGCATCCCCCTGGAACGCCCGCTGCCCGGCTCCACCCTCTGGCTCAACCAGGGGATGTTCACCGACGCCGGCATGACCGAGGGCTGGACCTCCGAGGACTTCGCGGCCGTCGCCAAGAAGGCCACGAGCGGCCGTACCTACGCACTCGGCGCCGCCCAGGGATCCCTGTTCGGCAACGCCGTGCACTCCGCCGCACACAACGCGCCCCAGGAGTGGTCCGTCACCAA
This sequence comes from Streptomyces canus, assembly GCF_030815415.1. GTDB lineage: Bacteria > Actinomycetota > Actinomycetes > Streptomycetales > Streptomycetaceae > Streptomyces > Streptomyces canus_F. The sequence goes on from NZ_JAUSWW010000001.1 coordinate 7,759,926, forward strand.
GTCCGGTGCCTTCCAGCCGGGTTGGGCCGACGAACGCTTCAAGGCCGCGATCGCCTTCCAGGCCGGACTGCGCAAGGGCGGCGCGTACCACCCGGACGCGACCTCCATCTCCCAGATCGACCTGACGACCCTCTTCTACAACGGCACCGTCGGCTCCATGCAGGACGGCTTCGGCGCCTACCTCCCCAAGTACCGTGAGACTCAGGGCAAGTTGACCCCGGCCGCCGCCCTCCCGTACAGCGTCGACGGCACCCCCGGCGGCATCGTCGCCGCCCGCCGCTCCTTCGGCTACACCGTCCTGAAGAAGGCGAAGAAGGAACGCGTCGAACTGCTCCTGCGCATCCTCGACTACCTCGCCGCCCCCTTCGGCAGCAAGGAGTGGGAGCTCGTCCACTACGGCGTCGAGGGCACCCACTTCACCCGCGGCAAGGACGGCTCCCCGCAGCCCACCAAGCTCGGCGAGGTCGAGAACAACACCAACCTGCCGCTGAAGTACCTCGCCGAGGGCCCGCAGGTGCTGTTCGTACCAGGGATGCCGGACGCCGTACGGGCCCTGCACAGCTGGCAGCAGCAGACGGTGCCGCACGCCGTCCGCAACGCCTCGTACGGACTCCAGTCCCCTACGAAGAACGCTCAGGGCACCACACTCAAGGCGATGCTCGACGACACGGTCACCGGGATCGTCGCCGGACGGATCCCGCTGTCGGAGTGGGACGCGGCCGTGAAGAAGTGGCGATCGCGGGGCGGCGACAGAATGGCCGAGGAGTTCGCGAAGGACTATGCGGCCAATACGTGACGCTCCGCCGGTGGAGCGCGAGGCGCGGGGGATGGGGAACGGTATGACAGGCAAGGGACGGGTCACGATCCGCGAGGTCGCCGAGCGGGCGGGTGTCTCGACGGCGACGGCGTCGCGTGCGCTCACCGGGAACCATCCCGTGCCACCCGCGACCCGGGCCCGTGTGCTGCGTGCCGCGCGTGACCTCGACTATGTCGCCAACGCGCACGCCCGGGCGCTGGTCGGAGGCGGCCGGAAGATGGCCGCGGTCGTCGTCCGACAGGTCACCAGCCCCTTCTACGCCCAGGTCGCCGAGGGCGTCGAGGCCGAGGCCGCCGACCGGGGCTGGCTGTGCGTCGTGGGCGCCACCGGCGGGGATCCGCAGCGGGAGATGGAGTTCGTGCAGCTCATGCGGGAGGAGGGGGCGCGGCTGGTGATCCTGGTGGGCGGCGTGGTCGAGGACGACGCGTACCGGTCGCGGGTGGCTCACTATGCGCAGGCGCTGGACTCGTCGGGGGCGCGGCTCGTGCTGTGCGGGCGTCCGGCGCCGGATCCGGAGATTCCGGCGCTGGTCGTGGAGTTCGACAACGAGGCGGGGGCGCGGGCGATCACGGGGTATCTGCTGTCGGCGGGGCATCGGCGGATCGTCTTCCTCGGCGGACTGCCCGGGAACACGGCGTTGGACGCTCGTGTCGCTGGCTATCGTGCGGCGCTTGCCGAGCATGGGTTGCCTGTGGAGGCCGCGCGTGTCGTCGACTGTGGGCTCGGGCGGGCGGCCGGGTTGCGGGCCATGACCGAACTTCTCAAGGAGACCCGGGAGTTCACCGCTGTGGTGGCCGGTGACGACATGGTCGCTGCGGGGGCGCTCCGCGCGATAGCCGATGCGGGGCTGAGGGTTCCGGACGACGTTTCCGTCGTGGGTTACAACGACATCCCGCTTGCCGAGGACTTCAATCCGCCGCTGACCACTGTCCGTACGCCTGCCGAGGAGTTGGGGCGCGCTGCCGTGCGGATCGCTCTGCGGGATCCGGGCAGTGCGGCCGGGAGCCATCACCTGCTGGGCACGCACATCGTCGTTCGCAGCAGTGTCGCACCGCTGGGGAGGCCGTCGTGAAGCTGCGGGCTCGTGGGGCTGGTCGCGCCCACGCGGCGGTAGCCGCAAATCGACACAGCCCCGCGCCCCTAGGCATGTTGACCGACCGTCCCTTGAACAGAACCGGAGGGCTCAGTCCCGTATGACCGCGCCGTATGTGTCGCCCCCTGACGACCCGACGCATCTTCCCGACCTTCCACCCCAGGACCTGGAGACCTCACCCCTCACCGGCTGGACCCGCGCCCACTGGGAAGCCCTCGCCGACCGGCTTCTCGGTGGCCTGCTCCCTTACGCCTCTCCGAACTACGCCCAGTACCGGCTCCCCGGACCCCCCAGCCACTCCGGCCCCTGGTCCGACGGGCTCGAAGGGTTCGCCCGGTCCTTTCTGCTCGCCGCGTTCCGTATCGCGGGCGCCGAGGGTCGGGTCGACCCCGCCCTCGTCGAGCGGTACGCGGCCGGGCTGGCCGCCGGTACCGATCCGTACGGTGATGAGCGCTGGCCGCCCATCACCGACCGGGGGCAGCCGATGGTCGAGGCGGCCTCGATCGCCATCGCGCTGCACGAGTCGCGGCCGTGGCTCTGGGATCAGCTGGATGACACCGTACGAGGTCAAGTCACCGAGTGGCTGGGCCACTTCGTCGGAGCCGTCGCCAATGACTCCAACTGGCGGCTCTTCCAGGTCATCACGGAGGAGTTCCTCGCCTCCGTCGGCGCCCCGCACAGCCGTGGTGAGATCGACGCCGGGCTCGCCAGGCTGGACGACTGGTACCGGGGCGGGGGCTGGTACACGGACGGCGACGGCAAGAAGTTCGACTACTACAACGCCTGGGCGCTGCACCTGTACCCGGTGCTGTGGGCGCGGATCGCCGGCCCCCGTGCGGACGCCGGCACCGTCGCCCGGCACCGCGCCCGACTGCGGGAGTTCCTCGCCGCCCACCAGTACTTCTTCGGTGCGGACGGCGCCCCCGTCCACCAGGGCCGCTCCCTCACCTACCGCTTCGCCGCGGCCGCCCCCCTCTGGGCCGGCGCCCTCGCGGATGCCACCCCGCTGCCGCCCGGCCGCACCCGGCGCCTGGCCTCCGGCACCCTGAAGCACTTCGCCGAGCGAGGCGCACCCGACGAACACGGTCTGCTCAGCCTCGGCTGGTACCGGCCCTTCCTCCCCGTCACCCAGCGCTACTCGGGCCCCGCCTCCCCGTACTGGGCCGGCAAGGCCTTCCTCGGCCTCCTCCTGCCCGGGACCCACCCCGTGTGGACGGCCGCCGAGGAACCCGGCCCCGTCGACACCGCCGACTCCACCCTCGCCCTGCCCGCCCCGGGCTGGCTGCTGCACTCCACGGCGGCCGACGGGATCGTCCGGCTCGTCAACCACGGCAGCGACCGCCTCCCGCCCCCACCGGCCACGGACGGGGACAGCCCGCACTACGCCAAGCTCGCCTACTCCAGCGCCACCGCCCCGGACACACCGACCGGGCCCGACAACCACATCGCCCTCCTCGGCCCGGACGGGACACCGTCCGAACGGGGACGCATCCACCCCCTCGGCGTCGAGGGCCGACACGCCGCCTCCCGCCAGGCCACGGGGATCGAGACGGTGAGCGTCGTGCACGGACCGTGGGAAGTAAGGGTCCACCGGGTCCCGGGCAACTCGCGGGTGCGCGAAGGAGGTTGGGCCGTCGCCGACGACACCGCGGCACCCCACGCGCAGACCGGCCCCGCCCGCTCCCTCGCCCGCCGCACCGACGGCCTCACCAGCGCCCTCGTCGCCCTGTACGGCTGGGGCGACGCCGAGGGCACGGTCGTCCGCGCCCTCGACGCCAACGCCTACGGACGCCACTCCGCGACCCCGGTCCTCGAAGGCACCGGCCCGCTCCTGGTCACCCTCGTCGTCCTGACCAAGGGTGACGCCCGCACCACCGGCGCGAGCGCCACCGTCGACGACGAGGGCGCCGTCGACATCCGCTTCCCGGACGGAACCCGGGAGCGGATCAGTACTTCGCCAGGACCATCGCCTGATCCAGCGCCTGGAGGAACGAGTTGACCGTCTGCCGGTCCCGCACCGCCAGCCGCAGCCACTCCTCGTCCAGACCCGGGAACGTGTCCCCGCGCCGCACCGCGAAACCGAGGTCGCGCAGATGTCGGCGTACGGCGGCCGCACGAGGCAGCCGTACGAGGACGAAGGGGCCCTCCGCCGGTTCGGCCACCGTCAGTCCGTCCGGGGCGAACTCCCGTAGCCCCGCGACGAGATGGGCGCGGTCGGCGGCGATGCGGTGGGCGGCGTGGGCCGCCTCGGCCAGGGCCTGCGGCTCGACGCACGCCTGGGCCGCCGCGAGCGCCGGGGTGGACACCGGCCACAGGGGCTGGGCGCGCTCCAGTTCCGCGACGGTCTCCGGGGCGGCCAGGACGTAGCCGATGCGCAGACCCGCCAGACCCCAGGTCTTCGTCAGGCTCCGCAGGACGACCAGACCGGGGATGTCCGTGCGGCCCGCCAGCGCCTCGCGCTCGCCCGGCACCGCGTCCATGAACGCCTCGTCCACCACCAACGTCCGCCCTGGACGGGCCAGTCGGGCGACGGCGTCGGCCGGGTGCAGGACGGACGTGGGGTTGGTCGGGTTGCCGATCACCACCAGGTCCGCGTCCGCCGGGACGGCCGCAGGGTCCAGGCGGAAGCCGTCCTCCTGGCTCAACAGCAGCCGCTCGACCGTGTGGCCCGCGTCCCGCAGCGCCGCCTCCGGCTCCGTGAACTGCGGGTGCACGACGAGCGGCCGGCGGACATTCAGGGCACGGGCGAGGAGCACGAAGGCCTCCGCCGCGCCCGCCGTCAGCAGGACGCGTTCCGCCGGGAGGCCGTGCCGTGCCGCGACCGCCGCCCTCGCGTCCCTGCCGTCCGGGTAGGCGGCCAGGCCGGTCAGTGACTCGGCGATCCGCTCCCGCAGCCACGCCGGGGGCGTGTTCGCGCGGACGTTCACGGCGAGGTCGGTGAGCCGGGCCCCGTCGTCGCGGACCTCCGCGTCGCCGTGGTGGCGGAGGTCGTGCGCCGCCGCACCCTCCGCGTCAGTGCGCATGTGAGGGGGCGCCATGGTGGTGTCCGTGGTGGTGATGGTGGCCGTCGTCGTCGGGGTGGAAGTGCGGCTGCTGCGGCAGACCGACCTTGTCCTCGAAGCCCGGCAGCGCGATGCGGTACACGCACGAGTCGCAGTTCATCCGAAGATCGCCCGCGACGGCCTCCCGGTACCGCTCCATCACCAGGTCGAGCAGCTCCGGCTCCGGACCGATGACGTCCGCCGAGTGCACCTCGACCTCCGGGTGGGCGGCCGCCCAGCCCTCGGTCTGCTGCCGGACCCGCTCCGGGAGGATGCCGGTGAACAGGAAGTAGGGGAGTACGACGATCCGCCCCGCGCCCAGCTTCACACACCGGTCGAGCCCACTCGGCACGTCCGGCGCGGCCAGCGACACGAACGCCGTCTCCACACCGGCGTACCCGCGCCCCTCCCACAGCAGCCGGGCCGCCTTGTACACCTCGGCGTTGGCGTCCGGGTCGGTCGAGCCGCGCCCGACGAGCAGCACGGTCACGTCCGAACGGTCGCCGGGGGAGCGCTCGGCGGAGCCGAGGGCCTCGTCCAGCCGCCGCTCCAGCACCGACAGCAGCGCCGGGTGCGGGCCCAGCGGACGGCCGTAGGTGTACGAGATCCCGGCGTGCCGCTCCTTCTCGCGGGCCAGCGCCGCCGGGATGTCACCCTTGGCGTGCCCGGCGGACACCAGCATCAGCGGAACGGCGGCGAACCGTCGTACACCCCGCTCCACCAGCTCGGCGACGGCCTCGCCCAGCGGCGGTGGGGACAGCTCGATGAAGCCGCCCGCGACGGGCAGCTCGGGGTTGCGGCGCCCCAGCTCCCGTACGAAGTCGCGGAACGCCTCGGCGCCGGCCTCGTCCCGGGTGCCATGGCCGGCGATGAGCAGGGCGGGCTGGGGGGTGGTCACGATGTCTCCTCGGACGGGGGAACGGGGTGGTACAGCAGGGCGTTGAGCGCGGCCGAGGCGACCGCGGAGCCGCCCTTCTCGGACACGTTGCTCACGGCGGGCAGCCCGCTCTCGCGCAGCGCGGCCTTGGACTCGACCGCGCCGACGAAGCCGACGGGCAGACCGATGACGAGCGCCGGGGCGGCGTCCAGGGTCAGCAGCTCCTCCAGCGCGGTGGGCGCGTTGCCGATGACCCACAGGGCGCCGGGCCCGACCTGCTCGTAGGCGAGCCGGACGGCGTGCGCGGAACGGGTCAGCCCCGCACCGGCCACGGCGTCCCGCAGCCGGCAGACGGTCTCGCGCCGGGTGATGCCGGCCGCGACCATCTCCACGTCCACGACGACGGGCGCACCGCCGTGCAGGGCCGCGTGCGCCTTCTCCAGCTCGCCCTCGTCCATGACGAGATCGCTCGCGTACTCCAGGTCGGCGGCGGAGTGGATGACCCTCTCGACCACTGACCGGGTCAGCGGCGGGAAGTGCGAGGTGTCCAGGCGGGCGCGCAGCCGCCGGTAGGACTCCACCTCGATCGGATGGACCTCACGGATCACCGGGCGCCCTCCTCTGCCGTCTGCCAGCGGTAGCCGCGCGGCGTCACCATGCGCCCCGCGATGTCACGGGTCGCCGTGTTGCCCACGGTCACCACCGTCATCATGTCGACCGTCGCCGGATCCAGGGAGCCCAGTGACGTGAGACGACTGGACTCGTCCGGCCGCGACGCGTTCCGTACGACACCGACCGGCGTCGTCGGCTCCCGGTGCCCGGCGAGGATCGCGAGCGCCTTCGGCAGCTGCCAGTCCCGGCCGCGCGAGCGGGGGTTGTAGAAGGTGACCACGATGTCCGCCTCGGCCGCCGCACGCACCCGCCGCTCGATGACCTCCCACGGAGTGTGCAGGTCGGAGAGGCTGATGGACACGTGGTCGTGACCGAGGGGCGCACCGAGAAGGGCCGCCGCGGCGAGGGCGGCGGTCACCCCCGGTACGCCGATCACGTCGATGTCGTCGGACGCCTCGGCGAGCGCGGGGGAGGCCATGGCGTACACGCCCGCGTCCCCGCTGCCGATCAGCGCGACGGCCTGCCCCTCACGGGCCTGCGCCACAGCGGTCCGCGCCCGCTCCTCCTCGGCCCCGAGCCCCGACTCCAGGATCCGGGTGCCGGGCCGCAGCAGATCGCGGATCTGGTCGACGTACTGGTCAAGGCCGACGAGCACCGAAGCCCGCCGCAACTCCGCCTTCGCGCGGGGCGTGAGCAGGTCCCGGGCGCCGGGGCCGAGCCCCACGACCGCGAGCCGGCCGCGCGCGGGACGCCGTACGACGGCACAGGTCGCCATGGCCGGCAGCCCGTCCGCACGCTCCGACTTCCGCTTGGGGACGAGGAGTTCGCCGCCCCGGACGAGCGCGGCGGCCTCCGCCACCGACGGCGTGCCCACGGCGGCGAGGGGCGCGTCCGAGGGGTTCGGGACCTCGACGGACGCCAACTCCGCGGCGGAGTACGTCACCAGGGGCACGCCGAGCCGCTGAGCCGCCCCGACGATGCCGGCCTCCTCGGACTTGGCGTCCACGGTGGCCAGTTCGGCGACCGACGCGGCCGACAGCCCGGCGTCCCGCAGCACACCCTCGATCAGGCCCAGCACCTCGTCCACCGGCGCTCCCTTCGAGGCACCGACCCCGACGACGAGGGACGGCGGCCGCAGCACGACCTCGCGCTCGGTGGCCTCGGCGAGACGGTCGGTGAGACGGACGGAGTAGTCGCCCTCCTCCGTGACCTTCAGCGCGGGCAGCGGCCACGTGAAGTCCGCCTTGAAAGCCACCGGTTCACCGTCGAGCAGCGCCCGCGACACCGCGGCCACATCACCCTCCACCGGGAACCCGAGCGTGTCCAGGCCCGGCAGCCCGACGGCGTCCGTGGCCGTCGTCACCACGGGCTCCGCGCCCAGCAACTCCCCGACCTCACGGGCGAGTTCATTGGCGCCACCGCCATGCCCGCCGACCAGCGACACGGCGAACCGCCCGCCCTCGTCGACACACACCACACCCGGGTCCGACGACTTGTCGCCGAGCAGTGGCGCGACCAGCCGCACCACCGCCCCCGTGGCGAGGAAACACACGAGCTGCTCGCACTCCGCGAACGCGGCCCGTACGGCATCCCCGACGGGACCCTCGTACACACGCGTCCGCTCCGGCCACGCCGCGGCCAGCCGGTCCCGCGCAGCCGCCCCCGCCGAGGTGGCGGAAATGAGGCCGATCACTGAGCAACTCCTTCTTCAGGGTCGGGGATTCGGACCCCCCACAACAGAAAAACAGGATTGGTGGCCGCCAGCCGGGTCACCTCACCCGGCAGCGGCGCGAGCCGCGAGGACTGCAACAGCACCCCGTCACAGGTGAACCCGGCACCGGTGAGCGCCTCACGCACCGCCGGCACCCGGTCGATCGCCGCCATCGCGACCACGACCGTCCGCCGGGCCCGTCGCGCACACGCCGTGACGATGGCGGGCAGCTCGCGCCCCCCGCCGCCGATGAACACGGCGTCCGGGTCGTCGAGATCGGACAGCACGGTCGGCGCGGCCCCGTGCACGGCCCGTACGTCGACACCGTGCGCCGCCGCGTTGGCGCGGATCCGCTCGACGCCGTCCCGGGTCTTCTCGACCGCGACGACGGCGGCCCCGAACCGCGCGCACTCCACCGCCACGGACCCGGAGCCCGCGCCGATGTCCCAGACCAGCTCACCGAGCCGGGGACCGAGCCGCGCCAGCGCCAGCGCCCGCACCTCGAACTTGGTGATCATCGAGTCGCGGTGGGTGAACTCGCCCTCGTCCAGGGCCCATTGCGCGGGCCCGGGCGTGGTCCCGGCGACCGTCCGCACGGCACCGAGCGCCCGCGCCCCGTCCAGACACAGCACCACGCTCACCGCCGTCCCCCAGTCCCGGGCGGCGGCCTCGGCGGGCGTGACCCGCTCGACGCGCTCCTCCGGCGACCCGAGCGCGGACGCCACGACGAGGATTCGGTCGTCGGCCCGGAGCGCGGCCCCGATCTCCGCGGGCCCGGCCTCCGGCCCGGTCAGCACGGCGACCTTGGGCCGCGCCCGGCACACGTTGACGGCCGTCCGCAGGTCTCTGCCGTGTGCGCTGACCACCACGGCGTCGTCCCACGGCAGCCCGGCGCGCGCGAAGGCGGCGGCGACGGAGGAGACCCCGGGACGGACATCGAGCCGCTCGGCCCCGAACCGCTCGGCCAGCACCCGGACGATCCCGAAGAACCCGGGGTCGCCGGAGGCCAGCACGACCACCCGGTCCTGCTTGTCCAGATGCCGCTCGATGACGTCCAGCGCGGGCGCGAGCGGCCCGAGGACGACCTGCTCGACGTCCCCGGGGACGGCCGCGGACGCCAGATGACGCCGACCGCCCACGACCAGCCGGGCCCCGGCCAGCACCTCGGCGGGAACCGGCGTCCCCGTGCCCGTACCGAAGACCGTGATCACGTACTCGCACCCCGCTGCCGCAACGCCCGGCGGGCCTCCGGGTCGGCCTTGCGGTACCCGTGGAAGTGGCCGGGGTGGTAGAGGTGCGAGCGCGTGCCCTCGGCGTCGAGCGCCGGGCCGACGAGGAAGAGGGTGTGCTTCCAGAGCTTGTGCTCCTTGACGGTCTCCTCCAGCGTCTCGATCGTGCACCGCACGATGAGCTCCTCGGGCCAGGTGGCCTGGTAGGCGACGACGACGGGGGTGGCGGTCGGATAGCCGCCCTCGAGCAGCTCCCGCACGAGCTGCCCGCTACGGGCCGCCGACAGGAAGATCGCCATGGTGGTCCCGTGCTTGGCGAACTCCCGCACCTCCTCGCCGGGCGGCATCGGCGTCTTGCCGCCGCCGAGCCGGGTCAGCACGACGGACTGCGCGACCTCCGGGATGGTCAGCTCCCGCCGGGCGAGCGCGGCGACGGCGGAGAACGCGGAGACGCCGGGGATCACCTCGGTGGCGATCCCGATCCGGTCGCACCGGTCGAGCTGCTCCTGGGTGCCGCCCCACAGGGCGGGGTCGCCGGAGTGGATACGGGCGACGCGCAGGCCCTCGGCGACGGCCCGCTCGTACACGGCGACGACGTCCTCCAGGGACATGGTCGCCGAGTCGAGGATCTCCGCGCCTGCGCGGGCGTGCTCCAGAACCTCCGCCTGGACCAGGCTGGCCGCCCAGATCACGACGTCGGCCTCGGCGATCGCGCGCGCGGCACGGAACGTCAGCAGGTCGGCGGCGCCGGGGCCGGCACCGACGAAGGTCACCTTGCCGGCAGGGGCGTCGGCCATGGTTTCGGGTCCTCTCGAACGAAGATTCACGGAGATTCACAGGGCAGCTGGATGTGCGCGCACAGGGCCTGATCGGATACGAAGGGCCCATGGCGGTGTTCGTCGCGCTCGGCGCGTTCCTGATGACGTTGGCCGGCGGCTGGACGGCACAACGCGTCACCGACCGCCGTCACCTCGTCCTCGGCCTGGCCGGCGGCCTGATGCTGGGCGTGGTGGGCCTGGACCTGCTGCCGGAGGCGCTGGAGGCGGCGGGCACCGAGGTGTTCGGCGTACCGGCGGCACTCCTGCTGTTCGTGGCCGGCTTCCTGTTGGCCCATCTGGTGGAACGTCTGCTGGCGGTCCGCCAGGCGGCCCACGGCGGCGAGGAGCACGACGGCCGGGTCCCCGAGGTGGGCCTGACGGCCGCGGCCGCGATGGTCGGTCACAGCGCGATGGACGGAGTGGCGATCGGCGCGGCCTTCCAGGTCGGCGGCGGCATGGGTACGGCCGTGGCCCTGGCGGTGATCGCCCACGACTTCGCGGACGGCTTCAACACGTACACGATCACGAGTCTGTACGGCAACGCCCGCCGCAAAGCCCTCGCGATGCTGTTCGCGGACGCGGTGGCCCCGGTGGCGGGAGCCGCGTCCACCCTGTTCCTCACCATCCCTGAGCAGCTGCTCGGCGCCTATCTGGGTTTCTTCGGCGGAGCGCTCCTCTACCTGGCGGCGGCCGAGATCCTCCCCGAGGCGCACCACCAACACCCCGCCCGCTCGACCCTGTTGTGCACGGTCGCGGGCGCGGCGTTCATCTGGCTGGTGGTCGGCATCGCCGACTGAGCCTCTGGCGGGCGGACCGGGGGGTGTCACAGCTTGCCGCCCCGACCGCCGCCGCGCGGGGCGGGCGCGATAAGTGTGGAGAGATAGGGCAGCGCGGCCTCGCCGAGCTCGGAGGCAGGCCGCACCGACTCCTCCGGCAGCCCGAGCGCGGACCCCCATACGGCGTCGTCGATCCGCCCGGTCTCCCGCAGCGCCTCGGCGACCTCCTGCGCCTGCCGCCCGAACTTGTACGCCACCACGGTCCCGGGCCCGGCAAGGGCCTCCTTGAGCGCCGCGGCCCCGGCGGTCACCGGCACGAGGGTCAGCGGCTCGGTCCCCTCGGTGAGCACGGCACCGGAACGGGCGGCGAGATCCTGCATGGCGGTGATGCCCGGCACGGTCTCCACGACGGTCCCCGGCACGAGCTCGGCGATGGTCTGCGCGAGATAGGTGAAGGTGGAGTACACGTTCGGATCACCGATGGTGGCGAAGGCGACACAGGAGTGCTCGGCGAGCAGCTGGGCGACCCGCTCCCCGGCGGCGTCCCAGGCGGTCTCGCGCCGGGCCCGGTCGGTCCGCTCGTTCAGCGCGAACACGACCCGTACGACCTTCTCCTGACCCACGTAGTGCAGGACCGTCGCCTCGGCCCGCCCCCGCTCCCCGCCATCTTTTCCATCGAACGCAGCCATCACCGGCACGACGACGACATCGGCGGCCCGCAGAGCGTTGACGCCCTTGACGGTCACCAACTCCGGATCACCGGGCCCTACCCCGACCCCGACCAGCTTGCTGCTCATGACGTCCGGCACCTCTCCACGAACCGACGGGCGACACCGGGCTGCGACGCCCAGTGCGTGTGCACATAACTCGCGTGCACCCCTTCTTGTACGAAACCTTCGACCCGCCGTTGAGGGGCGCGCACACCCCAGGCGGGAGTCGCCCCCGAGCCCGGCTCGACGACGGTCCGATGAAACTCGTGCCCGCGCATCCGGGTCCCGGCGACGGCGAGGGCACTGTCACTCACGGCCACGGCATCCCGGTACCCGAGCGTCAGCCGCTCGCTCATCCGCGCGGAAGCGTCGAGCACCCCGCACATCGGCAGCCCGTCGAGCTCCCGGCACAGATAGAGCAGCCCGGCACACTCGGCGGCCACGGGAGCACCGCTGAGAGCGAGCTCCCCGATGGCCTTGCGCAGCGGCTCGTTGGCGGACAACTGGGACGCATACACCTCGGGAAACCCACCCCCGATGACCAACCCACGGGTACCGTCAGGCAGTTGCTCGTCACGGAGCGGATCGAACGCCACGACGACGGCCCCGGCAGCGATGAGCAACTCGGCATGCTCGGCGTAGGAAAAGGTGAACGCGGACCCACCGGCAACGGCGACCACCGGGGCCTTCAGCCCGTCCGGGGGTGCCCCCTCTGGGGGAGTTCGAGGACGAGGCCTTTCGGGCCGAAAGCGGGGGTCTGGGGGCGCAGCCCCCAGGGTCGGGACGGGAAGGGGCGGAGGGGGCGAAGAAGCCAGGACCTCAGCCGCGTCCCAGGCCGCACAGGACAACACACCCGCACCCCGCGCCAACCCCACCAGCGCCTCAAGATCACACCCGGCGGAAACCTGCGCGGCCATCGCCGCCACCGCGTCCACCGCCTCCGCCCGCCGCTCGGCGACCGGCACCAACCCCAGATGCCGCGACGGCGTATCCACCTGAGCCACCCGCCGCAACACCCCGAGCACCGGCACCCCGGCCGAGTCCAACGCCTCCCGCAACAACTCCTCATGCCGATCCGACGCGACCTTGTTGAGGATCACGCCCCCGACCCGCACCTCGGGATCCCAGGAGGCGAACCCGTGCACCAGCGCCGCCACCGACCGCGACTGCGACGACGCGTCCACGACCAGCACCACCGGCGCCCGGAGCAACTTCGCCACATGAGCCGTGGACGCCAGCTCACCTTCCCCCGCGGCCCCGTCGTACAGTCCCATCACCCCCTCGACGACGGCGATGTCACACCCGCGCGCCCCATGCGCGAACAGCGGCCCGACCAACTCGGACCCGCACAGATACGCGTCGAGATTCCGCCCCACCCGCCCGGTGGCGAGCGCGTGATACCCGGGATCGATGTAGTCGGGACCCACCTTGTGCGGAGACACGGCAAGCCCCCGCGCGGCGAACGCGGCCATCAACCCCGTGGCCACGGTGGTCTTGCCGCTGCCCGACGAGGGCGCGGCGATGACCAGCCGAGGAACGGAAACGGACGAGGACATCACCACTCGATACCCCGCTGCCCCTTCTGCCCGGCATCCATGGGGTGCTTGACCTTGGACATGTCGGTCACGAGATCGGCGAGGTCGACCAGCTTCTCGGGAGCGTTCCGCCCGGTGATGACGACGTGCTGCGTGCCCGGCCGGTCCCGCAGCACGGAGATCACCTCATCGGTGTCCACCCACCCCCAGTGCATGGGATAGGCGAACTCGTCGAGCACGTACAGCTGATACGTCTCGGCGGCCAGGTCCCGCTTGACCTGCTCCCAGCCCTCCCGGGCCTTCTCCTCGTTGTCCATCTGCTGGTCGCGCTGGACCCAGGACCAGCCCTCACCCATCTTGTGCCAGTCGACGGAGCCACCCTCGCCACTGGCGCCGAGCACCCGCAGCGCGTTCTCCTCGCCGACCTTCCACTTCGCCGACTTGACGAACTGGAACACCCCGATGGGCCACCCCTGGTTCCAGGCCCGCAGCGCGAGCCCGAAGGCGGCGGTCGACTTCCCCTTGCCGATCCCCGTATGCACGACCACCAAAGGCCGATTACGACGCTGACGCGTGGTCAGGCCGTCGTCCGGCACCACACTCGGCTGCCCCTGAGGCATTACGCGGCCCTCCTCTGTACGTCCTTCACGAGCCCGGCGATGGAGTCCGCCCGCAGCTCGTCCAATGTGACCGCGGTACCGCCCAGTTCACCGGCGAGCTGCCCCGCCAGCCCCAACCGCACCGGCCCCGACTCACAGTCGACGACCACGGAGGCAACCCCCTCGGCGGCGAACAGCCGGGCCGCCCGCGAAGCCAGCGCGACCGGCTCGGGCCCGCCGGTGGCCCGACCGTCGGTCACGACCACGACGAGCGCCCGCCGCGCGGGATCCCGCAGCCGCTCGACCCGCAGCACGTCATGGGCCTTCAGCAGTCCGGCGGCGAGCGGCGTCCGCCCACCGGTGGGCAACGTCTCCAGCCGGGCCGCGGCCGCGTCCACGGACGACGTCGGCGGCAGCGCCACATCCGCCGCCGAACCCCGGAACGTCACCAGCCCCACCTTGTCCCGCCGCTGGTACGCGTCCAGCAGCAGCGACAGCACGGCTCCCTTCACCGCACTCATCCGCTGCCGCGCCGCCATCGACCCGGAGGCGTCCACGACGAACAGCACGAGGTTCCCCTCACGCCCCTCCCGCGTCGCCTGCCGCAGATCGTCCCGGCGCACCACGAGGCCGGGCCCGGACCGCCCGCGCGCCCGCTGATGCGGGGCGGCAGCCTGCACCGTCGCCGCCAGGTGCAGCTTGGTCAGCGCCCCTCGAGGCCGTCGCGCACCGGTCGTCCGGCCGTGCTCGGTCCGCGCCCGCGAACGCCGCCCGGCGGCCCCGTCCCCGAGCCCCGGCACGCTGAGCACCTTGGTACGGAAGGGCTCGGCAGCCCGTACGGCGGACTGCTCACCCGCACCGGCACCGCCGGCCTGCGGCTCACCGCCGTCACCGGCCTCGGGCTGAGCACCGGAGGAACCGTCGTCCTGCGGCCCCTCGGAGGGCGGCTGACCGCCACCCCCGCCGGGCCCGTCCGGATCGGGGTCCTCGTCGCCCTCGCCGTCGCCGGAGAACTCCTCCAGCGTCTCGTCGAGCTTGTCCTCGTCAAGTCCCGGCGCGTCAAAGGGATTACGGCGGCGCCGATGCGGCAGCGCGAGCAGCGCGGCCTGCCGCACGTCCTCCGCCAGCACCTCGGTCCGCCCCGCCCAGGCCGCCAGCGCGGTGGCCGTCCGGGCCATCACGATGTCGGCCCGCATGCCGTCCACCTCGAACGCCGCGCAGGTCGCCGCGATCTGCCGCAGCGCACCGTCGCCCAGCCGCACCGACGGCAACAACTCCCGCGCGCCGGCGATCCGTTGACGTACGGAAACTTCCTCGTCCGCCCAACGCGCCGTGAACGCGCCCGGATCGTCGTCGTACGCCAGCCGCCGCCGTACGACCTCCACCCGCTGGTCCGGCTCCCGCGAGGCCGCGACCTCGACGGTCAGCCCGAACCGGTCGAGCAACTGCGGCCGCAGCTCGCCCTCTTCGGGGTTCATGGTGCCGACGAGCAGGAACTTCGAGGCGTGCCGTACGGAGACACCTTCACGTTCGACGTACGACGCGCCCATCGCCGCCGCGTCCAGCAGCAGGTCGACCAGGTGGTCGTGGAGCAGGTTGACCTCGTCGACGTAGAGGATGCCGCGGTGCGCGTCCGCGAGGAGGCCCGGCTCGAAGGACTTCACGCCCTCGGCGAGCGCCCGCTCGATGTCGAGCGACCCTACGAGCCGGTCCTCGGAGGCGCCGACCGGGAGTTCGACCATGCGGGCGGGGCGCTCGACGCCGTTGCCGGCCTCGTGCGGCCCGTCCGGGCACGCGGGGTCCGGCTTGGCCGGATCACAGGAGAAACGGCACCCGGCGACGACCGGCACCTCCGGCAGCAGTGCCGAGAGGGCCCGCACGGCCGTGGACTTGGCGGTGCCCTTCTCGCCGCGCACCAGCACGCCGCCGACCGCCGGGCTCACCGCGTTGAGAAGCAGCGCGAGCCGCAGGTCGTCCTGTCCGACGACGGCCGTGAACGGAAAGGGGGTACTCACGCGGCGATCACTCCTTCGAGTGCTTCAGGACTCAGGTGTGGGCGCCGCAGCTGCCCAGCTGTCACGGTCGAAGCCTGCTCCCCGCTGACGCGGGGGTGGTCCGAAGTCAAACCCGTGGGCACTGCGCGGGATGACGTGCTCCCTGCCGACGCGGGGGTTCGGAGGGGCCTCATGCGTCTCCCTCCAGGTCGCCCTCAAGTTCGAGGTAGGTCGCGCGGAGCCGTTCCAGAGTCTCCTGGTCCGGCTCCGCCCACAGGCCACGGTCCGCCGCCTCAAGGAGCCGCTCGGTGATGCCCCTGAGCGCCCAAGGGTTGGACTTGCGCATGAAGTCCTGGTTCTCCGCGTTGAAGACGTACTCCGCAGACAACTTCTCGTACATCCAGTCGTCGACCACGCCCGCCGTGGCGTCGTAGCCGAACAGGTAGTCCACGGTCGCTGCCATCTCGAAAGCACCCTTGTACCCGTGCCTCCTCATGGCGCTCATCCAACGCGGGTTGATGACGCGAGCCCGGAAGACCCGGTGCGTCTCCTCTCCCAGCGTGCGGGTCTTCACCTGGTCCGGAGTGGCCGAATCACCCACATACGCTTCCGGGTTGGCGCCGGTGAGATGCCGCACCATCGCGACCATGCCGCCGTGGTACTGGAAGTAATCGTCCGCGTCCGCGATGTCATGTTCCCTGGTGTCGACGTTCTTCGCCGCCACGTTGATCCGCTTGAACGCCGTCTCCATGTCCCCGCGCGCCGCCCGCCCGTCGAGCCCGCGCCCGTAGGCGTAACCGCCCCAGACGGCGTACACCTCGGCGAGGTCCGCGTCCGACCGCCAGTTGCGCGCGTCGATCAGCGGCAGCAGACCCGCGCCGTACGCACCCGGCTTGGAGCCGAAGATACGGGCCGTCGCGCGCCGCCGGTCACCGTGCTCGGCGGTGTCCTCGTCGGCGTGGGCCTTGACGAAGTTCCGGTCGGCGGGCTCGGCCAGCTCGGCGACCTTGCGGACGGCGTCGTCGATCAGCGCGACCACGTGCGGGAACGCGTCCCGGAAGAAGCCGGAGATACGGACCGTCACGTCGATACGGGGACGGCCCAGTTCCTCCAGGCCGATGATCTCGAAGCCGGTCACCCGCCGCGAGGCCTCGTCCCACACCGGACGGCAGCCCAGCAGCGCGAGGATCTCGGCGATGTCGTCGCCCTGGGTGCGCATCGCGGAGGTACCCCAGACCGTCAGGCCGACGGACTTCGGGTACTCGCCGGTGTCCTGGAGATACCGCTGCACCAGCGAGTCGGCGAGCGACTGCCCGACCTCCCAACTGAGCCGGGACGGAATGGCCTTGGGGTCCACCGAGTAGAAGTTGCGGCCGGTCGGGAGCACGTTGACGAGACCGCGGGTGGGGGAGCCGGACGGACCGGCGGGGACGTAACCGCCGTTCAGCGCCTTGAGGATGTGGCCGATCTCGTCGGTGGTCTTCGCGAGCCGCGGTACGACCTCGTTGCAGGCGAACTCCAGCACCGCGACCGCGTCCGGGAGTTCGGTGCCGAGCACACCACGGACGAGAGCCGGGACGAGCGCGGCGTCCCAGCCCCGCGCCTCCATCCCCTCCGCGACCCGCCGGCACAGCTGCTCCAGCAGGTCGATCGCGTCGGCGGCCGTACGCGACGGGCCCTCGACGAGGTCGGAGAGTTCCACCGGCACCTTCACCGGCGCCCCGGGCTCGGCGAGCAACTCCTTCTCGACCAGCCCGAAATGGGCCGCGAAGGAGGCCCGCAGTCCCGGCAGCGCGTTCGCCTGCCCGCCCCACACCTGTGAGGCGCGCAGCACGGCGAGCACGAGGTTGACCCGTGCCTCGTCGACCGGGCCCCCGCCGAGGATGTGTAGTCCGTCGCGGATCTGCACGTCCTTGATCTCGCACAGATAGCCGTCGATGTGCATGACGAACTCGTCGAAGGCGTCGTCGTCCGGCTGGTCCTCGACATGCAGGTCGTGATGGAGCTCGGCGGCCTTCACCAGCGTCCAGATCTGCGCCCGCACGGCCGGTGCCTTCGTCGGGTCCAGGTCGGAGACGAGCGCGTACTCGTCGAGGAGCTGCTCCAGCTTGGCCAGATCGCCGTAGGTGTCCGCACGCGCCATGGGCGGTACCAGGTGGTCGACGACGGTGGCGTGCCCGCGGCGCTTGGCCTGGGTGCCCTCACCGGGGTCGTTGACGATGAAGGGGTAGATGAGCGGCAGCTCACCGAGGACGGCGTCCGGCGCGCAGCCCCCGCTGAGTCCGAGGCCCTTGCCGGGCAGCCACTCCATCGTGCCGTGCTTGCCCATGTGGACGACGGCGTCGGCGCCGAAGCTGTTGTCCAGCCACCGGTAGGCGGCCATGTAGTGGTGCGACGGCGGCATGTCCGGGTCGTGGTAGATCGCGATCGGGTTCTCACCGAAGCCGCGCGGCGGCTGGATCATCACGACGACGTTCCCGAACTGGAGGGAGGCGAGCACGATGTCGTCGCCGTCGACGTACAGGTTGCCCGGCGGCTCGCCCCAAGCCTCCAGCATGCCGTTCCGCAGCTCGGGGTCGAGCTTGTCGAACCACGCCCGGTAGTCGGCCAGCGGCACGCGCGCGGGCGCGGCGGCCAGCTGCTCCTCGGTGAGCCACTCCACGTCGTGGCCACCGGCGTTGATGAGCCGGTGGATCAGCTCGTCACCGTTGTCGGGGTGCCCTTCGACGACGTAACCGGCGTCCCGGAGCGCGTCCAGCACCCGCACCGCCGACACGGGCGTGTCCAGTCCCACCGCGTTGCCGACGCGTGAGTGCTTGGTCGGGTACGCGGTGAAGACGAGCGCGAGCTTCTTCTCGGCGTTCGGCTTGTGCTTCAACCGGGCGTGCCGTACGGCGATGCCGGCGACGCGCGCGGCCCGCTCGGGGTCGGCGACATAGACCGGGACCTCGTCCGGACCCTGCTCCTTGAAGGAGAAGGGAACCGTGATCAGCCGCCCGTCGAACTCGGGGATCGCGACCTGCATCGCCGCGTCCATGGGGGAGAGGGCGGCGTCGGACTCGTCCCAGGCGGCCTTGGACGAGGTGAGGCAGAGTCCTTGCAGCACCGGCACGTCCAGGTCGGCCAGGGCCCCGATGTCCCAGGCCTCCTCGTCACCGCCGGCCGAGGCCTGCGAGGCGTGGGTGCCGCCGGCGGCGAGGACGGTGGCGACGAGGGCGTTGGCCTTGGTCAGCAGTTCGTAGAACTCCGCGTCGGCGCCGCGCAGCGAACCGCAGTACACGGGAAGGGCGTTGGCGCCGCGTGCCTCGACGGCGTCGCAGAGGGTGTCCACGAAGGCGGTGTTGCCGCTGAGTTCATGGGCCCGGTAGAAGAGCACGCCGATGGTCGGGCGGCCTTCCACAAAGGTCCGTTCGCCATGGACGCCGTACTCCGGCATCTTCTGCGGCTCGTCGAACCCCTCACCGGTCAGCAGGACGGTGTCGGACAGGAACCGGGCCAGCTCGGTCAGGTTGGCGGGGCCGCCCTCGACGAGGTATCTGAGCGCCTCGGCCACGACACCGGCCGGCACCGAGGACTCGGCCATCAACTCGGCGTCCGGAACGGTCTCGCCGCCCAGCAGCACGGTCGGGACACCGGCGGCCTTCAGCGCGGCCAGCCCGTCCTCCCAGGCGCGCTTGCCGCCGAGCAGCCGTACGACGGCGATGTCGGCGCCCTCGACGAGCGCGGGCAGCTCCTCGGCGACGTCCACGCGGGTCGGGTTGCCGATCCGGTAGTCGGCACCGGAAGCGGCGCGGGCCGCCAGCAGGTCCGTGTCGGCGGTCGACAACAACAACACAGTGCTCATGCAGGCGCTCCCGGTGGAATGAAAGGCAGTCCTTGCGGCGCGCCGGACTCGATGAGCCGCCACAGCGCGTCGGTGTCCGCGTGCTGTTCGATGAGGTCGCCGAGCCGGTCGAGCTGCTCCTCGCGCAGCGCGGCGAACGACGTGTCGGGGGCCGGTACGAAGCGGCGGCCCGCGGCGGCCGCCACTTCGCGCAGGAAGGCCCGCCGGAATCCGTCCGACTCCAGCGAGCCGTGCCAGTGGGTGCCCCAGGTCTGTCCGACCCGGCAGCCGTCCAGGAAGGCTTCTCCGCCGCTGACGTCGGCGACCCCGTGGTGGATCTCGTACCCGGCGACGTGCTCGCCGAGGGCTTCGCCTTCCGGCCGGGTGAGGGTCTTCTCGCGGGCGAACCGTACCCGCACAGGCAGCACGCCGAGCCCCTCGACATGCCCCTGCCGGCTCTCGACCTCGTCCTCGATGTGCTCACCGAGGACCTGGAAGCCACCGCAGATGCCGAGGACGGGCCGCTGCTCGGCGACCCTGCGCTCGATGGCCCGCGCGAGTCCCCGCTCCCGCAGCCACTCCAGCGCCCGGACCGTCCCCCGGGTCCCGGGGATCACCACGAGGTCGGCGTCGGCCAGTTCCTCCGGCCGGTCCACGAACCGCACGACGACGCCCGGTTCGGCGGCGAGGGCGTCCACGTCGGTGAAGTTGGACATGAGGGGAATCGCGCAGACGGCGACCCGCAGCACGTCCTCGCCGACGGGCGGGGCCGTGTTCGACTCCCGTACGGTCCCCCGCAGGGAGACCCGGAGCCCGTCCTCCTCGTCGATGCCGAGCCCGTGCTGAAAGGGCAGCACGCCGTACGTGTGCCGCCCGGTGAGGCCGTGGAGCATGTCGAGCCCGGGCTCCAGGAGGCTGACATCGCCGCGGAACTTGTTCACGAGGAACCCGGCGACGAGGGCCTGGTCCTCCGGCGAGAGCAGCGCGACGGTCCCGAAGAAGGAGGCGAAGACGCCTCCGCGGTCGATGTCGCCGACGACGAGGACAGGGAGCCGGGCGTTTCTGGCGATGCCCATGTTGACGATGTCGGTCCGCCGCAGATTGATCTCGGCAGGACTGCCGGCCCCCTCACAGATCACCGCGTCATACGTGCCCCGCAGTTCGGCGAGACAGTCCAGCACGGTGCCGAGCAACTGCTGCTGGCGTCCCCCGTGGTACCCGCGCGCACTGAGCTCACCGACCGGCTTGCCGAGCAGCACGACCTGACTGCTCTGCTCGCCACCCGGCTTCAGCAGCACGGGGTTCATGAGCGCGGTCGGCTCGACACGGCAGGCCTGGGCCTGCATGGCCTGCGCCCGCCCGATCTCGGCGCCCTCGCGGGTCACGAACGAATTGAGGGACATGTTCTGCGCCTTGAAGGGCGCGACCTTGACCCCCTGCCGTACCAGCCACCGGCAGATCCCGGCGGTGACGACACTCTTGCCCGCGTCGGACGTGGTGCCGGCGACGAGCAGCCCACCGCCGCTCATGACGCACGCGCCCGGAGAGCGGCCCGCGCGGCGGCACTGGCGCCGAGCGCGAGCAGACCGACGCGACGGGACAGCCGTACGGCCCGCTCGATGTCCTGGACCTCCACGGAACGCCCCTCCTGATTCAGCACGGGCCGGTGCTCGACACGCCCCGCATACGACAAGGTCCCGCCGAGCCGCACGCCCAGGGCCCCGGCGAACGAGGCCTCCACGGGCCCGGCGTTGGGGCTCGGATGCTTATCTGCGTCGGCGCGCCAGGCCCGCAGTGCCCCCCGCGGATCGCTCCCGGCGACGGCGGCCAGTACGGCGGTCAGCCGGGCCCCCGGCCATCCGGCGACGTCGTCGAGCCGCGCCGAAGCCCAGCCGTACCGCCGGTGCCGCGGCGACTTGTGCCCGACCATGGCGTCAAGGGTGTTGACGGCGCGGAACCCGAGCAGTCCGGGCACCCCACCGACGGCTCCCCACACCAGGGCCCCCACGACGGCGTCGGAGGTGTTCTCGGCGACGGACTCGACCACGGCCCGGGCGATCCCGTCGGCGTCGAGGGCCTGCGGATCCCGCCCGCACAGATGAGGCAGCCGCTCCCGCGCCGCCTCGACGTCCCCGACTTCCAGGGCCCGCCCGATGGTGCGGGCCTCGCGCACGAGCGAAGTGCCGCCCACGACGGCCCAGGTGGCGACACCGGTCAGCGCGACGGAGGCGGCGGGGGAGGGACGTACGGCCTTCTGCGCCACCGCTCCGAGCACGACGGCGCCCCCGGCGCACACCGCGGTGTGCAAGGCCCCCCACCCCCGGTGGTCCCGCCACAACACGCGCTCCACGGCACCAGCGGCCCGCCCGAACACGGCGACCGGATGCCCCCGGCGTGGATCACCGAGCAGCAGGTCACCGAGAAGTCCGGCGGCGGCGCCGTACGCGAAGACGCGATCGGCACGCATCGGCTCAGCCGGCCGTGGCGTCGGACAGCGACCTGGTGCGGTATCTCAAACGGCAGGCGAGCATGGCGATATGTCCTCACTCAGGGTGTCCACGCCCTGGTTCGACGAGACCGACGACGAGAGTTCCTGGCTCCCGGGGCTATCTACCCCGGTGACAGTGGCGGGACCGCGCCGGACTTCCACCGGCTTCCTCTTCTGCCGTCGTACATGGCCCCGGCAGTCCACCACGGGCCCGGAAGGGCCGTCAACTTGCCGTTGACCTGGGACGGGAGAGTGTGCTGAGGCCCACACACGGGGGGTTGCGGGCGCGACAAAAACCTGGGGTGCGGGACGGTGAACCGTCCCGCACCCCACGGGGTGTTCGCTCGTCGCGTCAGGCGACGATCAGATAGATCCCGTACGTCACCGCCGCCGCGCACGCCGCGAAGCAGGCGTATGCGCCGGTGACCGCGAGAGCCGCGGATCCGCCCTGGGCGGTGGCCCGCTCCTGGCGGGTCAGGCCCATGATGCCGAGGGTGAACAGGGCCACGAGGGCCACGGTGACCACGAGGCTGACGCCGAAGACGGAACTCAGCGCTTCCCAGTCGATCTTCATGTCGGTGATTCCTTCGTTCCTGGGTGCGGCGGGCTCAGACGGCGGCCGGCGGAGCGGCGGGCTCCGGGGCGACGGCCGGGGCCGGGATCGTGGCCGTGAGGTCCTCGGTCACCGTGCCCGCCGGGGGAGGGGTGACCGCGGCGATCGCCGTCGTCACCACGCCGGCCGGCTCCTCGTCGCTGTCGTTGACGTTCGTGTGGTCGATGACCTCGCGGCGCGAGAGCTTCCAGATCGCCGCGCTGGAGGCGATCAGGAAGACCGCCACGACCGCCGTGCCCCAGTCGCCGAAGCCGGTGACCCACTCCGCCAGCGCGCCCACCACGGCCGCGGCCGGCAGGGTCAGGCCCCACGCCACGAACATCCGCGTCGCCGTGGACCAGCGGACGACGCCGCCCTTGCGGCCGAGGCCCGCGCCCATCACCGAACCGGAGACCGAGTGCGTGGTGGAGAGGGAGAAACCGAGGTGCGAGGAGGCGAGGATGACCGTGGCCGCGCTGGTCTGGGCGGCGAAGCCCTGCTGCGGCTGGAGGTCGGTCAGGCCCTTGCCCATCGTGCGGATGATGCGCCAGCCGCCGAGGTAGGTGCCGAGCGCGATGGCGAGACCCGCGGAGAGGATGACCCAGGTGGGCGGGTCGGAGTCGGGAGCGACGGCGCCGCCGGCGACCAGGGCCAGGGTGATGATGCCCATCGTCTTCTGCGCGTCGTTCGTGCCGTGGGCCAGCGAGACCAGGCCCGCCGAGGCGATCTGGCCGGCGCGGAAGCCCTTCGCGGCGGCCTTGCCGTCGGCCTTCTTGCCCATGGAGTAGGAGAGGCGGGTCGCGAGCATCGCGGCGAGGCCCGCGACGATGGGCGCCGCGATTGCCGGGATCAGGACCTTGGTGACCAGGACGTCACCGTGGACCGCGCCCATGCCCGCGGAGGCGATGGTGGCACCGATCAGACCGCCCATGAGGGCGTGCGAGGAGCTGGAGGGGAGTCCGACCAGCCAGGTCAGCAGGTTCCAGAGGATCGCGCCGACCAGGGCGGCGAAGATGACCTCGGGACGTATGCCGCTCTCGTCGACGAGACCCTTGGAGATCGTGTTGGCGACCTCCACGGAGAGGAAGGCGCCCACAAGGTTCAGCACGGCGGACATGGCCACCGCGACCTTGGGCTTGAGCGCACCGGTCGAGATGGTGGTGGCCATCGCGTTGGCGGTGTCGTGAAAACCGTTCGTGAAATCGAACGCAAGTGCGGTTACTACCACAATCGCGAGGATCAGCGAGAAGTTTTCCATTTACCCAGGCAATCGTTCGAGCGTCATTGGCTCGTCGAACGTAAGTAACCAGGGTGAACGGAAGGTGAACTGAGGCGGGCCGCACGGTGTCTGGAACCGAGGGATTCCCCTCCGATCCTCCGGCGCGGCCCGACCGCCGCACGATTACGAGCCCCGGGCGAACTTCTTCAGCTGTGCCAGGGACCCGTTGAAGAGATTCTGATCACCCGGCAGGCTGCCGCCGTTGTCGTACTGCCAGATGGTCCAGTACCCCCATCCGGCCGGCAGCGCCCCGGCGTCCGCCGCGTTGTAACGGGCCACCCACAGCGCGTGGTTCGAGGCGAAGGCGCCGCTGCCGCCGGTGCAGGTGTTCCACCAGTGGGCGGTCGTGTAGATCACCGGGCGGCGCCCGGTCAGCCGCTTCACCTCGTTGCTGAAGGACTTGATCCAGCTGACCATCCTGGCCTTCTTCAGGCCGTAGCACTTGTGCTTCCTGTCGTACGGGTTGTACTCGATGTCGAGCGCCGGCGGCAGCGTCCAGCCGTCCGCGCTCCAGCCGCCGCCGTTGCGTACGAAGTGCGCCGCCTGCGTCTTGCCCGACGACTTGTCCGGCAGGGCGAAGTGATAGGCCCCGCGGATGAGGCCCGCGTCGCGCGCGCCGCTGTACTGCTGGTCGAAGTACGGATTGCGGTAGGAGTGGGACTCGGTCGCCTTGACGTAGACGAACCTCGCCCCCTTGGACTTCGCCTTCTGCCAGTCGACGTTCTTCTGATGCGAGGAGACGTCGTGCCCCTTGGGTTTACCGGCCGCCGACGCCGGAAACTCGGCCAGCGCGGTCCCCGCGAGGGTGAGCGCTGCCACGGACGCGGCAAGGACGCGGCCGCGCCCGCGGTGACGGGAAGGTGTGCGATCACGGGCCATATTTCCCCCCGGAATGGCGACGTGCACGACAAAACAGGCAGAGATTACCGGAAGCTCCGCGCATGCCCGGCGCTCTACGGCCAAGCCGTCACAGAGGGGGAAGTATCCGCATTTGTGACCTTCCGGACGCCTGGCCTCCGCCCTAAAGTGCCCCCGCCCGGCCGTGTTCGGCGGCCCCACCTGACAGGATCGCGGCATGGCTGAGCAGCGACGCGACCGGCGGGACGGACGGGGCGCCGGAGAGGGCGCACAGGATGTGCCGGAGCCGTGGCGGCGGAGTGTGCGCGCCGAGGAGGTGCCCGCCTGGGAGGAACTGGTCGCCACCGCCCGCCGCACCGTCTCCGACGGACTCGTCGTCGGCACCTCCGGCAACGTCTCCGTACGCGTCGGCGACACCGTGCTGGTCACGCCCTCGGGTGTGCCGTACGACCGGCTGACACCGGACGACGTGACCGGCGTCGATCTCGACGGCCGCCGGGTCCTGGGCTCGCTCGTCCCGACCAGCGAACTCCCCATGCACCTCGCGATCTACCGCACCACCGACGCCGGCGCCGTCGTCCACACCCACGCCGTCCACGCGACGGCCGTCTCGACGCTCGTCCCGGAGCTCCCGGCGATCCACTACATGTCCGGCGCCCTCGGCGGTGCCGTCCGAGTTGCCCCGTATGCGACATACGGCACCGAGGAGTTGGCCGAGAACATGCTCCACGCCCTCGCCGACCGCGCCGGCTGGCTCCTGCGGAACCACGGCACGATCACCTACGGCACCACCCTGGACCAGGCCTACGACCGCGCCGCCCAGCTGGAATGGATGTGCCGCCTGTGGCTGACGGCGTCCTCCGTGCCGGGCCTGACCCCGACCCTGCTGTCGCCGGAACAGGTGGCCGAGGCGGGGGAGCGGCTACGGGGGTACGGGCAGCGCGAGTGACACGGCCCCCGTGAGCGCCCGGCCGTCCCCGCGATGACCGGGCCCGGCGGCGCCGAACTGTCCCGCATCACTCGGAATCGCCCGCCCACTGGCCCGTGACCGGGTCCGCCAGGACACTGGACGGGTGCGCACTGTCAAAGCGACGGCCGCAGCCGTCACCATGGCCCTGGCCGCCGGCGCCGCGAGCGTCGCCGCCGGACGACTCGCCAGCGACGCCGCGCTGAAGGCGCCCCCGGGCCGTCCGCTGCCCAACGAGCCCCGGCTCACCGTGCACGCCACGGCCGCCGGCCAGGTCGCGCTCACCCGGGATCTGGCCGCCCTGCGCCCCGGCATCTACGGCCTCTCCGGCGACACCGCCCATGCGGTCGTCGGCCCCGTCCTCGACACCCCGTCCCACTCCGCCGACACCGTCGTACGCCGCCTGGAACGCGTCACACACGGCACTCTGCGACCCGGCGACACGGTGTGGTTCACCCCGAACACCCACATCGGCGACCCCGGATCCGCGCTGGGCCTCGACCACGAGGACGTCGAGATCCCGGGCGAACGCGGCACCCTGCCCGCCTGGTTCGTCCCCGGCGTACGGAGTACGTGGGTCATCTGCGTGCACGGCCTCGGCACCACCCGCGAACTCTCCCTGAACGGCATGGAGTTCCTCACGAGCCGCCGCTTCCCGGTGCTCGCCCTCGCCTACCGCGGCGACCTCGGCGCGCCCCGCCCGCCGGACGGCCTCAACCACCTCGGCGAGACCGAGTGGCGCGACCTGGACGCGGCGATCCGCTACGCCGTCCGCCTCGGCGCCAGGAAGGTCATCCTGCACGGCTGGTCCACCGGCGCCACCATGGCGCTGCGCGCCGCCGCCCACTCCGGGGTCCGCGACCGCGTCTCCGGACTGATCCTGGACTCCCCGGTCCTCAGCTGGCAGACCACCCTGCGCGCCCTCGCCGCCGCCCGCCGCACCCCCGGCGCCCTGCTGCCGCTCGCCGTCCGCGCCGCCCAGGGCCGCACCGGACTGCACGCCGACGCCGCCGCCGAGGCCGCCGACCCGGACCTCCTCAAGGTGCCCACCCTGATCGTCCACGGCCCCGACGACACGATCGCCCCCTGGGACCACTCGCGCCGCCTCGCCGCCGCCCGCCCCCACCTGATCGCCCTCCACACCGTTGCGCACGCTCCGCACGGAGCCATGTGGAACGCCGACCCCGCGGGGTACGAAGAGGCGCTCCGCCGCTTTCTGACCCCGCTGATGTAACGACCGCCGACGGCACCCGGCAGACTCATCCACCGGTTCCGTTTAAGGGCGTACCACTGGCTGGTTCCCGGCCCCCGGCCGCCCGCCGGGACCCCTGCGTTGGCCATCCCCGTAGCCCGCCGTTACATTCCGTTTGGGTTTTCGGACCGTCAACCGGAAGACTGCACCCGTGACGTCCCGTATCCCGCGCGACTCCAGGCTTCGACTCGTCCGACCGCGACCCCTGGCCGCCGCCCCCCGAGCGATGACCCAGCGGCCCTCGCGCCGCCCCGCACCCCGCCCCCCGGAGGGCACCCCGGCCCGGGCCGAGCTGGCCAGAATGGCGCGCTCCCTCCTGGCCGGCGCCGCCCGCGTCGCCCACTGGGCCGACGCCGCCCTGGGCCCCGACCGGGACGCCGGGCAGCACGACGCCAAGGCCACCCTGTCCGACGCCAGCGCCGAACAGGCCGCGGCCTCTCTGGGCCTGAGCACGGCTCAGGTGCGTGCCGAGTGGGACACCGCCCGGCTCGCCGGCCTGGTCGAGGTGCACGGCGACAGCGCCCGCCCCGGCTGGCGCCTGCGCGCCTGGGACCGCGACGACAGCGCCGTTCTGCGCGGCTGGGTCGCCCTCTTCGACGCCTGGTCGCTCGCCCACCCGGAACCCGCGGAGCACGAGGCCGCCACGGTCGCCGAGGTCGTCTCCGCCATGCCGCAGGTGCTCTCCTTCCTTCAGCTCTCCGCCGGGCCCGTGCCCGTGGAACAGCTGCTGGACCTCCTGGAGCAGCGGGTCACCGAACTGCGCACCGAACGCTGCGAGATCCCCTACGGCCCGCAGCCCGACCCGGACCAGACACCGCCCCGGGACACCCCGCTCGGCCCCCTCCTCGACTGGGCCCTGCACGCCCTCGCCTCGGTCGGCGCCCTCACCTACGGCGACGGGCAGGCCACGCTGACCCCGCTCGGCAGCTGGGCGGTCTGGGTCAAGCTGGAGCAGATCTGCGTCGCCGCGCAGAGCCCCGCCGGCAACATCGAGGCCGTCGCCGAGGAGATGCTCCGCGGCTGTGCCCAGCTCCGCCCCCAGGCGGCCCGCGACGAGTACCGGGCCTGGCTCGCCGCCCGCCCGGTCGGCAGCGCCGTCACCGAACTCCTCGGCGCCGCCCGCGGCGAGGACGCCCTGCTGCGCGGTCTCGCCTTCGAGGCGCTGCGCGTCGTCGGCGCCCCCGCCGAGCCCGATGTGCGCGCGGTCGCCGACGAGCCGACCCTGCGGCCGTACGCCCTGCTCTGGCTCGCCGTGCACGACGGCGCCGACCCGGAGGACGCCCACGAGGTGCTCACCCGGGAGGAGGCCACCTGGCTGTGGGTCGACACCGCCGCCGCCGTCGCCGACCACGGGGAGGCCCCGCTGCTGGTGCGGCATCTGGAGTCCGCGGTGCAGCCCACGATCCCCATGCTGCTCGACGAGGTGCGCGCCGTCGGTCACCCCCGCACCGTGCAGGTCCTGGTCGCGCTCGCCGCCGCCCACCCCGACCCCGCGCTGGCCAAGGCGGTCCGCCGGGCGGCCTTCCAGGTGCACACGGGGAGCAGCTGACAGCGGGTCAGGCCGTGATCTCGGGGGCGTACGTCCCGAAGCTCCACACGTTGCCCTCGAGGTCCCGGGCCATGTAGTCGCGCGATCCGTAGTCCTGGTCGGTCGGGGGCATCAGGATCTCCGCGCCCTGCTCCACCGCACGTCGGTGGTGTGCGTCGACGTCGTCCACGACGACGTACACCCCGGTGGTGCCGGCGTCCTTCATGGCGATGTCGAACTTGCTGCCGGTGCCCTTCGAGCCGAGCATGATCACGCCGTTGCCCTGCGCCAGCTCGGCGTGCGCCACCTTGCCGTCCTCGCCCTCGAAGACCGCCAGCTCGGAGAAGCCGAAAGCCTCCGTGAGCTGTCTGACCGCGGCCTTGGCGTCCGCGTACAACAGCGTCGGACAGATGCTGGGCCGCCCACCGCTCGTGCCTGCCATGCGGATCACTCCCTTGTGATCAAATGCCGCGAATCCGAACCTGCCACCAGTCTCGCAGCGACCACTGACAACGCGGTCCGACCAGCCGGAACACCGCCAGGACAGCTCAGCGGAAGGTATTGCACCGGGCCATGTCGCCGGTCTCGAACCCCTGGTGGAACCACTGCTGCCGCTGCGCCGCCGACCCGTGCGTCCACGACTCCGGCGTCACCCGCCCCTGGAACCGCTCCTGGATCCGGTCGTCCCCCACGGCCGCCGCCGCGTCCAGACCGTCGGCGATGTCCGCCTCGGTGAGGCTGGTGATCAGCGGCCGCCCGGTCGACTCGTCGGTGGGGGAGCGGGTGTACGTCCCGCTGCGCCGCTGGAACTCCTGGTCCCAGTAGTCCTGGACGCTGTTGACCACGGCCACCATGCGGCAGTCGTGCCTGGTGTTGGCATCCTGGCCGGTGCGGCAGGACTGAGGGACCTGGGCGAGGCCGGAAGCCGTGGCGACGGGGCGGTCGCCTCCTTCGTCGCTGAGTCCGAGCCGGTCGGGACCGACTCCGAAGAACAGCCCCAGCAGCAGCGCGATCAGTCCGGCGATGCCGCCGCCCACGGTCGCCCTGCCCCCGGGGATGCGGCTGCCGCGCACGTCCTGGACCTCGGAGGTGTCCAGCGGGGCGTCGTCGTCGAACTGCATGCGGCACGGCCGCGGGCGCTCACCCGAACGGGGGACACCGCACCGTGTGCCATCGAACACCCGAACTCAGAAAAAGTGGTTGCACGGCCCCGTTAGACTTGGCCCATGGCCATTCTCCTCGCGCATTAGACGGCGGGAACGTCCTCAGCCGCCCAACCGCCAAACAACCTGCCCTGGAGTCTGTCCGTGATCTCCGCCTCCGGTATCGAGCTGCGCGCCGGCGCCCGAGTACTCATCGAGTCCGCCACCTTCCGTGTCGCCAAGGGCGACCGCATCGGTCTGGTCGGCCGCAACGGCGCGGGGAAGACCACCCTCACCAAGTGCCTCGCCGGCGAGGGCCAGCCGGCCGGCGGCACCATCACCCGCTCCGGCGAGGTCGGTTACCTCCCGCAGGACCCCCGCACCGGCGACCTCGACGTCCTCGCCCGCGACCGGATCCTCTCCGCGCGCGGTCTCGACGTACTGATCCGCAAGATGCGCGACAACGAGCAGCGGATCGCCAACGGCTCCGGCGCCACCCGTGAGAAGGCCCTGCGGCAGTACGAGCGCCAGGAGACCGAGTTCCTCACCAAGGGCGGGTACTCCGCCGAGGCCGAGGCCGCCACCATCGCCGCCGCGCTGAACCTGCCCGACCGGGTGCTCGGCCAGCCGCTGCACACGCTCTCCGGCGGTCAGCGCCGCCGTATCGAGCTGGCGCGGATCCTGTTCTCGGACGCGGACACCCTGCTCCTCGACGAGCCCACCAACCACCTCGACGCCGACTCGATCGTCTGGCTGCGTGACTACCTCAAGACCTACCGCGGCGGCTTCATCGTGATCTCCCACGACGTCGACCTGGTCGAGACGGTCGTCAACAAGGTCTTCTACCTGGACGCCAACCGCGCCCAGATCGACGTCTACAACATGGGCTGGAAGCTCTACCAGCAGCAGCGCGAGGCGGACGAGAAGCGTCGCAAGCGCGAGCGGCAGAACGCCGAGAAGAAGGCCGCCGCACTGCACTCCCAGGCCGACAAGATGCGCGCCAAGGCCACCAAGACGGTCGCCGCGCAGAACATGGCCAAGCGTGCCGACCGGCTGCTCGCCGGGCTCGACGCGGTGCGGGTCTCCGACAAGGTCGCCAAGCTCCGCTTCCCCGACCCCGCGCCCTGCGGCAAGACACCGCTGACGGCCGAGGGACTGTCGAAGTCCTACGGCTCACTCGAGATCTTCACCGATGTCGACCTGGCCATCGACAAGGGCTCCAGGGTCGTCATCCTCGGGCTCAACGGCGCCGGAAAGACGACCCTGCTCCGGCTCCTCGCCGGTGCCGAGCAGCCGGACACCGGCGCGGTCGTCCCCGGCCACGGGCTCAAGATCGGCTACTACGCCCAGGAGCACGAGACCCTCGACCCGGAGCGCTCGGTCCTGGAGAACATGCGCTCCTCGGCCCCCGACCTGGACCTGGTCGAGGTCCGCAAGGTGCTGGGCTCCTTCCTGTTCTCCGGCGACGACGTGGACAAGCCCGCCGGGGTCCTCTCCGGCGGTGAGAAGACCCGTCTGGCCCTCGCCACCCTGGTCGTCTCCTCGGCGAACGTGCTGCTTCTGGACGAGCCCACCAACAACCTCGACCCGGCCAGCCGCGAGGAGATCCTCGGCGCGCTGCGCACCTACAAGGGCGCTGTCGTCCTGGTCACCCACGACGAGGGCGCCGTCGAGGCGCTCCAGCCGGAGCGGATCATTCTGCTGCCGGACGGGGTCGAGGATCTGTGGGGTTCCGACTACGCGGACCTTGTCGCCCTCGCTTGATCGAACTCGTTGATCAACTAGGTATGGATCATTCGGCCTACCGGTGATCCATCATCTGTGTGAGATCTCCTCGTACCGAGGTGTGTCCTACATCCAATTCGCGGCCGAGCCCTTTATCGACAAGGGCTCGGCCGTGCCGCGTCTCTGACCAGGCACTTCACAAAAGAACTCGTTCGGCGGTACGAACGGTTCGCTGCGGAATCACAGATTCCGTATGTGGGGATGCGCTCCTGTCGTCACAACCTTGTCTTACGGACCTTGCCGAATGGGTGGCCAGGAAGCCCCGGAGGGGTGATCATGAGGGGACCAGAGCGCACTTCCCATGAGGAGGCACGGGTGGCCGAGACTCTGAAGAAGGGCAGCCGGGTAACCGGCGCCGCGCGCGACAAGCTCGCGGCAGACCTGAAGAAGAAGTACGACTCCGGTGCGAGCATCCGAGCGCTGGCCGAAGAAACCGGCCGCTCGTATGGCTTCGTCCACCGGATGCTCAGCGAGTCGGGCGTCACGCTCCGTGGGCGTGGCGGCGCGACCCGAGGCAAGAAGGCCGCGTCGTCCTGATTCCGGGCGGCCCCTCGGCTTTCGATGGTGGCCACCCGGTCGGTCTTTCGATCGTCCGGGTGGTTACTGTGCAGTCACTTAGCCGTGCCATGTGGCACGGAGGATGACCGCACTCATCGGAGGCGCCCCATGGGCCAGGAACTCGTTCCCCTGCTCGACAAGGACGGCGTACGGCTCACCGTCGACAACGCGCTCGCCACGGTGACGCTGACCAACCCCGCCAAGCGCAACGCGCAGAGCCCCGCTCTGTGGCGCACGCTCGCCGAGGCCGGTCGGCTCGTGCCCGGCTCCGTCCGTGTCGTCGTGCTGCGTGGAGAGGGCAAGTCCTTCTCCGCGGGGCTCGACCGGCAGATGTTCACGCCGGAGGGGATCGAGGGCGAGCCGTCGTTCATCGACCTCGCCCGCAGTGGTGACGCCGAACTCGACGCTGCCATCGCGGAGTTCCAGGAGGGCTTCACCTGGTGGCGGCGTAGTGACGTCGTGTCCATCGCCGCCGTCCAGGGGCATGCCATCGGGGCGGGCTTCCAGCTCGCGCTCGCCTGCGACTTTCGCGTCGTCGCCGACGACGTGCAGTTCGCCATGCGCGAGACCAGCCTGGGCCTGGTCCCGGACCTCACGGGCACGCATCCGCTCGTCTCGCTGGTCGGCTACGCCCGGGCGCTGGAGATCTGCGCCACCGGGCGCTTCGTGCTGGCCGAGGAAGCGGTGAACACCGGCCTCGCCAACATCGCCGTACCGATCGACCAGCTCGACGGCGCGGTCCATGACCTGGCCGCGGCACTTCTGGCCGCCCCCAGGGACTCCGTCATCGAGACGAAGGCCCTGCTGCGCGGTGCGCAGGACCGCACCTACGACGAGCAGCGCGCAGCCGAGCGCGCCGCTCAGACGCGCCGTCTGCGGGACCTGGCCGGCGTGGGCGAGTGAGCCCTCACCCGACGGCGGTGACCAGCACCGCCACCGTCGGGTGACCGGGGAGCGCCTTCCCCACTTCTCGGCGGACCGCCCGGGCGACATCCACCGCCCGGTGCTCCGCGTCCACCGCCACCTCCACCCGGACGTGCGGCCGCGGCAGGGCCGTCCCGCCCTGCCGCTCCTCGATGTGCACCGCACGGCCCAGCGCGGCGGTCAGCCCGGTGACACCGGGCACCGACAGCGCCGCGGCGGCCACGGGATCGCCGGCCGGCTCGGCCGACGGCGGTTCCGGCCGCCGTACGGGACCGGCTGCCGGTTCCTCGTCCAGCAGGGACGTCACCCGCAGATCGACCTCGGTCACCGTCAGCCCCAGCCGCTCCGTCGCCGCCGTCGCCAGGGCGGTGCGCAGGAGGGCCGCCGTGGTCGGCAGCGGCTCGTCCGCCGTCGCCGCGAACTCCGCCGTCACCCGCAGCGGGCCCGGCGGCAGCGCACTGGGCGGAGGCGGTACGACGGGGTCGTGCACGTCCTCCGGGTCGGCGAGGGAGATCCGCGCCCGGTCCAGCCGTACGCCGCGCACCTCCCGTACCGCACGCCGCAGCACCGCCTCGGCCGCCTCCTCCGCGATCCACGCGCCCTCGTGCGCGCCGCCCAGCGGCAGCAGCCTGCCGAGCCCCAGCTGATGCCGCACTGTCTGCGCCCACCGGTCCGCCGTCATACCCCCAGCCTGCCGCATCACGGGCGCGCGACGGCGCAACCCCGCTTACGGTGGTCGAAGGAGACGATCGAAGGGATGTACCGCGATGACTGACATGACGCAGACTCCCGAGGTGGAGACCGGCGTGCAGCCGCGCAAGCCCACCAAGCGCGGTGGCGGGGATCCGGCGACGCGCGGGCGCACGACCATCGCCGACGGGGTCGTGGAGAAGATCGCCGGACTGGCCGCC
This sequence comes from Streptomyces canus, assembly GCF_030815415.1. Taxonomy (GTDB): domain Bacteria; phylum Actinomycetota; class Actinomycetes; order Streptomycetales; family Streptomycetaceae; genus Streptomyces; species Streptomyces canus_F. The sequence goes on from NZ_JAUSWW010000001.1 coordinate 7,793,845, forward strand.
CGGGACGTGGTCGGCGTGCACGCGATGGGCAGCGGGCTGAGCCGTACCTTCGGGGCCGTGCGGGACCGGGTGCCGGGCGGGGCGAAGTCCGTGACCCGGGGCGTGAAGGTCGAGGTCGGCGAGGTGCAGACCGCGCTCGACCTCGAGATCGTCGTCGACTACGGCGTGTCGATCAACGAGGTGGCCCACGCCGTACGGGAGAACGTGATCGCGGCGGTGGAGCGGATGACCGGCCTCGAGGTCGTCGAGGTCAACATCGCGGTGAGCGATGTGAAGCTGCCGGAGGAAGAGGACGAAGAGCCGGAGTCCCGGCTCCAGTGAGTCCGCCGAGAGCTGAGGGGAGCGCAGGATGAGCATGGCCGTGGTCGGCATGATCGCCGGCATGGCGCTGGGCTTCGCCGGGTACTTCGGCGGGTTCGGTGCCTTCCTCCTGGTGGCGGCGCTGGGCGCCATCGGTTTCGTCGTCGGGCGGTTTCTGGAGGGCGACCTGGAGCTCGGTGACTTCTTCCGTACCCGTGACAGCCGCCGTGACCGGCGGTGACCTTGGTGACCACCGGCTCCGGTGAGCTCCGCAGACCGCTGTCCGTCGTCCCGCCCGGCGAGCGCGGTGCGACCCGGATCGCCGACCGGGTCGTGGCGAAGATCGCCTCCCAGGCGGCGGGCGAGGCGGTCGGCGACCTCCCCGAGGGGGCCGCACGCCCGCACGCCACCGTGGTCGTCCTCCCCCACTCTCGGCTTCGCTCGAGCGGGGGGACCCCCATCGAGACCGCCCGCGTGCGTGTCCACCTCGACCTCGGCTACCCCGGTGACATCGGGGCCCGCTGCGCGCGGGTGCGTCGTCATGTGGGGGAGCGGGTAGTCGCGTTGGTGGGAATGGAGGTGTCGGAGGTCGTCGTCCATGTGGAACGACTGCACCTGACCCCGGCGCACGGTCCGGCACAGGGGAGGACGCGATGAGCGAGCCCCAGGGCTCACAGGGCACGGAAGGCACCACACAACGACTGCCGGTACTGGAGAAGGCGGCCGACACCGACGTCGGGGAGTACGAACCCCCACCCGTACCGGAGGGTGCGGCGGAGGGCCGTTTCTGGTCGGCACGGCGCGTCCCCGCGGCCATCGTGGCGCTGCTGCTCGTGGTGATCGCCGGATTCTTCCTCTACGACATCACAGCGGTCCGCGCCGAGCAGCCCGCCATGCGCTGGCGCCGAGAGCTGGCCGCGCAACTCGCCGAACGCCCCCTCGACGACATCTGGGTCCTCGTCGGCGCCGGCATCGCCGCGGCCCTCGGCGTCTGGCTGATCGTCCTCGCCGCCACCCCCGGTCTGCGCGGCGTCCTGCCGATGCGGCGCACCGGGACCGACGTACGCGCCGGACTCCACCGCGAGGCCGCCGCCCTGGTCCTGCGCGACCGGGCCGTGGAGGTCGCCGGCGTCCAGTCGGTACGCGTACGTCTGACCCGCACCAAGGCCGACGTCGGCGCGGTCGCGCACTTCCGTGAACTGGACGACGTACGCGCCGACCTGGACGCCACGCTGGCCGAGGCGATCAGCGGGCTCGGTCTGGCCAGGCCGCCCGCGCTGTCGGTGCAGGTACGGCGGCCGGGGAAGAAGGGGTGAGTCCGATGCTGCGGATCGTCAACCGTGTCGTGCTCGGTGTGGCCGGACTCGTCCTGCTGGTGGCCGGCGGTGCGGTGCTGGCCGTGGGCCTGGGACTGAACCCGCCGTCCTGGTGGATCCACGACGGCCCGCACGACGTACTGCTCGACGACGCCGACCGCACCCGCTGGGAGCACCACGGCTGGTGGTGGCCGACCGTCCTCGCCGTACTGGCCGTCCTCGTCCTGCTCGCCCTGTGGTGGCTGACCGCGAACCTGCGCCGGCACCGGCTGACCGAGGTCCTGGTGGACACCGGCGACGGCGAGGGCGCGCTGTTGCGGGGCCGGGCCCTGGAAGGCGTACTGGCCGACGACGCGACCGAGCTGGAGGGCGTGTCCCACGCCCACGTCCGGCTGACCGGCAGGCGCAACGCCCCGGAGACCCGCGTACGGCTCCTGCTGGAACCGCACGTGGACCCCGGGACGGCGCTGAGCCACCTGACGACGCAGGCGCTGACGCACGCGCGGAACTCGGCAGGGCTGGCGTCACTGCCGGCGGAAGTCCGCATGAAAGCGGTCAAGCACCGTGCGGAAAGGGTCAGTTGACGTCTAGAACCCGTGCCGCATCCCACCGTCGACAGGCACCATGATCCCGGTCAGGTAGGAGGCGGCCGGCGACAGCAGGAACGCCGCCGTCCGACCGAACTCCTCCGGCGTCCCGTACCGCCGCAACGGAATCCTCGACTCGTTGGCCGCACGCGTGGCCTCCGGGTCCGCGGACAACCCGTCCAGCTCGCGCACACGGTCCGTGTCGATACGGGACGGCAGCAGCCCCACGACCCGGATCCCGCGCGGCCCCAACTCGTCCGCGAGGGACTTCGCGAACCCGGCGAGCCCCGGCCGCAGCCCGTTCGAGATGGTCAGCCCCGGAATCGGCTCGTGCACCGAGCCCGACAGCACGAAGCCGATGACGCCGCCCGCCTCCAGCTCGGCCGCCGCCGCACGGGCGAGCCGCACCGCGCCGAGGAACACCGACTCGAAGGCCGCGGCCCACTGCTCGTCCGTGTTGTCCGCGAGGAAGCCGGGCGCCGGACCGCCGACGCTGATGAGGATGCCGTCGAAGCCGCCGAAGCTCTCCCGCGCGGCCGCGATCAGCCGTGCTGGCGCCTCCGGATCGGCGTTGTCGACGGCCACCCCGACCGCGCCGGGTCCCAGCTCGGCGGCCGCGTCGGCGGCCCGCTTCTCGTCGCGCCCGGTGAGAACGACCTTCGCCCCGTCGGCGACCAGCTCACGCGCGGACGCGTTGCCGAGGCCACGCGTGGCCCCGGTGACGACGTACACGCGGTCCTTCAGTCCAAGATCCATGGCTCCTATCCTGCCTCCTCGCCCCCGAACAGGGCGAGGGCGGTGTTCACCAGACCGATGTGGCTGAACGCCTGCGGGAAGTTGCCGAGCTGCACGCCGGCCACCGGGTCGTACTCCTCGGCCAGCAGCCCCACGTCGTTGGTCAGCGCCAGCAGCCGTTCGAAGAGGTCCCGTGCCTCCTTCGTGCGGCCCGTCATGTGGAGCGCGTCGGCGAGCCAGAACGAACACGCCAGGAACGCGCCCTCGCCGCCCGGCAGCCCGTCCACGGGCGTCCCCTCGACGCTGTAACGCCGTACGAAACCGCCGTGGTTCAGCTCCGCGCGGATCGCGTCGACGGTGCCGACGACCCGGGGGTCGTCGGGCGGCAGGAAGCCGACGCGCGGGATCAGCAGCAGGGACGCGTCGAGCTCGCGCGAGCCGTAGTACTGGGTGAACGTGTTCCGCTCGGCGTCGTAGCCCTTCTCGCACACCTCGCCGTGCACCTCGTCGCGCAGCGCGCGCCAGGCGTCCACGTCGCCGCTCAGCTTCGGGTAGGCCTCCAGGGCGCGCACCGCGCGGTCGGCGGCGACCCACACCATGACCTTCGAGTGGACGAAGTCGCGGCGGCCGCCGCGCACCTCCCACAGCCCCTCGTCCGGCTGGCGCCAGGAGGACCGGAGGAAGTTCAGCAGGACGCTCTGCAGGGACCACATGTGCGGTTTGGCGGGCAGGCCCGCCCGACGGGCCAGCGACAGCGAGTCCATGACCTCGCCGTAGACGTCCAGTTGGAGCTGTTTCACGGCCTCGTTGCCGATCCGGACGGGCTTGGAGCCGGCGAAACCGGACAGCCAGGGCAGCTCGTACTCGGGCAGCCGCCGCTCGCCCGCGAGGCCGTACATGATCTGGAGGTCCGCGGGGTCGCCGGCGACCGCGCGCAGCAGCCAGTCCCGCCAGGCCTCGGCCTCCTCCAGGTAGCCGCACGACGCCAGGGCGCTCAGGGCGAGCGTGGAGTCGCGCAGCCAGCAGTAGCGGTAGTCCCAGTTGCGTACCCCGCCCAGTTCCTCGGGCAGTGAGGTGGTGGCCGCGGCCACGATGCCGCCGGTCGGCCGGTAGGTGAGCGCCTTCAGGGTGATCAGGGAACGGACCACGGCGTCCCGGTGCGGACCGTCGTAGCGGCAGCACGCCGCCCAGGCCTGCCAGTCGGCGACGCTGGACTCCAGCGCCTCGTACGGGTCGACCAGCGCGGGGCGCGGCTCGTGCGAGGGGTGCCAGGTGAGCACGAACGCGACCTTCTCGCCCTCCTCGACGGTGAACTCGGAGTACGTTCCGAAGTGCTCGCCCCAGGTGCGGACCGGGGGCTCGCTGCGCAGCCACGTCGAGTCGGGCCCCGCCACGGCCACCCGGTGTCCGTCGGACCTGCGCACCCACGGCACGACCGAGCCGTAGTCGAAGCGCAGCCTGAGAGTGCTGCGCACGGTGACCCGGCCGCTGAGACCTTCCACGATGCGTACGAGGTCGGGAGCTTGGTGGCGTTGCGGCATCAGGTCGGTGACGCGTATCGCCCCCTCGTCCGTCTCCCATTCGGTGTCGAGGACGAGGGTGCCGGGGCGGTAGGCGCGGCGGGTGCACTCTCCGTCGGCGCCCTTGGGTGCGATGCGCCAATGGCCGTTCTCCTCGTCGCCGAGCAGTCTGGCGAAGCAGGCGGCGGAGTCGAAGCGTGGCAGGCACAGCCAGTCGACGCTGCCGTCCTTGCCGACCAGGGCCGCTGTCTGTTCATCGCCGATCAGGGCGTAATCCTCGATACGGGGCACGGGAGTGCGGGTTCCCGGTGAACCCCGGCGACAATCAGGGGGAGGGCCGGGGGAGTGACACCTGTGCGTTGGAGAAGATGACCCCCGGATCCGTGGGCGCCTGGTTCAGCACCCAGAGACCGATCAGCGTCGCCAGCGCGAAGACGACCGCGATGAGTACGGCCAGGACGAGCCGGCGGCGGCGTTCGCGGCGCAGCCACTCGCCGCGTGCCGTGCGATAGGCGTCGGGGGCCGCGTGCACACCGCCCGCCAACGCGGCCAGCGCCTCCTGGAGTTCCCGCTCGGTGCGGTCCGGAGTCGTGTCCTTCATCGCCGGGCCTCCATCGCCTGGGTCAGGGCGGCGAGGCCGCGTGCCGTGTGCGTCTTGACGGAGCCGCAGGAGATCCCCATCGCGGAGGCGATCTCGCTCTCCTTCAGACCGAGCCAGTGTCGCAGCACCAGCGCCTCCCGCTGCCGGGGCGGCAGTTGCTGGAGGGCGTCGATGAGGACGCGCTGGTCGTCGTGGAGGAGCGCGGTGCTCTCGGCGGAGGCGACGAGTTCGTCCAGTGGGGCAGGGGGATTCTCCACATGTCTGCGGGCGACCTGGAGGTGCCGTATCCGCATGCGGGTCAGATTGCAGACGGTGGAGCGCAGATAGGCCTCCGCCGCCTCGGTGTCCCGGAGCCGCCGCCACTTGCGGTAGATCTGGTAGTAGGCCTCGGCGACCACGTTCTCCGGGTCGTCGGCGCCGAGCAGCACGGCGAGCCGCAGCATCGAGGCGTAGTGCTGCTCGAAGAGCCGGGCCACGCCGGCCTCGCGTTCCAGCTCGGCCGGATCGGTTGCCGCGGGGGTGAGCGGTACCGGTACGGAGGTGGTGTGTCTCAGGTGCTGTCTCACGGGTTGTTCGCTCCCGTCTCCGGGCGCCGGCCGAGGCTCAGACGCGACGGCAGATCGGTCAGGTCGGCGCCGCGCGGGACGCCGAGTCGTTCGAGGACCGCGGTGCCGATCACGGCGACGGTCAGGTTCAGCAGGAGGGCGGTGAGGCCGGCGTAGATCTGGAAGGGGCCGGTGCCGACCGACGAGAACCCCTCGCGGACGACCAGGTAGGTGCCGGACAGCATCCCCGCGCCCCAACCGGCGAGCAGCGCCCGTGGATGCAGCCGGCCGGTGAACAGGCCCACGGCGACGGCCGGGAAGATCTGCAGGATCCAGACCCCGCCGAGGAGTTGGAGATTGACGGCGTCCTGGTCGCGCAGCCCGAACACGAACGCGACCGCGCCGACCTTCGCCGTCAGCGACACCGCCTTGGCGATGCGCACCTGGCGCTTGGGCGTGGCCGTCGGGTGCACGTACTCGACGTAGACGTTGCGCACGAAGCTGGTGGCCGCCGCGATCGACATCACCGCGGCCGGGACGAGCGCCCCCACGGTGATCGCCCCGAACACCAGTCCGGCGAGCGGTCCCGGCATCAGCCGGTCGACCAGCATCGGTACGGCGGTCTCGGCGCCGCCCTCCGGTGCCCGCACGCCCGCCGCGAGCGCCGCGATGCCGAGGAACCCGAAGAGGGCGAGCAGTCCGGTCCAGGCGGGCAGGGCCACGGCGACCTTGCGCAGGGTGCGCGGGCTGTCGGCGGCGAAGGCGGCGGTCAGGACGTGCGGGTACATCAGCAGGGCGAGGGCGGAGCCGAGGGCGAGGGTGGCGTAGGAGGGCTGCTGCTCGGGGGAGAGGAGCAGCGCCGGTCCGCCGAGGCGTTCGGCGGCTCCGTCGAAGACGGCGCCCGGTCCGCCGAGCCGTTCCAGGACCAGCCAGGTGACGGCGGTGAGCGAGACGAAGACGGCGACCGCCTTGAGCGCGGAGATGACGGTGGGCGCCCGCAGTCCGTGCCGGTAGGTGGCCACCGCGAGGCCCGCGAACAGCGCCACCATCACCAGATCACCGGCCGCGCCCCGCGGATAGACGCCGCCCGCGGTCAGCACCGCCCGTATCCCGAGCAGTTGGAGCGCCAGATACGGCATGGTCGCGAGGATCCCGGTCAGCGCGACCACCAGGGCCAGCGGCGCCGAACCGTAGCGGCCGCGCACGAAGTCGGCGGCGGTGATGTAGCCGTGCCGCCGGGCCACCTCCCCGAGGCGGCTGAGCAGCACGAAGGCGATCGGGCAGACGATCACCGTGTACGGCACCGCGAAGAAGGCGGCCGCGCCGTTGCCGTACGCCAGTCCCGGTACGGCCGTGAAGGTGTACGCGGTGAAGATCGTGCCGCCCAGCAGCAGCCAGGTCCACACCGGGCCGAGGCCGCGGTCGGCGAGCGCCCAGCCCTCCAGGGACGGCAGCCGGTCGCTGGGGTGCAGCCGGCGCGCGGTCACGGCGAGCAGCGACGCTCCGCCGATCACGGCGAGGAACGTCGCGGTCATGGCGCTGTCGGCCATGGTCACCGTCCTTGGTGTGCCCGCAGGTGTGGCTTGACCCTCGCGCAAGAGTTGCGCGGGCGGCCGGTTCGGATGACAGGGAACCGGCGGAAAATCTTCTGGACATTCGCTGTCAACCGTCTGCGACGGGTGGGCAACTCTTGCACAGACCCACAGCGAAGGGGAGAGGAGCGCAGGTCATGGCACGGACCGGTCATCACCGGCTACGGCGCGTCGCGATCGCCGTACTGCTTCTCGCACCCGCCGCGGGACTGCTGTGGGTTCCGCTGTACGCCGGTGCCGAGCCGCGGCTCGCGGGGACGCCGTTCTTCTACTGGTACCAGCTCGCCTGGGTGCCGGGGTGCGGTCTCTGTCTGCTCGCGGCGTACGCGCTGACGGACCGACATCGCCGCTGAGTCTCTTACGCCTTTCCCGTTCCACCGTTTCCGGTGAGGAGCCGCCATGCCCGAAACCATCCTTCAGCCTGCCCTCGAGGCGCCTGAAAAGTCACGTATGTCACCTCGGTCGATCCTCGTGTGGACCGTCGTCGCGCTGCTCGGCGCGGTCGCCTGGGGCGTCCTCGCGCTGGCCCGCGGGGAGAAGATCTCCGCGGTCTGGCTGGTCGTCGCCGCGCTCGGCTCCTACGCGATCGCCTACCGCTTCTACTCCCGCTTCATCGTGCGGCGCGTCCTGAAACCGGACGACCGCCGGGCCACCCCGGCCGAGCGCCTGGAGGACGGCGTCGACTTCCACCCCACCGACCGCCGGGTGCTCCTCGGCCACCACTTCGCGGCGATCGCCGGTGCCGGACCGCTCGTGGGCCCGGTCCTCGCGGCCCAGATGGGCTATCTGCCCGGCACGCTGTGGATCGTCGCCGGAGTGATCTTCGCGGGCGCGGTGCAGGACATGGTCGTGCTGTTCCTGTCCATGCGCCGGGACGGCAAGTCGCTCGGGCAGATGGCCCGTGACGAGATCGGCCGGGCGGGCGGCACGGCGGCGCTGATCGCGGTCTTCGCCATCATGATCATCCTGCTGGGTGTGCTCGCCCTGGTCGTGGTCAACGCCCTCGCCCACTCCCCGTGGGGCACCTTCTCCGTCGCGATGACCATCCCGATCGCCCTGTTCATGGGCTTCTGGCTGCACCGCATCCGCCCGGGCCGGGTCGTCGAGACCAGCCTCATCGGTGTCGTCCTGCTGCTGCTCGCGATCGTCGGCGGCAGCTGGGTCCAGGAGTCCTCGCTGGCCTCGGCCTTCACCCTGAGCCCGACGACCCTCGTCTTCTGCCTCATCGGCTACGGCTTCGTCGCCTCCGTCCTCCCGGTCTGGATGCTGCTGGCCCCCCGCGACTACCTCTCCACCTTCATGAAGATCGGCACGATCGCGCTGCTCGCGGTGGGGGTCGTGGTGGCCGCCCCGGTGCTGCGCGCGGACGCGGTGACCGACTTCGCCTCCTCCGGCGCGGGCCCGGTCTTCGCCGGTTCGCTGTTCCCCTTCCTCTTCATCACCATCGCCTGCGGCGCCCTGTCCGGCTTCCACGCCCTGGTCTCCTCCGGGACGACCCCGAAGCTGATCCAGAAGGAGTCGCAGATCCGGATGATCGGCTACGGCGCCATGCTGATGGAGTCGTTCGTCGCGATCATGGCGCTGATCGCCGCGGCGACCCTGGAGCCGGGGCTGTACTACGCGATGAACGCTCCGGCGGGACTGCTCGGCACGACGGCCGAGTCGGCGTCCCACGCGGTCGCGGGCCTGGGCTTCACCATCACGCCCGACCAGCTCACGCAGGCCGCCAAGGCGGTGGAGGAGCAGACACTGATCGCCCGCTCCGGCGGCGCCCCGACCCTCGCGGTCGGCATGTCCGAGATCTTCTCCGGGGTCTTCGGCGGTACGGCCATGAAGGCCTTCTGGTACCACTTCGCGATCATGTTCGAGGCGCTGTTCATCCTCACGACCGTCGACGCGGGCACCCGGGTCGGGCGCTTCATGCTCCAGGACATGCTCGGCAACGTCTGGAAGCCGGTCGGCCGGGTCAACTGGAAGCCGGGCATCTGGCTGTGCAGCGGACTCGTCGTGGCGGCCTGGGGTTACTTCCTCCACAGCGGCGCCACCGACCCGCTCGGCGGGATCAACCAGCTCTTCCCGCTCTTCGGCATCGCGAACCAGTTGCTGGCGGCCGTGGCCCTGACGGTGTGCACCACGGTCCTGGTGAAGTCCGGGCGGCTGCGCTGGGCCTGGGTCACCGGCGTCCCGCTGGCCTGGGTGGTCGCGATCACCTTCACCGCCGGCTGGCAGAAGATCTTCTCCGACGACCCGCGCGTCGGCTTCTTCGCCCAGCGCGCCAAGTACGCCGACGGCATCGACGCCGGCCAGGTGCTGCCGCCCGCCAAGTCCCTCGACGACATGCGGACCGTGGTCACCAACTCCACCGTCGACGGCGTACTGATCGCCGTGTTCCTGCTGCTCGTCGCGGTCGTGATCGTCAACGCGGCGGTGGTGTGCGTCCGGGCCGTCCGCACCCCGGGCACCCTGCCGACGACCGAGGCGCCGTACGTCGAGTCCCGCATCGAGATGCCCGAGCAGGCCGGTGAGGCGCCGCTGGCCGGGGCGCGGTCATGAGCGTCCGGCGCTGGGCGCGGGCCGTCCGCTGGTACCTGGGGGAGCTCACCGGGGAGACGGAGTACGACCGGTACTGCGAACGCCACCTCCGCCACCACCCGCTCGCCCCCGTACCGACCCGGCGCGACTACCAGGTGCTGCGCACGCGGCACCAGGAGGCCCACCCGCAGGGCCGCTGCTGCTGACCTCCACCGCCGGGGGACCGCGGGGCGCGCACACCGCCCCGCGGTCCCCGACGACTCACCTCCGGGACCGAGATGTTCAGACGCCGCTCCGCCCTGCTGGTCCGTCCCGCCCTCGACGACGACGCGCTGCACACGACCCTGACGGAGCTGCGCCCCACCCCTCAACTGCACGGCCTGGGCGCAGGCCGCACCCGCCCCCTGTGGCAGCCGGTCGCCGACCTGCTGCGCGACACGGGCCGCGACTGGGACCGCCGGTGGCACCGGATGTCCGTACTGGCGGGGGAGCTGCCGCCCGCGGTCTGCGAGCGCTGGACCGCCGAGCGGCCCGGGGATGGGGACGCCCTGGTGCTGCGGGCCTGCGTACGGTCCGCGCGGGCCGCTTCCGAGGGGTGGGCCGCCGTCCGGGAGGCCGAACGGGCGTGCCTGCGTGCCGCCGACGCCTGCCCCGAGGACCCGACCCCGTGGCTGGCCCTGCTGGACGTGATGTACGCGCTCGCCGCCCCGGTCCGGGACGCCGTGCCGGTGTGGACCGAGGCCGTCAACCGCGCGCCCTGGCACCGGGGCGCCTACCACCGGCTGCTGCGCCATCTGTCCCCGCGCGGACCCGGCACGGTCACCGCCATGACGGACTTCGCCAGCCACGCGGCCGCCCGCGCACCGCACGGATCACCTCTGGCCCTGCTTCCCGTGGCGGCCCGCGTCGAACTGGTCGCGCACCGGAACCTGCGGGGGCGGACGGGGCTCGGGGCCGACGCCCACTGGAACGAGTCCCGGGCCGGCGAGGAGACCGAGGCGGCTCTGGCCGGCTGGTTCCGCACCGCCGCCACGCCGCATGCCGAGGCCGTCGTCGACCTCAACCTCCTGGCCTTCGCCCTGGTCCGCACCCACCGCCCGAACGAGGCCGCACCCGTCTTCCGGCGTATCGGCCGCCATATGACGACGCATCCGTGGGAGCTGCTGCCGGCGCCGGAGCGCACGTTTCTCTACTGGCGCGACCGGCAGGAGGTGTGAGGAGGAGAGACGGGCAGGGACGGGCGTCGCCCGTCTCAGACCGCCGCCGGCTCCGCCTGCGCCGCCGTTTCCTTCTCTGCCGCCTCCCGGCGGTCCCGCAGCTCGCGCCGGACCAGGACGATCCAGCCGATCGGGACGCCCGCGGCGAACAGCCACCACTGGAAGGCGTAGGCGTAGTTCAGCGGGGCGTTCTCCTTGCCCGGCCTGCCGAGCAGTTCCGGGGTGTCGCCCTTGGGCTCGGGCGTGGTCAGGGCGATGTAGCCGCCGAGGACCTGCTTGCCGAGGCGCCGGGCCTCCTGCTCGCTGTTGATCAGCATGATCTGGCGGTCCGGCAGACCCTTGAGGTTCTTGATGCCGCTCGCCGCGGTCGTCTCGTCGGGCATCAGCCGCCCGGTGACGGTGACCTCGCCCGCGGGGGGCACCGGGACCTTCGGGAACGCGGTCTGGGTGGCACCGGTGGGGACCCAGCCGCGGTTGACCAGCAGCACCTTGCCGTCCTTCAGGACGAACGGGGTCAGGACGTGGTAGCCGACCTCGTCGTCGGAGTTGGTACGGCGGCGGACGACGAGCTCGTCATCGGTGTCGAAGCGACCCGTCGCGGTCACCGACCGGTACCGCTCCTTGCTGGTGACCGTGTGCCCGGCGGCCGTCATCCGCTCCACCGGCACCGGGTCGGCGGACAGCGCGTCGGAGACCAGCTGGTTGCGGGCGCTGCGCTCGTCGTAGCGATGCATCTGCCAGATGCCCAGCCGGATCATCGTGGGGATGAGGACGAGGGCGACCAGCGTGAGGATCACCCACTGCCGGGACAACAGGAAGCGGTACACCCCATGACCGTACAACTCGGGCCATGGGGTGTTCGCACAGGGGTGTGGTCAGACGCGGTCGACGATGCCCACCTTTCCCTCCGCGCGGGCGCAGTGGGCGCCGCAGAACCAGTGGCCCTCGACCTCGACGCCCTGGCCGATGATCTGCACCCGGCAGTGCTCGCAGATCGGGGCCATGCGGTGGATCGCACAGGAGAAGCAGTCGAACACGTGCACCGCTCCCTGTGCGTGCACCTCGAAGGTCATGCCGTAGTTGTTTCCGCATACTTCGCAAGTCGCCATGGGCCACAGGGTGAGCCGTCGGTCCGGCGCAGGCGAGGCGGCGGCGGGCGAGTCGCGGTGCAATCACCCGTCCGTACGGTCATCCCCGCGACGCCGGTGCCACATTGCCGAGGAGTTGCCCGAAGGCCGCCTCGTCGACGACCGGCGTGCCGAACTGCCGGGCCTTGACCACCTTGGACGTGCCCGAGTCCGGGTCGTTGGTGACGAGCAGGCTGGTCAGCCGGGAGATGCTGGTGGCGACGTGCAGCCCGGCCTCGATCGCGCGGTCCTCCAGCAGGTCCCGCTCGGTGGAGGTGTCGCCGGAGAAGGCGATCCGCATGCCCTGCTTGAGCGGTTTGCCCTCTTCGTAACGGCCCGGGTTGGGATAGGGGCATGCGGGCCTTTTGCGGGCGGGGCGCCAACTGGTCGGCCGGTAGCTGCCGTAGCTCGACTGCTGCTGCCGGGGCACGGCCCGGTCCGTCCACTCGGTCAGCGGCCGGCACTCGTGCAGCGGCAGCCGTACGCCGCCCTCGGCCGCGGCCCTGAGGCTCGGCCGGAACGCCTCCGCGAGCACGCGCGCGTCGTCGAGCGCGTGGTGCGCGCGCTGCTGTACGACGCCGAAGTGGGCGGCCAGCGACTCCAGCTTGTGGTTGGGCAGCGGCAGGGCGAGCTCCTTGGACAGCGCGATGGTGCACAGCCGCTGGCGCACCGGCGCCTCGCGCTCCGCGCGCGCGTACTCCCGCGCGATCATCTGCCAGTCGAAGACCGCGTTGTGCGCGACGAGCACCCGGCCGTCCAGCCGGGTCGAGAACTCCTCGACGATGTCCTGGAAGAGGGGCGCGCCCTCGAGTACATCGCTCGTCAGACCGTGGATCCACACCGGGCCGGGGTCGCGCTCCGGGTTGACCAGCGTGTACCAGTGGTCCTCGACCTCGCCGCGGGCGTCCAGCCGGTAGACGGCCGCGGAGATTATCCGGTCGTCCCGGGCGAGGCCGGTGGTCTCCACGTCGACGACCGCGTACCCCTGCGGATACGCGGCCGGCCACGTTGTGGGGGAGGACGCTGCGGTCGACTGGTCTTCGAGCATGGTCCCTGAGGATACGGGCCCTCACTGACAGCGCCGCGCGCACCCGGCCGAGAGGGGCCGGTGTGCGGCGGCGGGCGGTGCCGTGAGTTCGTACACAGGCGTGAGGAACCGTACGCACGCGCGCGTAGCGCGACCAATCTCGTACTGAAGCCGGGCAGTTGTTCGCCGGGCCAGGCACGCGCGCGTGCCGCGGTGCCGTCTAGTCGTTCTCGAGCAGCGATCGCGTCAACGCCCGCACGGACGTGACGAACAGCCGCTCCTCGTTCACCGGCCGCGCGAAGGCGCGGGCGAGCGCCGGGTCGTCGTAGGCGGTCGTCTCCTGCGCGGGCTGCTGCACGGGCGCGCGCTCCCGGTTGCGTTCGACGAGGACGAAGCCCACGACCTGGAACTGCACCGCCCGCACCGCCTCCGCCGCCCGGGCACCGCGCAGCCCGGCCGCGTGCACCTCGCGCACCAGCGCCTCCCGCGCGGGCAGGAACATCCGCTCGGTCAGGCCGCGTTCGTGCGCCATCGCGATCAGATGCGGATGGGCGCGCAGCCGCCGGCGCAGGATGCGGGCCAGCGAGACGACCCGCTCGGCCGGGGTGCGCCCGACCGGCCGGAACTCGCCCAGGTCGGCCACGGTCCGCTGCACGAGCGCGTCCAGCAAGGACTCCCGGTTGCCGACATGCCAGTAGATCGAGGTCACGGCGGTGCCCAGCTCGGCGGCGAGCTTGCGCATCGTCAGCGCCTCGGGGCCGTGCTGCCGCACCAGGTTCGCGGCGGTGTCCAGGACCTCGTCCCGGGTGAGCGACGGTCTCGCCATGCTGCCCCCAAGTCCGGCTCGTGCATGCCTATTTACCCTGCGGGACGAGTGCTGTAACTGTGTTACAGGTGACGGCCCATCAGAAGAAGGGCGGTACGACATGGCACGCGTACGGTACGGCGCACGGACCGAGGCGGAGATCGCCGCCGCGCGCACGGCGAGCTCCAGGCTCCCCGACATCTGGTCCACCGGTGTGGTGGCGATCTGGGAGACCGACCCGGACGCGCTCGCGGCGGTCCTGCCACCACCTCTGAAACCCACGGACCGGCCGCTGGCCCGGGTCAACATCAGCAAGGTCGACCTGCCCGGATATCCGCTCGGCGCGGGATCGTTCGCGGTCGCCGCGGCCCATGACGGCGTCGAGGGCTGGTATCCCCTCGTCATGCCGATGACCCACGAACGGGCCCTTGTCGGCGGCCGCGAGGTCTTCGGGGAACCCAAGAAGCTCGGTGAGGTGGTCGTCGAGCGCGACGGCCTGACCGTCCGCGCGTTCCTCGCCCGCCACGGCATCGCCTTCGTCGAGGTGCGCGGCGCGGTCGCCGGCGAACTGCCGCTGCCGGAGCCGGTCCAGAAGACCGACTTCTACTTCAAGTTCCTGCCCGCCGTGGACGGCTCGGGCTTCGACTCCGACCCGGTGCTCGTGCGCTGTGTGCGCAATGAGAAGGTCCGCAAGCTGGAGCGGATCACCGGCGACGTCGTCCTGCGCGAATCGATGTACGACCCGGTCGCCGACCTCCCGGTGTGCCGCCTCGTCGAGATCACCATCGGCGAGAAGACCAGCGACCAGCGGGGCAAGGTGGTCGAGCGGGTCGACGCGCGGGCGTTGCTGCCGTACATCCATCAGCGCTACGACGATCCGGCGCAGGTCCTCGACGCGCCTCCCGAGGGGAGTGCGTGATGGACCTCGCGGAAGGACAGGTCGCCGTGGTCACCGGCGCGGCGAGCGGCATCGGCCTCGCGATGGTCCGGCGGTTCGCCGCCGAAGGGCTCAAGGTCGTTCTCGCGGACGTCGAGGAGGGCGCCCTGGAGAAGGCCGTGGCGGGACTTCGCGCGGACGGTGCGGACGTGCACGCGCGCGTGGTGGACGTGGGTGAGCGTGAACAGGTCCTGGAGCTGGCGGACTTCGCCTATGAGACGTACGGGGCCGTCCATGTGCTGTGCAACAACGCCGGGGTCGGCTCGGGCGCCGAGGGCCGGATGTGGGAGCACGAGCCGAACGACTGGAAGTGGGCGTTCGCCGTCAACGTGTGGGGTGTCTTCCACGGCATCCAGGCGTTCGTGCCCCGCATGATCACGTCGGGTCGACCCGGTCATGTGGTCAATACGTCCTCCGGCGACGGCGGTATCGCCCCGCTGCCCACCGCCTCCGTGTACGCCGTCACCAAGGCGGCCGTCGTGACGATGACCGAGTCCCTGTACGCCCATTTGAATGCGGAGCACGCACGCGTGGGCGCCTCCGTCCTCTTCCCCGGCCCGCACATGCTCCGCACGGGCCTGTGGGAGTCGCACCGCAACCGGCCCGACCGGTACGCCAAGGAACGGCCGCGCCGGACGCCGTACCGCAGCCTCGACCAATGGGAGGCCGCGATGAAGGAGGCGGGCCGGGAGGTGCAGTTCACGCCGGTGGAGGAGGTGGCCGAGGCCGTCGTCGACGGCATCCGCGCGGACCGCTTCTGGATGCTGCCGCCGAGCGAGCACAGTGACGCCCAGATCAGGGCGCGGGCGCAGTCGATGCTCGACCGCGCCAACCCGTCGTACCTAGAGAGCTTCATCCTGGACTGAGGGGCTGCGATGACCGACCAGGACGACCCGTACCTGATC
Source organism: Streptomyces canus (assembly GCF_030815415.1). GTDB lineage: Bacteria > Actinomycetota > Actinomycetes > Streptomycetales > Streptomycetaceae > Streptomyces > Streptomyces canus_F. Next base: position 7,809,591 of record NZ_JAUSWW010000001.1, read on the forward strand.
ATCTCCTCCGACTGCCACGCCGGACTCCCCACCGAGGAGTACCGGCCCTATCTGGACTCCCGTTTCCACCGGGAGTTCGACGACTTCCTCGCCGGGCGCGACCGGCGCCGCGAGGAGATGACCCGGCTCGGCATCCGCAACGAGGCGTTCGCGAACAAGTGGTTCCAGGACAACGAGGAGGGTCTGCGCGGGGGCTGGGACACCGCGCAGCGGCTCAAGGAACTCGACGGCGACGGGGTGGCCGCCGAGGTCGTCTTCCCGGACGCCGACGCGGTCGACAGCCAGACCGCCGCGCCCTTCGGGGTGGGGCTCGGGCTCTCCGGCGATCAGGATCCGGAGCTCGGCATGGCGGGCGCGCGGGCGCACAACCGCTGGCTGGCCGACTTCGTCTCCGAGCACCCCGAACGGCACTGCGGGGTGGCCCTGTTGCCGGTCACGGCCCCGACCGAGCGGGTCGTCGCCGAGGTGTACCGGGCCAAGGAGTCCGGACTCGGCGCGCTGATGATCCCGTCCATGTGGGTCGACAAGGAGCCCTACCACGACCACCGTTACGACCCGGTGTGGGCGGCGGCCGCCGAATGCGGGATGCCGGTGATGACCCACTCCGGCGCCGCGCCGCGCCACGAGTACGGCGACCACCTCGGGATCTTCGTCTCCGAGGTCACCTGGTGGCCCGCGCGGCCACTGTGGTTCCTGCTCTGGTCGGGCGTCTTCGAACGCCACCCGGGGCTGAAATTCGGTGTCGCCGAGTCGGGTTGCTGGTGGCTGCCGAACCTGCTGTGGTTCATGGACCGCCTCTACCTCGGCGCACACGGCGGCAAGAAGCTCTCGCCCTTCCAGCAGGTGAGGCGTCCACCCCACGAGTACCTCGACCGGCAGGTCTTCATCTGCGCGACCAACACCAAGCGCCGCGAACTCGCCCAGCGCTACGAGATCGGCGTCGACAACATCCTCTGGGGCAGCGACTTCCCGCACCCCGAGGGCACCTGGCCCGACACCCGCGCGTGGCTCAGGCGCACCTTCCACGACATCCCGGTCGCGGAGACCCGCCGCATGCTGGGGCTGGCCGCGGCCGAGGTCTTCGGCTTCGACGTGACGAAGCTGACCCCGCTCGCCCGCCGTATCGGCCCCACCCCCGCCGAACTCGGCCAGTCCGCCGACCAGGCGGCCGTGGAGGCGTCCTGGGCGCGCTCGCGCGAGGTCGGCCGGCACTGGCTGACGGACCATGACTTCCCGGCCCTGGGAGTGACGCCGTGACCGATCGCTACACCGTCATCTCCGCCGACTGCCACGCGGGCGCCGACCTGCTGGACTACAAGCCCTATCTGGAGCGGCGGTACCACGACGAGTTCGACGCGTGGGCGGCGACGTACGTCAACCCTTACGAGGACCTGCTCGCCGACACCGCCGACAAGAACTGGAACTCCGAGCGACGGCTCGCGGAGCTGGAGGAGGACGGGATCGTCGCGGAGGTGGTGTTCCCCAACACCATCCCGCCGTTCTTCCCGTCCGGCTCGCTCATGGCGCCCGCACCGGACGCCGGGGAGTTCGAGCGCCGCTGGGCCGGTCTGCGCGCCCACAACCGCTGGCTGGCGGACTTCTGCGCGGCGGCACCGGGGCGGCGGGCGGGTGTCTTCCAGATCCTGCTCAACGACGTCGAGGAGGCGGTGAAGGAGATCCGCCGGTCCGTCGCAGCGGGCCTCAAGGGCGGCCTGCTGCTGCCGGGCACACCGCCGGGCAGCGGCCTCCCGGAGCTCTACTCGTCGGCGTACGACCCCATCTGGGCCGTCTGCGCGGAACTCGGCGTCCCCGTCAACCACCACGCGGGCTCGGCCTCCCCGCCGCTCGGCGAGGAACCGGCGGCGCGCGCGGTCTTCATGGTGGAGACGACCTGGTTCTCGCACCGGGCGCTGTGGCACCTGGTGTTCGGCGGCGCCTTCCGCCGCCACCCGGAGCTGAGGCTCGTGCTCACCGAACAGGGGTCCGGGTGGATCCCGGGTGTGCTGGAGATGCTGGACTACTACCACGGGCGCCTGGTCGCCGCCGCGACGCGGGCGTCCACGGCGGAGTCCAAGTTCGGCGCGGGCCTGGCCGCCCGCATGGGTAACGCGCCCTCCGAGGTCTGGCGCGACAACTGCTTCGTCGGCGCCAGCTTCATGCGCCCGCACGAGGTGCCGCTGCGCGACCGGATCGGCATCGACAAGATCATGTGGGGCAGCGACTATCCGCACGACGAGGGGACGTATCCGTACTCGCGGGAAGCCTTGAGGTTCGCGTACGCGCGTGTGCCCCGCGCGGAGGTCGCCGCGATGGTCGGCGGCAACGCCGCGCGCGTGTACGGCTTCGACCTGGACCTCCTCGACCCCATCGCGGCGAAGGTGGGCCCGACGGTCGAGGAGATCGCCGAGCCGCTCACCGAGCCACCGGCGGACGCGACGAGCCCGGTGTTCGCGAAGGGGGCGTCGGTACGGGTCTGGTGAGCGTCGGTGCGGACCGGAGGGCCCCCGGGGTGCGATCCTCCCGTCTGTGACCGAACCCACGCATGAGGAGGCCCACGGCGGCGCGCTCGCCGAGCGGTTGAACTGGCTGCGGGCGGCCGTCCTCGGAGCCAACGACGGCATCGTGTCCACCGCGGGCCTCGTCGTCGGCGTCGCCGGCGCCACGGACGACCGCTCGGCCCTCCTGACGGCGGGCCTCGCGGGACTCCTCGCGGGGTCGATGTCGATGGCGGCCGGGGAGTACGTCTCCGTCTCCACCCAACGGGACTCCGAGAAGGCCGCCCTCGCCGTCGAGAGACGGGAGCTGCGCGAGCAGCCCGAGGCCGAACTGGAGGAGCTCACCGAACTCCTCCAGGACCGGGGCCTGTCCTGGGACGTGGCCCGTGAGGCGGCCGTCCAGCTCACGGAGCGGGACGCCCTGAGAGCCCACGCGCGCGTGGAACTCGGTATCGACCCCGACCAGCTCACCAACCCCTGGCACGCCGCATGGGCGAGCTTCCTGTCCTTCACGGTCGGCGCCCTGCTCCCGCTCCTCGCCATCGTCCTCCCGCCCACCGGCTGGCGGCTGGCCGTCACCGTCCTCTCCTCGCTGGCCGCCCTCGTCCTCACCGGCTGGAGCAGCGCGCGCCTCGGCGCCGCCGACCCGGTCCGCGCGTCGCTGCGGAACGTGGCGGGCGGGGCGCTGGCGATGGGGGTGACATATGCGGCGGGGACGCTGCTGGGGGCGGCCGGAGTCTGAAACCGCCGGTGGTGGCTTTGGTGGAGATCACCAACAAGTAAGCGCGTACTCGCTGTAATACTTGTCAGTAACAACGTCTAGCCGCGGCCGACCAGCGGTTCTACGGTGCCCACATGCCGAACCTGCCCGATGTCGTGCTGTGGTCGATACCCGCCTTCGTGCTGCTCACCGTGGTCGAGGTGATCAGTGTCCGCATCCATCCCGATGAGGATGCCGGCGGATACGAGACGAAGGATGCCGCGACCAGCGTCGGCATGGGGCTGGGAAGCCTCGCCTTCGACTTCCTCTGGAAGATCCCGATTGTCGCGATCTACACGGCGATCCACGAACTCACCCCCCTGCGCGTCCCCGTGCTGTGGTGGACCGTCCCGCTGATGCTGCTCGCGCAGGACTTCTTCTACTACTGGTCGCACCGCGGCCACCACGTCATCCGCATCCTGTGGGCCTGTCACGTGGTCCATCACTCCAGCGAGAAGTTCAACCTCACCACCGCCCTGCGCCAGCCGTGGACCACGCTCACCGTGTGGCCGTTCTACGTACCGCTGATCGCCGCCGGTGTGCACCCCGCGGCCGTGGCCTTCTGCTCCTCGGCGAACCTCGTCTACCAGTTCTGGATCCACACGGAGCGCATCGACAAGATGCCCCGATGGTTCGAGTTCGTCTTCAACACGCCCTCCCACCACCGGGTCCACCACGCCTCCCAGGGCGGCTATCTGGACCGCAACTTCGGCGGCATCCTCATCGTCTGGGACCGGCTCTTCGGGTCGTTCGTCGCCGAGACCGAACGGCCCGTCTACGGGTTGACCAAGAACATCAACACGTTCAACCCGATCAAGGTCGCCACCCATGAGTACGTCTCGATCGTCAAGGACATCAAGGCGGCGCACAGTTGGCGCGAGCGGGCGGGGCGGGTGTTCCGGGGGCCGGGGTGGAAGCCGGCGCCGGTGGCGGAACCGGCCGAGGAGACCGTGGCCGCGTGAGACGCCCGCTCGCGGGAGCCCTCACCCTCACGGCCGTCGTCGACCTCGTCTCCCTGGCCGCCGGCTGGGACGCTGGGCACACCGTCGCCAAGCCCCTCCTGATGCCGCTGCTCGCCGCCTACGCGGTGTCCCGCGGCGCGCCCCGGCTCCTGGTCGCCGCCCTGCTGTGCGGCTGGGGCGGCGACACCCTGCTCCTCTTCGACGCCGAGCCCGCCTTCCTCGCCGGGATGGGCTGCTTCGCCGCCGGGCACATCTGCTACCTCGCGCTCTTCAGGCCGTACGGCGAGGCACGCGCGCGCAGTGCCTTCCTCGCCCCCGCCTACGCCGTCGTCCTCGGCACCAGCGTCGCCCTGCTCTGGCCGGACCTGCCCGCCGACCTGCGTGTCCCCGTCGCGGGATACAGCCTGCTGCTGACCGCCATGGCGTACACGGCCGCCACCCGGCTCGGACTCCTCGCCGGGCTCGGCGGCGCGCTCTTCGTGCTCTCCGACGGTCTCATCGCGACCGGCGTCGCGGAGTGGCCCCAGCCGCCCCGGCCGGACCTGTGGATCATGCTCACCTATATCGCCGCGCAGTCCCTGCTGGTCACCGGTGTACTCGGCGAGCGACGGCCGCGGGAGTCGGCGTACGGTGAAGTGCGCCCGACCACCCCCTGAGCGCACGTACCACCACAGACGAGAAGGATCCTCGCCATGCGCGCCACCACCATCCACGCCCCCTTCGACATGCGCGTGGAGGACGTGCCCGACCCCGTGGTGCAGCTGCCCACCGACGCCGTGGTCCGCGTCCTGCGCTCCTGCATCTGCGGCAGCGACCTGTGGGCGTACCGCGGCACGGCCACGCGGCAGCCGGGGCTGGGGGTGCCCCCAGGCCCTTAAGGCACTGGGGGAGCATCGGGCCGAGTTCTGTGGCGTAGCCCCCGGCGTCGTCGAGGAGACCGGCTCCGAGGTGGGCACCGTCCGCCGCGGCGACCTCGTCGTCGCGCCCTTCATGTGGTCCGACGGCGTCTGCGACTACTGCCGCGAGGGCCTGAACACCTCCTGCGAGCACGGCGGCTTCTGGGGCTCGGTCGGCTACGACGGCGGCCAGGGCGAGGCCGTGCGCGTGCCCTTCGCCGACGGCACCCTCGTCGGGCTGCCCAAGGACGCGGCCTCCGACGACCGTCTGCTGACCGCCCTGCTGAGCCTCTCCGACGTCATGGGCACCGGCCACCACGCCGCTCTCGGCGCCGGAGCCCGCGCGGGTGCGACGGTCGCCGTCGTCGGCGACGGGGCCGTCGGCCTGTGCGCGGTGCTCGCCGCCAAGCGGCTGGGCGCCGAACGGATCATCGCGCTCGGCCGCCACCTGGCCCGTACCGACATCGCCCGCCGTTTCGGCGCCACCGACGTGGTCGCCGAGCGCGGGGACGCGGCGGTCGAGGCCGTCCGTGAACTCACCCGCGGCCAGGGCGCGCACGCCGTCGTCGAGGCCGTCGGCACCGAGCAGTCGATGCGCACCGCGGTCGACATCACCCGCGACGGCGGCACCGTCGGCTGGGTGGGCGTGCCGCACGGCAGCGGCACCGGGATCGACCTCGGCGTCATGTTCGACCGGAACATCGCGCTGCGCGGCGGTGTCGCCCCGGTCCGCGCGTACATCCCGGAGCTGCTGCCCGACGTCCTGGACGGCACCATCGACCCGTCGCCCGTCTTCGACCTGACCCTCGGCCTGGAGGACGTCCCGGCCGGCTACAAGGCGATGGACGAGCGGACGGCCCTCAAGGTGCTCGTCGCCAACTGACCCTCCCCAGGACGGCTCACCAGCGGATCGGCACCGGCAGCGCCGTCAGCAGCCCCGACACCACGACCACCACGCCCAGCGCGACGACCTCCGCCCGCGCGGGGGAGCAGGCGGTCAGCGGGTCGGGCGCCCGGCGCAGCCGGAACCGCGCCCACAGGGCGAGCGCGGCGACCACGGCCACGAGCAGCACCTTGGCGAGCAGCACCCGCCCGTACGCGGTCGCCGTCAGCTGGTGCAGGACCGTGCCCGGCGGCATCCGGCGCAGCGTGCTGCACACCCCGGTGGCGGTGATCACGGCGAGCAGGACCACGGCCACGCGCGCGTAGAGGCCCAGCAGAGCCGCGCCCGCTTCCGTCGGCCCCCATCGGCGCAGCGTCCGCAGCGTGTACAGCAGCCCGCCCACCCACAGCGCCGCACAGGTCAGATGGACCAGGGTCAGCCCCGACCCGACCAACGGGCTCTGCTCGGTCGTGGGATGCGCACGCAGAGCTTCCGCCACGACGACCGCGGCCAGCGGCCAGACCTGTACGGCGGGCCGGGTCGAGCGGGAGCACAGGCCCGCCACGAGGAACGCGTTGACCTCGAGGAGCGCGAGCTTGCCTTCCCGGGACTCGTACAGGCCGCCGACGTCGATCTCGGCGAGGCTGTGCGGCACGAGGTTGCCGGTCGCCACCACCGAGGCGAGCCCCAGCGCGGCGGCGAAACCGGCGGCGGCGGCGTACGGGGCCCAGCTGCGCGGCGCGGCCGGAAGAGCGCCGGGCAGGGTACGGGCCAGCCGGTTCACGAACAGCTCGCCCACGGGGACGCACAGCGCCGCGAACAGCACCGCCCGCAGCAGCGCGATGCCGCCGACGCCGGGCGCGGCGGCCTCCCCGGTGCCGTCCAGCGCGGCGGACGGGCCCAGCAGCGGGATCAGCGCAGCGAGCGCCACCAGCACGAGGAGCGCGACAGCCGTGCCGGTACCGGAGCGGGGCGAGGGCCCGGTCGCGTCGGAGGCCCCGGCCGTGGGTCTTGTCAAGGTCACCTCGTGATCTTCACCAGCTGTCGCAGAACGGGGCAAGTCCGGGAGTACGACTGGTGGTACGGCATTCCGCCCAGGGGTACGTCTTCCGGTCGGCCGCCGCTCACGCCCACCGCGCGGGATCGGCCCCCCACGGCCCCGGTGGCCGCGCCCAGTCCGTCGGTCCGCCGGCGAAGGAGACCGGCGGCAGGGCGTACCGTAGCCGCCCGATGCCGCTGTCCGTCTCGGCGAGCCAGGCATCGGGCCCGTCGTACGAAGCATCCCCGGGGGAGTCGGCCGGGATGCCGTTCATCAGCCACTCCGCCGTCCGTGCCAGTGCCAGCCGTACGAACCGGCTGCCGCCCTCCTCCGACTGCTCGGTCAGCGCCCGTAGCACCTCCGCCGCCAGCAGGTACCCCGTGCCGTGGTCGAGGGCCTGCGCGGGCAGTGCCCCCGGCTGCTCCACCGACCCCTCCACCGCCGCGATCCCGGTCGCCACCTGCACGAGACTGTCGAACCCGCGCCGCTCACGCCAGGGCCCGTACGCGCCCCAGGCCGACAACTGCGCCACGACGACGCCAGGCCGCCGCTCCGCCAGGGCCCGCGGCGACAGCCCGAACCGGTCCAGCGCGCCCGGCCGGTATCCGGTGACGACCACGTCCGCCGTCGCGAGCAGTTCGTCGAAGGTCCGCCGGTCGGCCGCCAGGTCCAGCGTCGCCGACCGCTTCCCGAAGCCCGTGTCGGCATGCTGGTCGGGGAGTTCGGGCAGCCGGGGCGCGTCCAGGCGCAGTACGTCCGCGCCGAGCAGGGCGAGCGTGCGGGTGGCGACCGGGCCCGCGATCACCCGGGTCAGATCCAGGACCCGCAGTCCGGCGGCGGGCAGCAGGGGGGTCCCGTCGAGCGGTGTGAACGCACGTGCGCGTGCGGAGTCGAGCCGGGCGCGCTCGGCCAACGGCCGCTCGGCCACCGCCACGGCCTGGGGATGCGCGGCCCACTCCTGGGGTGTCCGCAGCGCGACGGCGAGGCCCCCGGCCGCGTACACGGCCTCCTCGATCTCCAGGGCGGAACGCTCGGCGAAGGCCGCCTCGAGGGAGTCCGGCGGCCCCATCACCGCGAGCAACCGTTCCCGGTGGTGCGGATAGTTGGCGTGCGTCCGCACCCAGCCGTCGGCCGTGCGCCAGAACCTGGACAGGGGCGCGAAGTTGACCGGAGCCCGGCCATTGATCAACAGATGCCGCTCGCTGACGAACGCCGTGGTGACGGCCCCGTCGTCCACCCGCACGGCGGGCACCTCGCCGAGCCCGGCCCGTCGTGCCCCCAGCTCGGCGGCGGCCCGCGCGCACGCGCCGACGCAGGCGCGCGCCAACTCCCGTACCGGAAGCCGCGCCTGAAGAGCGCCTTCGCGCATCACCTCAGTCATGACTTCACTATGCATCATTGATCAAATCAACATTGACTCAATCAATATGGGACGCGGCGGACCACCATAGACGCACCTCCTTGCGCACGTCCGTCGGCCGCAGCTCCCAGCCCTGCGCGACGGCGACCTGGGCGACGTACGCACCCCCCACTCCCCGGTAGTGGCGCAGCGGTATCGCGCACTCGACCGGCGGCCGCGGCTTCTTGGGGTCGCGCGGGACCGAGGCCCTCTTGGTCCAGCGACCGACCGCCTTCTCGGTCCGGGCCCGGTAGTACGCGGCGTCGCCCTCATGCCGCAGCTCCGGCCAGCTGACGCACCAGGCGGGCCATTTCGACAACGGGTCCAGTACGCGGTCCCCCGCCTTGAACAAGCCCTGTTCGTACGAGGTGCTGAACACGGTGATGATCTCCGTGACCAGACTGATCGCCAGGAAAATGACGAACGCCACGAGCCACATCAGGAACTGCACGGGCGTGTACAGGACCGTGAGGACGAAACGGAACACCAACTGCCCCTTGGGCCGCACTCGTTCCGGAGCCCAGGTGGTGGGATCTTCATACACATGCATGCCGCAGATCTTGCCGCACCACGGCAAAGGGCCGGACGGCACCCGCCCGGCCCTTCACGTCACGCGCGCGTGAGCGTCACCGCGTCACTTCGTCACCGCGTCCAGCGCGTCCGCGGTACCCCACCCGTAGAAGCCGTTGTAGTTCTTCGGCCCCTCACACACCGCGTCGACCTTCCCGTCGCCGTCGATGTCGTACGGGTCGGTGCACGGCGTCGCGTCGGCCTCCGCGTACAGCAGGGCCTTCACCAGGGCCGGGGAGGCCTTCGGGTGCGTCGACTTGATGAGCGCGGCCACGCCCGCGACATGCGGCGAGGCCATCGACGTACCGGCCATGTAGCCCCAGCCGCCGCCCGGCAGCGTGCCCAGGATCAGGCCGCTGGTGGCCGGCGGGGCAGGGGTCTGGAAGCGGGTCGAGTCGCCGCCGGGCGCCGCGATGTCGATGACGCCCAGACCATGGTTGGAGAAGGACGACTTGATGCCCTTCGCCCCGGTCGCCGCGACCGTCACGACACCCGGCAGCTGGGTCGGGATGTCGAGGCACTGCGACGGGTCGATCACCCGGTTCGAGGGCGTGCCGTCGTTCGGGGAGACCGGGTCGGTGATCTCGTCGGCCGCGAGGTCGTAGTTCTCGTTGCCGGCCGCCGCGACATTGACGGCGCCCTTCTTCTCCGCGTACCGCGAGGCCCGGGAGACGGCGTCGACGAGCGCCCTCTGGTCCGGGTCGTTCTTGCAGTTGAAGTACCACGGATCGGTGTAATAGCTGTTGTTCGTCACATCGACGCCGTGCTCGGCCGCCCACACGAAGCCGCAGACCACGGCCTCCGTGTAGAAGTAGCCGGCCGTCGTGGACACCTTGATGCCGGACACCTTCACACCGGGCGCGACACCCGTCATGCCGACGCCGTTCTTGGCGGCCGCGATCTCACCGGCCACATGCGTGCCGTGCGGGCTTTCCCCCGTGGTCGGCCGCCACGCCCCGTCGGTCGTGTCCGGCTTGCCCGTCACACAGTTGACCGACGCGGCACGGTCGAAGTTCGGCGCGATGTCCGGGTGCGTGTCGTCGACACCGGTGTCGATGATGGCGACGGTCACCTTGCTGCTGCCGAGCGACTTCTCGTGCGCCTTGTCCGCCTTGATGGCGGGCAGGTCCCACTGCAGGGGCTCGAGCGGGTCCTGTCCGGCGACCGCCTCGGCGTCCGCGACCTCCGCGGCGCTGAGCACCTTCGGCGTCCCCACGTCGGTCGTCGACTGCGCGGGCAGCGGCGCGTTACGGGTGTTGCCGGCCGACTCCACCCCGCGCACCGTGCGCACGACCTTGGCGAAGTCGGGGTTCGCCGAGTGGACGACGATCACGCCTATCTGGTCGTACGAGGTGACGATCGTGCCGCCGGCCTCGGAGATCGCCTTCCGCACATGCTTCGAAGGCCCGTGTCCGGGGCTGACGTTGACGACATAGCTGAGCGAGGTCGCGTCGGCCGCGGGGGACTCCTCCGCCGCGGCTGCCGAGACGTTCGGCAGGAACGCGAGTGCCGTCGCCATGGCCATCCCCATCGGGATGGCCAGCGCACGGCGGAAGCGCGGGTCAGGCGCTGTCATGCTGTCTCCAGTTCGTTCGCGGTACGAGCGGTACGAGCGGTACGAGCGGATCGTGCGGGTGCTCTGCGGGCTACTTGACCGCGCGCAGCGCGTTGACGATGCCGTAGCCGTAGAACCCGTTCACCCGCTTGCCCCCCACGCAGGTCGCGTCCTGCGTGCCGTCGCCGTCCTGGTCGTAGGAGGCCGGGCAGCCCGGGTTGTCCGCCTGCGCCTTCAGCAGCGCCTGCAACTGCGCCGGGGACGCCTTCGGGTGCGTCGACTTCAGCAGCGCGGCGACGCCCGCGGCGTGCGGGGACGCCATCGAGGTGCCCTGCAGGAAGCCGTACGAGTTGTTCGGCATGGTCGACAGGATGCGGCCGTTCTTCGACGGCGTGTCCGGGATCTGGTAGAGCCGGTCACCGCCCGGGGCCGCGATGTCGACGACGCCGTAACCGTACGAGGAGTAGTACGACTTCAGGTTCTGCACGCCCGTGGCGCTGACCGTCACGACACCGGGCAGCTGGGTCGGCACGTCGAAGCACTCGTGCGGGTCGATGGTGCGCGTCACCGGCGTGGAGTCGTCGGGGCTGCTGTCGTCGACCAGGGCGTCCGAGTCGAGGTCGTCGTTGGAGTTGCCCGCCGAGGCCAGGTTGAGCGTGCCCTTCTTCTGGGCGTACAGCGAGGCCCGGTTGACCGCGTCGACGATGGCCCGCTGGTCGGGGTCGTCGAGGCAGTTGTACAGCCACGGGTCCACGTAGTAGCTGTTGTTCGTGACCTCGACGCCGTGGTCGGCGGCGAACACGAACGCGCAGACGACGCTCTCCGGGTAGAAGAGGCCGTTGCTCGGGTCGGTCACGTTGATGGCCGCGACCTTCACGCCGGGCGCGACACCGGCCACACCGATGCCGTTGCGGGCGGCGGCGATCTCACCGGCCACGTGCGTGCCGTGGTAGTCGTCCACGGTGTACGGCCGCCAGGCGCCCTCGGTGGTGTTCGGGACACCGCCGTCGCAGTTGGCCGACTGCGAGGCCGAGAAGTTCGGCGCGATGTCCGGGTGGGTGTCGTCGACGCCGGTGTCGATGACGGCGACGGTGACCTTCTTGCTGCCCGGGTTGATCTGCGCGGCCTTGTCGGCGCCGATCGCCCGCAGGTCCCACTGGTCGGCCTCGAGGGGCTCGCTCTCCGCGTCGGCCGCGGAGGTGCTCTCGATCTTCTCGGCCTGTGCCTTCGTCAGGATCTGGGCCGCGCCCTCGTCCGTGGTGCTCGCGGGAGTGAGCGCCGAGGTACGCGTCGCACCCGCCGACTGCACGCCGCGCACCGCGCGTATCTGTGCGCCGAAGTCGGGGTTGGCCGAGTGGACGACGATCACGCCGATCTTCTCGTACGTGATGACGATCGTGCCGCCCTTGGCGACGACGGCCTTCTTCACCGACGCGATCGTCTTGCGGTCCACCTTGGTGTTGACCACGTACGACAGGTCGGGCGCGTCCGCGGCCTGCGCGGCCGGCGCCGCGTACGGGGCCGCCGAGGCGGCCGCCGGCAGGAAGCCGAGCGAGGCGGTCAGCGAGAGAACGACGGGCACGGCGAGCGCGAGCCGACGTCTGGAACGCAGATGAGGCATGGGGTCTCCACATCATCCGGAAACGAGAACCGCCCGAACACAGGTGGTGCTCGGGCAGGTACATGACGGGTGGTGCAGTGGCGAAGCTATCTCGCGAAGTTGCTGGCCAGCAATGACCTACCCGAGGTGACTTCGGAAAGAAGCCCGGGCAGTTGAACCGCTCCTCGCGTGCCGCCGTGACGTTGGACAGGGAGCGCGAGCACGATCGAGCCCCCCTGGGTCACCGTGAGGAACAGAGCCGTCACATGTCCGTCGTACCGAACCCGTCCCCGAACCCAGACCCGTCCCCGTCCACCGTGGCAACAGCACCCGCAACGCGAGGAGACTCCGTGGCTACCGACGCACCGCCCCCCTCGAAAGAGCAACACAAACTCCCCAGCACCGAGGAGTTCACCGCGGTGCAGGAGAGTGCGGAGTTCGGTGAACTACGCCACTCCTACCGCTCCTTCGCCTTTCCCCTGACCGTCGGCTTCATCGCCTGGTACCTGCTGTACGTCCTGCTGTCGAACTTCGCCGGCGACTTCATGGGCACCAAGCTGTTCGGCAACATCAACGTCGCCTTCATCCTCGGCATCGCCCAGTTCGTCACCACGTTCATCATCGCCTGGTGGTACTCCCGGCACGCCGCCGCGAAGCTCGACCCCAAGGCCGAGGCGATCAAGTCCCGTATGGAGGGCGACGCATGAGCATCGCGCAGCAGAGTGTCCTCGCGGCCGGAGAGGCCAGCGAGCACCGACCACTGATCATCAGCCTCTTCGCGGTGTTCGTCGTCGCGACCCTGGTCATCACGGTCTGGGCGGGCCGCCAGACCAAGGACGCCGCCGACTTCTACGCCGGCGGACGCCAGTTCAGCGCCTTCCAGAACGGTCTCGCGGTCTCCGGCGACTACATGTCGGCCGCCTCGTTCCTCGGCATCGCCGGCGCCATCGCCCTCTTCGGCTACGACGGCTTCCTGTACTCCATCGGCTTCCTGGTCGCCTGGCTGGTGGCGCTGCTCCTGGTCGCCGAGCCGCTCAGGAACTCCGGCCGCTACACCATGGGTGACGTACTGGCGTACCGCATGCGCCAGCGGCCGGTCCGCACCGCGGCCGGCACCTCCACGATCGTCGTCTCGATCTTCTACCTGCTGGCCCAGATGGCCGGCGCGGGTGTCCTGGTCTCGCTGCTGCTCGGCATCACCTCCGACGCGGGCAAGGTCGCCATCGTCGCCCTCGTCGGCATCCTGATGATCGTGTACGTCTCCATCGGCGGCATGAAGGGCACCACCTGGGTCCAGATGGTCAAGGCCGTCCTCCTCATCACCGGCACGATCCTGATCACGTTCCTGGTGCTGCTGAAGTTCAACTTCAACATCTCCGACCTGCTCGGCACGGCCGCCGAGAAGAGCGGCAAGGGCTCCGCCTTCCTGGAGCCCGGCCTCCAGTACGGCGCGACCGGCACCTCCAAGCTGGACTTCATCTCCCTGGGCATCGCCCTGGTGCTCGGCACGGCGGGTCTGCCGCACATCCTGATCCGCTTCTACACGGTGCCCAACGCCAAGGCCGCTCGTAAGTCCGTGAACTGGGCCATCGGCATCATCGGCGGCTTCTACCTGATGACGATCGCGCTCGGCTTCGGCGCCGCCGCGCTGATCGACCAGAAGGAGATCATCGAATCCAACCCGTCCGGCAACACGGCGGCCCCACTGCTCGCCCTGCACCTGGGCGGCGTCGACTCCACGTGGGGCGCGATCCTGCTGGCGACGATCTCGGCGGTGGCCTTCGCGACGATCCTCGCCGTGGTCGCCGGCCTGACCCTCGCCTCGTCGTCCTCGTTCGCGCACGACATCTACGCCAACGTCATCCGCAAGGGCCAGGCGTCCGGCAAGGAAGAGGTCCGCGCGGCCCGCGTGGCGACCGTCTTCATCGGTGCCGCGGCCATCGGCCTGGGCGCGCTCGCCCGTGACCTCAACGTGGCCGGCCTGGTCGCGCTGGCCTTCGCGGTCGCCGCGTCCGCCAACCTGCCGACGATCCTCTACAGCCTGTTCTGGAAGAAGTTCACCACCCAGGGCGCGCTGTGGTCGATCTACGGCGGTCTGATCGTCGCCGTCGGCCTGGTGCTGTTCTCGCCCGTCGTCTCCGGCGACCCGAAGGCGATGTTCCCGGACGTCGACTTCGCCTACTTCCCGCTGAAGAACCCGGGCATCATCTCCATCCCGTTCGGCTTCGCGATGGGCTGGCTCGGCACCGTCCTGTCCAAGGAGGAGCCCGACGCCGGCAAGTACGCGGAGCTGGAGGTCCGGTCCCTGACCGGCACCGGCGCCCACTGAGTCCGCCGGGCAGCGCTCTGTGACCGGCCGCGTCGTAGGTCTCTACGACGCGGCCGCGTCTTACCTCGTGGGATCGGGCACTGTCGATGTCAGTCGGGTCACGTAGGCTCGCAGGTGACGGGAAACGAGTGCTCCTCGAGTGCTCCGACAGTGTTCCGCAGACGAGGGAGGGGGCCCACGTGCTCATCGACACCTACGGCCGGCAGGCCACCGACCTGAGGGTCTCGCTGACCGACCGGTGCAATCTGCGCTGTACGTACTGCATGCCCGAGGAGGGCCTGCAGTGGTTGGCCAAGCCCGATCTGCTCACCGACGACGAGATCGTCCGCCTGATCGACATCGCGGTCACCTCGCTGGGCATCGAGGAAGTCCGCTTCACCGGCGGCGAGCCGCTGCTGCGCCCCGGCCTGGTGGGCATCGTGGAGCGGGTCGCAGCGCTGGAGCCCCGCCCCCAGATGTCGCTGACGACCAACGGCATCGGCCTCAAGCGCACCGCGACCGCCCTGAAGGCCGCGGGCCTGGACCGGGTCAACGTCTCCCTGGACACCCTGCGCCCGGACGTCTTCAAGACTCTCACCCGCCGGGACCGCCACAAGGACGTCCTCGAGGGCCTGTACGCGGCCCGCGAGGCGGGCCTGACCCCGGTGAAGGTCAACTCGGTCCTGATGCCGGGCCTGAACGACGACGAGGCCCCCGACCTGCTGGCCTGGGCGGTGGAGCACGACTACGAGCTGCGCTTCATCGAGCAGATGCCGCTGGACGCCCAGCACGGCTGGAAGCGCGACGGCATGATCACCGCGGGCGACATCCTCACCTCCCTGCGCACCCGCTTCGACCTGACCGAAGAGGGCTCCGAAAAGCGCGGCTCTGCCCCGGCGGAACGCTGGCTGGTGGACGGCGGCCCGCACGTCGTCGGTGTCATCGCCTCGGTCACCCGCCCGTTCTGCTCCGCCTGCGACCGCACCCGCCTCACCGCCGACGGCCAGGTCCGCACCTGCCTGTTCGCCACCGAGGAGACCGACCTGCGCGCGGCCCTGCGCTCGGGTGCCCCGGATGAGGAGATAGCCCGCATCTGGAAGGTCGCGATGTGGGGCAAGAAGGCGGGCGCGGGCCTGGACGACCCGACCTTCGTCCAGCCGGACCGCCCGATGTCCGCGATCGGCGGCTAGGGAACCTGTCCCTGCGCTTCCCACTCCTTCAGCAGGACGACGTCCTTCAGGAACCCCCGTACGCCGAGGAACTGGGACAGGTGCTCCCGGTGCTCCTCACAGGCCAGCCATGTCTTCCGGCGCTCCGGCGTGTGGATCTTCGGGTTGTTCCACGCGAGCACCCACACGGCGTCCAGGCGGCAGCCCTTCGCGGAGCAGATCGGGGTGGTCTCTTCACTCACTGTTTCGTCTCACAAAGTGCCGTGAACAAGGCGACGCCGAGCAGCCACGGGGGGAGCTGCCCGGCGTCGGTCTGTCGCTCCGACGGGGGATGCGGAGCGCGTAGGAAGTATGTCACGGGTAACCCGTCGCCCGGCACTGGAACAACATGATTGATCTGAGCTTTTCTTGAGCTTGGTACGGAGGAAACTTCCGGATTCGGGCCCTCCGCCAAGATCACGTCCGCTCGCGCGGCTCGCCCGGTACACCCGCCTCCGAACCGCCCACGGCGTCTTCCGGGAACGGTTCCGCCGAGCCCCTCGGAGCACTCGGCGGCGTGATCATCGGAGGCAGCGGCGCGGTCACGAATGTCGACGGCAGGGACGGCGCGTTCTCCCGCCCCGCGTTGGCGATCACCACCGCGACGTACGGGAGCAGAGCCCCCAGCACCAACGCGACGATGGCGACGTGCCGTTCGACGTTCCAGAGCGAGACGGCGAGGATCACCGATGCCGTACGCACGGCCATCGAGATCACATACCGCCGCTGCCGGCCGCGCACATCGTCCTGAAGCCCCTGACGGGCTCCGGTGATCCGGAAAACCTGGGCGTTGCCTGCCGCATGCTGCTTCCGCATCACATTCCACCATCCGCCCGCATCGGACTCTCCCCGGCCCGTACCCACTCCGCCCCCGGGCAGAGGTTCCGGGCCCGGACACGTCCTACGTTACGCCGCGACTGCGCCGCCTACGAGACCGGGGCACCTCCCGCCCGGGCGAACGACCTGCGCCGTAGCGCGTACGGCTCATTCGACATGCGCCGTACAGCGCATGCGCCGACACTGGGCGTAATGCTCACGTCGAGCCGTACTAGGAGGCAGCCATGGGCTGGTTGTGGGCGATCATCGTGGGATTCGTGCTGGGTCTGATCGCGAAGGCGATCCTCCCGGGCAAGCAGCACAGCCCGCTGTGGTTGACGACCATCTTCGGCATGCTGGGCGCCATCGTGGGCAACGCGATCGCGCGTGCCGCAGGCGTCGACGAGACCTCCGGTATCGACTGGAGCCGCCACGCCTTCCAGCTCGTCGCCGCGATCATCATCGTGGGCGTCGGCGACATGGCGTACATGGCGACGCTGGGCAAGCGGAAACAGCGGATCTGAGAGCATCCACGCCGAGAGGGGCGGCCTCCCGCACGGGAGACCGCCCCTCTCGCCGTGTGCTCAGGCGCCCGTGACCTCGACCGCCGCCAGGTTCTTCTTGCCCCGGCGCAGCACCAGCCAGCGACCGTGGAGCAGGTCCTCCTTGGCGGGAACCGCGTCCTCGGCCGCGACCTTCACGTTGTTCACGTAGGCCCCGCCCTCCTTCACGGTCCGCCGCGCGGCGGACTTGCTGGCCACCAGGCCGACCTCGGCGAGCAGGTCCACGACGGGGCCGAGCTCGGCGACCTGGATGTGCGGCACCTCGGAGAGGGCCGCCGTCAGCGTCTTCTCGTCCAGGTCCGCCAGCTCGCCCTGACCGAACAGCGCACGGCTCGCGGCGACCACGGCGGCGGTCTGGCCGGCGCCGTGCACCAGCGTCGTCAGCTCCTCGGCCAGTGCGCGCTGCGCGGCACGGGCCTGCGGACGCTCCTCGGTCTGCTTCTCCAGCTCCTCGATCTCCTCATGGGAGCGGAAGCTGAAGATGCGCAGGAACTTGGAGACATCCCGGTCGTCCGCGTTCAGCCAGAACTGGTAGAAGGCGTACGGCGTGGTCATCTCCGGGTCGAGCCAGACCGTGCCGGACTCCGTCTTGCCGAACTTGGTGCCGTCGGCCTTGGTGATCAGCGGCGTGGCCAGCGCGTGCACCACGGCGTCGGGCTCGACCCGGTGGATCAGGTCGGTGCCCGAGGTGAGGTTGCCCCACTGGTCGCTGCCGCCGGTCTGCAGCGTGCAGCCGTGCCTGCGGAACAGCTCCAGGAAGTCCATGCCCTGGAGGATCTGGTAGCTGAACTCCGTGTAGCCGATGCCCGCGTCGGAGTTGAGCCGCCGGGCGACGGCCTCCTTCGCGATCATCTTGTTGACCCGGAAGTACTTGCCGACGTCCCGCAGGAACTCGATGGCCGACAGCCCCTGCGTCCAGTCCAGGTTGTTGACCATGATCGCGGCGTTCGGGCCCTCGAAGTCGAGCAGCGGGGTGATCTGCGCCCGGAGCCGCTCGACCCACTGGGCCACGACGTCCGGCGAGTTCAGCGTCCGCTCCGCGGTCGGCTTGGGGTCGCCGATCAGACCCGTCGCACCGCCCACCAGGCCCAGCGGACGGTTGCCCGCCTGCTGGATCCGGCGCATCGTCAGGATCTGCACGAGGTTGCCGAGGTGGAGGCTGGGTGCGGTCGGGTCGAACCCGCAATAGAACGTGACGGGGCCGTCCGCGAACGCCTTGCGCAATGCGTCCTCGTCAGTGGAGAGGGCGATCAGCCCGCGCCACTTCAGCTCGTCGACGATGTCCGTCACGGTTCTCGTATCTCCTTGGATGATCTACGGCGGTCGGGTGACAACCAGCTACGAGGTTATACGCCCCGACTGACAGAGCTCATATTGAAGTCCGGCACCCTCAGGGCCGGCATCGCAGCCCTAGTGAACCAGTCGCTCCACTCCCTCGGCAGCGTCTTTTCCGTGCGCCCGGCCTCCGTGGCCCGGCCCAGCAGGTCCACCGGCGACTCGTTGAACCGGAAGTTGGTGACCTCTCCGGTGACCTCGCCGTTCTCGACGAGGTAGACGCCGTCGCGGGTCAGGCCGGTCAGCAGCAGCGTGGCCGGGTCGACCTCGCGGATGTACCAGAGGCAGGTCAGCAGCAGCCCGCGCGCGGTGTTCGCGACCATCTCCTCCAGGGAGCGGTCCTCGCCGCCGTCCAGGATCAGGTTGTCGATGCCCGGCGCCACCGGCAGCCCGGTCAGCCCGGCGCTGTGCCGGCTGGTCAGCAGGCTGCTCAGCTCGCCCGCCCGCATCCACTCGGTGGCCGTCAGCGGCAGCCCGTTGTCGAACACCGACGAGTCGCCGCCGGAGGAGTGCGTGAGCACGAAGGGCGCGGACTCCAGGCCCGGCTCGTTCGGGTCGCTGCGCAGGGTCAGCGGCAGCTCGGTCAGCCGGTCGCCGAGCCGGGTGCCGCCGCCGGGCTTGGAGAACACGGTCCGGCCCTCGGCCGCGTCCCGGCCGGACGCCGACCACATCTGGTAGATCAGCAGGTCCGCCACGGCGGTCGGCGGCAGCAGCGTCTCGTACCGCCCGGCGGGCAGGTCGTGCTTGCGCTCGGCCCATCCCAGGCGTACGGCGAGCTCGGCGTCCAGCGCGGCCGGGTCGACGTCCTTGAAGTCCCGCATGGAGCGGCCGGCCCACGCCGAGCGCGTACGG
Organism: Streptomyces canus; assembly: GCF_030815415.1. GTDB lineage: Bacteria > Actinomycetota > Actinomycetes > Streptomycetales > Streptomycetaceae > Streptomyces > Streptomyces canus_F. Next base: position 7,828,832 of record NZ_JAUSWW010000001.1, read on the forward strand.
TCCGGCGACTTGGCGTTCAGCTCCAGCGTCCCGTTGGGCTGGTCGTGCCGCAGGCGCAGACCCGTCGACGTACCGAGGTAGCTGGAGACCAGCTCGTGGTTGGCGAAGCCGTACAGCTCGCGGCCGCCCGCACGCGCGCGTGCGAAGGACTCGCCGAGCGCCGGCGCGAAGTCGGCGAACACCGCGGAGGAGGTCTCGGCGGGCCCGTCCGTGAAGTCGGGGGACGCCGGTACGCCCGTCACCAGCGGCTGCGCGTCCTCGGCGGGCGCCGCACCGCGCGCTGCGGCCTCGGCGGCCCGGACCAGGGACTCCAGCTCGTCCACGGTCACCGCGGCCCGTGAGACGACTCCGGAGGCGGTGCCCTCCTTGCCGTCGACCATCGCGATCACGGTGAGGGTACGGGTGCGGGTGACGCCGTTGGTGGTGAGCGCGTTGCCGGCCCAGCGCAGGTTCGCCGTGGACTGCTCGTCGGCGATGACGACACACCCGTCGGCGGTGGACAGCTCCAGGGCACGTTCGACGATCTCGTGCGGCTTGTTCGTACGAGGACTCATCGACCGGCCTCCTGGGTCGTGTTGAGACTGTGCTTTCCCGGGGAGTAACCCCCGGACCCCCAGCCGATTCCGAAGTTGACGCTCATCGACCGGCCTCCTGGGTCGTGTTGAGGATGTTGACGCCCTTGAAGAGGGCCGACGGGCAGCCGTGCGACACCGCCGCCACCTGACCCGGCTGGGCCTTGCCGCAGTTGAAGGCGCCCCCGAGGACGTAGGTCTGCGGACCGCCCACCGCGGCCATCGAGCCCCAGAAGTCGGTGGTGGTCGCCTGGTAGGCGACGTCCCGCAGCTGGCCGGTGATCCGACCGTTCTCGATCTTGAAGAATCGCTGACCCGTGAACTGGAAGTTGTAGCGCTGCATGTCGATCGACCAGGACCGGTCACCGACGACATAGATGCCCCGGTCGACCCCGCCGATCAGGTCCTCCGTCGACATCCCGGCCGGGTCCGGCCGGAGCGAGACGTTGGCCATGCGCTGCACGGGCACATGGCCGGGGGAGTCGGCGAACGCGCACCCGTTGGACCGCTCGAAGCCGGTCAGCTTCGCGATCCGCCGGTCCAGCTGGTAGCCGACGAGCGTGCCGTCCTTCACCAGGTCCCAGGACTGGCCCGCCACGCCCTCGTCGTCGTAGCCGACGGTCGCCAGGCCGTGCTCGGCGGTGCGGTCACCGGTCACGTTCATCAGGTCGGAGCCGTACCGCAACTTGCCGAGCTGGTCGAAGGTGGCGAAGGAGGTGCCGGCGTAGGCCGCCTCGTAGCCGAGGGCGCGGTCCAGCTCGGTGGCGTGGCCGATGGACTCGTGGATCGTCAGCCACAGGTTGGACGGGTCGACGACCAGGTCGTACACCCCCGACTCGACACTGGGCGCCCGCATCTTCTCGGCGAGCAGCTCCGGGATCTGATCGAGTTCGCTGTCCCAGTCCCAGCCGGTGCCCGTGAGGTACTCCCAGCCGCGTCCGACCGGCGGTGCGATGGTCCGCATGGAGTCGAACTCGCCGCTCGACTCGTCGACCGACACCGCGGTCAGCGACGGGTGCAGCCGCACCCGCTGCTGGGTGGTCACGGTCCCGGCGGTGTCGGCGTAGAACTTGTTCTCGTGGACGGTCAGCAGCGACGCGTCGACGTGGTTGACCCCGTTCGCCGCCAGCAGTCGCGCGCTCCAGTCCGCCAGCAGCCCGGCCTTGTCCTCGTCGGGCACGGTGAACGGATCGATCTCGTACGACGAGATCCATGTCTTCTCGGAGTGCACCGGCTCGTCGGCGAGCTCGACGCGCTCGTCCGAACCCGCCGCCTTGATCACCTGCGCGGCCAGTTTCGCCATCGCCACGGCCTGCGAGGCGACCCGCGCCGCCGCGTCCATGCTCAGATCCACGCCCGACGCGAAGCCCCACGTGCCGCCGTGCACGACCCGCACCGCGTACCCGGAGTCGGTGGTGTCCGACGAACCGGCGGGCTTGGCGTCCCGCAGCCGCCAGGACGCGCTGCGCACCCGCTCGAACCGGAAGTCCGCGTGCTCGGCGCCCAGCGCACGCGCGCGTGCCAGCGCGGCGTCGGCCAGGGCGCGTAGGGGAAGCGCTGTGAAGGCTTCGTCGATGGTATGAGGCACCGAGGTATCTCCCTGCTCTCGTGACCTGTGGACTCCGATCATGTCGTGTGCGCAGCTCCGGGGACCATACGTTTCCGTGCGTGGTCGCCGTCTTCTGTAGAGACCCGACAGTGCGGCCCCCGAGCCACTGTCGGTGCCCGAATGTCCGCACGCCGGGGCAGACCGATAGGTTTCGAAGGAAGCCGCCTGCCCTCCGGGTGCCGGGCGGATGAGTTCAGACCGCTATGGAAAGGGTGATCCGTTGAGCCGCTCGGTTCTCGTCACCGGAGGCAACCGGGGCATCGGCCTCGCCATCGCCCGGGCTTTCGCCGAAGCCGGCGACAAGGTCGCGATCACGTACCGCTCGGGTGAGCCACCGGCCGCCCTGGCGGAACTGGGCTGCCTCGCCGTCAAGTGCGACATCACCGACACCGAGCAGGTGGAGCAGGCCTACAAGGAGATCGAGGACGCGCACGGTCCCGTCGAGATTCTGGTCGCCAACGCCGGCATCACCAAGGACCAGCTCCTGATGCGCATGTCCGAGGAGGACTTCACGTCCGTCCTCGACACCAACCTCACCGGCACCTTCCGCGTCGTCAAGCGCGCCAACCGCGCCATGCTGCGCGCCAAGAAGGGCCGTGTCGTCCTGATCTCGTCGGTCGTCGGACTGATGGGCGGCCCCGGCCAGGCCAACTACGCAGCCTCCAAGGCCGGTCTGGTCGGCTTCGCGCGCTCCCTCGCCCGTGAGCTGGGCTCGCGCAACATCACCTTCAACGTCGTCGCGCCCGGCTTCGTCGACACCGACATGACCAAGGTTCTCACCGACGAGCAGCGCGAGAACATCGTGAAGCAGGTGCCGCTCGGTCGTTACGCGCAGCCCGAGGAGATCGCCGCGACGGTGCGGTTCCTCGCCTCGGACGACGCCTCGTACATCACTGGAGCCGTCATCCCGGTTGACGGCGGACTGGGAATGGGTCACTGAACACCATGGCTGGAATCCTCGAGGGCAAGAAGATCCTCATCACCGGTGTGCTGATGGAGTCCTCCATCGCCTTCCACACCGCCAAGCTGGCCCAGGAACAGGGCGCGGAGATCATCCTCACCGCGTGGCCGCGTCCGACCCTCACCGAGCGCATCGCCAAGAAGCTGCCCCGGCCGGAGAAGGTCAAGGTCCTGGAGCTCGACGTCTCCAACGACGAGCACCTGGCCCGCCTGGAGAGCCAGGTCCGTGAGCACCTGGGCGACCGGCTCGACGGTGTCGTGCACTCCATCGGCTTCGCGCCGCAGGACGCGCTCGGCGGCAACTTCCTCAACACGCCGTTCGAGTCCGTGGCCACCGCCATGCACGTCTCCGCCTTCTCGCTGAAGTCGCTGACCATGTCGCTGCTGCCGCTGATGACCGAGGGCGGTTCCGTCGTCGGCCTCACCTTCGACGCCCAGTTCGCCTGGCCGCAGTACGACTGGATGGGCCCGGCCAAGGCCGCCCTGGAGGCCACCAGCCGCTACATGGCCCGTGACCTGGGCAAGCACAACATCCGCTGCAACCTGATCTCGGCCGGTCCGATCGGCTCCATGGCCGCGAAGTCGATCCCCGGCTTCGCCGAACTGGCGTCGGTGTGGGACAGCCGCTCCCCGCTGGAGTGGAAGCTGGAGGACCCGGAGCCGGCCGGCAAGGGCGTCGTCGCCCTGCTGAGCGACTGGTTCCCGAAGACCACCGGCGAGATCGTCCACGTGGACGGCGGTCTGCACGCCATCGGGGCGTAACGCTGCCGCCGAGCCTCGGCCGACATCGAGGGGCCGCATCCTCTGCCAAGGGATGCGGCCCCTCAGCGCGTCCGCGCGGGGTCACCCGTTCGGCCCATCCGGTCGGGCGGGCGGGGCGCACAACTGGGCACTCTGGATTACGCGTTCACCACGCTTCCCTCCCCAGCGCGGCCGAGGAGGTCCCCTTGTGCGCCTGTCCCGCAGCCTCGCCTCAGCAGCCGTCGCCGTAGCCCTCCTGCTGTGCCTGCCGCACGACGCGTCACCGCACGCACGCGTGGAGAGACCGAGGGCCGAGGAACCCGAGTTGTTCGGTGCCGCCTGCCACAGCAGGATCACCGGCTCCCATGTGACCGCGTACTGCCACAACCCGTATCCCGACGTCGACCGCGTCCGGCTGCACATCGAGTGCGAGCGCTGGTGGGACGTCGACAGCGACGGCGCCCCGGTCGAGGCCGGGCCCGCGCAGACCGTACGGCTGGACGGCCGCTGCTGGAAGGAAGTCCGCTCGGTGTGGGTCAGCCACCAGAAGCGGTGAACCGGCCCGGCCGGCACAGGAACGGATAGCCCGCCGCCTCCGCCGCGGCCGTCTCCGCGTCACCCGCACGGATCGCGTCGACCAGCCGCGCGTGGTCCATGTACGTCTCCGGCGTCAGCTCCTCGCCGACGTCCTCGCGCAGCCAGTCCCGCAGCACCTCGCCCAGGTCCGCGTACAGCGCCGACATCACGTCGTTGTGGGAAGCCGCCACCACCGCCAGGTGGAAGGACGAGTCCGCCGTCACGAAGGCCTCCGCGTCACCCGACTCCCACGCCTCCTCACGCCGTACGAGAAGCGCGTCGAGCTGCTTGAGGTCCTTCTCCGAACGCCGCTCGGCGGCCAGCCGCGCGGCGGAGGACTCCAGCGTGGCGCGGAGCTCGGCGATGTGCCGGGGATCGGCTTCGGCGAACCGGCGGTGCATCACACCGGCCAGCTCGCTGGTCGCCACGACATAGGTGCCCGAGCCCTGGCGGATGTCCAGCAGACCGTTGTGCGCGAGCGCGCGGACGGCCTCGCGGACCGTGTTGCGGGCCACCCCGAGCTGCTCGACGAGCTCCGGTTCCGTCGGGATGCGCGAGCCGACCGGCCACTCGCCCGACGTGATCTGCTGCCGCAGCGCCGCGATGACCTGCTCGGACAGTGCCGATCGACGGGGGTGGCTCAGAGGCATGGCACACCTTCGCATGGGATCGCCGACCCGGGGCAGCCGGGGATGGACAACCAATCATCCCATGATTCTATGATGGGTGGCATGGCACGTGAGGAAACCCGGACGATGACGTCCCCGCACATCCGCAGCTCGGCGCCGAGCGAGCCCCCGAGGGGCGCCACGCGCGCGTGGCCGACAAGGCTGCTCGTGCTCGGCATCGTCCTGGCCGCCGTCAACCTGCGCCCCGCCATCACCAGCCTCGGCGCCCTCCTGGAGGAGGTCCGCGACGGACTGGGCATGAGCGGAAGCATGGCCGGGCTCCTGACCTCCGTGCCCCCGCTCTGCTTCGCCTTCTTCGGTGTCATGGCCCCGCGCCTGGCCCGCCGCTTCGGACCGGGAGCGGTGGTGTGCGCCGGCATGGTCGCCATCACGGCAGGCCTGCTCATACGGCCGTACACGGGCAGCACGGTCGGCTTCCTGGCCGCCAGCGCTCTCGCCCTCATGGGCATCGCCGTCAGCAACGTCCTGATGCCCGTCATCGTCAAGCGCTGGTTCCCGGAGCGCGTCGGCACCATGACCGGCCTCTACTCGATGGCCCTCGCCCTGGGTACGGCCACCGCGGCCGCCGTGACCGTGCCGGTGACCGACAGGCTGGGCGGCAGCTGGCAGACCGGGCTCGCGGTCTGGGCGGGGCTGGCCGCCGCGGCCGTACTGCCGTGGATCCCGTCGATACGGCAGCGGGGCACGGCGTCCGCCGCGGAGGCTCCCGCGCGTGAGGAGCAGCCCGCGCTGCGCATCACCCGCAGCCGTACCGCCTGGGCGCTCGCCGTCTTCTTCGGACTCCAGGCCACCGCCGCCTACATCACCATGGGCTGGATGGCGCAGATCTTCCGGGACGCGGGCGTGCCCGCGAGCACGGCCGGACTGCTGCTCGCCGTCACGATGGTGATGGGCGTACCGCTCGCCTTCGTCATCCCGCGCGTGGCCACCCGCCTGCCGCACCAGGGCCCGATCGTCCTCGTGCTCGGCGTCTGCGGCCTCGCCGGATACGCCGGCCTCTACTTCGCGCCCGCCTCCGGAGCCTGGGCCTGGGCCCTGCTGCTCGGCGTCTCCAACTGCGCCTTCCCGCTGGCCCTGACGATGGTCGGGATGCGGGCCAGGACCGGCGCCGGCGTCGCCCAGCTGTCCGCGTTCGCGCAGAGCACCGGCTATCTGATCTCCATCCCCGGCCCGCTCCTGGTCGGCGTGCTCTACCAGCACAGCGGCGGCTGGGGCCTGCCGATCGCCCTCATGGCCGCCCTGATGGTCCCGCAGATGGCCGTGGGCGTCCTCGCCGGACGCGACAGGACGGTCGAGGAAGAGGCGGCCCGCTGACGCCACCCCGGCGGATCCGATGGCGGTCGGAAGTGCGAGACTGGCCGCATGCCAGTGCTCGACCCGAACCCGCAGAACGGCCAGAAGAAGATGCTGCTCGTCTTCGGCGCGTTCCTCGCCATCTTCGTGATCATCGCCGTCATCGCGTCGCTCGCCTCACCCTGAACCGGCGGGGGTGGGGCTAGCCCCACCGTCCCCTAGGGGGCGAGTCTCAGGGTCAACTGGGTGGATCACCGGATGGGTTGAGAGTCCGCGATTCCGTAACTTCGAGATGTGACCGCGGCACAGCGGACCACCGGCCCACTCGAAGACGCGGAGGCAACCATGTCGGCCCCTACGCACACCCCGCCCCACCCGGCGACCCGGGGACGCGTCGACATCCGGCTGCCCTGGTGGGCCCTCGCCCTGCCGACGCTCGCCTTCATCACGCTGCTCGCGCTGATCCTGAATCCATCCGACGCGCACGCCGCCGCGGACGATCCCCTGATCACCCAGCTCTTCGAGCGCATACAGCAGCTGGTCACGCGCTGAGCACCCCGGCGGCACCGGCCCTCGACCACCTCCACACACCCGTGGGGCCGCATGTCAACTCCCTGCGCCTTATGGCCTATTTCATGCGAAGCTGGGTCTCATGAGCGTCGCAGAATCCCGCAGGATCGTCCTCTTCCGGCATGCGAAAGCCGACTGGCCACAGGTGACCGACCACGAGCGGCCGCTCGCCGACCGGGGCCGCAAGGATGCCGCAGAAGCCGGACGCAGGCTGGCCGACACCGAAATCCCCTTCGACCTGGCCCTGTGCTCCACCGCGACCCGGACCCGCGAGACCTGGAAGCTCGCCGTGCACGAGTTCGCGCACCGGCCGAAAACCGTCTACGAGGAGCGGGTCTACGAGGCCTCACCCGGCGAGCTGATCGCCGTGCTCAACGAGACCCCCGACGACGCGCAGAACATCGTCCTGATCGGCCACAACCCGGGTGTGCAGGGCCTCGCCGACGTCCTGGCCGGCTCGGCCGAGGGGGATGCCGGCGAGCGGATGGGCCGCCGCGGTTTCCCGGCCGCCGCCTTCGCCGTCCTGTCGTTCACCGGCCCCTGGAAGGCGCTGGAGCCGGGCGCGGCCACGCTCCTGGACTACTGGGCACCGTCCGAATGATCCGACCGATGTGAGAACCCTGTGAAAGGGCCCGGCACCACCGCGGTGCCGGGCCCTTCGCACGCCGTACGACGCCTGCCGTACCCGACGGCTCGGTACGCGGCGGCTCAGTCGATGTCGTCGTGGGTGTCCGCCGCCTCGACCTCTTCGCGGGTCACGCCCAGCAGATACAGGACGGTGTCCAGGAACGGCACGTTCACCGCGGTGTGCGCCGCCTCCCGGACCACCGGCTTGGCGTTGAAGGCGACCCCGAGGCCGGCCGCGTTGAGCATGTCCAGGTCGTTCGCACCGTCGCCGATGGCCACGGTCTGCGCCAGCGGCACCCCCGCCTCGGCGGCGAACCGGCGCAGCAGCCGCGCCTTGCCCGCCCGGTCCACGATCTCGCCGGTGACCCGGCCGGTCAGCTTCCCGTCGACGATCTCCAGGGTGTTGGCCTGGGCGAAGTCCAGCCCGAGGCGCTCCTTGAGATCGTCGGTGACCTGGGTGAAGCCGCCCGAGACGACACCGACTTGGTAGCCGAGGCGCTTGAGCGTACGGATGAGGGTGCGGGCGCCGGGGGTCAGCCGCACCTCGGTGCGCACCTTGTCCACGACCGAGGCGTCGAGCCCTTCGAGGAGGGCCACACGCGCGTGCAGCGACTGCTCGAAGTCCAGCTCCCCGCGCATCGCGGCCGCCGTCACCTCGGCGACCTTGTCCTCGCAGCCGGCGTGCGCGGCGAAGAGCTCGATGACCTCGTCCTGGATGAGCGTCGAGTCGACGTCCATCACGACGAGCCGCTGCGCGCGCCGGTGCAGCCCGGCCGCGACGACGGCGACGTCCACGCCGAGCGCGGCGGCGTCGGTCACCAGGGCGGTCCGCAGGGGCTCGGTCTCCACACCGGACACCGCGAACTCGACCGCGGTCACCGGGTACTTGGCCAGCCGGAAGATACGGTCGATGTTGCCGCCGGCCTTGGTGATCCGTGCGGCGGTCGCGGCGGTCGCCTCCGCGGTGAGCGGATGTCCGAGCACGGTGACGAGGGAACGGCCGAGGCCACGGGGCCGGTTGTCGCCCAGGCCGGAGATGATCTCGGCCTGCATCTTCATCGACTCCGCCCAGCTGTGGACGGTCTTGCGCAGGTCGCCCTCCAACCCGCGCGGCGGCTCGGTCACGAGCGCGCACAGCACCATGCGGCCACGGGTGACGACCTGCTCGATGTCGACCACGTCGACGGAGTAGGCGGCGAGAGTGTCGAAGAGTCCGGCAGTGATGCCCGGCCTGTCCTTGCCGAAGATCTTGACGAGAAGAGTGGGGACATCGGAGGTCTGCGAAGCGCTCATGGTGTACCCACCGTATCCGGCACCCAGTGCCTTCCGCCCCTGAGGTCCGCCTGACGGACAGGGAACACTGAGCGTCGCTCAAGTGGCGGGGGCCTTACGTGGTGGCCACGGCTCTATGGGCACATGTCGGGAGACCGGACCGACGGATACCGGTCACGTGGTCGGCACCCCGGGGCCCGAGGACGACGGAAGCCATGAGGCAGCGGACGCTTCGCCCCGCTGTCGCGCCCCCGAAACGCCCTCGCCCGGATCACCTCCGCCCCTTCGGCCTCCCCGGCGGGGGAGGCGGCGGCGGTGGCGGCGGACCGTCGTCGGGCGTGGACGGCTCGCGCCCCGAGGGCATACGCCGGGGCGGCGGCTCGATCGGACGCACCACGGTGGGAGCGCCGTACAGGTCGTCACCGGCCGGCGGCGACTCGTCGTCACCCCCAGGCGGCGGCCCGCTGCTCACACCCCCGGCAGACGGATCCACCTCACCCCGCCAGGCACCCTCACCGGGCCGCGCCCCCTGCCCCGGCGGTGCGCTTGCGGACGGTCGACCTTGCCTCGGAGCAGGCCGCCAGGCGCTCTCACCCGGCCGACCCTCGGGCCCGCCAGGCGGTTCCGAGGGGGAGCGGCCCTGCCCCGGAGGCCGCGTCCCGGCCCGCCAGGCGCCCTCGGTCGGCGGTGCGTCCTGTCCTGGTCGTCGGCTGCTCTCGCCGGGTGGAGCCTCTTGCCCCGGCGGCCGTCCCGAGGGGGAGCGGTCTTGTCCCGGGGGGCGTGTCCTGGGGTGCCAGGCGCCCTCGGTCGGCGGTGCGTCCTGTCCTGGTCGTCGGCTGCTCTCGCCGGGTGGAGCCTCTTGCCCCGGCGGCCGTCCCGAGGGGGAGCGGTCTTGTCCCGGAGGCCGTGTCCCCGCCTGCCAAGCACCCTCGGTCGGTTGGGAGCCCTGCCCCGGTCGTCGGCTGCTCTCGCCGGGCGGAGCTCCCTGCCCCGGCGGCGGTCCCGACGGTGAGTAGCTCTGCCCGGGGGGAGGCGTCCCCGGTCGCCTGCCACCCTCCGCGGACTGTGCCCCCTGCCCCGGCGGCACCCCGCCCGGTGGCCGCCCGCGTCCGGGCGGTGCGCCCCGGGGCGGTCCCGCGTCGGACGGTCGCGCATCCTCGGGTTCCCGCAGCTCGTCCGGCATCCGCAGATACGGATTGGTCGCGGGGTTCGGCGGCCGGTACGACGCACCCGGCGTGTACGGCCCGGACTCGCCACCCGCGGGCGTCGCCCCGGCCTCGCCACCGCGCGGCGCGCCTCGGGAATCACCCCTGTACGGATCCACCTCCGACGCCCCCGCATACGGATCCGCCTCCGACGCCCCCGCATACGGCGCCCCCCGCGAAGGCCCCCCATGCGGTGCCGACCCGGACTCGCCCGGGTACCGTCCGGGCGCCCCCGGATACGCCCCGACCCCGCCCGCATACGGCGGCTGCCCGGCGTCCGGCGTCCCGTTCCCCGGAACCCCGCCCACGCCACTCAGTGCCAGTGCTGCCGCCCGGTTCCCCGCCGCCCCGGTCGCACGGGCGAGCAGCGCCCCGACGGCGCCCGCGCCCGCTCCCCACAGGGCGCCGAGGAGCAGAGCCATGCCGAGCTGCCCGTGCAGTTCGATGCCGGCGCCGAACGCGTCGAAGCCCAGCACCGACAGCGAGGCGTTCACGGACACCTCCGTCATCCAGGCGAGCAACGGCAACGTCAACGCCGTCACGACCCCCAGCCGCAACGCACAGCGCCCGGCGAAACCGAGGGCACCCGGATCCCGTACCTGCGCACTTCCCGCGCCGCCCCCGGAGCCCCGTACCCCCACCGGCGTCCGCACCGCCGTCAGCACCCCCGCCAGCAGCAGCATCATCGCCGCCGCGACCCCCAGCAGCCACACCCGTCCGTCCAGCTCCGCGAGTCGCGACAGCGACACGGACTGGTCGCGCTCGGAGCTCAGGAGGTCGTCCAGGGGATCCGGGAGGAAGCCGGCCAGCGGACCGGTCGCCCGGCCGTCCCACGGCACGAACAAGCCGATCGGGATGCCCAGCCACGTGCCGTTGGGCGTGCCCAGCAGCGCCGCGCCCGCGATCCGCTTCGGGTGATCGTCGCCGATCGACGCGTACGCCGCCGCCGCGAGCCCCGCCGCCACGGCGACCAGCAGCACGGTCACGAGGGCGGACACCGCCGGGCGTACGACGCGATGCGCCGCTTCCCAGCCGCGGGGCAACGGCGTGCGGCGCGAGGCGAGGAGCGCGATCAGCAGGACGCCGACCGACCAGACCAGACCCCCGAGCAGCGTCGGCACCGTGTCCACCGTGAAGCCGACCGCCGCCTTCGCGTCGACCAGGTCGCCGATCTGGTCCGGGAGCAGTCCACCGATGTCCCCGACATCGCCGAGGCCCGGAATCTCCAGACCCCCGCCCCCGTCACCGCCGCCGGGCAGGTCGTCGAGACCGAGCGCGCTGCCGTCGATCGTGATGACGTCGTGACCCGCCCAGGCCAGCCCGCCCAGCGTGGCCACGAAGAGCGCGATCACCGCACCCGCGCGCGCGAGGAGTTCGGCCGGTGCGACGACAACTCCGGCCGCCCGTAAGGACCGTAGGAAAAACCATGACAAAAGTAGCGCACCTACCAGGCTGACACCCAGTGGCGTGATCTCGATGGCCGTCGCAGCCTCCGCGCCGGTCAGCCCGAAAGCGGACACGTCGCCGGACGGTGTCACCGAACCACCCGCCCCGAGCGCCACTACCGCCGCGGTCATCGGGCCCAGCGATGCCGTCGAGTCGGCCTCCAGCAGGTGCAGGCCGAGTGCGGCGACGCCCGCCATCCCGATCAACGCCCAGCTCACGGCGGCGATCGCAGACAGCAGGATGTCTCCCCACGGCAACTTCGAGCCGTGCTTGGTGGTGTCGACGCCCATGGACGTACTCATGGCAGACCCCCCGATCCGCGGTGCGGCGATCGCCGCGCATGTCCCCCTCGCGTGGATTACCACTCTCCGGGTCGGTTTCAACCCCGTCAACGGAACCGGTCGAAGCGTGTGTGCGTGGTCTTCACAAGGCCCGGCTTTCGGTCAGGGGGCAGAGCCTGAAATAGTTCCCGACGATGTTCGACATCCCTAGACTCCCTGTGTTGGGGGTAACTCGGGGGACTACTCATGGGGCATGGAGTGCCGGAACTCGTACTGGAATTGAATGGACGTACCTGGACGCTAGACGCGTCCAGGCCCTACACCCTCGGACGCGATCCGCAGGGTGACATCGTGCTCGACGACGCCAGGGTGTCCTGGAGGCACGCCACTATCAGCTGGAGCGGCCGTAGTTGGGTCATCGAGGACCACGGCTCCACCAACGGCACCTTCGTGCAGGGCCAGCGGATCCACCAGCTGGAGCTCGGCCCCGGCTCGGCGGTGCACCTGGGCAACGCGACCGACGGTCCGCGGGTGAGCCTCTCGGGCACCGCGGCCCCGGCCGCGCAGCCTCAGCAGCAGCCGTACGCCGCCCAGGGCGCTCAGGGCGGGGGAGCTCCGGCCGCGAACCCCGGCTGGGCCCAGCAGGCACCGCAGCACCAGCAGGCCCCGCAGGCCGGCTGGCAGCAGCCGCAGCAGCAGCCCTCTGCCGGGAAGGTTCCGCAGCAGCAGGGTCCCGGCGTCGGCGCGGGGGCGCCGCCGGTCTACGGCGACCGCAGCCCGACCACGTTCCACCAGTTCTCGATCGGCCGCGTGATGCGGATCGGTCGCGCCCTGGAGAACGAACTGGTCGTCTCCGACCTGCAGGTCTCCCGTCACCACGCCGAGTTCCACTCGACGCCCGACGGGCGCATGGAGATCCGCGACCTCGGCTCGCACAACGGCACCTATGTCAACGGTCAGCCGATCGCCAAGGGCGGCTCGATCCTGCTCGGCCCGACGGACATCGTCGGCGTCGGTCACTCGACGTTCCGGATCGTGGGCGACCGCCTCGAGGAGTTCGTCGACACCGGTGAGGTCTCCTTCTCGGCCCGCCATCTGACCGTCACGGTCGACGGCGGCAAGCAGATCCTCAAGGACGTCTCCTTCGGCGTCCCGGAGAAGTCGCTGATCGCGGTCATCGGACCGTCCGGTTCCGGCAAGTCGACGCTGCTCAAGGCGCTGACGGGCTACCGGCCCGCCAACCAGGGCGACGTCCTCTACGACAACCGGAACCTCTACAAGCAGTTCGCCGAGCTGCGCCAGCGCATCGGTCTGGTCCCGCAGGACGACATCCTGCACAAGGAACTGACCGTCAAGAAGGCCCTCAAGTACGCGGCCAAGCTCCGCTTCCCCGCCGACACCACCGGCGCCGAGCGCGACGCCCGTATCGACGAGGTGCTGCGCGAGCTGAAGCTGGACATCCACAAGGAGAAGAAGGTCACCTCCCTCTCCGGTGGCCAGCGCAAGCGCGTCTCCGTGGCCCTGGAGCTGCTCACCAAGCCGTCGCTGATCTTCCTGGACGAGCCCACCTCGGGCCTCGACCCGGGCATGGACCGCGATGTCATGCAGCTGCTGCGCGGCCTCGCCGACGACGGCCGTACGGTCCTCGTCGTCACCCACTCGGTGGCCGAGCTGGCGATCTGCGACAAGCTCCTCGTGATGGCTCCCGGCGGTGCGGTCGCCTACTTCGGCCCGCCCGAGGAGGCGCTGAACTTCTTCGGCTACGACACCTGGGCCGACGTCTTCTCCGCCTTCGAGAACTACCGCGACTACGACTGGGCCGGACGCTGGAAGGGCTCGCAGCACTACCAGATGTACGCCGCGGACATCGACGCGATTGCGCCGCAGTCCGTACAGATGCCGCCGATGCAGGCGATGAGGCCGCCGAAGCCGCAGGGCTGGCTGTCCCAGTTCAGCACTCTCGTGCGCCGCTACACCTCGGTGATCGCCTCCGACAAGGGCTTCCTGGCCCTGACGATCATCCTGCCGCTCGTCCTCGGCTCGGTGAGCCTGCTCATCGACCAGGGCAAGGACCTCCTGGTCAACACGGAGATCAACCCGAGCACCGGTCAGCCCGTCGCCAACGGCACGGCCCTCACCGTCCTGCTGATCCTCGCGGTGGGCGCCTGCTTCGCCGGCGCCGCCAACTCCGTCCGTGAGCTGATCAAGGAACGGGTCATCTACGAGCGGGAGCGCGCGACCGGCCTGTCGCGTTCCGCGTACCTGATGTCCAAGGTGTTCGTGCTCGGTGTGGTCACCGTGCTGCAGGGCCTGATGGTCGGCGTCATCGGCTTCTCCAGCCGCACCCTCCCCGACGAGGGCCTGATCCTGCGCAGCCAGATTCTCCTGGAACTGTGCATTCCGATCATGGCGCTGGGCTTCACCGCGATGATGTTCGGTCTGATCATCTCGGCCCTGGTGAAGACCGCCGAGAAGACCATGCCGCTCCTGGTCATGTTCGCGATCGTCCAGGTCGTCTTCACCGGCTGTCTGTTCCCGCTGTCCGGCTCGGTCGGCGTCAACGAGCTCTCGTATCTGATGCCGTCGCGCTGGGCGGTCGCCGCCGCGGGTGCCACGCTCGACTTCAACAAGATCAGCCCGCCCGCCAAGGGCGAGAGCAACGACCCGCTGTGGGAGCACACTGTCGGCGCCTGGGGCATGGACATGCTCGCCCTGATCGTCCTCGGCGTGATCTGCGGCTTCTTCGTGGCCCGCTTCCTGCGCCGCCACGAGCCCGAGGTCATGCGCAAGTAATCGCGTTCGTACGACGGTGAAGGGCGGCACCCCGGTGAGGGTGCCGCCCTTCGGCGTACTTCGCCTTGTGCAGGCGTACGAGAGGTCCGCGCAGCCTCAGTACGCGCCGTTGACGTTGTCGATCGAGCCGTACTTGTCGGCCGCGTAGTTGGCGCTGGCGACGATGTTGGCGACCGGGTCGTACTGGCTGAAGGGGGTGCCGGAGACGTGGTACGCGTCGAAGGTCGGCTTGATGATCTGCAGCAGACCGATCGACGGGGTGCCGTTGACGGCGTTGACGTCCCAGTTGTTGATCGCGTTCGGGTTGCCCGAGGACTCCCGGATGATGTTGCGGTACAGACCGTTGTAGGTACCCGGGATGCCCTTGGACTTCATGATGTCCAGGGACTCCTTGATCCAGCCGTCGAGGTTGTTGGCGTAGGTCTTCGGGGCGGCGGCCTTGACCACGGCGCGCTTGGCGGACCGGCTCGCGGCCTCCTTGGCCTTGCGCTCCTGCTCGGCCTTCTTCTTGGCCGCGGCCTCGGCGGCCGCCTTCTTCTTGGCCGCGGCTTCGGCGGCCGCCTTCTTCTTCGCGGCGGCCTCGGAAGCGGCCTTGGCGGCGACCTTCTTCGCGGCTGCGGCCTCGGCGGCCTGGCTCTGCAGGCTGACGCCGGCGAGCTGCTCGGTCACGTCCGACCGGAGACCCTTGAGCTGCTCGGAGCTGTACGCGACCTTCGCCGAGGAGGCGGCCTCGCTCGTGGTCGTCTCCGCGTTGCCGGGAACCGCGGAGAACGCGAGGGTGGCGGCACCGAGCGTGGCGACACCGGCGATGGCGACCTTGTGGCGCTTGGTCAGCGCGCGACTGTGGCTCTTCTTGAACATGCGGGTGGACCTCTTCGAATAGCGCGGAGGTCGCTCCTCGTCCGGCGGGGGACACCGGTGCTTCCGGCACCCGGTACTTCCGGCACGAACGCCGCGGGCGGAACCCACGGCGCTGAGCGACGGCTGCCATTCTTAGCGGTCGCAAAAATGTGTGGCAAAGGTGTGACGTACGATCCCCGGTAGTGGATCGGGGAAGGGCAAAACGGGACAGACGGGAGCGTCTGCCCCGCTCACCGGGGGCCGGTTTATCTCCTATTCTCCTTCGTACGTGATGTGCGCCCTATGTGCGGGCTCACACCGGAGGCGTGGCGGTCTCACCGGCAGTTGCGCCAGCAAGGCTCTGTGTGAGGACCCTCCTCGGGGAGGAGGAGATGCACGTCCCCGAACTCGTGCCACAGGTACCGCCCGCGCAGCGCCTCCGTGTAGGCGCGGTCGATCGCCGCCCGCCCGGCCACCGCCTCCAGCATCAGCAGATGCGAGGCCTCCGGCTCGTGCAGCCCGGTCAGCAGCCCGTCCACCACACGCACCCCGCGCTCCGGGGTCACCACGAGGTCCGTCCACCCCGCACGCGCGCGTACCGCCCCGTCGGCGCCGGCCGCCGACTCCACCGCCCGGACTGCGGTCGTCCCGACGGCGATCACCCGGCCGTCCCCCGCCCTCACGGCATTGATCAGCCGCGCCGACGCCTCCGGCACCGCGAACCGCTCCGGATACGGCGCCTCGTGCACCTCCCCCGAAGCCACCCCGGTATGCAGCGACACCGGCGCGAACTGCACCCCCCGGCTCACCAGCTCCGCCACCAGCCGCGCCGTGAAGGGCCGAGCGGCACTCGGCATCTCCGCACTGCCGTTCCCGTCAGGGGAGGGCAGCGCGAACACCGTCTGATAGACGGAGAGGGGCTGGTCGCGCTCGGTGTAGGAGTAACGGATCGGCCGCCCGTACTCCCGCAGCAGCCCGACGATCCCGGCTCCGCCCCCGGCCCCCGGCACCCGCGCCCACCACAGCCGCCCGCTCACCGCGCTCAGCGGCTCCTCCAGCCGCAGCCGCACACCCCCGGGCAACCGCACCTCCGTACCCGCGGGGCCGCCCGCACGCGCACGCGTGGTGCCCCGCTCGTCGGGATCCCGCAGCTCGACCGCCCACCGTCCGTCGTCCCCGCGCGTGGAGAAGTGCACCACCACACGCGTGTGCCCGACCCGCCCGTCCACGGCCGCGGCGAGGGTCGGCGACGTGTTGACGACGAGCAGGTCCCCGGCCCGCAGCAGCCGCGGCAGCTCCGGGAAGGCGCGGTGCGACACCTCGGTACCGCGCGACACGAGCAGCCGTACGGCGTCCCGGTCCAGCCGCGGCCCACGCTGCTCGACCGGGATCCGGGCGGACAGCTCCTCCGGGACGTGCAATGCCGTCGTCATCGCTCCTCCACCAGCGCGGGCGCGGTGTACCGGCCGCTCACCGGCCGCTCGTCCAGCAGCCGCAGGAAGCCGGGGACCACGTCGGCCGGGTCGGGCCGCGGCTCGTCGTCGTCCGGTACGGCCGCCGCGTACAGCTCCGTGGCCATGTCCCCGGGATCGACCGCCCAGACCCGCAGCCCGGGCTCCTCCTCGCCCAGTACCGCCACGAGGTGGTCCAAGGCCGCCTTCGACGCCCCGTAGCCGCCCCAGGTCTCGTAGGCCTCGGCGGCCGCGTCCGAGCTGACCGCGATCACCGCCCCGGCCCCGGACGCCCGCAGCAGCGGCAGCGCCTCCTGGACCAGGCCCAGCGCGGCCACGACATTCACCTCCAGCGCCCGCCGCAGCCCCTCCAGGGGCAACGCGTCCAGCCGTACGAGCGGCTCGGCGCCCAGCGCGCTGGCATTGCTCACCACCAGATCGACCCCGCCGAACCGCCGAGCGGCCGCCACCAGCCCGGCCCGGTGCCCGGCGTCCGTGACGTCCCCCGGAAGTGCCGTCACGCGCGCGCCGTACTTCTCCAGCCCCTCGGCCACCTCCCGAAGGGCCTGCGCGCCTCTGGCATCGAGCACCAGATCCCAGCCGCGCGCGGCCAGCGCCTCGGCGAGCGCCCGCCCCAGCCCCTTCGAGGCCCCCGTGATGATCGCTACCGACATGACCACGTCCCCTCGCCGTTCTCGACGCCTTCCGATCGGCGTGATCCCACCGTAGGAACCGGACCGCCCCGGCCGCGTCGGACGCGGGTCGCGAGGCGGCGGGGCCCTTTGCCCTAGGCCCAGCGCCCTAGGCGGGCGCCGCCACAGGTCCGATACGGACTGTCACAGCCCGCCGGTACCGTGAGGGCATGAGTCAAGGACCCAGGTCCGGCCTCGCAGCGGTGAGCTCCGCGCTGCTGGCCATGAGCAGGCATCTCGAGGTGCGCGACGTCCTCAAGACGATCGTCGCCTCGGCCCGCGAGCTGCTCGACGCGCAGTACGCGGCGCTCGGCGTCCCGGACGACCACGGAGGCTTCGCCCAGTTCGTGGTCGACGGCGTCAGCGACCGGCAGTGGAAGGCCATCGGCCCGCTCCCGCGCCAGCACGGCATCCTCGCCGCGATGCTGCAGGAGGCGAAGGTCGAGCGCCTCGCCGACGTGCGCAAGGACCCCCGCTTCGAGGGCTGGCCCTCGGCCCACCCCGACATGTCCGACTTCCTGGGCCTGCCCATCCGCGACGGCGACGAGGTCATCGGCGCCCTCTTCCTGGCCAACAAGAACTGCCCGAAACCGGACGGCAGCTGCGGTTTCACCGCGGAGGACGAGGAACTGCTCTCCATCCTCGCCCAGCACGCCGCGATCGCCCTGACCAACGCCCGTCTGTACGAGCGCAGCCGCGAACTGACCATCGCCGAGGAACGCTCCCGCCTGGCGCACGAACTGCACGACGCGGTCGCCCAGAAACTCTTCTCCCTGCGCCTCACCGCCCAGGCCGCCGCCGCCCTCGTCGACCGCGACCCCTCACGCGCCAAGGGCGAGCTGCAACAGGTCGCCGCGCTCGCCGCCGAGGCCGCCGACGAACTGCGCGCCGCCGTCGTGGAGCTGCGCCCCGCGGCCCTCGACGAGGACGGCCTCATCGCCACCCTCCGCACCCAGGTCCACGTCCTCGACCGCGCCCACACCGCACACGTGACCTTCGACAGCTGCGGCGTCCGCGCGCTGCCCGCCTCCCAGGAGGAGGCCGTCCTGCGTGTCGCCCAGGAGGCCCTGCACAACGCCCTGCGGCACTCCGGAGCCGAACACGTCGACGTGACACTGGCCCGGCGCGACGGCGGAGTCGTGCTGCGGGTCACCGACGACGGCAGCGGCTTCGACCCGCAGCAGACCCGCCGCGCGGGCCGTCACCTCGGACTGGTCTCCATGCGGGACCGGGCCGGCGGGGTCGGCGGCGCGCTGACCGTGGAATCGGCGCCCGGCAAGGGCACCACGATCGAGATGGAGGTCCCTGGTGGCTGACGCAATCAAGGTGCTGCTGGTCGACGACCACCAGGTGGTCCGCCGCGGACTGCGTACCTTCCTCGAAGTGCAGGACGACATCGAGGTCGTCGGCGAGGCCGCCGACGGCGCCGAAGGAGTCGCCCGCGCCGAGGAACTCAAACCCGACGTCGTCCTCATGGACGTCAAGATGCCGGGCATGGACGGCGTCGACGCGCTGCGCAAGCTCCGCGAACTGAACAACCCCGCACGCGTGCTGATCGTCACCAGCTTCACCGAACAGCGCACGGTCGTCCCGGCGCTGCGCGCGGGCGCCGCGGGGTACGTCTACAAGGACGTCGACCCCGACGCCCTCGCCGGCGCCATCCGCTCCGTCCACGCCGGGCACATCCTGCTCCAGCCGGAGGTCGCGGGCGCCCTGCTCTCCCAGGAGGAGGCCAACAACGGCCAGGGAAGAGGCGGCTCGCTCACGGAACGCGAGCGTGAGGTCCTCGGTCTGATAGCGGACGGCCGCTCGAACCGCGAGATCGCCCGCGCCCTCGTTCTGTCCGAGAAGACCGTCAAAACCCATGTCTCGAACATCCTGATGAAACTCGACCTGGCGGACCGCACACAGGCCGCACTGTGGGCGGTACGTCATGGAGTGACCGGTTGATCCATGGGGCCCACGGCAACACGGAGGGTTCCGCTCCGGACTGAGATTCATACTGTCGTGGGAATGTCCCCCGGATGGCGCATCCTTCGTGGATCTCCACCGTTCTCCAGTGCGTGCTGCGGCGACTGCCGCGGCAATCGCTAGGAGGGGCTCAGAAGTGAAGAACCTGAAGAAGGTAGCGGCCGTGACGATGGTGGCCGGCGGGCTGGTCGCCGCCGGTGCCGGTATGGCCTCCGCCACCGACGGCTCGCACGCCGACGGCAAGGCCGTCGGCTCGCCCGGCGTCATCTCGGGCAACCTCGTCCAGGCCCCGGTGCACGTTCCGGTGAACGCGGTCGGCAACAGCGTGAACGTCATCGGTGTGCTGAACCCGGCGTTCGGCAACCTGGGCATCAACCGCTGACCTCCGCCACGGAGCGGCAGTGACCTCCGGCCTCCCAGGCACTCACTCCTGGGGGGCCGGTCAGTTTGTCGGCCCAATGACCCGAACGGGCACTCGCCCTCCACTTTCCGTACCGTTCCCCCCACGCTTCCGCGTTGATCAGCGCACGACCCGCGGCCGGGTCGGACACGCAAACGCAGGAGGAACTCTTCTCATGAGCATCGCCAAGAAGGCTGCCGTGGCCCTTACCGTCGCCGGTATCGCCACGGGTGCCGCCGCCGGTGCCGCTGTCGCCGACGCGGGTGCCGACGGCGCGGCCGTGAAGTCGCCGGGCGTCGCCTCGGGCAACCTGGTCCACGTCCCCGTCAACGTCGTCGGCAACGCGGTCGACGTCATCGGCCTGCTCAACCCCGCCTTCGGCAACCAGGGCGTGAACGACTGACGTCGGGTCCGACCGACGAGGACCCCGCGAATCAAGGGCGATTCGCGGGGTCCTTTGTCGTGTTCGCACCCCACGTCGCTCAGCGCAGTCCCGCGATCAGTCGTGCACCCACCCCGCCGTATCCGCTACCGCACGCCCCGCTCCCGCTCTTCCACATACGCGTTGTACGCAGCGACCTGTGCCCGCCGAGCCGTCCGCTCGACAGGCCGCAACGCCTCGGAGCGCGCCGCCATCTCGCCGGCGCTCACCGCACCGCCAGGCCCGTTCTCGTAAGCCACGGAGATCAACAACCCCACCCGCTGCGCAAGCTCCAGCACCCGCACCGCCCGTGGCGGATACCCCGGCGCCAGCACCTCTCGCCCCCGCTCGGACCGAGCCCGATACGCGTCGACCGCCGCCGCGGCCACCGGCCCCGACCCGGCCACGTCCAGCCGCGTCAGCACCTCCGTCGCCTCCCGCAAAGCCTCCGCGAGCTCCCGCTCGGCCTCACCCAGGGACGGCACATCCGCGGGCGGCGCCTCCCGCACCGGAAGTACGTGCCACATCACCTCGACATGCACATCGCCGGACGGCCCGGCCTCGTACACCTCCGGCACCAACCCGAGCGCGGCCCCGTGGCAGATCACCGCCTCCTCGGCCTCCAACGCCCGCGCGTTGAACTCCGGCGGCCCACTCGGCCCGAGCGGATGTCCGGGCGCCGGCAGCGCGATGCGCAACCCCGTCACGCCGAGCGTCCGCAACCGCCCGAGCGCGAGCGTGAGACCGACGGGCGCCGACTCACCCGGCAACCCCTCCACCCGGTGCACGGCGTCCTCACCCACCATCGCGAGCACGGCGTCGTCAGGCGACACAAGTCCGGCAAGAAGGCCATTTCCCCAAGCGGCAAGGCGTCCAGAGCGTGGTTCCGAGAGCATGCCCCCACCCTAAGGACCGGACCGATGGAATGGACCGGCCGACCGGTGGCGTAGATTTCGTCGAGGGCTGCGCTCAAACGCGCACGCGACAGCCGAGACGCCGAACCGGTCAGACTGCAAGGGGAGACAACGCGCTCATGAGCGATGTTCTGGAGCTTGAGGACGTATCCGTGGTCCGTGAGGGCCGGGCTCTGGTGGACCAGGTCTCCTGGTCGGTCAAGGAGGGCGAGCGCTGGGTCATCCTCGGCCCCAACGGCGCCGGCAAGACCACCCTCCTGAACGTCGCCTCCAGCTACCTCTACCCCACCAAGGGCACCGCGACGATCCTCGGCGAGACCCTCGGCAAGCCCGGCACCGACGTCTTCGAGCTCCGCCCGCGCATCGGCGTGGCCGGCATCGCCATGGCCGACAAGCTCCCCAAGCGCCAGACCGTCCTGGAGACCGTGCTGACGGCCGCCTACGGCATGACGGCCACCTGGCAGGAGGACTACGACGAGATCGACGAGCAGCGGGCCCGCGCCTTCCTCGACCGTCTCGGCATGAGCGACTACCTGGAGCGCAAGTTCGGCACGCTCTCCGAGGGCGAGCGCAAGCGCACCCTCATCGCCCGCGCCCTGATGACCGACCCCGAGCTGCTCCTCCTCGACGAGCCCGCCGCCGGCCTCGACCTCGGCGGCCGCGAGGACCTCGTACGCCGGCTCGGCCGCCTCGCCCGCGACCCGATCGCCCCCTCGATGCTGATGGTCACCCACCACGTCGAGGAGATCGCCCCCGGCTTCACCCACGTCCTCATGATCCGCCAGGGCCAGGTCCTCGCCGCGGGTCCGCTGGAGCTCGAGCTCACCTCCCGCAACCTCTCCCTCTGCTTCGGCCTCCCGCTCGTCGTCGAGCAGGTCGGCGAGCGCTGGACGGCACAGGGCCTGCCGCTGTCCTGAGCCCTTCTCACCTTCGCAGCAAGGGAGTTCACGGGTAAGAACCCCGTGCAGACCCGCACTGCGCCCTGTCCGCGGCGGGACCTGCGGAACTACCATGACCATGTGAACGACATCGACGCATGGGTGTGGTGGCTCATCGGCGCGGCAGGGCTGGGCATCCCGCTCGTGGTCACAGCCATGCCGGAGTTCGGAATGCTCGCCGTCGGCGCCGTCGCGGCCGCGATCATGGCCGGACTCGGCTTCGGCATGGTGGTCCAGGTACTCGCCTTCGTCGTCGTCTCGGTGGCCCTCATCGCCGTCGTACGACCCGTCGCGGCGAGACATCGCGCACAACGGCCCCAACTCGCCACAGGTATCGAGGCGTTGAAGGGAAAGCAGGCCGTAGTACTGGAGCGCGTCGACGGCACCGGCGGCGGCCGGATCAAGCTCGCCGGAGAGGTCTGGTCGGCCCGCGCTCTCGACACCGACCATGCCTACGAAGTAGGCCAGGAAGTGGACGTCGTGGATATCGAGGGGGCCACGGCGATCATCATGTGACCTCGCACGATGCAAGTGGCGCGAACACCCCACGAGGTACACGACGGTCTGTCAGACTCGACCATCAAGATCTTCAACAACCATAAGATCTTCCGAAAGCGCCGAGGCGGAGAGAGGTACGGGGAAGCGACGATGGAACCGGTCATCATCGTTTTGATCATTCTGGTGGTGTTGGTCTTCATCGCCTTGATCAAGACCATCCAAGTCATCCCACAGGCCAGCGCCGCGATCGTCGAGCGCTTTGGCCGCTACACGCGGACACTCAACGCGGGCCTCAACATCGTCGTCCCGTTCATCGACACCATCCGCAACCGCATCGACCTGCGTGAACAGGTCGTCCCGTTCCCGCCGCAGCCGGTGATCACCCAGGACAACCTGGTCGTCAACATCGACACGGTCATCTACTACCAGGTGACCGACGCGAGGGCCGCGACCTACGAAGTAGCCAGCTACATCCAGGCAATTGAGCAGCTCACGGTCACCACGCTCCGCAACATCATCGGCGGCATGGACCTCGAACGCACCCTGACCTCCCGCGAGGAGATCAACGCGGCCCTGCGCGGCGTCCTCGACGAGGCGACGGGCAAGTGGGGCATCCGGGTCAACCGCGTGGAGCTGAAGGCCATCGAGCCCCCGACCTCCATCCAGGACTCGATGGAGAAGCAGATGCGCGCCGACCGGGACAAGCGCGCCGCGATCCTCACGGCGGAGGGCACGCGCCAGGCGGCCATCCTCACCGCCGAGGGTGAGAAGCAGTCCCAGATCCTGCGCGCGGAAGGCGAGGCCAAGGCCGCGGCCCTGCGCGCGGAGGGCGAAGCCCAGGCCGTTCGCACGGTCTTCGAAGCCATCCACGCCGGCGACCCCGACCAGAAGCTCCTCTCCTACCAGTACCTCCAGATGCTCCCCAAGATCGCCGAAGGCGACGCCAACAAGCTCTGGATCGTCCCCAGCGAAATCGGCGACGCCCTCAAGGGCCTCTCCGGCGCCATGGGCAACTTCGGCAACCTGGGCGGCGGTTCAGGAGGCGGCGGCCAGGGCAACGGCGGATCGGAACGCCGGGAGAAGCCGTCGATCGACTGACGCGAAGTTTCGGGTACGACAATGGGGCTCGCCTTCATCATGAGGGCGAGCCCCAGGTCGTTCAGGGGCGCGGGGCTCTATCGATTTGCGGCTCCGCCGCGTGGGCGCGACAAGCCACGACGAACGCGCACCCGCATCCGAACCGATCCCGGCAGACGCTCAGGCGCTACGCGGCATCCCGAGCCAACCAGTCAGGCAGCGCCTGAAACTCCTCGGTCCCCAGCGAGAGCAGCATCGCGTCCGCAGGACTGGGCTCGAACGGCGCCCGCAGCAACGGCATACCCGCCTGCTCCGGAGTCCGGTCCGCCTTACGGTGATTGTCCTCCGCGCAGGAAGCCACCGTGTTCAGCCAGGAGTCCTGACCACCCTGCGCCCTCGGCACCACGTGGTCCACCGTCGTCGCCCTGCGCCCGCAGTACGCGCACCGGTGCCGGTCCCTGACCAGCACACCCCGCCTGGACCATGGCGCTTGTCTTCGGAACGGCACCCTCACGTACCTGCACAGCCTGATCACCCGGGGCGCCGGTATGTCGACCGCGGCTCCGCGCATACGCAGTTCGGGGTGGGACTGCTCGACGACGGCCTTGTCCTGAAGCACCAGAACGACGGCGCGGTTCAACGTCACCGTCGACAGCGGCTCGAAGCTCGCGTTCAGCACCAACGTGTCCCGCATGACCAGCCCACCTCCCGTGTGCACCCGCCCACCCCTCGGCGGACTGGGATCAACTCTGGCCGGGCACGCCGAGATGGACAACGAAATAAAAAGTGCCCGCCCCTGATCACTTCCAAGACCAGGGGCGGGCAAACGTTCCATGAACGGTGGGCTTGTTCAGCTCTGTTCGGGGATCTCGTACTCACCGATCAGCTGCGCACGCGCGATCGTGTGGAACCTCAGATTGAAGCCCACGTAGGCGGGAGAGGCGTCGGCATCCGGCCCGAGCTTCTCCTGATCGACCGCGTACACCGTGAAGACGTACCGGTGCGGTCCGTCCCCAGGAGGCGGCGCGGCCCCACCGAAGTCCTTGCTGCCGTAGTCGTTACGTGCCTGTACGGCACCCTCGGGCAGCCCTTCGAACTTGCCGCTGCCCGCGCCCACCGGCAGCTCGGTCACCGAGGCCGGAATGTCGAACAGCACCCAGTGCCAGAACCCGCTGCCCGTCGGCGCGTCGGGGTCGTAGCAGGTCACGGCGAAGCTCTTGGTCTCCGGCGGGAAGCCCTCCCACCGCAGCTGCGGCGAGGTGTTGCCCGCCGCGTACACCTGGGCTTCCTTGAGCGTCGCTCCTTCCTCGATGTCCTCGCTCGTCACCGTGAACGACGGGACGGGCGGGTGGAAGTCATGGGGGAGAGGCCGCCGCTTCAGCTCGGTCACCTCGGTACCTCCTGATCGATCTACGGAATCAGCAGTTCCGAGCCTAGAACCAGTTGCGCTTGCTGCCGACCTCGGACAGCCACTGGTTGAGGTAAGCCGCCCAGTCGGTGCTCTGGTGGTCGTGCAGACCCACCTGGAAGGAACGGAACGTGTCGCTGCCCTCGCTGAAGAGCCCCGGCTTCTTGTCCATCTCGAGCACGACGTCCATCGCGTTCTGATCGGCCACGAAGCTCAGCTCGACCTGGTTGATACCGCGGTACTGCTGCGGCGGGAAGAACTCGATCTCCTGGTAGAACGGCAGCTTCTGCCGCGTACCCCGGATGTGACCGCGCTCCATGTCCGCGTTCTTGAACCGGAAGCCCAGCTGGATGAAGGCGTCGAGGATCGCCTTCTGCGCGGGCAGCGGGTGCACGCTGATCGGGTCCAGGTCACCGGAGTCCACCGCACGCGCGATCTCCAGCTCCGTGGTCACACCGATGTGCATACCGCGCAGCGGCTGACCGTCGATCGTCGTGATCGGCGTCTCCCACGGGATCTCAAGCCCGAACTGCACCGCGTGCACGGCGTTCGCCTTCAGCTCGAAGGCACCGCCGAGCCGCTGCTTGGTGAACTCGATGTCCTGCTTGTACTCCTGGTCGCCGCTCTCGACCTCGACCTTGGCCTGCAGCCCGACCGACAGCCCCTCGATCTGCTGGTCCACGGACCCACCCTGGATCCGCACCTCGCCCTGGACGACACCACCCGGAACGACATTGCCCTCGGTCAGCACCGTCTCGACCGAAGCCCCGCCGGCTCCCAGGCTCGCGAGCAGCTTCTTGAACGCCATGACTCTCCCTCTTACGTCGTCCTGCTTCTTGTGCGTGGATCCTTGATCCATACAAACGCGATCCGGCCGTGGCCGGTTCCGCGTCCTCACCCTTGCAAGGCGAACGCCCCCCTGACCACCCCGTGGCAGCCACCCGTCTGCACTACCCTCGGACGGCATGATCGCGACCCCCGACCGTACGCCCCTGCCACGCGAGTTCTTCGACCGGCCCGTGCTGGAAGTCGCCCCCGACCTCCTGGGCCGCATCCTCGTACGCACCACGCCGGACGGTCCGATCGCCCTCCGCCTTACAGAGGTGGAGGCCTACGACGGTCAGAACGACCCCGGTTCCCATGCCTACCGCGGCCGCACGGCCCGCAATGACGTGATGTTCGGCCCGCCCGGTCATGTGTACGTCTACTTCACCTACGGCATGTGGCACTGCATGAACCTGGTGTGCGGTCCGGACGGCAGGGCGAGCGCGGTCCTGCTCCGCGCCGGCGAGATCGTCGAGGGCGCCGAGTTCGTCCGTAAACGTCGACTCTCGGCCCGAAATGACAAGGAACTGGCCAAAGGCCCCGCACGCCTGGCCACAGCACTGGACGTGGCTCGCCCCTTGGACGGCACGGACGTGTGCGCCGTGGGCGACACCCCGCTGAGGGTCCTTGCCGGTACCCCGATCGCCCCCGACCAGGTACTCAACGGTCCCCGCACCGGGGTGTCCGGCGACGGGGGCGTCCACCCCTGGCGCTTCTGGGTCGCCAACGACCCGACGGTGAGCCCTTATCGGGCCCATACGCCGAGGCGTCGCTCAAGTTGACGCGCCCTTGCGGGGTGCGTAATGTAGCCCGAGCCGCTTGAACCGGGTACTGCGTTCGTCAGCAGCCGGAGGCGGCCAAACCACTACCTACGACTTCCTCTCAGCGAGGGTCAATTCGGCGTGCCTGCATGCCTGAATTCGAACTCGCGGAACTCGATTATGAGTTGCCGAGCGGATGGGCTAACGTAGTGAATGTCGAAAGGCCGACAGGCGAAAGCCTAAATCCCTAGACAATCCCAACCGACAGGGAATCGGAGCCGGAAACGGTCTGATAGAGTCGGAAACGCAAGACCGAAGGGAAAAGCCCGGAGGAAAGCCCGAGAGGGTGAGTACAAAGGAAGCGTCCGTTCCTTGAGAACTCAACAGCGTGCCAAAAATCAACGCCAGATTAGTTGATACCCCGTCTCCGGCCATCATGGTCGTAGATGAGGTTCCTTTGAAGAAAAACACAGCGAGGACGCTGTGAACCATCGGCTTATTCCGCCGGTGGTTCCGCTCTCGTGTGTGTGCACCCGATTACGGGTAAACATTCACGGAGAGTTTGATCCTGGCTCAGGACGAACGCTGGCGGCGTGCTTAACACATGCAAGTCGAACGATGAACCACTTCGGTGGGGATTAGTGGCGAACGGGTGAGTAACACGTGGGCAATCTGCCCTTCACTCTGGGACAAGCCCTGGAAACGGGGTCTAATACCGGATACCACTACCGCAGGCATCTGTGGTGGTTGAAAGCTCCGGCGGTGAAGGATGAGCCCGCGGCCTATCAGCTTGTTGGTGAGGTAATGGCTCACCAAGGCGACGACGGGTAGCCGGCCTGAGAGGGCGACCGGCCACACTGGGACTGAGACACGGCCCAGACTCCTACGGGAGGCAGCAGTGGGGAATATTGCACAATGGGCGAAAGCCTGATGCAGCGACGCCGCGTGAGGGATGACGGCCTTCGGGTTGTAAACCTCTTTCAGCAGGGAAGAAGCGAAAGTGACGGTACCTGCAGAAGAAGCGCCGGCTAACTACGTGCCAGCAGCCGCGGTAATACGTAGGGCGCAAGCGTTGTCCGGAATTATTGGGCGTAAAGAGCTCGTAGGCGGCTTGTCACGTCGGGTGTGAAAGCCCGGGGCTTAACCCCGGGTCTGCATTCGATACGGGCTAGCTAGAGTGTGGTAGGGGAGATCGGAATTCCTGGTGTAGCGGTGAAATGCGCAGATATCAGGAGGAACACCGGTGGCGAAGGCGGATCTCTGGGCCATTACTGACGCTGAGGAGCGAAAGCGTGGGGAGCGAACAGGATTAGATACCCTGGTAGTCCACGCCGTAAACGGTGGGAACTAGGTGTTGGCGACATTCCACGTCGTCGGTGCCGCAGCTAACGCATTAAGTTCCCCGCCTGGGGAGTACGGCCGCAAGGCTAAAACTCAAAGGAATTGACGGGGGCCCGCACAAGCAGCGGAGCATGTGGCTTAATTCGACGCAACGCGAAGAACCTTACCAAGGCTTGACATACGCCGGAAAGCATCAGAGATGGTGCCCCCCTTGTGGTCGGTGTACAGGTGGTGCATGGCTGTCGTCAGCTCGTGTCGTGAGATGTTGGGTTAAGTCCCGCAACGAGCGCAACCCTTGTCCTGTGTTGCCAGCATGCCCTTCGGGGTGATGGGGACTCACAGGAGACCGCCGGGGTCAACTCGGAGGAAGGTGGGGACGACGTCAAGTCATCATGCCCCTTATGTCTTGGGCTGCACACGTGCTACAATGGCAGGTACAATGAGCTGCGAAACCGTGAGGTGGAGCGAATCTCAAAAAGCCTGTCTCAGTTCGGATTGGGGTCTGCAACTCGACCCCATGAAGTCGGAGTTGCTAGTAATCGCAGATCAGCATTGCTGCGGTGAATACGTTCCCGGGCCTTGTACACACCGCCCGTCACGTCACGAAAGTCGGTAACACCCGAAGCCGGTGGCCCAACCCCTTGTGGGAGGGAGCTGTCGAAGGTGGGACTGGCGATTGGGACGAAGTCGTAACAAGGTAGCCGTACCGGAAGGTGCGGCTGGATCACCTCCTTTCTAAGGAGCATCTAGGCCGCCAAGCTTGCTTGGTGGTCCAGGGCCATTACGCAGGCAAACGTTCTGCGGTGGTTGCTCAAGGGTGGAACGTTGATTATTCGGCACTCTCAGTCATCTCGGGCTGCCAGTACTGCTCTTCGGAGCGTGGAAAGCTGATCACGAGTGGCGAGGGTGCCGGGCACGCTGTTGGGTGTCTGAGGGTATGGCCGTATCGGCTGCCTTCAGTGCCGGCCCCAGTGCACTCGAACCGGATGGTTCGGGGTGATGGGTGGCTGGTCGTTGTTTGAGAACTGCACAGTGGACGCGAGCATCTGTGGCCAAGTTTTTAAGGGCGCACGGTGGATGCCTTGGCACCAGGAACCGATGAAGGACGTGGGAGGCCACGATAGTCCCCGGGGAGCCGTCAACCAGGCTTTGATCCGGGGGTTTCCGAATGGGGAAACCCGGCAGTCGTCATGGGCTGTCACCCATACCTGAACACATAGGGTATGTGGAGGGAACGCGGGGAAGTGAAACATCTCAGTACCCGCAGGAAGAGAAAACAACCGTGATTCCGGGAGTAGTGGCGAGCGAAACCGGATGAGGCCAAACCGTATGCGTGTGAGACCCGGCAGGGGTTGCGCATTCGGGGTTGTGGGATCTCTCTTTTACAGTCTGCCGGCTGTGAGACGAGTCAGAAACCGTATGGATAGGCGAAGGACATGCGAAAGGTCCGGCGTAGAGGGTAAGACCCCCGTAGCTGAAATCTGTACGGCTCGTTTGAGAGACACCCAAGTAGCACGGGGCCCGAGAAATCCCGTGTGAATCTGGCGGGACCACCCGCTAAGCCTAAATATTCCCTGGTGACCGATAGCGGATAGTACCGTGAGGGAATGGTGAAAAGTACCGCGGGAGCGGAGTGAAATAGTACCTGAAACCGTGTGCCTACAAGCCGTGGGAGCGTCGCGCATCAAGTTTACTTGGTGCGTCGTGACTGCGTGCCTTTTGAAGAATGAGCCTGCGAGTTTGCGGTGTGTTGCGAGGTTAACCCGTGTGGGGAAGCCGTAGCGAAAGCGAGTCCGAATAGGGCGATATAGTAGCGCGCTCAAGACCCGAAGCGGAGTGATCTAGCCATGGGCAGGTTGAAGCGGAGGTAAGACTTCGTGGAGGACCGAACCCACCAGGGTTGAAAACCTGGGGGATGACCTGTGGTTAGGGGTGAAAGGCCAATCAAACTCCGTGATAGCTGGTTCTCCCCGAAATGCATTTAGGTGCAGCGTCGTGTGTTTCTTGCCGGAGGTAGAGCACTGGATAGGCGATGGGCCCTACCGGGTTACTGACCTTAGCCAAACTCCGAATGCCGGTAAGTGAGAGCACGGCAGTGAGACTGTGGGGGATAAGCTCCATGGTCGAGAGGGAAACAGCCCAGAGCATCGACTAAGGCCCCTAAGCGTACGCTAAGTGGGAAAGGATGTGGAGTCGCACAGACAACCAGGAGGTTGGCTTAGAAGCAGCCACCCTTGAAAGAGTGCGTAATAGCTCACTGGTCTAGTGATTCCGCGCCGACAATGTAGCGGGGCTCAAGCGTACCGCCGAAGTCGTGTCATTTCAGCATGAGGGCCAACGCCCGCTGGGATGGGTAGGGGAGCGTCGTGTGCCGGGTGAAGCCGCGCCGGAAGGCAGTGGTGGACGGTTCACGAGTGAGAATGCAGGCATGAGTAGCGATACACACGTGAGAAACGTGTGCGCCGATTGACTAAGGGTTCCTGGGTCAAGCTGATCTGCCCAGGGTAAGTCGGGACCTAAGGCGAGGCCGACAGGCGTAGTCGATGGATAACCGGTTGATATTCCGGTACCCGCTGTGAAGCGTCAAACATCGAACCCATTAATGCTAAGGCCGTGAAGCCGTTCCGGACCCTTCGGGGAATGGAAAGTGGTGGAGCCGCCGAACCACGGTGGTAGTAGGTGAGTGATGGGGTGACGCAGGAAGGTAGTCCAGCCCGGGCGGTGGTTGTCCCGGGGTAAGGGTGTAGGCCGAGTGGTAGGTAAATCCGCCATTCATTAGGGCTGAGACCTGATGCCGAGCCGATTGTGGTGAAGTGGATGATCCTATGCTGTCGAGAAAAGCCTCTAGCGAGTTTCATGGCGGCCCGTACCCTAAACCGACTCAGGTGGTCAGGTAGAGAATACCGAGGCGTTCGGGTGAACTATGGTTAAGGAACTCGGCAAAATGCCCCCGTAACTTCGGGAGAAGGGGGGCCATCACTGGTGATCCGATTTACTCGGTGAGCTGGGGGTGGCCGCAGAGACCAGCGAGAAGCGACTGTTTACTAAAAACACAGGTCCGTGCGAAGCCGTAAGGCGATGTATACGGACTGACGCCTGCCCGGTGCTGGAACGTTAAGGGGACCGGTTAGTCCGACTTCGGTTGGGCGAAGCTGAGAACTTAAGCGCCAGTAAACGGCGGTGGTAACTATAACCATCCTAAGGTAGCGAAATTCCTTGTCGGGTAAGTTCCGACCTGCACGAATGGCGTAACGACTTCTCGACTGTCTCAACCATAGGCCCGGTGAAATTGCACTACGAGTAAAGATGCTCGTTTCGCGCAGCAGGACGGAAAGACCCCGGGACCTTTACTACAGTTTGATATTGGTGTTCGGTTCGGCTTGTGTAGGATAGCTGGGAGACTGTGAACTCTGGACGCCAGTTCAGGGGGAGTCGTCGTTGAAATACCAGTCTGGTCGTGCTGGATGTCTAACCTGGGTCCGTGATCCGGATCAGGGACAGTGTCTGATGGGTAGTTTAACTGGGGCGGTTGCCTCCTAAAGAGTAACGGAGGCGCCCAAAGGTTCCCTCAGCCTGGTTGGCAATCAGGTGTTGAGTGTAAGTGCACAAGGGAGCTTGACTGTGAGACCGACGGGTCGAGCAGGGACGAAAGTCGGGACTAGTGATCCGGCGGTGGCTTGTGGAAGCGCCGTCGCTCAACGGATAAAAGGTACCCCGGGGATAACAGGCTGATCTTCCCCAAGAGTCCATATCGACGGGATGGTTTGGCACCTCGATGTCGGCTCGTCGCATCCTGGGGCTGGAGTCGGTCCCAAGGGTTGGGCTGTTCGCCCATTAAAGCGGTACGCGAGCTGGGTTTAGAACGTCGTGAGACAGTTCGGTCCCTATCCGCTGCGCGCGCAGGAATATTGAGAAGGGCTGTCCCTAGTACGAGAGGACCGGGACGGACGAACCTCTGGTGTGCCAGTTGTTCTGCCAAGGGCATGGCTGGTTGGCTACGTTCGGGAGGGATAACCGCTGAAAGCATCTAAGCGGGAAGCCTGCTTCGAGATGAGTATTCCCACCCCCTTTGAGGGGTTAAGGCTCCCAGTAGACGACTGGGTTGATAGGCCGGATCTGGAAGCACGGTAACGTGCGGAGGTGACCGGTACTAATAGGCCGAGGGCTTGTCCTCAGTTGCTCGCGTCCACTGTGTTAGTTCTGAGGCAACGACTGTTGCCGGCTTAGAGCAGAACGCATAACAGAAAAGTGTGCTTGTTCGCTCGAAACCATTAGGGTTTCGGTGGCCATAGCGTGAGGGAAACGCCCGGTTACATTCCGAACCCGGAAGCTAAGCCTTACAGCGCCGATGGTACTGCAGGGGGGACCCTGTGGGAGAGTAGGACGCCGCCGAACAATCTTTGGAAGGACCCCTGGTCCCAGCGTTCAGCTGGGACCAGGGGTCCTTTTGTTTTTACAATGTTTGCAGTACCAAGATTTGCAGTACCGAGACAGGAGTCACCCATGTCCACCAACTCTCCCGACGACCGACCGGAGCGCGACCAGCGGCGACGGGACAGTGGTGACCGCAACGATCGCGGTGACCGTGGCGGATACCGCGGCGGTGACCGCGGTAACGACCGAGGCGGCGACCGTGGGCCCCGTCCGGCATTCCGCCGGGACGACAACCGTGGCGGCGACAACCGTGGCGGTGGCTACCCCCGACGCGACGACCGTGGCGACCGCGGTGGTTTCCGCCGTGATGACAACCGCAGTAGCGACAACCGCAGTAGCGACAACCGCGGTGGTGGCGGCTACGTCCGACGCGACGATCGGCGTGATGACCGCCGTGACGGCGACCGCGGACCCCGTCCGGCGTTCCGCCGGGACGACCGTCCCAGTGGGCCGCGTCGGGACGACCGTGACCGCGGCTTCCGCCGGGATGACGATCGCGGACCGCGTCCCGCCGTCCGCCGTGACGACCGGGACCGTGGAGAGCGCCGTGAGGGCGATCGCGGGCCTCGTCCGGCCTTCCGCCGCGATGACAACCGCGGTGGCGACAGCCGTGGCGGTGGCTACCCCCGACGCGACGATCGGCGTGACGACCGCCGTGGCGACGACCGCGGGCCCCGTCCGGCGTTCCGTCGTGACGACAACCGTGGCGGCGACAACCGCGGTGGCGGCTTCGAACGGCGCGATGACCGACGTGACAGCGACCGGGGCGGCTTCCGCCGGGATGACCGTGATCGCGACCGTGGCGGATTCCGGAGCGACGACCGCGACCGTGGCTTCCGTCGCGACGACCGGGGCGACCGCGGTGGTGACCGTGGCGGCTTCCGTCGCGATGACAACCGTGGCGGCGACAACCGTGGTGGCGGCTTCGAGCGTCGCGACGATCGTCGTGATGACCGCCGTGGTGATGACCGTGGGCCGCGTCCGGCGTTCCGTCGTGACGACAACCGTGGTGATGACCGTGGGCCGCGTCCGGCGTTCCGTCGCGATGACAACCGTGGCGGCGACAACCGTGGTGGCGGCTTCGAGCGTCGCGACGATCGTCGTGATGACCGCCGTGGTGATGACCGTGGCTCCCGTCCGGCGTTCCGTCGTGACGACAACCGTGGTGATGACCGTGGGCCGCGTCCGGCGTTCCGTCGCGACGACAACCGTGGTGATGACCGTGGGCCCCGTCCGGCGTTCCGTCGTGACGACAGCCGGGGAGGCGACAACCGCGGTGAGCGCGGTGGCTTCCGTGGCCGGGACGACCGGGGCGACCGCGGACCGCGTCGGGACGACCGTGGGGGCCGTCCTGGAGGGGCCCGTGGGGATGACCGTGGTGGCCGTCCCGGAGGGTTCCGTGGGCGCGACGACCGGCGTGACGACAGCCGTGGGGGATACGAGCGTCGTGATGACCGGCGCGGTGGCGGCGGTTTCCGTGATGAGCGGGACCGGGACCGGGAGCCGATCAAGCGGCTGCCGATCCCCGAGGACGTCACGGGCGACGAGATCGACAAGGACGTCAGGCAGGAGCTGCAGAGCCTGCCGAAGACGCTCGCGGAGGACGTCGCCAAGAACCTGGTGATGGTCGCCCGGCTCATCGACGAGGACCCCGAGGGCGCGTACGCCTACTCCAAGATCGCTCTGCGCCTGGCGTCGCGTGTCGCCGCCGTACGGGAGGCGGCCGGATTCGCGGCGTACGCGAACCAGAAGTACTCCGAGGCGCTCGCCGAGTTCCGGGCCGCGCGGCGGATGAGCGGCGGTGTGGAGCTGTGGCCCCTCATGGCCGACTGCGAGCGTGGTCTCGGACGGCCGGAGAAGGCGCTGGACATGGCCGGGGCGCCCGACGTGAACAAGCTGGACAAGGCCGGCCAGGTCGAGATGCGGCTCGTCGCGGCAGGTGCCCGGCGTGACCTGGGGCAGCTGGACGCGGCCATCGTGACGCTGCAGAGCCCGGAGCTGGCCTCCAACTCCGTACAGCCGTGGACGGCGCGTCTGCGCTACGCGTACGCCGACGCCCTGCTCGCCGCCGGCCGGGAGGACGAGGCACGGGAGTGGTTCGCCAAGGCCGTGGAGTCCGACAAGGACGGCAGCACGGACGCCTCGGACCGGCTCGCCGAGATGGACGGTGTCGATTTCGTCGACGCGCTCGGTGAGGAGGGCGACGCCGAGGCCGAGGGCGTTTCCGCGAAGGTGGAAGCGGAGGCGGAAGCGGACGTCGCCGAAGCGGACGTCGCCGAAGCGGACGACGTGGAAGCGGACGATGTGGAAGCGGATGATGTGGAAGCGGATGAGGACGGCAAGGACTGACGTCCGTAAGTGACAAAGGCGGGATCCCCTCAACGGGATCCCGCCCTTTGTCGTTTGACGGCGGCTCAGAGTTCCAGCGCGCGCAGCACCAGGCCCGACGCCGGCTTGGGGCCGAACGACGTCGACTTGCGGGGCATCGTGACGCCCTGGCGGGCCAGGTCGCGGACGACCTCCTCGCGGACCGGGTGCATGAGGACGGCCGTACCGCCGTCGCGCTCCGCCTTGCGGACCGTGGCGGCGGTGTCGTGGATGTAGGCGATGCGGGTGGGGTCGTCCTCGGGGACGTGCCAGACGTGGTCGAGGAGCGTGGCGTGCAGGACCGTCGCGTCCAGGGTGCGCCAGGCCGCGGGGCGGTCCGTGGGGACCGTACGGGCGAGGAGATCCTGGTCCGGGCGGTCGATGAGGTGGAAGGCGCCGTCTCCGGCGAGCAGGAAGGCGTTGCCCGCGCAGGCCGCGTCGGCGAGGGTGTCCAGGGCCTCGGCCAAGGGGACGTCGAGACGGCGTACGCGGAACAGACCCTCGAGCGGGGCCAGGGCGTCCGCTACCGGCAGGCCGTGCAGAAGGCGGTGGATGGCGCGGACGCGCAGGGGGTAGCGGGCGGTGTCGACCAGGAGGACGAGGCCGTAGTCCCAGGGGCTGGGGGAGGGGTGCTCCGCGCGTAGACGGAGGGATGTCGCCCAGCGGTGATGACCGTCGGCGATGAGTGCCTGGTGACCGGCCAGGTCGTTCTGGATCGTGGCCACGTCGGCGGGGTCGGTGATCGCCCAGAGGCGGTGGCGGTAGCCGTCCTCGGTGGTGGTGGCCAGGAGCGGCTCCTGCTCCGCCGTGAGTTCGACGACGGCTGTCGTGTCGGCCGGGGAGCCGTTGCCGCGGTACGTCAGGAGCAGGGGCTCCAGGTTCGCGGAGGTGGCGCGCATGAGGGCGGCGCGGTCGGCGACCACGTGCGGCATGACGTCCTCGTGCGGCAGGACCACGCCCTCGGACGGATCCGACAGCCGCAGGGTGCCGATGACGCCGCGTTGGAGCATGCCGTCGGTCGCGCGCTGCTCGTAGACGTACAGGCAAGGGTCGGGGTCGGCTGTCAGGACGCCCTCCGCGAGCCAGCGGCGCAGGGTGTCGGCCGCCTGTTCGTTGCGGGCGGTGGAGGTGATCGCCTGGGGCAGGATCAGCCGGACGATGTTGTACGGGTCCGCGGACTGGAGGTGGACGACGCCGTCGGGGCGTACGACGACGTCGTACGGCGGGGACGTCACGGCCGCGAGGCTGCCGACCCGGTCGGGGTCGTAACGAAGACCTCGGAACGGGGTGAGTTCCAGGCCCCGGCGCGCCATTGCTTCCGAGTGACCTGCGGTGTTCATCCCGGCATCGTACGTGTGTCAGTGGCGTGAGGGATGATCGGGGGAAAGCCGTCGAGCGAGGAGCGATGTGGAATGAGCCAGAGCGTCAGGACGAGGCCCGAGGGCAGTGGCCAGGCCCTGAGCGAGGCGTACGACACCGCGCTGCTCGACCTCGACGGGGTGGTGTACGCGGGCGGGAACGCCATCGTGCACGCCGTCGAGTCGCTGGCCACGGCTCGGGCCGGCGGCATGCATCTCGCGTACGTCACCAACAACGCGCTGCGGACGCCGGACACCGTCGCCGAGCATCTGACCGAGCTGGGCATACCGACGGAAGCCGGTGATGTCATCACCTCGGCTCAGGCCGTCGCGCGGCTCATCAGTGAGCAGGTGCCCGCAGGGGCGCGGGTGCTGGTGATCGGCGGGGAGGGGTTGCGGGTCGCGCTGCGGGAGCGGGGGCTGGAGCCTGTCGAGTCGGCCGATGACGATCCGGCCGCGGTGGTACAGGGGTTCGGCGGCCCGGATCTGCCGTGGGGGCGGTTCGCCGAGGCTTCGTACGCCGTCGCGCGCGGGGTGCCGTGGTTCGCGTCCAACACCGATCTGACGATTCCCAGCGGACGCGGGATCGCGCCGGGCAACGGGGCGGCGGTGGAGGTCGTGCGCATCGCGACCGGTGCCGAGCCGCAGGTCGCGGGCAAGCCGTTGCCTCCCATGCACCGGGAGACGATCCTGCGGACCGGGGCCGAGCGGCCGCTGGTGGTCGGGGACCGGCTGGACACGGACATCGAGGGCGCGTTCAACGGGGAGGTCGACTCGCTGCTCGTTCTGACCGGGGTGACCGACGGGGCGCAGCTGCTGGCCGCGCCGCCGCAGCACCGGCCGACGTATGTCGACGCCGATCTGCGCGGCATGCTCACGGGACAGCCCGAAGTCACCGAGGCGGGTGGGGGGTTCCGGTGCGGCGGTTGGACGGCTACGGCCGGTGCCGAGCTGCTGGAACTGGCTGGTGAGGGGGAGGCCCTGGACGGGCTGCGGGCGCTGTGTGCGGCGGCGTGGTCGGCGGCCGGTGCGGGAACGTGCGAGCTGGACGGAGGGAAGGCGCTCGCGCGGTTGGGTCTGTGAGGGGTGCGCCTGGCGCCCATCCGGTGAACCCGTGCAGCGGGATCGTAGCTGAATCCGAGGGTAGGCTAACCTAACTGCGTGTTGGTCGACAGTCCTCCCGAACAGCGCGCGGAGACCGCCCCCGCGCCCCCAACCCGCCGGGCGATACGTGCCCTTGGGTTGCTCGTGTCCGTCGCGATCCTGGTGCTCGTCGCCTTGGCGAGCATCGCGATCGGGGCGAAAGAGCTGTCGATGGGGCAGGTGTGGCACGGCCTGTTCGAGGACTCGGGGACATACGGCGATGTCGTCGTCACCGAGCGGCTCTGGCGGACCCTGCTGGGTCTGCTGGCCGGTGCCGCGCTCGGTCTGTCGGGTGCGGTCCTCCAAGCGCTCACCCGTAATCCGCTGGCCGACCCCGGGCTGCTCGGCATCAACGCGGGTGCGTCCGCGGCGGTCGTCACCGCCATGACGTACTTCGGTGTCACGAGCCTGACGGGCTATGTCTGGTTCGCCTTCTTCGGGGCGGCCGCAGTCGGGGCGCTCGTGTGGTTCCTCGGCGGCAGCCGGGGGGCGACGCCGGTGCGGCTCGCGCTCGCCGGCACGGCGATCAGCGCCGCGCTCTACGGCTATCTCCAGGCCGTGATGATCACGAACGAGGCCGCGCTCGGCAAGATGCGCTTCTGGACGGTGGGTTCGCTCTCCTCGGCCAGCGAGTCGACCATCCTCCAGGTCCTGCCGTTCCTCGCGGTCGGCACGTTCCTCGCCCTCGCGCTCGCCCGGCCGCTCAACGCCATGGAGATGGGCGACGACACCGCCAAGGCCCTCGGCGCCAACCTCAACCGCACCCGGGCGCTGTCGATGCTCGCCGCCACCGTGCTGTGCGGGGCCGCGACCGCCGCCTGCGGACCGATCGTGTTCGTCGGCCTGATGGTGCCGCACGTCGTGCGCTCCTTCACCGGACCCGACCTGCGCTGGATCATGCCGTACGCGACCGTCCTGTCGCCCGTGCTGCTGCTCGGCGCCGACGTCATCGGCCGGATCGTCGCCCGGCCCTCCGAACTTCAGGTCGGCATCGTCACCGCGATCCTCGGTGGCCCGGTGTTCATCTTTCTCGTACGACGGCGGAGGACGGCGCAGCTGTGAAGACCAACCGTGCCATCAGGACGCCGGGCGGGCTGTCGGTCCGCCTCGACGTCCGTGCCTTGACCGTCGTACTCCTGCTGCTGGCGGCCGCGCTCACCGCGAGTGTCGTGCTCATCGGCACCGGCGACTTCCCGATCCCGGCCGGCGACGTGCTCAAGACGCTGCTCGGCAACGGGAACGCGGGCCAGGAGTTCATCGTCAACGAGCTGCGGCTGCCCCGGGTCCTCGTCGGGCTGCTGGTCGGCGCCTCGCTCGGGCTCGGCGGCGCGCTGTTCCAGGCCGTGTCCCGCAACCCGCTGGGCAGCCCGGACATCCTCGGTCTCGGGCAGGGGGCGACGGCCGGTGCGCTCGTGATGATCGTGCTGTTCTCCGGGAGCGCGGCCGAGGTCACCGTCGGGGCGCTGGTGGGCGGTCTGGTGGCGGGGCTCGCCATCTATCTGCTCGCGTGGAAGCAGGGTGTGCACGGATACCGGCTGGTGCTGGTCGGCATCGGTGTGTCCGCGATCCTCACGGCGGTCAACGGCTATCTGATGACCGTGTCCGACATCGTCGACGCGGCCCGGGCGATGGTCTGGATGACCGGGTCGCTCAGCGGCCGTGACTGGGACCAGGTGTGGCCGCTGCTCGGGCTGTGTGCCGTCCTCGTACCGCTCGTCCTCGCCAACGCGCGTGGGCTGCGGATGATGGAGATGGGCGACGACGTGTCGTATGCCCTCGGGGTGCGCGTGGAGCGGGTGCGGGGGCTGCTGATGATCGCCGCCGTCCTGCTCACCGCGTCCGCGACGGCCGCCGCCGGTCCGGTCAGCTTCGTGGCGCTCACCGCGCCGCAGCTCGCCCGGCGCCTGACCCGCTCGCCCGGCCCGAACCTGCTGCCCTCGCTGTGCATGGGCGCCGCCCTGCTGGTCGGTGCCGACTGGATCTCGCAGAAGGTCTTCGGCGCCGACCAGATGCCGGTGGGCGTGGTCACCGGTGTGCTCGGCGGTGTCTATCTGCTCTGGCTGCTGGTCACCGAGCGGAAGGCGGGCCGGATATGAGCGGCTCGCGCAAGCCGGACATGAGCGGCTCGGCGAACAACAACACCCGGGCGAACCGGAACACCCGAAGGAGCACCGTGAACCGCCTCTCCGCCGAGAACGTCACCCTCGCCTACGACCAGCGCGTCATCGCCGAGCAGCTGTCGGTGGAGATCCCCGACAACTCCTTCACCGTGATCGTCGGCCCGAACGCGTGCGGCAAGTCCACGCTGCTGAGGGCGCTGTCGCGGATGCTGAAGCCGAACCAGGGGCGGGTGCTGCTCGACGGTCAGGTCATCCAGTCGATGCCCGCGAAGAAGGTCGCGCGGACGCTGGGCCTGCTGCCGCAGTCGTCCATCGCGCCGGACGGGATCACCGTCGCCGACCTGGTGGGCCGC
Organism: Streptomyces canus; assembly: GCF_030815415.1. Taxonomy (GTDB): domain Bacteria; phylum Actinomycetota; class Actinomycetes; order Streptomycetales; family Streptomycetaceae; genus Streptomyces; species Streptomyces canus_F. Next base: position 7,868,778 of record NZ_JAUSWW010000001.1, read on the forward strand.
GGCCGCTACCCGCACCAGGGCATCCTGCGCCAGTGGTCGACCGAGGACGAGCGGGTCGTGCAGGAGTCGATGGCGCAGACCGGGGTCGCCGAGCTCGCGGACCGGTACGTCGACGAGCTGTCCGGCGGTCAGCGCCAGCGTGTGTGGATCGCCATGGCGCTCGCCCAGCAGACCCCGCTGCTGCTCCTGGACGAGCCGACGACCTATCTCGACATCCAGCACCAGATCGACGTCCTCGACCTCTGTGCCGAGCTGCACGAGGAGCAGGGCCGCACGCTGGTGGCCGTTCTCCACGACCTCAACCACGCCGCCCGGTACGCCACGCATCTGATCGCCCTGAAGGACGGCAGCGTCATCGCCGAGGGGGCGCCGAACGACATCGTCACGGCCGAGCTGGTCGAGGAGGTCTTCGGGCTGCGCTGCCAGGTCATCGACGACCCGGAGACGGCGACGCCGCTGGTGGTGCCGGCGGCGCGGAAGGCGCGGGTGGAGGACAGGAGGACGGACGTGCGGAAGGTGGCTGCCGCCGAGGCCTCCTGAGCTACAGGAGCTTCCGCAGCTGGAGCAGGTCGCGCAGGCCCGCCTCCAGCTTGACCCGGCCCGAGCCCCAGGCCTTGGCGAAGTTCAGCTGGCCGTCGACCAGGGCCACCAGGTCGTCGCTCTTCATGGTCAGTCTGATCTGGGCCTTCTCGGGGGGCGGGCCCTGGACCGTGTCGTGCACCACGATCCGGCCGTTCGTCATCCGGCCGACGAAGGTGGTGTCGAGGTCGGTGATCCGGCAGCTGACCGAGCGGTCCATGGCCGCCGCGGTGCGGACGTCCCCCTCGGTGCGCTGCATGGTGTCGGAGAGCTTTTCGAGTGCGGCGCGGCACTCCTCGATCGTGGCCATCGAGATCGACGGTACCCCAGCCCTTCGGGGTAGCGTCTGGGTATGAGCGACGCAGCACCGGAGACGCAGACCCTCGAGGAGGCGGTGGAGCCGGAGCACGAACCCGCCGCCCCGGCCCCGCTGAACGTCTCCCGCACCCCCACCGGCAACGCCGAGGTGGACGCCCACCTGGAGCGGCTCGGCGACGCCGACCACCTCGCCACCGACGGACACGTCGAGGTGTACGAGGATGTACACCGGGGGCTGCGCGACGCGCTCACCGCGCTCGACGCCCGCCCGGGAACGCCGGCGCCCCCGTCGTCGTATGAACAGAGGGCGCCTTCACCCTCGTATGGCAATAGGAGCTGAACCGAACGTGGCAGGAGTCGCACGCCAACGTCTCGACGCGGAGCTGGTCCGGCGGAAGCTCGCGCGCTCGCGCGAGCACGCCAGTCAGCTGATCGCCGCCGGGCGGGTCAGTGTCGGCAAGACCGTCGCGACGAAGCCGGCCACGCAGGTGGAGACCGCGGCGGCGATCGTGGTCTCGGACGACGACGGCGATCCCGGCTATGTGTCCCGGGGCGGGCACAAGCTTGCGGGCGCGCTGCAGGCGTTCGTACCGCGGGGGCTCGTCATCGAGGGGCGGCGGGCGTTGGACGCCGGCGCGTCCACCGGCGGATTCACCGATGTGCTGCTGCGGTCGGGGGCCGCGCACGTCGTCGCCGTCGACGTCGGGTACGGGCAACTCGCGTGGACTCTTCAGAGCGATGAACGCGTCACCGTCAAGGACCGTACGAACGTACGCGAGTTGACGCTTGAAGCGATCGATGGGGAGCCCGTGGACCTTGTAGTGGGGGATCTGTCCTTCATTCCGCTCGGGCTGGTGCTGCCCGCCCTGGCGCGGTGCGTGAAGCCGGACGCCGACCTGGTGATGATGGTCAAGCCGCAGTTCGAGGTGGGGAAGGAACGGCTGGGCAGTGGGGGAGTCGTACGGAGTCCGCGGCTGCGGGCGGAGGCCGTGCGCGGTGTGGCCGAGAAGGCATGGGAACTCGGGCTCGGGGTGAAGGGGGTCACGGCAAGTCCGTTGCCCGGACCCTCGGGCAATGTCGAATACTTTCTGTGGCTGCGTGCCGGGGCACCCGCCCTGGATCCGGCCGACGTTGACCGTGCAGTGGCGGAGGGGCCGCGTTGACCCAGAACCGAGCTCGTACTGTTTTCCTGCTCGCCCACACCGGGCGGCCAGCGGCCATCCGCAGCGCCGAGCTGGTGGTGAAGGGCCTGCTGCGTGAGGGCATCGGCGTGCGCGTGCTGGAGTACGAGGCCGCCGACCTGCCGTTGCCGGACGAGGTGGAGCTGGTCAAGGAGGCGACTCCGCTGTGCCTCGACGGGTGCGAGCTGCTGATCGTGCTGGGCGGGGACGGGACGCTGCTGCGGGGGGCCGAGTTCGCCCGGGCTTCCGGGGTGCCGATGCTCGGCGTCAACCTCGGGCGCGTCGGGTTCCTCGCCGAGGCCGAGCGGGATGATCTCGACAAGGTCGTCGACCGGGTGGTGACGAAGTCGTACGAGGTCGAGGAGCGGATGACCGTCGATGTCGTCGTGCACAGCAACGGGGACATCGTGCACACGGACTGGGCGCTGAACGAGGCGGCGGTGCAGAAGGCCGGCGCGGAGAAGCTGCTCGAGGTCGTGCTGGAGATCGACGGCCGGCCGGTGACGGGGTTCGGGTGCGACGGGATCGTGCTGTCGACTCCCACCGGGTCCACCGCGTATGCCTTCTCCGCCGGTGGGCCTGTGGTGTGGCCCGAGGTGGAGGCGTTGCTGATGGTGCCGATCAGTGCGCACGCGCTGTTCGCGAAGCCGTTGGTGACGTCGCCGGATTCTGTGTTGGCTGTGGAGGTTCTGCCACATATTCCGCCGGGGGTTCTGTGGTGTGACGGGCGGCGGACGGTTGAGCTGCCGCCCGGGGCCAGGGTCGAGGTGCGGCGGGGGGCTGTGCCGGTGCGGTTGGCTCGACTGCATCATGCGTCCTTTACCGACCGGCTTGTGGCGAAGTTTGCGTTGCCGGTATCCGGGTGGCGGGGGGCGCCGCACTAGCCATCTGCGGGGGGTGGTGACGGAGCGTTGGCGGGTGCGGGTGATCTGTGGCTGGTCGCGCCCACGCGGCGGAGCCGCACATCGATACAGCCCCGCGCCCCTTCAGGTTTCTCCACTCGCCCGGGTGACAGGGTGCCTCGCGCTTGTCCCGCCCTACCTCGTAAGGTCTTCACCGTGCTGGAAGAGATGCGGATACGGTCGCTCGGAGTCATCGACGACGCGGTCGTCGAGCTGTCGCCCGGGTTCACCGCTGTCACGGGTGAGACGGGCGCGGGCAAGACCATGGTGGTCACCAGCCTGGGGCTGCTGCTCGGTGGGCGGGCGGACCCGGCGCTCGTGCGGATCGGGGCCGACAAGGCGGTCGTGGAGGGGCGGATCAGCGTTCCCGCGGGCTCTTCGGTCGTGGTGCGGGCCGAGGAGGCCGGGGCAGAGCTCGATGACGGGGCGCTGCTCATCAGCCGTACCGTTTCCGCCGAGGGGCGGTCCCGGGCGCATGTGGGTGGGCGGAGCGTGCCCGTCGGAGTGCTGGCGGAGCTCGCGGATGAGCTGGTGGCGGTGCACGGGCAGACGGATCAGCAGGGGCTGCTGAAGCTGTCCCGGCAGCGGCAGGCGCTCGACCGGTACGCCGGGGACGCCGTCACCGTGCCGCTGGCCAAGTACACCGAGGCCTATCGGCGGCTGCGGGCCGTGGTCGTGGAGCTCGGCGAGATCACCACACGTGCGCGTGAGCGGGCCCAGGAGGCCGACATGCTGCGCTACGGCCTCGACGAGATCGCCGGCGTCGAGCCACGTGCCGGGGAGGACGTCGAACTGGCGGGGGAGGCCGAGCGGCTCGGGCACGCGGAGGCCCTGTCGTCCGCCGCCACGGTCGCGCACGCCGCTCTCGCCGGTAATCCCGAGGACCCCGAGGGCATCGACGCCGCCACGCTCGTCGCGGGCGCCCAGCGGGCCCTGGAGGCCGTACGGTCGCACGACCCGGCGCTGTCCGCGCTCGCCGACCGGATCGGGGAGATCGGGATCCTGCTGGGCGATGTCGCGGGGGAGCTGGCGGGGTACGCCGACGACCTCGACGCCGATCCGCTGCGGCTGGCTGCCGTCGAGGAGCGGCGGGCGGCCCTCACGGCGCTCACCCGGAAGTACGGCGATGATGTCGCCGCCGTGCTGGCCTGGGCCGAGCAGGGGGCCGCGCGGCTCACCGAACTTGACGGCGACGACGAGCGGATCGACGAGCTGACCGCCGAGCGGGACGCGCTGCGGGCGGAACTGGGCGGGCTGGCGCAGGCGTTGACGGATGCGCGTGCGGAGGCGGCCTCGCGGTTCGCCGCCGCTGTGACCGCGGAGCTGGCCTCGCTCGCGATGCCGCACGCGCGCGTGTCCTTCGACATCCGGCAGACCGAGGATCCGGAAGGCGTCGAAGTCGGCGGGCGAGCCGTCGCGTACGGGCCGTCCGGGGCCGACGAGGTCGAGCTGCTGCTCGCTCCGCATCCCGGGGCGCCGCCGCGGCCGATCGCCAAGGGGGCCTCCGGTGGTGAGCTCTCCCGCGTGATGCTGGCCGTCGAGGTGGTGTTCGCGGGGACGGATCCCGTGCCGACCTATCTCTTCGACGAGGTCGACGCCGGCGTCGGTGGCAAGGCCGCGGTCGAGATCGGGCGACGGCTCGCCAAGCTGGCGAAGTCCGCGCAGGTCGTGGTCGTGACGCATCTGCCGCAGGTGGCCGCCTTCGCCGACCGGCAGTTGCTGGTCGAGAAGACCAACGACGGTTCTGTCACGCGCTCCGGTGTGAAGGTCCTCGAAGGCGAGGAGCGGGTACGGGAGTTGTCCCGGATGCTCGCCGGGCAGGAGGACTCGGAGACCGCGCGGGCGCATGCGGAGGAGTTGCTGGAGGCGGCTCGGGCGGACGCGTAGGGCTCTGCACGCACAGGGTTCTGCACGCGCAAGGCGTTTCGCGCACAGGGCCCGTCAGGGGCGTGCGGACTAGGGTGGCCGGATGATGATCGGCCGCCCCGTCTCCCTCGCTCTCGCCGCCGTCCTCACCCGCGCCGCCGTCAGCGCCCTGCGGGCCGGCGCTCCTGGCGGACGTGACCGTTGGGAGCGGAAAAACTACGCCGGGCGCACCGTCGAGTTGTACGCCGGCCCCGCGTCCGCGGTGGGCGCCGCGCTCGTCGCCGCTCGCGTCCACCCCGCCGCCGCGCTCGCCGTGGCGGCCGCCGGGGTCTGCGGGGCGTACGACGATGTCGCCGGCGCCGGTGACCCGCGCCGTGGCTTCCGTGCGCATCTCCGCGCGTTGCGGGAAGGCGAAGTCACCAGCGGCGCCGTCAAGTTGTTCGGCGTCTCGGCCGCCGGGCTCGTCGCGGGGGCGTTCCTCAAGGAGCGGGTCGTCGACAAGGTGCTGGCGGGCGTGGTGATCGCCGGGGCCGCGCACTTCGTCAACCTGGTGGATGTGCGGCCGGGGCGGGCGGCCGGTTCGGTCGTCGCGTTCGGGGTGCCGGGGATGCTGCGCGAGGGGCCCGGGGGAGAGCTGGCCGCCGCGGTCGTGGGCGCCGCGGCTGCCGTGCTGCCGGAGGACCTCGGTGAGCGCACGATGATCGGCGACATGGGCGCGCACGCGCTGGGTGCGGCTCTGGGCGCCGCTGTGGTGGCGGGCAACGGGCGGGCGGGGCTGGTGGCCCATGCCGTCGCTGTCGTGGCCGCGGCCGTGTACGGGGACAGGGTGAGTGCGGTCGCGCGGTCGCTGCCGCTGGGGCCGGTCGGGCTCCCCGAGTGACCCCACTCGCTCCGAGCGCGCCCCGTTTCTCACCCGTGTGAGTGACCCACCCCCTCTCCTTCCAGAACCCCCACACCCCCGGCGTTCCCGGAACACCCGTGCGTGCTGGCATCCTTGGCCTAGAACGCAGTAAGCGTAGGAAGCGCGCGGTACACCCCTCCGCCCGACACCTTCTGTACGTTTCCTCGTGACCGCCCGACCCGAACCAGGAGCCCCGGCCACGTGACCCCCGTGAGCAGCCACTCACCGCACGGCCAGTCGCCGCTGCGCACCGTTCAGGTGCTCGGCGGTGGCAACGCCCGCAGCAGCGCGCATGTGCGGTCCCTGGCCTCCGGGCTGGTCGCGAGGGGCGTGCGGGTGACCGTGTGCGCCCCTGCTGACGCCGATCGCGCCTACGACTTCAGTGGTGCCGGCGCCGACCATGTGCACGTGCCGCGCAGCAGCGACCCGGGGGCCGTCGCCGCGTTGCGTGCCGCCTGCGCGGACGCCGACCTCGTCCACGCGCACGGGCTGCACGCCTCGTTCCGTGCGGTGCTCGCGCTCAGCGGGCGGCGGACTCCGCTCGTCGTCACCTGGCACGACCGGGCACATGCCGAGGGTGCGCGGGCCCATCTGGTGCGGCTGCTGGAGCGGCGGGTCGTGAAGGCCGCCTCCGTGGTCCTCGGGGCCAGTTCGACGCTGGTCGACCGGGCGCGGGCGACGGGCGCGCGGGACGCGCGGCTCGCCGCCGTCGCACTGCCCGGGGTCCGCAAGGCCGTGCGGCTCGAGGACCCCGACCGGCCGCGGCCCAAGGTGCGGGCCGAACTCGGCGCCACCGGGCGCCCGTTGCTGATGGCCGTCGGCTCCCTCGACAGCCATCGGGGGTACGACACCCTGCTGGACGCCTCACGCGCGTGGCGGGAGCTCGACCCGGTGCCGCTCGTCGTGATCGCGGGGGAGGGGCCGCTGCGTGCGGAGTTGCAGCGCCGGATCGAGGACGAGGGGCTGCCGGTGCGGCTCATCGGGCGGCGCGACGACGTGGCCGAGCTGCTCGCGGCGGCCGATCTCGCGCTGCTGTCGAGCAGTTGGGAGTCCCGTTCCGTCCTGGCCCAGGAGGCCCTCCACGCGCGCGTGCCGCTCGTCGCGACCGACGTCGGCAGCATGCCCGAGCTCGTGGGCGACGCCGCCGAACTCGTGCCGTACGGCGACGCGGAGGCCCTCGCCGACACCGTCGTACGCCTTCTCGGCGATCCCGAGCGGTGCGAGGAGCTGCGGGCGAAGGGGGTACGGCAGGCCGCCAGCTGGCCGTCCGAGGACGAGACCGTCGCCCAAGTGCTCAGCGTCTACGACGAGTTGACTCAGCCGCGGCCCCTCGTCTGAGGGACCTAGACGACGTGCCTGCGGGCTCTCAGGGCCAGGCTCAACGCCAGGACCGTCTGCGGGTCGTCGAGGTCGGTGCCCAGCAACTCGCCGATGCGTGCGAGGCGGTTGTAGAGGGTCTGCCGGTTCAGATGCAGTTCGCGTGCCGTCTCCGCCTTGCGGCCCGCGTGCGCGAGGTAGGTCTCCAGGGTGGGCAGCAGCGGTGGCTTGGAGCGGTGGTCGTGGTCGCGGACCGGGCCGATCGCTCGGTCGACGAAGGCCGCGAGGTCCGGATGGTCGCGCAGCCGCCACAGCAGCAGGTCGATGTCGAGGCGGCGGGCGTCGTACCAGGGCCGGTCCGACAGACCCTGCGCGGCGGTCGCCGTCTCCGCGGCGTGCCGCAGCCCTGCCGAAGCCGCCGCCCAGCCGCCCGCCACACCGACGACCACCACCGGCGGCTGTGCCCCCGGCCGCTGCATCCCGGCCCGCTCCACTCCCGCCCGCAGCGCCGCCGCGACCCGGTCCGCGACCGCCGCTCGCTCCGACTCCGAGCGCAGCCCCAGCAGCACCAGGACGCGGCCCTCGACCGGCCGTACGCCGAGCAGGACCGGCACCCCCACGGCGGCCAGCTCCTCCGACACCGCCCGCGCCAGCACCGCCCAGCCGCCGCCGGGGGACAGGGCGTCGCCGAGCCGCATCACCACCGGCAGCAACGGACTGGCGCCCGGCTTGAAGCCCAGCACGCGCGCCTGCGCGGGCGCGTCCTCGGCGGCGATACGGCCCTCGGCGAGGTCGGTCAGGAAGTCGCCCCGGCCCCGCGCGGCCAGCTCCTCCTCCTGCCGGGCCTGCATCAGCACCACGGCGAGGATGCCCGCGGCCCGCTCGGCCGCCATCCGGTGCACAGGGACCAGGGGAGCGCGTACGGGGAGCAGGACCAGCCGCGCGCGCACCGAACCCGTGCCCGGGCCGCCCCCGGGCACGTCCACCAGCACGGAACCGGCCGGCGGGGCGTCCTTGTGCTGGCTGCGCAGCCCCTCCCACACCTGGAGCGGATCCGCACCCTCGGGGCCCGCCCCGGCGGCGTAGAGCAGCTGGCCGTCGGTCGTCTCCAGGAAGACCGGGTTGTCGCTGAAGTCGGCCAGGATGCCCAGCACCTGGGGCACCCCGCCGCCGCCCAGCAGGGCCTCCGTACAGCGGCGATGCACCTCCTCCGCCCGCTGCACCAGGGCGTAGTGGCCGTTGACGATCTCGGTGTGGATCTCCTCCGTCACTGTCACGAAGGGCACCTCGCGGTGCAGTTGGACCAGTGGCAGCCCGGTCGCGCGGGCCGTGTCGACCAGGGCCGCCGGGAGGCGGGTGAAGCGCGGGCCGAGTTCGACGACCAGGGCCGCGATGCCCCGCTCGGCCAGGGTGCGGACGAACGCACGCTGCTCGGCCGGACGGGTACCGAGCCCGTAGCCCGTGGTCAGCAGCAGTTCGCCGCCCTTCAGCAGGGAGGCGATGTTGGGCACCTCACCCGCGTGCACCCAGCGCACCGGCCGCTGGAGCCGGTCGGCGCCCGCGAGGATCTCGGGGAGGCCGCTGCGCAGGCCGGGCAGCTCCAGCGCCCGCTGCACGGTGATGGCGGCGCCCTGGCTGTCGAATCTGCTGTCCATGAGCCGGACGCTACCCGCGCCCGTGCCCCGGGCACATCTCCGGGCGGCGGACCCTGACGGCGCTCGCCCCGGCCGCCGCTGACCGGCTGCCCTCCGTCGGTCCCCGGACCTCACGCCGGTCTGATGTTGTGGTTGAACCGGAAGACGTTGTCCGGGTCGTACTCCCGCTTGAGGGCCGCCAGCCGCCCCGTGTTCTCGGCCCCCAGCCCGGCCACCACCCGTTCCGTGCCCTCGTCGCCGATGAAATTGAGGTAGACGTCACCGGTGCGCCACGGGCGGGCGTCCGCGCGGACCTCGCGCACCCACTCCACGCACCGGTCGTCGTCGGCCGGGTCCTCCCAGGCAGCGAAGGGGTGCACGCCCCACGGCGCGCCCCGGTACGGCACGGGGTACTCGGACGGGCCGTCGGTGACCGCGCCGCCCTCCGGGAACAGCACATGCAGCGTGTTGCTCGGGACCGGCATCGAGTCGGCGCGGGCGCAGAAGACGTCCACGTAGTCGTCGGGCAGGCCCGTCAGATACTCCGCCGACCAGTAGTTCCGCAGGCCGGGCGGATCGTCGAGCATGCACTGGACGTCGGCGTAGGGCATCTGGCCGACGATCTCCACCTCGTGCGGCAGGGCCAGCAGCGGCTCGGCGAGTTTGCGCATGTCCTCCTCGGTGCCGGCGTACGTCAGCAGCGCACCGCACAGCATCGTGCCCACCAGCTGGGGCGGCATGAACTCCTCCGCCTGGCCGGTGAGATAGATGACGGCGCCGCCCGCCTCCAGGGGGCCGGGCTCAATCATGTCGCGGTAGGTGCGCACGACCTCACGGCCGAACTCCGGGAGATACAGCAGCAGGGCGATGGAGAACGCCGGCAGTTCGTGCAGCTTGAGGGTGAGCGCGGTGGCGATGCCGAAGTTGCTGCTGCCGCCGTGCAGGCCCCAGAAGAGCTCCGGGTTCTCGTCGGCGCTCGCATGGACCTTCGAGCCGTCGGCGGTGACCAGCTCGACGCCGAGGAGGTTGTCGGCGGCCAGTCCCCAGCAGCGTTCCAGCCAGCCGCTGCCGCCGCCCAGCACGAAGCCGCCCACCCCGGTGGTCGAGGCGCGTCCGCCGGTGGTGGCCAGACCGAACGGCTGGCAGGCGCGGTCCAGGTCGCTCATCGTGGCGCCGCCCGCGACCCGTACCGCCGCGGCGGCCGGATCGACGGTGACCCCGCGCATATGGCGCAGATCGACGACCAGACCGCCGTCGTTCAGCGCCATGCCCGCCACGCTGTGCCCGCCGCCGCGTACCGCGATCGGCAGATCCAGGTCACGGGCGAAGCGCACGGACCGTACGACGTCGTCCTCGGCCACACACTGCGCGACCACCGCGGGACGGCGGTCGATCATCGCGTTGTAGACGGTCCGGTTCTCGTCGTAGCCCGGATCCCCCGGGGCGAACACGTCGCCCACCAGGTCTTCGCGGAGCGCGGCGAGTGCCGTGCCCGCCTTCGACGGGGATGCCATGGGGCGCCCCCTTTCTCGCAGGGGCTATTCGTCCCAGCCTAGGCGGGCTCGGCTCGTACAGCGCGCTCAGCCGCCGTAGGCTCCCGACGCCGTCAGTCGCAGCGCGGTGTCGATGAGCGGAACGTGGCTGAAGGCCTGCGGGAAGTTGCCGACCTGGCGCTGTGCCACCGGGTCCCACTCCTCCGCGAGCAGCCCGAGGTCGTTGCGCAGGGCCAGCAGCTTCTCGAAGAGCTTGCGGGCCTCGTCCACGCGGCCGATCATCGCGAGGTCGTCCGCCATCCAGAACGAGCAGGCCAGGAAGGCCCCTTCGTCACCGGGCAGACCGTCGACGCCCTCGCTCTGACCCTCGGTCGGGTAGCGCAGGATGAAGCCGTCCGACGTGGACAGCTCACGCTGGATCGCCTCGATGGTGCCGATCACCCGCTTGTCGTCCGGCGGCAGGAAGCCCATCTGCGGGATCAGCAGCAGGGAGGCGTCCAGCTCCTTCGAGCCGTACGACTGTGTGAAGGTGTTGCGCTCCTTGTCGTAACCCTTCTCACACACGTCCCGGTGGATGTCGTCGCGCAGCTCGCGCCAGCGCTCCAGCGGGCCGTCCGCGTCGCCGGACTCGATGAGCTTGATGGTGCGGTCGACGGCGACCCAGGCCATCACCTTGGAGTGCACGAAGTGCCGGCGCGGCCCGCGCACCTCCCAGATGCCCTCGTCCGGCTCGTCCCAGTGGTCCTCCAGGTAGCGGATGAGCTTGAGCTGGAGCAGGGACGCGTAGTCGTTGCGGGCCAGGCCCGTCATGTGGGCCAGGTGCAGGGCCTCGGTGACCTCGCCGTACACGTCCAGCTGGAGCTGATGGGCGGCGCCGTTGCCGACCCGGACCGGGGCGGAGTTCTCGTAGCCGGGCAGCCAGTCCAGCTCGGCCTCGCCCAGCTCCCGCTCGCCCGCGATGCCGTACATGATCTGCAGGTTCTCGGGGTCGCCCGCGACCGCGCGCAGCAGCCACTCGCGCCAGGCGCGGGCCTCCTCGCGGTAGCCGGTGCGCAGCAGCGAGGACAGCGTGATCGCGGCGTCGCGCAGCCAGGTGTAGCGGTAGTCCCAGTTGCGGACACCGCCGATGTCCTCGGGCAGCGAGGTGGTGGGGGCGGCGACGATGCCGCCGGTCGGCGCGTACGTGAGGGCCTTGAGCGTGATCAGGGAGCGGACGACGGCCTCGCGGTAGGGGCCGTGGTACGTACAGTGATCGACCCAGTCCCGCCAGAACTCCTCGGTCGCCTCCAGCGACTGCTCCGGCTCCGGCAGCGGCGGCGGCTGCTTGTGCGAGGGCTCCCACGAGATGGTGAACGCGATCCGGTCACCCGGGGCGACCGTGAAGTCGGAGTACGTGGTCAGCGACTTGCCGTAGGTCTCGCACTCGGTGTCGTACCAGACCGAGTCCGGACCCGCGACGGCGACCGTACGGCCCTCGTGCTTGTGCACCCACGGCACCACCCGGCCGTAGGAGAAACGCATCCGGAGCGCGGACCGCATCGGGACGCGGCCCGAGACGCCCTCCACGATCCGGATCAGCTGCGGTGCGCCGTCACGTGGGGGCATGAAGTCGGTGACCCGGACCGTGCCGCGCGGGGTGTCCCACTCGGACTCCAGGATCAGCGAGTCGCCGCGGTAGGTGCGCCGGGCCGCGGTGGGCGGCTCCGCGTCGGCCGCGTGCGCGGGGCCCAGTCTCCAGAAGCCGTGTTCCTCGGTGCCCAGCAGACCGGCGAAGATGGCGTGGGAATCGAAGCGGGGCAGGCAGAGCCAGTCCACCGTGCCGTCCCGGCAGACCAAAGCAGCGGTCTGCATGTCTCCGATGAGTGCGTAGTCTTCGATGCGCCCGGCCACGTGCAACTCCAGTCGAACGGCCACGTCGCCCCCCGAGGAAAAAGGGGGGCTGTCGCTCTTGCGGTCAAGGGGTCGTTGTAATGCGTCGTTGAGCGGTGAAGCAAAGCAGCCGTTCGGCTGTGAGGCAAAACGACAATCTGTACTCAACGAACTGTCGAGCTCACGTTGTTCCGGTGCTTACGGGCGGGGGGTGGTGCCGTGTGGCCGGCCGGGCTCGGCAGCGAATGTCCGAGCAGGATACGTCGCACGTAGATGATCTGGGTGCCGCTCCGGGCAACGTGGATGGGCCGATCGGGTGAGCGACGGGTGAGAACCATGAGACGTGTACGCGTCTGTGTCGGCGTGTGCGCGGAGCGTGGCCGGAAGCCATCCCGTCGAGGCGCTGATACCCTGGTAGCCCGTGGACCGGTGGTGGATAAAACCCCCGACCGCAGCGACGGCGAAGCCGGAGATCTCCGGTTGCAGCGCCGCCCCGCACCCCAGATCGCGACCACGGGAGCCCCGTCTTGGCCATGCCGCCGAAATCTACGACGACCAAGCACATCTTCGTCACCGGGGGTGTCGCCTCCTCTCTCGGCAAGGGCCTGACGGCCTCCAGCCTCGGCATGCTGCTCAAGGCGCGCGGCCTGCGCGTCGTGATGCAGAAGCTCGACCCGTATCTGAACGTCGACCCGGGCACGATGAACCCCTTCCAGCACGGTGAGGTGTTCGTCACCAACGACGGCGCCGAAACCGACCTGGACATCGGACACTACGAGCGTTTCCTGGACCGCGACTTGGACGGCAGCGCCAATGTCACTACAGGCCAGGTGTACTCGACGGTGATCGCCAAGGAGCGGCGCGGCGAGTACCTGGGCGACACCGTGCAGGTCATCCCGCACATCACCAACGAGATCAAGCACCGCATCCGGCGTATGGCGACCGACGAGGTCGATGTCGTCATCACCGAGGTCGGCGGCACCGTCGGCGACATCGAGTCCCTGCCGTTCCTGGAGACCGTCCGCCAGGTCCGCCACGAGGTCGGCCGTGACAACGTCTTCGTCGTCCACATTTCCCTCCTGCCGTACATCGGCCCGTCGGGGGAGCTGAAGACGAAGCCGACCCAGCACTCGGTTGCGGCGCTGCGGAACATCGGTATCCAGCCGGACGCGATCGTGCTGCGCTGCGACCGCGAGGTGCCGACCGCGATCAAGCGCAAGATCTCGCTGATGTGCGACGTCGACGAGGCCGCCGTGGTCGCCTGCCCCGACGCCAAGTCGATCTACGACATCCCGAAGACCGTGCACGGCGAGGGCCTGGACGCCTATGTCGTCCGCAAGCTGGACCTGCCGTTCCGCGACGTGGACTGGACGACCTGGGACGACCTGCTCGACCGCGTCCACAACCCCGACCACGAGATCACCCTCGCCCTGGTCGGCAAGTACATCGACCTGCCCGACGCCTATCTCTCGGTCACCGAGGCGCTGCGCGCGGGCGGCTTCGCCAACAAGGCCCGCGTCAAGATCAAGTGGGTCACCTCCGACGACTGCAAGACCCCGGCCGGCGCCGCGGCGCAGCTCGGTGACGTCGACGGCGTCTGCATCCCGGGCGGCTTCGGCGACCGCGGTGTGCTCGGCAAGGTCGGCGCGATCAAGTACGCCCGCGAGAACAAGATCCCGCTGCTCGGTCTCTGCCTGGGCCTGCAGTGCATCGTGATCGAGGCCGCGCGCAATCTGGCCGACATCCCGGACGCCAACTCCACCGAGTTCGACTCGGCGACCTCGCACCCGGTCATCTCCACCATGGCCGAGCAGCTCGACATCGTCGCCGGTGACGGCGACATGGGCGGCACCATGCGCCTGGGCATGTACCCGGCCAAGCTGGCCGAGGGCTCGATCGTGCGCGAGGTGTACGAGGGCAAGGAGTATGTCGAGGAGCGGCACCGGCACCGCTACGAGGTGAACAACGCCTACCGCGCGGAGCTCGAGAAGAAGGCGGGCATCCTGTTCTCCGGCACCTCGCCGGACGGCAAGCTCGTCGAGTACGTCGAATACCCGCGCGAGGTCCACCCCTACCTGGTGGCCACGCAGGCGCACCCCGAGCTGCGCTCGCGTCCCACGCGACCGCACGCGCTGTTCGCCGGCCTCGTGAAGGCCTCGGTCGAACGGAAGAATTCCAAGTAACACACCAGTTGTACGGTTGCCGGGGTGCGTACCTTCAAGGTCGCACCCCGGTTTTTTCTTGAACGTGTGGAAGGGACAGGGCATGACGATCAAGGACACCCCCGAGGAATGGGAGATCCGGGCGACGGAGACCCCCTTCGTGGGCAACAAGACCTCCGTCCGCACGGACGACGTGGTCATGCCCGACGGCAAGGTCGTCCGCCGCGACTACCAGGTCCATCCGGGTTCGGTCGGAGTCCTCGCCCTGGACGACGAGGACCGGGTCCTGCTGATCAAGCAGTACCGCCACCCCGTACGCCAGAAGCTGTGGGAGATCCCGGCCGGCCTGCTCGACGTGCCCGGTGAGAACCCGCTGCACGCCGCGCAGCGCGAGCTGTACGAGGAGGCGCACGTCAAGGCCGAGGACTGGCGGGTGCTGACCGACGTCTACACCACGGCGGGCGGCTGCGACGAGGCCGTGCGGATCTTTCTCGCCCGCGATCTGTCGGAGGCCGAGGGCGAGCGCTTCGAGGTCGAGCACGAGGAGATCGACCTGGAGTACGCGCGCGTGCCCGTCGATGAGCTCGTACGGGGTGTGCTCGCCGGTGAGCTGCACAACAACTGCCTGGTCGTGGGCGTGCTTTCACTGGTCGCCGCGCGGGCCTCCGGCGGTCTGGACACGCTGCGCCCGGCGGACGCGGAGTGGCCTGCCCGCCCCTTTGAGGCGTAGTGCCAGACCGTTTTCGGCTGCGGGTCCGCCGTGGCTGGTCGCGCAGTTCCCCGCGCCCCTGAGCGGCGTGGCGAAAACCGTCGGTCCTATGATCCGTTGATCCGATCGGGGGAGTCTCCGTCCGTCACCGCCGCGTACCCCGCGGAACGTTGCAGAGCGTGAACTAGGCTCTGAAACTGCCCGAACCGGAGTCCCGGCGGGCTTGCGCGTGCGGTGGGACGGGAGTGTGGCCCGTGACGGACCAGGCGGTGGACACAGGCGGCGTTCAGCTGTCAGTCGAGGGTCATTTCCTGGGCCGGACACGGGAGTTGAAGGAGCTGCTCGCCGACATCGAGCGAGCGGGCCTCGACACCCTCTCCGGGAAGAAGGCCCCCCGCGCGCGCGTGCTGCTCATCGCGGGCAGACCCGGCTCCGGCCGCACCGCGCTCGCCGAGGAACTCGTACGGCAGGTCGCGGAGCGTTACGACGACGGAGTGCTGCGCGCCCGGCTCAGCGAGCCCGACGGCACCCCCGTCCCCGTCGAGCGCATCGCCCGCGAACTGCTCACCGCCCTGGACCTTCCGACGCCGGCCGGCGCCTGCGAGGACGACCTGACGGCAGCCCTCCGCGACGCCCTCGCCGACCGGCGCGCCCTGCTTCTGCTCGACGACGCGGTGAGCGCGGAGCAGGTCGACGCCCTGCTGCCGGAGACCCCGGAGTGCCTGGTCGTGGCCGTTTCCGGCGGTCCGCTCACCGGCATCTCCGACGTCCGGCCCTGCACGCTCGGCGGCCTCGACACCAAGTCCGCGCTGGATCTGCTGAGCCGCTCCACCGGCTCGGTCCGCATCACCGTCGACCCGCGGGCGGCGGAGGGCCTCGTCGAGGTGTGCGAGGCACAGCCCGCCGCCATGATGCTCGCCGGCGGCTGGCTCGCCGCCCGTCCCAAGGCCGCCGTCGCCGACCTCGCCAAGCAGTTGCGCACGGAGGGTGACGAGGGAACGCCGCTCAGCCGCGTCTTCCGGTTCGCCTACTCCGCCCTGCCCATCCCCGCCGCCCGGATACTGCGGCTGCTCTCCCTCGCCCCGGCGGGCCTGGTCGACCCGCACACCGCCTCCGCCCTCGCCGGCTGCTCGGTGGGCGGTGCCCGCACCACCCTGGACGACTTCGTCGCCCTCGGTCTGCTGCACGCCGTGGAGTCGCCGCTGCCGCAGTACGTGGTGCCGGGCTGTCTGCACCCCCTGCTCAAGGCGCTCACCGAGACCCAGGACCGCCCCGGCGAGCTCCAGCTCGCCCGCGCCCGGATGCTGGAGCGGACCGTACGGCTGTTGCAGTCGTCCCGCGCGATCACCGAGACCGACAGTCCCGAGGCCCGCGAGAAGCTCCAGGGCATGCCCCGCTCGCTGCGCTACCCCAGCCCCCGGGCCGCCGAGGACTGGCTGCGCATCCGCAGGTCAGCCCTGCTGGCCTCGGCCCGCCTGGCCGTCGCCGACGGGGAGCTCGACACCCTCGCCCGCCGTCTGATGTCCCAGCTGGTCAGGGCGATGGTCGCGCACTTCGGCACCCAGGCGGCGGCGGCCGACCTGTACGGCCTGCACCGGCTCGTCCTGGATGTGGCCGAGCGCCGGGAGCTGCCCCGGGAGAAGGCGGCGGCGCTGCTGAACCTCGGCGACCTGGACGCGCAGACCGGTCGCACGCAGGAGGCGCTGGCCCGGTACCGGGCCGCGCTGGACGCCGGGCGCGAAGCGAATGACCCGTATGCGACCGGTCGCGCGATGGAATCCGTAGGCGGTGCGCATCTGGAGCTCGGGGACTACGACCGGGCCGCCGACTGGTTCGGTCGCGCCCTCGCCCAGCGGCTGGCCCGGGACGAGCGTGCGGACGCCGCGCGGCTGTACGGCCGTATCGCCGCGGCGCACACCTACGCGGGCCGCTACGGCGAGGCGATGCGCGGATGGCGGGCCGCGGTCGCCGGGCACCGCAGGAACGGGGATGTGGCCGCCCACGCACGGGCGTTGAGCGAACTGGCGCGTGTCCAGGAGTACGCGGGGCGGCCCGAGGAGTCGCTGCGCACCTGCCAGGAGGCCGTCGAGTGGGCGCGGCGCGCCGAGGACGTACGGCTGCAGGCCGCGCTCCAGCTGAGGCTCGCCGACACGCTGGAACACCTGGGCGATCCGGCCGCGGCGGGGCTGCACCGGGGGGCCGCCGAGCGGCTGCTGGGAGAGGAGCTTTCGGAGGCGGAACCGGAACCTGAGCAGGCTGATCCCGCGAAACACGACCCTGATGCCTGCGAAATCCGTAGTACATCCACTGAAGATTGATGCAATGAAAGGCTAGACAGCGGGAACGCCTTCATTAGACTGGCTCTGCCGCACCTTCTCCTGCGGTGCATCCCGGTGTGCTCATGCGTGCCCGGGTATGTGTTGTATTGCCCCATACCCCCTGAGCCAAGGACCGTGATCGACGTGAAGGTCGGCATCCCCCGCGAAGTCAAGAACAACGAGTTCCGGGTGGCCATCACCCCCTCCGGCGTGCACGAGCTGGTGCGCCACGGCCACCAGGTCCTCGTCGAGCAGAACGCCGGTCTCGGCTCGTCGATCCCGGACGCGGAGTACGTCGCCGCCGGCGCGCAGATCCTTGCCACGGCCGACGAGGTGTGGGCCACCGCCGACCTGCTGCTCAAGGTCAAGGAGCCCATCGCCGAGGAGTACCACCGCCTCCGCAAGGACCAGACGCTCTTCACCTACCTGCACCTGGCCGCCTCCAAGGAGTGCACCGACGCGCTCATCGAGTCCGGCACCACGGCGATCGCCTACGAGACGGTCGAGCTGCCCTCGCGCGCGCTGCCGCTCCTCGCCCCGATGTCCGAGGTCGCCGGCCGGCTCGCCCCGCAGGTCGGCGCCTACCACCTGATGCGCTCGGCCGGCGGCCGTGGCGTGCTCCCCGGTGGCGTGCCCGGCACCCAGCCCGCGAAGGCCGTCGTCATCGGCGGCGGTGTCTCCGGCTGGAACGCCACCCAGATCGCCGTCGGCATGGGCTTCCACGTCACGCTGCTCGACCGCGACATCAACAAGCTGCGCGAGGCGGACAAGGTCTTCGGCACCAAGGTGCGGGCGATCATGTCCAACTCCTTGGAGCTGGAGAAGGCCGTCCTGGACGCCGACCTCGTCATCGGCGCGGTCCTCATCCCGGGCGCCAAAGCCCCGAAGCTGGTCACCAACGAGCTCGTGTCGCGGATGAAGCCCGGAAGTGTCCTTGTCGACATCGCGATCGACCAGGGCGGCTGCTTCGAGGACTCCCACCCGACCACGCACGCCGAGCCGATCTTCCAGGTCCACGACTCGGTCTTCTACTGCGTCGCCAACATGCCCGGCGCGGTGCCCAACACCTCCACCTACGCGCTCACCAACGCGACGCTGCCCTACATCGTCGAACTCGCCAACCGCGGCTGGGTCGAGGCGCTGCGCCGCGACGCCGCGCTCGCCAGGGGTCTCAACACCCATGACGGCAAGGTCGTTTACAAGGAGGTCGCCGAGGCGCACGGCCTGGAGCACGTGGAGCTCGAGACCCTGCTCGGCTAAGTCACCTTTTCGTAAAGGCGATACGTCAACAAGGCGCGTCAACGACTCGCAGGCGGCCGGACCTTGCCCGACGAGGTCCGGCCACATGTGTGTATGGTCACTTTGCGACGCTCGGTCAACTCGCCTCGAACGTAACCCTTTGGTCGATTCGCACACCGGTGAAACCTGCCGTGCGACGGCCGTACGCCCTTGACAGCGCGATGTTTGATTGCCGACACATCCTGCCGGGTCCGGCGGATTGTGTTGCTGTGAACACCCGACACGCCATAGAGTCGCCAACCGTCGGCATGGTGCCACGCTGACCTTGTCTAGAAGTTTCCTGGTCACCAAGGAGGTAAGACGACTTGTGAATGAGTCGACATTTACTCCCGGAGGTGGTCAACCAGGAACGCCTGCACGGGCTGAGGGCCCCGCGGGGTTCGAGGCTGTCGGCTCCGTCGCGGTGCGCACCTTCGCAGCCCACCAGGGCCACCTGAACCGGAGGGTGACTCTGTCAGCACACCAGAGCATGGATGGCCATCACGTGAACGCCATGGCCGGCGACGGAAGTGGCGCGCCCCACAGCCAGTTCGCCGACTACGACGAACTGCCCGAGGGGCACTTCTACGACCCCGACGCCGAATACGAGCCCGACCCCGAGTACGCGGCCACGCTCGCTCCCGACGCTGCGCGCCAGCGCCGTGAGCGCATCGGCCCGACCGGACGCCCGCTGCCGTACTTCCCGATCCCGGGTCCGCTGACCGATCACGGACCCGCGAAGATCATCGCGATGTGCAACCAGAAGGGCGGCGTCGGCAAGACGACGTCGACCATCAACCTGGGTGCCGCGCTCGCGGAGTACGGACGTCGCGTGCTGCTCGTGGACTTCGACCCGCAGGGCGCGCTGTCGGTGGGCCTCGGTGTCAACCCGATGGAGCTCGACCTCACCGTCTACAACCTGCTCATGGAGCGGGGTATGGCGGCCGACGAGGTCCTGCTGAAGACCGCGGTCCCCAACATGGACCTGCTGCCGAGCAATATCGACTTGTCGGCGGCGGAGGTCCAGCTGGTCTCCGAGGTCGCGCGCGAGTCGACATTGCAGCGGGCCCTGAAGCCGCTCATGGCCGACTACGACTACATCGTGATCGACTGTCAGCCTTCACTGGGTCTGCTCACGGTCAACGCCCTGACGGCCGCGCACAAGGTGATAGTGCCACTGGAGTGTGAGTTCTTCGCCCTCCGTGGTGTCGCCCTGCTGACGGAGACCATCGAGAAGGTCCAGGAGCGGCTCAACCCGGAGCTGGAGCTCGACGGGATCCTCGCCACGATGTACGACTCGCGCACCGTGCACAGCCGTGAGGTGCTCGCGCGTGTCGTCGAGGCGTTCGACGACCACGTCTACCACACGGTCATCGGGCGCACGGTCCGCTTCCCGGAGACCACGGTCGCCGGTGAGCCGATCACCACGTACGCCTCCAACTCCGTCGGCGCCGCCGCCTACCGCCAGCTCGCCAGGGAGGTGCTCGCCCGGTGTCACGCCGAGTGAGTCTGCCGGGGGCCGACGAACTCTTCCGTACGACAGGGGGAATGGCGCTCCAGCCGTCCACTCCGCGGCGGGGGGCCAACGGCGAAGCCCGGGTGCCCGCGCCCGCGGGGGAGAGTGACGGGGCCGCGGCCGGGTCGTCCGAGGACGCGCCGCAGTCGGTGCCCGCGCAGGGCGGTGACGGCGACGGGGCGGAGCATGTGGCCACGGAGCCGGCCGCGGCCGGCGAGTCCCGCAGCCGGGACGCGGAGCGCTCCGGGCGACGTCAGGACGCGCAGGAAGGTTCTGCCGCGCCGCGCAAGCAGCGCGGCGGTGGCCGGGCGGCCTCACGCCGGCCCAGCGGGCGTGAGCGGCACGACGAGAAGATCACCGTGTACGTCTCCGCCGAGGAGCTCATGGATCTGGAGCACGCCCGTCTGGTGCTCCGCGGCGAGCACGGGCTGGCCGTCGACCGCGGGCGCATCGTCCGCGAGGCGGTCGCCGTGGTGCTGGCCGATCTGGAGTCCCGGGGAGACGCGAGCATCCTCGTACGCCGACTGCGCGGGCGGTAACGGTAGCCTGCGAGGGCCATGACCTCGAACGACGTTCCCACCCCCGGCGCACCTGCCGGCCGTCGGCGTGTGCTGGGGCGGGGCGCTCTGCGGGTCGAGCCGGAGAGCGAGCCGGTGGCCGAGGCCGGTGGGCCGTTGTCCCCACCCGGGCCGGTGGCACTGGAGCCGGAGGTCGCGGAGCCCGAGGCCGTCGTACCGGAACCCGAGCCGGAGCCCGAGGCCCCGCCGCCTGAGACCCCCGCCGAACCCCAGGAACCCGGCGACGGTGTCTTCAAGGTCCGTCTCTCCAACTTCGAAGGTCCCTTCGATCTCCTCCTCCAGCTGATCTCCAAGCACAAGCTGGATGTGACCGAGGTCGCCCTGTCCAAGGTGACCGACGAGTTCATGGCGCACATCAGGGCGATGGGGCCGGACTGGGACCTGGACCAGACGACCGAGTTCCTCGTGGTCGCGGCCACGCTCCTCGATCTCAAGGCGGCCCGTCTGCTGCCCTCCGCCGAGGTCGAGGACGAGGCCGACCTCGCGCTCCTCGAAGCACGTGACCTGCTCTTCGCGCGACTGCTGCAGTACCGCGCGTACAAACAGATCGCCGACATCTTCAACCACCGCCTCGACGAGGAGGCCCGCCGCTACCCCCGTACCGTCGGCCTCGAACCGCACCACGCCGCACTGCTGCCCGAGGTCGTCATCAGCATCGGCCCGGAGGGGTTCGCGAAGCTCGCCGTGAAGGCGATGCAGCCCAGGCCCAAGCCGCAGGTGTACGTCGACCACATCCACGCGCCGCTGGTCAGCGTGCAGGAGCAGGCCGGGATCGTCGTCGCCCGGCTGAAGGAGCTCGGCGAGGCCAGCTTCCGGACGCTGGTCGAGGACACCGACGACACCCTCACCGTCGTAGCGCGATTCCTGGCGCTGCTGGAGCTGTACCGGGAGAAGGCCGTCGCGCTGGACCAGGAGACGGCCCTCGGCGACCTCATCGTGCGGTGGACCGGCGGGGAGGGCGACGCCGAGCCGATGGTGACCGACGAGTTCGACCGACCGCCCGAGCCGCCCAAGGAGGAGAAGGCGTGAGCGAGGAGACCACCGACGTCCCGGCCGGGCCGCGCACCGTCGCCGACCTCGATCTCAGGCCCGCCCTGGAGGCCGTCCTCATGGTCGTGGACGAGCCCGCCACCGAGGAACACCTCTCGAAGATCCTCCAGCGGCCCAGACGGCAGATCGCGGACGCGCTGCGGGCACTGGCCGACGAGTACACCGTCCAGGGGCGCGGTTTCGAGCTGCGGCTGATCGCCGGGGGCTGGCGTTTCTACAGCCGGCCCGAGTTCGCGGCGGCCGTCGAGGGCTTCGTGCTGGACGGCCAGCAGGCCCGGCTCACCCAGGCCGCGCTGGAGACCCTGGCCGTCGTCGCCTACCGTCAGCCGGTGAGCCGCAGCAGGGTCTCGGCCGTACGAGGAGTCAACTGTGACGGGGTCATGCGGACCCTCCTCCAGCGCGGTCTGGTCCAGGAGGCGGGCGCGGAACCCGAAACAGGTGCGATCCTGTACGTGACGACGAACTACTTTCTGGAGCGGATGGGCCTGCGAGGCCTGGACGAGCTCCCGGAGCTCGCGCCCTTTCTCCCCGAGGCGGAGGCGATCGAGGCCGAGACGCTGGAAGGGGTCCCGTCGTTCGATCCGGACGCACCGGATGCAGATGCAGACGACACGACGACGACGGAACTTTGATGCGAAGCAGTGGCAGCGGCAGTGGCAACAACAGCGGGCGCGGCAAGCCCCGGGGAACCGGTGGCGGCGGCAACCCCCGCGGGACGGGCGGACGCGGCTCCCAGCCGACGGGCGGGGGAGGGCGCGACGACAAGCCGAAGCGCGCGGGCAAGCCCCGTCCCGAGGAGCGCCGTTACGACGTAGGGCCGGGCGGCACCCATGAGGGCCCGAAGTCCGGGCGCGGTGCTTCCGCGCGCGGCGGTGCCAAGGGCGGCCCCAAGCAGGGCCAGGGCGGCACCGGGCGCGGTCGCTGGGTCCCCGCGACTTCCCGCGAGTACGAGGCGCGGGCCGAGGAGCGCAACCGCGAGCGGTACGCGAACAAGAAGGACGTCAAGCTGCCCAAGACCTTCCCGGGCGCCGAGCAGGAGGGCGAGCGGCTGCAGAAGATCCTCGCGCGCGCCGGCTACGGCTCCCGGCGGGCCTGCGAGGAGCTCATCGAGCAGGCGCGGGTCGAGGTCAACGGCGAGATCGTCCTGGAGCAGGGCAAGCGTGTCGACCCGGAGAGGGACGAGGTCAAGGTCGACGGCCTGACGGTCGCGACGCAGTCGTACCAGTTCTTCTCGCTGAACAAGCCGGCCGGCGTCGTCTCCACCATGGAGGACAACGAGGGCCGTCAGTGCCTCGGCGACTACGTCACCAACCGGGAGACGCGGCTCTTCCACGTCGGACGGCTCGACACCGAGACCGAGGGTGTCATCCTGCTCACCAACCACGGCGAGCTGGCGCACCGGCTGACCCACCCCAAGTACGGCGTGAAGAAGGTCTACCTCGCGCACATCGTGGGTCCGATCCCGCGTGACCTGGGCAAGCGGCTGAAGGACGGCATCCAGCTGGAGGACGGGTACGCGAAGGCGGACCACTTCCGGGTCGTCGAGCAGACCGGCAAGAACTACCTCGTCGAGGTGACCCTCCACGAGGGCCGCAAGCACATCGTGCGCCGCATGCTGGCGGAGGCCGGCTTCCCGGTCGACAAGCTGGTGCGGGTCGCCTTCGGCCCGATCACCCTGGGCGACCAGAAGTCGGGCTGGCTGCGGCGGCTGTCCAACACGGAGGTCGGGATGCTGATGAAGGAAGTCGACCTCTAGGTCTCGCCGTTTCGTGCGTACGACGGCCGGTTCCGGATTCTTCTCCGGGGCCGGCCGATGCGTTTTCGCGCTCCCGTCGGTCTGCATCCCACACGGACGAGGGGAGCGGGCATGACCAGGACGACGGATCCACGGGCTCGGCGGGGCCACGACGGGGACGAGGGCCGGACGCCCTCGCGGACCGGGCCGCACCGGATCGCCACCAGCACGTGTCTCACGGCCCTGGAGAGCCGTGCGCGGCATCCGGCGCCCTCCGGGCCCGGAGGGTCGTCAGAGGCGTCTGAGAGGTCACTGAGGGTCCCTGTGAGGGTGTCGTGGCCGGCCGGGGGGCCGTCGTGAACCCGGGGGAGCTGCTGGAGCGGTCGCTCGCGTATGCGCTGGGGAGCGTGGCCGTGGTGGGGGCTGCCGGACTCGGCCGGGCGACGCCCTGTGCCGGGTGGGATCTGGGGGAGCTGCTCGAACATCTCGACGACTCCCTGGACGCGCTGCACGAGGGGCTGACCGGCGGGCGGATCGGGCCGCTGCCGCAGAGCGACCGGGTGTGCGGCTTCCGTACGCGCGCGTGTGCGGTGCTCGGTGCCTGGGCGGCCGGCCCTCCTGATCTGGTCCACGTCGGAGAACGGCCGCTGGACGTACGGGTGATGGGCGCGGTCGGCGCCGTCGAGATCGCCGTGCACGGCTGGGACGTGGCGCGGGCCTGTGGACGGTCGCGGCCCTTCCCGGTCGCTCTCGCGGCCGAGTTGCTGCCCATCGCGCGGTGCGTGGTCTCCGAGGAGGACCGCGGGGTGCGGTTCGCGGAGCCGGTCGCCGTCCCGTCCTGCGCGCCGCCCGACGTCCGGCTGCTGGCCTTTCTGGGGCGGCGCGATTCCTTCCCGGGATGAGTCCGCCGGGTTCTGCGGCGGCTAGGGCTCCCGGGCCGCCTGCCCCTCGAGCGCCGGGGACCGGCCGGTACCGGCCAGCAGGCGCCGCATCGTCTCCGCGGCCCGGACGGAAGCGGTGCCGCAGCAGTTGTTGAACAGGACGTGGAGCTGCTCGACCCGCCCGGCGAGCGAGCGCAACCGGGGCAGCCACTCGGCGAGTTCGTCCTCGCCGTACTCGTACCGGAAGCGGTCCTCCTTGCTCCCCGATCCCCAGGCGGTGCTGCGACCGTGGAAGCGGACGACGGACAGCCGCGGTGCGGTGACGGGAGCGACGGGCGGGATCGAGGAGGGGAGCGTCTGGGTCATGTCGACGGCCACGGCGGACATGCCGTAACGGGCGAGCAGCGCGCAGGTCACGTCCGCCCACTCCTTGCGCCACCAGCCGGGATGCCGGAACTCCACGGCGACCGGCCACCCGGCGGTCCGTTCGGCGCACTCCCGCAGGAACTCCCCGGCCCGCTGTCCGGGCCGGAACCACGGCGGGAACTGGAACAGCACGCTGCCGAGCCGTCCGGCCGCCCGAAGGGGCTCGATCCCTTCGGTGAACCGCGCCCACACCTCGTCCAGCACCGTCGGGTTCCCGGGCTCGGCGGGCAGCCCGCCCGGCATCGCGGAACTCCGTGTCGGATGCCCGGTGAGCAGCGAGAACGCCTTCACGTCGAAGACGAAGCCCGGCGG
Source organism: Streptomyces canus (assembly GCF_030815415.1). Taxonomy (GTDB): domain Bacteria; phylum Actinomycetota; class Actinomycetes; order Streptomycetales; family Streptomycetaceae; genus Streptomyces; species Streptomyces canus_F. The sequence continues at coordinate 7,893,803 of NZ_JAUSWW010000001.1, forward strand.
CGTCCGCTCGGCCCACTGCCGGCTGTTGCGGGCGCCGGGCAGCGCGTAGTACGCCGAGTCGACCTCGACGACCGGGAACTGCTCGGCGTAGTGCCGCAACCGTCCCTCGGCGTCTCGTCGGCCCGGCGGATACCAGCCGCTGCCGGTCAACGCCCGGTCCGTCCACGAACACGTGCCCACCAGGATCTCGCTCATGCGGTGCGGTTACCCGGGTTGCGCGATCCCATCCGGCAACTTTATAGTCGTAGTGACTATTAAAGGGGTGGTGGTGCGTGGACGCATACGACAAGTACGCCTACGAGCCCTTCGCCGTCACCGTCGATCTCGCCGTCCTCACCGTCACCGAGGGCGCTCTGCACGTCCTGCTCGTGGAGCGCGGACAGGAGCAGGACGCCGGGCACTGGGCCCTGCCCGGCGGCTTCGTGCAGCCCGACGAGTCCGCCGAGACGGCGGCCCGGCGTGAACTCGCCGAGGAGACCGGGCTGTCGGACGTCTCCGGGCTGCATCTGGAACAGCTGCGGACCTACAGCGAGCCCGACCGCGACCCCCGGATGCGCGTCGTGTCCGTCGCCTTCGCCGCGCTGCTGCCGGACCCGCCCGAGCCGCACGGCGGCAGCGACGCCGCGGATGCCCGCTGGGTGCCGTACGGCGCAGCGCGGCCGCTCGCCTTCGACCACGACCGGATCCTGGCCGACGCCCGGGAACGCGTCGGCGCCAAGCTCGAGTACACCTGCCTCGCCACCGCCTTCTGTGGGACGGAGTTCACGCTCGGAGAGCTCCAGCAGGTCTACGAGACCGTGTGGGGCACCGCCCTAGACCGCCCCAACTTCCGGCGCAAGGTGCTCGCCACGCCCGGCTTCGTCGAACCGGTCCCGGGCGCCGCGCGACTGACCGGCGGCCGCGGCAAACCGGCCGCGCTCTACCGCGCGGGCACGGCCACGACGCTCCATCCGCCTCTGCTCCGAACGCCTCGGGAAGGACGTCCCGCATGACCGCCACGACCGTCAGGAAGCGCGCCGCCACGGGAGCCCTGCTGGGCCTCGCCCTGGGGGACGCGCTGGGCTTCCCGACCGAGTTCAACGACGTGCCGTCGATCCTCGCCAAGTGCGGGCCGTGGCGGGAGATGGAGCTGCCGAAGCCGGCGATCGTCACGGACGACACGCAGATGACGCTGGCGCTGGGGCGAGGGCTGCGCACGGCCATGGACCGCGGGCTGCTCGCGCCCAAGCGGATGGAGCGTCCGGTGCGCGAGGAGTTCGTGGACTGGTACCAGTCGCCGGAGAACAACCGCGCGCCGGGCCGGACCTGTCTCGTCGCGTGCAACCTGCTGAAGACCGAAGGGCGCCTGTGGCAGGACGCCAGCCAGATCCACTCCAAGGGCTGCGGCGCCAACATGCGCGTCGCCCCCGTCGGCCTGGTCCCCGGTCTGAGCGACGAACAGCGCTCCGGCGCCGCCCAGTTGCAGTCCGCGCTCACGCACGGGCACCCGACCGCGCTCGCCGCGTCCGACCTCACCGCGCACGCCGTACGGCTGCTCGCCCAGGGCGCCGAGCCGACCGGACTGGTCGGGCAGCTGCGGTCGTACGCCCTCGAGAACCGCACCCGTTACCACCACCGCTGGCTCGGCGACCTGTGGACCCGCAGCCAGGACCCGACGGCCGAGCACTTCATCGCGCGCGGCTGGGACGAGTGCCTGGAGATCCTCGGGCGCCTTCAGGGAGCGGTCCGTTCGGTGTCCCCGGAGACCGATCCGTGTCTGGCGACCGGCGAGGGGTGGATCGCCGAGGAGGCGCTGGCTACCGGGCTGCTGTGCTTCCTGCTGTTCGTCGACGAACCGGTGACGGCCCTGCGGCGGGCCGCCTGCACCGCCGGGGACTCCGACTCGATCGCCTGTCTGGCGGGGGCCTTCGCGGGGGCGTACCACGGGGCCGACGTATGGCCCGCCGAGTGGGCGGACCGGATCGAGTACCAGAGCGAGCTGGCGACGCTCGGTGCCCTCTGGGACTAGTGCCGCGGCACTAGGCCAGCCGGATCGAGTCGTCCTGCACCGTGATCTTCTTCTCGGCCAGCGGCCGGGGCGCCGGCGGGTTCTGCACCGAGCCGTCCGTGATGCTGAACTTGCTGCCGTGGCAGGTGCAGTTGATGGTGCCGCCGTCGACGTTGGCCACCGGGCACTGCTGGTGGGTGCAGATGCTGGTGAAGGCCTTGAACTCGTCTTCCTTCGGCTGGGTGACGACGACCTTCTCGTCCTTGAAGATCTTGCCGCCGCCGACCGGGATCTCACCGGTCTTCGCCAGTTCCTGGCCGGCGGAGGCCTCGACGGTGTTGGACCCGGAGTCGCCGTCGCCCTCGTTGCCGTACTCGCCGCAGCCGACGGTGAACGCCGCGGCCCCGGTCGCGAGGAGGACCGTGCGTCGCGTCGGGCCGTGAGTCGTCATGTCGTCACTCCGAAGGTGCGGAAGAACCAGAGGGCGGAGGTCAGCCAGATGATCGTGAGCGCGGTGAAGACGAGCCCGCCGACGATCGGCAGCAGCCAGTTGGGGAGTCGCTCCGAGCGGAGCAGCAGCATCTTGGCACTGAACACCCCGAAGAAGAAGCAACCCAGGAGGGAGTGCCAGAAAACGCGCGCTTCGTACGTCTGGTAGCCCAACGCGTACAGACAGTGCACCGCCACCGGCACCGCCACCAGGAACGCCACCCGCCCCGACCAGCGGTGCAGCACCCCTGACCAGCTCGGGCCCGGCAGCCTGCCGTACATCATCAGCGCCGAGAAGAACTGGACGACGGCGAAGAAGACCGCGACCGTCGCCATCCAGGACTTCACCGCGCCCGTGCTGCTGAAACCGGCGAGGTTGAAGGCGGTCCCCGCCGGGTCGTGGACCTTGCCGTACACACCGAGGGCGACCGCCACCGCGGCGGCGACCAGCGCGGGAACCAGATAGCGCGCCGGGCTCGGCCGCGGCTCGGCGGGCCGGGGAGAGGGGAATCCCTGGGTGGCGGCGTTCGGGTCGGCGGTCATGTCGGCTCCCTCGTACGGACTGGAGTTCAGGGGGTGACGGGGCGGGCCGTGAGCTGCTGTCCGTCGACCGTCACCACGCCGGTCTCCGGGTCGATCTCGGGTGCGGGGGAGGGCTTGCCGTCCTTCTTGAGGATGCCGACCTGGCTGCCGTCCTTCAGTACGATCCAGCCGCCGTCGAACTTCGCGTCGCGCACGGTGGCCGTCGCCCGGTACAGACCGGACGGCTTGATCGCCTTGTCGGCGGTGAAGGTGTAGTGCCCGCCGCCGATGTCGACCGTGCCGCTGATCCGCTTGCCCTCCTTGAGGGTGCCGTTCAGCTTCGAGCCGTCCTTGGCGGTGAGCTTCATGGTGCCGTCGTCCTCGACGTCGCCCTTGAGCCACGACTCCTTGTCCCGGCCGTCGCAGAAGTACGCGATCGCCCGGCCGTCGCGCAGGGACACGGCGATCGCGGAGGAGTCGTCGTCGGTGCGGCCCGCGTAGTCGGCGTTCGGGACGGGCACCCTCGACGGCGAAGGGGACGGAGACGGGGTCGTCCGCGTGGGAGCCGGACTCGGTGACGCCTTGGTGCTCGGCGACTCCTGAACCGAGGACGAGGTGGTCTTCTCGCCCGTCGTCGCATTCAGCGACAGCATGAACAGGCCTACCAGCAGACCCGCGAGAAGGGTGAGCAGCGGTCCGGAACGCTTCATTACGGGCCTCCCCCGAGGCGAGCTTCCTGCCATGAGAGCGGACCCGGGGCCCCGCGTCCAGAGGCGCACGGACGCGTTCTCACCACAAGTAGCGGAATAGGGCAATCTGGGTGACATTGGCAGAGTTCGGCGCCGGGTCCCCCGGGCTCGGCCGACCTCGCGAAAGGCACGACCATGGCGGGTAACGACGTCGGCAGTCTTCTGGGAGGACTCCTCGGCTCGGGCAACGGTTCCACCGGGAGCAACATCCTCGGCGCGCTGCTCTCCGCGCTCGGCAAACAGGGCGGCAACGGCAACAACCCGCTGGGCGGGCTGCTCGACACCCTCGCCAAGTCGGGTCTCGCGGAACAGAAGGACTCCTGGGTCGGCACCGGCGCCAACCAGTCCGTGACCGGCCAGCAGATCCAGCACGCGCTGCCCGGCGAGACCCTCCGGCAGGTCGCCAAGGAGACGGGCGTCTCCCCGGACAAGGCCGCGGACGAGCTGGCGCAGGTGCTGCCGCGGGTCGTGGACAAGCTGACGCCGGACGGACAGGTGCCGGCCGGCCTCGACGAGCTCGCCAGGCAGCAGAACCTGCAGGTGTCTCAGCGGGCGGGCGGCGCACACCGGCCCGACGCGGGCTGACTAGGCTGGATGTACCAAGAGCCGTACACCAGCAAGGAGCAGAGCCGTGGCGGTACGAGCGGTCCGGGGCGCCGTCCAACTCGAACGGGACGAAGCCGGCCACATGGACGAGCAGGTCGGAGCGCTCCTCACCGCCGTCCTGGAGCGGAACGACCTCACCGCGGACGACCTGATCAGCATCTGGTTCACGGCCACTCCGGATCTGCACAGCGACTTCCCGGCGGCCGCGGCCCGCAAGCTCGGCATCGTGGACGTCCCGCTGATCTGCGCCCAGGAGCTCGACATCGAGGGCGCCATGCCCCGCGTCGTGCGGATCCTCGCGCACATCGAGTCCGACCGGTCCCGTACCGAGATCAACCACGTCTACCTGGGCACCGCGGCCGCCCTGCGCAAGGACATCGCCCAGTGAGAACCGCACTCGTCATCGGCACCGGCCTCATCGGCACGTCCGCCGCGCTGGCGCTGGTCAGCCGGGGCGTCCAGGTCCACCTGGCCGACCACGACCCCGAGCAGGCCCGCACCGCCGCCGCGCTCGGCGCCGGCACCGACGAGGAGCCCGAAGGACCCGTCGACCTCGCGATCGTCGCCGCCCCGCCCGCCCATGTGGCCGCGGTGCTCGCCGACGCCATGCGCCGGGGCGTGGCCCGCGGCTACATCGACGTGGCGAGCGTCAAGGGCGGACCGCGCCGCGAGCTGGAGGCGCTCGGTGTCGACCTCGCCTCGTACATCGGCACGCACCCCATGTCCGGCCGCGAGAAGTCCGGCCCGCTGGCCGCGACCGGCGATCTCTTCGAGGGCCGCCCCTGGGTGCTGACGCCGACCCGGGACACCGACACCGAGGTGCTGAACCTCGCCCTGGAACTGGTCTCGCACTGCCGCGCCGTACCGGTCGTGATGGACGCCGACGCCCACGACCGCGCCGTCGCGCTGGTCTCCCACATGCCCCACCTGGTGTCGAGCATGGTCGCGGCGCGGCTGGAGAGCGCCGAGGAGGCCGCCGTACGACTGTGCGGTCAGGGCATCCGTGATGTGACCCGGATCGCCGCGTCCGACCCCCGGATGTGGATCGACATCCTGTCCGCGAACCCGGGACCGGTCGCCGACCTGCTCACCGACGTCGCCGCCGACATCGAGGAGACGGTGCGGGCGCTGCGGTCCCTGCAGTCCTCCGACGAGGCCAAGCGCGGTGAGGGAGCCGTGGGTATCGAGGACGTGCTGCGGCGCGGGAACGCGGGACAGGTGCGGGTACCCGGCAAGCACGGGTCCGCCCCGCGCACCTACGAGGTCGTGGCCGTGCTCATCGACGACCAGCCCGGTCAGCTGGCCCGTATCTTCGCGGACGCGGGACGGGCCGGGGTCAACATCGAGGACGTGCGCATCGAGCACGCGACCGGGCAGCAGGCGGGTCTGGTGCAGCTGATGGTGGAGCCGCAGACGGCGCCGGTCCTGACGGCGGCACTGCGGGAGCGTGGCTGGGCCATCCGCCAGTAAAGAGGCCGCCGACGAGCCAGTACCCTTGTGCGGGGCCCCATCGCGCCCCGCACTCCCCGCCACACCGCACCAGGAAGGTCTCCTCCCGTGGAAAACGGCGCCGCCCAGCCCGTGATCGTCGCCATCGACGGTCCCTCCGGCACCGGCAAGTCGAGCACGTCGAAGGCCGTCGCGGCGCAGCTCGGTCTGAGCTACCTGGACACCGGCGCCCAGTACCGGGCGATCACGTGGTGGATGGTGACCAACGGGATCGACATCGAGGACCCGACCGCGATCGCCGCGGTGGCCGGCAAGGCGGAGATCATCTCCGGCACCGACCCGGCCGACCCGACGATCACCGTCGACGGCGTCGACGTCGCCGGGCCGATCCGCACCCAGGAGGTCACCTCCAAGGTCAGCGCGGTGAGCGCGGTGCCGGAGGTACGGGCGCGGATCACCGAGCTGCAGCGCTCGATAGCCGCCTCGGCGGAGCGGGGCATCGTCGTCGAGGGCCGCGACATCGGTACGACCGTGCTGCCCGACGCCGACCTCAAGATCTTCCTCACCGCGTCCCCGGAGGCGCGTGCCGCCCGCCGCAGCGGTGAGCTGAAGGGCGCGGACGTCAACGCCACCCGCGAGGCCCTGGTCAAGCGGGACGCGGCCGACTCCAGCCGGAAGACCTCGCCGCTCGCCAAGGCCGGTGACGCGGTCGAGGTGGACACCACCGAGCTCTCGCTGACGCAGGTCATCGAGTGCGTCGTCACCCTCGTCGAGGAGAAGCGGGCCGGGAAGTGACCGTGCCTTCGGAGCGGGGTGCAGAGGTCGGGCGGCGCATCGGCGTCGGCCTGATGTACGGGCTGTGGAAGCCGCGTGTGCTCGGCGCCTGGAAGGTGCCCGCGACCGGCCCGGTGATCTACGCCGTCAACCACTCCCACGCCATCGACGGCCCGATGGTCATGGGTGTGGCGCCCCGGCCGACGCACTTCCTGATCAAGAAGGAGGCCTTCATCGGCCCCCTCGACCCGTTCCTGCTCGCCATCGGACAGGTCAAGGTCGACCGGTCGGGCACCGACCGCACGGCCATCACCCAGGCCCTGGACGTACTTTCGGCCGGCGGGGTCCTCGGGATCTTCCCGGAGGGCACTCGTGGCGAGGGCGACTTCGCCGCGCTGCGCGCCGGGCTCGCGTACTTCGCCGTCCGCAGCGGCGCCGCGATCGTCCCGGTCGCCGTGCTGGGAAGCTCCGACCGGCCCGGACGGTTGATAAAGGCGCTGCCTCCGTTGCGCAGCCGTGTCGACGTGGTCTTCGGTGACCCGTTCGAGGCGGGCGACGGCAGCGGGCGGCGTACCCGTAAGGCGCTCGACGAGGCGACCGAGCGCATCCAGAAGCAGCTCACCGCGCACCTGGAAAACGCCAGGCGCCTGACCGGGCGCTGAGCGACACTAAGTAGTGGATCAAACCGGAGAAACCGGGAGGTCCACCGATCACCACGATGAACGACGAGGTACGGACTTCATGAACGACCACATCCACTCCGACGGCTCGGGCGAGCAGCACGACCACGGAGCGCTTGGCGATGCCGAGTACGCGGAGTTCATGGAGCTCGCCGCGGAAGAGGGCTTCGACGTCGAGGACGTCGAGGGCGCGCTCGAGGAGGCAGGTCACGGGCCGCTGCCCGTGCTCGCCGTCGTCGGCCGCCCGAACGTCGGCAAGTCGACTCTGGTGAACCGCATCATCGGCCGCCGCGAGGCCGTCGTCGAGGACAAGCCCGGCGTCACCCGCGACCGCGTGACCTACGAGGCCGAGTGGGCGGGCCGCCGCTTCAAGGTCGTCGACACCGGCGGCTGGGAGCAGGACGTCCTCGGCATCGACGCCTCCGTGGCCGCGCAGGCCGAGTACGCGATCGAGGCCGCTGACGCGGTCGTCTTCGTCGTCGACGCCAAGGTCGGCGTCACCGACACCGACGAGGCCGTCGTCCGGCTGCTCCGCAAGGCCAACAAGCCCGTGGTGCTCTGCGCCAACAAGGTCGACGGCCAGAGCGGCGAGGCCGACGCCACCGCCCTGTGGTCCCTCGGCATCGGCGAGCCGCACCCGGTCTCCTCGCTGCACGGCCGCGGCACCGGCGACATGCTGGACGCCGTCCTGGAGGCCCTGCCGGAGGCGCCCGAGCAGAGCTTCGGCACCGCTGTCGGCGGTCCGCGCCGCATCGCGCTCATCGGCCGCCCGAACGTTGGCAAGTCCTCGCTCCTGAACAAGGTGGCCAACGAGGAGCGCGTCGTCGTCAACGAGCTCGCGGGCACCACCCGTGACCCGGTCGACGAGCTCATCGAACTCGGCGGCGTCACCTGGAAGTTCGTCGACACGGCGGGCATCCGCAAGCGCGTCCACCTCCAGCAGGGCGCCGACTACTACGCCTCGCTGCGCACCGCGGCCGCCGTCGAGAAGGCCGAGGTCGCGGTCATCCTGATCGACGCCTCCGAGTCCATCTCGGTGCAGGACCAGCGCATCGTCACCATGGCGGTGGACGCGGGCCGCGCGATCGTCATCGCCTACAACAAGTGGGACACCCTCGACGAGGAGCGCCGCTACTACCTGGAGCGGGAGATCGAGACCGAGCTCGCCCAGGTCGCCTGGGCGCCCCGGGTCAATGTCTCGGCGCGCACCGGCCGTCACATGGAGAAGCTGGTCCCGGCGATCGAGACCGCCCTGGCCGGCTGGGAGACCCGTGTTCCGACGGGCCGCCTGAACGCCTTCCTCGGCGAACTGGTCGCCGCCCACCCGCACCCGGTGCGTGGTGGCAAGCAGCCCCGCATCCTGTTCGGTACCCAGGCCGGCACCAAGCCCCCGCGGTTCGTCCTCTTCGCCTCCGGCTTCATCGAGGCGGGCTACCGCCGCTTCATCGAGCGCCGGCTGCGCGAGGAGTTCAGCTTCGACGGCACCCCGATCCATATCTCGGTGCGGGTGCGCGAGAAGCGCGGCGCCAAGAAGAAGTAAGCACGGAAACGCAGGAAGGGCGGCCCCTGTCGGGGCCGCCCTTCCTGCTCACCGCCTCACAAGCCGCGGCGCTGACCCGGCGGCAGCGCCGGCACGTGCTGCACCATCGTGCCGTGCTGCCCGATCTGTCCGACGCGCTGCAACTGCGACTGCTGCTGCCCGACGCGGGCACTCTGCGCGCCCGCGCTGTAGGCGCTGTACGAGCTGCTGAACGACCCCGGCCGGTCGCCGCCGTACGTGTCCTGCGAAAGGTTCCCGAACGCGGTGAACCCCAGCTCCTCCTCGCCACTGCGGTCACCCGGCAGCGAGCGGAACGACTTGACGTACTCGGCGTAGAGCGCGTCGTAGATCGGCGTGACCGATGGGCCGCACAGCGGGTCCGGAGTCGGCCGCGAGGACGGGATCGACTGGTAGGACTGGCGGCGGGGAACGTCGTAGGTGTGCACGTATGTCCAAACGACCCCGGGCAGCATGAGATGCGGCTGCTTTCAGGGGTGCACGCGCCGTCCCTACGCGTCGGGCGTGCTCAGGTCCCGGCAAGAGGCATCGCGGAAGCGACCAGCTTCCCGTTGGCCGCGGCCTTGTCGATCGCGTCCCGCAGCAGGTCCTCGCGGGGCTGACGCCCGATCGATCCCACCGGCGCCGCGAACATCAGCACCTGCTGATGCTTGTTCGCGGCGGCCCGCCAGCCCTCCGTGACCTGCAGCGGCTGATGCGCCTGCCACCACGCGACCGGCTGTCCACCCGTCGGTCCCGGCTGCAGGACCGCGTGCAGCCGGCCCATCGCCAGCAGCACCGACCACCCGTGCAGCACCGGCGGCACCTCCGTCAGTTGCGTCACCGGCATGAACCCCTGCTCGATGAGGAGCGGCAGGAAGTCGTCGCCGACGTCGGTCGCGCCGGGGCGCACGATGGGGGCCGTCGGCTCGACCACGAGCGCCGGGTGCAACTCCCCGGCGATCAGCACGAGTCCGCTGGTGACGCCGAGCACCGCCTGCTCGGGTACGGCCTTGGCGGGGTCCGGCTCGACATGGTCGCCGCTGATGGAGCGTACGGCTCCCTGGAGTTGCTCCTCGGTGACCTGGACGATCTGCGAGGGCAGACAGGTGGCGTGGGCGAAGGCGAGGACGGCGGTCTCGTCGCCGATGAACAGGACGGTGCTGGTGCGCTCCGCTTCGGAGTCGCCCGGGGTGCGGCAGGAGGTGCAGTCGTAACTGCCGGGGGCGTTCTCTCCGGCGAGCAGCCGGTCGGCCTCATCGTCGCCGATCTCGGCGCGGACCTCGTCGCTGACGTCGAGCATGCGCGGCACGGGTGACTCCCTCAGGAAACGATGCCCGGGTGGGTCCCGGGCTCATGAAGAAGACAACGGCCGATCTGTGGCGGGAGTCACGCTCCGGGGCGAACGGAATCGAACCATCGGGCGCACAGGGTCACGCCGGGCCCGGAAACGGGCACTCAACGTCAATCCCTAGGAAGTCCAAGGAAGTTGGTCGCGTGAAGTGGGTCACAGGTCACCAGAGTGACGGGTCGACAAATCAGGAAATCAGCGAATGAAGTGGGTGGCTGAAAAAAGTCGCTACCCGCGGTAATGGCGAACTGGCCTGGAGTGACAAGCAATTGGTTGATACCGGGCGGTCGCCCTCCCTAGATTCCTCGGCCGTGCGCAACGAGCACCGCTCGGGTTCGTCCGCCGGCCGTACCAAAGCGCCTCGGGGGACCCCGGGTCCTTCGAGAGGGAATCACATGTCCGAATGTGCCGATACCACTCGCGACAACGTTCGTAAGACACGTACGACGGCGGTTCTCGCCGGGGCGGCCCTGCTCGCCCCTCTCGGACTGCTGGCCGCGACCGGCAACGCCGCGGCGGCGGACGGCGGAGTATGGGACCGCATCGCCCAGTGCGAGAGCGGCGGCAACTGGCACATCAACACCGGCAACGGCTACTACGGCGGCCTGCAGTTCTCCGCCTCCACCTGGCGCGCGTACGGCGGCGGCACCTACGCGGCGACGGCGGACAGGGCGAGCAAGTCTCAGCAGATCGCCGTGGCCACCAAGGTCCAGCGCGCCCAGGGGTGGGGCGCGTGGCCCACCTGCTCCGCCCGGGCCGGGGCGTCCGGCAGCGCCCCCGCGGTCTCCTCCGGTTCGGCCACCACGAAGGCCGCTCCGTCCAAGCCGTCGAAGGCGCCGGCCCGTTCCCAGAACCACTCGGACCGCAGCGCGTCGCGTGGCGACTACACCGTCCGCAAGGGCGACACGCTGAGCGGCATCGCCGCCCGGTACGGGACCACCTGGCAGGCGATCCACGCCGCCAACAAGGCCGTCATCGGCGGCGATCCCCATCTGATCGTGCCCGGGCAGCGTCTCGAGATCTGAGCTGCTCCCCCCTTTCCGGGCACGGGACCCCGCCCGTTCGGTGCGCCGACCGGGTGGGGCCCCTGGATCTTCCGCCGCGTATCGACGGCCGTCCGCGCGGCACTGCTTAGCGTGGGCCGATGCGCCGCATGCCGATCAAGCTCCTCCTCGCCGCCTGTCTGCTCTCCGGAGCGGCGCCCGTACCGGCGTACGCGGCACCACCGCCCCCGGCCCCCGGTCCGTCGCCTCTTTCCGTGCCGTACGACTGTGCCCGCGACGGGTGGCCCTGGAGCTGTGTCGCGCTGTGCGAGAGCAGCGGGCGCTGGGACGCCGACGCCGGCAACGGCTTCTACGGCGGCCTGCAGTTCTGGCAGCCCACCTGGGAGGAGTTCGGCGGCCTGGCCTACGCCCCGCGCGCGGATCTCGCCACCCGTGAGCAGCAGATCGCCATCGCCCAGGAGGTGCTGGCCGTGCAGGGGTGGGAGGCCTGGCCGGTCTGTGCGAAGCGGTACGGGCTCAAGGGCCGTATGCACACGGTGAAACCCGGCGACACGCTCGCGGCGATCGCCCGCGCGTACGGCATCCAGGGCGGCTGGCGAGCGCTCTACCAGGCCAACAAGGAGATGATCGGCGACTACCCGGACCGGCTGAACGTGGGCACGCTGCTGGTCGTCCCGAAGGGATCGAAGAGTGCTACCCGGGGCCCGGCCGTGTTCGGTCCGCCCCTGTCGGCGGGGCCAGTTCGGCGGCCTCTCCGCTGAACACGACCGTGCCGCGGCGCAGTTCGTAGACGACGGCCGTCCGGCCGTGCAGGACGGGCGGCAACCGTTGCTCGGCGACGACCACGCAGGCGTCGAGCCCGCTCAACAGGTCGTACGTGCGGGCCGCGACCGTCGGCGACATGCCCTGCGTCGGCTCGTCGACCAGCACCACGCGCGCGCGTGCCAGCAGGGCGCGGGACAGGGCCAGCATGCGCTGCTCGCCACCGGAGAGGGTGCCCGCGCGGCGGGGGAGCAGCGCGGTGAGCTGAGGGTAGGCGTCCAGGGCCCGGTCGTACGACGGTGCGGCCAGCGCCAGGTTCTCGCGCACCGTGAGCGAGCCGAACACCGCCTGCCGCTCGGGGACCAGGCACAGGCCGTGCCGGGCGCGCTCGTGGGCGGGCACGCGGGTCACGTCGGTGCCGTCCCACACCACGGCGCCGCCGGACAGCGGCACGGTGCCGGCGAGGGCGCGCAGGACGGTCGTACGGCCGCTGCCGTTGCGGCCGAGCAGGACGGTGATGCCGGGGCCGGGGGCGGCGAGGGTGACGCCGTGGAGGGCCTCCAGGGGGCCGTAGCGCACGCGCGCCTGGCGCAGGGCGAGGGTCATGGGGCGACCGCCCATGCGGTGTCCAGGACATGGTCGGGCGGGCCCGAGGCGACGATGCGGCCCGCCGTCATGACGTGCACGACGTCGGCGAGGTCGGCGACCAGGTCGAGGTCGTGTTCCACGACGAGGAGGGCGGTGCCGTCGGCGGCGAGGGCCTTCAGCACACGGGTCAGGGCGGTCACTTCCGCCGTGTCCAGGCCGGCGGCGGGTTCGTCGAGGAGGAGGACCCGGGGGCTGCCGGCGAGGGCTCTGGCGAGTTCCACGCGACGCAGGGTGCCGGTGGGGAGGGCGGCGGCGGGGAGGTCCCGGAGCGGGCCGTCCAGGGTGAGGAGCCTGAGAGTTCGCTCCGCGGCGGCAGGGTCGGGGAGGCGGCCCTGTTCGGCGCCCACGTGAACGTTCTCGGCCACGGTCAACGAGGGGAAGACCGCGAGTTGCTGGAAGGTGCGGGCGATGCCGAGGCGGGTGCGGGCGTGGGCGGGGAGGCGGGTGATGTCCCGGGCGCCGAGGAGGATCCTGCCGCCGGCGGGGCGGAGCGTGCCGGCCAGACAATGGAACAGGGTGCTCTTTCCTGCGCCGTTGGGGCCGATGATCGCGGTGACGCGGCCTGGTGTGATGTCCAGGTCGACGCCGTCCAGGGCGGTGAAACCGCCGTAGCGGGCCTTGAGGCCGCGGGCTGTGAGCGCGGGTGCGGGCTCCTGTGGGTGTGGAGCGCCATCGGTGGCTGCGGCATGCGTATCGGCGGCCGACGGTCGTCCTGCCCGGGCCCTGCTCGCCGCACCGGTCGACACCGCTACCCGCGCGGGGCGTTGCTCCACCGGACGCAGCCGTTCCCGCACCCGTTCCCCGAGCGGGGTCAGCACCGCTCCCCGCCGCAGGCGCAGCCTCACCGCCGCCGTTCGCAACGCCTCGTACGGGCCGCCCGGGAAGCGGCCGACCAGTACCGCGAGGACGCCGATGAGGGCCGCCGCCATCCCGCCCCGCGCGCCCGCGTCCAGTCCCACCAGGAGCGCCGCCGCCAGCAGCGCGCCCAGGGTGCTGTCGGAGCCCAGGACCACCACGGCCGCGAACCACAGCAGCCCGCGGACGGGGTCGTAGGCGCCGGGGTCGAAGGCGCGCAGGCCCATGCCGAGCATGCCGCCGCCGAGGGCGGCCAGCGCGGCGCCCGCCACGAAGGCCAGGAGCTTGAGGTACGGGACCTGGACGCCCGCCGCCGACGCGCCCGCCTCGTGGTCGCGCATCGCCGCCAGCGCCCTGCCCGTACGGCCGGTGCGGAGCAGACGCGTCGCCAGAAGGGCGGCTGCCAGGAGCGCCAACTCCAGGACGTAGTAGGCCCGGTCACCGTCGAAGCCCGACGGGCGGCCCAGGGACAGTCCCGAGGTGGCGTACGGCTGGGCGAAGACGAAGCGGCTCACCCCCACGCCGACCGCGAAGGTGGCCAGGGCCAGCGCCAGGCCCCGGCGGCTGATCGCGGGCCAGCCCGTCAGCAGGCCCAGGGGCGCCACCAGCACGACGGCCACCGCGAGCGCGGCCAGTTCGGGTAGGCGGGGCAGTCCGGGGAAGCGGCCCGCCGCCAGCAGTGCCGTGAACAGGGCGCCCAGTCCGGCGTACGCCGCCTGCCCCAGCGAGATCTGGCCGCCGCGGCCCGTGACCACCACCAGCGACAGCAGCACCACGCCCAGCGCCGGCACCTGCACCGACGTCTGCAGATCCGAGCCCGCGAAGCCCAACGGCAGCAAGAACAGCACCACCGCCACGATCCACGCGCCCGGCGGAGTCGCCACGCGCGCGGTGGCCGTGCGCGGGAGGGCGTCGCGGGTGCCGATCCGCGGCAGCACGAGCGCCGCGACCAGCAGCGCCACCACGAACAGGTTCGCCCCCACCGCCTGCAGCAACGGCTCGCCCCAGCCCGACGGATGCAGCCGCGTCAGCTGGCTCTGCGCCACCCCGATGCCCAGCGCGACCAGCACGGCGACCGGCAGACCGCGCATCCGTGCCGCCACCGCGACCGCGACGACCTCCATGACCAACAGCGGCAGGCCGTACGGGTCCAGGCGTACGAAGGGCGCCAGCAGGACGCCCGTCAGGCCCGCAGTGAACGAGCCGAACGCCCAGCCCGCCGCGGCCACCCGGTCCGCGTCGATCCCGCCCAGCACGGCCAGTTGCCGGTCGTCCACCACGGCCCGCAGCTCGCGCCCGAAGCGCGTCCAGCGGATCACCGCCCCCACGCCCCCGGCGAGCACCAGCACCACGGCGAGCTGACCCCACGGGTCCGCCGACACCAGCTCCGGGGCGTCGTCCCGCGCCCCCTGCCCCCACACCAGCGCCGCCCCGCCCACCAGCAGCACGAACACCCCGATGGACGCGACCAGCGTCTGCGCCGGGTCGCTGCCCAGGACCGACAACGGACGGAAGACGAAACGCTCCAGCACCACGCCGAGGCCCGGCGCCAGGACCAGCAGCGTCAGCGTGGCGCCCGCCCACAGGGGCCAACCCCACTCCACCACGCACTGCCGCAGCACGAACGCGCACACCATCGCGATCGCCCCGTGCGCGAAATTCAGCACCCCCGTCGCGCGGTACGTCACGATCAGGCCGATTCCGGTGAGTGCGGCGGCGCTGCCGACCGACAGGCCGGCGAGGGTGAGGTCGTACGTGAGGGACGACATCAGTCGGTTTCTTCGGCGGGCTCGCAGATGGGACAGGGCCCCAACTCGCCGCTCGCCGCCAGCTTGGCGTCCACCGGCACGGCCTCCACCTTCCCGGAGACCAGCGGACAGTCCGCGCGGTGCCACAGCGTGCCGCCCGGCACCATCAGCAGGTCCCCGCTGACGGCGATCGGCGCCGTGGCCCGGCCGGGCGCCTCGGCGTCCGCGGGTTCCGTGGCCACCAGGAGGCCGTACAGCTCCTCCACGCGCAGCGCGGCGATCGTATCGCGGCCGTGCGCGAGCAGTACGGCTCCGGCGATGATCAGCGCGGCGCCCGGGACCGTGCAGGAGGCCAGGTAGGGCAGCTGACGTTCGGCGTAGCGCTCGCCGGAGACGCCGTACCAGCCGATGACGCAGAGCACCGCACCCGTGGCGAGCGCGGCCCAGCCGGCCCACAGAACGGGGTGCACGGTCCGCAGTCGACTTGTCCGCATCTCTGGCCCCCACACGTCACGTGTCTGTCCATGTCAGCCAATGGCTTGCACTATGCCTTCTGGAAGCTGACCCTGAAAGCACCGGGCGCACATGGCCCGGACCGACACCCGGTGGTGAGCCAGATGGTTCTCGGGAGCGACCTCAGGCGGGGGAACGCACGGCGGGGCCGCGGCCCACGCCCGGTGGGACGGGGTACGGCGGCGCTGGCCGCCCTGGTGCTCCTCCTCGGCCCGGCCTTCGTGGCCTGCAGCGACGACAGCGGCGGGAACGAGACCCCGTCCACGACCCCGACCCCGGAGACGACGACCGGTGCGCCGCAGACGAGCGCACCGGCCAGTGGGCCCGCCGACCAGGCGGCGGCCGAGAAGGAGGTCAAGGAGAACTGGGAGAAGTTCTTCGACCCGAAGACCTCCACGAAGGAGAAGCAGGCCGTCCTGGAGAACGGCGAGGCGATGGGCCCGGTCATGGCCGCCTTCAGCGGCGACGAGCGCGGCGGACAGGTGGAAGCGCAGGTCACCGAGGTGGAGTTCACCTCACCGACCAAGGCGACCGTGATCTACACCCTCCTCATGAACGGTGCCACCGCCCTGCCGGACACCTCCGGGACGGCGGTCGAGGACGACGGCACCTGGAAGGTGTCCGTCAGCACGCTGTGCGCTCTGGTCCAACTGAGCGGCAATGCGTCGGCGTCGGCCCTTCCGGGCTGTTGAGGCCGCGGCCGCGGTGCTGCTGCTCGCCCTGAGCGCGGCCTGCGGCAGCCGGCTGCCGGAGAGCGACTTCGAGCACGGGGAGCGGGCCGGTCCCGCACCGGACGGCACGCCGATCCGCGTGGGCATCATCACCAGCGCCACCAGCCCGGTCGGCGGCGACACCTTCGTCGGGCCCAGCGAGGGCGCCAAGGCCTGGTTCGACCGGCTCAACGCGCGCGGAGGCATCGACGGGCGCCGCGTCGAGGTCCGCGAGTGCGACGACGGCGGCAGCGGTGTCGGCAACAACACCTGTGTGCACCAGCTGGTCGACGAGGACGAGGTGGTGGCCCTGGTCGCCACCACCGCCCTCGACTACGCGGGCGCCTCCCGCGTCTCGCACGCGCGCGTGCCCGACATCGGCGGCCAGCCCATCGGGGCCGCCTACGACACCTATCCGCACCTGTACGGCATCTACGGCAGCCTCGCGCCCCGCGACGGCACCAAGGGGTGGAACGGCAAGCAGTACGGCGGCACGGAGGTCTACCGCTACTTCAAGCGGGAGCACGGGGCCCGTACGGCCGCCGTCGTCTCGTACAACCAGGCCGCCTCGGCCGCCTACGCCCGGCTCGTCGAGCGGGGGCTGGAGGCCGAGGGCTACGAGGTGGTGAGCGAGCAGGTCGACTTCGCGCTGCCCAACTTCCGTGCCGTCGCGGCCGATCTGAAGGAGCAGGGGGCGGACCTGGTCTTCGACGCCATCGACTCGCACGGCAACGCCCAGTTGTGCGAGGCGATGGACGACGCCGGTGTGCGGGTCACCGCGAAGGTCACCAATGTGCAGAACTGGAGTTCCGCCGTCCCCGACGACTACAAGGACGCACCGCGCTGCCGCAACGCCCTGTGGGCCACCGGCTCCAGCCGCAACTACGAGGACACCGACCAGGAGGCGGTGCGGGAGTTCCGGGACGCCACCGAGGGGCTGGAGACGCATTCGCAGTGGCAGTTGGAGGGCTGGGCGGCCGCGATGTGGTTCACGGAGGCCGCCGAGTCGTGTGCGGGAAGCGGCGCCGGCGTCACGCGCGCGTGCCTGGACGCGTTCATGAACCGCAGCGAGGACTACACCGCCGACGGGCTGCTGGTTCCCGTCCGGTTCGAGCGGCTGGCCGGGCCACCGACGACCCGCAGGACGTGTCTGTCGGTGGCCCGGTGGCAGGACGGCAAGGGATGGGTGTCGCAGGGCGACATGGACGACACCTGCTTCGACGTGCCGCAACTGCCTTACTGATCCGCCGCGCTCACCGCAGCGAGCCGAAGAACTCCCTGACGTCACCGGCCAGCAGCTCCGGGACCTCCAGGGCCGCGAAGTGGCCGCCGCGGTCGAACTCGGTCCAGCGCGCGAGGGTGTTGGCCTGCTCGGCCCAGCGGCGGATCGCCACGTCCTCCCCGAAGTTCGCCACCGCCGTGGGCACACGGTTCCGTCCCGGCTGGCGTTGAGGGAGTAAGACCTTGTGGGCCGCTGGTCTGTGGGGCTTCCTGAGTCAGGAATTCCCCTGCTTTGGCTGGGGAAGGGTTCAAATGGACGCCGACGACCGACTCGGGGGCGACCCGGCCGAGCGCCGGTGAGACCAAGGCGCCAGGTCGTCGGCCTGGGCGCCTTGTCGTTCATAGCCGAGCCGGCGCATCAGCTCCCAGGCGCGGGCGACACGGTTGACGTTCGAGCCCTTCTCGCGGGTGGGCCGGAGAAGCCGAAGCCCGGGATCGCGGGGATGACCAGGTGGTGGTCCTCGCTCAGCCGGTCGATCACGCCGAGGAACTCCACGATCGAGCCCGGCCAGCCGTGCGTCAGGATCAGCGGCAGCGCGTCCGGCGCGGACGAGCGGATGTGCAGGAAGTGCACCTGGGCGCCGTCGATCCGCGTCTCGTGCTGCGGGAGCTCCTTGCGGGTGGTTTCGGGCATGCGTCGTAGGTGCTCCGCCCATTCGTCGCGAGGTCGCGGAGATACGGCAGTGAGGCGCCGTACTCCCAGCCCGCGTCCGGCAGTTCGTCCGGCCAGCGGGTCAGGTCCAGGCGGGTGTGCAGCTCGTCGAGCTGAGCCTGGGGGATGTCGATCCGGTAGCTGTGCACGCTGTTGTCTGCCATGAGTCCAAGGTAGGAACCCTTGCGGACAGCGACTGTCCGCGAGGGCTGCCAGACTCGGATTCATGTTGGAGACCTCGGCACGACTCCTGCGTCTGCTCTCGCTGCTCCAGGCCCACCGCGACTGGTCCGGCGCCGACCTCGCCGAACGCCTCGGCGTCACCCCGCGCACCGTGCGCCGGGACGTCGACCGGCTGCGCGAACTGGGCTACCCGGTCAACGCCAGCCCCGGCACCGGGGGCGGCTACCAGCTGGGCGCGGGCGCCGAGCTGCCGCCGCTGCTCCTGGACGACGACGAGGCGGTCGCCGTCGCCGTGGGGCTGCGCACGGCCGCCGGGCAGGGCATCGAGGGCATCGGCGAGACCTCCGTACGCGCCCTCGCCAAGCTGGAGCAGGTCCTGCCGAGCCGGCTGCGCCGTCGCGTGGGCGCCCTGAACGCCTTCACCGTGCCGATGCTGCGCGGCCCCCAGCCCTCCGCCGTGGACCCGGCCGTGCTGACCGAGCTCGCCCACCTCTGCCGGGACGCCGAGCGCCTGCGCTTCGCGTACCGCAGCCACAACGGCGACTCCACCCGCCGCACCGTCGAGCCGCACCGCCTGGTCTGCACCGAGCGGCGCTGGTATCTGGTCGCCTGGGACCTCGACCGCGACGACTGGCGGACCTTCCGTGTCGACCGCATCACCCCCAAGCCGCCGCACGGCCCCCGCTTCACCCCGCGCACCACCCCCGGCCGAGGACCTGGCCGCGTTCGTCTCCCGGGGCGTCTCCACGCGCGCGTACGCGGCGCAGGCCGTCGTACGGCTCCTGGTGCCCCTGGAGGAGGCCGTCGAGCGCGTCTCGCCCTCCGCGGGGCAACTGGAGGCCGACGGACCGGACGCCTGCATCCTGCGCACCGGGGCCGCGAGCCTCGATGTGATGGTGATCCACGTGATGCTGATGGGCTTCGAGTTCGAGGTGCTGGAGCCCGCCGAGCTGACCGAGGCGATCAGGACTGCTCGGGACCGGCTTGCTCGCTCTTTGGCTCGGGCTGAGACGTCAGCGCCGCGTACTCGGGATGGTGCAGATCGAACGCCGGGGACTCGGAGCGGATCCGCGGCAGCGTCGTGAAGTTGTGCCGCGGGGGCGGGCAGGAGGTCGCCCACTCCAGGGAACGGCCGTAGCCCCACGGGTCGTCGACCTCGACCCTCTCGCCGTACTTGGCGGTCTTCCAGACGTTGTAGAGGAACGGCAGCGTCGAGATGCCCAGCACGAACGCGCCGATCGTCGAGATCGTGTTGAGCGCGGTGAACCCGTCGGCGGTCAGATAGTCGGCGTACCGGCGCGGCATGCCCTCCGCGCCCAGCCAGTGCTGCACCAGGAACGTGGTGTGGAAGCCGACGAACAGCGTCCAGAACTGGATCTTGCCGAGCCGCTCGTCGAGCATCTTCCCGGTGAACTTGGGCCACCAGAAGTAGAAGCCGCCGAAGATCGCGAACACGACCGTGCCGAACACGACGTAGTGGAAGTGCGCGACGACGAAGTACGAGTCGGAGACGTGGAAGTCCAGCGGCGGCGACGCCAGAATCACCCCGGTCAGACCGCCGAACAGGAACGTCACCAGGAAGCCGGTGGCCCACAGCATCGGCGTCTCGAAGGACAGCGAGCCCTTGAGCATGGTCCCGGTCCAGTTGAAGAACTTCACGCCGGTCGGCACCGCGATCAGGAAGCTCATGAACGAGAAGAACGGGAGCAGCACCGCCCCCGTCACGAACATGTGGTGCGCCCACACGACCACGGACAGCCCGGTGATCGCCATCGTCGCCCCGACCAGCGTCAGATAGCCGAAGAGCGGCTTGCGGCTGAAGACCGGGAGGATCTCGGTGATGATGCCGAAGAACGGCAGCGCGATGATGTACACCTCGGGATGGCCGAAGAACCAGAACAGGTGCTGCCACAGCAGCGCCCCGCCGTTGGCCGAGGCGAACACCTGGGAGCCGAACCGGCGGTCCGCCTCCAGACAGAGCAGGGCGGCCGCGAGCACCGGGAACGCCATCAGGATCAGGATCGACGTGAACAGGGTGTTCCAGGTGAAGATCGGCATCCGGAACATCGTCATGCCGGGGGCGCGCATCCCGATGATCGTGGTGACGAAGTTGACCGCACCGAGGATCGTGCCGAAGCCGGCCAGCGCGAGACCCATGATCCACAGGTCCGCGCCGATGCCGGGCGAGCGCTCCATGCTGTTGAGCGGCGCGTAGGCGAACCAGCCGAAGGCCGCGGGCCCGGACGGCACGAGCAGCGAGCCCAGCACGATCAGACCGCCGAAGAGGAACAGCCAGTACGACAGCATGTTCAGCCGTGGGAAGGCCACGTCGGGGGCACCGATCTGCAACGGCATCAGCTCGTTGGCGAAGCCCGCGAAGCTCGGGGTCGCGAAGAGCAGCAGCATGATCGTGCCGTGCATCGTGAACATCTGGTTGAACTGCTGGTTGTCGATGATCTGGAGCCCGGGCCGGGCGAGTTCGGCGCGCATCAGCAGCGCCATGAGGCCGCCGGTCAGGAAGAACACGAACGACGTGATCAGATACAGATGACCGATCTTCTTGTGGTCGGTGGTGGTCAGCCAGTCGACGACGACCTTGCCGTGGTTCCTGGTCCGCACGGGTCGCACCGTCGAGTGCACGGTCTGGGTCCCCATCGCTCACTCGCCCCTTCGCTCGTCGCGTCCCGGGTCCGCCGTCATGATGCTCGCGTCGCCGCGCACTGCGACAGGGGGCGTGCGGGGGTTCTGTGCGGGAAGCGTGTTTTTCCTATGTGGCGTCAGCTTCCGTGGGCCCGTGCCGAATGGGAATGGAAAGGCCCCGGCAGTGCATCTCCCGGAACCTTTCCGTCTGGTTATTCGAGGCGCGATCGCGACACGCGGGAATTGCGTTCGATTGCGCGGGGAAGGCGTACGGAACCCCTCGTAGGAGTGACAAGGTTCCACCGAAACGGCTGTCGTGATCCTGTGACAGAAGCGTGACCGCAGGGGGATCAGTGACCCACAGTGTCCTGCTCCCTGGCCCGAGCGAGCACCGAGGCTCTAGCGTGGCCGTATGGCACCGATACCGAAACCGCCCGCCGAACCCCACGACAACCCGGACGCCTATGTGGGTCTGGAGCAGGCCCGGGCCGAGCGGCTCGCGCGCGAGAAGGGCTGGTCGACGGTCCGCTCGCTGCCGCCCGGCGCGATCATCACCATGGAGTACCGAAGCGGTCGCCTGAACTTCGAGGTGAAGGACGGGCGCGTGGCGCGCTCCTGGAAGGGCTGAGACACACCGGGCAGGCATACGACGACGGCCCCCACTCGTGAGGAGTGGGGGCCGTCGCTGCGGGGTGGGTGTGTGCGTACCGTCCCCGCTGTCCGCCGGTGGCCTATCCGCCTGTCAGGGGGCGGGCCGCCGAGGTCGTGCCGCGTGCGACGCGGTCGGGATGGGGTGGCCTGCGCGGGCCGACCGGGGTGACCGGGGTGCGCTCCGAGCGGGCGGTGTGCGGGCCCGGCGCCAGATAGGCGGGCGCCCGGGTCGAGCGGGCCGCGGGCTCGCTCTGCGGGGCGGTGCGCGGCTTGAGCGGCACCGGGACCTCCACGGGCTTGACGGCCGCGGGAGCGGCGCGGCGGGCCCGCCAGCGGTCGCGCAGATCGAAGAGGGCGGTCTCGGCGCGGGTGATGAGGGGCTCGCACCAGGGCAGGGCCAGCAGGATTAGCAGACCCGCAATCCAGCCGAGCAGCACGTCGCTCAGCCAGTGCGTACCGAGATAGACGGTGGAGAGGCCAACGCCCAGAGACGTGACGGCGGAGATCGCGGACAGCCAGCGGCGGGCCCTTGGAGTCGAAGCCAGATAGGCCAGGATCCCCCAGGTCACCACGGCGTTCGCGGTGTGGCCGCTGGGAAATATATCGCCGCCCATACCCATCTCGTTCGCGCCGATGGTGACCGCGTAGTGCGGTCCCAGGCGTCCCATGCCGAGTTTGGCGGCGCCGACAGTGATGTTGAGCAGCAACAGTGAGGTGGCCAGGGTGAGCAGCGGGCGAAGCGTGTGCTGTCGCCAGGCGCGCCAGCCCAACCAAGCCGCGATCATCACCGCGGTGGGGCCACGCTGGCCGAGCACGACGTAGTAGTCCACGAACCAGTGGATCTCCGACCACTGCTGGTACGGCCGGAAGAACATGACCTGCCAGTCCAGCCGGACCAGCCACGAGGTAGTCACCACGGCCCACACGATCGCCAGGTAAAACGCCAGGGTTCCGGCCAGCAGCGCCATCCGGTGCCGACTCATCTTCGGCACATCGATGTGCGCCGGTCGTTCCGGCTCCCTGTCGAGTCTGGCGAACACCCGGTCTAGACGGGTGAGGTTTCGTTCAGTACGCACTCGATCGACGTTACAGCGAGTGAGCTGTACTCCAGCCCGAAGCAGTGCCTTTGTGATGACGATGTAATGTGGCGTGGATCGCAGTCAAGGGTTTATCTCTGCCGTACGAGCTCGCTCGAACTGGATATATTTTACCCCTTTGGTCTCCATCAGGGCTTGTCGTTTTCCATCTTTTATAGAGCTTCACCCGAGCGTCATGTGGATTTTCCTGGGTGATCGCATAGGCGAGTCCAGGCCGGACAGTGGTGGGTGCATTTTTGCCTATTTACCTGGATTTAAGGTAATCACAGTGGCTGTGCCGATGGAGCCATGGGTGGGGATCGTTCGCACGGTGACATCCCGATCGCCGATCAAGCGCTTCAGCGAGGCCGGCCCCGGCTGCAGCCTGCCGCGTTCGAAGATGATGAGGCTGACCCTGATGTTCGTCGGGGGGGTCAGGGCTCGGAATTGGGTGTAAGTCATCGCATCGCAGCCGGAGTACCACCCCATGGTCGGCTCGTAGCCGGTGACGAGGAGGCATGGGTCCTCGCTTCTTAGCGCACGAGCCACTGGCACCGTCGAGTCGTTCAGGCGATTCGGTGACGGCATGGCGCCGTGGGCGATCACCTGGGCGGTACCTGGGATGGTGACTGCGGCCAGCACGGTCACCACCGCGAGCGTCGGCGAGCCCCACTGGGTGGCCAGCTTGGCCAGTCCTGATACCCCGAGCATGGTGAGGAGGATCACCGGAAGGAAGACAAAACGCGGCTCACCATCGGTAGCTACGCCGAGCACTACGAAGATGAGTAACGACGACATCCCAAGAAACACACGTCGGCGATCGTCCATTCCGGAGTTTTCGCCGCCGAGTTGATGACGCAGCCGCTGTGCCGCGCGACCCGCGACCAAGATTCCTACGGTCATGACGACGGCGCCGAGATCGCCCGCCAAACGGTAGGGAAAGATCGCTAGATAGTAAACCAGTCCGTCGCCCATATACGCGCGCTCTGCTTGGTCAGTTGCTGAGAGGATGATCCCCAGAGGCGATCCTGTCGTCTGTGCGGCGTACCAAAAATGAGGGAGAAGTCCGAACAGTAGGACCGTCCCGGCGATTGCGATATGGAGTCGATGAGCAGCCCATGCACGCGGGCCGTAGGAGATCACTGCCGCGACAGCGACGGCCAGTAGATTCCCTACAACTCCGTAGCGCAGATAGAACGCCGCGAGCACGAAGAGGGGAAGCACCAAAAGGGCCTTGGAATTTTCCTTCTCCTGTACCCGGACTACCAAGAAGACGACCACTAGTAGGAGACCAGTGGCTCCTATGTCGTTGAGGTATTCCGGCGTTCGGCGGAGGAACCCAATTCCGCTTAGCAGGAGCAGCAGCACCAGGATGGCTTGTCGTGGAGACAGCCAATTGGAGGCAGCGATGTGGACCGTGGTGAGGGTGAAGAGAAGTAGCACGAGCGCCACGCATCGCAGAGCTCCGACATCGCTGTGCACGGAGAGCGCAATGCGCCCCAGGACGGGGAGGCCAATGGGGCGGTAGATGCCCCAACCTGCGTCGGGCGTGACGTCCAGTAAGGACCGGGCTTTGTTGGCGTATACGGCTTCCTCGTGCGCCATGTGCGGTTCTTTGGGCTGGAACCAGGCCCAGAGGGCTGTGGCAAGGACGAGTATGGCCCCGAAACAGACGCCTGGTGGCATGACGTGCAGTATCTCGGCCACCGGGCGACGGGCATGTGCTCGGAGCCGTCGTCGTGAGAGGAACCAGGCGGGTGCGGCGATGAGCAGAAAGGGCCACGGTTGCCAGCCTGGTAGAAGGTACCCGTAGCCGCCGATGAGTAGAATCTGCTGAATGAAGGAAGCCGTGGTAAATGTCACGGCCAGGATGAATGCAGTGCGAGAGAGTTTAGGTAGTGCCGGTCTGGCCGATTGCTTTGCCCATGGCCTGGTTAATTTGCTGTGCACTGCCCTGGCCCCGATATTTCGCTGCGTACGCGATTCAGTGTTGCCGCTTCGATGCAAGAAGCGGCAACACTGTGCTGCTAGAAAATTCCGCCGACTACTGGATTCCGGCGGGCGATACCGCTATGCGGTCTGCCAGCCGGAGGCGTCATCGCAGTACGCGTCCTCGTTTTCCTTGTGCAGACAGACCCTCACCTTGAGCGTCTTTCCCTCGGGTAGATTGTGCGAACCGCCGTCAGACGCCCGCGCGGTGTCGGTGTTTCCGTTGCCGCCGGCCTGCAGGGTGTACTGGAGGTTTCCGTCAATCCAGACCCACGCTTTTACGCCCCAGCCATCGGCCTCCTGGTCCTTGACGGTCATGATGTCACCGTCGGACACGAAGGAAAGCTTTCCTCCGGGGTCGCCGTCGTCGGTCTGGACCGAGTAGTCGGCAGCAAACGCGTTGGTCGACAGGGAAAGGGCAAGTGCAACGGCTCCGGCGGAGACGCCGAGAATTCTGCGAACCTTCACGAAGTTTCTCCAGTTGTTTGGTTCTTCTTCGTTCAACCTGCGGTCGTAACCGTAATCGATAGGTGAACAAAGTTGCGTGTCCTTTTGCGGGTTGGCCGAAAATGTGGCGTGCCGAATGGAAGCTTTTAGGTGCTTGATTCTGACTGCCCCTAAGAGGGTGCTTGTTGATCTTGTGGCGATATGTCCATGGTGGCTTAAGTCTGCATTTGTTAAATTATGTAGGCCTTGGTATTCCGGAGGGTGAAATCGGAACCTGATGTTCCCGCCGGGCCTCGGCGAGCTGTGAGCTAGGACACGGCAGGGTGGTTGTGGCGAAAGAGACAGGCCACTTCACTCGCGCGCGAACTCGCGTACGCTGACGTGTCACTCGCCTTCGTTGCGCGGGCCGGAGATCACCGCTCCTCTCCGGCCGAGATCACGGGGAGTCCCCACCCCGTGTGCCCGCCGACCGCGAGGGAACATCTGGGAGGTACGTGCATGTCCGGGACGACCACGGCCGCCGCTGCGCTGCGCCGTCGGGCGGCCGGGGCCGGTGCCAACCGCTGGGTCGTCCTCGTCGTCCTCTGTGTGAGCCTGCTGCTGGTCGCGGTCGACGCGACCGTGCTGCACGTGGCGGTCCCCGCCGTCACCGAGGACCTCAAGCCCGGCGCGATAGAACTGCTCTGGATCGTCGATGTCTACCCCCTCGTCTGCGCCTCGCTGCTGATCCTGTTCGGCACGCTCGGCGACCGCGTCGGCCGCAGACGGGTCCTCCTTCTCGGCTACGCCCTGTTCGGCGTCGCCTCCGGCATGGCAGCCCTCGCGGACACCGCCCAGGTGCTGATCGTGGCGCGGGCCCTGCTCGGCGTCGGCGGCGCGATGATCATGCCCGCCACGCTCTCGATCCTCCGCCAGGTCTTCCCCGACCGGCGTGAACGCGCCCTCGCCATCGGCATCTGGAGCGCGGTGGCCGCCGTGGGCGCCGCGGTCGGGCCGCTGCTCGGCGGCTTCCTCCTCGAGCACTTCTGGTGGGGCTCGGTCTTCCTCGTCAATATCCCGCTGATGCTGGTCAGCCTGCCGGTGGGCCGCCTCCTGCTGCCCGAGTCGAAGGGCACCGCCGACGGTCCCTGGGACGTGGTCGGCGCGCTGATGGCCGCGGCCGCACTGTTCGGCCTGGTCCTCGGCGTGAAGCGGCTCGGCAGCGGGGAACTCGACGGGATCACGGTGCTGCCGCTGGTGGTGGGCGCCGTACTGCTGGTGCTCTTCGTACGACGGCAAAGGCGCCGCACACATCCGCTCGTCGACCTGCGGATGTTCTCGCGCCCCGCCTTCAGCACGTCCGTCGGCTGCATCGTGCTGGCCATGCTCGCGCTGGTGGGCCTGGAGCTGATCGCGGCGCAGTATCTGCAACTGGTGCTGGGGCTCTCCCCGCTGGAGACCGGGCTGCGACTGCTGCCGCTCACCATCGCGGCGATGGCCTCCGGGCTCGCCGGCGCCCGGCTGCTGCGGCGCTTCGGACCGCGTCGGATGGTCTGCTTCGGGTTCGTGCTGACGGCGGTCGCCGTCCTGACCCTCATGGCGATGGGCGGTGAGGACAACGCGCCGCTGCTGCTCTTCGGCTTCGTCCTGCTGGGCTTCGGCCTGGAGACCACGCTCTTCGGGGCGTACGAGTCGATGCTGAGCGAGGCGCCGCCGGAGCAGGCGGGCGGGGCAGCGGCGATCGGCGAGACCTCGTACCAGCTGGGCGCCGGCATCGGCATCGCTCTCCTCGGCAGCGTGATGAACGCGGCGTACGCGCCCGGCCTGTCGTCGGTGCAGGGTGTTCCGGCGTCCGACTCGGCCGCGGCGGGACATTCGCTGGGCGAGGCCTACGAGATCGCCGACCGGCTCGGCGGCCCGGCCGGGGAGGCCCTGCGCCGCACCGCGCGGGACTGCTTCGTGCACGGGCTGCATATGACGCTGCTGGTCAGCGCCGGTCTGCTGCTGCTCGGCGCGGCGATGGCGCTGCGGCTGCCGCGGACCATGCGGTGCGAGCCGATGGCGGTCGAGGTGCCCGCACCCCGGGAAGTCGCCGAGGCCCGCGTCTCCGCCTGAGGTACTGGACGTGCGCGACACTGCACCCGTAACGTCGGCCGGAGAGTCGTAACTAGCGCTGCTAGTTTTCAGTTGCCGGAGGGTGCCCCATGTCCGCGTCCGCGAAGCTGCCCCCGTTCGATCCGGCCGACCCGCTCGGCCTCGACGACCTGCTGGACCCGGAGGACCTCGCTGTCCGGGACACCGTGCGGTCGTGGGCGGCGGACCGGGTGCTGCCCCACATCGCCGGGTGGTACGAGAGCGGCGAACTGCCCGGCATCCGTGAACTCGCCCGTGAGCTGGGCGGGATCGGGGCGCTCGGGATGTCGCTCGACGGGTACGGGTGCGCCGGGGCCAGCGCCGTGCAGTACGGGCTCGCCTGTCTGGAGCTGGAGGCCGCCGACTCCGGGATCCGCTCCCTCGTCTCCGTGCAGGGCTCTCTCGCCATGTACGCCGTCCACCGGTTCGGCTCCGAGGAGCAGAAGCAGACCTGGCTGCCGCGGATGGCCGCCGGCGAGGTCATCGGGTGCTTCGGACTGACCGAGCCCGACCACGGGTCCGACCCCGCGGCGATGCGGACCTTCGCCAAGCGGGACGGCGCGGACTGGGTGCTCAACGGGCGCAAGATGTGGATCACCAACGGGTCCGTCGCCGGGGTAGCCGTCGTGTGGGCGCAGACCGACGAGGGGATCCGCGGGTTCGTCGTACCGACCGACGCGGCCGGCTTCTCGGCACCCGAGATCAAGCACAAGTGGTCGCTGCGCGCCTCCGTCACCAGCGAACTCGTCCTCGACGACGTGCGGCTGCCCGCGGACGCGGTGCTGCCGGAGGTCGTCGGGCTCAAGGGGCCGCTCAGCTGTCTGTCGCACGCCCGCTACGGCATCGTCTGGGGTGCGATGGGGGCGGCGCGGTCCTGCTTCGAGGCGGCCGTCGACTACGCGAAGTCGCGGGAGCAGTTCGGGCGGCCCATCGGGGGCTTCCAGCTCACCCAGGCCAAACTCGCCGACATGGCGGTCGAACTGCACAAGGGGATTCTGCTCGCCCACCATCTGGGGCGGCGCATGGACGCCGGGCGCCTGCGTCCCGAGCAGGTCAGCTTCGGCAAGCTGAACAACGTACGGGAGGCGATCGAGATCTGCCGTACGTCGCGCACCATCCTGGGGGCCAACGGGATCTCCCTCGAATATCCCGTCATGCGGCACGCGACCAACCTTGAGTCGGTGCTCACCTACGAGGGCACCGTCGAGATGCATCAGCTGGTACTGGGCAAGGCGCTCACCGGGCTCGACGCCTTCCGGTGAAAACCCTGCGCGGGGGCAGGGCCGGTGAGCGGCCCTGCCTCAGCTCTGGTTGAAGAAGCCGTCCGTGCGGTGCGCGGCCGGGTCGCCGTTCACGATCTCCGTGTTGGCGGGGGTCAGCAGGAACACGCGTGTGGACACGCGCTCGATCGAACCGCGCAGCCCGAAGATCAGGCCCGCGGCGAAGTCGACGACCCGCTTGGCGTCGCCTGCCTCCATGGCGGTGAGGTTCATGATGACGGGCACCCCGTCCCGGAAGAGCTCGCCGATGGCGCGCGCGTCCCGGAAGCTGTCCGGAGTGACCGTGCCGATGCGACGGCCCTTCTCCTCGGCGACGTCCGAGGCCACCTTGACCCGCGGGTCGGTGACCCAGGCATCCCCGGGCTCGGTTCCTTCGGAGTAGCCGTCGTCGTCGTAGTAACGCTCGTCATCGTTGTCGTCAACGAGTCCCAGCCAGGCACTCGCCTTGCGCACCGATCCCATGGACGCCTCCTCTCACAGCGGTCTTTCTCGCTATTACGTATCCCTATGGTCATCCATGATGCGGATGACGCGCCATGTGGATAGACGCCGCGCGGGGGGTTTGTGACGGTACTGGTGCACAGCGCATTCGTCGAGAGCCCGGGTTTCACAAGGGTCGTTCCCCATACGGCTGCTGACTGTGAGTGAAATATGATTCTTCACGGCGTATGGGTGACGACCGGGGCGTACGGGTGAACGGCAGGGTCGATACGATGCCGCCGCTCAATGTCGCACTGACCACGGGGGATCGTCGTGTTCGGAATCGTCAGGCCCTGCCGCCATCGGCTCGGTGAAAGTCTCAAGACCCAGTGGATGGCGCATTTGTGCGGGCTGTGTCTCGCGCTGCGCAAGGATCACGGGCAGTTCGCTCGCATCGTCACCAACTACGACGGCTTGCTCATATCGGTTCTGACGGAGGCTCAGGCCGAGCCGGGGGCTTCGGGGCGTCGTACGGCGGGCCCATGCCCGTTGCGCGGAATGCGCACCGCCTCGGTCGCCGACGGCGAGGGCGCACGGCTCTCGGCCGCCGTCTCGCTGGTGCTCGCCTCCGCCAAGGTCCGTGACCATGTCGCCGACGGAGACGGACTGCTGGCCCGCAGGCCGGTGGCGCTCGCCGCCCGCCGGGTCGCGTCGAGCTGGGGTGCGGCGGGGGCCCGTAGCGGGTCCGCGGTCGGGTTCGACACCGCCGTGCTCGTCGACGCGGTGGACCGGCAGCTCGGCATCGAGACCCTCGCCGGACCCGGGACGCCGATCCTGACCGTCACCGAGCCGACCGAGACGGCCACCGCGGCGGCCTTCGCGCACACCGCGGTCCTCGCCGGGCGGCCGGGCAACGCCGAGCCGCTCGCCGAGGCGGGGCGGCTCTTCGGGCGGCTCGCGCATCTGCTGGACGCCGTGGAGGACCGCGAGACCGACGCCGCGTCCGGGGCGTGGAACCCGCTGACGGCCACCGGGACGCCCCTGGCGGAGGCGCGGCGGCTCGCGGATGACGCGGTGCACGGAATACGGCTCGCGCTGCGGGAAGCCGAGTTCGGCGACCAGAAGCTGGCGCATGTGCTGCTCGTGCATGAGCTGCGGACGTCCGTGGACCGGGTCTTCGGTTCGTCGTCCTGCGGGCACGGGGCCGGGTCGGCCGGGTTGTCGCACCCTTACGCGCCTCCCGGGCCGGGCGGGCCGGGTGTTCCGCCGCCCCCGGAGCCGCCTCGCCGGGACCGGCGTGGGCTGCTCGCGGGGTGTGCGGTGTGGATGGGGCTGGCCTGTACGTGCCAGATGTGTTGCGGGGAGTTCGAGGACCCCTGGAGCGGGCAGCGTCGGGAAGGTCTGTGCAACCAGTGCGACTGCAGCGGGTGCAGTGACTGCTGCAGCTGCTGTGACTGTTGCGGGAACTGTTGCGGGAACTGCTGCGATGGGTGCGACTGCGGATGCGACTGCTGATTCGCCGTAGGGCAAAGGGGGTTATGAAAACGCGAGGTGAGGGGAGGCGCGTGTGAAGGCGGGGGAGGAGAACGTGAAAGGGCGCCCGGGAATCAGGGCGCGCAGGGGGTCAGCTCAACAGGAGGAGGACCACACGCGACCGAAGTCGATGTGGGAGCGCTTGACCAGCCACTGCTGTGGATGCATGGGGCAAGTGGAACAGGCATCCGGTTGTGCGTCAACCGACTTGAGACGTACGGCTCACAGTATGGACAGCCTTGACAGTGCGGGGAAACGCCCCCGTAGTCTCAAGGGGCGGCCCTGCTGAGGGGCTCGGCCGCGATCCGCGCCGCGCGGCGCGCTTGTGTGAAGGCACTCGTCCGAGTTCGAACGACTCGCTGCCACGGAGCCTTCACATGTCCTCCGACACCCTCTCCCCAACCGCCGCCCGCCGGGACCCGGCTGACCGGCACCCTCATCAGGGGCACCTCCGATGACCCGGCACTCGCTGGTGATCGTCGGCGCCGGGCCGCGGGGGGCCGGTCTGATCGAACGGATCGCGGCCAACGCGCCCGAGCTGCACGACGGCTCGGGCCTCGACATCCATCTCGTGGACCCGCATGCGCCGGGTGCCGGGCGCATCTGGCGCGAGGCGCAGTCGCCGCTGCTGTGGATGAACTCGCACGCCGAGGACGTCACCATGTTCACCGACGAGACGGTGGACATGGCCGGGCCGGTGCGTCCCGGACCCACGCTGCACGAGTGGGCCGGCATCGACGGCACCACCTTCGCGGACCGGCAGCTCCAGGGCGGGTATCTGCGGTGGGTGCACGAGCAGGCGGTGGCCGCGCTGCCTCCGTCGGTGCGAGTGCACCATCATCCGCGGCGTGCCCTGCGGGTCAGCGGGTCGCGCGAGGGGCGCCAGCAGGTGTGGCTGGAGGGCCGCCCGGCCCCGCTCCTCGCCGACCTGGTCGTCCTCGCGCTCGGCCACCTCGACGCCGAACTCGACGACGAGCAAGGGTCGTTGGCGACCTACGCGGCGGAGCACGGCCTCGCCCACCTCCCGCCGGACTTCACCGCCGACAGTGACCTGTCCGCGCTCATGCCCGGCTCGCACGTCATCGTCCGCGGCTTCGGTCTCGCCTTCGTCGATCTGATGGTGCTGCTGACGGAGGGGCGGGGCGGACGGTACGAGGGCGACACCTACGTACCGTCCGGACGCGAGCCGGTGCTGTACGTCGGGTCGCGGCGCGGAGTGCCGTACCACTCGAAGATCGGCTACGACTGGACCGGTGAACGGCCGCCGCTGCCCCGGTTCTTCGGACCCGCCGAGGTCGACGAACTGCTCGCCCGGCCTGCGGGGTTCGACTTCCGGCGGGACGTGTGGCCGCTGGTGGAGAAGGAGTTGGGGTTCGCGCACTACCACCGGTTGTTCACGGTGCACGGCGAGCGGACCACGATGTCCTGGGCCGACTTCGAGGAGAAGTACGCGGTCGGCGACCGCACGGATGTCGAGGCCCTCGTGGAGGCCGCCGTGCCCGACCCGGCCGACCGGCTGGACCTGGGCGCGCTGGACCGGCCGCTGGAAGGGGTGCGGTACGGGTCGTTCGAGGAGCTCCAGGAGGGGCTGCGCGGGTATGTCGAGCAGGATCTGAGCCGACGGCACGACCCTTCGTACAGCCAGGACCTGTCGGTCTTCCTCGGACTGCTGTCCGTCTACGGCCAGTTGGTCCGGCTCGGGGGCACCGGGCCCTGGTGGCACGGCTTCTTCAGCTATCTCGCCTCCGGGCCCCCCGGGCCCCGGCTGCGGCAGCTGCAGGCTCTCTCGCGGGCCGGTGTCGTCAGGTTTCTCGGCGCGGACGTCTCGGTGGAGGCCCAGGACGGAGTCTTCCGGGCCACGAGCGCGAGTCTGCCCGGGGTCTTTGTCGAGACGCGCGCGCTGGTCGAGGCGCGATTGCCCGAGCCGACAGTCGGGCGGGCCCGTGACGCCCTGCTGCGCGAGCTGCGGGAGGACGGGGCCGCCGAGACCCCGGACGGGCTGCTCCGGGTGGACCCCGGCGACGGGCGGATCCTGGACCTGGCCGGCCGGCCGCATCCCCGGCGCTTCGCGCTCGGGCCCTTCACCGACGCCCGTACCTCCGGCGCCTTCACCCGGCCCCGCACCGGCGGCCCGGCGTTCCGGCAGAACGACGCCACGGCCAGGGCGGCACTGGGGTTCCTCGCCGCCCTCGCCGGGCGCGCGGCCGCGTGAGCGCTCCGCTGTGCCAGCCGTCTTATCCGCGGGCCGGTGGGGGCTGGTCGCGCCCACGCGGCGGTAGCCGCATATCGACACAGCCTTGCGCCCCTTACGGGGCGCGCCCCCGAATCCCCACGATTACAAGGGATCCCATGTTGCATCTCTCCGCCGCTGTCGACCAGCCGTCGGCCCATGACGCCGGCTCCTACGTCGAACTGGCCCGGCTCGCCGAACACGGTGTCCTCGACTTCGTGACCCTGGACGACACCTTCGCCCGCCCCGGGCTCGACGCGCTCGCCGTCCTGTCCCGGGTGGCCCCGGCCACCGGCCGGATCGGTCTCGTGCCGACCGTCACGACCACCCACACCGAGCCCTTCCACGTCCAGGCGGCCGTCGCGACCCTCGACTGGGTCAGCCGGGGCCGGGCGGGCTGGCGGCTCGACGTGTCGACCACCGAGGGCGAGGCCCGCCTCTTCGGCCGCCGGCACGCCGCCCCCGCCGACGCGCTGTGGCGGGAGGCCGGTGAAGTGGCCGACGTGGCCGCGAAGTTGTGGGACAGCTGGGAGGACGACGCCGAGATACGGGACGAGTCGACCGGCCGTTTCATCGACCGGGACAAGCTGCACCACGTCGACTTCCATGGGACGGAGTTCTCGGTGCGGGGCCCCTCGATCGTGCCGCGCCCTCCGCAGGGCCACCCGGTCCGAGTGGTCGACGCCTCCGAGGGGCAGGCCCGGGACATCGCCGCCCGGTACGCGGACGTGGCCCTCGTACGGTCCGTGAGCGCCGCGCAGACCCGTGCCGTACGGGATCAACTGCGCGCCGCCGCAGTGAGGTTCGGGCGCGACCCCGACGCACTGCGGGTCCTCGCAAGCCTCGTCGTCGACCTCGGCGACGGGGAGCACGCGGCCGAGCCGGGCCACGGCGGGGGTGGCCCCCGGCAGACCGCGCAGGGCCCGCTGTACCGCGGCGGGCCCGTCGACCTCGCGGACCTGATCGCCTCCTGGCACGGGGAGGGCGCCGTCGACGGCTTCCACCTCACGCCCGCCGAGCCACGCCGTGACCTGGAGCGGCTCGTCAACGGCACGGTGGCGCTCCTCCAGCACCGCGGACTGTTCCGCACCTTCTACCCGGGCAGCACGCTCCGGGAGCATCTGGGTCTGGCCCGGCCCGTCAACCAATACGCGGGGGAAGCGTCATGACCGTACGACCGCTCAAACAGATCCGTCTCGCGGCGCACTTCCCGGGCGTCAACAACGCCACCGTCTGGGCCGATCCGCGCTCGCGGTCCCAGATCGAGTTCTCCTCCTTCGAGCACCTGGCCCGCACGGCCGAACGCGGCCTGTTCGACTTCTTCTTCCTCGCCGAGGGGCTGCGGCTGCGCGAGCACAAGGGCCGCATCCACGACCTGGACGTGGTGGGGCGCCCGGAGTCGATCACCGTGCTCAACGCGCTCGCCGCCGTCACGGAGCACCTGGGGCTCGCCGCCACCGTCAACGCGACCTTCAACGAGCCGTACGAACTCGCCCGCAGGCTCGCCACGTTGGACCACCTCAGCGGGGGCCGGGCCGCCTGGAACGTGGTGACCTCCTCCGACTCCTTCACCGGGGAGAACTTCCGGCGCGGCGGCTTCCTCGACCGGGTCGACCGGTACACACGGGCGGCCGAATTCGTCTCCACCGCACGGGAGTTGTGGGACTCCTGGACACCGGACGGGCTGTCCCGGCCGTTCGCCCACCGCGGGCAGCACTTCGACATCGCGGGCGAGTTCACCGTGCCGCGCTCCCCGCAGGGGCATCCGGTCGTCATCCAGGCCGGGGACTCGGACGAGGGA
Organism: Streptomyces canus; assembly: GCF_030815415.1. GTDB lineage: Bacteria > Actinomycetota > Actinomycetes > Streptomycetales > Streptomycetaceae > Streptomyces > Streptomyces canus_F. The sequence continues at coordinate 7,928,482 of NZ_JAUSWW010000001.1, forward strand.
CGGGAGTTCGCCGCCGCCACGGCCGATGTGGTCTTCACGCGGCAGGCCTCGCTGGAGGGCGGTCGCGCCTTCTACGCCGATGTGAAGGGGCGCCTGGCGAAATACGGCCGTACCTTCGAGGACCTGAAGATCATGCCGGGGGTCAGTGTCGTCCTCGGCGACACCGCCGCGGAGGCACAGGAGAAGGCCGCCGAGATCCGCCGGCAGCAGACCTCCCCGCAGACCGCGATCCTCACGCTGGAGCAGATCTGGGGCGTCGACCTCTCCTCGTACGACCCGGACGGCCCGCTGCCCGACATCGACCCGGTGGCCGAGCCGACGCTCACCCAGGGCCGGACCCGGCGCGGGAACACCCTAGAGATCGCCGGGAAGTGGAGGGCGCTGTCGAAGGAGAAGGGGCTGTCCATCCGGGAGACCGTGATCGAGGCGGGCGGCAGGCAGTCCTTCGTCGGGACTCCGCAGGCGGTCGCCGCCGAGCTCGACGAGTTCGTGCAGCGCGATGCCGCCGACGGCTTCATCCTCGTCCCGCATCTCACCCCGGCCGGACTCGACGAGTTCGTGGACCGGGTGGTGCCGCTGCTCCAGGAGCGCGGGGTGTTCCGTACCGAGTACAAGGGCACCACGCTCCGCTCCCACCTCGGGCTCTCCGAACCGGTATGGAAGGGTTGATCACATGACGTCGGACGCGTTCGACGAGTGGAAGAAGTGGCATGAACAGCGCGTCGAGACGGTCTCCGCGCCCTACGGACCGCTCTCGCTCACCGGTACGTACTGGCTGGAGGACTTTTCGGACGGGCGGATTCCGGACACTCCCGGGACCTGGTCGGCCGACGGTGACGCGGTGCTGCTCCGGGCCACCGAGGAGGACGGGCTGACCGTCGACGGGCGGCCCTTCGGCGGTGCGGTACGGCTCGGCGCCGACCCCGGACCGGTGGGTGCCGGCCGGGTCGCGCACGGCGAGCGGCGGCTGGTCGTGCTGGTGCGCGAGGGAGCGTGGGGCGTACGGGACTTCGACCCGGCGTCCGAGGCGCGCCGTGCGTTCCGCGGTATCGCGGCCACGCCCCACGAGCCGCGCTGGTCGGTGCCGGGGCGCTTCACGCCGTACGACGAACCGCGCAGCGTCCGCGTGGAGAACGCGGACGGACGGCGGCGCGGCCTCGGGCTGGGCGGAGAGCTGGCGTTCACCCTCGACGGACAGGAGTTCACGCCCCAGGTGACGGTCGAGGCGGACGGCTCGCTGTGGGCGGTTTTCGGCGATGCGACGAGCGGATCCGGCAGCCACCGCTTCCGGTTCCTGCGGCCCGCCGCACCCGACACCGAGGGGCGCACGACGGTCGACTTCAACCGCGCTCTGCTTCCGCCGTGTGCGTTCGCCGACCACTTCATCTGCCCCTTCCCGCCGCCGGGCAATACGCTGGGCATCGCCATCGAGGCGGGGGAGCGCACCCTGCTCTGAGGAGCGGTCGGCTCACGGGGAACGCATGGATGGTTCAAAGCTTGACGGCCGAAAGGCGCCCTTGCGGCTACCGGTCGTTCGGCCGAATACTCCCCCTCAGCGCTTGTCAGGGGCACGGCGTGTTCGGAATCCGGACACACGGGCCGCTGGCTGCGCCTCACGGGCCCCGACCCCACGCGGGCCCCCAACCTCCCTGGGAGGGAACGAAAAGTGAGGATCAAGCGCACCACCCCCCGCAGCGGTATCACGAGACGGACCCGGCTGATCGCCGTATCCACCGGACTCGTGGCCGCCGCCGCGATCGCGATCCCCAACGCGAACGCCTCGGACGCGACCACCTTCAGCGCCAACGAGCTGAAGAGCGCCAACAGTTCGGTGCTCAAGGCCGATGTCCCCGGCACCGCCTGGGCCGTCGACAGCAAGACCAACCGTGTCGTCGTCACCGTCGACAGCACGGTCTCCAAGGCGGAGATCGCGAAGATCAAGCGGCAGGCCGGCGCCAACGCCGACGCGCTGACGATCAAGCGGACCCCGGGCAAGTTCAACAAGCTGATCTCCGGCGGCGACGCAATCTATGCGAGTAGTTGGCGTTGCTCCCTGGGCTTCAACGTCCGCAGCGGCAGTACCTACTACTTCCTGACCGCCGGTCACTGCACCGACGGTGCGGGCAACTGGTGGTCCAACTCCGGTCGTACGTCGCTGCTCGGCGCGACCGCCGGGTCCAGCTTCCCGACCAACGACTACGGCATCGTCCGGTACTCGTCCACTTACCCCGTGTCCTCGATCTCGGGCACCGTGGGCAGCCAGGACATCACCAGTGCCGCCACGCCCTCCGTCGGCACCACGGTGTACCGCCGCGGCTCCACCACCGGCACGCACAGCGGCCGGGTCACCGCCCTCAACGCAACCGTCAACTACGGTGGCGGCGACGTCGTGTACGGCATGATCCAGACCACGGTCTGCGCCGAGCCCGGCGACTCCGGCGGCCCGCTGTACGGCGGCACCGTCGCCTACGGTCTGACCTCCGGCGGCAGCGGCAACTGCTCCTCCGGCGGCACGACCTTCTTCCAGCCCGTCACCGAGGCCCTGAGCGCGTACGGCGTCAGCGTCTTCTAGGTCCCCGGAACGGCCTGTATCGCAGCCAGCACCTGTGGTGAGCCCCCGCATACGCCTGCCGTGCGGGGGCTCGCTATTGTCGCCGTCAACACGGGGGAGAGGACCAGGGGTTGGAGTTCGACGACCGGCAACGGCGGGTGCGGCGCAGTCCGTTGTTGTTCGTGGCGCCGCTGGTGCTGCTGATCCTGCTGACGCTGGTGCTGCTGTGGGAGATCGTGCGGTGGAACATCACCGGCGACCTGGCCCGGCAGTGGCCCTGGCGGCTGCGGCTCATGGACATGAACCCGCTGGGCGCGCTGCTCGCGGTGGCGCTCGCCGCGGTGTTCGGGCGAGCCCAGTACGCGCGGACGGTACGGCCCGCACTGGGCTGGAGTTCCTCCTGGACGGTCGGCGACCTCGGCCCGGACGAGCCCGGCTGGCATGTGGAAGTGGTGAACGGCGGCTCGCAGCACTCGGTGGTGGAGCGGGTGGACTACTGCTTCGTCCCGCGCGGCGGGGAGCCCACCGCATGGACCGACCATGCCGGGGTGCTGGAGGAGCTCGCCGACCGGGGGTTCGTCCAGGGCAAGGACTACTACCTGCGGCTGACCGGCGCCGGGTTCCCCCTGGGCAACGGGGGGATGCGGGCGGGGGCGTACGGCCGTCGGTTCGTCGGCGAGATCGACCAGCTGCGCCTGCGGCTGCGCGTCACCGACGCCGTGGGGGACAGCCACGAGCGGGTCATGGACCTGATGCGGGGCGCCCGGATGGAGCGCCCCGGATCATGACGCCGGGCACAGCCAGTCCAGTACGGCGGGCAGCGCCTCGATCGCCCCGAAGTGACCGGTGTCCGGGTCCAGGACGGGACGGGCGCGCGGGACGCGGCCCAGGAGCCACTCGAAGTGGCCCACCGGGGAGAACCGGTCCTGAGCGCCGTGCCACAGCAGGACCGGCCGCGTGATGGCCGCCGGGTCGAAGCCCCAGTGGCTCAGCAGGGCGAGGGCGTCGTCGAGCCAGCCGTACGCCGAAGTGCGCAGCGCCTCGCGGTAGTTGCGCAGCAGCATGTCGCCGACGGCCGGCTGGGAGACGATCCGCCGGTCGGCGTCGGTGAGCCCGTCGCGGATGGTCACGAGCAGCTGGGCGGGGTCCTGGCGGACGGCGGCGGCCCGGGAGGCGAGCCGCTCCGCGAAGGCGAGTGTGTCGGTCAGCGCCAGGGTGTAGTCCTCGACGTTGGAGGCCGCCATGCCGTCGAACCAGCTCAGCCCCTCCGCGTCCGGTGGCGCGAGGGACACCAGCGCCGCCGCCCGCCGTACCCGCGCGGGCATCAGGGCCGCACAGGCCAGGGCGTGCGGGGCGCCGCCGGACCGCCCGAGGACGGAGAACCTCTCCAGCCCGAGGGCGTCGGCCAGATCGGCCACGTCCCGGGCCGCGTCGGCGACCCGGCGTCCCGGGTGCCGGTCCGAGTCGGCGTAGCCGGGACGGTCGTAGGCGATGAACCGCACCCAGGGGTGCGCCTTGACCACGTCCTCTGGCACGACCCCGGACCGGCAGCCCGGGGTGCCGTGCAGCAGCACCACCGGTGTGCCGTCCCGGTCGCCGTACTCCTCGACCGTCAGCCACCTGCCGTCGCGGGTCTGTATGCCGTCGAGCACCTGTGTCCTCCGTCTCCCCATCGTGTACATCGCGGAGTTACCGTCGAAGTACACACCTTGAGCGCCTGATTCGGACCCTGGGGGCCGTCATGGTCGAGGAGCTGGTGGCAGCGGGCGTGACACTCGCCTCCGCCGGAGCGGTGTATGTGATGGCGGCCGCGCGGGTCGTCAAACAGTACGAGCGGGGCGTGGTCCTCCGTCTCGGCAGGCTCCGCCCGGAAGTGCGCGGGCCGGGGTTCACGATGATCGTTCCGGGCATCGACAAGCTCCGGAAGGTCAACATGCAGATCGTGACGATGCCGGTGCCCGGGCAGGAGGGCATCACCCGGGACAACGTCACGGTGCGGGTCGACGCGGTCGTCTACTTCAAGGTGACCGCGCCGGCCGAGGCGATCATCCGGGTGGAGGACTACCGGTTCGCGGTCGCGCAGATGGCCCAGACCTCGCTCAGGTCCATCATCGGCAAGAGCGAGCTGGACGATCTGCTGTCCAACCGCGAGAAGCTCAACCAGGGCCTGGAGTTGATGATCGACAGCCCGGCGGTGGAGTGGGGTGTCACCATCGACCGGGTCGAGATCAAGGACGTCTCCCTGCCCGAGACCATGAAGCGTTCCATGGCCCGGCAGGCCGAGGCCGACCGGGAGCGGCGGGCCCGGGTCATCAATGCCGACGCCGAACTCCAGGCGTCGAAGAAGCTCGCCGAGGCGGCCAAGGAGATGTCCGAGCAGCCGGCCGCGCTGCAACTGCGGCTGCTGCAGACGGTGGTGGCGGTGGCGGCCGAGAAGAACTCGACGCTGGTGCTGCCCTTCCCCGTCGAGCTGCTGCGGTTCCTGGAGAGGGCGGCGCCGGCGCCCGGACCGGTGCAGCAACCGCAGCAACCGGTGCATTCTGTGGAGGAGCAACCGGTGCAGGAGCAACTGCCGTCGCCCCAGCCTCGTCTGGATCCGGGCTCCGAGGGGTCGAATTCAAGACAGGACTAGACCTCACAGGCTGGTCATTGGTTACCCGCACGTAGTGTTTGCGCTGCGAAGCCGCCTGGCGTGACTGTCCACGGTCAATCCGGAAGGGGCGCGCAACCGCGTTCTACGCGCGTCCGGAACTCAACCTTGTGCGCTCCCCGCCGGGTTCGAAAGAGTAAGGGCTCGTCAACCAGCCTTCCGGCCCGCGAGGTCCCCATAACCGACCGGGCCGACCCCCCACAGGAGGACCCGAGTTGCAGCACCGACGCATACCCAAGCGGCGGGCAGCCCTGGCAGGTGCGGGAATCGCCGCACTGGTCGCCGCGGGCATCACCTTCCAGACTGCGAACGCCAGCGAGCCCACGAAGAGCTCCGCACCCGAGACCCTGTCGGTCGCGGCGGCCGGAAAGCTCGCCTCGACGCTCGGCAAGGACCTCGGAACCGCGGCGGCGGGAACGTATTACGACGCGAAGGCCAAGAACCTCGTCGTGAACGTCCTCAGCGAGACCGCGGCCGACACCGTCGAGGCGGCCGGCGCCAAGGCGCGGGTCGTGGCGAACTCCCTCGCCGAGCTGAAGAGCGCCCGCGGCACGCTCAAGCAGGACGCGACGATCCCGGGTACGTCCTGGGCGACCGACCCGACCACCAACAAGGTGGTCGTCACCGCCGACCGCACGGTCTCCGACGCGGAGTGGGCCACGCTCACGAAGGTCGTCGACGGACTCGGCGGCACGGCCGAACTCCAGCGTACGAAGGGGGAGTTCAAGCCCTTCGTCGCCGGCGGTGACGCGATCACCGGCGGCAGCGGGCGGTGCTCGCTCGGGTTCAACGTGGTCAAGGGCGGGGAGCCGTACTTCCTCACCGCCGGGCACTGCACCGAGTCCATCTCCACCTGGTCGGACTCGAGCGGGACCCGGATCGGCACGAACGAGGTGTCCAGCTTCCCGGACAACGACTACGGGCTGGTCAAGTACACCGCCGAGGTCGATCACCCGAGCGAGGTGAACCTCTACAACGGGTCCTCGCAGGCGATCACGGGGGCCGCGTCGGCGACGGTCGGGCAGTCGGTCACGCGCAGCGGCTCCACGACGCAGGTGCACTCCGGGAAGGTCACGGGGCTGGACGCGACCGTGAACTACGGGAACGGTGACATCGTCAACGGGCTGATCCAGACGGACGTCTGCGCGGAGCCCGGGGACAGTGGTGGCTCGCTGTTCTCCGGAAGCAGCGCGATCGGGCTCACCTCGGGCGGCAGCGGTGACTGCACCTCCGGTGGGGAGACGTTCTTCCAGCCGGTGACCGAGGCGCTGTCGGCCACGGGGACGTCGATCGGCTGACGGTTCGTGGTCCGTCGGAGTCCCGCCCCTTCGGGGGCGGGACTTCTTTGTTTTCCCACCCGCACCACCCGCACCACCCGCACCACCCGCACCACCCGCACCACCCGCACCGCCCGTGCGGGTTTCGTGGTCGGGTGCGGGTGGCCCCTGTGGGGGTGGAGCGCCGTCGGCGGATGTGGGTTCGGTCGTGGCGGTCTTCTGCCGGTTGCCACCGGGGGGTACTACGGCATCCGAGCCGGCGGCGGTTCGCCCTCGCGCTTCCTCCGCAGCCACGCCATCCCGAGTGTGATCGCGATCCCTGCCGCCGCCCATGCCGACAGCACCAGCAGGGAGGCGGTCGTGTCGTTGCCCTTGAAGTAGGCGATCGAGCGGGCCGTCCAGGTGCCCGCGCCCGGTGGCAGCGCCGGGCCGATCGTCTGCCAGAACGGCGGCAGCATCGGCAGCGGGAAGGCCCCGCCCGCGCTCGGGTTGCCCGCGATCACCACGAGCAGGATCGCGATGCCGATGCCGATGATCCCGAAGATCGCCTGGAGGGCGAGGGGCGCCGCCCCCACCGCGAAGGTGACCAGCGTGCCGAGCCCCCAGAAGGCGAGCACGCTGCCCGGCAGCGCGTCCAGGATCGGCCCCACGATCACCGCGCCGCCCAGTCCGCCGACGATCGACACCAGGGCCATCACGATCAGCCGGATCACCGCGCGGCGCGGGTTGGCGGGCCGGGCGCCGGTGCTGATCGCCAGGATCGAGGCGCACAGATAGCCGCCGACGCACCAGCCGACGACCAGGTAGAAGGCCGACAGACCGTCGAAGTCCTGCGACGAGGCCGGGGCCACGTCCACCGTCTTGACGCCCCGCTTCTGAGGGGCCTCCAGGGCGGTGAGGTACCTCTCCAGGGTGGTGGCGAGGACGGTGCCGCCGCCGCTCGCGGCCAGGAGTGTGTCGGTCGTTCCGGCCGGGTCGATGACCAGTGCCCCGTCGATGTCCCGGTTCAGGATCTGCTTCCGGGCCGTCGCCTCGTCGGCCACCGTGCGCGGGTCCAGGGGCGAGCCGGGCCCGCGGGGTGACCGCGTCCTTCACCTCGGCGAGAAAGCTGTTCTGTGTCATGTCCTCGCAGTCCGAGGTGAGGGGCGTTTTTGCAGGTGGGAGGCGGCCGAACGGTTGTCGTACACATGTTCGGGATAGGGGGTATGGTGGGGGTGAGGCAGTTGGGAACTGATGTTCGAAAATGGAGGCGCGGGTGCCCGGGTTCACGCATCTGCACACCGTCTCCGGGTTCTCCCTGCGCTACGGCGCCTCCCACCCGGAGCGGCTGGCCGAGCGCGCCTACGAGCGGGGCATGGACGCCCTCGCCCTCACCGACCGCGACACCCTCGCGGGCACGGTCCGCTTCGCCAAGGCCTGCGCGAAGGCAGGCGTCCGGCCGGTGTTCGGCGTGGAGCTGGCGGTGGAGGAGCATGCGCCGGAGCCCGTACGGCAGGGTGATTCCGTACGACCCGAAAAGCGCCGCGCGCCCGTGCGCGGAGGTGCCTTCATCGACGAGTCGACCCCCCGCGTCACCTTCCTCGCCCGGGACGGCGCCCACGGCTGGGCCGACCTGTGCCGGCTCGTCACGGCGGCACACTCCGAGAAAGGGGGCAAGGGCGCGGAGGGCACGCCCCTGCTGCCCTGGACCGAGAACCAAGGGGACGGCCTGACCGTCCTGCTCGGCCCCGCCTCCGACGTCGGCCGCGCCCTCGCCGCCGGACGCCCCGACCGGGCGGCCCGGCTTCTGGCCCCCTGGCGCGAGACCTACGGCGACGCCCTCAGGCTGGAGGCCGTCTGGCACGGCCGCGAGGGCACGGGGCCAGGCTCCCTGCGCCTCGCCGCCCGCACCGTCGGCTTCGCCGCGGAACAGCGGGTGCGTCCCGTGCTCAGCAACGCCGTCCGCTACGCCGACCCCGGCCAGGGCCCGGTCGCCGACGTCCTGGACGCCGCTCGTCGCCTGGTCCCCGTCGACCCGACGAAGGAACTGGACTCCGGCGAGGCCTGGCTCAAGGACCCGTCCGCCATGCTGGCGGCGGCCGAGCGGATCGTGGCGGCCGCGGGTTTCAGGCGGGACACCGCCCACCGGCTGCTGGAGCAGACCCGGGCGACGGCCGCCGAGTGTCTGGTCGACCCCGAGGACGACCTCGGCATCGGCACCGTCCACTTCCCCGAACCGCACCTCGTCGGCGCGGGCCACCGCACCGCCCAGCGGACGCTCGCCTCACGGGCGGCGGCGGGGATGGTGCTGAAGGGGTACGCCGGTCAGCGCGCCTACTGGGAGCGGATGCACCGGGAGCTGGACATCATCGCCCACCACGGCTACGCCTCCTACTTCCTGACGGTCGCTCAAGTGGTGGACGACGTAAGGGACATGGGTATCCGGGTGGCCGCACGCGGCTCCGGTGCCGGTTCCCTCGTCAACCACCTCCTCGGCATCGCCCACGCCGACCCGGTCGAACACGGGCTGCTGATGGAGCGGTTCCTGTCCGAGCGCCGGCTCGTGCTGCCCGACATCGACATCGACGTGGAGTCCGCCCGTCGCCTGGAGGTCTACCGGGCGATCATCGGCCGGTTCGGCACCGAGCGGGTGGCGACGGTCGCGATGCCGGAGACGTACCGGGTGCGGCACGCGATCCGGGACGTGGGCGCGGCCCTGTCCATGGACCCCGCCGACATCGACCGCATCGCCAAGTCCTTCCCGCACATCCGCGCCCGCGACGCCCGCGCGGCGCTGGAGGAGCTGCCCGAACTGCGCGCGCTGGCAGGGGAGAAGGAGCGGTACGGACGGCTCTGGGAACTGACCGAGGCCCTCGACGCCCTCCCGCGCGGAGTCGCCATGCACCCGTGCGGGGTGCTCCTCTCCGACGCCTCCCTCCTCGCCCGTACGCCGGTCATGCCGACCAGTGGCGAGGGTCTGCCCATGTCGCAGTTCGACAAGGACGACGTCGAGGATCTCGGGCTGCTCAAGCTCGATGTGCTGGGCGTGCGGATGCAGTCGGCGATGGCGCACGCGGTCGCGGAGGTGGAGCGGGCGACGGGGGACCGGATCGACCTGGACGCCGTACCGCCGGGTGACCCGGCGACGTATCAACTCATCCGTTCCACCGAGACGCTGGGGTGCTTCCAGATCGAGTCGCCGGGCCAGCGGGACCTGGTCGGGCGGCTCCAGCCGGCCACCTTCCACGACCTCGTCGTCGACATCTCGCTCTTCAGGCCGGGTCCGGTCGCCGCCGACATGGTGCGGCCGTTCATCGAGGCGCGGCACGGACGGGCGCCCGTCAGGTATCCGCACCCGGATCTGGAGGAGCCGCTGAAGGGGACGTACGGGGTCGTCGTCTTCCACGAGCAGATCATCGACATCGTCGACATCATGACCGGGTGCGGCCGCGGCGAGGCGGACCGGGTGCGGCGCGGGCTGTCCGACCCGGAGTCGCAGGGGCGGATCCGGTTCTGGTTCGCGCAGCACGCGGCGGTGAACGGGTACGACGCGGAAACGATTCAGCGGACCTGGGAGATCATCGAGGCCTTCGGTTCGTACGGCTTCTGCAAGGCGCACGCGGTCGCCTTCGCCGTACCGACGTACCAGTCGGCGTGGCTGAAGGCGCACCACCCGGCGGCCTTCTACGCGGGGCTGCTCACGCACGACCCCGGGATGTATCCGAAGCGGCTGCTGCTGGCGGACGCACGGCGCCGTGGGGTGCCGATCCTGCCGTTGGACGTGAACCGGTCGGCGGTCGCCCATCGTATCGAACTGGTATCTGAATCCCCTGTGGTGTGGGGGCTCCGGCTCGCCCTCTCCGACGTGTACGGCATCAGCGAGGCCGAGGCGGCGCGGATCGCGGACGGGCAGCCGTACGACTCGCTGCTGGACTTCTGGGAGCGGGCGCGCCCGAGCCGACCGCTCGCCCAAAGGCTGGCCCAGGTGGGCGCATTGGACTCCTTCGGCGCCAACAGGCGTGACCTTCAACTGCACCTGACCGAGCTGCACCGGGGAGCGCGAGGTGCGGGTGGCGGACAACTGCCCCTGGCCGGCGGACGGAAGACCGCGCCCGCCGGGCTGCCGGACCTGTCCTCCGCCGAGAAGCTCAGCGCCGAGCTGGGTGTCCTGTCGATGGACGCCTCACGCAACCTGATGGACGACCACCGGGAGTTCCTGGGGGAGTTGGGCGTGGTCGACGCACGGCGGCTGCGGGACGCGCGGCACGGTGAGACGGTCCTCGTCGCGGGCGCCAAGGCGGCCACCCAGACCCCGCCGATCCGGTCCGGCAAACGGGTCATCTTCAGCACCCTCGACGACGGCACCGGCCTGGTCGACCTCGCCTTCTTCGACGACTCGCACGACGCCTGCGCCCACACCGTCTTCCACTCCTGGCTGCTGCTGGTGCGCGGGGTGGTGCAGCGCCGCGGCCCGCGCAGCCTCAGCGTGGTCGGCGCCGCCGCCTGGAACCTCGCCGAACTGGTCGAACTGCGCGCTGAGCACGGCCTCGACGCGGTCTCCGCCCGGCTGGCGGAGCCCATGCCGGAAGAGGTCGGCGATTCGACCGGCGGCCGGCGCATCCAGATGCCGACGGGATACGAACTGCATCCGTGGGCGGATCTGCGACCTGCGGGTCAAGAGCCTTCACAGATACGGAAGTTGTGGCACCAGAGTCCGGGGAGTGCGGGATGACCATCCTCTGCGTACGTTTCCAGCTGCCGCCGACGGGTGAGGCGGCCCTGCCGGGTCTGCTCGGGTTGCTGGAGGAGTTCACACCGGTCGTCGAGGCGCTGCCACCGGACGCGGCCCTGGCCGATCTGCGGGGCGCCGAACGGTACTTCGGGCGGGACGCCGTCGAACTGGCCTCGGTGATCCGGGTCCGCGCCCTCGCGCTGTACGGGGTCGACTGCGTGATCGGCGCGGGACCGGGCCGGATGCTGGCCCGGATGGCGATGAAGGACGCGCGGCCCGGACTGACCTGCGCGGTGACCGAGGAGGAGGGCGCGGACTTCCTCGCCGGGAAGCCCGTCGCCGCGCTCCCCGGCGTCGGTACGGCCACCGCCCGCACCCTGTGCGAGTACGGCCTCGACACCCTCGGCCTGGTCGCCGCCGCCCCGCTGTCCACGCTCCAGCGTCTGGTGGGTGCGCGGGTCGGCCGCGAACTGCGGGAGAAGGCGAGCGGAGTCGACCGCGGCCGGGTCGTCCCGAACGCGGTCTCCCGTTCCCTGGCCGCTGAACGCCCCTTCACCCGCGACGAGTTGGACCCGGACCGGCATCGCCGCAGCCTGCTCTCCGCCGCCGACGAACTGGGCGCCCGACTGCGCGCCCTGGACAAGATCTGCGGCGCCCTCACCCTCACCGTCCGTTACGCCGACCGATCGGCGACCACCCGCACCCGCACCCTGAAGGAACCCACCGCACACTCGGCCGCGCTGACCAGGGCGGCCTACGAGATGTACGAGGCGCTCGGCCTCCAGCGCGCCCGGGTCCGCTCGCTGTCCCTGCGCGCCGAGAGCCTCGGCCCCGCCGAACAGGCCTCCCACCAGCTCACCTTCGACCCCGCCGACGAGAAGCTCCGCCGCATCGAGGAGGTCGCGGACCGCGTGCGGGCCAAGTTCGGGCCGCACGCGGTGATGCCGGGGTCCCTGGCGGCGTGACATAGGGTGCCCGCATGACATGGCGGGGGCCGACGTATCGGACGGTGGGCGGGGAGAAGGTCGACGGGGTCTGGTGCCATGTGTGGCGCAGGCACCAGCCGGCGGACGTGTACAACGTGCACGATCTCGTCGTGTACGCGGACGGCGCGATCAAGTGCGAGGGGCGCGACCTCGTCGACCTCGCCGGGCTGGAGCGCAGGCTGGCCAAGGGGACCATCGCGGTGCGGGATCCCGAGGTGCCGCCGCCTCCCGAGCCGCCGTCCAGGTGGGGCGCCCGGAACCCCGAGCCGCTCACCCCGGAGAGCCTTCTCCTCGAAGTCGCCGACCGCATCGACGAGTTGAGCGGCAGACCGACGACGGCCCAGCGCTGCCACGAGGCGATCCGGCACTACCGGCAGGAGCCGACCGAGCTCAGCCGTGCGGCCCTCCGTAAGGCGTACCTGGCGATTCCGGCGCACCTTCGCGTCTACATCCTGGGCGACATGGAGCGCCAGGACCGCCCCCTGCGGATCCTGCTCACCGACGTGGGCGAGCCCGTGGACGGGGACGGCCCGGTGGTGACGGAGGAGATGCACCGGGACGTTCTCGATTTCTTCGACGAGTACGACCACGGAGTCACGGAGCGGCCGCGACCGGTGTACGCGGACGACCCTGTCGATGCCGTCCCACCGCCCGTTGTCCTGCGCGACGTCATCTACCCCCGAGGCTGGCCCGAGGAACCCGACCTCTTCGTGCTGCGGAACAACTACCCCGCCGAGATCCACTTCGCCGGCGGCACCCATCCCTCCGTGCACGAGGGCTACCGGGCCCTGGCCGAGAGCCACCGGGGCGACGACTGGCCCGACGTACGCCTCGCCGTCATGGCCGGCCTCCTGCGTGCGAAGTTCACCCAGCACCCCGACCTCGCCGAGATCCTCCTCGCCACCGGCGACGCGACGATCAGTTACACCGGCCACAAGGAGTCCCCGTACTGGCGGGAGGCCGGTTCCCGCGGCGGCCGCAACTGGATCGGCCGGCTCCTGGAGTTGGTCCGCTCCGAGCTCAGTTGGCCCACGGGGGAGTGATGACCGTGCCGTCGGCCAGCGTCGCCTGAAGGCCGATGGACGTGGTGACCCAGGAGATCGCGGTCCGATCGGTCGGGTTCTCGACGCTCAGGGTCGCGCCGGGATTGATGATCAGGGTGTCACCTGCCGTGATGCGGTGGGTTTCGTCGTCGAGGGTGATCAGGAGTTCGCCGTCGAGGAGGTGGAAGATCTCCTCGCGGTTGACCGTGTGAGCGGGGGCTTTCGTCCCCGCCGGGATCTCGCCGCGCCAGGCGCACAGCTCCTTGCTGCCGGTCAGGGGAGTGGCGTAGGAGACGAAGCGGGCGCCGTGGATCTCGTGCGTGACGGCTTCGGACGAGCGGATGACGGGCATGGGGTGCCTCCGGATCGGATATCGGTAATTGGTCAAGCTGCTTGACTATGTGGCTCTATGGTCAAGCTGCTTGACCAACCTGTCAAGGGTGTTTCAATGCATCCGTGCAGAACTCCGAAGCCCTCGCCCTGTCCGCCGCCCTGCTCGCCGCCGCGGGTGAACTGACGCATCGCATCAATGACGGTGTCGTCGCGCGGGGGTTCGAGGCGCGGCCCATGTACGGGTTCGCCTTCACCCGGCTCGCCCCGGACGGGGCCACGGTCACCGACCTCGCCGTGCATCTGGGAGTGACGAAGCAGGCCGCCAGCCAGCTCGTCGAGGACCTCGTGCGGAAGGGGTACGTCGAGCGGCGGCCGCATCCCGATGACGCGCGGGCCAGGCTCGTCGTGCTGACCGAGCAGGGGTGGGCGTGCACCCGGGCCGCGGAGGAGGCGGCGGCGGAGGCCGTTCGGGTGTGGGTCGAACTGATCGGTGAGGGTGAAGTGCGGGCGTTGCGTGATCAATTGGCGCGCATCGCCCCCTATGGGCCCATCAGGCCTGCCTGGTGATGGTTCATCAGGGAACGCACTTGAGTCGCACTCGCCTCCGGTTAGCACTGGAAGTTTTTACTGACGCGTAACTTCACAAGTGCACTACCCGTTCGTAACTTGACGAGTGAACAGCATCCTCGTGATCCGGATCACAGGGCGTAAGGCCATCGCAACTCCCTTGAGCCGCAAGGAGATCGCTCGATGCTGCCCTGGAAACGACTGCTCAGACCCCTGACCGCGCTGCTGCTGACCGCATCGGTCGCCCTCGTCCCCGCCGCCACCAGCGCCCATGCCGCCGACGCTCCCAGCCGAGGGTGGAACGACTTCTCCTGCAAGCCGTCCGCCGCCCACCCCCACCCCGTCGTCCTCGTGCACGGCACCTTCGGCAACTCCGTCGACAACTGGCTGGGCCTCGCGCCGTACCTGAAGAACCGCGGGTACTGCGTCTACTCCTTCGACTACGGCCAACTGTCCGGCGTCCCCGTCTTTTACGGACTCGGCCCCATCGACAAGTCGGCCGGGCAGCTGTCCGCCTTCGTCGACAAGGTGCTCGGCTCCACCGGCGCCGCCGAGACCGACCTCGTCGGTCACTCGCAGGGCGGCATGATGCCCCGCTACTACCTCAAGTTCCTCGGCGGAGCCGCGAAGGTGGACGCCCTCGTCGGCATCGCCCCCAGCAATCACGGCACCACGCTGAACGGCCTCACTCAGCTGCTGGACTACTTCCCCGGAGCCGGCGACCTGCTCTCGCAGAACACCCCGGCCCTCGCCGACCAGACCGCCGGATCGCCCTTCCTCACCAAGCTCAACGAAGGCGGCGACACCGTCCCCGGCGTGACGTACACGGTCCTCGCCACCAAGTACGACGAGGTGGTCACGCCGTACCGGAGCCAGTTCCTCAGCGGATCCGGCGTCAACAACGTGGTCATCCAGGACCTGTGCCCGCTCGACCTCTCCGAACACGCGGCGATCGGACTGTTCGACCTGATCGCCTTCCACGAGGTCACCAACGCGCTCGACCCCGCGCACGCCACTCCGACCACCTGTGCGTCCGTCCTCGGATGACACCCGACCGGGGGCTGTCCGGCCTGAGCCGCCGGACAGCCCCCGCCCCTCGTGGTGGCCTCAGCGGCCCCGGCCACCGCTCGTCGCGCGCCGGCGGACCGATCCGAAGAGGATCGCCGCACCCGTCGCGAGGACGGCCGCGCCGCCCATGGCGACATACGCCGTACTGCTGTCGCCACCGGTCTCGGCGAGGTCCTCCGTGGCACCGGCCGCCCTCACCTCGTTCGCGGGCACGGCGGCGGTCGACTCCGACTCCGTCGCGGTGGGCTCCGCCGAGGTGTCGGCGTCCTGGTCGCCGTGGCCGTGGTGCTCGACCGTCGACTCGTCCTCGCCCTCCTCGATCTGCTCCTCGGAAGGGGCGGACGCGCTCGGGGCCGGGGACGCGCTGCTCTCCGAGCCGACCCCGGAGGAGCCGCCGCTGCCGCCGAACGTCACGTCCGAGCAGGAGTAGAACGCCTCCGGACTGTCCGAGCGCTGCCAGATCCCGTACAGCAGTTGCGCGCCGGAGCGTTCCGGGAGGGTGCCGGAGAACGTGTAGTAGCCGCCGGTCGCGGTCGGGTCGGTGGCCGTCGCCACCGGGTGGTCCAGGTCCAGGTCGTCCCAGGCCAGCGGCTGCGCCGGGTCGTAGCCCTCCTTGGTGAGGTACACCTTGAAGGTGCCCTTGTGCGGGGCGGTGACGCGGTACTTGAAGGTGTACGGGCCACTGCTCACGCTCGTCGTCGGCCAGTCCACGCGGGCCAGGTCGAGGCCCTTGAACTCGTCGCTGTTCGCGCTGCACAGCTTGCCGTCCGGGATCAGCGACCGGTGCCGTCCGTTCGCGTCGCCGATGCGGGTGCCGTTCCAGTCGTAGAGCGCCTGCGTGCCGCCATCTGCGACCGCCGCCTTGCACGCGGCGGACCTCGGGCTCTCGGGGCCCTCCGCGTAGCACTGCGCGACCCGGCTGACCGGGTCACCCATCGTGCCGTGCGCCGACGCGGGCGCGGCGGCCAGCGCGGTGAGGGCGAGCGGGGTCAGGCCGAGGGCGGCGACGACGGCGGCCTTACGGCGTGCAGGCATGGGAGAACTCCTCGCAGCGGTTCCTGGGAATCCCGTGGGGGCGATCAGCAAGCTAGCCCCAAGAAACCGTGGAATCGCCTGCTGGAAGCGGCTGACGGAGATCCTTATGGTGCCGTTAAGGGAGTGCTCAGACTGCGATCAGGTAGGTAACGTCGCGGCATGACCGACGAGGAGATCCGGCAGGCCGTCGCCGCCGACGTGGCAGCCGTGAAGAGCGTGACCGACGCGGCGTACCGCCACTACATCGAGCGCATCGGAGTGGTGCCGCAGCCCATGGAGCGGGACCACGCGGCGAACGTCGCCGCGGGGCAGGTGTTCGTCACGGGGGAGCCCGTGAACGGGCTGGTGGTCGTCGAGGCGCGTGCGGATCATCTGTACCTCGACAACATCGCCGTCCACCCCGACGCCCAGGGCACCGGCGTCGGCGGACGGCTGCTGCGGTTCGTGGACGCACACGCGCGTGCGCTGGGCCTGTCCGAGGTCAGGCTCTACACGAACGCGATGATGTGGGAGAACCAGAAGATCTATCCGAAGTACGGATACGAGGTCCTGGAACGGCGAGTGGACGGGCCCTATGACCGCATCCACTACCGCAAGCGACTGGACTGACACATCTCATGCGCCGGGTCATGTCGGCGTCAGCCGTCCGGCCACCAGGTGCGCGCGATGTCCTTTCGCACCTCGGGGCGTCCGGCGGGGCTCTCTTCGGCCTCCTCGCGGATCCGACGGCTGTCCGACTTCTTCAGGGGCTTCTGCACGGTTACGCGGCGCATGGCTGCCTCCTTCAGTGCCTACCGTGTTCCGCGTTCTCGCGGAGGTAGACCCTTTTGGGGAGAGTTACTCATCGGAGCGAATCTGTCAGTGGCGACCATCACGATTTCGACTGGCTTTCGAGCGGCGTTCCACCGCCGTGTGATTGTCAGTGCCGGGTGGCACGCTGTGGACCATGGCGAATCACAGGGAATTCGACACCGACGCCCGCATGGATTGGGACGCGGAAGCCGCTTCTTTCGACGACGAACCGGACCACGGCCTGCGTGACCCCGAGGTGCGCGCCGCCTGGGCCGACCGGCTGCGTTCCTGGCTGCCCGGCCGCGCCTGCGACATCCTCGACCTGGGCTGCGGCACCGGCAGCCTGTCGCTCCTCGCGGCCGAGCAGGGACACCGCGTCACCGGCGTGGACAGCGCCCCGGCGATGGTGGACCTCGCCCGCGCCAAGCTCGCCGGACGTGACGCGGCGTTCCTGGTCGGTGTCGCCGCGACACCGCCGGTGGGGGAGCAGCGCTTCGACGTCGTTCTCGTACGGCATGTGCTGTGGGCCCTCCCGGACCCCGGCCGCGCCCTGCGCCACTGGCGCGAGCTGCTGCGGCCGGGAGGCCGGCTGGTGATGATCGAGGGCGTCTGGGGTGCGGTGAGCCCGGTCGGGATACCGGCCGAGCGGCTGACCGCCCTCCTGGAGTCCGTCGCCGCCCACGTGCGGGTCGAGCGGCTGTCCGGCGATCCGCTGCTGTGGGGCAGGGCTGTGGCGGACGAGCGGTACGCGGTGGTGGCGGCCGTCTAGACCAGCAGCGATTCCAGACCGCCGTCGACGGAGGCGAACGCCTCCAGTTCGTCCAGGGCCGTCGCCGCGGCGCCCGCCGCCTCGGGATCCCTCTCCGCCAGACCGCTCTCGGCGAACTCGTCCTCGTCCAGGCGCAGCACGTCCGTCCCGTCGGCGGAGCGCCACAGGTCCAGGTCGAGATCCTCCACGACGAGTTCGGCGCCGGAGCGGACGGCGGGGCGGGTGACGTCGCAGTACCAGCCCTTGAGCGTGCCGTCGCCGGCGCGGACCTCCTTCACGGCGTACCAGCGGTCCCGCCAGTAGTGCTCCGTGAAGACGTCCCCGGGCTCGAAGCGGACGAAGCCGAAGTCACGGACGCCGCCGCCCGCCCAGGCGGCGCGGACCGTGACGTGGTTGCCGTCGTCGCCGACCAGCTCGGCCGGGTAACGGATCTTCGTGCGGCCTGCCTTGACCAGCACCACGTCCAACTGCTCCGTCGTCTCAGCCGATTTCGCGGACATACCGAACCTCCGTGGCGCAGATCTCGTATCCGAACCATGTGTTGATGGCGATCATCGGGCCGTTCCCGGCGTCGTTGCCGGTGAACGCCTGGGTGAACCCCGCGGCGCGGGCGCGGTGCAGGGAGTCGTTCTTGGCGAGCTTGGCCAGGCCCTTGCCGCGGTGGGCCCGGGCCGTGCCGGTCATGGCGGTGCCATAGCGGGTGCCGCCGTCGGTGCGGGCCAGGCTGAAGGCGGCGGGGCGGCCGTCGACCACGGCGACCGAGGTCAGCTCGGGGCTCATCAGCGGCTGCTGCCAGGTCTCCCGGAGCCACGCCTCGTAGTCCGTGAACTCGTAGTCGACATCGCTCGGTTCGTCCGCCAGCGTCTCCGAGTCCAGCTCGAACAGCGGGCGCGGGTCGTCCGCGAAGTCGGCGCCGGTGCGCAGCTCGACACCCGGCGGCGGGTCCTGGAGCGGAGGCAGGGTGCCGTTCGCCAGGTCCAGGCGGAGGAAGTGCGCGGAGCGGCTCGCGCGATAGCCGTGCCGTTCGGCGAAGGCGCGGTTGCCCGGCTCGTCCAGGACCCAGGCGAACAGCTTCGTCGCACCGTGGGCCGCGAGATGCTCCTCGGCCGCGCGGACCAGCAGCGCGCCCGCGCCTCGGCGCGTCCGCTCCGGGTGGACGTACACATTCACGTAGCCCTGACCGGGCTCCGGACTGTCGTACACCAGGCCGACCTGGGCCGTGCCGATCACCTCGCCGTCAGCCTCCGCGAGGAGGGGACGGTAGTGGGCGTCGGGGTGCATCCGGGCGACGTCGTAGGCGAGGCCGTCGGGGGTCGACAGGACGAAGGGCATGGCGAGGTCGCGGACCCGGACGAAGCCCTCGAAGTCGGCCCGTACGCCGGGACGCAGGTCGCGCACGATCACAGTCATGTGGTCGGACGCTACGGGGCGGATGTGTTCCGCTGCCTCTCATTTTCCGGCGGGTGCGGGACAATCGACCCCGTGACCTTGAAGATCCACATCGACGACAGCGCGCCGCCGTACGAGCAGGTGCGGGCGCAGATCTCCGGACAGGCGCGGTCGGGGGTGCTGCCGGTCGGCTACCGGCTGCCGACGGTGCGCGGCCTGGCCGACACGCTGGGGCTCGCCGCGAACACCGTCGCCAAGGCGTACCGGGCGCTGGAGACGGACGGGGTGATCGAGACGCGGGGGCGCAACGGCACGTTCGTCGCGGCGGCGGGCTCCGCGGCGGAACGCGAACTGGCGTCGGCCGCGCAGGCCTACGCCGAGCGGGCTCGGCGCCTGGGGACGGGCGAACAGGCGGCACTCGACGCCGTACGGGACGCTCTGCGGGCCGTCCACCAGGGCTGAGATCAGGACTGGCAGGGCTGAGAAGGGGCGGAGAGGGGTCAGCGGAGGAGCTTCTCGAACGTCCTCGCGTTCTCCACCGCGGCCCCGTTCGGGTCGTTGTTGAAGTACGCGTACACGTCCTCGCCCTCGGCCCACGTGTCCCTCACCCGCCCCGCCCATGTCTCCAGCGACCGCCTGCCGTACCGCGGCCACTCCTTCGCGCGCCCCTCGTGGAAGCGGACGTACCCCCAGTCCGCCGTCCGCCACAGCGGTGTCACCGGGCGGGCGCGGACGTCCGCCCAGCACAGGGCCGCACCCCGGGACTCCAGGACCCCGCGGGTCCGCGGCGTCCACCAGGACTCGTGCCGGGGCTCCACCGCCACCCGCGTCGACGAGGGGAAGCAGGCCAGGCAGGCGTCCAGCAGATCCGGGTCCGCCCGGAGCGTCGGAGGCAGTTGGAGGAGGACCGGGCCCAGGCGGCTGCCCAGGCCCTCGGCGTGGGCCAGCAGACGGTGCACCGGCTCCTCGGGTTCCCGCAGACGCTTGATGTGGGTGAGGAAGCGGCTCGCCTTGACCGCGACCACGAAGTCCCGCGGCACCCGGCCGCGCCACGACGCGAAGGTCTCCCGCGCCGGCAGCCGGTAGAAGGCATTGTTGATCTCGACCGTCGAGAACTGTCCCGCGTACTCCTCCAGCCAGAGGCGCATCGGGCACCCGGAGGGATACAGGACACCCCGCCAGTCCTTGTACTGCCACCCCGATGTACCGACAAACACGGTCATACATCCATCAAAGCACTACAGATACAGCCCCGCGTCCGCGTCACCCCGGGGCTCCGGCAATGCCGTCGGCGACGTGCCACGGCGCAGCGCGTACAGCTCCGCCAGCGTCGCCCCCTCGCGGCCCACGCCCTCCTCCGTGCCCAGCCAGTCGATCGCCTCGCGGCGGGTCAGCGGGCCCACCTCGATGCGGGCCAGACAGCGGCCGGGGCGGACGACGGCCGGGTGCAGACGCTCCAGGTCCTCGTTGGTGGTGACACCGACCAGGACGTTGCGACCCTGGCCCAGCAGGCCGTCGGTCAGGTTCAGCAGCCGTGACAGGGCCTGGCCCGCCGTGTGCTTGGCCTCGCCGCGGATCAGTTCGTCGCAGTCCTCCAGGAGCAGCAGCCGCCAGCGGCCCTTGCCCGTCGAGTCGTCCTCGCCGATCGCGATGTCCATCAGATAGCCGACGTCGGTGAAGAGCCGCTCGGGGTCCAGTACGCAGTCCACCTGGCACCAGTCCCGCCAGGACCGGGCCAGGGTCCGCAGCGCCGACGTCTTGCCGGTGCCCGGCGGACCGTGCAGCAGGAGCAGCCGGCCCGCGATGCCCTCCGGGGTCGTGCCCATCAGGCTCTGCATCGCCTCCGCCACCGGCGCCGTGTAGTTCTCCCGCACCTCGTCCCAGGTGCCGGCCGCGATCTGCCGGGTCGTGCGGTGCGGGCCGCGGCGCGGTGAGTAGTACCAGAAGCCCATGTTCACGTTCTCGGGCTGCGGCTCGGGCTCGTCGGAGGCGCCCTCGGTGGCCTGGTCGAGGACCTTCTGCGCGAGCTCGGCGCTGGTCGCCGTGACGGTGACGTCCGCGCCGCGGTTCCAGCGGGAGACCAGCAGGGTCCAGCCGTCGCCCTCCGCCAGGGTCGCGCTGCGGTCGTCGTCGCGGGCGATGCGCAACACCCGGGCGTTGTCCGGGAGCAACGTCGCCCCGGACCGGACCCGGTCGATGTTCGCCGCGTGCGAGTACGGCTGCTCGCCCGTCGCGAAGCGGCCGAGGAACAGCGCGTCGACGACGTCGGACGGCGAGTCGCTGTCGTCGACGTTGAGCCGGATCGGCAGAGCGTCGTGAAGGTTGGCAGACATGCCCGCCATGATCCGGCACGAAGGCGTCGCATGCATCCGGTTTCCGCGTTGCGTCCGGTGTGTCGGGTGAGACCGTTTACGGGGCCTCCGTCCTGTTACAGAGCTGTACATCTCAAAGCTCTGCCGTAGCTGTGGCCCCCCGATTACTGTTGCCCTCGATGGGACGTCATGGGTGGAATTCGGGGGCACGGCGGTGGCGGCTCACCGCACTGCTCGGAGTGGGTGCGGCGGCGCTGGCCCTGGTCGTGACCCTCCTCAACACGCTTCCCGGGAACAGCGCGAACACCGACGGCACCACACGCAACGGCAGCAAGGCGCACGGCACCCCCACCAGCACGCCGGACGCGGAGCACCCTGAGGTGGGGTGGGGCTTCACCCACACCCAGTTCAGCGCCGACGAGGGCGCCGCCACCGCGGTCGAGCGGGTCGAGGGGCGGCTCGCGGACCTCGGCGGGCTGCCGCAGAACCAGCACGTCATGGGCTGGGGAGCGGACAACCCCGAGCCGGTCAAGGGGCGTTACGACTTCGAGGACATGGACCGCCGGATCGACTTCATCCGCGCCTCCGGCTCCACCCCGGTCGTCACCCTGTGCTGCGCCCCGGACTGGATGAAGGGCGGTGAGTCCGGCGTCGGCAACACCGACTGGAGTCAGTCCTCGCTGGAGACCGCGCCGGAACCCGCGCACTTCGAGGACTACGCCGCGCTCGCCGCCACGGTCGCCAAGCGCTACCCGGACGTCCGGCACTTCGTCGTCTGGAACGAGTTCAAGGGCTTCTGGAACGATGCCGAGGTCCGCTGGGACTACGAGGGCTACACCCGGCTCTACAACCTCGTCCACCGGGCGTTGAAGAAGGTCGACCCGCAGATCATGGTCGGCGGGCCGTATCTCGTGATGGACAGTCTCGACCCGCGCTCCGAGGACGCCTCGAAGACCTTCAAGGGCCCGTGGGGCGCCATGGACCAGCGGGTCCTCGACGCCTTCGACTACTGGAACAAGAACAAGGCCGGCGCCGACTTCGTGGTCGTGGACGGCTCCAGCTACACCAACGACGACGAGCTGCTGCCGGACGAGTTCGCGGCGACCGACAAGTTCACGTCGGTCAGCCGGTGGGTGCGCGAGCAGACCGGCGATCTGCCGCTGTGGTGGGCCGAGTACTACGTCGAACCCGCCGACAGCAGGGACGAGCGCGAGGGCTGGTCCGAGAATCGTCGCGTCGCCGTGCAGGCCGCCGGGATGATCGCGCTGGCCAAGGGCGGCACCACCTCCGCCTTCTACTGGAACCCGGAGAACGAGAACGGCACGGACTGCGCGGGCTGTCTCTGGACGCCGACCAGCGGCAAGGACGGCGGGCAGAAGCTGCCGATGTTCGATCTGGTCAGCCGGTTCAGCAAGGAGTTCCCGCCGGGCACGTCGTACCGGACGGTGTCCGTCGCCGCCGACGACGTGCCCCATGTGCGGATCCTCGCCACCGACGACACGGTCCTGGTGGTCAATACCCTCGACCGGCAGATCAGCGCGAAGGTGGACGGCAAGACCTTCGACATGGCGGCCTACGAGGTCAAGTGGCTCAGCCGCTGAGCCACGCTGAGGTCGAGTGGCTCAGCCTCTAAGTCACACACGGAGTCGAGTGGCTCACCCACTGAGCCACTCGACCACCGGCACCGCAACCGCCCTCACTTCATCGTCATGAACCGCTGCACCAGCGAGGCCAGCAGTACCGCCAGCAGCGGCAGCGAGAACCAGAAGCTGCTCTGCAGCCACCGCAGTTGGCGCACGCTCGGCCGGACCGCGACCCGGACCACCTCGCGTGCCGTCAGCAGCACGATCAGCGCCAGCGCCGCGAGACCCCCGACCACCGACCAGGGCGTCCATGTCACCTGCGGCCCGATCGCCCCCGGATCCGCCTTCGGCGCCTTGCCCGCGGGCTGCTTGGCCAGCGCGTACATGGTCACGTCCGCGTTGACGAAGACCTTCTTCAGCTCCGCCCGCTTGTCCAGGTTCCGGATCAGCCGTGGCTCCCACGTCTTGGAGTAGCCGACGTCCAGCTCCAGATACGTCACCTGGCTGCGGTTGATCATCAGATACGAGTTCGGCCCCGCGTCACTGAGCGCCTTGACCAGGCTGGACACCAGCACCGGGTCGGTCGGCGCCAGGGTCGGCACATACTCGATCTTCTCCATGTCCCGGGCGCCCCACGGCATCGCCGGCGTCACGTTGTCGACCGTGTCGTTGCTCAGCCACAGCAGCCGTACCGTCGGATCGTCATGGGCGTACACGTAGTCCATGGCGGCGACCTCGCCGGGCCGGATCCGCTCGAACGGCTCGTTGCCCCAACGGGCGATCAGGAAGCCGCCCATGAGGAGCAGACCCGCCATGAGGGCGGCCAGGGGAGCCAGGCTCACCCGGTCCTTGTCGCGTTCCTTCGCCGTGATCCCGGTGCGCGGGAACAGGGCGAGACCCATCAGCAGGGCGGCGCCGGGCAGGGCGAACATGAAGACCCGCAGCGCCATCTCACCGCCGTAGGACTGCATGCCGAAGCCCAGGAACGGCACGAAGGTCAGGACGAGCAGCGAGCGCTCCCGGTAGTGGTGGTCGCGCCGGCGCCACCAGCCCCAGCAGGCGAACGCCATCACACCGCCGGCCAGCAGCACGCGGGTGTAGAGGACGAGCTTGTGCGTCGAACTGCCGCCCTCGATCCGGCCGCCCACCGACGACTGCACATTGCCGCCGACGCCGCCGACCCCGCCGAACAGTTCGTCGAAGTGCCCGGACCAGTACGGCTCGGCCATGAAGCCCACCCACACGGCCACCATGACGGCGAACAGGATGGGCAGGCCGCGCAGTTCGGACTTGCCGATCATCACGAGGGCCGCCAGCAGGCCCAGCATCACGAACGGGGTGAGCTGGTGCGCCGGGACGCTCGCCGCGAACAGCCCTATGACGACCATCAGCAGCACGGCCCGCTGGCGCCGGTTCGTCGGCTCGACCTCCGCCTCGCCGGGCCGCTTCTTCGTCCAGAGCACGCGCGGGGCGCGGAAGTAGACCAGCAGGAGCGCCGCGAACACCAGATAGAGGAGATACGTGAAGCCCTGCGGGGAGAAGTAGTCCTGGCCGACCCAGCCGCTGAGCACGAACGCCCACAGGCCGGTCCACTTGGCCCGCCAGCCCGCCCGCATCGAGCGGACCAGCAGGAACATCGGGGCCAGATAGAGGAGTTGGATGGCCAGCGGCCACCAGCGGATCACCTCGGTGAAGTCCGTGACCCCGCAGGCCTCGGCGACGAACGCGGCCGCCGCGAAGAAGCCCGGCCAGCTCCAGCGCGCGTCCAGGTCGGGCACGGCGGAGCCGGTCCGGTCGATGTAGTCGAGGAAGCCGAGATGCTGCCAGGCGGTCGCGAACCGGGGTTCCGTCTCGATCACCGCGGGCAGGGCGTGCAGCGACACCACCGTCGCCAGCAGGGTGATCAGCAGCAGCGCCCTGTGCTCACGGGCCGGCCACAGCAGCGAGGCGAAGGCCACGGCCAGCAGCGCGGCGCCGACCAGTGTGGGCAGCGGCAGCACGGAGATCAGCCCGAGCCCGCCCATCTCGTCGAGGTCCGCCTCGCCGAGGCGCAGCGCGGGCACCCAGTACAGCAGCAGCGCGGCGGTCAGCAGACAGCCCAGCACCACTCCGACCCGGCTGGGCTGAAGGCGCTCGCGCCACGACAGGAGCGGCGGCTCCTCGGAGACCGGCACCTCTTCCCGTACGGGTGGCTCCTCCCGTACGACCGGACGGGCCGCCTCGAACGGAGCGTCCACCTCCACCTCGGACGACGCCTCGGACGGCACCCCGGACGACGTCTGGACCGGCCCCAGCGACGCCTCGGACCCCGGTTCCCGCGCCTCCACCGGCAGTCCCACCGCGGGCAGCTTCGCCCAGGTCGGCCGGTGCGGCTCGGCATGCGGCCGGGAACGCACCACGGGCGTGCCCGTGGGCGGGGTGCCCGGACCCGGCCGCACATCCGGCCGGCGTTCCAGGTGGTCGAAGTCGACGTGGATGCCGAGGCCGAGCGTGTCCTGGTCGAGTGCCCAGGCGGGCCCGCGCCTGCGGACGCCCAGCGGGACGGTGGCCTCGCGCGTCCCCAGGTCGGCGAGGTCTCCGTCGGGCGCCGCGTCCTCGGGGACGGCCCCCGCGGGCGAGGCCTTGAGGATCTTGTACAGCTTGGGTGCGGCGATCGCCACGATCACCGCGAGCGAGGAGATCTCCGCGACACCGGCGCCGGTCAGCCCCATACGGGGCAGCAGCACCAGGGTCAGTCCGAGCACCAGGGCGCACAACAGGCCCTGGAGCCACGCCAGTCCGGCGGTACGGCTCTGTGCGCGCAGCACCGCGAAGTACGTCTCCATGACGACCCGCAGTACCGCGCCGACCGCGAACCAGCGCAGCAGCGGGGTCGCCGCGTCGGCGTAGCCCGAGCCGAAGACACCGAGGATCCAGGGCGCGCCGAAGAACAGGACCGCGCACACCGGCAGCATGATCCGGGCCATGCGCCTGAGCGCCGCGCGGGTGTTGGAGGCGAGCCGGCCCGGGTCGTGGGAGCCCTCGACCGTGAGGGAGGCGCCCATGTTGATGGCGAGCAGGTTGACCGTGCCGCCGATCGTGGTGGTGATGTAGAAGTACGCGTTGTCCTCGGAGCTGACCTGCGAGGCGACGAGCACCGGGACGAGGTAGACCACGGCGAGCGAGAACAGGGAGCCGGTGTAGTCGCCCGCGAGGAAGTGCCCGATCTCCTTCACCGACGGCGGTCGCGCGTGGTTCTCGGTCGCCTTCACATGCCGGGCCACCAGCCGCCGGAACACCAGCCAGCCCAGCGGCAGCACCGACACCGCGATGGCCGCGACCCACGACACGAACACACCCATGGTGGGGATCGCGGTGGCGAAGGCGACCAGCAGCACCAGCTTCACCGCGGAGAACACGGTGTTGCCGACCGGCACCCACAGCGCGCTGCGCAGCCCGGTCAGCACCCCGTCCTGGAGGGTCAGCACGGACCAGGCGACCACCGCGAGCACGAAGAACAGGGCGTGCGAGGGGTCGTTGAGGAATCCGTACGACGGCCCCCACAGGCCCAGCGTGAGCAGGAAGACGCCCGCGGCCAGCGCCACGATCACCGAACTGCCCGCGTAGGTACGGAAGATGAGCCGACCGGTGGCCCGGCCCGCGACCGGTATGAAGCGGGCCAGGGCACCGGTCAGGGTCACCGCGGTCAGTCCCGCGAGGAGCTTCATCGCGGCGATGGCGGCGGAGCCCTGGCCGACCGCGGACTCGGAGTAGTAGCGGGCCGCGGCCAGCCAGAAGCCGAGGCCGAGCACGGCGGAGATCCCCGTGTTCAGCATCAGGGCGTAGGCGTTGCGGAACAGCTGGCTGCCGCCCGGCGACCGGCCGAGCCCGGGCAGCCGGAAGCGGCGCCCCGGCTGCTCGGGAGCCTTGGTCGCGGGCTCGGTGGCCTCAGGGGTGGTCTTCGTGTCAGACACGGGAACGGATGGCCTTCCGGCGGACCTGTCGTGCTCTGCGGACCATGGCGTACCCCTTGGTGAACGCGCGGTCCCGGGCGAAGTTGCGGGCGATGGCCCGGCCTTCGATCAGCCGACGGAACTCCTCGGCGTCCGTGCCGCGGCGCACGGTGACCCGCAGCAGCGCGTACGGCCCCTGGCGGCGGCGGGCGAGCCCGTTGCCGACGGCGAGGGCCTGGGCGTACCCCGTCTCGCGGACCTTCTCGCGCACCCGGCGGCTGGAGTAGCCGTACGGGTAGGCGAACGAGGCCGGGACGAGGCCGAGTTGGTCCGTCACGATCTCCTTGCAGAGGATCAGCTCACGGCGCAGCGCGTCGTCGTCGAGCTGGTCCAGCTGCGGGTGGGTGTGGCTGTGCCCGCCGATCTCGACGCCCTGCGCGGCGAGTTCGCGGACCTGCGGCCAGTCCAGCATGGTGTCCAGGGCGTGGCCGTTGTCGTGCGGGCCGCGCAGCCACCCCGTGGACACGAACAGCGTGGCCGCGAAGCCGTGCTTGGCGAGCACGGGCAGGGCGTGCCGGTGCACACCCTCGTAGCCGTCGTCGAAGGTGACCAGGACGGGCCGCTCGGGCAGCGGACGGCCCGAGCGCCAGCTCGCCGCCAGTTGCGCGGTGGTGATCGGGGTGTGCCCCAGGTCGCCGACGATCTCCATTTGCCGGGCGAACGCCTCGGGCGTCACGGACAGTTCGCGGGTCGCCTCGTTCGGGTCGGCCGCGATCGCGTGGTACATGAGAATCGGCACACGTGCGTCATCCATGCGCGTCCCCCTCGATCCGCGCCACCTGGAACGTGGCGCCGCCCCTGCGGGCCCGGACACTGCCCACCACGTACCCACCGGCAGCCGTCAGCACCCCCGCGACGATCGCGCCCGCGCGGCCCGCGCCCCCCGACCGGGCCAGCGCGGCGTCGCGCAGTCCGCGCACCACCCCCGCGGGCAGCACCCGGGTGGTGTACCGGCGTTCGGACTCGAGGCCCTTGTCCGCGCCGACACTGCGCGCCACCA
This sequence comes from Streptomyces canus, assembly GCF_030815415.1. Classification (GTDB taxonomy): domain Bacteria; phylum Actinomycetota; class Actinomycetes; order Streptomycetales; family Streptomycetaceae; genus Streptomyces; species Streptomyces canus_F. Next base: position 7,956,540 of record NZ_JAUSWW010000001.1, read on the forward strand.
GCGCCTTCGACAGTCCCTCGGCGTAGGAACGCGTGCGGAAGTACCCGAAGTGCTCACGCGCCTCGGGCACCCGGTGGTGGATCACCGCCCGGTCGTCGATCAGCAGGACCGCGTCCGGTCTGGCCCGGGTGAGCCGGATGCACAGCTCGGTCTCCTCGCAGCCCAGCGGCCGCTTGTCGCCGTCCCGCCCGATACCGGTGGCGAAACCGCCGGCCGCGTCGAACGCCGTACGGCGGAACGAGGCGTTGCCGCCGAGCACGTTGCGCACGCGGACCAGACCCGGCGGCAGCCCCTTGTACGTGCAGCCCACCACCCAGTCGAACTCCTCGGGGAACCAGGCGGGACGGCGCCCCGACGCCCAGATCGGCACCGTACGGCCGCCCACGGCCATCACCCGCGGATCGGCGTACCCCGCGGCGAAGTGGCGCAGCCAGTCCCGTTCGGCGACGGCGTCGTCGTCGAGGAAGGCGATCACCTCGCCGCGTGAGGCGGCGATCCCGGTGTTGCGGCCCGCGGACAGGCCGCGGGGACCCGCGTTGGCGAGCACCCGCACCTCGTCGGCTTCCTTGTACTCCTTGGCCAGCCGGTCCAGGAGCGCCGCGTTGTGGTCGACGACCAGCAGCGTCTCCCGCGCCGGGTACGACTGCGCCGCGACCGAGGAGACCGCCGCGAGGATGTCCTCCCAGCGGTCCTCGGTGTAGACGCAGATCACGACGGAGATGTCGGGACCGCTCAAGACACCTCTCCCCGGACCGAGTCGAGCATCGGGGAGTGATGGGCCTGGCGGCGCAGCTCACGCCGGTTGGAGCGCTCGCCGAGGATCACCTTGAGCACCCGCAACCCGTCGCGCACGGCACGCAGATTGCTCGTGCCGTGGATGCGCAGGTACTCGTGGCTGGGTATCTCCTGGACCTTGAGGCCGGCCTTGACCACCCGGATGTTGATCAGGGTCTCGATCTCGAAGCCCGTGCAGTCGAGGTCGATCTTGTCGAGGCAGTGCCGCCAGAACGCGTTGTATCCGTAGCAGAGATCCGTGTAGCGGGCGCCGAACTTGCGGTTGACGATCGTGCACAGCGCCCAGTTGCCGAGCTTGCGGATGAAGGTCATGTCGTCCGTGCCGCCGCCGTTGGCGAACCGGGACCCCTTCGCGAAGTCCGCGCCCGAGAGCAGGGCGGAGACATAGCTGAGGATTTCGTTGCCGTCGGCCGAGCCGTCCGCGTCGACCATCACGATGATGTCGCCGGTGCACGCCTCGAACCCGGTGATCAGCGCGTCGCCCTTGCCCTTGCCGCGCTGCTTGACGACTTTGACCTCGGGCCACAGCCCGCGGGCCACTTCGACGGTGTCGTCGGTGGAGTTCCCGTCCACCAGGATCACTTCGTGGATCCAGTCGGGCAGGGTCTTGAAGACGTACGGAAGATTCTCCGCCTCGTTCATGGCGGGAATCACGACACTCACCGGTGGCGCGATGGCCAGGTGAGTGGAGACGGGCCGGTACTTCGCGGCCGTGGACAGATCCTGGCCCGTGCTTGCCGAGCGCAGAACAGAGCTCATGAGTCTGGTTCCCTCTCGTCCGGCTGGACCGCCCGCCCCTGGGCGGCCCGGCTGTTGTCCGGTTCGAAAGGGGGGTTTGTTTCACCTACGGCATGCCGAAAGGGATCTCCGAGCACGCCCGGGTGAGCTGGCAAAGCCGGCCGACGGCCGAAACGGCCGCCGGTCGCGCGGCACGACTCGGTCACCAGTGCGGTCACCGAGCACGGCACCCCCCTACCGCGCCCCGCCCCGGTCCGTCGCGGTCCTTGAGCCCTCCCCTAGTACCGCTGAGTGACATTCCGATGCGGGTGAGATGTACGACGGTATTGACGATTGAACCCGTATGGCAAGACCTGGAACCAGGCCTCACGTTTTTGATGGTTTGACCGTTACGGAACCTATTGGCTCCGCGAGCGGATCCTTCCCATCCTCTTGAGGATCCGGTCCGCCGGCTCGAAGAGCTCCGGCCGTGACTGGACGGTGTTGCGCAGCGCCCGGACCGGGGCGCGGCGCGCCCTGTGCCCGAGTGCGACCGGGTGACGCCGGGTCACCCACCCCTCCGACACGGTGATCTCCCGTGTCTTCAGGGAGTCCTTGTACTCCTTCGGGCCCCGCCCCAGATCCAGGTACGCGATGCCGTCCGCGGCGGCCGCCTCCGCCATCCGCAGATGCAGCACCAGGCCCGGCGAGTACTTCGAGAACGCCGGGTCGTACGCCGGGAACCAGCAGGACAGCACCCGTTCGGTACGCAGTCCGAAGTGCGCCGCGATCGGCTTGCCGCCCGCGTACAGCACCGACAGGATCCCCGCGAACGGATCGGAACGGGTGTGGAACAGCCGCTCCACGAGATGGGTGATCCACTCGTGCGCGAAGCGGTCGCTGCGCCCGGTCCTTCGGTACTGCGCGGACTTCCAGCCCATCAGGGTGCGCAGAGCCGCCGGATCCCGCTCGTCGTGCACGTAGCGCAGCTCGCCGGCGTCCCGGCCGAGCTTGCGCTCCTTGGCGAGCGTGGTCCTGGTGAACTTCGGCGCGTGGGAGCGCAGATGGGCCAGATAGGCCTCGTAGCCCTGGTCGACGTCCATGACCGGCGACGCGAAGCTGCCGGTGGCCCCGACCGCGAACGCCTCCTGGCCCTCCACCAGGTGGTCGAACTCCCATACGGCGAGCCCGCAGGCGCGCAGCAGCTCCTGTGCGTCCCACACGAACCCGGGCCGGTGCACCAGACCCTGTGCGTCCGAGATGCCGAGTCCGACGGCCCGGCCCACGCCGGTGACGCTTCGCTGGAACGGGAAGAACGCGGCGGGCTCCCCGCCCTCGCGCACCACCGCGATCCGCACACCCCGCCGGTACCGGCCCACCGCGAGCGCGAACTCGGGGGACAGGAACGGATTCGCCAGCTCCGGCGATCCCTGCAGATGGGCCTTGGACTGCGACGACGTCCACGCCGCCCGGTCGGCGGCGCTGAGCTCGCCGGGGCGGTACACGCTGATGTCCACGTCAGAGAGTCCGTCCCGTCGTCGTACGGCCGCCTCGCCGCCGTACCCAGACCAGCAGGAGAAGAAGGGCGCTGATCGCGGTCACGGCCACGATCCCGCCGCGCCAGGACCAGCGGTGCGTGGCGAGCATGCCCTGCGCCACCAGCATGTTGACGACGACCGAGCCCGCGAGCGAGGCGAGCACCCGGCCGAGCGGTTCGAGGCCGCGCAGCGCGGCGGCGATCGCCACGGTCGGTGCCATCAGCAGGAAGAACAGGGTGAACGGACCGCGCAGGGGTGAGTCGGAGCCCACGAGCGCGAGGATCGCGCCGAACCCGCCGACAGCCGTCGCGGCGCCCGCGAGCAGTGGCGAGAGGTCCCTCTCCGGTCCTGTCCGCGCCTGCTCGGTGTCCGTTGAAGATCTTTTGGCACGTATCGTCTGCATTGGCGACTTTGCCCCCCGAAGCGCCGGATGCGAGGCTTCAATGTCGCGCAGGGGCGCCGGGGCCGTCAAGACCGAAAAGGGTGCGTATCACGGTTGGTACGGACAAGGGGACAAGTGTTCCCCGGAGGCGGAAGTCGCCTCCGGGGAACGGCCGTTCAGGTGGTGCGGTGCGGGAGCGTCACGGGACGAGCTTCAGGAGCCGGTTCGGCGAACCGGTGCCCGGGCTGGTGACCACGTTGGTGGTGGCGCCACCGGTGAGGGCCGTGGCGACCTGGGCCGGGGTGGACGAGGTGTGGCCCGCCAGGTAGACGGCGGCCGCGCCCGCGACGTGCGGGGTGGCCATCGAGGTGCCGGAGATGGTGTTCGTCGCGGTGTCGCTGGTGTACCAGCCCGCCGTGATCGAGGAGCCCGGCGCGAAGATGTCCAGGACCGAGCCGTAGTTCGAGTAGCTGGCCCGGGCGTCGGTGCTGGTGGTGGCGCCGACGGTGATGGCCTCGGTGACCCGGGCCGGGGAGTACGAGGAGGCGTTGGCGCTGCTGTTGCCGGCCGCCACGGCGTAGGTCACGCCGCTGGCGATGGAGTTGCGCACAGCCGTGTCCAGGGCGGTCGAGGCGCCGCCGCCGAGCGACATGTTGGCGACGGAGGGGCCCGAGTGGTTGGCGGTCACCCAGTCGATGCCCGCGACCACGCCCGCCGTGGTGCCGGAGCCGGCGTTGTCGAGCACCCGGACCGCCACGATCTTCGCCTTCTTGGCGACACCGTAGGTGGAACCCGCGATCGTGGTGGCCACATGGGTGCCGTGACCGTTGCCGTCGGAGGCGGTGGTGTCGCCGTCGACCGCGTCGTAGCCGTACGAGGCACGGCCGCTGATCTGCGCGTGGGTGATGCGCACACCGGTGTCGATGACGTACGCCGTCACGCCGCTGCCCGCGGTGTCCGGGTAGGTGTAGGTGCCCGAAAGCGGAAGCGCGGCCTGGTCGATGCGGTCGAGGCCCCAGGGGGCGCTGGACTGGGTGGCGTCCACGTGGACGCGCTGGTTCTGCTCGACGGAGGCGACGGCCGGGTCGGCCGCGAGTCTCTTCGCCTCGGCTGCGGAGAGGGTGGCGGAGTAGCCGTTCAGGGCGGTGTCGAAGGTCTTCTTGACCGCGCCGCCGTACTCCTTGACGAGGTTCTTTCCGGCGGCCGAGGTCGACTTGAAGCCGGTGGAGCCCTTCTTCAGGGTGACGATGTAGCTGTCCTTGATCGCCGTGGGGGAGTCGGCGGCAAGGACCTTGCCCTCGGCCGGAGCGGCCTCGGCGGGGAGGGTGGTGAGCCCGCCCACGAGGGCGGCGGTCGCCAGGCTGGTTATCGCGGCGATCCGGAACTTACGCAGTTGTGCCATGCGAGGGGGTCCTCCTCTTAGGCGACGCGCGTTTCGTGTGGGGCGCGCGTCCGTGGGGGGTGCGCGCGTGATCGCGCACACGACCCGGAACGTCGCGTTCCCGTCCCGGGCTGGAGTAAAGACTGGGTGATCTACGGGGGTAGATCAAGGGAGTTGAGGGGCTGTCAACAAATCTGTCATGTACGCGAAATCAAACACGCCATGAACATATGCGGACGCGGTGAGTAAGGACGGAAAAGTCTTGGCATGGACACTTCCCGTCAACACGCGTAGTTGCTACGACGGTTGAGGCAGAGATCCTGCTAAAGGGAGGTTCCATGAGACGTTCCCGATTTGCCGCTTACGTCACCACGCTCCTCCTCGCCGTCGGCGCCGCACTGGCGGGGGCACCCCCCGCGCAGGCCGCCACAGGCCCGTACGTGGCCCTCGGCGACTCCTACTCCTCGGGAGTGGGCGCCGGTAGCTACATCTCCTCCAGCGGCGACTGCAAGCGCAGCACGAAGGCGCACCCCTACCTCTGGGCCGCCGCCAACTCACCCTCGTCGTTCGCCTTCACGGCTTGCTCGGGCGCTCGAACGGGTGATGTTCTGGCGAACCAGCTGGCCCCGCTGAACAGTGCCACCGCTCTGGTCTCCATCAGCATCGGCGGCAACGACGCCGGGTTCTCCGACGTCATGACCACCTGTGTGCTCCAGTCCGACAGCTCCTGCCTGTCCCGCATCAACACCGCGAAGGCCTACGTCGACGCGACGCTGCCCGGCCGACTGGACAACGTCTACTCGGCGATCAGCACCCGCGCCCCGAACGCCCACGTCGTCGTCCTCGGCTACCCCCGCTTCTACAAGCTCGGCACCACCTGCGCCGGCCTCTCCGAGACCAAGCGGAAGGCGATCAACGACGCCGCCGACTACCTCGACACCGCCATCCAGAAACGCGCCGCGAACCACGGCTTCACCTGGGGCGACGTCCGCTCCACCGTCACCGGCCACGAGCTCTGCTCCGGCAGCGCCTGGCTGCACAGCCTCAACTGGCTCAACATCGGCGAGTCGTACCACCCCACCGCGGCCGGCCAGTCCGGCGGCTATCTGCCCGTACTGAACAGCGCGGCCTGACCCGTCACTCGGTAGGCGAAGGAGAAGGGGAGGAGGCCCCGTCCGTCGGGGTCTCCGTCTCGCACGTCACCGAGAACGGCACCGAGTTGGACGTCACGTGCTGCGGGTCCTGGACCTCGACACTGATGTCGCTCTCGAACGTCCCGCTGTCGTTGTTCGTCGTCGCGACCACCTTGTCCTGCTTGGAGGTGCCGCCGCCCGCCGGGAACGACAGCGTCTTCCAGCCGTTGTCCATGACATCGCCGTCCGACGACACCCAGCGGTAGCGGACCTCCGCCGGCACCCGGCTCACCGTGATCGTCGCCGTGAAGGCGGGCGCCCCGGCGTTCGGCGGCGGACAGGTCCCCTTGTACTCGGTGTTCGCCCCCGCGAGCGTGGCCTGGACGGTCACCGGCGGTGGAGCGCTCGTCGTGGTCCTGGCCGGGGTGGAAGGAGGCGGCGGCTCCTCGCTGTCCTCGTCCGTCTCGGTGGGCGTGCTCTCACCCGTCGACCGGCTCGTCTCGTTGTTCCCCTGGTTCCCCTCGTTGCCGTCGCCGTTCAGCAGGGCGTACGTCAGCCCCGCGATCGCGAACGCCAGAGCGGCGAGGCCCGCGATCAGAACCACCGCGGCACGGCGGTTGCGGTCGGGAGGCCCGGAGGACGCCCTGGTCGTCGCAGCGGCCGACGTGGGGGAGGTGGGCGCCGTCGGGAAGGGTGACGTCGGCGGTTCCTCCCGGTACCCGGCGACCGTCGGTGCGTACGGGACCGGCGGGACGGGTTCGGCGCGCGTGGTGCCCCCCGCCGCGATGAGCCGCAGGTCCTGCTCGGCACGGTCGGCAGCCAGCCGCTCCGCCGGGTCCTTGCGCAGCAGGCCCTCGATGACGGGGGTGAGCGGACCGGCCCGGTACGGGGTCGGCAGCTCCTCGTCGACGATCGCGCGCAGGGTGCTCAGCGGGGTGTTCTGGCGGAACGGCGAGTTGCCCTCGACCGCCGCGTACAGCAGCACGCCCAGCGACCACAGGTCGGACTCGGGGCCCGGGGTGCGGCCCAACGCCCGTTCCGGGGCAAGGAATTCGGGCGAGCCGATGACCTCGCCGGTCATCGTGAGCGCCGAGCTGCCCTCCACCTGGGCGATGCCGAAGTCGGTGAGCACGACGCGGCCGTCGTTCGACAGCAGCACGTTGGCCGGCTTCACGTCCCGGTGCAGCACCCCCGCCTCGTGCGCGGCCCGCAGCGCGGAGAGGACCTCGGCGCCGATGTGCGCGGCCCGCTGCGGGGGCAACGGGCCCTCCGCGTCCAGCACGTCGGCCAGCGAGACACCGCGGACCAGCTCCATGACGATCCACGGGCGACCGTCCTGCGTGGCCACGTCGTACACCGTCACGACGTTGCGGTTGGAGACCCGGGCCGCGGCCCACGCCTCGCGCTCCAGCCGGGCGTACAACCGCTCGATGTCCGAGCCCGCGAGGCCCGAGGGCGCGCGCACCTCCTTGACCGCGACCTCACGGTGCAGCACCTCGTCGCGGGCGCGCCACACGGTCCCCATGCCGCCCTCGCCGAGCGGGGACAGGAGGCGATAGCGGCCCGCGATCAGCCGTTCACTGCCCGGATCTTCGGACACGGGCGTCCCCCATTCGCAATTCCGCGTGACTTCGCGTCATTTCTCCCCAAAAGTAGCTCAGCCGAGTGCGGATGCCGCCCCCTTGAGCACCAATCCGGCCCCGAGCGTCACGACGAGGAGAGCCGACATCAGGGGTGCGGACCTGCGCACCAGCGCCGTCACCGGATGCGTGGTCCAGCGGGGACGCCGCTCCAGCAGCCGATTCATCCCGGTACCCAGCTTCACGACGGCGAACCCCGCCGCGGTGAGAGTGAGCGCGAGACCGACGCCGTACGCGACGACCAGGAGGAAGCCGAACCACGCCTGGCCGAGCGCCATGGCGCCGACGAGGACGACGACCGCGGAGGGGCTGGGGACCAGACCACCGGCGAAGCCGAGGAGGATCGTGCCGCGCAGGGTGGGGGCGGTGGAGTGGGTGTGGGTGAAGCCGCCGTGGGTGTGCTCGACGGTGTGCGAAGGGGCGTGGGGGTGGGGGTGCGGGTGGCTGTGGTCGTCGTCGTGGCCATGGTCGTGCGAGTGATGCGGGTCATCGTGCGGGTGGCCGTGCGTGTCGGTGGCGGCACGGCTGTGCGCGGCGGCCAGGGCCAGCTGACGCGCGGGGGCCGGGGCGGGCTCGTGCGTATGGTCGTGCCCGTGCCCGCCGTCGTCGCCGTGCCCGTGGTCATGTCCGTGGTCATGCTCAGGGGAGGGCCCGTGCGTGTGCCCGTGGCCCCGCTCATGCCTGCGGTGGTGCCAAGCCCGTCGTACGAGCGTCAGCCCCGCCCCCGTCACCAGCACCCCGCTCGCTATGCCCAGCCAGGTGATCACCGAGGGCGCCGCCCCCGAGCCCGCCGTGACCAGCAGGCCCAGGGCGACCACGCCGAGCGTGTGGGTCACCGTGACCGACGCGGCCAGCGGCATGACGTCCTTGAGGCGGGCCTTGCCGCCGCGCGCCGTCGCCACCGCCGCCATCAGGGTCTTGCCGTGGCCGGGGGCGAGCGCGTGCAGCGCGCCCAGGGCGATGGCGATGAACAGGGCCAGCGCGGCGAAGCCGAAGGTGAGGTCGTGGCGGGCCACCAGGGAGTCCAGCGCCCGGGTCCAGCGGTCGGCGCCGCGGGGCAGGACGGAGGCCGCCGGGGCGTCCGCCCGCTCCTCGGACAGGGCCGGGCCGCCGGGGCGTACGCGCAGGTCCGCCGTCGTGGTGTCGGCGGGGGAGGAGAGCAGCTCCTGCGGGTACTCGGTCAGTTCGCGGGAGAGTGACTTCGCCGGTACGTCCGACACCGTCAGCGTCATCCGGTCGCCGCGCGCGGTGATCTCCCGCCAGCCGGGCCCGGAGTCCGTGCCCGCGCTGCGGAAGCCGAGGGCGACCGTGGAGCCCTCGGGGAGCGGTGCCGTCAGCTCGCACTCCACACGCAGGGTGTCGAGCCCCGCCTGACCGGGCCGCACACGTGCCTTGCTCTCCCGGACCGTCAGGGCGGCCGTACGGCCGTCGACGGTGACCTCGCTGTCCTGCGCTGCCGTGTCGCACCGCTGTGCGGCCCAGCCGGCCATGCCCAGCTTCTCGATGTCCGGCTTCGCCTGGGTCGCCGGGATCTCGGCGAGGTCCTCGACGTGGTCGACGCGCAACTGTCCCGGGGCGGCGACGAGACCGTCGTAGCGGTTGACGGTGAAGTTGCCGAGGGGGTGCGCGCTCGCAGCTCCGGAGGGGAGGAGCACCAGCGCGCATGCGGCCGTGAGCACGGCCGCGCCGGAGGCGAACAGACGACGGGACCTCACTTGGCCGCCTCCAGGTTCTTGAGCGCCTTGCGGGCCTCGCCGGCACCCAGGGTCGAGAACCCGGGGTTCAGTTTCAGGGCCGCCTCGAGATGGGTGCGGGCGTCCTTCTCGTGGCCCGTCGCGCGTTCGATGACGCCCCGGTGGTAGAGGAACGAGGCGTTGCGGTAGCCGGTCGCGGTGGCCCGGCGGGCGTACGGCAGGGCCTCCTCGTCCTCGCCGTTGACGTGCAGGGCCCAGGCCAGCGCGTCCGCCGTGTGCACGGTGTGCCGGCGGTCCCACTCGGCGCGGGCCGCGCGCAGCGCCGCCTTCTTGTCGCCGTGGTCGGCGGCGGCGAGCGCGGTGTCCAGGTCGGCGTTGACGCCGTTGGCGCGGGCGAGTGCCGTCCAGGCGTCGACCAGGGCGAACTGGTCGTCGGCCCTGTCCTGGTCGCCGCGCTCGGCGTACAGCTCGCCGAGCTCGACGAGCGGGCCGGGCAGCGGATAGCGGGCGACGACGTTCTCGAGCCCGCGGACCGCTTCCTTCTCGTCGCCGCTCGCGGCCTGCGCGCGGGCGCGGCCCTCGAGGGCGGGGAGGTAGTCCTCGTCGGCGGCCAGGGCCCGCGCGTAGTGATTCAGGGCCTCCTTGTACTCGCCCTGGTTCCAGGCGAGCTGGCCGAGCTGTGTGGCGACGTACGCCACGTCACCGGGGGTGGAGGCCGAGGCGAAGGCCTGCTTCAGCACCCGCTTCGCCGTGGTCACGTCGCCGCGCAGCTCATGGACGTAGGCGTACCGCGTGAAGACGGGGATGCCCGGCTTGCGGGAGTCCGCCGTGTCGGCTGCCTTCGCGGCGTCGGCGTAGCGGCCGAGCTCGACGAGGGCGTCGATACGGGAGGACAGGGCGCGTTCGTTGTAGGGGTTCTGCTTCAGCGTCCGGTCGGCGTACTTCAGGGCGTCCGCGAAGTCGTGCCGGGCCGCCGCGAGGGCGGCACGCCCGGCGAGGGCCTGCTCGTTGCCGGCCTTCAGCTCCAGCGACCGCTTCAGAGCCTTGTCGGCCTGCGGGTAGCGCGAGGGGTCGCCTTTGGTGCGGGCCTGCTCGACATAGGCGAGCCCGAGGGTGGCCCAGCCGCCGAAGTCCTTCGGCTGGGAACGGAGATGGGCCTGGAGCGAGGAGATGCTCGCGTCCAGGTCCCCGCTGGAGAGCAACGCCGGCGACATGGCACTCGGCGCGGCCGCGACGGTTGTCCCGCCATCGTCGCGCAGGGCACCGACGGCGAGGGAACCGGCGGTCAGGGCAATGGCCAACAGAACGGCGGAACCGCCGAGTTGCACGACACGCAGCCGCCCTCCGGTGGCTGTCGTCTCACCGTCGTTCGTACCCGGGACCATTGCCCTCTCCTAGGGATCGGTTACTCGGATGTGCGGCGCGGCCCGCGCCGTGGGGGATGAGTACGAGCGGGCCGCGCCAGTTCAAAGCGGACGGTGGGAGCAGCGCCCCTCCAGGGGCGCGGGGAACTGCGCGACAAGCCCCCACCGGCCCGCGCTGTGAATTCGGCCTAGTACGCCCGAGTCCGCATCCGACGCCACCACATGAGACCCGCACCGATCAGAGCGATACCGGCAGCCCCGGCACCGGCCGACGCGGCGACCAGAGTGGTGTCGTCCATCCCGGTGGAGGAGCCGGCAGGCTGCAACGCGTCGCCCAGCTGGTTACGGACGTCGTTCCCACCGCTCGTGCCCTTGGCCAGCTTCCCGCGGGACCCCGCGGTCGGGTTGGCCAGGTACGGGAAGGACTTGCCGAACTTCTTGTCGTTCTTGTCGACCGCGTCGCCCAAGTCGTTCTTGGCACCGAGGAGTTCACCCTCGACGACCTGGAGCGCGGCGTCGAGCACGTCGTCGGAGAGCCGACGCCCGTTCGGGAAGCCCGCGTTGTCGCCGTCCAGCACACCGAGCCGCTTGGGATCGTGGGTCGGCTTGATGGACGTGTTGAGCCGCAGCTCCTCCGCCGCCCGCACGTGCGGCGGCTGGTTGAGGCCCTCGACGCCCTTCAGGAAGACGTCGACGAGGTCGTTGCGCGGCTCGTCGGGCGCGTCGATCTTGTAGATCGCCTCGATGAGCTTCGGCAGCTCCGGGTTGGTCACGTTCTGCAGGAACTGGCCGTCCTCCCAGGGCGCGGACGCGTTGAACTTGTCCTTGTCCTTGATGGGGTTGACGACCTCGTTGACCAGCGGCATGCCCAGGCGCGAGACCTGCGAGTAGTAGCCCTGCGCGTTCTTGCGCTGGGTCGTCGACCAGATGCCGACGATCGGCTGGTCCTTGGACTCCGTGATCATGTCCGTCGGCACCTGGAGGGCGACCGAGTTGACGTTGTAGCCCTTGAGGGTGTCACGGCCGACCTCGGAGAGGTTTCCGCCGTACAGCAGGTCGAAGACGCGCAGGTCCAGGAAGAACGGGTCGTCGGCCTGGCCGGCGAAGGTCGTCGAGCCGCCCGGCAGCTCGTGGATCGCTTCCTTGCGCAGCTTGTTGTAGTCCGGCATCGACGCCTTGCCGACGTTAGACGGTGCCACGGGCACGTCGTCGGCGACCTTGGTCTTCGACACCTCATGCTGGTTCTTCAGCTTGATGAGTTCGATGTCGTAGGTCTGCGTGACGTTGAGGTCGGGGTCGTCGAGGGACTCGACGGGGCCCGTGTTGTACAGGAACGTCTTGTCGTTCTTCACATGGGTCTTGAAGGTGTAGCGGAAGAGCAGCTCGCCCTGCGCGTCACCGTTGTTGTCGATGTGGATGTCGTACTGGGCGTCCTCGGCGAACGTGAAGAAGTTCGGTCCGCCGGCCGGATCCTCGAAGGGGATCCAGTTCGCGATGAGCGTCGTCGTGTCCGGCTTGTCCGGGCTGACGAAGGCGTACACGTCCGTGTTGTCGTACTGCGGGTCCCCGGAGATGAGCGGGGCCTCCCGGTGACTGGAGGCGCTGGCCGCCCCCGGTTCCAGCGCGGCCACAGCGGCGGCTGTGAGCCCCCCGGCGGCCAGCGAAGCGCATATGAGGGTCGCGACGCTCCTGCGCCCCGCACCGCTCCTGGAGATAGGTGTCATGCCGTCCGTCCTCAGTCCCAACTTGCCTGACGAACGCTGATTCGGAGCGGTCGGCAGTGCGGATTGGTCGAATCCCAAACGTTCTTACGGCGGAACCGGGATCATGTTTCATCGAACGGTGACCCGCGTTTTCGGCCCGCCGATCCGTAACCCCATCCGGAGGTGGGTTCGTTGCGAATACCTCGGGGGGCCGGACGGCCCAGATGCGGTTTTGCGGGAGGGGGAGGCGACTTGGAGGCGGACGAGCTTCTGGTGCTCGTTGCGGGCGGGGACCAGAAGGCATTCGAGGAGCTGTACGGACTGGTCTCCGGGCCGGTGTTCGGGCTGGTGCGCCGGGTGGTGCGGGATCCGGCGCAGTCGGAGGAGGTGGCCCAGGAGGTGCTGCTCGAAATCTGGCGGTCCGCCGCGCGGTTCGACCCCGGCCGGGGTAGCGCCCTGTCCTGGGTCCTCACCCTCGCCCACCGCCGGGCCGTCGACCGGGTGCGCAGCGCCCGCGCCGCCGGCGAGCGCGAGCTGCGGGTGGCCCGGCGGGCGAACGGCCCCGCCTTCGACCACGTCACCGAGGAGGTCGAGGCCGGACTCGAACGCGAGTGGGTGCGCCGCTGTCTGGAACGGCTCACCGAGCTCCAGCGCCAGTCCGTCACCCTCGCCTACTACGACGGCTACACGTACCGTGAAGTGGCCGAGCGGCTCTCGCTGCCGCTGGGCACCGTCAAGACCCGTATGCGCGACGGACTCACCCGGATGCGCGAGTGCATGGGAGGTGTGGCGTGAGCCTCCTCGACAAACTGCTCCGCCGCGACGACCCGCACTCCCTGGCCGCGCCCTACGCGCTCGATGCCCTGGAGCCCGCCGAGCGTGTCCGCTTCGAGAAGCACGTGAGGGACTGTCCGGTCTGCGCCGCTGAGGTCCGCGCCCTGACCGAGGACGCCGTACGCCTCGCCTGGTCGATGGCCGTCCCGGCGCCGGCCGCGATGCGCGACCGGGTCCTGGCCGCCGTACGCACCACCGCGCAGGAACCGGTGCGCGCGCAACCCCGGCGGGTGCACGAGCCACAGCTGCCGCCGCACGTCTGGGGCACACAGGCACCACCCGCGCGCACCCGTGCGCCCCGGGAGCGCCGCCCCCTGTTCGTGCCGTTCGCCACCGCCACGGCCGCCGCGGCCCTCGTGGTCGCCTCCCTGTTCGCCGTGCAGGCGAACGAGACCCGGGACCAGCTGAACGCCGAGCGGGGTCGGTCGAGTGAGATCGCCCACGTTCTCGCAGCTCCCGACGCCCGGGCGAGCACCGGCAAGGACGCGCGGGGTCGCAGTATCGGAGTTGTGGCGTCCGCATCGGAGGGGAAGGCGGTCGTCACCCTCAGCGGATACGACGACATCCCGACCGGTCGCGTGAACCAGTTGTGGCTCATGCGCCCCGGCGCGCAACCGCGCTCCCTCGGGCTCTTCGATGCCGACACGCCCTTGGTCACGTCCGGTCTCGACAAGTCCGCCACGTCACTGGCTGTAACCGTCGAACCTGACGGGGGGTCGGCGCAGCCCACTACCCAGCCGGTTGTCCAACTCGCCCTGAAATCGGTTGGATTCGGAGAGTAACCGCGGAGGGGTCGTCAACGCCCTTACGGGGAAGGTGAATCCTGTGACCGCGATACACGAGTGCCCCCAGGGGGCGATAGGGTTACCCTGCCCGGGCCGGGTGGACTCGTACGGGTGGGGAGTGACATGGAACAGATAACAGTGCGCAGCAGGGCGAGGGTCCCTGCGATCACCTGCGGGAGCAGCGCGACCAGTTCGCGCCTCGACCGCCATCTCTCGGTGCTGGGCGGCCCTGTCGTCCCGCAGCGCGAGGCGGCCGAGGCGACATCACTGATGCGTGAGCTGACCGCCCGTGAGCCCGCGCAAGGCCGCAGCGACAGGGGTGCGCGCGTCCGTCGCGTCTCGCTCTTCGCTCCGCTGCGTCGACTGCGCCGGTCGCTGTTCGGCGGGCGCTAGCCCGCACGCTCAGGCGTTCTTGACCCGCGCCCGGCCGGCCGTACCGCCCTGCCGCGACCCCGTCGTCCGTCATCCCCACGGCACGCGGCAGCGCCAGGTACGTCCATCGGGCGCGGGTACACCCTCCACCCCACCCCGCTCGAACCCACCGGCAGCGCCCGTCAGTCGGCTCGCGAACGCTCCCAAGTCACGCCCTGGGTGGGCTACAGCAGCCCCAACTGGCCTTCTGGTCCTTCCTCGTGGTGGTCCAGCACCGAGGCCGGTCTGCGTGCTGCCTCCGGTACCGGGAACACCCCCGCCTTGCGCAGGTCCGTCGCTGTGATCCGTGCCGTCACCGTCAACTCGGCCTGCCGCTGGGTCACTTCCGCGGTCAGTGCCAGGATTGTGATCAGTTCCAGCAGCTCCGACGTCCAGGTCTGGGGCCAGGTCGCCGGGCGGATCGCCGACAGGGTGCCGGGCTCCGGTTCCGCCGTCCTCACCGTGAACCACTCCTCCAGGACGCGTACGCCGTTGACCTCGAAGTCCCAGGCTTCCGGGGGCACGGGGGAGATGCGGCCCTCGTCGAGGTGGAGGGTCTCCTCGTCGCGGTCGTAGTGGAGGCCGAGGGGGCGGGACGGCAGCGGGGCGCGGACGTAGGGGCGGCGGCCGCCGGGGAGCTTGGGACGGTCGCCGTCGCGGCGCATGAGCCACAGGAGACGGTGGCCCAGTTCGGTGCCCCGCGCCCAGAGCCCGGGGTCGTCGGTGAGGGGGACGGCGAGGTCCGGGCGTACGGCCGTCAGGGTCCAGGCGAGGACGTCCGACGGCGTCACGGAGCGTCCCAGCCGTTCGCCCAGATACTCCGGCAGACCCGGTGCCAGGTTGGGTTCCACCCCGCCGGGCCGCCGGTACAGGGGGCGGACGCGACCGGGGCGGAGCAGCGGGAGCAAGGGCGTGGCGATCAGCATCGGACCGGGACCCCCGGCGGTCTCCGCGACGAAGACCTGGTGCTCGTCCGCCACCCGCCACAACTCGGGCCGGGCCGTGTCGATCAGCCGGTGGTCGGGGATCAGCCAGTGCTCGTCGAAGGGGGCGTGCAGGACGCGTACCGGCTCGGCGCAGGGCCCGGCCGCGCGGGCGAGCTTCTCCGTGCCGCCCGTCTGCCCCGGCAGCTGCCCCACCGCGGAGCGCAGGGTGCGCGAGCGCGTCGGCTCGAACAGGGCCTCCCTGTCGGGGCCCTCGGCCTTCAGCAGGGCGTCCCAGCGGGCTTTCAGGGATGCCGGGTCGGGGCCCGTCGGCCACCCCCGGCCGAGCCGCGGCGGTGCGACGGACCACGGCAGGAGGTCCGCGAGCAGCGGAGCGTCGTCGTGCGTCACGCTGGGCATCGTACGACGTTCGGCCGACAGGCAGTGGGGGTCACACGGGTCAGTTGGCTTCCAGGGTCACCGTGAAGGAGAAGCGGTCGCCGCGGTAGTGGATCACCGCCACGTCCAGCACCCGTCCCTCCCCGTCGTACGTCACGCCCGTGTAGTGCAGGATCGGGCTCAGCAGCGGCACTTGGAGCAGCCGAGCCGTCTCCGGGTCCGCGAGACGCGCCTCCACCGTGTCCGTGATGCGGCTGATGTCCGCCCCGACGACGTCGCGCAGCACCTTGGTCATCGGCCAGCGGACCAGGTCGTGCAGGTCGACGCGCGCGCCGAGTTCGGGGCGGATCCAGTTGCGGGCGTGGTTGGTCGGCTCGCCCGTCTTCTCGTCGCCCCGCAGGCGGTGGTACGTCGCCACCTCGCCCAGGTCCGGGAAGTACTCGGCGAGTTCCGCCGGAACGGGACCCCCGCCGTGGTCGAGCAGTTCTGTGACCATGCCCGACTGCTGGGCCACGATCGCGTCCACCGAGCCGAGCAGCCGGACCGGGGCGCCGCGCAGCGCATCCGGCTCGATGAACGTGCCGCGCCTGCGATGGCGCGAGATCAGCCCCTCGTCCTCCAGCTCCTTCAGCGCCTGCCGCATGGTCAGCACGCTCACCCCGTAATGGCCCGCCAACTGCTCCTCGGTGGGCAGCCGCAGCGGATCCTGGGGCGAGCGGCCGAGTATCGAGGCACGCAGTGACTGCGAGACCTGGTACCAGAGCGGCAGCTTGCGGTTCAGGACGATCGAGTCCGGCGCGAAGGAGGTCACGGGGCTATCCGTACCGGTCGCCGACGATCAGTGCAACGGAGTGAGCCGAAGGGGCGCGCCGGTGTCGAGAGCGCGAGCGCGCGGAGGCCCGAAGGGTCGAGCACGGTCGTGGTCTCGACACCGGCTTTGGCGCCCCGTAGGCGAACGGCGTCATGAAACCGCGCGGAAGTGGCGTTCCAGACCCTTCCACACGTCGTCGTAGTGCCGTTGCAGATGATCCGCCTGGGCCGCGTGTGCGGTCAGCGTCACCGGCCAGCGCGTCTCGAACATGAACGCGAGCCCGTCGGCGACCTTCTGGGGCTCGAGATCCGCCGCACTTGCCCGGTCGAAGGTCTCACGGTCCGGACCGTGCGCCGACATCATGTTGTGCAGCGAGCCGCCACCGGGCACGAAGCCCTCTGCCTTCGCGTCGTAGGCGCCCTCGATCAGGCCCATGTACTCGCTCATGACGTTCCGGTGGAAGTATGGCGGCCGGAACGTGTCCTCGCCGACCAGCCAGCGCGGCGCGAAGACGACGAAGTCCACGCCGGCCAGCCCCGGGGTGTCCGACGGAGACGTCAGCACCGTGAAGATCGACGGATCGGGGTGGTCGTACGAGATCGACCCGATGACGTTGAAGCGGCGCAGGTCGTAGACGTACGGCACGTGGTTGCCGTGCCAGGCGACCACGTCGAGCGGGGAGTGGTCGTAGACGGCCGTCCAGAGGTTGCCGCAGAACTTGTTGACCACCTCGACCGGGCCGTCGACGTCCTCGTAGGCGGCCACGGGGGCTTTGAAGTCACGGGCGTTGGCGAGGCCGTTGGCGCCGATCGGGCCGAGGTCGGGGAGCTGGAAGGGCGCGCCGTAGTTCTCGCAGACGTAGCCGCGGGCGGAGGGGTCGAGGAGCTCCACGCGGAAGCGGACGCCGCGTGGGATCAGGGCGACATGGCCGGGCTCGGCGTGCAGCAGGCCGAACTCGGTGCGCAGCAGCAGGCCGCCCTGTTCGGGGACGATCAGCAGCTCGCCGTCGGCGTCGCTGAAGACGCGGTCCATGGAGTCGGTGGCGTGATAGACGTGCACGGCCATGCCGGTGCGCTGGGTGGTGTCGCCGTTGCCGCCCAGGGTCCACAGTCCGGCCAGGAAGTCGGTCCCCTCCCTCGGCTCCGGCAGGGGGTTCCAGCGCAGCCGGTTCGGGTCGGGCACGGACTCGGTGAAGGGGGCCGAGCGGATCCAGCCGTTGTGGGTGTGGGTGAACGCCGGGTGGGCGGCCGAGGGGCGGATCCGGTACAGCCAGGAGCGGCGGTTGTGGGCCCGGGGCTCGGTGAACGCCGTGCCGCTGAGCTGCTCCGCGTAGAGGCCGAGGGGTGCGCGCTGTGGTGCGTTGCGACCCTCGGGCAGTGCCCCGGGGACGGCCTCCGAGCTGTGCTCGTTGCCGAAACCGGAGAGGTAGGTCAGCCCCTCCGCGGTCTTCCGCGCTTCCCCGCTCATGATCGCTCCCTTGCGACTCTGATTCCTATGTATCACCGTAGGATTGCGGTTTCGTGGGCGCAAGGGGGCCGTGGGGGTGCTTTCGACGGTGGGCCTCCTCATCAGGGAGGAGGAGAACCAGACTCAAGGGGGATTCGGCTTTCGGAGCGTTGTTCTAGTCTCCCGGGCATGTCGTGGACGCGGACGCTGCCGGCCGCGCTCGCGGTCTGTGTCCTCCTGTGGGCCGGAACCGCGAGCTGCGGTTCCGATCATGCGCGGGAACAGGAGAACAGCGCGGTGTCGCCGTCGCCGGTGGGCAAGGTGCTCGACGACACCGACGAGGACGGGCGCCACTACCGCGAGGTGGACGACGAGAACGCGCCCGAGGTGGACATCGAGGTGCTGCCGGACGGCGACGACAGCTGGGACGTGCACCTGACCGTGCAGAACTTCCGCTTCTCCCCGCCCGGCACGAAACCGAAGGCGGTCAAGGGCCGCGGCCTGGTGTACCTCTTCGTGGACGGCACCCTCGTCTCCCGGCTGCGCACCCCCGAGTGCCACATCCCCGCCGACCTCGTCCCCCGCGGCACGCACACCGTCACCGCACGGCTCCACGCCGACGACGGCACCGTGTGGGTCGTCGACGGCGCACCCGTCGAGAGCGCGGCCGACATCACGGCGTCGGGCACCGAGGCCACCGCGGGACCGTCCGCACTGAGTGCACCGGCCAACCGTCTTCGTACAGGGGGGCGAGGTTCACCGGACCGCGGCGGAAAGGCATCATGACGTCCGTGCCCGACGCGACATCGCTACGCAGAGCGCCCGTGCAGCGGCGCAGTGCCGAACGGCTGACCAGGATCCTCGACGCCTGCGCCGACCTCCTCGACGAGGTCGGCTACGACGACCTGAGCACCCGGGCGGTCGCCCAGCGCGCAGGCGTCCCCATCGGCTCCGTCTACCGCTTCTTCGGCAACAAGCGGCAGATGGCCGACGCCCTCGCCCAGCGCAACCTCGAACGGTTCACCGCCCGCGTCACCGAGCGCCTCAAAGAGGCCACGGGCGGAGGCTGGCGAGCCGCGATGGACGCGGTCCTCGACGAGTACCTCGCCATGAAACGCACCGCCCCCGGCTTCTCCCTCGTCGACTTCGGCAACCAGATCCCGGTCGGCGCACGCCACGCCGAACCGAACCACCGCGTCGCCGACCGCCTCACCGACCTCCTCTCCGGATACATCGACCGCGAGCCGGACGAGGACCTGCGGCGCACCTTCCTGATCGCCGTGGAAACGGCCGACACCCTCGTCCACCTGGCCTTCCGGGTGGCTCCGGAGGGGGACGAGCGGGTCATCGCGGAGGCCCGGGAGATGCTGCGGGCGTACTTGGCGCGGGTGCTGGACTGAACAGCACCCGCAACGGCGTGATCTTCTTCGACTGACCTCCGCCGCACGACACCTCGCCGTTTTGCGACCTCACCCCCGCACCCCCTCCCCTCCATGCCTACCGGTCGGTATCCTCGCCGGAACAGGCACCGTCGCCCCCAGGAGGACCCGTGTCCCGCACCGCCCTGCGTATCTGCCCCCTGTGCGAGGCCACCTGCGGCCTGACGCTCACCATCGAGGGGACCCGGGTCACCGGCGCCCGCGGTGACCGCGACGATGTCTTCAGCAAGGGGTTCATCTGCCCCAAGGGCGCGTCCTTCGGCGCCGTCGACGGTGACCCCGACCGGCTGCGCACCCCGCTCGTACGCGAGGACGGCGAGCTGCGCGAGGCCAGCTGGGAGGAGGCGTTCGACGCGGTGGCCGCGGGGCTCCGGCCGATCGTCGAGCGGTACGGGCCGAACGCCGTGGGTGCCGTCCTCGGCAACCCCAACGTCCACACCATGGCCGGCGCCCTCTACCCACCGGTCCTGCTCGCCGGCCTCGGCACCCGCAGCGTCTTCACCGCCTCCACGGTCGACCAGATGCCCAAACACGTCTCCAGCGGGCTGCTCTTCGGAGACGCCAACGCGATCCCCGTGCCGGACCTGGACCACACCGACCATCTGCTGCTGATCGGCGCCAACCCCCTGGAGTCCAACGGCAGTCTGTGCACCGCCCCCGACTTCCCCGGCAAGCTCAAGGCGCTCAAGGCCCGCGGCGGCACCCTCACCGTCATCGACCCCCGCCGCACCCGCACCGCCAAGCTCGCCGACCGCCACCTCGCGATCCGCCCCGGTACGGACGCGCTGCTGCTGGCGGCGATGGCGTACGTGCTGTTCGAGGAAGACCTCGTGGACACCGGGGAGCTGGCCCCGCACCTTCTGGGTCTCGACGAACTCCCGCGAGAACTCGGCGACTTCACCCCCGAGGCCGTCGCCGGAGCCTGTGACATCGACGCCGGCACCATCCGCAACCTGGCCCGCGAACTCGCCGCCGCCCCCACCGCCGCCGTCTACGCCCGCATCGGCAGCTGCACCGTCCCGCACGGCACCCTCGCCAGCTGGCTGGTCGACGTACTGAACATCCTCACCGGCAACCTCGACCGCCCCGGCGGCGCGCTCTTCCCGCAGGCCGCCACCGACCGGACGCCCCGGCCCGCCGGACCGAGCCACGGCTTCGCGCTCGGCCGCTGGCACTCCCGGGTGAGCCGGCACCCCGAGGCGAAGGGCGAGCTGCCGATCTCCGCGCTCGCCGAGGAGATCGACACCGCCACGCCCGAGGGCGAGCCGATCCGGGCGCTCATCGCCGTGGCCTCCAACCCCGTGCTGTCCGTGCCCGACGGCGACCGGCTCGACAAGGCGCTCGACTCGCTCGACTTCATGGTCAGCGTCGACCCCTATCTCAACGAGACCTCGCGCCACGCCGACGTCGTCCTGCCGCCGCCCCCGCCCTCCCAGAGCCCGCACCACGACTTCGCCTTCAACACCCTCGCCGTCCGCAACCAGGTCCGCTACAACCGCCCCGCGGTCCCCCTGGAGCCCGGCCGGATGGCCGAGACCGAGATCCTGGCCCGGCTGGTCCTCGCCGCGACCGGTATGCACGGCGCCGACCCGTCGGCCGTCGACGACCTGGTCATCGGCCAGACCCTCGGCAAGGCGGTCAAGGAGCCGTGGTCCCCGGTGCACGACCGCGACCCGAAGGAGCTCGCCGCCCAGCTCACCGGAGTCAGCGGCCCCGAGCGACGGCTCGACATGATGCTGCGCCTCGGCCCGTACGGCGACGGGTTCGGCGTACGACCGGACGGGCTGACCCTGGAGCGGCTGCTGGCGCATCCGCACGGCATCGACCTCGGACCGCTCGCGTCGCGGCTGCCGCAGCCGCTGAAGACGCGCAGCGGCAAGGTCGAGCTCCTGGCACAGCCGATCGTCGACGATCTGCCGCGGCTGCGGCAGGCCCTGGCCGAGCGTCCCGAGGGGCTCGTCCTCGTCGGGCGCCGTCATCTGCGCTCCAACAACAGCTGGATGCACAACGTCCCCGCCCTCACCGGTGGCACCAACCGCTGCACCCTGCACATCCACCCCGAGGACGCCGAGCGGCTCGGCGTGGCGGACGGGTCGGCCGTACGCGTGAAGGGGGCCGGGGGAGAGGTGATCGCCCCGGCCGAGGTCACCGACGGCGTGCGCCCGGGCGTGGTGAGCCTGCCGCACGGCTGGGGGCACGACCGGCCCGGCACCCGGCTCAACCACGCCCTGAAGGAACCCGGCGTCAACGTCAACCAGCTCCTCGACGGCAGCCTGCTCGACCCCCTGTCGGGCAACGCCGTCCTCAACGGCGTACCCGTCAAAGTGGCCAGCGTCGCGGCCCTGTGAGCAGCGCAAAGCTGTGACCAGCAGTTTTGCGCTTATTGCTCGCATGTCAACGTCTTGTTAACGCCGCTTGACGAGTCCTAACGTCAACGCACTGCCGACTCCGGTGGGAGTTCAAGGGCGAACGTTAGGTATCCACTCATGCTGACCATCCTCGGCTTCGCCATGATCGCGACCTTCCTGGTCCTGATCATGATGAAGAAGATGTCGCCGATCGCGGCGCTCGTGCTGATCCCGGCACTGTTCTGTGTCTTCGTAGGGAAGGGCGCCCACCTCGGTGACTACGTCATCGACGGCGTCACCAGCCTCGCCCCCACTGCGGCGATGCTCATGTTCGCGATCGTCTACTTCGGTGTGATGATCGATGTCGGTCTCTTCGACCCGATCGTCCGGGGGATCCTGAAGTTCGCCAAGGCCGACCCGATGCGGATCGTGGTCGGTACGGCGATCCTCGCCGCGATCGTCTCGCTCGACGGCGACGGCTCGACCACCTTCATGATCACGGTCTCGGCGATGTACCCGCTGTACAAGCGCCTGAAGATGAGCCTGGTCGTGATGACCGGTGTGGCCGCCATGGCCAACGGCGTCATGAACACCCTGCCGTGGGGCGGCCCGACCGCCCGCGCCGCCACCGCGCTCAAGCTCGACGCCAGCGACATCTTCGTCCCGATGATCCCGGCCCTGCTCGTCGGCCTGCTGGGTGTCTTCGTCCTCTCGTACTTCCTGGGTCTGCGGGAGCGCAAGCGGCTGGGCGTGCTGACGCTGGGCGAGATCCTGGTGGAGGAGAAGGTCGAGGAGAAGGAGTCCGAGACGGTTCTCGTGGGTGCCGGTTCCGGCTCCGGCGCGTCCGGCTCCGAGAAGGTCACCGGCGGTTCCGGCTCCGGCACCGACGCCGAGGATGACGACGACGAGGAGCGCTTCACGGTCCTCGACCCGAACCGCGCCACCCTGCGTCCCAAGCTCTACTGGTTCAACGCGCTGGTCACCCTCACCCTGCTCACCTCCATGATCATGGAGTGGCTGCCGATCCCGGTGCTGTTCATCCTCGGCGCCGCGCTCGTGCTCACCGTGAACTTCCCGCACATCCCCGACCAGAAGGCCCGGCTCGCCGCCCACGCCGACAACGTCCTGAACGTCTCCGGCATGGTCTTCGCCGCCGCCGTCTTCACGGGCGTCCTCCAGGGCACCGGCATGGTCGACCACATGGCCCGCTGGATGGTCGACGTCATCCCCGGGGGCATGGGTCCGCACATGGCCCTCGTCACCGGTCTGCTGAGCCTCCCGCTCACCTACTTCATGTCGAACGACGGCTTCTACTTCGGTGTCCTCCCGGTCCTCGCCGAGGCCGGCGCCGCGCACGGGGTCTCGCCGCTGGAGATGGCCCGCGCCTCCCTCGTCGGCCAGCCGCTGCACATGTCGAGCCCGCTCGTCCCGGCCGTCTACGTCCTCGTCGGCATGGCGAAGGTCGAGTTCGGCGACCACACCAGGTTCGTGGTGAAGTGGGCCGCGCTGACCTGCCTGCTCATCCTGGCGGCGGGAATCGTGTTCGGCATCATCTGACCGGGCTCACGGGGGACTTGAACCCGAGGACGTGGAACAGGGGCCCCGGCACAGGGGACTTGAAACGGAGGACGTGAACATGGCGCCCGGTGGGAACCGCGGCTGGCTGCTCCGCCTCGTCATCGCCTTCAGCTTCGCGCAGGGGGCGGTGTCGATGGCCCGGCCCGCCGTCTCCTACCGGGCGCTGGCGTTGGGCGCGGACGAGCGGGCGATCGGTGTGATCGCGGGGGTCTACGCCCTGCTCCCGCTGTTCGCCGCGGTCCCCCTGGGGCGCCGTACCGACCACGGCCGGTGCGCGCCCCTGCTGCCGGCCGGCGTGGTCCTGATATCCGGCGGCTGTGCGCTGAGCGGCATCGCGAACTCCCTCTGGGCGATGGCCGTCTGGAGCGGAGTGATGGGCCTCGGTCACCTCTGCTTCGTGATCGGCGCCCAGTCCCTCGTCGCCCGCCAGTCCGCCCCGCACGAACAGGACCGCAACTTCGGCCACTTCACCATCGGTGCCTCCCTCGGCCAACTGGTCGGCCCCGTCGCGGCGGGCGCGCTGATCGGCGGCCCGGACATGGCGGGCACGAGCGCGCTCGCGCTGATCGTGGCGGGGGCCGGTGGCGCGGTCGCGCTCACCTCGTTGTGGCGCATAGAGCGGCGCGACACGGCGGCCAAGTCCCGTGCGGGACACGGTGATCGCGTCCCCGTCCAGCGCATCCTGCGCGCTCGGGGCGTGCCCGCCGGCATCTTCGTCAGCCTCGCCGTGCTCTCCGCGACCGACATCCTCACCGCCTACCTCCCGGTGGTCGGCGAACACCGCGGCATCGCGCCCTCCGTCATCGGTCTGCTGCTCAGCCTCCGCGCGGCGGCCACGATCGCCTGCCGGCTGGTGCTGACCCCGCTGCTGCGACTGCTGGGCCGCTCGCTCCTGCTCACCGTGACCTGCCTGCTGGCGGCCCTGCTGTGCGCGGGCATCGCCCTGCCGGTGCCGGTGTGGGCGCTCGCCGTGATGCTCGCCGCGCTCGGCTTCTGCCTCGGTGTCGGACAGCCGCTGTCCATGACGACGGTCGTCCAGGCGGCCCCCGACGGCGCCCGCTCCACGGCCCTCGCGCTGCGTCTGACCGGCAACCGCCTGGGCCAGGTCGCCGCCCCCGCCACGGCGGGCCTGGTCGCGGGCGTGGCGGGAGTGGCGGCACCGTTCGTGATGCTGGGCGTGCTCCTGCTGCTCTCCTCGGGCGTGGCACTGCGCTCACCGGCGAGGCCGGCCGCGGAGCCCGGTGCGCCCGACGCGCCCCGCCGGTCCGGGGCGGCCTTGGGCCGGACGAGCGAAGACTGACGGGTCGTAGGGCAGGCCTCCCCCCGCTCGCGACGGACATGTGACAAAGAGTCAGGTGAAGCGCGATTTGTACGACAATCGTCTGACTCGGAGGACTTCGCATGACCACCACGGCCCGCCAACGCCGCGCCGCCGCCGTCGCGGCCCTCACCCTCGCGGGGTGCGCCCTGACCGGGACACCCGCGGTCGCGGCCACCAATGGAGACGTCAAGATCCACGCGCAGTACGAGCCGACGGCCGAGCAGGACAACGATCCCCACGTGTGCAGGTTCTACCTCGACGCCTTCAACTTCGACGCGGGTGAGGAGGTCCACTGGACCATTGCGGCCCAGCCCCCGTCCACCGGCGGCACGGTCAAGGAGGGCGACCTCACGGTCACCGCGGCCGGTGGGGGCAGCACCGAGGTGATTTCGCTGCCCAACGGGCACTACAAGCTCACGTGGGCCACCGGGGACGGGGACGGCCAGAACAGGAACAAGGTGTTCTGGGTGGAGTGCCCGCCCCGCGGTCCCCACGGCGGTCCCCACGGCGGTCCGCCCGCCGGTGGTGGCGGCATCGCGCGCGACCAGGCGTTCGCCCCGGTCGCCGGCGCCGCGGCAGTGGGCATGGCCGCGGTCGGCGGGGTGGTGTGGTTCCGGCTCCGCCGTCGCCCGCATGGCGCGTAGTCGTCGACGCAGGCCCTGGTACCGGACGCGCGCCTACCGCCTGGCGAGAACGGTCGTGATGACCGTCTCGCTGGTGGCGGGCGGCGTCTGGTTGACCCAGGGCGAGGAGCCGGGCGGGGCGGTCGAGGCCGCCCCGCCCGGCCCCCCGGCGGCAGCGCCCGCCACTGTCCGGACCGACGCCCGCGGGGCCGCGCAACAGCGTCCGCTCGGCACCGGGGTGTCGGTCACGCGCAGTCCGGACGTACCGCGGCGAGGCCAGGATCCGGCCTCGCGTCGCCCGGACGCTCCGCCGCGCACCGCGGAGGCGGCCCCGCGCCGCCCCGCCGTGCCGCGGCGGCCCCCGCCGAAGGCCGCCCCGCCCTCGTCGCCCGCACCTCGGCCCTCCCTGCCGCGCTCCCGCGCGACCCGTCTCGCCATCGACTTCCTCGATGTCGACGCCCCCGTCATGAACCTGCGGCTCGACCGCGAACGGCGGCTGCCCGCACCTCCCGACGGCGACGCGAACCGGGTCGGCTGGTACGAGGCCGGCCCGTCCCCCGGACAGCAGGGCACCGCCGTCGCCGTGGGCCACCTCGACACCGACACCGGACCGGCCGTCTTCGCCGGCCTCGGCGAACTGCGGCGCGGCCGCCTGATCGAGGTGACGCGCGCCGACGGACGGGTCGCCGTGTACGCCGTCGACGCCATCAAGTCGTACGAGAAGGACCGGTTCCCCAACCGCGAGGTGTACGGCGACCGGGGCCGCCCCGAACTGAGGCTGATCACCTGCGGCGGCAACTACGACCGCAGGACCGGCTACTCGGGCAACGTGGTCGTCTTCGCCCACCTCGTCGAGATCCGCAAGCCGCCCGCGGCCGGCGCCCGGCGCTGAATGCGAGCGTCCGTTTTCTCACCTGCTGGACGGCACCGTCCGATCCTGCCCGTTCTCTTCCCCCCGGCGCACACATTCCGTTAACTTCCGTGACCCACGAGCCCCGTTCGACTCGGGCGGGGCATCCGACCACCGAGCATCAGCGCTCAGCCGGCCCTCGGGGACACCTGCCATGACACGCGCCATCTCGTTGCACGACGTGAGCAAGAGCTACACCCGGGGCGCCCGGGTGGTGGACCGGATGTCACTGGACATCGAGCCCGGCGAATTCCTGGTCCTGCTCGGGCCCTCCGGCTGCGGCAAGTCCACCGTGCTGAGGATGATCGCGGGCCTCGAGGAGATCGACGAGGGCCACCTGCTGCTGGACGGCGAGTACGCCAACGACCTGCCGCCGTCCGGCCGGAACATGGCGATGGTCTTCCAGAACTTCGCCCTGTACCCGAGCATGACCAGCCGCGACAACATCGGCTTTCCGCTGCGCTTCGAAGCCCCCGGCGCCGACCCGAGCCCACGCGTGGACGCCACCGCCCGCATGCTGGGCATCGAGGAGCTCCTGGACCGCTTCCCCGCCCAGCTCTCCGGCGGTGAACGCCAGCGCGTCGCCATGGGCCGGGCCATCGCCCGCCATCCCTCCGTGTTCCTGATGGACGAGCCGCTGTCCAACCTCGACGCGAAACTCCGCAACCATCTGCGCGCCGAAATATCCGCGCTCACCCGCCAGTTGGGCGTCACCACGATCTACGTCACCCACGACCAGTCCGAGGCCATGTCCCTCGGCGACCGGGTCGCCGTCATGCGCGGCGGCGTCCTGCAACAGGTCGGCACCCCGCGCTCGGTGTACGCGCTGCCCCGCAACGTCTTCGTCGCCGCCTTCATCGGCACCCCGCGCATCAACCTCCTGCGCGGCCTGGTGCGCGCCCCGCTCGGCGGCGCGATGACCATCAGCCTCGGCAAGCAGTTCCTGCGGCTGCCCGAACCGCTCTCCCTGGACCACCAGTTGCTCCGGGTGCAGCAGGGCCGTGAGGTCATCGTGGGCCTGCGCTCGGAGGCGGTCCGGATCGCCAAGCCGTCCGCCGCGCGGCCCGGCGAGGTGGCGCTCACCGGTCTCGTGGAGCACGTGGAGTTCCAGGGGCACGAGGTCCTCGTCCACTTCAACACCGGCTCCAGCCCCGCCGTCGTGCCGGACCTGGAGGCCCCGCGCCCCGTCGCCCGCCCCACCCGGCGCCGCCGCCGCGAGGGCGGCCCCCGCGTCCTGGACCGGCTCAGGGAACGCACGGGTGCCCTGCGGGCCGGGCCGGTGGTCGTCCTCGACGAGCCGAGGGACAGCGCCCCCGTGACACCGCCGGAGGGCCGCCTCCCCGGCGACCTGATCGTCCGCACCACCCCCGACATCGACTTCCGCCACGGCATGCAGGTCCCCCTGCTCGTCGACCTCGCCCACCTGTTCGTCTTCGACCAGCACGGCGAACGCGTCTGCCCGGCCCCGGCACGGCTGCCGGACCTGGAGGAGTGAGCGGAAAAGCGCGCGGTGCCGTCGGCCGATCCGCCGGACAGGCCCCGCGTCCGCCCCACCCGGACCCGGGCCGTCCTCGCCGCCGTCGGTCTGTTGCTCGGCGTCGGCGCTCCCACCGCGTACGTCACCCTCGACGACGGGACACCGCGGCGCGGCGAGCCGTACATCGAGACCTCGCTCCTCTTCGGCACCGAGCGGCCCGACGGCGGCCCGACGGCGGCCCGGCGGTCACCGACAAGCAGTTCATGGGCTTCGTCGACAAGGAGGTCACGCCCGGCGTCCCGGACGGCCTCATGGTGCAGACCGGTCGCGGGCAGTGGCGGGACGCCGGTGGGACGATCGAGAAGGAGCGGTCGTACGAGCTGATCCTGCTCTACCCGGTCGCGCGGGCGGGGGCGAGCGACCGGAGGATCGAGGAGATCCGGCGGGCGTACGAGAAGGCGTTCGGCCAGGAGTCCGTGGGGAGGGTGGACGACAGGGCCCGGGTCGACTTCTGATGGCATGCGTCACGTACCGGGGCGTCTGGCGCGTGAAAACTATCGCCGCTAGTTTATGAGGCGGACTGAGCCGGACGACGACACGGCCCCGCCGGGAGGAAGCACCATGAAGGCACACGACGGCATGTACATCGACGGCGAGTGGCGGCCCGCCGCCGGCCGGGACGCGATCGAGGTCGTGAACCCGGTCGACGAGCAGGTGATCGGCCGGGTCCCGGCCGGTACCGCCGAGGACGTCGACACCGCCGTACGAGCCGCCCGTGCCGCCCTCCCGGCCTGGGCCGCGACGGCACCGGCCGAGCGGGCCGCCCGGCTGGCCGCCCTCCGGGACGTGCTGGTGGCCTGCAAGGACGAGATCGCCGAGACGGTCACCGCCGAGCTGGGCTCGCCCCTGAAGTTCTCCGAGAACGTCCACGCCGCCGTGCCCCTCGCGGTCGCGGCCTCGTACGCCGAGCTGGCGGCGACGTACGCCTTCGAGGAGCAGGTCGGCAACTCGATCGTCCGCCAGGAGCCGATCGGTGTGGTGGGCGCGATCACGCCCTGGAACTACCCGCTGCACCAGATCGTCGCCAAGGTCGCCCCCGCTCTGGCGGCAGGCTGCACGGTCGTCCTGAAACCCGCCGAGGACACCCCGCTCGTCGCCCAGCTCTTCGCCGAGGCGGTCCACGAGGCCGGCGTACCGGCGGGCGTCTTCAACCTCGTCACCGGCCTCGGCCCGGTCGCGGGACAGGCCCTCGCCGAGCACCCGGACGTCGACCTGGTCTCCTTCACCGGCTCCACGGCAGTCGGCAGGCAGATCGGCGCCACGGCCGGTGCCGCGATCAAGAAGGTCGCCCTGGAACTCGGCGGCAAGTCCGCCAACGTGATCCTGCCGAGCGCCGACCTCGCCAAGGCGGTCAACGTCGGCGTCGCCAACGTGATGTCCAACTCCGGCCAGACGTGCAGCGCCTGGACGCGGATGCTCGTCCACCGGGAGCAGTACGAGGAGGCGGTCGAACTCGCCGCCACCGCCGCCGCCAAGTACGGCGACCGCATCGGCCCGGTCGTCAACGCCAAGCAGCAGGCCCGCGTGCGGGGTTACATCGAGAAGGGCGTCGCCGAGGGCGCGCGCCTCGTCGCCGGTGGCCCCGAATCCCCGCGCGAGCAGGGCTGCTTCGTGGCGCCCACGGTCTTCGCCGACGTCACGCCCGACATGACGATCGCGCAGGAGGAGATCTTCGGCCCTGTCCTGTCGATCCTGCGCTACGAGGACGAGGAGGACGCCCTGCGCATCGCCAACGGCTCGGTGTACGGCCTCGCGGGCGCCGTCTGGGCCGGAGAGGAGGCGGAGGCGGTGGCCTTCGCGCGCCGGATGGACACCGGCCAGGTCGACATCAACGGCGGCCGCTTCAACCCCCTTGCCCCGTTCGGCGGTTACAAGCAGTCCGGCGTCGGCCGCGAGCTCGGCTCGCACGGTCTCGCCGAGTATCTCCAGACCAAGTCCCTGCAGTTCTGAGGAGCTTTCACGTGGTTCGCGCAGCAGTCCTTCCCGCCGTGGGCGCTCCCCTGGAGGTCACCGACATCGAGCTCCCGGACCCCGGCCCCGGCCAGGTCCGCGTCCGCCTCGCCGCCGCCGGTGTCTGCCACTCCGACCTGTCCCTGTCCAACGGCACGATGCGGGTACCGGTCCCGGCCGTGCTCGGCCACGAGGGCGCGGGCACGGTGATCGCCGTCGGCGAGGGCGTCACGGGCGTGGCGCCCGGTGCCGACGTCATCCTCAACTGGGCCCCGTCCTGCGGCAGTTGCCATGCCTGCTCGCTCGGCGAGGTCTGGCTGTGCGCCAACGCCCTCAACGGCGCGGCGGACGTCTACGCCCGCACCGCCGACGGCACCGACCTCCACCCCGGCCTGAACGTCGCCGCGTTCGCCGAGGAGACGGTCGTCCCGGCCTCCTGCGTCCTGCCGCTCCCCGCGGGCATCCCCCTCACCGACGCCGCCCTCCTGGGCTGCGCGGTCCTCACCGGCTACGGCGCCGTCCACCACTCGGCACGGGTCCGCGAGGGCGAGACGGTCGCGGTGTACGGCGTCGGGGGAGTGGGCCTCGCCGCTCTCCAGGCGGCCCGGATCGCGGGCGCCGCGAAGATCGTCGCCGTCGATGTCTCCCCGGCGAAGGAGGAGCTGGCCCGCGAGGCCGGTGCCACCGACTACGTCGTCGCCTCCGAGAACACGGCCCGCGAGATCCGCGGCCTGACCGGCAAGCAGGGCGTCGACGTCGCCGTCGAGTGCGTCGGCCGCGCGACGACGATCCGGACCGCCTGGGACTCCACCCGACGCGGCGGCCGGACGACGGTCGTCGGTATCGGCGGCAAGGACCAGCAGGTCACCTTCAACGCCCTGGAGATCTTCCACTGGGGCCGCACCCTCTCCGGCTGCGTCTACGGCAACTCGAACCCGGCGGAGGACCTTCCGGTGCTCGCCGAGCACGTCCGCGCGGGCCGTCTGGACCTGGGCTCGCTGGTGACGGAGCGGATCGCCCTGGACGGCATCCCGGCGGCCTTCGAGAACATGCTCGCGGGCAAGGGCGGCAGGGCGCTGGTCGTCTTCTAGAACGCCGTGTACCGGCCCCGACCTCATGGGAGGCCGGGGCCGGCGGCATGCCCACGGGCCCCATGAGTGCTCCGGGCAACCTTCCGGCACAACCATTGCCTCCATACCGTCCGGTTAGTATGTTCGCCGCCAACGTCCCCACCGCACCCATCGGAGTGTGCACCGCATGGACATGGCCCCCTCCGCTCAGCCCATCACCCCGACCGCCCTCCCCACGGTCAACCGCCGCCGCGTCGCCACGGCGGCCGCGCTCGCCTCAGCCGTCGAGTGGTACGACTACTTCGTCTTCGGCATCGCGGCCGCCCTCGTCCTCGGCGACCTGTACTTCCCGGCGGGCAGCTCCACCGCCGGAGTCCTCGCCTCCTTCGCGACCTTCGCGGTCGGCTTCCTCGCCCGCCCGATCGGCGGCATCGTCGCCGGCCACCTCGGCGACAAGCGCGGCCGCAAGCCGATGCTGGTCCTCGCGCTCACCCTCATGGGCCTGGCGACCACGGGCATCGGCCTGCTGCCGACGTACGAGACGATCGGCGTCGCCGCGCCGATCCTCCTCGTGACCCTCCGCGTCCTCCAAGGTGTCGCCGTCGGCGCGCAGTGGGGCGGCGCGATGCTGCTGGCCACCGAGTACGCCCCCGAGGGCAAGCGCGGCATCTACGGCAGCGTCGTCCAACTCGGCGTCCCCATCGGCGTCGTGACCGCCAACACGGTCTTCCTGCTGGCCGGTGCCTTCACCACGGACACCCAGTTCGCCGCCTGGGGCTGGCGAGTGCCCTTCCTCATCGGCCTGTTCGTGCTCGGCCTCGCCTGGTACATCCACGCCAAGGTCGAGGAGACCCCCGAATTCCGTGACGCGGAGAAGGCGTTGGCCGAGCAGGAGAAGTCGCAGCAGGGTTCCCCGCTGCGCACGATCCTGCGCGACCACCTCGGCACGGTTTTCCTGGCCGGCGGCTCCTTCGCCGTGAACACCGCGACCTTCTACATCCTCATCACCGGCGTCCTCGACTACACGACCCGCGAACTCGACATGAAGAAGAGCGCGGTCCTCACCGTCTCCCTCTGCGTCAGCCTCACCCAGCTCGTCCTCATCCCGGCGGCCGCGGCGCTCTCCGACCGGTACGGCCGTATCCGGATCTACACGCTCGGAGCCGTGGGCATCGCGCTGTGGGCGATACCGCTCTTCCTCCTGATCGACACCGGCTCGCTGCTGTGGCTGGCGGTCGGCACGTTCGTCGCCAGCTGTTTCCTCAGCATCATGTACGGCCCCCAGGCCGCCCTGTTCGCCGAGCTGTTCACGCCGGAGATGCGCTACACCGGTGCCTCCCTCGGCTACCAGATAGCGGCGGTCTGCGGCGGCGGCCTCGCGCCGTTCCTGATGGTGCTGCTGCTGGAGACGACGGGCACGTCGATGTCGGTGGCCGCCTACATCATCGCGCTCTCGGTGATCGCCCTGCTCTCCATCAAGGTCCTTGCGGACCGGGCGCGTTCACGCTGATTCGGTGGCCTTCGCGGGCCGTGGTCCGGCGGCCGCGGCCCGCGAACGCGAACGGGAGACCGCGACACCCGCGAGACACAGCACCCCGCCCGCCAGGGTGAGCAGCCCCGGTACCTCGCCGAGCGCCAGCCAGGACATCAGCACGACGAGCGCGGGCACGGCGTAGGTGGTGGCGCCCATGCGTCCGGCCGTGGTGCGGGCCAGCGCGTAGGCCCAGGTGGTGAAGGCGAGCGCGGTCGGGAAGACGCCCAGATAGACCATGTTGAGGGTCGCCGACACGGGCGCGTCAGCCGCCTCGTGGACCAGCTGCACCGCGAACGGCAGACAGACCACGGCCCCGACGAGACAGCCGTACGTGGTCACCTGGAGCGCGCTCGCCGCACCGAGAGCGGGCTTCTGCGCCACGACCCCGCCGGCATACGTGACCGCGGCGAGCAGACACAGCGCGACGCCGAGCACGGACGACTTTCCCTCACCCGACATGGACAGCCCCACCGCGACCGCTCCCGCGAACGACACGGCCATCCCCGCGAGCAGCCTCGGCGGCAGGGCGTCGCCGAGTATCCGTGCGCCGAGCAGGGCGATGAGGACGGGGCCGATGTTCACGACGAGAGCGGCGGTCCCGGCGTCCACCTGCTGCTCGCCCCAGTTCAGGGCGACCATGTAGAAGCCGAACCAGAGGATGCCGGAGATCAGGATGCCGGGCCATGCGGCCCGCGGGGGCAGCCCCTCTCGTCGTACGGCACAGATGGCGCCCAGCGTCAGGACTCCCGCGAGCAGTCGACCGAGGGCGAGGGCGCCCGGTGAGTACTCGCTGCCGGCGCTCCGGATGGAGACGAAGGCGGAGGCCCAGAGGACCACGGTCACCAGGGCGGCGCCGGCTGCGAGGAGGTCGGGGCGGCGGGGGTTCATCATGCTCCTGAGGCTAGGAAGGGTTTCGAAGAAGAGCTCGCGGCTTTTGGACGGTGTGTATCCGCGGGTGTGGGGGGCTGGTCGCGCCCACGCGGCGGAGCCGCAAATCGATACAGCCCCGCGCCCCTAGGTGGGTCAGCGCAACGCTGTCGACGAGATGCCCAGCAATTCGGCCAGCGCCTTCTCGCCCGCCCCCGTCACCTTTACCGCCCTCTCGGAGCCGATGCGTACGCACCACCCCGTGTCCAGCGCATGCCGACACAGGGCCGCACCCGCGACTCCCGCGAGGTGAGGCCTCCGCTCGGTCCAGTCGAGGCAAGCCCGGGCCAGCGGTCGACGGCCCTTCCGGTCGAGGGCGATGCCGGCCGTGTCGAACCACGCCAGACCGGCCTCCGTCAGCGCGAACCCCGTGTCCTGGCGCAGCAGTGCACGGGAGGTCAGTGCGTCCGTCACCGCGATCCCGAGCCGCCCCGCGAGGTGGTCGTAGCAGGTACGCCCCCGCGCCATCGCCGACCCGGCACTCGACTCCCGTAGATTCCGCGGCCGCAGGGCGGAACCCGGCGCCAGGTGGGAGGCGAGTTCCTCGACCAGCTGAGCCACCCGCGCGTCCGCGAGCCGCACATAGCGGTGCCGCCCTTGCCGTTCCTCGGTCAGCAGCCCGCCGGCCACCAGCTTGCCCAGGTGCTCGCTGAGGGTCGACGCGGCGACCCCCGCGTGCCGCGCCAGCTCACTCGCGGTCCAGGCCCGGCCGTCGAGCAGCGCCAGCAGACAGGAGGCCCGTGTCTCGTCGGCGACGAGTGAGGCGAGCCGGGCCAGTTCCGCCGCCTGGGGATCTCTGGAGGTCATGCCTTCCAGCATGGGCCCCGGACACTTCGGCGCCCACCGAAGCGTGTTACTCGGCCCGCCTGACCTGCTCGTACTGCTGGACCAGCCCGTCGAGCAGTGCCGTGAGCCCGGTTTCGAAGGCCCGCTCGTCGATCTTCTCCTGCTGCTCGGCCAGCAGATGGGCCTGCCCGAGATGCGGATAGTCGGCGGGGTCGTAGGCGCTCTGGTCGTCGACGAAACCGCCGGCGAACGAGCCCAGCGCGGAGCCCATGATGAAGTACCGCATCAGCGCACCGATGGACGTGGCCTGTGCGGGCGGCCAGCCGGCGTCGACCATCGCGCCGTACACCGCGTCCGCGAGCCGCAGGCCGGCGGGCCGGCGCCCGGGCCCCTGGGCCAGTACCGGGACGATGTTCGGGTGGTCCCGCAGGGCGGCTCGATAGGACACGGCCCAGTCGTGCAGGGCGGTCCGCCACTCCCGTCCGTCCTCGAACATCGACAGGTCGACCTGTGAGCTGACCGAGTCGGCGACCGCTTCGAGAATCTCGTCCTTGGTGCGGAAGTGGTTGTAGAGCGAGGGCCCGCTGACTCCCAGCTCCGCGGCGAGCCGTCGTGTGGAGACGGCCGCGAGGCCCTCCGCGTCCACGAGCGCGCGTGCCGTCTCGACGATCCGGTCGGTGCTGAGGAGGGGCTTGCGCGGTCGGGCCATGGCGCACATAGTAGGGCTGCGACAAGAAACTAGCAGTGCTAATTTAAAGGTACGGCTTTCAAGTGAGGTGATCTCGTGGTGAACCTGGGGCTCAGCGAGGAGCAGGAGGCCGTACGGCAGCTCGCCCGGGACTTCGTGGACCGTGAGATCGCCCCGCACGTCATCGTCTGGGACCGCGCCGAGGAGGTGGACCGGTCGATCGTGAAGAAGCTGGGCGAGGTCGGTTTCCTGGGTCTGACGATCGACGAGGAGTACGGCGGCTCGGGCGGCGACCATCTCGCGTACTGCCTGGTGACGGAGGAGCTGGGGCGCGGCGACTCGTCGGTCCGCGGCATCGTGTCGGTCTCCCTCGGTCTGGTCGCCAAGACGATCGCGGCCTGGGGGAGCGAGGCCCAGAAGCGCCAGTGGCTCCCCGGCCTCACCTCCGGGGCGTACGTCGGCTGCTTCGGCCTCACCGAACCGGGCACGGGCTCCGACGCGGGCAACCTCGCCACCCGCGCCGTGCGCGACGGCGACGACTACGTCATCAACGGCACGAAGATGTTCATCACCAACGGCACCTGGGCGGACGTCGTCCTCCTCTTCGCCCGCTCCACGGACGCCCCCGGCCACAAGGGTGTCTCCGCCTTCCTGGTCCCCACCGACACCCTCGGACTGACCCGCCGCACCATCCACGGCAAGCTCGGGCTGCGCGGCCAGGCGACGGCCGAACTGGTCCTGGAGGACGTACGGGTCCCCGCGACCGCGATGCTCGCCCCCGAGGGCAAGGGTTTCCCGGTCGCCATGTCGGCGCTCGCCAAGGGCCGGATGTCGGTCGCCGCGGGCTGTGTGGGCCTGGCGCAGGCGGCCCTGGACGCGGCGGTGAAGTACGCCGGTGAACGCGAACAGTTCGGCAAGTCGATCGCCCACCACCAGCTGGTCCAGGAACTGATCAGCGACATCGCCGTGGACGTCGACGCGGCCCGTTTGCTGACCTGGCGGGTCGCCGACCTGATCGACCGGGGCGAGCCCTTCACCACCGAGTCCTCCAAGGCCAAACTGTTCGCCTCGGAGGCCGCGGTCCGGGCCGCCAACAACGCCCTCCAGGTCTTCGGCGGCTACGGCTACATCGACGAGTACCCGGCGGGCAAACTGCTCCGCGACGCCCGCGTGATGACCCTCTACGAGGGCACCAGCCAGATCCAGAAACTGGTCATCGGCCGCGCGCTGACCGGAGTCTCGGCCTTCTGAGTACGGGACCTGAGTATCCCGACGGATGTGATCCGCCCCCCGCCCGCCCACACTCGACCCATGAGTGACACATCGGGCAAGCCCCAGAACACCGCCGCCTTCTACGGCCAGGCGGTCGCGTCCTTCGCCGTCGCCATGGCCGCCACGGCGATGGGCATCTTCAAGCTGAACGCCGACGCCTGGGTGCGGGCCTTCCTCGCGATCGCCGTCCTGTACCTGGTCACCTCCGCCTTCACCCTGGCCAAGGTCATCCGGGACCGGCAGGACGCCCAGAGCCGCGCATACAGCCCGTTCGAAAAGCTCTGAGCGGCCACGCTAAGCGCTCGCTCAGGTTCGGCGGTATGGTGGTGCCTCTGTCAGTGGAGAGGGGCAAGCGATGGGTACGGCGGAGGACACGGCCGGCGGCGAGACGCAGGCGTGGGGCGAGGTCACGCCCGACGCGGCACGGAGGCTGCTGGTCGCCGCGGTGGAGGCCTTCGCCGAGCGCGGGTACCACGCCACGACGACCCGGGACATCGCGGGCCGCGCGGGCATGAGCCCGGCAGCCCTCTACATCCACTACAAGACCAAGGAAGAGCTGCTCCACCGCATCAGCAGGATCGGCCACGCTAAGGCCCTGGAGATCCTGCGGACCGCGGCCCGCCGCGAGGGCGCCGCGACCGAGCGTCTCGCGGACGCGGTCAGCTCCTTCGTCCGCTGGCACGCGGGCGGCCGCACCACGGCCCGGGTCGTCCAGTACGAACTGGACTCCCTCGGCCCGGACGCCCGCGCCGAGATCCTCGCCCTGCGCCGTCAGTGCGACGCCGAGGTGCGCGGCATCATCGAGGACGGCGTGTCCTCCGGCGAGTTCGACGTCCTGGACGTCAAGGGCACGACCCTCGCCGTCCTGTCCCTCTGCATCGACGTGGCCCGCTGGTTCACCGTCGACGGCCCCATGACGCCCGACGAGGTCGGCGCGCTCTACGCCGACCTCGTGCTGCGGATGGTGGGAGTGGCCAAGTAGCCGCTCAGAGGTAGTAGCGCGACACCGACTCGGCGACACACACCGGCTTGTCGCCGCCCTCGCGCTCGACGCTGAAGGCGACGGTGACCTGGACGCCGCCGGCCACGTCGTCGACCCCGGTGATCACCGCGGTGGCCCGCAGCCGCGAGCCGACCGGCACGGGCGCGGGGAAACGCACCTTGTTGGTGCCGTAGTTGACGCCCATCTTCACGTTCTCGACCTTGATCAGCTGCGGCCCGAACAACGGCAGCAGCGACAGGGTCAGATATCCGTGCGCGATGGTGGTCCCGAACGGTCCGGCGGCCGCCTTCTCGGGGTCGACATGGATCCACTGGTGATCGCCGGTGGCCTCGGCGAAAAGGTCGATCCGCTTCTGATCGACGTCCAGCCAGTCGGTGTACCCCAGCTGCTCACCCACCGCGGCCTTCAGCTCGTCGGCCCCTGCGAACACCCTCGGCTCTGCCATGTCGCGCCTCCTCGTCCCGAACTCTAAGCGACTGCTTAGCATGGTCGGCCGCGGGGCCTGTGTCAACGGAGGCATGGGTAGGCTTCGAGGGGTGCCCCAGATTCCCGAGAAGATCCACGAACTCACGGTCGGCCAGCTCTCCGCCCGCAGCGGCGCCGCCGTCTCCGCCCTGCACTTCTACGAGTCGAAGGGCTTGATCACCAGCCGCCGCACCACCGGCAACCAACGCCGCTACCACCGCGACGCCCTCCGCCGGGTCGCCTTCGTCCGAGCCGCCCAACGCGTGGGCATCCCCCTCGCCACGATCCGCGAGGCCCTGGCCGAACTCCCCGAGGAGCGCACGCCCACCCGAGAGGACTGGGCCCGCCTCTCCGAGGCCTGGCGCTCCGAGCTGGACGAACGCATCAAGCAGCTCAACCGCCTCCGGGACCACCTCACCGACTGCATCGGCTGCGGTTGCCTCTCCCTGGACACCTGCGTCCTGTCCAACCCGGACGACGCGTTCGGCCAACGCCAGGCAGGCTCCCGCCTGATGGTGGAACGCAAGCCGGACCACCAGGAGAGCGCGACCCGCTGCGGCTGACGCACACGGGACGCAACCCGGCGTTCGGATGCGGGAATGGGGTGGAGCGACCGGATCGGCCGCTGGTAACGTCGCGATCTTCGGCCGGCGGGACCGCCGCGCACGGAGTCCTGATGGGACGAACCATGTCCTCACCGACCCTCGACGCCGCCCTCGCGCGCATATCCACGGTCTTCCGCGGTGCGTCGAGCCCCGACGAGACCGGCTGCGGCTACTGCCACGCCCCCGAGGAGACCGCGTATCTGCGTACGCCGGACATCCCCGTGCCCCCGGATGTCGTGCAGTACTACCTCTTCGAGGTCTCCGACCACTTCGACGACCACGCCGCCGTCATGCGCCGCCTCCTGCCGCAGGCGGCCCGCGCGATGGCCGACGGCACCCTGGGCGCGATCAACTACGGAGCCCACGGGCTGACCCGTGTGGACTGGCGCTCCTGGCCCCCGGAGCAGGCCGCCGCGATCGAGACGTTCCTGCGCGCCTGGTGGCAGGACGCCCTCACCGCACCCGGCCCGCCCTACGGCATCGACGACATCTTCGACACCTGCGCCACGATCGCCACCACGGTGACCCCGTTCCTCGACGACTGGCCCCGCACCCCGGTCGCCGACGCCCACCTCGCCCACTGCGCCGACGTCTGGCTCTACGACCTGCTGTCCGACGCCTCCCCGTTCACCTGGTGGTACGACGACAGCGAGAAGACCGGCATCGCGGACCTGCGCACCTGGCTCTCCGGCCCCGGCGCCGCCCGCCTGCGCACCCAGGGCGAGCACGACCTGGCGACCCGGGCCGAACTCCTCGCCCTGCCCTACGACGACCGCTGGGCCCACCCGTACTGGACCAGCCCGGCAGCCACCAACTGAGCGTTGGAGGAGGCGGGTTCCCCGTCCGGCAGGACCAGTGTGTCCTCCAGCCCGATCCGGGTCGCGAGCCGCAGGCGCCCGGCCAGCCGGAGCACCGGCCACGCACCGCCGTCCTCGCCGTGCAGCAGCACCGGGCGGCCGTGCGCGGCCCCCACCTCGGCCAACAGCGCACGCGCCGTGTCCTGGGCGGTCTCCGGCGACCCGTCGGTCACCTCGGCCAGCACCCGCAGCACCCGGGGCCCGAGCGGCGACACGGCGAACCGGGAGGCCGCGTCCGTCCCGGACCAGATACCGGCCTCCACACCCACACCCCGCTCGATGAGCGCGGCCGCCAGCTCCTCCGCCCCCGGCTCATGCCAGTTGACGGAGGCGTGATCGGGAAGCACGGTCCAGTCCCGCACCCGCTCCAGCCGCCGCGCGGGATCGGGTTCCGTCCAGGCGCCCGTGGTCACCCCGACCGGCACCGACACCCGCGCCCGTACGGCGCCGAGGGTCGCCGCGAGCACCCGCGGCGACAAGGTGTCGTCACCGCACGGGGACTTGGGATGGACATGGATGTCCGTGGCCCCGGCCGCGACGGCCGCGGCCGCCGACTCGGCAAGGGCCTGCGGTGACAGCGGCACGACCGCTCCGTCGGCGGCCCCTCGGGACCCGTTGAGACACACCTGGACCATGCCTCGATGGTGCCACCCGGAAGGCACCGGACCGTGACAGGGGCCCACTGCCCCCATCAGGGCCGTACCGCGGCGAACCGTTCGAAGAGGGGTGCGGCATCCCCGGCGCACCCCCCGGTCGCTCCACTCGCTCAGGCGGACACCAGCAGCCGTCCACGCCGGGACGCCGCCAGGGCCTCGGACGTCAGCACCGGACGCGGCACCACGATCCCGCAGTCCGTGCACACCGGGCCCGAGGAGGGTTCGTGGGCCAGGTCGTACATCCAGGTCAGCCGCTCTCCGCTGCACACCGGGCACACCGAGCCCGGTTCACGCTCCAACGCGGAGATCAGCCTGCGCAGCACCTCGGCCAGCGGTCCACGGGGGTGGAGCCGCGGGTCGTCGCACCACGCGACGCCGAAACCGCCCCAGGTCAGCCGGTGCCAGTCGTCGACACTGCCGGGCCTGCGCAGCCCGTCGTGCTTCTCCTTCTTGCGTCGCTCGGCGAACTCGACCTCATAGGCCAGCCAGACCGAACGCGCCTCTTCCAGCTCGTCCAACGCGGCCACGAGCCGCGCCGGGTCGGGGGACCGGTCCTCCGGACCGAATCCGGCCCGGGAGCACAGATGGTCCCAGGTCGCCCTGTGCCCGTAGGGGGCAAAACGCTCCAGGCACTTACGCAACGAGTAGCGTCGCAGCGCCAGATCGCATCGAGGATCTCGCACCTGTCTCGCCAGACTCCGGAAACCGGCCATCGCCCTGCACCTCCGTCACATCTGCACCTGTACTTCGGTCACTTCGGCGTCGTCGCTTCGGACGTCGCCGAATAGACGTATCGACACGCGATTCGGCTCCATCCGATTTCCGATGCCTCCCATCAGCCTCCGGACCGGCTACCAAAACTTGACGCATGTTCATCTTCAAACCCGGGGATACCGGCGGTAACGCCTGACTCAACTCCCGTCGGTAGGAGCCGCCATGCCTCGGCGCACCTCGCGCACCACACTCGACAGACTGAGAACTCCCGGCAGGGTCACCGGGTTCCTGAAGACCGCTTCCGTATGCGCCCTGATTGCAGGTCTTTTGTCCCCGCTCGGTCAAGCGGCCGCGGCCGCCGAAGCGACGGCCGCCAACGACTACTGCGGCAGTCAGTGCTCCGACATCCTGCCGCCCGGCCAGAACGGCAACGCCACCCTCGCCCAGGTCCTCCTCAACCAGTCCTTCGGCACCCAGCCCGAACACGCCGAGGACCAGCTCGGCCCCTACGCCAACCTGGCCAAGGGGTACCCGTCGCTGACCAACGCCACGATCAACACCTTCTTCAACGACGCCTCCTTCGGCGTCCCGTCCGATCAAGTCGCCTCCACTCTCAGTCCCGGTGGCCGCAGCGACGTGACGATCGTCCGCGACAAGAAGACGGGCGTGCCGCACATCACCGGTACCACCAGATACGGCACTGAATACGGAGCGGGCTATGCGGCCGCTCAGGACCGGCTGTGGCTCATGGACGTCTTCCGCCACGTCGGCCGCGGCCAGCTGACCGCCTTCGCCGGCGGAGACCCCTCCAACCAGGGCCTCGAGCAGCAGTTCTGGCGCAACGCCCCCTACACCGAGGCCGATCTGCAGGCCCAGATAGACAACGCGGTCGCCAACGCCGGGGCCCGCGGCCAGCAGGCCCTCGCCGACGTCAACGCCTACGTCGCCGGCATCAACGCCTACATCGACGCCTCCGACAGCGGCCGCTACTTCCCGGGCGAGTACGTCCTGACCGGCCACAAGGACTCCGTCACCAACGCCGGCACCATCGAGCACTTCAAGACCACCGACCTGGTCGCGCTGGCCTCGGTGATCGGCGCGCTGTTCGGTTCCGGAGGCGGCGGCGAGGTCAACAACGCGCTGTCCCTGCTCGCCGCGCAGGAGCAGTACGGCGTGACGGAGGGCACAAAGGTCTGGGAGTCCTTCCGCGAGCGCAACGACCCCGAGGCCGTCGTCACCGTCCACGACAAGAGCTTCCCGTACGCCGGCAAGCCCGCCGACCCGCAGGGCGCGGCCCTGCCCGACGCCGGCTCGGTGACCACCGAGCCGCTGGTCTACGACCCGACGGGCACCGGCGCGGGGCAGAGCGCCACCGCGGCCTCCACCGCAGCGACCGCGACCGCTCTCAGCTCGGCCAAGCGCGGTATGTCC
This sequence comes from Streptomyces canus, assembly GCF_030815415.1. Lineage (GTDB taxonomy): Bacteria > Actinomycetota > Actinomycetes > Streptomycetales > Streptomycetaceae > Streptomyces > Streptomyces canus_F. Next base: position 7,998,210 of record NZ_JAUSWW010000001.1, read on the forward strand.
AACGCCCTTGTCGTCAGCGGCAAGCACACCGCCAGCGGCCATCCGGTCGCCGTGTTCGGCCCGCAGACCGGCTACTTCGCACCCCAGCTGCTCATGCTCCAGGAGATCCAGGGCCCGGGCCTCAGCGCCCGCGGTGCCTCCTTCGCGGGCCTGAGCATGTACGTCGAACTCGGCCGCGGCCAGGACTACGCGTGGAGCGCCACGACCTCCGGCCAGGACATCATCGACACCTACGCCGTCGAGCTGTGCCAGGACGACTACCACTACCTGTACCACGGCACCTGTACGGCGATGGAGAAGATCGAGCGGAAGAACTCCTGGGCCCCGACCACCGCCGACGACACCGCCGCGGGCTCCTACACGATGCGGGTCTGGCGCACGAAATACGGGCCCGTCGAGTACCGGGCGACGGTCGGCGGCAAGAAGGTCGCCTACACCACCCTGCGCTCGTCGTTCATGCGGGAGGCCGACTCGATCATCGGCTTCCAGATGCTGAACGACCCGGACTACGTGAAGAGCCCGGAGACCTTCCAGAGCGCGGTGCAGCACATCAACTACACCTTCAACTGGTTCTACGCCGACTCCACGCACACCGCGTACTACAACAGCGGCGACAACCCGGTGCGCGCCACCGGCGTCGACGCCGACTTCCCGGTGTGGGCGCGGTCGGCGTACGAGTGGCAGGGCTGGAACCCGACGACGAACGCGGCCGCCTACACGCCCGCCTCGGCCCACCCCAACTCCATCGACCAGGACTACTACATCTCCTGGAACAACAAACAGGCCGCCGACTACTCGACCGCCGCCTGGGGCGACGGGTCCGTGCACCGCGGCAACCTGCTCGAGGACCGGGTGAAGAAGCTGGTCGCCGCGGGTGGCGTGACCCGGGCCGCGCTGGTGAAGGCGATGGCCGACGCGGCCCTGGCCGACCTGCGCGCGCAGGACGTGCTGCCGGACCTGCTGAAGGTGATCAACAGCAGTACGGTCACCGACTCCACGGCCGCCGCCGCGGTGAGCAAGCTCCAGACCTGGCTCACGGCGGGCGGCAAGCGCACGGAGACATCGGCGGGTTCGAAGGCGTACGCCGACGCCGACGCGATCCGCATCCTCGACGCGTGGTGGCCGCTGCTGGTGAAGGCCGAGTTCGAACCCGGCCTCGGCACCGGCCTGTACACGGCCATGATCGCCAACCTGCCCGTCGACGAGGCCCCGTCCGCTGCGCACGGCCCGACCGGCGCGCACGCGGGCAGCTCCTTCCAGTACGGCTGGTGGTCCTACGTCGACAAGGACATCCGCGCGGTGCTCGGTGAGACGGTGAAGGGTCCGTTGGAGCGGAAGTACTGCGGCGGCGGCAGCCTGAGCGGCTGCCGGGACATCCTCATCAGCAGCCTGAAGACGGCGGCCGGCAAGACCGCCGCCCAGGTCTACCCCGGCGACGATCTGTGCGCGGCGGGCAACCAGTGGTGCGCCGACTCGATCGTCCAGCGCACCCTGGGCGGCATCAAGCACTACAACATCAGCTGGCAGAACCGGCCGACCTACCAGCAGGTCGTGGAGTTCACCTCACACCGGTGACCTGACAGCGGCGGCGGGTCAGCGGACGCGGCCCGCCGCCAGCACCACCCGCGCCAGCTCCCGGTGCACGATGTCGCTGTGCGCCCCGGCCGGCGCCCCGCCGCGCCTGACCACCTCGGACGCGTCGATGTTGACGCACCCCGAGGCGGGCAGCGTCGCCCGCAGAGCGTCGGCGAGCTTCCACACACGCGTGCCCGGCACCGCCTGCACCCCGTCGAAGCCCATCGCGCCCCACTTGGCGCCCAGCATCCGCCCGACGTCCGCCCCGGCGGCCCCCTGCGCGTCCCCGGCCATCCGTGAGGCCAGCGGATACATCGTGCTCAGCGCGGAGTCGTGGCGGGAGAAACAGCACACCAGGGGACCGTCGATCCGGTTCTGCTGACCCTGCAGCACGCCTCCCGCGCGTGTGTCGTGCGGCAGCCGGGACGCGAACGCGTAGTGGGAGAAGGCCCCTTGGAGCAGCGTCACGGACTTCACCGTGCGCACCCCCTCGGGCAGCCCGCGCAGCGCGAACGACACCAGACGCCCGCCGAAGCTGTGCCCGACCAGATGGATCCGCACCTCGGGCGCCTTCGCGGCGAGCTGCCCGATCACCCGTCCGAGACCGCGCTCGCCGACCGTTCCCGCGCGCCGCTTCATGGCGTAGTACGTCGCCTGCCGCAGCAGTTCGTGGGCGCCGTCCCAGGGATTGGGGATCGCGAACCCGGCCGCCCCGTCCGTCGATTCGAGGTGCGCCAGCGCCCGCGCGAAGTCCTCGCAGACCGCTGTCACGGGCGCGGAGAACATGTCCGGCTCGCTCTGCGGCACCCCCTCCGCCAGGGTGTCCGCCCCGAACAGCGCCTGCGGTCCCGGCGGCACCAGCTCGACCAGCATCCGCACCAGCCGGCCGAACTCCTCCAACTCGGCCTCCTCGCGCGGCTGCTGGTCCAGCAGCCGCGTGATCTGCTCGACAATGGTCGCCCGGCCGGGGAACGTCTCCAGGAGGGCGTGCCGGGTGTCCTTGTCGAGCACCGGACGCCGGGCGGACTCGGCCGCCACGGATCGCGGGAAGTCCGGGATCGGCTCGTCGCAGAACCGCATCGACGGCCACACCACCCCCACGAACCCGAGGCGGGCGGTCGGGGCGAGCGCCGGGACCGGCTCGAAGAAGCGGCTGTAGAGCCGGGTCGCGCCGGAGCGGTCGCTGTTCCAGCCGTGCGCGAAGACGATCAGATCCCGGACCTTTCGCTCCGCCACACCGGCGATGAGCCGATCCCGCCGTCTGCCGTCCGGATCGCCGTCCGCGTCGAAGGTCAGCTCCCAGTACGGACTCACACTCATCGCCGGATCCGCCATGACAGGCCCCCTTGTCCCCCGAAGTGGTGCGATGCGGTCGCATCGTCCTGCTACGGGGCGAAGTTGGCCATACTCAACGGCTCAACCATCGGGGGATCATCTGTACAGGAGGTACTCCCTGCGGGTCGCCCGGAACGCCGCCAGCTCCTCCTGCCAGCCCGCCACGACCTCGTCGGGGCAGGCCCCCGCGTCGATCGCGGTACGCACCTGGGTGGAGCCCGTCAGCTTGTCGATCCAGTTGTCGGACCGCCACGCGAAGCCGCTCCACACCCGTTTCGCGGTCACCAGCAGGGCGATTCCGGTGCGCACGGGGTCGTAGGCCGCCCGGTCGTGCACATGGATCTGCACGCCGCCGATGGTCCTGCCCTGGAACTTGGAGAACGTCGGCGCGAAGTACGCCTCCCTGAAGTGCACGCCCGGCAAAGCGAGTTCGCCCGCGGCCGCGGCCCAGCGTCCGTCGACGCCCTCCGCGCCGAGCAGTTCGAAGGGCCGGGTGGTGCCGCGTCCCTCCGACAGGTTCGTGCCCTCGAAGAGACACGTCCCCGAGTACACCAACGCGGTGTCCGGGGTGGGCATGTTGGGGCTCGGCGGCACCCAGGGCAGCCCGGACGTGTCGTGGAACTCCGACCGCTTCCACCCGGTCATGAGGACGGTCTCCAGGGCCACCGGCGCGGTGAGGAACTCCCCGTTGAACAGCCGCGCCAGCTCCGCGACGGTCATGCCGTGCGCCTGGGAGATGGGCTGTCGCCCCACGAAGGTGGCGAACTCCTTGTGCAGGACGGGGCCTTGGGCCGCGCGCCCGGTCACCGGGTTCGGCCGGTCCAGCACCACGAACCGCTTGCCCGCCAGCTGGGCGGCCTCCATGCAGTCGTACAGCGTCCAGATGTACGTGTAGAAGCGCGCGCCCACGTCCTGGATGTCGAAGACGACGGTGTCGACGCCGGAGGCGGTGAAGATGTCGGCCAGCGGCCGGCCGCTCTTGAGGTACGTGTCGTAGACGGGCAGTCCGGTCGCCGGGTCGTTGTAGCGGCCCTCGGATCCTCCGGCCTGCGCGGTGCCCCGGAAGCCGTGCTCGGGGCCGAACACGGCGATCAGGTTCACCCGCTCGTCGGCGTGCATGACGTCGACGATGTGGCGGGCGTCCCGGGTGATGCCGGTGGGGTTGGTGACGATGCCGACGCGCTCGCCGCGCAGGTCGGCGTAGCCGGTTGAGGCGAGGTTCTCGAAGCCGGTTCGTAGGCGGCGTGCGGCTGCCGAGGCCGGGGGAGCGGAGGAGAGTGCGGTTGCTGCCGTTGTCGCTGCGAGGAGTGCTCGTCTGGATAGGCGCATGAGGGGCACGGTATTGCTCCCGCGGGTTGTGTGAAAGGTGGCGATGCTCCGTGGCTTGTCGCGCCCCGCGGCGGAGCCGCAAAGGGATGCAGCCCCGCGCCCCCGACGGCATCCACTGGCCCTTTCCTTCTTACATACCGACTGGTTAGTCTGGCCGTCTCTGCAGAGCCGCAGTCGAAGGAGACCGATGGTGGAAGCCGTTCAGGGTGCTGGTGTCGTCGTCACGGGGGCCGGAGGGGGTATCGGGGCCGCCCTCGCCCGGCGGTTCGCCGCCGAGGGGGCCCGCGTCGTCGTGAATGACCTGGACGGTGCCCGCGCCGAGGCCGTTGCCCAGGAGATCGGCGGTGTCGCTGTGCCCGGCGATGCCTCCGCCGTCGTCGGCGAGGCCCGCGCCGCACTCGGCGGCACCGTCGACGTGTACTGCGCCAACGCCGGCGTCGCCTTCGGCGGGCCCGACGTGGACGACCTCGGCGACGCCAAGGCCTGGGAGCTCTCCTGGGACGTCAACGTCATGGCACACGTGCGTGCCGCTCACGAACTGCTGCCGGACTGGCTGGAGCGGGGCAGCGGGCGGTTCGTGTCCACCGTGTCCGCCGCCGGGCTGCTCACCATGATCGGGGCGGCGCCCTACAGCGTCACCAAGCACGGGGCGTACGCCTTCGCCGAGTACCTGTCGCTGACCTACCGCCACCGGGGGATCAAGGTCCACGCCATCTGTCCGCAGGGCGTGCGCACGGACATGCTCTCGGCCACCGGCAGCGCGGGCGACCTGGTCCTCAAGCCGACGGCCGTGGAGCCCGAGGACGTCGCGGAGGCTCTCTTCAAGGGCATCGCCGAGGACCGGTTCCTGATCCTGCCGCACCCCGAGGTCGCCGAGTACTACCGGGTCCGCGCCGCCGACCCCGACCGCTGGCTGGGCAACATGAACCACCTCCAGCAGAAGTGGGAGGACGCCCGGTGACCGAGTCCCGGTACGCCGCCAAGCCCTGGGTCGCCCTGCTCAACGAGGCCCAGCGCGCTCCCATAGCGCCCGACGACTCCCTCGTGCACGCCCTGCGCAGGGTCGTCGCCGAGGCCCCGGACCGCACGTTCCTCGCCTACTTCGACGGCCGCCTCACCTACCGCGAGATCGACGAGCTCAGCGACTCCGTCGCAGGGCACCTCGCCGCGCGCGGTCTGGAGCGCGGCGACCGGGTGGCGATCCTGCTCCAGAACTCCCCGCACTTCGTCATCGCCCTGCTGGGCGCGTGGAAGGCGGGCGCGACCGTCGTGCCCGTCAACCCCATGTACAAGTCGGGGGAGGTCACCCACGTCCTGCGGGACGGCGAGGTGGCCGCGCTGATCTGCTCCGACCGGGCCTGGGAGTCGTATCTGCGCGAGACGGCGGCGGACTCGCCGGTGCGGATCGTGCTGACCGGCTGCGAGCTGGACTTCCAGACCCGCGACGACGCGCGCGTGCTGGCCTTCGAGCGGCTGCCGCAGGCCGCCGACGCCGACGACCTGGCCGCCGTGGCCCGCGCGGGCCACCGGGCGCCCGAGGGCCGTGACCCGGACCCGTCCGGCATCGCGCTCATCAGCTACACCTCGGGCACCAGCGGCGCCCCCAAGGGCGCCACGAACACGCACGGCAACATCATGTGCAACGCCGAGCGGCAGCGCACGGGCCTGGCCCTTCCGGACGCGCCCGTGTACTACGCGCTCGCGCCGCTGTTCCACATCACCGGGATGGTGTGCCAGCTCGGTGCCTGTCTCAACAGCGCGGGCACGCTGGTGCTGACGTACCGCTTCGAGGCGGGGGTCGTGCTGGAGGCGTTCGCCGAGCACCGGCCGCACTACACGGTCGGCCCGTCGACGGCCTTCATGGCGCTCGCCGCCCACCCGGACGTCACCCGCGAGCACTTCTCCTCCTTCGTCAACATCTCCTCCGGCGGTGCCCCGCTGCCGCCCGCCCTGGTGGAGAAGTTCCGGGCGGGCTTCGGGCCGTACATCCGCAACGGCTACGGGCTCACCGAGTGCACCGCGCCCTGCGCCTCCGTGCCGCCCCAGCTGGAGGCGCCCGTCGATCCGGTGTCCGGGACGCTGGCCGTGGGCCTGCCGGGGCCCCAGACGGTCGTACGGATCGTCGACGACAAGGGCGCCGAGGTGCCCTTCGGCGAGCAGGGCGAGATCCTCGTGCGCGGCCCGCAGGTCGTGCCCGGCTACTGGCGGCGCCCCGAGGCCACCGCCGAGACGTTCCCGGACGGCGAGCTGCGCACCGGCGACATCGGCTTCATGGACGCGCAGGGCTGGCTCTACGTCGTCGACCGCAAGAAGGACATGATCAACGCGTCCGGCTTCAAGGTGTGGCCGCGCGAGGTCGAGGACGTGCTGTACACCCACCCGGCGGTGCGCGAGGCGGCCGTCGTCGGCGTGCCCGACGGGTATCGCGGGGAGACCGTCAAGGCGTACATCAGCCTGCGTCCGGGCGCCGACACGGACCCGGATGAACTCGCGGTGTACTGCAAGGAGAGACTGGCCGCCTATAAATACCCGAGGCAGGTGGAGATCCTGCCCGACCTGCCGAAGACGGCGAGTGGGAAGATCCTCCGGCGGGAACTGCGTTCCCGCAGGCAGAACGAGCAGTAGCGAACGGAAAAGCAGGAGGCGGCACAGTGCCAAGGACGACCGACGGAGACGGTACGCCCGTCCCGCAGCGGCTGCTGGCCGCCGCCACCCGGCTCTTCGCCGAGCAGGGCTACGACCGCACCTCCGTGCAGGAGATCGTCGAGGCGGCAGGCGTCACCAAGGGGGCGCTCTACCACTACTTCGGCTCGAAGGACGACCTCCTGCACGAGGTGTACGCGCGCGTGCTGCGCGTCCAGCAGGAGCGCCTCGACGCCTTCGCGAGCTCCGACGAGCCGATCGAGAAGCGGCTGCGCGGTGCCGCCGCGGACGTCGTCGTCACGACGATCGAGAACCTCGACGACGCGATGATCTTCTTCCGCTCCATGCACCATCTGAGCCCGGAGAAGAACAAGCAGGTGCGCGCCGAGCGTCGGCGTTACCACGAGCGGTTCCGCGCGCTCGTCGAGGAGGGCCAGGAGGCGGGCGTCTTCTCCAAGGCGACCCCGGCCGACCTGGTGGTGGACTATCACTTCGGTTCGGTCCACCACCTGTCGACCTGGTACCGCCCCGACGGCACGATGAGCTCACAGGAGGTCGCCGACCATCTGGCCGACCTGCTGCTGAGAGCCCTGCGCCCCTGACGCCGCGCCAGGCCTCCTGGGCGGGGCCCAGCCCGGTCTCCCGGGCCCAGGCCGCCGCCCTCGGCGCGACCGGCGACGCCCAGCTTCGCCAGGACCGCCGACATGTGGTTGCTGACCGTCTTGGGGGACAGCCCGAGCCGGTTGGCCACCACCCCGTTGGGCTGTCCGTCGGCGGTCAGTGTCAGCACGTCCCGTTCCCGCGGGGTGAGCGCCGGGCACGGATCGGGCTGCGGCAGCGGCCGCCCGAGCTGCCCGAGGACCCGCCGGGCCACCCCGGGCCCGAAGATCGCCTCGCCGGCGGCCACGGCCCGGATGGCCCGCACGATCTCGTCCTGCCCGGCGCCCTTGAGCACATAGCCCCGGGCACCGGCCCGCATCGCCGCGAACACCGAGCCGTCCTCCTCGACCATGGTGAGCATCAGCACCGCCACCGCCGGGGCGACCCGGCCGATCTCCCGCGTCGCCTCGATGCCGTTCTGGTCGGGCATCCGGATGTCCATCACCATCCCGTGCGGCCGCAGCGTCACCGCGGCCCGTACGGCCTCCCGCCCACCGGCAGCCACCCCGACGACCCGGACCGGGGGAGTGCCGTCCCGCACCGACTCCAGCAGCGCGGCGAGACCCGTACGGACCACGGGGTGATCGTCGGCCGGCACGACCCGCAGCGCATCGGCGTCCTGTCTCTCCGTCGGCTCCGCCATCACGCTCTCCCTGGAGACCACCGGCGCCTACAAGTTCAAGGTCGAGGGCTGTGACGACGGCACCTTCGGACTGACCTGCCGCCAGGGCTGGACGCTCACCGCGCCCAGCCACCGATGACCGACCACCTCGGGGGACGAGGGCCGGTACGGGCGTGGGGGACCCCTGTACCGGCCCTCGGCATGACCGGGTCTACAGGTACTTCTTCAGCTCCCGCCGCGCCAACGACCGCTGGTGCACCTCGTCCGGACCGTCGGCGATCATCAGCGTCCGGGCGCCGGCGTACAGCTCGGCCAGCGGGAAGTCCTGGCTGACGCCACCCGCGCCGTGCAGCTGGATCGCCCGGTCGATGATGTCGACCACCGCCCGCGGCGTGGCGATCTTGATGGACTGGATCTCCGTGTGGGCGCCCCGGTTGCCGACGGTGTCCATCAGCCAGGCCGTCTTCAGCACGAGGAGCCGCAGCTGCTCGACGGTCACCCGCGCGTCGGCGATCCAGTTGTGCACCACGCCCTGCTGGGCCAGCGCCTTGCCGAAGGCCGCACGGGACACCGCCCGGCGGCACATCAGCTCGATCGCCCGCTCCGCCATGCCGATCAGCCGCATGCAGTGGTGGATGCGGCCCGGACCGAGGCGGGCCTGGGCGATGGCGAAGCCGCCGCCCTCCTCGCCGATCAGGTTCGACACCGGCACACGCGCGTGGTCGAAGATCACCTCGGCGTGACCGCCGTGGGAGTGGTCCTCGTAGCCGAAGACCTGCATCGCCCTCTTGACCGTGACGCCCGGGGTGTCGCGGGGGACCAGGATCATCGACTGCTGGCGGCGGATGTCGTCGCCGTCCGGGTCCGTCTTGCCCATCACGATGAAGATCTTGCAGTCCGGGTTCATCGCCCCGGAGATGTACCACTTGCGGCCCGTGACGACGTACTCGTCGCCCTCCCGCTCGATGTATGTGGTGATGTTGGTGGCGTCCGAGGAGGCCACCTCCGGCTCGGTCATCGCGAACGCCGAGCGGATCTCACCGGCAAGCAGCGGCTCCAGCCACTGCTTCTTCTGCTGCTCGTCACCGAACTGGGTGAGCACCTCCATGTTGCCGGTGTCCGGCGCCGCGCAGTTCAGCGCGGTCGGCGCGAGCTGCGGGGAGCGGCCGGTGATCTCGGCGAGCGGCGCGTACTGCAGGTTGGTCAGCCCGGCCCCGTACTCGGCATCGGGCAGGAAGAGGTTCCACAGGCCCTGCCTGCGCGCCTCGGCCTTCAACTCCTCCACCACGGCCGGGGTGTCCCACGGCGAGGCCAGCCGCGCGCGCTGCTCCTCGGCGACGGCCTCGGCGGGGTAGACGTGCTCGTCCATGAAGGCGAGCAGCTTGGCGCGCAGTTCCTCGGTGCGTGCGTCGAACGCGAAGTCCATGGCGGGTCAGCCTTCCTGGAGGGTGGTCAGGCCGTGCGAGATGAAGACGGGGACGAGGTCGCCGATGCGGTCGAAGCCGTCGCCGACCGTCTGGCCCAGGGTGTAGCGGTAGTGGATGCCCTCGAGGATCACGGCGAGCTTGAACCAGGCGAACGCCGTGTACCAGGACACCTGGGAGACATCGCGCCCCGACCGGGCCGCGTACCGCTCGATCAACTCGGCCGGCTCCGGGTGCCCGGGGGCCGTGGCGGTGGTGGAGACGGGGGAGTCGGGCATGTCGAGCGGCATGCTGTACATGACCAGCAGACCGAGGTCGGTCAGCGGGTCACCGAGGGTCGACATCTCCCAGTCGAGGATCGCCTTGATGCTGTCGTCCTCACCGATCAGCACGTTGTCGAGCCGGTAGTCGCCGTGGATCACGGTCGCCTCGGGGGACGTCGGCAGCTGCCGGCCGAGCGCCGCGTGCAGCTCGTCGATGCCGGCCAGCTCACGGTTGCGGGAGGCGTCCAGCTGCTTGCCCCAACGCCGCAGCTGACGGTCCAGGAAGCCCTCGGGGCGTCCGAAGTCCGCGAGACCCACCTCGGCGGGGTCCACCGCGTGCAGTTCGACGAGCGTGTCCACCAGGGACAGCACCGCGCCCCGGGTGCGCTCCGGGCCGAGCGGGACCAGCTGGTCGGCGGTGCGGTACGGAGTGCCCTCGACGAACTCCATGACGTAGAACGGTGCCCCGAGCACCGCTGCGTCCTCTTCGGACTCGCACAGCAGCACGGGCCGCGGCACCGGAACGTTCGTCGGATGCAGCGCGCTGATCACCCGGTGCTCGCGCTTCATGTCGTGCGCGGTGGCCAGGACATGACCGAGCGGAGGCCGTCGTACGACCCACTTCGACGTGCCGTCGGAGACCGCGTAGGTGAGGTTCGACCGTCCGCCCTCGATCAGCCGGCCGGTCAGGGGGCCGTGGACCAGTCCGGGCCGCACGCGGTCGAGCAGGCCGCGCAGCCGGTCGAGGTCGAGTCCGGGCGGATGGTCGGGGCTCATGCATCGCTCCTACGGCAGACGAACGGTTCCCGACTCATGATGCCGACCGGTCGGTATGCCGTCCAGTGTGTAGGGCGAACGTGATCTGAGCCACCCTAGGGCGTCACCCTAGGCCGACAGCTCCCCGCAGGGTGCGTCGGGGAGCTGTCGGGGATGCTTCCCGGTCGGGCGATGTCAGGTCGCGGACCGGTCAGTGCCGGGTCAGTGGTCGTCCCAGTGGCCCTCGTGGCGGGCGTGCCGGTGACCGTCGTGCACATAGTCGACGTGGTCGCCGTGCAGCACGCTCTCGTGGCCGCAGTCGTCCCCGTGCGTGTGCTCGTGACCGTCATGGGTGACATGCCCGCCCGGCTCGCACTCGTCCCAGTGGCCGCTGTGCTCGCGGTGCAGATGGCCGCCGTGCGCGTAGTCGACGTGGTCCCCGTGCGGCACCTCGGTGTGCCCGCAGTCGGGGCCGTGGGCGTGCGAGTGGGAGGCGTGTTCCTGGTGGAGGGTGGTCATGCTGCTCACCTTCGGAGATGTTGCCGATGCCGTCGGAAAGGCTGCCACGCGAACGCCGCATATCCGGGCATCCCGCTTGCGTGGCGTCCGAGTACCCCGGAGGGTCGGTGCCATGAAAGGCATCAGCTACTCACGCTACGGCGGACCCGAGGTCCTCGCATACGGGGAGGTGCGCGACCCCAAGGTCGGGGTCGACGCGGTGCTGGTCAAGGTCCGGGCGGCGGCGGTCAACCCGGTCGACTGGCACGCCCGCGAGGGGCACCTCGACCCGATTCTCGACCCCGTCTTCCCGGTGGTCCCCGGCTGGGACGTCTCCGGGGTCGTGGTCGGACTCGGCGTGTCCGTCACGGAGTTCGCGGTCGGCGACGAGGTCATCGGATACGTCCGTGAGGACTTCCTCTCCCGGGGCACCTTCGCCGAGTACGTGGCCGCCCCCGTCCGCACCCTCGCCCGCAAGCCCCGCAACCTCTCCTTCGAGGAGGCGGCCGGCCTGCCGCTGGTGGGGCTCACCGCCTACCAGGTGCTGGTGAAGGCGCTCCAGGTCAAGCGCGGCGAGACGGTCCTGGTGCACGCGGCGGCGGGGGGTGTGGGCTCCGTCGCCGTACAGCTGGCCCGCCACTTCGGTGCCCGGGTCATCGGTACGGCGAGCCAGGGCAACCACGACTTCGTCCGCGGCCTCGGCGGCGAGCCCGTCGAGTACGGCGAGGGCCTGGCCGAGCGGGTGCGCGGGCTGGCCCCCGAGGGCGTGGACGCGGCGTTCGACACGATCGGCGGCGAGACCCTGACGGTCTCGGCGAACCTGCTGGCACCCGAGGGCCGCCTGGTGTCCATCGCGGACGGGGAGGTCGTCGGCTACGGCGGCCGCTACTACTGGGTGCGCCCGGACGCCGAGGACCTGCGGCGCCTGTCCGAACTCGCGGATCAGGGCGTGGTGTCGGTGCATGTGTCGCGGACGTTCCCGCTGGAGCGGGCGGCGGAGGCGCAGCGGCTGAATCAGGAGGGGCGGACCCGCGGGAAGATCGTGGTGACGGTGGACTGGGAGACCGAGGGGGAGGGTGAGGGCGAGAGAGGCTAGCGGGAGCTAGAACACCAGGGCGGCCCCGCACGCGGCCATCGCCACGGTGCACAGGACCGCCGCCGTGGCGTGCCGCGGGGCGATCGCGGAGGGGGCGTCGGCGGCGGCGAGGGCGCGGATACGGCGGTGCGCGAGCAGCAGGAAGCCCAGCCAGAGCATGCAGGCCAGGGCGCAGGCGACGACGCCGGAGGCGGACGGGCCGCCGTGCAGCGCGGTCTTGACGGCGAGTACGGCGCAGACGGTGCCGGAGAGGGTCGTACGGCGCCAGGCGAGCCGGGTGCGCTCGGGCTGGAGTCCGGGGTCCCGTTCCTCGGCGGCCGGGGTGCTCACCCCTCCCACCCGACGAGCACGACGAAGACCATCGCGACGGCGACGACCGCCACGACGACGCTCAGCGCCGCCGGGAACCGCGACACGGGCAGATCCTCACCCCGCCGCATCGCCCGTTCGCACCGCATCCAGTGATTGACCGCGCGCAACGAGCACAGCACCCCGGCCCCGAGCAGCGCGAGCGCCAGCCCGACCCGCCAGCCCCAGCGCAGATCCGGCAGGAACTGGTCCACCGCGAACCCGCCGCCGATGAGCGCGAGCGCGGTCCGCAGCCAGGCCAGAAACGTGCGCTCATTGGCGAGCGAGAACCGGTAGTCGGGCGTCCTGCCGTCCTCCCGGATCGCCTCGGGCGCGAACCAGAGCCGGACGTTCCGTGCAAAATCGATCACGCCCTGGACCCTACCGGGCCGTCCGGCCCCGATCAGCCGCCCGCTCGGAAGGCCCGCAGCCGCTCGTACGCGTCCAGGCCGTCCGGTACCCACTCCCACTGCGACAGCCGCCGCTCCACCTCCTCCTCCGGCAGGAAGTCGTGCCAGGCGACCTCCTCGGCCTGGGGATTCACCGGCAGATCGCAGCGCACCTCGTACACCGCCGACCACCAGGTCTGCCCGGCGCCGTCGTCGTACAGGAACTTGAAGAGGAACTCGGGGGAGGGGAGCCCGGAGACGCCCAGCTCCTCCTCCGCCTCCCGCAGCGCCGCCTCGTCGTAGGTCTCGCCCGCGCCGACCACTCCGCCGACCCACATGTCGTACAGGGAGGGGAAGACCAGCTTGGTCGGGGTGCGGCGGTGCACGAAGAGACGGCCGGCGGCGTCCCGGACCTGGATGAAGGCGCAACGGTGACGCAGGCCCCGGGCGTACGCCGCACCGCGGGGGGACTGCCCGACGACCTGGTCGTTCTCGTCGACGATGTCGAGGATCTCGTCAGCGGAGCTCATGGGTCCATCCAAGCAGGGTGTCCCCACGTGGCCGGCCCGCGCCCCAGAAAGGTCAGTTCGGCTGCAGGTCCCGCGCCCGCACCGGTCGCTCCGCCGTGCCGCACGGCATCGCCGGATGCAGCCCCAGCAGCACGATCCCGGTCACGACCGCGGCCAGCCCCGCCGCCTCCCACGCGAGCGCCCCCGTGTCGGTGCGCAGCCGGTCGCCCAGGAAGCCCACGCCGCAGATGATCCCGGCGAGGGGCTGGGCGGCGGTGAGGGCGGGGAGCGACATCCGCAGGGAGGCCGTCTCGAAGGCGCTCTGGACCAGCACCAGGCCGGTCACGCCGAGCGCCAGCACCGCGTACGGCTGCCAGCCGGTGAGGACGTGCACGAGGCCGCCCTCGGAGAACCGCTCGCCGCTCACCCGCGTCAGCGCGTCCTGGACGCCGTACAGCAGCCCGGCCGCCACCGCGAGCAGCGCCGGTCCCGCGACCAGCCGGGACCGCTTCGCGTACGTCGTCAGCAGCAGCGCGAGACCGATCATCGCGCCGATGATCAGCCAGTGCCGGAACGGGGCCGTGACCGCCGTACCGCCGCGCGGTTCGCCCGCCACGATGAACGCCGTCACGCCGCCGGCGAGGAGCAGCAGGCCCGCCCAGCCCTGGCGGCCCAGCGACTGCTTGGTCTGACGGCGCGAGAGGGCCATCGCGAACAGCAGGTTCGTCGCCAGCAGCGGCTCCACCAGGGAGATCTCGCCCTGGCCCAGGGCGATGGCGCCGAGGACCATACCGGCCACCATCAGGGCGATACCGCCGAGCCAGCGAGGGATCTTGACGAGGTCCAGGAGCAGCCGGGGCGAGAGGAAGTCGTTCAGGGGTGCCCGCTGAGCCGCGTTCTGCTGGAGGACGAAACCGAAGCCCAGGCAGCAGGCGGCGCTCACGGCGAGAACCAGAACAAGAACCGACACGCTGCGTACCTCGATCAATGGGCCGGGCTACGGGGACGGGTCAGGGGCCGACTTTAGCGCCCCAGGGCCCGGCTTGCTCCCCGGAGTACCCGGAACCGGGCAGTTGACTCGGTCACCCCGTACGACCTTCTCGCCATGGTGCGGGGGCGGGGCCCAGGACGCCATGGCGTACGCCACACAGAGGCCCGGCGGCCTGCCGATCATGATCACAACTGCCTCTCCCGTCACGACAGTTGAACCGTGTCACACCCGTCCCAGCCTTGACGAGAAGCCTTGGCTGCGGGTTTGCTGTCCGTGACCATCTGCCCACGCAACGAACTACGACGTCGAGCAACGTCGCGTGAGGAAGTCTCCGCGGTGTCTCCACCCCCACCCCCACTGGGCCGCAGCCGAAGACGGGCGGCCCAGGCCTTCGAGGCCGCCCTCGACGACGCCGAACTCATCTCCGCCCGCGCCGCGTTGGCCCAGGGCCGCTGGCAGGCCGCCCGCTCCCTGATCGCCCAGTCCGGCGACGAGTGGGATCTGCGCGGCCACCGGGTGACCGTCCTCGCCCTGGAGCCGTACAGCGCCGCCTGGACCCGCGACTGGCTGCTCGCCGAACCCGAGTCCGCCGACGCCTCCGTCCTGCTCGCCCTCGCCCAGGTCCAGCGCTCCCTGCGCGGCAAGGAGAAGCCGGACCGCGCCCGCGAGGCCTGCCGGACCGCCGCCGAGCGCGCCCCCGCCGACCCCACCCCCTGGCTGGGCCTGCTCATGCTGGAGCGGGGCACGGCCGGTGCCGGAGGCGCCGTGCGGATCTTCGAGGAGGTCCGCCGCCGCTACGCCGACCACCACCACGCCCACCATCTGATGGTCGCCCGGCTCGCCGAGCACCGCGCCGACGCAGGCCCGGACCCGCTGCACGAGGTCTACGACTTCGCCAACTGGGCCGCCGAACAGGCCCCCGCCGACTCCCCGCTCGCGATCCTCCCGGTCATCGCCCACGCCGAGCGCTACCGCGTCCTCGCCGGCGCCGGCCACGAGCCCCCCGACCCGGCCGCCTCCGGCCACTGGGTCGGCCGCCGGGCCCGCCAGGTGATGAAGGCCGCCTTCGACTGGTGGCTGGAGTGGGAGCACGAGGGGCACCCCCGCCGCCTCGTCGACCTCAACTTCCTCGCCCACGCCAAGGTCTGCGAGGGCCGGGGCGCCGAGGCCGCCGCCCTGTTCCACCGCATCGGCGAGCACCCCACCCCCGCCCCCTGGGCGTACCCCGACCGCGACCCCGCCTCAGCCTTCCGTGCCGCACGCGACAGCGCGCTCGGCACGGTGTGACGCCCTCCCCTCCCCGAAAAGGACGGTCTCCCCCGTGACAACGGACAGCTCGAGTACGAAAAGAACCGACGGCATCAGCACCTTCAAGGGCCAGGAGCGGGCCCTGCGCGCCGACCGCCTGGGCACCGGGGGCCTGCTGCTCTCCGTGCTCGCGGCGACCGCGCCCCTCATGGTGGTCGCGGGTGTCATGCCCACCACATTCGCGGTGATGGGCATCGTCGGACAGCCCCTCCTCTTCGTCCTCCTCGGCGTGATCCTCGTCCTGTTCGGCATCGGCTACGCCGAGATGAGCCGGCACGTCCACAACGCCGGCGCCTTCTACGCGTACATCTCCCGCGGCCTCGGCGGCACGGCCGGCGCGAGCGCGGCCCTGGTCGCCCTGGTCGCCTACAACGCCCTCCAGGTCGGCATCTACGGCATCTTCGGCTTCGAGGTCTCCGGCCTCTTCGCCACCTACGCCGACCTGGAGATCGCCTGGTGGATACCGGCCCTGGTGGCCGCGCTCGCCGTCGGCGCGCTGGGCTGGCTGAAGATCGACGTCAACGCGAAGGTGCTCGGCGTCCTGCTGGTCATCGAGGTGGTCCTGGTCGTCATCTTCGACATCGCCGCCGTCGCCGACCCCGGCAAGGAGGGCCTGTCCCTGCACGCCTTCAACCCGGACACCCTCACCGGCGCGGGCGTCGGCACCGCCCTGTGCTTCTGCATCGCCGCCTTCCTCGGCTTCGAGCAGGCACCCGTCTACGCCGAGGAGACCAGCCGCCCGCACGTCCTGGTGCCCCGCGTGATGTTCCTGGCCGTCGGCGGGGTCGCCGTCTTCCTCGCGGTCAGCAGCTGGGCCCTCACCGTCGCCACCGGACCCTCCGCGATCGTCGGCGAGTCGCAGAAGCAGAGCGCCGGACTGCTGTTCAACCTCACCGAGTCCCGCCTCGGCGGCACCTTCACCGACGTCCTGCACATCCTGTTCGTGACCGGCATGTTCGCCGCCATGCTCAGCTTCCACAACGTCGTCGCCCGCTACGCCTTCGCCATGGGCCGCGAGGGCCTGCTCCCCGCCGCGTTCGGCCGCACCACCGACACCAGCGGTGCCCCCGGGACCGGGTCGCTGCTCCAGACGGCCGTCTCGGTGGTGATCGTCGCCGCCTTCGCGTTCGCCGACGACAAGCCGACCGGCGACCCCACCGAACCCGTCCTGCACCTGTTCACCTGGGGCGGCAACATCGGCGCCCTCGGGGTGATCCTGCTGATGGCGGCGGCCTCCTTCTCGGTCGTCGTCTTCTTCGTCCGCCGCGGCGCCGCAGGCACCCAGGCCTGGCGCCTGGCCACCTCCGCGGTCGCCGGCATCGCCCTGCTCGTCATCGCCAGCTACACCGTCAAGGACTTCGACGTCCTGGTCGGCGCCGGACCGGACTCGTCCCTGAGCTGGCTCCTGCCCGGCATCATCGGCCTCGCCCTGATCGTCGGCCTGGCCCAGGGACTGTTCCTGCGCGCCCGCTCGCCCGAGGCCCACGCCCGCATCGGTCTGGGCAACGAGGCGTTCCAGCTGGACAAGGCGGCCTCTTCGTAAGAAGTGCTTACGGAAGTCTGACGGGCACCCGCGAACCCTGGTCCACCAGGGCCGCGGGTGTTCGAATGGGTAGGTGAACTCCGGACAACCCGAGGAACAGGGCAGGCCCATCGGCCGCCGTGTCCTTCTCGGCACCCTCGGCCTGGGCGCCCTCGGCGTGGTCGCCGCGCCCACCCTGCAACGCGGCCTGGAGTCCTTCCTCGGCAGCGCGGCAGACAAGGACCCCACCGGCCTCACGGGCCTGCTCCCCAACGGCGGCGGCTTCCGCTACTACTCGGTCACCTCCTCCGTCCCCCACAAGAACGCCTCGACCTACCGCCTCAAGATCGACGGCCTCGTCGACCGCCCGGCCACCTACACCCTCTCCGACCTGCGGGCGATGCCCCAGACCCGGATGGTCAAGGACGTCCAGTGCGTCACCGGCTGGCGGGTCCCGGGCACCCCCTTCGAGGGCGTACGCCTCTCCCGGCTGCTCGACGCCGCCGGGGTACGGGCCAAGGCCACCGCGATCCGCTTCAGCTGCTTCGACGGCACCTACACCGAGAGCCTCACCCTCGACCAGGCCCGCCGCGCGGACGTCCTGGTCGCGCTGCGCATGCAGGACAAGGACCTCGGCCACAGCCACGGCGGCCCGGTCCGCCTCTATGTCGCACCGATGTACTTCTACAAGTCCGCCAAGTGGCTCTCCGGCATCACCGTCACCGAGGACGTGGAGCCCGGCTACTGGGAGGAGCGCGGCTACGACGTCGACGCCTGGGTCGGCAAGTCGAACGGACGGGACGATGACCCTACGAGCTGAAGCCCCGCCGGAGACGCGCGTACGCCGCTTCGGCCGTTCCCAGCGCTGGGTGCACCGCACGACCGCCGCCCTGATGGGCGTCTGCGTGCTCACCGCCGCCTGTCTCTACATTCCCCAGCTCGCCGAACTCGTCGGCCGCCGTGAGCTGGTCGTCCGCATCCACGAGTGGTCCGGCCTCGCCCTGCCGGTCCCCGTCCTGGCCGGCCTGGTCTCCCGCCACTTCCGCACCGACCTGCGCTTCCTGAACCGCTTCGGCCCGCACGACCGGGTCTGGCTGCGTGCCGCCCTGCGCCGCGACAAGCGGCCCTCGGCCCGTCCGGCGGGCAAGTTCAACGCCGGGCAGAAGATCTACGCCTCCTGGATCGGCGGCGCCACGCTGGTGATGCTCGGCACCGGTCTGCTGATGTGGTTCACCCACCTCACCCCGATCCAATGGCGTACCAGCGCGACCTTCGTCCACGACTGGCTGGCCCTGACCGTCGGTATCGTCCTCGCCGGCCACATCGGCATGGCGCTGGGGGACCCGGAGGCGCGGCGCGGCCTGCGGACGGGGACGGTGAGCCGGGGGTGGGCCGAGCGGGAACACTCCCTGTGGCGCCACTGACGTGGTGGGCGTCGCCGGCTCGGACACCGTGGGCGCGGGCGCCACGACGGTGAACGCGTCCCGCGCCCGCACCTCGACACCCGCGAACCGGACGGCCACGTCGACGGCCCTCGGCAGGCCCTCCACCACCGGCACCACCACGTTCAGCACCAGATGGTCACCCGCCTCGGAGGCGAGGACCGGCGGCCCGTCCAGCTCCCGGCCGTCGATGAACACCCGCCCGTCCCGCAGCAGTTCGGCATGGTCGAAGTACGTTCCGGCCAGCTCGATGCCGACGGTCTCCCCGGGCCGCGCCTGACCGTCGCCGCCCGAATCGACCCTGGCGATCGCGTACGCGCACGCGGGCGTCCCACCGGACGTGGCCTTGAGCCGCACGGTGGCGACGGGATGCCGCCGGTGGAAGTCGAGCAGCCCGCCCAGCACGGCGTACCCGGCCCGCCCCTTGCAGGTGCCAGACCTGCCCGCGAGCGCGGCGAAGTCCCGCGACGCCGTCTCCCAGCTGCCGCCCTTGCCCTGCACGGCGAGACAGGCGGAGGCGAGCCCGCGCAGCAACCGCCACGCGTCGTCCGCCGGCTTCCCGGGGATGACATCGAGGGCGGCCCGGCACTCGGTGGGGGCGCGGAGCCCGTCGTAGACGCTGGACGGGTCCGGTACGCCGTCGGCGTTCGGTGAACCCGGACCCGGCGGCAGCCAGACGGGGATGTCGAGGGGGCTCTCGCTCGTGGAGGGAGAAGGCGAGGGAGCGGGGGCGGGGGTGGGCGAGGCGTCCGGGCTCCGCAGCGGCCCGGGAGTCGCGGTGGGACTGTTCAGATGCCCGTCGGGCCTGGGCCGCGCCGGGACGACGGGGGAGGGGGAGCCGGTACGCCCCGCCGGCGCACGGCCCGAGGGACCGGCCGTGACGATCGTGCCCCCGCCGTCGCCTCTGTCCGGCGTGTCACTCCCGTCACCGGTGAAGGCCGCGGCAGCCACCGCCACCGTTCCGACGACGAGCAGCCCCGAGATACGCACCCCGAGGGAAACCGCCATGACGCCCCCCGACACGGTCGCCCCTGGGATGCCGTTCCCAGGGGCCTTCCATCATCGGGCCGACCGCGCCGACAGGGAAGCCGTATCAGGGCGAAGCCGAGTGCAGGATTGCAGGGCGCCGAGGAGCGACCGGGTCAGTCCGCGAAGTCCAGCAGCACCTTGCAGGACACGGTCCGGTCCGCGGCCAGCGCGAACGCCGACTCCGCTTCCCGGACCGGGACCACCGCGCTGACCAGCCCGTCGAACGACGGCTCGGCCGCGAGCAGTTCCAGCGCCGCGTCGAACTCCCCGTCGAAACGGAACGCCCCCCGCAGCTCGATCTCCCGGCTCACGACCAGATTCCCGGCGAACGGCGACTGCCCCGGCGGCAACATCCCGAGCTGGACGACCACACCCCCGCGCCGCACCAGCCGCAGACAGGTGTCCAGCCCGGCCGCGACCCCGGACGCCTCGACGGCCACGTCCACCTCGGACGGCCACCCGGCATCACCCGGATCGTCGGCCCGTACGACGGTGTCGGCGCCGGCGCTCTCCGCGTACCGCAGAGCCGCGGGCAGCAGGTCCGTCACCGTCACCCGGGCCGCACCGGCCGCCTTCGCCGCCGCGACCACCAGACAGCCGATGGGCCCGGCCCCGGTGACGAGCACATGCTTGCCCGCGACCTCCCCGGCCCGCCGCACCGCGTGCAACGCGACGGACAGGGGCTCGGCGAGAGCCGCCCGGCGAAGGTCCAGCCCGTCCGGGAGCGGCCTCAACTGCTCCGCGGGCACCACCACTTGGGCCGCGAACCCGCCCTGGACATGCGGAAAGCGGGCCGCGCTGCCGAGGTAGCGGGTGTCCCGGCAGACGTTGCGCCGACCGTCGGCGCACTCCGGGCACACCCCGCAGGGAGAGGCCGGGTGCACCGCAACAGCCGTACCGGAAAGGGGACCTGACGCTCCGGCACCGTACGAGAGAACCGTCCCGACCACCTCGTGCCCGAGCAGCATCGGCTCCCGCAGCCGGAAGTCCCCGACCCCGCCGTGCCGCCAGTAGTGCAGATCGGAGCCGCAGACCCCGCCGTAGCGGACCGCGACCAGGGCCTGCCCCGGACCGGGCGACGGCGACGCCAACTCCTCGACCCGCAGGTCGCCCTGACCATGGATCACACAACCGAGAGTCATCACAGCACGCTCGTCATTCCACCGTCGACGTACAGGATCTGCCCGCTGACGAAGTCCGCGGCGGGTGAGGCGAGGAAGAGCACCCCGCCCACCAGGTCCTGCGTACGGCCCCAGCGGCCGGCCGGGGTGCGGCGACGCACCCAGGAGCTGAACTCCTCGTCCTCGACGAGGGCTTGGGTCAGCTCGGTCTCGATGTAGCCGGGGCCGAGACCGTTGACCTGGACGCCCTGCGGGCCCCAGTCGGCGCACATGCCCTTGGTGAGCATCTTCAGCGCGCCCTTGGTGGCCGCGTAGGGCGCGATGCCGGGGCGGGCCACCTCGCTCTGCAGCGAGCAGATGTTGACGATCTTGCCGTGACCGCGTGCCGTCATCCGCCGGGCCGCTTCCCGGCCGACCAGGAACGCGCTGGTCAGGTTGGTGTCCAGGATGCGGTGCCAGTCGGAGTCGGTGAACTCCAGGAGCGGGGCGCGCAGTTGCATGCCCGCGTTGTTGACCAGGATGTCGAGCGGGCCGACCCGTTCCTCCACGTCCGCGATCCCCGCGGCCACCGAGGCGCCGTCGGTCACGTCGAACACGGCCGTGTGGACGCGGTCGCCGGGCAGTTCGGCGGCGGCCTTGGTGAGCCGCTCGCCGTCCCGCCCGTTGAGGACGACCGTGCAGCCGGCCTCCGCGAGACCCCGGGCCAGGGCGAGTCCGATGCCCCGGCTGGAGCCCGTGACCAGGGCGGTCCGGCCGCTGATGTCGAACAGAGGGTGACTCATCGTCGTACTCCCCGAATCCCTAGATGATCAACGAGAGCAGCAGGACGAGACCACCGGCGACCACGGAGATGATCGTCTCCATGACGGACCAGGTCTTGATGGTCTGGCCGACGGTCAGGCCGAAGTACTCCTTGACCAGCCAGAACCCGGCATCGTTGACATGGCTGAAGAAGAGCGAGCCGGCGCCGATGGCGAGGACCAGCAGGGCCGCGTGGGTCGTCGACATGTCGGCGGCCAGCGGAGCCACGAGCCCCGCGGCCGACACGGTCGCCACCGTCGCCGAACCCGTCGCGAGCCGGATGGCCACCGCGATCAGCCAGGCCAGCAGCAGCGCCGGGATCGACCAGTCCTCGGAGATGTCCAGGATCATGGCGCCCACGCCGGTGTCGATCAGCGTCTGCTTGAAGCCGCCGCCCGCGCCGACGATCAGGAGGATGCCGGCGATGGGCGCGAGGCCCTTCTCGACCAGCGGCGTGAGGCGCTCCTTGCCGAACCCGGCGGGCCGCAGCAGCGTGAAGATGCCGAGGAGTACGGAGGCGAGCAGGGCGATCAGCGGCGAACCGATGACGTCGAATATCCGCTGCGTGGTGTTCTCGGGGTCGTCGATGACGATGTCGACGAGCGCCTTGGAGAGCATCAGGATGACCGGCAGCAGGATGGTGATCAGCGTGGCGCCGAAGCCGGGACGCTTCTCCAGGTCCTCGGACGGGCGCTGCGGGATCATCTTGTCCGGCGCCGGGACGTCCACCCAGCGGGCCGCGTACCGGGAGAACAGCGGACCGGCGATGATCACCGTCGGGATCGCGACGAGCACACCGAGCGCCAGCGTGACACCCAGGTCGGCCCCGATCGCGTCGATCGCGACCAGCGGGCCGGGGTGCGGCGGGACCAGGCCGTGCATCACGGACAGACCCGCGAGGGCCGGGATGCCGATGCGCATCAGCGAGTAGTTGCCGCGCTTGGCGACCATCAGTACGACCGGGATCAGCAGCACGACGCCGACCTCGAAGAACAGCGGCAGACCGATCACGGAGGCGATGAGGACCATCGCCCACGGCATCGACCGGCCACCCGCCTTGGCGAGGATGGTGTCGACGATCTGGTCGGCGCCGCCGGAGTCGGCGAGCATCTTGCCGAGGATCGCGCCGAGCGCGATCAGCACGCCCACGCCGGCGACGGTGGTGCCGAGACCGCCGGTGAAGCTGGCGATGACCTTGTCGAGCGGCGCTCCGGCGAACGCGCCCAGCGCCAGCGACCCGATGGTCAGCGACAGGAACGCGTGGAGCTTGAACTTGGTGATGAGCAGGACGATGACGGCGATGCCCGCCAGGACTGCGATGCCCAGCTGAGCGTGACCGGCCGAGGTGATGGGCTCGACCGGGTCCGCTGCCAGCAACTCGACGCTGAGTCTGGTCACGGGGGTTCCCTTGCAGGTACGGGGATGATGGGGGAGGGGGTGCTTGCGCGGGGGGTTACGGGAGTTCGGTCAGCGCCTTCGCGGCCCGGCCGGTGATCTCCTCGGGGCTGCCGGTGACGTCCACCACGACTCCCGCCTCGTCCTCCTGGAGCGGCTGGAGGGTCGCGAACTGGGAGTCGAGCAGCGCGGTCGGCATGAAGTGCCCTTGCCGATGGGACATGCGGTCCTCGATGAGGGCGCGATCGCCCGCGAGGTGCACGAAGACGAGCCCGGGAGCGGCGGCGCGCAGCCGGTCGCGGTACGAGCGCTTCAGCGCCGAGCAGCTGACCACCCCGCCGAGTCCCGCCCGGCCGTCCGCCCAGTCGCCGATGGCGTCCAGCCAGGGCCACCGGTCCTCGTCGGTGAGCGGGGTGCCGGCCGACATCTTGGCGATGTTGGCCGGCGGGTGGAAGTCGTCGCCCTCGGCGTACGAGACGCCGAGACGGGCGGCGAGCAGCGGACCGATGGTGGTCTTGCCGGTGCCCGCGACGCCCATCACCACGACGACATGGGGGGTGTTCATCGCTGCCTCACTGTCTGCTGTCTTCATCGACACGTGGACGCCCTCGGGCGTCGACGCAAACTGAAACCCATTAGGTACGACAAATTCAAGAGCCTGTGATGAATAAGTCTGACTTTTTGAGTCCGTGACCTGCCGCGTACGCTGAGTGCATGAGCACATCGGGCCGGGGGCTGCACGGCCAAGTACTGGAATCCCTCGGCCCCGCGATCACCGCGGGTGAGTACCCGCCGGGCAGCGTTCTGCGCACGGACGAACTGGCCCAGCAGTTCGATGTGTCCCGCTCGGTTATGCGGGAGGCGGTCCGCGTCCTGGAGTCCATGCACCTGGTCGAGTCCCGCCGCCGCGTGGGCGTCACGGTCCGTCCGAAGGCGCAGTGGAACGTCTACGACCCACAGGTCATCCGCTGGCGCCTGGCCGGTGCCGACCGCCCCGGGCAGCTGCGGTCACTGACGGTCCTGCGCTCCGCGCTCGAACCGGTCGCGGCGGGCCTTGCGGCGAAGAACGCCACGGCGGAGCAGTGCGCCGAACTCACCGAGTGCGCGCTGGGCATGGTCGCCCACTCACGGGGCCACCAGCTGGAGGGCTATCTGATCCACGACGTGGCCTTCCACCGCGTGATCCTCAACGCCTCCGGCAACGAGATGTTCGCCCGCCTCGGGGACGTCGTCGCCGAGGTCCTCGCCGGCCGCACCCATCACGAGGTCATGTTCGAGGACCCCGACCCGGCCGCCGTCACCCTGCACGTCCAGGTCGCCGAGGCCGTCCGCGCGGGCGACGCGGTCCGCGCGGAGACCCTGACCCGGGAGATCACGGTGGGGGCACTGCAGGAGCTGGACATCCTGGCGCCGTGAGCCGTCGGCGGCTCAGTCCAGGAAGTCCCCGTCCACATACACCCAAGCCCCGTCCACCCGCTCGAACCGGCTCCGCTCATGCAGCGACCCGCCCCTGAACGACGCCCTGAACGTCACCGTCCCCACGGAATGGAACGCCGACCCGTCACCCGTGCCGAGGATCTCCAGACCGGTCCACCGCATGCCCGCGTCGAAGTCGAGGCTCGCGGGCCGGGTCCGCGGATGCCAGGTCCGCAGCAGATAGGCGGCGTCCTGCTGGACGAAGGCGCAGTATCGGGACCGCATGAGCGCCTCGGCGGTCGGCGCGGCGGCGGCGCCGGAGTGAAAGCGGCCGCAGCACTTGGCGTAGGGCTCGGGCAGGCCGCAGGGGCAGGAACGCGTGCTCATGGCCGTCATTCTCCCGGAACTAGCCGGCCGCCCGTGTCGCCGGCACAGGCACCGGCGGCAGCGCCGTCCCGTACACCCAAGCCTGGAACACCTCGTCCAGTGGCTCGGCCGAGAAGCGCGAGGCGTGCGCGGTGAACGTCGTCGTGGTCACGGCCCCGCTCCGGTGCAGCCCCGCCCACCCCCGCAGCATGCGGAAGAAGGCCACGTCGCCCATCGCGCACCGCACCGCGTGCACGGTCAGCCCGCCCCGTTCGTAGAGCCGGTCGTCGAACATCGACTTGCGGCCCGGATCGGCCAGCTTCAGATCCTGCGGGAGCCCCGACAGCAACCGATGCGCGGCGGCGGCGAGTTGCTGGGCCGTCCGCCCGCCCGACCGCTCCGACCACAGCCACTCGGCGTACTTCGCGAACCCCTCGTTCAGCCAGATGTGCCGCCAGTCCGCGATGGACACACTGTTGCCGAACCACTGGTGGGCCAGCTCGTGCGCGACCAGCCGCTCCGAACCCCGCCCCCCGTCCACATGGTTGGCGCCGAACAGCGACAACCCCTGTGCCTCGACGGGGACATCGAGCTCCTCCTCCGTCACCACGACCGCGTACTCGTCGAAGGGGTAGGGACCGAACAGCTCCTGGAACAGGTCCATCATCTGCGGCTGACGCGCGAAGTCCCTGGAGAACCGCGGGAGCAGATGCGACGGAATGTGCCCGTGCTGCGGCACCCCGCCCAGCCCCGGGTCGCCCAGCAGCACCGTCTGGTACTTGCCGATCGACAGCCCCACCAGATAGCTGGACGTCGGCGCCGACTGCTCGTACACCCAGGTCGTCGTGGAGGCCTTCGTGGTACGGGTCAGCAGCCGCCCGCCCGCCACCACCGAGTACGCCGACGGCGTCGTGATCGAGATCTGGTACGACGCCTTGTCCGCGGGCCGGTCGTTGCACGGGTACCAGGACGGCGCCCCGACCGGCTGGCTCGCCACCAGCGCCCCGTCCTCCAGCTCCTCCCAGCCCAGGCCGCCCCACGGGCTGTTCACCGGCTTGGGATTGCCCGCCCAGTGCACCTCGACCGTGAACGCGGCCCCGGGCCGGACCGGCTTCGCGGGCCGGATCCGCAGCTTGCCGCCGCGGTGCGTGTACTGCGGCTGCCGGCCGTCCACCCGCACCCGGCCGACCTTGAAGTCGGCCAGGTTCAGGAAGAACTCGCCCAGCGGCGACCGTCCCGCTATGGCGTTGATCCGGGCCGTGCCCGACAGCCGGTTCGGGCCCGGGCGGTAGTCCAGCGCGAGTTCGTACCGGTGCACCCGGTACCGCGCGTCACCGTTCTCCGGGAAATACGGGTCCGCACCCGCCGCCTGCTGAACCGCCACCGCTGTGTCTGCTCCCTGTGCCATGCCGCCACTCCGCTCGGGTGCACCGCCCTCCCGTGCCGAGTGGCCGGCGTTCAGGGACGCCATGCCTCGATCGGGTTGCCGAGCCAACGGGTGTCGTCGGGGACGGACTCCGCTGCCATGACGAGCGACGCGGGACCCAAGGTCGTCCGGGCCCCGATCGTGCTGCCGGGCAGCACGATCCCGCCAGGACCCAGCGTCGCGCCCTCACGGAGGACCACAGTATCCGTCCGCAAGATCCGGTCGTGGAAGAGGTGCGTCTGGAGCACACAGCCCCGGTTCACCGTCGCCCCGTCCTCCAGGGTCACCAGATCCGTCTCCGGCAGCCAGTAGCTCTCCACCCAGACGCCCCTGCCGATGCGCGCACCGAGCCCCCGCAGCCACGCCGTCATCAGCGGCGTACCGGGCACGGAACCCGCCAGCCACGGCACCGCCACGACCTCGACGAACGTGTCCGCGAGCTCATTGCGCCACACGAAGCCGCTCCACAGCGGATGCTCCCCACTGCGGTGCCGCCCCACGAGCAGCCACTTCGCGACCACGGACACCAGCCCCGCCACGGCACCCGCCGCGAGCAGCACCAGGCCCGCCAGCGCCCACGCCCACACACCCAGCGCACACAGCGCCGCCACCGTCAGCACCCCGATCGCCGCCGAGCAGAACACCGGCACGATCCGGCACAGCTCGACCAGACCGCGCGCCCACAGCAGCCGCGCAGGCGGGTCGTACGTCCGGCTCTGGTCCCCGCCGGCGGCGGCCCGCGGCAGCTTCACCGGCGGCAGCCCCAGATACGAGCTGCCCTTCTTCGCCTTCTTCGGCGTCGCCGACAGCACCCCGACGAGCCCGCCGTCCGGCACGGACCGCCCCGGCGCGGTCATCCCCGAGTTCCCGAGGAAGGCCCGCCGCCCGATCTCCGCCCGCCCGATCCGCATCCAGCCGCCACCGAGCTCGTACGGCGCGGTCAGCGTGTCGTCGGCCAGGAACGCGCCCTCGCCGACCGTGGTCAGGCTCGGCAGGGCGAGCACGGTCGACACCTCGGCACCCCGCCCGATCCGCATCCCGAGCAGCCGCAGCCACACCGGCGTGACCAGCCCGGCGTACAGCGGGAAGAGGGTCTCGCGCGAGCGGTCCATCAGCTGCGTGACGGTCCACGCCTGCCACCCGATCCGGCTGTGGGTCGGATGCGTGCCCTCCCGCAGCCGCAGGCTGAGCAGTCGTACGGCGACCAGGATCAGCAGCGCGTACGCCAGCCCGAAGGCGAGCGTCGCCGGTACGAGCGCCGCGGCGGCGCCCGTCAGAGGCGCGTCCGGCGTGAAGACCGCGCGACCGACCAGGAACGCGACCACCCCGGCCAGCACCGGAAGCGCGGTGAGCGCGAAGCCCGTCACGCCGTACATCACCCGCCAGTACGTGCCCTTGCGCGGCCGCTCCTTGGGCCAGTTCCGCTTGGCCTTGCCCAGCTTGACCGCGGGCGCGCCCGCCCAGCGCTGACCGGTGGGGACCTGCCCGGTGACCGCCGAACCCGGCGCCACCTCGGCCCGCTTGCCGACCCGCGCGCCCGGGAAGAGGATGCTGCGCGTCCCGACGACCGCGTGCGCGCCCACCCTGACCGGGCCGATCTCCAGCCGGTCGCCGTCCAGCCACCACCCGGACAGGTCCACCTCGGACTCGACGGCCGCACCCCGGCCCAGCTTGAGCATGCCGGTCACCGGCGGCAGCGAGTGCAGGTCGGCATCAGGGCCGATCTTGGCGCCCAGCGCCCGCGCGTACCGCTCCAGCCACGACCCGGTCAGCGAGGTCGCCCCGCTGAACTCCGCCAGCCGCTCGGCCGCCCACAGCCGCAGATGCACACCGCCACCGCGTGCGTACCGTCCCGGCCGCACACCCCGCAGCAGCAGCCGCGCCCCGCCCGCGGCGATCGCGAGCCGGCCGGGCGGGCTGAACAGCACCAGCGCCGCCGCCCCGACCAGCCACCAGGAGGCGGTCGGCAGCCACG
Source organism: Streptomyces canus (assembly GCF_030815415.1). Taxonomy (GTDB): domain Bacteria; phylum Actinomycetota; class Actinomycetes; order Streptomycetales; family Streptomycetaceae; genus Streptomyces; species Streptomyces canus_F. The sequence goes on from NZ_JAUSWW010000001.1 coordinate 8,026,449, forward strand.
CGTAGGACACCACGTTGCCCAGCGCGGCCAGGACCACGGTCCAGCGCAGCCCGAGCAGGGTGAACAGGGGGACCATGGCGAGGAGTTGGATCACCTGGGCGCGCACCGGGACCGGGGCGACGATCCGCGCGGCCCCGTCGTCCTGCGCCGACTTCTCCAGGTGCCGCGCCAGCTTTCGCAGCACGGGCTGCTGGTAGATGTCGAGGACGGCCGCGCTCGGATAGCGGGTGCGCAGCCGGGTGGTGAGCTGGGCCGCGGCGAGACTGCTGCCGCCGATCGCGAAGAAGTCATCACGCGCACTCGACACGGGGATGCCGAGCACCTCGCTCCACTGCTCGGCGAGCCACGCCTCGGTGCCGTAGAGCTGCTCGGCGGGACCACTGGTCCCGAGGTTCTCCAGCGGCCACGGCAGGGCGGCACGGTCCACCTTGCCCGACGTCCGGGTCGGCAGCTCGTCGACCGGCGCCAGCAACGGCACCAGGGCCGCGGGCAGTTCGGCCCGCAGCTTCTCGACGGCCGTCGCCTGGTCCCAGCCGTCCTGCGTGACGACGTAGCCGACGAGGAGTTGGTTGCCGCTGCGGGCGGTGCGCACGGCGGCGGCCGCTCCCGCGACTCCCGGCAACGCCTGGAGAGCGGCGTCGACCTCGCCGAGCTCGATACGACGCCCACCGAGCTTGATCTGCTCGTCGGCCCGCCCGAGGAAGACCAGCCCCTCCGGCTCCGCCTTGACGAGGTCACCGCTGCGGTACGCCCGTTCCCAGCCCAGCGACTCCAGCGGCGCGTACTTCTCCGCGTCCTTCTCGGCGTCCAGGTACCGGGCGAGCCCGACGCCGCCGATCACCAACTGCCCAGTGGCGCCCATCGGTACCGGCGCCCCGGCCTCGTCGACGACGGCCAGCTCCCAGCCGTCCAGCGGCAGCCCGATCCGGATCGGCTCCTCGCCGCTCATCAGCGAGGCACAGGCCACGACGGTCGCCTCGGTCGGCCCGTACGTGTTCCAGACCTCGCGCCCCTCGGTCACCAGCCGCTGCACCAGCTCGGGCGGGCAGGCCTCACCGCCGAAGATGAGCAGCCGCACGTCGTTGAGGGTCTCCGGCTCCCAGAGCGCCGCGAGCGTCGGCACCGTCGACACGACGGTGATCTCCTGCTCCACCAGCCAGGGCCCGAGATCGGCGCCGCTCCTGACCTGCGCACGCGGCACCGGCACCAGACAGGCCCCGTACCGCCACGCCAGCCACATCTCCTCGCAGGACGCGTCGAAGGCGACCGACAGTCCCGCCATGACCCTGTCAGCCGGACCGATGGGGTCGTCCGTGAGGAAGAGCGCGGCCTCGGCGTCCACGAACGCGGCGGCACTGCGGTGGCTCACGGCGACGCCCTTGGGCTTCCCGGTCGATCCGGAGGTGAAGATGATCCACGCGTCGTGCTCGACGCCGGGACGCGCGGTGGCAACCTCGCTGCGTCCCGTGACGGTCAGTTCGTGACCGGCCCCGACGACGGCCCGTACGCCCGCCTCCCCGAACACCAACTCGGCCCGCTCGTCCGGGTCCTCGGCATCCACCGGGACGTAGGCGGCACCGGCGGCGAGCACGGCGAGAATCGCGATGTAGAGGTCGTTGGTCCCGGACGGAACGCGGACGCCCACCCGGTCGCCGAGCCCGACCCCGGCGTCCGCGAGCCGGCGGCGCAGCCGCTCGACCTCCACGGCGAGCGCACGGTAGGTCAGACAGGTCGTACCGTCGTCCAGCGCGGGCTCGTCCGGGTAGGACCGCACGGATGCGTCGAAGACGTCGACGAGGGTGCGCGGAGAGGCCGCGGGGCCCCCGGAGAAACGTGCCGTATCGCCGAACCGCTCGCGGATCTCGTCCTCGAGCAGGCCGAGAGCACTGCTCTCGTGTGTGGCTGCCATCGGTCCTCGCGTCTCGATCCCGGAAGCCCCGGGGCGCTGGCGGGCCCGCAGGTCTGCCTGGGGTTGTCCGGGTCCAGCTCCGTAACAAGCCGGAAATTTTAGTACGACGCTAGGTCCGTGCCCGGGGAACGGCCACCGCAGAGGGCCCGTCCGGGTGGGTACTTGATCGGGCCGCACTCAGTCTGACCTGCGGGTTCGCGCTTCGGACGAGACATGCCCCACATCGCCCAAGAGCTCCGAGAACAGGCCGAGTTGGTGCTTTTGTTGCCTGGCGTACGCCTCGAATTCATTGGTTCGTAGGGTGCCGTTCACGCCGGCGATTGCGCGGGTGGTCCGCTGCGGGCTGCTCGGGATGTCGTGCCGCAGCCGGAAAAGCAAAAAACCCCTGATCAACAGGGGTTTTAGCTGGTGTCCGAGGGGGGACTTGAACCCCCACGCCCGATAAAGGGCACTAGCACCTCAAGCTAGCGCGTCTGCCATTCCGCCACCCGGACAAGGTGTCTGTCGCGCGGGGTTCCCCTCGCGGCGACAGAGGAAACATTACCAGGCTTTCGAGGTGCCCCGATCACCCCCTCGTCCCGGCGTGAACGGCGTGTGACGGGCCGGGTCCGCTCTTGGGTGCGGCCGGTCGGAGGGGGAGGATGAGGGGAACCACCAGCAGTGACAGCGGGAGGAACCACCGTGAGCGGGACGGACACGACCAGGCACGTCACCGGCGAGGACGAGGTCGTGGACCTCTGCCGTGAGCTGATCCAGATCGACACCAGCAACTACGGCGACCACTCGGGCCCGGGCGAGCGCAAGGCGGCCGAGTACGTCGCCGAGAAGCTCGCGGAGGTGGGCCTCGACCCGCAGATCTTCGAGTCGCACCAGGGACGCGCCTCCACGGTCGCCCGCATCGAGGGCGAGGACCCCTCCAAGCCGGCGCTGCTCATCCACGGGCACACCGACGTCGTACCGGCCAACGCGGCGGACTGGACCCACCACCCCTTCTCCGGCGAGATCGTCGACGGATGCGTGTGGGGACGAGGTGCCGTCGACATGAAGGACATGGACGCGATGACCCTCGCGGTCGTCCGCGACCGGCTGCGCAGCGGCCGCAAGCCCCCGCGTGACATCGTCCTCGCCTTCCTCGCCGACGAGGAGGCCGGCGGCACGTACGGCGCCCGGTACCTCGTCGACAAGCACCCCGATCTCTTCGAGGGCGTCACCGAGGCGATCGGCGAGGTCGGCGGGTTCTCCTTCACCGTCAACGAGAACCTGCGGCTCTACCTGGTCGAGACCGCCCAGAAGGGCATGCACTGGATGCGGCTCACCGTGGACGGCACGGCCGGACACGGGTCGATGACCAACAACGACAACGCGATCACGGAGCTGTGCGAGGCCGTCGGCCGGCTCGGGCGGCACACGTGGCCGGTGCGGGTCACCAAGACCGTGCGGTCCTTCCTCGACGAGCTCTCCGACGCGCTCGGCACCGAGCTCGACCCCGAGAACATGGACGAGACCCTCGCCAAGCTCGGCGGCATCGCCAAGATGGTCGGCGCCACGCTGCGGAACTCGGCGGCGCCCACCATGCTCGGCGCCGGCTACAAGGTCAACGTCATCCCCGGCCAGGCCACCGCCCACGTCGACGGGCGCTTCCTGCCCGGCTACGAGGAGGAGTTCCTCGCCGACCTCGACCGCATCCTCGGTCCGCGCGTGCGCCGCGAGGACGTGCACGGCGACAAGGCCCTGGAGACCGACTTCGACGGCAGGCTCGTCGACGCCATGCAGGTCGCCCTGAGCGCCGAGGACCCGATCGCCCGCGCCGTGCCCTACATGCTCTCCGGCGGCACCGACGCCAAGTCCTTCGACGACCTCGGCATCCGTTGCTTCGGCTTCGCGCCGCTCCAGCTGCCGCCGGAGCTCGACTTCGCCGGGATGTTCCACGGCATCGACGAGCGTGTGCCCGTGGAGGGGCTCAAGTTCGGTGTGCGGGTGCTCGACCGGTTCATCGACGCGTCCTGACGGCGTAGGCCGAGAATTGACGTCACTATTCGACAGCCCGTGCGGAAACGAATGAGAAGGGTGAATGCACTCATAGGCTCGTAGCTTCATTACTCCGTCCTCGTTACAGGTGATGCGATCGGCAAATAAACACGAGATCGCTTTTGCCAACAAGGAGGAATAATGATCAAGAAGGTCGTCGCCGCTGCGGCTGCCACTGGTGGCCTGGTTCTCGCGGGTGCGGGCCTGGCCGTCGCCGACGCGGGTGCCCAGGGTGCCGCGGTGCACTCCCCGGGTGTCCTGTCCGGCAACGTCGTTCAGGCGCCCGTCCACGTCCCGGTGAACGTGTGCGGCAACACGATCTCCGTGATCGGTCTGCTGAACCCCGCCTTCGGCAACACCTGCATCAACAAGTGACATCGATCCGCTGAGGGTCGTTTGACACCCGCCGGCCTCGGAGCGCGCGCCATGCGCCCCGGGGCCGACCGGTCTATTCACGAGGATTGCAGGTCGGAATCGAAAAGGCAGGGAGAATTCAGGAATGCGACAGGTCACCCGCAAAGGCCTGATGACCGTGGCGGCCGCGACCGGCGTGATCGCCGCCGCGGGCGGTGCCGCCCACGCCGACTCGGCCGCGAACGGATCGAGCTCGAACTCGCCCGGCGTGCTGTCGGGCAACACGGTGCAGGCGCCGGTGCACGCGCCGGTGAACGTCTGCGGCAACACCGTCGACGTGGTCGGGGTGCTCAACCCGGCCATGGGCAACAAGTGCGCCAACACCAGCGGATCGTCCGGCGGGTACGGCGACGACGGTGGGTACGGCGGTGGCTCCGGCGGCAGCGGTTCGTCGTCCGACGGTCACGCGAGCGGCTCGCCGGGCGTCGGCTCCGGCAACCACGTCGAGGCCCCGGTGGACGTCCCGGTGAACGTCTGCGGCAACAGCGTCGACATCATCGGGATCGGCAACCCCGCCACGGGCAACGACTGCGCGAACGACGGCTCCGGGGGCGGGCACCCCGGCACACCTCCGGGCGGTGGCCAGACGCCCCCCGGCGGCCCGGACCAGCCCGGCAACCCCGGGCAGCCGAACAACCCGGGCAACCCCGTGGAGCCGGGCACCCCCGGATCCCCGGGCACCCCCGGATCCCCGGGCACACCGCCGTCCTCGGGCGGGGAGACGCCGGGCTCGCCGGGCGGCAACCACCCCGGTACGCAGACGGTCGCCCAGCCGCACGGTGAGGCCCAGCTCGCCCACACGGGCAGCGACCTCCCGCTGGGGCTCACCCTGCCGGTCGGGGCGGGCGCGCTGCTGGCGGGCGCGGTGCTCTACCGCAAGGCACGGGCAGCCGCGTAGCGGACACGGCGCATGACGGAGCGGGCCCCGCATCGGCGGGGCCCGCTCCGTTTTCGTCGCGTCATCTCACCAGGTGGCACGAACCTGGCGGATGATCCTGCGGCGCAGCCGCACCCTGCGGCTTCCGTCACGCAGCAGGCTCAGGCGGTCCAACTCCCAGTGTCCGTACTCGGCATGGTCCGTCAGCAGTCGGGTGGCGTCCTTGCGGGAGACCCCGCGCGGTACGTACACGTCGACAAATTCGTATTCCGGCATCGCATCTATTGTGCGGTCTGGGGCCCGGTACGGATAGCGTCTGCACTATGTCTGATGCTGTGCAGCCCACCGCTGCCGAGGTACGTGCCGCCGCCGAGGCGGTCAAGACCGCGCTCGACCGCCACCTGGCCGCGGTCGAACGCCGGTCGGGGGAGGACGACCCGGCCGTGTACGAGGCGTTCAACGAGCTCGCCGCGGCCGCCGAGACGTACGACGAGCTGCTCTACGACCGCTACGACGAGGTCACCCCCTTCGAGATCCCCGGCACCGAGGACGCGCTTCCGCCGTACACCGGCCCCGAGGAGCCGCATGCGGTGAGCGTGCTGATCCGCCGTGACTACGCGGTGGCGGAGCCGCAGCGGCTGCTCGCGCAGGCGCAGCGGATCGAGGCGGCGGACTACGAGGACGGTGCGGAGACCTCCGGCACGGTGCACGGAGCGTTGGGCATCCTGTTCGGAGAGTTCGAACCGGACGAGATCGCCTCCCGGCACAAGGAGTTCGGCCTGGAGGAGGGCGACTCCACGCTGTGGGTGACCGCGGCGGACGAGCAGGCGGATCCCGGTGAGTGGCTGGCGGGGCCGTTCGAGCAGATCGACGCGCAGCGGGTGGTGTGCCGGTTCGACGTCAGCGCGGTGTTCGACGACGAGATCGATGACGGCGAGATCGATGACGCCATCGATGACGGCGAGGACGAGCTGGACGATCTCGACGCGGAGCTGGACGAGGACGAGGATCTGGAGCGCCACGCGTAACGCTGCGCCGGGCTTGGGCGGCGGCGGGCGCGGAGGGATTCCGTGGCCGCCGCCGTCTCGCGTGTGCGGGTGCGTCGTGGCTTGTCGCGCAGTTCTCCGAGCCCCTTGGGTGGGTCAGCTGGGCGTTGGTACCTGAGTGGCGAGCAGCACGGGCAGGCGGGTGGTGCGGGGCTTGGCCGGGATTTCCGCCACTGCCCTGGGGAGGGCCTGGTCCGCGCCCTGGACGACGGAGAGGTGGCGCTCGGCTCGGCTGAACGCTGTGTAGACCCATGGTCGGGTCAGGGCCTGGGTCGCGTCTCCCGGGAGGACCACGACGACCGCCGGCCAGCGGCCGCCGGCTGCCTGGTGGGCGGTGAGGGCCCAGCCGTGGCGTACGGAGTCCTCGACCCGCTCCTTCGGTACGACGACGGACTTGCCCGCACAGGTGAGGTGGAGTCCCTCCGCGTCGGCCTTCACCACGTGGCCCGACACAGTGCGGCCCGGCGTGGGGGAGTAGGCGATGCGATCGCCGGGGTCGAAGCCGCCGAAGCGGCCGGGACCGGGGTTGAGCCGCTCCTTGAGGGCCGCGTTGAGGGCGCGGGTGCCCGCCGCGCCGCCATGGCCCGGCGTGATCACCTGGGTCGCCTCGGGCGGAACACCGATCGCCCGCGGCACCGAGTCGGCGACCAGCTGCACGGTGCGGTGCACGGCCTCGCCCGCGTCCCGCGCCGGCACGATCACGACCTCCTTGCCGGGGGCCTCGACCTGGTTCAGCTCGCCGATGCCGATACCGGAGACCAGCTCGCCGAGCGGGCCGGGGTCCGGCCGCCGGGAGGCGATCTGGGGGCAGACGCGCGCGGCCAGCAGATCACCGAACACCCGCCCCGGCCCCGCCGACCACAGCACCGCCGGGTCCCCGGCCAGCACCAGCCGCGCCCCGTCCGGCAGCGACTCCGTCAGCAGCGCCGCGCTCTCCACGTCCAGCTGCGGCGCGTCGAGCACCACGAGGAGGTCGAGATCGAGTGCGCCGTCGGCATCGCGGCCGGGGCCTTCGGTCCCGGAGAGGAGGCCGGTGACGGTGGTGGCGGTGTCGCCGGAGGCCAGGGCCGCGAAGCGGTCCCGTCCCAGCGGGCCGTGGGCTGTCGCCCAGGCACGCAGGCCGAGTTCACGGGCCGCGTGGAGCAGAGCCGCGGGTTCGGCCAGGGAAGCCTCGGCGCCGGTGTGGAGGACCAGGCCGTGGCCCGCGACCGCGCGGATCAGTTCGCCGGCGGAGCCCTGGGCCGAGTCGGCGGCGCGCTCCCAGTCCTCGGCGGAACCGTCCTGCTTCGGTACGGAGTTGATCAGCCGGGCCAGTCCGTCGGCGAGGCTCTCCTCCGCCATCGCGTACCGCTCGAGGCCGACCAGGACGCGGACCGGGCGCTCCTCGCCCTCCTCCGGTTCCGGGGCCCGCGGGTCGAGGGCGTCCTGGAAGACCAGCGCCTCGGCCTCCGTGAGGGTGCTCTGGACGGCCGCGTCGGCATCCGGCACCCCCTGCTTGCCCAACGCCGCCGTGAGCGTGGGAAGTTCGAGAGCCGTGTGCCCGGCCACGGCCGCCTGCTCCAGCAGCCAGACGGTCACCGCCCGGCCCCGCCGCTCGTCGTCCGGGCCGCACTCCGTGCCGAGCAGTGCCCGCGCGAACCCGTCGGCCTGCTCGGGCCGCACCCCGGCGACCCGCAGCAACTGCCAGGGGTCCTCGCGCAGTCGGCCGGCCGCGCCCTCGCCGAGCGCGGCGACCTGCGGGACGAGAGCCTCGGGCGCACCGCCGTCGGCCAGGACCCGCCGGACGGACTCGACGGTCTGCGCCGCGGGAGCCGGGGGCGCGTCGGCCGTCACCGGCCGAGGGCGCTGTACCGGCTCCGGCGCGGACCGGCGCGGCGGCTCGGGCTCGGCGAAGACGGTCGCCGCGGGCTTGTCCCCGCTCTCGACGGCCCGCACGGCGGCCAGCAGATCGGCGGCCTTCCCGCTGAGCTTGGCCCCGGCCTCGACGGGCCCCTGCTTCTCGGCCTTGCGCCGGGCGATCCGCTCCCGCTCGAGCTTCTGCGCCGCGAGTTCGGCCGCGGCCTCGGACAGCTTCGCCGCGGCCTCGCCCTGCTCGCTGTCGGACGCCGAAGCCTCGCCGGCCGCCTCGTCCGAGTCGCCCTCGGCGACCGCGGGCGTCTCGGCCCCGTCGCCCGGGACCGCCGCCCCCGCCTCGGCGTCGTCGGCGTCCGCGTCCTTTGCGGTGCCCGGCGATTGCGGCTCGGTCTCCTCCGTGGGCTCCGGCTCCGTGCTCACAGCGTGCTCCAGTCGTGATCGGGATAGCGGTGCACGGGCGCCGACACATCGTCGAGCGCCCGGCAGATCTCGTCAGGAAGACTAAGGGCCTCCACTGACAATGCCGCCGTGAGCTGCTGCGCGTTGCGCGCGCCGACGATCGGCGCGGTCACGCCGGGCCGGTCGCGGACCCAGGCGAGGGCCACCTGGAGCGGGGTCACCGCGAGCCCGTCGGCGGCGGTCTGCACGGCGTCCACGATGTGCCGGGCCGTGTCGTCGAGGTACGGCGCGACGAAGGGGGCGAGGTGGTCCGAGGCGCCCCGCGAGTCGGCCGGCGTGGCGTTGCGGTACTTGCCCGTCAGCACCCCGCGGCCCAGCGGGGACGACGGGAGCAGTCCGATGCCCAGGTCCAGCGCGGCGGGCAGCACCTCGCGCTCGATGCCCCGCTGGAGCAGCGAGTACTCCAGCTGTGTCGCGGCCAGCCGGGTCCGGGTGCCCGGGGCGGCCAGCTGCCAGGTCGCGGCCTTGGCGAGCTGCCAGCCACAGAAGTTGGAGACCCCGGCGTACCGCGCGCGGCCGCTGCTGACCGCGAGGTCGAGCGCCTGGAGGGTCTCCTCCAGCGGGGTGTCCGGGTCGTAGGCGTGGACCTGCCACACGTCGACGTAGTCCGTGCCGAGCCGGGACAGCGAGGCGTCCAGCGCGGAGAGCAGATGGCCGCGCGAGCCGTCGAAGCGCCGGTCCGGGTCGGGCACGCTGCCCGCCTTGGTGGAGATGACCAGATCCCGGCGCGGGATCAGCCCTTCTATGAGGCGTCCGAGCAGATACTCGGACTCCCCATCGCCGTACACGTCCGCGGTGTCGACGAGGCTCCCGCCCGCTTCCCAGAACGTCTTCAAGAGGTCCGCGGCGTCGTGCTCGTCGGTGTCCCTGCCCCACGTGAGGGTTCCGAGTCCGATGCGGGACACACGCAGGCCGGTGCGGCCGAGATGCCTCTGCTCCATGAACGCCGACATTACTGGCCGGAACCAGCGGTGTGGGGGCCTGTGGACAACCAGTTTCCGTCAGCGACACGCGCGTTCATGTGGGCGGAAGAACACGACCGTCGGCTGCCCCGATCCGCACGCCCCGCGCTAAGGTCGGGAAACCAGGGACGTTACTGATGGGTAAGGGGAATCGGTCATGCAGCTCGGCATCAACCTCGGCTACTGGGGCGCCGGAATGGACGCGGACAATCTCGCCGTCGCCCAGGAGGCCGACCGACTCGGGTACGCCGTGTGCTGGGCCGCCGAGGCCTACGGCTCCGACGCGGCCACCGTGCTCAGCTGGGTCGCGGCGCAGACCGAGCGCATCGACGTCGGCTCGGCCATCTTCCAGATCCCGGCCCGCCAGCCGGCGATGACCGCGATGACCGCCGCCACCCTCGACTCGCTCTCCGGCGGCCGCTTCCGCCTCGGCCTCGGAGTCTCCGGACCGCAGGTCTCCGAAGGCTGGTACGGCGTCAAGTTCGACAAGCCGCTGGCACGCACGCGTGAGTACGTCGAGATCGTCCGCAAGGCGATGACGCGCGAGCGTCTGTCGTTCGAAGGAGAGCACTGGACGCTGCCGCTGGCCGGCGGCCCCGGCAAGCCGCTCAAGCTGACCGTGCACCCGGAGCGCGAGCACATCCCGCTGTACATCGCCGCGATCGGACCCAAGAACCTGGAGCAGACCGGCGAGATCGCCGACGGCGCGCTCCTCATCTTCCCGTCCGCCGAGCACCTCGAGGAGACGACGCTCAAGCACCTGCGCGCGGGACGCGCGAAGGCGGGCAAGACCCTCGACGGGTTCGACGTCCACCCGACGCTCCCGCTCGCCCTCGGCGAGGACAAGGACGTGGCCAGCCTCGCCGACACCTTCCGCCCCTACACCGCGCTGTACGTCGGCGGCATGGGAAGCGCCAAGCAGAACTTCTACAACCAGCTCGCCCAGCGCATGGGCTACGAGGCGGCGGCCGCCGAGGTCCAGGAGAAGTACCTGTCCGGCGACAAGCAGGGCGCCGCGGCGGCCATCCCGCACGACCTGATCGACAAGACGGCGCTGCTCGGTTCCGTGGACCGCATCGCGGACCGGATGAAGGAGTACGCGGCGGCGGGCGTCACCACGCTGAGCCTCGCCCCCGCGGGCTTCACGCTCGACGAGCGGATCACCGCGCTGCGGGCCGGGTCCGAGGCCCTGGAGCGGGCCGGACTCGCGTAACACGCGCCGGAGGTTTCTGCGGCCGTGGTGGGGGCTCGGGGGTCTTCCCCGCCACGGCCGTCACGCGGAACAACGCGCCCGCGCCCGTGTGGTTACGCCCCTGTCGTGACGCGCGGGGTCCTCCTTTTGGCGGAGTTGTCCGACACAGCTGTTGCAGCACCCCTCGCGCCGCATTTGACTCGTTCTTTGCGGAATGCCGCGGAGTCCCGCAGAGAGGTGCCCACGATGCTTTCGGCCAAGGGTCTGTTCCAGGAGATCATCGACAACGACGAGTCCTTCCGGCTGTTCTGCTCCATCGCGGCCGGCGGGGAGACGCAGGGCGGCTGGGAGAACGCCCGCATCGCCGCGCTCGTCCCGGACGGCGAGCGCGCCCTCGCCTCCAAGATCACCCGGCACGGCGCGGACGAGGACAAGCACGGGCGGATCTTCAACGCCCTGATGAAGAAGCGCGGCCTCGAGCCCGTCCCCGTACCGCCCGACACCGACTACACCATGCTCCTGGAGCGCGGCGGCATCGGTCTCGCCCACGACAGGCTCAAGGCCGACCAGGCACTGACCGTGCAGGACATCGTGACCTACCTCGCCCACAGCCGCGTCACCGAGCAGCGCGCCTCCGAGCAGATGGAACTGCTGCGCAAGCACTTCGCCGACCATCCCGACCTCGGCCGCGCCGTGAAGATGATCTCCCACGACGAGGACAACCACCTCGCCTACTGCCACGAGGAGTTGCTGCGCCTCGCCTCCGCGGGGCACGGCCGGGCCATCCAGCGCACGCTTCGGGAGTGCGCGCTCGCCGAGATCCGCGTCTACCGGGACGTCAGCCTCGCGGTCATGGCCCACATGGGCCGCATCCTGGGCTGGCCGACCGCGAAGTCCGCCGTCCTGGCCGCGGGCATCCATGCCCTGTACGCCTACGAACGCGCCGGGGGATGGCGCCGGATGGTCTCCCTGCGGATGCCGGAGCGGCGCGACGCCCTCGGCGGACCGGCGGCCGCGGCCCCCGAGTTCGCCTGAGCAGCGGCGCTACAGCCAGCCCCTGCTCTTGAACAGCCGGTACAGCAGCACCTCCAGGGCGGCCATGAGCGCGATCACCGCCGGATACGCCCACACCCAGTGGAGCTCCGGCATGTGTTCGAAGTTCATGCCGTAGATCCCCGCGATCATCGTGGGGATCGCGGCCATGGCCGCCCACGCGGAGATCTTCCGCATGTCGTCGTTCTGACGGACGCTCATCTGCGCGAGATGCGCGGAGAGGATGTCCGACACCAGCCGGTCCAGGCCCTCCACGGACTCGTTCACGCGCGTGAGGTGGTCGTTGACGTCCCGGAAGAAGGGCCGCGCCTTCTCGTTGACGAACGGCACCCCCGAGCCGAACTGGCCGACGGCGGCCAGCCGGGTCAGCGGCAGCGCCAGCGGGCCCGTCGCCCGGCGGAACTCCAGGATCTGCCGCTTGAAGGTGTAGATCCGCGACGCCGTGTGGCGCGAACCGCCGCCGTCCGGCGAGAAGACCTCCGTCTCCAGCTCCTCCAGGTCGGTCTGGAGCTCCGTCGCGACGTCCAGGTAATGGTCGACGACGGCGTCCGAGACCGCGTACAGCACCGCCGTGGAGCCCTTGCCGAGCAGCTCCGGCTCCTGCTCCAGTCGCTGCCGAACCGCCTTGAGCGGCGAACCCTCGCCGTGCCGGACGGTCACCACGAAGCCCTCGCCGAGGAAGATCATCACCTCGCCGGTGGAGACCCGGTCGCTCTCCGGCTCGTACACGACGGGCTTGAGGACGAGGAAGAGCGAGTCGTCGTAGACCTCCAGCTTGGGCCGCTGGTGGGCCTTCAGGGCGTCCTCGACCGCCAGCGGGTGCAGCCCGAACTCCTGGGTGACGAGGTCGAACTCCCGCTCCGAGGGCTCGTGCAGCCCGATCCAGACGAACCCGCCCGCGGCCCGCGCCTCGTCCAGGGCGTCGGACAGGTCCTCGGGGCCCTCGCTGCGGTGCCCGTCCCGGTAGATGGCACAGTCGACGATCACGCTGCGTATTCTCCCGTCGCTCGCAATCCGCCGCACGGTGACATTTTCGCCTCCGGGGCGCTCCAGCCGGTGTCGAGAGGTCGACCGTGCTCGACCCTTCGGGCCTCCGCGCGCTCGACCTCTCGACACCGGCGCGCCCCTTCGGCCGGGCGCGTGCGCCTACGCTGGGCCGCATGCCCACGTTGATCCTCGTCCGCCACGGACGATCCACCGCCAACACCGAGGGACTGCTCGCCGGCTGGACGCCCGGGGTCGCCCTGGACGAACGCGGGGCCGCGCAGGCCGCCGCACTGCCCGGACGGCTCGCCGGTCTGCCGATCTCCGAGGTCGTCACCAGCCCGCTCCAGCGCTGCCAGGAAACGATTCGGCCGCTCCTCGACGCCCGTCCCGAGCTGAACCCGCACACCGACGAGCGGATCGGCGAGTGCCACTACGGCGACTGGTCCGGCCGCAAGCTCGCCGAGCTCATGGACGAGCCGCTGATGCAGGTCGTCCAGTCCCACCCGTCGGCGGCCGCGTTCCCCGGCGGCGAGTCGATGCGGGCGATGCAGACCCGCGCCGCCGAGGCCGTACGCGAGTGGAACGCGCGCGTGGAGCGCGACCACGGCGACGACGCCGTCTATCTCATGTGCTCGCACGGCGACATCATCAAGTCGCTCGTCGCGGACGCGCTCGGACTCCATCTCGACCTCTTCCAGCGGATCTCCGTAGAACCGTGTTCCATCACGGCGATCCGTTACACCCGTCTGCGGCCGTTTCTCGTGCGCCTCGGCGACACCGGAGATTTCGCCTCGCTCGCCCCGCGCGAGGAGCCTCCCGCCGGCGATGCCACGGTCGGTGGTGGTGCGGGCGCACCGTGATCGTCGGGCGCAGTAGGGTGAAGCGGTCGAAGCAGCGCCGTACCCACGATTCCAATGGAGACAGGACGTGTCCCGTCAGGTGTTCCTCTATGACCCACCGGAGCGTTTCGTGGCCGGCACGGTCGGACTGCCCGGGCGCCGTACGTTCTTCCTTCAGGCCTCCGCCGGCCCCCGGGTGACCAGCGTGGCCCTGGAGAAGACCCAGGTCGCCGCGCTCGCCGAGCGGATGGACGAGCTGCTGGACGAGGTCGTGCGCCGCAGCGGCGGCAGCGCCGCCGTCCCGGCCGTGGCACCCAGCGAGGTGTCCGACGCCGCCCCGCTGGACACCCCCGTCGAGGAGGAGTTCCGCGTCGGCACCATGGCGCTGGCCTGGGACGGCGAGGAGCAGCGCATGATCGTCGAGGCGCAGGCTCTGGTGGAGCTCGACGCCGACACCGAGGAGGACCTCGCCGAGGCAGAGGAGCGGCTCCTCCAGGACGAGGAGAACGGCCCCCCGATGCTGCGGGTCCGGCTCACCGGCGCGCAGGCGAGAGCCTTCGCCAAGCGCGCCCTGGACGTCGTCAACGCCGGGCGGCCGCCGTGCCCGCTGTGCAGTCTCCCGCTCGACCCGGAAGGACACGTATGTCCGCGCCAGAACGGATACCGCCGCGGAGCGTGACCACGGCAGAGCTGCTCACCCGGGGTGAGCTGACGGTGCGCGGACAGATCCGCGAGGCCTCCAACGCGGTGCTGTACTGCGCCGTCTCGTACGAGGGGCAGGAAGTCGCGTGCGTCTACAAGCCCGTACGCGGTGAGCGCCCGCTGTGGGACTTCCCCGACGGCACCCTCGCCCAGCGCGAGGTCGCCGCGTACGAGGTCTGCGAGGCGACCGGCTGGGGGCTCGTACCGCCCACCGTGCTGCGCGACGGACCCTACGGCGAGGGCATGGTCCAGCTGTGGGTCGAGGCCGAGCCGGGCCCCGAGCTGCTGGCGCTCGTCGACACGGAGGAGCCCGGGCCGGGCTGGAAGGCGATCGGGTTCGCCGAGGTCGGCGACGGGAAGACCGCGCTGCTGGTGCACGCCGACGACGAGCGGCTGCGCCGGCTGGCCGTGCTGGACGCCGTGATCAACAACGCGGACCGCAAGGGCGGCCATCTGCTGCCGGCCGGGGACCGTCTCTACGGCATCGACCACGGCGTGACCTTCAACACCGAGAACAAACTGCGCACCCTGCTGTGGGGCTGGGCGGGCGAGCCGCTGCCGGGCGAGGCCGTCGACGTACTCAAAGGCCTCAGAGAAGCCCTGACGGGGGAGCTGGGCACCCGGCTGGCCGCACTGATCACCCCGGCCGAGCTCGACGCCACGCGCGCGCGTGTCGACGCCCTGCTGGCCACCGGGACGCACCCGGAGCCGAGCGGCGAGTGGCCGGCCATTCCCTGGCCGCCGGTATAGGAGCAGAGCGGGTGGCATCGTGCCCCGTAGGGGTGCGGGGAATTGCGCGACCAGCCCCCACCGGCCGGCAGTTCTGTCACGGTTACCCCTGCGGAGCGTTCCGCGCAAGACCGCCTTACCGGCCATCCGGCCCGGTCCGGTTCGTATACGGAGCATCCGTCCGGTTAGGCTCATGACATGCATGCCTGGCCCGCTTCCGAGGTCCCCGCCCTGCCTGGTCAGGGCCGCGACCTGAGGATCCACGACACCGCGACCGGTGGCTTGGTCTCCCTTGCCCCCGGTCCTGTCGCCCGTCTCTACGTGTGCGGCATCACGCCGTACGACGCGACCCACATGGGACACGCGGCGACGTACAACGCGTTCGACCTCGTTCAGCGCGTGTGGCTCGACACCAAGCGGCAGGTTCACTACGTCCAGAACGTCACCGACATCGACGACCCGCTCCTGGAGCGCGCCGAGCGGGACAGCGTCGACTGGGCCGCCCTCGCCGAGAAGGAGACGACTCTCTTCCGCGAGGACATGACCGCCCTGCGGATGCTGCCGCCCCAGCACTACATCGGCGCGGTCGAGGCGATACCCGGGATCGTCCCGCTCGTCGAACGGCTGCGGGACGCGGGCGCCGCGTACGAACTCGAAGGGGACGTCTACTTCTCCGTCGAGTCCGACCCGAACTTCGGCAAGGTCTCGAACCTCGACGCCACCGCCATGCGGCTGCTGTCCGCCGAGCGCGGCGGCGACCCGGACCGTCCGGGCAAGAAGAACCCGCTCGACCCGATGCTGTGGCTGGCCGCCCGTGAGGGCGAGCCGAGCTGGGACGGCGGCTCGCTGGGCCGCGGTCGGCCCGGCTGGCACATCGAGTGCGTCGCCATCGCCCTCGACCACCTGGGCATGGGCTTCGACGTCCAGGGCGGCGGCTCCGACCTCGCCTTCCCGCACCACGAGATGGGCGCCTCGCACGCCCAGGTGCTGACCGGCGAGTTCCCCATGGCCAAGGCGTACGTCCACGCCGGCATGGTCGCCCTGCACGGCGAGAAGATGTCCAAGTCCAAGGGCAACCTGGTCTTCGTCTCGAAGCTGCGCTACGACGGCGTCGACCCGGTCGCGATCCGGCTCGCCCTGCTGGCCCACCACTACCGGGCCGACTGGGAGTGGACCGACCAGGTGCTCGAGGACGCCGTCGCCCGGCTCGGACGGTGGCGTGCCGCCGTCTCCCGGCCCGACGGTCCGTCCGCCGACGCCCTCGTGGAGGAGATCCGCGAGGCCCTGGCGAACGACCTCGACGCCCCCACCGCGCTGGCCGCCGTGGACCGCTGGGCGGCGCGGCAGCAGGAGCAGGGCGGCACGGACGAGGGCGCACCCGGCCTCGTGTCGCGGGCTGTGGACGCGCTGCTGGGCGTAGCGCTCTAGACAGAACAGAGACGAGGGCGCTTCCGCCACGTGGCCACGTGGCGGAAGCGCCCTCGGTCATGTCAGACCGTCAGGCGCGGGTCAGAGCCGCTGGATCCTGACGCTGCGCAGCACGTTCGGGGACTGGGTGTCCCAGACGCCGATCACCTGGTGGCCGAAGGCGAAGGCCTCCTGGATCTGCTGCTGGATCTGCGGGATCGGGTTGTTGAGGACCCGGAACTGGTTGTTGATGCGCAGGAAGATCTGCCGTGGCTGGCCCTGGAGCGGCTGGATGATGTCGATGAAGCCGTTGGCCACACCGGCCGCCAGAGGCTGCGCCTGGACCTGCTGAGCGACCTGCTGGACCACTTGCTGCACGATCTGCTGGAGATGCTGCTGCACCTGCTGCTCGATCTGCTGCGCCTGCTGGTCCTGCTGCTGGCTCTGCTGGTCCTGCTGCTGCCCCTGTTGGCTCTGCTGCTGACCGAGCTGCTGGAGCAGCTGCTGGAACGGCTGCTGCCGGCCGAGCTGCTGGAGCTGCTCCAGCGAGCCGCCCCCCATGCCGAACGGCTGCTGCTGGCCCTGTTGGGCGTAGCCCTGCTGACCTTGCTGGCCCTGCTGTCCTTGCTGGCCGAAGCCCTGCTGCCCGTACGGCTGTTGCTGCTGGCCGAAGCCCTGCTGGCCGAACGGCTGCTGCTGTTGCTGCTGGTACGGCGAAGTGCTCGGGAACTGCTGTCCCTGCTGTTGTCCCAGTTGGCTCATCTGCGGGGTGGTGCTCATGCGGGTGCCACCTTCCCTGGTGATGGTGGGGATGTGTCGCCGTCAGCCAGTGACGACCAGACCGACGATCTCGTCGTCCGCGAACCACACGCGGACGTCGGGGCGTCCCCCCGCGAACGCGGCGTGCACCGCCTGGCGGATCTCGGGGGACGGGTGGTTCAGGTTCCGCCAGCCGCCGGCCACGAACAGCCGGAGCCTGGGCGGGAGTTCGCGCGGATACGGCAGCAGTTCGTCCCAGTACCGCTCGGCCTGGCCGGAGCCGACCGCGTGCGGCAGCAGATGGGTCACCGCCGCCTTGATGTCGGGCCGGTTGCCGATCCGCTGGGAGGCGGGCCGGCCCGGCGCGTCCTGCTGCGGGGCCCCGGTCGCCCGCAGCACCGCGCGGGCACGCTCCGGGGACATCGGAGCCTGGGCGGCCGCCCTGAGCATGCCCTGCAGCGCGGCCAGGGCGCCGACCACCATCGGAGAGGCCGAGGAGGTCCCGGAGAACGTGTCCGTGTACCAGGCGATCTCCTCGGGCCCGCCCTGCAGGTCGCCGGGCTTGTCCCAGAAGCCGCCGGTGGTCGTGACCTCGCGTCCCCAGCCCTGGGCGTCCACCCGGGCACCGTAGTTGGAGAACGCGAGCCGTGACCGGTCCGGTCCGTGGTCGCGGCCGTGTGTGCCGGGCGGCGGGGCGCCCGCGCCGACCAGGACGGCACCGGAGGACTGGTTGGACGGGTTGAACGGGTTGCGCCACCACTCGGGGAACTCGTCGGGGCGGCGCTCGTAGACCGCGTCGTCGAGGGACTCGCCGCCGTTGCCGGCGGCCGCCACGACGAGGACGCCCTTGGCGGTGGCGTGGCGGACGGCCGCGAAGTCGTCCGGCCACCACTCCAGGGCGATGTAGCCGCGCTGGTCGTCGCGTTCGGCGAACTCCGACCGCGGTCCGGGCCGGTGGAGTTCGACGAGGACGATGTCGCCGGGGCCGAGCCGGTCCGCCGCCGCGTGGATCGCGGCCGCGGTGCCGATGCCCTGGAAGGACGCGGCCGCGGTGGTCGCCTCCGGCACGATGCCGGTGACGCCGTGCTCGCCCTGGTCGCCGCCGATCACCCCGATCACGGCGGTGCCGTGGTTGCGCCAGGCGATGTCGGTCAGCGGGGTGCCGACCACGACACCGGCCAGCTTGGCGGCCAGGTCCTCATGGCCCAGCTGCCAGGAGCCCTCGACGTCGATCACGGTCACGTCCTGACCGGTACCGCCGGGCCGCTGCCAGGCCCAGTGCGCGTCGATCCCCTCGGGCGCCGGCCGCAGATAGCCCTGCCGGCTGCTGAAGTCCGATGTGACCGGGGCGCCTTCCTTCAGCCGGCCGCTCTCCTCGCCGATCTGCTGGAGGGCGGCGGGTACGGCGCCCGGCTTCACGTACGCGGTGTCGACGCCCGGCAGCGCGGCGATCCGCGAGCGCAGTTCCTCGGCGCGGCTGCGGTCGCCGCGCACCCGGTAGAACAGCGCGAGGTCGGGCACGTTCTCGGAGCCCGAGACGGCCGACTGCTGCAACCTTTCCTCGCTTCCGAACAGCGGTTCAAGAGCGAGCTGTTCGTCGCTGAGGAACATGTTGAGGGCCGAGACGTCGGCGCCCGCCGCCGACCGGACGCCGTCGGCCTGGGCGCGCAGCCGGGCCTCGGGACGGGCGACGACGATCAGTTCCTGTTCGGCTCCTCGATAGGTGAATCCCGCTCCGTCGGGCCCCGGCCCGGACGTTCCTGGGCCCTGCTCCGGCTGTACCTGGTCGGTCATCGGGTTCCGCTCCCCTCGGTCCTTGCGGGTGCCTGGTTGCGGGTGGTGAGCCTCCGTGGGACAACCAAGCACTCCGACGGCGCCTCGTCCAGCCCGTGTTCGCCAACTCGGTTTGGAAACAAGCTGAGTTGGGTACCGTGTGCAATCCGTCCTGAAACAGATGTCACGTGGCAATCCGGCCAAAGACTGCGGAGGCGACGGTCATGTGATGGGGTGAGAGCGCCTGTTGACCGTTCGGCCGACCCATCCGTCGGCCCTTGGCAGAAGGACGCACAGTGGCACCCACAGATCGTTCCTTCGCACGTCGAAGACTCCTCACCACGACCGCGGCGCTGACGGGAGCAGCGCTGCTCGGCGGCACGGCCCACGCAGCCGAGAAGCCGAAGGGCGCCTGGCCCGACCGGTTCCCGCTGCCCGACGGCTTCCAGCCCGAGGGCATAGCCATCGGCACGAAACCCTTCGCGTACTTCGGTTCCCTCGCCGACGGCGACATCTACCGGGCGAGCCTCGCCACCGGCCGGGGCTCCGTGATCAGCAAGGGCCTCGGCGCGGGCCACCCGACCGTCGGCCTGAAGATCGACGGGCACGGCCGTCGGCTGTTCCTCGCCGGCGGCGACAGCGGCGAGATCCGCACGGTGCACGTCCGCTCCGGCGAGATCGAGAAGGTGTACGCCACCGGGGGCACCTTCGTGAACGATGTGATCCTCACCCCGGGCGCCGCCTGGTTCACCGACTCGTTCAAACCGCAGCTCTACAGGCTGAGCCTCGGCAAGCACGGCGAGCCCCAGGGCGTCGAGACCGTCCCGCTGACCGGTGATTGGGTCCAGGGCGACGACTTCACCGCCAACGGCATCGAGCGCACCCCCGACGGCCGCGCCCTGCTCGTGGTGAACGCCTTCGCCGACGGCGGCACCCTCGAACGGGTCGACCCGCGCACCGGAGTCGCCCGCGCCGTCGACCTCGGCGGCTCCAAGATCCCCAACGGGGACGGCCTGTTGCTGCTCGGTCGGACCCTCTACGTCGTCCAGCAGCGGCAGAACGCGATCGATGTGTTCCGGCTGAACGCCGCCGGCACGAAGGGCACGGCGATCGTCAGGATCACCGACTCCCGCTTCCGCATCCCGACGACCGTCGCGGCCTGGGGCGAGAAGCTGTATCTGCCCAACGCCCGCTTCGACGTGGAACCGACGCCCGACACCGATTACGACGTCGTGGCGGTACCGCAGGTGTGACCGTGAGGTGGGCGGTGCGAACCGCCCACCTCCGTCTCACTCCTCCGACGACTCCTCGTCGTCCGTGCCGCCGCCGCCCGGCTTCGGCGGCTTCGGCGGCCGCGGACGACCACTGGGGTTGTCCCGCAGATACGTACCGTCGCCGCCCTCGGTCGCGTGCCCGCCCGGCGGGGTCGGGCCCCCGCCGTCCCGTCTGCGCAGATACCGCTCGAACTCGCGGGCGATCGCCTCGCCCGTCGCCTCCGGCAGCTCCGCGGTGTCCCGGGCCTCCTCCAACGTCTGCACGTACTCGGCGACCTCGGTGTCCTCGGCGGCCAGCTGGTCCACCCCCACCTGCCAGGCGCGCGCGTCCTCGGGCAGCTCGCCCAGCGGGATGCGTACGTCGATCAGGTCCTCGAGCCGGTTCAGCAGCGCCAGCGTCGCCTTCGGGTTCGGCGGCTGCGACACGTAGTGCGGTACGGCCGCCCAGAGGCTGACCGCCGGTACGCCCGCGTGCGTGCACGCTTCCTGGAGGACGCCGACGATGCCCGTGGGGCCCTCGTACTTGGTCTCCTCCAGGTCCATGCGCTGGGCCAGGTCCGGGTCGGACGTGGTCCCGCTGATCGGGACCGGACGCGTGTGCGGGGTGTCGCCGAGCAGGGCGCCCAGGATCACGACCAGCTCCACTCCCAGCTCGTGGGCGAAGCCGAGGAGCTCGTTGCAGAACGAGCGCCAGCGCATGGATGGTTCGATACCTCGGACCAGTACGAGATCACGCGGCTTGTCGCCGCCGACGCGGACCACCGAGAGGCGGGTCGTCGGCCAGGTGATCTTCCGTACGCCGCCGTCCAGCCACACCGTGGGGCGGTTCACCTGGAAGTCGTAGTAGTCCTCGGCGTCCAGCGCCGCGAACACCTCGCCCTTCCACTCCTTGTCCAGATGCGCGACCGCGGTGGAGGCGGCGTCGCCGGCATCGTTCCAGCCCTCGAACGCGGCCACCATGACCGGGTCGATCAGCTCGGGAACCCCCTCGAGCTCGATCACCCAGTGCCTCCTTCCGACGTGCCCTCACGTACGCCCCAACCTTACGGCGTCCAACGGGGGCGTCCGCAGCCCCCTTGCACGGGGGAGTGAACGCATCACTGCCCCATCAGCCACCCCGGGACACCCTCCATTCCTCGGAGCTGTGCCGGATCACCGTGCACGCCTGTCCCTACATGAGGTCGGTGACCCGGGTAGACGTCGGATGACCCGGCGAGGCATGGAACGGCAGTTCAGAGCGAGGCCCGCAGCCACTGCTCCACGCTCGCGATGTGCACCGTCGCCCACGACCGGGCCGCCTCCGCGTCGCGATCCCGTAGCGCGGCGAGGATCATGCGGTGCTCGTGCAGCGTGCGGCTGACCGCGTCCTCCTGTGTCAGGCCTCGCCAGATCCTCGCCCGGGTCGTGGGGCCCGACAGGCCGTCGAGGAGGGAGCACAGGACGGAGTTGCCGGAGCTCTGCACGATGCCGCGGTGGAAGTCGAGGTCGCAGGCGACCAGTTCCTCCACCGAGGGGGCGGAGCCCAGTTTGTCCAACTGGGCCGACAGGGCGTCCAGTTGCTGTTCGCTGATCCGCAGGGCCGCCATCGAGGTCGCGGCCGGCTCCAGGATGCGGCGGACGGCCAGGAACTCCAGGACCGTGTCGTCGCGGTGGAAGTCGACGACGAAACTCAGCGCCTCCAGGAGGAGTTGAGGGTCCAGGCTCGTCACATACGTGCCGTCGCCCTGTCGCACGTCCAGGATCCGGATCAGCGACAGGGCCCGCACGGCCTCCCGCAGCGAGTTGCGGGACAGTCCGAGCTCGGAGGCGAGCTCGCTCTCCTTGGGGAGCCGGTCGCCGGGGCGCAGGGCGCCCGAGACGATCATGCCCTTGATCTTCTCGATCGCCTCGTCGGTGACTGCCATGGCCGGCCTCCCAGTGGTTCCCGCATGCCCGTAAAGACATCCGATGTCTTACGCCATTATGGGGGCGGATCTGCCGTTCGGGGTGCCAAACGCCCCGCTCAGACAAGGGCTTCCAGGTCGGCGATCACCGTACGCTCGTCCAGCGTCGTCAGCACCCGTTCCCGCAGGAGCACCCGGCCGTCGACGACGGTGTCCCGCACGTCCGCCGAGTGCGCCGCGTACGCCAGCGTCGACCACGGATCGTGCACGGGCCGCAGGTGTGGTGCGTCCAGGTCCAGCACGACGAGGTCGGCCCGCTTCCCGGCCTCCAGCGAGCCCAGCCGCTCCCCGAGCCCCAGCGCCCGCGCACCCTCGATCGTCGCCATGCGTACGGCCTGCTCGGCGCCGACCGCCGTGGGGTCACCGCCCGCCTTGTGCACCAGCGCTGCCTGCCGCACCGCCCCCAGCACATCCAGCGTGTTGGAGCTGACGGCCCCGTCCGTACCGAGCCCGACGGTCACCCCGGCGCTCAGCAGCCGCGGCACCGGCGCGATCCCGCAGCCCAGCTTTAGGTTGGACACCGGGCAGTGGGCGACCGACGTGCCGGTGCGGGCCAGCGCCGCGATCTCCGGTCCGGTGAGGTCCACGGCGTGCGCGAGCAGCACATCCGGGCCGAGCAGACCGAGCGAGTCGAGCAACTCCACCGGACGCTTGCCGTACTTGACCTCGACGGTGGCGACCTCGGTCGCGTTCTCCGAGGCGTGGATGTGCAGCAGCGCCCCGAACTCCCGGGCCAGCGCGAAGATTTCGGTGAGCTGGTCCGGGCTCAGGGTGTACGTGGAGTGCGCGAAGAGGACCGGACGGGTACCGGGGCGGGCTGTGCCGCGGGCTTCCAGATCCCGGCGCGCCCAGTCCAGGCGGTCCTCGTAGGCGATGCCGTCGGGCGGGCCGGGCACGTCCATGAAGGTGGGCCCGGTGTGCAGCCGCCAGCCCGCCTCACGGGCCGCCTGCTCGGCCGCCTCGTGGAACCAGTACATGTCGAGCGCCGACGTCACCCCCGCCCGTACGCTCTCGGCGACCGCCAGCCGCACCGCCGCCGCCACGTTCTGCGGCGTCAGCAGCTCGGCCTCCCACTTCAGCACCCGCTCCAGGAAGCCCTGGAGGGTGACGTCGTCGGCGCGACCGCGCAGCAGGGTCATCGCGAGGTGGGTGTGGGTGTTGACCAGTCCCGGGAGGACGAGACAGCCCGCGGCGTCGATGGACTCGGTGGCCGGGAAGCGCGCACGCAGCTCGTCGGCGGGCCCCACGGCGAGGATCTCGCCCTCGTGGACGGCAACAGCCCCGTCCCGTACGACAGTTCCCTCGTCGTCCACGGTCAGGACGTCACCGCCGTGGATCAGCAGGTCGATGCTCATGCCCGGTACTCCTCCGCCAGCAGCCGCAGCGCCTCCAGCGACACCACCGCGCCCCGCTCGACGCCCGCCGTGACGACATCGCGGTGCGGGTCGTAGGCGCTGGCGCCCTCCTCGTCCACCAGCTCGTCCGCGTTCGCCCCGTCGATGACGAGGACGCCGCCCGCGACCAGTCCGCGCAGCGACGCGGTGACCAGCAGTGCGGAGAGCTCCATCTCGATGGCGGCGAGGCCGGCACCGTCGTAGGAGAAGAGCGGGAGGAGGCCGGGCTGGAAGGCCGCCCGGGTCCAGACGATGCCGCGGTGGTGCGGGGCGTTCGCCTCGCGGGCCGCACGCTGGAGCGCGATGACCGCCTCGGGGGAGGAGACCGCGGGGTACTCGGGCGGGAGCAGCTGCTGGGTGACACCGTCGTCGCGGACGGCCGCCTCCGCGATGACGAGGTCGCCGTCGCCGATCCCGGGCTTCATCGCGCCCGCCGTGCCGAACCGCAGGATGGTGCGGACCCCCGCGTCCGCGAGCTCCTGGAACAGCAGGATCGCGCCCGGACCGCCCACCCCGTGCGAGGCGACGACGACCGGCAGACCCTTCCAACTGCCGCTGAACGTACGGTATTCGCGGTGGTACGAGACCTCCTCGGCCCCGTCGAGCAGTGCGGCGACGGCCGCGGCGCGCGCCGGGTCGCCGACGACGACCGCGTGGGCCGGCAGGCCGGTGCGGGGTATGCGGGTGATGGGCAGCAGGTCCTGCGTCATGCGGCGGCTCCGGTGGACGGACGGGTACGGCGACGGCGCGCCGTGGTGAGGAAGAGGGCGCCGAGCGTGACGACGTACGGCGCGGCGTCGGTCGCCTGCTGCGGCAGACCGAGGCCCTGGAGTCGGAAGCCGGCTGCTTCGGCGAGGCCGAAGAGCAGCGCGGCGAGCAGCACCCCGAGGGGCAGGGCGCGGCCGAGCATCACGGCGACGACGGCGATCCAGCCGCGGCCCGCGGTCATGTTCTCGGTGAACAACGTGACGTTGCCGAGGGCGAGTTGGGCCCCGGCGAGACCGCACAGGACACCCGAGACCAGCACGGCCGCGTACTTGTACTTCGCCGGGCTCACCCCGAGGGTGGCCGCCGCGTCCGGTGCCTCGCCGACCCCGCGCAGGCGCAGCCCCCACACATGCCGGGACAGCATCACCGCGGCCACCGCGACCGCCGCCCACGACAGGTAGGCGAGCGGGCTGAGGCCGCCGACCAGGGGGAGGCCGAGGAGGGACGGGTCGTCGAAGGTGCCCTGCACGCCGAAGACCGTACGGAGCAGGAAGCTCGTCAGGCCCACGGCCAGCAGGTTCATCGCGATACCGAGAACCACCGCGTCCCCGCGCAGAGTGACCGTCCCGACCGCGAGGATCAGCGAGTACGCCGCCGCGGCCAGCGCCGCCGCGAGGACGCCGAGCCAGGGGCTGCCGGTGAACCAGCTCGTGGCGACCGCGGTGAAGCAGCCCATCAGCATCATGCCTTCGAGGCCGATGTTGAAGACGCCCGCCCGTTCGCAGACGGCTCCGCCGAGCGCGGCCAGCAGGATCGGCGTCAGCGCGCGCAGCGCCGACATGAGGAGGTCGGAGTCGAGGAACATCACACGGCCTCCTTGGCCTTGACCTCGGCCTTGCGGCGCGGGAGACGCGGGAAGGTCAGCCGGGCCGCGAGGAACACGATCACGATCGCCTGGAGCACCTGCGTCAGCTCACGCGGCACCTCGTTCGTCCGCTCCATCGCGAGACCGCCGACCGCGAGGACGGCGAAGAAGAACGACGCGATCACCGTACCGAGCGGGGCCGCCGTGGCCAGCAGGGCGGCGGTGAGGCCCGTCCAGGTGTAGCCGGGTGCGGTGAGCGAACCGTCGACGAAACGGTAGGGGAAGCTCAACACCCCGATGGCGCCCACGAGTCCGGCGATCGCTCCCGACACGGACATCAACTTCAGGGTCAGACCCCGGCGTTCGACACCCGCGTACGCGGAGAAGCGCGCGTTGAGTCCGGTCATGCGTATCTCGTACCCGAAGGCGGTCCGCCGGTCCGTGAACCAGTACGCGGCCGCCGCGAGAACGACCAGCACCAGACCGAGGGTGACCGTGGAGTCACCGAAGGAGGGCAGCGCCACGCCGTCGGGCATCGCCCGGGTCTGCGGCAGGCTGGAGCCGGGCTCCTTGAGCGGGTAGCGCGCCAGGTAGGAGGCGAGCGAGACCGCCGGGTAGCTCAGCAGCAGGCTGCTGACCAGGAGCGGGACGCCGAGGTGGTTCTCGCACAGGGCGGCCAGGGTGGCGTACGCGGCGCCCGCCGCCATGCCCGCGAGCAGCGTGAGGACGACGGTGAGGGGCGCCGGCAGCGGGGAGTACAGGCCGGTCACGGCCGCGGTGATGCCGCCGAGGACCATCTGGCCGTCGCCGCCGAGGTTGATGAGCCCGGCACGCAGCGGGATCGCCAGCGCGAGGGCCATGCCGAGCACGCTGGTGAGAGTGGTCAGCGTGGAGCCGATGCCGTCGGCGCCGAGCGAGCCGGTGAGGACCGCCTCGTACGCCGCTATCGGGTCGGCGCCGGTGCCGAGCAGGAAGAGCGCGCCGATGAGGACGCCGGCGAGCACGGAGAAGGTGATGGGGGAGCGCAGGGCTCCGGATATCCGGTTGGTCATGTCAGTCGACGGCCTCCACCGTGACCCGGGCGCCCGCCATCGCGAGGCCCAGCGTCCGTTCGTCCGCCTCGTCCTTGTCGTACGACGCCGTGATCCGGCCCTCGTACATCACCAGCACCCGGTCCGCCAGGCCCCGGATCTCGCTCAGTTCGGCCGAGACGAGGAGGACGGCGTGGCCGGCGTCGCGGTAGGCGACGATCTGGTCGTGGATGTTCTGGATGGCGCCGATGTCGACACCGCGAGTGGGCTGCTCGACGAGCAACAGCGGTGCGTCGTGGGCGAGTTCGCGGCCGATCAGCAGCTTCTGGAGGTTGCCGCCGGACAGCGCGGAGGCAGGGACCTCGGGGCTCGACGCCTTGACGCCGAACCGCTCGATCAGCCGCCGCGCGTGCGCCCGGACGGCTGTCGGCGGCAGCAGGCCGCGGGAGGACAGGGACGTACGGTGGTGGCCCATCGCGAGGTTGTCGGCGACGGACGCCGCGGGCGCCGTACCGATCGCGTGACGGTCCTCGGGGACGTACGCCAGACCCTTGAGGCGGCGTTCGGTGGCGGAGGCGTGGGTGATGTCCTCGTTCTTGAGGGCCACCCGCCCGGCGGTGACCGGCCGCAGACCGGCCAGCGCCTCGA
Organism: Streptomyces canus; assembly: GCF_030815415.1. Lineage (GTDB taxonomy): Bacteria > Actinomycetota > Actinomycetes > Streptomycetales > Streptomycetaceae > Streptomyces > Streptomyces canus_F. The sequence goes on from NZ_JAUSWW010000001.1 coordinate 8,053,302, forward strand.
TCAGCTCGCTCTGGCCGTTGCCCGCGACGCCCGCGATGCCGACGATCTCGCCGGCCCGGACGGTGAGTCCGGCGCCGCGCACCCCGTCGGTGGCGAGACCGGTCACCTCCAGTACGGCGTCACCGGGTGTGCCCCGGGCGTGGACGCGGTCGAGTTCGACCGCGCGGCCGGTCATGGCCGCCGCGATCTCTTCGGCGGAGGTCTCCGAGGTGACCAGACGGGCGACCACTCTGCCGTCCCGCAGGACGGTCACGTGGTCGCTGACCTCCAGCACCTCGCGGAGCTTGTGCGTGACGAGGATCACCGTACGGCCCTGTGCGGCCAGCGACTTGAGCACCGCGAACAGGGCGTCCGCCTCGGCCGGTGTGAGCACCGCCGTCGGTTCGTCGAGGATCAGCGTGCGGGCCCCGCGGTGCACCAGCTTGAGGATCTCCACACGCTGGCGCAGACCCACGGGCAGATCACCGACGCGCGCGTCCGGGTCCACGGCGAGGCCGTGCTCCTCGGCGAGTTCACGTACCCGGCGGCGGGCCGCGGCGCGGTCCACCAGGCCGAAGCGGCGCGGCTCGGCGGCGTAGACGACGTTCTCGGCGACCGTCAGCGAGTCGAACAGCTTGAAGCTCTGGTGGACCATGCCGAGCCCGGCGGCCATCGCGTCACCCGGGCTGGCGAAGTGCGCGTCACGGCCGCCGACGCGGACCGAGCCCGCGTCGGCGCGCTCCATGCCGTACAGGATCGACATCAGCGTGGACTTGCCCGCGCCGTTCTCGCCCATCAGGGCGTGGATCTCGCCGTGGCGGACGGTCAGATCGACGGAGTCGTTGGCGAGCGTGCCGGGGAACCGCTTGGTGATTCCCCTGAGCTCGACGGCCAGGCCCTCGGCGTCAGCTCGCGGCGGGGTCATCGACCTTCAGCTCTCCGGAGACGATCTGGTCGCGCAGTTCCTCGACCTTCGCCAGGACGTCCTTGTGGTCGGCGATCACGCACTTCGACGCGTCGACGCCGTCCTCCAGGCCGGTCAGGCTGATGCCGCCCTCCTTGAGGCCGTAGGAGACGGTGCCCGTCCGACCGGCCAGGACCGACTCGATGCCCTTCTCCACGGCGACGTCCGTGCGCTTGATCACGTTGTCGACGACCGTGCCCGGCGCCGAGAGGCACTGGTTGACGTCGACGCCGTACGCGTAGGCGCCCTTGGCCTTCGCGGCCTCGAAGACGCCGTAGTTGCCGGCCGCGGCGGCCGCCATGATCTGGTCGTAACCCTTGGAGAACAGGGTGTTCGCCTGCTCCTTGGCACGCGCCGAGTCGTCGAAGGGGGACTGGCCGCCGACGAAGCGGGTCGACGTCTCGGTCTTGGCGGCGACCTTCTTGGCGCCGGCCGCGAACGGGTCGCTGTAGCGGCGGAACTGGGGTGTGTCGAGGACGTCGACCGCGCCGACCTTGCCCGACTCGCTGAGCAGACCGGCCTCGGCGCCCGCGAGGTAGACGCCCTCGTGCTCGCGGAAGACCGCGCAGCTGACGTTCTTGAAGGTCTTGGCGGTGCAGGCGTCGATGATCAGGAACTGCTGCTTCGGGTTCTTCTGAGCCTGCTGCGCGACCAGGTCGGCGAACTCGAAGCCGACCAGCACGACGACGTCCGGCTTGGCGTCCACCGCGGCCTGGACGTTCTGCTGCTGGGAGGCGGTGTCCGTGGACTCGTAGACCTTCTGCGAGCCGTCGTGCTGCTTCGCCGCGTCCTTGACGCCGCTGACGGCGAGTTTCAGGAACTCGTTCTGACCGACCGCGTCGGGCGTGACGAGGGTGAAGGTCTTGCCGCTGCCGCCGCTCGCGCTGTCGGAGGCGTCGCTCTTCGCGGCGGCGTTGCAGGCGGTGGCCGCGGTGACCATGAGGGCGGTGGCGGCGGCGAGCTGCAGGGAACGGTGGTGTCTACGGGACATCGGGAGACCTTCCGGGTACGGCGAGGCACGCACGGGCGGGAGCGGCGATGAGGTGAGAGGGGACGCTGGAACGGGGACGGGTCAGCGTCGACAGCCGTCACCGGCACACCGGCCGAAGTCGAGGAAACGGCGCTTGGTCAGCAGCACAGGCTTCCTCCTTCGTCTCGGTCTGCGGACTGATTGGCGGACAGTAGCATCTGATTGCGGACACCTGCCCGACTGTCTCGAACTGTGGTGCTAGCAGGTCATGTACCGTGGCCGGACACCACCGGAACAGCAGGAGTGTCCCGAAATGCCCCAGGAATTGCGTGCCGTCGACTGGACCGGAGACGCCCTCGCGCTCATCGACCAGACGCTGCTCCCGCACCGCAATGAGACGAGGGTTGTCCGCGATGTGGACACTCTGGTCGACGCGATCCAGCGGCTCGTGGTGCGCGGCGCGCCCGCGATCGGTGCGGCCGGCGGGTACGGCGTCGCGCTCGCGCTGGTGCAGGGCGAGCGCGAGGACTGGTCGGTGGACGAGGTGCGGGCCGCCGTCGCGCGCATCCGGGAGGCCCGGCCGACCGCCGTCAACCTGATGGTGTGCGTGGACCGCGTGATGACCCGCTTCGACGAGGGCCTCGACGCCGTGCTGGAGGAGGCCGTCGCCGTCCAGCGCGAGGACGTCGAGGCGAACCGGGCGATGGGCGCCCACGGCGCCGACTGGCTGCTCGAAAGGGTGGGCGTGGAGCGGCCGTTGCGCATCCTGACCCACTGCAACACGGGCGCGCTGGCGACGGCCGGGTGGGGCACGGCACTCGGCGTCATCCGCGAACTCCACGCGCGCGGACGCCTCGAGGTGGTCTACGCCGACGAGACGCGCCCCCTGCTCCAGGGATCCCGCCTCACCGCCTGGGAGTTGGTCCAGGAGGGCATCCCGCACTACGTCCAGGCGGACGGTGCCGCCGCCGGCACCATCCTGCGCGGCCAGGTCGACGCGGCGATCGTCGGCGCGGACCGGATCGCCGCCAACGGCGACACCGCGAACAAGGTCGGCACGGTGGGCGTGGCGCTCGCGTGCGCGGACGCCGGGATCCCGTTCCTGGTGGCGGCGCCGACGACGACCGTGGACCTGTCGACCAAGTCCGGCGACGACATCCACATCGAACTGCGCGGCGAGGACGAGGTGTTGGAGTGGGGCGGGGTACGGACGGCGCCCGCCGAGTCGCGCGGCCACAACCCCGCCTTCGACGTGACGCCGGGGCGGCTGGTGACGGGACTGGTGACGGAGCGGGGCGTGCTGGAGGTGGCGTCCGGCCAACTGCCCGGCGATCACCTGCAGTAGAACCCGCGGCACGAAGAAGGGGACCCCCGAGCCCGGAGGTCCCCTTCTTCCTGGCGCCGCTCAGCGCTGCGACAGCTCCAACTCCAGCAGCCACTCCACCACTTCGGTGTGGTGCCGTGCCTGACGGGGATCGGCGCCCCACACGTACAGGCCGTGCCCCGCGACCACCACGGCCGGCATCCGCGGGTCGCGTGCCGCCTCCAGGCGGTCCCCGAGCACCTTCATGTCCTGGCTGTTGGCGATGACCGGCAGCGTCACCTCGACGTCGTGCGCGGGCTGGCCGACGCCCTTGAGCATCTCCACGTCCTTGAAGACGATCCCGCCCGGCTCCCGCCGGCCCATGGCCACGGAGGCGACCGTGTGGACGTGCACCACGGCCCCGGCCCCCGTCAGCGCGGCGACCCGCGCGTGCAGCTCGGCCTCCGCGGACGGCTTGCCGCCCCGCACCGCGGCGCCCTCGCCGTCCACCAACACCACGTCCGCAGGGGTCAGTTCACCCTTGTCGTGCCCGCTCGCGGTGACCGCGAGCCGCAGCGGCTCCCGGGTGAGCACGACGGACAGGTTGCCGGAGGTGCCCCGCATCCAGCCGAAGCCCGCGAAGCGCGCGGACTCGGCGGCGAGGACCGCCCCCGCCTCCTCCAGGTCCAGTTCGGTGATCTCGGCGGTCATACGGTGCTCCCGGTGGTGCTGATGGTGATCTCGTCGAACGCCCCCGCCTCGGCGTGGCCGCCGACGCCCTGCTCGTAGTACGGCTCCCCGGGCCGCCGGATGCCCACCGCGTGCCAGCCGGCCGCGCGGGCCGCGTCCAGCTCGCCGGGGCGGTCGGAGAGGAAGAGGAGCCGCGAGGGCTCGACGCCGGCCGACTCCGCGATACGGCGGTACGACTCCGGCTCCTGCTTGGGTCCCGCGTTCTCGGTGTCGTGGAGACCGGAGACGAGCGAGGTGAGGTCGCCCTCCGGGCTGTTCGTGAACCACGCCCGCTGGGCGGCCACGGACCCGGACGAGTAGACGTACAGCCTCGTCCCCGCCGCGTGCCAGACACGCAGCCGCGGTACGACGTCGTCGTAGAAGTGCGAGACGAGGTCGCCGCGTGCGAAGCCCTCGGACCAGATGATCCCCTGGAGGGTCTTCAGCGGCGTGGCCTTGCGGTCCTCGTCGAGCCAGGTGTTCAGGGCCTTCTCGACCGCGGCCGCGTCGGCCCGCGGATCGCCCAGCTCCTCGCGCACCTGCGCGACGGCCCGCGCCACGTCCGGATCGTCGGCCCGCTCGGTCAGCAGCGCGCCGAAACGCGCGCGCGAGTACGGGTACAGCACGTCGACGACGAAGCCCGTGGCGCTCGTGGTGCCCTCGATGTCGAGCACCACGGCGTCCACGTCGTACGTCAGGCCCCGCTGCGTCACGCCGCGCCCTTGCCGGCCGCGTAACCCGCCGCGATCGTGTCGTAGTCCGGGAAGCGGGAGGCGATCGTCGAGCCGGTGAAGTTGCCGATCCAGCCGTCCTCCTCGTGGAAGAAGCGGATCGCCGTGAACGACGGGCTGGTGCCCATGTCGAACCAGTGAGTGGTGCCGCGCGGCACGCCCAGCAGGTCGCCCTTCTCGCAGAAGACCGCGTGGACCTCGCCGTTCACGTGCAGATAGAAGATCCCGGAGCCGGAGACGAAGAAGCGGACCTCGTCATCGTCGTCGTGCGTGTGCTCCTGGAGGAACTTCGCGCGCGCGGCCGCGGCCTTCGCCGGGAACTCCGGGTCGTCGCTCGGGTGCAGGCCGAGGACGTCGACGGTGGTGAAGCCCTCCTCGGCGTTCAGCTTGTCGATCTCCGGGCCGTACGCGGCGAACACCGTGTCGCTGTCGGCGTCGAACGGGACGTCCTCACGCACGGGCCACTGCTCGTAGCGCACACCGAGCGGCGTGAGGGCCTCGGCGATCTCGGCGGGGTCCGAGGTACGGCGGACCAGCGTCTCGGGGCCGGACTCGGACCAGGTCGTCAGCAGGGTCATGGGAACAACTCCAGGCGTCTGAAAGGGATGTCCGGATACCGAGACAAGCACCGGACGGGCGTGGCAGGAAGAGGGCGGCGACGGACAGCCGGTCAGCCGCGACACGCGGCGCCGGGACAGCGGCGGGGCATGCGCAGCGCTGTCGGGCGTGGCGTCGTCATCAGGGCCTCACTGGTCCGGGGTGGGGTGCCGGTTCCGCGATGGTAACTCGACACGGCAGGTCAACCCGGTGTGACGAAGTTGTTGTCTCAAGCAGTGAGAAAGCGTGTTCAGTGCTTTGACGAATGGCCGGAATCGTTCCCATGATCTGTGCATGAAGACGCTGCTGCTCGTGCGGCGGCTGCACGTGGATCTGCTCCGGACGGCCACGGCCAGCTGTCGCTGACCCCACCCGGAGCCCCGTACGCCCTTGTCGCCGTGGGCCGTCGCCCCTGCTTGAGATGGCGCATTCCTTTCCCTCGCTCCGGGTCGCGAGTTCCCCTCCGCTTCACCCCCTTCGCACCACCCTGCACCTGGAGCCCCTCATGCCCCGTGTCCGCCTCCCCCTTGCCGCGCTCTCGCTGGCCTCCGTCTCCGCGCTCCTGCTCGCCGGCTGCTCGCAGTCCACGGACGCCTCGAAGGGCACCGGCAGCACCGCCGCCTCCGCGTCGGCCGCCACCGGCAAGAAGCCCGCCCCCTTCAGCGACGGCGCGGTCAAGGTCGCCCTGGTCCGGCAGAGCGGCGCCGGCGACTACTTCGAGCAGTGGGGCAACGGAGCCAAGGCCCAGGCCAAGGCCCTCGGCATCGACCTGACCGTGTACGACGCGCAGGCCGACAACGCCAAGCAGGCCACCGATCTCTCCTCGGCGATCAACTCGGGCGCCAAGGCGATCATCATCGACCACGGCTTCCCGGCGACCATCCAGCCGGAGATCGACAAGGCCGTGAAGAAGGGCATCAAGGTCGTCGTCTACGACGTCGAGACGGCCACGAAGGGTGTCGTCTCGACCAAGCAGGACGACGCGAGCATGGCCCAGGCCGTCCTCGACGTGATGGCCAAGGAGGTCGGCAAGGACGCCAAGGTCGGCTACGTCAACGTCGCCGGCTACGCGGCCCTCGACAAGCGGAACACCGTCTGGACCAAGGAACTCGCCGCGCAGGGCTGGAAGCAGGAGTTCAAGGTCGGCAAGGTGACCGACTCCACGGCCACCGACAACGTTCCCCTCGTCTCCGCCGCGCTCACCCAGCACGCGGACGTGGCGGGCGTCTTCGCCCCCTACGACGAGCTGGCCAAGGGCACCGTCCTCGCCGTCCAGAACAAGAAGCTCCAGGACAAGGTGAAGGTCTTCGGCGCGGACGTCTCCAACGCCGACATCCAGCAGATGACCGCCGCCGACAGCCCGTGGGTCGCCACCGCCGGCACCGACCCGTCCGCGGTGGGCGCCGCCGTCGTCCGTACCACCGCACTGGAGCTGGCAGGCCAGCTGAACAAGACCTCCGTCGAGTTCCCGGCCGTCGCCATCACCCAGGACTTCCTGAACAAGAACAAGATCGAGAACATGGACCAGCTCCGCACGGCGCTGCCCGCGCTGAACCTGTCCCAGGTCTCGACCGCGGACTGGATCTCGAATGTCGCCCACTGAGACGACCGAGACGCCCGCGGTCAGCCTCACCGACGTCAGCATGGCCTTCGGAGGCAAGACCGTCCTCGCCTCCGTCTCCCTGGACATCGCACCGGGCAGCGTGGTCGCGCTGCTCGGTGCGAACGGCGCCGGCAAGTCCACCCTGATCAAGATCCTGTCCGGCGTGCACACCGACCACGGCGGCGAGGTGCGGGTCGCGGGCCGATCCGCGGCTCTCCAGTCGCCGCTGGCCGCACGCCAGCTGGGCATCCAGACCGTGCACCAGCGCATCAGCGAGGGCATCGTGCCCGGCCTCACGGTCGCCGAGAACCTGGTCTTCGAGGAGCTGGCGCAGAGCCGGGGCAATCCTTTCCTGAACGGGGGCAGGCTGCTCGCCCGCGCCCGCGAGATCCAGGCCGGCCTCGGCCTGGACTGGAGCGACAGCCTGCTCAAACGGGACGTCACCGAACTCGGCATCTCCGACCGCCAGTTGCTCATCCTCGCCCGCGCCCTGGCCACCCGCCCGCGCCTGCTCATCCTCGACGAGCCGACCTCCGCCCTGTCCGCCGCCGAGGCGGAGCGCCTGTTCGCGCTGGTCGAGAAGATGCGCGACGACGGCATCGCGGTGCTCTACGTCTCCCACCGCCTCGGCGAGATCGACGCGCTGGCCGACCGTCTGGTCGTCCTGCGGGACGGACGTCTCACCGAGGACCAGACCAAGCCCTTCGACTGGGACGCGGCGCTGCGGGCGATGCTCGCCCAGGCCCAGGAGACGACCACGGCCCGCCCGGTCCGCGAGGGGACGTCCGGCGCGGCCGTGCTGTCCCTTCGGGGGGTACGGCTCTTCGCGGGCCGCGCCCCTCTCGACCTGGACATCCGCGCCGGCGAAGTCACCGGTGTCGTGGGCCTGTTGGGCGCGGGCAAGACCGAGCTGGCCCGCGGCCTGTTCGGCGCCGAACCCTTCGCGACCGGCTCCGTCGCGCTCGACGGCAAGGACTTCGCACCCCGGCGGCCCGCCGACGCGATCCGGGCCGGCATCCACCTGGTCCCCGAGGACCGGCACGCCGACGCCCTCGTGCCCGGCTGGTCGCTGGCGCAGAACATCTCGCTGCCGTTCCTGAAGTCCCTGTCCAGAGGGGGGCTCGTCCAGCGCGGGAAGGAGGACGCCCTCGGCCGCGCCACCATCGAGGCCCTCGGCGTCGTCGCCCGCGACGAGCACAGCACCGTGGAGGAGCTGTCCGGCGGCAACCAGCAGAAGGTCGTCGTCGGCCGCTGGCTGGCACACCCACCCCGTGTCCTCATCCTGGACGAGCCGTTCCGAGGCGTGGACATCGGCGCCCGGCGCGACATCGGCCGCCGCGCCCGCTCTCTTGCCGCCGAGGGTGCCGCCGTCCTCGTCCTGTCCGCCGACGTCGACGAGATCCTCGAGATCGCCGACCGGGTCGTCGTCCTCGCGTCCGGTGAGATCCACCTCGACGCATACGGCGAAGCCGCGGAACGCGACCGCGTGATCCAGACCATCGCCGTGTCCGTCTAGCCCCGGCTGACACCGGCCGCCGAAGGAAGCAGTCCCCCTCATGACCACCCAGCAGAGCACCGAGGTCCCGGTGAAGGCGGCGATCCCGCCCGCCACCACCACCGCCGTGCGCGTCCAGAACGCCGTCATCAAGTACGGCTTCATCTTCGTGACGGTCGCGCTCTTCCTGTACTTCGCGCTGAGCGAGGGCTCCTTCCGCGAGTCGGCCACCCTCCTCGACACCCTGCGGTACGTCTCCGTCGCCGCCATCCTCGGCCTCGGCGTCACCCTCACCATGGCCGTCGGCGGAATGGACATGTCCGTCGGCGCGGTGGCCGGACTGGGCGTCTCCGTCGCCGCGCAGACGATGGTCGTCCACAACCAGATCGGCACGGTCGCGATCATCGCGGTGATCGCGGCGGGCGCGGTGGCGGGTCTGCTGAACGCGCTCCTCATCGTGGTGCTGAAGATCCCCGACATGCTGGCCACGCTCGGCACGATGTTCGTCATCCAGGGCACCAAGCTCATCCTGGTCGACGGCCAGTCCATCACCCCGGGCATGACCCTGGACGACGGTTCCACGGCACCCGGCAAGTTCACGGACGGCTTCCTGAAGATCGACCGGGGCACGGTCCTCGGCATCCCCATCTCGGTCCTCGTCTTCGGCGGCCTGACGATCGCCGCCTGGGTCTTCCTCGCCCGCACCCGCTGGGGCCGCGTCCTGTACGCCATCGGCGCCAACCCCGAGGCCTCCCGCCTGGCCGGCATCCGCGTCGGCGCGTACCGCTCCCTCGCCTACGTCATCTCCGGCGTCCTCGCCTCGATCGGCGGCCTGATCCTGGCGTCCCGCATCGGCCAGGGCGATGTGAGCGCCGGAACGTCCCAGTTGCTGGAGGCGGTGGCGGTCGCGCTGGTCGGCACCTCGGTCCTCGGCCGCGGCCGCCCGAACGTCTGGGGCACGGCCCTCGGCGCCGTACTGATCGGCATCATCACGACCGGCCTGACCATCAAGGGCCTGCCGTACTACACGCAGGACGTCGTCGAGGGCGCGGTCCTCATCCTCGCCCTCGTCTTCAGCTTCACCCTGTCCAAGCGCCGCACCGCATAGGGGAGTTCACCGACCATGGGCTACCGCATCCTGGAGACCGACGACATCCCCGCGTACCTGCGCGAGCGGGGCCACTGGGACGAGACGGCCGATCCGCAGGTCCGCGAGGTCTCGGACGGCAACATGAACCGGGTGTTCCTGGCGTCGAACGCCGACGGCACCCGCAGCCTCGCCCTCAAGCAGGCCCTGCCCTGGGTCCGTGTCGCCGGCCCCTCCTGGCCGATGAACCCGGACCGCGCCGACGCCGAGGCACGGGCGTACGAGCAGGTCGCCCGCATCGCCCCGGACAAGATCCCGGCGATCCACGGCTACGACCCGGAGAACTACGCCCTCGTCATGGAGGACATGTCGGACCTGGAGGTGCTGCGGACCCTGCTGAACGAGGGCGCCCCCTACGGTCCGCACACCTCGGCCAGGACCGGCGAGTTCGTCGCCCAGTTCTCCTTCGCGACCAGTGACTTCGGCATGGCGTCGGCCGACCGCAAGGCACTGATCGCCGCCTCGGTCAGCCCCGAGCTCTGCAAGATCACGGAGGACGTGGTCCTGTCGGAGCCGTACATCGAGCACGAGCACAACCACTGGCACGAGGGCCTGGACGACCTGGCGCGGGAGTTCCGCGCCGACAGCCGGCTGCGCACGGAGGTCGCCGACCTCCGCCACACCTTCATGACCAGCGCCCAGGCCCTCCTCCACGGCGACCTGCACACCGGCAGCATCATGGTCGGCGAACGCGAAGGCGCCCCCGTCATACGGGTCTTCGACCCCGAGTTCTCCTTCGTCGGCCCGATCGGCTACGACCTCGGCCTGTACTGGGCCAACGTGCTGGTCTCGGAGGAACGGGCGCGAGCGCTGGACTCCTTGAGCGACCACGCCGACCAGCTCGGTCTGTCGTGGACAGCGTTCGAGACAGAGTTCCGCCGCCTGTGGCCGACCCGCGTCGACACCTTCTTCGACGACGCGTACCTGGACCGCTTCCTGCGCAAGGTCTGGACGGAGTCGATCGGCTACGCAGGCACGGAAATCATCCGCAGAATCATCGGCTTCGCCCACCTGACGGACCTCACAACGCTGCAGGACCCGGTCCCGGCATCGCGCAGGGCACTGCTGTTGGGTCGCGAACTGGTCGTGCACAGAGGTGAGTTGAGTAACCCGAACGATGTAAGAGCGCTGGGATCGCTTACCTAGGGGCGCGGGGCTGTATCGATGTGCGGCTCCGCCACGACACGCGAAAGGGGCGGCTCCCAAACCAAGGAGCCGCCCCTTCAACGCCGTACCGCCTACTTCTTGTCGAGCAGATCCTGCACCTTCGCGCGGACATCGTCCGTGGCAAGCCCCCGGATCGTCAGCGTCGTACGCCGACGCAGCACATCGTCCTGCGTCTCGGCCCACTCGTTGTCCCGCGCGTACACGACCTGCGCCCAGATCTCCGGGGCGTCCGGGTGCACACGCTCACCCAGCTCCGGGTTCTCGTTCGCCAGCCGGGCGATGTCGAACGCCAGCGAACCGTAGTGCGTGGCCAGGTGCTTCGCCGTGTCCGCCGCCATCCGCGGACCCGGCGCCGGGTTGTCGACCAGCAGCCGGTGCGCGACCGCCCGCGGGTTCGCGACACCCGGCAGCGGCAGCTTCTTCGGCAGCGAGGAGATCGGCTCGTAGTCGTCACCCAGCGGAGCGCCCGGCAGCGACTCCAGCTGCTTCATGACCGTACGGCCGATGTGCCGGAAGGTCGTCCACTTGCCGCCCGCGACGGACAGCATGCCGCCCTTGCCCTCGGTCACCACCGTCTCCCGCTTGGCCTTCGCGGTGTCGCCGGGGCCACCCGGCAGCACGCGCAGACCCGCGAAGGCGTACGTGATGAGGTCACGGTCGAGCTGCTGGTCCCGGATGGAGAACGCGGCCTCGTCGAGTATCTGGGCCGTGTCCTTCTCGGTGACCGAGACATCCGCCGGGTCGCCCTCGAACTCCTCGTCCGTGGTGCCGAGCAGCAGCATGTCTTCCCAGGGGAGGGCGAAGGTGATGCGGTACTTGTCGATCGGGGTGGCCAGCGCGGCCTTCCACGGCGCCGTCCGCTTCAGGACCAGGTGCGCGCCCTTGGACAGACGGATCGACGGGGCCGCGTTCGGGTCCTCCAGCTTGCGCAGGTGGTCGACCCACGGGCCGGTCGCGTTGAGGACGAGACGGGCGCTGACGCCGAACTCGTCGCCGGACTGGCGGTCGCGCAGCTCGGCGCCCGTGACCCGGCCCTTGGTGAACCGCAGGCCGGTCACCTCGGCGTGGTTCAGGACCACCGCGCCCGCCTCGACGGCCGCGCGGACCGTCATCAGCGCCATGCGCGCGTCGTTCATCTGGTCGTCGCCGTACACGGCGACGGCCTTGAGGTTGTCGGTGCGCAGCTCGGGCACGTCCTGCGCCGCCTTGGCCGGCGAGAGGAGGTGGCCGACGCCGTCACCGAACGCGGAGAGCGCGGAGTAGGCGAAGACGCCCGCCCCGAGCTTCGCGGCGCCGTGCGGCCCGCCCTTGTACACGGGGAGGTAGAACGTGAGCGGGTTCGCCAGGTGGGGGGCCACCTGGCGGGAGACCGCACGGCGCTCGAAGTGGTTCTCCGCCACCAGCCGCACCGCGCCGGTCTGCAGATAGCGCAGACCGCCGTGGAGAAGCTTGGAGGAGGCGGAAGAGGTGGCACCGGCGAAGTCGCCGGCGTCGACCAGGGCCACCCGCAGGCCGGACTGCGCGGCGTGCCAGGCAGTGGAGATGCCCAGGATGCCGCCGCCGATCACGAGAAGGTCGTACGACGCCTTGGAGAGCTGCTCCCGGGTCTCGGCGCGGCTCGGGTTGGAGCCGGAGGCCGGGCGCGTACCGAGGGCAGGCACGGACTGCAGGGTGGTCTGACTGGTCATTTCGGGTTCTTACTCCTCATCAGAGCGTGCTGAGCCTACGAGTGGCTCTCGTCAGCTCTCTTCGTCCTCAAGCCAGCCCATCGTCCGCTCGACGGCCTTGAGCCAGCTCTTGTACTCACGGTCGCGCTTCTCCGCGGCCATGTTGGGGGTCCACTCGGCGGCTCGGCGCCAGTTGGCGCGCAGGTCGTCGGTGCTGGTCCAGAAGCCGACGGCGAGACCGGCGGCGTAGGCGGCACCGAGGCAGGTCGTCTCGGCGACCATCGGGCGGACCACGGGGGCGTCCACGAAGTCGGCGAGGGTCTGCATCAGCAGGTTGTTGGAGGTCATACCGCCGTCGACCTTGACGGCCGCGAGCTCGACACCGGAGTCCTTCGTCATGGCGTCGGTGATCTCACGGGTCTGCCAGGCCGTGGCCTCCAGGACGGCGCGCGCGAGGTGCGCCTTGGTGACGTACCGGGTCAGGCCGGCGATCACACCGCGGGCGTCGGAGCGCCAGTACGGGGCGAACAGACCGGAGAAGGCCGGCACGAAGTAGGCGCCGCCGTTGTCCTCGACCGAGAGCGCGAGCGTCTCGATCTCGGCGGCGGTGGAGATCAGGCCCATCTGGTCGCGCATCCACTGCACCAGCGAACCGGTGACGGCGATCGAGCCCTCGAGGGCGTAGACCGCCTTCTGGTCGCCGATCCGGTAGCCGACCGTGGTGAGCAGGCCGTTGTACGAGTTGACCGGCTTCTCTCCGGTGTTCATCAGCAGGAAGGTGCCGGTGCCGTACGTCGACTTGGCCTCGCCCTCGGCGAAACAGGTCTGGCCGAACAGGGCCGCCTGCTGGTCACCGAGCGCGGACGCGACGGGGATGCCACCGAGGATGTCGCCGAGCTTGCCGCCGGTGACCTCGCCGTACACCTCGGCGGAGGAGCGGATCTCGGGCAGCATCGCCAGCGGCACGCCGATGGACTCGGCGATCTTCTCGTCCCACTCCATGCTGTGGAGGTTCATCAGCATGGTGCGGGAGGCGTTGGTGACGTCGGTGACGTGCCGGCCGCCGTTCACGCCGCCGGTCAGGTTCCAGATGACCCAGCTGTCCATGGTGCCGAAGAGGATGTCGCCGTTCTCGGCGCGCTCGCGCAGACCCTCGACGTTGTCGAGGAGCCAGCGGGCCTTGGGGCCGGCGAAGTACGAGGCGAGGGGGAGGCCCGTCTCGCGGCGGAAGCGGTCCTGGCCGACGTTGCGGCCGAGCTCCTTGCAGAGCGCGTCGGTGCGGGTGTCCTGCCAGACGATGGCGTTGTGGACGGGCTCACCGGTGTTCTTGTCCCACAGCAGCGTGGTCTCACGCTGGTTGGTGATGCCGATGGCCTTGATGTCGTCGCGGGTGATGCCGGCCTTCTGGATGGCCCCGGCGACGACCTCCTCGACGTTGGTCCAGATCTCGTTGGCGTTGTGCTCGACCCAGCCCGGCTTCGGGAAGATCTGCTCGTGCTCCTTCTGGTCGACGGAGACGATACGTCCGTCGCGGTCGAAGACGATGCAGCGGCTGGAGGTGGTGCCCTGGTCGATGGCGGCGATGAAGGGGCCGGCGGTGTGCGCGTCGGTCACGGTGTGCTCCTGGGAGGTCCTAGGTCGGAAAGCTGTGGGTACCGCGTGCTGCGAGGCTTGTGCTGCGAGGGTTTTCTAAGCAAAAGCGACGTTGTAGATACCCGCAGCGATCGCGCCGCCGATCAGCGGACCGGCCACCGGGATCCACGCGTAGCTCCAGTCCGAGCCGCCCTTGTTGGGCAGCGGAAGGAGGGCGTGCACGATACGCGGACCGAGGTCACGGGCCGGGTTGATGGCGTAGCCGGTCGGGCCACCGAGAGACAGACCGATCGAGACGACGACCAGCGAGGTGATCAGAGCGCCCAGGGTGCCCAGGCCGTTGCCGCCGTCGTTGAGGCCCTGCGTGAGGACGGCGAGCACCAGCACGATGGTGCCGATGATCTCCGTGGCCAGGTTCTGCACCACGTTCCGGATCTCCGGACCGGTGGAGAAGATGCCGAGGACCGGACCAGCGCCCTGTTCCTGGGCTTCGACCGCCTTGGTCTTGGTGGCCTGCGCACCCGGACCGCCGACGATTTCCTTGTCGGTGAGGTGCGCGTGGAACTGGCCGTAGTAGGCGACCCAGACCAGGGCTGCGCCGATCATGGCGCCGAGGAGCTGCCCGCCCCAGTAGGTCGGGACCTGGCTCCACGGGATGCCGTCGTCCTTGAGCGCGAGCGCCAGCGTGACGGCCGGGTTCAGGTGCGCGCCGGAGAGCGGCGCGGAGGTGTAGACGGCCGTCAGTACGGCGAAACCCCACCCGAAGGTGATGGCGAGCCAGCCCGCGTTGCGGGCCTTGGAGGCCTTCAGCGTGACGGCGGCACAGACGCCGCCGCCGAGCAGGATGAGTATGGCGGTACCGATGGTCTCGCCGATGAAGATGTCGGAGCTGGACACCCGCGACTCCTTTGTCCTTCGTCCAGGGGACCGAACCCCGGGTCCCTCCGGAGGTTCGAGCTGCTCTCGGATGAGAGCTGTGCCGGCCCTTGGCGTTGTCACACTCTAGCGCGTATTGCCGGTAGGTGTTCGACAATGCCGACCGATGGACGGGAGTCTCGCTCCGGCGTTACATGTGCGTCAAGGGTTCTGTTATCGAAAGCGCGATCGTTATTGATGCTGCGAGCTGTCGATCTTCACAAGGGGCTGCTAAGGGGCCCCGTCCGATATGTCCGCTTCAGGGTACGGTCGGAACCGGAACGCCGTCAGGGCGTCCCGGTGTGCTCTTACCGACTTCTAGAACCGCCCGGCACCCAGGTCCCGCGACACCGCGCGGGCACAGTCCCGTACCGCCGCGATCAGCTCGGGACGCAACTCGCCGTCCCGGCACAGCCGTTCCACGGCCCCCGTGATGCCGACCGCGCCCACCGGCATCCGACGCCGGTCGTGGATGGGGGCGGCCACACCGGCCACGCCCTCCCAGGTCTCCTCCACGTCCACGGAGTAGCCACGCGCGCGTGTGATGTCGAGGATGTTCTCGAAGGCGTCCAGCTCGGACACCGTGCGATCGGTGAACGCCTTGCGGTCCGCCTCGATGGCCTCACTGTGCGCCACCGGGTCGTACGCCGACAGCACCTTCCCCAGCGCCGTGGAGTGCAGCGGCTGCATGGCCCCGATCTCCAGCACCTGCCGGCTGTCGTCGGGCCGGAAGACGTGGTGCACGATCAGCACACCCTGCTGGTGCAGGACACCCAGATAGACGCTCTCGCCGCTGGACCGGGCCAGATCGTCGGTCCACACCAGCGCGCGCGCCCGCAGCTCGTGCACATCGAGATAGGTGGTGCCCAGGCGCAGCAGCTCGGCGCCCAGCTGGTACCGCCCGGACGCATCGTCCTGCTCGACGAACCCCTCCAGCTGCAGAGTGCGCAGGATGCCGTGCGCGGTGCCCTTGGCGAGGCCCAGGGCCGAGGCGATGTCCGAGAGGCCGAGCCGCCGCTCGCCGCCCGCGAGCAGGCGCAGCATCGCGGCCGCCCGTTCGAGCGACTGGATGTTCCGTGCCATCGCCGTTCTGCCTCCGTCCCCTTCGCCGTCGACCCGCGACGTCGCTGCCGCCGTTCGGCAATGTCGAACACTACTAGTCCATGCCGACCAACCGCCAATGGTCGTACGACACCTTTAAGTCACTCCTGCTGCACGCTCGCGTCACTCGTATCCCGGGAATGAGCTGCCCGTCATCCTCGTCCGTCCCGTGGACGCTCCGCCCGTCCGGGCCGGGTCCCGGCTACCCTGACGGCGTGCGCCCGCTGTGGGAAGCCCCACGGCAGGACGCAAAGCCGACAGCCGTCGCACCCACAGGGAGCCCTTTCATGGCCTCGTTGCCACCGACCCCTTCCGCCGACAGCCGGACCCGCGCGTCCGCCCTCCGCGAGGCACTCGCCACCCGTGTGGTGGTCGCCGACGGGGCGATGGGCACCATGCTCCAGGCCCAGGACCCCACGATGGAGGACTTCCAGCAGCTCGAGGGCTGCAACGAGATCCTCAACGTGACCCGGCCCGACATCGTGCGCTCGGTGCACGCCGAGTACTTCGACGCGGGCGTCGACTGCGTCGAGACCAACACCTTCGGCGCCAACCTGAGCGCCCTCGGCGAGTACGACATCCCCGAGCGCATCACCGAGCTGTCCGAGGCCGGTGCTCGCATCGCCCGCGAGACGGCCGACGAGTACGCGGCCCGGGACGGCCGCCAGCGCTGGGTCCTCGGCTCGATCGGCCCCGGCACCAAGCTGCCCACGCTCGGCCACATCACCTTCGGTGCCATCCGTGACGCGTACCAGCAGAACGCCGAGGGCCTGCTCGCCGGCGGCGCCGACGCGCTCCTGGTGGAGACCACCCAGGACCTCCTCCAGACCAAGGCCTCCGTCATCGCCGCCCGCCGGGCCATGGAGACGGCCGGATACGACGTCCCCCTGATCGTCTCGGTCACGGTGGAGACGACCGGCACGATGCTCCTCGGTTCGGAGATCGGCGCCGCGCTGACCGCGCTGGAGCCGCTCGGCATCGACATGATCGGCCTGAACTGCGCGACCGGGCCCGCCGAGATGAGCGAGCACCTGCGCCATCTCGCCCGCCACTCCCGCATCCAGCTGTCCTGCATGCCCAACGCCGGCCTCCCGGTCCTCACGAAGGACGGCGCCCACTACCCCCTGACCGCGCCCGAGCTGGCCGACGCGCAGGAGAACTTCGTCCGCGACTACGGCCTGTCCCTCATCGGCGGCTGCTGCGGCACGACCCCCGAGCACCTGCGCCAGGTCGTCGAACGGGTACGCGACCTCGCACCCACCGAGCGCGACCCGCGCCCCGAGCCGGGCGCCGCCTCCCTGTATCAGACGGTGCCGTTCCGGCAGGACACGTCGTACATGGCGATCGGTGAGCGGACGAACGCCAACGGCTCGAAGAAGTTCCGTGAGGCGATGCTGGAGGGCCGCTGGGACGACTGTGTGGAGATGGCCCGGGACCAGATCCGCGAGGGCGCGCACATGCTGGACCTGTGCGTGGACTACGTCGGGCGTGACGGTGCCGCCGACATGCAGGAGCTGGCCGGCCGCTTCGCCACCGCCTCCACCCTGCCGATCGTGCTGGACTCCACCGAGGTCCCCGTCATCCGGGCCGGGCTGGAGAAGCTCGGCGGCCGCGCGGTCATCAACTCCGTCAACTACGAGGACGGCGACGGCCCCGAGTCCCGGTTCGCCAAGGTCACCAAGCTCGCCCAGGAGCATGGTGCCGCGCTGATCGCGCTGACCATCGACGAGGAGGGCCAGGCCCGCACCCCGGAGCACAAGGTCGCCATCGCCGAGCGGCTCATCGAGGACCTGACCGGGAACTGGGGCATCCACGAGTCGGACATCCTCATCGACACCCTGACCTTCACCATCTGCACCGGTCAGGAGGAGTCCCGCAAGGACGGCATCGCCACCATCGAGGCGATCCGTGAGCTCAAGCGCCGTCACCCGGATGTGCAGACCACCCTGGGGTTGTCGAACATCTCCTTCGGCCTGAACCCGGCCGCTCGGATCCTGCTCAACTCGGTGTTCCTGGACGAATGCACGAAGGCGGGTCTGGACTCGGCGATCGTGCACGCCTCGAAGATCCTGCCGATCGCCCGGTTCAGTGAGGAAG
Source organism: Streptomyces canus (assembly GCF_030815415.1). Classification (GTDB taxonomy): domain Bacteria; phylum Actinomycetota; class Actinomycetes; order Streptomycetales; family Streptomycetaceae; genus Streptomyces; species Streptomyces canus_F. The sequence goes on from NZ_JAUSWW010000001.1 coordinate 8,071,360, forward strand.
AGGTGCAGACCGCCCTCGACCTGATCTACGACCGGCGCGCCGAGGGCTACGACCCGCTCCAGAAGCTGATGGCGCTGTTCGAGGGCGCCACTGCGAAGTCGCTGAAGGCGGGCAAGGCCGAGGAACTGGCCGCCCTGCCGCTGGAGGAGCGCCTCAAGCGCCGCATCATCGACGGTGAGAAGAACGGCCTGGAGGCCGACCTCGACGAGGCCCTTGAGTCCCGTCCGGCCCTGGACATCGTCAACGAGATTCTCCTGGACGGCATGAAGGTCGTCGGCGAGCTGTTCGGCTCGGGGCAGATGCAGTTGCCGTTCGTCCTTCAGTCCGCCGAGGTGATGAAGACCGCCGTCGCCCATCTCGAACCGCACATGGAGAAGACGGACGACGAGGGCAAGGGCACGATCGTGCTGGCCACGGTCCGCGGTGATGTCCACGACATCGGCAAGAACCTCGTCGACATCATCCTGTCCAACAACGGCTACACCGTCGTCAACCTGGGCATCAAGCAGCCGGTCTCCGCCATCCTGGAAGCCGCCGCGGAGCACCGCGCCGACGTGATCGGCATGTCGGGGCTGCTGGTGAAGTCCACGGTGATCATGAAGGAGAATCTGGAGGAGCTCAACCAGCGCGGGCTGGCAGCCGACTTCCCGGTCATCCTCGGCGGAGCCGCCCTGACACGTGCGTATGTCGAGCAGGACCTGCACGAGATCTACGAGGGCGAGGTCCGCTACGCCCGCGACGCCTTCGAGGGCCTGCGCCTCATGGACGCCCTGATCGGCGTCAAGCGGGGCGTACCCGGCGCCAAGCTTCCCGAGCTGAAGCAGCGCAGGGTACGCGCGACCGCCGCCGTCGAGGTCGAGGAGCACCCCGAGGAGGGCCACGTCCGTTCCGACGTCGCCGTCGACAACCCCGTGCCCACCCCGCCGTTCTGGGACACCCGCGTCATCAAGGGCATCCAGCTCAAGGAGTACGCCACCTGGCTCGACGAAGGCGCCCTGTTCAAGGGGCAGTGGGGGCTGAAGCAGGCCCGCGCGGGCGACGGACCGACGTACGAGGAACTCGTCGAGACCGAGGGCCGGCCCCGGCTGCGCGGACTGCTGGACAAACTCCAGACGGAGAACCTGCTCGAAGCGGCCGTCGTCTACGGCTACTTCCCGTGTGTGTCCAAGGACGACGACCTGATCATCCTCGACGACCAGGGCAACGAGCGCACCCGCTTCACCTTCCCGCGCCAGCGCCGCGGCCGCCGGCTGTGCCTGGCGGACTACTTCCGCCCCGAGGAGTCGGGGGAGACGGACGTCGTCGGCCTCCAGGTCGTCACCGTCGGCTCCCGGATCGGCGAGGAGACGGCGAAGCTGTTCGAGGCCAACGCCTATCGCGACTACCTCGAACTGCACGGCCTGTCCGTGCAGTTGGCCGAGGCGCTCGCCGAGTACTGGCACGCGCGCGTGCGTTCGGAACTGGGCTTCGCCGGTGAGGACCCGGGCGAGATCGAGGACATGTTCGCCCTGAAGTACCGGGGCGCCCGCTTCTCCCTCGGCTACGGCGCCTGCCCGAACCTGGAGGACCGCGCCAAGATCGCCGACCTGCTCCAGCCCGAACGCATCGGCGTCCAGCTGTCCGAGGAGTTCCAGCTGCACCCCGAACAGTCCACGGACGCGATCGTGATCCACCACCCCGAGGCCAAGTACTTCAACGCACGCTGAGGCACCCCTCGACCGTGACTCCGGTGTGCCCCTGGGCACACCGGTTAAACAAGGCATGTCGTCGTACCGCGACGTACACTGGTCGGTCCACCGCAGGCCGGCTCCCTTCCTGGGAGCCGGCCTGATCGTCCCTCAAGGAGGTGCGCCAGGATGACCAGCACGGTCCCCGCGCCAGTAACCCGAACGGCCGAAGGCTCAGCCCTGCAGGCGGTGCTCCTCGACATGGACGGCACCCTCGTGGACACCGAGGGGTTCTGGTGGGACGTCGAGGTCGAAGTCTTCGCCGGCCTCGGCCACGCCCTCGACGACTCGTGGCGCCATGTGGTGGTCGGCGGCCCCATGACCCGCAGCGCGGGGTTCCTGATCGAGGCCACCGGTGCCGACATCACCCTCGCCGAGCTGTCTGTGCTGCTCAACCAGGGGTTCGAGGACCACATCGGCCGCCACCTGCCGCTGATGCCGGGCGCCGCCCGGCTGCTGGCCGAGCTCGCCGAGTACGAGATCCCCACGGCCCTGGTCTCCGCCTCGCACCGGCGCATCATCGACCGGGTGCTCACCACGCTCGGGCCCCAGAACTTCGCGCTCACGGTGGCGGGGGACGAGGTGGCCCGGACCAAGCCGCACCCCGACCCGTACCTCTTCGCCGCCGCCGGTCTCGGCGCGGATCCGGCCAGATGCGCGGTCGTGGAGGACACCGCGACCGGTATCGCGGCGGCCGAGGCCGCGGGCTGCCATGTCGTGGCCGTGCCCTCGGTCGCACCCATCGCCCCGGCCGCCCGGCGCACCGTCGTGACCTCGCTCGAGGAGGTGGACCTGGCATTTCTGCGCGGTCTGATGACGGAAATGCGCTGAGCGTTCACCCAGCGTGCGGCACCGATAGAGGCCGCATTTCCGGGGCCCGCACGCAAAGGAATTCGCGGCTCGATGGATGGCCGAATTCCGGTACGGGAACAAACCGTTGATGATGTGACGTTCCCCACGCGACGGGGGATCGACACTCGATGAGGTGTGTGCATCGACGCCCGGTTCGGGCGGCTTGCGCGTGCCCTTGTGTCCCGATTGATGGGACCCTGCACGAATCCTTCCCCTGTCGGGTTTTCAATGCGTCCACGCCCGGTTTCGCTGCGTGATGGCAGCTCAACTCCGGTGGCCGCCAACCCTCGTGCAGGTGCGGACTAATCTCGTCGCGAGAACATCGACGAAACCCCCGTGATCCGCCGCACCACCCATGCATGCCGGGTACACGGACTCAACAGCTCTGGAGAAACTCGAGCATGAACCGCAAGACTTTGGTGCTGCCGGCCGTCATCGGTCTGCTCGTGCCGGTACTCGCCGCGTGCGGCGGGTCCGACGGCGGCAGTGGCGGCGGGGACGGAATCGTCGTCGGCACCACGGACCGGTTCACCGCCTCGCAGGAAGCCCCCGCGCCCCTCGACCCGGCGTACGCCTACGACGTCGGCACCTGGAACATCCTGCGCCAGACCGTGCAGACCCTGATGATCCAGCCGCGCGGCGAGGGCGAACCCGTGCCCGAGGCCGCCGAGAGCTGCCGCTTCACCGACACCGGCAACGAGCGCTACGCCTGCACCCTGCGCAAGGACCTGCAGTTCGCGAACGGCGACGCCATCACGGCCGAGGACGTCAAGTACTCCATCGACCGCGCCCGTTCCCTCAAGGCCGACAGCGGTGTCTTCGCCCTGCTGTCCACCATCGACACCGTGGAGACCAAGGGCGACCGCGAGGTGATCTTCCACCTCAAGACGGCCGACGCCACGTTCCCTTACAAGCTGTCGACCCCCGTCGCCGGCATCGTCAACCCCGACGACTACCAGCGCGGCAAGCTGCGCGACGGCTTCGACGTCGACGGCTCCGGCCCGTACACCATGTCGGCCGACGTCAAGAACGACGAACTCGTCGACGCCGTGTTCACCAAGAACCCCCACTACACGGGGACGCTGAAGGTGAACAACGACAAGGTCGAGCTGCGCTCCTTCGAGGACGCCGACGCCATGGGCACCGCCCTGAACGACGGTGACATCGACGTCATGTCCCGCACCATGTCGCCGGAGCAGATCGAAAAGCTTTCCCTCTCCTCGGACGACGACGTCGACCTCGTCGAGATGCCCGGCCTGGAGATCCGCTACCTGGCCTTCAACACCGACGCCGCGACCGTCAAGACCAAGGCCGTGCGCCAGGCGATGGCCCAGATCGTCAACCGCAGCGAACTCGTCTCCAAGGTCTACGGCTCCGAGGCCGAACCGCTGTACTCGCTGGTCCCGGCGAGCATCACCGGCCACTCCAACGCGTTCTTCAACAAGTACGGCGACCCGAGCAAGGCCAAGGCCCAGGCGCTGCTGACGAAGGCGAACATCACCACCCCGGTCAAGCTGACCCTGCACTACACGACCGACCACTACGGCGCCGCCACCAAGAACGAGTTCGAGCAGCTGCAGAAGCAGCTCAACGACAGCGGCCTGTTCGACGTCAGCATCAAGGGAGCGCCCTGGGCGACCTTCCGCCCCGCCGAGCAGAAGGGCGAGTACGACGTCTACGGCATGGGCTGGTTCCCCGACTTCCCGGACGCCGACAACTACATCGCGCCGTTCCTCGACAAGGACAACTTCCTCGGCTCGCCGTACGCCAACAGCGAGATCCGCAACACCCTGATCCCGGAGTCCCGTCGCGAGGCCGACCGGCTGTCCGCCACCAGCAGCCTGACGAACATCCAGGACATCGTCGCCAACGACGTCCCCGTGCTGCCGCTGTGGCAGGGCAAGCAGTACGTCGCCGCCCGCGACGACGTCACTGGCACCGCCTATGTCCTCAACTCCTCCTCGACCCTTCAGCTGTGGGAGCTCAGCCGTGGCGTGAGCGGCTGATCCGATCCCTGCCCGGGCCGCGGACGACGGCCCCGGGATTCGCCAACCGACGACAAGGCATCCGCAAGTGAACATGCGTAACCAGTGGCCGGTCCTGCCGATGCTGGCGGGGCTGGCCTCCGGCCTGCTGACCGGCTGCGGTACGGAGAACGGGGGCTCGGGGAGCGACGGCTCCGGCGTGGTGATGGGGATGTCGGACGACGTCCTGGCCACCGACCCCGCGTCCGGCTACGACCCCGGATCCTGGCTGTTGTTCAACAACGTCTTCCAGTCGCTGCTGAGCTTCCCCAAGGGCGGCACGGAGCCCGAGCCCGAGGCCGCGGAGAGCTGCGAGTTCAGCGACACCGGGACCACGGTCTACACATGCAAGCTCAAGGACGGCCTGCAGTTCAGCAACGGTGACTCCCTCACCTCGGAGGACGTCAAGTTCTCCTTCGACCGCATGCTGAAGATCAACGACGACGACGGTCCCGCGATCATGTTCCCCATGCTCGAAAAGGTCGAGACGCCGGACGAGAAGACGGTCGTCTTCAAGCTGAACACGCCCGACGCCACCTTCCCGAGCAAGATCGCCTCCGGTGCCGGCTCCATCGTCGACCACCAGCAGTACGACGCCGACGGGCTGCGCAAGGACGGCGAGGCGGTCGGCTCCGGCCCCTACAAGCTGGACTCCTTCGGCGACGACGAGGCCGTCTTCTCCGTCAACGAGAACTACAAGGGCACCGCCGACGTACAGAACTCCGGCGTCACCCTGAAGTTCTTCCACGGCAAACAGGACGAGCTCAAGCAGTCCCTGATCGACAACAAGATCGACATCGCCTACCGAGGCCTCAGCGCGAGCGACATCGCCGACATCGAAGCCGCCGGAACCGACGCCGGCGTCGAACTCGTCGACGGCACCAGCGCCGAGGTCCAGCACCTGGTCTTCAACATGAACGACCCGGTCGCCGGACAGCTCGGCGTACGCAAGGCCATCGCCTACCTGCTCGACCGCGATGCCCTCATGACCGAGGTCTACCAGGGCACCGCCACCTCGCTGTACTCGATCATCCCGGCCGGTATCGCGGGCCACAACACGGCCTTCTTCGACACCTACGGCGCCAACCCGTCCACGACCAAGGCCGCCGCGGCCCTGAACGCCGACGGCATCACCGGCAAGGTCAAACTGACCCTCTGGTCCACCCCCACCCGCTACGGCCCGGCCACCGACCAGGAACTCAAGGCGATCGCCGGACAGCTCAACAAGAGCGGCCTGTTCGACGCCGACGTCAAGTCCGTCGACTTCGAGCAGTACGAGAAGGACATCGCCGACGGCAAGTACGGCGTCTACGTGAAGGGCTGGGTGCCCGACTACCCGGACCCCGACAACTTCACGGCCCCCTTCTTCGGCAAGGGCAACGTGCTGGCCAACAACTACCACAACAAAACGATCACCGGCACCCTCATCCCGCGCACAGCCGCCCAGAGCGACCGCGCCGCGACCGACAACGACTACGGCCGCCTCCAGGACCTGGTCGCCGAAGAGCTCCCGGTCATCCCGCTCTGGCAGGCCAAGCAGTACGCGGTCGTCCGCGACGACGTCTACGGACTGGAGTACTGCCTCGACGCCTCGACGGTCTTCCGCTTCTGGGAGATCAGCAAGGGCTGACGCCGGACCTCCGGACACGACGAAGGGCGCCTCTTCTCACGAAGAGGCGCCCTCGGCCGTTCTACGACGTGCTCCTACTGCGCGCCGGGGCGCACCAGACCGCTCTCGTACGCGTACACCGCCGCCTGCACCCGGTCGCGCAGCCCCAGCTTGGTGAGGACGTGACCCACATGCGTCTTCACCGTGGTCTCGCTCACGAACAGGTCCGCGGCGACCTCGGCATTGGACAGCCCACGCGCCACCAGCTTCAGCACCTCGACCTCACGGTCGGTGAGCGTGTGCAAGGCGTCCGGGACGGGGTCGTCGCCCGAGGGCAGATGCGTGGCGTACTTGTCGAGCAGCCGGCGCGTGATGCTCGGCGCGAGCATCGCCTCACCGGCGGCGACCACCCGGATCGCCTGCACCAGCTCGTTGGCCGGGGCATCCTTGAGCAGGAAACCGCTGGCCCCCGCCCTGAGCGCCTCCACCACGTACTCGTCGAGGTCGAAAGTGGTCAGCACCAACACCTTCGCCGGGCCGTCCCGCCCGGGGCCGGTGATCTGCCGGGTCGCCTCCACACCGTCCATCCGCGGCATACGGATGTCCATCAGGACCACATCGGGCTGCAAGGCCCGCACCTGGTCGAGCGCCTGGAGCCCGTCACCGGCCTCGCCGACCACAGCGATGTCCTGCTCGGCCTCCAGGATCATCCGGAAGCCGGTGCGCAGCAGCGGCTGGTCGTCGACCAGTAGGACGCGGATGGCCACGTAAGTCTCCTTCGCCTAGTCCGGGCCCATTCTGCCCTGTGAGCCGTCACCGGACTCGGCCGCCCTCACCGCCAGCGGATACGGCGGGGGGGTGCCACCGAACTCCGGGCAGTGGGCCTGGTGATCGCACCAGCCGCACAGCTTGGTCGGGCGGGGGCGCCAGTCACCCGTCTCCGTCGCCTCCCGGATCGCCTCCCACAGCGCGAGCAGCTTGCGCTCGACACGCTCCAGGTCGGCGAGGACCGGGTCGTACGTCAAAACGTCACCGCTGCCCAGGTAGACGAGCTGAAGACGGCGCGGGATCACGTTCTTCAGCCGCCAGACCACCAGGGCGTAGAACTTCATCTGGAACAGAGCACCCTCGGCATACTCCGGCCTGGGCGCCTTGCCGGTCTTGTAGTCGACGATGCGGACATCGCCCGTCGGCGCCACATCCACCCGGTCGATGATCCCGCGCAGCTTCAGCCCCGAGTCCAGCACGGCCTCCACGAACAGCTCACGCTCGGCCGGCTCCAGCCTCGTCGGGTCCTCCAGGCCGAACCACCGCTCCACGAGCTGCTCGGCCTCACCCAGCCACCGCGCCAGCCGCTCACCCTCCGGATCGTCCGCGAACAGCTCCACGACCTCCGGCCGGGTCTCCCGCAGCCGGTCCCACTGACCCGGGATGAGCGACTTGGCCCGCGGCGGCGTCCGCTCCGCCGCCGGGGCGTCGAAGAGCCGCTCGAGGACCGCATGCACCAAAGTGCCCCGCGTCGCCGCCTCGCTCGGCTTCTCCGGCAGCCGGTCGATCACCCGGAACCGGTACAGCAGCGGGCACTGCATGAAGTCACTGGCACGCGAGGGCGACAAGGACGCGGGCGCTATGGCGACACGCGCCTCGACGACGGCCGCCGTGGCCGCCGCCTCCCGCGTCGTCGCCTGCTCGTCCGGGACCGGCGGATCCACTTCCGCGATCCCGCCGCCGGGGGTCTCGGCCGCGCCCTCTGTGCTCGTCTCCATGACCCCAGACCTTACGGCCCACCACTGACAGTGACCCAGTCGCGGCCGAGACCCCCGCGACAACAGAGAAAACAGAGGGGGTGCCGAGGCGGAACGCGTGACGACCGCCGCATACCATCGACCCGAGACCCTTCCGCCGGCAGGCGCGGAAGACGCTTCGAACGAGGGGAAACCGTGGACGAGAGCGGCGGGAGCGGGCACCCGCGGTCCGGCAACGACGAGCCGGCCCACCAGCACGCAGGCCCTGCGGCCCCGACCGCCGACCCCGAACACCCCGACGCGGACGCCCCCGAGCAGGGCGCCGACGCCGCTGCCGCCGCCCGCTCCGAGGAAGACACCGCGGACGCGCCGAAGCACGACAGCGAGACCGCGGAGACCGCCGCGACGGCGCCTTCGGCAAAAACCCCGGCCTCACACGAGGACACCACGCCGGACGAGGGGGAACGGCCCGCCGCCGACGCCACCCCGTCGCAGCACACCCCGGAGCACCCCGCCGCCGACGGAAACGGCACGGAAACAGCACCCGAGGACCGCCCCGCCACTCCCGCCGACGCCCCCCACACCCACCCCGACCGCACCCTCGCCCACTCCGGCACGGCCAGGAGCCGCCCGCCCCGCCGCCAGAAGGACCCCGGCGGCGGGCTCCTCATGGGACGCCCCTTCGGCGTGCCCGTGTACGTCGCACCCAGCTGGTTCCTCGTCGCCGCCCTCATCACCTGGGTCTTCGGCGGCCAACTGGACCGCGTCCTGCCCGAACTCGGAGCCGCCCGCTACCTCGTGTCGCTCTTCTTCGCGGTCGCCTTCTACGCCTCCGTGCTCGTGCACGAACTCGCCCACACCGTCGCCGCCCTCCGCTTCAAACTGCCCGTACGCCGCATCCAGCTCCAGTTCTTCGGCGGCGTCTCCGAGATCGAGAAAGAAGCCGAGACCCCGGGCCGGGAGTTCGTCCTGGCCTTCGTCGGCCCCCTCCTCTCCCTCGTCCTCGCCGGCCTCTTCTACCTCGCCATGCAGCCCGTGGAACCCGGCACCGTCCCCGGCGTCCTGCTGGCCGGCCTGATGATCTCCAACCTCATCGTGGCCGCCTTCAACCTCCTGCCCGGCCTGCCCCTCGACGGCGGCCGCATGCTCCGCGCGGTCGTCTGGAAGATCACCGGCAAACCCATGAGCGGCACCATCGCCGCCGCCTGGGTCGGCCGCGCCCTCGCCGTCTGCGTCCTCATCGGCCTCCCCCTGCTCACCCAGTCCGGGGCACTCGGCTCCAACGCCGAGGACAACGTCGGCATGGACACCGTGATGGACGCCCTGCTCGCCGCCATCCTCGCCGCGATCATCTGGACCGGCGCCGGCAACAGCCTCCGCATGGCCCGCCTGCGCGAACACCTCCCCGAACTGCGCGCCCGCAACCTCACCCGCCGCGCCGTCCCCGTCGAGACGAACACCCCCCTGTCGGAAGCCCTGCGCCGCGCCAACGAAGCCGGCGCCCGCGCCCTGGTCGTCGTCGACGCCGACGGCGAACCCCTCTCCCTCGTCCGCGAGGCCGCCATCGTCGGCGTCCCCGAACACCGCCGCCCCTGGGTCGCCGTCAGCGGCCTCGCCCAAGACCTCACCGACGGCATGCGCGTCTCCGTGGAACTCGCCGGCGAAGACCTCCTGGACACCCTGCGCGCCACCCCCGCCACCGAATACCTGGTGGTCGAGGAGACCGGAGAGATCTACGGCGTCCTGTCCGCCGCCGACGTCGAGCGCGCCTTCGTCAAGGCCATGGCCCGCCCCAGCTGAACTTCACGTGGTCGGCGCCCCCCACAAACCCCGGTAGTCTGTTCACATGTCCGAACCGACCGGTGCCGCCCGCAGGCGCGGGCCCTTCAAGGTCGGGGACCAGGTTCAGCTGACCGACCCCAAGGGCCGCCACTACACGTTCACGCTCGAGGCCGGGAAGAACTTCCACACCCACAAGGGTTCCTTCCCCCACGACGAACTGATCGGCGCTCCCGAGGGCAGCGTTGTCCGCACCACCGGGAACGTCGCCTACCTCGCGCTGCGCCCCCTGCTCCCCGACTACGTCCTGTCCATGCCCCGCGGGGCAGCCGTCGTCTACCCGAAGGACGCGGGGCAGATCCTCGCCTTCGCCGACATCTTCCCCGGCGCACGCGTCGTCGAAGCCGGCGTCGGCTCCGGCTCGCTCAGCAGCTTCCTGCTGCGCGCCATCGGCGACCAGGGCATGCTGCACAGCTACGAGCGCCGCGAGGACTTCGCCGAGATCGCCCAACAGAACGTCGAGCGCTACTTCGGCGGCCCGCACCCCGCCTGGCAGCTCACCGTCGGCGACCTCCAGGACAACCTGTCCGACACCGACGTCGACCGCGTCATCCTCGACATGCTCGCCCCCTGGGAATGCCTGGAGGCCGTCTCCAAGGCGCTGGTCCCCGGCGGCATCCTCTGCTGCTACGTCGCGACCACCACCCAGCTCGCCCGGACCGTCGAATCCATCCGCGAGATCGGCAGCTTCAACGAGCCGACCTCCTGGGAGACGATGATCCGCAACTGGCACGTCGAGGGCCTGGCCGTCCGCCCCGACCACCGGATGATCGGCCACACCGGCTTCCTGCTCACCGCCCGCCGCCTCGCCGACGGCGTCGAGCCGCCCATGCGCCGCCGCCGCCCCGCCAAGGGCGCCTACGGCGAGGACTACACCGGCCCGAACGCCGACGGAGGCTCCGGCCGCTGAGGCGGCCCCCAGCCGCATACAACGCAACCGCGCCGTGGCCGAGTTCCCGACAGTCGTCCGGAACTCGGCCACGGCGCTCTTTCATTGACACCGCACCAGAAAACGCAAGGCCGCGAGCCGACAAGCACCGACCCCGCCGTTCCGCCACGGCGAGCCGTGTGGCAGCATGCTGGCCACCCCCACCGGCACCAGCCCTCTCGGGAGTCACCCTCAGTGCAGCAATCCGCGGTCCCGGAACTCGCTCACACCCACACCCGCCCCATCCACTGGGTCGCCACCGCCACAGCAGTCGCCGGCGTCATAGCGCTCTCCTCGGTACTCCAGCCGAATCCGGCCACCGCCGCCCAGGCCGCCGGCCCCCAGTCACACAGCGCCCCCACCACCGTCACCGCCCCCGACCCCGCCCACATCGACTTCCCGATCGAATGCGGCCCGGTCAAGGCACTCGTGGTGAAGAAAGCCTCCGGCGACCTCGACGGTGACGGCAGGCCCGAAACCGTGGCGGTCGTCCACTGCGACGCCCCCATGGGCACCCCACCCGACGGCGTCTACGTCCTCACCCAGGCCGCCGACGCCAAAACCCCCCGCGTCGTCGCGACCCTCGTGAACCCCAAGGACCGCATCACCGTCAACACCCTCACGGTCTCCGACGCGACGGTCACCGCCGACATGGTCGGCTACTCCTCGGACTCCGTACCCAGTTGCTGCCCCGACGTCACCACGGGCGCCAAGTGGCAGTGGAAGAACGGCACCTTCGTCCGCTCCACACCCGCAGGCGCCCACAGCGTCTGATACGCACGCAGGGCACCCGACGACTCAGTCCGCCTCGGGCCCGTACACCTCGACCCGATCCGACACCCGGCGCACATGAATGCACTCGCCGGGACACTCCTTGGCCGAGTCCACCACGTCCGTGAGCAACGGCAGTGGCACCGGCGTCGTCGCGCCCTTGGCCTGCAGCAGCTCGTCGCCCGTGCCCTTCACATAGGCCAGACCATCGATGTCCAGCTCGAACACCTCGGGCGCGTACTGCGCACAGATGCCGTCGCCGGTACAGAGATCCTGATCGATCCAGACCTCGAGAGCCTCACCGTCGGCCACAGCTTCCTGCTGCACGCTCATGTCTCCTGCCCCATCGGGTGCTGAACACCCACGACCCTACCCCCGGCCACCCGCGCCCGACGGCCCCGCCAAAGGAGCCCCGGACCGTGACACGTCCCGCCCGCCCGTACACGCTCCGTCAACGAACTCAAGACGCGATCGAGCCGGACCGCAGCCCCGCTGGAGCGCGCCGCGGGCACTCCAGCCCCAGTTCCACGGGCCCCCGACCGGCGACGCTGTGGGCAACTCCGGCCCACCGTGGAAGATTTCGAGCACTCCGACCTTGGAACAGTCCGCTTCTGAAGCACGTTCACTGGGTATCCACACGGCGTAGAGGGATGGCGCAGGGTGACCGACGACACACCTTGACACTCATGGTGATCTAGGGGTTTCAATCGACACCCACCCAGGTAGGGTCTGGAAGCGTCCAGCTCCCCTTGGAGGAGGTGAGGACCGTGGCAGCCCACGACGACGACATGAACCGCGGCATCCGCCCGGGACGAGGGTCCGACGACCCGGCCGGGCAGATTGCCTACCTTGAGCAGGAGATCGCCGTCCTGCGACGCAAGCTCGCCGACTCTCCGCGGCACACGAGAATTCTCGAAGAGCGGATCGTCGAACTGCAGACCAATCTGGCCGGCGTGTCCGCCCAGAACGAACGACTCGCCAACACACTCCGCGAGGCCCGCGACCAGATCGTGGCCCTCAAGGAAGAAGTCGACCGGCTCGCACAGCCACCGGCCGGCTTCGGAGTCTTCCTGCAGGCCAACGAGGACGGCACCGCCGACATCTTCACCGGAGGACGCAAACTCCGCGTGAACGTCAGCCCCAGCGTCGAACTCGAAGAACTCCGGCGCGGCCAGGAACTGATGCTCAACGAAGCACTCAACGTGGTCGAGGCCATGGAGTTCGAGAGCGTCGGCGACATCGTCACCCTCAAGGAAATCCTCGAGGACGGCGAACGCGCACTCGTGCAGGGGCACACCGACGAGGAAAGGGTGGTGCGGCTCGCCGAGCCACTCCTGGACGTAGTCATCCGCCCCGGCGACGCCCTGCTCCTCGAACCCCGATCCGGATACGTCTACGAAGTCGTTCCCAAGAGCGAGGTCGAGGAACTCGTCCTCGAAGAGGTCCCCGACATCGGCTACGAGCAGATCGGCGGTCTCGGCGGCCAGATCGAGGCCATCCGCGACGCGGTCGAGCTCCCGTACCTCTACCCCGACCTGTTCAAGGAGCACGAACTGCGGCCGCCCAAGGGCGTGCTGCTCTACGGGCCCCCCGGATGCGGCAAGACGCTCATCGCCAAGGCCGTCGCCAACTCGCTGGCCAAGAAGGTCGCCGAAGTCACCGGCCAGGCCACCGGCAAGAGCTTCTTCCTCAACATCAAGGGCCCCGAACTCCTCAACAAGTACGTCGGCGAGACCGAGCGGCAGATCCGCCTCGTCTTCCAGCGTGCACGTGAGAAGGCCTCCGAGGGCACACCCGTCATCGTCTTCTTCGACGAGATGGAATCCCTCTTCCGCACCCGCGGCTCCGGTGTCAGCTCGGACGTGGAGAACACCATCGTCCCCCAGCTCCTCGCCGAGATCGACGGCGTGGAAGGCCTGCAGAACGTGGTCGTGATCGGCGCCTCCAACCGCGAGGACATGATCGACCCCGCCATCCTGCGCCCCGGCCGCCTGGACGTGAAGATCAAGATCGAGCGTCCCGACGCCGAGGCCGCCAAGGACATCTTCGGCAAGTACCTGACCGAACGCCTCCCGCTGCACTCCGACGACGTCGGCGAGCACGGCGGCAACAGGACCACCACGGTCCAGAGCATGATCCAGACCGCCGTGGAACACATGTACGCCGAATCCGAGGAAAACCGCTTCCTGGAAGTCACCTACGCCAACGGCGACAAGGAAGTCCTCTACTTCAAGGACTTCAACTCCGGCGCCATGATCGAGAACATCGTGGGCCGCGCCAAGAAGATGGCGATCAAGGACTTCCTCGACCACAACGCCAAGGGCCTTCGCGTCTCCCACCTCCTCCAGGCCTGCGTGGACGAGTTCAAGGAGAACGAGGACCTGCCCAACACCACCAACCCGGACGACTGGGCCCGGATCTCCGGAAAGAAGGGCGAACGGATCGTCTACATCCGTACCCTCATCACCGGAAAGCAGGGTGCCGACACCGGACGCTCCATCGACACGGTGGCCAACACCGGTCAGTACCTGTAAAGGCAGGGCGGCTGCGGGTGCCCTCACCGGGTACCCGCAGCCGACTGTTTTTCAGACAACTAACCGGAACAAGAGGCGTGCAAGGCAATGACGCAAATGATCTCCCCACCAGCGCAAAGCCGTTCTAGGCTCTTCGGTACCGCCGAGTCGCGCAGTGCGGGGACGGGCACCGCACACGCACCGGAGCGCCAGCGGTACTTGAGCGCCGCCCCCGACCGAGGGCGCCGCCGGGCAAGGAGGGCCGCATGACTGTACGGCGAGTAATGGGCATCGAGACGGAGTACGGGATCTCCGTCCCCGGCCACCCCAACGCCAATGCCATGCTCACCTCGTCCCAGATCGTCAACGCCTACGCGGCGGCGATGCACCGGGCCCGACGTGCCCGCTGGGACTTCGAGGAGGAGAACCCGCTGCGGGACGCGCGGGGCTTCGACCTCGCCCGCGAAACCGCCGACTCCAGCCAGCTCACCGACGAGGACATCGGCCTCGCCAACGTCATCCTCACCAACGGCGCACGCCTGTACGTCGACCACGCACACCCCGAGTACAGCGCCCCCGAGGTCACCAACCCACGCGACGCCGTCCTCTGGGACAAAGCCGGCGAGCGCATCATGGCCGAAGCCGCCGAACGCGCGGCCCAGCTCCCCGGCGCCCAGCCGATCCACCTCTACAAGAACAACACCGACAACAAGGGCGCCTCTTACGGCACACACGAGAACTACCTGATGAAGCGGGAAACCCCCTTCTCGGACATCGTGCGCCACCTCACGCCCTTCTTCGTCTCCCGCCAGGTCTTCGCCGGGGCCGGCCGCGTCGGCATCGGCCAGGACGGCCACGAACACGGCTTCCAGATCAGCCAGCGCGCCGACTACTTCGAGGTCGAGGTCGGCCTCGAGACCACCCTCAAGCGCCCCATCATCAACACCCGCGACGAGCCGCACGCGGACGCCGAGAAGTACCGCCGCCTCCACGTCATCATCGGCGACGCGAACCTCTCGGAGATCTCCACCTACCTCAAGCTCGGCACGACCGCCCTGGTCCTGTCCATGATCGAGGACGGCTTCATCGCCGTCGACCTGGCCGTGGACCAGCCCGTACGCACCCTCCACCAGGTCTCCCACGACCCGACACTCCAGCGCCTGGTCACCCTCCGCAGCGGCCGCACACTCACCGCGGTCCAACTGCAGATGGAGTACTTCGAGCTGTCCCGCAAGTACGTGGAGGAGCGCTTCGGCGCGGACGCCGACGAACAGACCAAGGACGTCCTGGCCCGCTGGGAGGACACTCTCAACCGGCTCGAGAACGACCCCATGAGCCTCGCAGGCGAGCTGGACTGGGTCGCCAAGCGCGAACTCATGGAGAGCTACCGGCGCCGCGACGACCTCGACTGGGACGCCGCGAAGCTCCACCTCCTCGACCTCCAGTACGCCGACGTACGGGCCGAGAAGGGCCTCTACAACCGTCTCGCCGCCCGCGGCAGGATCAAGCGCCTCCTGGACGAGTCCGACGTCGAGCGGGCCCGTACGAAGCCGCCGGAGGACACACGCGCGTACTTCCGGGGCCGCTGCCTCGAGCAGTACGCCGACGACGTCGCCGCGGCCTCCTGGGACTCGGTGATCTTCGACCTGCCGGGGCGGGACTCTCTGCAGCGCGTTCCAACCCTGGAACCGCTTCGCGGAACGCGTAATCACGTCAAGGAGCTCCTGGACCGCTGTCGCACCGCGGAAGACCTGGTCAGGGTCCTCTCCGGCAACTGAGCGGGTACCCGGAACAAGACCTCCGGACAGGGTGGAAACCCCGACGTCCGGGAATCATCGAGATGGCCCCCGTACGTTGAGGAAACTGCGGGGCCGATGTCAGACCGGGCTTGTAGGGTCTGATCATCACCGATCGGCGGATAGCCGACCTGGCGACCATGTCGGGCGAAACGAGCGGGGTGAGGGTTATGTCAACCAAGGACACCGGCGGCGGCCAGCAGAAGGCCACACGCTCCACCGAGGAAGTCGAGGAGGCGGCGCCGGAGGCGGCAGCCACCGAGGACCTCAAGGAGCGCCAGGAAAAGCTGAGCGACGACGTGGACTCCGTCCTGGATGAGATCGACGACGTCCTAGAGGAGAACGCCGAGGACTTCGTGCGGTCCTTCGTTCAGAAGGGTGGAGAGTAGTTTTTCCCTTCGAATCGAAGGTGACGGGGGAGTCGAGAGTGGAAAGCGAAGAAGGTGTGAGGCGCTGCTCGCGGTGTAAGGAGTGCAAGCCGCGAGCAGCGTTCGCGCGAAACAAGGCGATGCGTGATGGGTTGCAGGCCTATTGCCGCGAGTGCGCGGCTGTCTACCACCAGCAGCGGCAGGTGGCGAAGGGGCGCAACGTTCGGCTGAGGGTGGATGTCCCTGCCGGGCACAAGCTCTGCCGCACCTGTGGCGAGGTCAAGCCGCACAGTGAATGGCATCGCAACGCGACTGCCTCGGACGGTCTGGTAACGCGCTGCAAAGCTTGCCGGGCCGAGCGCGGGCGGGAGGATCACCTAAAACGTAAGTACGGCATGACGGAAGCCGAGCGTGACGAGTTGATCGCCTCTCAAGGGGGCGTCTGCTGCATATGTTTGGCGGCGTTGCCCGAGCATGTTGATCACTGTCACGAGACGGGTAGGGTCCGAGGCGTACTGTGCTTCAGCTGCAACGCGGCGCTGGGGCAGTTCAAGGATCGGCCCGACGTCATAAGGCGGGCTGCAACGTATGTGGAAGGAATCGCGTGGAAGCCAACACTCGTAGCACCGGGCGTCTACCAGCTGCCTTCCTGACGCCTGGGTCCGCCTCCTTCATGGACTTCCTGTCCGCGCATCAGCCGGAGATGCTGCCGGGCAACCGCCAACTGCCGCCGACGCAGGGCGTGATCGAGGCGCCGCACGGCACCACGATCGTCGGCGTGACCTTCCCTGGCGGGGTCGTGCTGGCCGGTGACCGGCGGGCGACGATGGGCAATGTCATCGCGCAGCGGGACATCGAGAAGGTGTTCCCGGCGGACGAGTACTCGGCCGTCGGTATCGCCGGCACCGCTGGTCTGGCCGTGGAGATGGTGAAGCTGTTCCAGCTGGAGTTGGAGCACTTCGAGAAGGTCGAGGGGGCGCAGCTCTCGCTGGAGGGCAAGGCGAACCGGCTGTCGACCATGATCCGTTCCAACCTCGGTATGGCGATGCAGGGTCTGGCCGTGGTGCCGCTGTTCGCGGGGTATGACGTGGACCGTGGCCGGGGGCGTATTTTCTCCTACGACGTCACCGGTGGTCGCTCCGAGGAGCACAACTTCGCTGCCACCGGTTCGGGCTCGGTCTTTGCCCGGGGTGCGATGAAGAAGTTCTTCCATGACGGTCTGTCCGAGGCCGAGGCCACGATGCTGGTGGTGCAGGCCTTGTATGACGCGGCTGACGACGATTCGGCGACCGGTGGTCCCGATGTCGCGCGCCGGATCTATCCGATCGTCACCGTGATCACCGAGGATGGCTTCCGCCGGCTGACGGACGAGGAGTCCTCCGAGATCGCCCGTTCGATCCTGGAGCGGCGTCTGGAGCAGCCTGACGGTCCGCGGGCCGCGCTGCTGTAGCGGCGGATCCGGTGCTTGCAAGGTGATCGCAGTGACTTCGACAGAAAGGGACGGATAACCGGTGTCGACGCCGTTCTATGTCTCCCCCCAGCAGGCGATGGCCGACCGGGCGGAGTACGCCCGCAAGGGCATCGCCCGCGGTCGCAGCCTGGTCGTGCTGCAGTATGCCGACGGCATTGTCTTCGTCGGTGAGAACCCGTCCCGTGCGCTGCACAAGTTCAGCGAGATCTATGACCGGATCGGTTTCGCGGCCGCCGGTAAGTACAACGAGTACGAGAATCTGCGGATCGGTGGTGTGCGCTACGCGGATCTGCGGGGCTACACCTATGACCGTGATGACGTGACCGCTCGTGGTCTCGCGAATGTCTACGCCCAGACGTTGGGCACGATCTTCTCCAGTGCGGCCGAGAAGCCGTACGAGGTGGAGCTGGTCGTGGCCGAGGTGGGGGAGACGCCGGAGGGTGATCAGATCTATCGGCTGCCGCATGACGGTTCGATCGTGGACGAGCACGGCTCGGTCGCGGTGGGTGGCAATGCCGAGCAGATCAGTGGTTACCTCGATCAGCGTCATCAGGACGGCATGAGCCTCGCCGAGGCCCTGAAGCTGGCCGTGCAGGCCTTGTCCCGGGACACCAACGGCACGGAGCGGGAGATCCCCGCCGAGCGTCTGGAGGTGGCGGTGCTGGACCGTACGCGTCCGCAGCAGCGTAAGTTCAAGCGCATCGTGGGCCGTCAGCTCGACCGGCTTCTCGAGGCGGGTGGCGCGGCCACGGAGGCGGAGAGCTCCGAGGAGGAGTAGTCCCGCGTCTCGTCCCGTCCCTTTGTGTGCCCCGGCCGATGACTCGGCCGGGGCACAGGGCGTTCAGGGGCCGGTGGGGGGTGCTGTGGAGCCTCGTACGACGAGTTCGACGGGGATGTCCCCTGCGTCGGGTGTACGGCCTTCCAGGACTGCCAGGAGGGCGCGCATACCGTGCTCGCCGAAGAGTTCGGCGTCGAGTCGTACGGTGGTCAGTTCCGGGTCGAGGGCGGCGGCGAGGGCGATGTCGTCGACGCCGGTGACGGAGACGTCGTCGGGGATGCGCAGGCCTCGTCGGCGCAGGGCTTTGTAGGCGCCGGCCGCCAGTTTGTCGTCGTCACAGACCACGGCGGTGGGGTGGGGGCCGGGGGTGCGGAGTGCCGTCTCGGTGGCGGTGAGGGCGCCTTCGATGGAGATGGGTGTGTGTGCTGTGTGGAGTGAGGTGCCCGGCACTGTCGCGAGGCGTGCGGCGAGTTCGCGTGCGCGTACCTCGAAGGTCCAGGAGGGGATGTCGGCGGCCAGGTGCAGGAAGCGTCGGTGTCCCTGGTTCAGCAGGTGGTCGGCGACCTGGCGGGTGCCGTCGGCGATGTCCAGGTTCACGGTCGCGGCGCCCAGGCTGCCGTGGGGGTCGCTGTCGAGCATGACGAGGGGGAGCTGGTCGCCGCGGATGGCGGTGAGGGCGTCTGCGGCCATGGAGGAGGCGAGGACGCCGTCCAGGGCGGCCTGGGCGGAGGCGAAGGGGTTTCTGGCGGGGCCGACGCCTTCGGGGGAGGGGTACAGGAGGACGCCGAAGCCGTGTGCGGCGGCGATGCGTGCGGCGCCGGTGTAGACGCCGGCGAAGAATTCCGTGGTCAGGGCGGGTACGACGAGCAGGACGGTGCGGGTGCGGCCGAGGCGGAGGTTGCGGGCGGCGAGGTTGGGGCGGTAGCCGAGTTCGTGGGCGGCTCGGCGTACCCGGTCGGCGGTGGTTTCGGAGACGCGGCCTCGCCATTTGTCGCCGAGTACCAGGGAGACGGTGGCCTGGGAGACGTCGGCGGCTTGGGCGACGTCGCGGCTGGTGGGGCGTGCGCTGCCTCGTGCCACCGGCTGCCTGCTCCTTTGTCTGGACTCGTCAACAGCGCACATGGTACGTATGACGGAGGACGTTATACGTAAAACCTCATGCGTCACCGGCGCACGTCACGGCACGGGAAGGGCGGGACATGGCCGCGGGATACCTGGAGATCCTCAGGGCGAGGCACGCCACACGGTTGCTGGTCGGCACCCTGGTGGGCCGGCTGCCGAACGCCACCGCGGCCATCGCGATCGTGCTGTTCGTGCGTGCGGAGGGCGGCTCGTACAGCCTCGCCGGAGCGCTCGCGGCGGTCTACGGTGTCGCCAACGCCGTCGGTCAGCCGGTGCTGGGCCGGCTGGTGGACCTGTACGGCCAGCCGCGCGTCCAGCTGCCCGCGGCGGTCGCCTCCGCCCTGGCGATGGTGGCCTTCGCGTTCACCGGCCCTGACACGCTCGCGGCCGCCTGTGCCGCCGTGGCCCTCGCCGGGCTCTTCACGCCGCCGCTGGAGGGCGGACTGCGGGCGCTGTGGCCGAGTGTTCTGCGCAAGGAGGGCCAGGTGCACACGGCGTACGCGATGGACGCCGTGGCGCAGGAAGTCATGTTCACCCTCGGGCCGTTGCTGGTGACGGTGTGCACGTCGCTGTGGTCGGCCCGGGCCGCGCTGCTGGTTCTGAACGTCATCGGGGTGCTCGGCGCGCTCTCGGTGGTCGTGTCGCGGCCGTCGCGCGGGTGGCGTTCGGCGCCGCGTGAGGCGCACTGGCTCGGTGCGCTGCGCTCTCCCGGACTGCTGGCGCTGCTGGGCGCGTTCCTGTTCGTCGGTATCGCGCTGGGGTCCATCACGGTCGCCTCGGTGCCGTACGCCGACGACCACGGCGGCGACGTGGTGTACGGCTGGCTGATGGCGGCGATCGGTCTGGGGGCCCTCATCGGCGGCACCGTGTACGGCGCGCGGCAGTGGACCGGTGAGCCGGCGCGTCGACTGCGGGTGCTGGTGGCTCTGCTGGCGGTGTGTTATCTGCCGCTGCTGCTGATGCCCGGCGCGGTCGCCATGGTGCTGCTGACGGTGGTCGCGGGGGTGTTCCTCGCGCCCGCCATCGCGTGTGCTTTCGTGCTGGTCGACCATCACGCGCCGCGGGGCACGGTCACGGAGGCTTTCTCGTGGCTTGTGACGACGTTCACCGTGGGTGCCTCGGTCGGAACGGGCGTCGCGGGGCCGGTCGTAGAGGCCGGTGGGGCCGTGTGGGGTTTCGCCGTACCGGGTGTGGCGGGGGGTGTCTCCCTGCTGGTTCTGCTGGCCACCGGGCGGGTCCTCGCAGCTCCCGGTGGGCGGGGGGTGGTTGCGGCTTCATCGGAAAATGATCCAAACCGTGCCGTCGAACCCCGTTTCAGCACAGGGGATCGGGCGTAATGTTCAGTCATGGACCGCCGCATTTTCGGGCTGGAGAACGAGTACGGCGTCACGTGTACGTTCAGGGGACAGCGACGTCTGTCTCCCGACGAGGTGGCGCGGTACCTCTTCCGCCGTGTCGTGTCATGGGGCCGCAGCAGCAATGTCTTTCTGCGAAACGGTGCCCGCCTCTATCTCGATGTCGGGTCACATCCGGAATATGCGACTCCCGAATGTGACAACGTGACGGAACTGGTCACGCACGACAAAGCAGGCGAGCGCATTCTCGAAGGACTCCTGGTGGACGCCGAACGACGCCTGCACGAGGAAGGAATCGCGGGCGACGTCTACCTCTTCAAGAACAACACCGACTCGGCGGGCAACTCCTACGGGTGCCACGAGAACTATCTCGTCGCCCGCCACGGGGAGTTCTCCCGGCTCGCGGACATCCTCATTCCCTTCCTTGTCACCCGCCAGTTGCTCTGTGGCGCGGGCAAGGTTCTGCAGACCCCGCGGGGCGCCGTGTACTGCGTCAGCCAGCGGGCCGAGCACATCTGGGAGGGCGTCTCCTCGGCGACGACGCGTTCCCGGCCGATCATCAACACGCGCGACGAACCGCACGCCGACGCCGAGCGCTACCGCCGCCTGCATGTGATCGTGGGCGACTCGAACATGTCCGAGACGACCATGCTCCTCAAGGTCGGCGCGACCGACCTGGTGCTGCGCATGATCGAGGCGGGCACCGTGATGCGCGACCTGACGCTGGAGAACCCGATCCGGGCGATCCGCGAGGTCAGCCACGACATCACCGGTCGGCGCAAGGTGCGTCTGGCCAGCGGCCGGGAGGCCTCCGCGCTGGAGGTGCAGCGCGAGTACTACGAGAAGGCCGTGGACTTCGTGGAGCGCCGCGGCATCCGTACCGGAACGGTCGAGCAGGTCCTGGAGCTGTGGGGCCGGGTGCTCGACTCGATCGAGGCCGAGGACCTCGACCGGATCGGCACCGAGATCGACTGGGTCATGAAGTACAAGCTCATCGAGCGGTACCGGGCCAAGCACAACATGACCATGTCCCACCCGCGGGTCGCGCAGATAGACCTCGCGTATCACGACATTCACCGTCGTCGTGGTCTCTACTACCTTCTGGAGAGGAAGGGCCAAGCGGCCCGTATCTGCAACGACTTGAAGATCTTCGAGGGCAAGTCCGTGCCCCCGCAGACCACTCGGGCCCGTCTTCGCGGTGACTTCATCCGCCGGGCTCAGGAACAGCGCCGGGACTTCACCGTCGACTGGGTCCATCTCAAGCTCAACGACCAGGCCCAGCGCACGGTGTTGTGCAAGGACCCGTTCCGTTCCGTCGACGACCGGGTGGAGAAGCTGATCGCCGGTATGTGAGCAAGGCGTTCCGGATCGCCTTCCGGAACGCCACACGGGCGCCGTACGTTATCCGTACGGCGCCCTTCTCACGCCGTAGAGTTGCGCGCACGCCATCCACAAGATCGACCGATTACGAGGCTCTTACCGTGCGCCGACGCTCACTACTGATTGCCGTACCCGCAGGAATGGCCACGCTCGCCGCGTGCAACGACGACGGGGCGAGTTCCGCGGAGAGCGGCGACAGCGCGTCGCCCTCCGCCTCGGCCACGTCCGGTGCGCCGGCGCCGAAGATCGTGGACGGTCCGCTGCCGGCGATCACCGCGGGTGCGAAGTTCGGTGAGAAGCCCACCGTCGCCAAGGGCAGCGGTGACCCGTCCAGCCAGCTCGCGGTGAAGACGGTCATCGCGGGCAACGGCCGGACGGCCGCGGAGGGCGACTTCCTCGTGGCGAACTACCTCGGCCAGATCTGGGACACGGCCAAGGTCTTCGACAACTCCTTCGACCGGGGTTCCGCGCTCGCCATCCAGCTCGCCCAGGCCAGTGTCATCGACGGCTGGCGGTACGCCCTCACGGGCAAGAAGGTCGGCAGCCGCGTCGAGTTCGCCGTCCCGCCCACCTGGGGCTATGGCAAGGAGGGCTACGCGGAGGGTGGCATCAAGGGCACCGACACGCTGGTGTTCGTGGTGGACATGAAGGGCGTGTACCCGGTCACGAGCTCCGCCAAGGGCACGAACGTGGCGCAGGACGACGCGGATCTGCCCAAGGTGGGGACGAACACCGACGGCAAGGCGCCCTCCATCGAGATCCCCAAGAAGGACGCGCCGACCAAGCTCGCGTCGAGCTACGTCATCGAGGGTGACGGCGAGAAGGTCGCCGCCGACAGCGGCCTGCTCGTGCAGTACAAGGGCGTGCTGTGGGACTCCGGCAAGGAGTTCGACTCGACGTATGCCAGGAAGACCCTGACGTCGTTCTCGCTCGACGGGGTCGTCAAGGGCTGGAAGCAGGGTCTGACCGGCAAGAAGGTCGGCAGCCGCGTCCTCATCGTCATCCCGCCGGCCCTGGGATACGGCGACAATCCGCCGAGCGGCAGCGGCATCGAGAAGGACTCGACGCTGGTCTTCACGGTCGACATCCTGGCGAAGCTCTGACGCCTTCGGGGTGTAAGACTGTGTGCGTTGCCTTTCCGCAGACAAGCAGGAGCTAGAGACGTGAGCATCGAGAAGCCCGAGATCGACTTCCCCGGTGGCGAGCCCCCGGCGGACCTCGAGATCAAGGACATCTGGGAGGGCGACGGCGCCGAGGCGCAGGCGGGCCAGACCGTCACCGTCCACTACGTGGGCGTTGCCTTCAGCACCGGCGAGGAGTTCGACGCCAGCTGGAACCGTGGTCAGCCGTTCCGCTTCCCGCTGGGTGGCGGCCGCGTCATCAAGGGCTGGGACCTCGGCGTGCAGGGCATGAAGGTCGGCGGCCGCCGTCAGCTGACCATCCCCGCGCACCTCGCCTACGGCAACCAGAGCCCGACCCCGGCCATCAAGCCCGGCGAGACGCTGATCTTCGTCGTCGACCTGGTCGGCGTCTGATCGTCGTACGACCACTGGCGATCACCTGGGGTCCATGCCTGTCCGGGCATGGGCCCTCGGCTTTTGCCACGCCACCGCGGGGCGGTACGGTCATCGTCCGTAAGCACCATAGGGAGGCGAAGGGCGTCGATGGCCATTGCCAAGGCCGAGCGGCTGATGAACCTGGCGCTGTGTCTGCTGGGGACGCGCAGGCCGCTGAGCAAGCGTGAGCTGCGCCAGTCCATCGAGGCCTACCTGGAAGCGAATTCGGACGACAGCTTCAACCGGATGTTCGAGCGCGACAAGGACGATCTGCGCGAACTCGGGCTGGTCATCGAGACCGTGGAGAACCTCGACGGCGACGTCGGCTACCTCGCCCGCCGCGACAGCAACCGGCTGCCGCCCGTCACCCTCGACGCCGAGGAGGCCGCCGCCCTCGGTCTCGCCGCCAAGGTGTGGCAGCAGGCACGGCTCGCGGGCGCGGCCAGCGGCGCCCTGCAGAAGCTGCGGGCGGCCGGGCTGCCGGAGGACTTCGACCCGTACGAGGCGCATGGCGCCCTCGAGCCGCGGATCCCCGTGCACGAGGCCGCGTTCGAGCCGCTGATGCTGGCCTGCCGCGACCGCCGTCCGGTCGTCTTCGAGTACCGCAAGGCCACCGCCGCGCATCCCGAGACCCGGCATGTCGAGCCGTGGGCGCTGGAGTGCTGGCGCGGCCACTGGTATCTGGCGGGCTGGGACCGCGACCGGGGCGCCGAGCGGGTCTTCAGGCTGTCCCGGATCACCGGCAAGGTGCGTTCGCGCGGTGCCCGTTTCACCGCCGAGGTGCCCGACGTGGTGACCGTCCGCGAGACCGTCGCGAGCTGGGCGGGGGAGAGCGCCGACCGCAGCGCGCTGATCCGGTTGCGCGCGGGCGCCGGTTACCCGCTGCGGGCGAAGGCCACCGCGGTGCGGGAACTGGGCGACGGGTGGGACGAGTTGGAGATTCCGTACGGTCATGGGCTGGACGCCTGGCTGGTGGAGTTCGGGCCGGACGTGGTCGTCCTGGAACCCGCCGAACTGCGGGCCGATGTGGTGGACCGGCTGCGTGCCGTGGCCAAGGGCTGAGGGGGAGCGAGCAACACAGTGGCAGGCAAACCGGTCAGGCCCGTCAACGCCATCGACCAGACCCGGCGGATGCTCTCCCTGGTGACGTATCTGAAGGAGCGGCCCGGCGCCCGTGTCGAGGACGTCGCCCGCGCCTTCGGGATCACCGAGGACGAGCTCGTCTCCGACCTCGATGTGCTGCCCATGTGCGGCACCAGCTTCCGCGGCGGCGACCTCCTCGACATCGACACCGACGGCGAGCGCATCTGGTGGCACAACCCCGATGACGTCGCCGAGCCGCTGCGGCTCGCCGCCGACGAGGCCACCGCGCTGCTCGTCGCCGCCCGGGCCGTCTCGACCCTGCCCGGTCTGCGCGAGGGCGACCGGCAGGCGCTGCTGCGGGCCACGGCGAAGGTGGAGACCGCGGCGGGGGAGCAGGCGGGGGCCAGCTCCCGGCTGTCGGTGACCTTCGAGTCCGAGGGCGGGGTCTTCGCCGACGTCGACCGTGCGATCTCCGAGCGGCGCCGGCTGTGGATCCGCTACTACTCACCCGCCCGCGACGAGGTCACCGAGCGGGAGATCGACCCGATCCGGCTGGTCAGCGTCGGTCACACCTACGTCGAGGCCTGGTGCCGCCGCTCCGAGGCGCGCCGCACCTTCCGGCTCGACCGGGTCGCCGAGATCAAGATCCTCGACGAGCCGTCCGCGCCGCCCGAGATAGAGCTGCGGGACCTCTCGCAGGCGCTGGTGCAGCCGGCCGCCGAGGATCCGGAGGTCGTGGTCGAGGTGAGCCCGGGCGGGCGCTGGGTCGCCGAGTACTACCCGCACGACAGTGCGGATGAGCTCGCCGACGGCGGACTGCGTATCACCCTGCGCACCCCCGATCCGACGTCCCTGCGGCGCCTGGCGCTGCGGCTCGGCCGCGACGGCCGTATCGTCTCGCCACCCGAGCTCGCCGACAGCGCCCGGCAGGCGGCCCGCGAGGCGCTGGCGGCGTACGACGGGGTCGAGACGCCGGGTTCACACCCAACTCACACGAACGACGACAGGCAGGAGCAGGAGCTTTGAGCGAGTCGGCGATGTCTGGTGTGCAGGGGATGTCGGTGGCGTCCGCGTTCTCGGGAATGCGGAGCGTGTCCCCGACGGTGTTCCGGGCGGGCTGCCCGGACTGCCGCGGCCGGTTCGAGCTCGCCGCCGGGGCCCTGCGGCTGGTCGTCGGTGCCACCAGCAGGACCACGTTCTACTCGTTCACCTGCCCCGACTGCGCCGCCTCCGTCCGCAAGCCCGCGGGGGAGCGGATCGTCGAGCTGCTGACCGGGGGCGGGGTCAGCACCCTGCGGCTCCACTCCACCCTCTAGGCTCGGCACCATGTTCTGGCCGATGTTCGCGATCGCTGTGGGTTTCCTGGGTCTCGTCGTGCTCGGCGTGCTCGCCGTGCGGGTGTTCCTCGAGGCGCAGCGGCTGGGACGGCAGGTCGCGGAGTCGGCGCAGCGCCTCGGCAGGGCCGCGGAGGATCTGGAGCGGGCCGCAGTGAGCACCGCCCGCTCCGTGGACACGCTGTGAGTCCCGCTGTGCACGGGATGTGAGTCCTGCGCCGGAAGCGTTTTGGGTCACTTCGCCCTGTCATCCCGAGGGGCCGGGCAGGTACGCTGCTGGTCGCGGACCGGAGAACGAGGCCCGGCTCGCGGACCGGGAGTACGCACGGGGATTGCCCCACGTTCACCCCTGAGCGTTACGATCGCTGACAACACGATCGTTCGGACACCTGTCCGACCGGTCGGACAGCTCAGCACCCCACCCCAGCCGCCTCGGTGAGAAGGTAAAGACTTATGTTCGGAAGGCTCGGCGCCCCCGAGATCATTCTCATCCTCGTCGTCATCATCCTGCTGTTCGGCGCGAAGAAGCTTCCCGACATGGCGCGCTCGCTCGGCAAGTCCGCCCGCATCCTCAAGAGCGAGGCGAAGGCGATGAAGTCCGAGGGCCAGGACAACGCGACCGCCGCGTCCGCCCCGCCCCAGGACGACCAGCAGCCCCAGTCCCAGCGCACCATCCAGGCCGCCCCCGGCGATGTGACCAGCTCCCGCCCGGTCACCGAGCCGACGGACACGACCAAGCGCTGACGCAGGGCCGGTGACCTCCGGCCCGCTGCACGAGATGGGAACGTGGGTTGCTGAAGTCTGCCCGCAATGAGGAGAAGGATCCCGAGGGGCGGATGCCCCTTGCGGATCACCTTCGTGAACTCCGCAACCGGCTTGTGAAGAGCGTGCTGGCGATCATCGTCGGGATGATCATCGCGGTCTTCTTCTACAAGGACATCATGGAGTTCTTCACGAACCCCATCCTTGACTCCGTCGGATGCAAGTACAGGTTCACGGAGCTGGCGCAGAATCCTGATAGCAAGCAGTGCGCGCGCATCGTGCAGAACGGCTTGCTCAGTCCGTTCACGCTGGCTCTGACGGTGTCGATGTCGACCGGCATCGTGCTGTCGGCCCCTGTGTGGCTCTACCAGCTCTGGGCTTTCGTGGCGCCTGGTCTGCACGGTAACGAGAAGAAGTACGCGCTCGGCTTCGTCGCCGCCGGCTTCCCTCTCTTCGTCACTGGCGGCTACTTCGCTTACTGGACGCTGCCCAAGATGGCGTCGGTGATGCTGGAGTTCTCGATCATCGGCAGCGACAATCAGCTGCCTCTCGATGACTTGTTGCAGCTCATTATGCGGATGATCATCGTCTTCGGGCTCTCCTTCGAACTTCCCCTGCTGCTGGTCATGCTCAACTTCGGCGGCGTCCTCTCGGGGCGCCGGATGGCGGGCTGGTGGCGGGCCATGGTGATGGGCATCACCCTTTTCGCGGCGATCGCAACGCCGAGCACCGACCCCATCTCCATGCTGGCGCTGGCAGGACCCATCTGGATCCTGTACTTCATTGCCACGGGTGTGGCCCTGATGAACGACCGCCGTCGTGCCCGCCGCGATGCCGAGGGACCCGCCGACGACGAGGCGTCCGACCTCGATCTGACCCCCGAAGACGTTGGCGAGGTTGTGCCGGTGTCGGCGAGCCGGGTCCTGCCGGAGAAGACCGATCGAGACAACGACCGGGTTAACGGCTACGACGACGTCACGTGAGAGCTGCGTCACGCGCGAGTGGGGCCCGTCCCGATGAGGGACGGGCCCCACTCGCATCTCCTCCTCGGCGGTCAGTCGATCGCAAGGTGACGGAGAGTGGATATGGAGTTGACGTGTCGCACATCAAGCGTCCATGATCGTACATAATCGTTCATGAAGCCTCATGAAAACAATGTCGGCGTGTGGATTCGTGGGCACTTCTGTTGTTCTGTGGGAGGGGATCACCTATATGCGCGGTGTGACAAAGACAGCTCTGGGCGCGGTTGCCACCGGAGTGCTCGTTCTAGCGATGAGCAACCCGGCGGCTGCGGCGGACGAGTCGGACACGGGGGTCGCCAGCAGCGCTCCGACCAGCGGTACCTGTGTCACCGAGATCCAGGGCGCCAGGGCCTGCTTCAAGCCCGACGGCGATGTCATCTACGCCAAGGACACATCCTTGGACGGCTGGTCCGTCTACGCGTCCTGGGAGAACCAGCTCCGTGACAGCAGCGGCACGTGGAAGACCTACCGCACCGGCAAGTGCTGGAACAACCGGGGCGAGGGCGACTGGGTCTCCTGCAACAAGGAATTCTACGAGAACAGCACGTCGCCCAACGCCCTCGGCGGCACCGGCAGCCGCATCATTCTCGCGGCCTGTGTCGACGACTTGGGTGACGACACCTGCTACTGGGGCGGGCCGATCTACAACAGTAACTGACCCCGTCACGGCAGGAGCCTCGTAGGGGGCGTGCTCGGAGCGAGGTTGCGGCCGGTACCACCCCACGGTGGTACCGGCCGCACCTCGCTCCGAGCACGGGGGATCCGGATAATGATCGTCCTGTTGTCAGTGCGGCCCGGTACGCTCGAAAGCACGATGACAGAGGACCTCTCACCGGCCGAGCGGTACGCGGCCGCGCGCGTGCGCGCTGCCGAGCAGGCCACCGCGCTCGCCGACTTCCGCGAGATGTACGACTTCGGCCTCGACCCCTTCCAGATCGAGGCCTGTCAGGCGCTCGAGACGGGGAAGGGCGTGCTGGTGGCCGCCCCCACCGGTTCGGGCAAGACGATCGTGGGCGAGTTCGCCGTCCACCTCGCCCTGCAACAAGGCAAGAAGTGCTTCTACACGACACCCATCAAGGCGCTGTCGAACCAGAAGTACGCCGACCTGTCGCGTCGTTACGGCGCCGACAAGGTCGGTCTGCTCACCGGCGACAACAGCGTCAACTCCGACGCCCCGGTGGTCGTGATGACCACCGAGGTGCTGCGCAACATGCTGTACGCGGGTTCGCAGACCCTGCTCGGGCTCGGGTACGTGGTCATGGACGAGGTGCACTACCTCTCCGACCGCTTCCGCGGTGCCGTCTGGGAGGAGGTGATCATCCACCTCCCGGAGTCGGTCACCCTGGTCTCCCTCTCGGCGACCGTGTCCAACGCCGAGGAGTTCGGCGACTGGCTCGACACCGTCCGGGGCGACACCGAGGTGATCGTCTCCGAGCACCGGCCCGTGCCGCTGTTCCAGCACGTGCTCGCTGGGCGGCGGATGTACGACCTGTTCGAGGAGGGCGAGGGCCAGAAGAAGGCCGTCAACCCCGACCTCACGCGGCTGGCCCGGATGGAGGCGCAGCGCCCCTCCTACCAGGACCGCAGACGCGGCCGTGCGATGCGCGAGGCCGACCGGGAGCGGGAGCGCAGACAGCGCTCGCGGGTGTGGACCCCGGGGCGTCCCGAGGTCATCGAGCGGCTCGACTCCGAAGGGCTGCTGCCGGCGATCACCTTCATCTTCAGCCGGGCCGCCTGTGAGGCCGCCGTACAGCAGTGTCTGTACGCCGGTCTGCGGCTCAACGACGACGAGGCGCGGGGCAGGGTGCGTGCTCTCGTCGAGGAGCGCACCGCCGCCATTCCGACCGAGGATCTGCACGTCCTGGGCTACTACGAGTGGCTGGAGGGCCTGGAGCGCGGCATCGCGGCCCACCACGCGGGCATGCTGCCGACCTTCAAGGAGGTCGTCGAGGAACTGTTCGTCCGGGGCCTGGTGAAGGCCGTGTTCGCCACCGAGACGCTCGCGCTGGGCATCAACATGCCCGCGCGGTCGGTGGTGTTGGAGAAGCTCGTCAAGTGGAACGGCGAGCAGCACGCGGACATCACGCCGGGCGAGTACACGCAGTTGACCGGGCGTGCCGGGCGGCGCGGTATCGATGTCGAGGGCCATGCCGTCGTGCTGTGGCAGCGCGGGAGCAGCCCTGAGCATCTGGCAGGGCTCGCGGGCACGCGTACGTATCCGCTGCGGTCCAGCTTCAAGCCGTCGTACAACATGGCGGTCAACCTCGTCGAGCAGTTCGGCCGGCACCGCTCGCGTGAGCTCCTCGAGACGTCCTTCGCGCAGTTCCAGGCCGACAAGTCGGTCGTGGGGATCTCGCGGCAGGTGCAGCGCAACGAAGAGGGGCTCGAGGGCTACAAGGAGTCCATGACCTGCCACCTCGGCGACTTCGAGGAGTACGCGCGACTGCGGCGCGAGCTGAAGGACCGCGAGACCGAGCTGGCCCGGCAGGGCGCCAACGAGCGGCGGGCCGAGGCGGCCGTCGCGCTGGAGAAGCTCAAGCCGGGTGACGTCATCCATGTGCCGGCGGGCAAATACGCCGGGCTGGCCCTGGTGCTGGACCCGGGGCTGCCCGCCGGGCGGTCCAACGGGCATCGAGGGTTCGAGCACCACGACGGGCCGCGCCCGCTGGTGCTGACCGCCGAGCGGCAGGTCAAGCGGCTCGCCTCGATGGACTTCCCGGTGCCCGTCGAGGCGTTGGAGCGGATGCGGATCCCGAAGTCCTTCAACCCGCGCTCCCCGCAGTCGCGTCGGGACCTCGCCTCCGCACTGCGCACCAAGGCGGGGCACATTCCGCCGGAGCGGGCTCGCAAGAAGCGGGCGCAGGCCGCGGACGACCGAGAGATCGCCCGGTTGCGGATGGCTATTCGGGCCCATGCGTGCCACGGGTGCGACGAGCGTGAGGACCACGCTCGGTGGGCCGAGCGCTACCACCGGTTGCTGCGGGACACCTCGCAGCTGGAGCGGCGTATCGAGGGCCGTACCAACACCATCGCGCGGACCTTCGACCGGATCGTGGCGCTGCTGACCGAGCTGGACTATCTGCGGGGCGACGAGGTCACCGAGCACGGGAAGCGGCTGGCGCGGCTCTACGGCGAGCTCGATCTGCTGGCCAGTGAGTGTCTGCGGGCCGGAGTGTGGGAGGGGCTCTCCCCCGCTGAACTCGCGGCGTGTGTCTCCGCGTTGGTGTACGAGGCGCGGGTCGGTGACGATGCGATGGCGCCCAAGTTGCCGACGGGTAAGGCGAAGGCCGCGCTCGGCGAGATGGTGCGGATCTGGGGGCGGCTCGATGCGCTGGAGGAGGACTTCCGGATCAGGCAGACCGAGGGTGTGGGGCAGCGGGAGCCCGATCTCGGGTTTGCCTGGGCCGCGTACATGTGGGCTTCCGGGAAGGGGCTCGACGAGGTGCTGCGTGAGGCGGAGATGCCGGCGGGGGACTTCGTGCGGTGGTGCAAGCAGGTGATCGATGTGCTGGGGCAGATCTCGGCCGCGGCGCCGGTTTCCGGTGGGAAGGGGTCCACGGTCGCGAAGAACGCGCGTAAGGCGGTTGATGAGTTGCTGCGGGGGGTTGTCGCCTACTCGTCGGTGGGGTGACGGGTGCGTTGGCGGGTGCGGGGTGACTGTGGCTGGTCGCGCCCACGCGGCGGAGCCGCACATCGATACAGCCCCGCGCCCCTGAAGGGGCGCTGCCCTACTCGGCGTTCACATATGACCGCCAACTGCCGTATGACGTGATGTCCTCGGCGTCCTTCAGTGCGCTTGGTTCGCACAGGAAGCCGGGGACCGTGGATCCGTCTGCCAGTTGCACGCTGCCCAGGGTCATCGGGCGGGGGAGTGCGGCCAGTAGGCGGCCCAGGCCCTCTGCCGGTAGGCGCCACACCTCTGCCTCGACCGCGGCCCCGCCCTCACCGACATGCACCAGGCCCGGCTTCGGTGGGTTCGTGTGCAGTGCGTGCAGGCGGTAGACGGGGGCCGTCGTGGTCGTGCGGTCCAGGCGGGCGCCCAGGGCCAGGAGTTGGGGGTTCAGTGGCTGGCCCGAGAGGTGGGCGCCTACCACGGCCAGTCGTGTCTCGGGCTGGAGCAGTGCGGCGATCCGTGTCAGTCGCTCGTCCGTGAACGCCGGGCCGATCAGCATCACGCCGAAGGGGAGCCCGGTCACCTCGCCCGCCGGGACGGCCACCGCCGCCAGGTCGAAGAGGTTGGTGGAGTTGGTGAAGCGGCCGAGGCGGGCGTTGGCGCCCAGGGGGTCGGCGGCGACCTCGGCGAGGGTGGGGTGGCCCGGCGTGGTGGGCAGCAACAGGGCGTCCGCGTCGGCGAGTTCGGCCTCGGCCCGGGCCCTCAGGGCCGCGAGCCGGTCCTGGTCGGCGTAGAGCTGGTGAGCCGGAATGTCGCGGGCGTGGCTGATGATACCGGCGACGGTGGGGTCCAGGCCGGCGCCGCCCTCCGAGGTCAGCTTGTCGACAAAGCTCCCCACCGCGGTGTAGCGCTCGGCGACGAAGGCGCCCTCGTAGAGCATCGCGGCGGCTTCGGTGAAGGGGGCGAGGTCGATGGGGTGGATCGACGCGCCGGCCGTGATGAGCTGCTCCACCGCTGCCTCGTACGCCTCCGCCCAGCCCTCGTCCAGCTCGCCGAGCTGGTCGCGCGGCGGAACCGCGACGCGCCACGGTCCCGGCTTGCGCTGGGGAAGCGGGGGGAGGTCGCGGTCCGGCGGCGAGGTCATGAACGACAGTGCCTGTTCGGCTTCCGGGAGGGTGCGGGCGAAGACCGTCACGCAGTCGATGGAGGCGCAGGCCGGGACGACACCGGCCGTCGGGACCAGGCCCCGGGTGGGCTTGAGGCCGACGATGCCGTTGAAGGCGGCCGGCACCCGGCCCGAGCCCGCGGTGTCGGTGCCGAGGGCCAGGTCGACGATGCCGAGGGCCACCGCGACGGCCGAGCCGGAGCTGGAACCGCCGCTGATGCGGGCCGGGTCGTGGGCGTTGCGTACCGCGCCGTGCGGGGAGCGGGTGCCGACCAGGCCGGTCGCGAACTGGTCCAGGTTCGTGGTGCCCAGGACGATCGCGCCCGCCGCCCTCAGCCGGGCCACCGCCGGTGCGTCGGCCTCGGGGTGGTAGGCGTACGCCGGACAGCCCGCGGTCGTGGGCAGCCCCGCGACGTCGATGTTGCCCTTGGCGGCGAGGAGACGACCGGCCAGCGGGAGGTGCTCACCGGCGGCCACGCGTGCGGCCAGGGCGTGTGCCTCCGCCTCGATCTCGTCCTGTGGGCGCAGGTCGATCCAGATCTCGGGGCGGTCCACCGCCTCGATGCGTGCGTAGGCGGCTCGGACTCTGGACAGCATGGGTTCCTCTTTCAGTTCACGGGAGCGAGCACGACCAGCGCCGTTCCCGCCTCCACCTGGTCGCCCGGCCTCGCCAGGATCTCCGTCACCACACCGTCCATCGGCGCGTGCACCCTGGACTCCATCTTCATCGCCTCCAGCGCGAGCAACGGCTGGCCGACGGTGACCTCGTCGCCCGGCTCGACGTTCAGCTGCCACACGGAGGCGGTGAATTCCGCTTCGACGATCCGGCCGCCCTCGGGGATCTCGACGGACGCCGCGGGAGGCGCCGGAGCGCTCACCGCGTCCGCTCGGGCGAACTCGCCGGCCGCCTCCCAGGCGTCCCGCTCGGCCGCGAAGGCCGCCTGCTGGCGGATCCTGAACTCCGCTATGGACTCGGCGTTCTCGGCGAGGAACGCCTGGTAGTCGGAGAGGGAGAAGGTTCCCTCCTCGATGCGTGGCACGAACCGCCCGGACGTGATGTCGGCCCGCAGTTCCAGGAGTTCGTCGGCGTCGACCGGATACCACTTGATCCGGTCGAAGAACCTGAGCAGCCAGGGCGCCCCCGGCTCGAACGCGCCGCGCTGCTGCCACCCCGACCACACCTGGGTCGTACGGCCCACGAACTGGTAGCCGCCGGGCCCCTCCATGCCGTAGATACACAGGTAGGCGCCGCCGATGCCGACGGAGTTCTCCGCGGTCCAGGTGCGGGCCGGGTTGTACTTGGTGGTGACCAGACGGTGCCGTGGATCGAGGGGGGTGGCCACGGGCGCGCCCAGGTAGACGTCGCCCAGGCCCAGGACGAGGTACTCCGCGTCGAAGACCGTGTCGTAGACGTCGTTCACCGAGTCCAGGCCGTTGACCCGGCGGATGAACTCGATGTTCCACGGGCACCAGGGCGCGTCGTCTCGTACGCCCGCCATGTAGCGGGCGATCGCCTCGCGGGTCGCCGGGTCGTCCCAGGACAGCGGGAGGTGGACGGTCCGGGAGGGCACGACGAGTTCGTCGCTCGGGGGGAGGGACGCGGTGATCTCCCGTACCACGGCGAGGAGTTCGTGTTGCGGGAGGCGCCGTGGGTCCGTCTGGATCTGGAGGGAGCGGATACCGGGGGTGAGGTCGGTGACCCCGTCCGGACAGGCGTCGGCCACCGCCTCCATCAGCGCGTGGACGCGCATCCGCAGCGCCAGGTCGAGCTGCATCGGGCCGAACTCGACGAGCAGGTTGTCGTCGCCGCTGCGGCGGTAGGTGACATCGCCGTCGCGGGCGAGGACACCACCGTCGACGATGGGAGGCCGGGGCTCTCCGTCGGCGTCCACCGGAACGAACCGCACGGTGTCGCCGGGCCGCAGCTGGCCCAGCTTCCAGCGCTCGCCGCTGAGCACGGTCGCCGGGCACACGAAGCCGCCGAGCGAGGGGCCGTCCGGGCCCAGCAGCACCGGCATGTCGCCCGTGTAGTCGACGGCGCCGACGGAGTAGGGGGTGTCGTGGATGTTGGACGGATGCAGGCCCGCCTCACCGCCGTCGGTGCGGGCCCAGCGCGGCTTGGGACCGATGAGGCGGACTCCGGTGCGGGCCGAGTTGAAGTGGACCTTCCAGTCGGCGGCGTAGAAGTCGTGGATGTCGTCCTCGGTGAAGAACTCCGGTGCCGCATGGGGGCCTTCGGTGGCGCCGATGTGCCAGGTCCGGGTGAACCGGGGCGGGTTGTCGACCGGCCTGCCCTCGGCCCGGCCTCCCCCGTGCAGGACGTCTCCCGTCCGCAGGGCGCGCCCGCCGTGGCCGCCGAAGCGGCCCAGGGTGAAGGTGCTCGCGCTGCCAAGGAACGCGGGTACGTCGAGCCCTTGGGCGAACAGCACATAGGTCCGCAGACCGTGCTCCTGGGGCGCCCCGATGTCCAGGACGGCTCCCGCGGGCACGGTCATCGGCTCCCACTGGGCGACCGCGGAGCCGTCCACGGTCACCGGTGCGGGGGCGCCCGTCACACACACGGTGGTGGCGTGGCTGAACTTCAGCGACGGGCCCTGGAGGGTGCATTCGAGGCCCGCCGCGCCCTCGTGGTTGCCCAGTGCCCGGTTGCCGAGCCGGAAGGACAGGTCGTCCATCGGGCCGCACGGAGGCACCCCGACCTGCCAGTAGCCGGTGCGGCCCGGCCAGTCCTGCACGGTGGTGAGGGTGCCGGCGGAGACGACCTCGATCCGGGGAGTGCGGTCGCGCACGCCGGCGAGGGTGGCCGTCGAGTGGGTCGCCCCGGTGAAACGGGAGTCCGCGAGCGCCGCCCTGAGCAGGCCCAGGTTCGTCTCGATGCCGTCGACGCGGGTGCGGGCCAGCGCCTCGTCGAGCCTGCGCAGCGCATGGGCCCGGTCCGAGCCGTACGCGATCACCTTCACGAGCATCGGGTCGTACGACGTCGTCACCTCGGTGCCGGTCTCGACCCAGCCGTCGACGCGCACGCCCGGCGGGAACTCGACCCGCGTCAGCAGGCCCGCGCTGGGCCGGTGTTCGCGGGACGGGTCCTCGGCGTAGATCCGGGCCTCGACGGCGTGGCCGCGGGGGGCGTCCGGCTCGCGCACGACGTCCCGCTCGCCGCGGGCCAGCCGCAGCATCCAGGCGACCAGGTCGACGCCGTAGATCTCCTCGGTGACCGGGTGTTCCACCTGGAGGCGGGTGTTGACCTCCAGGAAGTACGCCTCCTCGCGGGCGGCGTCGTAGACGAACTCGACGGTTCCGGCGGATCGGTAGCCGACCGAGGCGCACAAGTCGCGCGCTGATCGGGCGAGTTGCTCGCGGACGCGGTTCGGCAGTCCCGGTGCCGGCGCCTCCTCCAGCACCTTCTGGTTGCGGCGCTGGAGAGAGCAGTCGCGGTCGCCGAACGTGACGACTCGGCCCGCTCCGTCGCCGAAGACCTGCACCTCGACATGGCGGGCGCGTTCGACCAGGCGCTCAAGGAAGAGGCCTGATGCGGACGCTGCGGAGAAGGAGGCGGCGGCGACACGCTGCACGCGCTCCCAGGCGTCCGCGAGCTCGTCGCCGGAGTGACATGCCGACATGCCGATACCGCCGCCACCGCCGGTCGCCTTGAGCATGACCGGATAGCCGATGACCTCGGCCTCCGCGAGAGCCTCCGTGAGCGAGGCCAGCAGGCCCGTCCCCGGCGCCAGCGGGACCCCCGCCGTCTCGGCCGCCGCGCGTGCCGTGTGCTTGGCGCCGAAGAGCTCCAGCTGCTCCGGTGTCGGGCCCACGAACACGATCCCGGCCTCCTCGCAGCGCCGTGCGAAGGCCGCGTCCTCGGACAGGAAGCCGTATCCGGGGTGGATGGCCCCCGCCCCCGTGTCCTTGGCCGCCTTCAGCACCAGATCCGCGTCCAGGTACGACTCCTTGGCGGGCGCGGGACCCAGTCGTACGGCCTCGTCCGCGAGCCGCACATGGGGTGCCGAGCGGTCCGGGTCGGAGTACACGGCGACCGTGCGCAGGCCGAGTTCGCGGGCGGTGCGGATGATCCGTACGGCGATCTCGCCCCGGTTGGCGACGAGGAGGGTGTCGAAGGTCATCCGGTGGCCCCGATCGTCATCTCCACCGCGGTCGGCTCGAAGCCGTTGCAGGGGTTGTTGATCTGCGGGCAGTTGGAGACGAGGACCAGGACGTCGCGCTCGGCGCGCAGGGTCAGCTTCAGGCCGGGTGCCGAGATGCCGTCGACGATGCCGAGGGTGCCGTCCTTGTCGACCGGCACGTTCATGTACCAGTTGATGTTGGAGACCAGGTCGCGCTTGCCGAGGCCGTGCCGGGCGCCTTCCGCGAGGAAGTTGTCCACGCACGCGTGCTGGGACCAGGTGTGGTGGCCGTACCGGAGCGTGTTGGACTCCTTGGAGCAGGCGCCGCCGACCGTGTCGTGGCGGCCCACCTCGTCGTCGACCACGGTCATCAGCGGGGTGTGCTCGTTCGACATCAGCACGGTGCCGGTGGTGAGGAAGACGTTGCCCTGGGCGTGGATGGTGTCGGGCGCGCTGTAGCGGACGGCAGTGTCGTGGGCGTCGTAGACGAGGAAGTCGACGGCCTGGTTGCCGTGCAGATCGGTGACGGTGAGGGTCTGTCCGGCGCGGATGACGCAGGACCAGGCGGCACGGGCGGGAACGACGGTGGTGGTCATACGAGCCCCCTCGCGGCAAGGAATTCGGCGGTGTTGAGGAAGGCGCGGCGGCCCTCGGGGGTGGCGTCCCACAGGGAGTCGCCGGGCTCGGTGGCGGCGGCCCGCCAGGCGAGCACCTCCAGCGGGGTGCTGACGTAGTCGGGGCGCGGGTCGGCGGGGTGCGCCGCGTTGGCGACGAGCACGGTGACGTCCTGCTCGGCCCGCAGTGTCACGCTCGCGCCCGGGCCCGCCGAGCCGGTGAAGTCGAGGGCGCCGTCCTCGCGGACCTCCACGCCCTGGAAGAAGGAGAGCGACGGCGGCAGATCGCGCGGGGCGAGTCCGTTCTTCGCGGCCGCCAGCTTGAACAGCTCCCGTCCGGCGGGGGAGCCGGACTGCGGGGTGCCGTCGCCGTACCGCTCGGTGTTCCGTACCAGGGTGGAGGTGCCGCACAGGGCGTCGTGGCGGCCGGAGGTGTCGGCCACCAGCGAGGCGAGGACCCGGCCCTGGTCGGACAGGAGCAGCACGCCCTCACCCAGATAGGCGTTCCACTGCACCTTCACCGTGTCGGCCACGTTCAGCCGCTCCCAGGGCCGGTCCGCGGCGTACAGCAGCAGATGCGCGCAGGCGTCGCCGTGCAGGTCGGTCAGGCGCAGCTCGGTGCCGCGGGCGAGTACGCGGTGTGTGTAGTTGCCGCCCGCGACCGTCTCGGCCCAGACCAGGGGCCCCGCCTCACGGGGCGGCTGCGGCCAGTCCGCGGCCGGCACGACGGGCATGGCCTCGGCGTGGGCGCCCTCCTGGGCGCGGGCGTGATCGCGGGCTCCGTAAGTGGTCGATGTCGCCATCGCGGGACCTCCGGCTCCGATGCTATTTCTGTCGTGCGACAGAAATTAGGAGCGGGGTGGGTCGCAGGCGTTGCCCGGGAGTTGCGGGGTGGTTACCGAGCCCTCACCCGTGCCCGCCGTGCGCTGCCGAAGATCACCGGATGGTGCCCTGTGCGAGGATCGGCGTATGGGAACGACGGGTGGACGGCGGGTCGGCAGACCGCGTGCCGCACAGCGGCCGGACAGCGGGCTCGAGCCGCGTGACGAACTGCTCGCCGCGGCCGCCGAGTTGTTCACCACCCGCGGCTACGCGGCCACCACCACCCGGGCCGTCGCCGAACGCGCGGGCATGCGTCAGGCGTCCATGTACCACTACGTCTCCGGCAAGGAGGAGCTGCTCGCCCGGCTCCTGGAGTCCACGGTCACCCCGTCGCTCGGGTACGCCCGCGAGCTCCTGGCCGACGATGCGACCGCGGCCGAGGACCGGCTGTGGGAGCTGTGCCGTGCGGACGTGGAGCTCCTGTGCGGCGGCCCGTACAACCTGGGCGGCCTCTATCTGCTGCCCGAGGTGCGCGCCGAGCGGTTCGCCGGCTTCCACGCCGTGCGCGCCGAACTCAAGGACGCCTACCGGCAGTTGCTCGCCGCGACCGGCGCCGGTGGCGCACTCGCCAAGAGCGAGCTCGATCTCCGTACGGACCTGCTGTTCGGGCTGATCGAGGGGGTCATCCTCGTCCACCGCTCGGACCCCGACCGTCCGGTGGCGGTGTTTGCGGAAGCCACCGCGGACGCGGCGCTGAGGATCGCGGGCGCCTGACCTTCACCCGTCACGGTGAGTGGTTTTCGCATGCCCGTACGCCGTGACGCACCGTGTGCGAGCGGCACCTCTGCGTGCAAATGGAGCCGAGGGTACTCCTCGTTCGCGTCCCGTTTCAGGCGCTTGCTGAATATGACACGGCGATGATCCGGTCGGACTAAGCTCGCCCGCGGCGCACCGAGTTGAGATGTATTCGTGCGCTTGTTCCCTATGTATGCGCATCCAAGCCGATTCGTTT
Organism: Streptomyces canus; assembly: GCF_030815415.1. Lineage (GTDB taxonomy): Bacteria > Actinomycetota > Actinomycetes > Streptomycetales > Streptomycetaceae > Streptomyces > Streptomyces canus_F. The sequence goes on from NZ_JAUSWW010000001.1 coordinate 8,110,742, forward strand.
TCGAGGGCCTTACATGGTGAGTGTTCAAGCCCCACCCGTACGCCGTGAACTCCCCTACGCGCGCGTGCTGTTGTTCCCCGCGATACTGATGGCCGCAGCCACCGGAGCCGCAGCCGCCGTGGTCCAGGAGCCGGCCCGCACGGCCGTCGCCTGGTGCGGCGCCGTCGCCACGCTCCTGGTGCTCGCGGCGGCTTCCGAAGTGGTGCGTCGCGGCCGGGCCCTGCGTGAGCTGCGTGCCGAGTACGCCCGTAACAGCGCGTATCTGGAACGACGGGTCGGCGCGCACGAGGAGGAGATGCTCCGCCTCGCGAAGGAGATCACCCCCGCCGCCATCTACCGGTTGCGATCCGGAAATTCCCCCGGGGAGGTGATTCGCCAACTCGGCGACATCGACCCCTCCTACCGCGAACTCCCCGAGTCGCAGCTCATCCTGATCCACACGGTGCTCGACATCATCGACCGCGAGGAAGCCCTCCGCGACTCCACGCAGCGCTCCTTCGTCTCCATCGCCCGCCGCGTCCAGGCGATCGTGCACCAGCAGAACAACGAACTCCGCGAGATGGAGGAGGACCACGGCCGCAACCCCGAGGTCTTCGACGACCTCCTGCGCATCGACCACGGCACCGCGCTGATCGGCCGCCTCGCCGACTCCATCTCCGTTCTCGGCGGCGGCCGCCCCGGCCGTCAGTGGCCCGACCCCGTGCCGCTGTACAGCGTGCTGCGCGGCGGCATGTCCCGCATCCTGGAGTACCGCCGCATCAAGCTGGACTCCATCGCCCAGGTCAACATCCGCGGCATCTCCGTCGAGCCGGTCATCCACGCCGTCGCGGAGCTCCTGGACAACGCCACCCGCTACTCGCCGCCGCAGACCAAGGTGCACGTCACCGCCAGTGAGGTGCAGACCGGCGTCGCCGTCGAGATCGAGGACGCCGGAGTCAGCTTCAGCGAGGAGGCCCGGGCCAAGGCCGAGACCATGCTGGAGCGGGCCAAGGCCGGTGTCGACCTCCAGGACCTGGGTGATTCCCCGCGCCTGGGCCTGGCCGTCGTCGGCCGCCTGTGCACACAGTTCAACATGCAGGTCTCGCTGCGCTCCTCGGCGTACGGCGGTGTCCGCGCCGTCCTGATCGTGCCGCGCGAGATGATGACCAGCGATCCGGCCCCCGGACTCGCCCACGGCATCGGCGCCGGCGCCGTGCCGAAGACAGAAGGTGCGCTCGAAGGTCCCAAGCGCGCACCGAAGCGGCGGCGCCCCACCAGCCCGCGCATCCCCGTCGGCGTGTCCATGGAGGACGACGTCCCCGAGGTCACCGAGTGGACCGCCGGCGGGCTGCCGCAGCGCCGCAGCCGGGTCAAGACACCCCTGCACCAGCGGTTCGCCGAGCAGGCGGCCATCGAGAAGGCCGAGCGGGAGGGCAGGCCGACCATCTGGTCGACGCCCGCCCCCGCCCCCGAGCCGGAGAAGAACGAACCCGAGCCCGGACTGTGGGTCGAGGCCTTCTGGAACGGACTCAAGGGCGACCCGAGCGCACCCACCCAGCAGACCACCGAGCCGGCCCGGACCGAGGCCGACGACGAGAGGGACCACACGTGATCCAGCAGCGCGCCAACTTCGACTGGATGCTCAAGGATCTCGCCGACGGGGTACCAGGCATCGAGATGATCGTGGTGCTCTCCGCCGACGGCCTGCGCATCGCGCGCTACGGCGGCGACCCGGACGCCGCCGACCGTGTCGCCGCGGCCTGTGCGGGGCTCCAGAGCCTCGCCCACGCCGTCGCCCACGAGATCCCGGACAGCGACGGCCGGATGAAGATGGTCATCATCGAGATCAACGGCGGCTACTTCTATCTGATGGCCGCGGGCGCCAACGCCTATCTCGCGGTGCTGTCCGACGTGGTCGCCGAACCCGGCCTGATGAGCAACCGCATGCGCGACCTCGTCGTCAGAATCGGCGCCCATCTCACCAGTCCGCCCCGGCGGAACGGGCAGACCGTATGACTCCTCCGCAACGCCGGCGGCGATACCCCAGTCAGGCACCGGAGGAACCGTCCCCGAAGCCCGAGGGCGAGGGCACCGGAAAGCGCCCCCCGGAACGGCTCTACGTGGTCGCAGGGCCGGACGGGGAGCGGGCCGAACTCGACCTGGTCGCGTTAATCGTGGCGCGCGCCGACCCGCCGCCCTCCGCCACCCCCGAGCAGACGGCGATCCTCCGCCTCAGCGCGGCCCCGATCTCGGTCGCCGAGCTCTCGGCCTATCTGAGCCTGCCGTTCAGTGTGATGACCGTTCTGCTCACGGAGATGCTGACGGCCGAACTGGTGACGGCGCGCGCCCCGATCGTCCGTCAGGCGCTCCCCGACCGTTCCCTTCTCGAAGCGGTGATGCATGGACTTCAAAGGCTCTGACACCATCCCCGGGCCACGCTCGGAGGATCAACTGCCGCACACGGCCCAGGCCGCGGTGAAGATCGTGATCGTGGGCGGCTTCGGAGTCGGCAAGACGACGATGGTCGGGTCGGTCAGCGAGATCAGGCCGCTGACCACCGAGGAGACCATGACCCAGGCCGGGATCGGGGTCGACGACAACTACGGCTCCGAGACCAAGACCGCCACCACCGTGGCCATGGACTTCGGACGCGTCAGCATCACCGACCAACTCGTCCTGTATCTCTTCGGCACCCCCGGCCAGCAACGCTTCTGGTTCCTGTGGAACGGCCTGTTCGAGGGCGCGCTCGGCGCCGTGGTGCTGGTCGACACCCGCCGTCTGGAGGTCAGCTTCGACGTCATAGGACGGCTCGAGGAGCGTGGCGTGCCCTTCATCGTCGCCGTCAACTCCTTCCCCGACGGGCCCCGTTACCCCATCGCGGACCTGCGCGGCGCGCTCGACCTGGACGAGGGCATCCCCATCGTGGAGTGCGACGCACGCCGCCGGGCCTCCAGCCGCGACACCCTGATGACCCTGATGCGCTTCCTGCACTCGCTCGCGCTGACGGGCCGGCTCACCTGACCGGCCGGAAAGCTCACCCGGCCTCAACTCCCCAGCAACCGGATCCACTTCGGAGCGATCACAGTGACGCCTGAACCCCAGTCCCTGACCGGTGCCGACCCCACGGCCGGCCCGCCCCCGGGCTGCCCCGCCCACGGCCGTGGCCCCGGCGGGCTGCACCGGCTGTACGGCCCCGAGGCGGAGGACCTCGAAGGCCTCTACGAACAACTCCGCGAGGAACACGGCCCGGTGGCGCCCGTGCTGCTCCACGACGACGTGCCGATGTGGATCGTCCTCGGCCACGCCGAGAACCTCCACATGGTGGGCACCCCCTCGCACTTCTGCCGGGACAGCCGCATCTGGACGCCGCAGATCGAGGGCATGGTCAAGCCCGACCACCCGATGATGCCGCACATCGCCTGGGCGCCCATCTGCTCCTACGCCGAGGGCGACGAGCACCTGCGGCTGCGCGGCGCTGTCACCGGCGCCATGTCGACCATCAACTACCGCGCCATCCGGCGCCACATCAACCGCTACACCCAGCGCCTGGTCAACGAGTTCTGCGAGCAGGGCGACGCCGACCTCATCGCCCAGTTCGCCGAGCACCTGCCGATGGCCATCATGTGCGAGATCTTCGGCATGCCGGAGGAGTACGACGACCGGCTCGTGCAGGCCGCCCGCGACCTCCTCAAGGGCACGGAGACCGCCAACGCCAGCCAGGCGTACGTCATGGGCGTCCTCCAAGGGCTCGCCGCACGCCGCCGTGAGCAGCCCGAGGACGACTTCGCCAGCCACCTCGTGCTGCACCCGGCGAAGCTCACCGACGACGAGGTCACCACCCACCTGTGGCTCGTCCTCCTCGCCGCCTACGAGGCGACGGTGAACCTCATCGGCAACGTCCTGCGCGCCGTGCTCACCAACCCCGGCTTCCGCGCCCAGCTCAACGGCGGTCAGATGACGGTGCCGCAGGCCGTCGAGCAGTCGCTGTGGGACGAGCCGCCGTTCAGCACGGTCTTCGCCTACTACGCCAAGCAGGACACGGAGCTGGGCGGCCAGCGCATCCGCAAGGGCGACGGTCTGCTGTTCGGTATCGCGCCGGGCAACGTCGACCCGCGGGTCCGGCCCGACCTGGAAGCCAACATGCGGGGAAACCGCTCGCACCTCGCCTTCGGCGGCGGCCCGCACGAGTGTCCCGGTCAGGACATCGCCCGTGGCATCGCCGACACCGGTGTCGACGCGCTGCTGATGCGGCTGCCGGACGTCCAGCTCGACTGCGACGAGGACGAGTTGGAGTGGCGGCAGTCGATCTCCTCGCGCCACCTCGTGGAACTGCCCGTGCGGTTCGCGCCCAAGCCGCAGCAGGACATCATGCAGCAGCCGGGCCACGCGCCGGTTCCGCAGCAGCGGCCCGGCTGGCAGGTCGGCACGGAGCGGCCGCAACCCGCGGCCGTCGAACCCCAGCCCCAGCCCCAGCCCCAGCCCCAGCCCCAGCCCCAGCCCGCTGCCCCGCCGCAGCCCGCGCCGACGCCCGAACCGGCCCGTCCGATGGGCGCCTGGCGCCGCCTCCTGCGGTGGTGGCGGGGTTACTGACCGGCCCGGTCACCGAGGTGCGCCCAGGCCTCCAGCACCCGAGTGCTCCGGAACCGGTGTTCGACCCCCGTGACCGGATCGGTGAAGTCCAGCGCCCGCGCCAGCAGTTGGAGCGGATGCCGGAACTCACCGGCCGGCACGGGGGCGGCGACCTCGGGATACAGCGGGTCACCGAGGATGGGTACGCCGAGGGCGTTCATGTGGACGCGCAGCTGATGTGTCTGGCCGGTGGTGGGCGTGAGGCGGTACCGGCCCAACCCCGCACGCCGGTCGACGAGTTCTACATGGCTGACGGCATTCGGCTCGCCCTCGACCTCATAGGCGGCCAGCACCCCGCGCTCCTTCACGATCCGGCTCCGCACGGTCCGGGGCAGGGCGAGCGTGGCATCGTAGGGTGCGACGGCCTCGTACTCCTTGCGCACCCGCCGGTCCCGGAACAACGACTGGTAGGCGCCCCGCTCCTCGGGCCGCACCGTGAACAGCACCAGTCCGGCGGTGAGCCGGTCGAGCCGGTGCGCGGCCCCGAGCTCCGGGACACCGAGCTCCCGGCGCAGCCGCGCGAGCGCGGTCTCGGTGACATGGCTGCCGCGCGGGGTGGTGGCGAGGAAGTGCGGTTTGTCGACGACGACGATGTGCTCGTCGCGGTGCACCAGCTCCAGGGGGAAGGGCACGGGCACCTCGTACGGCAGCTCGCGGTGGAACCACACGTACATGCCGGGCACGTACGCGGCATCGGGTGCCACCGGAGTGCCGTCCGTCCCGACGATGAGCCCCCGGGCGAACATTCCCTCGACGACTCCGGCGCCCGCCCCCCTGAGCCGCTCCACCAGGTGCTCCCGCACGGTGGCCCAGTCCCCTTCACCCGGCAGCCGCACGCGCACCGGGTCCACCCCGTCGCGCTGGGGCAGCGGGGAGGGCGGGGGAGCAGTGCGGCGTCTCATCGGGATCAAGGGTACGGGGGCCTCCGGCGGTCGGCAGGTGGGCGACGAAGGGGGTGCCACCGTATGGTGTCGGTCGGGCGCTGCGCCGTCGTGGTTTGTCGCGCAGTTCCCCGCGCCCCTAGGGGGTTGCAGTGGCCCCGCGCCTGGAATGGAGCCTCCAGGCCGCGCCCAGTACCAGCGTTGCTGCCAGGAACAGGACCGTGAACCACTGGAAGTACCAGTGGCCGCCCGCCGGGTCGTACACCTCCGCCCTCGGCCAGGCCAGGTTGATCGTCATGAACAGGCCGTAGAGCAGGGCGAGGGCGTTGACCGGGACTCCCCAGCGGCCCAGGGAGAAGAGCTTGCCGCCCCTCTCGTCCGTGCCCTCCGAGGTGAAGCGGCCGCGGAGACGGGAGACCAGGAGGGGGCCGGTGACCATCGCGTACGCCAGGTACAGCATCACGATGCAGGTCGTGCCGATCGCCAGGAACGCCTCCGGGGAGGCGAAGTTGAGGAGCAGCAGGGCCGCGGCGAGGAGACCGACCACCAGGGCGGGAGCGGTGGGCATGCCGGTGCGGGGGTGGACGCGTGCCAGGCGTGCCGCGAAGGGGAGCTGGCCGTCGCGGGCCATGGAGAACAGCATCCGGCAGGCCGCCGTCTGGATCGCGAGGGTCGCCACCGCGATCGCCACCACCACGTCCGCCAGCAGCGCCTTGCCGACCCCGTCGCCCAGGCTGCTCGTGAGGACGTAGCTCAGTCCGTCGACCGCCAGGCGTCCGTCGGTCAGGCTCGGCGCCGCCAGCAGGCCGCCCAGCACGATCAGACCCCCCAGGAGGCCGGCCGCGCCGAGCGCCGTGAGGATCGTGCGGGGTGCGGTGCGCCGTGGATCGCGGGTCTCCTCGCTCATCTCGCCCGCGCTGTCGAAGCCGATCATCACGTACGCCGCCGTGAACGAACCCACCAACAGGGCCCCGAACAGGCCGGACTGGGCCGCGCCCTCGGTGTGGAAGGTGATGCCGGGTGCCCGCTCGGAGTGGGTGAGCAGCAGGACGACGATCAGTACCGCGCCGATGATCTCGGCCGTCACCCCGACCCGGTTGATCACGGACATCACCCGGTTGTCGAGCACGTTCACGAGTGTCGTCAGCGCGAGCAGGAAAACGCCCAGGAGCGCCGCGTTGGCCGCGCCGTCCGCCGATGTCGGCGCCGGATCGGTGCCGATCAGCTGGAAGCCCGACCAGATCGCCGGCAGCACCATCTGCAGTGCCAGCGCGGCCGCAGCGACCACCACGATCTGCCCGATCACCATGATCCAGCCCGCGAACCAGCCGAAGGTGAGGTTCGACAGCCGCGACGACCACTGGTAGATCGCGCCCGAGATCGGATAGCGCGCCGCCAGCTCCGCGAAGCAGGCGGCCACCAGCAACTGCCCGACCAGCACCGCCGGCCAGGCCCAGAAGAAGACGGGGCCGCCGAACGCGTACCCGAAGGCGAAGAACTGGAAGACCGTCGTCAGGACGGAGATGAAGGAGAACCCGGCCGCGAACGACGCGTACCGGCCCAGGCTGCGGTGGAGTTCCTGGCGGTAGCCGAACTCGGCGAGCGAGCGGTCGCTGGGGGAGTGCGGTGGATCGGGGCGGACTTCGGAGGGGCTGGTTGTCGTCACGGCGGCACCTGCCTTCGGCGGCGGAAGAGCGGGACAGCGGTGCGGGCGCTGAATTCCTGTCGGGCGACAGAAATTAGGGAGCGGCTGTTTCACCCGCATGACGCGGCCATGTCGAAGGTGGGCCCAAGTTCTCACCTCTCTTGCGCATGCCGCTCAAACGCGATACATCGTGTCTATTGACCGGTTCTCGCGGGTCGCGATATGTTCGGCTACGGATATTCGGTGCGAAGTAGAGATGCGAGGTGAATCGGCCCATGAGGCGTCGCAAGCTCCGCAACCCCTTGGCGCTCGCCGTGCTGGCGACCCTGTGGCAGAAGCCGATGCATCCCTACGAGATCGCCCAGACCCTGCGTCGCCAGGGCAAGGACTCCAGCACGAAGATCAACTACGGCTCGCTCTACACGGTCGTGCAGAACCTCCAGAAGCATGGCTTCGTCGAGGTCACGGACGTGGAGCGGCAGGGCAACCGGCCCGAGCGGACGGTCTACGGCATCACCGAGGCCGGCCGTCAGGAGACCACCGAGTGGATGTCGGACCTGGTCGCTTTCCCGGCCAAGGAGTACCCGATCTTCGAGACCGCGCTCTCACTGCTCGGCGTGCTGCACCCCGACGAGGTGATCTCCCTGCTGGAGGAACGGCTCGAGGCCCTGGAGGTCCGGATCGCCTCCGGCTGGGGCGCACTGGAGAAGCTGTACGAGACGCTGCCCCGGCTCTTCCTCGTGGAGAACGAGTACCAGCTCCACATGATCGAGGCGGAAGCAGCGTGGGTCCGAGGCTTCCTCGATGAGATCAGAAAGGGCGAGCTGCCCGGCATCGAGGAGTGGAAGGCGTTCCACGCACCGTGACCTGACGAAGAACAGGCCCCGGCGCGGCTGTTGGAGCAGCCCGCCGGGGCCTCGAACCCCGAGCTGAATCCGCCGTGAGGCACATCCAGGCGATCGAGGTGCGGCACACCCAGGATAGCCCGGTGCTCCTCACGCGGATCAGCTGTCATCCGCTCACCCAGGAGAGCACCTGTCATGAACACTCGTGCGCCCGCAGTCGAGGCGCGTCAGCTGATCAAGGCCTACCCGGGCGGTGTCACCGCCCTCAACGGCATGGACATCACCGTCGAACCCGGCACCGTCTTCGGCCTTCTCGGCCCCAACGGCGCCGGCAAGTCCACCACCGTCAAGATCCTCACCACCCTGGCCCGCCCCGACTCCGGCACGGCCACCGTCGCCGGTCACGACGTACTGCGCCACCCGGACCGGGTGCGCCGCGCGATCGGTGTGGTCGCGCAGAACTCCGGCGCCGACCCCGGGGCCACCGGCCGCGAGAACCTCCGACTGCAGGGCAGGCTCTACGGGTTGAGGGGGACCGGCCTCGACAGGCGCGTCGCCGAACTCCTGGACCGCTTCACCCTCGCCGACGCCGCGGACCGCCGGGTCAAGGGCTACTCCGGCGGTATGCGGCGCCGCCTCGACGTCGCCCTCGGTCTGGTGCACCAACCCGAGGTGCTCTTCCTCGACGAGCCCACCACCGGTCTCGACCCCCAGGCCCGCGGCGCGATGTGGGACGAGATCGGCCGGCTCTCCGGCGAGGAGGGACTGACCATCCTGCTCACCACGCACTATCTCGAAGAGGCCGACCGGCTCGCCGAGCGCGTCGCCATCGTCGACCGCGGCCGGGTCGTGGTCGAGGGCACCCCGGACTCCCTCAAGGGTGAACTCCGCGGCGACGCCGTCCACATGGAGCTCCGCTCCGGTGTCGGCGAAGCCGGTCGTACGCTGCTCAGGAGCGCCCTCGACGGACTGCCGGGCGTGCACGAGGTCCTGGTCGACGGGCGCCGGGTCAGTGTCCGCGCCGACGACGGAGCGGCGGCGGTGCCCGCCCTCCTGGGCGCACTCGAGCGCGCCGGAGTCGGTGTCGCCGCCGCGACCGTGGCCCGCCCCTCGCTCGACGACGTGTACCTGCGGTACACCGGCCGCCGCTATTCCGAGGCCGAGGAAGCGGGGGAGGCCGGGGAAGGCGGCCGGACCGACGGCCTCGCCCTCGCGGGAGGTGCCCGATGAGCACCGCCGTCTCCCAGACCTGGTACATGACACAGCGTCAACTCATGGTGTTCGTACGCCAGCCCGCGTACGCGGTCATCACCCTGATCCAGCCGGTGATCTGGCTGTTCCTGTTCGGCAGTCTGTTCCGCGAGGTCGTCGAGCTCGGCGGCTTCGGCACCACCTCGTACCTCGACTACCTCGTCCCCGGCGTGGTCGTGATGAGCGCGCTGAGCTCCAACATGTGGGCCGGGATGACCACGCTCGACGAGATCCAGCGCGGCACCCTGGACCGCTTTCTGACCACCCCGGTCAGCCGGGCCGCGCTGATGAACGGCAACGTCGTCAACAACGGCCTGGTCACCGCCGCGCAGTCGGTGATCATCGTGCTGCTCGGGCTGCTGGGCGGGGCGGACTACCCGGGCGGGATCGTCGGGATCGCGGTCCTGGTGCTCGCCTCGGTGCTGCTGGGCACGGTCTTCGGGGCGCTGTCCAACGCGCTCGGCATGCTGGTGCGGGAGCGGGAGTCGATCATCGGGATCAACACGTTCCTGCTGCTGCCGCTGACGTTCCTGTCCTCCGCCTTCATGGCGCCCGCCCAGATGCCCGGGTGGATGCAGCATGTCGCCGACGTCAACCCGCTCGACTGGGCGATGGTGGCGGGGCGTTCGGCGCTGTCCGGGAACCCCGACTGGGGTGATGTGCTGATCCGGGGCGGTGGGCTGCTGGCGCTGGCGGTGGCGGCGGTGTGGCTGTCGATCCGGACGTTCCGGTCGTACCAGCGGTCCGTGTAGCCGTGTGGGAGGGCGCCGCTGCGCCCTCCCACACTTCGTATCCGTCCAAGGGGACTAGGCGGGCGTGGCCTCCTGCTCCGCCTCGATCCGCGCGTTCCAGTCCCGCTTCGAGGCCTGCCAGCCGTCCTCGTTGTGGCCGAGCCGCCAGTACCCGGAGATCGACAGGTCCTCGCGGGCGATCTCGCGCTCGACGCGCAGCAGGTGCCGCAGCTGCTTCACGCAGTGCGCCTCGCCGTGGACGAAGGCGTGCACGCGGCCCTCCGGGAAGTCCAGCGCCCGCACGGCCTCGGTCAGCGCCTCGCCGACCGGCCGGTCCCCGCGGTGCAGCCAGACGACCTCCACATCGGAGTCGATCTTCTGCTCCTCCTCGGGCCCGGAGACCTCGATGAAGGCGTACGCCGTGACGCCGTCGGGCAGCACCTCCAGGGAGCGGGCGATCGCGGGCAGCGCGCTCTCGTCCCCGGCGAACAGATGCCAGTCGGCGGTCGGATCAGGGGTATAGGCGCCGCCCGGGCCGTTGAACCGCACGGTCTCGCCCGGCTGCACGCTCGCCGCCCAGGGGCCGGCGAGGCCCTCGTCGCCGTGGATCACGAAGTCCAGGGTCAGCTCACGGTGTTCGGCATCCCAGTGGCGCACGGTGTACGTCCGCGTCACCGGCCACTGCTCGCGCGGGAACTCCTCGCGGATGCGCTCCATGTCGAAGGGCTCCGGGTAGGTCGCACCCCCGGCCGGGAACAGCAGCTTCACATAGTGGTCGGAGCAGGTGTCCGCCGCGAAGTCGGCGAGCCCCTCCCCTCCGAGCACCACCCGGTGCATGTGGGGGGTCAGCCGCTCGGTGCGGACGACCTGAGCGGAATACGGCTTCCGCGGCTTGCGTCCCGGTCGTTCTGCCATGGCGGCCTCCCTGCTTTTCGCTTAGGCTTACCTAAGTTAGCATTTCCCCTCTACTTAACACCCCTTGTACGAGGGCAAGATCAAGCCATTGTGGAGAGTGTGGATCCCTCCTGAAGAGAATCGCATTCACTTGGCAGAGAGCGTGATTTACGGGGCCAGGGTCGTCAGCAGTCGCTGAAGCGACCCGCCCAGCCCCCAGCGCGCCGCCAGCCGCTCCACCGCCGCCGGATCACGCGGCCCGCGCGGCACCACCGTGTCGACGACCGGCAGCGGGACGTCGTCCGCCACCCGCACGACCTTGGGCGCCACCGCGACATAGGGCCGCGACTCGTCCAGCCGCTTGCGCTGCGACGGCGTGAGCTTGGCCTTCGGGTCGTCGACCGCCGCCATGATCCCGGCGACATCGCCGAACTCGGCCAGCAGCTTGGCGGCCGTCTTCTCCCCGATGCCGGGCACCCCCGGCAGACCGTCGCTCGGGTCGCCGCGCAGCAGCGCCAGATCCGCGTACCCCGGCCCGTCGACCCCATACTTCTCGCGCAGCCACGCCTCGTCCGTGAGCTGGAGGGTGCCCACGCCCTTGAGCGGGTACAGCACCCGCACCCCGCGCGCGTCGTCCACCAGCTGGTACAGATCGCGGTCGCCGGTGACGATGTCCACCGGGCCCTTCGCCCGCGCGGTGAAGGTGCCGATCACATCGTCCGCCTCGTACCCCGCGACGCCCACGCGCGCGATGCCGAGCGCGTCCAGGACCTCCTCGATGACCGGGACCTGCGGCGACAGCGTGTCCGGCACCTCCTCCTCGTCCGGCCCCGCCGCCCGCTCCTCGGCGACGCGGTGCGCCTTGTAGGAGGGGATCAGATCGACCCGCCACTGAGGACGCCAGTCGGCGTCCATGCAGGCCACCAGCTCATCGGGGCGGTGGTCCCTGACCAGGCGGTCGATGAATTCCAGCAGGCCGCGCACGGCGTTCACCGGCGTGCCGTCCGGGGCCTTCACGGACTCCGGGACGCCGAAGTAGGCGCGGAAGTAGAGGGAGGCGGTGTCGAGGAGCATGAGTCGTCCGGTCACGCCTCGCATCATGCCGTACGCCGCCGACAGTCACCGGTCCTCAGCGTTGTGAAGCCGCTACGGCGATCCCACGGAATGGTTGTGAACTGAACCACTTCGGCGTTTGCCCTGGTCGGTCGAGGGCAGGCGCCGCCACTGACCCCCGCCCCCGAGTCAAGAGGTACGCGTGTCAGCCAGCCTAGAGGCCGAACATCTCTACAAGGTGTTCGGCAGACGACCGAGTGAGGCAGTCGAGAGACTGCGCGATGGAGCCGACCGGGAGGAGTTGCGCGCCGACGGCAGCACCGCCGCGGTCGTCGACGCCTCCTTCACCGTGGAGCCCGGCCAGATCTTCGTCGTCATGGGCCTGTCGGGATCCGGCAAGTCCACCTTGCTGCGCATGCTCAACGGCCTCCTCGAGCCCACTGCCGGACACGTCCGCTTCGACGGCCAGGACCTGACCGCGCTCGGCGACCGCGAGCTGCGCGCGGTCCGGGCGAGGAAGATCAGCATGGTCTTCCAGCACTTCGCGCTCTTCCCGCACCGCAGCGTCCTGGAGAACGCCGCCTACGGCCTCGCCGTACAGGGCGTCCCCCGCGCCGAGCGCGAGAAGCGCGCCACCGAGGCCCTGGCCCTGTGCGGTCTGGCCGGCTGGGAGAAGTCCTGGCCCGACGAGCTGTCCGGCGGTATGCAGCAGCGCGTCGGTCTGGCCCGCGCGCTGGCCACCGACGCCGACCTGCTCCTGATGGACGAGTCCTTCAGCGCGCTGGACCCGCTGATCCGCCGCGACATGCAGGACCAGCTCCTGGAGCTCCAGAAGACCCTGAAGAAGACCATCGTCTTCATCACCCACGACCTCAACGAGGCCATGCGCCTGGGCGACCGCATCGCCGTCATGCGCGACGGCCGTATCGTCCAGATCGGCAGCGCGGAGGACATCCTCGTCCGGCCCGCCGACGACTACGTGGCCTCCTTCACCCAGGACGTCGACCGCTCGCGGGTCCTGACCGCGGGCGCCGTCATGGACCCGGACGTCGTCGGTGACGAGGTCGGCTGCCGCTGCGAGACCGCGACACCGGACACCCCCTTCACCGAACTCTGCGCGATCAGCGCCCGGCTGACGCACCCCGTCGCCGTCCTCGACAAGACGGGCGAACTCGTCGGCCGCGTCCCGAGACAACGCCTGGTCGCGTTCCTCGGCGACGAGCAGTCCGACCCGGTGGCCTGCGACTCGCCCCGGGACAAGGGCGGCGACAAGGCGGTGGCCCGTGCCTAGGATCCCGCTCGGCGACTGGGTCAACGACGCGGTCGACTGGCTGCTCGGCCACATGGCCTGGCTCTTCGACTTCCTCAAGACCGTCTTCACCGGCACCTACGACGGTATCGACGCCGTCCTCCAGGCGCCCCAGCCCCTGCTCCTCGCGGGCATCTTCGCCGTCATCGCCTTCTGGCTGCGCGGCACCACGGCCGGCGTCCTCACCTTCGCGGGCTTCGCCTTCATCGACTCCCTCGAACTGTGGGACGACGCGATGGTGACCCTCTCACTGGTCCTCGTCGCCACGATCATCGCCCTGGTGATCTCCGTGCCCGTCGGCATCTGGGCGGCCCGCTCCGACCGGGCCAGCGGACTGGTCAGGCCGGTCCTGGACTTCATGCAGACGCTGCCCGCGATGATCTACCTGATCCCGGCGATCCTCTTCTTCGGCACCGGCGCCTCCGCGGGCATCGTCGCCACCCTGATCTTCGCGCTCGCCCCCGGCGTGCGCATGACCGAGCTGGGCATCCGCCAGGTCGACAAGGAACTGGTCGAGGCGGCCGAGGCGTTCGGCACGACTCCCAGGGACACCCTCCTGCGGGTCCAGCTCCCGCTCGCCCTGCCCACTGTCATGGCCGGCGTCAACCAGGTCATCATGCTCGGCCTGTCCATGGCCGCGATCGCCGGCATGGTCGGCACCGGCGGCCTCGGCGGACGCGTCAACGAGGCCATCGGCCAGCTCGACGTGGGCCTCGGGTCCGAGGCGGGTGTCGCCATCGTGGTCCTCGCGATCTACCTCGACCGCATGACCGGCGCCCTGGGCTCCCAGGTCTCCCCGCTGGGCCGCCGCGCCGCCGCCAGGGCGCGTGCCGCACAGGGGCTGAAGATCTGGTCGTACCGTCCCCGTCCGCAGGTCGCCGTCATCGGCGTGGTGGTCCTCGCCCTCGTCGCGGGCGGCATGGGGATGTTCGGCGGCAAGGACGACAGCGCCGCCCCGGTCGGCGAGAACGTCGGCCAGGGCAAGAAGGTCAGCATCGGCTACATCCCCTGGGACGAGGGCGTCGCCTCCACCTTCCTCTGGAAGGAGCTGCTGGAGGAACGCGGCTTCGAGGTGGACGCCAAGCAGCTCGACGCCGGCCCGCTCTACACCTCCCTGGCCTCCGGCAACGTCGACTTCCAGACCGACGCCTGGCTGCCGACCACCCACGCCGAGTACTGGAAGAAGTACGGCGACCGGCTGGACGACCTGGGCTCCTGGTACGGCCCGACCTCCCTGGAGCTGAGCGTCCCCTCGTACATGAAGGGCATCGACTCCCTGGAGGACCTCAAGGGCAGGTCCGCCGAGTTCGGCGGGAAGATCACCGGCATCGAGTCCAGCGCCGGAATGATGGGTCTGCTCAAGAGCAAGGTCCTCAAGGACTACGGCCTCGACAAGGAGTACAAGGTCGTCGACAGCTCCACGCCGGCGATGCTGGCCGAGCTGAAACGGGCGTACAGCAAGCAGGAACCGGTCGTCGTCACGCTCTGGTCGCCGCACTGGGCGTACAGCGACTACAAGCTGAAGAAGCTCAAGGACCCCAAGGGTGCCTGGGGCAAGGGCGACGGTGTGCACACGGTGGCCCGCAAGGGCTTCGCCGACGACAACCCGGTCGTCGCGAAGTGGCTGAAGAACTTCAGGATGAGCGAGAAGCAGCTCACCGGTTTGGAAGCCGAGATCAACAAGGCGGGCAAGGGCAAGCAGCAGGACGCCGTACGCGCCTGGCTGAAGGCCGACCCGGGTGTGCTCGACAAGCTCGCACCCGTCGCGGACACCGCCGCCCCCGCCGAGGCGAAGCGGCCCGTCGACGTGGCCTGGTTCCCCTGGGACGAGGACATCGCCGTCACCTACCTCTGGAAGAACGTCCTGGAGCGGCGCGGCTACCGGCTGAACCTGAAGCAGATGGACGTCGGCCCGGTCTACACGGGCCTCGCCTCCGGGGACCTCGATCTCAACTTCGACGCCTGGCTGCCGTACGCGCAGGCGAACTACTGGGACAAGAACAAGGACAGACTCGCCGACCTCGGCACCTGGTACGAGCCGACCTCGCTGGAGGTCGCGGTCCCCTCGTACGTCAAGGGCGTGACGTCGTACGAGGATCTCCAGGGCAAGGCCGACCTCTTCGACGGGAGGATCATCGGCATCGAACCGGGCACCGGCGAGATGAACCTCCTCAAGAAGAAGGTCCTGCCCGGCTACGGCCTGGACAAGGAGTACGACCTCGTCGACGGCTCCACGCCCGCGATGCTGGCCGAGCTCAAGCGCGCGTACGCCAAGAAGCAGCCCGTGGCCGTCGTGCTCTGGTCGCCGCACTGGGCGTACAGCCAGTACGACCTGACCAAGCTGAAGGACGACAAGAAGCTCTTCGGCGAGGGCAACACGATCCGGACCATCGCCAACGAGAAGTTCCCGGCGCAGTACCCGCAGCTCACCAAGTGGATCAAGAACTTCCGGATGAGCGAGGACGAGCTCGGCACCCTGGAGGCCGAGATCAACCAGCGGGGCCAGGGCCACGAGGAAGAGGCCGTCGCCGCCTGGCTGAAGGAGCACCCGGACGTGGCGGAGCGGATGACACCGCGGTAGCCGCCCTTTCGAAGCCGCCCGGGGGGCGGGCTCCCCACGTGACCTGACGGCGTGTGGCGAGGCCCGCCCCTCGGGCATGTCCGGGGCCCGCGCATCCGTACGTCGTCCATGAAAAGGATCCGGACAACCACAAAGAGCTACGCCGCCCCCTGAGCCTCATCGGGCGCTCGTGGTCAGCCGGTTCGTCCTGACGGCGCAAACCCCGCACGGAGCGGGTGGAGAGCTGATCTACTGGCCGGAGTTGGCGAGATGGACCGCACGGGGTTTACGGCAATGTGACGGGCGCGTGAAACGGTTTGCCGAACATGCGTAGGGTGCAGACAACTCCTCAGAGAGCGTGAACGGACCGACGAGCGAAGGAGGGAGCCGGAGCGATGGGCGACCACAAAGAACAACCCTTGCGGGTGGGCGCGGCCGTCAGGCGGCGACGCCGTGCGCTGGAGCTCACCCTCGCCGTCGTGGCCGAACGCAGCGGCCTGTCGGTGCCCTTCCTCAGCCAGATCGAGAACGAGCGGGCGCGGCCCAGCCAGAGCTCCCTGGAGAAGGTGGCCGACGCCCTGCGCACCACCGCCGTGGAACTCCTCGCCGCCGCCGACCCGGCGTGCAGCGTCGACGTCGTCCGCTTTGACGACGCCGAGCCGGAGTGCCGGACCCGGGTGCGTTCCCTGGTGCGCGGCCACCACCAGATGCACGCCCAGGAGTTCACCGGTGACCATGACGCCGGGCGTGAATTCCAGTTCCGCAACGACCAGTTGATGTACGTCGCCGACGGCGCGGTGGAGATCGAGGCGGAGGGGCGGGCGTACCGGCTCGGCCGCGCCGACACGCTCTACCTCACCGGCGGGGTCCGGCACCGGTGGCGGGCGACCGTGCCCGAGACCCGGGTCGTGGTCGTCGCGGTGGCCGAACACATCGAGGCGGTCCGGGACCGGCCACGCACGTGAGGGCCCCGCACGAGAGGGCCGCACCGTGAGGGTCGTCTCCCTCGTCCCGTCCCTGACGGAGGCGGTCGCCCGGTCCGTCCCCGGCGTCCTGGTCGGCGCCACCGACTGGTGCACCCACCCGGCGGACCTCGACGTCGTGCGCGTGGGCGGCACCAAGAACCCCGAGACCGACCGAGTCCTCGCCCTCGCCCCCGACCTGGTGATCGCCAACGAGGAGGAGAACCGGGAGCCGGACCTCGCCGTTCTGCGCGAGGCGGGCGTCGAGGTCCTGGTGACCGAGGTGAGGGACGTCCCGCAGGCCTTCCGGGAACTGGCACGGGTCCTTGAGGCGTGCGGTGCGCCGGGACGGCCGCGCTGGCTGGACGAGGCGGAGCGGACGTGGTCGGCCCTGCCGGAACCGGGGTCCGCCATGACGGCGGTGGTCCCGGTCTGGCGCCGCCCCTGGATGGTGCTGGGGCGCGACACCTTCGCCGGCGATGTGCTGGCGCGTCTGGGCGTGGACCATGTGTACGCGACGCACCCCGAGCGCTATCCGCGGATCCCGGTCGACGACCTGAACGCGGCCGCACCGGACGTCGTCGTCCTCCCGGACGAGCCCTACCGCTTCACCGCGCACGACGGCCCGGAGGCGTTCCCGGGACTGCCCTGCGCCCTCGTCAGCGGCCGGCACCTCACCTGGTACGGCCCCTCCCTCAGCGAAGCGCCACGGCTGCTGACGCGGGCCCTGCGAGCAGCGCACCGCTGAGCAGCCCGCGCGCGGTGTGCAGGGCGGCGACAGTCCAGGCGGCGACGAGAACGACGTACAGCACGACCGCGAGCCACTGGAAGGCGAGCAGCCCGGTGTGCCGGGCCAGCCCCTCCGCCCCGGTGACACAGGTGCCGACCGGGAAGGTGAAGGCCCACCACGTCATCGCGAACCCCATGCCCTCCCGCCGGGCGCGCAGCACGTGCGCGGTGGCGAGCGCGAACCACAGCAGCGCGAACCCCATGACCGGCACGCCGTAGAGCACGGCGAGGACGCCGAAGCCGCCGCTGTAGGGCGTCGGTACGACACCGGGCGCGATGTCCGCGAAATGGTTGACGGCGGTGGTGGACTGCCCGAGCGGGCCCAGCACCAGGAACAGGGTCGGGGCGAGGGCGAGGGGCAGCGGACCGCCGGTGATGAGCCGTCCGAAGACCAGCGGCAGCATGAGCAGGGTCGCGAGCAGGCTGATCCCGAACAGGGCCACGCACGCGAGCAGCAGGGTCTCCCGCGCCTGCCCGGCCGGGAGATGGGGCACGAGCAGCGGCCCGAGCGCGGCCGACACCATGGGCGCGACGAGCGGCAGCAGCCACACGGGAGTGGCTTGTGACGGCTCGATGCGATGGCGTACGGCCATGAGGTACGGGACGGCGACGGCGGCGGTGAGTCCGATGGCCGTGCCGGCGGTGAAGAGCACGGCGTCGAGAGCGACCGCGGCTCGGGTGCCGATCCAGTCGGAGCCGACGGTGAGGGCGCCGCCGCCGACGGCGAGGAGGGCCATGGAGAGGCAGCCGTAGAAGGGCGCCATGGCCGGGTCGAGGAGATGGGCGCGGGCCTGGTCCCGATGGTGGGTCCAGTGCAGGGCGCGGGCGCAGAGCAGGACGGCGAGGAGAGCGAGGGAGAGCGCCCAGACGCCGGTGAGGGCGGTGCGCAGACCGGGAACGGAGACCGGCAGTCCGGCTCCGGCGGTGGCGACGATGGCGGTGCCCATGACGGTGGCGTACCAGTTGGGTCCGAGGTGACGGACGGCGATGGCACGCGGGGGTCGTGCGGTGGCACGGGGCAGAAGGGGGTGGGCTGCGGTGACCATGATTCGACGATCGCGTGAGAGTGCGGCTGCCACCAGGGACGACGTGTCTATGAGGGCATAAACTGCATTTATGAGCAGTGAGCGGGAGGGCTCTCCCTCGACCCCCGGTGGCATGCTGGCGCACCGCGTCCCCGACCTGGGGGCGCTGGAGCTGCTGCTGGCGGTGGCCAGGCTCGGCAGCCTGGGTGCGGCGGCGCGGGAGACCGGCATCACCCAGCCGGCGGCCAGCAGCCGCATTCGCTCGATGGAACGTCAGCTGGGGGTGGCGCTGGTGGACCGCTCACCGCGCGGCTCCCGTCTCACGGACGCGGGCGCGCTGGTGACGGACTGGGCGCGGCGGATCGTGGAGGCCGCGGAGGCGTTCGACGTGGGGGCGCAGGCGTTGCGGGACCGGCGGGACTCGCGGCTGCGGGTCGCGGCGAGCATGACGATCGCGGAGTATCTGCTGCCGGGCTGGCTGTTGGCGCTGCGCGCCCAGCGTCCGGACACGGCGGTGTCCTTGCTGGCCGGCAACTCGGCGGCGGTGGCCGCCCGGCTGCTCTCGGACGAGGCCGACCTGGGGTTCGTGGAGGGCCTGAACGTACCGACGGGCCTCGACTCGGTCGTGATCGCCCACGACCACCTGATCGTGGTGACCGCCCCGGCCCACCCCTGGGCCCGCCGCCGACGGCCCCTGGCGGCGGACGAACTGGCGGTGACACCCTTGATCCTGCGGGAGAAGGGCTCGGGGACGCGGCAGGTCCTGGACGCGGCACTGGGCGGTCTGGCGCGCCCGTTGATCGAGCTGTCGTCCACCACCGCGGTGAAGGCGGCAGCCGTCAGCGGCGCCGGGCCGGCGGTACTGAGCGAACTGGCGGTGGGCGAGGAACTGGCGATGCGCCGCCTCGTGCGGGTACCGGTGGAAGGAGTCTCCCTGGCACGGGACTTGAGAGCGGTGTGGCCGACGGGACACCGCCCGGTGGGACCGGCCAGGGAACTGCTGTCGCTGACGCGGGGGTAGGGGCCGCGGCGGCGAAAAACTCCTGGCCCGCCACCACGGCCGACCCGCACCATGCCGTACATGCCACCCACCGCCCCACCCGCAGCAGGCGCCCGCACTCCGTGGGAAGAGCTCCCACCCCGGGTCCGCGCCGCCGTGGCCGACATCCTCGGTGAACCCGTCACCCACGCCACCACCCAGCCCGGCGGCTTCTCCCCGGGCGCCGCGGCACGCATCCGCACCGCCCGGGGTCGCCGTGCCTTCGTCAAGGCCGTCAGCGCGGAGACCAACGCCACAGGCCCCGTGTTCCACCGCCGAGAGGCCCGCTACGCCGCCGCCCTGCCACCCGCCGTCCCCGCACCCCGCCTCCTCGGCACCTACGACGATGGCACCTGGGTGGCTCTGGTCTTCGAGGACGTGCCAGGCCGCCAGCCCCACGTCCCCTGGCGGCAGCCGGAGTTGAGACGTGTCCTCGACGCGGTGACAGACCTCGCCCGGACTCTCACCCCGTCGCCGGTGCGCGACGCGCCCCCCGCCTCCGAGTCCGCCATCGGCACGTTCAGCGGCTGGCGGCGACTCATGGAGGAGACACCCCCGGACCTCGACGCCTGGACCGCCGCCCACCTCCCGTACCTCGCCGAGCTGGCCGACCCCTGGCCCGAGGCCGTCGCCGGCGACACCCTCGCCCACGGCGACCTCCGCGCCGACAACATGCTGCTCACCGACGACAGCCGCGTCGTCTTCGTCGACTGGCCGCACGTCGTCCGCGGTGCCCCATGGCTCGACCTGCTCCTCATGCTCCCGTGCGTCAGAGCCCAGGGGGGTCCCGATCCGCAGGAGCTCTTCACCGCGCACCCACTGGGCCGCGACGCCGAGCCGGACGCCGTCACCGTCGCCCTCGCCGGTCTCGCCGGCTACTTCGTCCACCAGTCGCTGCAGCCCCCGCCGCCGGGCATCCCGACCGTCCGCGCCTTCCAGCACGCGCAGGGTGAAGCGGCGTCGGCATGGCTGCGAGGCCGGATCCGGTAGACCCGGCTCAGGCTCCCGCCGCCTGCACCAAGCCCCGTACCACTCGCAGATCCTCACCCATCTCCGGATGCCACTGCACTCCCAACACCCAGTCGGAGGAGGGGAGTTCGACGGCTTCCACCGTTCCGTCCGGCGCGTGCGCCGATTCCAGGAGGCCGGTGCCCAGGCGGTCCACGGCCTGGTGGTGGTAGGTGGGTACGGATGTCTCCTCCGGGACGACACCGGCGTACAGCGTCCCCGGCACCGGTTTCACGGTGTGCCACCCGAAGGCACCGACCACCTCCGCGTGCCCCTCGATGTGCTGGACGAGGGTGCCGCCGACGGCGACGTTCAGCAGCTGCATGCCCCGGCAGATCCCGAGCAGGGGGATGCCCGCGGCGAGGGCGGCGTCGATGAGGGCGAGCTCCCAGGCGTCGCGCTCCGGTGCCGGCGGCCCGGTACGGGGCTCGCGCTCGGCGCCGTAGTGCACCGGATCGACGTCCGGGCCGCCCGCGATCACCAGCCCGTCGAGACGCGCCACGGCCTCGGCGGCATGCCCGGGCGCGTCCGGCGGCAGCATCGCGGCCAGCCCGCCCGCCCGCTGCACGAGCCGCGGATACCCGACGGGCAGCAGCGCCGCCGCCAGCTCCCAGACGCCCCAGCGTGCCCCGGCCTCCAGATACGTACTGATGCCGATCAGCGGTCTGCCCGCCATGCGCCCTCCCGGTCCGGCAAAGGATTGTTTCCATACCTTTGTCGAGAGACGCCCGCGAAGGCAAGACTCCCGGGCCGCCCGGAGGCCGCCGTCACGCCAGGAACCCCCTGAGCAGGGCCGCCGTCCCCCCGCAGTGCTCCCGCATCATCTCCCGCGCCCCGTCCGCGTCCCCGTCCAGCACCGCCTCCACCAGCGCGGTGTGCTGGCGTTGGGAGTGTTCGAGGTTGCGGACGAGGAGCGGGATGCAGTCCAGCAGATCGTTCACCGTGGCCCGGACCGCCGCGTACTGCGCGGTCAGCGACGGTGAGCCGCACAGCTCGGCCAGCGTCAGGTGCAGCATCGTGTCCAGGCGCCGGTAGTCCGCCAGCGGAGCGTCCTGCGTGCGGGCCAGCGCCTCGCGCAGCCGTTCCGCCTGGTCGTCCGCGAGCCCGTGCGCCGCGCACAGACCCGCCGCCCCCACCTCCAGCACCTCGCGGAACCGCAGCACGTCCTCGATGTCGACCGCGGAGATCCGCCGCCGCAGCTCGTCCTCACCGCCGGCGTCCGACTTCCGCAGCACGAACGTCCCGCCGTACCGCCCGCGCCGCGACTCCACCAGCCCCTGGTCCTGGAGCACCTTCAACACCTCGCGCAGCGTCACCCGGCTGATCCCGAGCCGCTCCGCCAGCTCCCGCTCAGCCGGCAGCCGCTCACCCCCCGGCACCAGACCGAGCCGTACGACCTGCAGGATCTGCTCCAATGCCTCCTCGAAGCCGTTGCCCGCCCGTACCGGCCGCAGCACCGGCGTCAACCGGTCCTCCAGGTCGTCCTCCGGATCCAGCGACATCCCGTCGTACCCCCTTCCCAAGCAATGGTTCTCCGCAATACCTTATGGCTTCCGGCCCGGCCGAAAAAAGCGCAGAAGCCCGAAGGAGCCCTCCCGTGGCAGAACGCACACCCCCGCTGAGCGTCGAGGAGCTGCACGTCCTCGTCGCCGGCGGTGAGATCGACACTGTCGTCCTGGCCTTCCCCGACATGCAAGGGCGGCTCCAGGGCAAGAGGTTCGCCGCCCGCTTCTTCCTCGACGAGGTGCTCCACCACGGCACCGAGGGCTGCAACTACCTCCTCGCCGTCGACACCGAGATGAACACCGTCGAGGGCTACGCCATGTCCTCCTGGGACCGCGGCTACGGCGACTTCGCCATGCACCCCGACCTGTCCACCCTGCGCCGCGTCCCCTGGAACGCCGGTACGGCCATGCTCATCGCCGACCTCGCCTGGGACAACGGCTCACCCGTGGTCGCCGCCCCGCGCCAGATCCTCCGCCGCCAGCTGGAACGCCTCGCCGAGCTCGGCTACACCGCCATGGTCGGCACCGAGCTGGAGTTCATCGTCTTCAAGGACACCTACGAACAGGCCTGGGACGCGGGCTACCAAGGGCTCACCCCGGCGAACCAGTACAACATCGACTACTCGGTGCTCGGTACCGGCCGCATCGAGCCTCTGCTCCGCCGTATCCGCAACGACATGACCGGCGCCGGCCTCGTCGTCGAGTCCGCCAAGGGCGAGTGCAACCCGGGCCAGCACGAGATCGTGTTCAAGTACGACGAGGCCGTGGTCACCTGCGACCAGCACGCCATCTACAAGACCGGCACCAAGGAGATCGCCGCCCAGGAGGGCGTCTCGATCACCTTCATGGCCAAGTACAACGAGCGCGAGGGCAACTCCTGCCACATCCACCTCTCGCTCACGGACACGGCCGGCAACAACGTCATGGCCGACAACGGCGGTATGTCCGAGGTCATGCGGCACTTCCTCGCCGGACAGCTGGCCGCCCTGCGGGACTTCTCCCTGCTCTACGCCCCCAACATCAACTCGTACAAGAGGTTCCAGCCCGGCTCCTTCGCCCCGACCGCCGTCGCCTGGGGCCACGACAACCGCACCTGCGCTCTGCGCGTCGTCGGCCACGGCCGCTCGATGCGCTTCGAGAACCGGCTGCCCGGCGGCGACGTCAACCCCCACCTCGCGGTCGCCGGACTGGTGGCGGCGGGCCTGTACGGCATCGAGCAGAAGTTGGAACTGCCCGAGGCCTGCACCGGCAACGCCTACACCGCCGACTACGCGCACGTCCCCACCACACTGCGTGAGGCCGCCGAGCTCTGGGAGAACAGCCCCATCGCCAAGGCCGCCTTCGGCGACGAGGTCGTGGCCCACTACCGCAACATGGCACGCGTCGAACTGGACGCCTTCGACGCCGCGGTGACCGACTGGGAGCTGCGCCGCTCCTTCGAACGCATGTGAGGCATCTCTTGTCGCAACCGTACGAACTGGACGTCCTCAACCCCGCGACGGAGGAGGTCATCGCCACCGTTCCGGGCGCCGTCGAGCAGGACGTCGACGCCGCCGTCCACCGGGCCGACCGGGCCCAGCGCGCATGGGCGGCCCTCGCGCCCGCCGACCGGGCCAGGCTGCTGCGCCGCTTCGCCGCCGTCGTCGACGAACACGTTGAGGAACTGGCGCGGTTGGAGGTGCGCGAGGCCGGCCACACCATCGGCAACGCCCGCTGGGAGGCCGGCAACGTCCGTGACCTCCTCGACTACGCCGCCGGCGGAGTGGAGCGGCTCGCGGGCCGGCAGATCCCCGTGCCCGGCGGCCTCGACGTCACCCTCCTGGAACCACTGGGCGTCGTCGCGGTGATCGCGCCCTGGAACTTCCCCATGCCGATCGCGGCCTGGGGCACCGCCCCGGCCCTCGCGGCGGGCAACGCCGTGATCCTCAAGCCCGCCGAGACCACCCCGCTGACCGCGCTGCGCCTCGCCGAACTCGCCCTGGAGGCCGGGCTCCCGGAACACCTCTTCCAGGTCCTGCCGGGCCGCGGCGACATCGCGGGCGACTCCCTCGTACGGCACCCTGGCGTCGCCAAGATCGTCTTCACCGGCTCCACGCGGGTCGGCAAGCGCGTCATGGCCCTCTGCGCCGACCAGGTCAAGCCGGTCACCCTCGAACTCGGCGGCAAGAGCCCGAACATCGTCTTCGCCGACGCCGATCTCAAGACCGCCGTCGACCCCTTCTCCTTCCTCGACAACTCCGGCCAGGACTGCTGCGCCCGCACCCGCATCCTGGTCCAGGAGTCCGTGTACGACGAGGTCCGCGAGCTGCTGGCCGACGCGCTGGCCGCCGTCGTCGTGGGCGACCCGGCCGACGAGAAGACCCAGATGGGGCCGCTGATCTCCCGTCAGCAGCTGGACCGCGTACGGTCGTTCGTGCCGGACGACGCCCAGGCCCTGCGCGGCAGCGCCCCCGAAGGGCCCGGCTTCTGGTTCGCGCCGACCGTCCTCACGGGGGAACGGCACGACTCCGACGCGGCCCGGGAGGAGATCTTCGGACCCGTGGCCGTACTCCTGCCCTTCACCGACGAGCAGGACGCGATCCGGCTCGCCAACGACACCCCGTACGGCCTCTCCGGCTCCATCTGGACCCGGGACGTCGGCCGCGCGCTCCGTGTCTCCCAGGCGGTCCGGGCCGGCAACCTGTCCGTCAACTCCCACTCCAGCGTCCGCTACTGGACGCCCTTCGGCGGCTACAAGCAGTCCGGCGTGGGCCGGGAGCTCGGACCGGACGCCCTGGCTGCCTTCACCGAAACCAAGAACGTCTTCATCAGTACGGAGGGCCCGACACAGTGACCGAAGAGATTGTCTGCCGACGCCTGGTAGGCCGTACCGCCGTCATCACCGGGGCCGGCAGCGGCATCGGTCTCGCCACCGCCCGCCGGCTCGCCTCCGAGGGCGCGCACGTGGTCTGCGGCGACGTCGACGAGCAGCGCGGCAAGGCGGCCGCCGAGGACGTCGGCGGGATCTTCGTGAAGGTCGACGTCACCGACCCCGAGCAGGTCGAGGCGCTGTTCAAGACGGCGTACGACACCTACGGCAGCGTCGACATCGCCTTCAACAACGCGGGCATCTCCCCGCCCGACGACGACTCCATCCTGGAGACCGGCCTCGAGGCCTGGAAGCGCGTCCAGGAGGTCAACCTGACCTCCGTCTACCTGTGCTGCAAGGCCGCGATCCCCTATATGCGGCGGCAGGGCAAGGGCTCCATCATCAACACGGCGTCCTTCGTGGCGAGGATGGGCGCGGCCACGTCCCAGATCTCCTACACCGCGTCCAAGGGCGGTGTCCTGGCCATGTCCCGTGAACTGGGCGTGCAGTTCGCACGGGAGGGCATCCGCGTGAACGCCCTCTGCCCCGGCCCCGTCAACACCCCCCTCCTTCAGGAACTGTTCGCCAAGGACCCCGAGCGCGCCGCCCGCCGACTCGTCCACATCCCGCTCGGCCGCTTCGCCGAGGCCGAGGAGATCGCCGCCGCCGTCGCCTTCCTGGCCAGCGACGACTCCTCGTTCGTGAACGCCAGCGACTTCCTCGTCGACGGCGGAATCTCGGGGGCTTACGTCACACCGCTCTAGGCCTGCGGCCCAGGCCCTGTCGGCCTAGAGTGCCGGGATGAGCATGACGCCCCCGCCCGGCTGGTACCGCGACCCCAGTCATCCGCAGCTGGAACGCTGGTGGGACGGCACGGCCTGGACCGAGCACCGGCGCGAGCCCGCACCCGTGGGCCCGCCGCCGGTGCCTGCGGTGCCGGGGCGGCCGCCGGGCGGCGAGGCCCCGGGGCGCGCGAAGGCCATCGCCCTCGCCACGGCCGGGGCGGTCCTGGTCGCGGCGATCGTGACGGAAGCGTTCGTCCTGCGGGACGACGAGGGCGCCGAGGACAGCACGACGGTGACCGAGTCCATCACCCCCACCTTCGCACCGACGAGCCGGACGCCCACGCCCACGCCGTCGGAGTCCACCAGCGAGCCCTCCGCCGACGACCCGGCCGTCGTCGAGGACCAGCTCAACGGCATCACCGTGCCGCTGCTCGACGGCTGGGTGCGACCGCAGTACATCGCCGACAAAGACGTCCTCATGTCCACCGACGGCACCTACGACTGCCCCGGCGACCACGGACTGTGCCGGCACGGTCTCGTCATCTCGCGCACGGTGACCTCGAACGACGAGACTTCCCCCGAGGCCCTCGCCAAGGCCGACATTTCCGACGCGGCCGACGACGCCTACGACCGCGACCTCGTCGGCAGGCGGCCCTTCGGCGGCATCGCGTCGCACGAGGTCGTGAAGTCCGGTCCGGTCGCCGTGGCGGGCCGTGCCGGGTACTTCGTCCGCTGGCGCGTCAAGACGGCCAAGGGGCCCGGCGGTTACGTCCAGTCCCTCGCCTTCCAGTCCAGCGTCGGCACCGAGTCGTCGTGCGCTTCGTCTTCGACGCCGGCGAGGACGGGCCGCCGCTCGCCGACATGGACCGGATCACCAAGGGCATCCGGTCCAGCGGCGACGCGAACGGCGGCGGCGTGGGCAGCAGCATCGGCCCGACGGACTGACCTACAGGAACGTCCGGCCCTCGCCCCGATAGGTCGGGACGGTCGAGGTGACGGTGTCGCCCTCGATCAGATGCAGCACGTCGAACCGCTCGCACAGCTCCCCGGCCTTCGCGTGCCGGAACCACACCTTGTCCCCGAGGAGGAGATCGTCGGCGGGGGAGCCGAGCAGCGGCGTCTGCACCTCGCCGGGCCCCTCCTGAGGGTCGTACTTCAGCCCCTCGGGCAGACAGGGCACCGGGAGCCGGTCGGGCCCGGGCGCGCCGGAGGCCGGATAGCCGCCCCCGAGCACCGTGACGACACCGACGCCGGGCCGCCGCACGACGGGCTGGGCGAAGAGCGCGGCCGGACGCCCGCTGAACGACGTGTAGTTGTCGAAGAGCCGCGGCACATACAGCCCCGACCCGGCCCCGATCTCCGTGACGGCGTCCTCGGCGGCGGTGGTCTGGACGCTGCCGGTACCGCCGCCGTTCACGAACTCCAGGTCGGGCACGACGGACCGGACGGCACGCACCACCGCCGCCCGCCGCTCGGCGAGCTCCTTGCGGGCGGTGGCCTGCATCAGCCGCACGGCACGGGACCGGAACGGATGCCCGGCGACGGAGTCGCCCACACCGGCGATATGACCCTCGTACGCCATGATCCCGACGACCTTGAACCCGGGCCGCCGGACGATCGCGCGGGCGAGGTCGGCGACCTGGGCGGGGGAGTGCAGCGGGGAGCGGCGGGCGCCCACCCGCACCCGGCCGCCGAGGAGCTTGAGGGAGGTGTCCAACTCCAGGCAGACGCGGACGACTTCACCTCCGCCGTCCCGGGAGCGGTCGATGAGGTCGAGCTGTGCGACGTCGTCGACCATGACGGCCACGGCGGCGGCGAGCTTGGGGTCCGAGGTCAGCTCGGCGTACCCGGTGCTGTCGGCGGAGGGGTAGGCGAGCAGGATGTCGTCGAAGCCGGAGCGGGCCAGCCACAGGGATTCGGCCAGGGTGAAGGACATGAGGCCCGCGAAACCGTCCTTGGCGAGGACGCGTTCGAGCAGCGCCCGGCACCGCACGGACTTGCTGGCCACACGGATCGGCTTCCCGCCGGCCCGGCGGACGAGATCGTCCGCGTTCGCGTCGAAGGCGTCCAGATCCACGATCGCCAAAGGAGCGTCGAGGTGAGCGGTGGCCCGGTCGTACCGGGCCCGGTCGGCGGCGCGCGCAGTCATGAACGAAGCCTGCCAGACAGGATTACCGCAGGGTAGGGGGACGTTCCGGGCTAAAGCCTCGGGCTCGTGGACTGGTTCCCGTCCGGCCGGGGACAACCCGTAGAGTGACGCGCACGCATGTGAGGACGGCAGGGGCCCGAGTCAGGGGATGCCGGTCCGTCCGTGCGGGTATGCGTGCCCGGGCGGGCCTGTTCGCACCGGGCACCACGACGGACCCGGGCACAAGGGAAACGGGGGGCGCATGAGCACGGAAGCGCGGCACGCCTCCATCCCTCCGCGCCCCACGGCACCCCCACGCCCCACGACCCCTCCGAAGACGGACTCCGAGGCCACGGACCGCGAGGCGCCCGGGCGCACCCCGGGCACCACCGAGGCACGGCCACCGGCCCAAGCATCGGGTGCGGGAGCGCGTACGGTGCCCGCGAGCGGCGCGGCTTCGCCCCGGCGCGGCGAGACCGCGGAACCGGCCCGTGATACCTCCCTGGACACGCCTCCCCGCTTCCCCCGCCTGCGCGCCCCGTCCTCCGGCGACCCCGCCCCCTCGACCCCGCCCCCGCCGAGGGCTTCCGCACGCTTCCCGGACACGCCCCCGGCCCCCGGCCAGGACAGCCCCGGAACCCCCGCGACACCCCCGCGCCGCAACGCCACACCCCCGGAAACGTCCTTCGAGACCACCTTCCGCCTCCGCCCGGTACCGGTCGCCCCGGACGCCCCCCTGGGCCGCCCCGCACCCCCCGCCACACCACCTCGCCCGTCCCCTGCGCCCGGTCCGACGACGCCCTCCGGCGTACCGCCGAGGCCAGGCACCCGTCCGTCCTCTGCGCCCGGTCCGACGACACCCGCCGGCTCACCGCCCGGGTCTGGCAGCCGTCCGTCCTCCACGCCCGGCTCGGCGGCGCCCTCCGGTGCTCCGGCCGGTGTGCCGTCCCGGCCCGGTTCCCGTCCGGCCGGCGCGTCCGGCTCCCGGCCGGTCTCGGCGTCGGGCGGTGCGCCCGGGCAGCGGTCGGACTCGGTGGCCGCCGATGCCTTCGGGCGTACCGCACCCCCCGGAGGGGATCCGTCCCCCCGGCAGCCCGATCCCTCTCTCTCCTGGAGCGCCCCCCTGGCACCCGGTGACACCCCTGGATCCGGGCGGCCCGTCGTGTCGTTCGGGCAGCCCGAGGGGTATGACGAGCAGGCGCGGCCGCGCGTGCTCCGTGGGCGAGGCCGGCTGCGGGCCGTCGGTGTGGCCGTCTGTCTCGTGCTCGGGCTCGGGCTCATCGGCGGTGCCGCGACCGGGAGTTGGCTCGTCGGGGACTCGGCCGCGGCCGGGTCCGGGGACGCCTTCGCGGCGGCCGCCGAGATGTGGCACGGCGTTCCGGTCGACCAGCTCTTCCCACCCACCGTCGAGGGACAGGGCGCGGGCCCAGGCGGCGCCGACCGGACCTGGACGCGGATCGCCGTCGCCCCGGACAGCGGCTGCAAGGACGCCTTCGACCCCCTGCTGCGCAAGGCACTCGC
Source organism: Streptomyces canus (assembly GCF_030815415.1). GTDB lineage: Bacteria > Actinomycetota > Actinomycetes > Streptomycetales > Streptomycetaceae > Streptomyces > Streptomyces canus_F. The sequence goes on from NZ_JAUSWW010000001.1 coordinate 8,140,129, forward strand.
CCCCGTCGGCTGCCAGCGGCTGCTCCGCGCCACCTACACCGACGCCACCCAGAGCTACGTCACCACCGTCGGACTCCTCTTCACCAAGGCCGACGCCGCCGGCATGACCGCCCTCGACACCCGGTTCGGCAAGGAGAAACTCGGCGACCGGAGCGACCTCATGCCCCGGACCTACGCCGCCAAGAACACCGTCGCCGCAGCCTTCGGCAGGAAGCAGCGGGCCTCCTGGGCCGTCTCCGTCCTCACCGACGCCCCCGTAGTCGCCTACGCCGTCTCCGGCTGGGCCGACGGCCGCAGCGTCGACGAGCCGGAACCCGCAGAGAAGGCCATGGCGTCCGACGCCACCACGGACATCGCCCAGGCCGGTCTCGGCCACGAGGCCCAGGGACTCGCCGACCGCATCGAACGCGGCTTCCGCAAGACCGTCAGCTCGGCCACGGAGAAACCGTCGTGAACACCATGACCCGCCGCGCCGGCCTCCTCAGCGCCCTTCTCGCCGCCTCCCTCGCCCTCGTCCCGCCCACCGCGGCGCACGCCGACGGCATACGCGCCCAGCAGTGGGCCCTGGAAGCCATGCACACCCAGGAGGCCTGGCAGACCACCAAGGGCAAGGGCATCACCGTCGCCGTCCTCGACACCGGCGTCGAGGACGACCACCCCGACCTCGTCGGCAACGTCCTCGAAGGCAAGGACATGGTCGGCTTCGGAGCGAGCCGCGGCGACCGCGCCTGGGCCCGCCACGGCACCGCGATGGCCGGCATCATCGCCGGCCACGGACACGGGTTCGGCAACGCCGACGGCGTGATGGGCATCGCCCCCGAGGCCAAGATCCTCCCCGTCCGCGTCATCCTGGAGGACGGCGACTCGGCCCGCGGCAAGGCCCGCAACACCCGCGGCAACGCCCTCGCCGAAGGCATCCGCTGGGCCGCCGACCACGGCGCCGACGTCATCAACCTCTCCCTGGGTGACGACTCCAAGTCCGCCCACCCCGAACCCGCCGAGGACGAGGCCGTCCAGTACGCCCTCAAGAAGGGCTCCGTCGTCGTCGCCTCGGCAGGCAACGGCGGCGAGAAGGGCGACCACATCTCCTACCCGGCCGCCTACCCGGGTGTCATCGCCGCGACCGCGGTCGACCGGTACGGCACCCGCGCCGCCTTCTCCACCCGCCGCTGGTACTCCACGGTCAGCGCCCCCGGCGACAAGGTCGTCATCGCCGACCCCGACCACAAGTACTACGAGGGCTGGGGCACCAGCGCCGCCGCGGCCTTCGTCTCCGGAGCCGTCGCCCTGGTCAAGGCGGCCCACCCCGGCCTGACCCCGGCCCAGATCAAGAAGCTCCTGGAGGACACGGCCCGCGACGCCCCAGTGGGCGGCCGCGACGACTCCCGCGGCTACGGCCTGGTCGACCCGGCCGCCGCGATCAAGGCAGCCGCACAGCTGAAGCCGGAAGGCCTGCAGGCGGCGTCCTACGGCGAGAAGTACTTCGGCTCGGGCCCGGACGCGGCCGAGACGGAGGACGACGGGGCAGGCTGGGCGGCCCCGCTCGCGGGCGGCGCCGGCGGCGTCCTGCTGATCGCGGCGGTGGTGCTGTGGCGGGGCCGTCGGGAAAACCACGACGAACTCTGAGCCGCCGACCCGGGTTCGGACAACGCCGGTGGGCGGGCGGGACTGTACCGATGTGCGGCTACCGCCGCGCGGGCGCGACCGGCCACAACGCTGCCGCACCCCGCCGGGGCCTGTCGAGGCACTCTCAACCCGTGAACACCGACACCGCGGCCCGGGCCGCCGACTCCACGAGTGAAATCCCCTTCTCCTTCGTCGCGTTGCCGTTCGACAGCGCGACGACGAGATACTCGCTCCCGTCCGATGCCGTGACGCGCCCGATGCTGTTGATGTCCCACAGACCGGTCGTACTGCGCGGCAGCCAGCCGTTCTTCAAGGCCCACGCCGACCCGTCCGCCGCGGCCGAGACCCCCCAGTCCTGGCCGACGGCTATCCGCCCCATCAGCCCCCGCACATACTCCCGCGACACCGAGCTCAACTCCGAGTCGTCCCCGAACACCTGCCGCAGCAACGTGAGCTGATCCGCCGCCGTGGTCCGGGTCAGCCCCCACAGCATCCCGTCACCGCCCTCGGTGCCCGTGAGCCCGAGCCGCTCGTTGGCCGCGTCGAGCCCCTCCGCCTGCCCGATGATCCGCCACAGCGCCGACGCGGAGGCGTTGTCGCTGTTCTCGATCATCGCGGTGGCGTACGACTTCTCGGCCGTCGTGAGATGCCGGTCCTCGTCCTGCGCCCGGAGCAGCAGCGCCGCCAGGATGTCGACCTTGACGATGCTCGCCGTGTCGAAGGCGGCGTCCCCGTACGTGGCGCTCTCCCCGGAGCCCAGGTCGAGCACGGCGACCGAGACGTCCGCGTCGTCCGGCACGGTCACCGACTCCATGGCCGTGGCGAGCAGCTTGTCGTGGTCCACCGTCGGCTGCGTCACGGGCTCCACCGATGCCTCCTCGCTCGTCGCCGCCGTGGCCGGCGACGGGGCCGACGACACGGAGGGAGCGCCGGAGTGCGCCTGCGCCTTCACATACACGGTGCCCCCGGCCGTGGCACCGACGATCGCGACGAAGGCGAGGGCGGTGTACATCAGCGGGCGCCGCCGGGACGGGCGCGAGCGACGGCTTCGGCGGGCTCTGGAGGACTCCATGACCGTGATGGTCGGGCCCCCGGCTGTGCGGGCCGTTAGACGAAAGTTAGATGTGTGTCAGGGAAATCTGAGATTCCGGTGAAGAGCGTCACGGAGAGGTTTCCGGGGCCGCACAAGCCCAGCAGCATCCCCCCTATAGGGTCAGTGACCGTGGCGAACAAGAACATTCCCGACTCCGGCTTCTCCGACGACGACGGCACCGCCGACCCCGGGCTGAGCGCGGCGCTCGCCGCCTGGGCCGAGGACCGCAGCGCCGTGGGACCCGTCCTGGAGGCACTGAAGGGCGCCCGGCTGCTCGTCCCCGTCGTGGCCGTGCTCGGCGAGGTCGAGGAGGACGAGAACGGACTGCGCCGCGAGAAGACCAGCGACATGGCCGTCCCGACCCTGAAGGCCGGCGGCCGCACCGCGCTGCCCGCCTTCACGTCCACCGACTCGCTGGCGCGCTGGGACCCGGCGGCCCGCCCCGTCGCCGTACCCCTGCACCAGGCGCTCCAGGCCGCCGCGCACGAGAAGGCGGACACGGTCGTCCTGGACCTGGCCGGACCGGTGCCGTTCGAGCTGACCGGCCCGGCGCTGCTCGCCCTCGCCGAGGGCCGTACGACGACGGACCCGCTCGCCGACCCCGCGGTCGTGGCGGCGGTACGTGCCGCTGTCGCTGCGGTGGGCGCGGTGGAGCGGGCCTATCTCGGACCCGGCCAGGGGGACGGCACTCTCGCCCTGGTCCTCTACCCCGGCATGCCGAACGACGCCGGCGTCCACGGGGTGGCCCGGCGTCTGGCCGCCGACGAGACGCTGAGGGCCCGCCTGGTGCGCGGCCTCGACCTGGCACTGCTGCCGGCCGGGGCGACGCCTCCGGGCGAGCCCTTGTACGTGCGGTAGGGACTCAGCCGTAGACCGGGCCCGTGTACTTCTCGCCCGGGCCCTGGCCCGGCTCGTCCGGGACGATCGACGCCTCGCGGAACGCCAGCTGGAGGGACTTCAGACCGTCGCGCAGGGGGGCCGCGTGGAAGGAGCTGATCTCGGTCGCGCTGCCGTCCAGCAGACCGGCCAGGGCGTGGATCAGCTTGCGGGCCTCGTCGAGGTCCTTGTACTTGTCGCCCTCCTCGGTCAGACCGAGCTTCACCGCGGCGGCGCTCATCAGGTTCACGGCGACCGTCACGATCACCTCGACGGCGGGGACCTCGGCGATGTCGCGGGTCATCTCGTCGAAGTCGGCGGGGGACTCAGGAGGGGTGTCACTCATGGCCCACACGATAGGCGGTCCGTGCCGGCGTTCCCCCAATTGGTCCTTGTCAAGCGATCCTGCTAACCTGGTTGACGACCGGCTGGACACTCGCGTGCCCGGCCCACAAGTGGAGGCTCCGATCTCCCACCTGACCGTCCCCCGGGACGGCGGGTCACCCCGGTCAGGCGGCCACCATCGTTCCGTACGGACGATGGAGTCGCCCGAATGCGCGCCCCGCGATCATCGCGGCGGTGCTCCGGCAGTGTTTTGGAGCCCCGTCTTGTGATCGTCCGGGGCATTTTTTGTGCTTCGGCGCGGTTAGGTCTGTCGAAAAGAGACAAACGCGGCTGTCCGCCAGACCGCCGTGTGGTGCTAACCGAGGAGGATCCATCAGCGCCGAGCCCCGCATCAACGACCGGATTCGCGTTCCAGAGGTGCGACTTGTCGGTCCCAGTGGCGAGCAGGTGGGCATTGTCCCGCTGGCCAAGGCACTGGAGCTTGCGCAGGAGTACGACCTGGACCTGGTCGAGGTGGCGGCTACCGCCCGTCCGCCTGTGTGCAAGCTCATGGACTACGGGAAGTTCAAGTACGAGTCGGCCATGAAGGCCCGTGAGGCGCGCAAGAACCAGGCGCACACGGTCATCAAGGAGATGAAACTCCGGCCGAAGATCGACCCGCACGACTATGACACCAAGAAGGGTCACGTCGTTCGGTTCCTCAAGCAGGGCGACAAGGTCAAGATCACGATCATGTTCCGTGGTCGCGAGCAGTCCCGGCCGGAACTCGGCTACCGACTGCTGCAGCGTCTCGCGTCGGACGTCGAGGACCTCGGTTTCGTTGAGTCGAACCCGAAGCAGGACGGCCGAAACATGATCATGGTTCTCGGTCCGCACAAGAAGAAGACCGAGGCGATGGCCGAGGCGCGCCAGGCGCAGGAAGCCCGCAAGGCTGAAGCGAAGGCCAACCCCGGCAAGTCGCAGAACGCCGCGGACCCCGACGCCGTGAACGCTGACGGCGAGGACGGCGAGGACGTCGAGGCCGCCGACGCTGTTGCCGAGGCTCCTGCTGAGGCCCCTGCCGAGGCTCCCGCCGAGGCGTGATCCCAGGGGACGCGAGTCCCCCAGGACGTAACCGATACAAGAGCGACGCTCCACCGTGTGCCCGGTTTCACGACCGGGCACCGGAGCGCCACCCAGAGGAGAGAACGGCGCTATGCCGAAGAACAAGTCGCACAGCGGTGCCAGCAAGCGCTTCAAGATCACCGGCTCCGGCAAGGTGCTCCGCGAGCGTGCCGGCAAGCGCCACCTGCTCGAGCACAAGTCGTCCCGCGTGACGCGCCGGCTCACCGGCAACGCCGAGATGGCCCCGGGCGACGCCAAGAAGATCAAGAAGCTTCTCGGCAAGTGACGTACCCGGCGCCTTCACTGAGCGCCGTACGTCTGGACCGGGACCCTATCGATACCGGGCCGTGTGAGTCCCACCACGGCCCCGCTACAAGGAGTTAACAAGTGGCACGCGTCAAGCGGGCAGTCAACGCCCACAAGAAGCGCCGGGCGATCCTCGAGGCGGCCTCCGGCTACCGCGGTCAGCGCTCGCGCCTGTACCGCAAGGCCAAGGAGCAGGTCACCCACTCGCTGGTCTACAACTACAACGACCGCAAGAAGCGCAAGGGTGACTTCCGTCGGCTGTGGATCCAGCGCATCAACGCCGCTGCCCGCGCCAACGGCATCACGTACAACCGCTTCATCCAGGGTCTGAACGCGGCGAACATCGAGGTCGACCGCAAGATCCTGGCCGAGCTGGCCGTCAACGACGCCACCGCGTTCGCCGCGCTGGTCGAGGTCGCGCAGAAGGCTCTGCCGGCCGACGTCAACGCCCCCAAGGCGGCCTGACGCCTGGCTTTGCGCCGACGTGACATGAGGGACCCGCAGGCTTTTGGGCTTGCGGGTCCTGTTGTGTAGTTCTGAAAGTGAGCCTCATGCACTCCGCACCCCCCGAGCTGATCTCCCCCCGTTCCCCCCGCGTCTCCGCCGCCCGGCGGCTCGCCAAGCGGAACTTCCGGGGCAAGGAGCGGCTGTTCCTGGCCGAGGGGCCGCAGGCCGTGCGGGAGGCCGCCGGGCACGGACTCGTGGAGTTGTTCGCCACCGTCGAGGCCGCCGAGCGGTACGCCGAGATCATCGGGGAGGCCCGCGCCGTCGGAGCGCGTGTGCACCTCGCGTCCGAGGACGTCATCGCCGACATCTCCACCACCGTCGCCCCGCAGGGGCTCGTCGGTGTGTGCCGGTTCCTCGACACTCCCTTCGAGGAGATCCTCGCCGCCCGCCCCCGGCTCGTCGCCGTGCTCGCGAACGTCCGCGACCCCGGGAACGCCGGGACCGTGCTGCGGTGCGCGGACGCCGCCGGGGCCGGGGCCGTCGTACTGACCGACGCGTCCGTGGATCTCTACAACCCCAAGGCCGTGCGGGCCTCCGTGGGCTCCCTCTTCCATCTCCCCGTCGCCGTCGGGGTCCCCGTGGAGCAGGCGGTCCAGGGGCTCAAGGACGCCGGTGTGCGGATCCTCGCCGCCGACGGGGCCGGGACCGACGACCTCGACGACGAGCTCGACAAGGGGACCATGGGCGGACCGACCGCCTGGATCTTCGGGAACGAGGCGTGGGGGCTCCCGGAGGAGACCCGGGCGCTCGCGGACGCCGTCGTGCGCGTCCCGATCCACGGGAAGGCCGAGAGCCTGAACCTGGCGACCGCCGCCGCCGTATGTCTCTACGCGTCGGCCCGTGCACAGCGCGCCTCCGGAGGGTGCCGCTCCGTCACCGAGAGCTAGTAGGGTGACCAGCTCGGGGGCCCTCCGTCGAAGAGGTGGGGTACGGGGACATGAGCGTCGGCACGAGCAGCGCACCGGGAGCACGGGACGTGCGGCACCGGTCCGCGTCCGGCCCCGGTGACCTGGCCGGGCCCGGCATCGACCCCGACCTCCTGCCCGACGGACTGGTCGTCGCCGACGAGCACGGACGGGTTGTCTGCTTCAACGCCGCCGCCGAGCGCATCACCGCCGTACCGGCCGCCGAGGCCCTCGGACAGCGGCTCGACAAGGCGCTGCCGTTAGAGGACCTGGAAGGCCGGCGCTGGTGGCAGGTGACGGACCCCTACGGGGGGCTCGCCATTCGGCGCCGCCAGCCCGAGCGGAATCTGCTCCTTCCCGGCGGACATGAGGTCCTCGTCTCCGCGCAGTACGTGCGCACCGAGCCCCTCGGGCCCGTCCACCGCGTCGTCGTGTGCCTCCGCGACACCGAGGCCCGGCGCCGCACCGAGCGCAGTCACGCCGAACTGATCGCCACCGTCGCCCATGAACTGCGCTCACCCCTCACCTCCGTCAAGGGCTTCACCGCCACGCTGCTCGCGAAGTGGGAACGGTTCACCGACGACCAGAAGCGGCTGATGCTGGAGACCGTCGACGCGGACGCCGACCGGGTCACCCGGCTCATCGCCGAGCTGCTCGACATCTCGCGCATCGACTCCGGACGCCTGGAGGTGCGGCGCCAGCCCGTCGACATCGGGGCCGCGGTGGGGCGGCACATCCAGGCCTACGTCGCCGCCGGGCAGACCGCCGACCGGTTCCTGCTGCGCATCGAGCAGCCGCTGCCCATGCTGTGGGCCGACCCCGACAAGATCGACCAGGTGCTCAGCAACCTGCTCGAAAATGCCGTGCGCCACGGCGAGGGAACGGTCACGATTGACGTCACGCCCTCGGCGTCGCCCCGGGAAGGGGAGGACGTCGGTACGTCGGTCACGGTGAGCGACGAGGGGTCCGGCATCCCGGAGGAGTCCATGAACCGCGTCTTCACCCGCTTCTGGCGGGGCAGCAAGCGCGGCGGCACGGGCCTCGGGCTGTACATCGTCAAGGGCATCGTCGAAGCCCACGGCGGCACCATCACCGTCGGCCGCGCCCCCGAGGGCGGCGCGGAGTTCCGATTTACGTTGCCCGTGGCGGCGCCGGCGTATCTCGCCTAGCGGCCCACGGGCGCATGCGTACACCCCCACCCCGTTAGACTCGGCCTTTGGCACCTTTGTGTCCCATGGACGGCCCTCTGACCTCTGTGTGAGTCGGTGACGGGGACCTTCAGCCAGCCAATCGGAAGCACGGGAAGAGATGTCGGCACCGAACAAGTCGTACGACCCTGTAGAGGTCGAGGCGTTGAAGCCAGAAGAGATCGAGCGCATGCGGGACGAGGCGCTCGCCGCCTTCGCCGCCGCGGACTCCCTCGACGCGCTCCAGGAGGCCAAGGTCGCCCACACCGGCGGCACCTCGCCGCTGGCCCTCGCCAACCGCGAGATCGGCGCCCTGCCCCCGCAGGCCAAGGCCGCCGCCGGAAAGCTCGTCGGACAGGCACGCGGCGCCGTGAACAAGGCGCTCGCAGGCCGTCAGACCGAGCTCGAGGCCGAGCGCGACGCGCGGGTCCTGGTCGAGGAGTCGGTGGACGTCACGCTGCCGTACGACCGTGTACCGGCCGGCGCCCGCCACCCGCTCACCACCCTGTCGGAGCGCATCGAGGACGTCTTCGTGGCCATGGGCTACGAGGTCGCCGAGGGCCCGCAGGTCGAGGCCGAGTGGTTCAACTTCGACGCCCTCAACATCGGCCCGGACCACCCGGCCCGCGGCGAGGCCGACACCTTCTTCGTGCAGGGCCCCGAAGGCGGCACCGAGTCCGGCGTCGTGCTGCGCACCCACACCTCGCCCGTGCAGATCCGCTCGCTGCTCGACCGCGAGCTGCCGGTGTACGTGATCTGCCCCGGTGTCGTCTACCGCACCGACGAGCTGGACGCCACGCACACCCCGGTCTTCCGCCAGGTCGAGCTGCTGGCCGTCGACGAGGGCCTCACCATGGCCGACCTCAAGGGCACCATGGACCACATGGTCCAGTCCCTGTTCGGCGAGGGCATGAAGACCCGGCTGCGGCCGAACTTCTTCCCCTTCACCGAGCCGTCCGCCGAGATGGACATGGTCTGCTACGTCTGCCGCGGCGAGTCCGTCGGCAACCCCGACCGCCCCTGCCGTACCTGCTCCAGCGAGGGCTGGATCGAGCTCGGCGGCTGCGGCATGGTCAACCCCAAGGTGCTGACCGCCTGCGGCGTCGACCCGGAGAAGTACAGCGGGTTCGCCTTCGGGTTCGGCATCGAGCGGATGCTGATGTTCCGCCACAACGTCGAAGACATGCGAGACATGGTCGAGGGTGACGTCCGGTTCACTCGGCCGTTCGGGATGGAGATCTGATGCGGGTCCCGCTTTCCTGGCTGCGGGAGTACGTCGACCTGCCGGCGACCGAAACCGGCCGTGACGTCCAGGCCAAGCTCATTTCGGCGGGCCTCGAGGTCGAGACCGTCGAGCACCTCGGTGCCGACCTCAAGGGCCCCCTCGTCGTCGGCCAGGTGCTGACCATCGAGGAGCTGACCGAGTTCAAGAAGCCCATCCGCTTCTGCACCGTGAACGTCGGCCACGCCAACGGCACCGGCGAGCCGCAGGAGATCGTCTGCGGCGCCCGCAACTTCGCCGTCGGCGACAAGGTCGTCGTGGTCCTCCCCGGTGCCACCCTGCCGGGCGGCTTCTCGATCTCCGCGCGCAAGACGTACGGCAAGACGTCCCACGGCATGATCTGCTCCGGCGACGAGCTGGGCATGGGCGACGACGGCAGCCACGGCATCATCGTGCTGCCGCCGGAGACCGAGGTCGGCAAGGACGCCATCGAGCTGCTCGAACTGGTCGACGAGGTCCTGGACATCGCCGTCACCGCCAACCGCGGCGACTGTCTGTCCATCCGCGGCGTCGCCCGCGAGACCGCCATCGCCTACGGCCTGCCGCTGCGCGACCCGGCGCTCCTGGACGTCCCGGGCCCCAACGCGTACGGCTACCCGGTGCAGGTCTCCGAGCCGCTCGGCTGCGACCGCTTCACGGCCCGTACGGTGAGCGGTCTCAGCCCCGAGGCCCGCTCCCCGCTCTGGCTCCAGCGCCGGCTCCAGAAGGTCGGCATGCGCCCGATCTCGCTCGCCGTCGACATCACCAACTACGTGATGATGGAGCTCGGCCAGCCGCTGCACGCCTACGACCGCAAGCTGGTCCAGGGCACCATCGGCGTCCGCCGGGCCGGTGAGGGCGAGGAGATCGTCACCCTCGACGGCGCCAAGCGGAAGCTGCACGCCGAGGACCTGGTCATCACCGACGAGCGCGGCCCGATCGGCCTCGCGGGTGTCATGGGAGGCGCGAACACCGAGATCGCCGACCACGAGGAAGCCGAAGGCACGACCGACGTGGTCATCGAGGCCGCGCACTTCGACGCGGTCTCCATCGCCCGTACGGCCCGGCGCCACAAGCTCTCCTCCGAGGCGTCCCGGCGCTTCGAGCGCGGTGTCGACCCGGCGGCCGCCGCGGCCGCGGCCCAGCGCACCGTCGACCTCCTCGTGCTGCTCGCGGGCGGCACCGCCGACGCCGGTGTCACCGAGGTCGCCGCACCGTCGGCGCCGCACAGCATCGCCGTCGCGGCCGACCACCCCGACAAGGTCGCGGGTGTGGAGTACGGCCGCGAGACCGTCGTACGCCGTCTCCAGCAGGTCGGCTGCGATGTGTACGGGCAGGACGAGCTGATCGTCACCGTGCCGTCCTGGCGTCCCGACCTCACCGAGGTCAACGACCTGGCCGAAGAGGTCATCCGCCTGGAGGGCTACGAGAACCTGCCCTCCACGCTGCCCAAGCCCCCCTCGGGCCGCGGCCTCACCCACCGGCAGCGGCTGCACCGCCGCGTCGGCCGGGCGCTGGCCGGTGCCGGGTACGTCGAGGCGCCGAACTACCCCTTCCTCGGTGAGCAGGTCTTCGACCAGCTTCTGCTGGAGGCCGACGACCCGGCCCGCCGCGTCGTCAAGCTGACCAACCCGCTCAACGACGAGGAGCCCGCGCTCCGTACGTCGCTGCTGCCGGGTCTCCTCGGTGCGCTGCGGCGCAACGACGGACGGGGCTCGCACGACCTGGCCCTCTTCGAGACGGGCCTGGTCTTCAACCCGCGCGAGGAGCAGCGCGTCGCCGTTTCGCTGCCCGTCGACCGGCGTCCCACGGACGAGGAGCTCGCCTCGCTGAACGCCGCGCTGCCCGCGCAGCCGCGGCATGTGGCGGCCGTTCTCGCGGGCGCCCGTGAGCAGGCCGGCTGGTGGGGCAAGGGCCGTCCGGCGGACTGGGCCGACGCGATCGAGGCGGCCCGGGCCGTCGCCCGTGAGGCCGGTGCCGAACTGGTCGTCCGCGGTGGGCAGTACGGGCCGTGGCACCCGGGGCGGTGCGCCGAGCTCGTGGTCGTCGCCGAGGGCGTGGAGAAGGTCGTCGGGCACGCCGGTGAGCTGCACCCGCGGGTCGTGAAGGCGTTCGGGCTGCCCGCGCGCACCTCCGCGATGGAGCTGGACCTGGATGCGCTGGAGGCCGTCGGCGACGACACGCCTCGGGCGCCGGGCATCTCCACGTTCCCTGTCGCCACGCAGGATGTGGCGCTGGTCGTGGACCAGTTCGTGCCGCATGCCGAGGTCGAGGACGCGCTGCGTGAGGGTGCGGGTTCGCTTCTTGAGGCGATCCGGTTGTTCGACGTGTACGAGAACGCGGAGCAGCTGGGGGACGGCAAGAAGTCGCTCGCGTACGCGTTGCGGTTCCGGGCGGCTGATCGCACTCTGACCGTGGATGAGGCTTCAGCTGCGAGGGATGCGGCTGTTGCCCTTGCGGGTGAGCGTACGGGAGCGGTCCTGCGCGGCTGATGTCGTGTGCCGGGTGCGGGTGAGCTGTGGCTGGTCGCGCCCACGCGGCGGAGCCGCAAATCGACACAGCCCCGCACCCCTGAGGGGCGCGTGCAGTCACCTCACTCAATTGAGTGACATTTCCTGGTGATCTGGTCCTTCCGGGTCATGCTGTCGACAGAATCGGACCGGCCCTTCGGGGTCGGTCCTTCTGTGCTGTCTGGGCCTATTGGGGGGCCATCGGCATGATCCGTATCAGGGGTCGGCTTCCCCGCAGGGTGCTCTCGCTGGGGTTGCCCACCGCGTGGGGGGCCGTGGCGGTCTCGTACAAGCTGACCTGTCCGCTCGCCCAGCAGACCGGCTTCGAGGCACGCCTCGCGACCAGTGCCGTGTTCTTCGCCGTCGGCACCGGGCTGATCCTTCACGTCCGGCATGCGCTGTTGCGCGAACTCCGGCAGATCCGGCAGGTGGCCGGTGCCGCGCAGAGTGCCCTGCTGCGACCGCTCCCGCCCCGCGTCGAGGGGCTGGACATCGCCGCCGCCCAGCTCTCCGCGGACCGCGGTGCCTCTGTCGGCGGTGACCTGTACGAGGTGATCGCCACCGAGTACGGCGTACGGGTCGTCATGGGTGACGTCCGTGGGCACGGCCTCGCCGCTCTCGGTACCGTCGCCGCCGTCCTCGGCAGCTTCCGTGAGGCCGTCCATGACGAGCCCGAACTCGGCGGTGTGCTGCGCCGGTTGGAGCGCGCGCTGGGCAGACATCTGCGCGAGCGGGCCCGGGACGACGACGCGGTCGCCGAGGAGTTCGTCACCGTACTGCTTCTGGAGATCGGCCGGGACGGCGACGTATGCGCACTGAACTGCGGCCACCCGTGGCCGTACCTGCTGAGCGGCGCCCGGGTCGACCCCCTGACCCGAGCGGATCCCCTCCCTCCGCTCGGGCCGTTCCCGCTCCCGTCCGAACTGCCGCCCATGCAATGCGGCTTCCTGCTCCCCGGCGAATCCCTGGTCCTCCACACAGACGGAGCCGAGGATGCGCGAGACCCTCATGGCCGGTTCTTTTCCCTGCCGACGGCTTTGGCGAAAGCCGCAGGCGAGCCTCCTCAAGCGGTTCTCGGTTCTGTTTTCGCAGACCTGTTGCGCCACGCGGCGGGGGCTCCCGCCGATGACATCGCCCTACTGGTACTGCGAAACGAGCGTTGCCAGAGGTATGCCTCAGGGGCGCGGGGCTGTATCGACATGCGGCTCCGCCGCGTGGGCGCGACCAGCCGCATCGCAGCCGCAGCCGACAACGCACCTTTAGACACCCGGTGATTGGTCGTGCTGCCAAGCCGGCGGCAGCCGTCCGCCCCGCCACGGAGTGTCGGGCAGGCAGCTGGGCGGACGGCGCGGAGACGGGCCGCCGCACTGTACGAGGGGGGAGCCGGCGGCCCGGCCGGCCTCTTGCGAGGCATTTCAGTCAACCGGCTGGAAACTCTCCGCGACAGTGCGCGCACGCTACGGATTCGAGCACTCCGTTCACACCCCGTGTGAAGCCACACCCACTACTCTGACGGCACCGAGCCACCCGGGGGGCATATATGCAGCCCAACACTCTGCTCGACGCGATCCTGGACGAAGCGGGAATCTCGCACGCGGGGTTGGCCGCACACGTGAACCAGGCCGGACGTGCGCGCGGGCTCGCGCTCCGGTACGAACACACCGCCGTAGCACGATGGCTCAAGGGCCAGCGACCCCGCGGTCAGGTGCCCGACCTGATCTGCGAGGTGCTCGCCGCCCGGCTGCACCGCACCGTCAACCTCGACGACATCGGCCTCGGTGTCCCCGGTGAGCCCTCCGCCCCGCACGTCACCTCGCTCTCCGGGTTCGTGGAGCGGGCCACCGCGCTGTGGCGCTCCGACGAGCAGCAGCGGCCGCACATACTGGGCGCCCCCGCGGTCACCGGCACGCCCGCGGTCATGCCGGTGTGGGAGTGGGAGAACCCGCCCGAGGACGTCGATGTGTCGCGCGGAGGGCGGCACCGGGTCACCGCCGGCGACCTGGAGATGCTGCGTGCCGCCCGTACGCACTACGAGCAGATGTACCGCAAGGCCGGCGGCATCGCGACCCGCACCCGGATCGTCGGCTTCCTCAACGCCGAGGCCGCCCCGCTGCTGCGCGGCAGCTACACCGACGAGACGGGTCGTCAACTCCACCGGGCCACAGGCGGGTTGGTGGCCGTCGCCGGGATCTGTGCCTACGACTCCGACGCGCACGGTCTTGCCCAGCGGTACTTCCATCAGGCGCTGCGCCTGGCGAAGGCCAGCGGGGACAGGGGGCTCGGCGCCTATGTGATCGCGCTCCTCGTCAACCAGTCGCTGTTCATGCGGGAGAACCGGCAGGCCGTCGCCTTCGCGGAGGCCGCGCTGCGTGCCGCGGGCCGGCACATCACCCCCGCGCTCGCCTCCGACCTGTACGCGATGCAGGCGAAGGCGTACGCGCACCTCGGCGACGGCACGAGCGCGCTGTCCTGCATCCGGCGTGCCGAGCAGGCCGCCGAACGCATCCGGCGGGGATACGAACCCGACGAAACCGGCTATGTCCAGCCGGGGTTGGTCAATGTCCAGGTGGCGGAGGCGCTGCTCAGCCTCGGCGAGCTGGTGGCGGCGCGCGAGCATGCCTCCGTGGCCGTCGACAATCCGGCCCACGACCGGGGCCGGGTGCACCGGCTCGCGATGCTCAGCACGATCGAGCTGCGCCAGGGCAACGCCGACAAGGCGGTGGCCACCGCGGTGCAGATGGCCGAACAGGCCCGCGGGATGGAGTCCCAGCGTCTGCGCGACAGACTCCGCGCGGTACGCGAACACCTGGTCCGCAGCGGCTGTGCGGGCACGTCAGAAGCGGCCGAACTCATCGACGGAGCTCTGCGCGTACCGCTGTAAACCCCTGTCAAGACACCGCGCTGCGGCGGTGAGAGGTCGTTCTGCGTCTGCTGCCGAACTGCTCCTGCTGCGATATTGCCACTTACTCAGCGGAAGGTGGCAGAACCGTGCAGTGGACGAAGCAGAACGAACAAACTGTGTATGAAAACCGCTGGTTCAGCGTCAACCTCGCGGATGTCGAGCTGCCGGACGGTCGGCACCTCGATCACTTTTTGATACGGCTGCGGCCCGTCGCCGTGGCCACGGTGGTGAACGAGGCCAATGAGGTCCTCCTCCTGTGGCGCCACCGCTTCATCACCGATAGTTGGGGGTGGGAACTGGCCGCGGGCGTCGTCGAGGACGGCGAGGACATCGTGTGCGCGGCCGCCAGGGAACTCGAGGAAGAGACCGGCTGGCGACCGGGACCTCTGCACCACCTCATGAGCGTGGAACCGTCCAACGGACTCACCGACGCCCGGCACCACATCTACTGGGCCGAGGAGGGCCAGTACGTCGGACACCCCGTGGACGACTTCGAGTCGGACCGCCGGGAATGGGTCCCCCTCAAGCTCGTCCCCGACATGGTCGCCCGCGGGGAGGTCCCGGCCGCCAACATGGCGGCCGCATTACTCCTGCTGCACCATCTCAGGCTCGGGCAGGACGCTTTGCCCTGAATCCCCCCACCGCGTCCCGCGCTCTAGTGCCCGATGGCCTGCCAGACCGTCGCGATCAGCGCGCCCACGGCCGTGACGGCCGCGACGGCGGGCAGGGGCCAACGGGCGTGCTCCAGTACGACGATGCGTGCGCTGAGGTCGTCCAGTTCCTTGTCCGTCTCCTCCGTGCGATGGCTGAGCAGAGCGAGCCCTCCCTCGACGCGCGCGTACGCGACATCGAGTCGGCGGCGTAACTCTGCGAGTTCTCCATGGACCACGGGATGCTCCGGGTCGGCGGTCACTAGTCCGCTCCTTTCCGTAGTCGTCACATCCCTTGCATGCGCATGAAGAGTCAACTCGCCTGGTGGGCGCGTGGGGAGCGTGTGCGACAGGCATATGCGGGCCCGGCGCGCACACGGTGTGTGAATACGGCGGGCCCGGCGCTCCGAAGAGTGCCGGGCCCGTGTTCGTCGCACTGTGTCATCAGCACCCTGTAACGGGCACTGTGCACACGGCCGGGAGATGTCAGGCGACGCGGTCAGCCGTAGGTGTAGAAGCCGGAACCGGTCTTGCGGCCCAGGCGGCCGGCGTCGACCATGCGCTGGAGCAGCGGGGGAGCGGCGTAGAGCGGCTCCTTGTACTCGTCGTACATCGAATTGGCGATGGAGACGATCGTGTCCAGACCGATCAGGTCCGACAGCTTCAGCGGGCCCATCGGGTGGGCGCAGCCCATCTCCATGCCGTTGTCGATGTCCTCGCGGCCCGCGATGCCCGACTCGAACATCCGGATGGCGGAGAGCAGATACGGCACGAGGAGTGCGTTGACCACGAACCCGGAGCGGTCCTGGGCGCGGATCGCGTGCTTGCCGAGCAGCTTCTCGGCGAAGGTCTGGGCGCGGCTGATCGTGCCCTCGGACGTGGTGAGCGCCGGGATCAGCTCGACGAGCTTCTGCACCGGGGCCGGGTTGAAGAAGTGGATGCCGATGACGTGATCGGGGCGCGAGGTGGCGACCGCCAGCTTCACCAGGGGGATGGAGGAGGTGTTGGAGGCGAGGATCGCGTCCGGGCGCGTCATGACCTGGTCGAGCACCTGGAAGATCTCGGTCTTCACCTGCTCGTTCTCGACGACGGCCTCGATCACCAGATCGCGCTCGGAGAACTCGCCGAGGTCGGTGGTGAAGGACAGGCGCGCCAGGGTCGCGTCGCGCTCCTCCTCGCTGATCTTGCCGCGTTCGGCGGCCTTCGTCAGCGAGTTGAACAGCCGGGTCCGGCCGATCTCCAGGGCTTCACCGGTGGTCTCGGCGACCTTCACGTCCAGTCCGGAACGGGCGCAGACCTCGGCGATGCCGGCCCCCATCTGGCCGCAGCCCACTACTCCGACGCGCTCGATGTCGGTCACATCGTCCCTTTCGCTGGGTCTACGACTGTCCAGGGGTCTCTTTGTGGAGATGCCCTGCTCCGTTCGTGCACGTTACTGGAAAGTATCGATGATCGATCGGCGGGGTCGGGCATCCTGGGCGCGAACGGTCCGCGGTCGGGCGGATCCGCCGTGTTTCGGGGTGTACAGATGGGGCGTTTGTCACGCCGGGCGTTCGCGCTGGCCGTGCTTTCCACGGTCACGACAGCGTCGGGCACCGCGTCGGCCGCACCGGCCCGCCGACCGCGCGAGGTCCGGGAGATGCGGGGCGTCTGGATCGCCAGTGTGGCCAACCGCGACTGGCCCTCCAGGACCGGGCTGACCGCCGCCCAGCAGCGCGCCGAGCTGATGGCGCACCTCGACAAGGCGGTGGCGGACCGTCTCAACGCCGTGATCCTCCAGGTACGGCCCACCGCGGACGCGCTCTGGCCCTCGCCGTACGAGCCCTGGTCGCAGTACCTCACCGGCACCCAGGGCAAGTCCCCCGGCTGGGACCCGCTCGGCACAGCCGTGCGGGAGGCGCACGAGCGGGGCCTGGAACTGCACGCCTGGTTCAACCCGTACCGCATCTCCAACCAGGCGGACCTGACAAAACTGGTCGCCTCCCACCCCGCCCGCCGGAACCCGGAGTGGGTGGTGGCCTACGGCGGGAAGCTCTACTACAACCCCGGGCTGCCCGAGGTCCGCTCCTTCGTGCAGGACGCGATCCTGGACGCGGTGGAGAAGTACCCGGTGGACGCCGTCCACTTCGACGACTACTTCTATCCGTACCCGGTGGCGGGCCAGACCTTCGACGACGACGCGGCCTACGACGAGCACGGCGGCGGCTTCGCCACCCGGGCCGACTGGCGGCGGGACAACATCGACCGACTGGTGCTGGAGACCGCGGCCCGCATCCGGCAGACCCGGCCCGCCACCCGCTTCGGCATCAGCCCCTTCGGGGTGTGGCGCAACGCCGCCACCGATCCGCTCGGCTCCGACACACGGGCGGGTGTGCAGTCGTACGACGACAACTACGCGGACACCCGCAAGTGGGTCCGCGAGGGCTGGATCGACTACCTCGTGCCGCAGCTCTACTGGAACATCGGCTTCGCCGCCGCCGACTACGCGACACTGGCGCCCTGGTGGGCCGAGGTGGCGCGGGGGAGCAGGACGAAGCTGTATCTGGGCGAGGCCCTCTACAAAGCGGGGGATCCGGCCCAGCCGGCCGCCTGGCAGGACCCCGCCGAACTGTCCCGGCACCTCACCCTCGCCAAGGACCACCCGGAGCTGTGCGGGCATGTCTTCTTCGCGGCCAAGGAGGTGTCGGCGGATCCCGTCGGCGCGATGGCGCGCGTGGTCGCCGACCACTACCAGCAGCCGGCGAGGCCTTCACGCTGACCTAGTGCGCGGTGTCCTTGTGACGGATCTCGCTGTCGGGGCCGGGTGAGCACACGCCCACGTGCCCGTCCTCGAAGCGGACGCGGTACGGGGGGTTGCCCCCTTGTCCCATCACTTCGACGATCTCGCCGATCTTGTCGTGTTGTCCGACCACCCTGCCGTGCTGCACAAGCTGGTCGCCCACGGTTGCAAGCATCTGTGGGTCCTCCTCACGAGGTGCGGAAGCAGCGGTCCGTGGCCTTGAGTTTACGGCGCGGCGGCCCGGTTGGACCGTCCCGTGCGCGCCGCTCAGCCTCGCGCCCGCTGGGTGACGGCGATGCAGACAAGCACCGCCGCGGCCGTCAGCGGGGCGGCCACCGTCAGGTGCTCACCCAGCAGCAGCACCGACCACACCAGTGTGAGCAGGGGCTGGGCCAACTGCAACTGGCTGGCCTTGGGGATGCCGATCATGGCCATGCCCCGGTACCAGACGACCAGACCGAGGAACTGCGAGCCCGCCGCGACCCACAGCAGTCCGGTCACGCTGTGCGCGGTGAGGTGCACGGGTTCGTACGACAGGGCCACCACGGTCGCGGGCACGGAGAACGGCAGGCACAGCACCAGCGCCCAGCCGACGACCTGCCAGCCCGGTATGACCTTGGCCAGCCGGCCGCCCTCGGTGTAGCCGGCCGCGCACACCAGCAGGGAGCCGAAGAGATACAGGTCGGCGGAGGTGAGGGCGCCGCCGCTCTGCTGCACGGTGAAGGCGAGGACCGCGGCCGCGCCCGCGAGGGCGGCCGTCCAGAAGGTACGGGACGGGCGGGTGCCCATGCGCAGGGCGGAGAACAGCGCCGTGGTGAGCGGGAGCAGGCCGACCACCACGGCGGCGTGGGAGGTGGTCGAGGTCCGCAGCGCGAGAGTGGTGAGCATCGGGAAGCCGACGACGACACCGCCGGCGACCACCGCGAGCCCCGCCCAGTGGCGGCGGGCGGGAACGGGAACGCGCAGCGCCAGCAGACAGGATCCGGCGATCAGCGCGGCGAGCACGCTCCGCACCCCGACCAGTGACCAGGGCCCGAAGCCCTCCAGACCCCATGCTGTCGCCGGGAAGGTGAGGGAGAAGGCGACGACGCCGAGGGCGGCAACCAGGGTGCCGGCAGTGGTGTTCGGCTTGGCGCCGACCGCTATCGTGATCGGGTCAGTAGCGCTACTCTGTACTCTCATGCAAGAGCGTAGCAGCGTCGATGAGCTGGCGGAACGGCTGAGAAGTGAACTGAACCGCTACTCCGCGGGTGGAAAGCTCCCGTCGAGTCGAGCCCTGGTCGAGCAGTACCGGGTGAGCCCGGTGACGGTCTCCCGGGCGCTGGCGCAGCTGGCCGCCGAGGGGCTCGTCGTCACCCGGCCCGGTGCCGGGGTGTTCCGGGCGGTACCGCGCACCACGGCCGCCCCGGTGGGGGACACCTCCTGGCAGGAGGTGGCGCTGAGCGCGGACGCGTCCACCGACCTCGTGCCGCGCTCGGTGGACGCGAGCGGTGTCCTGGTCTCCCTCACCGAGCCGCCGCCCGAGGTGATCGAGTTCACCGGCGGCTATCTGCACCCCTCGCTCCAGCCCGAGCAGGCACTCGCCGCCGCGCTCTCCCGTGCCGCGCGCCGTCCCGGCGCCTGGGGCCGGCCGCCCATGGAGGGGCTGACGGAGCTGCGCTCGTGGTTCGCGCGGAGCATCGGCGGCTCCGTCACGGCGGCGGAGGTGCTGATCGCCGCCGGCGGGCAGTCGGCGCTGACCATCGCGCTGCGTGCGCTGGCCGCTCCCGGGGCCCCGGTGCTCGTCGAGTCGCCCACCTACCCCGGCATGCTGGCGATCGCCCGAGCGGCCGGGCTGCGGCCCGTGCCCGTCCCGGTCGACCCGGACGGGGTCAAGCCGGAGCTGCTGGCCGACGCCTTCCGGGCCACCGGCGCCCGGGTGTTCGTCTGCCAGCCGCTGTTCCAGAACCCGACCGGTGCCGTGCTCGCGCCTGAACGCCGGGGCGAGGTGCTGCGCATCGCGCGCGAGGCCGGCGCGTTCGTCGTCGAGGACGAT
Organism: Streptomyces canus; assembly: GCF_030815415.1. GTDB lineage: Bacteria > Actinomycetota > Actinomycetes > Streptomycetales > Streptomycetaceae > Streptomyces > Streptomyces canus_F. Next base: position 8,160,215 of record NZ_JAUSWW010000001.1, read on the forward strand.
TTCGTACGACGGCTCGTGCACGCGGACGCGGGCGAACTGCCGCGTCCGCTGGCCGCCGAGGACGCCGACGGGGTCGTCGTCCATGTGTGCTCGCTGACCAAGGCGACCTCGCCCAGCTTCCGGGTGTGTGCGCTCGCCGCGCGGGGGCCGGTGCTGGAACGGCTGCGTGCCATCCAGGTCGTCGACACCTTCTTCGTGCCGCGCCCCTTGCAGGAGGCGGCGCTGGAACTCGTGGGGTCGGCCGCCTGGCCGCGTCATCTGCGGGCGATCTCCACGGACTTGAAGACGCGTCGGGACGCCATGACCACGGCGCTCGGCCTCCACCTCCCCGAACTCGCCCTCCCGCACGTCCCCTCGGGCGGCTACCACCTCTGGCTGCGCCTGCCGGACGATTCCGGGAGCACCTCCCAGGCTTTCGGCTCCAGGAGGGAGGCCGCGCTGACGGCGGCCGCCCTGCGCGCGGGGGTCGCGATCACCCCGGGCCGCCCGTACTTCAGCGCGGAGCCACCGGCGGGGCATGTGCGGTTGAGTTTCGCGGCGGTGGCGGGGGTCGGGGAGATCGCGGAGGGGGTACGGCGGTTGCGGCAGGCGGCGGACGAGGTGCTCTAACCGGTCGGGGCGATGCCGCACCTGAACTCGGCGGAGGCGAACAGCTCAGGCGTCAGGCGTACGCCGGTGAGGCGGTGCGCCAGCGCGAAGGACGCCTCGGTGTGCGGGCCGAAGTCCCGGTCGTCGGCGTCGCGCAGGTCGAAGCCCGACTCCCGCATCTCCGCGAGGAGTCCGTCGGGACGGCTGCCGTCGCGGGCGTAGGGGAAGAGCGGTTCGAAGTGCAGGCGTATGTCGCCGTCCTCGAACCAGTAGAAGTGGTCCACCGCGTTGACGTTGCGGAAGTGGGAGACCGCTCGGCGCCCGCGCGAGACGGGGAGCATGGCCTCGGGAGTGACGCCCAGGTAGCCGTTGAACTCCACCATCAGCGCCCAGCCGTCCAGGGTCGCCGCGCCCACGAACAGCCGGTCGTGGTCGGACAGGTCGTAGCACGGCTCGTACAGCAGGTCGACGCCGGTCAGCCGGCCCGCGGGCTCGGCCTTGAGCTCCTCCAGCAGTTCGTCGGCCGTGAGCCCCCGGACCAGGGTGACGCAGTACGCCTGCATCAAGAGCTCGTACTGCTCCTTCAGCCATGTGTAGTCGGCGGGGCCCGTGATCCCGGTCATGGACTCAGCGTCGCATCCGGCACTGACAACGCCCCCTGGAAACCGTTCGACCAGGGCCTCCGGCCCTGCGAAGATCCCGGCATGAACGACCTCGCCGCCGGCTACGAGATCTCCACCGACCCCGACCGTATCGACGCCGCCCGCGTCCACCACTGGCTCTCCACCGACGCGTACTGGGCGGTCGGCCGCCCCCGGGAGAAGCAGGACCGGGCGATCGGGGGATCGCTCAACTTCGGGGTCTATGAGACGGCTTCGGGGGAGCAGGTGGCGTATGCCCGGATCATCACCGACCGGGCCACTTTCGCGTGGCTGTGCGATGTGTATGTCGATCCGTCCGTGCGGGGCAAGGGGATCGGGACCGCGCTCGTCGAGGCCGTACGCGAAGAGCTGCGGCCGTACGGGCTGCGCCGCATCCTGCTCGCCACGCATGACGCGCACGGGGTGTACGAGAAGGCCGGCTTCGCGCCGCTCGCGAACCCGGATCACTGGATGGCGTACCTCTACTAAGGCCCCTCGTTTCTGGTGAGTTGTCCGGCAGGTCCTGACCTTGCAGTAAGGTTTTGCCAACCCTGCGTAACTCCCGGGTAACACCTCTTGACCTGCGCACTTTCTCCACTCACCATCGCCGCATGGCACTTCGGGTCACATTCGTCGCCGCCGCCCGCAGCTCCCCGCTGCTCGCGGAGCGCTTCGAGGACGATCGGCCGCTCGACCAGGCCGGCTGGGACGAGGTGCAGCGCGCCGCGGGGGACTTGCTGCCGCTGGCCGCGGCCGAACTGCGCTACTGCTCACCGACTCCGCGCAGCCGCGCGACCGGGGACGGGCTCGGCTACGCCCCGCTCGTGCAACTCGCCCTGCGGGACTGTGACATGGGCCGCTGGCGCGGGCTGACGCTGGGCGAGGCGATGGCGCGCGAACCGGAGGCGGTGGACGCCTGGCTCGCCGACCCACGCGGTATCCCGCACGGCGGCGAGTCGCTGCTGGCCTTCATCTCCCGCGTCGGCGGCTGGCTCGACACCCGGCCCGTGGACGACGGCGGCCGTATCGTCGCAGTCGCCGAGCCCTCGGTGGTCCGCGCCGCGGTGGTGTACGCCCTGAAGGCGCCGCCGTCGACGTACTGGAACATCGACGTCCGCCCCCTCTCCACGACCACCGTCACCGGCCACGCGGGCCGCTGGAACCTGCGCTTCGACGGGGCCCAGGCCCAGCCGTCACGGGCGTGAGCCCGGCGGGTGTGCTCCGCGCCCTGGTGCCGTGTCCCGAGCCGTCGCGGACGTGGCTCGGACCCTCGCGGATGCGGTCCTGACTCCGCCCGACGACTCGTGCGCCCAGGCCTCGCGGATGTGAAGCCAGGCCTCGCGGGCGTGGCTCGGGTTGTCGCGGGTGGGGTCCGGGTCCCCGTTCGGTGCGGTGCCGGCCCGGCCGTCGCGGGTGTGAGCCAGGCCTTGCGGGCGTGGCTCGGGTTGTCGCGGGTGGGGTCCGGGTCCCCGTTCGGTGCGGTGCCGGCCCGGCCGTCGCGGACGTGAAGCCAGGCCTTGCGGGCGTGGCTCGGGTTGTCGCGGGTGGGGTCCGGGTCCCCGTTCGGTGCGGTGCCGGCCCGGCCGTCGCGGACGTGAAGCCAGGCCTTGCGGGCGTGGCTCGGGTTGTCGCGGGTGGGGTCCGGGTCCCCGTTCGGTGCGGTGCCGGCCCGGCCCTCGCGGGTGTGAAGCCAGGCTTGGGAGTGTGGCGTCGGCCCTTGGGGGTGTGACCCGGGGCCGTGTGGTTGTGGCCCTGGCCTTCGTAGGCGTCGCCCCGGGCCGCGACGCGTGCCCGTGGTCTGTGAGCCCGGCGCTCAGCCGCCGCGTGATCCGTCTGGTGTCTCGCGTGCGTACTCGGTCGTGAGGACGAGGTCCTTGGCGGGGCCGCCCACCTGCCACACCGTCCGCCAGTGTTGCTCGTCGAGGACGGTGAACTCGCCGCGGTAGAGGTCCGCCGCGCAGGGGTGGTCGGTGACGTGGTGGCCGGAGGTCAGGTCCAGGTCGTGGAAGTAGCGGCCGTCGGCGAAGCGCACCTCGGTCTCGGCCGGCGAAGTCCCGGGCAGGAAGCGCAAGGTGCGCTCGGCGGGGCGGGCGACGCCCTGCCAGGTGAAGGTGCCGGATTCCTGGTGCAGCAGCCCTTCGCCGTCCCATGGGCCGAAAACCGTCGTGCCCGAGAAGTGCCCGGTGTCCCCGCTCGCCAGGTCCCGCACGGACCGTTCGACCCGCCAACTCCCGGCCAGGTACGTCAGTACCTCCGGCACTGGCCAGAATCCGCCCACTCGTTCCCCCCTTCCGACACTTTCGGTACCGCCCGACCCGTTGACCTCGCGAGTCCCTCTCCCTATCTTGCCGTTCGAAGTGTTGATCAGTGTCTGATATTTCGAACAGCACCCCCGATCGAGCCGCGGAGCATCCATGTCACGCACCCGCTGGAGATTCGGCCTCGCCGCCACCGCGTTCCTGGTGACGGCCGGTCTCATGCCGGCCCCCGCCCATGCCGAGGACACCGCCGACTACGCCATCACCGTCGACCCCACCGCCAAGGGCGCGAAGATCGACGACACGATGTACGGCGTCTTCTTCGAGGACATCAACCGGGCCGCCGATGGAGGCCTGTACGCCGAGCTCGTCCAGAACCGGTCCTTCGAGTACTCCACGGACGACAACCGCTCGTACACCCCCCTCACCTCCTGGACCGTCGACGGCACCGGACAGGTCGTGAACGACGACGGCCGGCTCAATGCGCGCAACCGCAACTACCTCTCCCTGGCCGCCGGTTCGACCGTGACCAACGCCGGATACAACACCGGTGTCCACGTCGAGGAGGGCAAGAAGTACGACTTCTCCGTGTGGGCCCGCGCCGAGAGCGGCACGACCCTCACGGTCTCGCTCCAGGACGCCGACGGCAGCCTCGCCACCGCCCGCCAGGTCGCCGCGAAGGGCGGCTGGGCCAAGTACAAGGCCACCTTCACCGCCACCCGCACCAGCAGCAATGGCCGTCTGACCGTGGCCTCCTCGGCCGCGGCCGCCCTCGACATGGTCTCCCTCTTCCCGCGCGACACCTACAAGCACCAGGCGAACGGCCTGCGCAAGGACCTCGCCGAGAAGATCGCCGCCCTCCACCCGGGCTTCGTGCGCTTCCCCGGCGGCTGCCTGGTCAACACCGGCTCGATGGAGGACTACAGCGAGGCCTCCGACTGGCAGCGCAAGCGCTCCTACCAGTGGAAGGACACCATCGGCCCGGTCGAGGAGCGCGCGACCAACTCCAACTTCTGGGGCTACAACCAGAGTTACGGCCTCGGCTACTACGAGTACTTCCGCCTCTCCGAGGACATCGGCGCCATGCCGCTGCCCGTCGTCCCCGCCCTGGTGACCGGCTGCGGCCAGAACCAGGCCGTCGACGACGAGGCGCTGCTCAAGCGGCACATCCAGGACACCCTCGACCTCATCGAGTTCGCCAACGGCCCGGTCACCTCGACCTGGGGCAAGAAGCGCGCCCGGATGGGCCACCCCAAGCCCTTCCACCTCACCCACATCGAGGTCGGCAACGAGGAGAACCTCCCGGTCGAGTTCTTCGCCCGCTTCAAGGAGTTCCGCGCCGCCATCGCGGCCAAGTACCCGGACATCACCGTCATCTCCAACTCCGGCCCCGACGACGCCGGCTCGGTCTTCGACACGGCCTGGCAGCTGAACAAGGACGCCAAGGTCGACATGGTCGACGAGCACTACTACAACAGCCCGCAGTGGTTCCTGCAGAACAACGACCGCTACGACTCCTACGACCGCAGCGGCCCGAAGGTCTTCCTCGGCGAGTACGCCTCCTGGGGCAACGCCTTCAAGAACGGTCTCGCCGAAGCGGCCTTCATGACCGGCCTGGAGCGCAACGCGGACGTCGTCAAACTCGCCTCGTACGCCCCGCTGTTCGCCAACGAGGACTACGTCCAGTGGCAGCCGGACCTCGTCTGGTTCAACAACCACGCCTCCTGGAACTCCGCCAACTACGAGGTCCAGAAACTCTTCATGACCAATGTCGGCGACCGCGTGGTGCCCTCCACGGCCACCGGGACACCGGCGCTGACGGGTCCCATCGCGGGTGCGGTCGGCCTGTCGACCTGGGCGACCACGGCGGCGTACGACGACGTGAAGGTGACGGACGCCGACGGCAACCCCCTGCTGAGCGACGACTTCTCCGGTGACGCCTCGAAGTGGACCCACACCGGCGGCGGCAGCTGGAGCGTCCAGGACGGTCAGTACGTGCAGACCGACGTGGCCGCCGAGAACACCATGGTCTCGGCCGGCGACACCAAGTGGCACGACTACGACCTGCATGTGAAGGCCACCAAGAAGTCCGGCAAGGAGGGCTTCCTCATCGCCTTCGGCGTCAAGGACACCGGCAACTACTACTGGTGGAACCTCGGCGGCTGGAACAACACCCAGTCCGCCGTCGAGCAGGCCGCGGACGGCGGCAAGTCGACGCTGATCTCCAAGGCCGGGTCGGTCGAGACGGGCCGTGCCTACGACATCGACATCAAGGTGAGAGGCCGCCAGGTCACCCTGTACCTCGACGGACAGGAGTGGGGCAGCTTCACCGACGACAAGCCGGCCGAGCCGTTCCGCCAGGTCGTGACCAAGGACAAGAAGACCGGCGACCTGATCGTCAAGGTCGTCAACGCCCAGTCCACGGCGGCCCGCACGGCGATCGACCTGGGCGGCGCCAAGGTCGCGTCCAAGGCCCGCGTCACCACGCTGACGGCCGACCCGAACGCGGTGAACTCGGAGACCGAGACGCCGGTCACGCCGGTGAAGTCCACGTTCGACGGGGTGGCGGGCGAGTTCACCTACACCTTCCCGGCGAACTCGATCACCTTCCTGCGGATCAGGCAGCGCTAGCGGATCCCGGCGGGTGCGGGCGACACCGGCCCGCACCCGCCGGGCCTCCCGCGTCCCTCAGGCGTCCTTGCGGCGCCGGAACCAGCCGCGCCCGGGCGGCGGCGGGTGAGGGAGCGGCTGCGGGGCGCTCGGCCCGTCGAACGGCGGCAGGGTTTTGAAGCGGTCGTCGAAGGTGATCGTGGGTGTGATCCGGTGCAGGGCGGCGCGCACGAGGGTGAGCGGATGGCCGGGAAACCGGGCGTCCCACTGCTCGTGGTCGCCGACGTGGTACGGCAGGCCGCCCAGCTGTCCCTCCGTGTAGGGGTGGGGCCGGAAGTACTCCGCCGGACCCACCTGCGCCATGATCATGGCCTCCCGCATCCCGGTCGTGGCGCCCTCGGCGGCCTGCACCTTCACGACCGTGCCGGACCCTGCCCTCGGCACGGTCCAGGAGCCGAGGAACGCCTGCCCGGGCCGGCTGCCCAGCGGCATCTTGACCAGCTGGCGCACCGCCGGGACGCCGTCCACAGAGCCGGACACCGCCTCGATGGGCCCGGCTCACGCTCGGAGAAGCCGGTCAGGTCCAGGCTGGTCATCGGTGTCATGGCGATCACCGGGCCGAGGTCACGCAGCCCCTCGGCCCTGGGCAAAGATCGCTCCGGACCGTGCATGGATTGCATAAACGTGCAGCGAAACGTATAGTCATGCCATCCAAGAGGAGGATTCCATGGCGGTACGTGCGGCAGTGGCCGGAGCGAGTGGGTACGCGGGCGGCGAAGTCCTGCGGCTGCTCCTGGCGCACCCCGAGGTCGAGATCGGTGCCCTGACCGGCAACTCGAATGCCGGGCAGAAGCTGGGCGCGCTCCAGCCGCATCTGCTGCCGCTGGCCGACCGCGTACTCCAGGAGACCACGGCCGACGTCCTCGCCGGTCATGACGTCGTCTTCCTCGCCCTGCCCCACGGCCAGTCCGCCGCCGTCGCCGAGCAGCTCGGCCCGGACGTCCTCGTCGTCGACATGGGCGCCGACTTCCGGCTGAAGGAAGCCGCCGACTGGGAGAAGTTCTACGGCTCCCCGCACGCCGGCACCTGGCCGTACGGCCTTCCCGAACTTCCGGGTGCCCGCGCCGCGCTGGAGGGGTCCAAGCGCATCGCGGTGCCCGGTTGCTACCCGACCGCCGTCTCGCTCGCGCTCTTCCCGGCGTACGTCGCCGGACTCGCCGAGAACGAGGCCGTGATCGTCGCCGCCTCCGGGACCTCCGGCGCGGGCAAGGCGCCCAAGGCCAGTCTGCTGGGCTCCGAGGTCATGGGCTCCATGTCGCCGTACGGCGTCGGCGGCGGTCACCGGCACACGCCCGAGATGATCCAGAACCTCAGCGGGGCGGCCGCGGAGAAGGTGAGTGTCTCCTTCACGCCGACCCTCGCGCCGATGTCCCGCGGCATCCTCGCCACGTGCACTGCCAAGGCGAAGCCCGGCGTCACCGCCGAGTCCGTCCGCGCCGCCTACGAGAAGGCCTTCGCCGACGAGCCCTTCGTCCATCTGCTGCCCGAGGGGCAGTGGCCCGCGACGGCGTCCGTCTACGGTTCCAACGCCGTTCAGGTGCAGGTCGCGTACGACGAGGCCGCCGGCCGCATCATCGCCATCAGCGCCATCGACAACCTGACCAAGGGCACCGCGGGCGGGGCCCTGCAGAGCATGAACATCGCCCTCGGACTCGACGAGTCCACCGGGCTTTCCACGATCGGAGTCGCACCGTGAGCGTCACGGCAGCCAAGGGATTCCAGGCGGCGGGCATCGCCGCCGGGATCAAGGAGAACGGCAACCCGGACCTGGCCCTCGTGGTCAACACCGGGCCGCGCCGCGCCGCCGCCGGCGTCTTCACCTCCAACCGTGTGAAGGCCGCCCCCGTCCTGTGGTCCGAGCAGGTGCTGAAGGCCGGCCAGTTGACGGCCGTCGTTCTCAACTCGGGCGGCGCCAACGCCTGTACGGGTCCCAAGGGCTTCCAGGACACGCACGCCACCGCCGAGAAGGTCGCCGACGTCCTCGGTATCGGCGCGGGCGAGGTGGCCGTCGCCTCCACCGGCCTGATCGGCGTGCTGCTCCCCATGGACAAGCTGCTGCCGGGTGTCGCCACGGCCGCCGAGGCCCTGAGTGAGCACGGCGGCGAGAAGGCCGCCATCGCCATCAAGACCACCGACAGCGTCCACAAGACGTCGGTCGTCACCAAGGACGGCTGGACCGTCGGCGGCATGGCCAAGGGCGCGGGCATGCTCGCCCCCGGCCTCGCCACCATGCTCGTCGTCCTCACCACCGACGCGGATGTCGAGAGCGACGTGCTGGACAAGGCGCTGCGCGCCGCCACGCACACGACCTTCGACCGCGTCGACTCCGACGGCTGCATGTCCACCAACGACACCGTGCTGCTGCTCGCCTCCGGCGCCGCCGAAGTCACCCCGGGCCACGAGGAGTTCGCCGAGGCCGTACGGGCCGTCTGCGACGACCTCGGACAGCAGCTCATCCGGGACGCCGAGGGCGCCAGCAAGGACATCAAGGTCGAGGTGATCAACGCCGCGACCGAGGCCGACGCCGTCGAGGTGGGCCGCTCCATCGCCCGCAACAACCTCCTCAAGTGCGCCATCCACGGTGAGGACCCCAACTGGGGCCGGGTGCTCTCCGCGATCGGTACCACGCAGGCCGCCTTCGAGCCGGACCGGCTCAACGTCGCCATCAACGGCGTCTGGGTCTGCAAGAGCGGCGGAGTCGGCGAGGACCGCGACAAGGTCGACATGCGCTACCGCGAGGTGCACATCGTCGCCGACCTGGCAGCGGGCTCCGAGACCGCCACCATCTGGACCAACGACCTCACCGCCGACTACGTCCACGAGAACAGCGCCTACTCGTCATGAGCACTACTCGCAAGCACACGGCACTGCCGAAGGCCCAGATCCTCATCGAAGCGCTGCCCTGGCTGGTCCGGCACAACGGCAAGACGGTCGTCATCAAGTTCGGCGGCAACGCCATGATCGACGAGGACCTGAAAGCCGCGTTCGCCCAGGACGTCGTCTTCCTGCACCACGCCGGCCTCAAGCCGGTCGTCGTGCACGGCGGCGGCCCGCAGATCAGCGCCGCCCTCGACCAGGCCGGCATCGTCAGCGAGTTCAAGGCCGGCCTGCGGGTCACCACCGAGGACGCCATGGACGTCGTACGCATGGTGCTGGCCGGGCACGTGCAGCGCGAGCTCGTCGGGCTCCTCAACCAGCACGGACCGCTCGCCGTGGGACTCACCGGCGAGGACGCGCACACCATCACCGCCACCAAGCACCAGCCCGAGATCGACGGCGAGTTGGTCGACATCGGGCGGGTGGGCGAGATCACCGCGATCGACACGGGCGCGATCGAGGCACTGCTCGCCGACGGCCGGATCCCGGTCGTCTCGTCGATCGCCCGTAGCCAGGACGACGGACATGTCTACAACGTCAATGCTGATACGGCGGCTGCGGCACTCGCTGCTGCTCTGGGCGCCGAAACCCTCATGGTCCTCACGGACGTCGAGGGTCTCTACGAGGACTGGCCGAACAGCGACGAGGTGATCAGCCGCCTCACGGCTTCCCAACTGGAGAAGCTGCTGCCGGAGTTGAGCTCCGGCATGGTCCCGAAGATGGAGGGCTGCCTGCACGCCGTGCGAGGCGGCGTCAACACGGCCCGGGTCATCGACGGGCGGGTCCAGCACTCGATCCTGCTGGAGATCTTCACCGACGAAGGCATCGGCACGATGGTCGTGGCGGATGCCGAAGAGGGGGATGGGGAATGACCGGTACCGCGACCAACGCAGAGCTCACCCAGCGGTGGCAGGGCTCGCTCATGAACAACTACGGCACCCCCCGGCTGCCCCTCGTCCGCGGTGCGGGCCTCAAGGTCTGGGACACCGAGGGCAAGCAGTACTACGACTTCGTCGGCGGCATCGCCACCAATGCGCTCGGCCACGCTCACCCGGCGATCGTCGAGGCCGTCAGCAAGCAGATCGCCTCCCTCGGCCACATCTCCAACTTCTTCATGGCCGAGCCCACCGTCGCCCTCGCCGAACGGCTCGTCCAGCACTTCGGGCGGGACGGCAAGGTCTTCTTCTGCAACTCCGGCGCCGAGGCCAACGAGGCCGCCTTCAAGATCGGCCGGCTGACCGGACGGACCCACATGGTCGCCACCAGCGGAGGTTTCCACGGCCGGACCATGGGTGCCCTCGCCCTCACCGGCCAACCCGCCAAGCAGGAACCCTTCCTGCCGCTGCCCGGCGACGTCACGCACGTGCCGTTCGGCGACGCGCAGGCGCTGGCCGCCGCGGTCACCGAGGAGACAGCCCTCGTCGTCATCGAGCCGATCCAGGGCGAGAACGGCGTGATCGTGCCGCCCGCCGGCTATCTGAAGGCGGCCCGGGCGATCACGGCGGCCAAGGGTGCGCTGCTGGTGCTGGACGAGGTGCAGACCGGCATCGGCCGGACCGGCCACTGGTTCGAGTACCAGGCCCACGAGGGTGTCCTGCCGGACGTCGTCACCCTCGCCAAGCAGCTCGGCGGCGGCCTGCCGCTCGGCGCGACCGTGGCCTTCGGCCGGGCCGCCGAGCTGCTCCAGCCCGGCCACCACGGCACGACCTTCGGCGGCAACCCGGTCGCCTGCGCCGCCGGGCTCGCCGTGCTCGACACCATCGCGGGCGAGGGGCTGCTCGACAACGTCAAGCGCCAGAGCGCCGCGCTGTCCGACGGAGTCGAGGCCCTGGGGCACCCGCTGATCTCCCACGTCCGGGGCTCCGGCCTCCTCCTGGGTATCGTGCTCACCGAGCCGCTCGCGCCCCAGGTGCAGCAGGCGGCTCAGGACGCCGGTTTCCTGGTGAACGCGCCCGCCCCCGATGTCGTACGGCTGATGCCGCCGCTGAACCTCGGCGACGACGAGGTGGCGGCGCTGCTCCAGGCGCTGCCCGGCATCCTGGACGTGGCCAACGGGGATGGATGAGCCGGAGAGATGAGACGTCGATGAGCCAGGCGCAGGATCACGAGCAGACCCACGGGCCTGCCGTACCGCAGACCCGCACCGCACGGCACCGCCGGATCGTGGACATCCTCAACCGGCAACCGGTGCGTTCGCAGAGCCAGTTGGCCAAGCTGCTGTCCGACGACGGGCTGAGCGTCACACAGGCGACGCTCTCCCGGGATCTGGACGAGCTGAACGCGGTGAAGATCCGTAACAACGACGGCGACCTGATCTACGCGGTGCCGAGTGAGGGTGGGTTCCGTACTCCTCGCGTGCCGCTCGGGGAGTCCGCCAAGGAGGAGCGGATGCGGCGGCTCTCCCAGGAGCTGCTGATCTCCGCGGAGGCGTCCGCGAACCTTGTCGTTCTGCGGACGCCACCGGGTGCCGCGCAGTTCCTGGCGTCGGCGATCGATCAGGCCGAGCTGCAGGACATTCTCGGGACGATCGCGGGTGACGACACGTTGATGTTGATCAGCCGGGATCCCACTGGGGGGCAGGCGTTGGCCGAGCACTTGTTGCGGTTGGCTCAGAACGGCCACTGAGTGGGGTGGTGTCCGAGGTGTGCCGGGGGCGCGGGCTGTATCGATGTGCGACTCCGCCGCGTGGGCGCGACCAGCCACGAAGCACCCGCCCCCGGGCGGGTGCACTCAGCCCAGTCTTGAAGCCAGGCCGCCGGTGCACCGGACCTCGTCGCCCGCCGTGATCAGCAGTGCCTCCACGTCCGGCAGCGACTCCAGCCACCGCAAGCCCTCCCGCGACCCCATCGCGAACGCCGCCGTCGCCCAGCAGTCCGCCCAGGTCACGCTGGGAGTCACCACGGTCACCGCGACCAGGTCCGTGACCGCCGAGCGGCCGGTGCGGGGGTCGACGATGTGGGCGCCGCGCTCGGCCGTACCGGATGTCGCCACGGCCAGTTCGGTCGTCCCCGCCGCCGACACCACCGCCGCCAGGCCCCCCGGCCGCAGCGGATCCGCCACCCCCACCCGCCATGGCCGCTGCGGACCCGGCGTCCCCAGCAGCTGTACGTCGCCGCCGCCGTTGAGGCTCACCCCGGTCGCCCCGGCCTCGGCGAGGGCGCGTGCCGCGCGTTCGACGGCCCAGCCCTTGACGATGCCCGTCGGGTCCAGGCGGCCCTCGTAGCGCAGGCTGAACCAGCCGTCGCTCGCTTCCTCCGCCTCGGCGCCCAGGGCCAGGACCGCGGCGACCTCGGGGTCGCAGTCGTCGACCGTCAGCTCACCGCGGGCCAGCCGGGAGATCTGGCTGTCGTCGCGGTACGTGCTGAAGACGGCGTCGGCGCGATGCAGACCCGCGACCGCCTTCGCCAGGGCCGCCTCGACGGCGGCCGGTTCCCCGCCGCGGACGTCGAAGGAGAAGACGGTCCCCATGACCTCCTCCGTATGACGTACCGCGGCGGGAGCTTCTGCCGGTTCGGCCACCGTGTCAGCCACCGGCCTGGTCCAGCGCCGACTGCAGGGACTGCTTGTAGCCGGCGCTCGTATAGGTCGCGCCCGAGACCGCGTCGATGTCCGCGTTGCCCGCCGCGACCGCCGCCTGGTTGAGCTTCGGGATGGCGTTGCCGTTGACCTGGTCGCTCTGGCCCCCGGTGGGCTGCTGGACCGCCTCGGCCTTGGTGATCTTGCCGTTGCTGACCGTGACACGGACCTGGACGGGGCCGTACTGGGTCTGGGAGACGGTGCCGGTGACGACCTTGGGGGCGGCGGCCTCGGCGTTGCCCGCGCTCTCCGAGGGGGCCGGCGAGGACGCTCCCGTCGCGGCCGCGGCGTTGCCCTTGTCGATGGCGGACTGGAGCGACTTCTTGTAGCCCTCGCTGGTGTAGGTCGCCCCGGACACCGTGTCGATCTGCGCACTCTGCTTGGCGAGTGTCGCCGCGTTGAGCTTCGGCACCGCGTTGCCGGTGATCTGGTCGCTCTGGCCGCCCTTTGGCTGCTGGACCGTCTCGGCCTTGGTGATCTTGTTGTTGACGAAGGTGATACGGACCTGGATGGCCCCGTACTGGGTCTCCACGGCGTCGCCGGTCGCCGTGCCGGTGGCCGCCTGGGCGCCGCCCTGCGCGGACTCCTGTGCCGCCGCGGTCTGCTGCGGGGCCGCACCGCCTGCCGCGGACGCCGAGGCCGGGTCCGACCCCGGTTTGAGCGACAGCAGCAGCACGATCCCTGAGACGGTGGCGGCGCCGGCCAGGACGACACGCCGGATCGGGTGACTCTTCCTCATGGCTTCCAAGCTCCTGAAGTCTTTGAAGGTCCCGTCGCTCACATCTCGAACGACTCGTGATGGATGCGGCGGGCGGGCACACCCGCACCGCGCAGTGCCTCGTACACGCCCTGCGCGAAGCCGGGCGGCCCGCACATGAAGACGTCGTGCTCCTCGATGTCCGGCAGCTTCTGCTGCAGCCGCTCCGCCGAGATGTCGGGCCGCTCGCCGTCCGGACTGTTGACCGCGTACATCAGCCGGGCGCCCCGCTCGTCGGCGATGGCGGCCAGTTCGTCCCAGAGCGCCAGGTCCTGGGTGCTGTTGGCCCGGTAGAGCAGCGTGATGTCGCCGGACGCCCCGGGCAGCGTCTCGAACAGCGCCCGCATCGGCGTGATGCCGACCCCGCCCGCGACCAGCAGCACCTTGCCGCGGCTGCGGCGCTGGGCGGTGAGGGCGCCGTACGGGCCCTCGGCCCACACCTTGGTGCCGGGCGTCAGTTCACGCAGCCGGGCGGTGTGGTCGCCGATCGCCTTGACCGTGATCCGCAGCATGTCCGGACGCGGTGCCGCCGACAGCGAGTACGGGTGCGAGCTGAAGCGCATGCCCGGCGCCATGAACCGCCAGCGGAAGAACTGCCCCGCCTCCGCGCCCATCCGGTGCAGCTTCTTGCCGCCGATGAGGACCGACACGATGCCCGGTGTCTCCTCGATGACCGCCTCGACATACATCCGGTGGCGCAGGTTGAGACGGAGCGGCGTGATGATCCGGTACCAGACGACCAGCGCGGTGACCGCGCCGTACAGGCCGTACCAGAAGGTCTTCGCGGTCGGCTCGACGGCGAACTCGTTGCCGGTGGTGATCTGGTGCCAGAACGTCAGGTACACCACGGCGTACGTGAGCAGGTGCACGTGGTACCAGGTGTCGTACGGCAGCCGGCGCCGGACCCCGCCGATCGACAGCAGCGCGATGACCAGCAGCAGCCCGGTGCCGATGGCCGCCTTGCCCATGTCGGGCAGGGTGGTGATCAGGTCGATGAACTGCTGCACGACGTCGCCGAGCGTCTTGCCGGCCTGGAGCGCGTACGCCCAGGTGATGAGGAAGACGTGCGCGATGACGAGGCTGACCGTGTAGCGGCCGCTCATCGCGTGCCAGCGGGCGACTCGGTCCGAGCCCACCCGCCGTTCCAGAGCGGGCACCCGGGCCATCTGGAGCACCACGAGCGCCATGAGATAGCCGGCGAGCAGACCGGTGATCCGGCCCGCGGCGAGGATCTTGGCGGTGTTGTCCGCGAGGGACGGTGTGTTGTCCCACCACAGCCACAGCACCGCGGCCGCGCCCGCCCATAGGGCGATCACCAGCGGGACGGCCGGGGAGCGGCGCGGGCGGATGCGGCGCATCGTCTGGCGGCGGGCGGCGCGGCCGCCTGCGAGCGTGGTGGTCACGGTTCCTCCGGGAGCGGGGCAAGGGGGTTGGCGTGGTCCCTTGGCCCAGAGGTACGTGCCGCGACGCCCGTGTGTTCAGAGCCCGGCCGAGTTCGGGGCGGACTGGAGTGACTCGTGGTAACCCCTCAGTACCGGGTGATCGCCGTACGTCCGCTCGTCGTGCCGATCGCGATGTGCGGATCGTCGTCCGGGCCGGCCCACCGGAGGATCCGCCGCATGGCGTCCGCGGACACCGACACACAACCCGCCGTCGCCCCGTTGCCGTTGACATGGAGGAAGATCCCGGCACCCCGGCCGCGCACGGGCTCGGTGTAGTTGAAGCCGATGACCATGGCGTGGGCGTACTGCTTCTCGTACGAGATCAGATGCTCGGACTCGGCGGCCCGGCAGTCCTTGGCGCGGGGCTCGCTCCAACGGTTGTAGGAGCGGGAGTCGTTGTCCTGGCACCACCAGGATCTCTCGTGCACGGGACGGTACTTGTACGTCGTCCCGTCCGGCGCCTCTTTGATGCCGAAGGCGTACGGCAGGTCGTAGAGCCCCGTCGGTGTCGTGCTGGTGCCCTGCCGGCGCGAGGCTCCCTCGACGAGTCCGTTCGCCCCGAACCGGGCCTTGGCCGAACCGGCCCGCACCCACTGCCCGTTGCGCAGATCCCACCAGGTGAGCGTGCCGGTGGTCGAGCCGGTCCGCGCGGCGACCGCGGTGATCAGCTGCGTGCCGCCCCCCGTGTCGGCCATCCGGGCGGGCAGGGGCCGCCCGCCGCCGGGCACGGCACCGAGTACGAGAAGGGACGCGGACACGAGAGCCGTGGCGACGGCGGGGGAGCGCATGGCTCAGACCGTAGAGGGAGGCAGCGGCAGTGGCAGCCCGGGTAGGCCATCCAGGCTCGTGGCGATCTGGCGCTTGGCGAAGTAGGCGCTCAGTGATGCGTCGTCCTCGCGCGCGAAGCGCCTGGCGTGCAGATCGCGGTCCTCGTCGTACGTCATGAAGGGCACCGCGTAGCCGCAGGAGTCGCGGATCGTCTCGGCCGTCACGACGATGATCGCCCGCAGTCCGTGCAGGCCCGGGTCGATGTCCGGGAAGTGGCCGAGGAGTTCCTTGAAGCGCGGGTCGTCCCGCAGGACCGCCTCGCCGCGGCCGTGCACCCGGACGATGTTGGGCGGGCCCTCGAACGCGCACCACATCAAGGTGATCCGGCCGTTCTCCCGCAGATGCGCGACCGTCTCGGCGTTGGATCCCGCGAAGTCCAGGTAGGCGAAGGTGAGTTCGTCCAGAACCGCGAAAGAGCCCTTGAGGCCCTTGGGGGAGAGGTTGACCGTGCCGTCGCCGGAGAGAGGGGCGGTCGCGGTGAAGAAAATGGGCTGCGCCTCGATGAAGGTGCGCAGCCTGCCGTCTATGCGTTCATACGTCTTTCCCATGTCTAACGATTATGGGTGCAACTCTTTCGCCTGTCTAATGAATTGCGGTATCCATCCGGCAGGCGTCCGCACACGCATCGCCGTGGCCGCCCCGGCCGGCGCTGGAGACGGGGCGGCCACGGCGCCTGTCACGTCACTTCGTGAGCGTGCAGGCGGCGAGGGACTCCAGGCCCTGCGGCTTCTCGGCGGTACGGCCGATGGAGATGGCGATGCGCTCGATGGCGGCGGTGCGCTTGCTGGCCAGCGGGCCGACGATGGCGTTCTGGACGAAGTTCGGTCCGCCCTGGCCGACCGTGTTGACCAGACGCTCGTTGGCCTCGTCGATCTGCGTCTGCAGAAGGGCGAGGTTGCGGTCGACCTCGGCCTGCGCGGTCGCCGGGATCGCGGGGAGCTGGGAGGCCACGTCCGGGCAGGTGATGGTCCCGACGCCGGCGTTGCCCGCTTCCTCGCCGGCCTCGTTGCCCGCCTCCTCGGCGGCGTCCGACGCCGTGGCGCTCGGGGCGGCCTCGGCCTCCTCGCCGGCGCCGGCCTCCTCGCCCGCTCCCGCTCCCGCCTCTTCCTCGGCGGCGCCGCCCGTGTTGAGCGCGCAGGGCGCGAGCGCCTCCAGACCCGCCGGGCGGTCGGCGGTGCGTCCGATGGCGGTGGCGATGCGGTTGACCACGGCGATCCGCTTGTCCTCCAGCGGGCCGAGGATGGCGTTCTGGACGAAGTTGGCTCCGCCCTGGCCCACGGTGTCGATCAGGCGCTGGTTGGCCTCGTCGATCTGGGTCTGCAGGAGGGTGAGGTTGCGGTCGACCTCGGCCTGCGCGGTCGCCGGGATCGCGGGGAGCTGGGAGGCCACGTCCGGGCAGCTGATGGTGCCGGGGGCGGCGAGGGTCTGCGCGTTGGTCGTGCCGTTGCTCTTGGAGCTCTCTCCGGCGAGGGCGGAACCGGCGATCACCGCACCGGTCAGCACGAGGGCGGTGGCACCGCCGATGAACGCGACGCGGCGCTTGTTGTACTTCGGAAGAGCCCTGGACATGCTGATGCCTCACAAGGGTCGAGGGGTGTCGTCGTTGCTGTGTTGTACAAACGCGGCGCCTGCGTTCGGCGGGAAGTACGGGTAAGCGGTTTCCCGTGTTCAAAGGACTCTTGAATTCGTGGCCGAACCGACCGCGATTGACGAATCATGCATTGCACTGCATACTCATGCATGACAGTGCAGGCGCCACACCCTCTCTAGGAGCAACGCAAGTGAGCAGCAACAGCGGTGATGTCCGGCTCTGGGGCGCCCGTTTCGCCGACGGCCCCGCCGAGGCCCTGGCGAAGCTGTCCGCGTCCGTCCACTTCGACTGGCGGCTGGCGCCCTATGACATCGCCGGTTCGCGTGCCCACGCGCGCGTGCTCCACAAGGCGGGACTGCTCACGGACGACGAGCTGACGCGGATGACCGCGGGCCTGGACCAGCTCGCGGCGGACGTCGCCGACGGTTCCTTCGTGGGCACGATCGCCGACGAGGACGTCCACACGGCCCTCGAGCGTGGCCTCCTGGAGCGCCTCGGCCCCGACCTCGGCGGCAAGCTCCGCGCGGGCCGCTCCCGCAACGACCAGGTCGCGACCCTCTTCCGCATGTACCTGCGGGACCACGCCCGGATCATCGGCGGCCTCATCGCCGAGCTCCAGGACGCGCTGATCGGCCTGGCCGAGGCCCACCCGGACGTGGCGATGCCCGGCCGCACCCACCTCCAGCACGCCCAGCCGGTGCTCTTCGCCCACCATGTCCTGGCGCACGCGCAGTCCCTGTCCCGGGACGCGGAGCGGCTGCGTCAGTGGGACGAGCGGACGGCGGTCTCCCCCTACGGCTCGGGCGCCCTGGCCGGCTCCTCCCTGGGCCTGGACCCGGAGGCGGTCGCCGCGGACCTTGGCTTCGAGCACGGCAGCGTCGGCAACTCGATCGACGGCACGGCGTCGCGTGACTTCGTCGCCGAGTTCGCCTTCATCACCGCGATGATCGGCGTGAACCTCTCCCGGATCGCCGAGGAGATCATCATCTGGAACACGAAGGAGTTCTCCTTCGTGACCCTGCACGACGCGTTCTCGACCGGCTCGTCGATCATGCCGCAGAAGAAGAACCCGGACATCGCGGAGCTGGCGCGCGGCAAGAGCGGCCGCCTGATCGGCAACCTGACGGGCCTCATGGCCACTCTCAAGGCGCTCCCGCTGGCGTACAACCGCGACCTCCAGGAGGACAAGGAGCCGGTCTTCGACTCCTGCGACCAGCTCGAGGTCCTGCTCCCCGCCTTCACCGGCATGATGGCCACCCTGACGGTCCACCGCGAGCGCATGGAGGAGCTGGCCCCGGCGGGCTTCTCCCTCGCCACCGACATCGCCGAGTGGCTGGTCAGGCAGGGCGTGCCCTTCCGTGTCGCCCACGAGGTCGCCGGTGAGTGCGTCAAGGCCGCGGAGGCCGAGGGCAAGGAACTGGGCGACCTGACGGACGAACAGTTCGCGAAGATCAGCGCCCATCTGACGCCGGAGGTGCGGACGGTACTGAACGTGCCGGGCGCGCTGGCTTCCCGCAACGGCCGCGGCGGCACGGCGCCGAGCGCGGTGGCGGTACAGCTGGCAGAGGTGAAGGCGAACGTGGCGGCACAGCACGAGTGGGCAACGGCCAAGAAGAAGTAGCTTTCGGGTGGGATCGCCTCTGAGGACCGAAGGTCCTTCAGGGGCGCGGGGCTGCATCTCTTTGCGGCTCCGCCGCGGGGCGCGACAAGCCACAATGAGCCCGCAGCCGCCAAAGCACCGCACCGACCGAGCTCTTGGGCGAATCCAAAGGTCATCGCGGGTTACGTTGGTCGGAGACCGTCACCGGACCCGACCGAACGGAGCCCGCGATGCCCTTCGCCCGCCTGGCAACAGCGACAACCCCCACCTGCCACATCGGACTCGGGCTCGCGGCCGTCGGCCGCCCCGGCTACATCAACCTCGGCCGCGACGAAGACCTCGGACAGAACCGCAGCGTCGAGAAGCTCCGCGCCCGCACCCATGAACTCCTCGACGCCGCCTACTTCCAGGGCGTCCGCTACTTCGACGCCGCCCGCTCCTACGGCCGCTCCGAGGAGTTCCTCGCCGACTGGCTGAACGCGCGCCCCGACATCGACGACATCGTCGTAGGCAGCAAATGGGGCTACACCTACACCGCAGCCTGGACCACCGACGCCGAGAAACACGAGGTCAAGGACCACAGCGTCCAGACCTACGTCCGCCAGCGCGGCGAAACCGCCGAGCTCCTCGGCGACCGTCTGGACCTCTACCAGATCCACTCGGTGACCCCGGACAGCCCGGCCCTGACCGACAAGGAACTCCACGCGAAGCTGGCCGAAGCGGCCGCCGCGGGCGTGAGCATCGGCTTCTCCACCAGCGGCCCCGCCCAGGCCGACGCCATCCGCGCCGCGCTCGCCGTGACGGTCGACGGCGAACTCCTCTTCCGCACGGTCCAGTCCACCTACAACGCCCTGGAGACCTCGGCCGCCCCCGCCCTCGCCGAGGCCCACGACGCCGGGCTGACCGTGATCGTCAAGGAGGGCATGGCCAACGGCAGGCTCGCGGACCCGTACGCGCCGGACGCCCTGAAGGCGGTGGCCGCGGAGACGGGCCTCGGCTGCGACGCGGTCGCCCTCGCCCTGATCCTGCGACAGCCCTGGGCCGGCGTCGTCCTCTCCGGTGCCGCCACCGCCGGCCAGCTCGCCTCCAACCTGCACGCCGCGGTCGTGGACCTGGACGAGGACCAGCTGGCCCGCCTCGCCGGGCTCGTGGAGGAGCCGCAGGCGTACTGGGCGCGGCGCGGGCAGTTGCCCTGGCACTGACAGAAACGCGGCTCGACGGCCACTCGTGAGACACTCGTGCCCATGATGAGACGAAGATGTCTCACATGGGCTATGGTTGTCTCATGGCTGTCGATCGTGACCACGTGCTGCGCAGTGCCGCGGCCCTGCTGACCCGCAAATCCACCGCGACCATGGACGAGGTCGCGAAGGCCGCCGGGATCAGCCGCGCCACCCTGCACCGCCAGTTCGCCGGGCGCGACGCGCTCGTACGGGCCCTGGAGGCGCTCGGCATCGCCGAATGCGAGGCCGCCCTGGACGCGGCCCGCCCGGACGAGGGCCCCGCCGGCGACGCCGTACGGCGACTGGTGCGCGAGATCGAACCGGCCGCAGCCCTCCTCGCCTTCCTCTACAGCGAGAATCAGCTGTTCGAAGGTGAGCAGAACGCGGGCTGGACCCGCATCGACGAGCGCATCGCGGCCCTGTTCAAGCGCGGCCAGGCGGGCGGCGAGTTCCGCATCGACCTCACGCCGACCTGGCTCACCGAAGCGCTGTACGGCCTGCTGGCCTCCGGCGCCTGGGCGGTGTCGGAGGGCCGGGTGGCCGCCAACGACTTCCATTACATGATCGTCGAGCTGTTGCTCGGCGGAGCACTACGGAGAGAGGAATCATGACCAGCACCCTGCAGCCGGCGTCGACGACCGAGGCGGTGACCAAGCGCCCGGGACGTTGGCTCGCGCTGTCCGTCCTCGTGCTCGCCGTGCTGCTGGTGGCCGTCGACGCGACCGTCCTCGGTCTCGCGAGCCCCTACATCAGTGAGGACCTGAAGCCGTCCGGCACCCAGCTCCTGTGGATCGGCGACGTCTACTCCTTCGTCATCGCCGGTCTGCTCGTCTCGATGGGCAGCCTCGGCGACCGTATAGGCCGCAAGAAGATACTCCTCGTCGGTGCCACGGCGTTCGGTGCGATATCGGTCCTCAACGCCTATGCCACGACACCGGAGATGATGATCTTCGCCCGCGCCCTGCTGGGCGTGGCGGGCGCGACGCTGATGCCGGCGACCCTCGCCCTGATCCGCAACCTCTTCCACGACCCGCGCGAACGCAGCCTCGCGGTGGGCATCTGGGGCGCGACCGCCTCCGCCGGTACGGCGATCGGCCCGATCGCCGGCGGCTTCCTGCTCGAACACTTCTGGTGGGGCTCGGTCTTCCTGATCAACCTGCCCGTGATGGCGGTCCTGGTCGTCGTCGGCATCAAACTGCTGCCGGAGCCGAAGAACCCGGACCCGGGCCCGTGGGACATGCTCAGCGTGACCCTGTCCCTGGTCGGCATGATCGCCCTGGTCTACGCCGTCAAGGAGGCCGCCACCCACGGCTTCAGCGGCGAGGCCGCCGCCGTCGCCCTGCTGGGCGCGGGTGCGCTGATCTGGTTCGTCCGCCGCCAGCTGACCCTGCCGACCCCGCTGCTGGACATGCGGCTGTTCCGCAACCGCGGCTTCAGCGCGGCGGTCCTCGCCGACCTGCTGACCATCCTCGGCCTGTCGGGTCTGGTGTTCTTCCTGTCGCAGTACCTGCAACTCGTGCAGGGCAGGCGCCCGTTGGAGGCGGGCCTGGCCGAACTGCCCGCGGCGATCGGCGCGGTGGCGGCGGGCTTGCTCGCCGGCCGCGCGGCCCGCCGCTTCTCGGTCCGCTCGGTGGTCGCGGGCGGTCTGGCGGCGGTCGGTCTCGCCCTGGCCTCCCTGACGGTGATCGACCAGTCGACGGGCTACCCGCTGCTGGGCGCGGCCCTGCTGGTCGTCGGCATCGGCGCGGGCTTCTCGTTCACGGTGACGGCGGACGTGATCCTGTCGAGCGTCCCGAAGGAACAGGCGGGCTCGGCGTCGGCGGTCTCGGAGACGGCCTACGAACTGGGCGCGGCCCTGGGCATCGCCGTACTGGGCTCCATCGTGACGGGCGTGTACCGCGACTTCACGGGCCCGGCGGGCACACCGGACGGGGCACACGAGTCGCTGGGCGGCGCGGTGGAGGCGGCGGCCGGGATGCCGGCGCAGCAGTCGGCGGCACTCCTGGACTCGGCGCGGCAGGCCTTCGTGGACGGCCTGTCACTGGCGGTGGGCCTGGGAGCAGCGGTCCTGCTGGCAGCGGCGGTGGCGGCCTGGTTCATGCTCCGGGACCAGCGGCTGGGCAATTAGGGGCGCGGGGCTGTATCGATGTGCGGCTCCGCCGCGTGAGCGCGACCAGCCACGAACCACCTGCACCCGCCCTCGCGCAGCCCCCTGAACGGCGATCAGGCAGCCTTCGCCTTCGTGGCGTACATGTCCACGTACTCCTGACCCGACAGCCGCATGACCTCCGTCATCACAGAGTCCGTGACCGCCCGCAGCACATACCGGTCCCGGTCCATCCCCTCGTACCGGGAGAACTCCATCGCCTCACCGAACCGCACGGTCACGCGGCCGGGCCGCGGAATCCCCGCACCGCCCGGCTGCACCTTGTCCGTACCGATGATGGCGAACGGGACAACCGGCGCACCGGTCATCATGGCCAGCCGCGCGATCCCGGTGCGACCGCGGTAGAGCCGGCCGTCGGGGGAGCGGGTGCCCTCCGGGTAGATGCTGAAGACCTTGCCCTCCTCCAGCACCCGGCGCCCGGTCATCAGCGCCGCGACACCACCGCGCCCGCCGTCCCGGTCGACCGGGATCATGCCGCAGCCCGTGAAGAACCAGGCCATCAGCCGCCCCTTGAGGCCCTTGCCGGTGACGTACTCGTCCTTGCCGATGAAGAAGACCTGACGGTCGCAGAAGAGCGGCATGATCATCGAGTCGATGAACGTGAGGTGGTTGCCGGCGAGGATCACCGGACCGTCTCCCGGGATGTGCTCCGCGCCCTCCACCCGGGGGCGGAACATCAGGCGCATGATCGGTCCGAGCACTGCCTTGATGAGCACGAAGCGGGACAACGGATCCTCCGGTGTCAAGTGAATCGGTATATGTCTGTGCAGGTGAGGACGATACTCGCGGTTCCCGGGGTCGTGCACATCGGGTTCACCGGGTTCACCGAGGTCTTACGTACTGTTGACGCTGGTTTACCTGCGGTGGCGCCCGGCGTACCGCCCGTAACCCATTGGCCATGATGTGACGGACATCGCGTACCCCTTCTGATGAGCCGTCAACTCAAACCTTCGGTACGACATCCAGCGTCACCCGCGTGTTCTGCCGGAGGTCTCCCGTCCGACATGTACACACACCTACGATCGGCCCGCACTGAAGAGCCGACGCAGGGAGGGCCCTCATGGGAACGCAGAACTCGGACGAGCAGGTGGGCGGGACCGGCCGGCGGGCACTTCTCGGCGCCGCGGTGCTCGGTGCGAGCGGAGCGGTCCTCGGACTGCCGGGTACCGCGAGAGCGGGCGAGGCACGGCATGGTGGAGGGGTGAAGAGCCTGCCCGTGCCGACGATCATCGGCCACCGGGGCGCCAGCGGCTACCGGCCGGAGCACACCCTCGGCTCGTACCAGCTCGCCCTCGACCTGGGCGCCCATGTCGTGGAGGCCGGCGACCTGGTGCCCACCAAGGACGGCCACATCGTCTGCCGCCACGAGCCGGAGATCGGCGGCACGACGGACGTCGCGGACCATCCCGAGTTCGCCGGCCGCAGGACGACCAAGCTCCTCGACGGTGTCTCCGTCACCGGCTGGTTCACCGAGGACTTCACGCTCGCCGAGCTGAAGACACTGCGCGCGATCGAGCGCATCCCGGCCAACCGTCCGCACAACACCCTCTACAACGGACGCTGGGAGATCCCCACCTTCGAAGAGGTCCTGAAGTGGCAGGACGAGCAGACCCGCAAGCGGGGCAAGCAGGTCTGGATCTACCCCGAGACCAAGCACCCCACGTACTTCCGCAAGCTGGGCCTGGGCCTGGAGGAGCGGGTCGCGAAGCTGCTGCGCAAGTACGGCAAGGACGGCAAGAACGCGCCGGTCATCCTCCAGTCCTTCGAGCCGACCAGCATCCAGCGGCTGAACAAGCTGGTCGGCAACCCGCTGGTCGTCCTGCTCTCCTCCGCGACCAGCCGCCCCTGGGACTTCGTCGAGACGGGTGATCCGCGCACGGTCGCCGACCTGATCACGCCCAAGGGACTCAAGGAGATCGCCGGCTACGCCCAGGGCATCGGCCCGACCCTCGACCTGGTCATCCCGAAGGACGCGAACGGCAGCCTCACCACGCCGACCACCCTCGTCGCGGACGCGCACAAAGCGGGCCTGATCCTGCACCCGTACACCATGCGCAACGAGAACCCCTTCCTGCCCGCCGAGTACCGCAAGGGCACCGACGCCGACGCGTACGGCGATGTCTTCGGGGCCTACCGGACGTACTTCGCCACGGGCATCGACGGTGTCTTCACCGACAACCCGGACACCGGGCTGCTGGCCCGCCAGGATTTCGTCAACGGCTGAGCATGCGACCCCGGTTGGGGTGACAATCGGCCGTCCGGGCAACCCGCCGCCCGGCGGCCGCGTCGTCAGGCATATGACGCACGACCTCGTGGCCACGCTGCGCCCCCTGCTCACCGCCGAGGCCTCCGCCGAGGCACATGCCACCGGTACGGAACCGGGCGACCTGGAACAGGCGGTCTGGCTCCGCCTTCTGGAGCGCCTCGACACCGACGGCCCGCCGACCGACCCACAGGGCTGGCTGCGCAGAGCGGTCCGCTCGGAGTCCCGCCGTACCCGTCGTACGACCCGGCTCGAACGGCCGTATGAGACCGAGCCCGCGGACGACGTGGACCGCACCCCGGAACACCAGGCTCTCGCGGCGGCCCGCGGCCGGGCCCTGCGTGATGCCGTACGCCGTTTGCCGGGCCGCTGCCCGAGTCTGATGGAGGCGCTGCTCTCCCCGATGGACCTCACCTATCGGGAAATCGCGGGGGAGTTGGGTATCTCACAGGGCAGTCTCGGTCCGGAACGTTCCAGATGCCTGGGTTGTCTTCGCCGATTGCTCACACCGGAGGTTGCGGCCCGCGGAGCGCGGGGATAGGAGTGATGGACGAAACGGCGATCAGGTGAGCGGGAGGCGTGCGCACATGGGCATGAGCGTGACCATCTCGGTGGCGACCGAACAGGACGCGGAGCAGATCTTCAGGCTTCAGTACCTGTGCTTCCAGAGCGAGGCGGCGCTGTACGGCAACTACCGCATCGATCCGCTTGTCCAGACCCTGGACTCGGTCCGGGAGGAGGTCGCCGCGGACTGCGTCTTCGTGGCCCGGCTCGGCGAGGAGGTGGTCGGCTCGGTGCGCGGCCGCATCACCGAGGACGGCTCGGCCGCCATCGGCAAGCTCTGCGTCCACCCCCGCCTCCAGGGCCACGGCATCGGCGCGCGACTTCTCCGCGCGGCGGAATCGGCTCTGGCCGAGGAGCGCGGCGCCACCCGGTTCCGCCTCTTCACGGGCCACCGCAGCGAGGGCAACCTCCGCCTCTACCGCAAGGTGGGCTATGAGGCGGTCGGCACGTCCAAGGGCGCGGACGGCGTACCGATGATCGTCCTGGAGAAGCCGGCCGGCGCCTACGTGGCGACGGCCTGAGGGCTTCTCAGACGGTCCGCGCCTTACGGAGCCAGTAGATGGCCGACAGCGGCAGCAGTACGGGGATGAAGACATACCCCATGCCGTAGTCCGACCAGACGGTCGCGTCGGGGAACGCCGACGGGTCCAGCAGGGTCCAGGTGCCCACCGTCAGCACGCCCACCAGCTCGGCGGCGCAGCACACCAGCGCCGCCTTGCGGGCGGTCTCCCCGCCCCGCACCAGCGTGTAGGTGATGAAGCCGTAGACCAGGCCCGCGAGGGCGGACAGGGAGTAGGCGAGCGGCGCCCGGTCGAACTCGGTCGCGATCTGGTAGATCGAACGCGACACGGCGCCGACGACCATCACGCCGTACAGCCACACCAGCAGCGTGCCAGGACCGCTGACCAATCGGTTCTTCGCCGACTCGCCCTCCGTCACGGTCACCTCAGCCTCCCCAGATGTCATAGAGCCGTACTTCGAGAACGGCCAGCACCACGGCGCCGGCGGCAGCCGTCACCGAGCCCCACTTCGACCGCTCCGACAGCGACATGAGCCCCGCGGCCGGGACGCAGGCGAACGCGCCCAGCAGATACGCCACGAAGATCGTCGTCCCCTGCTCCGGCTTCTCGCCCCGCGCCAGCTGCACGATTCCGACCACCAGCTGCACAAGCGCCAGCAGCGACACCACACCCATCCCGATGAAGTGCCAGTCCTTGGTCGGCTCATCGCGATAGGCCGCCCAGCCGCACCACGCGGCGAGCAACAGCGCGGCGACGCCGGTCACAAGCGTCAGGGCATCAAGCATGCGCCGACCCTATTACGGCCCGAAAGCCCTGATGCGGCCGACCCCGGCCCTCGCTGTGCCGTCCCAGGCCCCGGCCGACGAGCTCCCGCGGCCCCGTAGGGTCTAGACCATGACGATCCACGCTCAAGCCCTCCTCTTCGACGACGACGGCACCCTCGTCTCCTCCCTCGCCTCGGTGGACCGCTGCTGGCGGCAGTGGGCCGGGGAGTACGGGATCACGGCCGAGGAGTTCGGGCGGGTCGAGCTGCACGGTCGTACGGCTGCCGAGATAGCCGCTGACCTGCTGCCCGCCGAGGTCGTGCCGGAGGCGGTCGCGCGGATCGAGAAGCTGGAGGTGGAGGACGTGCCGAACGGCGGCGTGCGGTTGCTGCCCGGGACGAAGGCGTTCCTCGCCTCCTTGCCCGCCGACCGCTGGGCCGTCGTCACCTCCGCCACCCGGCGTCTCGCCGAGGCCCGGCTGGACGCCGTCGGCATCCTGCCCAAGACCCTCGTCGCCGCCGAGGACGTCACCCGCGGCAAGCCCGACCCCGAGCCCTATCTCCTCGCCGCCCGCGCACTCGGCGTCGACCCGGCGCACTGCGTAGTCTTCGAGGACGCCCCCGCGGGCTTGAGGGCCGGTCGCGCCGCCGGGATGATCACCGTGGCATTGGCCACAACCCACCGGGCCCACGAGCTCGACGCGGACCTCGTCGTCGACGACCTGTCGGCCCTGTCGGCCCTGGTCACCGACGGGGGCGTGGAGATCTCCGTCCGCCCCTGACTCCCTGTCCGCCGCTGTCCGGCATGCGGACAGCGGCGTTTTGTCAGCACCGTAGATCTGCTTTACTCATTCCATGACCACGACGAGCAGCCGCACCCTTGCGACCGAGGCGACCATGACGCCCGGTGCTCGCTGTATGTGTCGAATGTGCGCCTTCTAGAGGGCCCCCGCACCACCCCGAGCTCGCGCCCCGAAGCGAGACGCCGTGGCATGTCCGTGCGCTGAATGCCGTACGTGACCGACGCCTCCCCCACTGCCTGAACGGCGTGGGGGGACCCCCACCGCGCACATGTTCTCCCCGGCTCCTGTGCCACCGCATGAGAACCGTGCCGCGTTCCCGACCGAATGCACCCGCCAGGGCACACCCACGCCCTGCACCTGACAGTGACGGAAACCCACGTGATCACCACCTCGGGCCTGACCAAGGTCTACCGCTCCCGCGGCCGTGAGGTCACCGCCCTAGACGGCGTCGATCTCCACGTCCGCGAAGGCGAGGTCTACGGCGTCATCGGCCAGTCCGGCGCCGGCAAGTCCTCGCTCATCCGCTGCGTCAACCTGCTGGAGAAGCCCACCGCCGGCACGGTCACCGTGGCCGGCCAGGACCTCACCGCCCTCGCGGGCCGCGGTCCGCGGGCCGGCCGCGAACTGCGCCGGGCCCGCAGCCGTATCGGCATGGTCTTCCAGCACTTCAACCTGCTGTCCACCCGGACCGTCCAGGACAACGTCGAGCTGCCGCTGGAGATCCTCGGCACGTCCGGCAAGGACCGCTCCCGCAAGGCGCTCGAACTCCTCGACCTCGTCGGACTCTCCGACAAGGCCAAGGCCTACCCCGCCCAGCTCTCCGGCGGCCAGAAGCAGCGCGTCGGCATCGCCCGCGCCCTGGCCGGCGACCCCAAGGTCCTCCTCTCCGACGAGGCCACCAGCGCCCTCGACCCGGAGACCACCCGTTCGATCCTCCAGCTGCTGCGCGACCTGAACCGGCAGCTGGGCCTGACCGTCCTGCTCATCACCCACGAGATGGACGTGGTCAAGAGCATCTGCGACTCGGCCGCCCTCATGGAGAACGGCCGCATCGTCGAGTCCGGCACCGTCAGTGAACTCCTCGCCACCCCCGGCTCCGAGCTCGCCGCCGCGCTCTTCCCGGTCGGCGGCGAGGCCACCGGCGACGACCGCACCGTCATCGACGTCACCTTCCACGGCGAGGCCGCGACCCAGCCGGTCATCTCCCAGCTCTCGCGCACGTACAACATCGACATCTCGATCCTCGGCGCCGCCATCGACACCGTCGGCGGCCTCCAGGTCGGCCGGATGCGCATCGAACTGCCCGGCCGCTACGAGGACAACGTCGTGCCGATCGGCTTCCTGCGCGAACAGGGCCTTCAGATCGACGTCGTGGGCCAGGAGCCGGTCTCCGTGCTGGTGAAGGAAGGTGCGAAGTGACCTGGTCCGAGATGCAGCCCCTGCTGGAGCAGGCGTGTTGGGACACCCTCTACATGGTCGGCTGGTCCACCGTCATCGCCGTCGTCGGCGGCCTCCCGCTCGGCATCCTCCTCGTCCTCACCGACCGCGGCGGACTGCTCCAGAACGTCGTCGCGCAGAAGGTCATCGGGCAGGTCGTGAATGTCGCCCGCTCGATGCCGTTCATCATCCTGATGGTCGCGCTGATGGGCTTCACCCGCTCCATCACCGGCACGACCATCGGCCGTGAGGCCGCGATCGTCCCGCTCGCCATCGGCGCCATCCCGTTCTTCGCGCGCCTGGTCGAGACGGCGGTCCGCGAAGTGGACGGCGGACTCGTGGAGGCCGTGCAGTCGATGGGCGGCAGCACCTGGACGATCGTCCGCAAGGTTCTCGTACCGGAGTCGCTGCCCTCGCTGATCGCCAGCACCACCACCACGATCGTCGCCCTCATCGGCTACTCCGCGATGGCCGGCACCGTCGGCGCCGGCGGCCTCGGCGACATCGCCATCCGCTACGGCTACCAGCGCTTCGAGACCGAACTCATGTGGATCACGGTCGCGATCCTCGCGGTCGTCATCTCGCTGATCCAGTTCGCCGGCGACTACGCCGCCCGCTCGCTGCACAGCCGCGGCGGACGTGGCGGTGCCGCGCCGAAGCTACGGCTACTGAAGGCCTCGACGGCCGAGACCAACACCGCCTGAGCCTCCCGCAGACCACCCTCCAGATCTCCCGTGCACCCCTTCACGGGACAGCTCCGCCCAAAAGGAAAGGCACTTTTCGTGCGTAACACCGTAAAGCTCACCACCGCCGTCCTCGCCGCCGGAGCCCTCACCTTCGGGCTCGCCGCCTGCGGCTCGGAGGACTCCTCCACATCCGCCTCCTCCAGCGGCCCGCTGGTCGTCGCCGCGAGCCCCGTCCCGCACGCCGAGATCCTGAACTACGTGAAGGACAACCTGGCGAAGAAGGCGGGCCTCGACCTGGAGGTCAAGGAGTTCACGGACTACGTCACGCCGAACACGGCGACCGAAGACGGTTCGGTGGGCGCCAACTACTTCCAGAACCAGCCGTACCTCGACGACTTCAACAAGAAGAACGGCACCCACATCGTGCCCGTCGTGACGGTCCACCTGGAGCCGCTCGGCCTCTACTCGAACAAGGTGAAGAGCGCCGACGCCCTCAAGAGCGGTGCGACGATCGCCGTCCCGAACGACAGTGTCAACGAGGCCCGTGCCCTCAAGCTGCTCGACGCCAACGGGATCATCACCCTCAAGGACGGCGTGGGCAACGACGCGACCCCGGCCGACATCGCCAAGAACCCCAAGAACCTCGAGTTCAAGGAGCTGGAGGCGGCCCAGACCCCGCGCTCCCTGGACGACGTCGACGCCGCGGTCGTCAACGGCAACTACGCCATCGAGGCCGACCTCTCGCCCGCGAAGGACGCCCTCGTCCTGGAGTCCGCCAAGGACAACCCGTACGGCAACTTCCTCGCGGTGAAGGAGGGCGACGAGGACGACCCGCGGGTGAAGAAGCTCGCCGAGCTCCTCACCTCCGCCGAGGTCAAGAAGTTCATCGAGGACAAGTACGAGGGCTCCGTCATCGCCTCGTTCTGAGCCCGCTGATCAACTGACCACGCGTATACCGCGTATCGCCACGCACAGGGTCCACTCGCTCACCCCGAGTGGACCCTGCAGTGCGGTCCGGTGCTTCCATGCTGCATGCTGGGCAGTTCAGCAGGAGCTCAGCAGGACTTGCAGGTTTTCCGAAGGTTACGGAGCGGCGATGACTAGCACCTTCCCCAACATCTCCATCAGCACGGAGCGGTTGGTGCTGCGTCCCCTCGACGAGGACGATGTGTCGGCGCTGGCCGAGATGATGAACGACGAGCAGGTCGCCGCCTGGACCCACGTCCCCCAGCCCTTCACCGAGGACGGCGCCCGCACCTGGATCACCGATCACGCGCCTACCGAACGCGAGGCGGGCCGCGGACTCGACCTCGCCGTCACGGAGTTCCTCACCCAGCGCCTGGTCGGCATCGTCCAACTCACCAAGACGAACTGGTACATCCGCGCCACCGAACTGTCGTACATCATCGCCCCCTGGGCCCGCGGCGAGGGCTACGCCTCCGAGGCGGCGCTCGCCACCGCCCAATGGCTGTTCACGGACCAGAAGTTCGAGCGCATAGAACTGCGCACGGCGGCCGACAACACCGCCTCCCAGCAGGTCGCCCAGAAGATCGGCTGCATCAGCGAGGGCGTCCTGCGCAACGCCTGCATCGCGCGAGTCCGTACCGAGGACGACACCTGGGCCGATGTCCGCACCGACTTCATCGTCTGGAGCCTGCTGCCGGAGGACATCGAGGGCTCGGGAGAGCAGCTGACCGATTCCGACGGTTTCACCTCGTACGGCGACTGGAACTGAACCAGGGGGCAACGGGACCGCTGCCGCGTTCGCCGGGTCGACCAGGTACCCTCACGGTGCCCGCCCCTGACGACCTGCGCAAACCCTCTGGAGACTGACGACGATGGCCGACCGGGTCACGGTGATCGGCTGGGACGGCTCGCCGCTGACCGCCGCGGCACGCTCCGCCCTCGGTGCCGCCACGCTGGTGGCGGGCGCCGCCCACCACCTGGCACTGCCCGAGGTGCCCCCCGCCGCCGAACGCGTCCGACTCGGCAGCGTCGACCTGGCCGCCCGCCGGATCGCGGGCCATCGCGGCACGGCGGTCGTGTTCGCCGACGGGGACCCCGGGTTCTTCGGAGTCGTACGAACCCTGCGCGCACCCGAGTTCGGCCTGGAGGTCGAGGTCGTCCCCGCCGTCTCCTCGGTCGCCGCCGCCTTCGCCCGCGCCGGCATGCCCTGGGACGACGCACAGGTGGTCGTCGCACACCGGCGCACCCTGCGACGCGCGGTGAACGTATGCCGAGCCCACACCAAGGTCGCCGTCCTCACCTCCCCCGGCGCAGGGCCCGCCGAACTCGGCCTGCTGATGGAGGGAGTCCACCGCACCTTCGTCATCTGCGAGGAACTCGGCACCGAGCGGGAACAGGTCACGATCCTCACCTCCGACAAGGTCGCCGACCACAGCTGGCGGGACCCGAACGTCGTCATCGTGATCGGCGGCCCGGTGACCGCCGGGGAGGGCGGCGGCTGGATCTCCGGCCGTGAGCCGGCCGCCGGGCCCCGTGGCTGGGCACTGCCCGCCGAGGCGTACGACGGTCCGCTCGGCGAGGGTGAGACGGATCTGCTGCGCGCGGCCCAACTCGCCCGCCTCGGGCCCCGCGTCGGCGACCTCGTGTGGGACATCGGCTGCGGCGGCGGCGCCTTCGCCGTCGAGGCCGCCCGGGCCGGTGCCGCCGTCATCGCCGTCGACCGGGACCTCATCGCCTGCGGCCGCACCGACGCCGCCGCCCGCCGCTTCGGCGTCCAGCTCCAAATCGTCCGGGGCAGGGCCCCGCACGTGCTGGAGAACCTCCCCGAGCCGGACGTCGTCCGTGTCGGCGGCGGGGGAGCGGCCGTGGTCTCCGCGGTCGCCGACCGCCGCCCGCAGGGCATCGTCGCCCACGCCATGACGCGCGACGAGGCCGAACTCGTCGGCCGGGACCTGACCGAACACGGCTACCGCGTCGAGTGTGCCCTGATCCAGTCCGTCGAACTCGACACGCGGGCCTGGACGGAGAAGGAGCGGAGCGTGGCGTTCCTGCTCAGCGGGGTTCTGCCGGACCGCGCGATGTGACCCCATTTGTTGGTCCCGTGATCCTGTTGTCGTACTGCGCGCGGTAGGCTGGCCGACTGTTGTACCGCTTCGGTGGACCGGCCTTTCGTTCGTCAATGTCCGGAAAACGCGCCCGTTTTGGGGTGGGTGTGGTACGGCAGAACCGGAGGACGCGCAACGTGGCGCAGTCCACAGCGAGCTGTCGCGGATCAAGCTGTCGCGACGGGGGAACGGCCGCGACAATGCCAGTTAATGGCTTTGTCGTCTTTCTCGACGGGCCGTTCGTGCCGCTGGGCACGCACGCTCGTTCTTCACTGCGGGGGCGGTCGGTGCGCCGTCCCCGGTGAGCTGGTCGTAGAAGCACTAACCGATGGGCGAGGGGTACGCATGACCGACACCGGCCAGGTCCCGGGCGAGGGACTGCCGGAGAACGCAGGCATGGTGGAACAGCCGGGCGTTCCCGCGCACGGTGCGTACACCTACCTCTCCGAGACCACCGCCGAGGACGAAGACCTGTTGCTGCTGCCGGGCGCCCAGGGCGCATGGGGCAACGAGGTCGCCCCACCGGCGCCCGAGCCGGTCGTCGAGACGGTCCACGCCCCGGGCCCGCACGAGATGTCTGGCCGCGACAGCGGCGCGCACGACCTCAGTGCGGTCCGCGGGCCCGACCCGGTGGCGGCCCCGTCGCTGCCGATCCCGCCGATCACCCCGCGCCGGCCCCTGCACCTCGGCCCGCCCATCCCCGACGCCTCCGCCAGCCCGGTCCGCTCCCTCGCCGACCGCGGCCCCGCGGGTGCGCCGGTCCGCCAGTCGGGCCCGCCCACCGCGAGCCCCGAATACCTCGACGCCCCGCAGCCGCTGCGTGAGATGTCCCCGCAGGGCGCGGCCCCTTGGGGCGCCCCGGCTCCCATGGGCACCATGACCCCGGCTGCCGAAACGGTTGTCCCGGTGCCGGAACAGGGCACCGAACCGGCGGGCGCGGCCCAGGCCGCGGTGTCCCGTCCCGCGACGGAGGCGGTCGAGGCCACCGGCGTACCGCAGCCCCAGGAGGACGCGTACGCCGAGCAGGGCATGGCAGGCGGCGACGCGGTGCCGGCCGCCGGGGAGGCGTACGGCGAGCCCGTCGTCGCCGAGCATGTGCCGGAAGCCGGGGGCGTCCCCGGCTCCGAGGGGCTTCCCGTGACCGGGGTTCCGGGCGCCGACGGGTTCCCGGGTGCTGAGGCTGTCACCGGAGATTCTTACGCGCCGGGGGCCGAGACCGTTCAGGGCGATGTGAACGTGCCGGGGTCCGCGGTGTTCCCGGAGACCGCGGCCGCGAACGCCCCCGAGGCGAACGGCATCCCGGTCGCCGCACACACGCCGGACGGAATCGCGCCGGAGGCCGCCGAGGGTCCCGCCGTGGTGTCCGCTCCGGAGGGCGGGGAAGCTCCGGCGGCCGAGCAGATCGATGGTCCCGGGTTCGCGGGTGAGGCCGGACAGTACGCCGGTGTCGCTCCGGCTCCGGAGGCCGTGCCGGTCCCGGATGCCGTGGATGCCGCCGACGCCGCTCAGGGCGCCGTTGCCGAGGACCCGGCTGGTGCCGGACAGGTGCCGGGTGCCGTCGAGGTACCGGAGGCCGCTCCCGTGCCGGACGCCGTGGAGGTGGCGGACTTCGCGCAGGTCCCGGCTCCCGCCGTGGTGCCCGACGCCGATCAGACCCCGACTTCCGTGCCCCTGCCGGACCTCGCGCAGACCCCCGAGGCGCCGCTCGCGCCCGAACCCGCCGAGCCCCAGGCCGTACCGGAACCGGAAGCGCCCGGTCCGGAGTTCGCTCAGGTCGCCGAGCCCACCGTGGTCGTGGCCGAGGTCGCCGAGCCCGCCGGACTCCAGGCCGTGCCGGTCCCGGAGGCCCCCGGCCCCGAGGCCGACCAGACCGCAGTGCCCATCCCTGTCGTGGCCGAGACCGCCGTACCGGAGCCCGTACCGGCCCCCGAGCCCGTGCCGGCCCCCGAAGCCATCGTTCCGGGCGCCCGCTCCCGAGCCCGCCGAAGCCGCGGCCCCGCCGGCCCCCGAACTCCCTGCCCTGGAGGCCCCCGCTCCTGTGCCGTGCCCCGAGGCCACCGACGCGGAGCAACTGCCGCACCCCGTGGACCCGGAGGCCGTCGCACAGCCGGAGCCGCTCGCTGCGGCAGCGGAACAGTTCGCGCAGCCGGAGGCCACCCCCGCGGACGTCACGCAGGAGCAGAGCGAGCAGCCTGCCCCCGTCGACGCTCTCGCGCAGTTCGCCGACGCCCCCGGCCCCGCGCCGGTCCCGGAGGCACCTCAGTCGGTGGCCGCCGCGGCAGAGGCACCCGCCGACGACCTCCAGGCCGTCCCCGCCCCGTCGCTCGTCGCCGAACCCGCGGGCCCGCAGGTCCTGTTCGTGGACCAGGACCAGCCGATCGTGGAGGCTCCGCAGCCCGTGGGCCAGTTCGTCCCGGTAGAGGGCTCGGTGCCGACGACCCCGCACCTCGCCCCCACCCCGCCCCAGGCCCTCGTCCTCCCCCCGGAGGAGCACACCGCCGTCCCCGCTCCCCGTGACGGTGACCCCGAACTCGTTCAGCACGCCGACGACCTGGACACCCGGGGCGCGGATCAGGAAGAGAGCACGGCCCCCGTGGAAGAAGTACGTCGGTCCACCGGCCCGGCCGCGCCCGCCTACGACGACGCCGAGCGCGAGGCCGTTCTCAAGGTCATGCGTGAGCGCCGTGACATCCGCAACGGCTTCCGCAGCGACCCCATCCCGCACGAGGTCCTGCTCCGCGTCCTGGAAGCGGCCCACACCGCACCGTCCGTGGGCCACTCCCAACCGTGGGACTTCGTCGTCATCCGCTCGGCCGAGACGCGCCGCACCATGCACGAACTGGCCATGCGCCAGCGCGACGCGTACGCCAAGTCCCTCCCCAAGGGCCGGGCCAAGCAGTTCAAGGAACTGAAGATCGAGGCCATCCTCGACACCCCGGTGAACATCGTCGTCACCGCGGACCCCACGCGCGGCGGGCGTCACACCCTCGGCCGGCACACCCAGCCGCAGATGGCCCCGTACTCCTCCGCGCTCGCCGTCGAGAACCTCTGGCTCGCCGCCCGCGCCGAGGGCCTCGGCGTCGGCTGGGTCAGCTTCTTCGACGAGCGCGAGATGGTCCGTTCCCTCGGCCTGCCCGAGCACCTGGAGGTCGTCGCCTACCTCTGCGTCGGCTATGTCGACGAGTTCCCGGACGAGCCCGAGCTGCTCCAGGCCGGCTGGTCCAAGCGGCGCCCGCTGTCATGGGTCGTCCACGAGGAGACGTACGGCCGTCGCGCGCTGCCCGGCGAGGAGCCGCACGACCTGCTCGCCGAGACCGTCTCCCAGATCCGCCCGCTGGACGCCAAGGCGCTCGGCGAGGCCTGGGAGCGACAGAAGCGCATGACCAAGCCGCCGGGCTCGCTCGGCATGCTGGAGATCATCTCCGCGCAGCTGTCGGGCCTGTCCCGGCAGTGCCCGCCGCCGATCCCGGAGCCCGCGGCGGTCGCGATCTTCACCGGTGACCACGGCGTCCACGCCCAGGGCGTCACCCCCTGGCCGCAGGAGGTGACGGCCCAGATGGTCGCCAACTTCCTCGGCGGGGGCGCGGTCTGCAACGCCTTCGCCGCCCAGGTCGGCGCCGAGGTCTGCGTGGTGGACGTCGGCGTGGCGGCCGACCTGCCCGCCACCCCCGGCCTGCTGCCCCGAAAGGTCCGCGCGGGCACCTCCGACATGACCACCGGCCCCGCGATGACCCGCGAGGAGGCCAAGCGAGCCATCGAGGTCGGCATCGAGACCGCCCGCGACCTGGTGGCGGCCGGCAACAAGGCCCTGCTCACCGGTGAGATGGGCATCGCGAACACCACCGCGTCCGCCGCCCTGATCTCGGTCTTCACGGACACCGACCCGGCCGACGTGACCGGCCGCGGCACCGGCATCAACGACGAGACCCTCGCCCGCAAGACCGAGGTCGTCCGCCGCGCTCTCGAGGTCCACCAGCCGGACCCGGCCGACCCCATCGGCGTACTCGCCGCGATCGGCGGCTTCGAACACGCGGCGATGGTCGGCCTCCTGCTGGGCGGCGCGTCCCTGCGCACCCCGGTGATCCTGGACGGCGTCAGCGCCGGCGCCGCCGCCCTGGTCGCGCGTGCCATCGCCCCCGAGGTCCTCGCGGCCTGCATCGCAGGCCACCGCAGCGCGGAGCCCGGGCACGTGGCCGCCCTGAACAAGCTCGGCCTGCGCCCTCTGGTCGACCTCGACCTCCGCCTGGGCGAGGGCACGGGCGCCCTGCTGGCCCTGCCCCTGGTGCAGAGCACCGCGCGCGCGATGCACGAGGTCGCGACGTTCGACTCGGCCGGGGTCACCGAGAAGTAGGCCGGATCCGGGGGTGGTCGGGGCAGGCGTTCCTGCGGGCCCCCCACCCCCGCCGTACGCTGAATCCGCAGCTTAAAATCCGCACGTCAGGGCAGCTCCAGAGCCGTAGCGCCCATCGCATCGCCCGTACGAGGAGCCGCACCCTCATGGCCGAAAACCCCGCCTACCCCGTAGGCCTCCGCCTCACCGGCCGCAAGGTCGTCGTCCTCGGCGGCGGCCAGGTCGCCCAGCGCCGCCTCCCGGCACTGATCGCAGCGGGCGCGGACATCCTCCTCGTATCCCCCGGAGCGACCCCCTCGGTCGAGGCGATGGCGGACGCGGGTGAGATCACCTGGGCGAAGCGGCCGTACGCCGAAGGCGACCTCGCCGACGCCTGGTACGCCCTCATCGCCACCAGCGACCCCGAGGCCAACACCGCGGCCTCCGCCGAAGCGGAGCGGCACCGCGTCTGGTGCGTCCGCTCGGACGACGCCGACCAGGCGACGGCCTGGACCCCGGCCACCGGCCACAGCGAGGGCGTCACGGTCGCCGTCCTCACCACGAACGCCAAGGGCCGCGACCCCCGCCACACCGCCGCGATCCGCGACGCGGTGGTGGAGGGCCTGCGCGACGGAACCCTCGTGGCGCCCCACCACCGCACCCGCACCTCCGGCGTCGCCCTCGTCGGTGGCGGCCCCGGCGACCCGGACCTCATCACGGTCCGCGGCCGCCGCCTCCTCGCCGAGGCCGACGTCGTCATCGCCGACCGCCTCGGCCCGCGCGACCTCCTCGCCGAACTCCCGCCGCACGTCGAGGTGATCGACGCGGCGAAGATCCCGTACGGCCGTTTCATGGCCCAGGAGGCCATCAACAACGCCCTCATCGAGCACGCCAAGCAGGGCAAGTCGGTCGTACGGCTGAAGGGCGGCGACCCCTACGTCTTCGGCCGTGGCATGGAGGAGCTGCACGCCCTCGCCGAGGCCGGCATCCCCTGCACCGTCGTCCCCGGCATCTCCAGCTCGATCTCGGTGCCGGGCGCGGCCGGCATCCCCGTCACCCACCGCGGTGTCGCACACGAGTTCACGGTGGTCAGCGGCCATGTCGCCCCTGACGACGAGCGCTCCCTGGTCGACTGGCCCGCGCTCGCCAGGCTCACGGGCACGCTGGTGATCCTGATGGGCGTCGACAAGATCGGGAAGATCGCCGAGACGCTCGTCGCGCACGGCAAGCCGGCGGACACTCCGGTGGCTCTCGTCCAGGAGGGCACGACGGCGGCCCAGCGCCGCGTGGACGCCACCCTCGCGACGGTCGCCGAGACGGTCCGTACGCAGGAGGTCAGGCCGCCGGCCGTCATCGTCATCGGCGCGGTCGTGAACGTCGGCCCCGGGGCAACCGCGTAACCCCGGGTAACCCAACTCGTCCCCAGCCGTTGGCACCGCACCCAGAGCAAGGCAGTATCACCCTGTGGCCGATCTCATCACCGTCGAGGATCCCGACGACCCGCGCCTGCGCGACTACACAGGCCTGACCGACGTCGAACTGCGCCGCAAACGAGAACCCGCCGAGGGCCTGTTCATCGCCGAGGGCGAGAAGGTCATCAGAAGGGCCAAGGACGCCGGGTACGAGATGCGTTCGATGCTGCTGTCCGCCAAGTGGGTCGACGTCATGCGCGACGTCATCGACGAGCTCCCGGCCCCGGTCTACGCGGTCAGCCCGGAGCTCGCCGAGCAGGTCACGGGCTATCACGTGCACCGCGGCGCGCTCGCCTCCATGCAGCGCAAGCCGCTCCCGACGGCGACCGACCTCCTCCAGACCGCCCGCCGCGTGGTGGTCATGGAGTCGGTCAACGACCACACCAACATCGGCGCGATCTTCCGCTCGGCGGCGGCGCTCGGCATGGACGCGGTCCTGCTCTCCCCGGACTGCGCCGACCCGCTGTACCGCCGTAGCGTCAAGGTCTCCATGGGCGCGGTCTTCTCGGTCCCCTACGCCCGTCTCGACACCTGGCCCAAGAGCCTGGAGTCCGTCCGCGAGGCCGGTTTCTCCCTCCTCGCCCTCACCCCGGACGAGAAGGCCAGGACCCTCGACGAGGCCGCCCCTCACAAAATGGACCGGGTCGCCCTGATGCTCGGCGCGGAGGGCGACGGCCTCTCCACCCAGGCCCTGGTCGCCGCCGACGAATGGGTCCGCATCCCCATGGCCCACGGCGTCGACTCGCTCAACGTCGGTGCGGCGGCCGCGGTCGCCTTCTACGCGGTGGCCACCGGCCGCCCCGAGCTCTAGGAGCCCGATGCCCCAGGGCGAGGCGATCGTCGCGGTCCTGCTCCGAGCCGATCGACTGTTGGTCATCCGCCGCGGCCCCACCGTCTCCCGCCCCGGCTACTGGCAACCTCTCAGCGGCCGCATCGAACCGGGCGAGACCCAACGGCAGGCGCTGCTCCGCGAGGTACGCGAGGAGGTCGGCCTCACCGTCGTACCGCTCGCGAAGGTCTGGGAGTCCGAGACCGACGACGGCCGCTACCGCCTCCACTGGTGGACCGCCCGCGCCGACGAAGGCTTGGTGGTCCCCGACCCCGTGGAGGTGGCCGAGGCCCGCTGGATCACCCCGGAGGAGTTCCCGGCCCTGGACCCGATCTTCGAAGGGGACCTGGAGTTCTTCGACCGGATCCTGCCGAGCCTGTGACCCGCTAGTCCGTCGATCGGTCCGGCGGCGTCACGTGCGCCTGCTCATGGCGTACGACACCACGGTCGCCGTCGAGCCCCCGTGCCGGACCCTGGCATCCCTGGGCCGCTGCGATACCGAGCGCCGCCAGCACCGTCACCACGACGAACACGAACAGCCGCTGGCGCAGCAGCCGGGGATT
This sequence comes from Streptomyces canus, assembly GCF_030815415.1. Lineage (GTDB taxonomy): Bacteria > Actinomycetota > Actinomycetes > Streptomycetales > Streptomycetaceae > Streptomyces > Streptomyces canus_F. The sequence goes on from NZ_JAUSWW010000001.1 coordinate 8,199,735, forward strand.
GGCGGGCCGGCGCCCCGTCCCCGTGGTCCTGGGACCCGGACGACCGGCGCCGCTGCGGGGCGCCGGACGGTTGCCGGAGCGCGTCGTGTTCCGCGAGGCGGGCGTGGGCCGCCCACCGCTGCGGGACGCAGATCCGTTGCGCGATGGTGCGGGCCCGCGCGAGGACGTGCCGCGGGGCGGGGGAGTGCGCTGCGTGGGTCCCGGCGTCTGCCCCTGCGGACGGCGCTGGGCGCGTTGCTGCTCCGGATGGCTCGGCTCGGCGAGCCGTCCCGTGGGCCGGTCGCTCTCGCCGGCCCGCGGCGCGGGCGGCCGGACGTCAGCGAGCCCCTGAGCCTCCCGCGACGCGATCTCCTTGAGCCGCAGCGACAGTTGGAGCGTGCTCGGCCGTTCCTCGGGATCCTTGGCGAGACAGGCCCGCACGAGCGGAGCCAGCGCGTCGGGCACCCCGCCCAGGTGCGCCTCCTCGTGCACCACGCGGTACAGCATCACCTCGGAACTGCCGTGCCCGAAGGGCGAGTCACCCATGGCGGCGTACGCCAGGGTCGCCCCCAGCGAGAACACGTCCGTGGCCGGGGTGACGGCGGCCCCGCGCACCTGCTCGGGCGCGAGGAAGCCGGGCGACCCGACGGCCGTACCCACATGAGTGAGCGTGGAGGCCCCCGTCGCCCAGGCGATGCCGAAGTCGATGATCCGCGGCCCCTTGGGGGACAGCAGGATGTTGGACGGCTTGAGATCCCGGTGCACGACCCCGGCCTCATGCACCGCGACGAGCCCCTCCGACAGGGCGGCCCCGATGGCGGCGACCTCGGCCGCGCCCAGCGAGCCCTCGTCGGCGACCTTGTCGTGCAGGGAGGGGCCGGGCACGTACTGCGTGGCGAACCACGGCCGTTCCGCGTCGAGATCGGCGGCCACGAGCCGTGCCGTGCACCCACCGCGAATCCGCCGGGCCGCCGAGACCTCACGCGCGAACCGCGAACGGAACTCCTGGTCCTCCGCCAGATCGGGCCGGATCACCTTCAGCGCGACCCGCTGCCCCTTCTTGTCGGAGCCCAGATAGACGACGCCCATCCCGCCCGCGCCGAGCCGTCTGTGAAGCCTGAACGAGCCGACGACGCGCGGGTCCTCGCGCCTCAGGCGCATCATCGCCATGTTCATCCCCGCTGCCCGGTCCGTGTGACGAGCCACAGCTTACGTTTCCACGGCCGCCCGCGCGCAGAGGCCGCGCCCTCTCGTCCCGATGGATTGTCAGTGCTGGGTGGGAGAATTGAGGGGTGGTCAGGGAGCGGCGGAGCGGGGTGGGTTCGCTCTGCCGGTGATCCCAACCACCTCTCGTCGAAGGGGGATTGAACCCGTGAAGGGTGATCGCGTGGAGATAGTCGTGGACGCAGGGGACACGACACGCACATACGAGGTGGTGGCGAGCAGGGCGGGCCGCCGAGTGGAGACAGCGGTACGCCGAGGCGTGGTGGAAGTGAGCGAAGTCACCCGCAACGGCTCAGTCGTCCGCACGGCCCGCTTCATGGCGACCCGGGTCCTGGCGCTGGTCGAGCAGCCGGTGCCGCGGGAGGACGGCTCGGAGAAAGCGGGATAGACCGGTCACCCCCTCCGGGAAGACCCGGAGACCTAGGCCCTCGTCTCCACCCAGGGGAGTACTCCCCAGGTCACGGCTCATCCTCCGGGAGGCCCGCCAATCGGTACGAGGGCATGACGTGCGGCGGGCGCCGTCCGCCTAGATTTGAGGTCAAGCGGCGGGTGCAGCACTCGTCCCCCGAGGTCAGACACCCGCCGCTGCCAAAGACAACGCAGACAGGTCAGGAGAGGGACCATGGCCCACACGGCACCGCGGACGATGATCCGCACCAAGGAGCGCACCGCGCTCCACCCCCGCCGACAGGGCCGTCGCCACCCCTTGGTGGCGACGCTCATGGCCCTTCCCCTGGCGGCCCTGCTCCTCCTCGTTTTCGACGGCTGGGAGACAGTGGCCACACAAGCGTCGTCCGTGGGCGTGATGCTGGGGCGCTGAGCGGCGACCCCAGGCCCGGAAGAGCGGTCCGGGCGGGGACATCCACCCATGAAACCCCGTGGGGACGGGGGTGCGGCGGACGGCACAAATGCCGGCGCAGCTGGGGAGCTGCGCCGGCATTGCTGTGCCCGCACCTTTGGGCCCTTTCGGCGCCCGAGGACGAGGGTTTGCCATCCCGATTCTCAGCCCGTCCGGCGTTTGAGGACGAGGCCCTTGGGGGCCGACGGGGGTCTGGGGGCGGAGCCCCCAGGGGCCGGGGTCGAAGGGGCCGTGCCCCTGGAGGATGGGACGGGTAGGGGCGGCGGGGGCGAGAACAGCCCGAGCCCGGCCACAACACCGAGCACCTGACGACGGCCACCCCTCCCCGTACCCTCACGACCAGACAACGCACCACCCCTCAGGGAGCCCCGTGACCACCACCCCCTTGCTCTCCGAGCTCACCGCCCGAGTCAAGGCCAGGGCCCACTCCCACCCCACCCCCTGCCCCTGCGGAGCAACCCGCGTACTGGCTGACCGCCCTGACGCCACAGTCGTCCGCCACGCCGACACCGTCGCCAAGGCCCACGCCCCGGACACACCTCCCACAGAGTTGACCTCCCGCCTCACCATGGCGGCCGCCCTCCCCGACGTCCTCCTCCCGCCACTCACCCCGACACCGGTCCCCCTGCACGGCCGCCTGGTCACGTTCTGGCCCTACGGCACCCCCGTAGACCCGGACACCCCGGACAAGGCCCCCTGGGAGGAGGCGGCAACCCTCCTCGCCCACCTCCACCGCACCCCCGCCCCACCCGGCACCCCCCTCATGCGCGGCCCCGCCAAAGCGGCCCAGTCCATCGCCCGCCTCCGCGCCGCACCCGCCGCCCCCGAACCCCTCGTACGCCCCGTCCTCGCCGCCTGGGCGGCCCTCCCCGCCTGGGCCCGCGCCGAGACCCCGATGCCGGACACCGGCACCCTGTGCCACGGCGACCTCCACCTCGGCCAGCTCGTCCGCCACCCCGCCCCCGACGGCCCGTGGCGCCTCATCGACGTCGACGACCTCGGACGGGGCGTCCCCGCCTGGGACCTCGCCCGCCCGGCCGCCTGGTACGCCTGCGGCCTCCTCCACCCCGAGGAGTGGACCCGCTTCCTCGACGCCTACCGCGCGGCGGGCGGCCCGGCCGTCCCCGCGGACGGCGACCCCTGGCCCGCCCTGGACGTCCCGGCCCGCGCCCTCACCGTGCAGACCGCGGCCCGCGCCCTGGCCAAGGCCGCCGCGGCGAACCGCTCCCTGGACGAGGTCGAACAGCTCGTCGTCGACGCCTGTGCACGAATGGGTTCCGCCCCACCCGAGTTGACCCGCACCGACGCGAAGTAGGGTGCAACCGACCGGAGCCGGACAGTGTCTGTCCTGGCGTAACGCGAAGCAGGACCAACCGGCGAGGAGTTGAGCCGACGATGCAGTGTCCGAAGTGTCACGCGCCCATGCACACGTACAACCGCAACGGTGTTCAGATCGAGCAGTGCAGCGGCTGCCGCGGGATCTTTCTCGACTACGGCGAGCTGGAGGCGCTGACCCGTCTGGAGACCCAGTGGACCCAGCCCGCCCCGCCGCCCCCGGCTGCCCCGCAGGCCTACCCGGCGGCGCCCGCGGCCCCCATGGCCCCCGCCTGGGGCGCCCCGCAGCACGGCGGTCACGGTGCCCACTACGGCCACAAGCGTCACAAGAGCTTCGGTCACATGCTGTTCTCCAGCTGACAGCCGGCAGACACGAAGAAGCCCCCGGCCGCAGGGCCGGGGGCTTCGGTGCGTGGACGATACTGGGATTGAACCAGTGACCTCTTCCGTGTCAGGGAAGCGCTCTCCCGCTGAGCTAATCGTCCAGGTCAGCCACCCCGATAAGAGGGGCTGCGTGCGCGATACTGGGATTGAACCAGTGACCTCTTCCGTGTCAGGGAAGCGCTCTCCCGCTGAGCTAATCGCGCGGGTTCGGACCTTGCCGTAGGAGCTGGAAGATCCAGTGGACGATACTGGGATTGAACCAGTGACCTCTTCCGTGTCAGGGAAGCGCTCTCCCGCTGAGCTAATCGTCCTTGGAGGTGGAGACGGGATTTGAACCCGTGTAGACGGCTTTGCAGGCCGTTGCCTCGCCTCTCGGCCACTCCACCAGGAGTGTAGGGGGTCGGGAAGATCCCCTTGCTCTTTCGAGCGAACGACGAGGTTCGAACTCGCGACCTCAACCTTGGCAAGGTTGCGCTCTACCAACTGAGCTACGTTCGCCTGTCTTTCCGATCCGCTCACGCGTCCCGGCGACGTGTTGAACTCTAGCGGATTCCGGGGCCAGCACAAAAACGCGTTTGTGCAGCGTGCTGCGCTGCACCCGCTCGCGCACCTGGTCACAGGCTCCGGAGGGACATGACCAGGTCACCCGCAGGACACCCGCCATAGACTCGACGCGTGCTCGACCTCGCCCCTCTCGCCCGCTTCGGCGGCCGCACAGCCACCGGACTCCTCGATGTCACCAGTGATCCCGCGGCCCTGGACTCCCGTGGCTTCTGGGCCGTCTGCGCCGACTTCGAGGGCCGTCTGACCTGCGCCCGCTTCCAGGACGTACGACAGGAGCAGGTGCCCGCCCCGGTGCCGGGGGCATGGCACGGACCGGCGGCCGACGACTGGACGTCCTCCCTGGACCGCGCCGGATACACGGCGGGCGTCCGCCGGATCCGCGAGCACATCGCGGCCGGCGAGGTCTACCAGGCCAATCTCTGCCGGGTGCTGACCGCGTCCGTCGCGCCCGACGCCGACGTGGACGCACTGACCGCCCTGCTGGCCCGCGGCAACCCGGCACCGTACGCAGGAACGATCCGGCTGCCGGAGCACGGCGTGGAGATAGCCACCGCCTCCCCCGAGCTGTTCCTGCGCCGTGACGGCCGGATCGTCGAATCCGGCCCGATCAAGGGCACCGGGCGCACCGAGGCGGACCTCCTGGAGAAGGACTACGCCGAGAACGTGATGATCGTGGACCTGGTCCGCAACGACATCGGGCGGGTCTGCGCCACGGGCAGTGTCAGCGTCCCCGACCTGTGTGCGGTCGAGAAGCACCCGGGCCTCGTCCACCTCGTCTCGACGGTCCGCGGCGAACTGCGCGAGGGCGCCGGCTGGCCCGAACTGCTCGACGCCGCCTTCCCGCCCGGCTCCGTCACCGGCGCCCCCAAGTCCAGCGCCCTGCGGATCATCGACGCCCTGGAGACGGCCCCGCGCGGCCCGTACTGCGGAGGCATCGGCTGGGTCGACGCCGACCGGGGCACCGGCGAGCTGGCCGTCGGCATCCGCACCTTCTGGATCGACCGCGCGGAAGGCGTGCTGCGGTTCGGCACCGGCGCCGGCATCACCTGGGGTTCGGACCCCGAGGGGGAGTGGCGGGAGACCGAGCTGAAGGCGGCCCGGCTGCTCGGGGTAGCGTCGGGTACGTACGAGGTGACTGAAGGGACCATCAGGTGAAGATCTGGCTCGACGGCGGGCTGCAGGACATCGAGTCCGCCCGTGTCTCCGTCTTCGACCACGGGCTGACCGTGGGCGACGGCATCTTCGAGACGGTGAAGGCGGTGGACGGCGAGCCGTTCGCGCTCACCCGGCACCTCGACCGGCTGACCCGCTCCGCGCGCGGCCTCGGCCTGCCCGACCCCGACCTCGACGAGGTGCGCCGCGGCTGCGCGGCCGTCATCGAGGCCAACCCGATGCCGCTCGGCCGGCTCCGCATCACCTACACCGGTGGCCACGGCCCCCTCGGCTCCGACCGCGGCGAGCACGGCCCCACCCTGGTCGTCGCCCTCGGCGAGACCACCCGCCGCCCCGACTCCACCTCCGTGATCACGGTCCCCTGGACCCGCAACGAACGCGGCGCCCTCGCCGGACTCAAGACCACCTCGTACGCCGAGAACGTCGTGGCACTCGCCCGGGCCCGCGAGCACGGCGCCTCCGAGGCGCTGTTCGCCAACACGGTCGGGCAGCTCTGCGAGGGCACCGGGTCGAACGTCTTCGTCGTCCTCGACGGTGAGCTCCACACCCCGCCGGTCGCCTCCGGCTGCCTCGCGGGCATCACACGCGCGCTGACGGTCGAATGGACCGGCGCCAAGGAGACCGACCTGCCCCTGGACGTCCTGGAGCGGGCCGACGAGGTCTTCCTCACCTCCACCCTGCGGGACGTACAGGCCGTCCACCGCGTCGACGACCGGGAACTGCCGGGCGCCCCGGGGCCGGTCACCGCCAAGGCCATGCGGATCTTCGACGAGCGGGCCGGGAACGACCTCGATCCGTAAAAGCCGTCGAAATTGGGCTGACGCGGCGGGGCGCGGCGGGTAGAACACCCGTGATGACCACGACCCTGCGGCCGACCGAGCCGCTCCAGCACAACGTCGACGGCACGCGTTCACGCCGCTACCAGGTATGCGTGAACAGCCGCCCTGTCGGCGCGATACACCTCGGCACGTCCCCCTCGTTCGGCGACTCGGTGGCCCGCATCCACGATCTGCGGATCGAGGAGCCCGACCGGCGGCGCGGCCGGGGCACGGTGGCCGCGCTCGCCGCCGAGGAGGTGGCACGTGGCTGGGGCTGCCGCGAGATCGAGGCGGTTGGCGTACCGGCGTCCGCTGAGGCGGCCCTGCGGCTGGTCAGGGCGCTGGGCTACGTCCTGCGCAATCGCGGCATGGTGAAGGAACTCGGCGACACCCCGCCCGAGCTGCCCGTCGGCAGCGTGGCCCGCCCCATGACGGAGGCCGACTTCGACGCCTGGCTGGTGCACGAGTCGGAGGACTACGCGCGCACCTGGATCGAACGCGGCGTACCGGAACCCGAGGCGCACGCCAAGTCGCGGCGCGACCACGACACGCTCCTGCCGCAGGGCTTCGCCACCGAGAACATGCAGTTCAGCATCCTGGAGCACGAGGGCACCCGCGTGGGCGTCCTCTGGCTCGCCCTGCGCGACGGCAAGCCCTTCATCTTCGACGTCGAGGTGGACGAGGCCCACCGCGGCCGCGGACACGGCCGCACCCTGATGTTGCTGGCGGAGACCCAGGCACACGCCCTCGGCAAGCGGACCCTGGGTCTGAACGTCTTCGCGGGCAACACCCCGGCCGAGCGGCTGTACGAGTCACTCGGCTACGAGACGACGCAGTATGCCTTCTACAAGTCGCTGCTGTAGCCGTACGACGGGTCAGGCACCCGGCGCGGCCAGCAGCCGGTCCGTGATCTCCTCGATGCGCTCGCGCAGCCCCTCCTGGCTCTTGCCGCCGTCGAGGCGCTCGCCGTCGATGACGTACGTCGGAGTGCCGGTCACGCCGATCGCCTTGCCCTCGGCCTGGTCGGCGTCCACGATCAGGATGTGCCGGCCGTCGATCAGCGCGGTGTCGAACTCCTCGGCGTCCAGCCCCAGTTCGCCGGCCACCTCGACCAGGAAGGGTTCTCCCCTGCGGTCCAGCTCCTCGACCCGGCCCAGCACGGCCTCGACGTAGTCCCAGCCCTTCCCCTGCTCCGCGGCCTCCTCGGCGGCCTGCGCGGCGGCGAAGGCGTGCTTGTGCTTCTCCAGCGGGAAGTGCCGCAGCCGCAGCTCCAGCCGGTCGCCGTAGCGCGCACGCAGGGCCCGGACGTCCTCCAGGGCGCTCCGGCAGTCCGGGCACTGAAGATCGCACCAGACGTCGAGCACGGGGACGACGGGACGCACGGGGGAGGAGTCGCTCATGTCCCCAGTCTCCCAGCAGCACCCTGGACGACCCAATCGGCCCCGGAACGCCGCAGGGGGCCCGCACCGCGACCGGCACCTACGGAGGATCCGACCCGGAGATGTCCCTGATGTCGGCTCGGAGCATGGCCCCGCGGGGTGGGGGCGGTGCAGGATGGAAGGGACGAACTGCCCTGCCGAGCCCTGCCTGGAGGACCGGATGATTGCCGAGACCGTCTGTTCCGCCGCCGCCGCGGCCGGCCTGGGCATCGCGGCGGTGACGGCGTACCGCAAGCGCTTCCTCGCCGCCGCTCGTCTCGTCGCGTACTCTCTCGTGCCCCTCGGCCTGATGATGACCGGTGTCGTCGATTGGGTGGCGGACACCGCGTTCAGCCCGACGGCCTGGGCCGGCTTCGGTGTGCTCGGTGTTTCCTGGCTGCTCTTCGTGAGCACGCGCGCGGTGGAGCGCAGGCGCGGCGGTACCCGCAAGGAGCGCAAGGCGACCCGGGCCGCGCAGAGCGAGGCGATCGCCCCGGCGGCCTCGGCACCCTCGCTGGGCCAGGCCTCCCGACCGACGGCCCGGCCCGCCGCCGCACCCCGTGCCGGTGCCGGGGACGACTTCAGCGACATCGAGGCCATTCTGAAGAAGCACGGCATATGACGGGTGCAGGCTGACTGAAACGACACAGTCAACCAGCATCTGTCCCGGAACCGTCCACGCCTTGAACCGTTCGTCACGGGATCCGGCGAACTGCCGTCCCGTCCTGGCGTGTTGGTCACCCGACCGGTGCCGACTGCGTCATCATCGCCCGCGAGATGCTGGACACGACACAGAGCGACGCCGCGCCGCCGCAGGACGAGCCGCGCGGGTGCCTTTTCGCCCTTTCCCAGCCACCGCTGATGATCTTTCTTGCGGTGATCGGGTGTCTACTGCTCATGGCTGCGCTGCACGATCTGCTGCTGCTCTGAGCCGTACCCGCGGTGCCCGGCGTCACCCGCCGGGTACCGCGTCGACACCACCCGGGGCCGGAGCTCAGCCCGCCGCCTCCTTGCGGCGCGCCCGGTAGGCGGCGACATGCAGCCGGTTCCCGCACGTACGGCTGTCGCAGTAGCGCCGTGACCGGTTGCGGGAGAGGTCGACGAAGGCGTGCCGGCAGTCGGGGGCCTCGCAGCGCCGCAGTCGCTCCTGCTCCCCGGCGACCACGAAGAAGGCCAGCGCCATGCCGCAGTCCGCCGCGAGGTGGTCGGCGATGGACGCACCGGGCGCGAAGTAGTGCACATGCCAGTCGTAGCCGTCGTGGTCGGTGAGCCGGGGAGTGGTGCCCGCCGCGGCCACCAGGTCGTTGATCAGTCCGGCCGCGGCCCGAGGGTCCGAGGCGGAGAAGATCGAGGCGAACCGGCCGCGGATCTTGCGCACCGCGGAGAGATCGAACTCCGAGAGCACCCCGACATCGCTGATCTCGTGCTTTTGTACGAAATCCTCGAGAGCCGCGACGTCCGGCAGCGCGTCCGGGGTCGTGGTGTCCTCCGGTGCGGTGTTCACCAGATCCACCACGGCATCGAGGGCGCACCGGGTGTCATGGGTGATCAGCACGTTTCGCTCCCTGGCCTGGGGGGTCGGGCGGGCGCCCGCCGATGCTGGCCGATGGTAGTGGCTCCACGAGCGCCCGTACCGGCCCCGGACCTCGCGAACCGGTGGTAACGCGCATACGCACCGGCGCCGCCCCGCGAGAATCCGCGGTGACGGCGCCGGTGTGCGTACCCATATGCGGTTGTCTTGGCCCGAGCCGTCACCCCGAGTCGACGGCGCCGGGCGGCTTGGTGGGACCTCTCGCCCTAGCTCTCCGCCAGGATGTGAGAGAGCTCCTGATCGAGGTCGAAGTGCCGGTGTTCCGTGCCAGGGGGCACGGCGGCGTCTGTTCGCTTCAGGAACGACTCCAGGGCCCGGGCCGGGGCCTCGAGCAGTGCTTCGCCTTCAGGGGAGCTCAGGGCGATGCACACGACGCCCTGACCGTGACTGCGCGACGGCCAGACACGGACGTCGCCGGTTCCGGTGGGCCGGTGGAGGCCCTCCGCGAGAAGGTCGCGGGCGAACACCCACTCGACGGTCTCCTCGGCTCCGGTGTGGAAGGTGGCGTGCACGGCGTAGGGATCGGCCGTGTCGTACCGCAGGCCTGCGGGGACAGGCAGGGAGGACTCGCTCGACACAACGAGGCGCAGGTGCAGCTCGCAGCTGACCGTGGTGTTCATAAGCGCCAGGGCCTTTCGCTCAGTGTGCGCTCGGGGATTCGCACGTCGGCGAAATCGACATGCCACCTACGGTGCCGTTGTAAACCCCTCTGAGTGTTTTGCGTGCCTTTACGTAACTCTTCCGGCCGAGACCCTGTTCGCGAGGTACGCCCATTTCGGTGACCGGTTTCCCTCGGGTAAAGTTTGGCCGTATGAATACGGGGAGTGACGAGCAGGCCGAGGTGGCCGTGGCAGCGGACGAGTCGAAGACGAGCGGGGCGCAGAGCGGGCACGGGCTCGGCTCGAAAGCGCCGGAATTCATCAAGGCGCGCCGCGTGCTGCACCTGAGCTGGCAGGTCGGGATCTTCATCATCGGCCTGGCCGTCGTGGTCCTGGGCATCATCATGCTTCCGCTGCCGGGGCCCGGCTGGGTCGTGATCTTCGGCGGCATGGCGATCTGGGCGACCGAGTTCGTCTGGGCCCAGCTGGTGCTGCGCTGGACCAAGCGCAAGGTGACCGAGGCGGCCCAGAAGGCGCTCGACCCCAAGGTGCGCCGGCGCAACATCATCCTGACGTCGATCGGCCTGGTGATCGTGGCCGCGATCGGCGCGGTCTACCTCTACAAGTTCGGCTTCGAGATGCCGTGGAACATCAAGAACCAGTGATCGGCGGCCCTGCGGGGGGTGCGGAAGCACCCCCTGACATGGGGTAATGTTCTTCCTGCGTCCGGGCGATTAGCTCAGTGGGAGAGCGCTTCGTTCACACCGAAGAGGTCACTGGTTCGAACCCAGTATCGCCCACCCGGACCGTCGGCCCGTCTGCTTCAGTGCAGACGGGCCGACGTCGTTCCGGGCCCTCCGCGTCGCCGACGAGTTTCGGCCGGACAACGTCCGGGCGCGACAGGCCAGTTCGCGTTCGATCCACCGAATGTCCGCGTCTCACCTGCGACTTCGCCGCCCTGGCGGGATCACTCGGCTCCGATGTGTCGTCAACTCGCCCGGCGGCCCCGCAAGAAAATCCTGTCCGAATCATTGACGCATTCCTGGGCCCCTCGTAGCTTGTGCCAGCAAGCGCTTACTTGAAACGATTCATGCAGGCGGCAATGACGCTGCGGGGAGGGGGCCCAACCATGGGAACCAGCAAGAATGTTGAGAGGCGTACGATCCTGAAGGTGGCCGGGGCCTCGGCCGCCACCATCGGGCTGGGAGCAACGACCGCATGTGGCGGTGACAGCGGTTCCGGAGACGGGACGGTGACACTCCGTTACGCATGGTGGGGTGGCGAGCCGCGCACCATCGCGATGAAGAAGGCGATCGCGGTCTTCGAGAAGAAGTACCCGAAGATCAAGATCAAGCCTGAATTCACCGACTACGCCGCGTTCTGGGAGAAGTTCCAGACGCAGGCCTCCGGCGGGAATCCGCCGGACGTATTCCAGAATGCTGTCGGCTTCCTGCGCAAGTACGACAAGCGCGGCATTCTTCTGGACCTCAAGGCGCAGGCGGACGCCGGGAATCTGAACCTGGAGAACTTCCGCAACGGCGTTCTGGCGAACGGTCAGGTCGACAGCAAGCAGCTCGGTGTCCCCGTCGGCGCCAACACCATGGCGCTGGTCATCGACCTCAAGGCCTTCAAGAAGGCCGGTGTCGAGGCGAAGATGGGCTGGACCTGGGACGAGTACTTCGACGCCCTCCAGACGATCCAGGACAAGCTGAAGATCGCCGGTGACACGGGCTACTTCGGCATCATGTACCTCTACGACCTGTATCTGCGCCAGAACGGCAAGGCGTTCTTCACCGACTCCGATCTCGGCTTCACCGAGGACGATCTGACGCAGTGGTGGACGGACGGCTACAAGCGCGTGAAGTCCGGACTCGTCGCCGACCCCAAGAAGATCGAGCAGGTCTACCCGAAGTCGGGCCTGTCGGCCGGGCTCGCCGCGTCCGAGTTCACCTGGGACAACTTCTCCATCCGTTACGAGGGCGAAGGCGAGTCGGACTACGGGCTCGCGCCGATCCCCACCACGGACGGCAAGCAGACCGGCCAGTACCTCGGTTCGCTGATGCTCAGTGCCTTCTCCGGCACCAAGCACCCCAAGGAAGCCGCCCAGTTCATCTCCTTCATGGTCCACGACCCCGAGGTCGGCAAGATCATGGGGTACGACCGCGGCATCCTCTCCACGACCGAGCAGTACGACGCGTTCCAGCCCACTGACGCCCAGAACAAGGGCGTGAAGGCGTACGAGGAAGAGGTCGCCAAGGCCGGTGTGCTGGGGAAGATCACCCCGCACCCGTCCGGCGCCGATGTCATCGAGGCGGCCTTCCTGCGCATCGGCGGCGAGGTCTCCCAGGGCAAGACCAAGCCGGCCGACGCCGCCAAGGCGCTGTTCAGCGAGGCCAAGGCCGCGTTCGCGGGCTGAGGGGACGTACCACCATGACGCTCGTCAAGGAAGCGCCCGCGCGCCCGGCGAAGAAGCGGTCCGCCGCTCCTGCCGCCGGGCGGCGCGGGCGGCGCCGCGAGAACCTCGTCGGCTATCTCTTCATGTCGCCGTGGATCGCGGGATTCCTGGTGCTCACGGCGGGGCCGATGATCGCGTCGCTGTACTACGCGTTCACCCGCTACAACCTCTTCACTCCACCGGAGTGGGTGGGCTTCGACAACTTCACGACCATGTTCCAGGACCCGCGCTGGCAGAAGTCGGTCGAGGTCACGCTGAAGTACGTCGTCGTGGCCACCCCGCTGAAGCTGCTGCTCGCGCTCGGTGTCGCGCTGCTGCTCGCGCAGAAGCGGCGCGGGCAGGGGCTGTACAGGGCCGCCTTCTACATGCCCTCGCTCATCGGTGCCAGCGTCTCCGTCGGCTTCGTGTGGCGGGCGCTGTTCTCGGACCACGCGATCGTGGACCGTACGCAGAAGGTCTTCGGGATGGACGTGGGCGGCTGGATCGGCAACCCGGACTACGTCCTCTACGCGCTGGTGGCGCTGAGCATCTGGCAGTTCGGCGCGCCAATGGTCATCTTCCTGGCCGGTCTCAAGCAGGTTCCGCAGGAGCTGTACGAGGCCGCCGAGATGGACGGGGCCGGACCCCTGCGGCGGTTCTGGAACATCACGCTGCCGATGATCTCCCCGGTGCTGTTCTTCAACGTGCTGCTGGAGTCCATCCACGCGTTCCAGGTGTTCGGGTCCGCCTACGTGGTCTCCAACACCCAGTGCGGGCCGGCCGACGCCACCCTCGTCTACACCTGTTACCTCTACCAGAAGGGCTTCAAGGAGGCCCAGATGGGCTTCGCCTCCGCGATGGCCTGGACGCTGGTGGTCGCGGTGGCGCTGGTCACGGCGGTCCTGTTCTGGTCGCAGAAGAAGTGGGTGCACTACGAGGAGGCCGCCAAGTGACCAGTGTCAGCACCCCTGTCGTGCGCACCGCCGACGAGCGCAAGCGCACCGGTTCGATCGCCTGGCACGTGGGCTCCCTCGCCGTCCTCGCGGTCGTCCTGTACCCGGTGATCTGGGTGCTCGGTGCCTCGTTCAAGCCCAGCAAGGACATCATCGCCAGCATCGACCTGCTGCCCGTCAAGCCGGTCTGGGAGAACTTCTCCGGGCTCGCCGACGGTATCTCCGGCATCTCCATCAGCACGTTCTTCACGAACTCGCTGATGTACGCGGGGCTTGCCGTGGCCGGGGTCGTGCTGTCCAGCTCGCTGACCGCGTACGCCTTCGCCAAGATCCGGTTCGCCGGGCGGAACCTGCTGTTCACGCTGATGATCGGCACGCTGCTGCTGCCGTATCACGTCCTGCTCATCCCGCAGTACGTGATGTTCCGCAAGCTCGAGCTCACCGACACCCTGGTGCCGCTCGTCGCGGGCAAGTTCCTGGCCACGGAGGCGTTCTTCGTCTTCCTGATGGTGCAGTTCATGCGCGGCCTCCCCAAGGAACTGGACGAGGCCGCCAAGCTCGACGGCTGCGGGCATCTGCGGACCTACTGGTCCATCGTGCTGCCGCTGTGCCGCCCCGCCCTCATCACCAGCGCGATCTTCACCTTCATCAATGCCTGGAACGACTTCATGGGGCCGTTGATCTACCTCAACACCCCCGACAAGTACACCGTCTCGCTCGGCCTGATGATGTTCCGCGATCAGGAGGGCATCTCCAACTACGGCAGCATGATCGCGATGTCGCTGGTGGCGCTGGTTCCGGTCATCGCCTTCTTCATGGCCTTCCAGAGGTATCTCATCGACGGTATGGCGACGTCCGGACTGAAGTGAGCGGAAAGGGCTGAGGCGGTCACCATGGCGGAAGCACGAGTGAAGGCCCGCTCCCGGCGCAGGGAGTCCATGTTCGGCGAGCGGTTCGCGGTCTTCGCGGAGTCGCTGCTCACCGGGGTGTGGATCGCCGTGGCCTGTCTCGGGGTCGTCACCTATCCCGCGGCCTTCGCCGCCGGCGCACGGCATCTGCGGCGTCGTACGACGCACGAGGCAGGTGGCTGGCGGGAGTTCGTCGTGGACTTCCGTACGGCCCTGCGCGGCGGGTGGGCCGTCGGGCTCGCCGGGTGGGCGGTGGCCGCCGCGGTCTGGGTGGACGTGCTGGCCGCGCGGGCCGGCCTGCCCGGTGGGCCGCTCGTCGGGGCCGTCGGCATCTTCGCGCTCATCGGGCTCACCGTGGCGCTGCTGCGCGCGGCGGCGCACTGGGCGCCCGGTGACGCCTGGCGGCTGCTGCTCGCGGACGCCGTACGGCGGACCGTGCTCGATCCCGCCGGGTCCTTCCTGATCGTCTGCGGACTGGGCGTCGTGGCCCTGTCCGCCATGTTCATCGCACCGCTGGCGGTCCCGGTCCTCGGGGCCGTCGCGGCGGCGGCCGTCGCCGTCGAGGAGCGCTACCGGCGCCGCTGACGCCCGGCGCCCTCGCACAAGGTCGGCGCCCCGGGCGTCGTACCTCTCTCTGTCATGCCCCTGACCAGCTGCACGGAAAAAGCTTCCCGCACGGAAGGAAAGGCAGGACCCCTATGTCTCCCATCCCCCGCAGGTCCATCCTCAAGGCGGCCGCCGTGGCCGGCGCCGCCGCACAGTTCAGCTGGGCCCTAGGAGCCAAGGACGCGCAGGCCGCGCCGAGAGCCGCAGAGGCCGACGACGGTCCGGTGACCCTGGACTGGCTGGAGGACGGCGGGCTGGGCGCCGCGCCCGGCTCCACCCTCGGCGTGCCCTGGCCCAAGGGCACCTATCAGGAGGACCAGACCTTCGCGCTGACGGACGCGGACGGCAAGTCCGTACCCGTGCAGTCCTGGCCGATCGCCTACTGGCCGGACGGATCCCTCAAGTGGACCGCCCACGCCGTGAGTTCGGGCAACGGCAAGCTCACCCTCGCCGCGGGCGAGGCCGCCGTACCGGACAAGAAGGTCACCGTCGACAAGAGCGGCGGCACCATCACCGTCTCCACCGGCGTCATCACCGCGAAGATCGGCAAGTCCGGTGCCACCCTGATCAAGTCGGTCACCCGCGGCTCCACCGAGATCGCCAAGAACGGCAAGCTCGTGCTGATCCGCCAGCCCGAGATCGAGGACGAGGACCAGGGCGCGGTCAAGACCGAGCGCTTCGACGGCGCCATCTCCGAGGTCACCGTCGAGCAGGACGGACCGGTCCGCGCGGTCGTCCGCATCGACGGCAAGCACCGCAAGGGCAGCCGGAGCTGGCTGCCGTTCTCCATCCGGCTGTACTTCTACGCCGGCGCCGACTCCTTCCGCATGGTGCACACCATCACCTTCGACGGCACCCAGGAGCCGGGCAAGGCCAGCGGCGACTTCATCCGCGGCATCGGCGTCCGCTTCACCGTGCCGATGCGCGACCAGTCCTACGACCGTCACATCCGCATCGGCGGTGACGGCACCGGTCTGCTGCGCGAGGCCGTCAAGGGCATCACCGGTCTGCGCCGGGACCCGGGCGCGGCCGTGCAGGCGGCGCAGTACGCGGGCGAGAAGCTGCCCGACCCGGCCACCTGGGACCAGCGGGTCACCACCCGCCTCCAGTACATCCCCGAGTGGGGCGACTACACCCTCTCCCAGCTCTCCGCCGACGGCTTCACCCTGCGCAAGCGCACCAAGAAGGGCCACGGCTGGATCGGCGCCGGCGGCGGCAAGCGGGCATCCGGTTTCGGCTACGTCGGTGGCGCGAGCGGCGGACTCTCCTTCGGCCTGCGGGACTTCTGGGAGAAGTTCCCCGCCCAGCTCGACATCCGCGACGCCCAGACCGACGAGGCCGAGGTCACCCTCTGGCTCTGGTCGCCCGAGGCACAGCCGATGGACCTGCGCTTCTACCACGACGGTATGGGCCAGGACACCTTCGCCGAGCAGCTCGAAGGCCTCAACATCACCTATGAGGACTACGAGCCCGAGTTCGGCACGCCGTACGGCATCGCGCGTACGTCGGAGCTGTTGTTCTGGGCCAACGAGACGACCCCGGCCCCGGCGAAACTCGCCGAACAGGTCGAGGCCGTACGGGTGCTGCCGCAGCTCGCCGCGCCGCCCAAGCAGCTCATCAAGGCCAAGGTCTTCGGCCCGGGCCTGTACTCCGAGCCCGACCGCTCCACGCCCGCCAAGGCGAAGATCGAGGACCACCTCGACTTCCTCTTCACCTACTACAAGGACCAGGTGGAGCAGCGCCGTTGGTACGGCTTCTGGGACTACGGCGACATCATGCACACCTACGACACGGTGCGCCACCAGTGGCGGTACGACGTCGGCGGCTACGCCTGGGACAACTCCGAGCTGTCGCCGGACCTCTGGCTCTGGTTCGCGTACCTCCGCTCGGGCCGCGCGGACATCTTCCGCTTCGCCGAGGCGATGACCCGCCACACCGGTGAGGTCGACGTCTACCACCTGGGCAAGTGGGCCGGGCTCGGTACCCGGCACGGAGTGCAGCACTACGCCGACAGCGCCAAGCAGCAGCGCATCGCCAACACGACGTACCGCCGCTACTACTACTTCCTCACCGCGGACGAGCGCGTCGGCGACCTCATGCACGCCAACGTCGACTCCGACGAGACCTTCCTCGTCCTCGACCCGATCCGCAAGATCCGCACCGAGCCGTACACCCCCGACCGGCACGCGCTGTCGATCGGCTTCGGCACGGACTGGAGCGGGCTCGTGTCGGCGTGGCTGACCGAGTGGGAGCGCAAGGGCCCGAAGTGGGAGAAGGCCAAGGCGCGCGTGCTCTCGACCATGGAAACGATCGGCGCCCAGCCGAACGGGTTCGTCCAGGGGACCGGGCTGTACGACCTCGACACCGGCAGGTTCGCGGTCGCCTCGGCACCCGTGGTCGGGGTCTCGCACCTCTCCGCGGTCTTCGGGCTCAACGAGCTGTGCGCCGAACTCATCGACCTCGTCGACATCCCGAAGTTCAACGAGGCGTACTACGACTACTGCCGCTACTTCAATGCCACCAAGGCTGAGCAGGCGGCGCGGTACGGGTCCAACTTCGGCTCGCTGCTGCTGTTCCAGGGGCACTCGCGGCTCGACGCGTACGCGGCTGTGCAGACCGGGGACGAGAAGCTCGCCAAGCGGGCGTGGGACAAGTTCTACAACTCCGACGGGTACAAGGAGTCGGCGCCCTGGAAGACGGAGAAGCTGAGCGGGCCGATGGCGTTGGTGCCGGGTAGTGAGGCGGCTTGGGTGTCCACGAACGACACCGCGTTGTACGGGCTTGCGGCCATTGAGAACCTGGCGCTGCTCGGGGACAAGATGCCTTCGTAGGGGTTGAGGCCGTGGGGAACTGCGCGACCGTTGTGGCTGGTCGCGCAGTTCCCCGCGCCCTGAGGTCAGTTCATCTTCCCCAGGACATCACGCACCCTGCGGACATTCCTGATGCGCTGCTCGTACGTCGCTCCCAGTGCCAGCAGCAGGAGGCCGGCCAGGGCCGGGGGCACCCAGCGGGGGAGGGCGTCGGTGACCTGGACGATGTACGGGGCCAGCTCGTGCAGGGCGTCCAGGGTCAGGACCGAGCCACCGAGCACGAGCGGGGCCTGGAGGTTGTGGCCGGCGCCCAGCAAGGTCAGCGACAGTGCGGCCAGGCCCAGCAGGAGGGGGCGGGTCCAGTGCGGGTCGGTCCAGGCCGCTGCGAGGCTCGGCAGGAACGTGGCGGCGAGGCCGGGGCCGAAGGCCGTCCAGGACGAGGTCAGGGGGTCGCGGCGCAGCCGCAGGAAGCCGACGACCAGCGCCGGGACGGTCACCGGGATCGTGTACGCCTCGGGCATGTCGACCTCCCAGGCCGCCAGGCGTACCCAGGCAGCCAGGACGAACAGGACGGCGGCCGCGTAGCCGACGGGGCGGCGGTCCGGGCGGATCGCCGTGCCCGCGGCGATCACCGCGCACAGGGCCAGGACCAGGGCGAGCATCGGCAGGTCGGTCGCGGCGAGCCCGATGGCGAGCAGTCCGGCGACGGCGCCCGCCACCTCGAGGGGAATCCGCTCGGTCACGCGCGGTGCGATCAGGGCCGCGGCCACCGGCGCCACCAGGACCAGCAGTGCGGTGTGCTGCGGCTGCCAGTCCGCGGCTGCTCCCGTCGCGCAGGCCAGCGCGGTGGCGTACGCGAGGGCGGCCGGGGCCGTGACGGACGTGAGCCGCCAGGAGACCGCCGCGAAGAACGCGGTGAGGGCGCCGAGCGCGGTGAGGGTCGCCGTCTGTGAGGCCAGCGCGGTGAAGGCGAGGTCGGCGGAGGCGGCGAGGGCGAGGATCGTCGCCGTCGGCTGTCCGTACGGGGCGGCGAGCGCGACCGCCGTCAGGGCGCCGAGCGTCAACAGGCCGGTCGTGTAGGGGAGTTCGAGGACGGCCGGAACCGTCAGGGCCGCGGCCCAGGTGAGCACCAGTGCGCCGGTCAGGGCTCGGGCGTGCCGGTCGGTGTTCCTGAACGCCAGGGCGAGCACCGCCGCGACGGCCACCAGGACGAGCGGAGCCGCCGCGATGTCCGGCGGCCAGGGCACGTCCACCGTCACCGCCTCACGCATGGTCGCCGGCGCTCCGGACCATGCCCGGAACGTCCAGGCGACCGGCCCCAGCAGGGTGATCGCCACGAGCGGCAGCGCCCACAGCACCGCGAGCCCCTGCACGACGGCGGAGGACCAGGCCAGTCCCTCGCGTACCGCCTCCGGCAGCCGCCCGGTCCGCACGGCCGCCAACAGGGCGATCCCGCAGGCGAGCTGCACCGGAACCGTCCACGCGTCCGGCACGGCGGGGCGGACCGCGCCGCCCAGCGCGGCGACCGTGAGGAGACCCGAGGTCACGGCGAGGCCGACGGCGTGGCCCTTGCCCGGGCTGCCGCGCCAGGCCGCGCCCAGAGCGATCGCCGCCGCGAGGAGGATGAGCGCCGCCGCACGGGCGGCGGCGCTCGGACCGGTGGCCGTCCAGGACAACCAGCCGGCCGTCAGTGCGCCCGAGGAGCCCAGGCCGTACGCGCCGACGGCGGCGACGACACGTACGGACCCGATCGTCACCCGGAGCGCGACAACTGTGTCGAACGCGGCCGTCACCAGCAGCGCGGCCGCGATGCCGTGGGCGCCCACGGAGGACGAGACCGCCCAGAAGAACAGCGGGAGTTGGGCCGCGGCCAGCGCGGCCGGGAGGGGCAGACGCAGCTCCGCCGCCCGCGGCAGCAGCCCGTACGCCAGCCAGAGCCCCGCCAGCAGCGCCGACGCGGCTGCGGTGTAGCCCGCGCCGCCCGTCCCGGGCAGGGCGACCTCGTACAGGGCGTACGCGTCGAGCACCGTCAGCGCCAGACCCAGACCCGCCACCGCCTCGGCCGTCGAGCGCAGCCCGCGCTTCACCAGGGGCAGCGGAGCGGCGAGCGCGGCCAGCGTGAGCGCGCCGAGTACCAGACCCCGGCCGGCGATCCCCAGATGCCCCCAGCTGACCAGCGTGAACACCATCGCGGCGATCGTGAGCAGGACACCGCCCAGCAGCAGGAGAAGGTTCTGCACGCCGGGCGCGCTGGTCTCCGGGCGAGGCGAGCCCACGGTGGCCGGCCGCGTCGTCGGCCGCGGCTGCAGCGCGGCGACCAGCCACGCCCGTCGGGCCAGCAACTGGGTCCGGCGGCGGTCGAGTTGCCACAGTTCGGCATCGAGGAGCCGCAACTCCTCGGCCGGGGGCGGAATGTGCGTCATGCCTTGGAGTGTGGTCCGCGTCACGTCGTAGGACATGAGTGCGCGTACTCAGACCGTACTCAGATCCGTGCGGGCAGACTCTGTGCATGGACTGGACCCATTACCGCTTCCGTACGCAGTGGGACCTGAGCGCGTCGCCCGCCACCGTCTACGACGCCCTGGAACAGGCCGAGGACTACCCCCGCTGGTGGCCCCAGGTCCGCGGCGTCGACCGTCTCGACGACACCACCGGCGTCATCACGATCCGGGCCACCCTGCCCTACGACCTGGTCTTCACCGCGCGAGAGGTGCGGCGCGACCGGACGGCCGGAGTGCTGGAGATCGCCATGACCGGGGACCTGGAGGGATGGGCGCGCTGGACGATCGACGGGGACGGAACGCGCAGCCTCGCCCGCTACGAGCAGGTGGTCGACGTGAACAAGCCGCTCCTGAGGCGCCTCGCCGTGCCCGGACGGCCGGTGTTCCGTGCCAACCACTGGCTGATGATGCGGGCCGGACGGCGGGGTCTGGCCGCGTACTTGGAAGCGGTTTGAAGGAAGGGCGCGGGGACCTGTATTGTTCAGTCCGTTCCCGGGCGATTAGCTCAGTGGGAGAGCGCTTCGTTCACACCGAAGAGGTCACTGGTTCGAACCCAGTATCGCCCACCGGGAGAATGCCGGTCCGCGTCACGCGGACCGGCTTCTTTGTGCCGAGACCCTGCTCAGGCGGCCGCCGCGGGCAGCTCCGGACGCAGCGGCCATGCCGTGTCCACCACCTCCGGGGTGCCACTGCGCGCGAACCACGCCTGCAGCCCCCGCGCCTGTGCCGCGTGCCACCCGGCCTGGAGCGCGTGCAGCTCGCCCGCGCTCAGCCGCTCGAGCCGGGCCGCGAAACGGCGCCCCACGGCCCGTACGACATCCAGCGCGGCCAGCGCGTCCGCGCCCGCGTCGTGCGCGCCGTCCAGCGTGACCTCGTAGTGCGCGCACAGGTCCGTCAGCGTGCGACGGCCCTTGCGGTAGCGGTCCAGATGTTTGTCGAGGACTCTCGGGTCCAGCACCAGCAGCCGCGACGACTCGAACCAGCGGTCCAGCGACGAAGCCCGATGGCGACGCAACTCCCGGTCCAGGATGGTCAGATCGAACGGCGCGTTCATGACCACCAGCGGGCGGCCCGCAGCGGCCTGTTCGGTCAGGTGTTCCGCTATCTCGTACATCACCGGCGCCGGCCAGCGGCCGTTGCGCTGCAGATGGTCGTCCGTCAGTCCATGCACCTCCGTCGCCGCCTCCGGCACCGGAACACCCGGGTTCACCAGCCATCGGGTCACCCGCGGACGGGTACCCGGGGCGTCCTGGACGACGACGGCGGCCGACACGATCCGGTCGGTCTCGACGTCGACACCCGTGGTCTCCGTGTCGAAGGCGGCCAGGGGCCCTTCGTACCAGCACGTCATTCCACTCAACCCCTCGTTCACCCACGGCAGCTGACGCACCGTCTTCTGCCTGTTTGGTGATACCCGGGCTGTTTGCGCCGTACGCCGGAAGGACACAACAGGAATACGGGTCCTTGCAGTTCAGCGACCCACGGTGCGGATTCACCGAACGTGGAAGGCTGTTGGTCATGGCGATAGCGCAGCCCGAGCGGGGCGGGCTGCTGCCCGAGCTCACGGGCCCCCTTCGCGGCACACTCGCCACCACCGCCTGCATGGAGACCTTGCAGGTGGGCTATCTGCACGCCGTCGCCGCGGCGGCCGGCTGCTCGTTGTCGCAGCCCTTCCCGGACAACGGCATCGACTGGCACGTCAGCCACGGCTCGCCCGGGCACACCGTCGACGACGAGGTCACCATCAAGGTGCAGCTCAAGTGCACGTACCAGGTCCCGCCGAACCCCCCGGGACGGTTCTTCTCCTTCACGCTCGACAACGACCATCTGCGCAAGCTCGCGCGCACCCCCGTCTCGGTGCACAAGATCCTCGTCGTCATGCTCGTGCCGAGATCCCAGGACGACTGGCTGCGCGCCAGCCACGACCGGCTCGATCTCCGGCACTGCTGCTACTGGGTCAACCTGGCCGGCCACCCGATCACCGGCCGCACCCGCACCACCGTGCGGATACCGACCTCACGCATCTTCGACGACCGGGCGCTGTGCGAGATCATGACGCGGGTCGGCACAGGAGGCAGACCATGACCCATCGCCCCCTGGAGGAGGCGCTGCGGCCCGTGCGGCCGCACCCGGCCGACGCCGCCTGGGACCGCGCACCCGAGCCCGACGAGGTCGACCCCGCCGTCCTTGCCGCCCTGCTGCACCGCCACGGCTGGCAGCGCCGCGGCGGCGCCCCGGGGCGCTACGGTCGCTGGACCCCACCCGGTCAGGGCACCGGTGGGACCAGCCTGCTGGTGCCCGAGAGTCGCGCCTTCCCCGACAGCGACGACCTGCTCGGCGAGGCGCTCGTCGCCCTCGCACGCAGCGGCACGCCCTCCGCCCGCGAGGTCCTCGTCGGCCTCGCCGTTCCCAGCGACGAGATCCGCTGGTGGCGGGACGCGCCGACCGGACCGGGCGGCACCGCGCCCTGGACGGTGGCGGAACAACTGCGCGCCGCCGCCCGCCAGATGCTGCTCGCCGGCGCGCTCGCCACCCGCGCGCGTGCCGGGTACCACGGCGCCCGCCACCGTCGCGCCGCCGCCACGCTCATGGAGAGCGTGCTCGTCGGTACGGCGACCGGCGGCGGCCTCACGGCCTTCGTGCCCGTGGGCAACGGGCGCCCCCTGGCCGTACGCCTCCACCAGGCCCTGTACGCCGCCCGCGAGGCCATCGACTACCAGCGCGCCACCGGTGGCATGGACGCCTTCGACGGCGCCGTCGAGGCGGGCGTCAGCCGTGAGCTCACCGAGGCGCTGATCGCCCTCGTGCGCGGGACCGAGGGCGCGCGCATCGCCGTCGAGTGGGCACCGGCCGCCGGGGTGCCGGCGGGCTGCGCCGCGGGGGTCGAGCCCGTCGAGTTCTCGCCCGGCGACCTGCCGGTGCTGCGCGAGGCAGGGGCCCGCTATCTCCGCGAGGAGCCGTCCGTGCCGGTGCGGATCACCGGTGCGGTGGTGCGGATGCGCCGGTCGGGGCCGCGCGGGGACGGCAGCGTACGGCTGCGGGTGATCGCGGGCGCCGAGGTGCCGCACATCCGGCTCACCCTGGACGAGGAGGCGTACCGGATCGCGGGGCACGCGCACCTCGTCGGGCTGCCGGTGCGGGTGCACGGCCGGCTGGAGAGCCGGGGCGGGTTCCGCCGGCTCACCGGAGCCTCCGGGGTCGCGCCCGTGCAGGTGGACGAGGCGGAGCGGGACCGGCTGATGAAGTCCCTCCAGGAGAATCTCGACTTCTTCGAGGAGGCCTGCGGGGAGGCCCCCGCAGGGGACTGATTTCGCGGAGGTGGCTCCGGGGTCGGTACGATCCCCTATTGCGCGCGCTCACGGTACGGCGCCCGCATCCACCTTCAGTCAGGAGAGACCGGTGTCAGACGTCCGTGTGATCATCCAACGCGATTCCGAGCGGGAAGAGCGCACGGTGACGACGGGCACTACGGCCGCCGAGCTCTTCGCCGGCGAGCGCTCGATCATCGCCGCGCGCGTGGCCGGTGAGCTGAAGGACCTCGCGTACGTCGTCGCCGAGGGCGACGAGGTCGAGGGCGTCGAGATCTCCTCCAAGGACGGTCTCGACATCCTGCGCCACTCCACCGCCCATGTCATGGCGCAGGCCGTGCAGGAGCTCTTCCCCGAGGCCAAGCTGGGCATCGGCCCGCCGGTCAAGGACGGCTTCTACTACGACTTCGACGTCGAGAAGCCGTTCA
This sequence comes from Streptomyces canus, assembly GCF_030815415.1. Taxonomy (GTDB): domain Bacteria; phylum Actinomycetota; class Actinomycetes; order Streptomycetales; family Streptomycetaceae; genus Streptomyces; species Streptomyces canus_F. Next base: position 8,223,627 of record NZ_JAUSWW010000001.1, read on the forward strand.
CGCCCGAGGATCTCAAGGCCGTCGAGAAGAAGATGCAGGAGATCCAGAAGCGGGGGCAGCGCTTCTCCCGCCGTGTGGTGACCGACGAGGACGCCCGCGAGGAGCTGGCCGCCGAGCCGTACAAGCTGGAGTTGATCGGTCTCAAGGGCTCGGCCTCCTCCGACGACGGCGCGGACGTCGAGGTCGGCGCCGGTGAGCTGACGATCTACGACAACCTCGACGCCAAGACCGGCGACCTGTGCTGGAAGGACCTCTGCCGCGGTCCCCACCTGCCCACCACCCGGAACATCCCGGCGTTCAAGCTGATGCGCAACGCGGCCGCCTACTGGCGCGGCAGCGAGAAGAACCCGATGCTCCAGCGCATCTACGGCACCGCCTGGCCCTCCAAGGACGAGCTGAAGGCCCACCTCGACTTCCTCGCCGAGGCGGAGAAGCGCGACCACCGCAAGCTCGGTTCCGAGCTCGACCTGTTCTCCATCCCGGAGCAGATCGGCTCCGGCCTCGCCGTCTTCCACCCCAAGGGCGGCATCATCCGCCGGGTCATGGAGGACTACTCGCGCCGCCGCCACGAGGAGGAGGGCTACGAGTTCGTCTACACCCCGCACGCGACGAAGGGGAAGCTCTTCGAGCAGTCCGGGCACCTGGACTGGTACGCCGACGGCATGTACCCGCCCATGCAGCTCGACGAGGGCGTGGACTACTACCTGAAGCCCATGAACTGCCCGATGCACAACCTGATCTTCGACGCGCGCGGCCGCTCGTACCGTGAACTGCCGCTGCGCCTCTTCGAGTTCGGGACCGTGTACCGGTACGAGAAGTCCGGAGTCGTGCACGGACTCACCCGCGCGCGTGGCTTCACGCAGGACGACGCGCACATCTACTGCACCCGTGAGCAGATGTCGGAGGAGCTCGACAAGACGCTCACCTTCGTCCTCGGCCTGCTGCGGGACTACGGTCTGACCGACTTCTACCTGGAGCTGTCCACCAAGGACCCGGAGAAGTTCGTCGGCACCGACGAGGTCTGGGAAGAAGCCACGGAGACCCTCCGCCAGGTGGCCGAGAAGCAGGGCCTCCCGCTGGTCCCGGACCCGGGCGGCGCCGCGTTCTACGGTCCGAAGATCTCCGTCCAGACCAAGGACGCGATCGGCCGGACCTGGCAGATGTCGACGATCCAGCTCGACTTCAACCTGCCGGAGCGCTTCGACCTGGAGTACACGGGCCCCGACGGCTCCAAGCAGCGCCCGGTCATGATCCACCGCGCGCTGTTCGGTTCCATCGAGCGGTTCTTCGCGGTCCTCCTGGAGCACTACGCGGGCGCCTTCCCGGCGTGGCTGGCCCCGGTCCAGGCGACCGGCATCCCGATCGGGGACGCGCACGTGGAGTACCTGGAGAAGTTCGCCGCCGCGGCGAAGAAGCAGGGTCTGCGGGTCGAGGTGGACTCCTCCTCCGACCGGATGCAGAAGAAGATCAGGAACGCCCAGAAGCAGAAGGTGCCCTTCATGGTCATCGCGGGCGACGAGGACATGGCCGGCGGCTCGGTCTCCTTCCGCTACCGCGACGGCTCGCAGGAGAACGGCATCCCGTTCGACGAGGCCATCGCGAAGATCGCGAAGGTCGTCGAGGAGCGGGTCCAGGTCTGATCCCTCGCGGGGTCGGCGAAGACCTTCGAGAGGCCCCCGGGAGGCTCAGCTTCCCGGGGGCCTCTCGTCGTCCTCCCGCGCGAACATCTGGAGCAGCCAGGAGGCGAAGGCAGGAGCGCCGACAGACCGACGTACACGATCACGCGCGTGTGCAGGGCGAGCCGGGGCCGGCCGTGCCGTCGCCGGACGGCCTCGTAGACCTTCATGATCCGCAGGGGGCGGAGAAGGGGCAGCACCAGCACGACCATGTCCAGCCCCAGGGGGTTTCGCCGCAACCCCGCCGACACGCCGCGAACGGGCGAAGCCATATGCTTCCCTGCATGACGAGTGAGCCGGAGCAGCAGTGGGGAGTGGGGACCCAGGACGCGTTCCAGCGTCTGTGGACGCCCCATCGGATGGCCTACATCCAGGGCGAGAACAAGCCGACCGGCCCAGGCGCCGACGACGGATGCCCCTTCTGCTCCATCCCGGCCAAGTCCGACGAGGACGGCCTGATCGTCCGGCGCGGTGAGCAGGTCTACGCCGTGCTGAATCTTTATCCGTACAACGGTGGCCACCTGATGGTCGTGCCCTACCGGCACGTCGCCGACTACACGGACCTGACCGAGCCGGAGACCATCGAGCTCGCCGCTCTCACCAAGCAGGCGATGACCGCGCTGCGCACCGCGTCCGGCGCCCACGGTTTCAACATCGGTATGAACCAGGGCACGGTGGCCGGCGCCGGTATCGCCGCCCACCTCCACCAGCACATCGTCCCGCGCTGGGGCGGCGACACGAACTTCATGCCGGTCGTCGGGCACACACGGGTGCTGCCGCAGTTGCTCGCCGACACCCGGAAGATGCTGGCGGAGGCCTGGCCCTCGTAAGCGGCTACGCGTCGTACAGGTCGGCCTTCCTCGGTGACGGGTCCTGCACCGCGGTGCTGAGGAACGCCGACCGGTTGCCGAACTTCTCCGTGTCCACGCCGTTGTCCTCCAGGACCTTGATCGCCGCCGCGTGCACCACGCGCAGCACGGGCGTCGCGGCGCGCATCGCGTCGTCGGCCATGAAGCGGTGGCGCCACGGCTTGTCGGCCCAGACGTGCCGCAGACCGAACGGCTCGGGGAGGACGATCGTCCCGCCGAGCCAGTTCAGCAGCGGCGGGTACCAGGAGAGCGGGGCGCGGACGGCGAGACGTACGACCTCGTTGGTGGGGACCAGCGGGAGCTTCACCGTGCGCGTCTCCCACGGCCGGAACGACCTCTGGACGTTCCTCGTCGGGTCCTCGGGCTTGCCCATGAACAGCGGGTTGACCGGGCCCAGAGCGTGTCCGGTCACCTCGATGCGCAGCGTCTGGTGCAGCACGGTGACGGTGATCATCATCGTGATGATCAACTGGCCGTCCCACAGCGTCCACTGCACCCCGAGGTAGTGCCGGTCCCCGCTGCCGAACTGCTGCTTGTTGCAGATGTCCTGTATGGAGTGGGCCCGGTGCTGGAACGCCTCGATGTCCGTGGACTGCTCGGTCCGGGCCACCGCCTTGGCGTTCTCCCCGATCGGCGTGACGATCCAGTGCCGTATGGAGGCCTTCGGGAAGCCGCCGGTGTTGATCGTGTTCCGCTCCAGCATGCCCAGCTGCTTGTGGATGGCGCGGATGACGTCCCAGCTGCGGAACGGGTGGATCTCCCGGTCCGGGTCGGCCGGTGTCAGGTCCTCGGCGAGCTGCCAGCTGGCCCAGCGCGTGCCCATGCCCAGGATGCCCTTGGGGCCGGCGTAGAAGACGGAGTTGGACTGCTGCTCGGTGCTCAACCTGGCCAGCGACTGGCGCAGTTGCTCGGCCTGGGTCTCGCCGGGGCTGCTCGGCACTGCTTCGGGGACCTGGGCTCCGACACTGCTGCCCGCGATCAGTCCGTCCCAGCGCCCCCGCAGGTCCCTGGTCGAGCGATCGCAGATCTGCTTGGCCCAGAACCAGCCGACGACGGGAAGGACCACGCATGCGCGTGCGTACCAGCCCCAGAAGCCCGTGAACGGCATCTTGACCAGGAAGAGGACGGCGAGCGCGCCGACGCCGACGAGCAGGGCCGTGGCGAGGGCGGAGGCCTTCTTGTTGGGGTTCTTGTCGATGGTGGTGCGGATCGTGAAGACCAGGAGCCAGACCAGGAGCCCGGGCAGGAACAGCACACCGCACAGCACCATGACGGCGGACAGCCGTTTGTCCCGCTCCCGGCGGAGGCGGTAGGCCGCCAGGCAGTGGTCGACGACGACCTGCGGTTCGGTGCCGAAGGACTGGATGAGGGGCTTGCGTCCCGGGCCGATCATGCGCTCGATCACGGCCCGGGAGAACGCCTCACCGAGGTTGGGCTTGAAGAGGCCGCCGGTCCACCGCTGGCCCTCCTTGACCGTGGTCTCGTGCCATTCGCCGTTGGCCTTCGTGATGTCCTCGACCGGATTGTCCCGGTACGCGGCTGAGGCGAGGGCGAACGTGGCTGTCTGGCTCTCGTCGCCCGAGCGCGGAACCTGTGGTCCGAAGACGCTCTCGTAACCGGTTCCCACCGTCATGCCCGCCCCCGATCGCCGCCTGGTCGCTCCTGCGGCCTTCCCGACTTCCTTGCCCCGCACACCTGTTGATCAGGCCGTCCCGGTATCCGGGCCCGACTTGATCACCGCCATCAGCGTATCCGCCGCCACCGACATTCGTCGGCGGACGGCCGAAGCCGCCCGCCGACTCGGAGGGGAGCGATCCAGGAAAGCCACTTGTAGTGTGCCCAGCGCCAACTCCTAGGAGTCGCGCGCCTCTTCACGGATCCTCTCGGCGATCTGCGGCGGCATGGGTTCGTGCCGTGCGTAGGAGCGGTTGAAGCGTGCCGTGCCGTGCGACAGGGAGCGCAGGTCGACGGCGTACCGGCCGATCTCGATCTCCGGTACCTCGGCCCTGACGACGGTGCGGTTCCCGCTGGTCTGCTCGGTGCCGAGGACCCGGCCGCGCCGGCCGGACAGGTCGCTCATCACGGCGCCCACGTAGTCGTCGCCGACCAGAACGCTCACCTCGGCCACCGGTTCGAGGAGGTGGATCCTCGCGTCCGCCGCGGCCTCCCGCAGCGCCAGCGCGCCGGCTGTCTGGAATGCGGCGTCGGAGGAGTCCACCGAGTGCGCCTTGCCGTCGACCAGTGTGATCCGTACGTCGACGAGCGCGTGGCCGGCCGCGACGCCCCTGGCTGCCTGGGCCCGCACGCCCTTCTCGACGGAGGGAATGAACTGCCGGGGCACCGCGCCGCCGACGACCTTGTCCACGAACTCGATGCCCGAGCCGCCCGGCAGAGGCTCCACCTCGATCGCGCAGATGGCGAACTGCCCGTGCCCGCCGGACTGCTTGACATGCCGGCCGCGGCCCGCCGACTTGTCGGCGAACGTCTCCCGGAGGGAGACCCTGTGCGGTACGACGTCGACCTGGACGCCGTACCGGCTGCGCAGCCGCTCCAGCGCCACGTCGGCGTGTGCCTCGCCCAGGCACCACAGGACCACCTGGTGGGTGTCCTGGTTCTGTTCGAGCCGCATGGTCGGGTCCTCGGCGACCAGTCGGCTCAGGCCCTGTGAGAGCTTGTCCTCGTCGGCCTTGCTGTGTGCCTCGATCGCGAGCGGCAGCAGCGGGTCGGGCATCTGCCAGGGCTCCATCAGGAGCGGGTCGTCCTTGGCCGAGAGGGTGTCGCCGGTCTCCGCGCGGCTCAGCTTGGCCACGCACACCAGGTCGCCGGCGATGGCGTGCGTCACCGGGCGCTGCTGTTTGCCGAACGGGGTGGACAGGGCCCCGACGCGTTCGTCGACGTCGTGGTCCTCGTGCCCGCGGTCGGCCAGACCGTGTCCGGAGACGTGCACCGTCTCGTCGGGGCGCAGGGTGCCGGAGAAGATGCGGACGAGGGAGATACGGCCGACGTAGGGGTCGGAGGACGTCTTGACGACCTCCGCGACCAGCGGGCCCTCCGTGTCGCAGGCCTTCACCTCGCGCGGTGTGCCGTCGATGGTGGTGACGCCGGGCGTGGGGTGTTCGAAGGGTGTCGGGAAGCCCCTGGTGATGAGCTCCAGCACCTCGACCGTGCCGAGCCCCTGTTTGGCGCCCTCGGCCGCGGGGGCGGCGGCGAGGACGGGGAAGAAGACACCGCGCGCGACGGCTCGCTCCAGGTCCTCGATCAGTGTCTTGACGTCGACCTCTTCACCGCCGAGGTAGCGGTCCATGAGGGTCTCGTCCTCGCTCTCGGCGATGATCCCCTCGATCAGCCGGTTGCGGGCCTCCTCGATCTGCGGCAGCTGGTCCTCGCCGGGCTCGGACTCCTTGCGCTCACCGGAGGAGTAGTCGAACAGCTTCTGCGACAGCAGGCCGATCAGACCGGTCACGGGTGCGTGCCCGTCCGGCGCCTGCGGGCCGTGCAGCGGCAGGTACAGGGGGAGCACGGCGTCGGGGTCGTCCCCGCCGAACGCCTCCGCACAGGTCCGTGTCATCGCCTCGAAGTCCGCCCGCGCGGACTCCAGGTGGGTGATCACGAGCGCGCGCGGCATGCCGACGGCCGCGCACTCCTCCCAGACCATGCGGGTCGAGCCGTCCACGCCGTCGGAGGCCGAGACGACGAAAAGGGCCGCGTCCGCCGCTCGCAGACCGGCCCTCAGTTCCCCGACGAAGTCGGCGTATCCGGGGGTGTCGAGGAGATTGACCTTGATGCCGTCCCATTCGACGGGCACCAGGGAGAGCTGCACCGAACGGTTCTGCCGGTGTTCGATCTCGTCGTAGTCGGAGACGGTGCCGCCGTCCTCCACGCGACCCGCCCTGTTCACCGCCCCCGCTGTCAGCGCGAGAGCTTCCACCAATGTCGTCTTGCCCGATCCGGAGTGGCCGACCAGCACCACATTCCGTACGGACGCGGGGTGGTCGGCCGCTGTTGCCCTGCCGGCGGCTCCGGGGTGTGCGTTCGCCTTGTCGCCCATGGCCTTGCCTCCCGTGCACGGTGAGGTCACTGTGGGCGCTGCGGATCCTCCTCCGGACTTCGTCCGGGAGGTGCCCCCAGCGATGGCGGCTCCGGTGACGCCCGCGGTTCTTCGAGCTTTCCACTCCGGTCACGGTGCGTCCATACGGGGGACGCGATCCTGCCGTTACCCGTATGCCGTGCGGCCGTGACGCGGGGCGACAGTGCCCGGCGTTCGCACATGCGCGCGCGTGGCTACGATGGGCCAGCCGGTGGCCAGCAGGGGCCGCGCGGCCACACCGACCCTCGGGAAGGCCATGCTGAACAAGTACGCGCGTGCATTCTTCACGCGTGTCCTCACGCCGTTCGCCTCATTTCTCATCAGAAGGGGCGTCAGCCCTGACACGGTGACGCTGCTCGGCACCGCGGGGGTGGTCGCGGGGGCGCTGGTCTTCTTCCCCATGGGCGAGTTCTTCTGGGGCACGATCGTGATCACGCTGTTCGTGTTCTCGGACCTGGTCGACGGCAACATGGCCCGGCAGCTCGGCCGTTCCAGCCGCTGGGGCGCCTTCCTGGACTCCACGCTGGACCGGGTCGCCGACGGCGCGATCTTCGGCGGCTTCATCCTCTGGTACGCCGGTGGCGGTGACGACCTCGTCCTGTGCGCGGTCTCGATCTTCTGTCTGGCGAGCGGCCAGGTGGTGTCGTACACCAAGGCCCGGGGCGAGTCGATCGGTCTGCCGGTCGCCGTCAACGGTCTCGTCGAGCGGGCCGAGCGGCTGGTGATCTCGCTGGTCGCGGCCGGTCTCGCGGGTCTGCACACGTTCGGCGTGCCGGGCATCCAGTACCTGCTGCCGGTCGCGCTGTGGATCGTCGCCGTCGGCAGCCTCGTCACGCTGATCCAGCGCGTCGTCACGGTCCGTCGCGAGGCGGCGGAGGCGGACGCGGCCACCCCGCAGGAGACCCAGGGGAGCGAGGCGGCGAAGTGAGTGCCCAGGACCGGCTCACCGACGCGCTGTACGGCCTCGGCTGGGGAGCGGTGAAGAAGCTCCCCGAGCCGGTCGCCGTACGCCTCGGCCGGACCATCGCCGATCTCGCCTGGAAGCAGCGCGGCAAGGGCGTGCAGCGGCTGGAGAGCAACTACGCGCGCGTGGTGCCCGACGCGACCCCTGAGCGCCTCGCCGAGCTGTCCCGCGCGGGCATGCGCTCGTATCTGCGCTACTGGATGGAGTCCTTCCGGCTGCCCGCCTGGAGCGAGGAGCGCATCAAGGGCGGCTTCGAGGCCAAGGACCTGCACCACCTGACCGACGGCCTCGCCTCCGGCCGGGGTGTCATCCTCGCGCTGCCGCACATGGCCAACTGGGACCTCGCCGGCGCCTGGGTCACCACGAAGCTGGACACCCCGTTCACCACCGTCGCGGAACGGCTCAAGCCGGAGACGCTGTACGACCGGTTCGTCGCCTATCGCGAGGGCCTCGGCATGGAGGTCCTGCCGCACAGCGGGGGCACCGCCTTCGGCACCCTGGCCCGGCGGCTGCGCGACGGCGGTCTGGTCTGTCTGGTCGCCGAGCGCGACCTGTCCTCCTCCGGCGTCGAGGTCCAGTTCTTCGGCGAGGCGACCCGGATCCCCGCGGGCCCGGCGCTCCTCGCCCAGCAGACCGGCGCGCTGCTGCTGCCGGTGACGCTCTGGTACGACGACTCGCCCGTCATGCGGGGCAGGGTGCACCCCCCGGTCGAGGTGCCCGAGACAGGTACCCGCGCCGAGAAGACGTCTGTCATGGCACAGGCGCTGGCCGATGCCTTCGCCTCGGGGATCGCCGACCATCCGGAGGACTGGCACATGCTGCAGCGGTTGTGGCTCAAGGATCTCGACCCCAGTAAGGGGCCCTCGTGAGGATCGGCATCGTCTGCCCGTATTCCTGGGACGTGCCGGGCGGCGTCCAGTTCCACATCCGCGATCTCGCCGAGTACTTCATCCGCCTCGGCCACGACGTGTCCGTCCTGGCCCCGGCCGACGACGACACCCCGCTGCCGCCCTACGTCGTCTCGGCGGGCCGCGCGGTGCCGGTGCCGTACAACGGCTCGGTGGCCCGGCTGAACTTCGGCTTCCTCAGCGCCGCGCGGGTACGCCGCTGGCTGCACGACGGCGAGTTCGACGTCGTCCACATCCACGAGCCGTCCTCGCCCTCGCTCGGCCTGCTGGCCTGCTGGGCGGCGCAGGGCCCCCTCGTCGCGACGTTCCACACCTCGAACCCGCGTTCCAAGGCCATGATCGCCGCGTACTCCATCCTCCAGGCCGCCCTGGAGAAGATCAGCGCGCGCATCGCGGTGAGCGAGTACGCCCGCCGCACGCTGGTGGAGCACCTCGGCGGGGACGCGGTCGTCATCCCGAACGGCGTCGACGTCGACTTCTTCGCCAAGGCCGAGCCCAACCCCGAGTGGCAGGGCGACACCCTCGGCTTCGTCGGCCGCATCGACGAGCCCCGCAAGGGTCTGCCGGTGCTGATGAAGGCCCTGCCGAAGATCCTCGCCGAGCGCCCGCAGACCCGGCTCCTGGTGGCCGGGCGCGGCGACGAGGAGGAGGCCGTGGAGAACCTGCCCGCCGAACTCCGCTCGCGCGTGGAGTTCCTCGGCATGGTCAGCGACGAGGGCAAGGCGCGCTTCCTGCGCAGCGTCGACCTGTACGTCGCCCCCAACACCGGCGGCGAGAGCTTCGGGATCATCCTGGTCGAGGCGATGTCGGCCGGTGCCCCCGTCCTCGCCTCGGACCTGGACGCCTTCGCCCAGGTGCTCGACCAGGGCGCGGCGGGTGAACTCTTCGCCAACGAGGACGCCGACGCACTGGCCGACGCGGCACTGCGGCTGCTGGCCGATCCGGAGCGGCGGGCCGAACTGCGGGAGCGCGGGAGCGCCCACGTACGGCGGTTCGACTGGTCGACGGTCGGCGCGGACATCCTGTCGGTGTACGAGACGGTGACGGCGGGCGCGGCCGCAGTGGCGGCGGCCGACGACGACCGCACCACGAGCCTGTTGTCGCGGTTCGGGCTGGCGCGGGACTGAGGGGCGCGTAGGACCGGGGCCCGTACGTCGGTAACCTTTGCGCCCGTGACCCCAACCCTCATCTGGACCCTCGTCGCCCTGATCGCGATCGGCCTCTACCTGAGCTGGACCGCAGGACGACTGGACCGGCTGCACGCCCGGATCGACGCCTCCCGGGCCGCGCTGGACGCGCAGCTGCTGCGGCGCGCCTCGGTGACCCAGGAGCTGGCGACCTCCGGTGTCCTCGACCCGGCCGCCTCGATCGTGCTCTACGAGGCGGCGCACGCCGCGCGGCAGGCCGAGGAGGAGCAACGGGAGGTCGCCGAGAGCGAGCTGACCCAGGCCCTGCGAGCCGTCTTCGCGGAGACGCCGCAGGTGGAGACGGTGCGGGAGGCGCCCGGGGGAGTGGAAGCCGTCCGGGAGCTGACCGAGGCGGTGCGCCGGGTGCCGATGGCCCGGCGCTTCCACAACGACTCCGTACGGGCCGCCCGTGCCCTGCGGCGCCACCGCAAGGTCCGCTGGTTCCGGCTGGCGGGTCACGCCCCGTTCCCGCTGGCGTTCGAGATGGACGACGAGCCTCCTGTGGCCCTGGTGGACCGGGCCGCGTAGCCGCGCCCGCCCGGAAAACGATCCACCGCCTCCCCATTGGCCCTTGCTGTGGACTGCTCGCTTCACGTTTCCTCGGTACTGCAGAAATCCTCTTTTCACATCAGCGAGGTCAATCCGTGTCGCTCACCGAGAACCAGGCCCCCGAGACCGGCACCGCCCGTGTGAAGCGCGGCATGGCCGAGCAGCTCAAGGGCGGCGTGATCATGGACGTGGTCAACGCCGAGCAGGCGAAGATCGCCGAGGACGCCGGCGCCGTGGCCGTCATGGCCCTGGAGCGGGTCCCCGCCGACATCCGCAAGGACGGCGGCGTGGCCCGGATGTCGGACCCCACCATGATCGAGGAGATCATCGAGGCGGTCTCCATCCCCGTGATGGCCAAGTCCCGCATCGGCCACTTCGTCGAGGCCCAGGTCCTGCAGTCGCTCGGCGTCGACTACATCGACGAGTCCGAGGTCCTCACCCCGGCCGACGAGGTCAACCACTCCGACAAGTGGGCCTTCACGACCCCCTTCGTCTGCGGCGCCACCAACCTCGGTGAGGCCCTGCGCCGTATCGCCGAGGGCGCGGCCATGATCCGCTCCAAGGGCGAGGCCGGCACCGGCAACGTCGTCGAGGCCGTCCGTCACCTGCGCCAGATCAAGAACGAGATCGCCCGGCTGCGCGGCTACGACAACAACGAGCTGTACGCCGCCGCCAAGGAGCTGCGCGCCCCGTACGAGCTCGTCAAGGAAGTCTCCGAGCTCGGCAAGCTCCCGGTGGTCCTGTTCTCCGCCGGTGGCGTCGCCACCCCCGCCGACGCCGCCCTGATGCGCCAGCTCGGCGCCGAGGGCGTCTTCGTCGGCTCCGGCATCTTCAAGTCCGGCGACCCGGCCAAGCGCGCCGCCGCCATCGTGAAGGCCACCACCTTCTACGACGACCCGAAGATCATCGCGGACGCGTCCCGCAACCTGGGCGAGGCCATGGTCGGCATCAACTGCGACACCCTCCCCGAGGCCGAGCGCTACGCCAACCGCGGCTGGTAACCCACCCATGTCGAACGAAGCACCGGTCATCGGCGTCCTGGCTCTCCAGGGCGACGTACGGGAGCACCTCATCGCCCTGGCCGCGGCGGACACCGTGGCCAGGCCGGTCAGGCGCCCCGAGGAACTCGCCGAGATCGACGGCCTGGTCATCCCCGGCGGTGAGTCCACGACCATCTCCAAACTGGCCGTCCTGTTCGGCGTGATGGAGCCGCTCCGCGCGCGCGTGCGTGCCGGAATGCCTGTCTACGGCACCTGCGCGGGCATGATCATGCTGGCCGACAAGATCCTCGACCCGCGCTCGGGCCAGGAGACGATCGGCGGCATCGACATGATCGTGCGCCGCAACGCCTTCGGACGGCAGAACGAGTCCTTCGAAGCGACGGTCGACGTCGAGGGTGTCGAGGGCGATGCTGTAGAGGGCGTCTTCATCCGCGCCCCCTGGGTCGAGTCCGTAGGCGCCGAGACCGAGGTGCTCGCCGAGCACGAGGGCCACATCGTCGCGGTCCGCCAGGGCAACGCGCTCGCCACGTCGTTCCACCCGGAGCTGACCGGCGACCACCGCGTGCACGCCCTGTTCGTCGACATGGTGCGCGCGAACCGGGCGGCGGAGTCCTTGTAGGATCTCTGGCGTTCGTTGTTTGGATGGGTTACGCGAAGGAGACAGGCAGATGTCCGGCCACTCTAAATGGGCTACGACGAAGCACAAGAAGGCCGTGATCGACGCCAAGCGCGGCAAGCTCTTCGCGAAGATGATCAAGAACATCGAGGTCGCGGCCCGCACCGGCGGCGCCGACGTGTCCGGCAATCCGACGCTGTTCGACGCCATTCAGAAGGCCAAGAAGAGCTCGGTCCCGAACAAGAACATCGACTCCGCGGTCAAGCGCGGCGCCGGCCTCGAGGCCGGTGGCGCCGACTACGAGACGATCATGTACGAGGGCTACGGTCCGAACGGTGTCGCGGTGCTCATCGAGTGCCTCACCGACAACCGCAACCGCGCCGCCTCCGACGTGCGTGTCGCCATGACCCGCAACGGCGGTTCGATGGCCGACCCGGGCTCTGTCTCGTACCTCTTCAACCGCAAGGGCGTCGTGATCGTCCCCAAGGGCGAGCTGACCGAGGACGACGTCCTGGGAGCCGTCCTGGACGCGGGTGCCGAGGAAGTCAACGACCTCGGTGAGTCCTTCGAGATCCTCTCCGAGGCCACCGACCTGGTCGCGGTCCGTACCGCCCTCCAGGACGCCGGGATCGACTACGACTCCGCTGACGCCAACTTCGTCCCGACCATGCAGGTCGAGCTCGACGAGGAAGGCGCCCGCAAGATCTTCAAGCTGATCGACGCCCTCGAGGACAGCGACGACGTGCAGAACGTCTTCGCCAACTTCGACGTCAGCGACGAGGTCATGGAGAAGGTCGACGCGTAGCGCTGTCGCGAACTGAGCGGGTTCGGCGGGCCGGTGGGACACGTCCCACCGGCCCGCCGCCATTGTCGGTGGCAGCGGATAGCCTGACGAGAGTCAAAGATCGCCGTCCACGGGCCGCAACCATCAATTGAGGAACCCCGACGGCGCTCAGCCACGTCCGCGAGAGTGGCGGCGGTTTAGCCGCAAAGAGGGGAGGGGCGCGGTGCGTGTACTCGGGGTGGACCCCGGACTGACGCGGTGCGGTGTCGGTGTCGTCGAGGGGGTCGCGGGCCGACCGCTCACCATGGTCGGCGTCGGCGTCGTACGCACGCCCGCCGACGCCGAGTTGGGGCAGCGCCTCGTCGTCATCGAGCAGGGCATCGAGCAGTGGCTCGACGAGCACCGGCCCGAACTCGTCGCCGTGGAGCGGGTGTTCAGCCAGCACAACGTACGGACCGTGATGGGCACCGCCCAGGCCAGCGCCGTCGCGATGCTCTGTGCCGCCCGCCGCGGCATCCCCGTCGCCCTGCACACCCCCAGCGAGGTCAAGGCCGCCGTCACCGGCAGCGGGCGTGCCGACAAGGCCCAGGTCGGCGCCATGGTCACCCGCCTGCTCCGGCTCGACGCACCGCCCAAGCCCGCCGACGCCGCCGACGCCCTCGCGCTCGCCATCTGCCACATCTGGCGCGCTCCCGCACAGAACAGGCTCCAGCAGGCGGTCGCCCTGCACGCAGCCAACGCAACGAAAGGCCGTACGGCATGATCGCCTTCGTGAGCGGCACGATCGCCGCACTCGCCCCCGACGCCGCCGTCGTCGAGGTCGGCGGTGTCGGCATGGCCGTGCAGTGCACGCCCAACACCCTGTCCACGCTCCGCCTGGGCAAGCCGGCCAAGCTCGCCACCTCCCTCGTCGTACGGGAGGACTCGCTGACCCTCTACGGCTTCGTGGACGACGACGAACGCCAGGTCTTCGAACTGCTCCAGACCGCGAGCGGCGTCGGCCCCCGCCTGGCCCAGGCGATGCTGGCCGTGCACGCTCCGGACACCCTGCGCAGGGCGGTGGCCACAGGCGACGAGAAGGCGCTGATCGCCGTCCCCGGCATCGGCAAGAAGGGCGCCCAGAAGCTGCTCCTGGAGCTGAAGGACCGCCTGGGCGAGCCCATCGGCGCCCCCGCCGTCGGCTCCCCGGTCACCCAGGGCTGGCGCGACCAGCTGCACGCGGCCCTGATCGGCCTCGGCTACGCGACCCGCGAGGCCGACGAGGCCGTGTCCGCCGTGGCCCCCCAGGCCGAGGCCGCCGGGGGCACCCCGCAGGTGGGCCAACTGCTGAAGGCCGCCCTGCAGACCCTGAACCGCGCCCGCTAGGAGAACGTCAGTGAACTGGGACGACACCACCGACGCGACCGCCCCCGAGCGGCTGGTGGACTCTGTCGCCGACCGCGAGGACCAGGCCGTGGAGGCCGCCCTGCGCCCCAAGGACCTGGGCGAGTTCATCGGCCAGGAGAAGGTCCGCGAGCAGCTCGACCTCGTCCTGCGCGCCGCACGCGCGCGGGGCGCCACCGCCGACCACGTGCTGCTCTCCGGCGCCCCCGGCCTCGGCAAGACCACCCTCTCGATGATCATCGCGGCCGAGATGGGCGCCCCCATCCGCATCACCTCCGGCCCCGCCATCCAGCACGCCGGCGACCTGGCCGCGATCCTCTCCTCGCTCCAGGAGGGCGAGGTCCTCTTCCTCGACGAGATCCACCGCATGTCCCGGCCCGCCGAGGAGATGCTGTACATGGCGATGGAGGACTACCGCGTCGACGTGATCGTCGGCAAGGGCCCGGGCGCCACCGCCATCCCCCTCGAACTGCCCCCGTTCACCCTGGTCGGCGCCACCACGCGCGCGGGCCTGCTGCCGCCCCCGCTGCGCGACCGCTTCGGCTTCACCGCGCACATGGAGTTCTACGAGCCCGCCGAACTGGAGCGGGTCATCCACCGCTCCGCGAACCTCCTCGACGTCGAGATCGACACCGACGGCGCCGCCGAGATCGCCGGCCGCTCCCGCGGCACGCCCCGCATCGCCAACCGTCTGCTGCGCCGGGTGCGCGACTACGCCCAGGTCAAAGCGGACGGGTTCATCACACGTGACATCGCGGGGGCCGCACTGAAGGTCTACGAGGTCGACGCCCGCGGCCTCGACCGCCTGGACCGCGGAGTCCTGGAGGCCCTGCTCAAACTGTTCGGCGGCGGCCCCGTCGGCCTGTCCACCCTCGCGGTCGCGGTGGGGGAGGAGCGCGAGACCGTCGAGGAGGTCGCCGAGCCCTTCCTCGTCCGGGAGGGTCTGCTGGCCCGTACACCGCGTGGTCGCGTCGCCACTCCCGCCGCATGGGCGCACCTGGGCCTCACCCCGCCCCGCTCCGCGGCCACCGGAAACGGACAACAAGACCTGTTCGGGACGTGATGTCTTTGTGACGGTGCGGGATTGGCCGGGCCAGGAACCCGGGTGCCATGCTGAGCGTTGTTCCCTGCACGCGGACTCGCTTAGACTCCGCCGATGCCGCCTTTGTCGGCGGCGCGCACACCCCCAACCATCAGGCCGCTCACCATCGCGGTCACGTGAAGGAAGTACCGACCCGTGAGTCTCGTGACCCTCCTCCCGTTCGTCGTGCTCATCGGGGCCATGTTCCTGATGACCCGGTCGGCGAAGAAGAAGCAGCAGGCCGCCGCCGACATGCGGAACCAGATGCAGCCCGGCAGTGGCATCCGCACCATCGGGGGCATGTACGCCACGGTCAAGGAGGTCAACGACGAGACGATCCTCGTCGACGCGGGGCCGGGCGTCGAGCTCCTCTTCGCGAAGAACGCGATCGGTGCCGTCCTGACGGACGACGAGTACAACCGGATCGTCCACGGTGTCGAGCACGACCTGAAGACGGACGTCGTCCCCGACGACGCCTCCTCCCTCACCGAGACCGACGAGACCGCCGACGAAGCTGCCGCCGCCTCCGACGACGACAAGTCCGTCGACCTCGAAAAGAAGGACGAGCCCGCCGACGAGGCCGAGCCGGCCGCCGAGGCCGCCGAGGCGAAGACGGACGACGTGCCGAAGAAGACCGACGGCGACTCCGACGCGAAGTAGCCGTACCTCTGGGCGCGCGGGCCAGGCCTGCGCGCCCTCGGACGTACGCAGCTCGCAGGGGATCCCGACACCATGTCATGGCCGCCCGCCCGATGACCCGGCGCGAGGCGGCCCGAGAGGGAGTACGAGAAGGTGGCAGCAGCACCCAAGAGGGGCCGGAGCTCGAGTGCCCAGAGCAAGCCAGGGCGCTCGCTGGCCCTCATCCTGATCGCCATCGTGGCGCTCACCGGAGGGATGTTCCTCTCCGGTCACACCACGCCGCGTCTCGGCATCGACCTCGCCGGCGGTACCAGCATCACGCTGGAGGCGAAGGCCGACCAAGGGTCCGCGATCAACTCGGCCAACATGAACACCGCGGTCGAGATCATGAACCGCCGTGTCAACGGCCTGGGCGTCTCCGAGGCGGAGGTGCAGACCCAGGGTAAGAAGAACATCATCGTCAACATCCCCAAGGGCACCAACTCCAAGGAAGCCCGGGACCAGGTCGGCACCACCGCGAAGCTGTACTTCCGTCCGGTGCTGGCCCAGGACGCCACCGGCGCCGCCGCCGCGACGCCCTCGCCGAGCGCGTCCGCCAGTGGTTCCTCCAGCGCCTCGCCGAGCCCCTCCACGAGCGAGTCGGCCACCACGGGTGAGAAGGCGACCTCGTCGAGCTCCCCGTCGGCCTCCGCCACCACACAGGGCCGCGCCGCCTCCGACGCGCTGAAGGCCGACCCGACCCCGTCGGGGTCCGCCTCGCCCTCCGCCTCCGCGAGCCCGTCCGCCTCCGCGAGTGCCCCCACCGCCGCCGAAGCCAAGCTCCAGGCCGCGTACACCGCGCTCGACTGCTCCAAGCAGACGCAGCGCAACAAGGCCGGCGAAGGCGTGAAGCCCGAGGACCCGACCGTGGGCTGCGGTGAGATCCAGGGCGTCTGGTACAAGTACCTGCTCGGCCCGGCCGCCGTGGCCGGCACCGAGGTCGACGAGGCCAAGGCCGTCTACGACACGCAGACCGCCGCCGGCTGGCAGGTCACGATGGACTTCAACAAGAGCGGCGCCAAGAAGTTCGCCGACATCACCGGCCAGCTCGCCCAGAACACCCAGCCGCAGAACGAGTTCGGCATCGTCCTCGACGGCGAGGTCGTCTCCAGCCCGACCGTCAGCCAGTCCATCACCGGCGGCCAGGCCCAGATCTCCGGCAGCTTCACGCAGGAGGAGGCCCAGAGCCTCGCCAACATGCTGTCGTACGGCGCGCTCCCGCTCTCCTTCAAGGAGCAGAACGTGACCACGGTGACCGCCGCCCTCGGCACCGACCAGCTGCACGCCGGTCTGTTCGCCGGTGCGATCGGCCTCGCGCTGGTCATTCTGTACCTGGTGTTCTACTACCGCGGTCTGTCGCTGGTCGCGATCGCCTCACTGCTCGTCTCCGGCACCCTCACCTATGTGCTCATGGCGCTGCTCGGCCCGGCCATCGGCTTCGCGCTGAACCTGCCGGCCGTGTGCGGTGCCATCGTCGCCATCGGTATCACCGCGGACTCGTTCATCGTGTACTTCGAACGCATCCGTGACGAGATCCGTGAGGGCCGCTCCCTGCGCCCCGCCGTCGAGCGGGCCTGGCCGCGCGCCCGGCGCACCATCCTGGTCTCCGACTTCGTGTCGTTCCTCGCCGCGGCGGTGCTGTTCATCGTCACCGTCGGCAAGGTCCAGGGCTTCGCGTTCACTCTGGGTCTGACCACCGTCCTCGACGTCGTCGTGGTCTTCTTCTTCACCAAGCCGCTGATGACGCTGCTGGCCCGCCGCCCGTTCTTCGCGAGCGGCAACAAGTGGTCCGGCCTCGACCCGAAGAGCCTGGGTGCCAAGGCGCCACTGCGCCGCACCCGCCGTCCCGCCCCCGTTGAGACGAAGGAGGCGTGAGCATGTCGAAACTCGGCAACCTCGGCGCCCGACTGCACCGTGGCGAGATCAGTTACGACTTCGTCGGCCACCGCAAGCTCTGGTACGGCATCTCGATCCTGATCACCATCACGGCCATCGTCGGCCTGGCGGTGCGCGGCCTGAACATGGGCATCGACTTCCAGGGCGGCGCCGTCTTCACCACCGAGAAGACCAGCATCTCGGTCTCCCAGGCCCAGGAGTACGCGGAAGAGGCCTCCGGCCACGACGCCGTGGTGCAGAAGCTGGGCAACGGCACGCTGCGCATCCAGATCGCCGGCATGGACACCACGCAGTCCGACGAGATCAAGAACAAGCTCGCGACGGACTTCAAGGTCGACCCGGAGAAGATCGCCGCCGACCTCGTCGGTCCCAGCTGGGGCGACCAGATCGCCAACAAGGCCTGGCAGGGTCTGGCGATCTTCATGGTCCTGGTGGTGATCTATCTGGCGATCGCCTTCGAGTGGCGCATGGCCATCGCGGCGCTCGTCGCACTGATCCACGACATCACCATCACCGTCGGCATCTACGCCCTCGTCGGCTTCGAGGTCACGCCGGGCACGGTGATCGGTCTGCTGACCATCCTCGGTTACTCGCTCTACGACACGGTGGTCGTCTTCGACTCCCTCAAGGAGCAGACGAAGGACATCACCAAGCAGACCCGCTGGACCTACAGCGACATCGCCAACCGCTCGATCAACAGCACCCTGGTCCGCTCCATCAACACCACGGTGGTCGCGCTGCTGCCGGTGGCGGGCCTGCTGTTCATCGGTGGCGGCTTCCTCGGCGCGGGCACGCTCAACGACATCTCGCTGTCGCTGTTCGTCGGCCTCGCCGCCGGCGCGTACTCCTCGATCTTCATCGCGACGCCGCTCGTGGCGGACCTCAAGGAGCTCGAGCCGCAGATGAAGTCCCTCCGGAAGCGGGTCCTGGCCAAGCGCGCCCAGGTCGGCGCCGAGGGGGAGCAGGCCGAGGCCCGCGGCGGGGACGCGCACGGTGACGAGCCGGAGGACGCCCACGCGGTCGTCGGCCCGCGCACCCAGCCCGCCTCGCGCACCCGGGGCCGCGGCCGACCCTCGGGGAAGCGGCGATGACCGACATCAAGGAACTGCTGTTCAGCCGCATCCGTGATGTGGCCGACTACCCGGAGCCGGGGGTGATGTTCAAGGACATCACCCCGCTCCTGGCGGACCCGGCGGCCTTCACCGCGCTGACGGACGCGCTCGCGGAGATCGCCGGGCGCACCGGCGCGACCAAGGTCGTCGGCCTGGAGGCCCGCGGCTTCATCCTCGGCGCCCCGGTGGCCGTCCGCGCGGGCCTCGGCTTCATCCCCGTACGCAAGGCGGGCAAGCTCCCCGGAGCGACCCTCGCCCAGGCGTACGACCTGGAGTACGGCTCCGCGGAGATCGAGGTGCATGCGGAGGATCTGTCGTCGGACGACCGCATCCTGATCATCGACGACGTCCTGGCGACCGGCGGCACGGCGGAGGCCTCGATCCAGCTGATCCGCAGGGCGGGAGCCCAGGTCGCGGGTCTGGCGGTCCTGATGGAGCTGGGCTTCCTGTCGGGCCGCGCCCGCCTGGAACCGGCGCTGGCGGGCGCTCCGCTGGAAGCGCTACTGGTGGTCTGAGGCCGACATAGGTCTCACGAAAACGGCCGTCCTGGTTACCCAGGGCGGCCGTTTCGCGCCCCTGAAGGGGCGCGGGGAACTGCGCGACCAGCCACAGCGGCGCCGCAGTCGGCCATGCGCCTTGGCCCCTCGGACAAGTCCCGGAATGCCAGTGCACGCCCCTCACGTTTCATCGGTAGACGGTCCTCACACCCGCCTGAAGGCGATCCCGAGCCGCAGGATCGCTACCATGGGGTCTCCGGAGCCTGATCGGGGGACCCGGATCGCGCACGAGGAGTCCTCTTGCCAGACGAGGCCCAGCCACTGACCGCCGCCAAGCCCGAGCCTTCGGCAGGCGCCGCGGCCACGCCCGCGCCGAGCGCGAAGAACGCCGCGCAGGGCTCGGTCGAGCACGCCCAGTCCGCGCCCGTCGACAAGTCGGCCGAGCAGCCGCGCCCCAAGCCGGCCGCGCCCGAGCGCCCCGCCCCCGCGTCCACGCCCGCCGCGGTCCGGCCGCCGGCCGGCCAGCCCGCCCGCTCCGGCTCCTCCAACCGCGTCCGCGCCCGTCTCGCCCGCCTGGGAGTCCAGCGCTCCAACCCGTACAACCCGGTCCTGGAGCCGCTGCTGCGGATAGTGCGCAGCAACGACCCGAAGATCGAGACCGCGACCCTCCGCAAGATCGAGACCGCCTACCAGGTCGCCGAGCGCTGGCACCGCGGCCAGAAGCGCAAGAGCGGCGACCCGTACATCACGCACCCCCTCGCGGTGACCACCATCCTCGCCGAGCTCGGCATGGACCCCGCCACCCTCATGGCGGGCCTCCTCCACGACACCGTCGAGGACACCGAGTACGGCCTGGACCAGCTCCGCCGCGACTTCGGCGACTCGGTCGCCCTGCTCGTCGACGGCGTCACCAAGCTGGACAAGGTCAAGTTCGGCGAGGCCGCCCAGGCCGAGACCGTACGCAAGATGGTCGTCGCCATGGCCAAGGACCCGCGCGTCCTGGTCATCAAGCTCGCCGACCGCCTGCACAACATGCGCACCATGCGCTATCTCAAGCGCGAGAAGCAGGAGAAGAAGGCGCGCGAGACCCTCGAGATCTACGCGCCGCTCGCCCACCGCCTGGGCATGAACACCATCAAGTGGGAACTGGAGGACCTCGCCTTCGCGATCCTCTACCCCAAGATGTACGACGAGATCGTCCGCCTCGTCGCCGAGCGCGCCCCCAAGCGCGACGAGTACCTCGCCATAGTGACCGACGAGGTGCAGCAGGATCTGCGCGCGGCCCGCATCAAGGCGACCGTCACCGGCCGACCGAAGCACTACTACAGCGTCTACCAGAAGATGATCGTCCGCGGCCGTGACTTCGCGGAGATCTACGACCTGGTGGGCATCCGCGTCCTCGTGGACACGGTCAGGGACTGCTACGCGGCCCTGGGCACCGTCCACGCCCGCTGGAACCCGGTTCCGGGGCGGTTCAAGGACTACATCGCGATGCCCAAGTTCAACATGTACCAGTCGCTGCACACCACGGTCATCGGCCCCAACGGCAAGCCCGTCGAGCTCCAGATCCGCACCTTCGACATGCACCGCCGCGCCGAGTACGGCATCGCCGCGCACTGGAAGTACAAGCAGGAGGCCGTCGCCGGGACCTCCAAGGTGCGTTCGGACCAGCCGAGGACCACCGGCAAGGACGACCACCTCAACGACATGGCGTGGCTGCGCCAGTTGCTCGACTGGCAGAAGGAGACCGAGGACCCCGGAGAGTTCCTGGAGTCCCTGCGCTTCGACCTGTCGCGCAACGAGGTCTTCGTCTTCACCCCCAAGGGCGACGTGATAGCGCTGCCCGCCGGCTCGACACCCGTGGACTTCTCGTACGCGGTCCACACCGAGGTCGGCCACCGCACCATAGGGGCGAGGGTCAACGGCCGCCTCGTACCGCTCGAATCCACCCTGGACAACGGCGACTTGGTGGAGGTCTTCACCTCCAAGGCAGCCGGCGCGGGCCCGTCCCGCGACTGGCTCGGGTTCGTCAAGTCCCCGCGGGCCCGCAACAAGATCCGGGCCTGGTTCTCCAAAGAGCGCCGCGACGAGGCGATCGAGCAGGGCAAGGACGCCATCGTCCGCGCGATGCGCAAGCAGAACCTGCCGATCCAGCGCATCCTGACCGGCGACTCCCTCGTGACGCTCGCCCACGAGATGCGCTACCCCGACATCTCCGCGCTGTACGCGGCGATCGGCGAGGGCCATGTCTCCGCGCAGAACGTCGTGCAGAAGCTGGTCTCCGCGCTCGGCGGCGAGGAGGCGGCCACCGAGGAGATCGACGAGTCGGTCCCGCCGTCGCGCGGCCGTGGCCGCAAGCGCCGTTCCAGCGCCGACCCCGGCGTCGTGGTCAAGGG
This sequence comes from Streptomyces canus, assembly GCF_030815415.1. GTDB lineage: Bacteria > Actinomycetota > Actinomycetes > Streptomycetales > Streptomycetaceae > Streptomyces > Streptomyces canus_F. The sequence continues at coordinate 8,245,311 of NZ_JAUSWW010000001.1, forward strand.
CGTCGACGACGTGTGGGTCAAGCTCGCCCGCTGCTGCACCCCCGTACCCGGCGACCCCATCATCGGTTTCGTCACACGCGGTAGCGGCGTATCGGTTCACCGCAGCGACTGTGTGAACGTGGAGTCACTGTCCCGCGAGCCCGAGCGCATCCTCGAGGTCGAGTGGGCGCCCACCCAGTCCTCGGTCTTCCTGGTCGCCATCCAGGTCGAGGCCCTGGACCGCTCCCGGCTCCTCTCCGACGTCACCCGCGTCCTGTCCGACCAGCACGTCAACATCCTCTCCGCGGCCGTCCAGACCTCCCGCGACCGCGTCGCCACCTCCCGCTTCACCTTCGAGATGGGCGATCCGAAGCACCTCGGCCACGTCCTGAAGGCGGTACGCGGCGTGGAGGGCGTCTACGACGTCTACCGCGTGACGTCGGCGCGCGCCCGGGCGTAGGGCACAGCACGAGAAGGGCCCCGTACACGAGGTACGGGGCCCTTCTCGTCGTAGCAGCAGCTGAACCGCGGCCCTGTCAGCCGCCGAACTCCTGCAGACCCTTCAGCGCCTGGTCCAGAAGCGCCTGGCGGCCCTCCAGTTCACGCTCGAGCTTGTCGGCGCGGGCGTTGTTGCCCTGGGCGCGGGCCTGCTCGATCTGGCGCTGGAGCTTGGCCACGGCGTCCTGGAGCTGACCGGTGAGACCCTCGGCACGCGCGCGTGCCTCCGGGTTCGTCCGGCGCCACTCGGTCTCCTCGGCCTCCTGGATGGCCCGCTCGACGGCGTGCATCCGGCCCTCGACCTTGGGACGCGCGTCGCGCGGGACGTGGCCGATGGCCTCCCAGCGCTCGTTGATCTGGCGGAACGCGGACCGCGCCGCCTTGAGGTCGGTGACCGGGAGGATCTTCTCGGCCTCCCCGGCCAGCTCCTCCTTGAGCTTCAGGTTCTCCGTCTGCTCGGCGTCGCGCTCGGCGAAGACCGAGCTGCGAGCGGCGAAGAAGACGTCCTGGGCGCCGCGGAAGCGGTTCCACAGGTCGTCCTCGTGCTCGCGCTGGGCACGGCCCGCGGCCTTCCACTCCGCCATCAGCTCGCGGTAGCGGGCGGCCGTCGGACCCCAGTCGGTGGAGCCGGACAGCGCCTCGGCCTCGGAGACCAGCCGTTCCTTGGTCTTCCGGGCCTCCTCGCGCTGTGCGTCGAGCGAGGCGAAGTGGGCCTTGCGACGCTTGGAGAACGCCGACCGGGCGTGCGAGAAGCGGTGCCACAGTTCGTCGTCGGACTTGCGGTCCAGCCGCGGCAGACCCTTCCAGGTGTCCACCAGGGCCCGCAACCGCTCACCGGCCGCCCGCCACTGGTCGGACTGCGCCAGCTCCTCCGCCTCGACGACCAGCGCCTCCTTGGAGTGACGGGCCTCGTCGGACTGCTTGGCGCGCTGCTGCTTGCGCTCCTCGCGGCGCTTCTCGACCGTCTCCACGAGCTTGTCCAGACGCACCTTGAGGGCGTCCAGGTCACCGACCGCGTGGTGCGCGTCCACCTGCTCGCGAATGTGGTCGATGGCGACCTGCGCGTCCTTCGCCGACAGATCGGTGGTCTTCACTCGCTTCTCGAGGAGGCCGATCTCGACAACCAGGCCCTCGTACTTGCGCTCGAAGTAGGCCAGCGCCTCCTCAGGGGAGCCGGCCTGCCAGGAACCGACGACCTGCTCGCCGTCGGCCGTACGCACGTACACGGTCCCCGTCTCGTCGACGCGGCCCCACGGGTCGCTGCTCACAGCGCCTCCTCCACATGATGCCTGCGTGGGGCTTCAGCACCCCCGGGCATCGTCCACAGTTTCGTCACGGCCAACATAGGCGACCGGCGGGTTGCCTGTCCGCATCCCGCGCGACCGAAATTTGGCTGTTGGGGGTCAGGATTTGGTGACAGTCGCCTTGTTGATCACGACCGTTGCGTTGGGAGCGCCGTCACCCGCTCCGGTGCTCTCACCCGCGGCCGCGATCTTCTTCAGAACCGTCATACCGGACTCGGAGACGGTCCCGAACGGCGTGTAGCTCGGCGGCAGCTGACTGTCCTGGTAGACGAGGAAGAACTGGCTGCCTCCGGTGTGCGCCTTGCCGGTGTTCGCCATCGCGATGGTGCCCGCCGGGTAGATGTTGTCCTTGAGGCTTTTGTCCTTCAGGTTCTCGTCCGGGATCGTGTAGCCGGGACCACCGCTGCCGCTGCCCGTCGGGTCGCCGCACTGAAGCACGTAGATGCCGTTGGTGGTGAGCCGGTGGCACTTGGTGTGGTCGAAGTAGCCCTTGGCCGCGAGGAAGTCGAACGAGTTGACGGTGTGCGGGGCCGCCTTCGTCTTGAGCGCGATGTCTATGTCACCGCACGTCGTCGCCAGCTTCATCGTGTACTTCGCCGACTTGTCGATCGTCAGCGACGGCTCCTTCTTCCAGGTCGCCGTCTTGACCTTGCCCTCCGCCGGCTTCTTGCACGGGTCGGCGATCGCGCTGGGCGTCGGCGACGGCGTGGCCGCGGCGGCGTCGGACTTGTCGTCGTCGCCCTTGAGGACGTCCGACGTATAGAGCGCCAGACTGCCCACCAGGATCACGCCGAGCACCGACGCGATCACGGAGTTGCGCATGCGGGCCTTGCGCCGCGCGGCCGTGCGCCGCTGCTGCTGCCGCAAGAACTTCTCCCGGGCGAGCTGCCGCTTCCGCTGTTCCTGGGTGACCACCGGGTTCTCTCCTCATGCGTCTCGTACGCCTGCTGGGACGCCTGCGTCTAGTGAGCCGACCGCGTGCGTGTGCCCCGTACCGTATATGGGTTCGCTGAGGAAACGGCAGCGCCGGTAGGCTCTGACCACAGGCGCAGCCGTTTTTTAAGCCCACCCTTATCAACACAACGAAGGACGATCGTGCTCATTGCCGGGTTCCCCGCCGGGGCCTGGGGGACGAACTGTTATCTCGTCGCCCCCGCCGCCGGTGAGGAGTGCGTGATCATCGACCCGGGCCATCAGGCCGCCCAGGGAGTCGAAGAGGCACTGAAGAAGCATCGGCTCAAGCCCGTCGCCGTCGTCCTCACCCATGGCCACATCGACCACGTGGCCTCGGTCGTCCCGGTCTGCGGCGCGCACGACGTACCCGCCTGGATCCACCCCGAGGACCGGTTCATGATGAGCGACCCGGAGAAGGCGCTCGGCCGCTCCATCGGGATGCCGCTCATGGGCGAGCTGACCGTGGGGGAGCCGGACGACGTCAAGGAACTGACCGACGGCGTGAAGCTGGAACTGGCGGGACTGGAGCTCACCGTGGCGCACGCGCCCGGCCATACCAGGGGGTCGGTGACCTTCGGCCTGCCCGAGGTGGCGGACATTCCTCCGCTTCTCTTCTCGGGCGACCTGCTGTTCGCCGGCTCCATCGGACGCACCGATTTCCCCGGTGGCTCCATGGACGACATGCTCGAGTCCCTGGCCCGCGTGGTCCTGCCTCTCGACGACTCGACCGTGGTGCTGCCCGGCCACAACGAGCACACGACCATCGGCCGTGAGCGTGCCACCAACCCGTATCTGCGGCAGGTGGCCGCCGGCCCGGGAGCGCATGCCGACGCTCCCCGACGAGGAATGTGACGAGACTTTCCGTGAGCACCTTCAAGGCCCCCAAGGGCACGTACGACCTCATCCCGCCGGACAGCGCGAAGTTCCTCGCGGTGCGCGAGGCGATCGCGGCTCCGCTGCGCAACTCCGGCTACGGCTACATCGAGACGCCCGGCTTCGAGAGCGTCGAGCTGTTCGCGCGCGGTGTCGGTGAGTCCACCGACATCGTGACCAAGGAGATGTACGCCTTCGAGACCAAGGGCGGCGACAGGCTGGCCCTGCGCCCCGAGGGCACCGCCTCCGTGCTGCGCGCGGCGCTGGAAGCCAACCTCCACAAGGCGGGCAACCTCCCCGTCAAGCTCTGGTACTCGGGCTCGTACTACCGCTACGAGCGTCCCCAGAAGGGCCGTTACCGCCACTTCTCCCAGGTGGGCGCCGAGGCGATCGGTGCCGAGGACCCGGCGCTGGACGCCGAGCTGATCATCCTGGCGGACCAGGCGTACCGCTCGCTGGGGCTGCGCGACTTCCGCATCCTCCTCAACAGCCTGGGCGACAAGGAGTGCCGCCCGGTGTACCGGGAGGCGCTGCAGACCTTCCTCCGGGGGCTCGACCTCGACGAGGAGACCCTGCGCCGCGCGGAGATCAACCCGCTGCGCGTCCTGGACGACAAGCGCGAAGCGGTCCAGAAGCAGCTCGGCGACGCCCCGCTCCTGCGTGACTACCTCTGCGACGGCTGCAAGGCGTACCACGAGGAGGTCCGCGAACTGATCACCGCGGCGGGCGTCGCCTTCGAGGACGACCCCAGGCTGGTGCGCGGCCTGGACTACTACACCCGTACGACCTTCGAGTTCGTCCACGACGGCCTGGGCTCCCAGTCCGCGGTGGGCGGCGGCGGTCGCTACGACGGCCTGTCCGAGATGATCGGCGGCCCCGCGCTGCCGTCGGTGGGCTGGGCGCTGGGCGTCGACCGCACGGTGCTGGCGCTGGAGGCGGAGGGCGTCGAGCTCGAGCTCCCCTCCACGACCAGTGTCTTCGCGGTCCCGCTGGGCGAGGAGGCCCGTCGGATCCTCTTCGCGAAGGTCACCGAGCTGCGCAAGGTGGGCATCGCGGCCGACTTCTCGTACGGGGCCAAGGGCCTCAAGGGCGCCATGAAGAACGCCAACCGCAGCGGCGCCCGCTACACGGTCGTCGCCGGCGAACGCGACCTCGCCGAGGGCGTCGTCCAGCTCAAGGACATGGAGTCCGGTGAGCAGACGGCGATCGGCGTGAACGAGATCGTGGCCGAGCTGGAGGCCCGGCTCGGCTGATACGGCGTGCTGAGGTGCCGGGTCCTTCCAGGGGACCCGGCACCTTTCTGGTGGGCCGTCAACTCGGCGGGTACCGATTCGTCCTGCCGGGCGATTCCGACATGTGAGCGCCACGCACGCGTGCCTTCGGCCCCAGCCCGCCGTACACCCCGCCCCTGCCGATGCCGGGATATCGCTTGCGAGGCCCCGTACGTCCACCACGAGTGCGTCCACGTGTGCTGTGTCATGCCCTCGAACCTCGGCCGGAACCGAACGCTCGGGGACGGCCAGACGTACTTCCTTATGTCCACTGAACGGTGGACACGGCCCCGTGTACGGCACAATGGCCCCTGCCCGAAGAAGGTCCAACTCTCAAGCAGACGGAATCGGCGTGATGAGCAAGACCACAGTCAAAGACGTCCCCACCGAGCCCGAGGGGACCGCCGCTGAGCCACGGCTGGTGGGTGGCAGTCGAGCCTTCGCCATCATGCTGCTGCTCACCGGCGCGGCCGGCCTGCTCGCCGCCTGGGTCATCACGATCGACAAGTTCAAGCTGCTCGAGGCCAAGATCGCGGGCACGAGCTACACCCCGGGCTGCAGCCTGAACCCCGTCGTCTCCTGCGGCAGCGTGATGGAGTCGAAGCAGGCCGCCGCCTTCGGCTTCCCCAACCCGGTGCTCGGCCTCGTCACCTACGGCATCGTCATCGGCGTCGGCATGAGCCTGCTGGCCCGCGCCCGCTTCCCGCGCTGGTACTGGCTGACCTTCAACGCGGGCACCCTCTTCGGCGTCTCCTTCTGCGCCTGGCTGATGTTCCAGTCGCTGTACCGGATCAACGCGCTGTGCCTGTGGTGCTCCCTGGCCTGGGTCGCGACGATCATCATGTTCTGGTACGTGACCTCGTTCAACGTGCGTAACGGCTTCCTGCCCGCCCCGCGCTGGCTGAAGAGCTTCTTCGGCGAGTTCACCTGGGTGCTGCCGGTTCTGCACATCGGGATCATCGGCATGCTGATCCTGACGCGCTGGTGGGACTTCTGGACCAGCTGACCGGCACTGCACAGGCGCCGGCGGGATTGTCAGTGCGGTGAATTAGGGTTCTTGACGTGGAGCCCGACCTGTTCACCGCAGCCGCCGAAGAGCGCCAGGAGAAAGACCCCGCCGGGAGCCCCCTGGCGGTGCGGATGCGCCCGCGCACCCTCGACGAGGTGGTGGGCCAGCAGCATCTGCTGAAGCCCGGCTCGCCCCTGCGCCGCCTGGTCGGCGAGGCCACGGGCGGCCCGGCGGGCCCGTCCTCGGTCATCCTGTGGGGTCCGCCCGGCACCGGCAAGACGACCCTCGCCTACGTCGTCTCCAAGGCCACCAACAAGCGCTTCGTCGAACTGTCGGCGATCACCGCGGGCGTCAAGGAGGTCCGCGCGGTCATCGAGGGAGCCCGCCGTGCCACCGGCGGGTACGGCAAGGAGACCGTCCTCTTCCTCGACGAGATCCACCGCTTCAGCAAGGCCCAGCAGGATTCCCTCCTCCCGGCCGTCGAGAACCGCTGGGTCACCCTGATCGCGGCGACCACCGAGAACCCGTACTTCTCGGTGATCTCCCCGCTGCTGTCCCGCTCGCTCCTGCTGACCCTCGAACCCCTCACGGACGACGATCTCCGCGGACTTCTGCGCAGGGCGCTCGGCGACGACCGCGGCCTCAAGGACGCCGTCACCCTCCCCGACGACACCGAGGACCACCTCCTGCGGATCGCCGGCGGCGACGCCCGCCGGGCCCTGACCGCCCTGGAGGCCGCCGCCGGGGCCGCGCTCGACAAGGGCGAGCCCGAGATCTCCCTCACCACCCTCGAGGAGACGGTCGACCGCGCGGCCGTGACGTACGACCGCGACGGCGACCAGCACTACGACGTCGCCAGCGCCCTCATCAAATCCATCCGCGGCTCGGACGTCGACGCCGCGCTGCACTACCTGGCCCGGATGATCGAGGCCGGCGAGGACCCCCGCTTCATCGCCCGCCGCCTGATGATCTCCGCGAGCGAGGACATCGGTCTGGCCGATCCCCAGGCCCTGCCGATCGCGGTCGCCGCCGCCCAGGCCGTCGCCATGATCGGCTTCCCCGAGGCCGCGCTGACCCTCAGCCACGCCACCATCGCCCTCGCGCTGGCCCCCAAGTCCAACGCCGCGACCATGGCGATCGGCGCCGCCATGGAGGACGTACGCAAGGGACTGGCCGGATCCGTGCCGCCCCACCTGCGCGACGGGCACTACAAGGGCGCCGCCAAGCTCGGCCACGCACAGGGGTATGTGTATCCGCATGATCTGCCCGAGGGCATCGCCGAGCAGCAGTACGCCCCGGACGCCCTCAAGGACCGCGAGTACTACGCGCCGACCAGACACGGCGCCGAGGCGCGGTACGCGGACGCGGTCGAGTGGACCAGAGCGCACCTCGGTCGCAAGCGGTCCTGAGCGCCCTGTAGAATCCCTCGGAGTGCTGCGTCCTGTGCAGTCAGAACAGGACAGTCAGCCGGAGCCAGTCAGAGGACCCAGTCCCCGGATCGGCTCCAGGAGCGTCGCGCACCGTTCGATTGGTGTCGCGGGCAGCCCACCACCACTCGTCGTATGACGGGACCGGTCGGTGGGCCACTCGCGTGCTGCACGTATGTGCCCAGACCAGGGGAGCGGCTGCCCATCAGGCCCGGCAACGGACCCGGAGGGTTTCCCCGGCTGCGGATGCGACCTCCCTCAACCCTGACGAGCCGAACACTGAGAAATGAGAGATTGTGGCGAACCAGTCCCGCCCCAAGGTCAAGAAGTCGCGTGCCCTCGGCATCGCGCTGACCCCGAAGGCCGTCAAGTACTTCGAGGCCCGCCCCTACCCCCCGGGTGAGCACGGCCGTGGCCGCAAGCAGAACTCGGACTACAAGGTCCGTCTGCTCGAGAAGCAGCGTCTGCGTGCGCAGTACGACGTGTCCGAGCGTCAGCTCGTCCGCGCCTACGAGCGTGCCTCCAAGGTGCAGGGCAAGACCGGTGAGGCCCTGATCATCGAGCTCGAGCGCCGTCTCGACGCGCTGGTCCTGCGTTCGGGCATCGCCCGCACGATCTACCAGGCCCGCCAGATGGTCGTCCACGGTCACATCGAGGTCAACGGCGGCAAGGTCGACAAGCCGTCGTTCCGCGTCCGTCCCGACGACGTCGTGATGGTCCGCGAGCGCAGCCGCAGCAAGACGCTGTTCGAGGTCGCCCGCGCCGGTGGGTTCGCCCCCGACGGTGAGACCCCGCGCTACCTCCAGGTGAACCTCGGCGCCCTGGCGTTCCGCCTGGACCGCGAGCCGAACCGCAAGGAGATCCCGGTGATCTGCGACGAGCAGCTCGTCGTCGAGTACTACGCCCGCTGATCACCAGCCGGACGTAGCACACGCACCACTCAGCCCGCCGTCTCCCCACCCTTGCGGGTGGGCGAGGCGGCGGGTTCCTGCATGCCGACGCCACCCTGAGCGTGCCGTGCCGGTCCGCGCGGCACGGGCAACGCCCGCGGACTCCGCCCCAGCGCCCGGGCCACGGCAGCGTCCCGGCCGAGCCAGCCCCCCGTCCGCACGCACTCCGCGTAGCGGAGCCGAACAGCGGCAGGCCCACCGAGGGCCATATCGAGGCGGCGGCGCCCTGCAGCACCGCGGCCTCCGCTGTATCACCCCTGGCCGCCGTGACCAGCGCCAGCAGTTCGATCGTCAGCACCGAGCCGAGCAGATCGTGGAAGGCGTGGGCGGCGCCCAGACAGTCGGTCAGCAGCGTGCGGGCCCGCCATCAGATCGCCCTCGCTCCACGCCGCGTACGCCAGCACATACAGCGCGTACGACCTGGTCCAGCCCTCGCCGTGGTCCTCGCAGACCCGGCGGACGTCCTGGCACAGCCGTACGCCTCCGGCAGATCGCCCTGGAACGCGCGCGTCATCGCCAGCTCGACCTGACCCATCAGGACGTTGCTGTTGAGCTCGCCGATCTCCTGGTAACGCTCCAGCGCCGAGCGCAGCAGCGTCTCCGCGCGGGCCATGTCGTCGCTGACCAGGGCCAGACAGCCGGTGCGGTGCTCGGCGTACGCCACCGCCGTCGGGTTCGCGGACCGCTCCGCCTCTTCCCGGCACTCATGGAGTGCGGCCGGCGCCGGCACCGTGTCGCCCTGGAGGATCGCGACGTAGCCGAGCACCCACAGGGTCTTGAGCCGGGGCAGTTCGTTGTCGGACTCCAGCCGCACGGCCCGCTCCAGCCAGTGCCGGCCCTCCGACAGTCGTCCGCAGCCGACCCAGAAGAACCAGAGCGAACCCGCCAGGTACTGGCCCAGATGTGCCTCGTCAGGGTCGCCGAGGCAGTGCTCCAGGGCGCTGCGCAGATTCGGCAGCTCCGCGTCGATACGGGCGGCCACCTCGGCCTGCCGCGGGGAGAACCAGTCCAGCTCGCACCAGGTCGCCAGGCCCAGCTACCAGTCGCGGTGCCGTAGCCGCAGCCGGTCCGCGTCCCCGGTCGCCTCCAGCCACTCGGCGCCGTACGCCCGGACTGTGTCCAGCATCCGGTAGCGCACGCCCGTCGAGGCCGGAGACGACGGCGAAGCAGGCCCAGCAGGTCAGCACCAACGTCGTCTCCGGCCTTGCCGCAACGACGCGGCCTCTACACGTACTCCACGGCCTCCAGGTCGAACAGCCCCGCGAACACCGAGAGGCGTGACCACAGCAGCCGCTCCGGAGGCGTGCACAGCTCATGGCTCCAGCCGATCGTCGTACGCAGCGTCCGATGCCCAGGGCAGAGTGTCCCGCCCCCCGCCGGTCAGCAGCCGGAACCGGTCGTCGAGCCGCTCCAGCAACTGACCGGGGGCAGGGCCCGCAGCCGCCCGGCGGCCAGCTCCACGGCGAGCGGGATGCCGCCGAGGCGCCGGCACAGTCCCGTACGTCGGGATCGGCGGCGACGGACACTGCCCTGCCGGTCCGCCCGGTCCACGAAGAGCTCCACGGCCTCGGCCTCGGTGAGCGGCTCCAGCGCGAACACCCGCTCGCCCGCCACCGACAGCAGCCGACGGCCCACGGCGAGCACCCTCAGCCCCGGCGCCCGGTGCAGCAGATCGGTCACCAGCTCGGCGCAGACGTCCACCAAGTGCTCGAACCCGTCGAGAACCAGCAGGAGTTCACGCCCCGGCCGCGCCAGGTGTGCCAGCAGGATCTCGCGCGGCAGCCGGGCGGTGTGGTCGGTCAGCCCCAGCGCCTCCACGACCGCGAAGTCGACGAACTCCGGATCGCGCACCGACGCCAGATCGACCCGCCACGCCCCGTCCCGCAGCGCCGCCCGTGCCGCCAGCCGGGATTTGCCGATGCCGCCGGGGCCGGTCAGGGTCACCAGTCGCGAGCTCTCCAGAGCCAGCGAGAGTGCGGCGAGTTCGGCCGAGCGACCCACGAACGCGTCCAGTTCGAGGGGGAGATTGCCGTCGCGGAGCCGATCGTCACGCATGGAACGCGGAGCGTACTGAAGCGTGTTCGGTCCGTACAATCGCTCCGCGCGACGCGGCCTCGCGCGCACGGTAATACCGGTGCGGAGGCCCGCCCGCGGCGCGATAGGCTCACTGCACGACTTTTTCGATGTTCAGGCACGTACAGGGAGCGGGTGCGCGGTGTCCGGTGGCGAGGTGGCCGGGATCCTGGTGGCCGTCTTCTGGGCGATCCTGGTCTCCTTCCTCGCCGTCGCGCTGGCGAGGCTGGCCCAGACGCTCAGGGCGACCACCAAGCTGGTGGCGGACGTGACCGACCAGGCCGTCCCGCTCCTGGCGGACGCCTCCTCGGCGGTCCGCTCCGCGCAGACCCAGATCGATCGGGTGGACGCGATCGCCTCGGACGTCCAGGAGGTCACCTCCAACGCCTCCGCCCTGTCCACCACCGTCGCCTCCACCTTCGGCGGCCCCCTGGTCAAGGTCGCGGCCTTCGGATACGGCGTGCGCAGAGCGATCAGCGGCCGCAAGGACGACGTGCCCGCCAAGGCACCCCGGCGTACCGTGATCGTGGGCCGCACCGTTCCGGCGTCACGACGGAGCAAGCGGAAGAAGGACTGAGACCTAGCGATGTTCCGCCGTACGTTCTGGTTCAGCACGGGCGTCGCCGCCGGTGTGTGGGCCACCACCAAGGTCAACCGCAAGCTGAGGCAGCTGACCCCCGAGAGCCTCGCCGCGACGGCGGCGAACAAGGCGCTCGAGGCCGGTCACCGCATCAAGGACCGCGCGGTGGGCTTCGCGCTCGACGTCCGCGACAACATGGCCCAGCGGGAAGAAGAACTGGGCGACGCACTGGGGCTGAACGCCCCGGTCGACCCCGAAGTCCCCGCGCCCCGGCGGTACACCGCCATCGAGAACCGCAACAACCCGAAGTACGTCGAGGGATCGACGTACCGGACGTACCCGTACAACCGAAACGAGGACCACTGATGGAGTCGGCCGAGATCCGCCGCCGCTGGCTGAGCTTCTACGAGGAGCGCGGTCACACCGTCGTCCCTTCGGCGTCGCTCATCGCGGACGACCCGACTCTGCTCCTGGTCCCCGCCGGCATGGTCCCCTTCAAGCCCTACTTCCTCGGTGAGGTCAAGCCGCCGTGGGCGCGCGCCACCAGCGTGCAGAAGTGCGTGCGCACGCCCGACATCGAAGAGGTCGGCAAGACCACCCGGCACGGCACGTTCTTCCAGATGTGCGGCAACTTCTCCTTCGGCGACTACTTCAAGGAAGGCGCCATCAAGTACGCCTGGGAGCTGCTCACCAGCCCCCAGGACAAGGGTGGTTACGGCCTGGAGCCGGAGAAGCTCTGGATCACCGTCTACAAGGACGACGACGAGGCCGAGCGCATCTGGAACGAGATCATCGGCGTGCCCAAGGAGCGCATCCAGCGCCTCGGCATGAAGGACAACTACTGGTCCATGGGCGTCCCCGGACCCTGTGGCCCCTGTTCCGAGATCAACTACGACCGCGGCCCCGAGTTCGGCGTCGCGGGCGGCCCCGCCGTCAACGACGAGCGGTACGTGGAGATCTGGAACCTCGTCTTCATGCAGTACGAGCGCGGCGAGGGCATCGGCAAGGACAACTTCGAGATCCTCGGCGAGCTCCCCAGCAAGAACATCGACACGGGCCTCGGCCTCGAGCGGCTCGCGATGATTCTGCAGGGCGTGCAGAACATGTACGAGATCGACACCTCCATGGCCGTCATCAAGAAGGCCACCGAGCTGACGGGCGTCGCGTACGGCGACGCCCACGCGTCGGACGTCTCCCTGCGCGTGGTCACCGACCACATGCGGACGTCCGTGATGCTCATCGGCGACGGTGTGACCCCCGGCAACGAGGGCCGTGGCTACGTCCTGCGCCGCATCATGCGCCGCGCCATCCGCAACATGCGGCTGCTCGGCGCCACCGGTCCGGTCGTGCTCGACCTGATCGACACCGTGATCGCCATGATGGGCCGGCAGTACCCCGAGCTCGTCACCGACCGCGAGCGGATCGAGAAGGTCGCCGTCGCCGAGGAGAACGCGTTCCTCAAGGCCCTCAAGGGCGGCACGAACATCCTCGACACCGCCGTCACCGAGACCAGGCAGGCCGGTGGCACGGTCCTGTCCGGCGACAAGGCGTTCCTGCTCCACGACACCTGGGGCTTCCCGATCGACCTCACCCTGGAGATGGCCGCCGAGCAGGGGCTGTCCGTGGACGAGGACGGCTTCCGGCGTCTGATGAAGGAGCAGCGGGAGCGCGCCAAGGCCGACGCGCAGGCCAAGAAGACCGGCCACGCCGGCGCCGGCGCCTACCGCGAGATCGCGGACAAGGTCGGCGAGACCGAGTTCATCGGCTACGCGGACACTGACGGCGAGTCCACGATCGTCGGCATCCTCGTCGACGGCACCTCCTCCCCGGCCGCCACCGAGGGCGACGAGGTCGAGATCGTCCTGGACCGCACCCCGTTCTACGCCGAGGGCGGCGGCCAGATCGGCGACACCGGCAAGATCAAGGTCGACTCCGGTGCCGTCATCGAGATCCGCGACTGCCAGAAGCCGGTCCCGGGCGTCTACGTCCACAAGGGGGTCGTCCAGTTCGGTGAGGTCACCGTCGGTGCCAAGGCCCACGCCTCGATCGACTCCCGCCGCCGTACGGCCATCGCCCGCGCCCACTCGGCCACCCACCTCACCCACCAGGCCCTGCGCGACGCGCTCGGCCCGACGGCCGCCCAGGCCGGTTCCGAGAACCAGCCCGGTCGCTTCCGCTTCGACTTCGGCTCTCCGTCCGCCGTTCCCACGGCCGTCATGACCGACGTCGAGCAGAAGATCAACGAGGTGCTCGCCCGCGACCTCGATGTGCACGCCGAGATCCTGAGCCTCGACGAGGCCAAGAAGCAGGGCGCCATCGCCGAGTTCGGCGAGAAGTACGGCGAGCGCGTCCGCGTCGTGACCATCGGCGACTTCTCCAAGGAGCTGTGCGGCGGCACCCATGTGCACAACACCTCGCAGCTCGGCCTGGTCAAGCTGCTCGGCGAGTCGTCGATCGGCTCGGGTGTGCGCCGTATCGAGGCCCTCGTCGGCGTCGACGCCTACAACTTCCTCGCCCGTGAGCACACGGTCGTCGCCCAGCTCCAGGAGCTGATCAAGGGCCGCCCGGAGGAGCTCCCGGAGAAGGTCTCCGCCATGCTCGGCAAGCTGAAGGACGCCGAGAAGGAGATCGAGAAGTTCCGCGCCGAGAAGGTCCTGCAGGCCGCGGGCGGTCTCGCCGAGTCCGCCAAGGACGTCCGCGGCATCGCCCTCGTCACCGGTCAGGTCCCGGACGGCACCACCGCCGACGACCTGCGCAAGCTGGTCCTCGACGTACGCGGCCGCATCCAGGGCGGCCGGGCCGCCGTCGTGGCGCTGTTCACCACGGTCAACGGCAAGCCGCTCACGGTCATCGCCACCAACGAGGCCGCCCGTGAGCGTGGCCTCAAGGCCGGCGAGCTGGTCCGCGCGGCCGCCAAGACCCTCGGTGGCGGCGGTGGCGGCAAGCCGGACGTCGCCCAGGGCGGCGGCCAGAACCCGGCTGCGATCGGCGAGGCCGTCGAGGCCGTCGAGCGTCTGGTCACGGACACCGCGAAGTGACGATGCGCAGAGGCCGCCGACTCGCCATCGACGTCGGGGACGCCCGCATCGGGGTCGCCTCGTGCGACCCCGACGGGATCCTCGCCACCCCGGTGGAGACGGTCCCAGGCCGGGACGTCCCGGCCGCCCATCGACGGCTGAAGCAGATCGTCGAGGAGTACGAGCCGATCGAGGTCGTCGTCGGACTCCCTCGCTCCCTCAAGGGGGGCGAGGGCCCGGCCGCGGTGAAGGTCAGGGCCTTCGCCCAGGAGCTCGCCAAGGGCATCGCGCCGATACCGGTGAGGCTGCTGGACGAGCGGATGACCACGGTGACGGCCAGCCAGGGACTGCGCGCCTCGGGTGTGAAATCCAAGAAGGGCCGCTCCGTCATCGACCAGGCCGCCGCGGTGATCATCCTCCAGCAGGCGCTCGAATCCGAACGGGTGTCAGGTAAAGCACCCGGAGAGAGCGTCGAAGTGGTCATCTGATCGCGATACGGTAACGTTCCGCGCGACTGCGGCGCTGTTCGAACAGATGCCGCACAGAGAGAGGCGGAACTGATGCCGGGCCACAAGCCGCGCGACCGCCGCCTCGCGGCTCGAGGGGATCGATGACTGAGTATGGCCGGGGCCAGGAAGGCTCCGAACCGTGGCATCCGCAGGACCCGTATTACGGGGACGGCGGATGGGAAGGGCAGCAGGGCCACGCCGGCCAACAAGCTGCCTACGGCGGCCAGCCGCAGCACTATCCGCAGCAGCCGCAGCAGCCGCAGCAGCCGCAGCAGTCGGAGTACGGCGACTGGGGCGCCGGCCAGCAGGGCGATCCCGGTCAGGCGCAGCAGCAGTACCCGCAGCAGTACGACCAGCAGCAGTACGACCCGAATCAGAACTACGACCAGCAGCAGTACGCGCCCCAGCAGCACCAGCAGCCCCAGCAGCAGTACGACAACAACGGCTGGGGCACCGGGACGCACACGCACGTCCAGTACACGGACCCGTCGGACCCCTACGGTCAGCAGGCCGCCGCGTACGGCACCGGGGAGCAGCCGGACTACTACGGCACCCCCGACGCCTACCCGCCGCCGGAGCCGCCGAGTCGCCGGCGCACCGAGCCGGAACCGCAGCGGACGGACTGGGATCCCGGCCCCGACCAGGGCGAACACGCCTTCTTCGCGGGCGGCGGTGACGACGAGGACGATACCGAGGACACCGACGACCAGGGCGGACGCGGCGACCGCAGGGGCCGCGGCGGCAAGAAACCGAAGAAACGGCGCAGCGGCTGCGCGTGCCTGGTGGTCCTGCTGGTGTTCGGCGGCGGGGTCGGTGGCGTGGGCTATTTCGGCTACCAGTTCTACAAGGATCGTTTCTCCTCGGCTCCGGACTTCGCGGGTGACGGAACGAGTTCGACGGTGGCCGTCACCGTCCCGAAGGGTGCCAACGGCGCGGAGATCGGGCGGCTCCTTGAGAAGGCCGGCGTCGTGAAGAGCGTGGACGCGTTCGTGTCCGCGTTCACCCAGAACGACAACTCGGGCAGCATCCAGGCCGGCTCCTACCTCCTGAACAAGGAGATGTCCGCCGAGAGCGCCGTGGCGCTGATGCTCGACCCCAAGAGCAAGAACAACCTGATCGTCACCGAAGGCCAGCGCAATTCAAAGGTCTACGCGGCTATCGACAAGCGCCTCGACCTCGACAAGGGCACCACGGCGAAGGTCGCGAAGCAGAAGTACAAGGAGTTCGGGCTGCCCGACTGGGCGCTGGGCCACTCCGAACTGAAGGACCCGCTCGAAGGGTTCCTCTACCCCTCCGCCTACGCGGCCAGCAAAGGGCAGAAGCCGGAGACCGTCCTCAAGGAGATGGTCTCCCGGGCGAACGACACGTACGAGGAACTCGGCCTGGAGAAGAAGGCGGAGGGCCTGGGCCTCGACGGTCCCTGGGAGCTGCTCACCGTGGCGAGCCTCGCGCAGGCCGAGGGCACCAGCCACGACGACTTCCGCAAGATGGCCGAGGTCGTCTACAACCGGCTCAAGCCCGGGAACCCGCAGACGTACGGCTCCCTGGAGTTCGACTCCACGTACAACTACATCAAGAACCAGAGCAAGATCGATCTGACGGTCGCCGAGCTGAAGCAGTACAACAACCCTTACAACACGTACTACGTCAAGGGACTGCCCCCCGGGCCCATCGACAACCCCGGTGCGGAGGCGCTCAAGGGAGCGCTCAACCCGACGAAGCAGGGCTGGTACTACTTCATCTCGCTGGACGGCAAGACCAGCAAGTTCACCAAGACGCTCGCGGAGCACGACAAACTGGTCCAGCAGTTCAACGCGTCGAGGAACGAGGACTGACAACGGTTGGGCCCCGGGGCGGGAGTCCACCCCGGGGCCCAACGGTTCGGCCGCTCCGTCAGCCGCACCAGCCCAGCGGGCTCGTGTACGTGTCGGTGTACGGAGACGAAGAGCTCCACCAGCGGGTCGACCCCATGTACTGCACGCACTTGCCCGCGGCCTTCACGCGCACGGGGCCTGCGTAGGAGTTGTAGTTGCCGGGGTCGTTGATCCAGGCGCCGCCCTCGGCGCGGATGCCGACGTTGACGGGGTTGCCGATCTGCTCGCCGGTGACGACGGTGACCGCGCAGTTGTAGCCGGTCGAGGAGTTGTAGAGCAGGTACACGATCGCCTGCGGCCCGCCGGTCTCCAGGTACAGGCCAAGCTCGTGGGACGACTGGACGTAGTAGCCCGAACCGCAGACGGTGACCGGGTTGCTCGCCGCCTGTGCCGAGCCCGTGAACGCCAGGGAGATGCCCAGGGCGGCGCAGATCGCCACGACTGCTCTCAGAACGTGTCTCATGGTGGTTGGAGTGTCCTCACTGACAAAGGATCAAGACGCGAGGGACGATACGATCCGGAGGGGTCGTCAGACAGCGGGTTTCCGGACGCCGGGTGGCGATTTTCGGATAATTGGTCGACTGGGGGCCGACGTCGGGAAACGGACCGAATCCGCAGACGCCGCAGGGCGGATTCGCGAGGCTCAAGGACAGGTTCAATGACAGCTCGGGCCACTGACACCCGCCGGGCCGCCGTGCTCGGTTCGCCCATCGACCATTCCCTCTCGCCGGTGCTGCACCGCGCCGCGTACGAGGAACTGGGGCTCACCCACTGGTCGTACGACCGCTTCGACATCGATGAGGCCGCCCTGCCCGGGTTCGTCGCGGACCTGGGCCCGGAGTGGGCCGGGCTGTCGCTGACCATGCCGCTGAAGCGGGCCGTCATCCCGCTGCTCGACGAGGTCAGCGAGACCGCCTCCTCGGTCGGGGCGGTCAACACCCTCGTGTTCACCGAGGACGGCCGCCGCGTCGGCGACAACACCGACATCCCCGGGATGGTCGCCGCCCTGCGTGAACACGGCATTGAACAGGTGGATTCCGCCGCGATCCTCGGTGCGGGCGCCACCGCGTCCTCCGCGCTGGCCGCGCTGGCCCGGGTCTGCGCCGGTGAGGTCGTGGTCTACGTCCGCAGCGAGGCCAGGGCCGCCGAGATGCGGCAGTGGGGCGAGCGACTTGACGTCGAGGTGCGTACCGAGGACTGGGCCGACGCCGCCGACGCGCTGCACCGCCCCCTGGTGATCGCCACCACCCCGGCCGGCACGACGGACGCCCTGGCCGCCGCTGTACCCGAGCGGCCCACCACCCTCTTCGACGTGCTCTACGAGCCGTGGCCCACCGAGCTCGCGGCCCGCTGGTCCATGTTCGGCGGGGCCGTGGTCAGCGGACTCGACCTGCTGGTGCACCAGGCGGTGCTGCAGGTCGAGCAGATGACGGGCTGTGCCCGGGCCCCGCTGGCGGCCATGCGAAAAGCGGGCGAGCGCGCGCTGGCTGCCCGCTAGGATCCTCCGGGTTCCGCAGGGGGCGGAACCGGGAGGGGAGTACAGACGTGTCCGCAGGCGTGCAGCTGGCATCCGGCAAGAGCGAGATATTCGAAGCCGTACTGAAGTTCATGCCCGACTGGGTGCAGATCACGGTGATCGCCCTGGTCGTGCTCGCGGTGTTCGTGTCCTGGGGCGTCAAGCTCAAGCGCAAGATCGACTACCGGCGGGCCGTGCGCAACGGGCAGCCGGTCCACGCGGCGGCGCAGTACGGGCAGCGCAGCGGCGCCGACCATCTCGGTGCGTACGCGCCCCAGCAGGCGCCGATGCTGCCGCAGCCGGCGCCCGCCCAGCAGAGCGGTGCCGACTTCCTGGGGGCCTACGCGCCGCAGAACCGGCAGGGGAACGGTTCCGTCTGAGCCGTTGCGGTGCGCATCCGTCCGCCTGATGGACCAGCGGCGGGAGGAGCGTGCCGGACATGGGAGGATCGAAGGTGGCGGGCCGGGGCCGCGCACCCGGTCGCGCCATTGCCGTACGCGAGGACGCGTGTACGCAGGGCAGTACGAGGGCGCGAGCACTGAGGAGCACCGTTGAGCAGGTTGCGCTGGCTGACCGCGGGGGAGTCCCACGGCCCCGCACTCGTCGCGACGCTGGAGGGTCTTCCCGCCGGCGTGCCGATCACCACGGAGATGGTGGCGGACCACCTTGCCCGGCGCCGCCTCGGTTATGGACGCGGCGCGCGGATGAAGTTCGAGCAGGACCAGGTCACCTTCCTCGGCGGCGTCCGGCACGGCCTCACCCTCGGCTCCCCGGTCGCGATCATGGTGGGCAACACCGAGTGGCCCAAGTGGGAGCAGGTCATGGCTCCCGACCCCATCGACCCGGAGATCCTGGCCGGACTCGCGCGCAACGCGCCGCTGACCCGCCCGCGCCCCGGCCACGCCGACCTCGCCGGCATGCAGAAGTACGGCTTCGACGAGGCCCGCCCGATCCTGGAGCGCGCCTCCGCCCGCGAGACCGCGGCGCGTGTGGCGCTGGGCGCGGTGGCCCGGTCGTACCTCAAGGAGACGGCCGGCATCGAGATCGTCAGCCACGTCGTCGAGCTGTGCTCCGTGAAGGCCCCGCAGGGTGTGTACCCGACCCCGGCCGATGTCGAGAAGCTGGACGCCGACCCGCTGCGCTGCCTGGACGCGGACACGTCGAAGGCGATGGTGGCCGAGGTCGACCAGGCCCACAAGGACGGTGATACCCTCGGCGGCGTGGTCGAGATCCTGGCCTACGGCGTCCCGGTGGGCCTCGGCTCGCATGTGCACTGGGACCGCAAGCTGGACGCCCGCCTGGCCGGTGCGCTCATGGGTATCCAGGCCATCAAGGGCGTCGAGCTCGGTGATGGTTTCGAGCTGGCGCGGGTGCCCGGCTCCAAGGCGCACGACGAGATCGTCAACACGCCCGAGGGCATCCGCCGCGTCTCCGGCCGCTCCGGCGGCACCGAGGGCGGTCTGAGCACGGGCGAGCTGCTGCGCGTACGTGCCGCGATGAAGCCGATCGCGACCGTCCCGCGCGCCCTGCAGACCGTGGACGTCACCACCGGCGAGGCCGCCCAGGCCCACCACCAGCGCTCCGACGTCTCCGCGGTGCCCGCCGCGGGCATCGTCGCCGAGGCCATGGTCGCCCTGGTCCTCGCGGACGCGGTGGCGGAGAAGTTCGGCGGCGACTCGGTGCCCGAGACCCGCCGGAACGTCCGGTCGTACCTCGAGAACCTGGCCATCCGATGACCCGTCCGCAGGTGGTGCTCGTCGGCCCGATGGGCGTGGGCAAGTCCACCGTCGGGCAGCTGCTGGCCGCGCGGCTGGGCGTCGGCTACCGGGACACGGACGACGACATCGTCGCCGAGCAGGGCCGGACCATCGCCGAGATCTTCGTCGACGAGGGTGAGCCGGTCTTCCGGGCGATCGAGAAGGCCGCCGTGCGCCGGGCGCTCACCGAGCACGACGGTGTCCTCGCCCTCGGCGGCGGCTCGATCCTCGACGAGGACACCCGCGCGCTCCTCGCCGGACAGCGGGTCGTCTACCTCTCGATGGACGTCGAGGAGGCGGTCCAGCGCACCGGACTCAACGCCGCCCGTCCGCTGCTCGCGGTCAACCCGCGCAAGCAGTGGCGCGAGCTGATGGAGGCCCGGCGGCACCTGTACGAGGGGATCGCCACGGCGGTCGTCGCCACGGACGGCCGTACGCCCGAAGAAGTCACCCAAGCCGCCCTGGACGCACTGGAGTTGAAGGAAGCATGAGCGAGGCAGCGACGCGGATCCAGGTCGGCGGCACCGCGGGCAGCGAGCCGTACGAGGTCCTGGTGGGCCGTCAACTCCTGGGCGAGCTCGGCGCGTTGATCGGTCCCAAGGCCAAGCGGGTCGCGGTCGTCCACCCCGAGGCGCTCGCCGAGACCGGTGAGGCGCTGCGGGCCGACCTCGCCGAGCAGGGCTTCGAGACGGTCGCCATCCAGGTGCCCAACGCCGAGGAGGCCAAGACCGCCGAGGTCGCCGCCTACTGCTGGAAGGCGCTGGGCCAGTCCGGCTTCACCCGCACCGACGTCGTCGTGGGCGTCGGCGGCGGCGCGACCACCGACCTGGCCGGTTTCGTGGCCGCGACCTGGCTGCGCGGCGTGCGCTGGATCGCGATCCCCACCACCGTCCTGGCGATGGTGGACGCGGCCGTCGGCGGCAAGACCGGCATCAACACCGCCGAGGGCAAGAACCTCGTCGGGGCCTTCCACCCGCCGGCCGGTGTGCTGTGCGACCTGGCCGCGCTGGAGTCCCTGCCGGTCAACGACTACGTCTCCGGACTCGCGGAGATCATCAAGGCGGGCTTCATCGCCGATCCGGTGATCCTGGACCTCATCGAGTCCGACCCCGAGGCCGCGCGCACCCCGGCGGGCCCGCACACGTCCGAGCTGATCGAGCGGGCCATCCGGGTCAAGGCCGAGGTCGTCTCCGCGGACCTGAAGGAGTCGGGGCTGCGGGAGATCCTCAACTACGGCCACACGCTGGCCCACGCCATCGAGAAGAACGAGCGGTACAAGTGGCGGCACGGCGCCGCCGTCGCCGTGGGCATGCACTTCGCGGCCGAACTCGGCCGTGTCGCGGGCCGGTTGGACGACGCCACGGCGGACCGTCACCGCACGGTCCTGGAGTCGGTCGGCCTGCCGCTGCACTACCGCTACGACCAGTGGCCCAAGCTGCTGGAGAACATGAAGGTCGACAAGAAGTCCCGCGGCGACCTGCTGCGCTTCATCGTCCTGGACGGACTGGGCAAGCCCACCGTCCTGGAGGGCCCCGACCCGGCCGTGCTGCTCGCCGCGTACGGCGAGGTGGGCGAGTAGTCCGTACAGGCGCCATCCGTCCGATTTGCCTTACGGGCACGGGCACTTAGGGCCGTCCCCGGCCGTTCACCAAACGGCGGCCGGGGACGGTACCGTTCGGTAAGGAGCGGGGTTCGTGCCCTGCTGCCAGCGCCAATTGCCTGTACGAGACGGAGTGGCACCGGATGCAGCACGCAGTGGGTTCTCCGCTGCCGCCGCCCCACCAGCCGGGGCACGGACCGGCCGTCGGCTGGTCGCCGGCCGCACACCACCCGGGTGCCCCCCACCCGGGTGCACACCAGGCATCCGCCTCGGTGCCCCCGCCGCCCCCGGCACCGGGCTTCGCCCCACAGCCTCCCCATCCGCCGGTTCCTCCGGCCCCGGACACCACCGGCCATGTGCCGCTGCCCCCCGGCGGCCCCGTCGCCGTCCCCGCGACCCCGTCCGCCGCGGTCGCGCCCGACCCGGCCGGCACGACCCTCGCGGTGCTGCTGATCGGCCCGGCGGGCGCCGGCAAGACGAGCGTCGCCAAGTACTGGGCGGACCACCGCAGGGTCCCCACCGCCCACATCAGCCTCGACGACGTCCGCGAATGGGTCCGCTCGGGCTTCGCCGACCCCCAGTCCGGCTGGAACGACCACTCCGAGGCCCAGTACCGCCTCGCCCGCCGCACCTGTGGCTTCGCCGCCCGCAACTTCCTCGCCAACGGCATCTCCTGCATCCTCGACGACGCCGTCTTCCCGGACCGGCCGGTCGTGGGCCTCGGCGGCTGGAAGCGGCACGTGGGTCCGGGGCTGCTGCCGGTGGTCCTGCTGCCGGGCCTGGAGATCGTCCTGGAACGCAACGCGGAACGCTCCGGCAACCGCCGCCTCACGGACGAGGAGGTCGCCCGCATCCACGGCCGCATGGCGGGCTGGTACGGCTCCGGCTTGCCGATCATCGACAATTCCCAGTTGGACGTCCCCCAGACGGCGCGGGTACTGGACGACGTATTGGCCCGGTCCATTGCAAGCCCGCCTAGCTGGTGACACCTAAGGAGCGCGGGGAACTGCGCGACCAGCCCCCACCCGCCGTCAGTCGGCATGCAACCTTCTAGAGGCACCCCGTCCCCCGAACGGCACCCTCCCAACCAGCACAACTCGGACACCGCTCCTACGCTCGTGTCATGTCAGAGGTCTACGCAGCCCGCCGCACAAGGCTGAGGGAACGCTGCAACGCGGTCGGCAGCACGTCGGCCCTCATCTCCCGCCCCGCCAACGTGCGCTACCTCGCGGGCGCAGCCCCGCTCGGCGCCGTCCTGCTCCTCGGCAAGACCGAGGACCTGCTGGTGTGCTCCGGCCCACCGGACGACCGTCCCTCGGAGGGCCGCCCGGACGAGGCGCTGAGAGTGCACATCCTCCCCGGCGCCGGAGGCGACCCCGCCGTCGCCGCCGGTGACCTCGCCGCCGCACAGGGCGGCGATTCCGTCGCGGTGGAGGAGCACCATCTCACCGTCGCCCGGCACAGAGCCCTCCGCTCGGTCGTCCCGCGGCTGCGGCTCACCGACCTCGGCGGAGCCGTCGAGCAGCTCCGGATCATCAAGGACGAGGAGGAGATCTCCTGCCTCCGGATCGGCGCGGAGATCGCCGACCAGGCCCTGGGGGAGCTCCTGGAGTCCATCCTCGTCGGCCGCACCGAACGGCACCTTGCTCTGGAGCTGGAGCGGCGCCTCGTGGATCACGGCGCCGACGGCCCCGCCTTCCCCACCTCCGTCGCCACCGGCCCGTATTCCGGCCGGCGGGCCCACCGCCCCACCGACCGCCGAGTCGAGGAGGGCGACTTTCTCTCCGTGTGCCTCGGGGCGACGTACCGCGGCTACCGCTGTGAGATCGGCCGTACGTTCGTGATCGGTACGTCGCCGGCGGACTGGCAGATCGAGCTGTACGACCTCGTCTTCGCTGCCCAGCGGGCCGGACGGGAGGCTCTCGCACCGGGCGCGGCCTACCGTGACGTGGACCGTGCGGCCCGGCAGGTACTGGACTCCGCGGGGTACGCGGAGGCCCTTCCGGTGCTGACCGGACACGGCGTGGGACTCGAAATCGAGGAGGACCCGCAGCTGGCCCCCGCAGCCATGGGTAAACTGGACGCTTGCGTGCCGGTCACCGTCGAACCGGGGGTCCACCTCCCGGGCCGGGGCGGTGTCCGGATCGATGACACGCTCGTCGTACGCCCCGAGGCGGACGGCGGACCCGAGCTACTCACCATCACGACCAAGGAGCTGCTCGCCCTCTAGTCAGGTGCGTGCGCCGGGGTCGTCCACGTCAGTCCAGGAGATTCCGCAACCGTGGCTTCCACGAACGACCTCAAGAACGGCCTTGTGCTCAAGCTCGAAGGCGGCCAGCTCTGGTCCGTCGTCGAGTTCCAGCACGTCAAGCCCGGCAAGGGCCCGGCCTTCGTGCGCACCAAGCTCAAGAACGTGCTGTCCGGCAAGGTCGTCGACAAGACGTTCAACGCCGGCGTCAAGGTCGAGACGGCCACTGTCGACAAGCGCGACATGCAGTTCTCGTACATGGACGGCGAGTACTTCGTCTTCATGGACATGGAGACCTACGACCAGCTGATGATCGACCGCAAGACGGTCGCCGACGCCGCGAACTTCCTCATCGAGGGCTTCACGGCCACCGTCGCGCAGCACGAGGGCGAGGTGCTCTTCGTCGAGCTGCCGGCCGCCGTCGAGCTCGTGGTCCAGGAGACCGAGCCGGGCCTGCAGGGCGACCGCTCCACCGGTGGCACCAAGCCCGCCACCCTGGAGACCGGTCACCAGATCAACGTGCCGCTCTTCATCACCACCGGTGAGAAGATCAAGGTCGACACCCGCACGAGCGACTACCTCGGCCGGGTGAACAGCTAACCGTGGCTGCCCGCAACACGGCCCGCAAGCGCGCCTTCCAGATCCTCTTCGAGGGCGACCAGCGCGGCGTCGATGTCCTGACGGTCCTGGCGGACTGGATCCGGCTGTCCCGGGACGACACCCGGCAGCCGCCGGTCAGCGAGTACACGATGCAGTTGGTCGAGGGCTACGCGGAGCACGCGAAGCGCATCGACGAGCTGATCGCGCAGTACTCGGTCGGCTGGACGCTCGACCGGATGCCGGTCGTGGACCGCAACATCCTGCGTCTCGGCGCGCACGAGCTGATCTGGGTCGACGCGACCCCCGACGCCGTCGTGCTGGACGAGATGGTGCAGCTGGCGAAGGAGTTCTCCACGGACGAGTCGCCGGCGTTCGTGAACGGCCTGCTGGGCCGTTTCAAGGACCTGAAGCCGTCTCTGCGTCGCGACGAGGCGTAGGAGGCCGCCAGGTCGCCAGAGGTACGACATGCCAGAGGGCCCGCAGCGTGACTGCTGCGGGCCCTCTGGCATCCCGGTGCCCCTGGGGCCCCCGAGGGCCGCAGAAAGCCGCCGGGGTGGCCGGAACCGTGAAGTTCCGGCCACCCCGGCGGCACGTTTCTGCTGAGGCGGGAAGCGGCTCAGCCCTCGTCGTGGGAGACCGCGCGACGCGCGTCGGCGTCCAGGACGCCCCAGCTGATCAGCTGCTCGGTGAGGACCGAGGGCGACTGGTCGTAGATGACGGCGAGTGTGCGCAGGTCGTCCTGGCGGATCGAGAGCACCTTGCCGTTGTAGTCACCGCGCTGCGACTGGATCGTCGCGGCGTAGCGCTGCAGGGGGCCCGCCTTCTCGGCCGGCACATGGGCCAGCCGCTCCAGGTCGAGGACCAGCTTCGGCGGCGGCTCGGCGGCTCCGCCCGGCGTGGTGCCCGGCAGCAGCTCCTGGACGGGTACGCCGTAGAAATCCGCCAACTCGGCGAGACGCTGTACGGTCACGGCGCGGTCGCCACGCTCGTACGAACCGACCACGACCGCCTTCCAGCGTCCCTGGGACTTCTCCTCGACACCGTGGAGGGAAAGGCCCTGCTGGGTGCGGATGGCCCGGAGCTTGGCCCCGAGCTGTTTGGCGTATTCGCTGGACATATAGCTCCCCGGACACTGGATCAACGCGACTGGGGTTGTTTCCTGCCGCGCGTCTGGTAACTCACTGTGAGGTTACGCAGCGTGACTCTTGTGCGTCAAGCCGAATGGTCCACACCGACTCTTCCGTGCCCGCGGTGGCTGATTGGGCCAAGGGGGTGAACGGGGTGGTCGTCCGGGCCTGCTAACGTGGATGGCGCAATTCCGACGTCCTTTAAGGTCCGTCCCGTGAGGCGGAGAAGGAGGTCCGTTTCATATGGACAAGCAGGACAACCAGCAGGACGCACCGTCCGATGCCCGGCCCGTTCTCGAAGGCCCCGACATCGCACGCGTGCTGACCCGCATCGCCCACGAGATCGTCGAGCGCGCCAAGGGCGCCGACGACGTGGTGCTCCTCGGCATCCCGACCCGCGGCGTCTTCCTCGCCCAGCGGCTCGCCACCAAGCTCGAGGAGATCACCGAGCGCAAGATTCCGGTCGGTTCGCTCGACATCACCATGTACCGGGACGATCTGCGCATGCACCCGCCGCGTGCGCTGGCCCGCACCGACATCCCCGGTGACGGCATCGACGGCCGTCTCGTCGTCCTCGTCGACGACGTGCTCTTCTCCGGCCGCACCATCCGCGCCGCCCTCGACGCCCTGAACGACATCGGGCGTCCGCGCGCGGTGCAGCTCGCGGTCCTCGTCGACCGCGGCCACCGCGAACTGCCCATCCGCGCCGACTACGTCGGCAAGAACCTCCCCACGTCGTTGCGGGAGACGGTCAAGGTCCTGCTCGCCGAGGAGGACGGTCGCGACACCGTGCTGCTCGGCGCCAAGCAGACCCCGTAGCGAGACGGCGAGGGACGCCTGACTTCGGCGTGCCCGCACTTGCCCGTAATCTCCCGAACTTCCCTACGGAGCCTGACAGATGCAGCGTCATCTCATCTCGGCCGCCGACCTCACCCGCGACGACGCCGTCCTGATCCTCGACACCGCCGAGGAGATGGCCCGGGTCGCCGACCGGCCGATCAAGAAGCTGCCGACCCTGCGCGGCCGCACGATCGTCAACCTCTTCTTCGAGGACTCCACGCGCACGCGTATCTCCTTCGAGGCCGCGGAGAAGCGCCTCTCCGCGGACGTCATCAACTTCACGGCCAAGGGGTCGAGCGTGTCCAAGGGCGAGTCCCTCAAGGACACCGCCCAGACCCTGGAGGCCATGGGCGTCGACGCCGTCGTCATCCGGCACGGCGCCTCCGGAGCCCCCTACCGGCTCGCCACCTCCGGCTGGATCGACGCCGTCGTGATCAATGCCGGTGACGGCACCCACCAGCACCCCACCCAGGCCCTGTTGGACGCCTTCACCATGCGCCGCCGCCTCATCGGCAGGGACGCCGGCCTCGGGCAGGACCTGTCCGGCAAGCGCATCACGCTCGTCGGCGACGTCCTGCACAGCCGGGTCGCCCGCTCCAACGTCGACCTGCTGCACACCCTCGGCGCCGAGGTCACCCTCGTCGCCCCGCCCACCCTGGTGCCGGTCGGCGTCGAGTCCTGGCCGTGCGAGGTGTCGTACGACCTGGACAGCACGCTCTCCAAGTCCGACGCGGTGATGATGCTGCGCGTCCAGCGCGAGCGCATGAACGCCGCGTTCTTCCCGACCGAGCGCGAGTACTCGCGGCGCTACGGCCTCGACGGCGAGCGCATGGCGAAGATGCCCGAGCACGCCATCGTGATGCACCCCGGACCGATGGTCCGCGGCATGGAGATCACCGCCGAGGTCGCCGACTCCGACCGCTGCACCGTCGTCGAGCAGGTCGCAAACGGAGTCTCCATCCGGATGGCCGTTCTGTACCTGCTGCTGGGTGGCAACGAGCCCGCCGTCAGCCACACCCGTATCGAGGAGAAGTAAGAGACATGAGCAAGATCCTGATCCGTGGTGCGAAGGTGCTCGGCGGCGAGCCGCAGGACGTCCTGATCGACGCCGGCGTCATCGCCGAGGTGGGCACCGGTCTGCCGGACGAGGGCGCCGAGGTCGTCGAGGCGGGCGGCAAGGTCCTCCTCCCTGGCCTCGTCGACCTGCACACCCATCTGCGCGAGCCCGGTCGCGAGGACTCCGAGACCGTCCTGACCGGCACGCGCGCGGCGGCCTCCGGTGGCTACACGGCCGTCTTCGCCATGGCCAACACCTTCCCGGTCGCCGACACCGCCGGTGTGGTCGAGCAGGTCTACCGGCTCGGCCAGGAGCACGGGCACTGCGATGTGCAGCCCATCGGTGCCGTCACCGTCGGCCTGGAGGGCCGCAAGCTCGCCGAGCTGGGGGCCATGCACGAGTCGGCGGCCGGTGTGACCGTGTTCTCCGACGACGGCAAGTGCGTGGACGACGCGGTGATCATGCGCCGGGCGCTGGAGTACGTGAAGGCCTTCGGCGGGGTCGTCGCCCAGCACGCGCAGGAGCCGCGGCTGACCGAGGGCGCCCAGATGAACGAGGGCGTCGTCTCGGCCGAGCTGGGTCTCGGCGGCTGGCCCGCGGTGGCCGAAGAATCGATCATCGCCCGGGATGTCCTGCTCGCCGAGCACGTCGGTTCCCGCGTCCACATCTGCCACCTGTCGACCGCCGGCTCCGTCGAGATCGTCCGCTGGGCCAAGTCCCGCGGCATCGACGTCACCGCCGAGGTCACCCCGCACCACCTGCTCCTCACCGACGAACTGGTGCGCACGTACAACCCGGTCTACAAGGTCAACCCGCCGCTGCGCACCGAGCGCGACGTGTTCGCCCTGCGCGAGGCGCTGGCCGACGGCACGATCGACATCGTCGCCACCGACCACGCCCCGCACCCGCACGAGGACAAGGACTGCGAGTGGGCCGCGGCCGCCATGGGGATGGTCGGCCTGGAGACCGCGTTGTCAGTGGTGCAGGAGACCATGGTGGACACCGGACTCCTCACCTGGGCCGGGGTCGCCGACCGCATGTCCTTCAAGCCCGCGCAGATCGGGCGGGCCACCGGTCACGGCCGCCCCGTCTCGGCAGGTGAGCCCGCCAACCTCACGCTCGTCGACACGGAATACCGTGGGGACGTGGACCCCGCGGGCTTCGCCTCGCGCAGCCGGAACACCCCGTACGAGGGGCGTGAGCTGCCGGGCCGTGTGACGCACACCTGGCTGCGGGGCAAGGCCACGCTCGTCGACGGGAAGCTCACGTGACACCTGTAATCCTGCTGGCCGCCGAGCAGAAATCGGCTGAGGTCACCGACTGGGCCGCCCGAGTCGGGTGGCTCGTCGGACTCGCGCTGTTCGTCGCGCTCATCTACTGGCTGATGCGCGAGGGCTGGAAGTGGCGCGGCACGCTCCAGGGCGACCTGCCCGAGCTGCCCGCCCGCCCGTCTCCCACCACCACCCTCAACGGAGGCGGCAAGCCGCCCCTGCTTGGAATGCCGTCCGAGCCCGGTGCGGCGAGACTGACGATGAGCGGCCGCTACCACGGCTCCACCACCGCCGGGCAGTGGCTCGACCGCATCGTGGCGCACGGCCTCGGTACCCGCAGCCGGGTCGAGCTCACGCTGACGGACGCGGGACTGGACGTCGTACGCCCCGGCGCGGCCGACTTCTTCGTCCCCGCCGCCGCACTGCGCGAGGCCCGGCTCGACAAGGGCATCGCCGGCAAGGTCCTCACCGAGGGCGGGCTGCTGGTCGTGACCTGGGAGCACGGCGACCGGCTGCTCGACTCCGGGTTCCGCTCCGACCGCGCGGCCGAGCACAACGAGTGGGTCGACGCCATTAACTCCATGATCAACAAGACGGAAACGGAAGGCGCACGATGACGACCTCCACTAAGGGGAACGCCTCGCAGAGGAAAGGGGCGCTTCCCGCGGTACTCGTCCTGGAGGACGGCCGGATCTTCCGCGGCCGTGCCTACGGGGCCGTGGGGGAGACCTTCGGCGAGGCGGTGTTCTCCACCGGCATGACCGGCTACCAGGAGACCCTCACCGACCCGTCCTATCACCGCCAGGTCGTCGTGATGACCGCCCCGCACGTCGGCAACACCGGCGTCAACGACGAGGACGCCGAGTCGCAGCGGATCTGGGTCGCCGGCTACGTCGTGCGCGACCCCGCGCGCGTGCCCTCCAACTGGCGCTCGCGCCGCTCCCTGGACGAGGAGCTCACCCGGCAGGGGGTCGTCGGGATCTCCGGCATCGACACGCGCGCGTTGACCCGCCACCTGCGTGAGCGCGGCGCCATGCGCGTCGGCATCTTCTCCGGCGACACGCTGCCCGACGACGCCACCATGCTCGCCGAGGTCCGCCGGGCCCCCGAGATGAAGGGCGCGAACCTCTCCGCCGAGGTCGCCACCAAGGAGACGTACGTCGTCCCCGCGATCGGCGAGAAGAAGTTCACCGTCGCCGCCGTCGACCTCGGCATCAAGGGCATGACCCCGCACCGCATGGCCGAGCGCGGCATCGAGGTGCATGTGCTGCCCGCCACGGCGACCGTCGAGGACGTGTACGCCGTGAACCCGGACGGCGTGTTCTTCTCCAACGGCCCCGGCGACCCGGCCACCGCCGACCACCCGGTCTCCGTCATGCAGGCGGTCCTGGAGCGCAGGACGCCGCTCTTCGGCATCTGCTTCGGCAACCAGATCCTGGGCCGCGCCCTCGGCTTCGGCACGTACAAGCTGAAGTACGGCCACCGCGGCATCAACCAGCCCGTGCAGGACCGTACGACCGGCAAGGTCGAGGTCACCGCGCACAACCACGGCTTCGCCGTCGACGCCCCGCTCGACAAGGTGTCCGACACCCCCTACGGCCGCGCTGAGGTCTCCCACGTCTGCCTCAACGACAACGTGGTGGAGGGCCTCCAGCTGCTCGACCAGCCGGCCTTCAGCGTCCAGTACCACCCCGAAGCGGCAGCGGGCCCGCACGACGCCGCCTACCTGTTCGACCGCTTCGTATCTCTGTTGGAGGGCCAGCGTGCCTAAGCGCACCGATATCCAGTCCGTCCTGGTCATCGGCTCCGGCCCGATCGTCATCGGCCAGGCCGCCGAGTTCGACTACTCCGGCACCCAGGCGTGCCGCATCCTGCGCGCCGAGGGGATCAGGGTCATCCTGGTCAACTCCAACCCGGCGACGATCATGACCGACCCGGAGATCGCCGACGCCACCTACGTCGAGCCGATCACCCCGGAGTTCGTCGAGAAGATCATCGCCAAGGAGCGCCCCGACGCCCTGCTGCCCACCCTGGGCGGTCAGACGGCCCTCAACACGGCGATCTCGCTGCACGAGGCCGGGACGCTGGAGAAGTACGGCGTCGAGCTGATCGGCGCCAACGTCGAGGCCATCAACAAGGGCGAGGACCGCGACCTCTTCAAGGGCGTCGTCGAAGCGGTGAACGCGAAGATCGGGCACGGCGAGTCCGCCCGCTCGGTCATCTGCCACTCCATGGACGACGTCCTCAAGGGCGTCGAGACGCTCGGTGGCTACCCGGTCGTCGTCCGCCCGTCCTTCACCATGGGCGGCGCCGGCTCCGGCTTCGCCCACGACGAGGAGGAGCTGCGCCGCATCGCGGGCCAGGGCCTCACGCTCTCCCCGACCACCGAGGTGCTCCTGGAGGAGTCCATCCTCGGCTGGAAGGAGTACGAGCTGGAGCTGATGCGCGACAAGAACGACAACGTCGTGGTCGTCTGCTCCATCGAGAACTTCGACCCCATGGGCGTCCACACCGGCGACTCGATCACCGTCGCGCCCGCGATGACGCTGACCGACCGCGAGTACCAGCGCCTTCGTGACGTCGGCATCGCGATCATCCGCGAGGTCGGCGTCGACACCGGCGGCTGCAACATCCAGTTCGCCATCGACCCGGCCGACGGCCGCGTCATCGTCATCGAGATGAACCCGCGCGTGTCGCGCTCCTCGGCCCTCGCCTCCAAGGCGACCGGCTTCCCGATCGCCAAGATCGCGGCCAAGCTCGCCGTCGGCTACACCCTCGACGAGATCCCCAACGACATCACCCAGGAGACCCCGGCCTCCTTCGAGCCGACGCTCGACTACGTGGTCGTGAAGGCCCCGCGCTTCGCCTTCGAGAAGTTCCCGCAGGCCGACTCCACGCTGACCACCACCATGAAGTCGGTCGGCGAGGCCATGGCCATCGGCCGCAACTTCACCGAGGCCTTCCAGAAGGCGCTGCGCTCGCTGGAGAAGAAGGGCAGCCAGTTCACCTTCGTCGGCGAGCCCGGCGACAAGGAGGTGCTGCTGACGGAGGCCGCCCGTCCCACCGACGGCCGGATCAACACCGTCATGCAGGCCATCCGCGCGGGCGCCACGCCGGAGGAGGTCTTCGAGTACACGAAGATCGACCCCTGGTTCGTCGACCAGCTCTTCCTCATCAAGGAGATCGCCGACGAGCTCGCCGCGGCGCCCAAGCTGGACCCCGACCTGCTGGCCGAGGCCAAGCGGCACGGCTTCTCCGACCAGCAGGTCGGCGAGATCCGCGGCCTGCGCGAGGACGTCGTCCGCGAGGTCCGGCACGCGCTCGGCATCCGCCCGGTCTACAAGACGGTCGACACCTGCGCCGCCGAGTTCGCCGCGAAGACGCCGTACTTCTACTCCTCCTACGACGAGGAGACGGAGGTCGCCCCCCGCGAGAAGCCGGCCGTCATCATCCTCGGCTCCGGCCCCAACCGCATCGGCCAGGGCATCGAGTTCGACTACTCCTGCGTCCACGCCTCCTTCGCGCTGAGCGAGGCCGGGTACGAGACCGTGATGGTCAACTGCAACCCCGAGACCGTCTCCACGGACTACGACACCTCCGACCGCCTGTACTTCGAGCCGCTGACGCTGGAAGACGTGCTGGAGATCGTCCACGCGGAGTCCCTCGCGGGCCCGATCGCCGGTGTCGTCGTCCAGCTGGGCGGCCAGACCCCGCTGGGCCTGGCCCAGGCGCTGAAGGACAACGGCGTCCCGATCGTGGGCACCCCGCCGGAGGCCATCCACGCCGCCGAGGACCGCGGCGCCTTCGGCCGCGTGCTCGCCGAGGCGGGCCTCCCGGCCCCCAAGCACGGCACCGCGACCACCTTCGCCGAGGCCAAGGCCATCGCCGACGAGATCGGCTACCCGGTCCTGGTGCGGCCGTCGTACGTCCTCGGCGGACGCGGCATGGAGATCGTCTACGACGAGACCCGCCTCGCGTCCTACATCGCCGAGTCGACCGAGATCAGCCCCTCCCGGCCGGTCCTGGTCGACCGCTTCCTCGACGACGCCATCGAGATCGACGTCGACGCCCTCTACGACGGCGAGGAGCTCTACCTCGGCGGCGTCATGGAGCACATCGAGGAGGCCGGCATCCACTCCGGCGACTCGGCGTGCGCGCTGCCCCCGATCACCCTGGGCGGCTTCGACATCAAGCGCCTGCGGGCCTCCACCGAGGCGATCGCCAAGGGCGTCGGCGTCCGCGGCCTGATCAACATCCAGTTCGCGATGGCCGGCGACATCCTCTACGTCCTGGAGGCCAACCCGCGCGCGTCCCGCACCGTCCCCTTCACCTCGAAGGCGACCGCGGTACCGCTGGCCAAGGCCGCCGCCCGCATCTCGCTCGGCGCGACCGTCGCCGAACTGCGGGCCGAGGGACTGCTGCCGGCCAAGGGCGACGGCGGCGAGCTGCCGTTCGACGCGCCGATCTCCGTCAAGGAGGCCGTCATGCCGTGGTCGCGCTTCCGCGACATCCACGGACGCGGCGTCGACACCGTCCTCGGCCCGGAGATGCGCTCCACCGGCGAGGTCATGGGCATCGACTCCGTCTTCGGCACGGCGTACGCCAAGTCGCAGGCAGGTGCGTACGGCCCGCTGCCCACCAAGGGCCGCGCGTTCATCTCGGTCGCCAACCGCGACAAGCGCTCGATGATCTTCCCGGCACGCGAGCTGGTCGCCCACGGCTTCGAGCTGCTCGCCACCTCCGGCACCGCCGAGGTCCTCAAGCGCAACGGCATCAACGCCAGGATCGTGCGCAAGCAGTCCGAGGGCACCGGCCCGAACGGCGAGAAGACCATCGTCCAGCTCATCCACGACGGCGAGGTCGACCTCATCGTCAACACCCCGTACGGCACCGGTGGCCGCCTCGACGGCTACGAGATCCGTACGGCGGCCGTGGCCCGGTCGGTCCCGTGCCTGACGACGGTCCAGGCGCTCGCCGCCGCCGTCCAGGGCATCGACGCCCTCAACCACGGTGATGTGGGCGTCCGCTCACTGCAGGAACACGCGGAACACCTGACCGCCGCCCGCGACTAGCAGCCCTGAGGGGGACACCGGAAACGGTGTCCCCCTCTTCATGAGGCTTCATGAGGACACCATGTACAAGATCTTCTTCAAGCTCGTCTTCACCCGCATGGACCCCGAGAAGGCCCACTACCTCGCCTTCCGCTGGATCCGCCTCGCCGTCCGCATCCCCGTGCTCCGCACCTTCGTCGCCGCCGCGCTCGCCCCCCGCCACGAGGAGCTGCGCACCGAGGCGTTCGGGCTGCGCATGCACGGTCCCTTCGGGCTCGCCGCCGGCTTCGACAAGAACGCGGTCGCCGTCGACGGCATGTCGATGCTCGGCTTCGACCATGTCGAGATCGGCACGGTCACCGGGGAGGCACAGCCCGGCAACCCCAAGCAGCGGCTGTTCCGGCTCGTGAAGGACCGCGCGCTGATCAACCGCATGGGCTTCAACAACGAGGGCTCGCTGGCCGTGGCGGCCCGCCTGGCGTCCCGTACGCCCGTCTTCAGCACCGTCGTGGGCGTCAACATCGGCAAGACCAAGGTCGTACCGGAGGCCGAGGCCACCGCAGACTACGTGAAGTCGACCGAGCGGCTCGCGCCGTACGCCGACTACCTGGTCGTCAACGTGTCGTCGCCGAACACGCCCGGGCTGCGCAATCTGCAGGCCACCGAGGCGCTGCGGCCGCTCCTGAGCGCCGTGCGCGAGGCCGCCGACCGTACGGTCACCGGTCGCCGCGTCCCGCTCCTGGTGAAGATCGCGCCCGACCTCGCCGACGATGACGTCGACGCCGTCGCCGACCTGGCCGTGGAGCTCGGCCTGGACGGGATCATCGCCACGAACACCACCATCGCGCGCGACGGGCTCGGCCTGACATCCGAACCCTCACTGGTGAAGGAGACCGGCGGCCTGTCCGGCGCTCCGCTGAAGGCACGCTCCCTGGAGGTCCTCAGGCGCCTCTACGCGCGCGTGGGCGACCGCATCACCCTCGTGGGCGTCGGCGGCATCGAGGACGCCGAGGACGCCTGGCAGCGCATTCTCGCCGGTGCGACGCTCGTCCAGGGCTACAGCGCGTTCGTCTACGAGGGTCCCTTCTGGGGCAGGGCCATCCACAAGGGGCTCGCCGCCCGCCTCCGTACGAGCCCGTACGCCACCCTCGCCGACGCGGTCGGCGCCGACGTAAGGAAGCCGGCATGAGCGCTCTCGCACCCTTCGGCGCACGTCTTCGCCAGGTCATGGACGAGCGCGGCCCGCTGTGCGTCGGCATCGACCCGCACGCGTCCCTGCTCGCCGAGTGGGGCCTGAACGACGACGTGGCCGGACTGGAGCGGTTCAGCCGCACGGTCGTCGAGGCTGTCGCCGACCGGGTCGCCGTCCTCAAGCCGCAGAGTGCTTTCTTCGAGCGCTTCGGGTCGCGCGGTGTCGCCGTCCTGGAGAAGTCGGTCGAGCAGGCGCGGGCCGCCGGTGCGCTGGTCGTCATGGACGCCAAGCGCGGCGACATCGGCTCGACCATGGCCGCCTACGCGGAGGCGTTCCTGCACAAGGACTCCCCGCTGTTCTCCGACGCGCTCACCGTCTCGCCGTACCTCGGCTACGGCTCGCTCTCGCCGGCGGTCGCGCTGGCGCGGGAGAGCGGCGCCGGCCTGTTCGTGCTGGCGCTGACGTCCAACCCCGAGGGCGGCGAGGTCCAGCACGCGATCCGTGCGGACGGCCGTGACGTCGGCGCGACGATGCTGGCGCATCTGGCGGCCGAGAACACGGGGGAGGAGCCCCTGGGGTCCTTCGGCGCCGTCGTGGGCGCCACGCTCGGCGATCTGTCGTCCTACGACCTGGACATCAACGGTCCGCTCCTCGCGCCCGGCATCGGCGCCCAGGGGGCCACTCCGGCCGACCTTCCCACGGTGTTCGGCTCCGTGGTGCGCAATGTCGTCCCCAACGTCAGCCGGGGGGTCCTGCGGCACGGTCCCGACGTCGGGGCGCTGCGGGCGGCCGCGGAGCGGTTCGCGGAGGAGACCAGGGCCGCCGTGGCGTGAGACCGGCGGTGCCATGGCGGTCGTATGACCGCCGTCCGAGGCGTTCGAGACGTTCGGATGAGACCTCCGATGAGTGCTTCCAGGACGACTTGAGGCTGAATACATTCTCAAATCCGGGGCAGTATGCCTGAAATGTCCGGCCTGACGGAGGCTGACCAGGACTTTTCCGCTGTTCTCGCTGACTCTGGCGGAGTTGGCCGCTAGTCTCCGACGCAGAGTGAACGGGCAAGCGTGTTGCTCGTGGCTCCCCAGGTGTGGGGCGACTAGGTTCCTCACCGGTCCGTATCCGACAGTTCAACATCCGAGGTGACGTAGGCGTGGCTCTTCCGCCCCTTACCCCTGAACAGCGCGCAGCCGCGCTCGAAAAGGCCGCCGCGGCTCGCCGGGAGCGGGCCGAGGTCAAGAATCGACTCAAGCACTCCGGCGCCTCTCTTCACGAGGTCATCAAGCAGGGCCAGGAGAACGACGTCATCGGCAAGATGAAGGTCTCCGCCCTGCTCGAGTCGCTACCGGGCGTGGGCAAGGTCCGCGCCAAGCAGATCATGGAGCGTCTGGGCATCTCCGAGAGCCGCCGTGTGCGTGGTCTCGGTTCGAACCAGATCGCTTCTCTGGAGCGTGAGTTCGGCAGTACCGGTTCCTGAGTCCGGACCGGGAGTCCCGGGCACCCCGGGATTGCTGGAATAATCGCTGCATGAGTGAACGTCCGCGGCTGACCGTGCTCTCCGGCCCCTCAGGGGTCGGCAAGAGCACGGTCGTCGCCCATATGCGCAAGGAACACCCCGAGGTCTGGCTCTCGGTGTCGGCGACGACCCGCAAGCCCCGCCCCGGCGAGAAGCACGGTGTCCACTACTTCTTCGTCACCGACGAGGAGATGGACAAGCTGATCGCCAACGGTGAGCTGCTGGAGTGGGCCGAGTTCGCCGGCAATCGCTACGGCACCCCGCGCAACGCGGTGCTGGAGCGGCTGGAGGCGGGCGAGCCGGTTCTTCTGGAGATCGATCTCCAGGGCGCCCGGCAGGTCCGCGAGTCCATGTCGGAGGCCCAGCTGGTGTTCCTGGCCCCTCCCTCCTGGGAGGAGCTCGTGCGCAGGCTCACCGGGCGTGGCACCGAGCCGCCCGCTGTGATCGAACGCCGTCTTGAGGCGGCGAAGGTCGAACTGGCGGCCGAGCCCGAGTTCGATGTGACCTTGGTCAACACCTCCGTCGAGGACGTGGCGCGTGAGCTGCTAGGCTTGATGGATGTTGTGTGATCGTGCCTGATCGTTGAGGCTTGATCATTTACACTGATTCTTTCCCACCCATCGGAAGGCAGAGCGTGTCCTCTTCCATCACCGCGCCCGAGGGCATCATCAACCCTCCGATCGACGAGCTCCTCGAGGCCACCGACTCGAAGTACAGCCTCGTGATCTACGCGGCCAAGCGTGCGCGGCAGATCAACGCGTACTACTCGCAGCTCGGCGAGGGCCTCCTCGAGTACGTCGGTCCGCTCGTCGACACCCACGTGCACGAGAAGCCGCTCTCGATCGCGCTCCGCGAGATCAACGCGGGTCTGCTGACGTCCGAGGCCGTCGAGGGCCCCGCGCAGTAACCAGTATTTTCGGCTTTGAGCTGGCTTTCCACAGGCCCGGCAGCGCGACTGTCGGGCCTGTGGTCTGCTCGGGGGCGCGGGGGTCTTCCTCCGCTGTGATGCAGCATGGAGTCGTCGGTTCGAGGGATGGGAGACCTGGTGGACAAGCCGAGGGTCGTGCTGGGGGTCAGCGGTGGCATCGCCGCGTACAAGGCCTGTGAGCTGTTGCGCAGACTGACGGAGTCGGGCCACGACGTACGCGTGGTGCCCACCGCCTCCGCCCTGCACTTCGTCGGTGCCGCCACCTGGTCCGCCCTCTCTGGCCACCCCGTCTCGACCGAGGTGTGGGACGACGTCCACGAGGTGCCG
The DNA here is from genome assembly GCF_030815415.1 of Streptomyces canus. Taxonomy (GTDB): domain Bacteria; phylum Actinomycetota; class Actinomycetes; order Streptomycetales; family Streptomycetaceae; genus Streptomyces; species Streptomyces canus_F. The sequence goes on from NZ_JAUSWW010000001.1 coordinate 8,282,656, forward strand.
CACGTCCGCATCGGGCAGCACGCCGACCTCGTGATCGTCGCCCCGGCCACGGCCGACATGCTCGCGAAGGCGGCCCACGGCCTCGCGGACGACCTGCTCACCAACACACTCCTGACCGCCCGCTGTCCGGTCGTCTTCGCCCCCGCAATGCACACCGAGATGTGGGAGCACCCGGCCACCCAGGAGAACGTGGCGACCCTGCGCCGCCGGGGCGCGGTCGTCGTCGAGCCGGCCGTCGGGCGCCTCACCGGCGTCGACACCGGCAAGGGCCGGCTGCCCGACCCGGGTGAGATCTTCGAGGTCTGCCGCCGCGTCCTCGCCCGGGGCGTCACCGAGCCGGACCTGAAGGGACGGCACGTCGTCGTCAGCGCCGGCGGCACCCGTGAGCCCCTCGACCCGGTCCGCTTCCTCGGCAACCGCTCCTCCGGCAAGCAGGGTTACGCCCTCGCCCGCACCGCCGCCGCCCGCGGCGCGCGCGTCACGCTCATCGCCGCGAACACCGGGCTGCCGGACCCGGCGGGGGTGGACATCGTCCCGGTCGGCACGGCCGTACAACTGCGTGAAGCCGTCCTGAAGGCGGCCGAGGACGCCGACGCGGTCGTCATGGCCGCCGCGGTCGCGGACTTCCGGCCGGAGACATACGCGGCCGGGAAGATCAAGAAGAAGGACGGCCAGGATCCGGAACCCATCGTTCTGGTGCGGAATCCGGACATCCTGGCGGAGGTCTCGGCCGACCGGGCCCGCCCCGGACAGGTGGTCGTCGGGTTCGCCGCCGAGACGGACGACGTGCTGGCCAACGGCCGTACGAAGCTCGCCCGCAAGGGGTGCGACCTTCTCGTCGTCAACGAGGTGGGGGAGCGCAAGACTTTCGGGGCGGAAGAGAACGAGGCGGTGGTGCTGGGCGCCGACGGCACCGAGACGCCGGTCCCGCACGGACCGAAGGAAGCATTGGCCGAAATCGTATGGGATCTGGTGGCCCGGCGCATGAAGTGAATGTTTCATTCGCTCCACTGCGCTCTGTCACCTCGGTAATAGAGGCGTGGCGGGCCTGGCCAAGCCCGCTCGGGATTGGGCAGAATGCCCGTGCCGCAGGTCACAGGGCTCCCGACCAGCGAGACGGGTGAGCCTGTGACGGAGCACGACCGATAAACTGTTCTCGGACGATGCCGGGCGCAGCCCCCGAGCCCGTCCGCCCATGATCAGCCAGCAGCCGCTGCAACCCCAGGGAGCGTTGTGTCCCGTCGTCTGTTCACCTCGGAGTCTGTGACCGAGGGTCACCCCGACAAGATCGCTGACCAGATCAGCGACACCATTCTCGACGCGCTCCTGCGCGAGGACCCGACCTCCCGGGTCGCGGTCGAGACCCTGATCACGACCGGCCTGGTGCACGTGGCCGGTGAGGTCACCACCAAGGCCTACGCCCCGATCCCCCAGCTCGTACGGGACAAGATCCTCGCGATCGGTTACGACTCCTCGAAGAAGGGCTTCGACGGCGCCTCCTGCGGCGTCTCGGTGTCCATCGGCTCGCAGTCCCCGGACATCGCGCAGGGTGTCGACACCGCCTACGAGAAGCGGGTCGAGGGCGACGAGGACGAGCTCGACAAGCAGGGCGCCGGCGACCAGGGCCTGATGTTCGGCTACGCGACGGACGAGACGCCGACGCTGATGCCGCTGCCGATCTTCCTGGCGCACCGGCTGTCGAGCCGTCTGTCCGAGGTCCGCAAGAACGGGACGATCCCCTACCTGCGCCCCGACGGCAAGACGCAGGTCACCATCGAGTACGACGGTGACAAGGCCGTCCGCCTCGACACCGTCGTGGTCTCCTCGCAGCACGCCTCCGACATCGACCTGGAGTCGCTGCTCGCCCCCGACATCCGCGAGTTCGTCGTGGAGCCGGAGCTGAAGGCGCTGCTCGACGAGGGCATCAAGCTGGAGACCGAGGGCTACCGCCTCCTGGTCAACCCGACCGGCCGCTTCGAGATCGGCGGTCCGATGGGTGACGCGGGCCTGACCGGCCGCAAGATCATCATCGACACGTACGGCGGCATGGCCCGCCACGGCGGCGGTGCCTTCTCCGGCAAGGACCCGTCCAAGGTGGACCGTTCGGCGGCGTACGCGATGCGCTGGGTCGCCAAGAACGTCGTCGCCGCGGGCCTCGCCTCCCGCTGCGAGGTGCAGGTCGCGTACGCGATCGGCAAGGCCGAGCCCGTCGGCCTGTTCGTCGAGACCTTCGGCACCGCCAAGGTCGACGCCGAGAAGATCGAGAAGGCCATCGACGAGGTCTTCGACCTGCGTCCGGCCGCGATCATCCGCGACCTCGACCTGCTGCGCCCGATCTACGCCCAGACCGCCGCCTACGGCCACTTCGGCCGTGAGCTGCCCGACTTCACCTGGGAGCGCACCGACCGCGTGGACGCGCTGCGCAAGGCGGCGGGGCTGTAAGGCCCGGCTCCACGGTTCTTCCCGAAGCCCGGCGTCCCTTGGGGGATGCCGGGCCTCGGTGCGTTCGGGCGGCGTCGGATGTCAGTGGGGTTTGGTAAGAATGCAAGCGTGAGCAGCGAGGATGAGCAGGTCGGCGGGGGCGGCGAGGGGGCGCCGCCCGAGCAGCTCGCGTTCATTCGGGAGAGTGTGCGGAAGGCGAAGGTGCCGCGGGCGAAGCCGCGGACCTGGCGGGGGGCCGCGCTGGCCAAGGAGCTGCCCGTCGCGCGGGTGCTCGTGGACAAGGGCGTGCTCCACCTTGACCGGTACTTCGACTACGCCGTGCCCGAGGAGCTCGATGCCGAGGCGCAGCCCGGGGTGCGGGTCCGGGTGCGGTTCGGGGCCGGGCGTGGCCGGGTGCGGGACGGGCGGCGTGAGGGCGGCGGGCTGATCGACGGGTTCCTCGTCGAGCGGCTGGCCGAGTCCGACTACTCCGGGCCGTTGGCCGCGCTGGCTCAGGTCGTGTCGCCCGAACCGGTGCTGGGCCAGGAGCTGTTGGCGCTCACCCGGGCTGTGGCCGATCGGTATGCCGGGAGCCTTGCCGATGTGCTGCAGCTCGCCGTGCCGCCGCGGAGCGCTCGGGCCGAGCAGCGGGCTTCGGCGGAGCCGCTTCCACCGCCCGGGGCGCCTGAGACCGGGTCCTGGAGCCGGTACGAGCGGGGGGCCGGGTTTCTGGAGGCGCTCGCCTCGGGCGGGGCGCCGAGGGCTGTCTGGAACGCGTTGCCCGGGCCCGAGTGGTGTGACGAACTGGCGCGGGCCGTCGCCGCCACGCTGGCCTCCGGGCGCGGGGCGCTGGTCGTGGTGCCGGACGGGCGGGCCGTCGCGCGTGTCGATGCCGCGCTGACCTCCTTGCTGGGGGAGGGGCGGCATGCCGTGCTCACCGCCGACGCGGGGCCCGAGAAGCGGTACCGGGAGTGGCTGGCCGTGCGGCGGGGGGCCGTGCGGGCCGTGGTGGGGACTCGGGCGGCCATGTTCGCGCCGGTGCGGGATCTCGGGCTGGTCGCCATCTGGGACGACGGGGACGACAGCCACAGCGAGCCGCACGCGCCGCAGCCGCATGCCCGTGAGGTGCTGTTGCTGCGGGCCGCCCAGGACAAGTGCGGCTTCCTGCTGGGGAGCTGGAGCTGCACCGTGGAGGCCGCGCAACTCGTCGAGAGCGGGTGGGCAGCGCCGATCGTCGCCGCGCGTGAGCAGGTGCGGGGTGCCGCGCCGCTCGTACGGACCGTGGGGGACGGGGATCTGGCCAGGGACGAGGCCGCGCGGGCCGCCCGGCTGCCGACCCTTGCCTGGCAGGCCGTCAGGGAGGGGCTGAAGCAGGGACCCGTGCTCGTGCAGGTTCCGCGGCGCGGGTATGTGCCTCGGATGGCGTGTGCCAACTGCCGGGCGCCCGCGCGGTGCCGGCACTGTTCCGGGCCGCTGGAGGCCCAGGAGGGCGTGGATGCCCTGCGCTGCGGATGGTGTGCGCGTGAGGAGGGCGCCTGGCTCTGTCCGGAGTGCGGCGGCTTTCGGCTGCGGGCCCAGGTCGTGGGTGCCCGGCGGACCGCGGAGGAGTTGGGGCGGGCGTTTCCCGCCGTACCGGTGCGGACCTCCGGGCGGGAGCATGTGCTGGACACCGTGCCGGGGGCGCCCGCGCTCGTCGTGAGTACGCCGGGGGCCGAGCCGGTGGCCGAGGGCGGGTATGCGGCCGCGCTGTTGCTGGACGGCTGGGCCATGCTCGGGCGGCCCGATCTGCGGGCCGGTGAGGATGCGTTGCGCAGGTGGATCGCCGCCGCGGCGCTCGTGCGGCCGCAGGGGGCGGGGGGCACCGTGGTCGTCGTCGCCGAGCCGACGTTGCGGCCCGTGCAGGCGCTGGTGCGGTGGGATCCCGTGGGGCATGCGGTGCGGGAGCTTTCCGAGCGGGCCGAGTTGGGGTTTCCGCCGGTGTCGCGGATGGCGGCCGTGTCGGGGGTGGGGGAGGCGGTCGCGGCGTTTCTCGCGGCCGTGGAACTGCCGGGGGAGGCGGAGGTGTTGGGGCCGGTGCCGATGGCTGTCACGGCGGTGCAGGGGCCGCGACGGGTGGGGGCGCCGCCGCCGGGGGAGCAGTGGGAGCGGGTGCTGATTCGAGTGCCGCCGGGGAAGGGGGCGGTGCTCGCGTCCGCGCTCAAGGCCGCGCAGGCCGCGCGGATGGCTCGGGGGAGTGGGGAGCCGGTGGTGCGGGTGCGGATCGATCCGCCCGACATCGGGTGACGGGTTTGTGGTCGGGTGCGGGTGCGTTGTGGGGTGCCCGGCCTTCGGCCGGGTTTTGATTTCCCGCACCACCCGTGCGGCTTTCGTCGTCGGGTGCGGGTGGCCCCTGTGGGGGCTGAGCGCCGTCGGCGGCCTGCGGCTGCCTTGGCCGGGTGGTGCGGGGCCGTCCACGCATGCGGCTGCCCTCCCAGGGGGTCCCGGGAGGGCATCAGGTGGGTGTGGGTCAGCCGTTGCGGGGGCCGGGGAAGGCGGTGGGGCGTACCTCTTCGCGGAGGACCGGGCTGCCCGCCGTCGGCTGGGTCGGCATGGAGCGGGCCGCGGGGACCGTCGGCACCGCGGCGATACCGGTGTTGACGTTGACCGTGTGGGTGACCGGCGCCTCGGTGGTGCGCTCGGCCTCGGCGGCCGCCTGGGCCACGGCACGGCGTGCGCCGTAGCGACGGTGGACCGCCTGCTTGGTGACCCCGAGCGCGGAGCCCACCGCGTCCCACGAGAAGCCGAGCGAGCGGTCGAAGTCGACCGCGGCCGTCACCAGTGTCTCGACGCTGTCCCGCAGCTCCTGCGCGAGGCGGACCGTCGGCGCGGGGGCACGTCCGTAGACGACGAAGCCCGTGGAGGGACCGGAGCGGCGCGGGCGGTAGACGTTCCCCAACTGGGCGGTGAGCGTGCGCAGTGCGTCCACCTGCCGGCGGACCCGCTCGATGTCCCGCACCAGCAAGTGCAGGCTGGCCCGAGCCTGGGCGTCGTGGGTTGCGTGGTCGGCCATGAACAAGCCTCTCGAACCGGCGATGAAAAGGATCGGGCCGCTGCAGCGGCCCGTAGTGGTCAACTCTCTCTTGACCAACGCGTGGACGCTCCGCTGGTCACGCAGTGGGGGCGTGGCGGCATATGCGTGCGCCCCGGGAGGGGTGTTCGCGCCTCGATCCCCGCGCGGTCCACTCCGTCGGCGGTATGTCTTTCCGAGGTCATAGACTTGTGCGTCGCCCGCACACCCCCGCCCGAGAGGCCCGAACCCACCCATGAAGCTCGTCTTCGCCGGTACCCCCGAGGTCGCCGTTCCCGCTCTGGACGCACTCATCGCCTCCGGGCGGCACGAGGTGGCCGCCGTCGTCACGCGGCCCGACGCGCCGGCCGGGCGTGGGCGCAGGCTCGTCGCGAGCCCGGTGGCCGAGCGGGCCGTGGAGGCGGGCATCGAGGTGCTGAAGCCCCTCAAGCCGCGGGACCCGGAGTTTCTGGAGCGGCTGCGGGAGATCGCCCCCGACTGCTGTCCTGTCGTCGCCTACGGGGCGCTGCTGCCCCGCGTCGCCCTCGACATCCCCGCCCACGGCTGGGTCAACCTGCACTTCTCGCTGCTGCCCGCCTGGCGTGGGGCCGCACCCGTGCAGCACTCCATCATGGCGGGCGACGAGATCACCGGGGCCTCCACCTTCCTCATCGAGGAAGGCCTCGACTCCGGGCCCGTCTACGGCACCGTCACCGAGGAGATCCGGCACACCGACACCAGCGGCGACCTGCTGACCCGGCTCGCCTTCGCCGGCTCGGGACTGCTCGCCGCGACGATGGACGGGATCGAGGACGGCACCCTGAAGGCCGTACCGCAGCCCGCCGAGGGCATCACCCTCGCTCCGAAGATCACCGTCGAGGACGCACAGGTCGACTGGCGCACCCCGGCCCTGCGGGTCGACCGGGTCGTGCGCGGCTGCACGCCCGCGCCGGGCGCCTGGACGGTCTTCCGCGGCGAGCGGCTCAAGCTCATCCAGGTGCAGCCCGCGCCCGAGCGCACCGACCTCGCCCCCGGACAGCTCGCCGTCGGCAAGAACAACGTTCACGTGGGCACCGGCTCCCACGGCGTGGAGCTGCTGTGGGTGCAGGCCCAGGGCAAGAAGCCGATGCGGGCCGCCGACTGGGCGCGCGGAGTGCGGATCGGTGAGAGCGAGAGCCTCGGCGAGTAGTACGGGTGCCGACGGCGAGGCCCCTCGGCGGGTAACGCGCGCGCAGGTGGGACGTACGCTTGGTGCGTATCCCGCCAACACATCCGGAGCACCTTTTTCGTGAGCGACCAGTCCCGTGGGCCCCGCCCGTCCGGCAAGCCCTACCGTCGGCCCAAGAAGGACCCCGTCCGCTTCCTCGCCTTCGAGGCCCTGCGGGCCGTGGACGAGCGGGACGCGTACGCCAACCTCGTGCTCCCGCCGCTGCTGCGCAAGGCGCGGGAGAAGGAGGGGCCCGACAAGTTCGACGGACGGGACGCCGCACTGGCCACCGAACTCGTCTACGGGACGCTCCGGCGCCAGGGGACGTACGACGCCGTCATCTCCGCCTGTGTCGACCGGCCGCTCCGGGAGGTCGACCCGCCGGTCCTCGATGTGCTGAGCCTCGGGGTCCATCAGCTGCTCGGGACGCGGATCCCCACGCATGCCGCCGTGTCCGCCTCCGTCGAGCTCGCGCGTGTGGTGCTCGGGGACGGGCGGGCCAAGTTCGTGAACGCCGTGCTGCGGAAGGTCGCGCAGGACGATCTGGACGGATGGATCGCGCGCGTGGCTCCGCCGTACGAGGACGACCCCGAGGAGCATCTCGCCGTCGTGCACTCGCACCCCCGCTGGGTCGTCTCGGCGCTGTGGGACTCGCTCGGCGGACCGCGGGCCGGCATCGAGGAGCTGCTGGCGGCGGACAACGAGCGGCCCGAGGTGACGCTGGTCGCCCGGCCCGGCCGGTCCGGCACCGACGAACTGCTGCGGGAGGAGGCCGCCGTCGCCGGGCGCTGGTCGCCGTACGCCGTGCGGCTGACCGAGGGCGGCGAGCCCGGGGCCATCGAGGCCGTACGGGAGGGTCGTGCGGGCGTGCAGGACGAGGGCAGCCAGCTGGTGGCCCTGGCGCTCGCCAACGCGCCTCTGGAGGGGCCGGACGGGAAGTGGCTCGACGGGTGTGCGGGGCCCGGTGGCAAGGCCGCGCTGCTCGCCGCGCTGGCCGCGGAGCGGGGTGCCGTGCTGCTGGCCTCCGAGAAGCAGCCGCATCGGGCCGGGCTCGTGGCGAAGGCGCTGCGCGGGAATCCGGGGCCGTATCAGGTGATCGCCGCGGACGGGATCAAGCCGCCGTGGCGGTCGGGCAGTTTCGACCGGGTGCTGATGGATGTGCCGTGTACCGGGCTGGGGGCGCTGCGGCGGAGGCCCGAGGCGCGGTGGCGGCGGCGGCCGGAGGATCTTGAGGGGTTCGGGCCGTTGCAGCGGGGGCTGCTGAAGACCGCGCTGGACTCCGTCCGGGTCGGCGGGGTCGTGGGGTACGCGACCTGTTCGCCGCATCTCGCCGAGACGCGGGCGGTTGTCGAGGACGTGCTCAAGCAGTGGCCGGAGGCCGAGTTGATCGACGCGCGGCCGTTGCTGCCCGGCGTGCCGGCGCTCGGTGAGGGTCCGGATGTGCAGTTGTGGCCGCATGTGCATGGGACGGACGCGATGTATCTGGCGTTGATCCGTCGGACGGGGTGAGGTTCGCCTTCGCGCCGTAGGGGTGTGGGTTGTCGTGCATGTGCGGGTCCGTTGTGGCTTGTCGCGCAGTTCCCCGCGCCCCTCAGGGCGTTTGGCTCACCCTTTCCGACTCGGTCGCCGCGGGAGCGTTACCGTCCTCCCGCGCCAGCTTGTGCGGCCACCACATCTTCGGGCCCACGTCCAGGAACAGGGCCGGCACCAGTACCGACCGGACGATGAACGTGTCCAGGAGTACGCCCAGCGCCACCGCGAAGCCGATCTCGGCGAAGGCGACCATCGGCAGTGTGCCGAGGGCGGCGAAGGTGCCGGCCAGCACCAGGCCCGCGGACGTGATGACCGCGCCCGTCGCCGCCAGGCCCATGACCACGCCGGGCCGGGTGCCCTGGCGGGCCGCCTCCTCGCGGATGCGGGTGGTCAGGAAGATGTTGTAGTCGATACCGAGGGCCACCAGGAAGACGAAGACGAAGAGGGGGAAGTCCGTCGTCTCTCCCGCGTAGTCGAACAGGTACCTGAACGCGAGCGCGCTGATTCCCAGTGCCGCCGCGAACGACAGGATCACCGTCCCGATCAGCAGCAGCGGCGCGATCAGGGCGCGCAGCAGGGCGCACAGGATCAGCATGACGACGATCAGGACCAGCGGGATGATCAGTATGTTGTCGTGCGTGGTCGCCTCGTCCATGTCGAGCAGGGAGGCCGTACCGCCGCCGACCCGGGCGTCGGCGTCCGGTACCGCGTGGACCGCGTCCCGGACCCGTTCGACCGTCTGCTTGGCCGCCTCGCTGTCGGCCGGATCGGTCATGGTCGCCTCGAAGAGGACCTTGCCCTCGTACGACGGTTTCGTGCCCGGCGGCAGGCCCAGCGAGCCGGGCGCGACGCCGTCGGTGGCGGCCACCGCCTCGCCCACCTGCCGCGCCTGCGCCTGGTTGCTGATGATGACCAGGGGATCGCCGCTGCCCGCCGGGAAGTAGCGTGCGGAGACCTCCTGGCCGACGATCGAGTCCGGTTTCCCGGTGAAGGCGTCCGCGTTGCTGATGCCCTCGGCGCGCAGCTGGATCAGGCCCAGCGAGCAGATGGCGAGGATCAGTGCGGTGGCGCTCCACACCATGCGCGGGCGGCGGGCGATACGGCGGCCCATCCGGGCCCAGAGGCCCCGCTCGATGCGGTCGGGGTCGCCGAAGCGCGGGATCACGGGCCAGAAGATCCAGCGGCCGCAGATCACCAGCAGAGCCGGGAAGAGGGTCATCATCGCCAGCAGGGCCACCGCCACGCCGATCGCCGCCACCGGGCCGAGGCCGCTCGTCGAGTTCATCTCCGCGGCCAGCAGCACCAGCATGCTCAGGACCACGGTCGCGCCGGACGCGATCACGGCCGGGCCCGCGCGGTGCAGGGCCAGGGCCATCGCCTCGTGCCGGTCCTCGTGGTGGTGCAGTTCCTCGCGGTAGCGGGCGACGAGGAGCAGGGCGTAGTCCGTCCCCGCGCCGAAGACGAGGACCGTGAGGATGCCCGCGCTCTGGCCGTTGACCGTGAGGCCGGCGTGCTCCGCGAGCAGGTAGATGAGGGCCTGCGCGGTGAACAGGGCGGCGATGACCGAGAGCAGGGGGACCAGGATGAGGGTGGGGCTGCGATAGGTGAGCAGCAGCATCACGATGACGACGCCCATCGCGGAGATCAGCAGGGTCGAGTCGATGCCTTCGAAGGCCTCGGAGAAGTCGGCGGAGGTGCCGCCCGGGCCGGTGATGTGCACGGCGAGGCCGTCGCTGCCCTCGCCGACACCGTCCCGGATGGTGTCGACCGCCGGAGAGATCTCCTCCCAGCCCTGCTCGTCCATCGTGATCGGTACGAGGATCTGGGCCGCGCGCGGATCCGTTTCGCGGTCGAAGACCGGGCCGCGGGTCTCCGCGCCGCGGATGCCGTGGTCGCGCAGTTCTTTGAGCTGCCGTGCGTCCTCCGCGATCTGCGCCCGGTCCTGGGCGGTCAGACCGTCGGGACGGGCGTAGACGACGACCGCGGGGATCTGCTCGGGCCTGAAGTCCTCGGAGACCTTGAGGACTTGGGTGGACTCGGCGGAGCCGGGCAGCCAGGAGGCGGCGTCGTTGTCCTGGGCGTCGGTGAGTTTCTGGGCGAAGGGCGCGGTCAGGAACAGCGCGACGACCCACAGCGCCAGAACGACCCACTTGGCGCGCCGTCCGCACACCAGATGCCCGATGCCTTGCTTCCCCGTCATGGCCACCCCCGCAGCCCCGATGCCTCACGGTCGGCCGCCCAATATGGCACGTACCGTCCCGGAACAACATCCGATGAACGGCTGAGGTCTGGACCGGCGCGAACATTCGTGGCCGGACATGGCAGGCTTGGGCTATGGCCGCGCAGATCAACCCCAGCATTCTGTCCGCAGACTTCGCTCGCCTCGCGGACGAGGCGAAGGCGGTGGAGGGAGCCGACTGGCTCCACGTCGACGTCATGGACAACCATTTCGTCCCGAACCTCACGCTCGGTGTGCCGGTCGTAGAGTCCCTCGCCCGGGCGACGGACACCCCGCTGGACTGCCATCTGATGATCGAGGCCCCCGATCGGTGGGCGCCTCAGTACGTAGAGGCGGGGGCCGGTTCCGTCACCTTCCACGTCGAGGCGGCCGCCGCTCCGGTCCGGCTCGCCCGGGAGATCCGGGCCAAGGGCGCCCGTGCGTCCATGGCGCTCAGGCCCGCGACGCCCATCGAACCGTACGAGGATCTGCTCCCCGAGCTCGACATGCTCCTGATCATGACGGTCGAGCCGGGCTTCGGGGGACAGGCGTTCCTCGACATCATGCTCCCCAAGATTCGCCGCACCCGCGAGTTGATCAGCAAGCACGGCCTCGAACTCTGGCTCCAGGTCGACGGCGGGGTCTCGGCCTCCACCATCGAGCGGTGCGCCGACGCCGGAGCCGATGTGTTCGTCGCCGGCTCGGCCGTGTACGGGGCGTCCGACCCGGCCGAGGCGGTGCGTGCATTGCGCACCCAAGCTGAGGGGGCGACCGCCAAGGCGAGCTGGGCATGCGGCCACTGAGCCACAGGAACGTGAACGGCTCCCATCAGGGCTGATCAAGTCCGCCGGATCTGCAAGGATGAACGGCGAATCCAGAGTGTGAACAGCAGTGAGGAGATGGCCGTGTCGGGTATGTCGGCGGGCCGGTCAGCCATGCGGATGGGACCCGCTGAGCTGGTGCAGGCGGCGGCCATGGCCCGCCGCTTCTACCTCGAGGGCAAGTCCAAGATCCAGATCGCCGAGGAGTTCGGCGTGAGCCGCTTCAAGGTGGCCCGGGTTCTGGAGACCGCCCTCGAGCGGGATCTCGTACGCATCGAGATCCGTGTGCCTGCCGAACTGGACGCCGAGCGCTCGGACGCGCTGCGCGCCCGGTACGGACTGAGGCATGCCGTCGTGGTGGAGTCACCGGCCGAGGCGGAGGACTCGCCCGACCCCGAGAACCTCGGGGAGACGGCCGCCGACCTGCTCGGCGAACTCGTCAACGAGGGCGACGTCCTGGGCCTGGCCTGGGGCCGGTCCACCATTCACATGGCGGCGGCCCTCGACCGGCTGCCGCCGTGCACGGTGGTGCAACTGACGGGGGTGTACGACGCCGGGACCGCCGAGCGCGGTTCGGTGGAGGCGGTACGGCGGGCCGCGCAGGTCTCGGGCGGCGACGCCCACCCGATCTACGCCCCGATGCTGCTGCCGGACGCGGCCACCGCGGCGGCGCTGCGCAACCAGACGGGGATCGCCCGGGCCTTCGAGTACTTCGACAAGGTCACGGTCGCCTGTGTCTCCATCGGCTCCTGGGGGCCGGGTGTCTCCACGGTGTACGACATGCTCAGCGAAGAGGAGCGGGCGCACTACTCCACCCTCGGCGTCGCCGCGGAGACCTCCGCGCACCTCTTCGACGCCGACGGGCGCCGCGTGGGCCGGGACCTGGGCGAGCGGTGCATCACGGTCAAGGCGGACCAGCTCCGCCGTATCCCCGAGGTCGTCGCGATCGCGGGCGGGGCGCGCAAGGCGATGGCCATCGACGCCGTGCTGCGGTCCGGGCTCGTCACCAGCCTGGTGACGGACACCTCGGCGGCGGACGTGCTGCTGACGGCAGGTCAGACGCCGAAGCCGGCGCTGAACCGATCTGACCCGGACGGCCCCTGACCGAAGGTCATGGCGCGTGAGCCGTAGGCGCGCGCCGGTGTCGACAGGTCGAGCGCGCGGAGGCCCGAAGGGCTGAGCACGGTCGGGCTGTCGACACCGGCTGGGGCGCGCCGGAGGCGAACAAAGGAAAAGGCGTGCGGCCGTGGCAGCGTGGACAGCATGCTGCTGCGGTTCGTCCCCCGGGTGCTGGCCTGTCTTCTCGTCGTCCTGCTGACGGGGTGCACGTCGAGTGAGGCCGGTGAGGCCACTCCGTCCTGGGCCGAGGGCATGGCCACCGTCCAGGAGTCACGGCTGCCCGCCCAGGCCCGCCGGACGCTCGCTCTCATCGACGCCGGTGGCCCCTTCCCGTACGAGAAGGACGGCAGTGTCTTCGGGAACTTCGAGCGGCGGCTGCCCGCCCACACGCGCGGTTACTACCACGAATACACCGTCCCCACGCCGGGCTCGCGCGATCGCGGGGCCCGGCGCATTGTCACCGGGCAGGACGACGAGATCTACTACACCGATGATCACTACGACTCGTTCAGGGCGGTACTGAGATGACGGCGGTCGTGGCCACACTGGACCTCGACGGGGTCACGGACAAGGCGAGCCTGATGGAACGCTGTGCCCGGGACCTGCGGCTGCCGGACTACTTCGGGCGCAACTGGGACGCGCTGGCCGACGTCCTCTCCGACCCGGAACTGTGGCCCGAGGACACCGTCGGGGACAGAATCGTCGTCGTACGCAACTGGGAGCGGTACGCCGAGGCGCGGCCGGACGAGTGGGCGACCGCCCGTGAGGTGTTCGCGCAGGCGTCCGCGCTCACCGTGACGCTCGCGCTCGGAGGATCCTCCTAACGCGCCTCTGACCAGCCTGGATGATCTGCCCGGGCATCGCATTCCGGTGGACATGGGACAATGAAGTACGTGCTCTTCCCCCTGGCTGTCCTGTCCGGGGGCCACCTCTGATCGACTGGGATGTGCAGCACGTGCGTTTCCTCAATGGCATCCAGCCCGCGTACGACCTGACGTACGACGACGTCTTCATGGTCCCGAGCCGCAGCGCGGTCGGCTCGCGTCAGGGTGTGGACCTCAGCGCCCCCGACGGCACGGGCACCACGATCCCGCTGGTCGTCGCCAACATGACCGCCATCGCCGGGCGCCGGATGGCCGAGACGATGGCCCGGCGCGGTGGCCTGGTGGTCATTCCGCAGGACATCCCGATCGAGGTCGTCACCGAGGTCGTCGCCTGGGTGAAGAGCCGCCACCACGTCCTGGACACCCCGATCGTGCTGGCCCCGCACCAGACCGCCGCCGACGCGCTGGCCCTGCTGCCCAAGCGGGCGCACAACGCCGGTGTGGTCGTCGACGAGGACGGTCGGCCCGTCGGTGTCGTCACCGACCGCGACCTGACCGGCGTCGACCGCTTCACGCAGCTCGAGGTCGTCATGTCCAAGGACCTGCTGCTGATCGACGCGGACATCGACCCGCGCGAGGCCTTCAACCGGCTCGACGCCGCCAACCGCCGTTACGCCCCCGCCGTGGACAAGGAAGGCCGGCTCGCCGGCATCCTCACCCGCAAGGGCGCCCTGCGCGCCACGCTGTACACGCCGGCCGTGGATGCGAACGGCAGGCTGCGCATCGCGGCCGCCGTCGGTATCAACGGCGATGTCGCGGGCAAGGCCAAGCAGCTGCTCGACGCGGGCGTGGACACGCTCGTCATCGACACGGCGCACGGCCACCAGGAGTCGATGATCAGCGCGATCAAGGTCGTGCGGGCGCTCGACCCGCAGGTGCCGATCGTCGCCGGCAACATCGTGGCCGCCGAGGGTGTGCGGGATCTGATCGAGGCCGGTGCCGACATCATCAAGGTCGGTGTGGGTCCCGGTGCCATGTGCACCACCCGCATGATGACCGGTGTGGGCCGGCCGCAGTTCTCGGCCGTGCTGGAGTGCGCCGCCGAGGCGAAGAAGTACGGCAAGCACGTCTGGGCCGACGGCGGTGTCCGGCACCCGCGTGACGTCGCCATGGCGCTGGCGGCCGGTGCGTCCAACGTCATGGTCGGCTCGTGGTTCGCGGGCACGTACGAGTCCCCGGGCGACCTCCAGCAGGACGCCGACGGGCGGCTCTACAAGGAGTCGTTCGGCATGGCGTCCGCGCGGGCCGTGGCCAACCGTACGTCCGACGAGTCGTCGTACGACCGGGCCCGCAAGGCGCTGTTCGAGGAGGGCATCTCCACCTCCCGGATGTTCCTCGACCCGACCCGGCCCGGTGTCGAGGACCTGATCGACTCGATCATCGCGGGCCTCCGCTCCTCCTGCACCTACGCCGGTGCGGGCTCCCTGGAGGAGTTCGCGGAGAAGGCGGTCGTGGGCATCCAGAGCGCGGCCGGCTACGCGGAGGGCAAGCCGCTGCACGCCAGCTGGTAGCTCCGCGGGGCGATGCTCGTCGCGGGTGCCGGGCGTGGGTCCGTTGTGGCGGGTCGCGCCCGCGCGGCGGAGCCGCATAGTCAACACAGCCCGCGTCCCTTCGGGGGCGCGGCCGGCCGCCCTGCAACGAATGCGCGCCCTCGTTCGATGAACGCAAGGATCTTGCGTGTATGCGCAAGATTGCAGCATTACGAGTGCTATGGCCCTGCTCGTAGGGTCATGCGCTGTACGCGGCGTGGCGGGGACCCCGCTCGGTGGGTTCCTGTTCGCGCAGGTGCGCCGCCGGTCCCCGCCGCGCCGAGAGGCAGCGACGAAGGAGTCAGCGCGTGCTCGACCAAGGCGCACCCCCGCAACAGCGCACATCACGGTCCCCGGGAGTCGGTGCGCGTCTTGTGCGGCGCAAGCCGGTGGAACGCCTGGTCGCCGAGGGCGGCCAGGGGGAGGGCGGCAGTCTGCGGCGCTCCCTCGGGCTCTGGCAGCTGACCATGATCAGCATCGGTGCCACGCTCGGCACCGGCATCTTCGTCGTCCTCGGCGAGGCCGTGCCCAAGGCCGGTCCGGCCGTCACCCTGTCCTTCGTGATCGCGGGCCTGACGGCACTGTTCTCGGCCCTGTCCTACGCCGAACTCGCGGGCACGATCCCGGTCGCCGGGTCCTCGTACTCGTATGCGTACGCGACGATGGGCGAGCTGGTCGCCTGGGTCTGCGGCTGGTGTCTGATCCTGGAGTACGGCGTCTCGGTCGCGGCCGTCGCCGTCGGCTGGGGCGAGTACCTCAACGAACTGCTCGACGGGACCATCGGCGTCACCATCCCGGACGCCCTGTCCGCCCCGCCCGGCGACGGCGGCATCTTCAACCTGCCCGCGCTGATCGTCGTCCTCCTGGCCATGGCCTTCCTGCTCGGCGGCGCGAAGGACTCCGCGCGGGCCAACACCGTCATGGTCGTCGTGAAGATCGCCGCGCTGGTGCTGTTCTGCGCCATCGGAGTCCAGGGCTTCCGCTCCGGCAACTACGAGAACTTCATGCCGCTCGGCATGGCGGGTGTGAGCGCGGCCGGGGCGACGCTGTTCTTCTCGTACATCGGCTTCGACGCCGCCTCCACCGCCGGTGAGGAGGCCAAGAACGCGCAGCGTGACCTGCCGCGCGCGATCATGCTGTCACTGGTCATCGTGACGGCCCTCTACGTCCTCGTCGCGGCCGTCGCCGTCGGCGCGAAGCCCTGGGAGCGCTTCGGTGACTCGGAGGCGGCGCTGGCCCAGATCATGCGCGAGGTGACCGGACAGACCTTCTGGGGGACCCTGCTGGCCGCCTGCGCCGTCATCGCCATCGCGAGCGTCGTGCTGACCGTGCTCTACGGCCAGACGCGCATCCTCTTCGCGATGTCCCGGGACGGGCTCGTGCCGAAGGTGTTCTCGCGCGTGCATCCCAAGACCGGCGCGCCCCGTGCCAACACGGTCATCGTGTCCCTGTTCTGCGGTGTCCTCGCCGCCGCCATCCCGCTGGGCCAGCTCGCCGACGCCACCAGCATCGGCACGCTCTTCGCCTTCGCGCTGGTCAACATCGCCGTCGTGCTGCTGCGCCGGACCCGTCCGGACATGCCGCGCACTTTCCGGGTGCCGCTGTCCCCGGTGCTGCCCGCGCTGGGGCTCGGATTCTGTCTGTGGATGATGGGCAGCCTGTCCGCCGTCACCTGGGTGGTCTTCGGGGTCTGGATGGCCGCCGGGCTCGTGTTCTACTTCGTATACGGCTATCGCCGCTCCCGACTCGCAACACCTGAGAGCTGATCCGCCCACCGTGCTCAACGATCTCGACGAACGCATCGTCCACGCCCTCGCCGAGGACGCCCGCCGCTCCTACGCGGACATCGGGCAGATCGTCGGCCTCTCCGCGCCCGCCGTGAAACGGCGTGTGGACCGGCTCCGCGCCACCGGAGCGATCACCGGCTTCACCGTACGGGTCGACCCGTCGGCCCTCGGCTGGGAGACCGAGGGGTTCGTCGAGATCTACTGCCGGCACAACACCTCGCCGGACACCATCCGGCGGGGCCTGGAGCGCTACCAGGAGGTCGTCGCCGCGTCCACCGTCACCGGGGACGCGGACGCGGTCGTCCAGGTCTTCGCCTCCGACATGCGGCACTTCGAACGGGTCCTGGAGCGAATCGCGGGGGAGCCGTTCGTGGAGCGCACCAAGTCGGTGCTGGTGCTGTCGCCGCTGCTGCGGAGGTTCTCCTCGGGGGCGCCCGGGTGAGGGTGGTGCGGTCGTGGGGCGGGTGCGGATGCGTCGGGGCTTGTCGCGCCCACGCGGTGGAGCCGCATATCGATACAGCCCCGCGCCCCTGAAGGCACGTCACCTGGTCCCACCTCAGGGGCAACGGCCCGCATCCCCGAGCTCTACTCCGCCGTCTTCCGGGCCAGCGCGTTGTTGTCCATCGAGTTGTGCACGCTGAAGCTCACCGCGTCCGAGCGGTAGCGGTCGTCCGACCACTCCACCGGGCGCCCTTCGCGGGTCGTCGTCACCCGGCGTACGCGCAGCAGCGGACTGGTGCGGCGCACGAGCAGCAGCTCCGCGTCCTGCGCGCCCGCCGCGACCGCGTCGATGACGTGCTCGCCGTACGCGAAGACCAACCCCGTGTCGTCGTACAGGCGTTGCGTCACCGACGGACAGTCCGGCTCGATGGGCTCGACGGCGGGGGAGATCCAGTCGGCGTACACGGTCCGCTCCAGCAACACCGGTTCGCCGTCCAGGCCGCGCACCCGCAGGACGTGCAACACCTGCGTGCCGGCACGTAGTTGGAGACGTATCGCGTCCTCCTGGGTCGCCGGCCGGTACTCCTGTGCGACCACCCGCCCCGTCGCCTGGCGGCCCATCGCCCGCGCCCACTGCGCGAAGCTGCGCAGTTCGGCGAAACTCTGGCTGCGACGGCTGGCGAGGACCACGCGCCGGGCGCCCTGGCGCGAGCCGATGAGGCCCTCGGCGGTCAGGGCGGCGACCGCCTGGCGGACCGTGCCGCGCGAGACGTCGTACTGGGCCGCGAGGTCCGTCTCGGCGGGGAGCCGACTGCCGACTGTGTACTCCTCGCGGTCGATCGCCCGGCGCAGTGCGTCGGCGATCTCCTCGTGTCGCGCCGGCATGCTTCCCCTCCGAGTCGACTGCTGTGCACAGCGTGACCAGCCTAGACGACATCCGGTGGGGATCCGAGGGGCGCGTGATCGTCAGGGAACACAGGGGTCACTGTTTCGCCAGTGTTTACGGAATCGATACCGCCAGCAGCCTTACTGAGGCCAACTTGTTCAGACAAGTTATCTGACACAAGTTCTCTCGCTCCTTCGCTGCTTTGCCTTCTTCTCTCCGTTCGACTCCTGCACCCTCGCGCGTCCCCTGGAGAAGCCGTGACCGTGTCCCTGCCGAGAACCGCCGCCCTCGGCGTCCTCGCCGCCCTCGCCCTGAGCGCCTGTGGCGCCGCCCCCGAGAACTCCTCGACCACCGCCGACGGCAAGAACGCCGCCACCGCCACCTCCGCCGCCGACTTCGGCGGAATCGACGCCCTGGTGAAGGCGGCCAAGAAGGAGGGCACGCTCAACGCCATCGCGCTGCCCCGCGACTGGGCCAACTACGGCGCCCTCATCGACGGCTTCGAGAAGAAGTACGGCATCAAGGTCGCCGTCGAGAACCCCGACGGTGCCAGCCAGGACGAGATCAACGCCGTCACCTCCCGCAAGGGGCAGGACCGGGCCCCCGATGTGCTCGACCTCGGCAGCTCCTTCGCCATCAGCGCGGCCGAGCAGGGGCTGCTCGCCCCGTACAAGGTGGCGTCCTTCGCCGACATCCCCGGCGAGCAGAAGGACGCAAAGGCGCGCTGGTACAACGACTACGGCGGCTACATCTCCATCGGCTGCGACGCCAAGCGCGTCAAGACCTGCCCGACCACCTTCGCCGATCTCCTCAAGCCCCAGTACAAGGGCCAGGTCGCCCTCAACGGCAACCCCACCAAGTCCGGTTCGGCCTTCGGCGGCGTGTGGGCGGCCTCGCTCGCGAGCGGCGGCTCCTTCGACGACATCCAGCCCGGCCTCGACTTCTTCAAGAAGCTGAAGAGCAACGGCAACTACACGCCCGTCGAGTCGACCCCGGCCACCGTCGAGAAGGGCGAGACGCCCATCAGCATCGACTGGGACTACCTGAACGCCGGGTACGCCGAGGAGTTCAAGTCCAAGGGCGTCGACTGGACGGTGTCGGTCCCCAGCGACGGCAAGTTCTCGCAGTACTACTCCCAGGCGATCAACAAGGACGCCCCGCACCCGGCGACCGCCCGCCTGTGGCAGGAGTACCTCTACAGCGCCGAGGGCCAGAACCTGTGGCTCAAGGGGTACGCCCGCCCGGCCCTGATGACTGCCATGGAGAAGGCCGGCACCCTCGACAAGAGCGCCGCGGCCAAGCTGCCCGAGGTCTCCGGCACGCCGAGTTTCCCGACCGAGGCCCAGCAGAACAAGGCCAAGACGGTGCTCGGGCAGGGCTGGGCGAAGGCCGTCTCCGGATGACGGCCACCGCCGTACGAGTGGACTCGGCGTCGGCCGTCGCGGTGAAGCGGCGGCGCCGGTCCCTCGGCTGGCTCGCCGTGGTCCCGCTGCTCGCCTTCACCGCGGTGGCCTTCGGGCTGCCGGCCTGGGCCATCCTGGACGGGGCGTTCACGGTGAAGACGACCGGCGGGTTCGGCACGGCCAACCTGACCGCCTCGTTGCAGGGCGCCTACCTCACCGCTCTCGTCGGCAGCGTCAAACTGTCCGCGGTGTCGGCTGTGCTGGCGGCCCTGTTCGGGCTGCCGCTCGCCCAGGCCGTGGTGACATCCCGGCACCGGGCGCTGCGCGAAGCCGTCCTCACCGCCTCCGGCGTCCTCGCCAACTTCGGCGGTGTCCCGCTGGCCTTCGCCTTCGTCGCCACCCTCGGCAACGCCGGTGTCCTGACCCGGCACCTGGGCCTCACGGACAAGGGCTGGGACCTCTACAGCTTCTGGGGACTGGTGATCGTCTACCTGTACTTCCTGATCCCGCTGATGATCCTCACCATCACCCCCGCCCTGGAGGGGCTGCGCGTCCAGTGGCGCGAGGCCGCGCAGAACAACGGGGCGACGACCACGCAGTACTGGCGTCATGTCGCCCTGCCCGTTCTCGCGCCCTCACTGCTCGGCGGGCTCGTGCTGCTCTTCGGCACCGCCTTCGCCGCGTACGCCACCGCCGCCGCGATCGTGGGCAGCTCCATCCCGCTGATCACCCTGCAGATAGCCGACGCCCTCTCCGGCAATGTGCTCGTGGGCCAGGAGAACGTGGCGCTCGCCCTCAGCCTCGACATGGTCCTCATCGCGGGCCTGGTCATGGCCGTGTACCTGCCCCTGCAACGACGGAGCGCGCGATGGCTCGCCTGAACCTGTGGCGGTGGGGCGTCTACGGCCTCGCCGGGCTGTACTTCCTGGTGCCGCTCGCCGCGTCGATCGTCTTCACCGTCGACGTGCCCGGGCAGGGTCTCACCTTCGACGCCTACACCCAGATCTTCTCCACCGACGGCTTCGTCACCAGCCTGCTGCTCTCGCTGGAACTGGCCCTCGCGACGATCGTCATCGTGCTGCTCCTGATGGTGCCCGCGACGGTGGCGCTGCGGCTGGGGTCGCCCCGGCTGCGGCCGGTCGTCGAGGTGGTGTGCCAACTGCCGTTGGTGGTACCGCCGATCGCGCTCGTCGCCGGCATCATCACGGTCCTGAAGTGGGGGCCCGAACACCTCTCCCACACCCCGCTGTTCCAGACGTTCGTGGCGATCCAGAACCCCGACTTCCCCGTCGTCCTCGTCCTCGCGTACGTCGTGATGGCCCTGCCGTTCGTGCATCGCGCCCTGGACGCCGGGCTGCGCGCGGTCGACGTCCGCACCCTCGTCGAGGCCGCCCGCAGCTGCGGGGCGAGCTGGCCGCAGGCGCTGGTCCGGGCCGTACTGCCCAATCTGCGGGGCGCCCTCCTCAACTCCTCCTTCCTCACGCTGGCGTTGGTGCTCGGTGAGTTCACGGTCGCCCAGCTGCTCGGCTTCCAGCCCTTCGCCGTGTGGATCGTGAACGTCAGCGGCTCGCAGGCCCAGCTCTCCGTCGCCGTGTCCGTGCTCAGCCTGCTCGTGACGTGGGTGCTGCTCCTCGTCCTGGCCGGTTTCGGCGGACGCGCCCGTACTACTTCCCGGGGATGACCATGAAGACGCTCGAGAAAGCGGCCACCGTCGAATTCCGGGGCCTGCGCAGGGAGTTCGGTCCGACCGTCGCCCTCGACGGACTCGACCTGACCGTCCGGCCCGGTGAGCTCCTCGCCCTGCTCGGCCCGTCCGGCTGCGGCAAGACCACCGCGCTGCGCATGCTCGCGGGCTTCGAACACCCCGACTCCGGCGAGGTGCTGGTGGACGGCGAGGACGTCACCCGGGTGCCGGCCCACCGCCGTGACGCGGGGATGGTCTTCCAGTCGTACAGCCTCTTCCCGCATCTCGACGCGGTCGACAACGTGGCCTTCGGGCTGCGGATGCGGAAGGTACGTCCGGCCGAACGACGGTCGCGTGCCGCCGAGTTGCTGGAGCTGGTCGGTCTCGCCGACAAGGGCGGGCGCTTCCCGCACGAGCTCTCCGGCGGCCAGCAGCAGCGCGTCGCCCTGGCCCGTGCGCTCGCCCTGCGGCCACGGGTGCTGCTCCTCGACGAGCCGCTGTCGGCACTCGACGCCAAGGTGCGCCTCTCCCTGCGCGAGGAGATCCGCCGACTCCAGCAGGAGCTCGGGATCACCACGCTCTTCGTGACCCACGACCAGGAGGAGGCCCTGTCGATGGCGGACCGGGTCGCGGTGATGCACGCCGGACGCCTCGAACAGTGCGCGGCCCCTGCCGAGTTGTACGGCCGTCCGGCCACCGCCTTCGTCGCCGAGTTCGTCGGGACGATGAGCCGGATACCGGGACGGCTGGCCGACGGATCCGTGGATGTGCTCGGGCAGCGGCTCCCCGTGGACGGCCCGGTGCCCTCGGCGGCCGAGGTGGACGTGCTGGTGCGGCCCGAGGCCGTACGCGTGCGGGCCGACGACGAGGGAAAGGCGAGCGTCGTCGCCACCTCCTTCCTGGGCGCCGCCGTCCGTGTCACCGTCCGGCTCGCCGACGGCACCGACGTGAAGGCCGACCTGCCCGCCCACGAGGCCGCCGGGCTCGGCGCGGGAGCCGCGGTGAGCGTGGCCTTGCCGCAGCGGCCGGTGCTCGTCGCCGAGCGGAGCGCGCCGTGAGCCGACTCCCGCTCCAGGCCGTCCTGTTCGACATGGACGGCACGCTCGTCGACACCGAGCGGCTGTGGTGGGAGGCGGTGGAAGAGGTGGCAGGGCGGACCCTGACCGAGGCGGACCAGCCGGAGGTGCTCGGCCGCGCGGTCGAGGACACGGCCGCCTGGCTGTCCGCGGCCACGGGCACCCCGGCCGGCGATCTGGCCGACGCGCTCCACCGGGAGTTCGCCGACCGCGTCCGCACCGGCATCGTGCCCCGCCCCGGCGCGCTCGACCTGCTGGGCGCCCTGGCCCGCGAGGGAGTGCCCACGGCCCTGGTGACCGCGTCCCCCAGGGCGGTCGCCGACACGGTGCTCGCAGCGCTCGGCGCCGAGCGCTTCGCCGTCTCCGTGACCGCCGACGACACACCCCGCACCAAGCCGGCCCCCGATCCCTACCTCGCCGCCTGCCGGGCCCTGGGCGTCGACCCCGCCGCCTGCGTGGCCGTCGAGGACACGGAGACCGGGGTCGCCTCCGCCGAGGCCGCCGGGTGCGTGGTGCTCGCCGTGCCCTCCCTCGCGCCGATCGAGGCCGCGCCGGGCCGGACCGTCCTGGCCGGTCTGGAGGGGGTCACCGTCGACCGGCTCCGCTCCCTGCTGCCGTACCGGCTCCGCGTCATGACCTGGAACCTCTGGTACGGCGGCACCGAGGTCAATGACCACCGGGCCAAACAGCTCAAGGTCATCGCCGAGACCGAGGTGGACGTGGTCGGTCTCCAGGAGACGTATGGCACCGCCGCGCAGGAGCTCGCCGAGGCCCTCGGCTGGCACCACCACCGGGCCGGGGTGAACCTCGGCATCATCAGCCGCCACCCGATCACGGACACCTTCGGGGACCCGGCGGTCGGCTTCTACGGCGCGGCGGGTGTCCGGGTCCGGGTCGCCGAGGGCGCCGAGGCGGACGTGTGGACGGTCCATCTGGACTACGAGTCGTACGGGCCCTACGTGCCGTCGGCCGCCCACGAGGGGGTGCGGCTCGCGCAGATGAGAGACGCGCTGGGCAGGATCGACGAGGCCGTGCCCGTCGCCCTCGTCGGTGACTTCAACACTCCCTCGCACCTCGACTGGCCGGACATCCAGTGGCCGGTCACGAAGGCGGCCGAGGAAGCGGGCTTCGCCGACTCCTACCGTCAGGCCCACCCCGACCCCGTGGCCGACCCCGGTCACACCTGGTCGCCGGTCCAGGCCGCGCCGGAGCCGCAGGATCGGATCGACTTCGTTCTGCACCGGGGGCTGCGGGTGCTCGACTCCCGGACGTACGTCAGCGGCACCCCCCGGAGCTGGCCGGATGTCAAGGACAACGACTGGCCGTCCGACCACGCGGCGGTGATCACCACTTTTTCGCTGGGCAGCGGGGCCGGGACTGTCTAGCATCGGTGTCATGACCTGGCGACATTGATCCACCAGCCGTGCCTCCCGAGGGCCGCCTCGGACGCCGTACCCACGACGTCCGAACCGCCCTTCCGGGAAGGCCTCATGACACTCTCACCCACACGTGTGTCCACCACGACCGGCATCCGCCGGCTGACGACCACGTTGTACGGCTACGCGTTCCTCGACGACTTCGTCCTGCTCTACCCGGTGTACGCGCTGCTCTTCGCCGACACCGGGATGTCGCTGTGGCAGATCTCCTCCCTGTTCGCCCTGTGGTCGGTCACCGCCGTCGTGCTGGAGGTCCCCTCCGGCGCCCTGGCCGACGCGGTCTCCCGACGGCTGCTGCTGTGGACCGGCCCGTTGTTCAACGCGGCCGGCTTCGCCCTGTGGGTGATCGTCCCCGCGTACTGGGCCTTCGCGCTCGGATTCGTCCTGTGGGGCATCGGCGGAGCACTCTGCTCCGGCTCCTTCGAGGCGCTGGCCTACGACGAGCTGGACCGGCTCGGCGCCGCCGACCGGTACGCGCGCGTGATGGGACGGGTACGCGCGGCGCGGCTGGCGGCCACCATGGCGGCGATCGGTCTCGCCGGGCCGGTGTTCGCGCTGGGCGGCTACCCGCTGGTGGGCGCGGGCAGTGTGCTGGCCTGTCTGCTGGCCGCCGCGGTGGCGGCCCGGCTGCCGGAGCACCGGACGCGGCCGGAGACCGGGGGCGACGGCTGGTGGACGACCCTGCGGACCGGACTTGCCGTGGTCCGCGAGGACCGTTCCGTACGCGGCGCCCTGCTGCTGGTCCCCGCCGTCGCCGCGGTGTGGGGCGCGCTCGACGAGTACACGCCCCTGCTGGCCCGGGACACCGGTGTGGCGGAGGCGACGGTGCCCTACTTGATCCTGCTCGTGTGGACGCTCGTCACGGCGGCGAGCCTGCTGACCGGGCCGGCCGAACGCCTCGGCACCACCGGGACGGCATGGCTGCTGGCGGGCTCCGCGCTCGCGATGGCCGCCGGCGCCGCGTCCGGGACCCCGGCCGGCATCGCGCTCGTCGGCCTCGCCTTCGGCGGGTTCCAGCTGGCCGAGGTGCTCGCCGACGTCCGCCTCCAGCACCGTATCGACGAGTCCCGCCGGGCCACCCTCACCTCCGTCGCGAGCCTGGGCACGGAGCTGGTCACGGTCGCCACCTTCGGCGCGTACGCGCTGCTGGGCACGACCGCGGCCCACGGCACGGTCTTCGCGGTGCTGGCGGTGCCGTACCTGGTGACGGCGCTGGTGCTGGCTAGAAGTCGGGCTGCCACGGCACGACCGTGAAGTCCCCCGTCCCCTTCTCGACCTTCTCGAACGGGGCGGAGCTGACGCACTTCGGCAGGTCCTTGGGGCCCAGGTCCTCGGTCGTCGCCCAGCTGTACCCGAGCCGGTCGCGGTGGCCGAGGTCGTGCACCGTGACGCCGACCCGGGTGCCCTTCGCGCCCGGCAGGTCCGAGTCGGTGACGATGCCGGACACGACGGCCACTTTGCCGCCGGTGACCAGACAGTCGACCTTCGCCTTCGCCCAGGCGCCGTCGCCCCTCAGGTAGTGGCTCCACTCGAAGGTGCCGGTCGCCCTCATCGGGTCGGCCTTGTCCCCGGCGGCGAGGTGCGCGTCGAAGGAGAAGGTGATGTCGTCGCCGGCGGAGCGGTGCAGCTTGGCGGTGCCGGTGAGGGCGGCGCCCTCGCGGGGTTTCGGAGGGGAGGCGGGCGCGGAGGCCGCGGCGCCGGTGAGTCCGGCGGTGAGGAGGAGCGTGGCGCCGAGCACGACGATCTTTGTACGACGGTTCATGACGGTCCTTTCCGCGGGCGAACGGGACGGTCACCACTGTCCCGAGGCCCCGCTCCCGCCGCGTCGCGCCAGGGTCGGCATCCCGGCTACGCCGCCAGGCTGGTCCGCCCCGCACCGTGTACGTCTCCAGGTGGACGGAAGGGGCGCGCAACGAATCGCCGCCCCGCCCCGCACGGACGCAACGAATCGCTTACCGGCACGCAACGGCTCCTTCTTGTCCGCCCTGGTCAGCCCGCCGTACCGTCTACATGGCCCCCACATCCACCCTTTCGCCCCGGTGAGGACACGCATGCGTACCGCCCTGCTCCAGAGCTCCGGTCGCCCCGGCTCGGTCGTCGAGAACCTCAAGGTCCTCGACGAGGCCGCGGGCCGTGCCGCCGCCGCGGGCGCCGGGCTGCTGGCCGCGCCGGAGATGTTCCTCACCGGGTACGCGATCGGCGACGACATCGCCCGCCTCGCGGAGCCGGCCGACGGGGACAGCGCGGACGCGGTCGCGGAGATCGCGTCGAGGCACTCTCTCGCCATCGCGTACGGCTATCCGGAACGCTCCGGGGACGCGGTCTTCAACTCCGCCCAGCTGATCTCGGCCACGGGCGACCGCCGGGCCAACTACCGCAAGACCCACCTCTTCGGCTGCTTCGAGCGCGACCACTTCACCCCGGGGGAGCAGCCGGTCGTCCAGGCCGAGCTCGGCGGACTGACCGTCGGCCTCATGATCTGTTACGACGTCGAGTTCCCGGAGAACGTCCGCGCCCACGCCCTCGCCGGCACCGACCTCCTGGTCGTGCCGACCGCGCAGATGCACCCCTTCCAGTTCGTCGCCGAGTCGATGATCCCGGTGCGGGCCTTCGAGAACCAGATGTACGTCGCCTACGTCAACAGGGTCGGCCAGGAAGGGGAGTTCGAGTTCGTCGGGCTCTCCACCCTCGCCGGTCCCGACGGGATCGCCCGCACCCGCGCCGGACGCGGCGAGGAGCTGGTGTTCGCGGACGCCGACCCGGTCTCCCTCGCCGCCTCCCGCGAGGCGAACCCGTATCTGCACGACCGCCGCCCCGGGCTCTACGGGTCCCTGGTCTGAGCCTCCCCCTCTTTCTTTCGCAGTCGCTAGGAGTCCGTACCCCATGACGTCCACGGTGCCCAACGCCGTCCAGCACGCCGACGAGCAGCAGCCGCCGATCACCATGTTCGGCCCGGACTTCCCGTACGCCTACGACGACTTCCTCGCCCACCCGGCGGGTCTCGGCCAGATACCGGCGACCGAGCACGGCGCCGAGGTCGCGGTGATCGGCGGCGGGCTGTCCGGCCTCGTGGCCGCGTACGAGCTGATGAAGATGGGCCTCAAGCCGGTCGTGTACGAGGCCGACCAGATCGGCGGACGGCTGCGCACCGTGGGCTTCGACGGCCCGGGCACCGACGGCCTCACCGCCGAGATGGGCGCGATGCGTTTCCCGCCGTCCTCCACGGCGCTCCAGCACTACATCGACCTGGTGGGCCTGAAGACGCAGCCCTTCCCCAACCCCCTTGCGGAGGCGACCCCTTCGACGGTCGTCGACCTCAAGGGCGAGTCGCACTACGCCGAGACGATCGACGACCTGCCCCAGGTCTACCGTGATGTCGCCGCGGCCTGGAACAAGTGCCTCGAAGAGGGCGCCGACTTCTCCGACATGAACCAGGCCATGCGGGAGCGGGACGTGCCGCGCATCCGCGAGATCTGGGCGAAGCTCGTCGAGAAGCTCGACAACCAGACCTTTTACGGCTTCCTCTGCGAATCCGAGTCCTTCAGGTCCTTCCGGCACCGCGAGATCTTCGGCCAGGTCGGCTTCGGCACCGGCGGCTGGGACACCGACTTCCCCAACTCCATCCTGGAGATCCTGCGGGTCGTCTACACCGAGGCCGACGACCACCACCGCGGCATCGTCGGCGGCTCCCAGCAACTGCCGCTCAGGCTCTGGGACCGGGCGCCCGAGAAGATCGTCCACTGGCCCTACGGCACCTCCCTGGCGCAGCTGCACGTGAACGGCGAGCCGCGTCCCGCGGTCACCCGTCTGCACCGCACCGCCGGCAACCGGATCACGGTGACCGACGCCGACGGCGACATCCGCACCTACCGGGCGGCGATCTTCACCGCCCAGTCCTGGATGCTGCTGTCGAAGATCGCCTGCGACGACTCGCTCTTCCCGATCGACCACTGGACGGCGATCGAGCGCACCCACTACATGGAGTCCTCGAAGCTGTTCGTGCCCGTGGACCGGCCGTTCTGGCTGGACAAGGCCGTCGACGACAGGGGAAACCCGACCGGCCGGGACGTCATGTCGATGACCCTCACCGACCGTATGACGCGCGGGACCTACCTCCTCGACGACGGTCCCGACAAACCGGCCGTCATCTGCCTCTCGTACACCTGGTGCGACGACAGCCTGAAGTGGCTGCCGCTGTCCGCGAACGAGCGGATGGAGGTCATGCTGAAGTCGCTCGGCGAGATCTACCCGAAGGTCGACATCAGGAAGCACATCATCGGCAACCCGGTGACGGTGTCGTGGGAGAACGAGCCCTATTTCATGGGCGCGTTCAAGGCCAACCTGCCCGGCCACTACCGCTACCAGCGGCGCCTGTTCACGCACTTCATGCAGGACCGGCTGCCCGAGGACAAGCGGGGCATCTTCCTCGCGGGCGACGACATCTCCTGGACGGCCGGCTGGGCCGAGGGCGCGGTCCAGACCGCGCTGAACGCGGTGTGGGGGGTCATGCACCACTTCGGCGGGGCGACCGACGCGACGAACCCGGGCCCGGGGGATGTCTACGACGAGATCGCGCCGGTGGAACTGCCGGAGGACTGAGCCGTTCGACGGCGCAGGCCCGAGGAGACCGCCGTCCCGAGGGCCAGTACGCACAGCGCGAGGCCGCCGTACACGACCGGGTTCACCCAGCCCGGCACCAGCTCGGTTCCCTCGCCCTTCCACGTGACGCACTGCACGCTGACCGGCAGGGCCGGCCGGGTGACCACGTGGTCGCCGCGCGCACCGGCGGCCGCGCACATCTGGTCCGGGTCCAGGATGTAGAAGCCGCTCGTCACGCCGTACGCGTACGCGCCCAAGGCGGCCGCGCCGGCGAGCACCGCCACCAGCACGCACGACATGGCATCGGGCAGCCGCAGCCCGCTGCCGAGTTCCCGGTCGTAGGCTCGCTTGGCCAGCACCAGGGCGGCGCCCGCGACCACGAACGGCGTCACGAGCGGTGCGAAGGTCAGGGTAAGGAGGAGGAAAACCGCCACGTGTGTCCAGACAGACTCAGGGGACGTTCGGTTCCTCGGCTGTCGGCGCGGGTCGGCCGGATCAGTCCGGCAGCGGTGTCAGCAGCATCCGTCCCGCGAACCCCACCGCCGTGTCCAGCCGCTCCCTGAACTCCCCGGCGACATCGGGCAGTCCGCGCAGCGCCCACAGTGCGCGAGCCGCCGTCCAGGTGGCGTCCCGGGCCCGCTCCAGACTCCACGCGCCGAGCAGATGGGTCAGCGGGTCGGCGATCTGGAGGAGGTCGGGGCCCGGCATCAGATCCTCGCGGATGCGCTCCTCCAGCGAGACGAGGAGATCGCCCACGCGGTCGAACTCGTCCTCCACGTCGACGGGTTCGCAGCCGAGCGTACGACAGGTGTCCACGACGGCCAGCGCCAGATCGTGCCCGATATGCGCGTTGATGCCCGCGAGCGCGAACTGCAGGGGGCGTACTCCGGGATGGCGGCGGTACTGGAACAGGGGCCGCCAGCACGCGGGTGGGCGGCGCTCGTCGGTCACCGTCTCGACCGCCCGCAGGTACCGCTCGGCGAACCGCACGTCCAGCGTGATCGCGGCGCGCGCGTCCGTGAACCGGCCCGCGTCGATGTCCCGGTCGACGGCCTCCGTGACGGCGAGGTAGACACGGTTGAAGACCGCGATCCCGTCCCGTTCCGGAAGCGCCTCGTCCAGGGCGCGCATCCGTGAGACGACGGCGTCGACGGGAGTGACGAACTGTTCCAACTGCGGCATGGAGGCAGGGTCCCAGGCCTAGGCTGGCCGAAGTGTCGGCGGGCCCGGTGCTTCCCCAGAACGGGGGAACGCCGCCGCCGAAGGGGGAGGGGATCAGCAGGTGCCAGGCCAACGTGCCCATCGCCTGGCCGAACGCAGGGCCGAGCGCCGGCGTGCCGCCCGGCGGAGCGGCATGGTCGCGGCGGCCTCCGTCGTGGTCGCCGTGGGCACCGCGACCGGGATGATGTCCGCGCTCGACGACGGGCGGGGCTCCGACGAGGCCCGCCCCGAGGTGACGGACTCCCCGACCCTGGATCCGCGGCCTCCCGCACCCTCGCCGTCCCCCTCGGTCACCGAGTCGCCTTCTCCGTCCGCCTCTCCGAAGAAGAAGGCGGCGAGCCCGGCGCCCTCGCCGACGAGGACCGAGAAGAAGCAGCAGACCGCGGCCGTCTCCACCCGCCTCTACCGTCACTCCGAGTCACAGGTCCTCGGCTGGGTCCGCGACAACCCCGGCGACGCACGCCAGGACGTCATTCGGTCCCGTATCGCCGACCAGCCGGCTGCCGTCTGGTTCGCCGACTACACGCCGGCCACCATCACGGCACGCGTGCGTGCGGTCACCTCCGGGGGCGCGGCGCAGGGCCGGGTGCCGGTGGTCGTGGCGTACGGGATCCCGGACCGCGACTGCGGCGGGGCCTCCCAGGGCGGGGCGCCGGACCTCGACGCCTACGACGCCTGGATCGACAGGTTCGCCGCCGGGCTCGGCTCCGGCGAGGTCGTCGTGATCCTGGAGCCCGACTCGATAGCGCAGACCGACTGTCTCTCCGCCGGCCAACGGGCCGACCGTTTCGCCTCGTTGGCCCGTGCCGGGCGGACCTTCAAGGACGCGAACCCGAAGGCCCGGGTCTACTTCGACGCCGGCCACTCCGGCTGGCACCCGGCGGCCAAACAGGCCGATCTGCTGCGGCAGGCGGGCGCCGGCTCGGCCGCCTCCTCGGACGGCGTCTTCAGCAACGTCTCCAACTTCCACCGCACCGCCGACGAGATCGCCTACGACCGACGGGTCCTCGACGCCCTGGGCGGCCCGGCGAGCCTCGGCGCCGTCATCGACACCAGCCGCAACGGCAACGGCGCTCCGCCGGACGGCGAGTGGTGCGACCCCGACGGCCGCAAGCTCGGCCGGGCCCCGACCCTGAACACCGGCGAGGCCCGCATCGACGGCTATCTGTGGGTGAAGCTGCCGGGGGAGTCGGACGGCTGCAAGGGCTCGCCCGGCACGTTCACACCGTCGTACGCCTACGACTTGGCGCGCTGAGCGACCGGGTTCACGGCCGCCGGTCGGGAACCGCCGCGGCCGGCCGGCTGACCTTCGGACGGTCGCGGTCCCCGGCGCGCAGCACACCCGCGAAGGCCACGAGCCCGCTCGCCAGCACGGTCACCAGGACGAACGACACCAGCAGGCTGGTCGCCTGGGCGATGGTGCCGATCGCGCTGGGGGCGACCAGACCGGAGGTGTACGTGATGGTCGCGACACCCGCGATGGCCAGACTGGGGTTGGACCCGCTGCGGCCCGCGGCGGCGAAGCACAGCGGCACGACCACCGCGATCCCCAGCCCCATCAGCGCGAACCCGGCCATCGCCACCGCCGGATGGTTCGCCACGACGATGAGCAGCCCGCCGAGCACGGCGAGGACACCGCTGGCCCGGACCGTGCGCACCGAGCCGAACCGGTCCACGATCCGGTCACCGGCGAGCCGCGCGACGGCCATGGTGAACGTGAAGCCCGTCGTGCAGGCGGCCGCGAGCCCCGCCGAGGTCTCCAACTGGTCCCGCAGATACACCGCCGACCAGTCCAGGCTGGCGCCCTCCGCGAACACCGCGCAGAAGCCGACGGCACCGATGAGCAGGGCCGACTTCGGGGGCAGCGCGAACCGCGGTGGCGGCTCCTCGTCCTCGGTGGGCTGCAGGTCCAGCACCCAACGGCAGGCCAGCAGGCCGAGGAAGGTGAGCACGGCCGCGGCCAGCGCATGGTGCACGCGCGCGTCCGAGCCCAGATGCGCGGCGAGTGTGCCCGCCGCCGAGCCGACCAGGGCGCCCGCGCTCCACATGCCGTGCAGGCCGGACATGATCGACCGGTTGAGCCGGTTCTCGACCTCGACACCGAGCGCGTTCATCGCCACGTCCGCCATGCCGGCGGTGGCGCCGTAGACGAAGAGGGACAGGCACAGGGTCAGCAGATTCGGGGACAGGGCTGGCAGCACCAGGGCCAGCGTCCACAGGGAGATGAGGCCGCGCAGCGCGTTCCGCGCGCCGAAGCGGTGGCTGATGCTCCCGGCCAGCGGCATGGCCACGGACGCGCCGAGCGCGGGGAACGCGAGGGCGAGGCCCAACTGGCCCGCGCTCACCGAGGCGTGGTCCTGGATCCACGGCACCCGGGTGGCGAACGACCCGGTCACGGCGCCGTGCACGGCGAAGACCGCGGCCACGGCGTACCGGGCGCGCTTCACCTGGCCCTGGTCGTACTCCACTGCGCTCATTCGCCCGCCCCTTCGCGGTCTCCGGTCCCCATCGGCGACGTAAACTATCAGGGTCCCTGCCTGATAGATAGTCGATGGAAGGCCGCCCTCGCACCGACCTGAGGGCCCGGCCGATCTGGAAGGATCCCGGCATGCCCGCATCCCCCAGCACCGCCCGGGCCATCAACGACCGGCTCGCCCTGCGACTGCTCCAGCAGGAGGGCCCGTTGACGGCAGGACAGCTGAAGCAGCTGACCGGTCTGTCCCGCCCCACCGTCGCCGACCTGGTGGAACGCCTCAGCGCCGCCGATCTGATCGAGGTGGTGGGGGAGTCGGGCGAGCAGCGCCGCGGACCGAACGCGAAGCTGTACGGCATCGTCGCGGACCTCGCCCATCTGGCGGCGCTCGACGTCCGCACGGAAGGCGTCGCCGTCCTCGTCTCCGACCTGCTGGGGCGGGTGCTGGCCGAGGCGTCCGTGCCGATCGGCGACGACACGGGGACGGGCCCCGCGGTCGAGCAGGCGGTGACGCTGGTCGAGCGCACGGCCAAGGAGGCGGGCGCGGACCGGCTGCACACCGTGGGTATCGGCGCGCCCGGCCTGGTCGACCCGGCCACGGGCGAACTCCGCGACTCCACCGGCCTGCCCGAATGGCACCGCCGCCTGGTCGCCGCCCTCCAGGAGCGCCTCCCCGAGGCCCGTGTCCACGTCGAGAACGAGACCAACCTCGCGGCGCTGGCGGAACAGCGGGAGGGGGCGGCTCGGGACCGGGACACGTTCGTGCTGCTGTGGCTGGGACACGGGACGGGGGCGGCGGTGGTGCTGGACGGTTCGTTGCGCAGGGGCGCCTCCGGGGGGACGGGGGAGATCGGATTCCTGCCGGTGCCCGGGACGCGGGGGCTGCCCTCGGCGACGGGGTGCGACGGCGGGTTCCACTCGCTGGCGGGGTCGGCGGCGATCGCGGAGCTGGCAGCGGAGTACGGAGTGGTGGGGGCCGCGTCCGGGGCCGAGCCGGTGGCGGCCGTGCTGGTGGCCAGGGCGGTGGCGGAGGGAGCGGACGGTTTCCTGGGCGCGCTGGCGGACCGGCTCGCTGTCGGGGTCTCGTCCGTCGTGGCCGTCCTGGACCCCGGGTGTGTGGTTCTCGGTGGGGAGGTCGGGCAGGCGGGCGGGGAGGAACTCGCCGCCCGCGTGGAACGGCGAGTCCGCCGGATGTCACCCCTGCCGACCGAGGTACGTCCCAGCGTTCTCGGCGGTGAGGCCGTCCTGCGCGGTGCCCTGCTGACGGCCCGGGACCGGGCGCAGGACGACCTGTTCGCTCCCCGCTAGGGACGCGGGGCTGTGCCGGCCGTACTCAGCCCTTGCTGCCGGGCCTGGCCGCCAGATACTCCTCGAACGTCCCCTTCCCCACAGCCTGTTCCGGCGCCAGATGCCCACCCGCCCGGAAGCCCCGGTACGCCTTCCCCGCCAACGGCACGTTCACCACAGCCCGGCGGCGCCCCGTCGCCTTCACATAAGCCCGAGCCAGCGACTCGAACGACCGCACCTGGGGCCCACCCAGGTCCGCCACCCGCCCCGCGGGCGACCCGGCCGCCAACTCGGCCAGCCGGTCCGCGACTTCGGCCACCTCGACCGGCTGGTCGCTCACACCTGCGGGAAGCAGCATGACCGGCGACTTGGCCATCGCCCGGAACACCCTCACCAGCAGATCGTGGAACTGGGTCGCCCGCAGCACGGTCCACCCCAGCCCCGACTCCTCGACCTGCTTCTCCACGGCGAGCTTGATCCGGTAGTACGGGAACGGCACCTGGTCGATGCCGACGATCGAGATGTAGACCAGATGTCCCACCCCCGCCCGCCGCGCCGCGGCGATCAGGTTCGCGGCCGCCTTCTCGTCCCCACCGGTCGGTGTGGTCGCACAGTGCACGACCGTGTCCACACATTCGACGGCCGCGTCCAGCGCGGCGCCCCCCTCTCGCAGGTCGACGGCGTACGGCTGGGCGTGCCGGCTGAGCACCCGCACCTCGTGTCCGTCCGCCCGCAGCCGTTCGGCGACGAGCCGGCCGAGCGTTCCGGTACCGCCGGTCACCAGGATCGTGGTCATGCTGGTCAGTCCCTTCGGACGCCGGACGCTCCCGGGCGGAGCGCCCCTCGCCGAGTGAGACCACGTACCCCCGGCGAAATGTGACAGGCCGCTACGGGTGGGCGAGCTGACCGCGTACGAATTCCAGCATGTCCGAGTTCAACACGGCCCGTACGTCGCCGATCAGCCCGTCCCGCAGGTCGAAGGTGACCAGGGCGGTGAGCGCCTCGCCCGTCCACAGTGCGACCCCGGTCCCGCCGTTGACCTCCGCCGTCGTGAGCCGCAGGTCGGCGCCCCACTTCTGGAACGAACCCAGCGCGAAGCGGACCACCTTCTCGCGGCCCTCGACCGGCCGCCGGGCCGCGGACACCTTGCCGCCGCCGTCGCTCCACCAGGTCGCATCGGCGGCGAGCAGCTTCTCCGGACCGGCGAGATCGCCTTCCCGGGCCGCCGTGACGAACGTCGCGACCAGCTTCTCCTGCCGCTCGGGCGCGGCCTCGAACCGCGACCGCGGTTCGCCCACCCGCTGTACCGCCCTGCGGTGCAACTGACGGCAGTTGGCCTCGCTCAGATCGAGGACGTCGGCGATCGCCCGGTATCCGTAGGCGAACGCCTCCCGCAGCACGTACACAGCCCGCTCGGTCGGCGTGAGCCGCTCCAGCAGGACCAGCAGCGCCATCGACACGGCGTCGCGCTGCTCGGCGGACTCTGGGGGTACCTCCCACGCCCTTAAGGCAGTGGGGGAGGGCCGAGCGTGCCGTCCGAGGTGACGACGGGCTCCGGCAGCCAGCTTCCGACGTAGGTCTCGCGCCGTGCCCTGGCAGAGGTCAGCCGCGTCAGACAGAGATTGGTGACGACCTTCGCGAGCCAGGCCCCGAGGTGCTCGATGCCGCCCCGGTCGGCGCCGCTGAAGCGCAGAAAGGCGTCCTGGACGGTGTCCTCGGCCTCTTCCGCCGAGCCCAGCAGGCGATAGGCCAGGCCGAACAGCCGCGGACGGTGGCTCTCGAACTCGTCGGCGATAGCACTCGTCATGCCTGTCACCCTGCCATGCCGGGGCGGTGAGGGACCCGGCGGCGGGCAAGGGCCGTCGTCACCGCCGCCGGGCCGTCTGCGGAGATCCAAAAAGGACTAGACCAGAGGGTCCAACAGGTCGGGCGTGTTGAGAAGTCCAGCGACACCACCTGTGAGCCACTCCACATCACTCACCCGTATGGACCTCGATCAGCCGTGGCACACTGGCTCTGTACCTTAAAGCAGCGCACTCCGGGGTCGGTGAAAGTCCGAACCGGCGGTTACAGTCCGCGACCCGGTCACTTCCAGTGACCGGTTGACCAGGTGAAATTCCTGGACCGACGGTTAAAGTCCGGATGGGAGGCAGTGCGCGGCGGGCGGGCATTCGTGCGCGTCGCCGTATCTACTCGTCCATGTGGGCGGGTCTGTCCGGCGTCGCCCCCAGTGCTCCTGCCCGTTCATTCTGTCGTCATCGACAGCCCCGGAGTCCGTGCCCCGATGTGGCAGGAGGACCCGGGAAGTGTTCACCGGAATCGTCGAAGAGCTGGGCGAGATCACCGCCGTCGAGAACCTCGGCGATGCGTGTCGCTTCCGCCTGCGAGGCCCCGTCGTCACCGAGGGCGCGAAGCACGGTGACTCGATCGCCGTCAACGGCGTCTGCCTCACCGTCGTCGAGCACGAGGGCGACGAGTTCACCGCGGACGTCATGGCCGAGACCCTCGACCGCTCCAGCCTCGGCGCCCTCGCCGTCGGCTCCCGCGTCAACCTCGAGCGCCCCACCGCCGTGGGCGCCCGTCTCGGCGGCCACATCGTGCAGGGCCATGTCGACGGCACCGGCCAGGTCCTGGAGCGCAAGCCGTCCGAGAACTGGGAGATCGTCAAGGTCTCCCTCCCCGCGGACCTCTCGCGCTACGTCGTGGAGAAGGGCTCCATCACCGTCGACGGCATCAGCCTCACCGTCGTCGACGCAGGCCCCGACTACTTCACCGTCAGCCTCATCCCGACCACCCTCGACCTGACCACGCTCGGCCACAAGCAGCCCGGCGACCCGGTCAACCTCGAGGTCGACGTCGTCGCCAAGTACGTCGAGCGGCTGCTCGCGAGCACCCAGGGAGCGGGCCGGTGAACTGGCTGAACTCCGAGGCGTTCACCGCCTTCGACCAGCACATCCTCTGGTCGGACATGATCGGCAACATCACCGGCCTGGCCGCCCTCGCCCTCGGCTGGCGGCGCTCCATCTGGAGCTGGCCCGTGCAGTTCCTGGCCGGCCTCATCCTCTTCGGCGCGTTCTACGGCCATCTGACCGGCAGCGCGGGCAAGCAGGCGATCGTCATGGTCGTCGCCCTGTACGGCTGGTGGCAGTGGAACCGCAACAAGGGCGAGACCGGCGACGGCCACATCGTTCCGCGGTTCGCCACCTGGACCGAGCGCGCGGTGATGGCCGGAGCGGCCGCCGCCGGCACCGTCGCGGTCGCCCTGCTCTTCAAGGCGTACCCGAGTCTGTCCTGGGACCCTTGGCCGGACGCCTACATCTTCGTCGGCACCGTCGTCGCCATGTACGCCCAGGCACGCGGCATGGTCGAGTTCTGGTTCGCCTGGCTCCTGGTCGACCTGGTCGGCGTCCCCCTCAACTTCGCCAACGGCTACGCCTTCTCCGGCTTCGTCTACGTCATCTACGGCGCGCTCGTCCTGTGGGGCATGCGCGACTGGTGGCTGCGCTCCCGCCAGGGCGCGCGGCCCGCTCTGGAAGGAGCGCCGGCATGAGCACGGCACCGATCCTGTACAGCACCGACGGCTTGGAAGACCTCACGCTCGACCCGATCGAGCAGGCCATCGCCGACATCGCCGCCGGCCGCCCGATCGTCGTGGTCGACGACGAGGACCGGGAGAACGAGGGCGACCTCGTCATCGCCGCAGAGAAGGCGACCCCCGAGATCGTCGCCTTCATGATGAGCGAGTGCCGCGGCCTGATCTGCGCCCCCATGGAGGGCGAGGAGCTGGAGCGGCTCGAACTGCCGCAGATGGTCGCGGACAACACCGAGTCGATGAAGACCGCGTTCACCGTCTCCGTGGACGCCTCCGCCGCTCACGGGGTGAGCACCGGCATCTCGGCCGCCGACCGCGCGACCACGCTCCGGCTGCTGGCGGGCGGTGACGCCGAGCCCACCGACTTCGTGCGCCCCGGCCACGTCTTCCCGCTCCGCGCCAAGGCCGGCGGGGTCCTCACGCGCAACGGCCACACCGAGGCCGCCGTCGACCTCGCCCGGCTCGCGGGCCTGCGCCCGGCCGGCGCCATCGTCGAGATCGCCGGCGAGGACGGCCGCATGCTGCGGCTGCCCGAGCTGATCCCGTTCGCCCGCAAGCACGGCCTGACGATCATCTCCATCGAGGACCTGATCGCCTACCGCCGGACCGCCGAGCCCACCGTCCGCCGCGAGGCCGAGGTCCACCTGCCCACCTCCCACGGCGAGTTCACGGCGTACGGCTACCGCTCCACCGTCGACGGCGTCGAGCACGTCGCCCTCGTCCACGGCGAGATCGGCGACGGCGAAGACGTCCTGGTGCGCGTCCACTCCGAGTGCCTGACCGGCGACATCTTCGGTTCCGCGCGCTGCGACTGCGGACCCCAGCTGGACGCCTCCCTGGCCCGCATACAGGACGAGAGCAGGGGAGTGGTGGTCTATCTGCGCGGCCATGAGGGGCGCGGCATCGGACTGGTCTCCAAGCTGCGCGCGTACGAGCTCCAGGAGCGCGGCCGCGACACCCTCGACGCCAACCTGGAACTCGGCCTGCCCGCCGACGCCCGGGACTACGGCGCGGGCGCCCAGATCCTCGAGGACCTCGGGGTGCGCAGTGTGCGCCTGATGACCAACAACCCCGACAAGTCCGACGCCCTTCTGCGCCACGGCCTCAAGGTCAACGGACGGGAGCCGATGCCGGTACAGGCGGGCGAGCACAACCTCACCTACCTGCGGACCAAGCGGGACCGGATGGGACACGACCTGCCCTGGCTGGAGACGCCCGCGACGGCGTCGACGTCCACCTGCAGCAACCAGTAACGAGGAGATCAGAGAACGTGAGCGGCAAGGGTGCACCGGAGCTGTCCGTACGCAACGTGGGTGACCTGCGGGTCGCCGTCATCGCGGCGCAGTGGCACGAGAAGGTGATGGACGGTCTGGTGGACGGCGCCCTGCGCGCCCTGCACGACCTGGGGATCGACGAGCCGACCCTGCTCCGGGTCCCCGGCAGCTGGGAGCTCCCGGTCGTCGCCAAGGTCCTCGCGGGCCGCGGCTACGACGCGATCGTCGCCCTGGGCGTCGTGATCCGCGGCGGCACCCCCCACTTCGAGTACGTGTGCCAGGGCGTGACCCAGGGCCTCACCCAGGTCTCCGTCGACACCGGAGTCCCCATCGGCATGGGCGTGCTGACCTGCGATACCGAGGAGCAGGCCCTGGACCGGGCGGGCATCGAGGGCTCCAACGAGGACAAGGGGCACGAGGCGGTGACGGCGGCCGTGGCGACGGCGGCCACCCTCCGCTCAGTATCTGAACCGTGGCGCTGACGGAACCCGGGTGTGGCATAGGCTGAGCGTCACCATGTCCAATAAGACGTTCGAGGAGCTCTTCTCCGAGCTCCAGCAGAAGGCCGCCACCGGCGACCCCGCCACTTCCCGCACCGCAGAGCTGGTCGGCAAGGGCGTCCATGCCATCGGCAAGAAGGTCGTCGAAGAGGCCGCAGAGGTCTGGATGGCCGCCGAGTACGAGGGCAAGGAGGCGGCCGCCGAGGAGATCTCGCAGCTGCTGTACCACGTCCAGGTGATGATGGTCGCCCGCGGCATCTCCCTGGACGACGTCTACGCCCACCTGTGAATCCGTCCGTTCCGCACCCACCCCGTCACGCGAAGGAAGCCGACCTCATGCTGCGCATCGCCGTCCCCAACAAGGGTTCCCTGTCAGGCCCTGCGGCGGAGATGCTGCATGAGGCCGGCTACCAGCAGCGCCGGGAGTCCAAGGAGCTGCGGATCGTCGACCCGGTGAACGAGGTCGAGTTCTTCTACCTCCGCCCCCGCGACATCGCGATCTACGTCTCCTCCGGCCGCCTCGACATCGGCATCACCGGCCGTGACCTGCTGATCGACTCCGGCGCCAAGGCCGAGGAGATCCTCCCGCTCGGCTTCGCCCGCTCCACGTTCCGCTTCGCCGCCAAGCCGGGCACGGCCGAGGGCGTCGAGGACCTCAAGGGCAAGACGGTCGCCACCTCCTACGAGGGCATCGTCGAGGGCCACCTCGCCGACAGCGGCGTCGACGCCTCCGTCGTCCACCTCGACGGCGCCGTCGAGACCGCCATCGAACTCGGTGTCGCCGAGGTCATCGCGGACGTCGTCGAGACCGGCACCTCGCTGCGCAACGCGGGCCTGGAGGTCTTCGGCGAGCCGATCATGAAGTCCGAGGCGGTCGTGATCCGCCGGGTGGACGCCGACACCTCCGCCGAGAGCGAGCCCAAGGTCCAGCAGTTCCTGCGCCGCCTCCAGGGCGTCCTCGTGGCCCGGACGTACGTGATGATGGACTACGACTGCCGGGTCGAGCAGCTCGAGAAGGCCGTGGCGTTGACGCCGGGCCTGGAGTCCCCGACCGTCTCCCCGCTGCACAACGAGGGCTGGGTCGCCGTCCGTGCGATGGTTCCGGCCAAGGAAGCGCAGCGGATCATGGACGACCTGTACGACATCGGCGCACGGGCGATCCTGACGACGTCCATCCACGCCTGCCGTCTCTGAGGGGCCGCGCAGCCATGTCCGACGTTCCCACCCTCCCCGTCACCTTCCGGCCGGGCCGCACCAGGGCCGTCCTGCTCACCGCCGCCGTCGCGCTCTTCGTGGTCATCACGGCGATCGCGCTGCTGCTGGAGAAGCTCGGCCCGGGCGAGCGCCTGAGCTTCATCTTCACCGCCGCGCTCCTGGCCGGTGTGCTGGCCCTGCTCGCCCGGGTGAAGGTGGTCGCCGACGAGTCCGGCGTCACCGTCGTGAACATCGCCGGCAAGCGGCATCTCGACTGGGCCGAGATCGTCCAGGTCAATCTCCGGCCCGGCGACCCCTGGGTGTTCCTCAACCTCACCGACGGCACCAGCCTGCCCGCCCTCGGCATCCAGCCCGGTATCGCCAAGCAGCAGGCCATCGCCGACGCCCGCGCACTGCGCGCCCTCGTCGAGTCCCGCGGCCCGGGGGATCTGCCGTAGAGGGCCATGTCTTGATTAATCTGTTGGCGGAGGCGTTTTCGTTGGCGCCTCCGCCGCTGAGGTTCCCCCCGGTCCTCAGAGGCCCACTGCTATCCGAGGAGTGATTCCCTCCAGCGATGGACGGATCGTCCTGTAGTACCTGCGCCGCCCCCTCCCGGCATACCGAGGCGGCGGCATGACCATCCCCCTGCTGCTCCTGGCAGCCGCCTTCCTGCTGATTCTCGCCAACGGCTTCTTCGTGGCCGCCGAGTTCGGCCTCGTGACGGTCGAGCGACCGGACGCCGAGAGGGCCGCGGCCGAGGGCGACAAGCGAGCCCGTACGGTCGTGGAGTCGCTCAAGGAGCTCTCCTTCCAGCTCTCCGGCACCCAGCTCGGCATCACCATCACCTCTCTCGTCGTCGGCATGCTCGCCGAACCGGCGCTCGCGGAGCTGCTGCACGGCCCGTTCGCCGCGCTCGGTGTCCCCGAGGGCGCCGTCTCCGGTGTCACCGTGGTCGTCGGCATGCTGCTGGCCTCCGCCGTGCAGATGGTGATCGGCGAACTCGTGCCCAAGAACTGGGCGGTGTCCAAGCCCTTGCAGGTCGCACGTTTCGTGGCCGGCCCGCAGCACGCCTTCGCGCGTCTGTTCCGCCCGGTCATCGCCGCGCTGAACGCCGTCGCCAACCGTCTCGTCCGCGCCCTGGGCGTCGAGCCCACCGAGGAGCTGGCCTCCGCCCGCACCCCCGGCGAGCTCGTCTCCCTGGCCCGGCACTCGGCGCAGGCCGGCGCCCTGGAACAGGACACGGCCGACCTCTTCGTACGGACCCTGTCGCTGGCCGAGCTGACCGCACAGCACGTGATGACCCCGCGCGTGAAGGTCAGTTCGCTCCAGGTGTCCGCGACCGCCGAGGACGTGGTCAACCTGACCCGTGCCACCGGCCTGTCCCGCTTCCCCGTCTACCGGGAGAAGATCGACGAAATCGTCGGCATGGTCCACCTCAAGGACGCGCTGGCCGTTGCGGCCCACGACCGGCTGCGCACCCCGGTCGCCAGGATCGCCCGCCCGGCCCTGCTCGTGCCGGAGACCCTTCCGGTCCAGCCGCTGCTGGCCCGGCTGCGCAGCGAGCAGCCCATCGCCGTCGTCGTCGACGAGTACGGCGGCACGGCCGGTGTGGTCACCCTGGAGGACATCGTCGAGGAGATCGTCGGCGAGGTCCGCGACGAGCACGACGGTCTGGACGTCCCCGAACTCGCCGCCGCCCCGTCGGAGGACGGCCAGCCCGCCTGGGACGCCGACGGCAGCTGCCGTGTCGACATCCTCCAGCGCATAGGCCTCGACGTGCCCGAGGGACCGTACGAGACGGTCGCCGGGCTCGTCGCCGATCTGCTCGGCCGGATCCCGGCCGTGGGCGACCGGGCCGAACTTCCCGGCTGGCGGCTCTCGGTACGCCAGGTCGGGCACTACCGCGCCGAGCGCGTACGAATGGTCAGGACGGCCCCCGCGGTTGTGGAGGCCGCCCGATGAGCGTGCTCCAACTCCTGTTCGCCGCCCTGCTCGTGCTCGCCAACGGCTTCTTCGTCGGCGCCGAGTTCGCCCTCGTGTCCGTCCGGCGCAGTCAGATCGAGCCGCTCGGCACGGCCCGGGCCCGGCAGGTGCTGTACGGCCTGGAACGGCTGCCGCAGATGATGGCCGCGGCCCAGTTCGGCATCACCATCTGCTCGCTGACGCTGGGCGCGGTCGCCGAGCCGACCGTCGCCGAGTTGCTGGAGCCGGTCTTCGAGTGGATCCACATGCCGCACGGCATGATCCACCCGCTCGGCTATGTCATCGCCCTCGCCGCGGTGGTCTTCTTCCACCTCGTCATCGGCGAGATGGTCCCGAAGAACCTCGCGATGGCCGCCCCGGAGAAGGCCGCGCTGTGGCTGAGCCCCGGTCTGGTCGCCTTCGCCCGCGTCTGCCGGCCGATCACCATCGCCCTCGGTGCCTGCGCCCAGGGCATCCTGCGTCTCTTCCGCGTCGAGCCCAAGGACGAGGTCGAGGCGGTCTTCACCAGCGAGCAGCTCAACCGGCTGGTGGAGGACGCGGGTCAGGCGGGCCTCCTGGACCCCGAGGAGCAGGAACGCCTCGAGGACGCCCTGGAACTGGGCTCCCGCCCGGTCACGGACGTCCTGCTGAAGCGTGAGTCACTGGTGACGGTGGGGCCCTCGGTCACACCCGGCCAGGTCGTGGAGCTCACGGCCCGCACCGGCTACTCCCGCTTCCCGGTCGTGGCCGACAACGGCGCCTTCATGGGCTACCTGCATGTGAAGGACGTACTGGACCTGGAGGAATCGGAGCGGGCGGTGCCCCAGCACCTCTGGCGCAAGATGACGACCCTGCGGTCCGAGCTCCCCCTGGACGACGCCCTGACGGTCATGCGCCGAGCGGCGACGCACCTGGCCCAGGTGACGGACGCGTCGGGCAGGGTCCTGGGCCTGGCGGCCTTGGAGGACGTACTGGAACTCCTGGTGGGCGAGGTGACCGACCCGGCCCACCGGGAGACACCGCCGCAACCGAGGATGGCCGAGCAGAAGGAAACGGTACCGAGCTGACGCGGGTTCCCCGCACCCACCCAGGGGCGCGGGGCCGTGTCGATGTGCGGCTCCGCCGCGTGGGCGCGACAAGCCACGACGGGCCCGCAGTCGCGCGACGTCAGAAGTCACCGTGCTCTTGGGCGGAGCTCACATCGCCGACGGATCCTGGGGACCCCGCCCCGACAGCACTTCCCCGTACGCCTGCATAAGATCCGGCAGCCGCAGTGTCGACAAGTCGTCCCGCGTCAGCATCCCCGGATAGGTCGACAACCGAAGATCCCGGTACGCGCAGCTCTTCTCGTACAGCGTCCGCAGGAACCGCCCGTTCCCCAGCTCGTCGATCCACCCCTGGTCCACCACATGCCCGGCGATCGACCGCAGCTCGTCGAGGGCCTCCTCGTCCCACACGTCACCGTTCTCATGGGCCAGCACCTCGCCGATGGAGGTGAGTTCGAGGGGCCGGTACGAGGGGAAGTCCACCCGGGTGGTGAAGCGGGAGGACAGTCCGGGGTTGGCGGTGAGGAGCCGGTCCATGCCCTCGGGGTAACCGGCGAGGATGACGACCAGGTGGTCCCGGTTGTCCTCCGCCCGCTTCAGCAGCACCTGCAAGGCTTCGTCGCCGTACGCGTCGCCCTTGCCGTAACCGGAGTTGGAGAGCGCGTACGCCTCGTCCA
Organism: Streptomyces canus; assembly: GCF_030815415.1. GTDB lineage: Bacteria > Actinomycetota > Actinomycetes > Streptomycetales > Streptomycetaceae > Streptomyces > Streptomyces canus_F. The sequence goes on from NZ_JAUSWW010000001.1 coordinate 8,325,972, forward strand.
CGAAGAGCACCCCGCCGATCGCGGAGTCGATGAGCTCGTTGGCCTTCACGGCGGTCTGTCCGAGGTACTCGCCGACGAGGTCGGCGCGCTGCGCCTCCACGAGGTGGTCGCCGCCGAGCAGCCCGAGGGCGTAGAAGACGCGGCCCAGGATGCGGGCGACCGTGGTCTTGCCGGTGCCCGAGGGGCCGGAGAAGACGAAGTGCCGCTTGGGCGGCTGGACCGGCAGACCCTGCCCGGCGCGCAGCCGCGCCATGTTCAGCTGGGCCGACAACGCCTTGACCTGGCGTTTCACGGGTTCCAGCCCCACCATGCGCTCGAGTTCGGTGAGCGCCTCCTCCAGTAAGACGGGGTCGGTGGGGCCGGCGGGCAGCGCCTGAGTCGGGACGATCTTCTCGCGCACCGAAGGGTCGGTCACCGAGGGCAGCGGGCCGGCGGGCGGCAGGTCGGGGTCGGAGAACTTGAGGTCACGTCCGTCGGTGCCGCCGAAGAGCGGGTCGAGGCCGTCCGGTCCCTCCAGGACGTCCTGGGCGCCGGAGAGGGCGATCGAGGCGAGGTCCGCCGCGGCGTCGTCGTAGCCATCGCCCTCGGAGATCGCGGCGAGCCGGGCCGAGGTGTCCATGAACGCCGGGTCGACGCGGTGCACGGCACGGTAGAGGGGGAGGGCGGCGGCGGAGCGGCCGGTGCCTTCGTGCGCGCGGGCGAGCCAGTAGCGCAGCTCCTTGCGCTGGGGCTGTTCGCTGCGACAGCGCATCAGGGCCGCCGAGAGAAGCGGCTCGGCCTGTCCGAACATCTCCAGGCGCACCCGGGCCATGCCGCCGAACAGACCCGCCTCGATGCCCAGCAGGGAATCGTCGATCAGCGGGTCGGTGTGCCGCACGAGCTGGTCCCAGTCCTTGACCAGATAGGCGCGACAGGCGTGCAGGAAACGCACCTGGGCGTCGGTGTCCACGGGCGGCAGGCTCGCGAGGGCCCGGTCCAGCTCCGGGACATGGCGTCCGTCCAGCCAGTGCGAGGCGTGCGCGAGCAGCAGGTCGCGCGGGCTCTCCAGCACGGGCTGCACCCACCAGCCCAGCCAGTACCAGGAGTTGAGGGTGCGACGGTGCCGGGCCCGCTGTTCCCCGAAGCGCTCCCGGTGCCGGAACATCCGCAGCAGCGCGGTCGTCGTGTCGACGCGCAACGCGTGCAGCCCGAGCCAGCCGTCGGCCATTCCCGGGTCCATCCGCACCGCGGCGCGGAACTCCTCCTCCGCCTGCGGATAGGCGCCCATCGTGTAGGCATCCACACCTCGCAGCCAGGCGAGGTCGGCCGGGGCCTGCGGGCCCTGCGTGCCGAAGTCCATCACGTCCCCCACAAACCGTGCCCCCGTTGGTGAGTCACCGGGCCGTCGCCCGCCGACCTCCTTGATCGAACAGCCTTGCTGCGGACCGGAGTTGCAACGGTGCGCAGAGCTGCCCGTCCGTAGGTCGCACCGAGGGCATCGTACCTGCGGGGGTACGGCCCACCGAAGGGTGCCGCACAGGCCGTTTGGCGAGGTGGGAGCAGACGGGGCGCACACACAATGGTGACCCAGGGTGAGCGAATAACGGCTCGCAGCACCCGGAAAAGAAGTTGAGGGCAGAACGAAGCCCCCGATCACGGGGGAACAACCGGGGGCTTCGCGTCTGAGGGCGGCCGCTGAAGGCCGCACATTCAGAACGTAAGTCCTGTACGGCCCCCCGGTCAAGCCGAGTTGAAGCACTCCGGGAAGTTCAGAAGCAAGGGCCTTCACAAGTTCAGCACACAGCGGATGGTCCGTCACCCAGAGTGATTTTGTGGTCCGGTCCAACCGTCCCGGAAGGTCCCGGGAGCACCTCGTACCCCTGCTTTCCCTGCCGCACCAGAAGGTCGGCAGAGGGGCGCGAGGGGTCACCGGCGAAGTGTTCGGCCTCGGCCCGGACCCACTCGGCCCAGAACTCCCGCTGCTCCTCCCCGTCCCGCGACCTGCCACGCGTCCAGGACTCCTCGCGGGGCAACTCCATCCACAGCAGCCGCGCCAGATGCGGGCGCATCACGCGGCGGCCCGCTCCGACGCCTTCGACGAGGACCACGGGCGCCGCCGGGAGGGCGCGGGGCGGGCCGAAGCGGCGGGTGTGCCAGTCGTAGGGGGCATAGTGCGCGGTCTCGCCGTGGCGGAGCGGCTCGATCACCTGGGTCAGCAGTCGGCCGGTCCAGCCGAACAGCTCGTCATGGCTCGCGATGTCGTCGAGGTGCAGCACCGGCGCGTCGCCCAGCGCGGCCGCCAGCCGTCCGGCGAACGTGGACTTTCCGGAGCCGGCGTGACCGTCGACGGCGATCAGGCGGACCGGGCCGCAGGACGGCGGGAGGCCGCGGAGGTGGTCGGCGAGGGCGCGCATGGCCGAGTCCTGGAGCTTTCACGAGTCCGACGGGGAGCGGTCAGCACTCTAGTGCCGCGGCAGGCAACGTTTGCCCGTCAAGGAGCGGCGTCGTGGGGGTCCCTCCCGCCCGAGCCGTGCGAAGCGCGGTTCGAGGGTGGGGGAGCGTGCTCTCGGCGTGCCGGCCGGAAGCCCTCGTACTGGACGTACTTGGGCTTTCGGCCGGTGCGGCGAGAGTGCGTGCCGGGCGTCGCGACGGGGCAAACGTTGCCTGCCGCGGCAGTACCGGCGGTGCGGGGATACGCCGTCGCAGGTCATGTCAGTGGTCCAGTCCCATATTCGTGGGCGTGGCATGGCCCGAAGTGCTGGCAGGACCGTGCGGCTTTGGCCATAGTTGGCGCACAACCGTGCAGTGGACCTGCCCAGACTCGGACCACTTGGGGGTCATTCCGCCCATGAGCAGAGCCGAACAGCCGTCCCGCAGAACCGTCCTGGCCGCCGCGGTCGCCGCAGCGGTGGCCGGCGCGGCGAGCCCGGCGACCGCCGCCGACGGCACGACCGACGCAGCGGACACCGACCGGGCGCAACCCCGCCTCGTCGACAACCGTTTCTGGACCACGTACGCCGACTGGCGCGGCGGCAGCGCGAAGGGCGCCCGTGCCGTCGCCGGTCCCCGGCCGGGGGTGGTGATCGGCGCCGCCGCGGGCAGCGTCGACTACACGGACCCGCACACCGGGAAGACGGCTGCCTGGGAGTACGCCACCTGGACGTCCCCCGTCCACAGGCTCGCCGTCCCCGCCACCGAGGCGATCGCGTCCTGGAACGCGCACACCCCGGACGGCACCTGGCTCCAGGTCGAGCTGAAGGGGACCTACTCCGACGGCACGGACACCCCCTGGTACGTCATGGGCCGCTGGGCCGCCGGCGACCAGGACATCCGGCGGACCTCGGTCGACGACCAGACCGACGACAAGAGCAGCATCTGGACGGACACCTTCGCCGTCGACGACCCGGCGACGGGCCTGCGCCTCACCTCGTACCGACTGCGGCTGACCCTCTACCGCAAGCCGGGCACCAAGAAGACCCCCACGGCGTGGCGGCTCGGCGCGATGGGCTCCGACATCCCGGACCGCTTCACCGTCCCGGCCTCCACGCCCGGCCTCGCCCAGGAGCTGATCGTCCCGCGCTACTCGCAGGAGATCCACGCCGGCCAGTACCCGGAGTACGACAACGGCGGCGAGGCCTGGTGCAGCCCCACCTCCTCGCAGATGATCATCGAGTACTGGGGCGGCCGGCTCACCCGGGAGCAGCTCGCCTGGGTCGATCCGACCTACGCCGATCCGCAGGTGTGCCATGCGGCCCGGTACACGTTCGACTATCAGTACGCGGGCTGCGGGAACTGGCCGTTCAACGCGGCCTACGCGGCGACCTTCAAGGACCTCCAGGGCGTGGTCACCCGGCTCGGCTCCCTCACCGACCTGGAGACGCTGATCGCGGCCGGCATCCCGGCCATAACGTCCCAGTCCTTCCTCAAGGAGGAGCTGACGGACGCGGGTTACGGCACCTCCGGCCATCTGATGACCGTGATCGGCTTCACCGCCGACGGCGACGTGATCGCCAACGACCCGGCCTCGCCCAGCGACGAGGCGGTGCGACGGGTCTACAAGCGGGCCGAGTGGGAGAACATCTGGCTCCGCACCAAGCGGTACAACGCCAGTGGCAAGGTCGTCTCCGGCACCGGCGGTGTCTGCTACCTCTACTTCCCGGCGAAGCCGACCGCGCGGCAGTGCAAGGCCCTCGCAGCGGTGGGTGTGCGCTGAGTCACACAGCAAGCAGGTCAAGGCCCCGGGAAACCGGGGCCTTTCCCCTGTGACCGACGTCTCTGCCGCAAAGGCCCTGGTCGGTGGCAAGGTGGACACATGACTGCGAACTCAGCCACCGCCGCCCGTGTCCGCACCGGCGGGCCCAAGGAAGACGGCCCGAAGGCCCTCGAGCACGTCATGGGCTGGACCCTCGTCGTGGTGGTCGCGATGCTCGTGACCCAGCTCGGTCTGCTGTGACCTGATCCATAGTTGACCTGACATACTGCGGGTGTCCCGCCCCGTTGAGACCAGGGTCGAAATTGAATATCAGCCAGCAGCGTGACGGCGCTCGTCCCAAGGCGCGCGGTACTGATCGTTCGGTTGCCCGCCGAGCCGAGCTCATCGCGATCGGGCGGAGGTTGTTCGCCGACACGTCCTACGACGCGCTCTCGATGGACGACATCGCCCGCCAGGCGCATGTCGCCAAAGGGCTGATCTACTACTACTTCCAGTCCAAGCGCGGCTACTACCTGGCCATCATCCAGGACTCCGTCGCCGACCTGGTCACCTTCGCGGCGAGCGGCCTCCAGCTGCCCCAGGTGGACCGGGTCCAGCGCACGATCGACAGCTATCTGCGCTTCGCCGAGCACAACCAGGCCGCGTACCGCACCGTCGTCAGCGGCGGGGTCGGCTTCGACGCCGAGGTGCACGCCATCCGGGACAGTGTGCGTGAGGCGATCGTCGCGACCATCGCCGACGGGGCGTACGGCCGTACCGACATCTCACCGCTGGCCCGCATGGGCCTGTTCGCCTGGGTGTGCAGCGTCGAGGGCGCCACGCTCGACTGGATCGACCGCCCGGCCCAGCTCACCCGCGACACCATGCGCGAACTCCTGGTGAAGACGCTCGGCGCCACCATGCGCGCGATCGAGGAGCTGGACCCCGACTGTCCGGCCCCCGCCCCGGCCCGCCGGGACACCTGACGCCGGACCACGCGGAGGGGCGGAGGGCTCGTGGTCCCCCCGCCCCAAGTCCCGCTCGGGCCCGGCTAGTTGATCGCCTTGATCAGCTCACCGCCCGCGGTGTCCCCGCTCAGCTCCCAGAAGAACGTGCCGCCCAGCCCCTGCTGGTTCTTGTATGTCATCTTCGTGGCGATGGTCGACGGGGTGTCGTAACTCCACCAGTTGTTCCCGCACTTGGCGTACGCCGTGCCACCCACCGTGCCGGTCGCCGGGCACTTCGTCTTGAGCACCTTGTAGTCCTCGAAGCCCGCCTCGTACGTCCCCGCCGCCGGGCCGGTCGCCGTGCCGCCCGGTGCCGACTGGGTGACGCCGGTCCAGCCGCGTCCGTAGAAGCCGAGGCCGAGCAGCAGCTTCGAGGCCGGGATACCGAGGCCCTTGAGCTTCGCGATGGTCGCCGACGTGTGGTAACCCGCCTGCGGGATACCGCTGTACGAGGTGAGCGCCGAGTGCGGAGCCGTCGGCCCGGTCGCCGCCCAGGCGCCGAAGTAGTCGTAGGTCATCGGGTTGTACCAGTTGACGTACTGCGCCGCACCCGCGTAGTCCGCCGCGTCGATCTTGCCGCCCGGGGTGGCGTCGGCCGTGATCGCCGCGGTGACCAGGTTGCCGGAGCCGAACTTGGCCCGCAGTGCCGACATCAGGTTCTTGAAGGCCGCCCGGCCGCTGGTGTCGCAGGTGTTGCCGCAGGCGTTCGGGTACTCCCAGTCGATGTCGATGCCGTCGAAGACATCGGCCCACTTCGAGTTCTCGACCAGGTCGTAGCAGGACTGCGCGAACGCGGCCGGGTTCTTCGCGGCCTCGCCGAAGCCGCTCGACCAGGTCCAGCCGCCGAAGGACCAGATGACCTTCAGGCCCGGGTGCTTCTTCTTCAGCTCACGCAGCTGGTTGAAGGTGCCGCGCAGCGGCTGGTCCCAGGTGTCGGCGACACCGTCCACGGACTCGGCGGCGGTGTAGGTCCGCTCGGTGGCCGCGTAGGAGTCGCCCATCGCGCACTTGCCGCCGGTGACGTTGCCGAAGGCGTAGTTGATGTGCGTGAGCCTCGCCGCGGAGCCGGAGGTCTCGATGTTCTTGACGTAGTACTTGCGGTCGTAGGTGCCCCACTCGGTGAAGTAGCCGACGACCTTGGAGCCGGCCTTCACCGCGGGCTTCGCCGCGGGTTCGGCGGTCGCGGTGCCCGCGCCGGCGAGCAGTCCGGCGCCGAGGACCGCGCAACACGCGGCGGACACGAGCGCCCGGAACCGGGCGCGGGGACGAGGGGAGTCGTGCATCGAGTGTCTCCTCGTGGGGGTGAGGGAGCGTGCGTCGATTGGCATGGACGCGGTAAGGCGTTGGTTCGGAACAGTAGGAGGACTAGACCAGTGCGTCAATGGTTCGGACCAATTTCGAGGACCGGCGGATTCCGGGTAGGTTTCCTGAAGTAAGCGGTCGTTAACTGGTGACTCGATGACTCCGATCGGGCATACTCACAGCGCAGAGCCGCTGGTCAACAGCTTCCGAGACCCGAAAGTGCGACCATCGGCCAAGCCCTCGGCAAGACCCGGCGGAGCCGCCTCCATCCAAAGGCGCACGCCGATGTGCCCTACACAGGGAGGAGAGCGTCCTCATGCCCGACCGCGCCCCGCAGCCGGTGGATCGTCAACTGCCCACGGACGAGGCCCGGGAGTTGATCTCGCTCGTCCGCGACATCGCGCAGCGGGAGATCGCCCCGAAGGCGGCCGAGGAGGAGGACGCCGGACGCTTCCCGCGGGAGGTGTTCACCCTGCTCTCGCGGTCCGGACTGCTCGGACTGCCCTACGACTCGGAGTACGGCGGCGGCGACCAGCCCTACGAGGTCTACCTCCAGGTCCTCGAGGAACTCGCCGCGGCCCGCCTGACCGTCGGTCTCGGCGTCAGCGTGCACACGCTCGCCTCCTACGCGCTCGCCGCCTACGGCACCAAGGAACAGCGGACCGAGCATCTGCCCGCGATGCTCGGCGGCGGACTCCTCGGCGCGTACTGCCTCTCCGAGGCCTCGTCCGGCTCGGACGCCGCGAGCCTGCGCACCAAGGCCGTGCGGGAGGATGGGGGCCCCTCCCGCTCGAGCGCAGCCGAGAGTGGGGGAGACTGGGTCATCACGGGTACCAAGGCCTGGATCACGCACGGTGGTATCGCCGACTTCTACACCGTCATGGCGCGCACCGGCGAGGAGGGCGCCCGCGGGATCACCGCCTTCCTCGTGCCCGGTGACGCCGAGGGGCTGAGCGGGGCGGTGCCGGAGAAGAAGATGGGCATGAAGGGCTCGCCCACCGCCCAGGTCCACCTCGACGGCGTCCGCGTCCCCGACCACCGGCGCATCGGCGAGGAGGGGCAGGGCTTCGCGATCGCCCTGGCCGCGCTCGACTCCGGGCGGCTCGGCATCGCGGCCTGCGCGATCGGTGTGGCGCAGGCGGCGCTGGACCAAGCGGTGGCGTACGCGACCGAGCGACGGCAGTTCGGCAAGCCGATCGCGGACTTCCAGGGACTGCGCTTCATGCTCGCCGACATGGCGACCCAGATCGAGGCGGGCCGCGCGCTGTACCTGGCGGCGGCGCGGCTGCGGGACGCCGGCCGGCCCTTCGCCAAGCAGGCCGCGATGGCCAAGCTGCACTGCACCGACACCGCGATGAAGGTCGCCGTCGACGCCGTGCAGGTCCTCGGCGGATACGGCTACACCGCGGACTTCCCGGTCGAGCGCTACATGCGCGAGGCCAAGGTCCTCCAGATCGTCGAGGGCACCAATCAGATCCAGCGGATGGTCATCGCCCGTCATCTAGCGGGTCCGGAGACGCGCTGAACTGACCCGGCCTGACCTGCGGCGCCGCGAGCCGGACCCACTCCGGGTCGTGGCGCCCCGGCAGGGTCCGGCCCCGGTCGGCCCAGGTGCGCAGCAGATCCCGGTAGATGGGCGGGTCCTGCGGCGGCGGAACCGATTCTGCGGGCGGCGGCACGAACACTCGGCGTTGACGCCCGGTCGCTGTATATGTGGGGGTCATACCAGGGCAACGCGGTGACGGCCGGACAGGTCACCCGCCGACGGAATCGACCGTGAGTTCGCGGACGTCGTGCGGCACGATACCTGGCCACCTACGGCGGTCTGACGTACCGTCAGCCCAGCCGCCTCCAGGGAGGTGCGCCGTGGCCGACGACCGTCCCGTACCGCTCGACGAGTACCCGGTGCACCAGGTGCCGCTCTCCATGAAACACGTGGCGACGGGGGACCGGAACGCCTACGACCGGTGCATCTTCCATGTCCTCGATCACGAGGGGCGGGCGCTGCTGATCGTGGGGCTCGGGGTGTACCCGAACCTGGGGGTGATCGACGCGTACGCGACGCTGCGGGTGGGGGACACCTTGCACGCGGTGCGGGCCTCGGACGCGCTCGGCGAGGACCGGATGCGGCTCGCGGTGGGGCCGCTGAGGATCGAGGTCGAGCGGCCGCTGCACCGGCTGCGCCTCGTCTGCGACGACGACTCGTTGTCGTACGACCTGACCTGGACCGCCGCCTTCCCCGCCCTGTGGGAGCCCCGCCATGTGCAGCGCCGGGGCGCCCGGCTCACCTTGGAAGGGCGTCGCTTCGTGGGCTGCACGACCAAGTGCCCCTGCGGGAGGCCGAGTTCCTCGAGCTGCCCGGCGAGGGCGACGCGCCGCGCCGCCACGTGGCTGCCCAACTCGCCTATGACGAATGGGTCGTCGACGGCCTCGCACGCTCACCGCTCATCGAGGTTGGCTTCGACCGGCTGGAGCACCTCCGGCCCGCCGATCCGGGCCCGACTGTCCTCAACTGGGGTGACGCGCGCATCGGAAACGTCGTCTACGACGGATTCGAACCCGCGGCCGTCCTGGAACTGGGAGATGATGGCCCTGGCCCCGCGCGAGGCAACCTCGTGCGGGGCCATCAGGTGCAACTGCTGCCGAACCTGCACCACGGCAGCGTCTCTGACCGGCGAGGCGGGAGCGATCCCGGTGGTGCCGATCGCCTTCGTGCCCTGGTACCAACGAGCAAAGCCGTTGGCCCGCGTGGGCACGTCCCTCCGGACGCTGGCCAGTCAGGTGCGTTCGCTCTGACTGGGGAGGGTGCCCGGCGTCGCATGGGCGTCGGGCACCCTCGTCACACTCTGCCATGGCGCGACTACTGTTGGCTAATCGGACCGGCCTGGGAGCCATGGCGCAGGTACTGGGATTGAGCGAGGCGGTTTCCGCTACCGGTGCGCGCTCAGGCGGCGTCGCGCCGCATCACGGGGACCCTCATGGGGCGCGAGCCCGGTCCGCCGACGTGCGAGAAGGGCTGGGTCCTCCAGTCGAGGCCCTGAGGGAGCGTCAACAGCAGGGCGGTGTCCTGCTCCTGGGGCTCCAGGTCCTCGTCCGCGGCCCGCGCGTCGGAGGCGCGGCGGCCGGTGCCGGCGCAGACCGTGAGCCCGAACGGGTTCCAGGGCGAGGCGCACAGCGCGTGCTCCGGCAGGACCTCCTCGTCCGCCAGCAGCGCGATGGGCTGCGCGCAGTCCGGGCAGACCACCCGGAACATCTCGAAGGTGTCGTACGCGTCGAGTTCGTCGTCGAGGGCGTCGGGTTCGACGCCCTCCGGCTCGGGCTCGACTACCGCCTGGAGTCGCTTGGGTGCGGTACGACCAGGACGCTTAAGACTCTGCATTGGGTTCTCCCCCTCGGGCTGGGCCGTGAAGGCACTGCGGCCTCGACCACAGCAAGCACTTCCCGCCCCGTCTCGGCGGTAATCACGAGAACATCACGGAGACTGTTCGGGCGCTGTGGCGTTCGTCACATGCCGCTTGCAGATGCCCGGGGCGGCCGCTTTGTCCCTCAGATGGCTCACAGGTAGCTCTCGGCCACATCACGAACCGGGTATGACCTGCGCCGCTCAGGTATCCGAGGAGATCAACGGCACTGTAGGTTCTTGCGCCATGGAGGAGCTGGACCGTCAGATCGTGCAGCTGCTCGTCAAGGACGGGCGGATGAGCTACACAGACCTCGGCAAGGCCACGGGCCTGTCCACGTCGGCCGTGCACCAGCGGGTGCGCCGGCTGGAACAGCGTGGCGTCATCCGTGGGTACGCCGCCGTTGTCGACCCCGAGGCCGTCGGGCTGCCCATGACCGCGTTCATCTCGGTGAAACCGTTCGATCCCAGTGCGCCGGACGACATCGCCGAGCGCCTCGCGGGGGTGCCGGAGATCGAGGCCTGCCACAGCGTCGCGGGCGACGAGAACTACATCCTCAAGGTGCGGGTGGCCACGCCGCACGAGCTGGAGGAGTTGCTGGCCCGGCTGCGGTCGCTGGCAGGGGTGTCGACGCGGACGACTGTGGTGCTGTCGACGCCGTACGAGGCTCGCCCACCGAGGATCTGAGTGGTGTCCCGTCGGCGGGCGCGGGTCGGTTGTGGCCGGTCGCGCCCACGCGGCGGTAGCCGCAAATCGACACAGCCCCGCGCCCCTGAGGGGTGCTGAAGGCGCCCCCTGTCCCGGACCGTCCGGACAACACGCGAGACTGTTCCCCATGAGTGAGTCCAGCCCCGCGCCCAAGACTGTCCTGCTCCGTCGAGGAGAGGTCCACAGCCCCGCCGATCCCTTCGCCACCGCGATGGTCGTCGAGCGTGGCCAAGTCGCCTGGGTCGGCTCGGAAGGGGCCGCTGACGCCTTCACGGACGGGGTAGGCGAGGTCGTCGATCTGGACGGTGCCCTGGTCACGCCCGCGTTCACCGACGCGCATGTGCACACCACCTCCACCGGCCTCGCGCTGACCGGCCTGGACCTGTCCGACGCGCCCTCGCTGGAGGCTGCTCTCGCGCGCGTGCGGGACTTCGCCGGCTCCCGCCCGGACGACCGCGTCCTGCTGGGGCACGGCTGGGACGCGGCCCGCTGGCCCGGCGGACGGCCGCCCACGCGCGCGGAGCTGGACGAGGCCACCGGAGGCCGCCCCCTCTATCTGTCCCGTATCGACGTCCACTCGGCGGTCGTGACCACCGCCCTGCTCGACATGACGTCCCTGGGGCGCCCCGACGGCCCGCTCACCGCCGACGCCCACCACGCCGTACGCGCCACCGCCCTGGCCGCGATCACCCCGGCCCAGCGCGTCGAGGCGCAGCGCACCGCGCTCGCCCGGGCCGCCTCCCTCGGCATCGGCTCGGTCCACGAATGTGCCGGCCCCGAGATCTCCTCCGAGGACGACTTCACCGGCCTGCTGCGGCTCGCCGCCGAGGGGGCCGGACCGCGGGTCGTGGGCTACTGGGCGGAGCAGGACGTCGACAAGGTGCGGGAGCTGGGCGCTCTGGGCGCGGCCGGCGACCTGTTCGTCGACGGTGCCCTCGGCTCCCACACCGCCTGTCTGCACCAGCCGTACACCGACGCCGGGCACACCGGCACCGCCTACCTGGACGCGGCCGCCGTGGCCGCGCACGTCGTCGCCTGTACCGAGGCGGGCCTCCAGGCGGGGTTCCACGCGATCGGCGACGCCGCGGTGATCTCCGTGGTCGAGGGCATGCGCGCCGCCGCCGAGAAGGTCGGCCTGGCCCGTGTCCGCGCCGCCCGGCACCGCGTCGAGCACGCCGAGATGCTCACCCCCGAGACCATCGCCGCCTTCGCCGACCTGGGCCTGACGGCCTCCGTGCAGCCCGCCTTCGACGCGCTGTGGGGCGGCGAGGACGGCATGTACGCCCAGCGCCTGGGCGTGGAGCGGGCGCGCGCCCTGAACCCCTTCGCGGCCCTCCTGAAGGCAGGCGTGCCGCTCGCCTTCGGCTCCGACAGCCCCGTCACCCCGCTCGACCCGTGGGGCACGGTCCGCGCCGCCGCCTTCCACCGCACGCCCGGGCACCGCGTCTCCGTGCGCGCCGCGTTCACGGCCCACACGCGGGGCGGCTGGCGGGCGATCGGCCGGGACGACGCGGGTGTCCTGGTGCCGGGAGCGCCCGCCGACTACGCGGTGTGGCGCACGGACGAGCTCGTCGTCCAGGCTCCCGACGACCGCGTCGCCCGCTGGTCGACCGACCCTCGCTCCGGCACCCCCGGCCTGCCCGATCTGTCGCCGGGCGCCGACCTCCCGGTCTGCCTGCGCACCGTGGTGGGCGGCCGGACCGTGTTCGTAGGGCCGGGCGAGTGATCTCCCGGGGTGGCGCGGCTCCGATCGGGCGCCGCCGCCCCGTCTTGCGACCTGCGTATCCTCCGCGCTGACCAGGGCTTTGACTGAAGATGCGCAGCTCAAACGGCTGTTGACAGCCGACGGCAGGGGGCCGGTAGGTTCGGCCCAGTCCACCACCGGACGCCCGACCGGGGAACGTCCGTCAACTCGTCGCCGCGCCGCTGGGTCAGGGACGGTGTGCCGCACCGGGCACCGCCACTGGCAGCCAGGCTCAGCGCCCGCCCCGCCGCGAGGGGAACGTTCCGGCCGGTCGGGGAGGTGTGACCCGGGTGGGGCCCGGGCGCTCAGTAGACAACGGCTTTCGGTCGATCCGCAGCCAGCGGGTCCCAGGTCGGCCCGAAGGGCGCCGGGCCCCCATCCGCAGGACGCACAGCTGCCGAGAAGCGCGTTCTTACCCCGCTTTTGTTAAAACGACACCACCATACGAACGTCCTGTCACGTCGGCCCAGGCGGCGCCCACTATGGTGGACGCCTGCGTACGAACCTGAAGGGGCAGCAGTGAACGACGGCGACGGGACCCTCGCGGCACAGGGCCACGGGAGGCAGTTCGGCCCGCTCGGCACCGCCTTGGTGATCATTCCGACCTACAACGAGGCCGAGAACATCAAGTCGATCGTCGACCGGGTGCGCAAGGCCGTCCCCGAGGCACACGTCCTCGTCGCCGACGACAACAGCCCCGACGGCACCGGCAAGCTCGCCGACGAGCTGGCAGCCACCGACGATCATGTCCAGATCCTGCACCGCAAGGGCAAGGAGGGCCTCGGCGCCGCCTACCTCGCGGGCTTCGCCTGGGGTCTGGAGCACGGTTACGGCGTCCTGGTCGAGATGGACGCCGACGGCTCCCACCAGCCCGAGGAACTGCCCCGTCTGCTGACCGCCCTCAAGGGTGCCGACCTGGTCCTCGGCTCCCGCTGGGTGCCCGGCGGCCGGGTCGTGAACTGGCCGAAGTCCCGCGAGTTCATCTCCCGCGGCGGCAGCCTCTACTCGCGCGTCCTGCTCGACGTCCCGATCCGGGACGTCACCGGCGGCTACCGCGCCTTCCGCCGCGAAACCCTCGAAGGCCTCGGCCTCGGCGAGGTCGCCTCGCAGGGCTACTGCTTCCAGGTCGACCTGGCCCGCCGCGCGATCAAGGCCGGCTACCACGTCGTCGAGGTCCCCATCACCTTCGTCGAGCGCGAGCACGGCGACTCCAAGATGAGCCGCGACATCCTCGTGGAGGCCCTGTGGCGGGTCACCACGTGGGGCGTGGGGGAGCGGGTCGGCAAGGTGCTGGGCCGCGACAAGAAGGCCTGACAGCGGCCCTACGGCCGTACAGGCCCCGCTGATCGTCCCCTTATCCCGCGCTGAGCCGTGCCCAGGCACACTGGACACATGACGACTGGCGCTCCGACCCCGACGTACCCCGCCCGGCCCCCGCGCTCCCGGCTGCGCACCTTCCTGCCGCTGGGGATCGCCGCGTGGCTGGTGCTGGAGATCTGGCTGCTGACCGTGGTGGCGGGCGCCACCAGCGGGTTCCTGGTGTTCCTGCTGCTGCTCGCCGGTCTCGTGCTCGGCGCGGTGGTCATCAAGCGGGCCGGCCGGCGGGCCTTCCAGAACCTCAACGAGGCCCTGCAGCGCGGCACGGCCCCCTCCGGCGGCGGTGGCAACGGTCTGCTGATGCTGGGCGGGCTCCTGCTCATGCTCCCCGGTCTGATCTCGGACGCGGTGGGCCTGGTCCTGCTGATTCCGCCGGTCCAGAAGGTCATCGCCCGCCGTGCGGAGCGCACCTTCGAGCGCAAGCTCCGCGAAGCCGCCCCGGGCACCCTGGGCGATGCCTTCCAGCAGGCCCGTATGCAACGCCCCGACGGCAAGGTCGTCCAGGGCGAGGTCATCCGGGACGAGCCCGGGGACGCGCCCCGGGAGCCGCGTCCTCCGCTGATGGGCTGAGCCCCGCTCGGCTCGCGCCGAACGCACGAGACCGCGGGCGCCGTACAGGAAGTACGGCGCCCGCGGTCTCGATATTGCGTTGTGTTCCGCCAAACCGTGGCGGGACTACGCGGACTTGCGGCTGTCCCTGGGGTGAATCGCGATGTTCATCGCCCCTGAGCGCAGAACGGCCAGGCGCTCCGCGAGGACCTCTTCGAGTTCCTCGCGGGTGCGCCGCTCCATCAGCATGTCCCAATGCGTACGCGCGGGCTTGGCCTTCTTTTCTTCAGGGCCGTCGCCGTCCACGAGGAGTGCTTGGGCCCCGCAGACCTTGCACTCCCACTCCGGCGGGATCTCCGCCTCGACCGAGAAGGGCATCTCAAAGCGATGTCCCTTCTCGCATGCGTACTCCACGGCCTGGCGCGGGGCCAGGTCGATGCCGCGGTCCGTCTCGTAGCTGGTCACCACGAGGCGCGTGCCGCGAAGAGCTCGCTCACTCATGAATCGTGCCTCCCGGGCTTGTCGCCCACAGGACAGGTGTCGCTGTCGTCGTCATCCGGTCAACGTCCGGTCGGCGGTAAAGATTCCCGTTCCGGGTCATGCGTCGCCGTCGTAGCCGCCCCTTGTTGTACCCACCTACGCCCGCTTTGTCACATCTGCTAGCAGATGTCACCCAGCGTTTCGGCATCTTTGACGCGCAGTAACGGTACGCCTGGCAGGCCAAACGCGTACACTACCGCCCTTTGCCGCTGAACGCTAAATCTTCTTCGGAACGGGATTTCCCGCGTCGCTGATCGCCTGGCGCACCGGAACCCGTGCGAGCAGGCAGAACCCCAGGATGAAGAAGATCACCAGCGAGATGATCGCGTCCCGATAACTTCCGGTCAGCTGGTAGGTGATCCCGAACAGAAGCGGGCCCAGCCAGCTCATGCCGCGGTCGCTCATCTCGTACGCCGAGAAGTACTCGGCCTCCTTGCCCGGCGGGACGAGGTGGGAGAACAGGGAGCGGGACAGGGCCTGGCTGCCGCCGAGGACCAGGCCGATCCCGGCGGCCAGTACGAAGAACCACACCGGCGCCCCGGCGGGCAGGAAATAGCCGGCCCCCAGGGTCAGCGTCCAGGCCACCAGCGAACCGAGGATCGTGCGCTTCGCGCCGTACACACGGGCCAACCGGCCCATGCCCAGCGCGCCCGCCACCGCCAGCACCTGGACGAGCAGAACGGCACCGATGAGCGTCGACTGGCCGAGGCCGAGCTCCTCGGAACCGTAGACGGACGCCTGGGAGATCACGGTCTGGATGCCGTCGTTGTAGACGAGGTACGCCAGGAGGAAGGAGAGCGTCAGCGGGTGGCGGCGCATGTCGCGGACGGTGGCCGCCAATTGGCGGAATCCGGGCGCGGTCGCCTCCTGCTGCGGCATCCGGCGATCGTGCAGCCTCCGCAGCGGTACGAGGGTGAAGGCACCCCACCACAGCCCCGCCGACGCCAGACAGATCCGGACGGCCATGCCCTCCGAGAGGCCGAAGGAGTCGTGGGCGGTGTAGAGGACCAGGTTCACCACCAGCACCAGCGAGCCCGCCGCGTAGCCGAAGGCCCAGCCCCGGGAGGAGACCGCGTCGCGTTCCTCGGGCGGGGCGATCTGCGGGAGGTAGGAGTTGTAGAGCATCGCCCCGACGGCCGACGCGGCGTTCGCGACGATGAGCAGGACGCCGCCCAGCAGATAGCGGTCGCCGCCGAGGAAGAACATGGCCGCCGTCGCCGTGGCCCCGGTGTAGGCGGCGGCCGCCAGCAGCGGCTTCTTGCGGCCCGTGCGATCGGCCGCCACGCCGACCAGGGGCATGACCAGCACGGCCACGATCACTGACAAGGACACCGAGTACGCGAAGAAGGCGCCGGCCCGCACCGGAATGCCCAGAGGGTGGACGTATCCGTCCGCGTCGGCGGCCTTCTCCGCCACCGAGGTCAGATACGGGCCGAGGAACACGGTGAGCACGCTCGTCGAGTAGACGGAGCACGCCCAGTCGTAGAAGTACCAGCCGCGCTGTTCGCGCCGTCGCTCGGCGGCCTCGTCGGCGCCCGTCGTCCGTATGGCGTCGATGCCCAACCCGGCCCCCTCGCTGGTCCCGCGCCCAGTCCGCGGTTCCAGGGGAGCGTGGGCTGTCAGACCCAGACGCCCCGGTCCTCCATGACCTTGCGCAACATGTCGATGTGATCGGTCATGATGCCATCCACTCCCAGGTCCAGGAGCCGGTGCATGGCGCCGGGATCGTTGATGGTCCACACGTGCACCTGCAGCCCGCGCGCGTGCGCGGTCCGCACGAAACGGTCGTCGACGACCTGGATGCCGTTCTGCGCCTCGGGCACCTGGGCGGCGACCGCGGAAACACGCAGCGCGGCCGGCACACCCCAGGAGCGCAGCCGCAGATTGAGGACGCCCCGGGTGCCGTACGAGGTCGCCAGGCGCGGGCCGGCAAGGCGCTGGGCGCGCACGACCCGGGCCTCGGAGAAGGAGCCGACGCAGATCCGGTCCCAGGCGCCGGTGCGCCCGATCAGCTCCAGGAGCGGATGGAGCGCCGACTCGGCCTTGAGGTCGATGTTCCAGCGGGCCTTGGGAAACGTCTCCAGGAGATCCTCGAAGAGCGGCACCGGCTCCTTGCCCGCCACACGCGCGTGCCGCACCTCCGCCCAGGGCAGCTCCGCGATCAGGCCCGCCCCGTCGGTCATCCGGTCCAGGGTGCTGTCGTGGAAGGCGACGAGCTTCCCGTCCGCCGTGGCGTGGACGTCGGTCTCCAGATACCGGTAGCCGGTCTCGATCGCCCGCCGGAACTGCAGCAGGGTGTTCTCCAGACCGTCCGCCGCGCCGCCCCGGTGGGCGAAGGGGATCGGGCCGGGATGGTCGAGGTAGGGGTGGCGTATCCGGGTGCTCACCGACGCAGTATGGCGCGCCGGGGTTGCCCGGTGGCAACGACCGTGCTGCTGTCCGATGCCGAGGGGATATCGAACATCCGCAGGAAGAGCTGGGCGAGCGGGCCGATGGACACCGCGTAGAGCACCGTGCCGATGCCGATGGTGCCGCCGAGGGCGAAGCCGGTCGCGACGACCGCGATCTCGACGGCCGTCCGCATCAGACGGATCGAGCGGCCGGTGCGCTGGTGCAGGCCGGTCATCAGACCGTCCCGGGGTCCCGGCCCGAAGCGGGCGGCGATGTAGAGGCCGGTGGCCACCCCGTTGAGCAGGATGCCCGCCAGGAGAAGGAGGATCCGCACGGCCGGCGTGTGGGCCTCGGGCATCGCGGCGAGCGTTCCGTCCATGGCGATGCCGACCACGAAGACGTTGGAGACCGTGCCGAGGCCCGGGCGCTGGCGCAGCGGGATCCACAGCAGGAGCACCGCCGCGCCCACGAAGATCGACACGACGCCGATCGTGAGGCCCGTCAGCTCGGCGAGGCCCTGGTGCAGCACGTTCCAGGGCTCCAGCCCCAGGCCTGCCTCGACGAGCAGCGCGGAACTCCCTCCGTAGAGGGCGAGACCGGCGTACAGCTGGATCAGCCGACGCCCGAGCCGGCTCTGTGCGGACAAGTGGTGCCCCCTGTGGTCGTGGTGGCCTGGTGCATGACACCCTGTGGCTTGGGTGGAAGGATCATCCATGGCCAATTCGGGGAAGGTGGACTGATTTCCATGGCGCAGTGGACCTCGGCGGTGGGAGCGGCGCAGCTCGCCCGACTGCTCAACTCCCAGCAGGACCGTCCCGCGGGCCCCGGCACGCGCCGCCCGCCCGCCTACCGGGCGCTCGCCGACGGCATCCGGCTGCTGGTGCTGGAGGGGCGTGTCCCGGTGGCCGCCCGGCTGCCCGCCGAACGCGAGCTGGCGCTGTCGCTGTCCGTCAGCCGGACGACGGTGGCGGCGGCGTACGAGGCGTTGCGCGCCGAGGGCTTCCTCGAGTCGCGGCGCGGGGCCGGCAGCTGGACCGCCGTTCCGGCGGGCAACCCGCTGCCGGCACGTGGCCTGGAGCCGCTGCCGCCCGAGGCGCTGGGCTCGGTGATCGACCTGGGCTGTGCGGCGCTTCCCGCGCCCGAGCCGTGGCTGACCCGCGCCGTCCAGGGCGCCCTGGAGGAGCTGCCGCCGTACGCCCACACCCATGGCGACTACCCGGCGGGGCTGCCCGCGCTGCGCTCGATGATCGCCGACCGGTACACCGCGCGCGGGATCCCGACGATGCCCGAGCAGATCATGGTGACGACCGGGGCGATGGGCGCCATCGACGCGATCTGCCATCTCTTCGCAGGCCGCGGCGAGCGCATCGCCGTCGAGTCGCCGTCGTACGCCAACATCCTCCAGCTGATGCGTGAGGCCGGCGCGCGGCTCGTGCCCGTCGCGATGGCCGAGGGCCTGACCGGCTGGGACATGGACCGCTGGCGGCAGGTGCTGCGGGACGCGGCGCCCCGGATCGCGTACATCGTCGCCGACTTCCACAACCCGACCGGAGCCCTGGCCGACGACGACCAGCGGCGCCAGCTGGTGGACGCGGCCCGGTCGGCGGGGACGGTGCTGGTCGCCGACGAGACGATGAGCGAGCTGTGGCTGGACGAGGGGGTCGAGATGCCGCGGCCCGTGTGCGGGTTCGATCCCGCCGGGTCCACGGTGATCACGGTCGGCTCGGCCAGCAAGGCCTTCTGGGCGGGCATGCGCATCGGATGGGTGCGCGCGGCCCCGGACATCATCCGCAGCCTGGTCGCGGCACGCGCCTACGCCGATCTCGGGACGCCCGTGGTCGAGCAGCTGGCCGTGAACTGGCTGTTCAGTACGGGGGGCTGGGGGCAGGCTGTGGACATTCGGCGTGGACAGGCACGGGAGAACCGGGACGCCCTGGTCGCGGCGGTGCGCCGGGAGCTGCCGACGTGGGAGTTCGAGGTGCCCAGGGGTGGGCTGACGTTGTGGGTGCGCGCCGGCAGTCTGTCCGGGTCGCGGATCGCCGAGGCCGGCGAGCGGGTGGGAGTCCGGGTGCCGTCCGGGCCCCGGTTCGGGGTGGACGGCGCCTTCGAGGGGTATGTGCGGCTGCCGTTCACCGTGGGGGGAGCGGTGGCGGAGGAGGCGGCGGCGAGGTTGGCCGCTGCGGCTCGGGTCGTGGAGAGCGGGGGGACCGGAGGCGGCGAAGCGCCGCGCACATTTGTGGCATGACGCCGACTGGATCCACCTGAGGGGCGCGGGGCTGTGTCGATGTGCGGCTGCCGCCGCGTGGGCGCGATCAGCCCACGCACCCGCAGTCGCACGACTGGCGCAACCTCCTACGGCGCGTCGGCGACCACCGCTTCCACGGGGACCGAATCCGCCGGCGTCGTCAGCGGCGGCAGCAACGCCAGCACCGCCCGCCGGGCCGTGTCGCTCGTCTCCTCGTCGTGCGGGTCGGGTGTCGCCGGTACCTGAAGGCGATGGACCGGCCCTGTGCCCAGGCGGGCGTATCCACGGCCGGGCGGGACGTCGGCGGGCGGAGTCGTGTGCGGGGGAGCGCCCAGGACCGCGGCCAGCTGCTCCGGCGTCGCCGGGCCCAGGACGACCCGCGCGCGTGTGTGCTGGCGTACCGCGTCGCTCAGCGCGTCAACGCTGTCGAACTGGTCGGCCACGACCACGGTGACACCCGCCGCCCGGCCGTGCCGCAGGGGGACCTGGAGGAGGGACTGCGGGTCGCGATGGCCGTCGGCGGCGGCCAGGTGGGTGAACGCGCTCGGGCGGTCCAGGAGGATCCACAGCGGACGCTTCGTGTCGTCCGGTGGCTGGTGGCCCGCCTGGCGCGCCCGGTTCATGGCGATCAGGCGCCGCTCCGTCTCGGTGGCGGCCCACTCCAGGCTCGCCAGCGCCCCGGTCAGCCCGCACTCGACCGCCAGGACGCCGTCCCGGCCCGTGAGGCAGGTGTATTCCCCGGTGCCGCCGCCCTCGATGATCACCACGTCGCCGTGAAGGAGCGCCTGGAGCGCGATGGAGCGCAGCAGGGTCGAGGTGCCGCTGCCCGGCTGGCCCATGACCAGCAGATGCGGCTCGGTGGAGCGGGCGCCGGTGCGCCAGACGACCGGGGGGACGTCGCGCTGCTCCTCGCCGTAGGTGAGCGGGAGCGTGCGCCGGACCTCGGTGGGATCGGTGAAGCCCAGGACCGTCTCGCCGGGGGACGTGACGAAACGCTGGGCGGCGATGTCGGTCGGCAGCGGCGGCAGGACGGTGACGGAGAGCTGGTTGCCCTCCTCGTCCCATGCGAAGCGGTACTCACGGCCGCGGCCCGACTTGGCGTGCAGCAATTGCTCGATCCGCGCGCGGGAGTCGGCCTCGCCGTCCGTGAAGTACGCGGGGTAGCGGATCACGAGCTGGGTGATCCGCCCCGTCTCGTCGAACTCGTACATCGGGAACGCCTTGTCCCACTCGCCGCCGTGGGTGAAGAGGGGATCCGGGTCCTCGGCGGTCGAGAAGTACGGCACCAGAGCCTCGTACAGAGACCGCAGGCGTTGTGTCTGCGACTCGTCGGGGCCGTCCGGGGCCGCTGGGGTGCGGTCCCGGCCCTGCCAGGCTGCCGCCGCCATCAGGGTGATGACGGCGAGCAGCGGCCCGTACGGCACGAGCGCCACGACCAGGACGACCGAGGCCACCAGGAAAAGCAGCGGCCCGCGCTTGTCCTTGGGGGTGTCGGCCCACCTGCGCCACCCGGCCGAAGCCAGCCGGCGCAGACCGCGAGTGATCGTGATCAGCGGGTGGAGGACGTCGGTGGCGCTGTCGGCCGCCGTCCGGGCCAGCTCCCGGCTCCGGGCGATCTGCGCGCTGCCTGTGCTCAGGATGCGGGGGAGGGGGCGCCGGGCCACTGCTGTCTCCTGGAGGTGCGTACGGACGGGAGGAACGGCGTCAGAACTTGATGCCGCCGAGGAGGCTCGCGAGGCTCTCGCCGCCCGCCTTGATGCTGGGGGCGATGGCCGTGCTTGCCAGGTAGAAGCCGAACAGGACGGCGACCAGGGCGTGCGACGCCTTGAGGCCGTCCTTGCGGAAGAAGATGAAGACGACGATGCCGAGCAGCACGACGCCCGAGATGGAGAAGATCATGTGGGTGCTCCTGGTTCAGGTGGGGACAGTCACCATGAGTACTTCCAGGCTCACAGCATGTATCCATACGATAAAAGGTGCAACTGGGTGAATTTCTATTGATTTCACTCGCTCAGCGGGGTCGGCTTCGGCCGGATGGGCAGGGGACTTGCGTCCGACCGGGTCAGTGGTGATCTTTACCTCCGGCACATCGGGTCATGTGCCGCGCGAGCCAGTACCCTGGCGATTCACCTGAACGGTTGTATGAGAGGCGGTCCGGCCGATGACTGAAGCCCCCGACCCCGAGGTCGTGGAGCTGGCGACCAAGATCTTCGATCTGGCCCGCCGGGGTCAGACCGAGGCGCTCGTGGCGTACGTCGACGCGGGTGTTCCGGCCAACCTCACCAACGACCGTGGCGACTCCCTCGTGATGCTCGCCGCCTATCACGGCCACGCCGACGCGGTCCGGGCGCTGCTTGCCCGGGGTGCCGAGGCCGACCGGATCAACGACCGAGGCCAGACCCCGCTCGCGGGGGCCGTCTTCAAGGGTGAGGCGGACGTCATCAAGGCTCTTCTGGAGAGCGGTGCCGACCCGGCCGCGGGGACCCCGTCGGCGCTCGACACCGCTCGGATGTTCGCCAAGACGGAACTGCTCGACTTGTTCGGCGCACACTGACCCGGATGTTCTGACCAGTAAAAACACGGAAAACGGGGGAGGCGGTACAGGGCCGCCGAAATTTCGGTCGCGGCAGATGTGAGTGCCGAGTCATCATGACGTCGTGAATCACGGACGCGATGGCCGGGCAGGTGTTGCCGCACCGCGCGGGCCGTGATGCGGTCCGCATGGGCCACCGACGAGAGGCAGAGGAAGATGGTCTACAGCAAGCAGGAAACGGCGGGCGCCCCGACGTGTTGTCACGCGGCCAGGTAAAGCAAGATCCCGGTTGCGTCGACGCTTGATGTGAGGCTGTTTCCCATGTTCGAACCGGTCATAGCGCCCAGCGGTACGCTGCTCGGCCTCCTCCAGAGGGGCCGCGGCGACGGAACACTGCATGCGCTCACCGCACCGCGCGCCGAGGCGCTCGCGGCTCTGAACCACTGCGTGCTGCGGGATCCCCGCCACGACTGGCAGGTGGAGAACCGCTCCCTTTACTACGCCCGTCTCTACCTCGATCTGAGCGGCGAGCTGGACGAGATCGAGACCCATCTCTTCGACGTCGAGGACCACTTCGACGACGAGGAGTCCCGCACCGGGCTCGCCCTGGCGGTCCTCGGGCATCTCGCCTCATACGGCAGGCGGGACGCGCTCGAACTGCTGCGCAGGTACGCCGCCTCGGGCTCCAACTGGGCCTGGGCCCTGGACGAGCTCGCGCTCAGGGACGACGACGCCGGGCTGCGCGCCCTGGCCGCCCCCGTGCTGGCCCGCTTCGGCACCGACGCCGAGGGCGAGGCCGAGCTGGCCGCCACCGTGCGCGACGCCTTCGAACCACGGCCATGGCGGCTGTGGGCGGAGGATCCGCGCGAATCCATCGCCACACGCGTGCGTGCCGCCCAGGAGACCGGCTGTTTCGACCGCTGGCAACGCCAGATGCGACCCAGCGGGCCCCGCCCGGGGTGGAGCGTGCAGGCGGTCTTCGAGTGGGCCGAGCAGGGCATCGAACGCGGCGCCGCCCGCCATGTGCCCGCCGCCCGCTGCCTCATGGCCGTCGCGGGCCCGGAGGACCGGACCGAGATCGTCGCCGCCGCCGTGGACGGCACCGAGGGCGCCCGCTGCACCGCGCTGCGCTACCTCGCCGACAGCAGTGATCCGAAGGCTCTCGATCTCATCGAGGCGGCCGTGGTCACCGGATCGGCGCCGGTCGTGGAGGCCGCCGTCGACGCCTTCGAACGGATGCGCAGTGTCGCCGCCGTCGATCGGGCCCGCGGCTGGGTCCACCGGCCCGATCCGCTGGGCGCCGCCGCCGGGCGCATGCTCGCCTGCCGGGGCGGAACGCAGGACACGGACCTGGTGCTCGCGGCCCTGCGCGAGGCGGTACGAGGCGAAGGGCCGGACGCACCGACCCTGTGGACCCTCGTCGACGGCACCGGACGGCTCGGCATCGCCTGCGCCGCACCCGTGCTCCGCCACATCTACCGGGAGACGGCCTCCTCCCAGCTGCGCGGCCGGGCCGCCCGGGCCCTCGCCGCCACCGACCCCTCCTACCCCACCGGCTTCGCCGTCGAATGCCTCTGGGACTGCGAGGAGACCACCCGCGAGATCGCCGCCCGGCACGCCGAGACCGGTGACGCCCGGGTCGTCGAACAGCTCCGCCGCCTCGCCGCCGATCCGGCCGAGGAAGCCGAGGTCCAGACAGCCGTACGCAGCCGGATCGGACCGGACGCCACCATGATGTGAAGGCCTGCCCTCAGGGTGCACTCGGGGCGCCCCGCGGGTCAGGCGCGCATGGACACGGCCTGACCTGCACGGGGTGCGAGGCAACGCTCATGGGACGTTCCTCGTCCCGGAAGATCGACGTCGACGCGAGCACGTTCCGATGTGAGCGGCGTGGCCCACTGCGCGCTTCGGACCGCCCGGCACCTCGCGTAGATCGCGGTCACTCTCCGCTCGTCGTCGCACCGGCCACCGCGGCCGCCAGCGGGCCCGGCGCGGACACTCTCGCGCCCTGCCCCCTCGTCCGTGTCCCCGCCAGTTCCTTCGTCCTCGGCGTCCGCGGCGTGGCCGCCGCCGCGCACCTCACCCTCGCCCCGTCCAGCGCCGGAACGGGCGCCGGAGGCGGCGTGAGCGCCCCGCGCCCCTGAGCGGTCAGCGGCGGCGTACTTCCAGGAAGCGCACCGGAGTGCCTGGTACCGCTTGAGCGGCCGCCGGGAGATCGGCCGTGCGGACCACCGCGATCACCGGGTACCCCCCCGTTGTCGGGTGGTCCGCCAGGAACACCACCGGGCGGCCGTCCGGTGGGACCTGGATCGCGCCCAGCACCATGCCTTCACTCGGGAGTTCGCCCGGGACGGCACGCTCCAGTGCCGGCCCTTCCGTCCGTAGCCCGATGCGGTTGCTCGCGGAGGACACCCGGTAGGTGCGGGACGTGAAGGTGCGCAGCGCCTCCGGTGTGAACCAGTCGTGGCGCGGGCCTCGCGTCACGTGCAGGACCAGCTCCGCGGGAGGCGCCGGCTGCGGGGCGGCGTCCACGCGTGCGTGGAGGTGGGTCGGGGCGCCCAGGGGGAGGACCGCGCCGACCGTGAGCGGGGGCGGGCCGAGACCCGACAGGAGGTCCGTGGAGCGGCTGCCGAGGACCGGGTCGACGGTGATGCCGCCGGAGACGGCCACATAGGTCCGCAGACCGGCGACGGCCGTACCGACGTCCAGGAGGGCGCCCGCGGGCACCGGTACCGGAGCCCCCCAGGCGACCGGACGGCCGTCCACCGTCACCGGGCAGGGGGCGCCGCCGACGGCCACGAGGACCGCCGAACGGGGGCGTACGGCACAGCCGTTGAGGGTGGTCTCCAGGACGGCCGCGCCTCGCGCGTTGCCGACCAGGCGGTTGACGAGGGCCGCGGCGGGGCCGTCCAGGGCCCCCGAGCGGGGTACGCCCAGGTGGGCGTGGCCCGGACGGCCCAGGTCCTGCACGGTGGTCAGCGCCCCGGACCGTACGACGACGAGTGCGCGGTCCGTCATGCCGCGCCCACCGGTACGAACCTCACGCGCGTGCCCGGTGACAGCAGTGCCGCCGGCACGCGCGCGTGGTCCCACAGAACCGTGTCCGTCGTGCCGATCAGCTGCCAGCCACCCGGCGACGAGCGCGGATACACGCCCGTGTACGGGCCCGCCAGAGCCACCGAACCGGACGGGACGGCCGTGCGCGGGGTCGCTCTGCGCGGGACGTCGTACTCCTGCGGAAGGCCCGTGAGGTAGCCGAAGCCGGGGGCGAACCCGCAGAACGCGACGGTGAACTCGGTGGCCGCGTGGATGCGGGCCACCTCGTGCGGTGTGACGCCCCAGTGCGCGGCCACGTCGGCCAGGTCCGGACCGTCGTAGCGCACGGGGAGTTCGACGACGTCACGCGCGCGTGGGGGCGACGGCGGTACGGCGGAGGCGGTCAGTTCGGAGGCCAGCCGGGCCGGCTCGGCCAGGCCGTCCAGGAGGACCGTGCGGGCCGCGGGGACGATCTCGGCCACCGTCAGGGAGCCCTCCGCGCGGCGGCGCAGCAGCTCCGCGTGCAGCGACTGCGCCTCCTCGCCCGAGGAGACCTCGACGAGCAGCGCGTCGTCGCCGACCGGCAGCGCCCTCATGCGAAGGCCGCCACGAGGATGCCCGACGCCGTCAGCCGCTCCCGGACCCGGCGGGCCAGCTCCACGGCGCCCGGGGTGTCCCCGTGCAGGCACAGCGAGCGTGCCCGCACCTCGATGCGTGTGCCGGAGTGCGCGGTGACCACGCCGTCCCGGGCCAGGCCCAGCGAGCGCTCCACGACGGTGTCCGGGTCGGTGACGACCGCGCCCTCCTGGCCGCGCGGCACGAGCGTGCCGCCGTCGGTGTACGCGCGGTCCGCGAACGCCTCCGTGACCGTCGGCAGGCCCGCCTTCGCGGCCAGGTCCAGCAGACGCGAGCCCGGCAGGCCGAGGACGGGCAGGGTCGCGTCCGCGAGGAGCACACCGTCGACGACCGCGCCGGCCTGCTCGCCGTCGTGCACGACGCGGTTGTAGAGCGCGCCGTGCGGCTTGACGTACGACACGCGCGTGCCCGCCGCGCGCGCGAAGACCTCCAGGGCACCGATCTGGTAGGCCACCTCGGCCGCCAGTTCGTCGGGCGGCACATCCATCGCGCGCCGCCCGAACCCGGCCAGGTCCCGGTAGGAGACCTGGGCGCCGATCCGTACGCCGCGCTCGGCCGCCTGCTCGCACACCCGCCGCATGGTCGCCGCGTCCCCGGCATGGAAGCCGCAGGCCACGTTGGCGCTGGTGACGACGGACAGCAGCTGTTCGTCGTCGGTGAGCTCCCAGCGGCCGAAGCCCTCGCCGAGGTCGGCGTTCAGATCGATGGAGGTCATGGAACTTCCGAGTCTCCTTCTGAGGCCACTACTCAGGCCACTCGGTACTGCTGGTCGCGGGCGTCCGTGAGGAACATCTGGCCGGGCGCGTGGGTGATGGCGAACGGCGGGCGCGAGGCCATCACCGCGGCCTGCGGGGTCACTCCACAGGCCCAGAACACCGGGATGTCGTCCGGCTCGACGTCCACCGGGTCCCCGAAGTCGGGGTGATCGAGGTCATCGATGCCGAGGGTCGACGGGTCGCCGCAGTGTACGGGGCCGCCATGCACCGCCGGGAGCAGACTGCTCTCCCGGATCGCCGCCGACAGGTGCTCCGGCGGCACGGGACGCATCGACACCACCATCGGGCCGTGCAGGCGTCCCGCCGGCCGGCACTGCCAGCTGGTCTCGTACATCGGGACGTTGCGGCCCTGCTCCAGATGGCGGATCGGGACGCCGGCCTCGGTCAAGGCCCACTCGAAGGTGAAGCTGCAGCCGATCAGGAACGACACCAGGTCCTCGCGCCAGTGCGCGCGCACGTCGGTCGGCTCGTCCACCAGCCTGCCGTCCTGCCATACCCGGTAGCGCGGCAGATCGGTGCGCAGGTCGGCGCCGTCGGCCAGGACGGTCGTGGCGGAACCGGCGTCCGTGACGTCGAGCACCGGACACGGCTTCGGATTGCGCTGGCAGAACAGCAGCATGTCGTACGCCCAGTCCGCGGGCACCGAGATCAGGTTGACCTGGGTGTGGCCCGCCGCGACCCCGGAGGTGGGGCCGGTCAGGCCCGCGCGGAAGCGCATCCGGGCGTTGCGCGGGCTCCACGCGTGCGCGTGCTCGTCGACGAGGGTCAGGGGGCGGTCCTCCGTGCGGTTCACACCAGTTCCTTCCCGCGGGTCTCCGGCAGGCCGAAGAGCGCCAGTGCGGCGATGCCGTAGCCGATCGCGCCGAAGACCAGCGCACCGCCGACCCCCCAGCTGTCGGCCAGGAAGCCGACCGTGGTCGGGAAGACTGCGCCCACCGCGCGCCCGGCGTTGTACGTGAACCCCTGTCCCGTGCCGCGCACCGCCGTCGGGTACAGCTCGGCCAGGAACGACCCGAAGCCGCTGAAGATCGCAGACATGCAGAACCCGAGCGGGAAGCCGAGCACGAGGAGCAGGGTGTTGGAGCCCTCCGGGATGTTGCCGTACGCCAGGATGCAGACGGCCGACAGGAGCGCGAAGAGCCAGATGTTGCGGCGGCGGCCGAGACGGTCGGTGAGGTAACCGCCCGTGAGATAGCCGAGGAAGGCGCCGGAGATCAGGAACGTGAGGTATCCGCCGGTGCCGACGACCGACAGGCCACGGTCGCTCTTCAGATATGTCGGAACCCAGGTGGCGAGGGTGTAGTAGCCGCCCTGGACGCCGGTGGACAGCAGGCCCGCGAAGATCGTCGTACGCAGCAGGTCAGGCTTGAAGATCGCCGTGAAGGAGGTCTGCCCGCCGCTCTTCTCGCGGACCGCGATGGCCTCGGGCGCGTCCTGCACCCGGCGGCGCATCCAGACGACGAGCAGCGCGGGCAGCGCGCCCGTCCAGAACATCACGCGCCAGGCCACGTCGTCGTCGAAGACCGAGAAGACCAGCGTGTACACGATCACGGCCAGGCCCCAGCCGACGGCCCACGAGCTCTGGATCGCGCCGAGCGTGCGGCCCCGGTGTTTCGCGCTCGCGTACTCGGCGACCAGGATCGCGCCGACCGCCCACTCGCCGCCGAAGCCGATCCCCTGGAGGGCACGGAAGACCAGCAGTGACTCGAAGTTCGGCGCGAAGCCGCAGGCCACGGTGAAGACCGCGTAGGTGATCACCGTGATCATCAGGGCCCGGACCCGGCCGACGCGGTCGGCCAGCACGCCCGCGAGGGCGCCGCCGAGCCCGGAGGCCAGCAGCGTGACGGTGGTGAACAGGCCGGTCTGGCCGCTGTCCAGACCGAAGTAGGCGGCCAGCGCGACCATGCTCAGCGGGAGCGTGAAGTAGTCGTACGAGTCGAGGGCATAGCCGCCGAACGCGCCGGCGAAAGCGCGGCGGCCACGCGGACCGAGGGCGCGGAACCAGCCCAACGGCCCGTCGTCGGCGGGGTGTTCGGTCGTCGTGGGCTGAGCGGTCAGGGCCTGTGGCGGGGGAGTCGTGCTCATGTGCACCTCGCAGTGGGAGGACGGAGGGTGCGGGATTGAGCCGTGCGGTGAGCAGTAACGTAGAGGATTGTTCAACGATCCTTCAATACCCGTGTTGTTTCGTTCTCGTGTCTGCGGTTGAATTCCGGGCATGGCAGAGCAGCTGACCGGCCTGGCCGACGACCGTGCCCTCCTGGGCCGCACCAGCACGGCGGAGCGGGTCTCGGACATCCTCAGAAGCCGTATCGCCGAGGGCTACTTCCCGCCCGGGACCCGGCTGTCGGAGGACAGCATCGGAGGCGCGCTCGGGGTGTCCCGCAACACCCTGCGGGAGGCGTTCCGCCTGCTCACCCACGAACGCCTGCTCGTCCACGAGTTGAACCGGGGGGTCTTCGTGCGGGTCCTGACGGTCGAGGACGTCGAGGACATCTACCGCACCCGCCGCCTCGTCGAGTGCGCCGTCGTGCGCGGGCTGGGTGAGCCGCCGTACGCCGAGGACGGGCTCGCCGAGGCCGTCGCCGCCGGGCAGCGGGCGGTGCGTGAAGGTGACTGGAAAGCGCTGGGCACCGCCAACATCCACTTCCACCGGGAGCTGGTCGCGCTCGCGGGCAGTGAGCGCACCGATGAACTGATGCGCAGCGTCTTCGCTGAACTGCGGCTCGCCTTCCACGTGGTGGACGACCCGAAGGCGCTCCATGAGCCGTACCTGGCCCGCAACCGCCAGATCCTCGGGGCCCTCCAGGCCGGGGACCGCAAGGAGGCCGAGAAGCTGCTCGCCGTGTACCTGGACGACTCGCTGGAGCGGGTGGTCGAGGTGTACCGGCGACGGGTCGGCGAGGACGGTTAGCGTCGCGGTCGCGGTGGCGCGGGGTCGCTTCTGTGACGTTTGGGCCGTTGTCAGACCGAGGGCCTAGTCTGTGCACCGTGACTTCGCCTGCAACGACGGACAGCGTTCCGCCCCAGCTCAGCGCGGGGCCGCGCCCGGCACCGGGCCCGGCCGCCGACGAGGGGCTGGCCCGGCGGCTGCGCGCTCTCGCCTGCACCGCGCCGCTCCACGACCTCGACGCACGCAAGGCCAACCTCGCGGGCGAGTACTCGGTGTACGGCATGGCGGAGGTGGCCCTCTCGGCCATCGACCTGGTCACCCTGAACATGGACTTCGACACCGGCGCCGACCACGACCAGATAGTCGCCCGCCTCATCCCGCGCATCGTCGCCCAGGCACCGCAGCGGCCCGTCGCCGAGCATGAGCGGGTGGCCCGCTGGGTCCTGGAGAACCTGATCAACGTCGGCAGCGTGGACCGTGGATTCCGGGCGGTCTACGGCACTTTCGCGACGGACGGCACCTATGTCCGACGTGACTACGACTTCAAGCTGATCGAGGAGGTGCCCGGCCCCGGCGGCTCGGTGTATCTCCGCACGACGGACGAGGCCGTCAACGTCCTGGTCGGCGCCCTCGACACCGACGTCACCAGCGCCCAGATCGCCGCCGAGGTCAAGCTGGAGGTGCTGATCAGCCGCGGCCGCCTGGCCGACGCCCAACTCGCCGCCGAGCAGGCCCGGTACCGGACCGTGCAGTACTCGGAGACGCTGCGCCGCGCCCTGGACGCCACCCGGCGCAACGTCCGCGCGGTGGACTGGCTCAACGCCGTGCCCGACATGATCACCGAGGCACTCGACCACGTCGCCGACCGCTACCGCCACGAGAACGCGATCCTCACCAACATCCGCAAGGCCCGGGACGAGTCCGAGGACCCGGAGCAGAAGCGGCGGGCCGCCGAGCTGGTCGACATCGTCAAGGACTGCATCCGCCGCCACACGCAGCTCCAGTCCCGGCTGCTGGAGGCGGGACCGCTGTTCCGCGCCGAGCAGGACCGGCAGGCCTTCGCCACACCCATGACGACGTCGGGGATCGACCTCTACGGGCATCTGGTCGCTCCCGTGCTCCCGCTGCCCCTGGAGCAGGCGGTCCGGGTCACCGACGCGTTCTTCGCACAAGGGACCGGGCTGCGTACGCCGGTGTCGGTACGGGTCAGTGACCTCGTCGACATACTGCTGACGCCGCCGGTGGAGCGCGAGCACCTCGGTGCGGAGATGCCCGAGCCGGACCTCATCGCCACACCGGACGACAGCCGGTTCAGCGAGGAGCAGCTGGCCTCGGCGATGGAGCTGCTGGATCTTCCCGCCGACGCGCCGCGGCGGCTGTCGGGGCTGCTCGCGGAGGCTCGGCGGCAGGATCCCGAGCTGCCGTATCTGGTGGCCCTGTTGGCCGTTCACGCGGCCAGTCCGGCGGTGGGGACCGCGTACCGGCAGGGCGAGGAGAAGTTGTTGTTCGCCGTGGACGACGGGGCCGAGCTGGACGACCCCGAGTTCGGCGGGGCCGACCTGATCGTGGGGACGGCCCTGCTGGACGCGGCGGGGATGGCCGCGGACAGGACAGAGGCAGCATGAGCCGAGTGACAGGGCAGCAAGGAGACCGACCGTGACCGAGCACGTCGAGTGGAGTGAGCCGGAAGCCGGACCAGCGCCGACCACCGCCGCCGTCACGCCCGCCGACGCCGCCGACGCCGCTCGGCTGGTCGCCTTCGGGCTGCAGCCGAAACTGCAGCCCGCGCGGGACCAGGAGTACACCGAGCTGCTGCGGCGCCACCGCGAGGACCCGGCATTCGCGCGGCTCGCCGACGCGGTGGCCGCCGGGCTCGGGCTCGTCGTGCTGGAGGTCTCCCCGCGCGCGGGGATGGCCGTGACCGCCGCCGAGGACTCCGTGTTCGCCGTGCGGATGGGCGACTACGCGCGACGGACGTCCGCCGACGGCTCGGACCGTTTCCTGCACGGGCTGGCCCATCTCGCCGTGGCCGCCATGGCGTTCCCGCGGCCCGAGGACCTCGCCGACGACGGGTACATCGGGCGGGTGAGCGTCAACGGCGTCGACGCGTTCGTCCGGCAGGCCTGCCGGCGGCTGGAGGAGCGGGCCGACGAACTGGGCGAGAACACCGACCCCGCCACTGACGCGCCCGGTCTCGAGGCCGCCTGGC
The DNA here is from genome assembly GCF_030815415.1 of Streptomyces canus. Taxonomy (GTDB): domain Bacteria; phylum Actinomycetota; class Actinomycetes; order Streptomycetales; family Streptomycetaceae; genus Streptomyces; species Streptomyces canus_F. The sequence goes on from NZ_JAUSWW010000001.1 coordinate 8,357,487, forward strand.
GGATCTGGGTGAGACGCAGCGCGACCGGTGCGACGAAGGACGCGCGCAGACTCGCGGGTTCCACCACCGGCATCGTCGGCAAGGCCGTCGCCTTCCTCACCGACTCCGGGTTCCTCCAGCGCACCGGCGACGACAACGGCGGCACGTACCGCACGACGGCCCGCTACCAGCTCCAGGTGCGGGACATGGCCGGCAGCGCCGCCATGGCCGAACTGCTGGAACTGGGGGTCGTCCCGGTCACCGACGGCACACCGACGCTGCTGCCCGCCGAGGACACCCACGACGAGCTGGTGGCCGACGCCGGACTGCCGTTCCACTCCTGAACTCCCCCCTCCTGCCGAAGACTTACGAGAGTCCGCCATGTACGAGCTGTCCCGGGTCCGCCTCTACTCCATCGGCCCCGCCGGTGCGCGCTATGCCGACACCGTGCTTGACCTGCGCGGCGTCGGCGCGGAAGTGCCCGACCCCGCCCCCACCCAGGCGGAGTTCTTCGCAGACGAGCCCGTAGGCCCGCCGCGCCGCCCCGCGCCCGCCGGCGTGCTCTTCCTGGAGAACGGCGGCGGCAAGTCCGTACTGCTCAAGCTGATCTTCTCCGTCATGCTGCCGGGCCACCGCAACACCCTCGGCGGCGCCAGCTCCGGTGTGCTGCGCAAGTTCCTGCTCGCCGACGACTGCGGGCACGTCGCGCTGGAGTGGCAGCACACGCTGACCGGCGAGTGTGTCGTCGTCGGCAAGGTGAGCGAGTGGCGGGGGCGGCAGGTCTCCAACGACCCGCGGAAGTTCGCCGAGGCCTGGTACTCCTTCCGGCCCGGGCCCGGACTGTCCCTGGACAACCTGCCCGTCGCCGAGTCCACCGCCGTACGGCCGGCCGTCGAGGGCGTCTCCGGAGCGCTGGGCCGACGCCGCACCATGAAGGGCTTCCGGGACGCCATCACCGAGGCGGGCAAGGCGTATCCGCATCTGGAGGTGCACTGGGAGGAGATCCACGACCGCTGGATCGAGCACCTCGGCGACCTCGGCCTCGACCCCGAACTCTTCCGCTACCAGCGGGAGATGAACGCCGACGAGGGTGAGGCCGCCGGCCTCTTCGCGGTCAAGAAGGACTCCGACTTCACCGACCTGCTGCTGCGGGCCGTGACCGACACCCGGGACACCGACGGGCTCGCCGACCTCGTCAGCGGCTTCGGCAACAAGCTGGGCCGCCGGGCCGAGCTGATCGCCGAACGGGACTTCACCGCCGGGTCGGTGGACCTCCTCGGGCGCATCGTCGAGGCCGCCGAGGCACGCTCACGCGCGCGTGACATCCACACCGGTGCCGAACGCCGTACGCGGACGCTGGCCCGCAGGCTCTCCGCGCGCGGCGCCCGGGAGCGGGTGCGCGCCGCCGACCTCGCGCAGCGGGTCACGGCCGCCGCGTACGCGGTCACGCACGCCGAGGGCTCGCGGGAGCGCAGTGCGCTGATCGCGGCCGAACTCGCCTTCCGGCACGCCTCGCTGGCGCTCGCCGCCGCCGAGAAGTCCGCCGCCGCGCAGAAACGCGAACTCGCCGACGCCCGCACCCTGCACGCGGCCTGGCAGGCCGCCGAGGCCGTACTGCGACACCGCGCCGCCGCCGACCGCGTCGCCCGCGTGTCCGCCGCGATCCAGGAGGCCGAGCGGGACGCGGCCCCCGCGCTGGCCGCCCGGGCCAGGGCCGCCGTCGATCTCGTACGGGCCCTGCACGCGGCCGCGGAGAGCGCCGAGACCCTCGCCAACGAGGGAGAGGAGCGGTCCGCCGCCCTTCAGGAGGTCGGCGAGGCCGCACACCGGGACGCCACCGTCGCCGCCACCGAGGCGCAGCGCGCCCGCAGCGAGGTCGGGCATCTGCGGCAGCGGCTGAGCGAGGTCGAGCAGGAGACCACCGAGGCCGTACGGGCCGGCTGGCTGGACGACAGCGCGCCCGACGCCGACCCGGCGCGTGCGGCCCTCGCGGCCAGCGACGCCGAGAAGACGGCCGTCGCCGCCTGGGACGCCGCGCGCGAGGCCTCGCACCGGGCCGGCGAGCACGCGCGCGAAGCGGGCTCCGCGGAGTCCCGCGCCGAGCTGACGGCCGCACGTGCCGCGGACGCGGCCACGGCCGCCGAGCGGTCCTACGAGGCCGAGAAGCGGCTCGCCGAGGCGCTGGCGGCGGAGCCCCGACTCGCGGAACTGCTCAGCCTGACCGGGGCCTCCGATACCGGGCACGGGGGAGTGCCGGTACCGCGGACGGGCGCCGACGGTGCGAAGAAAGACGGTCCGACCGGGCGCGACGGGGGCGAGGAGACCCTCACCCCCGAGGAACTCGACCGGTTCGCCGACGAGTTGCGTGAGCTGCTCGACGACGCCGTCTCCGCCGCCGAGCGCCACCTCTTCGAGCTGCGCACCGCCGCCGCCGACGACTCCCGCATCCTCGGCGCCCTCGGTGACGGCGGACTGCTGCCGCCGGGCCCGGACGTGCTGGCCACCGTGGAGTTCCTCGGGGAGCACGGCATTCCGGCGCTCCCCGGCTGGCGCTACCTCGCCCAGGCCGTCGACCCCGCCGACCACGCACGCGTGCTGGCCGCCCGGCCCGAACTCGTCGACGGCGTGATCATCACCGACCCCGACACGCACGCACGGGCCCGCGAGACGCTCAACGAGGCGGCACTGCTCCCGCGGTCCGCCGTCGCCGTCGGCACGGCCGCCGCCCTGCTCGCCCCGACCCCGGCGCCCGGCACCGGAAGCGAGGCCGTCTTCCTCGTACCGCCGAACCCGGCCATGCACGACGAGCACGCCGCCGACGAGGAGCGACAGACACTGCGGGCCCGGGCGACCGAGCGCGACGACGAGATCCGCTCCCTCGCGGCCCGGCTCGCCAAGGACCGGGAACTGGCCGCACGGCTGGCCTCCTGGCGTACCGGCTGTCCGGCCGGGCGGCTCGTCGAGCTGGCGCAGACCGCACACGACACGCACGCGTTCGCGGAGGAGTCCGAGGCCGAGCTGGCCGAGGCGCGGACTGTGCGGGCCGAGGCCGACGAGGCGGCGGCCGAGGCCGTGCAGGTGCGCGACGAGCGCCAGGAGGCCGCTCAGAAGGCCCGGCGTGCCGCCGACGCCCTCGCGGGGCTCGCCTTCCGGCTGCGTGAGCGGGCCGGCTGGCAGGTCAAGCTGCGCGAACTCGCCGATGAGGCCACCGAGTCGGAGACCCGTGCCCAGACCTGCCTGGAGCGCGCTCGGGCCGCCGACGAGGACCGGCGTGCCGCTCAGCGGGCCGCCGACGACGCCCGGCGCACCGCGCGTGCGCTGCGCGCCGAGCGCTCGGAGATCGCGGGCGCTCCCGACGACGTGCCGGAGAGTGGCGCCGACGATCCGAAGGCCTCGCTGCCCGCCCTGAGGGAGGCCTATCGGGCCGCCTCGCAGCTGTACGAGAAGGTCGGGGTCGGCGCCGACCTGCGGGCCGAGCAGGCCCGCGCGGAGAGCGAGTCCAGCGCGGCGCTGGCCGACCTGGACCGGCTGAGCAACAAGGTCCGCACCCGCGCGGAGCAGCTCCTGCAGTCGCCCGACGGTTCCGACGGCCCGTCCCGGCAGGCCGCCGCCGCCCGCGCCGAGGAGCTGGTGCAGCTTCTGGAGACGCGGATGTCCACCGCGAGCGAGCAGCTCGGACGGTTGCGCGGTGAGGCCGAGCGGCACGCGCCCGAGGACGGTGAGGCGCACACCGAGCTGTCCGAGGAGCTGGAGCCCCGGGACGCCGAGCACGCACAGGCGCTGCTGCGCACGGCGACCGCCGAACTCGCCTCCCGCACCGAGGCGTTGACGCAGACCAGGGAGGCGCACACCGAGCTCCTGGACGCCCATCGTGCCGCTGAGGACGCGGCCGGCGGCTTCGACGAGATCGCCGCGATGCTGCGCGACCTGCTGCGCGAGCACACTCCCGACGAGGATCAGGAGGAGCCGGAGCCGTACCCGGGCAGTCCGGAGGAGGCCCGTCAGTCCGCCGCCGAGGCCCGCCGGTCGCTGCGTGGCTGCGCCGCCGACCTGTCCGCCGCCGAGACCGCCGTACGCGAGGCGAGTGACATCCTCGTCCGTCACGCCAACTCCACGCGGTACGAGCAGGTCCGCACCCCCGCGCGTCAGCAGATCCGCGAGCTGCCCGCGTCCGCGCTGCCGGAGCACGCCCAGAAGTGGGCGGACGCCTTCGCGCCCCGACTGCGGGTCCTCACCGACGAGTTGGCGCAGCTGGAGCGGAACCGGGACTCGATCGTCGACCGGTTGCGCGGGCTCGTCGAATCAGCGCTCGCGACCCTGCGATCCGCTCAGCGGCTGTCCCGGCTGCCCGAGGGGCTCGGCGAGTGGTCCGGGCAGGAGTTCCTGCGGATCCGCTTCGAGGAGCCCGACCAGGCGACGCTGACCGAGCGGCTGGGCGAGGTCATCGACGAGGCCACGCGCGCGGCGGTGAAGAAGAACTCCGACCTGCGGCGCGACGGGATGTCCCTGCTGCTGCGGGGAGTCGGGGCCGCACTGCAGCCCAAGGGGATCGCCGTCGAGATCCTCAAGCCGGACGCCGTGCTGAGAGCCGAGCGCGTGCCGGTCGGGCAGATGGGCGATGTGTTCTCCGGTGGCCAGCTGCTCACGGCGGCCATCGCGCTGTACTGCACCATGGCCGCGCTGCGGTCGAACGACCGGGGCCGCGACAAGCACCGGCACGCGGGCACGCTCTTCCTGGACAACCCGATCGGTCGAGCCAACGCGACCTATCTGCTGGAACTCCAGCGGGCGGTGTCGGATGCCCTGGGTGTCCAACTCCTGTACACCACGGGCCTGTTCGACACCACGGCACTCGCTGAGTTCCCGCTGGTCATCAGGTTGCGCAATGACGCCGACCTCAGGGCGGGCCTGAAGTACATCAGCGTGGAGGAGCACCTCCGCCCGGGACTGCCGCAGCAGACCCGGTCGGAGGAAGCGGGCCACAGCGAGATCACGGCGACACGGATGTTCAAGCGGCCGACGCAGACGACGTCCTGAGCGCAGGGCCGGTGCGTGGGCCGGTGTCGCCTCTCAGGAGTGCGACAACTGCCCCGCGCCGCCCCGCCGCTGTATCCGGGCCTGTGCCCGCTCCGCGGACCGCGCCTGGCGCCGGGCCCTGCGCCGCTCGCGCCGCAGGGCCCGGGCGGTGCTGCTCGGGGCCGACACGACGCCGTTGCGCTGGTTCCACACCTGACGGGTCACCCAGATGTCCAGGGCGCCCCACGTCGCCACCACGGTGCTCGCCACGCTGCTGAGGACCATCGGGAACGCCAGCCAGGATCCGGCCAGTGTGCACAGGAACGCCACCATCGCCTGGATCAGCGTCACAGCGATGATCAGGACCGCCCGCACGGCCGACCTGCGCACGGGATCGGGCATCCGACGCCGCGGCGCGGCCTCGTCGATCCACAACGGCCGGTAGTACGGCTCCTCTTCCGGCGGGGCATGTTCGGTGGTCCCGGACCGGGTCCCGCCCTCGTGCGCTGGAATGTCGCGATCCAGTGCCTCGGGACTCCGCTGCTCCGTCAAGTGCGCCGCAGCGCCGTCCACGAGCGCCTCTTGCCGCTCCGCCGTGCCCATCACCGTGTCACTCCCCACCGCCGGCAGACCCCATGCTCCGTGTGCGAACACACGTCTCCCCAGCGGCTGCCCGGCTTGCGCTGTTTTACGCCGCCCGGATGCGGGATGCGGCTCGTGTGGCCGATTCTGCACCCATTTCCCGAAGAGAAGGACGAACGATACGCTCTGAAGATTCCCAAGAAACGAAAAATTCTGGCCAACTGGTCAGCCGTCACGGCCGGATCGGTGCGAGCTGTCGAGGCGTGTTTCGGGGAGGCAATCTCCCGCAATGCCCGGACAACTCACCATCTCGCGTCGCCGGTGCGGAAGTTCGCCTTCCGGACGGGTCTTCGAGTTAACTGCGTGACGGTAGTAGGCTCGCGCCGTTTGTTGACGTACATGTGTACCCCCGGCCGACGGGGGTCGAGCTGGGGGAGGCCATGCGCTTTCGCGGGAAGTCGATCCGCCGGAAGATCGTGGCGCTGCTTCTCGTGCCGCTGGTGTCCCTGACAGCGATCTGGGGCTTCGCCACGGTACTCACGGGACGGGCGGTCGCCCAGCTGTTCCACGTGTCGACGGTCGTGGAGGACCTCGGCTATCCCGCCGAGGACACCGTCCGCGTCCTCCAGCAGGAACGCCGCCAGACCCTCGTCTATCTGGCCGACCCACGGGCCTCGGACGCGCTCGCCTCGCTCCGTGAGACCCGCACGGCCACCGACGACGCCATCGCCAAGATCCGTAAGAGCGCGAAGGACCCCGACCTCCGCGACGGCATGGACCAGGACGACGAGGAACGTCTCACCGCTGTACTGGACGCCTTCGACGGCATCGACTCCCTGCGCCGCAGCGTCGAGGAAGACGCGGTGAACCGGGTCCAGGCCCTCGAGCGCTACAACCGCCTCGTGGATCCCTGCTACACCCTGCTGGCCTCCCTCGACGGGGTGGACAGCGTGGAGATGGACAAGCAGGCCCGCGCCCTCGTCAACATCACCCGCGCTCGTGAACTCCTCTCCCGAGAGGACGCCCTGCTCGGCTCCGCCCTCGTGGTCGGCGATCTGACGCACGGAGAGATCCGCGAGGTCTCCGACCTGATCGCGCAGCGCACCGTGCTGTACGACATCAGCCTGCCGGTGCTGCCCGCGGCGGAACGCGAGCGCTACGACCGGTTCTGGAAGAACGCGTCCACCGCGTCGCTGCGCTCCGCAGAGAAGATCGTCGTCGACTCCGAGCCCGGCGCCCCCCGTTTCATCACCGCCAAGAGCTGGGACGCCACCGCCGCCACCGTGCTCGAAGAACTCGCCAACCTCAACGACCAGGCGGGCGACCGCTATCAGGACCGGGTGCAGCCGGTGGCGATGGGCGTCATCCTCAAGGCGGCCTTCGCCGGTGTCCTCGGCCTGCTCGCCCTGCTCTTCTCGGTCGTCCTCTCCGTGCGTATCGGCCGCGGTCTCATCCGCGACCTGCGGCAGCTGCGCCTCGAGGCCCACGAGGCGTCCGGCGTACGGCTCCCGAGCGTCATGCGCAGGCTGTCCGCGGGCGAACAGGTCGACGTGGAGACCGAGGTCCCGCGTCTGGAGTACGACAAGAACGAGATGGGCGAGGTCGGCCAAGCCCTCAACACCCTGCAGCGCGCCGCCGTCGAGGCCGCCGTCAAGCAGGCCGAACTCCGCGGCGGGGTCTCCGAGGTCTTCGTGAACCTCGCCCGCCGCAGCCAGGTGCTCCTGCACAAGCAGCTCACCCTGCTCGACACCATGGAGCGCCGGACCGAGGACACCGACGAACTCGCCGACCTGTTCCGCCTCGACCACCTGACCACCCGTATGCGCCGCCATGCCGAGGGCCTCGTGATCCTCTCCGGCGCCGCCCCCTCCCGGCAGTGGCGCAAGCCCGTCCAGCTCATGGACGTCGTACGCGCCGCCGTCGCCGAGGTCGAGGACTACGAGCGCATCGAGGTCCGCCGGCTGCCGCGGGTCGCCGTCACCGGTCCGGCGGTCGCGGACCTCACCCACCTGGTCGCCGAACTCCTGGAGAACGCCACGGTGTTCTCCCCGCCTCACACCGCGGTCCAGGTGCTGGGCGAGCGCGTCGCCAACGGCTTCACCCTGGAGATCCACGACCGCGGCCTCGGCATGGCGGCCGACGCCCTCCTGGACGCCAACCTCCGGCTCGCGGAGACACCGGAGTTCGAGCTGTCCGACACCGACCGGCTGGGCCTGTTCGTGGTCAGCCGGCTCGCCCAGCGGCAGAACGTCCGGGTCTCGCTCCAGCCGTCGCCGTACGGCGGCACGACGGCCGTCGTGTTCATCCCGAACACCCTGCTGACGGACGACATCCCGGACACCAACGGCCTCGGCTTCCGACTGGACCGCCCCCAGCCCTCCAAGGAGGCCGAGCTGGAGGAAGCCCGCCGGACCCAGCTCGCCCACGCGGCGCTGCCGCTGCCCGGCCTGACGGGAGGGCTCCTGGACGGCCCCGTCGAGCTGGAGGCGCCCGTCGACCTGGACGCCGTCGACGACTTCCCCGGCGCGCTCGACGACGAGGACAGCGAACGCGGCGGACTGTTCCGCCCGCGCCGCTCCCTGGTCCGCGCGGACGCCACCCCGGGCGAGGACCGCCACGACGCCTCCGACCACGACCAGAACGCCCCGGTGCCGCTGCCCCGCCGCCACACCCCCAAGCTGGTCAGCTCGCACGGCCGCCCGGTGACCGAGCAACGGGAGCAGAGCGACGACGAGGCCTCCGCGGGCCCGAACAACCGGCCGTTCCCCCAGGAGGCACCGCCCCTGCCCGCCCGCAGGCGCACCACGGGGCCGCAGCGCCGTGCCACCGATGTCGCCGACCGCCGGGACGAGCAGCGCGCCGAAGCCCCGACGGCCACGGGCCGCGAACCCGGCGGAGCGCCGCACGGTGCTTCCGCCCTTCCCAGACGCACCCGGCGCGCCGAGATCGCGTCGAGCGGGGCGGCCGAGCCCTTCAAGGCCGCTCCAGAGGGAGTCGCACCCCACCGGAGCGGCCCCGGCGCCGCCCTGGAGCGGACCGGCTCCCGCCCCGGGCCCCAGGAGACCGGTGCCGAGACCACGCCCCAGCCGATCGGACGCGGTGCCACGCCGCGGGAGACCGCCCCGGGCACCGGCCCGCTGCCCCGCCGCGTACGCCAGGCCAACCTGGCCCCGCAGCTGAAGCAGAGTCCGGCCGGGCGCCGCACCGACGACAGCACGGGGGTCGACGAGCGGGACGCCGACCAGGTACGCAGCCGTATGGCATCGCTCCAGCGCGGCTGGCAGCGCGGCCGTGCGGAGAACGACGCCGCGGGCGATGACACCCACAGCGGCACAGCACCACGAGGAACTAAGGGGGACGGTCGATGACCGCACCGAAGGCGACCGGCCACAGCACAACCAACTCCGGCGAGCTCAACTGGCTCCTGGACGACCTGGTCGACCGCGTCGCAAGCATCCGCAAGGCCGTCGTGCTCTCCGGCGACGGGCTGGCGACGGGGGTCTCCAAGGACCTGACGCGGGAGGACGGCGAGCACCTGGCCGCCGTCGCCTCCGGCTTCCACAGCCTCGCCAAGGGCGTGGGCCGCCACTTCGAGGCGGGCAACGTCCGCCAGACGGTCGTCGAGCTCGACGACGCCTTCCTGTTCGTGACGGCCGCCGGCGACGGCAGCTGCCTCGCCGTCCTGTCCGACGCGGACTCCGACGTCGGCCTGGTCGCCTACGAGATGACGCTCCTCGTCAAGCGGGTCGGTGTACATCTGGCATCGACTCCGCGCACCGATCTGCCTCAGAGCGGGTAGTGAGATGACATGAGCACAGACGGTCAGGGAAGAAGTCACTGGTTCGACGACGAGGCCGGACCGGTCGTCCGTCCGTACGCCATGACGCGTGGCCGCACCACCAGTGCGGCCCAGCACCGCCTCGACCTCATCGCGGTGGTCGTCGCGGAGACCCAGGCGGACGACCCGGAGGGCGACCACACGCTGTCCCCGGAGCACGTGGACATCGTCGACCTGTGCCGGGACGCCCCGCAGTCGGTCGCCGAGCTGTCCTCCGAACTCGACCTGCCCATCGGCGTGGTACGGGTCCTCGTGGGTGACCTCGTGGACGCGGAGTTCGTCCATGTGAACCGGCCCGTGCCGCCCGCCGAGCTGCCGGACGAGAGCATTCTGCGCGATGTGATCAACGGCCTCCGGGCGCTCTGACCGAGTGCCCCGCCCGCAAAGGCGGCCGTTCCCTCGGGGCCGTGAGCCGCTCACCGACGGTCCTGGGGAACACGGCCGCACCCCCGCCGCCCCGTCGAGCGGACCAGGCGCCGTAACAGTGCTCCCGATATGATCTGACCGATCGTCGACGACCATCCGCAGACGGTCTGCCGCCACTCTGCGGACACGGTGCCGAACAGCGCGATCGGGGAGACGGACGTGACGACAGGCTGGCAGTTCTGGGTCGACCGGGGCGGCACCTTCACGGACATCGTCGCGCGTCGCCCGGACGGCCGACTGCTCACCCACAAACTGCTCTCCGACAACCCGGCCCGCTACGCCGACGCGGCGGTCACCGGAGTCCGTGAACTGCTGAACGGCTCCCAGGACCCCGTGGAAGCCGTCCGCATGGGCACCACCGTCGCCACCAACGCCCTCCTGGAACGCAAGGGCGAGCGGACCCTCCTGATCGTCACCCGTGGTTTCCGCGACGCCCTGCGCATCGCCTACCAGAACCGCCCCCACATCTTCGCCCGCCGCATCGAACTCCCCGCGCTGCTCCACGAGCGGGTCGTGGAGGTCGACGAGCGCATCGCCGCCGACGGCACCGTCCTGCGCGCCCCCGACCTGGACGCCCTCACCGGCCCTCTCCAGAAGGCGTACGACGACGGGATCCGCGCGGTCGCCGTCGTCTGCATGCACAGCCACCTCCACCCCGCCCACGAACAGGCCGTGGGACAGCTGGCCGCCCGGATCGGCTTCCCGCAGATCTCGCTGTCCAGCGAGGTCAGCCCGCTGATGAAGCTGGTCCCGCGCGGGGACACCGCCGTCGTCGACGCCTACCTCTCGCCCGTGCTGCGCCGGTACGTCCAGCACGTCGCCGACGAACTCCACGGCGTACGCCTGATGTTCATGCAGTCCAACGGCGGCCTCGCCGAAGCCGGTCAGTTCCGCGGCAAGGACGCCATCCTGTCCGGCCCCGCCGGCGGGATCGTCGGCATGGCCCGGATGTCGCAACTCGCCGGCTTCGACCGCGTCATCGGCTTCGACATGGGCGGCACCTCCACCGACGTCTCCCACTTCGCCGGCGAGTACGAACGCGTCTTCACCACACAGATCGCCGGCGTCCGGCTGCGCGCCCCCATGCTCGACATCCACACCGTCGCGGCGGGCGGCGGCTCGGTCCTCCACTTCGACGGCTCCCGCTACCGCGTAGGGCCGGACTCGGCGGGCGCGGACCCGGGCCCCGCCTGCTATCGCGGAGGCGGCCCGCTGACCGTCACCGACGCCAACGTCATGCTCGGCCGCATCCAACCCGCCCACTTCCCCATGGTGTTCGGCCCCGACGGCGACCAGCCCCTCGACGCGGACCTCGTCCGCGACCGCTTCGCCGCCCTCGCGCGCGAGATCCGGGAGCGGACCGGCGACGAGCGCACGCCCGAGCAGGTCGCCGACGGATACCTCCAGATCGCGGTCGCCAACATCGCCAACGCCGTGAAACGGATCTCCGTCCAGAAGGGCCACGACGTCACCCGCTACGCGCTCACCGCCTTCGGTGGTGCCGGCGGCCAGCACGCGTGCAGGGTCGCCGAGTCGCTGGGCATCCGCACCGTCCTCGTGCCGCCCATGGCCGGTGTCCTGTCCGCACTCGGCATCGGCCTCGCCGACACCACCGCCATGCGGGAACAGTCCGTCGAGGCCCCCCTGGAGGCCGCCGCGATGCCGGGCGTCCTCAAGACCGCCGACGACCTGGAGAGCGCCGCCCGCGCCGAACTCCTCGCCGAGGACGTCCCCGACGGCCGCGTCCGCGTCACCCGACGCGCCCAACTCCGCTACGACGGGACCGACACCACCCTCACCGTCGAGCTGACCGAGCCCGGCGAGATGCGCCAGGTCTTCGAAGCACGTCATCGCGCCACGTACTCCTTCACGCTCGACCGCCCGATCGTCGTCGAAGCCCTCTCCGTCGAAGCCACCGGCATCACACAACCCCCCGATCTCTCGTCCCTGACCCCGTACCAAGGCCGCACCGCCGCTCCCGGAACCGTCCGCCTCCACACGGGCGGCGCCTGGCGCGACGTACCCCTCCACCGCCGCGAGGACCTGCCACCCGGCGAGACGGTCACCGGCCCCGCGATCATCACCGAGGCCGGCACGACGACCGTCGTCGACGACGGCTGGCAGGCCGTTTCGCGAGACGACGGGCGTCTGGTCATGGAACGCACGGCGATTACGGAGAGTTCCGAAATCGACACGGAAGTCGACCCGGTTCTGCTCGAGGTCTTCAACAACCTCTTCATGTCCATCGCCGAACAGATGGGCGCCCGCCTCGAATCCACGGCCCAGTCCGTCAATATCAAGGAGCGCCTGGACTTCTCCTGCGCCCTCTTCGACCCGGACGGAAACCTGGTGGCCAACGCCCCGCACATCCCCGTCCACCTGGGCTCGATGGGCACCAGCGTCAAGGAGGTCATCCGGCGGCGCGGCGCCGGGATGCGGCCGGGGGACACCTACGCGGTCAACGACCCGTACCACGGCGGAACCCATCTGCCGGACGTCACGGTGATCACCCCGGTCTTCGACGCCGAGAGCACGGAGAGTGACCGGCAACTCCTCTTCTACGTCGCCTCCCGGGGCCACCACGCGGAGATCGGCGGCATCGCCCCGGGCTCCATGCCCGCGAACAGCCGCACCATCGAGGAGGAGGGGATCCTCTTCGACAACTGGCTGCTCGCCGAGAACGGCCGCTTCCGCGAGGACGAGACGCGCCGCCTCCTCACCGAGGCACGCCACCCCTCCCGCAACCCGCGGACCAACCTCGCCGACCTGCGCGCCCAGATCGCCGCCAACCAGAAGGGTGTCGAGGAAGTCGCCCGCATGATCGAGAACTTCGGCCTCGACGTCGTCCAGGCGTACATGCGGCACGTCCAGGACAACGCCGAGGAAGCCGTACGCCGGGTCATCGACGCCCTCGACGACGGCGAGTACGCCTACGAGACCGACTCGGGCGCCGTCATCCGCGTACGCGTACGCGTGGACCGCGACAACCGCTGCGCCACCGTCGACTTCACCGGCACCTCGGATCAGCTGGACAGCAACTTCAACGCCCCGTTCGCCGTGGTCAACGCCGCTGTCCTGTATGTCTTCCGGACCCTCGTCGCCGACGACATCCCCCTCAACGACGGTTGTCTGCGCCCCCTGAGGATCGTCGTCCCGCCCGGCTCGATGCTCGCCCCGCAGCCGCCGGCCGCCGTCGTCGCCGGCAATGTCGAGACCTCCCAGGCCATCACCGGCGCCCTGTACGCGGCGCTCGGCGTCCAGGCCGAGGGCTCCGGCACCATGAACAACGTCACCTTCGGCAACGCCCACCACCAGTACTACGAGACCGTCGCCTCCGGATCCGGCGCGGGCGACGGCTTCCCCGGCGCGCCCGTCGTCCAGACCCATATGACCAACTCGCGGCTCACCGACCCCGAGGTCCTGGAGTGGCGACTGCCGGTCCGGCTGGACGAATTCGCGGTACGGCAGAACAGCGGAGGCGCCGGTCGGTGGCGCGGCGGGGACGGTGCGGTACGCCGCATCCGGTTCCTGGAGCCCATGACCGTCTCCACCCTCTCCCAGCACCGCCGAGTGCCGCCGTACGGCATGGCGGGCGGCGCCCCCGGCGCGCTGGGCGCCAACCGCGTGGAGCGCGCGGACGGCACGGTCACCGACCTCGGCGGCAGCGGCGCGGCCGACGTCGGCCCCGGCGACGTACTCGTCATCGAAACCCCCGGCGGCGGAGGCTACGGCCCACCGTCGTCCCACCCCCACCAAGCAGGAGAAGAGACCGATGATCTTCGGGCGTTCTGAGCGCGGCAAGCCCCCGGTCGAGCCCGTCACGTTCAAGATCCTGGTGGCCGGCGGCTTCGGCGTGGGCAAGACCACGCTCGTGGGCGCGGTCAGCGAGATCCGGCCGCTGCGCACCGAGGAACTGCTCACCGAGGCAGGACGCCCGGTCGACGACATCAGCGGTGTCGAGAGCAAGAGCACCACCACCGTGGCCATGGACTTCGGGCGTATCACGCTCCGCGAGGACCTGGTGCTGTACCTCTTCGGGACGCCCGGGCAGGAACGGTTCTGGTTCATGTGGGACGAGCTCTCCGAGGGCGCGCTCGGTGCCGTCGTGCTCGCCGACACCCGCCGCCTGGAGGACTGCTTCGCCGCCGTCGACTACTTCGAGCGGCGCTCCATCCCCTTCGTGATCGGCGTCAACTGCTTCGAGGGCGCTGCCCGTTACCCCGTCGAGGAGGTCCGCCAGGCCCTCGACCTCGACGAGGACGTACCGCTCCTGCTCACCGACGCCCGTGACCGCGCCTCGGTCAAGGAGGTCCTCATCGGCGTGGTCCGGCATGCGATGGCCTACGCGGCGGAGCGTCGCCAGACCGCCGTCACGACCTGACACGGGCACGGCCCGTACCCCCGCCGACCGGGGTACGGGCCGCGTTTCCCGAGCACCACGCGTGCGTGCGGTCGTCGCAGCGCACGCACACGTGCCGCTAGTTGTCCCCGTCCTCCTGCCAACCGAAGCTCTTCTCCACGGCCTTGCGCCAGTTGTGGTACTCACGGTCCCGCACCGACGACTCCATGGCGGGCGTCCACTCGACGTCCTTCTGCCAGTGCGACTTGAGCTGGTCCAGGTCGTTCCACACGCCCGTGGCCAGCCCGGCGGCATAGGCCGCGCCCAGGCAGGTCGTCTCGGAGACCTTCGGGCGGACCACCGGCACATCGAGTACGTCCGCCTGGTGCTGCATCAGCAGGTTGTTCTTGGTCATGCCGCCGTCGACCTTCAGGGTCGTGATGTGCACCCCGCTGTCCTGGAACATGGCGTCCACGACCTCCCGCGTCTGCCAGCTCGTCGCCTCCAGCACCGCGCGCGCGAGGTGTGCCTTCGTCACGTACCGGGTGAGCCCGGTGATGACACCGCGCGCGTCGGAGCGCCAGTAGGGCGCGAACAGACCGGAGAACGCGGGCACGATGTACGCCCCGCCGTTGTCCTCGACACTCGCCGCCAGCGGCTCGATCTCGTCGGCGGTACGGATGATGCCGAGCTGGTCCCGGAACCACTGGACGAGCGCGCCCGTTATGGCGATCGACCCCTCCAGGCAGTAGACCGGCGCCTCAGTGCCGATCTTGTACCCCATCGTCGTCAGCAGCCCGCTCTTCGACGGCACCGGGCGGTTGCCGGTGTTGAGCAGCAGGAAGCTGCCCGTGCCGTAGGTGTTCTTCGCGGTGCCCACGTCGTAGCAGGCCTGTCCGAACACGGCCGCCTGCTGGTCGCCCAGGGCCGAGGCGACCGGCACACCGGCGAGTTGGCCGACAGCGGTGCCGTAGACCTCGGCCGAGGACCTGATCTCGGGCAGGATCGCCTCGGGGATGTTCATCGCGGAGAGGATGGACTGGTCCCACTGGAGGGTCTCGAGGTTCATCAGCATGGTGCGGCCGGCATTCGTGACGTCCGTGACGTGCCGTCCGCCGTCCGTGCCGCCCGTGAGGTTCCAGATCAGCCAGGAGTCGATGGTGCCGAAGGCGATCTCGCCGTTCTCGGCACGCGCGCGGAGCCCGGGCACGTTGTCGAGCAGCCAGGCCGCCTTCGGCCCGGAGAAGTACGTGGCCAGCGGCAGCCCGGTCTGCTCACGGAAACGGTCCTGCCCGTCCGAGCCGCCGAGTTGGCTGGTCAGCGCCGCGGTGCGGGTGTCCTGCCACACGATCGCGTTGTGCACGGGCTTGCCGGTGGCGCGGTCCCACAGCACCGTCGTCTCGCGTTGGTTGGTGATGCCGAGCGCGCTGAGCTGGTCGGCGCGCAGTCCGGCCTTGGCGATCGCCCCGGCCACCACCGCCTGCACCTTGGACCAGATCTCGGTGGCGTCGTGCTCCACCCAGCCGGGCTTCGGGAAGATCTGCCGGTGCTCGCGCTGGTCGACGGCGACGATGGCGCCGTCGTGGTTGAAGACGATGCAACGGCTTGAGGTGGTGCCCTGATCGATCGCGGCGACGAACTTGTCCGTCATGACGTCCCCTTCGTCGGATGCTTCAGAACGCTGCGTTGAAGATGACCCCGGACAGGGCTCCGCCGATCAGCGGCCCCACCACCGGGATCCACGCGTAACCCCAGTCCGAGGTGCCCTTGTTGGGGATCGGGAGCAAGGCGTGGGTGATGCGCGGGCCCAGGTCGCGGGCCGGGTTGATGGCGTACCCCGTCGGCCCGCCGAGCGACAGACCGATGCCGACGACGAGGAACGCGACGATCAGGACCGTGGTGCCCGACGTACCCAGCCCCTCGGTCAGACCGAAGGCGAGGATCGGCAGCACCAGGCCGACGGTCGCGATGATCTCCGTGATGAGGTTCGCCACGGGATTGCGGATCGCGGGCGCGGTCGAGAAGATCCCCAGCGTCGGCTGCGCCTTGTCCTCCTCGGCGTTGGCCTGGAACTGCGCGTAGTAGACCAGCCAGCACAGCACCGCGCCGAGAACGGCGCCGACCAGCTGTCCGGCGATGTAGATGTGGACCTGGTCCCAGTCGCCCGTGTCGATGGCGATCCCGAGCGTCACCGCCGGGTTGAGGTGGCCGCCGGACAGCGGCGCGGCGGTGTAGGCCCCGGCCAGCACGCCGAAACCCCAGCCGAACGCGATGACCACCCAGCCCGCGTCCTTCGCCTTCGAGTAGTTCAGTACGACGGCGGCGACCACTCCCGCGCCGAAGAGGATCAGGATCGCGGTCCCGATGATCTCACCGAGAAATACGTCTCCGTTGCTCATGGCGGCTCCTAGGCCCTGGCCCGGGGTGATCGACCCCGGTCCTCCGTGCAGGGTGCGTTTCCCATGGCGACTTCAGCCGAAGGCAGGGAGATCCCGCGCCCCGCTCGGCGTCCGTGACGAGCGTGCCGTTACAGCCGAATCGCTTGTGGGGGAACGGACCTTGACTCTGGGGGGCCCGCGCAGCGCAGTGCGTGGATACGCCGAGAATGTACGACGATGTCGACTGACATCGGAAGTGTTCACCGGTGTCCAGAAGGCGTCAAGGATGCGGACGGCAACGGTTGGGGGGACGAGCCCGCTTCCTGGCGGGCCGCTCAGCCCAAGGGTGCCGGCGAACACGTTGACGTGCAGCGGCAGCAGCGTTTCCCTGCGCCGCCGCCCGGACCGCCGACACGGCCAGTCGGCCGTCGAGTTCCGGATCAACAGCGGGCCTCGGCCGAGATGTCGCCGGTGTCCGGGTGGACGAGTATCTCCAGCGCTGCGACCCTTCCGGTCGTCAGATTGACCACCGGCTGGAAGGCGAGACGTTCACACAGGATTCCCGGGCGATCATGGAGCGTACGAGAATGCCCCTGCCCCGTCCGGATGCCCGATGAGCCTCACCGCACCGCGATCACGGCCGAACCGTGCCCGAACAGCCCCTGGTTCGCCGAGATCGCCACCCGCGCCCCGGCCACCTGCCGGTCACCCGCCGCACCTCTCAACTGCCAGGTGAGCTCACACACCTGGGCGATCGCCTGCGCCGGCACCGCCTCCCCGAAGGAGGCCAGTCCGCCACTCGCATTCACGGGTATGCGCCCGCCCAGAGCCGTGGCGCCCTCCCGCAGGAGCTTCGCCCCCTCACCCTCGCCGCACAGCCCGAGGTCCTCGTACCACTGCAACTCCAGGGCGGTGGAGAGGTCGTAGACCTCGGCGAGGGACACGTCCTCGGGCCCGACACCCGCCTCCTCGTAAGCGGCCCGGGCGATCGACTCCCGGAAGGTGTCGTCGCCGGGCTCCACCGCCACCGCGGAGTCCGTGGCGATGTCGGGCAGGTCCAGCACCGTGCTCGGGTATCGCGGTGTCACCGTCGACACCGCCCGGATCCGCACCGGGTCCACAATCCCGTGCCGCCGCGCGAACTCCATGCTGGACAGCACCACAGCCGCTCCGCCGTCCGAGGTCGCGCAGATGTCGAGCAGCCGGAGCGGATCGGCGACCACGGCGGAGGCGGCGACCTCCTCGGCGGTGACCCGCTTGCGGTAGCGCGCGTTCGGATTCAGCGCACCCATGGCGGCGTTCTTCACTTTGACCTGCGCGAAATCCTCCGGTGTATCCCCGTGCACGGCCATCCGCCTGCGCGCGTACAGTCCGAAGTACGTCGGATTGGTGGCTCCGAGGACGCGGAACCGGAGCCAGTCCGGATCGTCGGGCCGATCTCCGCCCGCCGGCCGGAAGAACCCCTTGGGCGCCGCGTCGGCACCCACCACGAGCACCACGTCCGCGAGCCCCGAAAGGATCTGCGCCCGTGCGGTGTTGACGGCCTGCGCTCCCGACGCGCATGCCGCGTACACGCTCGTGACCCGGGCTCCCTGCCAGCCCAGCGCCTTGGCGAAGGTCGCCCCGGCCACATACCCCGGATACCCACCACGCACCGTGTCCGCCCCGACGATCGAACCGACGTCCCGCCATTCCAGCCCGGCGTCGGTGAGCGCCGCGCGGGCGGCCGCCACTCCGTACGCGACGAAGCTTCGGCCCCACTTGCCCCATGGATGCATGCCTGCACCGAGCACCGCCACCTCACTCGTCACGCCGTCACCCCCGTCGTCGGCCGCCACCGCCACGTCGTCCACACCGTCTCCGCGTCCTCGTGGAGCACACCGGGAACGAGCTCCACCTCCATGCCCACCGCCAGATCGGCGACAGCGAGCCCCGGAACCCCCTGCCCCAGCACCACGATCCGCTCGGCCTCCAACTCCACAGCGATCAACGCGTACGCCTCCCACGGAAGTTCCGGATCGGTCACATAGGGTGACGGAGGCCGGTACCGGCTGTCTGTGTAGGACCACACCCGCCCGCGCCGCGGCAACGGAACCTCCTCCAGCTCGTCCCCGGGGCAGGCGGGATTGCGGCAGTGGGTGTCCTCGCGAGGGAAGAAGACCGAGGCGCAGGCCGAACAGCGGGTGCCGAGGAGATGGAAGTCGCCCTCCTCGCCGGCGAACCAACCTGCCACCACGGGCGTTCGCGCACGTGACACAGTTCCTCCCGGACATAGGATCTGACGGAACGTCAGAAGTGTGTCACGGGAGGCCGGACATGGGCAGAGGCAGAGGCATGACACGACTCTCCAGCGCAGTACGCGGCCTGGTCACCACACTCGCCGCCCTGCTGACCGTCACCACCACCGCCCGGGCGACACCGCAACCCAAGGCGCCGAAGGACTTCGTCTCGCTGAGAACTGTGGATCCCACGATCCTCCAGGAGATGCGTTACTTCACCCCGCACAACTTCGTAGGGGAACGCATCGACGGTTACGCGCAGCCGATCTGCATCCTCACCAGACCCGCCGCCGAGGCCCTCCACCAAGCCCAGACGAAGCTGCTCCGGCAGGGCTACACCCTCAAGGTCTACGACTGCTACCGCCCCCAGCGCGCGGTCGATCACTTCGTCCGCTGGGCCAAGGACCTCGACGACCAGGCCATGAAGGCCGAGTTCTACCCGAACGTCGACAAGACCCGCCTCTTCACGGACGGTTACATCGCCGAGAAGTCCGGCCACAGCCGCGGCTCGACCATGGACCTCACCATCGTGAAGCTCCCCGCGAAGCCGACGCGGCCCTACCACCCCGGCGAAACCCTCGTCCCCTGCTACGCGCCCCAGGACGAGCGCTTCCCCGACAACTCCGTCGACATGGGCACCGGATTCGACTGCTTCGACACCCTCTCCCACACCCTCGACCCCCGCATCCAGGGCGCACAACGAGACAACCGGCTCCTGCTCAAGACCACCCTGGAGGACCTCGGTTTCGTGAACCTGGCCGAGGAATGGTGGCACTACACGTTCAAGCCGGAGCCCTACCCTGACACCTTCTTCGACTTCCCGGTGTCCTGGAAGTCCCTCACGAGCAAACACTGAGCAGCCCCCGGAAGACGCTCTTCCTATGATCGGATACAGTCCGCCGCGTGTCCGAAACCCAACACCCCACCCCCAACTCCGCGCGCGACTCCCACTGTTCGAGCTGCGGAGCGCCCTACGGAGAGGGCGTCTCCGGTTGGCCCCGCACCTGCCCCGCCTGCTCCACCGTGGCCTACCGCAACCCGCTGCCCGTCGCGGTGGCACTCCAGCCGGTGTACGACACCAAGGGCGCCGCCCTTGTCGTCATCACCCGAACCATCGCCCCCGCGCGCGGGGGCATCGCCCTGCCCGGCGGTTACATCGACGACCGGGAGGACTGGCGCCAGGCCGTCGTCCGTGAACTCAAGGAGGAGACCGGCATCGACGCCGCCAGCCGCGACGTACGCCTCGTCGACGCCATGAGCTCTCCCGACGGCCACCTCCTGCTGTTCGGGTCCCTTCCGGAACGCCCGGCAGAAGGCCTGCCCGACTCCGCCGCGACGGACGAGACGGAGGGCTGGCATCTCCTGCGCAGGACCGAGGAGCTTGCCTTCCCCCTGCACACACGTGCCGTACGGGCCTGGTTCGAGGGCCGGTACATCTGACCTAGCGCTCCCCGACCCCCCGCACACGCACCGGGTGAGGCGGCGCACTCACGCCGTCCTCGCCCTCCCGCTCGACGACCACCCTCCGGCCCTGCCAACGGGCCACATACCGCTCGATCCCCGGCTCGTCCCACCCGTCACCCACGTCGGGCACGACCAGCCCCCCGCCGGTCCGTCCCCGGGCCGGCGCCCACACCTCCAGCTCCAGGCCGCCGTCCCCCCCGCGCACGGGAAGGACGGCACCCGCGCGCGCGAGCACCGGGATCCGCGACAAGGGGGCGTCCACAAGGACCTGCCCCGGCCCCTGATACGCCTGCTCCGTCACGGTGTCGTACCAGCGCCCGCGCGGCAGCTGCACCGCACGCCGGTCCGCTCCCGGATCGAGCACCGGCGCCACCAGCAGACTGTCGCCCAGCAGAAACGCGTCCTCGCAGTCACGCAGCGCCCGGTCCTCCGGCGCCCCCCACCACAACGGCCGCACATACGGCGCTCCCGTACGCCTCGCCAGATGCGCCAGTGTCACGAAGTACGGCAGCAGCCGCCGGCGTTCCAGCAGCGCCACGCGCGCGTGCTCCAGCACCTCGGGACCGAACTCCCACGGCTCCCGGCGCCCCGCCCGCAGACTCGCGTGCGTACGGAACAACGGCAGATACGCGCCCAGCTGAAACCAGCGCAGATACAGCTCGGGCGACGGACTCCCGTCGAAGCCGCCCACGTCCGGCCCCGAATAGGGCACCCCGCACAGACCGAGCCCCATCACCAGCGACAGCGACGCCCGCAACCCCGGCCAGCCAGTGGCCACGTCACCCGACCACGTTCCCCCATAGCGCTGCATGCCGGCCCACCCGGAGCGCGAGAACACGAACGGACGCTCCTGGGGCGCCAGTTCCCGCACGCCCTCGTACCCCGCACGGGCCATGCAGAGCGCGTACACGTTGTGGGCCTCGCGATGGTCACCGCCCTGCCCGTCCAGCTGATGCCGCGCCGAACGCGGCAGGGTCGACTCGCCGAAGGCGGCGAACGAGGTGGGCTCGTTCATGTCGTGCCAGAAGCCCGAGAATCCCTGAGCGAGCCGCTCCTCATAAAGGCGGCCCCACCACTCACGCACACGCGCGTGCGTGAAATCCGGGAAAACCGCCTCACCGGGCCACGCGACTCCCCGTACGAGCCGCCCGGAAGCGTCCCGTACGAAGGCATCCTCGGCGACACCACTGCCGAAGACGGCGTTGCCCGGTTCGGCCCGGACCGCCGGGTCCACGATCGACACCAGCCGGATCCCGTCCCGCCGCAGCTCCTCGGCGAGCTGGGGCAGCTTGGGGAAGCGCTCCTGGTCGACAGTGAACACCTGGTGCTCGTCATAGTGGTCGATGTCCAGGTGGACGGCGTCCAGCGGAAGGCCGCGCTCCTGGTAGCCCGCGACGATCCGCCGCACCTCCTGTTCGCTCCCGAACCCCCACCGCGCGTGATGGTGCCCCAGCGCCCAGGTAGGCGGCAGAGCGGGCGCACCGGTGAGCGAGGCCCAGGCGAGCAGCACGCGCGCGGGGGTGCCCACCATCACCCAGCAGCGCAGCGGACCACCGGACATCCGCAGCTCGCACGTACCGGAGCGGTCGTGCCCGGAACCGGCACCCTCCTCACCCTCCCGCAATGTCACCGTGCCGTCCCACGACGTGTCGTGGAACGCCAGATGCGTCGCCGCGTCGGACACCACGAACTGCACCGGCATCGTGATGTACAGCGGATCGTCGGCGGGACCGAAGGACCTTCCGGGATCGGTGTTCCACAGCCGGTACGTCCCGTTCCGCAGCCGAGGCCCCGAAGCCCGCCCGCCGAGCCCGAAGAAGCGCGCGTCCGCGGGCACTTCCGACCGCTGCATCCAGCGCGCCGCACCACCGCCCACCGGCTCCCACCACCGGGGCGGCAGATCCCGGCGCACCGTCACCCCACCGGGCGTACGCACCTCGATCGCACCGTGCCGCGAGACGACGACAGTCGCCCGTTCGGCCACCACCCGCCAACCGCCGTCCTTGTCCGGCTCCAGCACCGCCCGTGGATCCGGCTCAGGACAGCGCCCCGCCAGCGCGTACGACGGCTCGGGACCCGTGCCGTCCCAGCCCCAGAAGACCGCCCCGTTCACCGTGACCGTGATCCGCAGCTCGGAACGGCTGAACCGGACGACCCCGCCGCCGGGCCCCGGCTCGACATCCCGCACCGGCCCGGGCACCCGAGCGCGCTCGGCCCCTCGCGGCGGCAGCCCCGCGGCATCCGTTCGCCGCATACGCCACGAGGCCCGAACGGAACGCAACCCCTGGGCCGCCCCCGCCGAACCGACCGTCTTTATCGAACGCACCAGGTCACGACCGTTCATGCTGCTCACCCTGCCACTGACCGCCCCACGCGCGGGTGTCGTTCAACTGCCGTTCACCCGTGCCGGGACCACATCTTCACGACACCGACTATGTGGGGCGCGCCCTGGTGTGGAAGTCGATCACATGGCATCGTCCGTGTCATCCGCGTCGCGCGCACACCCCAGCCCGTGCGCGGGAGACGCACACGACGCGCACAGTCCGGGAGCCGCCCCATGTCGACCGTGAACCCCCAGCCGCTCTGGCAGCCAGATCCGGAACGCATCGCCCAGGCGCAGGTCACCAGGTTCCACGCCTGGGCAGCCGAGCACCACGGCGCCCCGGCCGAAGGCGGCTACCCCGCCCTGCACCGCTGGTCCGTCGACGAGCTGGACACCTTCTGGAAAGCCGTCACGGAATGGTTCGGCGTACGCTTCTCGACCCCCTACGCGCGCGTACTGGGCGACCGCTCGATGCCCGGCGCCCAGTGGTTCCCCGGCGCGACCCTGAACTACGCCGAACACGCGCTGCGCGCGGCCGCCACCCGCGCGGACGAACCGGCCCTCCTGCACGTCGACGAGACCCACGAAGCACGCCCCGTCACCTGGTCCGAACTGCGCCGCCAGGTCGGTTCCCTCGCCGCCGAGCTGCGCGCCCTCGGTGTACGCCCCGGCGACCGCGTCAGCGGCTACCTCCCCAACATCCCGCAGGCCGTCGTCGCCCTCCTCGCCACAGCCGCGGTGGGCGGCGTCTGGACGTCCTGCGCCCCCGACTTCGGCGCCCGCAGTGTCCTCGACCGCTTCCAGCAGGTCGAACCCGTCGTCCTGTTCACCGTCGACGGCTACCGCTACGGCGGCAAGGAGCACGACCGTCGCGACACCGTCGCCGAACTCCGCCGCGAACTGCCCACCCTTCGTGCCGTCGTCCACATCCCCCTCCTCGGCACCGACGCCCCGGAAGGCGCCCTGGACTGGGCGGCCCTCACGAGCGGTGACGTCGAACCCGCCTTCGAGCAGGTGCCGTTCGACCACCCCCTGTGGGTGCTCTACTCCTCCGGCACGACCGGCCTCCCCAAGGCCATCGTCCAGTCGCAGGGCGGCATCCTCGTCGAGCACCTCAAACAACTCGGCCTGCACTGCGACCTCGGCCCCGACGACCGCTTCTTCTGGTACACGTCGACCGGCTGGATGATGTGGAACTTCCTCGTCTCCGGCCTCCTCACCGGCACCACGATCGTCCTCTACGACGGCAGCCCCGGCTACCCGGACACCGGCGCCCAATGGCGCATCGCCGAACGCACCAGGGCCACCCTCTACGGCACCTCGGCCGCGTACGTCATGGCCTGCCGCAAGGCGGGCGTGCACCCCGGCCGCGACTTCGACCTCTCCTCGGTGCAGTGCGTGGCCACCACCGGATCACCGCTGCCGCCCGACGGCTTCCGCTGGCTCCACGACGAGGTCCGCGAAGACCTCTGGATCGCCTCGGTCAGCGGAGGCACGGACGTCTGCTCCTGCTTCGCGGGCGCCGTACCCACCCTCCCCGTCCACATCGGCGAACTCCAGGCCCCCGGCCTCGGCACCGACCTGCAGTCCTGGGACCCCAGCGGCACGCCCCTCACCGACGAGGTCGGCGAACTCGTGGTCACCAACCCCATGCCGTCGATGCCGATCCACTTCTGGAACGACCCCGACGGCAGCCGCTACCACGCCAGCTACTTCGACACCTACCCCGGCGTATGGCGCCACGGCGACTGGATCACCGTCACCTCCCGCGGCTCCGTCGTCATCCACGGCCGCTCCGACTCGACGCTGAACCGCCAGGGCGTACGCATGGGGTCCGCCGACATCTACGAAGCCGTCGAGCGCCTCCCCGAGATCAAGGAATCCCTCGTCATCGGCATCGAACAGCCCGACGGCGGCTACTGGATGCCCCTCTTCGTACACCTGGCCCCCGGGGCCGTCCTCGACGAGACCCTGCTCGGCCGCATCAAGCAGACCATCCGCGAACAGCTCTCCCCGCGGCACATCCCCGACGAGATCATCGAAGTACCCGGCATCCCGCACACCCTCACCGGCAAGCGCATCGAAGTCCCCGTCAAACGTCTCCTGCAGGGCACCCCCCTCGACAAGGCCGTCAACCCGGGCTCCATCGACAACCTCGACCTGCTCCACTTCTACGAGGACCTGGCCCGCAAGCGCGCCTGACCGACGCGGGCGCCGACGCAGTCCGAGCCCCCCTCACTGCGTCGGCGTCGCCCACCGCTTCGCCCAGCCCCGTTGTCAGTGCCTCCGGTTACTGTGAGTGAGCATTGATCGACAGCGCACAGGGGGAAACATGGCGCACACCGACCACCAGACCATGCGACGCGTTCTGCGCCGCGAGATCGCCGGCACCATCGGCCTGCTCACCGACGAGCACGACTTCCGCAGCATGCGGCACTACCGCAGCTTCACCTTCGACGACCACGCCCTCTATCTCCAACAGGTGGAGGAACTGCTCAAGACCCGCGCCTCCCAGGGCACCCACACCGCGGTAGCCCTCTTCGACCCACAGGAGTACGCCGACTACTGCGCCGACACCGGCCTCGAACCCGACATCCCCTCCAGCCGCACCCGCTTCACCGCCGAACTCGCCACCACGGGCCCGACCATCCCGTACGACGGACGCCCCCTGGCGGAACTCGTCCCCGACCTGATCGACGAAGCAGTACGGCAAGCCACCTGGGAGTACGCCTCCACACTCCTGGCACGCCTCGGCGCCTGCGCCTCCTGCGGTGAGGACATCGGCCGAGCAGCCTTCGCCCGAGCCTCCGGCCTTCTCGTCCGCATCCTTGACACGGCCCAACCAGGCAACCGCCACCTCGTCTGCAGCGTCACGACAACACCGGAAACACTCGTCTCCGTCCTCCACGCCGACATCAACGCCGACGGCACCACGCAACTCGACGAGGCCGAAGCCCTCGAATTCGCCACGGTCCTGGCTCTCGGCCTGGCGACACACACCCCCGGCGGACTCGTCATGCGGACCAGCGTTCCCGGAACCACCGACCGCATCTACGGCTGGAGGCTGCGCGGAGAAGGACTGGAACCCCTCACCGCGGGCGAGGTCTTCGACGCCTACTGCACCGACATCGAATCCGGAGACCTCATCTCACCGGAATCCGGCGTCGACTACTGCGTGCCGCCCGACCTCGGGCCCGACGACCCGACGCCTTCACACCACCACTGAACGCAGGAGGGGCGCCCCACCCGCAGGTGGAGCGCCCCTCACGAAGCACCGACGAGTTACGGCCGACTACTCGCCGGACAGCACCGCCTGAGCGGCGTTGCGCGCCTCATCGGCACTGTCCGCCGCCCGAGCGGCCGCCGCGGCACGCTCGCACTGCGCCAGCGTGTACTTCGCCAGAGTCGCCCGCACATAAGGAATCGACGCCGCACCCATGGAAAGGGAGGTGACACCCAGACCGGTCAACACACACGCCAGCAGCGGGTCGGACGCCGCCTCACCGCAGACACCACAGCTCTTGCCCTCGGCCTTCGCCGCCTCGGCGGACAGCGAGACCAGGTCGAGCAGAGCCGGCTGCCAAGGATCCTGCAGTCGGGACACCGCACCCACCTGACGGTCCGCGGCGAAGGTGTACTGCGCGAGGTCGTTCGTCCCCAGCGACAGGAACTCGACCTCCTGCAGAACCGAACGCGCCCGCAGGGCCGCCGACGGAATCTCGACCATCGCACCGAACTTCGCGCGCAGCCCCGCCTCACGGCACGCATCGGCGAACGCCTTGGCATCCGCACGGTCCGCCACCATCGGAGCCATGACCTCGAGGTAGACCGGCAGCCCCTCAGCGGCCTTCGCCAGGGCCGTCAGCTGCGTACGCAGCACGTCGGGGTGGTCGAGCAGCGTCCGCAGACCCCGCACACCCAGCGCCGGGTTCGGCTCGTCGCCCGGCGTCAGGAAGTCGAGCGGCTTGTCCGCACCGGCATCCAGCACACGTACGACGACACGGCCCTCGGGGAAGGCCTCGAGGACCTGTCGGTAGGCCTCGATCTGCTTCTCCTCGGAGGGAGCGCTCTTGCTGTCGTCGAGAAAGAGGAACTCGGTACGGAAGAGACCGACACCCTCCGCACCAGCCTCGACAGCGGCCGGAACGTCCGCAGGGCCGCCGATATTGGCGAGCAACGGCACCTTGTGGCCGTCGGCCGTGGCACCCGGCCCGGTCGACGCCGCGAGCGCGGCCTTGCGCTCGGCGGCGGCAGCCTCCAGCTGTGCCTTCTTCTCCTCGCTCGGATTCACGAAGATGTCGCCGGTGCTGCCGTCCACGGCGATCACGGTGCCTTCGGTGAGCTCACCGGCACCCGGCAGCGCCACCACGGCAGGGACACCGAGTGCTCGCGCCAGGATCGCGCTGTGGCTGGTCGGCCCGCCCTCCTCGGTCACGAAGCCGAGCACCAGAGTGGGGTCCAGCAGAGCCGTGTCAGCGGGCGCGAGGTCACGAGCCACAAGGACGTACGGCTCGTCACTGTCCGGAATGCCCGGCATGGGCACCCCGAGCAGACGGGCGACGATACGGTTCCGCACGTCGTCGAGGTCCGCGACGCGTCCGGCGAGGTACTCACCGGCACCCGCCAGCAGCTCGCGGTACGCGGCGAACGCGTCGTACACAGCCCGCTCGGCCGTGCTGCCGACGGCGATGCGCCGATCCACATCGGCCATCAACTCGGGGTCCTGGGCCATCAAGGCCTGCGCCTCGAGCACCGCCTGCGCCTCGCCGCCGGCCAGATTGCCGCGCGCCATCAGGTCGGCCGCCACAGCTTCCACTGCCTTGCGGGCGTTCCCCTGTTCACGCTCCGCGTCCTGAGCCGGGATCTGCTTGGCAGGCGGCTCCAGGACCGCCGTTCCCATGTGCCGAACCTCGCCGATCGCCACACCATGGCTCACGCCGACGCCTCGCAGCGTTGTCTCCATCTCACCCGTCTCCGATAGTGCGGCGGGTCCCGCCGCCGCGATGGTTGTCACTACTTGCCGCCCCAGGACGGAGTTGATGTCACTTCCAGGCGAAGAGACTGTCGCCGGCTTTCACATCGCCGTCGTCACGCAGTTCGGAGAGCGCTTCGGCGGTGGCTTCGAGCGCCACGATCGGGCAGACCGGGGACTTGCCGGCAGCCTCCACGGCGGCCGGGTTCCAGCGCACGATGCTCTGGCCGCGCGTCACGGTGTCGCCCTTGTTCACGAGCAGCTCGAAACCCTCGCCGTTGAGCTGCACGGTGTCGATACCCAGGTGAGTGAGCACACCGTGACCCTGATCGTCGACAACGACGAAGGCGTGGGGGTGGAGCGAGACGATGACTCCGTCCACGGGCGCGACAGCCTCAGAGGCCTCGCGCACGGGGTCGATCGCCGTACCCGGGCCGACCATGGCCCCGGAGAAGACCGGATCGGGCACAGCTGCCAGTCCGATGGCGCGTCCTGCGAGCGGGGACGTCACGGTGGTCATGGGAAGCCTCCCAGGGGTGGAGATCGATATGCGTCGTCACTGCCTGTCCAGGACGGCGCACTGTGAGCAGCGTATGTCATACGAACTGACGGTTCCGCATGGAAGATACCGCGAAGTGGTCTAGACCACCAGTCCAATCGATTTGCACGCGCTTCGGGGCCGCGTGTAGAGTCGTACTCCTGCTTGAGGCCGAGCGGCGCTAGCAAGCGCCCTTGCTCAGCAGTAACCAAACTTGTCAGATCCTATCTCGGGGTCACCTTCTGCATGTCCGCAGGAGAGTGGTCAGAGGGCCGGAAAAACACTGATAGAGTTTGGAACACCGAAGGGAAGCGCCTGGAGGAAAGCCCGAGAGGGTGAGTACAAAGGAAGCGTCCGTTCCTTGAGAACTCAACAGCGTGCCAAAAATCAACGCCAGATTAGTTGATACCCCGTCTCCGGCCGTCATGGTCGTAGATGAGGTTCCTTTGAAGAAAAACACAGCGAGGACGCTGTGAACCATCGGCTTATTCCGCCGGTGGTTCCGCTCTCGTGTGTGTGCACCCGATTACGGGTAAACATTCACGGAGAGTTTGATCCTGGCTCAGGACGAACGCTGGCGGCGTGCTTAACACATGCAAGTCGAACGATGAACCACTTCGGTGGGGATTAGTGGCGAACGGGTGAGTAACACGTGGGCAATCTGCCCTTCACTCTGGGACAAGCCCTGGAAACGGGGTCTAATACCGGATACCACTACCGCAGGCATCTGTGGTGGTTGAAAGCTCCGGCGGTGAAGGATGAGCCCGCGGCCTATCAGCTTGTTGGTGAGGTAATGGCTCACCAAGGCGACGACGGGTAGCCGGCCTGAGAGGGCGACCGGCCACACTGGGACTGAGACACGGCCCAGACTCCTACGGGAGGCAGCAGTGGGGAATATTGCACAATGGGCGAAAGCCTGATGCAGCGACGCCGCGTGAGGGATGACGGCCTTCGGGTTGTAAACCTCTTTCAGCAGGGAAGAAGCGAAAGTGACGGTACCTGCAGAAGAAGCGCCGGCTAACTACGTGCCAGCAGCCGCGGTAATACGTAGGGCGCAAGCGTTGTCCGGAATTATTGGGCGTAAAGAGCTCGTAGGCGGCTTGTCACGTCGGGTGTGAAAGCCCGGGGCTTAACCCCGGGTCTGCATTCGATACGGGCTAGCTAGAGTGTGGTAGGGGAGATCGGAATTCCTGGTGTAGCGGTGAAATGCGCAGATATCAGGAGGAACACCGGTGGCGAAGGCGGATCTCTGGGCCATTACTGACGCTGAGGAGCGAAAGCGTGGGGAGCGAACAGGATTAGATACCCTGGTAGTCCACGCCGTAAACGGTGGGAACTAGGTGTTGGCGACATTCCACGTCGTCGGTGCCGCAGCTAACGCATTAAGTTCCCCGCCTGGGGAGTACGGCCGCAAGGCTAAAACTCAAAGGAATTGACGGGGGCCCGCACAAGCAGCGGAGCATGTGGCTTAATTCGACGCAACGCGAAGAACCTTACCAAGGCTTGACATACGCCGGAAAGCATCAGAGATGGTGCCCCCCTTGTGGTCGGTGTACAGGTGGTGCATGGCTGTCGTCAGCTCGTGTCGTGAGATGTTGGGTTAAGTCCCGCAACGAGCGCAACCCTTGTCCTGTGTTGCCAGCATGCCCTTCGGGGTGATGGGGACTCACAGGAGACCGCCGGGGTCAACTCGGAGGAAGGTGGGGACGACGTCAAGTCATCATGCCCCTTATGTCTTGGGCTGCACACGTGCTACAATGGCAGGTACAATGAGCTGCGAAACCGTGAGGTGGAGCGAATCTCAAAAAGCCTGTCTCAGTTCGGATTGGGGTCTGCAACTCGACCCCATGAAGTCGGAGTTGCTAGTAATCGCAGATCAGCATTGCTGCGGTGAATACGTTCCCGGGCCTTGTACACACCGCCCGTCACGTCACGAAAGTCGGTAACACCCGAAGCCGGTGGCCCAACCCCTTGTGGGAGGGAGCTGTCGAAGGTGGGACTGGCGATTGGGACGAAGTCGTAACAAGGTAGCCGTACCGGAAGGTGCGGCTGGATCACCTCCTTTCTAAGGAGCATCTAGGCCGCCAAGCTTGCTTGGTGGTCCAGGACCATTACGCAGGCAAACGTTCTGCGGTGGTTGCTCAAGGGTGGAACGTTGATTATTCGGCACTCTCAGTCATCTCGGGCTGCCAGTACTGCTCTTCGGAGCGTGGAAAGCTGATCACGAGTGGCGAGGGTGCCGGGCACGCTGTTGGGTGTCTGAGGGTATGGCCGTATCGGCTGCCTTCAGTGCCGGCCCCAGTGCACTCGAACCGGATGGTTCGGGGTGATGGGTGGCTGGTCGTTGTTTGAGAACTGCACAGTGGACGCGAGCATCTGTGGCCAAGTTTTTAAGGGCGCACGGTGGATGCCTTGGCACCAGGAACCGATGAAGGACGTGGGAGGCCACGATAGTCCCCGGGGAGCCGTCAACCAGGCTTTGATCCGGGGGTTTCCGAATGGGGAAACCCGGCAGTCGTCATGGGCTGTCACCCATACCTGAACACATAGGGTATGTGGAGGGAACGCGGGGAAGTGAAACATCTCAGTACCCGCAGGAAGAGAAAACAACCGTGATTCCGGGAGTAGTGGCGAGCGAAACCGGATGAGGCCAAACCGTATGCGTGTGAGACCCGGCAGGGGTTGCGCATTCGGGGTTGTGGGATCTCTCTTTTACAGTCTGCCGGCTGTGAGACGAGTCAGAAACCGTATGGATAGGCGAAGGACATGCGAAAGGTCCGGCGTAGAGGGTAAGACCCCCGTAGCTGAAATCTGTACGGCTCGTTTGAGAGACACCCAAGTAGCACGGGGCCCGAGAAATCCCGTGTGAATCTGGCGGGACCACCCGCTAAGCCTAAATATTCCCTGGTGACCGATAGCGGATAGTACCGTGAGGGAATGGTGAAAAGTACCGCGGGAGCGGAGTGAAATAGTACCTGAAACCGTGTGCCTACAAGCCGTGGGAGCGTCGCGCATCAAGTTTACTTGGTGCGTCGTGACTGCGTGCCTTTTGAAGAATGAGCCTGCGAGTTTGCGGTGTGTTGCGAGGTTAACCCGTGTGGGGAAGCCGTAGCGAAAGCGAGTCCGAATAGGGCGGTTTAGTAGCGCGCTCAAGACCCGAAGCGGAGTGATCTAGCCATGGGCAGGTTGAAGCGGAGGTAAGACTTCGTGGAGGACCGAACCCACCAGGGTTGAAAACCTGGGGGATGACCTGTGGTTAGGGGTGAAAGGCCAATCAAACTCCGTGATAGCTGGTTCTCCCCGAAATGCATTTAGGTGCAGCGTCGTGTGTTTCTTGCCGGAGGTAGAGCACTGGATAGGCGATGGGCCCTACCGGGTTACTGACCTTAGCCAAACTCCGAATGCCGGTAAGTGAGAGCACGGCAGTGAGACTGTGGGGGATAAGCTCCATGGTCGAGAGGGAAACAGCCCAGAGCATCGACTAAGGCCCCTAAGCGTACGCTAAGTGGGAAAGGATGTGGAGTCGCACAGACAACCAGGAGGTTGGCTTAGAAGCAGCCACCCTTGAAAGAGTGCGTAATAGCTCACTGGTCTAGTGATTCCGCGCCGACAATGTAGCGGGGCTCAAGCGTACCGCCGAAGTCGTGTCATTTCAGCATGAGGGCCAACGCCCGCTGGGATGGGTAGGGGAGCGTCGTGTGCCGGGTGAAGCCGCAGCGGAAGCTAGTGGTGGACGGTTCACGAGTGAGAATGCAGGCATGAGTAGCGATACACACGTGAGAAACGTGTGCGCCGATTGACTAAGGGTTCCTGGGTCAAGCTGATCTGCCCAGGGTAAGTCGGGACCTAAGGCGAGGCCGACAGGCGTAGTCGATGGATAACCGGTTGATATTCCGGTACCCGCTGTGAAGCGTCAAACATCGAACCCATTAATGCTAAGGCCGTGAAGCCGTTCCGGACCCTTCGGGGAATGGAAAGTGGTGGAGCCGCCGAACCACGGTGGTAGTAGGTGAGTGATGGGGTGACGCAGGAAGGTAGTCCAGCCCGGGCGGTGGTTGTCCCGGGGTAAGGGTGTAGGCCGAGTGGTAGGTAAATCCGCCATTCATTAGGGCTGAGACCTGATGCCGAGCCGATTGTGGTGAAGTGGATGATCCTATGCTGTCGAGAAAAGCCTCTAGCGAGTTTCATGGCGGCCCGTACCCTAAACCGACTCAGGTGGTCAGGTAGAGAATACCGAGGCGTTCGGGTGAACTATGGTTAAGGAACTCGGCAAAATGCCCCCGTAACTTCGGGAGAAGGGGGGCCATCACTGGTGATCCGATTTACTCGGTGAGCTGGGGGTGGCCGCAGAGACCAGCGAGAAGCGACTGTTTACTAAAAACACAGGTCCGTGCGAAGCCGTAAGGCGATGTATACGGACTGACGCCTGCCCGGTGCTGGAACGTTAAGGGGACCGGTTAGTCCGACTTCGGTTGGGCGAAGCTGAGAACTTAAGCGCCAGTAAACGGCGGTGGTAACTATAACCATCCTAAGGTAGCGAAATTCCTTGTCGGGTAAGTTCCGACCTGCACGAATGGCGTAACGACTTCTCGACTGTCTCAACCATAGGCCCGGTGAAATTGCACTACGAGTAAAGATGCTCGTTTCGCGCAGCAGGACGGAAAGACCCCGGGACCTTTACTACAGTTTGATATTGGTGTTCGGTTCGGCTTGTGTAGGATAGCTGGGAGACTGTGAACTCTGGACGCCAGTTCAGGGGGAGTCGTCGTTGAAATACCAGTCTGGTCGTGCTGGATGTCTAACCTGGGTCCGTGATCCGGATCAGGGACAGTGTCTGATGGGTAGTTTAACTGGGGCGGTTGCCTCCTAAAGAGTAACGGAGGCGCCCAAAGGTTCCCTCAGCCTGGTTGGCAATCAGGTGTTGAGTGTAAGTGCACAAGGGAGCTTGACTGTGAGACCGACGGGTCGAGCAGGGACGAAAGTCGGGACTAGTGATCCGGCGGTGGCTTGTGGAAGCGCCGTCGCTCAACGGATAAAAGGTACCCCGGGGATAACAGGCTGATCTTCCCCAAGAGTCCATATCGACGGGATGGTTTGGCACCTCGATGTCGGCTCGTCGCATCCTGGGGCTGGAGTCGGTCCCAAGGGTTGGGCTGTTCGCCCATTAAAGCGGTACGCGAGCTGGGTTTAGAACGTCGTGAGACAGTTCGGTCCCTATCCGCTGCGCGCGCAGGAATATTGAGAAGGGCTGTCCCTAGTACGAGAGGACCGGGACGGACGAACCTCTGGTGTGCCAGTTGTTCTGCCAAGGGCATGGCTGGTTGGCTACGTTCGGGAGGGATAACCGCTGAAAGCATCTAAGCGGGAAGCCTGCTTCGAGATGAGTATTCCCACCCCCTTTGAGGGGTTAAGGCTCCCAGTAGACGACTGGGTTGATAGGCCGGATCTGGAAGCACGGTAACGTGCGGAGGTGACCGGTACTAATAGGCCGAGGGCTTGTCCTCAGTTGCTCGCGTCCACTGTGTTGGTTCTGAAACCACGAACAGCCCCATACCCGTATTCGGGTGTGGTGTGGCATGGTTCGACAGTTTCATAGTGTTTCGGTGGTCATAGCGTGAGGGAAACGCCCGGTTACATTCCGAACCCGGATGCTAAGCCTTACAGCGCCGATGGTACTGCAGGGGGGACCCTGTGGGAGAGTAGGACACCGCCGAACTCCTTTTATAGCTCTGGCTCTTGGGCATACCGCCCAGGAGCCAGAGCTTTTTGCGTTGAGGTAGGGTCAGGGGGCATCGTTGGCACGTTTCCCACAGGAGGCCCCCGGGTGGAGGTCCAGGAGACTCGCGTCCAGACGGAACGAGTCCTCACCATCCCCAACATCCTCAGCATGGCGCGCCTCGTTGGCGTACCTGTCTTCCTGTGGCTGATTCTCAGGCCCGAGTTCGGAGGCCCCCAGAGTGACGGCTGGGCCCTTCTGGTGCTGGCCTTCAGCGGAGTCAGCGACTACCTGGACGGCAAGCTCGCACGGCGTTGGAACCAGATCAGCAGTCTCGGCCGGCTCCTGGATCCCGCGGCAGACCGGCTCTACATTCTCTCTACTTTGGTCGGTCTCACCTGGCGTGAGATTCTTCCAATCTGGTTGACCGCTGCACTTCTGGCGCGTGAGCTGGTCCTGCTGGTGATGGTGGGTATCCTCAGGCGCCATGGCTATCCGCCTCCGCAGGTGAACTTCCTGGGCAAGGCTGCCACGTTCAACCTGATGTACGCCTTCCCCCTCCTGCTGCTCAGTGACGGAAGTGGCTGGCTCCAGTCACTCGCTGCTATTTTCGGATGGGCGTTCGCCGGATGGGGTACAACCCTGTACTGGTGGGCAGGAGTTCTCTACGTGGTACAAGTCCGCCGCCTCGTCCGTGCGGACACCATGGCCGATTGAACCGATAGGCGCGGCCGACAGTGGCTCGATGGCCCGCGGCGAGAAAGTGCGGGACAATCAGTGCGGGTGAAGTCGGCTAGACCGTCGTCTTTTAGAGGAGGACGCTTCCGACATGAAGGCCGTCGTGATGGCCGGAGGTGAAGGCACACGCCTTCGCCCCATGACCTCAAGCATGCCCAAGCCGCTCCTGCCGGTGGTGAACCGCCCGATCATGGAGCACGTGCTACGGCTGCTCAAAAGGCATGGTCTCAACGAGACCGTCGTAACTGTCCAGTTCCTGGCCTCTCTGGTCAAGAACTACTTCGGTGACGGCGAAGAGCTCGGGATGGAGCTTTCCTATGCCAATGAGGAGAAGCCACTCGGTACCGCCGGAAGCGTCAAGAACGCCGAAGAGGCGTTGAAGGACGATGCTTTCCTTGTTATCTCCGGCGATGCCCTGACCGACTTCGACCTCACCGAGCTGATCAATTTCCACAAGGAGAAGGGCGCGCTGGTCACGGTCTGCCTGACGCGCGTGCCCAATCCTCTGGAATTCGGCATCACCATCGTCGATGAGGAAGGAAAGGTCGAGCGTTTCCTTGAGAAGCCGACCTGGGGCCAGGTTTTCTCCGACACGGTGAACACCGGTATCTATGTGATGGAGCCCGAAGTCTTCGACTACGTCGAAGCCGATGTGCCCGTCGACTGGTCCGGCGATGTCTTCCCGCAGTTGATGAAGGAAGGCAAGCCGATCTACGGCTTCGTGGCCGAGGGGTACTGGGAGGACGTCGGTACCCACGAGAGCTATGTGAAGGCCCAGGCCGATGTCCTGGAGGGCAAGGTCGACGTCGAGATCGACGGCTTCGAGCTCTCGCCCGGTGTGTGGGTGGCTGAGGGTGCCGAGGTGCATCCGGATGCCGTTCTCCGCGGCCCCCTGTACATCGGGGACTACGCCAAGGTCGAGGCCGGCGCCGAAATCCGGGAGCACACCGTCGTGGGCTCCAACGTGGTCGTGAAGAGCGGGGCTTTCCTGCACAAGGCGGTCGTGCACGACAACGTGTACGTCGGGCAGCAGAGCAATCTGCGGGGCTGTGTCGTCGGGAAGAACACCGACGTCATGCGTGCGGCCCGGATCGAGGACGGCGCCGTCATCGGCGACGAGTGCCTCATCGGTGAAGAATCGATCGTGCAGGGCAATGTACGGGTCTACCCGTTCAAGACCATCGAGGCGGGCGCCTTCGTCAACACCTCGGTCATCTGGGAGTCCAGGGGCCAGGCGCATCTGTTCGGCGCCCGTGGGGTGTCCGGCATCCTGAACGTGGAGATCACGCCCGAGCTCGCCGTACGCCTCGCCGGCGCCTATGCGACGACGTTGAAGAAGGGCTCCACCGTCACCACGGCCCGCGACCACTCCCGTGGTGCGCGTGCGCTGAAGCGGGCGGTCATCTCCGCGCTCCAGGCCAGCGCCATCGACGTACGGGACCTGGAGAACGTACCGCTGCCCGTTGCCCGGCAGCAGACCGCGCGGGGCAGTGCGGGCGGGATCATGATCCGGACCACGCCTGGGGTGCCGGACTCCGTCGACATCATGTTCTTCGACGGGCGCGGTGCCGACCTGTCGCAGGGCAGTCAGCGGAAGCTGGACCGGGTGTTCGCGCGGCAGGAGTACCGACGTGCGTTCCCCGGCGAGATCGGGGATCTGCACTTCCCGGCCAGTGTCTTCGATTCGTACACCGGATCGCTGCTGCGGAATGTGGATACGACGGGGGTCGCCGAGTCGGGTCTGAAGGTCGTCGTCGACGCGTCGAACGGCAGTGCCGGCCTTGTGCTGCCCAGTCTGCTCGGGAAGCTCGGTGTGGACTCGCTGACCGTCAATCCCGGTCTGGACGAGTCGCGGCCGACGGAGACGGCGGATGCGCGGCGGTCGGGGCTGGTGCGGCTCGGTGAGATCGTGGCTTCGTCGCGAGCCGCGTTCGGCGTGCGCTTCGACCCGGTGGGCGAGCGGCTGTCGCTGGTCGACGAGAAGGGCCGGATCATCGAGGACGATCGAGCACTGCTCGTCATGCTGGATCTCGTGGCGGCGGAGCGTCGTAGTGGACGCGTGGCGCTGCCGGTGACCACTACGAGGATCGCCGAGCAGGTGGCGGCCTACCACGGCACGCAGGTGGAGTGGACGACCACGTCGCCCGACGACCTGACACGGGTCGGGCGGGACGACTCGACCATTTTCGGCGGTGATGGCAAGGGCGCCTTCATCGTGCCGGAGTTCAGCGGTGTGTTTGATGGTACGGCGGCGTTCGTACGGCTCATCGGGCTGGTGGCGCGGACGCAGTTGACCCTCAGCCAGATCGATGCGCGGATACCGCGGGCGCATGTGCTCAAGCGGGATCTGGCGACTCCGTGGGCCGTCAAGGGTCTTGTGATGCGGCGGGTCGTGGAGGCCGCCGGGGATCGCTTTGTCGACACGACTGACGGTGTGCGGGTCGTGGAGACCGACGGGCGGTGGGTGATGGTGCTGCCCGACCCCGCCGAAGCCGTCACCCATTTGTGGGCGGAAGGACCGGACGACGCGTCCGCGCAGGCGCTGCTCGACGAGTGGGCGGCGGTCGTGGACAGCGCCGGCCGCTGATAGAACGCAGCACGCGTGCGTGCCGGACAGGTGTCCCCAAGGGGGCCTGTCCGGCACGTCGGTGGGGCCATTCGGAGGTAGTGGGCGCGACGTGCGACGATGTGCGGCATGCCGCAGCAGCCCCCCGTTCGGAGCGCCCCTACGCGCCCCTCTCGCCCGGACGCGTCCATGTCGCTGCTCACCAACGTCATGGACCACAGCCTCGACGACGGGTACGCGGAGGCGGCCGCCCGGAAGAAGGCCGCGGGCGACAGCGGTATGCCGAAGACGCTCCGGGCGAAGCTCGGGCTGGCTGGCGGGCTGGTACTCGCCGCGCTGGTCGTGACCGTCGGGGCGGCGCAGGCGCGGGTGGCGGCGCCCGTCGTGGCCAAGGAGCGTGAGGAGCTCATCGACCGCATCGACCGTGAGACGGACGCGGCGGACAAGCTCGAGGACAGCGTCGACGAGTTGCGCGACGACGTGAGCGCGCGCCAGCGACAGGCGCTCAGGGACAGCGGCGGCAGCGGCCAGGCGGACCTGGTGGGCATTCTGTCGGGGGCCACCGCGGTGCACGGTCCCGGTGTGAAGCTGGTCGTGAACGACGCCAAGGCAGCCAGCACCGGCGGCGACGGCGGCCCGCGCGAGACCTCCGGGTTCTCCGACACCGGGCGGGTGCGGGACCGGGACATGCAGCGCGTGGTCAACGGACTGTGGGAGTCGGGCGCGGAGGCCGTCTCCATCAACGGGCAGCGGCTGACCGCGCTGTCGGCGATCAGGGCCGCGGGTGACGCGATACTGGTCGACAACAGGCCGCTCGTACCGCCGTACACGGTGCTCGCGGTGGGGGACGGGCAGCGGCTGAGCACCAAGTTCCAGAACAGCGCCGACGGGCTGTATCTGCACGCTTTGCAGGAGAACTACGGCGTCCGGACGAGCATCTCCACGGAGGGCGACCTCCGGCTGCCCGCAGCGCCGAGTGTGATTGTGCGTACAGCACAGCCGAAGATCGAGAAAAGTGAGAAGGGCACATCGTGATCGCCGTACTGGGCCTCGTCGTGGGAGTCGTGGCCGGCCTGTTGGTCCGGCCCGAGGTTCCGGCGGTCGTCGAGCCTTATCTGCCGATCGCCGTCGTGGCGGCGCTGGATGCCGTCTTCGGCGGGCTGCGGGCCATGCTCGACGGCATCTTCGACGACAAGGTCTTCGTGGTGTCGTTCCTGTCCAACGTGGTCGTCGCCGCGCTCATCGTGTTCCTGGGCGACAAGTTGGGCGTGGGGGCGCAGCTGTCCACGGGGGTCGTGGTCGTCCTCGGCATCCGCATCTTCTCCAACGCCGCGGCTATCCGCCGACACGTGTTCCGGGCGTGAGGCCGATGAGCAACCAGGAAGAGCCGAACAGGCTGCGCAAGGAGCTGCCCGAGGAGGTGCCCTCGACGGAGGCCGAGGCCGCCGAACCGGCCGGGGAGCAGGAAGCCGGGCTCACCGGCCGCCAGCGGCTGGCGCAGGGCCTGTGGCCGCCGCGGGTGACTCGGGCCCAACTCATCGTCGCCCTGCTGCTGTTCGGCCTCGGCTTCGGTCTGGCCGTCCAGGTGGCGTCGAACAGCGACGGTGACAGCGCTCTGCGCGGCGCGCGTCAAGAAGATCTTGTTCGCATCCTCGATGAACTGGATGACCGTACTCAGCGTCTTGAAGACGAGAAGGCGGGCCTCGAGAAGCAGCGTGACGAGCTGGAGAACAGCTCGGACCAGGCCGAGGAGGCCCGCAAGCAGACGCTGGAGAAGGAGAGGCAGCTGGGGATCCTGGCGGGCACGGTGGCCGCGCAGGGGCCCGGCATCACGATGACCATCGACGACACGAAGGGGACGGTCGAGGCGGACATGCTGCTCGACGCGATCCAGGAGCTGCGTGCGGCCGGCGCCGAGGCGATCCAGGTGAACGGCGTACGCGTGGTCGCGGGCACTTATCTGACCGACTCGGGCCAGAGCGTGAGTGTCGACGGGAACAAGATCAACGCTCCCTATCGTTTCAAGGTCATCGGCAAGCCGCAGGATCTCGAACCGGCGCTCAACATTCCTGGAGGCGTGGTGCAGACTCTTGAGAAGGAGCAGGCCACCGTTACCGTCGAGCGGTCTACCAAGATCGTCGTGGACGCCTTGCGAGCGGCGAAGCAGCCTGACTACGCTCGGTCGTCCTCCCAGTGAACCGCGGGTGCATGGGCGGCGTCCGGCCAGGGCATGAGGTTGCGGGGGGTCGGCGCACCGATTGGGTGGTGCGTGGTGGAAACTGTCAGGTGGATACGGACGTTGTGAGAATGTCCGGGTCGGCCGGTGTATGCAATCAGGGTTCGTCCTGCCCCACGGGCGGGTCTGTTTCGGTCAAGGGGAATCGCCCGTGAAGTTGTTTGCGAAGTTGTTCGGCAAGAGCGCGCGAGAGGGTAGCGACAACGCGAACGCGACCGCTCGTCATCGCGCACAGCCCGACGCGGAGGGCCAGCGCCCGCTGTTCCGGGACCAGCTGGGCGGCGACGTTCCCGGAGGTCAGGGCGCGCCGTCGGTTGACCCTGCGCAGTCCGGCGGCATAGGTTTCGGGCAACCGTCAACCTCGAGTACGGGTGGAGAGTTTTCCATGTCGGCCCTGGTGTGTACGAGGTGCGGTAACCGCAACGCGGAGAACAGCCGCTTCTGCTCCAACTGTGGTGCGCCGCTGCGGGGGACGCCCGAGCGCCCGTCGGAGACGACCTCCACGATCTCCATCTCCGGTCTCGAGGCCTACGACGCCGAGGTCACCGGCCAGACGCAGATGCCCATGCTCTCCCCGGAGGCACAGGCGGCCGTCGACGCGCTGCCGCTGGGCTCCGCGCTCCTGGTGGTGCGCCGCGGACCGAACTCGGGCAGCCGCTTCCTGCTGGACGGCGAACTGACCACGGCCGGACGTCATCCGCAGAGCGACATCTTCCTGGACGACGTCACGGTGTCGCGCCGGCATGTGGAGTTCCGTCGCCAGCCGGACGGCTCGTTCACCGTCGCCGACGTCGGCAGCCTCAACGGCACGTACGTGAACCGTGAGCGGATCGACTCCGTGCCGCTTCACAACGGCGACGAGGTGCAGATCGGCAAGTACCGGCTGGTCTTCTACGCGAGCCAGCGGGGCTACTGACCCGCCCCCGGGCTCCGTCCGGGGGGACACCCCCAGGGAAGGTCCATGCTTCAAACACCGAGCGGCGGTGCCCGGGACGGTGCCGCCGCCGCGGACAGTGGGCTGATGAGCATCGGCACGGTGCTGAACGCGCTGCGTGACGAGTTCCCCGAAGTCACCATCTCCAAGATCCGCTTCCTGGAGTCGGAGGGGCTCATCGAGCCGCGGCGGACCCCCTCGGGTTATCGCAAGTTCAGTCCGGAGGATGTCGAGCGCCTCGCGCACGTGCTGAGGATGCAGCGGGACCACTATCTGCCGCTCAAGGTGATCCGGGAGCACCTGGACGCGATGGAGCGGGGCGAGGCCGTCGCGCTGCCCGTCGTGGGGCGTCAGCGGGACGGTGAGGCGCTGCCCGACACCTTCGAGGCGCCCACCGCCGTACGGATCGGGCGGGCCGAGCTGCTGGTCGCGGCCGACATCGGCGAGCGGGAGCTCGAGGAGTGGGAGTCGTACGGGCTGATCGCCGCACTGCCGGACGGGGCGTACGACGCCGAGACGGTCACTGTGGCGGCGCTCGTCGTCGAGCTGGGGCGGTTCGGGATCGAGCCGAGGCATCTGCGGGCGATGAAGGCTGCCGCCGACCGGGAGGCCGGCCTGGTGGACCAGGTGGTGGCCCCGTTGAGGCGGCACCGCAATCCGCAGACGCGGGCGCACGCGGAAGCCCGTACGAAGGAACTGGCGGGGCTCACGGTGAAACTGCATGCGGCGCTGGTGCAGACCGCCCTCGGTGTGCGGCTGCCCTGAGGGCCTCGTGCGCCGGATCCGTCCCCCGTTTCCTGCCCGACTACCCAAACGTCCCGGGCACGGCCTAGGGTTGCTGTGTGAACGAGCTCGATGTCGTAGGTGTCCGGGTCGAAATGCCCTCCAACCAACCGATCGTGCTCCTGCGTGAAGTGGGAGGCGACCGCTACCTCCCGATCTGGATCGGGCCGGGTGAGGCGACGGCGATCGCCTTCGCCCAGCAGGGCATGGCCCCCGCACGACCGCTGACCCACGACCTTTTCAAGGACGTGCTGGAAGCCGTCGGTCAGGAGCTCACCGAAGTACGCATCACGGATCTGCGTGAGGGCGTCTTCTACGCGGAGCTGGTCTTCGCCAGCGGAGTCGAGGTGAGTGCCCGGCCCTCCGATGCCATAGCGCTGGCGCTGCGCACCGGCACGCCGATCTACGGGAGCGACGGTGTGCTCGACGACGCGGGCATCGCCATCCCGGACGAGCAGGAGGACGAGGTGGAGAAGTTCCGCGAGTTCCTCGACCAGATCTCGCCCGAGGACTTCGGCACCAGCAGCCAGTGAGGCACGGCCGGGCGCGCGGTCCAAGACGGGGCGGCCGTGCCTGGTGACCACTGAAATG
This sequence comes from Streptomyces canus, assembly GCF_030815415.1. Lineage (GTDB taxonomy): Bacteria > Actinomycetota > Actinomycetes > Streptomycetales > Streptomycetaceae > Streptomyces > Streptomyces canus_F. Next base: position 8,399,185 of record NZ_JAUSWW010000001.1, read on the forward strand.
CCGGCATTTGCCAGCGGCGAGCGAGAGCGTCCTGCGGCCCGTCCCGAGCGCATTCGGCTAGCCTTTCCCCGCGGTGGGGTACGGGAAACCACTCCTAGGGTGATTATCACTCGGCGTGCCGAGTGTGGCGATCGTTGACGCGCCCCGGGCGACTGCCTACCGTCGAGAAGGCAGGTCAAGGACGGAGGTCGGCGTGAGAAGCAGCGGCGACGGTACGGCTGGGGGTGCTCCCGGACGCAGTCTGGGGGCGAGCGGCCCGTACCCGCTTCACAGCAACGCGGCCGACCACGCTCCGCAGCGACCGGCGGTCGTGCCGAGCAGCGGCGGAGGGGCGACGTCCATGGCGTCCGAGGAGATCGGCTACCGCGGTCCGACGGCCTGTGCGGCCGCCGGCATCACCTACCGCCAACTGGACTACTGGGCGCGCACCGGGCTCGTGGAGCCGAGCGTGCGGCCCGCCCACGGGTCGGGGACGCAGCGCCTCTACAGCTTCCGGGACGTCGTCGTCCTGAAGATCGTCAAGCGGTTCCTCGACACCGGGGTCTCGCTGCAGAACATCCGCACCGCCGTGCTGCACCTGCGTGAGCGCGGGTTCCGGGACCTGGAGCGCATGACGCTCATGAGCGACGGTGCCACGGTCTACGAGTGCACCTCGCCGGACGAGGTGCACGCGCTGCTCCAGGGCGGTCAGGGGATCTTCGGCATCGCCGTGGGCGTCGTGTGGCGGGACGTCGAGAGCGCGCTGTCGCAGCTGCACGGGGAGCGGATCGACACCGGGGAGACCCTCGTCGGGCACAACCCGGCGGACGAGCTGGCGCGGCGGCGCAACCGGGCGGTCTGAGGGCCGCTCCACACCTGCGGCGGGGCATTGTCAGTGGCGTAGGGCAGCATCGGACATGTGAGAACCGCGCCCACGATCCTGCATCTCGACATGGATGCCTTCTTCGCCTCGGCGGAGCAGGCGTCCAAGCCGAGCCTGCGAGGGAAGGCCGTTGTGGTGGGCGGGCTCGGGCCGCGTGGGGTGGTGGCCACGGCGTCGTACGAGGCCCGGGTGTTCGGTGTCCATTCCGCGATGCCCATGGCCCAGGCACGGCGGCTCGCGCCGAACGCCGCGTACCTTGTGCCGCGCTTCGGGTTCTACCGGTCGATCAGTGAGCAGGTGATGGGGCTGCTGCGGGCGCTGTCGCCGCTGGTGGAGCCGCTCAGCCTCGATGAGGCGTTCGTGGATCTGGAGGCCGGGGGAACGGCCTGGGACGAGGAGTCGGCGCGGCTGGCCGCGATCAAGCTCCGCGCCGACATACGGGCCGTCACGGGGCTCACGGGGTCGGTGGGGCTCGCCGCGTCCAAGATGCTCGCGAAGATCGCCTCCGAGCAGGCCAAGCCGGACGGGCTGGCGCTGATCGAGCCGGGGACCGAGCGGGCGCTGCTGGGGCCCAAGTCGGTGCGGATCCTGCCAGGGGTGGGGCCGGCGACGGGGGACCATCTGCGGCGGGCCGGTATCCACACGGTCGACGAGATCGCGGAGGCGGGCGAGGACGAGCTCGTACGGCTGTTGGGGAAGGCCCATGGGCACGGGCTGTACGCGATGGCGATGGCGTACGACGAGCGGCCCGTGGTGGCCGAGCGGGAGACCAAGTCCGTGTCGGTCGAGGACACGTATGACGTGGACATCCATGACCGGGTGCGGGTGGGGCTGGAGGTGCAGCGGCTGGCGGATCGGTGTGTGGGGAGGTTGCGGGGGGCCGGGCTGTCGGGGCGGACCATTGTGCTGAAGGTGCGGCGGTACGACTTCTCCACGTTGACGCGGTCCGAGACGTTGCGGGGGCCGACCGATGACGTGGCGGTGGTGCGGGAGGCCGCGGCGCGGTTGCTGGACTCCGTGGACACGACGGGTGGGGTGCGGCTGCTGGGGGTCGGGGTGAGTGGTCTTGCCGACTACACGCAGGAGGATCTCTTCGCCCAGGCCGCGGGGGAGCGTGCCGAGCTCGCGGAGGAGGAGCAGCGGGTCGAGGTGGCCGAGGAGTCGCCGGTGGTTCCGGTCGAGCGGCGGTGGGTCTCGGGGCACGATGTGCGGCACGACGAGTTCGGGCATGGGTGGGTGCAGGGCAGCGGGCTGGGGAGGGTGACCGTCAGGTTCGAGACGCCGGATTCCGAGCCGGGGCGGGTGCGGACGTTTTCGGTGGAGGATCCCGCGTTGGTGGTGGCTGAGCCGTTGCCGTTGGTGCCGGTTGTGTGTGCGGGTGGCCCCTCTGGGGGCTGAGCGCCAGCGGCTGTCGGTTCCGTGAGCCTGCGGCGCGTGGGCCCCCGCTCATCGTGCGTCGCTGTGTCAGGCTTCCGCGTCCTCCGTGCCTGCCAGCCTGCCGAAGTCCCGGTCCGGGAAGGGGGGTGCTGGGGCCACGTCCAGGCCGTAGTGGTGGTAGAGCTGGAGTTCCTGGTCGGGGGAGAGGTGACGGCCTACGCCGAAGTCCGGGGCGTCCTTGATCAGGGCTCGTTCGAAGGGGACCCGGAGGCTGCCCTCGAGGAGCTCGCTGGGCTCCAGGGGGACGAAGGCGTCCCTGCTGAAGAGGCCGGTGCGTATGGCCGCCCATTCCGGTACGCCGGTGGCGTCGTCGAGGTAGACCTCGTCGATCGTGCCGATCTTGGTGCCGTTGCGGTCGAAGGCCTTGCGGCCGATCAGGTTCCGAGGATCGATATCGGTCTGCACGGGCCCTCCACTAGGTCGCGGCTCGCAGCTCATCCGTAAGCACTACGAAAGAGCACATTGGGGGAGGTGGCCACTCGAGGGGAGCTCGGGGGATCCGCGACGGCCTCGCTGCTAGGCTGACAAGCGGCTGCCGACCCTGTGCGGGAGAGTCCTCCGGACACCGTCCGGAGGCGCCGAAGGAGCAAATCCTCCCCGGAATCTCTCAGGCACACGTACCGCATGGACGAGGCCACTCTGGAAAGCAGGGCGGGAGTACGGCTTCCGCTCTCACCGACGGTGAAAGCCGGGAGCCCTCGGGCGCCCGGTGAAGCTCTCAGGTTGAGATGACAGAGGGGGAGGCCGTCCGGGTACCCGTGCCGTGGTGCCCCTCGCAGGTCGTGTCAGACCAGGAGGCCTCCGTAATGACCGCCCACCGCACTCCGCTCACCGAGCTCGAGCAGGGGATCCCCTTCGAGCAGCGCCACATAGGGCCCGACCAGGAGGCGCGGGCCAAGATGCTCGCGCACGTCGGCTATGGCTCGCTGGACGAGCTCACCGCCGCCGCGGTACCGGATGTGATCAAGAACGCCGATGACCTCGACCTGCCCGGTGCCCGCACCGAGGCCGAGGTGCTTACCGAGCTTCGCTCGCTCGCCGATCGGAACCAGGTGCTCGGCTCCATGATCGGGCTCGGGTACTACGGGACCTTCACGCCGCCCGTCATCCTGCGCAATGTCATGGAGAACCCGGCCTGGTACACCGCCTACACGCCGTACCAGCCCGAGATCTCTCAGGGACGGCTCGAGGCTCTGCTCAACTTCCAGACCATGGTCGCCGAACTGACCGGACTGCCCACCTCCGGTGCCTCGCTGCTCGACGAGGGCACGGCGGCCGCCGAGGCGATGTCCCTGTCCCGGCGTATGGGCAAGAACAAGAAGGGGCTGTTCCTGGTCGACGCGGACGCGCTTCCGCAGACCATCGCCGTGATCGAGACCCGTGCCGAGCCGACCGGCGTGGAGGTCGTGGTCGCCGACCTCAGCGACGGCATTCCGGCCGACGTCGCCGGTCGTGAGATCAACGGCGTGCTCGTCCAGTACCCCGGCGCCTCCGGTGCCGTACGGGACATACAGCCTCTGATCGAGCAGGCGCACGAGCTCGGAGCACTGGTCACCGTCGCCGCGGATCTGCTCGCGCTGACGCTGCTGAAGTCGCCCGGTGAGCTCGGGGCCGACATCGCCGTCGGCACCACACAGCGCTTCGGTGTGCCGATGGGCTTCGGCGGGCCGCACGCCGGCTACATGGCGGTGCGCGAGAAGTTCGCGCGCAGCCTGCCCGGGCGGCTCGTGGGTGTGTCCGTGGACGCCGACGGGCACAAGGCGTACCGGCTGGCTCTGCAGACCCGTGAGCAGCACATCCGCCGGGAGAAGGCGACCAGCAACATCTGCACCGCGCAGGTGCTGCTCGCCGTGATGGCCGGGATGTACGCCGTCTACCACGGGCCCGAGGGGCTGAAGGACATCGCGCGGCGGACCCACCGTTACGCGGGCATCCTCGCCGCCGGACTCACCGCCGGTGGCGTCGAGGTCGTGCACGGCGCCTACTTCGACACGGTGACCGCCCGGGTGCCGGGCAGGGCCGCCGAGGTCGTCGCCGCCGCGAGCGAGAACGGCGTCAACCTGCACCTCGTGGACGCCGACCGGGTCTCCGCCTCCTGCGACGAGACGACCACGCGGGCCCAGCTGAGCGCCGTATGGTCGGCGTTCGGGGTCGAGGGCGACGTCGAGGCGCTCGACGCCGTCACCGAGGAGGCTGTGCCGGCCGCGCTGCTGCGGAGCGACGAGTTCCTCGCGCACCCGGTCTTCCACCAGTACCGCTCCGAGACGGCGATGCTGCGCTACCTGCGCAGGCTCGCCGACCGGGACTACGCGCTCGACCGCGGCATGATCCCGCTGGGCTCCTGCACCATGAAGCTCAACGCGACCACCGAGATGGAGCCGGTCACCTGGCCCGAGTTCGGGCAGCTGCACCCCTTCGCGCCCGCCGAGCAGGCGCAGGGCTATCTCACGCTCATCCGTGAGCTGGAGGAGCGCCTCGCCGAGGTCACCGGATACGACAAGGTGTCGCTGCAGCCCAACGCCGGGTCGCAGGGTGAGCTGGCCGGACTGCTCGCCGTACGCGGATACCACCGGGCCAACGGGGACGAGCAGCGGACCGTGTGTCTGATCCCGTCCTCCGCCCACGGGACCAACGCCGCCAGCGCGGTCATGGCCGGGATGAAGGTCGTCGTCGTGAAGACCGCCGAGGACGGCGAGATCGACGTCGAGGACCTGCGGGCGAAGATCGAGCAGTACCGCGACGAGCTGTCGGTGCTGATGATCACATACCCGTCGACGCACGGTGTGTTCGAGGAGCATGTCGCCGACATCTGTGCGCAGGTGCACGAGGCCGGCGGGCAGGTGTACGTCGACGGTGCCAACCTCAACGCCCTGGTGGGGCTTGCCAAGCCGGGCCACTTCGGCGGGGACGTCTCCCACCTGAACCTGCACAAGACCTTCTGCATCCCGCACGGCGGTGGCGGTCCGGGCGTCGGGCCGGTCGGTGTGCGTGCGCACCTGGCGCCGTATCTGCCCAACCACCCGCTGCAGCCGGCCGCCGGGCCGGAGACGGGTGTCGGGCCGATCTCGGCCGCGCCGTGGGGATCCGCGGGGATACTGCCGATCTCGTGGACGTACGTCCGGCTCATGGGCGGTGAAGGGCTCAAGCGCGCCACGCAGGTGGCGGTCCTCGGTGCCAACTACATCGCCAAGCGGCTCGAACCGCACTACCCCGTGCTCTACACCGGCCCTGGAGGGCTGGTCGCGCACGAGTGCATCATCGATCTGCGGCCGCTGACCAAGGCGACCGGAGTCAGCGTCGACGACGTTGCCAAGCGGCTCATCGACTACGGGTTCCACGCGCCGACGATGTCGTTCCCGGTGGCGGGGACGCTGATGATCGAGCCGACCGAGTCCGAGGACCTGATCGAGCTCGACCGGTTCTGCGACGCGATGATCGCGATCCGCGCGGAGATCGAGAAGGTCGGCGCCGGCGAGTGGCCCGCGGACGACAACCCGCTGCGGAACGCGCCGCACACCGCCCGGGCGCTCGGCGGGGAGTGGGAGCACGCGTACACGCGCGAAGAGGCCGTGTTCCCGGCCGGGGTGTCGGTCGCGGACAAGTACTGGCCGCCGGTGCGCCGGATCGACCAGGCCTACGGTGACCGGAACCTGGTGTGCTCCTGCCCGCCGATGGACGCCTACGAGGACTGAGCCGGTTGTCGAGATGGGCCCCGCTTACGGCGGGGCCCATCTTTTTAGGGCCGCGTGGCGTTTACGCCGGGTATGCGTGTGTTTGCGTCGCCTTGACCGTGGCCCAGATCTCCGCGCCCGGGTGCAGGTCGAGTTCGGCCGCGGCGACCGTGGTGAGGTCCGCCGCGAGGGGGAGTTCGCCGGTGAGGTCGGCGCGGATCTGGTCGCCGTGGGTCTCCAGGCCGGCCACTTCGCAGCGCCAGAGGTTACGGGCGCTGGAGCCGGTGGGGCGGTCGCGGTAGAGGGTCACGGCGGACGGGGGGAACGCGACGAAGGCCTCTCCCGTGAGGTCCTCGGTGGTGGTGATGTCGGGGCCGGCCTCCAGGTGGACCGTGTGGCCTTCCGACCGGCCCTTGTAGAGGTTCAGGCCTACGAGCTGGGCGATGTAGTCCGTACGGGGGTGGCGGGCGATGTCGGACGGGGTGCCCTCCTGGACGACCTGTCCCTGCTCGATCACGACCAGGCGGTCGGCCAGGACCATCGCGTCCAGGGGGTCGTGGGTGACCAGGACGGCGACCGCCTCGAAGTCGGCCAGGTGGCGGCGGAGTTGGGAGCGGACCTCCAGGCGGGTGCGGGCGTCCAGGGCGGCGAGGGGTTCGTCGAGGAGGAGCAGGCGGGGGCGGGTGGCCAGGGCGCGGGCCAGGGCTACGCGTTGGGCCTGGCCGCCGGAGAGGCTGCGGGGTTTGGCTGTGGCGTGGTCGCTGAGGCCCATGCGGGCCAGCCACTCGGTTGCCTGTCGGCGGGCCTCCGCCTTTGTCGCGCCCTGGCAGCGGGGGCCGAACGCGATGTTGTCCAGGGCTGTGAGGTGGGGGAAGAGGAGGTAGTCCTGGAAGACGACGCCGACGGGGCGGGATTCGGGGGGTGTGCGGTCCAGGTCGGTGCCGTCGAGACGTAGGTGGCCGGCGGTGAGGGGGGTGAGGCCAGCGAGGCCGCGCAGGGCGGTGGTCTTGCCTGCGCCGTTGGGGCCGAGGAGGGCCACCACCTCGCCGGGGGCTGCCGTGAGGGTGATGTCGAGGTGGAAGGTGGGGTGGGTGACGATCAGGTGGGCGTGGAGGCCGGTGGTCGGGTGCGGGTGTGGTGTGGGCATCCGGCCTTCGGCCGGATGTGTTTTTCCGCCCGCACCGCCCGTGCTGCTTTCGTTGTCGGGTGCGGGTGGCCCCTGTGGGGGCTTGGCGCCGTCGGTGTTCGTCATGACGCCGTCATCCAGCGGTCCCGCAAGCCCGCCAGTACCGCGATCGACACCGCCAGGAGCACCAGGCTCAGGGCGATCGCCGCTGCCGGGTCGCTCTGGAGGGCCAGGTAGACCGCAAGGGGCATGGTCTGGGTGCGGCCGGGGAAGTTGCCGGCGAAGGTGATCGTGGCGCCGAACTCGCCCAAGGCCCGGGCCCAGGCGAGGACGGCGCCAGCTGCTATGCCCGGGGCGATCAGGGGGAGGGTCACGCGGCGGAAGGCGGTGAAGCGGGAGGCGCCCAGGGTGGTGGCCGCCTCCTCGTAGCGGGGGTCCGCCGCGCGCAGAGTGCCCTCCACGCTGATGACCAGGAACGGCATCGCCACGAAGGTCTCCGCGACGATGACGCCTGCCGTGGTGAAGGGGAGCGTCACGCCGAACCAGGAGTCCAACCACTGGCCCACGATGCCGTTGCGGCCCAGGGCCATCAGGAGGGCCACGCCGCCCACCACCGGAGGCAGGACCAGGGGCAGGGTGACCAGGGCGCGCACCAGGCCGCGGCCGGGGAACTCGGTGCGGGCCAGGAGCCAGGCCAGGGGGACGCCGATCAGGAGACTGAGGGCGGTCGCGGCCGTGGCGCACACCAGGGACAGGCGTAGCGCCTGCCATACCTCGGCGCTGGTCAGCTGTTCCGGGAGGGTGCTCCAGGGGGCCCGGACCAGCAGGGCGACCAGGGGGAGGATCAGGAACGCCAGGCCCAGCAGGGCCGGGAGGAGGAGGGGCAGCGGTACGCCCTTGAACGGCTGCCGGCCGCGGCCCCGTCGAGGACCGCCCTTGAGGGTGTCCGCGGCGCCGGTCCTGTCGAGGGACGTCACGGCTTGAGGAACCCGGCCGCGGTCAGGACCTTCTGGCCCTCGGCGGACTGGACCAGCTCGATGAACGCCTTCGCCGCGGTGGCGTTGGGGGCGTCCTTGAGCAGGGCGATCGGGTAGTCGTTGATGGCGTCGGCCGACTCGGGGAAGTCCACGCCCTCCACCTTGTCACCCGCGGCCTTCACATCGGTCCTGTAGACCACCGCGGCGTCGGCCTCCTTGAGCTCGACCTTCGTCAGCGCGCTCTTGACGTCCTGCTCGTAGGAGACCGGGGTGAGATCGAGGCTGCCGGCGTCGAGGGCCTTCTGGGCGGCGGCACCGCAGGGCACCTCCGCGTCGCACAGCACGACCTTCAGGCCGGACTCGGTGAGGTCCTTGAGGGAGGAGATGTTGTCCGGGTTGCCCGGCAGGGTGGCGATCTCCAGCTGGTTGCGGACGAAGGTGGCGGGCGTGCCCGTGGCGTCCCCCGCGTCCGTGACGATCTTCATCGTCTTCGGGCTGGCGGCGGCGAACACGTCGGCGCCGGCCCCGTTCGTGATGCTGGCGGCCAGGGTGTCGCTGCCGCCGAAGTTGAAGGTGACCTCGGTGCCGGGATGCGCCTCCTCGAACTCCTTGCCCAGGGTCGTGAAGCTCTCCTTCAGGGAGGCCGCGGCGAAGACGTTCACCGTGCCGGACGGCTTCGCCGACGCGGTGGCCGAGGTGCCGGAGCCCGCGGAGTCGGAGTCGGAGGAGGAGCAGGCGGTCAGGGCCAGCAGCGCGGCGGCTCCGGCACCGGCCAGCCGCAGGGGCCGGCGGGTGCGACGGGTCCGGTGCGCGGGACGGGTCCGGTGCGCGGGACGGGTCATCACGGTCTGCTCCTTCACGTGCTTCGGGCAGGGGCCTGTCGGAGACCCTGCGGCGACGATACTGCCGCATATGCAAGGTGTAAGTCTCCTGTTGCATCGCATGAACCGGCCCTATCGCGGATTAGGGGCGCATGTGCGTTACTACGGGACTGCCCGGGTCTGAGAAGCCTGGTGGGGGCTCAGGTGCGGTCGATGTGTACGTTTGTCGACTTCACGCGGGCCGTGGCCTCCATGCCGACCTCCAGGCCCAGTTCCTCGACGGCCTCGCGGGTCAGCAGGGAGACCAGGCGGTGCGGGCCGGCCTGGATCTCGACCTGGGCGGCGACGTCGCCGAGCTTGATCGCGGTGACGATGCCGGGGAAGGCGTTGCGGGCCGACGTGTACGACGGCTCCTCGTCGCCGGTGTCGCCCCTGGCCAGCTCGACGGAGAACGCGGCCAGGTCCCGGCCGTCGATGAGTCGACGCCCGGCCTCGTCGCGGTGGGTCGTCATCCGGCCCGCGTCCGCCCAGCGGCGCGCGGTGTCGGGGCTCACGCCCAGGAGTCGGGCTGCCTGGCCGATCGTGTACGACTGCATGCGGATCACGATAGGGGCATCAACGAGGAACGGAGGGTGCGGGGTTGAGCGTTGGGTATAACGCGATATAGCTTTAGTTCGGCATCGGGGATCGGAGCGAGGGCATGTCGGGTGAGTTGGCGCGGGGTGGCGGGGACGCACCGGTCGAGCTGAGGGCCTCGCATGCGGACCGGGACCGGGTCGTGGACATGCTGCGTATCGCGGCGGGGGACGGCCGGCTGACCGCTGAGGAGCTGGACGAGCGACTGGAGGCCGCCCTGTCCGCCCGCACTCTGGGGGAGCTGGCCGGGCTGACGGCGGACCTTCCGGCGGACGCGGCCGGCGAGGTCAAGGACGTCGTCCGGATCGAGCAGCAGGGCGGTTCGGCCGTGCGCGGCGACCGGTGGGCGGTACCCCGGCGGCTGGAGGTCGAGTCGTCCTGGGGTGACGTGACGCTCGACTTCACCGACGCGGTGATCACGTACGACACGCTCCATGTCGACCTCGACATGCGGGGCGGGACGCTGCGGCTGGTGACGCGGCCCGGCGTCGTGGTGGAGACCGACTCGCTCGTCGTCGAGTACGCCCAGGTGAAGACGCGTCCTGCCGGTGACTCCGGGGTACCTGTCGTGCTGCGGGTGGAGGTCGGCGGGCGGCTGAGGTACGGCAAGGTCGTGGTCCGGGGGCCGCGGGGGTTCTTCAGGAGATCCCGGACGCCCTGAGCACCGACAGGGCGGTCTCGTAGTCGATCTCCCGGCCGAGGTGGCGTAGGGCGTCCGTGCTCTGGCGCAGAGTGCCGTTTTCGAGCGAGTGGCGTACGCCCGTGTCCAGTTCGTGCCAGAGGAACGGATTGGTGATCAGGACACGGGGGTCGCACTCCAGGCGGTTGCCGTGGGTGTCGCGGAGGATCAGATGCGAGGAGATCCGACCGTAGAGCTGTACCGATACCAGGGCGTCCGTGTGGACCCGGTGGTGGCCGGCGAGGCCCTGTACTTCCAGCCAGCCCGGTCCTGCGGTGATGCGTTGGGGGAACAGGACCGCGAAGACCGTCGTGGACAGGGTGAGCCAGAGCAGGGCTCGGGTGAGGGTCAGGGTGCCCATGTCCCAGTCGACGAACAGGGTCAGGGCGCCGAAGGTGAGGGCGAGGCCTGCCGCCAGCCGGACGGTGCCGCGCCAGTGGCGGTCGTCGGCCGGGGGTGGGGGGTTGCTCCGTCCGCTCGGTCGCATGAGTCGACGGTAGGGCGGGACGGGGGTGAGTGTGCCGCCACTGACGGTGCTCTGACGTCGTTCCGTTGAAGATTGACGCGATTTCTATGGCAGAGCGGGTGCCGGTGTGGTGTGGGCATCCGGTCTCTTCGTACGTCAGCCCGTGTGCACCCTCGGGCGGCGGGCCCTGTCCGGTTCTGCCTCGCGGAGGACCTCTCGGGTGACGGGGGCCACCTCGCCCTGGCCGAAGAGGAAGAAGCGGAGGAAGTTGGCGAAGGGGCTGCCCTCGGTCCATTCGAAATAGATGTGGGGGGTGCAGCCTGTGGTGTCGCGGACGTGGAGCAGCAGCGCGGCCAGGGCGTTGGGGATCGAGGAGGACTCCAGGGTCAGGATGCGATAGCGGTGGTGGAGGACCTCCCCGCGCACCGTCAGGCCCGCCTCGAACTCGGAGGGGTCCAGGACCGTGACCTCCACGAAGACGAAGTCTTCTTGGCCGGGGATGTCGTTGTCCTCGCGGATCTGCTCGATCTTGTCGCGGTACTCGGCTTTGTCGCGCTGGCCGGGCTCGTTGGCGATGAAGCGGATCTTGCGGCTGGCGATGTCTCTGATGAAACGTTCCGCCATGGGGTCGAGCGTCACGCTCGTCACGCGGAGCTCGAAGGCCCGGGCCAGGCGGGAGAGCAGGGAGACCAGGATGATTCCGGCGATGAAGCAGGCGCCGATCTTCACGCCGTCCGGGCGCTCGATGACGTTGACGACCGTCGTGTAGAGGAACACCGCCGAGATGACGGCGAAGCCGATGGTCCAGTTGCGCTGTCCTGCCTTACGGGCGGCGATGGTCACCGCGATCGCGGCGGAGCTGATCAGGACCAGTACGCCGGTGGCGTAGGCGCCGCCCTGGGCGTCCACGTCGGCGTCGAAGATCCAGGTGACCAGGAAGGCGATCAGAGTGAAGACGATGACCATCGGGCGGACGGCCCTGGCCCAGTGCGGGGCCATGCCGTAGCGGGGCAGGTAGCGCGGCATCAGGTTCAGCAGACCGGCCATCGCGGAGGCGCCGGCGAACCAGAGGATGGCGATCGTCGAGACGTCGTAGACCGTGCCGAAGGCGCCCCCCAGGTACTCGTGAGCGAGGAAGGCGAGGGCGCGGCCGTTGGCCTGGCCGCCGGACTCGAACTCCTTCTCCGGGATCAGGAGGGTGGTGATGAAGCTGGTGGCGATCAGGAAGCAGCTCATGATCACGGCGGCGGTGGTGAGCAGCTTCTTCGTGTCGCGAATCCGACCGGCCGGGTTCTGCTCGACCTCGCCGGGGTCGCCCTTGACGTGGGGCATGACGGCGACGCCGGTCTCGAAGCCGGAGAGGCCGAGGGCGAGCTTGGGGAAGACGATCAGGGCCACACCGATCATCACGAAGACATTGCCGTGCTCGTTGGTCAGGGCGGTCGACCAGTCGGTGACCACGTGTCCGGCGGTGATGACGTGCCAGAGGCCGACGAGCACGACGACGACGTTGAGCGCGAGGTAGATGCCGACCAGGACGACCGCGACGCCGATCGCCTCCAGGAAGCCCTTGAGGAACACCGCGCCGAGCAGGGCCACCAGGATGAGGGTGATCAGCAGCTGTTTGTCGTGCAGGGCACTGTTCAGATGCGGGTTCTCGACGAGGTGGGTCGAGGCGTCGGCGGCCGACAGGGTGATGGTGATCAGGAAGTCGGTGGCGGCGAAGCCGAGCAGGGTGAGGACGAAGAGCTTGCCCTTCCAGAAGGTGAGCAGGCGCTCCAGCATCGCGATCGAGCCCTGGCCGTGGGGGCTCTCCTCGGCCACGCGCCGGTACACGGGCAGCGCTCCCGCCAGGGTCACGATCACCAGGACGATGGTCGCGATCGGGGAGAGCAGACCGGCCGCGAGGGCCGCGATGCCGGGCTGGTAGCCGAGGGTCGAGAAGTAGTCGACGCCGGTGAGGCACATGACCCGCCACCACGGCCGGCCCTCCGGCTCCGGCTGGGGCTCCGTGGGCCGGGCCGGCCGGCCGTGGTCGCCCTTGCCCATGTCGGACAGGCCTTCCAGCATCCAGGCGCGCAGCCGACTGGGCGGCGCGTGTTCGGTGGTGGCCATCGGGGCTCCTGTGCGGCTCAGCGTGTGGTTCCGGCCATCACCTGGACGGCCGCATCAGCGTAAGCGGAGAGTGACGCCAGGGCCCACGGATGAGGGGGCTGGGGGCGTCAAGCTTCCGTTAAGACTGGCTTTGGGGATGTCCGTGGCACGGCAAGTGGGGAGCGTAGGGGCCGCTTCGAGGGGATTGTGTGGGAGTGGGGGCTGAGAGGGCGAGGCGTCGGCAGCGGACACTCAGCGTCATGTCGCACGTCCGCGCGCGGGGCGATTCCTGGCGGGACGGCGGCCGCGTCGGCCACCAACGTCGCGTCGGCGTCGGCAACTTCGGAGCGAAGTATCCGCGGACGGAACCCTGAGCGACCTCCGTGTGAAGGAGCAGCCCGTACGTCGGCCCTGACCGCCCGTACGTCGGCCCTGACCGCCCGTACGCCGGCGCTGACCGCCCGTCCGTCGATGCCGATCGTGCCTGGCCGCTCGTATGCCGTGCGGCCCTGGACGGCATCCGCAGCGAGGGCGTTGGCCTGTGGCCCGGGTGTCTTGTCGCCGGCCTCCTGGCCACCTACAGTGCCACTCCGTAACGTTCGCCAGATCATCCGAAAGTTTCGCCACGGGGCGACGCTCGTAGGGACTGACGCACATGCGGACGTACGGCAATCCTGCGATCGGAGGTTCCATCCGGAGCCGAGTGTGTGCCGGGTGGGGGAGGACTGCTGCCTCGTCAACGTCCTCGACCGGAACGGGCGGTTGGTTGGAGTCGCCGGACGACCTGCGTGCCTCGGCCGGTATCGACCCCGACCGCGAGACGTTCCTGCCCCCGGTGGAGTGGGTCGACGGCTGGCCGAGGGTGGAGCCGGCACCCGGCGCCGGTCGCCTCGCCTGCCGTGGAACCACCGCCCGCACGGGACGACTTCTACGCCGACCTGGCCCCGGACCGGATCTCTCCGCGCCGCAGGCCGGGCGGCTCGGGTCGCGGCCCGGCTGGACCCATGAAGCGCATCACTACGACATCGAGGTCGCCGGGGCGAGGCGGCCGTGTTCGCGCTGCGGACGGTGGAGCCGGGGCCGGTCACGCTCACCGTGGAGGTCCGTACGGACTCGCCGGTGTCCCCGACGGGGCAGGAGGAGCCGGGAGTTCGCGCAGGCGACCCCGACGTGGTGGCGCTCGGGATCGACGGCGTACGGCTCGCCGGGCTCGACGGCCGTTGTCCGTCCACGCAGGTCGCCGGTGGCTTCACCGGGCGGGTGGCGGGGACGGCCTTCGACTGGTTCGAGTGTGTGCCCGAGCCGCAGCCGTGGTTCCGGAAAGCGTCGGAACTCTCGGTCCGGGCCGATCGGTGCCAACCGGCCCGGACACCGGGGAAGTCGGCCGCGAATTCACCGCGTACAAGGGGTTGCCACCGTTTGGCCGCTGTCTCTAGGGTGCGGCTTCAACGAACCTTTCTGGATCAACTCCGAAACTTTCGGTCCAGCGGACGGGCGCAGACGCCCCGTCCCGTACCCAAGGAGCACACCATGGGCGACCCGGCACTGTCCCGCCGCGGCTTCCTGGCGGCGTCCGCCGCGGCCGGTCTGGGCATGACCGCACTGAGTGGCTGCGGTGACTCGGATGATGAGGGGTCGTCCGACGGGACGACCACCATCGAATGGTGGAACATCTCCACCACCGAGCCGGCCAAGAGCGTCTGGGCGGCCCTCGCCAAGAAGTTCGAGGCCCAGAACCCCAAGGTCAAGCTGAAGATCGTGCAGTTGGAGAACGACGCCTACAAGTCGAAGATGACGGCACTGATCGCCTCCGGGAAGCTCCCCGACATCTTCCACACCTGGGGCGGCGGCGTCCTCAAGCAGCAGGTCGACGCGGGTCTCGTCGAGGACCTCACCGACCGGACGAAGCCGTGGGCCGACAGTCTGCTGAAGGTGTCGAAGGAGGCCTACCTCCTCGACAACAAGGTGTACGGCATCCCGTTCGACATCGGCATGATCGGCTTCTGGTACAACAAGGCCCTCTTCAAGCAGGCCGGCATCACCGAACCCCCCACCACCTGGGGCGCGTTCCTCGAAGCCGTCAGCAAGCTGAAGTCGAAGAACATCACCCCCATCGCGCTCGCCGGCAAGGAGAAGTGGCCCGGCATGTACTACTGGGCCTACCTCGCGATGCGCACCGCCGGTGCGAGCGCCCTCCAGAAGGCCTATGACGACAAGGACTTCACCGGCCCCGAGTTCATCCAGGCGGGCGCCCACCTCAAGACCCTCGTCGATCTGGAGCCGTTCCAGAAGGGCTACCTCAACGCCGCCTACTCCACCCCGACCGGCCAGGCGGCCACCGTCGGCAACGGCAAGGCGGCCATGGAGCTCATGGGCCAGTGGGCCCCGAACGTGCAGGCCGACTCCGGCAAGGGCCTCGGGAAGGACCTGGGCTTCTTCCCGTTCCCCGCGGTCGAGGGCGGCAAGGGCACCATCACCGAGGTGTTCGGCGGCGGCGGTGGGCACGCCCTGCGCCGGGACGCCCCGCAGGCGGCCGTCGACTTCCTGAAGTTCTTCGCCTCCGAGGCCACCGACCTGGAACTGGTCAAGAAGACCGGCACCCTCCCGGTGGTCCCCGGCGCCGAGAGCGCCATCACCGACCCCAACATCAAGGCCGTACAGACCCAGTTGAACGCCGCCACCGGCTTCCAGCTCTACCTCGACCAGGCGTACGCCCCCGCCGTCGGCCAGGAGGTCAACGACAGCGTGGCCGCGCTCATCGCCGGCTCCAAGTCCCCCGAGCAGGTCGCCCAGTCGATCACGAAGTCCGCGAAGGAAGAGCAGTAGCAGGCGATGACCTCCACGTTCCTCGCAGACAAGCGGAGCGGCCCCGGCGCCGAGCCCCCGCCCCCGGACACCGTCAGGGCCCGGGGGCGGGCCCGGCGGCGCGCCCTCAACTGGCTCACGGCGATGGGCTTCCAGCTGCCCGCCCTGGTCCTCTTCACCGGGCTCGTGCTGCTGCCGATGCTGTTCGCGCTGTACGCCGCCTTCTTCCGCTGGGGCGGCTTCGGGATGCCCGAGGACTACGTCGGCGTCGACAACTTCACCGATCTCTTCGACAACCCGGTCTTCCTGGGCGACCTGTGGCGCTGCCTCGTCCTGGTCGTCCTCACGCTCGCGCTCCAGCTGCCGTTCGCGCTCGCCATGGCGGTCCTGCTCAACCAGCGGCTGCGCGGCCGAGCCGTCTACCGGATGCTGTTCTTCGCGCCCTACGTGCTCTCCGAGGCAATCACCGGCGTGCTCTTCAGCATGGTGTTCGCCCCGGACGACGGACTGGCCGACCATCTCCTCGGCAGCATCGGCCTGGACAGCCTCGGCGGCGAATGGTTCGCCGATCAGTCGTATGTGATGGCGACCCTGTTCATCGTCATGACCTGGAAGTACTTCGGCTTCCACATGATGCTCCTGCTGGCCGGACTCCAGTCCGTCCCCCGGGAGTTGACCGAGGCGGCGCTGATCGACGGTGCGAGTGCCTGGCAGCGCTTCCGCAGCGTCACCCTGCCGCTGCTCGCGCCCACCATCCGCATCAGCGTCTTCCTGGCCGTCATCGGCTCGATCCAGCTCTTCGACCTGGTGTGGGTGATCACTCAGGGCGGCCCCGACCACCACTCCGAGACCATGGCCGTGACCATGTTCCAGTACGGCTTCAAGCGCTACCAGGTCGGCTACGCCAGCGCGATCAGCGTGGTCATGTTCGGGATCTGCCTCGTCTTCGCCCTCGCCTACCAGCGGTTCGTGCTCCGCCGCGACCTCGAAGGGGCCACCACCACGATGAGGGGGGCCGGGAAATGAGCCGCAGGAACGCCCGCACGCTGCCCTTGCACCTCATCCTCGTCGCCGTCGGCGTTGTCATGCTCGTCCCCCTGGTGTACGCCGTCCTGTCCGGCTTCAAGTCCACTGACGAGCTCTCCAGCAACCCCTTCGGACTGCCGAAGCGCTGGCTGGGGAGCAACTACACCGACATCCTCGGCGGAAGCGACTTCTGGAAGCTGCTCGGCAACAGCACCCTGATCGCGGTCGCCACGACCGTGCTCGTCGTCGCGGTGTCCGCGCTCGCGGCCTTCTCCTTCGCCCGGTTCGCCTTCCGGGGCCGGGAGGTGCTGTTCACCTTCTTCACGATGGGGCTGATGTTCCCCTTCGCGGTGGCCGCCCTGCCCCTGTTCCTGCTGCTGCGCTATCTCGGTCTGCTCGACAACCCGCTGGGCGTGATCCTGCCGCAGGCCGCGTTCGGGCTGCCGATGACCATCATCATCCTGCGCGCCTTCTTCCGGGAGATCCCCGGCGAACTGGAGGAGGCGGCCACCCTCGACGGGTGCAGCTCCTTCGGCTTCTTCTGGCGGGTGCTGCTGCCCATGGCCCGGCCCGCACTCGGCACCGTCTCGGTGCTCGCCGTCGTCACCAGCTGGAACAACTTCATGCTCCCGCTGCTGGTGTTCACCGACAACACCTGGTGGACGCTGCCCATCGGCGTCCAGCAGTTCCAGGGCCAGTACTCCGCGGAGTACGCCCGCGTCTTCGCCTATCTCGTCCTCGCGATGGTTCCCGCCCTCGCCTTCTACTCGGTCGCCGAGCGCCAGCTCGTCGGAGGCCTCACCGCCGGAGCTACGAAGGGATGACCAGCGCCGGCGGCTTGTACGGCTCGCCCCCACACCCGCACGTGAGGAGTCGCACCATGCACAAGAACCGTCTCAGACTCGTCGGCGCCCTCGCCGTCGCCCTGATGGCCGCCGGGGTCGGTACCGGTGTGCCCGCCCAGGCGCACGACAAGCCGACCACGCTCGCCGACCTCGCCCAGCGGCACGGCCGCTACTACGGCAGCGCCACCGACAACCCCGAACTCGTCGACGAGCCCTACAAGGCGATCCTCGGCAGCGAGTTCGACATGATCACCCCCGGCAACGGCCAGAAGTGGTACGCCACCGAACCCCAGCAGGGTGTCTTCGACTTCTCCAAGGGCGACGAGATCGTGAACCTCGCTCGCGCCAACCACCAGCGAGTACGCGGCCACACCCTGGTCTGGCACAGCCAGCTGCCCGACTGGCTGACCAGCCGCGAGTGGACGGCGACCGAGCTGCGGGCCGTGCTGAAGAAGCACATCCAGACCGAGGTACGGCACTACCGCGGCAAGATCTACGCCTGGGACGTCGTCAACGAGGCCTTCAACGAGGACGGCACCTACCGCGAGACGATCTTCTACAAAACACTCGGCCCCGGCTACATCGCCGACGCGCTGCGCTGGGCCCACCAGGCCGACCCGAAGGCCAAGCTCTACCTCAACGACTACAACGTGGAGGCGGTCGGCCCCAAGAGCGACGCCTACTACAAGCTGGCCAAGGAGCTGAAGGCACAGGGCGTCCCGCTGCACGGCTTCGGCCTCCAGGCGCACCTCGCGCTCCAGTACGGCTATCCGACCACCCTCGAGGACAATCTGCGGCGCTTCGCCAGGCTCGGCCTGGACACCGCGCTCACCGAGGTCGACATCCGGATGATCCTGCCCGCGGACGAGACCAAGCTGGCCACACAGGCCCAGTGGTACCGGGACCTGACCGAGGCCTGCCTCGCGGTGCGCCGCTGCGTCGGCATCACGCTCTGGGACTACACCGACAAATACTCCTGGATCCCGGCCTTCTTCGAGGGCCAGGGCGCGGCGCTGCCGTGGGACGAGCAACTGCAGCCCAAGCCCGCCTACTTCGCCATCAAGGAGGCGCTCAAGAAGTAGCGGTACGGCGATGAGACGCCCGGCGGCTGGGCACGGAGGGGAGTCCGCCGGGGTGCGGCCCGGCCCGGCGGTGTGGCTCACCGCCGGGCCGGTGCCGGGTCAGCGCGCCGGGGGTGCGGTGCTCGCGCGGACCACCAGTTCCGTGCCGAGCTCCACCCTCGGCGAGTCCGGCTGCTCGTCGCGGGCCAGCTTGAGCACCGTGCGGACGGCCAGCTTGCCCATGTCGGCGAGCGGTTGACGGACCGTGGTGAGCGGCGGGGCGGACCAGCGGACTTCCGGAAGGTCGTCGAAACCGACCAGGCTCATGTCCTCCGGGACCCGGAGCCCGCGTCTGCGCAGTGCCTCGATCGCGCCGAGCGCCATCTGGTCGCTGGCCGCGAAGATCGCCGTCGGCGGTTCGGGCAGGTCCAGCAGCGCGTTGCAGCCCTCGAAGCCGGACTCGGGGTGGAAGTCGCCGGGGACGACGAGGGAGTCGTCGACCGTGAGCCCCGTGCCCTCCAGGGCGGCGCGGTAGCCGTCGAAGCGGGCTCGGGAGCACAGCAGCCGGGGCGGGCCCGAGATCAGGCCGATCCTGCGGTGGCCGAGCGACAGCAGATGCTCGGTGGCCGCCATGCCGCCCGACCAGTTCGCGGCGCCGATGGTGGGGGCGTCCAGCGCGGGGGAGCCCGCCGGGTCGACGACGACCAGCGGGACGCCGAGGATGCGCAACTCCTCGTGCAGCATCGGCTCCAGGACCGAGGTGACCAGGATGACGCCGTCGGAGGCGCGGGCCCGCAGATTGCGCATCCACTCGCGGGCGTCGCCGGAGCGGCCGTGGATCGCCGAGACCACGGTGCCGACACCGGCCGCGTGCGCCACCTCCTCCACCCCGCGGATGATCTCCACCGCCCAGGGGCTGTCGAGGTCGTTGAAGACCAGGTCGAGCAGGGCCGCACCGCTGGGGGAGGTGCTCGGGCGCTTGCGGTAGCCGTGCCGGCGGAGCAGTTCCTCCACGCGGGCCCGGGTCCTGGGCGACACGTCGGAGCGGCCGTTGACGACCCGGGAGACGGTCGGCACGGAGACGCCGGCCTGTCGGGCGATCTCGGTGATCGTGACCCGGCCCCCGGTCTCGGGCGCCCCCTCGGTGCCGACCTCGTGTGCTGCCAACTCCCCACCTCCGTCGACGGATCGAAACTTCCAGGAGTCTTCCGGAAAACGGGTGCTCATGGGAAGTGCGTCAGGGAGAAGAGCGCATTCCGCATGAGGGACTACACGCAGTGATCACCCCGGGACATGCGTCGGGGCCGGTTCGCAGCACAGGTCTGCGGGCCGGCCCCTCAAGTCACCGGGCGGTCGGTCCCACCGCCCGGCAGCGCCCTCAGGCGGCGGTCATCACCTGTTCGGTGCCCATGGGGCGGTGCGGGGCGATGATCTTGCCGTCGGGCAGGAGCTCACCGGTGTCCTCGAATTGCAGAACGCCGTTGCACAGCAGGCTCCATCCCTGCTCCGGGTGGTGCGCCATGAGTCGGGCGGACTCCCGGTCGGCGGATTCGGCTGTCGGACACGGCGGCTGGTGCTGGCACATTGGTGGGATCTTTCGCTTTGTCGTGGTGTTCATCGCTGCCCCCGTTGTGATAAGTCGGTCGGAACCAGTGTTGCCCCACGGGCGTCAATCCGCAGGGATTTGGCAGCACCGCTACTCACAGGTTCATGACGCATCACCCGCGCGGACGGTTCATTCCAACTGCACTGTCTCTTCGGGTGGTTCGGGATGGTCGGATGGGGCTAGTCCGGACGGGGCGCGGGCAGGAAAAGGGCTCGTACGAGCTGCAATTCGCTCGTACGAGCCCAGTGATCGAAGAGGTCAGGCGAGCTGTCCCAGAAGCGGGGCCGGAGTCGCCCGGTGGGTCAGCACCGGGAGCAGTTCGGCGACGCGGTGCGGCCGGTGGGCCGCGATACCGGGCGGAGCGGGCGCCAGCGGGACGAGCAGATCGGTGGCGGCGGGGTGGCCGGTGGCGCCGTCCGCCGTGAGGTCGCCGTGCAGCCAGAGGGTGAGCATGTAGAGGCCCGGGACCGACAGCAGGCGGGGCTGATAGGGCTGTTGCATGGTCTCGGCCTGGCGCAGCGCACGCTCGGTGGAGGCGATGTAGGGGCCCTCGAAGAAGTGCGAGAAGGCCCAGCCGTCCGGGGTCAGCCGGGTCTCGGCGGCGGCCACCGCACGCTCCTGGCAGCGGATCAGGAAACGCCACCCGGTCAGTCGGGTGGCGGAGGCGCCCGCGGCGGTGATCTCGTCAAGTACGTGTACGGGCAGTGGGAGTTCGGGTGTCGCGGGTCCCTGGGCGGTGCGCAGGGAGGGGGTGCGGGCCTCGCGGAGCGCGGTGGGCGAACCGAGCGCGGTGAGGACGGAGCGAAGTGCGGGCGCGGGAGCCGGGGGGACATGCAGCGGCATGGTGGGTCGCCTCTCATTCGACAGGCACAGTGGCGCGAGGGCGTGGGCGGACGGCGCTGTCAGCTCGCGGGGCCAGAGAGGCGGGGGCCGGGTCATGGGTGCGTGGGGCGTGCGTGAGACCTGTCGTACGTCACCTTGACGACAGGAACAACAGACCGTCGGCGCCAACCTTCTGCCTCGTTCGCGGAGTTTATACGACACGTGTTCAGACGGTGTTTCGTCTACCCGTTTCCGACGTGAACAGCAAGGGCCCATTCGGTCGGCGATACGTGGGAATCATCCCGGTTTTCGGCGGCGGTACGGCGATGACCTCGATGAATACCGGAGGCGCGGTCGGCCGTTTTTCGTCGGCGTTTTTCACGAGGCGGGTGGGGAACCCGAAACTGCACAGTGCCGCATGCCCGGTGAATGTGCCGCCGGTCACTTCCACAGCGTAGCGGGCGCCAAGGGCGGCGCGGGACGTTATCGATCGTCTCCACTGGGCATCATCCCACGTGACCCGACACCGGCGGCCGGATCTTCGGTCCGCCCATCCGAGGAGGGAAGCTTCGATGGGGGAGAAGGTCGCGGCAGGCCGATTCGACCTGTCCGATCGGCAGCTCTACCGCGGCAAGCTCCGCAAGTGCCTGACGGGACTGGAGCGGCTGCTGGCGGAGAAGCGGTTCGATCGCCCGAAGAACCTCATGGGGCTGGAGATCGAACTCAATCTCGCCGGTGCCGACGGTATGCCGAAAATGTTGAATGCGCAGGTTCTCGAGCGTATCGCAAGCCGAGATTTCCAAACAGAACTCGCCATGTTCAACCTGGAAGTCAACATAGCCCCACATCCCTTGGGTGGCCGGGTATTCGACCGGCTCGCCGAAGAACTCCGCACCTCGCTGGCATACGCCCATCGGAAAGCGGGCGAGCTCGATGCGGGAATCGTGATGATCGGCATTCTGCCGACTCTCGACCGGGACGACCTGGTCTCCTCCAACCTCTCGGACGTCGACCGTTACGCGCTGCTCAACGAACAGATCGTGGCCGCCCGGGGCGAGGACTTCGTCCTGGACATCGACGGGGTCGAGCATCTCGTCTGCACCTCGAAGTCCATAGCCCCGGAAGCCGCCTGCACCTCCGTGCAGTTGCATCTCCAGGTCACCCCGGGCCGCTTCGCCGACGTGTGGAACGCGGCGCAGGCCGTCGCCGCCGCCCAGGTCGCCGTAGGAGCCAACTCCCCCTTCCTGTTCGGGCGTGAGCTGTGGCGCGAGTCGCGGCCGCCGCTGTTCCAGCAGTCCACGGACACCCGCCCGCCCGAGCTCCAGGCACAGGGTGTGCGGCCGCGGACCTGGTTCGGGGAGCGGTGGATCTCCTCGGCGCACGACCTGTTCGAGGAGAACCTGCGCTACTTCCCGGCGCTGCTGCCGATCTGCGACGACGAGGATCCGCTGCGGGTCCTCGACCAGGGGGGCGTCCCCTCGCTCGCCGAACTCGTCCTGCACAACGGCACCGTGTACCGCTGGAACCGGCCGGTGTACGGCATCGCCGACGGTGTCCCGCACCTGCGGGTGGAGAACCGCGTCCTGCCCGCGGGGCCCACCGTCACCGACGTCGTCGCCAACGCGGCCTTCTACTACGGCGTGGTCCGCGCCCTCGCCGAGGACTCCCGGCCGGTGTGGACCCGGCTGCCCTTCGAGGCCGCCGCCGCCAACTTCGACGCGGCCTGCCAGCACGGCATCGAGGCCCGTTTCGACTGGCCGCGGCGCGGACGGTACGGCGGCGGGCTGACCCAGGTCGACGCCGTCACCCTGGTGCGCGACGAACTGCTGCCGCTCGCGGCGGCGGGCCTGGACGCGTGGGGGGTCGAACCCGCGGACCGCGACCTGTACCTGGGCGTGATCGACGAGCGGTGCCGGCGGCGGGCCAACGGGGCGACCTGGCAGGCCGCGACGTTCCACCGGGCCCTGGAGTCGGGTCTCGACCGTGACGCCGCGCTCGCCGCGACGACCCGGCGGTACGCAGAGCTGATGCACCTCGGCGAGCCGGTGCACACCTGGCCGGTGGGGTTGCCGAAGCCGGTGCCGCTGGGGTGAGTGGCGGGGGAAGGCGCTGGGGGAAGGGCACGGCCGGACGGCCCGCTCGGCCCTGACCGCTCAGCCTCCGCTCCCCTCCGCCCCCGCCGCCACGATCGCCTTGAGGATCACCTCGTGGATCTGGGACGGGTCGGAGACCTCCTGGCCCGTGCCGCCGGTGGACCCCGCGATCTGCTGGGCCTCTTCGCGGTCGGCGTCGGGGCCGACGGCGATCATGATCAGCGGGACCGGACGGTCGGGGTCGGTGAGTTCCTGCAGGCGCCTGATGAGCGTGGAGCGGGAGATGCTGCCGGGGTCCTGGTTGACGCCGTCGGTCAGCACGACCAGGGCGTTGAACTTGCCCTTGGCGTAGGAGGCGGTGGCCTCCGTGTACGCGGCGAGCGTGGTGTCGTACAGGCCCGTCGCGCCGTTCGGGACCGGCGCCAGTTCGCTGAAGGCCGCCGACAGCTTGTCGCGTTGGGTTCCGCCGTCCTTGCTGTCGCCGAGGCGTCCGGTCGGGACGAGGACGCGGTAGTCCTTGTCGCCGTCCAGCTTGGTGGAGAACTGCCACAGACCGATCTCGTCCTCCGGCGTGAACGTGGCGAGCGCCTGGAGGAGGGATGCCTTGGTCACGTCCATGCGGGACCGGTTCGTGCCTGGGACCAGCTCGGACATGGAGGAGGACGCGTCGACGACCGTGGTGACCCGCGCGCTCTGCACCGTGATCGTCCAGGTGCCGAGAGCCTCCTGGAGGGCCCCCTCCGAGGCCGGCTTGAGGGCGTCCTGCGCGTACGGCTGCGGCTTGCTGCCGCCCGGCCCGCGTCACCAGCGTCCGCGCGACCCCGTCGGCGGAGGTGCGGAACCCGTACTTCTCCATGAGCCGGCGCTGCTCGGGCTTACGCAGATAGTTCATGAACTTCAGCGCCGCCCGGCTCTCGTCGGTGCTCAGCGCCGCCTGGTCGACCAGCGAGTACGGGTAGTCGAGCCGGGGCGAGCCGTCCTTCGGGTAGAAGAGGTCGAGACCCTCGCCGTCGGCCGCGGTGTTGTAGGTGAACGCCGCCTGCTCGCTGAGGATCAGCGCCTGGTTGCGCTTCGGGTTGCCCTGCTCGGTGCCCGAGGCGTCGCGCGGCAGGGTGTCCAGGACCTGGGTGTCGCTGTCGGAGGTGCGCTGCGACAGGCTCTTCATCATGGCCGCGGCCTGGGTGTCCCCGCCCTTGATCTTGGCGGCGCCGGTCCCCAGCTGGGTCAGGGCGAGCAGTCCGGTGGCACTGCGCGAGGGGTCGGCCGAGCCGAGCTTGAGGGAGTCGTCCCGCATCGTGGCGCCGACCAGCTCGATCCAGCTGTACGACTTCTGAGGCCACCCCAGCGACTTGGCGGCCTCCGGGACCATGGCCACACCGACCGGGCTGGAGGCGAAGCTGCCGACCGGGGTCACCTCCGTCGCCTTGGTGTCCGCCGCGATCCGCTGGACCCACAGCTCCGAGTCCGGTACCCACACCTGGACGTCGGTCGGCCTGCCTGCCAGCAGCGTGTCCGTGAGCTTGTACGAGTCGTGCGCCGTCACCTCGACGTCGACGCAGCGGCCGTCGGAGGTGAGGCCGATGTCACGGGCCCGCTCCGCCGCGGCGCGCAGGGCCGGGGCCATGTCGGGCGAGGCGGCGACCTTCAGGTCCACCGCGTCGTCCTGACAGGAGGAACCGAAGGAGAGCAGTCCGCTCTGGACGGCGGCCGCCGTCCCGCCCGCGACGGTCAGCACGAGCACGGTCGCGATGGCCACCGTACGGCGGCGGGTGCGTGGCCGGGGGTCGCTGCCGCCCGCCCCATACTGATCGGGCAAGCTGTGACGTCCCATGACTGTGGTGCCCCTCCCTGTTGTTACCTTCTGCCGGTCTCACGGCCGTATGGCATGCAAAGGGGAGGTCGGCCCCGTACGGTGTCCGTCCCCCAACGGCCAGTCGCGCACGATCTTCGCAACTTCTTTCGAGACCCTAGCGGGGCGGTGGTGGGGATGGGACGGGATTACTGAATTGGAGTCAGGTGTGCAGGGAGAGGCGGGCCGCGTGGCCGATTCTTTTCCGGAGGAGGGGCGTTCGCGGCGGACCTTCCGGGATGAGACGCTGCTCGTTCTGGGGCTTTCGCTCGGTGCGAGCGGAGTGTCCGCCCTGATCAGCTTTGTCGGATCGGTCACCAGACCGGGTGGACTCAAGGACCAGGCGGCCACCCTCAACGCCTCGGCCGCGCCGGGCCGCCCCTGGCTCGATCTGGCCTGGCAGCTCTTCGGGATCGCCTCGTCCCTCGTGCCCGTCCTGCTCGTCGCGCACTTCCTGCTGCGCGAGGGCGGAAGCCTGCGCACCCTAGGCTTCGACCGCACCAGGCCGTGGCCCGACCTCGGCCGCGGCGCGGCGGTCGCGGCGGTGATCGGCAGCACCGGAATCGCCTTCTACCTGGCCGCACGCGGGCTGGGGTTCAACCTCACGGTGGTGCCGGAGGCACTGCCCGAGGTGTGGTGGAAGTACCCGGTACTGATCATGTCCGCGATGCAGAACGCGATCCTCGAAGAGGTCATCGTCGTCGGGTACCTGCTGCGCCGGCTGGGTCAGTTGGGCTGGACGCCCGGGGCCGCGCTGATGGCCAGTTCCGTACTGCGCGGGTCGTACCACCTCTACCAGGGCATCGGCGGCTTCATCGGCAACATGGTGATGGGCGTGGTGTTCGTCTGCCTCTACCGCCGGTGGGGACGGGTGGGGCCCCTGGTGGTGGCGCATTCGCTGCTCGACATCGGGGCGTTCGTCGGCTACGCGCTGCTGGCCGGGAAGGTGGGCTGGCTGCCGACGCCTGCCGGCGGCTGAACCGTGTGCCGGGGTGCGGGCCGTGAGGAAGCCGCCGACCGGTGGGGGCCGTATGTCGATACAGCCCCGCGCCCCTTTCGGGGCGCGGGGGAGCCGCCTACACGAGCAGCTCGCCCTCGATCGTCGTGACCGCCCGGCCGGTGAGGAGCGTGCGGTCGCCGAGCAGCCGGGTGCGGACGCGGCCGGAGCGGGGCGAGGCCTGCAGACCGGTCAGTTCGGTACGGCCCAGCCGCTCGGACCAGAAGGGCGCCAGGGCGGTGTGGGCGCTGCCGGTCACCGGGTCCTCGTCGATGCCGACGTTGGGGAAGAAGCAGCGGGAGACGAAGTCGTAGCCGAGCGCCGGGTTCTCGGCGCGGGCGGTGGCGATGATGCCGCGCTCCGAGTAGGCGCCGAGGGCCTTGTGGTCGGGGGTGAGGGCGTGGACGGTCCTCTCGTCGGCGAGCTCGACGAGGAGGTCGCCGACGTTCGGACCGGTGTCGAAGGCGAGGAGCGGTTCGGCGCCGAGGGCCGTGGCGACCCCCTCCGGGGGCTCGACCGGGGTCAGCGGCGCGGTCGGGAAGTCCAGGGTGATCGACCCGTCCGCAGCGGGCGTCGCGATGAGCACACCGCTCCGCGTGGCGAACCGCACCGGTCCCTCGTGGGCGCCGGAGGTGTGCAGCACATGGGCCGTGGCCAGCGTCGCGTGTCCGCACATGTTGACCTCGGCGGTCGGTGTGAACCACCGCAGCGCCCAGTCGGCCTCGCCGCCCCCGGGAAGACGGTGGGCGAACGCCGTCTCGGCGTGATTGACCTCGACGGCGATGTTCTGCAGCCGGTTGTCGTCCGGGAAGGCGTCCAGCAGCAGGACCCCGGCCGGGTTGCCGGCGAAGGGCCGGTCGGTGAAGGCGTCGACTATTCGGATACGCATGACGCGGAGGCTAGGCCGACCGCGAAGCCGCAGGCCAAGGCCAATCCCGGGTCACTGGACCGATTTGGGGACACCCGGGGGGCCGTGGCCTCTGGACGGGCTCGTCGATGCGGTGCGACTGTCGTCAACGCGTCTCGCGCACACGACAGTTCAGGAGGCCGCCATGTCCCAGCCGTCCGTTCTCGCCGCGCTGCTGTCCGGGCTGCGGAGCGGTGCGATCGAAGTCGTCGATCTCACCTCGCCCCTGTCGTCGCAGACGCCGGTGATCCGGTTGCCCGAAGAGTTCGGGCAGACGCAGGTGTTCGAACTGGAGGAGATCAGCCGGTACGACGACCGGGGGCCGGCCTGGTACTGGAACAACTTCCGCACGGGTGAGCACACCGGTACGCACTTCGACGCGCCCAACCACTGGGTCACCGGCAAGGACCTCGCGGACGTGGCCTCCGTACCGGCGAGCCGGCTGATCGCGCCCGCCGCCGTGCTGGACTTCTCCGCCGCGGCCGCCGAGGACCCGGACTTCCTCGTCGAGGTGGACCACATCAAGGCCTGGGAGGCGGAGCACGGTCCGTTGCCCGAGGGCGGGTGGCTGTTGCTGCGCACCGGCTGGGACGCGCGCTCGCACGCGCAGGAGGAGTTCCTCAACGCCGACGAGAACGGCCCGCACACCCCGGGCCTGTCCCCGGAGTGCGCCCGCTGGGTCGCCGAGGAGTCGCCGGTGATCGGCCTCGGCACCGAGACGGTCGGCACCGACGCCGGAGGCGCCCACTCCTTCGACCCGGCCTTCCCGTGCCACTCCTACCTGATGGGCAACGACAAGTACGGCCTGACCCAGTTGCAGAACCTCGCGGAACTGCCCGCCACCGGTGCCGTCGTCATCGCCGGCCCGCTGCCGATCCTCAACGGCTCCGGCTCACCCGCCCGCGTCCTCGCCCTCGTGGAGCGGTCATGAAGGTCGCCGAAGCCGTCGGCCGGGCCCTGACCGCGGCCGGCGTGGACCATGTGTTCGGCGTGGTCGGCTCGGGCAACTTCCACCTCACCAACGCCATGGTGGCCACCGGGGCCCGCTACGTCGCCGCCCGCCACGAGGGCGGAGCGGCCACCATGGCCGACGCCCACACACGCATGAGCGGGAAGGTCGCCGCGCTGAGCGTGCACCAGGGGCCCGGGCTGACCAACGCCCTGACCGGCATCGCGGAAGCCGCCAAGAGCCGCACGCCCCTCCTCGTGCTCGCGGCCGAGGCGACCCGGCCCACCTCCAACTTCCACGTCGACCAAGAGGCGTTGGCCCAGGCCGTCGGCGCGGTCACCGAGCGCGTGACGTCCCCGCACGCCGCGGTCGAGCAGGCCTGCGACGCCGTACGACGCGCCCTGCACGAGCGCCGTACGGTCCTGCTCAACCTCCCCCTGGACGTGCAGGCCCTGGAGCTGCCCGACACCGCCGCGATCGCCGCCGCCCCGCCACCCGCGCGGGCCGCCGTCGAGCCGTCGGAGTCCGATGTGGCTGCCCTGGTGGCGGCTCTCCGACGCGCCCGCCGCCCCGTGTTCGTGGCCGGCCGGGGCGCCCGCTCACCCGGCGCCCGCGACGCCCTCACCGCGCTCGCCGACCACCACGGCGCGCTGCTCGCCACGTCGGCCGTGGCCCACGGTCTGTTCCACGGCGACCCCTGGTCGCTCGGCATCTCCGGCGGCTTCGCGTCCGACCTGACGGCCGAACTGATCCGGGGCGCCGACCTGATCGTCGGCTGGGGCTGCGCCCTGAACATGTGGACCATGCGGCACGGCCACCTCATCGGCCCGGACGCCACCGTCGTCCAGGTCGACGACGACGCGTCCGCCCTCGGCGCCCAACGGGAGGTCCACCTCGGTGTCGTCGGCGACGTGACCCGCACCGCCCGGCGCGCACTCGACGCGGGCGGCGCTCGGCGGCAGGGGTACCGCGCGCAGGCCATCGGCGCGGGGGTGCGCCGACGGGACGTGCCGTACGAGGACGAGAGCACCCGGGACCGCATCGACCCGCGGACGCTGAGCATCGCCCTTGACGACATCCTCCCGGCGGAGCGGGTCGTCGGCGTGGACTCCGGGAACTTCATGGGATATCCGAGCGCCTATCTGTCGGTGCCCGACCAGGACGGCTTCTGCTTCACGCAGGCCTTCCAGTCGATCGGCCTGGGCCTGGCGACCACGATCGGCGCGGCCCTGGCCCGGCCCGACCGGCTGCCGGTGGCCGTGCTCGGCGACGGTGGCGCGCTGATGGGCGCGGCCGAACTGGACACCGTACGCAGGCTGGGGCTGCCGATGGTGGTGGTCGTCTACAACGACGAGGGGTACGGGGCGGAGGTGCACCACTTCGGTCCGGACGGCTTCCCGCTCGACACGGTCACCTTCCCGCCGACCGACATCGCCGCCATCGCCCGCGGTTACGGCTTCGAGGCGGTGACCGTGCGGACGCGCGCCGATCTCAAGGCGGTCGAGGACTGGGTGGCGGGGCCGCGGTCGGTGCCGCTGCTGGTCGACGCCAAGGTGGCGGGCGAGCACGGGGCCTGGTGGCTGGAGGAGGCCTTCCGAGGGCACTGAGGGAAGGTCGGGCTGTCCGGTCGCGCTGTCAGTCGAGCTGGATGAGCCCCCGGCGCGCGGCCTCCGTCACGGCGGCCGCGCGGTTCTCCACCCTCAGCTTGCGGTAGACGCGCACCAGGTGGGTCTTGACGGTCGCCTCGCTGAGGAACAGGGCCTGGGCGATGGCCCGGTTGCTCAGACCCTCCGCCGCCAGCCGTACGACCTCGACCTCGCGCCCGGTGAGATCCACGTCGGGGCCGACCACCTGGCCGACGAGTTCGCCGACGACCTCGGGGGCGAGGGCCAGGGCGCCGGCGGCGGCGCCACGGACCGCCCGGAAGAGCTCCTCGGGCGGCCCGGCCTTCAGCACGTATCCCCGGGCGCCCGCCTCCAGGGCCCGCACGACGTCGGTCCGCCCGGAGAAGCTCGTCAGCATCAGCGCGGGCACGGCCGGGGCCTCGACGCTCAACCGGCGGACCGCCTCGATGCCGTCGACGGCGGAACCCGCGAACCGGAGGTCCATCAGCACGACGTCCGGCTTCAGCTCCGCGGCGAGACGGACGGCCTCCTCGCCGCTGCCCGCCTCCGCGATCACCTCGAGATCCGGTTCCCCGTCCAACAGGGCCCGCAGCCCGGCGCGGACGACGGCGTGGTCGTCCGCGATCACCAGCCGCACGGTCATCCGGCGGTCGCCGGGGTCAGCCGGGGAGCCGCCGCCGGCAGCACGGCCCGGACCCGGGTGCCCCGGCCGGGTGCGCTGGTGACCCGCAGGTCGCCGCCGCACTCGCGGAGCCGGGCGCGGGCGGCGGGCAGGCCGAAACCGCGGGTCGGGCGGGCGAGGGCCCCGGCGCCCGCGGGGTCGAAGCCCACTCCGTCGTCCTGTACGTCGAGTTCGATCCGGTCCGCCTCGTGGTGAAGGGTGACCAGGACGTTCACCGCGCGGGCGTGCTCGCGCACATTGGCCAGCGTGCCCTGCGCGACCCGGAAGAGGGTGGCGGCCGCCTGCTCGTCCAGGACGGGACGGGGCTCGCCCGCGGACCGGAACCGCACCTGGGCGGCCGGCCCCTCCTGCTCCGCCTGGGCGCACAGCAGCCGCAGCGAACCCTCGAGTCCCTCCTCGGCGACGGCGGACGGTGTGAGGTCGTGGATGATCCGGCGGGTCTCGGCGAGATTGCCGTCCAAGCCGTCGGCCACCGCGCGCACCCGGGCGCGGGCCGCGTCCGGCCGCCGGTCCCAGTCCCGCTCGGCCGCCTGGAGCAGCATCAGGCTGCCCGCGAGTTCCTGGGCCAGCGTGTCGTGCAGGTCGCGGGCGATCCGGGTGCGTTCGGCCAGCACGCCGGCCTGGCGCTGCTGTTCGGCGAGGATGTCGCGGGTGCTCCGCAACTCGTCGAGGAGGCGCTGGCGTTCGGCGGCGTCCCGCTGCTGCGTCCGGTAGAGGGCCACGGTGCCCCAGACCGCCGCGACCGGGACCAGCGCCATCTCCATGTCGAACCGGCCGGTCGAGCCGACCAGTCGCCAGGCCAGTACGCCGGAGATCGCGGCCACCGCGACCAGCGCCGCCCGCTTCCCCAACGCCCGCAGGGCCGCGCACGCCAGCGGTACACCGCACCAGGCGTACGCCCAGGTCACCGGCGCCTCGGCGAGGAACAGGAGGAAGCCCCACAGACCGAGCAGCGTCGTGATCCAGGCGAGCCGGAGGCCGGGGCCGAGTCGGCTCCACAGGCCCAGACCCGCCCCGTACACCACGGCCAGCAGCCCGCTGAGGCTGACCATGTGCCAGCACAGCGGGCTGTGGAGATCGACGAGCCGCACGGCGGCGGCGCCGACGACCAGGAAGAACACGAAGTGCGGGGCGTGTTCCAGGGCGTGTCGGGTGCCGCGGACGGGAACGCGGTCGGTCACGGCAGATCCCCTTGGACTCACTGATCCACTTGGACAGGGCGTCCGAGTCTATCCGGGGGCTGTATGACCGATGTGAAGGGTTGGGGCGCGCTGTTCGCCCCTACGCGCCGGGGTGCAGTCCCAGCCAGCCGGGCGTGGGGTCGCCCTTCACCTCGCCGAAGTACAGGGCGAAGGTCTGCTTCCAGCGCTCGATCGCGGCACGGTCGGCCATGAAGCGGGGGAAGCCGTCGAGGTGCGCGTCGGCATACTCCCAGACCGGCTTGAGGCCTGCCGGGGGAGTGACGTCGGTGCGCACGGACCAGCCGTTGGAGGACCCCTGCTGGGTGGCGAGCGACAGCTGCCAGTTGAGGTACAGCTTGGCCGCGGTCGGGTTCGCGGCCTGCTTCAGGATCGCCGCGCGCTGGCCCCAGGCCATGAACGGGGCGCCTTCCGGCATGACCCACTTCACGGGCCCGGAGGCCAGCGGGGCGCCCCCGCCGCCGATACCGATCGCGTGGGTGCCGGAGCGGACCGCAATGCCGGGGGAGTTGCTGCCTCGTGCGAAGCGTACGTCCTGGGCGGCGAGCCCGGCCGTCCACTCCCAGCCGTACTTCTGGACGTAGAGCGAGTAGAGGTAGAGGACCGCGTCGTCGTCGTGCGGGTAGGAGGAGGCGATCTTGCCCTTCCACTTCGGGTCGACCAGGTCCAGCGGAGTGCGCGGACCGTCCGAGCCGACCGCCGCGGTGTCGTACATGAAGCTGAAGCCGATCGCCCCGATGGCGACCCAGGCGCCGTGCGGGTCCTTGAACTTGTCGTACACCTTGGAGAACCCGGCCGGCTTGTACCGCAGGAGCCTGCCCTGCTCCTTCCAGCGCGTGAAGTCCTGGAGGGTCTGCAGCTGTACGACGTCGGGGACCAGGGTGTCGGTCGCGAGCTGGTTGTCGACGCGGACGTCGTGGTACTTGCTGTAGTCCACGACCAGGGTCAGGTCGATGTCCGGGAACCGCTTGAGGTACGCGGCCTTGGTGAGGTCCTGCTGGGTGGGGGTGTCCCCGCCGGTGCGGACGAGCTTCCCGCCCTCCGCGAGGGTCGCCCGGTAGAGCTCGTCGAGGGTCCTGGTCTCTTCGGATCCGGTGGTGCGCGAAGCGGGGGCGGCCTGGGCCGAGGTGGCGCCGAGCGCACCGATGCCGATGGCCGCACCGGCGCCGGTGGCGAGGACACGTCGCCCGCTGGGGAAGCCGGACATGTTGCGGGACCTCTCTGCTGGGGGGTGACGTACGCAGCTTGTCCGTTGCGGGCGGGTGTTCGCGTCCGCCGGGCGGAGCGATGGGCGCGCTGGAGTGGTAACCGCGGTTCAACCGAACGCTTGACCAGGCCTTTCGACAGAGGCTTGCCATGCGAACTATTCCGATATATCGTTGACGCATCGCGACAGATCAACGATGGATGGAGTGGTAGCGATGCGTTCCCATGGATTCGAACGTGGACACGGTGGACCCGGCCCCCGCGGCGGCCGAGGCGGCTTCGACGGACGGCGTGGTGCCTTCGGCCCCTTCGGGCCGGGCGGCGGCCCCGGTGGTTTCGGCGGACCCGGCTTCGGCGGCCCGGGCCCCTGGGGGCCTCGAGGGCGTGGCGGACCGAGGGGGAGGGCGCGGCGCGGCGATGTACGCGCGTCGATCCTGGCCCTGCTCAGGGACCGGCCCATGCACGGGTACGAGATGATCCAGGAGATCGCCGAACGCAGCGGCGGGGCGTGGAAGCCCAGCCCGGGTTCGGTGTACCCCACCCTTCAGCTGCTGGAGGACGAGGGCCTGATCGCCAGCGAGAGCGAGGGCGGCAAGAAGCTGTTCGCGCTCACCGAGGCGGGCCGCACCGCGGCCGAGGAAGGTCCGGACGCGCCCTGGGAGGAAGCCTCCCGCGGGGTCGACTTCGAGGCGCTGAACGAGGTCCGCCAGGCCGGCTTCGGGCTGATGGAGGCTTTCGGTCAGGTCTGGAAGACCGGCAGCAAGGAGCAGCGCGAGAAGGCCCTCGCGGTCATCACCGATGCCCGCAAGAAGCTGTACCTGATCCTCGCCGACGAGGATTGACGGTCGCAGAGCAGTGAAAAGGCGCCCCGCGGAGCGATCCGCGGGGCGCCTTCGTGTGCGCTGCCGGCCGCCGTCAGGTCACCAGCCCGGCCAGCTTGCGCAGCGACTCGTTGAGCGCGGCGGTCGCCGAGTCCTTGAGCTTGCCCGCCATCAGCGCCACCGCGGCGCCCGTGAACTCGCCGTCGATACGGACCGTCGTCGCGTCGCCGTCCGGGGTGAGGGTGTAGCGGTTGGCGACGGTCACCGCCATCGGACCCTTGCCGCGGATGGCCAGCACCCGGGCCGGCTCCAGTTCCTCGATGGTCCACTCGACCTCGGCCGGGAAGCCCATCAGCTTCATGTTCTCCTGGAACGTGGCGCCTACTTCGAGGGCCGTGGGGCCGCCCTGCGGGAAGCTGGTGTGGGTGGCGTTCCACTCTCCGTACGCGGGCCAGTCCGTGAGCTGCGCCCACACCTTCTCGGCCGGTGCCTCGATGCGTGCCTCGGCGCTGACTTCGGCCATGCGACCACCCCTTCGGATCGGGCTACGGTGTCGCGGAACGTAGCCGCAGGGCCTGAAACATTCAATGCTGATGAACCGTCAGAAAGTGTGGAGGCCCCTGACCGGCCGTGCCGCTCAGGCGACGAGCCGTATCACCGCCGCGTCGAACAGGTCCCACGCGTCCGCCGGGGCGTACACCCGGTACACGTACTGCCTGCCGTCGATGGCCGGCAGAGCCACCAGCCAGAACCTGCTCTCCATGTCCGTGTCGGACGAACGGGACAGCGGGGTGGTTGCGTTCGGGGCGCGGGGCAAGCAGGCGTGCGCCGCCGCCCGGTGAACGGCCTGATCTCATCCGTAAGGAGGAGATTCCGGCCCTCGGGGTCCACTCTGTGTGGGACGCGAAAATGGTTCCCTCCGGGGATGACCCGGGTCGGCGTGGCTGATGAGGTGGGGGATGTGCCACCCCGTATCCCCCGGCAGTTTGTGAACGAGCCGGGCAGCAACCGCGCGGACATCGATGCCAGGCTCGGCGAAGAGCTGGCGGCGGTGGTCTCCGGAGCGCGCCGCCGATCGGTCCGGGACGGGGACCGGCAGATCGACACGGCCCATCTGCTGCACTCGCTCCTGGAGCACGACCCCGAGGTGCGCACCGTCTTCGAGGACGGCCCGCAGCTCGCGCGGCTGCTCGGCTATCTCGTGCAGCGCAGTATCGGCTACGGGCTGCGCTGGCAGGGCAGCGTCGAGGACTCCGGCCCGGTCCCCGTGGTCCCCGAGGCGGAGGGCCTCTCGCCGCTGGCCTCCGGTGCGATGGAGTACGCCCGTGAGCGCGCCGTCCGCCGCGGCGCCGACCGCGCGAACGGGACCGACCTGCTGGCGGCCCTCGTCGCCGACCCGCAGGCCCGAGCCGTCGAGGTCCTCACCCGCGCGGGCATCGACGCGGGGGCGGTGCTGGGCCGGATCGAGAGCCGGGCGCAAAGCCCTTCCTGAGCTCGACGCGGCACCCCTTTGGGTCTGCCCGCGGGCACCCCTCGTCCCACCTGTGCGGCACCCCCTTGTCCCGGTCGTGCCGGTCCAGCCGCTGAGACAGGTGTCATCGGAGGTGACGCTCCTGTCGTCCCCTGTCATCATGTGTCGGTGCATACGACTGACAGCAGGGGCGGCAACCGCGGAAAGGGCATCGGGCTCGGGCTCGCGCTCGCGTCGGCGGTCGCCTTCGGAGGATCCGGTGTCGCGGCCAAGCCGCTGATCGAGGCGGGGCTCGACCCGCTCCATGTGGTGTGGCTGCGCGTGACCGGCGCGGCGCTCGTGATGCTGCCGCTCGCCGTCCGTCACCGCGCGCTGGTGCGCAGCCGCCCCGCGCTGCTCGCCGGGTTCGGACTGCTGGGCGTGGCCGGCGTCCAGGCGTTCTACTTCGCCTCGATCTCCCGCATACCCGTCGGCGTCGCGCTGCTCGTCGAGTACCTCGCCCCCGCCCTCGTCCTCGGCTGGGTCCGCTTCGTGCAGCGGCGGCCGGTCACGCGGGCCGCCGCGCTAGGGGTGGTCCTCGCGGTCGGTGGACTCGCCTGTGTCGTGGAGGTCTGGTCGGGGCTGAGCTTCGATGCCGTGGGCCTGCTCCTGGCACTGGGCGCCGCCTGCTGCCAGGTCGGCTACTTCGTCCTGTCCGACCAGGGCAGCGACTCCGGTGCCGATGCCCCCGATCCGCTCGGCGTCATCGCGTACGGCCTTCTCGTCGGCGCCGCCGTGCTCACCGTCGTCGCCCGCCCCTGGACGATGGACTGGTCCGTCCTCGGCGGCACCGGGGACATGAACGGCACCCCGGTCGCCGCCGCGCTGCTGCTGTCCTGGATCGTTCTGATCGCCACGGTCGTCGCCTACGTCACCGGCGTGGTCTCCGTGCGCCGCCTCTCCCCGCAGGTCGCCGGCGTCGTCGCCTGCCTCGAAGCGGTCATCGCGACCGTCCTGGCCTGGGTCCTGCTCGGCGAGCACCTGTCCGCCCCGCAGATCATCGGCGGCGCGGTCGTCCTGGCCGGGGCCTTCATCGCGCAGTCCTCGGCGCCCGCCCATCCCGCCCCGGAGCCGGTGGCGAGCGGCGGCCCGGAAAGGGAGTTGTCGGCCCGGTCGAGCGCCCCCTAGGCTGCCGATCATGCATTCCCACCGCGTCATCCTCGCGCCGCCCGCCGCCTGAGGCGGGCCCTCCGGAGATCACGCCCGGCTGTGCGCCGGGCGGAACGGTGCTGCCCGCGGACGAAGTCCACGGACCCCGCTGAGCCGGGCTCCTCACTTCTCCATGTCTGCGGAGACGACACGTGTCGAATGCTGCTTCCGGCCTGCCCATCGGGCGAGGCCTTCTCTACCTGTTCATCGCCGGTGCCGCCTGGGGCACCGCGGGCGCGGTCGCCGCGCTGGCCTACGAGGTCAGCGACCTGGGACCGGTCGCCCTGTCCTTCTGGCGCTGCGCATCCGGACTCGTCCTGCTCACCGCCGTACGCCTGGTGCGCCCACGGCCCCTGACCGCCGTACGGGAACCGTTCCGCCGCAAGGCACTGCGGGCGGGTGCCACGGGCCTCGGGCTCGCCGTGTTCCAGACCGGCTATTTCGCGGCGGTGGAATCCACCGGACTCGCCGTGGCCACGGTCGTCACGCTCGGCGCGGGTCCCGTCTTTGTCGCGCTCGGCGCACGACTGACCCTGGGGGAGCGGCTCGGGCGCGGCGGGGCCGTCGCCGTCGCCGGCGCGCTCGCCGGGCTCGGGGTACTGACGCTCGGCGGCGGGGGTTCGGCCGTCCGTCCGTCGGGCGTACTGCTCGGGCTGGTGTCGGCGGCCGGAGGGTCGTCGATGACGCTGCTCACGCGCCGCTGGGGTCGTGACGGCGGGGCGGACGCCGCCCGTACGTCCGTCGGGGTGTTCGCCGTCACCAGCGTGCTGCTGCTGCCGTTCGCCCTGGCCGAGGGCCTGGTGCCGCACACCGCGCGACCCGATCTGCTGCTCTGGCTGCTGGCCTACCTCGCGGCCGTCCCCACGGCCCTCGCCTACGGCCTCTACTTCGCGGGCGCGGCCGCCGTACGGTCGGCCACCGTGTCCGTGATCATGCTGCTCGAACCGGTCGGCGCGGCGGTGCTCGCCGTCGTCCTGCTCGGCGAGCGGCTGACGATGCCGACCCTCGCCGGCACTCTGCTCATGCTCGGGGCCGTCACGGGGCTGGCGGTGACGGAGGCACGCGGAGCGCGACGGCCGGCGGTCTGACGCCGAGGGGCCCTCACCTGGTGGTGAGGGCCCCTTCGCTCAGGCTCCGCGGCGGCGCAGCAGATGCTCGCGCGCCGCCGCGTCACCCGGCCCCGACCGTTCCGTCAGCCCCTCCACGATCCGGTCCTGCACCTCCGGCGTCCGATGGTTCGCGTACTTGAACTTCGCGCGTACACCGGTGACTTCGAGCCGCACACCCCGCAGACCGGACAGCAGCCGACCGTACGGCGCCTCGCCGACCGCCGCCTCGGCGGAGCCGCCTTCCGGCTGGAAGTGGCCGACCTGGCGGTTGAGCAGCGCAGCCTTCTCCGCCGGGTCGTCCACGACATGGGCCCGGCAACGGAGTTGGACCGCCGCGTAGAAGCTGGTCGGTGTGCCGTGTTCGGGTGGGCTGTCCGGGGGCGCCTGCCAGGGGCCGGGGATGTACGCGTAGTCGTCGACCACGCTCAGCACGACCTCCGGGTCCGCCAGCAGCGCGGGCCACATCGGGTTCGGCCGGGCCAGATGGGTCAGAACCACTCCGCTGGGGGCGTCGTACGTGAAGTGCAGCGGCTGGGCGTACGGCGGCTCGCCGTCCAGGCCGTTGACGACCAGCGTGCCGAAGTCGTGCACGGCCAGCCACTGTTGCCATTCGGCGTCGTCGTGGGGCGCGTCCCAGGGGTGGATCAGCATCACAGCGCCCGGAGGTAGTCGGGCAGTTCGGTCCCCGGGGCCAGGAGCGGGTCGGCGACCGGGGTCTCGTAGCCCTTGCGCAGCGGGACCACTCCGGCCCAGTGCGGGAGGTCGAGGTCCTCGGGCTCGTCGTTCACGCCACCCGTACGGATCTTCGCGGAGACCGCGTCCAAGTCGAGGCGGATCACGGCGGTGGCGGCCAGCTCCTTCTTGTTGGCCGGCCGCGAGTCCTTGGAACGGCCGGCCACCACCTGGTCGACGAGCGCGTCCAGGGCGAGGAACTTCTCCTGCGGGTCCGTCACGTCGTACGCGGTGCCGTGCACCACCACGGACCGGTAGTTCATCGAGTGGTGGAAGCCCGAGCGGGCCAGGATCAGCGCGTCGACATGGGTCACCGTCAGGCACACCGGCAGCCCCGGGTCGGCCTGGCCGGTCATCCGCAGCGGACGCGAGCCCGTCGAGCCGTGCACATAGAGCCGTTCGCCGACCCGGCCGAAGAGCGTGGGCAGCACGACCGGCGCGCCGTCCCGGACGAAGCCGAGATGGCAGACGCAGGCCTCGTCGAGTATCGCGTGCACGATCTCCTTGTCGTACGACGCCCGGTCCGCGGAGCGGGTGGGGACCGTGCGGTCGGTCGCCGGGTAGGCGGTCGGCTGAGGCGTCGGCTGCTGGGTCCCCTGCATGGCTCTCTCCATTTGCGGTCTATATTGCACTAGTGCATAATCTGCTTTGTGCTAGGAGGATACAAGATCCAAGGGCGTCGCGCAGCTGAGATCGCGGCGAGCGTCGAGCGTGCGGTGGGTTCCGGCGAGCTGGAACCGGGCCAACTGCTGCCGCCCATGAGGGAGTTGGCGGCCGAGCTGGAGGTGAATCCCAACACCGTCGCGGCCGCCTACCGAACCCTGCGGGAGCGCGGGGTCATCGAGACCGCGGGACGCCGGGGCAGCAGGGTGCGGCCCCGACCGGCCACGACCGGGCGCGAGGCCGACCGGACGGATGTGCCCGAGGGGGTGCGGGACGTGGCGAACGGCAACCCGGACCCCGGGCTGCTGCCACCGCTGGCGAAGGCGTTCGCGGCGGCGGCCGAGCGGAACGACCGGGAGCCGGTCCTGTACGGCGACGCCGCCGTCGAGCCGGAGCTGGCACGCCTGGCGCGGGCCGCGCTGGACGCCGACGGGGTACCGGACGGGCCTGTGCACGTCGCCTCCGGTTCGCTCGACGTGGTCGAGCGCGTCCTCGCCGTCCACCTCAAGCCCGGCGACACCGTCGCCGTCGAGGATCCCGGCTGGGGCAGCCTGCTCGACCTCGTCCCGGCGATCGGGCTGCGCACGGCTCCCGTCCGCGTCGACGACGAGGGGCCGCTCCCGGACGACGTGCGGCGGGCGCTGGGAGCGGGGGCGCGGGCGCTGATCGTGACCGACCGGGCGCAGAATCCGACCGGGGCGGCGGTGAGTGCGGGGCGCGAGAGGGCGCTGCGGGCGGTGCTGAAGGAGTACCCGCAGGTGCTGCTCATCGAGGACGACCATGGGCACGGCATCGTGGATCTGCCACTGCACCCCTTGGCGGGTGTCACGCACAGCTGGGTTTTCGTGCGGTCGGCGGCCAAGGCGTACGGGCCGGATCTGCGGCTGGCCGTGTTCACCGGCGACGCCGTGACGGTCGACCGGGTGCGGGGGCGGCAGCGGGTGGGCCCCGGCTGGGTGAGCCGGATCGGTCAGCGGGCCCTGGCGGGGCTGTGGTCCGAGGGCGCGGTGGACACCAGGGCCGTGTCGGCGGCGTATGCCGGGCGGCGGGACGTGCTGATCGGGGCTCTGGCGGAGCGCGGGATCGCCGCGCACGGCCGCAGCGGCATGAACGTGTGGATTCCGGTGCCGGACGAGACCGGGGCGGTGGCACGGCTGCTGCACGCGGGGTGGGCGGTGGCCCCCGGGGCCCGCTTCCGGACGGGCGCGGGTCCCGGGATCCGGGTCACGGTGTCCACGCTGACGCGGAGGGAGGCGGTGTCGCTGGCGGAGGCCATCGCCGCGGCGGTCGGGGCCGGGCCGGTGCGGGGGTACGCCTAGCGGGCGGCGAGGTCGCGAGGGGGGTGCGGCTCGGCCGGGGGTCGGTCGCGCCGCGCGGCGGAACCGCGCGTCGATACGGCCCCGCGCCCCTGACGGGGCGCTGCGGCGCACCTGCGTCAGAGCCGCTCCCGCCAGGACGATCACCGCTCCCACCGGGGTCGACCAGCTGAGCGACTCGCCGAGGATCGCGACGCCCGCGGCGGTGGCGATGACCGGGATGAAGTACGTGACCATCTGCGCGGTCGTGGGACCGACCTCCGCGACCAGGCCGTACTGGACGAGGAGGGCCAGGCCCGTACCGAGGGCGCCCAGGGCGGCGATCGCC
Organism: Streptomyces canus; assembly: GCF_030815415.1. Classification (GTDB taxonomy): domain Bacteria; phylum Actinomycetota; class Actinomycetes; order Streptomycetales; family Streptomycetaceae; genus Streptomyces; species Streptomyces canus_F. Next base: position 8,439,254 of record NZ_JAUSWW010000001.1, read on the forward strand.
AGCAGGGGCGGCACGGCGAAGCGGCTGGGAAGGTCGGTGAACAGCGGGGTCACGATGGCCAGTTGCAGGGTCGCCAGCAGCAACTGGGCACCGGTCATGGAGAGATGGGAATGGCCGGCCCCGGCCAGCGTGCGGCGGACGTAGATCCAGCCGATCGGGTAGCTCAGCGAGGCCAGCAGGGCCATCGCGGTGCCCCGGGCGTCCAGGCCGTGGAAGCCCTGCCAGGCGCCCAGGACCGTCAGGACGCCGAGGAAGCCGAGGCCGAGACCGGCGACCCGGGTCCGGGTGGGGCGGTCCTCCGACAGGGCGACCAGCGACAGGGTCATGCCCCACAGCGGCGAGGTCGCGTTGCAGATGCCCGCGAGCGTGGACGGGATCGTCAGCTCCGCGTAGGCGAAGAGGGAGAAGGGCAGGGCGTTCACCAGGAACGCGGCCACCGTCAGATGGCCCCAGGTGCGCGCCCCGCGCGGCAGCCGCTCCCGCTTCACCGCCATCGCCGCCGCCAGGACCGCCGTCCCGAACAGCAGCCGGCCCAGCGTGACCTGGAAGGGGGCGTACCCCTCGGTGCCCACCTTGATGAGCAGGAAGCTGAAGCCCCAGATCAGCGAGAGGACGGCGAAGCGCAGACGCCAGTCGAGGGCGCGGGTCCGGGTGGGGACGGCAGTGGTCATGGGGCAACCCTGACGCCGATCACCGCGTAGCACAATCGAGATTTTCACCCCGGTATCTCGTAGCATTGCTTACATGTTGAATCTGGAGCGCCTGCGCACCCTCGACGCCCTCGCCCGGCACGGCTCGGTGAGCGGCGCCGCCGAGGGGCTGCACATCACGACCTCGGCCGTCTCGCAGCAGATGTCCAAGCTGGAGCGTGAGGTCGGCCAGCAGCTTCTCGCCAAGAACGGCCGGGGGGTGCGGCTCACGGACGCCGGCCGGCTGCTCGCGGAGCACGCGGCCCGCATTCTGTCCCAGGTCGAGCTCGCCCAGTCCGATCTGGAGGCCCAACGCGGGCAGGTCGTCGGCGAGTTGCGGCTCTCGGCGTTCCCGACCGCCGCGCGCGGACTGTTCCCCGCCGCACTCGCCGCCCTCAAGGCGGAGCACTCCGCGCTGCGGGTCCGCTCGTGCGAGCTGGAGCCGGAGCTCGGCATCGCGGGGGTGGTCCGCGGTGACCTCGACCTCGCCGTGGTCCTGGACTGGTACAACAAGCCGATGCCGCTGCCGGACGGCCTGGTCAAGGCGTCCGTCCTGGACGACCCGGCGGATGTCGCGATGCCGGTCGGGCACCGGCTCGCCGACCGTGACGAGGTGGACCTCGCCGAGTTCGCCGACGACGAGTGGATCACCTGGGGGCAGGGCGAGTTCTGTCACGAATGGCTGATGTTCACCCTGCGTTCCAAGGGCATCGAGCCCATCGTCGGCCACCGCGCCGCCGAGACCCACACCCAACTCGGGCTCGTCGCCGCCGGGTTGGGCATCTGCATCGCCCCGCTGCTGGGCCGGCACCCGATGCCCGACGGCGTCGTCACCGTCCCGCTCAAGCAGCGGGTCCGCCGGCATGTCTACGTCGTCTGGCGCGCGGACGCCGACCGCCGCCCGTCGATCAGGGCGGCGGTCGAGGCGCTGCGCGAGGCCGCGGCGAACGTCGGCTGAACTGCCCTACAGGGCGGCGAGCTTGCGGAAGTCCCAGGACACGATCTTGTCCGGCGTCAGCCGCATCCACGCATGCCGTCCGTCGTGCGGCATCTCGTCGAGCCCGAAGTTCTTGCGCGCGAACAGCGTCTCCGGGACGTCGAGTTCGGCGTGCAGATCCCCGACGCGCGGGGCCTCGCCCACGAACTCCACGGCACCGGACAGCTCGACGCCGCGCAGCTCGTCGTACTCCTCACCGGTGTCGACCACGATCGCGACCCGAGGATCGCGGCGCACGTCGGTCCAGCGCTTGCTCTTCACCACCGAGTACAGCCACAGCGAGGTGCCGTCCCAGGCGAACCAGAGCGTGCTGACATGCGGGGCGCCACCCGTCGACACGGTGGCGACCCGGCAGGTGCGCTGGCTGGTGAGGAACTCGTCCAGCTCGCCCGGCGTCATCATGATCTTCCGGCCCCGGCGCTGAGTGACGGTCATGCGGCCCCCTCTTCCTTCTCCCACGTCGTGCCAGAGGAGAGATCCTCTGACATCACGTCAGAAAAGGATGCGGCGTCTTCCGTCCCCACGCAATGGTGGCTACGCTCCCGGCTCCACCGTCGGCTACCAGGGGGCGAGAGTGCCGTCGAACGAACAGCTCAGCGACCTCCTCGCACCGCACTCCACGGTGCTGCTCACCGTCGAGTGCCAGCAGGGTGTCGTGGGCCCGGACAGCGCACTGCCCGAACTCGCCGAAGAGGCACGGTCGTCGGGCGCCCTCGCCAACGTCGCTCGGCTGGTGACCGCCGCCCACGAGAGCGGGACCCAGGTGATCCACGCCCTCGCCGAACGCCGCCCCGACGGCCGCGGCGCCAACCGCAACGCCCGGCTGTTCCGCGCCGCCGAACGGCTCCCCGTCCAGCAGCTGTCCGGCACCACGGCGGTCCGGATCGCGGCCCCGATCGAGGTCACCGAGGAGGACTTCGTCGTACGACGACTGCACGGCCTGTCGCCGATCCAGGGCACCGACGTCGACCCGCTGCTGCGCAACCTGGGCTGCCGCACCCTCGTCGTCGCCGGTGTCTCCGCCAACGTGGCGATCCCCAACGCCGTGTTCGACGCGGTCAACCGCGGCTACACCGTGGTCGTCCCGACGGACGCGATCGCCGGGGTGCCCTCCGACTACACCTCCGCGATGATCCGCAACACCCTTGCCCTGGTGGCGACCCTGGCGACCACGGCCGACGTGGTGGGCTGTCTCACGCGAGCGCGATCGAGTCGCCGCTCACCGTGATCTTCTGCTCGGGCAGCGGCTGGGTGGCGGGTCCCTTCTGCACGCTGCCGTCGCTCACCGAGAACTCGCTCTTGTGGCACGGACAGGTGATGACCCCGTCGGAGATCCCCGTCACCGCGCATCCCTGATGGGTGCACTTCGACGAGAAGGCCTTGAACTCACCCGCCGCGGGCTGGGTGACCACCACGCCCGCGTCCTTGAAGATCTTGCCGCCGCCCTCGGGTATGTCCGACGTCTTCGCGAGTGCGGTGCCGGAGGCGGCGGCGGACCCGTCGTCGTCCGACCCGCACGCGTTCAGCGTGAGGGCGAGCCCCGCCGCCCCCACCGCCGCCACGACGGTGCGCCGACTCGGTGCCGAGGTGGGATGAAGCGATTCGCTGGACATGGGCACGTCCCCTTCCACGGATATCTCGTGAGCTGCCCAGGGGTACGGACCCGGCGTGCCCGTTGTTCAGCCACCCCTCGGTAACCTGGGGCGATGCTCAAGGAAGCCATCGCGACCCGCTTCATCACGCCCCTGCGTGAGGGCGGCTCGCTGCCGGGGCTCGTCGAGGCCGACGATCTCGGGACCTACGTCCTCAAGTTCACCGGCGCCGGGCAGGGCCGCAAGACACTCGTCGCCGAGGTCGTCGTCGGTGAACTCGCCCGCCGCCTCGGCTTCCGGGTGCCCCGGTTGGTGACGCTCGCCCTGGACCCGGTGCTCGGCCTCGGCGAGCCCGAGCAGCAGGTGCAGGACCTGCTCCGCGGCAGCGGCGGCGCCAACCTGGGCATGGACTTCCTCTCCGGCGCCCTCGGCTTCGACCCGCTCGCCTTCACGGTGGACCCGCGGGAGGCCGGCCGGATCGTCTGGTTCGACGCGCTGGTCAACAACGTCGACCGCTCCTGGCGCAACCCCAACCTGCTGATGTGGCACGGCGATCTGTGGCTCATCGACCACGGCGCGACCATGATCTGGCACCACAACTGGCCCGGCGCCGAGGCCTCCGCGGCCCGCCCGTACGACGCCTCCGACCACGCCCTCGCGCGCTTCCGGCCGGACGTCGAGGCCGCCGCCGCGCACCTGGCACCCCTCGTCACCGAGGACCTCCTCGCCGAGGTCACCGCCGAGATCCCGGACGTCTGGCTGGCCGGCGAACCCGGCTTCGCCACCCCGGACGACCTCCGCCGCGCCTACGTCCGCCCGCTGCACGCCCGTGCCGCCGTCATCCACGACCGCATCAACGGCATCGAGGGAACCAAGTGACCGAGCGCCACATCATCCGGGGGAGCGAGCGCAACGACCGGGACGTGTACGAGTACGCGCTGCTGAGGATCGTCCCCCGCATCGAACGCGGCGAGTGCATCAACGCCGGGGTGCTCGTGTACTGCCGTGCCAAGGCGTACGTCGGCGTCCGCACCCACCTCGACGAGGCGAAGCTGCTGGTCCTCGACCCGGAGGCGGACGTGGCCGGCGTACGTGCCGCGCTCCGTGCCGTCGAGGGGATCTGCGCGGGCGGCGAAGCGGCAGGCCAGGCGGCTTCCGACGACGCGGGCCGACGCTTTCGCTGGCTCATCGCGCCGCGCTCGACGGTCGTCCAGCCCGGGCCCGTGCACACCGGACTCACCGCCGATCCGACGGCCGAGCCGGAGCGCTTGCTGAACCTCCTGGTGAGGTAATGGATCACACTCGGCTCATGTGACGTTGACACCGCGTGCCAGGGCTTCTAGCGTCACGTCTGCTGAAGGTACTAAGCGGTCGCTCACCAGACGGGCGTCCTTCTCGAGGGCGAGGAGAACCAGCAATGTCCACCACTGAGCAGCGGGTCGCCGTGGTCACCGGCGGAGCGCGGGGCATCGGCGCCGCCACCGCCGTACGACTGGCCGCCGAGGGCCGCGCGGTCGCCGTGATCGACCTCGACGAGGCCGCCTGCAAGGACACCGTGGAGAAGATCACCGCGGCGGGCGGCAAGGCGATCGCGGTCGGCGCGGACGTCTCCGACGAGGCCCAGGTCGAGGCGGCCGTCGCCCGGGTCGTCGCCGAACTCGGCGCCCCGACGATCCTCGTCAACAACGCGGGCGTGCTCCGCGACAACCTGCTGTTCAAGATGAGCGTCTCGGATTGGGACACCGTCCTGGGCGTCCATCTGCGCGGCTCCTTCCTGATGACGAAGGCCGTCCAGAAGCACATGGTCGACGCCGGCTTCGGTCGCGTGGTCAACCTGTCCTCCTCCTCGGCGCTCGGCAACCGCGGCCAGGCCAACTACTCCGCCGCCAAGGCCGGCCTCCAGGGCTTCACCAAGACCCTCGCCATCGAGCTCGGCAAGTTCGGCATCACCGCCAACGCCGTCGCCCCCGGCTTCATCGCCACCGACATGACCGCCGCCACCGCGGCCCGCGTCGGCATGGACTTCGAGGAGTTCAAGGCCGCCGCCGCCAGCCAGATCCCCGTCGCCCGTGTCGGCTACCCCGAGGACATCGCCAACGCGATCGCCTTCTTCACCGACGAGGCCGCCGGCTTCGTCTCCGGCCAGGTGCTGTACGTGGCCGGCGGACCGCTCGACTAGGGATCACGGACATGACTGAACTTCCTGAGCTCTCCGGCAAGGTCGCCCTCGTCACGGGCGCCAGCCGCGGCATCGGCTACGGCGTCGCCGAGGCGCTCGTCGCCCGCGGCGACCGCGTGATCATCACCGGCCGCAACGAGGACGCCCTGAAGGAGGCCGTCGAGCAGCTCGGCGCCGACCGGGTCGTCGGCGTCGCCGGCAAGGCCCACGACGAGGAGCACCAGGCCGTCGCCGTCGCGCGTGCCATGGAGGCCTTCGGCCGCGTCGACTACCTGATCAACAACGCCGGCACCAACCCGGTGTTCGGGCCGATCGCCGACCTCGACCTGAACGTGGCCCGCAAGGTGTTCGAGACCAACGTGATCTCGGCGCTCGGCTTCGCGCAGAAGACCTGGCACGCCTGGCAGAAGGACAACGGCGGCGCGATCGTCAACATCGCCTCCGTCGCGGGCGTCGCGCCCTCGCCCTTCATCGCCGCGTACGGCGTCAGCAAGGCCGCCATGATCAACCTGACCGCGCAGCTCGCCCACGAGTTCGCGCCCAAGGTGCGGGTCAACGCGATCGCCCCGGCGGTCGTGAAGACCAAGTTCGCGCAGGCCCTGTACGAGGGCCGGGAGGCCGAGGCCGCCGCGTCCTACCCGCTGGGCCGGCTCGGTGTGCCCGCCGACATCGGCGGCGCCGCGGCGTTTCTGACCTCCGCGCAGTCCGACTGGATCACCGGCCAGACCCTCGTCGTCGACGGCGGCATCTTCCTCAACGCCGGCGTCGGCTGACCGACCCCGCACACACCACGGGCGCCACTGGACACCAGTGGCGCCCGTGTCCATGTACAGCACCTGCACAGGCCCTCGACAACGCCGACACAGCAGCACCTCCTGTCCACACGCCGGAGGACCCGGTTCAGGTCGCGTAAAGCTGCGGTATGGTCTGCCAACCCTTGGTATGGCAGCTCGAGGAGCGTGCGCGTGTTCAACCGGATCAGAGGCCTTCGGCGGATAGCAGCCATCGCATCCATATCGTCGCTGGTGGCCGGATGTGGTGTGTTCTCCTCGGATTCCTCCGATGGCGGGGACCCGATCGTCGTCGGAACCACCAGTGCCCCGGCCACGCTGGACCCCGCGGCCTCCTGGGACAACTCCTGGGAGCTGTTCCGCAACGTCTATCAGACGCTCCTGAACTATTCCCCCGGTGGCACCGACCCCGAGCCCGACGCCGCCGAGAGCTGCGAGTTCACGGACACGTCGAGCACCGAGTACAGCTGCACGCTGCGCGAGGGCCTGAAGTTCTCCAACGGGCACACACTGGACGCCAAGGCCGTCAAGTACTCGATCGACCGGATCAAGAAGATCAACGTCAACGGCGGCCCCGCGGGCCTGTTGGGCACTCTCTCCCGTGTGCAGGTGAAGAGCGATCTCGAGGTCGTTTTCCATCTCAGCCAGCCCGACGCCACGTTCCCCCTGGTGCTCACCACGCCCGCCATGTCGATCGTGGACCCCGAGGAGTACTCCGCGACCGAGATCCGTAAGGACGGCGAGATCAGTGGCTCGGGGCCCTACACCCTCGACGCCTACGACGAGGGCAAGAAGGCCGAACTCGTCAGCAACGACAACTACAAGGGCATAGCGGATCCCAAGAACAGCGCCGTCACCATCCGCTACTTCCCGCAGTCGGACGACATGGTGGACGCCCTCAGGAGCAAGGAGATCTCGGTCGTCTACCGCGGTCTCGCCGCCTCCGACACCGTGGACATCGAGGAGAACCAGCGCAAGGAAGGGCTCCAGCTGGTTGAGAACGCCACCTCCGAGATCAGTTACCTGGTGTTCAACCCCAGCGACCCGTGGGCCGCGAAGCCCGCGGTCCGCAAGGCCGTCGCCCAGATCGTCGACCGCGCGGCGCTCGTGCACAAGGTCTACAAGGACACCGTCCAGCCGCTGTACTCGATGGTCCCGGCCGGACTCACCGGCCACACGACGGGCTTCTTCGACGACTTCGGAAGTCCCAGCGTGGCCAAGGCCAAGCGGCTCCTCACCCAGGCGGGGATCACCGAGCAGGTCCCGCTGACCCTCTGGTACACCAACGACCGCTACGGCTCGACGACCAAGCCCGCCTTCGAGGAGCTGAAGAAGCAGCTGGAGGCCTCCGGCCTGTTCACGATCACCCTCAAGAGCCGCCCGTGGAAGACCTACGTCGAGGGCTACCAGAAGGGCGAGTACCCGGTGTTCGGGCGCGGTTGGTTCCCCGACTTCAACGACGCCGACAACTTCATCGCACCCTTCGTGGGTGAGCAGAACGCGCTCGGCACCCCGTACGACGCCCCCGAGATCACCGGGAAGCTGCTGCCGGAGTCGCGCGCGGAGAGCGACCGCGGGGCCGTGACCCAGCAGATCGAGGACGCTCAGCAGATCCTCGTGGACGACGCACGGCTGCTGCCGCTGTGGCAGGGCAAGCAGTACGTGGCCGCGGACGAGGAGGTCGGCGGTCTGGAGAACGTCATCGACCCGGCGACCATGATGACGATGTGGGAGCTGTACCGGAAGACCAGCTGGTAGCGGCGCGATGTCAGTGGTCGCCTGTAGGTTCTGAGACCTGAAGTGACCGCACGACATAAGGACGTTGACGTGACCGACATCGCCATGCTGCCCGAGTCCTGGCGCGGGGTCCTGGGCGACGAGCTCCAGCAGCCCTATTTCAAGGAGCTGACCGAGTTCGTCGAGGAGGAGCGGGCGAAGGGTCCCGTCTATCCGCCGCGCGAGGAGGTCTTCGCCGCGCTGGACGCGACGCCGTACGACAAGGTGAAGGTCCTGATCCTCGGTCAGGACCCGTACCACGGCGAGGGCCAGGGTCACGGCCTGTGCTTCTCGGTGCGCCCCGGGGTGAAGACCCCGCCCTCCCTCCGGAACATCTACAAGGAGATGAAGGAGGAGCTGGGCACCCCGATCCCGGACAACGGCTATCTGCTGCCGTGGGCCGAACAGGGTGTCCTGCTGCTCAACGCGGTGCTCACCGTCCGGGCCGGCGAGGCGAACTCGCACAAGGCCAAGGGCTGGGAGAAGTTCACCGACGCCGTCATCCGCGCGGTGGCCGACCGGCCCGACCCGGCGGTCTTCGTGCTGTGGGGCAACTACGCACAGAAGAAGCTCCCGCTGATCGACGAGAGCCGGCACATCGTGGTCAAGGGCGCGCACCCCTCGCCGCTGTCGGCGAAGAAGTTCTTCGGCTCCCGTCCGTTCACGCAGATCAACGAGGCGGTGGAGCTCCAGGGCCACGAGGCGATCGACTGGACGATCCCGAACCTGCGCTGACTGCCGCCGGGCCGGTTCCGCGTCGGACCGGCCCGGTGCCGCCTGACCGGGATTGTCGGTGGGGGCCGTTAGCGTCGGGTGGTATCGACCGACGAGTGCCCGGAGGACGCGGTGGCGGAGCGACAGGAGCAGACGGCGCCCGATGCCGTGATGACGCGGATCGGGCAGGTCGTCATGCTGCATCACGCGGGGGACCGCGAGGAGGCCCGGCACCGCTTCCTGGATCTGTGGGCGGAGATCGGCGAGGACGGCGACCCGCTGCACCGCTGCACCCTCGCCCACTACATGGCCGACACCCACGATGACCCCTCGGACGAACTCGCGTGGGATCTCAGGGCGTTGACGGCCGCCGAGGAACTCACGGACGACCGTCTCGCCGAGCACGAGAGCACGCTCGCGGTCAGGGCGCTGTACCCCTCGCTGCATCTGAACCTCGCGGCCGACTATGTGAAACTCGACCGCTCCGACGCCGCCCGCACACATCTGCGCCGGGCGCGAGGGGCGGCGGAATCACTCGCCGACGACAGCTACGGGGACGGGGTACGGGCGGCGATCAGCAGACTGGAGCTCCGGCTCGGGGAAGGCGGTTCCTCCGGGACCGGGGGGTGGGGGCCGCCGCGACAGCGGCCCTGAGTCGGCGGAGGTCGGGCGGCGCGGGCCGGTGGGGTGCCCATCCGATCGGCCAGCACCCTGCGGCGCCTCGGCCGGCACCGGCGCTTGGTCCGGTGCCTCGCGGGGTCTTGGTCTGATACCTCGTGGCGGCTCGCCCGGTAGCTCGCGGGGCTTGGTCCGGTGCCTCGTGGCGCCTCGCCCGGCACCCGCGCCGCCTCGGCCGCCGACTTGCGGCGCTTGGCCCGGTACCTCGTGGCGCCTCGGCCCGCCGATCTGCGGTGCTTGGGCCGGTACATCCTGGTGCCTCGGTCGGCACGCAAAGTGCCCCGGCCGACACCGTCGCGTGGCTCGGCAGGTGCCCGCCCTCGCACGCGGGCGACTGCCCGGCGCGCGCGTGTGGCGACTGCCCGCCGCGCATGTCTGGCGACCGCCCGCCCTCGCACGTCCGGCGACCGCCCGCCGCTCAGGCCTGGCTGACGCCTGCCATGTCGCCCGGTTAGCGCCCGTATGTCCGCTCGCAGAGCATCACCTCCGGACTGTCCTTGCGCCACCCGCCGTACTGCTTGCCGAGCTTGCAGACGTCCGGGTTCTTCGGGACCTGGGCGGCGACGTCGGGGATCTCGACCCGGGGCCGCGGGGCCTCGGGGCGTGCGGGCTGGGGATGGGCCGGCCGGGCGTGCGGGTGTGAGCGCGGTGCCTGCTGTCCGGGTGCCGGCGCGGTGGCGAGGGAGGGGCGTGCCTCCTTCGGCGAGGGCGCGCTCCGTCTCGACTTGCGGGTCGACTCGATCAGTTGCAGGGCCTCCTGGGCCGGTGCCTGCACGACCTGCGGCTCCGGCCGGCCGTCGGGCCGGGGCGCCGCCGGCTGGGACGGTGCCACCGGCCGACCCGGGGCGACGGATGGGTGCTGGACGGTCACACAGCCGGAGAGGGCCGAGACAGCCACGGTGACCAGGAGCGTTGCGGTCGTCGTCGTTCGATGCACCCGCGCAACTCTGCTGGGTCGCGCCGGATTCGGGACAGCGGACGAGCGGAGGTTGCCCCGCACGGGTGATCTCCGGCCCCGTACGGAGGGCGTGCTCTCCGTGAGGGTGACGTCAGTCGCCGGTCGCGCCGTCGAGGCGCTCGCGGATCAGGTCGGCGTGGCCGTTGTGGCGGGCGTACTCCTCGATCATGTGGGTGTAGATCCACCGCAGGCTGAAGCGTTCGCCGGTGCGCCGGTGCTTGCCCGCGGACAGGTCGTCCAGCCCGAAGCCGGCCGCGTTGCGCCGGGCGACCTCGATCTCGGCCTGCCAGGTGGCGTGGGCCTCCTCCCAGGTGTCCGCCTCGGTGAGATGGAACTCGCCGTCCGGGTCCTCGTCGCTGTAGTAGAGCGGCCCCTGATCGTCGTCCGTCAGCACCTTGCGGAACCAGCCCCGCTCGCACTCCGCCAGATGTCGCACCAGCCCCATCAGGGACAGCTCGGAGGGCTCCACGGCGGCGGTCCTGAGCTGGGCGTCGGTCAGGCCCTGGCACTTCCAGGCCAGGGTCTGCCGGTGGTAGTCGAGCCAGCCCTCCAGCATGGTCCGCTCGTCGGCGTCGGTCGCGGGTTCGCTTCGCTGCGTCGTCATGCCCGCATCGTGTCCCAATCCACCTGGCCCGGCCACGTATTTCAGGTGCCGAGCATCCCGTCGAGCAGTTCCCGCAGTCCCGCCCGCACCTCCTCCGGTCCCGGCAGGCGCGTACTGAACGACCCGGCCACGCAGGAGAACATCAGCCCGTCCGCCCAGGCCACCAGGGACAGCACATGCCGGTCCGGTTCGGTGGAGCCCATGGCCGTGAGGAGGACGGCGAGCTGGTCCCGGAAGCGGGCGCCGGTGGCGTCGAAGTAGGCCCGCAGTTCGGGGCGGCGGGTGGCTTCCAGGGCCAGTTCGTAGCGGGCGAGGGTCAGTTCGCGGTGGTGGGTGAGGGCGCGGTGCGTCGCCAGAGCCAGCGCCTCCACCAGCGCGGGGAGGCCGGCCCGCGGGTCCGGCATCTCGTCGAGCGCCAGCACCTTGGCCTCGCGGTCGGCCAGCCGGCGCACCGCCAGCTCCAGCAGCGCCTGTCGGGTGCGGGCGAGATTCGACGTGGAGCCCTGGGGCAGTGCGGCCGCCTCGTCGACGGCCCGGTGGGTGAGCCCGCGCATTCCGCGCTCGGCGAGCAGGGCGAGCGCGGTGTCGGCGACGAGGTCGGTGCGGGAGGCCGGGGCCGGGTCGGTGCGTACGGGCATGGAGCTCAATCTACCCGGCGCACTACAGCTGTAGTACGGTTGGTGCGGAACTACACCTGTAGTGAGGAGTGGTCATGACACAGATCCGGCGAGTGGTCGTCATCGGCGGCGGCATAGGCGGCCTGACCGCGGCCGCCGCCCTGCACCTGAGCGGCCGCCAGGTCACCGTCCTGGAGCGGGCCCGCTCCCTGGCACCGGTCGGCGCCGCCATCTCCCTGGCACCCAACTCCCTGCGCGCCCTGGACGTCATCGGCCTCGGCGACGAGATCCGCGACCTCGCCGCCTGGACGGGAGACGGAGGCCTGCGCACCCCCGGCGGGCGCTGGCTCTCCCGTTCCAGCGCCGCCGCCGCGGCCGAGCGCTTCGGCGGCCCGCTCGTGCTGCTGCACCGGGCCACCCTCATCAACAGTCTGGCCGCTCTGCTCCCCCCGGACGCCATCCGCACGGCAGCCGGGAGCACCCTCGCCGACCCCGGCGACGCCCGCCGCCCGGCCCGCGTGCGGACGCCCGACGGCGAGCTGGAGGCCGACCTCGTCGTCGCCGCCGACGGCGTCCGCTCCGCCGTACGCGCCACCCTGTTCCCGGACCACCCCGGCGCCGTCTACTCCGGGTTCACCACCTGGCGCGCGGTGATCCCCGTGCCCGCCACGGAGTTCGCCTCGCACGAGACCTGGGGCCGCGGCCGCCTCTGGGGCACCCACCCGCTCAAGGACGGCCGGGTCTACGCGTACGCCGCCGCCCTGGCGCCCGCGGGGGAGCGCGCCCCGGACGAGAGGGCCGAGCTCGTCCGCCGCTACGGCGACTGGCACGACCCCATTCCCGCCGTGCTCGCCGCCGCCCGCCCCGAGGACGTCCTGCGCCACGACGTCCACCACATCGCCGAACCTCTGCCGGCCTTCCACCGCGGCCGGGTCGCCCTCCTCGGTGACGCCGCGCACGCCATGCCCCCGACCCTCGGCCAGGGCGGCAACCAGGCGATCGAGGACGCGGTCGTGCTGGCGCACCATGCGGACGACCTGGCCGCGTACACGGCCGCACGCCTTCCCCGTACGACCGCGATAGCCCGCCAGGCCGTCAGGATCGGACGCCTCAACATGACGCCGAACCGCGCCCTCATGGCCGTACGCGACTCCGCGATCGCCGCGCTCTCCCTCGCCGGTCCGGCCCTCTTCCTGCGCGGATTCGACGGCATCGCCGACTGGCGGCCGCCGCAGCCGCCGTATGCTTCGGTCGTGTCAGGCGCGGGCGAGCGGTAGGGAGAACCCAGTAGTGAAGGTCGGCTGCATCGGACTCGGCGACATCGCCCGGAAGGCCTATCTGCCGGTGCTCGGCGGTGTGCCCGGCGTCGAACTCCATCTGCAGACCCGCACCCCGGCCACGCTGGCCCGGGTCGCCGACGGCCTCCATCTGCCCGGGGCCCAGCGCCATCAGGACCTCGACTCACTGCTCGCCGCCGGACTCGACGCGGCCTTCGTGCACGCGCCCACCGTCGTGCACCCCGAGATCGTGACGCGGCTGCTGGAGGCGGGCGTACCGACGTACGTCGACAAGCCGCTGGCGTACGAACTCGCCGACTCGGAGCGGCTGGTGATCCTCGCGGAGGAGCGGGAGGTGTCCCTCGCGGTCGGCTTCAACCGGCGCTACGCGCCCGGGTACGCACAGTGCGCCGACCACCCCCGCGAGCTGATCCTCATGCAGAAGAACCGGATCAGGCTGCCGGAGGAGCCGCGGTCGATGATCCTCGACGACTTCATCCATGTCGTCGACACCCTGCGCTTCCTGGCTCCGGGCCAGGTCGACGACGTCACCGTGCGCGCCCGGGTCCAGGACGGACTGCTGCACCACCTCGTGCTCCAGCTCTCCGGCGACGGCTTCACCGCGCTCGGTGTGATGAACCGGCTCAGCGGCTCGGCCGAGGAGATCCTGGAGGTGTCCGGGCAGGACACCAAGCGTCAGGTGGTCAACCTCGCCGAGGTCATCGACCACAAGGGGCAGCCGACCGTGCGACGGCGCGGGGACTGGGTTCCGGTCGCCCGGCAGCGCGGCATCGAGCAGGTCGTGATGGCCTTCCTCGACGCCGTGCGCGCGGGGAAGGTGGTCAGCGCCCGGGATGCGCTGGCGACCCATGAGCTGTGCGAACGGGTGGTGCGCGCGGTCCAGGAGCGGACCGCCTGAGCCGCAGGACCCGGACTCCCTGCCCCGCGCACCAGACGGCGAGGATGAGCAGCGCCGCGTGGGGCACCCAGTCGCCGAAGCGGACGTACGGCGTGACACCCGTGGCCAGCGGTACCTCGTAGACCGTCGTCGCGCTCGCGCTCGTGCCCAGCCATGAGCCGACCCGCTGTCCCTCCGGGCCGTAGACGGCCGAGACACCGGTCAGGGTTGAGTGGACCATCGGGCGGCCCGTCTCGGCGGCGCGCAGGGCGGCGAGCGAGGCGTGCTGCTCGGGGGCCCAGCTGTGCTGGAAGCTCGACGTCGACGACTGGGCGATCAGCACCTCGGCACCGTCCTCGGCCAGATGCCGGCTCATGTCGGGGAACGCGGACTCGAAGCAGACCATCGGACCGATCCGCAGACCGTGGCCGACGTCCATCACGACCTGTTCGGAGCCCTGCCTGCGGTTCACGCCCGCAGCCTTGCCCACCGAGGTCGCCCAGCCGAGCAGTGAGCGGAAGGGGATGTACTCGCCGAAGGGCACGAGCCGCATCTTGTCGTAGCGATCGCCGGTGAGCCCGGCGGGGCCGACGAGCACCGAACTCTTGTAGATGCCGGGCTTGTCGGAGCGCCGGGCGTCCACGTTGACGAGGATGTCGGCGCCGGTCTCGCTCGAGAGCGCGGCGAGCCTGCGGGCGAGGTCGGGCCGGTCGACGAGGTCGAAGCCGACACTGCTCTCGCCCCACACCACCAGGTCCACGTCCTGCCCGGCCAGTCGACGGGTGAGCTGTTCCTCGCGGGCGAAGCGCCGGTCGACGCCCTCGATGACACCCGGCTGTACGACGGCGATCCGTACGCCGCCGTCGGCTTCCGGGCGCGGCGACCACATCCAGGCCGCCGAGGCGGCGGCGGCCGCGGCCAGGAGAGCGGCCAGCGCGGGAACGCGGGACTGCCGGACGGTGATCAGCACGGCGACGGCGACGTTCACGGCCACCACCAGGAAGCTGATCAGCCACACCCCGCCCACCGAGGCCAGCCGCAGCGCCGGCTCCACCTCCCACTGACTGGCGCCGAGCATGCCCCAGGGCCCGCCGAGGCCCTGCCAGGAACGGACGAGCTCCACCAGCAGCCAGCCCGAGGGCAGCACGAGGAGGGCGCCGCAGATCCGGCCGCGCGAGGGCGTCCCGGCGAGGAAGCTGCGGACCAGCCATCCCCAGGGCAGCCACAGTGCGCCGAGGAGGGCCGCGATGACGAAGGTGAACACATGCAGGCTCGGCAGCAGCCAGTGGTGCATGGCCAGCATGAACCCGAGCCCGCCGAACCAGCCGTCGTACGCCGCCCTCTTCCCGGTCGGTGCGGAGCGGACCAGGACGATCCAGGGGACCAGGGCGACGTAGGCGAACCACCACAGGGACGGGGCGGGGAAGGCGAGCACGGGCAGGGCGCCGGCGAGCGCGGCGGCGGTGGAACGTCGCCAGGGGGAGGTGAGCCAGTGGCCGAGCGTCTTCATACGGCGCCTCCTACCCCGTGCGTCCCTCAAGTGTGCGTGGTGCGTGGTGCGGACGCCCCGGGGACAGCGGGAGCCGACTCAGTTGATCACGGACGGGGGGTGGGGGCAGGGAGGCGCCGCCACTTCTCCTGTACGACGACCTCGCGGAGCCGCCAGCCGTCGTGCGTGCGCAGCAGCCCGAAGGCGTAGCGGCCGCCGCAGATGAAGTCCGGGGCCGCACCGGCTCCGTCGCCGTCCCGGTCGATGCGCATCGGATTGACGTAGTCGGCCTGGACGCGGGCCGTGTCGCCTGTGTCGTGGTCCCACTGACCGAAGGCGATACGCCGGTTGACGATCAGATGCTGCCGCATCGAGAACACCCGCAGGCTCTCCGCGAGCCAGGTGGCGACCTGCCCGGCGTCTCCCTCGACACCGCCGGCCGAGCGGTAGTCCGCGCGTCCGTCCGAGGCGAACAGCTTTCGGTACCCCTCCCAGTCGCCGTCGTCCACGGCCACCGCGTACTCGGTGATCAGTTCGTCGACGGCCAGCCGGTCCATCACGGTGGCGAGCTCCACACGCTGCGTCATCGGCTCAGTGTTGGGCACGGGGCGGGCGGGGCCAAGAGGCGTGCGGTGACATTCGGGTGGCGGGCCGGGTGGCGGCTCATGGCGTCGCCTCCTCGTCGAGGACGTCGGCCGCCCATGCGGTCGCCACCGGCAGGAACTCGTGTTCGGCCGCGTGCGCCGCCATCCGGGCGTTCCGTGCCCCGGCCTCCGGCCCGTCCGGGAGGTGGAACTCGTCGCCCGCGTGCGCGGAACGGGCCTGCATCCGCGTGGCGGTGGTCAGCCGGCGGCGTACGTACCGGTCGAGTGCGGCGGGTACGTCGGCGGGGTCCGCGTCCGTGAGGCAGTCGCCGAGCACGGCCGCGTCGAGGATCGCCTGGGCCGCACCCTGGGCCTGGAACGGCACCATCGCGTGGGCGCTGTCGCCCAGCAGGGTCACCCGTCCGGCGTTCCAGCGGGGGAGCGGGGAGCGGGTGTGGACGCCCCAGCGGTACATCCGCCCCGCGCGTTCGAGGACCCGGACGATCCGGGGGTCCCACCCCTCGAAGGCGTGCAGCGGCTCTCCGGGCTCCGCGAGGGCGGTCCACGACTCCTGTGCCGTCTTCGTCCCGAACACGGCCACGACGTTGAGGAGTTCGCCACGGCGCACCCGGTAGTGGACGAAGTGCCGGCCGGGGCCGAGCCAGATCCCGGTGTCGGGCAGGTCCAGATCGGCGACCTGCCCGGCCGGGAGGAGTGCCCGGTACGCGGCGGTGTTGGAGAACACCGCCGCGTCCGCGCCGAAGAGCCACTGGCGGGCCGCCGAGCGGATGCCGTCCGCGGCCACGACGAGGTCCGCCGACAGCCGCTCGCCACCGGCCGTCGTCACCTGGGCGGACCCCTCGT
Organism: Streptomyces canus; assembly: GCF_030815415.1. Lineage (GTDB taxonomy): Bacteria > Actinomycetota > Actinomycetes > Streptomycetales > Streptomycetaceae > Streptomyces > Streptomyces canus_F. Next base: position 8,455,961 of record NZ_JAUSWW010000001.1, read on the forward strand.
CCTGGCCGATCCCCACGACCTGGGTGCCGAGCCGCACCGACTCGGACGGCACGGCGGCGGCCAGGGCCTGCTGCAGATCGGCCCGGTGCAGTTGCAGATAGGGCGCCCCGAACGCGTCGTCGACCTCGCGGCCGAGCGCGTAGTGGCAGATCTCCGTCCCGTCGGACCAGGCGCGGAAGCTCAGCCGGCCGGGCGGGGCGGCCTGCGCGGCGACCGCGTCGAGCCGGTCCAGGAGGCGCAGCACCCGCGTGGCGTTGGGCGCGAGCTGGATCCCGGCGCCGGTCTCGGTGAACCGCGGCAGCTGCTCGACCAGCGTGACCTCGTGCCCGGCGCGGCGCAGACTCAGCGTCGCGGCCAGCCCGCCGATGCCCGCGCCTATGACGATGGCTCGCATGACACGACGGTAGCGAAGGGAACTCCGGTGCCGTACGGGGGATTTCGGGCGTCGGTACGACCACGGCCGAGGGCTCGCGGTACGCCGGCCGCCTGCCCCCAGGGGTGAAGAGGTCTCCATCGTGGCAGGTGGGAGGACCGGTGACCCGGCAGGTCAGAGGAGCACACGCAACCGCTCGAACGCCGTCGGTGTCGGGCGGTCCGGCAGGAACTCCTTGATGCGCAGGGCGCATTCCCTCGGGGTGGCGCTGTCGGTGTCGCACTCGATGTCGTAGATCCCGTGGGAGTGCACCTGCTCCAGTTGGCCGGCCGCGAGCCCGGGCGGCCGGTCGCCCCGCTCGCTCTCCCGGCGCGCCAGCTCCAGGGGCGGGCAGTACACGCCGACGAACACCACGTCCCGGGGTGCGAACAGCGACAGGCAGTCGTGGAGCCGCCACTGGGCGCTCAGCACATGGTCGACGACGACGTTGTTCCCCGCGGCCGCCATCCCCGCGACCGCGCGGTGGAAGCCCTGCCAGGTGCGGTGCAGCAGGGCGGCCACCTGGTCCGGCGGCACGGAGGCACTCGAGCGCATCGCGTGGAACGCGTCCACGGGCATGTGGAACCAGGGTTCGTCCAGGATCGACAGCAGTTCGGTCGCGATGCTCGACTTGCCCGAACTGGAGGTGCCGTTCAGGAAGATGACGAGGCCCTGGCGCGCGGGGACGCTGTCGAGATGCTCCATGGGGTGGATCTTAGGGGGCGCTTCGGCGACCGGTGAGGGATCATCGTGCGATGACGCATGCCGCTTCCTTCCGCCACCAGTTCCGGTACGGCGGTTTCTACGAGTTGGGCATCGAGGTCGGTTCGACGGACGACGCCGGGCTTCAGGCCGTCCTGAGCGCGGTGTGGGCCGCGGCAGGCGTGCAGGGGTGCTACGGGCACGGGGACCGGGAGCCGGAGGAGCAGGAGGCCGTGCCCTGCACGGTCGCCTCGCTGCAGGAGTTCGGGCATCTCCACGGCCGGGTCCGGCTGCCTTCGGGGGACCTCGCCGCGTGCGGGGTCATGGCGGTCCGTGGCGGTGACGACAGCAGTGACTGGCTGGACTTCTATGTGCCGGACAGCGCGTTGGACGCTGCCGGAGTCTCCTACTGGGACGGTCGGTCCTTCTACCGCTCCGCCCTGATCGACGACTGGCTGGCCGGCATCGCCGCCGAGGCCTTCCGCAGCGCGCCGTTCAGTTGTGCCGCCGTCGGCTGGGAGGTCTCCGGATGCATCGACGCGGCGTCATTGGCCGGTGAGCTGCCCGAGAAGCGGGGCGTGGGCTATCTGGTGCCCCGCGACGGTGTCCTGCGCTATGGCCCGGCCAACGACTAGCCGCAGGCCTTGGTTCAGGCCGCCTTGGTGACTGTCGCTCGGATCGCGGCCGCCCACTCGACCACCAACAACTCGTATTCCTCGCGCTCCTGGGCCGACAGCGATCCGCCCGCCCGCAGCCACAGCGCACGGATCTGCTCGTTCACTTCGGCAGCAGACCGCACGGAACCAGAGGCCACGGAATAGGGGGGCATGAGGACAAGCCTAAGGGCAGGAACTGACACTCCGCTACCGAACGGCTACACACAACGTATGTGATGGGTCACGGTGTTCGCTGTGTGAACGTGTTGACTCCGCTGTCGTGGGCGTCAGCCGGACGACTCCGCCGCGTGCGGGCTCAGCCCGCCGAACGTCACCAGCAGGATGATCACGATGCCGAGCACGATGCGGTACCAGACGAACGGCATGAAGCTCTTGGTCGAGATGAACTTCATGAACCACGCGATGACCACGTATCCGACGATGAACGCGATGATCGTCGCGAAGATCGTCTGGGGCCAGTCCACGTGGCCGCCCTCCATCGCGTCCTTGGTCTCGAAGAGGCCGGACGCGAGAACCGCGGGGATGGCGAGGAGGAAGGAGTAGCGGGCCGCGGACTCGCGCTTGTAGCCCATGAAGAGGCCGCCGCTGATGGTGGCACCGGAGCGGGAGACGCCCGGGATGAGAGCGCAGGCCTGGCAGAGGCCGAAGATCAGGCCGTCCCGTATGCCCAGGTTCTCCAGGCCCTTGCGCTGCTTGGCCGCGCGGTGCTTGCCGCCGCTCTCGTCGCGGGCCGCCATCCGGTCGGCGATGCCGATGATGATGCCCACCACGATCAGCATGGTCGCCGTGATCCGCAGATCGCGGAACGGCCCCTCGATCTGGTCCTTGAGCGTCACGCCGAGCACCCCGATGGGGATCGAGCCGACGATGACCAGCCAGCCCATCTGGGCGTCGTGGTTGCTCCGCATCTCCTTGTTGAACAGGGACCGGGTCCACGCCGAGATGATCCGCCCGATGTCCTTGCGGAAGTAGATCAGTACGGCCGCCTCGGTACCGATCTGCGTGATCGCTGTGAAGGCCGCGCCGGGGTCGTCCCACTTCGCGAAAGCCGCGGTCAGCCGCAGGTGCGCGCTGGAGGAGACGGGGAGGAACTCGGTCAGCCCCTGGACGAGTCCGAGGATGAAGGATTCAAACCAAGACATGAAGGTAGGGAGTCCAAGCGCTGATCGGGGGGAGGAGTAATGGGCACACCGAGCCGTCCGGGCGCGGTGATCACAGGTGTGGAGGGCAGCCTAGCGGCCTCGGATGACGGGGCTGGCACAGGGTGCGGGCCGAGCGCCGGTGAGCAGGGAGTACGGGCTGTTGACCGGCCAGGGTGCCGCCGCTTAGGTTGCTGCGGAGAGAAAGCGCTTGCTGCTCCCATGGCAGGTGTCGGCGCTGTCCGCCGTTCGTTCGAGGAGTGCTGATCGCGTCCATGTCACCCACCACTCCCTACGACGGGCGCCGCATCCGGGCAGCCGTCATCGGTACCGGCGCCATCGCCCGGGGCTCCCATCTGACCGCGCTCGGCGCACTCGCCGAGCAGGGCGAGGTCGAGGTGGTCGCGGCGGTTGACATCGATGCCAAGGCCGTCGAGGCGTTCTGCGCGGCGGGCGGTGTCCCGCACGGCTATACCGATCTGGACCGCATGCTGCGCGAGCAGCGCCCCGACCTCGTCACCATCTGCACCCCGCCGACCCTGCACCGCGACCAGACGGTCGCCGCGCTGCGCGCCGGGGCCTGGGTGTGGTGCGAGAAGCCGCCGGTGCCCACCCTCGCCGACTTCGACGCCGTGGAGGCGGAGGAGGGCAAGGAAGCCGGCCCGTACGCCTCCATCGTCTTCCAGCACCGCTTCGGCTCCGGCACCCGGCATGTGCGCCGCCTGCTCGACGGACAGGACCTCGGCCGCCCGCTCGTCGCGCACTGCCAGACCACCTGGTACCGCGACACCGCGTACTACGCCGTGCCCTGGCGCGGCCGCTGGGAGACCGAGGGCGGCGGCCCGGCGATGGGCCACGGCATCCACCAGATGGATCTCCTCCTCGACCTCCTCGGCCCGTGGAGCGAGGTGCGCGCCATGGCCGGGCGGCTGGTCCACGACGTACAGACCGAGGACGTCTCCACCGCGCTGGTCCGCTTCGAGAGCGGCGCGCTGGCCACGGTGGTGAACAGCGTGCTGAGCCCCGACGAGGTCAGCCGCATCCGCATCGACTGCGAGCGCGCGACCGTCGAACTCACCCATCTGTACGGTCACAGCAACGAGAACTGGGCCATCACCCCGGCGCCCGGCGTGCCCGACGAGCAGGCCGCCACCTGGCGGGACTTCGGCGCGGACGTGCCCAGTTCGCACACGGAACAGCTGCGCGAGCTGGTCGCCAGCATGCGCGCCGGGGAGCGGCCGCGCAGCAGCGGTGCCGACGGACGTGGCAGCCTGGAACTGATCGCCGCGCTGTACAAGTCGGCGTTCACGGACGTCACGGTGCGGGCGGGCGAGATCGGCCCGGGCGACCCGTTCTACACGGCCATGCACGGGAACGCGCCCGGCTGGGCCCCCGTCGTCAGCGAGGAGGTGCCCGTATGACCGGGCTGCGCATCGTCCACGCGCACGGCGACCGCATCACCGTGACCGACCCGGCCACCGGCGTGGAGCTGCTCGCCTACGTCTACCGGCCGGAGGCGGCCTGGGAGGCCCCCAAGCCGTACATCCACCCGCTGCGGACCCTGGCCGGCGACGTCGTCACCGACTACCGCCCCAACGACCACCGCTGGCACAAGGGCCTGTCCCTGACCGCCTCGCACCTGTCGGGCGCCAACCTGTGGGGCGGCAACTCGTACGTGCACGGCGAGGGCTACCTCGAACTCCCCGAGCGCGTCGGGTCGATGGCGCACGTCGGCTTCGACGAGGTCCGCGCCGACGACGACCGGGTCGTTATCGCCGAACGGCTGACCTGGCACCCGTACAGCGGCGAGCTGTGGGCCGAGGAGCAGCGCCGGATCGAGATCCACGACGTGGACCAGCAGTCCGGATCGTGGGCGCTGACCTGGACGAGCGCCATCACCAACCGGCGTGACGAGCCGCTGGTCTTCGGCAGCCCCACCACCGCCGGGCGCGAACTCGCCGGGTACACCGGCCTGTTCTGGCGCGGCCCGCGCGCCTTCCGCGACGGCCGCATCATCGCGCCGGACGCCGAGGGCCCCGGCCTGCTCGGCGCGCAGGCCCCCTGGCTGGCCCTGTCCGGCGAGCACGACGGCACGGACGGCCACGCCACCCTCGTCTTCGAGCACGCCCCGGAGAACGACCACCTCGGCACCGAAGGCGCCCACCCGGCCCACTGGTTCGTCCGCAACGAGCCGTGGGCCGGCGTGGCCCCCTCCTGGGCCTTCTACGACGAGCTCGAACTCGCCCCCGGCGACACCCTCACCCGCCGCTACCGCGTCGTCGTCGCCGACGGCGCCTGGGAGCGGGAGGAGATCGCCAAGTACCTGGAGGCACACCCGTGGTGACCGCCTTCGAGGGACTGCCCGGCGGGGTCGCCGTCTCGCATCTGTGCGTGTACGACTGGCCCGCCGCCGACGGCGTCTCCGGCGGAACCCCCCATATGCACCTGACCTGTTCGGAGGCGCACGTCGTCACCGGCGGCCGGGGTTCGGTGCAGACCCTCACGACGTCCGGGTACGACGGCACGCCCCTCGTACCCGGCACGGTCGCCCGGTTCACGCCGGGCACCGTCCACCGGCTGGTCAACGAGGACGATCTGCGCATCACCGTCCTGATGCAGAACAGCGGGCTGCCGGAGGCGGGGGACGCGGTGCTCACGCTGCCCCCGGTGCACCTGGCCGACCCGGAGGCGTACGCCGCCGCGACCGTCATCCCCGCGGACGCGCCCGAGGAGGAACGCGAGCGCATCGCCCGGGCCCGCCGCGACCTCGCTCTGGAGGGCTACCGGATGCTGCGGGAGGCTCCCGAGGGGCTGGCCGACTTCCATCGCGCGGCCGCCGCGCTCGTACGGCCGCGACTGGCCGAGTGGCGGGAACGCTGGCGCAACGGTGCGGCGGCCGCCGCCGCGGCGACGGGGGAGCAGCTCGACCGCCTCGAACAGGGCGACCTCTCCCACCTCGCCGACGCCGTCGTACGCGCGGAACAGCCGTCGGAGTACGGCAAGTTCGGGATGTGCGGACGGCTGGACGTCTACCAGGGAGTCTGATCCGGCTGCTCCGTCGCGACACCGTGGGCGGACGCGCCTAGCCTGGAGTCATGGCCACGGTGCAGGTGGGCGGCCTCGAAATCGCCTACGACCGCGTCGGACAGGGGCCGCCACTGGTCCTCGTGCACGGCGCGGCCGTCTACGCGCGCATATGGCAGCCGCAACTATCCGGACTGGCCGATGAGTTCACGGTCGTGGCCTGGGACGAGCCGGGGTCCGGACGGTCCTCGGGCATCCCTCCCGGCTTCGGCCTCGCGGACTACGCCGACTGTCTCGCCGCGCTGATCGAGGGGCTGCGACTCGGTCCGGTCCACGTCGCCGGCCTCTCCTGGGGCGGGACGGTCGTGCTGGAGCTGTACCGCCGCCATCCGTCGCTCGTCAAAACGCTGCTCCTGGCCGACACCTACGCCGGCTGGAAGGGCTCCCTGCCCCCGGAAGAGGTGGCGGCCCGCGTCGAAGGGGTGCAGCGGATGCTCGCCCTGCCCCGGGACCGGTTCGATCCGACACTGCCGGGGCTGTTCGCCGGGGAGCCGCCCGGCGAGCTCGTGCCGCTGCTCGACGCCATGGCGCGGGACGCGCGCCCGGAGACTCTCGGGGCGCAGCTCTCGATCATGGCCGGGACCGATCAGAACGACCTGCTGCCCGGGATCACCGTGCCGACGCTGCTGCTCTGGGGCGAACTGGACGCGCGCTCGCCGTTGAGCGTCGCCCACGCGTTCCGTGCGGCGATCCCGGGCGCCGAACTGGTGGTGCTGCCCGGCGCGGGACATGTCAGCAACCTGGAGCGCCCGCAGGACTTCAACCGGGCGGTTCGCGCGTTCTGCCGCGCGCACAGCTGACCGGCCCGCACGCCCTTACGCCGCCGAAGGCCCCGCGACCGTCCAGCCGGGTGTCTGCGGATGGGCCGTGAGGTCCTCGTGGCGGACCTGCCCGCCGCATGCCGCGCAGGTGACGACCGGGGCCAGTTCGTTGCCGCAGACGTGCTCGACCACCATGGGGCGGTCGCCGTCCCCGCGGAGGTGGCGGTCGCCCCAGGCCATGAGGGTGACCAGGACCGGCTCCAGTTCGAGTCCCGCCGGGGTGGGCCGGTACTCGAAGCGCTGCGGCCGCTCGCTGTAGGCCCTCTTGGTGAGGATGCCGGCGTCGACGAGCCGGCGCAGACGCGTGGCGAGGACGTCGCGCGGGGCGCCGATGTTGCGCACCAGCTGGTCGAAGCGACGGTTGCCGAGGCAGACCTCGCGCAGGACGAGCAGGGAGTACTTCTCGCCGACGAGCGCCAGGGTGTCGGCGATGGAGCAGGGGCGCGGGTCTTTGGTGGCGGCCATGATGCCGATTCTAGGGGGGTTCCGGGAGAGGGTTTGAATTTCCAACCTACAGAGCTATGGTGAGTTTGGATTTCCTACTGACCGGTAGCGCCCGGTTCTCAGTGCCGGTTCTCAGCGCCCGGCTCTCTCGTACTGGAGGCCGTCCATGCGTGACGCAGTCATCGTCGAAGCCGTACGCACCCCGATAGGCAAGGGCAAGCCGAACGGTGCCCTCGCGCACGTCCACCCCGTCGAACTCCTCGCCCACACCCTGCGCACCCTCGTCGAGCGCTCCGGCGTCGACCCGGCCCTCATCGACGATGTCATCGGCGGCACCGTCGACCAGGTCGGCGAACAGGCCATGAACACCACCCGGTACGCCCTCCTGTCGGCGGGCTTCCCGGAGACGGTCCCCGCGACCACCGTGGACCGCCAGTGCGGCTCCTCCCAGCAGGCCGTGCACTTCGCGGCCCAGGGCGTCATCTCCGGCGCCTACGACCTCGTCGTCGCCTGTGGCGTCGAGTCGATGAGCCGGGTGCCGATGTGGTCCAACGTGCCGCCCGGCAAGGACCCCTTCGGCCCCGGCGTCGCCGAGCGCTATCCGGAGGGGCTCGTCCCGCAGGGCATCAGCGCCGAACTCATCGCGGCGAAGTGGTCGATCGCGCGCGAGCAGATGGACGCGTTCGCGGTGTCGTCCCATCTCAAGGCCGCCGAGGCCTGGGAGAAGGGCCTGTTCGACGCGGAGGTCGCGCCGTTGGAGGGTGTGGCGCGCGACGAGTGCGTACGGCCCTCCAGCACGGCGGAGATCCTCGCCGGGCTCAAGCCCGCGTACTACGACCCCGCCTTCGCCGAGCGCTTCCCGCAGATCGAGTGGAACGTCACGGCGGGCAACGCGAGCCCGATCAACGACGGCGCGTCGGCCGTGCTGATCACGTCGAGCGAGACCGCGGCCCGGCTCGGCCTGCGGCCGCTGGCCCGGCTGCACAGTTTCGCCGTCACCGGGTCCGACCCGATGCTCATGCTCACCGGTGTCATTCCGGCCACCGAGAAGGTGCTGCGGAGGGCTTCACTCACCCTGGACGACATCGACCTGTTCGAGGTCAACGAGGCGTTCTCCAGCGTGGTGCTGGCGTGGCGGCAGGAGACCGGGGCGGACCTGGACAAGGTCAATGTGCACGGGGGTGCCATCGCGATCGGGCATCCGCTGGGGGCGAGCGGTACGCGGCTTACGACGACGCTTGTGCATGCCATGCGGGAACGGGGCGCTCGCTATGCCTTGCAGACCATGTGTGAGGCGGGTGGGCTCGCCAACGCCATGGTGCTCGAAGGTGTGTGAGCGGCCGCGGGTCGGTGGGGGCTGGTCGCGCCACGCGGCGGAGCCGCAAATCGATACAGCCCCGCGCCCCTGAAGGGGCGCGTCAGCGCCCCGCGTTCTCAGCGGCCCCGCAGATGATGGCGCTTACGCCACGCCACCGCCGCTCCCACCAGCGCCGGGACCGCGATGGCCGCCATCGCGATCAGGAACGCCGGGGACGTCGGCGTCGACGCACGGGCCCCCGCCACGACGTAGGCGGCGGTGTTCGGGATCGAGCCGAGCGCCGTCGCCAGCAGGAACGGCAGATAGCCCATGCGCGAGACGGCGGCGCAGTAGTTGGCGGCGGCGAACGGGACGCCGGGGAACAGCCGGATCGCCAGCATCGAGCGGAAACCGTGACGGCTGAGCTGGCCGTCCGCGCCCTGCAGCAGGCGACCGCGCAGCAGCGGGCGGAGGGCGCTCTGGCCCAGCACCCGGCCCAGCGTGAAGGCGATGCCGGCGCCGAGCACCGTGCCCGCCAGCGCGGCACCGAGACCCAGCTGCGAGCCGAAGAGCGCGCCTGCGGCCAGGTTCAGCAGCGGACGCGGCACGAACGCCACCGCGCACAGCCCGTACGCCACCGCGTACACCAGGGCGGCCGCGGCCCCGCCGAGCTCCGGTGGCCAGCCGTCGGCCAGCAGCCGCTGTGGCTCCAGGAGCAGCACGGTCGACCCGGCCGCCACAAGGAGCGCGACGAGCAGGGACAACCGCGACCAGGGCGAGAGCAGCACTCTCGAGCAGCGTGCGGCGAGACCGACCGTGACGGGTGCGGCGAGGGCGAGCTCCGTGGCGGCGGCCGGGGGAGGGGCCGTGGCTGTGCCCCCAGAGCGGGTGGTGGCATCGAGCATCCGGTGACACTAACCGACCAATGTGTGTGATCGCCGTATGGTTCGTCTCATGAGCGTCACAGGTGTGGGATCTCCCTCACTGCCGCACAGCACTCTTGCGGACACCGTGCTGGAGCGGCTCACCGCCGTCTACGGCGCCGCGGCCGACCCCGAACGGGCCGAGCCCATGCGCGCGTACATGAAGGACGTCGCCCCCTTCCTCGGCCTCACCACGCCCGTGCGTCGCTCCCTGTCCCGCACCGTCCTGGAGGGCACGCCCCGCCCCGACGCCGCCGACTGCACCGCGATCGCCCTGCGCTGCTGGGAGCTGCCCGAGCGCGAGTACCAGTACTTCGCCGTCGACTATCTGCGCCGCCACGCGCGCGTGCTCCCGTCCGGCTTCCTGCCGGTGGCCCGGCACCTCGTCTCGACAGTCCCCTGGTGGGACACAGTCGACCTGCTCGCCGCGCACGTCGTCGGCGCGATGGTGACCGCCGACCCGAAGCTCACGGCCGACATGGACGCCTGGATCGTGGACGACGACCTGTGGATCGCCCGCACCGCCCTGCTCCACCAACTGCGTTACAAAGAACACACCGACGCCGACCGCCTGTTCACCTACTGCCTGCGCCAGTCCGGGCACCCCGACTTCTTCATCCGCAAGGCGATCGGCTGGGCGCTGCGCGAGTACGCCAAGACCGACCCCGAGGCCGTACGGGCCTTCCTCGCCCGGGAGAAGGGCCGCTTCGCGCCGCTGTCGGTGCGGGAAGCCCTCAAGAGCATCGGCGCCTGACACCCGTAGCTCGAAAAACCATTCGACTCCGGGCGGGGCGTCGGCAATGATCGGCCTCATGTTCCGGCACGCCTTCCTCTTCGCAGCATCCGCAGTCGCGGATGCACCGAAGGCTGCCGTTGAAATCTTCCTGGCCGCTGTCGACGGCGCCCGAAGCTGACCCTCTCCGGATTGTCCGGCGGACCCCGCAGGGGGAGGGTCGGCCAGTTCCCCGGGGTCCCCGTCACCAACGAAGAGGCTTCGAGGAATCGCCATGCCCAAGACGGCATACGTGCGCACCAAACCGCATCTCAACATCGGCACCATGGGCCACGTCGACCACGGCAAGACCACCCTGACCGCCGCCATCACCAAGGTCCTCGCCGACCGCGGCACCGGCACTTTCGTCCCGTTCGACCGCATCGACCGGGCCCCGGAGGAAGCCGCGCGCGGCATCACCATCAACATCGCGCACGTCGAGTACGAGACCGACACCCGGCACTACGCGCACGTGGACATGCCGGGCCACGCCGACTACGTCAAGAACATGGTCACCGGCGCCGCGCAGCTCGACGGGGCGATCCTCGTCGTCTCCGCGCTCGACGGGATCACGCCGCAGACCGCCGAACACGTGCTGCTCGCCCGGCAGGTGGGCGTGGACCACGTGGTCGTCGCCCTGAACAAGGCGGACGCGGCGGACGACGAGCTCGTGGAACTCGTCGAGCTGGAGGTCCGCGACCTGCTCACCACGCACGGGTACGGCGGCGACGCGGTGCCTGTCGTACGGGTCTCCGGGCTCAAGGCGCTCGAGGGCGACCCGCGGTGGACCGCGTCCATCGACGCGCTGCTCGACGCGGTGGACACGTATGTGCCCATGCCGGAGCGGTACTTGGACGCGCCGTTCCTGTTGCCGGTGGAGAACGTGCTCACCATCACCGGCCGCGGGACGGTCGTCACCGGTGCGGTGGAGCGGGGCACGGTCCGGGTGGGCGACCGGGTCGAAGTGCTCGGGGCCGCCGTGGACACGGTGGTCACCGGGGTGGAGACCTTCGGCAAGCCCATGGACGAGGCGCAGGCCGGGGACAACGTGGCGCTGCTGCTGCGGGGCGTTCCCCGGGACGCCGTACGGCGTGGGCATGTGGTGGCCGCGCCGGGCAGCGTGGAGCCGCGACGGCGGTTCTCGGCGCAGGTGTATGTGCTGTCCTCGCGTGAGGGAGGCCGTACGACGCCGGTGTCGACGGGGTATCGGCCGCAGTTCTACATCCGTACGGCGGATGTGGTCGGGGACGTCGACCTGGGTGAGGTGGCGGTCGCCCGGCCCGGGGAGACGGTCAGCATGACCGTCGAGCTGGGGCGGGACGTGCCGCTGGAGCCCGGGCTCGGTTTTGCCATCCGTGAGGGTGGCCGGACCGTCGGTGCGGGGACCGTGACAGCCGTCGTGTGAGGGCGGCTGATGCGTGTGGGGGACTGCGGGGCCGTCGTGGCCGGTCGCGCAGTTCCCCGCGCCCCGTTTGGGGCGCGTCCCCGCTGTCCCTGGACAGAAGGGGCACCGGCACAATGACCGAGTGACCGAGCCGATCCCCGTCGCCCGTGCCGTCGATCACGGGTTCGCCAAGCTCATGCCCGACGTCGACCGTGCGCGGGCCTGGCTGCTCACCGTCGACGGGGCGCCCCAGTCGTACGTCGATCTGGACGAGCCGACGCATCTGGAGTTCGAGTACACCCGTCGCCTCGGGCATGTGCTGGACACCGTCGCGGAGGCGGGGCGGCCCCTGGACGTGCTGCACCTCGGGGGCGGGGCGCTGACGCTGCCGCGCTACCTCGCCGCCACCCGTCCCGGGTCCCGGCAGGACGTCGTGGAGGCCGATCAGGAGCTGTTGCGGTTGGTCGTGGAGCATCTGCCCTTGCCCGACGGGGCCTCGATCGCCCTGCACGGCGCCGACGCGCGGGCGTGGCTGGAGGCGGCCCCGGCCGACTCCGCGGACGTGCTGGTCGCCGATGTCTTCGGAGGCTCGCGGGTGCCCGCGCACCTCACCTCCCTGGGGTACGTCCGGGAGGCCGACCGGGTGCTGCGCGACGGCGGCGTCTATCTGGCCAACCTCGCCGACGCGGCGCCCTTCACCTTCCTGCGGTCCCAACTGGCCACCCTGGGCACGGTGTTCCCGGAGCTCGCGCTGATCGCCGAGCCGGGGGTGCTGCGGGGCCGGCGGTTCGGGAACGCCGTGGTGGTCGCCGCCCGAGAGCCCTTCGACACGGCCGCGCTCGCCCGGCTCACCGCCTCCGACGCCTTCCCCGCCCGTGTCCGGCACGGGGCCGCCCTGCGGGACTTCACCGGCGGTGCGCGGCCCGTGCGGGACGAGGACGCCGTGCCGTCACCCGAGCCCCCCGACGGGGCGTTCGGCATCGGCTGAGTCGACCGCGGCGGACCGCGCCACCGGCTTGCTCCGCCGTCTGAGGTTCCGTACGTCCGGTACGCACAGCACCGCCGCGGTCACCACCACGACCAGCGCCGCGCAGCCCCACAGCGCGTGGGAGCGGCCGAACGCCGACTCCGCCGGACCGGCCAGCGCGGTCGCCAGCGGCACCATCGCGACGGAGCCGAACCAGTCGTAGGCCGAGACCCGGGAGAGCTTGTCCTCCGGAATTTCCTGATGGAGGGCGGTCATCCAGCTCACCCCGAAGACCTCCACCGTCACGCCGGTCAGGAACATCACCGCGCACAGGACCCCGGCCGACGTGGGCACCGCGAGGGCGGCCGAGGGGAGGGCCAGGGGGAAGACACCGAGAGTGCCCCAGAGCAGCAGGCGGCGTGGCTTCCAGCGGGTCATCAGCAGGGCGCCGGCGACCGTGCCCGCGCCGAAGAAGCCCAGGGCCAGGCCCCAGGGGCCCGCCCCGCCCAGATGGTCGCGGGCGACCAGCGGGCCGTAGACCGCGTCGGCGGCGGCCACGACCGCGTTCGCGATCGAGAACTGTACGACGATGCCCCACAGCCACGGCCGGCCGCTGAACTCCCGCCAGCCCTCCCGGAGGTCGGCGAGCAGGCCGCCGCCCGGCGTGCGTGGCGCGATATGGCTCACGTCGAGGAAGGCGCGCAGGGCTCCGGCCGCCGCGAACGCCGCCGCGTCCGCCGCCAGCACCCAGCCCGGGCCGATCGCCGCGACCATCGCGCCGCCCAGCGCGGCCCCGCCGACGGTCGCACCCTGCATCGCCATCCGGAACACCGCGAAGGCCCGGCTCGCCTGCTCGCCGGAGACCGAGGACATCAGCATGCCCTCGGCCGCCGGGCTGAAGAACGCCTGGCCGGTGCCGCCCAGCGCGGTGAGCAGCATCATCTGCCACAGCTGCGGATCCCCGGCGAGGACGAGCACCGCGAAGACGCCCTGCGACACACAGTTGAGGGCGTTCGCCGCGACCATCACGCGGTGCCGGGGGAGCCGGTCCGCGATCGCGCCGCCGATCAGCAGGAACACCACCAGTGGCAGCGTCCGCGCGGCGGCCACCAGTCCCACGTCGCCGCCGTCGCCTCCGGTCTCCAGGACGGCGAACGCGGCGGCGATCAGCGCGCCGTGGCTGCCGAGGCCGGTGACGACCGCCGAGGCGGTCAGCAGGCTGTAGTTGCGGCCGGCCCAGTCGGGTCTGCGGCGGCGTATCGGGGCGTCGGCGGTGGTCACCGGCCGACTATCCCCGGTCCGTACCCGGCTTGCCAAACGCATTCCCGGCCGACGGCATGCCGGTCAGCCCGTGGGTTCGCCGTACAGCCGGACCGTGCGGAGGATCTTCTGGACCGTCGCGTCCGGCACGTCGTCAGCGGTGCCCTTCACCCCGTGGAAGGTCCAGGAGACGAAGTCACCCGCGGAGTTCTTGAACGCGAACGTCGTCGCCTTGCCGTTCGTGTCGCACTTGTCCGTCTTCGGTACGCCCGTCGAGTAGGTCGTGGCGACGCTGCCCTCGATGCCCGAGGCCGTGGTGTAGGCCTTCGCCTTGCCGATGGTGAGGAGCTTCTTGGAGGCGTCCTTCTGGTCGGTGTATCCGCCGAACACCCACCAGGCCGAGTCGTTGCGGGCGACGTCGGCGGTGTTCTTGGCGCCGTTCTGGCCCTTGGTGCCGGCCGTGCCGAGCGCCTTGTCGCCGGTGGTGCCGTCCTTGTCGGAGTCGGAGGTGCACCACTTCTCCTGGACGTACGCCGGCGCGGACATGCCGATGAGGGCCGAGCCGTCGCCCTTCTTCTCGTCCTCGAAGCCGATGAACACGCCGGGCGACTCGACCTGCCAGTCCGCCGGGACGTCGAAGGCGGTGCCCCACTTCGGGTTGACCACGACCTTCCAGCCGTCGACGGTCGCCTTCGCCCCGTCACCGCCCCGCGGATCGTCCCCGGTGTCCGGGCTCGCCGAGGTGGGCACCGGGGTCGTGGCGGTCGGGGTCGGGTCGCCGCCCTCGTCCGCCGTGTCGTCCTTGTCACCGCCGAGGACGAGGAAGCCGGTCACACCGGCGGCCACGACGACGGCCAGGGCGGCCACGATCGCCGTGATCTTCGTACGGTTGCCGCCGCCACCGGGACCTCCGGGCCGCGGCGGCTGGGGCGTGTCCCACTGGGTCTGCTGCCCGTAGGGGTTGGCCTGCTGATAGCCGGGTTGTTGGTACGGATTGGGCTGTTGGTACGGGTTCTGCTCGCCCCCGGGCGGCTGCTGTTCTGGCCACATGGCCGACCACCCTAGGGGGGCGGGGAGGCCGGTGCTCCGCACATCCGCGAAGCGGCGGCCTCCCCGGGGGGCTCAGCCCGTCGGCTCGCCGTGCAGCCGGACCGTGCTCAGGATCTTCGTGATCGTCGCGTCCGGGAGCTCATCGTCGACACCCGTGGCCCCGTACAGGCTGAACGCCACGAAGTCACCGGCGGAGTTCTTGAACCCGAACGTGACCGCCTTGCCGTCGCTCGCGCACTTGCCCTTCTGGGGCGTGTTCTTCGAACGGGCCCAGGCGATGCTGCCCTTGACGCCCGACGTCGTCGTGAACGCCTTGGCCTTCTCGTCGAACGTGAGGCTCTTCTTGTCCGGCTGCGTGTAGCCGCCGTACACCCACCACGCGACCTGGTTGACGGCCACCTGGTCGGTGCTCTTGGCGCCGTTCGCGCCCTTGGTGCCCGCGGTGGCGAGGGCGGTCTCCTCCTTGTCACCGTCCTTGTCGTCGTCGGAGGTGCACCACTGTTCCTTGAGGTACGCCGGCGCCGACATGGTGATGATGGGCTTGTCGCCGGCCTTGGCGTCGTCCTCCTCGAAGCCGATGATCATGCCCGGCGACTCGACCTTCCAGTCCGCCGGGACGTCGAAGGCGGTGCCCCACTTGGGGTTGATGACGACCTTCCAGCCGTCGATCGTCGCCTTCTCCTCCTCGCCGCCGCGCGGGTTGTCGTCCGAGCCGGAGGCCGACGCGGACGGATCGGTCGAGGCGGACTTCGACGGAGGCGCGCTCTGGCCGGTCTGCTTGTCCGAGCCGCCGTCCGCCTCGTCGTCCTTGTCACCGCCGAGGACGAGGAAGCCGGTCACACCGGCGGCCACGACGACGGCCAGAGCAGCCACGATCGCCGTGATCTTCGTACGGCTGCCACCGCCGCCACCGGGACCTCCGGGCTGCGGCGGCTGGGGCGCGTCCCACTGGGTCTGCTGCCCGTAGGGGTTGGCCTGCTGATAGCCGGGTTGTTGGTACGGATTGGGTTGCTGGTACCCCGGCTGCTGGTACGGGTTGTTCTGGTCCTGCGGGTTCTGCTCGCCCCCGGGCGGCTGCTGTCCTGGCCACATGGGCAGTCACCTTAGTGGCGTCCGTGCATCGATTCGGTCACCGCCCCTTGTCAGGGACGTAGCAAGTCAGGACTCCTCGGGCGTGAACACGCGTACCGTGCTCAGGATCTTCTCGACCGTGGCCTGCGGAACCTCCGCGTCGACGCCCGCGGCGCCGAAGAAGGACCACGACGCGAAGTCACCCTTGGCGTTCTTGAAGGCGAAGGTCGTCGCCTTGCCGTCCGTGTCGCACTTGTCCCGCCGCTCGACCCCGGAGGACTCCGACGTGGCGACGCTGCCGGTCAGGCCCGACGCGGTGGTGAAGGAGGTGGCGGCCGCGGTGGTCACCTTCTTCCTGTCCGGCTGGGTGTACATGCCGTAGACCCAGGCCGCGGAGTCGGCGCGGGCGATCTCCTCCGTGCTCCGCGCGCCGTTGTTGCCCCGTGATCCGGCGCTCGCCAACGGGGTGTCGTCGGTCCTGCCGTCCTTGTCGTCGTCCGAGGTGCACCACTGCGCCTTGAGGACGGCGGGGCCCTTCATGGCGACCAGCGGTGTCTCGTCGGGATCGTCGTCCTCCGCGACGTAGGACACCCAGTCCCTCGACTCCAGCGCCCAGTCCGCCGGAACGTCGAAGGCGACGCCGAGGTCCGTGTTCACCACGGCCTTCCAGCCGTCCACGGTCGGCTTCCGGCCGTCGGACGCGGTCGGCGAGGCCGAGGAGCGCGTCGGGTCCGGTGCCGTCTCGTCGTCGCTGCCGCCGCCGAGGAACACGGCGCCGGTCACCAGGGCGGCGACCACAACGGCCGCGGTCGCGGCGAGGGCGACGGTTCTCGTACGCCGGTTCCCGCCGTCCGGCGCGGGCGGCGGTTGCGCGGTGTACGGGTTGGGCTGCTGATATCCCGGCTGCTGATAGGGATTCGCGTCCTGCTGCGGATTCGTTCCGCCCCCCGGCGGTCGCTCTCCTGGCCACATGGGCGGTAAGGATACGACGATCATCACACCGACCTGGTCATTCGAGGCTACTCGTGGGTAACATGCCGGTCATGAGCGCAGACCAGATGTCGATCGGCGAGATGCTGTCCGCCACCGTGCCCATGGCCCGGACCCTGCACCTCGAGTTCCTGGAGACCACGCCGGACAAGGCCGTGGTGTCCCTGCCGGACCAGGGCGAGTACCACAACCACGTGGGCGGCCCGCACGCCGGCGCCATGTTCACGCTCGGCGAGACCGCCAGCGGCTCCATCGTCCTCGCCGCGTTCGGGGACCAGCTCTCGCGAGCCGTGCCGCTCGCCGTCAAGGCCGAGATCGCGTACAAGAAGCTCGCGATGGGGGCCGTCACCGCCACCGCGACCCTGGGCCGCCCCGCCGCCGACGTGGTCGCCGAGCTGGACGCGGGGGAGCGCCCCGAGTTCCCGGTGACGATCGAGATCCGCCGTGCCGACGGGGCGGTGACCGGTGAGATGACCGTGGTCTGGACCCTGCGTCCCAACGGCTGAGCCACGCGTTCCTGGCACGGCCCCGGCCGCCGGTCGGGGCCCTGGTGTGTGATCAGGCCGCGAACCGCCGGTGTCCGGTTCCGCCGTTCTCGGCCGCCGCGACGAACTCCTTGAGCCAGGCGAGGAATTCGGGCCCCAGATAGGGCCGGTCGAAGGCCGGCCGGACCACCGTGCGCAGATAGTCCGCCTTGTCGCCGGTGTCGTAGCGCAGTCCCTCGAAGACGACCCCGTGCACCGTGCCGCCCACGGCGAGTTCCTGGAGGGCGTCGGTCAGTTGGATCTCGCCGCCGCGGCCGGGCGGGGTGCGCTCCAGGGCGGCGAAGACCGCGGGGTCGAGGACATGGCGGCCGATGACCGCGTAGGTGCGGGGCGCGTTCTCGGGCGACGGCTTCTCCACGAGCCCGGTCACGCGGACGACGTCGTCATCGCCCGTCCTTTCCACGGCCGCGCAGCCGTGGAGAGGGATCTGTTCGCGGGCCACCTCCATCAGCGCGACGACGCTCCCGCCGTGCGCGTCGCGGACGTCGAGCATCCGGCTGAGCAGTGTCTCGCGCGGGTCGATGAGGTCGTCGCCGAGCAGGACGCCGAACGGCTCGGCGCCGACGTGCCGACGGGCGCACAGCACCGCGTGGCCGAGGCCGAGGGGTTCGCCCTGGCGGATGTGGTGGATGCCGGCGAGGCGGGCCGGGTCGCGCACGGCGTCGAGGCGGACCGTGTCGCCCTTCGCCGCGAGGGCCTGCTCCAGTTCGAAGGCGTGGTCGAAGTGGTCCTCGATGGCCCGCTTGTGGCGACCGGTGATCATCAACACGTCGTCGAGACCGGCCGCGGCCGCCTCCTCCACGACGTACTGGATGGCCGGCTTGTCGACGACCGGCAGCATCTCCTTCGGCGTCGCCTTGGTCGCGGGCGGGAAGCGCGTGTGGGGGACGATCATGCGGCCCATGCCGACCGACGGGAATGAGAGCTTCCAGGGAGAAGGCTGGGAGCGTGCTGTGTGTCGGGCCCGGGGCGGCGGAAGTTGGAGATTTCGTGTGCCAACTGTCTTTGGTCGCACACAACTTGGCGTCGGCCGGTTCGGGGCTTCGAATGCGGGTGCGGATACCGCCGGTAACTTATCTGAATTCACTGCGTTTTGAACCTTGGTCACTCGAACTTCTTGTTTCCTGTGATTCACGTGTGCGAAAGTGACCGCCCCGAATGACCGCACCGTACCTGACGCGACATAGGTATGCACCAATCACGCACCTGCTTTCCGGCGGACGCGCAATAGCCATGCCGTCCTGCGGCTTGGAAGGAAATGGTTCAGTGCAATCCCCATACCCCCCAAGGCCCCCCTATCCGCCGCGCCCCGGAGCGACTCCGGGGGAGACCGACCGAAATCTCGTCGCCCAATTGGGCGATGCCGAGGGCGGTGACCGCGCCGTCGCACTGCTGATGGCCCGGCACTGGCGGGCCACCCATGACTACGCCGTCATTTGTCTGGCCTCCTCGTCCGGTTCGGCGGAGCTGGTGGCCGCCGCGGCGTTCCACCGGGTGCTCGGACGGGCGGGCGGGGGCGCGGTGCGGCCCCAACTCCTGGCCGCCGTACGGGACACGGTGAAGGAGTGGGCCGCCCAGGACCGCATTTCCGCGGCGCTGCCGGAGCTGGGCAAAACGACCGGCGGCCGCGGACTGCGCGCCGCACGGGGCGCCACCCCCGAAAGGCGACAGCTCGCCGAGCGCGCATTCCAGGCCCTTCCGGGTGCCTCGCAATGCCTGTTGTGGCATGTCGAGGTCGAGGCCGAGCACATATCCGTACCGGCCGGTCTGCTGGGGATCGACATCCCCCAGGCGGCGGACGGGCTGGAACGGGCGCGCGACCAATTCCGGGAAGGCTGTGTACGAGCCCACCGGGAACTCGCGCCCTCCAAGGGCTGCGGTTTCTACAACCGCCTCCTCGACGTCCCGATTCGCCGTGGCGGCGCTCTGCTCCCCGATGTCCAGCAGCATCTGATGGAGTGCCGCCACTGCCGGCACGCCGCCGAACAGCTCAGCCATTTCGACGGCGGCCTCGAGGCGCTGCTCGCCGAGACCGTGCTCGGCTGGGGCGCCCGGCGCTATATCGACTCCCGGCCCGGCCGCGGCGGTTCGAGCCAGGCGCCGACCGTGCGTCCGCGCGGCGGCCGGCACCGGCCCACACGTGGCGCCGCACCGAGACGGCACACCAAGGCGGTGATGGTCGTGGGCCTGACCTCCTTCGCCCTGCTCGCGACCGTCCTCGTCACCAAGGGCTGGTCCGATGACAACGGTGTCCCCGACCCCGGCGTCACCTGGGGCGCACCCAGCGGCAACGACGTCGTGCCCAGCCCCGACTCGGCGCCCTCGTCCGACGGTTCCCCGTCGGCCGCCTCCGCGAGCGACCCCGTGGAGATCGGCCAGGGCAGACTCCGCAGCCGCGCCGCCGATCTCTGCCTCGACATCCGTGGGAACAAGGCCGAGGCGGGCTCCGCGACGGTGCTCGCGGCCTGCTCCTCGGCGCTGTCGCAGCAGTGGTCGTACCAGGACGACGGTCTGCTGCGCAGCCTCGCCGATCCCGCACTCTGCCTCGGCGCCGACACCGACAAGGGTTCGGTCGCCCTCGCCGGATGCCTGGTGCACGCCGGTGAGATTCAGTACGACCTCACCGTCCGCGGTGAACTCCTGCTCCGCTGGAGCAAGGGATTGGTCGTCGCACCCGACAAGGATCTCGATGTCGTAGTGGTCGAGCGCGACGGCTCCGCGGACCAGGGATGGCTGTTCGAGACGGCGGACAGACCCACCGCGGAGACGCGGAAGAAGGACGGGACGGAAGAGAAGGAAGACAAGACGGAGAAGACGGAGAAGGGTGGGACGAAGGAGAAGGGCGAGGATCGCCGACTCCCGGGCACCACCTCGCCGTCACCCACCGCCGCGCCGGTGCGCCCCGAGGAGCCCGACGACCACGCTCCGGGCGAGGCGGGGGAGTACGAGCCACGCGCGGCCCAGGTCGACCACCGGGACGAACCCGAGGACCCGGGCGTCCTCCAGGACGTGCCGGTCGCGGGAACCGTCGTCACCGCGGTCGGAACCCTCCTTCACTGACCCGGGGGCCGCCTCGTCGAGGCGGCCCCTTCTTCGGTTCTTGTCGGCATCCGGCCGCTTCTCGTTCACCTCATTGACACGAGTCACCGACGGTCATAGTTTTCCCGCCGCGCCCCTGGCGTTTCTCACCGGATGTGTTCACAAAGTCGTGCCCGCACACCGAAGGAGTGACGGCTCATGACCGGCACCGTCTCCAGGCGATCGGCCCCGCGTCAGCTGGGCGGGGTGATCACCGCCGCCCTGACGGCACTCGCGGCCGCGCTCATCGCGCCCGCACCCGCTCAGGCGGTCGGCTCGTCCGACCCCGTCGTCCGTACCCAAGCAGGTCTGGTACGGGGTGAAGTCACCGCCGAGGGACGGCAGTTCCTCGGCATCCCGTACGCCGAGCCGCCCGTCGGCGCGCTCCGCTGGAAGGAACCGAGAGCGGTCCGGCCGTGGCAGGGGGTGCGTACCGCACAGGACTTCGGCAACAAGTGTGTCCAGGCGACGAGTTGGGACCCGGGGTACGAGCAGCCCTCGCACACCGAGGACTGCCTCGACCTCAATGTGTACGTCCCCGAAGGCGCGGGACACCGCTCGGTCATGGTCTGGTTCCACGGCGGCGGGCTCACCGCAGGGGCCGGACAGGACATCGTCCCCGACACCTTCGCCCGGCAGACCGGCGCGGTCGTGGTCACCGTCAACTACCGCCTGGGAGCGATGGGTTTCCTCGCCACCACAGGTCTCGACGACGAGGCCCGCGACGGGGTCTCCGGCAACTTCGGCATGCTCGACCAGCAGGCGGCGCTGCGCTGGGTGCGCGCCAACATCGGCCGCTTCGGGGGCGACCCGGGCCGGGTCACCATCGCCGGTGAGTCCGCCGGCGGCCGCTCGGTCTGTACCCAGCTTGCCTCACCCACGGCGAAGGGGCTGTTCCGGGCGGGCATCATCGAGAGCGGGGCGTACGACGACTGTGCCGCCCGGACGCGGGAGACGGCCGTGAGCCAGGGGGCCGCGTTCGCGCGGCAGCTCGGGTGCGAGACGGGCGCCTGTCTGCGCGGCAAGTCCGCCGCCGAAGTCCTCGCCGCTCAGGGGGAGTTCGACTGGGGACCGGTGGCCGGTGGACGCTTCCTGCCCACCCAGCCGTCGGACGCCTTCGCCCAGGGCGCCGCCGCCGGGGTATCGGTGATGAACGGGGCGAACCAGGACGAGGGCCGGCTCTTCGCCTTCGCCCGCTTCGACCTCGGCGGGACCCCCCTCACGGTCGAGCGGTATCCGACGGTCATGCGGGAGGAATTCGGCGAGGAGGCACTCCGGCACTACCCGGTCACGGCCTACCCGACGCCGACGATCGGCTATGCCACGGCCCTCGGCGACGCACTCTTCGCGTGCAGCGCGCTACGACTCGACGGCGTGCTCGCCGGGCGCGGGCCGGTCTACGGGTACGAGTTCGCCGACCGCACCTCCCCGCCGTTCGCCTCACTGCGCAACCTGGGAACCGACTTCGACTTCGGGGCGACCCATGTCAACGAGTTGCAGTACCTCTTCAAGCACTTCGGCCTCCGGTCCCCGCTGAACAGCGAGCAGAAGGTGCTGGCGCGGCAGATGGTCCAGTACTGGGGAACCTTCATCCGCGGTGGGGTGCCGCGGGCGGACGGACAGCCCTCGATGCCCGGCGGGACGGGGACGGTGCTCTCGCTGCGGACCGTCTCCGCCGGAGGTAACGCCTTGAGCGCGACCGTGCACCGTGAGCACCGGTGCAACCTGTGGGACTCCGCCACCGTCACACTCAACGGGTAGGCTGCCCCGGCGCACGCTCGCGAGGAGCGTGCGCCGGAAACACAGGACAACGGGAGGAACCGGCCGTGCACGTCCAGGAATGGCTCGAGACCGTACCCGCGGTCAGCATCTATCTGCTGGTGGGCCTGGTCATCGGTCTGGAGAGCCTGGGCATTCCGCTGCCGGGCGAGATCATCCTCGTCTCGTCCGCGCTGCTTGCTTCCCAGCACGGTGAGATCGACCCGTTCATCCTCGGCGCCTGCGCCAGCGCGGGAGCGATCATCGGCGACTCGATCGGTTACGCGATCGGCCGCAAGGGTGGCCGGCCGCTGCTGGCCTGGCTGGGCAGGAAGTTCCCCCGGCACTTCAGCGAGGGGCACATCGCCACGGCCGAGCGGTCCTTTGAGAAGTGGGGCATGTGGGCCGTCTTCTTCGGCCGGTTCGTCGCCCTGCTGCGGATCTTCGCGGGGCCGCTGGCGGGTGTGCTGCGGATGCCGTACTGGAAGTTCCTGATCGCCAACGTTCTCGGTGGGATCCTCTGGGCAGGCGGTACGACGGCCGTCATCTACTACGTGGGCATCGTCGCGGAGTCGTGGCTGAAGCGGTTCTCGTGGCTGGGCCTGGTGCTCGCCGTGCTGATCGGGCTCACCTCGATGCTGGTGCTCAAGCGCAAGGCCGCGAAGGCTCAGGGTGCGGTGCGTGAGGCCGAGACCGTAGGGGCTTCTGACTGACGTCAGGCGCGGGTGGTCTGTGGCCGGTCGCGCCCGCGCGGCGGTAGTCGCACATCGACACAGCCCCGCGACCCTCAGGGCGTCGGTCTAGCCGGGTCTAGCCGTGGATTTCTCCGTGAGCCTTCGCCAGGTCCGAGTACAGGGTGCCGTTGAGCGTCACTCCCTGCTTCTCCTCTTCCGTCAGCTCACGCCTCACCTTCGCCGGTACGCCTGCCACCAGTGACCCCGGCGGCACCTGCATCCCCTGCGGGACCAGTGCCTGTGCCGCCACCAGCGACCCCGCGCCGATCACCGCGCCGTTCAGCACGGTCGCGCCCATCCCGATCAGACAGTCGTCCTCGACCGTCGCCCCGTGCACCACCGCGTTGTGCCCCACCGACACCCGCTCGCCGATCGTCACGGGGAACCCCGGGTCGGCGTGCAGGGTGCAGTTGTCCTGGATGTTGCTCCGCGCGCCGACGGAGATCCGCTCGACGTCGCCGCGGGCCACGGCGCCGTACCAGACGCTCGCCCCCGCCTCCAGCGTCACATCGCCGATCACCGAGGCGGTGGGGGCCACGAAGGCCTCGCCGTCGATCTCCGGTTCCCGGCCGCCGATGCCCGTGATCAACGCCTTGTGCGTCATCGCCTGCTCCTCGTCGTCGCTGACACCGGCACCGTACGCCACGCGCGTGGGGCGAAGATCACAGGCCCGGTCACCCAGCGCCCCACCGCACCGTGAGTACGGTGACCTCGTGCCGAAGAAGAACACGTTCTCATCCTGGTGTCGCAGCCTCGCGCAGCGTGCCGTCCACGCGGGCTGGGCCTGGGTGCAGCGCACGGGTTCCGTGACCGCCGAGCACCCGGGACGGTTCCGCTTCGGCGCGCTGGGCGAGCACTCGCGGCTCGCGTTTCCGCTCGGCACGGTCTTCGGGGAGCCGTGGATCACGCTGGGTTCGCACTGCATCGTCGGTGAGCAGGTGACCCTGACCGCCGGTCTGATGCCCGACCTGGACCTCGGTCCGGAACCGATCCTGCGGATCGGGGACGGTGTCGTCCTCGGCCGCGGCAGTCATGTCATCGCCGACACGACGGTCACCATCGGCAGCGACTGCTACTTCGGGCCCTATGTGTATGTCACGTCCACGAACCACTCCTACGACGATCCCCACGAGCCCATCGGCAAGCAGTGGCCGCGCATGGAGCCGGTGGAGATCGGCCCCGGCTGCTGGATCGGCACCGGCGCCGTGATCCTGCCGGGGGCGCGGATCGGGCGGAACGTCGTCGTGGCGGCCGGGGCGGTGGTGCGCGGTGCGGTGCCCGACCACGCCGTGGTGGCGGGGGCGCCCGCCAGGGTCGTACGGCGATGGACGCCCGAGGACGGCTGGCAGCCGCCGCTTCGGACCCCGGCGCCCCGGCCGATCCCCGAGGGGGTCACGCCGGAGCAGCTCAACGCGCTGGCCGGGCTGGACGAGGAGAGCGCGGCGAAACTCGCCGAGCTGGACTGATCCGGGGACGCTCAGCCGGTCGCCAGCAGCAGTGTGCCCACCAGGGCCAGGCCGGCGCCGGCCGCCTGGACGGCCCGCAGCCGTTCGCTGAGGAAACCGCGTGCGGCGAGGGCGGTCACCACGGGGTAGAGCGAGGCGAGCACCGCGGCCACGGTGACCGGGCCCAGTCCGGCAGCGACCGCGTAGGTGCCGTTCGCCGCGACGTCCGCGAGGCCGACGAAGGCCAGCGCCGGGAACGAGGCCCAGGGGAAACCGCCCGCCGGGAGCGCCGGGGCGCCCTTGCGGACCGAGGCGTACAGGACGGCGCCGCCCACGGCGACGTTCACCACACGCTGCACGAAGAGCGCGAGGAACAGGCCGGTGACCGTGGTGGACGCCTCCGCGATCAGGGCGAACACCGTGCCGAAGCCGAACGCCGCGACCAGGGTGAGCAGGATGGTCCGCCGCTGCACGGGGGCGCCCCGGAGTTGCGGGCCGCCCGCGAGGACGACACCGAGGACGGCGACCCCGATCCCCGCGAACTGCGCCGGACCAGGGCGCTCACCCAGGAAGAGCCCCACGCCGACCGGGACGGCCACGCCGAGGGTGCCGAGCGGGGAGACCACGCCCATCGGGCCCAGGGCGAGCGCCTTGTAGAAGCAGATCAGGCCGACGGGGCCGACGAGTCCGGCGGCGACCGCGAACCACAGCCGCGGCCCGGCCTCGCTCCAGCCGCCGGTGGCGACCACGGTCACGCCGAGCACGACCGCCGCGATCGCCTGTGAGACGACCACCACCGTGAGCGCGGGGATGCGCCGGGCCAGCAGTCCGCCGCCGAAGTCGGCCAGCCCCCACAGGAGGCTGCTGGCCAGGGCGAAGAATGCTGTCACGGGGCGCCTCGCAGTACAGTTCGGTGAACGATCGGGTGCACCTCACCGTAGTTCAGCAGGGTGCACTGTGTCATACAGAATATTGGACGTGATGTGTCGGATCTCGATCTGCTGACCCAGTCCCTGGCGCGCAATGTCAAGCGCTGGCGGACCGAACGCGGCTTCACCCTCGACGCGCTCGCCGCACGCGCCGGAGTCAGCCGCGGCATGCTCATCCAGATCGAACAGGCCCGGACCAATCCGAGCATCGGCACGGTCGTGAAGATCGGCGACGCCCTCGGGGTCAGCGTCACCACCCTGCTCGACTACGAGCAGGGCCCGAAGGTGCGCATCGTCCCGCCCGAGCAGGTCGTCCGGCTGTGGCACACCGACGCGGGCAGCTACAGCAAGCTCCTCGCGGGCACGGAGGCCCCCGGCCCACTGGAGATGTGGGCGTGGAAGCTCATGCCGGGTGAGAGCAGCTCCTCCGATCCGCACCCGGTCGGCACGGTCGAGATCGCCCATGTCACGGCCGGCGAACTGACCCTCACCGTCGACGGTGTCGAGTACCGCGTCCCGGCCGGTTCCAGCGTCACCTTCGAGGCCAACGCCTCGCACACCTACGGCAATCAGGGTGACGTCCCGATGGAACTGCTGCTGGCCATCTCGGTGCCGGCCGCCCCCTGAACGGCTGTTAACGTGCGGCCATGGACGCACCCATCGGACACTTCGACAACGCCCGGCCCGCCCCCGACTGCCTCGACGAGCTGACCGCCCCCGTCGCGGACGCCGTACGCCGCTGGAGCGGCAGCGTCCCCGCCGAGCAGATCGTCTATGTCGAGACCGACCCGCAGTGGGCCGACACGGCCGTCTTCGTGCAGCACTACGGGCAGGAGCTGCTCGAACAGTCCGCGAACTGCGTCGTCGTCGCGGGCAAGCGCGGCGGAGAGTCCCAACTGGCCGCCTGTGTCGTCCTGTCCACCACCCGCGTCGACGTCAACGGCGTGGTGCGCCGCCAACTCGGCTCCCGCAAGGCCTCGTTCGCCTCGATGGACACGGCGACGGGGGAGAGCGGCATGGAGTACGGCGGCATCACCCCGGTGGGACTCCCCGCCGACTGGCCCGTGCTGGTGGACTCGGCCGTCGTCGACCTGCCGTACGTCCTGGTGGGCAGCGGACGACGGCGCGGCAAGCTGCTGGTGCCGGGGAAAGCGTTCGCGGAGCTGCCCGGCGCGGTGGTGCTGGAGGGGCTCGGGATCGCCTGAGTACCCGAGCTCAGGCCGCGGCGTGATGGGCGAGGGTGTGATGCGGGTCGTCCTCGCCCGGCAGCGGTGCGGGGTCGGCGTGCACCAGGGCCGCGGTGAGCCGGGGGACCGCGTGCAGCAGGGCGTGCTCGGCCTCGACGGCCACCGCATGGGACTGACGTACCGTCATGTCGCCGTCGACGACCACCGCGACCTCGGCGCGCAGCCGGTGCCCGATCCAGCGCAGCCGCAGCTCACCGACCTCGCGCACGCCCTCGACCTCCCGCAGGGCATGCTCGGCCCGGTCGACGAGCGCCGGGTCGACGGCGTCCATCACCCGCCGGAACACCTCGCGCGCCGCGTCCCGCAGTACGAGAGCGATGGCGGCGGTGATCGCCAACCCCACGACGGGGTCGGCGAGTTGCCAGCCCAGGGCCGAACCGCCCGCCCCCAGCAGCACGGCCAGTGACGTGAATCCGTCCGTGCGGGCGTGCAGTCCGTCCGCGACGAGCGCGGCCGAGCCGATGTCCCGGCCGACCCGGATCCGGTACCGGGCCACCCACTCGTTGCCCGCGAAGCCGACGAGCGCGGCGACGGCGACCGCCGGGACGTGCTGGACGGGACGCGGGTCGAGGAGCCGCTCGATCGCCGTCCACCCGGCGAACGCCGCCGACGCGGCGATCGTCAGCACGATCGCGATGCCCGCGAGATCCTCCGCCCGCCCGTACCCGTAGGTGAAACGCCGCGTCGCCGCACGTCGGCCGAGCACGAACGCGATCCCCAGCGGCACGGCGGTCAGCGCGTCCGCGGTGTTGTGCACGGTGTCCCCGAGCAGTGCGACCGACCCGGACATCACCACCACGACCGCCTGCGCCGCCGCCGTCACGCCGAGCACCGCGAGCGAGACCCACAGGGCGCGCATGCCGCGCGCCGAGGACTCCAGGGCGGAGTCCAGCTTGTCGGCGCTCTCGTGGGAGTGGGGGGTGAGGAGATGGCCGAGGCGGTGGCGCAGCCCCGCATGCCGGTGATGGTGGTGGTGTCGGTCGCTCACGTCGTTGCCCTTCCGGTGCGCGATGGTGGACGCGGGAAGCCCACGACGTCATTATGTGCGTATGAGCGCACGCATGCACCTATCACCTGCGCATCATGCGCACCCGCGTACTCCCGGCGACGAACAGTTCGCCCTCGCCGCCGAACTCCTCGCCCTCCTCGGCGACCGCACCCGCCTCGCCCTGCTGCACGCGCTGACGACCGGAGAGGCCGATGTCACGACCCTCACGGAAGCCTGCGGAGCGGCGCGTCCCGCGGTCAGCCAGCACCTGGCCCGGTTGCGGCTGGCGGGGCTGGTGACCACACGGAAAGAGGGACGACGGGTGATCTACGCACTGCGGGACGGGCATCTGCGACGGCTGGTGGACGAGGCGCTCAGTGTGGCGGACCACCGGCTCGACGACCGGCCGGTGCACGACTGAGACGGCTCAGTACCCGGACCCCTTGCCCAGGTACTGCTCCGCGAAGGCCGACGCCGCGGACGGCGAGCCGAAGAGGCGGCGCAGACGGGCCAGGGTGGTGCCCGCGCGGTAGGGGTCGCCGGAGGAGGTGCCGTGGTAGATGTCGGAGAGCCACTGGGAGAACTCCTGGTAGTCCCAGACCCGGCCCAGGCATGCGGCCGAGTAGCCGGACAGGCCCGTGCCGTCGCCCTTGCCGAGCTGTGCGACCAGCGCGTCGCCGAGCACGAACGCGTCGTGCAGGGCGAGGTTCATGCCCTTCGCCGCGATGGGCGCCGTGAGATGGGCGGCGTCCCCGGCGAGGAAGAGACGGCCGAACACCATCGGCTCGACGACATAGCTGTGCATGTCGAGGACGCGCTTCTCGATCAGCCGGCCCTCCGTGAGGGGCGGTGCGCCCGCCGCCCCCAGGCGCTCCCGCAGCTCCGACCAGACGCGGTCGTGCGACCAGTTCTCCGGGTCGTCGCCCGGCGGGCACTCCAGGTAGTAGCGGGTCACCTCGGGGCTGCGGGCCATGTGGCCGGCGAAGCCGTTCGGGTGCATGCCGAACACCACGCAGTCGTTGGACGGCGGGGCCTCGGCGAGCAGCGCCAGCCAGCCGATGCCGTAGTCGAAGCGGGAGACGTGCGCGCGCTCCGGCGTCAGTACGGCGCGGGTCGCGCCGCGTGCACCGTCACAGCCCGCGACGAAGTCGCAGCGGATCAGCACCCGTTCGCCCGACTCCGGGTCCGTGTACGACACCGCCGGGCGGTCGGTGTCCAGGTCGTGCAGCTCCACGTCCCGCACGCCGAACCGTATGTCGCCGCCGCGCACGTCGGCGTACTCGCGCACCAGGTCGGTCACCAGCAACTGCTGCGGATAGATCCAGTGGTGATGGCCCGTCAGCTCGGCGTACTCGAACCGGTACCGCTCCCCGCCGAACCGGAACTCGCACTCGGCGTGCCGCTGCGCCCGCTCCAGCAGGCTCACCGCGAGGCCCCGCTCCTCCAGACCGCGTACGGCCCACTCCTCCAGAACCCCGGCCCGCGGCCGCCGCTCGATGAACTCTCGGGTCTCGATCTCCAGGACCACACAGTCGAGGGAGGCGGCCCGCAGAATGTTCCCGATGGTCAGCCCCGCGGGCCCGGCGCCGATGACGACGACCGGACTGCGGTGTACGGCACCGGAGTTGGAGCGGGGGGTGGGGGAAGTCATCCGAGCATTATGTCGCGCGACGGTGACACCGGCGCCTGCAAGGTGCGCCGGCGCGAGGGCGACCGGATCCTGACCGCGACCCGGGGCACCACCGTCGAGCACTGGTCGTCCGTCGAGCGCAAGCCCTTCTACCACTTCCGGCCCGGCCTGCCGCTGCTGACACTGGCCCCGCCGGGCTGCTCGTTCCGCTGCGACCACTGCGTCAACCACCGTGTCTCCCAGTACGGCAGGGACCCCGACAGCCGCGTCGCCCCGCGCGACACGGACCCCGAGGCGCTGGTGCGGAACGCGGTGGAGCGGGGCGGCGGCATCGCCCTGTCGTACTCCGAGCCCTCCCTCGCGGCCGAGCTGACCCTCGAACTCGGCGCGCACGCGCGGACGTCGGGCGTCCCGGTGGTCTGGAAGAGCAACGGCTTCCTCACCCCCGAAGCCGTGGAGCGCGTCGCGCCGGTCCTCGCCGCCGTCAACAACGACCTCAAGGCGGCCGGCGAGGAGGAGCACCGCCGGCTCACGGGCGCGCCGCTCGCCCCGGTCCTGGAGACGATCCTGTCGCTGAAGGACGCCGGGGTGTGGGTGGAGATCAGCACACCGCTGATCCCCGGGACCAGCGCCGAGGACGAACAGCTCGCGAGGATCGCCGAGTTCGTCGCCGGGCTCGGCCCCGACACCCCCTGGCATCTGCTGCGCTTCACCCCGACCTACCGGATGCACCGCCAACGGCCCACCTCACCGGAGCGGTTGGGGCGCGCGATGCGCATCGGACGGGGCGCGGGACTGCGGTACGTGTACGTCGAGCGGGCGCTGAGCCCAGAAGGACGCGCCACCCGATGCCCGGGGTGTACATCAACGCGTGCGGGGGGCAGGGGTGGTCAGGAACTCCGGCCGGTCAGCCGAGCCTGGGGATCTCGATGGCCGGGCAGCGGTCCATGACCATCTCCAGACCGGCTGCCCGGGTGCGCTCGTACGCGGCCTCGTCGATCACTCCGAGCTGGTACCAGACGGCCTTGGCGCCCTTCGTGACGGCCTCGTCGGCGACGGCACCGGCGAGGTCGCTGTTGACGAACACGTCCACGACGTCGACGTCGAAGGGGATCGCCTCCAGCGAGGGGTAGCCCTGCTCGCCGTGGACCGTCTCCGCCTTGGGGTGCACGGGCACGATGCGCTTGCCGTACCGCTGGAGCACGTCCGCGACGCCGTAGGCCGCGCGCCGCTGGTTCGACGACAGGCCCACGATCGCCCAGGTGTCGCCGCTCTCGGTGAGGATCTTGCGGATCGTTGCTGGGTCGCCGTACACGCTCGGCCTCCTTGAAAGTCCTGCCAGGGCTGATGTGCGCGACAACAGCGGACCGGGCACCGGGATTCCCGCGGCTCTCCCGGAGCGCAACGCGGGACACCGCGGACCTTCACCGGAGCACGGGCCGGATCCTCGATCACGCGGACCCGCGCAACCCCGATGGCGACGGAGGCGGCCCGGCACGAGTGTCGGGCCCTGCGGCGCTGTCCCCCCCATCGCCGACCACGGCCTGGTCGGAGACCTCCAGACGGCGGCGACCGGGCGGAGCGCTGAGTCGGCACGTACCGTTCCTCAGGACTCCGCCACCCTGACCGGAATCCGCGCCACCTGACTGCGCACGACCCCGACCCCGCCTACGCTCACTCCGTGCTGCACATCATCGACGCCCGAACCGGCGACCCCGTCCCTGCCCGCCGTGGCCCGACCCGCGTCGAGGCACATGTGCCCGGGTACGACGGCACCGCCCTGCGCGTGCTGCTCGTCGCCGACGTCCTCGCCCGCGCCCTGGAGATCGGGGGCACACCGGTCTGGTCACTGCTCAGCGCCGAACGGGACCGGGCGGAGCTACGGGCGGGCGCCGCGGCCCTCGGCATCCGGCCTTTCGAGGACGGCCGGGACAGCGGCCCGGGCGCGGGCGGGCCGCAGGTCATCCATGTGGTCGCCGAGGGCGGGTCGACACCCGACGGGGTGCGGCTCGCCGTCGCGCCGGTCGCGGGTTCCCCGGAGGACACCGACCCCGGTGTGCTGCGGCTGGCGTTGCTGTCCCACCGCCGTGGCCTGCCCGTACGGCTCGACGCGGCCGCCGTGTCGGAGGCCCACGACACACTCGTATGCTGGCGCCGAGCCGTCGCCGGATGGGCGCGCAATCCGTCGAAGCCGGTCCCCGAGGACGTCCGCGGAGAGCTGCGTACCGCCTGGGAGGACGATCTGGATGTCCCCGGGGTGCTGCGCGTCCTGCGTGGGGTCGAGGCCTCCGACCTCCCGGAGGGCGCCCGCTTCGAGACGTACGCCTACGCCGACCGGCTCCTCGGTCTGGAACTGACCCGCGACCTGGGGACCCTCGCGTGATCGCGCGCGCCGGCGCGGGCCCGCTGCGCCGCCTGGTCGTGCTGCGGCACGCCAAGTCCGCCTGGCCCGAGGGCGTTCCCGACCACCGGCGTCCACTGGCCCCGCGCGGCCGCCGGGACGCACCGCCGCGGGCCGCGCGCTCGTCGAGGCCGACTTCCTGCCCGACCTCGCGCTGTGTTCCACCGCCGTCCGCGCCCGTCAGACCTGGGACCTCGCCTCCGCCCAGTGGGGCACTCCGCCACCCGTCCGGCACGACGAGCGCCTCTACGGTGCCGACGCGGCCGAGCTGCTGGACGTCGTGCACGAGGTGCCCGCCGAGGTCGAGACGCTGCTGCTGGTCGGCCACAACCCCGGTCTGGAGGAGCTCGTACTCGATCTGGCGGGTGACGGCCTGGACGACACCCTGGAACGCGTCCACGTGAAGTTCCCCACCTCCGCCATCGCGGTACTGACCTGGCGCGGCACCGGATGGGAGGCCCTGCTCCCCGGCACGGCACTGCTGACCGCGGTGACGGTGGCCAGGGGCAAGAAGGAGTGACCGAGGCCAAGCGGTACGTCTTCCTCGACCCCGACGGCACCGGAACCGATCAGGGCTGGATGTTCGTGGTCGTCGCGGCGCCGACCGGCGTGGTCTACCGGACCCAGGGCGGAGGTCACGGCTGTGTGCCCTACGAGCAGGAGGGCTATCTGCTCCCTGTGTTCGGGCGGGACCTCGACGACGAGCTGAAGCAGATCTTCGCGCGGGAACTGAAGGGATGCGGTTCGCGCGGCCTGGACTGGTCCGAGGAGCTCCTGGTAAGGCTCAGGAAGGCGGTAGCCGTCCACCTCTACGGCTCCGCCAACCGCGACGACACCTGGCCCAGCCCCCTCGTCCTGGACGAGTCCCGCCTCGCCGAGGCCGACGAGGCCTGGGTCCCGGTCCTCGCCCCCGACGGCCCCGGCTTCCTGGCCTGGGAGAACTCCGACTAGCCGACGCGCACCCCCGGCCGTCGCCCCGGGACGGTCCGCATAAGGTGGCCGGATGCCGGACGAGTACCGCACAGTCGCCCACGCGGGCGTGCACGAGACCGAGGTCAACCGCTCGCGCTTCCTGTGCGCCCTCGCCCCCGCGGCCACGGAGCGGGAGGCGCAGGACTTCATCGCCTCCGTCCGCAAGGAGCACACCGACGCCACCCACAACTGCTTCGCCTACGTCATCGGCGCCGACGCAGCGATCCAGAAGGCGAGCGACGACGGCGAACCAGGCGGCACCGCGGGCGTCCCCATGCTCCAGATGCTGCTGCGCCGCGACATGCGGTACGCCGTCGCCGTCGTCACCCGCTACTACGGCGGCGTCAAGCTCGGCGCGGGCGGTCTCATCCGCGCGTACGGCGGAGCGGTCGGCGAGGCCCTGGACGTCCTCGGCACGATCACCCGCCGCCGCTTCCGACTCGCCACGGTCACCGTCGACCACCAGCGCGCCGGCAAGCTCCAGAACGACCTCCGCTCGACCGGCCGCGAGGTACGCGACGTGCGCTACGCCGAGGCCGTCACGATCGAGATCGGCCTGCCGGACGCGGACGTACCGGCCTTCGAGGCCTGGCTCGCCGACGTCACCGCCGGGACGGCCGGGTTCGAACTGGGTGGAGAGGCCTATGGCGATGCCTGAAAGGCCGGTAACCACCCGTGATGTCAGACCCGGCCGTTAGTCTCGGGGATCATGCGACTGCTGCACACTTCCGACTGGCATCTCGGCCGGGCGTTCCACCGCGTCAACATGCTCGGGGCGCAGGCCGAGTTCATCGGCCATCTCGTCACCACCGTGCGCGAGCGCGGCGTGGACGCCGTGGTCGTGTCGGGAGACGTGTACGACCGGGCGGTGCCGCCACTCGCCGCGGTCGAGCTGTTCGACGACGCCCTGCACCGGCTGGCCGACCTCGGTGTGCCCACGGTGATGATCTCCGGGAACCACGACTCCGCCCGTCGACTGGGCGTGGGCGCAGGCCTCATCGACCGCGCGGGCATCCATCTGCGGACCGAGCCCGCGGCATGCGGGACACCGGTGGTGCTCGCGGACGCCCATGGGGACGTGGCCTTCTACGGGCTGCCGTATCTGGAACCCGCCCTGGTGAAGGACGAGTTCGGTGTGGACAAGGCCGGTCACGAGGCCGTGCTCGCCGCCGCCATGGACCGCGTCCGCGCCGACCTCGCCGCACGCGCGCAGGGACAGAGCAAGACGCGGTCCGTCGTCCTCGCCCACGCCTTCGTCACCGGCGGTGAGGCCAGCGACAGCGAGCGGGACATCACGGTCGGCGGAGTGGCCGCCGTGCCGGCCGGCGTCTTCGACGGCGTCGACTACGCGGCGCTGGGACATCTGCACGGCTGCCAGACCATCACCGAGCGCGTGCGCTACTCCGGCTCCCCGCTGCCGTACTCCTTCTCGGAGGCCGGCCACCGCAAGAGCATGTGGCTGGTCGACCTGGACGCCGAGGGCGCGGTGAGCGCCGAGCGCATCGACTGCCCGGTGCCCCGCGCGCTGGCCCGCATCCGCGGAACGCTGGAGGATCTGCTCGCCGACCCGGAGCTCACACGCCACGAGGAGGCGTGGGTCGAGGCGACCCTCACCGACGCGGTCCGCCCCGCCGACCCGATGGCCCGTCTCACCGAGCGCTTCCCGCACACCCTCAGCCTCGCCTTCGATCCCGAGCGGGCCCCGGACGACCCCGACGTGTCCTACGCCCAGCGGCTCGCGGACCGCAGCGACCAGGAGATCGCCGAGGACTTCGTTGCCCATGTGCGCGGTGCGGGGCCCGACGAACACGAACAGGGTGTGCTGCGGGACGCGTTCGACGCGGTCCGGGCGGACGAGACGGTACGGGAGGTGGCGCGGTGACGCCCCGCGCGACGCAGACAGGGGAGGGCGCCCGGTGAGGCTGCACCGTCTGGACATCACCGCGTTCGGGCCCTTCGGCGGCTCCCAGAGCGTGGACTTCGACGCACTGTCGACGGCCGGTCTCTTCCTGCTGCACGGACCGACCGGCGCGGGCAAGACCTCCGTCCTCGACGCCGTCTGCTACGCGCTCTACGGCTCCGTCCCGGGCGCCCGCCAGTCCGGCCAGGGCATGACCCTGCGCAGCGACCACGCCGCTGCCGCCACCCGCACCGAGGTCCGCCTCGAACTGACCGTCGCCGGACGCAGGTTGGAGATCACCCGGCAGCCGCCGTGGGAGCGTCCCAAGAAGCGCGGTTCGGGCAGCACCCTGGACAAGGCCCAGAGCTGGCTGCGCGAGTACGACGCCCAGGCCCGTACCTGGAAGGACCTCAGCCGCTCCCACCAGGAGATCGGCGAGGAGATCACCCAGCTGCTCGGCATGAGCCGCGAGCAGTTCTGCCAGGTCGTGCTGTTGCCCCAGGGCGACTTCGCCCGCTTCCTGCGCGCCGACGCCGAGGCGCGCGGCCGGCTGTTGGGCCGGCTCTTCGACACCCACCGCTTCGCCGAGGTCGAGAAGCGCCTCGCCGAACGCCGCCGTGCCACCGAGACCCAGGTACGCGACGGCGACACCGAACTCCTCGCCGACGCCCACCGTATGCAGCAGGCGGCCGGTGACGCCATGCGGCTCCCCGACGCCGCACCGGGCGAACCGGGCCTCGCCGACGCCGTTATGAGCGCCGCCGCGATCGCCCGCAGCACCGCCCGTGAACAGCTGACCATCGCCCACAGCCGTCTCACGGCCGCCGAGTCGGCCCAGGCCGCCGCCGAACGCACACTGGCCGACGTACGCGAACTGGCGCGGCTGCAACAGCGGTTCGCACAGGCGCGGGACCGGGCCGCCCTGATGGCGGAGCGCTCCGACGGCTACCGGCAGGCACAGGCCCGCATGGAGCGGGCCCGCAAGGCGGAGGCCGTGGCGCCCGCGCTGGAGCTGCGGGAGGCCGCAGACGCCGAGCACGGCAGAGCGGACGTCGCACAGGCACGTGCGCGTGCCCTGCTGCCGGAGACCTTCGCGGGCGCCGGTGCGGCCGGGCTCGCGGCCGCCGCCCGCCGGGCGGCGGAGGAGCTGGGCGGGCTGGAGTCGGCGCGGCGCGGCGAGCAGCGGCTGGCGGAACTCGTCGCCGAGCGGGCGGGGCTGGACCGTCAGGAGCGTGCGGACGAGGACGTTCTCCAGGAGGCGGAGGCGTGGCTCGTCGGGTGGGAGACGATCCGCGCCGGGCTCCAGTCCCGGATCGACTCCGCGCAGGAGGCCGCGACGCGGGCCGAGCAGCTCGGAGTGCAGCGCGAGCCCGCGCAGAAGCGGCTCAACGCCGCACGGATGCGGGATCAGTTGGCCGGCGACACGGACACCATCGCCGATCGCCTCCGCGTCGCCCAGGAGGAGGCGCTCGCGGCCAAGGCGCACTGGCTCGACGTCAAGGAACAGCGCCTGAACGGCATCGCCGCCGAGCTCGCCGCGCAGCTCGCGGACGGTGAGCCCTGTGCCGTCTGCGGTTCGGCCGACCACCCGGCCCCGGCCCGCAAGGACGCCGGGCACGTCGACCGGGAGGCCGAGGAGCGCGCGCTGGCCGCCTACCAGCAGGCGGACGAACGGCTCGTCGAGCAGGAACGGCGCCTGGGCACCGTACGCGAGGCGCTGGCCGCCGCCACGGCGGAGGCAGGGGACACCCCCACCGGGCAACTCGCCTCAACGTTCGAGGAGTTGGAGCGGCTGTACGCCCAGGCTCACCGGGACGCCTCGGACCTGCACCCCGCGCGCGAGGAGCTCCGCCGTGCCGAGGCCGAGCACGAGCAGCGGACCACCGCACGGCAGCAGGCCGAGGTCCGGGCGGCCTCGCGGGTGGGGCACCGGGAGCGGTTGGACCAGGAACGGGCCCTGCTGGAGGCGGAGTTGACCCAGGCGCGCGGCCCCGCCGACAGTGTGACCGCGCGGGCCGCGCAGCTGGAGCGGCAGACCGCCCTGCTCACCGACGCCGCCGACGCCGCCCGCGCCGCCGAGGACACCGCCCAGCGACTCAAGGACGCCGACGCCCGGCTCGCCGACGCCGCCTTCCGGGCCGGCTTCGACACACCGCAAGCGGCGGCGGAAGCCCTTCTCGACGACGCCGCCCACCGCGAACTTCAACGGCGGCTCGACGCCTGGCAGTCCGAGGAGGCCGCCGTGCGGGCCGTCCTCGCCGAACCCGAGACCGCGGATGCCGCCCGGCAGCCGTCTGCCGACCTCGCGTCGGCAGAGCGGGGAGCCGCTTCTGCGGCCCAGCGGGTGCGCGACGCCGCCTCCGCGCGCGACGCCGCGGCCCGGCGCTGCGCCGACCTGGACCGGCTCTCCACGCGCGCGGCCGGCTCAGTCCGCCGACTCGCCCCGCTGCGCGAGGAGTACGACCGCGTCGCCCGCCTCGCCTCCCTCGCGGCGGGGACCTCGGCGGACAACGAGCGCAAGATGCGGCTGGAGTCGTACGTCCTGGCGGCCCGCCTGGAGCAGGTCGCCGCCGCCGCGAGCGTGCGGCTGCTGCGGATGTCCTCCGGTCGCTACACCCTCGTCCACTCCGACGACCGGGCGGGGCGCGGCCGCAGCGGGCTCGGGCTGCATGTCGTCGACGCCTGGACCGGCCGTGAGCGGGACACCGCCACGCTCTCCGGCGGCGAGACGTTCTTCGCCTCGCTCGCCCTCGCCCTCGGGCTCGCGGACGTCGTCACCGACGAGGCCGGCGGGGTCCGCCTGGACACCCTCTTCATCGACGAGGGGTTCGGCAGCCTCGACGACCAGACCCTCGACGAGGTCCTCGACGTCCTCGACTCCCTGCGTGAACGCGACCGCAGCGTCGGCATCGTGAGCCATGTCGCGGATCTGCGGCGCCGTATCCACGCACAGCTGGAGGTCGTGAAGGGGCGGGCCGGGTCGGCGCTGCGCCAGCGCGGCACGGAGTGAGTCAGCGGCCCAGCGGGCGGCGGGGGAGCGGCGAGGAGTAGACGACGCTCGTGGTCACCGAGCCCAGCGAGCCGATCTTGCCCGACACTTCCTCCAGGTGCCGCATCGACCGGGCGGCGACCTTGATGACGAAGCAGTCGTCACCCGTGACGTGGTGCGCCTCCAGGATCTCCGGCGTCACCTCGACGAGGTCGTGGAACGGCTTGTAGTTGCCGTTCGGGTACCGCAGCCGCACGAACGCCAGGATGGGCAGCCCCAGCAGGTCCGGGTCGACCACCGCGGAGTACCCCTGGATCACCCCCGCCTCCTCCAGCCGGCGCACCCGCTCGGTCACCGCGCTCGGGGACATGGAGACGGCACGGGCGAGCTCGGCGAAGCTGGCCCGGCCCTCCCGCTGGAGGACATCGAGAATGCGCCAGTCGGTGGCGTCCGGGGAAAACGCGGTCATGCCCGAGAGATAGCAGGGGAATCACCGGCGGATCAAGCCGGAGGCCGGGGATCGACACTTCTGAATCGTGATCACCGGCCGTAGATTTCTGGTCGTGGAGAGTCGTGGACATACGCCACGAGAACCGTCAGGGAAAGGCCAGAGCATGAGCACCAGCACCGCCGTCGTCAACCCCGTCCTGCGGGTCGCCCCCGCGGCTCCGGCCGAGGCCGCCGCCTACTTCCGTGCGAGCCTCGTCTTCCACGCCGACGTGTCCGACGTCGCCGCCGCCCTCGCCGCCGACGGCGACCCCGGTTTCGTCGTCCTCGACTCCCGTTCCACCGAGGCCTGGGACCAGGGCCACATCCCGGGCGCCGTCCACCTGCCGACCGCGCTCGTCCCGGAGCAGGCCGAGCAGCTCCTCGACAAGAACGTGCCGGTCGTGACGTACTGCTGGGGCCCCGGCTGCAACGGCGCCACCCGCTCGGCCCTGGCCCTCGCCGAACTCGGCTACCAGGTCAAGGAGATGCTCGGCGGCTTCGAGTACTGGGCGCGTGAGGGTTTCGCGTTCGAGACCTGGGAGGGCGCGGAGCGCCGGGACACCGACCCGCTGACGGCGCCGGTGGGCGCGGAGAGCTGCGGGTGCTGAGCCTGGCGCTCCGCCGCAGGGTCATGCTGGTGCGCCTGGCGCTACGCCGTCAGTCCGTGCTGCTGAACCGGACGCTCCGCGAACGGGCGCGATAGCTGAATCCGATGTTCCGCTTTTTTGGCATCCACCGACGCGAGCTGTCATGCACGCGGTAGATTCCGCGTCATGGTGCGATATGCGGAGCCGGGCGCGGCGGAGTGGGTCGAGTCGGGCGGCGGGCCGCTGATAGCGGTGCCGGAGACGGTGCTTCCGTTCTGGGCGGGCGCCGACGGCGACGAACTGGCCTCGGACTACGACCGGGCCTGCGAGGTGGACGGATACGTCGGACTGCTGCCCGTCGGGGACAGCGCCGCGCTCGTGCTCGGCGACGAGCCCGCCTCCACCACGTATCTGCCGGACCACGGCATCTTCGTACGGTGGTCCGCGGGGGAGTCCGAGGAGCGGCTGCTGGCCGAGGTGCCGACGGCGCTCGACACCGCCGTGTGGGGGCCCGAGGTCGCCTGGAACGTGCCGGGACCGGTGCTGCTGTTCGACGCCGCGTGGCCCGGGAGCGACTCGCTGCGCACCGATCATGTGTGGATCGCGCTGGACCCCGGCCGTTACGCGGTGCGGGCGGCGCATGTGCGGCCCGGCCCGGAGACATGGCTGGGACTCGTACAACTGAGGCCGCTGGCGCACGAATAATCATGTGCGCCACAGAAGCGCCCTGACCAACATGGTCGTCCATGCCCCGACTCCCGCACCCCGCACCCGAATCGCTCCGCCGCGACCCGCTGCCCCTGCGCGGTCGCACCGCCCTGGTCACCGGCGCCAGCAGACGCGGCGGCATCGGGCACGCGGTGGCCCGCCGGCTGGCCGCCTACGGGGCGAGCGTCTACCTGCACCACCACGTGCCGCACGACGCCGCCCAGCCGTGGGGCGCCGACCGCCCCGAGGACGTGCTCGCCTTCGTGCGCGCGGCACAAGGCGATCCACAGGCCCGGATCGCAGCGGGCCCCGGTGACCTGTCCGACCCGGCCGCCCCAGCCGAACTGATCGACACCGCCGTTTCCGCGCTCGGCGGCCGCCTCGACATCCTGGTCGCCAACCACGCCCTCAGCGGCAGTGACGGCACCCTCGACGAGATCGACGCGACCATGCTCGACGCGCACTGGGCGGTCGACACCCGCTCGGTACTGCTGCTCGTGCAGGCCTACACCCGCCGCCGCTCGGACACCCCGGGCGGCCGGATCGTGATGATGACCTCCGGCCAGGACATCGCCGGCGGCATGCCGGGCGAGATCGCCTACGCCCTCCAGAAGGGCGCCCTGGCCTCCGTCACCCGCTCGCTCTCGACCGCGCTCGCCGAGCAGGCGATCACGGTGAACACCGTCAACCCCGGCCCCGTGGACACGGATTACCTCACCGGCGAGGCGTACGAGGCCGTCGCGGCCCGCTTCCCCGCCGGCCGCTGGGGCATGCCGGACGACCCCGCCCGCCTCATCGCCTGGCTGGCGACGGACGAGGCGGGCTGGGTCACCGGGCAGGTGATCGACTCGGAGGGCGGATTCCGGCGCTGACTCCGAGCGGGTTCCGGCGCTGACTCAGAGCGCGGAGAGCTCGTCCACCAGATCGTCGAGGCCGAGGGAGCCCTGCGAGAGCGCCGCCATGTGCCACGCCTTGAGGTCGAAGGCGTCGCCGTGGCGGCGCCGCGCGTTCTCCCGGCCCAGCAGCCACGCCCGCTCGCCCAGCTTGTAGCCGATCGCCTGGCCCGGAATCGTCAGATAGCGGGTCAGCTCGCTCTCCACGAAGTCCGCCGGACGGCTGCTGTGCGCCCCGAAGAACTCCTGCGCCAGATCCGGCGTCCACCGCTCGCCCGGGTGGAACGGCGAGTCGGCCGGGATCTCCAGCTCCAGATGCATGCCGATGTCCACGATGACCCGCGCGGCCCGCATCATCTGCGCGTCGAGATAGCCGAGCCGCTGCTCCGCGTCCGTGAGGAACCCGAGCTCGTCCATCAGCCGCTCCGCGTACAGCGCCCAGCCCTCGGCGTTGGCACTGACGATGCCGACCGTGGCCTGGTAGCGGGAGAGGCTGTCGGCGACGTGCACCCACTGCGCGAGCTGGAGGTGATGACCCGGGACGCCCTCGTGGTACCAGGTCGAGACCAGGTCGTACGCCGGGAAGCGGGTCTGCCCCATCGTCGGCAGCCAGGTGCGGCCCGGGCGGGAGAAGTCCTCCGACGGAGGCGTGTAGTACGGGGCCGCCGCGCCGCCGGGCGGCGCGATGCAGGACTCCACCTTCCGTACCCGCTCGGCCAGTTCGAAGTGCGTGCCGTCCAGCGACTCGATCGCCTGGGTCATCAGGGCCTGGAGCCAGTCCCGGACCTCGTCGACGCCCTCGATGTGCTTGCCGTGCTCGTCGAGGTGCGCGAGCGCCGCCCACGGCGTCTCGGCGCCGGGGAGGATCTTCTCGGCCTCCTTCTTCATCTCGGCGAGGAGGCGGTGGTACTCGGACCAGCCGTACGCGTACGCCTCGTCCAGGTCGAGGTCCGTGCCGTTGAAGTAACGCGACCAGTGGGCGTAGCGCTCACGCCCCACCGTGTCCGGCGCGCCCTCGATCGCCGGCACGTACACGTCCCGCATCCAGTCCCGCAGCTCGGCGACGGAGGCGGTCGCGGCGCGGGCGGCCTCGTCGAGATCGGCGCGCAGGGCCTCGGGACCGTCCGCCGCGAAGTCCTCGAACCAGCCGCGGCCCGCA
Source organism: Streptomyces canus (assembly GCF_030815415.1). Lineage (GTDB taxonomy): Bacteria > Actinomycetota > Actinomycetes > Streptomycetales > Streptomycetaceae > Streptomyces > Streptomyces canus_F. The sequence continues at coordinate 8,497,406 of NZ_JAUSWW010000001.1, forward strand.
CCCGTGTCCGCCCATTCGGTGAGCTGCTCGACGAAGGTGGCCGTGGGGCGCGGGGACGCGTACAGCTTGCGTTCCAGGCCGAGCGCGAGGGACTCGCGGTACCCCGCGTACGCGGCCGGCACGGCCCGCAGCCGTTCGGCGATCGCCGCCCACTCCTCCTCGGTCCCGGTCGGCGTCACGGTGAACACCTCGCGCACCGAGTGTGCCGCCGTCGCCATGTTGCCGACCGAGCGCAGCCCCTCGTCCGCCTGGTGCACGGCGAGCTCCGCGGTGAGCCGCTCGCGCAGCAGCCGGGCGCAGCGGCGCTCGCTGTCACTGTCCGCACCGGGCTGCCGCTCGGCCTCGTCGAGCCGGGCGAGTGTGGCCCGCTGCAACTGTGCGAGCGCCTCCTGGCCAGCCGGTGAGGTGTCGGGCAGCCTGCTCGAACTCTCCTTCACGCCGAGGTACGTACCGGTGATCGGATCGAGGGCGATGAGGTCGTCGACGTAGGTGTCGGCGACCTCACGGGGCAGCTGGCTCTTGGTCTCTGACATGCGGTCCATCCTCATACGAGGGGCCGCGCACGTCACGCGGATTGAGCCGAGGGCGTAGGCGGCAGCAGGGGTCCGCAGTCCCACTGCTGGAAGATCAGACGCGTCTCCACCCGGGCCACTTCACGATGGGCGGTGAACTCGTCCAGGACCAGCCGCTGCAGGTCCGTCATGTCCGCGACCGCGACATGGACCAGATAGTCGTCAGGGCCGGTCAGATGGAAGACGGTCCGTGACTCCGGAAGTGCCCGGATGCGCTCCACGAACGGCCCCACCAACTCCCGCCGATGCGGCCTGACCTGCACGGACAGCAGTGCTTCAAGGCCGCGCCCCAGCTTCGTCGGGTCCAGCCGCAGCTGATGGCCGAGGATCACGCCGGCGCGCCGCAGCCGGGTCACCCGGTCCAGACAGGTCGACGCCGCGACCCCCACCTGGGCGGCGAGGTCGCGATAGGTGGTCCGGGCGTCGTTCTGCAGCAGCCGCAGAAGATGAAGGTCCACCGGATCCAGTACGACAGATTCGGCCATTGGTCGAACGTAGCACGGTGTTTGGATCACTTACCCCGGTCGGTGTTCACTCTTGCCCGCATGGAGACGACGCCTGCGCCCATGAGAGCCCTGGCCACCGAAGCCGTTCACGCCGGCCGCGACGACCTCGCCCGGCAGGGACTGCACGCCCCGCCCATCGACCTGTCGACCACCTACCCCTCGTACGACAGCCGAGGCGAGGCCGCCCGTATCGACGCCTTCGCCACCACAGGCGCCGACCCGGAGGGCCCGCCCGTCTACGGCCGTCTCGGCAACCCGACCGTCGCCCGCTTCGAGACGGCCCTGGCCCGTCTGGAGGGCACCGAGTCCGCCGTGGCGTTCGCCAGCGGCATGGCCGCGCTGAGCGCGGTACTTCTCGTACGGGCCTCCCTCGGCCTGCGCCATGTCGTCGCCGTCCGCCCCCTGTACGGCTGCAGCGACCACCTGCTCACCGCCGGACTCCTCGGCTCCGAGGTGACCTGGACCGACCCTGCGGGCATCGCGGACGCGCTGCGCCCCGACACCGGCCTGGTCATGGTGGAGTCCCCGGCGAACCCGACCCTGGCCGAGGTGGACCTGCGGGCGGTGGCCCATGCCTGCGGCTCGGTCCCGCTGCTCGCGGACAACACCTTCGCCACGCCCGTGCTCCAGCGCCCTGTGGAGCAGGGCGCGCGGCTGGTGCTGCACAGCGCCACCAAGTACCTCGGCGGGCACGGAGACGTGATGGCGGGGGTGGTGGCCTGCGACGAGGAGTTCGCCGGACGGCTGCGGCAGGTCCGTTTCGCCACGGGCGGCGTCCTGCACCCCTTGGCCGGATATCTGCTGCTGCGCGGCCTCTCCACCCTGCCGGTCCGCGTCCGCGCCGCTTCCGCCAACGCCGCCGAACTGGCCCGCCGCCTCGCCGCCGACCCCCGGATCGCCCGGGTCCACTACCCGCGCATCGGCGGCGCGATGATCGCCTTCGAGGTCCACGGCGACCCGCACGAGGTGATCGCGGGCGTCCGCCTGATCACCCCGGCGGTGAGCCTGGGCAGCGTGGACACCCTGATCCAGCACCCGGCGTCCATCAGCCACCGCATCGTGAACGAGGGCGACCGGCGGGAGGCAGGGGTCAGCGACCGGCTGCTGAGGATGTCGGTGGGGTTGGAGGACCTGGAGGATCTCTGGTCGGATCTGAACAACGCGCTGGGCCTTGTGCCGGGAAGGGGCGCGGGGAACTACGCGATCAGCCACAACGCCCCCGCAGTCGCCGGCGCCCCCTGAGTCGCTACGGCGCTTCTGCGTTCGTCACACTGACCATGCCCTCTCCCAGCGCGGCGACCCCGTCCAGCCGCGCAGTGATCACCAGGGTCCCCTCCTCGATCTGATAGTCGAGGGGGAGCCCCAGCCCCCGCATCGCCGCGACCATCCCCGTGTTGGACGCCTGAGTCACCGCGTACACACTCTCGCACCCGGCCTCAAGAGCCATCCCCACCAACCTGCGGAGCAACTCCGCACCGATACCGCGCCGCTGCCACTCGTCCTCCACGAGCAGCGCGACCTCCGTCTCGTCCCCGTCCCACAGCAGATGACCCAGCCCGACCATCCGGCCCGAGGTCGTCTCCACGGCGACGGTCCGCCCGAAGCGCGGACTGAGCAGGTGGTTCAGGTACCGGTCCGCGTCGCCCACCGGCCCGTGATATCGCAGCGACAACGTCCGCTGCGAGCAGCGCTCGTGCATCGCCTTCGCCGCGTCCAGGTCGCCGACGTCGGCCCGGCGTACGGTGATGTCGTTGCCCTCGGGCAGCGTCAGTACGTCCTGGCTGCGCGGCACCCGGGGGCCGAGCACCGCGTCCAGCTCCACCAGGGCCCGCGCCCGCGCGAACTCGGTCGGGGTGAACGGCAGATAGGGCCGCTCGACGGTGATCACTCCGCCTTCCGGCGCCCGCAGCCGCATCACCGTGTCCTCGAGCGCGCCCTCGGTGGGCACGGTCTCGGGCCCCGGACCCGCGGGCGACTGCCGGATCGTGCACCGGCCCAGCAACTGCCGCAGCGTCAGCGGGAGTTCCGCCGCGTCCAGCGCGGTACGGGTCGCGAGACCGAGGACCCGGGTCGGAGCGTCGACCAGGTCGTGGGCGTCGGCCCGCTCGATCCAGGTACCGGCACCGCCGGCCAGCGAGACCGCCCGGGTGATGCCGGACGCCTCCAGCGAACCGGGCGCCCGCAGCAGGAACTCGTCCACCGTGCCCTCGGCCAGTGGATGCGTCTGCAGGCTGAGGATGTCGACCCGGTGACCGGCGAGCGCCGTGCACAGCGCGGCCAGTGATCCCGGCTCGTCCTTCACCGTCGTCCGCATCCGCCACAGCGTGTTCGCCCCGGCCTCGGCCGGGGACTGCTCGGACGGCCCGGCCTGCTCCGGGGAGAGCGGCCGGGCGTCGATATCGGTGGCGTCGATCGGCGGTGCGTGACCGTGGTGTCGTGCCCACCATGTGTGGAACGCCGCCGTGGCGACCAGTGCGACCGCCGAGATCAGCAGCAGCGCCGGACCGTCGGGTCCGTGCCCGACCAGATTCGCGACGGCGTCCGCCACCGCGACCGCCGTGAAGAGTGCGGCGAGTTCGATGACGTCCCGCCGCCAGTGGTGGACCGGACGGCCATGCCTCGCACGCGTCACATCGGACATTTCTCGTTTCATACAGCCACTGTGAAGGAACGGTGTTGCGTGATCACGAACGCTTTGTGACCGGGCGGTAAAGACTAGATCTGCACCATTTGTGGCTGTTCTTACGTTTGCGCTGAGGCAGACGGTGCAGGGGAGCGACGGTCAAGCGGCCGCCGCCAGAGCCAGCGCGCCGTGCAACCGCCGGGCCTGCGTCACCAGTCGGGACGAGCCGCGCCGGTCCGCGACCCGGGCCAGATGCGGCAGCTCGCCCCGCGCCCCGGACCGCTCGGCGCACTCCGCGGCCACGGCCAGCAGTTCACCCAGGCCCCGGACCTTCGCGGCCTGGCCGTCCGGACCGCCGGTGGCGAGGTCGGCGAGCAGCACGGGCAGGGTGTGCCGCAGCAGCCCCCAGATGGTGGCGTTCGCCCCGGTCGCCGCCGCCGCACGCACCGATTCCGCCAGCCGCAACGGCTTCACGGCCCCGCGTCGCACCAGCTGTCCGAGGTCCGCGCCCAGCAACGCCCCATCGAGCTGCGCCCGCGCGGCGAGTACCAGCAGGGCGTCCACGGCGGCGAGTCGATCCTCCTCGTGCCGGGCCCCGAGCCCGTACGCCAGGCACAGATGCACGGCGTCACCCGCCTCGCCGCCGGACTCGGCGAGCAGCGGAAGTACGGCGGCGGCTCCTCGCGCGTCGTCGACGGCGACGGTCGAGACATCGCGCAGGACGCGGGCCGCGACGAGTTCGCGGCGCTCGGGGAGGAGAGCGAGCCAGTGCTGACGGGCGGTGTCGTCCCAGTGGTGGCAGTGCCAGTGGTCCCCGTACACATTCACCGGCCGGCCCAGATGACGGAACTCGCGGCCGAAATCCTCCTGCAGCTCCGGGAGTTCACCGAGCTCCACCACCAGGCGCGCTCCCGCCGTCCGCCGCCGGTACGTGGGCAGCGCCGGCGGCCCCGAGGCGAGCCATCGGGCCAGGCGCTTCCCCTCCGGTGTGCCGAGCGCCGCCGCCTTCTCGGCCGCCGCCGCGGACGCCGCCTTGTCCGTGCGGCGCACGCGGAGCAGCGCCTGGTCGAAGTCCGCCGCCGACACCCGCGCACCGAGGCACCGGTACTCGTCGAGGCGGGCCACCAGCTCGTCGGGCTCCAGCAGCCCCGTGGTCCAGCCGGGTGTGGACAGCAGGAACGGCAGCGGATCGGTGGCGATCCGGTACGCGACCTCCGCGACGCGGGCGTTGAAGGCCTGCGCCAGCGGGCTGTGTACGCAGGCGCGCGCCGACGTGCCGTGCTGGACCGCGCTGTGGAGCGTGTCGGTACGCACCTTGCCCAGCAGCGTCGCCAGCACCACTTCGAGGGAGGACAGACGGCCACCGAAGGCGTACTGCCGCTCATGCTCGGGGTCGCCGACAACCCACCACAGGCGTGCCACGACCGGGCCGAGCGCCTCGATCAGGGAGTCCCGGTCCTGGTGGGCACGGCGCACGAGCCCGTCCAGGGTGCGCTCGAACGTCGCCACGTCCCCGCCGGACGCCAGCAACGCCCCCACCTCCTCGGCGAGTTCGGCGGCCGACCCGGGCGCGGGAGCGAGCCGCACCGGCTCCGGGGCCGGTGGCAGCACCTCCTCGTGAACCACGGTCTGCGATGCCGCCGGTGCCGCCCCCAGCACGCCGACCGCCCGGATGCGCAACGCCGGGATCAACTGGTCCGCCGAGACGATCAGTTCGTCCCGCACCCCGGCGCCGGCCTTCCCGGCATACCGCTCGACCAGCTTCAGCGCCCGCTCCTGCACATCCGAGTCCTCGTGCCCGAACGCGTGGGCGGCGGTCGGCAGCAGCTCGTCGACCGTGCCGGCGTTCCGTGCGAGCACCTTGCCCAACAGGGCGAGCTGGGCCCGTACCAGCTTCTTCTCCGTACGGAACAGCACGGCGGCCGACATCTCGGCGAGCCGGCGCACGGGCAGGGCGCCGTCCAGGGCCAGGGAGCCCAGGACCGACTGTGCGTGCGAGGCCACCGTCGACGTGCCGTCCGCGGCGAGGGCCAGCCAGTCCGCCGTCCGTTCGCGCTCTTCGTCGCGAGTGAGGTCCAGTGTCGTGAGGAGGCGGAGGAACACCCGGTGATCGGCGGGCCGGCCGCCCCGCAGGAGCCGTGCGACACACGCGTCGACCATCGTCCGCCGGTCGAGCGTGCCCTCGGCCGTGAGCCCGGCCAGAGCCCCGGTCCAGCTGTTCGGTCCGTCACCGGACAACCACCCCAGCAGGGAACCCATGTCGTCCGTCTCGAAGACGGCGGCCACCAACTGCGCGAGATGCGGCTCCCGGCGCAGCCGGTCCTGCACGGTGCCCTCGCGAGGCCAGGTGGTGCCGACGTGGAGCAGCCAGCCCCGGACGTACGCGTCCGTCGTCGGCACCGGACAGCCCGAGAGCCGCACCAGGCCGGACACCAGCTCGTACGCCACGTCGGCACCGGCCGGACGCTGTGCCAGCCGGTGCGCCACGTCCGCCAGCCACGCGGGATCACGGTCGCCCAGCACATCGAGCAGCACCGCCGGCTGCGCCTGCCACCAGCTCATGTCGGAGGCCCCGAGCCAGCTCGCCACCGCCGCCGCACCGGTCTGGCAGGCCGCGCCCGCCACGTGCAGGGCAGGGTGCGCGCGCCGCGCGGCCGTACCCCAGCGATCCGCCCGGAGCTCCTTGCGCAGCTCCTTCAACTCGGGGAAGGCCGCCCGCCGTTCCGCGTCCGTCATGCCGTCCAGCAGACCCAGCACCTCGGCCGTCCGCCCGCCCCGCACCGCGTCGATGAGCTCGCTCATCGCACACCCCCGTCGACCCGAACCGTCTCCTGCTCCACCGCGGCACCCCGCCGCGTCATGCGCACCGCCAGCGCGTGCTTGCACGGCCCGCGCCCGCCCCGGTACTTCGCCCACCACAGGCAACTGCAGCTGAGCACCCCCGCCTCGTCCCGGACCCGGTGCACATGTCCGTCCTCGGCCGTGACCGTGCCGCCCGTGCCCTCCGGGGCGACCGCACCCGCCGCCACCAGTGCCCGGGCCGACCGCAGCCGCGGGTTGTGGCGCTCCACGCGCTCGGCGTCGTAGGGCAGCTCCCGGTGGAAGTAGGCCGCCTCCGCCGTGTCGTACCCGACGCGGCCCGAGGTGCCCAGGCGGACCAGTGCCGCCCGGACCCGGTCGGTAGTCAGTCCCGCCGCGGCGGCGAGGTCGGCGACGTCGACGCGGGGTTCCCATGCCAGGAGCACCGAGAGCAGCTCGGCGTCCTCCGCGGCCTCGTCGGTCGCGAGCGCGTCGAGGACGCCGCCCTCGCCGGAGAACCCGCGTGAGGAGTCGGGCGACAGCGTCAGGGTGAGCCGCATGCCCGGCAGGACGGCCTCCCAGGCGCCGGCCGTGGCGGCACTGCCGGAGCCCGGGGCGACCGCCGGGCCGTACACCCGCAGGGCCGTCGCGTGCCGCAGCACCCGCTGGAGCGCGACCAGCCGCTCCGGCCCCGGCAGGCACACCGCACCCGGCACCGCGCGGGTGGTCGGCCGCAGCGTGCCGCCCGCCGGCACCACCCAGCGCGGGGCGCCGCGTCCGCCGCCGCGAGGCAGCGTCCGCAGGAACCGCACGGCCTCGGCGGCGGGCAACTCGGCCCGCAGGTCGAAGCCCGCGGCGATCACCTGGGCCTCCGCGAAGCCGCGCAGCCAGCGGTCGGGGAGCGGCACCTTCTTCTCCACGACCGGGCCGTCGAGCGTGGTCACGGCCAGCTCCTCGGGGCCGACCCGCAGATGGAGCGGGTCGTCCGCGCCGATCCGCGAGAGCGCCTCGCGCAGCGGGTTGTTGACGTCGACGTTCGTCGTGCCGTGTCCCACCTCGCCGCCGTCCAGGCCGGGCGCCAGCACGTCGAGGCGGGCGTAGACCCCGCCGCAGCCGGAGAAGGACTCGAAGCGCAGCCGGTCGCCGTTGCCCGTAACCACCGGGTCCAGCGAGGCGCGCAGCTGCGGCTGGAAGTAGCGCGCGGCCGCGACGTCGGCCACCGCGAGCAGCCCGGCGGAAGCCACCTGAGGGGACGTCAGGAAGCCCGCGAAGAACCGCGGATGGTCCTCGGCGCCCGAGGGCGTCGCACCCCGTGAGGTCTCGAGCCCCAGGCGCTGTGAGCCCGCTGCGGACTCCAGTGCGGAGGGTCGGCGATAGGCCACGGCCTGCAGAGATCGCGTCATGGAAAGACCGTAGGGGCGACCACTGACAATCGGCCCTGACCTGCGAAAACGCCCTGGGTGAGCGGGAGTTCGCAGGGTCATGGGCCGGGAGAACACGCAGGCCGCGCACCGGGGGATGACGCCGGGACGCGGCCCGCCTACGAGAGTACGGGAGTCACTGGCCCACACGGCCCGGCTGGAGCACCTGTGTGAACAGCACGGTGCCGTCCGACTCCCGCAGCCGGACCGTCAGCTCACCGCTGCCGCCGTCGATGTCGACCTCGCCGAAGAACTGGTAGCCGCCGGCGGGCGAGACGTTCGCGGTCGGCGGCGCCTTGACGAACACCCGCTCCGCGCCGAAGGTGCCGTCCAGCGTGTTGGCCTGGAAGGCGCCGGCGTTGAGCGGGCCCGACACGAACTCCCAGAACGGTTCGAAGTCGGTGAAGGCGGCCCGGGACGGTTGGTAGGCTGGGCCGAGGTGTAGTGGACGTCGGCGGTCAGCCACACCGTGCCGGTGATCCGCCGGTGCTTGATGAACCGCAGCAGCTCCGCGATCTGCAGCTCACGCCCGAGCGGTGCACCCGGGTCGCCCTGGGCGACGGCCTCGATGTTCGGTTTGCCGTCCGTGCCGTCCGGCACGACCAGTCCGAGCGGCATGTCCGAGGCGATCACCTTCCACACCGCCCGGGAGCGGGCCAGTTCCCGCTTGAGCCAGGCCAGCTGCCCGGCGCCGAGGATGCCCTGCGGGTCGGTGCTCTGGTCGTCCGGCGAGTTGGCGTTGCGGTAGGTGCGCATGTCCAGCACGAACACGTCGAGGAGCGGGCCGTGGTGGACCACCCGGTACACCCGGCCGTCGGGGCGGCGCAGGGTCGAGACCGGGAAGTACTCGGAGAACGCCTGGCGGGCGCGCGCGGCCAGCACGTCGATGTTCTTCTCGGTGTAGCGGGAGTCGGCGAGGATCTCGCCGGGGAACCAGTTGTTGGTCACCTCGTGGTCGTCCCACTGGACGATCGAGGGGACCTGGGCGTTGAACCGCCGGAGGTTGTCGTCGAGCAGGTTGTAGCGGAAGTTGCCGCGGAACTCGGCCAGCGTCTCGGCGACCTTCGCCTTCTCCTCGGTGGTGACATTGCGCCAGGTGCTGCCGTCGGGGAGGGTGACGGACGCCGAGAGCGGGCCGTCGGCGTAGATGTTGTCGCCGCTGCAGACGAAGAAGTCGGGGTCCAGGGCGGCCATCGCGTCGTAGATCCGGTATCCGCCGAGGTCCGGGTTGATGCCCCAGCCCTGCCCCGCCAGGTCGCCCGACCAGACGAAACGCACGCCGTCGCGCCTCCTGGCCGAGGCCGTGCGGAACGTGCCGGTGACCGGCTCGCCGGTACGGCGCGGGTCGTCGGGGTCGGCCAGCCGTACGCGGTAGTGGATCTGCTCGCCGGGCGGGAGGCCGTGCAGCCGGGTGGTGCCGGTGAAGTCGGTGTCCGCGCCGAGCAGCGGGCCGTGCCAGCGGCGCGGGTTGCGGAACGACTCGGTCGCGGACGTCTCGACGATCATGCGCGCCGGACGGTCGGAGCGCACCCACACCAGCCCCGAGTCCGAGGTCACGTCGCCCGTCTGCACGCCCCACCCCGCCTCGGGACGCCCGGATCGGGCGAAAGCCGGTGCCGAACCGGCGGCGGGCAGGGCCAGGGCCGCCGAAGCGACCAGGGAGCCGCGCAGGACGGTGCGGCGGGCGGGGAGCGGACGATGTGACATGGATGCGCCTCCAAGGACGGGATCCGGCCAGTGTGCGATGCCACAACTACTCGTGCGCCGCAGCGCACACGCAAACCACAAGTGAACAACTGACCGCGGGCGTAAGGGAACCGGTGTGCGATTCGCGGACACGACGAGGTACGCCGACCCTCACCCGGAGCCCGCGTCGGCCATCAGCCGTACGCCCGAACGGATCCGCGCGGGGGACAGATGCGCGTATCCGACCACGAGCCGGGTCTCCGCGGAGCCTTCGGCACGCGCGTGCGTGCAGTCCGACAACGGACGGACGGCCACCCCGGCCGCGGCGACGCGCGCGAGGAAGTGCTCCTCGGGCCCGTAGTGCTCCGGCAGCGTGGCGATGACGTGCAGCCCCGCGGCGATCCCGGACACCTTCGCGCCGGGGAAGTACTCCTCCAGAGCGGCCACGAGTGCGTCGCGCCGCTGGCGGTAGGCGCGCTGGCAGCGGCGCAGTTGACGGTCGTAGTCACCGCGCTCCACGAAACGGGCGAACAGCGCCTGGTCGAGTGTGGGATGGCCGAGGTCCATGGTCCGTTTGCGTTCGATCACCTCGTCGGCGAGTGACTCCGGTACGAGCAGCCAGCCCAGCCGCAGTCCCGGGGCGAGGGACTTGCTGACGGAGCCCGCGTAGGCCACGCGGTCGGGATCGAGGCCCTGGAGCGCGCCGACCGGGGCACGGTCGTAGCGGAAGTCACCGTCGTAGTCGTCCTCCAGGACGAACCCGTCCACGGACCGCGCCCAGTCGAGCAGTTCGGCTCGCCGGCGCGCGGAGTACGCGATCCCGGTGGGGTACTGGTGAGCCGGTGTGGTCACGACGGCCCGCACGCCCGAGGCCCGCAGGGGTTCGACGGCCAGTCCGTCCTCGTCCAGCGGCACGGGCACCGTGGTGACGCCCGCCGCGGCGTACAGGCCGTCGTGCTGCGGACTGCCGGGATCCTCCACGCCCACCTCGCGCAGCCCGCGCGCGTGGAGGGCGAAGCCGAGCAGGCTCGACGCCTGGGCCACCCCGGACACCACCACGATCCGCTCCGGGTCGGCCACCACGCCACGGCGGCGGGCGAGGAGTTCGGCCAGGGCGGTGCGCAGCCGGGGCAGCCCGCGCGGATCGGGATAGCCGAGTTCGTGGTGCGGCAGCTCCGCCAGCACCCCGCGCTGTGCCGCGGCCCAGGCGGCGCGCGGGAACAGGGACAGGTCGGGCGTCCCGGGCACGAAGTCCGCGCGGGCGCCGGGGGGACGCGGCGCGAGATCACGCGCGCGCGGTTCGACGGAGCGCACGGCACCGCCCACCCAGGTCCCCGCCCCCCGCCCGCTGCGCAGATACCCCTCGGCCGTCAGCTGCTCGTACGCCTCCGTCACGAGCCCGCGCGACACACCGAGGTCACCGGCCAGGTCCCGGCTCGACGGCAACCGGGTCCCCGGCGGGAGCTTCCCCGACCGGACCGCCTCCCGCAGCGCCGCCTGCAGCGCACGTCCACGCGAGCGTGCGGGTGCGGAGCCGAGCGGGAGCAACAACTCCCAGGCGGCGGAGCCCGCCCGCTCGTCCGACACGGGGCCGGACTCGCCGCCCGACGCCGTGGCCCGCTTCCGATTGGTCTCCGATGACGTCATGGGAATGGACCTTAATGCGGACCACCCCGCTCCCTAGCGTCGTTCCCATGAACGCCACCACCACCCGCGGAACGCTCCTCGCCGCACTCGCCTGCGTCCTCGTCGGCGCGTCCTTCACCGCCAACAGCGTCCTGGGCGACTACCCCTACGCGGGCGGCCAGTTCCTGCGTTACAGCCTCGCCTGTCTGCTGCTCGTGCCGCTGGTGGGGCGCGGTGCGACGGCCCGGCTGCGGGCGCTCGCGCCCCGGCGCTGGGCCCGTCTCGCGCTGCTCGCGGCCGTCGGCATGGTCGGCTTCAACATGGCCGTCATCGCGGCGGAACGTACGGCCGAGCCCGCCGTCCCCGGTGTCTTCGTCGGCTGCGCGCCGGTCGTGGTGGCCGTCGTCGTGCCCCTTCTGGACGGCCGCCGTCCCCAACGTGCCGTCCTGTACGGGGCGTTGCTCGTGGCCCTGGGCGCCTTCACGGTCCAGGGCTGGGGGCGGACGGACGGCGCGGGCCTGGCGTTCTCGGTGTGCGCGTTGGTGGGAGAGGTCGGTTTCGCGGTTCTCGCCGTGCCCGTGCTGCGGCCTTTGGGGCCACGGCTGCTGTCGGCGACGGTGTGCGGGATCGCCGCGCTCGAGTCCCTGGCGGCCGGACTGGTCGTGGACGGCACGGCGTGGCTGCGCCCGCCCGACCGGACCGAGGCCGCCGCGCTGCTGTGGCAGGCGGCGGTCGTCACGGTCGTCGGGTTCGTGTGCTGGTACATGGGCATGCAGCGGATCGGCGCAGAGCGCGCCACGCTGTTCTCCGGTCTCATCCCGGTCGCCGCCGCCTGCACCGCCCCGCTCGTCGCAACGGGCTCCTACGGTGTGGCGCAGGCCGCCGGGAGCGCCGTCGTCGGCGCCGGAGTCGCCCTGGGGTCTCGTGCGTCGAACAGGTCAGCGGCTGCCGTCGAGGATCACGCGCGCGACGAGCGCCGGGTCGTCGTTCATCGGGCAGTGGCCGCAGCCGGGCAGCCGCACGAGGCGGGCCTTGGGGATGATCTGCTTGGCGCGGACCCCCTGCCGGCGCAGGAGCAGACGGTCCTTGCTGCCCCAGGCCACGGTGACCGGAACACCGGGGATGTCGTCGACGAACTGCACGGAGCCACCCGCGCGGAGGGTCTCGGCGAAGCCGGTCGCGTTCACGAGCGCGAGGGTCTCGGCGACGACGGCCTCCGGTGAACGGCGGGCCGGGCGGGCGTAGATGGTGCTGGTGAGCGCGGTGCGGCCGGCCGCCGAGCGGGACAGCCGCTCGACCATCGGCCGGGGCATCCGCAGGGCTATACCGCGCATGGTGAGCAGCACGGCGAAGGCGTAACGCCGCTCCGCCTCCGACCAGAACCCCGCGGGGGAGAGGGCGGTGACGGACCGTACGAGCTTCTCGCGGCCGAGTTCCAGGGCGAGCAGGCCGCCGAGCGAGTTGCCCGCGACATGCGGCCGGTCGAGTTCCAGCGCCTCGCAGAAGGCGCCGAACACGGCGGTCGTGGTGGCGAGGTCGTAGGTCAGTCCGTCCGGCAGCCCCGGGGACGCGCCGAAGCCGGGCAGATCCACGGCGATGACCTCGCGCTCGGTCGCCAGGATGTCCACGACCGGGTCCCAGGCCTGCCGGTGGTGACCGATGCCGTGCAACAGGAGCAGCGGTTCGCCGCTGCCCACGCGCGCGTAGTCGACGGTCACGGTCCGCGGGCCGTGCGGGGAAGGGACCTTGAACGAGACAGTGGCGGCCATGTACGTGTGCTCCTCGTCTGGGACTCGCAGCCGGACGGCGTGTAGACAGCTTGTCAGCAATTGCTACCGACGGGTAGCCCCTTTGTGTGGCACGTGCCGGACTCGCCTGGACAGCACGCGGGACGTCGGCTGGGATGGTGTCGTGACCACCGACACCGTGACCGACGTATTCGAAGAACACCGCCCCGTCCTGGTGGGCGTCGCCTACCGCATGCTGGGCCGGGTGGCAGACGCTGAGGACGTGGTCCAGGAGGCCTGGCTGCGCTGGTCCGGCGCGGACCGCAGCGAGGTGCGCGAACCGCGCGGCTACCTGGTGCGTGTCACGACCCGCCTGGCCATCGACCGGCTGCGCCAGGTCAAGGCGCGCAACGAGGCGTATGTCGGCCCATGGCTGCCGGAGCCGTACGTCACGGACTTCGGGGACATGGTCCCGGACACCGCGGAGCGCGCCGTCCTCGCCGACTCGGTCTCCCTCGCCGTCCTCGTCGTCATGGAGTCCCTGTCGCCGCTGGAGCGGGCGGTGTTCGTGCTGAGGGAGGCCTTCGGCTACCCGTACGCGGAGATCGCGACCATGCTCGACAAGGGTGAAGCGGCCGTGCGCCAGCTCTCCGGGCGGGCCCGCAAGCACGTCGAGGAACGACGGCCCCGCTACGACGTCGACCCCGTCCAGCGCCGGGATCTCACCGAGCGCTTCCTCGCCGCCGCCGCTGAGGGCGACCTCCAGGGGCTCATGTCGATGCTGGCCCCCGACGTCCGCCTCGTCAGCGACAGCGGCGGCAAGTCCAAGGCGCCGCTGCGCGTCATCGAGACGGCGGACAAGGTGGGCCGCTTCCTCGTCGGCGCCGCACGCAAGGGCGTCCCGGACATGTCCTTCCGCTTCCTGGAGCTCAACGGCGGCCCCGCGTTGCTGCTCCTGTCGGGCGACAAGCCCGACTCGGTCTTCCAGTTGGACGTGGTCGACGGCCGGATCCAGTCGGTCTACGTCGTACGCAACCCCGACAAACTCCAGTCGCTCGCCGCGTAGCGAACCGCAGCGCGAAGCCCCCGTCCCACGACGGGGGCTTCGTCGTCATCGAGGATTGGTCTTGACCAAGGGTGGGGGCCGCCCTATGGTCGCAGAGAAGTGAAACAACCTTTAATAAACAAGGGCGCTAAAAAGCCGCCGGACCACGGCGATTGCGGAGGACAGGGTGGGGACCACGCAGCTGGAAACGGTGCCGGAACCGAAATACTGGCACCTCAAGACCGTGCTCACTGAGGCGCTGGACTCCGAGTTCTCGGTGGGGGAGATCCTGCCCAACGAGCGCGACCTCGCCGCCCGGTTCGGCGTCGCGCGCGCCACGCTCCGCCAGGCCCTGGAGCAGCTCGAGCTGGAAGGCCGGCTCCAGCGCCGCCGCGGCGTCGGTACGACCGTCGCCCCGCCCCGCGTGGGTGTCGCCGTCGGCACGGAACACCATGTCTGGCCGGGCACGGCCCCGGACGCCTGGCAGTCCGTCGACAGCACGCTGGACGTCCCGTCGGCAGCCGTCGCCGGGGCACTGGAAACCGGCCACGACGAACCCGTGCACATCGTCCGACGCTCCCGTATGACGCACGGTCAGCCCGTCGCCGCGGAACTGCTCTACATCCCGCAGTCCTCGGTGCCCGACCTCTCCGCCATAGACGCCCCGTCCGGTGCGGCCCGCGCGCGTGCCGTACTGCGCGAGCTCCAGCGCCTGGGGCTGGAGGGCCAGGACAGCGCCGTGGAACTGGGCTCGGCCCGCGCCGACGACGCCAAGCAGCTGGACCGGCTGCCCGGGGCACCCGTCCTCGTCGTGACGACCCGCTTCTTCTCGCAGGGCCGCACCGCCGCGCTGTCCGTCGCCACCTACCGCGCCGACACCTGCCGGCTGACCTTCGGCGACTCCGGCGGCGTGGAGATCCACGAGGACCCGGAGCGCCGGGCGTCCTGACCGCCGCAGCGCCCGACGCCTCGCGCCCCGGAGCGACTCCGGGGCGCGAGGCGTTTCGACGACAGCCGGCCGGAGCGCCCTGAAGGAGCGCCGGGCGGTGATCAATACGCGGCTCCGCCACGCACGCGCGACCGGCCACGACGGCGCCGCCCACGGACGACCGCAGCTCCCGGCACCTCCCACGGAGCGCTCAGCGCCGCGCCGTCACCGTGCCCTCCACCGCGAAGAGCTGCTCCTCCACATGGTCCAGCGCCAGCCGCAGCGCCCCCGTCGCCACGGCGGCCTCGCCGAGCAGCGACAGCGTCACCTTCGGCGGCCGCAGACAGTAGCGCGCCAACTCCAGCCGCAGCGGCTCCAGTACGTCGACGATCCCGGTCGCCCAGCCACCGATGACGACCAGCTCGGGGTCGAGGGCGAGGGACAGGGCGGCCACGTCGTGGACGAGCCGCTGGAGGAAACGGTCGACGGCCGCCCGGGCCCGCTGGTCGCCCTCGCGGGCCTGCGCGAAGACCTCGGCGACGGCCTGCTCGTCGAGCGGGTGCAGCGGCTCGTCCGTGGTGGACAGCAGCTTCTCCGGCGTCACCTCGCGGCCGAGCAGATGCAGCGCGCCGATCTCGCCCGCCGCCCCGCCGTACCCCCGGTGCAGCCGCCCGCCGATCAGCGCCCCCGCGCCGGGACTCAGCCCCGCCAGCACGAACACGACGTCGTCGGACTCGGTGGCGGCACCCTTCCAGTGCTCGGCGACCGCCGCCGCGTTGGCGTCGTTCTCCACCAGGACCGGACACTTGAAGGAACGGCTCAACCGCTCACCGAGGCGCAGCCCCGTCCACTGGGGCAGCGCGGCGCACAGCCGCACGGTGCCGTCCGCCTCGACGATCCCGGGCGAGGCGGCCCCCACCGCCCGCAGCGACTCGCGTGCGACGCCGGCCCGGCGCAGCAGGTCGGCCACCGCGGTGCGCAGCCGCTCCAGGCGCTCGTCGGCCGACGCCGTCTCGGAGACGTCCTTGGCGACGGCGCCGAGCACCCGGCCGTCCAGGTCGGACAGGAGCGCGGCGACCCGGTGGGGCCCGATGTCGAGGCCCAGCAGATGCCCGGCCTCGGCCCGGAACCTGAACCGCCGCGCGGGCCGCCCCTGCCGGCGTACGACACTCTCGTCGGCCGCCTTCTCGACGACGTACCCCGCCTCGATGAGCCCCTCGACCACGCCCTCGACGGTCGGCCGGGACAGCCCGGTCACCCGCGTGATCTCGGTCAGCGTGGCGCAGTCCGTGGCGCGCAGCGCGTGCAGCACCACCGCGGAATTGATCCTTCGCAGCAGCGAGGGATCCCCGCCGGTCAGCCGCCCCAACGTCCGTCCTCCCAGCTCGTGCGCGTGTTGGCCGGATCGTACTCGTAGGGACGGAGCCGGGCGAGTGCGGGGACCCGGGAGATCGTGAGCGGGTCCCGGTCAGCCGGGCGCCACGAACCCCGACTCGTACGCCGCGATCACGGCCTGCGTGCGGTCCCGCGCCCCGAGCTTCGCCAGTACGCCGCTGACGTGGGACTTCACGGTCTCCGTCCCGACGATCAGCCGCTCGGCGATCTCCGCGTTGGACAGCCCGCGGGCCATCAGCCGCAGCACCTCGGCCTCCCGCTCGGTCAACTGGGCCCGCTCCATCGCCGCCCGGGCCGCACGATTGCCGCCGCCCTCCCCGTACTCGGCGGCGAGTCGCCGCACCGACGCCGGGAACAGCAGCGACTCGCCCTCGGCGACCAGCCGCACCGCGTGCACGATCTCGGCCGGCCGGGCCCGCTTCAGCAGGAACCCGTCGGCTCCGGCCCGCAGCGCCTCGTACACGTACTCGTCGTTCTCGAACGTCGTCACCACCAGGATCTTCGGCGGCTTCTCGATCGTCCGCAGCACCGCGCGCGTGGCCTCGATCCCGTCCAGCAGCGGCATCCGTACGTCCATGGCGACCACGTCGGGCCGCAATTGCCGCACCAGCGGGATCACCGCGGCCCCGTCCGCCGCCTCCCCGACGACCTCGATGTCGGGCTGCGCCTCCAACACGGCCCGCAGACCCGCGCGTACGAGGGGTTCGTCGTCGACGAGGAGAACGGTGACCGGCATCCGGCCAGCGTAGATCAGCGCAGCGGCAGCTCCACCCGCACCTGCCAGTCACCCCGGTCGGGGCCGGTGTGCGCGCTGCCGCCCAGCAGGGCCGCGCGCTCGCGGATGCCGCGCAGACCGCTGCCCCGGCCCGGCCCGGGTATGTCGGCCGTCAGTGGATTGCGGACCTCCAGAGCGAGACCGTCCGCCACGACCGCGATGCGCACCCGGACGGGGACGGCCCCCGCGTGCCGCAGCACATTGGTCAGCGACTCCTGGAGGATGCGGTACCCCTCGCGGGAGACCGGTCCGGGCAACGTGTCGACGGGCCCGGTCACCTCGGCGTCGACCTTCGCGCCGGAGACGCGGGCGGACTCCAGCAGACGGTCGCAGTCCGCCAGCGTCGGCCGTCCGCCGACCGGCCGCTCGGACTCGCGCAGGATCCCGAGCACCCGTTCCAGATCCTCCAGGGCCGCCCGGCCGGTCTCCTCGATGGCGCCCAGGGCACGGTCGGTGAAGGCGGGATCACCGGCCGCGCGGGCGGCGCCCGCCTGGACGACGGCCACGGTCAGCGCGTGGCCGATGGAGTCGTGGAGCTCGCGGGCGATGCGGGTGCGCTCCAGGAGCTGCTCGGTGCGTTCCTCCATGGCGGCCAGGCGATCGGCCGGCGAGGGGCCCAGGAGACGGTGGGCGAGTGCCGTGATGAGCCGGCCCGAGCCGACCACCGTCACCGCCAGCGTGACGAGCGCCGGGGGTACGAGCAGGACGTGCCACCAGGCGTGGCCGTGGAGCGGGACCAGCAGGCCCTCCCCGACGTCACGGCCGAACGCCGACGCCACCAGGTCGACGGTCGCGATGAGCAACTGGACGGTGAACACCGACGTCGCGCAGCCGATCAGCAGCCGCGCCTCCAGCCAGACGACGACCCGCCCCCGGTCGCCCCAGGTGGCGGACGGCGTCACGACGATGTCGGTGCCCGCGCTGTCATGCCGGTGACCGGTCAGCAACAGCCGTGCCTGCAGACCCTCCACGGTGCGCATCGCGGGCACCAGCCGCGACGGGCGCGAGGACCACGCCGGCCATCACCCAGGTCCACCACGCCTCCTGGACGAACAGCCACATGCTCGGCCACACGATCGCGACGAACAGATGCAGCAACCGTGTGTACGTCACCGCCCGGCCGAACGGGCGCAGCAAACGGACCATTGCGTCATCGTGCCAGCCGCCACTGACAGCGAGCCTCCCCCGCACGGGGGAGACGATCTCCACCCGCGGGGGAGGCCCCGCCCCCGCCCCACCGGCCAGGCTGCACCCATGACCAGCATCGAAGTCCAGAACCTGACCAAGGAGTTCGGCACCCGACGAGCCGTGGACGACCTCACCTTCACCGTCCTCCCCGGCCGCGTCACCGGCTTCCTCGGCCCCAACGGAGCCGGAAAGTCGACCACCATGCGGCTCGTGCTCGGCCTCGACCGGCCGACGTCCGGCACCGCCACGATCGGCGGCCGCGCCTACGGAGGCCTCGGCGAACCGCTGCGCCATGTCGGCGCCCTGCTCGACGCGCAGGCCGCGCACGGCTCCCGCACCGGCCGCGACCACCTGCGCACGCTCGCCGCGAGCAACCGCATCCCGGACGCCCGCGTCGACGGACTGCTGGAGGAGACCGGCCTCGCCCCGGTGGCCCGGCGCCGGGTGAAGACGTACTCCCTGGGCATGCGCCAGCGGCTCGGCATCGCGGCCGCGCTGCTCGGCGACCCCGAGGTGGTCATGCTCGACGAACCCTCCAACGGTCTGGACCCCGAAGGCATCATCTGGATCCGCGGGCTGCTGCGCCGGCTCGCGGGGGAGGGGCGCACCGTCCTGGTCTCCAGCCACCTCATGAACGAGACCGCGTCCTTCGCCGACCACCTCGTGGTCCTCGGCCGGGGCAGGCTCCTCGCCGACACCCCGATGCGCGGGTTCATCCACGCACGTGTGCAGCCACGGGTACGGATCCGCACCACGGACCCCACCACCCTTAAGGCCGTCCTGACCGAACACGGGCTCGGCGGCGTCGAGCACGAGGACGGGCACTGGACCGTCCACCACGCGCGCGTGGACGACATCGGCCGCCTCGCGTCCGCCGCGGGCATCCCGATCCTCGAACTGACCGCGCAGGAGGGCACGTTGGAGCAGGCCTATCTGGACCTCACCGCCACCGAGGCCGAGTTCACCGCACAGCCGCAGGAGGCCTGACATGTCCTACGCACCCGTTCTGCACGCCGAGTGGCTGAAGATCCGTACGCTCCGCTCGCTCCTCGGGGCGCTGGCGGCGCTGTTCGCGGCGACCACGGCGTTCTCCGCGCTCGCCGGTGTCTCCGAGACGTCCGACCCTGACTTCGACCCGCTGTTCACGGCGTTGTCCGGGGTCGCGCCCGGTCAGATCGCCGCGATCTCCTTCGGCGCCATGGCCGTGTCCTCGGAGTTCCACGGGGGCGCGCTGCGGCTCTCGCTCGCCGCGGTGCCGCGGCGCGGACGGTGGTACGCGGCCAAGCTGACCGCGATCGCCGTGCCGACCCTGGTCGTCGGGCAGATCACCGCCCTGGCCGCGCTCCTGGTCGCGAGGGCGGGCCTGGGCGACGCGGCGAGCGGTCTGACGGTGGGGGAGCAGGCACGCGGTGTGGTGGGCTGCGGCCTCTACCTCATGCTGATGGCGCTGCTGGCGGCCGGCCTCACGGCCCTGCTGCGCAGCGGGGTGGGCGCGCTGTCCCTGCTGATCCCGTTCGTCCTCGTCGTCTCGTTCGTGATCGGGGACGCGGTGGGCGGCGCGACGGACTTCCTGCCGGACCGGGCGGGACAGGTGGTCCTGTACGAGTCCTACGACGGCCGGTTGGGGCCGTGGGCGGGGCTGGGGGTGACCGCGCTGTGGACGGCGGCGGTACTGGTGGCGGGCGCGTGGAGCGTGCGCCGCAGGGACGCCTGACGGCAGGCCAGTTGTCAGTGGGACCCGGTTTACTGGATCACATGGACATCGCGAAGGACCTCGCTCTGATCGACACGCTGTGCGCCCGGGACTTTCCCGCGGGGCACAGTGGCTATCACGCCGCGTGGTTAGGGCCCGGGGACTGGCCGGACGCGAGTGATTGCTATGCCTACGAGGCGGCTGTCGCCGAGCGGTTGACGGACAGGTGGGGCGAGCCGTCGCGCTGGGGGACGGTCACCCTCCAGGAGCGCATCGCGCGGGGTGAGGTCATATCCGAGCCCTGGGCGATGCTCGCCGCCCTGGCGATCGACCTGCGTACGTGGGACATACCCGGCAGCGACCGCCGGGCCGTCCTGGCGGTGGCCGACCGCAACGGCGAGGACCAGCCCCGACTCCGGGTGTTCGTCACCGACACCGACCCCCCGTGATCCGTCAGGCGTGCGCCGCCACCCGCAACCGCCCGAACTCCTCCGCCATCGTCGCCGTCGTCCAATGCGCGTTCAGCCCGCTCGGATTCGGCAGCACCCACACACGCGTGTCCCCGAACGTCCGCTCCTGCGGACCCACCCGGGCCTTCTTGTCGTCGAACGCCGCCCGGTACGCGGTGACTCCGACCACCGCCAGCCAGCGGGGCCGCAACCGCGCCACCTTGAGCGCCAGTTGCCGCCCGCCCTCGCGATACTCCTCGGCGCTCAGCTCGTCCGCCCGCGCGGTCGCCCGCGCCACGACGTTGGTGATGCCGAGCCCGTAGGACAGCAACTCCTGCTGCTCCGACGGCTTCATCAGACGAGGCGTGAACCCGGACAGGTGCAGGACCGGCCAGAAGCGGTTGCCGGGACGGGCGAAGTGATGGCCCGTGGCGGCGGTCATCAGACCCGGGTTGATCCCGCAGAACAGCACGTGCAGACCGTCCGCGACGACGTCCGGTACCAGACGGTCGCGGGCGGCCTCCAGCTCCGCGGGGGTGAAGCGCGTCATGCCGTGCGCCGGATCAGAGGATCGCGCCGGGCGTGTAACCGGCGGCCTCCGGGTGCTGCTTCACGATCTCCTCGATCCGGCCGACGACCACACCGACCTGGTCGGCCGCGGCGCCCGTGAAGGACAGCTTGTCCGCCATCAGCGCGTCCAGCTGCGCCCGGTCGAGCGGGATGCGCTCGTCCGCGGCCAGCTTGTCGAGGAGCTCGTTGCGCTCGGCGCCCTGCTCGCGCATCGCGAGCGCGGAGGCGACGGCGTTCTCCTTGATCGCCTCGTGCGCGACCTCACGGCCGACGCCGGCACGCACCGCGCCCATGAGCACCTTGGTGGTGGCGAGGAACGGCAGGTAGCGGTCCAGTTCGCGGGCGACGACCGCCGGGAAGGCGCCGAACTCGTCGAGGACCGTCAGGAACGTCTCCAGCAGACCGTCGAGCGCGAAGAACGCGTCCGGCAGCGCGACCCGGCGCACCACCGAGCAGGACACATCGCCCTCGTTCCACTGGTCGCCCGCCAGTTCGCCGGTCATGGACGCGTAGCCGCGCAGGATGACCATGAGGCCGTTGACGCGCTCGCAGGACCGCGTGTTCATCTTGTGCGGCATCGCGGAGGAACCGACCTGGCCCGGCTTGAAGCCCTCGGTCACCAGCTCGTGCCCGGCCATCAGCCGGACCGTCTTGGCCAGCGAGGACGGCGCCGCCGCCAGCTGCACCAGCGCGGTCACGACCTCGTAGTCCAGGGAGCGCGGGTAGACCTGGCCGACCGAGGTGAACGCCTGCGAGAAGCCCAGGTGCCGGGCGATCCGCTGCTCCAGGTCGGCCAGCTTCGTAGCGTCGCCGCCGAGCAGGTCGAGCATGTCCTGCGCGGTGCCGACCGGGCCCTTGATGCCGCGCAGCGGGTAGCGGCCGAGCAGCTCCTCGACCCGGCCGTGGGCGACGAGCAGCTCGTCGGCGGCGGTCGCGAACCGCTTGCCGAGGGTCGTGGCCTGCGCGGCGACGTTGTGCGAGCGGCCGGCCATGACCAGCTCGCCGTACTCGCCGGCCAGCTTGGCCAGACGGGCCAGGACGGCCACCGTACGGTCGCGCATCAGCTCCAGCGAGAGCCGGATCTGCAGCTGCTCGACGTTCTCGGTGAGGTCGCGCGAGGTCATGCCCTTGTGGACGTGCTCGTGCCCGGCGAGGTCGTTGAACTCCTCGATCCGCGCCTTCACGTCGTGCCGCGTGACCTTCTCGCGCTCGGCGATGGAGGCCAGGTCGACGGTGTCCAGGACACGCTCGTAGTCGGCGATCGCCTCGTCCGGCACCTCGATGCCGAGATCCTTCTGGGCCCGCAGTACGGCGAGCCAGAGCTGCCGCTCCAGCTTCACCTTCTGCTCGGGCGACCAGAGCGTGGCGAGCTCGGCGGAGGCATAGCGTCCGGCGAGGACGTTCGGGATGCGGGGCTTGGCGGGAGCGGAAGTCACGTGTACGGATTCTACTGGCGATTCGTGCAGGCCAGCGCCAGGGATGTCTTCGGTGGAACCTACGAGACCCGCGTCACGCCGGGTTACGCCGTCGGACCCTCGTACGGCAGCAGGTCGGGCCGCTTCGCCGGCAGGCCGTCACCCGAGGAGCGGCCGGTGAGGCGGCGGCCTATCCAGGGGAGCAGGTACTGCCGGGCGAACCGGGCGTCCGCGGCCCGTCGCGCGGCCCAGCCCGGCGGCAGCGTGGCCGGCATCGGCGTGCGCCACTCGGTGTCCTCGGGGTCGTAGCCCAGTGTCTGCCAGACCGCCTCGGCGACGCGGCGGTGGCCCTCGGCCGTGAGGTGCAGCCGGTCCACGTCCCACAGGCGCGGATCACCGAGGGACGGCGCCCCGTACAGGTCGACGACGATCGCGCCGTGCTTCGCGGCCAGCTCGTCGACGCACTCGAAGAGCTCCTCCATGCGTGGCCGGAAGCGCTCCAGGACCGGCCCCTGACGGCCCGGGCTGCGCATCAGTACGAGCTGCTCGCAGGCCGGGGCGAGCCGCTCCACTGCCTCGGTCAGCAGCGCGCGTACCCGCCCCATGTCGCACTTGGGCCGCAGGGTGTCGTTCAGCCCGCCCACCAGCGTGATCACGCCGGGCCGCATGGCCACGGCCACATCGACCTGCTCCTCGACGATCTGCTGGATGAGTTTGCCGCGGACCGCGAGGTTGGCGTACCGGAAGCCGGGCGTCACAGCGGCCATCCGGCCGGCCAGGACATCGGCCCAGCCCCGGTAGGAGCCGTTCGGGAGCAGGTCCGACATGCCCTCGGTGAAGGAGTCGCCGAGCGCGACGAGGCTGGTGTGTGCGGGGTTCTTCTGCATGGCGGAGAAAATGCTAACCCGTTCACATACCCGGCGGTCGGTCAGCCTCCCCGGACGCCCGGCCGGGCCCTCACGCCCGCTGTCCGAACAGCTCCCGCAGCACGTCCTCCATCGTCACCAGCCCCGCCAGCCGCCCGTCGCCCCCCAGCACCGCCGCGACATGCGTACGGCTGCCCCGCATCGCCGTCAGGACGTCGTCCAGCGGTGTGCTCTCCCGCACGCGCGCGATGGGCCGCATGTCCCGGACCTGGAACGCCAGATCCCGCGGGGAGGCGTCCAGCGCGTCCTTCACATGCAGATAGCCGAGGATGCGCCGCGCGTCGTCCACCACCGGGAACCGGGAGAACCCGGACTCGGCCGACAGCCGTTCCAACTGCTCCGGGGTGACGCCCACGCGCGCGTAGACGACCCGTTCCAGCGGCAGGACGACATCGCGCACCGGCCGGCGGCCCAGCTCCAGGGCGTCGTGCAGCCGCTCCCGGGTCCGGTCGTCGATCAGACCCGCCTCGTCGGAGTCCTTGACCAGCCGGGCCAGCTCGGCGTCCGAGAAGGTCGCCGTGACCTCGTTCTTGGTCTCCACCCGCAACAGCTTCAGCAGGGCGTTGGCGAACGCGTTGATCGCGAAGATCACCGGGCGCAGGCCCCGGGACAGGGTGACCAGCGGCGGGCCCAGCACCAGCGCGCTGCGCACCGGCTCCGCGAGCGCGATGTTCTTCGGCACCATCTCGCCGAGCAGCATGTGCAGATACGTCGCCGCGGTGAGCGCGATCACGAACGACACCGCGTGTCCGGCGCCCGCCGGCACACCGAGCGCGTGGAACACCGGCTCCAGCAGGTGCGCGATCGCCGGTTCGGCGACCACACCGAGGATCAGCGTGCACAGGGTGATGCCGAGCTGCGCCGCCGCCATCAGCGCGGACACATGCTCCAGACCCCACAGCACGCTCTTGGCGCGCCGGTCGCCCTCCGCCCCTTCTTCGACGTATCGCTCGATCTGCGAGCGCCGTACGGAGATCAGCGCGAACTCGGCCCCCACGAAGAAGGCGTTGACGACGAGGGTCGCCAGGCCGATCAGCAACTGGATCGCGGTCACTTCCGGGCCTCCCCTTCGAAGGATTCCGACGTGTCGTCGAGCGGAGCGTGCAGCAGCACGCGCGCGGCCCTGCGCCCGGAGGCGTCCACCACGTCCAGCCGCCATCCGGCGACCTCCGCGGTGTCGCCGACGACCGGGATGCGGCCGAGCTCGGTCGCCACCAGGCCGGCCAGGGTCTCGTACGGCCCCTCGGGAGCCCGCAGGCCCACGCGCGCGAGATGGTCGATGCGTGCCGAGCCGTCGGCCGAGTACAGGACGCGGCCCTCGTCGTCGGTCCCGGCCGCCGCCAGGTCGGGTGTCTCGTGCGGGTCGTGCTCGTCGCGGACCTCGCCGACGACCTCCTCGACGATGTCCTCCAGCGTGGCCACCCCGGCCGTACCGCCGTACTCGTCGATGACCACGGCCATCGTGCGCTTGCCGGACAGCCGGTCGAGCAGTCGGTCCACGGTCAGCGACTCGGGGACGAGCAGCGGCTCGCGCATCAGTTCGGAGACGGGGACTCGGGCCCGGCGCTCGGCCGGGACCGCCAGGACGTCCTTGATGTGGGCGGTGCCCACGACCGAGTCGAGGTTGCCGCGGTAGACCGGGAACCGGGACAGGCCCGTCGCGCGCGTGGCGTTCGCGACGTCCTCGCAGGTCGCCTGGGCGTCCAGGGCGATGACCTGCACGCGCGGCGTCATCACGTTCTCCGCGGTCAGGTCGGCGAGGTTCAGGGTCCGCACGAAGAGTTCGGCGGTGTCGGCCTCCAGCGCGCCCTGCTTGGCGGAGTGCCGGGCCAGGGCCGCGAGCTCCTGCGGTCCGCGCGCGGCGGCCAGCTCCTCCGTCGGCTCGACGCCGAAGAGACGCACGATGCGGTTCGCCGTGTTGTTGAGGTGGGTGATGAAGGGCCGGAACGCCGCGCTGAACCAGCGCTGTGCGTTGCCCACCCGCTTGGCCACGGCCAGCGGCGAGGAGATCGCCCAGTTCTTCGGCACCAGCTCGCCGACGACCATCAGGACGACGGTCGACAGCGCCGTACCGAGCACCAGCGCGACCGACGAGGCCGCCGAGCGGGACATGCCCAGCGACTCCAGCGGACCGGCGATCAGCTTGGCGATCGACGGCTCGGCGAGCATGCCGACCACCAGGTTGGTGACCGTGATGCCGAGCTGCGCCCCGGAGAGCTGGAAGGTCAGATTGCGCACGGCCTTCAGGGCGCCCGACGCGCCCCGCTCGCCGCGCTCCGCGGCCCTCTCCAGGGCGCCGCGCTCGACCGTGGTCAGCGAGAACTCGGCGGCGACGAAGGCACCGCAGGCCAGCGAGAGCAGGATCGCCACGAGCAGGAGGAGCACTTCGGTCATCGGGTCACCTCCGTCCCATGATCGGACAGGGTGCGGGGGATCGCGCGATCTCGCGTACTACTGGGAGGCTCGCCCATGGGCGGACGCTCACACCTTTCCTTGGAGGACCGAGTGGTCCCCCAATGTTAAAGGACCGGCAAAGGGGGGCCGGACGGTGAGGTGCTTCCCCGATCAGTCGGTGAGGTGCTTCACCCAGCGCCGCCACTTCTCCTCGGGCGCGTACCCGGCGGCCCGCCACGCATGCTGCCCCGTCTCGTTGCGGACCAGCACCATCGCGTCCGCGCGGCGCCCGCCGAGCCGTACGAACCGCTCCTCCGCGGCCGTGAGCAGCGCCGAGCCGATGCCCTGGCGGCGCCGCTCCGGGTGCACCGCCAGCCGGTACAGATGGCAGCGCCAGCCGTCGAAGCCCGCGATCACCGTGCCGACCAGTTCACCGTCCCGCTCGGCCAGGATCAACGCCTCGGGATCACGCGCCACGAGCCGTTCCACGCCGTCCCGGTCGTCGCTGATGCTCGTGCCCTCGGCGGAGATCTTCCAGAAGACCAGCACGGCGTCGAGGTCCGCGGGTTCGGCGGCGCGAAGGTGCAGTTCCGTCATACGGCGATCCCATCACGCACGCCGGACGGGTACGCGCCGAATTTCAGCATGCGGACGGTCACTTGCCGCCCAGCTCGGCGACGACCGGCGCGAACGCCTCCATGTACGGCTCCAGGACGGTCAGGTAGGTGAAGCCGTACGTGTCGCGCTGGGCCAGCACCTGCGCGGTGATCTGTTCCAGGGTGCCGACCAGGAGGATGGGCAGCTCCAGCGCCTGCTCCACGGTCGCGTCCGGCACCCGTTCCACGAGCGGTGCCACGGCGGCCGCGCGGTCGTCGGTGACGGCCACCATCTGGATGAGGAGGTTCAGCTCGGCCGGCTCCTCGCGGCCGGCCGCCAGCTCCTTGTACCGGGCGAGACGTGCCGCGAAGTCCGCGCCCGCCATCGGCACCAGCTTCCCCTCGGTGCTTCCCGGCACCAGGGACGCACCCGTGAAGGCCGCGATGTCGGCGTGCTCGGCGGCGAGCCCCAGCATCCGTTCGCCGTTGCCGCCGAGCATCAGCGGCACCTGCGAGTCCAGCAGCCGCCCCAACTCCTCGACGGTGCGCTGAAGATGGTCCACGCGCGCGCGTGGCGAGCCGAAGGGCAGCCCCGCCGCGTCGTGCTCCGCCTGTACGTACCCGGTGCCGAGCCCGAGTTCGAGGCGCCCGCCCGTCAGCGCGTCGGTCGTGGCCACCTCGCGCGCGAGCAACGCCGGGTTCCAGAAACCCGCGTTGAGCACGAACGTGCCCAGCCGCGGCCGTTCGGTCGCCCCGGCCGCCGCGACCAGCGCCGGGAACGGGGCGGGCATACCCAGATGGTCGGGGACGAGGATCACGTCGTACCCGAGCTCCTCGGCCCGGCGGCACTTGGCCCGCCACTCGTCGGCGGGCGCCGGGTCGATGAAGCTGACACCGAAGCGGAACGGACGCGGCATGAACTCTCCTCGTTCGCGGGCGACTTGAGATCACACCGATTCCCTCACCCGCCGGAGACGGCCGCCATCGCGCCTCACTCGTGCGCGATGGCCGTCAACACGTTCATCCGGGACGCCCGCAACGCCGGCAACAGCGCCGCCACGACACCCACCACCGCCGAGCCGACCACGACCGCGACGATCGTGCCCCACGGGATCGCCAGCGCCGACATGCCCTGCAACGCCAGCACCTGCTGGACGCACACCCCCCACACCAGGCCCAGCGCCAGCCCGAGGACCGCGCCGAACACCGCGATCACCACCGATTCCAGGCGGATCATCCGGCGCAGCTGACGCCGGGCGAGCCCGATGGCGCGCAGCAGCCCGATCTCCCGGGTGCGCTCCACGACGGACAGGGCGAGGGTGTTGACCACGCCGAGGACCGCGATCACGATCGCGAGCCCGAGCAGTGCGTACACGAGGTAGAGCAGAACGGCGATCTGGTCGTGGACCAGGTCCTTGTAGTCGGCGATGTCGCGCACCTGGACCTGCGGATACGGGTCGAGCGTCTTCTCCAGGTTCGCGCGCAGCTTGTCCGAGCCGGTGCCGGAGGCGGCGTTCACATAGAGCCCCGAGTCCTGCCCGCCGGGCGCGTACCGCTGGAGCGTGTCCAGGCCGAAGTAGATGCCGCCCTGCGTCCCGAAGCCCTCCGCGGACTCCTGGTCGGTGAGGGCGCCCACGGTCAGTTCGGCCGTCTTCCGGCTCTGGAACTCCACGGGGATCGTGGAGCCGATCCGCACGCCGTGGTCGCGCGCGAAGTCCGCGTCCATGGCGATGCTTCCGGAGGCGAGCGCGGCCGCGGTGTCGCCCTGTGCGTACGTGATGTTGGCGACGTCGTCGAGCTGCGGGTCGTAGGCCGCCGCGGTCGTCTTGACGCGGTCGCCGTCCGGCAGGCGTACGGCGACCGGGGCGAACTGCGAGCGGACCACGAGCCCCACGCCGTCCGTGTCGCGGACCTTTTCGGTGACCTCCTGCGGGAAGGGCACGAAGTTGCTGTTCTGGACGACGAAGTCGGCGCCCAGCGTGTCGTCGATCTGCTGGTCGAAGGACTTGGTCATGGAGGCGCTGGCGACGGACATGCCGCCGACCAGGGCGAGTCCGACCATCAGCGCGGCCGCGGTGGCGCCGGTGCGGCGAGGGTTGCGCAGGGCGTTGCGCTGGCTCATCCGGCCGATCGAGCCGAACAGCGCGGGGAACGCCCCGCCGAGGACACGGATCACCGGGCGCACGAGGAGCGGTCCCGCGATCACGGTGCCGATCAGCGTCAGGACGACACCGAGGCCCAGCAGGGACGCCGACGACGACGTGTCCGAGGAGAGGACACAGCCCAGCAGGGCTGCCGCGCCGGCCCCGAAGACGACGCCGCCCACCAGGGCGCGCATCTTCAACGGCCGGCCCACGCCCGCGATCTCGGCGTCCGCCAGCGCGGCCATGGGCGAGACACCGGCCGCGCGCCGGGCGGGAAGGAAAGCCGCCACGAAGGTGACGCCCACGCCGACGACGTACGCGGCGACCGGGGTGCCCCAGCCGATGACCATCTCGCTCGACCTGATGTTCATGCCGAGTGTGTTCATCAGCGCGATGAGCCCGGCGGCGAGTCCGATCCCGGTCGCGAGGCCCAGCGTCGAGCCGACCACACCGAGCAGCATCGCCTCGGTCAGCACCGAGCGGCGCACCTGGCGCCGGTCGGCACCCAGCGCCCGCAACAGGCCCAGTTCCCGGGTCCGTTGGGCGATGAGCATCGAGAAGGTGTTGACGATCAGGAAGACACCGACGAGGACGGCGATGCCCGCGAAGCCGAGCATGACGTACTTGATGACGTCGAGGAATCCGCCCAGTGACTCGACGTCGGACTTGGCCTGCTCGTCGGCGGTCCGGATCTCGTAGTCGCCGGTGCCGATCGCGGCGGCGACGCGCTGCTTCAACTGCGCGTCGCTCACGCCGTCCTGCGCGTCCACGGAGATGCCGGTGGCCGCGTCGGCGTCGCCGAGCAGCTTGGTCTGGGCGGTCGGGGTGTCCAGGAAGAGCAGGGTCGCCCCGGGGTTGGTGGTGGTGAACGTGGCGATGCCGACGAGCCGGACCTTGAAGGTGCCCTGCGGTCCGATGACGCTGAGCGTGTCACCGATCTTCAGGTCCTTGCGGTCGGCGGACTCCGAGTCGAGCAGGGCCTCGCCCGCGCCGTGCGGGGCGTGACCCGAGGTGAGTTCGACCGGACTGCGCGGACCAGGGCTCCAGTCGGTGCCGATGGTGGGGGCGCCGGTGGTCGAGCCGACCGCCTCGTTCTCGCTGTCGGCGACGGTGATGTTCTGGACCTCGGCCTCCAGACGCGCGTCGGCGACCCCGTCGATCCCGGACACCCGGTCCAGGAGCGAGGCGGGCAGGGTGGCCGTCATGCCGGAGGGGATCGCCTCGTTCAGCTCCTCGCGCGGGCTGACCGTGACATC
Source organism: Streptomyces canus (assembly GCF_030815415.1). GTDB lineage: Bacteria > Actinomycetota > Actinomycetes > Streptomycetales > Streptomycetaceae > Streptomyces > Streptomyces canus_F. Next base: position 8,527,140 of record NZ_JAUSWW010000001.1, read on the forward strand.
GGGAGCGGTCGAGGCGAAGAGCCGGTCGAAGGTGCGGCTGAGCGTGTCCGAGAAGATCAGGCTGCCCGCGACGAACGCCACGGACAGGACGACGGCCAGCGCGGACAGCAGCAGCCGTCCCTTGTGGGCGAGGAAGCTGCGGAGCGTCGCCTTCAGCACGGCCTCAGTCCTTGTCGAGGGAAGGGGCGTCCGCGGGTGCGGCCCCCGGTGGCGGGCTCTCCTCGTGGTGCCCGCGGATCACGTCGGACCCGGGGGTCTGGGGGGAACCCCCGGTAAAGAGGCGCATGCGTTCCAGGACGGCCTCCGCCGTGGGCCGCTCCATCTCGTCCACGATCCGTCCGTCCCCGAGGAAGAGGACCAGGTCGGAGTGGGCGGCGGCGCCCGGGTCATGGGTGACCATGACGACGGTCTGGCCCAGTTCGTCGACGGCCTCGCGCAGGAAGCCGAGGACCTCCAGACCGGCCCGCGAGTCCAGGTTGCCGGTCGGCTCGTCCGCGAAGATCAGTTCAGGCCGGGAGGCCAGCGCCCGGGCACACGCCACACGCTGCTGCTGGCCGCCGGAGAGCTGGGCGGGCCGGTGCTTGAGCCGGTCCCGCAGCCCCAGGGTGTCGATGACCTGGTCCAGCCACTTCTCGTCGGGTTTCTTGCCCGCGATGTCCATGGGCAGGGTGATGTTCTCGGCGGCGTTCAGGGTGGGGATCAGGTTGAACGACTGGAACATGAACCCGATCCGGTCCCGGCGCAGCCGCGTCAGATCACGTTCCTTCAGCCCCGTGATCTCAGTGTCGCCGAGCCAGACCTGGCCGGCCGACACGGTGTCCAGCCCGGCCAGGCAGTGCATCAGCGTGGACTTCCCGGACCCCGACGGACCCATGACCGCGGTGAACCGGCCGCGCGCGATCTCCACGTCCACCGAGTCCAGGGCGATCACCGATGTCTCGCCCGAGCCGTACGCCTTGGTCAGACCGTGGGCGCGGGCCGCGATCCCGTCGGCCGACGCATGGCCCGGGGCGTGCTCCGCAGCGGGTGTGGACAAGGCCGCCTCCTCAAGGACGTACCGACTCCTCGGTCCCGGCCGAGGGTAGTGTGATCCACCCCACATCCGAAATCCTCCTGGGGTGCCGGTCGCTCTCCATCGCAGGTCGGGTCCCTGATTTCCGTGTAAGGGGCACGCTTAGGGGGCGGGCTCCGTCGGTACGCCCTTGCCCCTGCTAGCACTCCGGCGCTAGCGTCGAGGTATGGCGAAGACCCAGCTGAACGTAAGAGTGGACGAGGGCACCGCCCGCGCCGCTCGCGAACGCGCTCTGGCCCGCGGGATGAGTGTCAACCGCTACATCGAAGAACTCGTCAAGCAGGACACCGGGGAGGTCGGCCACACCTTCGTGGAGGCCGCCGCCGACTTCATGAAGCAGTACGAGAACGTCTTCGCCGAGGAACTGGGCGGGGAACGCGAGGGCTCGCGCGAAGGTCGCCGCTGATCCCTTGAGCCACCTCATCAGGATCGACCTCGCCTGGCTTCTCATGCTCGCCGACCAGAAGACCCCGGGAGACCCCCAGGTCACCGACTGGGGCGCCCTCGTCGCCGCCGTCGCGCGCCACGAGGCCGAGATCTTCGACGTCCCGGTCTACGACAGCCCGCACGCCCGGGCCGCCGCCCTGCTCCAACTCCTGATCCACGTACCGGCGTTGGAGCGCTCCAACGCCCTGTTCGCCTCCGCCGTCGCCTACGCCTATCTCGTGGCGAGCGGCCTCAAGGTCGTCACCTCGCCCGAACAGGTCCGGGAACTGGCCCGACTGGTCAAGAGCGGTGAGGCGTCCGTGCACGACATCGCGCAGGAACTGCGCCAGTGGAGCCTGTGATCAGCTCTCGGCGGGGCGCCATGCGGTGCCCAGCACACAGTAGGAGGACGGTAGCCTCGGCCCCTTCTCCGGCATCAACACCTGCCTATAGGGGCCGAGTTCGAAGCCGGCCTCCCGCAGGGCCGCGATCGGATCGCGGGACAGATGACAGCCCCCGCTCAGGGGCGGCCACACGGTTCGGTCCAGGGCGCGCTGAGTGAGACGCATCGCCTGCCCGCCGCCCCGGCCGTGCTCGAAGAACCGCACGGCACCGCCGGGCCGCAGCACCCGCCGTATCTCCGCCAGCGCCCGTGGCAGGTCCCGCACGCTGCACAGCACCAGCGAGACCACGACGGCGTCGAAGGCCTCGCTCTTGACCGGCAGCGCCTCCGCCGCACCCGGTACGACGTCGACGGGCACCCCGGAGCGCAGGGCGGCGTCCACCGCCAGCCTGCGCAGCGTGCGTTCCGGTTCGATCGCCACGACCTCCGAGACCGTGCCCGGATAGTGGGCGAAGTTCAGCCCGTTGCCCGCGCCGATCTCGATGACCCGCCCGGACACTCCGGCGAGCAGTCGTTCCCGCACACCGGCCATGCCGGCGCGGGTCTCCGCGGCGACGCTGACACGGGCGTAGTAGCGGGCGAAGAGCGGGTGGTGCACGGGATCGCGCGGCAGCTTGCCGGAACCGGCGGACCGTAGCGGCATGACGACCTCCCGGACAGGACGGGGTCCACCCCGATTCTCCCCCGGATGCGCCCCGCGCACCCTCGCTCGCGCGCTACGCGACGAAGTTGCGCACCTGCTCGTACACGCCGTGGTCGTTGTTCATGTCGGTGTGCGAGACGCACCCGACCTCGACGTTGGTCGCACCGCTCAGGATCGCGGTGGTGTCCGGGGTGAGCGCGTCGTCGCAGTTCGACCAGTAGCTCGCGTACGAGACGCTCCCCGGAGTCTCGTCACCGGAGTTGAGCGAGGCCAGGAACGAGCTGCCCGTGTACATCTGGGCACACGACGTATACAGCCACGAACACCAGGAAGCGGTCGTCGTGCCGTGGTTGACGCCCGCGGTCGACACGAAGTCGTCCACGTACGCCGTCCCGCCGAGGTTCTTGAGGTAGTAGCGGGAGTTGAGCGCGCCCATGGAGTGGACGACCAGGTCGACCTTCGACGCGCCGGTCTGGGAGAGCACGCTCTGGATCTTGGCGGACAGCTGCTGGGCGGTGGTGACGTTCGACTGCGTCCAGTCGTACGACCAGGCGAACAGCTCGGAGGAGGAGTAGCCGTCGGCCTTGAAGTCGGCGATCCAGTCGTCCCAGCTGCTCGCGGAACTGCTCAAGCCGTGGACGAAGACGATCGGATTGTGGGTCGCGGCCTGAGCGGGGGCCGCGGAGAGGGGGAGTGCCAGAAGGAGCGATGAGACGACGGCCGAGACGGCCGCTGAAATGCGACGCCGGGAGCGCTGCATGATGCCTCCTGAAACGGGTGGGGTTGTCAGGAGTGTCAGGCGGGGTCTACGCGCGCCGCATCGGCGAACTCGCCGGTCTTTACGTGTCAATTAACTCGCCAGTAACGTCAAAGGTGTGCTGACTCCTGTAACCCCACCGCCCCTCGAGGGCACGTCGTCACCGCAGCCCGCGGAGGCGTGGCAGGACCTGGCCGCCGGACTCCCGGAGGGCGTCCGGGTGCGGCTGCTGCGCGCGGTGCACGGCGATCCGCGCGCGGCCGCCGAGGCCGTACGGCTGCTCGGCGCACGCCAGTCGGCGGGGCTGGACCCGCTGCCGACGGAACCGGCGGAACTGGCCCCGGCGTTGCTGCGCGCACACCGTGCGCAGATCAGGGAACTGCCGGACGACACCCGGCTGTTGCTGCTCCTGGCCGCGGCCGATCAGTACCCCGTCGCCACCCACGCCTTCCTGCGGGCCGTGGCCGCCGCCCGGCTCGACACCCGGCCCCTGGAGGCCGCCGAGGCGGCCGGGATCGCGCACGCCTCGGCGACCGGGGTCGTCTTCCGCGACACATGGACGAGGATCGCCGCGTACGAGTCGGGATCCCCGGCGGACCGCCGCGAGGTCCACCGGCTGCTGGCCCGGGTCCTGCGCACCGGTGGTGAAACGTCCCTGCGCTCCTGGCACCGCGGCGCGGGTGCGCTCGGCCCGAGCACCCGGCTGGCGGCGGAACTCGGAGTGGCAGCGACGAGGTCCCGCGACGCGGGCCGCCTCCAGCAGGCCCGCGCCCTCGCCGAACGCGCCGCCGCGCTGAGCCCCGACCGACAGGGACAGACCCGGCTGCTGACCCGCGCGGCGGCGTACGCCTGGCAGGGCGGGGACGGGGACCGGGCCCGCCGGCTGGCCGCACCGGCCGACGGCGACGCGCTCAACGGGGTGCTCGCGCTGCGGGCCGGCAACGCGGCGGAGGCGTTCGACGCGCTGCTGACGGCCGTGGTGACGGAACAGGGCGACAGCGCCGAGCCCGCGGAGACGGACGCGAGGCAGACCCCGCCCCGAGGCGCCGGACATGCCGCTTTCACGGCGTCGTCCCCGATGCCCCTGAACGGCCTGCTCTCGCCGTCCGTCGATCCCTCGCCCCCACCGCGCCCCCGCACCACGGCCCTCGACGTCCCCGACCCCGCCCTCCATCTCCTCGCCCGCGCCACCGAGGCCGCCATCTACACCGGTGACCTGCGTCGATGCCGGGACGCGGCCCAGGTCGCCCGGCGGCTGGGGATCGTGCCGCCGGGCACGCTCGGCGGGCTCGCGGCGGCGTTCGAGGGGCGGTACGAGGATGCGCGGGACCTTCTCGCGGCGGCGGCCGGACGGTGCGGGCCCGGTGGCGACCCCACCCTCCTCGTGCACGCCGGCATCGCCGCACTCCTGCTCGGCGACCACACCCTCGCCGCCGCCGCGACCGTCCGCGCGGCCGCCTCGGCCCGGGTGCGCGGCGCGACGGTCGTCGTGGCGCAGGCCATGGAGTTCCGCGCCTACGCCGACTTCTGGACCGGACGCCCGCGGGCCGGCGAGGCCGCCGCGACGGACGCCCTCTGGCAGGCGTACGCCACCGGTCAGGACAACGGCGCCTGCCATCTGCAGGCCGCCCTCGCCATGTTCGCGGCGCTGACCGGCGACGCCGAGGTCTGCCGGGAACGCGCCGCCACCGCACGGTCGTACGCCCGCTCCCACGGCCTCGGTCTGCCCGCCGCCCTCGCCCAGTGGGCGCTCGCCTATCTCGACCTCAGCAGTGGCCGGTTCGCCGCCGCGGCGGCCCGGCTGCGCGCCCTCGCCGGCTTCGGCCCGGGCCACGGCCACCGGGCGATCCGCCACATGGCCACCCCGCACTACGTCGAGGCGGCCGTCCGCACCGACGACACCCGGGTCGCCCGTGCCGCCCACGCCGACTACCACCGCTGGGCGAGCGCCGTACGCAGCCCCGACGACCTGGCGCTCAGCGCCCGCTGCCGCGCCCTGCTCGCACCCGGCGCCGAAGCGGTCGAGCACTACCGCACCGCACTCGACCTCCACGCCCGCGGCACCCGGGACTTCGAACGCGCCCGCACCGAGCTGCTGTTCGGCAGCGCACTGCGCCGACTGCGCCACCGCACCGAGGCCCGCGACCGCCTGCACAGTGCCCTGGAGGCCTTCGAGCACTTCGGCGCCCCGCACTGCGCCGCCCAGGCCCGCACCGAACTCCGCGCCCTCGGCGCTCCCGCGACCCCGGCGCAGGGCGCCCCCGACGACCCCACCGTCCGTCTCACGGCCCAGCAGCTCATGGTCGCCCGCATGGCCGCCGAGGGCGCCACCAACCGCGAGATCGCCACCCGCCTCGCCCTGAGCCCGCGCACCATCGACCACCATCTGCGGGGCGTGTTCACCCGGTTGGGGATCCGGTCGCGGATCGAGCTGGTGCGGTTGCTGGGCGAAGAGGAGGCGCGGTGACGACGCAGGGACCGGCGGTGCCACGGGAGTCGACGCAGAATGCCGGACCCCGCTGACGCCGACCGGATCCGGTCAGTCGGCCGTCCGCTCCCGGAACACCTCCGCGTCCCACACCCCGTCCAGCCGCGGCGCCAGCCAACCCGGCGCCGCCGCACGGAAGTCGGCGGGGGCCAGCGACCCCGCGCCCACGGGCAGCGCCCCGAGCAGCGGCGCCCCCGAGACCTCCGGCAGATCCGCCACGTTGCAACGCGACGCCAGATCCGGGGAGTCGGGCCAGCTGCCGATCACGACACCGAGGAAGTCCAGGTGCCGGGCGCGCAGTTCACGGGCCGTCAGTTCCGTCGTGTTCAGCGTGCCCAGGCCCGCCGACGCCACCACGAGCACCGGAGCCCCCAGCAGTTCCGCCGCGTCCGCCAGGGTGCCGCCCTCCTCGTCGAACCGCACGAGCAGTCCGCCGGCCCCCTCGACCAGCACCAGGTCGTGCTCGGCGGCCAGCTTGGCGGCGGCCTCGGCGACCTCCCTCGGGCGCACCGGCGGGAGTCCGGCCCGCCGGGCCGCCGTCGCGGGGGCCAGCGGCTCCGGGTAGCGGGCGACTTCCGCGGTCGTCACCGGTCCCGCCAGCCGCGCGACCTCCTGCGCGTCCCCGGGCTCGTCCGGACGTACGCCGGTCTGGGCCGCCTTGAGCACGGCCACGGACCGGCCTGCCGCCACCGCGGCGGCAGCGATCGTGGCGGTGGCGACGGTCTTGCCGACCTCCGTGCCCGTACCCGTGATCACCAGTACCGACATGTCATCCCTCCCCGGCCGCCGCGCACACCGCGCGCGCGACCCGTGCCACGTCCGCGTCCCCCGTGACATACGGGGGCATCGTGTAGATCAGGTCGCGGAACGGCCGCAGCCACACGCCCTCGCGCACCGCCGCCGTCGTGGCGGCCTTCATGTCCACCGGGCGGTCGAGCTGGACCACGCCGATCGCCCCGAGGACCCGTACGTCCCGCACACCCGGCAACTCCCGGGCCGGCGCCAGCCCCTCCCGCAGGCCCGCCTCGATCCGTTTGACCTCGGCGAGCCAGTCCTGGCCGAGCAGCAGCTCGATCGAGGCACAGGCCACGGCCGCGGCGAGCGGATTGCCCATGAACGTGGGGCCGTGCGCGAGCACCGGGACCTCGCCCCGCGAGATGCCGTCGGCCACCTCCGACGTGCACAGCGTCGCCGCCATCGTCAGATAGCCGCCGGTCAGCGCCTTGCCCACACACATCACATCCGGCGTCACCGCCGCATGATCCGCCGCGAACAGCGCGCCCGTACGCCCGAAACCGGTCGCGATCTCGTCGAACACCAGCAGCACGTCGTGCGCGTCGCACGCCTCCCGCAGCACCCGCAGATACGCGGGGGAGTGGAACCGCATCCCGCCCGCGCCCTGCACGACGGGCTCCACGATCACCGCGGCCAGCTCGTCGGCGTGCCGTGCGATCGCCGAGCGAAGCTCCTCGGCGTACTCCTCCTCGTACTCGACCGGCGGAGGCCCCACGAACACCTGGCGCTGGAGCACTCCGGTCCACAGTTCGTGCATCCCGCCCTCGGGATCGCACACCGACATCGGCTGCCAGGTGTCGCCGTGATAGCCGCCGCGCCAGGTCAGCAGCCGCTGCTTGGCGGGGCGGCCCAGCGACCGCCAGTACTGCAGGCACATCTTCACCGCGACCTCGACCGACACCGATCCGGAGTCGGCGAGGAAGACATGCTCCAGACCGTCGGGCGACATGTCGACAAGGAGCTTCGCGAGCCGTACGGCGGGCTCGTGGGTGAGCCCGCCGAACATCACATGACTCATACGTCCCAGCTGCTCGCGCGCGGCCTCGTTCAGCACCGGGTGGTTGTAGCCGTGGATGGCCGACCACCAGGACGACATGCCGTCGACGAGCTCACCCGAGCTGTCCGCCATGCGCAGCCGCACCCCGCTCGCCGACTCCACGACGAGCGGCTCGGCGCGGCCCGGCATCGGACCGTACGGATGCCAGACATGCCGCCGGTCGAGCTCCAGCAGCTCGGAGACGGACAGCTCAGGCATTGGGCGCGAGATCCGTTCCGGCACCGCGGCGACGTACGGCGACCAGGTCCGTACGGGGCTCGTTCACCGCGGGCTCGCTCACGGCCGGCTCGGAAGCCGAACCGCAGACAGTGCCGCACCCGGCACTCTCGTGGGAGCCGCACCCGGCGCCCTCGTGCGATCCACAGCCCGCGCTCTCGTGCGATCCGCATCCGCCCCCGGCGGCGGCCACGTCCGCCCGGTGCTGCGGCAGCGTCACCTCGCCCGCGCCCTCCACCTCGAACCCGGCGTCCGCGATCATGTCCAGGTCGGCCTTGCCGGCCTGGCCCTCGCTGGTGAGGTAGTCGCCGAGGAAGATCGAGTTGGCCAGGTTCAGGGCGAGGGGCTGCATGCTGCGCAGATGGACCTCGCGGCCGCCCGCGATGCGCACCTCGACGTCCGGGCAGACGAACCGGACCATCGCCAGGATGCGCAGACAGCGCTGCGGGGTGAGGTTCCACTCCTTGGCCAGCGGGGTGCCCTCGAAGGGGATCAGGAAGTTGACCGGCACCGAGTCCGGGTCCAGCTCGCGCAGCGAGAAGACCACGTCGACCAGGTCCTCGTCCGACTCGCCCATACCGGCGATGAGCCCCGAGCACGCCGACAGACCGGCCGCGTGCGCCTTCTGCACGGTGTCCACGCGGTCGGCGTAGGTGTGCGTGGTCGTGATCTCGCCGTACGTCGCCTCGGACGTGTTGAGGTTGTGGTTGTAGGCGTCGGCGCCCGCCTCGCGCAGCCGCTCGGCCTGGCCGTCGGAGAGCAGACCGAGGCAGGCGCACACCTCGACGTCCTCGTGTCGGTCCTTGATCGCCTTGATGGTGTCGGAGACCCGGTCCACGTCCCGGTCCGTCGGCCCGCGACCGCTCGCCACCAGACAGACCCGCTTGGCGCCGCCCGCGAGTCCGGCCGCGGCGGCCTGGGAGGCCTCGTCCGGCTTGAGCCAGGTGTACTTCAGGATCCCGGCCTTCGAGCCGAGGCGCTGCGAGCAGTAGGAGCAGTCCTCGGGGCACAAGCCGGACTTGAGGTTGACGAGGTAATTCAGTTTCACCCGTCGGCCGAACCAGTGCCGGCGCACCTTTCCGGCCGCGGCCACCACATCGAGCAGGTCGTCGTCGGAGGTGGCGAGGACGGAAAGTGCTTCCTCGCGGGTCGGCAGCTCGCGCCGAAGCCCCTTGTCCACCAGCGTGTTCAGCAGGTCCATGAAAACTGATCCTGTCCTAAGGAGCCGTCTCGGGCCAAGGAGAGTTCGTACAACAGCGGCCATTCACTGTGTGGGTATTGCCACACAGTGGGTGGCTGCTCGCCCCACTAGTGTCTGTTCGCTGCCTACAAAACCCTCGGAGGACCCATGGCGTTCGGCTGGATCGACGAGCAGGCGCTGCTGCGCCGTCGCGCCGGACTCGTACGCACCCTGCGGCCCCGCCCCGCGGACTCGCCGCTCCTGGACCTGGCGAGCAACGACTACCTGGGCCTGGCCCGCCACCCCGAGGTCACCGAAGGCGCCGCGCGCGCCGCTCGGACCTGGGGCGGAGGCTCGACCGGATCCCGACTCGTCACCGGCACCACCGAGCTCCACAGTCAGCTGGAACTCGAGCTGGCCGAATACTGCGGCTTCGAGGCGGCCCTCGTCTTCTCCTCCGGCTACGCGGCCAACCTCGCCGCGGTCACCGCACTGGCCCCGCACGGCTCACTGATCGTCTCCGACGCCGGCAACCACGCCTCACTGATCGACGGCTGCCGACTGGCCCGCGGCACGACACAGGTCGTCGGCCACGCCGATCCCGAGGCCGTGCGCAAGGCACTCCAGACGCACGAGGGCCCCGCGGTCGTCGTGTCCGACACCGTCTTCTCGGTGGACGGCGACGCCGCCCCCCTGGCCGGGCTCGCCGAGGCATGCCGGGAGCACGGCGCGGGGCTGCTGGTCGACGACGCCCACGGCCTCGGCGTGCTCGGCGACGGCGGCCGCGGCGCCCCGCACGCGGCGGGACTCGCGGGCGCCGACGACGTCGTCGTGACGGTCACGCTGTCCAAGTCGCTCGGCAGCCAGGGCGGCGCCGTCCTCGGCCCCGCCCGGGTGATCGACCACCTGGTCAACGCGGCCCGGACCTTCATCTTCGACACCGGGCTCGCCCCCGCCGCGGCGGGAGCGGCCCTCGCGGCACTGCACCTGCTGCGCCGCGAGCCCGCGCGCGCGGCGCGGGCCCGCGAGGTGGCCGCCGAACTGCACGCACGGCTGACCGCCGCGGGTCACGAGGCGGTACGCCCGGACGCCGCGGTCGTCTCCGTGCGCGCGCCGTCCCCGGAGCAGGCCGTGCGGTGGGCGGCGGACTGCCGCACCGCGGGTCTGGCCGTGGGCTGCTTCCGTCCCCCTTCCGTGCCCGACGGCATCTCACGGCTCAGGCTGACCGCCCGCGCGGACCTCTCCGAGGCGCAGATCGAACGCGCTGTATGTGTGATCGGTGAGACACGACCATGAGTCGGCGTGACACGGCCGTGCCCGGGGTGGAAGGGATCAGAACGCGGCCGTGAACTCCGCCCAGCTCCCGGGGGAGAAGAGCAGCGCGGGTCCGGACGGGTTCTTGGAGTCGCGCACGGCGAGCAGCCCGGTCCCTGGACCGGTGTGCGGCCGAGCCGTCTCGACACAGTTGTTGGCTCCGGTGCTGTAACTGCTGCGCAGCCACCGCACCGGATGCAGATCAGTACTGGAAGGTATGTTCCGAGGCATTGCGGACATGGGTGCCTCCTTACGCGCCGTCACCTATCCCGGCGATGTAATCCAACGAGTCCTCGGGCGAAAGGGCGTGGATCTGAAGAGCGTTGAAGGCCTCGGTATAGGCCTGGAGGTCTTCTTTCCGCTCGAGGTAGAGGCTACTCGTCAAGTGGTCGAGAACAACCACGTCCAGATCAGATCTGCTCGAAAATGAGAAGATTACGAAAGGCCCGGTGATGCCGATGTGGGCTCCCGCGGCGAACGGCAGTACCTGAATCCGGACTTGGGGCAACCGGGCCGCCTCCATGAGCCGCCGCAGTTGTCGCGCCATGACGTCGGGCCCGCCGATCTCCCGGCGCAGTACAGCCTCGTCCAGCACCGCGCTCAGCTTCAGCGGCGGTTCGGCCCGCAGCACGTCCTGTCTGGCCAGCCGGACCTTCACCAGCGCGTCGAGCCGCTCGTCCGGCTCCGTGCCGAGCCCGTTCACCGCGGCCCGGGTCACCGCACGGGCGTACTCGGGCGTCTGCAGCAGCCCGGGCACCACGGCGGTCTCCAGCGTGCGCATCGCACCGGCCTGGGACTCCAGACTGATGAAGTCGCGATACGTCGGTGGCAGTACCCCGCGGTACTGGTGCCACCAGTGGTGCCGCCCGCCGCCCTCGTCGGAGCCCGCCAACGCCAGGAGCAACTCGCGCAGTTGGGTATCGTGCACCGCGTAGGCGTCCAGCAGTAACCGCACGTCGGCCGGTTTCACGCCGCTGGCGCCGGTTTCGATCCGGCTCACTTTCGACTGGTGCCAGCCCACCAGCCGGGCCGCCTCACCACTGGTGAGCCCCGCACTGGCGCGCAACGCACGCAGTTCGGCGCCCAGTTTCCGGCGGCGTACCGCGGGACCGTGCTGCATGGGCTACTCCTTACTCCTTCCGGGCCGCCCAAATACGGTCTTCCGTCGGAGAGTTCACCGCTTCGAGCGACAGATATATGCATATCTTGGTGGATCGGCACCGTGACCGGGCGGGTAATGGCAGTCTGGCGATGAAGCACCAGTCCGGGACCGTACTCGAACCATCCGCTCCGTGTCGGACTACGGTCCCGTGGGAAAGGGACGACGTCGCCATGGCAGACCATCTGGAAGCATCCGTCACTCTGCCGAGCGATCCCGCCTCGGTCTCCACGGCCCGCACCTATGTCATCGGCACCCTGGCGGAATGGGGCCTGCCGTCGGACACCGAGGCGGCCGACACGATCCGGCTCATCGTCTCCGAACTCGCCACCAACGCCGTACAGCACACCTTCGGACAGTCACCCACCTTCACGGTGGACATCCAGCTCGACCGTGACGAACACCTGCGCATCGGGGTCACCGACAGTCATCCGCGGTTCCCGAAGCGGCTGCCGGCCGCCGTCCAGCAGGACAACGGCCGTGGCATGGTCATCATCCGCTGGCTGACCGCGGAGTGCGGAGGCAAGCTGAGAGTCCGGCCCACCCGTGAGGGCGGCAAGACCGTCTCCATCGAACTCCCGTGGACGGTACCGGCCGAGCCGGTCTCCCAGCGGGGCAGCAGGAACCGTAGAGAGGCGCCTCCGGAAGTCGGAGGCGCCTCTCAGGGCGTGACGGCCGGCCCGCGAGGGTGACGGCAGGTCAGGTAGCCATCACCCTCACGGGACGGGTCACTTGACCCGGCCGTACCAGACGCTCTTGGTCCAGATTTTCTGCAGCTTCACGACCTCCCCGCTCTTCGGGGAGTGCCAGATCTTTCCCTTCCCGGCATAGATGCCGACGTGGTACACGCTGGAGCCGGAGTGGAAGAACACGAGGTCTCCGGCCTTGCGGTTCCCCACGGAGATGTGGCGGGTCTTGTTGTACTGCTGGGCCGCCGTCCGAGGCAGGCTTTTGCCAGCCTTCTTGAACGAGTACAGCGTGAGCCCGGAGCAGTCGAACCGATGCGGCCCCGCGGCGCCCCACTTGTACGGGGAGCCCTTTTTGGAGGCAGCGACCTGAAGTGCCTTCGTCGCCGGTGTCGCGGCCTCGGCGTCGGATGCGACGCCCGGGACCACGAGGGAGCCGCCCACGGCGGCGATGGTCAGAGCCGAGGCCGTACCGGCCCGGGCCATGAGCGACGGGACACGATTGAGCGCAGACATGCGCAACCCTTCGTCAGCCGCCTGTGAAGGATGACCTGTCGGATTCGGGCTGGCGAAGTTGCCCGGCCGCATACTGCGGCTTCACCCCAAGGGCTGCTCGGAACGGCTGTTGACGGCCGATCCGGCGACCCGTCGTGCCTGGGTCCTCCACTCCTGCCGATCCACTCCTGTCGACCGGTCATCCGGGCGGCGGCAGGACTCGGCGTCCGCCCGGATCGCCCCGCCGCTGCGGCGGGGTCTTGTCGTCAGACAGGGATCTTCACGTACTTCACGCCGAAAAACCCAATGGAATCGGGGATTTGTGGCGTTACTCACCACTCACCCGTTCGGGTGGACACTCGTCTGTTCGAGGGAGCGTCGACAGGGTCGAGGACCCCCGGACCAGCGACGGAGGTACTCATTCCGGAGCCGGGCTACGCGCGTTGCGCAACCTCGGCGGCCCTGTCGAAGGAGGGGTGTCTACTCCGAACGGGGGTACGCCGTTTGGTCCGTTTGAAGGCCGGTCCGGACGCGCCGCCACGCGGCCGGGCGCGCCGGACCGGCTGCCGTCACGTCAACTGTCGGAGTGCGGCGGCACCGTGACCCGGGCCGTGCGCCGCTCGCCGTCGAGCACCCGCAGCGCCCGCGCCAGGGTCATGGCGTGCACCTCGGTCTCGCCGCGCCGATGCATGGTCGCCAGCGCGTCGCGCAGTTCGGCGGCCTTCGTCACCAGCGCCTGGGCGGCCCGCAGGCCGCGGTAGGTGTCGCCGTGGCGCGCGGGGTTGATACGGCCGAGCAGGTCGACCACCTCGAGGTAATGGTCGATCAGCTCGCCCTCGGCGCGCGTCAGGGCGGGCAGCGGAGGAAGCTCCGGCGGCAGCATCGCCCGCTCACCGGGCGCCGGGCGTGGTGCGCGACGCCTTGCGGCTGGGGATGATCCCGTCCACCAGGCCGTACTCCACGGCTTCTTGCGCGTCCAGGATCTTGTCCCGCTCGATGTCCGCGGTGACTTGCTCGTGGGTGCGCCCGGTGTGCCGTACGAGCATCTCCTCCAGCCGGAACCGGATGCGCCCCAACTCCTCCGCCTGAATGGCCAGATCGCTGGCCTGGCCCTCCACCGGCTGGGGCAGGGACGGCTGGTGGATCACCACGCGTGCCCCGGGCAGGGCGAACCGCCGGCCCGGGGTGCCCGCCGCCAGCAGCACCGCGGCGGACGAGCCGGCCTGCCCCAGGCAGACCGTCTCCACGTCACAGGTGACGAACTGCATCGTGTCGTAGATCGCCGACATCGCGCTGAACGAGCCGCCGGGGGAGTTGATGTAGAGGGAGATGTCCCGGTCCGGATCCTGGTGCTCGAGGTGCATGAACTGGGCCATCACATCGTTCGCCGACGTGTCGTCGACCTGTGTCCCGAGGAAGACGATCCGCTCCTCCAGGAGCTTCGAGTACGGGTCCATCGTCCTCGAGCCGGAGCTCGTGCGCTCCGTGAACTCGGGCAGCACATAGCGGGCGGACGGTCGGGTCATGAGGCACCCCTCCTTCTGTGTCTGTAAAAAATGTACAGGATGTACTTGACGCTAGAATGGGGTCATGGCCTACGAGATTCCGGTGACGCAAGCCAGGGCTGAACTCGCCGACCTGATCAACCGCGTGGTGTACGGCGGTGAGCGCGTCGTCGTGACCCGCCACGGCAAGCCGCTCGTTGCCCTTGTCTCCGCCGCCGACCTGGAACGACTGGAGAAGCTCGCGGAGCCCGTCGGGCCGGCCGAGCTCGCCGAGGAGCAGGTGATCACCGCGGTCTCCGCCGTCCGGGAGGTCGCGTCCGCTCCCCGCGAACAGCAGCGCTTCGGCATCACGGCGCACCACGGGGGGACCGGGGCCTCCTGAGACACGGAAAGACCGTGCACCCGCAGGGGCGCACGGTCAGAGGCGCGGGGCGGTCCGTCAGCCGACCCGCGCGAGCTCTCGCTCCGTCACCCGGGGCTCGGCGTTCTTCCTCCGGTCCTTGAGTGCGCTTCCGAGCAGGACCGCGCCGAGGCCGAGCGCCGCCCACCAGGCCAGGGTCAGGGCGGGGCCCGTCGCCGCCGCGCCGTCGAAGTACGCCACGGAGCGCGTCAGGGTCGCGCTGGCGCCCGGCGGCAGCCACTGGCCGATGGCGCCGGCCGGCTCGGGCAGCATCTGCGGTGCCGAGGCCGCGCCGGACCACGGGTTGCCGAACAGCATGATCACACCGGCGACGATGCCCACGCCGGCGGTGCCGAGCAGAGCGGCGAGACCGGCGACGGCGCCGCTCACGGCCAGCGCCGACAGCCCGAAGACCCCGGCCTGCGCCCACCAGCCGCCCGTGATGACTCCGAGCCAGCTGTCCGCGACGCCGGCGGCGGCGACGCCGACCAGGGCGGAGGCGCCGACCAGGACGAGCACGGCACGCGTCCCGCGCAGCCCGCTGAAGGTCACCACCGCGCCCGCCGCCATACCGGCCAGGGCCAGCGGCAGCACGCTCGCGTTGAGGGCGGCACCCCGCGGGTCCGCGGCCGGGGCGGCCACCACGTCGACCGTCCTGACCTGTGCGCCGTCGGCGGCCGCCTGCTCCGCCACCGCCTGCTGGAGCAGCTGGGCGACGACCGGGCTCGCGGCCGAGGCGGTCAGCAGCCTGGGGCCGTCGGCGGTGACGACGACCGCCCCGTATACGGTCCGGTCCTCGATGGCGTCCCGGGCCGCGGCCTCGTCCTTGTAGTGGTGGAGCTCGAACGCTCCCTCGTGCTGTGTCAGTTGCTTCTCCACCTGGGCGGTCGCGGCGGCGGGCCCGGCCACGCCGAGCGGCAGGTCGCGGGGGGCGGTGCGGGCGGCGGGCCAGGCGAAGGCCCACAGGGCGAGCGCCGCGATGACCGGGACGAGGAGGGCGACTGCGATCATGCGGCGGGCGTTCCCGGTGGGGGCGGTGGACATGGCGTGTTCCTTCCGAGCGGAATCCAAAAAGAAGGATCGTTCGTTTTAGTTGCGCCACCACCGTCCTGCCGCCGCCGCCTCTTGTCAAGAAGGAACGTTCGTTTTAAATTGGTGACCATGGCCCGTGTATCCCAGGAACACCTCGACGCCCGTCGCCGGCAGATCCTCGACGGCGCCGCGGTCTGCTTCGCCCGCAACGGCTTCCACGCCACGTCCATGCAGGACGTGCTGAAGGAGGTCGACCTGTCGGCCGGAGCGGTGTACCGCTACTTCAGCGGCAAGGAGGAGCTGATCGCCGCGGTCGTCGGAGAGGTGCTCGACTCGGTCCGCGCGGCCTTCGAGGAGGCGTCGCACCAGAGCCCGCCCCCGCCGCCGGACGACCTCCTCACCCTGGTCATGGGCCGGACCCTGGCCGCCCGGGCGAACCTGACCGTCGACGGCGAGCCCGCCTTCCCGCGGCTCGTCATCCAGGTGTGGGGGGAAACGCTGCGCAACAAGGAACTGGCGGTCGTGCTGCACGGCGGATACGCCGGGGTGCGTCAGGCCTGGACGCGGATCGTCGAGGGCTACCAGGACGCCGGGATGATGAGAGCCGACGTACCGTCGGACCACGTGGCCCGCACGATGATCGCGGTCGCGGTCGGATTCCTCGCCCAGCAGTCCCTCTTCGGCCCCGCCCCGGTCGAGGTCCTCCGCGACGGCCTACGGGCGTTGATGAGCATGCCGGACCCGCGCACGGGGACCGGTGGATCACAGCTCGGTTAACTTGCTTGAAATGCGGTCCAACTAGCCTGCCGCCACGCCACCAGGGACTTTGCCCCGGGGCGGAGGCAACCGGACCCCGCACGGTCCGGAGCGAGGACTGTGAGGTGGGACATTGCAACTGACCCCGCACGAGCAAGAGAGGCTGCTCATCCACGTGGCGGCCGACGTGGCCGAGAAGCGCCGGGCCCGCGGGCTCAAGCTCAACCACCCGGAGACGGTCGCCCTCATCACGTCGCACATCCTCGAAGGCGCCCGTGACGGCCGTACGGTCGCCGAACTGATGGCCTCCGGACGCAAGCTGCTCACCCGGGACGACGTCATGGAGGGCATCCCCGAGATGATCCACGACGTCCAGGTCGAGGCGACCTTCCCGGACGGCACCAAGCTCGTCACCGTCCACGACCCGATCGTCTGACGGGGGCTGCCGTGATTCCCGGAGAGATCCTTTTCGCCGAGGGCCCGATCGTCTACAACGAGGGCCGTGAGGTCACCCGCCTCACCGTCCTCAACGCCGCCGACCGGCCCGTCCAGGTCGGCTCCCACTACCACTTCGCCGAGGCCAACCCCGGCCTGGAGTTCGACCGTGCCGCCGCGCACGGCAAGCGGCTGAACGTCGCCGCCGGCACCGCCGTGCGCTTCGAACCCGGGATCCCCGTCGACGTCGAACTCGTCCCGCTCGCCGGCGCCCGGATCGTGCCCGGACTGCGCGGGGAGACCGGAGGTCCCCTCGATGCCTGAGATCTCGCGTGCCGCGTACGCCGACCTGTTCGGCCCGACGACCGGCGACCGCATCCGGCTCGCCGACACCGACCTGATCGTCGAGATCGAGGAGGACCGTTCCGGCGGGCCCGGACTCGCCGGTGACGAGGCGGTGTTCGGCGGTGGCAAGGTCATCCGCGAGTCCATGGGACAGTCGCGTGCTACGCGCGCAGACGGCACCCCGGACACCGTCATCACGGGCGCGGTGATCATCGACCACTGGGGGATCGTCAAGGCCGACGTCGGCATCCGCGACGGCCGGATCACCGCGATCGGCAAGGCCGGCAACCCGGACACGATGAACGGCGTCCACCCCGACCTGGTCCTCGGCCCCGAGACCGAGATCATCGCGGGCAACGGGCGCATCCTCACCGCCGGCGCGGTCGACGCGCACGTCCACTTCATCTGCCCGCAGATCGCCGACGAGGCGCTGTCCGCCGGTGTCACCACGCTGGTCGGCGGCGGCACGGGCCCCGCCGAGGGGTCGAAGGCGACCACCGTCACCCCCGGTCCCTGGCACCTCGCCCGCATGCTGGAGGCGATGGAGCAGTACCCGCTCAACATCGGCTTCCTCGGCAAGGGCAACACCGTCTCGCACGAGGCGATGCTCTCCCAGATCCGCGGCGGAGCACTGGGTCTGAAGCTCCACGAGGACTGGGGCTCGACCCCGGCCGTCATCGACGCCTCGCTGACGGTGGCGGACCGGACGGGTATCCAGGTCGCCATTCACACGGACACCCTCAACGAGGCCGGCTTCGTCGGCGACACGCTTGCCGCGATCGCCGGACGCGGCATCCACGCCTACCACACCGAGGGTGCGGGCGGCGGGCACGCGCCGGACATCATGACCGTCGTCTCCGAGCCGCACGTCCTGCCCAGCTCGACCAACCCGACGCGGCCCTTCACCGTCAACACCGCCGAGGAACACCTCGACATGCTGATGGTGTGCCACCACCTCAACCCGGCGGTACCGGAGGACCTGGCGTTCGCCGAGTCCCGGATCCGGCCGACGACGATCGGCGCGGAGGACATCCTCCACGACCTCGGCGCCATCTCGATCATCTCGTCCGACGCCCAGGCCATGGGCCGCGTCGGCGAGGTCATCCTGCGGACCTGGCAGACCGCCCACGTCATGAAGCGCAAGCGGGGCGCACTGCCCGGGGACGGTCGCGCGGACAACCACCGGGTACGCCGGTACGTCGCGAAGTACACGATCAACCCGGCGATCGCGCAGGGCCTGGCCCGGGAGGTCGGGTCGGTGGAGACCGGCAAGCTCGCCGACCTCGTGCTGTGGGAGCCCGCGTTCTTCGGGGTCAAGCCGCACCTCGTCGTCAAGGGCGGGCAGATCGCCTACGCGCAGATGGGCGACGCGAACGCGTCGATCCCGACCCCCCAGCCGATCCTGCCGCGGCCGATGTACGGGGCGATCGGACGGGCGCCGGCCTCCAACTCGTTCAACTTCGTCGCCCCACTGGCGATCGAGGACGGGCTGCCGGAGCGGCTTCAGCTCGGGAAGCGGTTCGTGGCGATCGAGTCGACGCGCGGGGTCACCAAGGCGGACATGCGCGAGAACGACGCGCGGCCCCGGGTACAGGTCGATCCCGACAGCTTCGCCGTGCACATCGACGGAGAGCTGGTCGAGGCCACGCCCGCCGCCGAACTGCCCATGGCCCAGCGTTACTTCCTGTTCTGATGTCCAGGGGAGCACTTCTCGTCCTGGCCGACGGCCGCTTTCCCGCCGGAGGGCATGCGCACTCCGGTGGGGCCGAGGCGGCCGTCAAGGCCGGGCGGATCACCGGGGCGGCGAGCCTGGAGGCGTTCTGCCAGGGGCGGCTGTGGACAACGGGGCTGGTCTCCGCGTCGCTGGCCGCCGCTGCCGTACTCGGGGTGGATCCCGTGGAGTTGGACGCGGCGGCGGATGCGCGTACGCCGTCGCCCGCGCTGCGGGTCGCTGCGCGGAGGCTGGGGCGGCAGTTGATGCGTGCCGCGCGGGCCGCCTGGCCCTCGGGTGAACTCGACGCCCTGGCGCGGGAGTTCCCCAAGGGGGCGCACCAGCCCGTGGTGTTGGGTGTCACGGCTCGGGCGGCCGGGCTCGATGCGGTCGACGCGGCGTACTGCGCGGCGTACGAGAGTGTGAGCGGGCCGGCGTCGGCGACGGTGCGGTTGCTGAGTCTCGATCCGTTCGATGCGACGGGGGTGCTGGCGCGGCTGGCGCCGGAGCTGGACCGTGTCGCGGATCGGGCGGTGGAGGCCGGTCGCAGGGTGCGGGGCGAGGGTGTGGGTGCCTTGCCCGCGGCTTCCGCTCCGCTGCTGGAGATCTCGGCGGAGTTGCATGCGGCTTGGGCCGTGCGGCTGTTTGCGTCGTGACTATTCTCGCCCCCGCCGCCCCTACCCGTCCCATCCTCCAGGGGCTGCCGCCCCTTCGACCCCGCCCCTGGGGGCTCCGCCCCCAGACCCCCGTCGGCCCTTAAGGGGCCTCGTCCTCAAACGCCGGACGGGCTGAAGTGCCCAGACCCGCCGCTGACCTGTGAAACGCCGTTCAGGTCAGCCTCCACCGACCCGCACCCGACCACCACGTGTAGGAGCCGTACATGCACCTCGACCACCACCACGACGGCCCCGCCGCCCTCAGCGCGGACGCGCATCGGCCCGACGGTTCGCGCCGTGCCCTGCGGATCGGGCTCGGCGGGCCCGTCGGATCGGGTAAGACCGCCACCGTTGCCGCGCTGTGCCGTGCGCTGCGTGACGAGTTGTCCCTCGCGGTCGTCACCAATGACATCTACACCCGCGAGGACGCGGAGTTCCTGCTGCGTGAGGCCGTGCTGCCGCCCGAGCGGATCACCGCCGTGGAGACGGGGGCCTGCCCGCACACCGCGATCCGGGACGACATCTCGGCGAACCTGGAAGCGGTGGAGGATCTGGAGGACGAGATCGGGCCGTTGGATCTCGTGCTGGTGGAGAGCGGTGGGGACAACCTCACCGCGACCTTCTCCAAGGGGCTCGTCGACGCGCAGATCTTCGTGATCGACGTGGCCGGCGGGGACGACATCCCGCGCAAGGGCGGCCCCGGTGTGACCACTGCCGATCTCCTCATCGTCAACAAGACCGACCTCGCCCCCTATGTCGGCTCGGATCTCGCGCGGATGGCGGCCGACGCCAAGGCGCAGCGGGCCGAACTGCCGGTCGTCTTCCAGTCGCTCAGGAGCGAGGCCGGGGTGGCGGACGTCGCCGCGTGGGTGCGTGCGCAGCTGGCCGCGTGGACCGCATGACGGCGGGCGTGAAGGCCACCGCGCGGATCGGGGCGCGGGACGACGGACGCGGCGGTACGTCGCTGCCGGTGCTGGAGGGCGACGGACCGCTGGCGTTGCGGCGGACCCGGGGGAGTGCCGACGAGGCGCGGGTCATGCTCGTCGGTGCGATGAGCGGGCCGCTCGGCGGGGATCACTTCACCGTCGAGGCCGAGGTGGCCGAGGGGGCCCGGCTGCGGGTCGGGTCGGCCGCCGCCACCATCGCACTGCCGGGACAGGCCAAGGGGGAGTCCCGGTACGACGTACGGCTCACCGTCGCCGACCGGGGAGAACTGCACTGGCTGCCGGAGCAGTTGATCTCCGCGCAGGGCAGCGAGCTGTACGTCACCACGTGGGCCGACGTGGCGGCGACCGGGCGGCTCGTCCTGCGTGAGGAGCAGGTGCTGGGGCGTGCCGCGGAGCAACCCGGTCGGCTCACCAGCCGTCTCACCCTGTGTGTGGCCGGGCGTACCGTCCTCGACCAGGAGCTGGCCTGCGGGCCCGGGGCGCCGGCCGGCTGGGACGGTCCCGCCGTGCTGGCGGGACATCGGGCCGTGGGGCAACTGATCGTCGTACAGCCAAAGTTCGCCGCGGAGCCGGTCGCCGCGCGCGTCCTCGGGGACGGTGCCGTGGTCGTGCCGCTCGCCGGACCGGCCGTTCTGGTGAGCGCCGTGGCGCCGGACGCGCTGAAGCTGCGCAGGGTCTTGGACGAGGCACTGGCCTCGCTCGGGTAGCGAACGGCCCTCTCCGTTTATCGGATTGGTAAAGAAGCGGCGGCCACCCCTGTTCTCAGGCAACGCACAGCCGCGAGGATCCCCTTGTCATCAACGACATAGGGGAGTTCCAGTTGAGGCACCACAGATCGACAAGGCGGGCCGCGGCGTTCGGCTCGGCCGGAGTGCTCGTCACGGCGACCCTGATAGCGGGTGCCGTCACGGCCCCCACCGCCAGCGCGAGTGCGGCCGGCCGGCACGGCCAGGACCGTGAGGCCCGCGGCGCCGCCATCGCCGCCGCCCGCGCCGAGAAGGCCGGGATCGACTGGCAGGACTGTCCCGCCGACTGGGGGCTCGAGAAGCCGATCCAGTGCGGCTGGGTCAGCGTGCCGCTGGACTACGCGAAGCCGGGCGGCAAGCAGATCAAGCTCGCCGTCGACCGGATCGGCAACACCGGGACCAAGGCCGAGCGCCAGGGCGCGCTCATCTACAACCCGGGCGGTCCCGGCGGCTCAGGCCTGCGCTTCCCGCGCCGGGTCACCACCAAGGCCCCGGTGTGGGTCAACACGTCCAAGGCGTACGACTTCGTGGGCTTCGACCCGCGAGGCGTGGGCCATTCGGCGCCGATCTCCTGTATCGACCCGCAGGAGTTCGTGAAGGCGCCCAAGGCGGACCCGGTGCCCGGCTCCGAGGCCGACAAGCGCGCCCAGCGCAAGCTCGCCCGTGAGTACGCGGAGGGCTGTGCCGAGCGCAGCGGCGAGATGCTGCCGCACATGACCACGCCGAACACCGCGCGCGACCTGGACGTCATCCGCGCCGCGCTCGGCGAGAAGAAGCTCAACTACCTCGGCGTCTCCTACGGCACCTACCTCGGCGCCGTCTACGGCACGCTGTTCCCGGGGCATGTCCGCCGTATGGTCGTCGACAGCGTCGTCAGCCCCTCGCGGGAGAAGATCTGGTACGAGGCCAACCTCGACCAGGACGTCGCCTTCGAGATGCGCTGGAAGGACTGGCAGGACTGGGTCGCCGCCAACGACGCCGCCTTCCACCTCGGCACCACCCGTGCCGAAGTCCAGGCGAAGTGGCTGGAGTTGCGTGCCACGGCCAAGAAGAGCCCCATCGGTGGCGTCGTCGGCCCCGCCGAGCTGATCGGCTTCTTCCAGAGCGCTCCGTACTACGACTCCGCGTGGGTCTCGACGGCCACCGTGCTCAGCAAGTACTTCGCCGGCGACACCCAGGCGGTCGTCGACGCGGCCGCCCCCGACCTGTCGGACACCGCGGGCAACGCCACCTCGGAGAACGGCAACGCCGTCTACACGGCCGTCGAGTGCACCGACGCCAAGTGGCCCACCAGCTGGAAGAAGTGGGACCGCGACAACACCCGGCTGCACAAGGACTACCCGTTCCTCACCTGGGCCAACGCCTGGATGAACCTGCCCTGCGCGACCTGGCCGGTCAAGCAGCAGACCCCGGTGGACGTCAGGACCGGCAAGGGACTGCCCGGGGTGCTGATCGTCCAGTCCGAGCGTGACGCGGCGACCCCGTACGGCGGTGCGGTCGAACTGCACAAGCGGTTCAAGGGCTCCCGTCTGATCACCGAGAAGAACGCCGGCTCCCACGGTGTGACCAGCCTGGTCAACCCGTGCATCAACGAGCGGGTGGACTCCTATCTGCTCAGCGGCAAGCTGGACGCCTCCGACGTCACGTGCGGACCGCACGCGACGCCGAAGCCGTAACACCAGAGGGGCGGCCCCGGTCGGGCCGCCCCTCTTTCATGCCGTGAACCAGGCGTCCTCCGCGGCGTAGTCGAAGAGGTCGCCGTACGACTTCGCCATCTTCGGGTACGCCTCCCGCCAGTCCCGTCCGGCCAGGTTCCGCTCGATCCAGTCGACGGTCGCGGGCAGCGTCTCCGCGTAGCGGACCACCGCCCGGTAGCCCAACTCCCGCTCGGCCGCGCCCATGTCGCAGACGATCGGCACGGGCACCGACCACGGGGTGTCCCCGACCCCGAGAGCCGGAGGTGGCCCGTCCACGAGCACGTCCTCCCGTTCCACCCCCATCACGGCGTCGATGGCCCGGGCGATCTCCGCCACCGTCGGCGCGTCGGGGTCGACGGCGTTCAGGACGCGAGTGCCCGGCCGTGCGGCGGCCAGCCGGATCAGTTCCGCGATGTTGTGGACGCTCGCCGGGTGGAATCGGCTCCTGCCGCCGTAGGCGAGGACACGCCGGGTCCTCCCGTCCAGGTTCCGCTTGACGAACCAGAGCTCGCGCGGTGTCCGGCAGTGCGGCCCGTGGATGGCACCGGCCCGCAGCAGTGTGGTGGGCAACCGCTCCCCGGCGCCCAGCAGTTCGCGCTCCAGCGCGGCCTTGCGGGTGCTGTACGACTGCTCTCCCGGCTGAACGGTCCGCTGGTCCTCGGTGATCCCCACCGGGTACTCGGGGAAGCCGTCCGGCTCGTCCTGGGTGTCGAAGTTGCGGCCCTTGTCGTCCTCGTACACCGACACGCTGGACATGACGACGGCGGACCCGACACGATCGGCGAGGCCGGTCAACTGCCGTGCGTGCGCGGCCCCGTAGGCCACCATGTCGACCAGCACCTCGCACCCGTCACCCACCGCGGCGGC
Source organism: Streptomyces canus (assembly GCF_030815415.1). GTDB lineage: Bacteria > Actinomycetota > Actinomycetes > Streptomycetales > Streptomycetaceae > Streptomyces > Streptomyces canus_F. The sequence goes on from NZ_JAUSWW010000001.1 coordinate 8,550,928, forward strand.
GAGCGCCGTACCGTCCTCGCGATCGGCGCGGGCGACCCGTACCTCCGCGGGCCAGTCCTCGTCCCGCCCGCCGCCCCTGGAGACGGCGGTCACCTCCCACCCGTCGCGGGCCAGCGCACCCACCGCCGCCCGGCCGATCTGCCCGGTCGCCCCGATCACCACAGCACGTCGCGTCATACGGCGACAGTACGGCGGCCGGCTCAGGGCGTTCCAGGGCCTTCTGCCGACAGCAGAGGTCAGCGCAGGGGGATCCGCGGGAACCGGCGTTCCTTCTCGGACCGCTCCGCGGCTTCCGCGGCCTTCGCGACGGCCGCGTACTCGTCGACGTACTCCTGCCCGGAGAGGTTGAGGATGGCGTAGATGATCTCGTCCGTGATGGCGCGCAGGATCGCCTTCTCGTTCTCCATGCCTTCGTAGCGGGAGAAGTCGAGGGGTTCGCCGAAGCGGATGGTCACGGGGTGGATGTTGGGGATGACCTTGCCGGGCGGCTGGGCCTCGAAGGTGCCGATCATCGCGCAGGGGATGACGGGCACCCCGGCCTTCAGCGCCATCACCGCCACACCGACCTTGCCCTTGTAGAGCCGGCCGTCGTGTGACCGCGTGCCCTCCGGGTAGATCCCGAGCAACTCGTCCTTGCCCAGCACCCCGAGCCCCTCACGGATGGCGGCCTGGCCGGCCTCCTTGCCGGTGCGGTCGACGGGGATCTGCCCGGCGCTGCGGAAGAAGAACGCGGTGAGCCGGCCCTTCACACCCGGGCCCGTGAAGTACTCCTTCTTCGCGAGGAAGGTGATGCGGCGCTTGAGGATCGCCGGCATCAGGAAGTGGTCCGCGAAGGACAGGTGATTACCGGCGACGATCGCCGCCCCGCTCGCCGGCACGTGCTCGAGCCCCTCGATCCGGGGCCGGAAAACCAGTCTCAGCAGGGGGCCCAACAACACGTATTTGAGCAGGTAGTAGAACAACTGGACGCTCCTCACTCCGGCAAATCGGCTCAACCGCCGCGTTCCAGCAGGTCAACCGGCGTGTCGTGGGGGTGCCAGTGTATGTGCATGCGGGGGCGCGCGGAACTGGGTCGCGGGCGGGGGGAGGCGACCGCGGGATCAGCCTGGTGCTACTGGCGGGTAGGCGGCAATGAGATCGCTCAGCATGACGGATTCGCGAGCATGGGTGGCGGAGAGGGAGGCCTTGCGTCCCGGCGCGATGAGGGGCGTGTGCTTCGACCGGGGACAAGGACGGGGCAGGCTCCCCGTGACCGTCCGGGAACGGTCGCGGGGAGCCTGCCCCTCGCCGGGTACTCAGCCCCGGGTCAGCACCTTCTCCAACGCCCCGAGCGCACCGGAGAGCTCATCCCCCGTGATCGTCAGCGGCGGCGCCAGCCGGATCGTCGAGCCGTGGGTGTCCTTCACCAACACGCCTTCCCGCATCAGCCGTTCACTGATCTCCCGCCCGGTCCCGAACACCGGGTCGATGTCGACGCCCGCCCACAGCCCGCGGGCACGGAAGCCGAGGACGCCCTTGCCGACCAGCTCCGACAGGCCGTCCCGCAGCACCACACCCAACTCGGTGGCTCGGCGCTGGAATTCGCCCGTCTCCAGGAGCTCGACCACGGCCGTGCCGACCGCGGCCGCGAGCGGGTTGCCGCCGAACGTGGAGCCGTGCTCACCCGGTCGCAGCACGCCCAGCACGTCCCGGCGGGCCACCACGGCGGACACCGGGACGATGCCGCCGCCGAGCGCCTTGCCGAGGAGCAGCATGTCCGGGACGACCGGCTCGTGCTCGACGGCCAGCGTGCGGCCCGTGCGGCCGAGGCCGGACTGGATCTCGTCCGCGATGAAGAGACAGCCCTTGCGGCGGGTCAGTTCGCGGACGCCGGTGAGGTAGCCCTCGTCCGGGATCACGACCCCCGCCTCGCCCTGGATCGGCTCCAGGAGCACCGCCGCCGTCGTGTCGTCGACGGCCGCCTCCAGGGCCGCCAGGTCGTTGTACGGCACGATCCGGAAACCGGGGGTGAAGGGGCCGAAGCCGGCGCGGGCCGTCTCGTCGGTGGAGAACGACACGATCGTCGTCGTACGGCCGTGGAAGTTCTCCGCGGCGACCACGATCGTCGCCCGGTCAGCGGGAACCCCCTTCACGTCGTACGCCCACTTGCGGGCCACCTTGATGCCGCTCTCGACCGCTTCGGCGCCGGTGTTCATCGGCAGCACCATGTCGAGACCCGTCAACCGGGCCAGGCGCTGGGCGAACTCGGCCAGCTTGTCGTTGTGGAAGGCCCGTGAGGTGAGGGTCAGACGCTCCAGCTGGCGGTGGGCCGCCTCGATCAGCGCCGGGTGGCGGTGGCCGAAGTTGAGGGCCGAGTAACCGGCCAGCATGTCCAGGTAGCGGCGGCCCTCGACGTCCTCCACCCAGGTGCCCTCGGCGCGGGCGACGACCACGGGCAGGGGGTGGTAGTTGTGCGCCAGCACCGGTTCCTCGGCGCTGATCAGATCGGCGGAGGAGCGCGTGTGTACGGCAGCGGTCATGAGCGGATCTCCTGGGTGCAGCACTTGATGCCGCCGCCGGCCTTGTGGAACTCGGAGAGGTCGACGGGGACGGGGACATAGCCGTGGTCGTCGAGGCGCGCGGCCAGCGCCTCGGCCTGCGGTGCGATGAAGACATGGCGGCCGTCGGACACCGAGTTCAGTCCGAACGCCATGGCGTCGTTGCGGGTCGCGAGCACCGCGTGGGGGTACAGCCGTGCGAGTACCTCGCGGCTGCCCGGGGAGAACGCCTCCGGGTAGTACACGATGTTGTTCTCGCCCTCGGAGTCGTCCAGGACGAACAGCGCGGTGTCCAGGTGGTAGAAATGCGGGTCCACCAGCGTCAGGCTGATCACCGGGTGGCCGAAGAACTCCTGCACCTCGCGGTGGGCCTCCCGGGTCGTCCGGAAGCCGGTGCCGGCCAGTACGTACCGGCCCGTCCAGACGAGATCGCCCTCGCCCTCGCAGACCGACGCCGGACGGTGGACCTCGTAGCCCGCCGTCTTGAACCACAGGTCGTAGTGCGTGGACTCGGGGCGCCGCTGGGGCGCGTGGAACAGCGAGCCGAAGACACGGCCGCCGACGACGACCGCCGAGTTCGCGGCGAAGACCATGTCGGGGAGACCGGGGACGGGGTCCAGGGCGTCGATGGCGTGGCCGTGGGAGCGGTAGGCGCCGATCAGCGCCTGCCACTGCTCCTGGGCCAGGTCCACATCGACGTGGGTGTCGGGATGCATCCAGGGATTGATCGCGTACTGCACGGCGAAGTGTCTGGGTTCGCAGACGAGGAAACGCCGTCGGCGCGGCACACGGGAGTCGGACACAGAGGGGTTCCTCCGCTTCCTACGGTGTCTACTGAGGGTTGACACCAAGGTAAGAAGTGGCGGTCACGCCCGACAAGCAACAAGAATTGCGTGTCTGCGCAGGAATGCTGCGTCTTTCTCCGGTTCAACGCAGGTCTGGTGCGCGCTGCGAGGTTTCGGCCGGTGCGGGCTGGCTCGCCCCCGCCTCCGGGCTCTCCGGGATCAGATGGGACAGCACCATCACACTGATCGTCTTGCGGATGAAGGGCTCGATCCGGATCCGTTCCAGCACCTCCTCGAAGTGCTCCACGTCCCGCGCCCGCACATGCAGCAGCGCGTCCGCACCGCCCGTCACGGTCATCGCCGCGGTGATCTCCGGATGGTTGCGCACCACCTCCGCGAGCCGCCGCGGCGGCGCCGCACCCTCGCAGTACACCTCCACGTACGCCTCCGTGCGCCAGCCCAGCGCCGACGGCTGCACCGTGGCCGTGAACCCGGTGATCACGCCGGTCTCGCGCAACCGGTCCACGCGCCGCTTGACCGCCGTGGAGGACAGCCCCACGGCGGTGCCGATCTCGGCGAAGCTCGTCCTGGCGTTCGCCATCAGAGCGGTGATGATCTTCCGGTCGAGCTCGTCGAACGGTGCGGGCGCGCTGTGCATGTCGGCACTGTATCCAGCGGGAACGTCCCTACCCCGGCACGTGTGCAGACGTGCGAATTACTCCTACACTCCGGGTTCATGCTGCGCGCCCTGGCTGTCGACGACGAACGCCCCTCGCTGGAGGAACTGCTCTACCTCCTGAACGCCGACCCCCGGATCGGCACCGCGGAGGGCGCGGGCGACGCGACCGAGGCGCTGCGCCGCATCAACCGGGCCCTGGAGTCCGGGCCCCTGGGCCCCGAGGCGATCGACGTCGTCTTCCTCGACATCAACATGCCCGGCCTCGACGGCCTCGACCTGGCCCGGCTGCTCACCGGGTTCGCCCGGCCGCCGCTGGTCGTGTTCGTCACCGCCCACGAGGACTTCGCCGTGCAGGCCTTCGACCTCAAGGCCGTGGACTACGTCCTCAAGCCCGTCCGCAAGGAACGCCTCGCGGAGGCGGTCCGTCGCGTCGTCGAACTGCGCTCGGCCGAGATCCGCGGCACCACCCCGCGCATCCCCGTCAGCGAGCCCGACCCCGACCACATACCCGTGGAACTGGGGGGCGTGACCCGTTTCGTCAGCGTCGAGGACATCACCCACGTCGAGGCCCAGGGCGACTACGCCAGGCTGCACACGACCAAGGGCAGCCATCTCGTCCGCATCCCCCTGTCCACCCTGGAGGAGCGCTGGCGCTCCCGCGGATTCGTCCGTATCCACCGCCGCCACCTGGTCGCCCTGCGCCACGTCGGCGAACTGCGCCTCGACGCCGGCACCGTCAGCGTCCTGGTCGGCTCCGAGGAACTCCAGGTCAGCCGCCGCCACACCCGCGAACTGCGGGACCTGCTGATGAGGAGGCCGTGACGGTGCCCCAGAACCAGAACCCCGCCGAACGCCGGGTCGTCGTCACCGGACCGCCCCGGCAGACCCGCCGCGTCCCCGGCTACAACCGCCCCCGCACCGAGATCGACGAGCAGACCACCCTCGGCCACACCTACGTCCGCTCCCTCATGCGCACCCAACTGCGAGCCGCCCTCACCGTGTTCGCCGTCCTCGGCCTGCTCGTCGGCCCGCTCCCGCTGCTCTTCGCCGCGATGCCGGACGCCCGCCGCGTGGAATGGGCGGTCCTCGGCTTCGGCCTGTACGTCCCGCTCGTGCTCCTCGCCCGCTGGTACGTGCGGCGGGCGGAGCGCAACGAACGCGACTTCGTACGCCTCGTAGAAGACCGATGAACTCCAGCTACGCCGTTCCGGCCGTCGCCCTCGTCGTGGTCGCCACCGTCCTCGTCGGCGCCTTCGGCCTGCGCATCTCCCGCACCACGTCCGACTTCTACGTCGCCTCGCGCACCGTCGGCCCCCGGCTCAACGCGGCCGCCATCAGCGGTGAGTACCTCTCCGCCGCGTCCTTCCTGGGCATCGCGGGCCTGGTCCTGGTCCAGGGCCCCGACATGCTCTGGTACCCGGTCGGCTACACCGCCGGCTACCTCGTCCTGCTGATCTTCGTCGCCGCCCCGCTGCGCCGCTCCGGTGCCTACACCCTGCCCGACTTCGCCGAGGCCCGGCTCGCCTCCCAGGCGGTACGACGACTCGCCGGGGCCTTCGTCGTCGGCGTCGGCTGGCTGTATCTGCTGCCCCAACTCCAGGGCGCGGGGCTCACGCTGACGGTCCTGACCGGGGCGCCCGACGGGCTCGGCGGAGTGATCGTCGCCGTCGTCGTGGTCGCGACCGTCGCCGCGGGCGGCATGCGCAGCATCACCTTCGTGCAGGCCTTCCAGTACTGGCTCAAGCTCACCGCGCTGCTCGTCCCCGCCCTCTTCCTCGTCCTCGCCTGGCAGGGCGACGGCGCTCCCACCCACGCCTTCGAGGAACCGGCCACCTTCCGCGAACAGCGGGTCGTCCGCGTCGACGACAGCCTCGACCTGGAACTCGACCGCCCGCTGACCGTCACGGTCGACGGCACCGTCGACGGCCGCACCCACGAGGACACCGAACTCCGCCTCCCCGCCGGCACCCACCACATCGACGCCGGCACCCGGCTGACCTTCGCCCAGGGTGCCCCCGTCCCCGAGGCCGACCGCAACCACGGAGCCGGCCTGTCGCCCTCCCAGGCCGAGACCCGCGGCGAACGCCCGCTGTACGCCACGTACGGACTGATCCTCGCGACCTTCCTCGGCACCATGGGCCTGCCGCACGTGGTGGTCCGCTTCTACACCAGCCCGCACGGCGTTGCCGCCCGCCGCACCACCGTCGCGGTCCTCGGCCTGATCGGCGCCTTCTACCTCCTGCCACCGGTCTACGGCGCCCTCGGCCGCCTGTACGCCCCCGAACTCACCCTCACCTCGAACGCGGACGCCGCCGTCCTGCTGCTGCCCGACCGGATGATCGGCGGCCTCGGCGGCGACCTGCTCGGCGCACTGGTCGCCGGGGGAGCCTTCGCGGCGTTCCTGTCGACCGCCTCGGGGCTGACTATGGCGGTGGCCGGCGTGCTCGCCCAGGACGTCCTCCCCTCCCGCGGCGTACGGCACTTCAGACTCGGCACGGTCCTCGCCATGGCCGTACCGCTGGCGGCGAGCGTCCTGGTCGGCGGCCTGCCGGTCGCCGACGCGGTCGGGCTCGCCTTCGCGGTGTCGGCCTCCTCCTTCTGCCCGCTGCTCGTCCTCGGCATCTGGTGGCGCCGTCTGACCCCGCCCGGCGCGGCCGCCGGGATGCTGGTGGGCGGCGGCTCCGCCCTGGTCGCCGTGGCCGCGACGATGGCCGGCCTGCCCGGCACCGGAGCGCTGCACGCCGTGCTCGCCTGGCCCGCCCTCTGGTCGGTACCCCTGGCCTTCCTCACCATGGTCCTGGTGTCCCTGGCCACCCCGGGCCGGGTCCCGGCCGGAACGGCGGCTGTCCTGGCGCGTTTCCATCTGCCGGAGGAGCTGCGGGCGGAGGTGAAGGCATGAGGACATCCCCGAAGAGCCTGATCGGGGCGGCCGTATGAGCGGCTTCCTCGCCGGCCTCTGTGTCGCGATCCTCCCCCTGCTCGCCGCCGGCTTCTGGCTGGGCCGCCGCACCGCGCGCCCCGAGAGTCTGCGCGGCCTCGGCACCCCCGTCGAGCACGCCACCTTCGAGACCCTGCACACCGCCTCCCTCGCCGCGCCTCCGCTCAGGGCGGGCCTCACCGAGGAGACCGCCGGCAAGTCGGCCCGCCGGCTGCGCACGCTCCTCGGCACGGACGCCCTGTGCCTGACCGACCAGAAGGCGGTACTGGTCTGGGACGGCATCGGCGGCCACCACCGCGCCCAGATCATGGAGCGGCTCGCCGGACCCCTGGAGACCGGCCGCGGCGAGGCCTTCCCGCTGACCTGCGACCACCTCGACTGCACGGTCCGCTGGGCCGTCGTGGCACCGCTCACCGTCGACGACCGGATCCATGGAACCCTCGTCGCCTTCGGGCCCCACGAGTCCGCCGTCCTCGTCCGGGCCGCCGGGGAAGTCGCCCGCTGGATCTCCGTCCAGCTCGAACTCGCCGACCTCGACCAGTCCCGCACCCGCCTCATCGAAGCCGAGATCAAGGCCCTGCGCGCCCAGATATCCCCGCACTTCATCTTCAACTCGCTCGCCGTGATCGCGAGTTTCGTCCGCACCGATCCCGAGCGCGCCCGCGAACTGCTTCTGGAGTTCGCCGACTTCACCCGCTACTCGTTCCGCAGGCACGGCGACTTCACCACCCTCGCCGACGAACTCCACGCCATCGACCACTACTTGGCGCTGGTGCGGGCCCGCTTCGGCGACCGCCTCTCCGTCACCCTCCAGATCGCCCCCGAGGTGCTGCCGGTCGCCCTGCCCTTCCTCTGCCTGCAACCGCTCGTCGAGAACGCCGTCAAGCACGGCCTGGAAGGAAAGGCCGACAAGGCCCACATCAGCATCACCGCACAGGACGCCGGAGCCGAGGCGCTCGTCGTCATCGAGGACGACGGCACGGGAATGGACCCCGCCGTGCTGCGCCGCATCCTCGCCGGAGAGGTCAGCCCCTCGGGAGGCATCGGACTGTCCAACGTCGACGACCGGCTCCGCCAGGTCTACGGCGACGACCACGGCCTCGTCATCGAGACCGCCATAGGGGCGGGAATGAAGATCACCGCCCGGCTGCCGAAGTACCAGCCGGGGGTGCACTCCGCCGGGCGCCTGAGCCGTGAATAGGCCTCAGACGCCGTGCGTGGGCCTCAGGTACTGCGCGTGACGACCATCCCGAGGGTGATCAGGCCCAGCACGACCCAGCCGAACCACAGCCAGCCGTTGCTGCCGAGCGCCACCGTGTAGGCCGTCACCACGACGAGACCGCCGACGGTGAGCACCCCCATCGTTCTGGTCGAGCCATCCGTGGAACCGGTACCGGGCATCGCAACACCCTCCTCAGGATTGGTCTCCCTCCATGGTGCCCCCGTTCTGCTTCCTGACGGTGCAGACGACGAAATGTGTGCCCGCCTTCCAGGGGCCTTCGCTCGTCCAGGAGCCCGCGGTGAACACCGACGGGTCGAAGCCGTAGTCCCGTGGCGGCACCTCCCGCCCGCACGCCACGTCCGACTCGGTGCGCGCCTCATCGAGCGTGACGTCGGCACCCAACCGGGTGAACCCGAGCACTTCCTCGTCATGCGCCCCCGCACAGGACATCAGCCGGGCGGACCGATTCGACCGCACGTCCAGACAGTCCCGTTTCTGCATGTTCGACACGTCGGAGAACGCGGAGCCGGGCTCGCGGTGATCGCCGAGCGGCCCGTACACCGGCCCGTGCACGCCCAGCACCAGACAGGCGGTCCGCTTCCCGGCGGCCACGAAACCCGCCTCGCTCGGCACGACGGCGAAGCTGCGGACATCCGCCAGCCTCCCGCGGAGCTCCTCGGTCCGCTCCTCGCACGCCGCCGGGCCCCGCTCCCGGGCTTCGGCGGCGGACGCGGCCCCGACGAAGGCCAGCACCTGTCCGTCGGCCGCGCTGCCGCAGCCGGGCTCCAGGCGCAGCCGCGGAGTGCCCTTGAAGGCGCCGGTGTCCCCCCAGTCGGCGAGCACGCAGTCGCCGTCCTTGAGAGGCCGGGAGAGCCCGATCCGGGTGCCGTACGGCTGTGCGGTCCCGCCCTCCTTCCCGTCGGCGGGCGGCTGCTGGGCCACGGCGTACCAGACCCCGCCCCCGGCGATGGCCAGCCCCAGCAGACCGGCGAGGGCGGAGTGCAGGGCCCGGGGGCGGGTACGCCGCCTGCTGCCGCCCGAGGTGACCAGGGGTCCGAAGCCCTCCGGGGCGGCCGGCGGCGGTGGCACCGGTGCGGGCGGAGGCGGCATCGGTTGGGCCCAGGGAGGCTGCGATCCGAGGTCGGTCCGGGTCCGGGCACGGGCCTCCGCCTGCGACACGACGAGCTGTGACAGCGCCGTCTCCGCCTGGGTCGCGGTGATCCGCCGCCCCGGGTCCTTGACCAGCATCGCCTCGAGTACGGGGCCCAGGGCGCCGGCCCGCCGCGGTGGCCGCGGCTCGTCCATGACCACCGCGGTGATCTCCGCGAAGTGCGACTCTCGGTCGAACGGACCGCGGCCCTCCACGGCGTGGTACAGCGTGCAGCCCAGCGAGAACAGGTCCGCCGCCGGGGTGGGCGACCCGCCCGTGGCCCGCTCCGGCGCCAGATAGCCCGCCGTGCCCACGAGTACGGACGTCAGCGTGTACCGCGTCTCGCCGGCGTCCGGCTGCACGGAGATGCCGTAGTCGGTGAGCAGGACACGGCCGTACGGCGACCCGGAGCGGTCCGGTGCGAGCAGGATGTTCGCCGGTTTCACGTCCCGGTGCATGACGCCCCGCTGGTGCCCGGCGGTCAGCGCGTCCAGCACAGCCAGGCCGACCCGGGCGCACTCCGCGGGCTGCAGCGGGCCACGCCGGGCGACCAGGTCGCGCAGGTCCACCGCGCCCGCCACGTACTCCATGACGATCCACGGCAGCCCCTCGTGCTCCAGTACGTCGTGCACGGTGACCACGTGCGGATGGCCGCGCAGCCCCGCCGCGTACCGGGCCTCCGCGCGGGCCCGCGCCACCCGGGCCTCCCGGTCGTGGCCGGCTTCCGCCTCGTCCCGGAAGACGATCTCCTTGAGCGCGACCTCGCAGGCGAGTCTCTGGTCGTGGGCGAGCCAGACATGGCCCATGCCGCCGCTGCCGAGCTGGTTCAGCAGCAGATAGCGGCCGGCGATGATCCGGCCCACTCCCGACGTCGATGGTCCTGAAGGCATCCGGCGACTCCCGGGATCTGCGGGGCGCCAAGCGCTCCGCTGGACGTGCGGTGCTTCGTCTGCGGGTCCGTCGTGGCCGGCCGCGCGGTTGCCCGCGCGGACTCCGTCGGCCCCGCTCAGACGGTGGCGCTTTCCGTGGGCTCCTCGGCGGCGGGCTCACTGGTGGGCGGCTCGCTCGTGACCGGCGCGGTGCTGGTGGCCGGGACGCTGGTGGTGGCCGGAGGCGGTGGTGGTGCGCTGGTCGTCTGCGGGGGTGCTGTGGTGACGACCGGGGGTGAGCTCGTCGCCGGTGAGCTGCTCGACGGGGGCGGCGACGGGCTGCCGCTCGACGGCGGGGGCGCGGAGCCGGCCGGGCCGGACGGGGGCGGGGGCGAGCCGCTGCCGGACCCCGAGCCCGCACCGGGACCCGGTGTCGACGGCTCGGAGGGCGGCGACTGCGGGGGTGCGGTGGTCGTGGGCGGGGGAGTGGTCGTGGACCCGTCCGAGGGGCCGGAGTCCCCGGCCACGCTCAGCATCACGTACTGCCCGAACCCCAGCTCGGTCCCGGCCGGCGGATCGGTCGCCGTGACCCGGGCGTCGTCCGGCGGCAGCCCCTCGCTGTCATAGCCGGCCGCGAGCCCCTTGTCGGTCAGCGAGCGCCGGGCCTGTCCGAACGTCTCCCCGGCGAGGTTCGGCACCGCGCGCTTCTCCCGGGTGTCGAACATGGCGTCCTTCGCTCCCGAGGTGCCGACCGGCCGGCTGATACCGCGGTCGGTGTCCTCGACGTCGACGAGGACGATCTTCTCCAGGGGCCGGGGCGCGGGCCGCACCGCGACGACGGAGGAACGGTCGTACCCCTTCCACTCCTGGTTCCCGTCCTCGAACTTGACCGAGATACGGTTCGTGTCACCCGCGAAGGGCCGCAGCGGATTTCCGCACGAGCACTTCACGGCGGGCCTGCCCTGCACATCGATCAGAATCGCGATTCCGGCCTGGAGCAGGGAATCGTAGGGAACAGCCTTTCCCTTTTTGTAGTCGTGGTTCTTCACGAGAGTGTCGTGACGCAACAGGACGGGCGTGAGCCGCTCGAGATAATCCGGTATCCGATCCGTGGAGATTTTGAGGGCACGTGCCCATGCCTGTGCCTTCTGGTCGTTCCTGGGATCGGTGAGGAATTGCTCGAGCTGGTCGACGTCACAGACGGTCGGCTGCTTCGAACCCCCGTACAGACCGGGGGTGTCGCCCTGTTGCAGACTGCCCCGCACGGACCGCGACGCGACCTGCGCGTCCTTCCCCAGCCCGCTGTTCTCGTCGAAGAAGGGATCGAGCGCGGGCACGCTCGCGGCGACCGCCTTCACCAGCGTCAAAGGCGTCCCGCGGTCGCAGCCGCTGAGCGCCAGTACACAGACCAGCAGCACCGCGATCCGGCGGATCGAAGATTTCCCGGCCCTTTGCAGAAAAACGCGAATTGTCATTACCGCTCCCCCCGGCGGTTCCCCAACGCGTTTCATGCTAACGAACGGAAAACCATTCCCGACGGATTGAGGAAAAAGAGCGGGCTGAGGGGAAAGAGGTGTCAGCGACTGCGTGCGTCGAGTGAGGCCAAATAGGCGTTGTACGCCTCGAGTTCCTTGTCCCCGTCCCGGTCGGCGGCCCGGTCCTTGCGCTTGGCCTGCCGCTGCTCGGAGCCGTACCACTGGAACAGCAGCGCGATCAGCACCAGCACGGACGGGATCTCGCTGAACGCCCAGGCGATACCGCCCGCGGCGTTCTGGTCGGAGAGCGCGTCGATACCGAGTGAGGCGGGCGGGTTCTCGAACGTCTTGACCATCGGGGCGGACGCCATCATCAGCGCGATCCCGAAGAACGCGTGGAACGGCATGCCCGCGAACAGCTCCAGCATCCGCATCAGATAGCCGGGCCGGGTGGGACCGGGATCGACACCGATGATCGGCCAGAAGAACACCACGCCCACGGCGAGGAAGTGCACCATCATCGCGACGTGCCCCGTCTTCGAGCCCATCAGGAAGTCGAAGATCGGCGTGAAGTACAGCGCGTACAGGCTCGCGATGAACAGCGGGATGGTGAACGCCGGATGCGTGATGATCCGCATGTACCGGCTGTGCAGCAGGGCGAGGAGCAGCTCACGCGGCCCCTTGCGCCCCCTGCCCGCGACCGGCAGCGCGCGCAGCGCCAGGGTCATCGGGGCGCCGAGCAGGATGAGGATCGGCGACAGCATGCTGATGATCATGTGCTGCACCATGTGCACGCTGAACATGACCATCCCGTAGTCGTTCAGCCTGGTGCACATCACCAGCCCGATGGACAGCACACCGGCGATGTACGACACGGTCCGCCACACCGACCAGGCGTCCCCCCGCCGCCTGAGCCGCACGACCCCCCACACGTACAGAGCCAGCCCCACGAGGCAGGCGACGAGAAAGAACGGGTCGGCCGACCACTGAAGACCCCGCCCCAGCGTGAACGGCGGCAGATCCATGGTCATGCCGTGCCCGCTGTGATCCATACCGCCGGCTCCTGATTCGTGGGGGTTGTGCAAGTCTGTCCGCACCCACACTAGAACTGCCCCCGGCCACATCTTGGACCGGGGGCAGGTTGACCCACCTAGGGGCGCGGGGAACTGCGCGACCCGCCACGACGAACCCGCGGCCTGCGACGCTCAAGCGCCCCGACGGCGAGACTCAGAGCACGCACTCAGCCTCTTCGTACCGCTCCGCGGGAACCGTCTTCAGTGTCTCCACGGCCTCGGCCAGCGGCACCATCACGATGTCCGTCCCCTGGAGAGCGGTCATGTGACCGAACTCCCCACGGTGCACGGCCTCAACCGCATGCCACCCGAAACGGGTCGCGAGCACCCGGTCGTACGCGGTCGGCGTACCACCCCGCTGCACATGCCCCAGGATGACCGGCCGCGCTTCCTTCCCCAGCCGCTGCTCCAGCTCGATGGAGAGCTGGCGGGCGATCCCGGCGAACCGCTCGTGCCCGTAGATGTCCTTCGCGCCCTCGTCAAACTCCATGGACCCGGCGGCCGGCTTGGCCCCCTCCGCGGCGACGACGATGGCGAACCGCTTGCCCGCCTCGAACCGTTCGCCGACCCGCTTGGCCAACTCCTCGATGTCGAAGGGCCGTTCCGGTACGACGATGGCGTGCGCGCCGGCCGCCATGCCCGAGTGCAGCGCGATCCAGCCGGTGTGCCGCCCCATGACCTCGACGACGAGCACCCGCTGGTGCGACTCGGCGGTGGTCTTGAGCCGGTCCAGGGCCTCCGTTGCCACCCCCACGGCCGTGTCGAAGCCGAAGGTGACGTCCGTGACCGCGATGTCGTTGTCGATGGTCTTGGGCACGCCGACGATGGGCAGACCGGCGTCCGACATCAGCCGGGCCGCCTTCAGCGTGCCCTCGCCGCCGATCGGGATGATCGCGTCGAGACCGAGGTCCTGGACATGCCCCTTGGCCCGCTCGACCCCGTCACGCAGATGCGAGGGCTGGACCCGGGAGGAGCCGAGGATGGTGCCGCCGCGGGCCAGGATGCCGCCCACCGCGTCGAGGTCGAGCTTGAGGTAGTCGCACTCCAGGAGGCCCTTCCAGCCGTCCCGGAAGCCGATGACCTCGTCGCCGTGGTCGACGACGGCACGGTGCACGACGGACCGGATGACGGCGTTCAGGCCGGGGCAGTCGCCGCCGGACGTGAGGACACCAATGCGCATAGCCCGAAACAACCTTCTCAACGTGGGCCGGGGACCGGACCACGCTGTCCGGCTCGATCCCCGCCACCCTAGCGGCAGGAGGGGGCGGGGCCGTACCGTGCGTCCGCCTGCTGGACGACCCCGCTCAGGTGTGCGGAGCCATCGTCAGACGGGCTGGTAAAAGCCGCCTGGAGCGCAGGTGAACTCGCAGCTCAGGCAGGCTGCTGGGCAGCGGCGATGCGCTCGGTGCGCAGCGCCTCGTACCACCGGTCGTCGGTGGGCGGCAGCGCGTTCACGTCGAGCGCCAGCTTCAGCAGCAGGTCGGCGATGAGCGGGTTGCGCGCCAGCACCGGGCCGTGCATGTACGTACCGAAGACGGTGTCGTTGTACGCGCCCTCCGTGCCGTCGCCCGTGCCGTTGCCGTTGCCGAACTTGACGCGGGCGAGCGGGCGGGCCGTCGGTCCGAGGTGGGTGATGCCCTGGTGGTTCTCGAAGCCGGTCAGCGGGGGCAGACCGAGTCGCGGGTCGATGTCCCCGAGCACGTCACCGACGCACCGCGCGCCCTCGCCGCGCACCGAGACCACGTCCAGCAGCCCGAGGCCGGGCTCCCGCTGGCCGAGGTCGTTGATGAACTCGTGGCCGAGGATCTGGTAGCCGGCGCACACCGAGAAGACGATCGCGCCGTTCTCCACGGCCCGGTGCAGTCCGCCGTCCCGGCGCAGCCGCTCGGCCGCGAGCCGCTGCGGACGGTCCTCGCCGCCGCCGATGAGATAGATGTCCCCGGAGGTCGGGATCGGCTGGTCGCTGCGTACGTCGAGACGGGCCACGTCGAGACGGCGCTGCCGCGCCCGGCGCTCCACGACCAGGACGTTGCCCTGGTCGCCGTACGTGCTGAGCAGGTCGGGATAGATCCAGACGATCCGCAGCTGGTTGTCGCTCACAAAAGTCCCCTGAGTGTCAGTTGCCGACGCGGCGGCGCAGGTCCTGGAAGGCGGTGTAGTTCGCGATGACCTCGATGCGGCCCGGCGGGCACATCTGGACGGCCTGGTCGAGGTTCTCGCAGACCTGGAAGTGCTGGTTGGCGACCTCCAGGCGCACCGCGAGGTCCAGCTTCCGGTCGCCGACGACGCAGATCGGGTGCCCGGTCAGCCGCGTGTAGTCGACGTCCCACAGCCAGGAGGTGTCGGTGCCGTCGGCGCCGCGCGCGTTCACGGAGAGGATCACCGGGGTGGGCGGCGGATCGATCAGGCTGAACGTTTCGAGCCAGCCCGCGGGGTTCTTCGCGAGCAGCAGTCGCAGGTCCCGCTCCTGGAACTGCACGACGTCGTAGCGTCCGGCCACGGCCTGCACCTGGTACATGCGTTCCAGGGCGACCTGCGGCGGCACCCCGAAGACGGCGGCGACGGCGGCGGAGGAGGCGGCGTTGGCCTTGTTGGCGCGGCCGGGCAGCTGGAGATGGATGGGCCACGCGGAGCCGTGCGGGTCGAGCACATGGTCCCCGGACAGCGCCCAGCTCGGCGTGGGCCGGCGGAAGCCGCACTCACCGCAGAACCAGTCGTCGCCGGGCCGCTGCATCACACCACCGCAGGACGGGCAGGACCAGGCGTCGTCCTTCCACATCTGTCCCGCGGCGACCCAGATCACATTGGGGGAGGAGGAGGCCGCCCACACCACGAGCGGGTCGTCGGCGTTGGCGATGATGACGGCCTTGCTGCCGGCCAGCCCCTCGCGCCAGTTCTCGGCGAGCATGCGGGTCTCGGCGGCCCGGTCCAGCTGGTCGCGGGAGAGGTTGAGCAGGGCGATGCACTTCGGGTCGGTGTCGCGGGCGACACCGGCGAGGTACTTCTCGTCGACCTCGATGACGCCGTAGCGCGCCTCCGAGCTGCCCGCGAGGGCCGAGGTGATGCCGGCCGGCATGTTGGCGCCGAGCGCGTTGGAGACGACGGGCCCGGCGGCGCGCAGGGCCTCCGCGATGAGCCGGGTCGTCGTGGTCTTGCCGTTGGTCGCCGACACCAGGACGACGTCCAGGTTCTGGGCGAGCCGGGCGAGAAGGTCGGGGTCGAGTTTGAGTGCCACCCGGCCGCCGATCACCGAACCGCTGCCGCGCCCCGCGGCGCGCGATGCCGCTGCGACCGCCTTACCGGCGGTCACGGCGATCTTGGCCCGCGGCGTGAGCGGGTCCGAGTTGCCTGCCATCAGTTCTCGATCCTCCTTGCGTACGCGCCGCGCCTGACGGCAACGTGGTGGTGGTCAGCCTATCGAGATCCATTCGCACTCCCGAATCCGTACCCTTGCCGGCATGCGACACGGTTTGATTCCGGGCACCCGCGGACGCGTGCGGCCGATGACTCTCTTCGGCGATCCGGTACTGCACTCCCCCTGCGAGGACGTCACCGACTTCGGTCCCGAACTGGCGTCCCTGGTCGAGGATCTGTTCGCCACGATGTACGCCGCCCAGGGCGTCGGCCTGGCCGCGAACCAGGTGGGCGAGTCCCTGCGGGTCTTCGTCTTCGACTGCCCGGACGACGATGACGTACGACACCTGGGCCATGTGGTGAACCCACGGCTGGTGGAGGCGGACGGTGTGGTGCTGCGCGGCCCGGAGGGCTGCCTGTCGCTACCGGACCTGGAAGCGGGAACGGAACGGTACGACCACGCGGTGGTCGAGGGCTTCACGATGACCGGGGACCCGGTGCGCGTCCACGGCACAGGCTTCTTCGCGAGGTGCTTGCAGCACGAGTGCGACCACTTGGACGGCAGGCTCTACGCGGACCGCGTGAAGGGCCGGCGCCACCGCAGGCTGATGCGCCAAGTGGCGCGAGCCTCATGGCGCCGGGTCACCTGACCCACTCAGGGGCGCGGGGAACTGCGCGACCAGCCCCCACCGGCCGGT
Source organism: Streptomyces canus (assembly GCF_030815415.1). Classification (GTDB taxonomy): domain Bacteria; phylum Actinomycetota; class Actinomycetes; order Streptomycetales; family Streptomycetaceae; genus Streptomyces; species Streptomyces canus_F. The sequence goes on from NZ_JAUSWW010000001.1 coordinate 8,567,708, forward strand.
GGTCGACATACGACCGTCAGAACCCCGGACCGCCCACTTTGTCCCCGGCCGCCGCAAGCCGCCCCCACAAGAGGTCGGCCAGACTTCGCACCAACTCCGCACGCGAGCACGGCCGTTCCCCCAGCCACCAGTCCCCGGCGGCGTGCATCATCCCGACGATCCCGTGCCCCCACACCCGGGCCAACTGCTGCCCCCCGGGCCCGAGATCCAGCCGGTCCTCGATGACCTGGGCCAACTCCTCGCCCATGCGTCGAAGCAGCGGCACGGAGTGCTTCCCGACATCGAACCCGGGTTCTCCGACCTGCCCGCCGTCCGCCGGATGCATCAGGAACCGGTACACCTGAGGCCGCGCCTCGATCGCCGCGAGATACGTGTCGAGCGTGGCCTCCACCCGCTCGCGCCGCTCCGCCGGAGCGTCCAGCGCGGCCCGCAGAGAATCCAGCAACGCGTCCGTATGCCTCTTGGCCAAAGCCGCGTAAAGTCCCCCCTTGTCACCGAAGTGACGGTAGAGGATCGGCTTGGTGATGCCGGCTTCCGCGGCGATCGCGTTCATGGAGGCCTGTGGTCCGTCACGCAGGACTACTCTGTCCGCGGCCTCCAGCAGCTCGCGCCGGCGGCGATCGGCGGACCGTTGCTGATCGGTCCGCTGCGTGGTGTCCATGAGCTCTCCCCACCCGTGCTGATTCGGTGACGCCTGCGCAAACTAACACTCACCATGCCCCACGCATCGAACGGGCTACCGAGCGGTCATCAGGAGTTGACTTTTCCTACCGACGGGTAACAGACTCGAGTTACCGCTAGTAACATTGCACGTGCGCCGCCGCTGGAGGGGACATGGCCGAGTTCACCATGGAGCTCAACGACGAACAGAGGGAGGTCCGGGACTGGTTGCACGGCTTCGCGGCCGATGTGATCCGGCCTGCGGCCGCCGAATGGGACGAGCGTGAGGAGACTCCCTGGCCGGTCATTCAGGAGGCCGCCAAGGTCGGTATCTACTCACTCGACTTCTACGCCCAGCAGTACTTCGACGCCACCGGCCTCGGCATTCCGATGGCCATGGAGGAGCTGTTCTGGGGCGACGCGGGCATCGCCCTGTCGATCGTCGGCACCGGGCTGGCCGCCGTGGGCGTCCTCGCCAACGGCACCGAGGAGCAGATCGGTACCTGGATCCCGCAGATGTACGGCGACGCGAACGACGTCAAGGTCGCCGCGTTCTGCTCCTCCGAGCCCGACGCCGGCTCGGACGTGGCCTCGATGCGCACCCGTGCGGTGTACGACGAGGCCAAGGACGAGTGGGTGCTCAACGGCACGAAGACCTGGGCGACCAACGGCGGTATCGCCAACGTCCACGTCGTCGTCGCCGTCATCGACTCCGAGCTCGGCTCCAAGGGCCACGCGTCCTTCATCATCCCGCCGAACACCCCCGGCCTGTCCCAGGGCCAGAAGTTCAAGAAGCACGGCATCCGCGCCTCCCACACCGCCGAGGTGGTGCTGGAGAACGTCCGCGTCCCGGGCTCCTGCCTCCTCGGCGGCAAGGAGAAGCTGGACGAGCGTCTGGCCCGCGCCCGTGAGCGCGCGAAGGCCGGCGGCATGGGGGTCCCCCCGCTCGAGCGAAGTCGAGAGTGGGGGAGCGTGAAGAACGCGGCGATGGCCACGTTCGAGGCCTCCCGTCCGGCCGTCGGCGCGATGGCGGTGGGCACCGCCCGGGCCGCGTACGAGGTCGCCCTCGACTACGCCAAGACCCGCGAGCAGTTCGGCCGCCCGATCATCGACAACCAGGGCGTCGCCTTCCAGCTCGCCGACATGCGCACCTCCATCGACGCCGCCCGTCTCCTGGTCTGGCGCGCCTCCTGGATGGCCGTCAACGGCAAGCCGTTCACCGCTGCCGAGGGCTCGATGTCGAAGCTCTTCGCGAGCGAGACGGCGAAGAAGGTCACGGCCCAGGCGATCCAGATACTCGGCGGCAACGGCTACACCCGGGAGTACCCGGTGGAGCGGATGCACCGTGACGCCGCGATCTACACCATCTTCGAGGGCACGAGCGAGATCCAGCGCCTGGTGATCGCCCGCACCCTGTCGGGGATGCCGATCCGATAGCGCCGGCGGGGGCGCCGGCACGGCAGCCGGCGCCCCTACCCGATCTCCACCACCCGGGCCCAGTCGGGCGGGGAGTCCGGCACGTAGTCGGGATCGTCCTCGTCCCAGGAAGCGGACCGCGGGAAGAGTCCCACCACCGTCCGGCACGGTGGCCGGGTGTCCGGCCAGGGTGTCTGGCCGTCCGTCAGGACCACGACGACATCGGGCTTGGGACGCGCCCGCAGCGCCCTGGCGAAGCCCGTCCGCAGATCCGTGCCCCCGCCGCCCGTCAGCGGGATGCCCTCGCCGCGGCAGAGCGGATGGATGAACTGGGCCGCCGCGTCGCACGGCAGCACCGAGACCAGGTCGCGCCGGCCGCCCACGGCACGCGCGATGGCGGCGACCTCCAACAGCGCACTGCCCAGTTCGGCATCGCTGACCGACCCGGACGTGTCGATCACCACGCAGACCCGGGGCGGTCTGCGCCGCAGGCTCGGCAGCACGGCACCGGGCACGGACGCCGAGCGCCGCGAAGGGCGGCCGTACGTGTAGTCCTCGCCCACGCCGGGGCCGGAGGCCGCCGAGCGGACCGCCGCGCCCAGCAACTCCCGCCACTGCTGCGGCGGATGGAACGCGTCCTGCGCCCACCGCTGCCAGCCCTGCGGGGTCGTCCCCGGACGCGCGGTGATGCCCTGGGCCACCCGGAACCGGACCGCGTCCCGTTCCTGCTCACTCAGGCCGTGCGCGCCCTTCGGCCCCAGGTCCCACTCCCGGTCCAGTCCGTCGGCGCCGCTGCCGCAGTCCAGCCAGGAGAGATCCTGCGTCAACGGCCCGAGCCGGAACTGGCGCAGGTAGTCCTCCATGAGCTGCCCGGCGGGCAGGCGCAGGGACTCCGGGCGGACCGCGCCCTCGGGCCGGACCAGGCCGTCGCCGAAGGCGTCGTCGTTGATCTCGCAGTCCGCGGCGATGTTCATCCGCAGCCGTTCCCCGGCTCCGGTCAGCCCGCGTTCCCGGGCCACCCGGTCCCCGCGCCCGTGATGGTCGCGCAGCAGGTGCGACACCTCGTGCACCCACACCCCGGCCAGCTCCTCGACGGGAGTCCGGTCCACGAACCCCGGTGAGACATAGCACCGCCAGTGCCGGTCGACGGCCATGGTCGGCACCCGTGGTGACGCGACGGTGTGCAGGGCGAACAGGGCCGTCGCGAGATAGGGCCGGGCCCGCGCGGCCTGGAGCCGGGCCGCGAAGAGCTTGTCGAGGTCCAGCGCCCCGCGCGCGTCCCCGCTCAACGGCCCGCCCTCACCGCGGCCTTGGCGCGCGACGCCGCCTCGTCGGCCCGCCGGGACAGGGTCACCACCCCGGCGAGCTGCTCGATCGACGCAGGCACGTCCCAGTCCTCCCGCCGCAGCGAGGCGAGCGTGCTCGCGGGCACGACCACCAGGTCCGGCGCCCCGGTCTCCACCGCGCGCACCAGCAGCGCCCACGCGGCGTCCCAGCGGGCCCGGTCCGGCCGTGCGCGGACCGCCGCCACCACCCCGTCGAGCGCGGCCTGCCGCAGATCGCCCCGCTCGGGCAGCACGGCCCCCGTCGGATCGGCGAGCAGCAGCTCGGGGTCGGGCAGATCCATCCGGTCGACGCTCGCCAGCAGTTCGAGCCCCGGCCCGTCGCCCACGGTCCCCCGGACCAGCAGGGACAGCACATCCCGGGAGGAACCGGCCGCGCTCGCGAAGGCGATCAGGCTCAGCGTCATGTCCCAGCTGCGGGGCGAGGGCCAGGGGCCGCCCCGGCGGGTCTCGCTGTTCGGCAGCCGGTGCACGAGCGCGGGGCGGGCGGCGAGCAGCCCGCACACCGCACGCCGCGCGAAGTCCACGGCCTCCGGCAGCTTCTCCGGGGCGAGCCGAGGCAGCGTCGCCCGGGGCCAGGTTCCGCCGAGACCGCGTACGACGACCTCGTGGTCGTGGGTCCACTGCAGATGGACGAACCGGTTGGCCAGCGGCGGGCTCAGCTCCCAGCCGTCGGCCGCCGAGGACCGCGGGTTGGCGGCGGCCACGATCCGGACCCCGGGCGGCAGTTGAAGGGCGCCGATCCGCCGCTCCAGCACCAGCCGGAGCAGAGCGGCCTGCACGGCCGGCGGCGCGGTGGACAGCTCGTCCAGGAACAGCAGGCCCCGGCCGGCCCGGACCAGGCGTACGGCCCAGTCCGGCGGGGCCATGGGGACGCCCTGTTCCGCGGGGTCGTCCCCCACGACGGGCAGCCCCGAGAAGTCGGAGGGCTCGTGCACGCTGGCGATCACCGTGGTCAGGGGCAGGTCCAGGGCCGTGGCGAGCTGGGTCAGGGCCGCGGTCTTGCCGATGCCGGGCTCGCCCCACAGCAGCACGGGCAGATCCGCGGCCACGGCCAGGGTCAGGGCCTCCAGCTGGATGTCGGGGCGCGGCTCGGTGGTGGTGTCGCGGAGCAGGGTCAACAGGTCGGCGGCGACGGCGAGTTGAGAGACAGGGGGAGCAGCAACGGGCGTACAAGTGGGCATGTGTCATCACCTTGGGTAGCAGGAAGGGACGTGAGGAGGGTGGGTGCGGGGTCAGCCGCGGGTGGCGAGGCGTGGGCGCGAGCGGTGGGCGCCCGGACGGGGGCGGGCCTCGTCGAAGCGGACGCGACCGGGTCCGGGGCCCGCCATGCCCGCCCTGAACAGCCCGTAGACGATCCGCTGTCGTGCGGCCGCCTCCAACTCGTCCCGCAGCGCACCGCCGCGCAGCACCGCGTCGGGGCCGAGCAGCCCCTCCACGACGGCCAGCGCACCGGAGACGTCCCCGTGGGCGAGGCGTTCACGGACGTCGTCGAGGCACTCCGGATGCCGGTGCGTCTCGTCGATGACCCGCAGACAGGGCAGCGGCGTGCCGCTCAGTGCGGCCAGCAGCTCTTCCCGCCGGACCTCGTCCGGATCGTGGTCCAGCGGGGCCAGCACCCCGTCGACCAGGCCGATCCGGTGCAGGGCGCCCCGGCAGTCGACGAGCCGAGGCCGTCCCGCCGGGTCCGGCGCCGCGGCCTCGGCATCCGGCACATGTCCCGGTACGAGGGCGGGGGCGACCAGCGGATGCAGCCGCCCGGCCTCGATCGCACCGGCGCGGAGGAGCTCCAGGTCGGGCAGTACCCAGGTCGCCGCGTCGGGCAGCACCGGCAGCGCGGAGGCGTCGGCAGATCTGGACGCCTCGGTGATCCGCATCGCCGGCGGCCCGTCCCGGTCGGCGGCCAGGTCCAGGGCCAGCCGCTGCCGGGCCCCGCACCGCACGATCACGCGACCGTCGGAACGGCCCTCGGCGCGGAGCAGGATCGCTGCCTCGGCCGCCCACCGCTCGACGGCACAGCGGCGCCCCGGCGGCACCAGCCGCAGGACAGCCGGATCCGTGACGGGAGGGTCGTCGACGCCTGAGCGGACCCGCAGCTCATCGACCCTGCGCGCATCCCACAGATGACGGTGCAGGTCGAGCCGGTACCGCCGGTGGGGCGGGGGATGCGGGTGCCGGCCGCCACCGGCCCCGGACGATCCGTCCCACAGCGCGAGACTGATCCGCTGCCCGGCATCCGCCCAGGCGGGCGGGGTTCGCACCACGAGGTGCACCGGCCGCACGCCGGGACTGTCGTAGCGGGCCAGCGTGAGGGTCACGCCCGGGCGCAGCAGCCCGTCGGGAGCGATTCTCGGCATGTGCCAGCGCAGCAGATCGGGAGCCAGATGCCGGAGATCGGCCCGGACCCGGGCGGCGAGCTCCGCGCCATGGACACGCGCCACGGAACGCGGCTGGAGATCGACATCGAACCCCGCGGCGGCACAGGCACCGCCCCAGTCACCGGCGAGGCGTCGAGCGGTCGCGGTCTCGATCATCGAGGGCGGCACGGCGAACTCGCGCACGCGCAGCCAGAAGGAAAGGCGGGAATCCCCGGTCACGGGCGAAGTGAGCATCAGCACTCACCTTGCGCGGACGGGTCCCCCAATCTGTGAACGGAGTGAATGGTCATCGAGCCGATCGTAGCTTCAACTCCCACCGTGTCAACGGTGTTTCAGCGGCGTCAGCTGCTCGATGTCGTACCGTCCGCGCAGTTCCTCGATCGCCGCGTCGTCCGGCGGACCCCCGTCGCCGAGGATCTCCAGGAGCTCCTCGAAGTACCGCTCGTGGTCCGGCGGCGGGGACGCCTGGAAGAACATCTTGGCGGGGGAGTCCGTCGGGTTCGCGAACGCGTGAGGGCAGCCGGGCGGTACGACGATGACCGTCCCCGGCGTCGCGCGCACCACCCGGCCGCCCGAACTCGACTCCCAGCGCTGCCAGTTGTCGGGGGTGCGGATTCGCGGCTCGAAGGCGAGGACGTCCAGCTCGCCTTCGAGGACGTAGAACAACTCCTCGCTGCGGGTGTGCACATGGGCACCCACATCGAAGCCGGGCGGCACGATCACCTCGAAGGTGGACGCCGCCTGGGAGTGCGGGCCCGTCACCTTGAAGGTCACGTGCTGGGCCGGGGTCTGGACGACCCGGCCGTGCCCCGGCGGCACCAGGAGCCCTTCGGTAGCCGTCACCACGTCACCGGAAGGGCCTCGGGACCGCGGATCAACGCGCCCTTCCTGAAGGGGACCTGGTCCTGTGGCACCGCCAGCCTCAGACCCGGAAGACGGTCCAGCAGAGCGTCGACCAGCAGCTCGGACTCCAGTCGGGCCAGCATGCCGCCGGGACAGTAGTGCGGGCCGAAGCCGAAGGACACATGGGGGTTGGGGCTGCGGGAGAAGTCGATCGTCTCCGGGTAGGGGAAGACACCCGGGTCGCGGTTCGCGGACAGGTACGACACGTAGACCGCGTCGCCCGCCCGGATCCGTACGCCCTGGATCCCGACATCCTCCAGGGCGATCCGGGACAGACCGACCGCGTTGCGGTGCGGGATGTAGCGCAGCAGTTCGTCGATGGCCCGGGGGCGGATGTCCGGTTCGGCGCGCAGCCGGTCGGCGAGGCCCGGGCGGGTGAGCAGCAGGTAGAACATCTGGCCGCTGTTGTTGGTCACGGCCTCGCCGCCGATCTGGAGCAGGACCGCGAGGCCCACCGCCTCCTCCAGCGTCACCTCACCGCGCCCCACGGCCGCCCCGAGCAGGGACGCCACGTCCTCGCCGGTGCTGCCCTCCCGGAGCCCGATGAGGTCGGCGAAGTAGGCACCCATCTCGTTCCTGGCCTTCTCGCTGACGTTCTTGCCGTGCGAGGAGGACAGGATCAGCTGGGTCCAGGTGTGCATGCCGTGCCGGTCGGCGGCCGGGACGCCCATCAGCTCGCAGATGACCGCGATGGGGAACGGCGTCAGGACGGTGGCCGTCAGATCGGCCGGCGGGCCGTCCTGCAGCAGTTCGTCGACCAGTTCGTCCAGCATCCGCCGGGACTTCTCGCGGATCCGCTCCACGCCCTTCGCGGTGAACGCGGCGGCCACCGAGCGGCGCAGCCGGGTGTGGTCCGGCGGGTCCAGGAAGCCCACCGCGCCGCGGGCCGGGATGAAGTGCGGGGCGAGCCGGGTGACCTCGGGCTGGTCCATGACGGCCGCGCGGCTGAAGCGGGGGTCGTTGGTCACCATGCGTACGTCCTCGTACCGGGTGACCAGCCAGGCCCAGCCCTGGCCGTTGGGCAGCTGGATCCGGGTGACGGGGCCCTCGCGCATCAGCTCGGTGAGCACCGGGTCGAAGTCCACGCCGTTCAGGTCGAGCGCGGGCCAGTGCCGGATGGGGGGCAGGATCTCGGTGATCGTCTCTTCGGTCATGTCATGCCGTCTCTGCGTAGCGCTGCCAGCGGCCCAGGGCCATTTCCGCGGTGATGCCGGGTCCGAACCCGGCGAGCAGCCCGCGCGCCCGGTCGTGCGCACCGCCCTCGTCGAACAGCCGGCGCAGCGCGTCCAGCACGACGGCGCTGGCGATGTTGCCGTACTCGGTGAGGGTGGCCCGGCTGAACCGGAAGGCGTCGGGGTCGACCTGGAGGAACTTGCTGAGGTCGTCGAGTATTCGGGGCCCGCCCGCGTGGACGATGTAGAAGTCCGGGTCGGCGGCGTCCCAGCCGTGCAGCCCCGCGAGGTCCTGGAGCGCGGGCGCGAGCGGCTCCATGGTGGCCGGCACCCGCTTGTCCAGCTGGAAGTGGAATCCGGTGGCCCGGACGTCGTACATGATCCACTCCTCGGTCTTGGGGATCAGATACGACCCGCTGTGCTCCAGCGAGATCCCCTCGCCGCCCCGTCCGCGCACCACGGCGGCGGCGATCCCGTCCCCGAACAGCCCGTTGGAGAGGAGGTTCCCGATGCCGAGGTCGGTGGGCTGGTAGCACAGCGAGCAGAACTCACAGGCGACGATGAGGGCGTTGGCCTCGGGGTAGGCCGTGCAGAAGTCGTGCGCCCGGTTGATCGCGGCCCCGTCGGCCGCGCAGCCCAGCTGGGCTATGGGGAGCTGCCGGGTGGTGCTCTCGAAGCCCATCTCGTTGATCAGCCAGGCCGTCAGCGAGGGCATCATGAAGCCCGTGCAGGACACGTAGATGATGACATCGATGTCCCTGGTCAGAACCCCGGCGTCGTCGAGCGCCCGCTGCACCACGGCCGGCACCCGCGTCTTCGCCTCGGCCACGTAGACCTTGTTGCGCTCCTCGAAGCCCGGGTGCTTCAGCGTCTCCTCGATGGGCTGCACGATGTGGCGGGTGCGGACCCCGGTGTTCTCGATCAGCCGGAGGGCCAGAGCCAGTTGGGGATGGTCGGAGTGCCGGGAGCGAGCCAGCTCCAGCGTCTCCTCCATCGTGATCACATACTCCGGGACGGACACCGAGGGTCTGCACAATGTCGCCATGAACCGTGCCTGCCTTCACCTCAGGAAGTGGTCCAGTCCACGATCACCTGAGAGTCCGACGACTTCGCGCGGGACTACTCCGAACGCAGGACGCCTGGAGACACCTGAAGGGGCGCGGGGAACTGCGTGACCAGCCACGACGAACCCGTAGACGGCATCGACAAAGCACCCCCTACGGCGCACTCCCGCTGCTGTGCGCGATGCACGCCACATCGATACGATCCGCAAGCTTCGCGAGCTCGATGGTCAACGCCGCCACGGTGTCCTCGTCGAGCCCGTCCTCCCCGGCCTCGACAAGATGCAGCCACCGCCCACCCACGGTCCGCAAAAGCTTGCTCACATCGGCCGCAGCCACCTGCAAGGTCCCGCGGTCATCGACGATCAGAGGCAAAGTCACTTCGCGGTTCACATCGGGGATGTTAGCCGCGCAAGCGTCACGCTCCGTGCCAAACCGTCGTGATGTTGCAGAACTCGCGGATTCCGTGCCCGGACAGCTCACGCCCGTACCCGGACCGCTTCACCCCGCCGAACGGGAACGCCGGATGCGAGGCGGTCATGCCGTTGAAGAACACACCGCCGGCCTCCAGATCCCGTACGAACCGGTCGACCTCGGCCTCGTCCCGGGTCCACACGTTCGAACTCAGTCCGAAGGGTGAGTCGTTGGCGATGAGCACGGCCTCGTCGAGGTCGCCCGCGCGGTACAGCGTGGCGACCGGCCCGAAGGCCTCCTCGCGGTGGATCCGCATCTCGCGGGTGATGCCGGCGAGTACGGTCGGCGGGTAGTACCAGCCGTCCCCGTCGGGCCGCTCCCCGCCGCACAGCACGCTCGCGCCACCGCGCCTGGCGTCGTCGACCAGCTCCTCCAGATCCGCCCGCCCCTGCTCGCTCGACAGCGGACCGACGTCCGTCCCCTCCTCCAGCGGATCACCGACCTTCAGCGCCTTCATACCCTCGACGAACCGTTCGGCGAAGGCGTCGTACACGTCCGTGTGGACGATGAACCGCTTGGCGGCGATGCAGGACTGCCCGTTGTTCTGGACACGCGCCGTGACCGCGATCCGCGCGGCCCGGTCGATGTCGGCGGACGGCATGACCACGTACGGGTCGCTGCCGCCCAGCTCCAGCACGGTCTTCTTCACCATGTCCCCGCACACCGACGCGACCGCCCGCCCGGCGGGCTCACTGCCGGTGAGTGTCGCCGCCCTGACGCGTTCGTCGCGCAGGATCTCCTCGACCTCGCCGGAGCCGATGAGGAGGGTCTGGAAAGTGCCCTCCGAGTAGCCCGCCTGGTGGAAGAGGTCCTCCAGGAAGAGGGCGGTCTGGGGGACGTTGGAGGCGTGCTTGAGGAGACCGACGTTGCCGGCCATGAGCGCGGGCGCGGCGAACCGGATCACCTGCCAGAGCGGGAAGTTCCACGGCATCACCGCGAGCACCGGACCCAGGGGGCGGTAGCGCACACGGGCCCGGGACGCGCCCGAGTCCTTGACGTCGTCGTCGGCCGGCTCCTCGTCGGCCAGCAGCGACTCGGCGTGCTCGGCGTACCAGCGCATCGCCTTGGCGCACTTGGCCACCTCGGCGCGGGCCTGCTTGACCGGCTTGCCCATCTCGGTGGTCATGATCCGCGCGATGTCCGGCTGCAACCCGTCGAGCAGACCGGCGGCCCGGTGCATCAGCCGGGCCCGTTCCGCGAAGGGCGTCGTCCGATACGTGCGGAACGTGGCCTCCGCGAGCTGGAGCCTGCGCTCGATCTCCTCGGGGCCCATGGCCTCGTATGTCTTGAGCGTCTCGCCGTTCGCAGGGTTCACCGTCGCGATGGGCATGACCGACCTCCTGGGCAGCGGACTGTGTTTCGACCTTCCCGCGCGGCGGCGCCCGCCGCAACGTGTCAGGGCGAGTGCTCCGCCAGCCGGTCGAGAAACGTGGTCTGTGCCGTGACGATCACGGTCCGGGCCCGGTCCAGGGCGAACCACGCGACGCGGTCCAGTTCGGGGAACTCCTGCTGCCGGCCCGACTTCGGCGGCCACTCCATCCGGAAGGTGCCCGGCACGACGGTCACCGGATCGAGGTCCGCCTCGATCGCCCACGCCGTGACGACCTTGCCGTTGGTCTGCTTCACCTCACCGAGCGCCACGGCCTCCCCGTCGGGCGGCGGCAGGCCGAGCTCCTCCTGGAACTCGCGCCGAGCGGCGTCCCAGGCGGATTCCTCGTCGGGCACGTACTCGCCCTTCGGCACGGTCCAGGCCCCGGCGTCGCGGCGCGCGAAGAACGGGCCGCCCATATGGCCCAGCAACACCTCGAGGCCGCCATCGGTGTGCCGGAACAACAGCAGGCCGGCGCTCGTCCTCACTCCCGGATGCTTCACGGCTTGACTCCCGGGTGCGCGGCCAGCAGCGTCTCCACCGTGTCGGCCTCCTCCGGCCGTTTGTCCTCCCGGTAGCGGACCACGCGGGCGAAACGGAGCGTGACGCCGGCCGGGTATCGGGTGGACCTCTGGAGACCGTCGTAGGCGATCTCCACGACGAGTTCGGGGCGTACGGTCACCACGTAGCCGTCGGTGTCGACGGCCAGTTCCTGGAGCCGCTCGGTCTGCCAGGTCAGCATCGCGTCGGTCATGCCCTTGAAGGTCTTGCCGAGCATGGCGAAGCCGCCGTCGGCGGTGCGGGCGCCGAGGTGGAGGTTGGAGAGCTTGCCCGTGCGGCGGCCGTGGCCCCACTCGGCCGCCAGGACCACCAGGTCGAGGGTGTGCACGGGCTTGACCTTCAGCCAGGACGCGCCACGGCGGCCCGCGCTGTACGGGGCGTCGAGTGACTTCACCACCACGCCCTCGTGGCCGCGCTCCAGCGTCTCGGCGAGGAAGGCCTCGGCCGCGCCGACGTCCTCCGGGCCGGACACCGGTGTCCGCCGCACCCGCATCGGCTCGGGGACCAGCCGCGCCAGCTCCGCGTGCCGCTCGGCGAAGGGGAGGTCCAGCAGATCGCGGTCGTCGACCGACAGGGCGTCGAAGAAGACGGGGGAGACGGGGACCTCGGCGGCGGCCGTCGTCACGTCCACCCGGGAGCCCACACGTCCGGCCGTCTCCTGGAAGGAACGCGGTCGCCCTTCCGCGTCGAAGGAGATGACCTCCCCGTCCAGAATGAAACGCTCGCCCCTCAACTCCAGTGCGGCAGCCGTCAGTTCGGGCAGCCGGTCGGTGATCTCGTCGAGGGTGCGGGTGTAGATCCGTACGTCGTCGCCGCTGCGGTGCACCTGGACCCGGATGCCGTCCAGCTTCTCCTCGACCACGCACGCGCCCAGCTTCTCGACCGCCTCGGCCACCGAGGACGCGCTGTGCGCCAGCATCGGCAGGACCGGGCGGCCGACGGTGAGCCGGAAGCGGTCCAGAGCGGCGGGGCCGTCCGCGAGCAGGGCCTCGGCGACCGTCTGGAGGGAACCCGCGAGCATCACCGCCCGGCGGACGTCGGCCGGCGGTGCCTCCGTCGCCTGCGCGAGCCCCTCCGTGGCGACCGCGTCCAGCGCGCCCTGCCGTACCTCGCCGCTGATCAGCCCGAACAGGAACCGCTGCTCGTCCTCGGTGGCGGCGCCCATCAACTCCCCGACCAGCCGGGTTCGTTCGGCCTGTGAGCCGGTGCCCGAGACCTTGCCGAGCTCGGTGAACAGGGTGTCCACGTCACGGACGGCCAGGCTCGGCACGGCGGCCGGGGCGACCGGGCGGCTCAGCACCTTCCAGCCCACCCCGAGCCGCCCTTGCGGCAGCCGTCCCGCCAGATACGGGATGACGACCGGCACGTCGTCCGGCTCGGCCTCCCGGAACAGCTCGGCGAGCAGCGCGATCTTCTTCGAGCGCGCCGAGGTCGCGGCGACCGCCTGGGACACCTGGGCCAGCCGGGCAAGCAGCATGCATCCAGGGTGCGGGACGCTTCGCTGGATTTCATGCCGAGTGACGGGTTGCGTTTCGTCCGCGGGTGCGTGGGGGCTGGTCGCGCCCCGCGGCGGAGCCGCTGATCGACACGGCCCGGCCCCGCGCCCCTTCAGGGCGTTGCGTCGAGGTCGGTCATCAGCAGGTCGCCGTTGATGGTGGCCCCGGCCCGGTAGCCGCCCGCCGCCGCGTTGACCACCTGCTCGCCGAAGCCCATCGCGTTGCCGGCAGCCCAGACACCGGGCACGGTGGTCTGGCCGGTCGGGTCGACGACGGGGTACGAACCGAAGGGGGTCTCGTTCAGCTTCGCGCCGAGCCGCGCGAGAAGATCCGTCCGGGGGACGGCCCGGGGGGCGGTGAAGACGACCTCGCGTGCGAACGTCTTGCCGTCCTTCAGGCGTACGGCCGTGAGGCGGTCCTCGGCCACCACCAGCTCGGCGACCTCGCCGGGCACGACCTTCACGCTCGCGGCGGCGAGCCTGCGCACGTCGTCGGCCGACAGGTCGGTCTCCGCGAGCTCGTGCAGGAAGAGCGTCACTTCCTTCGACCACTGCGACACCATCAGCGCCTGGTGGACGCTCAGCGGAGTGGTCGCGAGCACGCCGAAGGCCTGGTCGCGGACCTCCCAGCCGTGGCAGTAGGGACAGTGCAGCACGTCCCGGCCGAAGCGCTCGGCGACGCCGGGCACGGGCGGGAGCTCGTCCTTCAGGCCGGTCGCGATCACGAGGCGCCGGGCCCGGACCGTGCGGCCGCTCGCCAGCGTCACGGTGAAGTCGGCGGTGACATCCACCGCGCGGTCCTCCACGAGCTCGACGCCGTACCGTGCGATCTCCTCCCGGCCGATCGCCAGGAACTCGGCGGGCGGCATGCCGTCCCGTGTCAGATAGCCCTGCATGTGCGCGGCGGGCGCGTTGCGCGGCTCGCCCGCGTCGATGACGAGGGTGCGGCGCCGGGCCCGGCCCAGGACGAGAGCCGCGGACAGGCCCGCCGCGCCGCCGCCGATCACGATCACTTCGTAGGTCTCGCTTGTCTCCGTCATACCGACACGGTCGTCCCGCGGATGCGGGATTGACAAACTTCTTTGCTGATTCTGCAATATGCGACATGACTACCGATGACGTTCTCGCGGAGGTCGGGCCCCGGCTGCGACGGATCCGGAAGGACCGGGAGGTGACGCTCGCGGCGCTCTCCGAGTCGACCGGGATCTCCGTGAGCACCTTGTCCCGGCTGGAGTCCGGTCTGCGCAAGCCCAGCCTGGAGCTGCTGCTGCCGATCGCGCAGGCCCATCAGGTGCCGCTCGACGAGCTGATCGGGACGCCCGCGGTGGGGGACCCGCGGGTGCGGTCCAAGCCGCTCGTGCGGCACGGGCGCACCTACTGGCCGCTCACCCGGCAGCCCGGCGGGCTCCAGGCGTACAAGGTGCTGGTGCCGCAGGGCCGGGAGGAGCCCGAGCCGCGCACCCATGAGGGCTACGAGTGGCTGTACGTGCTGGCCGGCCGGCTGCGGATGGTGCTGGGCGAGCACGACGTGGTGCTCGCGGCCGGGGAGGCGGCCGAGTTCGACACGCGGGTGCCGCACTGGTTCGGGTCGACGGGGGAGGGGCCGGTGGAGTTCCTGAGCCTGTTCGGTCCGCAGGGGGAGCGGATGCACGTACGGGCGCAGCCCCGGAGGTCGTGACGCCCGCGTGATGCCCGCTACTGTTCCGCGGCGGGCTGTTCCCTGATGGGCAAGCGACCGCTTAGTATGCGGTGGACCCCGTCAGACGATGCAGTCGCGTGGAGGCACCGCATGCAGGCATGGCAAGTGCACGAGAACGGCGAGCCGAGCGAGGTGATGCGCCTCGAGGAGGTGGCGACACCGACGCCCGGCGACGGCCAGGTCCTGCTGAAGGTGCGTGCCGCGAACATCAACTTCCCCGATGTGCTGATGTGCCGCGGCCACTACCAGGTGCAGCCGCCGCTGCCCTTCACGCCGGGCGTGGAGATCTGCGGCGAGACCGAGGACGGGCGCCGCGTGCTCGCCAACCCCGCGCTGCCGTACGGCGGTTTCGCCGAGTACGCCGTCGCCGATGCCGCCGGGCTGCTGCCCGCGCCGGAGTCGCTGGACGACGCGGAGGCGGCCGCGCTGCACATCGGGTACCAGACGGGCTGGTTCGGTCTGCACCGGCGAGCCCGTCTGGAGGCCGGTGAGACGCTGCTCGTCCACGCCGCCGCCGGTGGGGTCGGCAGCGCCGCCGTGCAGCTCGGGAAGGCGGCCGGCGCCACCGTGATCGGTGTCGTGGGCGGTGCCGACAAGGCCGCGGTGGCGCGGGAGCTGGGCTGCGACGTCGTGATCGACCGGCGAGCGGAGAACGTCATCGCCGCCGTGAAGGAGGCCACCGGCGGCCGGGGCGCCGACGTCATTTACGACCCGGTCGGCGGCGAGGCCTACACGCAGTCCACCAAGGTCGTCGCCTTCGAGGGCCGGATCGTGGTCGTGGGCTTCGCCAGCGGGACCATCCCCAGCCCGGGCCTCAACCACGCACTGGTGAAGAACTACGCGATCCTCGGCCTGCACTGGGGCCTCTACAACACCAAGAACCCCAAACTGGTCCAGCACTGCCACGAGCAGCTCACCGAACTCGCCGCCCGGGGCGCCATCAAGCCGCTGGTCAGCGAGCGGGTGCCGCTGAGCGAAGCCGCGGCCGCGGTCCAGCGGGTCGGTGCCGGGGTCACGACGGGCCGGGTCGCCGTCGTCCCGTCTCTGCCGAACGGAGCCACCGCATGACCGACGCAGTCGAACTCAAGCGCCGCACAGCGGAATTGCTGGCCGCACACCCGCCGGCCACCACGGACCGCCTCGACTTCCTGAAGGCCCGCTTCGACGCCGGCCTGGCATGGGTGCACTACCCCGAGGGCCTCGGCGGACTCGGTGCCGCGCGCTCCCTCCAAGCCGTCGTGGACGCCGAGCTGGAGGCCGCGGGCGCCCCCGACAACGATCCGCGACGCAACGGCATCGGCCTCGGCATGGCCGCGCCGACCATCCTCAAGTACGGCACCGACGAGCAGAAGCAGCGCTTCCTGCGCCCCCTGTGGACCGGCGAGGAGGTCTGGTGCCAGCTCTTCAGCGAGCCCGGCGCCGGATCCGACCTGGCCGGACTCGGTACGCGGGCCGTCCATGAGAGTGGGGGAGAGTGGGTGGTGAACGGCCAGAAGGTGTGGACGTCCAGCGCGCACAACGCCCGCTGGGCCATCCTCATCGCCCGCACCGACCCGGACGTGCCCAAGCACGCGGGCATCACGTACTTCCTGTGCGACATGACCGACCCCGGCGTCGATGTGCGGCCGCTGCGCCAGATCACCGGCGAGGCCGAGTTCAACGAGGTCTTCCTCACCGACGTCCGCATCCCCGACTCCCGCCGCCTCGGCGAGATCGGCGACGGCTGGCGGGTCGCGCAGACCACGCTCAACAACGAGCGCGTCGCCATCGGCGGTATGCGGCTGCCCCGCGAGGGCGGCATGATCGGCCCGGTCTCCAGGACCTGGCGCGAGCGCCCCGAGCTGCGCACCCACGATCTGCACCAGCGCCTGCTGAAGCTGTGGGTCGAGGCCGAGGTCGCCCGTCTCACCGGCGAACGACTGCGCCAGCAGCTCGCCCTGGGCCAGCCCGGCCCCGAGGGCGCCGGCATGAAGCTCGCCTTCGCCCGCCTCAACCAGGAGATCAGCGGCCTGGAGGTCGAACTCCGCGGCGAGGAAGGCCTGTTGTACGACGACTGGACCATGCGCCGGCCCGAGATGGTGGACTTCGTCGGCCGCGACGCCGGCTACCGCTACCTCCGCTCCAAGGGCAACAGCATCGAGGGCGGGACCAGCGAGGTCCTGCTGAACATCGTCGCCGAGCGCGTCCTGGGCCTGCCCTCGGAACCGCGCACCGACAAGGACGTCGCATGGAAGGACCTGTCCCGATGAAAAAGGCGCCCGACCTGCTGTACTCGGAGGAGGAAGACGCGCTGCGGTCCGCCGTACGGGACCTGCTCGCCGACCACTGCGACGCCCCCGGCGTCATCGCCCGCACCGAGTCCGACGCCCCGCACGACCTCGCTGCCTGGAAGGCCCTCGCGGACGGCATGGGCCTCGCCGGACTCCTGGTGCCGGAGGCGCAGGGCGGCCAGGGTGCCACGCACCGCGAAGCCGCTGTCGTGCTGGAGGAGTTGGGGCGGGCGGTCGCCCCGGTGCCGTACCTCACCAGCGCCGTCGTCGCGACCGAGGCGCTGCTGGCCTGCGGCACCGAGGACCTGCTCGCCGAGGTGGCATCGGGACGGAAGATCGGCGCCCTCGCTGTCTCGCTGCACGTCGCCGCGGGCGGCGCCTACAAGGTCGTACGCCATGAAGGCGGCTCCCTGCACGGGGAGTTGACCGGCATCGCGGACGCCACGGCCGCCGATGTGCTGCTGGTCCCGGCGGACGACGGCGGGCTGTACGCGGTGGACGCCTCCAGCGCGACCGTCACCCCGCAGGTGTCCCTGGACCTGACCCGGCCGCTCGCGACCGTGACCCTGGACGGTGCGCCCGGTCGTCTCCTGGGCGACGCCGAACCCGCCGTACGACGGGCGCTGCGGTCCGGAGCCGGGCTGCTCGCCTCCGAGCAACTCGGGCTCGCCGACTGGACGCTGACCGAGACCGTGCGCTACCTGAAGGAGCGCAAGCAGTTCAACCGGTCCGTCGGCGGGTTCCAGGCGCTCAAGCACCGGCTCGCCCAGCTGTGGCTGGAGGTCGTCAACCTGCGGGCCGCGGCGCGCAACGCGGCCGACGCGCTGGCGAGCGGCGAGGACGCCGATGTGGCGGTCGCCGTCGCCCAGTCCTACGCGGCCTCCGTCGCCGTGCACGCCGCCGAGGAGGCCCTCCAGCTGCACGCCGGCATCGGTATGACGTGGGAGCACCCGGTCCACCTGTACCTCAAGCGGGCGAAGGCCGACTCCATCGCCTACGGCACCGCGGGCGCCCACCGTGCCGCACTGGCCGAACTCGTGGACCTCCAGGCCCCCTGACGTTCACCAGGAAAAGCCCGTCCCACCTGGGGCGGGCTTTTTCGTGCGCCCCGCGCGGGGGCGATGAACAGACGGCGGCAGTCCGGCCAACTCCTGTCACGAGCATGCCCTTTGAGGGACCGGCGACCCCATACTCGCCGGTGTCCCGTACCGCCCTCAAAGGGAGGCAGGCATGGCCCTCACCACCCGTCGCAGAGCCCTCACCACCCTCGGCGCAGCCCTCGCGGGCGCCGTCGCGCTGCCCGCCACCGACGCGTTCGCGGGTGAACAGAGGCACCGCCCGCGGCCGTTGTGGCGGGCCCACGCCCACAACGACTACGAGCACCCCCGCCCCCTCCTCGACGCCCTCGACCACCGCTTCGGCAGCGTCGAGGCCGACATCTTCCTCGTCGGCGACCAGCTTCTCATCGGCCACACCGCGGACGACCTCGACCCGGCCCGCACCCTGGAGTCCCTCTACCTCGACCCGCTGGCCGCCCGCGTGAGGGCCAACCACGGCTCGGTGTACCGGGGTCACCGGGGGCCCCTCCAGCTGCTCATCGACATCAAGACCGAGGGCTCCTCGACGTACCTCGAACTCGACCGGCATCTGCGCCGCCACAAGCACCTGTTCACCACGTACGCCCGCGGCCGTGTCCTGCCCGGCCCGGTCACGGCCGTCATCTCCGGCGACCGTGCCGCCCGCGCGCCCATGGAGGCGCAGACCGTACGACGGGCCTTCTACGACGGTCGCCTCGCCGACCTCGGCAGCCCGGCGCCCGCCTCCTTCATCTCGCTGATCAGCGACAACTGGACGCTCAACTTCACCTGGCAGGGCGTGGGAGCCTTCCCCGACGCCGAGCGGCAGAAGCTGCGCGGCATCGTCCGGGCCGCCCATGCGCGCGGGCAGAAGGTGCGCTTCTGGGCCACGCCGGACCTGGCGGGTCCCGCCCGTGACGCGCTGTGGGGCGAACTGCTCGCCGCCGGCGTCGACTACCTCAACACCGACGACCTCGCCGGCCTCGAAACCTTCCTGGACGCCCACCGGCCGGCGTAGACACCACACGTTCGGCGGACAGGTCAGCCGCCCGGACGAACCCTCCGCTACGCCACACTTGCGCCCGAACGCCGTGAACCGGGCGTACTGGCGTGGCGGAGGAGGCCGACGATGGCGATTTCCATCTCTGTGGTGATGTTGCTGCTGGTCCTGGCGGTGATCTTCCTGCGCAACGGAGGGCTGAAGGTCTCGCACGCACTGGTGTGCGCACTGTTCGGCTTCTACCTGGCCAGTACGAGCATCGCCCCGACCATCCACAGCGGTCTGACGGCGACGGCGGACATCGTCAGCAGCCTCCGGCCCTGAGGGTCATCCGGTCGAGAAGACCCCGATGCCGTTCGGTACCGGGCGTTCGGCGCCGCCGGTGGGGTGGTTGCGCACCGATACGGCACTCGCCCCGGGCTCGCGGGCGACCAGCGTCGACGATCCGCCGCCGTCCAGGCTGAAGGCGTCGACCGAGCCCAGCCCCTTCATGGTGTCCGCGACTTCGGCGACGGTCAGACCCGTGCGGTACGCGACCGCGCCGTCCACCGCGAGCAGCAGCACCCGCCGGCCGCCGTCCGCGATCCCCACGGCGGTGCGCACGGCCGCGGTCGTGCCGTCCAGGCCGGGCAGCGGCTGTCCGTCGTCGAGGACCGGGTAGCCGCCGATGGCGAAGCGGTACGGGATCCGGGTCGCGGAGGCGACCAGGCCGTGCCGGACCTGTACGTGCTCGCCGACGGAGAGCTTCCGTAACTGCCGCGCGCCCTCCTCCCGGCCGACGAGCACGGTGGTGTCCGCTGCGACGGGGCCGCCGCCCGGGGTGTCGGCGGCCGCCACGACCTGGCCCCGGCGGACCGTCACCTCGTAGGTGTCCGTGCTGCACGGGGCGGCCCGGTCGGTGTCCGTGCCGCAGGTGGCACGCACCCGGGAGGCGCTGCCCCAGGCGCTGGTGAAGGCGCCGACGGAGTTCACCGGCAGCGCGTACTGGTTGAGCCCGCCCAGCGGGAGCCGCGTCCCGGGAGCGCGGACGGACCCGGTCAGGGACAGGCTGTCGAGCCGGGCCCGTCGGTCGACCCCCATGCCGAGCACGTTCCTCGTGGAGGTGCCCGGTGGCATCGCGGGGCCGAAACGCTGGCCGTCGGGCACGGCCGCCTTGAGTGTGCGGCCGTGCGCGATCGCCGGGCCCACGCTCGCGCCGGTCGCCTCGACGCCGGGGTGCTGGGTCTCGGTGATGTTGAAGAAGTCACCGTTGACACCCGCGACCGCGCCCTGAGTGTCCGCCAGTTGCGAGACGGGCGCCCGCGCCGCGACCGCTCCCGGATGCAGCAGGTCGAGCCGGACGTGCGGATCGCGCAGGTCGACGGTGAGGACATGAACACGCGTGGGGCCCTTGGCCGCCTGGATGTCGTACTGCCGGTACGTGACGCCCGACGCGATCCGGACGGTGTCCTGCGCGGCGCCGGCCGGTGCCGCCCCCGTCAGGACCGCACCGGCCAGCGCACCGCATGCCGTGAGAAACGTCAGTACCGCTCTGCCTGCTCGGAACCTGTTCTGACGAAGCGTCACAGTCCCCCCTGAGGTCTCGTCAACTGTCCCAGGACTCAGACGAAGTGCACCAGACGGCGGTCTGTCTAGGAGCCGAGAAGACGGGAACGGATCAGGAAACGCACTCCTTCCGGTGCTTCGAGCGAGAAGCCGCTGCCCCGCCCCTCGACCACGTCGACGATCAGCCGGGTGTGGCTCCACACCTCGAACTGGCTGCGCGACATCCAGAACGTCACGGCCTCCCCGACGCCCTCGACCTCCAGCTCCGCGAGCAGCACGTCCGAGCCGCCGGTGCGGAACTCGCCCGCCGGGTAGCACATGGGGGCGCTGCCGTCGCAGCAGCCGCCGGACTGATGGAACATCAGCGGACCGTGCACCTCGTGCAGCCGGCGCAGCAGATCGGCGGCCGCGGGGGTGAGCTCGACGCGGGGGGTCTCCTCATACATGCGCCCCAGACCAGCACGCGCCACGTTGCGAGAAGGTTGCACCCCGGAGCAGGGTGGGGCCATGTACTCGACCCGTGTCTCCTGTCGTGTGAACGCCCCGCGTGCTGCCGTCTACCGGATGCTCGTGGACGCCGACGCGCTCGCCAGGTGGCGGGTGCCCGAGGGGATGAGCAGCGAGGTGCACGCCTTCGACGCCCGGGAGGGAGGCGCGTTCCGTATCTCGCTCACCTATGACCTGCCGACCGGCACCGGCAAGTCCGGCTCGCACACCGACACGTACCACGGCCGTTTCCTGGAGCTCGTGCCGGACGAGCGGGTGGTCGAGGAGTTCGAGTTCGAGACCGGGGACGCCGCGCTGCGGGGCACGATGACGATGACGACCACGCTCACCGACGTGGCGGGCGGGACCGAGGTCGTCGTCCTGCACGAAGGGATTCCCGACGCCGTGCCGGCGGACCAGAACGAGGAGGGCACGCGGATGGCGCTGGCCCATCTCGCGCGGCTGGCCGAGGGCTGAGCGTCAGACCTCGCCGACGTTGGTGGTGAGCAGGCGGAGCAACTGCTTGGCGGTGGCGTCCTGTTCGGGGGTCAGTCCCATGGCGTCCCCGATGGCCACCGGCACGGTCCGCGCCCGCTCGCGCAGTGCGGCTCCCGCGTCGGTGAGGGTGAGGGAGACCGAGCGCTCGTCCTCCGGGCGGCGTTCACGGCGCAGCAGGCCGTTCGCCTCCAGGCGCTTGAGCAGCGGGGAGAGGGTGCTGGACTCCAGCTGGAGCGCGGTGCCCAGATCGCGTACCGAGATCGAGTCCTGCTCCCACAGCACGAGCATGACCAGGTACTGCGGGTAGGTCAGCTGTAGCGCGTCCAGCAGGGGCCGGTAGCGGGCGGTGACCGCGCGGGAGGCGGCGTAGAGGGCGAAGCACAGCTGGTCGTCGAGGAACAGGGAACCGTCCTGCTTCGGTTCGGCGGTGCTCATGGCCTGGCTCCTTTGATGGGGTCCTCCCGATTCTATCGAGCCATAAACAGTCGCGAAATAGGTAGTCGTACTCGATTAAGTTGTGCACGACTAAATAGAGCGCTACAGTCATGGATGTGCCGCCGCTCCTGGCGAACAGCGTCGACGGAGCGCGCCCGCGGCCACCCGTTGCGAGGAGACAGCCATGTCCGACCAGACCGGCACCCGCCCCGTCCTCGAGCCCGCCGCCCAGGCCTTCGTCGAGGCGACCGCGAACCCGCCGTACCTCTTCGACCTGGGCCCCGTCGAGGGCCGTAAGGCGGTCGACGAGGTGCAGTCCGGGGAGATCACCAAGCCCGCGATCGACGAGGAATGGATCACCGTGTCCGGCGGGCCCACCGGCAGCGTCCGCACCCGGATCGTGCGCCCGGCGGGCGCTGAGGGCACCCTTCCCGTGATCCTCTACATCCACGGCGCGGGCTGGGTCTTCGGCAACGCCCACACCCACGACCGCCTGGTCCGTGAACTCGCCACCGGCGCCAACGCCGCGGTCGTCTTCCCCGAGTACGACCTCTCCCCCGAGGCCCGCTACCCGGTCGCCATCGAGCAGAACTACACCGTCGCCCAGTGGATCGTGCAGGAAGGCACCTCCAAGAACCTGGACGCCACCCGCATCGCGGTCGCCGGGGACTCCGTGGGCGGCAACATGAGTGCCGCGCTCACCTTGATGGCCAAGCAGCGCGGGGACGTCCCGCTGGTCCAGCAGGTGCTGTTCTACCCGGTCACCGACGCCGCCTTCGACACCGGCTCCTACCACCAGTTCGCCGAAGGCTACTTCCTGCGCCGCGACGCCATGCAGTGGTTCTGGGACCAGTACACCACCGACGAAGCCGACCGCGCCCAGATCACCGCCTCCCCGCTGCGCGCCACCACCGAGCAGCTCACCGGCCTGCCCCCGGCCCTCATCATCACCGGCGAGGCCGACGTCCTGCGCGACGAGGGCGAGGCCTACGCCAACAAACTCCGCACAGCCGGCGTCCCCGTCACCGCCGTCCGCTACCAGGGCATCATCCACGACTTCGTCATGCTCAACGCCCTGCGCGAAACCCACGCCGCCCACGCCGCGATCGACCAGGCCATCACCACCCTGCGCACCGCGCTCGGTACGGCGTGACCGTGTGAGCCGCCTCATGCGTCGCGGCCCGTCTCAGGCGGGCTGCGGCGTCAGGCGGCTGTGGCCCTTGCGGTCGTAGTAGGCGGTCATCGCGAAGCCGAAGAGGATGGCGAGGGCGGCGCCGATCGCGGTCATCGTCCAGGCGCGGGTGAGGCCCGCGTCGCCGCGGGCGTCGAAGTAGAGGATCGCGCGGACGCCGTCGCCGAGCTGGCGCATGGGCTCGAAGTGGGACAGGAAGCGGTAGAAGGCCGGCACCGCCTGGAGGGGGACGGTGGCGCCCGAGGACGGCAGGCCCAGGACGATGAACACGAACATCGACACGAGCTGTCCGATGCCGCCGAACGCGGCGTTGATCGCCTGCACACCCAGGCCGACCGCGAGTGACGCGCAGTACGAGTAGATCCACAGCAGCGGGAGATGGGTCGCGTCCATGCCCAGGATCGCGACGCAGGCGAGCATCACCAGGGAGACGGTGAGCACGGTGATGCCCGCGGTCATCGCCATCTTCAGCAGCAGCGTCTGGGTGCGGTTGATCGGCACGGTGGGCAGCCGGGTGTGCCAGGGGCCGATCTCGTTGTCGGCGTAGCCGAGGCCGGTGTCGACGCCGTTGCTGACGATGTTGCCGCCCATGAAGCCGGCGAGGACGAGCAGCAGCGTGTAGTAGAAGGCGGTCAGCCCCAGGCCGCTGTGGATGCCGACGGGGTGGCCCACCTCGGTGGTGACGGCCACGGGGTCGGCGAGCAACAGCTTCTGCGTGGCGTCGGCGCGTGGGGCCGACCGGGTGAGCTGCTTGCCGATGGTCTGCGAGGCCTGGTGCGCCGTCTGCGTGCTGATCTGACTGGCGAGGGAGGAGCCGAGGCTGCCCTTGCCGGGGTTGGTGAGCACCGTGAGCGTCGGCCGCGCGGTGGCGCCGGTGCCGGTGAGCGCGCCCACGGAGGCGGTGAAGTCGGCGGGGACGACGAGGGCTCCGTAGACCTTGCCCGAGTCCAGCTCGTCCTGGGCCTGCGTCCGGGTGAGTTGCCGCCAGTCTGCCTTGTCGCTCGACGTGTCCGACATGATCGCCGCGGCGATCTGCGTCCCCAGGTTCTGCTCCTGCCCGGCCGGCGGCTTGCCGGTGTCGGCGTTGACGAGCGCGATCGGCAGGTCCTTGAGGTCGCCCTGCGGATTGACGATGCCGCCCATGTACAGCAGGGACAGCAGCAGGGCGAGCAGTCCGCTCAGGAGGGTGGGTACCAGCCACAGCTTGGGGCGGCCGAGCAGTGCGGAGGCACGGGCCTGGGGAGCGGGGTCGTTCATGGCTCTCCGGGGGGTGGGCGGTGACGCGTTCCTCCCAGTGGTACGCGATCATGGCCCGTCCCGCGCGCGGAGCGGCTCACGCGGCCGGGTCGCGGGGCAGCGGCTGTTCGAACCAGACCACCTTGCCCGTGCTCACCCTGGTCGCCCCCCAGCGCCGTGCCAGCTGGTCGACCAGGAACAACCCCCGGCCGCCCTCGTCGCTCAGGCGTGCGTGCCGCATTCTCGGCACCGCGGTCGAGTCGTCCTCCACCTCGCAGCGGAGCACGTCCGTGCGCAGCAGCCGCAGGGTGATCGGCCGGCCGGCGAACCGCACGGCGTTCGCCACCACCTCGCTGACCAGGAGCTCGGTGGACTCCAGCAGGGATTCCAGGCCCCATTGGCGCAGCGTTCTGCGGGTCAGCCGCCGGGCCTGTCCCGCGGTCTGCGGACGCGGGGCCAGGTACCAGTACGCGACGGTGTCCGGCAGGATGCCCTCGAACCGGGCGGCGAGCAGCGCGATGTCGTCGTCCCGGTCGCCCGCGCCCAGGGTTCCGAGCGCACGGTCGCACAGCTCCTCCGGCGCCGGAGCGGTTCCCGAGGCGGCGCCCGCCCGCAGCCGCGCGCACAGTTGCTCCACCCCGGTCATCACGTCCGAGTCGCGGGACTCCACCAGACCGTCCGTGTACAGCAGCAGGGTCGCCCCGGCCGGTGCGTGCATCTCGACGGACTCGAAGCCACCACCGCCGACACCGATCGGCGCCCCGGGCGGCACCCGCACGACCTCCGTGCTGCCGTCGGGATGCAGGAGCACGGGCGGCGGATGGCCGGCGTTGGACATCAGCAGCCGGTGCAGCACGGGGTCGTACATGGCGTACAGGCAGGTCGCCGTGTGCTCGCTGCCCAGCCGCTCGGCCTGCTCGTCGAGGTGGTGCAGGATCTCGTCGGGGGAGAGGTCGAGCCCGGCGAGGGTCTGCACGATCGTGCGCAGCTGGCCCATGATCGCGGCCGACGTCATGGAATGGCCCATCACGTCGCCGATGACCAGTGCGACACGGTTGCCGGGCAGCGGGATCGCGTCGTACCAGTCGCCGCCGACCTGCGCGGTCCGTGAGGACGGCAGATAGCGGCTGGCCAGCCGGACTCCGGTCGGCTCGGGCAGCGACGCCGGGAGCATGGTGCGCTGCAACGCGTCCGCGACGGCCGCCTCGCGCGCGTAGAGCACCGCCTTGTGGATGCCGAGAGCGGTGTGGGTGGCGAGCTGGGAGGCGACGAGGAGGTCGTCGTAGGTGAAATCCGGCCGCTCGGGGCCCCGGAGGAGCACCACACTGCCCATGACATGGCTGCGACCGTGCAGCGGAGCGATGATCAGCCGCCGTCCGGGCGGCACCGCGCCCGGCGCGTTCGTCACCCCCAGCAGCTCGGCCACCACGGAACGCAGACCCGGGGTGTTCCCGAACACCGGTCGCCCGGCCCGGAGCAGCTTGGTGAGCAGACCGTCCGCGGCCGGCTGTACGGCATCGGCCGCCTGGACGGTGGCGGCGTCCGGGGCGGGTGCCGTGGTGTGCAGCCGTAGGACACCGGGGTCGGCGGTGCTCTCGTCGCCCACCGGAAGCGGCGCGTACAGATGGACGAACGCCGTGTCGGCGAAGGCCGGGACGGCCGCCCGGCACAGTTCGCCCAGTGTCTCGTCGAGGTTCATGCCGCGGGCGATCTGGCGGGTCGCCGCGTCGAGATAGCGGAGCCTGTCGGTCTGCGGCGCGGAGGCGATCGGGCGGCCGGCGGGTGCTTCCGGGGGCGGCGGGCGCATGGCCGCGCCGCCCGCCTCGGGCCGACGCGGGGCACCGGAGGGCTCGTGCACCCCGGCCGACTGCCCGCCGGTGCCGCCATCGGCTCCGGGCTGCTTCGTCACGCGTTTCCTTCCGGCCGTACGGGCCCGCGCGGAGCGGGCGGTTCAGCGGCTGTCAGCCACGCCG
Source organism: Streptomyces canus (assembly GCF_030815415.1). GTDB lineage: Bacteria > Actinomycetota > Actinomycetes > Streptomycetales > Streptomycetaceae > Streptomyces > Streptomyces canus_F. Next base: position 8,593,950 of record NZ_JAUSWW010000001.1, read on the forward strand.
TCGGCAGCGCAGGAAGATCTGCACCTCGGGCGGCACGTCCACGGACGCCGGAGCGTACGAGTACGAGGACTCCTCGGCGATCTCGAAGCCCTCCGCCTCCACGACCTCACGCAGCTCGTCCCTGAGATAGCCGGAGACCCGGATGGTGCTGCCGATGAACGGGATCGAGAAGTCGTCCACATCGGCTTCCACCATCGACAGGGCGAACAGACCGCCCGGAACGAGCAGGTGGTGGATGGTCCGCACGGCGAGGGGGATCTCGGCTCGAGGCAGCATGAGCAGGGAGAAGAAGGCGGCCACCGCGTCGAACCGCCCGAGGTCCCGGGGGCCGTCGGGCCGCAGGTCCGCGATGTCGGCCCGGTGGAATGTCCCGGTGGGCACATAGCGCTGGGCGAGCGTGACCATCCGGTCCGACAGGTCGACCCCGACGACGTCCAGGCCGCCGTCCGCCAACTGGCGCGCGGTCGGGATCCCGGTGCCGCAGCCCAGGTCCAGTACGCGCGACCCGGCCGGCAGGGACCTGATGAGCCACTCGGCGGACGCGACCTGGCCCTCCTTGTGCGGGAAGGCCTCGTCGTAACGGTCGCCGATGGCGTCGAAGGCCTCGGCCTGGCCGGTGCGGTCGAGCCGCAGGCTCCCGTAGCCGAGCTCGTCGGCGGGGTTGCTCACGAGTATTCTCCTCCTTCGACGCAATATGGATAATTTTTTCACATTTATACGGATTGGGGCGCGGGCAGGCAGCTGATCACACCGGCCGGGTCGGCGTGCCAGCAGGTTCTCCTCCCCCGTGAGCAGAAGGATCTCTCCCTCGCCGCCGGTGAGGCGCGGGACTACCGTCCCGTCCGGCGGCGGAGGTCCTCGAGGATCGCCGGGATCGTGTCCGGGTCCTGTGCCGTCACCACCACGACGACCTCGTCCTCGGGGGAGGGCCACTCGGCGGCGACCCGCACGCCTGGGTGTTCCGCGAGACGGGACAGCAGTGCCGGGAGGTCGGCGTCGGCGGGGGCCGGCAGCAGGTGCATCGCCGCGGTGGTCACGAAGGGGGCGGGGCGGGGCAGTTCGCCGTCCGCGAGGGTCTCGACGAGCGAGCGGTACGGGTCTGCCGCGCCGTCGGTGGCGAGGGGCACGAGGTGGGAGTTGATCAGGTCGCCGCCGAGCCGTGCGCCGATCTCCAGGACGACGGGGCTCTCGGCGGCGTAGCGCAGGTCCACGTGGAAGCCGCCGGTCTCGATGCCCACGGCGCGCACCGCGCGTTCGGCCGCCTCGTGGACCCGTTCGAGCTGTTCCGCGGTGAGCGCGGACGGGACGACCGTGGTGGTCGTACGGAGTTCCCCGGGGGCCAGGTACTTGTCGGACACGGCGAGGATCACCACCTCGTCCCCGTGCACCAGCCCGGAGACCGAGTGCTCGCTGCCGTCGACGAACTCCTCGACGAGGAAGGCGTCGGAGTCCTCGTAGTTGAGGGACGTCAGCTTCATCAGCTCGTCCGGTTCCGTGTCCGCGTCGAGCACGACGGAACCGCGGCCGCCCGAGGAGTGGGCGAGCTTGAAGATCAGGGGAAGGCCGAACTCGCCGACCGCGGCCATCAGTTCCTCGGCCGTGGTTCCGGTGCGCCAGCGGGGGTTGAGGCCGTGCGGTTCCAGCGCCCGGCGCTGCGCCGCCTTGTCGAGGCACACGGCGGCCGCGGTGACCGAGGGCCCGCGCAGGCCGAGCGCCTGCGACACCCTGGCGGCGATGTCCACGTACCGGTCGCCCCAGCACAGCACCGCCGCGGGCCGGTGCCCGCCGTCCTGTGCCTGCCGCAGGGCGCGGGCCGCCACGTCCTCGGCGGGCTCCGTCCGGGTGAAGGCGGCGATCCGGTCGTCGGGCAGTCCGAGATGGCCGAGGCCGGTGTCGGAGTAGACGTACACGGCGTGGCCCAGTTGTGCGGCGGCGTCGATCTCGGGCTGCCACTCCAGGGGCGAGCGGCGCAGGCCGAGGTGGAGGACGGAACGGTCGGGGGACATGGGAGGGCCTTCCTGGGATCGGTGTGCGGGAGCGGAGGGTGTCACAGTGCCGCCGCGGCGGGTACGTGGCGTCGCTGGTACCAGGTGTTGCCGAAGTCCGAGACGACCAGGGCGGGTCCGGTGTGCTCCGAGCGGTCCGCGTGCGGCTGGTAGACGCTCTGGAGGACACGGCCGATGGCGATGGCCGCGCGCAGCTCCGGGACGCCGTAGGTCTCGCCGTCCGTGCGCATCAGGCGGACGTCGCGGATCCCGGGCCGGTGGGCGCCGGCCAGGGTCAGGCCCAGCGGGACCCGGATGGCGCGGCTTCTTCCAGCGCGCGGGATCGCCGAACCGCTCAGAACGGTCGCCTGGGCCGGATCCGGCTCGCCGACGCGGGTTACCGCCAACTGGTCGACACTGTCGGAGAAGAGGCTGCGCGCGTGCTGCACTTCCGAGAAATGCGGTGCATGTCCGCCCCATCGCCGAGCCCTCAGCTCACGGCGACGGTGACGTGATGCTCCGTGGGCACGGCTGCCTCGCCAGGCCCTGCGTCACCATAAGGTTGCCATCAAGCAACCTCAAGGGGCCGTCTTGTCCTACGAGATGGAACGTGTCACTCCGACCCCGATGATCATCTTCCCTGGCCAGACGGTCTTCCCCGGGTCGGTGTTCTGCGCCTTGAACGCCGTGTCCGGACCTTGAAGCACTGGTGAAAACCCTGTGGAAGCGTTGTCGGTGGGGCCCTTTATGCTGCACCGGACGATCACGCGGGACCAGGGGAGGGCACGGCATGTTGGGCAAGCTGTTCGGGAGAAGTGCGGAGAGACCGGCGCACCCACATGCCCTTCCGCCGCGCAAGCAGAAGCACGGGACGTACGCGTTGCGCGCGCTGGGGGACGCTCGCGTGCTCGCGCTGGTCGAGGCTGCCGACGCGGGCGACTGGTCGGCGGTCAAGGCGGCGCTGGCCCCCTTCGACCTCGGACGCGAACAGGCGGTCCTGGGGCAACTGACCGATGTGGACGGTGTGGAGGAGTGGATCGTCCGGGCCGCCGAGGAGGACAGGGACGACAAGGAGCTCAGGGCGACCGCACTGCTGATATCGGGTGCGCGCCATGTCGCCTGGGGCTGGGAGGCACGCACCTCCGCCCGTGCCGTGGACGTCGGTCGCGAGCAGTGGCAGACCTTCTACGAGCGGCTGCGCATCGCAGAGGAGCATCTGCTCGAGGCCGCCGAGCTGCGGCCCGGCTGGGTCACACCGTGGCGCCATCTGCTCACCTCGGGACGCGGTATGTCCGTCGACGACAGTGTCCAGGAGACCCGGCTCGCGGCGGGTCTGCGCCGTGATCCGCTGAACCTGGACATCCATCTGGAGTGGGTGTCGCACCTGCAGCCCCGCTGGGGCGGAGAGCCGGGCCAGGCCCTGGAGTTCGCCCGGAAGGCCTTCGCCGCCGCGCCCGACGGGCACCGGCTCGGCTGTGTCATCGCCATGGCACATATCGAGGAGTGGGTGGAGTCCGATGACCGCGAGTGCCTGCAACAGCCGCGGATCCGGGCCGAGTTGAGAGAGGCCGCGGAGCGCAGCATCCTGCACCACGCGTACGAGCGCCGCCTGGGCTGGCAGGGCGACTACAACACCTTCGCCATGGCCCTCTCGCTGGCGGGCAGCAGCACGGCCTCCAATGTCTTCCGCGAGCTCGAGGGTGTGATCACCCAGTGGCCGTGGACCTTCATGGCGGACCCCGAGAAGGCGTACGCGCGTTTCCGCAAGGCCTTCTGAGCCACCGGCCATACCGCGGCTGCACCGGCCACGCCGTCGACGCCCGTCTTCGGCCGGCTCCGCGGACCACCCTCCACCCCTGCCGTTCCCTCGACCCCGGACTGCCTCATGCCCCTGCGCGACTCCTCCGCCCACCAAGCCGCCACCGACCGTACCTTCCAGGTCGACCTCCGCGGCCTGGTGGACCTCCTCTCCCACCACCTCTACTCCAGCCCCCGCGTCTACCTGCGTGAACTGATGCAGAACGCGGTCGACGCCCTCACCGCACGGCACGCCATCGAGCCCCACGGCGCCTTCGGCATCCGCCTGTACGCGGACGGCTCCGTCGTACGCGTCGAGGACGACGGCGTCGGTCTCACCGAGGACGACGTACACACCTTCCTCGCCACGATCGGCCGCAGCAGCAAACGCGCCGAGGGGATCGCCGAGCAACGCGCCGACTTCATCGGCCAGTTCGGCATCGGCCTGCTCTCCTGCTTCCTGGTCGCGGACGAGATCCACGTCCTGAGCCGCTCCGCCCGCACCGCGGACGCCCCGGCCGTGGAGTGGCGGGGGCGCGGCGACGGCAGCTACACCGTCCGCACCCTGCCCGCCTCCGCGCGTCCCCGGCCCGGCACCACCGTCACGCTGACCCCGCGCGCCGACGCCGACGAGTGGACCCGCCCGGCCCAAGTGCACGCCCTGGCCCGGCACTTCGGCTCCCTGCTGCGCCATCAGGTGACCTTCGACGACGGCACGGGCGAGAGCGCACCGGTCAACCCCGAGCCCGCGCCCTGGTCGCGTACGTACCCCACACCCGGAGCCCGCTCCCGCGCCCTGGCCGCGTACGGCGAGGAGGTCTTCGGCTTCACGCCGCTGGACACCATCGAACTGGACCTGCCCGCCGTGGGTCTGAAGGGCATCGCGTGCGTGCTGCCCGAGGCGGTCCCGGCCGGGCGCCGTCACGGCCACCGGGTGCACGTCAAGGGCATGCTGCTGTCCGAGCAGGCCGAGGAGATCCTGCCCGAGTGGGCGTTCTTCGTCCGCTGCGTCGTCGACGCCGAGAGCCTGCGCCCGACGGCGTCCCGCGAGTCCCTGTACGAGGACGACACCCTCGCCGCCGTCCGCGACGCCCTCGCCGAGCGGCTGCGCGCATGGATCGCCCGGGCCGCCGCCAGCGACCCGGACCTGCTGCACCGCTTCCTCCAGGCCCACCACCTGGCCGTCAAGTCGCTCGCGGTGCACGACGACGAGATCCTGCGGATGCTGCTGCCCTGGCTGCCGTTCGAGACCACCGACGGCCACTGCACCCTCGACGAGTTCGCGCGCACCCATCGCACGGTGCTCGTGACGTCGAGCGTGGAGGAGTTCCGACAGGTCGCGGCGATCGCCTCGGCGGCCGGGCTGGGCGTCGTCAACGGCGGTTACACCTACGACCGTGAACTGGTCCACCGGCTGCCCGAGATCAGGCCCGAGGTCAGCGTCGCCGACCTCGACCCGGCGACCCTCACCGCCCATCTCGACCCCGTCGACCGGGAGACGGAACTGGCCGCCGCGGCCTACCTCGCCCAGGCCCGCGACGCCCTGTCCGTCTTCGACTGCGACGTCGCGCTGCGCACCTTCCAGCCCGCCTCCGCACCCGCCCTGCTGGTGGACAGCCGCGAGGCCCGGCACGAACGCACCCGCTCCCAGCTCGCCCGGGAGCAGGAGGGCGGCCTGTGGGGCGACATCCTCGGCGCCCTGCGCCAGGAGGCGCCGCGGGCCCAGCTGATCCTCAACCAGCTCAACCCGCTGGTCCGTACCGCCGTCACCATCGACGAGCCCGAGCTGGCCCGCACCAGCGCCGAAGCTCTCTACGGACAGGCCGCGATGCTGTCCCGGCGTCCGCTCAGGCCCGCCGAGTCGAGCCTGATCAACCGCTCCTTCCTCGACCTTCTCGCCCACGCCCTGCGCAAGGACAGCTGACGATGCCGACCGCACACCTTCCCCAGAACACGGACGAACTGTTCCAGGCGCTCCAGGAGAACGACCGGCGCCCGTACGGCCGTACCCGCACCGTCACCGCCGAGGAACTCGTCGACGCCGCCGAGCAGTTCGAGGACCCCGCCGTCCTCATCCACGCACTCCTCGAACTCCAGGAGGCGTACACCTACGGATCCGAACCCCGGAAGTCGCCGGTCGTCTTCGCGCGGCTGCTCACCCTCTTCGACGAGCAGCCCGACATCTTCGACGAGCGCCTGCGCCACATGCTGTTCTGGCGGTTCAAGTGGGTGGCCCACGCCCTGCGCCAGCTGCCCGAGATACCCCTGACCAGCCTGCGCCAGTGGCTGACGGAGATGCGCGACCGGTACGAGAAGGCCGACCTCGGCCTCCAGCCCTACTACGGACAGGCGTACCAGCTCGCCGTCCACGTCGGCGAGGACACCGCCCTCGCCTACGAGTTGTGGGCAAGCCGCACCCGCACCCGGCTCAGCGACTGCGAGGCCTGCGAGACCTGTCAGCGCGCCCGCTACCACCTCAGGGCGGGCGACGACGAGCGGGCCCTGCGCACCTGGGAGCCCGTCCTGGCCGGGAAGGAGTCCTGCAAGGAGGAGCCGGCCCGCTCCGCCTCGTACGCGCTGCTGCCCCTGCTGCGTACCGGCCGCACCGACCGGGCCCGCGAACTGCACCTCGTCGGCTACCGCGCCTGCCGCCGCAACCCCTCGATGTCCGAGGAGGTCGGCCGGCACCTGGAGTTCTGCGCGCTCACCGGCAACGAGGCACGCGGTCTGGAACTGCTCGCCGAGAACCGGAACCTGTTCGACGAGGTCGACTCGCCGCTGGACCAGTTCGGCTTCCTCACCGGCGTGGAGGTCCTCCTCCAGCGCGTCGAAGTCCTCGGCCACGGCGACCTGCCCACCGTCGGATACGCGGGCCGCACCTGGACGGTGTCCGGGCTGCGCGCCGAGGTCCGCAAGCGCGCCGACGACCTCGCCGCCCGCTTCGACACCCGCAACGGAACCACGGCCCACGCCGACCGCCGCAGGGCCCGTCTCGACCGGGCCCCGCTCCTGGACGCGCTGGAACTGACCCTGCGCCCCCGCAGCCTCGACGACGCGGCCCCGGCACCGGTCACCGTGCCCGTCGCCCGTACGACCGCCGCCGTCCCCGAAGCGCTGCCCGAACTCGTTCTCAGGGCGCGAGCGGCGGAGGAGGAGGGGCACCCGGACGCAGTCGCCTGCTGGGCGCGGCTGCGCACGCTGGCGGCCGCCCGTGACTACACCCACCCCGACGACCCGGCCGTGGGCTCGCTCCTGCGGCTGCGCGCGGACCTGCTGGCCGACGAAGGGAACCGGGCGGGCGAGAAGGACGGGTTCGCCGACGCCGCCGCCCTCCACGAGGAGGCCGCGGCCCTGTACGACGACGCCGGACTGCCCGGCCACGCGGCGCTCGCCCGCGCCTGCGCCCTGCTCGCCACCGCCGAGATCCCCGCGGAGCGGGCGGAGGGGGAGAGCGACGCAGGGGAGAGCGCCGACGGAGCCGAGGCGAAGGCCGCGGCGCTGACCGCCGCGCACGCGTCCATCGTCCGCCTCCATGAGGAGACGCCGGGACTCGCCCCGTACCAGGAGGCCCGCCTGCTGCGGCTGCGGGCGACCGCGCTCGCCCTGCGCCTGCAGACCTCGGGCAGTGAGGACCATGTCGCACCGGTCTTCGCCGAGGTGGACGCGCTGCACGCGTTCGCCACCCGGCACGCCCTCGACGGGCAGATCTCCGGCGCCCTGCTGCTGCGGGCCAGCACCCACGCCATCTCCGGCAACCTGCCCACCGCGGTCACCGAGATCGACGCGCTCCTCGACCGGCTGAAGGCGCAGGGCCCCGCCTGGCACCTGCCCCGCACGCTCGGACTGCGCGGCCGGTTCCGGTTCGGCCTCCAGGACGCGCAGGCCGCGCACGCGGACCTGTCCGAGGCCCTGCGACTGGCCGCAGACTGGCCCGCCGACACCGTCGACACCGCCCGCCTCCACGGGGACATGGCCCAGGCCTGCCTGTACCTGGGCCGCCCCGAAGAGGCACTACGGCATCTGACGCGCTCCGCGGAACTGGAACTGTGCCGCGGCAGCCGGACGGACGCGTTCTGCACCTACAGCAACGCCGCCCAGCTCAGCCTCGACCTGGGCCGTGTCGAGGACTGCATCGCGCTGCTCGACTCCCTGCTGGCCGAACCGGACGTCACCGGCGGGGAGTTGAACGACCGGATCGTCGCCCAGCTGCGGCTGACCCGCGCCCGCGCGCTGCACACGGGGGAGGACCTCAAGGCCGCCACGGCGGAGTTCGTCGCCCTGTCCGCCGAGTCGGCCGGCTGGGACGACGACCCGGGGAGCCACGCCATGATCGCCGCGGAGACCGCCGTACTCCTCGGCGAGTCCGGCGAGTTCGAGCGGGCCCGCGACGTCGCGGACCAGGCCCTCGCCGCCCACGCCCGGGCCCCGCGCTTCGAGCACCTCAGCAACTCCCTGCGCGAACTCGCCCGCCTCCAGGCCCAGCAGCAGGGCCCCGACGGCCTGACCGAAGCGCTCGCCTACCTCACCGACGCGGGCCGCGTCGCCGACGAGGCGCGCGCCGCCGACTACCAGGCCCATGGCCGCTCCCTGGACAGCGCCCTGGCCTACGAACACGGTCGGGTCAACGCCTACGCCGGTGCGTACGACGACGCCCTGATCGCCCTGGACAAGGCCCTCGCCCTGCTCGGCGAGCCGGGGCGGGACGACGACGCCGGCGAATGGGCCGAGTGCGTCCGCCTCGCGGGCGCCGTGGAGGGCCTCTACCTGGAGCGCCCCGCCCCCGCCCTCACCCGCCTCGACGCGGCCGTCTCCCACCTGACCGCCCTGGGCCACACCGAGGAGACCGAGCCCCTGACCGCGTTGGCGGCCCGACTGCGCGACGAGGAGTGACGCGACGGGCGCCCGGCGTGGACGTGCGGCGGGCACGTCCGAGCCACCGCCGACTTCCGCGCCCTCCCGTGTGAAGGGCTGTGTCCCCCGATCCGCAAGGAGCATCAGGCCGTGAACATCGAGATCGCCCCGCACGTCCGTGAGACCGCTTCCCAGCTCGGAGAGGGTGTGCCCTATGCGCTGAAGGTCCTGGCCGGCCGGCTGGCGGACGACCCGGACATGGGAGAGCCCTCGGCTCTGCCCGGCATCCTCACCGTGATGATCGACGGCGACCTCTTCGAGGACTGCCCCGCCCTGGCCGTCGGCTACATTCGCGAGCTCGACCGGCTCGAGATCCGGTACGTGACCCCGGCCTCCTTCGTCCAGCCCGCCGCCGACAACCCCGACCGGCAGGAACCGCAGGGGCGGCATCAGGAGCGGCCTGCCGTTCCCGGGGCCGAGGCGGTCACCGTACGGGAGGTCGCGGACGCCTGGCGGCGCATCACCGGCTGGCTCCGGGCCAATGCCCCCGACTCTCATGCGGCCCTTCGGGCCGGCGCGAGCGCCGCTGCCGTCGCCGCCGTGGAGGGTGACCTCGGCATCCCGTTACCCGTGGAGCTGCGCGCCCTGTGGCTGCTGACGGCGGGCGACGACGGAGCCCACGGCTGGGGCTGCCTTCCGGGCAACAAGGCCCTGATGACCCTGGAGGCCGTGAGCGCCGTCCACCGCATGAAGACGGCCGCGCAGGTACAAAAGGACCCCCTCAACTCCGGTCGCCCCGAGGAGGAGCGGGTCACGGTGTGGCGGGCCACCTGGATTCCGGTGATCGCCCTCGGGCCGACCGATCACACCTCGGGCCTGTACCTGGACGCCGCAACCGGCTTTCTGGGCCGTTGGTCCCGCTACCACGAAGAGCCGGACGAGGAACGCGACACCCTGGTCACCTATCTGGAAGAGATGGCCGACACGCTGGAGTTCCCGGCCCTGGCCGCGCGGGACAAGCCGGGCCTGATCGGTGGGACGTTGGTGTGGCTCAGCAGCATCGACCCCGTGCGGGGAGACAGGTGGCAGCCCCTGACGGGCTGACACCGGCAGCCGACAACAGATCACCGCATGTCCGGCCCGACCCGAACCTGGGATCGGTAGGAGTCCCGGCAACGAAAGCCTCGCCGCATGGACCTGCAGAAGATGCTCGGGCTGTGGTGGACGGTGCCCGCGGGGCTGGCGTTGCTGGGTTACGCGTGTTCGCTGGCCGGGCTGACGCGGCCGCAGCGGGCGGTGTGGGTGACGGCTCGGGTCGTGGAGGTGCATCCGCCGGGACACGGTGAGCCGGGGGAGCACGGGATACCGGTGACGATCGTGTACCAGGACCCCGGCACCGGTCGGGAGTTCAGGCTGCGGCACGAGAACAGGCGTGGCGACCGGGTGCAAGTGGCCTGGGTGGGACAGGAGTTCCCGGTCCGGTTTGCGCGGCGGCGGCCGGAGCGGTTCTTCCTCATGCTGGACAGCGAGGGGCGGACCTCCGGGACCGGCGGGCCGAACTGCATGGTGATCCTGCTGGTGTTGGGACTGGTCGTCCAGTCGTTCTTCGCGTGGGGCTGGCAGTGGGGGCTGATCTGCGTCGGTGGCCTGCTCCTCCTCGTCGTCGCGCTGAGCCGGGACGGCGAGCACGTCCGCGCCCGCGCCGCTCAACTGGCCGAGGGCGTCACCGTCCAGGGTCGCGTGATCGCCGTCACCAGGGACGTCCACTCCGACGCCGAAGGCGGCGAGAGCGTCAGCCACGCCTCCGTCGTCGCCTTCACCACCCACGAGGGCGTCGAGGTCACCGCGCTGTGCGCGCAGGGCATCCGGAACATCGCCGGGTCCCTCGGCCGCGACATTCCCCTCCGTTACGCGCCCGCCGATCCGTCCCTCCTCACCGCCGACCCCGACCACGAACGCCGTGAGCGCACGTCGCACAGCAGGTTCGTCGCCACCCTGCTGGTCACCGGGATCGCCCTGGTCGGGGTGGGCGGTTACTGCCTCCACCACCCCTGGCTCCTCACCTGACGATGCAGGTCAGAGCCGCCCAGAGGAGAGGCGAGTGCTCGATCGGGCCGTCGGCGCGCCACCGGTCGAGCTGCTGCCGCTGCCAGGCACCGAGACGGCGGACCGGGTCATGGTCCTCGTGGGCCGCGTCCACGGCGACCACGGCCTCCGTGAGGGGCCGTACGGACTGAGGCAGACCGGCCAGGCGGTGGAAGGCGAAGCTGGTGGGGAGCACCCAGCGGGTGGCGGTGACCAGGTGGGCACCGTTGTGGATCAGCGCCGTCGCCAGGCCGAAGGACTCGGCGAAGCGGAGATCGCCGCCGCTCTCGCAGGCGATCAGCGCGACGCGCGGCGGTGCGGGCCAGAGTTCAGCGCCCGGCACGCCGTCCGCGCGCAGCGGGAGCGTGCCGAGGAGAAGGTCCTTGGCGGACAACGGGCGGTGGGTGCGCACCGGTTCGGTCATCCCCGTGGTCTCCGGGCCGCAGCACAGGTGGAGGGTGATGTCCTCGCTCTGCCCGCCCTCGACGGGGGCGCCGCTGACGTGACCGACGTACATCAGGCGACGGGCACCCTTGCGCAGCGCCTCGCCCAGCCAGTCGCGGTCGAGGTCGGTGCGGCGGAAGGCCTCGGCGGGGGTGGCGACGGACGGTACGACGGTGCCCGCGTCGAGCCTCCGCTGTACGAGGGACAGCAGTGCCGGGTCCGAGCCGGGCTGCCCCAGGACCGAGCCGAGCGGGGAGTCGGCGCGGAAGCCGGGAACACGGGGGTCCAGGACGAGAACCACGGCGTCCGAGTCCGGGTCCTGATCGGTCGGGGTGGTGCCTGCGTGTCGTAGCGATGCCGGTGCCGTGGTGGCGATGTCCACGAGGTCGATCAGCCGTACGTCGCTGTCGTCACCGTCCACGGCGAGCAGCTCCCACGGGACCTGGGCGACCCGGGGCGACGGCTGGAGCCGCATCAGCGGACGGCCCAGGTGCGCGGACACCTGGCGGATCTGGTCGGTCAGGCCCGGCGGCCACAGCACCTCGGCCAGCATGCGGGAGAGGCGGCGCTCTCCCTCGTACGTGGCCAGCGCGCCGGACTCGAACACGCGCCGCATGCCTTCCGCGCCGCCGCCCGGCAGTTCGGCGGCCAGCGCGCGGACGGCCTCGTCCACGTCCGGACCCGGGGCGTACCCGGTGCCGAAGCCCTGGGCCCCACGGACCCATGTCCAGGTCATGTGCAGGTCACCGGCGTCGGCGAGGCGGACCTGGACCACCGGACGGTTCGCGTCGGTCAGAGCGTCGGCGGACAGAACGGCACCTCTTCCTCGCTCACGATCCGCCGGTGATAACGGAACTCGGCTGCCTGGACGTACTCCTGGAGCGCGGTACGGCCGCCCGCCTCCGCCGACATCACGATCTTCGGTGGCGGTGCGACCCGCAGGCCGACGGAGGCGGCGGCCTCGGCCGCGATGCCGCCCAGCGTCAGGGGAGCGTCGTCATCGGGGGCGTACGTCTTCATGGCGGCGTCCGGGAAGACCGCCGCCTTGTCGGTGGTTGATGTGCGGCTCAGCGCCAGCGAGGCGCCCGCGCACCGGTGTTCCACCAGTTCGAAGATCAGCCCTTGGTCGTTGCTGCGGAGGGCCAGGCGGAAGACCAACTGCATCGCCTCGTCGGCCAGTTGGAGCCACTGGCTGCGGGCGTGGGCGGTGGCGAAGTCGTAGCGGGCCGCTTCCAGCGTCAGGGCGGCGGGCAGGGCGAGGGACAGAGCGTTGGCGAGCGAGGTGCGTTCGTGGACGCCGTGGTCGGTCCGGTTCAGGTTGTCCTCAAGGGTTCGCGCGAGCATCAGGTCCACCTGGGCGCACCGCTCGTACACCCCGCGTTCCTGGTACACGTCCCGCGCGCCCTGGGCGAGCCGCTTCATCTCGTCGATGTCACCCCGCTCGTACGCGTGCCGGGCACTCATCAGCATGGTGTCGGCGGCGGCGATCGCGGCACCGACCTGCTGGAAGCGGGCGAGGCTGGAGGCCGTCAGAGCGGCAGCTCCGGCCGCGTCCCCGCGGTGTGCGGCGATGGCGGCACGGGCCTGTTCGCAGACGGCCAAGTCCTCGGCCTGGCCCTGCCGTTCGAAGATCTCGGCGGCCTCCGCGTACAGCTCCTCCGCTCGGTCGAGGTCGCCCGCCCGCAGCGCCGCGTACGCCCGGTGGGAGAGCACCTGTTGACGCCCCGCGTGGTGGCCCAGCGTCAGATAGGCCTCCTCCGCGCGGGCGAAGTAGTCCTCCGCCTGCTCGAACCGCATGGTCGAGGCGCAGACGACCCCCAGACAGTCCAGCAGATACGGCTCGGTCGGCGGCGCGTCGGCCAGCAGCGCGGAGGCCAGTTCCTCGGCCGCGCCCCACGTGCTGCGGTCCATCAGCAGATGCACCCGGCTCAGGCCGGTCTCGGCGGTGCGCAGTCCCTCGGGGTCGTCGAACTCCGACAACAGGGCCGTCGCCTCGTCCATCACCTCCTGCGCCTCGTCGAACCGCCCCGTCCTGCGCAGCAGTTCGACCTTGGCCAGGAGTGTCTTCAGCAGGACCTCCTGCCACAGCCGGCGGCCGTTCGGTCCCATCGGCACGGACGCGATGCCCCGCACCAGATCGAGTGACCGCCCGATGGACAGGGTCGCCCCGGGCAGATCCGTGGCCGCGAGCTGAACCGTCCCGATGTCGGACAACAGGTGCCCGCGCAGCAGCTCTACGTCGGGGGAGTCCTCGAACGACTCTGCCACGGCGAGGAGTTCGCCGTAGACGGCCAGCGCCGCCGGGAGATCCGGGGTGAGTTGATGGCGTTCGGCGAGCGCGAAGCCGCTGTCGAAGGGCTCGCCGTAGCTGAGCCCCGCCGCCTGCTCTTCCCGGTCCGCGGCGGCGGCCGGGTCTTGCGGGTCCTCCTGCATGGGCTAGAAGTCCTCCTCCACGGCAGCGGTGGCCACGATCTCGGCGAGGAACGAATCCGGGTGTGCGGCCGCGCTGTCGTGCGGTGCCGCCGCGACGCCGAGCCGGTGCCGGGCCAGGGCTCGTACCGCCTCACGCGCCGCACGGTCATCGGTGTCCGGTCCCGGGTCGAACCCCGGCAGCAGGATGCCGACTTCGATGCTCGGCGTCGTCGACGCCGGGATGTCCAGGTCCGCCCGGCCGCTCCACACGTCGTCCCGCCTGGCCAGCGGAACGCGGTCCGACGGGCTGCCGTCCACGTGGACCTCCGCCGCGAGGTGCACCCCGCCCACGGGGGCCGCGATGTCGGCGACGACCTCGACCTCGATCCGCCGCCCGGCGCCGAGCGCGTACGCCGTCCAGGACACGGCGCCCTCGGACGCGTCGACGAAGCCGGGGGGATAGCGGCACCAGTCGTTGGTCCCCGAGCCCCGGGCGATCACGCGGTCGGTCGCGGTGCGGAGACTACCTGCCGCGAGGGTGAACTCCTGCTGTCGTGCGAAGAGTTCGCTGAGGTCGAGCGGTGTGGCAGTCGGCCGGTGGTCCTGTTCCAGGGCCGGCCCGAGGCGCCGTAGTGCCTCCCCGTCCAGCCCGACGTTGTCGGCCGCGTCGTCGATCAGCCGTAGAACGCGGTCCAGTTGGCGAGGCGGGGCCGCCGACCGCCGCCAGCGGATCAGCGGGTCGAGCGCGGCCAGGTGCTCCTTCAGCAGCTCGGTGCCTTCCAACTCTCCTGACGCGTCGAGGAGTTGCTGGCATTCGTGGGTCAGTGCGGCCAGCTCGAGGCCCAGCACGTCCGGTTCGAGCGCGGGAATCCCGTCCAGGTACGACGTCGGCCACCAGCGGGCCGCCCAGTGCCCGAGGGCGAGGCGGGCGGCAGCCTCGGCGAGCGCGGTCGGCTGCTCGGGCAGCGTCAGCTCGGCGGCCGGCGTTCCCGACGCGACGGCGTCGACAGCGGCGGCCGTACGCTCGCCGTAGAGCGCCCACAGCCACTGCTGGGCCCGGCCCACGTCATGGATCTCCGCTGCCGGCAGGCCTGTCGGGCCCAGGACGGGCCAGGTCAGGACGGCGCCCGCGACGTCGAGGACGGCCCGGGTGAAGGGGGGACCGGCGGAGGGTCCCGCGATGTGTACGGTGCGGTCCTCGGCTCGCGTGATGGCACAGCGCCGTTCAGGCATCACGCGCTCCTCGGCTCGGCGGCGGGCTCGGCGGCCGCCGACAGGGTGCGCAGTGCGGTACGGACTCGTGCGCGGTGGTCCATCATCACCGAGCGGGCGACCCCGTCGAGCACGCCCCAGGCCGATGCCGCGTCGGGCAGTGCCGCGTCGCGGACGTCGCGTCCGTGCAGCCTTACCCAAAGGCGCCGCATGTACGCGGCCCACGGGGTGCGCAGGTCCTGGGCGAGGGCGTTCAGTACACCGCCGTCCGGATCGGGGCGGGGGGAGACGGTCATCCTGCGGGCTCGGAGGACCGAAGCCTCCCGCTGCCAGCGGCTGTTGACGATGCGGTGGGCCGCCGTCGGCCCCGCCACAGAGGTCCCGGCGCCCAGCGGATCGAGGCCCACCGCGAGGCGGCCGCCGAGCACGACGGTGACGCGCAGGCTCTCGTCGTACAGGCCCAGCGGGGCGCAGCTGCGGTCGACCTCCCGCCGGACGAGCTCCGGCACGGTCGGCAGTTGCTCGCGGTGGGTCGACGCCTGGAGCACGGTGAAGAGCCGTTCGAAGAGCGTGCGGTCGAACGGCGCGGGGAGTGTGGCGGTCGAGGCGCTCCGGCCGACCTCGGGGCGTGGGGGCACGCGGTGCGCGGTCAGTCCGAGGTGCGGGGGTACGTCGGCGCGGTCCCAGACGTCGGCCGGGTGCGCCGCCCACAGGGCTCGCCCGAGCAGGCTGCCGTGCCCGGCCCGGACCATGGCGGCGAAGGCCGGCGAATCGGCCTCCGCCGCACCGCAGGCCTCGAGGACCTCGGCCGCCAGGCCCGTATCGGCGGCACCCGGTGCCGCTGCGCGTCCCTCCCACGCCGCTGCCAGCTCGGCGTCGAGCCGGGCGCACCGGGCGGCGTCCGCCAGATGCTCCTTCAGTGCCTCCACCGTGCGTCCGCCGGAAGCGTCCACGACGTCTTCGAGTACCGCCCTCGCCACCGCGTCCGCGCCGGGCCCCGGCGCCCCGTGCTCGGTCGCCAGCTCGAAGCACCGCTGGAAGTACAGGTCCTGGGGGTTGCCCGCCACGATGCCCAGCGCCCGGCGGGTCTTCTTCAGCAGCGTGAACCACTGTGCCGTCGCTTCCAGAACCGCACCGGACTCCCGTATCAGCGCGTCCAGTTGCTCCGCCTCCCGCGCGTCGAGGAAGTCGGCGGCGAGCTCCGGACGCAGCGCGGGCCGGACGATCAGCGGCAGCACGATCAGCTTGACCGTCCGGGTCAGCGGCGCGCCACCGGGCCCGCTCAGCGCCCGGGGACCCGGCCCGAGGCCGCGCCAAGCCGTGTCGATGACCATCGCGCGCGGACGGCGCTCGCCGGTCGACGGCTGGCTCGGGGACGGCATGGGCAGAGCGTACGTCCTGGGGGAACTGGTGGTCGAACCTGGGATCGGTAGGTGCTGCCCGCCTCCTAACGTCCACACCACCAGGCAGAACGGACCGGAAGGGCAGGCACAGCAATGGGAATCTTCGGCAAGCGCAAGAGCCGCGAGGAGAAGGCCGCCAAGATCGTGGAGCAGGTGGCCGGCGGCAAGGGTTTCTACGGCCGTATGACGCGCGCGACGCTCGGCGGCGAGGACTACGCCAAGCTCCAGCAGACGATCGGCGCGTACCACTCCGGAGCCGCTGTGCGGCAGTTGCTGGCCATGGGCGTGCCGACGACGCCCGCCGTCGTCGTGTCGATCAGCGACACCGGCAAGCTGGTCAACTTCGACCCGGTCGTCGACCTGGTCCTCCAGCTGACCGGGGCCACCGCCGACCCGATCACGCTCCAGACCATTGTCTCGAAACTGCGCATCCCCCGCGCCGGTGATCAGGTACTGCTGATCGCGGATCCCGCCAATCCCGGCGGCTACCTCTACGCGGGAGACGGGGCGACGCCGTGACGACACCGCCGTACGAGGTGTTTTTATCGTGTCGGCTTGCCTGGAGCGCAACGATGACTCCAGGCAACCGACTTCCGGCTCTAGAAGAACCCGAGTTTCTTCGGACTGTAGGAAACGAGCAGGTTCTTCGTCTGCTGGTAGTGGTCCAGCATCATCTTGTGTGTCTCGCGGCCGATCCCGGACTGCTTGTAACCGCCGAAGGCGGCGTGTGCCGGATAGGCGTGGTAGCAGTTGGTCCAGACGCGGCCTGCCTGGATGGCGCGGCCGGCGCGGTAGGCGGTGTTGATGTCGCGGGTCCAGACGCCTGCTCCGAGGCCGTACAGGGTGTCGTTCGCGATCTTGATGGCGTCGTCGAAGTCGTCGAAGGACGCGATGGAGACGACCGGTCCGAAGATCTCCTCCTGGAAGATCCGCATCCGGTTGTCGCCCTCGAAGATGGTCGGCTGGACGTAGTACCCGCCCTTCAACTCGCCGTCGTACTCGATGCGTTGGCCGCCGGTGAGAATCTTCGCGCCTTCCTGCCGGCCGATGTCGAGGTAGGAGAGGATCTTCTCGAGCTGGTCGTTGGAGGCCTGGGCGCCGATCATCGTGTCGGTGTCGAGGGGGTGACCCGGCTTGATCAGTTCGGTGCGGGCGACCGCCGCCTGAAGGAACTCGGCGTAGTGGCCGCGCTGGACCAGGGCCCGGGACGGGCAGGTGCACACCTCGCCCTGGTTGAGGGCGAACATGGTGAAACCCTCAAGGGCCTTGTCGCGGAAGTCGTCGTCGTGCGCCCACACGTCATCGAAGAAGATGTTGGGGGACTTGCCGCCGAGTTCGAGTGTGACCGGCTTGATGTTCTCCGAGGCGTACTGCATGATCAGCCGCCCCGTCGTCGTCTCGCCCGTGAACGCAACCTTCGCCACCCGCGGGCTCGACGCGAGCGGCTTGCCCGCCTCCACTCCGAAGCCGTTGACGATGTTGACCACGCCCGGCGGCAGCAGGTCGGCGATCAGGCTCATCCAGTAGTGGATGGACGCCGGGGTCTGTTCGGCCGGCTTGATGACGACCGCGTTGCCCGCGGCGAGGGCGGGGGCGAGCTTCCACACCGCCATCAGGATCGGGAAGTTCCACGGGATGATCTGCGCGACCACGCCGAGCGGTTCGTGGAAGTGGTACGCCACCGTGTCGTCGTCGACCTCGCCGAGCGAGCCCTCCTGCGCGCGGATCGCCCCCGCGAAGTAACGGAAGTGGTCGATGGCGAGCGGGATGTCGGCCGCCAGCGTCTCGCGCACCGGCTTGCCGTTCTCCCAGCTCTCCGCGACGGCCAGCGGCTCCAGATACGCCTCCATACGGTCGGCGATCTTCAGCAGGATGTCGGAGCGCTCGGTCACCGACGTACGGCCCCACGTCGGGGCGGCCGCGTGTGCCGCGTCGAGCGCCCGCTCCACGTCCTCCGCCGTGCCGCGCGCGACCTCGGTGAACGGCTGCCCGTTGACCGGCGAGGGGTTCTCGAAGTACTGCCCACGGGCCGGCGGTATGTACTCGCCGCCGATGAAGTGGTCGTAGCGCGCCTGGTAGGAGACGATCGCGCCCTCGGTGCCGGGCGCCGCGTAACGGGTCATGCTGGTCTGCCTCCCTGCAGCAGCGCTGCCCGCCGTTGGGCAGCTCTCTGCGCGAGGCTAGGGACGGGGACGTTGCAACTACGTTGCCGTCGGCTTCAGGGACCGGGGCGGAGCGCCTCCGGTGCCGCGACTCCCCGGCGCCGTACGCCCGGTGCCGACAGCTCCGCCTCCAGCGCCGCCAGCCGCGAGCGCGCCGCCGCCGTCGGACGGGCCGCCACCAGGGCCCGCCACACCTCGAAGTCGTCCTCGCCCCACGGCGTGTGCGCCCAGTCCGCCAGCAGATCCGGGTCGCGGCGGGCGATCAGCGCGGTACGGAGACCGTCGGCGAGACGGCGTCTGAGGCGCACCACCGAGGGGGCCTGGGAAGCGGGCAGCAGCGGACCGGAGTACGCCGTCGCCGCCGCCGTGACCGCACCGGTCTCCAGCCGCCGCTCCACGACGGAGACATCGGACTCGACCGGCACGGTGAGCCGGTAGGGGCGCGAGGCCAGCAGGCCGGGGCCGAGAACCCTGCGCAGCCGGGCCAGTTCGGCGCGCAGTGTCACCGGCGTCACCGACTCGTCCTCGTACAGCGCGCACAGCAGCTCGTCGCCGGTCAGCCCCTCCGGATGACGGGTCAGCAGCACCATGATCTCGCTGTGCCGGCGGCTGAGCCTGATCCGGCGGCCCCCGGTGAGCAGCTGGGCCTCGTCCCGGCCCAGTGCGGTCAACTCGGGCAGGCCGGCCGCGGGCATCTCCGGGGCGAGCAGCGCCAGATGGGACTCCGCGGCCCGCGCGACCGCCTGGACGAAGCCCAGACTGTGCGGATGCGCGAGCCCGTCCCCGCCGGTGATATCCACGGCACCCAGCACCCGCCCGGTACGGGGATCGTGCACCGGAGCCGCCGCGCAGGTCCACGGCTGCACCCGCCGGATGAAGTGCTCGGCGGCGAACACCTGCACCGGCCGGTCGAGGGCCACCGCCGTCCCCGGCGCGTTGGTCCCGACCGCGGTCTCCGCCCACCGCGCCCCCGGCACGAAGTTCATCAGCCCCGCCTGCCGCCGGGTCGACGCATGCCCCTCGACCCACAGCAGCCTGCCGTGCGCGTCGCAGACCGCGAGCAGATGCTCCCCGTCGGCCGCGAACGTACCCAGCAGTTCACGGAAGAGCGGCATCACCCGGGCCAGCGGATGCTCGGCCCGATAGACACCGAGGTCGCCGTCCATGAGCTCGACGCTCGCGCTCCCGTCGGGCCCGACACCGGCCCGCGCGGAACGCCGCCATGAGTCCGCCACCACCGGGCGCACCGGCCGCGGCACGGTACCCGCCTCGGTGAACGTCTCGTGCGCGAGGCGCAGCATCCGCGCACGCTCGGAGGGGTCGGCCCCCGGCTCCAGGGCCACCCACGGATCGGTCAACTCGGCCTCCGAAAGGCGATGCGGCTGGAGACATCGTCACTCCCGGTACGCGCGCGGACAACCTTTTCGACCGGCGTCACCCGAACGACGTCACTGCCCGGCGCGCTCGACCAGCCTCATATAGCGCTCCCAGTCCCAGTGCGGCCCGGGGTCGGTGTGGTCCGAACCCGGCACCTCGTAGTGCGCGATGATGTGCGCCCGGTCCCTCGGGATCGCGTACTTGGCGCAGATGTCGGCCGTCAGCCGCGCCGACTGTTCGTACAGGACGTCGGTGAAGTACGCGGGGCGGTCGACCCACCCCTCGTGCTCGATGCCGATACTGCGCGTGTTGTAGTCCCAGTTCCCCGCGTGCCAGGCGATGTCGGCCTCGCGGACGCACTGCGCGATGTTGCCGTCCCGGGAACGGACCACGTAGTGGGCGGACACCTGCTTTCCGGGACTTCGGAAGACACCCAGGGTCTTGCGGTAGCTCGTCTGCGTCACATGGATGATCACGAGGTCGATCGGGTGGCTCGTCGGGCGGTTCGCCGAGGTGCGGTTGGCGGACGTCGCCGGCTGCCACTCGGCGAGCGGGTGGTCGACGGCGTGGGTGTCCGCTCCGGCGCGCGCCTCCGGTAGCAGCGCGTACGGGACGACGGTGAGGGCGGCGCCCTTCAGGAGCCGTCGTCTGCTCGGCAGCGGTCTTGCCCGTTCCATGGACGATCGCCTTTCGGAGGTGCGGTGTTGATCAAGACGCGGGTCAGGGACGGACGGTTGCCGCGATCTCCCTCAGCCGCGCGTGCACACCACGGTGCGTCTCCCGTGCGGGCAGCCACTGTTTGCGGATCTTCGCCACGCACGTGTAGTTTGGTGTCGCACACATTGGCCAGCGGCGATTCCACGGCCTGGGTCGCGAACTGGTACGCGTCCAGTTCACTGAACCCGTAGTCGCGCACCAGCCACCGCACCAGATCGAGTTGGGATATCCGGAACGCGTCTTCCAGCGGCCGCGCCGACCCCGTCGAGATGATGTGGGTGTCCGACTCGATGCGCGGCCAGGGTGTCGCGATCCCCTTCAGCAGCTCCACGATCACGACGGTGTTCATCGCGCACTCGACGGCGACCCCGCAGGTCTCGCCCTCGCCCTGCCGGGCATGTCCGTCGCCGAGGCTGAGCAACGCGCCCTCGACGTTCACACCGAGGTAGCAGGTGACGCCGGCTCGCATCTCCGGTGTGTCCATGTTCCCGCCGTGTGCGTCGGGCACCAGCGCCGAGCGGACCTCCAGGTTGGCGGGGGCCACTCCCACGGTGCCGTGCATCGGGTCCATGGGCAGCTCGGCCTCGAAGTCGCTGTCGTGTGCGCGGAACAGCGCTGTGCGGCGGGTCCGGTCCAGCTGCCAGATCCAGACGGTCTCCGGGAGGGGCGGCTGCAAAGTGGCCGTCGTGTGGGTCGATGTGAGCGCGCCGAAGAGGGGGACCGTGGTGGATGCGGCCCAGTCCCGGGCCGGCTCGATCGACACGAAGTGCACGGCGACCGTGTCGCCCGGCTCGGCGCCCTCCACGTGGAAGGGACCGGTCTGCGGGTTCAGGAACGGGAACTCGCACACTTCGGAGACCAAGTCCTTCTCCGACCGCACCCGTCCGGCGAAGCAGTCCTCGGTGAACAGGTCGAGAACCGTGCCGGGCACGATGCGTGCCACGGGCGGCGCACCGCCGAACGTCCAGGCGTACTCGCCCGGTTCGGGCCGCACGGTCAGGATCCGGGGGTCGCTCATGGCTGCACTGCTCCGTTTCGCGGAAGGCCGGCGGGGAGGGCTCCTTGACGTGGACGCGGGTCGTTCCGGCCGCGCGTCCCGGGTGGCGTCGTATCAGGACGATCAGCACCAGGAGAGGCGGATACCGCACCGGCTGGAGCGACTCGCGTGCATCACGTTACGGCGCTTGCGGGTTGGGCAGAAGGACGCGGCGGGTTTCGGTGGACGGCCTGCGACCTGTGGATAACTCGCTCACTCAGGCGAGTGAACGAGGCGTGCGGGCCGGAGCGAAGTCGCCCTGGGGTCAGGCCCGTTCGGCCACGGCGGCAGGGTCGTCGAGGACAGCCCGTACCACCGAGTGCGCGGCCCCCAGCAACGGCCCCTCGGGACCCAGCCGCGACACGGACACCGGGCACGGCGGTCCCGCCGTCCGCCGGGCCAGCTCGGCCTCCAGCGAGGGCAGCAGCCAGGGTGCGAGCCCGGACAGCTCACCGCCCAGCACCACGTTCTCGGGGTCCAGCAGATTGACGGCTCCGGTCAGCGCGACGCCGAGGGCCCGCCCGGCATCCCGCAGGGCACGGCGTACGTCCTCGTCCCCTTCGGCGGCACGCGCCGCGAGCAGCCCGACCCGGTCGCCCCCTGGCTCCAGACCGGCCGCCCGCAGTACGGCCTCCTCACCGGCGTACTGCTCCAGGCATCCGCGCCCGCCGCACGGGCACTGCGGTCCCTCGGGTTCCACCGGTACGTGCCCCAGCTCGCCCGCGAAGCCGCGGGTCCCGCGCAGCAGACCGCCGGCCACGACGACGGCCGCACCGATGCCGATCTCCGCCGACACATGCAGGAAGTCGAGCGGGGTGCCGTCGCCGAGCCAGAGTTCGGCGAGGGCACCGAAGTTGGCCTCGTTGTCCACGGCCAGCGGGAACGCCGTGGGCAGCAGGGCGCCGAGGTCCGTGTCGTGCCAGTCGAGGTTCGGGGCGCGCACCACCGTGCGGCCGTCGCGCGCCACCAGGCCGGGCACGGCCACGGCGAGCCCCGTCGGCCACAGGCCCTCGCCCTCCGCCTCGGTGACGACCTGGTCGATCAGCTCGGTGAGTTCCTCGATCACCGGCCCGGGGGAGCGGCCGCGGTTCGCACCGTGCCGTACGGCCCGGGCCCGCACCTGGCCGCGCAGATCGACCGCGCAGACCGCGAGGTGGTCGACGCCGACCTCGGCGCCGATCCCGGCGGGACCGTGCGCGCTGACGGCGAGCGCCGACCCGGGCCGGCCCACCCGGCCCGGCCGCTCGGGGCCGAGCTCCTCGAGCAGGCCCGACCGTATGAGCTCGTCGACGAGAGTCGACACGGCGGCACGGGTCAGCCCGATCCGTGAGGCGACGGCGGCCCGGGAGAGGGGTCCCTCGGCGCTGACGGTGTGCATCACGCGGGCCAGGTTGCGGCGGCGCATGCCCTGCTGGGTGTCCGGCAGTGCGCGCCCCGGTCCGGCCGGGTGGGCGTCGTGCAGCGGTGCGGTCATGCCTCCGTCAGTCCTCTGGTGATCCATACGGTTCTCCGCGAGCCCGTCAGGCGGTGGCGACCTCAGTGGGCCGCCGGGCGCCTGTCCGGCGGCGGACGTCTCAGCCGGTCTCCGTCGGCCTGTCCAGCAGCGGAGCCGCGTCGGAGAGTACCCCGGAGATCCTCGCCATCGTCGTCTCGTCCCGCTCCACGGCCTCCAGCACCGGGCCGGCGGTCGTGTTCCAGCGCCGGGCGACCGCGGCCGGGTCCTCGCCGGTCAGCAGGCCCGCCGCCTGGGCGGCCGCGCCGAGTGCGACGAGCTCCTTGGCTTCGGGGATCTGCACGGGACGGCCCGAGAGCCGGCGTACGGTCTCCTGCCAGGCCCTGCCGCGGGCGCCGCCGCCGATCAGCAGCAGCGGGACCGAACGGTCCGCGTCCTCGTCGAGGACCAGGTCGAGCGCGCCCAGCAGCGCGTGGACGGCACCGTCGTAGGCGGCCTGGAGGAGCTGGCCGCCGGTGGTGTCGTGCCGCAGGCCGTACAGGAGTCCGGAGGCGCCCGGCAGCGCGGGGGTGCGCTCGCCGTCCAGGTAGGGCAGGAGCGTGACACCGGTGGTGGGCTCCACGGCCTCCCGGTCGAGGCCGAGGAGGGCGGCGACGCGGTCGACGGCGAGCGTGCAGTTCAGGGTGCAGGCCAGCGGGAGCCAGTCGCCGTGCGCGTCGGCGAAGCCCGCCACGGTGCCGGTCGGGTCCGCGGGGCGCCGCTCGGAGACCGCGTACACCGTGCCCGACGTGCCCAGGCTCAGCACGGGGGTGCCGGGACGCAGTCCGAGGCCCAGCGCGGCGGCCGCGTTGTCGCCGGTGCCCGGGGCGACCAGGGTGCCCTTGGAGAACGGCAGGTCATGGCGGTCACGCACGGTCCCCGCCACCTCGCCAGGGCGAACCACGCGGGGCAGCAGGGCGGGGTCGAGACCGACGTGCGCGAGGGTCTCCTCGTCGTACGCCTCGGTCGCCGACGCCCACCAGCCGGTGCCGGAGGCGTCGCCGCGGTCGGTCGTGCCCTGGCCCGTGAGGCGCTCGGTGAGGTAGTCGTGCGGCAGGCGCACCGCCTTGGTGGCGCGGATCGCGTCCGGCTCGTTCTCGGCGAGCCAGGCCCACTTCGTGACCGTGAAGGACGGGCCCGGCACGCTGCCGGTGCGCTCGGCCCAGGCCTTCGGCCCGCCCAGTTCCTCGATGAGCCGGGCGGCCTGCGGCGCGGAGCGCACGTCGTTCCACAGCAGGGCGGGGCGGACCGGCTCGCCCTGCGCGTCCAGCGTGACGAGGCCGTGCTGCTGCCCGCCGATGGACACGGCGGCGGCCTCGCGGGCCGCGTCACCGCACTGGTGCAGGGCCTCGCACAGCGCGTCCCACCACTGGCGCGGGTCGCTCTCGCGCCCCGCCCCGGAGGAGACGGTGTGCGATGCCTGACCGCTCGCCACCACCCTTCCGGTCGACGCGTCGACGACCAGGGCCTTGGTGGACTGCGTGGACGTGTCCACGCCGACGACGAGCGGACCCTCGGCAGCTGACATCGGGCTCTCCCTTTTGCGTGCTCAAGCGGCTCGTGTCTCCGTCCGAAGACCGTCGGAGACATCTTGTCTCTTCCCAGAGACGCGATCGCATACTAATTTGTAAACGGCCATGACGAAATAGTCGCAAGCGAGCAAGGAGCCGCGACATGAACTACCAGCCCACCCCCGAGGACAGGTTCACCTTCGGCCTGTGGACCGTCGGCTGGC
Organism: Streptomyces canus; assembly: GCF_030815415.1. GTDB lineage: Bacteria > Actinomycetota > Actinomycetes > Streptomycetales > Streptomycetaceae > Streptomyces > Streptomyces canus_F. The sequence continues at coordinate 8,618,658 of NZ_JAUSWW010000001.1, forward strand.
AGGGAAGGGACCCGTTCGGCGACGCCACGCGGCCTGCCCTCGACCCTGTCGAGACCGTGCGGCGCCTGGCCGAGCTCGGCGCCCACGGGGTGACCTTCCACGACGACGACCTGATCCCCTTCGGGTCCTCGGACGCCGAGCGCGAGGGCCACATCAAGCGCTTCCGGGAGGCCCTCGACGCGACCGGCATGAAGGTGCCGATGGCCACCACCAACCTCTTCACGCACCCCGTCTTCAAGGACGGCGCGTTCACGGCGAACGACCGTGACGTGCGCCGCTACGCCCTGCGCAAGACGATCCGCAACATCGACCTGGCGGTCGAGCTCGGCGCCGAGACCTACGTCGCCTGGGGCGGCCGCGAGGGCGCGGAGTCCGGTGCCGCCAAGGACGTACGGGTGGCCCTGGACCGCATGAAGGAGGGCTTCGACCTCCTCGGCGAGTACGTGACCGAGCAGGGCTACGACCTGAAGTTCGCGATCGAGCCCAAGCCGAACGAGCCGCGCGGCGACATCCTGCTCCCCACGGTCGGGCACGCCCTGGCGTTCATCGAGCGCCTGGAGCGCCCGGAGCTCTACGGCGTCAACCCGGAGGTCGGCCACGAGCAGATGGCCGGGCTGAACTTCCCGCACGGCATCGCGCAGGCCCTGTGGGCGGGCAAGCTCTTCCACATCGACCTCAACGGCCAGTCCGGCATCAAGTACGACCAGGACCTGCGCTTCGGCGCGGGCGACCTGCGGTCCGCCTTCTGGCTGGTCGACCTGCTGGAGACCGCCGGTTACGCGGGTCCGAAGCACTTCGACTTCAAGCCGCCGCGGACCGAGGACTTCGACGGTGTCTGGGCGTCGGCCGCGGGCTGCATGCGCAACTACCTCATCCTCAAGGAGCGGGCGGCCGCCTTCCGTGCCGACCCGCAGGTCCAGGAGGCGCTGCGGGCCGCGCGTCTGGACGAGCTCGCGCAGCCCACGGCGGCGGACGGCCTGAAGTCGCTGCTCGCGGACCGTACGGCCTTCGAGGAGTTCGACGTGGAGGCCGCCGCCGCGCGCGGTATGGCCTTCGAGCAGCTCGACCAGCTGGCGATGGACCACCTGCTGGGCGCCCGCGGCTGAACGCACGCGCGCGTGCGTGTGTGATCGGTCTCCGCGGCTGACCGGCCCCGTGCGGAATGCTCCGGAACGATGCCGTCCTTGGCATGAGTCGGTATCAACTTCCGTGCGGGGGTCGCGCCGTGCCCCGTGCCCGGCCACCCTGGACGGTATGGCCATGCCGCCCGTACCGCCTCAGCCGCCCGGGCCGCCGGACGACACGCCGCCCTACGGCGGCGGCTTCGGCCCCCCTCCTGAAGGCTTCGGCTCCCCGGGAGGGGGCTATGGGCCGCCGGGCGGGTACGGGCCGCCTCCCGGAGGCAACGGACCGCCCTCGTACGGGGGATGGGAGCCGCCTCCTCCGCCGGAACCGCCCGGTGGCCCGGGCCGGGGCCGCAATCCGCTGTTCATCCTGCTCACCGTGCTCGTGGTAGGTGCCGCCGTCGCCGCGATCGTGCTGATGGCGTCGGGCAGCGACGACGACTCGCCGGGCGGCAAGCCCAGCGCGAGCGCGAGCAGCTCACCCCGCCCCACGCTGAGCCTGCCGAGCGGACTGCCCAGCGAGCTCCCGACGAAGCTGCCGACCCGACTGCCCTCGCAGTTCCCCACCGACCTGCCGAGCGAGTTCCCGAGCGGCCTCGAGTCGCTGTTCCCGTCCTTCGCGTCCGACGAAGTGCCCTACTACATGCTGCGGACCGGCGACTGCTTCGACACCGACGGCGACCGGCCCGGGCAGGCGGCCAAGCGTCCCTGTGGGAAACCCCACGACGCCGAGGTCGTGAAGATCGCGGAACTCCAGGGCGACTACACGACCGACGCGGCCCTGAAGAAGGCCGCGTCGGACCTGTGCGAGCGGACCCTCGACAGCAAGGCGGCGGACCAGCCCGGCGGTACCGTGCGCGGCACACTGGTGCAGCACCCGGACCCCGCCGGCTACCGGCTCGGCATCGACAACGTCGCCTGCAGCCTGGCCGCCGACACCCGGGGCACCCGCAAGCTGACCGCGCCCCTGACGTGATCGGACGCCGCGCGGCAGCCGCACGTACGTCACCGTCGGCAGGGGCTCGTCCGGGCGTGGGTGAGGATGGGGCCCATGACGCAAGAGGTACTGGAAGTCGTGGCGGCCGCGATCGTCCGCGAGGGGCGGCTCCTGGTGGTGAGCAAGCAGGCGGCTCCCGAGGTCTTCTATGTGCCGGGCGGCAAACCGGACCCGGGCGAGGCGCCCCTGGAGACCCTGTACCGCGAACTGGACGAGGAGCTTGGGGTACGGCCCCTGGAACCGCGCTTCCTGGCCGATGTCGAGGCCGTGGCGGCCCTCGAAGGCGTCCCCATGCGGATGTCCCTCTACGGTGCCCGCCTCGCCCAGGTGCCCCGACCCGCCGCCGAACTCGCGCATCTGCGCTGGATCACCGGGCACGAGGACGACATCCGGATCGCGCCGGCGGTCAGGGACCACGTCCTGCCGATGCTGTGGCAGGGCCGCCTCACGGAGTCGTAGCAGCCTTCGCGGGTGCCAGGAACACGACCACGTCCGTCTCCTGTCCGGGCAGCGGTTCGGGCTCCGTCCAGCCGATACGCCGGTAGAACGCGAGCGTGTCGTGCGCCTGGTCCCAGGTCAGCAACCACGCCCGGCCCTCGGGCACGGTGGCGGTGAGAGCCGACAGCAGCCGACGGCCCAGACCCGTGCCGCGGGCGCGCGCCCGTACGCCCAACTCATCGACCTCGAAGGCACCGACCAGCAGCGCGTCGACGCGGTCGGCGCCGAGCCGTCGGGTGACCTTGCCGTACGCGCGGTCGCTGCGGAAGGGAGACGGCGTGGTCCAGCCCGTGACGAAGCCGTCCACCCCACCGCTGTCCGAGAGCGCCAGAACGGCACGGAAACCGGGGCGGCGCGCGTCCGTCTCCAGCCGCTCCCGGAACGCCGAGCGGGTCTCCTCGGCGTTCCGGTGGTCCCACGGCGGGGCGGTGAAGATCTCGGTGTACGCCTCGGTGAGCTCGTCCGCGACGGTGAGGATGTCCTGGCCGAAGTGCCTCATGGCACGTCAACCTATCTCCAGGGCCTCCTGAGCCGCCGCGGCCAGCGCCGTCGCGGGATCCTGGACCGCGCCCCCCGCGGGCACCCAGCGGCCCCGCTCCTTCCGGTACGGCCACCAGCGGCCGTCCCGACCGAGGCGCAACTGGCTCGAAGAGCCCACGACCGTCCACCGGTTGCCCCTCGCCCGCAACGACGGCCGCTCCTCCTCGTCCCACGCCGAGTCGAGCGCGGCACGCGCGCGTGCGAGCGTTTCACCCCCGACCGTCCATTCCTCCTCGAGCACCTCCAGCGCGGCCACGCCTCCGTCCCGCCACGCGCGCAGGGCGAGCGCCAACTCCTCCGTGGTGCGCCCCGACCCCTCCGACAGCCGCTCCAGCACGGCCGTCCCGGGAGTGCCCACCGCGAGGCGGACGGCGTCCTGGGCGAGCGTCAACTCGTCGTCGAAAGCATCCTGTTCGGCCAGCAGACGGTGTGTCCGTGCCGCGGTCCGGGCAGCCAGGAACTCCAGAGCGGCCGGATCGACACCGGAGGGGGCCGGCGTCTCGGTGTCCAGGGAGGGCGGTACGCCGGGCTCCTCGGGGAGTTCCGGCAGGGCGGGCAGTGGCGGAAGGATGTCCCCGGCCGCGTACGCCTCGGCGGCGTCCACGCCCTCCCGATGGGCCGGAGCCTCATCGGGTACGGCGGTGCGGTCCTGGAGGGCGTCCAGCAGGGCGCGTTCGCCGCGGCCCCGCATCAGCAGCAGGACGAAGGGGTCCTCGTCCAGCAGCCGCGCCACCTGGTAGCAGAGCGCCGCCGTGTGCCCGCAGTGGTCCCAGGCGCCGCAGTCGCACTCGGGCTCCAGATCGCCCATCCCGGGCAGGAGCTCGACACCCGCGGCCGCCGCGTCCTCGACCAGGTGCGGAGGCATGTCGCGGTCCAGGAGAGCCGCGACATGGCCGGCGCGCTCGACGGTCATGTCCAGGAAGCGGTCCCACTGGTCGTCGGAGAGCTGCTCGAGCAGCACATCGGCCCGGTGCGGGGTGCGGTCGCGGTCCTGCACGACGGCCGTGATCCGGCCCGGCCGTACCGACACCGCGCCGACGGCTCCCGCGCGCGCGAGCCTTCGGCCGGTCTTGACCTGCGCGGTGTCGAGCGCGGCGTCCTCCAGCGCCTTCAGCCAGGCCTGGCCCCACCAGCTCTGCGCGAAGCCCCTCCCGTGCGCGGGAGGGAACGCGGCGAACGTACGCTCCGTCTCGTCACTCATCGTGTGCCCCCTCGCAGTTCGACCAGATCCGCCAGCTCCGCGTCCGTCAGTTCCGTGAGCGCCGCCTCCCCGGCGCCGAGCACCGCGTCGGCCAACTCCCGTTTGCGGCTCAGCATGTCGGCGATGCGGTCCTCGATGGTGCCCTCGGCGATCAGCCGGTGCACCTGCACCGGCCGGTTCTGCCCGATCCGGTACGCACGGTCGGTGGCCTGCGCCTCCACGGCCGGGTTCCACCAGCGGTCGTAGTGCACGACATGCTCGGCCCGGGTGAGGTTCAGCCCCGTGCCCGCCGCCTTCAACGACAGCAGGAAGACCGGGACCTCACCGTCCTGGAAGTGCTGCACCATCTCCTCCCGCCGAGCGACGGGAGTGCCGCCGTGCAGGAACTGCGTGGGCACTCCGCGGGAGGCCAGGTGCCGCTCGATGAGGCGGGCCATCTGCACGTACTGCGTGAAGACCAGCACGCTCGCCCCCTCGGAGAGGATGGTGTCGAGCAACTCGTCCAGGAGCTCCAGCTTTCCGGACCGTCCGACGATCCTCGGCCGGTCCTCCTTGAGGTACTGCGCCGGGTGGTTGCAGATCTGCTTCAGCCCGGTCAGCAGCTTCACGATCAGCCCCCGCCGCGCCATGTTGTCGGCGCCGGAGATCTCCGCGAGCGTCTCGCGCACCACCGCCTCGTACAGACCCGCCTGCTCCTTGGTGAGCGACACCGCGCGGTCCGTCTCCGTCTTCGGCGGCAGCTCCGGAGCGATGCCCGGATCCGACTTGCGGCGGCGCAGCAGGAACGGGCGCACCAGCCGCGACAGCCGCTCGGCGGCCCTCGGGTCCCGGCCGCCCTCGATGGCCTGCGCGTACCGCGCGCGGAACGTGCCGAGGCGGCCCAGCAGGCCGGGAGTCGTCCAGTCGAGGATGGCCCACAGCTCCGACAGGTTGTTCTCCACCGGGGTGCCGGTGAGCGCCACGCGTGCGCGTGCGCCGATGGAACGCAGCTGCCGTGCCGTCGCCGAGTACGGGTTCTTGACGTGCTGCGCCTCGTCCGCCACGACCATGCCCCACGACACGTCGGCCAGCCGGCCGGCGTCGAGCCGCATCGTGCCGTACGTGGTGAGCACGAACTCCCCGTCGGCCAGGGCGTCCAGGTCCCGGCGCGGCCCGTGGAAGCGGCGCACGCGCGTGCCGGGGGCGAACTTCTCGATCTCGCGCTGCCAGTTGCCCATGAGGGACGTCGGGCAGACCACGAGCGTGGGTCCGGCGGTGGAGGCATCCGTCTGCCGGTGCAGATGCAGGGCGATGAGCGTGATCGTCTTGCCGAGTCCCATGTCGTCGGCGAGACAGCAGCCCAGCCCCAGGGAGGTCATCCGCGCCAGCCAGTTGAGGCCGCGCCGCTGGTAGTCCCGGAGCGTGGCCGCGAGCTCCGCGGGCTGCTCGACCGGCTGTTGTGCCTCGGGGTCCGCGAGCCGCTCCCGCAGGGCCGCGAGCCATCCTGTGGGGTGCACCTCGACCCGGTGGCCGTCGATCTCCGTGGAGCCCGTGAGAGCGGCGCCGAGCGCGTCGACGGGGGTGATCTTGCGGTCCTGCTGGGCGCGGGCCCGGCGTACCTCCTGCGGGTCGACCAGGACCCACTGGTCGCGCAGCCGCACGACAGGGCGGTTCGACTCGGCCAGCCGGTCGAGCTCCTCGCGGGTGAGCTGCTGGTCGCCGAGTGTGAACCGCCAGTTGAAGGCCAGCAGCGCGTCGGCGGAGAGGAACGACGGCGCGTCCGAGGAGAGTCTGCCGGGCTCCGACGCGTCGTCCGGCGGACCGACCACCGCGCGGGCCGTCAGTTCGCGGGCGAGCTCCTTGGGCCAGTGCACGTCGACGCCGGCGACGGCGAGGGTCCGGGCGCCTGCCGAGAGGAGATCGATGACCTCCTCGTCGGCGAGCTCGATCTCGTCCGGGACGGCCGCCGAGAGCAGGGGCGCGAGCGGCGGCCAGGCGCGGGCCGCGCGGCGCAGCGCGAGCAGGGCGTCCATCCGCGCACGAGAACCGAACGCCCCGCCCGGTCCCGCCCACACCTCGGCGGCGTCCGCGACCAGCGCCGGATCGCCCATGTCGTGCACCTGCAGCACGGCCCGGAACGCCGGTACGGCCTCGTCCTGCGCCACGGTCGACAGACCCGCTACCTCGATCCGCAGCGACAGCCGTACGCCCGCGTCGTGACCGGCGGCCACATCGGCCGCCCAGGCCCGGTGACCGGGCACGTGCTGCGGTTCCCGCGCCGCGTAGGCGGGACCACCGGTCACGAGCGACGCGGCGGGGGAGCGGGGCAGCGTGTCGGCGATCGCGTCGAGAAAGGCGCGCAGCAGCCGCTCGGGGTCGGGCAGCCGCAGCGGTACGCCGCCGTCGAGCGGTACGGCGTGCGCCTCGGGCGGCATCGCCGCGGCCAGCGCCCGGACGCGCTCGACGTCCTCGGGGCGCAACGGGCCCACGCGCCAGGCGTCGTGGTCGCCCTCGGACAGGCCGGGCAGCAGCAGTCCGCGGGCCGCGAGCTGCAGTGCGTGGACGGCGGCCGTGCCCCAGAACACGGTCGCCCGGTGGCCGTTCGTGGCGGCACGCGCACGCGTGAGGACGGGCAGGGCCGCCCGCACCGGCAGCAGCACGGCCGGCACGGTCACCGTCTCCACCCCCTCTTCGCCGGGCACGACGACGGTCAGGTCCTCGACGGACCCCGACGCGACGGCCGGCGGCGCGTCACCCGCGGGGTCCCAGAAGGCGACGGAACCGGTGCGGGCGGGGTCGCCGGGGACGAACACGGCACAGCATCGGGCCAGTTCAGCGATCTCGGACGGTGTTGCCGCGGGAATCCTCGGCACAGGAATGCGACACTCCTCAAACTTGACTACTCGGTGCGGAGTGGCCGAGGGTACAGCACGTGCCCGGCCGACCCGGAATGGCCGGGCCGTGATCTGGGTCACCTCATGGAGAGGTTGGGTATCCCTGTCTCAGGGGCGCCTAGGGGTAGCGACTCAGGGACGTCTCAGGGTCGTGGTGCGGAACCGTGGAGAGCGCGGGCCCGTTCTCAGGACAGAGAGCGGCAGTGGCCGCGGAGGAGGCGACACATGTCGAAGAACGCGAAGATCGCCGCAGGAGGTGTGGCGGTCGGCATCCTTCTGCTGATCTGGCTGCCGTGGTGGGCCGCGCTCCTGATCGTCCTGGGAGTACCGGCCGCCGCGTACCTCACGCTGGACCCCTCGCAGCGGCGCAGGTTGCGCCGTGTCACACGCAAGGAGCTCGGTCGCTGAGACCCCTTGGGCTACCGGGCCGCCTCGGCCCGGTCGGCCAGGGTGCAGGAGTCGACCACGTCGCCGCTCGCGGGCCTGCTCACGGCATGGTCCGCGGGCGGCGGGGTGCCCCGCTCCACCCATGACACCAGCGCGTCGAAGGCCGACCGGTAGCAGGGCAGGATCGGCCGCAGCCGATCCGGATAGGTGTCGTACAGGCCGTCCACGTGCGTGCCGCCCTCGACCGTGTAGTAGCGGTGCAGACGGCCCCTGCCGCTCGCGTCGATCATGCGCGCGTACACGTCGGAGTCGGCGGCCTCGGGCAGCAGCGCGTCCAGGTCGCCGTGCAGGGTGATCAGCGGGCGCCCGATCCGTCCGGTCAGCGCCACCCGGGCCACGGCGCGATGGACGGATGCCGGGCGTGCGGCGTAGTCGTAGACCGCATCGCCAGCACAGGGCGCCAGCACCTGCTCCGTGGTCGTCCCGGCGGTCGGGCCGGGGCAGGCGGGGTCGTAGGCCGGGTCGAACTCGGCGCGGTAGATCTTCTGCGTGACTCCCCAGTAGGCCTTCTCGTGGTACGGCCACAGGAACTCCGAGCCGCGCGCGAAGCCCACCGCGTACAGGTCCTCGTCCCGCGCCGAACCGGTCATTCGGGCCACGGCCGCGGGCAGCGAGGTGAGCAGATTCGGGCCGTCCGCGGTCCACAGCGCCCCCTCCCAGTCCACGCCGCCGTCGTACAGCTCCGGATGGTTCTCCAACTGCCGGCGCGTCAGATAGCCGCCGTTGGAGATGCCCGTCATGTACGTGCGCCTCGGCGCGTGTCCGTAGCGCCGGGCCACCGCACGCTTGGCCGCCCGTGTGAGCTGGGTGGTGCGCGCGTTCCACTCGGCGACCGCGTCACCGGGACGGGTGCCGTCGCGGTAGAAGTCGGCGCCGTTGTTGCCCTTGTCGGTCGCGGCGTACGCGTAACCCTGCGCGAGCACTTGGTCGGAGATCGCCGTGTCCGTGGCGTACTGCCTGCGCGTACCCGGCGCGCCGGTGACGACGAGCCCGCCGTTCCAGCGGTCCGGCAGCCTGATCACGAACTGGGCGTCGTGCTGCCATCCGTGGGTGGCGTTGAACCGGGAGGAGTCCGGGAAGTAGCCGTCGATCTGCACACCCGGAACGCCGGACGGGGTGCGGGTCGCCCTGGCCGTCAGCCCCGCCTGGTCGGCCATGTCGGTGTACGGGGTGCCGGCCAGCCCGGTGGTCGTCAGGTCCGTGAGGCACGCGCCCCGTTGGAAGGCCGCGCCCGGCACGTGGACGCGGTCCTGTCGTGCGCAGTGACCGTCTGTCGTGCCTGCGGCGGGAGTCGGCCAGGTGAGGGCGCTCGCCACCAGTGTGGCGGCGAGGAGCGGGACGCCTCGGGACAGCTGCATGAGGGCCTCCAGGACGGGTCGGGGAGTCGCGGGCTGCCTCATGGTGCGAGTGCCGTACGACGCCATCCATGGGGCGGGGCCACATGGAATGAGGGCGCCGTATGTGAAGTGCCGTACGGAGAAAGGAGATCGAAGAGGCGCGAGAAAACAGTTTGCGCAGGTGACCGGCGGCACCCCACCATGACCGACATGACTTTCGGAAAGGGGGCCCAGCGACTCCACGGTGAGCGCTGATGGCCGCATACGAGGCGTCCCCGACGCCGTCCCGACAGCCCCAGAACCCGCCGGCGCCCATGACGTCCGCCTGGCTGAGGTCCCACTTCGACACCCTGCCCTTCCCGGCCCGTACGAGCGCCCTGGCGCGGTACGCCCGCACCCTCGCCCCGGGCGCCTACGAGACGCTCCACCACGCCCTCGACCACGGCGATCCCGCCGACCGGCACACCGCCCTCTTCCTCGCCGTGGTCCGCCGCGACCTGGAACGGGTGGCGGAGGCTCTCGCGGACCCGCTGCTGGGACGCCGGGCCCGCTCGGCGGCCATCCGGCTGCCCGTACCCGAACAGGCCCTGGAACGCCTGGCGCTGAGCGACATCAGGGCCGTACGCCACGACACCTATCGCCTCCTCAAGCTGAGCCGCCGCACGGCACTGGCGGCCAGGCTGCTGCCGCGGATCCACGAACGCCACGGCGGCCGGGAAGCGGCCGCACTTCTGTCCGCCTGCCCTCCCGAAACGGTGGCCGCATGGCTGCCCCGCGTCGACCCGGCACCCGGCGTCCTCAACTCCCTGGCCCGCACCGCCCCCTACGCCGTCGCCGTACACGTGACGGCTCAATGCGCGCACCGGCCCCAGCACTCGACCCGCCAGTTCCGTGCCGTCGCGTCGCTCGCCGCCCGGCGTGACCCACACGCGGCACTCCTGCTGCTGGACCGGACACCGCTGCTCCTCACTCCCGCAGCCGTCCTCTCCGCCCTGACCCGGCCCGCCGAAGCACTGGCCGTGCTGCGCACACCACCCCCCGGCCCCGGCGACCGTGAGCGCCTCGTCCCTGTGGGCCCGCTGCCGCCCTCGCTGCGCCGCAAGCTCCTCGCCCTGCCCGCCCGCGACCTGGTGGAACTCGCCGAGCACTGCCGCTGCACCGGACGCCGGCCCACCGCCCCGGGCCGCACCGACGTCACCCCGGACGGTCTGCTCGGTCTCCTCCCACCCGCCGAGCGGCGCCGCATCGTCGAGAAGCACACCAGCACGACGTCACGGCCCGTCCCGGCGCTGGTGGGCGCGCTGGCCGCCCTCGAACCCGCCGACCGGGCAGATCTGGTCCGCCCCTCGGCGGTGGGCAGCGAACGCCGCCCATGGGCCCTGGTCCGAGCGGCACAGGCGCTGCCGCTCGCGGAGGGTGAACCGTTGCTGAAGGCGCTCGCGGACAATCACCGCCTCCAACACCGCTCCCTGGCCTGGCCCGCCCTGCTGGTCTGCGCCGAACTCGAGGGCGACCCCGAACAGTTCGCACGCGTCGCCGCCGACTGCGAACGGGCCTGGCACGACCAGGACGCCGTGCGCCGTCCCGCGCTCGAACAACTCGCGGGCGCCGCCGGCCGCTTCCTCGCCGCACTGCCCGAACGCGTCCTGCGTGACGCCGTCCTCACCACCGTCCAGGCTCGCGACGCGACGGAAGGCACCGTCAGGGCCGCGCGCCGGCTGCTCCAGCGGGTCGTCGAGCGGGCGGCGGCGACCGGCCGACCGGACCGGGCGGCCTACGCGGCCGGACTGCTCGGCGAACTCGTCACACGGCCGGAACGGACCGGGACGCTGCCCCCGTTGCACATCGGCGAGACGACCGCCCGGGCCATCTGGACGGCGATCGCACCGACGGCCCTGCGCCGGCCCGAGGTGGGCACCGCCCTCGCCGAACTCCTCGCGACACACCTCACCGCGCTGCCGGAACTCGACGCCGAGGCACGGCGGGTCGCCGTCGAGTGCGACGATCCGCACCTCGCGACGCGTGCCGCGGCGGTATGGGTGCGGCCGCCGCGGCTGCGCGAACAGCGCTGCGCCGAACTGATCGCCCTGGACCCGACCTTCGTCACCGTTCCCGTCGTCCTGCGGACCGTCGCCACCCGCCGCACCGATCTGCTCGACCCCGTCCTGGCCGCCGCACGCGAGGGCCTCACGGGGCGGCTGCGGACCCGCCGGACCGCGTGGACACCGCACCTCGCGCCCGGCCTCGCCGGAAGATGGCTGCCTGCCCAGCGGGACGCCTGGGAAGAGCACCACGCGCGCGTGGTGCTCGACGAATCGGCTCCGCTGCGCGTGCGGACCGATGCGGCGCGGCTGCTGAGGGACCCCGAACGTCTGACGGCGCTCGCGCAGGACGCCCCACAACCGGTGGCAGCGGCGGCCCTCGGGGCCCTCGGCGACGTCCCGGACCGCGATCCCGTGACTCTCCTGCTGCGCCACGCGGGAACCGGGGGCGTGCGCGGCCGCGCCGCGATGGCCTCGGTGCGGCGGCTGATCGCACGGCTGCCGGACGACGACGCGGTACCCCTGCTGGCACCGGTGGCCTGCGCCGCGGACAGCCCGGTGGGCGCCCGCAAGGAAGCCGTACGGGCGCTGGCCGACCTCCCACGGCAGGACGCCTTCCAAGCCCTCCTGGCGGCCTGGGACGTGCCGCACCAGCATCGGGACGTGCGCGCCGTCCTCGCCCGCGTCCTGCTCCCGGCGATCGACCGCCGGGACGTGGCCGACCGTCTGGTGGGGGCCGTCCATGAGGCCGCCGTGCGCGACGAGGTCGTGCACGCGCGCGTGGGCCTCGGTTTCACGGTGCCGAGGGAGGCTTACGCCGCCTTCCTGGTGCGGCTGGTCCAGACGGGCGACGAGGACACCGTGGTCGCCGCTTGCCAGGTGCTTCCGACGTGGCCGGCGCCCGCCGGGGCCGGCGGGGCCCATGCGCTCGCGGACGCCCTCGCGGCCCCGGCCCGCCCGCGCAAGGTGTGGGACGCGGCCGCGCGCCAACTCGTCCGGCTGCCGCCCGGTCCGCTGACCGAGGCGGCGCTCAGAGGCGCATTCGACGCCCTGGCCGCACGAGCCGTGGACCCACGCACGCGTGCCGACGCGCTGCGGCGGCTGCACGCGTGCGCCGAGTACTCGGATCCAGGAGGGTGCGAGGAGCCGCCGACCATGCTGGACGCGCTCGCCGACACACTGGAGTCCGTGGGACTCCACGCCGATGCCGCCCGTGTGAGCTGGGACTGCGCCATGGCGCTCGTACGCAACGGCGAACACGACGAACACCGGTGGGAAAGAGTCGCGCGGCAGTGCGAGGCGGGGGCGGGACGGCTGCCGGCGCGGCACGACGTACCGGCCGATCTGCACCGGCCACGTGTGCGTGCCGCGCTGCTCGCCGCCGCGCGGACCCTCCGTGCCCGAGGCTCCGCCGTGACCGGCCGCCTCGCGTTGGACCTCGTCCGGGCCGGCGGCCGGGCGGCGTCCTGGGACGAACCCTGGCGAGCCGAACTCGACGCCCTCAGAGCTCACCAGGACGCGGACACCGTCGTGGACGCCCTGCTGGTGGACCCGGACGGCCGCGGCCGTCGATGACCCGGCTCAGAGGGGACGTACGGCCATCTTGTCGAGCGCCTCCAGCAGCCCCGGCAGCTCCGGGCCGCGGCCCACCGGCAGAACCTCGCCGGGCTCGTCGTCGAGCAGCACGAACGCGATGTCGTCGGTCCTGGCCACGAGCGACCAGCCGGGGCCGTCGGCGCGCAGGGTGCGGGCGTCGCCAGGCGCGAAGGACGACCGGACCCGGCCCAGGGGCGGCGGCGTCTCCACGTACCCGCGGGCCTCCGCGAGGACACGCCGGATGCCGCTGTGGCCGCTGGGAGAGTCCCCCTCGCCCTTGTCGGCGGACTCGACCGGTTCCGGCACCGGGAAGTCGGCGTCGTTGATCTGCTCACGCCACGTGGCCCACTGGAGGGCGATCTCGTCGGCCCCCAGCCGGCGCTGAGCCGGTCCCCACGTGCTGGTGTCCGGCGGTGTCAGCGGGGGACCGTCGACCTCCGGCGCGGGATCGTGCGGCGCGGGCACGTTCGGAGCCGCGACGGCGACCGCGAGGGGCCAGCCCGGCAGGGCGGCCACGACCGTGCGTTCGTCGGGCGACAGGTCGTACTCCATGCCGCAGTCCCAGGACGCGATGGCGACGGCGACCAGCGAGACGTCGTCGATGACGACCGTCCAGCGGGAGCCGTCGCCGTCCTGGCCGAGCACCAGGCCGTACCCGTCGGCGAGCGGCGCGAGACCGAGCGCCGCACAGGCCTCCGGATAGTCGTCGCCCAGCACGCTCGGGAACTTCGCCGGCGTCAACAGCACCGCCGTCAGCACATAGAGCGCGTCGTCCGCGGCGGCGACGGTGTCCTCGTCCGTCCCGGCCATCCCAGCCTCCCCATCGGTATGTCCAACGGCGCGCACCCTAGTGTGCGCGGAAGCCGCTTGTCACGACTCCCCAGCCCACCCGGAGCTGCTGTTTTCCGGCCGGACAGGGCGAATCGGCCTCTTTGGACCGTGGATCAGGCCGCCGGAAGCCCCAGGAGGGCGCGGGCCACGGTCTGCGGCGACTCGTCGCGTTCCCGCGCGAGCGCGATGACCGCCCGGCACGCCAGCTCGCTCACCCCGAACGACAACGCCTCCGGAGACACCCAGCCGACGGCTTCGTCGATCTGGTCCTGGTCGTCCTCGGCACACGCCGAGACGTACACCGCCGCGGCCTCGAACAGGTTGTGCGTGCGTTTGTCCCGGCCGTTGTCCGTATCGGCGCGCACGGTGTCGAAAAATCTGGCGAAGGACTTGCGGACCCTGCCGAACATGCTGACCACCTTCCCCCTGCGTGGTTGGCTGACCGATCGTTCATCTCCCCCTACTCAACGTAGGGTTGGATCTCCGGCGGCAGAAGGGGGCGGCACGGTGAAGGCGCCGCCGAGGCACTCACCGGTGGCGGGTTCGAGACGCTCTGAAGGGCCGGAACACGGTCAAGCCGCCTTGCAGCGAAGGATACTTGTGCCTTCTCACCACATGGCGACCAAGGGAGCGGATCGGTGAACTCTGCCGTAGGAACGGGCCGTCGGAGCGAGGGCGGTGGCGGTCGGGGCGGGCGGCATGCGGTCGTCGTGGGCGGCAGCATCGCGGGACTCCTCGCGGCGCACGTCCTGGCCGGGCACTGCGACCGCGTGACCGTCGTCGAGCGTGACCGGTTCCCGGAGGCCACCGGGTCACGGCCGGGCGTACCCCAGGGCAGGCATCCGCACGTCCTGCTGGAGGGCGGGCAGACGGCCCTGGAGTCGCTGCTGCCGGGCTTCCTGACGGAACTGGAGGAGGCGGGGGCGCCGCGGGTGGGGATGCCGTCGGACATGGTGCTGTGGCAGAACGGCCGCTGGCTCCGCCGGTGGCCCGCGTCGACGCACATATACACCGGCTCCCGCGCGCAGCTGGAGGAGCTGATACGGCGGCGGGTTCTCGCCAATCCGGTGATCGGCGTGGTGGAGGGGGCCGAGGCCGTCGGGCTTCTCGGTGATGCCTCGCGCGTACGGGGCGTACTCCTGAGGGAACGTTCCGGCGACGCCGGCGCGGAATCCCGGGCCCTGGAGGCCGACCTGGTGGTCGACGCCTCCGGCAGCGGCACCAAGGCGCCGCAGTGGCTCGCGGCGATCGGCGCCGAGAGCGCGCACGAGGAGACCATCGACACCGGACTCGCCTACGCCTCGCGCGTCTACCGCGGGCGGAAGGGCACCCTCGACGGCGAGACCCTCGGCCACTACGTCTATCCCGGGCCCGACCAGGTCAACGGCGGTGGTGCGCTGCCCCTGGAGGACGGCAGCCATCTGGTCATCGTCTCGGGGCTGCGCGGCGACGAACCGCCCACGGGCGACGACGAGTTCGAGGCGTACGCCAAGCGACTGGCGCATCCGCTCCTGGACCGCTGGCTGGAGGAGGCCGAACCGCTCACGCCGGCGTTCGGCTACCGGCGGACCGCGAACATCCGGCGCCGCTACGACCTGCCCGGCCGCCGCCCGGCCGGATTCCTCGCCACCGGCGACGCCCTGTGCACCTTCAACCCGATCTACGGGCAGGGCATGGCCATCGCCGCGATGAGCGCGGTCGCCCTGCGCGACACGCTCGCCGACCGTCGCCGCACCCCCACCACGCGCCGTGTGCAGCGGGCGCTGCTCGCGGCATCCCGGCAGGCGTGGGACATCTCGGCCGGAGCGGACCGCGGGATGCCGGGCGCGGTCGGCACCGCGGTCGCCGCCGGCCCCGCGGCCCGTGTCGCGGGCTGGTACCTGCGCCGGGTCACGGAAC
Organism: Streptomyces canus; assembly: GCF_030815415.1. Lineage (GTDB taxonomy): Bacteria > Actinomycetota > Actinomycetes > Streptomycetales > Streptomycetaceae > Streptomyces > Streptomyces canus_F. The sequence goes on from NZ_JAUSWW010000001.1 coordinate 8,634,043, forward strand.
GGTCGCCCGGCGACCCCGTCGTGGGGCGTGCCTTCCGCGCCGTGCTGGTCCTCGCCGAGCCCGTGACCGCCCTGTTCGCCCCCTCCGTCGCGCGGGCCGTTCTCTTCAGCCGGCCCGGGCCGACGCCCGCCGAGCCGCCGGCGAGCCCGGAACCACGGGAGCGCTGAGCGTCAGAGCCCGGTCTCGTCGCGGCGGCAGTACAGGAAGAGATGGGGCTCGGGCTCCGCAGCGGGGTGGTCCGGGGTGAAGGTGAGGCTGTGCCGGGACAGCACCGTCAGCCCGGCCGCCTCCACCATGCCGATCACGTCGTCCTCGGCGAAGCTCGTCGCGCGGACCGGCTGGCCCATGAAGACCACCTCGAGGTCCTCCACGTCGGCGGGCACGGTGGCCAGCACCAGATGCCCACCGGGCCTAAGGGCCAGGGCCAGGCGCCGCATCAGTGCCGACTGCTGGGCGCGGGTCATCTGGAGCAGCGAGAAGAACACGCACACGCCGTCCAACGAGTCCGCGTCCAGCGGGACATCCCGGATGTCGGCGCTGCGGAACTCGGCCCCGGGCACCTGACGGACGGCGAGTTCCACCATGACGGGGGAGACGTCGACGCCCAGCACCGAGTGCCCCGCCCCGACGAGCGCCGCCGCGGTGGGCCGCCCGGTGCCGCTGCCCACGTCCAGCGTCCGCGCGGCGGGCGGCAGCCGCTCGATCAGCCACTCCAGCGCGGACAGGTGCGCGGGGGCATGGGCGAACGCCTTCTCGTAGTCGGCGCCCAGCGCGTCGAACAGCACGGCAGCGGGCGGCCGTTGGTCCTCGTGCGTCACGTCGGTGTCCCTTCGTTCGCCGACCCGCATCGTCGCATCCGTCGTACGTGTGCCACAACGGTCGCCCGGTGCGCGTCCCGGCGCACCGGACAGGGGAGAATGGGCCCGTAACCCCACGATCGACTCTTGCGGAGGAGCGGGCACATGCAGGACGCGCGAGCGGGACAGGTCGCCGGGCCCGAGGACCTCATCGATGTGGCCCGCCTGGTCACGGCGTACTACGCGCTGCACCCCGACCCGGCCGAGCCCGGGCAGCGAGTGGCGTTCGGTACCTCCGGACATCGCGGCTCGTCGCTCGCGGCGGCCTTCAACGAGGACCACATCGCCGCCACCAGCCAGGCCATCTGCGAGTACCGCGCCGCCCAGCGCACCGACGGCCCGCTCTTCCTCGGCGCCGACACCCACGCCCTGTCCGAGCCCGCGCGGATCACGGCGCTGGAGGTGTTCGCCGCCAACGACGTGGCCGTCCTCATCGACCAGGCCGACGGCTACACACCCACCCCGGCGGTCTCGCACGCCATCCTCGCCCACAACCGGAACCGCACCTCCGGCTTCGCCGACGGCGTGGTGGTCACCCCCTCGCACAACCCGCCCGCCGACGGCGGCTTCAAGTACAACCCGCCGAACGGCGGCCCCGCCGGGTCCGAGGCGACCTCCTGGATCCAGGACCGCGCCAACGAGATCATCACCGGCGGTCTGAAGGACGTACGGCGCATCCCCTACGCCCGTGCCCTGGCCGCGCCCGGCACCGGCCGCCACGACTTCCTCGGTACCTACGTGGCCGACCTGCCGAACGTGCTGGACCTGGACGCGATCCGGGCCGCCGGCGTGCGGATCGGCGCCGACCCGCTGGGCGGTGCCTCGGTCGCCTACTGGGGCCGGATCGCCGAACAGCACCGGCTCGACCTGACGGTGGTCAACCCGCTCACCGACCCCACCTGGCGCTTCATGACTCTGGACTGGGACGGCAAGATCCGCATGGACTGCTCCTCGCCGTACGCCATGGCCTCGCTCATCGAGCAGCGCGACCGGTTCGACATCGCCACCGGCAACGACGCCGACGCCGACCGCCACGGCATCGTCACACCCGACGGGGGCCTCATGAACCCCAACCACTATCTGGCGGTGGCGATCTCGTATCTGTTCTCGCACCGGGAGCAGTGGCCCGCGAGCGCCGGGATCGGCAAGACCCTGGTGTCCTCCAGCATGATCGACCGGGTCGCGGCGGACGTCGGCCGGCCGTTGGTCGAGGTTCCGGTCGGCTTCAAGTGGTTCGTCGACGGCCTGTCGGACGGCTCGCTGGGCTTCGGCGGCGAGGAGTCGGCGGGCGCGTCCTTCCTGCGCCGGGACGGCTCGGTGTGGACCACCGACAAGGACGGCATCATCCTGGCGCTGCTCGCCTCCGAGATCACGGCGGTCACGGGCAGGACCCCGTCGCAGCACTACGCCGGTCTCACGGACCGCTTCGGCGCCCCCGCCTACGCGCGCGTGGACGCCCCGGCCTCCCGCGAGGAGAAGGCGCTGCTCGCCAAGCTGTCCCCGCGCCAGGTCACCGCCGACACCCTCGCCGGCGAGCCGGTCACCACGGTGCTCACCGAGGCCCCCGGCAATGGTGCCGCCCTCGGCGGCATCAAGGTCGCCACCGCCAACGCCTGGTTCGCGGCCCGCCCTTCGGGCACGGAGGACGTCTACAAGATCTACGGGGAGTCATTCCTCGGCGCGGACCATCTGCGGCAGGTCCAGGAGGAGGCCAGGTCCGTGGTGCTCGCGGCGCTGGGTGCGTGACGCCCACGACCGGCGGTGAGGTGTCCTCAGCCGTCCAGTGAGGCAAGGGTGGCCCGCAGCCAGGTGAGTTCCGCCTGGGACGTGGCGCGCGCGATCGTCAGGATTCCGCGCCGGAAGGGATCGTCCAGCTCCTCGGCGCGCAGCGGCCGGTCACCCTCGTAGAAGAAGCTCGCGGGTTCCTCCAGGAACGCCAGCCTGCGCCGCAGTACGGCCGCCTGCGCCGCGGTGTCGTCCAGGTGTCGGAGGAACGCGAGCAGGGTGAACCAGCGGTTCTCGTCGGTGATGTCGCGCTGTACTGGCTCGGCGAGCCTACGGCGCAGATCGCGGCGGCCGTCCTCGGTGAGCGTCAGGACGTGCCGTGGCGCGGCGACGGAACCGGGCTCCGTCGCGCGCTCCAGCAGCCCGGCCTTCTCCAGGCGCTTGATCGCCGGATAGAGCGTGCTCTCCGCGATGGGCTTCACGTGCCCGGTCAGCGCCGCGATGCGTTTGCGCAGCTCGTAGCCGTGCAGGGGGGCGTCGTACAGGAATCCGAGGATGGCGAGCTCCAGCATGCCCGCATTCTGCCGTACGACCGGGGTACATCGCTCAACGAATACATCGCATTCTTAATACATCGTAACCGATGTATTGTCGTGGCGATGGCTCGCAAGGGCGGCTCGCGAGGGTGCCGCCAAGGACGCCGCTCAGGGAGGACGCGATGAAGCAGGCCGAGTTCGACGGCAAGGGAAGCCGCATCCGCTGGACGGAGGTGCCCGGCGAGGAACGCACGCGCGTGTACGTGCACGGACTGGGGTCGGTCTCGTGCGTGTACCACGCCCATATCGCGGCCCGGCCCGAACTCGCGGGCAACCGCAGCCTGTTCGTGGACCTGCCCGGACACGGCATCAGCGACCGGCCCGAGCACTTCGGTTACACACTCGACGACCATGCCGGCGCGCTGGCGGCGGCGCTGGACGCGGCGGGTGTCACGGGTGCCGAGCTCATCGCGCACAGCATGGGCGGCGCCGTCGCCCTGGTGCTCGCCCACCGGCGCCCCGAACTGGTCTCCCGCCTCGTGCTCACGGAGGCCAACCTGGACGCGTTCCCACCGCTCGCCGCGGGCAGCAGCGGCATCGCCTCCCACGAGGAGGAGGCCTTCGTCGACGGTGGCTACGCGCGCGTGCTGGAACAGGTCGGGCCGCTGTGGGCGGCGACCATGCGACTGGCCGACCCGCGCGCGCTGCACCGGACGGCCGTCGGGCTGAGGCGCGGCTCCGACCCTGTCATGCGCGACATCCTCGAAGCTCTCACCGTGGAGCGCGTGTATCTGCAGGGCGAGTTGAGCGGTGAACTCGAGGGCAGGGGTGAACTGGAGGCCGCGGGGGTGCGCGTGGTGACCGTGCCGGGCGCGGGACACAACGTCATGTTCGACAACCCCGACGCCTTCGTGGCGGAGGTCGCCGGGTGGGGCTGAAGGGGCTGGGCCGCAGGGTCAGTCGTCCCGCGCGGCCAGTGCCAGGAACCGGGTGTCCTCGTCGGCGTACGACGTCATGCGCCACCCGGAACCGGCCAGCAGAGACCGGAGGTTGGGCTCTGCACGCAGGTCGTCCGGCGTGATCTGCCGGCCCTGTCGTGCCGCGAGCGCGGCCCTGCCGATCGGGTGGAAGAGCGCCAGGGTGCCGCCCGGACGCACCACACGCGCCAACTCCCGCAGGTTCTCGGCCGGATCGGGCAGATGGGAGATCAGCCCCGCCCCGAACACCGCGTCGAGGGACTCCGCACGCAGCGGCAGCGCGGCCACGTCGGCCAGCAGCAACTGCCCGTCCCGGTCCCGTCCGGCCCGTACGGCGGCCTGGAGCATGGCCGGCGTCACATCGGCCCCGAGGACCACTCCCGAGGGGCCCACGGCCGCACGCAGGGGCGGCAGGGCGCGTCCGGTGCCGCAGCCGGCGTCGAGCACGCGATCCCCCTCACGCAGCCCGAGGACGGCGACCGCGGCGGCGTAGGCGGGGCCGTCGTCGGGGAAGCGGGCATCCCAGTCGGCGGCTCGGGCGCCGAAGAACTCCTGAACATGTGTGTGGTCGTCGCTCATGGTCCGCATGATCTCTCACCGACAAGGATGATGCTCCTGCGCACACGTTCGAGCGCGGCGCGATCGTTCAGGTGCATCTCTGCGTCATATTCCAACACCTTTCGAACTGCGCCCCCTTTGTGCGCCCATGCCCCGACTAGCGTCCCGGAGCCATGGGACACCTGGACCACGCCGCACTCGGCTGGCTGACCCCCGTGCTGTCGTACGTGATGGCCTGCATCGGCGCCGCACTCGGGCTGCGCTGCACCGTCCGCGCGCTCGGCGCCACGGGGCGTTCACGCCGCAACTGGCTCATCACCGCCGCCTCCGCGATCGGAACCGGCATCTGGACCATGCACTTCGTGGCCATGCTCGGTTTCAGCGTCACCGGCACCGACATCCGCTACGACGTTCCGCTCACCATCGTGAGTCTGCTCGTCGCCATGATCGTCGTCTGTGCCGGCGTCTTCGCCGTCGGCTACAGCAAGGACCGCGCGCGGGCGCTCTTCCTGGGCGGGCTCACCACCGGACTCGGCGTGGCGAGCATGCACTACCTGGGGATGGCCGCCGTCCGTCTGCACGGCGACGTGAAGTACGACCCGGCCCTCGTCGGGCTGTCCGTGTTGATCGCCGTCGTCGCCGCGACGGCTGCCCTGTGGGCCGCGCTCAACATCAAGTCGCCCGTCGCCGTCACCGTCGCCTCGCTCATCATGGGAGCCGCGGTGAGCAGCATGCACTACACCGGGATGTTCTCGGTGGGCGTGCGCGTCAGCCCTTCCGACACGGCCCTGCCCGGGGCCACCGCGATGCAGTTCATCTTCCCCCTCGCCGTCGGCCTCGGGTCCTATCTCTTCCTGACCTCCGCCTTCGTCGCGCTGTCGCCGACCTCGGGGGAGCGCGAGGCGTCCGCCTCGGCCCAGCGGCCGGCCGAGAGCGCCGCCCGCTGACGGGCCGCCGGGCCCGCCCACCGACCACTTCCGAGGCAGGAGGCCATGCGTACATCCCGTAGGACCCCCACGAACGGCGCCGAGCCATCGGCACCGTCCCCCGCCCGCGGCCGCCGCGCCCACGCCGGACCACCGGCCGACGAACGCCTGGACGAGCCGGTAGGAGCCGTACCGGACGAGACGCCCACGCGCGCGGGACAGTGGCTGATACGCCCGCGCACCGTGCGCGCCAAGATCGTCTGCCTGCTGATGGTGCCGGTCGTCTCGCTGCTGGCCCTGTGGGCGTACGCCACCGTCACCACCGCCCAGGACGTCTCCCGCCTGCGGCAGTTGCAGCGGGTGGACGCCGAGATCCGGGCCCCTGTCGCGGCCGCCGTCGCCGCGCTCCAGGCGGAACGCGCGGCCGCGGTGCGCTATGCGATCGTCCCGACCGGCGGCCGCGGCGCAGACCTCAAGACCCTCGCGGAACGCACGGACAAAGCCCTGGACAAACTCCGGCTCGGCGACGACAACACCGTCGCCGACGGCGAGGAACTGCCCGCCGGAGTGGCCCAGCGTCTCGAGACCTTCGTGGCCGGTGGTGAGCAACTGCGCTCCGTGCGGACCGCGGTGCTCGACCGCCGCGCCGGCTGGGACGAGACGTACGGGCGCTATACCCGGACCATCGCCACGGCCTTCGGCGTGGGCGGCGCCCTCACCGGCATCCAGGACGCCGAACTGGGCTCCGACGCGCGCGTGCTGCTCGAATTCTCCCGCGCGGGAGAGGCGTTGGCCCAGGAGGACGTCCTGCTGGCCGGCGCACGTCTCGCCGGGCGCATCGACGGCGAGCGGCTGAGGCTGTTCACCGGCGCCGTCGAAACCCGCCGAACCCTCACCGAGGCCGCCGTCGCCGACCTGCGCGGCCCCGAACGCGCCGCCTGGCAGGACCTCGCCGACGGCAGCGACTACGCGGCCGTGGACACCGTCGAGGACAAGGTCCTCGCGAGCCGGGCGGGCGCGTCGGCGATCGCCGCGGCGCCCGAGGCCACCTGGAGCAAGGCACACGCGCGCGTGCAGGACGGCATGCGGACCATCGAGGCGGACGCCGGGCGCGGCGTCGCGGACCAGGCGGACCCGTTCACCCGCGGTCTGCTCACCCCGGCGGGTGCCGCCGTCCTGTTCGGCCTCGCCGCCGTCGTCGCGTCGCTCGTCATCTCCGTACGCATCGGACGCGGCCTGGTCATCGAGCTCGAGGGCCTGCGCAACCTCGCCCTGGAGATCGCGCGGCGCAAACTCCCCGAGGCGATGCGGAAGTTGCGCGCCGGCGAGGAGATCGACGTCCAGGCCGAGGCCCCGCCCGGACCGCCGTCGGAGGACGAGACGGGGCAGGTCGCCGAGGCACTGGGGACCGTGCACCGCGCCGCGCTGCGGGCCGCCGTGGAACGCGCCGAACTCGCCAGCGGCATCTCCGGGGTGTTCGTCAACCTCGCCCGCCGCAGCCAGGTCCTCGTGCATCGCCAGCTGAGCCTGCTGGACAACATGGAACGCCGCTCCGAGGACCCGGGCGAGCTGAGCGACCTCTTCCGGCTCGACCACCTCACCACTCGTATGAGGCGGCACGCGGAGAGCCTGATCATCCTCTCCGGAGCGGCACCCGGCCGGGCCTGGCGCATGCCGGTCTCCCTGACCAACGTGGTGCGCGCGGCCGTCTCCGAGGTGGAGGACTACGCGCGCGTGGAGGTACGACAGCTCCCCGAGGCGTCCGTCATCGGCGGGGCCGTCGCCGACGTCACCCATCTCCTGGCCGAGATCGTCGAGAACGCCGCGCAGTTCTCGCCCCCGCACACGCGGGTGCGCGTCACCGGTGAACCGGTGGGCAACGGCTACGCGATCGAGGTCGAGGACCGGGGGCTGGGGATGGGCAAGGAGTCCCTCGCCGAGGCCAACCACCGCATCGAGCAGTCCGAGGCGCTCGACCTGTTCGACAGTGACCGGCTCGGGCTCTTCGTGGTCAGCAGGCTGGCGGCCCGGCACGGCATCAAGGTCCACCTGCGCACCTCGCCCTACGGCGGCACCACGGCCGTCGTCCTGCTGCCCACCTCCCTGCTGCACAGCGGTCCGGAGGAACGTTCCCCCCGCAAGGCCGTGGACCAGGAACACGTGTACGCGCGCGTGCCCGGCGCCGTCAGGCCGCCGCAGGAGTCCGTGCACGCCCCGGCCGACCGGCCGGCACTGGTGGCCCCCGCACCGGTCGCGGCGGAGGCCAGGGCGGAGGTCGCGGCGCCGGCGAGGGCGGAGTCCGGGTCCGACACCCCACCCCCCGGAGTCACCACCTTGCGACTGCACCGTCCCCCGGACGACTCCGAGGAATCGGACGACCTCCCGCGCCGCGTCCGCCAGGCGAACCTCGCCCCTCAGCTGCGCGAACGACGTACGGAGGAACCGGAACCACACTCCGACCCTCGGGGTGAGGACCAACGCACCCCCGAGCTCGTACGGGACCGGATGGCGGCCTACCGCGACGGCTGGGCACGCGGCGGCGGCCGCCGTCCCGGTCGCGGCGCCGCCCCGGATCCCGCCGCGGTCAGCGACAGCAGCGAAGGAGACCCCGCATGATCCAGGACCCCAGCATGAGGGACGGCGTGGGGGTCCCCCCGCGCGAGCGGAGCCGAGAGTGGGGGAGGTCCGGTGAACTCGACTGGCTGCTGGACGACTTGGTGCTGCGCGTCAGCGAGGTACGGCACGCCGTGGTGCTGTCCAACGACGGCCTGGCCGTGGGGGCGTCGACCGATCTGCGCCGCGAGGACGCGGAGCACCTGGCCGCGGTGGCCTCCGGCTTCCACAGCCTGGCCAAGGGCGCAGGCCGCCACTTCGGGGCGGGCGGAGTGCGCCAGACCATGGTCGAGATGGACGACGGCTTCCTGTTCGTGGCCGCCGCCGGTGACGGCTCCTGCCTCGCCCTGCTCACCGCTGTGACCGCCGACATCGGCCTGGTGGCCTACGAGATGGCACGGCTCGTCAAACGCGTCGGCGAGCACCTGTACACGGCGCCGCGCGTCGCCGCGCGGCCTCCCGCCGGATGAGACGAGAAGGCGGTCCACGCTCATGACGGAGGACATGACGGACGCCCCGCGGGAGCAGGGCAGTCAGTGGTACGACGGCGAGGCGGGGCCTCTCGTCCGCCCGTACGCCATGACGGGCGGACGCACCAAACCCGGCCCCACCGGGGTGCGTTTCGACCTCATCGCCCTGGTCACCCTGGACGCGGCCGCGCCCGGCGTCGACGACGACACCGCGCTCGGACCCGAACACCGGGTCCTGATCGAACTGTGCCGTATCGAGACCCAGTCGGTCGCCGAACTCGCCGCGGACGCCGACCTGCCCCTCGGCGTGGTCAGGGTGCTCCTCGGCGACCTGCTGGAACTCGGCTGCGTCACCGTCAGCCGTCCGGTACCGCCCGCGCAGCTTCCTGACGAACGGATTCTGCGCGAGGTGATCGAAGGACTGCGGGCACTGTAGATGAAACTTCGTAACCGAACGTGCGTGAACCGGCCACATCGGTCAAATAGCGGTGCAACCCCGCGAAGGGGTGCCGCAGTTGTCATCATGCTGACTTCGCACACCTGCACCGTCGGCCGTTACCGGTACTCCCGAGAGAAGTGATCAATGGTCTCCGAGACTTCCGATGCCCAGGGCGGCGAGTCGACCGCGCTGGCGTTGAAGATACTGGTCGCCGGCGGATTCGGCGTGGGCAAGACCACCCTGGTGGGCGCGGTCAGTGAGATCAGGCCGCTGCGCACCGAGGAACTCCTCAGCGAGGCCGGTCAGTTGGTCGACGACACCGGCGGCGTGGACCAGAAGGTCACGACCACGGTCGCCATGGACTTCGGCCGCATCACCATCCGCTCCGGTCTCTCCCTCTACCTCTTCGGCACCCCCGGCCAGGACCGCTTCTGGTTCCTGTGGGACGAGTTGTCGCAAGGCGCCCTGGGCGCCGTGGTCCTCGCGGACACCCGGCGACTGGAGGACTGCTTCCCGGCGGTCGACTACTTCGAGCACCGGCACATCCCGTTCGTCGTGGCCGTCAACTGCTTCACGGGTGCCCGCACCTACAACGCCGGGGACGTCTCCCGCGCCCTCGACCTCGACAGCGGCACCCCCGTGGTGCTCTGCGACGCCCGGGACCGTGACTCGGGCAAGGAAGTGCTGATCCGGCTCGTCGAGTACGCGGGACGAATGCACACCGCCCGACTGCTCGACTCGGTGGGATGACCCGGTGACCGAGCAAAGGTTCGGCCATCTTCCGCGGCTTGGCCCGTCCTCCTTGCCGAGGCCCTGGCCGTCGGGAAGGGTGGCCGGGAGATCCTCCGGCCAGGGGGAGACGTCACACGGGGAGACGGAGACATGGCGCAGAACCAGGGACTCGGCTGGTTGCTGGACGATCTGACGGAGCGTGTCAACCACGTACGCCACGCACTGGTCCTGTCCAACGACGGGCTGGTGGCGGGAGCGAGCACGGGGCTGCGCCGCGAGGACGCGGAGCACCTCGCCGCCGTCGCGTCCGGACTGCACAGCCTGGCCAAGGGGTCCGGACGCCACTTCGGCGCGGGCAGAGTGCGCCAGACGATGGTCGAGTTCGACGACGCGGTGCTGTTCGTCACCGCGGCGGGGACCGGCAGCTGTCTGTGCGTGCTCAGCGGCGCGGAGGCCGACATCGGGCAGATCGCCTACGAGATGACCCTGCTCGTCAATCGCGTGGGCGAGAACCTCGGCGTGGACGTCCGCCGACCCGAACGGAGCTCGGCCATGGACCTCTGACCTGCTCCTTTTCCTCCCCCGCGGAGTTATCCACAGGCTCACCAGGAGATCCGCCGGACCGGTTACGGTTTTTTCACGGCGAGCGCACACAGCGTGAGCGACCGACTCCACGGGGGAGTACGACCATGTCAGGCAGCACCGTCACCGCATCCCACCAGCTCTCCTGCGCGCCGAGCCGCGCGGCACGGGAACTGGGGCTCAAACGAAGCGAGTTCGACCTCGCCGTCCACCTCGGCCACATCTGGACCGTCCCCGACGAAGGCGGTGGAGGCCGCCGCGTCACCCGCTCCGAGCTCGACCGGCTGCGCACCGAGGACGGCTTTCCCGACGTGCTGCTGGAACGTGTGCGGGTCGTGGGCACCAGCGAGGGCGCGGCCGTCATGGATGTGCCCGTCAGCAGGTTCACGCGCCTGGCGCGACTGGGCGTGGTGGCGCCGGTGCGCTTCTATCTGAACCGGTACCGGGCGGTGGTCTGGCTGTATCTGGCCGAGGAACTCCGGCAGTTCGCCGCCGATGAGGAGAACTCCCGCCTGCTGAACGCCCGTCGTACGCCCGAGGGGATGCGCGACCTGCTGGACGCGGGGCTGGATCTGAGGGCACGCAACTGGCGCGGACGTCACCGGGAGTTCCTGCTGCGAGTGGCCGACGGCCCCTGGGAGAGCGCAGGGGCCCTGGCCGCCTTCCTCCACCCCGTTCAGATCTCGGAGATCGTTCCGGACCCCTATGAACGCTCGCATCTCATCCGCTTCCGGCCGGGCCCGCCGGCCCAGGGCGCGCAGGGATCACCCGCCGCCTACCTCGCCGAGAGGATCATGACGGCGGACGACCCGGACGAGATCAGCCGGCTGAGGGCCGATCTGACCCGGACGCTGGAGGACGCCCGCAGGCTCCGGCCCGCGCCACGACCCGCCGCGAAGCAAGCGCCTCCCGTGCCGGAGCAGAGGTCCACCGCCTGCGAGCAGCCGTTCGCCACCCCCGCCGGCCCCGAGCAACCGTCCCGTGGCCTGCTCGGCTGGCTGCGTCGCAAAAGCGCGTGACGCGCCGCGGCAACCGGGTGATCTACAGCGCCCGGAACAGCCCTTCCTGGACGACCGACACCAGCAGCCGCCCCTCCACGTCGTAGATCCGCCCGCGGGCCAGCCCCCGGCCGCCCGTCGCGACGGGCGACTCCTGGTCGTACAGGAACCACTCGTCCGCGCGGAACGGCCGATGGAACCACATGGCGTGGTCCAGCGACGCGATGTCGAAGCTCCGGGGGCCCCACAGGGGTTCGACCGGGATACGGACGGCGTCCAGGAGGGTCATGTCACTGGCGTAGGTCAGCGCGCAGGTGTGCACGACCGGATCGTCGCCGAGTGGCCCGACGGCGCGCATCCACACCGCGCTGCGCGGCTCGGCGTCCTTGACCTCCTCGGGCGTCCAGCGCAGCCGGTCCACATAACGGATGTCGAAGGGCTGGCGGCGCGCCATCCGCTCCAGCTGTTCGGGCAGCGCGCCCAGATGCTCCCGGATCTCGTCCGTGACCGACGGCAGCGACTCCGGGTCCGGGACCTTGCGGGCCGGCGGCAGCTGGTGCTCGAAGGAACCTTCCTCAGGCTTGTGAAAGGAGGCGGTGAGATTGAAGATCGTGCGGCCCTGCTGCACCGCGGTGACCCGGCGGGTCGTGAACGACCTGCCGTCCCGCACCCGTTCGACCTGGTACACGATCGGCACACCCGGCCGGCCCGGGCGCAGGAAGTACGCGTGCAGCGAGTGCACCGGGCGGTCGCCCTCGGTGGTGCGGTTGGCGGCGACCAGCGCCTGGCCCGCCACCTGGCCGCCGAAGACCCGCTGGAGGGATTCGTTCGGGCTCAGGCCGCGGAAGATGTTGAGCTCGATCTGCTCCAGGTCGAGCAGGTCGACCAGCTTTTCGGCCGGGTTCGTCATGGGTGGGATTCTCCTGTGCTCACAGCTGACCGACATCGGAGACGCGGACGACCGCGCGGCCCTCCGCGTCGGAGGCCGTCAGATCGACCTCCGCGCTGATGCCCCAGTCATGATCGTCGTTCGGGTCGTCGAAGATCTGGCGGACCCGCCACAGACGGTTGTCCGGCTCCTCCTCGATCAGGAGCAGCTTGGGGCCGCGGGCATCGGGACCGGTGCCGAGGTCGTCGTACTCGTCCCAGTACTTGTCCATCGCCTCGCCCCAGGCATCGGCGTCCCAGCCGGCCTCGGCGTCCAGCTCGCCCAGCTCCTCGACCTGGTCCAGGGCGGCGAGCTCGACACGGCGGAACATGGCGTTGCGGACGAGGACCCGGAAGGCGCGCGCGTTGGTGGTGACCGGCTTGACCTCGTCGGCCTTCTCCTGGGCCTCCTCGGCGGTCATCTCCTCCGGGTTGGCGAGCTGCTCCCACTCGTCCAGCAGGCTGGAGTCGACCTGGCGCACCATTTCGCCGAGCCACTCGATGAGGTCCTGGAGATCCTCCGACTTGAGGTCGTCCGGGATGTTGTGGTCGAGCGTCTTGTAGGCGCTGGCGAGGTAACGCAGGACGATGCCCTCGGTGCGGGCGAGCTCGTAGAAGGACACCAACTCCGTGAAGGACATGGCCCGTTCGTACATGTCCCGGATGACGGACTTCGGGGAGAGCGGATGGTCGCCGACCCAGGGGTGGCTCTTGCGGTACGTGTCGTACGCGTGGAAGAGCAGCTCCTCCAGAGGCTTCGGGTAGCTGATGTCCTGGAGGCGCTCCATGCGCTCCTCGTACTCGATGCCGTCCGCCTTCATCGCGGCCACGGCCTCGCCCTTCGCCTTGTTCAGCTGGGCGACGAGGATCTGACGCGGATCGTCCAGCGTCGACTCGACGACGGAGACCATGTCCAGCGCGTAGGAGGGCGATTCGGGGTCGAGGAGTTCGAACGCGGCGAGCGCGAAGGTGGACAGCGGCTGGTTGAGCGCGAAGTCCTGCTGGAGGTCCACGGTGAGGCGGACGATGCGCCCGCTGGCGTCCGGCTCGTCGAGCTTCTCGACGATGCCGCCGTCCAGCAGCGAGCGGTAGATCGCGATCGCCCGCCGGATGTGCTTCAGCTGCTGCTTGCGCGGCTCGTGATTGTCCTCCAGCAGGTGCCGCATCGCGTCGAAGGCGTTGCCGGGACGGGCGATCACCGACAGCAGCATCGTGTGCGTGACCCGGAAGCGGGATGTGAGCGGCTCGGGGTCGGAGGAGATGAGCTTGTCGAAGGTGTTCTCCGTCCAGGCGACGAAGCCCTCCGGAGCCTTCTTGCGGACCACCTTGCGGCGCTTCTTCGGGTCGTCGCCCGCCTTGGCGAGCGCCTTCTCGTTCTCGACGACATGCTCGGGCGCCTGTGCGACGACGTAGCCCGCCGTGTCGTAGCCGGCCCGCCCGGCGCGTCCGGCGATCTGGTGGAACTCACGGTTGCGCAGGGTGCGGACGCGGTTTCCGTCGTACTTGGTGAGAGCCGTGAAGAGCACCGTGCGGATGGGGACGTTGACGCCCACGCCGAGCGTGTCCGTGCCGCAGATGACCTTCAGCAGACCGGCCTGCGCGAGCTTCTCCACCAGACGCCGGTACTTGGGCAGCATGCCCGCGTGGTGGACGCCGATGCCGTGCCGCACGTAACGGGAGAGGCTGCGGCCGAACTTGGTGGTGAAGCGGAAGTTGCCGATCAGGGCGGCGATCTGCTCCTTCTCCTCCTTCGAGCACATGTTGATGCTCATCAGCGCCTGCGCCCGCTCCACGGCCTGCGCCTGCGTGAAGTGCACGATGTAGACCGGCGCCTGCCTGGTCTGCAGGAGCTCGGTCAGGGTCTCGGTGAGCGGGGTGAACTTGTACTCGTAGTACAGCGGCACCGGACGGGTCGCCGAGCGGACCACCGCCGTGGGGCGGCCGGTGCGCCGGGTGAGGTCCTCCTCGAACATCGAGACATCGCCGAGCGTGGCCGACATCAGGATGAACTGTGCCTGGGGCAGCTCCAGGATGGGGATCTGCCAGGCCCAGCCGCGGTCCCCCTCCGCGTAGAAGTGGAACTCGTCCATGACGACCTGGCCGACGTCAGCCTGCTTGCCGTCGCGCAGCGCGATCGAGGCGAGCACCTCGGCGGTGCAGCAGATGACGGGGGCGTCGGCGTTGACGGACGCGTCGCCGGTCAGCATGCCGACGTTCTCGGTGCCGAAGATCTTGCACAGCTCGAAGAACTTCTCCGAGACCAGCGCCTTGATCGGCGCGGTGTAGAAGGTGACCTCGTCCCGGGCCAGCGCGGCGAAGTGCGCGGCCGCCGCGATCATGCTCTTGCCGGAGCCGGTGGGCGTCGACACGATCACGTTCGCACCGGAGACCACCTCGATCAGCGCCTCCTCCTGATGGGGGTAGAGCGTGAGACCGCGCTCCACGGCCCACGACTCGAAGGCTTCGTAGAGGGCGTCGGGGTCTGCGGTCTGCGGCAGCTGATCGATGAGGGTCACCCACCCATCTTGCCTGCCCTCCTGCTCCATAGGGGAATCGGATGCGGGGGCGAAGATCACGAGCAGTACGCTGTGTCGCCGACAGAGCGTCAGCACGGCCGTTCAACTGGACAGCGGCACAAGAGAAATGGGGCGGGCCACGGCGATGATGGGACCAGCACACTCACTGTCGGGGGCTGCCGCCTGGCTCGGCGTCGGAGCCGCGGCCGCCGCGACGGGCCACACGATGCCCTGGCCGGTCCTGCTGGCCGGCGCCCTGATCTGCGCGGGGGCGGCGCTCGCCCCCGACCTCGACCACAAGGCGGCCACCATCTCGCGGGCCTTCGGGCCGATCTCACGGGGCCTGTGCGAGATCGTCGACAAGCTCTCGTACGCCGTCTACAAGGCGACGAAGAAGCAGGGCGACTCCCGTCGCTCCGGCGGCCACCGCACCCTCACCCACACCTGGCTGTGGGCCGTGCTGATCGGTGCGGGCGCCTCGGTCGCGGCGATCACGGGCGGGCGCTGGGCGGTCCTCGCGCTGCTCTTCGTGCACATGGTGCTGGCCATCGAGGGACTGCTGTGGCGGGCGACCCGCGGCTCCAGCGCCGACATCCTGGTCTGGCTGCTGGCCGCGACCAGCGCGTGGATCCTCGCCGGCGTTCTGGACAAGCCGGGCAACGGCTCGGACTGGCTGTTCACGGCGCCGGGCCAGGAGTACCTGTGGCTGGGCCTGCCCGTCCTGCTGGGCGCGCTGGTCCACGACATCGGGGACGCGCTGACGGTCTCCGGCTGCCCGATCCTGTGGCCGATCCCGGTGGGCCGCAAGCGCTGGTACCCCATCGGGCCGCCCAAGGTCCTGCGGTTCCGGGCGGGCAGCTGGGTCGAGCTGAAGGTGCTGATGCCGGCGTTCATGCTGCTCGGCGGCGTGGGCTGCGCGGCGGCGCTGAACTTCATCTGAGGAAGGGGCCGGGAGCAGACGACCGGGGCGGCCTCAAGGGGTGCTCGCCCCGTACCGCCCAGGCCCGCCTCGGTCGACGCTCATTCGGCGCCCTGCCCCGTTCCACCGCCGTACCGTCGCTCGAACTGCGCGATCCGTCCCTCCGAGTCCACCGTCCGGGCCTTGCCGGTGTAGAACGGGTGGCTCTCCGAGGAGATCTCCACGTCCACGACGGGGTAGGTCTCGCCGTCGTCCCACTCGATGGTCCGGTCGCTCGTGGCGGTGGACCGGGTCAGGAAGGCGTAACCGGCGGCGCGGTCGCGGAAGACGACCTCGCGGTAGTCGGGGTGCTTGTCCTGCTGCATGTGTGCTCCTCGGGGTCAGCCGGACAGGGCGTCCTCGTCGACGATGTGCATCGCGGCCTCCTCGGCCGACGCCGCCGCGCCGTCGATGCCCACGTCCGTGGCGATCAGGCCACTCTCGTCGTCCTCATGGGCGCCCTCGTCAGGGGCCACGAGCCGGCCGGAGCGGCGGGCGCCGACCTCGCTGTCCAGGAGTTCGCCGTCGCCGCCGTCGTAGTCGCCGATGCCGTCACCTTCGGGGACGGGGGCCTCCGGCAGCTCCTCGGCGAGCCGCTCGTCCAGGGTCTCGCGGCCGGCCGCCGTCACACCGGTGTGCTCGACCGCCCAGGGACGCTCCGGAGGCGACCAGCCCCGGTCGAGAGGGTCGCCGACACCGTCGTCCTCGAGGGTGTCCTCCGCGTCCAGCAGGCCGGCGTCGTCCTGGACCTCGGACCCGTCGGGCTGGTAGACGTCGTCTCCCCATCCGTCGGAGCTGTTCACGGATACCTCCAGGTGGTGGGGCCGGGCCCGTGGCCACCGCGGCCGTCCGCGGTGCGGGCACAAGCTGCGTCCGGCGCGAAACGCGTGGTTTCCGGACGCTCCCCGAACCGGTGCCGCTCTCCAGCCTTCCACCCCTTTTCACCCCGGCGCAACGGCACGGCGCGCGGACGGGCCGCGCGGCACGGGGTTCGGGTCACGTCGTGCCTGGTCGGTGACGGGTCCGGTCCACCGGGACGGGCCACGCCTGACCAGGTCGGCGGAGGGCCCGAGGCCCGGGGACGGTCCGCTGCCCCGCACCGGAGCGGCGCACGGCCTCCGGCCCAAGCGGACCACAACTCCGCCACCGGATCGGTCGCGCGGCTCGCACCGCCCGGGCCGCCCAACCCGTCGCCGGACGGTGACGCGAGGGCGTGCACGCCCACCGAACGGCCAGGGAGCCGCGGCACCGGAGTACGACGGCTCCCGAGACCGGCCGGGCCGCGGTGTCAGCCGTGCCACGACCGCCACAGCGACGCGTACGCCCCGTCCGCCGCCACCAGCTCGTCATGGCTGCCCAGCTCGCTGATGCGGCCGTTCTCCACGACCGCGATGACATCCGCGTCATGGGCGGTGTGCAGACGGTGGGCGATGGCGACCACCGTGCGGCCGTCGAGGACACGGGCCAGGGACCGCTCCAGATGCCGGGCCGCGCGCGGGTCCAGCAGGGACGTCGCCTCGTCGAGGACCAGCGTGTGCGGGTCGGCCAGCACCAGACGGGCCAGCGCGATCTGCTGCGCCTGGGCCGGGGTGAGGGCCAGACCGCCCGAGCCGACCTCCGTGTCCAGCCCCTCGTCCAGGGCCCGCGCCCAGCCGTCCGCGTCGACGGCGCCCAGCGCCGCCCACAGTTCCGCCTCGACGGCGGAGGTACGGGCCAGGAGCAGGTTGTCGCGGAGCGAGCCCACGAAGACGTGGTGCTCCTGGTTCACCAGGGCCACGTGCGAGCGGACCCGCTCGGCCGGCATCCGGGACAGTTCCGCACCGCCCAGGGTGATCCGGCCGTCCCGGGGCGCGTAGATCCCCGCGAGCAGCCTGCCCAGGGTGGACTTGCCCGCCCCGGACGGGCCGACCAGCGCCAGCCGGGTGCCGGGGGCGACCTCCAGGGACACCTTGCGCAGCACGTCCACGCCCTCGAGATAGCCGAAGTGCACCCGGTCAGCGTGCACCTCGCGCCCGTCGGGACTCACCGAGTCGTCGCCGGCGTCCGGCTCGACGTCCCGGACACCGACCAGCCGGGCCAGCGACACCTGGGCCACCTGGAGCTCGTCGTACCAGCGCAGGATCAGCCCGACGGGGTCGACGAGCATCTGCGCGATCAGCGCACCGGTCGTCAGCTCACCGACGTCGATCCAGCCGTGCAGGACGAACACACCGCCGACCATCAGGACCGAGGAGAGGATCAGCACGTGGGTGACGTTGATGAACGGGAAGAGCACCGACCGCAGATACAGCGTGTAACGCTCCCACGCCGTCCACTCCTTGATCCGCTGCTCCGACAGTTCGACGCGACGCGCGCCGAGGCGATGTGCCTCGACGGTGTGCCCGGCGTCCACGGTCTCCGCGAGCGCGGCGGCGACGGCCGCGTACCCGGCGGCCTCCGAGCGGTAGGCGGACGGCGCCCGCTTGAAGTACCAGCGGCAGCCGACCACCAGCACCGGCAGGGCGAGCAGCACGGCGGCGGCCAGCGGCGGCGCGGTGACGACGAGCCCGCCGAGCAGCAGGACGACCCACACCACACCGATCGACAGCTGGGGCACGGCCTCGCGCATCGCATTGGCCAGCCGGTCGATGTCGGTCGTGATCCGGGACAGCAGATCCCCCGTCCCGGCCCGCTCCAGGACACCCGGCGGCAGCCCGACCGACCGCACGAGGAAGTCCTCGCGCAGGTCGGCCAGCATCCGCTCGCCGAGCATCGCGCCGCGCAGCCGTACCTGCTGCACGAACACGGCCTGGACGACGAGCGCGAGCACGAACAGCCCGGCGGTCAGCTCCAGATGAAGTTCACGAGCCTCTTCGGAGACCCGCTCCACGAGCCCGCCGAGAAGCCACGGCCCCACCATCGACGCCAGCACGGACACCGTGTTGACGGCGATCAGGCCCAGGAAGGCACGACGGTGCCGACGGAACAGTTCGGTCACGTACGCGCGCACGGTCGCGGAGCCACCGACGGGCAGGGTGTTCGCCGTCGTCGGGGCCGCCGGGTCGTACGCCGGTGGCGCCACGCCGATCATGCCGTCTCCTCGATCTCTTCCAGTACGCCCGTCAGGGCGTCGTCGTCGGTGGACTGGGTCTCGCGGGTCACGACCGCGCGGTACCGGGGTTCCTTGTGCACCAGTTCGCGGTGCACGCCCACGGCCACGACCTCGCCCTCGTGCACCAGCACGACCCGGTCCGCACGGTCCAGGAGCAGCGGCGACGAGGTGAAGACCACGGTCGTGCGGCCGGAGCGCAGGTTCCGGACGCCCTCGGCGATCCGGGCCTCGGTGTGCGAGTCGACGGCGGAGGTCGGCTCGTCCAGGACCAGTACCTCCGGGTCCGTGATCAGCGACCGGGCCAGGGCGAGCCGCTGGCGCTGGCCGCCCGACAGGGAGCGTCCGCGTTCGGTGATCCGGGCGTCCAACGGGTCCTCGGTGCCGAGCGAGCCCTGCACGAGCGCGGCGAGGACGTCGTCGCACTGCGCCGCCGTCAGCGCCTCCCTCGGGTCGATGTCACCCGAGGCGGGCACGTCGAGCAGCTCGCGCAGCGTGCCGGACAGCAGGACCGGGTCCTTGTCCTGGACGAGGACGGCGGTCCGCGCGACCGAGAGCGGCAGCTCGTCCAGCGGCACCCCGCCCAGCAGCACGGACGTCCCCTCCTCGGCGGGGTGGCCGCCGAGGCGTTCCGCCAGCAGTCCCGCCGCGTCCGGGTCGCCGCACACCACGGCGGTGAGCCGGCCGGACGGCGCGAGCACACCGGTCGCCGGGTCGTACAGGTCTCCGGACGGCGCGTCACCGGCCAGCGAACCCTCCTCGGACGTGGCGCGCTCCAGCGACAGCACCCGCGCGGCCCGGCGGGCCGAGGGGCGCGAGAAGGAGTACGCCATGGCGATCTCCTCGAAGTGCCGCAGCGGATAGGTGAGGATCATGACCGAGCTGTAGGTGGCGACGAGTTCACCGATGGTGATCCGGCCCTCGCGGGCCAGTCCGACGCCGTGCCAGACGACCGCGATCAGCAGCAGCCCCGGCAGCAGCACCTGGATCGCGGAGATCAGGGACCACATGCGGGCGCTGCGCACGGCGGCATGGCGCACCTCCTGCGAGGCGCTGCGGTAGCGGTCGAGGAAGAGCTCCTCGCCTCCGATGCCGCGCAGCACCCGCAGTCCGGCGACCGTGTCCGAGGCCAGCTCGGTGGCACGGCCCGCCTTCTCCCGCTGGAAGTCGGCGCGCCGGGTGGCGCGGGGCAGCAGCGGCAGTACGGCGACCGCCAGCACCGGCAGACCCACGGCGACCACGACGCCGAGCGCCGGCTGGTAGACCACCAGGCCCACGCAGACGATCACGACGGTGAGCGCCGCGGCGGTGAACCGGGAGACGGCCTCCACGAACCAGCCGATCTTCTCGATGTCACCCGTGGAGACGGCCACGACCTCACCGGCCGAGACCCGTCGGGTGAGCCCCGAGCCCAGCGAGGAGGCCTTGCGGGCCAGCAGCTGCTGGACGCGGGCGGCGGCGGTGATCCAGTTGGTGATGGCGGTGCGGTGCAGGAAGGTGTCGCCGATCGCGCTGCCGGCGCAGGCCAGTGCCAGCAGCCCGCCCGCGAGGGCGAGCCGGCTGCCGGACCGGTCGACGACGGCCTGTACGGCGAGTCCCACACAGAACGGCAGGGCGGAGACGGACACGAAGTGCACCAGTCCCCAGGCCAGGGACCTGAGTTGGCCGCCCAGCTGATTCCTGAAGAGCCACCACAGGAACCGGGGACCCGAGCGCGCGTCCGGCACACCCGGGTCGGGATACGGAAGGTCGTGAATCTGCATGACGGATGACGTCCCAGTGGCTCGTGTCAGGGGGGTGGGGGGACCGCGGACGGCGGTAGCAAACCGTGAAAGGTTCGCGTCATCGCGGGGTCGGAGGCAAACGGTTTTCCGGTCGGGCGGATGCGACCATGGCGGGGTGGCGAGCGATGGACGACGTGCGGTGGCCTGCGGGATCCTCCTGGCGGCCCTGGCCGCCTGCGCGAGCCCCCGGACCGAACCGGCGAAACCCGCGGCGAGACCTACGGCCGCCGCCCCCGCCGCAGCCCCCACCGGCGTCCCGGGCATCGGCGACCGCTTCCGGCACCGCATCCCCGACGACTCCCGCCAGATCGTCGCGGTCTACGGCGACGGCAGGAACTCGCCGGACTCCACGGTCGTTCTCTACACGAAGCACGGCTCCGCCTGGGAACGCACCCGCAGTTGGCCCGCGCACAACGGCAAGAAGGGCTGGACCACCGACCACCGCGAGGGCGACAAGCGCAGCCCTGTCGGCGTGTTCACCCTCACCGACGCGGGCGGCGTCCTGGAGAACCCCGGCTCGAAACTCCCCTACACCCGCTCCACCGCCTTCGCGGCCCCGCGCTGGTGGGCCGAGTCCCACTGGCACGACTTCGACTACGTCATCGCCATCGACTACAACCGGGTCAAGGGCACCCCGCCGAACGACCCCACCCGGCCCGGCGGCGACGCCAAGGGCGGCGGTATCTGGCTGCACATGGACCACGGCAGCGGTACGTCCGCCTGCGTCAGCCTGTCCAGATCGGCGATGCGGTACCTGCTGCGCACGCTCGACCGGGACCGGCATCCTGTGGTGGTGATGGGGGACAGGGACGGCCTGGCGAGCTAGTGCCGCGGCAGGCAACGTTTGCCCCGTCGCGACGCCCGGCACGCACTCTCGCCGCACCGGCCGAAAGCCCAAGTACGTCCAGTACGAGGGCTTCCGGCCGGCACGCCGAGAGCACGCACCGGACGCCGCTCCTTGACGGGCAAACGTTGCCTGCCGCGGCACTAGCACTCGCGGGGGAGGCGTCATTGCGGAAGGCACCCGACTCGCCGTAGAACACCGGCCATGAAGAGACGGATCATCATGTCCATGCTCGCCGGAGCGACCCTCCTGGCGAGCACCCTCCTCGGGGCGACCCCCGCCCAATCCACCGATGCGCACGTCCAGTCAAGCGGCAGGCCCACTCAATTCACCGACGTCCCCCCCGAGTTCGGCTCCGACTGGCACGACCCCATCACCGCCGCCCCACCCGTCACCAGACCCTCCGGCAGGTCCTGTGACGTCACGCTCGCCGAGGCGCAGTTCCGTGACTTCGCGCCGTACAAGGGCACTTACACCCCGCCCGAGGGCTGCGGCGACCGCTGGAGCAAGGTCGTGCTGCGGATGGACGGCAAGGTGAAGGGGCGTCAGTACGACCGGCTCGGCTATCTGCACGTCGGCGGGATCGAGATCTTCCGTACGTCGACCCCGCAGCCGTCGCCCGACGGGATCGAGTGGTCGGTCGAGAAGGACGTCACGCGCTACAGCGACACCTTCCGCTCCGGCCACGACGTCGAGATGCTCATCGGGAACGTCGTCGACGACACGTACACCGGCATCATCGACGTCAAGGTCACCCTGACGTTCTACGCCGGCCGCCCCGCCGCGACCCCCGACCGGGTCCTCACCCCGACCGACGGCACGATCACCACCCCGCGCAACAGCGAACGCATCGTCGCCGAGGTGTACGCCACCGGATCCGGCGGCGGCTGCGAGGAGTACTGGTATCTGACGGTGCCCGACGAGGCGCCGTACTCCTGCAAAGCGACGGGCGGCCCCTACCGCGAGGTGCAGATCAAGGTCGACGGCCGACTCGCCGGGATCGCCGCGCCGTTCCCGCACGTGTGGACCGGCGGCTGGTCCAACCCCTTCCTCTGGTACGTCGTTCCGGGACCGCGCGCCTTCGACGTCAAGCCGATCGAATACGACCTGACGCCGTTCGCCGGGATACTCAACGACGGCCGTCCCCACCGCATAGAGGTCGACGTCGTCGGCGTCCCCGAGGGACAGACCGGCTGGAGCGCCCCCGTGAACGTCCTGGTCTGGCAGGACGCGAAGAGCACGCGGGTCACCGGCAAGCTCACCACGCACACCGTCGGCGACCTCGCCGACTCCTCGACGTACGCCCCCGGTTCGGAGCACCGCCTGGACACCGAGGGTGCGCACCGGCTCACCGTCGCCGGATACGTCGACACCTCGCACGGCCGGGTGACCACCACGGTCCGGCGCGCGCTCAGCAACACGTCCACCCACCGCTGGACCGACGGCGAGAACGTCGACGCACTCCAGGCCACCTGGGCGGACGACGAGTCGGTCACCGTCGACGGACGGGGCCCCGCCCGCACCACGCGTACGCATCGGACGTACACCATGGACGGCACCACCACGCTCGGTGCGGACGACCGGCTGCGGACCGTGCTGACGCTCGGCGACCGGGCCGCGGTCACCGTCACGCGCCATGGCCGCCGAACAGCGTGGTCGCGGCTCGACGACACCTACACCGGCGATGCCACCTGGACCGTCAACGTCCCGCGCGACCAACGGCACGCGGTCGGCACGACGAGCGAGCGCTACCGGCTGTACGGACCGGAGGGCTGTTACGACCGCTCCCTGACCAGTGTTCAGGGGGTGCTCACCGAGGATCGCCGAGGCTGCTGAAGGCAGTTGTGTGCGATGCGTCACTCAGGGACGTGATTTACGCGGCGGAAACACGGCGGTCTTGCGGGAGATCAACGGCGCCTTCAAAGTGATCGCCACGGAAGCCGCTTTCCGTATCGCAGAAGTCCCCGACGTCCCCTCGGGGCCTCTGTGCAACGACGTCCCCCCAAGGAGTGCCCGTGCCGCCGTCCGTCCCGTCCCTGCCGCGACGCGTCGCACGCATACTGCGTACCTCACTCTTCGCCCAGGTCGCCGTCGCGCTGGTCCTCGGCATCGTTGTCGGAAAGCTCTGGCCCGACTTCGCCTCCGACCTCCAGCCGCTCGGCGACGGCTTCACCCGGCTCATCAAGACGATCATCTCGCCGCTCGTGTTCTGTGTGGTCGTCGTCGGTATCGCCAAGGCCGGTGACCTCAAGGCCTTCGGCCGGATCGGGCTCAAGGCCCTGATCTGGTTCGAGGTCGCGAGCACGCTGGCCCTGATCATCGGTCTCCTCGCGGCCAACCTCGTCCAGCCGGGCTCGGGGATGAACGTCGACCCGTCCACGCTGAACAGCGCGGCGGTCGACGCGAAGACCGGCGGCGGCTCGCTGCCCTCGACAACCGAGTTCATCGTCAACGCGATCCCCACCAGTTTCATCGGCGCCTTCGCCGAGAACGAGCTCCTCCAGGTGCTCATCCTGGCCTGTCTGGTGGGTGCCGCGCTGCTCCACCTCGGCCACACCAAGGTGCCGAAGGTGCTGCCCGCCATCGAGCAGGCCCAGGAGATCATCTTCGCGGTCGTCGGCTTCATCATGCGCCTCGCCCCGATCGCGGTGTTCGGCGCGATGGCCGTCCTGATCGGCCAGTACGGCCTCGGGGTCATCGAGACCTACGCCAAGCTGATCATCCTGTGCTACGCGGCCGCCGCGCTCTTCATCGCGCTGCTCGCCGTCGCCCTCAAGGCGGTCACCGGGCTCAGCCTCTGGAAGTTCCTGCGCTACATCCGTGAGGAGATGCTGCTCGCGCTCGGCACGGCGTCCACCGAGTCCGTCATGCCGCGTGTGATGCAGAAGCTGCGCAAGGCCGGCGCCCGCGACGACGCCGTCGGTCTGGTGCTGCCGACCGGCTACTCCTTCAACCTCGACGGCGCCTCGCTCTACCTCTCCATCGGCACGCTGTTCATCGCCCAGGCCGTGGGCGTCGACCTCAGCCTCGGCCAGCAGATCACCGTGGTGCTGGTGCTGATGCTGACCAGCAAGGGCATGGCGGGTATCCCCGGCTCGGCCTTCCTCGCCCTGTCCGCGACCGCCTCCTCGCTGGGCGCGATCCCGGCCGGTGCCGTCGCCCTGCTGCTGGGCGTGGACCGCATCATGGACTCGATGCGCGTCGTGACCAACCTGCTCGGCAACTGTGTCGCCGTCTTCGCGGTGTCCCGCTGGGAGGGCGCGCTGGACCTGGAGAAGGCCAAGAGGGTCCTGGACGCGGGGGAGGCCGACCCCGAGCCCGGCACTGACCCCGCCCTCGAGCCGGAAGAGGCCGAGAACCCGATCGCCGCGGTACCCACCCAGAAGGCCAAGGAGACAGCCTCCGAAGCCAGTTGACGGCAACTGAACGAAAAAGGAGGGCCGCGGCGACCAGCCGCGGCCCTCCTTTCATGCCCTCAACAGCGCTTCCCCGGCTCGGGCACGGCTCCGTCCACCAACGTGTCCAGCAACCCGCCCAGCACCTCGCGCTGCTCCTCCGTCAGCGGCGCCAGGATCTCGGCCGCCGCCGACCTCCGAGCCCCCCGCAGCTCGCGCAGCGCCTTGTGCCCGTCGTCCGTGAGCTCGATCCGGATGACCCGCCGGTTCGTCGGATCCGGCACCCGTCGTACCTTGCCGCTCGTCTCGAGACCGTCGACCAGCGACGTCACCGCGCGCGGCACGACCTCCAGACGCTCGGCCAGATCGGCCATGCGCGGCGGCGAGCCGTAGTGCGCGAGGGTGCGCAGCAACCGCGACTGGGCAGGAGTGACACCCAGGCCGCTCTGCTCGATGTGCCGCTTCTGGATCCGGTGCACGCGCCGCGTGAACCGCAGCAGCTGCTCGGCGAGCGGGCCGTCGGAATCGGGGGTGGTCATACGGGAACAATAACAGGACCATGTTCATTGTGAGTGTAGGTAACAATGAGCTAAGGTCCGTGAGTCCCTCACGACGAGTCTCCCGAAGGAGCCCATGCACCCCGACAACGAACCCGCCAGGCCGTCGCCCGGCGACTCCGAGGAACAGCCCCGCCAGGTGCGCCGCATCCTGAAGCTGTTCCGCCCCTACCGCAGCCGGCTGGCCGTGGTCGGCCTCCTGGTCGGCGCCGCGTCCCTGGTCTCGGTCGCCACTCCTTTCATGCTGAAGGAGACGCTGGACGTCGCGATCCCCGAGGGCCGCACCGGCCTGCTCAGTCTGCTCGCGCTCGGCATGATCCTCAGCGCCGTGCTGACCAGCGTCTTCGGCGTCCTGCAGACCCTGATCTCCACGACGGTCGGCCAGCGCGTCATGCACGACCTGCGCACCGCCGTCTACGACCGCCTCCAGCGCATGTCGCTCGCGTTCTTCACGCGCACCCGCACCGGCGAGGTCCAGTCCCGCATCGCCAACGACATCGGCGGCATGCAGGCGACCGTCACCTCCACCGCCACCTCGCTGGTCTCCAACGTCACGAGCGTGGTCGCCACGATCGTCGCGATGATCGCCCTCGACTGGCGCCTGACCGTGGTCTCCCTGCTTCTGCTGCCGGTGTTCGTGTGGATCAGCCGCCGCGTCGGCAACGAACGCAAGAAGATCACCACCCAGCGCCAGAAGCAGATGGCCGCGATGGCCGCCACGGTCACCGAATCCCTCTCGGTCAGCGGCATCCTCCTCGGCCGCACCATGGGCCGCTCCGACTCGCTCACCCAGTCGTTCTCGGACGAGTCCGAGCGCCTGGTCGACCTCGAAGTCCGCGCGAGCATGGCCGGCCGCTGGCGCATGGCCGTCATCACGATCGTCATGGCCGCGATGCCCGCCGTCATCTACTGGACCGCGGGCCTCGCCCTCCAGATGGGCGGCCCGGACGTCTCGATCGGCACGATCGTCGCCTTCGTCTCGCTCCAGCAGGGCCTGTTCCGCCCGGCGGTCAGCCTGCTCGGCACCGGCGTCCAGATCCAGGCCTCGCTCGCGCTCTTCCAGCGCATCTTCGAGTACCTCGACCTGCCGATGGACATCACCGAGCGGGAGCGCCCGGTCCACCTCGACACCATCAAGGGCGAGGTCCGCTTCGAGGACGTCGAGTTCGGATACGACGGCAAGAGCGCCCCCATCCTCGACGGCATCGACGTCACCGTCCCCGCGGGCGGCAGCCTCGCGGTCGTCGGCCCGACCGGCGCCGGAAAGTCGACGCTCGGCCACCTGGTCCCGCGGCTGTACGACGTGACGGGCGGCCGCGTCACCCTCGACGGGATCGACGTGCGCGACCTCGACTTCGACACGCTCGCCCGCGCGGTCGGCGTCGTCTCCCAGGAGACGTACCTCTTCCACGCCACCGTCGCCGACAACCTGCGCTTCGCCAAGCCCGACGCCACCGACGAGGAACTGCACGCGGCGGCGAGAGCGGCCCAGATCCACGAGCACATCGCCGGTCTGCCCGACGGCTACGACACGGTCGTCGGCGAGCGCGGCCACCGCTTCTCCGGTGGCGAGAAACAGCGCCTGGCCATCGCCCGGACGATCCTGCGCGACCCGCCGGTCCTGATCCTGGACGAGGCGACCAGCGCCCTGGACACCCGTACCGAAGCGGCCGTCCAGGACGCCATCGACGCCCTGTCCGCCAACCGCACCACGCTCACCATCGCGCACCGGCTGTCCACCGTCCGGAGCGCCGACCAGATCGTGGTCCTGGACTCCGGGAGCGTGGCCGAGCGCGGCACGCACGAGGAGCTGCTGGAGAAGGACGGACGGTACGCCGCCCTCGTACGCCGGGATGCTCAACTGGAACCGACAAGCTGAAGATATGCCGGGTTAGTAACGATATGGGGGTTACCGTGCCCGCATGTACCAGAACACTCCGTCACGGAGCTCGATTCGACTGACCCGCCGGGGCCGCCTCGCCCTCATCGCGACCGGGGCCGTCGTGGCCGGCACCGCCGTGGCGGTGCCGCTGCTGGGCCTGGACAGCGACAAGGACGCCAAGCCCACTTCGCTGGTGATCCCGGAGGGCTGGCGCGCGAGCCAGATCTACGACGCCGTCGACAAGGTCCTCGCCCGTCCGGCCGGCACCACCAAGAAGGCCCTCGCCAAGGCGAACCTGAAGCTGCCGACCGACGCCGAGGGCAATCCGGAGGGCTACCTCTTCCCGGCGACGTATCCGCTGAACGACAAGACCACGCCCGAGGCGCTGCTGACGTCCATGGCCGACACGGCCCACCAGAAGTTCAACGGCGCCCCGATCGCCGCCGGGGCCCAGCGCAACGCCATGAACGTCTACCAGGCCGTCACCATCGCGAGCATCGTCCAGGCCGAGGCCGCCACCAAGGCCGACATGGGCAAGGTGGCCCGGGTCATCTTCAACCGCCTCGAGCGCGGGATGCCCCTGCAGATGGACTCCACCATCAACTACGCGCTGGGCCGCTCCACGCTCAGGACGAGCGAGGCGGACACGCGGATCGACAGTCCTTACAACTCGTACCAGCGCATGGGCCTGCCCCCGACCCCGATCGACAACCCGGGCGAGGAGGCCGTGCGCGCGGCGATCACCCCGACGCCCGGTGACTGGCTGTACTTCGTCACGGTCAAGCCGGGCGACACCCGCTTCACGGCCGACTACCAGGAGCACCTGCGTAACGTGGCCGAGTTCAACGCCCAGCAGAAGAGCGGCGGTTCGTCCGCTTCGCAGCAGCCGCCGAAGTGACCCTGCGGGGCCTCAGGCGGCGACCGTCTCCCCTTCCAGCAGCCGCCTGATGTCCCGTACGGCCGCGCGGCCCGCCCGGTTGGCGCCGATGGTGCTGGCCGACGGGCCGTAACCGACGAGGTGGATACGGGGGTCGGCGACCGCGCGCGTCCCCTCGACGCGGATCCCGCCACCCGGCTCACGCAACTTCAGCGGCCTCAGATGATCGACGGCGGCCCGGAATCCGGTCGCCCACAGGATGACGTCGACGTCCGCACGCCGCCCGTCGTTCCACTCCACCCCGTCCGGAGTGATCCGGTCGAACATGGGCTGACGGTCCAGGACCCCGTCCTCGATGCCCTGCCGGATCGCGTCGTTGAGCGGCAGCCCGGTCACCGAGACCACACTCCTCGGCGGCAGCCCCTGCCGCACCCGTTCCTCGACGAGCGCCACAGCCTCCCGGCCGATCTCCTCGGTGAACGGGCCCTCACGGAAGACCGGCGGACGCCGCGTGACCCATGTGGTGGAGGCCGCGAACGGCGCGATCTCCAGCAGGTGCTGGGTGCCCGACGCGCCCCCGCCCACCACGAGGACCCGCTGCCCCGCGAACTCCTCGGGCCCCGGGTACTGCGCGGTGTGCAACTGCCGCCCCCGGAACGTCTCCTGGCCGGGATAGCGCGGCCAGAAGGGCCGGTCCCAGGTGCCGGTCGCGTTGATCAGCGCCCGAGTCGCCCACGTCCCGGCCGAGGTCTCCACCAGGAGGCGCCCGTCCGTGCCCTCCCGCACCGCGTGCGCATCGACGGGCCGCCGCACCCGCAGGTCGAAGGCGCGCTCGTAGCTGTCGAAGTACTCGGCGATCACATCGGAGGACGCGCGCGCGGGATCGGCGTCGGTGAGCTCCATGCCCGGCAGGGCGTGCATCCCGTGCACCTTGCCGTACGTCAGCGAGGGCCACCGGAACTGCCAGGCGCCGCCCGGGCCGGGGGAGTGGTCCAGGACGACGAAGTCGCGCTCGGGCTCGAAACCGGTCCGGCGCAGGTGATAGGCGCTGGACAGACCGGCCTGACCAGCGCCTATGACGACGACCTCGATGTTGTTCACATTTCTACCAACTGCGCCGGGGTCGCAGATCTTCCCGGCGGCCGGCCTACGACTTCTCGCCGCGCGCGGGGGTCGTGGACGGCGGCAGATCCGCGTTGAAGCGCGTGTCCACGTAGTCCGCGAAGTCGACCTTGTGCGGGATCAGCTTCAGCTCGGTGAAGGCGTCCGCGATCTCCTGCTCGGAGGCGATGAGCGGCTTGTCGACCGCGACCGAGATCCGGCTGGCGTTGGTGCGCTTCACCGACGCCAGCGCCACCTCGTACGGTAGGCCGGTGTCCTTCGCCCACACCTCGGCCCACTCCTTCTGATGGTCGTGGACCCACGCGGTCGCCCGGCGCAGCCGCTCCAGGTAGTCCCTGATCGCGGCGGCCTTCTTTTTGTCCCGCAGTGCGCTCGGCGCCGCCACCTGGAAGGTGAGGCCGTTGGTGACGCCGTCGCCGGTGGTGAGGACGCGGCCCTGCTTGCCCTCAAGGATCTGGGAGGTGTACGGGTCCCAGACCGCCCACGCGTCGACCTTGCCGGAGGTGAACGCGGCCAGCGCGTCGGCCGGCTGGAGGTACTTGACCTTGACGTCGCTCAGACTCAGACCGGCCTCCTTGAGGGAGGCGACCAACTGGTAGTTGGCGGAGGAACCCTGAGCCACGGCGACCGACCTGCCCTTGAGCTGCTCGGCCTTCGTCAGCTTCGAGTCGTTCGGTACGAGGATGGCGTCACCCTTGGACGTGCCGTGGAAGGCGGCCACGACCTTGATCCGGGAGCCGGCTCCGGCGGCGAACACCGGCGGGGTGTTGCCGACGCCGCCGATGTCTACGGCCTTGGCGTTGACGGCCTCCAGCAGGGGCGGGCCGGAGGTGAACGTCGACCACTTGATCTTGTAGTCGAGGTTCTTGAGTTCACCCGCGGCACGCAGGATCGCCTCCGAACCCCCCTTCTGGTCACCGACCTCGAGGGTGAGCGAGCCCTGGCCGTCGGTGCCGGTCCCCGTACCGGCGGTGGCGTTGCCGCCGCAGGCGGTGAGCAGGAGGGCGAGGGGGAGGAGCAGTGCGGCGGGGGCGAGGCGTCGTCGCATGGGGGTTCCGTTCTGTGGGGTCGCTGTTGTCGTGGGGGGTTTCAGGCGGCTTCGGCGGCGGTGTCGACGCCCAGACGTTCCAGGAGGCCGGCGCGCAGCTCCGCGAACCGGGGGTCGGTGATGTCGCGCGGGCGGTCGAGGTCGATGCGCTGCTCGTGGGCGATGACCCCGTCGTCCATCACCAGGACACGGTCGGCGAGCAGGACGGCCTCCTCGACGTCGTGCGTGACGAGCAGCACGGCGCAGCCGCGGCGCTGCCACAACTCGCCCACCAGACGCTGGGCCTTGATACGGGTGAGTGCGTCGAGCGCGCCGAACGGCTCGTCGAGCAGCAGGAGATCGGGCTCGCGGACCAACGCCCTGGCCAGCGAGGCGCGTTGGGCCTCGCCACCGGAGAGGGTCTTGGGCCAGGCGTCCGAGCGGTGGCCCAGTCCGACCTCGTCCAGGGCCTTGTCGGCGACGGTCCGTGCGGGCTTGCCCGGCAGGCCGAGCAGGACGTTGCGCCACACCTTCTTCCACGGCATCAGCCGGGGTGCCTGGAAGGCGACAGCCTTGCGGCGCGGCACCAGAACGGTGCCCTCGATGTCCCGGTCGAGGCCGGCGAGGATGGGCAGCAGGGTGGACTTGCCGCAGCCGCTGCGGCCGAGAAGGGCCACGAACTCGCCGGGCCGGACGTCGAGTTCGAGGTCGTCGATGACGGCGCGGCCGTCGAAGGAGCGGGTCAGCCCTTCGACGCGGACCGCATGCGGGGCGCGGGGAACCGGGGGCGTGTCCGGCCCCTCGGTAGTGGTCACCGGCCGGTGAACGTCGGTCGCCATTGCAGCAGCAGCCTTTCGAGGGAGCGGACGATGAAGTCGGCGAGCAGGCCGAGGAAGGCGTAGACGATCAGGCAGACCACGATCACGTCGGTCCGCAGGAAGTCCCGTGCCTGGACCATGAGGAATCCGATCCCGGAGTCCGCGTTGACCTGCTCGGCGAAGACCAGCGCCAGCCAGGCGATGCCGAGGGAGTAGCGCAGACCGGTCAGGGCGCCGGGCAGCGCTCCCGGCAGGACGACGTGCCGCACCAGCCCCCATCGCGAGAGACCGAGGGACTCGCCCGCCTCGATCAACTGGGCGTCGACACCGCGGATACCGGCGTAGACATTGAGGTAGAGCGGGAAGGTCACGCCGAGCGTGATGATCGCGACCTTGGGTGCCTCGCCGATGCCGAACCAGATGATGAACAGCGGGATGAGACCGACGAACGGCACGGTCCGCAGCATCTGGACAGGGGCGTCCACGAGGTCCTCGCCGATCCGGAACAGGCCCGAGACGAGGGCGAGTCCGGTGCCGACGAGGGTGCCGAGAAGCAGACCGACGGCGACGCGCTGGAGGGAGATGGTCATGGCGGAGGCCAGCGAGCCGTCGGAGATCAGATCGCTCGCGACCTGCGCGATCCGGCCCGGTGAGGCGAGTACGTCGGAGGCCAGCACACCTGTGGCGCTGAGGAGTTGCCAGAGCACCAGCAGGAGGACCGGGCCGGTGGTGCGGCGCAGCCAGCGGGGGACGCGGGTGCGTCGGGAGGAGACGGGGACGATGGGTTCGAGGTCGAGCGGGGCGTCGCCCGACCCGGACTTGACCGAAATATCGGATTCGTGGGGGTGTGGTGGGGCATGGCTGATGCTCATGAGTGCTCCACGGAGGGGAGAGCGGCCGATGAGGGGGAGTTGGGGGGCCGCGACCGTGCGCCGTCGTCTCAGGTGTGCACCGGTGTGAGGGGGTGCGCGCGGATCAGACGTGCGGGCAGAGCGGAGCGCAGGCGCGAGGGGGTGCGAAAAGGGGCGTCAGCAGCCGCGGCGACACGCGGCGGAGGCCACCCGCAGCAGGTCGATGTGACCGCGCGTGGTGAGCAGAGCTGAACGCAACATGCCGCCGAAAGTAGCCAGATGGCGTGGCCATGGTCAATGGTGTCTCGCGGAGTGGACAGGCCGTATCAACGGTCGGGCGGCCGGTCACCCGCGACACCGGGCGAATGGGCGAGGATGGGTGTATGTCAGATGCGTTCACCACCCGAGTCCTGAACATCACTTCCGGTTCGACGGAGCGGGTCGTCGACCTGACCGCCGACTGCGAGGCGTTCCTGCGGGAGGCGGCCGCCGGCCGCGAAGGACTCCTCAACATCTTCGTCCCGCATGCCACCGCGGGCATCGCGATCATCGAGACGGGCGCCGGCAGCGACAGCGACCTCCTCGCCGCCCTGCACACCCTCCTCCCCTCCGACGACCGCTGGCAGCACCGGCACGGCAGCCCCGGCCACGGCCGCGACCATGTCCTCCCCGCGTTCGTACCACCGCACGCGACACTGCCGGTGGTGGACGGGCGGCTGGAGCTGGGGACGTGGCAGTCGGTGTGTCTGGTGGATACGAATCGCGACAACCCGGACAGGAAGGTCCGGTTGTCGTTCCTTGGGTGAGGCCCTGATCGCGAGGTCGCTTGAGACTGCCCTGTCGGTCACTTGCCGTACGCCTGCTTCCAGCGCGCCCGGTGGCGGGAATCTCCCTGTCCATGGCCGTTCACGCCGCTCAACGACAAGAGGGAAGCACCGTTGTTCCACAATCCGAGGTGATCCCGGTGCACGGCGAGGATGCCGTGCTCCACCGCGAACTTCTCCGAGGGGCGACTGAATCGCGTAGTCGTCACGAACACGGCCACATCTGCCCGGAAGTGCACTCTGGCTCCCAGCAGATCGCGCAACTCCCGACTCGCGATGGTGCTGCTCGGTGCGTACCGCTTGCATTGGACCACCATGGTCCGGCCGTCCGGGAGACGCCCGAGGACGTCAGCACCGTTGTCGTGCGAACCACCCACCCGCCGGACCTCCGTGCACCCGTCGCGGCGGCACAAGCCCGCCACCAGCTCCTCGAACTCCGTGCCGGTCATGGCATCCACCTCGGCGAGGGTCCGGCGGCCGGCCTTCACTTCCTCGTCCTGTCGCCAACGGCGGTCCCGTGCACGCACCATCCGATCCGTGCGCCACAACCACCAGCCGAGCGCCCCGATGCCCCCGAGCAGCAGGGCCGCCGTGACATACGGCCACACGGCCGACCAGTACGCCACCAAGAGGGCAAGCAGCACACCGCCGCCGATCACGGCCGACTTCAGCCGAGCCTTCCGCCTCCTCCGAGCAGCTGCGCCCCGTCCACGCCGAGCAGTCATCCCCGCCTCCCCCTGCCGTCCCTGATGGGCAGTCTGGGCAGTTCAGAGCCGAGCGAGAAGGGCGCGAGTCAGCCATGGTCCGATCGGCTCACACGCGTCAGTTCGGCACCGACCGCGTCGCCGTCAGTACACCGACAGCCCGTAGGCGCTCAGCGCTTCCTGGATGGGCTGGTAGAACGTGGTCCCGCCCGAGGTGCAGTTGCCGGAGCCGCCGGAGAGGATGCCGAGGACCTTGTCGCCGGCGTAGAGCGGGCCGCCGCTGTCGCCGGGTTCGGCGCAGATGTTGGTCTGGATCAGGCCGTAGACGATGTCTCCGCTCGCGTAGTTGACGGTCGCGTTGAGCGCGGTGACCCTGCCGCAGCGGACGCCGGTGATCGCTCCCCGGCGGCAGACGGTCTGGCCGACATAGGCGGTCGCGGTCCCGGTGATGTCGACGGATCCGATGGTGCCGGGGTGCGGTACGGCCGGATTGGAGTACCGGACGACACCGAAGTCGTTGCCGGGGAAGCTGGTGGCGGTGGTGGAACCGATCGTCGTGGTCTGGGCGGAGCTGGTGTACCAGGTGGTCGCGCCGTCGGTGCAGTGGCCCGCGGTGACGAAGTAGTAGGTGGATCCGCTCTGTACGTTGACCCCGGCCGAACAGCGCCAGGCGGACGTGTAGATGCCGTCGCCGCCCGAGAGGAGGGTGCGGAGCGGGCCGTCGAGCCGTTCGAGGCGCGCGGCACCCGGGAAACGCCCGGTGGTGCGCCGCAGTTGGGCCAGGTCGGTCTCCGTGACCGTGGAGTCGGCGAGCACCCGTAACGTCCCGGAGCGCTCGTCGACGGCCCAGCTCGTCCCCGCGATTCCCAGGTAACCGACGGCCGAGGCGGCGTCGGAGACCGAGGTGGCCGAGGGCGCGGCGCCGGCCGTGGGCTCCGCGGCCGCGCCGGCGTCGGACACCGCGAGCGCGGTCACGA
Organism: Streptomyces canus; assembly: GCF_030815415.1. GTDB lineage: Bacteria > Actinomycetota > Actinomycetes > Streptomycetales > Streptomycetaceae > Streptomyces > Streptomyces canus_F. The sequence goes on from NZ_JAUSWW010000001.1 coordinate 8,668,607, forward strand.
CGAGCAGGCTCAGCACCGAGGCGATCAGCCGTGGACGTCTGGTGGTGGTACGGCGTGCTCTGATCACCGAAGTCTCCCCGAGGTCGGTAGGCCGGGTTCGCGGCAGGCCCGAACGGTCGTCGGGCGTGCCGTACTTCCGTGCGTGGTGCTCCGGCGCCGTGATGCGTGCGCGATTGTTCAGGGCGCGGTGGCGGCGGGACGCGGCCTCAGTGTGCCCGGCCGCGCCCGGCGTGGGTAGGCGGTCGTCGGCCGACCTGGAACCGATGGGGTCAGGCGGCGGCCCGGAGGTGTTCGAGCAGCAGACGGTTCAGCGACTCGGGGGCCTCCTCGGGGATCCAGTGGCTGACATCTCGCAGGGTCTCGAACCGGTACGGTCCCTTGACCCACTGCGCGGTCTCCCGCGCGGCCGCCGGTCCGAACGCGAGGTCCGCCGTGCTCCAGACGTACAGCGTGGGTACGTCGATGACGCCGATGGCGCGTTCGGGGCGGCCGGCCCGGTACCAGTTCAGCGCCGCCGTGAGGGCGCCAGGCCGGGACAGATGCCGCACGTAGGCCTCGGCACTGGACTGCGGGACCTTCCCGGCGTAGAAGGCGCGCAGCTTCTCGGCGTCATGGGCCAGCATCTCGTTCTCGGTGGCGGGAGTCTCACGCCAGTCGATCATGTAGCGCGACCGTGCGCGCTGGTCGTCGTCGGTGCGCAGCGCGTGGGCGAGGGCGCCGGGATGCGGGGTCGAGACGACCGTCAGCGTGCGTACGCGGGCGGGATGGGTATCGGCCGTCCACCAGGCCACGGCGCCTCCCCAGTCGTGGCCGACCAGGTCGAACGTCGTCCAGCCCAGCCACTCCGTGATCGCGACGACGTCGTCGACCAGGATGTCGACGCGATAGTCCTCGGACCGCTCGGGGCGGACCCCGGGGGAGTAGCCGCGCTGGTCGGGAGCGACCACGCGGTAGCCGCGCGCGGCCAGTGTCGCGATCTGGTGCCGCCACGCCGCCCTCGTCTGCGGGAAGCCGTGCAGGAGCAGTAGCGGGCGGCCGTCCGGCGGGCCCGCCACCGTGGCGTCGAACGTGCCCGCGGAGGTGGGGATGCTCAGCTCGGCCACGGCCGCCTCCTTCATACCGACTGGTCGGTCAGCCTTCTTGCGCAGGGCCGGGATGTCAAGGCGGAGGGTGCCGGGCGACGGCGTGGACTCATGCCGAGGCCGGTCGGGCGGTCTCCGCTGTCGGAGAGGAGCCGCCGCGACTACCGGGACGTCGCCGACCGGTGGGAAGGGGCTCGCCGAACGACAAGGGCAGGAAGCGCTCGGCCATGCGGGCGTAGCCGACCGCGTTCGGATGCAGGCCGTCCGGGAGGTCGGCGATGTCCTCGGGCCCGAACAACGCCGTTCCGTCGATGAGCCGGAGTCGGTCGTCGCCGTCCTTGCGGCGCTGCTCGACGTGCTGTGCGAGCAGCTCGCGGATGCGGGTGAGGGTGAGTGCCCCCAGGGAGAGTTCGACGGGGCGGTCGACGGTGTGCACGCGCAGGTCGGGGCCCACGAGGGTGGGGCCGGGCCGGTTTTCGGCGGCCGGGCAGTCGATGGGGGTGATGATCAGGATCGGGGTGTCCGGGTGCCCGTCACGGATCGTGTCGAGGAATCCGTGGAAAGCCGGCACGAAGGTGCGCTCCCGCATGCTGTCGGCGTTCAGGACGTTGATGCCGAGTTCGAGACTGATCGTGTCCGCGGGCAGGTCCCGGATGGCGCGGGCCATGAAGGGGTCGAGATGGCACTGCCCGCCCAGGGCGAGGTTGAGCAGGGACAGGCCCGCGGAGCGGGCGACGATCGCCGGCCAGGTCCCGGTCGGCCGGTCCGCCTCCGCGCACTGGCTGATCGAGCTTCCGTGATGCACCCACAGCGGGCCGCTCGCGGGAGCCGCACGCACCGACGCCCCGTCCGGCACCCGTACGTCGAGCAGTTCGAGCCTCGAGGCGACAGGGAGCCAGACCTCGACATGGCGCTCACGGCAATCGGGGCCGACGGGGAAGCGGACGGTGGCGGGTTCGGCCGGCCGGGTCTCCTGGTCCCCGGAGACGGGGTCGAGGAAGAGCAGGGACTGTCGCGTGGCCACGACCGGTTCGCGCAGTTCGCCGTCGACCACCAGGTCGAAGACAGCGCCGCCGGCCGGCATGCCCGGCGGCAGGACCACGGTCAGCCGGACATCGAGCTCGATGTCGGTGGCGTCGGTGAGCAGGTCGAACCGGACACCCGAGGGCACGGCACTGTTGAATGCGAAGGCCTCGTCGGCCAGTTGGGCGCGCCCCGCCTCCGGTGACCGGTGCAGGGTCACTCCGGACGGGCCGGTGGTCTTCCCGAGGGCGCCGACGACACCTTCGAGCGCGAGACCGAGGACGGATTGCACAGCTGGGCCTTTCGGTCGTGGTCCTCGATCCGCCGGGTCACCTCGGGACGGTGGCGTCCTCGCCGGGCGGCGCGGTGACCTCGGTGACCTCATCGGCCACCGTGTTCCCCGGGACGCCGCGGACAATCGCGCATCCTCACCTCCCGGACCTCCCGGTGACGGCCGGGGGCGGGGGAGCCGTCGAGGCGCGGACGACGAGGTCGACCGGCGGGGCGCTCGCCGGCAAGGGGTCGGCGTCCGGGTTCTCGATGGCGTGCACCAGACGCTTGAGCCCCTCGTGTGCCACGGCATCGAAGGGCTGCCGCACCGTGGTCAGGGGCGGAGTGACGTAGGCGGCGACCGGAATGTCGTCGAAGCCCACCACGCTGACGTCGCCGGGCACGTGCCGCCCGGCCTCCGTCAGTGCGCGGACCAGCCCGATCGCCATGTCGTCGTTGGCGGCGAACACGGCGGTGACCTCGGGGTCCTGAGCCAACGCGCGGCCCGCCGCATACCCGGACGCGGCCGACCAGTCCCCCTCGACGACGGGGGGCACGTTCCTCCCGCGCGAGACCAGAGTGGTCCGCCACCCCTCCAACCGGTCCCGGGCGGCGAACCACCGCTGCGGACCCGCCAGGTGATGGACCGTCACATGACCCAGCCCCAGCAGGTGTTCGGTGGCGGCACGGGCCATGAGATCGGCGCCCCCGCCCGCGGAAAGCACCGCCGGGGAGCTGAGAGGCGGCGGCGGAGCGCCGATCACCAGGACCGGGACGTCGACACGGAGGGGTCCGGCTTCGCCGCCGCCCGGCTCGTCGATCGGCTCGGAGATCACGATGCCGTCCACGCCCTGGTCGAGGAGCGAGTCCACGGCACCGGCGAGCCCGGCCGGGTCGCCCTCCATCGTGTTGACCACGCGCAGCGCGTACCCCGTGTCCCGGACGACCCGTTCGACGCCCATGAGGAGGGACGCGGGCCCGTACAGGGCGGTGCCCAGCGTGATCACACCGATCGAGCGGGTCCGTCCCGACGCCAGTGCCCGGGCGGCGTTGTTGCGCCGGTAGCCGAGCTGTTCCGCGGCTTCGAGGACGCGTCTGCGTACCTCGGCGGAGACATAGGGCTCTTCGTTGAAGACTCTCGACACCGTCTTCTGGGAGACCCCGGCCAGACGCGCCACATCCACACCGTTCGGCGCCGCGGAGCTGCCGCTCCGTCCTGTGCCTCGCTTCATGGTGTCCCCCGGTTGACCGCACGATCGGGCCGCAATGATGCCAGACGCCACGGCCCGACCTCGGAGATGTCGTACCGGCGAAGGACCCGGCGGCCCGGACACGTACTGCGGTTTCAGCAGCGGGTCCTGCGGATGCGGTGGTCGGGAGCGCCAGTAGCCGCACGACGACGGGAGGGGGTCCGCCAGGACAGCCTGATCGGGTAGACGAGACCAGATGCGGAGTTCCCTGACGTGGCCACTTTTCTGTATCGACCGGGCCGGCCGGCCTTTCAAGCGCTCCTGCATCAGGTCGTACGCCTTCTGCGTCCGCGGTGAACGTCGTCCACCAGGACATCACCGGCACGAAGGGCGTCGTCTCGGTCGCCGCGCCGCGCTTCAACGATGCCGGCGACACGGCCGTGTTCACCGCGACACCGGGCACCAGCCCGACCGACGACTCGTCCCCCTCAAGGCGGCGCTGGGCTTCCTGCTCTCGGTTCTCGCGGCTCTGGGCGCGATCGTCCTGATCTTCCAACAGGGCCACGGAGCAGGTGTGTTCGGGGTGGAGCAGACCGGTCCGATCATGAGTCTGATGCCGATCTTCCTGGTGGGCATCGTGTTCGGCCTGGCGATGGACTACGAGGTCTTCCTCGTCTCGCGGATGCGGGAGGCGTACATCCACGGCGAACCGGCCGTCGTCTTCGCGGGCTTCATCGGCGAGAGCGACTCGATGATCAAGATGATCGGTTTCGGCTTGGCCACCGAAGCCGGGTGCCCGCGATCGCGCGCAACTCGTGGTGATCGCGTACCAGCCGGGCTCGTAAGGCCTGCGTCCCCCTCGGGGCCCGGCAGGCAGGTGACCGACCAGGGCCCCGCGGCGTGAGGGCGTTCACGAGCGTCACGGCGTCCTGGTCGACGAGCGTCCGAACCCTATGCTCGGGTCCCCACCCCCAAGGGAAGGTGACGTCATGACCGACCAGCTCACCGTGAGCGTCCTCGGCACCGGAATCATGGGTGCCGCGATGGCCCGCAACCTCGCCCGTGCCGGACACACCGTCCGCGCCTGGAACCGCAGCCGCGCCAAGGCCGAACCGCTCGCCGCCGACGGCATCGCCGTCGCCGGCACCCCCGCCGAGGCCGTCGAGGGCGCCGACGTCGTCCTGACCATGCTCTACGACGGTCCCGCCGCCCTCGACGTCATGCGGCAGGCCACCTCCGCGCTGCGCCCCGGCACCGCCTGGGTGCAGTCCACCACCGCCGGTATCGAGGGCGTCGCCGACCTGGCCGCCTTCGCCCGCGAGCAGGACCTCGTCTTCTACGACGCCCCCGTGCTCGGCACCCGCCAGCCCGCCGAGGCCGGACAGCTCCTCGTCCTCGCCGCGGGGCCGGTCGAGGGACGGCACAAGGTGACGCCCGTCCTCGACGCCGTCGGCGCGCGCACGGTGTGGACCGGCGAGGACGGCGCCGAAGGCAGCGCCACCCGGCTGAAGCTGGTCGCCAACAGCTGGGTCATCGCGACCACCAACGCGATGGGCGAGGTCCTGGCCCTGTCGAAGGCGCTCGACGTCGACCCGCAGAACTTCTTCGACGCCATCGCGGGCGGCCCGCTGGACATGGGATACCTGCGCGCCAAGTCCGCGCTGATCCTCGACGACAAGCTGTCCCCGCCCCAGTTCGCCGTGTCGACCGCCGCCAAGGACGCCCGGCTGATCGTCGAGGCCGGCGAACGGGGCGGGGTCCGGCTCGACGTGGCCGCCGCGAGCGCGGAGCGCCTGGAGCGTGCCGCCGCGCAGGGCCACGGCGACGAGGACATGGCCGCCGCGTACTTCGCCAGCTTCGACGAGAAGGCCTGAGTCACCGCAGGTGAGCCGGGCGCGGACACCTCGGCCCGGGCAGGTTCGGGCGGGTCACTTCCAGTCGTAGGCGTACGCGGCGACCCAGGTGATGTCGAGCTGGGCACTGCTGCCCGGAGCCGCGCCGGGGCCTTGCAGGGCGCTCTCGTTCTGGAGCACCCAGGACAGGGGCTGCCGGGGGACCTCGCGGGTGTCGTGCCCCACCTGCCGGCCGTCCACGAAGAAGCGCACATGGCCGGGCGTCCACTCGGTGGAGACCGTGTGCCACCGCGTCCAGTCCTCGCTCCCCGGGAAGTAGCCCTGTTCACCCCCGCCGCACGGATGGTGGAAGGCCGTGAGGTCGCCGGTCCACTCGCCCTCGGGGTGGTCCATCTCGCAGCCTCCGCCGTAGTGCAGCCAGGCCGACTTGTAGCCCGGGGCGAGTTCGGTCACCTTGATACGGGCGCTGTACTTGCCGTACTTCATCTGCATGACGGCACGAGGTACCACCGCCGCAGCGTGCACGGGACCCCCGTCGGCGGGCCGCCACATACGGATGAACATCCTGCCGTCGCCGTTCTCCGCGGGACCCACGCTCACGGTGTCCTCCGGGTGGTAGACACCCACGACCTGCCGGCCGCGGTCATTGGCCGTGTCACGCCAACCGGTCGGATAGGCCCACCAGTTGTCGCGGTACGCACCGCGCAGGCCCCCGCAGTACGCGGCCGAGGTGTCGACGGCGTGGTCGCAGTCGCTGAACCGGCCCAGCGGCACCCGGTCACCGTTGAAGTCCTCGGCGAGGACCTGCCAGAACGGCCCGCAGTCGCCGCGGGGCAGTTCGGTGCCGGTGGCGCGGCAGGCGTCGGCCGCACCGTCTTCCCCCGCTGCTCCGTCGGCACGGGGGATGCCGAGGACGGCGGCCAGGAGCACGAGCCCCATGGACGCCGGCAGAGCGCGCTTACGACCGTTCGGTGCTGCGTGTGATCCCATCGGGAGGCCCTCCGGTCCTCGGTGCGCCGATGTCGTACGACGGGAAGTGCCGCGCGAGGGAGCATCCTTGCCGCGAGCCGGTGCGAACACCATCCCCAAAACGGCCGGAGTACCGGAGCGTCAGCCTCCAGTCGCGTCGCTTCGGGCCCGTCCGCTCGTTGATCTCTCCGCGCGGTGAGCGATGATCGGAGAGCCCGGTGCGCATGACCGACCTCCAGCGGTGCGAGATCCGGCCCGGAAAGCTCGTGGAGTGGACCCTGCATCCGGCGTCGGTGGGCGCGGCGCGGGCGTTGCCGGACGACGCGAGGCCACCGGCGTACGTCCAGGAGTCCCACATCCGCACGGCACGGACGGTGCGGGAGGACGGGCTGTTCGTGCCGACCTGGCTCGGTACCGCCTTCGACATCCCCGGACGCGTCGAACTCGACGTTCTGCAGGGCGCGTTGGAGGCTGGATGCTGCGGCACGAGACGCTACGGTTCACCCTCGACTCCGATGCCGTCGCCCTGCATCGCGAGGACATCGGCGAGTTCGCGGACGCGGTGACGCTGACCCGGTACCTCCAGGACCGTTTCGACGTCGTCGCCGACGCGCTCACCTGGCCCAACTTCCTGTTCACGGCCGTCGTACGGGACGACGGAGCGAGTGTGTACATGGCGTTCGACCACAGCAACGTGGACGCGTACTCGATCCACCGCATCACCGCCGAGATCCACGAGCTGTACGCGGCCGGCCTCGAAGGGCGGGTGGTCGCGTCCGAACCGGTCGCCGGCTACGTCGACTTCTGCGCCGATGAACGCCCGGACGCCGACCGGATCGACGACACCCACCAAGTCGTCGGCCGCTGGCGGGAGTTCATCGTGAGGCGTACTGCCGTCCCTACGGCGGCAGTCTGGTCGGGATCGTCGCGGCCGTCGCGCTCGCCGCCCGCGAGATCAGCGGCCTGAGCGTGTACCGCACCGTCGCGCCCTTCCACACCTGGGTCAAGTCCCGCTGGGCCGACCCGGTCGGCTGGTACGTGGGCGGGGCGCCTGTCGCGATCCCGGTGGAGCGGGCCGTGGACTCGACGCCGCCCTGGCACTGGTCCGCGCCGCGCTGCGCGACACCCGGGCGCTGCCCCGGATGCCCCTGGCGCGCGTCCTGCGCCTGCTGGGCGCGGACTTCCGGCCCACCTCACCGGACCTGTACTCGATCCTCTCGTACGTCGACTCGCGTGACATCCCCGGTGCCGGGCGCTGGCCGGAGCTGAAGGCGTACGGGCTGATCAGGGTGTCGTACGGCGACCAGGTGTGCGCGTGGGCCACCCGGGTCCCCGAAGGCCTGCAGTTCGCCTGCCGACTGCCGGACACGCCGGTCGCCGACAAGAACATGCGGCGCTGTGCGGAGCTTCTGCGGGCCCGGATCGTCGCGGTGGCGCGCGAGACCGGGACCGTGGGCGCAGCGGCCGCGGCCCACCGGGGGTAGAGCCTTCGGCAGGTTCGAGTCCCGGCGGGCGGTGATGTGACCGTCGGGGCGGACGAGCAGTACGTTCGGTGCGTGAACATCGACAGCCGAGAACGAGCCGAGCGTTTCGTCGAGTTGCACCGGGAGGGGTGTTTCCTGCTCCCCAACGCCTGGGACGTGGGAAGCGCCCGGGTCCTGGAGTCGGCCGGCTTCCCCGCCGTGGCCACCACGAGCGCGGGGGTCGCCTTCTCGCTCGGGCGCCCGGACCACGACTTCCACGACGAGAAGGCGCCGGACGGGCGGATCGGCCGCGACACCATGATCCGCCGGGTCCGTGAGATGGCGGACGAACTCCGGGTGCCGCTCAGCGCGGACCTGGAGGACGGGTTCGGTGAGGCGCCCGAGACCGTGGCGGAGACCATCTCGATGACCCGCGCGGCAGGCGCCGCGGGGGGCAACATCGAGGACTTCACCGGCGACCGCGCCCGGCCCCTGTACGAGGAGCCGCTCGCGGTGGACCGTGTCCGCGCCGCCCGTGCCGCCGCGGACCGCCGCAGGCGATCCGTTCGTCCTGGTCGGCCGGACGGATGTGCTGCTGGTCGGAGGCTCGCTCGACGAGGCCGTACGGCGCGCCAACGCCTATCTGGCGGCCGGCGCGGACTGCGCGTTCGTGCCGGGAGCCGCCGACGCCGAGACCATCGGCACCCTGGTGCGGGAACTCGACGGCCCGCTCAATGTCGTCATGGGGCTCACCGGCAACGCACTGGCCCTGGACGACCTGCGCGAACTCGGGGTACGCAGGGTGACCGTCGGCGGCAGCATCGCCCGCGCGATGTACCGTCACCTCCTCACCGCCGCACGGGAGTTGGCCGAGCGAGGCACGTTCTCCTACGCCGACGATCAGCTCTCCCAGGCGGACCTCAACGACCTGTTCCGGCAGGGCTGACACTCGACACACTCGGGACGGTGGGGCGGGCGGCGGAGTCGTCGAGGGTGCCGCGGTGGGTCTCGCGGACGAAGCAGACGGTCACCGCGGTGACGGCGGCGCCGCCGCAGAGCAGCAGGGCGACGGGGGTGCTGTTGCCGCTCCCGGCCACCAGGCTTCCGGCGATCATGGGGGAGAAGCCGGCGCCGACGAGCGTGGCGCCCTGATAGCCGAGGGAGGCGCCGGTGTAGCGGACCTTGGTGCCGAACATCTCGGTGAGCAGTGCGCCCAGCGGGCCGTACATCGTGGACTGGGCGATGCCGTGACCGAGGACGACGGCGAGGATCAGCAGCCCCGGCGACTTCGAGTCGACCAGCGCCAGGACGGGGAAGGCGAGCGCGGCCGAGGCGATGGCTCCGGCGAGGACGACCGGGCGGCGGCCGATCCGGTCGGAGAGCGCGGAGGCACACGGCAGCACGACGAGCGCGACGCACGCGGAGACGGTGAGGGCGTTGAGCACCTGCGGCCGGGCGTACCCGATGCCGGTGGCGTACGCGATCATGTAGCTGGTCAGCAGCGACTGTGCGGTGAAGGCGCCGATGCCGACACCGCAGGCCAGCAGTACGGGGCGCGGGTTGCGCAGGACGTCGAGGATGGGCAGCCGGGACTCGGCGCGGTCCTTCTTCACCTCGGCGAAGAGCGGGCTCTCCACCACCTTGAGCCGGACGAAGAGGCCGACGCCGAGCAGGGCGACGCTGAACAGGAACGGCACCCGCCAGCCCCACGCCGCGAAGTCGTCCTTGGGGAGGGTGACGACGTACGCGACGACGGCGGTGGACAGCAGGGAGCCGAGCGGGGCTCCCATCTGCGTGAAGCTGGACCACAGGCCGCGGCGCCGCTCTCCGGCGTGCTCGACGACCATCAGAGTCGCGCCGCCCCACTCGCCGCCGATGGCGACGCCCTGGACGACGCGCAGGGCGATCAGCAGGACCGGGGCCCACACACCGATCGTGTCGTACGTGGGCAGCAGGCCGATGAGGAAGCTGGCGCCGCCCATCAGACCCATGGTGAGCAGCAGCATCGACTTGCGGCCGAGCCGGTCGCCGAAGTGGCCGAAGAGGATGCCGCCGAGCGGACGGGCCACATAGCCGGCGGCGAAGGTGCCGAACGCGGCGATCGTGCCGACGGCCGGATCGGCGCCGGGGAAGAACAGTTCGCCGAAGACGAGCGCGGCGACCGTGCCGTAGACGAGGAAGTCGTAGAACTCCACGGCGGTGCCGAGCAGCCCGGAGGCGGCGACCAGGCGCAGCTGCCGGGTTCGCTCGGCGGCCGTGGACGGTGATGCGACGGGGGACGGGGGCATCGCGGTCTCCCTTGACCGGGGGTAGGACACCGCGAAAGTAGGCTCTAACGTCACTGCAGTCAAGAAAGTGCACAACATTAGGGCGCGGGGCGGCTCGATACGCCCCACCCGGGTTCAGTGGTTCTCGCCGGTCAGCAGCCGCCGGGGGTTTGCGGTCCGGAAGGCATGGGCAATGGTCGCGCCCAGACCGAACCCGGGATGGCGCGGGGGCTCCGCGTACGGCCGGTCCGAGCCCTGGACCACGGCGTTCATCCCGAGGGCGCGGACCACGGCGTCCACCGAGCGCGGACCGTAGGAGGACGTCTCGACGAAGACATCCGGATCCACCGCTGCCGAGCCGTCGCCCCGGGCGGCGAAGCGCTCCCCGTGCAGCGGGGCCAGCCCGGCGAGCAGCGCGAAGCACACCCGCAGGCGAGGGTGGCGGGGGCGGCCGAAGGCGCGGAAGGCGAACCAGGCGGCGTGCATCTGCTGGACGTAGGGCACCATCGCGGGCCACCAGCTGGGCCACCAGCCGGGCCCTTCGGACCCGCCCGGTGCGGGCCCGGGGTGCACGAAGAGCGGCAGGTCGCGCTCCTCCAGCAGGTCGAGCAGCGGGGCGCAGCGCGCGTAGCCGGCGGAGTCCAGCAGGGCGTCGGCCGGGAGCTGGAGCCCCACGAAGCCCCCGTCGAGGTCCTCGGCCGTCGCCTTTGCGTCGATGTCCAGCACACCCGCGGCGGCCCAGGCGCCGAACGGCTCGGGGAGGGTGGCCGCGCCCTCGTGGTAGGCGTCGAGGAGCGGGCGGGCCTCGGCCGACGGCAGCCACTCCACGCCGATCGGGGCCGACAGCGAGACGAGCGCCCGCCCCGCACCGTCGGCGCGGGCGAGTTCGGCACGCCGGGCGATGTCGTGGTCGGCGGGCGGGATGTCGTACGGCGGCTCCCCGTCCAGGTGCAGCGTCCAACCGTGCAGATACGGCGGCTCACGGCGTGAGCGCAGGGCCGCCACCAGGGACGGCGTCCACAGATGCTGGTGCACGTCGACGTTCATGACACTTCTCCCACCCAGGCGCGCAGCGTGCTCCGGACGTCCTCCTCACTCAGGATCTCGCGGGCCCCCGCCGCCACGTCCACCCCGCGGCGGACCGGACTGAACACCCACCGCCTCGCACCCGTACCTCCTGGCATACGTCCGGCCGACGTCCCGAAACGGAGAGGTACGTGTCCCAGCGCGCCCGCAGTCCGCTCACCGCCCGCCTGCTACTGGCGGGCGGGCTGGCCCTGCTCACCCTGACCACGGGGTGCGGCGCGGGGTCGGACGAGTCCAAGGTGAGCAGCGCCACGAAGGTGACGGCCGCGCCTTCCGCCGGGGTCGTGGCTCCCGCGAAGGTGGAGGTCATCGCCGGGCTGGTCGGCTGCAAGGTCAAGATCCGCACGGACGCCGACGAGTTGAGGGAAGGCGTGTGCCACGGCAAGGACGGTGACTTCCTCATCACCACGTTCCCCGAGGAGCGGTTCAAGCTCACCTGGCTGGACGCCGCCTCCATCTACGGCGGCAAGTACCTCGTCGGCACCCGCTGGGTGGTCAGCGGCCCGGAGGCGCTGCTGAAGAAGTTCCGCCCCGAACTCGGCGGGAACATCAAGCAGTTGTAGGGCTAGTCGGCGGCCGGTTCGTAGTCGGTGATGTCGTAGCGGACCTCGTCGTCGACGGCGTTCTCCTCCCAGTCGAGCTCGATGTGCGTCGGATGCCCGTCCGCCGCGGTTCGAGCCCGCGCCGTGTCCGCGTCGTCGCCCCGTGCCTGCTCCAGCTCCTTCAACAACGCGCCCAGGGTGGGCACTGGGTCGGGCAGCTGCCGTACGACCCGACGCGCGCTGTCGTCGAGGCCGACCGCCTTGGTGACCTCGCTGCCTCGGACCGTGATCCGGAAGGTGCCGATGAGGGCCCGTTCGCCCTCGCTCGACGTCAGCGTGTACGTGTACGAGGCGGGCTCCTCCCAGGCGGGCGCGGCCGGTTTCGCCTCCTCACCGCAGGCGGCCAGGCCGCCCACCAGCACGGCCACAAGGAAGAGCGAGCGGACGACGGTCATGGCGGCCCCTTCGAAGACGGTTACCGCTACGACGCCGGCCGGCCCCGGGACGTTCGGGGCCGGCCGGCGCACGTACCGTCAGGAGCTGTTCAGGACGACTGGGCCGCCCGGTACAGGTTCTGTGCGTCCGCGCCGAAGTACGGGCCGTACATCGCGTTCGGCAGGAAGTTGTACTTGAAGCTGTTCACCGAGGACTGGAGTCCGGTGCCGGTGGCCTCGTCGAACTGGGTGAACCAGGGGCCGCCGCTGGCGCCGCCGGTCATGTTGCAGGTCAGACCGTGGTCGCTGGAGAGCAGGAAGTCGCGGTAGGTGGTGCCGCTGCAGTAGATGAACTTCTGGCCGTCGTACGGGGCGGCGGCGGGGAAGCCGAAGGCGTACATCGCCTTGCTGTAGCCGGTGTTGAACGCCAGGCCCTGACCGCCGACGACATCGGTCAGCAGCTGTCCGTTCAGCGGGGCCACCACGGCCGCGCCGATGTCGTAGTTGATGTCCTCGCTCGCCGTCCACTGCGGGGTCGACAGGGTCTTGGTCGCCGACCAGGTGCCGTGCGGCGTCTGCCCGTCGTGGTACCCGGGTGCGAACACCCAGTTGGTGTGCCAGGCGCCCTCCAGTTTCACGCAGTGCCCGGCCGTGAGGACGGTGGACTTGTTGGCGCTGGTGACGGCGTTGCCGGAGCAGGAGGCGGTACGGCCCTGATAGGTGAAGAACACCCGCCCGGCGGTCTGGACGACCGCTCCGCCACCGGTCCACGCGCCGCCGCCGTCGGGAAACGCCAGCGTTCCGACGGGCGAGGCGGGGGCGCTGGGTGCGATGAGCGTCTTCCTGCCCTTGCGGGGCTCGGATGCCGTCACCTCGGAGCGGTCGACGGACAGGACGTCGAGCGGAGTCGCCTGGCGCATCCGCTCCGGTGTCCAGAAGGCCTGGGTGCGTTGCTGCGCCGTGAGCGACACGGTTCCCGGGTCGGGGGCGGCGCCGGCCGGCGTGGTGAGGACGCCGGCGGTCAGCAGTGCGGCTGCGCCCACCAGGGCGGCACGAAGTCTGCCTATCACGCGGTCTCCTTCTGCGGTGGGGGTCGGAGGGTGTGACCGTTCTGCGCGCAGAGTGCCACCGAACGCCCTATTTGGGCAGGTGCACGTCAGAATGATGGCCGAAAAGACGCACCCTCTCTCCGCCGACGACACAGGGGGCGATCTCGCCGCCGCCCGGAGGATGGGGTTGACTTCGAGCCCCGGCCCGGAACCACGACAGGAGCCCTCCGTGACGTACGACATCACCGCCCTCCGCTCCCAGTTCCCCGCCCTGACCGCCAAAACGGCCCACTTCGACGGCCCGGGCGGCACCCAGACACCCCGGCCCGTGATCGACGCCATCGCCGACGCGCTGTCACACCCGCTGTCCAACCGGGGCAGCGTGACGCTGGGGGAGCGCAACGCGGAGAGCCTCGTCAGCGGGGCCCGCCGGGCCATGGCCGACCTGCTGGGCGCGGACCCGAGGGGGATCGTCTTCGGCCGCAGCGCCACACAGCTCACCTACGACGTCTCCCGCACCCTCGCCGACACCTGGTCGCCCGGTGACGAGGTCGTCGTCACCCGCCTCGACCACGACGCCAACATCCGCCCCTGGGTCCAGGCCGCCGAGCGGGTCGGTGCCACCGTGCGCTGGGCCGACTTCGACCCGGCCACAGGCGAGTTGACCCCGGACGACATCGGCGCCGTGCTGTCCGACCGCACGCGCCTGGTCGCCGTCACCGCCGCCTCCAACCTGATCGGCACCCGTCCCGACATCGCGGCGATCTCCCGACTCGTGCACGAGGCGGGCGCGTTCGTGTATGTCGACGGTGTCCATCACACCGCTCACAGCCTGGTCGACCTGGAGTCGCTCGGCGCGGACTTCTTCGTCTGCTCCCCGTACAAGTTCCTGGGCCCCCACCACGGAGCCCTCGCCGCCGCTCCGGAGTTGCTGGAGACCCTGCGCCCCGACAAGCTGCTGCCCTCCACCGACGCGGTCCCCGAGCGGTTCGAACTGGGCACCCTGCCCTATGAGTTCCTCGCCGGGACCAGGGCGGCGGTCGACTTCATGGCCGGCCTCGACGCGACGGCGACAGGCACGCGACGCGAGCGTCTGGCAGCGGCCTACGCGGAGCTCGAAGCACACGAGCACACCCTGCGCACCCAGCTCGACAAGGGCCTGGCCGCGCTGCCCGGCATCACGATCCACTCCAGGGCGGCAGACCGCACCCCCACCCTGCTGCTGACCTTCGAGCACCACGCCACGACCGACGCCTACGGCTTTCTCGCCGAGCGCGGCATCCAGGCCCCCTCCGGCTCCTTCTACGCCATCGAGGCCTCCCGCCACCTGGGCCTCGGCGACAGCGGCGGCCTCCGCGTCGGCCTCGCGCCCTACAACGACTCCGAGGACGTCGACCGGCTCCTGGCAGGGCTGGGGGAGTTCCTGGCGCGCTGACGGGCCGTCCGACCGTCAGCGTGCCCCTCCGTCAGGGCTGTCCGCCCCGCTCCAACGGGATCCGCTCGCCCGCCTCGACCGCGACCGGCAGCCGGTTCTCCGCCGGCGGCAGCGGGCAGGTGGCCAGGTCGGTGTAGGCGCAGGGCAGATTCCCGGCGCGGTTGAAGTCGAGGGTGACCTGGCCCTCGGCGTCGGGAGCCGCGATCTGGAGCGATCGGTTCGCCGCGTACGTCGTCACGCCCGAGGTCTCGTCCGTGAACAGCGCCATCAGCGCGCCGGGCCCCCTGCCGTTGAACGCCGTGAGGCGGTGCCGCACGCCGGCCAGCTCGAACTCGACCTGGCCGGGGGAGTCGTACACGTGCTCAAGGCCCTCGACGGCGGCGCCCACGGTCACCGGGCGCGGCTCGGGGAAGGGCAGGAAACGGCCGGGGACGACCCAGCGCGGGTCGGGGGCGTAGGCCGGGGTCCGGGTGAAGGACGTACGCAACGGGTTGTCGGGATGGCGCGGGCGCACGATGTCCTGTCCGCCGCGCTTGGCTACCTCGATGACCGCGTCACCCGCGCCCACGTACACGCTGTCCCGTTCCGCGACGACACCGAAGTCGTACCGGCCGCGCACCGGCTCCCCGTCGACGGTCAGCTCCTCGCCCTCGGCCAGCTCGACCACCACCCCTTCGGCGGTGCTCGACCAGGCTCCGGGCGCGTCCTCGAAGCGCTCCGGCTCCGGGCCCAGCCAGTGCAGGCCGGTGATCGCGAGGAAGCCGTGCGGGCCGGAGAGGACCGCCTCCTTCTGCCGGTGCCACTCCTGCCATTCCTGTGCGAAGCTCACTCGGTCGATGTCCTGGACGGTCATGTCCGCTCCCTCGCGCTGCGGTGGTGGTGCTCCGTGCAACCGCCGTACCGTCGCAGATCATCCCCAAACGGCAATCCGCGCGTGACCCGGCTCTCATGGCACGACGGAGACATTGCCGAGACGATGGGGGGCGTCACCGGCAGGCCGAAGGGATCCGGAATGCTCCGCAAGGTACTGGTAGCCAACCGTGGTGAGATCGCGATTCGCGCGTTCCGAGCCGGTTATGAGCTGGGCGCGAGGACGGTCGCCGTCTTCCCCCACGAGGACCGCAACTCGCTGCATCGGCTCAAGGCCGACGAGGCGTACGAGATCGGCGAACCGGGACACCCCGTGCGGGCCTATCTCTCCGTCGAGGAGATCATCCGGGCCGCCCGTCAGGCGGGCGCCGACGCCGTCTACCCGGGCTACGGGTTCCTGTCCGAGAACCCCGAGCTCGCGCGGGCCTGCGAGGAAGCCGGCCTCACCTTCGTCGGGCCGAGCGCGGAGATCCTGGAGCTGACGGGCAACAAGGCCCGCGCCGTGGCCGCCGCCCGCGCGGCCGGCGTACCGGTGCTGGGCTCCTCCGAGCCCTCCAGCGACGTGGACGAGCTGGTGCGGGCCGCCGAGGACATCGGGTTCCCGGTGTTCGTCAAGGCCGTCGCCGGTGGTGGCGGGCGCGGTATGCGCCGGGTCGAGGAACGCGCGCAGCTGCGGGAGTCCATCGAGGCGGCGGCCCGTGAGGCGGCCTCCGCGTTCGGCGACCCGACGGTGTTCCTGGAGAAGGCCGTCGTGGACCCCCGGCACATCGAGGTACAGATCCTCGCCGACGGCCAGGGCAATGTCATCCACCTCTACGAGCGCGACTGCTCCCTCCAGCGCCGCCACCAGAAGGTCATCGAGCTCGCCCCCGCGCCGAACCTCGACCCGGAGCTGCGCGACCGGATCTGCGCCGACGCCGTGCGCTTCGCCCGCGAGATCGGCTACCGCAACGCCGGCACCGTCGAGTTCCTGCTCGACCCGGCCGGCAACCACGTCTTCATCGAGATGAACCCGCGCATCCAGGTCGAGCACACGGTCACCGAGGAGGTCACCGACGTCGACCTCGTCCAGTCCCAGCTCCGTATCGCCGCCGGCGAGACCCTGGCCGACCTCGGGCTGTCCCAGGAGACGGTCGTCCTGCACGGCGCCGCACTCCAGTGCCGTATCACCACCGAGGACCCCGCCAACGGCTTCCGCCCCGACACCGGCCGCATCAGCGCCTACCGGTCGCCCGGCGGCTCCGGCATCCGCCTCGACGGCGGAACCACCCACGCCGGTACGGAGATCAGCGCGCACTTCGACTCGATGCTGGTCAAGCTCACCTGCCGGGGCCGGGACTTCGGCACCGCCGTCAAGCGCGCCCGGCGTGCCGTCGCCGAGTTCCGGATCCGCGGTGTGGCCACCAACATCCCGTTCCTCCAGGCCGTCCTCGACGATGCGGACTTCCAGGCGGGCCGTGTCACCACGTCGTTCATCGAGCAGCGCCCGCACCTGCTGACCTCCCGCACCTCGGCCGACCGCGGCACGAAGCTGCTCACCTACCTCGCCGACGTCACGGTGAACAAGCCGCACGGCGACCGCCCCGACCTGATCGAGCCCACGACCAAGCTCCCGCGCCAGACCGCCGAAGTGCCCCCGGCCGGCTCGAAGCAGCAGCTCACCGAACTCGGCCCCGAGGGCTTCGCCCGTTGGCTGCGGGAGTCCCCGACCATCGGTGTCACCGACACCACGTTCCGCGACGCCCACCAGTCGCTGCTCGCCACCCGCGTCCGCACCAAGGACCTCCTCGCGGTCGCCCCGGTCGTCGCGCGCACCCTGCCCGAGCTGCTGTCCCTGGAGTGCTGGGGCGGCGCCACCTACGACGTCGCCCTGCGCTTCCTCGCCGAGGACCCGTGGGAGCGGCTGGCCGCGCTCCGCGAGGCCGTCCCCAACATCTGCCTCCAGATGCTGCTGCGCGGCCGCAACACCGTCGGCTACACGCCGTACCCGACCGAGGTGACCGACGCCTTCGTGCAGGAGGCCGCCGCCACCGGCATCGACATCTTCCGCATCTTCGACGCCCTCAACGACGTCGGCCAGATGCGTCCGGCGATCGAGGCCGTACGGGAGACGGGCACCGCGGTCGCCGAGGTCGCCCTCTGCTACACCTCCGACCTGTCGAACCCGGGCGAGCGGCTCTACACCCTCGACTACTACCTGCGTCTGGCCGAGCAGATCGTCGAGGCGGGCGCCCACGTCCTGGCCGTCAAGGACATGGCCGGACTGCTCAGGGCTCCGGCCGCGGCGACCCTCGTCTCCGCCCTGCGCCGGGAGTTCGACCTCCCCGTCCACATCCACACCCACGACACGGCGGGCGGCCAGCTCGCCACCTACCTGGCCGCGATCCAGGCCGGTGCCGACGCCGTCGACGGGGCGGTCGCGTCCATGGCGGGCACCACCTCGCAGCCCTCCCTGTCGGCGATCGTCGCCGCGACCGACCACTCCGCCCGCCCCACCGGCCTCGACCTCCGGGCCGTCGGCGACCTGGAGCCGTACTGGGAGAGCGTCCGCCGGATCTACGCCCCCTTCGAGGCGGGCCTCGCCTCCCCGACCGGTCGCGTCTACGACCACGAGATCCCCGGCGGCCAGCTCTCCAACCTGCGCACCCAGGCCGTGGCCCTGGGCCTCGGCGACCGGTTCGAGGACATCGAGGAGATGTACACCGCCGCCGACCGCATCCTCGGTCACCTGGTGAAGGTCACCCCGTCCTCGAAGGTGGTCGGCGACCTCGCCCTGCACCTCGTCGGCGCCGGGGTCTCCCCGCAGGACTTCGAGGCGACGCCGGACCGGTTCGACATCCCCGACTCCGTGATCGGCTTCCTCCGCGGCGAACTGGGCACCCCGCCCGGCGGCTGGCCGGAGCCCTTCCGCAGCAAGGCACTCGAGGGCCGCGCCGACGCCAAGCCCGCTCCGCAGCTGACCACGGAGGAGCGCGACGGACTGGAGAAGGACCGGCGCGTCACCCTCAACCGCCTCCTCTTCCCCGGCCCGACGCGCGACTTCGAGACGCACCGCCAGTCCTTCGGCGACACGAGCGTCCTGGACAGCAGGGACTTCTTCTACGGTCTGCGCCCGGGGAAGGAGTACGCCGTCGACCTCGAACCCGGCGTGCGCCTCCTGCTGGGCCTGGAGGCCGTCGGTGAGGCCGACGAGCGCGGTATGCGCACGGTGATGTCCACCCTGAACGGCCAGCTCAGGCCCATCCAGGTGCGCGACGCGGCCGTCGCGTCGGATATCCCGGTCACCGAGAAGGCCGACCGCTCCAACCCCGGCCACGTCGCCGCCCCGTTCGCCGGAGTCGTGACCCTCGCGGTCGCCGAGGGCGACGAGGTCACGGCCGGCGGCACGATCGCCACCATCGAGGCGATGAAGATGGAGGCCGCCATCACCGCCCCCAAGGCGGGCAAGGTCTCCCGGCTCGCCATCAACCGGATCCAGCAGGTGGAGGGCGGCGACCTGCTCTTCGTGATCGGCTAGGACAGGGTCAGACCTCGAGCGCTCCCGCGGGGTGGCCGTACCGACGGCCGCACGCGGTGAGGGCGAGGACTCCGGTGCCGGTGATCCGGGTCCTCGCTCCGGGGTCGACCGAGAGGCGGACGGCGATGTCGGTGGCGTAGCAGGTGTCGGGTATCCCGAGGTCCCTCTTCACCTGGACGTAGCGGGCGTAGAACGCCTCGACGTCCAGCGGACCCGCCCCGTCGGGCAGGTCGCCGACAGCGTCGAAGGCGTCGCCGGTGTCCACGTGCTCGTGCGGCAGCCGGTAGCCGGACTCGGCCGGGTGCCCGGGGCCCTCGTCGCCCTTCTCCGCGGCGTCGAACGCGTCGTAGAAGCGCACCACTTCTCCGCCCTCGGCGATGCACCAGGCCGTCCAGCCGTCGCCGCAGCTCATGCCGTACCACTGCGCGGCCCCGAATCCGCGGCTCAGGTCGGCGCACCGCTCACACACCACCTCGGTGCGGGCCTTCTCCCGGTCGCCTGATCGCCCTCGTCTACAGCGCGCTCGTCCTGCCGCAGAGCAAGAACACCGCCGCCGCGGGGGAGAAGTTCGACATACCCGGCGTCGCCCTGCTCGCCGTGGGTCTGCTCGCCGTCGTGTTCGGTGTGGTCAAGGGCGAGACGTGGGGCTGGACTTCGGCCGGCACCCTCGGCGCGATCGGCGCGGGCGTGGTCGTCCTGCTGGTCTTCGGCCTCTACGAGACGCCTGAACTTCTTCGTCCTGCTCGGCACGATCTTCTTCGTCATGCTCTACCTGCAGAACGTGCGCGGCCTCTCCCCCGTCGAAGCCGGCGTCCGCACCCTGCCGTTGAGCCTCGCCTCCGTGGTCGCCTCCCCGCTCGGCGCCGCCCTGACCGAGCGGTTCGGCGCCCGGTTCACCATGCCGCTGGGCATGC
Organism: Streptomyces canus; assembly: GCF_030815415.1. Classification (GTDB taxonomy): domain Bacteria; phylum Actinomycetota; class Actinomycetes; order Streptomycetales; family Streptomycetaceae; genus Streptomyces; species Streptomyces canus_F. The sequence goes on from NZ_JAUSWW010000001.1 coordinate 8,688,571, forward strand.
TGCTCCAGGCCGCCGCCATGTTCACCATGCTCACCTGGAGCGCCGACTCCTCGTACGCCACATGTGGCCGCCCTTCATCGCGATGGGCCTGGGCGTCGGCATGGTGATGTCCGCCTCCTCGGAGGCCATCGCGGGCAACGCCCCGGTGCGGGACGGCGGTGTCGCCGGAGGTCTCCAGGCCACCGCGCTGCAGATCGGCGGCGCGCTCGGGACCTCGGTCCTGGTCTCCGTCATCAGCAGCCGGGTGGGCTCCACCCTCACCGGCGAACTGACCGACGCCGGGGTGCCCGCGCGGACGGCACACGGGCTGGGCGCGGCCCAGGACGCGGTGGCCATGGGGGTGGCGCCGGTCTCCGACGCGATGCCGGCACAGCTGAAGGCCGCGGTGGTCGAGGGCGGTGACGACGCGTTCATGAACGGTGTGCACACGGCGGTGCCGGCGACCGGTGTCCTCGAGGTGCTGGGCGCGATCGCGGCGGCGATCGGGGTGCGGCGGGCTCCGGCCGTGGAGCAGGGAGTATGATGTTTTAAATCTAAAGCATCTCGCGTGTCCCTCCGGATCGGGGTCCCCCATGCACGTCGTCATCAGCGGTTCTTCGGGATTGATCGGCGGCGCCCTGGCCGCGTCACTGCTGGACGACGGGCACCGGGTGACCCGACTGGTCCGCCGGGAGCCGCGGTCCCGCGACGACGGCAGCGCGGAGGCAGGGTGGGATCCGCAGGCGGGTCTGCTGGATCCCACCGTGCTCGAAGGCGCCGACGCGGTGGTCGGACTGGCCGGGGCAGGCGTGGGGGACCGCCGCTGGACACAGACGTACAAGAAGCAGATCCGCGACAGCCGTGTCCTCGGCACCACCGCCCTGGCGACGGCGATCACGGCCTGCGAGAAGCCACCGCCGGTGTTCGTGTCCGGTTCGGCCGTCGGCTACTACGGCGAGACCGGCACGGCCGAGGTCGACGAGTCGGGCGCGCCCGGCCGGGACTTCCTGGCCGGCGTCTGCCAGGAGTGGGAGTCGGCCGCCCAGGGCGCCGGCGCGGTCGGCACGCGGGTCGTGAACACCCGCTTCGGCATCGTCGTGTCGCCCCGCGGCGGGGCGATGGGACGCCTGCTGCCGCTCGCCCGCGCGGGCCTCGGCGGGCGCCTCGGCAGCGGCGACCAGTACTGGAGTCACCTCTCCCTGACCGACGCGGTCCGCGCCCTGCGCCACATCATCGCCACGGACGGCATCACCGGACCCGTCAACATGACGTCCCCGCACCCCGCCACCAACCGCGACGTCACCGCCGCCGTCGGCAGGGCCCTGCACCGGCCGACCGTCTTCGCGGTGCCGGGCTTCGCACTGCGGCTCGTCCTGGGCGAGTTCGCCGACGGCATCCTGATGAGCCAGCGCGTCGTGCCGGGCGCCCTGTCGGCCTCCGGTTTCACCTTCGAGCACCCGACCATCGACGCGGCGCTCGCCGCCGCGGTCGGCCGAGAGGGTGTCGGCTGATCGAGTGGTGACGTTCTTGGGGCAGGCGTACGGTCGAACAGTGGACGCCACCGTTCACTGAAAGCGCGATATCTCATGACCAGTGACTCGCAGCCGACTTCCGCAGTCCAGGCCCCCACCGGGAACACCGGCGGTGGCGGAAACAACCTGGCACTGCTGGTCATCGCCTCGTGTCAGCTGATGGTGGTCCTCGACATCACCATCGTGAACATCGCGCTGCCGGACATCCAGCGTTCCCTGGACTTCTCCACCACCAGCCTCGCCTGGGTGGTCAACGCCTACACGCTGACTTTCGGCGGTCTGCTGCTCCTCGGCGGCCGCGCCGGTGACATCCTCGGCAGACGGCGGGTCTTCATCTGCGGTGTCCTGCTCTTCGTCCTGGCCTCCCTGCTCGGCGGGTTCGCGCAGAACGAGGCCCAACTCCTGTCCGCACGCGCCCTCCAGGGCGTGGGCGGCGCCATCGCCTCCCCGACCGCCCTCTCCCTGATCAGTACGACCTTCCGCGAAGGCCCGGAACGCAACCGGGCGTTCGGGGTGTTCGCCGCGGTCTCGGCGGGCGGCGGAGCGATCGGGCTGCTCGCCGGCGGCATCCTCGTCGAGTATCTGAACTGGCGATGGGTGCTCTTCGTCAACGTCCCCATCGGACTGCTCATCGCCCTCGCCGCGCCCCGCTGGATCAGGGAATCCGAACGCCACCCGGGCCACTTCGACTTCACCGGCGCACTGACCTCCACCGTCGGCATGGTCCTGCTGGTCTACGGGTTCATCAGAGCCGCGCAGGAAGGCTGGCGGGACGCGCTCACGCTGGCCTCGTTCGGCGCGGCCGTCGTCTTCCTCGCGCTGTTCATCATGGTCGAACGGCGTTCCCGGCAGCCGATCACACCGCTGCACATGTTCGCCGACCGCAACCGCGCGGGCACCTACGGCATCATGCTGTGCCTCGCCGCCGCGATCTTCGGCATGTTCTTCTTCCTCACGCTCTTCGTGCAGAACGTCCTGAACTTCAGCCCGTTGGCCACCGGGTTCGCCTTCCTGCCGGTCAGCGCGGTCATCGCGGTCGGAGCCGGGCTGGCCTCGCGGTTCCTGCCCGTCTACGGGCCCAAGCCGTTCATGGTGGTGGGCGCGATCCTGGCCGCGGCGGGACTGGCCTGGCTGACCCTGACCGATGTCCACTCCACCTACGCGGGCAGCGTCCTCGGCCCGATCCTCGTCTTCAGCCTGGGCATGGGCATGGAGTTCGTCTCGCTCACCCTGATGGCGCTCTCCAACGTGCCGGTCCAGGAGACCGGCGCGGCCTCCGGACTCCTCAACGCCACGCAGCAGGTGGGCGGTTCGCTGGGACTGTCCATCCTGGTCACGACGTTCGGCACGGCCAGCACCAACGAGGCGGAGAAGCAGGTCCCGCGCTTCCTCGACCAGGCGACCCCGGCCGAACTCCTGCGGTTCAAGCGCACCGGGCAACTCCCCGGCCACTGGGGCGACGAGGTCCTGACCGCCGGAGTCTCGGCCGCCTTCGTCGTGGCGGCGATCTTCGCCGTCCTCGCCGCGCTGATCGCCGTCCTCGCCATCCAGGTCCGCCCGTCCGACCTGGAACGCCTCAAGGGCGACGGCGTGCCCTCACCCCCGTGACGCCGGCGCGGGCACAAGCCCCAACCGCTGGGCGCGCAGCACCGTCCCGAGCCGGTCATGAGTGCCGAGCTTCCGGTAGACGTTCGCGACGTGCTTGTGCACCGTCCGCTCGGATATGCCGAGGCGACGGCCCATGGCGGCGGCCGTCAGGGAGTCGCCCAGCAGGAGCAGCACGGTCGACTCCCGCGGTGTCAGCCCCACGTCGTCGCCGCTCGGCACGACCACCCGCTGAAGGAGCTGCCGTTGCTGCTCTATCCCCGCCAGCAGCGGCTGAAGCCGCCCGGCGACCACGATTTCCTCATCGGTGAAGTCCCGCCCGGAGCGGTAGACGAGGCAGCCGGTGATCGGCGCCCTCGACTGCGGCAGCGGAATCCCCAACGCGTGGTCCACGTCCATGATGTCGTCGAGCAACCGCGCGGTCGGGCTCGCGGACCAGTTCCGCCCGGCCGCACGACGTGCCGTCACGGGCTCCCGGTCCGGGCTCGCCCCGTAGTGCTCCGCGAAGGGATACCCGGCCCGCAGCAGCCCCACGGCCTCGTCGCCGAGCCCGTCGAACTCCGGTTCCACACCGGGCGACAGACCGATCGTGCCCCCGCTCTCGCTCCAGTCGTCCAGCTTGTAGATCAGGACCTCGGCCCCGATCAGGCCCGGCAGCGCACCCGCCACCAACGGCCACAAACGCCCCGGATCCCGCTCGTGGAGTGCGGCGACGGCCACCGCCAGCATGCGTTCATAGGCTCCGCCCAGCCCCTGTGCCACGTTCGCGCTCCACTCGTTCGCATACGCAGTTGTACCCATACCTGCGCAACCTCTTGCCCCTCCAGAATGCAACAGAGCAACAGCGACGTTCTCGTGTACTCCAGCACATCGGCGCCCCGGCGACCGCAGACAGGGGAGAACAGGCCCGGAGGGGATGCCTGGTTCTCTCCCGCTCTCCGTGCGGACCGCCGGCGCGGGGGACCGGCGGTCCGCACGGAGCTACGGTCCGTCCGGCCGCATCGCGTCCGAGATGGACTTGACGCCACCGTGAGCCGTGAGACCGCCGTCCACCGGGATGTCCGTCCCGGTGATGAACGAGGACTCGTCGGAGATCAGGAAGACCACGAGCGGGGCGATGTCGTCGGGCCTGCCGCTGCGCCCGAGCGGCGTCTCGCGGATCGTCGTCTCACGGAACGCCTCGGTGGCCGCGGCCGTCATGTCCGTCTCGATGTAGCCCGGATGGATCGTGTTGACCCGGATGCCCCGCGGCCCCAGCTCCATCGCCGCGATCCTCGACACCCCGCGCAGCGCCCACTTGCTGGCCGTGTAGGCGACGGGGTAGTAGCCGGTCAGCGCGGCGGACGAACCGACGTTGACGATCGACGAGCCGGGCGGCATCAGCGGGGAGAGCCGCTGGATGCCGAGCAGGGGGCCGGTCGTGTTGACCGCCTGCACCTGCGCCATCTCCTCGGGGCCGACCTCCCCGAGCCGCCCGCGCCGGATGACGCCCGCGTTGTTGACCAGACCGTGGACATGGCCGTACGTCGCTCTCAACTCGGCGGCCAGCTCCGCCCAGTCGGTCTCGCTGCTCACGTCGAGGCGGCGGCAGCCGTCGCCCTCCGGCCGTACGTCGGTGGCGATCACCTCGGCCCCGGCCCAGGTCAGGGCGGCCGCCTCCGCGGCGCCCTGACCACGGGCCGCGCCCGTGACCACCACGACTTTCCCGGCCAGCCGGGATGTGCTCTCACTCATGCGGGCAACCTACTGCCCCGGCACGTCCAGCCCCGGCTCGTAGGCGGGCTCGGGGTTGAACACCGGGTGATAACTCTCGGGCGGAGCAAGGTAACTGACGGGCGCTCCACCGGTGTCGACGACGATCTGGTCCACGGCGATCGCCGCGTCCACCATGAAGATCCGCAGCATGTGGTCACCGGCTTCGGTGACGGTCACGGTCGCCGTCAGTTTCTCGACGCCGTCCTCCACCTGACGCGCCCACGCGTCCCCCCGGTTGCCGGTGGCGACCGACTGCCCGGTGAGCACGGTGGCCGGCTGGTCGTCGAGCGCGACGGCCACCCGCCGATGGCCGCGCTCGTCGAGGGAGGGCAGCCGGAACACGGTGACCGGGAAGGTGCCCGTGCTCGCGAACCGCACCCGGTATCTCAACTCCGGTGCCCGGTCGGCGAAGTCCTGGGTGACCGCTGCGGCCGTCGACGGGACCGCCTCCATCGCGCCCGTACGACGACCGAGTCCGCGTACGACCCGCCAGCGCGCCCCGCCCCGCGCCACCCGCTGCGCGAAGTGCGCGGCGTCGATCGACACGAACCCGTTGGCCTCGACGAACCCCCGGGCCCGCCGCAGGGCCCGCTCCCCGTCGTTGACCACCCGCACCGGCACCTCGGCACTCTGGCCGGCCCCGGCGAAGGTGACCGTCGTGTCGAGCGTGCCCTCGGGTGCCCGCGCCCAGTCGACCTCGACCCACACCCGGGTCTGCTCGGTGAGGGATCCGCCCGCCGAGCTCAGCCGGAGCCAGGAGGCGCCGGGCTCGGCCGTCCAGTCCAGGGCGAGGAAGCCGGTGTTGAAGACGTCCACGAACCGCCGGTCGCGGGTGTAGGAGGAGAAGGACAGCGGCCGGGCCGCCCCGGTCTCGTTCCCCTCGGCCGCCACCCCCAGCCCCGAGGTCTCGCGCCGGGCCACCCGGGCGACGCTCGGCCGCCCCGGCGCCTTGGGGATCTGCGAGGGGTACGGGTTCACGATCCCGTCCCACTTCCCGCCCGCCACCTCGGTGTTGTACCGCTTGGTGAGCGCCGCCTCCTGAGTGTGGGCGGCCTCGGCCAGGTCCGCGAACCGGTTGGTCCCCGCACCGCGCCCCTGTGTCAGCGCCAGCCCGTTGCGGTCCGCCCAGTAGTACTTGAGGTTCATCAAGTAGGCGCCGTGAACCGGGTATTCGACCAGTTCGTAGAAGGCGTCCCGGTACGCCTCGGGCAACTCGGCGCCCACCGCCCGCACCCGGTCCAGCAGCCGGTCGTACGCACCCAGCCGGCGTCCCGCCTCGTCACCGTGGTGGATCACGGACAGGATCCCGCGGGCGATGAACTCCGGCCGCAGCTCCGCCGCCAGCCGGTAGTACTCGGTGCGGATCGCCGCGATCTCCCGCCGGTGCAGACGTCCGAACTGCCGCCCGGCCCACTCGGCGAGGAAGTCCTCCACGTCGTCGGCGTCCCACCGGTCCACGTCCCAGGCCATGTCCATGGAGAAGGACAGCCCGGTCTCGATCGACTTGAGGTCACCCACGTTGAAGATCCACATGCGGTCGACGCCGTGCTCGTACACACGGCGCAACTCCTGCCAGACCTTGGCCAGTTGCGTGGTGTCCAGCCACAGATAGCTCTTCGGGCGGCCCCAGTAGGAGAGGTGGTAGTAGATGCCGTTGCCGCCCGGGCGGGCGCGCTCCGCGTCGTTCGGCAGCTGGCGCATGTTGCCGTGGTTGTCGTCCGGCCAGATCAGGGTCACGTCCTCGGGGACCTGGACGCCCGCGTTGTAGAGGTCCAGCACCTCCTTGTACGGGATGAAGATCTGCGGTTCGGCCGCCGGACCGACCTCCTCGGTCAGGGTCCGGCGCTGGTCGGCGATGATGTCGTTCATCACGACGACCTTCTCGGGGATCGTCGTCGCGTACTTCGTCTCCAGCGCGCTGTCGTGCAGCCCCCGCATGCCGAGTGTCCAGCTGCTCTCGTACGCCGCGTTCTGTCTCGCCCGGGCTCTCCAGTAGTCGGAGATGACCGCCGGGTTCACGGTGTAGTCGTACACCGGCGGGGTGCCGTCCGCGTTCGGGTGCTCGGCGGCCCACGGCTCCCACTCGTGGACGCCGTTGCGCAGCAGCGCCTCGGGGTGGCTGGAGCCGACGACGATGCCGTAGCGGTCGGCCAGTTCGGGGTTCTCGCGGTGCTTGTTGAAGAAGTCGGAGTAGGGGTGCATGGCCGGCCACAGGTAGTTGGCCTTGAGCCGGAGCAGGAGCTCGAAGACGCGCTTGTACGTCTCGGGGCCGATGTTCTTGTCGGTCTCCTGGGTGCGGTGCGACCAAGTGGTCAAGTTCTGCTCGTCGTTGATGAAGATCCCGCGGTAACGGACGGACGGCTCACGCCGTTTGACGGTGTCCGCCGGGACCGCCACGGTGTCACGGTGCTCGACCGGCACGTCGGCCCACCAGTACCAGGGGGAGACCCCGATGCGCTCCGAGGTGTCGTAGACGCCGTAGACGGCGCCCCGCCGGTCGCTGCCCGCGATGACCAGGGCGCGCCGCACACCGGGCACCGGGCGCTCCACCACCTGGGTCACGGAGGCCTCCCAGCGCCCCCGGACCCCGGAGACGTCGAGCCGTCCCGCCGCGACGAGGCGGTCGATGACCGGACTCGAGCCGATCGTGCCCACCAGGACCAACCGGTCCGTCTTCGTGGGCAGTTCGTGCAGCAGTCCCGGCCGTACTCCGCCGACCCGCTCGATGTCCTCCCGCAGATCGCCGGCGGCGCGGATCACGGCGGGGTCGTCGACGGCGTCCACGAACACGTCGACGGCGGCGCCCTCACCCACCAGGAGGAAGTCGGGCCGGCCGGAGTCCGCGGCCCGGGCGGTCGCGGCGGGCAGCAGCCCGGGAAGCAGGGGAGCCGCTCCTGCTGCGGCCATTCCCCGCAGGAAGGACTTACGGGTCCACGACGTTGGCTGGCCGTTCGGTTCGTGGTGCGGCACGGAACGCTACCTTTCCGCGCCGGTCCGCGTCGGCTCGCGCACGGAACTGTCGGCGGAGCTCGGCGCATGACGGACTGGCTGGCTGCTTAGAAAGCGCTTGCCGCGCAGCCTAGGCCAGGGGTTCCCAGGGCGTCCAGAGTGGTGCGTGGGGTGACTTGGGGGCCGCCACTGTCACGGACGCGTGGCGACGAACGGGCGGCGGCCCTCCGGGGCATGGAGGGCCGCCGCCGTGTGACTGCGCCGGAGATCAGGGGCAGCTGATGCGGATGTCGCCCGCGTCGGTCGTGCAGGTGTCCGTGTTGAAGCCGCCGTTGGCGGTGTCGTTGCCGGAGACGCTGTCGACCGTGTTGAGGTTGTCGGTGCCGTAGTTGCCGATCAGGTTGTCGTTGCCGGGGCCGCCGTTGAGCGTGTCGTCGCCGAACTGGCCGTCGAGGCGGTCGTTGCCGTATCCGCCGTGGACGGTGTCGTTGCCGTAGCTCGCGTCGACGGTGTCGTCGCCGCCCAGGGCGCAGATCACATCGTTGCTGTAGGTGCCGGTGAGGGTGTCGTTGCCGCTGGTGCCGATACGGGTGCAGCCGCGGGCGTTGTTGACGGTGGTGGTCTTGGTGGCCGTGTTGTTGGCGGCGGCCGGGTCGGTCGTGGTGGCCGTGACCGTGGCGCGGTCGGTGAGGGTGCCGGTGGCGCGGGGCTCCACGACGACCGTCACCGTGGCACCGGGGCCGGCGGCGGAGATGCTGCCGAGGGCGCAGGTGGCGCCGGTGGCGGTGATCGTGCAGCTGCCCTGGGTGGTGGTGGCGGAGACGACCGAGGCGGCGAGTCCGCTGAGGGTGTCGGTGAGGGTGACGCCGGTCGCCGTGGTGCCGGCGGTGGTGTTGGTGACCGCCACGGTGTACGTGGCACGGTCACCGATGCTCACCGTGCCGGTACCGCTCTTCGTGACCGAGAGGTCCGTGCCGCTCGGCGGCGGTGGCGTGCTGCCGCCTCCCAGGAAGCGGGCCAGCGCGAAGTCGCTGTTCGGACCGCCCGAGCCGGCGACGACGATCCTGCTGGCGGAGTCGAGCTTCACGCCGCGTGCCGTGTCGACGCCGCCGAAGTCCGCGGTCGCCTGACCGGCGGTGCCGAAGCCGCTGTCCAGACTGCCGTCGGTGTTGTACCGCAGGACCGAGAAGTCGCTGCCCGCGGTGCCGGCGGCGACGATCCGCCCGTCCGGCTGGAGCACCATGTCGGCGGCACGGGCCGCGGGTGTGAGCACCCGGCCGTCGCCGTCGAAGCTCGTGTCCAGGCTGCCGTTGGTGTTGTAGCGGGCCAGCGCGGCCCGGTCGTCGCTGCCGCCCGCCGCGACGATCTTGCCGTCGGGCTGGACCGCCAGCGACTCCACACCGTCGTAGCCGCCGAAGTCGGTGCGGACGATGCCGTCGCCGTCGAAGCCGGTGTCCACGCTGCCGTCGGTGTTGAAGCGCATCAGCGCGAAGTCGAAGCGAGTGGAGCCGACCTCGCCCCCGACGACGATCTTCCCGTCGGCCTGCAGGGCCAGGGCACGGCCCTCCCCGCCCTCCTGGAGGACCGGGCCCGCCGGATTGGCGGTCACCGTGCCGTCGCCGCCGAACGTGCTGTCCGGGGTGCCGTCGCCGGTGAGGCGGAGCACGGCCATGCGGCCCCCGGTGTAGCCGGCCGCGACGATCCTGCCGCTGGAGTCGATCGCCACGTCGAGGGCCTCGGTCGGGCCGTCGATGTCGGCGAAGACCCGGCCGTCGCCGCTGAAGGTGTCGTCCAGGGTGCCGTCCGCGTTGTAGCGGACCACCACGAACCAGCAGCAGTTCTCGTACTCCCGCCAGCTGCTGCCCACCACGACGATCTTGCCGTCGGCCTGCAGGACCACGGCGTGGGCCTCGCTCCACTGGAAGTTCGTGTCCATGGTGTTGACGGCGGTCGTCACCGTGCCGGGGGTGTCGCCGTCGCGGCCGCCGAAGGCGGTGTCCAGGGTGCCGTCGGTGTTGTGGCGGGTCAGCGCGAAGCGGCTCTCCAGCACCGACTCGTCGGTGGAGGTGCCGACCGAGACGATCTTTCCGTCGGACTGCACCGCCACGTCATTGGCGTGATCGTCGTCGGCGAAGCCGGTGAGGACCTTGCCGTCGCCGCTGAAGCCGGGATCCAGGTCGCCCGGGGCCGCGAGGGCGGTGCCCGGAAGGGTCAGGACGAGTGCCAGGACGGTGACCGCGACCGTCCCGGCCCGGGCCAGGAGGGACCGGCGGCGGCGTCCGTCGTGTCGGCGCCGTGCTGACCGCACATGAGGTGTGAGCATGCGCGACAGCCTTCCGTCGCCGGATCGCGCAGGCGGTCACCACGAGCTGCGTCGCACTCACCGGACGCGGGAATCCATCCGAGCGGCGGAGCGCGGGGGCGGCTGAGCTCAGTCGCGGGTGTCGCGCTCGGCCTTCTCCGCCTCCTCGGCGCGCTTCTTCTTGATCCGGACCGTCTCGGTGCGGACCTCGGCCTGGGTGGCGCGCTCCTTGGCCAGCCACTCGGGCTGCTCCTGCTTCAGCGCCTCGATCTGCTCGGTGGTGAGCGGCTCGGTGACGCCGCCGCGCGCCAGGCCCGCGATGGACACGCCGAGCTTGGCCGCGACCACCGGACGGGGGTGCGGTCCGTGGGCACGGAGATCCTGGAGCCACTGGGGCGGATCGGCCTGGAGTTCGGTGAGCTGTGCCCGCGAGACGACACCCTCACGGAACTCGGCGGGGGTGGCCTCGAGGTACACACCCAGTTTCTTCGCCGCGGTCGCGGGCTTCATCGTCTGGGTGCTCTGGTGCTGCGTCATGGTGTCCAGGGTATCGACTGGGTGAACGTCCGCCGACCACGGCCGGTAACCTGGCCAGGTGACAGGCTCGGAAGAACCCCCGCAGTTCCGGCTCGCCTACGTCCCCGGCGTGACCCCCTCGAAGTGGGTGCGGATCTGGAACGAGCGACTGCCCGACATCCCGCTGACCCTCCTCCAGCTCTCCGTCGCCGAGGCGCGCGACGCGCTGCGGGACGGGGCCGCGGACGCCGGTCTCGTACGGCTGCCGGTGGACCGTACGGTGCTCAGCGCCATCCCGCTCTACGAGGAGAGCACGGTCGTCGTCGTCCCGAAGGACCACGTCGTCGCCGCGGTCGACGAGGTCACGACCGAGGACCTGGCCGACGAGATCGTGCTGCACCCCCTGGACGACGTCCTGGAGTGGCCGCGGCTGCCGGGACAGCCCGCCTTCGAGCGTCCCGCGACCACGGAGGACGCCGTCGAACTGGTCGCGGCCGGCATCGGCGTCCTCGTCGTCCCCCAGTCGCTCGCCCGGCTGCACCACCGCAAGGACCTCACCTACCGGCCGGTTACGGACGCCCCCGTGTCGTCCGTCGCGCTGTCGTGGCCGGAGGACGCGACCACGGACATGGTCGAGGACTTCATCGGCATCGTCCGCGGCCGCACGGTGAACAGCACCCGCGGCCGCCCGGCCGCTCAGGACATGGCCAAGGCGAAGGCCGACCCCAAGAAGCAGCCCAAGCGCCCCGACGCGGCCGGCGGGCGACGCAAGCCGCCTGCCGCCAAGAAGACCCAGGGCGCCAGGCGCGGCAAGCCCCGGCGCCGCTCGTAGACTTCAGGACACGTAGGTCGCCTGCCCCGCCGTGCTGATCACCACCTGGCCGTTCGCCTGGGAGAGCAGCCCGGCGGACACCCAGGCGTTCACGGTGCTCGTCACCTTGGTCACGAGCGCGCTCTTGCTCGCGAACGGCGCCCCCGCCCAGATCTCGTCGAGCAGCGTGGTGCCGTCGGACTTCGCGGGGTTGGCGATCCCGGAGTCCAGGGTGCCGAAGACGACCTTGGGCTCCGCGCGCCGGAAGTAGGCGTGCGTCGGATTCTCCGACCCCTCCAGGAAGGGCGCGAACTCCGTACCGTTGAGGGTGTAGTGGAGGGGCTTGCCGCTCACCGGCGCGAGGGTGGGCAGCAGGTCGCCGGACAGAGCCGCGTTGGCGTACAGCCCGAACGACAGGTAGCTCGTGGCCGAGTTGCGGGCGACCAGGTTGACCGGCCCGTAGAAGAGGGTCTGCAACGCCGGGTCGTCCAGGGCCTTTTCGACCCGCAGCCGGAAGGGGACGGTGATCCGGACGACGTCGCCCGCCTTCCAGGTCCGGGACACCGTGAAGTAGCTCCCGGCGGCCGGAGTCCCGCTCGCCGCGGTGCCGTTGACGGTCACCTTGAATCCGGACGTGGCCCACGACGGCACCCGCACCTTCAGGGCGAAGGCCGCGCTGCCGCCGCCGAAGGTGAGCGTGGTGCCCTGTTCGCGCGGGTAGTCGGTGGTCTGAGTGACGGTCACCCCCTTCTCGGCCCAGGTCAGTCGGGAGGGGCTGTAGAGGTTCACGTAGAGCGTGCCGCCGTCGGCGCCCTTGAAGTACACCGAGTCCTGGTACTTGGTGGCGCTCTCCATGCCGGTGCCCTCGCAGCAGGTCGTTCCCTGCTTGGGCGTGTAGTCCCGCACATGACCGGGCGTCAGCCCGATGAAGTAGGTGACGAGTGGCTTCTCCGCGTCGGCCTTGTCCTGCTTGGAGCCGAGTACCTGGTTGAGCAGCGCCCGCTCGTAGTAGTCCATGTACTTCGGGGTCTGCTCGTGGAAGAACAGCGTCCGGCTGAGCTTGAGCATGTTGTACGCACAGCACGTCTCGGCGTTGGTGTCGCTGATCGTGCCCGCGATCAGTCCGGAGGCCTTCCAGAACTCACCGGTGCTGGTGCCGCCGATGCCGTACATACGGTTCGGTACGACCATGCCCCAGAAGTTCCTCGCGGCGGTCAGGTAGCGCGTCTCGCCCGTCGCGTCGTACAGCCGCAGCAGACCGGTGAAGATCGGTATGTGCTGGTTGGCGTGCAGCCCGCCCAGCGTGTCGGTGTTCGCGGCGCAGGCGTCGATGAGGGAGTCGAGGTCGAACAGCTTGGCCAGCGCGAGGTGTTCGGCCTTCCCCGAGTTGGCGTGCAGGTCGACGATCGCCTCGACGATGCCGCCGAACTCGCCGCTGGAGAACAGCCCCCACATGCGCTGGAGCGTCGCCTCGGGCAGGACGGACAGCCGGGAGTACATCCAGTCGCCCATGCCGGACGCGAGGTCGAGGGCGCGCGCGTCGTCGGTGGCGGCGTACGCGTCCAGCAGACCCCGCAGGATCTTGTGCGCGGTGTAGTAGGGCGCCCACACCTTGGTGTAGTCGCTGGCGGTCCTCGTCTCCAGGTCGATGAACTGCGTCTCCGGGTACGCCGCCAGGAACCCGGGATGGCTCGGCCCGCCCCAGGTACGGCGCAGCGTGGCGGTCAGACCGCGGCCGGAGCCGTCCGGGAACGTGCCGCCGCCGGTGGCCTGGAACCAGTACGAGACGAGGTTGCCGAGTCCCGCCGTGGAGAGCTTGGCCTCGTTGGTCTGGAGCGAGGTGATCTCGGCCTGGGTCAGCGCGCGCGACCAGACGTTGAACTCGTCGTAAGCGCCCGCGTACACGGGATCGCCCGCGTAGTTCGAGCGGCCGAGCCAGTTGTTGGCGAGGGTGCCGAGCGCCGCCGGGTTGAGGGTCATCGCGGTGTTCGTGGCGACGGCCGTGCCGTTGACGTACAGCGTGCCGGTGCTGCCGGAGATCGTGACGGCCAGGTGGCTCCACTGGTTCAGCGGCAGAGCGGCCGTGCCGTTGAGGGCCTGCTCGCCGCCCGCGCCGTTGGTGGTGATGGCGAACCGGGGCACACCGTTCGCGTTGCGGGTGGCCAGGTACATGTACCGGGTGGTGTTGTTGCCGAAGTCGAAGGCACGCTGCCAGTTGGCGTCGTGGGTGGGCTTGACCCACACCGACAGGGTGATCGCGGAGGCGCCGCCGAGGACCGCGGCGGGCAGGTCGACGTACTGGTAGGAGCCGCGCACGTTCTCGTGTGCGGCGCCCCACTTCCCGGTGACGGCAAGCATCTTCGGGTCGGTGCGCAGGGCGGCGCGGGCCTCGGTCAGAGCGGTGATCATGGTGGTGATCTTGTCCGCGAACACCTGCTCGCCGGTGCTCGCGTACGCCTGCGCCAGCATGGTCAGGAAGTGGCCGGTGTAGTGCCCGCGCAGATTGCCGTTGGCCTCGCCGTCCAGGCCCTCCCAGCCGCCGGGCGCGACCGCGCCGCCGGTGGAGAGGCCCGCGTTGGCGCGAAAGACCTGGAGGAGCCGGTTCACGTCGTACCCGCGCGCGTGGTCGAGCATCAACTGCCGCTTGTCGGCGAAGACACCGGGTCCGAGGGCCACCTCGTCGAGCGCGAAGGGCTGCACGGTCCAGGCGGAGGGCGCGGCCGCGGCTGCGGCGGAGGTGGCGGACGTGGCCGCGGTGGCCCGGCCGCTCGCCGCGTACGAGAGCGCGGGTGCGGCCGCGGCGAGGGCGGCGGCCTGGAGGAGGTTCCGTCTGGAGAGGGGCGGTGCCATGTGTGCTCCTCTATCGGTGTTCTATATGTCGAACGTCATTCGAATAGTCGACCAGACGATAGGGAGGGGGCGGGTGAGCGTCAATGGGTCCGGAGCGATCAGTTCCGGCCGCTCGGTCGAGAGGTCACTGCTCGCCGGTCTCCCGGGTCGTGGAGGGCCGAAGGCGCGGAGGCGGGGCCCGTCCGGTGCCGCGGTGGCAGAATCTGCCGCGTGGACCGGTGGCTCCTCGAACGCGAGCCCGAACTGACGCGACTGGCCGCGGCCGCACGACAGGCGGCTGACGGCGCCGGTGCGGTGGCGCTCGTCTTCGGCGAGGCCGGAATCGGCAAGTCGAGTCTGGTGAAGGCGATGCCGGAGCGGCTGCCCGAGCGGGCGCGCGTCCTGGTCGGACAGTGCGACGACCTCGCCACCCGGCGCCCCCTCGGCCCGTTCCGCGACCTCGTCGGCAGCGTCGGCGCCGACCTGGCACGGGCTGTCATGGAGGGCGGCGACCGGCACCGCGTCTACGAGGCCCTGTACGGCGAACTCGCCGGCACCCCGCATCCGGCGGTCCTCGTCGTCGAGGACGTCCACTGGGCCGACGAGGCCTCGCTGGACGCCCTGCGCTTCCTGGTCCGGCGCATGGAACAGCTGCCAGCCCTCCTCGTCCTCACCTACCGCGACGACGAGTTGAGCCGCGACCACCCCCTGCGCCACCTCCTCGGCCAGGTCTCCCGCACGCCCCGAGTGCACCGGCTGCCCCTGGCCCGGCTGTCCCTCGACGCCGTCCGCACACTGAGCGCCCCCGGGTGCCTCGACGCCGCCCAGGTGTACGAGGTGACCTCGGGCAACCCGTTCTTCGTCGCCGAGATCATGGCCGCGGGCGGCACCGGGGGAGTGCCCCCGACCGTCGTCGACGCCGTCCTCGCCCGGCTGCGCGGACTGGACGCGGCCACGCTGGACGCGCTGGAGCAGCTCGCCGTCGTCCCCTCGGCCGTCGAACGCCCGCTGGTGGACGCGCTGCTGGCGGATGGTGTGGCCGTACTGGCGGAGGCCGAGCAGCGCGGACTGCTCGCCGTGGCACCCGAGCGCGTGGCGTTCCGGCACGAGCTGATCCGGCGCGCCGTCGCCGACTCCCTGCCCGCCGCCCGCCGTATCGCACTCAACCGCAACGTCCTGGCCGCACTCGTCGCCCGGCCCGGCTCCGACGCCGCCCGCATCGTCCACCACGCCGACCGCGCCGGCGACCAGGACGCCATCGCCCGCTACGGCCCGGACGCGGCCAAGGACGCGGCCGGCGCCGGCGCCCACCGCGAGGCCGCCGCCCAGCTCCGCCTCGTCCTGCGGCAACGCCATCGCTACGCCCCGGCCGAACTCGCCGAGCTGCTGGAACGCCATGCCGTGGAGAGCTACACCATCGCCGACTCGGCCACCGCCGTCACGGCCCAGCGCGAGGCCGTCGCTCTGCGCCGCTCCCTCGGCGACACGCTCGCCCTCGGCGCCGACCTGCGCTGGCTGTCCCGCATCCACTGGTGGGCCGGGGACGCCGACCAGGCCCAGGAGGCCGCCCGGGAGGCCGTCACCGTGCTGGAACACGCCGGCGACGACCGTCTCCTCGCCCTCGCCGTCAGCAATACCGCCCAGCTGCGCATGCTGTCCGACCGCTACGCCGAGGCCGTGGAACTCGGCGAACGCGCCATCGTCCTGGCCCGCAAGGCGGGCGACGCGGCGATCCTCTCCCACGCCCTCAACAACGTCGGCTGCGCCCGCTGGCGCGGAGGGGACCCCGCCGGGCGGTGGCAGCTGGAGGAGAGCCTCGACGTCGCGCTCGTCGCCGGCGAGGTCGAACACGCCTGCCGGTCCTACGCCAACCTGATCTGGACCCTCCTCGACCACCTCCGGTACGAAGAGGCCGACACGTTCCTGGTCCCGGCGATGGACCTCGCCGACCGCGCCGAACACCTCGGCTTCCTCAACTACCTCCACGTCGAGCTGGCCGTACGGCGGCTCGCGGCCGCCGACTGGGACGACGCCGAGAAGCACGCCGAGTACGGCATGCACGACTTCGTGCCCGCCCGCTGCCCCGCGCTCACCGTGCTCGCCCGGGTCCGCACCCGCTGCGGCCGGCCCGGCGCCGCCGAACTCCTCGCCGAGGCCTGGCAGATCGCCGTACGGACCAGGGAACTGCAACGCACCGGCCCGGTGGCGGCGGCCCTCGCGGAGGCGGCGTGGTTGCGCGGCGACCTCGCCGCCGTCGTCGCGGCGGCGGGACCCGTCCACGCCCAGGCCGACCGCCTGCCCGGCATCCCGTACCGCGCCGAGCTCGGCTACTGGCTCACCAGGGCGGGGCACCGCGTGTCACTGGAGGACTCGGACCATCCGTACGCGCTCCAGGCCCGCGGCCAGTGGCGCACGGCCGCCACCCTGTGGGAGGCGGCGGGCTGCCCCTACGAACACGCCGTCGCCCTCGCCGAGAGCCCCGACCCCGCCGACAAACTCAGCGCGCTCGCCGCCCTGGACGCCCTGGGCGCCGAGCCCCGGGCCCGGCTGCTCCGCACCGAACTGCGGCAGCTCGGCGTCCGCCACATCCCGCGCGGCCCCCTGGCCGAGACCCGCGAGAACCCCGCGGGCCTGACCCGGCGCCAGCTCCAGGTCATGCGGCTGCTCACGGAAGGCCTGACCAACGCCGAGATCGCGGCCCGGCTCGTCGTGTCCGTACGCACGGTCGACAACCATGTACGCGCCGTCCTCGACAAACTCGACGCGCCCTCCCGACGGCACGCCGCCGACCGCGCGGCGCGGCTCGGGCTGCTCCCGGAACGTGAAGCTTCGCTTCCCGGCGAAACGTAGGTACCCGGCGGCCCCGAGCTGGGTGACGGCCACGGATGTCCACTGTGGTGTGACGCGAGTAGAATATACGAATTGACCCGAATCGCCCGATTCCTGAACGGGGGACCGCATGACCACCACGATCGCTCAGGCGGCACGCAGGGAACTGACCGGATTCACCGGGGAGTTGATCGGCCCGGACGACGCCGCCTACGAAGAGGCCCGGACCGTCTACAACGCCATGATCGACCGGCGCCCCGCACTCGTCGCCCGTTGCGCCGACGCGGACGCCGTCGCCGGCGTCATCGCCTTCGCCCGCGCACACGACCTGCCCCTCGCCGTCCGCGGCGGCGGCCACCACGGCGCCGGTCTCGGCACCGTCGACGACGGGGTGGTCCTCGACCTGTCACCTCTGAAGGAGGTCCAGGTCGACCCGGACGCCCACACCGTACGGGTCGGCGGCGGCTGCGTCTGGGGCGAGGTCGACCGCGCCACCAACGCGCACGGTCTCGCCACCCCCAGCGGCATCATCTCCACCACCGGTGTCGGCGGCATCGCCACCGGCGGCGGACTCGGCCATCTCACCCGCAAGTGCGGGCTGACCATCGACAACCTGCTGGAGGTCGACGTCGTCCTCGCCGACGGCCGGAAAGTGCAGGCCAGCGGCTTCGAGAACAGCGACCTGTTCTGGGCGATCCGCGGCGGCGGAGGCAACTTCGGTGTCGTGACGTCCTTCCTGTTCCGGCTCCACGAGATCAGCACCGTCGTCGCCGGACCGACCTTCTGGGCCGTCGAGGACAGCGCCGAAGTCCTCGCCGCCTACCGGGACTTCCTGCCGAACGCGCCCCGCGAGCTCAACGGCTTCTTCCTGCACGGCACCGTGCCGCCGGCCCCACCGTTCCCCGAGGAGATCCAGCTCCGCAAGACCGCGGGCGTGGTGTGGTGCTACGCCGGCGCCGACCCGGAGGCGGCCGCCCGCGAGATGGCCCCGCTCCTCGACGCCCTGCCCCAGCCGCTGCTGCACGCCCCCATGCCGATGCAGCACCCCGACATCCAGTCCGCGTTCGACGGGCTCTACCCGCCCGGCCACCAGTGGTACTGGCGCGCCGACTTCGTCGAGAACATCCCGGACGACGCCGTCGAACTCCACGCCAAGTTCGGCGCCGAGGTCCCCACCATGCAGTCGACCATGCACCTCTACCCGATCGACGGCGCCGCCCACGACGTGGGCCAGGACGACACCCCCTGGGCCTACCGCCACGCCCGCTGGGCGTCGGTCTACGCCGGTGTCGACCCCGACCCGGCCAACGCCGAGCTGATCAAGCGGTGGACGGTCGACTACTTCGACGCGCTGCACCCGTACTCGGCGGGCGGCGCCTACGTGAACATGATGATGGACGAGGGCCAGGAACGCGTCCGGGCCAGCTACCGCGGCAACTACGACCGGCTGGCCCGCATCAAGGCCGACCGCGACCCGGACAACGTCTTCCGCCTCAACCAGAACATCCAGCCGGCGGCGAAGCCCTCGCACGAGACGCGGCCGTAGCGGCTCACCAGGTATCGACGAACGGGCGGTGCCCCGGCCGCGGGGCGGGGCACCCCTGAAGTGGCGCGAGGATCCAGTCCCGCGACCCGGCCGGGTCGATCACCGCGTCGATCTCCAGCGCCGCCGCCGTGTTGACCGCCTTCCCGCGTTCGTACAACTCGGCGACCCGCGCCTCGAAGGCACGCGTCCGCTCGGCCGGGTCCGCGATCGCCGCCAACTCCTTGCGGTAGCCCAGCCGGACGGCACCCTCCAGCCCCATGCCGCCGAACTCCCCACTGGGCCAGGCGGCGGTGGCCACAGGGGCGCGGGTCGAGCCGCCCATCATCGCCATCGCGCCGAGTCCGTACGCCTTGCGCAGCACCAGACTCACCAACGGCACCCGCAGATTCGCACCGGTCACGAAGAGCCGCGCGAAGTGCCGTACGGTCGCGGTCCGTTCGGCGTCCGGGCCGACCATGAACCCGGGGGTGTCGCACAGCGAGACGACCGGCAGCCCGAACGCGTCGCACAACTGGAGGAAACGCGCCGTCTTGTCGGCCGCGTCCCGGTCGATCGCCCCGCCCAGATGCGCCGGATTGCTCGCGATCAACCCCAGCGGACGCCCCTCGATCCGCACCAGGGACGTCAGCACCCCGATGCCGAACCCGGCCCGCAGCTCCAGCACGGACCCGCTGTCGGCCAGCCCGCCCACCACCGCCCGCACGTCGTACAACTGCCCTGCGGCCTTGGGAAGTACGACAGATACCGCCGGGCGGTCCGCACCGCCTCCGCCTCGTCCGCGACGGCGATGTCGACCACCCCGTTGGGCATCTGCACCGACAGCGGCCCGACCTCCTCCGGCCGGTACGCACCGAGCCCACCGCCCTCGGTCATCGCGGGCCCGCCCATTCCGATGCTCGCCTCGGGCGTCGCGATCACCACGTCACAGCAGCCGAGCAGCGCGGCATTGCCCGCGAAGTACCGCCCCGAGACGACACCGACGAGCGGAACGAGCCCCCTGAGTCGCCCCATCCGCTGGAAGGTGGTCACATCGAGCCCGGCCACGGCGGTGGTGTCCGTGTCCCCGGCCCTGCCCCCGCCGCCCTCGGCGAACAGCACGACGGGCAGCCGCCGTTCCTCCGCGAGCTCCAGCATGCGGTCGGTCTTGCGGTGGTTGTGCAGGCCCTGGGTACCGGCCAGGACGGTGTAGCCGTACGACATCACCACGCACGGTTCGCCGCCGCCGCGCGCGGTGCCGGTGACCATGCCGTCCGCCGGCGTCGACCGGATCAGGTCGTCCAGTGAGCGGCGCCCGCGCTGGGCGGCGACGGCGAGCGCGCCGAACTCGGTGAACGAGCCCGCGTCGCACAGGTCCTCGATGTTCTCGCGGGC
The DNA here is from genome assembly GCF_030815415.1 of Streptomyces canus. Classification (GTDB taxonomy): domain Bacteria; phylum Actinomycetota; class Actinomycetes; order Streptomycetales; family Streptomycetaceae; genus Streptomyces; species Streptomyces canus_F. Next base: position 8,708,595 of record NZ_JAUSWW010000001.1, read on the forward strand.
GGTACGACAGCCCAGGGCATGCCGTTTCGCGACCGCCTCGGGCCGGTTCTCGTCCAGTCCGAAGGAGTGCCGGTGCCTGACCTCGGCCAGGTCGGGGCGCTCGGCGTCCGGATCGGCGGCCTGCGGGGACGCCTCCTCGTCGGCCTGCCCGGACACCCCGTCCAGAGCCACCAGCAGCTGCCCGTCGCCCCCACGCGCGCGTGCACCGCACCCACGAGCCCCGCACCGGGCGCCCGTACGACGTGTTCACATGCTCGCCGCGTGACCCGCACGCGGAAGCCCTGGGCGGTCCGCACCGCCCGCGACCGCACCGAGGCGCCGGCCCGGGCACGCCTCCTCGACGCCGCCGAGACCGTCTTCGCCGGGCTCGGCCACGGCCCGGCCACCGTCGCTGACATCACCGCCGAGGCGGAGGTGTCCAGGGCGGGCTTCTATGTGTACTTCGCGTCCAAGGAAGAGATCTTCCGTGTTCTCGCGGCACGCGTACGGGACGCGTTCCTCGCCGCCCAGGACGTGCCGGGCGTCGACACGGACGACACCCGTGCCGTCGCCGAGGCGTCCGTCGGCGCCTTCATAGCCGCCTATGTGCAACACCTGCCGCTGCTGCGGCTGTTGGAGCAGCAGGCGCGCACCGACGCGGACGTGGGCGCGCTGTGGGAGGAGATCAGGGAACGGCCCGTCCACTGCCTCGCCCGCTACATCGGTCGTCTGGTGGAGCAGGGGCGTGCGACTCCGCCCGCCGAACCGCTGACCCTGGCGCGGGCAGTGGGCGGCAGGTGCGTGGAGTTCGCGCGCGTGAGCGCCGAGCGGCCCGACCGGTACGACGACGCGGTCCGCGAAGTCACCGCCCTCTACCTGCACTTGCTCGGAGTGCCGGGAGGAACGGCGCCATGACGCCGGATCAGGACGACGAGGCCGTGCGCGCGAGCCAGTCGTACGCGGACCGTGCCGTGAACTCCGCCTGACCGCCGCGCAGCAGCAGACTCGCCGTGGTGAACTCCGGGGCGTCGGCCTGCGCGGCGACGTACGGGATCGCGATGCAGCGCATCCCGGCCGCGTGTGCGGCGGCGGCACCCGGGGCCGCGTCCTCCAGGACCACGCAGTGCGCCGGGTCCACGCCCAGCCGGCGGGCCGCCTCCAGGAAGACGTGCGGGGCGGGCTTGCCGCGCTCGACCTCGTCGGCGGAGACGACGGTACGCAGGAAGGTGTCGAGTCCGGTGCCCCGGAGGATCGCTTCGATGGCCTGCGGTGACGAGCCCGAGGCCACGGCCGTCGGAACGCCCTCGGAGGCCAGCAGCTCCACGAACTTGCGCATCTCGGGGTAGACGGGGGTGTTCGCCCGGGCCAGTTCCAGATAGCGGCGGTTCTTGGCGGCGAACAGCTGCTCGACGGAGGCGTCCAGGCCGTACTCCCGCTTCCAGAGCCCGACCGTCTCCAGGGTGCTGATGCCGACGTACCGCTCGTGCTCGGTCCAGGTGAAGTCCGGTACGCCGTGCTCGGCGAGGATCTGGCGGCCGGCCTCGTAGTAGTTCGGCTCGCTGTCCACGAGCGTTCCGTCGAGATCGAAGATGACCGAGAGGGTGCCGAGCTTGCTCATGGTGTTCAGGATGTCAGGTGCGGACGGAGCGGCCGATCGACTCCACGAGCGCCAGTAGCCGCTGCGGCACCCGCTCGCGCAGCGCCACCTCCGTACGGGTGCGGACCACTCCCGGCAGGCTGATCACCTTCTGGATCACGTCCTCGAGATGCGCGTTGTCCCGCGCCACGACCCGCGTCAGCAGATCTCCGCCGCCCGCGATCGAGAAGGCCTCCACGATCTCCGGTACGGAGGCCAGTGCGTCGCCCACGTCGTCGAGCCGGCCCTGGGTGACCTCGATGTGCACGAAGGCCAGCACCGGGTGGCCGAGGGCCGCGGGGGAGAGGGTCGGACCCGTGCCGGTGATCACACCGTCGCGCTCCAGACGGTCCAGGCGGGCCTGGAGCGTGCCGCGGGCGACGCCGAGGACACGGGCGTACTCGCGCACGCTCGTGCGGGGCTGCTCCAGGAGCAGCCGCAGGATGCGGGTGTCGAGCTCGTCCACGGCCATGGTGCGCGGCCTCTCCTCGTCCGTGGTCCGTTGGCCCGCTGATGGACGGACAAGGACCGATTCCGCTGTACCAATGGCCCAGGATATCCGATGCCACTTGAGCCAGCAGCGGCGGCGATGCTGCAATGAGCCTGTCGATGGCGCTGCGGACCCCGCGGCGCCTTTTTCGTGCCGGGATTCGGGCCGGGACATGAGCAGGGGGCGGACAGCAGTGCTGAAGAGGGTGTTCATGGCCCCGGACCCGGGGCGCGTACGGCTGCGCTTCGCCGCGCGGGCCGTGCTCGGCATCGGGCTCGCGGTCGCCGTCTGCGGCCTCGCCGGACACTCCCTCGTCGGCGCGGTCACCGGCGGGCTCGCCGCGCTGCTCGCCCTGTTCACCGTCACCGACGCCACGGTCCGCGCGCAGGCGGTCACCACCGCGCTGCTGCCCGTCGTCGGACTTCCCGTGCTCGCCGCCGCGGCCGCGCTGCACGGCCGACCCGTCGCCCGCGACCTCACCTTCCTCGCCGTGATCGGCGCGGGCGTGTACGCGCGCCGCTGGGGTCCGCGCGGCCACAGCCTCGGCGTGTTCGCGTTCATGACCTTCTTCGTGGCGCAGTTCCTGCGAGCGACCCCGGACCGGCTGCCCGAGCTGTACACGGCCGTCCTGCTGTCCGTGCTGATCGCCGCCGCGGTGCGCTTCGGCGCGTGGTGCTACGAGCGCCGACTGCCGCCGGCCCCCGTGCCCGCACCGCCCGCCGGCACCGGCCTCGCCCGCGTGACCACCCGCCAGGCGGTCCAGGCGACCGCCGGCGCGGCCCTCGCGCTCGTCGTGGGCCAGCTGGTGTCCCCGGAGCGCTGGTACTGGGCCGTCGGCGCGACCTGGTGGGTCTTCGTCAACACCACCTCGCGCGGGGAGACCCTCGTCCGCGGCTTCCGGCGGGTCCTCGGCACGGTGATCGGCCTCGGCCTCGGCCTGCTCGTCGCCGTTCCGGTGGCGGGGTCTGCGGTGCCCTCGGCCGTACTCCTCGCCCTGTGCGTCTTCGGGATCTTCTACACGGCCGCGGTGTCGTACACGTGGATGATGCTCTGCGTCACCGTCCTCGCCGAGCTGCTCTACGGACTCCTGGGCCTGCTCACCCCCGGTCTGCTCGCCCTGCGCCTGGTGGAGACCGGTATCGGGGCGCTCGGCGCGATGCTCGCCGTGCTGTTCGTGCTGCCGGTCAGCACCCACACCACCACCGACGCCTGGATCCAGCGCGCCCTGCGCTGCGTCCACGCCTGCACCGCCGAGGCCGCCGCCCGTCTACGCGGCGTGCCGGGCGCCGACCCGGCCCCGCGCGTGGCCGAACTGGAGCAACTCCTCGGGCGGGTACGGCTGTCCGTCGCACCGCTGGTGCACCCGCTCAACCCGATGCTCGGCCGCAAGCGGCGCGCCCGCCGGGTGCTCGCCCTGCTCGACGACTGCGCCCGTGAGGTCCGCGGCCTGGTCGCCGTCGCCGCCGACGCCGAGGCCTCGCACGACGCCCGTCTCGCCGCCGCCTGCTGGCGGGTGGAGACCGCGGTGGAGGCGCTCACCGGGGGAAGGCGCGAGGACGTGGAGCGGGTGGACGGTCCGCCCGCCGCGGAGCCCGCGCTGGCCCATCTCCACGGTCTGGAACGGGCCCTCACCGAGCTGGCGACGCCCCTGCGGACACCGTCCGGGTCGCCCCTGGTCGGAGCCTGACCTCCCGTCGGCCCGTGCGGGAGCGGTTCGCGGGCGGTCGTCGCTTCCGTCGCGGGTTCATGAAAGTTGTGGAAAGTCGAGGGGGTCGTCCCCCATTTGGTCTAGACCGTTGATGATCCGCTGCTACGGTCGCCCCGAACGGCACAGGACCGAGAGGGGACAGCGGTGGCAGAACGGCAGCGGAGGGCCTTCATCGGGTCGTTCACGGCGGCCGGGGGCCCCGGCATCGTGACAGCCGCGGTGGACCCGGAGAGCGGCGCCCTGACGCCCCTGAGCAGCGTGGACCGCGTACCCGACCCCGCGTATCTGGCCCTGGCGCCCGACGGCGGCACGCTCTACGCGGTCAGCGAGACCGCCGACGGCGCGGTGGCCGCGTACCGGGTCACCGGCGACAAGCTCGAGCCGGCCGGCGCGCGGGTGCGGGTCGGCGGCGACGGGCCCACCCACCTGGGCCTGTACGACGGTCACGTCCTGACCGCCAACTACGGCTCCGGCAGCGTCACGGCCGTGCCCGTCCGCTCCGACGGCACCCTCGCGTCCGCTGCCTCCGGCGTGCTGCGGCACACCGGCTCGGGCCCGCACGCCCGCCGCCAGCAGGGCCCGCACCCCCACCACGTCCAGGCCGACCCCAGCGGGCGCTGGGCCGTCACCATCGACCTCGGCACGGACTCGGCGCGGGTGTGCGCGCTGACCGGCGGCAGCCCGGTCCTCCATCGCGAGATCGCCCTGCGCCCCGGCTCCGGCCCCCGCCACCTGGCCTTCCACCCGGACGGCAGGTACGCCTACGTGCTCAACGAACTCGCCCCGACCGTCACCGTCTGCCGCTGGAACGCCGCCGAGGGCCTTCTGGAGCCCCTCACGGAGGTCCAGGTGCTGCCGGAAGCCCCGGCCGGCGACGCCTACCCGTCGGGCATCGTCGCCGCACCCGACGGCCGGTTCGTCTGGACCGCCACCCGCGGTGAGGACGTCCTGTCCACGTTCGCCGTCGAGGGAGAGCGACTGCGGCTCATCGGGACCGTGCCCTGCGGGGGCCACTGGCCACGGGCGCTCGCCGAGTCCGACGGCTTCCTCTACGTCGCGAACGAACGCTCCGGCGACGTGACCTGGTTCGCGGTCGACCCGGACACGGGACTTCCGCGCCGGAGCGGCTCCACCGACCTGACCGCCGCGTCCTGCGTGGTCCTCGGCTGAGCCCCACCGGACTTCCCGGCAACGCCGAAGGGCCCGCTCCCGCGCCGGGAGGGGCCCTTCGGCATGTCTTACGGTGGTCAGGCGCGACGTCAGCGCGTCGGCGCGCCCTGTGGCTGCTGCGGCGCGATGCCCAGCGCCGTCGTGTACTTGGCCAGGGCCAGCTTGCCGATCGCCGGGTAGGGGCCGAGCGCCTCCGCGGCCGCACAGCCCGCCTCCTTGGCCGCCTCCCCGATCAGACCCGGGTCGATCTCCGGCCCTATCAGGTACGGCGCCAGCGCCAGGTTCTGCGAGCCGGAGCCGCGCAGCTGGTCGGCCACCGAGGCGATCGAGCCCTCCTGGTCGAGCGCGGCGGCCATCACCGGCACGGCGAGGCGCGCGGCGAGCAGCATGCCGGTGATCCCGGCCGCCTGCACTGCCTCGTCACCGCCCACGGAGGCCAGGATGATGCCGTCCGCGGCGGTCGCCACGGTGAACAGCCGGGCCCGGTCGGCACGGGCCAGACCGGCCTCCGACAGACGCACGTGCAGCGCCTCGGCGAGCAGCGGGTGCGGGCCGAGCACATCGGTCAGGTCGGCCGCGACACGGCTGTCCATGACGGCCTGGCGGACGACCCGCAGCAGCGCGCTGTCCGGGCCGGCCAGCAGCGGCACGACGACCGCGACGGGGCCCTCGGGCTCCTTGACGTCCACACCGGCGGCCCTGGCCTGCTCGTACCGTGCGGCGCGCTCCTGGGCGGTGTGCGTGAGCACCGACTGGAGCGTGGGGAACTCCGCGTCGTCCCCGTCGAGGTACCCGATCCGGGCGTCCAGGCCGGGGAGCTCGGAGCGGGCGATGCTCACGACCTCTTCGGCGAGGCTGCGCGTGGCGGCGCTGGGCGTTCCCGGCACCGCGAGAACAAGCGCGGGCGCGCCCTCGGGAGCCGCCAGCGGCTCGGGACGGCGGTGCCGTCCGGGCTGGCGGGGGCGCGGCATTCGTACTGGCAGGCCGGCGGGCCCAGTGGGGGAGCTCATGGCGCCGCATGTTACTGGCTTACTGGGCTTCCCTGTTCGGGGAGGGTGCAGGTGAGCGGTATCCGTCCGGTTTTGTCTGATGAGTTACGTACGGATCGGAAGCGGCGGCCGTGTCTGGATCAGTCGCTCGTTCCGGTCACGACGTACAGCATCGTTTTGTCACCCGGCAGAGTGAGCGCCCCCGTGGCGAGGTCGGTCGCGATCCGCACGGACCCGTGCAGCGGATCTCCGGCCGCCGGCACCCGCCGTGCGTGGGGCAGCCGTCTCGCCAATTCCTCCTCCAGGGGTACGAGAAGGGGGTCGCCGATCTTGAACAGGCCACCGGTGAGGGCGACATCGGGCGTTCCCCCGGCAGGGCAGACGGCGGCCGCGGACTCGGCCATGTGCCGGGCGGCGGTACGCAGGATGTCCGCGGCGACGGGGTCGTCCGGGGCGCAGGCGGCGACCTGGGGGACGAAGGAGGCGAGGACGGCCGGACGGTCCGGACGCGGATAGAGCAGCCCGGGCAGCCCGGGCATCGCCCCGAACAACTCCTCGGCCCGGGCCCGCAGTCCGGTCGAGCCCCCCGGCCGCCCGTCGTAGGCACGCAGCGCGGCCTCCAGGCCGGCCCGTCCGATCCAGGCGCCGCCGCCGCAGTCGCCGAGGAGATGGCCCCAGCCGTCCGCACGGCGCCAGCCCGTCAGATCCGTCCCGATGGCGATCAGACCGGTGCCGGCGGCGACAACGGCACCGGGTGCCGACCCGAGGGCGCCCGCGTAGGCGGTGACGGCGTCGGCGACGAGAGCGACCCGCCCGGCTCCGAACTCCCGCTCCAAGGCGTCCGGGAGCTCGGCACGCAGGGCATCGCCGAGGGTGCTGAGACCGGCGGCCCCGATGACGGCGGTGCGCAGCCGGGCGACACCCGCCTGTGCGGTCAACGTCCGCACCATCGGCACCAGTTGTTCCATCAGGTGTACGGGGTCGATGCCCCGCGCCCCGGTGCGCACCGGTTCCCGTGACTCCCGCTGCGCCAACGCCCCGCGCCGCACCGTTCCGACGACGGCCCGCAGCCCGGAGCCACCCGAGTCGACGGCGAGAAATCCGGAGTCGTCGACCGGGAGAGCCACGGGGGACGCCCCCGCCCCGGTCACGGCAGGCGCCAGTCCACCGGCTCTCCGCCCTGCCCGACCAGCAGGTCGTTGGCCCTGCTGAACGGGCGGGAGCCGAAGAAGCCGCGGTCGGCCGACATGGGGGAGGGGTGGGCGGACTCCACGGACGGGAGGTTGCCGAGGAGCGGGCGGAGATTGCGGGCGTCGCGGCCCCACAGGATGGACACCAGCGGCTTGCCGCGCGCGGCAAGCGCCCGTATCGCCTGTTCGGTGACCTCCTCCCAGCCCTTGCCGCGGTGCGCGGCCGGCTGGCGCGGGGCCGTGGTGAGCGCCCTGTTGAGAAGCAGCACGCCCTGCTGGGTCCATGGCGTCAGATCGCCGTTGGATGGCTGGGGCAGGCCCAGGTCCGTGTTCAGTTCCCGGTAGATGTTGATCAGGCTGCCGGGCAGCGGTCGCACCTCCGGGCCCACCGAGAAGCTCAGCCCGACCGCGTGTCCCGGCGTCGGATAGGGATCCTGTCCGACGATCAGGACGCGGACGTCGTCGAAGGGCTGCTGGAAGGCCCGTAGGACGTTCGGCCCGGCCGGGAGATAGGTGCGTCCCGCGGCGATCTCGGTCCGCAGGAAGTCGCCCATCTCGGCGATGCGTCCGGCGACGGGTTCGAGGGCCTTCGCCCAGCCCGGTTCGACGATTTCATGCAAGGGTCGTGGAGGCACGGCGTCACCCTACTGCCGTACGGACAGCGGTGATCAACCGGTGGCCAAAGCCCGGCCGTCCCCCCTCATGACTCATCCGACCACCGCGGCCCGCACGCACAGCACGTCCGGCAGATGCGACGCGAGCTGGCGCCAGCTGTCGCCGTCGTCGGCCGATGCGAACACCTCGCCGTTGCGGTTGCCGAAGTACACACCGGCCGGGTCCGCGTCGTCGGTGCACAGCGCGTCCCGCAGCACCGTGCCGTAGTGGTCCTCCTGCGGCAGTCCCGCCGAGAGCGGCTCCCAGCTCTTGCCCGCGTCCGCCGTGCGGAAGACCCGGCAGCGGTGGTCGGCCGGGACCCGGTCCGCGTCGGCGTTGATCGGGAACACATACGCCGTGTCCCCGCGGTGCGGATGCGCCGCCGCCGCGAAACCGAACGTGGACGGAAGCCCCTCGCCGATGTCCGTCCAGTGCGCGCCCGCGTCGTCGCTGCGGTACACACCCCAGTGGTTCTGCAGATACAGCCGGTCCGGGGTCGCCGCGTCCCGCGTGACCTTGTGCACGCACTGGCCGAACTCCGGGTCCGGATCGGGCAGGAACACCGCGGAGACACCGGAGTTGGAGGGGGCCCAGCTCGCCCCGCCGTCGGTGGTCCTGAACACCCCGGCCGTAGAGACGGCGACCGTCACGGCCCGCGGGTCCCTCTTGTCGGTCAGGACCGTGTGCAGCCCCTCACCGCCGCCGCCCGGCACCCACTTGGACCGCGTGGGGTGCTCCCACAGCGGGCGGACCAGTTCGAAGGTCTCGCCGCGGTCCTCGGAGCGGTACAGCGCGGCCGGTTCCGTGCCCGCGTACACCACGTCCGGCTCCGCGGCCGCCGGGTGCAGCTGCCAGACCCGCTCCAGCGAAGCCCCGGTGTCCTTGGGGAACTTGACGGCCGGCTGGGCCGGCTCGGTCCAGCTGCGCCCCAGGTCGTCGGAGTGGAACACGGACGGGCCCCAGTGCGCGCTGTCGCCGCCGGCCAGCAGCCGTGGTCGCTCGCCTCGGGTGTCGATCGCGACCGAGTACACGGCCTGTGCGTTGAAGTAGGGACTCTCGTCGAACTCCCAGGTCCCACCCCGCCTGCGCCCGATGAACAGACCCTTGCGGGTGCCCACGGCGAGCAGTACCTCGGTCATGCCGACCACCTCCATGACGTCGTTGTCCCGGATATCGGCCAGTCTGCACCCCGGCACTGACAGTCACCCCCGCAAACCGCTCCGCCGCAGGTCAGGGGCGAGTCAGAGCAGGGACGGCAACCGCTTGCGGGAAGCCGCGCGCCGCTGTGCGCACGTCGCGGCCGTGGGATGTGACGCGTGCGACGGCCGTGTCGGGGGCCGGTCCGTGAGCACCGGGGAGCCGTCCCCCGTATGGAAAGGCGGTCCGGCATGTTCGCGCGTTCAGGAGGAGGAAGCCTTCGATGGCGTTGCGTGGTTCGAAGGTGTGGTCATGGCGCTGGCGGCGCAATCCGCTCAAGCGCCGCGCCGACAAGGTGGAGGCCTGGATCGTGCTCGGGGTCTGGCTGCTCACCGCCCTCACCGGGGTGCTCGCCGGTATGGGCGCCACCCGCTCCGTCGAGCGCAGCCTGGCCCGCGAGCGCGTCGAGTGGCGGCAGGTCGAGGCACGGCTCGTGGAGGAGGCGCCCGGGACGTTCGCCGGGCAGACCGGGACGGCGAGCAGCGACCAGGTGTGGGCGAAGGTGCGCTGGGCGGCGACGGACGGCTCGTCCCACACCGGCCAGGTCCGCGTCCGCCCCGGCAGTCCCTCGGGCACCACGGTCGGCGTATGGACGGACCGGGAGGGCCGCCTGGTCACCCGCCCGACCACCGCCTCCCAGGCCGCCCTGCGCGCCTGGCTGATCGGCGGCCTGGTCGGTGCGAGCGCCGCCTTCGTGCCCTTCGTCGGCGGCCGCATGCTGCGTGGCCGACTGGAATGCCGCCGCATCGACCAGTGGGACACCGAGTGGGAGCGGTTCGGGCCGATGTGGAGCGGGCGGCGGGCCGAGGGCGGCTCGTGGTGAGGAGACCGCGCCTACGCGTCCCTCAACGCCTCCCGGCACACGTCCAGCAGGCGCTCGTCGGTGAAGACGTCGTGCATTCCGTATCCCTCGGGTGCCGTGTGCCGTCGCGGGGCGGCCAGTTCGGTCCGGAGCAGGTCATGCAGTGCTACTCCGTCCGGGCCCATGGCCGCGACGCACTCGGCGATGGGGACGCGGGTGTCCGCATTCCGGGCCCACGCGTCGCGCAGCACCGGCAGGGCAAGCTCCGTATCACCCGCGATCCGCCACAGCGCGCACGCCACCGACTTGCGCTCCCACGGGTGAGACGCCCCGACCCGCCGCCGCAGCCCGTCGACCGCGGGCCCGGCCACCGGTCCCATCCGGGCGAGTACGTCGGCCGCGGCCCAGAGCTGACCGGGGCCCTCACCCTCCAATGCCCGCAGGAGAACCGGCAGGACAAGCTCGGCGTCACCCTCGACAGCCCACAGTGAAGCCGCCGCCGCGACCGCGCTCTCGCTCTCCAACAGCCCCCGGACCACCGGTATCGCCTCGTACGCCGCAGCCCCGAACGCCCCGAGCGTCCGCAGCCCTTCTACCGCCAAGGCGTCCCTCGATCGGTGGTCCTCCGGCGTCCCGAGCAGCAACCGCAGCACCAGCGGCACGCTCTCCCGGTCGTCGAGTTCCCTCAGCGCCATCAGCAGCGGACCGGCACGGTCGTAGGCGTCCGACGCGTCGAGGGGGACGTTCGCGAGCCTTTCCCGCAGCGCGGGCGCGAGCGGGGCCGCGGCCTGCCCCAGGTGCCGGACGACCCGGCCCAGCTCGTCGGGCACGTCGGACCCCGCGAGCACCTCGCCCAGGACCGGCACCGCTCGCGGATCCCCGCACCTGGCCAAGGCCTTGAGCGGCCCGCCCAACCACGAAGGGCTGCGCTCGAAGGGCTGCACCCACAGATCGGGACGGCGCGTCACCAGCGCGGCAAGGTCATCGGCTGCGGGTGCGGCCAGTTCGAACAGGCCCTCCAGGACGGACGTCGCGGCCGCGAGCAACCGGCCGTCCTCGGTGCTCAGTTGGGTCCCGATCAGGGCGACGGGTCTGGTGTGGTCGCCGCGCCACTCGCCGATCAGGCCCATCGACATCCACACGGCGTTGCACCGGTCGGTCGGGTCAGGGCTGGTCAACTGTCCGTTGAGCAGGGCGATCCGGTCGCCCACCCGGTCGCCCAGCGCGGTGTGCAGGGTGCGCAGCAGCTGAGCTCCCTCCTCGTCCGAGGGGCGCAGCCGCCGCAGCCGGCCGACCAGCGTGTCCGTGTCCGGACGGTCGGGTTCGCCCGGCGCGACGGGCCGGTGCGCGGACCGCTCCCGGAGCAGCGCGACGACCGTGGGCACCAGGTCGGCCGGGAGCCGGTCGGGAGCGCAGCCCGCGAGCTGCCCGAGCGCGGCCAGCCGCAGCCCGGGGCCGAACGGCGGTGCGCTCTGGGCCTCCAGGAGGCGGACGGCCTCCGCCGCGTGCCCGGGGTGGTGGCGGGCGAGGAACCCGAGCCCCTCGGCCAGCGCGAGGAGCACCCGGTCGTCCCGCTCCACCCTGATCCGTTCCCGCAACAGGCCCAGCACAGGTGCCGGTTCGTCGAGGAATCGCACGACGGCGCCCGCGGCGGCCCCGCGCACCGCGGCGTCGGCGTCCCCGGTCAGCCGCTCGAAGACCTCGGCACCCGACCGCACGGCCGTCCTGGCCATGGCGTACGGGCCGTCCTCGGGCAGCTCGCCGTCCCCGCCGATGCTGACCAGGAGCTCCACGATCTCGGCCCGCTCCTGCACCTCCTCCCGCGCGGCGAGCGCGAAGAGGAACGGCACACAGGCGAGTGTCGAGTCGTACACGTCTCCCTGGTGGTGCACGGCCCCGTACATCCCGTCGAGCGCGATCTCCCGCTCGGCGGGGTCCGCGGAGGCCAGCCCTTTCAGCAGGCCGGGCACGTCCTTCGCGCTGCCGTACGCATGCCGCATCGAAGCCCAGTCGACCTCGTCGATCCCCGTGAACACGCTGTCCTCCCCCATGCGAAACGCCAACTGATCGGAGTCTGCACCACGGCACTGACAACGAAGCGGAATCGCGGGGTGACTGTCTGCCAACGGCCCTACGGTGGCCGGTCGTTGCCGTCCGGGTCAGTCTGCCCCGGGCAGCGCACGCCCCAGGATCGCGCCCAGGCCGACCGTGTCGGGAAGCGTGCCGAACGCGTGCCCCCAGTCACCGCCGAGGCGGGTCGCGCAGAAGGCGTCGGCGACCGGGGCCGGGGCGTGGCGGACCAGCAGGGAGGCCTGAAGGGTCAGCGCCATCTGTTCCACCAGCCGCCGGGCGCCGCTCTCGGACGCCGAGGCCAGCAGTCCCCGCAACCGGGCCACGGCCGCGTCCAGGCGGGCGTCCGCCCCCTGCGCCAGGGCGAGTTCGGCGAACAGGGCGTCCGCCGTGCCGGGCTCCTTCACCAACGCCCGCAGCACGTCGAGGGCGTTGACGTTCCCCGAGCCCTCCCAGATCGACAGCAGGGGAGCCTCGCGGTAGTGGCGGGGCATGCCCGAGTCCTCCACGTAGCCGTTGCCGCCCAGGCACTCCAGGGCTTCCGCGGTGAAGGCCGGACCCCGCTTGGTGACCCAGTACTTGCCCACGGCCGTCGCGATGCGCCGGAAGGCCTGCTCGCCCTCGTCGCCGCGCACCGCACGGTCGGCGGCCCCGGCCAGCCGCAGCGTGAGCGTCGTCGCGGCCTCGGACTCCAGGGCCAGATCCGCGAGCACGTTGCGCATCAGCGGCTGGTCGGCCAGCCGGGCACCGAACGCGGTCCGATGGCGTGCGTGGTGGCCCGCCTCGACGAGCGTCTTGCGCATCAGCGTCGCCGACATCATCACGCAGTCCAGACGCGTGCAGTTGACCATGTCGATGATCGTCTTGACGCCCCGCCCCTCGGGCCCGACCAGCCAGGCGACGGTCCCGTCGAACTCGGGCTCGGAGGAGGCGTTCGACCGGTTGCCCAGCTTGTCCTTGAGCCGCTGGATGCGGAACGTGTTCCGGCTGCCGTCGGGCAGGACGCGCGGCACCAGGAAGCACGACAACCCCTCCGGTGCCTGTGCCAGGACCAGGAAGACGTCGCACATCGGCGCCGACGTGAACCACTTGTGCCCGCGCAGCGTGTAGACCCCGGGCTCGGCGGTGGGGGTGGCCGTCGTGCTGTTCGTGCGGACGTCGGAGCCGCCCTGCTTCTCGGTCATCCCCATGCCCGCCAGCAGACCGCGCTTCTCGGTCGGCACCCGCAGGACCGGGTCGTACTCCCGGGCGGTCAGCAGCGGTTCGTAGACCTTCGCGAGCTCCGGCTGGTGCCGCAGGGCCGGGACGGCGGCGTATGTCATCGAGGTCGGACAGCCGTGCCCGGCGTCGGTGTGTCCCCACGCCAGCCCGCCCGCGGTACGGGCGACATGGGCGCCCGGCCGGTCGTCGGCCCAGGGCGCCCCGGCCTGTCCCTCGGTGACCGCGACCCGCATCAGGTGGTGCCAGCTCGGATGGAACTCGACCTCGTCGACCCGATGCCCGTACCGGTCGTGCGTGCGCAGCACGGGCTCGTGGCGGTTGGCGAGCTCGGCCCACTCCTGGGCCTCCGCGCTCCCGGCCAGCCTTCCGAGCCGCCGCACGTCCTCCTCGGCCCAGCCGGCACCCTCGCGGCGCAGCCCCTCCAGCAGGGCCATGTCCTCGGACGCGTCGTACGGAGCCAGGGGAGGGGGCTGATTGGTGACGTCGTGCGTCGCGCTCGTGGAGTCCATGGACCGAGTGTTGCACTATCGATGCGGCCGTAGCAATCATGCAATACGACATACAGTACGTGACCATGCGGACGAACATCACGGTGCGGCCCGACGAGCTGGAACTGCGCCCGCTCTCCGCGCGCTCGGTCGTGCTGAGCCTGCTGCTGGGGGTGCATCCGCCCGAACTGCCGGTGAAGGAGCTCGTGCGCCGCGTGGAGCCCTTCGGCGTCGGCGGCTCCACCGCGCGGGCCGCGCTCAGCCGGATGGTCGCGGCCGGTGACCTGCGGCGCACGGACACCGTGTACCGGCTCAGCGACCGGCTGCTGGAGCGTCAGCGGCGCCAGGACGACGCCGTGCATCCCCGCACGCGCGCGTGGGGCGGCGACTGGGAGATGCTCGTGATCACCGCGACGGGACGCGGCCCCGCCGAACGGGCCGACCTGCGCACCCGGCTGACCGCGCTACGGCTCGCCGAGCTCCGCGAGGGTGTCTGGCTGCGGCCCGCCAATCTGCGCCGCCCACTGCCGGACGACCTCGCGCAGGTGGCCGAGCGCTGTACCGCCCGCCCGGACCGCCCCGCGGGCGAACTGGCCGCCGCCCTCTGGCCACTCGACGCCTGGGCGGCCACCGGCCGGGCGCTGCTCGCCCACGCGGCCCGCGCGGATCGCCCCGCGGAGCTCTTCACCGCCTTCGCGGCGGTCGTACGGCACCTGCTCGCCGATCCCGTCCTGCCCGGCGAACTCCTGCCCGGCGGCTGGCCGGGCGAGGCCCTGCGTGCCGCGTACGCGAACTACCGGCGGGAGCTGGGCACATGATGCGGCGGCCGTGCGAAGCGCCGTGCGGGGACGCTTCGTACGGCCGCCTTCACCGTGGGGGGACTACTTGTAGGTGATGTCCGACGTCGAGTACTTGCAGTAGGTGCCGTCGGGGTTGGTGCCGTTGGTGGTCGGCTCCTTGCCCGAGTTGTTGCCGATGTACTTCTGGCACGGGATGATCTTCTTGCTGGTGTCCCCGACGATCGTGATGCCCCGCAGGGTCGCGCTGTCGCCGTAGTTGGTGTTGATGCCGACGAGCTTGCTGCCCTTGTAGGTCGCCTCGATGGTGTTGAGGTTGATCGTCCGCTTGTACTGCGTGGAGCAGTTGCCGCAGGAGCGGACGAAGGTGCCGAAGTTCTTCACGGCGAAGTTGGAGACGTTGAGCGTCCCGGCGCCGTTGAACTGGAACACCTTGTCGCTGGCTTCCTTCGCGCCGCCGCCGGAGATGGTGTAGACGTTCGACGACGAGGAGCCGCGGAACGTCGCCGCGTCCTCGCCGACGTCCTCCCACCAGACGTTCTGCAGCGTGCAGCTGCCCGAGCAGTGGATGCCGTCCGCTGCGGGGGCGCCGATGATGACGTTCTTCAGGACGGTGCCGGCCGCCAGCTCCAGGATCGGGCCCTGGTCCTCGTCCTGGTTGTCACTGCCCAGGGCGCCCGAGCCGTACAGGCGCTTCATCCCGTAGTCCTTGGTGCCCGACAGCTGGATGGTCGAGGAGACGGCCTGGCTGCCGTTCGCCGTCGGCCATGTCGCGGCGCTCGCCGTCGGCGCACCCAATGTCGTGATCATGACAGACGAGAGGCCGAGGGCGGCCAGCGCGCCGGTCGGTGCGCGCCTGCGGGTGCGCGGTAGTGCTGGTGAAGTCATGTCCCGATGCCTTCTTCCAGTTGGGGGGTTGTCAGAGCTTTCCGGCGCCCGCGCCGGACGTCACCGAGGCGGACTCCGCGGTGTAGCCGTAGGGCGGCGCGGTGAACGTGCCGACCCGGGAGATCTCGGTGGCGGCCCCGCCGAGATCGTTGCCGCACAGATTCGCGTAACCGTCCACGTCACTGCTGCGGTTCGTGGTCACAGCGACTCCCGTGTTGCGGAAGACGTTGTTCTCCACGAGCATCTGGGTGCCCATGTGCGAGGAGACGTTGCCGTTGTCGGAGCCGACGTCGACCTGACCGCTCAGCGATAGCAGACCGCCGCTGGTGACGGGTAAGTGAGGGCGAGTACGCATGTGGGGTGCGTCCCTTCGGGCGGACTTACTCGATCATGTACGTGAACGCCGTACGCCAATCTAAACAGGGATGTGCGGACATTGTGACCTTTAGAGCTTCTCGTTCAGCCCGTTGGTCACGCTGCTGAACGGAACGTAGGGGGCAAGCGCTTTCTAGTCAACGCTTTGCGCACAACGGATTGCGTCGGCAACAGGGTGCGTGGGAGCGCTTCCATGGCAGCCATGTGCATGTCACCATGCCTGTTACTCCCCTCAGCGATGCCCCCACGAGCCGCCATCACGAAGGGATCCACCGTGTCCGCCACTGCCGGCACCCTCGCGAGGAGACCGCTGCGCGCGGTCCTCGTCGCGCTCAACGCACTGCTGGTGGCGTTACTCGCCGCCGGCTTCCTCGCCGCCCCGCAGGCCTCCGCCCGCGAGGAGGCCGCCCCGACCGCGACGCTCACCGAGATCACGAACTTCGGTACGAACCCCAGCAATCTGCAGATGTACCTGTACGTCCCCGAGAGCGTCACCGAGAACCCGGCGATCGTGGTCGCGGTCCACTACTGCACCGGTTCCGGCCCGGCGATGTACTCGGGCACCGAGTACGCCTCGCTCGCCGACCAGTACGGGTTCATCGTCGTCTACCCGTCGGTCACCCGCTCCAGCAAGTGCTTCGACGTCGCCTCGCCCCAGGCGCTGCGGCGCGGCGGAGGCAGCGACCCGGTCGGCATCAAGTCCATGGTCGACTGGACCGTCGACGCGTACGACGCCGACACCAGCCGGATCTTCGCCACCGGTATCTCCTCCGGCGCGATGATGACCAACGTCCTGCTCGGCGACTACCCCGACGTGTTCGCCGCGGGTGCCGCCTTCTCGGGCGTGCCGTTCGGCTGCTTCGCCACCACCGACGGCTCCGAGTGGAACAGCGCCTGTGCCCAGGGCACCGTGACCCGCACCGCACAGGAGTGGGGCGACATCGCCCGCGCCGCCTACCCCGGTTACACAGGACCCCGGCCGCGCATGCAGGTGTGGCACGGCACCGAGGACGACGTGCTGCGCTACCCCAACTTCGGCGAGGAGATCAAGCAGTGGACGAACGTCCGCGGCGTCAGCCAGACTCCCGCGGCCACGGACACACCCCAGTCCGGCTGGACCCGCACCCGCTACGGCGGCACCGGTGACCAGGCCCCGGTGGAGGCCATCAGCCTCCAGGGCGTCGGCCACAACCTGTACGCCTGGGGCATGGCGGCCCGAGTCCTCACGTTCTTCGGTCTCGACAGCGACGGCCCCGCACCCCAGCCCCCGGCCGGGCCCTGCAAGGTGAGCGTGACCACCAACGCCTGGAGCACCGGGCTGACCGCCTCGGTGACGATCACCAACACCGGCACGAGCACGCTCAGCGGCTGGCAGCTCGGCTTCACCCTGCCCACCGGCCAGACCATCACCAACGGCTGGAACGCCACCTACGCGCCGGGCTCCGGCGCGGTGACGGCGACGAACGCCTCGTACAACGCCACGCTCGCCCCGAACGCGAGCGTCAGCATCGGCTACCAGGCGACGCACACCGGCAACAGCGCGGCGCCGGGCGCGTTCACCCTCAACGGAACGGCCTGCACGACCGGTTGACGTCCCCAGGGCGGCCGGAGCTCTCCGGCCGCCTTCCGGCGGTTCAGTACGGCAGCAGGCGCCCCGAAGGTGTCCTGCGGTCGATCTTCTCGTCCCGGGGTGCCGCGGGTCGGCGGCTGACGCGGATGCGGGTCTGGCGGCTCATGGCGCCCTCCTGACGTTCGATGCCGCCAGCCTTGTCGCCGGGAGCCCCCGGCGCATCGTGCCTCTGGAGACACCGACCCCGATCTTCCGGGAGTACACGCCGGGGGCGCCGTACTCCGGAGGGAGGACCACGGGGAGGGGTCCACACGTTCAACGCCCAGGTGGTGCCCCGCCGCCCCGCGTGAGGCTCAGACCGACCGGTGGTACTGGTCCGGCACCCGCACGTCCCCGCCCAGCTCCCGCGCCGCGTGCCGCGCCCACGACGGGTCGCGCAGCAGCTCACG
This sequence comes from Streptomyces canus, assembly GCF_030815415.1. Taxonomy (GTDB): domain Bacteria; phylum Actinomycetota; class Actinomycetes; order Streptomycetales; family Streptomycetaceae; genus Streptomyces; species Streptomyces canus_F. Next base: position 8,726,268 of record NZ_JAUSWW010000001.1, read on the forward strand.
GCCCAGCAGTACCGCGTCCGCCTCGCCGTTGACCAGGATCTTCTCGGCCTGCTCGGGCTCGGTGATCATGCCGACCGCGGCCACCGGCAGCGAGGTCTCCGCCTTCACCCGGGCGGCGAAGGGGACCTGGTAGCCGGGGCCGGTCGGGATGCGGACGCCGGAGGCGTTGCCGCCGGTGGAGACGTCGAGGAGGTCGATGCCATGGGCCTGGAGGTCGGCGGCGAAGCGGACCGTGTCGTCCGCCGTCCAGCCGCCCTCCTCCAGCCAGTCGGTCGCCGAGATACGGAAGAACAGCGGCTTGTCGTCCGGCCACACCTCCCGTACGGCGTCCACGACCTCGAGGGCGAAGCGGGTGCGGTTCTCGTACGAGCCGCCGTAGGCGTCCGTGCGGTGATTCGAGTGCGGGGAGAGGAAGTTGCTGATCAGATAGCCGTGGGCGCCGTGGATCTCGGCGACTTCGAACCCCGCGGCGAGAGCGCGACGGGCCGCGTCGGCGAACCGGCCGACGACCTCCTGGATCTGAGCGTCCGTCAACTCGGTCGGCACCGCGTGCCGTTCGTCGAAGGCGAGCGGGCTCGGCGCCAGCGGCTGCCATCCGTACCCGTCCGTGCCGAGCGGCGCGCCGCCCTTCCACGGCCGGTCCGTGGCCGCCTTGCGGCCGGCGTGTGCGAGCTGGATGCCCGGCACCGTGCCCTGGGACACCAGGAAGCGGGTGATCCGGCGGAACGCCTCGACCTGGGTGTCGTTCCAGATCCCCAGGTCGTACGGGGAGATCCGGCCCTCGGGGCTCACCCCTGTCGCCTCGACGATGATCAGGCCCGTGCCGCCCGCCGCGCGCGCCGCGTAGTGCGCGAAGTGCCAGTCGCCGGGCGCCCCGGTCTCCGGGCCCTCGGGGGCCGCGGAGTACTGGCACATCGGCGGCATCCACACCCGGTTGGGGATCGTCAGATCGCGCAGGGTGTAGGGCTCGAAGAGGGCACTCACGGCGGGCTCCAATCGTCACGGGACCGAGGGGTCGACTCGTACGATAGGCATCGTAGTACGTAGAGTGTCAAACTACGAGAGGCCTCGTACAATGGGCTCCCCGAAGAGTCTGGAGCCACCGTGACCTCTCCCGCCGTCAGCAGCCGCGATCTTCCGCACCCGGCGCGCGAGGAGATCCGGCTGGAGCCGGTCCTGCACGCGCTCTCCGACCCGATGCGGCTCCGGATCGTGCGAGAGCTCGCCGCCGTGGGCGACGAGCTCACCTGTTCGCAGTTCGAGCTGCCGGTCACCAAGTCCACGACCACGCACCACTTCCGCGTGCTGCGCGAGGCCGGGGTGATCCGGCAGATCTACCGGGGCACCGCCAAGATGAACGGACTGCGCAAGAGCGACCTAGACGACCTCTTCCCGGGACTTCTCGACAGTCTCCTCGGTGCCGCCTCCCGCCAGGACGGCCGCCTCGGGAGCGACTGAACCGGCCTTCGAGGGAAGGTGGTTGAACAGCAGGTTCAGCACGATCGCCGTCAGGCAGCCCGCGCTGATGCCGCTGTTCATCACTGTCTGGAACCAGTCCGGGAACTTCTCGTAGACCGTCGGCACCCCGACCGGCAGCATGCCGACGGCGACCGAGACGGCCACCACCGTCAGGTTGTTGTTCCCCTTGAAGTCGACCTGGGTCAGCGTCCTCAGCCCGCTCGCCGCGACCGTCCCGAACATCACCAGACCCGCACCGCCGAGCACCGGTGCCGGTATGGCCGCCACGACCGCGCCCAGCTTGGGCAGCAGGCCGAGCAGGACGAGGATGCCGCCCGCCGCGGCGACCACCCAGCGGCTGCGGACCCGGGTCATGCCGACGAGACCGACGTTCTGCGCGTACGCGGTGTACGGGAAGGTGTTGAAGACGCCGCCGAGGACGGTGGACAGGCCGTCGGCGCGCAGGCCGTCCGCGAGGGAGCGCGGCTCGACCTTGCGGTCCGTCATCTCCCCGACCGCGATCAGGTCACCGGTCGTCTCGGTCATCGTCACCAGCGCCACGACCAGCATCGAGACGATCGCCGAGAACTCGAAGGTGGGCGCACCGAAGTGGAACGGCGTGCTGACGCCGAGCCAGTCCGCGTCCCCGACCCCGTCGAAGTCCGTGAACCCGAACGGAACGGCGACCGCGAGCCCGACCACGATGCCGGTCAGGACGGCGATCCGGCTCAGGAAGGCCGGCGCGAACCGCTGCACACCCACCACGACGAGCAGGACGAACGCGGCGAGCCCGAGGTTCTTCGGCTCCCCGAAGTCGGCCGCACCGACACCGCCCGCGGCCCAGTTGCCCGCGACCGGGAGCAGGGACAGCCCGATGATCAGGATCACGGTGCCCGTGACCAGCGGCGGGAAGAAGCGCAGCAGCTTCCCGAACACCGGCGCCAGCAGCATGATCGCGAGTCCCGCGACGATCACCGAGCCGTAGATCGCGGGCAGTCCGCCGCCGGTGGTGCCGATCAGCACCATGGGCGACACGGCGGCGAACGTACAGCCCTGCATGATCGGCAGACGCACGCCGAAGCGCCAGAACCCGATGCACTGGATGAGCGTCGCTATTCCGCACACCAGGAGGTCGGCGGTGATGAGGTACGCGAGGTCGGCGGCCGACAGTTTCATCGCACTGCCGACGATCAGGGGGACGGCCACGGCTCCGGCGTACATCGCGAGGACGTGCTGGAGGCCGAAGGCGGCCAACTGGCGTACGGGTGGGACTTCGTCGACGGGATGTACGGGAGCGGTTGTCGTCATGAGCGAGACCGTAGGCTCCTTGAACAGTTTGTTGATTTCCGAGCTGTTGCCGCTGTGTGTCATGCCCACCCGGGCACATTCCACTCTGCTACGAGGTGCTCCTCCGCGCCGCGGCCAGCAGCGATTCCCAGTCCGGCAGCTTGACCACGCTCCGCCCGAGCGTGGTCCCCAGCTCCGCCTCCGCCCGTTCGATGGCGCACCACCCCGTCCACTCGACGGGCTCGATCCCGTCCGCCCTCAGCGCCGCCATTGGATCACCGGGCAGCTCCCTGCGCAGGAGAGCGGCGGCATCCTCCAGCAACGACGTCACCGTCTCCTTCGCACAGGGGCGATTCGTGCCGATGACTCCCGTCGGGCCCCGCTTGATCCAGCCGGCCACGTACTCGCCCGGCGCGACGGCCCCCTCGCGCAGCACCCGCCCGCCGAGGTGCGGCACCGTACAGGTCGCGGGGTCGAACGGCAGCCCCTCCAGCGGCACCCCGCGATAACCCACCGACCGCAGCACCAGCTGCGCCGCGATGTCCTCGTACCGGCCCGTCCCCGTCACCCCGCCCCGTCCGTCGGGCACCGTCCGTTCGAAGCGCACCGCGGCCACCCGTCCTCCCCCACGCTCGGCTTCGCTCGAGCGGGAGGTGCCCCCACCGGCGAGGATTTCGACGGGACGCAGGAAGAAGCGCATACGGATCCGGCGCGCCGCGGACCGCCCGGGAGCGGTGGCCCAGCCGCGCAGCACCTCCACATTGCGGCGCGCTGCGGCGGGCAGCGCGGAGGGGTCGAGGTACGCCGGGTCCAGCGCCAACTCCTGCGGATCCACCGTCACTTCCGTGTCCGGCAGCGCGCCCAGCTCGCGCAGCTCCTTGGTGGTGAATCGAGCCTGGGAGGGGCCTCGGCGACCCACCATGTGAACCTCGGTCACCCGGCTCGCCGCCAGCGCGGAGAGCGCCGCCTGCGGCATGTCCGTGGGGCTCAGCTCCGCGGCGCCCCGGGCCAGCATCCGCGCCACGTCGACCGCGACGTTCCCCACGCCGATGACCACGGCCGAGCGGGCGTCGCGGACGAATCCGTCGTCCACGGCGTCCGGATGGGCGCTGTACCAGCCCAGGAACTCGGTCGCCGACCAGCTGCCCGGCAGGTCCTCGCCGGGCACGCCCAGATGCCGGTCGGTGGCGGCCCCCACGCAGTACACGACCGCGTGGTACAGCTCCCGCAGCCGGGCGGCGGGCACCCCGTCCTCGCCCACCCGCACCCCGCCGAGGAAGCGCACCCGCTCGTGCTCCAGGACCGTGCGCAGATTGCTCTGGAGGGACTTGATCTTCTCGTGGTCCGGCGCCACCCCGTAGCGCACCAGGCCGTACGGGCACGGCAGCCGGTCCAGTACGTCGACGCGGACCGAGGGATCCAGCTGGACCAGGCTCTGAGCGGTGTAGCACCCGCTCGGCCCGGAGCCGACAACGGCGACACGAAGCACGGCGGTACTCCTTACCCGAGGGATCAGAGGAGATCGCTGATGTCTCCAGCATCGCACCGTCGCAGCTGCGCTGACAGGGTGCTGTACGGGTCCGTGGACGCGTGTCCGTTGGTATGGAAAGTGATCATGCGGTTACTTTGCGTGTGTGCCAGAAGCATCGTTTCTTAATCTTTCTGATCGTTGCCCGACGGACGGTGCGGTGTCCGTGTGGCCCGCGTGGGAAGTGCGGGAGGGCGAGGGCGTGACAGCCTGGTTCCACGTCCGGCTGGCGTTCACCGACGGTGCCCGGGTCGACGCGCTCGCCGTCGTGGCCGAGGGGCAGGTCTCGGTGGAGGACGTCCGGGCCCAGCCGGCCCTCTCGCTGGACGACCTCGCGGTGTTCGCCGACTGGATCGAGGGCCCGCTCTTCGAGGCGTGCGGTGCCGGACCGGCGGAAGGGGGCGACGAGCCGGCCGGTTCGCGGCGCGCCCGGCCGGCCTGGCCGCGCGGCGTGGAGGGCCGCCTGCTGCTCGCCCAGGAGTACCGGGCGGCCCAGGAGGACGGCGTCGACCCGGTGCTCGCGGTGATGTGCGCGACCGGGCACAGCCGCCGCAAGTCGCTCCGGCTGATCGCGCAGGCGCGCGACGCCGGGTACCTGACGCCACGTCACGCCCGGCGCTGAGTGCGGCTGTTGCGCTCGGCGAGGGCCTTTACTGCATGTCCCGCATCCGGGAGATCTCGGCCGTCTGCTGGGCGACCACGTCGTCGGCCATCTCCTCGATCCGGATGTTGTTGCCCTGTCCCTTCACGTCGGTGGCCATGGTGATCGCCCCTTCGTGATGCGTGATCATCAGAGTGAGGAAGAGCTGGTCGAAGGCCGTGCCCTCGGCGGCCCGCAGCTTGTCGATCTGCGCCTCGGTGGCCATCCCGGGCATCGAGGCGTGGTCGTGCGCGTCGCCCTCCTGGGTCTCCTGTTTGCCGTACGTCTTCAGCCAGCTCCGCATGGCGGCGATCTCCGGCCCCTGGGCCGCCTTGATCCGCTCGGCCAGCTTCTCGACCTTCGTGGACTTCGCGCGCTCCGGGGCGAGTTCGGTCAACTCCAGTGCCTGTGTGTGGTGCTCGATCATCATCCGGGCGTACGAGACGTCCGCCGAGTTGGGGGAGTCGTCCTCGGCGCGCTGGTCCGCGGCCTCGTCGGCGGAGAGGGTGCGGTTCGCCTCGCCGGGCTTGCCGGGCACGAGCACCGACGGTCCGCTCGGGGCCGGTTCCGCGTCCGAGGCCGTGTCACAGGCCCCAAGTCCCAGCATCGCGAGGGCGGTGAGGGTCACCGGGGCGAAAAACTTCATTGCGATCTTGTTGCCCCCTGTTGGTATGTGCATGGCGAAGACAATACTTCGGTGGTGCGTGACCCGTTCCGAGGTGAACGGAACCAGGGAGGAAACAGTGATCCTGTTGAAGAACCCCCGAACCCGGCACAGACGACTGGGAGTTGCCGCGGCCGCGGCCGGGCTCCTGGCGGCGATGCTGACGGCGGGACCCGCGGCCGCGACCCCCGACCCCGGGGACGGCCCGACCGTGGGCGAAGAAGTGTCCCGGAGCACCGAGGCCGAGGTCCGGGCCGCGATAGCCGACGGGGAGATACCCGGCAAGGACGAGATCGTCCACTCCGCCAATATCGAGCACGTGGCCAACTCGCCCAAGGCCTTGGCGAGTCTCAACTCGGACCTGACGTTCCAGGGCAAGTACGCCTTCTCCGGCAACTTCGACGGCTTCGTCATCTATGACATCAGCAACCCGAAGGCACCGAAGACCGTGTCCCAGGTCCTGTGCCCCGGTTCCCAGAACGACATCTCGGTCTCCGGGAACCTGCTCTTCCTGTCGACCGACTCCTCGCGCACCGACAACAGCTGCAACAGCACCACGCAGCCCGCGACGGAGAAGTCCTCCTGGGAGGGCATCAAGGTCTTCGACATCAGGGACAAGGCGAACCCGAAGTACGTCGCCGCCGTCGAGACCGCCTGCGGCTCGCACACCCACACGCTGGTGCCCGAGCGCAAGAACGTCTACGTCTACGTCTCCTCGTACTCGCCGAACGCCGCCTACCCCGACTGCCAGCCGCCGCACGACGGCATCTCCGTCGTCAAGGTGCCGCGCAACTCCCCCCAGAACGCGGCGGTCGTGAGCTTCCCGGTGCTGTTCCCGGGTGAGGGCCCGGACGGCGGCGGCAACCCCGGCGGACCCACCAACCCGGGCGTCTCCAAGACCACCGGCTGCCACGACATCACGGTGCTGCCCTCGAAGGACCTGGCGGCGGGCGCCTGCATGGGTGACGGCATCCTGTTCTCCCTCAAGGACCCCGAGAACCCGAAGGTCATCGACCGGGTGCAGGACAACGTCAACTTCGCGTTCTGGCACTCGGCGACCTTCAACCAGAAGGCGAACAAGGTCGTCTTCACCGACGAGCTGGGCGGCGGCGGCGCGGCCACCTGCAACGCGGCGATCGGTCCGAACCGTGGCGCCGACGGCATCTACGACATCGTCGGCAAGGGCGACAAGCGCAAGCTCGTCTTCCGCAGCTACTTCAAGATCCCCCGCTACCAGGCGGACGTCGAGGTCTGCGTGGCCCACAACGGCTCGCTGATCCCGGTCAAGGGCAAGGACATCATGGTCCAGGCCTGGTACCAGGGCGGCGTCTCCGTCTGGGACTTCACCGACTCCTCGAAGCCGAAGGAGATCGCCTACTTCGAGCGCGGCCCGGTGGACACCGAGCAGCTCACCACCGCCGGTCCCTGGTCGGCGTACTACTACAACGGCTACATCTACTCCAACGACATCGCCAAGGGCTTCGACGTCCTGAAGATCAACGACCGGCGCACGGACCCGGCCAAGCGGGTACGGCTGGGCGAGCTCAACGTCCAGACGCAGCCTGACTACTTCGACTGACCGGCCGCGGGATCCCCGGTCGCGAAGAAACGCGACAGATCGGTCTCGTACGTCCCGCCGGACGCCTCATCGGTGTCCGGCGGGACGCCCAGTTCCCATTCCAGCCGGTAGCGCCCGAACAACTCGGCCCGCAGCACCGGGATCGGCATCGGGACCCCGGGCACCAGGGCCGCGTAGACCGAGCCCATGAGCAGGGCGCGCAGCATCGGATAGTCGGCGTCGACGTCGCCCGAGCCGTTGCGGGCGACGGTGTCCCTCAGCAGTTCGGCCAGGCGCCGCTGCTCCGGGCACGGCAGGAAACCCTCGGCGTGCAGCAGGCCGGCCATGTGCTGGCGCATCAGCACGGGCCGATCCCGGGCCAGGCCCAGAATCGCGTCGATGGCCCGCGCCATCCGCTCCTTGCCGTCGTCGGTGCGCGGCTCGCGCTCCAGCGCCTCCTCCAGCGTGCGGTGCATCAGCCGGTGCACGGCGGACTGCACGAGCTGGCGCTTGCCGGGGAAGTAGTACGACGTCAGCCCACGCGCCGAACCGGCCCGGTCCGCGATGTCCCCGAGCGTCGTCGCCTCGTAGCCGTGCTCGGAGACCAGCTCGACGGCCGCCTGCAGGAGCCGCTCCCGGGAACGACGGCGCAACTCTTCATTGACCGAGGCGCTGCGCGGGGACATGCTGTAACTCCTGCGTTGACTGGTTACCAGCCAACTATACTCAAGTCGTCCGGACCGGCCGGTGAAACGGCTGGTCAGGGCTGCCGTCTGTCTCGGGCGACGCGGGGGATCGCCCGAGACGGGCGGTTCTTCCGCCCCAGTGGTGGCCTGAGGCTACTTACCGGCGGCGTTCTCCCGTGCCCCGTCCACGAGATCCAGCACCGCCAGCAGCCCGTCCGGGCGCTCGGTCACCGGAAGATGGTCCACGAAGTGCACCCCGCAGCCCAGCGCGGCCGCACCGCCGTCGGCCCGCCGGTCGTCACCGACCATCAGGGTCTGGCGCGGGTCGGCCCCGAGGCTCTCGCAGGCGAGGGCGAACAGCCGCGGATCCGGTTTCTGGACGCCGTGCTCGTACGACAGCGCATACGTGTCGACGTACGGGTCGAGGCCGTGCTCCCGGAACACGGGCCGCAGGTCCCACCCGATGTTGCTCACGATCCCGACGCCGATCCCACGCTCGCGCAGCGCCCGGAGCACCTCGGCGGCGTCCGGGTAGGGCTGCCAGGCGGACGGCGACCGGTGCCGGTCGTAGAGCCGGTCGTACAGCCGCGGGTCGGGCAACGGCACCTGCCGGGAGAGCCCGGTGTAGGTGGCCCGGTGCAGCTCGGCGCTCTCGTCCCGGGTCGCCCACCGGCCCGCCAGCTCCTCGGGCACCCGTACGGGATTCGCCCCGCCCGGCAGCGCCCCCGCCACCTCCAGCGCCGTCGCCGCCGCGGTGATCTCGGCCTCGGGGAGCGCGATCCCGGTTTCGGCGAGCGTTCCGCGCAGCCAGGACTCGGTGGACTCGATACGGAACAGGGTCCCGGAGAAGTCGAACAGCACTGCGATCATGCACAGATCCTACGAGTCGACGTTCCACTCGACGGGAAGATCACTGCCGCAGAACACGCACACGAACTCGCTCTCACGCACCACGGAACACTCCCGGCACCGCTCGCAGCGACGGAACACCACCTCGTGGGTGAAGCGGCCGGGATGGCCGACGCCGGCGGAATCCAGGGCACGGGCGACCGCGTGCCACGACGTGAGGTCCGGGCAGTAACCGGTGGACTGGTTGCTGATCTCGTGGGCCGTCCACGGTCCGGACGCCCGGCTGAAGGCCATCTCGCCGGCCGCCAGCACGGAACCGCCGCCCGCGCAGGCCACGTGCTCGCTGCGCCGTGGCGCGAGCCGCAGCCGGCCGTCCAGATCCACGACGAAGGTGTACGGCTCCCGGGCCTCGGCCTCGCCGCGCTCGACCGCCCAGGCGCCCAGGTCGACCGGTGACCCGATGGCACGGCCCCCGGCGCCGGGGCGGACCAGCGCCCGGATCTCCGCCGGTCCCACGTAGCGGTAGCTCACGTCTTCCGCCGTGCGTGCACGAACACCGCCACGGCCACCACCAGCACCCCCAGCAGCCAGCCGCCCACGACGTCCGAGGTCCAGTGGACGCCGAGCCAGATTCGGGTGACGCCGACGCCGACGACGGAGACGAGGGAGACGGCCAGGACCGCGCGGAAGACGCGGCGGTCGGCGCCGTGGTGGTGCAGGAGCCACAGCAGGAGACCGCAGACGACCGTGGCGGTCATGGCGTGGCCGGAGGGGTAGGCCGCGTAGTGAGCCGAGTCAACAGGGTCCCGCCAGAACGGGCGGGGACGGTCGACGGCGGCCTTGAGCCCCTGTTGCAGCAAGGTGCCCAGCAAGCACGTGATCCCCAGCCACAGGGCCGTCCACCACGCCTGGCGCCGCCACATCAGCCACAGTGCGACCACCGCGCACAGCAGTCGCATCGTCCACGGATCCCACACCCAGTCGGTGAGGATGCGGAAGGCATGGGTCAGCCCTGACTCGTCCACCGCCCAGCGGTGCGTGGTCGTCGCGATGTCGTTGTCGAGGCTCATCAGCGGGTGCCACCGGATCGCGACCAGGATGAGCAGCAGTACGGAGCACACGGTCAGGACACCGGCCGAGTGGAGGGCGGTGCGCTGGCCCTGCGGGCGGGACGGGGCGTCGACGGTCGGCGAGTGCATACTACGATCCTCGCCGACCGGCGGGGCAGGAGGCGAATTCCGCCGGACAGGCCCCTAGCCGAGCGCGCGCAATCCCGGCACGAACGCCACCAGCACCGGAACCACCGGCACCAGTGCCGCCGTCGCCGTCAGTCGCAGCCGGCGGGCCGCCGTGAGCCGGTCCCGGGGAGTCAGCAACCGGTTCACGCGCTGCGGGACATGGGCCTGCGGGGTCGGACAGGGCCCGAACACGCCCCGGTCCTCGTTGAGTTCCACCAGTGCCAGCGCGGTCGTCAGACGCCCGAAGCGGCGGGAGGCCATGTCGTCCGCGGCGAGCTCGACGAGCCGGTGCATCTCGTCGCGGAACGCGGCGAACACCGGAACCTGCGGAAACCCGCCCGCCAACGCGCCGGAACTGTGCAGCAGCCAGTCGTGCCGGGCCTGCGCGTGACCCTCCTCGTGGGCCAGCAGAGAGTCCAGCTGGCGCCCCTTGAGGCGGCGCAACGCGGCCGTGGTGATGACCAGTTGGGGCGCCGACCCGGGCAGCCACCAGGCGTCGGGACGCTCGCCCTCCAGGACCACGAGAGGGCCGGCGCCCCGCTCCTCGCCGGGCAACATCGGGGCCCGCACCAGGAGTTCGGCCCTGCGCAGCCGACGCCGAGTATGCGCCCGTACGATCTCCCGGACCAGCATCGCCGCGCTCCACACCCCGCCCAGCGCCAGCGTCACCGCGGTCGTCGCCGCCCAGCTGCCGCCCCTGCCGAGCGCGTACGCCTCCACGACCCCGGACGGCGCCGGTGCGAAGACATGGCCGCGCACCGCCTGCCAGGCCGCGGCCGCGCTGAGCGTCATCGACAGGGCACAGCACAGGAGCACGGCCGCCACCGCGCACTGCCACACCCACAGGGCGACCACGGGTTCACGGTCCACCCAGTCGGCCCGGGCGAGCAGCCGGGGAGCGAGGACGGCGGTCAGCGCGCCGAGCAGCAACAGTGCCGCGGGGACCATCATGGGAGCAGCCTATGAGCGGCTCGCCACCCAGGGGTACGGACCGCGAGGGCAAAGTGACGCAGGACACGGAGGTGTTCAGAGCGTCGCCAGCATCGCGACCATGGCGATCCCCATCGACAGCCGGCACGCCCGCGCCAGCTCCGGCCGGTCGCCCCAGCCGACGGTCCCGCCCCCGGCGGCCACGGGCACCAGCCGCACCCCGGACAGCAGGACGTACCCCACGAAGTAGAGGAGTAACACCCCGGTCAGCAAGGGGATCCCGGATCCCGCGTGATGCCCGGGCGAGGCGGCCATCACGACCGCCATGTAGACCATGGCCGACGCCCCCACCAGGTGGTGCAGATGGTGGGTGCTCGCCCGTGCCGCCCACAGTGCCCGTAAGGCCGCTGCGCCGAACACGAGGGCATAGACGGACCAGGCCCACGGCGGCGGGGTGAACACCGCCGCCGGTACGGCCATCGCGGCCATGCCGAAGCCCATGAGCGCCTCGCCGCCGGCCGCACGGCGCTGCTCCTCGACCTCGCTGCGCATCCGCAGCAGACAGTAGGCCCCGGTCGCCGCGCACAGCGCCACCAGCAGCCAGCCGGGCGAAGCCGGTCCGTGCACACGCACCTCCCCGCTCGACGGTCGGTCAGGGATGCGATGCCCCGCCACTGTGGCGCGCACCCGGGCGCAAGGGTGTACACGGGGAGCATTCGGCGGAGCACGGCAGGTCAGCGAAGGCCCGTGAGAATCGTTTACGAGTAAAACACCTGCTAATGTTATCGGTATGAGCTGCGCGACCCCACGTCTCCCCCTCGCCGGCGTCCTGCGCCTCGGCCGGCCCTCGGACATCTGGTTCAAGCCCGCCCTGAGCGTGGTCGTCGCGGTCGCCCCGCCCAATCTGACCCTGCTGGCACTCGGCCGGCTCGACCTGGCGATGTACACGATGGCCGGGTCGCTGTGCGCGCTGTACGCCCACAACCGCCCCTACGCCGCCCGGGCCCGCGCCCTGGCCTGGGTCGTGCTCGGCATGCTCACCGGCCTCGCCGTCGCCCTCGTCGCCGCGTCGCTCACCACGAGCGCCGTGGCGCTGGTCACGGTCGGCGCCCTCCTGGCCGCGGCGCAGAAGGCCCTGTGCGACGCGGCCCGTACCGGCCCGCCCGGCAACGTGATCTTCACCTTCATCAGCTCCGCCGCCCTGTTCGCCCCACAGACCCTCGGCCAGGTCCCCGGCCACCTGGCCCTCGCCGCCACGGCGGGCGTCTGGGCCTGGCTCATCGGCATGGCGCCAGGCCTGGTCCGCCCGCACGGCCCGGAACGCCGGGCCACCGCCCACGCGCTGCGCACCGCCGCCGCGTACGCAGAGAAGCCCGACGACCCCCGCGCCAGGGCCGCCGCAGCCGCCGCCGTCCAGGCCGCCTGGCAGGCACTGCTGTCCGCCGGCGCCCGCAACGAGCCCCGCCGCGCCCTCGACCGCCTCGTCGTCCGCGCCGAGGTCGCCCTCGCCGCCCCTGGCGACACCGACCCCGAACGGCTGCGGGCCTGGGCGCGTGACCTGCGCGGCAACGGACCGGTCCCGCGGACCGAGGACCGGGGCGAACTGCTCGGCATCGACGCCGAACTCAGCCTCGACAGCGTCCCGTGGTGGCGCCGGCTCGGCCCCCTGACCCCGCTCGCCCTGCGCACCGCCCTCGGGTGCACCCTGGCCGGATACGCCTCCCTGGCCTTCGGCGTCGGCCGCCCGTACTGGGCCCTGGTCACCGCAGCCTCCCTCTACCAGGCCAACCTCACCCTCACCTGGAGCCGCGGCGTCCAGCGCGTGGTCGGCAATCTCGCCGGTGTCCTCCTCTTCGCCGCCGTCGTCCCGCTCGCCCACCTCGGCCCGGCCGCCCTCGTCCTGTGCTGCCTCGCCTTCAACTTCGGCGCGGAGGCGCTGATCAGCCGCAACTACTGGCTCGGCAGCGTCTGCGTGACCCCGATGGCGCTGCTCATCACCGAGTTCGCCGGCTTCCAGGAGCCCGGCCGGCTGATCACCGAGCGGGTCGTGGACACCGTCGTCGGCGCCCTGGTCGGCTTCGTCGCCGCGCTCGCCGTCACCGACCGGCGCGCCGGCGACCGCGTCGAGCACGCCCTGAGCGCCGTGGACCGCGCCCGCGAGCGCACGGCTCGCCTCCTCGCCGAGCCGGACCCGGCCACCGCTGCCCTGGAGTCGGCGCGCCGGACCCTGGCCGCCGCCCTGGTCGAGCTGCGTGGCACCGTGGACGCCGCGTCCGGCGAATGGTGGCAGCGCGCCCTGCCCCAGGAGCGGGTCGTGCTCGCCGAGCAGGCGGGACACCGTACGCTCGCCGCGACGACACGACGGCTGACCAGCGCGACGACGGAGGACGTACGGCCATGACGGCGCAGACCAGCGGGGGAGACGGCCCGAGGACGGACACGGTCGCGGCGGTCGTCCGGCAGTGGCAGACCGTCCATCCCGGCCTCGACACCGGGCCCATGGAGATCATCGGCCGTATCAACCGCTCCGCCGCCCTCCTCCAGCAGGCCGAGGACGCCCCGCTGCGGCGGGCCGGTCTGAGCCGCCCCGAGTTCGACCTGCTCGGCGCGCTCCGCCGCACCGGCCATGAACTGACCCCGGGCGACCTGGCCCGTGAGACCTTCTCCTCGGGCGCCGCCGTCACCAAGCGCCTCAAGCAGCTCACCGGGCGCGGACTGGTCGAGCGCCGCGGTGACACCCGCGACCGCCGGGTGGTCCACCTCCGCCTGACAGACGCCGGCCGCGATCTCGTGGACGGGATCCTGCCCGAGCAGCTCGCGTACGAGACCGCGGTGCTGTCCGTGCTGGACGGGGGGAAGCAGGGGGAACTGGCCTCACTGCTCGGCGAGTTGCTGACGCGGCTGGAAGGCCGTCTCGGAGCGCTCCGCGTCTGACCGGCCGTTGCGCAAATTCCGGAAGCGGCTCCTCCATTGACGTGATCCACACCTGCTCCCTAGGTTCGGTTCGATGCGCCGACTCGTGTGCGAAATACCGGGCGAAGGAGAGATGTCGTGGCAGCCGAAACGCTCACCGTCGACCTCGGCACCGAGACGGGCCCCTTCCACGGCGGTGCGAGCGGCACGCTCTACGGCCTCTACGGCGACGGTGTGCCCAGCCGTGCCGTCGTCGAGGGCATGTACGTCCGCACGGTCGCCACCAAGGCCCAGGACGGCATCCAGCACCCCGGCGCGGACGCCCTGGAGATCCTGCCGTCCTTCGTCGCTGCCGGCGGCCGGGACGTCTACCTCTACATGCCGGACATCCTGCGCGGCTTCCCCTACGAGTGGCCCGGCGCCACCGGCGAGGAACGGCTGGCCGGCTTCACGCAGAGCATCCGCAGGCAGGTCCGACAGGTCCTGACCATGGGTGCGTTGAAGTCCCACGTCGTCTACGTCCCGTTCAACGAACCCGAGGGCAACATGTTCGGCGAGGGGGAGTGGAGTTACGACGGCATCTCGTGGCACACCGACCCGGGGCACTACTTCGCCGCCTGGCGGGACACCTACCGGCTGATCAAGGGCCTCGACCCGGACGCCCGTATCGCCGGACCCAACACCTGCATCCTGTATCCCGAGGTCAAGGGCTTCCTCGCCTTCGCCAAGGAACACGACGTCCTGCCCGACGTGATCACCTGGCACGAGCTGTCCTCGCCCGCCGAGGTGCGTACGAACGTGGCCAAGTACCGCGCGTGGGAAAGCGAGTTGGGCATCGGACCTCTGCCGGTCAACGTCAACGAGTACGCCCACAACTACCACTTGTCCGTCCCCGGGCAGATGATCCAGTGGATCTCCGCGATCGAGGAGTCCAAGATCGACGCCGACATGGCGTACTGGAACATCGCCGGCAACCTCAACGACTCCGCCGTCGAGGCCAACAAGGCCAACGGGCAGTGGTGGCTGTTCAACGCCTACGGCCAGATGACCGGGAACACGGTCGCGGTGACGGCGCCACAGCCCAACGTCCAGTACACGCTCCAGGGCGTCGCCACGCTCGATCGGGAGAAACGGCAGGCACGGGTGCTGTTCGGAGGGTCGAGCGGTTGTGCCGACATCGTCGTGAAGCAGGTCGACCTCCTCGGCGCGACCGTCCGTGCACGGCTCCAGGAGATCCCCTGGACGGGCCAACTCGGCGCCTCCGCCCAGCCGCTGATCCTGAGGGATGAGCAACTCCCGGTGGCGGACGGCAGGGTGACGCTGCCCCTGACCGGACTCGACGAGATGTCCGCCTACCAACTGATTCTGTCGCCCGGCGGCGACGGACCTGTCCGCCCGCAGCCGTCGGCGGGCTGGCGCAGGACCTACGAGGCCGAGGACGCCGCCTACACGGGCGGCGGCTACTCCAAGAACGGTCCCGAGGGGTCCCCGGCGGACGTCGACAAGTTCGCCACCTCCGGCGGCTACCACGTCGGTGGTCTGCGCACCGGCTCCGACGGCGTGCTCGCCTTCGACGTCGAGGTCCCGCGGGACGGGACATACGAGGTCCGTGTCCACGCCAACGCGCACAACCTCGCCGAACCGGTGCGGGAGCACGGCCCCACCAACGTGTTCCTGCGCGTCGACGGCGAGGACCCGCGCGAGCTGCTGCTGCCGCTCGGCTACAAGCCGGCCGTCTGGGGCCACACCGACGCCGAGGTGGAGCTGACCGCGGGCCGCCACCTGATCACCCTCGCGGCACAGGACCCCGACCTCGGTGCCACCCGTGGCGACGCGGTCGTCGACCGGCTGGAGCTGGTCCTGCGCGACACGGAGAGGGTCGCGCGCTACGACGCCGGGTACGCGGCCCTCGCCGGCGGAGCGCGCGTGAGCGGCCCCGCCGCCGTGCTTCCGCCCGGCGGGAGCGCGACGTTCTGGGTGCACGCGGCCGACGACGGCGAGGCGACCCTCGCCCTGCACGGAGACGGCGAGGGCCTGCTGGCGGTCAACGGGGAGGAGATCGGTCGGATCGGGGCCGAGGACCTCCCTGTCTTTCTGGCCGGGGGCGTCAACAAGGTCACGGTCGCGGCTTCGGAAGATCTCCTTGTGGAACAGGTGACCGTCGGTCCGGCGCGCGGGCTGCTGCCCACCACGACGTACCCGGCGCAGGAGGGCGTACTTACCGGCACCGCGAAGGCGACCGCGTTCTCCTACGCCACCGGCGGCAAGGCCGTCGACGGCATCGGCCGCGGGCCCGCCAACGCGCTCACCCTGACGGTGACGGCGGACCGCCCCGGACGCCACGCGCTGACGATCCGCTACTCCAACGGCGAGCAGCCGCCGAGCACCCACTACAACCCGGACCCGGTCTGCCGTCACGCCGACATCACCGTCAACGGGGACGGCACCCGCCGCGTCCTGTTCCCCACCACCTTCCACTTCAACAACTTCTGGCGGCTCTCCGTCCCCGTCACCCTCCAACAGGGCGCGAACACCGTCACGTTCACCGCCGACGAGCTCCCCGACTTCGACGGCACCGGCACGAACGCCCATGGACAGCGCTCCGCCCACGCCCCGGTCCTCGACTCGGTGACGGTGACACCGCTCGCCTGACGACCGCATCGAGAAGAAGCAGGCCTAGGTCTGAGGCCCTCGTTCCCCGGATCCGCCAAGATCGACCGCAGGTCCGATGCGGCCGTCCGGGGGGCGGGCCAGGCTTCCGATGGAGACCTGCCAGAAGGAGCGCAGCATGTCCTACCCGGAACAAATCCCGTACCCGGAGCCCCGCTACCACGGCGACAAGGGTGAGGTGAACGCCGTCTTCCGCCCCGCCGACACCCCCGCGGGGGTCTCCTCGCCCGGCGGTTCGACCCACTTCCTCGCCACCCATGCCTCGACCGGCGGCGAGTTCGGCCTCTACAAAGCGGAGTTGGGCCCACGGTCCGCCGGCGCCAGTACCCACTTCCACAAGGCGATGTCGGAGTCCTTCTATGTCCTGTCGGGCGAACTGGAGCTCTACGACGGCGAGAAGTGGGTCACGGGCCGCGCGGGCGACTTCCTGTACGTGCCGGTCGGCGGCCTGCACGCCTTCAAGAATGTGACCGACGAGCCGATGTCCATGCTCATGCTCTTCTCCCCGGGCGCCCCGCGCGAGGAGTACTTCGAGCGGGTCGCGGAGATGGCGCAGCGCGGTGGCGAGGAACTCGAGCAGTTCCGCGTCCGGCACGACAGCTATTTCGTGGACTAGAAGGGACTGGAAGGGAAGAGAAGGGGCTAGAGGACGTCGGTGGCCGTACGCCGGTACCCGGAGCGGCGGTCGTCGATGTCCGCCCAGCGGTCGCCGTAGATCGTCCGGACGACGTCCGGGTCCCTCACGAAGTCGTGCGGGAAACCCAGCGACACCGCGCTCACCTCGTCCAGGCGGGCGACCGCGTCGGCGTCGAGGCGGACGTCGACGCCGGCGAGGTTGTCGGCGAGCTGGTGCTCCTTGGTGGCGGCGATGATCGGAACGATGTTGCCGGGCCGCTGGAGCAGCCAGGCCAGCGCCACCTGGGCCGGACTCCAGCCGCCCTGTTCGGCGACCTCCAGGACGGCGGTGACGACCTCTTCCTCCTGTGCGCTCGGCTTGCCGCCCCAGGAGTCGAGCCGGCCCGACTCGCCCCGCCGGTATTTACCGGTCAGCTTCCCTGCCGCCAGCGGCGCCCACGCCAGCACCGCCTGGCCGAACGCCCGCGCCTGCGGCAGCAGTTCACGCTCCGGCGTCCGCTCCAGCAGGTTGTAGCGCAGCTGCGAGCCCGCGAACGCGGTCCAACCCCGCAGCTCCGCCAGGGTGTTGGCCTGCGCGATCTCCCAGGCGGGCCAGTCCGAGACACCGACGTACAGCACCTTCCCGGTCCGTACGAGGTCGTCGAGCGCCCGCATCACCTCGTCGACGGGGGTGAAGTTGTCCCGCGCGTGCACCCACAGGACGTCGAGCCGGTCGGTGCGCAGCCGATTCAGGCTTGCCTCCACCGACCGCACCAGGTTCATGCGGTGGTTGCCGGCCGCGTTGACATCCCCCGCGTGGGTGCCGCACGTGTACTTGCTGGCCAGCACGAACTCCTCACGCCGGCCCTCCAGCAGTTCACCGAGGATCCGCTCCGAGCCGCCGCCCGAGTAGATGTCGGCCGTGTCGATGAAATTGCCCCCCGCGTCGGCGTAGGCGTCGAGGAGCCTGCCGCTGGTCTCCTTGTCGGAGCCGGCGCCCGGGTCCTCACCCATCACCATCGTGCCGAGGCTCAGCTCGCTCACGCGCAGTCCGGTCCTGCCGAACAGTGTGTAACGCACGATTCAGTTCCCCCTCCGGGCAGTTCGTGCGTACGACGCTATGGGCTGGAGCGCACTTCAACGCAAGCGCGTTTCGTGGCGGCGGCGGATCAGTGTTCCGCGCCCGCCAAGTACACCCCGAACATCGCCCCTTGGGGGTCCCGCAGCACCGCGATGCGCAGACTCTCGGGCACCGTGGTGGGCTCCATCAGGACCGTGCCGCCCGCCTCCGTCGCCGTGGCCGCGCTCGCGTCCACGTCCGCCACCGCGAAGTACGGCAGCCAGTGCGGCGGCACCTCGGGCGGGAACTTGTCGTCCATCGTCACCATGCCGCCGAAGTCGGCGCCGTCGAGGCCCCACTGTGTGTAGTGCTCCGAGGCGTTGACACTCCAGCCGAACACCGCGGTGTAGAACTCCACCGACCGCTCGGGCTGTCTGCTCATCAGCTCCACCCAGCCCAGCGAGCCCGGCTCGTTGAACAGACCCGCCCCTTCGAAACCCTGCGCCTGCCACACATGGAAACCGGCGCCCTGCGGATCGGCGACGGAGGCGAAGCGCCCCATGCCGGGAACGTCCCCGGGCTCGAACACCCCAGTGCCACCAGCCGACTTGATTTTCTCCACCGTGGCGTCGACGTCCGCCACGGCGAACGTCACGAACCACGTGACCGGCTGGGGCTCCCCGCCCAGCGGGACGAGCGCGGCGACGGGGAGATGACCCACGTACGCGATCGTGTAGCCGCCCATCTCCTCGCGGGAGTCGGTCTCCGTCCGCCAGCCGAAGAGCTCGCCGTAGAAGCGCCGGCCGGCCTCCAGATCCGGGGTTCCCAGCTCGGCCCAGCAGGGCCCGCCGGCCACCGGCCTGTCGAGTTTCATGGCGTCACGGCCTTCCTGCCGACGCGGGCGTCCCCTTTCGCACGCTAGCCCCGCTCGACCGCCGCTGCCATCCGGCGTCGCGCTCTGGCCCGGTGACGGTGAGCCCGCGTACCCTCGACGGCGTACCGCACCTCATGGCGGCCTCCCCTCACCACCGACCGGAGGTCTCCCATGCCCGCCCCAGAGGTGCGCCCCTTCCGCCGCGACGACCGCGAGCAGCTCACCGAGTTGGTCAACGTCTCCGTCTCTCCACGAACACCGTGCTGAGCGCCCTGGAACGGCAGCCCGACGAGTTCATCACCGACCGTTGGGTGTGCGAGCGCGTCACGCTCGTCGCCGAACAGCGCCGGTCCGTGGTCGCGGCCGCCCATCTGCTGCGTTACCGCGACGACGCCGAGGTCGGCGCGTCCTACCGGGAGGTGGGCGAGATCCACTGGTTCGTCCACCATCCGCGAGCGTCCTTCCGGCCGGATCCGCAGGAGGCCGTCGACCTGCTGATGTCCGCCTGTCTGGCCCGGCTCGCCCGCTGGAACGTCCGCGTGCGGTACGCCGACGGCTCCCTGCCCGCCCCCTTGGTCTACGGCCTGCCCCGCAACGGGCCGCACATCCGCGCCACGTACGAACGAGCCGGCTTCCGGCACGTCGGCGACACGGAGATCCTGCTGATCGCCCGTGTCACGGACCTCCCGGCACCGAAGCCGCGGCCGGGCGTCACGGTCGAGCGCACCCTGGGCGAGTGCGGTACCCGTTTCACGGCCTACGACGGGAAGCACGCCCTCGGCTTCATCGAGGTCGACACTGCCCTGGCCCGCCCCGAGTGCCACACCCGCGCCGCGGGCCTCGCCGACATCGGCAACCTGCACACCGAAGCCGACGGAGAGGAGCGCCGGCTCCTGGGCCACGCGGCCGCCTGGCTGGACCTGTGCGGCGTCGACCGCCTCATCGCCTACGAGAACGCCTCGGACACCCAGGCCCTCACCCTGCTGACCGCAGCCGGCTTCCACGAACTGACCCGCACCGACCGAGGCTGGGAACACCGGGCCTGGACGAGGATCCGGAGCCGCACCGCCACGTCGTCGCGTCAGATGCCCGGGCGGAAGCGGATCGGGTGGTCCTCGGGTACCTCGACGAGGACGATCCGGCAGCCGTCCGGATCGGTGATCCACATCTCGATCAGTCCCCAGGGTTCCTTCACCGGCGGCCGTACGATCTCGACGCCCTTCGCCACCAGCTCCTCGTGTGCGGCTGTCACGTCCGCGACCTGCATCCACAGCTGCACGGCCGGGGACGGGGGCGTTTCGGAGCGTCCTGAGAGCTCCAGGAAGCCTCCGCCGAGGAAGTAGACGGTGCCGCGCTCGGGCCCGGTGCCGAACTCGCGGTAGACGCCGAGGCCGAGCTGCTCGCCGTAGAAGGTCCGGGAACGCTCGGGGTCGGTGGGGTGGAGGAGGGTCCGGCCGCTCAGTACATGCACCATGCAGCGGAGCCTAGTGGGAGCGCTACGCTCTCCGTGCCCCGTGCCGTGCCCGAGAGCGGAGATACGCCTCATGACCGCTGGACTCACGTTCCGCGATGCCGTCGACACCGATGTGGACACCCTGGTCGCGCTGATCGAGTCGGCGTACCGCGGGGACTCCAGCCGGACGGGGTGGACCACCGAGGCGGACATCCTCGAGGGACAGCGGACCGATCCGGAGGGCGTTCTCGAGGTCATCAAGGCGCCCGACAGCCGGCTGCTCACCGTCGAGCGCGACGGCGAGGTCGTCGCCTGCTGCCAGCTCGAACACCGCGGGAGCCACGCCTACTTCGGGATGTTCGCGGTCAGCCCGAAGCTCCAGGGCGGCGGCCTCGGCAAGGTGATCATCGCCGAGGCCGAGCGCCGGGTCCGCGAGGAGTGGGGCGCCACGGAGATGCAGATGACGGTGATCTCCGTACGTGACGACCTGATCGCCTGGTACGAGCGCCGCGGCTACCGCCGTACGGGCCGGATGACCCCGTTCCCGTACGGCGACGAGCGCTTCGGTGTTCCGCAGCGCGACGACCTTCGGTTCGAGCTGCTGGTCAAGCCGCTGGTGTGACGTTCATGCAGAGGGCTACGCGGTGAAGCGGGCGGTGCGTTTGATCTCCGGGTAGTCGGTGGTCGCGCCGTCCAGCTGCAGGGCCCGTACGAGCCGCAGATGGTCCTGGGTGTTCACCACCCAGCCGATGATCCTGAGATCCGCCTTGCGGGCGGCCTCCACGACCTCCAGCGTGATCCGGCGGATGTTCAGACAGACGGTCGCGGCACCGGCCTCCACGGCACGGTCGACGATGTCGGTGCCGTACCGGCTGGCGATCAGCGCGGTCCGCACGCCCGGCACCAGGCGGGAGATCTCGGCGATCGCCTCGTCATGGAACGAGGACACCTCCACCCGGGCGACCAGGTCCCGCCTGAGCATGACCTCGGCCAGCGCCCGGGCCGCCTGCATGTCCTTGATCTCGGCCTGGAGCGGCGATCGCACCGCGTCCAGGACCTCCTCGAAGACGGGCACGCGCTCACCGCGGCCCGCGTCCAGGGCGCGTAGTTCGGCGAGGGTCTTCTCGGCGATCGGACCGGAACCGTCGGTCGTGCGGTCCACGTCCGTGTCGTGCATGACGACCAGGGCACCGTCCTTGCTCAGGTGCAGGTCGAGTTCGATGACGTCGAGGCCGGCCTGCTGGGCGGCCACGAAGGAACGGAGGGTGTTCTCGGGTTCGAGACCCATGACCCCGCGATGACCGATGGTAAGGAAGTTCAAGGTACAACTCGCTTCCGTCGACGGCGGCTCGGCGTCCGCGCGGACCGGAGCGGACGATCGCGCGGGCAGATCCGCAGCCTAGTGCGCCCGGCCGGTGATGTACCCGCGCGTACACGGGGGATCGGGGTGGCGCGAGGGGCGGACCTGCCCGGTACGGCTCCGGGTGGTCACCCTGGGGTGGGCGAGTCCTGCGGACATTGACCACGCGGGTCCGCCGAGAAGGGCACGTATACCCACCTGAGTGGCGCTCATGGCATCCGGCAGGAAAAAGTTTCGTGACCATGCGGTCGCGCGGGATAATCTCCCGAGTCTGCACTTGCTGGAAGGAAGTCCCTATGCATACGGTGTCCTGACGTGAGGTTCTCCCGTGGAGGATGGGGCATGACGGAAATTCTTGTGCAGGCGGCGACGGGGGAGCAGGCTCCTCCCGTGACCAGGGTGGTGGAGCACCCGGCCTGGCCCGTGCTCAAGGATGAGGTGGAGCGGATCCGGCCCTGGCAGGCCAAGGACGGGTCGATCGACTTCACCGCCGAGGGTGCCCCGGGGCGCGCGGACGCCGAGGCTGTCGTACGGCGGGTCGTCGACGCCGTCGAGGAGCTGTCCCCGCTGCTCCCGCATGACAGCGCTTATCACAGGGCCCTGGTCGAGGACCTGAAGCGCTGGGCCGACGGCGGCTTCGAGGTGCCCGACTTCCTCGACTCGCTGCTGGCCTTCCAGCCCGCCAAGGGGCGCGCGGACGGTCTCCAGCACCTGGTCGTCTTCCCGATGTACACCCAGAACGGCAATCCCGACCGCAATCTCGAAGCGGTCGTGCTGCGCATGGTCTGGCCCGAGTGGCTGGCCGAGCTGGAGCGCACGCGCTACGACAACCCGCTGTTCTGCGGCATCAAGTTCGAGGACTTCACGGCCGGCTACGACACCAACTCGGCCGTCCTCTTCCCGGAGACCATCGCCGTGCGTGAGGCGCCGGAACGATTCTCCTGGGGTGGCATCTTCTGCGACCGCGAGGCCGCCCGCTTCCGCCGGGTGACCGACGCCGCCATCGGCATCCTGGGCCTGGAGCTGCCCGAGGACGTCGCCGCGATGGTCCACGACCAGACGCGCTGCGAGGAGGCCTTCGTCCTGTGGGACATGGTCCACGACCGCACCCACAGCCACGGCGACCTGCCCTTCGACCCCTTCATGATCAAGCAGCGCCAGCCGTTCTGGATGTACGGCCTCGAAGAGCTGCGCTGCGACCTCACCGCCTTCAAGGAGGCCGTGAAGCTGGAGGCGGAAGGCGTCTCGCAGGCCCGCGACGTGCAGTTCGCGGTGCTCTTCGACCGCATGTTCCGCTTCCCGGTCACCGGCGAGCGGGTCCGCAACTACGACGGCCTCGGCGGCCAGCTGCTCTTCGCCTACCTGCACAAGCACGACGTCGTCCGCTGGACCGACAACAAGCTGCACATCGACTGGCAGCGCGCCCCGCAGGTCACCAACCAGCTGTGCGCCGAGATCGAGGACCTCTACCGGGCGGGCATCGACCGTCCGAAGCTCGTCCACTGGTTCGCCGCCTACGACCTGGTGTCGCAATACCTCGCCCCGCACCCCGGCTCCCGCTGGGCCAAGGGTCCCGACGCCCTCGACCTGAGCCAGCCGCCGCGAAAGCTCGTCGATGACGTGCTTCCGGACGAGTTTCCGCTGAGCATGTTCTATGAGGCCCTCTCCAAGAAATTGAAGACGGTGATCGCCTCGACCCGGGGCATCACCGCGAAGAACGCCGAGCGGATCGCCGCGTGAGTGACAGCGGCACCGAGAACACTGCACGGCAAGCTCAGGAGGCGAAGAACATGGCGGGGAACGGAGCTCTCAGCGGTGCGGTGATCGCGGTGGCCGGCGCGGGCGGTCCCGCGGGCCGCGCGACACTGCTGCGCCTCGCCGAGGCCGGGGCGACGGTCGTCGGCGCCGACAACGACCCCGAGCGCCTCGCGGAGGCCGTGGACGCGGCCCGCTACAGCGCCGGTGGCGCCTCGGTCACCGGTGAGCCGGTCGACCTGCTGGACCTGGAGTCCACCCGTGACTGGGCCGCGCGAATCGAGAAGGACTTCGGCGGTGTCGACGGCGTGGTCCACCTCGTCGGTGGCTGGCGCGGCAGCGAGACCTTCATCAAGACGAGCCTGGACGACTGGGATTTCCTGGAGCTGCTGCTCATCCGCACCGTGCAGCACACCTCCCTCGCCTTCTCCGAGGCGCTCCAGCGCAGCGACCGTGGCCGCTACGTCCTGATCAGCGCCGCGGGCGCCACCAAGCCCTCCGCGGGCAACGCCGCCTACGCCGCCGCCAAGGCGGCCGCCGAGGCCTGGACGCTCGCCATGGCCGACTTCTTCCGCAAGGCGGGGGCCGGTGAGGAGCTCACCTCGGCCGCCACCATCCTGGTGGTGAAGGCGTTGGTGCACGACGCGATGCGCGCCGAGCGACCCAACGCGAAGTTCGCGGGCTTCACGGACGTCAAGGACCTCGCGGGGGCCATCGCCGACGTCTGGGAGAAGTCCGCCGGGGAAGTGAACGGAAACCGTCTGTGGCTCACCGAGAAGCCGTGAACCCTCCGAAGACCGACGCCCGCCGGCACCACGACCCGGACAGCCGGGGCTTCGCCAGCGACAACTACGCCGGCGCCCACCCGGAGGTGCTCGCCGCCCTGGCCCTGGCCAACGGCGGGCACCAGGTCGCCTACGGCGAGGACGACTACACCGAGAACCTCCAGACGATCGTCCGCAGCCACTTCGGCGCCACGGCCGAGGCGTTCCCCGTCTTCAACGGCACCGGCGCCAACGTCGTCGCCCTCCAGGCGGTCACCGACCGCTGGGGCGCGGTGATCTGCGCGGAGAGCGCGCACATCAACGTGGACGAGGGCGGCGCCCCCGAGCGCATGGGCGGCCTCAAGCTGCTCACGGTGCCCACGCCGGACGGCAAGCTCACGCCCGAGCTGATCGACCGGCAGGCGTACGGCTGGGACGACGAGCACCGCGCGATGCCGCAGGTCGTCTCGATCACCCAGAGCACGGAGCTGGGCACCCTCTACACACCGGACGAGATCCGCGCCATCTGCGACCACGCCCACGCGCACGGCATGAAGGTGCACCTGGACGGCTCCCGCATAGCCAACGCGGCCGCCTCCCTGGACGTCCCGATGCGGACGTTCACCAACGCGGTCGGCGTCGACATCCTCTCGCTCGGCGGGACCAAGAACGGCGCGCTGTTCGGCGAGGCCGTCGTGGTCATCAACCAGGACGCCGTCAGCCACATGAAGCATCTGCGCAAGCTGTCCATGCAGCTCGCCTCCAAGATGCGCTTCGTTTCGGTCCAGCTGGAGGCGCTGCTCGCCAAGGACCTGTGGCTGCGCAACGCCCGCCACTCCAACGAGATGGCCCAGCGGCTCGCGGAGGGTGTCCGTGCCGTGCACGGCGTGGAGATCCTCTACCCGGTGCAGGCCAACGGCGTGTTCGCCAAGCTCCCGCACGACGTGAGCGTGCGCCTGCAGAAGCGGTTCCGGTTCTACTTCTGGGACGAGACGGCGGGCGTGGTGCGCTGGATGTGCGCCTTCGACACGACCGAGGAGGACGTGGACGCGTTCGTCGCGGCCCTGAAGGAGGAGATGGCGCACTAGCGGCCTCTCACATCATGCATAGATATGCGGTCGCCTGAAAAAGCATTGACTCTCGGGTGATCGCATTCCTATGCTCTGCGGTCATGGAGCTGATCCAGAACACCCCTGACCTGTCCGCGTACTTGGCCGCCGACGAGGTCATCGACCATGACCATCCACGGGTACGCGAGACGGCCGCGCGCCTCGCCGCGGAGGCCGCGGACTCGTATGCCTATGCGCAGCTGGCTTTCGAGTTCGTGCGCGACACCATCCCCCACTCGCAGGACTCCGGCGACCCTCGCGTCACCTGGCGGGCCTCCGATGTGCTCGAACAGGGCACCGGCATCTGCTACGCCAAGGCCCATGCGCTGGCCGCGCTGTTGCGGGCCGAGGACATCCCGACCGCGCTCTGCTATCAGCGGCTGGCGGACGACGACGGGGACGGACATGTCGTGCACGGCCTGGTCGCGCTCCGGTTCAACGGGGCCTGGCACCGGCAGGACCCCCGCGGCAACAAACCGGGGGTGGACGCCCGGTTCTCCCTCGAAGGCGAGCGGCTGGCGTGGATTCCGGACCCGCAGTCCAATGAGGTGGACTACCCGGTGCTGTACGCTGAACCGCATCCCACCGTGTTGAGTGTCCTGCGGGCCGCCCCCGACCGGCCCTCCCTGTGGAAGACGCTCCCCACCGCACTCTGAGGCAGCCGATGACCTTCTCCCTGACCGTGTCCGACGAGGTACGCGCGCTCGCGCCCGGCTTCACGCACGTCGCCGTCGAGGCGCACGGCCTCGTCAACGGACCCAGCACCGAAGCGAGTTCGGCGCTGCTCGACGACGCCGCCCGCCGTCTCGCCGTACGTCTGGACGGGCGGCCCCCGCACGAGGACCCGCACATGGCCGCCTGGCGCGAGGCCTACACGGCGTTCGGCTCGAAGCCGTCGCGCACCCGCAACTCGGCGGAGGCGCTGGCCAAGCGGGCTCTGGCGGACGGCGGGCTGCCCCGGATCAACCTGCTCGTCGACCTCTACAACGCCCTCAGCGTCGCCCATCTGATCCCGGTCGGCGGCGAGGACATCGACCGCATCGAGGGTGGGATGCGCCTGGTGCGGGCGACCGGCGACGAGGTCTTCGTGACCGTCGCCGGCGGCGAGGAGGTCGTCGAACACCCGGACGCCGGCGAGGTGGTCTGGCGCGACGAGCGGGGCGTGACCTGCCGGCGTTGGAACTGGCGCCAGGGACCGCGCACCCGGCTCACCGAGGCGACCGTCTCCGGGATCTTCCTGCTCGAGAGCCTCGCCCCGATGCCGGTCCCCGAGGTGGCGGCGGCCGCCGCCGAACTCGCCGAGCTGCTGGAGAAGTTCAGCCCCGGAGCGCGTATCGAGGTGCATGACGCCGACCCGGTGCGCGCCTGATCCGTCGCAGTCGCTAATCTCCCGGCATGCGTGATGGGGGAGCAGTGGACGACAGCACGAGCGTGGACGCGGAACAGCCGGCAGGACCTCTCGCCCGGCTGAGAAAGCACTGGCTGCTCACCTCGGCCGTGGCGCTGGCCGTGCTGGCGACGGCCACGGCCGTGCCGGTCGTCCTCGCCGACTCCGGGGACGGCCCCCCGTGCCAGGAGATCCCCGCGTCGACCCGCGCGCTCGCGAAGGACCCGGCGGCCGCCACCCGCGCCCTCGACCCGGGCGACGAACTGACCCTGTTCGGCGCCGTGCGCGACCTCCTGATGCACGAGAACCCGTGCGGGGACGGCGGCAAGGTGCTCGGCCAGGTCGTCGACGCGGCCACCCGCGCCCCGGCCGGCGGCAAGCCCCACACCCTCGCCCAGGCCCGCGCCGCCTACGCGGTCGTGGCCGCCTTCGACGACAAGGACGTGCCCGCCGGGATGGCGCCCGGCCTGGCCCGCCTGCTCGCCGAGTACATCGTGGACGCGAACCGCTACCTCAGCTCCGACGACGAGTCCTACACCCCCGCCGCCGACGCCACGTCGTCCGCCCCGGACGACACCGGCTGGACGCCTTACGGCCGCTTCCTCGCCCCTGGTGAGGCACACGCCGACTTCGAGCACGCCCAGCCGTATTCCTCCGTGGGCGCCGACCCGGAAGCCCTGATGGCCGAACTGGCCGAGGACCCCGAGGCGTTCGCGATCCTCTACGACGCCCAGCGCGCCTACCTCGCGTACTACCTCGAACGCCTCACCCGGATGGGCACGGACCCCGACTACCACCCGGAGCCGGACCAGGACGGTACAGCCCAGTCCACCGACACCTGGGTCGACATCGACCTGGAACACCTCGCCGACCGCGTCGGCACGCTGATGAACCTTCGGGCGCGCTACGCCAGGGAGGGCACCATCCCCGACCTCGCGGCCTTCGACAAAGCCGTACGGCAGCACACGCGGGGTGCCTACCGGGCGGCCGCGCGGCGGTTGAGCAGTCGGCCGCCGGTGGGGGACATTGCCGAGCGGCCGGTCTCCGGTCCGGTCGGAGGGGATCTGATGGACGGGCGGCACCAGTTGTTCACCGTGCTGGACGCCTGGACGAAGGCGCGGAACGTGCCGCGGGAACGCGCGGCGGACATGCGGCAGTTGCTGGACGACCGGTACGTCAGGGCGCTCTGGATGACGTTCTGAGCGGACTCAGCCGCCGAGCCGCAGACCGGTGCAACTCCGCTGCCGCACCTGCTCGCGGGCGAAGGCCGCGAGCAGCTTCCGCTTGTCGGCCTCGTCGACCCCGGGAGCGTCCTTGGCGGCGCTGAGGGCGAAGTGGGCCGCCTCGCCGTCGCAGCGGGCCGTCGCCGTACGGGCCGCGGGCAGGCGGCCGTCCTCGGCGATCAGACGGCCGCTCCAGTCGCCGTACCAGGCGGCGAACGTCAACTGGGGCCGCAGGTCGCCGGAGTCTGCGTCCCGCGCGTACAGGTCGCAACGTCCCACCGGACCCGCGTCGTTCATCAGCGTCGCGACCTGCCACTGGGACGTCTTGAGCAGTCCCGACTTGAGGGCCCAGCCGCAGGCGGTGTCCGCGGACCTGTCCAGAGAAACCGTCCTCGGGTCCTTCTCCGGATCCACCGGTGCGGCGTCGCCGCCGGGCGCCTTCAACGGCTCGGCGCCGCAACCCAGCCGCTCGGACGCGGAGTTGGTGAGGGCCACGGCCGTCTCGTAGGCGGCGGGCGTGCCCCACAGGGTGTCCCGGCCCAGCCGGGTGCGCACCAGCAGCTTGGGCCGCCGGCCCTCGTCGTCCTTCTCGAGGGCCGGACAGGGCACCAGGAGCTGGAGGTCGCCGAACTTGTCGATGAAGCCCGGCATTCCGTCCGGCATCGGCGCCATGGTGTCGAACCCCGTCTCCGGGAAGACCGTCATCAACTCCCGGTCCACGTCGTCCCGTCGGGTGTACGCCTCCATCCGCAGCAGGCGGTCGCTGCGCAGTTCGTCGCCCTCGAAGTCGAGGGAGCAGCCGTAGTCGCCGAGTTCCGGATGGGAGGCGCTCGTCGCGTCCTTGAAGTGCGAGCCGTTGCGCCCGAGTTCCCGCACCGCGTCCACGGGCAGCGCCCCGTCGCAGGCCGTGCGCAGCAGCCACCAGTCGTTGACGTACGGAGTGGCGACCCAGCCGCCGATCCCCAGAACGACCGCGGCCGTGACCGACACCTTGACCCAACGCCGCATGCACAGCCCCCGTAGCGAACCCCGGACATCTGACTTCCGGTCACCGCACGGACTCTATCGGGCCGAACTGCGCGCCGAAGAGGCGCGGGGCTGTGCCGAGACGCGGCTCCGCGGCGGGGTGTGACCAGCCTTCACCGGCCCGCGGCGGCAAGAGGACCGGTCCCGCCGAGTCTCAGCGGGCTTCCGCCGCCTTGACTTCCTCGGGCGTCGGCGCGGTCCCACCGAGGTGCGCCGGCATCCACCACGTGTCGTCGGCGTCCTTCGGCCGCACCGGATAGGCGCGCTGCGCGGCTTCCAGCATCTCCTGGACGCGCTCCCGCAGCTGACGGGTGATCGCGCCCGCGTACTTGTCCTTGGACGCCTCGATCGCCTCGCCCACCCTGATCGTGATCGGGATGTGGCTGCGCTTGAAGTTTTTGGGGTGGCCCTTGGTCCACAGCCGCTGCGTGCCCCACACCGCCATCGGGATCAGCGGGACGCCCGCCTCCTGGGCCATGCGCGCGGCACCGGACTTGAAGGACTTCAGGGTGAACGACGGCGAGATCGTGGCCTCCGGGAAGACCCCGACGATCTCGCCGGAGCGCAGCGATTCCAGCGCGTGCTGGTACGCGGTCTCACCCTGCTTGCGGTCCACGGGGATGTGCTTCATCCCGCGCATCAACGGTCCGGAGATCTTGTGCCGGAAGACGGACTCCTTCGCCATGAAGCGAACGAGTCGTTTCTGCGGGAGCGCCGCCAGGCCGTCGAAGATGAAGTCCAGGTAGCTGATGTGGTTGCTCACCAGCACGGCGCCGCCCGAGCGCGGGATGTTCTCCGAACCCTGGCAATCGATCTTGAGGTCCCACGCCTTGAACAGCGTGCGCGCGAGGCCGATAGCGGGTCGATAGACAAGCTCTGCCATGGACGGGGTGGACCCTTCCTTCTCTGCTGGGAACGACGGCTCCCGGCGGGAAAGTTACGGCGCCGTAGGTTTACGGCATCTCGCAGATCGTGCCCCAAGAACGGACCGGGGGCCAGTCCTCGTGCCCGTGAACGGCGAGATCCTTGTCACGTCGCCTGCTTGATCCACCTCGTGCTTTTGCGTCGCCTTTACTGCACGCGTACCGTCGCCCGCCGTACGAGGAGGTACATCTCGCAGCCCAGGCAGTACCCGAACGCGGAGTTGAGAAAGGCGGCCGCGAGCGCCGCACCGGTCGCGGCGAGTCCCAGCCACGTCGGTCCGAGCGCGTAACCGGCGAGCCCCACGACGGCGAATGCGAGCCCGACGGCCTGAGCGAACCGTGGCGGCTGAGGCGCCTCGAACTCGGTCGGCGGGCCGAGCCGGGGCCGTACGGCCTTGCGGAACAGCCAGCCGTACGGCGAACGGGCCACTCCGCCCGCCGCGCCCAGCGCGAACGCCAGGGTCTGCCAGGCCAGGAGCCACACGTTGCCGGTGATCAGTACGACCGCCAGTACTAGGGTCGTCACGGCCGCCCCGAAGCGCGGTCCCCTCACGTCGATGTCCATGAATCAAGCATTCCGCATGGGGAACGGTCAGTGGCGCCGGGAATCTTTGCAGTCTCGTGAACGCTGGAGCTGGGTGATGGCCGGAGTTGTGGTGTGTGTGATGGTGCTCGTCGCCGCGAGCGCCTATGGAGTGCTGCACAAGCGGCGGAGCGGGAGAGTACGCGTGCGCGGGCGGGACGACGGCAGGCGGCTCGGCGCGGCCGAACTGGGCGGGGAGTTGGGGGAGCGCGCCACGCTCGTCCAGTTCTCCAGCGCCTTCTGCGCGCCCTGCCGTGCCACCAAGCGGATCCTGGGCGAGGTGGTCGAGATGGTGCCCGGAGTCGCCCACATCGAGATCGACGCCGAGGCCCATCTGGACCTCGTACGCGAACTCGACATCCTCAAGACGCCGACCGTGCTCGTGCTGGACGCCGACGGCCGTGTCGTGCGGCGGGCCAGCGGGCAGCCGCGCAAGGCGGACGTCATCGCGGCGCTGGGGGAGGCGGTTTGACCCGGCTCACGCGGACGGTGAGGCATCTCCCATATGCCGGGACGTACTTGACTGTGCGCACCACCTATCGTCAGCCTGACCGTATGCCTTCGGAACTCCTTCTCTTCGGGCGGGTCCACGTCGACCTCGCCCACACGGCGAGCGCGCGCTGTCCGGGTTGTTGAGCACCCACGGACCCTCTCGCCCCTCCTTGCCGAAGGATCACTCCATGACGGCCTCGCCGGAACTCCGTACCCCTCAGCTCGCTTCCGCCGACCTCCTGCGCTCCGTCTTCCGGCGGCACGCGGCGGGGGTCGCCGTGATCACCGCCGGTGGTGAGGGAGGTCCGGTCGGCTTCACCGCCACCTCCCTCGCCTCGGTCTCCGTCGAGCCCCCGCTGCTCTCCTTCGGGATCGGTGTCGGCGCCTCCAGCTGGCCGGCGATATCCGAGGCCGACCATGTCGGCGTGCACATACTCGGCGAGCACCAGCAGGAGCTGGCCGCCACCTTCGCCCGCAGCGGCGCCGACCGCTTCGGCGCACCGACCGCCTGGCGGGAGGGTCCCGAAGGCGTTCCCGTCCTCGACGACGTCCTGGCCTGGCTGGTGTGCCGGGTCGCCGCGCGGGTGCCCGCCGGGGACCATCGCATCGTCCTGGCCGAGGTGCTTCTCGGCGATCCGGCCGGTGCCGGCCGTCCGCTCGTCTACCACCAGGGCCGGTTCGGCGGTCTGCGCGACTGACGCCCACTTCTGCGAAGCGGTCGAGTTCCGATTACGCTGCGTTGCGAAGGTCACAGTTCAAAGCGCTTGCTTAGCGGGAACGAACTGGGTGTACTGACGAGTAATATTTCGTTCGGAGCGCGGGTCGCCCCGAACGGGATCGGCCGCTTGGGGCGCCTATGCTGCCTGCAAGTAGGCAGCAGAGAAATGTCGACGCAGCAGTAGGAGAGCCGGCGTGAGCTTGAGGATCGTTGTCACCGTGAAGTACGTGCCCGACGCCACCGGCGACCGGCACTTCGCCGATGACCTGACCGTCGACCGTGACGACGTGGACGGTCTGCTCTCCGAGCTGGACGAATACGCGGTCGAACAGGCCCTGCAGATCTCGGAGAACTCCGACGACGACGTCGAGGTCACCGTCCTGACGGTCGGTCCCGAGGACGCCAAGGACGCGCTGCGCAAGGCGCTGTCCATGGGCGCCGACAAGGCCGTCCACGTGGAGGACGACGACCTGCACGGCACCGACGCGATCGGCACCTCGCTGGTGCTGGCCAAGGCGATCGAGAAGGCCGGCTACGACCTGGTGATCTCCGGTATGGCCTCCACCGACGGCACGATGGGCGTGGTCCCGGCACTGGTCGCCGAGCGTCTGGGCGTCCCGCAGGTCACGCTGCTGTCCGAGGTCTCCGTCGAGGACGGGATCGTGAAGGGCCGCCGCGACGGTGACTCCGCCACCGAGCAGCTGGAGGCATCCCTCCCGGCCGTCGTGTCGGTCACCGACCAGTCGGGCGAGGCGCGTTACCCGTCCTTCAAGGGCATCATGGCCGCCAAGAAGAAGCCGGTTCAGTCCTGGGACCTGTCCGACCTCGACATCGAGGCCGAAGAGGTCGGTCTCGAGGGCGCCTGGACCAAGGTCGACTCCGCGGCGCAGCGCCCGGCGCGTACCGCGGGCACGATCGTCAAGGACGAGGGCGAGGGCGGCAAGCAGCTCGCCGAGTACCTCGCGGGCCAGAAGTTCATCTAAGGCTCACCCCCCTTACCGCCCTGAAGCTTCGCAATTCGCAGGAGAGCATTCCCATGGCTGAAGTTCTCGTCTACGTCGATCACGTGGACGGCGCCGTCCGCAAGCCCACGCTGGAGCTGCTGACGCTGGCCCGCCGCATCGGCGAGCCGGTCGCCGTCGCGCTGGGCAACGGCGCCGCCGACACCGCCGCCGCGCTCGCCGAGCACGGCGCCGTCAAGGTCCTCACGCATGAGGCCGCCGAGTACGCCGACTACCTGGTCGTCCCGAAGGTGGACGCCCTCCAGGCCGCGTACGAGGCCGTCTCCCCCGCCGCCGTACTGGTGCCGTCCTCCGCGGAGGGCAAGGAGATCGCCGCCCGTCTCGCGCTGCGGATCGGCTCCGGCATCATCACCGACGCCGTCGACCTGGAAGCCGGTGACGAGGGCCCGGTGGCCACCCAGTCGGTGTTCGCCGCCTCCTTCTCCACCAAGACCCGGGTCGCCAAGGGCACCCCGGTCATCACCGTCAAGCCGAACTCCGCCGCCGTGGAGGCCGCCCCGGCCGCCGGCACCGTCGAGGCCCTGTCGGTGTCCTTCGGCGCGCTGGCCACCGGCACCAAGGTCACCGCGCGCACCCCGCGCGAGTCGACCGGGCGCCCGGAGCTGACCGAGGCCGCGATCGTGGTCTCCGGCGGCCGTGGCGTCAACGGCGCGGAGAACTTCGCGCTCATCGAGTCCCTGGCCGACTCCCTCGGCGCGGCCGTCGGCGCCTCGCGCGCCGCGGTGGACGCGGGCTGGTACCCGCACACCAACCAGGTCGGCCAGACCGGCAAGAGTGTCTCCCCGCAGCTGTACATCGCCTCCGGTATCTCCGGCGCGATCCAGCACCGGGCCGGCATGCAGACCTCCAAGACGATCGTCGCGATCAACAAGGACGCCGAGGCCCCGATCTTCGACCTCGTCGACTACGGCGTCGTCGGCGACCTCTTCGACGTCGTCCCCGCCCTCACCGAGGAGATCAACACCCGCAAGGGCTGATCGCACTCAGGCGTGACGAGGCCCCCGTGACCGCTCTCCGAGCGGGCCGCGGGGGCCTCCTCTCATGCCAGGGTGAGCGAGGCCTGCACCGGCAGATGATCGCTCGGGAACTGCCCGTGCCGCGCGAAGGTGTTGATCCAGGCGCGGTGGACGGTGGCGCCGAACGTCGCGAGGATCCAGTCGATCCGCTCGCCGCCGGGAGTGAGCGGCTTGTAGCCGTGGAAGGTCGCGTACAGCTCACCGCGCTCGGCCGCGGCGTCCCAGGTGTCGACGAGTCCGGCGGCCAGGAGCGTGTCGTAGGCCTGGTTGTTCCCGGCCGCCGCGTTGAAGTCGCCGGTCACGACGACCGGGGAGGA
Source organism: Streptomyces canus (assembly GCF_030815415.1). Taxonomy (GTDB): domain Bacteria; phylum Actinomycetota; class Actinomycetes; order Streptomycetales; family Streptomycetaceae; genus Streptomyces; species Streptomyces canus_F. Next base: position 8,760,386 of record NZ_JAUSWW010000001.1, read on the forward strand.
GCGGGCGAGTTCCGCGATCCGCTCGGCGACGAACGACGCGGAACGCTCGCGCGCGTACTGGCTCACATGGTCGAAGTGGGTGTTGAGGACGTGGAACTGGCGCCCGCCACGGGCCCGTTCACGGAAGCGGACCCACGTGACGATCCGGGGGAGGGCGGCTCCCCAGGTGTTCGAGCCGATGGTCCTGGGGGTGTCGGAGAGCCAGTAGGTGTCGTGCTCGACGGGGGACAGCCGGCGGGTGTCGTAGAAGATCGCCGTGGACTCGTCGTGGCTCCCGCCCTCGCGGCCGGTGCCGATCCAGTCGTAGTGCGGGCCGAGATCGGTGTGGATGTCCCGCAGTTGCTGGTAGAGGCCCTCCTGGGTGCCGATGAGCGTGGGGGACTCACGGCGCAACAGCTCGCGCATCACCGGGCGGCGGGCGGCCCAGCTGTGGGGTTCGGAGGTGCTCGCGAAGCGCAGATTGAACGTCATGACCTCCATCCGGCGGTTGCCCGACCTGGCGACGGAGGCGGGCATCGAGGCCATCAGCGGAACGGCGACCGCCGCGGCCACCACGGTTCTCAGACCCATGCGGCGCGTCATCCTGTTGGTGTGCGACATGTAATCCCCTCCCGACGGGTCAGGATGAATGCCCGGACCGCAGTGCGAAAGAGGGCGTCTGGAATGACGGGGGTGACTCATGCTGCGGACGGGTGTTGACCGGCAGGAACTCCATGGATAACTTCGTTCTACGGATTGTTGATTCCGTAGAGCGGAAAATAGGAGGGTGTGGCATGGGTCAGGGCCAGCAGGAGCAGGTGGCGACGAGCCTCGCGGGTGCCGTCAGCGAGGAGATCAGCGCCTCCCTCGCGCCGGTCGACGCCGAGCTGGAGCGCCGCTACCCCGGTGACCCCGGCACCCGCCAGCCCGTCCACACCGTCTACGTCCCCGGCGACGCCTTCGCCGCCGACACCCTGCGCTCCTGGGGCGACCAGGCCCACGCCGCCCTCGACGAACACGCCCCGGACGCCGCGTCCTTCGCCGCCGTACTGGGCCTGTCCGACGAACTCGCCGAGCCGGTGTACTCCCGGGTGCGCGCCAAGCTGGCGCGCGAGCCCATCGAGGACCTGCGGGTGGACTTCGAGGACGGCTACCAGGGCAAGGACGAGGACCAGGACGCGGCCCGTGCCGCCCGCCTGATCGCCGAGGCGTACCGGAACGGCACAGCGGCCCCGTACATGGGCATCCGCATGAAGTGCATGGAGACGGCGGTACGCGACCGCGGCATCCGCACCCTGGACATCTTCCTCACCGGCCTGCTGGAAGCCGGCGGTCTGCCCGAGGGGCTCGTCCTCACGCTGCCGAAGGTGACGTACGCCGAGCAGGTCACCGCCATGGTGCGCCTCCTCGAGGAGTTCGAGAAGGCGCGCGGCCTCGAGCCCGGCCGGATCGGCTTCGAGATCCAGATCGAGACCAGCCAGTCCATCCTCGCCACCGACGGCACCGCCACGGTCGCCCGGATGATCCAGGCCGCCGAGGGCCGCGCCACCGGTCTGCACTACGGCACCTTCGACTACAGCGCCTGCCTCGGCGTCTCCGCCGCCTACCAGGCCAGCGACCACCCGGCCGCCGACCACGCCAAGGCGATCATGCAGGTCGCGGCCGCGGGCACCGGCGTACGCGTCTGCGACGGCTCCACGAACGTCCTGCCGGTCGGCCCGACCGCGAAGGTCCACGACGCCTGGCGCCTGCACTACGGCCTCACCCGCCGCGCCCTGTCGCGCGCCTACTACCAGGGCTGGGACATGCACCCCGGCCACATCCCGACCCGGTACGCCGCCGTCTTCGCCTTCTACCGCGAGGGCTTCGAGCAGGCCGCCGCCCGTCTCGCCCGCTACGCCAACCACACCGGCGGCGACGTCATGGACGAGCCCGCCACCGCCAAGGCCCTCGGCGGCTATCTGCTGCGCGGCCTGGACTGCGGCGCCCTCGACATCGCCGAGGTCGCCCGCCTGACCGGCCTGACCAGGACCGACCTGGAGCGCTTCGCGGCACCCCGACGCGGGGACCTGACGATCTCCGGCCAGTAGGGCCCGTAGATTGCGGCCATGACGCTCGCACCCGATGACGAGACACGCACCCGCGAGGAACTGGCCGCGTTCGTCCGCGCACTGCACGAGGAGTGCCTCCAGCGCGGTGACGAGTGGGAGAACCGCACCGTCGACACCTTCCTGGAGGCGCTCTCGGCGTGGATCGACTCCGCGCCGGGCTGGTACCGGAACTTCGACAAGGACCGCCCCGCCGGGGGCGACTGGACCTTCCTGGCCCGGGCGTTGCGTGCGGCGACCGACTACGAGTGACGGGCGGCGCCCGAGGAGCCGTGCGTGACGGATTAGTCTGGGCGACACGCGCGGACGGGTCACAGGAACGGGGCAACGGTGTCATCGGGGGAGAACGGACGGACGGACGAGACCGGCCGAGTGCTGGCCGGGCGCTATCGCGTCGTGGCTCAGCTCGGCCGGGGCGGCATGGGCGTGGTCTGGCGGGCCGTCGACGAGGTCCTCGGCCGTGAGGTCGCCGTCAAGGAACTGCACACCTACACCGACTCCGAGGTCCCCGAGCTCGCCGGCCTGCGGCTGCGCATGCAGCGCGAGGCCCGCGTCGCCGCCCGGGTGCGCCATCCCGGTGTCGTCGCCGTCCACGACGTGACCGAGGTCGACGGCCGCCCGCTGATCGTCATGGAGCTGGTGGACGGACCCTCCCTGGACGACGTCCTGCGCGAGCGCGGCCCCCTCGATCCGGCCGAGGCGGCCGGGATCGGCGCCGAGGTCATGGACGCGCTGGCGGCCGCCCACCGCGTCGGCGTCCTGCACCGGGACGTGAAGCCCGGCAACATCCTGCTCGACCGGTCGGGGCGCGTCGTCCTCACCGACTTCGGCATCGCGACGATGGAGGACCTGGGCGACGGCTCCGCCGCCCACCTCACCCACAGCGGCGAACTCGTCGGCTCCCTCGACTACTTGGCACCCGAACGTGCCCAGGGCGCCGACCCCGGCCCGGCCTCCGACATCTGGGCCCTGGGCGCCACGCTGTACGCCACGGTGGAGGGCTCCTCGCCCTTCCGTCGTACGTCCACCTTCTCCACCCTCACCGCGATCGTCACCGAGCCGCTCCCGGAACCCGCTCGCGCGGGAGCGCTCGGACCCGTGCTCCGGAGGCTGATGGACAAGCGGCCCGAGGGCCGCCCGGAGGCGGAGGAGGCGCGGGAACTGCTGCGGGCGGTCGCGGACGCAGGCGGCACGGATGCACCGACGACGACCCTGCGGGGTACGGCGGGGGCGGCGTCGGCGGAAAGGGAGCGCGGTGTGCCGTCGGTGCCGCCGGGATTCGGGCCGGTGACGCCCCTCGCTCCGGCAGGACAGGGCTTCGCGACGGATGGACCGGGCTCGGAGGGTTTCGGCCCTCCCGGCCAGGGCGTCCCCGCCCCGCAGGGCTACGGTGCTCCCGGCCATGCGGGACCGCCTCCGCAGGGCTTCGGTACAACTGCCCCGGGACCGCCGGCCCCGGCTGTCACCGGACCCGCGCACACCACGCGACCCTCCCCCCGCAGGGGCCGCGTGCTCCTCGCCGCCACGGCCGTCACCGTCGTTCTGGCATCGGCCGGAGTCACCGTCGCCCTGTTGAACAACGGCGGAGACAAGGAGACCGGCGCGCGACCCACGGCGTCCGCCACCGGCGTCGGAGTCACCTCCTCGGCGAGCGGCCGTGGCGGCGCCGTCCGCACGGACGATCCCCAGCCCACCGGGCAGGAGGCCGAGAGGACCCCGAAGGCGACCGGGACACCGGGCCGCACGACCGGGAGTACCCCCACGGGCCGGGCCACCACGTCCTCCCCGACGAAGACCGCGGGCGGCGGTGACGCGACGCCCCCCGCCCCGGCCTGCTCCTCCATCGGCGGCGGCAAGTACAACTGCACGGTCTGGAAGACCGCCGACTCCTACACCGCCTCCGGGACCGAGGTCGGCATCCTCAAAGCGGGCACCAACTACTTCTACTGCCAGCAGAACCTGGGCCGCCGGGTGACGGACGGCGAGTGGACCAACGTCTGGTGGGCCAGGACCGACGACGACAGCGGCAACACGAACGTCTACGTCAGCGACGTCTACATCAAGGGCGGCGACAACGACGAACCGGTGCCGGGACTCCCCGTCTGCTGAGCCCGCACGTGGCGCTCCAGGCCGGACGAGGTGACCAGCTTCTCTCCTTGAACAGCCGCGTGCCCTGCCGGCACAGTTCCCGGTCGGCCCGTGCCCGGGCGCAGAACTCCTCGGGCGTGACCCCGAACAGCTCCCTCAACCGGGCGGAGCCGACGAGGAGTTCGGTGAGCAGCGCCCGCTGGCCCGGGTGGGTGCGGGGGACGCCGGTGCCGTCGTGGAGGACACCGTGGCGATTGACGTACACGTACACGCCCGGGAGTCGCGTGCCGTCCGCCAACTCGGTCCGGACCTCGGGGGAGGGCAGCCAGACGCGCTGGTAGTTGCCGCTCGGCAGCGGTACCCCCTCGCTCGCGTCGACCACCGCCAACTGCTCCGCGTCGAGCCAGGTCACGAACAACTCCCGTACGGCAGCGGGTGCGTCGACCGGCGAGGCGGACACATAGCCCAGCAGGCTCACATGCGCGGAGACGCCGACGTCGATACCCGTGACACGGGTCCGCACCATCGGAATGGGGGAGGTGATCCCGTACTCGGCCATCTTGTGGCGCAGTTGGGCCGGACTGGCGTTGGAGCCGACGGCGAGAACGGGGACGCGGTCCTCGTACAGCAGCCGGTCCAGGGGGAGGAGACGGCCCCCGTCCAACAGCCCGGAGTCGGCCGGCCAGGCACCCGGATAGAGCAACGGATGATCACGCGGCGCCTCGGCCAGCCCCAGAGCCTCCAGGGTGCGGCCGTCCGGGGCGGGTCCCGAGTCTCGTAGGCCGCTCCGTCGGCCGGCCGCGACCGAAGACAGCCGCGAGGGGGACTCCGACGCCGAACCCGGCTGTGACGGACCGCTCGCGTGTCCGTCCCGGTCTGGCTGGGGCTGCCGTGGATCGCCTGGTGTCGCGTTGGGCGGTGAACCTGTCTGTGGCAGGCCGGGCGTGTTTGCGCCCGGGGCGGGAGAGGGCTGCTGTGGATCGTCTTTCGACGCCTCGGACGCCGGACCTGGTGGTGACGGGCAGTCGGCGTGTCCGTCCCGGTCTGGCTGGGGCTGCCGTGGATCGCCTGGTGTCGCGTTGGGCGGTGAACCTGTCTGTGGCAGGCCGGGCGTGTTTGCGCCCGGGGCGGGAGAGGGCTGCTGTGGATCGTCTTTCGACGCCTCGGGCACCGGGCCAGGCTGTGACGGACCGCTCGCGTGACCGTCCGGGACCTGTTCGGGTTGAGCTGCCTCGCGTGTGCGTTGCTCCACCGGCCGCTCAGTCCGCCGGCGGCAGTTCGCCTGAGCCGCGGGTGATCAGGCGGGTGGGCAGCTCGATGCGTTCCGGGACGAGCAGAGTGCCGTCGAGCTGGCGGAAGAGGCGCTCGGCGGCGGTGCGGCCGAGGGCTGCCGCGTCCTGGGCCACGACGGTGACGCCCGGCTGGAGCAGGTCGGCGAGCTCGATGTCGTCGAAGCCCACCAGGGCGATGCGGCGCGGATGCTCGGCGAGGACGCGGATCACGGTGACCGTCACCCGGTTGTTGCCCGCGAAGACCGCGGTGACCGGCGTCGGTCCGGAGAGCATCTGCTCGGCCGCCCGGCGCACCCGCTCGGGGTCCGTGACGCCGAGGGACATCCAGGCGTCCTCGACCGGTATGCCCGCGTCCTCCATGGCGGCCCGGTAGCCGCGCAGCCGCTCGGCGGCGGTGTGGATGCGGGGCATGTCGCCGATGAAGCCGATCCGGCGGTGCCCGTGGGCGATGAGGTGAGCGACGCCGTCGCGGGCACCCCCGAAGTTGTCGGAGAGGACGACGTCGGCGTCGATCTGTCCGGCCGGACGGTCCACGAACACCGTGGCGACGCCCGCCTTCAGCTCGGGCTCGAGATACCGGTGGTCGTCACCGGCCGGGATGACCACCAGCCCGTCCACGCGCCGCGCGCAGAGCGCCAGGACCAACTCCTGCTCCCGGTCCGGGTCCTCCGCACTGGAGCCGTTGATCAGCAGGGCGCCGTGGGCACGGGCCACTTCCTCGACGGAACGGCTCAGCGGACCGTAGAAAGGGTCCGCGAGATCCTCCAGGACCAGCCCGATGCTGGCGGTGCTGCCTTTGCGCAGCACCCGCGCGCTGTCGTTGCGGCGGAAGCCGAGCGCGTCGATGGCCTCCTGGACCCGGCGCTCGGTCTCCGGCGTGACGCCCGGTTCGCCGTTGACCACACGGGAGACCGTCTTGAGCCCGACCCCGGCGCGCGCGGCCACGTCCTTCATCGTCGGACGGTTGCCGTAACGCGAGGTGGAGAGACGATCTGCGCGGCGGGTGGAGTCGGGCACGATGCGGCGTCCTGTTCCTGTCGTCCGAGAAAGGTGCGGCGTTCATGATTTTGTATGAGGATGTGGCGTCGAGCATAGAGCCTGGACAACGTTGTCAGATGCAGGGGACACTGTCCACCGCAATCTCCGGTTCCGTGCCCCCACCCCGGGATCGGCCCACACTTGCTCATGGTTGACCGGGAGATCACACACTGATGCACACCGACCTCGTGGCCGCGCTCGACATCGGCGGCACCAAGATCGCCGGAGCGCTGGTCGACGACCAGGGCCGGATCCTGGTGCGAGCCCAGCGCGCCACGCCCGCCAAGGAGGACGGCGAGACCGTGATGGGGGCCGTCGAGGAGGTGCTCGGCGAGCTCACCGCGTCGCCGTTGTGGGGAAGCGCCTCCGCCCTCGGCATCGGCAGCGCGGGACCCGTGGACGCCTCCGCGGGCACCGTGAGTCCGGTGAACGTGCCCGGCTGGCGCGACTATCCGCTGGTCCGGCGGGTCCGGGAGGCGACGGGCGGACTGCCCGTCGAGCTGATCGGCGACGGTGTGGCGATCACCGCGGCCGAGCACTGGCAGGGCGCGGCCCGCGGCCACGACAACGCGCTGTGCATGGTCGTCTCGACGGGCGTCGGCGGCGGTCTGGTCCTGGGCGGACGTCTGCACCCCGGTCCGACGGGCAACGCCGGCCACATCGGCCACATCAGCGTGGATATCGACGGCGACCCGTGCGCATGCGGTTCGCGCGGTTGTGTGGAGCGCATCGCCAGCGGCCCGAACATTGCCCGCCGGGCCGTCGAGAACGGCTGGCGCCCCGGCCCCGACGGCGACACCTCCGCGGCGGCGGTGGCCTCCGCCGCCCGGGCCGGCGACCCGGTCGCCGTGGCCTCCTTCGAGCGGGCCGCGCAGGCCCTCGCCGCCGGTATCGCCGCCACCGCGACACTCGTCGAGATCGACATCGCGGTGATCGGCGGCGGTGTCGGCAAGGCGGGCGACGTCCTCTTCACGCCGCTGCGCAAGGCCCTGACCGAGTACGCCACCCTGTCCTTCGTGCAGCGTCTGGTGGTCACACCGGCCCAGATGGGCACCGACGCGGGTCTGGTGGGTGCGGCGGCGGCCGCGCTCGCGAAGCGCGCGGACGTGGCCGCGGTCTGACCGGTCCTCGGCAGGAACGTTCACTCGGCGGCTGGACCCGACGGACGACCGTCGGGTCCAGCCGCCGAGTGCGTTCAACAGGCCGATGAGTGCCCGGTTTCACCAACATCCAGTTCCGGCCATCTGCGCAGGCTGGTCGCGGGCGACGATCCGCTGCTCGCGGCCAAGGCGGCCTACGCGGCCGGGCAGCTGGCGGGCGACGCCGGGCAGGACGTCGTGACCACGGCCGCCCGCAGCGACGACCCGACGCTGCGGGTCGCGGCGGCCAGTGCCGCGGCGAGTCTGCCTCCGGAGTCCGCCGCCGCGGTCCTCTCCGACCTGGTCGCGGACGACGACCCCGGCGTGCGCAAGGTGGCTCTGGCAGCCGTCCCCGCGGACCCGCCGACGGAGCTGGCCGACCGTATTCAGCAGGCCGCCCTCGCCCCGCAGGCGGTGCCGGCCGAGCCCGTGCCGAACGGTGAGCAGCCGCTGGGCACGATGCCCGGAGAGCGGGCCGACAGCGGGCTGATGCCCGGCGAGGGCCCCACGACCGGCCTGATGCCCGGCGAGGGACCGGGCGCCGACCGGGGCATGGGGGACTCCGGCATTCAGCCGAAGCCGGGAAAGATGCCCGGCGAGGAGTGAGATCCGGCAGAGCACGGGTGCCCGGGCCCAGGCGTCACCGCGCGCCGGACCCGGGCACTGCCCTACGTCCGCCGGCCGCTTTCGTCGGTGTTCCCGTGACTCCGGGTCGCCCGCGCCGTTGATCAGGGCATGAAGAAGCGCACCATGCTCGCCATCGCCACCATGGCCACCGGTTTCGTCGTCGCCGCGGTCACCCCGTCGCACGCGCTCGGGGACGACCTGCCCGACCTGGACAAGACCGTCAGCACGCTCGGCGACACGATCGCCAGCGACAGCCTCTCCGTCGACGACACCGCCCTCGGGCAGAACGGCTGAGGCCGACCGAACAAGGCGCCGGTGCCCCTCACGTCAGGGGGTGCCGGCGCCGTCGTATGCGCCCCCTCAACTGGGGCTGGTTTCCGTGGCAGGGTGAAGCGGGCAAGCCTCAGGGGGCCAACAGAAGAGGGGGAACCGTGATCGTCTGGATCAACGGTGCGTTCGGTGCGGGGAAGACCACCACCGCACGAGAACTGATCGAACTGATCCCGAACAGCACGCTCTTCGACCCCGAGGTCGTCGGCGGAGCGCTGACGCACCTGCTCCCGCCCAAGCACCTCGCCGAGGTCGGCGACTTCCAGGACCTGCCGATCTGGCGACGTCTCGTGATCGACACGGCCGCCGCCATGCTGGCCGAACTCGGCGGGACCCTCGTGGTCCCCATGACCCTGCTGCGCCAGGAGTACCGCGATGAGATCTTCGGTGGCCTCGCCGCCCGCCGGATCACGGTCCGGCACCTGCTTCTCGCTCCGGCCGAAACGATCCTGCGGGAGCGAATAGCCGGGCGGGAACTCCCGCCGGCCCTGCCCGACGGCGACATACGGATACAGCAGTGGTCGTACGACCACATCGAGCCGTACCGCACCGCCCTCGCCTCCTGGCTGACCGCCGACGCCCACCCCGTCGACAACGGTGCCCTCACCCCGCACGAGACGGCCGTCCGCATCGCGGAGGCGGTCGGATCCGGTTCCGTACCCGTCTGCGACATCGTGCAGACCCCCGAACCGACCGCCGAGACGCTCGCCGCCGGAGTCCTCCTCTTCGACGAGCAGGACCGGGTGCTGCTCGTCGACCCCACCTACAAGGCCGGCTGGGAGTTCCCCGGCGGCGTCGTCGAACCCGGTGAGGCCCCCGCGCGGGCCGGTATCCGCGAGGTCGCCGAAGAGACCGGGATACGGCTGGAGGAGGTGCCGCGGCTCCTCGTCGTCGACTGGGAACAGCCGCGGCCGCCCGGCTACGGCGGTCTGCGCCTTCTCTTCGACGGCGGCCGCCTCGATTCTGCAGAGGCTGAGCAGGTCCTTCTGCCGGGGCCCGAACTGCGCGCCTGGCGCTTCGTGACCGAGGCGGAGGCCGCCGAGCTGTTGCCGCCGGTGCGGTACGAGCGGCTGCGTTGGGCCCTGCGGGCGCGGGAGCGTGGGGCGGCGCTCTATCTGGAGGCGGGCATTCCGGCGCCCTGACCCCAGGAGTCGTACGGCGGTGTCGTGAGCCTGCTCTCCTCCTGGAACCGCCTGCTGAACTCGTCCATCGCGACTGCTGTCCGCGCATGCCGTGCGATGACGTCGGCGGCGGCCTCCGGGATGCCCTCCGCCCGGGCGCCGTCGGCGCACGCGCGGATGAAGGCGGAGCGTTGATCGCCGCGGTAGCCGTACAACTCGGTGACGAGCCACAAGACCAGGTACAGGGAGGTGTACGCGCGGTCGTAGGGGCGATGGCGGTCGAAGAAGTCGCGCTCGGACGGGGTGAGTTGGAAACGTGAGGTGAGGGAGAGGCCGTAGTCGGACAGGTAGAGCCGGCGGCCGTCGGTGAGGATGTTCCCGAAGTGGGCGTCCATGTGCAGGAGTTCGTGGATGTGGAGGAAGGAGGTGACGTCCGCCAGCCCCTGTTCCACCAGGCGGCAGGCGCTCTTCGCGCGGCCCGCTGCCAGCTGGGCGCGAAGCCAGTCGTGGACGGTGTGCGGGATGTACTCCAGGAACAACGCGACGCTCGCGGTGGCCGTCCGTATGGCCTCGACGTGCTGGCGCAGCCCCGGATCGCCGCCCCAGTAGCCGACGGTGCTTTCCACGTCCGCCAGTTGGGTCGGGAGGAGGTCCCCGGACTCGGGCAGGGCCCGCCAGTGAAACATCAGCGGGAAGCCCGAGAAGGTGTCCGCCAGCACCCAGTCGGTGGTCATCTCGTGCACGGTGAGCTCCCGCCAGACGCCGAAGCCTGGACTGGGGATGGCGCCGATGCCGTAGTGGCAGTACGGCGGCACCCGGAAGAGGTTCGCCGTGGACCGGACGTTCTCCGGCCGCAGTTCAAGGTCGGTCAGCGGCACCCGCTTCACGAAGACCCGTCTGCCGTCCACCTCGACACGTGCCGTACGTCCGCCGATCCCCGTGCCGAGCGGCGACCCGGAATCCACCAGCTCCTTGAGCTCGGTGTCGCTGAGGAGTGCGAGGGACGTGGCGATGTCGGCATGGGCGGTGCGGCGCTCGGTGCGGAACATGGACTCATCCTCGGCCGGATGCCGTGGATGAGTCCGCCGATCTCCGCAGCGCCGCCGAGGCTTGGCCGATCACCGGATCCCCCGTGGCCGAAACAGGCCACTTCCGCGCCGAGCGCGTCTTGGCGGCCTCCGCATGACAGAGGCGCTCTCGGCGTCGGGGCGCCGAAGACCGGCCTGGCCGACGACCGCGGAAAGGCCCCCGTCCGTGGGCGAGGGCCTTCTGGTGACGGTGGAGTCGGTCAGCCTGCCGCGTAGTTGCGCAGGAACAGTGCCTCGGCGACCGAGAGGCGCTCCAGCTCCTGCGGGGAGACGCTCTCGTTCACCGCGTGGATCTGGGCCTCCGGCTCGCTCAGGCCGATGAGGAGGATCTCGGCGTGCGGGTAGAGGGCGGCGAGGGTGTTGCACAGGGGGATGGAGCCGCCCTGGCCCGCGTACTGCATCTCCTGGCCCGGGTAGGCGACCGACATGGCCTCGGCCATCGCCGCGTACGCCGGGCTGGTCGTGTCGGCGCTGAAGGCCTGGCCCTGGCCTGTCTGCTCGGTGCGGATCCGGGCGCCCCACGGGGTGTGCGCCTCCAGGTGGGCCTGGAGCAGCTTGGTCGCCTCGGCGGCGTCGACGCCCGGCGGCACGCGCAGGCTGACCAGGGCGCGGGCGCTCGCCTGCACGGACGGGGTGGCGCCGACGACCGGCGGGCAGTCGATGCCGAGGACCGTGACGGCGGGGCGCGCCCAGATGCGGTCGGCGACCGTGCCGGAGCCGATCAGCTGGACGCCGTCCAGGACCTTCGCGTCCTCGCGGAACTGCTGCTCGTCGTACTGCAGGCCGTCCCACCCGGTCTCGGGGGCCAGGCCGTCGACCGTCGTCGAACCGTCCTCGGCGCGCAGCGAGTCCAGTACGCGGATCAGCGCGGCCAGCGCGTCGGGCGCCGCGCCGCCGAACTGGCCCGAGTGCAGGTTGCCCTGGAGCGTGTCGACCTGCACGCGGACCAGGGTCATGCCGCGCAGGGTGGAGGTGACCGTCGGCAGACCGACCCGGAAGTTGCCCGCGTCGCCGATGACGATGGTGTCGGCCTCCAGGAGGTCCGGGTGCTCCTCGGCGTACCGCTCCAGACCGCCGGTGCCCATCTCCTCGGAGCCCTCGGCGATCACCTTGACGTGCACCGGCACCCCGCCGTTCGCCTTCAGTGCGCGCAGGGCGAGCAGGTGCATGATCACGCCGCCCTTGCAGTCGGCGGCACCGCGGCCGTACCAGCGGCCGTCGCGCTCGGTCAGGTCGAACGGCGGAGTGGTCCAGGCGGCCTCGTCCAGCGGCGGCTGCACGTCGTAGTGCGCGTAGAGCAGGACCGTCTTCGCGCCCGCGGGGCCGGGCAGGTAGCCGTAGACCGACTGGGTGCCGTCCGGGGTGTCGAGCAGGGCCACGTCCTGGAAGCCCTCGGCGCCGAGCGCGTCGGCGACCCAGCGGGCGGCACCCTCGCTCTCGCTCCTGGGAAACTGGTCGAAGTCCGCCACCGACTTGAATGCCACCAGTTCGGTGAGCTCCGCCCGCGCCCTGGGCATCAGCGAGGCGACGGTCTCGGCGACCGGATTCGACGACATGGGCACGCTCCTTGTAGGTGCGACGTTGTACATGTGGGTATGGAGATCCTCCCACAGTGGCCTGCGACGATGACGGTCGTAGGATGCGGGAGGCAGGTGCGGCAACGGGCTTGATCGGAGCAGTAGACCATCGTGACCAGCGAGAACTCTTCGGCGGACGACGCGCAGCAGGTGTGGGACGTCGTCGTGGTGGGTGCGGGGCCGGCAGGTGCCTCGGCCGCGTACGCGGCGGCGGTGGCCGGCCGGCGTGTGTTGTTGCTGGAGAAGGCGGAGCTGCCCCGCTACAAGACGTGCGGCGGCGGCATCATCGGTCCCTCGCGCGACTCCCTGCCGCCCGGCTTCGAGCTGCCGCTGCGGGACCGGGTGCACGCGGTGACCTTCTCGCACAACGGCCGCTTCACCCGGACGCGTCGCTCCAAGCAGATGCTGTTCGGGCTGATCAACCGGCCCGAGTTCGACCACCAGCTCGTCGAGCACGCCCAGAAGGCCGGCGCCGAGCTGCGCACGGGCGTCGCCGTCCAGCGGGTCGAGCAGCACGGCTCGGCGGTGCCGGACCGGCGTACCGTCGCCGTGGTCCTGCAGGGCGGCGAGACGGTGCTCGCGCGGGCGGTCGTGGGCGCGGACGGCAGCGCCAGCCGGATAGGAGCTCATGTCGGGGTCAAGCTCGACCAGGTGGATCTGGGCCTGGAGGCGGAGATCCCGGTGCCGCAGACCGTCGCCGAGGACTGGCAGGGGCGGGTGCTCATCGACTGGGGGCCGATGCCCGGCAGTTACGGCTGGGTCTTTCCCAAGGGCGACACCCTCACGGTCGGGGTGATCTCGGCGCGCGGTGAAGGGGCCGCGACCAAGCGGTACTTGGAGGAGTTCATCGGGCGGCTCGGCCTCGCCGGGTTCGAACCGGGCATCTCCTCCGGTCACCTGACCCGCTGCCGGGCCGACGACTCGCCGCTGTCCCGCGGCCGGGTGCTGGTGTGCGGGGACGCGGCGGGACTCCTGGAGCCGTGGACACGCGAGGGCATCTCGTTCGCGCTGCGTTCGGGGCGGCTCGCGGGGGAGTGGGCGGTGCGGATCGCCGAGGCACATGACGCCGTGGACACCCGGCGCCAGGCCCTGAACTACGCGTTCGCCATCAAGGCGGGGCTGGGCGTGGAGATGAGCGTCGGCAAGCGGCTGCTGATGGCGTTCGAGCGCCGCCCCGGCCTCTTCCACGCGGCGCTGACCGGGTTCCGGCCGGCCTGGAGGGCGTTCATGGAGATCACCCGCGGGTCCACGACGCTGGGTGAGCTCGTCCGCGGCCGTCCCATGGCCCAGCGTCTGCTGGCCACGCTGGACCGTCGCCAGGTACCCGACGGCGACGAGGTCACTTCCTGACGGTGATCCGGAAGACGGGGTGGTCCTGGGCCGCCGCGACGATCTCCTCGTCGGAGGACTTCGCGGTGACCCCCTGGAAGTACTGGTTGACCTCCCAGCCCCATTTCTCCAGGTAGGTCCGCAGGATCGGGAGCTTCTCCGTGTCGGGTAGCTCCACCGCGGTGAACTCGCGGACCTTGCGGCCGACCCGCAGCTCCCCGCCGCCGGCCACCCGCATGTTGCGCACCCACTGGGAGTGGCCGCGGGCCGAGACCAGGTACTGCTCGCCCTCGTAGGTGTGCGGGTTGACCGGGATGCGCTGCATCTTGCCGCTCTTGCGGCCGCGCACCGACATCTCCGCCATCCCCGCCAGGCTGAAGCCGTGCCGGGCCAGCCAGCCGAAGACGCTGTTGAAGCGGACGTTGAGCGGGCTGCCCTTGAGGTAGTACGGCTGCGACATGGTGACCCCCATCGGATGGAGAGCGGTGCTCTCGCTGTGCCCTCAGTCTGCGTCAGAACGGTGCTCCAAAGCAAGAGCACTGCTCTCTTTTTTGTCCGGTGCTCTTGTTTGTGTGCACCGCTCTGTATTCATGGGACACTGGCACCCATGAGCACCGCACACGGCGCCCGTGCCCGGGCCAGGATCGAAGTCACCGCGGCCATCAAGGACGCGGCGCGCAGACAGCTCGCCGCCGACGGTGCCGCGAAGCTCTCGCTGCGGGCCGTCGCGCGCGAGCTCGGCATGGTGTCGTCCGCGCTCTACCGGTACTTCCCCAGCCGTGACGACCTGCTCACCGCCCTCATCATCGACGCGTACAACTCCCTCGGCGAGAGCGCGGAGGGAGCGCACGACAAGGCCGCGGCCGCGGGGCCGGCCGAGCGCTGGACCGCGGTGTGCGAGGCGGTGCGCGGCTGGGGACTGCGGCATCCGCACGAGTACGCGCTGATCTACGGCTCGCCGGTGCCCGGCTACACCGCGCCCGAGACCACCGTCCCGGCCGCCTCCCGCGTCGGCCTCGTCTTCATCGGCATCGTCCGCGACGCCCACCGGGGGGCCGCCCTGAGCGAGCCCCGGCTCTCCGCCGGACTGCGCCCCGAAGCCGAGCGGATGGCCGCCGACCTCGCCCCGGACCTGCCGCCCGGGTCGGTGGCGGCGCTCGTCGCGGCCTGGGCCCAGCTGTTCGGGCTGGTGGGGTTCGAGCTGTTCGGGCAGTTCAACCGGGTCGTCGAGGACCGCGACACGTTCTTCCGGCAGGCCGTGACCCAACTCGCCCACGGGGTGGGGCTGGCGGCTCAGCCGACCGGCACGACCGGCGAGGGCGACGGCAGCAGTTCCGGATCCTGACGCAGCACCCGCGCATGCAGGGACCGCAGCGCCGGTCCCGGGTCCGCGCCCATCGCCTCCGCGAGCCGCTGCCGGGTTCCCTCGTAGGCGCTGAGCGCGTCGGAGGGGCGGCCGAGGCGGCACAGGGCGAGCATCAGCAGCTCGGCCAGCCGCTCGCGCAGAGGGTGCGTCGCCACGAGGCGGACCAGCTCATGGACGTACTCGAAGGAACGGCCGAGCGCGATCTCGCCCTCCAGCCGTGCCTCCAGGACGGTGAGCCGCTTCTCCGCCCAGCGCAGCCGCTCCGCCGCCAACCAGGGTGCCCGCAGACCCTCCGCGAAGTCACCGCGCCACAACTCCTCGGCCCGACGCGCCAGTTCGACCGCTCGCCGCACCTCACCGGTGTCGCGCGCGGCGAGCGCCTCGTCCACCAGGAGCCGCCGGTCGGCCAGGTCGCCGATGACGGCGCCGGTCAGCCGGTACCCCGTGCCGGTCCACTCCAGCAGCACACCGTCCCCGAGCGCGCGGCGCAGCCCGGAGACGTACTTCTGCACGAGGTTGCGCACATGCACCGGCGGCGCCCCGCCCCACACCGCCTCGACCAGCCCGTCGTACGACAGGGTCCGCCCCTCCTGGAGCAACAGCACGGCGAGAACCGCGCGCTGCTTCGGCGGGCCCAGCGGGATCTCGGCGCCGTCGCGCAACGCCCTCAGCGGACCCAGCAGTTCGCATCGCACGGTCCCGGCAGTCCCCTCACCCATGCGTCGAGCCTAACGCCGTCCGAGCCTCATTCCGGGATGACCAGCCCCCGCGCGCGACGAAGGTCCACGGCTTGACGCCGTCACGCATCCGTTCGATGTCCTTCGCGTCTTCCAGTGGATCTTCCAGCGGGCCTTCCAGCGAGCGGGCGGACTGTGGGCGCGTCACTCGATCCCGAACTCCCCTGGAAGGGCTGCCCCATGCTCACCCGGCTCGGCCGTCTGGCGGTGCGGCGCAGTCGCGCCGTGCTGACCGGCGCACTTCTCGTCCTGCTCGGTCTCGGCGCCTACGGTGCCGGCGCCCAGCAGGATCTCGATCTGTCGCGCTGGAGCGCGCCCGGCACCGAGTCGGTGCGTGCCGGGGACCTGTTGCGTGAGGACTTCCGCACCGGGAACCCCGATCTCGCCCTTCTGGTCACGGCACGCGACGGTGACGTGGACAGTGCGCGCACCGAGCGGGCCGCGCGTGAACTCGTCGCGGAGGTCGCGGAGTTGCCGCTGGCCAGGGACGTGACCTCCTACTGGGACGCCGGCAGCTCCGCCCTGCGCGGCGAGGACCGGCGGCGCGCCCTGGTCCTCGTTCACCTGGCGGGCAACGCCACCGAGATCCGCGAGGAACTCGCCGCCCTCTCACCCCGGTTGACCCGCACCACCCCCGAGCTCGACGTCCGCGTCGGCGGGCAGGAGGAGATCTCCAGGCAGGTCGGCGAGGAGGCCCGCGCCGACTTCCTGCGGGCGGAGGCCTTCGGCCTGCCGGTCGTGGTGCTGCTGCTGATCCTGGTCTACCGGCGCACCGTGGCCGCACTGCTGACCGTGGGCGTCGGGCTGCTGTCCGTCCTCGGCGCACTCGCGGGCCTGCGCCTGCTGGCGCAGTTCACCGAGGTGTCGACGTTCGCCGCGAACCTGGCCCTCGTGCTCGGCCTCGGACTGGGCGTCGACTACGGCTTGTTCGTCATCCACCGCTACCGCGAGGAGCGCGGCGCGGGCCGCGACCGGGAGGCGGCCGTTCTCGCGGCGACCGTCGCCGCCGGCCGCACGGTCGTCTTCAGCGGGATCACGGTGGCCGTGTCGCTGTGCGCGCTGCTGGTGTTCCCGTTCTTCTTCCTGAGCTCGTTCGCGTACGCCGGTGTCCTCGTCGTGCTCTGCGCGGTCGCCGGGGCC
The DNA here is from genome assembly GCF_030815415.1 of Streptomyces canus. Lineage (GTDB taxonomy): Bacteria > Actinomycetota > Actinomycetes > Streptomycetales > Streptomycetaceae > Streptomyces > Streptomyces canus_F. Next base: position 8,777,345 of record NZ_JAUSWW010000001.1, read on the forward strand.
GTGCTGGTCCTGCCGGCCGCGCTCGCCCTGTGGGGTCACCGTGTGGAACGGCCCGCCGCACCGGCCTCCGGTTTCTGGCACCGCACCGCGCTGGCGGCCATGCGCCGCCCGCTCCTCGCCGGTGCCGGAGTCCTCACGGTCCTGCTCGTCGCCGCCGCACCCCTGCTCGGCCTGCGTTTCGGCCTCCCCGACGAGCGCACCCTCCCCGCGGGCACGTCCTCGCGCACCACCTCCGAGATCGTCCACCGCGAGTTCGCCGCCGAACCCACCGACACCGTCCAGGTGGTCCTGACCGAACCCGCTGACACGCGCGCGTACGCCGCCCGGCTCTCCCGTATCCCCGGCGTGCACCAGGTCGACGCCCCCGACGGCGCCTACCGGGACGGCCGGCGCACCGGAGCCCCCGGCCAGGACCGGCTGACGGCACCCGACGGGCGTGCGCGCCTGGCCGTCGTACCCACACAGGAGGCGATGTACGGGAACGTCCCCGCCCTCGTCGAACGCATCCGGGACACCGCCGCCCCGGCCCCCGCCCTCGTCGGCGGCTACCCGGGCGAGACCACCGACTTCCGCGCCACCCTCCTCGACCGGCTGCCGATCGCCGTGGGCCTGGTGCTGGTGGCGACGTACGTGATCCTCTTCCTGATGACCGGCAGCGTGCTGCTGCCGCTGAAGGCGACCGTGCTCAACCTGCTCAGCCTGTCGGTGATGTTCGGCTGTCTGGTCTGGGTCTTCCAGGACGGACACCTGTCCGGGCTCCTCGGCTTCACCCCGACCGGCTCGATCGAGCCGAGCATCCCGGTGCTGATGTTCTGCGTGGCGTACGGGCTCTCCATGGACTACGAGGTGTTCCTGCTGGCCCGCATCAAGGAGGAGCACGAGCGGACCGGCGACACCGGGCGCGCGGTCGGTGAGGGCATCCGGCGCAGTGCGCCGCTGATCACCGCCGCGGCCGGGATCCTCGCGCTGTCCTTCCTGTCGTACGCCACCGGAGGCGTCGTCTTCCTCAAGGAACTCGGCGTCGGCACGGCCCTGACGATCCTCGTCGACGCCACCCTCATCCGGGTCGTCCTGCTGCCGGTGACGATGCGGCTCGCGGGGCGGGCGAACTGGTGGGCGCCGACGTGGCTGCGCCGGCTGCGGGTCAGGGAGGGCGACGTACTTCGCGGGGAGTACGTGTGATGACCACGCCCGGCTGACGTCCCGGGCGGCGGGCGGCGTCTAGCGTGGCGGACATGGACGAGCAGCGGGTATCCGGAGGTCTGTGGTGGCGGCACGGGCCGCCGTGGTGGCACCGCCGGAACGAGGCGGAGCTCGCTTCCCGGTGGCCCTGGCTGTCCACCGCGCTGATCACGGTCTTCGTGCTCGGCGGATCCCGCTTCGCCGCCGACCAGCAGGTGCCCGAGCGGGCCCCGCTCGACACCTTCGCGCGCGTGCTGCTCGTCGTGGCGGCCGGACTGCTGCTGTGGCGCCGGCGGTACCCGGTGGCCGTGGTGTTCGGCACGGCGGCCGCCACGATGCTCTACCTGGGCGCCGGATACCCCTACGGACCGGTCTTCGTGACCTTCGCGCTGGGCTGCTTCAGTGCCATCGTCGCGGGTCACCGCAAGGCCGCCTGGACGGCGCTCGGCCTCCTCTGGACCGGGCATGTCCTGGTGGCCCACTGGCTCTACCAGTGGCTGCCGCCGTCCGGGGACGACGCGGCTTCCTGGGGCTCGGAGGGGGTGGTGGCCGCCTGGGGTGTCGCCATCGTGGCGCTGGCGGAGGTGGCCAGGACCCGTCGCGAGCAGTGGGTGCGGGAGCGGGCCGAGCAGGCGCAGGCGGCGCGCCGGCGCGCCGACGAGGAGCGGCTGCGGATGGCCCGCGAGCTGCACGACGTCCTCGCGCACAGCATCTCGGTGATCAATGTGCAGGCCGGCGTCGGCCTCGCCCTCCTCGACAGCGACCCCGAACAGGCACGCACGGCGCTCACCACCATCAAGGCCGCCAGCAAGGAGGCGCTCGGCGAGGTCCGCCAGGTCCTCGACACCCTGCGCACCCCCGGGGACGCGCCCCGCGCGCCGGCCCCCGGGCTCGACCGGCTGCCGGAGCTGGTGGAGCAGGCGGCGAGCGCGGGACTGGCCGTGCGGATCGAGGGGGAGGCCCCGAAACTCGCGCCGGGCACGGATCTCGCCGCGTTCCGCATCGTCCAGGAGGCGCTCACCAATGTCGTACGGCATTCGGGATCGCGGCACGCGCGCGTGCACCTCGCTCATGACGACGGGACGACGCTACGGCTCCGTATCGACGACGACGGGCCCGCGACCGGCACCGACGCGGGCGGCAGCGGCAACGGGCTGGCCGGAATGCGGGAGCGGGCCGCGGCCCTGGGTGGCACGATCGAGGCCGGGCCACGTCCCGACGGAGGCTTCCGGGTGCTCGCCGTACTGCCCCTCACAGTGAAGGAGAACCGGTGATCCGCGTACTGCTCGCCGACGACCAGTTGCTTGTCCGGGCCGGATTCCGGGCACTGCTCGACGCGCAGCCGGACATCGAGGTGGCGGGCGAGGCCTCCGACGGCGAGGAGGCGGTGCGCCTGGTGCGAGAGCTGCGCCCGGACGTCGTCCTGATGGACATCCGGATGCCGGTGCTGGACGGTCTCGCGGCGACCCGCCGGATCACCGACGACGAGCGGCTGTCCGGCGTCAAGGTGGTCATGCTCACCACCTTCGAACTCGACGAGTACGTCTTCGAGGCGATCCGCTCGGGCGCCTCCGGGTTCCTGGTCAAGGACACCGAGCCGGAGGAACTCCTGCGCGCGGTCAGGGCGGTGGTGGAGGGAGACGCGCTGCTCTCGCCGGGGGTGACGCGGCGGCTCATCGCCGAGTTCGCAGCCCGATCCAAGGAGCCCGCGACGGCCGACGCCCTGGCCCGGCTCACCGAGCGGGAGCGGGAGGTGATGGCCCTGGTCGGCATCGGCCTGTCCAACGAGGAGATCGCCCGGCGCCTGGTGGTCAGCCCGCTCACCGCGAAGACCCATGTCAGCCGCACGATGGTGAAGCTGGGAGCCCGTGACCGGGCCCAACTCGTGGTGCTGGCCTACGAGTCGGGGTTGGTGCGGCCGGGCTGGCTGGGCTGAGCCGTGTCGTCCTCGCGCCGGAAGCGCAGCAGCACACTGAGGACCCGGGCCACGAACAGCACCGGCGCCAGCGCGAGGGCCATGTGCGTCAGGAGCTTCTCCACCGTCTGCGGCAGCTCGAAGAGCAGCGCCGGGCCCGCGAGCGCCCCGAAGACGACTGCCGCCGCGAACGCCGCCGTGAACAGCGCGTATCCGATCTCGACGGTGATCGCGTCCCGCGCGGCCTGATCCCGTCGTCCCCCGTATGCGGTCATACGACGAGTGTCACAGCCGTGCGCCCGACGGAGCAAGCACTCCGCCGGGCGCACGACAGGGGAGGCGTCCCCCTCTCAGTCGCGCACGGTCACGCGCTCCGCCTCCTCCTGGGATGTGGACGTGGCGACCACGACGGTCTTCCGACGGGGCCGGACCCGCAGTCCGGTCAGCGAGATCAGCAGGCCCGCGACCGCGACGCCGGTGACCACCGTCAGGCCGGGGAGGTAGCTGTCGAGGACGGCTTGGGGAGAGGCGTTCTCCGCGGGGGCGTTCGCCGTCAGCACCGCCGTGACGACGGCCAGGAAGAGCGCGCCGCCCACCTGGACCGAGGTGTTGAGCAGGCCCGAGACCATGCCCTGCTCGTGTTCGTCGACGCCGTTGGTGGCCTGGACGTTGAGCGAGGGGAAGGTCAGCGCGAAGGCGGCGCCGACGAGCAGCATGGTCGGCAGGATCACCGACGCGTAGACCGGGTCGAGGTCGATGCGCAGGAACAGCAGATAGCCGACGACCATCAGCGCGAAGCCGGTCACGATGAGCCGCGGGGTGCCGAACCGGTCGATGACGGTGCCCACCTTGGTCGCGGACAGCGCCACCAGTGTGCCCGCCGGCAGGAAGGCCAGCGCGGTGTGCAGCGCCGACCAGCCGAGCACCTGCTGCATGTAGAGGGTGACCAGGAACTGGAAGCCGATGTAGCTGCCGAGGAACGTCAACGCGCCGAGCTGGGCGCGGACCTGTGGGCCGGAGCGTAGGACGCCGAGCCGGATCAGAGGGCTGGGGCTGCGCCGCTCGACGGCCACGAAGGCGGTCAGCAGGACGGCGACGGCCACGAAGGACAGGATCGTGCGGGCGGAACCCCAGCCGGCCTCCGCCGCCTGGACGACGGTGTACACGAGGAGCAGCATCGAGGTGGTGCCGAGGACGGCGCCCGGGATGTCGTAGCCGCCGGTGCTCTGTTCACGTGCGCTGGGCGGCAGCAGCTTCAGGCCCGCGATCAGGGCGATCAGCGCGACGGGGGCGGGCAGCAGCATGGTGTAGCGCCAACTGGCCTCCGTGAGCAGGCCGGAGAAGACCAGGCCCATCGAGTAGCCGGTGGCGCCGCAGGTGGTGTAGATCGACAACGCGCGGTTGCGGAGGGGGCCTTCGGCGAAGGTCGTGGTGATGATGGACAGGCCGGCGGGCGCGGTGAACGCGGCACTCAGGCCCTTGATGAACCGGCTGGCGATCAGCAGCGGCCCGGAGTCGACGAGGCCACCGAGCAGCGAGGCGACCGCGAAGACGCCGAGGGCGACGAGGAACACCTGGCGCCGGCCCAGCAGGTCGGCGGCGCGACCGCCGAGCAGCAGCAGGCCGCCGTACCCGAGGATGTAGCCGCTGACGATCCATTGCAGGGTCGAGGTCGACAGGCCGAGGTCGGCGCCGATGGACGGCAGGGCGACGCCCACCATCGACACATCGAGCGCGTCCAGGAACATCGCGGCGCAGAGCACCAGCAGCGTGCCCCACAGTCGGGGAGTCCAACGTCCCGCGGACGCCGGGGTGTTGAGCGGAGAGGTCATGCCGGAGACACTACATGCGCATGCATTGAATGCAAGGGCACTTAATTACGGTGCAATAATTTCTGCTCTCTGCTACGGTGCGCCCATGGCGGCGAAGAAGGCCGAGCAGACGCTCGTGGACCAGTGGCGGGACATCCTGGCGCTGCATGCGCGCACCCAGTGCGAACTGGACCGTGCGCTCCACCGACACGGCCTGTGCGCCAGCGACTTCGAGGTGCTCGACGTCCTCGCCGACGTGCGGCGCGCCACAGGCGGTGACTGTTCCTATCGCGTCCAGGAGATCTCCGAGCGGGTCCATCTGAGCCAGAGCGCGCTGTCGCGACTGATCGCCCGGCTGGAGAAGGACGGACTCGTCGAGCGCGGCATGTGCTCGGAGGACCGGCGGGGTGTCCGGGTGGTGCTCACGCCGAAGGGGCGCACGCTGCACGGAGAGGTGCTCCCGGTGCAGCGTGCGGTGCTGACGAAGATGCTGGACGCGGACTGATCGGGCGGCCGGGGCTCAGATCCCGGACGTCGTGCGCCACAGTTCGGCGAGCGTGCCGTCACCCGTCACGCCGGGGAACGGCACGCGATTCCACAGCGACAGGTACAACTGGGCTGCGGGACCGGTGATTTCACACTCCGCGTCCCCCTCCGCGCTCCGCACGGCCGCGGGCGGCTCCTGGGACAGTCGTACGGTCCACACGGCATCCTCGGTGTCCGTCGCCCACACCCGCAGCACCCGGGGCCGCTCGCTGCGCACCCTGCTCCTGGTGCGGGCGTGGAATCCGGTCAGCAGTTCGTCGATGCCGTCGGCGGCGAACTCCGGCGCGATGCCGCTCGGCGTGCCGCCCCGCGCGGACTCCGCGTCGAAGCGGTGCACCGCGGTCTCGTGCGCCTGCCTGCGCGCCCAGAACGCGAGCGGCGAGGGTGCCGGCAGGAACTGCCAGCACTGCGTGTCCGGATCGGCGGAGGTGAGGGTGTCCACGAGGCGTCGGTGCCCCTCACGGAACCACGCCAGGAGCTCGGCACCGTCGAGGTCCGGCGAGCCTCCGAAGGGGCGGGGGGAGGCGTGCGCCTCGGCGACGTGCGCCTCCGCCCAGCGGTGCACCGCCCCCGTGTGCCGCACCAGATCCCGCACCTGCCACTCCGGGCAGGTCGGCACCTTGGCCCCCGTGCCGGCCTGTTCGGCGGCCGCGGCGAGCAACCGGCCCTCCTGGTCGAGGATGCGGACGAACTCGGCAGTTTCCATGAGGGTGAGTGTGCCGCATGGAGCGCGGTCGAAGAGGCGCCCGGCGGATCACTGAGCAAGTTGTCCGAGTCTCAGGGGAGTTGAGGCGAGGAACTGGTCGGCGTCCGTCACGCGCCTCAACTGTGACGTCGTGTGAGGAACCCGATGACGGCTGCCGTGGCGGCGAGGGCGGCCACGCTGGTGAGGGCGATGGGGAGGGAGAACCAGTCCGCCATGAAGCCGATCGCGGGCGGGCCCAGGAGCATGCCGCCGTAGCCGAGGGTGGAGGCGGTGGCGACGCCGCTGGGGCCGGCGAGCGTTCCGGCGCGTTCGATGGCGACGGGGAAGAGGTTGGCGAGGCCGAGTCCCGCGATGCCGAAACCGAGGAGCGCCGCCCACAGTTCGGGGGCGAGCGCGCCGAGCAGCATGCCGGCCGCCGCGGTGGATCCGCCGGCGATCACCGTGCGGGTGCGGCCGAGGCGCTCCAGCAGTGTCGTGCCGGTGAGCCGGCCGATGGTCATGGTGAGGGCGAAGCAGGAGAAGCCGACGGCGGCGACACCGGGGGAGGTGTGGAGGTCTTCCCGGAGATGCAGCGCACTCCATTCGGCCATGGCTCCCTCGCCGTACGCCGTGCAGAGGGCGATCATCCCGAAGACAATCACCAGCCCCCGGGTCCGCCGGTCCAGCCGGCGCGGGGCGGTGCCCGCTCGCGGTTCCGTCCGCTCGGGCGACACGGGCGGTTCGATCCGCAGCAGCGCGCGTCCTGCCACGGCCGTCACGAGCAGACCGATGACGGTGAGGCCGAGCAGATGACGGGTGGGGGAGAGGTGGGCGGCGACCACCCCGCCGAGGCCGGCGCCGACCATGCCGCCGAGGCTGAAGGCCGCGTGGAAGCTGGGCATGATGGGGCGCTTCAGGGTGGTGACCAGGTCGACGGCGGCGCTGTTGAAGGCGACGTTGATCCCTCCGTACGCACTCCCGAAGATCAGCAGTACGGCGCCGAGGGCCAGTGGGGAGTGGGTGAGTGGGGGCAGGGCCACGCTGAGGGAGAGGAGTACGGCGCACGCGACGGTGACCTGGTGGTTGCCGTAGCGGCGGCACAGGCGGCCGGTGAGCGTCATCGTGATGACGGCTCCGGCGGAGACGCCGAGGAGCGCGAGGCCGAGGGTGCTGGCGGTGGCGTGGGTCTGCTCCTTGATGGCGGGAATGCGGACGACCCAGCCCGCGAAGATGAAGCCGTCGAGGGCGAAGAAGGCGGTCAGGATGATGCGGAGGCGGGTGAGGGCGTTCCCTTTGTCACCCGGCACGTCGTTGTGCGTTCGGGTTTTGTTTATTAGCGGCACAAAGTCAGGCTAGGTGGGGCGGCGTGCCGGGGCAAGGGCATGGGGTTCGGCTTGGGCTTCCGGTGTGCGGCGGTGTCGGATCGTTGCCATGGTGGTGCCATGTGCTGGAGTGGCACGGCCGATCTCGTTGCCGGTGCCGGGATCGTCGGTGTCGGTGCGGTCTGTGTGGCGCGGGTGCGCAGAGGGGGCGATCTCCCGATGGCTTCGGTGCCGTTGCTGCTCGGTGCGCATCAGCTGGCCGAGGCCCGCGTCTGGCAGGTCGAGGGCGGGACCGGTCCCGCGACCGTCGTATGGGCGGTGATCGCTCTTCCCCTCCTGGCGGTGTGGGTGCCGCTGGCCGTGCTGTGCGCGGCACCGCGCCAGGCGTGGGGGCGGCTGGCGGTTCCCGTGGTGTGCGGTGTCGTGACCGCCGGTGTGATGGCGTACGCCATCATCACGCGGCCGGTGCGTGCGGAGATCCGCGGTCATACCGTCGGCTACGTCGTCGGGCTGCCCCACACCGAAGTGCTCATCGCCGGTTATCTGCTCGCCACGGTCGGCGGCCTGCTGATCTCCGGCGACCGTTGGCTGTTCGGGTTCGGAGTTCTGGCGGCGTTGGGTGCGCTGGCGTGCTGGGCGATGTGGCGGCTGGAGTTCGTCTCGACCTGGTGTGCGTTCGCGGCGGTGTGCTCGTTGGTGGTCTTCGGGTGGGTGCGCGGGCGGTCGGCGTATTCCCCCTGAGCGTGGTGGTGTTGCTCCTGGGATCGGTGATCCTGCCAGCGGGAGAGGGCTGGTCGGTCCTGACGGCCGTGGCGCAGGGTGGGTTTATGAACACCGGTGAGCCGTCACAGCTCCGCAGCCGTGTGACACCGCTGCGCTGCCTCAAGGGAGACATGTACGTACCGAGCAGGACCGGTCAGCGGCCCGCCGCTCTCGCCAGAGCCGCTTCGGCTTCGGCGGCCAGGGTGGATACGAGTGCGGTCGCGGGAGGCCGATCGGTGACGAGGTCGACCGCCTCGCCCGCCCAGACAGGCGACCGGGGTACGGCGCCGCGTTCCACGTCGGCGTCGTAGGCCTTGCGGGCAGCCGCGGGATCCGCGGCGAGTTCGGCCTCGCGGCCCCGCCATCGGTCGAGGTAGGTGTGTCCGAGGGTGCGAGCCGTGTACTTCGAGGGCCAACGGGAGCTTCGGGCGATGTCGAGGATGCGGTTGCGTTCGGTGTCCTGTCCCCGTCCCCGGACCAGGGCCTCGGCGACCGAGGGATCGACGAGTGCCTCGGCCGTGGCCTGGAAGCGGGTTCCGATCAGCGCCCCGGCGGCCCCCAGGGCCAGGGCGGCGGCCACCCCCCGGCCGTCGGCGATGCCACCGGCTGCCAGCACCGGCACCGGTGCCACCAGATCCACCACGACCGGTACGAACGGCAGCGTGGACCGCCCGTGCAGGGCGCCGTGGCCACCGCTCTCGGTGCCCTGCGCCACGATGACATCGGCGCCCAGGTCCACCGCCTGCCCGGCCTCCTCCAGATCGGTGACCTGGAGGAGCACCGCCACGCCGGCCTCATGGACCCGGTCGACGAACGGGCTCGGATCTCCGAAGGAGAACATCACCGCGGCGGGGTGGTGTTCCAGCACCTGATCGACCGCACGCAGCTCGGTCGCCCAGGTCTGGAACCCGACGCCCCACGGTTCCTCGACATCCGCCAGGATCGGCAACTCCCGGGCCAGCAGATCCGGATGCCCGCCTCCCGCCCCCAGCAACCCCAGCCCGCCACCGCGCGAGACGGCCGCGGTGAGCGCACCGCCCGCCGAACCGCCCATGGGGGCAAGGGCGATGGGATGCCGCACACCGAACAACGTCGTGAAAGCCGTCGACAACGTCATGCGCGGCATCGTCTCATCCACGCGCCGCCTCCCTAGGAGGCGAGCTCCTTCGTGATGCGAAGGCGGGCGTCTCCCGGGCGCTGGTCTCGATCGTGTTCCGCAACCAGCCGGGGGCGAGTGAGGAGACCCGGCAGCGGGTGCTGCGGGTGGCCGACGAGCTCGGCTAGCCCGCGGCCCGGTTGCTGGCCCGGGGGCGCAGTCGCACCATCGGCGTGATGTTCACCGTGCGCCAGACCTTCCAGACGGATCTCATCGAGGGGATCTGTCCGGAGGCGGAACGGCTCGGCTACGACGTGCTGCTCTCCGCCACCGCCCAGGGCCGCAGCGAGGAGAAGGCCGTCGAGGCGCTGCTCGGCCACCGCTGCGAGGCGCTGATCCTGCTGGGCCCCGACGCCGGGCCCGCCTGTCTCGACGAGTTCGGACAGCGTGTGGCCACCGTCTCGGTGAGCCGCAGGGTGCCGCGGGCCCGTGTGGACTTCGTGCACAGCGCGGAGGGCAAGGGCGTACGGCAGGCCATGGATCACCTGGTGGAGCAGGGGCACCGGCGGATCGTGCACATCGACGGTGGCCGTGGTCCCGGGGCGGCCGACCGGCGCCGTTCCTATCGGGCGGCGATGCGCCGGCACGGGCTGGAGGCGGAGGCGCGGGTCGTCCCGGGTGAGCACACCGAGCAGGCCGGCATCGAGGCAGGCCTGCTGCTGGTGGCGGAGCGCGACCAGGGGCTGCCCCTGCCGACGGCGGTCCTCGCGGGCGACGACCGGTGTGCCATGGGCCTGTTGATGGCGCTGACGCGGGCCGGCGTGGAGGTTCCGCGTGACATGTCCGTCGTCGGCTACGACGACAGCCACCTCTCACATCTCATGCCGATCGGGCTGACGACCGTACGCCAGGACGCCGTGCTGATGGCGGAGCACGCGGTGCGGTTCGCCGTGGAACGCCTGTAGCGCCCGGAGCTGGAGCCGCGGGAGGCGGTGCTGGATCCCAAGCCGGTGATCAGGGGGACCAGCGGGCCCGCCCCGCGGGCGTAGGGCGGGCGGACCGGCCTGGCTCAGCCCTGGGGCTCGGTGATGTTGACCATCCACGGGATGCCGAAGCGGTCCGTGCACATGCCGAACACATCGCCCCACATCTGCTTGTCGAGCGGCACGGCCACCGAACCGCCGGCCGAGAGCTTCTCCCAGTAGCCGCGCAGCTCCGCGTCGTCGTCGCCGCTGAGGCTCACCGAGAAGTTGCTGCCGGGGGTGTGTTCCATGCCGGGCGGGGAGTCGGCGCCCATGAGGGTGAAGCCGCTCGGGGTCTCCAGCATGCCGTGCATGATCTTGTCGGCCTCGGGGGAGTCCGGCTGGCCGAAGGCGCCGTAGGTGTTGAGCGCGAGCGTGCCGCCGAAGACCTCCTTGTAGAACTCCAGCGCCTGTCGGGCGTCTCCGTCGAAGCTGATGTAGGGATTGAGTCGCGAGTCCATGAAACCCTCCCGGAACGGGGTGAAGAGTCAGTAGTCCGGAGGCTAGCCCGGGGCACTGACAACGGCATTCCGGGCGGGCGGGTCGGGCCGCTGTGGTGTGCCCTCGTTCCTTGACTGTCCCGGGCGCGTCCGAAGTGCGACGCTGGGACGAGACACATGCGCCGAGGGGACTCGGAGGGCACGATGGGACGAGATGTGCCGGCCCTGGTGTTCACGCGGGAGGACCGCCGTCGGTACCGGGACAAGATGCACACCTGCCTCGATGTGCTGGCGCAGATGCTGCGCGAGTCGGGGTTCGAGAGCGAGCGTCCGCAGGTCGGGCTGGAGATCGAGCTCAACCTGGTGGACGACGACGGGCTGCCCGCGATGCGGAACACCGAGGTGCTCCAGGCCATCGCCGACCCGGCCTGGTCGAGCGAGCTGGGGCGCTTCAACCTGGAGATCAACATCCCGCCCCGTGAGCTGACGGCCGGCGGCCCCGGCGCCTGGGAGCAGGCGATCCGCGACGCGCTCAACCACGCCGAGGAACGTGCCTCGGCCGTGGGCGCGCATCTGATCATGATCGGCATTCTGCCCACCCTGGGCGAGGCGGACGTCGGCGAGCACGCCCTGTCCGGCGATCCGCGGTACCGGCTGCTCAACGAGCAGATCTTCGCGGCACGGGGCGAGGACCTGCGGATCACGGTGGACGGCGTGGAACGCCTGGCGATGTACGCCGACGCCATCACGCCCGAGGCCGCCTGCACCAGCACCCAGTTCCATCTGCAGGTCGCGCCGAAGGAGTTCGCGGACTACTGGAACGCGGCCCAGGCCGTCGCGGGCGTACAGATCGCCCTGGCGGCGAACTCGCCCTACCTCTTCGGCCGGGAGCTGTGGCGCGAGACCCGTATCCCGCTCTTCGAGCAGGCCACCGACACCCGCCCGCAGGAGATCAAGGCGCAGGGCGTGCGGCCCCGGGTGTGGTTCGGCGAGCGCTGGATCACCAGCGTCTTCGACCTCTTCGAGGAGAACGTGCGCTACTTCCCCGCCCTCCTGCCGGTGTGCGACGAGGAGGACCCGCAGGCGGTGCTGAACGGCGACGGAGTGCCGGAGCTGGGGGAACTGACGCTGCACAACGGCACGATCTACCGCTGGAACCGCCCCATCTACGCCGTCACCGACAGCGGACCGCATCTGCGCATCGAGAACCGGGTCCTGCCCGCCGGACCCACCGTGGCCGACATCATCGCCAACGGAGCCTTCTACTACGGCCTCACCCGCGCGCTGGTCGACGAGGACCGGCCGGTGTGGACGCGGATGTCCTTCTCGGTCGCCGAGGAGAACCTCCACGCGGGGGCCCGCGACGGCATCGACGCCCGTCTGTACTGGCCCGGCGTCGGCGAAGTCCCGGTCACGGAACTGGTGTTGCGACGGCTGCTGCCCCTGGCCCACCGGGGCCTGGAGCTGGCCGGCATGGACACGGAGTGGCGCGAACCGCTGCTGGGCATCATCGAGCAGCGCTGCGTCAGCGCCCGCAACGGCGCCCTGTGGCAGGTGGAGACGGTCCACCAGATGGAGAAGGAGGGCATCCACGACCGCCAGGAGGCGCTGCGGCGGATGACCTCGGCCTACATGGACTACATGCATCTCAACGCGGCGGCGCACACCTGGCCCGTGGACTGAGAGCGGTCAGCCCCTCCATTCCCGGGCGGGCGTCAGTGGCACGGGGGCGGGCGGGCGCGTCGACGTCGTCAGCTCGATGCGCCGGCCCTCGGCCGACGAGCGGAGCAGTGCGGTCATCGTCTCCAGTACGTGCAGGGCGAGTTCACCGCCGGCGCGGGGCGCCCGTTGGTCGTCGGCGGCGATGAAGTCCAGCAGGCCGATGCCCCGGGAGCCGTCGACGTAGCCCGCCGACCGCGGGAGGGTGCGCCACTGGGTGCCGCCGAGTTCGAAGAGACGGACCTCGCCGTCGAAGTGGTTCGGATCCGGCACCGTGAGGGTCCCGGTCTCGCCGTGGACCTCGATCGGCGCGGCGGTCGTGGTCACGCCGTCGAAGCTCGTCGTGATCGTCGTCAGCGTCCCGTCGGTGTGTTCGAGCACTCCGGAGACATGGCTGTCGACCTCGACCGGTATCCGCTCGCCCGCACGGGGGCCGGAGGCGATGACGCGCTCGGTGCGCAGCCGGCTGGACGCCCCGGTCACGGCCCGCACCGGGCCCAGGAGATGGACCAGGGAGGCGAGATAGTACGGGCCCATGTCCAGGAGGGGACCGCCTCCTGGGGTGTAGTAGAAGTCCGGGTGGGGATGCCAGCGTTCGTGCCCCGGGGTGATCATCACGGCCGAGGCGAACAGGGGGCGTCCGATGCGCCCCGCCGCGACGGCCGCCCGGGCCGTCTGGATTCCGGTGCCCAGGACGGTGTCGGGTGCGCACCCCACCCCCACGCCCGCTTTCGCGGCCGCCTCCAACACGGCGTGGGCGTCGGTGAGTTCGGCGGCCAGCGGCTTCTCCCCGTACACGTGCTTGCCGTGCGCGATCGCGCCGAGGGCGATCTCGGCGTGGGCCGCGGGGACGGTGAGGTTGAGGACCGTGTCCACGTCCGGGCTGCTCAGCAACTCCTCGACGGTCAGCGCCCGGACGCCGGGGAACTCGGCGGCGACCGCTGCCGAGCGGGCGGCGTCCAGGTCGGCGACCGCGGTGACACGGACGGCGGGAAGGCCGATCAGCGTGTCCAGATAGGCGCGGGAGATGACGCCGAGACCTACGACGCCGATGCGGTGCGCGTCGCCCACAGCATGCCCCTCTCGATGACGGTACGGACGTTGGGGTTCTCCAGCACGTCGAGGCTGTGCCCCGGCGTCGTCACGACGATCCGCCCGGCGCCCCACTGCCGGGTCCAGACCGCCGGCGTGGTGACCGGACGGTGCCAGGGCTGCCACGGCCGGGCCGGGTGGGTGGTGGTGGCCAGTACGTCGATCAGGTCGTCGTGGAGCACCCAGTACTGCTCGGTGGTCAGCTCGAAGTCCTCGAGGCCCGCGGTGACGGGGTGTTCGCGGCCGAGTTCGGTGAGGGTGACGGTGTGCGGCAGGAAGTTGTCCGACTCGTCCCCCCGACGCTCGCACGGCTCCTTGCCGGGGTGGGTCGCGAACTGGCCGCCCACCAGGTGGAGATAGTCGGAGGAGGCGCGGAAGGAGTCGGCGATCCCTCCGTGCCAGCCGGTGAAGCCGGTGCCGGCCACGACCGCCGCGCTCAGCCCCGCCAGTTGCTCGGCGGTGATCTCCGACATCGTCACGCACTGCACGACGAGGTCGGTGTCGGCCAACTCGGCGGTGTCGGCGTAGACATCGGTCGACTCCTCGACTCGAACGGCGTACCCGTTGCTTCGCAGGAAGGGCACGAACAGCTCCGTGGCCTCGACCGGCCGGTGCCCCTCCCATCCGCCTCGGACCACCAGGGCCTTCTTCTGCGTCATCTCGATCCTTTGCCCAGCCGGTGAACAGCGCCTTCACTATGCGCCAATCGCCCGCCCCTACGAAAGAGTTGCCGACTTTCGCGAAACTTTCGGCGGGTGGGCACCGGGAAAGGTGCTGGTCTGCACCAAACCCTTGACATGTCCATACCTCACTTCTTAAATCACGCAGTGAACTAAGTCGCCGCCCCCCACCAGAAGCGGATGTAGCCATGCTTCGACGACTTCCCCGACCATCCGTCGCCCTGGCGGCCACGGCCGTCATCGCCTCGACGCTCACCGTCCTGCAGCCCACCGAGGCCGCCGCCGCCCCGCCGACCGGCTGGTCCACGGTGGTGAACGGCGGCAGCGGCAAGTGCCTGGACGCCCGGTCGGCCGCGACCGTGAACGGCACCGCCGTGCAGCAGTACGCCTGCAACAACACCACCGCCCAGCAGTGGAGCTTCACGCCGACCAGCGACGGCTACGTCCGGATCAACAACCGCAACGACGCAGCGCAGGTCGTGGACGTCAGCGACGTGTCCACGGCGGACAACGCGGCCGTGCACCTGTGGACGTACGGCGGCGGCAACAACCAGCAGTGGCAGGCCGTCGACGAGGGCGGCGGCGCATACCACTTCGTCAACCGCAACAGCGGCAAGTGCCTCGACGTCCCCTCCGCCTCCACGGCCGACAGCGTCCAACTGGTGCAGTACACCTGCAACGGCACGGCCGCCCAGCGCTTCCAGATCGCACCCGTGAGCAGCGCGCCCGGGGACGTCGACCTCGGCCCCAACGTCGTCGTCTTCGACCCGTCGATGCCGTCGGCCACCATCCAGAGCCGGCTGAACCAGATCTTCCAGCAGCAGGAGACGAACCAGTTCGGCTCCCAGCGCTACGCGGTCATGTTCAAGCCCGGCACCTACAGCAACGACGTCAACGTTGGCTTCTACACCCAGGTCCTGGGCCTGGGTCAGTCGCCCGACTCGGTCACGATCAACGGCGCCGTGCATGTGGAGGCCGACTGGTTCCCGCCGCAGAACGCCACCCAGAACTTCTGGCGCGGCGCCGAGAACCTCTCGGTCAACCCCACCGGCGGCACGGACCGTTGGGCGGTCTCGCAGGCCTCCGGCTACCGGCGTATGCATGTCCGCGGCAACCTGGAGCTGAGCGACGGCGGCTGGTCCAGCGGTGGCTTCATGGCCGACAGCAAGATCGACGGCCAGGTCCGCTCCGGCACCCAGCAGCAGTGGCTGACCCGCAACTCCCAGCTCGGCAGCTGGACCGGCGCCAACTGGAACATGGTCTTCGTCGGCAGCCAGGGCGTCCCCGGCAACAGCTTCCCCAACCCGCCCTACACCACCGTGAACCAGACCCCCACGGTCAGGGAGAAGCCCTTCCTGTACGTCGACGCGGCAGGCGCCTACAAGGTCTTCGTCCCGTCCGTACGCACCAACTCCTCGGCCACCACCTGGGCGAACGGCAACGCCGCGGGCACCTCGCTCGGCATCGACCAGTTCTACGTCGTGAAGCCGGGCGCGACCGCCGCACAGATCAACGCCGCGCTGGCCGAGGGCAAGAACCTCCTGGTCACCCCCGGCGTCTACCACCTGAACCAGACCCTGCGGGTGACCCGCCCCGACACCGTCGTCCTCGGGCTCGGCCTCGCCACGTTCATCCCCGACAACGGCATCACGGCCATGACGGTCGCCGACGTCGACGGAGTCAAGCTCGCGGGCGTCCTCTTCGACGCCGGCACCACCACCTCGCAGACCCTCGTGGAACTCGGCCCGTCCGGCGCCGCCACCGACCACTCGGCGAACCCCACCTCACTGCACGACGTGTACTTCCGCGTCGGCGGCGCGGCCGTGGGCAAGGCGACCACCAGCCTCGTCGTCAACAGTGACGACGTCATCGGCGACCACATGTGGATCTGGCGCGGCGACCACGGCAGCGGTATCGGCTGGAACACCAACACGGCCGACACCGGGCTGGTGGTCAACGGCGACGACGTGACGATGTACGGCCTGTTCGTCGAGCACTACCAGAAGCACCAGACCATCTGGAACGGCAACGGCGGCCGCACGTACTTCTACCAGAACGAGATGCCCTACGACCCGCCCAACCAGGCCGCCTGGATGAACGGCTCCACCCAGGGCTACGCCGCCTACAAGGTCGCGAACTCGGTCACCAGCCACCAGGCCTACGGACTCGGCAGCTACTGCTACTTCAACGTCAACCCGGGCGTCACCGCGGAGCACGCCTTCGAGGTCCCCGGCAACCCCAACGTCCGCTTCCAGAACATGGTGACCGTCTCCCTCGGCGGCACCGGCACCATCCGGCACGTCATCAACGACCGGGGAGGCCCCTCCAACTCCTCGACCAACGTGGCGAACCTGGTGAGCTATCCGTGAGGGGAACGCCGTTTCCGGGCCGTTCGTTCACCATGCGAGATGCCTGCGTCCCGAGCTCGTAGCGCCCTCCTCGCCGGTACCGTCATCGCCCTGCTCCTCGGCTGCTCCGGCGGCGGGGGAGCGGGCGGTGAGCCCACGACGGACCGGGGAGCGGCACCACCTGTGACGGGCCCGGCGCAGTCCACCCCGACGTCGGCACCCGCGACCCCTTCGACGCCCCGACCCGCATCGCTCACCATCGCGGCGATCGGTGTCGAGAACCTGCGGGTCATCCCGTACGAGGGCACGACGGACGACACGGCGGGTACGAGGATCCAGAACCGTGGCCTCGCCGCCGGCCCCTACGGCGAACAAGGCGGCGTCGGCCCCGGCGAGATCGGCAACCACCTCGTCACGGCCCACTGTCTCTCCAACGGCGGCCCCCTGCGCCGGCTCCCCGACCTCGACGAAGGCGACTCGGTCCAGGTGGGCTCGGGCGGAACGGTCTACACGTACGAGATCACCGACACCAGGACCACCTCCTTCCGCTCCGCACGCTCCCTCGCCGAACAGCGGGCGGCGGTCCCGGGTTTCCCCGGCAGGCGCCCCACCCAGGCTGTGATCACGATCTCCACGTGTCTGACCCTGGAGGACGACGCGGCCGGCAACTACTGGCGCGACGACCACGGGAACCCCGAACACCGCGTCGACAAGATCGGCGTACTGTCGGCCGCGCGTCAGCCCCGATAACCCCGCAGCTTCCGGTACAGGGTCGCCCTGCCGATCCCCAGGGCCGCCGCCGTCCGGGCCTTGTTGCCGCCGTTGAGGCGGAGGGCCTCCAGGATGGCGGCGCGCTCGGCGCGTTCCATCGGCGTGAGGGGACGGGGCGCGGGTCCCTCGCGGACGGGGTCGGGGAGTTCGGTACGCCGGACCGGTCCCGTCGAGCGGCGACCCTCGGTCAAGGCCCGGACCAGGTGGGCGAGTTCGGTGATGTTCCCGGGCCACGGGTGCCGTTCCAGTGCGCGCAGCGCGTCCAGGGTCCAGGTGAGCGGAGGTTGTCCCGGTGTCGGCCCGGGGGTCAAGGATGTCAGCAACTCCCGTATGTCGTCCGGACGTTCACGCAACGCGGGGAGGCTGACCGAGCGGGCCGCCAGCGTGTCCAGCAGCCGTTGGAGACAGGGGCCCGGCGCCGCTTCGGGGGTGTAGGTCACGAGCAGAGGCACGCCCGGATGCGTGTCGAGGAGTGAGTTGAGGGTCGCCGTGTCGGGCGGGGCGAGACGCTCCACGTGACGGATGAGAAGCGGGCGGCCCTTCATCGGTGTTCTCCTTCGTGGATACCCCGGCGTTTAGGCCGGGGAGGAAACGAAGCTCCTGCGGAGCAGGGCAGGGAAGCCGGTTCGCCGCCAGGGCGGATCGGCGTGCACCATCTACCCGCCGACTCCCTTTGCTCACAGGAAAACTGATGCGGTGTTAGGTGTGATGCAGCAGGTCAAGCGGGCGTTCAAGTACCGCTTTTACCCCACCGGCGAGCAGGCGGCTGAGCTGTCGCGCACGTTCGGCTGTGTCCGCCTCGTCTACAACAAGGCGCTGGAGGAACGCACCCGGGCCTGGTACGGCGAGCAGCGCCGCATCTCCTACGTGCAGTCCTCCGCCGTGCTCACGGCGTGGAAGAAGACCGAGGAACTGGCCTTCCTGGCGGAGGTGTCCTCGGTTCCGTTGCAGCAGGCGCTGCGCCATCTTCAGACGGCGTTCGGGAACTTCTTCGCCCAGCGCGCGAAGTATCCGCGCTTCAAGTCCCGCAAGAAGTCGCGTGCGTCGGCCGAGTACACCCGCAGCGCTTTCACCTGGCGCTTGGGCAGGCTGACTTTGGCGAAGATGGCCGAGCCGTTGGACATCCGCTGGTCGCGTCCGCTGCCCGAGGGCACGGAGCCGACCACGGTGACGGTGTCCCGCGACGCGGCGGGCCGCTGGTTCGTGTCCCTGCTGTGCCAGGACACCATCGCCCCGGCTCCCGCCACCACGCACGCGGTGGGCCTGGACGCCGGGATCACCTCCCTGGTGACCCTGTCCACCGGAGAGAAGGTCGCCAACCCCCGGCATGAGAGGCGTGACGGGGCCCGCCTGGCCCGCGCGCAGCGTGAGCTGTCGCGCAAGGCGAAGGGCTCGGCAAACCGGGAGAAGGCCCGCCGCAAGGTCGCCCGTGTGCATGCGCGGATCGCCGACCGGCGCCGTGATGTCCTGCACAAGCTGTCGACTCGGCTCGTCCGTGAGAACCAAACGGTCGTGATCGAGGACCTGAGCGTCCGCAACCTGCTGAAGAACGGCACGCTCGCACGCGCCATCAGTGATGCGTCGTGGACACAACTGCGCGTCATGCTGGAGTACAAGTGCGCCTGGTACGGGCGTGAACTCGTCGTGATCGACCGCTTCTTCCCCAGCAGCAAGCTGTGCGGGAACTGCGGGACGGTCCGCGGGAAACTGCCGCTGAACGTCCGCGAATGGACGTGCGTCTGCGGCGCGGTGCATGACCGCGACGTGAACGCGGCGCGCAACATTCTGGCCGCCGGGCTGGCGGCGTCTGCCTGTGGAGACGGTGTAAGACCTCAACGGGAGTCCTCCCGGACGGGGCGGTCGTCGGTGAAGCAGGAACCCCAGCGGGCGACCGCTGGAATCCCCCGCCTTTAGGCGGGGGAGGAAGTCAACAACTCTTCGAGCTCAGCGCCGAGTTCGCTCTCGGCCACGTCCACGGTCACCGGGTCGGTGACCAGCTCCCGGGCGAGCAAGTCGACAGCTTCGACGGCACCACGGACCCCCGGCTGCGCGCACTGCTCGCCGCCCTCACCCGCCATCTGCACGCCTTCGTCCGTGAGACCGAGCCGACCATGGCGGAGTGGGAGAAAGCCGTCGACTTCCTGACGGCGACCGGGCAGACCTGCACGGACACCCGGCAGGAGTTCATCCTGCTGTCGGACGTGCTCGGCGTCTCGATGCTGGTGGAGACGGTCAACAGCGACGAGGGCGGTACCGAGAGCACGGTCCTGGGGCCCTTCCACATGACCGAGTCACCGGTCCGTGCCCTCGGCGCGGACATCGACCTGGTCGGCGGCGGCGAGCCGTGCGTGGTCAGCGGGCGGGTGCTGTCGGCGGACGGCACCCCGCTGCCGGGTGCGCTGCTCGACGTCTGGCAGGCCGACGGCAACGGCTTCTACGACGTCCAGCAGCCCGAGGTCCAGCCCGCCGGCAACGGACGTGGGCTGTTCACGGCCGACGACGAGGGGCGCTTCTGGTTCCGCACCTGTGTGCCGAGCCCGTACCCGATCCCCACCGACGGTCCCGTCGGGAAGCTGCTGCGGGCCACGGGCCGGCACCCCTACCGTCCGGCCCACATCCACTTCATCGCCACGGCCGACGGGCACGAGCCGGTCACCACGCACCTCTTCGTGGCGGGCAGCGACTACCTCGACTCGGACGCGGTGTTCGCGGTCAAGCGGAGCCTCGTCCAGGACTTCACCCCCACCGACGACCCTTCCCTGGCACGGGAGTTCGCCGTCCCCAACCCGTTCCGCCACGCCCGCTTCGACCTCGTGCTCAACCCGGTGGACTCATGAGGGAGTTCACGTACGAGGCCCAGCCGATGCGGGTCGTCCTGCGGCCCGGCGCCGCCGTGACAGCGATCCCCGGCGAGGCCGAACGGCTCGGACTGCGGCGGGTGTTGGTGGTCAGCGGGCCGCGAGGCGCGGAGACGGCCGGGCCGTCGCGGACGCGCTCGGCGATGCCTGTGCGGGGCTGCATGCCGAGGCCCGGATGCATGTGCCCGTCGAGATCGCCGACCGGGCTGTGGAGGTGGCGCGGGGCGCCGGAGCCGACGGCTGCGTGGCCGTGGGCGGCGGTTCCGCGATCGGGCTGGGCAAGGCGATCGCGCTCCGCACCGGACTGCCGCTGATCGCCGTGCCTTCCACGTACTCCGGCTCCGAGATGACCCCCGTCTGGGGCCTGACCGAGCACGGGGCCAAGCGCACCGGCCGCGATCCCTCGGTCCTGCCCCGCAGTGTCGTCTACGACCCCGAGCTCACCCTGTCCCTCCCGGTGGACCTCTCCGTGACCAGCGGCGTCAACGCCCTCGCGCACCCGGCCGAGGCCCTGTACGCGCCGGACACCTCGCCGCCGGTGTCACTGATGGCCGAGGAGGGCGTACGGGCCATGGCCGGTGCCCTGCCCGCGCTGGCCGCCGCTCCCCGGGACCTGGAAGCCCGCGGCCGGGCCCTGTACGGGGCCTGGCTCGCGGTGCCGTGCTCGGCGCGACCACCATGGGACTGCACCACAAGCTCTGCCATGTCCTCGGCGGCACCTTCGGCCTGCCGCACGCCGAGACGCACACCGTGGTCCTGCCCTACGCCCTCGCGTACAACGCGCCCGCCGCACCCGAGGCCATGGCGGCGCTCGGCCGGGCGCTGGACACGGCCGACGTGCCGGGTGCGGTGCGGGACCTCGCCGGCGGGACCGGCGTACCGCGCTCGCTGGCCGAACTCGGACTGGCCGAGGCCGATGTGGCGGTCGCGGCACGGTTGGCGGCCGAGCAGGCGTACCCCAACCCGCGGGCGGTCACCGCGGAGGGCGTGCTGGCCGTGCTGAGAGCGGCGTACGACGGCGGCCGGCCGCGCACAGATTTCTGAACGACCAGAACGGAAAGGTGAACCCCATGCCCCTCGGACTGCTCCGGCGGCGACTGAAGAATGCCTCCGGAGGTGCCGCGGGCCTCGCACTGCCGGTCCCGGCCGGCGCGGGCGCCGTCTGCCGCGAGGTCCTCGACCCGGTGAACCAGCCGCTCGGCGGCGCCGATGTCACGGTGACCGAACTCCGCAGCCACCAGGTCGCGGCACGCGGCACCACGATCCGTACGGACTGTTCCTGGCCGCGCTGCCACCGGGCGGCTACAGCCTGATGATCGCGGCCGAGGGACTGGAACCGCACCGCGAGAGCGTCGACGTCGTCGCCGACGCGGGCCTGTCGTCCCAGCGCGTCTGGCTCCAGCCCGCCCGGCAGGCCGAACTCCCGGTCCCCGGCACCTGGCTCTTCGACCCGCCGCACACCGCGATCCGGTTCATCGCCAAACACGTCGGCATGGCCCATGTGCACGGCCGGTTCGAACGGTTCGAGGGCGGTATCCAGGTCACCCAGGACGTCGGTGACTCCCGTGTCCATGTGCGCATCGACGCCTCCAGCATCACCACCGGCAACAACACCCGGGACGCGCACCTGCGGTCCGCCGACTTCCTCGACGTCGAGCACTTCCCGTACATCGACTTCAGGAGCACCCGCTTCGCCTACCGGGGCGGCAGCAGGTGGTCGCTGCTGAGCACGCTGACCATGCACGGCGTGAGCCGGTCGGTGTCGCTGGACACGAACTACCTCGGCATGGTCAACGGCGGCTACGGGGAAGAGCTCCGGTGCGCCGCCCTCGCCAAGGCCGAACTGCACCGGGAGGACTACACCCTCAACTGGCGTTCCATGCTGGCTCGTGGGATCGCCGTGGTCGGGCCGACCGTCCAACTGGAGCTGGACGTCCAGGCGATGTACCGCACACACGACACACCTACGCCGCCCGAGTAGGTCACTCGGCGGAGAGATGGCACACCCTGCCTGTAAATTCCTCACAGGTCGAGATAAGAGGATGTCCAAAACTGAAGTGATGGGCGTAGGGTCCGATCATGGACGGCCTCAAAAACCGCAATTCCTCCCCCCGCCTCGCTGATCTGGCGCAACTTGTGCGTCTGCCCGCAGCGTTGAGCGTGCCCGGTGATGTCCTGGCCGGTGCCGCCGCGGGCGCCGGGACACCGCCGCCCCGCATCCTCGGCACGATGGCCTCGTCCATCGCCCTCTACTGGGCCGGGATGGCGCTCAACGACTACGCGGACGCGACCGTCGACGCGGTGGAGCGGCCCCAACGCCCCGTGCCCTCCGGACGAGTCGAGCGCCGCACCGCGCTCGCCACCGCCTGCGGACTCACCGCCGCCGGACTCGGCCTCGCCGCCCTGACCGGCGGGCGGCGGGCGCTCGCTGTGGCGCTGCCGCTGACCGGACTGGTCTGGGCGTACGACCTCGGCCTCAAGTCCACCCCGGCCGGCCCCGCCGCCATGGCGGGCGCGCGGACGCTGAACGTCCTGTCCGGAGCGCGGCCGGGACACAGGGTGGCCGCACTCCCGGCCGCCCTGCTGGTCGGCGCGCACACCTACACCGTCACGGCGCTGAGCCGTCACGAGGTGTCCGGCGCCCCGCGCGAGGTGCCCGCCGCCACGCTGGCCGGCAGCACCGCAACCGCCGTGGCCGTCGCGGCACTTCCGGGCCTGCGACGGCACGCCAGAACGGCCCGGATCGGCGCGGCCGTGGGAGCGCTCGCCTACCTCGCCTCCTACGGCACCGCCCAGGCCCGCGCGGCACGCGAACCGTCCGCGACGAACGTGCGCAACGCCGTGGGCACCGGGATCATGTCGCTGATGCCCCTCCAGGCGGCGCTCACCGCGGGCGGCGGCAGGGCGGGGCTCGCCGGGGTCCTGGCCGCGGCGCATCCCCTGGCGCGCAGGCTCGCGCGGAAGGTGTCGCCGACGTGACCCCGATAACCGCCGACGATCCCTCGAGAGCCGCTCGAGTTTCCCCGACACCGGCCGCAGTGCCCGCAAAGCCCGCCGTACCCGCCGAGCGTCTCCGGTTCGGGTTCGGCACCAACGGCTTCGCCTGCCACCGCCTCGACGACGTACTGACCGTCCTCGCCGACCTGGGCTACGACTCCGTCGGCCTCACCCTGGACCACGGCCACCTCGACCCGTACGCCTCCGACCTGCCCCGCCAGGTCGACCGCCTGGCACGGCGGCTGGACCGCCTCGGTCTCGCCGTCATGGTGGAGACCGGAGCGCCGTACCTCCTGGATCCGTGGCACAAGCACCACCCCACCCTGATGTGCCCGTCCGACACCGAGCGGCGCGTCGACCTGCTGGCGCGCGCGGTGCGCATCGCGGCCGAACTCGGTGCCCCGGCCGTCCATCTGTGCAGCGGCCCGGCGCCGCGGGACATGCCCGAGGACGAGGCCTGGAAGCGGCTGGCCGCGGGCTGCGAAGAGATCCTGGAGATCGCCGGTGAGCACGGTGTGGCCCTGGGCTTCGAGCCCGAGCCGTACATGTTCGTCGACACCGTGCAGCGCGTCCTGGACCTGCGGCGGATGCTCGGCGATCCCGACCTGTTCGGCATCACCCTGGACATCGGGCACGCCCACTGCGTGGAGGAACTCGGGCTGCTCGACTGCGTCGCGCTGGCGGCGCCCCACCTGGTGAACGTGCAGATCGAGGACATGCGGCGCGGGGTCCACGAGCACCTCGAGTTCGGCGCGGGCGAGATCGACTTCCCGCCCGTCCTGGCCGCGCTGAAGGCCTCCGGCTATCGCGGGCCGGTCTCGGTGGAGATCCAGGGCGCGTCCCTGGACGCACCTGATGTCGCCCGCCGCTCCCTGGAGTTCCTGAAGGCCGCCGAGCCGTTCTGAGGCCGCGCCCTTCCTCCGACATCAGCACATCCGAACAGGAGACCTGTGCCGTGGACCCGCACATATCCACTGCCCTCGACCGCCACCTCACCCCCGACGCGCAGCTCTGGCTGACGCGGGCCGTCACCCGCGTCGGACAGGACGCCACCGCCGTACGCACCCTCTTCCCGGCCGTCGGCCGACGCTGCGGGCGCGGCCCCCTCGTCCCCGGCTGGACGGTGGCCGACGCCGCCCGCGCCCGACTGCTCACGGCCCTGCCCCTGCGCGGAGCCGAGCTCGCCGAGGAGGTCACCGCCCTCCACCGGTACGGGGACGCCGCCGAACAGCGGGCGGTACTGCGTTCGCTGGCCCTGCTGGAGAAGAGGGACCCCTCCTTCGCGGGCCTGGGCCTGCCGCTCGTCCACACGGCCCTGCGCGGCAACGACACCGGCCTGATCGAGGCGGCCCTCGGCCCGTACGCCGCACGCCACCTGGACCACGACGGCTACCGGCACGCCGTACTGAAGTGCGTCTTCTGCGAGATCCCCCTCGACCGGATCGCCGGCCTGGACGAGCGCGCGGACCGCGAACTCGCCCGCATGCTCGCCGACTTCGCCCATGAGCGGGTCGCCGCCGGCCGGGCGGTCCCCGCGGACGTCTGGCCGATCCTGCGCGCCCACCCCGGCACGCTGGAGGCCTCCGGGCTGCCCGCCGAGGCCGACTCACCCGTCCCCGCCCGCCGAACCGCCGCCGAACGGGCCCTCGCCGCCTTCACCGGAGCCGCATGATGCGCATCTTCGAGCCCCACATCCACATGACCTCACGCACCACCGACGACTACGAGGCCATGTACGCCGCCGGCGTCCGCGCGGTCGTGGAACCCTCCTTCTGGCTCGGCCAGCCGCGCACCTCGGTGGAGAGCTTCACCGACTACTTCGACGCACTGCTCGGCTGGGAGCCGTACCGCGCCGCGCAGTTCGGCATCCAGCACTACTGCACCATCGCCCTCAACCCGAAGGAGGCCAACGACCCGCGCTGCACCGGGGTGCTGGACATCCTGCCGCGCTATCTGGCCAAGGACCGCGTGGTGGCCGTCGGTGAGATCGGCTACGACTCCATGACGCCCGAGGAGGACGACGCCCTGGCCCGTCAGCTCCGACTCGCCGTCGAGCACGAGCTGCCCGTGCTGGTCCACACCCCGCACCGCGACAAGGCCGTCGGCACCCGCCGCACCCTCGACGTCGTACGGGAGTCCGGCATCCCGCCCGAGCATGTCCTCGTCGACCACCTCAACGAACTCACCGTGGGCATGGTCGCCGACAGCGGCTGCTGGATGGGCTTCTCCATCTACCCGGACACCAAGCTGACCGAGGACCGCATGGTGCGCATCCTTCAGGAGCACGGCACCGAGCGGATGCTCGTCAACTCGGCCGCCGACTGGGGGCGCAGCGACCCGCTCAAGACCCGGAAGACCGCCGACGCGATGCTCGCCGCCGGCTTCGACGACGACACCGTCGACCAGGTCCTGTGGCGCAACCCCGTGGCCTTCTACGGGCAGAGCGGCCGACTCGACCTGGAGGATGTCAAGGCCGACGACACGGCCCTCTTCGAGGGCAACTCGATCAAACGCGGCGGAGAGTGACCCCGCCGTGCGCTTCGGACACCCCGACGGCACCAGCGTCCACCTCGCCTATTGCAGCAACGTCCACCAGGCCGAGGACCTCGACGGAGTGGTGGACCAACTCGCCGCGTACGCCGAGCCCGTACGTGAGACCCTCGGCGCCGACCTGCTCGGCATCGGCCTGTGGCTGGCTCGCGATGTGGTCACCGAACTGTCCGCCGCTCCCGACGCCGTACGCCGGCTGCGCGCCGAACTGACCGCGCGCGGCTTGGAGACGGTCACCCTCAACGCCTTCCCCTACGGCGGATTCCACCGCGAGGTCGTGAAGAAGGACGTCTACCTGCCCCACTGGGCCGACCCCGCCCGGCTGCGGTACACGGTCGACTGCGCCCGGGTCTTGGCGGGACTGCTGCCCGACGACGCCCGGCGCGGCAGCGTCTCGACTCTTCCGCTGGCCTGGCGTGCACCGTGGCCGGCCGAGGCGCGGGACTCCGCGCGGCGGGCTCTCGACCAACTCGGCGGGCAGCTCGCCCGGTTGGCGCGGGAGACCGGCCGTACGATCAGGGTCGGGTTCGAGCCCGAGCCCGGATGCCTGGTGGAGAACACCGTCCAGGCCGCCCGGGAACTCGGGGGAGTGGACCCCGAGTGGCTCGGGATCTGCCTCGACACCTGCCATCTCGCCGTCCAGTTCGAGGAACCGGCCGCCGCACTGCGCCGGCTCGCCGACGCCGGGCTCCCGGTCGTCAAGGTGCAGGCGTCCAGCGCGCTCCAGGCCGACGACCCCGCCGACCCCGAGGCGCGGCGCGCCCTCGCCCGGTTCGCGGAACCCCGGTTCCTGCACCAGACGCGCACCGCCCCGAACGGCACCGTCACCGGAGTGGACGACCTTCCCGAGGCACTGGCGGGCGGGCTGGACCCCGGCTCGCCCTGGCGGGTGCACTTCCACGCACCCCTGCACGCCGCGCCCGAGCCGCCGCTCAGCACCACGGCGGACGAACTGACCTCCGCACTGGGCGCGTTGCTCGGCGGTCCGGAGGCCGCCTGCGACCACATCGAGGTCGAGACCTACACCTGGTCCGTCCTTCCCGAACACCTGCGGCCACGCGACCGTGAGGGCCTTGTCGCGGGTCTGGCCGCCGAACTCACCTGGGCGCGCAACAGGTTCGAGGAACTCGGCCTCAAGCCCCTCTCAGGAATGGAGCCCGTCTCATGACCCGACTGGTCGTCCTCGACATCGTCGGCCTCACCCCCCGCATGCTCCGCCACATGCCCGCTGTCTCGGCCGTCGCCGAACAGGGCTTCCAAGCCCGGCTCAACACCGTGCTGCCCGCCGTGACCTGCTCCGTGCAGTCCACCCTCCTCACCGGCGCGCCACCCTCCGAGCACGGAATCGTCGGCAACGGCTGGTACTTCCGGGACCTCGGCGAGGTCCTGCTGTGGCGCCAGCACAACGCCCTCGTCGGCGGGGAGAAGATCTGGGACACCGCCCGCAAGTCCGAGCCCGGCTACAAGGTCGCCAACGTCTGCTGGTGGTACGCCATGGGCGCCGACGTCGACCTCACCGTCACCCCCCGCCCGATCTACTACTCCGACGGCCGCAAGGAACCCGACTGCTACACCTGGCCGCCCGCCCTGCACGACGAACTCACCGACAGGCTGGGCGATTTCCCCCTGTTCACCTACTGGGGCCCGAACGCCGGCCTGCCCTCCAGCCAGTGGATCCTCGCCGCCGCCCGCCAGATCTTCGACGAGCACCGCCCCGACCTGACCCTGGTCTACGTCCCGCACCTCGACTACGAGCCCCAGCGCTCCGGCCCCGACTCCCCGCAGACCGCCCGTGAGGCCCGCCGTCTCGACGACGCCCTGCGGCCCCTGCTGGAGCACTTCCGGCGTGAGGACGCGACCGTCGTCATCCTGAGCGAATACGGCATCGCGCCCGCCTCCCGCCCCGTCGACATCAACCGCGCCCTGCGCCGGGCCGGACTGCTCGACGTGTACACCCAGGACGGCATGGAGTACCTCGACCCCTGGACGTCCCGCGCCTTCGCCGTCGCCGACCACCAGATCGCCCACGTCTATGTCCGCGACCAGGCCGACACGGCGGCGGTGGCGAAGATCGTCGCCGAACTCCCGGGAGTGGACCAGGTGTTGGACGCCGAGGGCAAGGCGGCCCACGGCCTCGACCACGAACGCTCGGGAGAGCTGGTCGCCGTGGCGGAGTCCGACGCCTGGTTCACGTACTACTACTGGCTGGACGACGACCGCGCCCCGGACTTCGCCCGCCAGGTGGAGATCCACCGCAAGCCCGGCTACGACCCCGCCGAGCTCCTCTACGACCCCGCGGTCCCTGCCGTGAAGGCCCGCGCCATCGGCCAGGTCGCCCGAAAGAAGGCCGGCCTGCGTTACCGCATCCGGACCGTCCCGCTGGACCCCTCCGGCGTACGCGGCAGCCACGGCCGTCTGCCGCAGGACCCGCAGGACAGCCCCGTACTGCTGTGCTCGCGACCCGACAGCGCACGCGACGAGATCGACGCGACCGACGTGAAGGACCTCCTCCTGACCCTGGCCGGCATCACCACCGACTGAACACCGGCCTGGGGACGCCGTCGAGGGCACCGGCCGCCTGGTGCGGCCGGTGCCCTCCGGTGGGCAGTGGGGCGAGTCGTCGCCCCTACTTCGGGTCGCGGTCGAAGAGCGACTTGGACCAGAAGTAGCCGAGCGCCGTGAGACCCAGGCACCAGGCGACGGCGAGCCAGCCGTTGTGGCCGATCTCGGTGCCGAGGAGCAGTCCGCGCAGGGTCTCGATGGCCGGGGTGAAGGGCTGGTACTCGGCGATGGGCCGGAACCAGCCCGGCATCGCGTCCACCGGGACGAAGGTGCTGGAGATCAGCGGCAGGAAGATCAGCGGCATCGCGTTGTTGCTCGCCGCCTCGGGGTTCGGGCTGGACAGGCCCATGCCGACCGCGATCCAGGTGAGCGCCAGGGCGAAGAGCGCGATCAGCCCGAACGCGGCGATCCATTCCAGGACGGTGGCGTCGACGGAGCGGAAGCCGATGGCCACCCCGACGGCCCCGACGAGGATCCCACTGGCGACGCACTGCAGCACGCTGCCGATGACGTGCCCGATCAGTACCGACCCGCGGTGGATCGCCATGGTGCGGAAGCGGGCGATGATGCCCTCGTTCATGTCCATGGAGACGGACACCGCGGTGCCGATCGTGGTGGAGCCGATGGTCATCAGCAGAATGCCGGGCACGAGATACGCGATGTACTCGGAGCGGTCCGCCCCGCCGCCCCCGATGCCGGCGCTCATCGCGTCGCCGAAGACGTAGACGAAGAGCAGCAGGAGCATGACCGGGGTGAGCAGCAGGTTCAGGGTGAGCGACGGGTAGCGGCGGGCGTGCAGGAGATTGCGGCGCAGCATCGTGGACGAGTCGCGGACGGCGAGGGACAGGGTGCTCATCGGACGGACTCCTTGGGCTTGTCGGTGTCGCCGGTCAGGGCGAAGAACACGTCGTCGAGGTCGGGGGTGTGGACCGTCAGTTCGTCGGCCTCGATGCCGGCCGCGTCCAACCAGTCGAGGAGGGAGCGCAGTTCGCGCTGGCTGCCGTCGCTGGGGATCTGCAGGGCCAGTGCCTCGTCGTCCCGGGTGACCTCACGCAGCGCCCCGGCGGCGCTCCGGTAGGCGTCCGGGTCGGTGAAGCGGAGCCGGACGTGACCGCCGGGGATGAGCCGCTTGAGCTCCTCGGCGCTGCCTTCCGCGGCGATCTTGCCGTCGTTGAGCACCGCGATGCGGTCGGCGAGTTGGTCGGCCTCCTCCAGGTACTGCGTGGTGAGGAAGACGGTGACCCCGTCCGTGATCAGCTCGCGGATGATCTGCCACATGGTGTGACGGGAGCGGGGGTCGAGACCCGTGGTCGGCTCGTCGAGGAAGATGATCCGCGGACTGCCGACGAGGGTCATGGCGATGTCGAGTCGGCGCTTCATGCCGCCGGAGTAGGTGGAGGCGGGCTTCCTCGCGGCCTCGGTGAGGTCGAACCGTTCCAGGAGTTCGGCGGTGACCCGACGTCCCTCCTGCTTCGGCAGGTGGTGCAGGTCCGCCATCAGGAGCATGTTCTCCTCGCCGGTGATCAGACCGTCGACGGCGGAGAACTGCCCGGTGACACCGATCGCGGCCCGTACCCCGTCCGGTGACACGGCGATGTCGTGGCCCGCGACCTGGGCCTGCCCGCCGTCGGCGGTGATCAGCGTGGACAGGATCTTCACGGCGGTGGTCTTGCCGGCGCCGTTCGGCCCGAGCAGCGCGAACACCGAACCGGCTGGGATGTGCAGATCGATGCCGTCGAGGACGACCTTGTCGCCGTACGACTTGCGCAGACCGATGGCGGAGACGGCGGCCGGCGACGGGTGACCGTCGCCTTGCCTGGGCGTGGGCATGACAGAAGAAGGCATGGGGCCCTCCGATCGAAGGCTGAAGGAGAACGAGGAGAAGGAGAACGAGGGGAAGGAGAACGAGGGGAAGGAGAGCGAGGTGAGCGGCTGGTGTGACAGGCAGGGCAGGTGGCGGTCAGACCTTGGCACGGAGGACGTCGATGTTGCCCCAGTTGGTCCGTGCGTGGACCTTGACGGTGTCCTCGGTCTGCTCCGGGGCCTCGGAGGCGGCGAGCGAGTTGCGTACCTGGCCGCGGTTGGAGCTGACGTCGAGCCAGGCGGCGGTGCCCTGGCGGATCCCGATCTCGATGGGGCCGTTGGAGGTCTCCAACCGGACCTCGCCGCGGGCGACTTCGGCGACGCGAAGGTGGCCGTTGGTCGTGGTGCCGGTGACCGATGCCTCGGCGCGTGCGATGTCGATGCCGCCGTTGGCGCCGTTCACCCGCAGCTCGCCGGTCACGGCCCCGACGGTCGTGGTGCCGTGTGTGTTCTTCAGGACGGCGGGTCCGTCGACGACGCCGACGCGCAGGTTGCCGGAGCTGGTGGTCAACTCGGCCTCGCCCTCGACCCGGTCGACGGTGATCGAGCCGTGCGACACGTTCAGCTGGAGCGGCCCCGTGGTGTCGAGACGGACGTCACCGGTGGAGGTCTTCACGCGGACCTCACCGAGCCGGCCCTCGCCGAGCACCTGGATCCAGGAGCCGGTCAGCTCCACGTGCGAGTCCGTGGGCAGGTCGACCGTCACGTCGACGGCGCCGCTGGGCCCGACGAGGCGGCGCTCCTTCGTCCTGATGGTCAGCACCCCGCTCGTGTACACGACCTCGGTCTG
This sequence comes from Streptomyces canus, assembly GCF_030815415.1. Lineage (GTDB taxonomy): Bacteria > Actinomycetota > Actinomycetes > Streptomycetales > Streptomycetaceae > Streptomyces > Streptomyces canus_F. The sequence goes on from NZ_JAUSWW010000001.1 coordinate 8,808,356, forward strand.
TTCGGCGGCCCGCACGTCCTTGTCCTTCTTCGGGTCGCGGGGCCGCACCTCCACGACGGTGTCGGGGCGGTCGCCCGCGGTGAGCTGGAGGGAACCGGCCCCCACGTGCGCGGTGACCGAGATCGGTTCGGAAGTGTCGAAAGAAGGCATGACTGTCCCGTCCTCTTGGGTCTTCAAGGCGTCCCCGCTGGTGGGACGTGGTGTGGGTGGTGGTGTCGATGTCCTGGGGCCGGGCGCGGGTGCGGTCAGCGCACCCAGCCCGTGAAGCTCTGGCCGAGGGTCTGGGTCTTCTCCGTCGTACGCGGCCGGGTGCCGCCGTCGACCGCGGCCGACACGGCGCGCACCAGCCACGCGTTGACCGACAGGCCCTCGCGGCTCGCGGCCTCCTCGGCGCGCGTCTTGAGGTGGGCCGGAAGCCGCAGATTGATCCGGGCGGTGCCGCCCTCGTCACCGTCGGCCGGGGCCCTGAGCGGCTCGGTGGGCGCGGCCGGCTCCGCGGGGGCAGCGCCGTAGGTGGGCGGCGGTGTCACCACGAAGTCGGGGTCGAGCCCGCGCAGCCGTACGTCGACCGAGCCGGGGGCGAGATCGCGGGTGATCTCGTCCATCGCGGCGGAGAGCACGTTGAGCATGGTCAGCCGAGTCGCCGACTCCAGGGGAGCGGTCAGCCGCTCCGCCAGCTCGCGGGCTTCGTCGCCACCGGCTTCGGCGGCCACCGCGAGTTCGCGGCGGAGGCTGTCGACATACGGGGTGAGGTCCATGACGCCATCATGGCACCACAGTGGCGCCACGCGCAAGCCAAAGAGTGGCGCCAGTGGCGTCACTTCGTTGCTTGACGGGTCTGACCTGCGATAACGCAGTGATGCCTGTATGGCTGACGGTGGTGCCGTGCGTATTCGGGCGTCATGGCGAGCACGGAATGGTGCCAGGTGGTGCCATGTGGTGCCACCGCACCCATCAGCTGAGAAAGAGCAGAAGCAGGACGACCGCGACCGACACCGTCAGAAGCCCACCCCCGGTGACGGCCCAGCCTGCCCCGAACGCGGCCCCCGCCACACCGTGCGCCAGGTCGCCCAACCGGGGCCCGCCCGCGGCCACCACCGTGTCGATCCCCTGGAGCCGGCCCCGCATCCCGTCCGGTACGGCCGACTGCAGAACCGTCCGACGGAAGACGCCCAGCACGAGGAGTGCGCCGCCCGCCAGGGCCAGCCAGCCCGCCGCCGCGACCAGCGAGCCGGTCGCCCCGAACCCCGCGACGGCCAGACCCCAGACGCCCACCGAGACCGCGACCGCGACGCCGTGCCGGTCCACGCGGGTGAGGGCCCCGGAGAAGAGCCCGGCCAGCACCCCGCCCGCCGAGAGAGCGGCGTACAGGACGCCGATGTCCGACGGCCGGAAGGTCTCCCGGGCCAGTTGCGGGAAGAGGGCCGTGGGCAACCCCAGGAACAGCGCGGCGAAGTCGGCGAGATACACCAGCAGCAGTACCTGACGCCGCGCCACGAACCGAAAGCCGTCGGCGATCTCCCGGACGCCGGCCCGCTTCCTCCCGGCGCGGTCGAGGGGAGGGAGCGGGGGCAGCCGCCACACCGCCCACACCGTCGCGCAGACGGCGACGGCATCCGCCAGATACAGCGTCCGCGCACCCACCACCGGCAGCAGCACTCCGGCCAGCAAAGGACCCGCGATCCCGGCGGACAGGACGACCGTCGACTGCAGGGCGTTGGCCGCCGTCAGCGACGCGGACGGCACCAGACGCGGAACGACCGCCCGCCCCACCGCGGCATTCGCGCCGAACAGGGCCTGCTGTACGCCCACCAGCACCAGCAGCACACCGGCCGACCGCAGACCCGCGCGGGCCTGGGCCCACAACAGCAGCGAGGTCACACCGATCCCGGCCGTCGTCACCAGCAGCACCCGCCGCCGGTCGCGTACATCGGCCAGCGCGCCTCCCCACAGCGCGGCCGCGGCCATCGGCGCGAAGCCCACCAACCCGGCCAGTCCGACGTAGGCGGACGACCCGGTGAAGCCGTAGAGCTGCAACGGCACCACGACCGCGGTGAGTTGAGCTCCCAGGCCGGTCACGAGGCCGGCCGCCCACAGTCGTCTGAAGGCAGCCCCGCGCAACGGTCGTACATCCACCAGCACCCGCGCCTCCTCGCCCGCCCGGCCGGTGCACCGATGCTGCGGGCTCCCCTTGGGGCAAGGTCAACGAGCGCTTCACACGCTTGTCATGTGCGAGCAGGAATGCGTCTCCCGCACGTGTCGGTTGCCCGGGGTATGACCATCGGTGTAGCACTCCCTGTCCAGAACCGGATCGATCCCACGGTGCAACTCGCCCGGGAGGCACATGAGTTCGGGCTGCGCTCCGCGTGGTTCGGGCAGACCTTCGGATACGACTCGCCCTCGCTCGCCGCGATCGTCGGCCGCGAGGTGCCCGGACTGCATGTCGGGACCGCCGCGATCCCCGTCTTCGGCCGCCACCCGCTCCTCGTCTCGAGCCAGGCCCAGACGGCCCAGGCCGCCACCGGAGGCCGGTACCACCTCGGGCTCGCCCTCGGCACCAAGCACCTGACCGAGACCGGCTTCGGTATTCCGTACGAGCGCCCGATCGCCCGGCTCCGCGAGTTCCTGACCGCCCTGCGCCTGCTGACGGAGACCGGGGGCGCCGACTTCCACGGTGAACTGCTCACGGCCGCCCCGCCGTTGCCCGCGTCGGTGCCCGGCGGCGCCGAGCCTCCGGTGCCGCTCCTCGTCGCCGCCATGGCCCCGCAGGCCCTGCGCGTCTCGGGTGAACTCGCCGACGGCATCCTCCCGTTGCTGGCCGGGCCGCGCGCCCTCGCCGAGCACATCGTCCCGGCCGTCACCTCGGCGGCCGAGGCGGCGGGGCGACCGGCGCCCCGGATCGTGGCCTTCGTGCCCGGCGTGGTCACCGCCGACGTCGAGGCGGTCCGGGAGGCGGCGACCGAGTCGCTCGCCTTCTACGAGCAGTTCCCCTCCTACCAGCGGGTCATCGGCCTCTCCGGTGCCACCCGCGCCGCCGACCTGGCCGTCATCGGCGACGAGGAGACCGTCGCCGCCGAGGTGCGCCGCTACCGGGACGCCGGGGCGACGGAGGTGGCGTTCACCGCGACGGACCTCGGCGGTGAGGAGGACCGGCGCCGCACCTGGAAGCTGCTGGGGGAACTGGCGGTCACGCCTTGACCCAGGACAGGCCGTCCGGTGTGACGGCCAGGCCGTCGGGGCCGGCCGGGCCGGGGTCGTCGAGCGGGCCGCCGTAAAGGGCCTGCTCCTGAAGGTCGTTGCCGGTGCGGAAGGTCTCGCCGACGACCGGGGCGGACAACAGCGGGTTGATACGGTCGTCGGAGACCGCCAACTGGCTGACCGCGCTGTCGAGTTGAGCCGCCGAGGTGTGCCAGTCCGCACGGACGACCGCGGTGTCGCCGGACACCAGTCCGCCCGCCAGCTCGGCGAACGCGGCGGCCTCGCCGAGCTCCACCTCGGTGATCTTCTTCGCCGACCAGAAGTACGAGTCCTCGTTGCGCTCCATGTCGTAGAAGGAGATCAGGAAGTCGTAGAACACGCGGTACTCGCGGCGGTAGCGGGCCTCGAACTCGGCGAAGCCCCGTTCCTCGGGCACGCTGCCGTCCAGCGCGGAGTTCACCGAACGGGCGGCGAGCAGGGCGCCGTAGGTGGCCAGATGGACGCCGGAGGACAGCACGGGGTCCACGAAGCACGCGGCGTCGCCGACCAGCGCCATGCCCGGAGTCCAGAAGGACTTCTTCCAGTACGACCAGTCCCTGCGCACCCGCACCTGGTCGTACGGCGGCTCGGTCGCCTCCGGTACGCCCGCCACCAGCCGGCTCACCTCGGGGCAGGCCGCGATCATGTCCCGCCACGCGGCCCGCGCGTCGCGCTGGACGGCCGGTGTGTGCTCGGGGGAGATCACCGCGCCGACACTCGTCAGGTCGTCGCGCAGCGGGATGTACCAGAGCCAGCCGGCGTCGAACGCGGCGCAGAAGATGTTGCCGCTGTTCGGCTCGGGCAGCCGGGCCCCGCCCGCGAAGTAGCCGAACACGGCGAGGTTGCGGAAGAAGTCGGAGTACACGCGCCCACCGCCGACCCCGCCGTGGATCCGGCTGGTGTTCCCGGACGCGTCGATGACGTAAGGGGCGTATGCCGTACGGGAATTGCCGTCGGCGTCGGTGTACTCGACGCCCCGCACCCGCTCGTCGTCGGCGACCAGGCGACGCACCGGGCTGCCCTCGCGGACCTCGACGCCTGCCCGCTGGGCACCGCGCAGCAGGATCTCGTCGAACCGTGAGCGCTCCACCTGGAAGGCCGTCGCGGTGGGCTCGGGCACACGCGGCGTCATCGCGAAGGAGAACTGCCACGGCTCGGGGTCACGACCCCAGCGCAGCGTGCCGCCGCGCTTGAGGGTGAAGCCGGCCTGCTGCACCTCGTCGGCGACGCCGAGGATGCGGCACAGACCGTGGACCGTGGCGGGCAGGAGCGACTCGCCGATCTGGTAGCGCGGGAAGGTCTCCCGCTCCAGCAGCAGGACCCGGTGTCCGCGCTTGGCCACGACGGTCGCGGCGGTTGATCCCGCGGGCCCGCCGCCGACGACGATCAGGTCGTACTCCTGGGTCATACGGCAACTCCTGTTTCCCCGGTGCGATGTGGGTGGATCATGCCGTCAGCCAGGCGCGCATCGCGGCGGCCGTGGTGTCGGCATCGTGGTGGACGAGGGTGTAGTGGTCGCCGGGGACGTCCGCGGTGTCGTGCGGCAGGGGCCAGCGCGGCAGCCAGTCCCCGTCGGGGTCGATGCGGCGCATCTGCGCGGTCGGCCGACCCCGCACCAGGAGAGCCGGGACCGGTGACGGCTCGGGGTCCCAGTTCTCCAGCACGCGCGCGTAACCCCCGCCGGCGATCAGCAGCGAGTCCTCGAACTCGGCGACGACGTCGTCCGGCAGCTCCGCGCCGGCGGTCATCAGGGCCAGCGCCCGTTCGTCGTCACGGCGCAGCACGCCCGCGTGGGCGTCGAGCAGGATCAGCCCGGCCGGCGGCCGCCCCGACCGTGCGAGCTCGCGCGCCACGGCGTGCGCGATCGCGCCCCCGGCGCAGTAGCCCACGAGGACGACCGGCCCCTGGGACGACAGAGCGCCCACCGCGTCGACGTGTGTCCGTACGACGGCGGCCGCACTGTCCGGCACGGCCTTGCGGGCACCGAGACCGGGGTGCTCCAGCAGGAACACGTCGCGCTCGCCGTCGAACTGTTTGGCCAGCCCGGTGGGGACGCGATGGTACGGCGTGAGGTAGTCCGGGATGTACGCCAGCGTGGTGCCCGCACCCCGCGCCAGCCGGACCGGGTCGACCGCGTACCGGCCGCGCTCGGCGGCGGTGAAGGACGGGAGGGCGTGGGACGCCAGGTAACGCAGCCCCATCGCCTCCAACGGGCCGCGCTCGCGCAGGACCTGGTGGTACAGGGGGCCGAAGCGGTAGGAGGACGGCGCGTCCCCGCCGTTGCCGTCTTCGGCATCGCCCCCGGTTTCGGTCTCGGCGTCCGGAAGGGCTTCTCGCAAGGCGTCGTGGAGGTGCGCGGCCAGCGAGTGCGGCGTCGGATGGTCGAACACGATCGTGGACGCCAGCCGCACGCGCGTGAACGCGCTGAGCCGGTTGCGGAACTGCACCGCCATCAGCGAGTCGAAGCCGAGTTCCCCGAAGGCGCGATCGGTGGGAAGCGCGGCCTGGTCCTCGAAGCCCAGCAGCAGGGCGAGTTCGGCGCGGATCAGCTCGACCAGCACGCCCTCCCGCTCGTGCGCCGGGACGGAGGCGAGCCGCTCCCGCCAGGCGCCGGGTGCCTGCGCGGCGGCGGTCGGGGCGGCGGCCGGGCGCTTCGGCACGAGGTCCGTGAGGACCGGCGGGGTGGCCGGACCGCCGAGCGCCCCCAGGTTCAGCGGGATCGGCACCAGCACCGGCTCGGGGGTCCGCAGCGCCCGGTCGAGCAACTCGATGCCCTCCTCCTCGTCGACCGACAGGACACCGCCGTCGCCGAGTCGGCGCGCCGGGACCTGGGCCGCCATGCCGTCGTCCCCGGCCGTGATCCACGGGCCCCAGGCCAGGGCCTGAGCAGGGAGGCCCTGGGCGACGCGATGCCGGGCGAGCGCGTCGAGAAAGCCGTTGGCCGCCGCGTAGTTGGCCTGTCCGGGGCGGCCCAGCACACCCGCGGCCGAGGAGTAGAGCACAAACGCGGACAGCCCGAGGCCCTTGGTGGCCTCGTGCAGATGCCAGGCGCCGTCCGCCTTCGGCGCGAGCACGGCCGCCAACCGCTGGGGGGTGAGGCCGTCCACGACTCCGTCGTCCACGACCCCGGCGAGATGGAACACCGCCGTCAGTGCCGGCCGACAGGACGCGACCAGGGCGTCCACGGCGGCGCGGTCGCTCACCTCGCAGGCCGCCGTGCGCACGGCCGCGCCGAGTTCGGCGGCCCATTCGGGCGTACGACCGCTGCGGTTCACCAACAGCAGGTGGCGGACCCCGTGTTCGGCCACCAGATACCGGGCGAGGCCCGCGCCGAGCGCACCCGTGCCGCCGGTGATGAGTACCGTCCCCTCGGGATTGAGGACGGGCGCCGCCGCCTGGGGCCGTACCGGGGTCAGCCGGGGCGCGAGAACGGCGCCGTCCTCCAGGGCGACCTGGGGTTCGCCGGTGCGCAGCGCCGCGTCGAGGTCCGCCGGGGACACGGGGCCACCGCGGCGGTCGACCAGCACGATCCGGCCGGGGTGCTCGGACTGGGCGCTGCGGACGAGTCCGGCGACCGCGGCCTGCGCCGGGTCGGGATCGTCGCCCGTGGCGTTGTGGGTGAGCACCAGGAGCCGCCCCGGCCGCGCGTCGGCGATCCAGCCCCGTACGCCCGCGAGCGTGGCGGTGAGCAGTGCCAACGCGCGGTCGGGCAGGGCGGTTGCCGCGTCCGGTCCCGTCAGGTCGAGCAGTTCGTGCCGCGTGTCGCCGTCGCCGGCCGCCGTCACGGGCCGCCAGGCAATGCGGTACAACTCGGCCTCGACAGCGGGGCGTTGGTCGGGAAGGACTCGCGTGACCAGGGACTCGACCGTGGCGATCGGCTGTCCGGCGTGGTCGGTGAGGGCGACCCGGAACTCGTCCGGGCCGAGCCGCTCCAGCTGGGCCCGGGCGGAGGTGGCGCCGGTGGCGTGCACCGTCAGTCCGGCGCAGGTGAGCGGGACCCGTGCCTCGCCCGAGCCGCCCTCCGCGAGGAGCGCGGCGTGCAGCGCCGCGTCGAGGAGCGCGGGATGCAGGGTGTACGAGCCGGCCGTCGCCGCTTCCCGGGGTGGCAGGGCCAGTTCGGCGAACAGGGACGTGCCACGGCGCCACAGCGTCGTCACCGCTCGGAAGGCCGGACCGTAGTGGTGGCCGTGCGCGGCGAGCCGGTCGTAGTCGACCGGCAGCCGCTCGGCACCGGCGGGCGGCCACGTCGCGCGCGCAACGACGGGCGCCGCGGCGGCCGGGGCGATGGTCGCGGTGGCGTGCCGCGTCCACGTGTCGCCCGCCCGGGCCCAGACCGTGACCGGCCGGTGCCCCGCCTCGTCCGGACCGTCGGTGACGACCTGAAGGCGCACCGGCTCCGGCTCCGGCAGGACCAGCGGCTCCCGGAAGGCCAGCTCGGTCAGCCGGACCGGGCCCGATGTCCCGGCCGCGTGGCAGACCAGCTCGGCGAACGCCGACGCGGGTACCAGGACCCGGCCGCCGATCACATGGTCGGCGAGCCAGGACTGGCGTACGACGGACAGCACCCCCGTGTGCCGCACGCCCGGTCCGTCGGCGTCCGGCTGCGGCTCGCCCAGCAGCGGATGCCCGGCCGGGGCGGCGTGCCGTAGCGCGTCCAGCCAGTAGCGCTGCCGCTGGAACGGGTAGGTGGGCAGCGGGCGGCGACGGGCACCGCTGCCCGCGTACACCGACCGCCAGTCGACCGGCACGCCCTGCACATGGAGTGCGGCCAGCCACGCGAGCGCGCCCCGGGCGTCGGCGCAGGGCGTGAACACCGCGCCCGCGTCCGGGGCGACACAGTCCTCGGCCGCGACACTGAGGGCGGCGGCCGGACCGGCCTCGACGAACGCCGTCACGCCCGCTTCCGCCAGCCAGTTCACCGCGTCGGCGAACCGGACGGTCTCGCGGACCTGCCGTACCCAGTAGTCGGCGCCGGCGAGCGCCTCGGGCTCGGGGCGGCCGGTCACCGTGGACACCACCGGTACCGACGGCCGGTGGTAGGTCACGGTCTCGGCGACCGCCCGGAACTCGGCCAGCATCGGGTCGAGCAGTGGCGAGTGGAAGGCGTGACTCACCCGCAGCCGTGTGCTCCGGCCGCCGAGCGAGTCGGCCAGCGCGGTCACCGCCTCCTCGTCTCCGGACACCACCACGGACGCCGGCCCGTTGACCGCGGCGATCGCGACGCGACCGCGCGCCTCGCCGAGCCGGCGTGCCACCTCGGCCTCCGGTGCCCGCACCGCGATCATCGCGCCACCGGCGGGCAGCGCGGCCATCAGCCGCCCGCGTGCGGCGACCAGCCGGACCGCGTCGCCGAGCGAGAACACACCGGCGAGGTACGCGGCCGCCAGCTCGCCGACCGAGTGACCGACCAGGTAGTCCGGCCGTACACCCCAGTCGGCGAGCAAGATGTGCACGGCCACCTCGAAGGCGAACAGCGCCGGTTGCGCGTAGTCCGTGCGGTCCAGCAGGTCGCCGTCGGGATCATCGATCACTTCCCGCAGCGGCCGGTCCAGCAACGGCCCGAACCACGCGCACACTTCGGAGAACGCCGCGTCGAACACGGGGAAGGCCGCCGCCAGTTCACGGCCCATGCCGGCCCGCTGCGTGCCCTGGCCGGCGCAGAGCAGCGCCAGCTTGGGCGTTCCGCGCACGGTGTTCCTGAGCAGCGCCGGACCGTCCTCCCCGGCCGCCAACCGCCGTAGACCGGCCAGCAGTTCGGAGGCGTCGGAGCCCAGGACGGCCGCGCGGTGAGGCAGGGGAGCCCTGGTGGTCGCCAGTGAGTACGCGATGTCCAGCGCGGCTTCACCGGTCGCGCCCGAAGCGGCGTCCGCGTCCGCCAGTGTCACCGCGAGCTTCCCGGCGTGGGCCCGGAGACCGGCCGCGTCGCCGCCGCTCACCAGCCAGGAGGCCACGGGCAGTCGACGCGTGGCCCCGGCCGTGCCGTCGGCCTCCGACGGCTGCTCGATGATCACATGCGCGTTGGTGCCCCCGATACCGAACGAGGAGACCGCCGCCCGGCGCGGCCGGTCGCGCCGCGGCCACGGCCGCGCCCGGTCGAGCAGCCGCACCGCTCCCGCGGACCAGTCCACGTGCGGCGACGGCCGCTCCGCGTACAGCGAGCGGGGCAGTTCGCTGTGGTGCATCGCCTCGATCATCTTGATCACGCCGGCCACCCCGGCCGCAGCCTGCGAGTGCCCGAGGTTCGACTTGACCGAGCCCAGCCACACCGGGTCGGCCCGGTCACGGTCCTGCCCGTAGGTGGCCAGCACGGCACCCGCCTCGATCGGGTCGCCGAGCGCGGTGCCCGTGCCGTGTCCCTCGACCACGTCCACGTCGGCCGGGCCGAGGCCCGCGTCGGCCAGCGTCAGCCGGATCAGCTCGCGCTGCGCCTCGCCGTTGGGGGCCGTCAGCCCGTTGGACGCGCCGTCGGAGTTCACCGCGGACCCGCGCAGCACGGCCAGCACCGGATGGCCGTTGCGCCGGGCGTCCGACAGCTTCTCCAACAGCACCAGGCCCACGCCCTCAGCCCACGCGGTGCCTTCCGCGTCCGCCGCGAACGACCGGCACCGGCCGTCCGCCGACAGCCCGCGCTGCCGGCTGAACGCGATGAACGGCTGCGGGCTCGACAGCACCGTCACGCCACCGGCCAGCGCGAGCGTGCACTCGCCCGCCCGCAGCGCCCTTGCCGCCAGGTCCATCGCGACCAGCGACGACGAACACGCCGTGTCGACGGTCATCGTCGGGCCGCGCAGGCCCAGGACGTACGAGATGCGGCCCGAGGCCACACTGCCCGACGACCCGATGCCGATGTGCGACTCCAGCTCGTGCGGCGAAAGGCCGGTTCCGTAACCGGCGTGCATCAGACCGACGTACACCCCGGTGCTGGAGCCGCGCAGCGACGGCGCGGGGATGCCGGCGCGTTCCAGCGTCTCCCAGGCCACCTCGAGGAGCAGCCGGTGCTGGGGGTCCGTGGCCAGTGCCTCGCGCGGGGAGATGCCGAAGAACAGCGGGTCGAAGTCGGCCACATTGTCCAGGAAGCCGCCGCGCCGGGTGTAGGTCGTGCCGAGCCGGTCGGGGTCGGGATGGACGAGGGCGTCGATGTCCCAGCCGCGGTCGGTGGGGAAGTCGCCGGTGGCGTCCACGCCCTCGGAGACCAGCCGCCACAGGTCCTCGGGCGAGCTCACGCCGCCCGGGTAACGGCAGCCGACGGCCACGATCGCCACCGGTTCGGCCTCCGGGCCACGGCGCGCGGCGGTCGTCGCGGCAGCGGGGGAGGACGCGGGAGCGGGGGTGTCACCGCTCATCCGGCTGTCCAGGTAGGCGGCGACCGCGGCCGGGTTCGGATGGTCCCAGACCAGCGTCGCCGGCAGCCGCAGTCCGGTGCGCAGACTGAGCCGGTGCCACAAGGTCATGGCGTCCAGCGAGGTCAGGCCGAGATCGGCGAACGCGATGCCGGGATCGGCCGCCGCGCCCCGGATCGCCTCGGCCTGAGCGCACACCAACTCCGTGAGCGCGGTGCGTCGTTCACCGGCCGTGAGACCGGCCAGCCGGGCCAGTTCCGGCGCCGGCGGACGCTCGGCGAGCGTCTCGCGCAACACCGCCCGCCGGGGTTTGCCCGCCGCCGTGCGCGGGACGGCCGGCGTGAACAGGACCTCCTCGGGCACCTTGTGCGCCGACAGCACCTCGGCGCATCCCCGCAGCAGACCGGCCGGGTCGAGCGACTGCTCCGCCGGCACCACGAACGCCACCGGGACCTCGCCGAGCAGCGGATGCTCCCGTGCCACCACGGCCGCGTCGCGCACCCCGGGCAGCGAGCGCAGCACCCGCTCGACCTCGGCGGGGTCGACGTTCTCGCCGCCGCGCACGATCCGGTCGCCCAGCCGGCCGGTGACGGTCAGAACGCCGTCCGCTCCGAGCCGGCCCAGGTCGCCCGTGCGGTACCAGCCGTCGCGCACGGCATCGGCGCTCGCCTCGGGTCGATTGTGGTAGCCGAGCATGACACCGGGGCCACGTACCCAGATCTCACCCTCGCCGCCGACCGAGTCCTCGGCGCCGACCGCGTCCAGTCCGCTGTCGGGGTCGACCAGGCGGACCTCCATGCCGGGCACCGGAGTGCCGCTGCCGCCCCGCGCCCGCGGCCCGCTCAGCGCCTCCATCGCGATCTTGCCGCACGTCTCGGTGGAGCCGTAGCCGTCCAGGAGCGGTGCGCCGAACCGCCGCTCGGCCTCCTCCCGCAGATCCGCGTCGCTCGGTGCGCCCGCGGTGACGCACACCCGCAGCGAGGGCACCGAGCCCAGGCCGCTGTCGAGCAGCTGCCGGAAGGTGAGCGGCACGCCGCCCAGCACGGTCGGCTCGAACTCGCCGATCAGCCTGACCAGTCGGACCGGGTCCGGCGCCGAGGTGATCCGCGCGCTCGCCCCGGCCACGGTCGTGCCCAGTACACAGAGGGAGTGGGCATAGGTGTGGGCCAGGGGCAGCGGCCAGAGCACGCGGTCCGTGTCCGTGAGCCCCAGCCGTGGCAGATAGCAGGCGAACGAGGACCAGAGCGCGGACCGTTGGCTGGACACGGCCGCCGTGGGCGCTCCGGAGGTGCCGGAGGTGTAGAGCAGCCAGGCCGGTTCGTCCAGCCCGAGATCGTCACGGGGAGCGACCGAGCCCCCGGCCTCAAGGCTGCCTCCGGCCAAGTGCGCGCCCCCGGCGATGAGTTCGTCGATGTGCGAGGCATCGTCCGGCACCTCGCCCTCGCCGGTCACCACCAGACGCACCGACCGTCCGGCGACCATTCCGGCGATGCGCGGCAGGCGCCGCTGATCGGTGACGACCACGGCCGGATCACAGTCGGCCAGCAGGTACGCGAGTTCGGCATGGGTGGCGCGCGGAGGCAGCGGTACACCGACCGCCGCGGCACGGACGGTGGCCAGCAGTCCCTCGACCAGCTCCACGCTGTTGTCCAGGCAGAACGCCACCCGGGTACCGCGCTCGACCCCGAGTCCGGCCGCCAACCGGGCGGTCCGACGGTCCAGTTCGGCCCAGCTGACACCGCGCCGGTCGTCGGCGAACGCGAGCTTCTCGCCGTACCGCACGGCGTTCTCCGCGAGCAGCTCCGCCACCGGCCGAACCACGACCGCTTCCGCCAAACCCATCGGGCCTCCTGTCAGGGGGAGTCCGCACCGCGGCGGATCTTGAAGCAGCGTACGTCGGTGAACGACAACCATGGCCGAAACCCGGCCAGTTGACCGGGAGGGGGCCGTCGGAAGGGGACCGTTCGTTGGTATGGACCTGTTCGTGATCGGCCGCTAGGCTCTGCCGCGCCACACCCCTGAGAGCGCTCTCAGAGATCCACTGCTCCTGCGGTTCCACCCCACTCCACTGGAACGACGAAGGGCAACCCCCATGAGACGCACCAGATTCACCCGTGCCGCCCTGGCCGTGCTGCTCACGCTCGGCGCCGGTCTCGCCGCGGGCACCACCCCCGCCTCGGCCGGCGATTCCACCGCGAAGGCACCCGCCTCGGCCGGTCTCCTCACCGCCATGCAGCGCGACCTGAACCTCTCGAAGGCCGAGGCCGAGGAGAGGCTCGCCGCCGAGCGGCAGGCCACGGCCCTGGAGCCCAAGGTCCGCCGGGCCGCCGGGACTTCCTTCGGCGGCACCTGGTTCGACGCCACCGCCGCCCGGCTGACCGTCGGCCTCACCCCGGACGCGACGCCGGCGACCCTCCGGGACGTACGGGCCACGGGCGCCGCCGTCCGCACCGTCACGCACAGCGCGCGCGAACTGGCCGCCACCCAGGCGCGGCTCGACAAACTGCCCGCACCCGCGGGAGTGAGCAGCTGGCACGTGGACCCGAAGGCGAACACCGTCGTCGTGAACGTCGTCGCGAGCGAGCGAGCCGACAACGATGTCCGGCGGTTCACGGCCCGGGCCCACCGCGCGGGCCCCGTCACCGTCCGGCACGTCTCCGCCGCACCCCAGACCCTTGCCGCCGGAACCGTCGGCGGTGACCCCTACTACACCGGCAACGTCCGCTGCTCCATAGGGTTCTCGGTGCACGGCGGGTTCATCACCGCCGGGCACTGCGGGCAGCCGTCCGCCGCCGTCTACGGATGGGACCGCAGCTACATCGGCAACTTCCAGGGCTCGTCCTTCCCGGAGAACGACTACGCCTGGGTCAACGTGGGCAGCGGCTGGTGGACGGTACCGGTCGTGCTCGGCTGGGGCACCGTCTCCGACCAGCTCGTACGCGGCTCGAACGTGGCACCGGTCGGCTCCTCGATCTGCCGCTCCGGTTCGACCACCCACTGGCACTGCGGCACGGTCCTCGCCATGAACGAGACCGTCAACTACAGCCAGGGCGCCGTGCGTCAGATGACCAAGACCAGCGTCTGCGCCGAACCCGGTGACTCCGGCGGCTCGTTCATCAGCGGCGACCAGGCCCAGGGCGTCACCTCCGGCGGCTGGGGCAACTGCGGCAGCGGCGGCGAAACCTGGTTCCAGCCCGTCAACGAGATCCTCAACCGCTACGGCCTGACCCTGCACACCGCCTGACCCATGGGGCCCGGCCCCACCCGGCCGGGCCCTCACGCGTCCCCACGCCCGAGTTGTCCGCCCGCTGCCGGTGGGCCGTCGCCCGGAGTCCGCCGTCGGCTCCGACGCGGCGAGCGATGATTCCGCGGTCCTGCCCCAGGAACTCGGTGGGCACTACCGGTGTGGCCAGGTCGGCAGGCTTACCGGCGATTGACCGCGGCCGAAGCAGACGGCGAGCCGGCGACCAGCCGTCGATGATGCCCGCGACAGCTCAGGTCACCCCGCGACCGTGGTCGCAACGCCGCCACCGTCTCGGCCGTCCGCAGGTCGAAGCGGACGGTCACCCACACCGCCGCGGCCATGCCGCCGACCAGCGGTAGGGGGTCTCTACCTGCTGGCCCTCGAAGTCGGGTAAGTGAGCGTAACCATGTATGAGTGAGTGTCGTTGTCAGAGCGTGAATCTGACGGAATGGGCGAAGACGCAGGGCGTGCATCCGCAGACCGCGTATCGCTGGTTCCGTGAGGGGACGTTGCCGGTACCGGCTCAGCGGGTGGGGCCACGCACGATCTTGGTGAACATCGACGCGAACACCACGCCCGAGGCCATCGGCGGTCTGGGCCTGTATGCCCGCGTCTCCTCGCACGATCAGAAGACCGATCTGGAACGCCAGGTCGCTCGGCTGTCGGCGTGGGCGGCGAAGGCCGGTCACCGAGTCGTTCGTGTTGAGGCGGAGATCGCTTCCGGGATGAACGGCTGCCGTTCCAAGGCCCGGCGTCTGCTGGCCGACTCGCAGGTGACCACCGTGGTGGTGGAGCACAAAGACCGGCTCGGCCGGATGAACGTCGAGCTTGTCGAGGCCGCCTTGTCCGCGGCGGGCCGTCGCCTGCTGGTGCTGGATGACGGCGAGGTTGAGGACGACCTGGTGCGCGACATGGTGGAGGTGCTGACGTCGTTCTGCGCCCGCCTGTATGGCCGCCGCTCGGCGAAGAACCGGGCGAAGGCCGCGCTGGAGGCCGCCGAACGTGGCTGACCTGCGCCCGATTGATCCGCCGTTCGTTGCTCTCGGGCCGTCCGGCGTCGCGGTCCGTACCCGGCTCAAGGCGATCACGGCCGAGGACGAGAAGGTGCTCAGGCTGGTCGGTGACCACTTGGGGACGCTGGCCGGGCGTGACCTCAAGGCCCGCTGTGCGGCCGGTCTGGAGCACGACACCGACCAGTGGGCGGAGCGGAAGCGCATCCTGACGCAAGAGGCGTCGTCCCGCTGGGCCGGGAGCATCACGAAGGCCACCCACGACCAGTGGGCGCTGTCCCGCCGCGCCCAACTCGCCCACATCCAGAACCTGGAGGCCGGTGTCCGTACGATTGCGCACCGGCTGTCCCTCCCGGTCGGGGAGAAGGGCACAAAGCGGGCGCCGGGCGGATACCGCACGAAGCAGGAGTGGTTCGCCAAGTCCCGCCGCCTGCACTTGCTTGAGGACCGGCTGATTGCTGAGCGGGCCGACCGTGGGGCCGGGCGCGTCCGGGTAGCACGCGGCGGTGAACGCCTGCTTGGCACCCGGCACAATCTCACGGCCGCGAACCTGACCGAGGCCCGATGGCGTGAGCGTTGGGAGGCCGAGCGCCGGTTTCTCCAGGCGGACGGCGAGTCGGGGAAGCGGTTCGGGAACGAGACGATCCGCGTCACCCCTGACGGGGAGGTCAGCATCAAGCTGCCCGCCCCGCTGGCTCATCTGGCCAACGCCCCACGCGGCCGGTACGTCTTCACTGGCACCGTGGTGTTCCACCACCGGGGCGACGAATGGGCCGACCGCGTCACCGGCGACCGGGCGGTCGCCTACCGCATCCACGAAGACGTGCAGCGCGGGCGCTGGTACCTGACTGCCTCCTGGTCCATTCCACCGGTCAAGACCGTTCCCCTGGCGCAGGCCCGCGCCGCAGGGCTGATCGGCGTGGACACCAACGCCGACCACCTGGCCGCCTGGCGGCTCGACCAGCATGGCAACCCGTGCGGTGAGCCCCGAAGGTTCTTCTTCACCTTGTCCGGCACCGCCGATCACCGTGACGCGCAGGTCCGGCACGCCCTCATCCGACTCCTGCACTGGGCAGCCCGGCGCCAACTCGCCATCGGCATCGAAGACCTGGACTTCAGCGCGGAGAAGACCAGGGAGAAGCACGGCCGCCGCAAGCGGTTCCGCAAGCTGATCTCCGGCATGCCCGTGAGCAAGCTACGCGCCCGGCTCGTCAGCATGGCCGCCGAACTCGGCTTGACGATCGTCGCCGTGGACCCCGCCTACACCTCGATGTGGGGCGCCAAGCACTGGCAAAAGCCCCTCACCAGCAACACCAGGAAGACCACCCGCCACGACGCGGCAGCCGTGGCGATCGGCAGGCGCGCCCTGGGGCACCCGATCCGGCGACGGACGGCACCGCCCCCGCACGACCAGAGCGATCGTGCGGGGCATCGGACCGTCCAGGCCCGACCGGGCGTCTCAGGGCGTGAGGAAATCCGCCCCTCCGTCCCCGGACAACGGGCACGACCCGTTGCGCCGCACGTGAGAGCGAAAGCGGGGGACCAGTGTGCCCAACACCGTTCGGGGCACGCGGCTGAGCACGGGTTCTGGCAACAGGACTCACTCCCGCTCAGTCTTTAGGAACGGTGCGGTGCTCTGTCTGAGGATCAGTCGGGTCGGGACCAGGTCGGTGCCCGGCCCGGAGCCGTCGCGGGTGCGGATCTGCTGGAGTGCCTTCTGCACACAGCGGTGGCCCACTTCGGCGAAGTCCTGGTGGACGGTGGTCAGGGGCGGCACGAAGAACGCGGCCTCGGGGATGTCGTCGAAGCCGACCACGCTGATGTCTTCGGGGACGGCGCGGCCACGCTCGTGGAAGGCGCGCAACAGGCCCAGCGCCATCTGGTCGTTGGCCGCGAACACGGCCGTGCAGTCGGGCTGTTCGGCGAGCGCGAGGCCGGCCGTGTACCCCGACTCGGCCGACCAGTCGCCGTGCAGCGGCGGGGGTACCGCACGTCCGGCCTCCGTCAGGACCTCGCGCCATGCCTGGGTCCGGCGCTGACCCGAGAAGGAGGTCCGCGGACCGGTGACATGCCATACGGTGCGATGGCCCAGGTCGAGCAGATGTTCCACGGCCTGGCGCGCACCGTCCGCCTGGTCGGTGTCGACCACGGTGTAGCGGTCGCCGGCGTCGGAGTCCACGACCACGGCGTGGACGCCGGGCGGGAGCTGGACGGTGCCGGCGTCGAGGAGACGGATCTCCATGATGACGATGACGGCGTCGACGGCCAGCTCGCCCATGCGTGTGAAGGCGCCCAGCACATTGTCCTGCGTCGGGACGTGGATGGGGATCAGGGTGATCGCGTAGCCCTCGGCCGCGGCGTGGGTCGCGATCGCCTCCACGGTACGGCTGTTGCCGGTGGAGGAGAGGCTGAAGAGGATCACGCCGATGGTGTTGAACTGGCCGTAACGCAGGGCGCGGGCCGCGCTGTTGGGCCGGTAGCCCAGCTCCCGCATCGCCGCGAGCACCTGCTCCCGCGTCGAGTCGATCACCCCGGGCTGGCCGTTGGCGACCCGCGAGACCGTCTGGGACGAGACGCCCGCGAGCTGGGCGACGTCGGCCATGGACACCCGCTGTTTACGGCGTCCGCCGGGCACGTCGGAGCCACCCCGTTCCACCACTGATGCCTCCTTCGATCGGATGTGAGCGCGGTTGCGCGGCGCATCGGATGTTACGTGTGGGAAACCTTGACGGCTGCTGGAGCGGATGTCACGATTCCGGCGCCGTCATGTTTACGTAAACATGCTGTCGTCCTGGAAGGGCACGTCGATGCGCAAGACCCCTGTCAGTACACGCCTCACCCCTCGACTGCGCGCCACCTTCGCGGCGGTCGCGGTCGCCGCCGTGACCGGCGCCACCCTGGCGGGCAGCCCGGCCTCCGCCGCGCCGAGCACCGACACCACCCAGTTCAAGGGCGTCAACTGGGCCGACCCCCGCGACAACTTCGCCGACGACCTGCTCCAGTTGTCCGGCCTGTCGACCTCGGACAGCTACCGGGAGACGTACACCAAGTCGAGCCGGATCATCGCGGCGTTCCGCGCGAACCTCGGCGCCAACACCGTCCGGCTGCCGATCAACCCGTACACCGTCAACGGCGCGTACTGGAAGTCGTACCGCGGTGTCATCGACGCGGCGACCGCGCAGGGCTTCAAGGTCATCGTGTCCTACTGGGAGGGCACGGGGGAGCGCAAGGACGGCTACATCGACGACACCGCCACCTACTGGCCCATGTGGGACACCGTGGTGAAGGCGTACAAGAACAACTCGAAGGTCTACTTCGAGCCGATGAACGAGCCGCACGGCTACACCGACACCGAGTGGGCCGACATAGCGGCGAAGTGGCTCCAGACCTACTCGAAGGTGCCGCGCAACCGGGTCTTCGTCAGCGGCGCCGGCTACAACGACCACGTCACCTCGGTCTGCGCCGACCCGCGCCTCAAGGGCACGTACCTGTCGCTGCACCACTACGGCTTCTGGAAGTCGTACGCCACCTACGACGAGTGGGTCGCCGACCTCAAGGTGCGTATCGGTGACTGCGCGAACCGGACCGTCGCGGACGAGTTCGGTGCCCCGATGACGACCGGCCTGAACTACGACGTGCCGACCCCGGACGACAACTACGTCAACTTCATCCAGGCCGTCACCGACACCTTCCGCGAGCTGAAGATGGGCTCCGTGTACTGGCCGGGGCTGCGCACCGACGACACGTACTCGATCCAGAAGCTGACCGGCGACCCGGCCAAGCCCTGGCTCGCCACCACCAACCAGTCCGGCGCGGACCGCCTCGCCTGGGCGTGGGGCCGCGGCAAGCCCGTCCAGGACTGACCCTCTCCCATCTGTTCGGCCGCGGTGCGCGCTCGCACCGCGGCCGACGGTTGTCCGGTACCCGTTCGGTACCCCTAGGCGGCGCGGGCCCGGTGGCGGCGGACCGCGTCGCGGTTGGCGCAGCGCGGGGAGCAGTAGCGCTGTCTGCCCGTGCGTGAGGTGTCGGCGAAGACCGTGGTGCACTCCGTCACGGCGCAGCGCCTGAGACGGTGCACGCCGCGTCCCGTCAGGTGGAGGGCGGTGCCCACGGCGATCAGGGAGAACAGCACGCCGCTGAGCGGCTGTCCCTCGTCGCGGTAGTGCAGATGCCAGCCGGAGCCCACGTGGTCGGTCATCCGCGGGTAGGCGGCGGCCGCGGCCAGCATCCCGTTGACCAGCTCGGCGCGCTCGTGCTCGTCCGTGGTGTCGACGACCTTCTCCCACGTGTCCAGCACGACCGCCGTGCGCTCCAGATCCTCCGGCGTGGCCGGGCCCTCCACCACCAGCCCGGCGGCGCGGCAGCGGTCGGCGAGCTCCTCGGCGCTCGCCGGGCGGCGGTTGGCCAGGTCGGCGGCCAGCTTCACGGCATCCTCGCCGTAAGGGTTGAGGTGCATAAGGTCATTACATCAGGGTCATGGTCATGGAACAACGCACCGGACCCCGATCCGACGTACGGCAGGCCGTAACCGATGTACGGCAGGCCGTGGAGTACGACCTCGTCGAACTCGTCCGCCTGCGGACGCTGCTGTTCGAGCACCTCGGAGGCGACTTCTTCGACCCCGCGACCACGGACGACGGCTGGCTGGACGCCCTGGCCGTGGTGCTCAAGGAGCAGCTGACCGCGGACGGCGTACGCATCCTCGTCGTGGACGGCACCGACGGAGGCCTCGCCGCCTGCGGCATCGGCACCATCGAGCAACGGCTGCCAGGACCGCACCTGCACAACGGCCGGATCGGGCAGGTCATCGGCGTGATCACCGACCCCGCGCACCGGCGGCGCGGGCACAGCCGCGCGATCATGCGAGGCCTGCTCAGCTGGTTCCGGGACCGCGAGGTCGCACGCGTCGACCTGTACGCCTCCGCGGAGGGCGAACCGCTCTACCGCGAGCTCGGCTTCACCCCGCACCCCGACCCCGCCCTGTACCGGCGCCCGTGAGACGCCATTCCCTGGTCGGTCACCCGGCCGTCCGGAGGTACGCGCCGAGCCGGGCGATCGCCGAGGGATTGCGGGGGCTCTCGACCAGGTCGACGTAGTCGAGCGTGAAGATCCGCCGGTGCTTGACGGCGGAGACGTTGCGCAGGGGGGCGTAGGAGAGCAGGAACCTCTTCTTCTGCTCCGCGCTGACGTCGCCGTAGTCGCAGATCACGATGGTGTCGGGGTTGCGCTCCACCACGCTCTCCCAGCCGACCGTGGTCCAGGAGTCCCGCACATCGTGCATGACGTTGACGCCGCCGGCCTCGCTGATGATCTGGTCGGGGGCGGCGTAGCGGCCGGAGGTGAAGGGCTGGTCCTGGCCGCTGTCGTAGAGGAACACCGTCGGCTTCTTCGCCGGAGCCTGGGCATGGACGTCGGCGATCTCCTTCTTGAACCCGGAGATCAGCGTGGCCGCGCGTTTCTCGACGCCGAACAGTTTCCCGAGGTTGGTGAGGTCGGTGTAGAGGGCCTCCAGCGGCGGCATGATGCCGCGCGAGGTCTTCGTCCGGTCGTTGCGGCAGGACTCGGTGAGGATGTACGAGGGGATGCCGAGCTTCTTCAGGGCGTCGGGGGTGAAGCCGGCGTCTTCGCGGAAGCCGTAGTTCCAGCCCGCGAAGACCATGTCGCCGCGGGCGTCGAGGACGTTCTCCTTGGTGAGCTGGTCCTTGGAGAGCCACGGGACCTTGTCGTAGCCGTCCTTCCAGGGGACGCCGCTGAGGTCGCCCTTGTCGTCGGGCATGGCGAACCCGGCCATCCGGTCCTCCAGGCCGAGCGCGAACATCAGCTCGGTGATCCCGACGTCGTTGGTGACGACACGCTCGGGGACCTTGTCGAACGTCACCTTCTTGCCGCAGTTGGTGAGGGTGACCGAGGACGACCCGGGACCCTTCGGCGTCGTCTCGACCGACGCACCGCATCCGGTGGCGGTCGCGGCGAGACACAGGGCGGCGGCGAGCAGTTTGCGCATGGGGGTCCTCACGGTTTCTGCGGAAGCAGGTCGAACAGCAGCTGGACGGCACCGGTCTCCGGATGCCGTACGGGATGCGCGCGCACCCCGAACACCTCGGCGAGCAGGGCCGGTTGAAGCACGTCGTGCGGCGATCCGGACGCGACGACGCGGCCGCCCGCGATCACGTACAGGACATCGCAGTGCGCGGCGGCCAGGTTGAGGTCGTGCAGGGCGGCGAGCACGGTCACACCGCTGGCGCGCACCAGGGACAGCACGTCCAACTGGTGGGCGATGTCGAGGTGATTGGTGGGTTCGTCGAGGACGAGCACCCGGGGCCGCTGGGCGAGGGCGCGCGCGATCAGGACGCGTTGCTTCTCACCGCCGGACAGGGCGAGGAACCCCCGCTCGGCGAGGTGCTCCACACCGGTCCGCCCCATGGCCTCGGCGCAGATCTCCGCGTCGGCGGCGGCCGTACGGTCCCGGTGCGGCAGCCGCCCCATGGCGACCACCTCGGCGACCGTGAAGTCGAACTCCGCCGACGACTCCTGCGGCAGCGCCGCCAGCACCCGGGCGGTGTCCCGGGCCGGCATCGTGTGCACGTCCTCCCCGTCGAGCCGGATCACACCCCCGGCGGGCCGCAGCGCCCGGTACACACAGCGCAGCAGCGTCGACTTCCCGCTGCCGTTGGGGCCGACGAGTCCGACGAACGCCCCGCTGTCCACGGCGAGTCGGAGCTCGTCCACGATCCGGGCCCCGGCGATCTCGACCGTGACGTCCTCGATGTCGAGCCTCATCGTCAGCGGCCTCCGAACGCATAGCCGCCGCGCCGCATCAGCAGCAGGAAGGCGGGCACGCCCACCACGGCGGTGATCACTCCGACGGGCAGCTCCGCGGGCGCCAGCAGCAGCCGGGACAGCACATCCGCCCACACCAGCAGGACGGCCCCGGCGAGCGGCGCCACGGCCAGCACCCGCCGGTGGTCCGCGCCGACCAGCATCCGTACGACATGCGGCACCATCAGCCCGACGAACCCGATGGCCCCGCTCACCGCGACCACGGTCCCGGTCACCGCGGCGGTCACGAGGAACAACTCCCGTCGCAGCGACGCCGGCCGGACACCCAGCGCGGCCGAGGTCTCGTCGCCCATCGCCAGCGCGTTGAGCGACTCGGCCCGCCACCGCAGCCACGCCCACCCGGCCGCCACGGTCACGGCGACGAGCGGCACCTGCGCCCAGGTCGCCCCGCCGAGACTGCCGAGGAGCCACATCAGCGCCGACCGGGCCGCCTCACCGCGCGCCGCGCCGAACACCATGACCGTGGTGACCGCCTCGAAGCCGTACGCCAGCGCCGTACCGGTGAGAACCAGCCGCAGCGGGGTCAGCCCGTGCGGAGACCGGGCCGCGGCGTAGACCAGCACCATCGCCGCGAGCGCCGAGGCGAACGCCGCCCCCGACAGGGCCCAGATCCCGAGCCCGGCGAACGCGCCGAGCAGGATGACCGCGTTGGCGCCCACCGCGGCTCCGGAGGAGATGCCGAGCACGAAGGGGTCGGCGAGCGCGTTGCGGACCATCGCCTGCACGGCCACCCCGACGGCCGCGAGCCCCGCCCCGACGACGGCACCGAGCACGACCCGCGGCAGCCGGATCTCCCAGACGATGGTGTACGCGGCGACGTCGTCGGTGTGAACGGTCCCGCCGGTCAGCCCGGCCCACAGAAACCGGAAGACCTCCGCCCAGCCGATCCCGGCGGCCCCCAGCCCCACACCACCGACCAGGGACACCAGAAGGAGCAGCGCCGTCCCGATCGCCAACGGGGGCAGGGGTATTCGGCTCGGTGCGGTACTTGGGCGCACGGTCGGGGCGGTCCTTCGGGTGGGGCCGCCTGGTGAACGTCAAGGAGCCGGCCCGTACGACCCCGAGGCCGCGCGGTCCCCTCTCGCAGTCCTCGGCGAGCAGTCAACGGGTCGCGCCACCCACGGGCGATCGGGCTCACGCGACACACCGTCGCGCACACCGTTGCGGGTCAGCGCCGGACTCTCACCGGACTTCCCCCGCGGGAGGCTCGGGGAGCGTAGCAAACAGGGGTGTCGACCGGCCGTGGGGGGAGGCGCGGTTGTGCCCTGTCCGGTGTCGGGTGGTCTGTGCTGTCATGGGAGGGGCGGGGAGGTGAACACCCATGCGCAGCCGCGCGACCCGCGCTCCCGGCTGCTCACGGCCCTCGTGCTGATCGCCCTGGCCGCCATGGCCGTGGTGATGGTCATCACCGCGATCCCGTCCGGCGGCGAGATCCGGCTGCCGGAGGTCACCCCGCCCCCCCACGGTCGCGGGCACCTCACGGCCGCCGTCCTCGCCGGCCACCACCCCGGCGCCGCGCTGAGCCTCATGCGCGCAGGACGACACGCTCCCGGTTCCGTTCGGCGCGGAAGGCCCACTTCAGGTCCGGCTCCATGACGAACCGGAACACCCTGCGCACGGGCGGTGTGCACAGCACGGTCACGATCGCGGCCGCGACGACGGTGACGACGATCTCGCCGAGCGGCTCGTACACCCAGGCGGGGTCGTACCAGCCCCAGGGCTTGGAGCCCTGGGCGACGAAGCCGTGCAGCAGATAGCCGTACAGCGTGCCCGCGCCCAGCGCCGTGAACCACATCCGCCGCCCGGGCACCCAGGAGAGGAAGCAGGCCACCAGCAGCGTCGAGCAGGCGAACACGACCAGGGTCATGAACGGGCCGTACCAGGCGGGCGCACCGAGTTCCTGGGCGCTGTCGCGGTGGTAGAACCAGGCGCCGCTCATCCGCGGCACCGCCCAGTACGCCGCCGCGAGCGCGCCGGCGAACACCGGCACCGCCGCGATCCGCACCTTCCAGCGCCGGACCAGCCGGAAGTGTTCCGGCTTCAGACACAGGCCGAGCACGAAGTACGGCAGGAACTGAAGGGTGCGCTGGAGATCGAAGTCCTCGCCGATGGACGGGGCCGTGGTCGCCAGCATGGCGACGGCGAGGGCGAGCGGCAGTGGCCACCGTACGGAACGCCACACCGGGGTGGTCAGCCGCCAGATGAACAGGGCGGCCAGGAACCACGTCAGATACAGCGGCTCCTGGAGGCTGACCGGACGGTCCGGGACCCCGTCGGTCCACCGGGTGTAGAAGGTGTACGCCGTCTCGAAGACGACGTAGGGGACGGCGACCCCGGTCACCAGCCGCCTGAGCCGCTGCGGGCTCGCGTCGAAACTCCGGGAGAAGTAGCCGGCGATCACGATGAACGCGGGCATGTGGAAGGCGTAGACGAGCATGTAGAGCGCGGAGACGGTCCTGCTGCCGTCGCGCAGCGGCTCCCAGGCGTGTCCCGTCGCCACCAGCACGATCGCCAGATACTTGGCGTTGTCGAAGAACGCGTCCCGCCGCTTCACCGGCTCGGTTCGCGGCGCCGTGTCCTGCCGGGGTGTCCTGGCTGGAACGTCCGTGGGCGCGCTCACCACACCGCCCCCTGCGCACCGCGCAGGAAGCCGGCCGATACGTGTCTGACGGAAGGGGCTGCTGTGATGAGTACCTGGGACATCCCACGCGCCTGACCACTTCTCGGCGCGGCAAACCTCTCAGGCCGCCGGGCGCACCAGCCCCGACTCGTAGGCGAACGCCACCGCCTGGACGCGGGCGCGTCCGCCGATCTTGGCGAGGATGTGGCTGACGTGCGATTTGACGGTGGTGGGCGCGATGGACAGCCGGGCGGCGATCTCGGCGTTCGACCAGCCGGAGGCGACGGCGGTCAGGACGTCGCGCTCCCGTTGGGTGAAGGTGTCGAGCCCGACGCCCGACGCGGTGGGGCCGAGGGGCTGCGACTGGCGGACCGTGTCGATGAGAGCGCGGGTCAGATGGGGGGTGATGACCGAGTCGCCGGTGGCCACGACGCGGATGGCGGCGATCAGCTCGTCGGGGGTGGCGTCCTGGGGGAGGAAGCCGCCGGCTCCGGCGCGCAGGGCGGCGTAGGCGTGCCCCTCGTCGCTGGTGGGGGTCAGGACCAGGACGCGTGCCGGGTCGGCGGGCTGGACCGTCACGGCGAGGGCCGGGGGCCGGGTGATCCGGCGGATGACCTCGGTGCCTTCCGTCTCATGGATACGGCCGTCCAGCAGGACGACGTCCGGGCGGAGCACGGCGGCCAGCCGGACCGCCTCGGTTCCGCTGCGGGCTTCACCGGCAACGGTCAGATCGGGCACGGCGGCCAGCAGGATGCGCAGGCCGTGCCGTTGGAGGGACTGATCGCTGGCGATGACTACGGAGGTCATACCGGCTCCTTCTAAACGAAACCGTTTCGTTCACCTGGATCTCAGAATACCCCTCCGGCATCGAAACGGACCCGTTCCTTTTGTGGTCTCGATCACCTCCTCCGCTCAGAGGAACGGCGTGCCCGGGTCGAGCCCGGCCAGGACCCGGCCGTACAGCTCCAGGTTGGTCGCCGGATTGACGAAGGAATGCAGATTCAGCGCCTGCACATCCCGTACCGCCCGCTGGATCGGCGTCTCCCGGCGCAGGGAGGAGGCCCCGGAGGCGGAGGCGACGAGATCCACGGCCTCCTTGGCCAGCCGCGCCGCATAGCCGGTCTGCGCACGGATCTTCGCCCGCTCCTCGGTCGTGAACGGCTCACCGGCCTCGATCCGGGCGACGAGGTCGCCCGCCAGCAGCTCGGCGCAGGAGACCTTCATCGCGGCCTCGGCCGACTGGAGATGGGTGACGGTGGCTTCGTGCTGCCGCTGGTGGAAGGTGTACGTGATGCCCCGCCGATGGATGCGCTCGGTGAACTCCGCCAGGGCGCCCCGGGGCCACACCGAGCGCGTGGGACGCGGTCCAGGCGCAGAACATCAGCAGCACGGGCATCCGGTAGAAGGGGTCGTCGGCGTTGGCCTTCGAGGGGAACTCGCCCGCCAGCAGCGGCCCGACGGGCAGGACCCGGTGCGCGGGCACGAGGACGTCGCGCGCGACGACGCTGTTGCTGCCGCTCCCGGCCAGCCCGGAGACGTACCAGTCCTCGAGAACCTCCAGCTCCGCCATGGGTACGGCGGTCCACAGCACCTCGGGCGGCCCCTCACCGGACTCGACCCGCGCCGTCAGCAGATGCCAGTCGGCGTCCTGGCAGCCGGTGGCGAAGCCCGAGGTGCCGTTGACGACATAGCCCTCGTCCGTCGCGACCGCCGTGGCGTCCGGGACGAGAGTCCCGCCGACCCGCACGTCGGGGCTCGTGAAGATCTCGTCCTGCGCCTCGTCGGGAAAGAGCGCGGCGATGAAGGCGCAGCCGGCCTGGATCAGCGCCGTGAACCCGGCCGAACCGCACGCGGCGGCGACCTCCGCCAGCGCGTCCACCTGGGTACGCGGCCGCGTCTGATAACCGCCGTACCGCCGGGGTACGTTCATCCGGTACACCCCGGCGTCCGTCAACGCGGCGACAACCTCGGCGGTTACCCTCCTCTGCTCCTCGGTGCGCAGCGCGTGCTCGCTGATCAACGGCCGAAGCGCGTGGACACGCGCGACGAGGTCCGCGTCGGAACGGGGTGCTGGCATGGGCGACCTCCGGTGCCCACCGTGACGCGAAGGGGCCGCATCGTCAATGGCCTGTCAGGCAACGGGAGTTGGGATCTTCGCGCGGCCGGAGGAGGCCGCCCGGAACT
Organism: Streptomyces canus; assembly: GCF_030815415.1. Taxonomy (GTDB): domain Bacteria; phylum Actinomycetota; class Actinomycetes; order Streptomycetales; family Streptomycetaceae; genus Streptomyces; species Streptomyces canus_F. Next base: position 8,834,831 of record NZ_JAUSWW010000001.1, read on the forward strand.
TGCGGCCGCGTCGGGTGGGGCCCCAGGGCTTGAGGACCGAGATCACCGTCATGAAGACGTAGGCGGACAGGGACACGATCGGCCCGAACAGCACGTCGCCGGCGTCGGGCAGCGGTCCGCCCGCGGCGACGGCCGCGACCGCGGAGTTCACCCCGGGGCGCAGCGCGAAGACCGTCGCGGTGGTCGTCGCGAGGGTCAGCCAGAACTTCGTCCAGACCCAGCGATGCCGCGCCAGACCCCACGGGGTGCCCAGCGAGAGCAGCAGGCCGCTGAGGAGCGTGAGGAAGGCCAGTGGGAGGAGCAGCCAGTCCGCGAACAGCTTCATGGTCCGGACGGAGGCTTCGACGGTCACCGCCGACCCGGTGGTGGTCGCGGTGACTCCCAGCGCCAGCAGCCCGAGCGTGAGCCCGAGCCAGCCGGCGGAGGCGGTGACATGGACGACGAGGGAGGCCCGGCGGGCGGGGCGTGTCAGTTTCACCCGACCCACGGTGCCGGGCCGGGGCTCCCGGGGCGTCTGACGGCGGGAGTAACCGCGCGTACTTGCCTCGGAGTACGGTGCTCAGCCCTTCGGCAGATACGCGCGCAGGGCGCTGATGAGCGCGTCGAGCGGCGGCTGCTCGGCGGAGCGGTCCGTGCGGACGGTGCGGCCCTCGAAGCGGACCTCGTACTGGAACATGTCCGCGGCGCCCATGTTCATCGTGACGTCCGATACGTCGTTCAGCGCCGGATCGCCGAGGAGCAGGCGCAGCTTCTCGAACTCGGCCGCGGCCGTCCGGTGCACCACCGAGCCCTTGCGGTCGTCGACGGCGTGCACGGCGCCGTCGCCGCGCAGGACCACCGACTGGCCGACCCCGGCGAAACCGCCGCTGATCTTCATGGACACCAGCGTCTGCCCCGGACTCCTGACGGGCACCGGCGTCGGGGACGGGCGCGCACTCGACCCCGCGCTCGCACTCGGAGTCGTGCTCGCCGGCGCGGACGACGAGGCGGGTGTGGACGCGGCGCTCGCCTCGGTCTCCGTCGCCTCGGCAGCCGTACTCCCGCCGCCGTCGAAAGTGCAGCCCGCCAGCGCCAGCACGCAGACCACCACCACAGCCGCCGAAACCCTGCCCCACACGGTGCCCCCACCTGTCGATCACCCCAGCTGCGGAGTCCCTATCACGGAATCCCGTACTCCGACCCGGAAGAGGCCCCACGCGACGGTGACCGGCGTACCGTCGTAAGAGTGGACGCCACCGCGGACCGTCTGGTGTCCCGGGCCGCGCAGGCACTGAGCCGGGCGGCGGACGGGCTGATCCGCGATGTCGAGGAGTGTCTGCGCGACGAGGTCCCCGAGCTGTGGGACGACCCCGAGGCCATGGCCTCGGCGAACATCGCCCACCACGTCGTCGCTGTACTGGAGGTCCTCCAGCACGGAGTCGGGCCGAGCCGCGTCGAACCGCCGGCCGCGGAGATCGAACGGGCCCGCCGGCTCGCCCGGCACGGCATCCCCGTCAGCACACTGCTGCGGGCCTTCCGCCTCGGACAGGGTGTCGTCCTGGACCGGCTGCTCCAGGAGCTGCCGCGGCTCACCGACGACACCGAACTGCTCAGCGCCGCGACCCGGGAGCTGCTGGCGACGGCGACCGGCTATGTGGACCGCACGTCCGAGTACGGCGTCCTGGCCTACCAGGAGGAGCGGGAACACCGGCTGCGGGCACGGCTCTGCCTGGTCAACGAGGCGGGGCTGCGCATCGGGACCACGCTGGACATCACCCGCACCACCCAGGAACTGGCCGACCTCGCCGTCGAGCACTTCGCCGACCGCGTGACCGTGGACCTGCTCGACTCCGCCCTGTACGGACCTGACATGCCGACGGCGGACCCGCCCGTCCTGCGCCGGATCGCCCAGCGACCGCCCGCGCGGAAACCGCGGCTCCACACCTACCCGGACGGATCGCCACCGGCCCGGGCCCTGGCCACCGGAGAGCCCTCCCGAAACCGTTCGACCCTGGTCGTGCCGCTGCGCGCCCGCGGCACGACCCTCGGCGTCGCCCAGTTCGTCCGTCACGACGCCGCCGACCCCTACGACGACGAGGACCTGCTGCTCGCCCAGGAGATCGCCGCGCGGGCCGCGGTCGCCGTCGACAACGCCCGCCGCTACACCCACGCCCGCGCCACCGCCCTCACCCTCCAGCGCAGCCTGCTCCAGCAGCACATGCCGCAGCAGTCCGCCGTCGAGGTCGCCTGCCGCTATCTGCCCGCCGGTGACCGGGTCGGCGTGGGCGGCGACTGGTACGACGTCATCCCCCTCTCCGGCGCCCGGGTCGCGCTGGTGGTGGGCGACGTCGTCGGCCACGGCATCCACGCCGCCGCCACCATGGGCCGGCTGCGCACCGCCGTACGCACCCTCGCCGACTTCGACCTGCCACCCGAGGAACTCCTCACGCACCTCGACGACATCGTCCTGCGCCTGTCCGCCGAGGCCGCCGGTGACCCGGACGGCGAGCCCGCCGGCGACATCGGCGCGACCTGCCTCTACGCCGTCTACGACCCTGTCTCCCGCCGCTGCACCCTGGCCCGCGCGGGCCATGTGCTGCCGGTCCTGGTGACCCGCGACGGCACCGTCGACCTCCTCGACCTGCCGCCGGGCCCGCCGCTGGGACTGGGCGGTCTGCCCTTCGAGGCGGCGGAGGTCGATCTGGCCGAGGGCAGCCTCCTCGCCCTCTACACCGACGGACTGATCGAGGCCCGCGACCACGACGTCGAGGCGGGCCTCGCCCTGCTGCGCGGCGCCCTCGCCCGGGCCGGCCCCTCGCTGGAGGCCGCCTGCGACACCGTCCTGGAGGCCCTGCTGCCGACTCGCCCGGACGACGACGTCGCCCTACTCCTCGCCCGCACCCACGCCCTGGGCGTCCGTCAGGTCGCCACCTGGGATCTGGAGGCCGACCCCGCCGCCGTCGGCCGGGCCCGCGCGAACGTCGCCCGGCAACTGCGGATCTGGGGCCTGGAGGAACTCGACTTCACCACCGAACTGGTCGTCAGCGAACTGGTCACCAACGCCATCCGCCACGGCCGGCCCCCCATCCAGCTGCGCCTCATCCACGACCGGGGCCTGCTGTGCGAGGTCTCCGACGCCGGCGGCACCACCCCGCACCTGCGCCGGGCCCGCACCTTCGACGAGGGCGGCCGCGGACTGTTCCTGGTCGCCCAGCTCGCCGAGCACTGGGGCACCCGCCACGCCTCCCACGGCAAGACGGTCTGGGCCGAGCTCAACGAGTCCGACGAGGCGCTCCAGACGTTGCTGGAGATCACTGTGCCGGAGTGAACGCCCACCCCGCAGCCGTCGACCGAGGTCGTTCCCCGTGACCAAGCCCGTGGTCCGCCAGGAACTCGGCCGTGACCCGGACGTCACCCTGGAGGAACTGGCGCGCGCCGCCGGTGTCGTACGACGCACACTGTTCGGCCACTTCCCCGGGCGTCAGGCGCTGTTGGGGGCCCTGGCCGACGAAGCCGCCGAGTCCCTGGGGGCCGCGCTGGAGTCCGGGGCGTGGCCCGAGGAATCGGCCGAGCGGGCGGCGCTCGCGCGCATCGTGTTCGCGTTCTGGCCCGTCGGGGACCGCTGCCGCCTCCTGCCGGCGCCGGCCCGACGCGACCTGGGCGTGGAGCGGGTGTCCGAGATCCCGGCCCCCGCCCGCGCTGCGGCCACCGCGATCCCGGAGCGCGGACGGCGCGACGGCGTCTTCCACACCCGGTTGCCGCCCGCCGTGCTCAGCGCGGGGCTCGAAGCCATGACGCTCGCCCTCCTGGAGGAGGTCAACTCCGCGGCCCTCAAGGACGATGGAGCCGACACGACGTCCCGGACCTGATCACCGACCTCAACCGGCAGCAGGGTCGCACGGTCGTCATGGTGCTGCACGACCTCAGCCAGGCCTGCCGGACGCCGATCACGTGATCGCCATAAAGGCCGGCCGGATCATCGACGAGGGCGCCGACGGTCGTCCCGGTCGGGCGGCCAAGGCGTCGATCAGCCGGAGGCCCGCACCTTGAGCACCTGATCGTCGATGTACAGAACCTCCAACTGGCGGTCCGCGCCGGGGACGCTGAGCGCGAGCCGATGCCCCTCCGCGTCCGCCGTCGCCCAGCGGCCGGTGCGCCGCCCGGGTGCGTCGGCGTGGCCGAGGGGGCGGTCGGTGAAGGTGCCGTCCGCGGCGAACTCCAGCCCCCGGCGGCCGCGTGCGGGCGGCAGCGGATAGCCCGCCGGGCGGTACACCGTGACGCCGGGGGAGTCCTCCTCGTACGCGTGCACCCAGGTTCCGATCAGTTCCGGCGGCGGACCGCTCATGGCCGGGCACCTCCTGATCTGTGACAGGTTGAACCGATACGGAAGACAACGCCGTACTTACGGCGGAATTTGCGATTCTGCTTACCGTGTCCGTTCCGTCGCCCTACGGTAAACCTCAACGGGCCCGCTCCACCCTCACCTCCGCGCCGTTGCGGTGCGGCCATCTCCAGGCGGTGCGACGTGCCCGAGAACGAGACAGACGAGACCACTCCCACCCCCGCACACCGTGTCTGCGGCACGATGCCGGTGCACCGGAGGCTGCTGACCGAGGACCCCTCGTACGCCATGGCGCGGGACGCGGTGGAGAACCGGGCCTTCGCCTTCGAGCAGGGTCTGGAGACGCCGGCCCGCGTCGGTGTGACGGTGATCCCCGTCGTGGTGCACGTCGTCCACCACACCGCCGAGCAGGACATCGGCGACGATCAGATCGCCGGCCAGATCGATGTCCTGAACCAGGACTACCGGATGCTCAACCCGGACGTGTCGAAGGTGCCCGCGGCCTGGCAGCCCCTCGCAGCCGACTGCCGTATCGAGTTCCGGCTCGCCTCCCAGGACCCCGACGGGCTGCCCACCAGCGGCATCACCCGCACCCGGACCGAGACGGACACCTTCGGGATGGACGACGCGATCAAGTTCACGGCGAGCGGCGGACAGGACGCCTGGCCCGCCGACCAGTACCTCAACTTCTGGGTGGCCCCGCGCCTCCAAGACCCCACCGTCGGCGAGATCCTCGGCTACGCCCAGTTCCCGGGCGGCCCGGCCGCCACCGACGGCCTCGTCATCGCCCACCCCTTCGTCGGTACGACAGGGACCGCGAGGGCCCCGTTCGACCTCGGTCGCACGGCGACCCACGAAGTGGGCCACTGGCTCAACCTGTTTCACATCTGGGGCGACGACGGACAGGGCTGCAGCGGCAGCGACTTCGTCGCGGACACCCCCAACGCGGGCGGCCCCAACTTCGGGACACCCACGTTCCCCCATGTGACGTGCAACAACGCGCCCGACGGGGACATGTTCGTGAACTACATGGACTACACCGACGACGCGGGGATGTTCATGTTCACGCAGGGGCAGCTGGCCCGTATGGACGCCACTCTGGAGGGCCCGCGCTCGTCGTTCCTCAAGCTCTAGCCCTCACTCCCGGGCGGCCCTCAGCAGGTGATCGCGGACCAGGGCCACATGAGGATTGCCCGAGGCGCCCGGGCGCTGCACGAGGAAGCCGGTGTTGATGGGCGGGTCGTCCGGATCGTGGAGCAGGATGAGCGCGCCCGACGCCAGCTCTGCCGCGCACAGATAGCGGGGCAGCACCGAGAACCCCGCACCGCCCATGACCGCCGCCTTCACCGCGTTCAGGTCGGGCATCGTGACCGCGGGGTCACGCGCCAGCCGCTTGCCGAAGACATGCCGCCAGTAGCGGCGCACGATGGGCAGGTCCTCGGCGTACGCGACCAGGGGGACGCCGTGCAGCGCGGCCGCCCCCTCCGCCGCGATCCGGGCCGCAGAGCCTGTCCGCTCCGCCCGCTCGGGGGCGGCGACCAGCACGAACTCCTCGTCGTTGAGGGCCACCGAGGTCAGGGTGCGCCCGCGCGGCCGGAACGTGGCGATCACCAGGTCGTGGCGGCCCGCGCGCAGCTCCTCCAGGAGCGGCTCGGTCAGACCCGGGGTCACGCGCAGCCGTACGCCCGACTCCACCAGCGGCGCGATACCGGGCAGGACGGAGACGGTGAGGAACTCGGCCGGGCCGGCGAGGTGCACGGGCTCGGCCGGGGCGTCGTCCGCTCCCGTGGCCGTGGCGAGCGAGTCCAGGGGCTCGGTGATCCGGGCGGCGAGCTCGTCGGCGTAAGGCCTGGGCGCGACACCGCGGGCCATCCGCTCGAACAGCTCGCGGCCCAGTTGCCGCTCCAGGGCGCGGATCTGGGTGGTGACCGTGGGCTGGGACAGGCCGAGGAGGCGGGCGGCGGCGGTGAAGGAACCGGTGCGGTACACGGTCAGGAACGTGCGGAGCAGATTCAGGTCCAGCGGTGCCGCCACCGAGTGGTGATTGGATTCCCTATCTCTCACATACAGGAGCCTATTGGATTCTTATGGGTGGATCGACTTACCGTCGGAGCATGGCAAAGATCCTCTTCGTAATCACCGGCGTCGACCACTGGACGCTGGCCGACGGCACGCAGCACCCCACCGGCTTCTGGGGCGAGGAGGCCGTGGCCCCCTACGAGGCCTTCAAGGCCGCCGGTCACGAGATCACCGTGGCCACTCCCGGCGGCGTCGTTCCCACCGTCGACAAGGGCAGCCTCGCCGCCGAGGTCAACGGCGGCCAGGAGAACGCCGACCGGGTCGCGGGTGTCATCGCCGCGGCGACCGAGCTCCAGAACCCGATCCGCCTCGAGGACGTGCACCTGGACGACTACGCCGCCGTCTTCTACCCCGGCGGCCACGGCCCCATGGAGGACCTCGCGGTCAACACCGACTCCGGTGAACTGCTCACCAGCGCGCTGGAGTCCGGCAAGCCCCTCGGCGTCGTCTGCCACGCCCCGGCCGCGCTGCTCGCCGCGGTCAAGGCCGACGGAGCCAACTCCTTCGCCGGGTACCGGATCGCCGCCTTCACCAACGCCGAGGAGACCCAGGCCGGCTTCGCCGACAAGGCCAAGTGGCTCCTCCAGGACCGGCTGACCGAGGCCGGCGTCCAGGTCCAGGTGGGCGAGCCGTGGGTGCCGAACGTCGTGGTCGACCGCAACCTGGTCACCGGCCAGAACCCGGCGTCCTCGGCCCCGCTGGCCGTGGAGCTGCTGAAGAAGCTGGGCTGACGTCACCGGAGTGCCGGACCACCGCGGTGGTCCGGCACTCCGCTCACTCGGCCGCCTTGAACGACCGCAGCCGCAGCGAGTTCCCCACCACGAACACCGACGAGAACGCCATCGCGGCCCCGGCCAGCATCGGGTTCAGCAGGCCCGCCGCGGCCAGCGGCAGCGCGGCCACGTTGTAGGCGAACGCCCAGAACAGGTTGGACCGGATCGTGCCCAGGGTCCGGCGGGCCAGCCGGATCGCGTCCGCCGCCGCGCGCAGGTCGCCGCGGACCAGGGTCAGGTCACCGGCCTCGATCGCCGCGTCCGTGCCCGTGCCCATGGCCAGCCCCAGGTCCGCCTGGGCGAGCGCGGCCGCGTCGTTGACGCCGTCGCCGACCATCGCGACCGAACGGCCCTCGCCCTGAAGCCGCTTGACGACATCGACCTTGTCCTGCGGCAGCACCTCGGCGATCACGTCCTCGGGCGCGATACCGACCTCGCGGGCGACGGCCCGCGCCACCACCTCGTTGTCACCGGTCAGCAGGATCGGGGTCAGACCGAGCGCCCGCAGCCGCGTGATCGCCTCCGCGCTGGTCTCCTTCACCGCGTCGGCCACCTCGAGGACCGCCCGCGCCTCGCCGTCCCAGGCGACCGCGACGACCGTACGACCGGACGCCTCGGCCTCCGCCTTCAACCGGGCCAGCTCCACGGGCAGTTCCATCGCCCTCCCGCACTCTCGGCTGCGCTCGAGCGGGGGGACCCCCATGCCCAGCAGCCGCTCCCGGCCGACGAGTACCGCGTGGCCCTCGACGGTGCCCTGCACCCCGAGCCCCGGCACGTTCGCGAAGTCCTCGGGCGTGGGCAGCGCACCCAGCTTCGTCAGCGCCCCGTCGGCCACCGCCCGGGCGATCGGATGCTCCGAGGCGTGCTCCAGCGCGCCTGCCAGCCGCAGGACTTCGGCCTCACTCGTACCGTCCGCGGTGTGCACGGCCAGCAGCGTCATCCGGCCCGTGGTGACCGTGCCCGTCTTGTCGAGGACGACGGTGTCGACCTTGCGCGTGGACTCCAGGGCCTCCGGGCCCTTGATGAGGATCCCGAGCTGCGCGCCGCGCCCCGTGCCCACCAGCAGCGCGGTCGGCGTCGCCAGCCCCAGGGCGCACGGGCAGGCGATGATCAGCACGGCGACCGCGGCGGTGAAGGCGGGCGTCAGACCGGCCCCGTTGCCGAGCCAGAAGCCGAGGGTGCCCAGCGCGAGGGCGATCACCACGGGCACGAACACGGCGGAGATCCGGTCCGCCAGCCGCTGGGCCGCGGCCTTCCCGTTCTGCGCGTCCTCCACCAGCTTCGCCATCCGCGCCAGCTGCGTGTCCGAGCCCACCCGGGTCGCCTCGACGACGAGCCGGCCGCCGACGTTGACCGTGGCACCGGCGACCGCGTCACCCTGGGCGACCTCCACCGGCACGGACTCGCCCGTCAGCATCGACGCGTCCACCGCCGACGAGCCCTCGACGACCGTCCCGTCGGTCGCGATCTTCTCCCCCGGGCGGACGACGAAGCGGGTGCCGACCTTCAACTCGCCCACGGGAACGGTCTGTTCACTGCCGTCGGCCCGCAGCACGGTGACGTCCTTCGCGCCCAGTTCCAGCAGCGCCCGCAGCGCCGCGCCCGCCTTCCGCTTGGACCGTGCCTCGAAGTACCGCCCGGCCAGGATGAAGGCGGTGACACCCGCGGCGGCCTCGAGGTAGATGTTCCCGGCACCGTCACCGCGAGCGATCGTCAGCTCGAAGGGGTGCGTCATGCCCGGCGTCCCCGCGGTCCCGAGGAACAGTGCCCACAGCGACCAGCCGAACGCGGCCAGCGTGCCGACCGAGATCAGCGTGTCCATCGTCGCCGCGCCGTGCCGCGCGTTGGTGAACGCCGCCTTGTGGAAGGGCCATGCGGCGTACGTCACCACGGGCGCGGCGAGGGTCAGCGAGAGCCACTGCCAGTACTCGAACTGCAGGGCCGGGATCATGGCCATCGCGACGACGGGGAGAGCGAGAAGGACCGCGGTGACCAACCGCTCGCGCAGTGACCGGAGTTCGTGGTCCACCGGTTCGTCCGAGGGTTCCTCCGGTACGGGTTCCTGTGCGGTGTACCCGGTCTTCTCGACGGTCGCTATCAGGTCCCGCACGCTGACCTCGCCGCCGTAGCTGACCTTCGCCTTCTCGGTGGCGTAGTTGACGGTCGCGGTCACCCCGGCCATGCGGTTCAGTTTCTTCTCGATGCGCGCGGCGCACGAGGCACAGGTCATGCCGCCGATGGCGAGCTCTACCTCGGCAGGGGCTCCGGTCGCGGTGGTGGTCATCGCCACTCCTTGTGGAATACGGGGCGGGGGTATCTGCGGCACATGCTCCTGTATACCCTTGGGGGGTATCAAAGGCAAGCGGTCCGGAGGGGTTGACTTCATACCCCCTAGGGGTATTGTCAGCTGCATCGAGGCCTCGTATCCCAAGGCGGGAGGCCGTGTTCTCCAGGAGCTGGTCATGCACGCAGGACTCAAGATCTCCGCGTTCGCAGCGGCGCTGGCGGCGACGTTCGGCACCGCGTACGGCGTGGGCAGGGCCATCGACCCGGCCGTCGCGGAGAGTGCGCCAGCGAGCCACGAAAGTCACGAAGAGTCGCCGGACGGAGGTGGTGCCGCGGGCGGCGGAGGCGCGGCGGGTGCCGGAGGTGCCGGTCACGCGCCCGGGGGACTGCAGATCTCCGAAGGCGGCTACACCCTCGACCTGAAGACCCCGAGCGTCGCCGCCGGGCAGCGAGCCGAGCTGCGGTTCGCCGTCCGCGACGCGAGTGGCCGTGCCGTCACCGCGTACCGGCGTGAGCACGAGAAGGAACTCCACCTCATCGTCGCCTCACGCGACCTGGTCACCTACCGCCACCTGCACCCCACTCGCGCCGCCGACGGCACCTGGAGCATCCCCGTCGAGTTGCCCCGTGCCGGCGGCTACCGCGTCTTCGCCGACTTCACCCCGGCGAAGAAGGGCGCCGAGAACCTCACCCTCGGCGCGGACCTGGCGGCCTCGGGCTCCTACGCGCCGCAGCGGCTTCCGGCGCCGGACGCCACGGCCGAGACGGACGGCTACGAGGTCGAGCTGAGCGGCGGCCTGCGCCCGGGCGGCGAGGGCGAGGTCAAGCTGACGGTCTCCCGTGACGGCAGGCCCGTCACCGACCTCCAGCCCTACCTCGGCGCCTACGGCCACCTCGTCGCCCTGCGCTCCGGCGACCTGGCCTATCTCCATGTCCACCCCAACGGTGAACCGGGCGACGGGAAGACCGCGTCGGGCCCGGACATCTCCTTCACCGCCACGGCACCGAGCGAGGGCGCGTACCGCCTGTTCCTGGACTTCAAGCACGAAGGACAGGTGCACACGGCGGCGTTCACGGTCAGGACCGGAGCGCAGGCCGGTACGCATACCGACGAGGGCGGCCACGGCCACTGACTCAGATCCGGCCCGACCGGCGCTGCCCGCGCAGCAGCAGCCCCAGATACAGCCCGCCGACCACCGCCGTCACCACCCCCACCGGCAGCTGGGCCGTCTCATGGATCCGCTGGGACGCGAAGTCCGCGGCGACCACGAGGAAGGCGCCGGTACAGGTGGCGGCCAGGAGGTTGGGGCCCGGCGCCCGGGTGAGGCGCCGGGCCAGCTGCGGTGCGACGAGGGCCACGAAGGGGATCGGGCCGGCCGCGGCGGTGGCCACCGCACAGGCCGCCGTGCCGAGGACGAGGATCAGCAGCCGGGTGCGCTGGACGGGCACCCCGAGACCGCCCGCCACGTCGTCGCCCATCTCCAGGATCTTCAGCCGGCTCGCGGCGAGCGCGACCAGGGGCAGCACGACGAGCAGTCCGAGGGCGGCCGGCCGGACATCCTGCCAACCCCGCCCGTTGAGGCTGCCGTTGAGCCACACCATCGCCTGCGCGGCCTGGGTGAAGCGGGCCTTGGCGAGCAGATAGGCGTTGACGCCCTGGAGCAGGGCACTGACGCCGATGCCGACCAGCACGAGCCGGTAGCCGTGGATGCCGTGCCGCCAGGCCAGGACGTACACCAGGATCGCGGTCGCGAGGCCGCCGCCCACCGCACCGGCCGCGATCTGGCCGCCGGTGCCGCCGGCGAGCAGGACGACCAGCAGACCGCCGGTGGCCGAGCCGTAGGTGAAGCCGACGATGTCCGGGCTGCCGAGCGGATTGCGGGTCAGGCTCTGGAACAGCGCCCCGCTCAGCCCGAGCGCGGCACCGACGAGGATGCCGGTGACCAGCCGGGGCAGTCGTAGCTCGTTGACGATGAAGTCCGTCCGCCGGCTCCCGTTGCCCAGCAGGGTGCGTACGACGTCCGCCGGGGAGATCGTGTACTCCCCGGTGCCGAGCGCGAGGACACCAACGCCCACGGTGGCGGCCAGCACCAGCGCGCAGACCGTCACCACCCGTACGTCCACCCGCAGGGAGAACCGGTGGGACCGGCTGCGGACGACATGGCTCCGCGCGGGGACCGTCTGCGTGGTCATACGCCCACCACCCGGCGGTGGCGCACGAGCGCGATGAACACCGGCGCGCCGATCACCGCGGTGACCACACCCGCGTCGAGCTCGTCGGGGCGGACCACGACCCGGCCCAGCACATCGGCGAGGAGCAGCAGGGCCGGGGCGAGCAGCATCGACAGCGGCAGAGTCCAGCGCTGGTCCGCCCCGGCGATCATCCGGGCCATGTGCGGCACGGCGAGCCCGACGAAGACCAGCGGACCCACGGCGGCGGTCGCCGCCCCGCACAGCAGCGTCACGGCGAGCAGGCCGACGAACCGGGTCCGGTCCACATGGGCACCCAGGGCGCGGGCGCCGTCCTCGCCGAGCGCCAGCGCGTTGAGCGGCCGGACGAGACAGAGCGCGAGCAGCAGGCCCACGCCGACGAACGGCGCGATGGTCGTCAGGGTCTCGCTGCCGGCCCGGGCGAGCGAACCCACGCTCCAGAACCGCAGCTGGTCCAGGGCCTGGGCGTCGAGCAGCATCAGGGTCTGGCCGATGCCGGTGAACACGGCGGCGATCACCGCGCCCCCCAGCGCCAGCCGCTCGGGGGTGGCACCGGCCCGTCCGCCCGAGGCCAGCGCGTACACCAGCAACCCCGCCACCACCGCCCCCGCCATCGCGAACCACACCGAGGCCCACAGACTGGTCAGCCCCAGCACCGTGATGGACACCACCACCCCGGCGGCGGCCCCCGCGTTGATGCCGAGCAGCCCGGGGTCGGCCAGCGGATTGCGGGTCAGTGCCTGGATGAGCGCGCCCGCGACACCGAGCGCGGCCCCGGCGGCGATGCCGGCCAGGGTGCGGGGCACCCGTACGTCCCAGATCACCGAACTCGCGGTCGAGCCGTCGTCGTGGAGCAGGGCGTCGACGACCGTGGACAGCGGCAGCGAGCGCGAGCCGACCGCCAGGCTGAGCATGACGGCCGCGAGCAGCAGGAGCAGGGCGCCGAGGACCGCGAGTGTGCGGGTGGAGTTCCGGCGCCGTGGGGGCTTTCGGGCAAGTGCCGCCGTGGCGGACTCAGTTGCCAACGCTTCCCTCCGCGCGCAGCCGCTCGGCGATGCGGCGGCCGAGCGTCTTCTTGTCGATCTTTCCGACGGAGGTACGGGGGAACGCGTCGGTCTGTTCGACGCGGTCGGGCAACTTGTAGGCGGCGACGCCGCGTTCGGTGAGGAAGGCGGCCAGCTCCCGCTGGGTCGGGGCCTGTCCGCGGGGTACGAGGTAGGCGCAGGTGCGCTCGCCCATCGTCGCGTCGGGCATGCCGACCACGGCGGCGTCGTGCACCGCGGGGTGGGCGAGGATGTGGTTCTCCAGCTCCTCGGCGGAGATCTTGTCGCCGCCCCGGTTGATCTGGTCCTTGGCCCGGCCCTCGACGATCAGATGGCCGGTGGGCAGCACCCTGACGAGATCGCCGGTGCGGTAGAAGCCGTCGTCGGTGAAGGACCGGGCGTTGTGCTCGGCGGCCCGGTAGTAGCCGCGCAGCGTGTACGGCCCGCGGGTGAGCAACTCCCCGGTCTCGCCCGGAGCCACGTCGTGTCCGTCCTCGTCGACCACCCTGACCTCGTCGGCCGGGGACAACGGCCGCCCCTGGGTGCCGATCACCAGCTCCGCGGGATCATTCAGGCGGGTGTAGTTGAGCAGTCCCTCGGCCATGCCGAAGACCTGCTGGAGCCTGCAGCCGAGCGCGGGTCCGACCCGGGCCGCCGGTTCGGCGCCCAGTTTGGAGCCGCCGACCTGGAGCAGCGCGAGGGAGGACAGATCGGCGTCCTCCCACTCCACCGCGTCCAGCCACAGCAGGGCGATGGGCGGGACCACGGCCGTGATGGTGACCTTCTCCCGCTCGATCAGCGCGAACGCGTCGTCGGGGCTGGGGGTGGGGGAGAGCACCACGGTGCCGCCGGCCATCAGGGTGCCGAGCAGACCGGGGCAGGCCAGCGCGAAGTTGTGCGCGGTCGGCAGGACCACCAGATAGACGGTGGACTCGTCGAGACCGCAGACCTGGGCGCTCGCACGGACGTTGTACGTGTAGTCGTCGTGGGTGCGCGGAATGAGCTTCGGCTTGCCGGTCGTGCCGCCGGACAGCAGCAGTACCGCCACGTCACCGGGGTCCGGTTCGGGCAGCGGCACCGGCTCGGCGTCCACGTCGGCGAGCGCGGTGAACTCGGCGGGGTCACCGGCCACCAGGACGTGCTCGACGCTCGGCACCGCCTTGCGCACGGCCCTGGCGAGCGGGCGGTGGTCGAAGCCGTCGAGCGTGTCGGGAATCGCCAGGGCGATCGCGCCGGCCGTCTCGGCGACATGGACGAGTTCGCTCTCCCGGTGCGCGGGGAGCGTCAGCACCGGCACGGCACCGGCCCGCAGCAGCCCGAAGAACAGCACCACGAAGGCGTCCGTGTTGGGGAGTTGGACGACGACCCGGTCACCGCTGCCGATGCCGGCCCTCCGCAGTCCCGCCGCCGTGCGGTCGGCGCGCAGATCGAGCTCCGCGTACGTCCAGCGGTTCCCCTCGGCGTCCACGAGCGCGATCCGCTCCGGAGCCTGCCGGGCCCGGTCCCGCAGCAGCCGGTCCAGTGGCCGGCCCGCCCAGTACCCCTCGGTCCGATACCGCTGCGCCAGCGGCTCCGGCCAGCGCACCCAACCGTCGAGCATGCTCAACTCCCGCCTGCCTGTTTAGGAAAGGCTTACCTAATGAGCGATCAGGGTCAAGCCTGGATGCGGGATCGGGAGGGGCGTACGGGGTGGGGGCGCTCTGGACGCGTCTCCGATGCGGAGTCTAGGGTTGACTTAATTAGGTTAGGTTAACCTAAGTCAACGGAGGTGGCTCGTTGCTGCGTTACCGGAGCGCGGAGACGGAACTGCCGGGAGATCCCGTTCTGTTGGCCGCGAGACTGGCCGAGTCGGGGTTGTTCGACCAGTACGTCGTGTACGAGCGGGAGGGCGACTGCTGGTTCGCCGGAGGAGCGCTCGGCGAGATCGTGGTCGACCGGTCCGAGATCCGCGCCAGATGGCTGACCGACGAGACGGTGACCCCGCTCGGAGCGCATCCGCTGCGCCAAGTGCAGGAAGAGTTAGCGGCCATGGACGTGGCCGGATGGCACGCCTACGGCTGGATGGCCTTCGAGTTCTCCCACCTTCACACCGACCGCCCGGACCGCGCCGGCGACGACCGGCTGCTCCATCTCGTCGTCCCGCACAGCGAAGTGAGGCTGCGTCAGAACGGCGCCCGGGTGCGCAGTACCGACCAGGAGACCCTCGAATCCCTGGTGGCCCTGCTGTCCGAGCCCACCGTCCCCCGCACCGCCGAACCCCGGCCCATCGAGGTCTCCGGCACCGGCAGCGGCTACCCGGAGATGGTGTCGGAGGCACTGGAGGAGATCCGCACCACCGAACTCCAGAAGGTCATTCTCTCCAGGACCCTCACGATCCCCTTCCCGGTCGACTTCGTCGCCACCTACGTCCACGGCCGCACCCACAACACACCCGCCCGCTCCTACCTGTTGAACCTCGGCGGCCGACGCGTCGTCGGATTCAGCCCCGAGACCGTCGCCGAGGTCGACGCGGACGGCCACGTCGTCACCCAGCCCCTCGCCGGCACCCGCGCCCGCGGCCTCGGCGAGCGGGAGGACGAGCGGCTGCGCGCCGAACTCCTCGCCGATCCCAAGGAGATCTCCGAGCACGTGCTCTCCGTCAAACTGGCCGAGGAGGAGATGGCCACCGTGTGCCGGCCCGGCTCGGTCCTGGTCCGTGACCTGCTGAGCGTGCGGCAGCGCGGCAGCGTCCAGCACCTCGGGTCCAGCGTGCACGGCGAGCTGGCCGACCATGCGAGCGCCTGGGACGTGCTCCGGGCGGTCTTCCCGGCGGTCACCGCGTCCGGCATCCCCAAGGGTCCGGCGTACGACTGCATCACCCGTCTGGAGCGGGAGCGCCGCGGGATCTACAGTGGCGCGGTGCTGATGGCGGGAAGCGACGGAGGCCTCGACGCGGCCCTGGTGCTGCGCAGCCTCTTCGAGGAGGGCGGGCGCACCTGGCTGCGGGCCGGCGCCGGCATCCTCTCCGGGTCCACTCCCGAACGGGAGCTGGAGGAGACCTGCGAGAAACTGCGCAGCGTCGCCCCCTACGTCGTCCCCGCGCAACCGGCGCGGGTCGTCGCGCCGTCCCTCCAGGGTTAGGAAGCCCGTGCGTCTCGGAGAAGTCGTCGTCGACGTCACGCCCCTGCGCTCCAGCAGGGACTTCCGGCTGGTGTTCGCCACCCAGGCGATCTCCATGCTCGGCACCCACCTCACCTCGGTGGCGGCGAGCCTGCAGATCTACCACCTGACCGGGTCCTCGGTCCAAGTCGGGCTGATGAGCCTGGTGCTGGGCCTGTCCCTGCTGGTCGGTCTGGTCGCGGGCGGGGTGCTCGCCGACCGGGTCGACCGGCGCCGGGTCGTGCTCGTCACCCGGGCGATCACCGCGGTGGTGATCGCGGCGCTCGCGGTCAACGCGGCCCTGCCCGACCCGCAGGTCTGGTTCGTCTTCGTCGCGGCCGTCCTCGCGGGCGGTGTCAGCGGCCTCGGCGGACCGGCCATGATGGCGGCCACCCCGAACCTGGTCGCCCCCGGCCAGCTCGCGGCGGCGGGCGCGCTGACCACCCTCACCGCCCAGCTCGGCGGCATGGCCGGCCCGTCGCTGGCCGGCGTCATCGCGGCCGGCCCGGGCGTGGCCTGGTGCTTCGGCATCGACGCGGCCGTGTACGTCGTAGGCCTGCTGCTCCTGGCCCCGCTGCCTCCGCTGCCGCCCGAGGGCTCCGGGGAGGCGCAGCATCCGCTGAAGGCCATGGGGGAGGGCTGGCACTTCCTGCGCGGCAACCGGGTCGTCACCGGACTGCTGCTCATCGACGTGTGCGCGGTGGTCTTCGCGATGCCGTACGCGCTCTTCCCGGAAATGGGCACCGAGCACTTCGGCGGCGGCGACACCACCGTCGGACTGCTCTACACCGCCCCCGCGGTCGGCTCCTTCTTCGGCGCGCTGACCAGCGGCTGGACCGGACGCGTGCATCACACCGGACGGGCCCTGATCGGCGCGGTGGCGGTGTGGGGCGTGGGGATCGCCTGCTTCGGCCTGAGCTCCGACCTGTGGCTGGGGCTGACCTTCCTGGCGCTGGCAGGCCTCGGTGACACCGCCTCCGAGATCCTGCGCCGGGCCCTGCTCCAGCACTACACCCCGGACCGTCTGCAGGGCCGCGTCGGCAGCCTGTGGCTCGCGCAGGCCACCGCGGGCCCCTCCGTCGGCAACCTGGAGGCGGGCCTGGTGGCGCGGGCGCTCGGAACCTCGGGCGGTGCCGCGGCGCTCGGCGGGGTCATCTGCCTCGCCGGTGTGGCGACGCTCGCTGTGGCCATGCCGGACCTGCGGAAGGCGACCCTGCACGGGCCGTCGGCGGAAGAGGGGGAGAAGGCGGCGGTTGAGGCCGTCCCGAGACCGACCGACAAGCCGTCGTAGGACCACCACCAGAGCCGCAGGGACCGCAGGAGCCGCTGGGGGAGCCATGCCGAGTGCGCAGATCGACGGAGTCCGGCTGCACTACGAGGACAGCGGCCACGGTGAACCGGTCCTCCTGGTGATGGGCCAGGGCGCTGCCGGCCGTGGCTGGCACCTGCACCAGGTGCCGGCCCTCGTGGCCGCCGGTCACCGGGTCGTCACCTTCGACAACCGGGGCATCCCGCCGAGCGACGACTGCTCCGAGGGCTTCGCGATCGACGACCTGGTCGCCGACACGGCGGGCCTGATCGGGCACCTCGGCCTCGCCCCGTGCCGTGTCGTCGGCGTCTCCCTGGGCGCGTACGTCGTCCAGGAACTGATGCTCACCAGGCCCGAACTCGTGCGCCAGGGCGTCCTGATGGCCACCCGGGGCCGCACCGACGCCTTGCGCACCGCCATGGCCCGCGCCGAACGCACCCTGTACGACAGCGGAGTCGTCCTGCCCCCGGCCTACGCGGCCTGGGTGCGAGCGCTCCAGAACCTCTCGCCTGCCACTCTGGACGACGAACTCCAGGCCCAGGACTGGCTGGAGATCTTCGAGTTCGCCCCGCCGGTCCACGGGCCGGGCGCGCGGGCCCAGTTGGACCTCCACGTCCCCGACGGACGGCTCGCCGCCTATCGGGCCGTCGCCGTGCCCTGCCTGGTCGTCGGGTTCGCCGACGACGTGATCCTGCCACCGCATCTGAGCCGCGAGGTCGCGGACGCGATCCCCGGCGCCGTCTATCGGGAGATCAAGGACTGCGGCCACTACGGCTATCTGGAGCGGCCGGACGAGGTGAACCGCGTGCTTCTCGACTTCTTCCGCACCTGACGATGTTGATTTAGGTTAGCCTCACCTAAGTATCTACGCTGGGGGTCATGGTGCGACGCACCCTGCTCAACGGAAAGATCCATCGAGCCACCGTCACCCAGGCCGATCTGCACTACGTCGGCTCCCTGACGATCGATCAGAACCTGCTGGACGCCTCCGACATCGTCGAGGGCGAAGCGGTACAGGTCGTGGACATCGACAACGGCGCCCGCCTCACCACGTACGCCATCGCGGGCGAACGCGGCAGCGGTGTCATCGGGGTCAACGGCGCCGCCGCCCACCTCATTCACCCCGGACACCTCGTCATCATCATGTCCTTCGCCGAGCTCGACGAGTCCGAACGGGCCGCCCACCAACCCCGGGTCGTCCACGTCGACCGGGCCAACCGCATCGTCGCGCTGGGCGCCGACCCGGCCGAGCCGGCGCCCGGGGCGAAGGACCAGTACGCCGGATCCGCGCAGGAGAGGAACTGAGCCATGGCCAACCCCTTCGACGACGACAACGGCGTCTTCCGTGTCCTGGTCAACGACGAGGGCCAGTACTCCCTCTGGCCGGACTTCGCCCCCGTGCCCGCCGGCTGGGAGAGCGTGCACGGACCCGGCACCCGGGCCGCCTGCCTGGAGCACATCGAGCGGCACTGGACGGACATGCGCCCGCGCAGCCTGGCCGAGGCCATGCGCGCGGCCGGGTCCTGATGGCGGCCCGCCCGGGCGTCGAGGACGTCCTCCCGCTCTCGCCCATGCAGGAGGGCATGGTCTTCCACGCGCTGTACGACACCCACGCCCGGGACGTCTACACCGGCCAGATGGTCATCCGCCTCGAAGGCCCCCTGGACCAGGGCCGGTTGCGCACCGCGGCCGAGGCCCTGGTCGCCCGGCACGCCAACCTCCGCGCCGCGTTCCGCACCCAGCGCTCCGGCCGCCCGGTCCAGGTCGTGCGCGGTGCGGTCACCGTGCCGTGGCACGTCGACGACCTGTCCGCCCTGCCGCCCCAGGAGCGCCGACCGGCCCTCGACCGGCTGCTGGAGCAGGACCTGGACGAACCCTTCGACCTGGCCCGCCCGCCCCTGCTCCGGTTCCGCCTGGCCGTCCTCGGCGACCAGGACCACCGCCTGGTCCTCTCCTCCCACCACCTGCTCTGGGACGGCTGGTCCGCCCCCGTGCTCGTGCGGGAGCTCTTCCAGCTCTACACCTCGGCCGGCGACCCGACGGCCCTGCCTCGCGTACGGCCCTACCGCGACTACCTCGCCTGGCTGTCCCGGCAGGATCGCGAGGCCGCGCGGGAGGCATGGCGGTCCGCCCTCCAGGGACTTGACGAACCGTCACTCGTCGCGCCGGGCGAACACCCCGCCCGGCAGCCCGAACGGCTCGTCCTGGAGCTCTCCGAGCAGGACACAGAGGCACTCACCAGCACCGCCCGCGCCCACGGACTGACGGTCAGCACCACCCTCCAGGGCCTGTGGGCCGTCCTCCTCGGCAGACTGACCGGCCGCACCGACGTCGTCCTCGGCGCCACCGTCTCCGGCCGCGACGCCGACGTACCCGGCATCGAGTCCATGGTCGGCCTCTTCATCAACACCCTCCCGGTACGCGTGCGGTTACGACCGGAGGAACCCCTCGCGGACCTCCTCCTGCGTCTCCAGTCCGAGCAGTCCGCCCTCCTGGACCACCGACACCTCGGCCTCGCCGACATCCAGCGCGCCGTCGGCCATCCCGTGCTCTTCGACACCCTGCTGGTCTTCGAGAGCTACCCGATCGACGACGGCGGCATCGCCCGCGCCCTCGACGGCCCGCGCATGACGGGAGTCTCCGTCCGGGACGCGACCCACTACCCGCTGACCCTCACCGCCCTGCCCGGCCCCCGGCTCACGCTGACCTTCAGCCATCAGCCGTCCGCCCTGGACCGCAGCGCGGTCGAGGACATCGCGGACCAACTGCGCGGCCTGATAACGGCGTTCACCAAGGTCCCCGCGTCTCCTGTCGCCCGCCTCGGCCCGCCGCCCACGGTCGAGAACCCGGTCGAGCACACCGCCACCACCGTGCGCGCCCTCTTCGAGGAACAGGCCGCCCGCACCCCCGAGGCCCCGGCCGTCCTGCACGGCGACACCGTCATCACCTTCGCCGAACTCGACGCCCGGGCCGACCGGTTGGCCGCCGCACTCGCCGCCCGCGGCGCCGGGCCCGAGTCCGTGGTGGCCGTCGCCTTGTCGCGCGGCCCCGATCTGGTGATCGCCCTCCTGGCCGTGCTCAAGGCCGGTGCGGCCTGTATGCCGGTCGACCTGGGGTATCCGCCCGACCGCATCGCCCTGATGCTCGATGACGCCGAACCCCACCTGGTGATCGCCAACGGTCAACAGCCGGGAATCAGTGCGGAGTTGCTGTGCGCGCCGGATGTCGAAGCCGCCGTACGCGAACAGCCTCCCCTGTCGCCCGACCAACCGGCCTACGTCATCTTCACCTCGGGCTCCACCGGCCGCCCCAAAGGCGTCGTCGGCACCCAACGTGCCCTGGCCAACCGCCTCGCCTGGGGGCGGGAGCTGACGGACGACGGCGTACGCGTCTCCAAGAGCCCGATCAGCTTCATCGACGGCCTCACCGAACTGCTCGGCGCCCTGGTCGCGGGCGAGCCCGTGGCCCTCGCCGACGACGAGGCGACCGGCGACCCCACCGCCCTCGCCGCACTGGCCGACCGCCACCGGGCCACCCTCCTGACCGCCGTCCCCAGCCTCTACGCCACCCTGGTCGAATCGGCCCCACCCGGCGCCTTCGATTCCGTGCGCACCTGGGTGTCCAGCGGCGAGCCCCTCACCGGCGAACTCGCCCGGGCCATCACCGAACGCTGGCCGCAGGCCCGGCTCGTCAACCTCTACGGCTGCTCCGAGGCGGCCGGAGACAGCCTGATCCACGTCCACGACGGCCAAGACGGCCCGGTCCCGCTCGGACACCCCATCGCCCACACCCGCGTCCACGTCCTGGACCCGTTCCTGCGGCCCTCCCCGGCCGGGGCGGCCGGCGAGCTGTACATCGCCGGGGACGGACTGGCCCGCGGCTATCTGAACCAACCCGGCCGCACCGCCGAGCGATTCGTCGCCAACCCCTTCGGCCCGCCCGGCAGCCGCCTCTACCGCACCGGCGACCTGGCCAGGCTGCGGACCGACGGCACGGTGGAGTTCCTCGGCCGGGCCGACAGCCAGGTCAAGATCAGGGGCTTCCGGGTGGAACCCGGCGAGATCGAGACGGCGGCCCGCGCCCTGCCCGGAGTGGCCCGTGCCGCGGTGGTCGCCCGGCAGGACGGCCCGGCACCGCTCAGGCTGGTGGCGTACGTGGTGCCCGAGCCCGGCACCACCCCCGACCCCGTCACCCTCCGGCGTGCGCTCGCGGAACGCCTCCCCGGCCAGCTCGTCCCCTCCGCCGTGGTCGTCCTGGACGCCCTGCCGCTCACCCCCAGCGGCAAACTGGACCGCCGCGCCCTGCCCGCCCCCGACTTCACGGAGGCGAGCACGTACGAACCGCCGCGCACCGAACCGGAGAAGGTGCTGTGCGCACTGTTCGCCGACGTGCTCGGGCTCGAACGGGCCGGTGTGCACGACGACTTCTTCGAACGCGGCGGCGACAGCATCATCTCCGTACGCCTGGCCGACCGGGCCCGCAGAGCCGGGCTCCCGCTCTCCCCCCGGGACGTGTTCACCCACCGCACCCCGGCCGGCCTCGCGGCGGCGCTGCCCGAATCCGGCGGCGGGTCCGAGGAGTTCACCGCGACCACCGCACCGCTGGTGTCGCTCAGCCAGTCGCAGCTCGACAACGTCAAGGCGAGGTGGAGAACCCGATGAGCGACGACGGTTCCCTGGTCGAGGACGTCCTGCCGCTGTCCCCGCTGCAACAGGGCCTGCTCTTCCACGCCCTGTTCGACGAGGACGCCCAGGACATCTACACCATGCGGTCCCTGGTGGAGATCGAAGGACCGCTGCGCCCCGAACTGCTGCGCACGGCCGTCGAGGAACTCTTCGCCCGCCACGCCAACCTGCGCAGCGCCTTCCTCCACGAAGAGCTGGACGAACCGGTGCAGGTGGTCCTCAAGCAGATCACCGTGGACTGGACCGAGGCCGACGCGGCCCAGGAGGCCGCGCTCGTCGCCGACGCCACGGCCCGCTTCGC
Source organism: Streptomyces canus (assembly GCF_030815415.1). Taxonomy (GTDB): domain Bacteria; phylum Actinomycetota; class Actinomycetes; order Streptomycetales; family Streptomycetaceae; genus Streptomyces; species Streptomyces canus_F. The sequence continues at coordinate 8,856,977 of NZ_JAUSWW010000001.1, forward strand.
CCTGACCGACCCCCCGCTGCTCCGGTTCACCCTCGTCGACCGGGGCGAGAACCGCTGGCTGCTCATCCTCACCAACCACCATCTCCTCCTCGACGGCTGGTCCGTGCCGCTTCTCGTACGCGAGCTGCTCCAGCTCTACGCGGCCCGACTGGCGCCCGACCGGGCCGCACCCCTGCCCGCCGTACGCCCCTACCGGGACTTCCTCGCCTGGCTGGCGGCACGGGACCGGGAGGCCTCGGGGCAGGCCTGGCGGCAGGCGCTCGCCGGGGCCACACCCACCCTCCTGGCACCCACGGCCCCCGGGCCGGTCCCGGTGCGGCCCGAGCTGCACACCCTGCGACTCCCTGCCTCGACGAAGGAGTTGGCGCGCTCGCACGGTGTCACCGTCAACACCGTCGTGCAGGGTCTGTGGGCGCTGCTGCTCGCCCGGCTGACAGGTCGGGAGGACGTGGTCTTCGGCGCGACCGTGGCCGGGCGGCCCGCCGAACTCGCCGGTGCCGAGGCCATGATCGGCCTGTTCATCAACACCGTGCCGGTGCGGGTGGCGGTCCCGCCGGGAGAGCGCGCCGGTGCCTTCCTGCGACGACTCCAGCACGAACAGGCCCGCCTGATGGACCATCAGCACCTCGGCCTCACCGAGATCCAGCGCCTGGCCGGGTCCGGGGACCTCTTCGACACCCTGCTCGTCTTCGAGAACTACCCGATCGACCGGGGCGCGGTCGCCGAGGCCGAAGCGCTCGCCGGACTGCGGATCGTCGACGTGAAGGGCTCCGGCGCGACCCACTATCCGCTGACGCTGGCCGTGCTCGACGAGCAGCACCTCGAGGTGATCTTCGAGTTCCGTCCCGACGCGTACGACCGGGCCACGGTCGAGGCACTGGCGGGACGCTTCGAACGGCTCATGCACGCGGTCGTGGCGGCGCCCGACACCCCGCTGGCCGCCCTGGACGTCCTCGTGCCCGAGGAGCGGGCCGCGCTGCTCGCGGGAGGTGTGGGGGAGCGGCTGCCGTCGGCGCGGGCCACCATGCCCGCGGTGTTCGAGAGCCAGGTGGCCCGGACTCCGGACGCTGTTGCGGTCGTGGGAGCCGGCCGGCGGCTGACCTTCGCCGAACTCAACACGCGGGCCAACCAACTGGCCCGGCTGCTGGTGGAGTCGGGCGCCGGTCCCGAGCGGATCGTGGCGTTCGCACTGCCGCCGACACCGGACACCATGATCGCGATCCTCGCGATCCAGAAGGCGGGCGCCGCCTATCTGCCGCTGGACCCGGCCTGGCCGTGGGAGCGGATCGCCGGGATGCTCGCCGATGCACGGCCCGTGGCGCTGCTGGCCACGGCGGAGACGGCCCTCGAATCGGCGCTCCTGCTGGACGATCCGGCCATCCGGCAGCGGCTCGCGGAGACGGACGGCTCGGACCTCACCGAAGAGGACCGCCTGTCACCCCTGCTCCCCGAGCACCCCGCTCACGTCATCTACACCTCCGGCTCCACCGGACGCCCCAAGGCGGTCGTGGTGCCGCAGCGGGCCATCGCCAACCTCTTCGCCGCCCACAACGCCACCCTGCACACACCGGCCTCCGATGCGGTCGGCGGGCGGCCCCTGCGGGTGGGGCACGCCTGGCCGACCGCGTTCGACGCCTCCTGGCAGCCGATGCTGTGGATGTTCGCCGGGCACGAACTCCACTTCGTACCCGAGGACGTGCGCCGCGACCAGGACGCCCTGCGCGGCTTCCTCACCGGGCACGGCATCGAGTTCATCGAGCTGTCCCCGTCCCTGCTGGGCGAACTGGTCGCCCAGGGCGGCGACTGGCAGGGGAAGTTGAAGGTCCTGGGTGTGGGCGGCGAGGCCGTGCCGCCGGACCTGTGGCGGACCCTGCGGGAGACGGACGGGCTGGCCGCGCACAATCTGTACGGACCCACCGAGTGCACCGTCGACTCCGCCGACTGCGACCTCGCCCTCAGCGAGCGGCCCGCCATCGGCCGACCGGTCGCGGGCGGCACGCTCTACATCCTGGACGGTCACCTCAACCCCGTCCCCATCGGAGTCGACGGCGAGCTGTACATCGCGGGAGCGGGCCTCGCCCGCGGCTACCTCGGACAGCCGGGCGCCACCGCGAGCCGCTTCGTCGCCGACCCCTTCGGCGACCGGCCCGGGGCCCGCATGTACCGCACCGGGGACATCGCCCGGTGGACCGAGGACGGGCTGGTGGAGTGCCTCGGCCGGATCGACGACCAGGTCAAGATCAGGGGCTATCGCATCGAGCCCGGCGAGATCGAGGCGGTCCTGCTGGAGCACGAGCTCGTCGAGCGCGCCGCGGTCGTCGTACGGGAGGACACCCCCGGGGTGCGGCGCCTGGTCGCCTACGTGGTGCTGAAGGCCGACGTCACGGAGGACGCGCTGCGCCGGTTCACGGCCGCAGCCCTGCCCGACTACATGGTCCCCTCGGCCTTCGTCCCGGTCGACGGCTTCCCGCTCACCCTCAACGGCAAGCTGGACACCGCCGCCCTGCCCGCCCCCTCCCGCTCCGCCGGACCGGCCGCCGCCCCACCGCGGAACGCGGCCGAGCAGCGCCTCGCCACCCTGTTCGCCGGTGTCCTCGGCCTGGACACCATCGGGGTGCACGACAGCTTCTTCGCCCTCGGCGGCGACAGCATCGTGTCGATGCGCCTCGTCAGCCAGGCACGCGCCGCCGGGCTGGCCGTCTCGCCCCGGGACATCTTCGAGGCGCCCACCGTCGCGGAGCTCGCCGAGCGCACCGGCTCCGCCGTCGAGCGCCCGGTGAGCGACCCCGACGCGGGCACCGGCGACATCCCCCTCACCCCGATGCTGACCTGGCTCACCGAGCAGGGCGGCCCGTTCCGCCAGGTCAGCCAGGCACGCTTCCTGCGGACACCCGCGGGAACCGACCTCGACCGGCTGCACCGGACCGTCCAGGCCGTCCTGGACCGGCACGACCTGCTGCGCGCCACGTTCACGCAGACGGACGCGGGAGCGTGGCGGCTGCACACGGCACCGGCGGGAGCGGTCCGCGCGGAGGAATGCGTACGGCGACGGGGGTACGGCGAACAGCCGGACCTGGCCGCCGCCTTCGACGAGCTGGTCACCGAACTCGACCCGGCGACCGGAGCGGTGGCGCGGTTCCTGTGGTTCGACGCGGGGCCCGATCGCGAGGGACGGCTGCTCGTCGTACTGCATCACCTGGTGACGGACGCGGCATCGTGGGGCGTGCTCGTGGCCGACCTCGCGGCGGCCTGGGAGGGCAGGGAACTCTCGCCCCGAGGAACCTCCTTCAAGGAATGGGCCCGGGCGCTGCACGAGGAGGCCCCGCGGCGCACGGCTGAACTCGCCCTGTGGAAAGGCATCCTGGACCGACCGGAGCCACCCCTGGGCGCGGCCCCGTTGGACCCCGCCCTGGACACCCGGGCCATGGTCCGCCGCCACTGGACGGACCACCCCGCGCCGACGACCGACGTGCAGGACGTGCTGCTGGAGGCCCTCGCCCGCGCGGTCCCCGCCTGGCGCAGGGAAGCCGCCCGCCCCACGCAGGACGACAGCGTGCTGATCGCCCTGGAGGGCCACGGCCGCGAGGAACGACTCCTTCCCGGTGCGGACCTGTCCAGCACCCTCGGCTGGTTCACCACCGTCGTCCCCGTCCGGCTGGAGTCCGGCCGGCGACTGCCGGAACTGCCCGACAAGGGCATCGGATACGGGCTGCTGCGCCACCTCGACCCGGCGACCGCCGCGGAACTTGCCGAACTGCCGCAGCCGCAGATCGAGTTCAATTATCTCGGCCGCATGACCATGGGCGAACGGCAGGACAGCGCCCTGTTCACCAGCGCCCCCGAGACCAGAGCCATGGGCAGCGCGGCCGACCCCTCGATGCCGGCCCCCTACCCCCTGGTCATCGACGCCGTGATCACGGACGGGGTCCTCAAGGTCTGCTGGCAGTGGCCCGAACGGCTCTTCACCGAGGCGGAGATCGGCCGGCTGGCCGAGCTGTGGGGCGCCTCCCTCGACCTGCTCCCGAAGGGCGGACACCAGTGACCGAGACCGACCTGGCGGCCCGCAAGCGCGAACTGCTGCGCCGCCGGCTGGAGAGCGCGGGCCTCGCCGACACGCGCGCCCGTGCCGAGCGCATCCCGCGCCGGCCCACGGACGCGGGGCGCCTGCCGCTGTCGTACGCCCAGTCCCGGATGTGGCTGCTCCAGCAGCTCGACCCGGCCGACCCCGCCTACAACGTCTGCCTCGCCATCCGCCTGCGCGGCCCGCTGGACCCGGCCCGGCTGCACACCGCCCTCCAGGGGCTGATCACCCGGCACGAGATCCTGCGCACCCGCTACCCGGCAGGCGAGGACGGCACTCCGGAACAGGTCGTCGACGCGTCGGCCGAGGTCCGGTTCACCACCGCCGAACTGCCGCCGGAGCGCGCCGCCGAACTGGCCCGCACCGAGTCGGCGACCCCGTTCGACCTGGCCACCGACCACCCCCTGAGGGCGGTCCTGATCCGGCACGCGGAACAGGACCACACCCTCGTGCTGACGGTCCATCACATCGCCTGGGACGGCGGCACGTTCAACGCCCTCTCCCGCGATCTGAGCGCCCTCTACCAGGGCCCGGACACCGTCGAACCGCTGCCCGTCCAGTACGCCGACTACGCCGTTTGGCAGCGCGACACCTGGACCGACGAACGACTGGACGAACACCTCCAGTACTGGCGCACCGCCCTGACACCACCACCCCGGCCGCTCGCCCTGCCTCTCGACGCGCCCCGTACCGCCCACCCCACCACCCAGGGCGGCCGTCGCTTCCACACCTTCGCCCCCGACGTCACCGAGCGGCTCACGGAGTTCGCCAGGAAGTCGGGCGCCACCCCCTTCATGGTGCTGCTCGCGGGCCTGGCCGCCCTCCTGCACCGCACCACCGGCGCCACCGACATCCCCATCGGTTCGGCGGTCATGAACCGCGACCTGCCGGGCCTGGAGAAGCTGATCGGCAACTTCGGCAACACCCTGGCCCTCCGCGCCGACCTCGACGGCGATCCCGACCTCGCCGAACTCGTGGAGCGCGTCCGCCGGTTGTGCACCGAGAGCTACGCCCACCAGGACATGCCCTTCGACCGGCTCGTGGAGCGGCTGCGCCCCGAACGGCACCCGGGGCGGGCCGTGTTCTTCGACGTCATGCTGCTCTTCCTCACCCAGGGGCTGGAGGGGCCGCAATTTCCCGGGGTGACCGCCGCATGGGAGACGGTCCACAACGACACCACCCAGTTCGACCTCTCCCTGGAGGCCTTCCTCAGCGGGGGACGGCTGCGGATCGAAGCGACCTACCGCAGCAGCCTCTTCACACCGGAGACCGTCGACCGGCTCCTGCGACAGCTGGAGACGCTTCTCGCGGCGGCCCTCGCCGATCCGGAACTGGCCGTGTCCCGCCTCCCGTTGATGACCCCCGCCGAGGAGCACCAGGTCCTGGAGGACTGGAACTGCACGGCCCACCCCGTCCCCGACGCCACCCTCACGGACCTGCTCGCCGAGCAGGCGGCACGCACCCCGCACGCCCCCGCACTCATCGCCGACGACACCCTCGACCACGCCGAACTGCACGCCCGCGCCAACCGCCTCGCCCGCCTGCTGATCTCCCGTGGGGTCGGCCCCGAACGCCTGGTGGGCGTCGCCCTGGAGCGCGGCCCCGACCTGGTGGTGGCGCTGCTGGCAGTACTGAAGGCGGGTGGCGCCTACCTCCCGCTGGACCACGACTACCCCGCGGAGCGGCTGGCGTACATGGTCGAGGACTCCCGGCCGACGCTGGTCCTGGCGCACGCCGAGGCCGACTACGGGGCACCCGTCCTGGTGCCGGCCGAGGAGGAGTACGCCCACCTCGACGCGGCCGAACTCACCGACGCCGAACGCCTCCAGCCCCTGCGCCCCGAGCACCCGGCCTACGTCATCTACACCTCCGGCTCCACCGGCCGCCCCAAGGGAGCCGCCGTCGCGCACGCCGCGATCGTCAACCGGCTGCTGTGGATGCAGGACACGTACCGACTCGGCCCCGACGACCGTGTGTTGCAGAAGACACCGGCCGGCTTCGACGTCTCCGTCTGGGAGTTCTTCTGGCCGCTGATCACCGGCGCGGGCCTCGTGCTGGCCCGTCCCGGCGGCCACCGCGACCCCGGCCACCTCGCCGAGCTCATCCGCGAACAGCGGGTGACCACCGCCCACTTCGTCCCCTCCATGCTGCGGGCCTTCCTCGACGACCCCGCCGCCGCGCACGTACGCGGTGTGCTGCGCCGCGTGGTGTGCAGCGGCGAGGCACTGCCCACCGAACTCGCCGAGCGCTTCGCCCGCCTGCTCGACGGCGCCGAGTTGCACAACCTCTACGGCCCCACCGAGGCCGCGGTCGACGTCACCGCCTGGGCATGCGCCGACGGCACCCGGACCGCCGCCGGTTCCGTACCGATCGGCCGTCCGGTGTGGAACACCCGCACCCTCGTCCTGGACGCGACCCTGCGCCCGGTCCCGCCCGGAGTCCCCGGCGAGCTCTATCTGGGCGGCACCCAGCTGGCCCGCGGCTATCTGGGCCGCCCCGTCCTCACCGCCGGCCGCTTCGTCGCCGATCCCTACGGACCGCCGGGCGCCCGCCTCTACCGCACCGGCGACCTCGTGCGCTGGACCGCGCAGGGCGCGCTCGAATTCCTGGGCCGCTCCGACGACCAGGTGAAGATCCGCGGTGTCCGCGTCGAGCCGGGGGAGACGGAGGCGGCCGTGGCCGCCCTGCCCGGCGTGTCGCAAGCGGCCGTGACGGTACGCGGAACAGACGAGCCGCGGCTGGTGGCGTACGCCGTCCCGCGGCCCGGCGCCCACCTCGAACCGCTCCGGGTCCGGCAGGACCTCAAGACCACGCTGCCGGAGCACCTGCTGCCCACGGCGGTCGTGATCCTCGACGAACTGCCCCTCACCCCCAACGGAAAACTGGACCGCGCAGCCCTGCCGGCCCCCGACCTCACGGACCTCACCACCGCCACCGCACCCCGCACCGAGGCCGAGACGGCCCTCGGCGCGCTCTTCGCCGATCTGCTCGGACTGCCCGCCGTCGGCATCCACGACGAGTTCTTCGCCCTCGGCGGCCACTCCCTGCTCGCCACTCGCCTGGTCGCCCGGGTCCGGGCCGAGCTGGGCGTCACGCTCCCGCTGCGAGCCGTCTTCGACACCCCGACCGTGGCCGCCCTCGCCCCGCTGCTGGAGTCCCCGGCCGAACAGCGCCCGGCACTGCGGCCCGCACGCCGACCGGACTTTGTCCCGCTGTCCTCCGCCCAGGCCAGGCTGTGGTTCCTGCACCGGCTGGAAGGTCCGAGCCCCACCTACAACATCCACACCGCCGTACGCCTCACCGGACCGCTCGACCCCGAGGCGCTCCGGCAGGCGCTTCACGACGTCGTGGGCCGTCATGAGGCGCTGCGCACGGTGTTCCCGGACCAGGACGGCGTGCCCCGGCAGGAGGTCGTGGCGGACGCCGTCGTCCCCTTCGACGTGGTGCCCGGCGAGCCGGACGCCCGCGACGCGCTGCTGAGGGAAGCCGCGGCGCACTGCTTCGCGCTGGACGCCGAGATCCCCGTACGCGCCACGCTGTACGCCCTCGCCCCCGAGGAGCACGTGCTGTTCCTGCTGGTCCACCACATCGCCACGGACGGCTGGTCCGCGGACCCCCTCCTCGCGGACCTGGAGAGGGCCTACGCGGCACGGCTGCGAGGTGAGCCGCCCGAGTGGCCGCCCCTGCCCGTGCAGTACGCCGACTACACGCTCTGGCAGCGGGAACTGGCCGACAACGATGCGGAACTGGACTACTGGACCAGCCAGTTGGCCGGTCTCCCCGAGGAACTCCAGCTGCCCGTGGACCGGCCGCGTCCGGCCATCCACTCGTACGACGCCGGAGCGGCGGACTTCACCGTCGACGCCGGCACCCACCGCGCCCTGCGTGACCTCGCCACCGAAGCCGGCGGCACCGTCTTCATGGCGCTCCAGGCCGCCCTCGCCGTCCTGCTCAGCCGCCTCGGCGCGGGGCACGACATCCCCCTCGGCACCCCGGTGGCCGGCCGCGGCGACGCCGCCCTCGACGACCTCGTCGGCCTCTTCGTCAACACCCTGGTGCTGCGCACCGACGTCTCCGGAGACCCGACGTACCGCACCCTCCTCGCCCGCGTCCGCGAGGCCGATGTCGACGCCTACGCCCACCAGGACCTGCCGTTCGAGCGACTCGTGGACGCGCTCGCCCCGACCCGCTCGATGGGCCGCCACCCGCTCTTCCAGGTGATGCTGGCCCACCAGCAAGCCCCGGACGAGGAAAGGGAGTTCGCCGGACTCACACTCCACGAGCTGCGCGTCGACCACTACACCGCCAAGACCGACCTGGCCTTCCACGTCTTCGAGCGGCCCGACGGCGGCGGACTCACCGGCTCGCTCGTCTTCAGCCGTGACCTGTACGACGCCGCGACCGCACAGGACATGGCCGAGCGATACGTCCGGCTGCTCACCGAACTCGCCGCCGAGCCGGACCGTCCCGTGGCCGCCGCCGACCTCCTCACCCCGCGCGAACGGACGCGGCTGCTGGAGGAGTGGAACGACACCGCGCACCCCATGCCGTCCACCACCCTCACCGCACTGGTCGAGGAACAGGCGGCACGGACCCCGAAACTGACGGCCGTGGAGTACGGCATCCCCGGCGGAACGGCACTGACCTACGGCGAACTCAACAACCGGGCAAACTCCCTCGCCCGCCGGCTGACGTCCCTGGGAGTGGGCCCGGAGCACCGCGTCGGCATCCACCTCGAACGCTCGGTGGAGATGGTCGTCGCCCTGCTCGCGGTCCTCAAGGCGGGCGGGGCGTTCGTGCCGCTGGAGCCGTCCTGGCCCGCCCGGCGTATCGCCGAGGTGTGCGACAACGCCGGACTGACAGCGGTGCTCGGAGCAGCCGTCCCCGGCGGACCGCCCGCCCTCTCCGTCGACCTGCGGGACCCGGTGACGGACACCGCGAACCCCCGCGTCCCCGTCGACCCCGAAGGCCTCGCCTACGTCATCTACACCTCCGGCTCGACCGGCGTCCCCAAGGGCGCGATGATCCGGCACCGGGCCATCGCGCACCGGCTGCTGTGGCAACGCGGCCTGCTCGGCTTCGGGACGGACGACGCGGCCCTGTTCAAGGCCCCGCTCGGCTTCGACATCTCCATCAACGAGATCTTCCTCCCGCTGGTGAACGGCGGCCGTGTGGTGGTCGCCGAACCCGGCGGCGAACGGGACGTCGACCATCTGCTGGACACCGTCGAACGCCACCGCGTGACCTTCACCTACCTGGTCTCCTCGATGCTCGACCTGCTCCTCGAACTCGACGGCTTCGCCCGGCGGGCCCGGTCGCTGAGACATGTGTGGTGCGGCGGCGAGGTGCTCACCCCCGAGCTGTTCGCCCGCTTCCGGACCGCCGGCAGGGCCGTGATGTACCACGGGTACGGCCCCGCCGAGGCCACCATCGGCGTCAGCCACGTCGTCTACCGCACCGGCGCCATCCGCAGCGCCGTCTCCATCGGCCGCCCCAACGGCAACACCCGCCTCCACGTCCTCGACGACCGCCTCCAGCCCACCCCGGTCGGCGTGCCCGGAGAGCTGTACGCGGGCGGCGTCTACCTCGGCCGCGGCTATGTCAACGACCCCCGCCGCACCGCCGACCACTGGGTCGCCGACCCGTTCGGACCGCCCGGCGAACGCCTCTACCGCACCGGCGACCTCGTGCGCCGGCAGCGCGACGGCACCCTGGAGTTCCTCGGCCGCGCCGACAACCAGGTCAAGATCCGCGGGATGCGCGTCGAGCTGGAGGAGATCGAGGCGATCCTCGAACAGCACCCCGGCGTCCGGCGCGCGGTGGTGGTGATCCGCGAGGACACGCCGGGCGTCAAGCGCCTGGCCGGATACTGCCTGGCCGCGGGCGACCTCACCGACCTGCCCGGATGGCTCCGTGAAAACCTCCCCGAACACATGGTCCCGGCCACCCTCACCGTCCTGGACGCCTTTCCGCTGCTGCCCTCCGGCAAGGTGGACCGCGCCTCGCTGCCCGCCCCCGAGACCACGAGCACCGCCGCCGCGACACGGGAGCCCGCCGACGCACGCGAACGGCAGTTGTGCGAGCTGTTCGCGTCCCTCCTGGGCCTGCGACAGGTCGGCGTCGACGACAACTTCTTCGAACTCGGCGGCGACAGCATCGTCTCCATCCGTCTGGTCACCCTGGCCCGCAAGGCCGGGCTCGCCCTCAGCCCCCGCCAGGTCTTCCAGACCCCCACCCCGGCGGGCCTGGCGGCGGCCGCCGCGGCAGAGCGCACCGAGACAGGCCCTGTCGACGAGCCGGTCGGCGAGGTCGAGCTGACGCCGATCATGCGGTGGACGGCGGGATCGTACGACGGTCTCGCCCAGGCCGTCCTGCTGGTGACGCCGCCGGATCTCACCTTCGGCACCCTGAGTGCCGTACTGCAGAGGGTCGTGGACCGGCACGACCTGCTGCGCGCCCGGCTCACCGGCCGACTGGTGGTGCCCGCCGAGGGCACCGTGCGGGCGGAGGACCTGCTCGGCCAGGTGCGGGGCACGGACATCCACGAGGAGCTGGCCGCCGCCGTGGCCCGACTCGACCCGGCGTCCGGGCGCATGCTCCAGGCCGTCTGGTTCGCCGACTCCGCGCGGCTGCTCCTCGTGGCCCATCACCTGGTCGTCGACGGGGTGTCCTGGCGGATCATCACCTCGGATCTGGCGGAGACCTGGCAGTCGGGCGAGGCCCTGCCGCGCACCGGGACGTCCTTCCGGACCTGGAGCAGGCTCCTGGACGAGGAAGCCGGCAAGCGGGGGAGTGAACTCCCCTGGTGGACCTCGGTGTCGGAGAGCGCCCGGCCACTGGTCGAGCGCGCCCCCGACCCCGGGGACTCGCTGCGCGAGCGGACGCTCGTGCTCCCGCCCGGGATCACCGGCCCGCTGCTGACATCCGTGCCCGCCGCCTACCATGCCGCCGTCCCGGACGTCCTGCTGACCGCGCTCGCGGTGGCGGCCGCCGGCTGGCGCGAGGAGCGCGGCGACCTGACGGGACGTTCGCTGCTCGTCGGCGTCGAGGGCCATGGCCGCGAGGAGGGCATCGCCGAGGGCGTGGACCTGTCGGCCACGGTCGGCTGGTTCACCACCTTCCACCCGGTCGGCATCGACCCAGGCCCCCTGGACCTCGGCGAGGCGCTCGACGGCGGTCCCGCGGCGGGCACGGCACTCAAGCGCGTCAAGGAGCAGCTGCGTGCCGTACCGGACGGCGGTCTGGGATACGGCCTGCTGCGCCACCTCAACCCCGACACCTCGGCGGCCCTGGAGAAGCTCCCGCAGCCGCAGGTCGCCTTCAACTACCTCGGCCGGTTCACCGCCTCCGCCGACGACCCCTGGGACCTCGCCCCCGAGGCTCCGATGCTGCCCCTCGCGGGGCCCGCGCGCTTCGGGCTGGAGCTCAACGCCGTCACCGTCGACGGGGACGACGGCATCCGCCTGCACATCTCGGCGGCCTGGCCCGAGTCGTTCCTGACTCCCGCCGAGGCCACCGACCTGCTCGCCCTGTGGGAGCGGGCCCTGCACGGGCTCGTACGCCATGTCGGGGAATCTCCGGCGGGCGGCCTGACGCCGTCCGACCTCCCACTGGTGGAGCTGACCCAAGAGGACATCGACGACTTCGAGAACGACGACTTCTGAACCAGCGGAGGAACCGGTGACGCAGCACCCCCCGACCGCGGACGAGCTGCTCCGTTCGGTCACCGACACATTCGGCGCGGACACCCCGCCGAGCGACGAGGACAGCCTCATCACCTGGGGCCTGGACTCCATCACCCTGATGAAGATCGCGAGCGGCTGGCGCCGGCAAGGTGTCCGCGTCACCTTCGCGGAACTGGCCAAGGAACCCACCCTGCGGGCCTGGCGGGCACTGCTGGCGGCCCATACGGGCGTGACGCCCGGACCCGAGCCCGCTCCCGTGACGGTTCCGGCGGCCGATCCGGGCGAGCCGTTCCCGCTGGCCGTCATGCAGCACGCCTACTGGATCGGCCGCGGCGAGGACACCACCCTCGGCTCCGTCGCCGCGCATCTCTACGTCGAGTTCGACGGCGCCGGGGTGGACCCGCAACGGCTCGACACCGCCGTACGCGCCCTCGTGGAGCGGCACGGAATGCTGCGCGCCCGCTTCGGCGACGACGGCCGCCAGGAGATCCTCCCCGCCCTCACCCGACCCGCGACCGCGGTCAACGACCTGCGGGGCCTGGACGCCGACACCGCCGCGGCCGAACTGGAGTCCCTGCGGCACTCCTCCTCGCACGCCCGGCTCGACGTCGCGGCCGGCGAGGTCTTCTCCGTCCGGCTCTCCCTGCTGCCGGGCGGCCGCAGCAGGCTCCACGTCGACGTCGACATGCTCGCCGCGGACGCCCTCAGCTACCGCGTCCTGCTCTCCGACCTCGCCCACTTCTACGAGCATCCGGCGACCCCGCTGCCGCCGATCCGCACCAGCTACCCGGATTACCTCGCCGAACGCGCCACCGTACGCCGGCTCAGCCGCGAGGACTCGCAGAAGTGGTGGCAGGAGCGCATCCCCGAACTGCCCAGCGCACCCGAACTCCCGCTCGTGCCCGAGGCGGAGCGCGCCGACCCCACCCGGGTCACGCGCCGCCACCACTGGCTGCGGGCGGAGGAGAAGCAGCGCCTGACCGCCCGGGCCCACCGGCACGGACTGACCCCGGCGATGGCGGTGGCGGCCGCCTTCTCGGAGGTGCTGGCCGCCTTCAGCGGTCAGGCGCGCTTCCTGCTCAACATCCCGATGTTCGACCGCCGCGGCTCCCACCCCGATGTCGACCTGCTCGTCGGCGACTTCACCAGCTCCGTCCTCCTCGACGTGGACCTGGCCGGGCAGGAGTCCTTCACCGCGCACGCCCGGCGCTTCCAGGACCGTATGCACACCGACGCCGCCCACGCCGACTACTCCGGCGTGGAGGTACTGCGCGACCTCTCCCGGCACCGGGGCGAACAGGTCCTCGCGCCGGTCGTGTTCACCAGCGCGCTGAACCTGGGAGAGCTGTTCGACGCGGGCGTACGGCAGTCCTTCGGGGAACCGGTGTGGATCATCTCCCAGGGCCCGCAGGTGGTCCTGGACTGCCAGGTGACCGAGGTCGACGGCGGACTCCTGGTCAACTGGGACGTGCGCGAGGACGCCTTCCCCGCGGGTCTGGTCGACGCCATGTTCGCCGCCTTCCACGGACTGGTGAGCAGGCTCGGCACCGAGGAGGCGGTCTGGGAGCAGCCGGTACCGGCGCTGCTGGGCGAGCGGGAGAAGACGGTCCGTGCGACGGTCAACACCACCGACGGTCCGCGCAGTCACCGGCTGCTGCACCAGGGGTTCTTCGAGCGGGCGGCCGAGCTGCCGGACGCGCCGGCGCTGCTGTGGGGCTCCGAAGGGACCCTGTCCTACGGCGAGTTGGCCGATCGGGCCCTGAGGGTTGCGGCCGACCTGGTGGAACGGGGTGTGCGGCCCGGAGACACGGTCGCGGTCAGTCTCCCCAAGGGGCCCGACCAGATCACGGCAGTCCTGGGTGTGCTCGCCGCGGGCGCCGCCTATGTCCCCCTCGGCGTCGGGCAACCGGCGGCTCGCCGGGAGCGCATCCGGGCCACCGCGGGATTCCGGGTCGTCCTGGACTCCGTGTCGCTACGCCACCCGCCCCTCGCGGAACCGGTGACCGTGGACGAGGAGCAGCCCGCCTATGTGCTGTTCACCTCCGGCTCGACCGGTGAACCCAAGGGTGTCGAGGTGCCGCACCGGGCCGCGGTGAACACCATCGACGACCTCAACGAGCGCTACGCCGTGGGTCCTTCGGACCGCTGCCTGGCCCTGTCCGCCCTCGACTTCGACCTGTCCGTCTACGACACGTTCGGGCTGCTGGGGGCGGGCGGCGCGCTGGTCCTCGTGGACGACGCCGACCGGCGGGAGGCCGGTCAATGGGCGGAGCTGGTGCGCACCCACGGGGTGACCCTCCTGAACTGCGTACCGCCCCTGCTCGACATGCTGCTCCTCGCGCCCGGCGAACTCGGCACGCTGCGGGCCGTGTTGCTCGGCGGCGACCGGGTGGGCACCGATCTGCCGGGGCGGCTCGCCGCACGGGCGCCGGGGTGCCGGTTCACCGGTCTCGGAGGGACGACGGAGACCGCGATCCACTCCACGGTCTGCGAGGTGACGGGCGGTCAGGTGCCCGCCGGGTGGAAGTCGGTGCCGTACGGCTCCCCTTTGCGCAATGTGCGCTGCCGGGTCGTCGACGGCCGGGGGCGGGACTGCCCCGACTGGGTGCCGGGCGAGCTGTGGATCGGCGGGGACGGGGTGGCGCTCGGGTACCGGGCCGATCCGGTGCGCACGGCCGAGAAGTTCACCGAGCGGGACGGCGTGCGCTGGTACCGCACCGGTGATCTGGCCCGCTACTGGCCCGACGGCACCCTGGAGTTCCTCGGCCGCCGCGACCATCAGGTGAAACTGCGCGGTTTCCGGATCGAGTTGGGCGAGGTGGAGGCGGCGCTCGCCGGGCACCCCGCCGTGCGCAGGGTCGTCGCGGGGCTGACCCGGGGGCAGGGAGTCCAGCTGGCGGCCGCCGTGGCCGCCGAGCGGGGCACGGCCGCGGAGGAACTGCGGGAGTGGGTGCGGTCGGTGCTGCCCTCGCACATGGTCCCGTCGCGGATCGCCGTCGTGCGGGAGCTTCCGCTCACCTCCAACGGCAAGCTGGACCGGCGTGCCGTGCAGCAACTCTGGCAGGTCGAGCAGGAGTTGGGGCACCGGGCGCCCGGCACCGCACTGGAGACGGTCGTGGCCCGGGTCTGGGCGGACGTACTCGGTGTCGAACGCGTCGGACTCGACGACGGCTTCTTCGCGCTCGGCGGCGACTCCGTGCTCGCCACGGTCATCGTGAGCAGGCTGCGGGAGGTCCTCGACACCTCCGAGGTGTCCGTCCGCACCCTGTTCGCCACGCTCACGGCCGGGGGCATGACCAAGCGGCTGTCCGCCGAGGAGGCGACGCCCGGCCGGCTGGAGGAGGTCGCCGCGATCCACCTGGAGATCGAGGACATGTCGGCCGAGGAGATCGACGAGGCCCTGCGCGACGCGTAGGGAACGAGGAAGGGCGGCCCGCCCCGAGTGCGGCCCGCCCTTCCTTCCCTCTTCGGGTCAGTCGAGCTTGGCGAAGCCCGTCTCCAGGTTGTCCAGCGCCCACGGGATGCCCAGGGCGGACGGACTGCGCAGCTGGCTGATCGTGGCGACGTCGGTCACCACGTAGTTGTCCTTCTTCACCGCGGACATGTTCTTCACCAGCGTGCTGGCCTCGAAGGCCTTCTTCAGGTCCGGCGTGGTGAACGCGATGATCACCAGGTCGGCGTCGAGCTTGTCGAGCTGTTCGAAGGACAGCTCACCGGTCGGACTCCCGCTCACCGTCTTGATGTCGGTGACCGACGGGGTCAGTTTCAGCCCGACCTCGCTCATCAGCCTCGCGGCGAAGTCCTCCTCGGAGGCGATGGTGTAGATCTTGGCCGGGGTGTTGCCGATGGACAGGCTGTAGGTCTTGCCCGCGAGGCCCGGGTGCTTGTCCTTCACATCGGCGATGCGGGCCTCGGTGTCCTTGACGACCTTGGCCGCCTTGTCCGGCTTGCCGACGGCCTGGCCCACCACCTGCACGTGCTCCTGCCAGGTCTGCTGTCCCCAAGCCGTCCTGTAGCCGATGGTGGGGGCCACGGCGGCGAGCTTCTTGTAGTCCTTGTCGAGCGTGAAGTCCGAGGTGGCCAGGATCAGATCCGGCTGGAGGGCGGCGACCGCCTCGTAGTCCACCGCGGTGAGCGTGTCGAGCAGCTTGGTCTTCTTGGTGTCGATCTTGTCCTTGAGCCACGGGTAGATGCCGTCGGAGCTCAGGGCGTCCTTGGAGATGGCGACAGGCGTGACACCGAGGGCGTAGAGCGCGTCGATGTCGTCCGTACCGCCGTTGCCGATCACCACGACCCGCTCGGGCGCCGACGTGATCTCGGTGCTGCCGAACCTGTGCTTGACCGTGACGGGGAACGCGTCCGAGAAGGCGCCGTCGGAGGACGACGAGACGGGGTCGTCGTCCTCCACGGAGCCACAGGCGGCCGGCGCGGCGGCCAGGGTGACCGTGAGAAGGGCGGCGCGGAGTTTTCTCGACATGTGCGTCCTTTTTCGCCAGATGTAACGGTCAGTCATGCGGCCTTGTCCGACCGGGAGTTCGGGTGCCGAGTGAGATAGCCGCCCATCGTCCGGAAGTAGTCGGTGGCGGTGAACTCGGTGCCGTCCTCGGTGCGCAGCCGCCGGACGACGAGCCCACGGCAGCGGCCGGTGTGGGCGTCGGCGCCGGCCACGATGACCACGCCGTCGCCCTCGCGGATGAAGATCCGGCCCGGGGTGCCGCCGTAGAACGCCTCCGACACGGAGGCCTCGACGATCCTGAGACGTTCTCCGCGGTGGAAGGTGTACGCGTTCGGGTACGGGTCGGACTGGGCCCTCACGAGGCGCTCCAGGCGTTCCGCGGGCCAGCTCCAGTCGATGCGGCTGTCCTCGAGTGACCGTTTGTGGAAGAAGCTTGCCCGGCCGCGGTCCTGCGGCACCCACTGTCCGGCGTCCTTGCCGGCGGCGATCAGATCGAGCGACTCGCGCACGATCGGTGAGATCAGGTCGACGGTCCGGTGGAACAGGTCGGTCGCGGTGTCGGCCGGTCCGACCGGTACCGAACGCTGGACGAGGATGTCTCCGGCGTCGAGCTCGGCGTTCATGCGGTGCGCGGTGACGCCGACCCGTGCCTCGCCGTTGATGAGCGCCCAGATCAGCGGCGAGAAGCCCGCGTACGTCGGCAGCAGCGAGTCGTGGATGTTGAGCGTGCCGTGCGGAGGCAGGTCGAACAGCTCCGGTGGCAGCCAGGTCCGCCAGTTGTTGGCGACGATGATGTCCGGCCCGGACTCCCGCAGTGCGGCGAGGAGTTCGGGGTCGTCGGGCCGGTTGCGCAGCAGGACGGGGACGTCGTTCTTCTCGGCCAGTTCGGCGACGTTGTCGTCCCAGATCTTCTCGTAGGCGTGGTCGCTCTTGGGGTGGGTGACGACGAGGACGACTTCGTGGTCGGAGTCCAGCAGGGCCTGGAGTGTGCGGTGCCCCCAGGTCTGATAGCCGAACATGGCGACGCGCATGCGGTGCTCCCCTCGGACGGCCTCATTGCAAGGTAAGGCTTACCTTATCTAACATGTGGCTGCCTGAGGGAGGCGATGCCACGGTGAACTCACCGCTCACGGGATCGGATCGCACCTACGACATCCTCGGAATCGGCTTCGGCCCGTCAAATCTGGCCCTGGCCATAGCCATTGCCGAACACAACGCAGACCTTCCACCCGAGCGACGGCTGGACGCCCTTTTCCTGGAACGCCAACCGGGCTTCGGCTGGCACCGGGGCATGCTCATCGACGACGCCACCATGCAGGTGTCCTTCCTGAAGGACCTGGTGACGTTACGGGACCCGGCCAGCGACTTCAGCTTTCTCTGCTTCCTGCGCGACCGCGGCCGGCTGGTCGACTTCCTGAACCAGAAGACCCTGTTCCCGCTGCGCGTCGAGTTCCACGAGTACTTCGAATGGGCCGCCGACCGGGTCCGCTCGCTCGTCGCCTACGGCCACGAGGTGACCGCCGTCGACCCGGTCCGGGACGACTCGGGCGCCGTCACCAGCTTCGAGGTGGTCTGCGGCGGGGTGACCTACCGGGCCCGCAATCTGACCGTGGCCGTCGGTCTGGAACCCCATGTGCCACCTGGCGCCGAACTGTCCGAACGGGTCTGGCACAACAGCCAGTTGCTGCCCGGCGTGGAAAAGCTCCTCGCCGAGGGCAAGTCCGTGCGGCGGGCCGTCGTCCTGGGCGCGGGGCAGAGCGCCGCCGAGTCGGTCGACTACCTGCACCGCTCCTTCCCGGAGGCCGAGGTCTGCGCGGTCTTCTCCAAGTACGGCTACACCCCGTCGGACGACAGCCCGTTCGCCAACCGCATCTTCGACCCGGAGGCGGTGGACGTGTACTTCACCTCCCCGTCGGAGGTGAAACAGTCCCTGTTCGACTACCACCGCTCGACCAACTACTCCGTGGTCGACATGGAGTTGATCGAGTCCCTGTACGCGAGCGCGTACCGCGAGAAGGTCACCGGCCGGGAGCGGCTGCGCTTCCTCAACGTCTCCCGCATCCGCGAGG
Organism: Streptomyces canus; assembly: GCF_030815415.1. Classification (GTDB taxonomy): domain Bacteria; phylum Actinomycetota; class Actinomycetes; order Streptomycetales; family Streptomycetaceae; genus Streptomyces; species Streptomyces canus_F. The sequence goes on from NZ_JAUSWW010000001.1 coordinate 8,875,268, forward strand.
TGTGCCAACGCGCCGACAACGCCCTCGACATCACCGTCGAGTACCTCCCCACCGGCGACGAGCAGACCATGGAGGCCGACCTGCTGGTGCACGCCACCGGATATCGGCCGCGCGACTTCACGACCCTGCTCGGAGAGGCGGCCAAGGTCTGTCTCCGGGACGACGGGGACGCCATCCGCGTGACCCGCGACCACCGCGTGGAGACCGCACCCGACGTCACCGCGGGCATCTACCTCCAGGGCGGCACCGAGCACACCCATGGACTGACCTCGACCCTGCTGTCCACGACGGCGATCCGGGCCGGCGAGATCCATCGCTCACTGCTCGCCAGGCAGGCGGCACGCTCCGGCTGAGCCGCCCGCGGGTGCGCCTGACGAGTGGCCCGTCCCCGGGCCCGTCAGCCCAGCGCGCGATCCAGGTTGAACGCCGCGCTGATGAGCGCGAGATGCGTGAACGCCTGCGGGAAGTTGCCCTGTTGCTCGCCGGTGTGGCTGATCTCCTCGGCGTACAGACCCAGATGGTTGGCGTACGTGAGCATCTTCTCGAAGGCGAGCCGTGCCTCGTCGACCCGGCCGGCGTGCACCATCGCCTCGACGTACCAGAAGGAGCAGATGGAGAACGTGCCCTCGTCGCCGCGCAGCCCGTCGGGGCTGGCCAGCGGGTCGTAGCGGTAGACCAAGGAGTCGGAGACCAGCTCCTGGGTGAGCGCGTCCAGGGTGGACAGCCACTTGGGGTCGGTCGGGGCGATGAACTTCGTCAGCGGCATCATGAGGACGGCCGCGTCCAGCACGTCGCCGTCCTCGTGCTGCACGAACGCCTTGCGGGTCTCGGACCAGCCGCGGCTCATGATCCGCCGGTAGATCGTGTCGCGGCACTCCAGCCAGCGCGGCAGATCGGCCGGCAGACCGCGGCGGCTCGCCATGCGGATCGCCCGCTCGATCGCCACCCAGCACATGAGACGTGAGTACAGGAAGTTCTTGCGGCCGCCCCGGGTCTCCCAGATCCCCTCGTCGGGCTGGTCCCAGTGCTCGCACACCCATTCCACCAGGGCGCACACGTCGTCCCACTGGTCGCTGGAGATCGGCTTGGCCCACTTGTCGTAGAGATAGATCGAGTCGATCAGCGCGCCGTAGATGTCCAGCTGGAGCTGGTCCGCCGCGGCATTGCCGATCCGTACCGGTGCGGAGCCCTGATGCCCTTCGAGGTGGGGGAGTTCGGTCTCGGTCAGGTCGGTGCGGCCGTCGATGCCGTACATGATCTGCAACGGTCCGGAGTGCTTGCCGTCGCCCGGACTGATGTGCTTGGTCACGAAGTTCATGAACGCCTCGGCCTCGCCGGTGAAGCCGAGCCGCAGCAGGGCGTACACACAGAACGCGGCGTCCCGCACCCACACGTACCGGTAGTCCCAGTTGCGTTCCCCGCCGAGCTGCTCGGGCAGGCTCGTGGTCGGCGCGGCCACGATCGCGCCGGTCGGAGCGTAGGTGAGCAGCTTCAGGGTGAGGGCCGAGCGGTGCACCATCTCCCGCCACCGGCCCCGGTACTTGGAGGCGGAGAGCCAGCGGCGCCAGTAGGCGACCGTGCTGTTGAACTGCTCCTCGGCCTCGGTGCGGGCGCATCTGCGCGGGGTCACCTCACCGCCGACCTGGTCCAGCGCGAACACCGCCGACTCGCCCTCGGCGAGCTTGAAGTCGGCACGGGTGTCCTGGCCGTCGGTCTCCAGCGGCACCGTCGCGGTCAGGCCGAGCGACAGCTGCGCCGATTCGAAGACGGCGACGTCGCCGGCCATGCGCACGGTGTGCGGCGTCCTGCCGTAGTCGAACCGCGGGGCGACACGGGTGCGGAACGGGAGGGAGCCGCGTACGCACACCACCCGCCGGATCAGCCGGTGCCGCTCGGTCTCGGCCGACTCGCCGTCCACCGGCATGAAGTCCTGCACCTCGCCGACGCCGTCCTCGGTGAAGAAGCGGGTGATCAGGACGTTGGTGTCGGGGAAGTAGAACTGCTTCGTCTTCGCCGGCACCGACGCGGCGAGCTGGAAGGACCCGCCGCGCTCCGCGTCGAGGATCGAGGCGAAGACGCTGGGGGCGTCGAAGGCCGGGCAGCAGTACCAGTCGATCGTGCCGTCCGTGCCCACCAGCGCCACGCTCCGCAGGTCGCCGATCAGCCCGTGCTCGGCGATCGGCAGATACGGTTGGTCCGGCTGGTCCAAAGGTGTTGCGCTCATCGCGGCCTCCCTGGAACCACCCTAGGTCGGTTCGGCCCGGCAGGTGCCGCGAACGGACTCAGACCGCGACGACCCGGATCCCCGCCTCCTCGAAGCTCCGCACGGCGTCCTCGTCGGCCGCCGTGTCCGTGACCAGCGTGTCCACCGCGTCGGACGCGCAGATCCGGGCGAACGCGCGCTGCCCCAGCTTGCTGGAGTCGGCGGCCACGATCACCCGCTCGGCACGCTCGCACAGCAGCCGGTTGATGGCGGCCTCGGCCTCGTCGTGCGCGGCCGCGCCGTGCGTGACGTCGAAGGCGACCACACCGAGCACCGCCACATCGATGGTGATCTGGCTCAGCACCCCGTCGGCGAGCGGCCCGATGAGCTCGTACGACTGCGGGCGTGCCACCCCGCCGGTCACCACGATCTTGAACTGCGGGCGCACGGCCAGCTCGTTGGCGATGTTCAGCGCGTTGGTGACGACGGTGAGCGCGGGGGAGCCGGATGCCAGGTCGGGGCGCACGGCCAGGGCGCGGGCCACCTCGGTGGTGGTCGTGCCGCCCGTGAGGCCCACGGCGGTGCCGGGGGTGACGAGAGCGGCGACGGCCTGGGCGATGCGCTGCTTCTCGGAGGCGTGCCGGGCCGTCTTGTAGCGCAGCGGCAGCTCGTAGGACACCCCGTGCACGACCGCGCCGCCCCGGGTGCGCACGAGCATCTGCTGCTCGGCCAGCTGGTCGAAGTCGCGGCGGATCGTGGCGGACGAGACCCCGAGCTCGGCGGCGGCCTCCTCGACGTCCAGCCGGCCGCGCTCCACGAGCAGTTCCAGCAGCGCTTTCCAGCGGGCGTCCCGGGACATCCGCGGCCTCCATTCCTCGACCTCTCCGTGACCTTAGCGCACCTCCATGTCACTCGAGTGCTTGATTCTGCTCGAAAACTCGCTATATCTTGCAGAAACAATCACGGCGGTGTTCGTTGACGGGGAGGGACCGCGACATGACTCATGTCGAGGACGAGCTGTTCAGTCAGCCCGAGTGCTGGATCCGCGCGGCGGCCCAGGCGCCGGAACATGCCGCCGTGCTGCCGGTGCCGGGGGAGCGGGTCGCGATCGTGGGGTGCGGCACCTCGTACTTCATGGCGCAGTCCGTCGCGGCGCTGCGCGAGGGCGCGGGACAGGGCGAGACGGACGCCTTCGCCGCCTCGGAGTACCCGCACGGCCGCCCGTACGACCGTGTCCTCGCCCTCACCCGCTCCGGCACCACCACCGAAGTGCTGGAACTCCTCGAGCGGTTGAAGGGCCGTACCCGGACCACGGCCCTCACCGCCGACCCGCACACACCGGTCATGCGGGCCGCCGACGACACCGTCGTGCTCGACTTCGCGGACGAACGGTCCGTCGTGCAGACCCGGTTCGCGACCACCGCCCTGACCCTGCTCCGCGCCCACCTCGGTCTGCACACCGACGCCGTCGTCGCCGACGCCCGCAGCGCACTCACCGCCCCGCTGCCGGACGGGCTCGTGGACTGCACGCAGTTCACCTTCCTCGGCCGCGGCTGGACCGTGGGTCTGGCCAACGAGGCAGGCCTGAAGATGCGCGAGGCGGCCCTGTCCTGGACCGAGGCCTACCCGGCCATGGAGTACCGGCACGGCCCCATCAGCATCACCACCGCGGGGACCGCGACCTGGATGTTCGGCGACGCGCCCGAGGGGCTGGCCGAGCAGGTGCGGGAGACCGGCGGACTGTGGGTCGCGGGCGGTCTCGACCCGCTCGCCGAACTGGTCCGCGCCCAGCGGCTCGCCGTGGCCGTCGCCGCGGACCGGGGTCTCGACCCGGACCGGCCGCGCCATCTCACCCGTTCCGTGATCCTCGCCGGTTCGTAGGAGCGGCCGTGCCCCTGGTCACCACCGGCGAGCTCGTCACGCGGGCCGCCGCCGCGCACCGCGCCGTCGCCGCGCTCAACGTCGTCACGCTCGAACACGTCGAGGCGGTCGTCGCCGGCGCCGAGTCGGCGGACGCCGCCGTCGTCCTCCAAGTCAGCGAGAACGCCGTCAAGTTCCGCCTCGGACGACTGCAACCCCTCGCCCGCGCCGCCGTCGCCGCGTGCGAACGCGCCGCCGTCCCTGTCGCGTTGCACCTGGACCACGTCCAGAGCGACTCCCTCCTGAGACAGGCCGCGGACGCCGGATTCAGCTCCGTGATGTACGACGCCGCCCACCTGCCCTACCGGGAGAACCTCGCCGCCACCCGTGCCGCCGCGGACTGGGCCCATGCCCAAGGCCTCTGGATCGAGGCGGAGTTGGGTGAGGTCGGCGGCAAGAACGGCGAACCGCCGCTCGACGCCCACGCGCCCGGCGCACGCACCGACCCCGCCGAGGCCCGCGCCTTCGTGACCGACTCCGGAGTGGACGCCCTCGCCGTCGCCATCGGCAGCTCGCACGCGATGACCACCCGCACCGCCAGCCTCGACCACGCCCTCCTCGCACGCCTCTCCGGCGCGCTGGACGTACCGCTCGTCCTGCACGGCTCGTCGGGCCTGCCGGACGACGAACTGACCGCCGCCGTCGCGGGCGGCATCACCAAGGTCAACATCGGCACCGCCCTCAACATCGCCATGACCGGCGCCATACGCGACTTCCTCACCGCCCACCCCGAGGCGGTCGACTCGCGCACGTACCTGGGGGTGGGGCGGGCGGCGATGGCGCGGGCCGTGGCGGGGATCATCCGGGTGCTGGGCTGACGCGGCTACTTCCTGACAGCCCTCAGCACCACGAACTTCGGGTCGCTGGCCATCAGTTCACTGTTCCCGAACAGCCGACGCAGCTTGGCGTGGTAGCCCAGATGGCGGTTGCCGATCACCCACAGCTCGCCGCCCGGCCGCAGCGCGCCGTGCGCGCCCGTGAACATCCGCCAGGCCGTGGCGTCGGTGGTGGTCTGATGGGAGTGGAACGGCGGATTGTTGAGCACGAGGTCAACACTCCCGTCCGCCACTCCGGCGAGCCCGTCCCCGACCCGGAACTCGGCATGCCCCGGAACGCCGTTCGCCTTGTACGTCGCCTCCGCCGAGGCCACGGCCTGGAACGACTCGTCCACGAACAGCACCTCGGCCTCGGGGTTCGCCAGCGCCACCCCCGTACCGACGACCCCGTTGCCGCAGCCCAGGTCCACCACCCGCTGCGCACCCTTGCCGTCCGGCAGGTGCTGGAGGAAGAACCGGGTGCCGACGTCGAGGCGGTCGGCACAGAAGACACCCGCGTGATTGACCACCGTGCGCCCCGAGACCGTGCCGATGCCGTCGGGCAGCTCATAGCGGTACGGCCACGGACTGGTGGTCGTGCGCGGTGCCGTCCCGGGCGTGCAGAAGATGAGCCGCGCCTTCTTCTCGGCGAGCGAGGTGCGGGTCGGTCCGAGGATCCGCTCGAACAGCTTCAGCGTCGAGGTGTGGATCTCCTTCACCATCCCGGTCCCGACGACGACGGTGCCCTCGTGCACCGCGGGCGCCAGCCGCAGCAGCTGGTCCTCCAGCAGGGCCAGGCTCTTCGGCACCCGCACCAGCAGGACGTCGATCCGGCCGGGCGGCGGGTCCTGGGTGGTGAGGAGCCGCACCGCCCCGTTCTCGACACCGCCCCGGGCCAGGTTCGCCCGGGTCGCCTCCTGGGAGAGGTAGGAGTCGGTGATCTGCACCGGCCGGTGCGCGGCGAGCGCCGTGGACAGCGCGCCCCAGCGATCACCCAGGACAACGACCGTGCCGGACAGCGGGACCGCCTGTTCGGCCAGGTGCGTCAGCAGGTACTCGTCCGAGGCGTCCCAGGCACGAAGCCTGTCACGCGGGTCCTCGGGGAAACGGGCCAGCGTGAGCTGGCCCCAGGGCGTCGCCATACGGTCGTTCATCGTGGGTCCAGGCTATCGGAGCCGCAGCTCAGGACTGTTCGGGCAGGATGGCCTCATGGACACCGAGCTGTTCCCGAGGCCCCGCACGGAGGTCGCGCCGGGCGCGGTGCACCTGCCGGACTGGCTCGACGCGAGCCGGCAGCACGAGCTGCTGGAGGCCTGCCGCGAGTGGGCCCGCCCCCCGGCCGGGCTGCGCTCGGTCCGCACCCCCGGCGGCGGCACGATGACCGCCCGGCAGGTCTGTCTGGGCTGGCACTGGTACCCGTACGCCTACGCCCGCACCGTCGTCGACGGCGACGGCGCCCCGGTCAAGCCGTTCCCCGAGTGGCTGGGGGAGCTGGGCCGCAGCGCCGTGCGGGACGCCTTCGGGGCGCCCTCTCCCACGGCCGGGAGCGCACCCCGGGTGACCTCACCGCCGTACGACATCGCACTGATCAACTTCTACGACGGCGACGCCCGCATGGGCATGCATCGCGACAGCGACGAGAAGTCGGACGACCCGGTGGTGTCCCTGAGCCTCGGCGACACCTGTGTCTTCCGGTTCGGCAACACCGAGACGCGGACGAAGCCGTACACGGACGTCGAACTGCGCAGCGGCGACCTGTTCGTGTTCGGCGGCCCCTCGCGGCTCGCGTACCACGGCGTGCCGAAGGTGTACCCGGATACCGCGCCCCCGGAGTTGGGGCTGGCCGGACGGCTGAACATCACGCTCAGAGTCAGTGGCCGGTAGGACGGCGGCCCAGCGGATCATGGGAGACTCGCCCTCATGAGCGGCAAGGCGGACCCCCGGCCGACGGGGGAAGGAACGACCTCGAGGACGCGGTTGGACCGGGGACGCGGTGCGCTCGGGCCCGCTCTGGAGCTCGTGCACACCGGACGCGCCCCCACCCGCGCCGTGCTCACCGCCGAACTCGGAGTGACACGCGCCACGGCCGGCGCGGTCGCCGCCGAGCTGGAGGCGCTCGGGCTGATCCGGGTCGACGCCCGGCCCGGCGCGGCCGCCGGTTCGCAGGGCCGGCCCTCGCACCGGCTCGCGGTCGCCGAGGAAGGGCCCGTCGTCCTCGCCGCGCAGGTGCACGCCGACGGATTCCGGGCGGCGCTGGTCGGCCTGGGCGGCCGGATCGTCGCCACCGCACCCGGCTGCGAGACCGTCGACGCCGACCCGGCGAAGGTCCTCGCCTCGGTCGTCGAGGCGGGCGCCGGGCTGCTGCGCACCACCGGTCTGCGCTGTGTGGGCGCCGGTCTCGCGGTCCCCTCCGCCGTCGCCGAGCCCGACGGGACCGCGCTGAACCCGCTGCACCTGGCCTGGCGCGTGGGCGCCCCCGTCCGCCGGATCTTCGCGGAGTGCGTCCGGGCCGCCGGTATCGCCGGACCGGCCTTCGCGGGCAACGACGTCAACCTCGCCGCGCTCGCCGAGCACCGGCACGGCGCGGGCCGCGGCGCCCGCGACCTGCTGTGCGTGGCCACCGGACACCGGGGCGTCGGCGGGGCGCTGGTCCTCGACGGCCGCCTGCACACCGGCAGTTCGGGCCTCGCGCTGGAAGTCGGCCACCTGACCGTCAACCCCGAGGGCCGGCCCTGCCACTGCGGCAGCCGCGGCTGCCTGGACGTCGAGGCCGACCCGCTGGCCTTCCTCGACGCCGTGGGCCGCGCGCCCGGGCCCGAGGTGTCCCTGCTCCAGCAGTCCAACGAACTGATCCGCGACCACTACGACGACCCGGCCGTCCGCACCGCCACCGAGGCCCTCATCGACCGCCTCGGACTGGGCCTCGCGGGCCTGGTGAACATCCTCAACCCGGACCGCATCATCCTCGGCGGCCTGCACCGCACCCTCCTCGACGCCGACCCGCACCGGCTGCGCGCGGTCGTCGCCGACCGCAGCCTGTGGGGGCAGAGCGGCGGCGTACCGATCCTCGCGTGCACCCTCGACCACAACAGCCTGGTCGGTGCCGCCGAGTTGGCGTGGCAGCCGGTGCTGGACGACCCGCTGGGGGCGCTAACCCACCAGTGACTGGATGCCGAGCACCGAGACCAACTCCAGCTTCTCGGCGGCCTCGGTCCCCGGTTCGGCCGAGTAGACGAGGATGTGCAGATCGCTGCCCTCCACCCGGAGCAGATCGCAGTCCAACGTCACCGGGCCCACCTGCGGATGCTCGATCGTCTTGCGTGAAGCCTCCAGCCGGCCGACCGTACCCGCGTCCCACAGCTCGGCGAACCGCTCGCTGCCCGACCGCAACTCCGCGATCAGGCGCCGCAGTTGCGGGTCGGCGGGATACCGAGAGGCCGTCGACCGCAGTTCGGCGACCATGCCCACCTCGAAAGCGCGCCGCTCCTCGGGAGTGTGCCGGACCCGGCCGGGCGCGCCGAGGAAGTTGCGCCACACCCCGTTGCGCTCGAAGCCGCGCAGACCGGAGGGGTCGCCCATCAGCGCCGCGTACATCGGATTGGCCACGAGCAGCGTCATCGCCGCGTCGGAGACTCCGACGGGAGTGCCCACCAGCCGGTCCAGCAGCCGCTGCACGCTCGGCGTGATGTACCCGGGCACCGTCTCAGGACCGGGCGGCACCAGCCCGGCCAGCCGGAACAGATACCCCCGCTCGTCCCCCGACAGCCTCAGCGCCCGCGCCAGCGCCTCCACGACCTGCCCCGACGGACTGGCCGCCCGGCCCTGTTCGAGACGGGTGACGTAGTCGACCGAGATCCCCGCCAGCAGCGCCAGCTCCTCGCGCCGCAGCCCGGCCGCCCGCCGCTGACCACCGGCCGGCAGCCCCGCGGCCCCGGGGGCGACCCGGTCGCGCCAGCGCCGCAGCGCCCGCCCCAGTTCCGTCGTCGTCATGCCTCCAGTCAACCGCGTCGGCCGCCACGGTGCCTGGTACTGCCAGTCCCAGGAAGAAGGGTCTTCTGGCTGTCCCGCCGGTCCGGCAGGACGGTGGAGCCATGACTACGACACTCATCACCGGAGCCAACAAGGGCCTGGGCCTCGAAGCCGCCCGCCGACTCGTCGCCGCAGGTCACACCGTCTACATCGGCGCCCGGAACGCCGAACGCGGCCGCCACGCCGCCGAACGGCTCGGCGCCCGCTTCGTCCAGCTCGACGTCACCGACGACGCCTCCGTCCAGGCCGCCGCGAAGACCATCGAGGCCGAGGGCGGGCTCGATGTCCTGGTCAACAACGCAGGCATCGAGGTCCGGGGCGAGCACAACGCCATCCCGGCCGCCGCCGACACCACCGCCGACGAGATGCGCACGGTGTTCGAGACCAACGTCGTCGGCGTCGTCCGGGTGACCCACGCCTTCCTGCCGCTGCTCCAGCGGTCCGCGGCCCCCGTCGTCGTGAACGTGAGCAGCGGCCTGGCCTCGCTGACCCGGCTGTCCGACCCGGACTCACCGGCGCACTTCTACCCGGCCCTGGCGTACCCGGCCTCCAAGACCGCCCTCAACATGATCACCGTGCAGTACGCGAAGGCGTTCCCCGAGATGCGTGTCAACGCCGTCGAACCGGGCTTCACCGCCACCGACCTCAACGGCCGCACGGGCACCCAGACCGTCGAACAGGGCGCCGAGATCATCGTCCGCATGGCCCGGCTGGGCCCGGACGGCCCGACCGGCCGCTATGTCGACGTCGACGGCTCGCTGCCCTGGTGATCCTCGGCGGTCTCCAGGATCCGGGTCCGAGGCGCCCCGGCCAGCGCCGGGGCGTTCCCGGACGAAGCCCATATCGTCGACTTCAGGAATCCCAGGAACCGCTCGGCACCCGCCACATCGTCGAAGTCGAGGTCCACGACGACATAGGCGGGGTCGTCGACGGGCCGCTGGACGCGATGGCGCCGTACGCCCGCGTCGGCTCGCGCGGCCGCGAAGCGGTCGAAAGCGGTCTTCCAGGTGGCGAAGTCCGTGATCGGATGCTCGATGTGCAGGGTCGGCATGATTCCCGGACCATGTCCGGACGGGACCGCATCGTGCGGCTGTGCGAGGCGGGCGGCGACGCCCGGGAACTGCGCCTGCGGCTCCTCGGCGAGCTCCGCGCCACCATCGGGTTCGACGCGTACGCCTTCCTCCTCACCGACCCGGAGACCTCGGTCGGCTGTGCCCCGATCGCCGATGTCCCCGTCCTGCGGGAGCTGCCCCGGGCGATCCGCCTCAAGTACTGACACGGGGCGAACCGTTGGACGGAGCTGCGGGACGCCGCCCTGCTCAGCGACCTCCCCGACCGCTCGGCGAGCCCGCTCTGGAACGAGCTCCTGCGCCACCACGGCATCGGCGACGTCGCCTCGGCGGTCTTCCGGGACCGCCACGGCACCTGGGGCTTCCTCGACCTGTGGCGCCGCGACCGCGACTTCACCCCGGCGGAGGCGGCCCTCCTCGCCGACCTCACGGCACCGATCACGACGGCGCTGCGCCGCAGCCAGGCCGCCACCTTCGTCGTACGACCGTCCCACGAGCCCCGCTCCGAACCCCTGGTGCTGGTGCTGTCGCCCGACATGGGAGTCGTCGGCCAGACCCCGGGCACCCACGCCTACCTGCGTGTCCTGGTCCCCCCGGAGAACGGCCGCCCGACCGTGCCGGCCGGCGCCTACAACGTCGCCGCCCAGCTCCTGGCCGCGGAGGCCGGGGTCGACGACCATCCGCCGCGAGCCCGCGTCCACCTCACCGACGGTCTCTGGCTGACCCTGCGCGCCGCACGGATGGCAGGCGCCGTCGCCGTCACCATCGAGGAGTCCTCGCCCGCCGAGCGGCTGTCCGTCTTCTGCCGGGCCCACGCCCTCAGCGCCCGGGAGACCGAACTCGTCGGCCTGCTCGCCAAAGGCGGCGACAGCCGTACGGTCGCCGCCACCATGTACGTCTCCGAACACACCGTGCAGGACCACCTGAAGTCGGTGTTCGCGAGGACGGGCACCCACGACCGCCGCGACCTGCCCGCCCGCGCGCTCGGCGCGTAGGCTCGGGGGCATGCGGATCTCCGTCTCCTCGGACATGGACGAACCCGTGGCCCGCGGCCTCGTCGCCGAGCTGCGCGCACGGGGTCACGACGTGACCGCCCACGGGGCGTTGCACCCCGGCTCCGACCCCCAGTGGGCGGCGTGCTCGGAGGCGGCGGCCCGGGACGTGGCCACCGGCGCGGCGGACCAGGCGGTCGTGTGCTGCTGGACCGGCACGGGCGCGTCGATCGCCGCGAACAAAGTCCCGGGCGTACGGGCCGCCCTGTGCACCGACGCCTACACCGCGGACGGCGCCCGCCGCTGGAACGACGCCAACGTACTCGCCCTCAGCCTGCGCCTGACCTCCGAGCCGCTGCTCAAGGAGATCCTCGACGCCTGGTTCACCGCCGAGGCCAGCGAGGACGCCGAGGACCGGGAGAACGTGGCCCGGATCGGGCGTCTGGACCGCAGGGAGCCCTGAATCCGGGCGGGCTCAGGGTGCCGTGAGGCTCCACAGCGCCGCCACCAGCGGGCGGCGCAGATCGGCCCGCCGTACGCACAACCCGATGGGAAACGGCTCCGGCGCCGGATCCGCCGCGACCACCGACAGCCGGTCGCGCACCGCACCGTGCTCCAGTACGAGACGGGGGACCACCCCCGTGCCGCAGCCGAGGGCCACGAGCGTCAACAGCCCTTCGTGGCCGTCCGGTTCGCAGACCACCTCGGGCGCGGTGCCGCGGGCGCGGAACCAGCGGTCGGCGGCGTCGCGGACCAGGCCGCGGTGGGGCAGGACGAAGGGTCCGGCGAGGTCCGGGTCGGGCCGGTCCTGGGCCGTGACCAGGACCAGCTCGGTGACCGCGACCGTCCGGCCCACCAACGGCTCCGGCAGCCGCGCCGGGATCCCCGCCACGGCCACGTCCACCTCGCCCTCGTCCAGCCGGGCCAGTGCCGCCGCCGCGTCACCGGTGCGCAGGTCGAGCCGTACCTGGGGGTGCGCGGCGCGGAACGGGGCCAACAGGTCCGGCAGCAGCGCCTGGCAGGCGGTCACCGTGGCGAACACGGCCAGTCGGCCGGTGAGTTCGGCCGGATCGGGGTGCTCCTCACGATAGGAGCGCCACAACTCCAGTGCCTCGACGGCGTATGCGCGGAACCGGTGCCCCTCCGCCGTCAGCGACACCCCGCGCGGGCCCCGGTCGAGCAGCCGGTGCCCGAGCCCGGCCTCCAGCCGCTGTACGGTCCGCGTGAGCGTCGCCGCGCTGACGTGACAGTCGAGACTGGTCCGCCCGAAGTTCAGCGTCTGCGCCAGGTGCAGGAAAAGACGCAGGTCCCGATGGTCTTCCCGCATGCTGTGACCTGCGTCTTTCATTCGGTGCAACACCCCGCTTCAGATGTTGCGCTTGCCGCAACGCCCGCCCGGAGCCTACAACTCGACCATGACCTCGACCAAGTACAGCTCCCGTGTCTTCTCCCTCGAGACGATGGACGTGCCCGGCGGCACCGAGACCATCCTGCGCGGCGGCCGGCACCTCTTCCCGCTGCTCCCGCGGGCCTTCGCCGGGGTCCGCCGCATCGGTGTCATCGGCTGGGGCCCCCAAGGCCGCGCCCAGGCCCTGAACCTGCGCGACTCGCTCACCGGCACGGACATCCGGGTGGCCGTCGGACTGCGCCCCGGTTCGCGCTCGGCCGCCGACGCCCGCGCCCACGGCTTCACCGAGGAGGACGGCACCCTCGGCGACTGGCTCGCCGTCACCGCCGACAGCGACCTGGTGATCCTGCTGATCGCGGACGCCGCACTCGCCGCCCACCACCAGGAGATCTTCGCGGCCCTGAAGCCGGGCGCCGCCATCGGCCTCTCGCACGGCTTCCTGCTCGGCCACCTCCGCGAGACCGGCGGCGGCTTCCCGCCGGGACACCCGGTGATCGCGGTGTGCCCCAAGGGCATGGGCGACTCGGTGCGGCGGCTCTACCAGCAGGGCGCCGAGATCAACGGCGCCGGGATCAACAGCAGTTACGCGGTCCACGCCGATCCCGACGGCCGGGCCGTCGACCTCGCGCTGGGCTGGTCGGTGGCGCTCGGCTCGCCGTACACCTTCCGCACCACGCTCGACAGCGAGTACCTCTCCGACATCGTCGGCGAACGCGCCATCCTGCTGGGTGCCGTCCACGGCATCGTCGAGAGCCTCTTCACGCGTTACCGCCTCGCCGGGGAGGACGAAGTGACGGCGTACGAACGCTCCTGCGAGAACGTGACTGGCCCGATCGCCCGCACCATCTCCCGGGCCGGCCTGCGGGCGGTCCGCGAGAACCTCGACGCCGGCGCCCGTGACGTGTTCGACCGCGCGTACACGGCGACGTACGGCCCGGCCCGCGAGATCGTCGCGGAGATCTACGACGAGGTCGCCGACGGCACGGAGCTGCGCAGTGTGATCCTGGCCGAACGGCGGCTCGGCGCCCGTGAGATGAGCCGGATCGGCGGTTCGCCGATGTGGTCGGTGAGCGACCGGGCGCACGCCCGCGGGGCCGAACGGACCCTGCCTGTGGACCCGTTCACCGCCGGGGTCTTCGTCGCCACCATGACGGCCCAGATCGACGAGTTCGCCGACCGCGGCCACCCCTGGTCCGAGATCGTCAACGAGTCCGTCATCGAGGCCGTGGACTCGCTCCTGCCCTACATGCACGCCCGCGACGTCGCCCACATGGTCGACAACTGCTCCCGCACGGCCCGCCTCGGCGCCCGCCGCTGGGGCCCGCGCTTCCAGAGCGCCTACGAGCAGATCGCCTTCCCCTCCGCCGAACGCCCGGCGGACACCGCCCTGTTGACCGCCTTCGACGCCCACCCGGTGCACGAGACCCTGGCCGCGGCGGCCAAGCTGAGGCCGTCGGTGGACATCTCGGTGGCGTAGGAAGAAAGGGGTTGTCGTCGGCGCTGCCGGTCGGATAAGAAGCCTGCATGCTCAAAGGCACCAAGGTCGGGCTCAGGGCCCGCCACGAGGACGACATCCCGATCCTGCGGACCGAGCTCTACGACGACGTGGCCAACTCCGCGCGGGCCGAGGGCCGGCCGTGGCGGCCGATCACACCGGGCTCCAAGGACTCGCGGCTCGTGGTGGACGACGAGGAGGAAGGGCACGTCCCGTTCTCCGTGGTGGAGCTCGACGGCGGCACCCTGATCGGCACCGCGACCCTGTGGGGCATCGACAACCACAACCGGTTCGCGCACATCGGCCTCGGCCTGCGTCCGTCCGCTCGCGGCAAGGGCTACGGCACCGACGTGGTCGCGGTGCTGTGCCACTACGGCTTCATCGTGCGCGGCCTGCATCGGCTCCAGATCGAGACCCTGTCGGACAACGCCGCCATGCTGCGCTCGGCCGAGCACAACGGCTTCGTCCGCGAGGGCGTGCTGCGCTCCTCGGCCTGGGTGATGGGCGAGTTCGTGGACGAGGTGCTGCTCGGCCTCCTCGCCCGGGACTGGAAGCCCGAGACGGCCACCTGAACCGCCGCACAGGTCCTACTCCCCGGGCTCGTACTGTGCCACACCGTGACCGAGCGACCAGTCGATCGACGCGTTCTCGGTCACGGTGACGAACACGTTCCGCGGCTCGGTCCCGGCGTAGGCGTGGGCGAGTTCGGCGATCCGGCGGTACAGGGCCCGCTTCTGGTGCGGGGTGCGCCCGGCGCGCATCGTGATGGCCACGTACACGATGCCGTCGTCGCGGCGCACTCCCAGATACTCGCCGTGGCGGAGTGTGCCGTTCACGCCGTCATGGCCGGTCAGTACCTGGAACCGGTCGTCCGGCGGGATGCCGATCGTCTCCACCATCGCCTCGTGCACGGCACGGCCCAGGGCGTCGAGCCGGCCGGGATCGGTGCCCAGGGTGTCGATGCGGATGAACGGCATGTCAGGGGTTGTCCTTTCAGACGCGACTCAGACGCGACGCGGCCGGGGGACCAGTTCGCCGCCGCAGTTGGGGCAGATGCCCCGCATCGCCTCGGTGCAGGGCACACAGAAGGTGCACTCGTACGAGCAGATGCGGGCCGGGGCGTGCGGCGGCAGCTCGGCCGTCTCACAGCGTTCGCATCTCTCGCGCATCTCCAGTGCCATCCGTACTCCCGCTTTCTCTTCCGGTCAGTGCCACTCGACGCCGAGGGCCCGCCCAGGATTCTCGCCCATGATGCGTTCGACCAGGTCAGCGCCGAGTTCCGCCGCCAGTCGCGGCCGCACCCGACGCAGCAGATACGGCATCCCCGGACCGCCGTTCACCGAACGCGCCGCCGCGGTCGTCGTGTCACCGCCCAGGAGGAGCCGATCGCCGTGGCCCGCCTCGGCCAGGGCCCGTACGGCGTCCGGCATGCGCCAGTCCGTGGCGTGGTTCGCACGTGAGGGACCGTCGAAGGCCAGGTAACAGCCCGACGCCGCGGCCTGCCGGTGCGCCACGAAGTCCGGGGAGCGGTTCAGATGGCCCAGGATCACCCGGTACGGCGCCACGCCCAACTCGCCGCACAGCAGCTCCAGTACGTCGAGCGCGCCGGTGCCCAGCTCCAGGTGGACCGCGATCGGCGCACCGGTCGCGTGGTGCGCCTCGGCCGCCGCGGTCATCGTCCAGCGGGCGTGTGCGTCGAGAGCGTGGAAACCGCCGGCGACCTTGATGAGTCCGGCACGGACGCCCGATGTGCCGATCCCGTCGGTCAGTTCGGCGACGAAGAGCTCGGCGAGCCTGCCGCGCAGTCCCCTCAGAGTCCGGTCGTCGTAGTGGGCGGCCTGGTGCAGCCCGGTCGCGGCCACCACCAGGACCCCCGTCTCCCGGGACAGCGGCGGCAGATCGGCTGCTCGTCTCCCCAGCCCGTACGGCGTCCACTGCACCACGCTGTGCCCGCCCTGGGCGCGGAACGCCGCCAACTCCGCGCGGGCCGCGGACACGTCCCGCAACTCCTGCCCGGGCAACTGAGGGCTGCCGAAGAACAGATGGTCGTGCGCGTCGCACACCCCCAGCCGCTCCGGCTCCACATCCCCGACAACCGTACGGACCGCGCTCACCACCGGCGCCCCCGCGGCAGCCCGGCGAGCCCCGGCGCCGACAGGTGCAGCACCTGGAACACATCGCCGTCGGCCTTGGGCGTGTCATGGGCCCAGAGCGAGAAGTGGAGCAACTCCCAGCGGCTGGAGTCCACGACGGCCGCCGCGAGCACCGCCCCGTCCTGCGCCGCCAGCCGCCCCGCCTCACGCACCGCGTCGCCCATGACCTCCGCCAACTCCATTCCCTCCGGCACCGGTTGCCGCCTCCGTACGGCGACCCGCGCCGGCGAACCGGCGGCGCCGCCCTCCTCGAGGGCCAGCCCTGTCCACTGCCGGACCGACGGCCGCCCGAAGTCGTTGCTCAGCCCCTGGAAGGCGCCTCCCCACAGGAAGGAGTTCATGCCCGCCACGGTGTCCCAGAGGTAGAACGGCGCGTACTGGTTGACCGGCGAGCCGTGCACCCCGCGTTCCCGCATCAGGTACGCCTTGAGTCCGAGGCCCTCCCACTCGTCGAGGAGATGTCCGACACGGGCCACGCGAGCGCGGATCACGCCCAGGTCGTAGTCGGCGGGCAGGGTGAGTTCGTACTGCATGGCATGCATCGCGTGCCTCCTCAGGCGGGGTACTCCGCGGTGTCGACGTGCGCTTCCCAGTGCGTGGTCGTGCCGTCCTCGGTGGCCTCCACGACCGCGAGGTGGGTCATGAAGGTGCGCGGTCCGGCGCCGTGCCAGTGCCGTTCGCCCGGCTCGATCCACACGGTGTCGCCCGCCCGGATCGCCTCGGTCTCGCCGCCCTCCCGCTGCACCAGCCCCTCGCCCTCCAGGACGTGCAGGACCTGGCCCCGGGGATGACGGTGCCAGGCGGTGCGCGCGCCCGGGGCGAAGTGGACGTTGAACATCCGCAGCCGTGACGGGGGTTCGGGCGCGGCGATCTCGTCCAGCCACACCGTGCCGGTGAAGTTCGCCGCCGGACCCTGCCATGTGTCGGGACGCTTCCTCGTGATGTGCACGTGCGTGAACTCCTAATGCCGTGGTGAGAGAAGGGAGAGGAGCCCCCGGACGCCCGCGTCGAAGGCGGCGGGGGAGCCCGAGGCGCGGGCGAGGACATAGCCGCCCTGCACGGTGGCGACGACCGTCGCCGCGATCGCCTCGCCGTCGAGCGAAGCCGCGAACTGCCCCTGCTCCTTGCCCTCCTCGACGATCCCGGCGATCCGTTCACGCAGCCAGTCGAGGGTCTCGTCCACCGGCTCGCGCAGCTCGTCGCTGGCGATGATGTCCGCATCCATCGTCAGCCGCCCGACCGGGCAGCCGCGCAACACATCGCGCTCGCGCAGCAGATACGCCTCGATGCGTTCGTACGGCGTCCCCGGCCCGCCGAGTACTCCCTCGGCGGTAGCCCTCATCTCCGCTGCCGTGCGCCGGATCGCGGCCAGCGCGAGGTCGGGCTTGCCCTTGAAGTGGTGGTACATGCTGCCCTGCCCGGCACCCGAACGCTCCAGGATGGCCTTGGGGCTGGTGCCCACGTAGCCGCGCTCCCACAGCAGCTCTCGGGTGGACTCGATCAGACGTTCCGGGGTGCTCATACACGCACTGTACATACTAGTAGTTACAGAAGTCGAGCCCTTGCGGAGCAGCCGGAACGCCCCCTTGTACTCCCTGGGAGGTACACGCACTGCCGCTGGCCGTACGACGACCCGCACCCCTGCCCGGGGCCAGTCTCGAGACATCACCGGAAGCCACCTCTAGGGAGATGACCCGAGATGCAGACCCTGGCGCACTGGGACGGCGGGCCCGGCCCGTGGATCCTTCTCTTCCCGCTGATCTGGGCGGCCGTCGTGGTCGGCGCCGTCACCGTCCTGCGCCGCACCGGCCTGCGCGGCCGCCGTGGCCCGTGGCGCGCGACAGCCGGCACCGGCCCGTCCGGCGACTCGCCCATCGCCGTGCTCGGACGCCGATTCGCCTCCGGCGAGATCGACGAGGACGAGTACTGGCGCCGGCTGTCCGTCCTGGACGAGCAGTTCGGCCGCATGGGCAAGGGCGGTGCGGTATGACGACCACGACCGCCGTCCGGTCGGCCGCCCGGGTGGTCGACGCCGTGAAGGTCTACGGCACCGGCGACACCAGCGTGAGGGCCCTGGACGGGGTGAGCGTCGACTTCCCGGCCGGCCGCTTCACCGCGATCATGGGGCCCTCGGGCTCCGGCAAGTCCACCCTGATGCACTGCGCGGCCGGTCTCGACACGCTCACCTCGGGCACCGCCCACATCGGCGACACCGAACTGGGCTCCCTCGACGACCGCCGCCTCACCCTGCTGCGCCGCGACCGTGTGGGCTTCGTGTTCCAGGCGTACAACCTGGTGCCCACCCTGACCGTCGAGGAGAACATCACCCTCCCCCTCGACCTGGCGGGCGGCAAGGGTGACCGCGAGTGGATCGACGCACTCGTCGACGTCGTCGGCCTGCGCGACCGCCTCCACCACCGCCCCTCCGAACTCTCCGGCGGCCAGCAGCAACGCGTCGCCGTGGCAAGGGCGTTCGCAGGCCGGCCGGACGTCGTCTTCGCCGACGAACCGACCGGCAACCTGGACTCCCGCTCCGGCGGCGAGGTCCTCGGCCTCCTCGGCCGTGCCGTACGCCGGACGTCCCGCACGGTCGTCATGGTCACCCACGACCCCGTGGCCGCCGCCCACGCCGACGAGGTCGTCTTCCTCGCGGACGGGCGCCTGGTCGACCGTATGACCGCACCGACCGCCGACAAGGTCCTGGACCGCATGAAGGCCTTCGACACCACCTCACCCCCCGGAGGACCGTCATGAACGCCTCCGTCCGCCTGAGCGTGTCCTCCCTGCGCGCGCACAGGCGCCGCTTCGCCGGAACCTTCCTCGCGGTGTTCCTCGGCGTCGCCTTCCTGGCCGGGACGCTCGTCATGGGCGACACCCTGCGCGCCGGCTTCGACACGATGTTCGGCAGGGCGACCAGCGGCACGGACGCCGTGGTCCGCAGCGCCGACGCCATCACCACACCGGGCGAGAGCGAGGGCGTACGCCAACCCGTCGCCACCGACCTGGTGAAGACCGTCGAACGCGTTCCCGGCGTGGCCGCCGCCGCCCCCAGCATCCAGGGCGCGGGCCAGCTGGTCGGCGCGAACGGCGACCCCATCGGCGGCCAGGGTCCGCCCACCCTCGCGGGCAACTGGATCGCCGATCCCGAGCTGAACGCCTACCAGCTCGCCGAGGGCCGTGCCCCCGCCACGTCGGGCGAGGTCGTCATCGACCGGGGCACCGCCAAGCGCGGCGACCTGAACATCGGCGACACGACGACTCTCCGGACGCCGGACCCGGTCGAGGTGAGGATCGTCGGTCTGGCGACCTTCGGCGGCGAGGACGGCATGGCCCAGGTGACGTTCACCGGCATGAGGCAGGCCGACGCCGAGAAGTACCTCACCGCACGGCCCGGCGAGGCGGCCACCATCCAGGTGCGCGCCGGTCCCGGCGTCAGCCAGCAGGAGCTCGTCGACCGGCTGACTCCCGTGCTGCCCAAGGGAGTCGAGGCGATCACCGGCCAGAAGTCGGCCGAGGAGAACACCGAGATGATCTCCAGCCAGTTCCTGACCATCTTCACCCTCTTCCTCCTCGTCTTCTCCGGCGTCGCCCTGCTGGTGGCGACCTTCTCCATCCACAACACCTTCGCGATCGTCGTCGCCCAACGCACCCGCGAGAACGCCCTGTTGCGCGCCCTGGGCGCCTCCCGCCGCCAGGTCACCGCGTCGACCCTCGTGGAGGCGACCGCGGTCGCGGTGACGGCCTCGCTCGCGGGCCTGGCGGGAGGCATCGGCATCGCCGCGGGTCTTCAGATCTTGTTCCCGGCGATCGGATTCCCGTTCCCCGAGGGCGACTTGGTGGTCAGCGCGCTGTCCATGCTGCTGCCGCTCGCGGTCGGCACCGTGGTCTGCCTCGGCTCCGCGCTCCTGCCCGCCGTACGGGCGGGCCGCACCGCCCCGATGGCGGCACTGCGAGAAACCGCCGTCGACACCTCGGGCGCCTCCCGCGTGCGCGCCGTCACGGGAACGGGCCTTGCCGCCCTCGCCCTCGGCGTGACGATCAGCGGTGTCCTCGTCTCCCCGTCGCTCTGGCTCGCGGGCACCGGTGCCGTCCTGGCCCTGGCCTCGTTCGTGGTCCTCGGCCCGGTCGCCTCCACCACAGCGGTGCGCGTCCTCGGCGGCCCCCTCGACCGACTGCGCGGAGTCACCGGGGGCCTCGCCCGCCGCAACGCCTTGCGCAGCCCCAAGCGCACGGCCGCCACCGCCAGTGCCCTGATGATCGGCGTCGCGGTCGTCTCCCTGTTCACCGTGTTCGCCGCGTCCCTGAAGGCGACCATGGACCAGACCGTCTCCCGCTCCTTCGCGGGCGACATCGCGGTGAGCACCCCGGCCTTCGGCGCGGGCGGCAGCGGCCTGAGCCCTCGTCTGGCCGGCGCGGTCGACCAGCTGCCCGAGGTGGACACGGCCGTCGGACTCGGCCGCGGAGTCGCCGAAGTCGACGGCAAGGGAAGGGCGTTGACCGTCACCGACCCCCTGGCGCTGGAGCGCACCTTCGACCTGGGCACGGTCAAGGGGTCTCTGAGTGGTCTCGGCACGGACGGCATCGCCATCACCGAGAGCGAGGCCGACAAGCAGGGGCTGAAGACCGGCGACACGACCCGACTGACCTTCACGGACGGCATGAGTGAGACGTTCACGGTCCGTGCCGTCTACGGCCGGTCCGAACTCGCGGGGGAGTACGTCATCACCCGCGCGGCCTGGGAACCGCACCGCACCCAGGACGCCGACTCCCTCGTCGCCGTGTCGTTCAAGGACGGCGTGAGCACGGACACCGGCAAGGCCGCGGTGGAGAAGGTGGCCGAGCGCTACGGCAACCCCGAGGTGCAGACCCGGGACGAGTACGCGCAGTCATCGGCGGGCGGCATCGACATGATGCTCACCCTGGTCTACGCCCTGCTGGCGCTGGCGGTCCTCATCGCGCTCCTCGGCATCGCGAACACCCTGACCCTGGCGATCCACGAACGCACCCGGGAACTGGGCCTGCTGCGGGCGGTCGGCCAGACCCGCTCCCAACTGCGGGCCATGGTCCGCTGGGAGTCGGTCCTGGTGGCCGCGTTCGGCACGGTCGGGGGACTGGTGCTCGGCGGCTTCCTCGGCTGGGTCCTGGTCAAGGCCTCCGACGGCGCGAGCGACAGCGACTTCGCCTTCGCGATGCCGCCGCTGCAACTCGCGATCGTGGCCCTGGTGGGCCTGGCGGCGGGCGCCTTGGCGGGCCTGCGTCCGGCCCGCCGCGCGGCACGCCTGGACGTACTGCGGGCGATCGCCACCGAGTGAGACAGGGGCCGCCACAGGATGTCACCGCCCGGTCAGCCGACAACGGCCGACCGGGCGGGAGCATGTTCGGTCCTCAGGGCGTCGACCTCGGCGAACACCCGAGGTGTCTTCTCCGCGGGACGCCGCGGCGGACGCCCCGCCCCGGCTTTCACAACGGCGGGAGCGGACAGCGCGAACCACACGACCTTGCCCGCCTCCCCGTCCGACCGCACGCCCCAGCTCTCACTGAAGGCGGCCACCATGGCGAGCCCTCGCCCACGGGTGGCGAGCGTCTCGGCTTCCAGGAGGTCGTCGGGCACGTCCTCCACGACCGGCAGACGCGGGTCGTGATCATGCACCGAGACCATGAGCCGGTCGAGGACCAGCTCGATCTCCACGGTGCACATCTTGTCGGGCTCGGCGTGCCGGTGGACGTTGGTCAAGAGCTCCGTCACACCGAGCGCCGCCCGGTCTATGAGGGGGTCGAGATGCCAGTAGCGCAACTGCGCAGAGACGATTCTGCGGACCTGGCCGATCCGCGACGGCAGGGCTTGGAGCTCCACCGTGCAGTGCCTGCTTGGGTGACTGATCACGGCTGCGACTCCCCGACTGAAGAGGTCCGGAAGAACACGGAGTTCGGATCGATCCAGCAAGGCGCCTGGTGAACGGCTGCCTGCTGCCATGCCCGGCGGGCTGGTTCGCAGCGTTATCGCCGGTAAACCCAGAGTGACGTGAGAACAGCGTGACTCAGGGGGTGGGGTCCCGCAACTCGCGGTGCCTCACCCGTGACGTCCCGCGGCCCTCCGTACGGCCTCGATGAACCGGCGTGCCGCGGGTGGGCCCGGCTCGCCCGGCGCTGGATCGTGATCGCCGAGGGTCAGCAGATACCGCTTGCCGTTGAGGTCGGCGAGGGCCCGGTCGTCGGCGGCGAACCAGGGCTTGGACGCCCGCACCGCCTGCACCGGCGCGCTGTCGATCTCGCTGCCGTAGCTGGTGAGCAACTCCAGCCTGCCGTCGCTGATCCGGACCTGTCCGGCCCGGGTGAGCGAACGCAGCCGCTTCCCGATCCGCACGCCCGTGGCCGTGAACTCCGGCTCCGCCATGCTCCCGCCCCCTAGTGCGCTCTCGGTGTGCCGGCCCATGATCCGGCTGGTTACGTGACCCAGTGTGCGCCCCCGTCCGGGACCGGCGCGTCCCGTTCGATGCAGTCTGCCCGCACCCGGCGTCGAGCACCAGTGCGCACGCGACCCCCGGTACGCAAGCCCGGAGCACTCGTCCGAATGCGCCCCCATGGTCTCGCGGAGCCGGCCCCCAGGGTGGCCTTTGGGGAGCTCAAAGGTGTGTTTATGCAGGTGAGAAGGGTGCGGAAGGTGCTTATGATCGATGTGTCGACAGCGCGATCCGCCGTCGGCGCGAAGCCTAAGGAGCCCCGCCGTGAGCACCCCCCAGCAGATCCGGACCGGCGCCACCCTCGACGTCGACCACAGCGACGCCGCCTACCGTGCCTGGCTGAAAGAGGCCGTACGCAAGGTCCAGGCCGATGCCAACCGCTCGGCCGACACGCACCTCCTGCGCTTCCCGCTGCCGGAGCAGTGGGGCATCGACCTGTACCTCAAGGACGAGTCGACCCACCCTACCGGCAGCCTCAAGCACCGCCTGGCCCGCTCCCTGTTCCTGTACGGCCTGTGCAATGGCTGGATCCGGCCCGGCCGCCCGGTGATCGAGGCGTCCAGCGGCTCGACGGCCGTCTCCGAGGCGTACTTCGCCGGACTGATCGGCGTGCCCTTCATCGCCGTCATGCCGCGCACGACCAGCGCCGAGAAGATCCGCCTCATCGAGTTCCACGGCGGCCGGTGCCACTTCGTGGACGACTCACGCAGGATGTACGAGGAGTCGGCCCGGCTCGCGGTGGACACCGGCGGCCACTACATGGACCAGTTCACTTACGCGGAACGGGCCACGGACTGGCGCGGCAACAACAACATCGCCGAATCCATCTTCCGCCAGCTGGAGCTGGAGCGGTTCCCGGAACCCGCGTGGATCGTCGCCACGGCCGGCACCGGCGGCACCTCGGCGACCATCGCCCGATACGTCCACTACACCCAGCGCGACACCCGCATCTGTGTCGCCGACCCGGAGAACTCCTGCTTCTTCGAGGGCTGGACCACCGGCGATCCGGACGTCACCTGCGACTGCGGCTCCCGCATCGAGGGCATCGGCCGGCCGCGCATGGAGCCGAGCTTCGTGCCCGGCGCCGTCGACCGGATGATGAAGGTCCCCGACGCCGCCAGCGTCGCCGCCGTACGGGCACTCGAACAGGCCATCGGCCGCAAGGCGGGCGGCTCGACCGGCACCGGCCTGTGGAGCGCGCTGAAGATCGTCGCCGAGATGGTGGCCGAGGGACGGCGGGGCAGCGTGGTGACACTGCTGTGCGACCCGGGGGACCGGTATCTCGACAAGTACTACTCGGACGCGTGGCTGGCCGAACAGGGGCTGGACATCCAGCCGTACGCGGCGGCGATCGAGTCGCTCCTCGAGACCGGCGTCTGGCCCTGCTGAGCGGCCTTGGTGAAGTCCAGTGCGGTACCGCGCCCCGTAAGGGGCGCGGGGAACAGCGCGACCAGCCCCCACCGGCCCGCGGGTTCATCACCGTTCTTCCAGCGGAGCGCTTAGGCGGCGATACGCCGGTCCAGTGCGGCGACCGCACCCCGGAACGCCCGCCCCAGCCCGGCACGTCCGAGCTTCGCCATGAAGCGGACCGCGGCCGTGCCGTCGAGGGCGAAGGTCCAGCGCACCAGGGTGCCCGTGCCCGAGGGGGCGAGCCGCCACTCCTCGGCGAAGGCGTGGATGCCGGGCGTGTTCGCCACGTCGACGCGGTAGGCGTACACCTCGGGCTCCTTCGCCGCGATGATCGTCTCCTGGAAGCGTCCACCGCCCCTGAGCCGGACCTCGCGCGTCGAGCCGTCGCCGGTCGGCCGGGCGAAGGTGACCGCCGAGAACCACTCCGCCCAGCCCGGCACATCGTCGGCGAGGGCCCGGTAGACGGCCTCCGGGCCGGCGGACATCTCCCGGGCGAAGACCAGGCGCACGGGAGCGACCTCGATGAAGTCGAGCCCCACGGCGCGCAGTTGGTGAGCCACGGTCACACCCCCCAGGCGACGGCAGAGGGGTGACACCCTAACTGACAGCCAGTCAGCTGTCTGCGACCCCACCGGGCTCACCGGCCACCACCAGCCGCCGCAGATGCTCGGCGACCTCCTCGCGCGCCGCCGTCGGCAGCCCCGCGTCCGTCACCAGCGTGTCGACCTGCTCCAGCGCCGCGAACGAACTCAGGCCCACCGTGCCCCACTTGGTGTGGTCGGCGACCACCACGACCCGTCGCGCCGACTGCACCAGACGGCGGTTGGTCTCCGCCTCGGCGAGGTTCGGCGTGGACAGACCGGCCTCGACCGATATCCCGTGGACCCCGAGGAACAGCACGTCGAAGTGGAGCGCCGCGATCGCCTGGTCGGCCACCGGGCCCACCAGCGAGTCGGACGGCGTCCGCACACCGCCGGTCAGCACGACCGTGGCCGCACCCTGGCGGGGGCCCGTGGTGCGCTGAGCCGCGTGGAAGACGTCGGCCACCCGCACCGAGTTGGTGACGACCGTGAGGTCCGGCACGTCGAGCAGATGGTGGGCGAGCGCGTACGTCGTCGTACCGCCCGAAAGAGCGATCGCGGAGCCCGGCGCCACCAGTTCGGCCGCCGCTCGCGCGATGTCCTCCTTGGCGGTCAGCTCCAGGCCCGACTTGGCCTCGAAGCCCGGCTCGTGCGTGCTCGCCTCGACCACGGGGACCGCGCCGCCGTGCACCTTCTCCAGAACACCCTGGCGGGCGAGCGCGTCGAGATCACGACGCACGGTCATGTCCGACACGCCGAGCTTGCGGGTCAGCTCGTTGACCCGGACGCCGCCGCGACGCCGGACCTCGTCCAGGATGAGCGCGCGCCGCTGCTCCGCGAGGAGGTTCTGATTCTCGCTCACGTACGCTCCGGTCCTTTCGCCTCAACCCGTCCGACACGCCCCGCACACCGGCTCCGACGAGGACATTCTCGCCGCTCCCGGTGCAGGGACGCCCCATCCTCGCACGGCACGGTACCGGTCGTGCCACCGACCGTCACGACGCGCGCATGTCACTTCGGCCTTATCCTCCGTCCCGACCGTCACACGGAACGGGGAGATTCCGTGACGAGAGGTGTAGGGCGCGGCCTCAGCGGAGATCCTTGAGGCCGCACCGACATATGCGGACGGCGCGTCACGGGGGAAGAGCGAAACAGTGGAACATGCGCAGGAACGTGCCTCGACGGGCGGGCCGGAGGGCTTCGCACTGGAGCTGCTGGTCCACGGGGTGGGCGGTACGACGCCCGAGAAGATGCTCGACGATCCGCGGACGGTACGGATCACCGGCGACGACACGGCGGCCGTGTTCCGGCGCGCCGAGGACGCCGAGGCCGACACCGGACCCGGCAACCAACGGCGCGAGCCGGTGCCCGAGGCGTACGTCTGGTGCAACCTCACCTCCGGCAACGCCTCGCGCGCCCTGTGGCTGCTGCTGCTCCCGTTCATGGTGGTCAACCTCGCCCACTGGATGCGCCCCGCCGCCCGCGGCCGCACCCGCACGGTCCGTCTGTACGGGCTGCTGGTGCGACTGGCGGGACTGTCCCTGACGGTGCTGCTGGTCGCGGCCGTCTGCGAGGTGGCCCTCGACCTCACGGCATGGCAGTGCGCGGGCACACGCGCGTGTGCCGACCGGCACTCCTGGCTGGGCTTCCTGTCGCCGACCGTCTCCGACGGCGGCTGGTGGAGCCGCCCCGGCCGCAGACTCGCCCTCGCCGCCCTGCTCCCCGCCGTGCTCACCTGCCTGCTGTGGTACCTGTCCCACCGCACCTGGAACGCCTACGAGTCGCAGGCGCCGATGTCCCGCCCGGCCGAGCCCGACGAGGACACGGCCCGCACCGCCCTCGGCCGCCCCGGCTTCTGGTACGGACGCCGACTGGTGGCCCGGCTGCGCGCCGCCCACACCGCCGCGGCCCTGCTCACGGTCGCCGCGGCCGTCGGCTCCGCGGCGGCCCGCTTCGACCGCCGTCCCGACGGACCCGCCCTGCTCGACGCGGTGGGTCGGCTCCTGATGGTGGCACTGGCCGGCGGCGCGGTCATGGTCGTCTGGGTGGTCTGCCGCCGCGGCCGCAGCGAGAACCGCCTCGACCGGGAGCTCGACGAGCACCTCGTACGACGTCTGCCGCTCGCCGCGCTCGGCCTGCTCGCCCTGACCATGCTGTACGCCGGCTGGGAGCGCCCGGGATGGGAGTCGCGGGGGCGGCTGCCGGGCGACGCCACCTTCGGCACCATCGCCCTGGTCCAGGGACTGATCGTGATCGTCATGGCCGTCGTGGCGCACACCCTGCACCGCACCCACCCCGACCCGCGTGCCGCCATGCGCGGCCTGGGCGGGCCCGCCGTCGCGATGCTCGCCTGCGCCCTCGGCGGGGTGATGTCCGGCGGAGTGTCGCAGCGCGTGGCCGACTGGCTGGACGGCACCGGAACCACCATCACCGGGCCACCCGTCCTGCTGACCTGGCAGGCGTCCGTGATCCCACCGCTCCTCGTCGTCCTGCTGGTGCTGTGCGGCTGGCTGGGACGGCGCACCTGGCAGCTGCGCCGCACCGAGCTGGCCGCCGTGGACAGCGACTACCCGGACAAGCCCAAGGACCGGGCCCGCACCCGGCGTATCGCCAACGCCCGCGCGCTGGCCGCACTGACCGACCGGGCCCCGCTGATCGTCGCCGTCACCTCCGCCGCCACCCTGCTCCTGGGCGCCGGCGCACTGGTGGGCGCCCTCGCCACCGGCAGGACACCCGGCGAGGCGGCGGACAGGACGTACGCGTTCGTCCAGGGCGCCGCCGAGACCGCGCAGGCGCTGGGCTCCTGGCTGATCGGATTCGGCTTCATACTGTTCGTCACCTGGGGTCGGCGCGCTTACAAGGACGCCTCCGCACGCCGCACCATCGGCATCCTGTGGGACGTCGGCACGTTCTGGCCGCGCGCCGCCCACCCCTTCTCGCCGCCCTGCTACGCCGAGCGCGCGGTGCCCGATCTGACCTGGCGGATAGCCACCTGGACCCGCGCCACCGGCGGCCGTCTGGTGATCTCGGGACACTCCCAGGGCAGCGTCCTCGCCGCCGCGGCGGCCTGGCAGCTGACGCCGGCCGACCGCAGGCGGGTCGCGCTCCTGACGTACGGCTCACCGCTCGAGCGGCTCTACGGCCGCTGGTTCCCGGCCCACTTCGGGCCGGCCGCGCTCAGCGCCCTGCACCACGACGTCGCCTGCTGGCGCAACCTGTACCGGCCCACCGACCCCATCGGCGGCCCGGTCCGGCTGTCCGGCGAATGCGGCCCCGAGGTCGACCACGAACCCCTCGAGGACCCGCTGGCCTATGGCCGCACCGAGCAGCACCCGCTGCCCACACCGATCCTGGGCCACTCCGACTACCAGGCCGACCCCGGCTTCGCGCAGGAGCGGACGAAGCTGCTGGCCCGGCTGCGTCCGGACGTACCGGCGCAGCGGTAGCCGCTCAGGTCAGCCGAGGTCCGGCAGATCCTCCGCGTACAGCAGCGTCAGATCGTCCGTGCTGGGCTCCGCGAACTGGGCGACGCGGCTCGCGTGCCGCTCGACCATGGCCTCGAAGGTCCGGCGGGCGGTGCGGCCGTTGCCGAAGGCGGGGCCCTTGGGGATCGCCGTGAAGTACTTGAGGAGAGCCTCCGGCGCGCCCGACGCCAGTCGGTACTCGTGCTCGTCGGCCTGCTGTTCCACGATCCGCAGCAGTTCGTCGGGGGTGTAGTCGCCGAAGGTGATGGTCCGTGAGAAGCGGGACGCCACACCGGGGTTGACCGAAAGGAACCGCTCCATCTCGGCCGTGTAGCCCGCGACGATCACCACGACCGCGTCCCGGTGGTCCTCCATGAGCTTCACCAGGGTGTCGATGGCCTCCTTGCCGAAGTCGCGGCCGGAGTCCTCGGGGGAGAGCGCGTACGCCTCGTCGATGAACAGCACACCGCCGCGCGCCTTGTCGAAGGCCTCCTGGGTGCGGATCGCGGTGGAGCCGATGTGCTCGCCGACCAGGTCGACGCGGGACACCTCGACGAGATGTCCCTTCTCCAGGACACCGAGGGAGGCGAGGATCTCGCCGTAGAGGCGGGCGACCGTCGTCTTGCCGGTTCCGGGGGAGCCGGTGAAGACCAGGTGGCGTTTGACCGAGGCCGCCTTGAGGCCGGCCTCCCGGCGGCGCCGGCCGACCTCGATCATGTCGGTGAGGGCCCGCACCTCGCGCTTGACGCTGTCCAGGCCCACCAGGGCGTCGAGTTCACCCATGACGGCCTGGGAGGTGCGCGCGGGCTGCTCCGGCCCGGCGGGGGCGGCAGGCTGCTCCGGCTCGGTGATGCGCTGCCCGGGGATCGCGCCGAGCAGACCGGGGGACTGGCTCGCCGTCTGCACGACGGGCTCCGGGTCGGCCGACGGGCGCAGCCCCGCACTCTCGTCGCTCGTGCAGTCCTCGACGACCGGGCCGACGCCGGATCCCGTGTCCGGGCCGGCATCCGCGAACTCGTAACCGCCCCGTGCGCACCGCTCCGTGCGGCACTTCTTGAGCGTCGTACGGGAGCCGTCGATCACATGGAAGCCATAGCCGCCGCTGCCGGTGACCCGGCAGTTCAGGAAGCTGCCCCGGCCGCCCGCCGACACGTAGAAGCCTGCCTCGGCGGGGGAGTCGACCGTGCACCGCTCGATCGTCGGGTCGGCGCCCTTGGTGACGATCACGCCGGTCTGGGTGCCGTCCACCGTGCAGTTGTTGAGGGTGCCGCCGCTGCCGTGGTCCCGGAACCAGGCGCCGGTGGCCGCGTCCCGGATACGGCAGTCGTCGAGCTGTGCGGTGGCTCCGTCGCTCACCGACACCGCGGTGTTGCGCACCTGGGAGAGGTCGCTGTCGACGACGTCCGCGCGGGAGCCGCGGTCCAGGACGAACAGCGCGTCCGGCACGTCGTGCACCCGGCACGAGTCCAGCACCACGGTCGCCCCGTCGCTCACCCACACCGCGGGATAGTCGCCGGTGCTGTCGAAGATCTCGCACTGGTTGGCGTCCACGCGCGTGCCCGGATCCCACACCGACAGGCCGTTGCGTCCGAACCGGCGCACCGTCGTGCGGGTGAGGGTGAGGACGGCACGCGACCTGAGGTCCACCGCGTTCTCGGGGATGTCGTGGATGCTGCAGTCGGCCAGGGTCAGCACGGCGTCCGTGTCGAGCGTGACGCCGTCCCCGGTGGTGCGGTGCACATCGCAGTCGGTGAGGTGTGCGGTGGCCTTGCCGGTGATCTGCACGCCGCTGCCACGGACCTCGTAGACCTCGCAACCCACCGCTTCCAGCGCGGAGTTCTCACCGGTCACCGACAGGCCCACACCCGACGCGTGATGCACCCGGCAGCGTTCGAGGCGCGGGTGGGCCCCGCCGCGGACCGCGACGCCCGCCTGGCCGGCCGCCACGACCTCGCACTCCTCGAACACGCCGCCCCCGTCGTCGAGTACGGCGATGCCGATGCCGGCCGGGTTGTCGACGGTGCAGCGCCGCACGGTGGGCCGGGCGCCGCCGCGCACCTCTATCCCGGCCGCGGACCGGGTGACGATCCGGATGTCCGTCAGCTCCGGGGTGCCCTCCTCGACGAGCAGCGCGGGCGCTGCCGCGTCCTGGCCCTCCACATGCAGGTCCTGGACCACCGCCGAGGCGCGCACGGTCAGCGGCACCCCGTCGAGGGGCGCGATGCGCACCGAGCCGGGGGAGCCCTCGGGCCCGCGCAGGGTCACCGCCCGCTGCACGACGAGGTTCTCCCGGTAGGTGCCGGGGGCGACAGTGAGGATGTCGCCGTCGGCCGCGGCCTCCAGGGCGGCGGCGAGCGATGCGTACTCACCCGTGCGGCGCCGCCACCGCGAGGTACCGGTGTGCGTCACCTGGACCGTGCCCTGTGCCATGGCGTTGCCGTGCCCCCACTGTGCGGTACTCATGGCTCGCGGGCCGTCGGGACACCGGTACCGACGTCAACTGCCGGACACCGGCACGTCCCTGCGGCTCGCTCGCTCGCGGGTTCGTGCTGCCGAAGAAGTTCGGCCGGTCCACCGTAGCGTGCGCGCAGGCGGTGGGTTGACCAGAGAGGGAAGGCTGTCAGCTGCCGGTGCCGGTCCTGCCCCAGTCCGGGCCCACCCGCTCCCAGGCCTGGTCCCAACGGGCGTACCGGCGACGGACCATGCGCCAGACGATCAGTCGGCGG
Organism: Streptomyces canus; assembly: GCF_030815415.1. GTDB lineage: Bacteria > Actinomycetota > Actinomycetes > Streptomycetales > Streptomycetaceae > Streptomyces > Streptomyces canus_F. Next base: position 8,905,995 of record NZ_JAUSWW010000001.1, read on the forward strand.
GCACTCTCGACGAGTCCGATGCCGAGCAGGGCCGCACCGAACCCGGCGAGGACGGCATGGGTCGTGGCGGTCGCGGAGTCCAGCGGCCGGGCCACTATGTGGCCCTGGGCGTCCGTCCAGATCGTGAAGTGGTCGCCCCGGTGCGGGTCCTTGAGGTTCGCCAGCACCGGGCCGTGCTGTGCGGTGCCGTCCGGCGCGGTCCAGTCGGCGAGGACGCGGGTGCGCATCTCCCGCCCGGTGGAGGTCTCGGGGTCGGCGTCCAGCGGGGACCGGTCCAGCTTGCGGGCCACGGTCGCCGTCACCACATGACGGGTGCCGCGCTGGTCGCGCACCGAATCCTGGAGGGAGTCCTGGGCGATCCCGCCCACGACGACGCCGGCCACCGGCGCGACGACCAGGATGAGCAGCAGGGCCGCGAGGGCGACCCAGGCCTCGGCCAGATCGGTCGCACGGCGCAGCGGATTGCGCCGCCAGCGCCAGAGTCCGCTCATCGCTCGCACTGTCCGCACCCCCTTCCCGCTCCGTGATAACCCCTGGCGGAGATGTTCACGCGCAGGCCCGGTCAAAGAGAGAGCGAAATCACCGGCCGGACCTCTCATGAACTTCTCACGATTATCAACGCGCGGTCCCCCGCGGTGGGTTCCCGCACATCAGGCGTCGAGCGGGTCTCTACCGATCGAGGATCGTGACGGGGTCGCCGACGCGGATCGTGCCACGGGACCGGGCCACCAGGTTCTGCCCGAAGACCAGCTTTCCGCCCAGGCGACGGTGGCGTCCCAGGGTGTGCAGAGGTTCCCTGCCGCGGGCGGCGGTGGACTGGTCGGTGGTGGTCACGACACACCGCCCACAGGTCTTGGCGACCCGGAAGACGACCTCGCCGATCGCGAGCCGCGACCAGTCGTCCTCGGCCCAGGCGTCGGTGCCCGACACGACCACGTTGGGCCGGAACCGGTCCATGGGCAGCGGACCCTCGTCGGCATGATCACCCTGCGCGATCAGGGAGTTCAGGGCGTCGAGCGAGGCCGTCGTGGTGAGCAGCAGGGGAAAGCCGTCGGCGAAGGAGACGGTCTCTCCGTCGAGCGCGTACTCCGGATCGACGGGCCGGCGCGTGGCGGGATCGTCCATGTGCACCAGACGGACATCCGCGCCGAGATAGTCGCTGCACCAGGCGTGCGCGGCCGCGTCCTCGGCGGGCACCGCCTCCACCTTGTCCCGGAAGATCGTCACCGGCACGGTGCCGACCGGGCGCGGTACGGGGACCTCCAGCGGCTCCATGCCGGGCGCGGACAGCCGGACGCCGCCGCCGGGCAGCAGCTCGGCGGCGGCAAGCGCGACACGCGGCTCCCGGCGTTGCGAGACGACCTTTCCCCCGTCGTCGATCAGCGCCCAGCGCCTGTCCCCGGCCAGCCCCCAGGGCTCCACGTCGGCCTTCCCGGGCGCGAGGCCCCGGAACGCCTTGACCGGATGGACATGAATCGACTGAAGCCGCGCATTACCCATGAACCCATCGTGCCAGCAGACAGGGCAGGTCCAGGGGGCGGCTCAGTAACCGCGGTACTGCTGGTTGTTGTACGGGTCCTGATACGGAGCCGGAGCGGGGCGGGGAGCCGCGGGGCGCATCGCCTCGTAGCCCATGCCCTGCGCCGCCGCCGGACGGGGCTGCTGTGGCTGCGGACCGGGATAGCCGCGCGGGGCGCCGGCCTGCTGCGGGATGTACGCGGCGGGCGCCTGTTGCAGCGGAGCCGGCTGCTGCGCCTGCGGGTAGCCGTAGGAGGGCTGGGAGGGACCCGCCGGGAGGGCGGGCAGTGCCGACGGCAGCGCGGGCAGATTGCTGCTGCTCGGCATGGCGTACTCGGCAGGGACCCGGATCGGGGCGATCTGCGGGGTACCCCGCTCGGCCACGAGCGAGTCGTAGATCGGAGTGTCCGGGAAGGAGGCGGAGTAGTAGCCGCCGCCATAAGTGGAGCGGGGGGAGGTCATGGCACATAAGTTAAGCCCACGATGTGCTGGTTGGGGAGACCGATAAGAGGGTTGTTTTCCGTGTCGGCAGTGACGTCGGATCCCCAATGCGAGCGAAGGTGGGGAAAAGGGGCAGCGGCAGGGGCTCGGATCCTGTAAAGGCCGAGTTCCGAGCGGGTTACCGAGGGTTGGCGGGCGATCTCCCTGTACACCGGATGGACTTCGCTGTCGCGGGGAATAGGTTGGCCCTGTGGAGAACGATGGGCTGCCGGGACATGCCTGGCACGGTGACACGTGATGGGGGCGGACATGTCGATGTCGAAAGGGTCCAATGCTCCGGTGCCGACGACGGCACTGCGGGTCGAACTGGGCTGGAGTTCCGGACCGGGCGTACCCGACGCGGATGCGTCGGCGCTGCTCCTGGTCGGCGGAAAGGTCCGTTCCGACGGTGACTTCGTCTTCTACAACCAGCCGGCGCACACTTCCGGCGCGGTCCGTCACGAGGGCAAGCAGAACGCCGGTGGCCGGGTGGTCGACACCCTTCTCGTCGACCTCGCGCGCGTGGAGCCCGCCGTCGAGACGGTGGTCCTGGCCGCCTCCAGCGACGGCGGGTCGTTCGGACAGGTGCCCGGCCTCTACATCGAGGTCAAGGACGCCGCCCAGGGCGCGGTGATCGCCCGCTTCGACAGTACCGGCGCCAGCGTCGAAACCGCTTTCGTCCTCGGCGAGTTCTACCGCCGCCAGGGCAACTGGAAGTTCCGTGCCGTCGGCCAGGGCTACAGCAGCGGGCTGGAAGGGCTGGCCACGGATTTCGGCATCACCGTGGACGAACCGCAGCAGTCCGCCCCGCCCGCACCGGTGGCCCCCGCGGTCACCGCCCCGCCCGTCACCGCCCCGCCGGTGACCGCCCCGCCTGCGCCGGCCGCCCCTCCGGCACCTCCGGCGCAACCGGTCCGCCTCACCAAGGTCACGCTCACCAAGGCGTCCCCGTCGGTCTCACTGACCAAGCAGGGCGGCACCTCGGGCGCGATGCGCGTGAACCTCAACTGGGAGGTCCGCAAGCAGTTCTCGGGCTGGGCGAGCAAGCTGGGCCGCCCGGTCGCGACGCACAACGACCTCGACCTGGACCTGTGCGCCCTGTACGAGCTCACCGACGGCAGCAAGGGCGTCGTCCAGGCCCTCGGCAACGCCTTCGGCGCGCTGCACCAGCCGCCGTTCATCCACCTCGACGGCGACGACCGCACCGGCGCCGTCGCGAGCGGCGAGAACCTCACCGTCAACCTCGACCACAAGCAGGCCTTCCGGCGCATCCTCGTCTTCGTCACGATCTACGAGGGCGCGCGCTCCTTCGCCGACCTGCACGCCACCGTGACCCTCCAGCCGCAGTTCGGCGCCGCGATCGACTTCTCCCTCGACGAGTGCACCGTCCCCTCGACGGTCTGCGCGCTCGCCCTGATCACCAACACCGGCTCCGACCTCGTCGTCCAGCGCGAAGCCCGCTACCTGGTGCCCGAGCGCGGAGTGAGCCCCCAGCGGACCGTCGACTACGCCTACGGCTGGGGCATGAACTGGACCCCCGGCCGCAAGTAGCGGGTCAGCCCTCGTCGGGCACCGCGTTCGGACGTGCGTAGGTGCGGCCCTTCCAGGCCGCACCGCGCCCCCGGTAGTGCTGGACGGCCGAGTCGAGCGTCATCAGGAGGTAGAGGAACGCCGTGAACGGCAGCAGGGGAGCGAGCCACAGGGGCTGCCGGTAGTAGCGGAGCATCGGGACGTACGTCCCCGTCATCACCAGCCACGCCAGCCCACCGAGGACCACGGCCGCCGTACTCCCCGCGACGAGCCCCGCCACCAGGGCCACGGGCGGCACCAGGTAGACCAGCGCGAGCCCGGCCACCGTTCCGGCCAGCAGCGAAAGGCGGTGCCGCAACTGCGCGTACGCGCTGCGCGAGACCATGCGCCACAGGTCGTGCAGCCGCGGATACGGCCGGACGCTGTCCACCCGCTCGGCCAGCCCCAGCCAGATGTGACCGCCCCCGCCCTTGACCGCGCGCGCGAGCGCCACGTCGTCGATGACGGCGTGCCGGATCGCGTCCGGGATCCGCGCCCGCTCGGCGCTCTCCGTGCGCAGCAGTACGCAGCCGCCCGCGGCCGCCGCCGTCCGGGACCCCTTCTTCCCGATACGGCGGAAGGGGTAGAGCTGGGCGAAGAAGTAGACGAAGGCCGGCACGACCAGCCGCTCCCACAGGCTCTCCACCCGCAGCCGGGCCATCTGCGACACGACGTCGAAGCCGCCGGTGCGCGCCGCCGCGACCAAGGCGCGCAGACTGTCCGGCTCGTGCGCGATGTCCGCGTCCGTGAGCAGCAGGTACTCGGGGTCACGCGCGCGTGCCAGGCCGATGCCATGACGCACCGCCCACAGCTTGCCGGTCCACCCGGCGGGCGGTTCACCGGGTGAGCCCACGGTGAGCGGCAGCCCGCCGTACCGTCGCGACAGTTCCCGGGCCAGCTCCGCGGTGCCGTCCGAGCTGCCGTCGTCGACGAGGAAGACCTCGGCCGTCCCGGGGTAGTCCTGGGCCAGCAGCGACGGGAGACTGGCGGACAGGACGGCGGCCTCGTCGCGCGCGGGGACGACGACGCAGACGGACGGCCACTCGTCGGGTTCCCGCCGCTTGGGCAGTCTGACGTCCGTACGCCAGAAGAAGCCCCGGCAGAGCAACAGCCACAGCCAGACGGCGAGGGAAGCGGCGGCGGTCCACGTCATGGCACTCACTGGCGCAGTGTCCCCCACCGGACCGGCCCGCAAGGGCTCATCGTCTATCGTGGCCGGGTGAAGATCGCGCTCATGGACTCCGGAATCGGCCTGCTTCCAGCCGCTGCTGCGGCACGCCGGCTCAGGCCCGACGCGGATCTCGTCCTGTCCTGGGACCCCGACGGGATGCCCTGGGGGCCGCGCACCCCCGAGGACATCACGGAACGGGCGCTGGCCGTCGCCGAGGCCGCCGCGGCGCACCGTCCCGACGTGCTGATCGTCGCCTGCAACACCGCCTCGGTGCACTCGCTGCCCGCGCTGCGGGCCCGTTTCGAGCCGGACCTGCCGATCATCGGCACCGTTCCGGCGATCAAGCCGGCCGCCGCGGGCGGTGGCCCCCTCGCCATCTGGGCGACCCCCGCCACCACCGGCAGCCCCTACCAGCGCGATCTCATCGAGCGGTTCGCCATAGGTGTGGACGTCGCCGAGGTGCCGTGCCCGGGCCTCGCGGACGCCGTGCACCATGCCGACGAGCCGGCCATCGAGGCCGCGATCGCCGCCGCCGCGGCACGCACCCCCGCCGACATCACGACCCTCGTCCTCGGCTGCACCAACTACGAACTGGTCGCCGAGCGCATCCGCGCGGCAGTGCAACAGCCCGGCCGGGCGCCGCTCATTCTGCACGGCACCGCCGGAGCCGTGGTCGCCCAGGCACTGCGCAGGATCGGTGAGCTGCCCGCTCCCGAGGCAGCCGCCGACGGCCGTCTCACCGTGCTGCTCAGCGGACGTGAGGCCGAGCTGCCCGGGACCGCGCTCACCTATGCGGAAGGCCGTTTCCTCTCGGCGGTCAGCCCCGCCCGCTGACCGAGCGTGGCGAACGCGCCCCGTTCAGTCCACCGGCCCACTCACCCTCCGCCACGCGCTACCCGCGCAGCGAAACCTGAGTAACCTCATAAGCATGAGGGACCACCCCCACGGCGTGAACGCGCCGCATCCCGACGTCTGGACCGGACGCGCCACCAACCGGGTCCAGTGGCTGCTGGCGCTCGTCGGCGCCGCGTGCATGGCGCTCGGCATCGAGCTGGCCGTCGACTCGGCGTGGACCTCGGGCATCGCCCCGCTCGCCATGGCGGTCGTCGGATGCATCGCGGCCGGCCTGCTCGTCCTCTTCGGCACCCTGGCGTTCGTGCATGTCGCGCTCAAGGTCGACGAGGAGTCCCTCGAGGTGCGCTGCGGTCACATGGGCCTGCCGCGCCGCCGCATCCTGCTGTCGCACGTGGCGGATGCCGAGGTCGACCATGACGTCACCCCGCGCCACTGGGGTGGCTGGGGCTACCGCTGGCGGCCCGAGAAGGGCACCGCCGTCGTCGTACGCCGTGGCGAGGGCATCGTGCTGAGCCTGTGGGACGGGCACACGTTCACGATCACCGTGGACGACGCCGAGGCCGCCGTGCAGATCATCAGGGACCGGCTGCGTTCGCGATCGCACGGCGGGACGCACTAGGTCACGGAGCCGGTCGGCCGTCCCAGGGGCGGATCTCGTCCGACTCGTGGCGCGCCGACTCGTCGGCCAGCGGGCGGGCCGTGGCCAGCCCCGCCAGGAGGCCGGCGCCCACCGACACCGTCGTGAAGCTGAGGGCGTTGCCGACCGCCGCGATGGCCGCGAGCGCGGTGAGCGCCGCACCCGCGGTGAGCGCGACCGGCGTGGGGCGTGGGGAGCGCCACAGGGTGTAGAGAAGCCAGCAGAAGGCCGCGGCGAGCAGGACCACGCCGATGACTCCCTGTTCGGCGGCCTGCTGGAGCGGCGCCGAGTGCGGTTTGCCGTCCGGCAGCAGCGTCTGGGCCGCCGTCGTGCTGAGCTCACCGAAGCGTCCGGGGCCGACGCCCAGGGCGGGGTCGCGGTACGCCATGTGCAGGGCGTCCTGCCACAGTCCGATGCGATGCCGGGTCAGCTGGCCCTCCAGCGACACGGCGAGTCCCTCCGGTACCGCCCTGCCGGCGACCGCCCAGGCCAGCCCGGTCACCAGGGCCGCCGTCAGGACGAGCCCGGCGAAACCCGCGCCGCGGTGGTCCCGCATACGGCTCGCGGCCAGCGAGCACAGCAGCACCGCGGCACAGGCGACGCATCCGCTCCCCGAACCCAGGACGGCGGCGGTCACCACGATCCCGACGGCCGACGCCCGCAGCACGAGCCGCCAGGCCGGCGCCCGCACAGCCCACGCGGCACAGCACACGGCACCCGTGGACAGGGTCAGCACGGCGGCGGTGGAGCCGGCATGGCCCAGCGGTGCGGCGATCTCGGGCCCGGCGGAGAGATGGGGGGCCGCGGCGGTGAGGCCCACCCCGGCGGCCGCCGCCGCACAGAGCGCCGCGACCTGCAGAATCGCTCCGCAGATCCGTCCCGCCGCATAGCCGGCGGCCACGGCGAGGACGGCGAGCAGCACGCCCTCGGGACGGCCGTCGTGCACGGCCGCCGTGATCAGGGACCAGGTGGCGCAGGCCCCGAGCACCACCACGCCCGTCGCGTCCGAAACGTTTCGTCTGTCGCCGTCCGCTGCCGGACCGGCCGCAGACGTCATCCCCGTGGACCCCACCCGACCCCCCGAACCGGCCGCCCCCGCGACCTGTGCCGGGCCCCGGTCGTACGGCCGCCTGACCGGCGGTACGACAAAGGCTCCGGCACACGGTAACGGCTGATGGACGGTTTGTGGACGAGTTGCGCAGGAAGGATGCGTCAGAAGCGTTCCCCGGAGCCCTGTGCCGCCGTACGGACCGCGCTGTCGGCGCCGAGGTCGACCGCCGTACACTCCGGGAGTGACCGTCACCGCAACATCCGTGGACGAGTCGGACCAGAAGCAGCCGGCCGCGCCCGCCTCGCGCACGGCCCGCCTCGCGCGCTTCGTCCCGGCTCTCGCCGCCGCACTCTCCGGAGTGCTGCTCTACGTCAGCTTCCCGCCGCGCCCTCTGTGGTGGCTCGCCCTCCCGGCGTTCGCCGTCTTCGGCTGGGTACTGCGTGGCCGCAGCTGGAAGGCGGGTCTGGGCCTCGGCTACCTCTTCGGCCTGGGCTTCCTGCTGCCGCTGCTGGTGTGGACCGGCGTGGAGGTCGGGCCCGGCCCGTGGCTGGCGCTCGTGGTGATCGAGGCGGTCTTCGTCGCGCTGGTCGGCGCGGGTGTCGCGACAGTGTCCAAGCTGCCCGGCTCTCCGCTGTGGGCGGCCGCCCTGTGGGTCGCCGGAGAGGCGGCACGCGCGCGTGCGCCGTTCAGCGGCTTCCCCTGGGGCAAGATCGCGTTCGGTCAGGCCGACGGCGCCTTCCTCCCGCTCGCCGCGGTGGGCGGGACCCCGGTGCTCGGCTTCGCGGTCGTCCTGTGCGGCTTCGGGCTGTACGAGGCCGTCCGGCTGGGGGTGGAGAAGCGCCGCTGCCGAGAGGTGCGCCGGTCGGCCGCCGTGGTCGCCCTGCTGAGCGTGGCCGTTCCCGTGCTGGGGGCCGTCGCCGCCCGCCCGCTGGTCAGCGACAAGGCCGAGAACGGCACCGTCACCGTCGCGGCCATCCAGGGCAACGTGCCCCGCGCGGGCCTCGACTTCAACGCCCAGCGACGGGCCGTCCTCGACTACCACGCACGTGAGACCGAGCGGCTGGCCGCCCAGGTCAAGGCCGGCGAGATGCCCAGGCCGGACATCGTGCTGTGGCCCGAGAACTCCTCCGACATCGACCCGTTCGCCAACGAGGACGCGCGCGCCGTCATCGACGCCGCCGCCAAGGCCATCGACGCGCCGATCTCGGTCGGCGGAGTCGTCGAGCGGGACGGCAAGCTCTACAACGAGCAGATCCTGTGGGATCCGGTCAAGGGACCGACCGACACCTACGACAAGCGCCAGATCCAGCCGTTCGGCGAGTACCTCCCGCTGCGCTCGCTCATCGGGGCGATCAACAGCGACTGGACGTCCATGGTCCGCCAGGACTTCAGCCGCGGCACCGAACCGGGCGTGTTCACCATGGCCGGCGCCAAGGTCGGACTCGTCACCTGCTACGAGGCGGCCTTCGACTGGGCCGTGCGCTCCGAGGTCACCGACGGCGCCCAGCTGATCTCCGTGCCGAGCAACAACGCGACCTTCGACCGCAGCGAGATGACCTACCAGCAGCTCGCCATGTCCAGAGTGCGCGCCGTGGAGCACAGCCGGACCGTCACGGTGCCGGTGACCAGCGGCGTCAGCGCGATCATCATGCCGGACGGGAGGATCACCCAGAAGACCGGCATGTTCGTCGCCGACTCCCTCGTCCAGAAGGTGCCGCTGCGTTCCTCCGAGACTCCGGCCACCAAGCTCGGCACCCTGCCGGAGATGCTGCTGGTGCTGGTCGCGGCGGGTGGCCTGGGCTGGGCGATCGGTGCGGGTGTGCGCAACAGGCGGGCGGGATCTGCCGGTTAGGGTCGGCGGCATGGCTACTCCTGACTTCATCCGTGAGATCCGGGCCTTCGCCGGACACCAGCTGTTGTGGCTGCCCGGCGTCAGCGCCGTCGTCTTCGACGACGAGGGGCGGGTCCTGCTGGGCCAGCGCGCGGACAACCACGAGTGGACGGTGATCTCGGGCATCCCCGACCCCGGGGAGCAGCCCGCGGCCGCTGCCGTCCGGGAGGTCCACGAAGAGGCGGGCGTGCACTGCGTCGTCGAGCGGGTCGTCCTCGTCCGGTCGGGGAGCGAGGTCGTCTACCCCAACGGCGACAAGTGCCAGTTCATGGACATCACCTTCCGCTGCCGGGCCGTCGGCGGCGAGGCACGGGTGAACGACGACGAGTCCCTCGCTGTCGGCTGGTTCGAGGTGGACGCGCTGCCCTCGATGGGCGAAGGCCAGCTGTTCCGGATCAAGCAAGCACTGTCCGATGAACCCACATGGTTCGAGCCCATGAGTTCCGAATGAAGTATGGGCGCTGACCACATGGGGTGAGTCAGGGGCGCTGCTTAGGGTCGAGCCATGACCCCGCCCAGCGCCCTCTCGGCCCCCCACGCCTCCTCCCTCGACCTCGGCGGCCGCACCGCCCTCGTCACCGGCGCCGCCGGTGGCATCGGCCGCGCCTGTGCGCTGCGGCTCGCGGCCGCCGGGGCGAAGGTGAGAGCGGTCGACCGGGAGGCACGGGGGCTGGAGGAACTCGCCGACGGGGCCCGGAACCTGGCGGGCGCCATCGAACCGCACGTCCTGGACCTGACCGACCTGGACGCCGCCGAGCTCGCCGCGGCCGGCACCGACGTGCTGGTCAACAACGCCGGGCTGCAGCTGGTGCGCCCCATCGAGGAGTTCCCGCCCGACGTCTTCCACACCGTGCTCACGGTGATGCTGGAGGCGCCGTTCCGGCTCATCCGCGGCGCCCTGCCCCACATGTACGGGCAGGGGTGGGGCCGGATCGTCAACGTGTCCTCGGTCCACGGGCTGCGGGCCTCGGCGTTCAAGTCGGCGTACGTGGCCGCCAAGCACGGCCTGGAGGGGCTCTCCAAGACGGCCGCCCTGGAGGGCGCGCCCCACGGTGTCACCTCGAACTGTGTGAACCCCGCCTATGTGCGCACCCCCCTGGTCGAGAAGCAGCTCGCCGACCAGGCACAGGCGCACGGCATCCCCGAGGAGCGCGTCCTCGCCGAGGTGCTGCTGCAGGACAGCGCGGTCAAGCGGCTCATCGAGCCCGAGGACGTCGCCGAGGCCGTGGCGTATCTGTGCGGCCCGCAGGCGTCCTTCGTGACCGGCACGTCCCTGGTGATGGACGGGGGCTGGACGGCGCACTGAGCCGCGCCCCGGCGGGGTTGTCCACAGGGCTGACGAGGTGACGGTGCGATGAGGAATCCTGTGAGCATGTCCCGCGATCACGTGCAGTCCGCCGAGCGCTCCGCCGGCAGCGCCGAGGCACCGTTCCTCGAGCTGCTGGCCAGGGGCGCGTCCGCCGACGCCTACGAGCAGCCGGTGCTGGTCGCCCGCGCCGAGGGCCGGCCGGCCGAGCGGATCGCCGCACTGGAGCAGGCCAAGCTGGTGGCGCTGCGCGTGCGCTCGGAGCTGGAGGGACGGCGCAGGCGCGAAGCCGAGCTCTCCGCCCTCTTCGAGACCGCGCACGACCTGGCGGGACTGCGCGACCTGGACGCCGTGCTCCAGGCGATCGTGCAGCGCGCCCGCTCCCTGCTCGGCACGGACGTCGCCTATCTCAGCCTGAACGACCCGGCCCGCGGCGACACCTACATGCGCGTGACCGAGGGCTCGGTCGCCGCCCGCTTCCAGCAGCTGCGGCTCGGCATGGGCGAGGGGCTCGGCGGCCTCGTCGCCCAGACGGCCCGGCCCTACGTCACCGACGACTACTTCAAGGACGAGCGCTTCCAGCACACCCGCACCATCGACGGCGGCGTACGGGACGAGGGCCTGGTCGCCATCCTCGGCGTGCCGCTGATGCTGGGCCACCACGTCATCGGGGTGCTGTTCGCCGCCGACCGGCGCGCCCGGGTCTTCGAGCGGGAGCAGATCGCCCTGCTCGGCTCCTTCGCCGCCCTGGCTGCCGCCGCCATCGACACCGCGAACCTGCTCACCGAGACCCGCTCGGCCCTCGCCGGCCTGGAGCGGGCCAACGAGATCATCCGCGACCGCAGCGGCGTCATCGAGCGCGCCTCCGACGTGCACGACCGGCTCGCCGAACTCGTGCTGCGCGGCGGCGGGGTGCACGACGTGGCGGCCGCGGTCGCCGAAGTCCTCGACGGCAAGGTCGAGTTCACCGAGGCCGCCGCCACGCCCGCCGAGGCACTGGAGGCCTCCCGGGCCGAAGGACACGCCGTACGGCACGGCGACGACTGGATCGCGGCCGTCGCCGCCGGCGGCGAACTGCTCGGCGCCCTCGTGCTGCACGGCCACCCCGGACTCGACCCCGTCGACCAGCGCACCCTGGAGCGGGCCGCGATGGTCACCTCGCTGCTGCTGCTCGCCAGACGCTCGGCGGCCGAGGCCGAACAGCGAGTCCGTGGCGAACTCCTGGACGACCTCCTCGACGCCCGCGACCGCGACCCGCGCCTGCTGCGCGAACGTGCCTCCCGGCTGCACGCCGACCTCGACGCCACCCATGTCGTCCTCGCCGCCCGGCTCGACGGCACCGCGGCCGACGCCGAGCAGGAGGCGGACGCCCGCCGACGCCTGTGGTCCGCCGCCTCCCACCTCGCGGCGACCCGGCACGGACTGGCCGCCGCCCGCGACGGCGGCACCGTCCTGCTGCTGCCGCTGAAACCCGGCGACACCGCGACCGCCCTGGCCCGCCGTACCGCAGGCCACCTCGGCACGGCCGTCCACGAGGCCGTCACCGTCGGAGCGTCGGGCCCGGTCGAGGATCTGGCCACCCGCCCGGACAGCGTGGCGGCCGCCTACGAGGAGGGCCGCCGCTGCCTCGACGCCCTGCGGCTCCTGGGCCGTTCCGGCGACGGGGCGGCCGCCGAGGACTTCGGGTTCCTCGGTCTGCTCCTGGCCGGCGACCGGGACATCACGGGCTTCGTCGACCGCACCATCGGCCAGGTCGTCACCTACGACGAACGACGCGGCACCGATCTCCTGCGCACTCTCGACGCGTACTTCGCCTGTGGCATGAGCCCGGCCCGCACCAAGGACGAGCTGCACGTCCATGTGAACACGGTCGCCCAACGTCTGGAGCGCGTCGGCCGCCTCCTCGGCGACGACTGGCAGAGCCCCGCACGCGCCCTGGAGATCCAGCTCGCCCTGCGCCTGCACCGGTTGTCCGCACCGACACAGCACTGAGTGCGCACCGGCACAGCACCGGCCCCCGCACGCGCGAGCGCACGGGGGCCGGTCGGGGGAGATCAGACGGTGTGGGCGTCCGCGGTCGCGGCCTTCACCGGCTCCGTGTCCGCGGGGGCGTCGACGTCGGCGAGGTCCCGGTTGCGGGTCTCCTTGGCCACCCCCACCGCGATGAGGGTCAGGACGGCCGCGGCGATGACGTACAGGGCGATCGGGGTGGAGCTGCCGTAGTCGTCCAGGAGCGCGGTGGCGATCAGCGGCGCGGGCGCTCCGGCGGCGACCGAGGCGAACTGGGCACCGATGGAGGCGCCGGAGTAGCGCATCCGGGTCGCGAACATCTCGGAGAAGAAGGCGGCCTGGGGCGCGTACATCGCCCCGTGCAGCACCAGACCCACGGTGATGGCGAGGATCAGGTTGCCGAAGCTGCCGGTGTCGATGAGGGAGAAGAACGGGAACATCCACAGCCCGATCCCGGCCGCGCCCAGCAGGTACACCGGCCGTCGGCCGATGCGGTCCGACAGGGCGCCCCACATCGGGATCACCGCGAAGTGCACGGCGGAGGCGATCAGTACGGCGTTCAGCGCGGTCTGCTTGGAGACGTCGGCCGCGGTGGTGGCGTAGACGAGGATGAACGCGGTGATCACGTAGTAGCTGATGTTCTCGGCCATGCGCGCGCCCATCGCGATGAGCACATCGCGCCAGTGATGGCGCAGTACGGAGACGATCGGGAGCTTCTCCGCGGCGGTCCCCTGCTCTGCCTTGCGGGCCTCGGCGTGGGCCAGGGCCTGCTTGAAGACCGGCGATTCATCGACAGACAGACGAATCCACAAACCGACCATCACGAGGACGCCGGAGAGCAGGAACGGGATCCGCCAGCCCCAGCTGGTGAAGGCGCTGTCCGAGAGGACGGCGGTGAGCAGGGACAGCACACCGGTGGCCAGCAACTGCCCCGCGGGGGCGCCGGTCTGCGGCCAGGAGGCCCAGAACCCGCGCCGCCGGGCGTCCCCGTGCTCGGACACCAGCAGCACGGCCCCGCCCCACTCGCCGCCGAGCGCGAAGCCCTGGACCAGGCGCAGCACGGTCAGCAGCACGGGTGCCGCCGAGCCGATCGTCGCGTGCGTGGGCAGCAGCCCGATCGCGAAGGTCGCCCCGCCCATCAGCAGCAGGCTCAGCACCAGCAGCTTCTTGCGTCCCAGCCGGTCGCCGTAGTGCCCGAAGACGAGGGCACCGATCGGACGGGCGGCGAATCCGACGGCGTACGTCAGGAACGACAGCAGGGTGCCGACGAGCGGGTCGGAGCCCGGGAAGAACAGCTTGTTGAAGACGAGGGCCGCGGCGGATCCGTAGAGAAAGAAGTCGTACCACTCGATGGTCGTGCCGATGAGGCTGGCGGCGACTATGCGCTTCAGGTTGTTCGGCGACGGTGGAGCGGGTGCTGCGGAGGCCATGTGCGCCACTTCCTCGTGTGCGGTGGGGACGGGTACGTGTCGGAACACCGTAGGAATCCGCACGTCAGGCGCACATGTGGCGGGACAACATACTTCGGGGCCGGAGTGTAAGCGTGACCTCCACGTCCGCCTCGTGGAGTTGGAGACGGTCGGCGACGGCGGCCGCCTCCTGCCGATCGCGCTCCTGTCTGCCCATTGCGGAATGAGGAACGAGGCTCCATCATCAGGAATCCTGTTAATTTAACTTTGTAGCGATGGGTGGATCAGGTCATGCCGATCAGCGCCAGACTCCAGGCCAGAGGGATCCAACTGCTCATGGGCCGCGTGATGGCCCGTGTGCACAAGGACCTGCGCTTCACCGACATCCCGAAGCGCGCCGAGGCCCTCCGGGTGGAGACCGGAGCCGGACCGGTGTCCTGCACCGTCTACCGCCCGCCCGTGGCCACCGAGGCCCCCGCTCCCGTGTACATCAACTTCCACGGCGGCGGATTCGTGGTCGGCCGCCCCGAGCAGGACGACCACATCTGCCGCTACATAGCCGCCAAGGCCGGCTGCGTCGTCATCAATGTCGATTACGCCGTGGCCCCGCAACGGCCGTTCCCTGTGCCCGTCCATCAGGCGTACGACGTCGCCGCCTGGGTCGCCGCGAACGGCGCCGCGGGCGGCTGGGACGGTTCCCGCCTCGCCGTGGGCGGACACAGTGCCGGCGCCAATCTGACCGCCGCGGTCTGCCGCCTGGCCCGGGAGCGCGGGACATTTTCCCCCCGGCTGCAGATCATCGACTCGGCACCACTGGACCAGGTCGCCGACCCGGCCACCAAGCAGTCCCTCATCGCCAAGCCGCTGCTCAGCCCGCAGCTCATGCGCACCTTCACCGCCGCCTATGTCCCGGACGCCGCCGACCGCGCCGATCCGCTCGTCTCGCCCGCACTGGCCGACGACCTCGCCGGGCTCCCTGCCGCGCTGGTCATCACCGCGGAGAACGACCGCCTGCGCGACGAGGGCGACGCCTACGCCAAGGCGCTGGAGGCCGCGGGCGTCGCGGTCACCCACCGGGTCTTCGAGGGCGTCGACCACTACTTCACCCACACCGGCCCGGTCGAGGCGGGAAGGGAAGCCATCGATCTGATGGCCACCGCTCTGCGCACGGCACTCAGCGCCTGACGAAGCCGACCCCTGCGGTGTGTGGGGTCAGCTGATGCAGACCAGCCCGAGCAGGCAGAGCCCCGAGGGCGAGGACGGCGACGAGGAGTCGGAGGCTGGGGGAGTCGCCGACGTGTCCGTGCCCGACGTGCCCGTGGTGTCGGTGTTGTCGGTGGGAGTGGGCGAGGCCGACGTCTGGGGGACCGAGTCCGTGGTGTCGGACACCGTGGAGGCTGCCTGTGACCCGGCGGAGGACACCGCTGTGGTCAGCGAATCCGTGACGCTGTCCTGCTGGACCGCCTCGGTCGTGGGTGTGGCCCGGGGTGTGGTGGCCGTCTGCTCGTGGGGCGCGTTCGCGGTGGACGAACGCTTCGTGGACGAGCTGCCCTTGGACCGGTTCGTATCGGCCGGTGTCGCCGAGGCCGGAACCGGTGCCGTGGCCTGCTCCTCCGCGATGCCCATGGCCTGCCTGTCCGGTGCGGAGGCCGCCTGCGTGCGGTCCGTGGACTGCCGGTTCATAGAGGTGACGGTCAGACCGCCGCCGACCAGGGCGACCGCCGTGGCCACCAGGGCCCTGCGCTGGGTCTTCTTCCAGCGTTCCCGCTGGCGCCGCCGTGCCGCCCGGCCCGTCGGCGCGAGGGGCGGAGCGTCCGGGCTGTCGTACGGGTGCTCCTGCGGTGCCTCGCCGCTCTCCTCGGCACCGGAACCCTGGTCGTGCCACAGGTGGCCCGGGGATTGCCACGGTGCCGCGACCGGGTCGGGGGCCGGTGCGGTCGTTCCGACGGCGAGGGGCGCGATGTCCGGGGCGTAGGCGCCGCACCCGGGGCACACCAGGGCGCCGTTGAGATGCCGACGGCATGTGGAGCAGTAGTCCATCTGCGGTCTTCCTGTGTTCACTTTTTCGCACGGGGGAGCGATTCGCGAGCAAAGGTAGCGACGCTTTCGAAGGGGGTGTGTGCAGCCTGTGTGACATCCCTGCGCAGATGTGCCCGGGGTGTGACCGCATAACGACACATCCGGGTGTCGTTTCCCTTGATTGCGGGGCGTTTGACCTGTTTTCCGAATGAGCCGCTTCAGGCACCCGGCTCGGCGTGCTGTCGGCGCACCATCTCGGAGATCCAGACGGGGGCGAACGGGGAGGTGCAGCCGGGGGAGGTCGGGTAGTCCTTGAGGACCTGTAGGCGCTCGCCGATGGCGATGGCGCGGGTGCGGTGCTCGGGGTGGTCGATGCCGATCTGGGCGAGGCAGTGGTTCATCGCCCATTGCAGGCGGTCCGGGGCGTCCTTCATCTCGGCCTCGATGACGTCGAGCAGGCCCGCGAGATCGAGGCCCTCGGGCTTCTTCGCGACGCGTTCGGTGGTCAGTGCCCAGCCGGCGCTCGCGACAGCGGAGTCCGGATCGGCGAACCAGGCCTGACGCAGCTCTTCGCAGTGCGGGCTCTTCTTCACCACGTAGTTCACGAGCCAGTCGTGCACCTTGGGTGTGCGTGCCGTGCGCAGCATGGTGTCCAGCTCGTCACGCTCGAACGCCTTCGGGCGGCAGATCAGGGTCGCCAGCAGCTTTGCCGCGGTGTCGTCGGTCTCCCAGAGCCGGTGCGCGAGTTCCTGCTGTGTCTTGAGCCGCTTCGCGAGCGCGCGCAGCTTGCCGAGGTTCACCCCGTGATCGTCACCGTGTCTCTCGTTGACCTCGCGTGCCTTCGGGTCCTCGAGCCCGGCCAGCTCGGCCATCACCTCGGCCGCCGTCGTCCCGGTCACCTCGGCCTCCTGTTCCTGGCCGCGTGGGCCTCCCGTCCGTCACGAGCGGGATTCAGCCTACGAGGGAAGCCATCGGTCGGGCGGCGGCGAGATTTCTGTCAGCGGGGAGGCATGCCGCGTACGACGTCGGCGACGCTCGTGGCGGGACGTCCGGTAAGACGGGGAACGGCATCGCTGACGCGGTCGAGCTGACCCGCCGCGATGGCCGTGTACGTGGACACCCAGGCGTCGAGCTCCCACTGCGGGGCACCGTAGGAGGCCCGGGAGGCGTACGCCTCCTCGATCGTCTCGGGGTGGTAGGTGACCCTGCGGCCCTGAACCTCGGACAGCACGGCCGCGGCCTCGGCCAGTGACAGGGACTCCGGTCCGGTCAGGTCGTAGACCGCACCGGTGTGCTCGTCCGGCCGGTTCAGGATCGCGGTGGCCGCGTCGGCGATGTCGTCCTGGGAGACGAACGCGGCCCGCCCGTGCCCGGCCGGGCCGCGGATGACACCGTCCGCACCGGCCAGGTCGGGCACGAAGTCGGCGTAGATGTTGTCGCGCAGGAACGTGTACGCCAGCCCGGTGGCGCGGATGTGCTCCTCGGTGTGGAAGTGGTCGCGGGCGAGGGTGAACATGGCGTCGGGTGCCGCGCCGAAGAAGGAGATGTACACCAGGTGCCGTACGCCGGCCTCGACGGCGGCGTCCACGAAGGTCCGGTGCTGGGCGAGCCGGTCGGCGCTCTCGGAGGCGGACACCATGAGCACCGTCTCCGCGCCGGCCAGACCGCGTACGACGGCCTCGTGGTCGTCGTAGCTCGCGCGGACGGGTGTCGCCCCGGGGAGCCGCGGCGCCCGCTCGGGGCTGCGCACCAGCAGCCGCTGCGGGACGTCCCGCTCGGCCAGGCGGCGGGCAATGCGCCCGCCGAGGCGTCCCGTGGCCCCGGTGACGACCAGTGTCGGCTCGGGCATGGTCCAGATCACTTCCTTACACGGTCGGTGCGGCCGGCGGACCCGCTCCGGTACCGGAGCGGGTCCGCCGACAACCTACTCCCCGGACGGTGCGGTCAACGGCACGCCCAACGCCACCGGGGTGCCGAAATTCGGAGTGCCGTCCGCGTTCCAGGTGAACTTCTGCGCCCGGGTGGTCCGGTTCATGTCGCAGCCGCCGCTCGTGGAGTTGTTGGCGTGGTACACGATCCAGTCCTCGGTGCCGTCGGGTGACTTGAAGAAGCCGTTGTGACCGGGGCCGTACACGCCGTTGGCGTTGGACCGCTGGAAGACCGGGTCGGGGGACTTGGTCCAGGAGGCGGAGTTCAGCGGGTCACCGCCGTTGTAGGTGAGCATGCCCAGCTTGTAGTCGGGTGTGGAGCAGTGACTGGCGGAGTAGACGATGAACGTCTTCCCGTTCCGCTGGAGGACCTCCGCGCCCTCGTTGACGGCGCCGCCCACCGTCTCCCAGCTGTAGGTCGGGGTGGACAGGATTCTGCGGGTGCCGCTCGCGGTCCACGGGTTCGACAGCGGCCGGATGAACATCGGCTGCGAGCCGTTGTAGAAGGTGCCCAGCAGATAGAGCTGTCCGTTGAGTTGAAGGATTCCGGGGTCCAGCTCCCAGGTGTTGTCCTGGGTCGGGTCGAGCAGGTCGGCCTTGAAGCTGTACGGCCCCATCGGGTCGAGGCCGGCGCTCTCCAGGACGTGGATGCGCTGGGTGCCCAGGTCGTACGGCTCGCGTCCGGCCGTGTAGTAGAAGTACCAGCGCTTGCCGCCCGGCCCGTCGAGGAGATGGAACTCCGGCGCCCACATCGTGCCCGCCCCGTTGGGCCGGGTCAGGTTGAAGATCACCTGGTCGGTGGCGGTGGCGAGACCGGCGAGGGTGGGGGCCTTGCGCATGGTGATCGTCGAGTTCCAGGTGGTCGTGGCGAGGTAGTAGTACCCGTCGTAGTACGTCAGCCAGGGGTCGGGTCCGTGCTGGGAGAGCGGGTTGGTGAAGGTGCCGGGGGTCGTGCCGCCGCCGGTGAAGCCGGGCAGCCGCCACACCCTGCCGTTCGCGGTGGAGCACGGCAGCTGCACCAGGTTGGTGTTCGAGGCGGACGATCCGCCGCTCGGGGCGACGCACTTGCCGGAACCGACGGAGACCAGGTTGAACGTCTTGTCGGTACCGGCGACCGTCACCGGGACGAGCCGCCACTGCTGGTTCGAGCCGCTGTGGCAGGGCCACTGGATGATCGCCGCGTTGTCCGCCGTGGACGCGCCGTACACGTCGAGGCACTGACCGGACTGGGTGGTGATCGTGTAGGCGTCGGCCGAACCGGACACAGGGGTGAGACCGAGGCTCTGGTTCGCGGCCGAGTTGCAGGCGAAGGCGCGCAGTTGAGCCCCGGCAGTCGTCGAACTGCCCGGCAGGTCCAGGCAGTTGCCGCCGTTCTGGTTCACCGCCGTCGAGGTGAAGGCGACGGCGGCGGAGGCGGGCGGTGCGACGAGGAAGGCGACCGCCATCGTGAGCGCGGCGAGGAGCGCGGACAGACATCGGGAACGGGTCACGGGCCGTACACCTTTGCTTCGAGGAGGCCGACGGAATCGGTGCCGTTGCTCGTGAGCAGCACCCGTAGTCGCGTGGTGCTCGTGGCGGTGAACGTGACGGTGTTGTACTGGTTCTTGGCCAGCGGGTACGCGCTCGCGCCGGGGACGTCGACGTAGGCGCTGCCGTTCCAGTACTGGAGCTTCCATGCGGACGGCATGTCGATGCCCTGGTCGTCGTCGAAGAAGTAGACGTCGGCCTTGTTGAGGTTCTTCGCGGCCGGCCAGGTCAGCTCGGCCCACTGCTGGCCGGTCTCCGGCCAGGTTCCCCAGCGCGGGTTCACCGTGTCGTTGGAGGACGGCGGGTCGATCCCGTCGTTGACCGCGGTGACGGCCTCCCAGGGGGAGGTGTACGACGCGGTCGCGGTGGCGGATCCAGCCTGGTTCGCCGGTGGTTGGGCCCCGCCGCGGTGGAACACCTTCACCTCGGTGAGGCCCGTCTTGGCGCCGGAGGCGTTGGTGGCCAGGACCCGGACGCGCTGGGCGCTGACCGCGGGGAACGTCACCAGGTTGTAGTTGGCGCGCGGGACGGCCGGACTCCTGGTCTGGCTCGGCACGTTCACCCACGAACTGCCGTCGTAGTACTGGATGGTGTACGCCGACGGCGCCCGGTAGGTCGTGCTCGCCGGGCGGCTGTCCTTGAAGTACAGGCGCACCTCGTTGAGCGTGCGGGCGGTGCCGAAGTTCAGCTCGTACCAGTCCTGGCCGTTGGGCGAGCCGCCGGCGCCCCAGAAGGGCTCGTTGGTGGGGTAGCCGTCGACCGCGCCGGACGCGGTGCTGCCGGACCCGGTGTGGGAGGCGGACACGGTCGCGCCGGAGGCCAGGTTGGTCAGGTCGGCGGTGAGGTCGACGCCTGCCTTGGCGAGCATGTCGACCATTCGGGGGCTGCTCTGCACGACCTGGTGGGGTGCCTTGAGACCGGAGACGGCCGTGTGGTGGGTGACTGTGCCGTTCGTGGTCACGTCGCCCGTGGCCGGATCCCAGGTGAACGGCACCAGGGTGCTCACCGTGGCGGCCCGGCTGCCGTTGACGTAGATCGAGTAGCCCTCCGGGATGCCCGGGTAGCGGACCACGCCGTCGGCCGGGTCGTCCCAGACGATCGACAGATCGGCGCCCCGGTAGCGGAGGTTGTTGACGGTGAAGTGGCTCCACCCGATGTCGATGGGGGAGAGCTCGACCTTGGCGTCGTTGCGGGGCCGCAGCCCGGCGACGTCCTCGATCACGGTCCAGTTGCCGCTGCCGAGGATGTTGTGGTGGATCCAGGAGCGGTAGGTGATCGAGCTGCCGTTCCAGTCCGCCCAGAACTCGTTGGCGTCGGGCCACTGGGTGTTGCCGCCGATGTACTGCGCCCAGGTGTTCCAGTAGAGGAGCTTCTTGTAGTCGGTCGCGTTCATCCAGGAGTTGGGGTAGTTGCGCAGGACCGAGGAGTAGAGCCGGAACTGGACGGTGGAGTTGATGGTGGAGAAGTTGTTGGAGCCCGGGTTCCCGGCGTCGGCCGCGGCCTGCTTGTCGACCTGGTTGGCCGTGTAGAACGGGAAGATCGGGTACTGGGCCGGGTCGTCGTACAGGCGCAACGCCTGCTTGTACGTGGCGGTGTCGGGCACCGCGCCGACCGAGAACGGGTAGTAGTTGTTGATCTCCTTCCAGGGCACCCACTCGTTCGTCGACTTCAACCGGTGCTCGAACAGCTGTCGGTTGGGGTTCCACAGCACATTGACGATCGCGTCCTTGATCTGTGTCGCGAGCGTCCGCATCTCGGTGGCCTTCGCCGTGTTGCCGATCGCCTCGTAGGCCTGGGCGGCGGCGAGTGCGCCGCTGTACTGGTAGGCGGACTCGGCGCGGTCCATGTTTCCGGGCTTCCAGTGGAAGGAGACGGCGTCGGCGTCGTTGCCGGTCAGGGCGCCCCAGTCGTACTCGATCAGCTTGTTGTTGTCGTGGTCGTAGTGGGCGAGCTGTCCCTTGACGTCGCCCTCCGCGTAGTGGGCCAGGCTGGCGGCGATGCCGGGCTGGCCGCCGTGGATCTGGTAGCTCTTCCAGGCCGCCTCGGCGATGTACTGGGTGTAGCTGTTGGACCAGTTCTCCGGGTCGCCCGGGTTGTCGAGGAACCGGCCGCCCTTGGAGGTCTGGCCCACGCTCAGCCAGTCCCCGTACGCGTAGGACGGGTCCCGCAGGTACTTGAGGTCGTCGATGTGCATCGGCTGGGTGAGCGCGATCGCGTTGTTGTAGCCGAGGACGCCCTCGGTGGAGGTCGGGAACTGGAAGGTCTGCCCGGGGATGTTCGCGTCGAGGCTGTTGAAGCGCATCAGCCACCAGCGGTAGTAGATGTTCTTCTTGATCGCCGGTTCGGGCACGTCGATGTAGGGCACGTTCTGCGCCCTGAACCTTCCCCTTGATCGTGGACACCTGGAGACTGGGACGTGAGTTCCAGAGGAAGTAGTGCCAGGTGGGAAGTAAGAGCAACCGCAGCAGGCGGTACACGGAGGAGTTCAAACGGGACGCAGTCGCTCTCGTGCGTTCCTCCGGGAAGACCGTCACCGAGGTGGCCCGGCAGCTCGGGGTCAGCGCCGAGGGCCTGCGGAACTGGGTCAAGCAGGATGAGATCGACCGCGGGCAGGGGGCGCCGGGAGAGCTGACGACGGCCGAGCGTGAAGAGCTGCGCCGGTTGCGGAGGCTGGCCGCCGAGCAGGCGGAGACGATTGAGGTGCTGCGAAAAGCGGCGGTCTTCTTCGCGAAGGAGAGCGATCGATGAGCCAGGTGTACGCGTTCATCGAGGCGGAGAAGACCACCCACCATGTTGCTCTGCTGTGCCGGCTGCTGAAGGTGGCCCGCTCCTCCTTCTACGCATGGCTGGCCGGTGAGAAGACCAGGCGGGCGAAGCAGGCCGCGGACGATGTCCTGGCGCACGAGATCACCGTGCTGCACCTCGCCTCCCGCGGCGCCTACGGAGTGCCGCGCATCCACGCCGGACTGCGCCGGCTCGGACACCGCGTGAACCGCAAACGGATCGAGCGCGTCATGCGTGAACGCGGCATCAGCGGCGTCACACGGCGCAGGCGAAAGGGTCTGACCCGCCCGGCCAAAAGGGCGGTGCCCGCCCCGGATCTGATCGCCCGCGACTTCACCGCACCGGCGCCCGGGGTGAAGCTCGTCGGCGACATCACCTACATCCCCACCGACGAGGGCTGGCTGTATCTGGCGACCTGGCTGGACCTCGCAACCCGCGAGATCGTCGGCTACTCGATGGCCGACCACCACCGCGCATCCTTGGTCGTGGACGCACTGGGCATGGCTGCCGGACGTGGCCGGCTCCAGCCCGGCTGCATCGTGCATTCGGACCGCGGCAGTGAATACACCTCGGACGAACTACGGTGTGAAATACGCCAGTTGGGACTACGGCAGAGCATGGGCCGCACCGGCTCATGCTTCGACAACGCCGCCGCCGAGTCGTTCTTCGCTCTACTGAAGGCGGAGCTCGGAACCCGCCGCTGGCCCGACCGTGCCAGCGCCCGCGCGGACATCTTCGCTTTCGTCGAGACCTTCTACAACCGGCAGCGCCTGCGCCGCCATCCGCTCTGGGGCTACCTCACTCCGCTGGAGACCCGGCAGCGTCTGGAACAACAACACGCCCTCGTGGCGTAAGCATCGAGTGTCCAAGATCACGGGGAAGCTTCACCCACCACTGGTTGTAGGCCCGGACATGGGTCGCGAAGGCGGTGGCGTTGGAGTAGCCGGCGTAGGCGGTGTACTCCGTGAGCGAGGCCGGGATCTCGTCGGTGACGAAGCCCATCACGACCTTCGCGGTCGCCGTGGCTCCGGCCGCGATGGTCACCGAGCGGTTGAGGCCGCCGCCGGAGACGCTGAAGCCGTCGCCGGTGAGCCGGGGGCGCAGCGTGGTCAGGTTGTTGTACGCGTTGACCTGGCCGGTCAGTTCGCTGCCGCTGCCCGTGGTGGCGTACGGCGAAGTCGCCCGCAGCTGGAGGGTGGTGGAGCCGCTGCCGTTGTTCTTGATCGACAGGTTCGTCACGGCGACGTTGTTGTCGGTGATGAACTTGGTCTGGGTGACCGCGATCGACCCGCTGGAGTGCACGCTCCTCCAGTGGCTCGGCGCCTGCCACCGCTGGGAGACCTGTTCGGTGAAGGTGCCCGGGCTGATCGTGACGCTGTAGGCGTTCTGGTCGTCGACGCTCTCCCAGTAGGCCACGTTGCCGCCGAAGCCGAGGATCGCGGGGTTGTGGGTCTTCATGAACAGGGCACGCCCCCGGCTCATCAGCCAGGGGCCGGCCGGGTCGTCGCCGGAGCGGGCCAGCAGCCGGTCCATCCAGAAGTCGGTGCCCGAACTCTCGGCGTCGTAGATCGCCTTCATCATGTCGCCGGGCGTGTGGGCGACGGGCGGGGCCGGGATCGCGGGGCCGCTGAAGGTGGGGAAACCGATGGTCTGGGCGGCACGAGCGGGGGTGGCGGTGAGGACGGAACAGACGAGGAGCGCCAGGACGATCAGGAGGCGCTGTAAGACGGGCTCGGTTCGTCTTCGCATCGGATGCTCCCCTTGGCGGAAAAGACCTAAAAGGTTTTCGCAACGTAGGAGCGAGCTGATGGAGTGTCAAGGGAGCTCGGAGAGGCTGGAGTTGGCGGACCGTGCGGTTCAGGACAGTGGGGCTGTGGAGCCTCGGATCACCACCCGGCAGGGGAGCGCCTCGACGCCGGAGTCCTTCGCACCGCCGATCGCGCCGAACAGCGCCTGCGCCGCCGCCCGGCCGACCTGCTCCAGGTTCATGTCGACGCTGGTGAGCAGCGGGCGCGAACCGGACGTCAGGACCTGCCAGTTGTCGAAGCCCATGACCGCCACGTCGTCCGGCACCCGGTGGCCGCGCTCGCGCAGCACGTCCATGACGCCCCGCGCGATCTGATCGCTGCCGCACAGCACCGCGTCCACATCCGGATGCCGGTCCAGCAACAGCGCCGTGGCCGCCCGCCCCCACCCCTCCGACCAGGCACCGAACCGCGGCTCGCCGACCGGGACGACCCCTGCGTCGGCGAGCGCGGCCCGCGCGCCCGCGGCCCGGTCGTGCGCGGCGGCGTAGCCGGGATCCCCGGTGATGTGGGCGATCCTGGTGCGGCCGCAGGCCAGCAGGTGCTGCACCGCGATCCGGCCCGCGTCGACGTTGTCCGGGACGATGGACAGGTCCGCCGGGTCGTCCGACGGCGCATACGCGTAGACCACGGGAACGGCCAGGTCGCGGCCGAGTGACGGCCGGGGATCGGTCCGGCTGCCCACCACGATGAGGCCGTCCACCCGACGCCCGAGCAGCGCGCGGACATGGTGCCGCTCACGGATCGCGTCCCCCCGGGCGTCGCACAGGAACACCGCCACCTCGCCCGCCCCGAAGGCGTCCTCGGCGCCCATCAGTATCGGGATGCTGAACCGGCCCTCCAGATCACTGGTCAGCAGACCCACCGTCCCCGTCCGCCCGGCGAGCAGACCGCGGGCCAGCTGGTTGGGGCGGAACGACAGGCGCTCGGCGGCCTCGATCACCCGCTGCCGGGTCTCGGCGCGCACCTGGCTGCGTCCGTTGAGGGCCTTCGAGGCGGTGGCGACCGACACCCCCGCCAGCCGGGCGACGTCGCTGAGGGTGGCGGTGTGCGAACGAGCGGGGCCGGGGGCTGGTGTCATGCGTGTCTCCTGTCTCGCATCACGTCCGTAAACCGTACGCGAGAACTTTCGGCATGCACCTGAAAGTACGTTCGTACGCGAGGGATTGACGGGTCATCAGCTCGGCTCTAGCTTGACGAAAGCCTTTTCGGCCCGTTTCTTCCCGGTGTTCGTCACGGAGGGAGATCGTCATGGGGAGCCCCACCGGATCGCACGGACGTGTCCGCCGCCTCGTCACGGCCGCGGTCCTTCTCACCAGCCTGGGACTGGCCACGGCCTGCGGGTCGGGCGACGGCGATCCGGACGACGGAGGCGGCGGGGGAGGGGGCGCGGCGAACGCCACCGGCCTCGACGACGGCGCCGAGCTGACGATGTGGACACGTGCGGCGACCCGGCCGCAGAGCGAGGCCCTCGTCAAGGCGTACAACGCGAGCCACAAGAACCAGATCAAACTCACCGTCATCCCCACCGACGACTACCAGGCCAAGGTCGGTGCCGCCGCGGGCTCCCGCGACCTGCCGGACCTGTTCGCCTCGGACGTCGTGTTCGTGCCCAACTACACCAGCAGCCGGCTCTTCGCCGACATCACCGACCGCATCGACGCCCTGCCCTTCGCCGACGACCTGGCCCAGTCGCACATCAAGGCTGGGACGTACGAGGACAAGAAGTACGTCGTACCGCACACCCTCGACCTGTCGGTGCTCTTCTACAACAAGGACCTCTACCGCAAGGCGAAGCTCGACCCCGACAAGCCGCCCACCACTCTGGCGGAGTGGGACGAGCAGGCCCGCGCCGTCGACAAGCTCGGCGGTGGCGTCAACGGCACGTTCTTCGGCGGCAATTGCGGCGGCTGCGGGGTCTTCACCTGGTGGCCGTCCATCTGGGCCGCCGGGGACGAGGTGATGAACGCGGACGGCACCGCGGCGACGCTCGACTCCACCACCGCGAAGAAGGTCTACGACACCTACCGCGGCTGGGCCGACGACGACATCGTGGCCCCCGGCGCCCGCGACGAGACGGGCGCCACCTGGACCGGGCTGTTCCCGAAGGGACAGATCGGCGTGATGCCGATGCCGTCGACCACCCTCGGTCTGATGCCGAAGAACCTCGACCTCGGGGTCGCGCCCATCCCCGGTCCCGACGGCGGCAAGGCCACCTTCGTCGGCGGTGACGCCATCGGCATCTCCGCCACCAGCAAGTCGGCCGACCAGGCCTGGAACTTCCTCGCCTGGTCCGTGGGCGACAAGGCACAGGTCGACGTGGTCGCCGCGCACAAGGACGTGGTGGCGCGCACCGACCTCGCGTCCAACAAGTACTCGAACGCGGACCCGCGCCTGGTCACCATCAACGAGCTCGTGGCGGACGGCCACACCCCGTACGCGCTGAAGTTCGGCCAGACCTTCAACGACCCCAACGGGCCCTGGCTGACCATGATGCGCAACGCCGTCTTCGGCGACGGGGACTCCCTCGACAAGGACAACGACGAGGTGAGCGCCTCGCTGGCGGACTGAGCCCACCGAGCCGACCGACAGGAGAGCCATGCAGGTCAAGGCGCCCGACCGAGCGCCGGTCGATCACTGGGTGCGGCCACCACGTCCGGCACGCCGACCCCGTACAGCCAAGTCCCTGTGGCGCTCCCGCACCGTCCAGGGACTCGGATACGCGGCACCCACAGCCGTGTTCGTCGCCGTCTTCTTCGTGTGGCCCCTGCTCCTGGTCGGCCGGATGTCCCTGAACGACTGGCCGCTCCTCGCGGGCGACCAGGGCGGCAACGCCCCCGAGAACTACACCGACATCACCGACAGCCCCCTGTTCTGGCCCGCCGTCCGCTTCACCCTCCTCTACACCGTGATCGTCACGGTCGTCCTCCTCGGACTCGCGCTCCTGCTGGCCCTGCTGGTCCAGGGGTCCCGCCCCGGCGCCGGCTTCTTCCGCACCGTCTACTTCCTGCCCGGTGCCCTCGGACTGGCCTCCGCCTCCCTGCTGTTCTGGGGTCTGTACAGCCCGACCACCGGACCGATCAGCAGCACCCTCGAACACCTGGGCCTGGTCGACGAACCGGTGTCCTTCCTCGGCACCTCGACCAACGCCCTGCTGTCGACGGTGTTCCTGGTGGTCTGGAAGTTCGCCGGGTTCTACATGCTGATCCTGCTCGTGGGGCTGCAACGCATCCCCCACGAGCTGTACGAGGCGGCCCGCATGGACGGCGCGAGCCGGGGCCAGATCTTCCGCCGTATCACCCTGCCGCTGCTGCGCCCGTCGCTCGCCCTGTCCCTCCTCCTCTGCGTCACCGGATCGCTGCTCGCCTTCGACCAGTTCTTCGTCCTCACCAAGGGCGGCCCGGACAACAGCACCGTCACCATCGTGCAGTTGATCTACCGCGAGGCGTTCCAGCGGCTCGACCTCGGCACCGCGGCGGCCCTGTCGATCATCGTGCTGGGAGCACTGGTGCTCCTCAACGTCCTGCAGTTCCGCGGCCTGCACCGCGCCGACGAGTCGTAGAAAGGGGGCACCCGCCATGCTCGACCGATCCCAAGTCCTCGGCAGGACGCCGTACTACGTCGTCGCCGGAGGGCTGGCCGTCATCTTCCTGTTCCCCCTGGTGTGGAACGGCTGGGCCTCGGTCAGTGAACAGCCGGGCACCGCACAGGACTCCGGCTACGGCCTCGGCAACTACCGCACCCTGCTCGACTACGACGCCGGTCTGTGGCAGTACCTCCTCAACAGCACCCTCGTCTCGGCGCTCACCGTGACCCTGACCCTCGGGGTGTCCCTGCTCGGCGGCTACGCCTTCGCCCGCTTCCGGTTCCCGGGCAAGAACCTGCTGTTCCTGCTGACCCTGGCCATCCTCATGGTCCCGTACGCCACCCTCCTCATCCCGCTCTACGTGCTGCTCGGCAGGCTCCATCTGCAGAACTCGCTGATCGGGCTGAGCCTGGTACTGGCCATGTTCCAGCTGCCGTTCGCCACCTTCATGATGCGGATCTCCTTCGAGGCGGTCCCGCGCGAACTGGAGGAGTCGGCCCTCGTCGACGGCTGCGGCACGGCGGGCGCACTGCGCCGGGTCCTGCTCCCTGCGGTGCGGCCGGGGCTGATCACCGTGGGGCTGTTCGCCTTCCTCGCCGCCTGGAACGACTTCATCGCACCCCTGATCCTCATCTCCGACAGCGAGAAGGCGCCCCTGCCGCTGGCCGTGGCCAATCTGCGGCAGCAGAGCATGGGCGCGGTCGACTACGGCGCCACCGAGGCGGGGGTCGTGGTCCTCGCCGTGCCGTGTCTCCTCGTGTTCCTGCTGCTGCAACGCCATTACGTGCGGGGCTTCATGTCGGGCGCCCTCAAGGGCTGAGTCCGGCGTCCTCACGGGCTGAAAGGACGAAACGAAGGCATGAACAAGGAGCTGTCCACTGTCCTGCCCGTGGCACCCACCCGGGGACGGTTACGCCCGCTCGGCCTCGACGAGGTCAGGATCACCGGTGGTTTCTGGGCCGCACGCCGGCATGTCAACGCGACGGTCAGCCTCGACCACTGCCGCGACTGGATGGAACGCGTCGGCTGGACCGGCAACTTCCGTGCCGCGGTCGAGGGCCGCATTCAACACGACCGCCGTGGACGGGAGTTCGCCGACTCGGACGTCTACAAGCTCCTGGAGGCCATGTCCTGGGAGACCGGTGGTGACGTCGACCCCGCCCTCACCGAGGCCATCGCCGCCGCCCAGGAACCGGACGGCTATCTCAACACCGCCTACGGCCGGCCCGGCCAGCAGCCCCGCTACAGCGACCTCGCATGGGGCCACGAGCTGTACTGCTACGGGCACTTGATCCAGGCCGGCGTGGCCCAGGCCCGGGCGCGCGGCGAGGGCGAGCTGACGAAGATCGCCCGCCGCGCCGCCGACCATGTGTGCGCCCTCTTCGACGCCAGAGGCAACCAGGGCGTCTGCGGGCATCCGGAGATCGAGACGGCCCTGGTCGAACTGGCCCGGCTCACCGGCGAGCAGCGCTACCTCGACCAGGCCGCGCTGTTCATCGACCGCAGGGGTCGAGGCACTCTCGGTGACGGGGAGTTCGGCCGCGCCTACCACCAGGACGACATGCCCGTGCGGAAGGCGACCGTCCTGCGCGGTCACGCCGTCCGCGCCCTCTACCTCGCCGCCGGTGCCGTCGACGTGGCCGTGGAGACCGGGGACGAGGACCTGCTCGCCGCCGTCGGACGGCAGTGGGAGACTGCCGTCGCCCGGCGCACCTATCTGACCGGCGGCATGGGCTCGCACCACCGCGACGAGTCCTTCGGCGACGACTTCGTCCTGCCACCCGACCGCGCCTATGCCGAGACCTGCGCGGGCGTCGCCTCCGTCATGCTCAGCTGGCGCCTCCTCCTCGCCACCGGCGAATCCCGCTTCGCCGACCTGGCGGAGCGGACCCTGTTCAACGTGGTCGCGACCTCCCCGGCCGAGGACGGGCGGTCCTTCTTCTACTCCAACACCCTGCACCGGCGCCGCCGCGGCACCGTGCCCGCGGCCGACGTCCAGATACCGCGCGCCGAGTCGAGCCTGCGTGCGCCCTGGTTCGCGGTGTCCTGCTGCCCGACCAACGTGGCACGGACCCTGGCCCTGCTGCCCGGGTACCTGGCGACGACCGACGACCACGGCCTCCAGCTCCACCAGTACGCCGACGCCGAGATCACCACGGGTGGCATCGCGCTGCGGATCCGCACCGACTATCCCTCGGACGGACGCGTGAGCGTACGCGTCGCCCGGTCGCCCGACCACCCGTGGACCCTGTCGCTGCGCGTCCCCGCATGGGCGGCGGGCGCCACCGCATGGCTCGTCGACCCGGACGGGGGGCGCCGTGAGGTGACCCCGGGCATGGCCGAGGTCACCCGCGTCTTCCGGCCCGGCGACGAGACGGTCCTCGAACTGCCCGTACGACCTCGCTGGCTCGGGGCCGACCCGCGCGTCGACGCCATACGCGGCACCGCGGCCGTCCAGCGCGGACCGCTGGTGTACTGCGCCGAGTCCGTGGACCTGCCGCACGGCCACGAGGTCGACGCGGTGCGCGTGGATGCGTCCGCCCCGCCGGAGGAGAGGGCGGACGGATCCGTCGCGGTCGCGGGCGAGATCAGCGTCCCGGGGGACCGGCCGTGGCCGTACCCGCCGTACGACGCCCCGCCGACGGCCGGCGACCGCACGGGCATCGTTCTGGTCCCCTACCACTCCTGGGCGAACCGGGGCCCCTCGACGATGCGCGTGTGGCTGCCGACCGTGGACTCAGCGCCGTAGGAGCGTGAGGCGGTACGTCGTCCTCCGTGACCCGTCCTCACTGGTCACGGTGACCACGGCGCGCTCACGGCTCCGCTCGACGTCGACCGTCGCGTAGGGGTCGCGGGCCGTCGCCGTGACCACGGCGTGGTGGGGATCGGCGGTCCGGACCCGGTAGTCGGTCGTGCCGGGGGCGAAGTCCGCGACCGGCACGCCGGCCACCTCGATCGACGCGGCGGCCGCGGCCGAGGAGACGCCGGGAGCCTTGGCGTACACCTCGACCTCGCTCATCGTGAGGTAACCGCCGGACCGGGCGGTCATGACCAGCCGCACCCCGGTCGCCGGGCCCGCCTGGATCGGTACGCCGACCACGGGCGTGCCCTCGGTCCCGACCGTGATCTCCTCGCTCGCGTCGACCCAGGCGCCGTCCGCCGCGCCGCGCACCTGCGCCTTGAGGCTCGCGGGGAAGGAGGCGTTGCTCCCGTCCCGGTAGAAGTGCGCCACGACCCGGTCGAGGTCGCGTGGCGTCGGGAGGGTGAAGGTGATCGTGTCGGACGGGTTCTTGGTGCCGGACCGCCAGTTGGACCAGCCCTTGTCGGAGGTGTCGCCGTTGCGCAGGCGTTCGGCGGAGTAGCCGCTCTCGGTGTACGTGGCCGCGACCGAGACGCCGGAGTCCGAGGCGATGTCGGTCTGCGTCGGCTCGGTGACCTGTACGCGGACCGACGCGTCGACCGTGCTGCCGTCCACCACTCGTGCGGCCCCGCGCAGGGTCACCACTCCGGTCTCGGCGAACGCGCCCTCGGGGGCCGCGTCCCAGGTCACCGGAAGGTCGGTGCGTCCGCCGTGCGCGCCGACGCCGGCGACCGTGTCCGGCAGGCCGGGGCTGCCGCCGACGTAGGTCTTGGCGCGGCCGGGCACCGTCGAGGCGATGGTGTCGACGGTGACGACCGCCTCGGCGCGGATCTTCCGGCCGAGCGGATCGGTCGCGGTGCCCTTGACCCGTACCGTGCCCGGATCGGCCCACGCGTCGTCCGACGGCGGGTCCCAGACGACCGGCAGCGCGCCACGGGCGCCGTCCCGGTAGACCGGGGTCACCGTCTCCGGGAGCGCCGGTGTCCGGCCGGGCACGGTGAACACCTCGGCCTTCTCGGTGCGCAGTACGGTCTCGTCGCTCACCGTCCAGCGCTGGTTCGCCGCCGAGGTCGGGGTGTACGTGGACACCTTGGCGCCGTCCGCCGACGACTGCCCGCCGACGTCGAGCAGCCGGCCCGTGGCGGCGTTGACGAACGTCCACGTGTCGTCGCCGGTCGTCGACAGGATCCACTGCGCGGCGGCGCTGTCCGACGGATCTTCCAGAACGGCCTGGTTCTCGCGTACGGCGAGCTGCTTGCCGCTGGTGGCGCTGGTGAGGGCGTAGCGCTCGCGATGGTCGGTGCCGGGCGTCAACTGGCGTACGGACCAGAGCTGTCGGGCGCTGCTCGTGTCGTTCGTGCGGATGACGACGCCGGTGCCGTCGTCCGACGGGGCGAGCGACTTGCCGCTCTGTGCGCCCTTGAGCCGGTAGACATGGCCGCTCTGGACGAGCGCGGCGTCCTTCGCGACGCCGCTGACGCCCTTGACGAGGAAGCTGGTGACGGACTTCGCGGGGACGGTGAGGGTGGCCGTCCGGTCGGTGACGCGGACCGGGGCGCCCTGGACGAGGGCGCCGTCCGTGCTGGTCACCACGGGGGTGACGGTGGCGCCTCGGGTGACCTTGCCGAAGCGGGACAGGTCGAGGGTCACGGATCGGGCGGTCGTGCCGCCGTTGACGTGCACCACGGTCGCGGAGCGGCCGGACTTGGCGACGGCGGCGACGCTGGAGGCGTCGTCGACCTTCACGAAGCGGTCGCCGGGGCGGATGTAGTGGGTGAAGTTCCGGATGGTGTGGAACTTCGAGTTGGCCCGGATCGGGCAGCTCTCCAGGGTGTCCTCGGCGGTGCAGTTGAACGGGACATGGATGCTGCCCCAGTTCTTGCCGGCGGCGGCCTGCGGGACGGAGTCCTCGACGGGCTGCCAGAACACCCAGGCGGAGGGCTCCAGTTCACGCATGTCGTCGACCATGCGGGTGGCGATGCCGAGGCCCGGCTCCATGCTGGTGAAGTCGGTGCCGGTGCCCCAGGTGCCCTCGACCTCGCTCATCCACAGCTTCTTGTCCGCGCCCTTGGCGATGTCGCGGGCGCTGGTGCGCTGGCCGGTGCCGTAGGTGTGCACGTTGAGCTGGTCGACGGCGGCCCGGGCCTCGGCGGTGTAGGCGTTCCAGTTCGTCGTGAAGATGCCGGGGTTGGTCTCGTCCATCGCGGAGACCTCGGCCTTGGTCGTCGCGCCCGCGAGGGCCTGGTCCAGGGCGAGGATCACCTTCTGCTGGAGGGCGGGCCCGGCGTGCGCGCCTTCCTGCCGGCCGCCCGTGGGCTGCCCGTCGGCGCCCAACCGGGTGCCCCAGTAGGAGGTGTTGGGTTCGTTGAGCGGGTCGATGGTGTCGAAGGTGATGCCGTGTTCCTTCTCCATCTCCTCACTCACACGGACGAGGTAGGCGGCGAAGTCGTCGACGCGGTCGGCGCGGATCTGGTCGGCGCCGGCGTCGAAGCCGCCGGAGACGTACCCGCTGACCGTCTGGAACCAGGGCGGCGAGTTGCTGAACGCCTCCCACTTGGTGACCTTGTCCTTGACCTGGTCCACCCACCACCGCTGGTTCGCGTCGGCGTTCCAGTCCCAGTGGTCCGCGTTGTCCGGGTCCCACCAGTCCATGTCCGTCCGGGTGGTGCCCTCGGGCGCCTTCCAGAAGCCCTCCATGGTCGCGCCGGCCTTCATGTAGTCCTTGCGGACGTCCGGGGCGTTGCCGCCACCGATGTTGTAGCGCGCGATGTTCAGGGCCAGCCCGTCCTCGCCGAACAGCATGTCGACGACCTGTCTTCGGATCGGCTCCGGATAGCCGCCCGTGGCATTGGCGAACCAGACGAGACTCGTCCCCCAGCCCTCGAACTCCTGCTGCTGGTACGAGGGATCGACCCGCACCGTCACCGAGCTGAGGGGTGCCGCCGTGTCCGCGGCGGGGGCGGGGGCGGCGGTGACGAGTCCTGCGGCGAGCGTGAGGGGGATGACCGGCGTCAAGACCCGGACGATGCGGCGTCGGCTGGACACGGAGCTCCCTTCCGGAGCGCGGAGAGGCACAAGCGCGAAGAGGAACAGAATCAACCAGAAGCGATCAGGCTCAAGGCATGCTCATCGACGAAAATGAACACGTCAAGACACCGCGCATGCCGGGCACTCATCAGGTCAAGCGTCCCGGACTATTGACTCGCAACTCGCCAGTAGCCATTCTCGTCGAACAGATTGCGCCGGTCATGACAAACTCATGGGGCGCCGACCGAGGGGCGTGGTATCGACCATGACTCGATGTTCGTATCGCAGGCGCAAAGACGTGACCGTCGTGTCGCTGCTCCTCTTCGTCCTGGCCATCGCCCTCGGCCCCACGCCGAGTTCGGCGGCCGCGAGCGACTGGTGGAACCCGAGCGCGCGTCCCACGCCGGACTCCCAGGTCAACGTCACCGGCGAGCCGTTCACCGGCACCAACTCCGCAGGTGAGGTACGCGGGTTCGTCGACGCGCACAACCACCTGTTCTCCAACGAGGCCTTCGGCGGCCGGCTGATCTGCGGCAAGGTGTTCTCCACCGCGGGCGTCGCCGACGCGCTCAAGGACTGCCCCGAGCACTACCCGGACGGCACCCTCGCGATCTTCGACTACATCACCCACGGCGGCGACGGCAAGCACGACCCGGTCGGCTGGCCGACCTTCAAGGACTGGCCGGCGTACGACTCGATGACCCATCAGGCCAACTACTACGCCTGGATCGAGCGCGCCTGGCGCGGCGGGCAGCGGGTGCTGGTCAACGACCTCGTCACCAACGGCGTGATCTGCTCCGTCTACCCGTTCAAGGACCGCAGTTGTGACGAGATGACCTCGATCAGGCTGCAGGCCAAGCTGACTTACCAGCTCCAGGACTACGTCGACGCGATGTACGGCGGCGCGGGCAAGGGCTGGTTCCGGATCGTCACCGACACCGCGCAGGCCCGCAAGGTCATCCAGCAGGGCAAACTCGCCGTGATCCTGGGCGTCGAGACCTCCGAGCCGTTCGGCTGCAAGCAGATCCTCGACATCGCGCAGTGCAGCAAGGCGGACATCGACAAGGGGCTCGACGAGCTCTACGACCTCGGTGTGCGCAGCATGTTCCTGTGCCACAAGCTCGACAACGCCCTGTGCGGCGTCCGCTTCGACGAGGGCGGCCTCGGAACGGCCATCAACGTGGGCCAGTTCCTGTCGACCGGCACCTTCTGGAAGACCGAGAAGTGCACGGGCCCCCAGCACGACAACCCCATCGGAACGGCCGCGTCCGACGCGGAGGCGGACCTGCCGGCGGGCACCGAAGTACCGGAGTACGACGAGAACGCCCAGTGCAACGTCCGCGGGCTCACCGACCTCGGTGAGTACGCCGTCCAGGGCATGATGAAACGCAAGATGATGCTCGAGATCGACCACATGAGCGTCAAGGCGACCGGCCAGGTCCTCGACATGTTCGAGGCCGCCTCCTACCCGGGCGTGCTCTCCTCGCACAGCTGGATGGACCTCAACTGGACCGAGCGGGTCTACTCCCTCGGCGGTTTCGTCGCCCAGTACATGCACGGCTCCGAGGGCTTCAGCACCGAGGCGAAGCGGACCGACGCGCTGCGCGCCAAGTACAACGTCGGCTACGGCTACGGCACCGACTTCAACGGCATCGGCGACCATCCCGCCCCGCGCGGCGCGGGCGCCACGAACAAGGTGACGTACCCCTTCAAGAGCGTCGACGGCGGCTCCGTCATCGACAAGCAGACCGTCGGCTCGCGCACCTTCGACTTCAACACGGACGGCGGCGCCAACGTCGGCCTGATCCCGGACTGGATCGAGGACATCCGGCACGTCGGCGGCCAGGACGTGGTCGACGACCTGTTCCGCGGTGCCGAGTCCTACCTCGACACCTGGGGCGCCTCGGAGCAGCATCAGGCCGGCGTCAACCTGGCCAAGGGGCGTACCACGACCGCGAGTTCGTCCGAGTCCAACCCGTTCACCAGCTATCAGCCGGGGCGGGCCGTGGACGGTGACGGCGACAGCCGCTGGGCCAGTGACTGGAGCGATGACCAGTGGTGGCAGGTCGACCTCGGCTCCACCAACCTGGTCTCGCGCGTGACGCTCGACTGGGAGCGCGCGTACGGGAAGGCGTATCGCATCGAACTCTCCACGGACGGCACCAACTGGCAGACCGCCTGGTCCACCACCTCCGGCGACGGCGGCCTGGACACGGCCAAGTTCACCGGCACACCGGCCCGCTATGTTCGTGTCCACGGCCTCGACCGCGGCACCGACTGGGGATACTCGCTCCACGAGGTCGGCGTGAACAGCGCCTGACGAGCACGGGGGAGCCGCACATGGCACGGATGCCGTCCACCGAACGGCGTCGGCAGCTGACGGAAGCGGCGATCAGGGCGATGGCCCGGGACGGCGTGGCCAAGACCACGACCCGGTCCATCGCCGCCGAGGCGGGCGTCTCCCTGAGCGTCTTCCACTACTGCTTCGACTCCAAGCAGGAACTGATCGAGTCCGTCATCACCACCATCACCGACCACTACGTGATCATCGTGAAGGAGGCGCTCAAGCCCCGGGAGACCCTCGAGGAAACCGTCCGGGCCGGTTTCCAGGCGTACTGGGACCATGTGCGCGCCCACCCCGACGAGCACATGCTGACCTACGAACTCACCCAGTACGCCCTGCGCGAGCCGGGGTTCGAGCAGCTGGCGCGGCGGCAGTACGAACTGTACGGCGAGCTCTACACCGAGCTCATCGAGCAGCTGTGCCAGGACATCGACTTCCGGCTCCGGGTGCCCGTCTCCGCGTTGGCCCGCTATCTGGCCGCCATGACCGACGGGCTCACCCTCAACTACCTGGTACTCGGCGACGAGGGTGCCTGGACCGACATCCTCGACACCGTCACCGCCCACATCGCGGGGCTGGTGTCGGCGGAGGACTAGGCCGTGAGCGGGTTGGACCTCGCGGCGGCCAGCAGGTACCAGGCGGTGGCGCCGGTGTGCAGGTACGGGTAGTAGCCGAACCCGAAACCGGTGTCGAGCGGGCTGCTCGCCGACACGACCCCGGACCTGGCGGCCACGGCCTCGCCGCCGAAGGTCTGGCCGGCGCCCAGCAGGTCCTGGGCCCGTTCGATGGAGGCGATCAGGCGCCGGGCGCGCCTCTCGTCACCGGCGTCCTGGCGGTGGCGCAGGGCGAGCGCCAGATGGGCCGTGCCCTCGAACCACACTCCGTTGCGGTCCGGCCTGGGCTGGCCGTCGGCGATCGGGGCGCTCTCGTTCGCCAGCAGGCTCGCCGAGCTGAAGGTGACGCCCTCGTACGACTGGCCCGCGGGGACCGTGCTGTTGGGGCGCTCGGGCGTGTCCAGCACGGCCAGTTCGGTGGCGGCCCAGTCCAACGAGCGGCCGTACACCGGGGAGTTGAGCGCGAGGTGCGTCCAGGTCTGGGTGTCCTCGGGGATCGGCGACCTGTTGATCGTCGCTCCGTCGTTGGTGCCGGTGTAGAAGAAGCCCCCGTCCGGCTCCCACATCTTCTTGACGAACGCCCCGGCGACCGCACGCCGTTCGCGCCACACCCGGTCCCCGGTGAGCCGGGCGAGCTGACCGAACAGGCCTATCAGGTCGGTGTTGTGCTCGGTCGAGGTGAACGGCAGCTTCTTGTTCGCCCCGTCGACCCCGAACTTGAAACCGCCGAGCGGTTCGTCGGTGCGGCCGGTGCGGTCGATCCACTCGCCGATTCGCACGGCACCGGCGAGGAAGCGGCGCTCCCCGGTCCGCCGGGCCAGCGCGGCGAGGGCGATGCCGGCCCAGGCCATGTCGCCCACGGCGGTACCGGTGAAGCCGAACTGCCAACCCACGTTGGCCTTTCCGTCCGCCCGCACGAACCCGTCGGGCTGGGGGGTGCCGTCGTAGAAGGTGTACGGGCCCACGTTGTAGGCCTGACGGAGCCGGCCGTCGTCGTGGTCGGGGTCGTTGGCCTGTGCGTAGAGAAGAGCGTCGCCGAGTGTTGCCGCGCGGGATCTGCCGGCCTTGGTGTCGCAGGCCAGATTCGCCAGGATCGCGAGGGCGTTGTCATAGGTGAACGCCGTGCTGAACAGGCCGGCCTGGTCGGTGTAGCTCTGGGCGAGGCGGATCGTGCCGTGGTCCGGGTAGGCGTCCATGGCGGCGGCGAGGAAGGCCTGGGCCCGGCTCCGGGCGGAGGCCTGAGCCCGGTCCGCCGCGCGGGCGGTGCCCGAACCGGCGGCGAGGAGGGCCGCGGCTCCGAGTCCGGTTCCGATGAGTGCGCGGCGATTGAACGCGGGGCGGCCTTGGCTGCCGGTCATGGGTCTCCTCGAATCGAAGCGGCGAGCGCGTGTGAGAGCGCTCTCAGGAGTGCGCGCTCATTCTGCTGTCGCCTCCGGACCGGGTCAACGGCTGGGAGAGGTGGAGCAGTTGGGGCGTCAGCTCCAAGGGCGCAGACCAGCCCGGCACCCAGGACTTCGGCACGGCTGTACGCTCCAGGAGCCCACCGGCCGCTGAAAGGGGTCTTCCATGACGACGATCGCGGTGACCGGGCACATCGACCTCACGGCGGAGACCTCCGTCCTGGTGCGCGCGGCCCTGGACGAACTCCTGCGGCGTCACGCCGGCGACGGAGAGCTGGTCGGGGTCTCCTGTCTCGCCAGGGGCGCCGACTGTGCGTTCGCGGAGGCCGTGCTCGCCGCCGGTGGACGACTGGCCGTCGTCATCCCCTCCCGGGACTACCGCCGCGCCCGGGTGCGGCCCGACCACGCCCCCGTGTTCGACCGCCTGGTCGAGGCCGCCGAGGACGTGGTCGTCCTGCCGATCGAGACCGCCGGCCGACAGGCCTACGAGGCGGCGAACAGCGTTCTCGTCGAACGCGCCGACCGGCTCGTGGCCGTATGGGACGGCACTGAGCCCACCGGCACAGGCGGCGGCACCGCCGACACGGTGCTCGAGGCCCGGGCGGCGGGCGTCCCCGTCGACGTGGTGTGGCCCGACGGAGCCGCCCGCACCCGCCGGGAGCGCCGCGAGGGCGCCGCCGACGGGGGTGCCGGGATCAGACCGCCGTAGTCGGGAAGGTGGGGTACTCCACCCCGGAGACGTGCTGGACGACCCGGATGACCTGGCAGGAGTAGCCGAACTCGTTGTCGTACCAGAGGTAGAGGATCGCGTTGTCGCCGTCGACCTTGGTGGCGCCGGCGTCGACGATCGAGGCGTGGCGCGAGCCGACGAAGTCCATGGAGACGGCGTCGGGGGCCGTGGTGAAGTCGATCTGGCGCTTCAGCGGCGAGTTGAGGGAGACGTCCCGGAGGTACTCGAGGACTTCCTCGCGGCTGGTCTCACGGCCCAGGCGCAGGCTGAGGATCGCGATGGACACGTCCGGCACGGGCACCCGGATCGAGCTGCCGCTGATCGGTGCCTTCAGGTCGGGCAGCGCCTTGGCGACGGCCGAGGCGGCACCCGTCTCGGTGATCACCATGTTGAGCGGCGCCGAGCGGCCGCGACGGTCGGCCTTGTGGTAATTGTCCAGCAGGTTCTGGTCGTTGGTGAACGAGTGCACCGTCTCCACGTGGCCGCGCAGCACACCGAACTCGTCGTCCATGGCCTTCAGCGGCGGCACGATCGCGTTGGTGGTGCAGGAGGCGCAGGACAGGATCTGCTCGTCCGGCTTCACGCTGTCGTGGTTGACACCGTGCACGATGTTCGGGACGTCGCCCTTGCCCGGCGCGGTCAGGACGACCTTGTCGATGCCGGGGCGCAGGTGCTGGGACAGGCCCTCGCGGTCGCGCCACTTGCCGGTGTTGTCGATGAGGATGGCGTTCTTGATGCCGTGCGCCGTGTAGTCGACCTCGGACGGGTCGTTCGCGTAGATGACCTTGATCGCGTTGCCGTTGGCGGTGATCGTGTCGGTGGCCTCGTCGACGGTGATCGTGCCCTGGAACTGGCCGTGGATCGAGTCGCGGCGCAGCAGCGAGGCGCGCTTGACGAGATCCTCGGAGGCTCGCCCGCCGCCGCCGCCGCGGACGACGATGGCGCGCAGCCGCAGTCCGTTGCCGGAGCCGGACTTCTCGATCAGCAGGCGGGCGACGAGCCGGCCGATGCGGCCGAAGCCGTACAGGACGACGTCACGGCCCTCGCCGCGCTCGATCTTGTTGGCGCCGGTGGCACCGGCGACGGACTCGGCGGTGAACGCCTCGACCGACAGACCGCGGTCGTCGGCGCGGTAGGTCGCCGCGAGCATGCCGATGTCGATCTGGGACGGGCCCAGGTCGAGGGTGGTGAGTGCCTGAAGGAAGGGCAGCGTCTCGACGACCGACAGCTCCTCGCCCGCGATCTGCCGGGCGAAGCGGTGGGTCTTGAGGATGCTGACCACCGACTTGTTCACCAGGGAGCGGCTGTGCAGCAGGACGGTGACGTCCCGCTCGCGGTGCAGCTTCCCGATGATCGGGATCATCGACTCCGCGATCTCCTCACGGGTCTTCCAATTGGTGAACGAGTCCTCATTGACAGTCACAGATCTATCTCTCGATCGAGCTAGGTGGCGCTCATATGCTAACCCCATGGTCGTTTTACCCCTCGAACGGGGTCACGGCCAGGAGTCGCGCAGCACGCCGTCGGCGACCGGCAGGGGTGCCCCGGCGAGTTCCGGCCGGCACAGGACCAGGGTCAGATCGTCGGCGGGGGCCGTCCGATGTGGGCGGTCAGCCGGGCGTGGAGGGCGCCGAGGGCCCGCTCGGGGAGCGGGTCGCGCAGGGCGCCGACCGCCTCGTCGAGCAGCTGGAAGGGTGTGCCGAGCGGGGGCGCCGACTCGCCGGGTTCCAGCACGTCGAGCCCGGTTCCGACCCGCAGCGGGGCCGGGTGGCCGCAGTTGACGAGCCGGAGCTCGCCGGGCGCGAACTCGGTGAGCACGACGGTGACGAAGTCCTCGGGTCCGAGCTCGGGGGCGAGCCGCGCGTCCAGGTCGGCGGCGAGGGCGGCCGCCGCGAGCCGCGGGGAGTCCAGGTCGTGGCTGCACACCAGGGTGCCGGCGAGGGTCGCGGAGGCGGGACGGAGAAGGGCGCCCTGGGTGGCACGGGCCACCTCCGCACCAGACCGAGGAGCAGGGCGACGCCGCAGACCAGAGCGGTGGGGCGGGTGT
This sequence comes from Streptomyces canus, assembly GCF_030815415.1. Classification (GTDB taxonomy): domain Bacteria; phylum Actinomycetota; class Actinomycetes; order Streptomycetales; family Streptomycetaceae; genus Streptomyces; species Streptomyces canus_F. The sequence continues at coordinate 8,946,563 of NZ_JAUSWW010000001.1, forward strand.
CGAGCCGCGTACTGGCCAGGAACGGTCCGACGAGCAGCAGCGCGACGAGATGGTGGACCGTGTCGAACAGCAGGTCCGCTGTCGTGACCAGCAGACAGGCACCCAGCGACGGCAACAGTGACAACGCTGTACGGCGGGACGGCGGCCGGCGTCCCACGGCGCGGGTGGTTGTCCTGTGCGTCTCCCCATCAAGACCTTCAGGCCACGGACGGTGCCACTCTTCCGCCCCCGCCGCCGGGCCCATGCGAAGTGATCGCAACACGCTCCAAAGTGAGCAGGAACTTACGTTTCCGTCCACGGTGGCGGATGCCTCCCGCGCCGGCATCGAGAAGACCGGGCCTTTCACGCGTATCTGCGGGCAAGGGGCCGCGTGCTCCGGGACCACGCCATCGATCCAAGGGACGGACCTCATGAACGCAAGCGCAGCCATCGGCGTCACCGGACCTGGGCGTGATGGGCCGCAACCTGGCGCGGAACTTCGCCCGCCACGGGGTCGCCGTCGCCGTCCACAACCGGTCCGCAGGCCGCACCCGCGCGCTCGTCGAGGAGTTCGGCCACGAGGGCGTGTTCGTCCCGGCCGAGTCGCCCGAGGAGTTCGTCGCCGCCCTCGAACGTCCGCGCCGGCTGATCATCATGGTGCAGGCGGGCGCCGCCACCGACGCGGTCGTCGAGGAGTTCGCCCCGCTCCTGGAGCCCGGCGACATGATCGTCGACGGCGGCAACGCCCACTTCGCCGACACCCGGCGCCGCGAGGCCGCCCTGCGCGCACGCGGCATCCACTTCGTCGGCACCGGCATCTCCGGCGGCGAGGAGGGCGCGCTGCACGGTCCGTCGATCATGGTGGGCGGGTCGGAGGAGTCGTACAGCCTGCTCGGGCCGCTGTTCGAGGCCATCAGCGCCAGGGTCGACGGCGAGCCGTGCGCCGCCCATATCGGCACCGACGGCGCCGGGCACTTCGTGAAGATGGTCCACAACGGCATCGAGTACGCCGACATGCAGCTCATCGCCGAGGCGTACGACCTGCTGCGCCAGGTCGCCGGATACACCCCGGCCGAGATCGCGGGCGTCTTCCGCCGGTGGAACGAGGGTCGGCTCGGCTCCTACCTCATCGAGATCACCGCCGAGGTCCTCGCCCACATCGACCCCGCCACCGGCGCGCCGTTCGTCGACATCGTCGCCGACGCCGCCGGACAGAAGGGCACCGGCCGCTGGACCGTGCAGACCGCCCTCGACCTGGCCTCCCCGGTCACCGCCGTCGCCCAGGCCACCTTCGCCCGCGCCGCCTCCGGCCAGAGTGAACTGCGCGCCGCCTACCGGGGCCTGCCCGGCGGCACCACGCCCCAGCTCAGCCGCACCGAGGCCGAGCGCTTCACCTCGCAGGTGGAGCAGGCGCTGTACGCCTCGAAGGTCGTCGCCTACGACCAGGGCTGGACGATGATCCAGGACGCGGCCGCCGAGTACGGCTGGAAGATCGACCTCGGCTCGGTCGCCCGGATCTGGCGCGGCGGCTGCATCATCCGCGCCTCCTTCCTCGACCGTATCCGCGCCGCCTACGCCGCCGACCAGGATCTGGTGAGCCTGCTCGGCGAGATGGAGTTCGCCATGGAGATCACCGACGCGCAGGTGCCCTGGCGCGAGACGGTGGCCTCCGCCGCCCGCCGCGGCATTCCCGTGCCCGCGATCTCCGCCGCCCTCGCCCACTACGACACCCTGCGTGCCGACCGTCTCCCCGCCGCGCTGCTCCAGGGCCAGCGGGACTACTTCGGCGCCCACACCTACCGGCGCACGGACCGGCCCGGCACCTTCCACACCCACTGGGCGGCGGCGGGGAGGCCTGAGACGTCGGAGTGACGGAGAACCCCGGCCGCATCCCGGCCGGGGGGACTCACGCAGCCGTGACGGGACCCGCGTTTCGTTTTAAAGTTCAAACGAAAGCCGGGTAAGGTGTGGCCATGTCCACGACGCCACGTTGGCTCAACGCCGAGGAACAACGGGCCTGGCTGGCCTACATCGACTTCTCCACGCTGCTCAACGACCATCTGAACCGCCAGCTGCGGCGGGACGCCGGCATGACGCATGCCGACTACAGCCTGCTGGCCCACCTCTCGTCGGCGCCCGACCACGTCCTCGGCATGTCCGAACTCGCCCAGCGCCTCAAGATCACCCGCAGCCGGCTCACCCATGCCGTGAACCGGCTGCGCGAGGCCGGTCTCGTGGACCGGCGCGAGGATCCGGCCGACGGACGCGGGCAGCTCGCGGTACTGACGGACGCGGGGCGGGCCCTGCTGGAGGAGATCGCGCCCGGCCATGTGGAGGCCGTGCGCCGGGCCGTCTTCGACGCGCTCACCCCTGAGCAGGTGCGTCAGCTCGCGGAGATCGGGGAAGCGGTGAGCGACGCTCTGCACCGGGCGGAGGCCGCGGAGACGGACCCGACGGTGCTGCCCTGGCGTCGCCGGTAGGCGCTCAATCCGCGGACCGCTCCGCCCACTTGCCCAGCACCGACCGCCGGGCCCACGCAACCTCACCCCCTTCCACGCCCTCCTATCAGGCACACACAGGCCGTCCACAGAGGAGTGCGCGTTGGCAGAGCTGTCCCGCCGCAGATTCATGGTCTACACACTCGCCGCGTCCACCCTCACCGTCGCCGCCCCCCTCGGCTGCGACGCCTCGCAGGCGGAAGGAGCCACGCGCCCGCGCTCGGACACCGTCGTGACCGGCACCGACGACGAGATGCTCGTCCTGGAGGTCACCCGGGAGAACAGGGTCGTCGTACGGCTGCCGCGCGTCGAGGTCGGCCAGGGTGTCACCACCGCGGTCGCCATGATGATCGCCGAGGAGCTGGACGCCCGCCTCGTCGACGTCGACATCCCGCTCGCCGACGCCCGCAGCCGGGGCAACCAGTTCACCGGCGGCTCCAGCTCGGTGAGTTCGCTCTACGACCCCGCCCGCAACCTCGCCGCCACGGCACGCGCCCGCCTGATCACCGCGGCCGCCCAGCGCTGGCGCCTGCCCCCGCGGGTGCTCCGGACCCGGGACACCATGGTCGTCGCCCCGGACGGACGCGAGGCCACCTTCGGATCGCTGACCGAGACCGCCGCACGGATACGCCGGCCGCGCGTGTCCACCAAGCCCAAACCGGCGTCCCGGCACCGGGTGATCGGGAAGCCGACCACGCGGATCGACGCACGGGACATCGTCACCGGCCGAGCGCGGTACACCGGGGACCTGACGGCCGCCGGGGCCAAGCCGACCGTGGTGGCCCGGCCGCCCACCCTCGGCGGGAAGGTCGTCTCGGTCGACGACCGCGCGGCCCGTGCGCTGCCCGGAGTCCTCGACATCGTCAGAGTCGCCGGGGGAGTCGCCGTCGTCGCGGACTCCTTCCACCACGCCTTCAAGGCCCGGGACGTCCTGAAGATCACCTGGAAGGCGGGGCCGCTCGCGGGGGTGTCCGACGCCCAGATCCGCTCCCGGCTCAAGGCCGCCGTCCCCGCGCTCGGCACTCCGCCGCGCGGATCGACGCAGATCGAGGCCCGGTTCGAGTTCGCGTTCGTCAGCCACGCCCCGATGGAGGTGCTGACCGCCGTCGCCGACGTACGGGCCCACCGCGCCGAGATCTGGTTCTCCTCCCAGACACCCATGGATGCGCGCGACAGCATCGCCCAGGCGGTCGGGCTGCCCGGGTCCGCCGTCAAGGTCCATGTGGTGCGGGGCGGGGGCTCGTTCGGACGTCGGCTGAACCACGACGCGGCGATCGAGGCGGCCCTCATCTCCAAGGCGGCGGGCCGACCGGTGAAGCTGATGTGGAGCCGCGCCGACGACATCCGGCACGGCCGGATGCGCCCGGCCTCCCAGCACCGGATCCGGGCCAGCCACGCTCAGGGCCGAGTCGTGGCCTTCGCCCACGCGACGGCCTCGGTGAGCGAGTCGTACAGCGGGATCACCACCGCCTCCTTCCGCGCGGCCGCCCCGCTGCCCAGCGACAGCGGCCTCTACAACTTCGGGAAGCTGTCCGGGGATTCGGGCTCGGTCGAGCTGGCCGCGATACCCCTCGGCGCGTGGCGTTCCGTCGACTCCGGGACCGTGCGGACGGCCGAGGAGATCGTCGTCGACGACATCGCCCGGGCCCTGGCCAAGGACCCCGTCGCCTTCCGCCGTACGACACTCAGGAGCAAGGCCGTCAAGGCCGTGCTCGACAAGGTCGCGACCGCCGGACACTGGGGCCGCACCATGCCCGCGGGGCAGGCCCAGGGGGTGGCCGTCCACGAGGAGTACGGCTCCTGCGTGGCCTGCCTGGTCGAGATCGACGCCGCCGATTCCGAGCACCCCCGGGTGACCAAGGTGGTCATGGCCGCCGACGTCGGCACGGCCGTCAACCCGCGCGGCCTGGAGGCCCAGCTCATGGGCACGGCCATCGACGGCATCTCCACGGTCCTGCGGGCCGGCCTCCACATCGACAAGGGCGCCGTCCGCGAGGACAGCTACGCCGACTTCCGCTACGCCCGCCAGCGGCACGCCCCGCTCCACTTCGAGGCGCACATCCTGCCCACCGGCGGAGAGCCGGGCGGCGCGGGCGAACTCGGCGTCCCGGCGGCGGCCGGCGCCGTCGCGAACGCGTACGCCCGCGCGACCGGTACCAAGCCCCGCCGCTTCCCGATCGACTTCTGAGAAGGTGCAGATGCCGTCCCACTCCTTCGTCCTCAACGGCAAGCCCGTCACCGTCGAGGCCCCCGCCGACATGCCCCTGCTGTGGGTACTGCGCGACCTGCTGCACGTCACCGGCCCCAAGTACGGCTGTGGCGTCGGTGTCTGCCGCGCCTGCACCAGCCACCTCGACGGCGAGGAGATACAGCCCTGTGTCGTGCCCGTCGCGGACTGCGCGCAGCGGAACGTCACCACCATCGAGGGCCTCGCCGACGGCGACACCCTGCACCCCGTCCAGCAGGCCTGGCTGGAGTGCGACGTCTCCCAGTGCGGCTTCTGCCAGCCCGGCCAGATCATGGCCGCCGCCGCTCTGCTGAAGAAGACGTCCCAGCCCACCGACGCCGACATCGACCGCATCGAGAACGTCTGCCGCTGCGGCACGTACTCCCGCATCCGCGAGGCGATCAAGAAGGCGGCGGACGCCTGACCTCGTGACCAACACCAGGACGCGGTCGTTCCGGTTGCCTGATCCACATGAGGCGCGGACTCACCAGGGCCGCCCTGGTGTTCGCCGGACTCGCGGGCCTCGTCGCCCCCGCCGCCCACGCCACCGACAACGTCCCCTGCCACAGCCCCACCACCAGGGACCTGACCGACCCCCTGAGCGGCCGCCTCTGGCCGCGCACACAGGTCAGGTTCTGCAACCTCCCCCGCGGCCATGTGCCGGTGTACGCGAGCCGCTCGCCCGGCGCCGCCGTCGTCGGCCACCTCGAACAGGGCGGCGCCGCCAACTGGTTCGTCACCGAGATGCGCGGCGACACCTTCCGTGACGGATCCGCCGAGAACCACTGGTGGGGCAGCACCGTGGCGGACAACGGCCGCTGGGGCTGGGTGCCCGAGTTCTCTTTCGCGGGCGGCGAGAACAACGAGGACGACGCGGGCCTGCTGATGCCCGGCGGCTACACCTGCGCCAACACCTGCCCGCCGCAGCCCTTCTGGGCGAGGTGACGCGGGGCACCGGGGTGCTTGACGCCCCGGAGCCACCCACTTAGCGTCACCTCGACATGTACGGACAGGGAGGACGACGATGACGGACGCCCAGGACTCCCTCGACCACAGAGCCAGACAGCTCCAGGTGGAGACACACGGCCTCGACGTGATCGGCGACGCCGAGCGCAAGGGCACACCGCGGACCCTGTTCTGGCCCTGGTTCGGCGCCAACGTCTCCGTACTCGGGCTGAGTTACGGCGCCTTCGTGCTCGGCTTCGGCATCTCCTTCTGGCAGGCGCTGGTCGCCGGGGTCATCGGCATCGTCTTCTCCTTCCTGCTGTGCGGCTTCGTCGCCGTCGCCGGTAAACGCGGCTCGGCCCCGACGATGGTCCTCAGCCGGGCCGCCTACGGGGTGCGCGGCAACCGTCTCCCCTCGGTGATCTCCTGGGTGCTCACCGTCGGCTGGGAGACCGTGCTGTGCGCCCTCGCCACCATGGCCACCGCGACCGTCTTCGGCCGGCTCGGCTGGGGCGGTGGCACCGGGACACAGGTGGTCGCCCTGATCGTGGTCGCCGGGCTCACCGTCGTCGGCGGAGTGATGGGCTTCGACCTGATCATGCGGCTCCAGACCGCGATCACCGTGGTCACGGGCGTGCTCACGATCGTCTACATCGCCCTGGTCGCGGACCACATCCACTGGAGCACCGTCAGCGCCGTACCGGCGGGCTCCGCACAGGAGTTCATCGGCGCGCTCGTCTTCATGATGACCGGCTTCGGCCTCGGCTGGGTCAACGCCGCCGCCGACTACTCCCGCCTATCTGCCCCGCACCTCGTCGAGCCGCGGTGTGATCGGCTGGACCACCTTCGGCGCCTCCGTGGCCCCGCTCCTGCTGCTGGTCTTCGGGCTGCTGCTCGCCGGGTCCTCCAGCACCCTCAACGAGGCCGTCGCCGCCGACCCCATCGGCGCGCTGACCACGATCCTGCCCACCTGGTTCCTCGTCCCGTTCGCCGTCGTCGCCGTACTCGGCCTGGTCGGCGGCGCGGTCCTCGACATCTACTCGTCCGGACTCGCCCTGCTGTCGGCGGGCATCAGGATCCCCCGCTATCTGGCCGCACTCGTCGACGGCGTCCTGATGATCGCCGGCGCCGTCTACATCGTCTTCTTCGCCGACGACTTCCTCGGCCAGTTCATGGGCTTCCTCACCACCCTCGGCGTCCCCATCGCCGCCTGGTGCGGCATCATGCTCGCCGACCTGCTGCTGCGCCGCCGCGACTACGACGAGGGCGACCTCTACCGCCCGCACGGCCGCTACGGCGACCTCGCCCTCACCCCGTTGCTCCTCACCCTCGCCGCCACCGCACTCGGCTGGGGCCTGGTCACCAACTCGGCCGCGAGCTGGCTGGAATGGCAGGGCTACCTCCTCGACCCGCTGGGCCTCGGCGGCAAGTCCGGCTCCTGGGCCTACGCCAACCTCGGCGTCCTCGTGGCCCTCGCACTCGGCTTCCTCGGCACCCTCGCCCTGCGCCGCGGCCACGTCAGGGAGCAGGAGGCGCGGGACCCGAGCCCGGCGGAGGTACCCGCCGTATGACGACCGGCCGACTGACCGTCATCGACATGCAGCACGTCTTCGCCGACCCGGACAGCCCCTGGGCCACGCCGCGATTCGCGCAGGCCGCGGAAGGCGTACGACGTCTGCTGCCGGCCTTCGAGGACCGCGTCACCTTCACCCGCTTCCTGGCCCCGCACGAACCCACCGGCGCGTGGCGCGCGTACTACGAGCAGTGGCCCTTCGCCCTGCGACCCCCGGACGCTGCGCTGTGGCGGCTGACGGACGAGTTCGCCGACCGGGCGCACCACGTTCTGGACGCCCCGACCTTCGGCAAATGGACCCCCGAACTCGCCTCCCTGGTGGGCCAGGAGGGCCGTCTGGTCCTCGCCGGTGTCAGCACCGACTGCTGTGTGCTGTCCACGGCACTCGCCGCCGCCGATGCCGGAGCGGAGGTCGTGGTCGTCGCCGACGCGTGCGCGGGCGCCGACGACGACTCGCACACCAAGGCGCTGTACGTGATGGACCTGTACCGGCCCCTGATCCGGGTGACCACGGTCGCGAAGCTGCTCGAAGGGGTGGGGTGAGACGGGGATGACCGCTCCCGGGCCGGCCGTGACCGCCGATGAGATCCACGCGTATCTGGTCCGGCAGTTGAACCGCGCCCTGCGGTATCCCGAGGGCTACGGGGGCGAGTTGGGGCTGGTGCTGCTGTACGGGCACCTGCTGTTCACGGAAGGGCAGCCCGGCCTCTGGGGCGAGGCTTCGGAACGGCTGCGGGAGAGAGGCGCGTGGACCGCCATCGGGGTCAGGGGCGCGTATCGCGAACTGATTCGGGGTGACGACTCGTCAGGCATGGCCTCGGTGCACGCGGAGTTCGCCCACCGTCGTGGCTGGCTCGAAACGGACCGGGTCCTCGACGCCCGCACGCACCAGGCCCTTCTGGACAGGGCCCGCCAGTGGGCCGACGACGACCGGATGCGGTCGGATGTCCTCGCCGAGTTCGGTCCGCCCTCGGTGCTGCTCGGCGACGACGACCCGCGCTACGGCAAGACGCTCGGCTACGTCAGCGAGGACCCCGACCGGCCGATCGTCTTCTTCCACCTCTGGAACGGAAGCCCGGACGAAGACGCCCCCATGGGGAACCGGGCCTATCCGGAACCGGTGCTGTGGGCCGTGCGCTTCGGCGACGGACCGTTCCGCGACAGCCTCACCTTCACTCCCGAGGGACGCCGACTCCAGCCCTCCTGATCCCCGACGCCGCCACCTACTGGACCCATGCCGGCCCGAGCATGGCCGAGCCACGGTTCCGCCGGGTCGGCTGCTAAGGGAATGCCCGCGTCCGGATCGGGTACGCGAGCAGGGCCGCTCCCGGGGCCGAGTACGCCCCGGGTGGACCGCAAGACCGCCGCTACCAGGGGATTCGCCATGCAGACACCCGCGAACGACAACTCCACCACACCGGCCCGGCGGGCGCTGGACGCGCTCGCCGAGAACACCGAGGACACGGTGGCGCTGGACAGGCTCGCGAGCAGCGATGTCCTCGTCCCCGTGCCCGACGACGCCAGCGACGAGGACGCCGCCGATCCCACGGCGGTGGCGCTTCCCGTGATCGAGCAGCCCGGCGGAGCGCCGGTGGTGCCCGTGTTCACGTCGGAGTCCGAACTCGCCGGGCTGCTGCCCTACGTCTCGCGCTACCGGCTGGTGCCGCTGGGCGCGCTCGCCTCGGAGTGGCCGACGGACGAGCTGACGCTCACCATCGACGCCGCCTCCGAGCACCCGCTCACCCTCACCTCGGAGGGGGTGCGGACGCTGCTGGGCCGGTCGTACGGCTGACTCGGGCGGGTTCGTACAGGCGCTGAGGGGAGGAGCGGCGCCGACTCCGTTCCTCCCCTTGACGCCCACGATCGACGTGCCCCGACGATAGGACCGCACCGGCGGTCCCGTCGCTCCGCGATACGCGGCGACTGTCCGCAAAACGCGGCGGATCGGGGCGGATGGCGTCACGCGCCGCGCAGCGTGTGCGAGGGGGCCTCGCCGAACCGCTCACGGTAGCGCCGCGCGAACCGGCCCAGATGGACGAACCCCCACCGGTGCGCCACGTCGGACACGGTCGTCGACCCCGGCGCCGAGACCCGCAGCTCGTCGTGAACCCGCTGCAGGCGGACGTCGTACACGTACGCCATCGGCGACATGCCGACGTGGCTGCGGAACGCCTCCTGCAGGGTCCGCAGGCTCACCTGCGCGATCCGGGCCAGCCGGGCGGCGTCGTACGTCTCGGCGGGCCGCTCCTGTATGACGTCCATGACCCGCTTGACCGCGGCGGGCCGCATGGGTGGCACGGGGGCCTCCAGTTCCCGGCGGAAGGTGTGGTCGGCCGCCAGCAGCAGCGCTTCGAGCAGGATCTGCTCGATGCGGCCGCGGATGAGCGGACGGCGCAGCAGCCCGAGCGAGGTGTCGTTCTCCAGCAGACTCCACATGGCGAGCTGCGCCCAGCTGCGGCCGGGCCCGCGCAGCACGTCGATGGACGACCCGAAGACCGGCGGGCGGGACAGCGGCCGGTCGAGCAGGGCCTCCAGAGCCTGGTGCAGGGCCCGCTTGTCCAGCTTCACGGCGAGAACCCGGCACTGGGGCGACCAGGCGTCGATACGGACGTACTGGGCGGGATCGAAGAAGACGGCGTTGTCCGTCGTCGCGAACACGACGTCCCCGCGCCCCTGCTGGACGCTGAAACAGCCGCTCAGCGGCACGGCCACGTGGTAGGCGCCCGACGCGGCGAAGCCGGTGCGTATCTCGGTGCCGAAACTGACCTCGCCCACGGTGAGCGATCCGAGTTCGAGCACGCTCAGGCGGGTCGACAGGTCCTCGGCGGGTCCCACGAGGCTCAGGCGCATGTCGTAGTAGTGAGCCGCGAGCGCGTCGTGCGTCGCCTCCAGGGATCGCGTCGCGTAGCTGCTGAATTCTGCGGTCCGGTCCCGCTGAACGGCCACGGCGAGGTCTCTCCCTCCTGCACGGGGTGCTCGCTTTCAGCATGGCCACGCGCGGGAGGAGTCATGCACCGGTCTCTTCCGGTTCCTCACAGGCTCTTCCCAGGATTGAGAATTCCGCGAGGATCGAACACCTCCTTCAGCCGCCGCTGGAGTGCGTGCGCGGCGGGCCCCAACTCGTCGGCCACCCACTGCCGCTTCAGTGTTCCCACCCCGTGCTCGCCGGTCAGCGTCCCGCCGAGCCGCAGCGCCAGCGCGAAGATCTCACCCGCCGCCTCCCAGGCCGCCTCCGGAAGCCGGTCCAGGGACGGGTCCACGACGATGATCGGGTGCAGATTGCCGTCCGCCGCGTGCGCGATGGTGAACACCGGCACGTCATGCTGCGCGGAGATGGCCCGGATCTCCCGCACGGCCTCGGCCAGCCGGGAGCGCGGGACCGCGATGTCCTCGATCAGCGGCCTGCCCAGCCGCTCCAGCGCGGGAAGGGCCCCGCGCCGGGCCGCCAGCAGTGCCTCGGCCTCGGCGGGGTCCTCGGTCGTCTCGACGGTGACGGCCAGCGGTGCGAGCAGCCGCGCGACCGTCGCCGCCTCGGCAGCGGCGCCCGCGCCGTCGCACTGCACCACCAGCAGCGCCGCCCCGCGTTCCGGCAGCGCCGGATCGACGGCCTCCAGCACGGGCCCGTCGACCAGCTCGGCGAGTGCCGGCTCGACGCCGGCCCGGCCGATGGCGTACGACGCCTCGGCGGCCGCCTCGAAGGTGGCGAAGTAGGCGGCGAGCGTGGCGGTGGCCACCGGAACGGGCCGCAGCCGCAGGGTGGCCGAGGTGATGACCGCGAGGGTGCCCTCCGAGCCGGTGAGCAGCGCGGTGAGGTCGTAGCCGGTGACGCCCTTGACCGTACGGCGGCCGGTGCGCACCACCGTCCCGTCGGCCAGCACCGCCTCCAGGCCGAGCACGCTGTCGCGGGTCACCCCGTACTTGGCGCACCGCAGTCCGCCCGCGTTGGTCGCGATGTTGCCGCCGAGGGTGGACAGGGCCGCGCTCGCCGGATCGGGTGCGTACCGCAGGCCATGTGCACGGGCCGCCCGGTCCAGCTCGGCGGTGATCACGCCGGGTTCGACGACGGCGAGCTGGTCGTCCGCCGAGAGCTCCAGGATGCGGTTCATCCCGGACAGGTCCAGGACCAGGGAGCCCTCGCCCGCCGTCGCCCCTCCCGACAGGCCGGTGCCCGCGCCGCGCGGCACCACCGGGACCCGCAGGGCGTGCGCGTGCCGGAGCGTGACGGTCACGTCCTGCGTCCGCCGGGCGTGCACGACGGCGAGCGGCTCACCGTCGGACCGTGCACCGGAGCGGTCGGTGGCGTGCGCGGCGAGCACGGCCGGGTCGGTGGTGAGCCGGTCGGGCGGCAGATCGCGGGCGAGCAGGCCGAGGAGCTGGGCGGAGACGGTGGTCTCCGGGGCAGCGGTCACAGGTCGAGTGCTTTCGTTCCGATGGCGAGCAGGGAGATGTCCGCCTGGGGTGCGTGCACCGGGGCGCACTGGATGTCGCGGAAGTGCCGCTCCAGGGGGTTGCCCCGGGCCAGCCCCGGGTTCCCGAGCAGCCGTACCGCCAGCTCGACGGCCTGTACCCCGTGCCGGTCGGCCAGTACGCGCGCGCCGAGGGCCTGTTCCGGGGAGTATGACGTGTCGCCGGCGTCGAGCTTGGCGGCACCGTCGAACACCAGCTGCTCGGCGGCGGCCAGCAGCACCTCGATCTCCCCGGCGGTCCGCCGGAAGCGTTCCGTACGGGCCACCGGATGACCGAGGTTGGCGGGCACGCGTGTGTGGGCGAACGTGTGGAAGAACGCCTGCGCGGCGCGGGCCACACCCAAGTAGAGCGCGGCCAGCGGGAGATGGAGCGCCGCGCCCGCCCGGTTGTCCTGCTCGGCGGCCCGGCCGTGCGGACCGAGCCCGATGACATGCTCGTACGGGATCTCCACCTCGTGGAACGTCACGTCGTGACTGCCGCTGGCCCGCAGCCCCAACGGGTCCCAGTTCCCGGCGTTCTCGATGCCGGGTGAGCCGCCGGGCACCAGGAACGTGCCCACGCGCGGCTCGGGTTCGTCGGTCGTCGCCCAGACCAGGAACCAGTCCAGCCCCTCCGCGCCGGTCACGAACCGCTTGGTGCCGCTGACCGCCCAGCCGTCGGCGGTGCGCCGGGCACGGGTGGCGGGCAGTCCGCCCCGCGCGGGGGAGCCCAGCTCGGGCTCCACGCGCGCGTGGTTGACGAGAACGGGACGTGCGAACGACTCCTTGGCCACGCGCGCGTACAGCTCCTCCGGCCAGTGCGGCTGCGCGGCCTGGCGGGCGTGGTTGGTGAGCGTCATCGCCGCGATCAGGGCGACGGAGGGATCGCCCTGCCCGAGCCGGTGCAGGATCCGCGCGGTCTCCCGCACGCCCGCGCCCCGGCCGCCGTAGCGCTGCCCGATGGTGGCGGTGAGCAGCCCGGCCTCGTGCGCGAGGCGCAGGGACTCGGTCGGAAAGGCCCCCGACCGGTCGTACGCGGCGGCGAGTTCGGCGATGCGGTCGGTCACAGGGCCTTCTTCAGTTCGGCGTTCAGAGCGGTGCTCCAGAACGACTTGACGTCCAGCTTCGACTTCAGCGCTCCGAGTTCGGTGAACACGTCGGCCACCTTCTGCTGCGAGGCGATGGCGTCGTCGCCGACGGTCCGGGCCTCGGTCGGGCGCTGGGCCTGCGCGGCGACGAGGTCCTTCCTCGCCTGGGCGAGCGGCTGGTGGGTGGCGTCGGCGGTGACCTCGGCGAAACCGTCCAGGTGCCCGTCACGGACGTAGGCGTACGCCTTGGTGATCCGGGCGATCAGATCGGCGGCCGCCGCCTTCTCCACGGGACTCTCCAGCACGCTGTCGCGGGCCGACCAGAGGAAGTTGCCCGACAGGATGTCCTTGCCCGAGCCGACGGTCGTGGCGCCCTGCTGGTGGGCGGTGATGACCGAGGTGCCGTAGGAGGCGAAGGCGTCGATGCTGCCGCCGTTGAGGGCGGCCAGCCCGTCGTTGGGCAGCAAGGGTTTGGCGTCGATGTCGGACCACTTCAGGCCCGCCTGCTTCAGCAGCTCGTACAGGAAGTAGTGGGCGGTGGTGTTCTGGACGTAGCCGACCTTCTTGCCCCTGAGGCCGGCGATGCCGGTCACCTTCGAACCCTTGGGGACGACGACCTCCTGGTTGAGGGTGGCGCCGCGCTGCACGGCGACGACCTTGAAGTTCGGGGTGCCGTCGGCGGCGGCGAAGACCGGGGGGATCTCGCTGGAGGAGGCGAGGTCGAGGGCTCCGGCGCGGATCGCCTGGAGCTGCTGGTCACCGCCCTGGAAGAGACTCCACTTCACGTTGTAGGGGGTGTCGTCGAGGCCGGCGTACTTGAGCACGGCCTCCTCGGTCTTCCAGCCGGTGGAACCGACTCTGAGGGTGACGTCGGCGGGTGAGTCGGCCTGGGCGTCGCCTCCGCAGGCCGCGGCGAACGGGAGCAGTAGGGCGAGCAGGGCGGCGGACGAGCGCAGGGTACGGCGGAACAACACGGGCTCTCCATCAGGCGGCGTGGGTGGTCGTCGTGGCGCGGTGGGCAAGCTCCTGGCGGACCAGCGGCAGGACATGGCGGGCGTAGTCGACGGCGTCGTTGAGCGGGTCGTAGCCGCGGATCGACAGCAGGTCGCAGCCGATGTCGACGTAGTCGAGCAGCGCCTTCGCGACCGTCTCGGGGGTGCCGACCAGCGCGGTCGAGGCGCCGGCGGCGTTGGTGGCGACGGCGGGCGCGGTCCACAGGCAGCGGTCGTGGACCTCGCCGCGCTCGGCGATGTCGAGCAGCCGCTGGGAGCCGACGTTGGCCGGGCGGCCGGTGGTGCGGTAGTGGCGGAGCAACTCGGTGTTCCGCGCCTGGTCCTTGAGGACGCCCAGGGTGCGGTGCGCCTTCTCCCAGGCCAGTTCCTCGGTGGGCGCGATGATCGGCCGGAACGACACCCAGATGCGGGGGCGGGGGCGCCCGGCGGCATCGGCGACCGCGTTCACGGCGGCGATCTGCTCGGCGGTCTCCTTCAACGGCTCGCCCCACAGACCGAAGATGTCGCCCTGCTGACCGCCGACCCGGTACGCGTCCTGCGAGGAGCCGCCGACGGAGATCGGCACGAGCCCGTTCACCGGCTTCACATCCGAGTAGTAGCCCTCGAACCGGAAGTACCTGCCCTCGTGCGAGACCGGCCCGTCGGCCTGCCACACCTTCCGCAGGATCCGGATGTACTCGTCCGAACGCTCGTACCGTTCCGCCTTGTTGAGGTAGTCGCCCTCCCTGCGCTGCTCCTCGTCGCTGCCGCCGGAGATGATGTGCACCGTGAGCCGGCCGTTGCTGATCCGGTCGAGGGTCGCCAGCGCACGGGACGCGTGGGTGGGGAAGACGACACCCGGCCGGTGCGCCAGGATCGGGCGGATGCGCTCGGTGTGCGTGGCGACGAACTGGGCGATCTGGAAGGCGTCCGGCGAGGCCGAGTGGTAGGCGACCAGGGTGTGGTCGAAGCCGCCGTCGTCCAACGCGCGGGCGTACCTGCGCAGATGGTCGGTGTCGAGGCCGGACCTGCCGGCGGCGGCGGGACCGGACGCCCCGGCGTCGGTGTGGACGGCGCTGATGAACTCGACAGGCATGAATGACTCCCGTGACTACTTGAGAAGGGACGTGTCGGACGACTTCGCGACGTCGACGCTCGGGTCCAGCACACCGATGCCGTTCATGAGGTCGGCCACGCCCTGGACGGTCGTGTTGATGTCCGGGGTGATCGGCAGCACCTGGCTGTACGCGGCCGAGGCGAGCGTCTTCGCCACCGACGCGTCGGCGCCGTTGCGCTCCTCGATGGCCTTGGCGTACGCGTCCTGGTGGGTGCTGGTCCACTTCAGGCCCTTGCCGAGACGCTTGAGGAAGTCGGCGAGCGCGGCCTTCTTCTTGGCGTCGGCGAGGGTCTCCTCGGAGGCGTTGACGAAGCCGATACCGCTCACCCGGCCGTCCCCGCCGTCCACGAGGAGCTTGCCGCCCTGCTCCAGGGCGACGGCCTGGTAGACGCCGAAGATCGCCCAGGCCTTGATCCTGCCGGAGGCGAACGCGGCCTGCGCGTCCGTCGGCAGGAGGTACTGGACCTTGACGTCCCGGTAGCTGAGCCCGTTCTGCTTGAGCACATTGGCCAGCAGATACTCCGAGACACTGCCCTTGGCCGAGGACACCACGACCTTCTGGCCCTTGAGGTCCTTCACACTGTCGATGCCGGAGTCCTTGCGGACGACGATGCCGACGTGGGTGCCGTCGTTCTTGAGTGCGGCGACGTTCTTGACCTTCACCCCGCCGCTGAGTGCCTGGAGCGCGGGCAGGTCGGCGGAGTAGCCGGTGTCGGCGGCGCCCGCCTGGACGGCCTGGTACAGCGGGGCGGCGCCCTCGAACTCCGCCCACTTCACCTTGTACTTGGCGCCCTTCAGGGCGTCCGACGCGGCGACGATCGTCTGGAGGGTCTTGGCCTGGTCGCCGATGGTGAGCGTGACCTGCCCCGAGGACGAGGCCCGCGCCTCGGAGTCCGCGCCGCAGGCGGTCAGCGCCAGCAGGGAGGTCATGCTGAGTGCGGCGGCTGCGATTCTGCGGATCACGAGGGGATTCCTTCCAGGGTGTGGGTCACGCCGAGCCAGTTCAGGAGGCGGGCGCGCAGGTTCACGAACTCGGGGGCGGTCAGATCTCGGGGGCGGGGCAGGTCGACGGTGAGCTCGTGGGCGATACGGCCCTCGTCCATCACCAGAACCCGGTCGGCGAGCAGCAGCGCCTCCTCCACGTCATGGGTGACCAGGAGGATCGCGCAGCCGTGCCGCCGCCAGAGTTCGGCGACGAGTTGCTGCACCTTGCCCCGCGTCAGGGCGTCGAGGGCGCCGAACGGCTCGTCCAGGAGCAGGAGTTCGGGCTCGCGCACCAGGGCGCGGGCGAGCGAGACGCGCTGGGCCTGGCCGCCGGAGAGCGTCTTGGGCCAGACGTCGGCCCGGTCCGCGATGCCGACCTCGTCGAGCGCCTTGAGAGCCAGTGCCTTGTCGGGACGGCCGGGCAGTCCGAGGACCACGTTGCGCCATACCTTCAGCCACGGCAGCAGCCGCGGCGACTGGAACGCGGCACTGCGCCGGGCGGGCACGGTCACCTCGCCGCCGATCCCGTCGTCGAGCCCGGCGAGGATCCGCAGCAGCGTCGACTTGCCGCAGCCGCTGTGCCCGAGGAGGGCCACGAACTCGCCCTCGCGGATGTCGAGATCGAGTTCGTGCAGGACGGTGTTGCCGTCGAAGGCCCGCGAAAGGCCCCGTATCTCCACGCTGTTGGGCATCTCTAGGCCTCGCCCTCGAAGTTGGCCCGCCAGGTCAGCAGCCGGCGCGACAGGATCCGTACGGCGAAGTCGCAGGCCAGTCCGAGCAGCGCGTACACGACGAGGCAGAGCACGATGACGTCCGTGCGGAAGTACTGCTGGGCGTTGCTCATCAGGTAGCCGAGCCCCGCGTCCGCGTTGATCTGCTCGGCGAAGACCAGCGCGAGCCATGCGGTGGACAGCGCGTACCGGAGCCCCACGAGTGCCCCGGGCAGTGCGCTGGGCAGGATCACGTACTTGATCAGCCCGACCCGGCCGAGCCCCATCATCCGTGCGGCCTCGACGAGTTGGGAGTCCGTGGAGCGGATGCCGCCGTAGATGTTGAAGTACAGCGGGTACGTCACGCCGAGGGCGACCAGCGCGATCTTCGGGGTCTCCTCGATGCCGAACCAGACGATGAACAGGGGGATCAGGCCCACCCAGGGGATCGCCCGGAACATGCCCATCGAGGAGTCGATGACGTCCTCGCCGAGCCGGAACAGGCCGGCCAGCAGGGACAGGGTGAGTGCCACGCTCGCACCGATCAGGAAGCCGATGGCGGCGCGGCGGCCCGACGCGGCGATGGCGCTGGGCAGTTCACCGTTCCGGGTGAGCTCGACCGCCTGCTTGATCACGTCGACGGGGGAGGCCAGCACGGATTCCGGGAGCAGGCCGGTGGCCGAGGTCAGGAGCCACAGGAGCACGAGTCCCACGGGGCCGGCGGCCCGGCGGACGGAACGCGGGACGGAGAAGCCGCGGCGCGTCTTGGCGGTGCCGCGGATGGTGACACGGGTGGGTGCCTGTGCGGTCGGGGCCACCGTGTCCAGTGAAGCCGTCACGGCTTGTCCCCCTTCACGGCCGGGCGGGACGGATCCGCGGACCACGCGGACCAGGAGCCGGGGAAGAGAGCGGCCTCGAAACCGGCGATCTCCAGCGCGGCGATCTGATGGGCTGCCGTGACACCGGAGCCGCAGTACACGCCGATCCGCGCGGCCGCCCCCACGCCCTTCTCCTCGAACCGCTTGCGCAGCTCGTCGGCGGGAAGGAACGTGCCGTCCGCCGCGAGGTTCTCGCCGGTCGGCGCGGAGACCGCGCCCGGGATGTGCCCCGCCCGGGGGTCGACGGGCTCCACCTCGCCTCGGTAGCGCTCGGCGGCGCGGGCGTCCAACAGCAGACCGGCGTCCGCGAGTTCGGCGGCTCCGTCCGCGTCGGTGACCGGCAGTCCGCCCGGCTCCAGGAGGACATTCCCGGGCTCAGGGTCGGCGGGGACACCGGACTCCAGCGGCAACCCGGCCGCCCGCCACGCGCCCAGTGCTCCGTCGAGCAGCGTCACCCGGGAGACTCCCGCGTGCCGCAGCAGCCACCAGGCCCGTGCCGCGGCGGTGTTGCCCAAGTCGTCGTGGACGACGACCGGTCGGTCCGATCGGATGCCCCACCTGCGTGCGGCGGCCTGGAGGGCGTCGAGCGGCGGCAGCGGATGCCGTCCGCCCTCCGGGCTCGGCGGTGCGGCCAACTCGCTGTCCAGGTCGACGTAGACCGCACCGGGGATGTGCCCCTGGGCGTAGTGGTCGCGGCCGTGCGGATCGCCCAGGGCCCAGCGGACGTCGAGGACGACCGGAGGGTGATCGGAGTCCAGCAGGTCGCGCAGCTCGCTGACCGTGGTCGTGACGCTCATGCCGGTCCCTCCGCGATCACGGGCAGCTCGGGGGACAGGCGCAGCCGCTCGAGGAAGAGCACGACGGTGGCGGCGGCCGTGCGGTGCAGCGCGTCGTTGAGGACGTCGTGGCGGCCGCCGTGGAAGGTCACCAGCCGCACGCCCGAGCCGGCGTAGGCCTCCCGTGCCGTCTCCAGAGGGCTCACCGCGTCGTCGGTGCCGTGCAGGGCCAGTACCGGGACGGTCACCCGGTCGAGACGCGGGGCGGGCAGCCGAGGGTTCTCGGCGAGTGCCCCGCGTCGGAAGGCCGGGTCGGCGGCGAGGCGGCCCTGATGGGTGGGGCAGGCCGTGCGGGCCTCGACCTCCTCCTCCCAACTCCCGGACGTCCAGGGGGAGGTGGGCAGGCCCACGAGGATCAGCGCGTCGGCGTCCGCGGCCAGCTGGACGGCGTAGTGGGCGCCGGTGTCCGAACCGACCACCACCTTCGGGCCCGGCAGCGACTCGTCGGCGAGCAGCTTGGCCGCCTCGTCGAGCACGGACGGATCGGCGGCCGGGTCGCCGAGTGCGCGGACCCGGTAGGCGTCGAAGGCGACTCGGCGGCCGAACCGCTCGTACACACCACCGTGCTCGCCCCGCCCGGACAGCACGATCAGCGTGCCGCGCGCGGCGAGACCTTCGGGTTCGTCCCAGGAGAAGGAAGAGGACATGAGGGGGTAACTCCCGTGTGAAGGCAGCGGAAAAGTCAGGGGAAAAGGGGAAAGGGCAGGCCGGAGCGGCTGTCACGTGTCAACCGGAGGAGAAGCGCGCAGCGTCAGAGGGCAGGCGCGGGTGCTCCGGGGCGATGAGCGGCAGAGGTCAGCGACAACGCGCGCTGCACGCCACGCCGAAGTCGATGACTCGGCGCTGCGTCAGAAGGGCAGCAGTAGCGGTCGCGTGCAACATGCGCCCATCATGACCGCCGGGGACCGAACACGTCCAACGATGATTCCGCATCGAAACCGATCAGGGATCGCGATCGATCGCGGTGAGCGGATACTGTCACGGCATGTCCCGACCCGTCCTCGACATCGTGGCCCTGCGCAGTCTGACCGCGGTCGCCGACTGCGGCGGGTTCCACCGTGCCGCCCAGGCGCTCTCGCTCAGCCAGTCCGCGGTCAGTCAGCATGTCCGCAAGCTGGAGAAGACACTGGGCCGCCCGGTCGTCGAGCGGGAAGGGCGAGGCACCCGGTTCACGACCGAGGGCCGGCTGCTGCTGGAACAGGCGCGCCGCGTCCTCGCCGTCCACGACGAGGCCGTACGCACCCTGCTCGGCTCGGACGGCGACACCGTCACCGTGGGCTCCACCGAGCACGCCGCCGACCAGTTCCTGCCCCGGCTGACCGCCGCCGTTCAGGCGGTGCGTCCCGGCTGCCGGGTCCGTTTCCGCATCGACCGCTCCGCCCGGCTCGTCGAGGCGGTGGAGCGGGGGAGCGTCGACGTGGCGGTGTACGTCACCGAGGCGGCCGCCACCGAGGGCGTCTCCGTCGGCGGACTCCCGCTCACCTGGCACGCGGTACCCGGCTGGGAGCCGCCCACCGCTCCCGCTCCCGTCCCCCTGGTCGCCATCGAGGATCCGTGCGCGATCAGGCGCCGAGCCATCGGGACCCTCGCCGAGCACGGGGTGCCCGCCTCGGTCGTCGGCGACGCCGGCTATCTCGCGGGCGTCCTCGACATCGCCCGCACCGGCCAGGGCGTCGCCCTCCTCGCCGCGGTCGGCCCCGCTCCCGACGGCCTGACCCCGTACAACGGCCTGCCGCCCGTCCCCCCGATCCCCATGAGCGCCCTGGCCCGCCCGGGCGCGGACCCGGCGACCGTGGAGGCCGCCTTCAGCGCCGTACGGGATCTGCTGCGCCCGTGATGCCGTAGTCCCGCATCCCGCCCTCCAGCAGCGAGAACGCCTGGGCGGCGAGCCGGCGTACGTCGGCGGCGAGCGAGGCGGGGTCGTCGTCCGCCAGGACCCGCTCCCGCACATGCTCGATCAGGGCGCGGTGGACGCCGAACAGCGCATCCGCCACCACGCGGGCCGAGATGTCGCCGCCCAGCGTCTCGGCCAGTGCGTCGGCGCAGGTGGCGAGGGCGCGCTGCTCGCGGGAGCGAAGCGCCGTACTGTCCGCGATCAGCCCGTTGACCGTGCGGAGCTGGTCGAGCGCGTCGGCGTCCCCGGCCGCGACCCGTGCCAGCAGTCCCCCGGAGTCCAGCAGCCGCTTCCGGAAGGCGGTGAGGGCGGAGTCACCGGGCGGGCGGGTGCGGACGGCCTCGACGAGCCGCTCCCCGAAGGACTCGAAGCGGGAGGAGAAGAGATCCTCCTTGGTCGGGAAGTAGTTGAAGACCGTGGCCTCGGAGACCTGCGCGGCACGGGCGACCTCGGCCACGGTGACCCGGTCGAAGCCCCGCTCCGTGAACAGCCGCCAGGCGGTCTCGGCGATCCGGTCCCGCATCTGCCGCTTCTTCTGCGCCCGCAGGCTCAAGGACCCCTCCTGTTTAGGGTGACCCTAATATTAGAGCTACCCTAGCATTCTGCGATCGTCCGACAGGCCATGACCAGGAGGTCATCCATGGCGGCACAGACGGCAGCGAACCGGTGGCGGCTCGCCCACCTCCCCATCGGCGGTCTTCAGGAGGTGAAGAGCCGATGACGTCCCGCACTTACCTCAAACCACCCTGGATGCAACGGAACATCGGCAACCGCCTGGCGCCGGTCTTCGGCAGGTCCGTCGTGTCCCGGCTGTCCGTGCGCGGGCGCCGGAGCGGACAGTGGCGCACGGTGCCCGTGGCGGTACTGGAGTACGAGGGGGAGCGGTACCTCGTCTCCTATCGCGGCCTCAGCGACTGGGCCCTCAATCTGCGGGCGGCGCCCGACTGCCGGCTGACCGTGCGCGGCCGTACCGAGGAGATCACGACGCAGGAGGTGCCCGAGTCCGAGCGTCCGGCGCTGATGGCGGCCTATCGGAAGAAGTACGGCGGGATGCCGACGGTCTCCGACGTGCTCACCGCGCTCCCCGACCCCGCCGACCATCCCGTCTTCCGTATCCGGGCCCGCGACTGAGGGGTGTCAGCCGCCCAGCATCCGCTCCAGCGCGTCCCGCTGCAGCGGCAGCACCTCGGCGTGCAGATCGCGGCCCTTGCGGGTCAGCGTCACCCACACACCGCGCCGGTCCTCCAGGCACACGGAACGCTCCACCAGGCCGTCCTTCTCCAGTCGGCCGATGAGCCGGGACAGCGCGCTCTGGCTGAGATGGACCCGGCCGACCAGGTTCTGCACCCGGCACAGGTCGCCCTCGGCGGGCGCCTCGGCCGCGAGGATGTCGAGCACCTCGAAGTCGCTCGCGCCCAGTCCGTGCGGGTGCAGCACCCGGTCGATCTCGCACATCGTGCGCGCGTGCGTCCCCAGGATGTCCCGCCACTGTTCCTCGAGCCGGGAGCCGGCCGCGTTCACTGCCATACACCGCATGTTAATGCGCCTGCATCGACATCCGGCGGGCGGGCGTGAGCGCTCAGCTGTCCTGGGTGATCCCGACCAGGTTGCCGTCCGCGTCCTTCACGGAGGCGATCAGCTTGCCGCCGCCGACGTCCGTGACGTCCTGGAGCAGTTCGGCGCCCGCGTCGAGCAGTGCGGCGAGCCGGGCCCGGATGTCGGTGACGTGCCAGTAGGGGACCGGGCCGGTCATGCCCCGGGAGTGACCGTTCGGGTCGAGGCCCACGTCCTGGCCGGCGTCCTTGAAGCCGACGTAGTAGGGCTCGTCGGCGTAGGGCTCGGTCTCCAGCAGTGCGCTGAACAGGGCCTTCGCCCGAGCGATGTCCTTGACGGGGTAGATGATGGTGTTCAGTCCTGCGGTCATCGGGATGTTCCTCCGTGGGTTCCTTCGTCGGTGGTTTCACCGTAGGACTGGGGAGTGCGAGGCGGCTTCTCCGATCCTGACCGCTTGCCGCGAGGCCGCGCCGGAAGGCCGGGCACGGGAGCAGATCCCCGTGCGAACGGTTCGCCCGCACCGACAGCCCCGCCTTTTTGCCGCACAGCACGGAGGCGACCCGCACGCGCAGCACATGCGGCTCCGGACCGAAGGGCCGGGCGAGTGCCGTCGCCGAGCTGACCGGGCGTTCGCGTCGAGTCCGTCGGCGTCGACCCTGACGAGCGGATGCGCGCCGTCGCGCGAACTCGCTCGCCGAACCGCAGCGGGCGTTGACCGAGGCCCGCAGGGCCCTCGCACCCCGAGCCGACCCGCGCGCTCGTGCACACCCGCGCCGACCGGGTCACCGGGCCGCGCCGCGCGTGCTCACCGCAACCTGCTGCTCGACACGGGCTTCGAGGACGTAAAGGATCGCGCCTTCGTGCTCACCGGGCCGCAGGCGCTCCCGGTGCTCACGGACCTCGCGGGCGTCACGGACGAAGGGCGCGCCGCCGGCTGGAGGGCCGAGCAGCGCGCCCGGGCGGAGAAGGGCCGCTTGTTCGTCGCCGTACCGATGTGGCGGCGGCACCCGTCAGGTCGAGTCGCGCTTGACCAACTCGGTGGGCAGTATGACCGCGGCCGGGTCCTCGCCGCCGATCTGGGCCAGCAGCACCCGGACCATCTCGGCGCTGATGCGGTCATAGGGCTGCCGGATGGTGGTGAGCTGGGGACGGGCGGAGAGGGCGGCCGCCGAGTCGTCGAAGCCGCCGACCGAGACGTCCTCCGGCACTCGCCGTCCCGCTCGCTCCAGCGCTGCCAGCACCCCCTGCGCCATCAGGTCGGAGGCGACGAACACCGCGTCCATGTCCGGGGCTTGGGCCAGCAGCTGTTCGGCGCCCGCCTCACCGCTGGCCCGGCTGTAGTCCCCGGAGGTCACGAGCCGCTCATCGATCTCGATGCCCGCGTCGGCGAGCACCTCCTTGTAGCCGGCGAGGCGGTCGACGCCGCCGGGGGAGTCCAGCGGACCGGTCACGACGCCGATGCGGCGACGGCCCAGCGACAGCAGATGGCGCACCATGTCGCGGGCGCCGTCCCGGTCGTCCGCGGCCACGTAACTCACCTTCGAGCCGGGAACCATGGGCTTGCCGCACTGGACCAGGGGTACCCCCGCCTCGTGCAGTTCCTTGGCGACCGGGTCGGCGGAGTGGCTGGACACCAGCAGCACCCCGTCGACGTGCCCCGCCGTGATGTACCGCGTTATGCGCCGCCGTTCGTCCTCGGTGCCGGCCAGCATCAGCAGCAGCGGGATGTCGTGCGCGGCCAGCGCCTGGGTGCAGGCCCGCAGCAGCACATTGAAGTTGGGATCCTCGAAGAACCGCTCCTGCGGCTCGGTGAGCAGGAAGCCGACCGAGTCCGAACGCCCGGTGATCAGCGAACGGGCGTGCCGGTTGACGACGTAACCCGTCTTCTTGATCGCGGCGTTGACCGCCTCCTGGGCGGCCGGGCTGACGTAGTGTCCGCCGTTGAGGACGCGCGAGACGGTACCTCGTGAGACTCCGGCCTCGCGGGCCACGTCGTGGATCGTCGGCGGTCTGCGCCGACCCCCCGTATTGCTCATGGTCATGACTTTACGGCTCCGGAGAGCAGATCGAGGCTCCAGAACCGCTGGATGACCAGGAAGAGCGCGACGAGCGGGATGATCGCGAGGAACGCGCCGGTGATCACCAGTGTGTACAGGGCCGGGGTGTTGGCGCCCTGCTCCAGCAGCGTGTACAGACCGAGGGTGATCGGGAACTTCTCGTCGTCGCTCAGCATGATGTACGGCAGCAGGAAGTTGTTCCAGATCGCCACGAACTGGAAGAGGAAGACCGTCACCATGCCGGGCACCATCATCGGCAGCGCGACGCGGGTGAAGATCCGCCACTCGCTCGCGCCGTCCATCCGCCCGGCCTCGACCACGTCGGCGGGGACCGCGGCGGCGGCGTAGATGCGCGCGAGGTAGACGCCGTACGGCGACAGGACCTGCGGGAGCAGCACCGAGAGGTACGAGTCGGTGAGGTCGGCCTGGGCCATCAGCAGGTACTGCGGGACGGCGAGGATGATCGGCGGCATCAGCACGCCCGCGAGCAGGACGTTGAACATCGTCTCGCGGCCGCGGAAGCGGTAGGTCGCGAGCGCGTAGCCGCTGAACGCGGACACGACCGTCGACAGGAGGGCGCCCAGAACGGCGTAGAAGGCGGAGTTGGCCATCCACTCCCAGTAGACGCCGTCGCGGTAGGCGCTCAGGTCCTTGATGTTGTCGAGGAATCCCGAGCCCGGCAGGAACGTGAACGTGGAGAACAGCTCCGTGCCGGACTTGGTGGACGCGATCACCACCCACGCCACCGGCAGCAGTGTGTAGAGGGCGCCGATCAGCAGCGTCACCGTCGGGACGAGCGAGATCCGGCGGCGCAGCGGCGGACCCTGGGCCGCGCCCGGCGTGGCGCCCGCGGCCCGTTCGGTCTTGCGGACGGCAAGGGAACTCATCGTGCTGCCTCCTGCTTCTGACGACGGTTCGCGGCCCGCAGGAACCCGAAGGACAGCAGCAGCGTGGCGAGCGCGATGATCACGGCCTGGGCGGCCGCCGCGTAGATGTCACCGGTGCCGAACGCGTCCCGGTACACCTTCATCAGCGGACTCCAGGTCGTGGACACGGAGTTGGTGAGCGGCTTCAGCGTGGTCGGCTCGTTGAACACCTGGAGCGTGGCGATGATCGAGAAGAAGAAGGTCAGCACCAGCGAGGGCGCCACCATCGGGATCTTGATCCGCAGCGCGATCTGCGTCGGGGTGGCGCCGTCCAGCCTCGCCGCCTCGTACACCTCGGCCGGGATGGACCGCAGGGAGGTGTAGATGACGATCATGTTGAAGCCGGTGCCGCCCCACACCGCGATGTTCGACAGGGCGAGATACAGCGGACCGCCGTCCAGCAGGTCCGGCTGCGGCAGGCCCAGCTTCTCCAGCACGTAATAGAAGGGGCTGACGTCCGGCAGGTACAGGAAGCCCCACAGCAGCGCCGCCACGACGCCGGGGATGGCGTACGGCAGGAAGATCGCGAGCCGGGTGAAGGGGGTGAACCGCACCTTGTCGGAGTCGAGCATCAGCGCGAACAGCAGGGCGAGGCCGAGCATCACCGGGACGACGATGCAGCCGTAGCCCAGGACGCGCAGCGCACCGTCCAGCAGCTCGCTGTCGGTGAGGGCGTCCGTGTAGTTCTCCAGGCCGGCCCAGACCTCCGACCGGGCGCCCTTGCCCAGGCCGAGCCCGGAGACATGCACCTTGCGGAAGCTGAGCCACACCGCGTACCCGATGGGCAGCGCGAAGAACAGCGCGAAGAGGACCGTGGCGGGGATGAGGAAGGCGTACGGGGCCCCCTTGACCCCGTACGACTTCCGGCGTGCGCTCGTCACTCGGAGACCCCGAAGCCCTGCTTCTTGAGGTCGGCGACGGTGTCGTCCTGCATCTTGTCCAGGGCGGCGGTGAAGTCCGACTTGTTCTTGGCGGCGGCGCCGAACGCGTCCTTGAAGGTCGTGTAGGCGACGTTCACGTTCGGGCCCCAGGCCGAGGGAGCCGTGGTCTTGGCGATCTCGGAGGCTTTGGCGTAGAAGTCCGACTGGTTGGAGAAGTAGTCCGGCGGGGTGGTGAAGGCGCCGCTGGTCTGGGCGTTCGTGGCGGCCGGGTAGATGCCGCTCTCCTTGGCCAGGGCCTGCAGGGCGGCGTCGTCGGTGTTCAGCCAGGCGGCGAACTTCGCGGCGGCCTCCTGGTGCTTGGAGTCCGTGGTGACGGCGGTGGAGGAGCCGCCCCAGCTGCCGGTCTTGTTGTCGCCCGCGGTCCACTGGGGGAGCGGGGCCATGGCCCACTTGCCCTTGGTGTCGGGCGCGGCGGTGGTCAGGGTGCCGGGCGCCCACACGGCGGAGACCCAGGCGATCTGCTTGCCGGTGTTGAGCGCCTTGTTCCAGGCCGGGGTGTACATCGGCTGGTTGTCGATGGCGCCCTCCTTGACGAGGCCGCCCCAGAAGTCGGCGACCTTCTTGGTGGCCGTGTCGTTGATGCCGACCTTCCACTTGTCGCCCTCGGTGGTCCACCACTGGGCGCCGGCCTGCTGGGCCAGGCCCGCGAAGAGGCCGGAGTCGTTGGCGGAGAACGTGGTGAGGTCGGTGTCCGAGGACTTCTTCTTCAGCGCGCGGGCGGTCTCGGCGAACTCGTCCCAGGTGGTCGGGACGGTCAGGCCGTACTTCTTGAAGAGGTCCTGGCGGTAGTAGAACATCATCGGGCCGATGTCCTGCGGGACCGCGTAGACGGCGTCCGTGCCCAGCGTGGTCTGCTGCCAGACACCGTCGGCGAACTTGCTCTTCGCGTCGCCCACGTTCTTCGATATGTCCGCGAGCGCGTCATTGCTGACCAGGGTCGGCAGCGCCTGGTACTCGGCCTGGACCAGGTCGGGAGCCTTGCCGGCCTTGTGCGCGGTGAGGATCTTGGTGATCAGCGTGTCGCCGGATGCCTGCTTCTTCACCGTGACGGTGATCTGGTCCTTCTTGCCCTGGCCCTTGTTCCAGAGGTCGACGACCTTGTCCATGCCCGGCGTCCAGGTCCAGTACGTGAGCGAGACCGGACCGGAGTCGGCCTCGCTGTCCCCGTCGGACGAGCCACAGGCGGTGAGTGCGGTGGCGCCGAGGGCGACGGCGACGGTGGATGCTGCGATGCGACTGAGCCGGCTGCGCTTTGTGATGGGCACGGATCTCTCCCCTGACCTGGGTCCCCGCCTGCTGCGAGAACCTGCCATGCTTCTGTGAGCGTTCACAGTAGAGAAACATCCCGGACACTTGTCAATGGTTGTTGCCGTGCGGTTATCTTGGCCTCGCACCGCTGATCGGCTGTGTGCACGTTCCCAAAAGATCGACCACAACGGGAGAAATCCATGCCGGAAGCCACCCCCAGGGGCCTCACCAGGCTCGCCTTCGGTGGGGACTACAACCCCGAGCAGTGGCCGGAAAGCGTCTGGCAGGAAGACGTCCGGCTGATGCGCGAGGCCGGCGTCACCATGGTGAGTGTCGGAATTTTCTCCTGGGCGCTCCTGGAGCCCTCGCGTGGGACATACGACTTCGGCTGGCTCGACCGTCTGATCGACCTGCTGCACGAGAACGGCATCCGAGTCGACCTCGGCACGCCCACCGTGGTGCCGCCGGTCTGGTTCTACCGGGCCCACCCCGACGCGCTGCCGGTGTCGCAGGAGGGCGTGCGCTACGAGTTCGGCTCGCGCGGCGCCATCTGTCACAGCAACCCCGACTACCGCGCGGCCGCCACGAACATCACCACCCGGCTCGCCGAGCGCTACGGCGACCACCCGGCGCTGGCGATGTGGCACGTGCACAACGAGTACGGCGTCCCCGTCTCCGCCTGCTACTGCGACTCCTGCGCGGCCCACTTCCGCCGCTGGCTGGAGACGACGTACGAGACGGTCGAGGCCGTCAACGAGGCCTGGGGCACCGCGTTCTGGGGCCAGCGGTACGCGGACTTCGGGGACATCAACCCGCCGCGCCTCGCCCCGACCGTCGGCAACCCGGCCCAAGCGCTGGACTACAAACGCTTCGCCGACGCCACCATGCGCGAGAACTTCGTCATGGAGCGGGACATCCTGCACCGCCTCGTCCCCGGCGTCCCGGTGACCACCAACTTCATGACGGCCCTCAGCCAGTGCGACTCCGTCGACTACTGGGCCTGGGGCCGTGAGGTCGACATCGTCACCAACGACCACTACCTGATCACCGACGGCCGCCGCACCCACGTCAACCTCGCCATGGCCGCCGACCTCACCCGCTCGGTGGCCGGGGGAGCGCCCTGGATCCTCCTGGAGCACTCCACCTCGGGCGTCAACTGGCAGGCCCGCAACCCCGCCAAGGCCCCCGGCCAGATGGCCCGCAACTCCCTCGCCCACGTGGCGCGCGGCTCCGAGGGCGCCATGTTCTTCCAGTGGCGGCAGTCCCGGCGCGGTGCCGAGAAGTTCCACTCGGCGATGCTCCCGCACGGCGGCACCGACACGCGCGTGTGGCGTGAGGTCGTCGAACTCGGCGCGTCCCTCGACTCGTTGAGCGCCCTGAAAGGCACCCGCACCCAGGCCGACGTGGCCGTCCTGTGGGACTGGCACTCCTGGTGGGCGCAGAACCTCGCCTGGCGACCCAGCGAGGACCACGACCCGCGCGAGCGCGCCGACGCCTTCTACGAGGCGCTCTACGACCGCCACCTCACCGTCGACTTCGCCCACCCGGAAGCCGACTTGTCGAGGTATCCCCTTGTCGTCGTGCCCGCCCTCTACCTGATGACCGAGGCGGCCGGGAACAACCTCAAGGCGTACGTGGAGAACGGCGGCACCCTCGTCGTCTCCTTCTTCTCCGGCATCGTCGACGAGCACGACGCGGTGCACGAGGGCCCCTACCCCGGCGCTCTGCGGGACGTCCTCGGCCTTACGGTCGAGGAGTTCTCACCGCTGCTCCAGGGCGAGAACGTGCGCATCACCGGACCCGACGGCTCCGAGCTCAGCGGCGACGTGTGGACCGAGTTCGTGGTGCCGCGCGGCGCGGAGACGGTGTGGACGTACGCCGAGGGCCTGACCGAGGGGCAGCCGGCGGTCACCCGTCACCGCCTCGGCCGGGGCACCGCCTGGTACGTCTCCACCCGCCTCGGCGCGGAGGGCCTCGACGCGCTGCTCGGCTGGGCGATCGAGGACGCCCAGGTCGCGTCGCGTGTCGACCTGCCCCGGGACGTCGAACTCGTGCGCCGCACCGGCGAGTCGGGGACGTACCTCTTCGCGATCAACCACACCGCGTCGGACGCCAAGGTGCCGCTGGAGGTCTCCGGCACCGAGCTGCTGACCGGTGAACGTGCCGCGGGCCGCCTCGAGGTCCCCGCGGGTGCCGTCCGGGTCGTACGACTCGACGGCTGAGCCGGCGCCCCACCGGCCGAACCGACTCCCCTCCGCCCGTGCGAGCCGCTCGTGCCGCGGGCGGAGGGGGCCTTCGCCGGCCCCGGCGAGGAATCCCCAACCCATTTGTCGAAGGGACGACGGACGACGATGTTCCATCCCAGACGCACCCTCCGGGCCCTGCTCCTCCCGCTCACCGCGGGGCTCGCCCTCACTGCCCTGCCCGCGCAGACCGCCCACGCCGCCAGCACGCTCACCAACGGTGGCTTCGAAGCGGACGGCGCGGGCTCGGCAGCCCCGACCGGCTGGTCCGAGTACGGTTCGACCGGCGCCTCGTACTCCGAGTCCGGTGGCCACGGCGGCAGTTACCGCCTCAGCCACTACGCGTCCGCCGCCTACAAGGTGGAGACGTACCAGTACCTGTCCGGGCTGACCAACGGGAACTACACCCTCACCGCCTGGGTCCGCTCCGGCGGCGGGCAGAACTCCGCGTACATCTCGCTGAAGAACTGCGGCAGTTCCGAGCAGCGCACCAACCTGCCCGTCTCCGCCAGCGGCTGGATACGTGTCGTCACCTCCATCGCGGTGACGAACAACCAGTGCACGATCAGCATCAACTCCGATGCCAACGCGGGCAACTGGATCAACGTCGACGACCTGACCTTCGCCTCGGGCTCGACCGGCACGTCCATCAAGGGCTCCGACGTCTCCTCGCTCGCCAAGAGCGAGGCCCTCGGCGGTACGTACAGGACCAGCTCCGGCACGACCGGTGACGCGCTCGCGATCCTGAAGTCCGCCGGACAGAACTACGCCCGCGTCAAGGTCTGGGTGAGCCCGAAGGACGGCTACAACACCAAGACGCAGGTCCTGGCGCTGGCCAAGCGCATCAAGGCGCAGGGCATGAAGCTGCTGGTCGACTTCCACTACTCGGACACCTGGGCCGACCCGGGGGCGCAGACCGTGCCGTCCGCGTGGTCGGGGCACAGCTACAGCCAGCTGAAGACGGACGTCTACAACCACACGTACGACGTCCTCAACGCGCTGAAGGCGCAGGGCACCACGGCCGACATGGTCCAGGTGGGCAACGAGATCAACGGCGGCATGCTGTGGAACGCGGGCTCCACCTCCAACTGGTCGCAGCTCGCCGGTCTGCTCAACTCCGGCTACGACGCGGTCAAGGCGGTCAATTCCTCCACCCGGGTGGCGCTGCACCTCGCCAAGGGCGGTGACCTGACCGGCACCCGCTGGTGGTTCGACAACGCGGTCTCCAACGGCGTGAAGTTCGACGTCATCGGCCTGTCCTACTACGGCTACTGGCACGGTTCGCTCGCCGACTTCCAGACGACCCTGGACGACGCGGCCGCCCGCTACGGCAAGCCGGTCTTCGTCGCCGAGACGGCCTACCCCTTCCGTCTGGACAGCGACGACTCCTTCGAGAACATCATCGACCTCTCCAGCGAACTGGTCTCCGGCTACCCGGCCACGACGGCCGGCCAGACCCGGTGGATGAACGACGTCGCCAGCATCGTGGAGGCCGTCCCGAACGGCCGCGGCCTCGGCGTCTTCTACTGGGAGTCGACCTGGACCGCGGTCACCGGCAACGGCTGGGACCCGACCGACAGCACGTCCGGCAACGGCTGGGAGAACCAGGCGCTGTTCGACTACGACAACAAGGCGCTCCCGGCGATGGCGTGGTTCAGCCACCGGTAGTTCCGTCCTGACAGGTGCCCGGCCGCAGCAGTGCGGCCGGGCACCTTCGCGCAGGCGGTCGGGCGCGGCTGCTTCTCCGTGAGCGGGGTCACCGCGATCCGGTCGATGACCGGGACGGTCAGTTCCCACAGCGGCGACACCTGGACCAGCTGAGGACGGGCTGCGCCGCGCCGGCCACCACCGCCTCGCCGACGAGATCGGCGCCCGCTTCCGGACCCTGTGCGAGACCCACGGCTTCGCCGAGAACTTCGACGCCCTCACCGGCACGGGACTGCGCGACCGGGCGTACACCTGGACCGCCGCCGCGTATCTCCTCCTCGCCGAGAACCACCGCCCGGATCGCCCATAAAGACACAGATTTTCTTCGCAAGTGGGTTCGGTATCGGACAAGACGGGTGAAGTCCGTACACGGTGGCCTGGACTGCGGGACAGTGGGAACACGCGGTACGAGGAGGCCGGTCCGGAGGGGGACGACATGCTGAGAACTCCCGTCAGTGAGCGGCGGCTGGACATTCTGGAATGGCTGAAGGATCCGGCCGCGCACTTCCCGTCGCAGCGTCGCCGCGACCCGACCGAGGACGGCGTCACAGCGGACGCCGTGGCCGCCAAACTCGGGGTGCGCCGCCACGTCGCCGACACCCACCTCGAACTCCTCACGGGCATCGGCCTGTTGCGCGCCAAGCGGATCCGGCGGCGCACCTACTACCGACGGGACGAGGTGCGGATAGCAGAGGTGGCGCGCATGTTCGAGAAAGGCTGGTAAGAAGGGCTCTCGGGCCGCCAAAGGCTCCGAGGCGACGAAGGGCGGATGTCCGTGGAGCGTGCACAGATGCTGGTCCCGCGCAGGTATGTCGCGATCGGCGGCCACGGCCCCGAGGACGTCGTCGCCGACAGCCGGGGCCGCGTGCTGACCGGTGTGGAGGACGGCCGTATCCTCCGCCTCGACGGTCTCGCCGACCCGGCCACGACCCGCGTCGAGGTGCTCGCCGAGACCGGCGGCAGGCCGCTCGGCCTGGAACTCCTCGCGGACGACACCCTGTTGGTGTGCGACGCCGAACTCGGGCTGCTGCGCGTCGACCTGAACACGGGCGTCGTGCGCATCCTCGCCGACTCGGTGGCGGGGGAGCGGCTGCGGTTCTGCAGCAACACCGTCGCCCTCTCCGACGGCACCGTGTACTTCACGGTCTCCAGCCGCCGCTACCCCCTCGACCAGTGGATCGGCGACCTCGTCGAACACACCGGCACGGGCCGGCTCCTGCGCCTCGCACCCGGCAGCGAGACACCCGAAGTCGTCCTGGACGGGCTCCAGTTCGCCAACGGCCTCGCCCCGAGCGGCGACGAATCGTTCCTCGTGGTCGCCGAGACCGGCGCGTACCGCCTGACCCGCCACTGGCTCACCGGCCCGGACGCGGGCCGCTCCGAACCCTTCGTCGAGCACCTCCCCGGCATGCCCGACAACATCTGGCGCGCCGGGCCCGACGGACCGATCTGGGTGTCCCTGGCCGGACCCCGCGTCCCCCCGCTGGACCTTCTGCACCGCGCCGGCCCGGCGGCCCGCCGTACCGCCGCCCGGCTGGCCGTGCACGCCCCCTTCCGTCCCACGGGCACGATCGGCGTCCTCGCGGTCGACGACCACGGCGAGATCGTCCACCACCTCACCCGCCGCCACTCCGGCTTCCGCATGGTCACCAGCGTCTGCGAGGCCGCCGGCCACCTGGTCCTGGGCAGCCTCTGGGAGCGGGGCGTGGCCCTGTGCGAGCCGCCCGCGCCCAAGTGAGCCCGGCGTTACCCTGTTGACGGCCGTGATCAGGCCGTCCAGGCAGGAGACGTACGACCATGACAGCCCCGCAGACCGAGACTCTCCGCGTCCCCACCCCCCGGCAGCCGGTCCTGCGCGGCCAGGGACCCGTGGTCGCCGTGGTCGCGCTCGGCGGTGCCCTCGGGGCCACGGCCCGGTACGCACTCTCCCTGTGGTGGCCCCCGCAGCCCGGCGGATTCCCCTGGGCGACCTTCTGGACCAACGTCGTCGGCTGTGCCGTGATCGGTGTGTTCATGGTGGTCATCACCGAGAGGTGGGCCGCGCACCGCCTGGTCCGCCCCTTCTTCGGCACCGGCGTCCTCGGCGGCTTCACCACCTTCTCCACGTACGCCGTCGACGTGCAGAAACTCCTCGACGCGGGCCACCCCGGCACCGGCCTGGCCTACCTCGCCGCGACCCTGCTCGCGGCCCTCACGGCGGTGTGGCTCGCCGCGACGGCGACCCGCCGCGTCCTGCGGCGGAGGCGACCATGATGAGACTGACCGGCGACGCACTGCGGGTGACCGTGTTCATCGGCGAACACGACACCTGGCATCACAAGCCCCTCTACAGCGAGATCGTGCACCGCGCCCACGCGGCGGGTCTCGCGGGCGCGAGCGTCTTCCGGGGCATCGAGGGCTTCGGCGCCTCCTCCCGGATCCACACCTCACGGCTGCTGTCCCTGAGTGAGGACCTGCCCGTCGCGATCGTCATCGTCGACACCGAGGAGCGGGTCCGGGCCTTCCTGCCGCAACTCGACGAACTCGTCACCGAAGGCCTGGTCGTCCTCGACGGCTGCGAGGTCATCAGGTACGCCGGACGGGGCGAGGAATCCGGCGAATCGGACGCGCACGGTAAGAGGTCGTTGTGAACTGGCTGCTGGTCGTCGCGGGCGCCACGGTCGGTGCCCCGCTCCGCTATCTCACCGACCGCGCGATCCAGTCCCGCCACGACTCGGTCTTCCCGTGGGGCACCTTCGCCGTCAATGTCACCGGCTGTCTGATCCTCGGCCTGCTGACCGGCGCCGCCGGGTCCCACCACCTCCAGCTCCTGCTCGGCACCGGTCTGTGCGGTGCCCTGACCACGTACTCGACCTTCTCGTACGAGACCCTGCGGCTGACCGAGACGGGCGCGGGGCTGTACGCCCTCGCCAACGTGGGCGGGAGCCTGGTCGCCGGTCTGGGAGCGGCGTTCGCGGGCGTGGAACTCGCCCGCGCCGTCTGGGCGTAAGGATCCGGGACACATCGGCGTGTAGTAAGACTGTCCCCGCCGAACCCCCTCCCCGCCGGAAGAACTGGAACCCATGAGCGTCATCAGCGTCGGTCAGGCCGTCATCCTCGGAGCCGTCGAAGGAGTGACCGAGTTCCTGCCCGTCTCCTCCACCGGCCATCTGAAGATCGCCGAGGGGCTCATGAACATCCCCGTCGACGACGACGCCGTCGTCGGGTTCTCGGCCGTCATCCAGGTCGGCGCGATCGCCGCCGTGCTCGTGTACTTCTTCAAGGACATCGTGCGGATCGTCTCCGCGTGGGGCCGTGGGCTGCGGAACAAGGAAGAGCGGTACCACCACGACTACAAGTTCGCCTGGTGGGTCATCTACGCCACCATCCCGATCGTCGTCGTGGGCCTCGCCGCCAAGCCGCTCATCCAGGGCCCGCTCGCCTCGCTGTGGGTGGTCGCGGGCTCCCTGATCGTCGGCAGCGGCGTGATGTGGGCGGCGGACCAGATGGGCCGGCACAAGCGCGGGGAGGACGACACCTCGTTCAAGGACGCGATGCTCGTCGGCAGCTCCCAGATCCTCGCCCTGCTCTTCCCCGGTTTCTCCCGCTCCGGCGCCACCATGTCCACCGCGCTCATGCTGGACCTGGACCGAGTCGCCGCCACCCGCCTGTCGTTCTTCCTGGGCATCCCCGCCCTGACCGGCGCCGGAATCTACGAGCTCAAGGACGCGCTCGGCACCGGCGCGGGGGCGGCCCCGCTGGCCGTCGGCACGGCCGTCTCCTTCGTCGTCGCCTACGCCTCCATCGCCTGGCTGCTGAAGTTCGTGGCCAAGCACTCCTTCAACGCCTTCGTCGTCTACCGGATCGTCGTGGGCATGCTGCTGTTCGGCCTGCTGGCGACGGGTGCACTGAGCAGCTGACCGGACGCCGGTGGGTGTGAGACGGCTTTCACGTCTCACACCCGATGAAATTCTCCATTCGCACGCCTTGACAGCACCCTCCCGGGGCCCGGAGTATCAACTCCGTGAACCTGTCAGACAGCCGGACAGCCGGACAGCCCCCGCGACGCGTCAGTGCCATGGAAGCGGTGCTGGGGTATCTGCGCGGCGCCATCGAGAGCGGGGAGTACGCCATCGGCGACAAGCTCCCCTCCGAGGCCGAGCTCTGCCGCACCCTCGAGGTCAGCCGGCCCGTGCTGCGCGAGGCCCTCAGAGCCCTGCAGACCATGGGCCTGACCGTCTCCAAGACCGGCAAGGGCACCTTCGTCGTCGCCAACGCGGTGGAGGACCCCACCTTCGGCGACTACGCGGCCAGCGACCTGCTGGAAGTGCGCCGCCACGTCGAGATCCCCGTCGCCGGGTACGCGGCCGTGCGCCGCACCCCGGAGAACCTCGACCATCTGGCCCATCTCCTGGACCGCATGGAGCGGGAGACGGACACCACGGCGTGGGTCGCGATGGACACCCTCTTCCATCTCGCCGTGGCCGAGGCCGCCCAGAACCCGGTCTTCCGCCGGGTCATCGAGGAGATCCGTGACGCACTGGCGCGTCAGTCGGCCTTCCTCAACGAACTGGGCGGCCGCCGGGAGCAGTCCAACCGGGAGCACCGGGCCATCGTCGAGGCGCTGATCGACGGTTCCGAGCTCGACGCGGTGGAGGCCATGTCCCACCACCTCGACCGCGTCGAGACCACCCTCACCGACATCGTGCGTTCCCCTGGCAAGGGCACGGACACCCCCACGGAAGGCAACCCCCAGGCGTGAGCGAGCAAAGGCTGCACGACGGCGTGCAGAAACGTTCCGGCCATGTCGATGCCGGAGACGAGGGCTACAGCAAGTCGCTGAAGTCCCGGCACGTCAACATGATCGCCATCGGCGGCGCCATCGGCACCGGCCTCTTCCTCGGAGCCGGCGGCCGCCTCGCCGACGCCGGCCCCTCCCTCTTCATCGCCTACGCGGTCTGCGGAGTCTTCGCCTTCCTTGTGGTCCGCGCCCTCGGCGAACTCGTCCTGTACCGCCCGTCCTCCGGCGCCTTCGTCTCCTACGCCCGGGAATTCCTGGGCGAGAAGGGCGCCTACATAGCGGGCTGGATGTACTTCCTCAACTGGGCCACCACCGGTATCGCCGACATCACCGCCGTGGCCGTCTACACCCACTACTGGGGCATGTTCTCCGACATCCCCCAGTGGGTGATCGCGCTCATCGCCCTCGCCGTCGTCCTCACCGTCAACCTCATCTCGGTGAAGGTGTTCGGAGAGCTGGAGTTCTGGTTCGCCATCATCAAGGTGGGCGCGCTCGTGGCGTTCATGCTGATCGGCATCTTCCTGCTGGTCACCCAGCACGAGGTCGGCGACACCACCCCCGGCCCGGC
Source organism: Streptomyces canus (assembly GCF_030815415.1). Lineage (GTDB taxonomy): Bacteria > Actinomycetota > Actinomycetes > Streptomycetales > Streptomycetaceae > Streptomyces > Streptomyces canus_F. The sequence continues at coordinate 8,982,753 of NZ_JAUSWW010000001.1, forward strand.
CCTGATCACCGACCACGGCGGCGTCTTCCCCAACGGTCTGCTGCCCATGCTGCTGATCCTCCAGGGCGTCGTCTTCGCGTACGCCTCCGTCGAGCTGGTCGGCGTCGCGGCCGGCGAGACCGAGAACCCCGAGAAGATCATGCCGAAGGCGATCAACTCGATCATGTGGCGCGTCGGCCTGTTCTACGTCGGCTCGGTCGTCCTGCTCTCGATGCTGCTGCCGTGGAACAAGTACACCGGCGGTCAGAGCCCCTTCGTCACCGTGCTCTCCAACATCGGCATCCCGGCGGCCGGCGGCGTGATGAACCTCGTCGTCCTCACCGCCGCCATGTCCTCGCTCAACTCCGGCCTCTACTCCACCGGCCGCATCCTGCGCTCCATGGCGATGTCCGGCTCCGCGCCCAAGTTCACCGGCGTCATGAGCCGCAGCCAGGTCCCCTACGGCGGCATCCTGCTCACCAGCGGCATCTGCGTCCTCGGCGTCGGTCTCAACTTCGTGGTCCCCGCCGACGCGTTCGAGATCGTGCTCAACTTCGCCGCGATCGGGATCCTGTCCACCTGGGGCATGATCATGCTCTGTCACCTGCTCTTCTGGCAGAAGACGGAGAAGGGCGAACTGAGCCGCCCCGGTTACCGACTGCCCGGATCCCCCTGGACCGAGCTCGTGACGATGGCGTTCCTCGCCTCCGTCCTGGTCCTCATGTACGCCGACGGCGGGGTCGGACGCACCACCGTGCTGTGCCTGCCGCTGATCGCCGGAGCACTCGTCGCCGGGTGGTACGCCATCCGCGGCCGGGTCGCCCGCACCTCCACCGAGACCCAATCCACCGCCGCCGACGCGTGACCTGCGTGGCGCACCCTTAGAAGCAGGAAGTGATGTACAGCAGTCTCGTCGCGGACCCACCCCTGATCCGCGAGCCCCTCCACGCCCCCGTCGCCCACCTGATACGCGGCGGGGTCGTGGAGGGCATCCACTACGGCTCCGTCGTCGTCCTCGGCGCGGACGGGCACGTTCGGTTCCAGCTCGGCGACATCGAGGCGGCGTTCTATCCGCGCTCGGCGCTGAAGCCGGTGCAGGCCGTCGCCATGGTCCGCGCCGGGCTCCCGCTCGACGGAGAGCTGCTGTCGCTGACCGCGGCGAGCCACTCCGGCGAGGAACGTCATCTCGCCGGTGCCCGGCGGATCCTGGAGCTGGCGGGCGTGGGCGAGGACGCCCTGCGCAACGTCCCGGACATGCCGTACGACCCGGTCGTACGCGATGAGTGGGTGCGGGAGTCCCGACCGCCGTCGCGGCTCGCCCAGAACTGCTCCGGGAAGCATGCCGCGATGCTCTACACATGCGTGCTGAACGACTGGCCGCTCGAGGGCTACCTGGACCCCGGTCATCCCCTTCAGCAGGCGATCGCCGAGATCGTCGAGGACCTCACCGGGCAGCGGATCGCCCAGGTGACGGTGGACGGTTGCGGGGCGCCCTTGTTCTCCGTGTCCCTGCACGGGCTTGCCCGGGCCGCCGCGCGGATCACGTCCGCTGCGCCGGGTACGCCCGAGGCCCGGGTCGCCGACGCGATGCGGGCGCATGCGGAGATGGCGTCCGGGGCGGGGCGGGACGTGGCCGCGTTGATGCGGGCCGTGCCGGGACTGCTGGCCAAGGACGGGTTCGAGGGTGTGCAGGTCGCTGCCCTTCCGGACGGGCGTTCTGTTGCTGTGAAGATCGCTGACGGGGCGAATCGGGCGAGGGTTCCTGTCGCCGCGGCGGCGTTGGCGTGGGCCGGGGTCGATCCGTCTGTGCTGGCCGAGTTCCAAGGGGAGGCGCTTCTCGGGGGTGGCCGGGAGGTTGGGCGTGTGCGGCCCGTTCGGTCGCTTGAGCCGGTCGTTGTTTCGGCCTGCGCCTAGGGATCTGCCTCGATTTCTTGTTGTGCGGCTGCGGGCCGGGTGTGGCTGGTCGCGCCCACGCGGCGGTAGCCGCAAATTGATACAGCCCCGCGCCCCTGAAGGGGCGCATCACCCTCAACCTCTCCGAAAGAGGATCCGTTTCTCATGACCGCCGTCGCCGTCACTCGCCGCGAGCACGATCTGCTCGGTGATCGTGATGTTCCCGCTGATGCCTACTGGGGTGTGCACACCCTGCGGGCCACGGAGAACTTCCCCATCACCGGGACGCCGATCTCCGCCTACCCGCATCTCATCGACGCTCTCGCCGCCGTCAAGGAGGCCGCCGCGCTCGCCAATGAGGAGCTAGGGCTGCTGGAGTCGCGGAAGGCCGCGGCGATCGTCGAGGCCTGCCGGGAGATTCGTGAGGGGAAGCTGCACGACCAGTTCGTGGTGGACGTCGTGCAGGGCGGCGCCGGTACCTCGACCAACATGAATGCCAACGAGGTCGTCGCGAACCGGGCGTTGGAGCTGCTGGGGTTCGAGAAGGGGCAGTACCGGCATCTGCACCCGAACGAGGACGTCAACCTCGGCCAGTCCACCAATGACGTCTACCCGACCGCTGTGAAGGTGGCGACGGTGTTCGCGGTGCGTGGGCTGCTCAAGGCGATGGCGGTGCTGCAGGATTCGTTCGCGCGTAAGGCGGTCGAGTTCCGTGATGTGCTCAAGATGGGCCGTACGCAGTTGCAGGATGCGGTGCCGATGACGCTGGGGCAGGAGTTCTCCGCGTTCGCCGTCATGATCGATGAGGATCGTCATCGTCTTGACGAGGCTGCCGAGTTGATCCATGAGATCAACCTCGGTGCCACGGCTATCGGTACGGGACTGAACGCTCCCGCCGGGTACGCGGAGTCGGCTCGCCGTCATCTCGCCGAGATCACCGGGCTGGCGCTGGTCACGGCCGTCAACCTGGTCGAGGCGACCCAGGACTGCGGGGCGTTCGTCCAGATGTCCGGTGTGCTCAAGCGGGTCGCGGTCAAGCTGTCCAAGAGCTGCAACGATCTGCGGCTGCTGTCGTCCGGTCCGCGTGCGGGGCTCGGTGAGATCAACCTGCCGCCGGTACAGGCCGGTTCGTCGATCATGCCGGGCAAGGTGAACCCGGTGATCCCCGAGGTGGTCAACCAGGTCGCCTTCGAGGTGATCGGCAACGACGTGACGATCACGATGGCCGCGGAGGCGGGCCAGCTCCAGCTCAACGCGTTCGAGCCGATCATCCTGCACTCCCTGTCGGAGTCCATCACGCATCTGCGCGCCGCCTGCCTCACGCTCGCCGAACGATGCGTGGACGGCATCACCGCCAACACCGAGGTGCTGCGCGCGAGCGTGGAGAACTCCATCGGCCTGGTGACCGCGCTCAACCCGCACATCGGGTACACGGCCGCCACCGACATCGCCAAGGAAGCCCTCGCCACCGGCCGCGGAGTGGCAGAACTCGTCCTGGAGAAGGGCCTGCTGCCCGCCCAGACCCTCGCCGACCTGCTGCGCCCCGAGGTCGTCGCGGGCACCGGCCAGGCCCTGGCCTGACCCGTCCCGACCCGCTGATGCGCGCCCAGACCGGCCCGGAGGCACAATAGTGATCATGACTTCGTCCATGACCTTCGAGCCGGTCCTGGCACGCATCGCCGAGGAGATCGAACGCACCCCGGGGCGCGGCAGGCCCGCCGACTACATCCCGGCGCTCGCCGCCTGCGACCCGCGCCGCTTCGGCATGGCCGTCGCGGAACTGGACGGCACGGTGTACGGCGTGGGGGACTGGCGCCGGCCGTTCTCCACCCAGTCCATCACCAAGGTCTTCACCCTCGCCCTCGAACTGGCCCGCGAGGGCGACGCGCTCTGGGAGCACGTGGGCCGCGAACCCTCCGGCAACCCCTTCAACTCCCTGGTCCAGCTGGAGTACGAGAACGGCATCCCGCGCAACCCGTTCATCAACGCGGGCGCGCTCGTCGTCACCGACCGCCTCCACACCCGTACCGGAGACTCCGCCGGGGAGCTCCTGTCGTTCCTCCGCGCCGAGAGCGGCAACCCGGGCCTGGACTTCGACGAGGAGGTCGCCGCCTCCGAGTCCGCCCACGGCGACCGCAACGCCGCACTCGCCCACTTCATGGCGGCGTACGGCAACATCGACAACCCCGTCCCGGTCCTGCTCGACCAGTACTTCCGCCAGTGCTCCCTCCTGGCGTCCTGCGCCGACCTGGCCCTCGCCACCTCCTTTCTGGCCCGCCACGGCATCCGCGCCGACGGCACCCGCCTGCTCACCCGCAGCCAGGCCAAGCAGGTCAACGCGGTGATGCTGACCTGTGGGACGTACGACGCGGCGGGGGACTTCGCCTATCGGGTCGGGCTGCCGGGCAAGAGCGGGGTCGGCGGCGGGATCATCGCGGTGGTGCCCGGCCGCTGCACGCTGTGCGTGTGGAGTCCGGGCCTGGACGAGCACGGCAACTCGGTGGCGGGCGTGGCGGCACTGGACAGGTTCACGACGCTCACGGGCCTGTCGGTGTTCTGAGAAGGGGGAAGTGGACCGCGCCGACACAGGCGCGGGGCCGCATCCATGTGCGGCGGACTACGTCTCGAACCAGTCGCTGCAAGGGATCCTGGTCCGGCTGGGCGAACCGGGCCGCGCGTGGTGGGCGGCCGCGGTGCTGGTGACCGCCTGCCTCATCAGCCCCCTCACCTGGGTGCACCACCTGGTGTGGCTGCCGTCGGCGTTCGCCGTACTGATGGCGCGCAGGGCACCCGCGCGTGGCGGGCGCCCCGTACGTGGTGCTGTGCACCGGCGGCGACACGTTCAGTCTCGGTCTGCTGCTGTGGCCGCCGGCCGGTCAACTACGGGGCAGCCACCCGGACTTGGCCCGCAGGACGAAGGCGACAGCGCCCGCACCGAGCCCGGCGGCGCCCGTGATCGCCGCCGTCCGCGACCAGCCGGGCTCGTCGTCCGGGACGACCGCGGCGGTCGCGGGCGCCGGGTCGGGCCCCGGCCGCGGCCGGACCCGCAGCGCGTCCAGGGAACCCACCGGTTCGACGCGCCCCGCCGCCGCGAACCCCCAGTCGAGCAGTGCGCGCGCCTCCTCGTACACGGCGAAGCCTCCGCCCGTCTGAGGGTTCATCACGGTGACGACGAGCCCGCGGCCACCCCGCTCGGCGGCGGCGACGAGGGTGTTGCCCGCGTTGCTGGTGTAGCCGTTCTTGACCCCGACCAGCCCGTCGTAGGGCTCCACGCCGTCGGCGCCGGTGAGCAGCCGGTTGGTGTTCTGGATGTCGTACGACCAGCCGCCGCCACCGGGGAACTTCGCCTCGACCGTGCCGCAGTACCGGGCGAAGTCCGGGTTGTGCAGGCCCGCTCGCCCGAACACGGCGAGGTCGTACGCGGACGAGACCTGACCGGGTGTGTCGTACCCGTCGGGCGAGCGGACGTGGGTGTCGAGGGTGCCGAGCGCTCGGGCCTTGGCCTGCATCCGGGTGGCCGTGAAGCGCCAGCCGCCGCTGAGCCGGGCCAGCACGTGCACGGCGTCGTTCCCGGAGTTGAGGAACACCCCGCGCCACAGATCGGCGACCCGGTACGTCTGCCCTTCCCGTACCCCGACGAGGCTGCTGCCGGCCCCGACGTCCGCCAGCTCCTCGTTCCCGACCTTGTGCCGGATGCCACCGGGCAGGGTGGGCAGCACGGCGAGTGCGAAGAGCGTCTTGAGCGTGCTGGCGGGCGGCAGCTTGCGATGCGCGTCGTGCGCGGCGAGCACCTCCCCGCTCTCCGTGTCGGCCACGACCCACGACAGGGCGGAGACGTCCGGCACCCGGGGTGCGTCCCGGTGCGGGCGGACCTGTGTGCCGGAGCCGTACAGCAGTGCGGGCCGCACGGCCGCGGCCCGCGGGCCGCCGGGCGCATCGGGGTCGGAGCCCGTGCGAGCGGCCGCCGAGAGGGGGGCGAGCGCCAGCAGGCCCGCCGTGCACAGGGCGCAGGCCGACACGGCAACCCGGGAGGTAGATCCGATAGTCATACCGCAAACCTAGGAATGGACCGGCCCTGTACCCCGCTGCCCGGGCCGTGCGGGGCGCCCGAGCACCCGGACGGGGGAGTGGGTCAGCCGCTGGGCAGCGTCGGCAGGACGCGGCGCAGGAACGTCGCGTTGTCCGGGGTCTCGCGCATGCGCTCCAGGAGGGTTTCCAGGCTGGGCTGGCCGTCGCGGGTCTGGAGGGCCCGGCGCAGGCCGCGTACGGCCGTCAACTCGACCGGGGGCAGCAGGAGTTCCTCGCGGCGGGTGCCGGAGGGGTTGATGGCGACGGCCGGGAAGACGCGGCGGGAGGCGAGTTCGCGGTCGAGGCGGAGCTCCATGTTGCCGGTGCTCTTGAGCTCCTCGAAGAAGAAGTCGTCGGCACGGGAGCCGGTCTCCACCAGGGCGGTGGCGAGGATGGTGAGCGAGCCGCCCTCCTCGGCGGCCCGGGCGGCGCCGAAGAACCGCTTGGGGCCGATGAGCGCGGTCGCGTCCACGCCGCCGCTGAGGGTGCGGCCACCGGCGGCGGCCGCGTTGTTGTGCGCCCGGCACAGCCGGGTCAGCGGGTCGAGCAGGATCACGACGTCCTCGCCGTCCTCGACGAGCCGCTTGGCCCGCTCGATCACGAGGTCCGCGAGCGCGATGTGCTGCTTGGGCGTGCGGTCGAAGGTGGAGGCGTACACCTCGCCGCGCACGGAGCGCCGCATGTCGGTGACTTCCTCGGGGCGCTCGTCGAGCAGCACGACCATCAGCCGGCACTCGGGGTGGTTGCCGGCGACGGCCGCCGCGATCTGCTGGAGGAGGACCGTCTTGCCGGTCTTGGGCGGGGCGACGATCAGACCGCGCTGACCCTTGCCCACGGGGGCGATGAGGTCGGCGACCCGGCCGGTGAGACCGGACGCCGGATGTTCGAGGCGGATGCGCTGGCTGGGGTGCAGCGGCGTCAGGTCGTGGAAGTGGCGGCGGCCGCGCAGGTCGTCGGGGGTGCGGCCGTTGATCCGGGCGACCTCGGTGAGGGCGCGCTGGGTGCCGCGCACGCCGTCGACGACGTCGCCCTTGCGCAGACCGTACGTGCGGATCAGCGCGGGGGAGACCTGGAGGTCGGACGGCAGGGGCAGCATGCTCTCGGCGCGCAGCAGACCCTTCCCGTGCGCGTCGATGTCGAGGACGCCGGTGGCGGCGCGGACCGGGAGCTGCTGGACAGTGGGGTGTTCGAGTGTGACGGTCATGGTGGTCGGTCCTTTCGAGGACACAGGGCATGGGACATGCTGAAGGAAGGGGAGTGCCGCGGACTTCGGGAAGGCGGACAGAAGGCCTTCGGGCGGCGGAGAGACACCTCGGAAACGGCGAGGACCGTCGACTGCGAGGTGAGGGGAGAGCCGGTACGACGACCGGCGAACTGAAGGTGAATCGGCACCGGCGCCCAGGACCGGGCGTACACAGGTGCTAACGGGACGGTACCACGGTGGTTCAGCGTGTGGCGAGGAGTCCGTAGAGAAGCGGGATCAGCGGCTCGGGGAGACGCCACCAGCCGGACGGGGTGCGGACCATCTGCGGCCAGCGCGGCCAGGGAAGCTCGTCGCTCTCCCGGAGCCGCCGAATGGCCAGTCCTGCCCCGGTCAACGCATTGATGACCTCGTCTATTCCGTGCATCCACTCATAGCTGTCGGTGGCGTCCGCCACGGCCGGCCCGTCGGTGTAGGTGTGCGTCGCGTCACGGTGCACGGCGTCACCCCTGCCCAGATAGTCGTGCCGGAGCAGCAGCTCGGGCCCCTCACCCGGGGCGGGCTTCGGTCCCAGCGAGTTGAGCAGCGGATGGAACTCGACGAGGTACAACCGCCCGCCCGGACGCAGCAGTTGAGCGACGACACCCGCCCACCGCTCCAGGTCGGGCAGGTAGCACAGCGCACCCTTCCCGGTGTACACGACGTCGAACTGCCGCCCGTCGAGCGCCTCGACGGCGTCGTAGACATTGGCCTGCACGTAGGTGACGTCCAGCCCCGCCTTCGCCGCGATGTCCCGCGCGGCCGCCACCGACGCCGCCGAGAAGTCCAGGCCGGTCGCCCGGGCCCCGCGCCGGACGAAGGCGATCGTCTCGGTGCCGAGATGGCACTGGAGGTGGAGCACGTCGCGGCCGCCCAGCTCGCCGAGGTCGTCCCACTCGAAGCCGGCGAACCAGCGCGCGGGATCGAGATCCTGGTCGAGACCGTAGAAGCGGCTGGCGAGGTGGACGGGGGTACGGGCGTCCCAGTTGGCCTGGTTGGCCCGCATGAACCGCGCGTGCTCGTCGGTGCTCATCAGGCCATCCAACCGGAAGAGCCCGCACCCTGGGCCGCATACCAGCCATTGGCCCCCCGATGGCGGTTCGCGGACGTATGCCGTGACGTCAGGAGGCGGAGCTCGCCTCGGCCTCCTTCGCGATCCGCTCGAACTGGGCGCCCATGGCCTCCGCGAGGGCCTGGGCGCCCGACAACGGCCGCACCATGACCGTGAGTTCGTCGATCAGACCGTCTTCATTGACGTGAATGAAGTCGCAGCCCGTCAGCGCGCGGTCGCCCATCCGGGCGGCGAACACCAGAGCATGGTCGCGGCCGTCGGCCCCGGTGAGCTCGCGCTCGTAGCGGAAGTCCTCGAAGACCCGGGAGACGCCCCGCAGGATCGCCGCCGTGATCGCCTTGCCGGGGTAAGGCTTGAAGACGACCGGGCTGGTGAAGACGACGTCCTCCGCCAGCAGCGCCTCGACCGCATCGAAGTCCCACGCCTCGACGGCCTCACGGAAAGCGCGCATACGACCTCACCTCATAGTCAATTAATTGAATATTCGCGCCCCACGGTATGCCTCGGCCCGCGGCGTGTCCATGGGGGCGCTCCCCTAAGCTGACGCGATGTTCAGCCCAGAAGGCCCGAGCCTCCGCGAACTCGCCGTCCAGGCCCTGTCCTCCGTGGAGCGTGGCTACGACCTCCTCGCCCCGAAGTTCGACCACACGCCCTTCCGGACCCCGGACTCGGTGCTCGACTCCGTCGCGCGGGCGCTGCGGCGGACCGGGCCCTTCGACGCCGGGCTCGACCTGTGCTGCGGCACCGGGGCGGGGGTGGAGGTGCTCGCGCGGGTCTGCCGGGAGAGCGTCACCGGCGTGGACTTCAGTGCCGGCATGCTCGACGTCGCCCGCGAGCGTGAGCGGCCCGCCGGGCCCCGGGTCGACTGGGTCCGAGCGGACGCCCGCGCGCTGCCCTTCCGGCCCGCCTTCGATCTCGTCGTCAGCTTCGGGGCCTTCGGGCACTTCCTGCCGGGGGAGCTGCCGGGACTGTTCGGCCAGGTCCGCTCCGTACTGCGGCCGGGCGGCCGCTTCGCCTTCCCGGTCGTCGCGCCGCCCCGGCCCGGATCGCTCGGCTACTGGATGCTGGGCTTCGACATGGTGATGCGGGTGCGCAACGCGGTCTGGCGGCCGCCGTTCGTCATGTACTACCGGGCCTTCCGGCTGGGGGAGGTTCGTGGGGAGCTGGAGCGCGCCGGTTTCCGCGTCGAGCTGGTGGCGCTGCCCGAGTTCGGCCGCCGGGGCGACGGAAGCCCGCGCGTCCGCATGGTCGTGGCGCGGCTGCCGTACTGAAGGGCGGAGCCGCCGAGCGGGGCCCGCTGCTCGTCGGCTCGGTCCTCGTCCGCAGGTGCGGAGGCCGTCACCGGCGGCCTCCTCGGGCTAGCCCTCCCCGGCGCCGTCTCCGCCCAGCGCCAGGCCGATCGCCGCCTCCGGCCCCAGCTCCCCGCCCTCGCGCACCGCTTCGGCGAACCGGGCGTCGCCCAGGGAGGCGCGCAGCCGGCGCTCGTACTCCCGGTGGAAGACGGTGGTGTCGGGTCTGCCCAGCTGCGGCAGCCCCGCCGTGCGCCACAGGCTTCTGCTGACGCCCAGCAGGCGTGCCGCCAGCTCGTCCTCGCCCCGGGCGGCCTGCGCGGCGACCAGCAGGTCGGCGACCGCGGCGGCGCCGAGCCGGTCGTGCACCCGCCACTTCGCGGTCAGCGCCTCCCGGGCCGGGCGCAGCGCCTCGTCCGGTCGGCCGAGGCCGATCGCGGCGAGCGAGACGAAGAAGTCACCCCAGGCCCGCATCCACAACTCGCCCCGCTTCTGGCATTCCTGGCGCAGCCGTCCGGCGACCGAGGCGCAGCGCTCGAACGCGGCCTGCCCGGCCAGGAGATACGCCTGCAGGGCGAGCGTCATCAGCTGGAAGAACTCGGCGCCGCCGTCGCCCGCCGGGGCCTGCCGGGTGCTCCCGTACAGCACCGCCGAGCGCGCCGACTCGCCCCGCACCGCCAGGCTCGCCCCGGTCAACGGCAGTGCGGGAACCGGGAGATGGCGCTCCTCGGCCAGCCACACATAGGCGGTGCTCACCGATTCGGCGGCCTCCAGGTCGTCCGGTACGAGCGTGACGAGCCGGTGCGCCCACACGGCGAGGGTGTGTTCGGGCCCGCCGCCCTCGGAGGCACGGCGGAGCGCCCGCTCCAGACAGCCCCGGCCCTCCTCCGCGAACCCGCAGGCGAACCAGAAGTACCAGAGGCTGCCCGTGAGTTCGAGCGCGGTCTCCGGCTCGGGCGTCGCCAGGCACTCCTCGACCGCCAGTCGCAGATTGGCGTGCTCCGCGGTCAGCCGCTCCGCCCACATCCGCTGGCCCGGCCCCAGCCACTCCGCCTCGCCCTGGCGGGCGATCCACCGGAAGTAGTCCCGGTGGCGGCGCCGGACCGCCTGTTCCTCGCCGAGCCCGGCCAGCCATTCGGCGCCGAACGAGCGGACGGTGTCGAGCATCCGGTAGCGTCCGGCCACGCCCTCGCCGTCCCGGGTCACGATCGACTTCTCACTGAGCGAGGCGAGCAGTGCGAGGACGTCCTCGGCGCTCAACGGGCCGCCGTGGCAGACGAACTCGGCCGCCTCCACGTCCCAGCCGCCGACGAACACCGACAGCCGGGCCCACAGCAGCCGCTCCAGCGGTGTGCACAGCTCGTGGCTCCAGCCGATGGCCGTGCGCAGCGTCTGGTGCCGGGCCGGCTGTGGCCGGGCGGACGAGACGAGCAGGTCGAAACGTGAGCCCAGCCCTTCCAGCAGCCGTTCGAGCGGCAGGCCCCGCAGTCGTACGGCGGCGAGTTCCAGGGCCAGCGGTATCCCGTCGAGGCGGGCGCAGACCGCCGCCGCATCGGGCCGGTTGGCCTCGGTGAGCGCGAACGACGGCACCGCGGCCGCTGCCCGGGCCGCGAACAGCGCCACCGCGTCGTCCCGTTCGCCCAGCGGCAGTGGCGCCACCGCCAGCAGCTGCTCGCCCGGTACGCCCAGCGCCTGACGGCTGGTCGCCAGGACCCGCAACTCCGGTACCTGGGCCAGGAGTTCCTGCACGACGCGGGCGCACTCCGCCAGGACATGCTCGCAGGTGTCGAGGACGAGCAGCAGCGGCGGTCCGGCGAGGTGCTCGCACACGGCCCCCAGGAGCGGCCGCAGGGTCTGCTCGGTCAGCCGGGTCGCCTGCGCCACGGTGTTCGTGAGCAGGTCCGGATTCCTGAGCTCCGAGAGCTCCACCAGCCAGGTCCCGCCACGGAAGGCCGGCTTCGCGGCGTGTGCGGCGCGCAGCGCGAGCCGGGACTTGCCGACACCTCCCGGCCCCGTCAGTGTCACCAGCCGCGCTGTCCCCAACAGCACTGCGATCTCGGCGAGTTCGAGCCTGCGGCCGATGAACTCGTTCGCTTCGGCGGGAAGGTTGCCGGTCCTGTCGCCCTGCACAGAGGCCGCCATCGTCCCCCCTCACCGCAACCCGACGGTAGGTCACCCTAGCCCCCTGACGGGGAACCGGAATCCGGCGTAGCGTGGAAGTGGTGACGCCCCGTCGAGGGAGGCGCGCGATGGTCCTCGCATCCGCTGTGACGGCCGTGGGCCAGATGCGCCACGGTGACCATCTGCTCCTCGGCTACGACACGGACGAGGAGCGCGAGACCGTCCTCGCCGCGTTCCTGCTCGACGGCCTGGCCAGCGGCCACCGCGGGCTGCTCCTGCCGCCTGCCGACATGCCCGCGGGCGTCGCCCTGTCGTTCCTGGAGGCGCACGGCTGCCAGGTCGACGAGGAGGTCGCGGCCGGCCGGCTGTGCGTCGACGCCCATCTCGCCACCCCCGAGGGGCTGTGGGACCTGGACGAGATGATCCGGCGCGAGGCGCGCCGCGCGGTCGGCGACGGTTTCCTGGGGCTGCGGGTGTGCACGGAGGTCCTGCGCGCGCAGGCGGGGAAGGGGCTCAAGACACTCCACGACAGCGAACTCCTCCTCGACCCCGTGTTCGCCGCACTGCCGGTGCTCGGTATCTGCCAGTACGACAACCGGGTCTTCGACGAGACCGAACTGGCCCCGCTCGCCGGGCTCCACCACGGCCTGGTGGGTGCCGACCAGGTGTGGCGCGACGACCTGCTGACCATCACGCGCACCTTCGCACCCCCCGGACTCGCCCTCGCGGGGGAGGTGGACGACACCAACGTCACCGCCGTCGCCCGCGCCCTGCACGCCGAACGGGCCCGCCCCGCCAGCGGCGCCCGCATCCGGCTCGACCTGCACGAACTGCACTTCATCGACGTCGGCGCACTGCGCCTGCTGGTCTTCTCCGCTCTCGCCCTCTCCGCCGTGGACGGCACCCTCGTCCTGTCGGGAGTAGCCCCGCACATCCAGCGGGTGATGCGGGTGACCGGCTGGGACCGCGTACCCGGCCTGCGCTTCGAACCGGACGGAGACACACCATGACCCGCACACGCTTCGTCCATCAGGCCCTGCGCTACGGCTCGGACACCGAATTCCTCGCCGGCACGGCGGGCTTCGTCACCGAGGGCCTCGACGCCGGCGACGCCGTCCTCGCGGTGGTGAGCCCGCACAACATCACGCTGCTCGTCGAGACGCTCGGCGACCGCTCCCGCGAGGCCGAGTTCGCCGACGCCCATGACTGGCACGACTACCCGTCCCGCACCCTGGGCCGCTACCACGCCTACTGCGACCGGCAGGGCACCGGCCGACGTGTGCGCGTCGTCGGCGAACCCGTCTGGGCGGGCCGCGACGCCTTCGAGACCCGGGAGTGGATGCCCTACGAGTCCCTCCTGAACGTCGCCTTCGCCGGTACGGGCCACTGGATCCTCTGCCCGTACGACACCCGCACGCTGCCCTCCGGCATCGTCCGCACCGCGGCCCGCACCCACCCCGAACTCGCCGACGGAGCAGCCGACTTCACCGGCCCCGCCGACTTCTGCGCGGAGTGCGACGCGCTACGACCCGGCCGCCTGCCCGCGGGCCCGGACGACCTCCCCTTCGCCCGCGGTGGCTCGGCCGCCGTACGCCAGGGCCTCGCCGAGTACGCCCGCCGCGTCGGCCTGCCGGAGCAGCGGACGTACGACCTGGTGGCGGCGGTGCACGAGAGCGTCGTCAACGCCCTGCGCTACGGCGGCGGACGGGGCGTCGTACGGCTGCGCAGCGACCCCGAGTACGTCATCTGCGAAGTCCGGGACGAGGGAGCGCACTCGTCGGCGCCCCGGTCGCCCTTCCCCGGCCATCTGCCGCCCGAGCCGCGCGCCCCGGGCGGCCACGGGATGTGGCTCGTACGGCAGTTGACGGACCTGGTCAGCGCGGATCTGGACCCGTCCGGTTCCGCGGTGCAGCTGTACTTCCGTCGGCCGGCAGCGTGAACTCGTAGACCAGTGCCTCCTGCCGGGCGTCCAGTACGAGGTCGGTGATCTCCAGGGGCCGGGCGTACTGGTCGTGGACGTGGCGGGTGACCCGGACCGAGGGGGTGTCGGCGAGCGGGGTGATGGAGTCGCGGTGGTGCAGGGTCAGGCCCGCCTTGCGCATCCAGTCGTAGGCCCGCCGCAGCTGCGCCGAGGCGTTGCCGTCGGCCCGCCCGCGATACCGGGCGAGCTCCTCGACCTCGGCGAGTGCCACGGTGGAGAAGGAGGTCAGGGCCGTACGCCGGCCCGACTCGTAGCGGTGCACCAAGGTCGGCCGGTGCGGGGCGAGCCCCAGCGCCTCGGCGTGTTCCGGCGGGGGAGTCTCCCAGGTGACGGTCGCCCGGTCGGCCGCACCCGGGCCCGCGGTGTCGGCGCCGACCGGAAAGGCCAGCGTGGACGGAGCCTCGACCGGTGTCGTGGCAAGGGCGGCATGGCTGCCCCGCCGGTCGGTGGCGACCAGGCCGTCGCGGCGCAGCACCTGGAGCGCCTGCCGGACGGTTTCCCTGCTGACCCCGAAGTGCTCGGCCAGCTTCCGCTCACCCGGCAGCCGTTCACCGGGTGGGACGGTGCCGTCGCGCAGCTCGTCGAGCAACTGTGTGGCGATCCTCCAGTACAGGGGCTGGTCCTCGTGCGGGGTGGTGGTGCGGGCCATGCCGCGCCTCCTGTCGGTGACGTGCCGTAGCCGTGCGGGCTCATTGCGCCACCAGATCTAGCATTGGTCTAAACCACGAGGGAAGGGTGGCCCGTGGGATCGACCGAAACCGGCCCACCCGTCACAGGGCCCCGTAGAGGGCGTCGATCAGCGCCATCTTCCGCGGATCGTCGGCGATATGAGGCCCCATCCGGTTCATGACGTAACCGAGGGACACCTCCGCCTCGGGGTCGGCCAGCCCGCAGGAACCGCCGAATCCGTCGTGCCCGAAGGCCTGGGGATTGGGCCCGTACGACGCGTTCGCCCCGCTGAGCCACAGCCCAAGGCCGATCTCGGTCTCGCTCTCGAAACCGGCGCCCAGCACCAGGTCCCGGCAGCTGCCCTGCCCCTCGCGCACCCGCTCGGCGGCCTCCGGCGACAGGATGCGGCGGCCGTCGTACGTCCCCCGCCCCGCGAAGACGCCGTACAGCTGGGACACCGCACGGGCGGTCCCGTGGCCGTTGGCGGCGGGGATCTCGGCGGCCCGCCACCCGGGTGTGTTGGCCTCGGTCGCACCGGCCAACGGGTTGGCCAGCGCGGCCAGCGCGAGGGGTGCCAACTGGCTGAAGATCGCGGCCTGTTCACTGCTCGACGCGGCCGGCGGATGGACCAGCTCGGCCGCGCGCCCGTACTCCTTCTCCGGCAGCCCCACGGTGAAGTCGATGCCGAGCGGCCCGGTCACCTCCCGCTCCAGGAAGGCCCCCGGCAGCAGCCCCGACACCCGCCGCACCACCTCGCCGACCAGGAAGCCGTACGTCAGCGCGTGGTACCCGGACCGCGAGCCAGGCTCCCACCAGGGCTCCGTCTCCGCGAGCCGCCGCGTCGTGAACTCCCAGTCGTAGAGCTGCTCCAGCGAGTGCGGCTCCCGTGGTCCGGACAGCCCGGCCCGGTGCGACAGCAGATGCCGTACGAGCACCTTCTCCTTGCCCGCCGCGGCGAACTCGGGCCAATACACGGCCACCGGCGCGTCGAGGTCCAGCAGCCCCCGGTCGGCGAGGATGTGCGCGCACAGGGCCACCGGCCCCTTCGAGGTCGACCACACATTGACCAGCGTGTCCCGCTCCCACGTCCGGGTGCGCGCGGCGTCCGCCCACCCGCCCCACAGATCCACCACGGTTCGCCCGCCGACCGTGACGGCCACCGCCGCCCCCAGCTCGCCCCGCTCCCGGAAGTTCTCCTCGAACGCGACACGCACCGCCGCGAAACGCTCGTCGCAGTGCCCCTGAACGCGGGCTCCGTGCTCGGACATGGCTGGCCTCCGTCGTCCGCCGAAAGCCCGGACCGCGTCAGTGCGGCCCGGGCCCGATGAACGTACCGACTGGTCGGACTGGAGGGAAGGCCTGGTTCGTCAGAGGTACGAGCGCAGCCAGCGCAGCTTGACGGCCTGCTGGTAGGGGCCGCCGCCCTCGTGGTCGTTGAAGTCGTAGACCTCGATCTCCTTTTCGTCGTGCGCCCAGGCGCTGAACGCGGCGAAGACCGTCGAGGGCGGGCAGGTCTGATCCTCCAGGGCCGTGGAGAAGAGGGCCGGGGCGCGGCCGCGGGCGGCGAAGTGGACGCCGTCGAAGTAGGACAGGGTGCGCAGGGCGTCCTCGGTGCGGCCGCGGTGGGTCTTGAGGAACAGGCCGATCTCGCGGTACGGGTGACGGTCCGTCAACTTCGCGGCGCGGGGGAAGTCGCACAGGAACGGCACGTCCGGCGCGACGGCGACCAGGTCCGGGACCAGACCGCCCACGGCGATCGTGATGCCGCCGCCCTGGCTCGAGCCGAGCACGACCGTGCGGGAGGCGTCGGTCGCGGGATGCGAACGGGCCGCCTCGACGGCGCGCACCCCGTCCGTGAACACCCGGCGGTAGTAGTAGTTCTCGGGTGCGTCGATACCACGCGTCATGAAACCGGGGTACGCGGGCGCCCCGCCTATGGGATCCGCCGTGCCGCCGCCCCCGCCCCACGCGCTGCCCTGGCCGCGGGTGTCCATCACGAAGTGCGCCCGGCCCGTGGACGCCCACAGCAGGTGCTCGTGCGGCAGCCCGCGCCCGCCTCCGTACCCGATGAACTCCACGACCAGCGGCAGCGGTTCGGCGGCCCCGGCGGGCAGTGTCAGCCAGCCCTTCACCGGGTGCCCACCGAACCCCGCGAAGGTCACGTCGTACACCTCGACCGTGGTCAGACCGGTGTCGACGAGTTCGAAACGGGCGTCCAGGTCGTGCTCGCGGGCCTCCTGGAGGGTCTTGGTCCAGAACGCGTCGAAGTCCTCGGGCTCGACGGACGCGCTGCGGTACTCGTGGAGCTCGTCGAGGGGGAGGTCGAACAGGGCCATGCAGGACCGCCTTTGAAGAGGGCCAGTGATGATCACACCGTACGTGTGACGTCCGACGACTCGCCAGGCCTTCGGCCAGGTACCTGTCTACGATGACGCCATGACGTCAGCCGTTGATCTGCTGGTCAAGGACGCCGGACTGCTGGTCGTGGACGGGGATCGGGAGATCCCCGGCGGCTGGGTCGCCGTCACCAATGGTCGGGTCACCGCCGTGGGCACCCCCGGAAGCGAACCCGGGGCCTCGACCACGCTCTCCGCGGCGGGACGGCTCGTCACCCCGGGCCTGGTCAACACGCACCATCACCTCTACCAGAACCTCACCCGCTCCTACGCGCCCGCCGTGAACGGCACCCTCTTCGACTGGCTGACCACGCTCTATCCGCTGTGGGCCGCCCTCGACGAGGAGGCCGCGTACGTCTCCGCGTACGTCGGCATGACCGAGCTGCTCATGGGCGGCTGCACGACCTCCTCGGACCACCTCTACGTCCACCCGCGGCCACGCCTGGTGGACGCCGAGATCAGCGCCGCCCGCGACATCGGCTTCCGCTTCCACGCGACGCGCGGCTCGATGACCCGGTCCGTCGAGGACGGGGGACTGCCGCCGAGGAGCGTCACACAGAGCACGGACGAGGTGCTCGCCGACAGCGAGCGTCTGATCAGGGCCCACCACGATCCGGCACCGGGCGCCCTGATCCGCGTCGCACTCGCCCCCTGCTCACCGTTCTCGGTCACCAAGGACGTCATGACGGCCACGGCCGAACTCGCCGAGCGCCACGACGTACGCCTCCACACCCACCTGGCCGAGGACCACGACGAGGACACGTACTGCCAGGAGACCTACGGCTGCCGGCCCGTGGAGTACTTCGAGGACTGCGGCTGGATGAGCGACCGGACCTGGGTCGCCCACTGCATCTACCCCGACGACGACGAGCTGCGCCGCCTCGCGGCCGCGGGCGTCGGCGTGGCGCACTGCCCCAGCTCCAACATGCTGATCGGCGGCGGCACGGCCCGGGTGCGGGAGATGCGCGAACTCGGCCTGCCCGTCGGCATCGGCTGCGACGGCTCGGCCTCCACGGACCACGCCTCCCTCTGGATGGAGACGCGGAACGCCCTGCTGCTCGGCCGCTACCGCGGCGGCCCCGGTGCGATGACCGCGCGGGACGCCCTCGACATGGCCACCCGCGGCTCGGCCCGCTGCCTCGGCCGCGACGAGGAGATCGGCCATCTGCGCCCCGGCGCCTGCGCCGACCTCGTCGTCTGGGACCTCCACGAGGTCGCCCTCGCGGGCGCGCTCAGCGACCCGGTGGAGGCCTGGCTGCGCTGCGGGCCGGCCCGGGCGTGGACGACGATGGTCGGCGGGCGGGTCCTCGTCGACCGCGCGGAACCCGTGCTGCCGGGGCTGGCGGGGACGTTGCGGGACCACGGGCGGATCGCCCGGCGGATGCAGGGGATGGGCTGACGCGGGACCGCCGGCCGTTCGAGGGGTCGGCTCACGCCCACCGCCACCGCGACCACTCCGGCTCGGTGCGCGCCCACTCCTCCTCCCACTCCGCCAGCCGGTGCCGCGTGGCCACATGTCGTACGGCGGCACGGCCCAGGAGAATCAGAGCGGCCGAGCCGCCCGTGGCGCAGGCGCCCATGGTGAGGGTGTACTGCCAGACGGAGAAGCCGTCCGGGGGCGGCTTGACGTTACGGCCCCGGGAGTCGAACCACACCTCGACCACGTCACCGTCGCGTGTGCCGCCCGGGACCCGCGCCGTGGCGGTCCGCTCGTTCCCGTCCGGTTCCGTCCAGCGGACCGTCGTGAGATACGTGTGCTGTCGGGCACCCTGCATCGTCGGCGGTGAGCCGGGATCCACGCCGACCACCTCGGCCCGCACGCTGTGCCGCTCGGCACGCTGGGACGCCGCGGTCGCCTGCGCCTCGGCACGGGCCCACCCGGCCGCGACCACCCCGGCGAGCGGCGCGGCCACGAGCAGCAGCACGGCGAAGGCCAGCGCCGTCCACGCCTCGACCACGTCCGACCGGCGCCGCAGCGGATTCCGCCGCCACCGCCAGCCGCGCACCCGGGTTCGCATGTCGACCTCCGCACCGCGTACGCCTGCGAGTGCCCGCACAGACCCGGTACCCGCTCACAGCCCCGCTGCACAGGAGTGCCCGGCCGTCTTGCCGTGAAACTGAGGGATGGCGGGGAGGATCAGCCGAACCGTTCGATCCGGATCCGCTCCACCGGCTGTCCCGCCGCGACCAGCAACCGCGACGCGTGCTCCGCGAAGGCATTGGAGCCGCACACATAGGCCTCCCACCCACCGGGAGGCTGCTCGGCCAGGAGCGGCGCCACATGTGCGGCCGCCATACGCCCCACCGGTGCCCCCTGCGGGGCCCTGCGGGTGAAGACGGGTGTCGTCTCGGCGCCGAACTCGCCCGCGTAGATGAGCTCCTCGGGGCTGCGCGCCGACACCAGCAGCCGCAGCGGTACGGACAGGCCCTGTGCCCGGTGGTGCCGCACCATCGACATCAGCGGGACGACCCCGGAGCCGGCGCCGATCAGCAGCGCGGGCCGGTCGCCGGGCCAGGCGAAGAAGCCGCTGAGGGGGCCGCGCACCTCGACCTCGTCACCGGGCTCGGCGACCGTGTGGAACCAGCCCGACACCTCGCCGCCCTCGACATGGTCCAGGGTCAGCTCGATGTGCCCCGCGTCGTCGGGCGCGGACGCGATCGAGTAGTGGCGCTGGGCCACATAGCCGTCCTCGGCGGTCAGCCGCAGCATCAGATGCTGACCGGGCAGATGCCCCGCCCAGGCGGGCACCGCGAACCGGTAGGTGGCGGCGTGCGGAGTCTCCCGGCGGATCTCGGTGAGCCTGGCGGTCTGCCACAGCGCGGCGGCCCGGTTGCTGACGGCGATGCGGCCGGGCACGGCGAACCGCGTCGGGGGAGTGAAGGAAGGCGCTTCCACGGCTTGCTCAGTCACCGGAGTACCTCTGCTCCTCCCACGGGTTGCCCCGCGCGTGATAGCCGTTCTGTTCCCAGAACCCCGGCTCGTCCTGGTCGAGGAGCCGCAGGCCCGCGATCCACTTGGCGCTCTTCCAGAAGTACAGGTGCGGTACGAGCAGTCGTGCCGGCCAGCCGTGCTCGGGGGACAGCGGCTTCCCGTCGAACTCCCACGCGATCCACGCCTTGCCGCCGGTCACGTCGGCCAGCGGCAGGTTGGTGGTGTAGCCGGTGTGGGAGTAGGCGACGACATGGGTGGCGGACCCATGTGGCCGGACCACATCGAGGAAGGCGTCCAGCGAGACACCCCCGAACCGCACCCCGAACTTCGACCAGCTCGTCACACAGTGGATGTCACCCTCGTACACCGAACCCGGCAGCGCGTGCGCCTCGTCCCAGTCCCAGGTGTGCGGTTCCTCGACCAGCCCGTCGACGTGGAAGGTCCACTCGGCCGGCGACAGCTCCGGCGTGACCTCCGCGGACAGCACGGGCCAGTCGTCGCCCGCGTCGTACTGGCCGGGAGGAAGCCCGGCGTTGTGGGCGCGGGGGCGCCCGGTGAAGCCTCGGGTGACGTTCATGGTTCAACCGTACGCTGTGGTCGGCGGTGCTCCGTCCCTGGTCAGGACCGCGATCATTGCGGCCGTATGAACACTCCGCCGCCTGGGGAATAGCTCTTCGCCGATCTTCCTTCCGACTGGTGCCCGGCGCGAGCGAAGGAGAGTGGGAGCCATGCCCAAGGCGTACGTGTTCACGCGGTACGGCGGTCCGGAGACCGAGGCCCTCGTCGAGGTCGAGCGGCCCGTGCCCGGACCCGGACAGCTGCTGGTCGCCGTGCGTGTCGCGGGCGTGAATCCGGTCGACTGGAAGCTGCGGACCGGATACCGCCGGCCCACCGACACCGGCGAGCGCGTGTTCCCCGCGGTCCTCGGCAGCGAGGTCTCCGGTGTCGTCGAGGCGGTCGGCGACGGCGTCGACGGGTTCGCCGCCAGGGACGAGGTCTTCGGCAACACCCTGACCGGCGGCTACGCCGAGTACACCCTGCTCCCCGTCGCCCTGGCCGCGCACAAGCCGGCCGGGCTGGCCTTCGCCGACGCGGCGACCCTGCCCGTGGCCGCCGCGACGGCGTACGACGGGGTGCGCCAGCTGGACCTGTCCACGGGGGCGACCCTGCTGGTCACCGGGGCGGGCGGCGGGGTCGGTGCCGCGGCCGTGCAGATCGCCCGGGCGCTGGGAATCCGCGTGCTGGGCGTCGCGAGCGCGGGCAAGAAGGACTTCGTCGAGTCGCTGGGCGCCGTCCACGTCCCCTCGGGACCGGACTGGTCCGAGCGGGCGCGGGCGGCGGCACCGGACGGCGTCGACGGGGTCTACGACCTCGTCGGCGGCGAGGTGCTGACCGAGGCGGCGAAGCTGCTGACCGACCGGACGAAACTGATCACCGCGGGGGCGTCGGAGCAGGACGTGGAGCGGCTGGGCGGCGCCCGGGTGACCCGGGCCCGTACCGCCGCCGTACTGGACGCCGTGGCGCGGTTGGTGGTGAAGGGCGATCTGGACCCGCATGTCGTGCGGCGCTTCCCGCTCGCCGAGGCCGGCGAGGCGTTGCGCACCGTCGAGGACGGTCATGCGCGCGGCAAGGTCGTGATCGAGGTCGCCGGATGAGCTACGGCACGACACAGACGGGCACGCCCCGCTCCGGCATACCCCACATCCTCGACACCCCCGCGCTCGCCTCCCTGACCGGGCCGCACGCCCACTTCGCCGAGCGCCGCGGACGCGTCGTGCGCTACCCGCTGGACGTCTCGCCCTGGCTGGCCCTGCCGGACGAGCCGGACGCCGACGACTGGGCCGACCTCGCGGCGCTCGCGGGTCCCGGCGCCGAGGTCCCGCTGCCCGGCTACCGGGGCGAGGTGCCGGACGGCTGGGAGATCACGGCCCGCATCGACGGGGTACAGCTCGTCGACGACGGGGTGGCCGCCGCACCGGAACCGGAGGCCGTACGCCTCGGCCCCGCCGACGTGCCCGAGATCCTCGACCTGGTCGAGCGCACCCGGCCCGGGCCCTTCCTGCCGCGCACCATCGAGATGGGCACCTACCTGGGCATACGCCGGGACGGTGCCCTCGTCGCCATGGCGGGGGAGCGGCTTCACCCGCCCGGGTGGACCGAGATCAGCGCGGTCTGCACCGACCCCGCCTTCCGCGGCGAGGGCCTGGCGACCCGGCTGATCCACGCCGTCGCGTACGGCATCAGGGAGCGCGGTGAGACGCCGTTCCTGCACGCGGCCGCCGGGAACACCGGTGCGATCCGGCTGTACGAGTCCCTGGGCTTCCGGCTCCGTCGCAGGACCGCGTTCGCCGCGGCACGGGCGCCGGAACGGCTGGTGGCGGTGTCCTAGACGCTCAGCCCTCCTGCGGGCCCGACCAGGCGTTGTATCGCACGAGGTAGTCGGCGAACCGTGCGAGATCCTCCTCCGGCCAGTTCGCGAGCCGCTCCCGGAAGGCGGCCCGGCGGCTCACGGTGACCTGGGCGAGGATCTGCCGGCCGGTCTCCGTCAGATGCAGCACCTGGACACGGTGGTCCTCCGGGTCCAGGCGCCGCTCGACGAGCGCGGCGCGTTCCAGCGCGGCCACCTGGCGGCTGACGGTG
This sequence comes from Streptomyces canus, assembly GCF_030815415.1. Lineage (GTDB taxonomy): Bacteria > Actinomycetota > Actinomycetes > Streptomycetales > Streptomycetaceae > Streptomyces > Streptomyces canus_F. The sequence goes on from NZ_JAUSWW010000001.1 coordinate 9,005,033, forward strand.
GACTTGTCGAGGGCGTAGTGCGCGGCGAGGTCGGTGGCGCGGCAGCCGTCGCGCTCCTCCAGGTGCCCGAGCAGCGTGTACGAGACCAGCGACAGCTCGGGGTGCATACGGCCCGCCGACGCCCGGGCCCGCCGGGCGAAGATCGTCATCTCGCGCTGGATGCTCTCGACGGCCTCGGTTGCGTCCACGGGACCTCCTCCACGGTTCTCGTTGCATACTACAACTTGCGAGAGTTGGATATGCCAACCATGACAGGCCGTGGGCGGGTAGGGTTGCTGCCTCCATGACTTCCACTTCTGCCTCCTCGCGCGACTTCGTCGTGGCGGCACTGCGCGCCGCGGGCTGCGTCTTCGCCGAGGACGAGGCCCAGTTGCTCCTCGCCGCCGCCCGCACCCCGGACGAACTCACGGCGATGGTGGACCGCCGCGCCGGCGGCGCCCCGCTCGAACTCGTCGTCGGCTGGGCCGAGTTCCGCGGGCTGCGCATCGCCGTGGAACCCGGGGTCTTCGTGCCCCGCCGCCGCACCGAGTTCCTGGTCGAACAGGCCCTCGCCCACGCCCCGGACGCCACCGTCGTCGTGGACCTGTGCTGCGGCTCGGGCGCGGTGGGAGCGGCCCTCGCCGACGCGCTCGGCGGGGCCGAACTGCACGCCGCCGACATCGACCCGGCCGCGGTGCGCTGCGCGGGGCGCAACATCGCCCCCTTCGGCGGCCACGTCCACGCGGGCGACCTCTACGAGGCGCTGCCCGGGCGACTGCGCGGCCGCGTCGGCATCCTCGCGGCGAACGTGCCGTACGTCCCCTCCGACGAGGTCGCGTTCCTGCCCGCGGAGGCGCGGGAGCACGAGCCGCTGGTCGCCCTGGACGGGGGGAGCGACGGGCTGGACGTGCTGCGCAGGGTCGCCGCCGGGGCGCCCGAGTGGCTTGCGCCCGGCGGCTGTCTGCTCGTCGAGACGAGCGAACGGCAGGCGCCCACGGCCGTCGACGCCTTCGCCCGCGCCGGACTGACATCGCGGGTGGTCGTCTCCGAGGAGTGGTACGCCAACGTCGTGATCGGCGTCAGGTCGTAGCGCCGCCGCCGGAGGGGCTCGGCTCGGCCCACCCGCGGTGGCCGTGGCCCGGGAGCCCGTCGCGCCGGCTCTGGGGACCCTTGCGCTCCCAGGTGCCCGCCACGGCATGGGAAGCCGTCCGGGTGCCGCCGTCGGACCGGGTACCGGCCACATGGACCGTCTCGTCCAGCTTCAGGTCGTCGGCCCCGGAACCCTTGGCGCCCTCACGCACGACGGTTGTGTCCGCGTTCACGGTCCACGTCCACCGGACCCCGTCCTCGCTCTTGACGGTCACCCGGTCGCCGTCCACCTTCTCGACGGTGCCGCGCTGCCACACCCGCACGACCCACTCGCCGGTGTCCCGGTCCTTGACGGTCGCCTCGCCGTGCACGGCCCCGCCGCCGGCGCCGAACCTCCAGCCGGGCCCGTGCCGTTCGCCCGGTGCGTGCGGGGAGGAGGAGGGCGAGCCGGAGGCGGCGGGCGTCGCCCCGCCGTCCGGGCCCGACGAGGTGGCGGCGTAGGCGACCACCGTGCCGCCCAGGGCGAGGGCCGTGACCGCGGCCGCCGCGGTCACCGCCCGCCCGCGCACGGACCGACGTCGCCGGCGGTCTCGTGGCGGAGTGTGTTCGCCCGGCCCGACGAGTACCTCGGGCGGTGTCGCTTCCTGATCCGGATCGTGCGTCATGGCTCGCTCCCACCCGGCGTCCCGATGCCACGTCTTGCTGAGATTGTGCGGGGCGGCCGATAAGGAGCGGGTAACGGGTTCCTGTGAATCGGGGCGGTCAACCCGGCGTCTGCGCGCGGGCGATGAGCAGCGCCACGTCGTCGGAGTTGTCCGGCTGGTGCAGTGTGCGCAGCAGGAGGTCGCACACCTCCTCCAGCGGGCGGTCCGGGCCGTCGAGGAGGTCCAGGAGCGCGTCCAGGCGTTCGTCGAGGGGGTGTTGGCGGGTCTCGACGAGACCGTCCGTGTAGAACACCAGCCGGTCGCCGGGTTCCAGGTCGACCGTCGTGGTGGAGAAGGCGACCCCGCCCACACCCAGCGGCGCCCCGGTGGGCAGGTCGAGGAGTTCCGGCTTGCGCCCCGAGCGGAGGCGGACGGGCGGCAGGTGCCCGGCGTTGGCGATCCGGCACTGGCGCTGATGCGGATCGTGGACGGCGTAGACGCAGGTGGCGATGGAGTCCTCGAGGTCCTGGGTGATCCGGTCGAGGTGCTCCAGGAGCCGGGCCGGTTCCAGGTCCAGGGAGGCCAGGGTGTTCGTCGCGGTGCGCAGTCGGCCCATCGTCGCGGCGGCGTTGATGCCGCTGCCCATCACGTCGCCCACGACCAGCGCGGTCTTGCGGCCGTCGAGGGGGATCACGTCGAACCAGTCGCCCCCGACCTCGGCGGTCGCCCCCGCGGGCTGGTAGCGGGAGGCGACCTCCAGGCCGCCCGTCACCGGCGGATGGCTGGGCAGCAGACTGCGCTGGAGGGTCAGGGCGGTGTCGCGGGCGTTCTGGTACCAGCGGGCGTTGTCGATCTGCACAGCCGCACGGGACGCCAGCTCCCGGGCCAGCAGCAGGTCGTCCTCGCTGAACGGCAGCGGATTGCGGGTGCGTTTGAGGTCGAGGGCGCCGAGCACCTCGCCGCGCGCGATGAGCGGCACGGCCAGATACGAGTGGACGCCCGCGCGGGCCAGCTGTCCCGCCGCCTCGGGGGAGCGGGCGATGCGGGGCAGGTCGGCCTCCGCGACCTCGGCCACCATGACCGGCTGTCCCGTGCGCACGCACTCGGTGACCAGACGGTCGGCGCCGTACCGGGCGACCTGTCCGGGCGGGTCGGCGGCGCTGAGGGCCTCCGAGGGGTGGTCCGCCTGGACGGCGAGGGCACGGATCACGGCCGGCTCGGTGGGGCCGAGGATGCTGCGTCTGCCCTCCATCACCGCGTCCAGCAGATCCACGGCGGCGATGTCGGCGAGCTCCGGCACGGCGACCTCGGCCAGCTCACGGGCCGTGCGGTCCAGCTCCAGAGTGGTGCCGATACGGGCGGAGGCGTCCGCGATGACGGCCAGGCGCCGCCGGGCCGCTTCCGCCGCGACCGCCGCCCGATGCTGCTCGGTGATGTCCACCACCGAGACGGCGACGCCCAGCACGGTGCCGACCGCGTCCTCCAGCCGGTACAGCGAGACCGACCAGGCATGGTCCTCGTCCGGGTCGGCCGGGGTACGGCCCAGGGTGTGCTGGTCGACGAGCGGGCGACCGGTCTCCAGTACCCCGCGTGCCGCCGCCTCGACGCCTTCGACGTCGATCTGCGGCAGGACCTCGCCCATGGTCCGGCCGATGTGTTCCTCGGCCGGGACGCCGTTGAGCCGTTCGAGTTCCGGGTTGACCGTGACGTACCGCAGATCGGTGTCCAGGACGGCGAGCCCGATCGGGGACTGGGAGATCATCCGCGTCGACAGCGCCACGTCCCGTTCCAGGCCGCGCACGGTGTTCTGGTCGGCCGCGAGCCCCAGCGCGTACACGTCCCCGCGGTCGTCGAGGAGGCGCATGTTGCGGAACTCCACCAGCCGCGTGCTGCCGTCCTTGCGCCGGATCGGAAAGGCACCGGCCCAGCCCTCGCCCGTGACCATGACGTCGGCGAACAGCTTGACGACCAGGTCGAGGTACTGCTCATGGACCATGATCCGGGCGGCGAACTGCCCGAGCGCCTCGCGTGCCGAGTAGCCGAACAGCTCCTCGGCCTGCGGACTCCACAGCACGATCTTCCCCTCGGCGTCCAGGACGACCGAGGCCACGCCCAGCACGTCGAGCAGTCCGCTGGGCCGTACCGCCCCGCGCACCGGCCCGTCGCCCTCGGCGACCGGAGACCCGGTTGCACTCATCGCACGCACCGCCTTCGACCGTCCACACGGCACGTCGTCCCCCGTGCCGACTCCCCTGTTGTACCGCGCTCAACCGTCGCCGGGGCGCCTGCGGCGCCCTCCTCCACCATCCCTCAACACGCCGGAGAACGTCCGGCGACGTTAGCAGCACGGCACCTCCGCCCTTTGGTCTGCGCATGATCAATACGCCGGGAGCCGGGGTCTTCACTGGTCCCGTCGACGCAGTGGTGCTTTTCTGGGATGTGGCGCGGTTCGCGGGGAACCCGTGGTTACCGCGCCATCGCCACGAGAGGAGCCATCGTGATGGACCGATCGCATGAGGAGTCCGTCTCCATCGAGATCAGCGGATGCAGCAAGGAGGACGCCCGGATCGTGTTCGACACGCTGTCCACGTGCTTCGAGTCCGACCGGGGCGCCGACGAGGTGCCGCAGCAGCTGCACGAGACACGGCCCATGGTGTGGCTCGGGACGTTCGAGGTCACCGACGCGCGCGCGTGCCCGCCGCCCGCGAGGCTGTCGTCCTCCGTGGAGGCCGACGCGCAGGGCGGCTACTGGGCCATCGAGCGGTTGCGCACCACGCTGGACTCCATGTTCACGGTGCGTGATCTGTCCTCGGCGTCCGGGGACCAGGAGCGGGAGCTGCACGTTCGTCTGGAGGGCCGCTGAATCGGAGTGCCGCGGACGGGCCGTCGTCTGACTGCGGGCCGGTCGGGGCTTGTCGCGCCCGCGCGGCGGAAGCCGCATGTCAAAGACAGCCCCGCGCCCCTTCTGAGCGCGTTGCCGGGCCGTCGGCCAGGAGGCCTGACACCGTCTCGCGGTAGACGGCGAGCACCGTCGGCAGGTCCGCGAGACACGCGCGTTCGTCCGTGCCGTGCAGACCCTCGTACCGCACGCCGAATCCCGCCGTGGCCGGGATTCCCTCCGCCGCGAGCAGATTGCCGATGTTGGAAGGCCCCGCCGTCTTCGCCCGGACCGTCAGCCCCGCACGGGTGGCCGCGTCCAGGAGCGCGGCGGCGGGCTGCTCGTCCTCGGCGAGACGGAAGGGCGGCCAGGAGGCCACCGGAGTGACCGTGGCCGGTGTGCCCAGCTCCGCCGCAGCCGCGCGGACCAGGGCCTCCGCCGCCCGCGCGTCGAAGGTGGGCGTCGTGCGGATGTCCACGCCCACCTCACTACCGGTCCGGCACCACCGAGAAGCCCTCGCCGCCCCGGATCGAGGTCACCGTCAGCTTCGGCGGCAACGGGAACTCCCCGTGGGCACCCGGCAGTTCGCTCTCCTCCAGGAGCCGTACGAGCCGCGCCGCACGGGACACCGCACCCGGCGTCGTACGCCTCGATCCCGAGTGCCCCGACTCCGCGTGCACCGCGATCGTCGCCCGCCAGAACCCCCGCCCGCCGACCACCACCTCGTCCGGCCCGGGGTAGCCGATCATCACCCCCGCAGGGCGCACCGCCGCCGGATCGGCGAGATAGGCGCGGGCGCCGCCGAAGCCGCCGGTGTGCTCGTCGACGTCCAGCAGGACCGCGAGCCCGCCGCGGAACGTACGGCCGTGCAGCTCCGCCGCGATGGCGCAGAACATCGCCGCCGCGAGCTTCGAGTCGGCCGCTCCCCGCCCCCGCAGCCAGCCGTCCACCACGTCCCCGGAGTCCGGCGGGAACGACCAGGCGCCCTCGTCGCCGTAGGGGGCGGTGTCCACGCAGGCGTCGAGCGCCCACCAGCGTCCGGGCAGGCCGCCCGAGACCTCCACCAGCAGGCCGGTGCAGGTGCCCGCGTCGTCGTACAGGCGTCGGTGCGGCAGCTCCCGAGAGGTCAGCCAGCCCTCCAGAACGCCCAGGACGGGGGCGTAGTCGTCGATTCCGCCGCGGCTCGGGCGGCGGATCAGCTGCTGGGCGAGTTCGACGATCTCCGCGGTCATGGGGCCACTGTGCCCGAGGGTGTCCCGTGTCACGCACCCCCGATTATGCAACTAGTTGCAAAAGGCGCCCGCCGTCCTCTACAACAGAAGCCACGACACCCGCCCACGGAGGGGCCCCATGAGCCGTTACCCGCACCTGCTGAGCCCGCTGGACCTGGGCTTCACCACGCTGCCCAACCGGGTCCTCATGGGCTCCATGCACGTCGGCCTGGAGGAGGCCGAGCGCGGCTTCGAGCGGATGGCGGCGTTCTACGCGGCACGTGCGCGTGGCGGAGTGGGCCTGATCGTCACCGGCGGCATCGCGCCCAACGAGGCGGGACGGCCCTACGACGGCGGCGCGAAGCTCACCACCGAGGCGGAGGCCGAGCAGCACCGGGAGATCACCGAGGCCGTGCACCGCGAGGGCGGCCGCATCGCGATGCAGATCCTGCACTTCGGCCGGTACGCCTACCACGAGGGACTCGTCGCGCCGAGCCCGATCCAGGCGCCGATCAGCTGGTTCCCGCCCCGTGAGCTCACCGACGCCGAGGTCGAGCAGACCATCGACGACTACGCCCGCGCCGCCACTCTGGCCAGGCAGGCCGGCTACGACGGTGTCGAGATCATGGGCTCCGAGGGTTACCTCATCAACGAGTTCATCGCCGCGCAGACCAACCACCGCACCGACCGCTGGGGCGGATCGTACGAGAACCGCATGCGGTTCCCGGTCGAGATCGTGCGGCGGGTGCGCGAGGCCGTCGGCGAGGACTTCATCATCATCTATCGCCTGTCCATGCTGGATCTCGTCCCCGGTGGCTCCACCCACGACGAGGTCGTCACGCTCGCAAAGGCCGTCGAGGCGGCCGGCGCGACCATCATCAACACCGGTATCGGCTGGCACGAGGCCCGCATCCCCACCATCGCCACGTCGGTGCCGCGCGGCGCCTACACCTGGGTGACCAAGAAGCTCATGGGCGAGGTCGGCATCCCCCTCGTCACCACCAACCGCATCAACACCCCCGAGGTCGCCGAGGAGTTGCTCGCCGACGGGTACGCGGACATGGTGTCCATGGCCCGCCCGATGCTCGCCGACCCCGACTTCGTCACCAAGGCCGCGGCGGGCAAGCCCGAGGCCATCAACACCTGCATCGGCTGCAACCAGGCCTGCCTCGACCACACCTTCAGCGGTCAGATCACCTCCTGCCTGGTCAACCCGCGCGCCTGCCACGAGACCGAGCTGGTGCTGTCGCCGACCCGGCTGCGCAAGCGGGTCGCGGTCGTGGGCGCGGGCCCGGCCGGACTCGCCTGTGCCGTGAGCGCCGCCGAACGCGGTCATGACGTGACGCTCTTCGACGCCGCGAGCGAGATCGGCGGCCAGCTCAACGTCGCCCGCCAGGTCCCCGGCAAGCAGGAGTTCGACGAGACCATCCGCTACTTCCGCCACCAGCTCGACCGGCACCACGTCGACGTGCGGCTGAACACCTGGGTCGCCGCCGCGGACCTCGCCGCCTTCGACGAGGTCGTCGTCGCCACCGGCGTCACTCCGCGCACCCCCGACATCCCCGGTGTCGACCACCCGAGCGTCGTCGGCTACCTCGACGTCCTGCGCGACCGCGTTCCCGTCGGCCGGCGGGTCGCCGTCCTCGGCGCGGGCGGCATCGGCTTCGACGTCGCCGAGTTCCTCACCGACGGCGGCGACAAGGCGCACGAGGACCCGGCGACGTACTTCCGCCTCTGGGGCGTCGACATGGACCACACCGGCCCCGGCGGACTCGTCGCCCCCGAGCGCCCCGCCCCGCCGCGTACCGTGCATCTGCTCCAGCGCAAGACCACCAAGGTCGGCGCGGGGCTCGGCAAGACCACCGGCTGGATCCACCGCACCGAACTCAAGCACCGCGGCGTCACCATGGTCCCGGGCGTGCGCTACGACCGGATCGACGACGCCGGACTCCATGTCACCGTCGGCGAGGAGAGCACGGTCCTGGAGGTCGACACCATCGTCCTGTGCACCGGACAGGAGCCGCGCCGCGACCTGTACGAGGCGCTGGTCGCCGCCGGCGTGAGCGCCCACCTCATCGGCGGCGCCGACGTGGCCGCCGAACTGGACGCCAAGCGGGCCATCAAGCAGGGCACCGAGGTCGCGGCCGCCCTCTAGGGTGCCGTCCCTAGGATGACTCCGTGTCACTCCCGCACGCGATCCTCACCGCCCTGCTGGAAAGGCCGTCCTCGGGGCTGGAGCTGACCCGCCGTTTCGACAAGTCGATCGGCTACTTCTGGTCGGCGACGCATCAGCAGATCTATCGCGAGCTGGGAAAACTCGAGGCGGAGGGCCACATCCGGGCCCTTGCGCCGGAGCAGCCGGCCCGTGGGCAGAAGAAGCGGTACGAGGTGCTGCCGGCGGGCCGGGACGAACTGGCCCGCTGGACCGCCGCGTCCCAGGACCCCAAGCAGTACCGCGACAGCCTGTTCCTGCGGCTGCGGGCGGCGGCCGTGGTCGGCACCGAGGGCATCGAGGCCGATCTGCGCCGCCATCTGGAGGTGCACGGCAAGCTGCTGGCCGAGTACGAGGAGATCGAGCAGCGGGACTTCCCGCCCGGGAAGGACAGCCCGCAGGACCGGTTGCAGCACCTGATCCTGCGGGCGGGTATCGACCTGGAGACCTTCTGGACGGGGTGGCTCACCCACGCGCTGGAGGAGTTCGCCGAGCTGCCCGATCAGAGCCGGTAGGGCTTGGCGCGACGGCGCAGGAACCAGACCGCCGCGATCCCGCCGATCCCGACGAGGGCGGCGCCGACACCCAGGGTGAGCGGACCGTAGTCCTCGGCGGCACCGCCGAGGCCGCCCATGACGCCGCGCGACGGCGAGGCCGTGGCGGAGATCGTGGGGGTGGTCGTCGTCGAGACGATGACCGACTGGGTGCCCGCCGTGCTGTTGTTCGCGCACATCACGATGACGGTGTAGGTACCGGGGCTCACGTTCGACCAGGCGGCCGACTGCAGGGACGTCGTCCCCGACAGCGTCACCTGACGGCCTTGAGTGAAGTTCGCCTGGCCGCTGTTCAGGAGCGAGGCGGTACCCCAGCTGCCGTTCACCTGGCTGCAGGCACTGGTCGTGACGGACACCGTGGATCCGGTGGTGCTGACGGAAATCCCCGAAGCCGCGGCCGCCGGTACGGCGGCCAGCGCGACGGCGGCGGCAGCGGTCAGGCCGGAGCGGAGGAGAAGCTGAGTAGTACGCATGGACTGCCCTCCGGCGGCACGGTTGGCGGTACATCCGTAGCGCCGCCGAGGTCGGGAATCGCCCGTGCGCCTCAGGGGCAGCCAACGTGCCCGCGGCCCGGCGCGCACCCGGACCGCCTCCGGGCAGGTGACGGATTCCTTCGTACGGCCCAGACGAGAGGTGCCGTCACGGCTCCCCGGCGCCGGTCGTCACCGTCCGCTCCGCCGAGAATCCGCCCCAGGTCCCGTCCGGCAGCCTGGCCCGGATCCGCACCCGCTGGGTGACCCCGTCCTCCCGGCCCGCATAGAAGCTGTACGTCGCCCGGCCGCTCGGCGGGTTCCCGCCGAACACCAGGGAGGTGGCCGGACGGCCGTCCAGGTGGACCTGGTACTCCGTGACCGTGCCGTCCGCGCGCGGCGGGACCCAGGAGAGGTCGAGGTAGTACGCCCCGTCGTCGCCGAGACGCGTCGCCGCGCGGAAGCCGGTGGGTGCCGTGCCGCGACCGTCGTCGGTGCCCGGCGCGGTGGTGAGGCGGACGGTGCCGCTCGCCGGGGAGACGTTGTCGGCCGCGTCCCGGGCGCGCACGGTGAAGGCGTAGCGGGTGCCCGGCCGCAGCCCCGTCACCACCGTCGCCGTCTGGTTCCCGCCCACACTGTGGATCTTCGTGGCGCCCTGGTGGATGTCGTACGACAGCACACCCCGGTCGTCCGAGGACGCGGACCAGGACAGCTGGACGGCCCGGCTGCCGATCACCCGGCCCTGCGGCCTCCCGGGCGCTGTCGGCGCCGAACCGTCCGCCGTCACGGCCGCCGGAGTGGCGGCGCGGACCTCCCGGCTGCTCGGGCCCACCTGCCCGTCGGTGTCCCGAGCCCGCACGGTGAAGACGTAGGTGGTGGACGGCCTCAGCCTGGTGACGTCCACCATGTGCTCGGAACCCGGTACCTCCTTCACCTTCGTGGTGCCCTGATACACCTCGTAGGCCGTGACGTCCCCGTCGGTCGCGTTCCACATGACGTGCACGCTGGTCGCGCTGCCGGCCGCGGCGGTGATGCCCACGGGTGCCGCGGGGAGGCGGCGGGCCTCGCCGTCACCGCTCCAGGCGCAGGAGGCGAGCAGCGTGAGCACTCCGCAGAGCATTGCGCAGAGTGCCCCGCGGAGCGCTCCGGGGGGTGCGAAAGCACGGCGCACGGACGGCCTCCCCGGGGAGGATATTGGTCCGGACTAATATGGCGCCGTCGGCGGGAGAACATCAAGAGGGCCGTCGTGGGTGAGCGGACGGAACGGTTACGTATGCTGAAGCTCCTCACGGTCGAACTTCCCTTGAGGGATCGGGAGTTCGTGCCGTTGGCGCGGGCCGCTGTCGTCGCTGTTCCCGCGCCGGACGCGGGCGGCCGGGCGGCCGGAGCCGACGCGGGCTCAGGCGCCCGGCCCCTGTCGCCAGTTCGGGGACATGTGCCGCCGACCAGGGGATGTGCACCGTCCGGCCCCCTATCGGTGGCCGCTTGATCGGAACGGCAGCAGATTTGGCTGAGTGTCCGTCAATGTCCCCCAGGAGAGGGTCCCCCATCGTGCGTGTCCAGTCACTGACGCTGGTCGCGGCAGGCGCCGCCCTGCTCGCCGCTCCGACGATGTCGCCCGCTGTCGAGCCGACGGCCCGGCAGGAGCCGGTGGCCGCTCGGCACGAGGGCGACGTCCGGGCCGCCGATCTGCTGGCCAAGGTGCGTGACTGCGCCCAAATCTCCCGCGGCCGGTACCGCAGCGACGACGGCCGGCCCGCGACCGTCCCCGTCTGCGGCACCCGGGAGGCCGTCTTCTGGAAGGCGGACATGGACATCGACTGCGACGGTCGACCGGGTCTGCGCTGCAACCGCGGTACCGATCCGTCCTTCAGCGCCGCCGCCGCCTACCAGCAGTCCGACGGCCGCCAGCTGAACGCCGAACGCCTTCCGTACATCGTCGTGCCCACCCCGAGCGCCATCTGGGACTACCGCGCGAGCGGCGTCCGCGGCGGCTCGGTCGCCGCCGTCATCCACCGGGACCGGGTGCAGTACGCGGTGGTCGGCGACGTGGGCCCGCGCGACATCATCGGCGAGGCCTCCTACGCCAGCGCCGAGGCGCTCGGCATCGATCCCGACCCTCGCGTCGGCGGCACGGCCTCCGGGGTCACTTACATCGTCTTCAAGGACTCGCAGGTGAAACCCATCGAGGACCATGCCGCCGCCGTCGCGACGGGGGAGCGGCTGGCCCGCCTCTTCGTGCGCGGCAGCTGACCTCAGGTCTTGCGGTAGGTGTACGCCTCCGCGGCCGCCGCCTCCACCGCCGCCAGGTCGGCGCCCGTCGCCGCGGTGACCACCGCCGCCACCGCGCCCTCCACGAACGGGGCGTCCACCAGGCGCGTGTCGTCCGGGAGTTCGTCGCCCTCGGCGAGCAGCGCCTTCACGGTGAGCACCGCGCTGCCGAGATCGGTCAGGATCGCGACCCCGGCACCGCGGTCCACCGAGGCGGCGGCCGCGGCGATGAGCTCCGAGCTCGTGCCCAGCCCGCCGCCCTCGGTGCCGCCCGCCGGCGCGACGGGTACCGCGACACCAGGGCCCGCCAGCCCCTTGGCGAGCTCCGCCACCGACGCGGCCACGTCCGCGCTGTGCGAGACCAGCACGATCCCGACGAGCTTGCCGTCACTCACCGTCGGCCTCCGCGAGCCCGGCGATCAGCAGAGCGGCCGAGGTGGCCCCGGGATCCTGGTGCCCGATGCTGCGCTCACCGAGATAGCTCGCCCGCCCCTTGCGGGCCTGCAACGGCGTCGTCGCCAGCGCGCCCTCCTCGGCGGCGGCCCCTGCCGCGACGAAGCCGTCGCCCAGCGCGTCCACAGCCGGCACCAACGCGTCGATCATGGTCTTGTCGCCGGGCGCGGCACCACCCAGCGCCATCACCGCGTCCACTCCGGCCCGAAGCGCCTCGGTGAACCGGTCCTCACTCACCTCCGCGTCCTCCCCGAGCGCCTTGCCGGTCCGCCGCAGCAGCGTGCCGTACAGCGGCCCGGACGCCCCGCCGACCGTCGAGATGAGCTGCCGTCCGGCGAGCGTCAGCACCGCACCCGGCGTATCCGGCGCCTCCTTCTCCAGCACCGCCGTCACGGCGCGGAACCCCCGCAGCAGATTGCTGCCGTGATCGGCGTCCCCGATGGGCGAGTCGAGGTCCGTCAGCCGTTCCGCCTCACGTTCGACGGACGCGGCGGTCGCTGTCATCCAGCGGCGGAAGAAGTCGGCGTCGAGCACTGGATCTCCTTGCGTGATAGGTGCGTTGACTGCTCGTTGCCGTCGGCTCACATGCCCCAGCGCAGCCCCGCGGTCTTCACCGGCTCGTCCCACAGTCGCAGGAGTTCCTCGTCGATCTGGCACAGGCTGACCGAGGCGCCCGCCATGTCGAGGGAGGTGACGTAGTTGCCGACCAGTGTGCGGGCCACGGCCACGCCCCGGGCGGTGAGCACCCGCATCACCTCGGCGTTGAACCCGTACAGCTCCAGCAGCGGGGTCGCTCCCATGCCGTTGACCAGCAGCAGGACCGGGTTGCGCGGGTTCATGTCCTCCAGAATCGCGTTCACCGCGAAGTCGGCGATCTCGCCGGAGGTCATCATCGACCGCCGCTCCCGGCCCGGCTCGCCGTGGATGCCGATGCCCAGTTCCAGCTCCCCGTCGGGCAGGTCGAAGGTGGGGCTGCCCTTGGCGTACGTGGTGCACGCGCTCAGCGCGACGCCGAAGCTGCGGGAGTTCTCGTTGACCTGACGGGCGATCGACTCCACCCGCTCCAGCGGCTGGCCCTCCTCCGCCGCGGCGCCCGCGATCTTCTCCACGAACAGGGTGGCGCCCGTGCCGCGCCGCCCGGCCGTGTACAGGCTGTCGGTGACCGCCACGTCATCGTTGACCAGCACCTTGGCGACCTGGATGCCCTCGTCCTCGGCGAGTTCGGCGGCCATGTCGAAGTTGAGGACGTCACCCGTGTAGTTCTTCACGATGAACAGCACGCCGGCCCCGCTGTCCACGGCGGCCGCCGCCCGCACCATCTGGTCCGGGACCGGGGACGTGAACACCTCACCGGGGCACGCCGCCGACAGCATGCCGGGGCCCACGAAACCACCGTGCAGCGGCTCGTGCCCGGAGCCGCCGCCGGAGATCAGCCCGACCTTGCCGGCCACGGGGGCGTCCCGCCGTACGATCACGCGGTTCTCGACATCGACGGTGAGTTCGGGATGGGCGGCCGCCAGGCCTCGCAGGGCGTCCGCGACGACGCTCTCCGGGACGTTGATCAACATCTTCATGGAGGACCTCCTGGTGGCCGAAACGCTGCTCCTGGCAGTATCGGTGTTCAGAAGGCCCGGGTCACGGGGGCGAAGGGGCCCCGGTGCGTCATACAGCGTGCGGTGCGGGGGTCAGCGGCCGCCGGGTCCGCCGCTGCCGAAGGAACCGCCACTGCCCTCGCTCCACTGGGGCCGTTCCTTCTCCGGGCCGGTCCGGCTGGGGGAATTGCCGAACGCGGGCGACTCGTGCGGGGTCATCCGGTGATCGCTCCGGGGCACCTCGTCGGGCTCCCGGTTCTCCACGACCTCACGGACGGGGCCGCCCTCCGGCAGCCGTGGCTGCTCCTCGGGGGTCGGCGGCGGGAGCTCGCGGCGCCGTAGGCGGGAACCCAGCCAGAAGGCACCGATCAGCAACGTCACGACCACGACACCAGCGACGATCAGCCCGACGCCGACAGCGCCGCGGCCCGCGGCCACGTCCATCCATGCAGTAGTCATGGCACGCGAGTACCCCTCGCGTGCCGCATGAACCACAACCGAAAAACCGGCCGCACCCCTGGGGAACACCGGGTTTGACACGATCCAGCGCGGCTACCCGCGCGGTGTGACAACGACGACGACGCAGCAGGAGCTCTTCCGATTCCTGGAGGACCGCTTCGCGTGTGCGCAGGCGTGCACCGAGTGTGCCCGGGCGTGCGCGCTGCGGGCGAGCCTCGTGGATCCGGACGGGACCGAGCAACAGGAACTCGTACGACGCAAGGGCATCATGTGCGCGGAGGTCTGCGACGCGACCTGCCGGCTGCTGTCCGAGCAGAACCGACTGGACGAGAACGGCATCCGCGTCCAGCTGGAGTGGTGCCGGACCGTGTGCCTGGAGACCGCGCACGCCTTCGACGGGCTGCCGGGCGGCGAAGAGGGCGCGAAGGCCTGCCGGACGTGCGCGCAGGCCTGCACGGACTTCATGGTCACACTGCACTGACCAGGTCCGGCCTCAGCCTCGGCCGAGGGGGTGCCCCAGGCGTACGTTCCAGCGCCCTGCCCGGCCGCTGAGCTCGACCGCCGTCAGCGGCGGGACGTCCGTACGCCAGAACGCCGACTCCGGTGCGCCGAGCGCCCGGACGACCGCCGCGCGCACGATCTCGGGCTCGGCCACGGCGACGGCGAGCCCCTCGTCCTGGGCCACCGTGTCCAGCCACGAGCCGACCCGGTCGCACACCGCGCGCACCGATTCCCCGCCGTGCGGCGCGGAGTCGGGGTCGGACAGCCAACGCGCCAGCGCCTCCGGCTCCTCGGCGCTCACCCCGGCCAACGTCGAGCCGCGCCACCGTCCGGCGTCCAGAGCCGACAGCAACACGGCGTCCGTGGCGTCGAGTCCGAGCGCGGCGGCCGTCTCGCGGCAGCGCACGGTGGGGGAGCAGACGACCCGTTCCGCCACCGGGAGCGAGCCCGCTGCGGCCTGGGCGAGGCGGCGGCCGGACGCGTCGAGGGAGCAGCCGTCATCGAATCTGGCCTCCCGCAGCGCCTTGGTGACCGCCGGTGAGATCAACGTCACTCGGCTCGTCATACGCCCGTTCCCCCGCTCAACAGCCCCTCCAAGATCGGTACTTGACGGGCCGAACGGCCCTCGGCGGGCGCTCGGGGTGCTCCCGTGCGCTCTTGGCCGCACCTCTCCCACGCGGTACCGTCTCGTCGATATCGACGACGGTTCGGTGGAAGCCGGTGGGATTCCGGCACGGTCGCGCCACTGTATGCCGGGAACGCCCTTCGGGTGCGGGCCGGGTGAGTCAGACCCGCCCCGTCGTCCTGTGCACCACTGACACGGGACGCGAGTTCCCCCAGGAGGTACCTGCCATGGCGCAGTCCGTCGCCCCGCCGACCACCGGTTCCACCGCGGTACCAGCAAAACTCCCGATCGGCGCCATCGCCCCCTGGGCGGTCTTCTTCGGCGTTGTGATGCTGGTCCTGCTCTACTTCGTCGGCGCCGAACAGGGCGCCACCTCCCTCATCTCCGGTGAGGGGGTCCATGAGTGGGTGCACGACGCCCGCCACCTGCTCGGCTTCCCCTGCCACTGACAGCGACGAGGAAGCCCTCCTGCGCATGAACTCCGCAACTGTCAGAAACCTGCTGGTCCGCGGCATGCTCGCGGGCCTCGCCGCAGGGCTGGCCGCCCTCGTCGTCGCGTACTTCCTGGGCGAACCGCGCGTCGACCGGGCCATCGCCTTCGAGGAGGCCCACGCCCACGAGCACGGCGGCGAGGAACTCGTCAGCCGCACCCTGCAGTCCACCGCGGGCCTGTCCACCGGCGTCCTCGTCTACGGGGTCGCCTTCGGCGGCATCGCGGCGCTCGCGTACTGCTTCGCGCTGGGCCGGATCGGTCGCTTCGGGCCGCGCGCGAGCGCGCTGCTCCTGGCGGCCGCCGGACTGGTCTGCGTCTACGTCGTCCCGTTCCTGAAGTACCCGGCCAACCCGCCGGCCGTGGGCGACCCCGACACCCTCGACCAGCGCACCGCGCTGTTCTTCCTGATGATCGTGCTCAGTGTGCTGCTGGCGATCGGGACGGTCATCCTGGGCAAGCGCCTCGCGCCGCGCCTGGGCAACTGGAACGCCACCGTCGCGGCGGGCGCGTTCTTCGTCCTCGCGGTCGGTCTGGCGTACGCCTTCCTGCCGTCGTTCAGCGAGGTCCCGGAGCACTTCCCGGCCGGCCTCCTGTGGCAGTACCGGCTTGCCGCCCTCGCTGTCCAGGTGACCCTGTGGACCTCCTTCGGGCTGGTCTTCGGGCTGCTGGCGGAGCGGCTGCTGGCTCCGAGGACGGCTGCGGAGAAGGCCGCCGGCGCGCGGCCGGCTCCCGTGGCCCACTGAGCGGTTCAGGCGTCACCGCACCGACGAAAGGGCCCCCGGTACTCCGGGGGCCCTTTCGTGTGCCCTCGCCATTCCCAATTTCTGGAACACGTTCTACCGTGTGCGCCGACAGGACCGGTCCCGGGGAGCCTGGAGGCGCCGTGCATCTCGAATACACGCCCGAGCAGCAGCGGCTGCGCACCGAACTGCGCGCCTACTTCGCCGAACTGGTGCCCGAGGACTCGCTCGCCCGCCACGGCGACCGGCGGGAGCAGAAGCGCTACTACCGCGACATCATCCGGCGGCTCGGCGCGGACCAGTGGCTCGGCGTGGGCTGGCCCAAGGAGTACGGCGGACGCGGGCTGAGTGCGATCGAGCAGTTCATCTTCTTCGACGAGGCCGCCCAGGCCGGTGTGCCGCTGCCGCTCATGGCACTGAACACCGTCGGACCGACCATCATGCAGTTCGGCACCGACGAGCAGAAGGCGTACTTCCTGCCCAAAATCCTCTCCGGCGAGATCGACTTCGCGATCGGCTACAGCGAGCCCGACGCGGGTACCGACCTGGCTGCGCTGAAGACGCGCGCGGTGCGCGACGATGGGGGAGAGTACGTCGTCAACGGCCAGAAGATCTGGACGACCAACGGCGACACCGCCGACTGGGTCTGGCTCGCGACCCGTACCGACCCGGCCGCCCCGCCGCACAAGGGCATCAGCATGCTGCTGGTGCCGACCACCGACCCCGGCTACTCCTGCACCGTCATCAACACCCTCGCCGGTCACGACACCACGGCCAGCTACTACGAGGACATCCGCGTCCCCGTCACCCGCCGCGTCGGCGCCGAGAACCAGGGCTGGCGGCTGATCACCAACCAGCTCAACCACGAACGCGTCACCCTCGCCGCCCACGGCACCATGGCGATCCGCGCCCTGCACGACGTCCAGCGCTGGGCCATGGAGACCAAACTCGCCGACGGCCGCCGCGTCGTCGACCTGCCCTGGGTGCGCCGCCTTCTCGCCCGGACCCACACCAGGCTGGACGCCCTCAAGCTCCTCAACTGGCAGATGGTCAGCGCGGTCCAGGACGGCACGCTCACCCCGCAGGACGCCTCCGCGGTCAAGGTGTACGGCTCCGAGGCCCGCCGCGACGCCTACGCCTGGCTGATGGAGATCGTCGGCGCGGCGGGCGCCCTGAAGGAGGGTTCCGCGGGCACGGTGCTCCACGGGGAGCTGGAACGCGGCTACCGCTCGGCCGTGATCTTCACCTTCGGCGGCGGCAACAACGAGATCCAGCGGGAGATCATCTCGTGGATCGGTCTGGGGATGCCGAGGGTACGGCGTTAGCCTTCGTGACATGGGTGATCCCGGACTGTTCACACCGAAGTCGGTGACCTGGCAGATGCACGGCGACCCGATGATGTGGGTCGCCGGTGTCCGCGCGCTCTATTTCCAGGCCCTGCACCCGCGTGCGGTGCGCGGGGTCATGCAGAACTCCGACTTCCGCAAGGACGCCTGGGGCCGGCTGCTGCGTACCGCGAACTTCGTCGGCACCATCAGCTACGGCACCACCGAGGCGGCGGAGAAGGCGGGGGCTCGCGTCCGGAAGATCCACACCATGCTGTCGGCCGTCGACCCGGACACGGGGGAGCGGTACGGCGTCGACGAACCCGAGTTGCTGCTGTGGGTGCACTGCGCGGAGATCGACTCCTATCTGGGGGTCGCGCGCCGCTCCGGATTCCGGCTCACCGACGAACAGGCCGACCGCTACATAGCCGAACAACGGGTCAGCGCCCGCCTGGTGGGCCTCGACCCGGACGCCGTACCCGCCGACCAGGCCGAGCTGGCCGCGTACTTCGAGAAGGTGCGCCCCGAACTCGCCGTCGGGCCCGAGGCACGCGCCGTGGACGACTTCCTGCTCCGCCCGCCGACGCACCCCGTCCTCATCCCGGCGCGCGAGGTGCTGTGGCGGCGCGTGGCACAACTGGCGTACGCCGCTCTGCCGCCGTACGCCCACGAGCTGTACGGCAGACCGGCCCCGAAACCCGCCACCGTCACCCGCCAGTTGCGTGCCACAGGCACCCTTCTGCGCTGTGTCCCCGCACGTCTACGCTGGCAACTCCCGCCCAAACACATCCTCCGGGCCATGTCACGGCTCGGCCCCGGCTCCCGCCCGGCCCCGTACAAAGTGGGTGGATAGCTCGCCATACTGGACGGGCCAGGGGCGGGGCGAGACCATCGGGGGCGATCGCAGCAGATGGGGGACAGCAAGCTGATCCAGGGCCGCTACCGGCTGCTCGATCTGATCGGGCGCGGCGGCATGGGCGAGGTGTGGCGGGCGCGCGACGAGTCGCTGGGCCGTCGTGTCGCCGTGAAGTGCCTCAAGCCGCTGGGTCCGTCCCATGACCAGTCCTTCACCCGGGTGCTGCGCGAGCGGTTCCGCCGGGAGGCCCGGGTGGCCGCCGCTCTCCAGCACCGCGGGGTCACCGTCGTCCATGACTTCGGGGAGTCCGACGGGATCCTCTACCTCGTCATGGAGTTGCTGGAGGGCCGCAACCTCAGCCAGCTCCTGGAGGACAACAAGCATCACCCGCTGCCCGTCGGGGACGTCGTGGAGATCGCCGACCAGGTGGCGGCGGCCCTCGCCTACACCCACCAACAGGGCATCGTGCACCGCGACCTGAAGCCCGCGAACATCATGCGGCTCACCGACGGCACGGTGAAGATCTGCGACTTCGGCATCGCCCGCCTCGGCCACGACATCGGCTTCACCTCCCGCCTCACCGGCACCGGCATCGCCATGGGCACCCCGCACTACATGTCGCCCGAGCAGATCGGCGGCTCCGAGGTCGACCAGCGCAGCGACCTGTACTCGCTGGGGTGCGTGCTGTACGAGATCGCCACCGGGGTACCGCCGTTCGACCTCGACGACGCCTGGGCGATCCTCGTCGGCCACCGCGACACCCCGCCCCGCCCGCCGCGCAGCCACCGCGCGGAAGTTCCCGCGTACTTCGAGAAGATCATCCTGGACCTGCTGGCCAAGCTGCCCGAGCAACGCCCGCACGACGCCCGCGAGGTGGGCCGCCGCATCAGCCTGGGGCGTACGACACCGACGTACGTGCCCACCGTGGTGACACCCCAGCCGACCCTCAGGCCCGAGCCCGCCGCCCGCGCGGCCCGGCTGCCGTCCTGGACCCGCGGCATGACCACCGGCCACAAGGCCACCGGTGCCGGCCTCGCCGCCACGCCACCGGACGCCGGGGCGGGGCTCACCGGTGAGTGGATCCCCCGGCCCGCCACCGGACGGCAGGTCGGGGAATCCGGCCCCGACGACCCGGCCGCCCCGCCCCCGGAGGCCCTCACCGCCCTGACCGGACGGCACAACGCGGGGCTCAGCCTGGGCCGGCTGGGCCGCTGGGCGGAGGCCGGCGAGGTGCACCGCGCGGTGGCCGCCGAGCGCGAGCACCTGCTCGGCCCCGACCATCCGGACACCCTCGCCAGCCGCTACGAGGTCGCCTTCACCCTCAGCCGCACCGGCCGCGCCGACGACGCCCTGCGCGAGTACAAACACGTCGCCCGCAGCCGCAGTCTCTCCCTCGGCCCGGACCACCCCGACACCCTCGCCGCCCGCCAGGAAATGGCCTATGTGCTGGGCCAGTTGGGCCGCCACTTCGACGCTCACCAGGTCTACACGTCCGTCCTCGCCGCCCGTGAGCGCACGATGGGCGCCGACCACCCCGACGCCCTGCGCTGCCGTCACAACCTCGCCTTCAACCTCAGCCGGCTCGGCCGTCTGGAGGACTCCTATCGCATGGCCTGCGACGTCGCGGCGGCCCGCGCCCGCGTGCTGGGCCCCGCCCACCCCGACACCCTGGTCACCCGCTACGAAGTCGCCTACGCGCTGGGCCAGTTGGGGCGCTGGCCGGAAGCCCTGCAGACCTACCACGAGGTCGCCGAGGCCCGCGCCCAGGCGCTCGGCCCCGACCACCCCGACACCCTCGCCGCCCGCTACGAGGTCGGCATCAGCCTCGGCCGCCTCGGCCGCAGCACGGAGGCGCTCCAGCTCTACCGCGACCTGATCGACGACCGCACCCGCGTCCACGGCCCCGCCCACCCCGAGACCCTCCGCGCCCGCCACGGCCTCGGCGTCAATCTCGGCCGCCTCGGCCGCTGGGAGGAGGCCCTCGCCGAGTCCCGCGACGTGTGCGCCCTCCGCGAGCGCGTCCTCGGTCCGGAGCACCCCGACACCCTGGTCAGCCGCCGCGAGGTCGCCGTGGGCCTGGGCTGGCTGGGCCGCTGGGCCGACGCCCTCAGCGAGTACCGCAGAGTCGCCGCCGCCCGCGAACGCGTCCTCGGCGCCGACCACCCCGACACCCTCGCCAGCCGCAACGACGAGGCCCACTGCCTGGAACAGCTCGGCCGTGGCGCCGAGGCCGTGGAGCTGTACCGGAGGGTGGCGGTGCTGCGGCAGCAGCGGGCGTCCCAGGGACCCTGACCCCGTCGCCGTACCGCCGTACACCCCTGGCCGCCGGTGATCATCGCGTGTTACGAAGAGACATGCCTGCACTCGAGGGACACACGTACGACGCCGTGATCGTCGGCGGGGGTCACAACGGCCTCGTCGCCGCCGCCTACCTGGCCCGGGCCGGACGCTCCGTCCTGGTCCTGGAACGCCTCGACCACACCGGCGGCGCCGCGATCTCCAGCCGGCCCTTCACCGGCGTCGACGCACGGCTGTCGCGCTACTCGTACCTGGTCAGCCTGCTCCCGAAGAAGATCGTCCGGGATCTGGGCCTGACCTTCCGGGTCCGCAAGCGCACCATCTCCTCGTACACCCCCGTCGAACGCGACGGACAGCCCACCGGCCTCCTGGTGGGCGGCGGCGAGCGACGCACCCGCGAGGCCTTCGAGCGCCTGACGGGCGGGAAGCGCGAGTACGAGGCCTGGCGGCGCTTCTACGCCATGACCGGCCGCGTCGCCGAACGGGTCTTCCCGACCCTCACCGAACCGCTGCCCACGCGGGACGAGCTGCGGCGCCGGGTGGACGACGAGGAGGCCTGGCGGGGGCTGTTCGAGGAGCCGATCGGCGTGATGGTGGAGGACCGTTTCGCCGATGACCTGGTCCGGGGTGTCGTCCTCACGGATGCCCTGATCGGCACCTTCGCCGACGCCCACGACCCCTCGCTGAAGCAGAACCGCTGCTTCCTGTACCACGTGATCGGCGGCGGCACCGGTGACTGGGACGTCCCCGTCGGCGGCATGGGCGCCCTCACCGACGCCCTGGCCGCCGCCGCGCGCGACGCGGGTGCCGTCATCGCCACCGGGCACGAGGCGGTGCGGATCGCCACGGACGGTCGTATGGCGGAGGTCGCGTTTCGGACGGCCGAGGGGGAGGGGACGGTGGCCGCCCGGCACGTCCTGGTGAACGCCTCCCCGCAGGCCCTGGCGGACCTGACCGGCGATGAGCCGCCCGCCCCCGCGGAGGGCGCGCAGCTCAAGGTGAACATGCTGCTCAAGCGGCTGCCCCGGCTGCGGGACAGCGCTGTCGACCCGCGCGCGGCGTTCTCCGGCACCTTCCACATCGCGGAGGGGTACGAGCAGCTCGCCGCTGCCTATGACCAGGCAGCGGCCGGTGAGCTGCCCGCGGCCCCGCCGTCGGAGATCTACTGCCACTCGCTGACGGATCCGACGATCCTCGGCCCGGAGCTGGTGGAGCAGGGGTACCAGACGCTGACGCTGTTCGGCCTGCACACGCCTGCGCGGCTCTTCGAGGAGGACAACGACGGCGTCCGCGAGGAGCTGGTGAAGTCGACGCTCGCCCAGCTCGACGCCCAGCTCGCCGAGCCGCTGGCCGACTGTCTGGCCGTCGACGCGGAGGGGCGGCCCTGCATCGAGGCGAAGACGCCGCTCGATCTGGAACGGGATCTGCGACTGCCCCGGGGGAACATCTTCCACCGGGACCTGTCCTGGCCGTACGCCCAGGAGGGGACCGGGCGGTGGGGCGTGGAGACGCGGCACGGGAACGTGCTGCTGTGCGGGGCGGGTGCGGTGCGTGGGGGCGGGGTCAGTGGGGTGCCGGGGCACAATGCGGCGATGGTGGTGCTGGAGGGGGCCGGGGGTTAGGTGGGGGTTGGGTGCCAGGAGGGCTTGAGTGGGTAGCGGGCGGTCAACTGTTCGTAGTGGGACCGGACTTGTCGGACCGGTCTTGACGAGGAAGTCGGCCCGGCCGGTCCCGATGGCTCGGACAGTTCCGCACAGCAGGACCGGGCTGCCTTGAGAGATCGCCTGCGACGCCTTCTGCCTGAGCGAGTCATCGACGGACGCGTTCAGTCGGCGGCCGGCACCCATCCCACGGCGGCGATCCGTTCGGCGTCACTCGAGCGTGCCTCGTCGAAGAGGAGGCCGTCGGCGGCGCCCACGCGCAGTCCGTCGACGTACGCTCCACGGCCCACGTACAGCCGGTCGGTCGTGTACCGCCAGCGCAGGGTCAGTCGAGGGTGCGCCGGCAGATCCGCCGTGAGCCGGTGCCACACACGGCCCGACCAGCCGGTGACCGTGCCCGTCGGGTGCGTCTCGGCGGGTCGTGTGGTCGTGAACGGGACCGGCTGCCAGGTCGCCCCGCCGTCCGTCGTCGCCTCCAACGCGAGGGCGTCCGACTGAGGTTCGGTGTCCCACCACAGTGCGCACCGCAGCCGAGCGCCGCCGGACGACGTGTCGAGGGCCGGCAAGGTGAGCGTGGCCGTCGTGGCGCTCGCCATGCCGGAGAACCAGGCGCTTCGGCCGTACCGCGGGCGTACCGGAACAGCGCGTGCCAGGTTGTTCGCGGCGGCCACCCGAGGAGCGGAGCCGGAGCGCCAACTCCGCGCCGGGTGCACCGAGTTGCCCAGCACGATCAGAAAGGAGTCCGTCGTCGGGTCGAGGACCAGCGACGTGCCGGTGAAGCCCGTGTGCCCGGCTGTGCGCGGTGTCGCCATCGCGCCCATGTACCAGTGCTGGTAGAGCTCGAAGCCGAGCCCGTGTTCGTCCCCCGGGAACGCGGTGTTGAAGTCGGTGAACATCAGTTCCACGGACTCGCGACGCAGGATGCGGGCCCGGCCGTAGGAGCCCCCGTTGAGCAGCGTCCTGCCGAGGACCGCCAGGTCCCAGGCGCAGGAGAAGACGCCCGCGTGGCCCGCGACTCCGCCCAGGCTGAACGCGTTCTCGTCGTGCACCTCACCCCACACCAGTCCTCGGTCGAGGCCGGACCAGGGCTTTCGTGCGTCTTCCGTCGCCGCGATCCTCGGTTTCCAGGAGGTGGGCGGGTTGTAGCGGGTGCGACGCATGCCGAGCGGGGCGGTGATCTCGTCATGGAGGAGTGTGTCCAGGGTGCGGCCGGTGATCTTCTCCAGGACCAGTTGGAGGGAGATCAGGTTGAGGTCGGAGTAGAGGTACTTCGTGCCCGGCGGGTTGAGCGGTGCCTCGTTCCAGATGAGCTGGAGCTTCTCCTCGTACGTCGGTGCGTTGTAGAGCGGGATCCAGGCGCGGAACCCCGAGGTGTGCGTGAGGAGCTGACGGATCGTGACGTCCTGCTTGCCCGCGCCGGCGAACTCCGGGAGGTACGCGGCGACCGTGCCCTCCAGCTCCAGCGCGCCCCGCTCGATCTGCTGCACCGCCAGGATCGAGGTGAACAGCTTGGACACCGAGGCCAGGTCGAAGACGGTGTCCTCGGCCATGGGGATCCGGTCCTCGGGCGGGAACTCGACGCCGGTGTCGGTCTTCTCGTCGTATGCCGAGTAGCGCACCGCCATGCCGATCGGCCGGTGCAGCGCCACGGTGTCGCCGCGTCCGGCGAGCAGCACGGCCCCCGCGTACCAGGGGTGCTTGGGGGAGGGGGCGAGGAACGTCTCCGCGTCGGTGACGAGTTGGCGCAGATGGGCGGCGAGGAGGCCGGCCTGCGCCGGGGTGCCGTGGCGCAGTGTGCTGCGGCTGGTGGACGCGGCCGCGAGCCCGGCGGGGAACGGGGCGATGGCCAGCGCGCCCCCCAAGGCAAGGGATCTTCGGGTGATGTGACGGCGGGTCAGTCCGGGGGACACCTCATCAGTCATCGTGGAACTCTAACCCGGCGACCGAATCTGACGGAGCATCAGAAAACCCCTTCCGTCCTCCGGAGGACTGCGGCATCCTGCGCCCATGCAGACGGAGCTGAGCAAGAAACTGGGAGTCGAGCACGCCATCTTCGGCTTCACGCCGTTCCCCGCCGTCGCTGCGGCCATCAGCCGGGCCGGCGGCTTCGGCGTGCTCGGCGCGGTCCGCTACACCGCCCCCGACGACCTCAAACGCGACCTCGACTGGATCGAGGCCCATGTCGAGGGCAGGCCGTACGGGCTGGACGTCGTCATGCCCGCCAAGAAGGTCGAGGGGGTGACCGAGGCCGAGGTCGAGGCCATGATCCCCGAGGGACACCGGCAGTACGTCAAGGACACCCTGGCCAAGTACGGCGTGCCCGAACTGGCCGAGGGGGAGGTGTCCGGCTGGCGGATCACCGGGTGGATGGAGCAGGTCGCCCGCACCCAGCTCGACGTCGCCTTCGACTATCCGATCAAGCTGCTCGCCAACGCCCTCGGCTCACCGCCCGCGGATGTCGTGGATCGCGCCCATGACCGGGGCGTGCTCGTCGCCGCGCTCGCGGGCAGCGCCCGGCACGCCGTCAAACACAAGGAAGGCGGCATCGACATCGTCGTCGCGCAGGGCTACGAGGCCGGCGGACACACCGGCGAGATCGCCTCGATGGTGCTGACCCCCGAGGTCGTCGACGCCGTCGACCCGCTGCCGGTACTGGCCGCGGGCGGCATCGGCAGCGGACGGCAGGTGGCGGCCGCGCTGGCGCTCGGCGCCCAGGGTGTGTGGCTGGGCTCGCTGTGGCTCACCTGCACCGAGGCCGAGATGTCCTCGCCCGCGGTGACGCGGAAGCTGCTGGAGGCGGGCTCCGGCGACACGGTCCGCTCGCGCGCCCTGACCGGGAAACCCGCACGCCAGCTGCGGACCGAGTGGACGGACGCCTGGGACGACCCGAACGGCCCCGGCACCCTGCCCATGCCCCTCCAGGGCCTGCTCGTCGCCGATGCCCTCACGCGCATCCAGAAATACGAGGTCGAGCCCCTGCTCGGCACCCCCGTCGGACAGATCGTCGGCCGGATGAACAGCGAACGCAGTGTCCAGGCCGTCTTCGACGACCTCACCCGCGGCTTCGAGCAGGCCGTCGACCACGTCAACCGCATCGCCGGAAGGAGCGGCCAGTGACGAGCACACCCCCGCCCGGCTTCTGGGCCCAGGCCACCGCCGACCCCGACCGCACCGTCCTCGTCGCCCCCGACGGCGAGAAATGGACCGCCGGCCGGCTGCACGCCGCCGCCAACCGTCTCGTCCACGGTCTGCGCGCCGCCGGCATGGAACGCGGGGACGCCTTTGCGGTCGTCCTGCCCAACGGCGTCGACTTCTTCACCGCCCATCTCGCCGCCACCCAGGCCGGGTTCTACCTCGTCCCGATCAACCACCACTTCGTGGGCCCGGAGATCGCCTGGATCGTCGCCGACTCCGGCGCCAAGGTCTTCCTCGCCCACGAGCGCTTCGCCGGCCCCGCCCGCCAGGCCGCCGACGAAGCGGGCCTGCCCGCCACCCACCGGTATGCGATCGGCGAGGTCGAGGGCTTCCGCCCGTATGCCGAACTCCTCGAAGGACAGCCGGAGTCGGCGCCCGAGGACCGCACCCTCGGCTGGGTCATGAACTACACCTCGGGCACCACAGGCCGCCCCCGCGGCATCCGCCGCCCGCTGCCCGGCAAGCTCCCCGAGGAGGCCTACCTCGGCGGCTTCCTCGGCATCTTCGGCATCAGGCCCTACGACGACAACGTGCACCTCGTCTGCTCGCCGCTCTACCACACGGCGGTTCTCCAGTTCGCGAGCGCGTCGCTGCACATCGGTCATCGCCTGGTGCTGATGGACAAGTGGACGCCCGAGGAGATGCTCCGGCTGATCGACCAGGAGCGATGCACCCACACGCACATGGTCCCGACCCAGTTCCACCGCCTGCTGGCGCTGCCGGAGGACATCAGGGCGCGCTACGACGTCTCCGCCATGCGGCACGCCATCCACGGCGCCGCGCCCTGCCCCGACCATGTGAAGCGGGCGATGCTCGACTGGTGGGGCCCCTGTGTGGAGGAGTACTACGCGGCCAGCGAGGGCGGCGGCGCCTTCGCCACCGCGGAGGACTGGCTGAAGAAGCCGGGCACGGTCGGAAAGGCCTGGCCCATCAGCGAGTTGGCGATCTTCGACGACGACGGCAACCGGCTGCCGCCCGGTGAACTGGGCACCGTGTACCTGAAGATGAACACGGGCGGCTACTCGTACCACAAGGACGAGACGAAGACGAAGAAGAACCGCATCGGCGACTTCTTCACCGTCGGTGATCTCGGCCTCCTCGACGAGGACGGCTATCTCTTCCTCCGCGACCGCAAGATCGACATGATCATCTCGGGCGGGGTCAACATCTATCCCGCCGAGATCGAGTCCGTCCTGCTCCAGCACCCCGCCGTCGCCGACGCCGCCGCCTTCGGCATCCCGCACGACGACTGGGGCGAGGAGGTCAAGGCGGTCGTGGAACCGGCCCCGGGCCACGAACCCGGACCCGACCTGGCCGCCGACGTCCTCGCCCACTGCGCCGGCCGGCTCGCCGGCTACAAGTGCCCGAAGACGGTCGACTTCATCACCGAGATGCCTCGCGACCCCAACGGCAAGCTGTACAAGCGACGGCTGCGGGACCCGTACTGGGAGGGCCGCGTCCGCCAGGTGTGAGCCCCTGCAACAGGGGCTCCCCGAACCCCACGGTGTCGTCCGGCTCTCACCGGAGAGCTGGACGACACCGGGTCCGGCTACGCCCTGACGGCGTGGGACTCAGCGTTCGCGCACATGGACCACTTTCAGTCCGGGCGACGTCAGGATGTCGCGCTCACAGAAGCGGGACGTCACCCACTTCTCCTGGGAGTACAGCCGGGTCTGGTCGCTGGAGTGCGGTGCGTTCGGGTTCGAGGACTGGGAGTACGACAGGAGGGTGCGGGCCACCGGACAGCGGCTGCCGTCCCAGCCGACCGCCTGGATGTAGCTGGAGCCGGTGGTCACCTCCGTGTAGCCCCCCTGAGCCGGGTCCCACACCGGCTCGACCTTGTTCCAGATGCCCAGGAACTCGGTGCCGCCCGAGACCGCGATGCGCTGACCATTACGTACGACGAACTGGTGCTGTCCGAGCGGGGAGTTCAGCGCGATGCCCGCCGCCCGCAACTCGGAGACCGCGTCCGCGAGGGCCGTGGCGAAGGCGGGCGCCGCCGTGTTGAGGGTGTTCGGTGTGTGCACCGGGTCGGCGGCCGAGAACGGCACCTTCCACAGCTGGGCCGCCGGGATCTTCCGCCACAGCCGGTCGAAGAGCAGCGCGCCCCGGCTGTCGGTGTTCACCGTACGGTCCCATGCGGCGAGCACCCCACAGGCCCCGCTGACATCAACGGCTGTGCCGTCACTGCCCGTTGCCGTACCTCCCGGCAGCGCCGCGCACGCCTTCGCCGCGTCGGCCGCGGCCAGGTCGCCCGCGGGCACCCGGTTGGCGAACTGCTGCGCCTGCAGATCCCGCACGGTCAGCCGACCGCGCTGTGCCATCGCCGACACGTCCTCGATCGCGCCCCGGGTCCGCAGCGAGCGCTGTGTGCCGATGGTGCCGAAGACCCGCTCGTACCCGGTCAGCGGCCGGTCGGCGTTGGCGAGCCAGGCGCTGTCGTTGGAGTTCTCCGCGTACGCGGCGTCCGTGAGGGTCGGCATCTTCGCCGGACCGAAGACGCCCGGCTGCACGGCGTCGGGATCGGAGCCGAGCGCGCAGTCGGCACGCGAGCCGTCGAGGATCGCCAGCCCGGCGGAGGGATAGGTGACCTTGCCCAGGGGCGTGGAGCAGCGCTGGGCCAGCTCGTCGGTGATGCGGGGGAGCACCTGGGACTGGGTGAACAGGGTGTGGCCGCCCGAGTCGGCGGCGACCGTGTTCACCCACGGCAGGCCCTGTGTGCGCCGGAGCGAGCCGAGGACCTCCGCCGTGGAGCGGGCCTGGCTGAAGCCGAGGGCGGTGTCGGAGCCGCGCAGGTTGGCGGAGTTGGGATCGTTGAGGGCGTACGCCGTCGTGCTGGACCAGGGCAGGGGCAGCGAGGCGCCGAACGAGGTGACCACGGGCCCGTACCGGGTCCACCACTGCGTCCGTGTCACCGGGGCTCCGTCCTTCACCCGGACGGTCACCGTGCGCTGGGTCATCTTCTCCGGCCTGCCGTCCACGAGGTACGCCGTGGGGTTGGCCGGATCCAGCGTCAGCTGGTGGAGGTTGAGGGGGACGCCGGTCGCGACGGTGTGGCTCCACGCCACCTTCGCGTTGTGACCGATGGAGACCGTCGCGGAGCCGAGCAAGGAGCCGCCGGAGACGTTGAGTTCGCCGGGGATCGTCTGCTGCGACTGCCAGAAGCGACGGCCGCCCTGCCAGGGATAGTGGGGGTTGCCGAGCAGCAGTCCGCGGCCGTTCGCGGTGGTCGTGCCGCTGAAGGCGACGGCGTTGGAGCCCATGTCGGCGGTGTCGGCGGCCAGCAGTTCCCGGGCCGCCCGGGCGGTGTCCTGGGCGTCAGGTGCTGCCGTGGAGGTCGTGGTGGGCGGCTGGGCGGCGGTGATGCCGTCCACACCGCGCCCCTGCCCGCCGAGGACGGCGAGCGCGAAGCCGCGCGCGGCCACGTCGAGGGCCGTCACCGGGCGGACCCAGGCGGCGCCCTTGCAGGCGGGGTCGGTGACGCGGTTCTGCTCGAGCCAGGCGTTGTAGCCGGCCGCGAAGCCCCGCATCAGGTCCTTCGCCTGGCGGCTCGGCCCCCGCGGCGCCGGTTCGGCGAGCAGCTTCTCGACCGTGCGCGCCTCCCGGACGCCCTGGAAGTAGAGGTCGCTGGAGAGGTTCCTGGCGGCCGAGGAGAGCGAGAAGTCGGGTGCCGCGTCGGGCCCGAAGAACCGGGAGCGTTCCCCGCGCACGGTCACGAAGCCGTCGGCGAGCGTGCACACCTGGTCGGCGGCCTGCGCCCATCCGGTGCCGAAGCCGAGGTCCGTGTAGTTCCTCGCGAGGATGTGCGGGATGCCGTACTCGGTGTAGCGGATCGTGGCGGACAGGCCGCCGTGCGAGGGGTGCTGCTGACGGTTCTGGCCTTCGGCCGCGGCTGCCGGCAGCGCGGACGCGGCGGTGAGCAGGGCGACTGCCGCGACGAGTATGCGTCTGAGGCGGGTGCGCATCGTGCCTCCCAACGTCATTGAGGGAAGGGGCGGTTGAGCGTACCAACGGGTATGTGTCCTGGACCCGTGCTTGACCTCCCGCGGTGCGGGACCGAGGATCATGTGTCATGACGCCTGGACACGGCAGCACGGTTGACGGGGTGCTGCGGCGCAGCGCCCGGCGCACCCCGGCACGGGTCGCCGTGGAGTACGGCGACCGCTCATGGACGTACGAGGAACTCGACGAGGCCGTGTCGCGCGCGGCGAGCGTCCTGCTCGCCGAAGGCCTGACGCCGGGCGACCGGGTCGGCGCCTTCGGCCGCAACTCCGACGCCTACCTCATCGCCTTCCTCGGCTGCGCCCGCGCGGGCCTGGTGCACGTCCCCGTGAACCAGCACCTGACCGGCGAGGATCTGGCGTACATCGTTCGCCAGTCGGGCAGCGCACTCGTCCTCGCGGATCCGGACCTGGCTGACCGCCTCCCCGATGGCGTACGCACCCTGCCCTTGCGTGACGCGGACGACGCGCTGCCGGCCCGGCTGGAGTCGGCGCCCGTGTACGACGGGCCCGAACCGCGCAGCGAGGACCTGGTCCAGCTGCTCTACACCTCGGGCACGACGGCGCTCCCGAAGGGCGCGATGATGACGCACCGCGCCCTGGTGCACGAGTACCTGAGCGCCATCACGGCACTGGACCTGAGCGCGGGCGACCGTCCCGTGCACGCCCTCCCGCTGTACCACTCGGCGCAGATGCATGTGTTCCTGCTGCCGTACCTGGCGGCCGGGGCGACCAACATCATCCTCGACGCGCCCGACGGCGACCGGATCCTCGACCTGATCGAGGAGGGCCGCGCGGACAGCCTCTTCGCGCCGCCGACGGTGTGGATCGGCCTGTCGAACCGCCCCGACTTCACCACCCGCGATCTCGGCGGACTGCGCAAGGCTTACTACGGCGCGTCGATCATGCCGGTGCCCGTCCTTGAGCGGCTGCGCGCACGACTCCCCAAGCTCGCCTTCTACAACTGTTTCGGGCAGAGCGAGATCGGCCCGCTGGCCACGGTCCTGGCCCCGGACGAGCACAAGGGCCGGATGGACTCGTGCGGCCGCCCGGTGCTCTTCGTCGACGCCCGCGTGGTCGACGAGGAAGGCAAGGAGGTCCCCGACGGCACACCGGGCGAGATCGTCTACCGCTCACCGCAGTTGTGCGAGGGCTACTGGGACAAGCCCGAGGAGACCGCCGACGCCTTCCGCGACGGCTGGTTCCACTCCGGCGACCTCGCGGTCCGCGACGCCCACGGCTACTTCACGATCGTCGACCGTGTGAAGGACGTCATCAACTCCGGGGGCGTACTGGTCGCTTCACGCCAGGTGGAGGACGCGCTCTACACCCATGACGCCGTCGCCGAGGTGGCGGTGATCGGTCTGCCGGACGAGCGCTGGATCGAGGCCGTGACGGCCGTCGTCGTCCCCCGCGCAGGGGAAGAGGTGGAGGAGGCCGAACTCATCGCTCACGCACGCGAGAAGCTCGCCCACTTCAAGGCGCCGAAGCGGGTGCTGTTCGTGGACGAGCTGCCCCGGAACGCGAGCGGGAAGATCCTCAAGCGGGAGCTCAGGGACCGGTTCGCCTAGGCCCTGTCGTCACATTCCCGTCGTCCGCCCGAAGGGCGGGCCCCGCGGCGTCAGGTGCGTGCTCTCGGCGTGCCGGGCACAGGCCCTCGTACTGGTTGTACGTGGGTTTGTGCCCGGTGCGGCGAGTGGGGGCCCCTCCCACGCCCTCAAGGCAGTGGGGGAGCGTGCATGGCGTCGCGGGGCAGGCGGGAATGTGACGACAGGGCCTAGCGGGGGCGCAGGTCCACGATCCGGCGGATCTTGCCCACCGACCGTTCCAGCGACTCGGGTTCGACGATCTCGACGGTGACGGAGACGCCGATGCCGTCCTTCACGGCGGCGGTGATCGCCGACGCGGCCGCTTCCCTCGCCTCGGGGGTGGCACCGGGGCGGGCCTCGGCACGTACGGTGAGGGCGTCGAGGCGGCCTTCGCGGGTGAGGCGGAGCTGGAAGTGCGGCGCCACGCCGGGCGTCCGCAGGACGATCTCCTCGATCTGGGTGGGGAAGAGGTTCACGCCGCGCAGGATCACCATGTCGTCGCTGCGGCCGGTGACCTTCTCCATGCGGCGGAACACGCGTGCCGTGCCCGGCAGCAGCCGCGTCAGGTCCCGGGTCCGGTACCGGACGACGGGCATCGCCTCCTTGGTGAGCGAGGTGAAGACCAGCTCGCCCTTCTCGCCGTCCGGCAGCACCCCACCGGTGACCGGGTCGACGACCTCGGGGAAGAAGTGGTCCTCCCAGATGTGCAGCCCGTCCTTGGTCTCCACGCACTCCTGCGCCACCCCCGGGCCGATCACCTCGGACAGCCCGTAGATGTCGACCGCGTCGATCGCGAACCGCTCCTCGATCTCCCGGCGCATCCGCTCCGTCCAGGGCTCGGCACCGAAGACGCCGACGCGGAGGGAGGTGCCGCGCGGGTCGATGCCCTGGCGCTCGAACTCGTCCAGGATCGTCAGCATGTACGACGGGGTCACCATGATGATGCCGGGCTTCAGGTCCTGGATCAGCTGGACTTGACGGGCCGTCATGCCACCGGACGCGGGGATGACCGTACAGCCGAGCCGTTCGGCGCCGTAGTGGGCGCCGAGCCCGCCGGTGAACAGGCCGTAGCCGTAGGCGACATGGACGATGTCGCCCGGCCGCGCACCCGCTGCACGGAGCGAGCGGGCCACCATGTCGGACCACAGGGAGAGGTCCCCGTCCGTGTAGCCGACGACCGTCGGGCGCCCGGTGGTGCCGCTCGACGCGTGGATACGGCGGACGCGGTCCTGCGGTACGGCGAACATCCCGTACGGGTAGTTCTCGCGCAGGTCGGCCTTGGTGGTGAAGGGGAAGCGGGCGAGATCTCCGAGGGACCGGCAGTCGTCCGGACCGACCCCCGCCTTGTCGAAGGACTCCCGGTAGAACGGCACATGGTCGTACGCGTGCCGCAGAGACGTCCGCAGCCGCTCCAACTGGAGTGCTTTCAGCCCCTGTTGGTCGAGTCGTTCCCCCGCGTCCCACAGCTCCGTCGCGTCCGCCACCGGAACGTCTCCTTCACCAACCACGGCAATACGGGCGACCGATCATTCGGTCGAGATGCTGAGGATCAGTAATCCAGGCCACCGGCGATCAAGCAAGGGGTCGGCCCGCACTTTCTCGACGCGTCGGTTCCGCATCGACCGGGCTCCGGGAGGGAACTCCGTTGCGACGCGGACGCGGGACGGTGAGGATCGGCGCCATGCCGACCTTCACCTCGTACGACGGGACCGAACTCGCCTACCACCTGAATGGTGAGGGGCCGCCCCTCGTCGTCCTGCCCGGCGGACCCATGCGTGCCTCCGTCTACCTCGGGGACCTGGGCGGCCTCGGCGCGCACCGGCGACTCGTCCTGCTCGATCTGCGGGGCACCGGAGCCTCCGCGGCCCCCGCCGATCCGGCGACGTACCGCTGCGACCGGCTCGTGGACGACGTGGAGGCACTGCGGGTCCACCTGGGACTGGCGGAGCTGGATCTGCTCGCGCACTCGGCCGGCGGCAGTCTCGCCATGCTGTACGCCGCCCGGTATCCGACGCGGGTACGGCGGCTGGCGCTGGTCACGGCCGTTCCGTGGGCGCTGGGCATGCCGGTGACGGACGAGGACCGGCTGGCCGCGGCTCCGCTGCGCAAGGACGAGCCGTGGTTCGAGGAGGCGTTCCCCGCGTTCGCGGCCTCGCTCGACGGGACCGGCGGGTACGACCCCGTGTTCGCGCCCTTCTTCTACGGCCGCTGGGACGAGGCGGCCGCGGCCCACGACGCGCGCGGGGACGAGGAGTTCAACGACGAGGCGGGAGACGTGTACGGATCGGCCGGCGCCTACGACCCGCCCGCCACCCGGGAGGCGCTCGGGCGGCTGGATCGTCCGGTGCTCGTGCTCGCGGGGGAGGTCGACAACGCCCCCCGGCCCGAGCTCGCCCGCCGCGCCGCGGACGTGTTCCCGCACGCCGAGCTCGTCGTGCAGCCCGGTGCCGGGCACTATCCGTGGCTGGACGACCCGGAGTGGTTCGTACGACGGATCGTCACGTTCCTCGGAGCGCCTCTGCCCTCGGCAGAGTAGAAGCGTCGTCCGCCGCGCCCCGGATACGTTGCCCGGCATGGACATCCTCACGGCCAACGGCATCACCCTCGCGTACCGCACCTGGGGTCCCGAGGACGCGCCGCCCGTCCTCCTGCTGCACTCCCGGGGCGCCGACGGCGCGGACTGGACGCCGATCGCCGAGCAGCTCGCCGCAGGACCGCATCCGCGCCGGCTGTACGCCCCCGACCTGCGCGGTCACGGACGCAGTGACTGGCCCGGCACCTATGGGCTCGAGGAGATGCGCGACGACATCCGGGAGTTCCTGACCGCTGTCGGCATCGCACGCACCGACCTGATCGCCCACTCTCTGGGCGGCCTCGTCGCTTGCCTCCTCGCCCAGCAGGCACCTGGTCTCGTACGCCGCCTGGTCCTGGAGGATGTACCCGCGCCCCTCCCGCTCGACCCGCCCCGGCCGCCCGCCGTACGCCCCGACGGTGATCTGCCGTTCGACTGGGCGATGATCCGGGCGACCGACGGCCAGCGGAACGCCCCCGATCCTGTGTGGTGGGACCACATGGGGCGGATCACCATGCCCACGCTGGTGGTGGGGGGCGGGCCGAACAGTCCCATCCCTCAGGAGCAGGTCGCCGCCGTCGCCGAGCGACTTCCCGACGCGCGGCTGGTGACCGTCGACGCCGGGCATCTCGTGCACGAGACGCGACCCGAGGAGTTCCTGGCGGTCGTGGAACCCTTCCTCGCCGGACGGGCCGTCACTTCGCGTACGCCGTCATGAACCGGTCGCGGAACGTGTCCATGCCCCACTCGGGCGCGTTCCCGGCGGGCTTGAGCCCGTCCGTCCACCCCCAGTCGGCGATCCGGTCGAGAATCTTCGGGTCGCGGGCGACGATCGTGATGGGCACGTCCTTGTTGGTGTCGCCCCCGGTGACCGTCGGGACGGGCTGGTGGTCACCGAGGAAGACGAGGACCGTGTCGTCGTCGCCGTAGCGCTCGACCCACTCGGTCAGGCTCTGCAGCGAGTACTCGATCGCCTTGCGGTACTCCGTGCGCACGGACTTGGAGCTCTTCCAGACCTCCTTGGGGTCCGTGCCCTCCTTCTTGATCTGCTCGAAGACCGAGCCGTCACCGAGCTGGTCCCAGTCGACCATGCGGGCGATGGGGGACCAGGGGTTGTGGCTGGAGGCCAGGATGATCTCCGCCATGATCGGGTCGCGGTTCTCCTTGCCGTGCTCCAGGCGCTCGAAGGCCTCCAGGCTGAACTGGTCGGGCACCGGCGTCCAGCTGAAGTAGGGACCGTTGTAGCCGAGGTGCGTGGAGTCGTAGATGTGGTCGAGGCCGAAGTACTTGCCCTCGGGCCAGGCCTTGCGCACTCCCGGCACGATACCGACCGTGCGCCAGGCGCCGGTCTTCTGGAAGTAGCTGGTCAGGGTCGCGCGGTCGCCACCGGTCAGGCTCCGGTAGCGCTGCTGGTTCTTGACCCACAGACCGGACAGGAACGTCGAGTGGGCGAGCCAGCTGCCGGCGCCCGTCACGGGCGAGCGGAGCCAGCCGCTGCGCGAGGCGAAACCGGCGGCCTTGAGCCTGCTGTTGCCCTGCTGGAGGGCCGCGTCGATCTGCGGGGCCATCGCCGGGTCGTCGATGGCGACCCGGCCGTAGCTCTCGATGAAGGTGAACAGGACGTCCTTGCCGCGCAGCCCGGTCAGCAGCTGGTCGGGCGGGGTCTTGGAGAAGGCGTCGACGGTGGCCTTCTTCTCGAACTCCTGGGCGTCGAAGATGCCGTCGCGCACCTGCTGCACCCGGTTGGCGACGAACTGGGTGTTGCCCTTGGTGGCGAAGGGGACCCCGCCGAACTGCACGCCCAGCGTGAAGCAGACGATCCACACGATGCCGAGGACGAGCGTGCTGCGCAGCGCGACGGGACGGTGCCGGACCAGGAGGTTCGTCAGCCGCACCACCGAGAGCGTGCACAGGGCGAGGACGGCGACGGCCAGCACGATGGCCCCGGTCACCGCGAGCACCTGCCCCGAGCGGCCGAACGACTCCCTGACGAAATCGGTCGCGTCGTCCAGCAGGATCCAGTCGAAGACCAGGTCGAAGGGGCGGGCCAGGGTCTGGCGGAAGCCCATGTCGAGGAACTTGACGATGGTGAACAGCCCGATGAGCACGCCCGAGACGACGGCCGTGACGCGCCGTGCCCGCCTCGGCAGCGCGAGGAGCAGGCCCGCGAGGAGGATCGCCTCCACGGGCAGGCGCAGGAACGCCTGGACGTTCATCCGGTCGAGACGGTTGGGCATGAGCAGCGCGCCGAGCACCAGGGCGGCGGCCAGGACGGTCGTGCCGATGGTCACGCCGCGCGCGGTACGGGGGAAGCGGGTCCGCCAGCCGAACCAGCCGGGCTTCTCCCTGACCTCCCCGACCGTCTGCTGCCCCGTCTCCTGGGCTTCCGTCTCCGCACCGCCCTCGGCGGCTTCCGGCAGCTGACGAGAGCGAGGTGTGAAGAGCGACACCCGGCGGTCCTTCCGTACGGTCTTGCGATGGCATGCCAACAGGGCCCTGTGACCGAGCCTGCCACCACCAGTACGTCCGCACGTCACCTTCGGTTCAATCCCACGGGACCGAAACCGAGGAAAAGCCGGGGAAGGGGCCGGTGGATCACCCGTCCGCCCGCACCGCCACCTCCCGTGCCCACCGGTAGTCGGCCTTCCCGCTGGGAGACCGCTGGATGGAGTCCTCGATCACCAGCTGGCGCGGGATCTTGTACCCCGCGAGCCGACTGCGGCAGTGCGTGCGGATGTCGTCGAGGGACGGCCGGGGCGCGCCCTCGCGCAGCTGTACGACGGCTGCCACATGGTGGCCCCACGTGGTGTCCGGCACCCCGGCCACCAGTGCGTCGTACACGTCGGGATGGGACTTGAGCGCCTGTTCGACCTCTTCGGGGTACACCTTCTCGCCGCCGGTGTTGATGCACTGGGAGCCCCGGCCGAGGACGATGACGACGCCGTCCTCGTCCACGGTCGCCATGTCGCCGAGCAGCACCCAGCGCTCTCCGTCCTTCTCGAAGAAGGTCTCCGCGGTTTTGCGCGGGTCGTTGTAGTAGCCCAGCGGCACATGGCCGCACTGCGCGACGCGGCCCACCTCGCCGACGGCGACCGGCTCGTGCGTGGCCGGATCGACCACCTGCGTACGGGAGTTGACCCGCACCCGGAAGCCGCGCTCGGGGCCGGCGTCATCGGTGGCCGTGCCGTTGAAGCCGGACTCCGAGGAGCCGAAGTTGTTGAGCAGCATCACGTTCGGGACGAGCTCCAGGAACTGCCGGCGCACGGTGTCCGACATGATCGCCCCCGACGAGGACACGCTGAACATCGACGAGGTGTCCGTGCCCTTCATGGGGCCCTTGAGGGCGTCGATCAGCGGCCGCAGCATCGCGTCCCCGACCAGGGACATGCTGGTGACCTTCTCCCGCTCGATCGTCCGCAGTACGTCCTCGGGTGAGAACTTGCGGTGCAGTACGACCCGTTGGCCGAAGTTGAAGCCGATGAAGGCGGTGAGCGTGGAGGTGCCGTGCATCAGCGGGGGAGTGGGGAAGAAGGTGATCCCCGAACCGCCGGCCGCGACCCGCTCGGCGAGCTCCTCGGGCTTCTTCACCGGCTCGCCGGTCGGCGCCCCGCCGCCCATCCCCGAGAAGAACAGGTCCTCCTGGCGCCACATCACCCCCTTGGGCATCCCGGTGGTGCCGCCGGTGTAGATGATGAACTGGTCGTCGCCGGAGCGCTGCGGGAACCCGCGCTCGGGGGACCCGGCGGCCTCGGCGTCCGTGAAGGCCACGGCGTCCACGCCGGGCACGGGGTCGCCCACGCGCACCAGGTGGCGCAGCTTCTCGGTCAGCGGCAGCGCGGCGGCCACCCGGTCGGTGAGCTCCGCGTCGAAGACCAGGCCCACCAGATCGGCGTCCCGGTAGAGATAGACCAACTCTTCCTCGACGTAGCGGTAGTTGACGTTCACCGGCACGGCCCGGGCCTTCAGGCAGCCGAGCGCGACCTGGAGGTACTCGATGCCGTTGTACATGTGCAGCCCGACGTGCTCACCCGGCCGTATCCCGCTGTCGATCAGATGGTGACCGATGCGGTTGGCCGCCGTGTCCAGCTCCGCGTACGTCAGCCGGCGCACCGCACCCGTGCCGGGGACGTCGATGTACACCAGCGCCTCGCGGTCCGGGACCACGTCGACGACCGACTCGAACAGGTCGGCAAGGTTGTACTCCACCGCTCCTCCTGACCTCGCTCCGCACCGGTTGCCGGTCATCAGAGCAAAGGGCGACCCAACTGTGAAGGCTCCGCGCGAAGAAATCTGACTGACTGTCAGAAAACTCTTGAAGAGCCCGGGCCGCTCCTGCAACCTGTTCTCGTTCTTTGAGAGGGGAGATGGGCGATGGGTGGCACGGAACACCTCACTGTGCAGCGCGAAGGCGCCACACTGGTGCTCACACTCAACAGGCCGGAGGCCAAGAACGCGCTCTCGCTGGCGATGCTCGTCGGCCTGTACGACGGCTGGGTCGAGGCCGACGCCGACGACTCGGTCCGCTCGATCGTGTTCACCGGCGCGGGCGGCTCGTTCTGCGCCGGCATGGACCTCAAGGCCCTGGCCGGCAAGGGCATGGAGGGAGAGCAGTACCGGGACCGGCTCAAGGCCGACCCCGACCTGCACTGGAAGGCGATGCTGCGCCACCATCGCCCGCGCAAGCCGGTGATCGCCGCGGTGGAGGGCCACTGCGTGGCCGGTGGCACCGAGATGCTCCAGGGCACCGACATCAGGGTCGCGGGCGAGTCGGCGACCTTCGGCCTGTTCGAGGTCAGACGCGGGCTGTTCCCGATCGGCGGCTCCACGGTCCGCCTCCAGCGCCAGATCCCGCGCACCCACGCCCTGGAGATGCTGCTCACCGGCCGCCGGTACAGCGCCCGCGAGGCCCTGGACATCGGTCTGATCGGACACGTGGTCCCCGACGGCACGGCACTGGCCAAGGCCCTGGAGATCGCCGAACAGATCAATGCCTGCGGTCCGTTGGCGGTCGAGGCCGTCAAGGCCTCGGTGTACGAGACCGCCGAGATGACCGAGACCGAAGGCCTCGCCGCCGAACTCAAGCGCGGCTGGCCCGTCTTCGACACCGCCGACGCCAAGGAAGGGGCCCGCGCCTTCGCGGAGAAACGACCGCCCACCTACAAGCGAGCGTAGCGCCCGGCTGGGTGCGGCGGTTCGGACACCGCGGGCCGTCAGTGGCCGGTCGCGCGCACGCGGCGGAGCCGCAGATGTCACAGCCTCGCGCCCCTCCCGGGCGCGAGCCACCCACCCCGCTCCGAAGGAGGCAACCCCGATGCCCGCAGTCCTCAAAGCTCCACTCGTCGTCGAATTCCCCTTCACCCGCTCCCTCGGCCCCGTCCAGAGCGCGTTCCTCACCGGCCTGCGCGACCGCGTCGTCCTCGGTGTGAAGACCGGCGACGGCCGCACCCTCGTACCCCCCGTCGAGTACGACCCCGTCACCGCCGAGGAGATTCGCGACCTCGTCGAGGTCGCCCCCACCGGCACGGTCACCACCTGGGCCTGGAACCACGAACCCCGCCGCGGCCAGCCCCTCTCCTCGCCCTTCGCCTGGGTCCTGGTCCGCCTCGACGGCGCCGACACCGCTCTCCTCCACGCCCTCGACGCTCCCGGCCCCGACGCCGTGCACACCGGCCTGCGCGTCCGCGTCCGCTGGGCCGAGGACCGCGTCGGCGCGATCACCGACATCGCCTGCTTCGAGCCGTACGACGGCGACCCGGCCGAACCGGCCGGCCACAGCGGCGCGTTCGAGGACCCG
Organism: Streptomyces canus; assembly: GCF_030815415.1. Taxonomy (GTDB): domain Bacteria; phylum Actinomycetota; class Actinomycetes; order Streptomycetales; family Streptomycetaceae; genus Streptomyces; species Streptomyces canus_F. The sequence goes on from NZ_JAUSWW010000001.1 coordinate 9,044,495, forward strand.
GTCACCGGCATCGTCGCGGCCGCCCGCCTCGACTACGTCTACTCGCCCGGACGCGCCCAGAGCGCCTACATCAACGCCCTCTCCGAACGGCGCAACGTCGGCGAACGCTGCCCGTCCTGCCGCAAGGTGTACGTGCCGCCCAGGGGCGCGTGCCCCACCTGCGGCGTCGCCACCTCGGAACAGGTGGAGGTGGGACCGGGCGGCACGGTCACCACGTTCTGCATCGTCAACATCAAGGCGAAGAACCTCGACATCGAAGTGCCCTACGTCTACGGCCACATCGCCCTCGACGGAGCCGGGCTCGCACTGCACGGACGCATCGGCGGCATCCCGTACGACCAGGTCCGGATGGGCCTGCGCGTCGAACCGGTGTGGACGCAAGGGGGCCGCTTCCCCGACCACTACCGGCCCACGGGAGAACCCGACGCGGACTACGAGACGTACAAGGAGCTGCTGTGACCAGGGACATCGCCGTCGTCGCCTTCGCCCAGTCCGACGTCCTGCGCACCACCGAGGAACAGTCCGAGGTGGAGATGCTCATGCCGGTCCTGCACGACGTCCTGGACCGGACCGGCCTGAAGACCGCGGACATCGACTTCACCTGCTCCGGCTCCTGCGACTACCTCGCCGGCCGCGCCTTCTCCTTCACCCTCGCCCTCGACGGCGTCGGCGCCTGGCCGCCGATCTCCGAGTCGCACGTCGAGATGGACGGCGCGTGGGCGCTGTACGAGGCCTGGACCAAACTGCTCACCGGGGACGCGGACACCGCGCTCGTCTACTCCTACGGCAAGTCCTCGCCCGGCTCGCTGCGCGACGTGCTGACCCGGCAGCTCGACCCGTACTACGTGGCCCCCCTGTGGCCCGACTCGGTCGCCCTCGCCGCCCTCCAGGCGCAGGCACTCATCGACGCGGGCGCCACCGACGAACCGGCACTGGCCGCGATCGGTGCCCGCAGCCGTGCCGTCGACAACCCGCGCGCCCAACTCAAGGGACCCGTCCCGCAAGGGGACTACGTCGTACGGCCGTTGCGCACCGGCGACTGCCCGCCGATCGGCGACGGAGCGGCCGCGGTGGTGCTCGCGGCAGGGGAGCGGGCCCGCGACCTGTGCACGCGCCCCGCCTGGATCCGCGGCATCGACCACCGCATCGAGGCACACGCCCTCGGCGTCCGCGACCTGACCGACTCGCCCTCCACCCGCCTCGCCGCCGAGAAGGCGGGCGCCTTCGAACGGCCCGTCGACACCGCCGAGTTGCACGCGCCGTTCAGCTCCCAGGAGATCGTGCTGCGCAAGGCACTGAGGCTGGACGACGACGTCCGGGTCAACCCGTCCGGCGGGGCACTCGCCGCCAACCCGATGATGGCCGCCGGGCTGATCCGCATCGGTGAGGCCGCCGCCCGCATCCATCGAGGCGAGTCCGACCGGGCCCTCGCGCACGCCACCTCCGGCCCCTGTCTGCAACAGAACCTGGTCGCCGTACTGGAAGGGGATCCGCGATGAGCAAGGAGCCCGTGGCCGTCATAGGCATCGGTCAGACCAAGCATGTCGCCGCCCGGCGGGACGTGTCGATCGCCGGGCTCGTACGGGAGGCGGCGCGACGGGCCCTCGACGACGCCGAGTTGGACTGGGCCGACATCGACGCCGTCGTCATCGGCAAGGCGCCCGACTTCTTCGAGGGCGTCATGATGCCGGAGCTGTATCTCGCGGACGCGCTCGGCGCGGTGGGCAAGCCGATGCTGCGGGTGCACACGGCGGGCTCGGTGGGCGGTTCGACGGCACTGGTCGCCGCGGGGCTCGTCGCGGCCCGCGTGCACGGCACCGTCCTGACACTGGCCTTCGAGAAGCAGTCCGAGTCCAACGCCATGTGGGGCCTGTCCCTGCCGATCCCCTTCCAGCAGCCCCTGCTGGCCGGGGCGGGCGGCTTCTTCGCCCCGCACGTACGCGCGTACATGCGGCGCAGCGGCGCGCCCGACACGGTCGGCTCGCTGGTGGCGTACAAGGACCGGCGCAACGCGCTCAAGAACCCGTACGCGCATCTCCACGAGCACGACATCACCCTGGAGAAGGTCCAGGCCTCGCCCATGCTCTGGGACCCCATCCGCTACTCCGAGACCTGCCCGTCCTCCGACGGGGCCTGCGCGATGGTGCTCTCCGACCGGGCGGGGGCGGCCCGCGCGCCGCGCCCGCCCGCGTGGATGCTCGGCGGTGCCATGCGCAGCGAGCCGACGCTCTTCGCGGGCAAGGACGCGGTCTCGCCGCAGGCCGGAAAGGACTGCGCGGCCGATGTGTACCGGCAGGCGGGCATCGCCGATCCGCGCCGGGACATCGACGCCGTGGAGATGTACGTGCCGTTCTCCTGGTACGAGCCCATGTGGCTGGAGAACCTCGGTTTCGCCGACGAGGGCGAGGGCTGGAAGCTCACCGAGGCGGGAGTGACGGAGCTGGACGGCGATCTGCCCGTCAACATGTCGGGCGGCGTCCTGTCCACCAATCCCATCGGCGCCTCCGGCATGATCCGCTTCGCGGAGGCGGCTCTGCAGGTGCGCGGGCAGGCCGGGGAGCACCAGGTGGAAGGCGCCCGCAGGGCGCTGGGACACGCTTACGGCGGCGGATCGCAGTTCTTCTCGATGTGGCTCGTGGGGTCCGAACCCCCCGATGCGTGAATTGCCTCCCGGAAGGTCACCGAAAGGTCCCCCCTCACGTGGCCTGTCGGCACTCGGAGTCGATCGCTAGGCTGACCGCGGACGACGCAATCGGGAGGAGCACGGACGTGGCCGAGACCACCATCCAGCAACAGCCGCTCATGGGCTGGGACAAGCCCGAGCTGGACCTCACCAGCGCCGACTGGCACTCCAGCAGCCGTGGCCTGGGGGATGTCCAGATCGCCTTTGTCGAGGGTTTCATCGCGATGCGCAACAGCGGCCGCCCGGAGAGCCCTTCCCTGATCTTCACGCCTGCCGAGTGGGGCGCGTTCGTGTCGGGCGCGCGGGAAGGGGAGTTCGACCTCACGTGAGGTGACGGGCCGATCCGGCGGTGTTTCACCTGTTTTTCCGGACACGCGACCTTGAGCAGCCCGCCGGGGCCGGCGTCTGAGCGACGCTGGCTGCCGGGGACAGGTCGTTCTCCGGAGGTGAGGAACCCATGAGCACCCTGCCGGTCATCGCGGCGGTCGACGGTTCGGACGACAGCCTGCGCGCCCTGGACTGGGCCCTCGACGCCGCCCGCAGGCGCCGGGCACCGTTGCGGGTGGTCCATGTACGGCAGTACGCCGCGTGGGCCCGGCCCGACGTCCTGACCGCCGGTCCGCCGGAGCCGGACCAGGACTCGGTGCTGGACGAGGCGCGCACCCGGGTGGCGGAGATCGCCGACCCGCCGGCGACCGAATATCTCGCGCTGGAGGGCGCACCGCCCGCGCTGCTGCCCGAACTGGGCTCGACCGCCCAGCTGTTGGTGCTCGGCTCGCGGGGGCGTGGTGGCTTCGCGAGCCTGCTGCTCGGCTCCAACGGCATGGCCGCCGCGCGCGACGCGGAGTGCCCGGTGGTCGTGGTGCCGCGGCCGGGTCGTGATGGGGGCACCTCCCACGCCTTTCGGGCAGTGGGGGAGGACTCGCAGCCGCCCGCCGAACCGGGACCGCGTGTGGTCGTCGGCCTCCAGGCCGACAGCCCCGACGAGACCACGCTCGCCTTCGCCTTCGCCGAGACCGCCCTGCGGGGTGCCCGCCTCCAGGTCGTCTCCGCCTACCAGTGGCCGCTCCAGACATGGGCGATGCCGGGCGAGCTCGTCCCCGTGATGATCGACCAGGACGCCGTCGAGAGAGAGACCCGCACGCTGGCCGAGGGCTTCCTCGCCCCGCACCGCGAGCGGCATGCCGAGGTACGGGTCGATCTCCATGTGGCCCCGGGTGACGCGGCCGGGCATCTCGTCGGGGCCTCCGAGGACGCCGAGCTGGTCGTCGTCGGCCGGCACCGGCGCCGGCTGCTGGCGCCTGCCCGCATGATGGGCTCGGTGACGCAGGCGGTGCTGCTGCACGCGGCGAGCCCGGTGGCGGTGGTCCCGCCGGAACCCGGGAACGCCTAATGGGTGAGATGGTCGCCTATCATTAGGTCCATGCAGGACTCGACCGACAGGGACACCCGCCTCGCCCTGGACCTCGCCCTCACCGTCCGCCATGACGGGCACGGGGGCGTGGCCGATGACCTGGGCGAGCCCGCCGGGCTCACCGCATGGGTGCGGGCCCACCCCGACGTCGTGCCGAACGCCGCCGCGTACGAGGCCGCAGACGCGGAGCTGAGCGCCGTACGAGAGCTGCGCGCCGCCGTCCGGGCCCTGTTCGCCCGCGCGGTACGCCCCGGAGAGCCGAGCCCCGCCGACGCCGCGCGGCTGCTGCCCGCACCGCAAGCCGTCGAACTGCTCAACGCGGCTGCCGCTCGCACCCCCACCGTCCCCGTTCTGCGATGGTCCGACGGCTCCGGACCCTCCGTGCGGCGTCGGGCGGTGCGCGGCGAGGGAGAACTGACGGCGGTCCTCGCGCAAGCCGTGATCGGCTTCCTCACGGGCCCCGACCGGGAGCGGTTGCGCGCGTGCCACGCGCCGCGCTGTGTGCGGTACTTCATCAAGGAGCATCCGCGGCAGGAGTGGTGCAAGCCGGCTTGCGGGAACCGGGCCCGGGTGGCCCGGCATCATGAGCGGCACAAGGGGAGCGCCTAGCCGCGCACCGTGGAGAGTCGGACCGATCAAGGTCGACGCGTTCGAGGTGACTTGAGCGGAGCCCGCCGACAGGGGCTCGCGCCGCCCGCCGGAAGCGTACGCTGAGGTGCCTGTAGGTCACGCTGCGCGCCCGCTCCCCGCGTGGGTGTACCACCGTGGCAGGGGGCGCACCATGGGCCGGCGCAGCACCAGGAGCAGCAGGACGCTTTTCGAGCGTGAAAGTGAACTCGCCGCCGTGGACGAGGCGTTGGGCGAGCTCACCGGTCTGCGCGCGGACGGGTCGGAGTCGGCCGGCCGGCCTCGCGGCGCGCTGCTCGCCTTCGCCGGAAGGGCAGGGATCGGCAAGACGACCCTGCTGGCCGAGGTCCGCCGGCGTGCCGCCGCACGGGGCTGCACCGTGCTCTCCGCGCGCGGCGGGGACCAGGAGCAGCGCGTCGCCTTCCACGTGGCCCGGCAACTTCTGCAACCCCAGCTCGCCGACGCGGCGGAGACCGATCTCCGGGCCCGGCTGGGCAGTTGGTACGACATCGTCGGCCCGGCCCTCGGACTGTGCGCGCCCACCGGCGGAGCCCCGCCCGATCAGCAGGGCCTGCGGGACGGACCGGACGGGGTGCTCCCGCGTCGCCTGCACAGCACGGACACGGACACAATGACGACTCGCGAACGCACGGCAGCCACCATGACGGCCGAGGGCCTCACCCAGCGTGAGATCGCCGACGGGCTGGGCATCGACGAGCCGGCGATCACCCGCCTGCTCTCGGCGGTCTACCGAAAGCTGGGCACCGACCACAGTGGACTGGCGGCGGCTCTCGAACCAACGTAGCGCCCCACCCACCAAGGGGCGCGGGGCCGTGTCGATGTGCGGCTCCGCCGCGTGGGCGCGACCAGCCCCCACCCACCCGCACCCGGATATCGACCGAAGCACCCCAGGACCGCACGTGCCCATCGCCGAACGGCACCCCGTACCATGGGCGCATGTCGTTCCTCCGCCGCCGCAGCGCAACTCCCGCCGGCCCCGACTTCGACGTCCTGGCCATGGACCCGGGCGACTGGCCCGGCAACCTCGGCGCCGGTCTGCTGCCCGCCCCCGACGGCACCTGCCAGGGTGTCTTCCTGCGCTACGACCTGTTCGGCGGCCGCGGCCCCGCGATGATCATCGGCAACCTCCCCGAGGGCTCCCCGGCCCGGGAGCTCGCCGAGGGCGAGGTCCCCTTCGAGGTGGCCCAGCTGCTGATCGCGCTGGAGAACGAGGAGGAGGTGAGCGTCGTAGGCGCCGAGGACGTGCCGGTGATGCAGGGCGACAACCTCCTGGTGGTGCGGCGCCTGAAGCTCTCCGAGGGCCGGATCTCCTGCGTGCAGTTCGACCGCAGCGACAATGTCCTGGTGACCATCGCCGCGTGGGACCGCCCGATCACCGACGATCTGTACGCCCTCCTGAAGCCGCTGCCGGCGGAGCTCTTCCAGCAGGGCTGACCCCGACCCCTCCCGGTTCGGGATTCCGCACGCCTTGTCATGACCCTTGTCGCCAAGTCATCGGACCTCTAGCGTCAAGGTCATGTCGTATGAGATCACTCGAAGAACGACGTTGAAGGCTGCGGCAAGCTGTACCGGTGCGCTCGCGTTAGGGGCCGGTGTCGGTGAGGCGGTCGCTGATTCCTCCGATGTATCGGGGCAGCCGTTGGTGCTCTGGTACGCCACCCCCGCCACCGACTGGGAACGCGAAGCCCTCCCCATCGGCAACGGCGCACTCGGCGCCATGATCTTCGGAACCCTCGCCTCCGAACGGCTCCAGTTCAACGAGAAGACCCTGTGGACCGGCGGCCCCGGTTCGGCCCAGGGCTACGACCACGGCAACTGGCGCGATGCCCGCCCCGGCGCCGTCACCGCCGTCCAGGACGATCTCGACGCCCGGACCACCCTCGACCCCGACGCGGTCGCCGCCCGCCTCGGCCAGCGGCGCGTCGGCTACGGCGCCCACCAGACCTTCGGCGACCTCCACCTCGACCTCCCCGGCGCACCGGCCACCACCCCGGACGACTACCGCCGCGAGCTCGACCTCGACAAGGCCGTCGCGTCCGTCACGTACACCCACCAAGGGGTACGCCACCGGCGGGAGTTCTTCGCCTCCCACCCCGACGGCGCGATCGTGGGCCGGCTGAGCGCCGACCGGCCCGGCGGCGTCACCTTCACCCTCCGGTACACCTCGCCGCGCGCCGACTTCACCACCACCGCGGCCGACGGAACCCTGACGGTGCGGGGCGCACTCGCCGACAACGGTCTGCGCTTCGAGGCGCGGATCCGGGTCCACAGCCAAGGCGGCACCCTCAGCTCCCGCACTGACGGCACCCTCACCGTGACCGGCGCCGACAGCGCCTGGTTCGTCCTGGCCGCGGGCACCGACTACGCCGACACCTACCCCGGCTACCGGGGCGCGGACCCGCACACCACCGTCACCCGGACCGTCGAGCAGGCGGGCACCGACCACCAGGCGCTCCTGCGCCGCCATCTGCGCGACCACCGCGCCCTGTTCCGCCGGGTCGCCCTCGACATCGGCCAGGAACCGCCCGCGGACGTCCCCACGGACCGGCTGCTGTCCGCCTACACCGCCGGCCCGACCGCGGCCGACCGCGCCCTGGAAGCCCTCTTCTTCCAGTACGGCCGCTACCTCCTCATCGCCTCCTCACGCCCCGGCTCCCTGCCCGCCAACCTCCAGGGCGTCTGGAACCAGAGCACCTCGCCCCCGTGGTCCGCCGACTACCACGTCAACATCAACCTGCAGATGAACTACTGGCTCGCCGAGGCCGCGAACCTCGCCGAGACGACGGAGCCCTACGACCGTTTCGTCGAGGCGCTGCGCGCCCCGGGACGCCGCAGCGCACAGGAGATGTTCGGCTCGCGCGGCTGGGTCGTGCACAACGAGACCAATCCGTACGGCTTCACCGGTGTGCACGACTGGGCGACCGCGTTCTGGTTCCCCGAGGCGGCGGCCTGGCTCACCCAACAGCTGTACGAGCACTACCGGTTCGGCGGCTCCACGGCCTACCTCCGCACCACCGCCTACCCGGCGCTGAAGGAGGCCGCCGAGTTCTGGCTGGACAACCTGCGCACCGATCCGCGCGACGGCACCCTCGTCGTCACGCCCAGCTACTCGCCGGAGCACGGGGACTTCACGGCCGGCGCGGCCATGTCGCAGCAGATCGTCCACGACCTGTTCACCAACACCCTCGAAGCGGCCCGGATCCTCGGCGACTCACCCGGCTTCCGCCGCCGACTGGAAGAGACGCTCGGGCGGCTCGACCCCGGCCTGCGCATCGGCTCCTGGGGACAACTCCAGGAGTGGAAGGCCGACCTGGACGATCCCGCCGACGAACACCGGCATGTCTCCCACCTGTTCGCCCTCCACCCGGGACGCCAGATCGAGCCCGGCAGCCGGTGGGCCGAGGCGGCCAAAGTCTCCCTCACCGCGCGCGGCGACGGCGGCACCGGCTGGTCCAAGGCGTGGAAGGTCAACTTCTGGGCCCGGCTGCGCGACGGCGACCACGCCCACCTCATGCTCGGCGAACAACTCAGACTCTCCACCCTGCCCAACCTCTGGGACACCCACCCGCCGTTCCAGATCGACGGCAACTTCGGTGCCACGTCGGGGATCGTGGAGATGCTCCTGCAGAGCCAGCACGGCGTGATCGAGGTACTGCCGGCCCTGCCCGCCGCCTGGCCCGACGGCTCGGTCCGGGGACTGCGGGCCCGCGGCGGTGCCACCGTCGACGTCGAGTGGGCCGGCGGCCGGGCGACCCGGATCGCGCTGACGGCGGCACGGACACGTGAACTGGCCCTACGCAGCGACCTGTTCTCAAGCGGCGAGCTGACGTTCAAGGCGGTCGCGGGCCGCCACTACACCTGGAAGGCCTGAACCTCCGCGACCGCCTCTCACCGAGGAGTGGCACCGCCGACTGCCGGACGCTCCCTACCGGGAGACCTGCACGTCGACGTCGGCCGCCCGCACGAACGCCACCCGGTGACCGAACTGGATCTCGTAGTAGAGATCCTTGCCGACCACGACCTGGTGCGAGTCCGTGGTGAACGTGACCGCGTAGTAGTACTCACCCGGCACCTTGTCGCCGACCACGTACTTCTGGCCCCTGGGCAGTTTGTACGGCAGCGGCGACACCGCCTGTGCGGGCACTCCCGCCGGGTACGCGGAGGCCTCCGGGTAGGCGCGCCCGTACACCGGGACGCTCTCCACGCCGGCCTTGGGCGTCACCACCTGGCCCTTCGCGCTCACCGCGGCCGGGTCCTTCCCCGGGTTCTGGAACCAGGCCTTCTGACCCAGATACCAGATCGCCGTCCAGTCTCCGTCGCGCCCGGCGACCGCGTACTGCTGACCGGTGGAGACCCGCGAGGAGATGTCGTTCACCCCGGTGCCCGGCACCGTGCCCAGACCGATGTCCTTGATCAGGGGGTAGGTCGTGCCCGGCCCGGAGTACAGACGTACCTCGCTGGAGCCGTGCGCCGCACACGGCTCGCCCTTGGTGACGCAGCCCGTGTACTCCGGCTGGTTGGCCGCGTAGTCGGGCCGGATCGTCACCAGCGCGGCCTGCTTGCCGCCGGTCGCCTTGAAGGGCCGGCCGAGCAGCTCGAAGTAGTGCCGCCAGTCCCAGTACGGCCCGGGGTCGGTGTGCATGCCGCCGACGGTGGCCGTGGTCGGGCCCGGCACATTGTCGTGGCCGAGGATGTGCTGCCGGTCCAGCGGGATGTCGTACTTCTTGGCGAGGTACTTCACCAGCCGCGCCGAGGAGCGGTACATCGCCTCCGTGTACCAGGCGTCCGGATTGGCCAGGAAGCCCTCGTGCTCCAGACCGATCGACTTGGCGTTGACGTACCAGTTGCCCGCGTGCCAGGCCACGTCCTTGGCCTTCACATGCTGGGCGATATGCCCGTCGGTGGAGCGCAGTGTGTACTGCCAGGAGACGTAGGTGGGGTCCTGGACGAGGTTGAGGACGCCTTCCCAGGCGCCTTCGGTGTCGTGGATGACGATGTACTTGATGCTCTGTGACGTCGGCCGGTCGCCCAGGTCGTGGTTGCCGTAGTCGTTGTCGCCGAACTCCTCGTACGGTGCCGGGATCCACTCGCAGGACACCGACTTCGGGCACTCCGTGGCCCCGCTGCCGAGCGTCCGGAGACCGGCCCGCTTCAGGGCGGAGGGGTCCGGGGTGACGTCCGGCTGGGCCGCCAGGGCGACCAGCTGGCCGGCGTCCGTGGCGCGTTCCTCGCCGGCGCGGATCACGTCGTACACGTCGTCGGCGTATGCCGTCGCCGTCGCGGTGTCGTCGGCGCCCGAGAAGCGGGACACCGCCGCGTACCAGTCCGCGGGGTCATCGCTGAGCGGTTCGCCCAGGTCCTTCTGCGCGTGGGCCAGGAGTGCGGCGCCGCCGGCGATGTTCGCCGCGGGATCGGTCCGCAGTTCCTCGGCGCTGAGTCCGGTCAGTTCCGCCGCCTTCGGCAACGTCGTGAGCCGGGCCGGGAACTCCGTCGGCGCCGGCACCTCCGTCTCGGGCAGCAGGGCCGCCCGGGCGCTGTCGCCGCGCGCGTCCTCCGTGCCCTCGCTGTGGTGCGGGGCCTCGGCGAGCGCGGTCCGGGCGTCGGTCAGGTGCATCGGGCCGTAGCCGCCGGTCACACTCGGCGCCCCGGCGTGCGCGTCCCAGCGGGACTGAAGGTAGGAGACGCCGAGGAGGACGCTCTGCGGGACCTCGTACCGGGCGGCCGCCGAGGCGAACGCCAGCTGAAGGCTGTTCGCCGAGCTCTGTGCGCCGGAGGGGGTCGCGCCGAGCAGGGGCAGCAGCAGTGCCGCGGTGGCGACCGCGCCGACAGCGGCTCGCGTATGTCTGTGCCCGGAGGCGCTGGTCGGGTCGGATCCTCGCATTGCAGCCTCCTGGGACGGTCGGTCGCGATGAGCCGTGCGGGGCCGGGCGTGCGTCAGTGGTACCGGCTGGCCGACGATCCGTCAATCATGCCCAGGGAAAGACGAATTCCCTTGTCAAGCGGGGGTCCCGGGAGTTTCGTGGCGGCACCTTTCGGGCCTGCGGGGCGTCAGTGGCTTACACCAATGGGCCGTTTGCGGGCAGCCGTGCGAGGGCGGACATACGAAGGTCCGCGGTGCGCCGCTGTCTCGGGCGCACCGCGGACCTTCGTCCCCGTCAGCGAGTGCCGACCGCCGCGCGTACGGCCCGTCGGGCCAGCTGGCAGTCGTCGTGCAGCCGCCTCAGCAGTAGGCGCTGCTCCTCGCCGGACGGCGCAGCACCCGGGTGGGCCACTCCCGGTGCCGCCGGGGTCGTGTCGTGCATCGAACGCTGCACGGCCGTTTCATAGGTACGGATCTCACGGGTCAGCACGAGCATCAGGTTCACCAGGAACGCGTCGCGCGAGGCCGGGCCCGCCGACTGCGCGATCTGGCTGATCTGACGACGGGCCACCGGCGCGTCCCCGAGCACCGACCACAGCGTCGCCAGGTCGTACCCCGGCAGATACCAGCCCGCGTGCTCCCAGTCCACCAGCACTGGACCGGCCGGTGACAGAAGGATGTTCGAGAGCAGTGCGTCGCCGTGGCAGAACTGTCCCATGCCGTGCCGGCCCGCGGTCGTCGCGATGCCGTGCAGCAGCTTCTGCAGGTCACCCATGTCCCGGTCGGTGAGCAGCCCCAGCTCGTGGTAGCGGGAGATACGGGCCGCGTAGTCCAGCGGAGCGTCGAAGGTGCCCGCCGACGGCCGCCAGGCGTTCAGCCGGCAGATCGCGCCGAGCGCCGCCCGGATGTCCGCCCGCGGCGGGGACTCCGCCGGGTGCCGGTGCAGCGCCGCCACGCGTCCCGGCATCCGCTCGATCACCAGGGTGCAGTTGTCCGGGTCCGCCGCGATCAACCGGGGCACCCGCACGGGCGGGCGGTGCCGGACGAACGAGCGGTATGCCGCTATCTCGTGGCGGATCCGCTCGGCCCACGCGGGGGAGTGGTCCAGTAAGCACTTCGCAACGGCCGTGCTGCGCCCGGTCGTCCCCACCAGGAGGACGGAGCGACCGCTGCGGCGCAGCACCTGGACCGGAGCGAACTCCGGACAGATCCGGTGCACCGACGCGATCGCCGTACGCAGCTGCGCGCCCTGAGGGCCGGACAAGTCGAGTCTCCCGCTGAGCGGTTGGGTGCCGAGCCCCGGAGCGCGCCGCGTCCTGCCGGCACCGAGCACGGGGGCCGCCGGGCGAGCGGGGTCGAGGTAAGGGCCGCTGCCCGCCGGGCGGGGGTGCAGCGGCCGGGGCGGGGCGGACACGGAGGACGATGCTGCGTACATGGGCGAAACAGATCCCTTCGTGTGCCTGCAGTGCATGTCTGCGCAGTGCGCTGACCCGGCCCGACCGCCCGAGGTGCACCCTGGGGAGTGCTCCCGTCATATGGCAGCGGCCGGGTCGGGGTGGCGCGTTCCTACCTGACACCCATGGCCCAGTGGCACACCATCTGGCGCACCCTGGCGAACCCTGGCGAATAGTCGCTCGGCACCTCCCACCGGGCTACTGTCAACTCAGCCGAGAACCTGGGGGCTTGACGTGAGCGGACAACCCAACACCCGACTTTCGGACCTGTTCGGCCTGGCCGGCTGGTCCAAGGGTGAACTCGCGAGGCTGGTCAACCGGCAGGCGGCGGCCATGGGCCACCCCCAGCTGTCGACCGACACCTCACGGGTGCGGCGTTGGATCGACACGGGAGAGATCCCGCGCGATCCGGTGCCCCGTGTGTTGGCTGCCCTGTTCACCGAGCGTCTCGGCCGTGTCGTGACCATCGAGGACCTCGGTCTGGTCCGGCACGGGCGTACGGGGAAACGGCAGGACGCCGGGAGTGTGGAACATCCCGACGGTGTGCCGTGGGCGCCCGAGCGGACCGCGGCGGTCCTCACCGAATTCACGGGAATGGACCTCATGCTCAACCGACGCGGCTTGGTGGGTGCGGGCGTCGCGCTCACCGCAGGATCCGCACTCAGCAGCGCCATGCACGACTGGCTGCACTCCGATCCGTCCCTGACGGCCGACGCTCCCAGAATCGACGATCCCCTGCACGCCGACCCCGCTGGGTTCGACCGCTACGAGGCCGCCCCCATCGGATCGCAGGAGATCGAGGAACTGGAGCGTTCCGTCGAGGTGTTCCGGGCGTGGGACGCGGCTCGCGGCGGCGGGCTGCAGCGCAAGGCGGTCGTAGGCCAGCTCAACGAGGTGGGCGGCATGCTCGCCTACCGACACCCCGATCATCTGCAGCGGCGCCTGTGGGGCGTCGCCGCCAACCTCGCCGTGCTCGCGGGCTGGATGTCGCACGACGTCGGCCTGGAGCCCACGGCCCAGAAGTACTTCGTCATCGCCGCCCATGCGGCCCGTGAGGGCGGCGACCGGCCCCGCGCCGGGGAGGCGCTCTCCCGAGCGGCTCGCCAGATGGTGCACCTGGGCCGGCCCGACGACGCACTCGACCTGATGAAGCTCGCCCAGTCCGGCTCCGGAGAACAGGTGCTGCCGCGCACCAGGGCGATGCTCTACACCATCGAGGCCTGGGCACAGGCGTCCATGGGCAAGGGGCAGGCGATGCGCCGCACCCTCGGACAGGCGGAGGACCTCTTCGTCTCGGACCAGGGCGACGTGCCACCGCCGAGCTGGATGCAGACCTTCAAGGAGGAGGATCTGTACGGCATGCAGGCCCTGGCCTACCGCACGCTGGCGGAGCACGAGCCGACCGCGGCCGTACACGCCCAGCACTACGCGGAGAAGGCCCTGGCCCTGCGGGTCGACGGACGGCAGCGGTCGAAGATCTTCGACTTCCTGTCGATGGCCTCGGCCTGCTTCATCGCGGACGACCCGGAACAGGCGGACCGGTACGCCCGGCTGGCCCTGGTGTCGATGGGATCCAACTCCTCGCACCGCACCTGGGACCGGCTGCGGCAGATGTACCGGCTCACCGCCGAGTACTCCAGCTACCCGAAGATCTACGAGCTGAGGGAGGAGATCAAGCTGGCCCTGCCGAGGGTGGCCAAGGGCGGCAACAGCGCACGGGCATAGGGGGTTTGTGCGCTGGAACCCCGATTATCAGGCGGCCGATTCTCAGCCGGTCACCTTGGCGATGAGCACGCAGGCGTCGTCCTCGCGCTCGGTCCCGCCGAACTCCTCCACGACCATCCGTACACAGTCCTGTGCGGTGCGCGCCTCGTCGAAGCGCGGGGCCAGGTCGAGGAGAAGGTTCACGGCCGCCATGCTGTCGTGCCCGGGCACCAGCCCGTCGGTGTGCAGCACGAGCAGGTCGCCGGCTTCGAGTGGCTCTTCGGCCTGCTCGTAGGAGGCGCCCGAGGTCGCGCCGAGCAGGACGCCGTCCGGTGCGCTCAGCCTGCGCCCCGTCCCGTCGCGGAACAGCAGCGGGGCGGGGTGTCCGGCCTGCGCCCAGGCGAGTGTGCGGGTCTCGGGCCGGTAGCGGCAGCAGATCGCGCTGCCGAGCGCGGGCTGCACGGTGGCGTCGAGTAACTGGTTGAGCCAGGACAGCAGTTGTCCCGGCTGGGTGCCCGCCATGGCCATGCCGCGCACGGCACCCAGCAGGGTCGCCATGCCCGAGGTCACGGCGACGCCGTGGCCGGTGAGGTCGCCGACGCTGAGCAGCATGTCGCCGTCGGCGAGTTCGAGTGCGTCGTACCAGTCGCCGCCGATCATCGCGCTCGTCGAGGACGGCAGATAGCGCGCCGCCAGATCGAGGATCTCGGGGCTGCGTCGCGGGAGCCGCAGGGAGCCGCGCCACGGCGGTAGCACAGCCTCCTGCAGCTCGACCGCGAGCCGGTGCTCGGTCTGCGCGCGGTGCTGGTGGTGCTGCAGCGAGTCACGGGTCTCGCTCACCACCCGTTGGCTGCGGCGCAGTTCGCTGACGTCCCGCAGCACGGCCCACATGGACGCGGTGCTGCCGTCGGCGTCGAGCACGGGCTCGCCCATCATGTGCACGGTGCGCACGGCACCGTCCGCGCGCAGGACGCGGAACTCCCCGTCGATGGGCTTGGCGTCGACGAGGCAGTCCGTGACCATCGACGTCAGCTTCGGCCGGTCCTCGTCGAGCACCAGGGACGGCAGTTCGTCGAGGGTGAGCGGGGGAGTCTCCGGATCGCGGCCCAGGATCTGGTAGAGCTCGCCGGACCAACTGGCTTCGTCCGTCAGCAGGTTCCACTCCGCGCTGCCCACCCTGCTGAGCAGGGAGTCGCGCCGGGGAGCGGTCGGCGCGGTTCCGGTGGCGGGGGCCGGCTCGACCACCGCGGGTGCGGGTGGGCCCTCCCGCAGCTGGGCCAAGTGCTCGTCCAGGTCGTTGAGTTGGTGCAGCGCCAGGTCGTACAGCGCGCGCTGCCAGCGTCCCTGCGGGTCCGATCCGTCGTCCTGGGCGTCCCGTCGTACGGCGTGCACGTCGCCCTTGAGCCGTCGCGTCTGCGATATGAGCGCGTCGACCGAGCCGCCGCCCGGCGGCTGGGCGGCTGGGCGGTCCGCAGAGAGATGGGACGGCATGACGCGCTCCGATGCGGGGAGATACGACCAAGGCTGGCGGAGGGGCCGTTACGACTGTGGCACAGCCCGCGACGCCCTGTAAGGGATTCGGCAACACACGATACGGTGGTGCTTCTGGCATATGCCACAGTCTTCACGGAGGGGTTTCCCCGTGCGATTGGCGTACGGCACCCGATGGGGCAAGTTGTAGTCAGGGTACGTGAGTTGACGGATCCTGCGGGTCTCCGGGTCGGCATTCATTTATGTGTTCGACGGCCCTCTGTTCTATGCGGGCGGCAGGCGGGGACCGGACGGTGCCGGGGCGTCGCGCGCAGGGGTCTCGACGGCGGGTTCGGCGGGCGAGGAACCGCTCAAACCGCTTGGTGAGTGATGTAGGTCACATCAATTGATGCGGGCTTCGGCGTAATGCAAACGGCATCTGCGAGGTCGTAAAGACATCGGCAATACGGCCGACCTCCGACCCGTAGTGGAGACCGACCATGGACATCGATCTCGAGCAGTCCGCCCACGGCCGCCTGATCACCGGCGACGAGCAGGAACTGCCCGTCCCCACGACGCTCCGCTACGCCTCCGCGGACCCGCTCGCGGTGCACCTCGACTTCCCGCCCGAGGTCGCGCTCGACGGTGAGGTGGTCAGCTGGACCTTCGCCCGCTCCCTGCTGGAGGCGGGGCTGCGCGGCCCGGCGGGCGCCGGGGACGTGCACCTGTGGCCGTGCGGACGCGCCCGTACGGTCGTGGAGCTCCACTCGCCGTACGGGCTGGCCCTGCTGCAGTTCGACAGCTCGGCGCTGCGCCGCTTCCTGCTGCGGACGTACGCCGTGGTCGCGGCCGGTGAGGAGGATCTGAGTGCGGAGGTGGACCGGGGTCTGAGCGCCCTCTTCGGAAGTGTCTGAGGGCGCTCCGGTGTTCAGTACCGCAGAACCCCCGCGATCCCGCTCGCGTCGCCCAGCGTGCCGTCCGGTACGAAGCGGACCTCGGCGCCGGTCTCCAGACACTGCTCGACGATCTCGTCCACGATGTCCTCGCGGGCGTCGAGATCGCCGCTCAGGGCGGGGACCAGATGGTCGCCGCCCTCGTCGCGGACCGTCACCCGGTAGTTCTCCTCGACGGCCAGCAATCGGACGCGGCCCTCCCGGGCGCTCTGCCATACCTCGTCGACGCCGGCCGCGAACGCCCGGCGACCGCGTGCCGTCTCCAGCTCCCGGGCCACGGCGGCGGTGTTCTTGCGGGCCTCGGCCTCCTGCAGAGGTCGTACGGCCTGCCACACCGCGTCCGGGGTGCCGTGCGCGAGGCCGCCGTGCGGGACGTGGACGGCGTCCTTGGTGGCGCCTCCGACCTCGTCCAGCGCGGACAGCGCCGCGGTCTCGCCCGTGATGTAGAGCGGCCGCGGATCCTCTCGCAGGAGTCTGCCCATCGCGGTGTCGGCATCCCGCAGGAAGTGACGGGTGTCCTCGTCGCGGAAGGTGCTCGGCAGATCGCCGATCCGCTCCTGGCGCTCGGCGTCGAAGTTCTCCCGGCTCCTGGTCAGCGGGAAGCCGCCGGCGCGGTGCTCGGTGACCCGGTCCGTGCCGCCGTTCCACAGCGTGACCTGGTCGGCGGAGACCGAGAGCACCCAGAACGGCCGCTCGGAGGCCTGCGCGGAGACGAGATTGCGGGTCAGGAAGGTGTCCGAGAGGACCACGCGTTCGGGTACGGCGCGGGCCAGCGACCACACCTGGTGCTCACCCGGAGCGGCGAAGATCACCAGGCCGTCCTCGGCATGGGCCAGGTCCACCTCGGAGAGGGCCTGGTCGAGCTGTCGTTCGACATCGGCGCGCCGTTCCCGGCTGACCGCGGGATCGGCCTCCAACTGCTTCTTGGCCGCGGCCACGACATTGCGCAACCGGACCGGGTCCTGGGTGTTCTCGGGCTCCCGGCGATGTGTCGGCGTCAGCACGGACACGGCCGGATAGGGGCGCGGGCGCCGCAGCTCTGTGAGGGTCGTGGGACTGAGTGCGTGCTCCATATCAGCACGATAGGACTGATTGCCGGATAGGGCATTAGGGGCAGCCAAGTCGGGCATTCAGGGTGATTCGCTGTTAGCGTCGCCTGAGTCGCCGGATGACGCTCTCCGCATCACGCAGGGACGGCGTACTGGGTGCTGATCATGTCGACCATCGTCGGCGCCGAGTGGGGCGCGGGCGCGGCGGCGGGCACTGCATGACGTGCCCGATCGTGCGGGACCCGGTGGAGTTCTGATCTAGTTCTTCGCGTCGATCACCGCGATGTTCCCCTGGGCCACCGCGCACAGCGTCCGCTGTCCGTCGGCGTCGACCGTGCTCACGTCGCAGCGGCTCACGACACGAGTGCGGCCGGCCCGCACCACCTGGGCGTGCGCGCGCAGGATCTCGCCCGTCGCCGGGCGCAGGTAGTCGATGGTGAAGCCGGAGGTGATCAGGCCCGGCCCCACCACGGTGGCCGCGGCGAGCGTCAGCGTGTTGTCGGCCGCGTAGGAGACCACTCCGCCGTGGACGAAGCCGTACTGCTGGAACAGGTCCTGCCGGATGTCCAGTTCGAGGGTCGCCTCACCGTCCCCGAACGCCGTCACTCGGGCGCCCAGCAGTCTGCTGAAGGGCTGCTCCGCCAGGACCTTCTGTGCGAGGTCCAGATCCATGGTCAGGCCCACCTCTCACTGTCACTTCACTAGTGAAGTGAGGGTGGCGCGGTTCGATGTCCTCTGTCAAGATCGGCCCATGGTCGAGCCGGATCAGCGCCTGTACTACCTGATGCAGCGGGCGGCACACCGTCTGCGCACCACGCTGGACCGGCGCTGCCTCGCCGTCGCCGGCGTCACCACCCCACAGCTCGGTGCGCTGTTCGCCGTACAGGAAGAGCCGGGCATCACCCAGCAGGGGCTCGCCCACGCGCTCGGTCTGCGAGAGTCCGCAGTCACCGGGCTCGTCGGACGCCTCACCGCGGCGGGGCTGCTCTCGCGGCAGGCGCACCCGAGGCAACACCGGGCCGTGGTGCTGGAGTTGACGGAGGACGGCGAGGCGGCACTGGAGGCGGCCCGGCCCGAGATCGACCGCTTCAACGCCGAAGTGCGCGCCCTGCTCGGCGACGACGGCTTCGAGCGGACCGCGGCCGCCATGAACCGCCTCGCGCACTGGGAAGAGTGAGTCCCGGACACCCGATGCCCTGTCCGCGGCGGCGGTCTCACTCGTCGTCCGTCTCCGAACCACAGGAGCTGCCGCTGGGGGGCAGGGTCCCGTACAGGAGGAAGTTGTCGACCTTGCGCTGGACGCACCGGGAGGAGGCGTACCCGGTGTGGCCGTCGCCCTTGTTGTCGAGCACGACCGCCGAGCCGCCGAGCCGCTTCGCCGTCTCCACGGTCCAGCGGTACGGCGTCGCCGGGTCGCCGCGGGTGCCCACGAGGAGCATCTTCGGGGTGTCGACGTCCCGGATCTCGTCGCGGATGAAGTCGGTGCCCTTGGGGCGGCCGTAGCACGTCAGCACCTCGGTGAGACGGTAGCGGCCGAAGACGGGGGAGGCGTCCTCGTACGCGGCGCGCAGCCGGCCGAGGTCGCGGGTGATCTCGTCGGCGGTGGGCCGGTCGGGGTCGTCCGCGCAGTTGATCGCCATCAGCGCCGCCGGCAGGTTGTCCAGCGGGACCTCGTCCCCGTCGGCCAGCTCGCCGTCGCCTTTCGCGCGGCCGGGGAGCGTGATCCCGCCCGAGGCGAACGCCTCGATGCCCCGGGTGTCCCCGTCCTCGACGAGCTGGGCGAGGGCCCGCTCCAGCAAGGGCCACAGTTCCCGGCTGTAGAGGGCCTGTGCGAGGGCGCCCACGAGGTCCTGGCCGGTGAAGTCGTAGCCCCAGTCGGACGGCACCGGATCCTGGTCGAGCGAGTCGACGAGCCGGACGACCTGCTCCCGGGCCGTGCGCGGATCCTGGCCGAAGGGGCAGGCGATGTCCTCGGTGCACCAGTCGATGAAGTCCTCCAGCGCGATCTGCTGGCCCTCCGCACCCACCCTGCTCTGCTCGGTGAGCGGCTCCGTCAGTGTGTCCACACCGTCGAGCACCAACCGGCCGACCTTCTTCGGGAATTGAGCGGCGTAGACCGCGCCGAGCCGGGTTCCGTAGGAGAAGCCCAGGTAGTTGAGCTTCTTGTCGTCGAGGGCCGCGCGCATCACGTCCATGTCGCGGGAGGCGTTGACCGTGCCGATGTGCCGGAGGACCGGGCCGGAGTGCTCGGCGCAGGCGGCGGCGACCCGCTTCAACTGCCGCAGCAGCGCCCGCGGGTCGTCACCGCCCTCCGTCGCCGCGAGCGCCTCGTCGGTGCCGTCCCCGCAGCTGACCGGGGAGGACCGGCCGACGCCGCGCGGATCGAAGGACACGACGTCGTACCCCTTGGCCAGACCCATGAACTCGTTGCCGCTCGAGGCGAGTTCACTCACGCCGGCGCCACCGGGACCGCCGAAGTTCAGCAGCACCGAACCCCTCGGCTTCCCGGTCGCCCGATAGCGGGCCAGGGCCAGTTGGAGGGTTCCCGACGTGGGCTTGGCGTAGTCGAGGGGAACCGTGACCTTGCCGCACTGGAGATCCTTGGGGGCCTCCATGCCCTCGCACTTCGACCACCTGACCTTCTGGTCGTAGAACCGTGAGAGGTCGGGCCCGTCGCGGTGGGTGGTCGCCGTCGGCAGCCCCGCGCTCAGCAGGGCGAGGCCCACCGCTCCGGTCATCACACAGCGCCGCGTGGACAGCTTGGCCAGCATCGATGCCTCCATGGGCGCCCGCTGCGGACCGCGAGAACAGCGCCCTCGATCACCATAAGCGGCCCCCGGAGGCGCCGCCTCCGGACGGGCGGGCCCGTGCGGAGTGCCTTATCCTGCGCCCCTCCATGAGCATTCGACGGTTTTACGACTAGTTCGACAACCGTGTCGCTCGATGGGGTGAAAGGCCGATAAGCCATAACTCGGATGGTTTCACCTGCGTTTTATGGCATGCGGGTGAGTGCCCGCGAACCATGTTCTGGAAGGCAGGGAACCTATGAAACGGGTTACCCGAAACGGTGTGATCGCCGTCGCCGCCGTGTCCGGCGCGATGGCTGTGGTGATGCCCGCTTACGCCGACTCCGCGGCGGACGGCGAGACGGCCGGCTCGCCCGGGGTCGTCTCCGGCAACACGATCCAGCTCCCGGTGCATGTCCCGGTGAACGTCTGCGGCAACACCGTGAACGTGGTGGGGCTTCTCAACCCCGCCGCGGGCAACACCTGTGTGAACGAGGGCGGCGAGAACGGCCCGGCGCCCGCGGGCGCCGCCGCGCAGAGCAGCGGAAAGGATTCGCCGGGGGTGGTCTCCGGCAACGGTGTCCAGCTTCCGGTCCACCTCCCGGTGAACGTCAGCGGGAACGGTGTGAGCGTGGCCGGGGTCGGCAACGCGGCCGCTGGCAACGAGTCCGGCAACAGCTCCGGCGAACAGCCCGCCGAGACCCCCGTGAAGCCGGCACCCGAGCCGGAGGTCGCCCCTCCGAAGCCGCGCCCGGGTCCGAAGGCCGACGAGCCCGGGCCGGGGCAGCCCGTGTCCTCGCTCGCCCACACGGGAGCGGACCAGACCCTCCCCGCCGTCGCGGGCAGCGCCGCGCTGATGCTGGGCGGAGCCGCCCTGTACCGCCGCTTCCGCCCGCGGTCGGAGCGCTGACGGTTCCTTCACGGAGACGGAAGGCCCCACCGGGCGGTGACCGGTGGGGCCTCCGCCGACACCGGCCAAGCACACACGGGCCCTTCTCGTCAGGACGCCGGAGCTTTCCCGTCGGACACCACGCCGAGCGGGACCGTCCCGTCCGGTGCCATATGCCGGTACAAGGGCGAGATCGTAGGCGTCACCCCTGGTGGAAGCGCCGGTGGAGTGCGTGCACCTCCTCGGCGAGCGCCGGCACCGGGCCCTCCACGGCCACCCCGGGCGCCACCTCGTGCACCGGCAGGGTCCGCACCGGTGGCGAGGGAACCCCCAACTGGCTCAACCACTGGGCCAGTTGTTCCGAGGAGGCGACATACACGATGCGGCCGAGGCCCACCCAGGCGTGGGCGGCCGCGCACATAGTAGGGCTCCGTTAGGTCTTTCCGTTGGGCCTGATCAAGAGCATGTTGGGTGTGTGGACGCACATGAAGTGAACCGAGCTCGGGCGAAGTTGGCGTTATTCGTCGCTGATGTGTTTGCGTCGGTGTCGCGCAAGGATCAGCGGGCGAAGGGTGACTGCTATCTGCGGGGGCTGATGCTGGACGGGCGGCGCAAGTCGATCCAGCCGATGGCGGAGCGGCTGCCGGATGGCAACGAGCAGAACCTGCAGCAGTTCGTGAACCAGTCGACCTGGGATCCGGTGCCGGTGCGGCGCCGGATCGCGCAGCGGATGGTGCCGAGAATCGGGCCGGATGCCTGGGTGGTCGATGACGTGTCGTTTCCCAAGGACGGGAAGATGTCGGTGGCGGTCGCCCGCCAGTACTGCGGGGCGCTGGGCAAGCGGGCCAATTGTCAGGTCGCGGTGAGTGTGCACGCGGTCTCCGATGCTGCGTCCTGTCCGCTGCAGTGGCGGTTGTTCGTGCCCCAGGAGTGGGCGGACGATGCCGGACGGCGGCAGAAGACCGGGATACCGCAGGAGGTCGGGCACCGGGAGAAGTGGCGCCTGGCCCTGGACAGCATCGACGAGTTGGCCACGTGGAATCTGGTGCCGCCGGTGGTGGTGGCGGATGCCGGCTACGGGCAGAACGCCGACTTCCGCGACGGCCTGGAGGGCCGGGGCATCGGCTATGTCGTGGCGATCCGTTCGGATGTGAGCGTCCACCCGCACGATGCGCGGCCCGCCGCCCCGGCATGGTCCGGCAACGGCCCCAGGCCGCAGTCTCGTTACCGGGACAAGCCGTCCTCGGTGGCCGCGCTGGCGGCCGGCCGCGGGCGGCAGGCCTTCTCCGAGGTGACCTGGCGGGAAGGCTCCCGCGGACCGATGCGTTCGCGCTTTTCGGCACTGCGGGTGCGGCCGGCCGGGGTGCGGGCCCGCCGTCTGGCCCAGGCCGCCGCCATGGCCGAACACGGCCACTGGGACGGCGTCCTGCCCGAGGTGACGCTGCTGGCCGAATGGCCCGAAGGCGCCGAAGCACCCACCGACTACTGGCTGTCCAACCTGCCCGCCGACACCCCGATCGCCGAACTCGTCCGTCTGGCCAAGATCCGCTGGCGCATCGAGCACGACTACCGCGAACTCAAGCACGGCCTGGGCCTGGACCATTTCGAGGGACGTTCCTGGAACGGCTGGCATCACCACGTCACCCTGGTCACCGCCGCCCACGCCTTCCTCACCGAACAGCGCCTGGCCCCAAAAGCCGATACAGCGGACTCACCCTCTATCAGATCCTCGACGCCATCCAGGACCTGCTGAACTGCTGGACCGGCACCTGCACCACCTGCCACCGGCCGCTGCCCAGCAGGACCACACCAAGATCCAGAACGACCTAACGGAGTCCTAATAGGACAGTGCTCGCCGGAGGTGTAGACGGTCGCCGCCGCCCGCGCCTCGGGCGACATGTGGGCCGCGGACCAGCGCGCCAGCTCGAACTCGGGGTGGCGGGTGCGGTCCCCGGAGGCCACCCGGTTGTGGTCCTCGGCGAGCACCTCGCCGTCCGCTCCCACCAGCACCGAACCGAACGGCTCGTCCCCCGCCTCCAGGGCCTCGGCGGCCAGCTCCACACAGCGGCGCAGATACGGCAGCTCGGCGTCCTTCACGACCATGACGTGCAACCCTTCCGGCGGTGTGATCTTCGATCAGGCACCCTACGTCCGCCCGCACGCGAGCGGGAGGCGTGGCGCCCGCGCCTCCTGGTGATGGCCCGTAAACGTGTTGCCGCCCGGGCTCCCTGATGCTGGAGTGAATCCATGGATCACACCGCGGTACTCGCCCTGTACGACCGGGACATGCGCGAAGGCGCACAGCCGGACAGCCCCGAGTCCCGGATCGAGCGGGTCGGCAAGGTGGTCCGCCAGGTCTCCTCCGAGCAGGGATGGAACGGCGTGGTCTGGTCCGACCTGGACGCCGGCGGAGCGGACGCGGCGATCGCCGAGCAGATCTCGTACTTCTCCGGACTCGGTCGCGAGTTCGAGTGGAAGCTCTACGGGCACGACCTGCCGGTCGACCTCGGACAGCGGCTCAGGACGGCCGGGTTCACCGCGCAGCCCGAGGAGACCCTGATGATCGGCGAGGTCGCCGACCTGACCCTCGACGCCGAGCCGCCCGAGGGTGTGCGCATCCTGCCCGTCACCGACCGGGCGGGCGTCGACCTCGTCGCGGACGTGCACGAGGCGGCCTTCGGCACCGACAGCACCCGGCTGCGCCACCAGCTGCTCGCCCAGCTCACCGCCGACCCGGACTCCGTGGTCGCCGTCGTCGCCCTGGCCGGGGACACCCCGGTCAGCGCGGCCCGGATGGAGCTGGTGCCGGGCACCCGGTTCGCCGGTCTGTGGGGCGGCGGCACCGTCGAGGCCTGGCGCGGCCGTGGCATCTACCGCGCCCTGGTCGCCGTGCGCGCCCGCGAGGCGGTGGAGCGCGGCTACCGCTATCTCCAGGTGGATGCCATGCCGGCCAGCCGCCCCATCCTGGAACGGCTCGGCTTCGAGCCGCTGACCACGACCACTCCGTACCTGCACACACCGTGACGCGGACCACGCTCCGGGGGCCGCCAGATCAGCCGAGCCCTCACCGAGGCGGGCCACAAGGTCACCGGCGCGGGCCGCGCCATGGCCGCCGCCGTCGGATGTGGCTGATGGGGCCGATGTCCTACGCGCAGGTGGTGGTGGCGACGCTGCGGGTGTCCATCGCCGAGGCCGAGCGGGAACTGGGCTGGTCGCCGGTGTACCCCGCTGCGTGCCTCACAGGTCCAGCTGGTACTCCACCGCCTTGTGGGTGGGCACGTAGCCGAGGGCCTCGTTGACGGCGAGCATGGGCGCGTTGCTGTTCGCGGTGTCGGTGAGCAACCCGGCGAGTTCCGGGTGCCGTTCACGGGCCCGGCGGATCGACGCCGCCTTCATCCAGCGGGCGAGGCCACGGCCGCGGTGCTCCGGCAGCACGGCCGTACCGTAGTGCTGTCCGTCGCCCCGGCCGTCGCCCGGCACGACGAGTTCGGAGAAGCCGACGACCGATCCGTTCGCCGTGTCCACCGCGGCGACGGTGTGCAGCAGCTCACCGCGCCGCGCGACCGCCTCGGCCGCGGCGACCACCCGTTTCACGTCCCAGACGACCGTGCCGTAGTCGGTGCCCTCCATCGGCATGTCGTCCATGGCGCGGCGTGAGTCGGCGTACGACTGGGCGAGTTCGTCCGGCACGATGCCGTCCCACTCGGTCAACTCATAACCGGGGCAAGGCTGTTCACCTACTGCGGTGACGTCCGCTTCGGTCAGCGCGAGCCTGGCGTAGGTCAGGGAGAGCACCGGGCGGAAGCCCCGGGCCGCCAGGAACCGGTCGGCGGGGGAGCCCTGTTCGGCCTGCGCGACGACGGTCCGCCGTCCCTCGGCCCGCGCCGTGGCCACGGCGGCCTCCAACAGGCGGGTGCCGATGCCCTGCCGCCGCTCGGCGCCGTGCACGGCGATCTCCAGTTCCGCGAGATGCTCCTGCCCCGCCTTCGTGAACAGCCGAAGGAAGGCGGACCCGGCCGGTGCTCCGTCTGCCGCCGCGGCCAGCCAGGCCAGACGGTGGCTGGAAGCGCCGGGTTCGGGGTCGGCCAGCGGGATGATGCGCAGGGTCAACGGGGCTCCGTCAGAGTCGTGTCCGGCGATGGGCCGCAGAAGCAAACCATCGCCGGACCACGACCGCAACGGGATTTTGGTGCCGCGGATCGCACCCGCCGAACCAGTCGGACTTGTCGCGCCCGCCTGCTCCGTCCACTCGTCGAACCCGCCACACACGGTCAGCGGCGCGCCCTCGGCCTCGACCGGTCCAGAGCGGCGACGCCGAGAGCGGCGAGACCGATCTGGATGAGCCATTCGACCCAGTCGATGCCCTTGGTGTCGGCCACGTCGAACCCCGCGGCGATCGCCGAACCGAGCAGTGCGGCCACGATGCCGACGCCGATGGTCAGCAGGATCCCGATGCGCTGCCGGCCCGGGATCACGAGTCGGCCCAGCACACCGATGACGATGCCGATCACGATCGCGCTGATGATGCCCGAGATCTCCATCTCCGCCCCTCTTCTCAAGGCCCCCGCAGTAGTCCGGATGCCCCCGGGCGGCCCGTACAGTCCGTCCGGTATCCCCCCCGCCGGTCAACAGGGCGTCAAGCTCTGGCCCCTCCAGAAACCCACCCGGTGGCGGCCATCACTTCGGCCGCGATGTCGATCACGGTGCGCCCGTCGGTCCCTACCCGCAGGGTGCCGGCGGGCGCACGCTCGTCCAGCAGCCGTGCCTTGCGTGCGCTGTTGCGGAGTTCCGCGTCCAGCTCGGAGCCCAACTCCCGTCCGCTCAGCCGTCGTTCCGTTGTCTCGTCGGTCGCGGTGAGCAGGACCCTGACGATCCGGACACCGTCACCCATCGCCCGGCGGAAGACAGCCGTCGCCTCGTCCAGAACGCTCACCGTGTTCACGTACACTCCGCAGCCGCGCCGAGACCTCCCAGCCCACCCTCGTCTTGCCGACGCCGGCGCGACCGCCGATGAGCAACACCTAGCAGTGATCTCTTTTCGTGCCGCGTTGACATGCAGGTAAATACCTGCATAACGTGGAGTGTGCGATCAGAGGGCGACTCGGGAATGGACAAGGTCTTCAAGGCGCTGGCCGACGACACGCGCAGACGGCTGCTGGACCGGCTGCACGAGCACAACGGCCAGACGCTCGGCGAGCTGTGCGAGCGCATCGCCATGACGCGTCAGTCGGTGACCCAGCACCTGGCCCTCCTGGAGGCGGCCAACCTGGTCAGCACGGTGCGGCGGGGGCGGGAGAAGCTGCACTACCTCAATCCGGTCCCGCTCCATGAGATCCAGGAGCGGTGGATCGACAAGTTCGAGCGCCCGCGCCTGAGCGCGCTCGGTGCCGTGAAGCGACGAGCCGAGGAAGCCATGACCGACAAGCCCACGTTCGTGTACGTCACCTACATCGAGAGCACACCGGAAAAGGTCTGGGACGCCCTCACCGACGCCGACCTCACCGCGGCCTACTGGGGACACAGCAATGTCTCCGACTGGAAGCAGGGGTCCCGCTGGGAGCATGTACGGACCGACGGTTCCGGCGTGGCCGACGTCGTCGGCACCGTCGTGGAGAGTGAGCGTCCCACCCGCCTCGTCACCAGCTGGGCCGCGCCCGAGGACGAGGGCCGGGACGACGCGTACTCCCGGGTCACCTTCGACATCCGGCAGCACGGCGACATCGTCCGTCTCACCGTCACCCACGAGAACCTGGCCGACGACAGCGAGCGCGCCGCGGCGGCCTCCGGCTGGGCGGCGGTGCTGTCCAACCTCAAATCGCTGCTGGAGACCGGCAGCCCGCTTCCGCAGGAGCCGTGGCTGGTGCCGTGACACGGAGGGGCCGGCCCGCGGGGCGCGGACCGGGGTCGCTTCCTCTCCGGGTGTTCCTAGGCCCTGGGGACGCTCTTCGCCGCGGTGACGGTGCACATCAGCCCCAGGATGACGGCCAGGGCGCCGATGATGACGTTGTTCAGGATGACGCCCGCATCCGGGCTGTCGCCGACGATCCACGGCGACACGATCATCCACAGACCGACCGCGCAGAAGGCCCAGCTGAGGCCGTACATACGTTCCGGGGTCTGGGTGAACCCGAGGGCCAGCAGGCCGATCGCGATGCCCACGATCAGGTTGTGGGGGACGAGGGCGGGCTGGCTCGTCGTGTAGTGGAGTATCCAGGGGGATACGGCGCAGTACAGACCGAGCAGGAACACCGGTCCGTCCACGAGTGCCACATCGCGGCCGCCGAGCATACGGGCGTACCGTGCCCGCATTTCGGAAGCGTCAGGGTGGCTGGTGATGTCACCTCGGGTGGGCGAGACGTTGGCCATGACTCGTCTCCTTTGACTCACAGGCCGAACCGCGTCTTGTGCGGTGTGCGGTAAGTGCCGCGCAAATACATCATGCGCTTATTTCTCCCTTATGTGTAGAGGTCAGCCGATCCGCCATGACATGCGGGAATATGTCATGGCGGAGAGGTGGTGGCCTCCGGGGGGCACCGACTCTCCCCGGAGGCTGTCGAGGAACCGGAGGAGGCGGTCCGGCCGGTGCGACCCGGTCGGCCGATTCCACGACATGTTCCTTCTTCTGGAGCGGTCCCGGCGGTGGATGCAGGGTCGGGTCCGGAGATGTCGACTGCCGTGTGCTTCATGCACGCAACGTTTCTCGTCGAAAGGGTGTGCGCCCCGGCCGCGGAGCACCTAGCCGAACGCCTCGTCGCGCAGGCGCCGGTGCAGCAGGTGAAGTCCGCGCCGCGCGTGGCTCTTGCACCACGCTGCGTTCCTGGGACCGCCGGTACGGCATCGGGCCCGCCGTGCGCGCCGACGGACGTCACCGTCGCTGGAGTCCCGCAGACGTCGAGGTGCTGGAGAGGATGTGCCGACTGACCTCGTCCGGGGTGCCGCCGGCCGAGGCCGCCCGCCTCGCCCGGCGGGCGACGGGCACCCCACCGTCCGTCGTCGGCGTCCCCGAACAGCCCCGTCCGCGTTCGCGGGCGGCGGGCACACTGCCGCTCGGCGATGTACGCCAGGAGTACCGGGGGCTCGCGCGAGCCGCCGTGCGCCTCGACGCCCCCGCCGTCGAGCGACAGCTCGAGGCCGCCGTGGAGCAGTACAGCATCACCGGCGCCTGGCAGGAGGTGATGGTGCCCGCGCTGCACGCGGTGGGACGCAAGTGGGCGTCCTCCGGCGACCGTTACGTGGAGGTCGAGCATCTGCTGTCCTGGCATGTGTCGACCGCGCTGCGCCGGTACACACCGTCCGCCGCACCGCAGGGCGCGGCCTCCGCCGCCGGGCCGGTCGTCCTGGCCTGCGTGCCTGGTGAACAGCACACCCTGGCGATCGAGGCGCTCAACGCCGCGCTGTGCGAACTCGGCCTGCCCACCAGGATGTTCGGTGCGGCGGTGCCCGGAGAGGCACTCACCACCGCCGTACAGCGCCTGGGTCCCGTGGCGGTGTTCCTTTGGGCGCAGGCACGGTCCACCGCCAGCCTGGCCCTGGCCCGGCATGTCGCCGACACCTCATGGGGGGTCAAGGGCGCCCGGCGGCAGCCCCTGGTGGTGGTGGGCGGACCCGGCTGGTCAGGACCGGCGGCGCGGGAACTGCCACGGCCACCGACCCTGCGGGACGCCGTCGCGATCCTGTCCGGAGCGATCGCGACCGCGGGCACCGGCGAACAGCGCTGACGCACACAGGGCGGTGCGGGCTCGGTTCAGTCCAGTCCGCGGGCCCGCTTGAACCGGGCCAGGCCGTCGGACAGGCCGACCACCGGGTCCGGATAGTCGTCGATCGCCGCCCGGTCCAGGCCGCGCAGCTTCCACGGCTCGTGCACCGAAGGGGCGGCCAGGCCCGCCAGTTCGGGCACCCAGCGCCGGACGTACGCGCCGTCCGGGTCGTACCTCTTGGCCTGGGTGACTGGGTTGAGTACCCGGTTGGGACGGGAATCGGTGCCGGTGCCCGCCATCCACTGCCAGTTGAGCTGGTTGTTCGCCACGTCACCGTCGACCAGGAGCTCCAGGAAGTGCCGGGCGCCGACGCGCCAGTCGACGTACAGCGTCTTGGCGAGGAAGCTCGCGGTGAGCAGCCGGCCGCGGTTGTGCATCCAGCCCTCGTACCGCAGCTGACGCATGGCCGCGTCGACGACCGGGAAGCCGGTGCGCCCGTTCCGCCAGGCCTCGATGTCCTCGCGTGCCGACTCCTCGGACCGCCAACGGTCGTGCTTGGTGCGGTAGTCGGCGGTGGCGGCGGCCGGGCGCGCCGCGAGGACCTGCCGGTGGAAGTCCCGCCAGGCGAGCTGCCGTACGAAGGCCTCGGCGCCCGGTCCGCCCGCCTTGCGCGCCCGGTGGACCAGTTCGACCGGGGACAGGGTGCCGAAGTGCAGATGCGGCGAGAAGCGCGAGGTGGCATCACCGGCCAGGTCGTCGTGACGGTCCTCGTACGAGGCGATGCCGGTGCGCAGCCAGGACGTCATGCGGGCCCGGCCCGCCTCCTCTCCGCCGGTCGCCAGACCCTCCGAGAGGCCCGACAGCCCGCCGCGGTCGGGCAGCCGCTCCGAGCCGATGCCGTCCAGGACCCGTACCGCGCGCGGGGCCGGGACGGGCTCGCGCAGCCGTACGCCGGTCCAGTGGCGGAAGTACGGGGTGAAGACGGCGAAGTGGTCCGAGGAGGCCGGGGCCACCGCGCCCGGCGGGACCGCCGAGATGACCGTCTCGTGCACGTGGAGCCGTCGGCCCTCCGCTTCCAGCGCGCGTCTGAGCCGCTGTTCGCGGCGGTGCGCGTAGCCGCTGACGTCGGCCGCCATGTGCACCTCGTCGGCGTCCGTCTCGGTGGCCACCCTGCACACCTCCTCGACGACGTCACCGGAGCGGATCACCAAACGGCCGCCCCGCCGGCGCAAGCCCGCGTCGAGGTCCCGCAGACAGTCGGCGAGGAAGGCCAGCCGGTTCGGCGCGGCGAACCCGGCGCCGGTCACTCCCCGGTCGCGCACGAACAGGGGGATCACCTGAGCGGCCTCGTGCGCGGCCCGCAGCGGCGGATGGTCGTGGAGGCGCAGGTCGGCGGTGAACAGGACGATCGAGACGGTCATGGTGCGAGCTCCGGGAGGGAGGGGTGAAGGTCGGTGCGGTGCGGGGCGGTCAGCCGGTGGGGGAGGGGCGGTGCGCGGCGGCGGCCGGAGTGCGGGCCGCGGTCCGTGCGATGTTGCGGGCCATCCCGCCGAACACCGCTGCGTGGAAGGGCGAGACGCTCCACCAGTACGCGTGTCCGAGCAGACCGTGCGGATGGAACAGCGCCCGCTGGCGGTAGCGGGTGCGGCCGTCGTCGTCGGTCTCCGCGCACATCTCCAGCCAGGCGAGGCCGGGCAGCCGCATCTCGGCCCGCAGCCGCAGCAGATGTCCGGGCTCGATCTCCTCCACCCGCCAGAAGTCCAGGGAGTCGCCGACCCGCAGCCGCGCCGCGTCACGGCGTCCCCGGCGCAGACCGACGCCGCCCACCAGCCGGTCCAGGCGCCCGCGCACGGCCCAGGCCAGCGGGAAGGAGTACCAGCCGTTGTCCCCGCCGATCCCCTCGATGACCCGCCACAGGTCCGGGCGCGAGGCGTCCACGGGCAGCTCCCGCACATCCGTGTAGAGGCTGCCGCCGGCCCAGTCGGGGTCGGTGGGCAGCGGGTCGCTGGGGGCACCCGGGAACGACGCCGAGGACCAGCGCGTCGTCACCTGTGCGTCGCGGACCCGCTGGAGGGCCAGCCGCACCGCCTCGTCGAAGCCGAGGGGGTGACCGGGTGGATCGGGCACGTACCGGGCGATGTCGTGCTCGTGGCAGACGACCTCGTGACGCAGGGACTCGGCGAGCGGTCGCGCGATGGCGGCCGGTACGGGTGTCACCAGTCCGACCCAGTGACTGGACAGGCCAGGGCTGAGCACGGGCACGGGGAGGATGATCCGCCGCGGAAGCTCCGCGACGGCCGCGTACCCGGTCATCATCTCCCGGTACGTGAGGACGTCCGGCCCGCCGATGTCGAACGCGCGGTTGACCTCGGCCGGCATACGGGCGCTCCCGACGAGAGCGCGCAGCACGTCCCGCACCGCCACGGGCTGGATCCGGGTCCGCACCCAGCTCGGCGTCACCATCACCGGCAGCCGCTCGGTCAGATAGCGCAGCATCTCGAAGGACGCCGAGCCCGAGCCGATGACGACCGCCGCCCGCAGGACGGTGGTGGGCACCCCGGAGGCCAGCAGGATGCGGCCCACCTCGGCCCGCGACCGCAGATGCGGCGACAGCTCCCGCTCCGGCACGCCCTTCGGGGTGAGCCCGCCCAGGTAGACGATCCGCCGTACTCCCGCGGCGCGGGCCTGCTCGCCGAAGATCCGGGCCGCGCGCCGGTCGGTCTCCTCGAAGGTGGCGCCCGTGCCGAGCGCGTGGACCAGGTAGTAGGCGACGTCGATCCCGCGCATGGCCTCGGCGACCGCGGCCTCGTCCAGGACGTCTCCGCGCACCACGTCCGTCTGGCCCACCCAGGGATGGTCGCGCAGTTTGCCGGGGGACCGGGCCAGGCAGCGCACCCGGTGCCCCTCGGTCAGCAGCTCGGGGACGAGCCGGCCTCCGATGTATCCCGTAGCGCCGGTCACCAGGCAGCGCAGCCCGGGTCCGGTGTCCTCGGCGTTCATCTGTCCTCGGTCCTCCGTGTCGACGTCCCCCCTGTGATCACTTCCACCGGCGGAGCCGTAACGGATGCGGTCGTTTCTCTAGGCTGCTCGCGTGGCGACAGCAGACGACCCGGACCAGCGCGCGACGACGGCCGGACCTCCCACGGTTCCCCCGGGGACCGATCTTCAATCGCTCGCCGTGCAGCTGCGGCGGATGAACGGCGAGATCAACCGTCTGGTCCACGGGTTCGCCGGGGAGCACGGACTGCACGCCACCGACGCCAGGGGGTGCTGCGCGGTCTGGTCGGCACCGGCGGCGTGATCACCTCGGCCGGGGTGGTGCTCGCGGCCACGTTCGCCGCGCTCGGGGTGATCCCGCTGGCGTTCCTGGCGCAGATCGCCTTCATCGTCGCCTTCGGGGTGCTCCTCGACACCCTGGTGGTGCGCTCGCTGCTCGTACCCGCCCTGGCGCGCGATCTCGGGGCCGTCGCGTGGTGGCCCGGGGCCGACGCCTTCCCTGCCTCCAAGTGACCGGCTCCGTCATACGGGTTCGGTTCGGCGGGGCATGGACACGTCGGTTACGGGCAGGTGAATTGGCACGACGCTCAGTCGTCGTTCAGATTCGAAGACCGATGCTGGAGGTGGCTGCCGCTATGGGCGCGAAGGTGTTGGAGCGGTTTCCTGCGGGGGCTCCGCGCGGATCGTGGCCGGCGGAGGAGTACGCGGCCGAGCGCCGCGAGGAGGGTGAACCGGCGACAGTCGTCATGGACTTGAAGTCGGACGCGTTCCTGGTCGTGGTCCCGGCGGAGGGGGACTGACCCCGGCGTATCGCCCAACTCGCGGGCCTCGGGTGCGGTGTTCCTGTCGCCCGTACAACTGAACATGCCCGGCGTGCCCGGCCGGGAGGTCCTCGGGCCCGTCCCGGTCGAGGTCGGGGACGTCGTACGGCCGGGCAGTCACCGAGCCGTCGACCGGCCGCGGCGTCTCGGCCTGCGGCCCCTGATCGCCACCGGCGACCGCGGCGCGCCCGCCCACCGCGTCGCGCGGGAGCTGGGCATCGACGAGGTGCACGCCCGCTGTACCCCCGAGGACAAGGCCGCTCTCGTCAAGGACCTTCAGGAGCGGGGCTGTCGGGTCGTCGTCGAGACCCTCGCGGTGGTGGCCCGGCCGGGTTCGTGAGCGGGCGTAACGCATGCCCGTGGGTGGTAGCCATCCCGTGTGAGCGAAGCGGGGGCGATTTCCGTACCCCTGTCCGACGACCCGGGCCCGGATGCGAGGATGAGGCGCCATGACTGCAGGGTGGTGTTCTCGCACAGTACGGGCCGCGGTGTTCGCGGCCGTCTGTGTGCTGCTCGCCGCCCTGGGCCACGCGATGATGTCCGGCAGTGACGTCCCGGTGTGGGCACTGGCGGCCGGAACGGTCGTGACCGGCGGCGCGGGGTGGTGCCTGGCGGGCCGTGAGCGCGGGCTGCCGTTGATCGTGGCCGTTGTGGTCGCCGCACAGACCGGGCTGCACTCCGCCTTCTCGCTCGCCCAGTCGGCGACCGGGGGCGCGGGTTCCACGGGGCACGACATGGGGTCGATGGACATGGGCGCCATGCACATGGGCTCGATGCACATGCACTCCATGGACCCCATGGATTCGAGGCACATGGATCACACGGGCGACTCCATGACCGGCTCGACATCCCTCGGCATGCTCGCCGCCCACCTGCTGGCCGCGTCGCTGTGCGGGCTGTGGCTGGCGTACGGCGAGCGGGCCGCGTTCCGCATCCTGCGGGCGGTGGCCGGCTGGCTGGCCGCACCGCTGCGGCTGCTGCTCGCCGCTCTGCCCCTTCCTCCGGAGCGGCCACGCGTCCGTGCGCACCGGCCTTCCTCGGACCGGGTGCCGCGGCTCCTCCTCGTCCATGCGATCACTTCTCGGGGTCCGCCCGTGGGGACCGCTGTCGCCTGACGACAGCCGGTATCCCCGAGGCCGCCCCTCAAGGCGCCTCGGGCCTTGGTCGTACGCCCTCGCAGGGTGCCGTACGACCGTCTCCCCACGCACCGGACCGCCCGCGCTCCCCATGCGCCCCGGTCCGGATCACGGATGACCGAGAAGGACACCAAGTGATCACTTCTGCCCTGTCGGCCGCGCGCGAGAACCACGACGCGGCGATGTCGATGGACGAGTCGATAACCGCGTGGGCGCTGGCGGCCCGCGGAGGTGACGCGGACGCGGTCGAGCACTTCGTACGCGCCCTGCACCTCGACGTGACGCGCTATGTCGCCCACCTCTGCGGCGACCCGCAGGCCGCCGACGACCTCGCCCAGGACACGTTCCTGCGCGCGCTCGGCAGCCTGCACCGGTTCGAGGGCCGCTCATCGGCCCGCGCCTGGCTGCTGTCCATCGCACGCCGCGCGGTGATCGACAGCTACCGGTACGCCTCCGCCCGGCCCCGCCTGTCCGACGTACCGGACTGGCAGTTGGCCGTCGAGAACGCGCAGCCGCGGGACCTGCCCGGCTTCGACGACGGCATCGCGCTGCTCGACCTGCTGGAGTCGCTGCCGGACGAACGCCGTGAGGCGTTCATCCTGACCCAGCTGGTGGGCCTGCCTTACGGGGAGGCGGCCGAGGTCAGCGACTGCCCCGTCGGCACCGTCCGCTCCCGCGTCGCTCGGGCCCGGTCGGCCTTGATGGACCTGCTGGACGAGTCGGAGCGGCTTGCCCTGCAGGCGGCCTGAGCGACGGAAGAAGGCGCCGGTGCCGAGCGGTGAACCCCGGCACCGGCGCCCTGCCCGGGTGACGAAGAACCTGCCCGCTCCGGCCGGGAAGCGGGGCCCGCTCTCAACTCCGGTGAAGTAGTGCGGAGTTCCCGGGAACTCAGGGGCTCGGCCCCCCGACTACTGCAACAGAACCCGTCGTGTCACGAGCCCCCCCGCACCAAGGAGCCCGCATGCCGAAGAAACGGCCCGCCGCGATCGCCCTGGCCGGCGCCCTCTGTCTGGTCACCGCGGCCTGCGGCTCCTCGGCGGACACCGCGGACGGCGACGGAGGCGAGGCGGTCGCGGGCGCCGCGAACTCCGGCTATCCGGTGACCCTGGAGAACTGCGGAGTCTCCGAGACGTTCACCGAGGAACCCGGCCGTGTCGTCGTCATGAACGGCGCCTCGGTCGCCGAGGTCTCCACCCTGCTCGCCCTCGGCGTCGGCGACCGCATCGTCGCCAACCAGCAGACCTACGGGATGTCCGAGGTCGCGGGCCGCGCCGACGCCATCGAGAAGCTGCCCACCGGTGACGTCGAGCTCAACGACGCCTACGACATCCCGCGCGAGGCGATGATCGGGCTCCGCCCGGACCTGGTGCTGTCGACGACGTCGTACGGCTTCGACGAGAAGAACGGCTTCGCCACCCGCGAGCAGCTGAAACAGGTCGGTGCCCACACCTACGTCTCCCCGCAGGGCTGCGACCAGGACACCTCCAAGATGACCATCGCCGACAGCCACAACCTGCTGCGCGACCTGGGCAAGGTCTTCGGCAGGAGCGCCCGGGCCGAGAAGATCGTCGCCGCCTCCGAGAAGCACATCGACGAGGTCTCCGCCAAGGTCGAGGGCGAGAAGCGGCCCGAGGTCATGGTGCTGTTCTCCCGCATGGCCATGGGCGGCAACGACTTCAGCTCGGTCGTCGCCAAGGGGATCTGCAACGACATCCTCGCCGAGGCCGGCGGCTCCAACGCTTTCGAGAACGCCTCCGCGACCTCCTTCGCCGACCTCAGCAAGGAGAAGGTGGCCGCCACCGACGTCGACGCGCTGGTCGTCATCGGCTACAACGACCCGGACCCGGCGGCCTACGCCGAGAAACTGCTGAAGGAGTTCCCCCAGTGGCCGGCCGCGAAGAACAACAAGTACGTGGCTCTGTCGGACTCGATGTACCTCGGCCCGAGCAACGACCTGGCGGTGGAGAAGATCGCGAAGGTGCTGCACCCCGACAGGTTCTGAGCCGTCCGCGGTTGCCTTTGGGGGTTCTCGGGCTCCTCGTCGTCCTCGTCGCGGTGATGGTGGTGGCGGTGAGCATCGGCGCGGTGAACATCCCGGTGGGTGAGGTGTGGAGAATCCTCCTGCACCACCTCACCGGCCGCGGAGCCACCGGCGATCCAGCCCTCGACCAGATCGTGTGGACCTTCCGGGCCCCCCGCGTCGCCCTGGCCGCCCTGGTCGGCGCGGGCCTGGCCGTGGCCGGGGCGGTGTTGCAGACCCTGGTCTCCAACCCGCTCGCCGACCCGATCGTCCTCGGCTTCTCCTACGGCGCCTCCCTGGGCGCCGTCCTGGTCATCACCCTCGGCGGTGTCGCGCTCGCCGGACTGGGCGGACCAGGCGTCTCGGGAGCGGCCTTCGTCGGTGCCCTGGCGGCCGGGGCACTGGTCTTCGCGCTGGGGCAGCGGCGGGGCCGGCTGGCGCCGGCCCGTCTGGTCCTGGCCGGGGTCGCCGTCGGGTACGTCCTGCTGTCGGTCACCAGCTTCGTCCAGCTGATGGCGACCCCGACCGAGCTGCGGACGGTCATGTTCTGGATGCTCGGGAGTGTCGCCGGCGCACAGTGGAGCCAACTGCCCACCGTCACCGTGGTGGTCCTCACGAGCACGGTCCTGCTGACCCTGTTCGGGCGTCGGCTCAACGCCCTGCTGGCCGGCGACGAGTCCGCGACCGCGCTCGGTGTCGACGTCAACCGGCTGCGGGCCGCCCTGCTGGTGATCAGCGCCCTGCTCACCGGCACCGTCATCGCCGTCGCGGGCGGCGTCGGCTTCGTCGGCCTGATGATCCCGCACCTGGTCCGCATGACCATGGGTGCCGACCACCGACGCCTGCTGCCCCTGACGGCACTCCTGGGCGCCACTTACCTGGTCCTCGTGGACCTGCTCTCCCGCACCCTCACCCGCCCCAACGAACTGCCGCTGGGCATCCTCACCGCCCTGCTCGGCGCCCCCTTCTTCCTGTGGCTCCTGCGCCGCGACAAGGGCCTGGACACCGTATGAAACTGACCGTGGACCAGCTCCACATCACCCTGGACCGCACACCGATCCTCCGCGCCGTGAATCTGGAGGCAGACAAGGGGGACATCGTCGGCCTCGTGGGCCCCAACGGCAGCGGCAAGTCCACCCTGCTGCGCACCGTCTACCGCTCCCTGCGGCCGGCCGACGGCGTGGTCAGGGTGGGCGGCGACGACGTATGGCAGCTCTCCGCGCGGACCGCCGCCCGTCGCACCGCGGCCGTCCTCCAGGGCGCCGGCACCACGACCGGACTGAGCGTCACCGAGATCGTCGCCCTCGGCCGCACGCCCCACCACGGTCTGATGGGCCGGGACGGCGCCGACGACCGCGAGGCCGTGGCCGAGGCCGTCGCGCGCTGCGGCGTCGGCCCGTTCGCGGACCGCGACTACGCCACCCTGTCCGGCGGCGAACGCCAACGCGTCCTGCTGGCCCGCGCACTCGCCCAGCGACCCCGGCTCCTGGTCCTGGACGAACTCACCAACCACCTCGACATCCGCGCCCGCTTCGAGCTCCTGGACCTGATCCGCAGCACCGGCGTCACCACCCTGGCCGTCCTGCACGACCTCGACCTGGCCGCCCGTCTCTGCGACCACCTGGTCGTCCTCCACGAGGGCGCGGTGGTGGCGGCGGGACCCGTCCTGGACGTCCTGACCCCGGACCTCCTACGGGACGTCTTCGGCGTACGGGGCGGCACGGAACGCCACGCGGACGGCGTCGTCCGCATCACCTACGCCGCTCAGCCCCTCGCCCACGAGCAGCACGCCGCACGACACCCGTGATCGTCATCCCACTCCCCGGACGTTCAGTTCCCTGAGCCGAGCTCCCGGGCCCGCGCCACGAACGCGTCGTGCAGGTCCTGGACCGCGCGCGGTACCGGGTCCGCGCGGCGGCGCTGGAGCATCAGCAGGACCCGGGTCGAGTCGTCGGTGAGCGGGCGGTGGGTGAGCGCGCCGCCGCGCACCAGCGGATCGTCCACGACGCTGAAGTCCGGCAGCACCGTCACACCGAGCCCCTCCGCGACCATCAGCTTGCCCATCTCGGCGCCGTCGGTGGAGTACGAGAACGAGGGCGCCCTGCCGTCCAGCAGCCGATGCACATAGCGGTGCATGACATAGCCCGAGCGCATCGCGATCAGCGGCGTGTCCAGGAGGTCGGTCACCGACAGCGCGGTACGTGAGGCCAGCGGACTGTCCGGGCGCAGGCACACCACGGGGCGGCCGCGCAGCAGCTCCGTGCTCTCCAGCTCGGCGGGCACGTCGTCGCCCTCCAGATGGTTGACCAGGCCGAGATCGAAACCGCCCTCGGACAGCGCCCGGTGGATGTCGGTCTGCTGGGCGCCGACCACCTCGACCTGGGTCACCGGATGGCCGGCGCGGAACTCCCGCACCGCCGGGATCAGCAGCGGCACGGTCGCCGCGTTCACCGTCCCCACCCGCACCATCCGGCTGATGCGGTGCTGCTCACCCGCCGCCGACCGCAGCCGGTCCACCGCGTCCAGCACATTGATGATGTGCGGCAGCAGCTCCCGGCCCTCCGCGCTCATCGTCGCGCCCGAGCGCTTGCGCTCCAGGAGATCCACGCCCAGCTCACGTTCCAGATTCCGCACCGTCTCGCTCAACGCGGGCTGGGAAAGGCGCAGTTCCTCCGCGGCCCGGCGCAGGGAACCGAGCCGGGTCACCGCGGCGATGTATTCGAGCTGTTCGGTCCGCATGGCAGGAAGAATGCGGCGCATTTCCCGGCGCGTTCAAGGGTTTCCCTGTCACACCTTCGTGAAATTCAATGGTCCGCGATACGAGACCGGTCGGGTTTACCTTGACGGCCCGGACCGGCGGCTGTCACGATCGAGAACATGATGATGCGACTGGACCTCACGCGGCGACGCCATGTCGACCTCGCGCGCGTCTCCAGTGCCTCCTGTTGCCCCGCGGCCTGATCACTCCTCCGAGATCCGCCGCGCTTTTCGCTCTTCACGCCTGAATTCAACGCGTCCGCGTTCCCTTTGACGACCTCCTTGAATTCGGCGTGCTCGAAAACATTCCGCAACTGGAGTTCCGCATGCCCGCAGAGCCCGTGAAATTCGCCTACTGGGTGCCCAACGTCAGCGGGGGCCTCGTCACCAGCAAGATCGAGCAGCGCACCGACTGGGGCTACGACTACAACCGCGAACTCGCCGTCCTCGCCGAGAACAACGGCTTCGACTACGCGCTCAGCCAGGTCCGCTACATGGCCAGCTACGGCGCCGAGTACCAGCACGAGTCGACCAGCTTCAGCCTCGCCCTCCTCCTCGCCACCCAGCGTCTGAAGGTCATCGCCGCCGTCCACCCCGGCCTGTGGCACCCCGGCGTGCTGGCCAAGCTCGGTGCCACCGCCGACCACCTGTCCAACGGCCGCTTCGCCGTGAACGTCGTGTCCGGCTGGTTCAAGGGCGAGTTCACCGCCCTCGGCGAGCCCTGGCTGGAGCACGACGAGCGCTACCGCCGCTCCGAGGAGTTCATCCGCGCCCTGCGCCAGATCTGGACCGAGGACCACACCGAACTCGCCGGCGACTTCTATCGGCTGCGCGACTTCTCCCTCAAGCCCAAGCCGCTCAACACCCCCGAGCGCCCGCACCCGGAGATCTTCCAGGGCGGCAACTCCAGCGCCGCACGGCGGATGGCCGGCCGGGTCTCCGACTGGTACTTCTCCAACGGCAAGGACTTCGACGGGGTCGTCGAACAGATCGAGGACGTCCGCAAGTCCGCCGCCGAAGCAGGCCGCACCGCACCGAAGTTCGGCCTCAACGGCTTCCTCATCGCCCGTGACACCGAGGCCGAGGCCCGCGACACCCTCCGGGAGATCGTCGCCAAGGCGGACACCGAGGCCGTCGAGGGCTTCGGCAACGCCGTGAAGCAGGCCGGCCAGTCCACCGCCGACAGGAAGGGCATGTGGCAGGACTCCTCCTTCGAGGACCTCGTCCAGTACAACGACGGGTTCCGCACCGGGCTCATCGGCACCCCCGAGCAGATCGCCGAACGGATCGTCGCCTACAAGAAGCTCGGCGTCGACCTGCTCCTCCTCGGCTTCCTCCACTACCACGAGGAGGTCGAGTACTTCGGCAAGCGCGTCCTGCCGCTGGTGCGCGAACTGGAGGCCCAGCTGCCCGAGTCCGTCCCCGCCCAGGTCTGAGGAGTCACCGACATGAGCACCGTCACGAACACCGACTGGCACAACCGTCCCGCGCCCGAGAGCGCCCAGGACTGGATCGCCCGCGCGGCCGACGTCGCCGCCGTCCTCGCCACCGACGCCGCCGCACGCGACCGTGCCGGCGCCACCCCCCACGCCGAGGTCCAGCTCCTCAAGGACTCCGGCCTCGTCACCCTGCTCGGCCCCACGGAGCACGGCGGCGCAGGCCAGGACTGGCCGACCGCGTACCGCGTCGTCCGCGAGGTCGCCAAGGCCGACGGCTCCATCGGCCAGCTCCTCGGCTACCACTACCTGTGGAACTGGGCCGCCCGCTTGGTCGGCACCCGCGAACAGTGGGAGCACGTGGAGGCCGAGGCCGCACGCAACCGCTGGTTCTTCGGCGGCGCCGTCAACCCGCGCGACAAGGACGTGACCGTCACCGAGGACGGCGACGACCTCGTCTTCACCGGCCGCAAGACCTTCTCCACCGGCAGCAAGGTCTCCGACGTCACCGTCCTGGAAGGCGTACTCGAAGGCACCGACGATCACGTCTTCGCCATCGTGCCCTCCGACTCGCCGGGCCTGACCTTCCACGAGGACTGGGACAACATCGGCCAGCGGCTCACCGAGAGCGGCGGCGTCACCCTCGACAGTGTGCGCACACCGTGGTCGTCGGCGGCCGGATACGTCGACAAGGTGTTCCAGCCGCGCGTCTACAACACCCTGAACGTCCCCACCATCCAGCTGGTCTTCGTCAACTTCTACCTGGGCATCGCGGGCGGCGCCCTGGAGACGGCCGCCGCCTACACCCGGGAGAAGTCCCGCTCCTGGCTGCACGGCGGCCACGAGCGCGCGGTCGACGAGCCGTATGTCATCGACATCTACGGCGACCTCACAGCGAAGCTCTGGGCGGTCGAGGCGCTCGCCGACACCGTGGCCGCCGAGGGGCAGAAGCTGCACGACGACCCCGACGCGGTCACCGAGCAGACCCGCGGCGACTTCGAGGTGCGGGTCGCGGCCGTGAAGGCGCGCGCCACCGACGTCGCCCTGGAGATCTCGAACCGGATCTTCGAGGTCACCGGAGCCCGCTCCACGGCCACCGCCGAGGGCCTCGACCGGTTCTGGCGCAACGTCCGCACCCACACCCTGCACGATCCGGTCGCCTACAAGCGGCGCGAGGTCGGCCGCTGGGTCCTCGAGGGCGAACTGCCCGAACCCACCTGGTACTCCTGACCGCTTCCCCGAGGGCGCCCGCCGTGTGCGGGCGCCCCGCTTCCCGAAAGAGGACCGCATGGCCACCGTCCTGTCCGTCTCAGGCAGCCCCTCCGCCTCGTCCCGCACCAACCGGCTGCTGCGCCACCTCGACCAGCGGTTGGCCGCCCAGGGCCACCAGGTGATCCCGCTCGACGTCCGCACCATCCCCGCCGAGGCCCTCCTCGGCGCCGACTTCCAGCACCCCGCGATCGTCGAGGCCACCGAGCTCTTCGCCCGCGCCGACGGGGTCGTCGTCGCCACCCCCGTCTACAAGGCGTCCTACTCCGGAGTCCTCAAGGCCCTGCTGGACCTGCTCCCGCAGTACGCGCTCACCGGCAAGACCGTGCTCCCGCTCGCCACGGGCGGCACCACCGCCCACGTCCTCGCCATCGACTACGCGCTGCGCCCGGTCCTCAACTCCATGGGCGCCGCCCACATCGTCCAGGGCTGGTTCACCCTCGACAAGGACATCACCGTGCACGAGGACGGCACCCTCAGCGTCGTCGCGACCAGCACCGAGGCCCTGACCCAGGTCGTCGACCAGTTCTCGGCGGCCCTGGGCCGCACCCCGGTCCTGGCCGCGGCGAGCTGACCCGGATGACCGCCCATGTGATCGCCGACGACGCGGAGGCCCTCGCCGTCGCGGCCGCCCTGGCCGAGGAGTTCCGCGCGGGAGCCTCCGCACGGGACACCGAACGCAGGCTGCCGCGCGCCGAGTTGGACCGGCTCTCCGCGTCCGGCCTGCTGGCCGTCACCGTCCCCGCGGAGCACGGGGGAGCGGACGTCGGCCCGCGGACCCTCGCCGAGATCTTCCGGCTGCTGGCCTCGGCCGACGGCAGCCTCGCGCAGATCCCGCAGAGCCACTTCGCCTATGTCAACGTGATCCGTCGTCAGGGCACCGAGGAGCAACGGAAGTTCTTCTTCGCCGAACTGGTCTCCGGCCGCCGCCTCGGCAACGCCCAGTCGGAAGCGGGCACCCGCCACGTCCAGGACATCCGCACCCGCCTCGCACCGCGACGCGACGGTTCCTACGTCCTCGACGGCGTCAAGCACTACTCCACCGGCGCCCTCTTCGCGGACTGGATCCCCGTGCTCGCCCGCGCCGAGGACGACAAGCTCCACGTCGCGTACGTGCCCCGGGACGCGCCGGGCCTGACCGTGATCGACGACTGGGACGGCCTCGGCCAGCGCACCACCGCCAGCGGCACGGTCCGCCTCGAAGGCGTCGAGGTCCCGGCCGACCGGGTCCTGCCCCATCACCTCACCTTCGAGGGCCCTCAACTCCACGGTGCTGTCGCCCAGTTGCTGCACGCCGCCATCGACACCGGGATCGCCGGGGGAGCGCTGGCGGAGGCGGCGGAGTTCGTACGGACGAAGAGCAGGCCGTGGTTCGAGAGCGGCCTCGAAACGGCTGCCGAGGACCCGCTGCTGATCCAGCGGTTCGGTGAACTCGCCCTCCAGGTAAGGGCGGCGGACGCGCTGCTGCGGGAAGCCGCGCGTGCCGTCGGAGCGGCGCAGGCCGACCTGACCGACGACTCGGCGGCCGAGGCGTCGATCGCCGTGGCCGCCGCCAAGGTGCGGGCCGCCGAGGCGGCTGTCGAGGTGGCGAGCGCGCTCTTCGAGGTCTCAGGCACTCGCTCGGCCCTCAACTCCCTGAACCTGCACCGTCATTGGCGTGACGCCCGCACGCACACCCTGCACGACCCGACCCGCTGGAAGATCCAGCACATCGGCCGGTATGTGCTCAACGGCACCAGGCCGCCCCGCCACGGTCTGCTCTGACCCCGAAGATCCCGAAGCCCTGATCGGAGACCCCCACGTGTCCCTCACCTTCCACTGGTTCCTGCCCACCAACGGGGACAGCCGTCATGTCGTCGGCGGCGGCCACGGCACCCCGGCCACCGTCTCCGGGCGCGACCGGCCGCCGACGGTGGCCTATCTGAGCCAGATCGCCCGCGCCGCCGAGGACCTCGGTTTCGTCGGCGCGCTCACGCCGACCGGCGCCTGGTGCGAGGACGCGTGGCTGACCACCGCCATGGTCAGTCAGCACACCGAGCGGCTGAAGTTCCTGGTCGCCTTCCGCCCCGGATTCGTCTCACCGACCCTCGCCGCACAGATGGCCTCCACCTTCCAGCGGCAGAGCGGCGGACGGCTCCTGCTCAACGTCGTCACCGGCGGCGAGAGCCATGAGCAGCGGGCCTACGGCGACTTCCTCGACAAGGACGACCGCTACCGCCGTACCGGCGAATTCCTCGAAGTCGTACGCGGGTTGTGGGAGGGCAAGACGGTCGACCTGAAGGGCGAACACCTCCAGGTCGAGGACGCCAAGCTCGCCCGGGTGCCCGACCCCGTCCCCGAGGTGTACTTCGGCGGCTCCTCGCCGATCGCCGGCGAGATCGCCGCACAGCACGTCGACGTGTACCTGACCTGGGGCGAGCCCCCGGCCGCGGTCGCCGAGAAAATCGCCTGGATCCGGGGGCTCGCCGCGAAGCACGGCCGCACCCTGCGCTTCGGCATCCGGCTGCACGTCATCACCCGTGACACCTCCGAGCAGGCGTGGGCCGAGGCGAACCGGCTCCTTGCGGGCTTCGACCCGGACACCGTGAAGTCGGTCCAGGCCGGACTCGCCCGCAGCGAGTCCGAGGGACAGCAG
Source organism: Streptomyces canus (assembly GCF_030815415.1). Taxonomy (GTDB): domain Bacteria; phylum Actinomycetota; class Actinomycetes; order Streptomycetales; family Streptomycetaceae; genus Streptomyces; species Streptomyces canus_F. The sequence goes on from NZ_JAUSWW010000001.1 coordinate 9,088,173, forward strand.
CGGATGCTCGCCCTGCACAGCGGAGGCAACGGCGACGGACTGGAGATCCACCCCAATCTCTGGGCCGGGATCGGCCTGGTCCGCGGCGGCGCGGGCACAGCCCTGGTCGGCAGCCACGACGAGGTCGCCGAGCGGATCAAGGAGTACCACGCCCTCGGCATCGACGAGTTCGTCCTCTCCGGCTATCCGCACCTGGAGGAGGCGTACTGGTTCGGTGAGGGCGTCCTGCCGCGGCTCGCCGCCCAGGGGCTGTGGCGGCACCCGTTCGAGAAGGCGGCCGCTCCCTCGGCGCAGGTGCCGTTCGCGAGCTAGCGGCTGCCGCCGACCTCGCCGCCGAAGAAGACCTGCACCTCCCGAACGAGTCCGTCCCGGACGGTGATCGCCTCGACATTGCGGTACCGGCCGCCGGTCGTGAGCTCGTACTCGTAGTGGACGAATACGAGTTCCGCGTCGGCGGGGACGACGTGCAGCAGCCGCTGCTCGGCGAACCGGTCCGCGGTCGGGAAGCACCGCTCGAAGAAGGCCGCCTTGTCGATGTGGTCGTCCCGCGGGCTGGTGAAGGTGAAGTCTTCCGCGTAGAGCGCGAAGGCGGCCTCGCGGTCCTGTGACCGGTAGTGGCGGAACGCCGCTTCGACGATGGCGGTCGGGCTGTTGTTCATTCGGCCTCCCGGATCTGGGTGAGTGCGTCGAGGTGCGCCCCGCGCACCGGCGACGTCTGCCCCTGCACCAGCAGGAACAGCCCCTCCCGAGCCAGCCGCTGGGCGGGATGGCGTACGTCCATGGTGCGGCCGCCCCCGGCCACGATCGCGGCGGTCGTGGCAGCGCGCATCAGGTCGTACGAGCGGGTCTTGAGTGCCAGGCGTTCCTCGACGTGCTCGTGCGCGACGGGGTGATCGGCCAGCTCGTACGCCCGCCGCCGTACCTCGTCGACCTGCCCGCGCAGCTCACGGGCAGTCTCCGCCTCCCCGGCGTCCTCCAGCACACGCAGCGCGGCATACGCCACCCCGAAGACCGCCGGGGACGTGTTGGTGCTCCGGGGCAGGTCGACGAGGGCGAACTTCTCCCGCGGAGTGCGCAGCACCACGCTCTCCTCGGGCAGCCACAGGCCGTCCAGCTCCAGGGAGACCGTACGGGCGGCCGTGAGCGCCGCCAGCCGCATCGGCTCCGAGGCACGCAGGCCCGGCTGATCGCGGGCGTCGGCGAAGGCGAACACGATCTCGTCGGAGTCGGTCACGCCCGCGAGCAGCATCACGTCGTTCAGCCCCCAGCCCGTGTACCAGGGCACGGTTCCGTCGAACCGCCAGCCGTCCCGCTCCGCCCTCGCCCGCACGGGGACCCGGGGGAACGCGCGGACATGGGCGTACGCGATCCCGGCCAGCAGCTCGCCGGACGCCAGCGGGCGCAACAGCCGCTCCCGGAGCGGGCGTTCGGACTTCGCGAGCATCCGCACCGGAGTGTGGTGCTGGGTCTGCACGAACCAGGTCGAGCAGCACGCCCCGGCCAGGATCTCCTGGATCTCCCGCGCCACCGAGTCGGGGGCGCCCGCCCCGCCGTACTCCCGCGGCGCGCTCACCCCGAGCAGCCCTGACTGTCTGATCTCCGCGACATGACTCACGGGCACCTCCGCCAGGTCGACCCGCGCCGCCTGCGGGGCGAGGAGGCGGTCGGCGAGCTCCTGGGTGCGGACGACGAGCGGGTGCGGTGCCATGGTCATGGAAAAGATTCTCCCGATGTCGTCGTGCGCGGTGTCGATCCGGGGGTGAGCCGTTCGTGTAGGAGCTGAGAGAACGACACGCCACCAAGGAGGACGTCATGCAGTACTACCTGCTCAGCGTGATCACCCCGACCGACGGAACGCCGCCCGGACCCGAGGCCATGGCGGAGATCGTCCGCAACCTCGACACCTTCCACGCGGAACTGCGCGAGGCCGGCGCCTGGGTCTTCGCCGGGGGACTGCACGGCCCCGACACGGCCACCGTCCTGCGTCCCGGGGACGGAGACGTCCTGATCACCGACGGACCGTACGCCGAGGGCAAGGAGTACCTGGGCGGCATCTGCCTCATCAAGGCCCCCGACCTGGACGCGGCCCTGGAATGGGGCAAGAAGGCGACCCGGGCCACCACCCTGGCCATCGAGGTGCGCCCGTTCATGCACCAGGCCGAGGACTGATGCCGGCGCCCGTCGACGTCGAGGCCGTCTTCCGAACCGAGTACGGCCGGGCCGTCGCCGTCCTCGTCCGCTTCCTCGGCGACATCGACCTCGCCGAGGAAGCGGTCCAGGACGCCTTCACCACGGCCGTCGGGCGCTGGCCGGAGACCGGAGTGCCGCCGAGCCCGGCCGGCTGGATCATCACCACCGCCCGCAACCGCGCGATCGACCGGCTGCGCCGCGAGGCCAAACGGGACGGCCGACACGCCGAGGCCGCCCTCCTGCACACCCCTGACGCGCCGCCCGAGGAGGGCCCCGTGCGCGACGAACGCCTCCGTCTGATCTTCACCTGCTGCCATCCCGCCCTCGCGCCGCAGGCCCGGGTCGCCCTGACCCTGCGCCTGCTCGGCGGGCTCACCACACCCCAGATCGCCCGCGCCTTCCTCGTCCCCGAGCCGACCATGGCGCAGCGCCTGGTCCGCGCCAAGGCGAAGATCCGCGACGCCCGGATCCCCTACCGCGTGCCCCGCGACGCCGACCTCCCGGACCGGCTGCGCGGGGTCCTCGCCGTCGTCTACCTGATCTTCAACGAGGGCTCGGCCGACCTGTGCGCCGAGGCGATCCGCCTCGGCCGGCTGCTGACCGACCTGATGCCGGACGAGCCCGAGGCCACGGGCCTGCTCGCCCTGATGCTCCTCGTCGAGTCCCGCCGGGCGGCGCGGCAGGACGGCGAGGGCGTGCTCGTGCCGCTGCCCGAGCAGGACCGCGGGCGCTGGGACCACGACCTCGTCACCGAGGGGCAGGACCTCGTACGTCGGTGTCTGCGTCGCAACCAGCCCGGCCAGTACCAGATCCAGGCCGCCATCCAGGCCGTCCACAGCGACGGGCCGCCGACGGACTGGACGCAGGTCCTCCAGCTGTACGACCAGCTGACGGCCCTGGCCCCCGGCCCGGTCGTGGCCCTGAACCGGGCGGTCGCCGTGGCCGAGGTCGAGGGACCGCGCCCGGCCCTCGACCTCGTGGACACCCTCGACCTCGACGGCTACCACGTCTTCCACGCGGTCCGCGCCGACCTGCTGCGGCGCCTGGGCCGGGACGCGGAGGCGGCGCGGGCCTACGAGGCCGCCGTCGCCCGGGCCGAGAACCCGGCGGAACGCGCCTGGCTCGAACGCCGCCTCACACGCTGAGCGCCTCCCGCACCGCGAGCTCCGACTCCTTGCCGCCCTCGCCGAAGGACGTGACCCGCCCGGCCTCCAGGACGTAGTACTTCTGCGCCGCCCGCATCGCGAAACCGACGTGCTGCTCGACCATCAGCACCGACAGCCCGCCCCGGGCGGCCAGCGCGAGGATCGTCTCCTCGATCTCGGCCACCACCGACGGCTGGATGCCCTCGGTCGGCTCGTCCAGCAGGAGGATCCGGGGCTCCGTCACCAGGGCGCGGGCGATGGCGAGTTGCTGCCGCTGACCGCCGGAGAGCAGTCCCGCCCGTCGGCCCGAGAGGGTCCGCAGCGCGGGGAACAGGTCCAGCGCCTCGGCGATCGCCTCCTTGCCGCGTCGGCGGCCGTCCGCGACGAGCTGGAGGTTCTCCGCGGTGGTCAGGTGCGGGAACGACTGCTGCCCCTGCGGGACGTACGCCATCCCGCGCGCGACCCGCTCGTGCGGCTTGCGACGGGTGATGTCCTCACCGTCGAGACGGATCGTCCCGCTGCTCGGGGTGAGCAGACCGACGGCGGCACGCAGCAGCGTGCTCTTGCCGGCGCCGTTGTGCCCGAGCACCGCGGCCACGCCGTCCTTCGGTACCTCGACCGACACCCCGTGCAGGACCGTGCTGCGGTGGTAGCCGACGCGGACGTCCTCGATCTGCAGCATCACGCCTCCTGTACGACGGCAGGGGCGTTCTCGGTCACCGCGTGCCCGAGGTACACCTCCTGCACCTTCGGGTCCGCCTGCACCTGGGCCACCGTGCCCTCGCTGAGCACCTTGCCGGCGTGCAGCACGCTGACGCTGCGCGCGAAGGAGCGCATGAAGTCCATGTCGTGCTCGATGACGACGACGGTGCGCTCCTCGCTGATGCGCTGCAACAGCTCCCCGGTCGCCTGCCGTTCGTCGTGACTCATACCGGCCACCGGCTCGTCGAGGAGCAGCAGCTTCACGTCCTGCACGAGCAGCATGCCGATCTCCAGCCACTGCTTCTGGCCGTGGGCGAGGATTCCGGCGGGGGAGTCGGCGAGGTCCGTGAGCCCGACGGTCGCCAGCGCCCTCGCGACGGGCCCCGGGATGTCCTTGCGGCGCCGCAGCATGGTCCACATGCTCCGGCCGGCGCCCGCCGCGATGTCCAGGTTCTGAAGGACCGTCAACTCCTCGAAGACGGTGGCCGTCTGGAAGGTCCGCCCGATCCCGGACCGCGCGATCCGGTGCACGGCACGCCCCAGCAGCTCCTGGCCGTCGAACCGCACCGAGCCCTCCGCCCTCACCAGACCGGTGACCGCGTCGACGAGTGTCGTCTTGCCCGCGCCGTTGGGCCCGATGAGGAAGCGCAGATCACCCGGGCTGACGTCGAGATCGACCCCGTCGACGGCGGTGAACCCGTCGAAGGACACCCGCAGTCCGCGTATCTTCAGCTCGCTCATGCTGCCTCTCCCACGGGAATGACGGTCGGCTTCTTCTCGGTGGTCGCCTTGCGTCGCCGTACGAGGACCGCCAGGGAGGCGAGTCCGCCCGGCAGGAAGGCCAGCGCCACGATGAACAACAACCCCTGGAAGTACGTCCAGGCCGCCGGGAACTCCTCCGACAGCGCGGTCTTGGCCCACGCGACCGCGACCGCGCCCAGGACCGCGCCCACCAGGCTCGCCCGGCCGCCCACCGCCGCGCCGATCACGAACTCGATGGACGGCACGATGCCGATCAGCGCCGGCGAGATGATGCCGACCGCCGGCACGAACAGCGCCCCCGCGAGGCCCGCCATACCGGCGGCGACGACGTACGCGACGAGCTTGACGTTCGCCGGGTCGTACCCCAGGAAGCGCACCCGCTCCTCGGAGTCCCTTACGGCGACGAGGAGTTCGCCGTACCGGCTGTTGATCAGCTGGCGGGCGATCACGATCAGGAGCAGCAGGGCCGCGGCGATGACGAAGTACACCATCCGCTGGTTGACCGGGTCGTCGAGGCTGTAGCCGAAGAAGCCCTGGATGTCGGTGAGCCCGTTGGTGCCGCCGGTGGTGGCCTGCTGGCCGATCAGCCAGATGGCCAGCGCCGCGGCGAGAGCCTGGCTGAGGATCGCGAAGTAGGCGCCCTTGACCCGGCGCCGGAAGATGAACAGACCGAGCAGCGCGGCGACGGCCATCGGGAGCAGTACGGTCGCCGCGAGGGCGAACAGCGGGTTCTCGAACGGCTTCCACCACCAGGGGAGTTCGGTGGCCGTGCCGTACAGCTGCATGAAGTCGGGCAGGTTGCCCGGCCCGGCATCGGCGATCTTGAGATGCATCGCCATGGCGTAGCCGCCGAGCCCGAAGAACACCCCCTGTCCGAGCGTCAGCAGCCCGCCGCGGCCCCAGGCCAGACAGACGCCGACGGCGACCATGGCCGTGCACAGGTACTTGGCGAGCAGCCCGAGCCGGAAGTCGGACAGCGCGAGCGGAGCGACGGCGAAGAGGAGGACGGAGGCCCCGCCGAAACCCGCCCACACCCGTGCCGAGCGGCCTGTCAGGAGGTTCATACGAGACTCCTCGTACGCAGCGTGTACAGCCCCTGGGGCCGCCACTGGAGGAACGCGACGATGGCGACGAGCACCAGCACCTTGGCGACGCTGACGGTCGTGGAGTACTCCAGGACCGACTGGAGCACGCCCAGCACGAAGGCGACGATGACCGTGCCCTTGAGCTGTCCGATGCCGCCGACCACGATCACCAGGAAGGCGTCGATGATGACGTTGGTGCCCATCGTGGGCCCGATCGGACCGACCAGCGTGAGCGCGACCCCGGCGACGCCCGCGAGTCCGGAGCCGATGAAGAAGGCCGTACGGTCCACGGTCGAGGTCGAGATGCCGGACACCTCGGCCAGATCCCGGTTCTGCACCACGGCCCTGATCCGGCGTCCCAGCGAGGTCAGCCGCAGCGTCAGCGACAGCGCGACCACGGCCGCCACCGCCAGTCCCAGAATGAACAGGCGGCTGTTGGCGAAGGTGAGCGGGTCGTCCCCGCCGATGACGGTGATGTTCCCGGTGAGGACGTCCGGTGCGCGGGTCTGGACATTGGGCGCGCCGAAAATGTCCCGGGCGAGCTGCTGGAGCATCAGCGAGACGCCCCAGGTGACGAGAAGAGTGTCAAGTGGTCGCAGATACAAGCGCCGTATCAACAGCCATTCCAGCAACGCGCCCAGCGCGCCCGAGACGAGAAATGCGACGGGAAGTGCGACCAGCAGTGAAATTCCCGCGCTGGAAATGGACTTCTGCAGGACGTATGTCGTGTAGGCGCCCGCCATGATGAACTCGCCGTGGGCCATGTTGATGACGTTCATCTGGCCGAAGGTGAGCGAGAGGCCGAGCGCGATGAGCAGCAGGACGGCACCGATGCTGATGCCGGTGAAGGTCTGACCGAGGATCACGGTCATACGGCGGCTCCGGAGAGGCGTGAGACGGCGGCCCCGCGGGCGGGGCCGCCGTGTGACGGTCGGTCAGGACAGGCCGGAGGCCCAGGAGTAGCCCTTGAGGAACGGGTCCGGCTTGATGGGCTTGCCGGAGTTCCAGACCTCCTTGATCTGGCCGTCGGTGCCGATCTCGCCGATCCGGGCGGTCTTGTAGACGTGCTGCGAGGCGCCGTCGACGGTGACCTTGCCCTCGGGGGCGTCGAAGGTGATGCCGTCGGAGGCGGCCTTCACCTTCTCCGGGTCGAAGGACTTCGCCTTCTCGACCATCGCCTTCCACAGGTAGACCGAGGTGTACGCGGCCTCCATCGGGTCACTGGTCGGCTTGTCCTGGCCGTACTTGGCCTTGTACGCCTTCACGAACTTCGCGTTCGCCGCGCCCGGGGTGGTCTGGTAGTAGTTCCAGGCCGTCAACTGGCCCGCCAGATACTGCGTCCCGATCGACTTGACCTCCTCCTCGGCGATCGACACCGAGACGACCGGCATGGTCTTGGAGGTGAGCCCCGCGGACTTGTACTCCTTGAAGAAGGCCACGTTGGAGTCGCCGTTGAGGGTGTTGAAGACGGCGTCCGCCTTCGACGCCTTCACCTTGTTGGCGATCGTGGAGAACTCCGTGGAGCCCAGCGGCGCGTAGTCCTCGCCGGCGATCGTCATGCCGTTGGCCTTGGCGTACGCCTTGATCTCCTTGTTGGCGGTACGCGGGAAGACGTAGTCGCTGCCGACCAGGTAGATCTTCTTCAGACCCTTGCTCTTGAGGTAGTCGAGGCCCGGGACGATCTGCTGGTTGGTGGTCGCGCCCGTGTAGAAGATGTACGGGGACTCCTCGAGGCCCTCGTACTGCACCGGGTAGAACAGCAGCGACTTGTTCTTCTCGAAGACCGGCTTGACGGCCTTGCGACTGGCGGAGGTCCAGCAGCCGAAGGTGGCCGCGACCCCGTCCTCCCTGATGAGTTTCTGCGCCTTCTCGGCGAATGTCGGCCAGTCGGAGGCGCCGTCCTCGCTGATGGGCTTGATCTGCTTGCCGAGCACGCCGCCGGAGGCGTTGATCTCGTCGATCGCCAGCTTCAGCGAGTCGCGTACGGTCACCTCGCTGATCGCCATGGTGCCGGAGAGCGAGTTGAGCAGACCGACCTTGACCGTGTCACCGCTGACGTCGATCTTCGCGGCCTTGTCGGACGACGTGCCGGCCGCGTCGGTCTTCGCGCCGCACGCGGAGAGGGCCACCACCGCGGTGAGCGCGGCGCCGCCGGCCAGGAAACGTCGGCGGAGAATACGGGAACTGCTGGAACCGCTGGACAAACCAACCCCCTCGGGTGACTGCCTGCTGAAGTGCGGTCCACAGACTCAAGTCCAGCTGTTTCCGGGGTGTTTCGCTCGACTTTCCCGGAGGCAACAAAAAACGCCCCTTGCGGCATGTGATCTGCATTCAGAAACAGAAATCACAATTCGCCCGAGGCATTCTAATTACTTTCTGTGGGAAGTATCTTGGTGGTGCCGGGTTCCTGTCAAGAGTGGGAACCGTGCAGATCGAGTTCCGTGAGGACGTCGAAGTCCAGCCCGTCGGCGCGAGCCAGGTAGATCCGCTGGCGCACATGCCGGCCCCGCAGATGCATGAGCCCGCGCGGCCCTTCGTAGGACACCGTCCCGGCCGCCGCCCCGATCGCCGTGACGTCCAGCGTCCCGGCTCGCCTGAGCAGCGCGGCGAGCAGCAGCACGCCCTCGTAGCAGGATTCGCCGAGACTGCCCAGCGCGGGTGCCTCGACGCCGTAGCGTCCGGCGTACTGCCCATGGAAGTCGAGGGTGTCCTGGTTGGCGAGCGAGGCGAAGAAGCCGGCGGTGCTGTAGAGGTCCTCGGTGGCCGAAGGGCCGCTCGCCATCAGCATGTTCTCGTCCATGAGAGTGCTGAGCCGCAGACAGCGCGCGGGCAGCCCGTAGGCGGCGAACGCCCGGTTGAAGCGCACCGCGTCGCTGCCCACCAGCAGCATCAGCACGGCGTCCGCCTCCGACCGCTCGATGCGCCGCAGCACCGGCTCGAAGTCATGGGTGCCCAGCGGAAGATAGACCTCCCCGTCCACGGCTCCACCGGACTCGCGCGCGTACCCGTGCGCGGCCCGTGCCGTACGCCGGGGCCACACATAGTCGTTGCCGACGACGAACCACCGGCGCGCCCCCCGCTCGTGCGCCAGCAGCCCCATCGCGGGCCGGAGTTGGTCGCGCGGCGTCTCGCTCGTCAGGAACACCCCGGCGGTGTGCTCGCCGCCCTCGTACAGGGCGGTGTAGACGTAGGGCACCCGATGGGCGATCCTCGGCGCCAGCGCCTGCCGCACCGAGGAGATGTGCCAGCCCGTGACGCCTTGCACGACCCCCAGGTCCACCAGCGCCTCGACATGGTCGGCGATCTCCCGCGGTGAACCACCGCCGTCCACGGGCAGCAGCCGCAGCTCCCGCCCCAGGACCCCGCCCGCCCGGTTGACCTCCTCGGCCGCCAGTTGCGCGCACAGCTCGCAGGTCGGCCCGAAGATCCCCGCCGGCCCCTGCATCGGGACCACGAGGGCCACGCCGAGCACGGAGGCGTCGGCCGTGAACCACTCGGGTGCGGGGGGATCGTGGCGGAACATGGCGTCATGATTTCGGGTCCGCCCGGTGAACTCCAGCCTGTCTCATACGATGTACGCACCCCGTGACCTAGGAGCGCGATGCCCACCTCATCCCCGCGTCAGCCCCGCGACCTGGTGCAGCTCCTGACGCGGGCCGAGCGACTGGCGGCGCGCCGCCTCCAGACGGTCCTGGACGAGGAGGGCTGCTCGCTCGACGCCTGGCGGGTGCTCGGGCTGCTCTGCGACGGGCAGGGGCATCACATGACGGCGATAGCCGAGGCCGCGTTCCTGCCGCCGCCGACGCTGACCAAGCTCGTCGACCAGCTCGTCGACCAGAACCTGGTCCACCGCCGCGTCGACCCGCTGGACCGGCGCCGCATCCTGGCCCACCTCACCCCGCGCGGCGAGGAGTACTGGCGGCGCGTCGACCGCGCGGTCCGCGCCGACTGGCCCGCCCTCGGGGACAGCGAGGAGGAGCTCCTGCGCGCCCTGCTCGACCGTCTGGCGGGCGCGCTGGACAGCTCCACCCGAGTGTGATTGCGGCGTAGCGGAAAGTTACTTACGTGGTCAGGGAATGTATCTGGGTGGAGAAAAGGTTGGCAATTACATCCAACCGTTCGAGGCCGTGCCCAGCGGCCGCGCAGCATCAGCGAGGCATCGTGAACCAGCCCACCCCCGAGCAGCCCGCCGACATCGTGGCCCGGCTGCGCGCCACCTTCCGCACCGGCCGCACCAAGCCCGTCGAATGGCGCACCACGCAGCTGCGCCGACTGCGCGAGATGCTCACCGAGCACGGCACCGACCTGGCCGCCGCCCTCCACGCCGACCTGGGCAAGAGCTCCACCGAGGCCTACCGCACCGAGATCGACTTCGTGATCCGCGAGATCGACCACACCCTCGACCACCTCGAGGACTGGCTGCGCGTCGAGTCCGCCCCGGTCCCCGCGCACCTCGGCGCCGACGCCACCGCCTGGACGCAGTACGACCCGCTCGGCGTCGTCCTCGTCATCGCCCCCTGGAACTACCCGGCCCAGCTCCTGCTCGCCCCCGTGGTCGGCGCCCTGGCGTCCGGCAACGCGGTTGTCGTCAAGCCGAGCGAGATGGCCCCGGCCACCTCCGCCGTACTGGCCCGGCTCCTGCCGGCGTTCCTCGACACCGAGGCCTTCGCCGTCGTCGAGGGCGGCATCCCGGAGACCACGGCCCTGCTGGCCGAGCGCTTCGACCACATCTTCTACACCGGCAACGGCACCGTCGGCCGTATCGTCATGCGCGCCGCCGCCGAGCACCTCACCCCGGTCACCCTCGAACTCGGCGGCAAGTCCCCGGCGTTCGTCGACCGGGACGCCGACCTCCCCGTCGTCGCCGACCGACTGGCCCGCGGAAAGTTCCTCAACGCGGGGCAGACCTGCGTCGCCCCCGACTACGTCCTCACCGACCCGGAGACCGCCGCCGCCCTGGAACCCCTGTTCCGCAAGGCGGTCGAGGCCGTCTACGGCAGTGACGCCTCGGCCTCCGGCGAGTTCGGCCGGATCGTCAACGAACGGCACTTCGACCGGCTGAGCGGACTGCTCGACTCGGGCCGTGTCGTCGTGGGCGGTGCGAGCGACCGTGCCACGAAGTACATCGCGCCCACCGTCCTCGCCGACGTCGACCCCGCCTCGCCCGTCATGCAGGAGGAGATCTTCGGCCCGATCCTCCCGATCGTCACCGTGCCGGACCTCGACGCGGCGATCGACTTCATCAACGACCGCGACAAGCCCCTCGCCCTGTACGTCTTCACCGCGTCGCAGGACACCCGGGACCGCCTCGCCGCCGAGACGTCCTCCGGCGGCCTCGGCTACGGCCTCCCGCTGGCCCACCTCACCGTCTCCGACCTGCCGTTCGGCGGTGTGGGAGCGAGCGGCATGGGCAACTACCACGGGCGGTACTCCATCGAGACGTTCAGCCACCGCAAGGCGGTGCTGGACAAGCCGCTGGGCTGAGGCGCGTTGTGCTGAACCAGGGCCATGCGTAAGCGTGTTGCAGGAGTGGGCGTCGGTTCGGTGGCCCTGGGCCGATTCGCCTGGGCCGTCGTCGACGTACCCTCGTGGACCCTCGCGGCTCAGGGGAGCGCCGCTCGGGCACGCGCGGGGGAGGGGGTCGGAACCGCCTCCCGAGCCGTGCGCTGACGTACCGTCGAACCATGACGCACCCCATACGATCCCGCCCGGCGGCCCCATGAGCGGCTGGTGGTCCTACCTGGAGGAACGGACCCGGCAGGAGGTCGACGCGGACGTGCTGCGCGACCGCCGGATCGCGGCGGTGAAGTCCGTGTGGGAAGCCTTGCGGCCCCTGGGGCTGGGGCTGCACGACGCCGAGCGGGTGGTCCGAACGCGGTACGAGGCGCTCGGCGACCGGGTGCGGATCCGGCCGCCCGATCCGCTCGACGTCCCGTCTCTCGCGGCCCGTGCGGCGGCTCTGCCCGGTCGTGTCGCCGCCGTCGAGGCTGTGTGGGACGGCGACACCGTCCACGACTGGTTCGTGGAGTTGCTCGCGGTCCTGGACGACCCGGCCGGGGAAGGGCACCTGGCGACCTTGCACCACCGCCGTGGCGGGGCCCCGCCGAACGCGGTCGCCGCCGAGGCCGGCCGAGCCCTGGCCGACCACCTCGGGGTGCCGTTCCACTTCGGCTCCCCGGACGTCCCCGATGACGAGGCCCCCCGTTGGCGGACCGCCCGGGGCCGTGGCGACCGGCCCTGAACGCAAGAGATTCCGCAGAAGGAATCCACGGCTTTCCTCCCGAAGACTTTGGCCCATGAGGCCCATCCCGGGTACCCGGGTACCCGGGAACGCGACGAAGGTGGACGGCAGACACCGTCGACCCGCACCGCGACACCCGACCGGAAGGGAACCCCATGTCCGTCGACCCCCGCCACCCGCCCGGCGCACTCACGGACGAGGAACTGACCTCCCTGGACGCCCACTGGCGCGCCGCCAACTACCTCGCCGTCGGCCAGATCTACCTGATGGCGAACCCCCTGCTGACCGAGCCCCTGCGCCCCGAGCACATCAAGCCACGGCTGCTCGGCCACTGGGGCACCTCACCCGGGCTGAACCTCGTCCACACCCACCTCAACCGCGCCGTCAAGGCCCGCGACCTGGACGCCCTGTGCATCTGGGGCCCTGGTCACGGCGGCCCCGCCGTGCTCGCCAACGCCTGGCTGGAGGGCTCGTACAGCGAGACCTATCCGGACATCACGCGGGACACGCAGGGCATGACCCGCCTCTTCAAACAGTTCTCGTTCCCCGGCGGTGTGCCGAGCCATGTCGCCCCCGAGACCCCCGGCTCCATCCACGAGGGCGGTGAGCTCGGCTACTCCCTCTCGCACGCCTACGGAGCCGCGCTCGACAACCCCGGTCTGGTGGTCGCCTGCGTCATCGGCGACGGTGAGGCCGAGACGGGCCCGCTGGCCGCGTCCTGGCACTCCAACAAGTTCCTCGACCCCGAACACGACGGTGCCGTCCTGCCGATTCTCCACCTCAACGGCTACAAGATCGCCAACCCGACGGTGCTGGCCCGTATCCCCGAGGACGAACTCGACGCCCTCCTGCGGGGATACGGCCACGAACCCCTCCACGTCACCGGCGACGACCCGGCCACCGTCCACCGCGCCATGGCCCACGCCCTGGACACCGCGCTCGACCGCATCGCCGAGCGCGGCCGGCCACCGATGATCGTGCTGCGCACCCCCAAGGGCTGGACCGGCCCCGCCGAGGTCGACGGCCTCCCGGTGGAAGGCACATGGCGCGCCCACCAAGTCCCCCTCGCCGCCGTCCGCGACAACCCCGACCACCTGCGGCAGCTGGAGCAGTGGCTGCGCTCGTACCGCCCCGAGGACCTGTTCGACGAGAACGGCGGCCCGAAGCCTCACGTCCTGGCCTGCGTCCCCGAAGGAAAGCGCCGACTCGGCGCCACCCCCCACGCCAACGGCGGCCTGCTCCTTCGCTCCCTGCCCCTGCCGCCCCTCGAACGGTTCGCCGTCCCCGTCGACAAACCCGGCGCCACCCTCCACGAACCCACCCGCATCCTGGGCGAGTTGCTCGAGGACGTCATGCGCGCCACCGCCGACCGGCGGGACTTCCGCATCGTCGGCCCCGACGAGACCGAGTCCAACCGCCTCCAAGCCGTCTACGCCGCCACCGGCAAGGCCTGGCAGGCCGCCATCCTGGACGTCGACGAACACCTCGACCGGCACGGCCGGGTGATGGAGATCCTCTCCGAACACACCTGCCAGGGCTGGCTGGAGGGCTACCTCCTCACGGGCCGGCACGGACTCTTCTCCTGCTACGAAGCCTTCGCCCACATCGTCGACTCGATGGTCAACCAGCACATCAAATGGCTGCGGGTCACCCGCCGACTGCCCTGGCGCGCCCCCATCGCCTCCCTCAACTACCTGCTGACCTCGCACGTCTGGCGCCAGGACCACAACGGCTTCTCCCACCAGGACCCCGGCTTCGTCGACCACATCCTCAACAAGAGCCCCGAAGTCGTACGGGTGTACTTCCCGCCGGACGCCAACACCCTGCTGTCGGTGGCGGATCACGCGCTGCGCAGCCGCGACTACGTCAATGTGATCGTCGCCGGGAAACAGCCCAGTTACGACTGGCTGTCGATGGAGCAGGCCAAGGCGCACTGCGCCCGCGGCGCCGGGATCTGGGAGTGGGCCGGTACCGAGGACAGCACCCGGGATCCGGACGTCGTCCTGGCCTGCGCGGGCGACGTGCCGACCCTGGAGGTGCTGGCCGCCGCCCAGTTGCTCCGCCGCCACCTGCCACGGCTCGCCGTACGCGTTGTCAACGTCGTGGACATCGCACGGCTCATGCCGAGCGACGAACACCCGCACGGGATGAGCGACTACGAGTACGACGGCCTGTTCACCACCGACCGGCCGGTGATCTTCGCGTACCACGGCTATCCCTGGCTCATCCACCGGCTGGCGTACCGCCGCGACGGCCACCCGCATCTCCATGTCCGCGGCTACAAGGAGATCGGCACCACGACCACGCCCTTCGACATGGTCGTGCGCAACGACCTCGACCGCTACCGGCTGGTCATGGACGTCATCGACCGCGTCCCCGGCCTCGCCGTGCGCGCCGCTCCCGTACGACAGCGGATGGAGGACGCGCGCCTGCGCCACCACGCATGGATCCGCGAACACGGCACGGATCTGCCGGAGGTGGCGGACTGGAGCTGGGACGGATGATTCATATGTCCGTAAAGGGATCGCGTCCCTCGGCGGTCCCTGTGTGACACTCCGCTGATGACCTCCGAAACGATCACCGCGGATGCCGCGGGCACCTGGAAACTGGGCGACCTGAGCGTCAACCGCCTCGGCCTCGGCGCGATGCGGCTGACGGGCAGCGCCGCCTTCCACCACGGGACGCCGAGCGACCGGCAGCGCTCGATCGCCGTACTGCGCAAGGCGGTCGAGCTCGGCGTCGACCACATCGACACGGCGGCCTTCTACTTCTCGTCCCTGCGTTCCGCCAACGAACTGATCAACACCGCGCTGGCCCCGTACTCGGACGACCTGGTCATCGCCGCCAAGGTCGGCCCCTTCCGCGACTACACGGGGGAGTGGGGCACCTCGGCCCGCCCCGAGGACCTCCGCGGCCATGTCGAGGAGAACCTGCGCCAGCTGGGCCGGGACCACCTGGACCTGGTGTACCTGCGGCGCATGGAACAGGACTCGATCGCCGAGCACTTCGGAGCACTGGCCGAACTGCGCGAGGCCGGACTGGTCCGCCACCTGGGCATCTCGTCCGTCAAACCCCGCCACCTCGCCGAGGCACAGGCCATCGCCCCCGTGGTGAGCGTCCAGAACCGCTACGCCCTGGACCACCCCGACGAACTGCTGCGCATCTGCGGCGAGCAGGGCATCGCGTACGTCCCGTTCTACGCGGTGGCCGGCACGGTGGGCGAACAGGGCGCGACCACGAACCACGACGACGAGGTGCTCTCCATCGCCCGGGCGCACGGTGCGAGCCCCGCGCAGGTCCGTATCGCCTGGACTCTGCACCAGGGCCCGCACGTGCTGGCCATTCCCGGCACCGGCAACCCCGACCACCTCGTCGACAACGTGGCCGCCGGTGCGATCCGGCTGACCGACGACGAGCTGACCCGCCTCGACTCGTCGCACACCAAGGCAGGTTGATCAGCCGGCGTCACCGATCACGGGGTGGTGGCCGGACCGGGGGGCGGGTCCTGGACGACCCACTCCCCGTCCCGCATGATGTGCCGTTTCGGCAGCTCCCGCACCTCGTGCCAGGCCTGCACCGCGTACGGCCGCACCTCGAAGAAGGCGTACGACGGGTTGTCCTCCCGCGGATCCCAGCCGTGCTTGGCGAGGAACGCGGCCGCCGCCGCGGGCGGCACCTCCTGGAGGGTGTGGGTCTGCACGGAACCGTCCACCAG
The DNA here is from genome assembly GCF_030815415.1 of Streptomyces canus. Lineage (GTDB taxonomy): Bacteria > Actinomycetota > Actinomycetes > Streptomycetales > Streptomycetaceae > Streptomyces > Streptomyces canus_F. The sequence continues at coordinate 9,104,013 of NZ_JAUSWW010000001.1, forward strand.
GACCACGTCCCGGGTGTCCGCGAGCGCCAGCCGCGCCCGGCGGCCGTTCCGCAGATTGCGGCCGGTCGGGTTCGTCAGGCGCGTCGCCAGCCATACGGCCCCGGCGTGCCAGACGAACCAGAGCGGGACCATGCACGGGAGCCCGTCGTCGTCCGCCGAGGCGACCCAGATGTCGCTCTCCCGGTCGAGTCGGTCCAGGACGTGTCGCTTGCGCTCTTCGGCATCGCGCGGAGGCTCGTCGATCTTCATGAACCGGACGGTAGTGAATCGGCGGGCGACCCCGCCTCGGTCCAGGGGCCCGCTCCGGCTCGGGCGTGCGTCCTAGGCCCGGGCGAGGCGGAGACCGGCGGTCCGGGTGCGACTGGCGTCCGCGACGTTTTACGTATAACCTCTTCCGCTAACCCCGCCCTCCGAAAGGCCCCGATGAGACGCGTCGCCCTGGTCACCCTCGTCGTCGACGACTACGACGAGGCGATCCGCTTCTACACCGAGGCCCTCGGCTTCCGGCTCGCCGAGGACGCCCCGCGCCCCGACGGCTCCCGCTGGGTCGTCGTGGAGCCGGGGTCCGGACAGGCCGGGGGCACGGGCCTGCTCCTCGCCCGCGCCAAGAGCGAGGCCCAGCGCGGCCGGGTCGGCGACCAGACCGGCGGACGCGTCGGCTTCTTCCTGCACACCGACGACTTCGCCCGTGACCACGCCCGGATGACCGCCGCCGGCGTGACCTTCCTGGAGGAGCCGCGCCACGAGCCCTACGGCTCGGTCGCCGTCTTCCAGGACCTGTACGGCAACCGCTGGGACCTGCTCCAGCCCGCCGACTGAAGACCGCACCGCATCTGTCGCACCGCCCGAACACCGCCCCGCCGCACTGCCAAGGAAAGATCCACCATGACTGCTACGCGCGTAGACTCCGACGCCATCCGCCGGCTGCCCAAGGCCGTGCTGCACGACCACCTCGACGGCGGCCTGCGCCCTGCCACCGTGGTGGAACTCGCGGACGCGGTCGGCCACACCCTGCCCACCACCGACCCGGACGAGCTGGCCGCCTGGTACTACGACGCCGCGAACTCCGGCGACCTGGTGCGTTACATAGCCACCTTCGAGCACACCCTCGCCGTGATGCAGACCCGCGAGGGCCTGCTGCGCACCGCCGAGGAGTACGTCCTCGACCTGGCCGCGGACGGTGTCGTGTACGGCGAGGTGCGTTACGCCCCCGAGCTGAACACCCAGGGCGGGCTCGCCATGAGCGAGGTCGTGGAGACCGTTCAGGAGGGGCTCGCGGCCGGTATGGCCAAGGCGGCCGCCGCCGGCACCCCGGTCCGGGTCGGCACCCTGCTGTGCGGCATGCGGATGTTCGACCGTGTCCGCGAGGCGGCCGACCTGGCCGTCGCCTTCCGCGACGCGGGTGTCGTCGGCTTCGACATCGCCGGCGCCGAGGACGGCTTCCCGCCCGCCGACCACCTCGCCGCCTTCGAGCACCTGCGCCGCGAGAACGTCCCGTTCACCATCCACGCCGGCGAGGCCCACGGCCTGCCCAGCATCCACCAGGCCCTCCAGGTCTGCGGCGCCCAGCGCATCGGCCACGGCGTCCGTATCACCGACGACATCCCCGACCTCGCGGACGGCAAGCTCGGCCGTCTCGCGGGCTGGGTGCGCGACCGTCGTATCGCCCTGGAGATGTGCCCCACCTCCAACCTCCAGACCGGTGCCGCCACCTCGATCGCCGAGCACCCGATCACGGCCCTGAAGGACCTCGGCTTCCGCGTCACCCTGAACACCGACAACCGTCTGGTGTCCGGCACGACGATGACCCGCGAGATGTCCCTGCTGGTCGAGGAGGCGGGCTGGAGTGTCGAGGACCTGCGCACGGTCACGGTGAACGCCCTCAAGAGCGCGTTCATCCCGTTCGACGAGCGCAAGGCCCTCATCGACGACGTCGTCCTGCCGGGCTACGCGCTCTGACGCAGTCCCCGGAGGTAGGCGGCCTGTCCGACGTGCTGCAGATCGTCGGACAGGACGCTGACCAGCCGGACGCCCAGGGTGACCGGCGGATCCCAGTTCTCGTCCACGACGCGTTCCAGGTCCTTGGCTGCCAGCTCACGCAGGACGCCGAGGCTCTGCGCGTGGACGGCGTCGTAGTAACCGGTCAGCAGCTCCGCCGAGTCGACCCGCACCTTGGCCACCTTCGCGGCGCTGTGGCCGTACCCGGTGTCGCGGGTCGGCAGATCGAGGGCGAAGCGCTTCTCCCAGTCCTGGGTCAGCCAGACCTGGTCGAGCCCGAAGGCGTCGGCCATGTGGTCGTCCTGGACGCGGGTGAGATGCCAGATCAGCCAGGAGATGGAGTTGGCGCCGGGCGCGGGCTGGTGGTTGAGGTCGTCGGGGCCGAGCCCTTCGACGGCGGCATGGACTTCTTCTTGGATGCGGCTGTAGCCGTCGATGAGGATGTCCTTCGCATGCATACGTCCACCATCGCGCACCCGGGCGCCTCATGCGTCCGGAATCCAGCTCCCGTGGAACCCCAGCGGCACCCGGCCCGGCAGCTGGATCCGGGCGACCGGCTCGCCGGTGAAGTCCTGTGCGGCGAGGATCAGCAGGTCGGAGGCTCCGCGGTCGGGATTGTGGACGTAGGCGATCGCGTACCCGTCGTCCTCGGCCGCACTGTGTTCGCGCGGGACGAACACGGCCTCGCTCGCGGCCGCTCCGCGCGGCAGCCGGTGGACCTGGGTCGTGCCGCGCAACAGGTCCTGCTTGATGAGCGCGTTGCTGAACGCCCGGTCGGGCGGGTTGCCGTCCACCGCCATGTAGGCCACCGCCATCTCCGCGGACGCCGCCGAGTAGCCGTAGCGGTGCCTGCGGGAGACCAACGCCTCGTTCACGCGCGGGAATTCCTGCGGGCGGTCGTCGAGAGTACGGGTCCGCACCCGGCCGTGGCGCAGGTCGATCGTCCAGCGGTCGAGCCTGGGGGTGCCCGCGTTGTAGGGGCCGCCCGAGCCGTTGCCGGCGACGAGGAAGGGGGCGTCGAAGTTGGTCGTGTCGATGACGATGTCCGTGCCCTCCTCGTAGGCGTTGAGGGTGTGCGAGTAGTAGACCGGGTCGACCTCGAACCAGCGGACCGCACCGCCCTTGCGCGGCAGTACTCCGACCCGGGCCGGGTGCTCGTCGTTCCAGACGTACGGGACGATGTCTCCGCGCTCGGCTGCCGCGGGGTCGAAGGTGACCGGCATGTCGAGGATGATCACGTAGTGCTCGGTGAGCGCGAAGTCGTGGATCATCGGCGCGTCCGCCACCGGGATCCTGGTGGTGCGTGCGACGCGGCCCGTCGGGCCGACCACCAGGTGCCGGACATGGTCCCAGGTCGGGTAGTAGGCGATGGCGTGCAGTTCACCGGCGTGGACGTCGAACTTGGTGTGCGCGGTGAGCGGGCCCTTCAGGGTGCCCCGGAAGTCGTAGGTGCCCACGGTGTTGAGCTCGTCGTCGAGTTCGTACGGCAGCGGCCCGCTCTCCTGGAGCGTGAGGATCCGCCCCCGGTAGGGGATCACATGGGTGTTGCACGGGAAGTCGTCCGGCGGCACCGGACGCGGGTAGGGCTCGCCCAGCTTCTTCGCCACCTGGGAGGAGCGCACCCAGCGGTTGCGGTACCACTCGGCGCGGCCGTCGCGCAGCCGGACACCGTGCACCATGCCGTCGCCCAGCATCCAGTGATGCGCGCGCGGGTCCTCCAGACCCAGGACGTTGGGGCCGTTGCGCAGATAACGGCCGTTCAGGTCGCAGGGGATGCGACCGGTGACCGGCAGGTCGAAGGCCGTCAGTTCCTCCGTGACGGGCTCGAACGCGCCCTCCAGGAAGGGGAAGCGCCGCGCGGTGGACGCCTGGGGAGCCGCGGCGGCCGCACGCGGTCCCGCCCCCGCGCCCGTGCCCACCAGTCCGCCCGCCGCCGCGATCGCCGCCGCGCCGCGCAGTACGTTCCGTCGTGTGTGATCCGTCATTTCCCGTACTCCTGACCGCAGTTGCCGTGAGGGACGGTCACGAGTCTGCGGTGAGGGACGGGGCCGGGTCAGGAGGGGTGGGCCCCGTCCGGGGGTGTACCTACGCCCCCTGTTTCCAGCAGCTCCATCAGTGCCCGGGCCGCCGGGCTGGTGGCCTGCTCGGGCGGCAGCAGGGCGACCGTCTCGTACACGGTCTCCCCGGTGCCCTTCACGGGCAGCGCGGTCAGCGACGGGCGCTTGTGACGGAAGTGGCGCGGTACGACGGCGACGCCCAGGTTCTCGTCCACCAGGTCCAGGAGGCTGTGCACGTCGTTCACCTCCAGCGCGACCGCCCGCCGTACGCCCGCGGCGGCGAACGCGGCGTCGGTGGTGCGGCGCGGGCCCCAGTCCGGGTGGAAGTCGACGAAGACCTCGCCGCCCAGATCCTCCGGGGTCACGGCCGCGCCGGCGCGCGCGAGCCGGTGGTCGGGGTGGCACAGGACGGTCATCGGCTCCCCGGCCAGCGGGACGACCCGCAGCTGGTCGGTGTCCTCCTGCGCCGTCCGCACCGCGAAGGCCATGTCGAGACGCCCGGCCGCGACCTCCTCCGCGAGCGCGCCCGAGCCCGCCTGCCGCAGACAGATCTCCACATCCGGGTGCCGTCGCCGGAACGCGGCGAGCAGGCCGGCCACATGCACCCCGGCGATGCACTGCTCGGACCCGAGCGCGAGCATCCCGCGCAGCACCCCCTGCACCGCGGCGACCGCCTCATGGGCCGCCCGCACCTGCGCGAGGATGCGCTCGGCCTCACCCAGCAGCGCCCGGCCCGCGGGGGTGAGCGTCACCCGTCGGGTGGTCCGCACGAACAACGGCGTCTGCAGCTCCCGCTCCAGTGCCCGGATGGAGGCAGACAGACCCGACTGGGACACCAGCAGTCGCTCGGCCGCCCGGGTGAAGTGCTGGTCCTCGGCGACCGCGACGAAGTGCTGGAGATGTCGGAGTTCCATGACTGAGAAGCGTATCCGCTCAATTCCATCGGATTCTTCTGTTGGACCAATGCCCCCAGGTCGCGAAAGAGTGGACGACGGTTCTCAGGAAACCGAAACCGTGCCAACCCCTCTGGAGTCGCGTTGTACACCGCACACCCCGACCGCTACTCGGACATGCCGTACCGGCGCACCGGCCGCAGCGGCCTGAAGCTTCCCGCGATCTCGCTGGGCCTGTGGCACAACTTCGGCCCGGCGGACCGCACCGTCGAGACACAGCGCGCGATCCTGCGCCGCGCCTTCGACCTCGGAGTCACCCACTTCGACCTGGCCAACAACTACGGCCCCCCGCCCGGTGCCGCCGAGTCCGCCTTCGGCGAGGCCCTGAAGTCCGATCTCGCCGCCTACCGCGACGAGCTGATCATCTCCACCAAGGCCGGCTATCTGATGTGGCCCGGCCCGTACGGCGAGTGGGGCTCCCGCAAGTACCTGCTGTCCTCGCTGGACCAGAGCCTGACGCGGATGGGCCTGGACTACGTCGACGTCTTCTACTCGCACCGCCCCGACCCGGAGACTCCGCTGGAGGAGACGATGGGCGCCCTGCACTCGGCCGTGCAGCAGGGCAAGGCGCTCTACGTCGGCGTCTCCAACTACTCCGCGGAGCAGACCCGCGAGGCCGCCCGTATCCTCGGCGAGCTCGGCACCCCGCTCCTCATCCACCAGCCGCGCTACTCGATGCTCGACCGGCGCCCCGAGGACGAGGGCCTCCTGGACGCCCTGGACGAGCTCCAGGTCGGTTCGATCGTCTTCTCCCCGCTGGAGCAGGGCATGCTCACCGGGCGTTACCTCGACGGCATCCCGGAGGACTCGCGCGCCGCGAGCGACAGCCCGTTCCTGAACTCGGACGCGCTCACCGAGGACCTGGTCGCCCAGCTGCGCGAACTGAACGACATCGCCGAGTCCCGCGGCCAGACCCTGGCCCAGATGGCCCTGGCCTGGGTCCTGCGCGGCGGCCGGGTGACCTCCGCCCTGGTCGGCGCGAGCAGCCCGCAGCAGATCGAGGACAGTGTCGGCACCATCCGCAACCTCGACTTCGACGCGGACGAGCTGGCCCGGATCGACGCCGTGATCAAGAAGTAAGCCGCTCCTGGAGGCGGACGGTCACCGTGTCGCCCGCCTCCTTCCCGATGGCCCTGCGCACCTCGGCCTTCACGGGCAGCTTGTGCCTGTCGTCGCCCAGGGCCATGAAGGAGCTCCGGAACGGGTGCCCGTCGATCGTGCCGCGCACCTTGACCAGCCCGCGCGTGCCGAAGAACGCGACGGACTCGGGCCACACGAGATAGGTCCAGCCCCCTTCGGCGGGGCTCTTGACCAGCTCGGCCGTGAAGTGCCGGTCCAGTTTCTCGGTCGTGCCCATGGCGCCGCCTTTCGCTCGCGGTGGTCTCCCGTTCAGGAGTCCTCCCGTTCAAGAGACCCTCGCGAGCGCGGAAACTCATCACGCCCCGGCGGGCACCCGGTCCAGAAATCCGAGCACCGACCGGATACGGCCCTTCTCGTCCAGCGTGATTACGTCGAAGCCGGCGACGGGTGCGCTTCCGTCGGCCTCGTTCACCAGCTCCCAGGAAAAGCGCGCGGTGTCGTGATGGCCGTCCACGACCGCGGTGGGACGGAAGGCGAACCCCGGGAACTGCTCGTGCGCCGCCGCGATCACCGCGGCGATCTGCTCATGGCCGCCCACGTCGGCCAGCGGGTCGGTGTAGGTGCCGTCCGGGGCCCAGGCGGCGGCCACCGCTTTGGCCAGCGTCTCCTGATCGACGGCGTTCCAGGCCTCGAAGTAACGGGCGACGGCACTCTCGTAACGGTCGGTGTCGGCGGGCATGCGGAATCAGCCTCCATTGAGGTGTATTTGCTGGTCAGGAACCGGATCCCGGTCGTGGTGACCCGGTACCGCAACCTTGCCCGCATCGCCGCGGAGCGTCGATTACCCCTGGGGTAATGGCGACAGTCGCCGGATTTCGGCCAACTCCCCCGGTGAATATGCCAGGAGACTGGCCGGAAAGTCATGGTGACAGTGTTTCAGTAGTGAACATACTCAAACTGACAGGGTATTCACATCCAGCGAGGATGCCATCACGCACCGCACATGAGCCCTGGGTACCCGCAAGCACAAGAGCCGCACCGAAAGCGAGGCAAGCCGAGAGGCGCACTACGCACCGGGGGAGTGAACGTGCACGACGAATTCCTGTGCCATGTCACCGCGTACGGAACGTGCGAGGGGAAACGTATCGGCGTGCCCCTGGGCAGCTACCGGGCCCCGACCCTCGCCCTGGCGCTCTGGTGGCTGCGCGACCGGGCCGCCTGGATCGCCGAGCGACTCGACCCGCAGCCCGACGCCGAGCACTTACCGGCGGGCGCCCTCGTCCCGGTTGCCGATACCGTCCCCGATGTGCCCGCCGTGCTGCGCGCCTGGTGCGGGAACGACGCCCAACAGGATCTGGTCGCCGAGGAGTTGGCGGCCGGACGGCTGATCCGGATCGCCACCTGCGACGAAACCACCGAGTACGAGCTGCTCGCCGAGTCGGTGGACGCCCTGCGGATGCAGCGGACGATCCCGGCTCTGGTGGTGTCGGTGGGCTGAGCTTCCCGAGGCCGCGCCAGGCGCACATCTGGGCGAATCGGTAGAATTTCGGCATGGCAGAGCGGCCGAACACGCCGACCGCGCCTGAACTCGTCCTGGAGACCGACACGGGATCCACGGTGATGAGTCCGGGCCGCGACTACCACGTCGGGCGCGATCCACTGAGCGACATCTTTATCGACGACGCCCGGGTCTCGTGGCACCACGCGGTCCTGCGCCCCGAGGCCGACCACTGGACGCTGGAGGACGAGCACAGCACGAACGGCACCTACGCCGACGGCCGCCGTGTCGGCGAGTGGAGCGTCGGCCCCGGCAGCGTGATCCGCTTCGGCAGCCCCGCCGACGGCCCCAGGGCGGTGCTGACCAGTACCGCACCCGCCCCCCGGGAACGCCCCTCGGCGGTGTCCATGCCCGCACTCACCGGCACCTTCCGACAGCCCACCACCGTCCGTCCGCTGCCCTCCCGTACCGTCCGCATCGGCCGCGCCGCCGACAACGACCTCGTCATCGACGACCTGGTCGTCTCCCGCCGGCACGCCGAGCTGCGCGCCCACCCCGACGGGACGTACGAGATCGCCGACCTGGGCAGCCACAACGGCACCTACCTCAACGGCAGCCCCGTCACCAGCGCCCAGCTCGGCCCCGGCGATGTCGTCGGTATCGGCCACTCGGCGTTCTGCCTGGTCGGCGACGAGCTCCAGGAGTACGTCGACACCGGTGAGGTCTCCCTCGACGTCCAGGATCTGAGCGTCGCCGTGGACCACGGCCGCAAGACGCTCCTCGAGCATGTGTCGTTCCCGGTGGGGGAGAAGTGCCTGCTCGCGGTCGTCGGCCCGAGCGGCGCGGGCAAGTCCACCCTCTTGGGCGCCCTCACCGGACAGCGCCCCGCCGACCACGGCACGGTCCTGTACGACGGCCGCGACCTGTACCGCGACTACGCCGAGCTGCGCCAGCGCATCGGCCTCGTCCCGCAGGACGACATCCTGCACGCCCAGCTCACCGTCCGCGCCGCCCTGACCTACGCCGCCGAACTGCGCTTCCCGCAGGACACCGCCAAGGCCGAGCGGCAGGCCAGGGTCGAGGAGGTCATCCGCGAACTGGGCCTGGAACAGCGCGCCGACCAGGCCGTGCACAGCCTCTCCGGCGGTCAGCGCAAGCGCGTCAGCGTCGCCCTGGAGCTGCTGACCAAGCCCTCACTCCTCTTCCTCGACGAGCCGACCTCCGGCCTCGACCCCGGCATGGACCGCTCGGTGATGCACATGCTGCGCGGCCTCGCCGACGACGGCCGCACCGTCATCGTCGTCACCCACAGCGTCCTCAGCCTCGACGTCTGCGACCGGCTCCTCGTCCTCGCCCCCGGCGGGAAGATCGCCTACTACGGCCCGCCCGAGGACACCCTCGCCTACTTCGGCTACGCGCAGTGGCCGGAGGCCTTCGAGGCCTTCGAGCGGGACCAGGACCGGGACTGGGCCGGAGAGTTCCGCGCCTCGTCCTTCCACCGGCAGTACGTCTCCGACGCGACCGGGCAGCCCCGGGTGTCCCGGTCCGGACCGGTCGTCATCGCCCCACCGCCCAGGCCCCGCAGCCGGGGCGCTCAGCTCGGCACCCTGATCCGCCGCTACGCCACGGCACTGGTCGCCGACCGCACCTTCCTCGTCATCATGATCGCCCTGCCGTTCGTGATGGGCGCGATGACCCGCGCCCTGGCCGGCAGCAAGCTGACGCAGGAGACGGCGATGAACGCGCTGCTGATCCTTTGCGTCGGCGGTGTGCTCACGGGGGCGGCCAACGCCGTGCGCGAGCTGGTCAAGGAACGCGTGATCTATCAGCGGGAGCGGGCCGTGGGGCTGTCCAGATCGGCGTACCTGCTCTCCAAGGTCGTCGTCCTCGGCACGATCACCGTGCTCCAGGCGGTCGTGCTGACCCTGGTCGGCCTGTTCGGCGTCGACCTCAACGCGCCGGGCGGTGAGGGCGTGCTGATGCCGCCCCTTGTCGAAATCACCGTCGCGGTCGCCCTGCTGGCGTTCACGGCGATGATGCTCGGCCTGCTGGTCTCCGCGCTGGTGCGCAAGGAGGAGGTGACGATGCCGCTGCTCGTGCTGCTCGCCATCGTCCAGGTGGTCTTCTGCGGCGCCCTGCTGAAACTCGACGGTGTACCCGGCCTGGAGCAGCTGTCCTGGCTGGTGCCCTCGCGATGGGCGCTCGGCGCGATGGCCGGCACCGTCGGCCTCGCCCGGATCGTGCCCGGCGAGCTGACCGGAGACCCGCTGTTCCGGCACTCGGCGGGGGTGTGGCTGCTCAACGTGGCCATGCTCGTCGTGCTGTCGGCCGTCTTCGGCTACGTCGTGTCCCGGCTGCTGCGTCGGCACGAGCCGGCCGTCCTGCGGAAGTAGGCGCGCGCGATGGCCACCCCCGGCTTCCGGCCCACTCACGTCGTCCCCCAGCACGGCATGCCCGCCTGGGAGGCCCCCGACCCCGCCCGGCCCACCGTTGCCCTCGACCCGCTGCTGCCGGTCCAGCTGGTGGAGCGGCGCGGCGACTGGGGACACGTCCGGTGCGCCAACGGCTGGTCGGCCTGGGTCGACGGCCGCTTCCTGGTCGCCGTCCCCCCGGATCCGCCCGCCGCGGACGGCCCGCTCGCCCGCACCGCGGACCCACGGCCCCTGCTGGCCCGCGCCGAGCAGACCCTGGGCGACTACCGGGCCGCGGTCGAGGCGCTCGCCTCGGGCGGCCTCGACGGCGAGGCATTCCAGGCGCGTACCCGCGGCCGGCGCGTCGGAGTCGTGGTCGACGGCGAGTCCGTATGGCTCTACGACGCCCAGCACGGCCGCTGGGTGTACGCCGACGGCACCCGTCTGAGCACCTTCGCGACGGACGAGGCACCCCCGGCCGCCGCCGCGGACCACGCCCCCACACAGGTCGTGACCCCCGATGGCCCGTGACACGAGCCTCTTCTCCGGCCGGCCCTCCGAGCTGATCGGGCGCCAGGTCGCCGGCTACCGCATCGAGCGCGAGATCGGCCGCGGCGGCATGGCCGTCGTCTACCGCGCCCGCGACCTGCGACTGGAGCGCACGGTGGCGCTCAAGCTCCTCGCCCCCGAACTCGCCCGCAACGACACCTTCCGCCGCCGCTTCACCCACGAGTCCCGGGCAGCCGCCGCGATCGACCACCCGCACATCGTGCCCGTCTTCGAGGCGGGCGAGACGGACGGTGTCCTGTACATCGCGATGCGCTACGTCGAGGGCAGCGACCTGCGTCATCTCCTGGACCGCCGGGGCCCGTTGGTGCCCGCCGTCGCCCTGCGCATCGCCGCCCAGATCGCCTCGGCGCTGGACGCCGCCCACGAGCACGGGCTCGTCCACCGGGACGTGAAGCCCGGGAACATCCTGGTCGCCCGCGGCACCGACAGCGACCACCCCGAACACTCCTACCTCACCGATTTCGGCCTGACCAAGAAGTCGCTGTCCCTGACCGGCTTCACGACGGTCGGCCAGTTCGTGGGCACCCTGGACTACGTGGCACCGGAACAGATCTCCGGCAAGCCGGTCGACGGACGCTGCGACGTGTACGGCTTCGCCTGCGTCGTCTACGAAGCCCTCGCCGGCCACCCGCCCTTCCGCCGCGACGACGACATGGCCCTGCTGTGGGCCCACCAGTACGACGATCCGCCCCCGCTGACCGCGTCCCGCCCCGACCTCGCCCCGGACGTCGACGCCGTGTTCGCGCGCGGCCTCGCCAAGAGCCCCGACGCCCGCTACGACACCTGCCTCGCCTTCGTTGCGGCCCTGCGCGCCGCCACGACCGGTGCCCGTTTCGGTACTCACGCGCCGACGGAGGTCGACCTGAAGGTGGTGGAGACGTCGGCGGAGGGCCCGAAGCGACCGCCGCCGTGGGCCCGGCCGGTGTTCAGGGGCGGCTAGCTCCGCTCAGCGGCACCCGCCGCGGCGACACCTTGCGGTGCGACACCCGCCAGCCGGTACCGGCCCGGACGACCGTGTCGTCGTACGTCACCGACCCGCACGAGCCGTCGGTCATGATGCCCAGTCCCTTGGACCGGACCCGCACCCGGCCGTCCGGCGCCTCGCCGATCACCACGTTGGTCACGTGGTGCGCGACGGGATTGGCCGAGCCCAGGGCCAGTGCGGCCTCCCGCAGCGCGGCGACGCCGGTCACCTCGCCCTGTCCGTAGTCGGAGAGGTCGTAGACGACGTCGGAGGTGAACACCTCCTCGAAGCGGTCGAGTTGCCCGTCGTCGACCAGATGGCCGTGCAGGGAGATCAACTCGGTGATGGCCAGGCGGTCTTCGAGCGGCAGCGTCATGGCCGCACACTGTCACGCCCGGCGTCGGCCGTCCCAGCCGTTTTCGTCTCGCCGGTCCGCCGCACCGGACGGGCCAGGAGCGCGCCCAGGAAGCCGGTGACGAGCCCCCACAGCGCGGCCAGACCGACGGCGGACCACACTTCGGGCTCGAGGAGGAGCTCCCCGTTGAGATCGCCGCCGAGGTCGCCGATGCCGAGGACGGACAGGCCGTAGTGCGCGGAGATGCGGCCGACGAGGCAGATCATCAGCACCGTGAGCGCGAGCGCGACCGCCATGTGCAGGGCATGCTGCCAGGCGCGCATGCGGGCAGGGGAGCGCGCCGCCATCACGAACGCGGCGGCCGGCAGCAGCACCGCGTCCACGGCGACGAGCCACCACACCCGGCCGTCGTACTCGGCCAGCGTGCGCAGATTCAGCGTGGCGGTGTCCGAACCGCGCAGCACCTCGTCGAGGACATGCGGCATCGGCAGTCCGAAGGGCCCCTCCACCCGGCCGTTCCAGGTGGCCCCCAGGCCGATCGTGAGCGTCAGCCACACCAGGTTCGGCATGCCGAGCAGGATCACGGCGAGGGTCGCCGCCGCCTGCCCGCGCGTGAACGCCACGACGACGGCGATGACGATGCCCAGGGCCACGTAGGCCAGGAGCAGGACCACCATCGCGTACGCAGCCGGCCGTACCGTCTCCTGGAAGCGCAGCAGCCGGGCCGGGAGCGGCGCTCCGCGCGAGACCAGCAGGGCCAGCACCAGGACACCTGCCAGCCACAGCAGACCGAAGAAGAGTGTCGGGGGCAGGTCCGTCTCGAAACCGACCTCCGGCGAGACACCGAACGTGTCGCCCAGGTCGGAGAGCGTGCCGTCGCCGAGCGAGAGCTGGAAGGTCTGGCGGGCGCCGAGGGCCAGCGCGAGCAGTGCGAGCAGCCACAGCACGGCGATCCTGGCGGCCCACCCGGCCAGTTCCCCGGCGCCCGCCACCGCCCGGTGCCGCAGCGGCCGCAGGAAGCCCGCGGCGATCACCAGTGCCCCGGTGAGCGTGACGGACAACGGGATCACGGTGAGGTCCGCCTGGGTGTCGGCCAGTCCACCGGCGTTTCCGGAGAGCTCGATCGTGCCGCCGACCGCGGTGACCACCGTCGCCGCCACGACCCGGGGGAACGCGCCGTCGGGGAGGTCGGTCGCCCCGGCCGCCCACAGTCCCAGGGCCGCGGCGGCGCCCATGGCGATCAGTGCGGACAGGACCGCGAGGAGGGCCTGTACCCAGCCGTGCGGGGCGATGGCCTGGTCGGAGCGGGTTCGCGGGCGCACCCTCCCACGCTAAGCAGGGCTCCGGGGCCCCGCCCGGCGAGAGGGCCGTCCGCGTCGGCTTGCGAGCGGCACGGCACGGGAGCACACAATGAAAGGGGCGTGGATAAAAGTGCGGTAAATGCACAAAAGCCGCAGAAGTTCCACGTCGGGAAGAAGGGCTCGTGAGCGTCGAACCGCCGTCCCCCGGCCGGCCCACAGGACCGCCCTCCGGTCCGCTGTCGGGCCCCTCCCAGCCGCCTTCGGGGCCACCGTCACAGCCCCCGGGCAGCAGCGGGGGAGCGCCCCCGCCGGAACCGCACCGCCCCTGGTGGCGTTCCGTGCCCCGTATCGCGCTGCTCGCCACCGCGGTCGTGGCCGCCGTGATTCTGGGCCTCGTCTTCAGCCGCTCCGACGGCGGTTCCGGCAGCAAGAGCGGGAACGGCGAGGTCTTCCTCCAGGCCGCCGCCAAGACAGGCCCCGACCCCTTCACCGAGTCGACGGCGACCGACAGCTCCGCCGCGCCCGCCTCCGCCTCCCCGGCCACCGAGTCGCCCTCCGGAAACGCGGTACGCGGCGTCGACGGCAGCGCCACCGGTCTCTACGGCGGCACCCGCAACGTCGCCAGCTGCGACGTGGAGCGCCAGATCAAGGCGCTCCAGGCGAACCCGCCGGTCAACCAGGCCTTCGCCTCGGTCGCCGGGGTCCAGCCGTCCGGCGTCCCCGCCTACCTGCGCTCGCTCACCCCGGTCCAGCTGCGCATGGACACCCGCGTCACCAACCACGGCTACCGGGACGGACACGCCACCGGCTACCAGGCCGTCCTCCAGTCCGGCACCGCCGTCCTGGTCGACGACCGCGGCGTGCCCCGGGTGCGCTGCGCCTGCGGAAACCCCCTGACCCCGCCGGTCGCTCAGCAGAGCACCCCGAAGCGGACCGGCGACACCTGGTCGTCCTACCGCTCCTCGAACGTCGTGGTGGTCGCGCCCTCGGTGACCGTCATCAACGTCTTCGTGATCTACGACCATGACTCCGACGACTGGATCGCCCGTCACCGCGGCGACACGGGCCACAAGGACAAGCCGACCGAGCCGCCGGCGAACCTGGTCTCCCCGTCCGCGAGTGTGACCACGCCGACCGCCCCGTCCTCGTTGCCACCGAGCCCCGAGCCGTCCGCGCCGGACTCCGGGACGACCGAAGACGAAGGACCGTCCGCGGACACTTCCGGGTCTCAGCCCTCACTGTGATTCGACACGCCGACAGAATCGGGGCCCACGTAAAGTACCCCGAGTCCGCGGTGACGTCACCAGCGATGTGACCGACACGACCCGTTATGGGGACTGCGGAGCCGCGCTCGGGGTACGAGCACTGGTGCAGCAGGCGTCCGGCCAGTCCGGCCTTCCGAGAGAGAACGCATGATCGAGCACCTGGACGGGGCAGTGATACCGACTGGTTTCGACGTGCCCGTGGATCCACTACGGCGGGCGGCTCACTTCACCGGCGAGCCGGGATGCATCGCCGAGGCGCGTAACTTCGCCGCGCACTTCCTCGAGCAGCTCAGGACCGAGTGGTGCGCCGAGATCGGTGACCGGGCCGACGGCGAGGTGCTTTTGGTGGTGAGCGAGCTGGTCACCAACGCGGACCGGCACAGCAACGGGCCGTACATCCTCGATCTGGAGGGCACGGACGCGGTCGTCACCGTGTCCGTCTACGACAGCAGCGCGGCGCTGCCCCTGCGCTTCCCCAAGGACCCCCAGCGGGTCGGCCGGCACGGCCTGGAGATCGTGCACGCGCTGGCGGCCGAGGTCAGCGCGGAACGGGTGCCGGTCGGGAAGAGAGTGAGCGCCGTTCTTCGACTCGAGACGGAATGACCGCCGAAGACACCTTCGGCGGTCACCCTTTCTCTGCTCAGGTCCCTTCTCAGGCGCAGCCCAGCTCGCCCAGCATGCCCGTGCGCAGGCGGGTGATGATCCGCTTGATCAGCCGGGACACATGCATCTGCGAGCAGCCCAGCTGTTCACCGATCTCCGCCTGGGTGGCTTCCTCCACGAACCGCAGATGAAGGATCTGCCGGTCGCGCTCGCTGAGTTCGGCCATCAGAGGGGCGAGTGACTGGAAGTCCTCGACGAGGCGCAGTCCGTCCTCCTCCACGCCGATGAAGTCGGCCAGGACCGATTCGCCGTTCTCCGGCCCGTCGCCGGTGAGGGCGGCGTCGAGCGACGAGGAGTTGTAGCCGTTCGAGGCGATCTGCGCCTCGATCACCTCGGATTCGCCGATGTTCATCAAGGTGGCGAGCTCGGCCACCGTCGGTTCCCGGTCCAGCCTGCTGGACAGCTCCTCGCGTGCCTTGGCCAGCTCGACCCGCAGCTCCTGGAGCCTGCGCGGCACGTGCACCGCCCAGGTGGTGTCACGGAAGAACCGCTTGATCTCACCGACGATGTACGGCAGGGCGAAGGAGGTGAACTCGACCTCCCGCGTCAGGTCGAACCGGTCGATGGCCTTGATCAGGCCGATCATGCCGGTCTGGACGATGTCCTCCATGTCGTCGCCGCGACCGCGGAACCGGCCGGCGGCGAAGCGCACGAGGGACATGTTCATCTCGATGAGCGTGTTGCGCGCGTACTGGTATTCGTGCGTGCCTTCCTCGAGCTCGGTCAGGCGCTGGAAGAACTGGCGCGACAGTTCCCGCGCGTCGCGCGGAGCCACGCTCCGGGGGTCCACGACTCCTGGCAGTGATGTCTCACCCGTGCTGGCCACGGCGGTCTTCTCCACGACCTGTGCCTCCGACCGGATCACGGCGGTGTCCATGTACCTCTCCCACGCAAGTCACGGCTTGACGTCAGCCTCTTCAGCCTCGGTTGTTTTCCGAAACTGTGCTTCGCGGTCCCTCGGGTACCCGGATCGCGACGACATAGGCATGTGTCCGCCGCCGACCAGCGGGTAGCCCGCGGGCAGTCTCCTTTGCGCCTACCCGGTGAGTGACGGCGCATGCCCGTGGCGTGTCCGGAATCGGGGAAGGAAGGGGTGGCGGGCCGTGTGGCGTGCGACGGACACTTGCGGCTGTGGCCTACGTCACACGCCTCCGTCCATTCCACCCAGAGCGGAATGCTGATCCCTTCCGCTGTGGTCCACGGCTTCTAGGCTGAAGAGGTGAGCGAAGAAGCGACGAACCAAGCCCGCGTCATCCCCCTGCGCCCGGGGACCGCCCGCCCTGCCGCCGCACCGCCTCCCAAGGAGCCTTTGCTGCGTGACCTGGTCGGCGACGTCCTGCGCCGTGAACGGCTCGCCCAGGAGCGCACGTTGAAGGACGTGGCCGACGAGGCGCGTATCTCCATGCCGTACCTCTCCGAGGTGGAGCGGGGCCGCAAGGAGGCCTCGTCGGAGGTCCTCGCGGCCGCCGCCCACGCCCTCGGACTGGGTCTCGGCGACCTGCTCGGACGGGCCCAGGGCGAACTCGTCCGGATCACCAGCCGGCACTCGGTCGGCAGCCGCAGGGCGGCGCCCGGTTCGTCGTACGACGGGCTCTGCCTGGCCGCCTGAGCGGAACCCGGCGCCTCACACCCCCACGAGGCGCCGGCTCACCACCTCGTCGGCCAGCCCGTACGCCACTGCCTCCTCGGCGGTGAACACCTTGTCGCGGTCCATGTCCGCGCGCAGTGTCGCCACGTCGTGGTGGGTGTGGCGGGCCAGTACCTCCTCGACCTGGCCGCGGATCCGGACCATCTCCTTGGCCTGGAGGGCGAGATCGGAGATCGAGCCCCGGCTGCCGCCGTTGGCCGGCTGCCCGAGCAGCACCCGCGCGTGCTCCAGCGCGAACCGCCGCCCGGGATCTCCGCCGGCCAGCAGCACAGCCGCGGTGGAGGCCGCCTGTCCGACGCAGAACGTCGAGATCGGCGCCTGTACGAACGTCATCGTGTCGTAGATCGCCATGAGCGAGGTGAACGAGCCGCCGGGGGAGTTGATGTAGATCGCGATCTCGTTGTCGGGCGCCGACGACTCCAGATGGAGGAGTTGCGCGATGACGACGTTGGCCACCCCGTCGTCGATCTCGGTGCCGAGGAAGATGATCCGCTCCGACAGCAACCGGCTGAAGACGTCCGAGGACCGCTCACCGTTCGCGGTCCGCTCGACGACGTACGGAATCGTGTAGTTCCCCATGTCACAGCCCCATCCGTCGCTTCGAGGCGGCCGGGCGGACGTCGGCGAGCGACTCCACGACCTGGTCCACCATTCCGTACTGCCTGGCCTGCTCGGCCGTGTACCAGCGGTCGCGGTCGCCGTCCCGGGCGATGGTCTCCGGCGTCTGGCCGGTGTTCTCGGCGAGCAGCCGTTCCATGGTCCGCTTGCTGTGGTCCAGGTTCTCCGCCTGGATCTCGATGTCGGCCGTGGTCCCGCCGATGCCCGCCGACCCCTGGTGCATCATGATCCGCGCGTTCGGCAGGGCGTACCGCTTGCCGGGCGTGCCGCCGCAGAGCAGGAACTGGCCCATGCTCGCCGCGAAACCCATGGCGAGTGTCGATACGTCGTTGGGGATGAGCCGCATCGTGTCGTAGATGGCGAGGCCCGCGTACACCGAGCCGCCCGGGCTGTTGATGTACAGGCTGATGTCGGTGCGCGGGTCCTCCGCGGACAGGATCAGCAGCTGGGAGCAGACCCGGTTCGCGGAGACCTCGTCGACCTGGGTGCCGAGCAGGACGATCCGCTGTCCGAGCAGCTGGGCGGCCAGCTGGTCGTCGAAGCGGGAGGGCGCGGTGTCGCCCTCCTCCGCCCGTGGGGCGAGCGTGGTGAGTGGAGTCATCGGTTCTCCTCGTGGTGGCGGGGATGCCGTCGACTCCACTCTTGACCTCGGGCGACGCCCTTCAGCCCGTTCTCTGCCCGCGGCAGATTCGCCGAGGGCAGAGCGCCGCTCTCACCGCGGGTCTCAGCCCTTCTCGCGCAGCTGCCGGAAGAAGGCCCGTACGTCGTCCACCAGCAGGTCGGGCTCTTCCATCGCGGCGAAGTGACCGCCCCGGTCGAGCTCGGTCCAGCGCACGATGTTCTCAGTGCGCTCGGCCTTGTGGCGCAGCGGGATCTGCGGGTCGCCGGGGAAGGAGGCCACCGCGGTCGGGGCGGTCGAAGGCTTGTGCGGGGCGGCGATCCGGTCGCCCTCGGCGTGGGCGCGCTCGTAGTAGACCCGGGCGGAGGAGCCCGCGGTGCCGGTCAGCCAGTACAGCATCACGTTGGTGAGCATCAGGCCCCGGTCGACGGCCTCCTCGGGCAACTCCTCGGAGTCCGTCCACTCCTGGAACTTCTCGACGATCCAGGCGAGCTGGCCGACCGGCGAGTCGGTGAGCGCGTACGAGAGGGTCTGCGGCCGGGTGGACTGGAGGTGGAAGTAGCCCACCCCGTCGCGGAACCACGCGTCCCACTTGCGCCACGAGAGCAGGGTCCGCTCCCGCTCCTCGGGGCTCAGTGCCTTCAGCTCCTCCTCGGTCGGTTCCGTGGCCGCCTGTGCGCCGGGCAGCAGATTGAGGTGGATGCCGATCACCCGGTCGGTGTGGACACGGCCCAGCTCGCGGGAGATGCCGGCGCCCCAGTCGCCGCCCTGGGCTGCGAACCGGTCGTAGCCGAGGCGGGTCATCAGCTCGGCCCACGCGTCGGCGATCCGGCGCGCCTCCCAGCCGGTCTCCCGGGTCGGCCCGGAGAACCCGAAGCCGGGAATGCTCGGCAGCACGAGGTGGAAGGCGTCGGCGGGATCGCCGCCGTGCGCGGCCGGATCCGTCAACGGGCCGACGACGTCGAGGAATTCGACGATCGACCCCGGCCAGCCATGGGTGATGATCAGCGGGGTGGCATCGGGCTCGGGGGAGCGGATGTGCGCGAAGTGCACATGGGCGCCGTCGATCTCGGTCGTGAACTGCGGCCACTCGTTCAGCCGCGCCTCGGCCGCCCGCCAGTCGTACTCGTGCCGCCAGTACCGCACCAGCTCACGCAGATACCCCGCCGGCACGCCGTACGACCAGCCCACCCCGGGCAGCTCGTCGGGCCACCGGACCCGGTCGAGGCGGTCCTGGAGATCGTCGAGGTCGGCCTGCGGTATGTCGATGCGGAAGGGGTGAAGGCCGCTGTCGGCGGGCGAAGACGTCATGACCCGGATGCTAGTGCCGCGGCAGGCAACGTTTGCCCCGTCGCGACGCCCGGCACGCTCCCCCACTGCCTTGAGGGCGTGGGAGGGGCCCCCACTCGCCGCACCGGCCGAAAGCCCAAGTACGTCCAGTACGAGGGCTTCCGGCCGGCACGCCGAGAGCACGCTCCCCCACCCTCGAACCGCGCTTCGCACGGCTCGGGCGGGAGGGACCCCCACGACGCCGCTCCTTGACGGGCAAACGTTGCCTGCCGCGGCACTAGTTCCGAACGGTGTACCGGCCACCTGGATTAACCGGCCACGCGACCGATGAGTTTCGCGGCGAGGATCGGTCGACACAGGTGACATCGATCCGCACGCCCAGGAGGTACCCATGGCAACCGACGGTTTCACCACGTGTCTCTGGTTCGACGGCCAGGCCGAGGAAGCCGCCCACTTCTACGTCTCGGTCTTCAAGAACTCCAGTGTCGGCAAGGTCGCGCGCTACCCCGAGGGGGCGATGCAGCCAGCCGGCAGCGTCATGACCGTCGAGTTCACGGCCAACGGCCACACATTCCTCGCACTCAACGGCGGCCCTCAGTTCAAGTTCACCGAGGCGACCTCCTTCATGATCTTCTGCGAGAACCAGGAGGAGATCGACCGCTACTGGACCAAGCTCCTCGAAGGCGGTGGCGAGCCCGGCCCCTGTGGCTGGCTCAAGGACCAGTACGGACTGTCCTGGCAGGTCGTCCCCGACACGCTGGACGCCATGGTCACCGACCCGGACCCGGCGAAGGCGGCCCGCGTGACCGCGGCGTTCATGGCGATGGGCAAGTTCGACATCGCGGCCCTGGAGAGGGCCTACGCGGGCGAGTGAGGGTCAGCCGACGGGCGTCCCGCCGATCACCCGGGCGATCTCCCGGGCGATCCGCAGAATGCCGGGGGAGCGGACCGGGCAGGGCTTCGGTGTGGACGTGGTGGGCGCCAGACAGAAGTGCAGATAGTCCTTGTCGAGGTGCAGGGCGGTCCGGTCCCGGCCCGGCTGGGTGCAGTACGCGGAGTGCTCGCGCTCGTAGGCGGTGCACGGCAGGTACTGGACCCAGGTGTAGCGGGCCCCGGCCGCACTCACCTTGGCTCCCGCGTCGGCGACGAGGTCGCCCGAGGCGGCGGCCTGCCGCGCGTAGAGCTCGTTCACGCGCCGGACCCGGTCGGGGGTGATCGGGTCCGGGCCCTGCGCCACCCACACGATCCGTGGCCGATGGGTGCCGCCCGCCGCCGCGATCTGCTCGGTCAGCCGGGCCATGTCGGCCCGGTACCGCTTGAAGTACGTCGTCGGCGCCTCGGCGTGGGTGATGCCGTCCATGCACCACGTGTAGCCCCACGCGTTGCCCCAGAACTGGAGCACCACGAAGTCCGGCCGCAGCGAGCGCACCAGGGCGGCCGCCTTGTCCCGGTCCGGTACGAGGGACTTGGCGCCGGTGCCCTCCAGGTAGTCGCAGACCGTCGTCCCGGAGTACGGCTTGCCCGTGTATTCGGCACGCAGGTCCCGGCGGAGCTCCTGCCCGACCACCTTCTGGGCCTCCATCGCCAGCGAGTCCCCGAGATAGAGCACCACCGGAGCCTTCGCCGGGGCAGCGGGACTACCGGCGGCCTGCTGTTGCGTCGTGCCGGCCGGCTTCGGCGGCGCGACGGACGACGGGGCCGCCTCGGGCCCGGACGCCGGGTCCGAGCACGCTCCGAGCAGCACTCCGGCCAGCAGCATCCCCACGATCCACGGCTTCCGCATGCAGCAACTCCCGCCCCGGGCACCGAAAAACGGCTCCCCAGGCAAGCACAGCGGGGCACAGGGCGGAAGACGTGTGCCGGTCATGGCGCGTCGAAACGCTCCAGGAGGTCGATGAGGTCGTTCAACGGCAACGGCTTGGCCAGATGCGCGTCGAAACCCGCTGCCCGGGATCTGGTGCGGTCGCTGCCCTGGCTGAAACCGGAGACCGCGATCAGCCGCAACTGCTCGCCGTGCGGCCGGGTCCTGATCGTGCGGGCGACCGTGTAGCCGTCGATGTCGGGCAGACCGAGGTCGCAGAGCACGACGTCGAAGGGGCAGTCCTCGGGGGCGGTGAGCGCGTCGGTGCCCGTGTGCACCGCCGTCACGTGGTGGCCCTGCCGCTGGAGCAGGGTGCGGTAGGTGAGGGCGAGATCCGCGTTGTCCTCCACGATCAGGACGGACAGCTGCCGCCTGGCCGGACGGACCACCACCGCTCGGGCCGGTTCGGGCGCGCCGGAGTCGGCGATCGGCAGCGTCACGGTGAACTCGGCGCCCCGTCCCGGTCCTTCGCTGTGCGCGGAGACGCGGCCCCCGTGCAGCTCCACCACGGTGCGGGCGACCGCGAGGCCCAGCCCCAGCCCCTCCGGTGTGTCGGGCCCGGCAGGGGCCGCGCGCATGAACACCCCGAACAGGTCCTCGGCCTGACCGGGCCGAAAACCGATCCCGTCGTCCCGCACGGTGAGCCGGGCCCGGTCGCCCTCGATACCCAGGGCGACCTCGGTGTGCCCGCCCGGTGAGGTGTACTTGAGCGCGTTCGACAGCAGGTTGGTCAGCACCTGCGCCAGCCGCAGCCGGTCGCCGTCCACGATCACCGGCTCGCCCGGCACACCGACGTCGAGCGTGCGTCCCTCGTGCCCGAACAGATGGCGGATGTCGGCACACGCGCCCTCGACGACGGACCGGACGTCGACCCGCTCCCGCACCAGCTCCAGCCGCCCCGTCACCGCTCGCGTGCCGTCCAGCAGGTCGTTGCTCATCCGCACCAGCGTGCCCAGCTGCCGTTCCAGCACGGACAGCGCCGGATGGCCCTCGGGCATGTCGCATGCCAGCAGCTCGGTGGCCGCGGTGGCCGCCGCGAGCGGGTTGCGCAGCTCGTGCGAGAGCGTCGCGATGAACCGGTCCTTGGCCTCCTGCTCCTCCCGCGACCGCCGCCCCGCCGCGTCCAGTTCGGCGTTGGCGCGCTGGAGCTGCTCGTTGACCTCGCGGATCTCCCGGGCCCGGACGAACAGGTCGATCTCCATGCCCTCCGCGTTGATGCCCTGACCATGTGGTGAAGGGAGAACAGTGCATGCACACGGTTCAAGGGGGAGTTCCGGCGCGGGTGCCTGCGGTGCGGGGATGACGAAGTCACCGCACGCGCCCGTGCCGGAACGCGCGGCAGGTACGGAACGGGGACGGACGGCTTGCACGACACCATTCTGGAACCCGTCGGCGCGGCCTCCTGGCCCCCGGCCGGCGAGCACGCGCTGCTGCGTACGGAGACCGGACTGCTGGTCGCCGAACTGCACGGCGACATCGACCTGGCCACCGCCGCCCACCTGAGCCTCTGGTTCGACCCCCTGGCGGCGGTGGCCGCCCAGGGCTACGTCGTCGACCTGCGCCCGGTCTCCTTCATCGACTCCGCCGGCCTCAACGTGGTGCTGCGCCTGCGGCGCCGCGTCACCGGGACGGGGAGCGGGTTCGCCCTTGTGTGTGACACCGCTCAGCTGCGGTTGCTGCGCGCGAACGGCACAGCGGACGTGCTGAATCCTTCCGCCACCCTGGCCGAGGCGGTGTCCGGGCTCCTCCCTCTCCGTGACGGCCCCCTCCCCGCACGAAACGGACCGAACCGTTCGGCGCGCGGCCCGGCGGCGGGGTGACTAGCGTGAGAAACCGGACGGACCACCGAACCGGAGAGGGCCGCAGTCATGGCCGTACAACCTGAGGGAACCCCCTGTTGGGCCGATGCGATGTTCAGTGACGTCGAGGGAGCCAAGAGCTTCTACGGTGACGTCCTGGGCTGGACCTTCGGCGAGGCGTCGTCGGAGTACGGCAACTACACCCAGGCCTACGCGGACGGCAAGGCCGTCGCCGCAGTCGTCCCGCCCATGCCGGGCCAGGAGGGCCAGTCGCAGTGGTGCCTGTACCTCGCGAGCCCGGACGCCGCGGCCACCGCCGGCAAGATCCGTGACAACGGCGGCGACGTACTGATGGAGCCCATGGCGGTCGGCGACTTCGGCACCATGTGCCTGGCCCGCGACCCGAGCGGCGCCGTCTTCGGCGTCTGGCAGGCCGGACAGCACGAGGGCTTCGAGGCGATCGGCGAGCCGGGGGCGTACGCCTGGGCGGAGGTCTTCACCCGGGAGCCCGCGAAGACGGACGACTTCCTCACGGCCGTCTTCCCGTACCGCGCGAAGCGGATGGAGGACGATGCGGTCGACTTCCGGATCTTCGACATCGGCGAGAACACCGTTCTCGGCCGGATGAGGATGACGGACGACTTCCCGCCCGAGGTCCCGTCGTACGTCAACGTCTACTTCGCCGTGTCCGACTGCGACGACGCCGTCGCCAAGGCCACCAAGCTCGGTGGCGTCCTGCGCTTCGGGCCGATGTCCAGCCCCTTCGGCCGGTTCGCCGCGCTGAGCGACCCGCAGGGCGCGAGCTTCTCGGTGATCGACCTGAGCACGACCGAGGGCGAGATGCCGAAGATCTCGGAGGTCTGAGGACCGGTGGCCGGGCGCCCCGCCCCTCCGTGGCATGATCGGGCCCATGCGTGAACGTGTGGTGGCCGCTTGCGACGGCGCTTCGAAGGGAAACCCCGGACCGGCCGGCTGGGCCTGGGTCGTCGCGGACGACACGGAGACCCCGGCCCGCTGGGAGGCGGGACCGCTCGGCAAGGCCACCAACAACGTCGCGGAACTGACCGCGCTGGAACGCCTGTTGACGGCGGTCGAGCCGGACGTGCCGCTGGAGATCCGGATGGACTCCCAGTACGCCATGAAGGCCGTCACCACCTGGCTGCCCGGCTGGAAGCGCAACGGCTGGAAGACGGCAGCCGGCAAGCCGGTCGCCAACCAGGACCTGGTCGTCCGTATCGACGAACTGCTCGACGGCCGCAAGGTCGACTTCCGCTATGTCCCCGCCCACCAGGTCGACGGCGACCGCCTCAACGACTTCGCGGACCGCGCCGCCAGTCAGGCCGCCGTGGTCCAGGAGCCCGCGGGCACCGACCTCGGCTCGCCCGAGCCGCCGCCCTCGCCCGACACCCCGAAGGCCTCCCGCCCCGCCAAGGCCAAGTCGCCCCGGCGGAACGGCGGTTCGGCCTCCTCGGCGTCCTCGGGGTCTCGCACTATCAAGGCCAAGTTCCCCGGCCGCTGTCTGTGCGGCCGCCCCTACGCGGCCGGCGCGGACATCGCGAAGAACGCGCAGGGCTGGGGCCACCCGGAGTGCCGTACGGCGGACGCCTGATCAGTCCGTGTCGAACGTGTAGTGCGCCCGGTGGTCCAGCAGATCCGCCGGGCGTACGTCGTTCCACGGCTTCATCGTCTCGTCCAGGTCGACCACGTCCCGCGTCCCGGCGGCGGGCAGATACCCCGAGTCCGGGTGCCTGCGCTGCCACTCGGCCCACAGCTTGTCGACATAGGCGTGGTGCAGCCAGAACACCGGGTCGTTGGGGGAGACCCCGGTCGCCATCTGACCGCCGACCCAGACATGGACCCGGTTGTGCAGATTGACCCCGCGCCACCCTTCCAGGTGGTTGCGGAAGCCGTCCGAGGCGCTGTTCCAGGGAGCCATGTCGTACGTCGGCATGGCCAGCACGGAGTCGACCTCCGCCCGTGTCGGCAGTTCGCGCACGGATCCGCCGAGCGAGCGGCGCAGGAACGTACGGGCGTCCACCCGCACGGATATGGGCCAGTTGCCGGCCGACGCGGCGAACGGCCCGTCCGTCACCTGGCCGTCCCGGCTGCGGCCGGTGCCGCCGAGGAAGTCCGGCGCCCACAGCGAGGCGCGCGGGGAGCGGTCGGCGGACCAGTCCCAGTACGGGAGCGCCACCGACGCGTCCACCGACTGCAGGGCCCGCTCGAACTCGAGGAGATATCTGCGGTGCCAGGGCAGGAACGACGGTGAACGGTGGCCCGTACGCTCGCTGTTGTCGGTGTCGGACATGATGAAGGCGTTGTGCGTGGTGACGAAGGCGTCGTAGCGGCCGCTGCGCTTCAGCTCCAGGACGGCGGCGACGAAGCGTCGCTTCTCGTCGGCGCTCAGGTTCGCCTGGTTCTTGCGGACGGTCATGTGCGGTACTCCAAGGTGCGGGCGGGGCAGGTCAGTTGGCGGGGAACGGGACGAGTCGTGCGCCCCGCAGCTCGTCGACGGCGGCCCGTGCGGCGGCCCTCGGTGTCGGTACCGGGTCGTAGTGGCTGACGACGCTGATCCAGGTGCCGTCGGCGTTCCGCATCACGTGGAGTTCCGCGTCGTCGACGAACACGGCGTATCCGGTGCCGTGGTGGTGACCGCCCGCGGCGGCGGGGCGGCCCTGGATGCGGCGGCCCTTGTAGACCTCGTCGAAGGCCTCGGGGGAGTGGTCGTGGGCGGCCGCTCGGGGCGCGACGGCGACCGTGGTGGCGAGGGCGGCCGCGGCGGTGAGTGCGCGGCGCCGGGTCAGTTCGGGCATGGGAGTCCTTCCGGTGGTGGGCGACTCCGCATGCCTATCGGCCCCGCCGAGAGCGGGAGAAATCCCCTGGGACCGGTTGGCTGCGATCCGGACAATTACCAACATGTCGTGCAACGTTGAACGAAGATGATCTTGCTTCGACGGGGCCCGCGGGGCGCCGGAACGGGGAATTCCTTCTGTCGGGGCCCCTGTTTCGGGTGGTCCTTGGCGGACAGGTGTGTCGTCGGTGGCCTGGCTCACCTGGAGAAACTGGCGCAATCGCCTGCTACTCTGCGTCGTCAACTGACCGCTTTGAGTAATTCCTGGGGTGCGCGTGAAGGTCGCCTGCGTCGGTGGCGGGCCCGCCGGCCTGTATCTGTCGATCCTGCTGAAACGGCAGGACCCGTCCCACGACATCGCCGTCTACGAACGCGATCCGGAGGGCTCGACCTACGGCTGGGGCGTCACCTACTGGCGTGGTCTGCTCGACAAGCTCCACGAGCACGACCCCGAGACCGTGCGGGCCGTCGAGGAGCACTCGGTCCGCTGGAACGACGGCGTCGCCCATGTGCGGGACCTGACGACCCGCCACCGCGGCGACGAAGGGCACGGCATCGGCCGCCATCGCTTCCTGGAGCTCCTCGCCACCCGCGCCCGGGAGCTCGGTGTACGACTGGAGTTCGAGCGCGCGATCACCCCGGAGAACCTGCCCGAGGCCGACCTGATCGTGGCCGGCGACGGCGTCCACAGCGCGCTGCGCACCGCCCACGCCGACCACTTCGGCACCGAGGCCAGGGAGGGCCGCAACCACTACGCCTGGCTCGGCACCACCAAGGTCTTCGACGCCTTCACCTTCGGTTTCGTCGAGACCGACCACGGCTGGATCTGGTGCTACGGCTACGGCTTCGGCCCCGACCGCAGCACCTGCGTCATCGAATGCGCCCCGGAGGCCTGGTCAGGCCTCGGCCTCGACCGCGCGGACGAGGCCGAGGGACTGCCCCTGCTGGAGAAGCTCTTCGCCGACGTCCTGGACGGCCACTCCCTCATCGGCCGCTCCGGTGCCGACGGCAGCGCCCAGTGGCTCAACTTCCGCACCCTCACCAACCGCACCTGGTCCCGCGGCAACCTCGTCCTCATCGGCGACGCCGCCCACACCACCCACTACTCCATCGGCGCCGGCACCACCCTCGCCCTCGAGGACGCCATCGCCCTGGCCGCAGCGCTCCGCGAGCACACCGAGCTCCCGCAGGCACTCGACCGCTACGAGCGGCAGCGCAAGGCCGAGCTCCTCTCCGTCCAGAGCGCCGCCCGCTACAGCGCCCAGTGGTACGAGAACCTCCCGCGCTACATCCACCTGCCCCCGCAGCAGATGTTCGCCCTGCTCGGCCAGCGCCACTCGCCCCTGCTGCCCTATGTCCCGCCCCAGCTGTACTACCGGCTCGACAAGGCCGCGGGGCAGCTCGAAGCGCTGCGGCGGCTCAAGCGCTGGCTGGGTCCGAAGATCGCGCGCAGCGCGCACACCCGGGCCCTGAGCGAGCGGAAGTAGCGGCCCTTCTCCCTTGGGTGAATGGCAATTCACCAGCTATGGTGAATTGCCATTCACTCATATTTTTTTGCTGGAGTGCCGATGGACGAGCCCGCCGCGACACCCCGGCCCCTGCGGGAACGGCTGACCGTCCCGGTCCTGGCGTTCGGCGGCATCCTCATGGCCGTCATGCAGACCGTGGTCGTCCCGCTGCTGCCGGACCTGCCGCGGCTGACCGGTGCCTCACCCGGCGCCGTCTCGTGGATGGTCACCGCGACCCTGCTCGCCGGCGCCGTCCTCACCCCGGTCCTCGGCCGGGCCGGCGACATGTACGGCAAGCGCAGGGTGCTCATGGCGGCGCTGGGTCTGATGACCGTCGGCTCGGTGCTGTGCGCCCTGTCCTCCGACATCCGGGTGCTCATCGCCGCCCGCGCCCTCTCGGGCGCCGCCTCCGCCGTCGTACCGCTGTCCATCAGCATCCTGCGCGACGAACTCCCGCCGGAACGCCGGGGCGGCGCGGTGGCGCTGATGAGCTCGACCGTGGGCATCGGCGCCGCGCTGGGC
Organism: Streptomyces canus; assembly: GCF_030815415.1. Lineage (GTDB taxonomy): Bacteria > Actinomycetota > Actinomycetes > Streptomycetales > Streptomycetaceae > Streptomyces > Streptomyces canus_F. The sequence continues at coordinate 9,131,844 of NZ_JAUSWW010000001.1, forward strand.
CTGCCGCTCGCGGCGGTCATCGTGCAGTACGCGAACTGGCACGCCATGTTCTGGGTGACCGCCGGCCTGGGCGCGGTGGGCGTCGCCTCGGTGTGGTGGGCGGTACGGGAGTCGCCGGTGCGGGAGCCCGGCCGGTTCGACGTGCCGGGCGCCCTCGGCCTGGCCGCCGGGCTCGTGAGCCTGCTGCTCGGGGTGTCGCAGGGCGGGCAGTGGGGGTGGGGCAGCGCGCGGATCCTGGGACTCTTCGGCGCCGCCGTCGTCGTACTGGCGCTGTGGTGGTGGCAGCAGTTGCGGACCGAACGGCCGCTGGTCGATCTGCGGCTGGTGTCGGAGCCGCGGGTCGGGCTCGCGCATGTGGCGGCGCTGCTGACCGGGTTCGCGTTCTACGCCAACTCCCTGGTCACCGCCCAGCTCGTGCAGGCGCCCCGGGCCACGGGGTACGGGCTCGGGCTGTCGATCGTCCAGACCGGTCTGGTGCTGCTCCCGGGCGGCTTCATCATGCTGCTGTTCTCGCCGGTCTCGGCCCGGATCTCCGCCTCCCGCGGACCGCGCGTCACGCTCGCCCTCGGGGCGCTGGTCATCGCGGCCGGTTACGCCGTGCGCATCGCCGACAGCCACGACCTGTGGATGATCATGGTCGGTGCGGCAGTCGTGGGCACCGGCACCACTCTGGCCTACTCGGCGCTGCCCACCCTCATCCTGCACGCCGTCCCGGCAGGCCAGACCGCCTCCGCCAACGGCGTCAACGTCCTGATGCGCACCATCGGGCAGGCGGTGTCGAGTGCCGCCGTCGCCGCGGTCCTGGTCCGCCACACCAGCCTGGTCGGCGGTGTTCCCGTACCCGCCCTGGACGGCTATCTGCTGGCCTTCGGCGTCGCGGGTGCGGTCGCCCTGGCGGCGTGCGCGACCGCGCTGTGCATCCCCGCCGACCCGGAGGCCGGCGGAACACGCCGGGCCCGGGGAGCCCGCAAGGAGGTGATGGAGGGAGCATGAGTGCCGTGCGCACCCCACCGACCGCCTCCACGTCCGCACGCCGGGACGCCGAGGCGACCAAGGCGGCCATCCTCAGATCGGCCCGCTACCTCCTGGCCCGCCACGCTCACGCCGACATCACCCTGAAGGCGGTCGCCGAACGCGCCGGTGTGAGCCCGCCGTTGATCCTGAAGTACTTCGGCAACAAGGACGCTCTCTTCGCCCGCGTCATGTCCTTCGAGGCCGACGCCGAAGCCCTGCTGGACGCACCCCTGCACGAGCTGGGCCGGCACATGGTCAGGCACGTCCTGGAGAGCCAGAGCGAGCGCGGCGCCGACCCCCTGCTGCGCATCGCCTTCGCCCCCCTGCACGGCGAACAGGGCGACATCCTGCGGGCCAACTTCCGCGCCCAGGTCACCGAACGCCTCGCCGAACGCCTCACCGGCCCCGACACCGGCCTGCGCGCCGAACTCGCCGTCGGCACCCTCCTCGGCCTCGGCGTGATGTACGGCATCGCCCGCGGCCCTCACATGAGGGCGAGCACGCTGGACACCCTCGTCGAGCGGTACGCGCCCGTGGTGCAGGCGCAGCTGACGCCCTAGCCGAACAGCCGGTCCAGGAAGGCGTTGCCGTAGACGCCGTGCGGGTCGAGACGGTCCAGGATGCCGGCCGCCTGCTCCCAGACGCCGTCGCCGAGGGACGCGGGCACCGCCGCGCCGAGCACCTGCTCGTCGTCCCACACCGCGTCGTCCGTATAGGCCCAGCCCTTGGACCACTCGACGCGGGTCAGGGCATCCGTGCCGTCGTGGCTGTCCAGCAGGAACCGCTCCAGCTCACGCAGGAAGGCCTCCGCGTACGGGGTCCCCGGCAGTGTCAGTACGTCCAGCCAGACGGCGGTGTCCCACTGCGGGTGCGCGCTGTCCGGCCGCAGCGCGGAGAGCAACGGGGCGTGGGCGCCGGCGAGTTCGGCGTCGGCCGGGTCGTCGAGGCCCGTGACACGGATCTCCACCGAGCCGTTGACCGGGAAGCGGCCCAGGGCCGCGTACGCCGTGAGCCGTTCGCGGTAGAAGGCGGTGAACTCGGCCACGATCCGCTGCACCTGGTCCCGGGAGGTGAGCACCGCGTAGCCGTTGGCGTTGATCCGCAGGGTGGTGGGCTTGATGTAGAGCAGCGTGTTCTTGGACGGCCCCCAGATGTCGGCGGACAGGGTCGCGACGAGCCCGAGCGCGGCCGTGTCGTACTGCGCGTTCCCGAGCACCGGTGCCAGATACCAGGCCGCGTCCGAGACCATCCGCCCGGCGAGATCCGCCACCGGCGTCGGGACGTTGTCGGAGAACGGATAGTTGTACGGCGACGTCACGCGGCGCGAGGTGAGCGGCTTCGTCGGCTCGACGCTCCACACCTTGAGCCACGGGAACTCGGTGAAGGCGAACCAGATCGCCTCGACGCGCCCGGCCTCGTCCAGGTAGCTCGCGAGGGTGCGTCCGTCGCTGCCGGGCGCGGCGAAGAGCTCACCTGCCGGGATGTCCGTACGGCTGACACAGCGCAGGTTCACGTTCGCGCCGACCCGCAGGACGACCTCCGTGACGAAGGTCCGCCCGAGATGGGTCAGCAGTGCGGCGGCGTCCGCCTCGTCCCGTGCGAAGGTCCGCAGGACATAGGCCCCGCTGTCCTCGTCCCACACGACCGCGGTCACCGACAGCACCCGGTTGCTCAGCGAGCCGTACGTCTGGCCCGGCAGCCGTCGCTCGCCCTGTGCGGGGACGGCACTGCCGTGCGCGTCGATCGCCAGGGCGCCGCCGAGGGTGAGGTCGCCGGGCGCGGGCGCGGCCGTCAGACCGAGGCGGTGTCCCTCCAGGAAGGTCAGCAACGACTCCATCGAGGCACCGGCGCCGGCTCGCACGGCGCCGGAGGACTCCAGGGCCAGACCGGTGAGGTGCGCGGTCGTGTCGACGAGGAGCACGGGCGCGTCCGGCGAGGTGCCCTCGGTGATCGTCAGCGGGGACCAGCCGTGCGAGAAGCCCCGGGCGCGTACCCGCCAGCCGTGCTGCCAGGCCCAGTTGACGACGGCGGCCACCTGCTCCCCGTCGGAAGGAGCGCAGGCCCACAGTCCGGCGGCGGTGATCTCTCCGACCCAGTTCCGGTACGCCGAGCGGTAGAGCGCCACCTCGTCCGGGAAGCCGGGCAGTTCCTGCGCGGCGACGGCCGGGTCGGCCGGCACGAGGGTCAGGGCGGCGGCGCTGAGGAGGAAGCTTCTGCGGGTCCGGTTGTGGGTCACCTGGGTCAAGCTAGGGACCTGCTTGTCAGAGAGCGCTTGCTCGTCGAGATCATTCACTCGTGTGAGTGAATGATTCACAGACGATCCTCCGGAGGAGCCCGTTCCGCGCACAGAGTGGACGGATGACAGACTGACGCCATGGACGAGCGCACTTTCGGTAGGTCGGGTCAGCACGCATCCGTCGTCGGTCTCGGTACATGGCAGCTGGGTGCCGACTGGGGAGACGTCGACGACAAGGAAGCCCTTTCGGTACTGGAGGCCGCCGCCGAGTCGGGCGTGACCTTCTTCGACACCGCCGATGTGTACGGCGACGGCCGCAGCGAGCAGACCATCGCCACCTTCCTGCGGAGCCGGCCCGACCTGCACGTCCTGGTCGCCACGAAGATGGGCCGCCGGGTCGACCAGATCCCGGAGAACTACGTCCTCGACAACTTCCGTGCCTGGAACGACCGTTCCCGCCGCAACCTCGGCGTCGACCGCCTCGACCTCGTCCAGCTGCACTGCCCGCCCACGCCGGTCTACTCGACGGACGCGGTGTACGACGCGCTGGACACCCTCGTCGAGGAGGAGCGCGTCGCCGCGTACGGCGTCAGCGTGGAGACCTGCGAGGAGGCCCTGACCGCGATCGCCCGGCCGGGCGTGGCGAGCGTGCAGATCATCTTCAACGCGTTCCGCATGAAGCCGCTCCAGCGAGTGCTCCCCGCAGCGCGGGAGGCGGGCGTCGGCATCATCGTCCGGGTGCCCCTGGCCTCCGGTCTGCTGTCCGGCAAGTACACCAAGGACACCGTCTTCCCCGAGAACGACCACCGCACCTACAACCGGCACGGCGAGTCCTTCGACGTCGGCGAGACCTTCTCCGGCGTCGACTACGCGACCGGCGTGGAGGCGGCCGCCGAGTTCTCCGCCCTCGCCCCCGAGGGATACACCCCGGCCCAGCTGGCACTGCGCTGGATCATCCAGCAGCCCGGCGTGACCACCGTGATCCCCGGCGCCCGTAACCCCGAGCAGGCCCGTGCCAACGCGGCCGCCGCCGCGCTGCCGGAGCTGTCCGAGGAGACGCTCACCGCGATCCGGGACCTCTACGAGGGGCGGATCAAGGACCAGGTCGAGAACCGCTGGTAGTCCTCGGGGGCGGGAGCCCGGCTGTTTGAACGATCAGACGCCGGGTTACCCGTCCTCGCATGGTGCAGGCTGCGGAGAGACGAACGGGACGCAACGAGACCGAGGACGAGCGAGCCGACCGCATGTGGGTCGAGCTCATACAGGAGATCCGCGTCGCGCAGATGGGCGTGCAGATCCTGTTCGGCTTCCTGCTGACCGTCGTCTTCACACCGAAGTACGCCGACCTCGGCGACACCGAGAAGACGATCTACATCGTGACGGTCGTCCTCGGCGCCACCGCCACCGGCGCCCTCATCGGGCCGGTGTCCCTGCACCGCCTGGTGTCCGGGCGCCGCATCAAACCCCGCGCGGTGCAGTGGGCGGCCCGGCTGACCTTCGTCGGCCTGGTGCTGCTGCTCGCCACCACGGCCGCCTCACTCCTGCTGATCCTGCGGGTCGCCACCCACGACCCCTACGTGCCCTGGCTGGTCAGCGCGGTGGTCGCGTGGTACCTGGTGTGCTGGTTCCTGCTGCCGCTGTGGATCCGGCGCCGCTACACGACGAGGTGAGCCGGCGCCCACACCGTCACCCGGTTCAGCCCCGTGCGAGGACCTCCGCGAGGAAGTCGTCGACCTCGACCTCCTCCTGCCCCGGCAGCACCACCTCGTAGGTCCGGCTCAGGAACGCGGCGATCGTCGGAGCCCAGACGAACACCACGGCGTGATGTCTGCCGCCGCCGGGCCGGACGTCGCCGAAAAGCTCCATGCGCAGCTCTTTCCCCGCGCCCGAGGACACGGGGCACAGACGCACGTCGCCCAGTCCGACCGGTCCGGTCAGCCCCTGGGCGAGCATCTCGCGGTCCAGGCGCCACCGGGCGAGCACCCGGCCGTCGTGGCTGAACACCACGGTGACGGCGAACGGGTCGGAGGCGGCGTAGTCCAGGTGGGCGAGCACGGGGAAGCGATGCGTGTCGCCCGCCTGGAGCTGTACGACCAAGGTCTTGTGCGTCGAGAAGTTCACCTGGGGACCTCCGGAAAGTACGAACGCGGTGCTGCCCTCAAGTACCCCCCTCACGCACGAAATGCTCACTCGTAAGGCTGATTCCCCCGAGCCGTGCGCAGGGACGTGATGCACGCGCCGATGGCCTGCTGCAACTCCTCGAGCTGCTGGACCATGTCGTCCTCGTAGAAGTCCTGCGCGTCGTCGAAGGTCAGTTCCTCGAACACCTTCGTCGCCTTCTGGAGGCTGCTGTAGAACTTCGTCCGCCGTTCCTGGACACGGAGTTCGGGATCGGCCTCCACGGCCTCGACGACGAGGGTCTTCATGGTGCCGTAGGCCTCGGTGGCCCACTCGCCGGTGTCCTCGTCCTCGTCCAGCTCGTCGAGGAGGGAGAGGTGCCGCTCGGCCTCCTGGCGGAGGTCGGCGGGCGCGTCGACGGTCTGTCCGGCGGGGGTCTTGATCTGGCCCGATTCGGCGATCTGGCGGACGTAGCCGATGCGGTCGGCGGACCTGCTCTCGGTGGCGACGGCCTTCTTGAGGTCGTCGGTGCGCACGACGTCACGGGCCAACTCGGCCTGCAGGTCGGGGTCTTCGCGCACCCGGTCCAGGAGCGCCTGGCGGGCGGTCCGGGCGGTGGAGGGGTCGGCGAGGATCGCGGCGCGCAGCGCGGTGGGGTTCTCGGCGACCTCCAGGGCCTTCGTCGGCCGGATGCCCTCGGCCTCGGCGGCCTCGGTGATGGCGGTGCCGCGCTCGGAAGTGGCGCTGTTGCGGGAGACGTAGTAGGTCAGCCATACGTCGGCGTCCGGCAGCTCCACCTCCTGGCCCGGTGCGAGCGCCTCGAAGTGCGGGACGAGACCGTCGTCGGCGGCCCGGTCCCATGCCTTGTAGTAGCGCATGACACGATCGGCGGAGCAGCCGGCGAGCTCGGCGAACTCCTTCGCGGACACCTTCGGCGTCCCGTCCGCGCCCTGGCCGCCGGGCCGTACGCTGCGCGCCACCATCAGCCCGAAGGTCCAGCCTCCGGTCCGCGCGTAGGCGCCGAACTCACGAGCGTCCCGCGCCACGAGGTCGGACAGGGGCGCGGGGGACGTCGCGGTCGGGGCGATCGCTAGGGTCACAGGTGACTCTCCTGAGTGGGGGGCCGGTCGAACTGCACGAGTGCAGGGAGGCAGCCTATGTCCACCCTTTGGCGATGCGTTGGCAACCCCTGTGCGGCTAGTGGCCCAGGGCGTCGTGGAGCCCGGGCAGCAGCGTCTTGTCCGCCCAGTCCAGAAACGCCGGCTGCGACTCGCCGCCGATCTGCACCAGGGCGATCTCGGTGAACCCGGCCTCCGCGTAGGGGCGTACGGCCTCGACGAAGTCGTCCGGGTCGTCGCCGCACGGGATGGAGGCGGCGACGTCGTCCGGTGTCACGAACTGCGTGGCCCCCTCGAACGCGTCGGGATGCGGCAGCTCCGAGTTGACCTTCCAGCCGCTGCCGAACCAGCGGAACTGCGCGTGGGCGCGCTTCACGGCGGTGTCCCGGTCGGGGTCGTAGCAGACCGGCAGCTGGCCGACGCGCGGCTTGCCGGTACCGCCGTTGCGGTCGAAGGCGTCGAGGAGGCCGGCCTTGGGCTCTGTCGCGATCACCAGGTCCGCGAGCCGGCCCGCGAGGGCGCAGGACTGCTCGCCGGAGACCGCGATGCCCAGGGGCGGCGGTTCGTCGGGCAGATCCCACAGCCGGGCGGACTCCACGTCGAAGTGCGTCCCGCGATGGTTCACATGTCCGCCCCGGAAGAGCCCCCGGATGATCTCGACCGCCTCCTCCAACATCTCGTGCCGTACGTCCGCGGACGGCCAACCGCCGCCCACCACATGCTCGTTGAGATTCTCTCCCGAGCCGAGCCCCAGCCGGAACCGGCCCTCGGAGAGCAACTGCATCGTCGCCGCCTTCTGCGCCACGACAGCCGGGTGGTAGCGGAAGGTCGGGCAGGTCACGTACGTCATCAGCGGGATGCGTGAGGTCGCCTGCGCGGCGGCGCCCAGCACACTCCAGGCGTACGGCGAGTGACCCTGCGTGCGCAGCCACGGAAAGTAGTGGTCCGAGGTCACCGAGAAGTCGAAACCCACCTCCTCGGCCCGCACCACATGGTCGACGAGCTCACGGGGCCCGGCCTGTTCGGTCATCATCGTGTATCCGATTTGCACCATAAGGAGCGAGTCCCCGGGCTGCGGCACGGAAAACAGCTCGCGGGCGTCTGGATCATGGCGTGATCGCCGGGAGAGGATGGTCGTATGAGTGTTCGCCCTCTGCCCAAGAGCACCCCGTCCGCCGAAGGTGTCGAAGCGACCGGCGTGCAGGCCCTGCTCGACGCCCTCGAATCCGCCCCGGACATCGAGCCGCACAGTCTGATGGTCCTGCGGCACGGGAAGGTCGTGGCGTCCGGATGGTGGTCGCCGTACACCGCCGACCGGCCCCATCTCCTGTACTCGCTCAGCAAGAGTTTCACCGCGACGGCCGCCGCCTTCGCCGTCGCGGAGGGACTGCTCCGGCTCGACGACCCGGTGATCTCGTACTTCCCGGAGTTCGACGCAGACATCACCGACCGGCGCAGCCGTGCGATGCTCGTCCGGCACGTCACGACGATGGCCAGCGGTCATGTGGCCGAGACGCATGACCGGGCGCTGGCGACGGACCGCGAGGAGCCGGTGCGCGGCTTCCTGCTGCTGCCGCCGGACCGCGACCCGGGCACGGTCTTCGCCTACAACCAGCCCGCCACCTACGCCCTCGCTGCGATCGTCCAGCGGGTGACCGGCCGGCCGCTCACCGAGTATCTGCGCCCGCGGCTCTTCGATCCCCTCGGCATCGGCGACGTGGCGTGGCTGCGCGACCGGTCCGGTCGTGAGCTGGGCTTCAGCGGGTTGCACGCCACCACCGACGCGATCGCCCGGCTCGGCCAGTTGTACCTCCAGGACGGCGTGTGGGAGGGCGAGCGGCTGCTGTCGCGGGAGTGGGTCGCCGAGGCGACGCGGTCGCACCTCGTCAACGGGGACGGCACCTGGCCCGACTGGGCGCAGGGGTACGGCTTCCAGTTCTGGATGTCCCGGCACGGCTACCGCGGGGACGGGGCGTACGGGCAGTACTGCCTCGTGCTGCCCGAGCAGGACGCGGTGGTCGCGATCACCGGGGCCACCGCGGAGATGCAGAAGGTGCTGGACCTGGTCTGGAGCCATCTGCTGCCGGCGTTCGGCGCAGACCCGCTGCCCGGTCGTGAGAAGGACGATGTCGCGCTGGCCGAGCGGATGTCCCGGCTCGCGCTGCCGTCGGCGGCGGGCACGCCCGGACGGCACGGGCAGGCCGTCGCGTTCGCCCCGTACGGCGGAGTCTGCGAGGGACTCCCGAAGCTGACCGCGGTCGAGGTCGACGCGGAGGGCCGGCGGCTGACCCTCGTCGAGGACGGCCACCGACTGGAGTTGCGGTGCGGCGAGCCGGGCTGGAGCGTCACCGACGGACCGGTGCCCGCGGCGGTGAGCGGCGGATGGGCCGACCCGGACACCCTCGCCCTGGATGTGGCCCTCCTGGAGACCCCGCACCACGTCGACCTGACCTGCTCGCTCCCGGACCGGACGTTCACCGCGCGGTGGCGCACCCAGCCGCTGCACAGCTCCCGCATCCGCGCGATGCGCGCACCCCGCGACTCAGTCTGAGGGCACGCGGAACGTCCGCAGGATCGTGTCCAGGGTCTGCTGGTTGGCGTCGTCGTCCCAGTCCGACGCCGGGGTGGTCCAGCGCAGCGAGAAACCCTGGCCCGAGCCGAGGAGGAAGCCCCGGCCCAGCGTGCGCACGCGGGTGCCGTCGACGGTGGCGAGCCACTCCAGGTCGGCGGCCTCGCGGCCCTGGTACGTCGTCGCGCGGATCTCCCCGATCCGCTGGTAGTCGCCCGACTGCTGAAGCCTCGGCTCGACGTCGTCCCGCCAGACGGCGACCGGATCGTCGCCCACGCGCGTGCTGTAGGTGACCGCGAGCGTGCGCGGGTCGCCCTTCGCGCCGAGGACGACCCGGTACGCGAGGTCGTCCTGCTTCGTCGTGCTCAGCGCCTCCCAGCCCTCGGGGAGGGAGACGGAGAAGCCCTGCGGTGAGGTGTAGTGCTGGAACTCCGGTTGCGGAGCCGCCGGCGGGGCGCTCGTGGGCGTGGGGGTGGGTGTCGGTGTGGGCGTCGGACTCTGGGCCGTCGGCGTCGGGGCGGGTGCCTGGCTGGGCTGTGCGGCGGGCACGGAGGCCGAGGCGGACGGTCTGGGCGTGGCCGCGTCGGTCGCGGAGTCGTCCGAACCGCCGGGCAGTTCACGGGCCACGACGACGACCGCCACCGCGACGGTGACGACGGCCAGCGCGGTGCCGGCGGCCATGGTGCGGCGGCTCCAGCGCGGTCCACCGGACGTGAGGCCGCGCATCCGGGACCGGGGGGCCGAGGCCAGGGCCACGTCGGGGTCCTCGGAGACGACACGGACGAGCGCCTCGCGGACCGCCTGGCGGTTCAGCCGCTCCCTGGAGTTCTTCCGGAGCAGCCCCTGCACGGTCTGGGTGAGCGGTCCGGCCCGCACCGGGCTGCGCAGCGGCAGCCGGTCCACGCCCTTCAGCGTGGTCTCCGGGCTGTCCCGGTCCCGGAAGGGCGGGCGGCCCTCGACCATCGTGTACAGCATCGCGCCGAGCGCCCACAGGTCCGCGGCCGGCCCGATGCGCTCGTCGCGGGCCTGTTCCGGGGAGGCGTACGACGGTGCGCTGACCCGGGGGGCGAGCGTCGCGCCGGTCAGGCCGAAGCCGGTGACCACGACGGGGCCCTTGTCCCGCACGAACACCTGGCCGGGGCTGAGCTCGCCGTGGGTGATGCCCTGGCCGTGCCCGGCCTCCAGTACGTCGAGCAGTTCGAGGCCGATACGGGCCGCCCGCACGTGGCTGAACGTGCCTTCCCTTTCCAGCACTTCGCCCAGCGGGGTGCCCTCGATCCACTCGGTGACCGTCCACAGGGTGCCGTACTCCTCGACGGCGTCGACGATCGAGGCGAGCCGGCCCGGGCAGAGCCGCCCCATGGTCTCGGACATCCGGAGAACCCGGGCGATCGCGCGGCGCGAGCTCTCGCCGTCCGGATCCGGTGGCAGCCCGATCTGGGTGAGCAGACAGGGCCGGCCGGCCTCGACGTCCTCCCCGTACCAGCAGACGCGGTTCGTTTCGCGGTGGAGGACCTCCAGGAGCCGGTACCTTCCGGCCACCAACTCGTGTGTGGAGACGTGCGCCTTGACCATGGTCATCCCTTGCTGAACCTGTCTCTCACCTTTCCCACTGGTACGGGGGGCGTGACGGGATGCGTTCAGCGGAAAGCCGGGTGCTTTTCCTGACGGGCTGTCATGCGAGGGGATTTGGTGAAGGGTCAGAGCAATTCGAAACGTTCTGCCCAGGTTTTGACATCTCCGGTCGTCGCATTGCCCCCGCACACCACCAGCCCCAGCCGGGCGCCGTCGCCCACCTGATGCAGCACCCGCCGGGCCGCGGGCAGCAGACAGCCGGCGGCCGGCTCGGCCCACACCTTGGCGTGATCGGCGAGCTGCAGCGAACCCCGCACCGCCTCCCGGTCGGTGACCACGAGGACCTCGTCGACCAGGGCCGACACATGGTCGTACGTCAGTTGCGACACGGACGGCGCGCTGAGGGTGGACACGATCGACGACAGCGCGACCGGCACCGGCCCGCCCGCGGCCAGCGCCTCGGACATGGCCTGGGCGCCCTCGGTCTCCACACCCCAGATCCGCACATCCGGGCGCCGGGCGCGCAGCGCCGCCGCGACACCGGCGATCAGCCCGCCGCCCCCGATGCTGACGAGGACGTCGGTGAGGTCACCGGCGTCCTCCGCGAACTCCAGTCCCACGGTTCCCTGTCCGGCGATCACGAGCGGATCGTCGAAGGGGTGGACCAGAGTGAGACCCTCCTCCCGCAACCGTGTCACCAGCGAGAACGCGCCGTCAATGTCGTCGGTCACCCGCACCGACGCACCGGCGTCCCTGGCGATCTCCACGGCGTGCGCGGGCGCCGAGCGCGGCATGACGACCGTGGCCTTCACATCGAGCGCCGCGGCCATCACCGCGAGCGCGATGCCGTGGTTGCCGCCGCTGACCGCCACGACTCCGGCGGCCCGCTCGGCCCGGGTGAGCGAGAGCAGCTTCGCCGTCGCGCCGCGCGCCTTGAACGAACCGGTGCGCTGGAGGAGTTCGAGCTTGGCGGTGACCGGAGCGCCGAGCAATGCCGACAGCCCGGGGCTCGGCACGGTCGGGGTGCGGATCATGTGTGCGGCGATCCGCTCGGCCGCGGCTTCGATGTCGGAGATCCCGATCAAGACCCTCACCCTTCCGGCACGGACGATCCGCGCCGCTTCGACCCTGGCGCGGTGCGGGGCGCCAGTCAACACGGTTTCGGGCGGCGGGGTGACCGGCTCAGTGCTGCTGCGGCTTCTGCGGTGTCGCCTCGCTCGGCCGTACGACGACGTACCCCTGACCCTGGAGCATCAGCTGCACGGCCTCGCCCGACCCGCCGCGCAGCATCGACCCGATGGACTGCGAACGGTGCAGCGAGGTCTGCAGGCCGGCGGTCCAGCCGACGACCGCGTCCGTGTCGACGTACACCGGGTACTGCTGCGAGACCGGGATCACCAGCGGGTTGCCCTCACACACCAGCCCCAGCCTGCCACTGCCCGTGAAGACGCTGTTGAACAGACCGCCGCCCGAGATACCCGCGCCCTTCACCGTGGAGATCCGGTACGACAACGAGGCGTCGAAGCACAGGACGTTGCGGCCGTTGACGGTGAACTCGTCGCCAGGGTCGACCTCGACGACGAAGCAGTTCTGCGCCTCGTGCGCGAACCAGGCCTCGCCCTGGCCGCGCACGGTCATCAGCGGCAGCCCCTCACCGGTGACCGCGCGCTTCAGCATGCCGCCGACGCCCTGGCCCTTGCGCTCGAACTGGAGGTTGCCGCGGTAGGCGATCATCGCTCCCTGCCGGGCGAGCAGCTCGCCGTTCACCGTGTACCTGATGCACTTCGCGTTCTCGACGTTCATGCCCGGCGTCGTGGCCGGCTGGACCATGTGCTCACTGGAAAAGAGGTCACCCTTCATGGGGGCATGGTGTCCCGGACGTCTCCGTTCCGCCATGGGGCCCACCGGCGTGTCGGTTCAGGCGCCGAAGAGCTGTGTCCAGTACGTGCCCGACGAACCGCCGCCCGCGAAGCCGATCCCGATATGGGTGAAGCCGGGTTTGAGGATGTTGGCGCGGTGGCCGGGGCTGTTCATCCAGCCCTCCACGACTTCGGCGGGGGACCGCTGTCCGCAGGCGATGTTCTCGCCGATCGAGCGCCGCCCCGACCCCGCGGCGGCCGCCCGGTCCCAGGGTTGGCTGCCGTCCGGCGAGGTGTGGGAGTAGAAGGCGCGAGCGATCATGTCGGCGCTGTGGGCCTGTGCGGCGGTGGTGAGGAACGGGTCGACGGCCAGGGGAGGCAGACCGTGCCGGGCGCGCTCGCGGTTGGTGAGGTCGACGACCTCGGACGCCGTACGGCTCAGGTCGCCCGGGGTGAGGGGCCTGACCCACAGCGCCGTCCAGTAGGTGTCGCCGGTGCGGCCGTCGGAGGCGTGGGCCAGACCTGCGTGGGTGAAGGCCGGGTCGCCGAGGGTCTGGCGGGGCTGGGCGGTGCGCAGACAGTAGTCGACGAACTCGGCGGGGGTGCGCGGGCCGGAGACGAGGTGTTCGCCGACGGTGACGTACGCGTATCCGGTGGCGGTGAGCCGCTGGTAGACGGAGAGGCCGTCCGCGCCCTGGACGCCGAGGCGTTGGGCCGCGGCCATCGCGGAGGCGTGGGCCTGGGCGGCGGAGGTGAGGCGGGTGTCGGGGGAGACGGGCGGGGAACCGGCGGCGGCGCGGGCGGAGTTGACCAGGGCGAGGAAGGCGTCGGGGGTGGGGGAGGGCCTGTGCGGCCAGACGTGGCTCGGGGGTGGGCGGGGGGCCACGGGCGGCCGTGAGGGCATCGGCGGGGGCACCGGCGTCGGTGCGGCCACGGGGGGCGTGGAGGCCGGGCCCGGCTCCTCGGCGACGTCCACCCCGAAGTCCCGCGCCAGTCCCGCCAGGCCGTCGGCGTACCCCTGTCCCAGCGCGCGCAGCTTCCAGCCGGTGTCGCGCCGGTAGATCTCCGCGAGCAGCAGCACCGTCTCCTGGCGGGGGCGTGGCGGGGCGAACCGGGCGAGCGCGCGGCCGCCCGGGCCGGTGAGGTGGAGGGTGGGCGCGGGCAGGCGGCCCAGGGGAGTGCCGGGGTCGGCGGGGGTGACGGCGACCGTGATCCGCGTGGCGCCGACGCGCAGTCGCGCCGGGTCGAGGGTCAGGGTGTCGCCGGAGAGCCGGGCTCCCGGGGCGGCCGGCTGGTTGTAGAACACGAAGTCGCCGTCGCCCCGGACCCTGCCGCTGTCGTCGGTGATGAGCGCGGACACATCGAAGGGACCGGACACCCGGACGGTCACGGCACCGCCCGGGAGGGGCAGATTGCCCCCGGGGACCAACTCGGTCATCGCGCCGTCCTGGAGTCGTCGTACGGAACCCGGTGGGGGTGTCCGAAGAACGTGCGCCCGGTCACCGGGGTTCCCGCCCGGTCAGTCCAGCGCGACACCCGGGGCGACGTCCTCGTGTCGCTCGACGTGCGCCGATCCTCGGACCGTCGCCGCCCGCTTGCCGCAGAAGGCCGACTCCAGGGTGCCCATCATCGTGTTGAGCACGGCCCCGTTGTTGGAGGTGTTGGCGAGTGCGCTGAGGCTCCGCCTGCCGTCCTTCGACGTGAACGCGTACGTGTAGTAGCCCTGGACGGCGCCCGTGTGGCCGTACACCGACGTCCCGCACGACAGGGTGCGGCGGCGCAGACCCAGGCCGTACGCCGTGGTGCTGTTGACCTTCCACCACCGCTGCATCTGCTCCAGGCTCCCGGCGGAGGTCAGCTTTCCGCCGAGCAGCGCCGACAGGAAGGTGTTGAGGTCCCCGGCGGTGGAGATGAGCGCGCCCGCGCTCTGTGCCCAGGACGTCGTCTGCCGCGTCGCGTCGATCGGCGCCGCACCGGCCGTGTCCGACGTCATGTAGCCGCGGGTGTGGCGGCCGGGGATCGTCGTGGCGGGGTGCACGTACAGCGTGTCGCGCAGGTGGAGCGGTTCGATGATGCGGCTCTGGTAGGCGGTCCCCACGGAGTGGCCGGTCAGCTTCTCGATGAGCATGCCGGCGACCACGAAGTTGGTGTTGGAGTACGCGTAGGCGGCGCCGGGGCTGTTGGTGCGGGCGTGCCGCAGCGAGCGGTCCACCAGCTGGCGGTAGGTGAAGACCTTGGTGCGGACGGCCTCGAAGCCCGGGACCGCCCTCGCGAACATGTCGTTGGTGTAGTCGTACAGACCGCTGCGATGGCTCAGGATGTGCCGCACGGTGATGCGGTCGTCGGGCAGCAGGCCCGGCAGATAGCGGTTGACCGAGGCGTTGAGCTTGAGCTTCTTCTCGTCGCGCAGTTGCAGCAGCACCACGGCGGAGAAGGTCTTGGTGACGCTGCCGATGCGGAACCGGTCGCGGGTGCTGATGGTCCGTCGGGTCTTGCGGTCGGCGAGGCCGGTGACCATCCGGTGGACAGTGGTGCCGTCGTCGATCCGTGCCATCGCGCCGGGCGCGCCCTGCCGCAGGGCGGTGCGCAGCACGCCGCGCAGCCCTGTGATGTCGGGCTGGGGCAGGGCCGCGGCGCTCGTCGGGGCCGTGCCGCTCTCGTCGGCCGTGGCGTGGGCCGGGACCGCGAGCAGGGACAGCAGGACCGCGCCCGAGACCGTAGCCCTGCGCAGCGTTGCTGATGTCATCCGAGTGTTCTCCCGTTTCTCCTCGATGCGAGATCGATCACACATACGCCGGGCAACCTCCTCGCACCCCGTCACATCTCCACAGTCGACGCACAGTTGGTCACTCGTTGCTCACTGAGCGCTGCGGATTCGCAAAGTATTGCCATGAACTGTTGGAAAAGCGACTATTCAGGCTTTACATGGACATGACTCATCCGTAAGGGTTTCGTCCGGGGGCCCGACCAGCCCCCATGGCGCGCAACCGCGCCATGACCCAGGGCGGTTGGTGATCCCGGCCGCCTTCGCTCGAAGGAACCCTCATAGTGCGTAGACCCCATATACGCAGCCTGGCCGTCGCCGTCGCGGTGACGACGGCCACCACGGGGCTCGCGGGCACGGCCTTCGCCGACCCGTCCACGGGGCAGCCGGGGAAGTCCCCGGCCGTCACGGCCACGTCCGTCGTCGACGCGGCCCGCGCCGCCGCGTTCGCCCACACCTCGGCCACCGGTGTCGCCCCGGGCGACGAACTCCGGGCCCAGGATGTGCTGATCGACCCGGAGGGCGCCCGGCACGTCCGGTTCGTCCGGGCCCATCGCGGCATGCCGGTCCTCGGCGGCGACCTCGTCGTCCACCTCACCGAGCAGCTGGGCTACGCGGGCGTCACCCGCGCGGCCGACCACGCCGTCCAGCCCGAGGCCGCCCGCGCCCGGCTGACGGCCCGGCAGGCCCAGGAGCGTGCCGCCGCGGTCGCCAAGGGCGACGCCGGACCGGCGGAACTCGTCGTCGACGCCCGTGACGGCGCCTCGGCCCTCGCCTACCAGGTGCGGGTCACCGGCAGTGCCACCGCAGAGGCGGGCGGCTCCCGCACCGTCGTCGTCGACGCCGTCACCGGCAAGGTGCGCAGCAACACGCCGGACAGCGACGAGTTCCTCTCGCCCCAGCTCATCGACACCCTGCGCGAGCGCGGCGAGAAGCTGGACCCGGCCACCGGCACCGCCCCGCAGGCCGACGCCCTCGCGGCGACCGCCTCGGGCACCGGCAACTCCCTCTTCGCCGGCAAGGTCACGCTGACCACCACGAAGACGGCCAGCCGCAGCTACGTCCTCAAGGACCCCAACCGCTGGGGCACCGAGACCAGGGACGCGCAGGGCCGGGAACTGGAGAACTTCGCCCGCGGCAAGAAGTTCACCAGCACCACCAACAAGTGGGGCAACGGCACCGTCTCCAACCGTGCCAGCGCCGCCGTCGACGCCCAGTACGGCATCACCAAGACCCTGGACTTCTACAAGAAGACCTTCGGCCGCAAGGGCATCGCCAACAACTCCAAGGGCGCCAAGGCGATGGTCCACTTCGGCAACAAGGTGGCCAACGCGTTCTGGGACCCGGCGTGCGGCTGCATGCTGTACGGCGACGGTGACGGCGACATGTTCAAGAAGCCGCTCGTCGTCCTCGACGTCACCGGCCACGAACTCACCCACGGTGTCGTGGACGCCACCGCCCGCCTGGAGCCCACCCGCGTGGACGCGGACGGCAACCAGTACGGCGAGGCCGGCTCCCTCAACGAGTCGCTGGCCGACATCTTCGGCTCGAACGTCGAGTTCAGCGCCAACAACCCGAAGAACCCGCCGAACTACCTGCTCGGCGAGAAGCTCGGCCTGGACCAGAAGTTCCTGCGCCGCCTCGACAAGCCCTCCCTGGACGTGCTCGAAGGCGCCATCGACTACTGGTCGCCGGCCGTCTACGACGCCGAGGTCCACGCCGGCTCCGGCGTCTCCTCGCACGCGTACTACCTGCTCGCCGAGGGCAGTGGCCGCAAGAAGATCGGCAGCGTCACCTACGACTCGCCGACCGTCGACGGCCTGCCCGCGAAGGGCATCGGACGCGCCAAGGCCACGGCGGTCTACTACCGCGCCCTGACCCGCTACATGGTCTCCACCACCGACTTCCACGACGCCCGCACGGCGACCCTGAAAGCGGCGAAGGACCTCTACGGGGCGGGCAGCGCCGAGTACAAGGCGGTGAACCGGTCCTGGGCCGCCGTCAACGTGACCGCGGCCAACACCCCGGCCGCCCGGCACTGACGGCACACCGCACGGTCAGGCCCACTGTCTCTCCACCTCGTCGGACACACCGAACCCGGCGTCGCAGGAGGGGCAGTGGGCCCTGCCGAAGACATACGTCAGGGCGAGCGCGACCTCGTCCCGGCCCGCCTCCACGGCCTCCCGGTGCAGCCGGGCGCCGATCCCCTCGAGCCGTTCCGGAGCCGTGGGCAGGAGCCGCGCCCGGCCCTCCTCGCCCTCGGCTCCCGGGCCGGTGACATAGTCGCCCGCCACGGAGAAGTGGCCGTACGAACCGAAGGCGACGAAGAGGCCGTCCTCGCACGCGGGGCATTCCAGCTCGTACTCCTCGTTGAGCAGTCCCTCCAGCGCCGAGGCCCACACGCCGGCGTCCTCGAAGGCCAGGACGGCCATCTGGAGGTAGACGAAGTCGCCCATCTCGAGATCCCTCGCGGCGAACAGCCCGCGTGCGACGCCGAGCAGTTCCTCGATCTCGTGGGCGCAGCGCTCGCGGCGGGCCGGGTCCGGGTCCGTCGTGATCAGCCCGGCCATCAGCACCGCCTGGAGCGGCTCGCCGGGCGCCCGGCCCCGCGCGATGTCCGCGAGGACCGGCATCGCCGCCCAGCTCGCCTCGTACACCGAGCCCTGATGGCACAGCGCGGACCACAGGTCGTTCCACACCTTGTCGTCGTCAGGGCCGCCGAGCTGCGCGAAGAGCCCCGGGATGTCCTCCGCGCTGCCGTAGGCGTGGGTCAGCCCGGCCCAATTGATCGTCGTCATGGGGCGATTGTGCCGCCCGGCACTGACAGCCCGGTCACCGACGAATCCTGCTTCTTTTATTGACGACGGAAAAGAACCCCTCTAAGTTCCCGGCCATGCGCCCGATCCCCCGCGCCGAGACGTTCCCCGTGAACACCCCCGCCGCCTCACAGGTGTTCACCACCGTCCTGTCCCAAGGCCCGCTCGCCCGACTGGAGGTGGCCCGCAGGGTGGGCCTGTCCGCGGCCGCCGTCACCAAGGCGGTCCGGCCCCTCATCGAGGCCGGCTACCTGGTGGAGGGCGCGGACGACGAGGCCCGCCCCGCACTCGGGCGGCCCGCGAACCTGGTGCGGGTCGACGGCGGACGTGCCCTGTTCATCGGCGTCAAGGTGACCGGCGACGAGATCATCGGCGTCCTCACCGACCTGTGCTGCCGCATCCGCGTCGCCCGCCATGTGCCGCTGCCCGACCGTGCGGCCAAGGCGGTGCTGGCGTCCGTCGCGGACCTGGTCCAGGACCTGCTGACCGAGGCGGACGGCGTCCCGGTACCGGGCCTCGGCGTCGCCGTCTCCGGAGACGTGGACCGGGCCGAAGGCGCCGTCCGCTACTCGCCGTTCCTCGACTGGCGCGACGTACCCCTCGCCGAACTCATCGCTCTGACCACCGGGTTGCCGGTCACCGTCGACAACGACGTGCGCGCCCTGACCGTCGCCGAGCAGTGGTTCGGCGCCGGCGCGGGCCTGTCCGACTTCGCCGTGGTGACCGTCGGCGCGGGCATCGGCTGCGGCCTCGTGGTGCACGGCCGCGTGGTCTCCGGAGCCCACGGCGTGGCCGGCGAGATCGGCCATGTGGCCGTCGACCCGAACGGCCCCCTGTGCCACTGCGGCAACCGCGGCTGCGTGGAGGCGATCGCGGGAGAGGCGGCGATCGTCCGCCGGATCCGGGAGATCACCGGAGCCGAACTCGCCGACGCGGCCGAGGCGTTGGCCCTGGCCCGCCGAGGCGTCGCCGGAGCCCGCGAGGTGTACGCACGGGCCGGGGAGGCGATCGGCCGCGGCATCGCCACCGTCGCCAACCTCCTCGGTCCCGAACGCGTGATCATCTCCGGGGAGGGGCTCGCCGCCTACGACCTGTTCGCCGAACAGATCCGCGACGCGTTCGTCGCGGCCGCCTTCGGATCCGCCGCCCAGTGCGATGTCCTCACCCGCCCGCTGCCCTTCGAGGAGTGGGCCCGCGGGGCCGCGGCCACCGCGATCCAGTCCTTCGTCCGAGCCGACGTATAACTCCCACGACCCAGGAGGTACGACCCATGCGGTCATCCTCGTACTCCGTCATGCCCGCACGCACCCTCAGAGCCCTCGTGGTCCTGGCCCTCGCCGCCGGTGCCGTCACCGTCGCACCGACGGCCGGCGCCGAGACCGCCGCTCCCGCCCTCGCCGCCAAGCCCTACATGGGCTGGACCAGTTGGAGCATGCAGTCGTCCAAGTACCCCGGCCTCAACCCGGACGGCGACTACAGCTACCTCACCGAGGCCAACGTCCTCGAGCAGAGCGACGCGATGGCCGCCAAGCTCAAGAAGTTCGGCTACGAGTACGTCAACATCGACGCCGGCTGGTGGATGGACAAGACCTGGAAGTCAGGGTTCGACCGGTACGGCCGCCAGAAGGCCGACCCGGTCCGCTTCCCCAGCGGCATGAAGGCCGTCGCCGACCGCATCCACGCCAAAGGCCTCAAGGCCGGCATCTACCTGCCGGCCGGCCTGGAGAAGGGGGCCTACGGCGAGGGCAGGACGCCGATCTGGAACGCCGACGGCTGCACCACCGCCGACATCGTCTACGGCGACCTGCGCACCACCAACGGCTGGGACAGCTCCTACAAACTCGACTTCTCCCGCCCCTGCACCGCGAAGTACATCGACTCCCAGGCCCAGTTGATCGCCGACTGGGGCTACGACTTCCTCAAACTCGATGGCGTGGGCCCCGGCTCAGGCAAGAGCGGCGACCAGTACGACAACGTTGCCGACGTGGCCGCGTGGCACAAGGCGATCGCCGCCACCGGCCGCCCGATCCACCTCGAACTCTCCTGGTCCCTCGACATCGGCCACGCCGCGGACTGGAAGAAGTACTCCCAGGGCTGGCGCGTCGACACCGACGTCGAGTGCTACTGCAACACCCTCGTCAGCTGGGAGAACTCCGTCGACGACCGCTGGGACGACACCCCCGCCTGGACCCGGCACGCCGGCCCGGGAGGCTGGAACGACCTCGACTCCCTCGACGTCGGCAACGGCGAGATGGACGGCCTCACCAGGGCGGAACGGCAGAGCTACGCCACCCTGTGGGCCATCGCCAAGTCACCCCTCTACACCGGCGACGACCTCACCCGCCTCGACTCCTACGGCTTGTCCCTGCTGACCAACCGCGAGGTCATCGCCCTCAACCAGGGCGCCGCACCGCCCGCGCACCCGGTCACTCCGTCCGACCCCCAGCAGGTGTGGGCCGCGAAGAACCCCGACGGCACCTACACCGTCGCCCTGTTCAACCTCGCCGACGCCCCCGCCGCCGTGACCGCCGACTGGACGACCCTCGGCTTCACCGGGAAGGCGACGGTCCGTGACCTCTGGAACCACGAGAACCTCGGCACGTACAAGAACAGGATCACCCAGGCCCTGCCCGCCCACGGCTCACGCCTGTTCACGGTCACCCCGCGCGGAGACCGGCTCACCTGGACGGGCATCGAGGCCGAGTCCGCCACGAACACCCTCGCCGGCAACGCCTCCGTCGCCGACTGCTCCGCCTGCTCCGACGGAAAGAAGGTCGGCAACGTGTACCTCGGCTCCAAGCTGACCTTCAACGACGTCGTCGTCGCCCGGGCCGACACCTACCAGATCAAGGTCTCGTACATCAGCGGCGACGCCCGCTCGGTGGACGTCTCGGCGAACGGTGGCGGCGCCACCCGCCACAAGCTCCCCGCCACCGGCGACTGGGGGACCGTGTCCAGCGTGTACGTGCCCGTGACGCTCAAGGCCGGCTCCAACACGATCACCTTCGACAGCGGCACCGGCTACGCACCGGACATCGACCGGATCGACATACCGACGTCGTCCTGAACGACCCTCCAGGAGCCGCCATGACCCCCGAACCGTCCAGACGCAACCTCCTCGCCCTCGCCACCGCGACCGGAGCCCTCGCCACGCTCCCCGCCTTCACCGCCTCGGCCGCACCTCAGCGGCCCGACGCCTCGTACGACACCACCGCACACGACGAGCTCTGGTGGCAGGCCCCCGCCGACGAGCACTCGATGATCGAACAGGGCCTGCCCCTCGGTAACGGCCGTCTCGGCGCCCTCGCGAGCAACGACCCCGGCCGCGAACTCCTTCTCGTCACCGACGCCACGATGTGGACCGGCGGCCTCAACGACACGCTCGACGCGGACGGCCAATTCCCGTACGGCCGAGAGGACTTCGGCTCCTTCACGCTGCTCGCCCGGCTCGCCGTCGACATCCCCGACCATGACCTGTCCGCCGTCTCCGGCTACCGCCGCACCCTGGACCTCGACCGAGGCGTGATCACCACGTCGTACGTCCGCTCCGGAGTGACGTACCGGCGGCAGATCTTCGCCAGCCGGCCCGACGACGTGATCGTCCTGCACTTCTCCCAGAGCGGAGGCGGCCGGTACTCCGGCACGGTGACGCTGGAGGGGACGCACGGCGAGGGGAGCGCGGTGTCGTTCGGGGCGGCCTTCGCCAACGGGCTGCGCTACGGGGCCGCCGTGACGGCGTACGGCACCGGTGGCACGGTCACCGCCGGCGGCTCGGGCATCTCCTTCACCCGCTGCAAGGACCTCACCGTGGTACTCAGCGGCGGCACCAACTACGCGCCCGACGCCGCCACCCACTACCGGGACCCCTCCCTCCACCCCGAGCAGCTGGCCCGCACCAAGGTCCGGGCCGCCGCCCGCCACACGGCGCAGACCCTGCTGCGCACCCATGTCGCCGACCACCGTGCACTGTTCGGGCAGTTCGACCTCTCCCTCGGCGCATCGTCCGAGGAGCAGCGCTCCCTCGACACCTGGGAGCGGATCCGGGCGCGCGCCCGGGACGGCGTGCCCGATCCCGAACTGGAGGCCCAGTACCTGCAGTTCGGCCGGTACCTGATGATCGCGGGCTCACGCGGCAGCCTCCCCCTCAACCTCCAGGGGCTGTGGCTCGACGGCAACGCCCCGGACTGGATGGGCGACTACCACACCGACATCAACCTCCAGATGAACTACTGGATGGGCGACCGGGCCGGACTGTCCCAGTGCTTCGACGCGTTCACCGACTACTGCGTCGACCAACTCCCCTCCTGGACCGAACTGACCCGGACTCACTTCAACGACGCGCGCAACCGCTACCGCAACTCCACCGGAAAGGTGGCCGGCTGGACCGTCGCCGTCTCGACCAACATCCACGGCGGGATGGGCTGGTGGTGGCATCCGGCGGGCAACGCCTGGCTGTGCAACTCCCTCTGGGAGCACTACGAGTTCACCGGGCGCCGCTCCCATCTGGAGAAGATCTACCCGCTGCTCAAGGGCGCCTGCGAGTTCTGGGAGGCCCGGCTGCTCACCCTCACCCTCCCGGGCACCTCCGAGGAAGTGCTTGTCGCGGACAGCGACTGGTCGCCCGAGCACGGGCCGCTCGACGCCAAGGGCATCACCTACGCCCAGGAACTCGTCCGGTCGCTCTTCGGCAACTACTGCGCCGCGGCGGCGGAGTTGAAGAAGGACACCGGCCTCGCCGGCAGGATCGCGGGCCTGCGCAAACGGTTGTATCTGCCGCGGGTCAGCCCCACCACGGGCTGGCTGGAGGAGTGGATGTCGCCCGACAACCTCGGCGAGACCACCCACCGGCACCTCTCCCCGCTCGTCGGCCTCTTCCCCGGCGACCGCATCCGGCCCGACGGCTCCACCCCCGCCGCCCTCGTGGAGGGCGCCACCGCCCTGCTCAC
The DNA here is from genome assembly GCF_030815415.1 of Streptomyces canus. Lineage (GTDB taxonomy): Bacteria > Actinomycetota > Actinomycetes > Streptomycetales > Streptomycetaceae > Streptomyces > Streptomyces canus_F. The sequence continues at coordinate 9,154,859 of NZ_JAUSWW010000001.1, forward strand.
CGCGCGCGGCATGGAGAGCTTCGGCTGGGCGAACGCCTGGCGGAGCCTGTGCTGGGCCCGGCTCAAGAACGCGGACAACGCCTACCAGCTCGTCGTCAACAACCTCCGCCCCTCGACCGACGGCAGCAACGGCACCGCCTTCAACCTCTTCGACATCTACGAGGTGGAACAGGGCCGGGGCATCTTCCAGATCGACGGCAACTTCGGCACCCCGGCCGCGATGATCGAGATGCTGCTGTACTCGCGCCCGGGCCACCTCGAACTCCTCCCCGCCCTCCCGGACGCGTGGGCCGAGTCCGGCTCCCTCACCGGGGCCGGTGCGCGCGGCGGTTTCGTCGTCGATCTACGGTGGAGGGATGGGAAACCGACCGAGGCACGCATCCGCAGCATCGGCGGCCGCACCACGACGGTCGCGTACGCCGGGACCTCCCGGACCGTGGCACTGGAGCCCGGTGCGTCCGTGACGCTCAAGGACCTCGACCGATGACGGGCCGCCCCGCCCGGGCCGGCCGCCTGCTGGTCGTCACACTCATGGCCGCCGTCCTCCAGGCCGCACCGGCGCGAGCCGCCGTCCAGAGCCCGCCCGACGGGGTCGTCATATGGGGCGCGAGCGCCGACCGCATCGGTGAGGCGGTCGCCGACCGCGGCTACCGCATGGTCGTGCACACCAGCGTCGCCGGTCGTGACCCGCGCATCCGCCTCTCCAACGCCTTCGGTGACCGACCGGTGACCTTCGACAGCGTCTACGCGGGCATCCAGAAGGAGGGCCCCGAACTCGTCCGCCGCACCAACCGCCGGCTCAGCTTCGACGGCTCGACGTCCGTCACCGTCCCGCCCGGCGCCACGGCGTACAGCGACCCGCTGCCGGGCAGACTCCCCGCCGGGACCGACCTGGTGGTCAGCGTCCACACGCCGGACGCGGCGGGCCCGCTCACCGGCCACTGGATGGCCATGCAGACGTCGTACGCCACCCAGGGCGACCACACCGCCGAGGAGGGCGGCGCGCACTGGACCGAGGCCGTCGGATCCTGGTTCTACCTGGACGCGGTGTCGGTGCGCGCCGACGCCGGTGCCGTGGTCGCTCTCGGTGACTCCATCACCGACGGCTGGCAGTCCACCACCGACGTCAACCGCCGCTGGCCCGACTACCTGGCCCGTCGGCTCCAGAAGTCGCAGAACGTGGTCAAGGGCGTGGCCAACGAGGGGATCTCCGGCAACAAGGTACTGGCGGACGGCGCCGGGCAGAGCGCCCTGAACCGGCTGGACCGGGACGTGCTCTCCCAGCCCGGTGTGCGGACCGTGTTCCTCTTCGAGGGCGTCAACGACATCAAGGCCCGCACCGGCGTCACCGCCCAGGACCTGATCGACGGCTACCGGGAGATCCTCGACCGGGCGCACGCGGCCGGCACCTGCGTGGTCGGCGCCACGGTCGCGCCCTTCAAGGGCTGGTCGGAGTGGGACCCGGCCGCCGAGGCCGTACGTCAGGAGGTCAACGCGTTCATCAGGAACAGCGGCGAGTTCGACGCGGTCACCGACTTCGACCGGATCCTGCGCAGCCCCTACGACCAGGAGCGGATGCTCCCCGCCCTGGACGGCGGGGACCACATCCACCCCAACGACAAGGGAATGCAGGCCATGGCGGACGCCGTCGACCTGCGGAGCCTCGACTGCCCGGACCGTTGATCACTCCGGGGCGATCAGGCCTTCCCGATAGGCGACGGCCACCGCCTCGGTACGGCTCGCGGCGCCCAGCTTGGCCAGGATGTTGGAGACGTGCACGCTCGCCGTCTTGCCGCTGATGAACAACTCCTCGCCGATCTGCCGGTTGCTGCGGCCCAGAGCCAGGAGGCGCAGCACGTCCTGCTCGCGGGCGGTCAGGGGCGAGGGGCCGCCCGCGTTCTTCGGTGCCGCCGACAGCCGGCCCCGGCGTATCAGCGTGTCCGCCTCCTCCAGCAGGAGGGTGGCCCCGAGCCGTACGGCCGTCTCCCGTGCCGCACCGGCCTCGACGGCCGCCTCCTCGCGGCGCTCGGCCACCAACAGGGCCTCGGCGTACCCGAGTCGGCAGCGCGCGTGCTCGTAGGTGTCACCGAAGTCGAACGCGGCGACCGTCTTCTCCCAGGCCGCCACGTCCGGCCCGGTCACCGCCCGGAGCCATTCCGCCTCGGCGCGCGCCAGCCACGCCTGTCCCTCCGGCCCCTGCGGAGTGCCGTCCTCCCCGCGCGCGGCCGTGTGCCGGGCCAGTTCCACCAGTTCGTCCGCCGTGGCCTTCCACCGTCCCGCGCCCGCCTCGTCGCCGGTGAGGCGCAGCCCGGCAGCCGTGTCGGCAACCGCGGACAGCGCGCGGGCGGCGAGCCGGACCGTGACGTCGGGACGCGTTCCCGCGTCGTCGGTGAGGGCCTTGACCGTCGACCACAGCTGCTCCACCGCGGCCTCGGCGTCACCGCGCAGTGCCGCCGCCTCGGTCAGCGCGATGCCCGCGACGAGCGTGGCCATCCAGTCGAAGGGCCCCTGGAGGAGGGCACGGACCCGGTCGGCGGCCGTGAAGTCACCGCGCGCGAGGGCGACATAGAGCGCGGGCCCGGCCGCGTACCCACTGAGCACGGGCAGCTCTGCCCTGCCGGACACCGCGCGCAGGCACTCGTCCCAGCGGCCCAGCGTGTAGAGCACCACGAGCTGGAGATGGCGCATCGCCCGGGGGTAGGCCGAGGACAGCAGCCCGGCCCGGCGGGCCCGGTCGAGGCCCTCGGCCAACAGGGGCAGCGACTCCTCGAGGTCTCCGGTCTCGTAGGAGCCGATGGCGAGATTGAACAGCGCGCGCATCTCCACGGGCGCGTTGCCCGCGGCGTGGGCCAACTCCCTGGCCTCGCTGATGAGTCCGCGGCCCTCCGGGGTGCCGCGGCCGCCGCTTTCGAGGGCGGCGAGCGAAATGATCAGATCCGCCCGGGCGTCCTTCGCATCCAGGTGCTCGGCCACGCGCAGGGCCTCACGGGCGACCCGGAGCGCGGTCTCGTTCTCGCCGACATGGCGGGCCGCCATGACATGGGTGGCGGCCGCCCACACCCAGGTCCGCGACGGCGGATCGGCCGGGATGAGGGCGAGCGCCTCGCTGCTGTACCGGAACGCCGCGGTGAGGTTGTCGACGTCGATCAGGTTCCCGGCGAGCGTGTAGCGGACGCGGGCGGCGAGTTCGGAGTCGGCGTCCTGGTCGGTCCCGGCCAGCGCGGCCCGGGTGAGGGAGACCGCGCGGTGCAGCTCACCTGCGTGCGCGGCCGCCGCGGAGGCACGCAGGGTGAGCGTGACCCGCTCGTCCGAGGGGCGTGCGGCCGGTTCCACCGCCGACCACAGGTCCAGGGCCGTCTCGAGGTGCCGCAGCTCCTCGGCGGGTGCGCCGACCCGCTGGGCGTGGTCGGCTGCCTCCAGCGAGGCGGCCAGCGCCTCGGCCAGGTCATGGCTCTCGCGGTAGTGGTGGGCACGCTCGGCGGCGGACTCGGCCCGGTGCCCATGGCCGGCCAGCAGGCGGGCGAACGCGCCGTGCAGCCGGGCCCGTTCACCCGGGAGCAGATCGGCGTAGACGGCCTCCCGGGCCAGTGCGTGCCGGAAGGAGTACGTGTCCCCGTCCCCGGGCACCAGGAGCTGCCGCCCGACGGCCTCCCGCAGCGCCGACTCCAGCTCGTCCTCGGGAAGCCGGACCGCGTCCCGCAGCAGTGCGTGCTCGACACGGCGCCCGGCGACGGCGGCGGTACGCAGCACCTGCTGGGCGGTCTCCGAGAGCTGCTCGAACCGGATGAGCAGCACGTCGGCCAGCCCGCTGGGCACCCCGCCCGCCTCGGTGTCCGTGGCCGCGACCAGTTCCTCCGCGTAGAAGGCGTTGCCCTCGGCCCGCGCCACGATGCCCCGGACCGTGGCGTCCGGCAGCGGCCGGTCCTGCAGCGCCTGGACGAGCCGTGTCACCTCGGCATCACCCAGCGGCCGCAGTTCCAGCCGCTCCACAGCGGGCAGCCGTACGAGCTCGGCGAGCAGCGGCCGCAGCGGATGACGCCGATGCAGATCGTCCGCCCGGTAGGAGGCGAGGACCGCCAGCCGATGGGTGGGCGCCCCGCCCGCCGACCGCTGCAGGATGCCCCGGCTGAGCAGGAACCTCAGCAGGTCCCGTGAGGACTGGTCGGCCCAGTGCAGATCCTCCAGCACGAGCAACAGCGGTGCGACATCGGCTAGATCGGCCAGCAGCCCCGCCATGCCCTCGAACAGCTGCAACCGTCCGCCGTCGCCCTCGCCCCCCAGCAGCCGCCCGGCCACCGGATGCCCCGACAGCACGGGAGCGAACCGCTCGTCGGAGGCGAGGATCCCCAGGATCTCGGTGAACGGCAGATAGGGCAGCCCGACGTCACCGAGGTCCACACAGTGCCCGGTGAGCACGGTCATCCCGGCACGGGCGGCCCGCTCGGCGGCTTCGCCCAGGAGCCGCGTCTTGCCGACTCCGGCGTCCCCGGCGATCAGAACCGCACGTGCTTCACCACCGCGGGCACGCGCGAGCACACCGTCGAGCCGGGCGAGTTCGTCGGCACGGCCGATGAGCGGAGAAGAAAAGGAGGTCGGAGGCACAAGGACATCCTGTCACCAAAGCACAGACGCCCCCGAGCCGATCAGCCCCGCAACGTCTTCGCCCAGTCCGCCGGAACCCGTCCCTCGGGGCCGGGCGCCGGCTGATCCACCGGATGACTGTCCGGTGCCGCGAGCGAGGGCCCGGACTCGAACATCTCCTTGGTCGCGAAGTTCCAGTACCACTGCTCACCCGGCTCGAAGCTCTGCACCAACGGATGCCCGGTCTCCTGGAAATGTGCCGTGGCGTGCTTCGCGGGCGAGGAGTCGCAGCACCCCACATGCCCGCACTGCGCGCACCGACGCAGATGGAACCACCACCCACCCGCGGCATCGCACTCGACGCACCCGTTCCCGCTCGGCGGCACGTCGGCGTCGAGTCCCTGGATCTCGGTCATTCCAACTCCTCGCTCGTCTCACTCTCCGCGGCGGTGAGCGGAAGCAGCACCTGGAACCGCGTGTCCCCGGGCCGGGACTCCACCTGAAGCGTCCCGTGATGCTTGTTCACCACGATCCGCCACGAGATGTCGAGGCCGAGTCCCGTCCCCTCGCCCACCGGCTTCGTGGTGAAGAACGGATCGAAGATCCGGCTGCGGATCTCCTTCGGCACCCCCGGCCCGGTGTCCCGGAACTCCACCAGCAGCCGCTCGTGATCGAGCGCCGTCCGCACCGTCAAGGTGCCTTCCCCGCCCGCACTGTTCATCGCGGCGACCGCGTTGTCGATCAGGTTGGTCCACACCTGGTTGAGTTCCGCGGGGTACGCCGGGATCTTCGGGAGCGTCCGGTCGTACTCCTTGACGATCTTGATCCGCTGTCCGATCTTGCCGGACAGCATCAGCAGGGTGCTGTCCAGGAGTTCGTGCACATCGGCGTTCTGGAAGGGCGCCCGGTCGAGCTGCGAGTACTGCTTGGCGGCGTCGACGAGGTGGGAGATGCGGTTGGTGGAGTCGTTGATCTCGTCCATCAACAGCTCGGTCTCGACGGTGTAGTTGAGCCAGCCGATCGCGTTGGGCAGGAGTTCCTCGTCCACGGCCGCGGCGACCTGGTCCAGGCCAGTCCACGTCGAGACCGGCCTGGACGAAGGTGGGGGCGAGCCGCCAGCCGTTCTGGATGTCGTGGTCGTCCAGCCAGTCGGTGACCGCGTCCTCGCGGTCCGAGGCCTCCAGCGGGCTCAACGTCGGTGCCTTGGCGACGCGTTCGGCCGTGCGGTCCTGGATGTCGATGAGGTTCGCCATGACCTCGGGGGCGTAGTTCCCCTGGGCGATGACGGCGAGCTTGTGCCGCATCTTGCCCACGCGCTCCCGCAGGGTCGCGGTGGCCCGTACGGCGGCGGCCGCCGGGTTGTTGAGCTCGTGGGTGAGACCGGCGGACAACGAGCCGAGTGCCAGCAGCCGTTCACGCTGGCCGATGGCCCGCTGGGTGCTCTGCGAGCCGAAGAACAGCCCCTCCAGCAGGTGGACCGCCATCGGGAACCACTCCTGCATGAAGTCCGAGAACTTCTCACTGGGCAGCACGAAGAACCGGGTCGGCTCCGTGACCCGCATGGAGTTCTTGTAGACCTGCTGCACCCGGTCCCCGAGGTAGGCCTGCATGGACCCCGCGTACACCCCGCGCTGTGAGGTCCGCGTGACCTCCACGTCGTCGCCGCCGACCCGGCGGGAGAGCACGACGGTGCCCTCGATCATCACGTAGAAGCAGGTGGCGGGCTCGCCCTCGGTGTAGACGGGCCCGGGTTCGAACTTCTCCACCCGTCCGGAACTGCACAACTGCCCCAGTTGTTCGGGGGACAGCTTCTCGAACAGGAACAGCGCCCCGATCTCCGCGGGGCTGCACGGCACGAGCTGCCCGCTCATGACTGCTCCAGATAGCGGTGGACGAGCATCACGGCCATGGCTCCCTCTCCGACGGCGGACGCGACCCGCTTGGCGGACTCGGCGCGGGCGTCGCCCGCCACGAACACGCCGGGGACGTTGGTCTCCAGGTGGTACGGCGGCCGGTCCAGCTCCCAGCCCGCCGGGGGCCGTCCGTCGGCGGTCAGGTCGGGGCCGGACAGGATGAAGCCGTGGTCGTCGCGGAGCACCGTGCCGTCCAGCCAGCCGGTCAGCGGGGCCGCGCCGATGAACACGAACATCCACTGCGCGTCGACGAGTTCGGTCTCCCCGGTGTCCACATCGCGCAGGGTGAGCTGCTCCAGATGGCCGGAGCCGTGGGCGGACTCGACGACGGTACGCGCGCGTACCGAGATGTTGGGGGCCTCGCTGATCTGCTGGATCAGGTAGTGCGACATCGACGCCGACAGGTCGGGGCCGCGCACCAGCAGGGTCACCGACTTGGCGCCCCGGGACAGGTACATCGCCGCCTGTCCCGCGGAGTTGGCGCCGCCGACGATGTAGATGTCCTGTCCCTGGCAGGAGGACGCCTCGGTCAGCGCCGAGCCGTAGTACACCCCGCACCCGGTCAGGTCGGTGCAGCCCGGGGCCTCCAGCTGCCGGTACGACACACCGGTCGCCAGGATCACGCTGTGCGCGGCTACCGCGGAGCCGTCCGAGAACCGCACGGTACGGGCCGCCCCGTTCACCTCCAGCCCGGCCACTTCACGGGCGGTGAGGATCTCGGCGCCGAACTTGGCCGCCTGCCGCCGGGCCCGGTCGGTGAGCTGGGCGCCCGACACACCGTCGGGGAAGCCCAGGTAGTTCTCGATGCGTGAGCTCTGCCCCGCCTGCCCGCCGGTCGCGGACCGCTCCACGAGGACGGTCCGCAGCCCCTCCGAGGCGCCGTACACCGCGGCCCCGAGCCCGGCCGGGCCGCCGCCGATGACGACGAGGTCGTAGAAGTCCGCGGTGGGTGTTGTGGCCAGGCCCACGTGCGCGGCCAGATCGGGTGCCTCGGGCTCGACCAGGGGAGTGCCGTCCGGGGTGATGACCACCGGCAGCCGCTGTCCGTCCTGGCCCGCGGCGGCCAGCAGCCGCTGGCCCTCGGGCTCCTCGGTCGAGTACCAGCGGTACGGCACCTGGTTGCGGGCCAGGAACTCCCGCACGTCCGAGGAGCGCGCCGACCAGCGGTGCCCGACGACCTTGGTGGCGGGCACCGGACGGTACTCGCTGCTGCGCCAGGCCTCCAGGAGGTCGTCCAGGACCGGGTAGAGCTTCTCCTCCGGCGGGTCCCACGGTTTGAGCAGATAGTGGTCCAGATCCACGACATTGATCGCGTCGATCGCCGCGTTGGTGTCCGCGTACGCCGTCAGCAGCACGCGGCGCGCGCCCGGATACACGTCGAGGGCCTGCTCCAGGAACTCGATGCCGTTCATCTGCGGCATCCGGTAGTCGGCCAGGATCACCGCCACCAGGTCCCCGCGCAGCTTCAGCTCGCGCAGCGCCTCCAGCGCGGACTCACCGGACTCCGCGCGCACGATCCGGTACGACTCGCCGTAGCGCCGCCGCAGGTCCCGGGCGACGGCACGGGAGACCCCCGGGTCGTCGTCCACGGTCAGGATGACGGTCCGCGCTGATTCGGCGGCCTGTGCCATACGTCTCCCACCCCGAAGGTTCGGCTGCGACTGCGGCCCATCGTATGTTCGAAAGTCCCGCTCCGCTCAGGTTCGCGGTCGGTGATCGCCGAGTACGCAGAACTCGTTCCCCTCGGGGTCCTCGAGCACCACCCAGGACTGCTCGCCCTGCCCGACGTCCGCGTGCCGGGCGCCGAGCGCCAGGAGGCGGGCGACCTCGGCGGCCTGGTCGTCGGGGCGGAAGTCGAGGTGAAGGCGGTTCTTGACGGTCTTGCCCTCCGGGACCGGGCTGAAGAGCAGGCCGGGCAGGCGGTCCTTCTCCGGGCGGATCTCGTACTCGTCAGGGGCGTCGTTCACGACCACCCAGCCGAGCGCCTCGGCCCACCAGCGGCCCAGGGCCTCCGCGTCGTGGGCATCCACGTTCACTTGCTCCCACACCAGGCTCATACAGTCAGCGTAGTGAAGACCCGGCCCGACGGACGTGGCCACGACACAGGGAGACAGCCGTATGACGCGCCCGATCACCGCAGGAGTGGACGGATCCGAGGAGAGCCTCGCCGCGCTGGACTGGGCGGCCCGGGAGGCGGTCCGCCGCGACCTGGCGTTGCGGGTGGTGCAGGCCTGGCGGTTCGAGGCGTACGACGCCGTCGAGGTGGCCACCCCGGACACCCAGGCCGGGTGGGTGCGGGAGACGGTGTCCGAGGCGGCCCGGGCCGTCACCGGGCGCTACCCGGGACTCACCGTGACCACCGACGTCCTGGAGGGCGCCGCCGTCGAGACGCTGGTCGACGCGGCGGCGGACGCCGAGATGCTGGTGCTCGGCTCGCGCGGCCACGGGCCGGTCGTGGGGTTCCTGCTCGGCTCCGTCGGACAGCAGGTGATCGCCGAGACCACGCGGCCCGTCGTCCTCGTACGCGCCGGGGACCGGCCCGCCGCCGAGGCCGCGGGTCGCGAGGTCGTCGTGGGCCAGCAGGGCGAGCCGGAGGACAGCGCCGCCGCCCTGCGGTTCGCGTTCGAGACCGCCGCGTCGCGCGGGGCGACCGTGCGTGCCGTACGGGCCTGGACCCTGCCGCCGGTGTTCGCCTACAGCCCCGGCTCGCTGAAGCTGCTCGACGAGGCCGGGGGTCTGGAGCCGCGTGAGCAGCAGGCGCTGGGCGCGGCCCTGGAGCCGTTGCGGGAACAGTTCCCCGACGTCCCGGTGGTGGAGCACGTCGAGATGGGCAGTGCGGGACAGGTGCTGCTGTCGGTGACGGGGCGGGCCCAGCTGATGGTCGTCGGCCGGCGCGCCCACCGCACCGCCGTGGGCGCCCGGATCGGCTCGGTCGCGTATGGCGTCCTGCACCACGCGGAGTGCCCGGTGGCGGTCGTCCCGCCCGTCTGAGTCAGGCCTCGACGGTGGGCTGGAGCGTCTCCCGCGCCGTGGGCAGGACGTTCTTGATGTAGTCCTCGACCGCCGTGTCCAGGCCGATGTCGTGCTGCGCCCGCTCCGACAGGTACCAGCGGTGTTCGAGCAGCTCGTGGTAGATCTCGGCCGGGTCCATCGACCCGCGCTGTTCGAGTGGCACCGCGCGCACGGTCGGGCGGAAGACGTCCCGCACCCAGCGGTGGGCGAGGACCTCGGGGCGGGCGCCGAGGGGGTCGCCCGGGGCGTAGTCGTCCTGGGTGGCCATCCAGCTCTCCAGGTCGTTCAGCAGCCGACGGGCCTGGTTCTCCTCGGTGTCCAGGCCCGTCAGCCGCAGCAGCTGGCGCTGGTGGTGGCCGGCGTCCACGACCTTGGGCACGAAGGTGACCGTGTCACCGTTGGCCGCGTGCTCGATCTGCATCTCGGCCACGTCGAAACCGAGCTCGTTGAGACGGCGGATCCGGCGCTCGATGTAGTGGTACTTGCCCGCCGGGTAGACGGACGTGCGGGTCAGCTCCTCCCACAGGCCGCGGTAGCGCGCGCAGATCTCCATGCCGAACTCGATCGGGTCGACGGAGGGGTGCAGCGCTCCGGAGGCCTCCAGGTCGAGGAGCTCGCCGCTGATGTTCACGCGGGCGAGGTCGAGGTCGTACTCGCGCTGGCCGTTGCTGAGCTGGGGGTGCAGTTCGCCGGTCTCGGCGTCGACGAGATAGGCGGCGTAGGCGCCCGCGTCCCGGCGGAAGAGGGTGTTGGACAGCGAGCAGTCGCCCCACGCGAACCCGGCCAGGTGCAGTCGCACGAGCAGGACGGCCAGGGCGTCCATGAGGCGGTGCATGGTCGCCGGCCGCATCGTCGTCTCGAACATCGACCGGTACGGCATCGAGCCGCCCAGGTGGCGGGTGACCAGGACGGACTCCAGCGGGTTGCCGTCCTGGTCGGTGCGGCCGGTGACCACGGCCAGCGGATCCACGGAGGGGATGGCGAGCCGGTCGAGGTCGCGGAGCATGTCGTACTCGTTGAGGGCGGGTCGCGCGGCGAGCTCCTTGACGGCGATGACCTCGTCGCCGGCGCGGGCGTAGCGCACGATGTGCCGGGATATGCCGCGCGGCAGCGGGACCAGGACCTCTTCCGGCCACTGCTCCAGGGGCACGTCCCACGGCAGCTCCAGCAGGAGCGCGGGGTGCTCCGGGTTCGTCGCGCTGATCTGCAGTGCCATGGGCCGTTCGTCCTCGCCTCGCGGGTGATCGTCACCTCACCTTAGAGGGCGCGCTCCCTGGCCTGAAGTGCCGCTTCACGGACCGGACCGCGGTACGCCGGACCGTGGCCCGGGAGCAGGAGGTCGCCCTCCAGGGCGGCGAGGACGTCCAGCGAGGCCACGGCACGGGCGCGCTCGTGGTGGAACATGTCCGGCAGCAGCTGAGGGCCCTTGACGCGCGAGGTCGGGTGGCCGCTCACCAGGGCGTCGCCGGAGATCAGTACGCCGGTGTCCGGGAGGTGGAAGGCGGCGTGGCCGTCGGTGTGGCCCGGCGTGTGCACGGGGACCGGTCGGCCCGGCAGGTCGAGGGCGCCCTCGGAGGGGAACGCCTCGGGACCGGTGACCGGGACGTGTGCCTTGCCTCCGGAGCGGATGGCGTGCAGTGCCCAGGGCAGGACACCCGGCCGCCAGCCGTTCCTCACCACGTCAGCGACGGTCACCTGGTGCAGGAACTCCCGGCGGGCATGCGGCACTTCGGCGTCATACAGGTACACGGGCGTGCCGTACGCGGCGCGCAGGTACTCGGCCGAACCCAGGTGGTCGTTGTGGGCGTGCGTGATCAGCACCGCCGTGACCGCCTCCGGTGAACTGCCCACCTGCGCAAGGGAGGCGAGCACCTGCTCGCGGTCCCCGGGGTAGCCGGTGTCGACCAGGGTGACGGCGTCCCCGTCGGTGAGGATCACCCAGTTGGTGTTGCTCCCGTGCACCAGGTAGGTGCCGTCGGCGACTTGCTGCACGTCCGTCTGCATGATCGTCCCGAAGGGTGAGGTGCCTGCTCGACAGGCACAGCAAAGCAGGCCGGGCAGGGGCCGCGGTGGGCGGGTGCGGGCCGCCGGAGGAGAAGGGGAAGAGGGAAGGCTGCCTCCGGCGCCGTCCGCCGGAGGCAGCCCCCTGCGTGCTTCCGAAGCAGCCGCCTCTCTGCCTCAGTGCACGCCGTGCGGGCGGAACTGGACACTGATGCGCGGTCCCGCGGCGCGTGTGGTCTTCGGTACGGAGTGCTCCCAGGTCCGCTGGCAGGAGCCGCCCATCACGATCAGGTCGCCGTGGCCCAGCGGGCGGCGCACGGCGCTGCCGCCGCGCATCGGACGCAGCAGCAGATCGCGGGGCGCGCCGACGGAGAGGATGGCGACCATGGTGTCCTCACGGGCGCCCCGGCCGATCCGGTCGCCGTGCCAGGCGACGCTGTCCCGGCCGTCGCGGTAGAAGCAGAGCCCTGCCGTGGTGAACGGCTCGCCCAGCTCCTCGGCATAGTGCGCGGTGAGTGCCTCGCGGGCCTGGGCCAGCACCGGGTGCGGCAGTACGTCGTCCACGCCGTAGAACGCGAGCAGCCGCGGTACGTCGACGACGTGGTCGTACATCGTCCGGCGCTCGGCGCGCCACGGAACCTCGGCGGCGAGCTGTTCGAACAGTGCGTCGGAGCCGCCGAGCCAGCCGGGGAGGACGTCGATCCAGGCACCGTGTCCGAGGGCGGTCCGCCGGATCCCGTCGAGGCGGCCGAGGCGGATCTCGTCCGTCTGGTCGAAGAGCGAGGCCTGGAGGTGCGTGGTCATGGATCCAGCGTACTCCTGATTCGAAAATGTGTTCCCATCGCGTGGCAGAGTCCGGGAGCCCGACTCTTTCGATACATCGTTGTATCGGATACATTCCCGTATCGAACGGAGGGCCGGACATGGCACTGGAGGGCACGACCAAGCGCGTCACCAAGCGCCGGGTCCGCACCCGCGCCAACCTCCTGGACGCCGCGTTCGCGGTCTTCGCCGCCAAGGGCTTCGGGCGGGTCTCCATCGAGGAGGTCTGCGAGGCCGCCGGCTACAGCCGCGGCGCCTTCTACTCCAACTTCGACAGCCTGGACGAGCTGTTCTTCGCCCTCTACCAGCAGCGGGCCGACCTGATCGCCGACCAGGTCTCCGGCGCGCTGGCCCTGGACGGACCCGACCTCGACGTGCCCGCCGCCGTCGACCGTGTCACCGAGGTGCTGCTCCTGGACCGGGACTGGCTCCTGGTGAAGACGGACTTCCTGGTGTACGCCGCCCGGGAACCGGCCGTCGCGCAGACCCTGCTGGAGCACCGGGAGCGGCTGCGCCGGGCGATCTCCGAACGGCTGGCCCGGGCGCAGGGCCACACCGCGCTGCCCGCCGTCCTCGGCGACCTCGACGGGGCCGCCCACGCCGTCGTCGCCGCGTACGACGGGGTCACCACCCAACTGCTGCTGGACCGGGACCTCGAACGGGCCCGGACCTGGCTGGGGCAACTGCTCACCGCGCTGCTGACCGACGGCAGCGACACCACCGCATAAGGAAGGGATGGTCGCCATGGATGCCGACGTCATCGTCGTCGGAGCGGGGCTCGCGGGCCTGGTCGCGGCGCATGAACTGACCAGCCGGGGCCGCAGGGTCGCGCTGGTCGACCAGGAGAACGCCGCCAACCTCGGCGGCCAGGCCTTCTGGTCCTTCGGCGGGCTCTTCCTCGTCGACTCCCCGGAGCAGCGGCGCCTCGGCATCAAGGACTCCTTCGACCTGGCCTGGAACGACTGGCAGGGCAGCGCCCAGTTCGACCGCGAGGACGACGAGGACTCCTGGGCGGTGCGCTGGGCGCGCGCCTACGTCGAGTTCGCGGCCGGGGAGAAGCGGTCCTGGCTGGAGGGGCACGGCATCAAGTTCCTGCCGACCGTCGGCTGGGCCGAACGCGGTGACCTGCGCGCACACGGCCACGGCAACTCCGTGCCGCGCTTCCACGTCTCGTGGGGCACCGGCACGGGCGTCGTGGAGCCGTTCGTCGACTACGCCAAGCAGGCCGCCCGCGACGGGCTGCTCACCTTCTACCACCGCCACCAGGTCGACGCACTCGTCATCGAGGACGGGCAGGCGCGCGGGGTGCGCGGCACCGTCCTCGCCGAGGACAACTCGGCGCGGGGCGTGAAGTCCAGCCGCGACCGCGTCGGCGACTTCGAACTCACCGCCCAGGCCGTCGTCGTCACCACCGGCGGCATCGGCGCCGACCACGACATCGTCCGCCGCTACTGGCCCGAGCGCCTCGGCACCCCGCCCACCGAGATGGTCACCGGCGTCCCCGCCTATGTCGATGGGCGCATGCTCGACATCAGCGCCGAGGCGGGCGTACGCCTGGTCAACCGCGACCGCATGTGGCACTACACCGAGGGCGTGCAGAACTGGGACCCGATCTGGCCCGGTCACGGCATCCGCATCCTGCCCGGACCGTCCTCCCTGTGGTTCGACGCCCTGGGCCGCCGGCTGCCCGACCCGTGCCTGCCCGGTTACGACACCCTCGGCACCCTCAAGTACCTGCGCACCACCGAGGACATCGCCGGCTACGACCACTCGTGGTTCATCCTCACCCAGAAGATCATCGAGAAGGAGTTCGCGCTGTCGGGCTCCGAGCAGAACCCCGACATCACCGCCAAGGACCGGATCGGGTTCCTCAAGGAGCGGGTGCTGGGCAAGGGCGCCCCGGGGCCGGTCGACGCGTTCCTGCGCAACGGGGCGGACTTCGTGACCGCGCCGGACCTGGAGCAGCTCGTCGAGAAGATGAACGCCCTGACGGACAAGCCGCTCCTGGACGCGGCCACGGTGCGCCGCCAGATCGAGGCCCGCGACCTCCAGATCGCCAACCCGTACAGCAAGGACGCCCAGGTCCAGGGCATCCGCAACGCCCGCCGCTACATCGGCGACAAGCTCGGCCGGGTCGCCACCCCGCACCGCATTCTCGACGCGGACGCCGGCCCGCTGATCGGCGTCAAGCTGCACGTCCTGACCCGCAAGACCCTCGGCGGCATCCAGACCGACCTGGACTCCCGCGCCCTGGGCACCGACGGCGACCCGATCGGCGGACTGTACGCGGCGGGTGAGGTGGCCGGCTTCGGCGGCGGCGGAGTGCACGGCTACAACGCGCTGGAGGGCACCTTCCTCGGCGGCTGTCTGTTCTCCGGGCGGGCGGCGGGACGGGCGGCGGCGCGGCAGACCGCGTGAGGCGCACCGGCTGAGAGTCCCTCAGTCCAGCAGGCGTGCGAGTACGGCCGCGTGGCTCTCCTCGGGAGCCTTCGCGGCCGTCAGCAGGGTGAGGGGCCCCTTGCGGGCCAGCTCGCGCACGTGGTCCAGGAGTTCGGCCGCCTCGGGTGCGGCCAGCTCCGCCTCGTAACGCCCGGCGAACTCCTCGTAGGACCCCTCACCGGCGTGGTACCAGCGGCGCAGCTCGGTCGACGGGGTCATGGCCTTGGGCCACTCGTCGACCCGCGCGGCATCTTTCGACAGGCCGCGCGGCCACAGCCGGTCGACCAGGACGCGTACGCCGTCCTCCGGCTCCGGCGACTCGTAGACGCGGCGCACACGAACGCTCATGGCGGGGCCCTTCCACGGAGGTGGTGACGTGCCGGGAGCGTACTTCGCGGAGCCACACGACTTGACCGGCTCAAGGGTGAGTTCCACCGAGATCACCTTTAGTGTGAAGCCGTCTGCCACCCCCCAACCGCAGGAGCGCATGTGCCTCAGGCCGTCAGACGCACCTTCGTCCTCGGAACCGTCCCCGTCGCCCTGGTGGCGCTGCTCGGGGCGGCCGCACCCCCGTCGGTCGGCTCGCCCGGCGCCGGCGACCCGTACTTCCCGCTGGCCGGCAACGGCGGCTACCACGTCGGCCACTACGACCTGACCCTCCGCTACGACACGGACAGCCGCCACCTCGACGGCAAGGCCGTCCTCTACGCCCGCGCCACCCAGAAGCTCAGCCGCTTCGACCTCGACCTGAACGGGCTGAAGGTCACGGGCCTGACCGTCGGCCGGGACAAGGCGGACTTCCGCCGCGACGGCCAGGAACTCGTCGTCACCCCGCGCAGGACCCTGCACAAGGGTCAGTGGTTCCGCGTCACCGTCACCTACAACGGCAAGCCGGCCCCGGTCACCGACCCGGACGGCTCGCTCGACGGCTGGATCCCCACGGACGACGGCGCCTTCGTCGCGGGGGAGCCGCAGGGCGCGATGACCTGGTTCCCCGCGAACAACCACCCCAAGGACAAGTCGTCGTACGACTTCACGATCACCGTTCCCAAGGGGCGCACCGCCGTCGCCAACGGCGTGTTCCTCGGGCAGGCGACGGCTCACGGGCGGACCACGTTCCGCTGGCGTCAGTCCGAGCCCATGGCCGCCTACCTGGCCACGGCGACGGTCGGGAAGTTCACCGTGGAGCGGTACACGACGCGTGACGGCATCCAGGTCTACAACGCCGTCGACCCGCGCGAGGCCGACGCCGCCGTACCGGTCCTGAAGAAGCTGCCGTCCGTCCTGGCCTGGGAGAGCAAGCTCTTCGGGCCCTACCCGTTCAAGGCCGCCGGCTCGATCGTCGACCGGGCCCCGAACGTCGGGTACGCGCTGGAGACGCAGACGCGGCCCGTCTACGACCGGGCCCCCGGACTGAGCACCCTCGTCCACGAGAGCGCCCACCAGTGGTTCGGCGACTCCGTCACCCTGACCTCGTGGAAGGACATCTGGCTCAACGAGGGGTTCGCGACCTACGCCGAGTGGCTCTACGCCGAACAGCACGGCGGCGACAGCGCGCAGAAGTCCTTCGACGCGCTGTACGCCCGGCCGGCGAGCGACGGGCTCTGGGAGTTCCCGCCCGGTGACCCGGGCAGCGGCGCGAACATCTTCGGCACGCCCGTCTACGCCCGTGGCGCGATGGCCCTGCACCAACTCCGCAAGGCCGTGGGGGACCGGGTGTTCTTCCGGATCCTGCGGGCCTGGGCCGGCGAGCACCGGGACGGGCACGGGACGACCGCCCAGCTCGTGCGCCTGGCGGAACGCGAGTCCGGCAAGGACCTGGACGGACTGTTCCGGACGTGGGTGTACCAGCAGGGCAAGCCGGACGCACCCTAGAACCTGACGAGTTCCACACAAGTGTCGGCGAGGGTCGACGCATGATCACACGCAGACCGCATGTCGCGCTGCTGGCCGCCTCCCTCGTGCTCACCGGGTGCGGGGGAGGGGCGGTGGCGACCCCCGAGCGGCGGCCGCCGGCCACCACGTCGATCCGGCTCGCGCCGCCGGTCTCCCTGGAGGTCGCCCCGCGGCAACTGCCCGGCCTGGGACCGAAGACAGGGGCGAAGGTGCCGGACGACGCCCGCCAGGCCGTCGTCGTCACCGGACGCGGCAAGAACTCCTCGCGGTCCACCGTCGTCCTGTACGAGCGCACCGACGCGGGATGGCAGGCCGGGGAGACCTGGCCCGCGCACAACGCGCTGCGCGGCTGGAGCGACCACCACCGCGCCGGCGACCTGCGCTCACCCATCGGTGTCTTCCGCCTCACCGACGCCGGCGGACGCCTCCGCGACCCCGGCACCCGGCTGCCGTACGACCACGGCACCGGCTTCACCGCTACCGGCACCGGCTTCGAGGGCGAACCCCTGGCGGGCTCCTTCGACTATGTGATCGCCATCAACTACAACCGGGAGCCCGGGACTTCACCCCTCGACTGGACCCGCCCGCTCGGCGCGGGCCGCGGCGGCGGGATATGGCTGCACGTCGACCACGACGGGCCCACCCAGGGCTGTGTCAGCCTCGCCGAGGAGCACATGAAGGAACTCCTCCTGGCGCTGGACCCGGCCCGCCGGCCGGTCGTCGTCATGGGCGACGCCGACTCCCTGGCCCGCTGAGCGGCTTAGGATCCGCCGAATGTGCGCACATGTGCTGGTCGCCGAGGACGACGAGATGCAGGCCGAACTCATACGCCGCTCCCTGCTGGCCGAGGGCTACACCGCCACCGTGGTCCACGACGGCGGCGCCGCCCTCGACGCGGTGCGACGGCTGAGACCCGACCTGGTCGTGCTGGACCTGATGCTGCCCGTGATCGACGGCCTCGGCGTGTGCCGGGCGCTGCGGCGGGCCGACGACATCCCGGTGCTCATGCTCACCGCCCGTTCCGCCGAGGACGACGTGCTGCTCGGCCTGGACGTGGGCGCCGACGACTACATGACCAAGCCCTACAGTCCGCGTGAGCTGATGGCCCGGATCCGCACGGTCCTGCGGCGCAGCGGGCACACCACGGGCGTCGTACGCGCCGCGGGGCTGCAGGTCGATCCCGTACGGCACGAGGTGCGGTGCGAGGGCGAGGAAGTGGAGTGCACGCCCGCCGAGTTCGCGATCCTGCTCGCCATGGTCGCCGAACCCGAGCGGGTGTTCTCCCGGCGGCAGTTGCTGGAGTGCACCCGTGGCATCGACCGGTCGTCCACCGAGCGGGCCGTGGACGTCCACATCATGAACCTGCGGCGGAAGACCGAGACGGATCCGCGCAGGCCGGTCCGGCTGCTGACCGTGTTCGGCGTCGGCTACAAACTCAGCGGCGGTCGCGGATGAGCCACCGCATACCCCTGCGCAAGCGCCTCTCGGTCCGGCTGCTGATCACCTCCGTGCTCATCGCCGTGTGCTCGGTGGCCGCGACCGCCTGGCTGGCGGTGGAGACCACCACCCGTGCGCTGCGGGAGGAGCAGGGGCAGGTCCTCGCCGAGGACATGGACGTCCTGGCCCGGCTGAGCGGGTACGCGGCAACTCACCCGCAATGGCGGGGAGTCGGGCCGCTCGTCCGCACGCTGGCCGAGAAGACGGGCCGGCGGATCGCCCTGACCACCACCGACCGCCGGATCCTCGCCGACTCGGCGCCGCCCGGCACCTCGCTGCCGCCGCGCGCCGCGGCCACCGTGGACCCCCTGCGCACCGACACCTACACCGAGCGCGGTGCCCAGCGCAGCGGCCTCGACCCCCGGGTGGTGGGGCCGTACCGGCTGACGGCCCAGGAGCGGGCCAGGCTGGGGAAGCTGGCCGTGATGCGGCAACAGTGCTTCGCCCGCAACGGCATCGAGACCACCATCGTCAGGATGCCGAGCGGCCGCCCGTTCCTGAGCGAAGAGGTCGAGACGCCCCTCGAGTGCGCCGACGGGAAGCTCAACACCCCGACCGAAGGGGAGGAGAAGGCCCTCGCGGACCTGATGGAACGTGCCCGCGCCTGTCTGGGCGGGCAGGACCTGAAGTCCGTCGCGCCGCTGTTCCTCTCTCTCGATGGCACCGACCGGGGCGTGGGCGGCCGCTATCAGGTGGGAAAGACCGACGTGGAGCCCGGGTCGGCGGCGGCCCGCACCGCGCAGAACTGCGTCGACAGCGCGCGCCGCGCCCAGCTCGACCCCTACGTCGCGCCGGCCGCCGAGCTGTTCCTGGGCGGCGGGGACCGCACCGCCGTGCGGTTCGACATGTCACCGGCCAACAAGGCCAAGGTCGTCGGTGTCGCCGGGCTCGTGCTCGCCGTCACCGTCGCCGTGACCGCCCTCGTCGCCACGCGGCTCGTCCGGCCGCTGCGCGCGCTCACCGCGGCGGCCCAGCAGCCGCCGGAGCTGCATGTGCGGGTGCCCGTGACCACGCGGGACGAGACCGGCATCCTCGCCGCGGCCTTCAACGACCTCGCCGAACGCCGGGAACGGCTGGAGGCGCAGCGCAAGGCCATGGTCAGCGACATCGCCCATGAACTGCGCAGCCCGCTCACCAATATCCGCGGCTGGCTGGAGGTCACCAAGGACGGGGTCGTGGCGCCGGACCCGGAACTGCTCGCGTCCCTCCACGAGGAGGCCCTTGTCCTCCAGCGGGTCATCGACGACCTCCAGGACCTCGCCGCCGCCGACGCGGACACGCTGCGGCTGCACCGGGAGCCCGTCCGAGCCGACGAGCTGATCGGCCAGGTCGCCGCGGCGTACCGGGTGGCCGCGGACACGGCGGGCGTCGCCCTGCGCACCGAGACGGACGGCACGCCGTGGCTGGACGCCGACCCGGTGCGGATGCGGCAGGCACTCGGCAACCTCGTCTCCAACGCCCTTCGGCACACGCCCGGGGGCGGGACCGTCACCCTCGCGGCACGGTGCGAGGGTGACGACGTCGTCCTCGAAGTCGCCGATACCGGCAGTGGGATCACGGCCGAGGAGCTACCGCACGTCTTCGACAGGTTCTGGCGGGCCGAGAAGTCCCGCAGCCGCCGCACCGGCGGCAGCGGGCTCGGCCTGCCGATCGTCCGTCACCTGGTCGCCGCACACGGCGGCACGGCTCGGGCGACGAGCGAACCCGGCGCGGGCAGTGTCTTCACCCTCCGGGTGCCGGCCCTAGCCGGAGGCGCGCCCGGCCCTGGCCCGGCGCCGTTGCAGTGAGCGTCGTTCGGCCTCGCTCGTACCGCCCCAGACACCGATCGCCTGCCCGGTGTCCATGGCCCACTCAAGGCACCGTGTCTGCACCGGGCAGCGGTGGCAGATGGCCTTCGCCTGTTCCGTCTGCACCAGCGCCGGGCCGGTGTTTCCGATCGGGAAGAAGAGGTCGGGGTCCTCGTCGCGGCATATGGCATGGTCTCGCCAGTTCTCCATCGATGTCACCTGCGTTCGAAGTCGTCCGTGCCCTCGCGGATGGCTTACTCGCTTTCGGGTCACCTGTCGATGCATGAGTGAAACAACGGAGTGCTGGGAAATTCGGATTCACTGCTCGCGCAGGCCCCACGGGGAGCCGTACGCGGTCAGCAGATCCAGGAAGGGACCGGCGGGGAAGGCCTCCGGGCCGAGGACGCCCGAGCCCGACCAGGCGCCCGTGGCGAGGAGTTCGAGGGCGACGACCGGGTTGATCGCCGTCTGCCACACCACCGCCTGGCAGCCGTACTCCGCCATGGACCACTGGTTGTCGACCACGTGGTACAGGTACACCTCGCGCGGCGCCCCGTCCTTGACGCCCTTCACCCAGGTGCCCGCGCAGGTCTTGCCGTGCATGAGCTCGCCCAGCGTCGCCGGGTCGGGGAGACAGGCGGCGACCACGTCCCGGGGCGAGACCCGGACCGGTCCGCTCGCGCTCGCCACGGTGACCGGCTCGGTGCGGTCCAGACCCAGCAGGTGCAGCGTCCGCAGCGTCCGGATGAACTCCTCGCCCAGGCCGTACTTGAAGGTGACGCGCTTGGCGTCGACCCAGCGGGGAACGAGCAGCACCTCCTCGTGTTCGACATTCACGCACTCCACCGGGCCGATGCCCTCGGGGAAGTCGAACACCTCGGGCTCGCTGAACGGTTCGGTGGTGAACCAGCCGCGGTCCTCCTCGTAGACCACGGGCGGGTTGAGGCACTCCTCGATGGTGGTCCAGATGCTGAAGGACGGCGCGAAGTCGTAGCCGTCCACGGTGAGGTTCGCACCGTCGCGGATGCCGATCTCCTCGATCTCGTCGAAGAGTTCATCGGCCGCGTACCGGGCGAAGACGTCCGACAGACCCGGCTCCACCCCCATGCCGACGAGCGCCAGCACACCCGCCTTCTCCCAGCCGACCGCCTCCTCGAACTGGGCGTCGCCGAGCTTGACCCCGCACTCGTCGTAGGGGCGCTCCGGGTGTGGTCGCGACAGCGACATCGCCATGTCGACATACGTCGCCTCGGCCGCGCGGGCCGCCCGGAACAGCGGCATCACGAAGCGGGGGTCGGTCGCGTTGAGGAGGACGTCGCACGCGTGCCGCTCCAGCAGCGCCGCCACGGCCGCCTCGTCGCTCGCGTCGACGCGCTCAGCCCGGAAACGGGCCCCCTCGGCACCGAGCGCCGCCACGGCGGCCTCGGCGCGGGCCAGGTCGTGGTCCGCCACCACCATCGCCTCGAAGAACGGCCGCCGGGCCGCGATCCGGGTGATGGCGGTGCCCACTCCGCCGGCTCCCACGAGCAGTACACGCATGACAAGCACTCCGTCGGTCGAAGGTCCAAGACGTCGGTGGGGCCCCTGACGGAGATACAACGCCGCACGCTCACATAAGGTCAATGGCGTTGGCATAAGGAGAGCGGCATGCCGAAAGCGGTCGTACCCGAGGAGAAGCGGCGTCGGCGCCGCCCCACCAAGAGCGGCACCGTGCTGTCCGAGGAGCTGATCGTCGAGACCGCACTGCGGATGCTGCGCGAACACGGCAGCGCCGGGCTCACCGCCCGCCGCCTGGGCCTGGCTCTGGACGCCGACCCCAGCACCCTGTACCGCTACTTCCGCGGCATGGACGACCTGACCCTGGCGATCGGCGACGCGCTGATCGGACAGGCGCTGCGGGGCTGGGAGCCGACGGGGCGGTGGCGGGCGGACCTGCGCGCGATCGGGCTGCGCCTCCATGCCGCCTACCTCGCCCATCCGCAGGCCGCCGTGCTGACCACCAACCGGGTCACCGGGCGACCCAACGAACTCGCCGCCGACGAGGCGGTTCTCGACGTGCTGCGCACCGCGGGCTTCCCGCTGGCGGACACGGTGCGCATCTACCACGCCTTCATCGACCAGACCCTGGCCTTCGCCGCCCTGGACGCCGCCTCCCTGGCCCTGCCCAGCGCCGCGCTCCACGCCGACGAGGACATGTGGAGCTCGACCTACGCCCGCCTGCCCCGCAGCACGCACCCCCGGATCGCGGAGGCGGCGCCCCTGCTGGCGGGGCGCATGGTGGAGAGCGCCTATCCGACGGCGCTGGAGATGCTGGTGGACAGCGCCGAGGCCCGACTGACCGCGCTGCTCAGCAGAACGAGCGGGCGATGAAGCTCTCCATCTCGTCGTTGCGCCACAGTTCGGGGATGCGCTGGTGCGGCTGGACGCACCCGAGGAAGCCGGTGAGGTCGTCGTTGTCGTACATCACGATGTAGTCGTCGGAGGCGTTGTCGATGCTGCTGATCTCGTTGTCGCCGTTCCAGCCGTCGATGTCGTACGGACCGCCCGCGACGACGTCGACGTACCTGCTGCCCTCGTAGTTGCCGTCCTCCCACATGCAGACGCGGCCGGCCCCGCAGTAGCCGTCGGCCTGCGCCTCGCCGGCGAAGCCGAGCGTGAGGGCCGGTACGGCGAGCAGGGCGGCGAGTGCCGCTTTGGTCCTGGTGAGCATGGTGTTCTCCTCCCGTTGAGTCACCACGGTGACTCCGGGACCGGGCCCCGCGGTACCTCGGAGGTGCGAGGTTGACGTCTAGGAGGTGAGCGCCTCGGCCGCCGCTGCGGCCACCGCCTCGGCCACGGTCGCCAGCGCGGGCGAGTCCAGCTTCCACTGCTGCCAGTACAGGGGCGCGTCCATCGGGCGGTCGGGCGCGAGGTGGACCAGCCGGCCCGTGGCCAGCAGCGGCTCGGCCTGGACGTCGGGGACCATGCCCCAGCCCAGGCCCAGCGCGACGGTCGCCACGAAGCCCTCCGAGGTGGGGACGTAGTGGCGGTCGGGACTCGCGCCGCCCCCGCCGCGGCGCAGGCTGCGCACGAAGCGGTCCTGGTAGGAGTCGCGGCGGTCGAAGGCCACCGAGGGCGCCTGCGCGAGCGCGTCCCGCAGCGGACCGCCGAGCCACCGGTCGGCGAACTCCGGGCTCGCCACGGCGAAGTACCGCATCCGCCCCAGCGGGCGCACGGAACAGCCCGACACCGCGTCCGGCGACGAGGTCACCGCGGCCATCACCAGCCCCTCCCGCAGCAGCGTCGCCGTGTGCTCCTCGTCCTCGCGGTGCAGCTCGAAGGTGAGCCGGGACCCGTCCGGAACGCGGTTCAGCGCCGGGAGGAACCATGTCGCCAGTGAGTCGGCGTTGACCGCGATCGACACCCGCGTCGACTCCCCGGGCACGCTCATGCCCAGCTCGGTCCGCGCGTCCCGCTCCAGTCGCGCCAGCTGCCGCGCGAACCGCACGATCACCTCGCCCGACTCGGTGGGCCGCACCGGTTTCGTACGCACCAGCAGCACCCGGCCGGTGCGCTGCTCCAGGGCCTTGACCCGCTGGCTCACCGCCGACGGCGTCAGATGCAGGGCCGCGGCTGCCGCGTCGAAGGTGCCCTCGTCGACCACCGCCAGCAGGGTCCGCACCTGGTCGAGGGGAAGCTCTGTCATCACGAGCGCTAATGATACGTAAGAATCTTTAGCTGTACTCCAGATCGCCGTCCGCCTAGCGTCGAGGCCATGACCGCTTCGCTCGCCGCCGCTGCCGCCGGATTCGGCACCGGCCTCTCCCTCATCGTCGCCATCGGCGCCCAGAACGCCTTCGTCCTGCGCCAGGGCGTCCGCCGCGACTCCGTCCTCGCCGTCGTCGGCATCTGCGCCCTCTCGGACGCGGCCCTGATCGCCCTGGGCGTCGGCGGACTGGGAGCGGTGGTGGTGGCGTGGCCGGACGCGCTGACCGCGGTCGGCTGGATCGGCGGCGTATTCCTGCTCTGCTACGGCGCCCTCGCCGCCCGCCGGGTGTTCCGGCCGGCCGGCGGCGCCCTGCGCACGGAGGGCGAGGCGGCCGGCTCCCGCAAGCGGGCCGTCCTGACCTGCCTGGCACTGACCTGGCTCAACCCGCACGTCTACCTGGACACCGTGTTCCTGCTCGGCTCCGTCGCCGCCGATCGCGGCGCACTGCGCTGGACCTTCGGGCTCGGCGCCGTACTCGCCAGCCTGTGCTGGTTCGCGGCACTGGGCTTCGGCGCCCGGCTGCTGGGCCGCTTCCTGGCCAGGCCCACGGCCTGGCGCGTCCTGGACGCACTGGTCGCCGCGACGATGATCACCATGGGCGCGATGCTGATCGCCGGGGCCTGAGCAACGCCCTGTCCGCAGGCGGGGATCGCGGGTCCCGCAGGCTCGGACGCGACTGCCATAGTGAACCCTGGTCCGAAAGATGTAACGACCAACCAGGAAGCCCGTGGACACGAGCGAGAGCAGCACCGAAGAGCAGCCGACGACCCCCACGGAAGAGCCCGCCCGGCGCGGCTGGCGCCGGTTCGCGATGGACACCCGTCCACTGCGCCGCCCGGCCTACCGCCGGCTGTGGACGTCGACCATTGTCACCGCCGTCGGCAGCCAGCTCACCGCGGTCGCGGTGCCCAAGCAGATCTACGACATCACGGGCTCGTCCGCGTGGGTCGGCTACGCGAGCCTCGCCGGGCTGCTGCCGCTCATGGTGTTCGCACTGTGGGGCGGCGCGATCGCCGACAGCGTGGACCGCCGCAAGCTGCTCCTGGTCACCAACACCGGGATCGCGGTCACCTCGCTGCTCTTCTGGACACAGGCCGTCACCGGCCTGGAGTCCGTGGCCGTGCTGATGGTCCTGCTCGCGACGCAGCAGGCGTTCTGGGGCCTGAACGCACCGGCCCGCAACGCCTCCATCGCCCGGCTGGTGCCCGCGGACGAGCTGACCGCCGCCAACGCCCTCGGCTCGACCGTCATGCAGACAGGGCAGGTGGTCGGCCCGCTCCTGGCGGGCGCCCTGATCCCGGTCATCGGCCTGCCGGAGCTCTACCTCATCGACGCCCTGGCGCTGTGCGTCACGGTGTGGGCGGTCTACAAGCTGCCCGCGCTGCCGCCGCCGGCGTCGGGGACCAAGCGCCGCGCGGGAGTGCGCGAGATCGCGGCCGGGTTCCGGTACATCTCCCTGCACAAGGTGCTGCTGCTGTCCTTCCTCGCCGACATCATCGCGATGGTCCTCGGCATGCCGCGCGCCCTGTTCCCGCAGCTGGCCTCGGAGACCTACGCGCCCTACGGCGAAGGTCTCGCCCTCGGTCTGCTGTTCGCGGCGATCCCCATCGGCGCCGTCCTCGGCGGACTGCTCTCGGGCACCTTCTCCCGGGCCCGCCGGCACGGCTGGATGGTCATCGGCGCCGTCGTCGCGTGGGGCGCCGCCATCACCGGCTTCGGGCTGAGCGACAGCCTCTGGCTCGCGGTCGCGTTCCTCGCCCTGGCAGGGGTGGCCGACATGGTCTCCATGGTCTTCCGCGGGGCGATCCTGCTGTCCGCCGCCACCGACGAGATGCGCGGCCGTATGCAGGGCGTCTTCACCGTGGTCGTCGCGGGCGGGCCGCGCCTGGCCGACGTCCTGCACGGCACCGCGGGCTCGGCCTTCGGGCCACGCGCGGCCGTCGCGGGCGGCGGTCTCCTCGTCGTGGCCGTGATGCTGGGCCTGGCCGCCGCCGTACCGGCGCTGCGCCGCTACCGGATCTGAGCCGTCAGCGGGCGCGCCGGGAGATCGAGTACTGCTCCAGCAGTTTGCCCCGGGTCGTCTCCAGCCGGTACGCCAGGATCTCGGCGACGCTGCGCACCAGGATCAGGCCGAGCTGGGGATCCTCCTCGCACAGGGCGAGCACCGCCGCCGCGTCGAACTCATAGGCCCGCACGGGGCTGAAGGCCACCGCGCCGAAGTCCCACTGGTGCGGCGGGAAGAGCCACGACCAGCCGAGCAGGTCCCCCGAGCCGAGGCTGGCCACGGTGACCCGTTGCAGCGACGTCACCTGCTGGTCGAGGGAGACGGCGCCCGAGCGGATGACCCAGAAGCGGTCGGCCGTACCCCCTGGCTCGAAGATCCGGGCGTCCTCGGGGAAGGAGACCTCCCGGGCCAGGGCCGTCAGGCGGGCCCGCTGGGGCGGAGGCAGGGCGGTCAGCAGTTTCGTCGCTTTGGTCATGACGCGGGGCTCCTCGCCGGCGATTCGGTTCCGGTGCTTTCCCTACGCCCATTTCAGCCGCTGCGGACGACCGGGGCACCTCGGCGGCGGGCACTTCCGGCGCTGTCGTCTCGCGGGCAGGAAAAAAGCCCTGGCTGGACGGGGGAGACCAGCCAGGGCCGTATGAGAGGTGATCTATGAAGGACGTATACCGTCGACTCCATGACGACCTATGGATGAACCGTAAACCATCTCGGAGCCTTGTGCGTATACGAAAGCCGGGCACGTGACCCGTTTCACTCCGTGTCGGCCCGGTCCGCCGCCAGCACCCTGAACGTCTCCAGACCGGGGTCGCTCGGGTCGGGCAGATTCATCCCCGCGGCCAGTCCGGTCGTCAG
This sequence comes from Streptomyces canus, assembly GCF_030815415.1. Lineage (GTDB taxonomy): Bacteria > Actinomycetota > Actinomycetes > Streptomycetales > Streptomycetaceae > Streptomyces > Streptomyces canus_F. The sequence goes on from NZ_JAUSWW010000001.1 coordinate 9,181,412, forward strand.
ATAGCGCACCACGGGCTCGGTCAGCCGCTCACCGGGCAGCACGGCCGGGATCCCGGGCGGGTACGGCGTGACCATCTCCGCCGCGACCCGGCCGGCCGCCTCCCGTACCGGCACATCCTCGGCGGGGCCGAAGAACGCGTCGCGCGGCAGGACGGCCTGGGACATCCGCAGCTCGGACGGCGGCGGCACCTCCACGCGGGGAGCCCGGGGCAGCTCGGGCGCGGCCTGTGCCAGATCCCGCAGCGCGGCAAGGAGTTGGCGGGCCGTGCCCTCGTCGTCGCCGTGGGTGATCTGCGTGCCGATCCGGCGGTGGTCGGTGAGGTGTGTGTCGATCTGCCGGTGCTCACGCAGCCAGTCCGCCGCCTGGAATCCGGTGATGCCGAGACCGTCGAGGTCGATGACGACGGGGAGCGGGTCGAAGTCGTCCGCGAGTCCGGGACCGCAGAAGTCGTCCCGGTCGTGGACGTGCAGCCCCTCGATCTCCTCGATGCCGGCCCGGACGTCCGCGGCGAGATCCAGTGCGGCGCCCATCAGGTCCTTGCCGCGCAGGGCCATCTGCCGTCGCCAGCCGTCGAGTCCGGCGTAGATCAGCACCGACGGGCTGGTGGTGCCCAGCAGATCCGCGCGCAGCCGCAGCAGTTCGGGCGGTACGTGGTCGCCCTGCAGATGGAATACCGAGCCCTGTTCGAGGCCGCTGCCCATCTTGTGGATGCTGGTCACACAGATGTCGGCGCCCGCGTCCATGGCCCAGGACGGCAGATCGGGGTGGAAGGGAAGGTGCGCGCCCCACGCCTCGTCCACGATCAGCGGGCGCCCGTACCGGTGGCACACCTCGGCGACCGCGCCCAGGTCGGCGCAACTGCCGTACGGGGTCGGGCTGGTGACCAGGGCACCCTTCGCGTCGGGATGGTCGGTGAACGCCTTGTCGAACTCGGCAGCGGACGGCGGATGCGCCAGGTGCCGCTCGGCGTCCCAGCGCGGCTCGACCCACACGGGCTCGATGCCCGAGAGGATCAACCCCGACACGACCGACTTGTGCGCGTCCCGCCCGACCAGCAGCTTCTCGTGCGGTCCCGCCACGGACAGCATCGCCGCCTTGACCGACAGGGAACTGCCGCACGTGGTGAAGAACGTGTGCTCCGCGTGCACGGCGTCGGCCATCAGCTTCTCGGCGCGCTCCAGCACCCGGCCCCGGGTCAGGCGGTCGTCGAGACCGCCCGACGCCAGGACGTCACCGAGGAACACCGCGTCGCCCAGAACCTCCCGCACCGCCGGATCGGCGCCCCGGGCCTGCTTGTGCCCGGGTGGTGTGAACGACAGCCGCCCCTGGCGGCGGTAGTCGTCCAGCGCTTCGAGTACGGGTGCCCTTGTGTGATCCACAGTCATGGCGAGCCGGGTTCCCGGGAGCCCGGCCGTTCAATCGGACCGCTCGGCCGTCCCGGGCTGCCTGCCCGGCGTCAGGATCTCGTCCAGCACCCTGAGCACCGTCTCGTAGGCCAGCGTCCGCACGGCCGCCTCGCGCGAGCCCTCCGGGTCGCTCGGCCGCAGGGCGTCACTACGGGACCGCCAGGCACGCTCCTCCTCCAGAGCACAGGCCCGGGCACGCTGCATGCGCCGCAACAGTTCATCCGCATCCACGACATCCGTCATGTCACCCGGGTACCCCGCAAATGATTCCGGATGGCCCGTGTGCACAAGGTTTGATGCGGCTCCGAGAGGTGAGCCGAAGGGAAGAGACCTGCGGTGCTCGCGGAGTGTGACGGATCCGCTGCCGCGCCAGGCGGGACTTCCGCGTTGTCCGCGACCGCCTGGGCCTGCCCCCCACCGATTCAGGGAGCCCAGGGATGTGCGAGAAGCACAGGACCGAATCTGTCGAGCGGTACCGCCGACCGTGCCAGCCGGCGGAGGCGCGCCGCGCCGTCGAGCGGGCCGTGGCCGAACGCTGCCGCGTCACCCATACGACCTGCGATCGCGAAGCCCTGGGAGACGCCCTGCTCGTCGCCTCGGAGCTCACCACCAACGCGATCCTGCACGGCGGCGGAATCACCGACTTCCGCGTCGACGTCGGCGAACCCGGCGTGCGCGTCTCGGTGAGCGACCGCAGCGACGATCTCCCCGTGGCCAAAGAGCCCTTCGACCCGCGCGGACGGCGCCGCCTGGGCGGCCTCGGCTGGCCCATCGTCTGCCGGCTGGCACGCGATGTGCGCGTCACCGACCTGCCCTCCGGAGGCAAGTGCATCACCGCGGTCGTCCCCCTGTTCTGACAGTCCGCCGATCTTCCCGGGAAAAGCGGAGTTTGGGCCCCCGGGGTGAGGGCAGACGCAGTTTCGTGCTTCGGACCGGAGGCGCGCCAGCGGGAGCGACATGGCTGCTGCAGGGCCCACGTCTGGTGTCCGGCCGGTAGTCCCCGTTCCCGCGGTAATTCCCTGAAACGACCGTTCAGGAGCGATTCCGCATGCCAATCGACATGTCGACAAGCCGTCCCGGCACCCCCACCACCACGGCCGCCCGACGGCGCCACGACGACGCTCCCGACACCGCGGGGCTCTTTGCCCGCCTGGCCGTCCTGGAGGAAGGCCCCGAGCGGGACGCCGTACGCGACGAACTCGTCACCGCCTGGCTGCCCATGGCCCACCGCATCGCCGGCCGCTTCCGCGAGCGCGGCGAGTCCATCGAGGACCTGCGACAGGTGGCGGCCCTGGGCCTGGTGAAGGCGGTCGACCGATTCGACCCCGAGCGCGGCGCCTTCGAGAGCTACGCCGTGCCGACCATCACGGGCGAGGTCAAGCGGCACTTCCGCGACCGCATGTGGGCCCTGCGGGTGCCCCGCCGGGTGCAGGAACTCCGCAACAAGGTGCGGGTCGCCCGCCGCGAGCTGACCCAGACGCCGGGCAGCACCGAACCCACCGTCGCGGACCTCGCCGCCCACACGGGCCTGACGGAGGAGGAGGTCGCCACGGGACTGGAGGCGCTGGAGAGCTTCAGCACGCTGTCCCTGGACGCCGAACTCTCCTCCGACGAGGACGGATACAGCCTCGCCGACACCCTGGGCGCGGCCGACGCCTCGTTCGAGACCGTGGTCGACCGCGAATCCGCCAAGGCGGGTCTGCGCCGGCTGCCCGAACGCGACCGCGCCATTCTCTACATGCGCTTCTTCGAGGACATGACACAGAGCCGCATCGCCGACCAGCTCGGCATCTCCCAGATGCACGTCTCCCGTCTCATCAGCCGCAGTTGCGCCCGTGTGCGCGCCGAGGCGCTGGGAGAACGCGCCGGCGGCTGACTGCCCGAGCCGTGCCCGGGCAGGTGTCTGTTCCGGCGAACCGGAACTGAGGAGCCCTATGACGGACCCCGGACAGACAACCGCGGACGACGGAGCGGACGACGAGTACCAGCGGCTGCGGGCCGAGGTGCGCGATCTGCGCGCCCGGTCCCGCGCCCACGTCCTGATCGCGGAGGCACAGGGCATGCTGCGCGAGCGGTATGCCCTGTGCGACGCGGACAGGGCGTTCACGCTGATGCGGCTGGCGTCGCAGCGGTACAACGTCAAGATGCGCACCCTGGCCGAGAGCCTGCTGTCCGCCCCGCGCCCGGACGCCCGGGAAGCGCTGTGGTTCCCGCGGCGCGCCCGGCTCGCACAGCCCCCCTTGAACTTCCCGGCGGCACGCGAGGTCGGGCCCGGCAACCGCAGCGCCGTCCTGAAGGCCGTACTGAGCCAGACGCTCGCCGTGGTCGGCACGGACATGGGGAACGTCCAGCTCGTCGACCGGGTCAGGGGCGGCCTGCGTATCGAGGAGCACACCGGACACACAGCCGACTTCGTCGACTTCTTCGGCCATGTCGGCGAGGACGGCACGGCCTGTGCGCAGGCGGCGCGCGACGTCGCCCAGGTCACCGTGCACGATGTCGAGACGGATCCGGTCTTCAGCACCTCCGCCCGCGAGGCGATCCTCGAGGCGGGCAGCCTGGCCTGTCACAGCGTGCCGCTGACCACCTCGTCGGGCATCTGCGTGGGCATGGTCTCGGCCCACCTCGACCACACCATCGGGGACCTGACGGCGGCGCAGCTCAAGGTGCTGGAAGTGGTGGGCGCGCAGGCCGGCCGATGGCTCGCCTGGCACGAGCGCACGGTGGTCCTGGACGCCCTGGAGTACCTGCACGCCCTGGGCAAGGGGCGCGCCCAGCCGTAGCCCCGTGGGGGTGTGCATGGCTGTGACCGGGGCATTCGGAGTGCGGGAGGTCGAGATGAACTTGACTGTCAGCGCACGGGCCGGCCGGATCGAGGTCGGGCGTTCGACCCGCCGTTCTGCGACGGAGGGCGCCGCCCGGGCGGGACTCGCCGCACGCGGCGTGATCTATCTGCTGGTCGGCCTGCTGGCCCTGCAGATCGCCTTCGGCGACGGGAAACGCCAGGCGGACCGAGGCGGCGCGCTCGCCGAGCTGTCGGACAAGCCCTTCGGTGCCGTCCTGCTGTGGGCCCTCGCCATCGGCCTGGTCTGCATGGCGCTGTGGCGCCTTTCGGAGGTGCTGTTCGGCTCGGTCGGCCCGGACGGACGCAAGGCGAAGAAGCGCCTGCTGGCGCTGGCCCGCTTCGTGTTCTACAGCTTCGTCGCCTTCTCCGTGCTGTCGTTCGCGACGGGTTCGGGGTCGAGCGGCGGCGGCAGCGGATCGAGTGACAAGCAGTCCAAGGACGTCACGGCGAAGGTGCTGGACATGCCCGGCGGGCAGTGGATCGTCGGTGTGGCCGGCGTGGGGATCGCCGTCGCCGGTGTGTGGCTCGCGGGCCGGGCCGTCATGCGCTCCTACCGCGACAAGTTCAAGCTCGGCGAGATGTCGCCCGGGATGCGGCGACTGGTGGACGTGACCGGGGTGGGCGGCGGTGCGGCCCGCGGGCTGGTGTTCGCGGCCGCCGGTGCCTTCGCCGTACGGGCCGCCGTCGACTACGAACCCGACAAGGCGAAGGGCCTGGACGACACGCTCCGCTCGTTCGCCGAGACCCCGCTCGGCCCCTGGCTGCTGGCCCTGGTGGCGGTCGGCCTGGTGCTGTTCGGCCTGTTCTCCTTCGCGATGGCCCGCTGGCGCAGGGTGTGAGCCGCCCCGGCGTCAGCCCTTCGGCCGCGCCACCGGTACCCGCAGCGGCCGGGCCAGCCCCACCACACCCTCGTCCAGCCGCTGGAGATGCCGCAGCACCCGGTCGGTGACCCGCCCGAAGCGCGGCGACCCGGGGACGGCGGACTCCAGCAGGGCGGCGATGCTCGGCCCCGTCTCGACCTCGTCGGTGGACCGCGCGTCCGCCACGTGTGCCGCGGTCGCACCGATGTTGCGCAGAATGCGCCGCCCCGCCCCACGCAGCCGGGGATCCGCCGCGATCGACGGGTGGGTGGGCAGCAGTTCGGCCGTGGCGGCCAGGGAACGCGCGTGGTACGCACAGGTCTCCAGCAGCGCGACGACGTACCGCGCGGTGTCCCGCCGGGCCCGCAGCGGGGTGACGGGATGGGTGAGGGGCCGGGTGGCGGCCCGCAGGTCGGCCAGCGCCTGGTCCAGGTCACGGGCTTTGTCGAGGAGCTCGGCCGGAGGCCCGCCGCTGAGCTGGTCCACCGCCGTCTCGGTGACGTCCGCGAGCCGGTCCAGCACCTCGACGAGCAGGTCGTTCGTCCGGCGGTCCGTGCGCACCGGCAGCACCAGCGCCGCCGCGAGGACCCCGCACGCCGCGCCGAGTGCCGTCTCCTCCACCCGCAGCACCAGTACGGACAGGCTGTACGTGTGCAGCAGGGTGTACAGCACGCCCAGCGCGGCGGTGACGAAGAACGACATCAGCGTGTACGAAAGGGGCGCCGTGTAGAACATCAGGAAGACGCAGACCAGGACCACCGCGAACGCCGTCCAGGTGTGGTGGCCGACCAGCCCCGCCAGCCCGACGCCGGCCACCACCCCGAGCACGGTGCCCAGGAGCCGCCGGTAGCCCTTGACCAGGATCTCGCCCGTGGAGGCGGTGTTGATGAACACGATCCAGCAGGTCAGCACCGCCCAGTACCAGCGCTGACTGGACAGCAGCTCACCGCCCACCATGGCCAGCGACGACCCCACCGCGACCTGCACGGCCGCCCGTGTCGTGGGCCGCCGCAACCCCGCGGGCTCCTCCTGCGCAGGCTCCTCACCGGCGTCGATGGCCGCGTCCTCGGCGTCCAGTTCCTCGCGCGAACGGGTCGTGGCCGGGCTGTCGTCGGACTCGTCCTGCGGCCCGTCGAGCGCGATCCGCAGCCCCAGCACCGCGCGGGCCGCCTCACCGATGCCCCGGAAGACGTCCTGGACGGCCGGTGGCGCCGTCGGCAGGTTCTCCTCGTCCCGGTAGCCCAGCAGCCGGTTGCGCACATGCGAGAGCCCCGTGCCGGGCTGTGTGGAGACCGGCCGCAGGACGAGCAGCCGCAGCGCCTCCAGGTCGCGCCGCACGGTGTCGGTCGCCCTGTCCCGCACGGGCAGCGTCCCGGCCCGCGGAACGGGCGCGCCCGGCAGATGCAGGGTCAGTGTGTCCGCCCGTTCGGCGCTGCGCGCGGTCAGCAGCAACAGGCCGAGCCGCTCGGCGGCGACCTCGGCGTCCGCGACGCGCCGCTGCACGAGCCGCGCCATCGCCTCGTCGGCGGTCCCCTCCTCCAGCCGGCCCTGGATCATCAATGCCGTCTCGTGCAGCCGGGCCGTGCCGTCGCGCACATGCTCCAGAGCCTTCTCCACCTCCTCGGGGCCCGCCGCGTCCAGCAGTTCCAGCTGTGTCGCCACCAGCTGGGCCAGCCTGGCCCGGAAGGCATCCCGCAGCCGATCCAGCATCCCGGTGGGCGTCTCGGGCACGAGCGCGAAGCGCGCCACGGCACTGGCCAGGAAGGCGACGACGAGCGTGCCGTAGAGCTGGGGCAACACGGAGACGGTGGCGCCGACGAACAGGGACGCGAAATAGACCTGGAACCCGATCATTCCGAGCGCGGTGCCCCGGTCGCCGTACCGGCGCCCGTAGACGGCGCAGAAGATCAACGCGACGAAGACCAGGTCGCCGACCACCACATGGGAGCGCAGCAGGGCGGCGAGGGTGACGGCGGCCAGCGCCACCGGCAGGCCCAGTGCGAGGGTGACGGCCTGCCGGGCGCGCTGTTTCTCCCGGATCGCGAAGGTGGCGACCATGGCCGCGATCGCCCCGGCCACCAGATGGGGCACCTGGGCCCCCAGCAGACCGAGCACGGCCAGCGTGAGCGCGATGGCGCCCACCGTCCGCAGCCCGGCCGCCAGTCGCAGCAGCCCGGGGTCGGACGCGGCCACCAGATCCCGCAGCCGCGCCCGCCCCGGACGACCCGCCTCTCGCACCCCGGGCGGACTACTCCTGACGGTCCGTCCCCTCGACATGCGCCTGGATCTGCTCCGGCGTCAGATACGCGTTGGTGTACTCGAAGTCGTGGAGCTTGGCGGCCTTGCGGGCCTGGAAGCCGGTGCGCACGAAATCGTCGCCCGCGAGGGCGTTGAGCGTCCAGTTGGTCGCGACGCGCACCTTGGCGACGTTGGTGCGCAGCGCCGCCCAGTGGTAGCCGCGGGCCGCGGCCTGGGCGGGCAGACCGCGCAGCTCGATACCGAGGGGCTTGGACACGGCGTCCTTGCCGCCGAGGTCGACGACGAGTCCGAGGTCCTTGTGGCGGTACGGCGTCGTCGACTGCCCCCGCAGGGTGGCGATGACGTTGTCGGCGACATGCTTGCCCTGCCGCATCGCGTGCTGGGCCGTGGGCGGGCAGACCGCGCCCTCCTCGCCCTTGGCCTCGTCGGGCACCGCGGCCGAGTCACCGAGCGCGAACACCCCGTCGTGGCCGGGCAGGTTCATGTCGGCGGTGACCGCGAGCCGCCCCCGGACCGTCTCCGCGCCAAGCGTCGCGATGAGCGGGCTCGCGACCACGCCGGCGGTCCAGATCAGGGTGCGGGTGGGGACCACCCGGCCGTCGGTGAAGGTGACCTCCTCGGGGCCCGCCTTGGCGATGGAGGTGCCCAGCGAGATCTCGATGCCGCGCTTGGTGAGGATCCGCTGCGCGGTGCTGCCCAGCTTGTCGCCCAGCTCGGGCATCAGCTTGGGCGCGATGTCGATCAGGTGCCATTTGATGAGCCCCGGATCGATGCGCGGGTAACGCTTGACGGCGGCGTGGGTGAGCTTCTGCAGACAGGCGGCGGTCTCGGTGCCCGCGTACCCGCCGCCGACGACCACGAACTGCAGCCTCGAGGCACGTTCGGCCTCGTCCTGGCTGGCGTCGGCGAGGTCGAGCTGCGCGATGACGTGGTCACGGACATAGGCGGCCTCGGCGAGGGTCTTCATGCCGAACGCGTGGTCGGTGAGACCGGGGATGTCGAAGGTGCGGGTGACGCTGCCGGGGGCCAGCACGATGTAGTCGTACGGCTCGTCGACGATCTCATCGGTGATGGTGCGGATGACGCAGACCTTGGACTTGAGATCCACGCCGATCGCGCCGCCCGGGATGATCCGGGTGCGGTACTTCTTGCTGCGGCGCAGCGAGACGGCGATCGACTGGGGCGTCAGCACCCCGGAGGCGACCTGGGGGAGCAGCGGAAGATAGAGCTGGTAGGCGAACGGCGTCACCAAGGTGACGTCGGCCTCGTCGAGGGCGAGTTTGCGTTCCAGCCGACGAACGCATTCCACGCCGGCGAAGCCTGCGCCAACCACCAGGATCCTGGGTCGTGTCACGGTCTTTCTTCCCTTCTGCGGCTCCGGCGGTCCGAGTCGGACGCCGTTCGCCTGCCCTGGATCTCCGCTTCGCAACATCGATCCCACCGTGCCTCATGCCGTTCCGCCAGCCGGGCGCGGCAGGCAGACGAACGCGTCGTGGACCACCATGCCCGTCACGGTGCGCCCGCGCACCGGCTGCGAGTGAATGTCGTGTGTCTCACCAGGGCAGAAACACGTGCACGTCCTTGCCGCCGCCCTCCGTCACCACACTCACCTGGTCGCACAGGGCGTGGATCAGATGCCAGCCGACACCGCCACCGCCGGTTCTCGGGTGAAACGAACGCGGGGCCGGCGGGGTGGGATTCGTGTCGTGCAGCGTCACATGGACACCGTCGAAGGTGCGGCGCATGGACAGGTCGAAGGGGCCCGGGGCGAACTGGACGGCGTTGGCGGCCAGCTCCGTGACGACGAGCAGGATGTCGTCCCAGTGCTCGGGCGTTGTGGGCGGCGAGGCCTGCGCGAGCCCGTACAGGAACTCGTCCGCGTCGATCCGCGCAGCTGTGACGCTCTGCGGCTCACCCGCAAAACTCGTGGTGCGGCTCGGGATCTCCACGGAGGCCAATGGTGCTTCCTGCCTGGTCGTGTGTCGGTCCTGTACGGCGCTCCTCGTGGGCGCCACTTCTGCGAGTTCCCGGGGGCGCTGAGGTCAATCGGACTCCCGGGACCCGAACCGGGTCACCGGAACACGTTGTCCGAGTCGTCCCAGCCCGTGACCTCGTCCGCGAGCTGCTGTCGCGGGGCGCGCGAGCGTGCCTGGTACATCGCGTCGATCTCGAACGCGTAGTGCTCGACGATCGCGTCCCGGCGCAGCTTCATCGACGGCGTGAGCAGCGTACTGGTCCGGTCGAAGGACTCCGGCAGAACCCGGAACACGCGGATGGACTCCGAACGGGAGACGGAACTGTTCGCCGCGGCCACCGCGCGCCCGATCTCCTCCCGCAGCGCGTTCTCCTCGCGCGCCTCCCGGCTCGGTGCGTCACCCGGCATCGCGAGCCCGCCGCGCCAGTGCGCGAGGAAATCCGGGTCCAGTGTGATCAGGGCACCCACACAGGGCCGGTTGTCACCCACGATGACCGCCTGATGGATGAGCGGATGCATACGCAGCCGCTGCTCCAGGAAGGCCGGCGCCACGCTCTTGCCGCCACTGGTGATGATGACGTCCTTCTTGCGGCCGGTGATCGTGAGATAGCCCTCGGGGTCCAGCTGCCCGAGGTCGCCCGTGGCCAGCCATCCGCTGCCCAGCGCGGCCCGGGTGGCGGCCTCGTCGTTGACGTATCCCTGGAAGACCGAAGGACCGTGCACCAGGATCTCCCCGTCGGCGGCCAGCCGGATCTCCGTGCCCGGCAGGGGCCGGCCGACCGTGCCCGACTTCTCCCGGCCCACGGGCTGTGCCGTGACGCCGCCGCTCGTCTCCGTCAGCCCGTAGGCGTCGTTCACGTAGATGCCGATGCCCTCGTAGAACAGGCAGAGTTCGCGGCCCAGTGGTGACCCGCCCGAGGCCGCGCGGAGCACGCGGCCACCGAGTGCGGCCCGCAGTCTGCGGTACACCGTCCGCTCGTACAGCGCGTGCTGGAGCCGCAGATCCAGGCCGGGACCCGGTCCCAGTCCCAGCCGATGGCGTTCGACGGCCGCCGCGAAGTCCCGTGCCGTCTCCGCGGCCCGCTCGAACAGGGCGCCGCGGCCCGCCTGCTGGGCCATCCGCAGGAAGTTCTTGTAGATCTTCTCGAAGAGCGAGGGCACGCCGCAGAAGTAGGTGGGCCGGAAGGAGAGCAGGGACGCCGACAACGTCTCGGAGTTCAGATCGGGCTCGTGGGCCATCACCAGACTGCCGCGGATGCACAGGCTCTGCACCAGCAGGCCGTACACATGGGAGAAGGGCAGGAAGGCGAGGACCGAGCCCTGCCCGCCCGGTGGCACCACCGTGTGGCCCCACCCCTCCAGCAGGATGTCGCAGGCGCTCGCCAGACCTCGGTGGCTCACCGCGCAGCCCAGCGGGCGGCCCGTGGTGCCGGAGGTGTAGACGACGGCCGCGGTGGAGTCCGGCATCACGATGCGGCGCAGCGACTCGATCGTGGTGAGCGGGATGAACTCGCCCCGCTTCACGAGCTGTTCCAGTGACCCGTCGTCCAACTGCCAGACGTGGCGCAGCCGCGGCAGTGACGCGCACACCGAGCCGACCGTCATCACGCTCTGTTCGTCCTCGACGATCACACCGACACAGTCCGCGTCCCGCAGGATCCAGGCGACCTGATCGCGTGACGAGGTCGGGTAGATGGGCACGACCTCGGCGCCGACCGCCCACAGCGCATGGCTGAGAACCGTCCACTCGTACCGGGTGCGCGCCATGATCGCGACGCGGTTGCCGGGGGCGATCCCGGAGGCGACCAGGCCCTTGGCGAGGTCGACGACTTGGTCCCGCACCTCCACGGCGGTCACCTCCGCCCAGGTCGTGGCGGAGGGGTCGGGACGGCGCGCGAGCATCGCCTGGGTGGGGTTGCGGGCGGCCGTCTCGAAGACGCTGTCGGCGAGTCCGCCCGTCAGCGGCGAGACGGACGGGGGAGCGAGGGCGAGGTCGCGCATGCGCTGCTCCTGATGTGTACGGGGTGTGACTCCGCCGATGAGAACTGTTATCGGCGGTGCCCGAATCTAGCCGAGGTCAGCGCGTTCGATGCAGGTATTCGACAACTGGTTTCGACGTGATCCTCTCGGAGGGGGCGGGAACCCGCGGACCGCGCTATTCCTGCGTGTGGCGCACGCACTCCGCGACGACCTCCCGCAGGCTCCCGGTCCGCGCCATCAGCTCCCGCTGGATGCGCGCGCCGTTCCCGCGCCGCAGCAGCTCGGCACAGCCTTCCTGCGCCCGCTCGAGGTCGCCGGTCTCGGCCAGTGCGTCGCCGACGTGGTCGAGCAGTGCCCGGACGACCGTCTCCGCGGGCAGCCGTCGCATGGTCGCCGGATGCAGCAGCTCCTCCGTCAGGCCCGACCGGGCGGCCCGCCAGGCGGCCAGCCGCAGCAGGCTCACACTGTGGCCCGACGGCTTGCGGCCCGCGCGCCACTCACGCGCCGACGTCTCGACGAGGCCGCGGGCGAGGGTGGCGATGAGCGCGGCGGTGGACGCGTGCAGACAGACGTCCGCGACCCGGAGCTCCACCGTCGGGTACTGCCGGGACAGCCGCGCGTCGAAGTAGACCATGGCCTCGTCGAGGATCACACCGGTCGCCACCATGTCCGCCACCCGCCGGTGATAGCGCTCGGCCGAGCCGAACACCTCGGTCGGACCGGTCGAGGGCCACCGCTGCCACACCCGACTGCGATAACTGCTGTATCGCGTGTCCTCGCCCTGCCAGAAGGGGGAGTTGGCACTCAGTGCCGCCAGCACCGGCAGCCAGGGCTGCATCTGGTCGATCACGCCGACGCCCTCGTCGTCGGACTCGACGGATACATGGACATGACATCCCAGGACGAGATCATTGCTGGTGATGCCGTACTGCTCCGCCATCCACTGATAGCGCCGCCCCATGGCGACCGTGGGGCTGACGGGCAGCGGCGACGTCGCGAGCGCGGCGACGGCACAGCCGATCTCCCCGGCGTGCCGGGCCGCCTCCTTGCGGCAGCGGACGATCTCCGCGGCGAGTTCCGCCATCTTTGACTGGGGATGGGTGGCGAACTCGAGCATTTGGCTGTGGAGTTCCTTTTCGAACACGTCACCGTTCGTGCCGTCGTGCGCGGCACGGGCGAGCACCGCGGCCGACAGTGCTCGTGGTTCGCCGGTCTCCGGGGCGACCAGGAGGAGCTCCTCCTCCACTCCTACGGTGCGCACGTGAAGCCGCCCTTCTGCCGTGACGAGGTCGTACGCCCCGACTGCCCACCAGACGGCTGATCACACAGGCGACAGCCATACGGTTGCGAGCGGCGGCAGCGTGAGCCGTACGACACCGTCCTCCGGTTTCACCGGGTCGGGACAGGTGACGGCACCGCCGCCGTAGCGTTCCGCGTCGGTGTTGAGGACCTCCTGCCAGGCGGGGACGTCCCCCGGGACGCCGAGGCGGTAGTCGTGGCGGACGACGGGGGAGAAGTTCGAGACGGCGAGGAGAGGGGTTCCTTCGGCGTCGAAGCGCAGGAAGGCGAAGACGTTGTCGTCGGCCGCGTCTCCCACGATCCACCGGAAGCCGTCAGGGCTCGTGTCCCGCTGCCACAGAGCGGGCGTCGCGCGGTAGACGGTGTTGAGGTCGCGGACCAGGTCCCGCACCCCGCGATGATCGGGCTCGGCGCCGTAGCCGGGGTCGAGGAGCCACCAGTCCGGGCCGTGTGCCTCGGACCATTCGGCGCCCTGGGCGAACTCCTGGCCCATGAAGAGGAGTTGTTTGCCGGGGTGGGCCCACATGAAGGCGAGGTAGGCGCGGTGGGTGGCGCGCTGCTGCCACCAGTCGCCGGGCATCTTCGACACCAGGGACTGCTTGCCGTGGACGACTTCGTCGTGGGAGATCGGCAGGACGAAGTTCTCGCTGTAGGCGTACACCATGGAGAAGGTCATCTCGTGGTGGTGGTACTTGCGGTGCACCGGCTCGTGCTGGATATAGCCCAGGGAGTCGTGCATCCAGCCCATGTTCCACTTCAGGCCGAAGCCCAGACCGCCGCTCTCCGTGGGCCGCGTCACCCCGCCCCACGCGGTGGACTCCTCGGCGATCGTCATGACCCCCGGCACCCGCCGGTACACGGTCGCGTTCATCTCCTGGAGGAACGCCATCGCGTCCAGATCCTCGCGCCCGCCGAACACATTGGGCGTCCACTGACCGGAGTCGCGCGAGTAGTCGAGGTAGAGCATCGAGGCGACCGCGTCCACCCGCAGCCCGTCGATGTGGAACTCCTCGCACCAGTAGACGGCGTTGGCGACCAGGAAGTTGCGCACCTCGACCCGGCCGAAGTCGAACTCGTACGTCCCCCAGTCCGGATGCTCGGCCCGCCGCCAGTCTCCCGGCTCGTACAGCGGCTCCCCGTCGAACCGCCCCAACGCCCAGTCGTCCTTGGGGAAATGAGCGGGCACCCAGTCCATGATCACGCCGAGACCGGCGCGGTGCAGCGCTTCGACGAGGTACTTGAAGTCGTCCGGTGAGCCGAGCCGGGCCGTCGGCGCGTAGAACCCGGTCACCTGGTAGCCCCAGGAGCCGCTGAAGGGGTGATGGGCGACCGGCATCAGCTCGACGTGGGTGAAGCCCAGGCCCTTGACGTAGGCCGGGAGCTGGTCGGCGAGTTGACGGTACGTCAGTCCCGGTCGCCAGGACGGCAGATGGACCTCGTACACGGAGAACGGCGCCTCGTGCACGGGGACGTCGCCCCGGTGCGCCATCCACTCGGCGTCGTCCCACTCGTAGTGCGACACGGTCACGATCGACGCGGTGTCGGGAGGGACCTCGGCGCGGCGGGCCATCGGGTCGGCCTTCAGGAAGCGGTCGCCGTGCCGGGAGGTGATCTCGAACTTGTACCGGGCGCCCTCGCCGATGCCCGGCAGGAACAGCTCCCACACCCCGGACGCGCCGAGGGACCGCATCGGGAACGCCGTCCCGTCCCAGCAGGTGAACTCCCCGGCGACCCGCACGCCCTGCGCGTTGGGCGCCCACACCGTGAAACGGGTGCCGGTCACGCCCTGGTGGGTCATCGGCTCGGCGCCGAGCGCCTTCCACAGCTCCTCGTGCCGTCCCTCACGGATGAGATGCAGATCGACGTCACCGAGGGCGGGCAGGAAGCGGTACGGGTCGTGCACTTCCTGCGCGTCGTCCTCGTAGGAGACCAGCAGGGTGTACGGGGGAATCGCCTCCAGCGGGAGTACGCCGGAGAAGAGACCGTCACCCTCGGAGGAGAGTCCGCTGCGCTCTCCCCCGACGACCACGTCCACCGCACGGGCGAAGGGACGCAGCGTCCGGAAGGCGATCCCGCCCGGCACCGGATGGGCGCCGAGCAGGGAGTGCGGGTCGTGATGGGCGCCCGACAGCAACCGCGCGCGGTCGGCGGGGTCCAGGGGAGGTGCGGCACGGCAGGGGCGTGGGCCGCCGGCCTCGGGAGGTGTGGTGTCGCGCAGTGCCATGGCTTCAGGCTCCTCTCACGGCGAGACGCTCGATCGCCGCCATCGGCACGGGCAGCCAGTCGGGACGGTGCCGGGCCTCGTACAGGACTTCGTACACGGCGCGGTCCGTCTCATAGGCGCGCAGCAGACCGTGCTTCTTGCGCGGGTCCCACCCGGCGAGCGAGGCGTACCCCGCGCAGTAGGCCTCACGGCAGCGGCGCGCCCACTCCGGACGCCAGGGGCGGCGCTGGCGGGCGGCGTAGTCGAAGGAGCGCAGCATGCCGGCGACGTCCCGCACGGGGGAGTGGGTGCTGCGGCGCTCGGCGAGGGGACGGGACGGCTCACCCTCGAAGTCGATCACGAACCACTCGCGGCCGGCCCGCAGCACCTGCCCCAGGTGCAGATCACCGTGGATGCGCTGGGCGGGCGGACCGGGATCGCAGGTGGTGAGCGCGGCGAACGCGGTCTGCAGCGCCGGGACATACGGCTGGAGCGCCGGTACGCAGTGCGCGGCGGCACCGAGCCGCTCGGTCATCGCGGCCGCCGTCCGGCCGTTCTCGGCGTGTGCCAGGGCCGGGAACGCCGAGGCCAGCGCGAGGTGCACCTCCGCCGTGGCCTGCCCGAGTTCGTGGGCCTTGGCGGTGAAGTCGTCGCCGGAGGCAAGGGCCTGCAGAGCCAGTGTCCAGCCGTCGGACGCATCGGGCAGGAAGGGCTGGAGCACCCCGAGCGTCGCCTCCTGCGGCTGGGTCGTGCGGAACCAGGCGACCGGCGCGGGCACCCGACGGCAGCCCTGCCCGGCCAGTGCGCCCGGCACCTCCAGGTCGGGGTTGACGCCGGGCTGGATCCGCCGGAAGACCTTGAGGATGAAGGAGTCCCCGTACACCAGCGAGGAGTTGGACTGCTCGGCGTCCAGCATGCGCGGCGCGAGCCCCGCGGGCACGGATGCGGACGGGTCGACCTCGAAACGCAGGGGGCCCGCCGTGCCGGGGTGCCGCAGCCGCTCCAGGAGCAGCTGCGCGACCCGCGGGTCCTGGAGCGCGTCGTAGACCGTCAGACCGGCCAGCGGCCCTTCCTCCGCCCGCCCGATGAGGGCCCGGCCGAGACGCGGTGACAGATGCTTGCGTACGGCGAGCAGCAGTTGGTAGCAGTCGCCGGTCGCGGCGGTGGCGCCACCGGGGGCGGGGACGGGCGCGTGTCCGGTCTGCACCAGCAGGTGCAGACAGCCCGGGAACAGCTCCGTCATGGACAGCAGTGAGAGGTCCGTGACGGGGCCGGTCCTTGCCCGCGAACCAGCGCTGCCGGGGCAGCCACTCGCGCAGCAGCCCGGCGAGCGAGGCCATGGGCCCGGGGGCGGTCGTGCTGCCCGGGCGGGGGAATGCGGTCTTCGGCATGGTGACGCCTCCTTTCACCGGCGGATGTTCACGATCGGCGGCCGATGCGGGATGCGACTCGGGCGAGCCGGAACCAGTAGAAGCCGTGCCCTGCCAGCGTCAGCAGGTACGGCAGTTCACCGATGGCGGGGAAACGGACCCCGCCGATGAGTTCCACGGGGTGGCGTCCGTCGAAGGCACGGAGATCGAGTTCGGTCGGCTGTGCGAAGCGGGAGAAGTTGTGCACGCACAGGACGAGGTCGTCCTCGTACTCGCGCAGGAACGCGATGACGGCGGGGTTGGACGACTGGAGTTCGGTGTAGGAGCCGAGGCCGAAGGCGGGGTTCTGTTTGCGGATCTCGATCATGCGGCGGGTCCAGTGCAGCAGCGAGGAGGGCGACGACATCGACGCCTCGACGTTGGTGACCTGGTAGCCGTAGACGGGGTCCATGATGGTGGGCAGGTACAGCCGTCCGGGGTCACAGGACGAAAAACCTGCGTTGCGGTCGGGTGTCCACTGCATGGGGGTGCGGACGGCGTCGCGGTCGCCGAGCCAGATGTTGTCGCCCATGCCGATCTCGTCGCCGTAGTAGAGGATCGGCGAGCCGGGCAGGGACAGCAGCAGCGCGGTGAACAGCTCGATCTGGTTGCGGTCGTTGTCGAGCAGGGTGGCGAGCCGGCGGCGGATGCCGATGTTGGCGCGCATGCGGGGGTCTTTGGCGTATTCGGCCCACATGTAGTCGCGTTCTTCGTCGGTGACCATCTCGAGGGTGAGCTCGTCGTGGTTGCGCAGGAAGACGCCCCACTGGCAGCCGGAGGGGATCGCCGGGGTCTTGGCGAGGATTTCCGAGACGGGGTAGCGCGATTCGCGGCGCACCGCCATGAAGATGCGGGGCATGACCGGGAAGTGGAAGGCCATGTGGCATTCGTCGCCGCCGGACCGGTAGTCGCCGAAGTAGTCGACGACGTCCTCGGGCCACTGGTTGGCCTCCGCCAGCAGCACCGTGTCCGGGTACATCAGGTCGATCTCGCGGCGCACCCGCTTGAGGAAAGCATGGCTGGCGGGGAGGTTCTCGCAGTTCGTGCCCTCGGCCGCGTACAGATAGGGGACGGCGTCGAGGCGGAAGCCGTCGATCCCCAGGTCCAGCCAGAAGCGAAGGGCGGCCAGGATTTCCTCCTGGACCGCCGGGTTCTCGTAGTTGAGGTCCGGCTGGTGGGAGAAGAAGCGGTGGAAGAAGTACTGCTTGCGGACCGGGTCGTAGGTCCAGTTGGAGGCCTCGGTGTCGACGAAGATGATCCGGGCGTCGGCGTATTGCTTGTCGTCGTCGGCCCACATGTAGTAATCGCCGTAGGGCCCGTCGGGGTCGTTGCGGGACTCCTGGAACCACGGGTGCTGGTCGCTGGTGTGGTTCATGACGAAGTCGATGATGACGCGCATGCCGCGTTGGTGTGCGGCGTCGGCGAACTCCACGAAGTCGGCGAGATCGCCGAACTCGGGCAGGACGGAGGTGTAGTCGGAGACGTCGTAGCCGCCGTCACGCAACGGGGACTTGAAGAAGGGGGGCAGCCACAGGCAGTCGACGCCCAGCCATTGCAGGTAGTCGAGCCTGGAGGTGAGGCCCTTGAGGTCGCCCACGCCGTCGCCGTTGCTGTCCTGGAAGGAGCGGACCAGCACTTCGTAGAAGACGGCACGCTTGAACCAGTCGGGGTCCCGGTCCTTCGCGGGAGTGTCCTCGAAGGTGTCGTGGACGGGCTCGTTGACAGTCATGAAGCGCTTGACCCTCCGGTCTCGGATGCCGATGGCTGGACATGGAGCACGTGCGCGGGCGCCCGACCGGGTTCGAGGCGCACGTAGTTGGTCCGGCCCCAGCGGTAGGTCTCACCCGTCAGTTCGTCGCGCACGGACATGGATGGGTTCCCGTCCAGGCCGAGTTGCGGCATGTCCAACGAGACCGTGGCCTCCTGGGTGTGATGAGGGTCGAGGTTGACGACCACCACAACCGTGTCCGGGCCGGTGCGCTTGCTGTACGCGATCACCGCGTCGTTGTCGGTGTGGTGGAAGTGGATGTTCCTGAGCTGCCGCAGGGCCGGGTGGCCCCGGCGGATCGTGTTCAGCTGGGTGATCAGGGGGGTGATGCTGTTGGTGGTGTTCCAGTCGCGGTGGCGGAGCTGGTACTTCTCGGAGTCGAGGTATTCCTCGCTGCCCTCGCGCAGGGGGGTGTTCTCGCACAGTTCGTAGCCGCTGTAGATACCCCAGGTGGGGGAGAGGGTCGCTGCCAGCACCGCCCGGATCTCGAAGGCGGGCCGGCCGCCGTGCTGGAGACAGGCGTGCAGGATGTCGGGGGTGTTGGCGAAGAAGTTGGGCCGCATGTAGGCGGCCGCCTCACCGGACAGCTCCGTCAGGTACTCGGTGAGTTCTTCCTTGGTGTTGCGCCAGGTGAAATACGTGTACGACTGCTGGAAGCCGATCTGGGCCAGGGTGTGCATCATCGCCGGCCGGGTGAACGCCTCGGCCAGGAAGATCACGTCCGGGTCGGCGGCGTTGATCTCCGCGATCACCCGCTCCCAGAAGACCACCGGCTTGGTGTGCGGGTTGTCGACCCGGAAGATCCGCACCCCGTGCTCCATCCAGTACCGCAGCACCCGCAGCGTCTCCGCGACCAGGCCGTCCATGTCGGCGTCGAAGGCGATCGGGTAGATGTCCTGGTACTTCTTCGGCGGGTTCTCCGCATACGCGATGGTGCCGTCGGGGCGGTGATGGAACCACTCCGGATGCTTGTGCACCCAGGGATGATCGGGCGAACACTGCAGCGCGAAGTCCAGCGCGATCTCGAGCCGGTGCTCGCGGGCCCGGGCCACGAACCAGTCGAAGTCCTCGATCGTGCCCAGGTCGGGGTGGATGGCGTCGTGGCCGCCCTCGGGGGAGCCGATCGCCCACGGCACCCCGACGTCCTCCGCGGTGGCCGACAGGGTGTTGTTCGGGCCCTTGCGGAAGGTCGACCCGATCGGATGGATCGGCGGCAGATACACCACGTCGAACCCCATCGCCGCGATCGCCCCGAACCGCCGCGCGGCCGTGCGGAAGGTACCGTGCGGGCGCTGCGGCGTGCCCTCGGAGCGCGGAAAGAACTCGTACCAGGCCCCGTACAGCGCCCGCTCCCGCTCCACCAGCAGCGGCAGCACCTCCGAGACCGTCACCAGCTCCCGCAGCGGATACCGCGCCAGCACCGCGCCCACCTCCGGCGCCAACGCACCCGCCAGCCGCGCCGAGATCGACAGCGCATCCTCACGCAGCGCCTTCGCGGCGGCCAGCACCAGTCCGCGCCCCGCTTCGTCCGGCACTCCGGCCGCCGCCCGGAAGTAGAGGTCGGCGCCCTCTTCCAGCACCAGACCGACGTCGATGCCGGCCGGGATCTTGATGCCGGCGCGGTGGCGCCAGGTGGCGATCGGGTCGCTCCAGGCCTCCACGTGAAAGGTCCAGTGGCCCAGGGCGTCGGGGGTCACATCGGCGCCCCAGCGATCGGTGCAGGGCGCCAGTTCACGCATCGGCGTCCAGGGGCCCGGAGCGCCCTCGGGGTCGGTGAGCACGACGTTGGCGGCGACCGCGTCATGGCCCTCGCGGAACACCGTGGCGGTCACCTGGAACGTTTCCCCGACGACCGCCTTGGCCGGACGTCGGCCGCCGTCGACGAGCGGCCGGACGTCCCGTACCGGGATGCGGCCGATGTGGGTGCTGGCACTCATGGGTCTCACCTCCGCCGTGCTCGAGGCCGGGCCCGTGGACCGGCCGGGGATCGAAGCTGCGCCGGAAGGGACTACCTCCCCGCGGGGGTACGCAGGAGCCTCACCGGCGGACCCCGCCGGGCCAAGGCGGTCGGGCACACCTGCTCGTCCTGGTCGCTGAGATAGGGGTTCGTCCGCAGGTAGCGCTCGGCGGCGTCCGCGGCCTCCCGCGCACAGCGCTTCCCCATGAGCACGCAGAGGGTGTAGCCCGAGTCCTCGAAGGACGCCCGCGCCCCGCTATCGGCGGGGGAAGCCAGCATCACGCGTTCGCACGCCCGGTAACGCCGCAGTTGCCGGGCGACTTCGGCCTTGGCCGGTAGCAGCATGGCGCCGTTCACCTTCCATGAAGAGTTTCACTCATGGTGCATGGGCGACGACGTAGCGTCTTGTTGGTTCTTCAACCATCTCGGTGGTCGCTCGTGTTGCACGAATGGCGTAGCACTCCCACAGTTGAGGTGACTCAGAAGCGATCACTGCTCACGCTGCGCGTTCGGGGCTCGTCCCGCCGGGGCGAGGAGGAGCGGGAGCTTCGCCGGTGAGGAGCCAACGACCATGAAGACCGCAGTCCCCCGCTACTACCACCTCGATGTGGACGTCACCCCGGAACGGGTCGGCCAGGTCAGCCGGATTCTGGCCGCTCACCTCCGGTACTGGGACCTCGACATCCTGGTCGAGCCTGTCTGCCGCGGTGCCGAACTGCTGCTGAGGGCCATCGACGAGCACGCGACCGACAAGTTCACCTCGATCGAGATGTGGTGGAACGGCCAGCACCTCATCACGGCCGTCGGCGACAACGACCGTGAGCTGCGTCCGGACCAGGAACTGCGCGGATGTCTGGAGCACATCGCCGCGATGAGCGACGGCTGGGGGTGCTGCGCCACGGACACCGGCAGCAAGGTCATCTGGTTCTCGCAGCGCGCCCGGGCCGGCGGACGTGTCCCGCTGGTGCCGACGGCACCGGTGCCGAGCGTGGGCGAGGTGCTTCAGGTGCCCCGCGAGGAGCCGGTCGTGGGCGGCGTCCTGGAGGACGCCCGGTGAGCGCAGAGCGCCGTCGCAAGGCAGGGGTGCCCGTCTGGAGCGGGCACCCCTACCCGTTGGGTGCCGCCTTCGACGGACAGGGCACCAACTTCGCGCTGTTCAGCGAGGTCGCCGAGTGCGTCGAACTCGTCCTCGTCGAGGACGACGGCAGCCATCGCAGCGTTCCCCTCGCCGAGGTCGACGGCTTCGTGTGGCACTGCTACCTGCCGGGGATCGGTCCGGGGCAGCGCTACGGCTACCGCGTGCACGGACCCTGGCACCCGGGTCTCGGCCACCGCTGCAATCCGGCGAAGCTGCTGCTCGATCCGTACAGCCGGGCGGTGGACGGGCAGGTGGACGATCACCCCGCGCTGTACGACCCGGACGCCGACAGTGCAGGCCACACCATGCTCGGTGTGGTCACCGACCCGTTCTTCGACTGGGGCGAGGACCGTCCGCCCCGACGGTCCTACGCCGACACCGTCATCTACGAGGCCCACGTCCGCGGTCTGACCCGCACCCATCCCGACGTTCCGGCCGAACTCCGCGGCACCTACGCCGGGTTGGCCCACCCCGCGGTCGTCGAGCATCTGACGTCCCTCGGTGTGACGGCGGTCGAGCTGATGCCGGTGCACCAGTTCGTGCAGGACGGTGTGCTGCAGGGCCGTGGTCTGTCCAACTACTGGGGCTACAACACGATCGGCTTCTTCGCCCCGCACAACGCCTACGCCGCCCGGGGCACTCGCGGTCAGCAGGTCAACGAGTTCAAGTCGATG
This sequence comes from Streptomyces canus, assembly GCF_030815415.1. Taxonomy (GTDB): domain Bacteria; phylum Actinomycetota; class Actinomycetes; order Streptomycetales; family Streptomycetaceae; genus Streptomyces; species Streptomyces canus_F. Next base: position 9,203,186 of record NZ_JAUSWW010000001.1, read on the forward strand.
GTGCGGACCCTGCACGCGGCCGGCCTCGAAGTGATCCTGGACGTCGTCTACAACCACACCGCCGAGGGCAACGAGAAGGGGCCGACGCTCTCCTTCCGGGGCATCGACAACGCCTCCTACTACCGGCTGGTGGACGGTGACTGGGGGCACTACTACGACACCACCGGCACCGGGAACAGCCTGCTGATGCGGCACCCCTACGTGCTCCAGCTGATCATGGACTCACTGCGTTACTGGGTCACCGAGATGCACGTCGACGGCTTCCGCTTCGACCTCGCGGCCACTCTGGCCCGGCAGTTCCACGAGGTGGACCGGCTCTCGGCGTTCTTCGACCTGATCCAGCAGGACCCGGTGATCAGCCGCGTGAAGCTGATCGCGGAACCGTGGGACGTGGGCGAGGGTGGCTACCAGGTGGGCAACTTCCCGCCCCTGTGGTCGGAGTGGAACGGCAAGTACCGGGACACCGTGCGGGACTTCTGGCGCGGCGGCGAGCACACGCTCGGCGACTTCGCCTCCCGGCTGACCGGCTCCTCCGACCTCTACCAGCACAGCCGGCGCCGTCCGCGGGCCAGCGTGAACTTCGTGACCGCGCACGACGGCTTCACCCTGCGCGACCTCGTCTCGTACAACGACAAGCACAACGAGGCCAACGGCGAGGGCAACCGGGACGGCGAGCGGGACAACCGGTCCTGGAACTGCGGGGCGGAGGGCGAGACCGACGACGCGTCCGTGCTGGAGCTGCGCGCCCGCCAGCAGCGCAACTTCCTGGCCACGCTCCTGCTCTCGCAGGGCATCCCCATGCTCTGTCACGGTGACGAACTCGGCCGCACCCAGCGCGGCAACAACAACGCCTACTGCCAGGACAACGAGGTCTCCTGGATCGACTGGCGGCTGACCGGTGAGCAGCGCGACCTCGCCGACTTCACGCGGTACGTCATCGGACTGCGCGCGGCCCACCCCGTACTGCGCCGTCGGCGATTCTTCCGCGGGGAGACCGTGACGCACGCGGGCCAGCCGCTGCCCGACCTCGTGTGGTTCGCGCCGGACGCGCGCGAGATGAACGACGGCGACTGGCTGCGCTCCGACGCGCACTCGGTCGGGGTCTTCCTGAACGGTGACGCCATCGCCGAACCGGACCCCTGCGGCCGGCCCGTGCTGGACGACTCCTTCCTGCTCCTGCTCAACGGCTACTGGGAGCCGGTCGCCTTCCGGCTGCCGGATCCGGCGTACGGCGAGCGCTGGACGACCCTGATCGACACCGCGGAGCCGAAGGCCGTCCCCGACGAGACGGAGCACAAGGCGGACTCGACTCTCACGGTCCAGCCCCGCAGCCTGGTCCTGCTGTCACGGCCCCCGGCGAATCCGCCGCGGACCGCCGTGACTCCGTAGGAAGGTGGCGAGCGCGCCGGCCCGGCTCAGCGGGCGCGGCGCGCCGTCACCGTGAACCGAGCGCCGTCGGGATCGCGCAGCACGGCCTCGGTGCCGCCCTTCGACAGGACACTTCCGCCGTGCCGCTCCGCGGCCCGGGCGCAGGCATCGACGTCCGAGACGGCGAAGTGCACCTGCCAGTGCGGCCGAATGGTGGGGTCGGGCGCCGCGTCCAGCGCGCCGGACCGGATACGGGCCACGATGTCGCCCTCGCTGCGCAGCACGACCTCCCCACCCTCGTAGCGGACCTCGCAGCAGCCGGGACGGTCCGACGCCCAGTCGAGGATCTCGCCGTAGAAGATGGCGGCGTCGAAGGCGTCGCGGGTGTGCAGTCTGATGAAGGTCGGGGCGGCGCGGCGCCACTTCCCCCAGTTGGCGACGAGCTCGCCCTCCCAGATCCCGAAGGTCGCCCCGTCCCGGTCGGCCAGCAGCGCCGCCCGCCCGGGCGGGAAGGAGAGCGGTCCGACGGCGGCCGTGCCGCCCCGCTCCTGCACCCGCGCCACGACCTCGTCCGCGCTGCGCACGGCGAAGTACGGCGTCCACGCCACCGCCATCTGCCACATCGTGGCGACCGCGGCGATTCCGGCCACCGGCGTCTCGTCCACCACGGCCATCCGGAACCGGTCGCCGAGCAGGGCCGGGCGCCATTCCCAGCCGAGGACGGCCGTGTAGAACGCCTCGGCGGCCTCCTGGTCCCGGGTGGTCAGGCTCACCCAGCAGGGGGCGCCGAACACGGCGTGCGTGGAGAAGACGTCCGTCGTGCCACCGGGTCGTCTGGAGTCGTGGTTCATGGCAGTCGCGTCCTGATCTCGCCGGCCGGCGGACACCGGTCCTCTACCAGTGTCCAACCGGAACCGTTCCGGGCGCCTGTCGAGTACCCGGCGGAGGTGGCCGAAACGAGTGGTGTGTGCGCGGTGGCACTGGGCCGCTCGAGTGAGCAGGATGGTGGTATGAGCGCGGAACGGGATGACTCCGGTGACGAGGCGATCCGCATTTTCGAGCTGCAGGAAGAGGTCGAGCAGCTGAAGGAGGCCATGGTCTCGCACGCCGTTGTGGACCAGGCGATCGGCATGATGGTCGCGCTCGGGCGCGTGACCCCGGACGAGGGCTGGGCCGTCCTCAAGGACGTCTCCCAGCGCACCAACATCAAGCTGCGCAATGTCGCCGATCTGATGCTGATCTGGGGGCGGAACGGGGACCTGCCCCCGGAGATCCACGCCGAGCTGGAGGCGGCTCTCGACCGCCACGGACCGGCGCAGATCCCGGAGGCGTCCTCGGAGTGACCTTCCGGCGTCAGCGGACCTCGGCCAGCAGCTCCTCACGGATCCGGTCGAAGCAGGCGCTGAGGAGCCGGGAGACGTGCATCTGGGAGATGCCCAGCTCCTCGGCTATGCGGCTCTGCGTCATGCCCTGGAAGAACCGCAGGTAGAGAATGGTCTGCTCGCGCTCGGGCAGGGCCCGCAGACAGGGGCTCACGGCGACGCGGTCCACGACCACGTCGAAGCGGGGGTCGGGGCCGCCGAGCGCGTCCCCCAGGGCGTACCCGTCGGTGCCGGGCATCTCCGCTTCCAGTGACAGCGCCGAGAAGCACTCCAGGGCCTCCATGCCGGCGCGCACCTCGTCCTCGGTGAGCTGGGCGCACTCGGCGAGCTCGGCGACGGTGGGGGCCCGCCCCGACGTGGTCTGGGACAGCTCCTTGAGGGCGGCGCGCACCCGGTTGCGCAGGTCCTGGACCCGGCGCGGTACGTGCAGCGTCCACAGGTGGTCGCGGAAGTGGCGTTTGATCTCGCCGGTCACGGTCGGCACTGCGTACGCCTCGAAGGCGTGGCCGCGCACGGGGTCGTAGTGGTCGACGGCCTTCACCAGGCCCAGGGCGGCCACCTGGTACAGATCCTCCAGGGACTCGCCGCGGCCCTTGAAGCGGACCGCTATCCGCTCGGCCATCGGCAGCCACACCTCGACCAGTTCGTCCCGGAGCGCCTTGCGTTCCGGGCCGTCGGGCAGGGTGGCGAGGCGTGCGAAGGAAGCGGCGGTGTCGGGGGCGTCGTCGTGCGGATGTTGCTTCGTTCTGGTGGTGACGCGCATCGCGCGCACCTCCCTCAACGGTGCTGGGTGACAGACACCATGGGAGTCGCGCGCTCGGACCTGACGGAGGGCACCGGGGACGGCTCCCACGGACGTGCCTCCTGTCCGAAGCACTGACAAGCGGATTCCCCGTGGAGGCGGCCTCAAACAATTCAGGACAATTCACTCAGAAAGACGCACGGACCGAAACCGTTCGCCTTCTCAGCGTGAGGGGCCTTGACCGTTCCTTGGGGTCATTACCTCTGCTACAGAGCTAATCTCGACGGCGTGGAACAGGAGACCTTCCCGGAAGAGCTCGCCGACGCGCTGGTCGGTGTCCAGCGGCTGATCCGGCGCCGGTTGCGCCGTGAGATGCCCGCACCGCAGTTGCGCGGCGCCGAGGTCGAACTGCTGCGGCTGGTCGTGGACCGGCCCGGCATCGGCATCTCGGACGCCGCCAGAGAGCTGTATCTGGCGGGCAATTCGGTGTCGACGCTCGTCAACCAGCTGGCCCGGCAGGGCTACCTGGTCCGCGAGACCGACCCGGCCGACCGGCGTGCCGCCCGCCTGATGCCGACTCCCGCGGCCGAGGCGCGGCTCAGCGAGTGGCGCGAACGCCGAGCCGACCTCGTACGAGACCAAACGGCCCGGCTCGACGAGGCCGACCTGGAGACCCTGGCGGCGGCGATCCCGGCCCTGCGCCGCCTGGCCGACAACCTGGGGGAGGAACCGTGACCGAGCACGCCGTCACCTGCACCCGACTCGTGTACGCCTTCGGTGACACCCACGCCGTCGACGGGCTCGACCTCACCGTGGCCGAGGGCGAGGTCTTCGGACTGCTCGGCCCCAACGGCGCCGGGAAGACCACGGCGATCCGCTGTATCACCACCCTCCTGCCGGTACCGGCGGGCATGGTCCGCGTCTTCGGGCACGACACCGCCGAGGACCGGATGGCCGTACGGCGGCTGCTCGGCTACGTGCCGCAGCAACTCTCCGCCGACCAGGGCCTGACCGGCCGCGAGAACGTCGCCCTGTTCGCCCGCGTCTTCGACGTGTCCCGCCACGAGCGCGCCGCCCGCGTCGCCCAGGCCCTGGACGCCGTCGGTCTCAGCGACGCCGCCGACCGGCTCGCCAAGACCTACTCCGGCGGCATGGTCCGCCGCCTCGAACTCGCCCAGGCGCTGGTCAGCGCGCCCCGGCTGCTGATCCTCGACGAGCCGACCATCGGCCTCGACCCGATCGCCCGGACCGGTGTGTGGGAGCACATCAACGCCGTCCGCGCCGCCACCGGCATGACCGTGGTGGTCACCACCCACTACATGGACGAGGCCGACCAGTACTGCGACCGGGTCGGCCTCATGCACCGCGGCCGCATCCGCGCCCTCGGCACGTCGCGGGAGCTGCGCCGGGGACTGGGTGAGCGCCGGGGCACCCGGGCCACCGACCCGCTGCCCACGCTGGAGGACGTCTTCCGCGACATCGCCGGCAGTGGACTCGACGACCAGTCAGGAGACTTCCGCGATGTCCGAAGCACCCGCCGCACCGCAGGCCGTGTCGGCTGACCGCACAGCTCTGCTGCTGAAGCCGCCGCAGCCCCGCGCGGGCTGGCGACTTTTCCCCGCCCGGGTCGGCGCGATGTGCGCCGTCGAACTGCAGAAGCTGCGCCACGACCGCACCGAGCTCTACACCCGGGCCGTCCAACCCGCCCTGTGGCTGCTGATCTTCGGCCAGACCTTCACCCGGATCAAGGCGATCCCCACCGGCGGCCTCCCCTACATCGACTATCTGGCGCCCGGCATCATCGCCCAGTCCGCGATGTTCATCGCCATCTTCTACGGCATCCAGATCATCTGGGAACGGGACGCCGGCATCCTCAGCAAGCTCCTCGTCACCCCGACCCCGCGCTCGGCGCTGATCACCGGCAAGGCGTTCGCGGCCGGGGTGAAGTCCCTGGTCCAGGCCGTCGTCGTGATCCTCATCGCCGCCGTGCTCGGCGTCGCCCTGACCTGGAACCCGCTCGAACTGCTCGGCGTCGCGGTCGTGGTGGTCCTCGGATCCGCCTTCTTCTCCTGCCTGTCGATGACCATTGCCGGCATCGTCCTCAGCCGCGACCGGCTGATGGGCTTCGGCCAGGCCATCACCATGCCGCTGTTCTTCGGCTCCAACGCCCTCTACCCGCTGTCCGTGATGCCCGGCTGGCTCCAGGCCGTCAGCAAGGTCAACCCGCTCAGCTATCAAGTCGACGCCCTGCGCGGCCTTCTCCTCGGCACGCCCGCCCATCTCGCGCTCGACTTCGCGGTGCTGTTCGTCGCCGCCGCGCTGGGCATCACAGCGGCCTCGTCACTGCTCGGCCGCCTCGCGCGCTGATCATGCTCATGGACGTGATGTGCGGCACGCCCGCCGGGCGCACTGCGCCTCCTGTCGGCGAGTTCTTCCTGCGCACGGCTTGATCACTGATCAAAGGGGGTGAACCCGCTGGCCACAGCGCATTCCGCTCATTTGACAGTGCACTGAGCACACAGATAGGAAGCAGCTCTCTGAGGGACAAGAGGTGGATTGTGTACGAGCCGAACGTGGTCGGGGACTGGCAGGAGTACGACGAGCATGCCGGTCTGCGTGTCCGCGTCCACGGGCTGGAAGCCTCCGAGCCACCACGCGGCCGGGACGACGCCGCCGAGGGGCTGACGTACTTCACTGTGCGTGTGACCGTCGAGAACCGCGGCGGCCGGCACTCCACCATCCACCTGGAGGACGGCCAGATCGATGTCCGGGTGGGCCCCGACGGCGAGAGCGCGTTCATCGACTGGCGCAACTCGCAGTTCATCGAGGGCTTCGACGTCTACCCGCTGCGCCGGGCCACCGCCGTGCTGTACGCGGCCGCCCCCGAGGCGTCCCTGAGCCTGGTCGACGTGCAGATCCAGCTGCGGGTCGACGACGACTGGGCCGACCGCCGGCTGTGGGCGGGCGGCATCGGTCTGCAGGAAGGCGCCGTCCAGACGGCGGCCGGCCGGGAGGGCCTGGCCCACCAGGTGAGCAACTTCCTGCGGGACCAGGCCGAAGAGGGCACCGCCTGACGGTCGGTGCCCGGTGCGGTGCCGGTGCGGAAGGTCGCCTCAGTGCGGGATGCCGTCGATGATCTCGCGGGCTCCCTGACGCAGCAGTGCCACCGCGACCGAGGTGCCCAGCGTGGCCGGGTCGAGCCGGCCCGCCCACTCGTGGGCGTTCAGCCGGGTCTTGCCGTCCGGGGTGAACACGCAGGCCCGCAGGGACAGTTCGCCCCCGTGGTCCACGCGCGCGTATCCGGCGATCGGGCTGTTGCAGTGGCCCTGGAGCACATGCAGGAACATGCGTTCCGCGGTCGCCTCCCGGTGGGTGTCCGGATCGCCGAGCCCGCTGACCGCGTCGATCAGCTCGGTGTCGCCCTCACGGCACTGCAGGGCCAGGATGCCCGCGCCGATCGGCGGCATCATCGTCTCGGGGGAGAGGACCTCGCTGATCACGTCCTCGCGGCCGATGCGCTCGAGGCCGGACACCGCGAGCAGCAGCGCGTCCGCCTCCCCGGCCGCCAGCTTCGCCAGCCGCCGGTTGGCGTTGCCGCGGAACGGCACGCACTCCAACTCCGGGTGGGTGGCCGCCAGTTGCGCGACCCGGCGCACCGAGGAGGTCCCGATGCGGGTGCCGGCCGGAAGCTCGTCCAGGGTGAGTCCGCCCGGATGGATCAGGGCGTCGCGGATGTCGTCCCGCTTGAGGAACGCGGCGAACGTCGTCCCCGCCGGGAGCGGCCGGTCGGCGGGCACGTCCTTCACGCAGTGCACCGCGAGGTCGGCCTCCCCGGCCAGCAGCGCGGCGTCGACCTCCTTGGTGAAGGCGCCCTTGCCCTCGACCTTCGACAGGTCGCCCATCCACTTGTCGCCGGTCGTCTTCACCGGCACGACCTCGGTGCGCACTCCGGGGTGCAGCGCGGTCAACTCGGCGCGGACACGCTCCACTTGGGCGAGCGCCATGGGCGAGTCACGGGAGACGATGCGGATCAGTTCGGGCACGGACATGCGGAACACGATAGACCCTCGCGGTCGGGCGGCCGTGCAGTATCGCGCTTCACATGCGCCAGTCGAAGGGGAAGAAGTCCTCACCCGCCGCGCCTGCGCCGCCGGGCGTGCGCACCAGGCAGCGGTGACGCAGCAGTTCACGCCGTTCCGCCGGGGACAGCCCGGGGGCGGTCCAGTCCTCGGCGTCGACGTCCCCCCGCCCGCAGGCGTTGACCTCGTCACCGGACGCGGTTCTCAGGTCCACCCGGAAGTCCGTGCGCCACTGGGAGTTGGACCCCCAGCCCTGCGACAGGTCCACGGTGGGCCGGTGCCGGCGCAGATAGGCCCAGTAGAGCGGGGAACGGTCGGCGACGCCGCGCTCGGCGTGCCGGACGCCCGCGCGCACCCGCACGCCGGCCCGGGAGAACAGCAGGGACCCGAACCACAGTCCGGGCCACACCACTTCGGTGATCCGCACGGGTTCGTCCGGGTCCTGCGCCTGCTCGACCTCGACGATCTCGTGCAGGAACGGGTCGAAGTCTCCGTCCTCCTCGAACGGGGTCAGGCCCAGGCCGGTGAAGAGCCGGAGATACTCGGCCCTCGACACGGCGGGCCAGACGCCGGCGTGCTCACCGGCCGGCTGGAATCCGGTCAGCAGCACCTCGCTGACCCGGCTGAGCGCGTACAGCTCCCACAGCAGTTCGCCGCAGCGCTCGTCCGGTCCCTCCACCGCCGTCGCGACCAGCAGCTCCACGCCCGCGGTGAGCGCCTCGCGGTAGCCGAGCCGGGCCCGGGCGAGCCAGGGTTCCACCACGGTGGTGTAAGCGTCCCCACCGTCGTGGTCGCGCAGCGCCTGGAACAGCATCCGTGCGTCGACCCGGGCCTCCTCTTCGTCCATGCGCGCACCCTAGCGACGGCCGGGAACGGTGATCCACACGTTTAACCGGCCAGCGGATCACTCATCTCGACCGAGCGCAGAGCCGCCGCGAGCGCCAGTTCGTCACCGACGTCCAGCGCCGTGTCGGTCAGCTTGATGACGTGCTCGTCGCCGTGGGCGAGGGCACGCTCCATGACCTCCTCGGCGGTGAGCCGGGCGGGCGGCGTGTAGGCGACCCCCGCCGCGGGCGCGTACATCGCGGTGACCGCCGCGGACGCGCTCCATGCCGCGTGCAGGCTCGGTGCCCACAGCTCCCGGGGCAGCGAATCCAGGGCGCGGAGCACGGCGTTGGGCGCGGTGGCGGCGTGCACGAGCATGGTGGGCTCGCCGTGGCCGTGGGTGGCGTAGCGGTGGGTGGCGGCGTGGACGAGTTCGGTCAGCCGTGCGCGGGCCGTGTCCGGGTCGGTCACCTCGTCCGCCCATGCGGGCAGCCGCCGTACGGCGGCGAGGCGCTTGCGGAACCCCATGTGGCCCGGGTCGATCAGGGGTACGGCGTCCAGGGACTCCCTGGCGGTCGGCGCGCCCGGCAGCGTGGCGACGCCGGTCACCGGCTGGTGCCGGGCCGCCCAGTAGCCCAGCGCGTGGGCGAGTTCGGTGGTCCGGGGCGCGTTCTCACCGGTCTCCAGGGCGCGTACGGCGTGGCCGACGCGTATGACGGTGTGGGTGGCGCCGCCGTAGAGGCCGGGGAGCAGGCGCGGCCACCACTCGGCGAGGACGTCGCGCCACGGGCGCTCGGCAAGGGTGCGGGAGTAGTGGTCGGTCCAGTCCGCGATCCGGCGTGTATCGCCCAGCGCTTCGGGCCAGTTGTCGTCGGTGACGGGTGCCACGCGGTCGGGGAAGTCCTCCAGCTTGTCCCGGTAGAGGTCCACCCAGTGGTGCACCGCCCCCACCTGTCCGTGGGCGGCGAGCGCCTCGACGACCATGGGGGCGTGGTTGGACAGCCAGCCGTCGCGTTCGGGGCCGGAGGCGTGGAGTCTTTCCAGGGCTTCTTCGAGCTGTCCGCTCGTGTCGCTGTCGTCCATGAGCCGGACGTTATGCCTCATGAGCGGGTGCCGGGATCGGGCGCGGGACGGAAGCCGCGGGGTGCACGGGTCCTAGGTCCCGCGCCCGATGCGCGCCGGATCAGGCGTTGGGGTCGAACGAGATTCCCGACGGCTTGGCCTTCGACAGGTCGGAGGCGAAGTTCGCGTCCTTCAGGGCGAAGTTGGCGCTGCCGAAGTCGTACGCGACCAGCTTGTCGCGGACGCCTGACGGGTAGCCGTTCCAGCCGACCAGCGGCGGGTACTGCCAGGTGCCCTTGGCGTTCTCCGGCGGCTCGTCATTGGAGTTGGCCAGCCGGAAGGCGTGGGTACCGGCGCCGTCCTTGTGGTAGACGATCTTTGCGTGGGTGCCGTCGAAGCGGACGCCGGAGGTCGCGGTCGTCGCGTACGAGCCGTGGGCGGACGTCGAGACGTACTGGATGGTGCCGTTCTGCACCCAGACCACGACATGCTCCCAGTCGTGCCGGTGCCCGCCGATGCTGCTGTTCGCCAGGGCCTGGTCCTTCTCGAAGTACAGGCCGTACATGTAGGCGCACCAGCCGTTGTTGCACTTGGAGCGCGAGTACGAGTTGGTGTTGTTCAGGTCCGAGAGGTCGTGGCACTCGCCGCTGAGCGAACCCGTCGGGTTGAGGCCGCCGTTGACCGTGCCGTCGGGGCCGATCGCGGGCGTGGGGTAGCAGCCGTCGGTGTCGTAGTCGAAGGCGGGCTGGTAGGTGTACTCGGCCGACTCGGCGTTGGTCGGCAGGGCCGCGGGCGGGGCGGCGAAGGCGGCGCTCGGGAAGGCGACTACCAGGGCGGCGGCGCCGGCCAGGCCGGTGAACCACCTCGCGCGGTGCTTCTTGAACGACGGAGACGACACTGCGTCCTCCTCATGTTCCGGGCGCAGCCCAACGGCTGTGGGGGAATGGGAGGTTCAGCTTCCCGATTTTTCATGTCCGCGCCAAGACGTCGTAGGCGACTCTCCGGTAACAACCGTCCGAACAGTGGGATCTTGTTCGGGATGTCAGACAAGGTCGTCCGGAAGGTCGGCCGCCGACTCCTCCGGTGCAAGGTCCGGGCGCAGTCGCAGCCAGGACGGCTGGCGCAGCAGTCCCGCCCGGGTGCGGGTGCTGTAGCGGACCTCGCCGACCAGTCGCGGCAGGACCCAGTGCGCGCCCGCGACCGGCGGCGGGGTGTCGAAGGGGCACGCGTCCGTCGCCGCGGTCCGCAGGAGGGCGGCGAGTTGGGTCCGTTCGGTCTCGCTCCAGCCGGTGCCCACATTGCCGACGTACCGAAGACGCCCGGCGGTGCGCTGTCCGACCAGCACGGCGCCCGGCAGGCCCGTCAGCCGTCCCTTGCCGGGCAGCCAGCCGCCGACGATGACGTCCTCGCTGCGCATGTTGCGGATCTTGACCCAGGCGCGGGAGCGCACCCCGGGCTCGTACACCGAGTCGAGCCGCTTGCAGACCAGGCCCTCCAGGCCATGGTCGCGGGTGGCCTCCAGCGCCTGCCGGCCGTGTCCGACGATGGCCCCCGGGGTCGACCAGAAGGGTCCCTCCAGGCTCAGCTCCTCCAGCCGGCCGCGCCGTCGGACATAGGGGAGCGCGGTCAGGGAGTGCCCCGCCAGATGCATCACGTCGAACAGCACCAGATGGACGGGGACTTCGGCGGCCTTCCGCGCGGCCTTGCCCGGTGCGTGGGCCAGCCCCATGCGGGACTGGAGCAACTGGAAGTCGGCATGCCCCTGGTCGTCGAGCGCCAGGACCTCGCCGTCCAGTACGGCGGGCAGCGTGCCGAGCGCGGTGCCGAGTGCCCCCAGTTCGGGATAGGCGGCGGTGATGTCCTCCCCGGAACGGGCGCGCAGCAGCACGCTTCCGTCCCCGGCGAGGTACACCACGACGCGCTGGCCGTCCTGCTTGGTCTCATAGGCCCAGTGCGCGTCCTGAGTGGCCGACGGCAGGGTGCCGGAGGTGGCGAGCATGGGCGGGATCAGGGGGAGGGTCACGGGTCAGTTGTCGACGCGTCCCGGTGCCCGCACGCGCGCGTGCGGGCGGTTTCGCCTGAACGGCGGCGTCCCCGGACGAGGGCAGGGGCACCTGGGGGGCCACTCGGCCGCACCGGCCTGGCCGTCCCTCAGATGATCCCGCCGTTGGCCCGCAGGACCTGCCCGTTGACCCAGTGCCCGCCCGGACCGGCCAGGAAGGAGACCACGGAGGCGATGTCCCGCGGTGTGCCGAGGCGCTCCAGCGGCGGCTGGGCGGCCAGCCGGGCGACGGTCTCCTCGTCCTTGCCGTCGAGGAAGAGGTCGGTGGCGGTCGGGCCGGGCGCGACCACGTTGACGGTGACGTCACGGCCCCGCAGCTCCCGGGCGAGGACCAGCGTCAGGGCCTCGACCGCCCCCTTGCTCGCGGCGTACGCGCCGTAGGTCGGGAAGGCGAGGCCGACGACCGAGCTGGAGAAGTTCACCAGTGCCCCGCCCGTACGCAGCCGGCGGGCGGCCTGCTGGCCGACGGCGAACGTGCCGCGGATGTTGGTGCGGTACAGGGCGTCGAGTTCGTCGAGATCGAGCTCCGCGACGGGTGCCAGCAGCATCCGCCCCGCCGCGTGCACCACGGCGTCCACCCCGCCGTACGTGGCTTCCGCCAGGTCGAACAGGGCGGCCACCTCGGTCTCGTCGCCGACGTCCGCGCGGGCGGCGACGGCGGACCCCCCGGTGGCCTCGATGTCGCGCACCACCTCGTCGGCCGCGTCCTTGTTGCCCGCGTATCCCACGAGGACGGCGAACCCGTCGGCGGCCAGCTGCTGGGCGACCTCGCGTCCGATGCCGCGCGATCCTCCGGTGACGATCGCGACGCGCTGCTGTGTGGTCATGTCCGCTCCTTTGTTAGCGATGCTACGTGCATCACGTAACGACGATAACATGGCTTCGTAGCATTGGTCATCCCCGGCTCGTATCAGCGCTACGAATGTCGTACCGTGCAGACATGGACGCGAGGGAAAAGATCCTGGAAGCCGCCGCGGAACTGCTGGCCACGGCCCCGGCCGCCGAAGTCTCCACACGTGCCGTGTGCGAGGCGGCCGGCGTGGGCGCGCCGATGCTCTACCGGCTGTTCGGCGACAAGGCGGGACTGCTCGCCGCCGTGGTGGACCGGGGATTCGAGCAGTACCTCGCCTCCAAGCGCGCGGCCCGGCCCGGCGAGGATCCCGTCGCGGACCTGAAGAGCGGCTGGGACAACCACATGCGGTTCGCGCTGGAGCACCCCCACCACTACCGCCTGATGTACTCGCCCGAGCTGACGGTCCCGCCCGCCGCCGTGAGCGAGGCGCACGCCCTGCTGCACGCGATCCTCGAACGCTGCGCGGCGGCCGGCCGGCTCACCGTCCCGCCCGTCCTCGCCACGCAGATCATCATGTCCGCCAACGTCGGCGCGTCCCTGTCGATGCTCACCAGGCCGGAGCAGTACCCGGATCCGGGATTCTCGGCCCGCTTGCGGGACGCGGTGATCGACTCCCTGACGCGCCCGGCCGGACCCGCACAGGGGGACGGAGTGCCCGTCGCGGCCGCCACCCTCGCGGCCCGGCTGCGCGCGGAGCCGCACGAGTCCTTCACTCCGGCCGAGTCCGGCCTGTTGCAGCAGTGGCTGGAGACCCTCGCCGGGAACTGACCTCTCAGGGCGCCTGTACGAGCCCCGACTGGTAGGCGATGACGACGAGTTGCGCCCTGTCCCGGGCGCCCAGCTTCGTCATGGCGCGGTGCACATGCGTGCGTACCGTCAGCGGGCTGACGAAGAGCTTCTCCGCGATCTCCTCGTTGGAGTGGCCCTCGGCCACCCATGCCATCACCTCACGCTCACGCGCGGTCAGCGCCACGAGGTCGCCCGGCACCCCGAGGCGGGCGCCGCGCGCGGGCGCGGCCAGGAAGCGGGCGATCACCGTGCGGGTGGCGACGGGGGACAGGAGGGACTCGCCCGAGGCCACGGTCCGCACTCCGGCCAGCAGCACCTCGGCGGTGACGTCCTTGCCGAGGAAACCGCTCGCCCCGGACCGCAGCGCCTGGGCGACGTACTCGTCGATCTCGAACGTGGTCAGGATCAGCACCCGGGTGCCGGCCAGGTCCGGGTCGGCGCAGATGGCGGCCGTGGCGGCCAGGCCGTCGGTGCCCGGCATCCGGATGTCCATCAGGACGAGGTCCGGGCGGTGGGCCCGGGCGAGGGAGACGGCCTCGGAACCGTCGGCCGCCTCGGCGACCACCTCCATGTCCTCGCAGGAGTCGATCAGGATCCGGAAGGTGGCCCGCAGCAGGGCCTGGTCGTCGGCGAGCAGTACGCGGATGGTCATGGGTTCCGTTCTTCCGGTTCCGGAGCGTTGGGGTACAGCGGCAGCCGGGTCGTCACCTCGAAGCCGCCCTCGACGCGGTGCCCGGCCCTGAGCGCGCCGCCCATGGACCGGGCCCGCTCCCGCATGCCGATCAGGCCGAAGCCCTGCCCCGGCTCCGCCGCGGCGGTCGAGGTGCCGTCGTCGGTGACGGTGATCGTCAGATGCTCGGCGGCGTACCCGAGGCGGACGTACGCCGTCCTGGCCGCGGCGTGCTTGGTCACGTTGGTCAGCGCCTCCTGCACGATGCGGTACGCCGTCAGGTCCACGCCCGGCGACAGCGGCCGGGGTGTGCCCTCGATGTCGACCCGGACGGGAAGCCCGGCCGCCTCGAACGCGGCCGTCAGTTCCTCGAGCCGGTCGATGCCCGGGCTGGGGGCGAGCGGCGCGTCGGGGTCGTCCCGCTGGCGCAGCAGACCCACGGTCGCCTTCGTCTCGCGCAGCGCCGCCGACGTCGTACCGGCGAGCTCGGTGAGGATCCGGTGCACCTGATCGGGGTGGGTGCGTGACAGGTGTGCCGCCGTGCCCGCCTGGGCGTTGGCCAGGGCCAGATGGTGGGCGACGACGTCGTGCAGTTCCCGGGCGATACGCATGCGCTCCTCGGCCACCCGGTGCCGGGCCTCCTCCTCCCGGCTGCGCTCGGCGTACTCGGCGCGGGCCTGCACGGCCTCCACATAGGCGCTGCGGAGCCGGACCGCGTTGCCGGTGGCGACCGGGAGCAGCAGCCAGGCGGCGGGACCGAGCGTGGTCATGGGCCAGGGGTGATCGACGGGATCCGCCAGGTATGCCGTCGTGATCAGCAGGGCGAGGGCGACGAGGAAGGCGAACCGTGCGGCTCGGCGGCCGGTGTGCACGGCCAGCCGGTACAGCGCCAGCATGAGCGGGGCCATCAGGAGCGGTGTGAGCAGCATGCCCAGCGCGGAGGCGGCGGCGGTGCACACCGTCGTCACCGTCGCGACGGTGTGAGGGTGGGTGCGCTGCCAGAAGAGGGAGCCGCAGGCGACGGTGGCCAGGGCGATCGCGGGGCCGGCCACGTCCGGTTCCCGCACCTGCGGGAAGTTGATCTCGCTGCCGAAAAGGAAGCACGCGAACAGCAGCGCGGCCGTCATCGTGTCGACGGTGCGGGCGTGGTCGTCCGTGTATCGCTGCCAGGGGATGCTCATCGCCGCTCTCCGGTCGGTGTCGCCGCTCCAGGCTTCCGGGCGAGGGGCTGTGATGTCGTCGTGCGCCTGTCGGCAATCGCGGCTACTGGGTACGCAGTACACGGCCCTGCCCGCGTCATCCCCGGGAATGAGCACGGTCGGGCGGGGTTCCACGATCTTAAGTCAACTGCTTGACTTGGTTGGATCGCGGTCCTCGACGTGCTGTTGCGTAGGCTTCCGTCCTTGGAACTCGCCGTGGCGGCGGAGGACCCGCGACGGCTCGAGGGGCTGGCCGTCGGAGGGCTGAGGGAAGTCCCGGTGCGATGGTGATGATGGCGGCAGGCAGGGCGGTACGGGCGGAGCAGGTCAGTGCGACCCGGGAGCTGATCCTGACCGCGGCCGAACGGCTGTTCGCCGAGCGCGGGGTCTACGCCGTCTCCAACCGCCAGGTCAGCGAGGCCGCGGGACAGGGCAACAACGCCGCCGTCGGCTACCACTTCGGCACCAAGGCCGACCTCGTCCGCGCCATCGTCCGCAAGCACGCCGAGCGCATCGAGGAGATCCGCGCCCGGCTGCTGGCCGGGATCGGCGACTCCACGGACCTGCGGGACTGGGTGGACTGTCTGGTCCGCCCGGTCCCCGAACACCTCGCGGCCCTGGGCGGCCCTACCTGGTTCGCGCGGTTCTGCGCGCAGGTGATGACCGACCCGGCACTGCACCGGATCATGGTGGAGGAGTCCCTGGCCTCCCCGTCCCTGCGGCAGAACGTCGACGGAATGCACCGGTGCCTGCCCGCGCTGCCTCCCGAGGTCCGTGCCGAACGCGGCGACATGGCACGCCATCTGCTCATCCACCTGCCCGCCGAACGCGAGCGCGCCCTCGCCGAGCAGCGGCCCACCGCGCGCTCCAGCTGGCACGACTGCGCCACCGGGCTCGCCGACGCGGTCGTCGGCATCTGGCTGGCACCGGTGACACAGGGGAAGGAACAGCCCGCGCGTGACCGGTGAGAGGCCGGCGCTCGCGCGTGGCTCCGGGCAGCACGTGCTGGTCGTCGGCGGACCGGAGGTGGCCGAACTGCTCTCCGTCACCCTGGAGTTGGCGGGGTACCGCACCTCCGTGGCCGGTACCGGGACCGAGGCGCTGACGCGGGCCGCGGAGCACCGCTACGACCTCGTCGTCCTCGACACGACCCTGCCCGACGTGCCCGGCCTCGGCGGTCGGCGCCTGCCGCCCGTCACCCACCGGCCGCCGGTCCTGTTCCTCACCGCGGACGACTCGTTGGACAGCCTCCTGCCCGAACTCGGCCTGGGCGAGAGGGACTACGTCACCAAACCCTTCCGGGTGGCCGAAGTCCTGGCCAGGATGCAGGTGTTGCTGCGCGGACCGGGCCCGGTCCGGCACCACGAGGGCGGACCGCGCTACGGCGACCTGGTGCTCGACGGCGCCCGCTGCCAGGCGCGGCGCGGAACGCTGTCACTGGACCTCACGCCCGCGGAGTACCGGCTGCTGCGCCAGCTCCTCGTCAACGCCCACCGGGTGCTGTCCAAGGACCAGATCAGCCGGTACGTCTGGGGCGACTTACGAGGCGACAACGCCATCGAGCAGCTCGTGTCCCGGCTGCGGCGCAAGGTGGACCGGGACGCCCCGGCGCTGATCCACACCCGGCGGGGCTTCGGCTACTGGCTGGGACGGGCCGAGGCGGAGGCCTGAGGCGCGGGAGCAAACGCCGGGAGCGCTCCTTCTTCGCGGCGTCGGATGAGGCGTCTTCGTTCGCTCGCGCCACTGGTCGACATGGTCAACTCGTGCAGGGCGAAGGTGAGTTGTGACTTCATCCGGCAGGGGTTCGGCATGTGATCTGGGTCACGTCAGCTTTCTGTCAGGGAACTGACCGGAGCCCGTCAGGCCCGTCTGTTTGCATGTGCTCATCGAGGCCTCACCCCTTCCCCCGGCGCTCCGACCCCCGACCGGAGCCCCCACCACCGAGGAGAACCATGGCCGACGCACTGGCTGTTCCCGAGTTCCCCATGCCGCGGGCCGCCCGCTGCCCCTTCGACCCGCCGCCCGGCCTCAAAGAGCTCCAGGACCAGGGGCCGTTGGCGAAGGTACGGCTGTGGGACGGCAGCGAACCCTGGCTCGTGACCCGCTACGCCGAGCAGCGCGCCCTGTTGGGCGACGCCCGGGTCAGCTCGGACATCGACCGCCCCGGCTTCCCGCCCAAGGCCGGCTCCGAGGGCGGCGAGGGCAAGCTCAGCTTCATCATGATGGACGACCCCGAACACGCCCGGCTGCGCCGGCTGGTGACGGCGCCCTTCGCCATCAAGAAGGTCGAGGCGCTCAGGCCCGCCGTGCAGCGGATCGTGGACGGCCTGATCGACGACCTCCTCGCGGGCCCGCAACCGGTCGACCTCGTCGAGGCGTTCGCCCTGCCCATCCCCTCGCTGGTGATCTGCGAACTGCTCGGGGTGCCTTACGAGGACCACGAGATGTTCCAGTCCAACACCAAGACGATGGTCAGCAGCGCCGCGACACCCGCGCAGCGCAACGTCGCGACCCGGGAGATCGCCGGCTACCTGGCCACGATGATCGGCAAGCGGCTCGCCGATCCCAGGGACGACCTGCTGTCGAGCATCGCCGGACGGATCAGCACGGGCGAACTCGACCATCAGCAGGCCACGGAGATGGCGCTGCTCCTGCTGATCGCCGGACACGAGACCACCGCGAACATGATCGCGCTCGGTACCGCCGCCCTCCTTGAACACCCCGACCAACTCGCCCTGTTGCGCGAGAGCGACGACCCCAAACTGGTGGCCTCGGCCGTCGAGGAACTGCTGCGCTACCTGAACATCACCCACCAGGGGCGCCGCCGCGCGGTCACGGAGGACATCGAGATCGCCGGAGAGGTCATCAAGGCCGGCGAGGGCGTCATCGTGGTGAACGAGATCGGCAACCGCGACCCCGAGGCCTTCGAGGACCCCGACCGTCTCGACATCACCCGGGACGCCCGCCGTCACGTGGCCTTCGGCTTCGGCATCCACCAGTGCCTCGGCCAGCCCCTGGCACGCATGGAGCTCCAGGTCGTCTACGGCACCCTCTACCAGCGCATCCCCACCCTGAGGCTCGCCTGCGACGTCCAGGACGTGAAGTTCAAGCACGACGCGTTCATCTACGGCGTCCATGAGCTGCCGGTGGCCTGGTGACGGCTCCCCGTCCCGCGAACGAACAAGCAACACGCGACAAGAAGGGCAATCCCATGAAGGTGGAGCTGGAAGCCGACAAGTGCGTCGCCTCGGGGCAGTGCGTGCTCGCCGCGATGGACGTCTTCGACCAGGACGACGACGGCATCGCGATCCTGCTGGCGGAGGAGGTCGGCGACGAACTCGTCGACGACGTCAAGGAAGCCGTCGCGGTCTGCCCGGCCGCCGCGATCCGACTGGTCCAGCAGTGAACCGGATCGTCGTCGTCGGAGCCTCGGCCGCCGGACTCGCCGCGGCCGAGACCCTCCGCCGCGAGGGCCACACCGGCCCGCTCACCCTCGTCGGCGACGAACCCCTTGCGCCGTACGACCGCCCGCCGTTGTCCAAGCAGCTGCTGTCCGGCGAGTGGCAGCCCGAGCGGCTGGACCTGCGCACCCCTGCGGACCTGACCGCGCTCGGCCTGGACCTGCGCCTCGGCGTCCGTGCGACCGGCCTCGAACTCACCGGGCGCACGGTGCGGCTGGCCGACGGCTCGACGGTGCCGTACGACGGACTGATCCTGGCCACCGGCGTCCGGCCGCGCCGGCTGCCCGGCGAGGGCGCACATGTGCTGCGCACCCTGGATGACGCCCTGACCCTGCGCGACCGGCTGGGCCCGGGGCGGCGGCTGGTCGTGGTCGGCGCCGGATTCCTCGGCGCGGAAGCCGCCGCGGTGGCCTGGCGTCTCGGCGCCGAGGTGGTCGTGCTCGAACCCGCCCCGGTGCCGCTGGCGCACGCCGTCGGCACGGAGGTCGGGCAGGTGCTCTCGCAGGCGCATCTCGAGCGGGGCGTGCGGCTGCGCTGCGGGGTCACGGTCACCGAGGTGACCGAGGACGGGGTGCGGCTCGCGAGCGGCGAAGTGGTCGAGGCCGACGAGGTGCTGGTGGCCATCGGCTCGCTGCCCAACACCGAGTGGCTCGACGGCAGCGGCCTGGCGGTCGGCGACGGAGTGATCTGCGACGAGTACTGCGAAGCCGCGCCGAACGTGTACGCGGCCGGTGACGTCGCCCGCTGGTACAACCCGCTGTTCGGGACGTCGATGCGGATCGAGCACCGCACCAACGCCGCCGAACAGGGCATGGCGGCCGCCCGCAATCTCCTCGCCCCCGAGGAGGCTCGCAAGCCGTTCGCGCCGGTGCCCTACTTCTGGTCCGACCAGTACGACATGAAGATCCAGGCGTACGGCTTCCTGCGCGGCCACGACGAAGTCGCCGTGGTGGAGGGCGACTTGGCCGAACGGCGGTTCGTCGCCGTGTACCGCGCCGGCGACCGTGTGAGCGGCGCCCTCGCGGTCGGCGTGCCGCCCAAGGCGATCCGGCGGTGGCGGCAGTCGATCGTGACCGGCGCGGCATGGAGCGAGACCCTACGATCGGCGCAGCAGTCCGCGTAAACGCGGGCAGTAGATTACTTGAGTTACGCAACAAGATGGTAAAGTGGCTTGCATGGCCACCCCATCGCTCCCCGAGCTCCCCGACGGCCCCGCATCTCCGCAAGTGATCGAGATCGAGCGGGCGCTGACGCGCATCACGTACCTGAGCACGCGCGCCCGGCAGCACGACCGGCTGATGGCCCTGGCCGGCGTGCCGCTGGACCGCGCCGCCGTGGCACTGCTGCGCCAGGTCGCCGACTCCGAGCCGCTGCGCCCGGGGGAGCTGGCCAACCGGCTCGGCGTGGAGGCCTCGCACGTGACCCGTACCGTGCAGCAGCTCCAGAAGACGGGGTACGTCACCCGGGTCCCGGACCCCGACGACCGGCGTGCCCAGCGCATCGAGCTCACCGAGACGGGCCGGCAGGCGATCGACCGGGTCCGGGACGCCGGCGCGCGCGGCATGCAGCTCGCCCTGTCCGAGTGGGCCCCGGAGGAGCTGGGGCAGCTGGCCACCCTCTTCCACCGCATGGTCGACGACTTTCTGGCCTACTCCGTCGACGACGACACGGAGCCGGCGGCCACGGTCTGATCCTCGGCGCCGGGTTCGCGCAGCCCGCACAGCAGGAGCCGGCCCACCGCGGGCAGGGCGACGAGCGGGAGCAGCGCGGTCCGCAGGGACGTGGCGTCGGCGAGTGCCCCCAGGGCGGGCGCGGCCAGCCCGCCGACGCTCACCGTCAGCCCCAGCGTGACACCGCTCGCCGTGCCGACCCGCCGCGGCAGACAGTCCTGGCCGAGCGTGACATGCAGCGAGAACGGCACATACAGGCCGGCCGAGGTGAGCGCGACGAACGCATGGACGAGCGGCCCGGGTACGAGCACCAGCCCCGCGACGGCCAGGACGGTCAGCACGTACGACCACCGTACGACCGCCAGCCGCCCGTACCGGTCCGCGAGCCGCCCGCCGGCCACCGTGCCCACCGCACCCCCGGCGTAGAGCACGCACAGCGCGACCGTGCCGGCCATCTCCCCGCCCCCGGTGCGCTCACGCACGTACAGCGAGACGAACGCGCTCAGCCCGACGAACACGACCGACCGGCAGACGATCGCCCCCGAAAGCCGCAGGAACGATCGCCAGTCGTCGCGGCCGGCGCCGGCGGACACAGGACCGGACACGGAACGGCGCCCGGCCGCGCGGACCGCCGCCGCGAGGGCGGGCACGATCAGCAGGGGAGCGGCGCCCAGACCGCCGAGCCCGACCACGGCCATCACGAGCAGCGGTGCCGCGGCGAAGCCGAGGTTGCCGCCCAGGGCGAACCAGCCCATCGCCGCGTGGCTGCCGCCCGCCGCGGCGCGGGCCGCCCGGGCCGCCTCCGGATGGTAGGCGGCGACCCCGACCCCGGACACGGCGACCGCGGCGAGGGTCAGCGCGTACGAGTCGGTGACCCCGCTCAGCGCCGCCCCGGCCCCGGCGGTCAGCGCGCTCAGCGGCAGCAGCCACGGCATCGCCCACCGGTCGGTGAGCGCCCCGAACAGCGGTTGCACGACGGACGACAACAAGGACGCGGCGAGGACGACGCCCGAGGCGGCGGCGTAGGTGTAGGCGCGCTCGGCGACGAAGTACGGCACCAGAGCGGCCACCGCCCCCTGGTAGACGTCGACGCAGGCGTGCCCCAAGGACAGATGGCGTATCGCGGTCATACCGAGATCGTCGCGAGAGCGGGGCCTGGCGCGCTTTCGATAAACTGCCTACTTGTGCCGGATATCCGCCATACGCCGCAGGCCCCGACCCGTGCCCAGAGCCTGGCCGCCGGGGAGCGCATCGACGCGCACCGGCACGACGACCACCAGATCGTCTACGCCGGCTCCGGCGTCCTGGCCGTCACCACCGATGCCGGCATCTGGTTCGCCCCGGGCAACCGTGCCATCTGGGTCCCCGCGGGCACCGTCCACGCCCACCGCGCCCACGGCCACCTCGACCTGCACCTGGTCGGCCTGGCCGCCGACGACAACCCGCTCGGCCTGGACGCCCCCACCGTCCTCGCCGTGAGCCCCCTCCTGCGCGAACTGATCGTCGCCTACACCCGGGCCCCCGCTGACGACAGCCCCGAACGCCACCGTCTGCTCGCCGTCCTCCGCGACCAGCTGCGCGCCTCGCCCCAGCAGCCCCTGCACCTGCCCGCCGCCACCGACCCGCGCCTGGCCGCCGTCTGCGAGATCCTGCACGCCGACCCCGCCGAACCACGCACCCTGGCCGCCCTCGGCACCGTGACCGGGGCGGGCGAACGCACCCTGAGCCGACTCTTCCGCAGCGAGTTCGGCATGACCTTCCCGCAGTGGCGCACCCAGTCACGCCTCTACCATGCCCTGCGGATGCTGGCCGACGGAACACCCGTCACCACCGTCGCCCACCGCTGCGGCTGGTCGTCCACGAGCGCGTTCATCGAGGTCTTCCGCCGCTCGTTCGGACATACGCCCGGGATCCACAACCGCCTTTCCCCATAGGTGAACAGGCCGCCGTACGAGCTGCTTGTACCGTGCAGTAATATCGCGCGGCAAGCCCCCTAGGAGGAACCGTGCCCCGGTCCCAACGCTCACCCCTGCTGCTGGCCGGTCTGCTGGCCGGCGTAGGGGTCACCCACTTCGCCGCACCGCGCTCGTTCGACGCGACCATCCCGAAGTTCCTGCCGGGATCGCCCAGGACCTGGACCTACGCGAGCGGCGTCGCCGAGTTCGCGCTGGCGGCCGGTCTCATGGCGCCCCGCACCCGCAAGGCCGCCGCCCTGGCCTCGGCCGCCTTCTTCGTCGGGGTCTTCCCGGCGAACGTGAAGATGGCCGTCGACTGGCGCCACCGCCCCACCCCGCAGAAGGCCGCCGCGATCGCCCGGCTGCCGCTTCAGGTGCCCCTCGTCCTGTGGGCCCGCAACGTCGCACGGAACACGGAGAACCAGGCATGAGCGCCCGCACAGACGTCGGCGACAAGATCGAGGACTTCGAACTGCCCGACGAGACCGGCACCCCGCGCAGCCTGAGCTCGCTGCTCGCCGACGGGCCGATCGTCCTGTTCTTCTACCCCGCGGCGATGACCGCCGGCTGCACCGCCGAGGCCTGTCACTTCCGTGATCTGGCGGCCGAGTTCGACGCTGTCGGCGCCCGCCCGGTCGGCATCAGCGGCGACTCCGTGGAGCGCCAGCAGGAGTTCTCCGGCAAGCACACGCTCGGCATGCCGCTGCTGTCCGACGCCGACGGGACGATCCGGGAGCGGTTCGGGGTGAACCGCGGCTTCTCGCTGGCCCCGACCAAGCGGGTCACCTTCGTCATAGCCCAGGACCGGACCGTCCTGGAGGTCGTCCGCAGCGAGCTGCGGATGAACACCCACGCCGACCGGGCCCTCGCCGCTCTGCGCGACCACCGCAAGTGACGTACGAGTCCTGGTAGCCGTACCGAGGTTGTTGCGGTGCGGCAAAGGGACCATCCTGGACGATATGGAGCACGCCTCGGCCGCGGCGATCATCGACGCGCACGGCATGGTGACGGGGTGGAGCGACGGTGCCCGGCGGCTGACCGGATACCCGGCCGAGGAGGCCGTGGGACTCCCGGTGCGAGAGCTGCTCGCCGAGGACCCGTCGCCCGACGTCCTGGCGGCCCGGACCGGCACCGTCGTTCTGCGGCACCGGGACGGCACCCCCGTCGCCCTCCCGCTGCGGGCGTGCGAGGTGCTGGGCCCGGACGGCTCACCCGGCGGGTTCGTGATCACCGCGGAGCAGCCCGGCGGGGCGGAGCCGACCCTCGCGGGGCAGGCCTTCCAGCAGGCTTCCATGTCCATGTCGGTCTTCGATCCGCAGCAGCGCTATCTGCGGCTCAACGACGTGGCCTGCCAGGTGATGGGGGTGCCGGAGGAGGCCCTGCTCGGCCGGTTCTTCCCGGAGACCGTGGAGGACGCCGAGCACAGCCGGGGCTTCAACTGGCATCTTCGGCACGTCGCCGAGACCGGCGAGCCCATCCACTACGAGAGCCACACGCGCGCCCCGTCCGGCAGCCGCTACCACGCCTGGAACATCGAGATGTGGCCCGTCCGCAACGGCGTCGACGACGTGGTCGGGGTCGCCCTGGCCGCCTTCGACAGCACCGAGCAGCACTGGGCCCGCCAGCGCCTGGCCCTGCTGAACGAGGCCGCGGACGCCATCGGCACCACCCTCGACGTGGTCCGCACCGCCGAGGAACTGGTGACGCTCGTCGTCCCCCGGTTCGCCGACTTCACCAGCGTGGACCTCCTCGAATGGGTCCTCGGCCCGGACGAACCGCCCAGCGCCATGCCCCAGGACGTCGTCCTGCGCCGCGTCGCCCACGGCTCCGCCCACGAGGGCACCCCGGAGGCCGCCGTCCACCTCGGCGCGCTGGACGTCTACCCGCCGTACTCCCCGCCCGCGCGGGCCCTGCGCGAGGGCCGGGCCGTGCTCAGCCGGGCCGGTGAGCCGTCCTTCGACCGCTGGGTCCGCGAGCGCAACGCCCGCGCCCCCAAGGGCCGGCCCTACCGCGAAGGCACCCACTCGATGCTGGCCGTACCCCTCCGGGCCCGCGGCATCACTCTGGGTGTCGCCGTGGCCGTCCGTATCGGCCCCTCGGACCCCTACGTCCAGGACGACGCAACCCTCGCCGAGGAGCTGGCCAGTCGCGCGGCCGTCTGTATCGACAACTCGCGCCGCTTCGCCCGTGAGCGCACGACCGCGCTCGCCCTCCAGCACAGCCTGCTGCCCCGGGGACTGCCCGGACAGGCCGCCGTCGAGGTCGCCCACCGCTATCTGCCCTGCGGCTCCCTCGCCGGCGTCGGCGGCGACTGGTTCGACGTCATCCCGCTCTCCGGCAGCCGTGTCGCCCTCGTCGTCGGCGACGTCGTCGGGCACGGCATCACCTCCTCGGCGACGATGGGCCGCCTCTGCACGGCCGTCCGCACCCTCGCCGACGTGGACCTGCCGCCCGACGAACTCCTCACCCACCTCGACGACCTGGTCACCCACCTGGCGGCCTACGACAGCGACGACGACATCGCCGAACTCGGCGCGACCTGCCTCTACGCCGTCTACGACCCCGTATCGCGCCGTCTCACCCTCGCCGCCGCCGGTCACCCGCCGCCCGCCCTGGTCCTGCCCGACGGCAGCGCGGAACTCGTCCCCATGTCCGCGGGACCCCCGCTGGGCGTCGGCGGACTGCCCTTCGAGGCCACCGAGGTGGAACTGCCCGAGGGCGCCGTCGTCGCCCTGTACACCGACGGCCTCATCGAGGACCGCGACCGCGACATCGACCATGCCACCGGTGAGCTCTGCCGCGCCCTCACCGCACGCGCCAGCTCCCTCGACGCCCTCTGCGACACGGTGCTGAAAGCCGTGCTCCCGGAGGAGCCGAGCGACGACGTGGCCCTGCTGCTGGCCCGTACCCGCGCCCTGGGCGCCGACCGGGTCGCCACCTGGGACATCGCCCCCGACCCCGCCCGCGTGGCCGACGCCCGCCAGGCCGCCACCGAGCAACTCACCACATGGGGCCTGGACGAGGCCGGCTTCGTCACCGAACTCGTCGTCAGCGAACTGGTCACCAACGCCATCCGCTACGGAGCCCCGCCCATCCAGCTCCGGCTGATCCGCGACCGCACCCTCATCTGCGAGGTCTCCGACGGCAGTTCCACCTCGCCGCATCTGCGCCGCGCCCACGCCTACGACGAGGGCGGGCGCGGACTGCTGCTGGTCGCCCAGCTCACCCAGCGCTGGGGCAGCAGACAGACCGGCGCCGGCAAGACGATCTGGGCCGAACAGCCGCTGCCCCCGGACTGATCACTCGAAGTCGCAGCCGGGGTTCGGCACGTCCTCGGAGAAAGCCGATCCGTGCGGCAGCACGTACAGTACCTCGAGGACGAGCGGAGTGTCGCCCAGGTTCCGGCCGAGATGGACGTCGCTCGGCCCGCCCGGCTCCCGGACGACGGTGCCCTTCGGATAGACCCCGTCACTGGCGCAGTCGGAGTGGTAGTGGCTGAGCGTGCCCTGCTTCACGTACCCGTACACGGGGCCGCCGTGGTAGTGCCAGCCGGTGGCCTGGCCGGGCGGAACGGTGATCTCTCTGACGGTGTAGTCGGTGCCCCCGACGGTGACCTGGCTGATCAGCCTGGCCGTGACGCCGGGGCCCGGCGGGGTTGCCTGGGCAGTGGTGCCACAGGTGAGGGCGGTGGCCGCGGCCACCGCCCCGGTTACGCCGACGCGGAGCAAGGTGCGCATACAGGGCCTCCTGACGCCTGAGCGGAAGATCGATGACGTTCCGCAGCGAACATAGAGGCAGAGAGCGGCAGTCGGGCCGGATTCGGCAGAACTCAGAACTCCTCGTGCACCTCCGGATCCCCGCCCCGGCGCTCCTGGGTCCGGTCGGCGATCGCCGCCATCTGGTCGGGCCCGAGCTCGAAGCCGAAGATGTCCAGGTTGGTGCGCTGCCGGTCGGGGTTCGACGACTTAGGGATCGGAACCGAGCCGAGCTGTGTGTGCCAGCGCAGGACGGCCTGCCCCGGCGTCACGCCGTGCGCCTCGGCGACCGCGGCGACGACGGGGTCGTCCAGCAGCGTCGAGCCGGGGGCGAGCGGGCTCCAGCTCTCGGTGCGGATGCCCTTGGCGGTGTGGAAGGCACGCAGCTCGTCCTGGCGCAGGAAGGGGTGCAGCTCGATCTGGTTGACGGCGGGCAGGACCCCGGTCTCCTTCTCCAACCGCTCGATGTGCTCCACCGTGAAGTTGGAGACGCCGATGGAACGGACCAGGCCCTCCTCGCGGAGCTTGATCATGGCCCGCCAGGAGTCGACGTACTTGTCGACGCGGGGGAGCGGCCAGTGGATGAGGTAGAGGTCCACGTGGTCCAGGCCGAGGCGGCGGCGGGACTCCTCGAAGGAGGCCAGGGTCTCCTCGTAGCCGTGGTGCCGGCCCGGGAGTTTCGTCGCGACGACGATCTCCTCGCGGGGGACACCGCTGTGGGTGACGCCGAGGCCCACTCCGGCCTCGTTGCCGTAGTTCGTCGCCGTGTCGACCAGGCGGTAGCCGAGCCGAAGGGCCTGCGCCACCGCCCGCTCCGCCTCCGCGTCGTCCATGGGCCAGGTACCCAGGCCGATGGCCGGGAACGTCGTACCGTCGTTGAGCGTGTGTACCGGGTTGTCGATCACTGTCGGACCTTTTCCCTCGATCGTGTCGTCCCCCCAGCCTCGCGGATGACGTAAGTCGTGATCAACCGGACAGGCACTGTCGCCATGACCCGTGATCGCTGACACGATCTTCGGGGACCGGCCGCGGACGACCAACGGAGTACGGATGACGACGAACACGGGCACGGCGGAGGCGGAGCACACCCCGGGGATCGAGGTGAAACCTGTCGCCGGGCACATCGGGGCGGAGATCACGGGTGTCGACCTGGCCGGGGAACTCGACGACGCCGTGGTCGCCGCGATCCGGTCGGCGGTGCTGCGCTGGAAAGTGGTGTTCTTCCGGGAGCAGCGGCTCGATCACGCCGGGCACGTGGCGTTCGCGCGCCGGTTCGGCGAGCCGGTGGTGCTGCGGAAGCGGGGCAGCGCCTCGCCGCCGGGCTTTCCCGAGGTGGAGACGACCGCCGACCGGCTGGAACTGGGCGGCAGGTTCGGCATGGAGCACGACGAGTGGCTCCAGCGACGCCGGCACACCCTGCTGCGCGGCTGGCACTGCGACCACGGCGCCCGTATCGACCCGCCGGCCGCGACGATCCTGCGGGCCGAGACCGTACCGCCGTACGGCGGCGACACGACCTGGTCCAATCTGGCCGCCGCGTACGCCGGACTCTCCGCCCCGGTACGGGAGTTCGTGGACGGACTGCGGGTGGAACACCGGCTGGGCGTCGGCTATCAGTCCCGTCCCGGTGACGACTCCTACGTCCGTCATCTGCTGGACCACCAGGTCGCCTCGCTGCACCCTCTCGTGCGCGTCCACCCCGAGACGGGGGAGCGGATCCTCTACGTCAACGGCTACTACGTCGAGCAGATCGCCGACATCTCCCGAGCCGAGAGCACCGCGATCCTGGACATGCTCCTGGAGCAGGCCGTGCGACCCGAATACACCGTCCGCTTCCGTTGGGAACCGGGCAGCGTGGCCTTTTGGGACAACCGCGCCACCATCCACCTGGCCCCCGGCGACAACGCCCACCTCGGCTTCCCACGGACCATGCACCGGGTGATGCTCGCCGGGGACGTACCGGTGGGCGTGAACGGCAAGCCGTCGGAGCCGATCGGCGGCACCGAGATCGGACGCTGGTGAGGGGTGGGCAGACGGCTTCCGGGCGGCCCCGGCGGGGCTCACCTTCCGGGGCGCTCGCCGGTGTTCGGCCGCTCCACCTGTGAGGCGATCACGGCCGCTTGGACGCGCCGCTGGACGCCCAGCTTGGCCAGCAGTCGGCTGATGTGGTTCTTGACGGTCTTCTCCGACAGGTAGAGCTTCTTGCCGATCTCACGGTTGGTGAGCCCCTCCCCGATCAGCGCGAGAATGTCCCGCTCGCGCGGGGACAGGCTCGCCAGCTCGGGGGACATGCCCGGGCTCTCGGCGGGATCGGCGCGCAGCGAGTGCATCAGCCGGGCCGTGGTCGCGGGGTCCAGCATGGACTGGCCCGAGGCGACGGTGCGCACGGCCGAGACCAGGTCCGAGCCCCGGATCTGCTTGAGGACATAGCCCGAGGCCCCGGCCATGATCGCGTCGAGCAGGGCGTCCTCGTCGTCGAACGAGGTCAGCATCAGACAGGCCAGCTCCGGCATCTGGCTGCGCAGCTCCCGGCAGACCGTGATGCCGTCGCCGTCGGGGAGCCGTACGTCCAGCACGGCGACATGCGGACGCAGCGCCGGGCCGCGCGCGAGTGCGTGCTCGACAGTGCCCGCGTCACCGACGACCGAGATGTCCGGCTCGGAGTCGAGAAGGTCGGTCAGCCCCCGTCGTACGACCTCGTGGTCGTCCAGCAGGAACACGCGGATGGGGTCCTGTTCGCTGAAGGTGTGTGCCTCGGTCATGACGACCCCTCGTTCCCCGGTGGCGGTCGGACAGCGGACCGTCCGTGACCACGATCATTGCTCGCCGGGACCGGATGCACCAGGGCCGTCCGGCCCCGGTCGCCACGGGGCGCGGATGCGGTCACACGGCGCTGCCGGCGCCGTAGGGGGCGTAGAGGTCCAGCAGCCGGACCCGAGCGGAGCGCAGGCGGTGGGCGAGCACGTCGCCGACCCATTGGGCGATGATGTGGCCCATGGCCGGGTCCTCCCGGCACATCATGCGGACGGCTGTGGCATCGAACTCGTACGCCCTTACCAGCGTCGTCGCCGTGGCGCCCAGGTGCCAGGCGTGCGGGGTGAACAGCCAGGACCAGCCGACGAGTTCGTTGTGCCGGAGGATCTCGATCACGGCCGCGCTGCGGCCGGGCACGTGCATGTCGAGCTCGACCGTGCCCGTGCGGATGATCCAGAACCGGTCCGCCTTGCCGCCTTCCTCGAACAGCCGTGCCCCTTGGGGGAACGAGACTTCGCGGGCGACGCGCATGAGCCGCTGCCGGTGCTCGGCGGGCAGGGCCCGCAGCATGCTGGGCGTGGGGGTGGTGATCACGGCGTGCCTCCCGACGGTGTAGGACCTGCCATGCCCAGGCTCCGCCCGCCGACGACGGCGGTCCATGGGCCACCCGGCCCCTGGACCGGGCCGGCCGGCCCCGAGGCCCCGCATGGCCCCGTCTCCGCTACTTCGCCGTGGTCTCCTCGGGGTTCGCTTCGCTCCACTGCCGGTAGGCGGCCACCGCCGTCGGCAGGGTGGGGAAGATGTGGTCGGTGCCGACGGAGTCCGTGAGGCCGTACGCCTCCAGGTCGTCCAGGAGGTCCTGCTTGACCCGGGCCAGGGCGAACACGATGCCGCGCCCGGCGAGTTCGCGGCGCAGTTCGTCGACCGCGTCGAGTGCGGTGATGTCGACCTCCACGTTGGCCTCGGTGTTGAGGACGAACCAGCGGACGGGCCGGGTCTGTTCGTCGACGGCGGCCAGGGCGCGGCGGCGGAAGTCCTCGGCGTTGGCGAAGAACAGCGGTGAGTCGTAGCGGTAGACCAGCAATCCGGGAATCGTGCGGGCCTGCGGGTAGTCGTCGACGTCGTGCATGCCCGCGATCCCGGGCACCAGGCCTTCGACGGCGTCGTGCGGACGGGCCACCCGGACCAGCAGCTCCGCCACCGACAGACCGACGGCGACGAGCACGCCGTAGAGGATGTCGAGGGCGAGCACCCCGGCCAGGCAGCCCAGGGCGAGCAGGAGTTCACGGCGGCGGAAGGACGCCAGGCGGCGGAAGCCCGCGAGGTCGATCATGCGGACGGCGGCGTAGACGACGAGCGCGCCGAGCACGGCGGACGGCGTGCGGGCGAGCAGAGGGCTGAGGAACAGCAGGACGGCGAGGACCACGACACCGGCGACCAGGGAGTACGCCTGACTGCGGGCGCCCGCCGAGGAGGCGAGCGCGGTGCGGCTGGCGCTGCTGCTGACGGGGAAGCCGTGCAGGAGGCCCGCGCCGAGGTTGGCCGCGCCCAGCGCCAGGAATTCCTGGTCGGCGTCGAGGCCGGGGCCCTTGTCCTCCTCGCGTCCGGCGAACGCCCGCGCGGTGAGGACGAAGTCGGTGTACGCGACCAGGAGCACTCCGAGGGCGGGCAGGACGAGATGCGGCACCTCGCTCCAGTCCGGCCACGCGAGGCCGGGCAGGCCGGACGGGACCTCGCCGATCACCTTGATGCCGTACCGGTCGTCGAGGTCGAACACCACCGCGGCCGCCGTGCCCAGAACCACGGCCAGCAGAGGGCCGGGTACGGCGCGGACATACTTGGTCGCCGCGAAGAGGAACGCGAGCACGGCGGCCGAGAGAGCCACTGTGGACAGACGGGCGTCGGGCAAGTTCCCCGCGAAGGACCACAGTTGGGGGAAGAAAGTGGTTCCTGCCGACCCCACGCCGGTGAGTTTCGGCAGCTGGTCGACCATCATGATCAGCGCGACGCCCGCCAGGTAGCCGATCAGGACCGGCCGGGAGAGCAGGTCGGCGAGGAAGCCCAGCCGCACCGCCCGCGCCACCAGGCACAGGAGGCCGACCGTGACCGCGAGGGTGGCCGCCAGGGTCGCGTAGCGCCCGGGGGCGCCGGCCGCCAGGGGGGCGACCACGGTGGCGGTCATCAGCGCGGTCGTGGACTCGGGGCCGACCGAGAGCAGCCGCGAGGAGCCGAGGAGCGCGTACACGCCGAGGGCGGGCAGGATCGCCCACAGTCCGGCGACCGGCGGCAGTCCGGCGACGCCCGCGTACGCCATGACCTGCGGCACCAGATACGCGGCCACGGTGACCCCGGCCAGCAGATCGCCTCGCACCCAGGCACGTCGATAGCCGCTGAGCGGTCCGAGCCCGGGCACCGAACGCCGCCACCCCGGGACGTGTCCACCCGTGCTCCGGGACATGGGCCGCCTCTCTCCGTCCGGTACGGGAGCCCCGGCGATGTGCCGTCGGTGCGCCGAGCTCGATCATGCACCCCGACGGGCCCTGTGGACAGGCCGGACTCCCGTGCGCCTGCCGAACCGGCACCCGCCTGGGCCGGTCGGCCCCGGGTCGGGACATGCGGCCCCTGCCGGGAGCCTCGGCCGGGGACGATGCTGGCATCAGGACCCGATGCAGCGGATTCGGAAGGTGAACCTCATGACCCGCACGATCACCGTCGGTCTGGACGGCTCGGCCGAGAGCCGTGCCGCGGCCGAATGGGCGGCCCGCGAGGCACGGTCGCTCGGCCTGCCGCTGAAGCTGGTCCACGTCTGGGAGCCCGTACCGGAGCCCATGGCACAGGCACCGCTGCGGGGCGCGGAGACGCAGGCGCACTGGACCGAGCGGATCCCGCGGGAGGCGGCCGCGGGCCTCCGGTTGCGCCATCCCGGCCTCGATGTGACCACCGAGCAGCTGTCCGGTCATCCCGCGGACGTTCTGGCGAGCGCGGCGAAGGACGCCGAACTGCTGGTGCTGGGCTCTCGCGGGCTGAGCGGGATCGGCGGGTTCATGGTCGGCTCGGTCGGCCTGTCGGTCGTGGCGCACGCCGAGCGGCCGGTCGTCCTGGTCCGGGCCGGTGAGCAGGCCGCCAACGAGCACGAGATGGATCCCGTCGGCATCCCGTCCGCGGCCACCGCTTTCCGGCCCGTCGTCCTCGGCCTCGACATCGGGAGCCCGGACGAGGAGCTGCTCGGGTTCGCGTTCGCCGCAGCGGCCCGCCGTGCCACGTCCCTGCGGGTCGTCCACGGCTGGAACCCGCCCCCGTACTACGCCTACGGGCTCGCCTCGGACCTCGAACTCCATGGAGAACTGGCCCGACGCGAGGCCACCGCGCTGGCCGAGGTCCTGTCGCCGTGGCGCAAGAAGCACCCGGACGTCGAGATCACGGAGGAGTCCCCCTACGGCACCCCCGGCAACCATCTCGTCGACGCCTCCCGCGAGGCCTCGCTGGTTGTCGTCGGCCGCCGTATCCGCCGCAGCCCGTTCGGCGCCCACATCGGCCCTGTCACGCACACCGTCCTGCACCACTCCGCCGCCCCCGTCGCCGTCGTCCCCCACTCCTGAGGAGGAGCAGCCATGCAGGCAGCGGCCGGACGCACCCGAGTGATCCGATTCGACCTCGGTACGGGAAGGTGAGGGCGATGGACCTGCCGGTCGTCGTCGGGGTGGACGGTTCCGAGTCGGGCCTGCGCGCAGTCGACTGGGCCGCCGACGAGGCCGTCCGGCGCGGGGCGCCGCTGCGCCTCGTGTACGCCTCGCTGTGGGAGCGGTACGAGGGCGCCCGGCTCGCCGGGGACCCGGGCGAGCCGTATGAGCGGTTGCGGGCCGAGGACATCGTCGAGACCGCGGCCCGTCGTGCCCACGGTCGCCGGCCCGACCTGAAGATCTCCACCGAGGTGGTGGCCGAGGAGCCCGAGTACGTGCTGGTGAGGGAGAGCAGGAGCGCCTCGTTGTTGGTGACGGGCAGCCGAGGCCGCAGCGCCCTCGCCGAGGCTCTGTCGGGTTCCGTGAGCTTGACCGTGGCGGGTCACGCGCACTGCCCGATGGTCGTCGTGCGGGGCAGCCATGACAACCAGGCCCGGACCGGCACGCACGGTCGTGTCGTCGTCGGGGTCGCGGAGAAGCCGACGGGCTCGGCAGCGCTGGGCTTCGCCTACGAGGAGGCGCGGCGACGTGGGGTGCCGCTGGAGGCCGTACGGGCCTGGCGGTGCCCCGCGCACGAAACCACCGGCCATCCGCTGCTCGCCGCAGAGCCCGCCAGGCTGCACGAACAGCGGGCGGCCGAGCAACTCGAAGCGGCACTCCAGGACGCCCCGGCCGATGTAGAGCTGCACCGCCGCACCGTCGAGGGCCACACCCGGACCGCACTGGTGAACGCCTCGCGCGACGCCGACCTCCTGGTCATCGGAGCCCGGCGCCATCAACGCCACTTCGGGCTCCAACTGGGCCGGGTGGCCCATGGAGTACTGCACCACTCCGCCTGCCCGGTCGCCATCGTGCCCGTGACCTGCACGACCTGGCGATCCAGCGGCTGTTCGCCACGGGCATGACCCTGCAGAGCGCGGGCCGCTTCATCGATCACCCCGAGGCCTCCGAGCGCGTGGTGCGCGCCGTGGACGATCTCGACGAGACCATCAAGATCATCAGGTCGACGATCTTCGGTCTGCGGGCGCGCGGGGGCGTCGGCGGCGCCGGTCTGCGGGCGCGCGGGGGCGTCGGCGGCGCCGGTCTGCGGGCGCGTGCGGTGCGGATCGTGGGCGAGGCGGCGCCGGTGCTGGGCTTCGCGCCCAGCGTGCGGATGGAGGGGTTGCTGGACACCCGGGTGTCGCGCGAGATCGCCGACCATGTGGTGGCGGTGCTCTCCGAGGCGCTCACCAACATCGCCCGGCACGCGCGGGCCGGGCGCGCCGACGTCGTGCTCACGGAGGACTCCCGCCATGTGCGCCTCACCATCTCCGACGACGGCGTCGGCATCCCGTCCGAGGGTCGTCGCAGCGGGTTGCGCAACATGGCGGAGCGGGCCCAGCAGCTGGGCGGGGAACTGGAGTTGAGCCGCTTGCCGGACGGCGGCACCGCGTTGGTGTGGTGGGTGCCGGTGCCGGCGGAGTAGGGGATTCGGAAGAGGCGGACACCGCCCGCGCGGCGCCCTGCCGCCGTCAGACCGGCCGGGCGCCGCCTCCTGGACGGGCCCGCGTCAGGCGGACGGCTGCCAGCCGAGCGCCGGTCCGAGCCGTGTGGCCATGTCCGTGAGGATCTGCACATAGTCCTCGTGGTCGAAGGTGAACGGCAGCGCGAAGGCGACCTCGTCGACCTCGCGGAACGCGACGTGCGCGTGCAGCCGTTCGGCGATCTCGGCCGAGGTGCCGACGATGTCCGGCGCGAACATCAGACGGGCCGGGCCCTGCGGCGACGTGGTGCGAGGGGTGCGCTTTTCCGCGTACTCCTCGTACCGCGCGCGCTGTTCGGGTGTGGCCGAGTCGGTGGGAATGACGACCAGGCCCTGGGAGACGCGAGCGGTCTCGCCGTCGGGGTGGTGGTCACGGAAGGCCCGGATGTGGGAGAGCTGGATCCGGGCGAAGTCCGTTGTCTCCTCCGGGGCTTCGGCCTTGACGACGCTGCTGGTCAGGAAGTTCATGCCGTGCTCACCGGCCCAGCGCGCCGAACTCAGACTGCCGCCGCCGTACCAGAGGCGCCGGCCAAGACCGGGGGAGTGCGGCTGCACCCGGTCGGAGAACACCTCGAAGCCCTCGACGCCGCTGAAGTCGGTCGCCGGCTTGCCGCGCATGAAGTCCAGCAGCCGCCGCACCCGCTCGTAGGAGAAGTCCTCGACGTCGGCGGTGTCCGGGTAGAGCGCGCCCTTGACCTGGTCGTAGTGCATCGGCGGGCCCACGCTCACGCCCGGGTTGATCCGGCCGCCGGACAGGAGGTCGACCGTCGCCAGGTCCTCGGCCAGCCGCAGCGGGTTCTCCCAGCCGAGCGGGATGACCGCGGTGCCGAGCTCGATACGGCTCGTGCGCTGCGAGGCCGCCGCCATGACGGCGACCGGGGAGGAGATGCCGTACTGGAGGTGCCGGTGGCGCAGCCAGGCGCTGTCGAAGCCGAGCCGCTCGCCCAGCTCGATGATCTCCAGCGTGGACTCGTGGCCGCGGCGCGGATCCGCGTCGTCGAAGAGGCCGATGGTCAAGAAGCCCAGCTTGCGCAACGGGCGAGAGGTGGGGGGCACCGGCTCCTCCAGGTGAGCACCGATCGACGTCGTACAGCTGGGGCAACTTGATCGGGGCCCGCGATGTTCCCCGCCGCCGCGATCAGATCAGGGGGATGGTGACCTCGTCCTCGACCGGCGGGTCCAGCTCCTGGCGGAGATTGCCCGTGGCCGCGTGGCAGCGCAGTCGGATCGCCTCCGGGGTGACGTCCAGGCGCAGGAAGCACTTGAAGAACGGCGGGCTGTAGGTTGCCGAGCTGGGGGAGAACAGCTGCGTGTAGATCTTGCGGACCGGGAGCCGGAACCGCGAGGTGCGGTCGGGGCGGCCGCCCGCGCCCAGCAGACTGGCGACCAGACGGGTGCGGAAGGTCACGCGGGCGGGCCGGCCCGGGGAGCGGGTCAGGGGGATGCCCAGGCGCTCGGCGATCACGGCCGCCGCGTCTGCCTCGGTGAGGGTGAAGAAGCGGCGCAGCCGCAGTCGGCGCCCGTACAGGGTGCTGTAGAAGGCGAGGGAGTCGCCGCGCAGCGGATAGCAGCGGAAGTCCTGCTCCGTGACGTTCGCGACGGAGACGCGCGGGATGGTGTGGGTGGCGTGCATGAAGGCACCGCCGCCTCCCGAGACGACGTACTGGATGGTGCGGCCGTCCACGTCGACGGGGTAGCGCTGGTAGTTGTGGATGTCGCCGCCTATCGCCGCGACGTAGTGGTGCTCAGGGTCGCGGACGATGTCGTCGACCGTGCCGCCCCCGTCGATGGGGCAGGGGTGGTGCTCCCCGTCCACGTACAGGGGCGATCCGGTGATGAGGAGCTTCGGGCGCGGGCCCTGGGACACCTCGCGGAGCCACGCGCCCTGCTCGGCGTCGATCGTCCCCAGCAGTCCGGTGTCGATGCCTATGATCCGCACCGGCCCGGCGTCGATCGCCCAGTACGGACCGGGCTGGACCGCCTGTTGGCTGCTCGCGGAACGCAACCGCCGTGCCTGGTCCAGGCGTTGTCCGTCGCACGGGTTCGGACGGTGCCAGAGCAGGGAGCGCAGCCAGGCCCGGCTGAGAGGGCGCGGCCTGGGCTCGGGGGTGAGGGCCGGGGTGTCGGCGCAGAAGACGCGCATGAACGCGCCGAGGTCCTCGTACCAGTCGTGGTTGCCCGGTATCGCGTATATGGGCGCCGGGTAGTCCCGGTACGGGCGGAAGAACTTCGTGTCGTAGTCGTCGGCGCTGCCCACCGGGTAGATCACGTCACTGGCGACGACGGAGAAACGGGTGTCCTGACTGACCTTCAGGAAGCCGGGCACGACGGCGTACTGGGGCGCGTCGCCCTCTCCGGTGTCGCCGATCACCATGAAGGAGAACCGGTCCGGGTCGTCCCGCCGGATCACCTTGTCCGCGGGCGCTCCGGCCGCCGCCCGCTGGGCCACCCAACGGCTGCGGGTACGGCCGGTGGGGTCCCCGAACCAGGAGGCCAGCAGGCCGTTGCGGGCCGCCCACAGGGTCCGCGGGTCGAGCCACGAGAGCTTCTCGACCCTGGGCGGCATCAGCTGCTCGTACGCGCCGGGTTCTGCGGCGCCCCAGCCGGCGCCCTCGGCGGTATCGCGTGATGAGTCAGACACCGGTGCACCGTAACAATGGGCCGGCGGGGGCCGAGCAGGGGGAGGGCCGTCCTGCCGCTCGTGAACGCCGCTGGGGTGAGCGGCTGTTGGCGGGAGGTGCCGGTCACCACTCGCCGGTGCGGTGCGATGCCTCGTACGGGTGCGACCGGGCGTGCGGGCGGGCCGCGGGCGGGTCGAAGGCCGAACTGTGCCGTGGTGCGGCCGGTTCCTCCGCGGGCGTCTCGGCGGGGCGCCGGCGGGAGGTGGGGCGGTTCCCGTCGCCGTCGCCCAGGACGAGCAGGGGGTCGAACATCACGACCACGCCGGCGAGTACGAGGAAGATGACCGGTCCCAGCAGCATCGGCAGGAGCAGCGAGGAGGTCGATTCGCCGTCCCAGGTGCCGCCGGTCGTGCCGTGCACATGGACGCTGACCGCGGCCATCGCCGTGTAGTGCATCCCGGACACGGCCACGCCCATGATGAGACTGGCCCCGAGGCTCGTCATGAACCCCCGGACGGTGACGGCGGCCCACAGCGCCGCGCTGGCGGCGACGATGGCGATCAGGATGGACAGGGCGACGGTCAACACGGCATAGCTGACCGCGCCGTTGAGCCGCATCGCGTACATGCCCAGGTAGTGCATCGCGGCCACGCCGAGTCCGGTGACCGTGCCCGCCAGCGCCAGGTTGGCGGTGCCGGCGCCGCGGTAGCCGACGATGAACACACCGATGCCGACGACGATGACCGCCACTGCGAGGCTGAGGAGGGTTAAGCCCACGTCATAGCGGATCCTTGTCTCCTCGACCTGGAAGCCGATCATGGCGATGAAGTGCATCGTCCAGATACCGCAACCGATCGACGCGGCGCCCAGCGCCAGCCAACCGGGTTTCCACGACTTGTCGTTGAGCAGGGACCGGACGATGCAGCGCAGTCCGAGCGCCCCTCCCAGACAGGCCATGAGATAGGCCGCCACCGGCGTCACGACGCCATAGCGAAACCCGTCAACCGTGCCTTCCATAAGCCAACTCCCCCCAGAGTCACGGCTGCTGATGGAGCAGGTCTACGGGTAAAAGCCGGGTAAAGCAAGCGTTTACCGCCAGTAACCGGTGAACTCTGAATCATCACAGGTTCACTTTGGTCACTCACTGACGAGATCCGGCCATGAACGACTCGGCCGTCACGGCTGGACTCAGAAAGCGACCACCTTGACGCCGCTCATCCGAGTGAATCGCCGGAAGCGGGCAGGCCGGTCCAACTCCCGGCCCGCACCTCGGCCTCGGCACCCGCCGCCACCAAATCGGACACGGCCGCCTCCGCCATGTCCCGCGGCAGGCCGTCGAGCACAATGACAGGCGCCCTGGAGACGAGAAGCTTGCTGTACGAGAGGCTCAGCCCCGTCAGTCTCCGCACGACACGGACGACGTCCAGCGAGCGGCCTCCGACCTGGGTGAGCAGCGCGGCGTACGGCTCGTCGTCGCAGATCAGCACGGCATACGTCACCGGTTCCGCCATGTCGGGACCCTCCCTGGTGTCGAGTGGTCCAGTCTCGGGCGCGGCGGAAGGGCGGCGCACCTGCGTTTCGGTGCGCGGGGACGAGATGGTGAGGGCGGGCGGCCTAGGCTCTCACCCCGGCACCGGCACGAACCCCAGGAGCGCACATGGACATCCCCTACCCCGACGGCCACGGCCCCGACGAGGCGCCCGTTCCGCACGCACTGCTCGCACCCGTGCTCGGCTTCCTGGGGACGTGGAACGGGCGGGGCCAGGGCGGATATCCCACGCTCGCCGGGGACTTCAGGTATGCGCAGGAGGTCACCTTCAGTCACGACGGCCGCCCCTTCCTCCGCTACGAGGCCAGGGCCTGGCTGCTCGACGGCGACGGGGCGCCCCTGCGCCCCGCGGCTCGGGAGAGCGGCTGGTGGCGACTTCAGCCCGACGGCAGGGTGGAGGCGCTGATCACCCAGCCGACCGGCATCGCGGAGATCGCGGTCGGGCAGGCGGCGGACGGCGCCGTCGACCTCTCCACCCACGACGTGGCCCTCACCCCCACGGCCAAGGACGTCACCGCCACCCGCCGCCGCTACACCCTGACCGACGACACGCTCACCTTCGTCCACGACCTCGCGGCGGTCGGCCAACCCTTGCAGCACCATCTCTCCGCGACCCTGCACCGCAAGCGGTAGGCTCGTTGGTGTTCGTGTGTGCCCGAGCCGAGGAATGCGGGGAGGCGAGGTCGATGACCGCGCTCAAGGCCACTGCCGCGCGCAGCGCCCGGCCCTTCCTCACATCCCGGGCGACGGTCTGACCTCCACCGGAGCTGCCTCGCCGGGAGCGTGAGCTCGCGAGGCATCACCCACACGAACACCACCATGAAACGGATCCCCATCCCGTCATGAGCATGCGCACCGACTGGATCACGCGCGCCGAGACCGGCGCCGACATCCCCGCCATCCGCGAGATCGACCTGGCGGCCTTCGACACCCC
Source organism: Streptomyces canus (assembly GCF_030815415.1). Taxonomy (GTDB): domain Bacteria; phylum Actinomycetota; class Actinomycetes; order Streptomycetales; family Streptomycetaceae; genus Streptomyces; species Streptomyces canus_F. The sequence continues at coordinate 9,242,118 of NZ_JAUSWW010000001.1, forward strand.
GCTGGAGGCCGATCTCGTCGAGGCCCTCCGCACCGACACCGCCTGGATCGACGGCCTGTCCCTCGTCGTCACCGACCAGCACGGCACAGTCGTCGGCCACGCGCTGATGACCCGCTGCCACATCGACGACACCCCGGCCCTGTGCCTGGGCCCCGTCGCCGTACTGCCCGAGTACCAGAACACCGGTGCCGGGTCGGCGGCCATCCGGGCCGCGCTCGATGCGGCCGGGAAGAGGGGCGAACGCTTCGTCACCGTCCTCGGACACCCGCCGTACTACCCGCGCTTCGGCTTCACCCGGGCCTCGGCGCACGGCATCCGCATCACCCTCGACGTCCCGGACGAGGCCATGATGGCCCTCGCCCTCGACGCGGCACTCCCGCTGCCCAGCGGAACCGTCCGCTACGCGGCACCCTTCGGTATCTGAGCAGTCCCGGCGACGTCCGGTGCGGCCACCGCCGCGTGGGCTGCCTTACGAGGCTCAGTGCACCGACAGCCCGCCGTCGACGAAAAGCGCCTGGCCCGTGACGTACGCGGAGGCACCGCTCGCCAGGAACACCGCCGCCCCCGCGAAGTCCTCGGCCAGACCGTTGCGCCCGACCATCGTGCGCGCGGCCAGCTCCGCCACCTTCTCGGAGTCGGACGCCAGCCGCGCGTTGAGCGGCGTCATCACGAAACCCGGCACGAGCGTGTTGCAGGTGACGCCGTAGGGCGACCACGCCTCGGCCTGTGAACGGGCCAGCGACTCCAGCGCCCCCTTGGAGACCCCGTAGGCGCCGCTCTGCACGAACGCCCGGTGCGCCTGCTGCGAGGTGACGTGGATGATCCGCCCGAAACCCCGCTCGGCCATGCCGGGCCCGAACCGCTGGCCCAGCAGGAACGGAGCCTCCAGGTTCACCGCCATCGTGGTGTCCCACACGTCCTCACCCAGCTCACCCATCGGCGGCCGCAGATTGATCCCGGCGCTGTTGACGAGGATGTCGGGCTCCCCGAACACCTCCGCCGCCCGCTCCGCCGCCTCCCGCACCCCGGCACGGGTGCCGAGATCGCCGCTCACCCACCCCGCCCGGCACCCCTCCGAGGTCAACTCGTCGACCGTGGCGGCCAGTTCCGCCTCCTTGCGCGCCACGACCACGACACCCGCCCCGGCGCGAGCGAGCGCCCCGGCGATCGCCCGCCCGATACCGGAACTGCCCCCGGTCACCACGGCGACCCGGCCGTCCAGGGAGAACACTTCGGAGAGATATGTCTGCGACCTCATGCCTCGCACCCTAGACGCAGCGCCCGGTGGGGACCGCGGTCACCACCGGGCTGATGGGCGGTCAACTGCGCCTTCTTCAGGCTCTCCAGGGATCAGTTCAGCGGGTCGAGCGTGAGGTAAGCCTGTTGCGGGTCCCCGTCGTGCACGAGGGACTCGTGGTTGCCCACGTCGTCGAAGGCGAACGCGTAGGCCTTGCCGTCGGCCATCCGGTCGTGGATGACGCGGGCGTAGTGGTTGGTGATCGCGTCCTGGTAGAAGGACGCCGAGGAGGTGTCCGGCTGGTTGGGATTGGTCAGGAGCGTGGAGCGGTTGAAGCCCGCGCAGAGCGTGCGGGAGATCGGTCCGCGGACCTGGTCGTTCGGGGCGTCGAGGAGCTTGTGGCAGCCGAAGACGCTGGACGCGTCCGGCTTCTGGAAGCTGGTGACGGTCGCACCGGCGGAGTTGGTGAAGTTCATGACGCCGCCGGAGACCCGGCCGAAGTACTTGGTGTTCGGCTGGTCGGTGAACGGGGTCACCGTGAGCGTTGTGGTGGCGTACTTCTGCCAGACGCGGTTGATGTAGTCGTCCAGGACGGAGGCGGGCAGTGCTCCGGTCTCCAGGCCGTAGGCGGGCGAGAGTGCGCGCAGCACCGTGCCGTCGGGGCGGGTCTGGATCAGGCCCGCCCAGCCACCCGACTGGGCGCGCAGACGGTTGAACACCGCATTGTAGCCACCGGACTTGAGGTGCCCCGTGTTGATCGTGGTGCCGTCGGAGCGCTGGACGCCCACCGCGTAGGGAGCGGAGAACATGTCGACCTGGGTGCTGTTGAGCCACAGGCCCGAGTCGTTGAGCGTGTACTCCGACCAGTTGAAGAGGATGTTGCGGTTCGGATCGCTCGGATTCTGCACGGCCGGCTGCACCAGGCCGCCGGTGGTCAGCCGGAAGTCGAGCTTCTGGCCGTAGGAGAAGTAGACGCGGCCCGAGAACTTGGGCATCCGGATCGTCTTGGACTGCCCGGCGGCCGGGCCGGGAATGGAGGCGTCCGGGGCGGGCGTGGGCGGGTTGCCGCCCGCGGGCCAGGCGTGGAACGCGCCGTTCGCGTCGGCCCAGCCCTGCTGGCCCGTCGCGAGGTTGGTGCCGAGGTTGTAGACGTAGACGGCGTCTGCGCGGCCGGAGTTGTTGGTCAGCTTCAGGGGGATCGTGGCCGGCACCGCGCCGCTCGCGGGCTGCGCCGCTCCGAGCGCGAGCAGCCCGCCGAGCAGGGTGGCCGTCGCGGCCGTGGCGAGGAGTTGGTGCCTGAGTCGTCCGAGCACTCTCCACCTCCGTGTGGGGGATGCGGATGGGGGGATTGGTCCGTACCAGTTCTGAGAGCGCTCTCAGCGTTGCGCCGCGACGCGGGCATGTCAATGACGACGACAGAACTCGGGTGTCCGTGAAGACCACGGAAGGGAACACGGAAGGGCGGCACTCAGGACTTGCCTGCCGTGCCGCCCAACGGTCCGCAACGCGTCCTTCAGAAGGTGCGCTTCAACAGGTCCAGCAGCGCCGCCCAGTGCCGCTCGTCGCCCTCGCGGTGGTACGCGGCGGTGTCGGCCTGCGTGAAGCCGTGGTGCGCGCCCGGGTAGACCTCGCAGCGGTGCCTTACGCCCGCCTTGGTGAGTGTGTCCTCCAGGAGCTGGATCTGCTCCGGCGGCAGCGAGGGGTCCTCGTCGGCGTGGCCGAAGTACAGCTCCGCGGTGATGCGTTCGGCCACCAGGTGCGGGCTGTCCGGGGCGTCGGTCGCCAGCCGCCCGCCGTGGAAACCGGCCGCGGCCGCGACCCGGTCCGGATAGGTGCCCGCGGTGAGCAGGGAGAGCCGGGCGCCCATGCAGTAGCCGGTCAGCGCGACCGGGCCGTCGGCCACGAACGGACTCTCGGCCAGCCATCCCAGGTAGGCGCCGGCGTCGCGCATCGCGAGCTCGGGGGTCAGTGACTGCATGACCGGGCCGATGCTGTCCCAGAGGTCGGGCCGGCTGTCGGTGTCGATGAACTCGGGCAGCTCGAAGACCGGGGAGCGTCCGTGACGGTAGAAGACATTGGGGACGAGCACCGTGTAACCGGCCCCGGCGAGCCGGTCGGCCATCGACGTCAGGTGCGGGCGCAGGCCGAAGGCGTCCTGGTAGAGCAGGACGCCCGGGTGGGGGAGTCCGTCGCCGGGATGGACGAGGTAGGCGTCGGCGACGCCGTCCTCGGTGCGGACGTCGACGGATGTTCCCTGGACGGAGGTCATGGGGGCTGCCTCTCTGCGCAGTGGACGGCGAGCAGTTCGCCGGCCCGGGAAGGTGGGGCCGCCGATATGGTTTCACCCGCCATCCAACTGCCTCGCGGCACCCCCTCGGCCCTATTCGAACCGGGTCGTGTCGCCCGCCCCGTGCCGGATGATCTCCGCCTCGCCGTTCGAGAAGTCGATGACCGTCGTCGGCTCGGTCCCGCACTCGCCGGAGTCGACCACCGCGTCCAGCACATGGTCGAGCCGGTCCTTGATCTCCCAGCCCTGGGTCATCGGCTCGTCCTCGTCGGGCAGCAGCAGCGTGCTGGACAGCAGCGGCTCCCCCAGCTCGGTGAGCAGGGCGTGTGTGACGACATGGTCGGGGATGCGCACACCGACCGTCTTCTTCTTGGGGTGCTGGAGCATGCGCGGCACCTCCCTCGTCGCCGGGAGGATGAAGGTGTAACTGCCCGGCGTCGAGGCCTTGATCGCGCGGAACACGTCGTTGTCGACCCGTACGAACTGGCCGAGCTGCGCGAAGTCCTGGCAGACGAGGGTGAAGTGGTGCCGGTCGTCCAGCTTGCGGATCGTCCGGATCCGGTCGATGCCGTCACGGCTGCCCAGTTTGCAGCCGAGCGCGTAGCAGGAGTCCGTCGGATACGCGATGAGCGCCCCGCTCCGGATGCTGTCGGCCACCTGGGAGATGGTGCGCGGCTGGGGGTTGTCGGGGTGCACGTCGAAGTACTTCGCCATCCGCCGAGCTTATGCCGTCCGGGGGCGACGGCGACGCAGGCCCGGGCCCCAGGGGCCGCTCGGCCCGCCGTCCACAGCGGGAAGACCCCTGGCCATCGGTGAGGTAACGTCCCGGACGACTGTGCCGAGGTCGATGCGAGGGACGAGGGGACGGGTGCCGTGGCTGGCGGGGAGGACGGTCGGGTGAAGGGCACCGGCGCGTCGTGGGCGGAGGAACTGCTCGACCATCTGCGGCCCACCGGACGGGACGTCCGCCGGGTCGTCGCCTGGCTCGCCGACAGCGTGGACGGGACGGCCGCCCTTCAGGACGCCGACGGCGTCCTGCTCGCCGGAACCCGTGTCCCGCTCGACGAGGACCTGGTCGCCGAGATCGTCGCCGGCCGGATCGCCTCCGCCGCCTGGGAGGGCGAGGGACGCCACCAGCGCCTGGTCGGAGTGGAGCAGCCGCACTCCGCGACGGCGGGCGTGCTGGCCGTGTCCCGGCCCGCGCCCTTCGACCGGCGGGCCGCCGACACGCTGACGCACACCGCCCAGGTCGTCGAACTCCTGCTCAGGGCACGCGAGACGACCGCCGCCGGACTCCGGCTGGCACGGGCCACCGCCGACCTGCGGCTGGCGATCCTGCAACTGCTGATGGTGGAGGACATCGTCTCCGCGCGCCGCGTCGCCGCGGGCCTGTGGCCCGGGCTGCTCGACACGGACTCCGCGTGCGTCTACGTCGTGGAAGGCACCGTCGAGGAACGCGACCGGCTGGCCGAGGAGTGCGTGGCCGCCACCGACGAGCGGGCCCTGGTCGTACGCTGCCCGGCCGTGGACCGGCATGTGATCGTCGTGGCCCCCGACGAGACCGCCGCCCGGGAGCTGCGCTCGGTGGTCGAAGGCCGCCCCGACACCTTCATCGGCGGCAGCTCCCGGCAGACCCTGGCCCGGACCGCCACCGCCTACGGACAGGCCGTCAGCGCCCTCGCCGTCGCGCACTTCCGCCCCGACAACGCCGCCGTCTACGCCGAACGCACCCACCCGGAACGCCTCATGGACCCGGCGCTCCTGCACGGCTGGACCGCGGACCTGTTGCGCCCGCTCGACGTACTGGCCCACCACACCCACGGCGAACTCCTCGCCACCACCCGGCTCGGCCTGGAGTTCACCGCCGTGAGCGCGGCCAAGGTCCTGGGTGTCAGCCGCAACACCGTGCGCGCCCGCATGGAGCGAGTGGAGGGCCTGCTCGGCACGGACTTCTCCGACCTCACCGTCCGCGCCCTGGTCCACCTGGCACTGAACACCCAGGCAGGCATGGAACAGACGCCCGGCAGGGAGCGGTCCGGGCCCGTCCCGCTCGCGGACGTGCTGTCCGGGCCCGCCCTGCGCACCTGGGCCCTGGACCTGCTGGGCCGCCTCGACCCGGACGCCCGCGATCTGCGCCGCACCCTGCGCACCTGGATCGCCGTCGGCGGGAACTCCGAACGGACCGCCCAGACACTCGGTGTCCACGCACAGACCGTGCGCGAACACGTCCGCAGCGCGGAGCCCGTCCTGGAACGGCAACTGCTCGCCGCCGGCAGCGATCTCTACGAGGTCGTCCTGGCCCATCTGGCGACAGGAGAGCTGGAACCGCCCCGGTTGACCGCAGAGAAAACGCGCCATTCGGACTCATCTGTGCACAGGTGAGCCCTCCGCGCCGTGCAACGGGCATCGGTGCGGTTCACAACGGCACTGTTGTTCACGTAAGTTCGACGGGCCGCAGGGGCACGACCGGAACGGGGGACCGGTCCTGCCCCTGTTCGCTGTCAGCCGTGCGGACGCACCGGCACCTCCTGCCAGCCGAACGCGATGAACGACGGCACCTGCCGCAGCTCCTCCTCCCCGACCGCGAGGCGCAGGGCGGGGAAGCGGTCGAAAAGGGCGGGCAGCGCCGTCAGGGCCTCCACCCGGGCCAGCGGAGCGCCGATGCACCGGTGCACGCCGATCCCGAACGCCAGATGATCGTCCGCCCCGCGCGCGGCGTCGAAGGTGTGCGCGTCCGGTCCGTAGTGGGCGGGATCGAGCCCGGCGGCGGCGAAGGTGGTGATGATCGCGTCGCCGGCCGGGACGGTGACCTCGCCGACCTCGAGGTCGCTGACCGCGAACCGCAGCGGCAACGAGGCGATGGAGGGCTGAAGCCGCAGCGTCTCGTCGACGATGGCGTCCCAGCCGACCCGCCCGGACCGCACCGCGGCCAGCTGCCCGGGATCCCGCAGCAGTGCGACGATCGCGTTGCCGATGAGGTTGACGGTCGTCTCGAAGCCGGCGCCGATGACCAGCAGCAGCGTGTACAGCAGCTCCTCGTCGCTGAGCCGGTCGCCGTCCTCGTCCCGCACCCGGATCAGCTCGGTCGTCAGGTCGTCGCCGGGGTGTGTGCTGCAATGGGCGATCAGCGCGGGCAGCACCGTGCCGATCTGCTGCTGCACGGACGCCGCGTGCTCCGGAGTCGGGTCGGAGGTGTCCATGATGGCCGATATCATCCGCGCGGTGTCGGCCACCAACTCGTCGGGGACTCCGAAGAGTTCGCAGACGATCCGCATGGGCAGCGCATGGGCGAGGGCCGCCCGCAGGTCGACCACCTCGGCGTCGCCCGCCGCCACCGCGTCGAGCAGCTCCGCCGTGATCGCCTCCACCCGGGGCCGCATCGTCTCGGTGCGCCGATGGGTGAAGCTCGGCGCCACCAGCTTGCGCAGCCGCGTGTGGTCGGCGCCGTAGGTGGAGAGCATGTTGACCACGCCGATCCAGCCGAGGACCCAGCCCCACGAGGGGTGTTCGCCGACCTCGGGCCAGAGCCGCCAGTGCAGTCGCGGATCCTTGCTGACCCGCGGGTCGAGGATCAGCTCCTTGAGGGTGTCGTAGCCCGTGGGCGCCCAGGCGGGGATGCCGCCGGGCAGTTCGACGGGGACGATCGGGCCGAAGGCGCGCAGCCGGGCGCATTCGGCCGCGATGTCGGAACCGAACGGGTCGATGACAAAGCGGTCGATGCGGTCGGTCGCGGTCACGACGGATCTCCTGGCTGGTCGGGGGAGCGAAGGCTGAACCTGACGGGCAGCGCCGTCAGTGAACGGTGGAACGGGCCCGGCCGCCAGGCGAGTCGCTCGCGCGGCAGCACGGGTGCGAGGTCGGGCAGCCACTGGGTCAGCCGCTCGATCGCCTCGGTGGCGATGAGCAGGGTGTGCTGCTTGACCGGGCAGGCGTGCGGGCCCGCCGACCAGGACAGGTGGGAGGCGTCCTTGGGATGGCGGCCCTCGACGACCTCCTGCTCGGCGACGTACGCGAGCGCCCCGTACGACACCACGACCGGCACCACCGCTCTGATCCATGTGCCATGGAAGGTCGTCGGCCGACGGGCGTAGTGGACGCCGTAGTTCGCGAGCGGGGTCTCGTGGTGCAGCACCTCGACCACGGCGTCCATCACCGGGCGGGCGCCGCTGGTGAGGGTGGAGTAGTAGACCGGGTTGCCGAGGATGCGGGACAGCGCGTTGGACACCAGGTTCGCGGTCGGTTCGTGACCGGCCCCGAGGGTGAGGAACACCTGCCAGGTGACCTCCTCCGGGGTGAGCCCCGCCGGGTGGTCCAGGAGGCGGCTCGGCAGGTCGTCGCCGCGCCGCTCGGCCTTGGCGGCGATCAACTCCAGTACGTAGCCGCCGAACTCGGCCTCGCCCGCGGCCGCCTGGGCGCCGCCCTCCATCATCTTGCCGAGCGCCTGGTTGAGCCGCTCGCTCTGGCTGTCGGGCAGCCCGAAGAGGCTGTTGAAGACCAGCGCCATCAGCGGCCGGGCGAACTCGCCCACCAGATCCGCCTCGCCCTTCGGCCCGATCCGGCTCACCAGCAGATGCACCGCCCGGTGCACGCGGGCCCGCAGGTCGTGCGGCTCGACCAGGTCGAAGGTGTCGATCAGGGTGGTGCGGTAGCGGGCATGGGCGGCGCCGTCCGCGAACAGGGAGTTGGGCCGCCAGCGCATCATGCCGAGCACGGGGGAGTCGTCGGCGACCGTCGACTCCCACGGCCGCGGGTCGTGCGAGAAGGTCTCCGTGTCGTGCAGCAGTTCCAGCGCGGCACGCCGGTCGGTGACGACGTACGCCGGCACGCCCGGCGCCAACTCCGCCCAGCCGACCGGGCCCTGGGCCCGCAGGTCGTCGTAGTAGCGGTACGGGTCGAGGGCGAATCCGTCCTCCCACAGCCGCACGGGGGCGGCGCGGGTGAAGTCCTGCCGGGCAGGGGGGTAGGTGGTCACCGGCTCTCCGAGGGGTGGCGGTCGATGAGGTGCTGGACCAGCGTGAGCAGTGCGTCGATCGAGGAGTTCGCGTCCCGCGCGTCACAGGTGACCATCGGTGTGTCCGGCTCCAGGTCCAGGGCGGCACGCAGCCGTTCCTCGGTGTGGTGGCTCGGCGCGTCCGGAAAGGCGTTGAAGGCGACCGTGTACGGCAGCCCGCTCTCCTCCACCAGGCCGAGCACGTCGAAGGAGGCGTCGATCCGACGGCTGTCGACCAGGACAAGGGCGCCGAGCGCGCCGTAGGCGATGTCGTCCCACAAGGACCGGAACCGCTCCTGTCCGGGCGTGCCGAACAGATACAGGACGACCCCGCCCGCCAGGCTGATCCGCCCGAAGTCGATGGCGACGGTGGTCGTCGACTTGTCCCGCACCCCCTCCAGGTCGTCCACCTGCGCGGATGCCTCGGTGAGCTGCTCCTCGGTGTGCAGGGGAACGATCTCGGACACCGAGTCGATCAGGGTTGTCTTGCCCACCCCGAAGGGGCCCGTGACCAGGATCTTCACCAGATCGCGGGCGGTGTCCGGCAGATGAACGCGGCCGGGTGTGCCGGTGGCGCTGCTAGCTGTGCTTGAGGGCGCGGAGGCCATCGGCCACTCTCTTCAGCAGGTCGGGGTCGAACCGTTCGGCGGGCGGGACCGGGGCGCGGGACACCACCAGGTCCCGGTCGAGGAGGGCGCCGGCCAGGACACGGACGGCGGAGACCGGGAGCCGGAGCAGGGCCGCGGCCTCCACCACCGTCAGCGAGCCCTCCTCCAGAGCGTCCAGGAGGGCCAGTTCGGCGGCCGGGAGACCGACCGGCGCCGGTGTGCCGGTGGCGGTGAGGACCGACAGCCGTTCCAGGTGCGGGCGGCTGGGGCGGGCGGTGCCGCCGGTGGACAGATACGCCGGGACCAGGGGGCGGCCGGTCATGCCGGAGCGCCGTCGTCGCTCCCTCGGGGTGCGGTGGCCATCGCCTTCTCGCCCAGCCGTGCCACCTGCGAGTGCACGCGGTGCGCGAGCAGGTCCAGACGCACCTCGCCGCTTCCGTACGCGGCCACACAGGTGCCGTGGTCGGTCGGCACGATGAGGACGTACCCGTGGTCCGACTCGATGACGACCTGCCGGATCTCGGCCCGGTCCCGGTCGGCGAACGCGGCCGCGGCGGTCCGGCACGCCCCCTGCACGGTGCTGGTGATCGCGGCCACCCGCTCGGCCGAGGGCCGGGACAGCGCGTCCGTGTACCCCGTGACCAGGCCGTCCCGGGTGAGCAGGACGGCGGCCACGACATGCGGCACCTCGAGGATCGGTTCCAGTACCCATGCCGTGTCGCCTGCGTCGCGGCTGGTCATCGAGCCGGTCCCCCCTTATGGTCGGTCTCGTTCGTCGGTACGTCGGTGGCGGCACCGTCCGCGCGGGCCGCGGCGGTGCCGGACTGCAGGGCGCCGAGCGCGGCGGCGGCGTCCTCGGGACTGCGTGCCGGGTGCTCGGCCGCGGATGCCTTCGGAGCGGCGGTGCGGGTACGGCGGCGCCGCTGCGGCAGTTCGTCGTGGTGCCCGGTGAGGGCGGCGGCGTCGTCGGTGCCGTAGCCGTGGGACGCCTCCGCCGTGGCCTTGCGCGTCGAGCGCGGCGTGCTGACCGCCGGTGGCTGCTCGACGGGGTCGATACGGCTGAGGAGATGGCTCTCGACTCTCAGGACCGCGCGGACACCGCCGTACGGGGACGGCGAGGAGAGGTCGACGCCCAGATCGAACTGCCGGGTGAGCTGGCCGATCGCGGCGAGGCCCATACGGGGCGGATCGCCGAGACTCGTGAGGAGGATCGGCTCGGTACCGGCCACCGTCCGCTGGGCGTGGGCCCGTTCGTCCTGGGTCATGCCCACGCCCGCGTCGTCGACGGTGACGCAGACGCCGTGATGCACGTGCTCCAGGTTGACCACGACGTCGGTGTCGGGCGCGGAGTGGCGCAGCGCGTTGTCGAGGAGCTCGGCGACGATGATGGCGACCGGCTCGACGGCGTGCGAGACCAGGGCGGTGCCCGTCTCCAGATGGTTGTGGACCTTCACCCGGTGGTAGCCCGCGAGCCGCGACTGTCCGCCGGTCACCGCGTCCACCAGGTGCGACTCCTCGCGGGCGAGCCCCACCCACGCCCCGCACACCACGGCGGCGACCTGCGCCCGCCGCAGCGACTGCTCGTTCTCGTGGTCCAGCTGGAAGAGCGTCTGCGCCAACTCCGGGTCGTCATAGCGCTGTTGCAGCTGACGCAGGGCGTCCTGCAAACGGTAGAGGGCCGCCTGGATCTCCCGGGTGGCGCCGCGCATCCCGGCTTGCGCGGCCGCGTCGATACGGGTGCGCTGTGCGGAGAGCTCGGCACGCAGTCCCAGCAGCACGCCTTCCAGGGCGATGCCCAGGGGCGTTCCCGCGGTGTGCGGGTGGAGGGGGCCCGGGACCGTCACGTGCGGGTGGGCGAGCTGCCGGGCGGCGACGGGTACGCGCTGTGCCGCCAGGTGCTCGACCTCGGCCGTCAACGTGTGCAGCGCGGCGTCGAGTCGGGAGCGCAGGGCGTCCGTCTCGGTGCGCTGCCGGGTCAGTTGGCGCCGTGAGCGCAGCAGACCGCCGCCGAGGGCGAGCGCGGACAGTGTGCCGACGGCGAGACCGCCGACAGCCAGGTCCGGTAATTCGATCATCGAATCGGTTTCCAGGGGAAGTCGGGCAGGGGTGAGTCCGAGTGCCGGTGGCTAGGCGCTCGCAGCACAGTACACACCGTCGCCGACCCCTCTCGCGCGGTTGATCGAGACTTCGCTCAGAAATCGAACGCTCTCTGTTCACTTCTGCGTCGACTGTCTGAAATGCCGTGTGGGGAAGGAGAGTTGGCGCTTTCCCCGCACTCGGATCAGCCGCGCGGCAGATCACCACACGCCCGTTGATCTTCCCCGGCGTGCAGCCGCTCGCAGGCGAGCAGGGCCCCGACATGTGACCCATGGATACGATTGATTCGATTGTCTTGACGCTCGAATCAATCGCCATAGAGTGATGTCGCCCCGTTTTCTTTCGTACGCACGCTCGGAGAACCCATGGACCGCACCCGTCTCCAGCACCTCCTCGCCCGCGAAAGGGCGCAGGCCCAGCGCCGCTGCCCGCGCTCCGAGGAGGCGTACGCGCGCGCCGGGCATCTTTTCGGGCGGGTGCCGATGACCTGGATGAACAAGACCGCCGGGTCCTTTCCCCGCTACCTCGACACCGCCCGGGGCGCCCGGGTCACCGACATCGACGGACACGAGTACATCGACTTCTGCCTCGGCGACACGGGCGCGATGGCCGGACACTCGCCCGCACCGGTGGCCGAGGCGGTCCAGCGCCGGTTCGCCGAACAGGGCGGCGCCACGGCGATGCTGCCGACCGAGGACGCCGAGTGGGTCGGCGCGGAACTCACCCGCCGCTTCGGACTCGCCCGCTGGAGCTTCTCGCTGACGGCGACCGACGCCAACCGGTGGGCCATCCGCCTCGCCCGCGCCGTCACCGGCCGCCCGAAGATCCTGGTGAACAGCTACAGCTATCACGGCAGCGTCGACGAGTCCCTGATCGTCGTCGGCCCCGACGGCCACGGCGTGGCCCGCCCCGGCAACGTGGGCGCCCCCTGCGATGTCACCCTCACCAGCCGGGTCGCCGAGTTCAACGACCTGGAGCAGCTGGAGCGCGAACTGGCCCACGGCGACGTGGCCGCCGTCCTCATGGAACCGGCGCTCACCAACATCGGCATCGTGCTGCCCGAACCGGGCTATCTGGAGGGCGTCCGGGCGCTGACCCGGCAGCACGGCACCCTGCTCATCAACGACGAGACCCACACCCTCTCCGCCGGACCCGGCGGCTGCACGGCGGCCTGGGACCTGGAGCCCGACCTGCTGACCGTCGGCAAGGCGATCGGCGGCGGCATCCCGGCCGGCGCGTACGGACTGTCCGCCGAGCTCGCGGACCGGCTCCTCGACCGCGACGACCTCGACCTCGTCGACATGGGCGGCGTCGGCGGCACCCTGGCGGGCAACGCCCTCTCGGTCGCGGCGATGCGCGCCACACTCGAACACGTCCTGACGGACGAGGCGTTCGGCCGGATGGCCAAGCTGTCCGAGCGGTTCGAGGCCGGCGTCCGGGCGGGCATCGACGCCCACGCCCTGCCCTGGTCGGTGAGCAGGCTCGGCGCCCGCACCGAGTACCGCTTCGCCTCCCCGGCGCCCCGTACCGGCACCGAGTCCGAAGCGGCCGGTGACGCCGAGCTGGAGGACTTCCTGCACGTCCACCTCGCCAACCGTGGCATCCTCCTGACGCCCTTCCACAACATGGCGCTGATGTGCCCGGACACCACCGAGGCGGACGTGGACACCCACACCGAGGTCTTCGCCGCCGCCCTGGCCGAACTGGCCGGATGACAGACCCGAAAGGAAGCACGTGGACGAGATCGACCGGGCCATCCTGCGCGAGCTCCAGACCGACGGCCGCATCGCCTACGCCGATCTCGGCCCCAAGGTCGGCCTGTCCGCCTCGGCCGCACGCCAGCGCCTGCAACGGCTCCTGGACTCCAAGGCGGTTCAGGTCGTCGGTGTCACCGACCCGATGGCCATGGGCGGCCAGGCGATGGCCCTGCTCGGCATCGGCGTGGACGGGGACCCGCGGACCGTCGCCGACGCACTCGCCCGGCGTGACGAGGTCGTCTACTCGGTGCTGACCTCCGGCGGCTTCGACCTGTTCGTCGAGGTGGTCGCCCCCGGCCCCCGGGACCTGCTGGACTTCGTCAACGACGTCGTACGGAACGTCGAGGGGGTCCAAGAGGTCCGCTCGTTTCCGTACTTCGGCATCCACACGCACCGCTTCCTGTGGGACGTCGGCTGATTGACCCGCGTGGGACGGGTACCCGGACGGCACCGCAACGACAACCGCTGGAGGAGGCCCGTATGACCAGCAGCACGGAGACCGGCGGCGTGACCGGTACGCCGGACAAGGACTACAACCTCATCTGGTACGTGGAGGCGTGTCTGAGCAACGCGCTGCGCCTCGAGTCGTACATCCAGGACGCCGAACGGAACAAGGACACCCAGGTAGCGGACCTGTTCCGCAAGGCGCAGGCGGACAGCCGCAAGGGTGCCGAACTCGGCAAGGAACTGCTGCGCGCGCGGCTGAGCGGCGGCTGACCGCAGGTTCGTACGGGCGCTCGGCCGGGGGTGTCCGGCCGGGCGTTCCGCATGTCCAAAACCGTTTGCCCCGCCGCCACCACCCGGCCTACGGTCGCGATCATGCTGCCCGTGGTGGAGACCGACGAAGAGTGGGACGCGATCGTCGGGGACGAGAAGCTGATGCGGGCCGGCGCGCAGGATCTCTGCACCCGACTCGGACTCGGCGACGCGCCCCTGACCCGCTTCCCGGACGGCTCACAACCGGTCTACGCGGTGGGCGAGGACCGGGTCCTCAAGCTCTTCCCCACCTCCGCCGCCCGGGACGGCATCGCCGAGGGCCGTGTCCTGTCCCATCTGCACGGGTTGCTCCCCGTACCGACGCCCGGGGTGGACGACTTCGGGCCGTACGAGAACGGCTGGCAGTACGTCCTGATGTCCCGGCTGCGCGGTGAGAACCTCGCCCGGGCCTGGGAGCGCATCCCGCGGCCCGACCGGGAACGCCTCGTCACCGAGATCGGCGAAGCCCTCGCCGTACTCCACTCGCTCGACCCGGCCCCGCTCGAGGACGTCCTCGGGCCCGGCGACTGGGGCGCCTTTCTCGACCGGCAGCGCGCGAACGCCGTGGCGCGGCAGCGCGGCCACGGTCTGCCGGACAGCTGGCTGGAGCAGATCCCCGGCTTTCTCGCCTCGGTTCCGCTGCCCCGCACCCCACGGCGCTCGCTGCTGCACACCGAGGTCATGCAGCAGCACTTCCTGGTCGACCCCGACGGCTGGCGCCTGACCGGCCTCTTCGACTTCGAGCCCGCCATGATCGGGGACGCCGCCTACGACTTCGTGGGCGTCGGCCTGTTCGTCACCCGAGGAGACCCCCACCTGCTCGCCCGGCTCACCGCGGCGTACGGCAGCGGCGTCGACCCGTCCCACGCCCTCGCCTACACACTGCTGCATGTGTACAGCAACCTGCCCTGGTATCTGAGGGAGTTGGAGGGCCCCGCCGAAGGGACCCTGTCCGGGCTCGCCCGCGCCTGGTTCGGCGCATGACCCGCAAGGCCTCCCGGCCGGAATCAGGCGATCCCGGCCCCTTTGTGCGAGCGTTGCCCCAGGTACGCCGTCCGGGCCGAGGCATCGCGCCGAGAGAGGAAGTGAGCGGGGATGAGCGAGATCGTCGACCAGATCGACCGTGCACACCGGGAGGTCGGCACCCGCAAGGTCGAGGCGGAGGAGGCTCATGCGGTGCTGCTGCGTCGCACCTATGACGCCGAGATCGCCGACGTCTGGGGTGCGGTGACCTCCCCCGAGCGGATCGGGCGGTGGTTCCTGCCGGTCACCGGGGAGTTCCGGCTCGGCGGGCGCTATCAGCTGGAGGGCCATGCCGGGGGCGAGATCCTCGAGTGCGTGGAGCCGGAGCGGCTGCGGGTGAGCTGGCTGTACGGGCCCGACCCGGGCTTCAGCGAGGTCCAGGTGCGGCTCACGCCCGAGGGTGAGGGGCGGACGGTGTTCGAGGTGGAGCACGTGGCCGTGGTCCCGGAGGACTTCTGGAACCAGTTCGGGCCGGGCGCGGTCGGTATCGGCTGGGACAGCATCGCCCTCGGTCTCGGCATGCACCTCGCCGGTCGCGGGATGAGCCGGGAGGAGTCCGAGGCCTGGCAGGGCACGGCCGAGGCCAAGGAGTTCTTCAAGCGGTCCGGCGAGGAGTGGGGCACCGCCTATGCCGCCTCGGGAGCCGATCCGGAGACGGTGGCGGCCACGACGGCGGCGACGGTCGAGGCCTACACGGGGGGATAGCGACGTCGGCGGGACTCGCACGGGGCGGATGTACGCCGTGTCGCCCCGGGTCGGTCCCGTCGCCGTGTGGCGGGGCCGACCCGGCACAGGAGTCAGGGCTTGGCGCTCCATGAATGGGCCACGTCCACCACGACCCGGTCGTCCACCCGCAGGACCCGGAACGGGAGCCGGGCGCGGACGCCGAGGCCGAACTGCGTGTCTCCTTCGAAGCTGCCGGCGAACCGGGTGTCCCTGAAGGTGCGGTATCCGTCGAGGTCGACGCCCGGCAGGGGGCGGGCCACCCGTCCGGGATAGGTCGGGGCGCCGGTCTCGACGTCGTAGGCGGGCGCGGCCACCCGTACTTCGAGGACGGCGCCGCCGCCGACGGGAATCAGCCGGCCCGATCCGTCCTGCTGGAGTCGGTCGACGTACCGGACGGAATAGCCGAGGTGGGCCTTCGCCGCGCCCGGAACGTCCACGACCAGACGGTCGTAGCAGGCGTGACTGCCGGTCCGTGCGTTCGTCACCGATTCCGACGTGCTGACCGCCTGCTGCTTGGCGACGCTGCCCCAGCCGGTGGGGCAGGTGGTGGCGGCCTGCGCGGGTACAGCGGCCACGCCGAGTGTCGCGCCCATGAGAGCGACGGTGGCCCACGTTGTTCTGCTGCGTCTCATGATGTCCCCCGGGATGTTCATGTGCCTGATATCTGGTGAGACAACACGGTTGAAGAAAAGGTTGCACCTTGTCCTGATATAAAAAATTTCCGAAACATTCGGTGCGGCGATCGAACGGACGGAGCGAGACGGAGCACCCGTAATTCGTTCACCTGTGATGCCCACGCTCCGGAACCACTCGGACCGGCTGTCAGACCTTCTGGAGGGTCTTCTTCGCCAGTTCGAACGCCGGGGCCATCTTCTCGTGCTCCTCGGTGTCCATACCGCCGAGGTGCACGACGACGGGGCCGTCCGGGGTGGTGACGGCGAAGGCGCTCTCCTTCTTCGTCTCGTCCAGGAGTTCGCTCGTGACGACGTACTCCACCTCGACACCGGCGAGGTCGCCCGACGTGAAGGAGCTGTACTTCGCCTTGCTGGAGTCGTCCTCGGCCGCGACGAACTCCTCCAGCACGGTGCGCGCGTCGTCGTCGCCGGGCTCGCCGGTCCAGATCCGCAGGAAGCCGATGTAGCCGGCCGGCTTGGCGTCGACCTCGCACGCGGCGGCGACCGGACCCTGGCGGAGGAGGGAGTCGAGGACCTCCTCGGAGATCTCGTCCTCGAGATCGCCGGAATCGGTCGGGGAGGCTTTGTCCTGGGCGGCCGCGGAGTCGATGGCCTCCGCCTCCCAGTCCTTGGCGAGGTCGAAACTCACGGGCAGCTCGCACGCCGAACCGGCCGCCCCGATGCTGTCGCCGCTCTCGGCGACCTGGCCGGCGCTCGCCGACGCACTCGCGGACGTCTTCGCGTCCTTCTTGTCGTCGGCTCCCTCGGAACAGCCCGCCAACACCCCCGTCAGCAAGGCCACGTAAGCCATCCGACGCCCTGCATTCCCCGCCCTGACCAGCACTTCGATGTCTCCCCTCGGTACAGGGCGCACACATTAGCGGAGGCCACCGACAGGCCGTACCCGGGAGGTGCCCTCACCGACCCGGCACCGGAGAAAAACCGCGTGACCGCATCCCCGCAGGTCAGCACAATGGAGCGCCACACCCCCGATCCGAAAGGTGGCCGACGTGACCGTCCCGAACGTCCTGCTGTCCGGCATCGTCGGCTCCACCGCCTACGGCCTCGCCCACGAAGGCTCCGACGTGGACCGCCTCGGCATGTTCGCCGCACCCACCGAGTCCCTGCACGGCCTCCACGGGCCGAAGGAGTCCCACGTCAGCACGGCCCCGGACCGCACCCTGCACGAGGCCGCGAAGTGGTGCCGGCTCGCTCTGGGCGGCAACCCGACCGCGATGGAACTCGCCTGGCTGCCAACGGAGTTGTACGAGGTGCGCACCCCTCTCGGCGACGAACTGATCGGCCTGCGCACATCGTTCCTGAGTGCCAAGCGGATCCGGGACGCCTATCTCGGCTACGCCACCCAGCAGTTCCGCCGTCTCGAGAACCGTGCCGACCGCTCCTCCTCCGCGGAGACCCGCAACCGCACGTCCAAGCACGCCCGGCACCTCAAGCGGCTGTGCCACCAGGGCCTGGAGCTGTACGCCACCGGCCACCTGACAATCCGCGTCGAGAACCCCGAGGAATACCGGGAGTTCGGCGAACGGGTCGCCGCAGACGCCTCAGTGGCCCGCCCCCTGCTCGCGTACTACGAGACCGCGTTCGACGAGACCCGCACGGTGTTGCCGGACCACCCCGACGAGGCGGCGGTGGAGGCTTGGCTGCACCGGGTCCGCGACCACTTCTACGCCCCGCTCAGCTCGACGGGGTAGAGGTCGGTGCGCGCGACGACGGCGTCACGCTCGACTGCCAGCGCGGTGCGACGGCCGCCCGTCATCGGGAGTCCTTCGTGGATACCCCCACCTTTAGGTGGGGGAGGAAACGAAGCTCCTGCGGAGCAGGGCAACGGGCTGCGATTCGCCTCCTGGGCGGACCGCAGTGCTCTGACCCGCAGGTTTGATCTTTACAGGACTGCAGTCTGGTTTGTGACCGTGACCACGACCGACGTGAAGCGGGCGTTCAAGTGCCGCTTCTATCCGACCGATGCGCAGGCAGCCGAGCTGTCGCGCACGTTCGGGTGCGTCCGGAAGGTCTACAACCTTGCCCTGGCCGCGAGGTCGGAGGCGTTCACGCGTCAGGAGCGGGTCAACTACAACCAGACCTCGGCAATGCTCACGGCGTGGAAGAAGACCGAGGAGCTGGCCTTCCTCTGCGAGGTCTCCAGCGTCCCGTTGCAGCAGACACTTCGGCACTTGCAGACGGCGTACTCCAACTTCTTCGCCAGGCGGGCCAAGTACCCGCGCTTCAAGTCGAAGAAGAAGTCCCGTAAGTCCGCCGAGTACACGTCCTCCGCATTCCGGTTCCGGGATGGCAAGCTCACCCTGGCCAAGATGACGGAGCCGCTGGGCATTGTCTGGTCCCGGCCTCTTCCCGAGGGCACGGTGCCGTCCACGGTAACGGTGTCGCAGGACGCGGCCGGGCGCTGGTTCGTGTCGATGCTGTGCGACGACATGTCCGTCGAGCCGCTGCCCGTAGTGGACACCGCTGTCGGCATCGACGCCGGTATCACCAGCCTCCTGACCCTCTCGACCGGCGAGAAGATCACCAATCCGAAATGCGAGCGGGTCGACCGACGCCGCCTGGCCAAAGCTCACAAGAACCTGGCCCGCAAGGCCAAGGGTGACGGCACGAACCGGCGCAAGGCCCGCATCAAGGTCGCGAAGGTCTATGCCCGGATCGCCGACCGGCGCCGGGACCACCTGCACAAGATCACCACTCGGCTCGTTCGTGAGAACCAAACGATCGTGATCGAGGACCTGACCGTGCGCAACATGGTCAAGAACCACACTCTGGCCCGCGCCATCAGTGACGCGGCCTGGCGCGAGATGCGCACCATGCTGGAGTACAAGGCCCAGTGGTACGGACGGGAACTGATCACCATCGACCGGTGGTTCCCCTCGTCCAAACTGTGCTCCGCCTGCGGCACCATCGCATCGAAGATGCCCCTGCATGTCCGTGAGTGGACATGCGACTGCGGCACGACCCACGACCGGGACGTGAACGCGGCGAAGAACATTCTGGCGGTCGGGCTGACCGCATCTGTCTGTGGAGCTGGTGTAAGACCTCAACGGAGTTCTCCGGGCGGGCAGTCGGCGACGAAGCAGAAACACCCACGGCGCGAGCCGTAGGAATCCCCTCCCTTTAGGGAGGGGAGGATGTCAAGAACCCGTCGTACCCGTCCTGCGTGGCGAACTCGATCAACTGGATCTCGTCGGGGCGGCCTTCGCGTCCGTCGGCACGAGCCCGCTGCACCGCCCGCCCGCCCGCCATGCTCGCCGAGCAGGGACAGCACCTTGTCCTCGTACGCGGCCAGCGCGGCGGCGGCGCCCGGCCGGGCCCAGAGCAACACACACAGTTGAACCGTCATGGCGCCCGACCCTAGCGAACGAGGCTGCCCGTAAATCCGGATGCCCGGCGACGCACCCCGTTGCTACCCTCGATCCCATGATCACGCCTACGCCTCAGCACCGCATGATGCCCCCGCACCGGGGCTGCTGAGCGCGCACGCGCACCGATACCGAGGCCCCGGGAACGGGGCCTTCACGCGTTGTGCGGATCTGGTCCCGTTGCCGGTAGGAGGACCGATGACCGGACCACGGCACTACATCACCACGACCATTCCGTACGTCAACGCCCGACCGCATCTGGGCTTCGCCCTGGAGCTCGTGCAGGCGGACACGCTGGCCCGGCACCACCGGCAGCGCGGCGGGCAGGTGCGGCTGCTGAGCGGGACGGACGACAACTCCCTGAAGAACGTCCTCGCCGCGGAGGCCGAGGGCGTCGACGTACGGGAGTTCGTCGACCGCAACGCCGACGCGTTCGCCGCACTGCGCGACCCGCTGTCGCTGTCGCTGGACGACTTCATCCGCACCAGCAGCGACCCCCGCCATCGCACCGGCGTGGAGCGCCTGTGGCGCCGCTGCGCGGAGGCGGGTGATCTGTACCGCAAGCAGTACGAGGGGCTGTACTGCGTCGGCTGCGAACAGTTCTACACGCCCGACGAACTCGTCGACGGCACATGCGCCGAGCACGGCACCGAACCCCAGCTCGTCGCGGAGGAGAACTGGTTCTTCCGGCTGTCCCGGTACGCCGACCGCCTCCACGCACTGATCACCGAGGGCACTCTGCGCATCGAGCCCGCCGCCCGCCGCAACGAGGTCCTCGCGCTCATCGCCGGCGGCCTGCACGACTTCTCCGTCTCCCGCTCCCACACCCGCGCCCGCGGCTGGGGCATCCCCGTCCCCGGCGACCCCGGGCAGGTCGTCTACGTGTGGTGGGACGCCCTGGGCAACTACGTCACCAGCCTCGGCTACGGCACCGACGACCCCGCCTACGAGCGGTGGTGGGCGGCCGGGGACCGCCGTATCCACCTCGTCGGCAAGGGCGTCGTACGGTTCCACGCCGTGTACTGGCCGGCCATGCTGCTGTCGGCGGGTCTGCCGCTGCCCACCGACATCCTCGTCCATGACTATCTGACGGTCGGCGGGCGGAAGATCAGCAAGTCGGGAAACGGGACGGCCGTCGACCCGGTCTCCCTCGCCGCCGCCTACGGCACGGACGCCGTCCGCTGGTGGCTGCTGCGCGACGTCCCTCGGGTCGGGGACGCCGACTTCACGACCGAGCGGCTGATCGCCCGCGCCGACGCCGACTTCGCCGGTGGCCTCGGCAATCTGGTCCACCGGATCGTGACGATGGTCCACCGGTACCGCGGCGGGTCCGTGCCCTCGCCGGGGACCGACCGGTTCCCGGTGGCGACGCTGCTGGACGTATGCCGTGAGGCACCCGGCCGCATCGACGCCGCGCTGGCCGACTTCGACTTCCGCCGGGCCGCCGACGCCGCCTGGGACATCGTGGAGGAGGCCAACCGGTGCATCGACGCGACCCGCCCGTGGGACCTGGCCAGAGCGGAACGGCACGGCAACACCGACGCCGCCGAACGCCTCGACGCGGTCCTCGCCGCACTGGTCACGGCATGCCGCGCCCTGGCCGACGAGCTACGGCCCTTCATCCCCGGCGCGGCGGAGCACGTCAGACGCCGGGTGACCCCCGTCGACGGCACCCTCCCGGAGGCGGAACCACTCTTCGCCCGCCTCCAGGAGCGGCGCTGATCACCAGCGTGGCAGCCTCAACTCGTAGGAGGGGTCGAAGCGTTGCATGTATCCGGTGTCGTCGCGGGAGCGCACGCCGGAGTCCACGTACAGGTGGTGGAGCCGGTTGAGGGCGTCGTGGTCCAGCTCGACGCCCAGGCCGGGTCCGGTGGGGACCTCGACGTGGCCGTCGCGCAGTTCCAGGACACCGGGGACGATCACGTCGTCGGCGAAGTTCCACGGGTAGTGGGTGTCGCAGGAGTGGTCGAGATTCGGGATGGCGGCGGCGACGTGGGTCATGGCGGCCAGGCTGATGCCGAGGTGGGAGTTGGAGTGCATGGAGAGGGCGAGTCCGAAGAAGATCACCGGGAGGTCGGTGACGGCGGTGACCTCCTCGACGTACCGCACCAGGCCCTGCTGCGGTGCCGTCACCAGGTAGGGCGGCAGCAGCAGGATGCCGTCGGCGCCGGCCCGTGCCACGCGGACGGCGTGATCGCGGGCGACCGGTGTCGGTCCGCCCGCCGCGGCCAGGACGGGCAGGTATGTCAAGACATGGATCGGAGATTTCACCGAGGTCACAACTTCCCCCACGGACCCCCTCCACGGGCTACCGTTTCCGCACTCCCCCCAGCAGCGGTTCGGACGGTTCCCCAGTGCAAGCAGCTCTCTCCCCGGTCATCGCGGCCACCTCCCAGTGGCTGACCTTCGCCTACGCCGCCCCCGGCGGCGCCCTGGCCTCGGCCCTGTGCGAGGTGCAGGCCCGGCAGGCCGTCACGGTCGCGGCATGGCTGCGCTACCCCACGGCGATGGATGCCGCACTGGTCGAGATGGCGGGCCCCGGCGGCGCCGCACGACTCGACCGGATCACCGGCGCGGACCGCTACGACGGCGACGGCGAGGCTTGGCGCACCTGGGTGGACGAGGTCGTCGCGAGCTGGGCCGCCTGTCTGCTGACCGACCCGGAACTGGCCCGCCTCGCCGTGGCCGCGGTGGGGGAGGGCGACCACACGGCCGGGACGCCGTTCGAGTTCCGCCGCCTGCTCGCCCCGGACGAGCACGACCGGCGGGCGGCGGCCCTGCTGCGCCATCCCGACCTGGTCGCGCCCGTGGCCGAACTGCACCACGCCCGGCTCCTGGAGCAGCTGGGGCCGCCGGACCAGGCGCTCATCGCCTGAGAACGCTCAGGACACCGGGTCCCGGCACCGACCCGACCGGGCCACGCGGAACCCCACGTCGTCCACCCGGAACGTGGGATGACTGCGGCGCCGCACCGAGGCCCGACAGCTCCAGTGCTCGTCGAACCAGCCACCGCCGCGCAGTACCCGGTAGCTGCCGTAGACCTCGGCGTCGTACACGTCCCAGCACCACTCCCACACATTGCCGAGGGTGTCGTGCAGCCCCCACCCGTTGGGTCGTCTTCCGCCCACCTCGTGGATCCGCTCGCCCGAGTTGCCGCGGTACCACGCGATGTCGTCCAGAGGGCCGTAGCGCGGGCCGGCCGTCCCGGCGCGGCACGCGTGCTCCCACTCCGCCTCGGTCGGCAGCCGGTAGCCGTCGGCCGAGGCGTCCCACTCGACGTGATCCCCGTCCAAGGACAGACGGTAGGCGGGCGTCAGCCCCTCACGCTCGGACAGGGCGTTGCAGAAACCGACCGCGTCCCACCACGAGACGCCCTCGACCGGGAGCCGCTCCCCGTCGGCCGCGGCGGGACGCAGACCGGTGACCCGCTCGTACAGCGCCTGGGTGACGGGGTGCGCCGCGAGTTCGCAGGACGCGACCTCGACCGCCCAACTGCGCTGCGTCCTGCGGTCCGACAGCGTGACCCGCCCGGCCGGGACGGTGATCATGTCCATGGACGGGGGAGTCTAGCGGCGCGGGCCCCGCAGCCCGACGACGAGATCGCGCGGCAGGCCGTGGGTGTCATGGAGGTAGTGGTAGTCCTCGTCGCTCAACTGCCCTTGGTACTGAGGGCGGGAGAGGACCCGTCGGCCCTGCTGGAGAAGCCTGCCGAAGCGGCGCTCCTCGTCCAGGAGCACCTTGAGGACCGGGGAGGTGCCGCCGGGCAGCCGGAAGTGGTCCAGGGTGTGCTCGACGAGTTCCGGCGGCAGGTCGGACAGGGTGCGGGTGGGGTCGTGCTGCCAGAGGGTGGTGAGGACACGGCGGACCAGGCGCCGCAGGACGTAGCCGCGGCCGGTGTTGGACGGCCGTACTCCGTCGCCGATGACGACGATGCCGGACCGCAGATGGTCGCAGACCAGCCGCAGTGACGGCGTCCCGTCCAGGTCCCACAGGGGTGGAAGCAGACGCGTCCAGGGCTCGAACAGGTCGGTGTCGTAGACCGAGTCGTGCCCCTGGAGGACGGTCACGAGGCGTTCCAGACCCATGCCCGTGTCGATGGAGGTCTGCGACAGAGGGGAGAGTTCGCCGTTCTCGTGGCGGCGGTAGCGCATGCTGACGTGGTTCCATACCTCCACCCAGCGCGGGTCGGTGGTGGGGGTGCCCTCCGGTGGGGTGTCGCCGGTCCAGACGAAGATCTCCGAGTCGGGGCCGCACGGGCCGACGGGGCCGTTGGACCACCAGTTGTCCTCGCGGGTCTGTTCCACGGACATCTCCAACTCCCGCCAGGTGCGCAGGGATTCGGTGTCGGGTCCGACCTGGTCGTCCCCGCCGAAGACCGTGACGTACAACTGCCCGTCCGGGATGCCGAATCCGTCGTGCAGCAGCTCGTATCCCCAGCGCAGGCTCTGCGAATGGCCGTAGTCGCCGAGCGACCAGGAGCCCAGCATCTCGAAGACCGTCAGATGCGTGGAGTCGCCGATCTCGTCGAGGTCGGTGGTGCGCAGACAGCGCTGGACGTTGACCAGGCGCCGGCCCCGAGGGTGCGGGCGGCCTTCAAGGTACGGGGTGAGGGGGTGCATGCCGGACGTGGTGAACAGCACCGGGTCCGAGGGCGGCGGAAGCAGGGTGCTGCCGGTGATGAGGTGGTGTCCGCGCTCGACGTAGAAGTCCGTGAAGGTGCGCAGGATCCGGTCCGTGTTCATGGCGGTGTTCCTTCGGGTCGGGGGACCGGGAAGAACCGCGGGGACAGAGAAGAAGAAGGCGCACTGCACCGGCGGTCCGTTTCCGGCCGCCGGGGGGAGGGGTGAGGTCAGGCGTCGGCAGCCGGGGAGCTGGTCGCTCGCGCGGCTGCGGTGTGGGTGTGCTCGATGACCTCCATGGATCAACGGTAACCGGCGGTGCCGGGGACGTCCTGCGGTTTTCAGTCCGTTCCGCCCGGGGTGATCAGCCCGGTCTCGTAGGCCAGGACGACCGCCTGGACCCGGTCGCGCAGATCCAGTTTCGACAGGATGCGGCCGACGTGGGTCTTGACCGTGGTCGGGCTGAGGAAGAGCCGGTCGGCGAGCTCGGCGTTGCTCAGCCCCGTCGCCAGCAGCCGGAGCACCTCCGTCTCGCGCGGTGTCAGGTCGGAGAGGTCGCGGTGCGGGCCGGGAGCCGGGCGGGCCTCCTCGCGGTGTGCGAAGCGCTCGATGAGACGGCGGGTGATCGCGGGCGCGAGCAGGGCGTCCCCGGACTGCACCAGGCGTACGGCAGCCACCAGATGCTCCGGGGTGACGTCCTTGAGCAGGAAGCCGCTGGCGCCGGCGGTGAGCGCGGCGTACACATAGTGGTCGAGGTCGTACGTGGTCAGGATGATGACCCGGGGGCCGTCCGCGCCCTCCTCCGTGAGAATGCGGCGCGTGGCCTCGATCCCGTCCATCCCCGGCATCCGGATGTCCATGAGGACCACGTCCGGCCGGGTACGGCGGACCGCGTCGACCGCCTCCGCTCCGTCGGCGGCCTCGGCGGTCACCTCGATGCCGTCCGCGGCGAGGATCATCCCGAAGCCGGTCCGTACGAGGGCCTGGTCGTCGGCGATGACGGCGCGCAGCTCCGGCCCGCTCATGCCGTCCGCCACGGGAGGAGGGCCTTGACGCGGTAGCCGCCGGCGAGGGTCGGACCGGCGGTCAACTCGCCGCCGTAGACCGCGAGTCGCTCGCGCAGCCCGATCAGCCCGCGGCCGTTCCCCTCCGGCTGCGGAGCGTCACGGACGGCTCCGGTGTCGATGACCTCGATCTGGAGGACCTCCTCGGCGTAGCCGATCACGACCGCGGCTTCCGCGCCCGGCGCGTGTTTGATCGTGTTGGTCAGCGCCTCCTGCACGACGCGGTACGCCGTCAGATCGATCCCGGGCGGCAGCGGATCCGGCGGGAGCGAGACGGCGACGCCCACCGGAGTCCCGGCGCCGCGCACCCGCACGATCAGCGCGTCGAGCTGCGCGAGACCGGGCTGGGGTTCCAGGGCGTCGGGCTGATCCGCGTCCGGGGCGGCCAACAGGCCCATCACATGGCGCAGTTCGGCCATCGCGGCCCGTCCCCCCGCCTCGACCGCCAGCAGCGCTTCCTTCGACCGCTGCGGCGCCACGTCCATCACCTTGCGCGCCGCCCCCGCCTGAATGACCATCACGCTCACATTGTGGGTCACGACGTCGTGCAACTCGGCGGCTATACGGGCCCGTTCCTCCTCCACGGCCCGGTGCATCGCCTCCTCCTGGTCCCGCTGGAACTGCGCGAGCCGCTCACGGTCGGCCGACAGACGCCGCCGCCAGTAGCGGACGAGACCGGCCGTCACCCCCGCGATCAGCAGCACCACCGCGGGGCTCGACCAGCCCGGCAGGATGGGCTCCGTCTCCCGGAAGGCGAAGCCGGCCAGCACCGCCGCGAAGACCATCGCCGCCGTCGCCACCGTCCGGTGCCGGCTGTGCATGACGGCGCTGTACGCGGCGATGACACAGGTCAGCACGTTGATCCAGGAGGCGTCGTCGCCGATGGCCAGCACCGCGGTCATCAGCACCGCGAACGCGGCGAGCGGGAACCTGCGCCGGACGGCAAGAGGCAGCGCCGACAGCACGATCAGCGGCCAGGGCGTGGAGTACGCCTCTTCCGGGATGAACCGCGGTCCCGGTGGCACGGGAGGGCGGGGCACGTCCGGGGGCCCGAACTCCACCTTCCCCAAGCTGGCCGGCCCGTCGCCGGGATAGCGCGCCGCCACGACCAGCGCGACCGCGGTCAGCAGCACCGCCAGGACGACGTCGGCACCGAGCGCACGCCGTGACAGCGGGGTACGCCTCGGCTCCGGCCGCACGGCGGCGCGCATCTGACGCAGCCAACGGTTCACGGTCTCCATCGGCACATTGTGGGGCCCGTGCCGACGCGGGCGCGTCCGCCTGTGAGGCCGACGAACCGTCCTGCGGGCGTACGTCGCAGGGATGACCCCGCGATCGGGTCCTCCGCGGGAAGGGCCCCATGTCGGTGCCCCGGGCGACGCGGCGCACGAGCCCGCGCCCCTACCTTCGCTGAGCCTGAACCCCTTCGACGCGAGGACCGACTCCATGACCCATGTGATCGAACTGACGGGCGTGGCCAAGCGCTACGACAGTGCCGGCGCACCCGCGCTCGGACCGATCGACCTCGGTGTCGCCCAGGGCGAGGCCCTCGCCGTCACCGGCCCCTCCGGCAGCGGCAAGTCCACCCTGCTGAACCTCGTCGCGGGCCTCGACAAGCCCACCACCGGCACCGTGACCGTGGCCGGACAGCGCGTCGACCGGATGGGCGAGCACGCGCTGGCCCGGTTCCGCCGCGAACAGATCGGCATGGTCTTCCAGTTCTTCAACCTGCTCGACGACCTCACCGTCGCCGACAACATCCAGCTTCCTGCCCAGCTGACCGGCACCTCCCGGCGCAAGGCGGCCACCCGGGCCGGGGAGCTCATGGAGGTGCTGGGCATCCAGAAGCACGCCCGCGCCTACCCCGGCCGGCTCTCCGGCGGAGAACGCCAACGGGTCGCGGTGGCACGGGCGTTGGTCAACCGGCCGGCCCTGCTGCTCGCCGACGAGCCGACCGGTGCCCTGGACAGCGCCTCGGGCGCGGACGTCCGGGAGCTGCTGGTCGACCTGCACCGCGGCGGGCAGACCATCGTGCTCGTCACCCACGACCCGGCCCTCGCCGAGGCGTGCGCGAGCCGCACGATCCACCTGGTCGACGGCCACCTCGCCCTCGACACCCGGACGGAGGCCGTGCGATGAGCGCCCTCGGCCGGGTCGTACGGTCCGGGGTCGGCCGGCGCCGGGTGCAGACCGTGGTGATCGCCCTGGCCACGATGATGGCCGTGGCCTCGGCGGTGGTCGCCGGCTCGCTCATGGTCGCCACCAACGCCCCCTTCGACCGCGCCTTCTCCCGGCAGAACGGGGCCCACCTCACCGCGGAGTTCGACCCGGCCAAGGTGAGCACGGCCCAGCTGACGGCCACGGGCACGCTGGACGGCGTCACCGGGACCGCGGGTCCCTACCCTTCCACGACGATCCACGGGGTGGACGACCAGGGACGGCAGACACCGGCGATGACACTGGTCGGCCGGTCCGACCCGGACAGCGACGTGGAGCGGCTGGACCTCAAGACGGGCCGGTGGCCGACGAAGACCGGTGAGATCGCGCTCTCGGAGTCGTTCGAGGGCCCCGCCTTCACACTGGGCTCCACCCTCAAGGCCTCGGACGCCGACAACAGCCCGACGCTCACCATCGTCGGATTCGCCCTGTCCGTCGGCAAGACCGCCGACGCCTGGGCGACCCCCGCCCAGGTGCGGGCACTCGGGTCGAAGGACACCCCGGTCACGAGCCAGATGCTCTACCGCTTCGACTCCGCCGGCACCACGAGCCAGATCGCCGCCGACCGGAAGAAGCTCGCGGCCGCCGTGCCGTCCGGTGCGCTCCTCGGCAGCCAGTCCTACCTGGACACCAAGCGGGCCGCCGACCAGAACGCCGCCCCGACGATCCCGTTCCTCATCGCCTTCGGCGTGCTCGGCATCGTCATGTCGGTGATCATCGTCGGCAGCGTCATCAGCGGCGCGGTCGGGACCAGCCTGCGCAGGATCGGCATCCTCAAGGCCATCGGCTTCACCCCGCGCGAAGTCGTCCGCGCCTACATCGCCCAGGCACTCCTCCCCGCAGGCGCCGGTATCGCGCTGGGCGTCGTCCTGGGCAACCTCATGGCTCTACCGCTCCTGGAGGACACCGAGACGGTCTACGGCACGGTCTCGCTGACGGTCGCCTGGTGGGTGGACGTCCTGGTGGCGGCCGTCGCCCTGCTCGTGGTCGGGGTCGCGGCGCTGGTCCCCGCGCTGCGGGCCGGACGGCTGCGGACCGTGGAGGCCATCGCCGTCGGCCGGGCCCCGCGGACGGGACGCGGCCAGTGGGCACACCGGGCGGCGGGCCGGCTGCCGCTGCCCCGCGCGGTGACCTACGGTCTGGCGAGCCCCTTCGCCCACCCGGTCCGTACCCTCGCGATGCTCCTCGCCGTGGCGTTCGGCACGGTCGCGGCGACCTTCGCGCTGGGGCTGACCTCGTCGCTGAACGAGGTGGCGGCGGCCGGGGACCCCGAGAGCCGCAACGACGTGAGCGTCTTCGCGGGCGGTCCCACCATCGGCAAGGGCCAACACGTCCCCGCACCGAACACCCCCACCCCCGCGCCGGCCGATCCGGCGAAGGTGAGCGCCGCCATCAAGGCACAGCCGGGCACCGCCCTGTACTACGGCGTGGCCCAGGAGGAGGCCACCGTGCCCGGAGTCTCCGGCACCGTCCGGGTCACCCTCTACGACGGTGACTCGAGCTCCGGCAGCTACGCGATGATCTCCGGCCACTGGATCACCGGCCCCGGCCAGGTCATCGTCTCCTCTCACTTCCTGGAGACCACCGGCACCGAGATCGGCGACACCGTGCGGGTGACCGCCGGCGAGGACACGGCCACCCTGCGGATCGTGGGCGAGGCCTTCGACACCTCCGACGACACGCTGGAGATCCACGCGGACATCGCCGACTTCTCGGCCGTCGAGCCCACCGAGTTCCGGGTCGATGTGAAGGAGGGCGTCTCCCCGACCGAGTACGCCGAGGCACTCACCGCGGCAGTGGAGCCGCTGGGCGCCGACGCCTTCGCCAACTCCCTCTCCGAGCAGGACAACCTCCTCATCGTCCTGAACGCGATGGCCGCGCTCCTCACCCTCATGCTCATCTCCGTGGCCGGACTCGGGGTCCTCAACTCCGTGGTCCTCGACACCCGGGAGCGCGTCCATGACCTGGGGGTGTGCAAGGCGCTCGGTATGACGCCGCGGCAGACCGTGAGCCTTGTGCTCGCCTCGGTGGCCGGGATCGGCATCTTCGGCGGACTCGTCGGGGTGCCGGCCGGATTCGCCCTGCACGGCTTCGTGCTGCCGGAGATGGCGGAGGCCGCGGGCACCGGGCTGCCGCCGTCGGTCCTGGAGGTGTACGACGCTCTCGAACTGGTCCTGCTGGGTCTGGCCGGGGTCGGCATCGCCGTGCTGGGCGCGCTGCTTCCGGCGGGCTGGGCGGCCAAGGCCCGCACGGCGACAGCGTTGCGCACGGAGTAGCCGATCACGTCATCAGCACATTTTCATTACGAGAATTCCACATAAGTGCCCCCGTGGGTGATCATTGAGCACTCAACAGCACATCCCTGGGGGGACCATGAGCCACGAAAACACGCCGCCGCCCATGCCGGGCTACACTCCGCCGCCCGCGCCCGGCTATCTGCCGCCGCCGCAGCCGCCTCAGCGCCCGACCAGGACCACCACGGTCCTGGTCGCCGCCGCGGCCGCGGTGGTGGCCGCGGTCCTCGCCGCCGTCGTCACCGCCAGAGTCGGCGGCGACGGCGAGGCCGAGGCGGCACCGACCGTCACCGTCACCCAGACGGTCCCGGCCGACGCCGGTGACACGGTGTCGGACAGCGGGTCCGACGAGGCCACCGAGGAACCGACCGCGGAGGAAGCGGGCGGGGACTCCTACGGGTTCGGCGACACGATCGTCTACGACAACGACGTGGAGGTCAGCCTCTCCAAGTTCTCCCGCGCGGTCTCCAGCGACTACGCGGCGCCCGAGAACACCCCGTACGCCAAGTTCACGATCAAGATCGTCAACCAGTCCGACAAGAAGGTCGACGCGAGCATGATGACGGTCAACTGCGCCTACGGCGACGAAGGCAAGGAGGGCGAGGCCATCTACGACGACGGACTCGACGGACTGCCCGACACCAGCATCCTCGCCGGCCGGTCTCTCTCCGTGCCCTGGGGATGCGAACTTCCCAAGGGCGAGAGCTTCCTCCAGATCGAGGTGGCACCCGACTACGAGTCGGAGACCTCCATCTTCACCGGCGAGGTGAAGAAGTAGCCGCCGCGTTTGCGTGCGACGCGGGGCCGACGGCAGGGTTCGGGGTGTGGCTACTTCGCTGATCGTGCATCACACCGTTCCTGTGGACTGAGCGGGAGTGAGCCCGTTCAGCCGCGCGCCCCGAACGGTCTTGGGCGAGCTGGTCCCCGGCGTACTCGACCCCGGGTGGCGACACGCATCCTGTGCGTGGTCCGGGCCCGGGAGGCCAGTTCCCTGCGCGACCTGGCCAGTTGGGCGCGGCCAGAGGCGGCGGGGAGGCCCAGACCCATCCTCTGGTGGAGCAGGGGCCCGCACGCTGACGCCGTACCCGGTGTCCCAGGTCGCACGATCACGTTAGCCCGATCAGCCCAGCACTCCGCAAGCCCGCCAGCAGACGATCACCCGATCGAGCTAACTCGACCTCATCGAGTCGATCACCACGGGCCTCGGCTGGCGCCGCGCGACGGACGCGGTGACGGTCACCGGAGAGCCCGGCAAGTCCGACACCGAGGCCTGCTGGGAACTGGGCGCGACCCTGGCCGCCGGGCTCATGGTCTGACCCTCAGCCCTTGACCGCCTCCGCGATCCGCAGGGCGGCCTCGGCGGGCGTGATGTGCGTGGTGTCGACGACCTCGGCCTCGTCGTGCAGCCAGGTGCGGGCCGCCTCGGCGTAGGGCTCCAGGTAGCGGAGCCGGAACGGGGAATCGGGGCCGAGAACGGTGTCGCCCGCGATGCGGCCGCGGAGCGTGTCCTGGTCGGCATGGAGGACGAAGTGCCGTACCGGGATGGCATGTCGGTCGAGACCCGCGCTGATCTCCCGCCAGTACCGCTCGACCAGGACGGCCATGGGAATCATCAGTGCGCCGCCGGTGTAGTCGAGGATGTGGCGGGCGGTCTCGACGACGAGCGGCCGCCACGGCGGTCAGTGCTGGAAGTTGTCCGTCGCCGGCAGCCCCGGCTTGATGTCCATGAGTGTCTCACCGACCTTCTCGGCGTCGAACACCCGTGAATCAGGGATCAGTTGCCCCACGCTAGCGCCGCACGGGACGAGGGCGGGGCCGGTCGCCCACGGAGCCCGCAATGGCATGCTGGACCGCATGGGTGATCACGCACACCACGACTCGGTACGCCGCAGTTACGACACCGTGGCGGAGGAGTACGCGACCCGCCTCCACGCGGAACTCGACCACAAGCCCCTGGACAAGGCGTTGCTCGCCGCCCTCCTGGAACAGACGGAACCGGGCACCACGATCGGTGACCTGGGCTGCGGTCCCGGACATGTGGCGGCCTGGCTCGCAGAGAAGGGCGCGCACACGGTCGGGATCGACCTGTCCCCGGGCATGCTCGCGGCGGGCGCGCGCCGCTTCCCGCAGGTGGAGTTCCGCGAGGGCGATCTACTGGAACTGCCCGCGAAGGACGCCGAGTTCGGTGCGGTGGTCGCCTTTTACACGATCCTCCACCTCGACCCCGGCGAACTGCACCGGGCCTTCGGGGAGATGGCGCGGGTCCTGCGTCCCTCGGGCCTGCTGCTCCTCTCCTTCCACATCGGCGAAGAGGTCCGGCACGTGGACGAATGGTGGGGTCACGATGTGGACGTCGACTTCCGCTTCCTCGACCCGACCCGGGTCGCCGAGCAGCTGGAGACGGCCGGCTTCGCCGTGGAGATGAGCCTGCAACGCACGCACTACGCCCACGAGGTGGAGACCCGCCGCGCCTACGTCCTGGCCCGACGCTCCTGACACGTCACGACGGGCTGGTAGTACCCAGTGGACTCCGGCGCGTGCCAGACGATGCCGGCGAAGCCCGCCTCGGCCAGGAGATGCGTCAACTGCGGGCGGGACAGCGCCCAGTAGGTGGTCCGGCGTCGTCGGACCGTCCAGTCGGCCCCGGCCGGGATGAGCTGGAAGTGTTCCAGGTCGTAGCGCTCGCCGTCCTCGTGCCAGTGCCACAGCTGAAACGTGATCACCCGGCCGTCGGGGGTCCGGCTGACCTGGGGTGGTGTCGAGAGGGGTCTGGTCCGGCGGATCTCGTCGTAGTCCCGGAGGGTGAGCAGCAGCATTCCGCCGTCGCGCAGCACCCTCCGCATGCCGCCGAGTGCCGCGGTGACCTCCGGCGCGGAGAGCAGATGCGGGAGCGAGTTGTCGGCGCAGACGACGACGTCGAAGACGGAGGACGCGAACGGCAGCCGGCGCATGTCCCCGGCGGCCGTCGCGAGCCCGACGCCCCGCGCGGCCGCCTCGGTCCCGGCGCGCGCGGCGGCACGCGGACTCAGATCGCTGCCGACGACCCGGTGTCCGGCTCGGGCCAGCCCGATCGCCTGGGTGCCGATCCCGCAGGAACAGTCCAGGACGCGCCGCGGCCCCGCTCCCAGCCGGTGCTCGACGAGCGCGTCGAGCACCGCCGCCTGGCGCGCCATGCTCGCATCCCAGTCCGGGAACATCAGGTGGTAGTCGGCGGCCAGGTCGTCGTAGAAGGCCCTGGGCGAGGACCGGCTTTCCGCGCTGCTCAGCTCAGCACCGCTTCCCAGGTGTCGACGGCGAAGTGAAGTGTCATGCCGCTACGTCCGTACAGCTCGGGGGCGCCCGTGGCGTTGGCCGTGTCGACGCCCAGTCCCACGGTGTCCCGTCCCCGCCCGGCGAACGCGGCGAAGGCCTGCCGCAGCAGCAGTGCGCCCAGGCCCCGGCCACGGGCCTCGCGCAGCACTCCGATGCTGCGGATCCACCCCGTCGCCTCCCGGTCGTCCCGGGAGATCAGGAACCCGGCGTCCCCCGACTCCTCGGTGCTGACGATCCACACCAGCGACCAGTCGAGGAGTGCGGCGTCGACGTCGTGCAGCCACTGCTCGTACGTGCGCGGCTGGAAGTCGAAGTGCTCGGCGAAAGCGGCCTGGTAGAGCCGATGGACGCGCTCACGGTCGGCGTCCGTCGCGCACGGGCGTATCCGTACCCCGGCGGGCGGCTCGGGGGCGAGGTCGCGCGCCGGGTCCAGGGGGCGTCGCAGCACGTGATAGCGGCGTACGACCTGCCAGCCCCGCGCCTTGATCAGCGCTGTGTCGAGTGTGGGCTCCGTGTTGAGATGCAGATGGACCACGGCCTTCGCCGCGCAGTTGGCCCGGGCCTTGTCGAGGGCCCTGGTGTGCATCGGCTCCAGAAGCAGCTCGCCGGCCGCCTGGTGATCGGGAAGGACGTAGTGGTCGATGTCGACGCGCTCGTCCCCGGAGTCGTCCCACAGCAGCCCGTACGCCACCAGCAGGTCACCGTCGAAGGCCAGCCAGGAGTCGCGCTCCAGGTCGATGTCGGGCCGCTTCAGATCCGCCTCGACGGTGTGCAGGTCGGTCTCGCGCCGGCCGATCTCGATCTCGTCGACGGTGTTGAGCAGTTCGGTGATCGCGGGGGCGTCGGCGAGCAGGGCCGGGCGCAGGACGTAGGACATGAGGGCCAGAGTGCTGGGGGCCGGGGGAGCGTGCAACGGAATTTCCCGCGGCGGGTGCCGGACGCGCTTCGTCGGGTTGCTCGTTCGTCCCCCTTCTCCGGTGTGTCGGGTACAAAACACCCGGTAACGTCACCGTCCTCAGGCCGGCTCGTGTTCGGGGGAACTGCATGGACTACTACGACCTCGGCACTCACGGTCGTACCGTGACGACCTCGTCCCCCGAGGCTCAGCTGTGGTTCGACCGCGGCCTCGTGTGGACGTACGCCTTCCACCACGAGGAAGCCGTCGCCTGCTTCGAGGCCGCGGTCCGGGCCGAACCCGACTGCGCCATGGCCTACTGGGGCATCGCGTACGCGCTCGGGCCCAACTACAACAAGCCGTGGGAGTTCTTCGACGGGGAAGACCTCGTACGGACCGTCGAGCGCACCCACGCCGCGGTGGAGCTGGCGCACGAGAAGGCGCAGGCCGGTGCCACGTCCGTCGAGCGGGCCCTGATCGGCGCGCTGCGCGCCCGCTACCCGCAGGCGAAGGCCGTCGAGGACTGCTCGGTGTGGAACGCGCCGTACGCCGACGCCATGCGCGCCGTCCACGAACTCGCCCCCGACGACCTGGACATCGCCACCCTGTACGCCGACGCCCTGATGAACCTGACCCCTTGGCAGCTGTGGAACATCGGAACCGGTGAACCGGCGGAAGGCTCCCGCACCTTGGAGGCCAAGGCGGTGTTCGACCGCGTGCTCGCGACGGACGCCGGCGCACACCATCCGGGTGTGCTGCACCTGTACATCCACCTGATGGAGATGTCCCCGACCCCCGAGGCCGCACTGCCCGTCGCCGACCGGCTGCGCGGGCTGGTCCCCGACGCCGGTCATCTCCAGCACATGCCCACGCACCTCGACGTCCTGTGCGGCGACTACCGGCGGGTCGTGTCGGACAACAGCGCCGCGATCGTCGCCGACGAGAAGTTCCACGCCCGCGCCGGAGCCATGAACTTCTACACCCTGTACCGGTCGCACAACTACCACTTCAAGATCTACGGCGCGATGTTCCTCGGCCAGTCCCGGACCGCCCTGGACACCGCCGCCCAACTGGAGGCCTCCGTCCCGGAGGAACTGCTGCGGGTACAGAGCCCGCCCATGGCCGACTGGCTGGAGGGCTTCCTCGCCATGCGGGTGCATGTGCTGATCCGCTTCGGCCGCTGGGCCGACCTCCTCCGACTGCCCCTGCCCGCCGACCCGGAGCTGTACAGCGTGACGACCGCGATGCTGCACTACGCCCGTGGCGTCGCCCTGTCCGCCACCGGCCGGATCCCCGAGGCCGAGGCCGAGCGCGTCCTGTTCCACGAGGCGGTGGCCCGGGTTCAGGAGACGCGCATGCTGTTCAACAACACCTGCGCCGACATCCTCGCCATCGCCTCCGCGATGCTCGAAGGCGAACTCGACTACCGCAAGGGCGACTTCGACGCCGCGTTCGCCGCGCTGGAGCGCTCCATCGACCTCGACGACAACCTGCCCTACGACGAGCCATGGGGGTGGATGCAGCCCACCCGGCACGCCTACGGCGCCCTGCTCCTGGAACAGGGGCGTGTCGCGGAGGCCGAGGCGGTCTACCGCGCCGACCTCGGGCTCGACGACACCCTGCCGCGCGCGGTGCAGCACCCGGGCAACGTGTGGGCCCTGCACGGGTTCCACGAGTGCCTCGTGCGGCTCGGCAAACACGGCGAGGCGCGGATCGTGGCACAGCAACTGAAGATCGCCGTCGCGCTGGCGGACGTACCGATCGAGGCGTCGTGCTTCTGCCGCCTCGACACCGGTTGCTGTTCCTGATCACGCCCGGAAGTCGCTGACAGGTGGAGCCTCTTACAGCCGAGTATGCGCTTTCTATTGACGTGTACTTGGCATGATGGCTACATGGGAGCGCTCCCATACCCCTCTTCCCGAGCCTGAGTTTCTTGGCGCTCACTCCCTGGAGTCGCAGTGAGAAGAACAAGAAGCACGACTAGAAAGAGCCTCCTGGCCCGCCTGGTGACTGTCCTCCTCGGACTCGTCGTCGTAGGCGCCCTGTGCCCCGCTGCCGCCCTGGCCCAGGCCGAACCGCCGGGCACCCAGGCCACCGGCCTGCACATCAGCAACGGCAGGCTGCTCGAAGGCAACGGCAACGACTTCGTGATGCGCGGCGTCAACCACGCCCACACCTGGTACCCGAACGAGACGCAGTCACTGGCCGACGTGAAGGCGCTCGGCGCCAACACCGTCCGCGTCGTCCTCGCCGACGGTCACCGCTGGACCGCGAACAGCGCCTCGGACGTTGCCAACGTTGTCACCCAGTGCAAGGCCAACAAGCTCATCTGCGTCCTGGAGGTGCACGACACCACCGGATACGGCGAGGAGGCCGCGGCCGGCACCCTCGACCAGGCGGCCGACTACTGGATCGGCCTCAAGAACGTGCTCGCGGGCCAAGAGAACTACATCATCATCAACATCGGCAACGAGCCCTGGGGCAACACCGACCCCGCCGGCTGGACCGCCCCCACCACCGCCGCGATCAAGAAGCTGCGCGCCGCCGGCTTCGAGCACACGATCATGGTGGACGCGCCCAACTGGGGCCAGGACTGGCAGGGCGTCATGCGCGCCAACGCCCAGTCCGTGTACGCCGCCGACACCACCGGCAACCTGATCTTCTCGATCCACATGTACAGCGTCTTCGACACGGCGGCGGAGATCACCGACTACCTCAACGCCTTCGTCACCGCCAAACTCCCCCTCGTCATCGGCGAGTTCGGCGGCCCCGCCGACCAGTGGGGCGACCCGGACGAGGACACCATGCTGGCCACCGCCGAGCAGCTCGACCTCGGCTATCTCGCCTGGTCCTGGAGCGGCAACACCGACCCGATCCTCGACCTGTCGATCGGCTTCGACCCCACGCAGTTGAGCGCCTGGGGCCAGCGCATCTTCAACGGCGTCAACGGCATCGCCCAGACGTCGAAGGAAGCCACGATCTACGGCGGCGGCAACCCGGGCGACACCCAGGCGCCGACGACCCCCGGCACCCCCACCGCCTCCGCGGTCACCGCCACCTCCGCGACCCTGTCCTGGACCGCCTCGACCGACAACGTGGGCGTCGCCGGATACGACGTCGTGCGGGTGAGCGGCGGCACGGAGACGAAGGTCGCCGCCTCCACCGCCAACTCCGCCACGGTCTCGGGCCTCACGGCCAAGACGGCGTACACCTTCGCCGTCTACGCCCGTGACGCGGCCGGCAACCGCTCGTCGCGTTCGGCCACCGTGAACGTGACGACCGGCGACACACCCGCCGGAAACTGCTCCGTCGGCTACCGCGTCGTCGGGGAGTGGCAGGGCGGATTCCAGGGCGAGATCACCATCCGCAACACCGGGACGGCCGCCGTCAACGGCTGGACCCTCGGCTTCTCCTTCGCCAACGGCCAGACCGTCTCCAACATGTGGGGAGGCACACCCACCCAGACCGGTGCCGCGGTGAGCGTCACCCCCGCCTCCTACACCTCCACCATCCCCGCCGCCGGCTCGGTCACCGTCGGCTTCATCGGCACCAAGGGCGCGGTCAACACGGCCCCGACCGCGTTCACCCTCAGCGGGAGCGCCTGCACGACCACCTGACCGGACACCTGAAACGACCGGCGGGGGCGCCGCCCTCGCCGGTCGACGTGTGCGATGACGCGGACCGGACCGGTGGCCGCAGAAGCCGTCTGCCGCGCTCACCCCGCCGCCTCGCCTCCCGTCTCTCCGGCCCACCGCGCACTCCACGCGTTCAGCGGACTCAGCGCCTCGACGAGATCCTCGCCGAGCGGGGTGAGGTGATACGCGTCGTCGCGCAGGTCGAGGAGACGGGCCCCGGTCAGTTCGCCGAGGCGGGTGCTGAGCACGCTGGAGGACATGCGCTCGCACCGCCGCTGAAGCTCGCGGAAGCCCGCGGGGCTCTGGTGCAGCTCCCAGAGGATGCGCAGTGCCCAGCGTCGGCCGAGCAGATCCAGCACCGCCATGACGGGGCGGCCCGACGTGGATCCGCGTACCGGCA
Source organism: Streptomyces canus (assembly GCF_030815415.1). Classification (GTDB taxonomy): domain Bacteria; phylum Actinomycetota; class Actinomycetes; order Streptomycetales; family Streptomycetaceae; genus Streptomyces; species Streptomyces canus_F. The sequence goes on from NZ_JAUSWW010000001.1 coordinate 9,280,095, forward strand.
CGCCTGGCCGCGGCGTCGTGGACTCCGCGTCTGACTCCATGGCCGCTCCTTGTGCTTCGGTTTTGAAAGCAGCATACTGATTCGAAAATCGAAGCAGGAGGGTGCCGTATGCCGCGCATAGAACCGCTCCACCCGCCCTACCCCGCCGCCGTCGACCAGTCACTGCGCCGCTGGATGCCCCCGGACGCACCGCACGAGCCGCTCACCCTGTTCCGTGTCCTGCACCGCAACCCGGACCTGACCTCCCGGATGTTCGTCCTGGGCTCCGGACTCCTCGGCCACGGACTGCTCCCAGCGATGGACCGCGAGATCGTCATCGCCCGCGTCACCGCACGCGCCGGCTGCGCCTACGAGTGGGGCGTGCACGCCGCCTCACTGGTCCGGCAGGCGGGACTCACCGAGGAGCAGATCCGGGCGACGACGGAGACCGACCCCACCGCGACGACCTCCTGGCTGCCCCGCCACACCGCGCTCCTCGCCGCCGTCGACGAACTGCACGACACCGCGCGCCTCTCGCAGCCCGCCTGGGACGCCCTGCGCGTCCACTACGAGGACGACCAGCTCCTCGAGTTCCTCGTGCTGACCGGCTGGTACCGCACGATCAGCCACCTGGCCAACGGACTCCAACTGGAGGAGGAAGCCTGGGGCACCCCGTTCCCGGCCACGCCGGTCGGCCGGCCCGGCGACTGAACCGCTCCACCGCCTCCCGCAGCGCGGCTCGCGTGGTCACCTACACTGCGGCCGGCGGCACGAGTGACGCGGGAGAACTGGACCCGCTGCGTACCCTGGGCCTGACGGGCGTCTCCGGCATCCGAGCCGTCGAGGAACCGCCTCCGTCGCCGCCCCACCCCTTCCACCACGCACGAGAGGCCTCCGAATCATGCGCCGTTACGTTCTCACCGGCACGCCGGGCGCGGGCAAGACGTCGATCCTGCACGGCCTCGCCGCGCTCGGCCACGCGGTCGTCGAGGAGGCGGCGACCGCGGTCATCGCCGGGGCCCAGGCCCGCGGCGAGGACGAGCCGTGGACCCGGGCATCCTTCATCGAGGAGGTCGTCGAGCTGCAGCGGCGACGGCAGTTGGCGGCCGCCGCGACCGACTCCGTCCAGGTCTACGACCGTTCGCCGGTGTGCACCCATGCCCTCGCCCGGTACCTGGGGCGGCCGGTGCCGGTGACGCTGACCGCGGAGCTCGAACGGATCACGACCCAGGCGATCTATGAACCGCAGGTGTTCTTCGTCCGTAACCTGGGCTTCTGCGAACCCACCGGCGCCCGCCGGATCAGCTTCGCGGAGTCGCTGGAGTTCGAGAAGGTCCACGAGGAGAGCTACCGCGCCTTCGGCTACGAGCTCGTCGACATCCCCGCCGCCGGCCTGGAGCGACGCGTCGCCACGGTCAGCGCGGCGATCTCGGCTGCGCGACCTTCTGCATCAAGCCGCATCAGTTCATCGACGATGGGGGAGGAGTGGCAGCGTTCTGCCGTGAGGTGATCCGCCGGGTGGAGGCCTTTTCCGGGTGAGGGGTGTCCCCGGTTCGTCAGGTGGATTAGTTTTCACCAATGCATGGATCCGGTGAGGAGTCGTCGATGAGCACAAGCGAGTATCCGGAGGCCGCTACGGCGGCGGGCGCGGTACGCGGTCGTCGGGAGGGTGCCCTGACGGTGTTCCGCGGAATCCCGTACGCGCGGCCTCCCGTGGGCGAGGCCCGCTTCGCGGCTCCGCGGCGGGTGGAGCGCTGGGACGGCGTACGGGAGGCCTTCGCGTTCGGTCCGCCTCCGCCGCAGGAACCGTTCGGCCCCGAGGCTCCCGGGACCCTTCCGGCCGGTGACGACTGGCTCACCGTGAACGTCTGGACCCCGGACGCGGACCCGGTGGCACGCCGCCCGGTGATGGTGTGGATCTACGGCGGCGCCTACAAGTTCGGCTCCTCCGACGACCCCGCGTACGACGGCGGCCGGCTCTCGCGCGAGGGTGGGATCGTCGTGGTCACCCTGAACTACCGGGTCGGCATCGAGGGCTTCCTGAGGATCGAGGGCGCTCCCGCGAACCGCGGTCTGCTCGACCAGGTGGCGGCGCTGGAGTGGGTGCGCGAGAACATCGCCGCCTTCGGAGGCGATCCGGAGCAGGTCACCGTCTTCGGTGAGTCGGCGGGTGCGGGGTCCATCGCCGCGCTGATGGCGATGCCGGGGGCGCGCGGGCTGTTCCGGCGGGCCATCGCGCAGAGCGTGCCGGGCACGTACTTCTCGGACGCGCTCGCCGCCGACATCGCGGAGACTCTGGCCGCCGGGATCGGGCTGCGGCCCACCGTGGCCGACCTCGCCGGGGTGGACCCGCGCAAGCTGCCCGAGGCGGGGGCCGCGCTGAGCGGCCGTATGCGTGAACACGTGCCTCGCTGGGGCGCCGTCGCCCTCACTCCCACCCCCTTCTCGCCCGTCGTCGACGGCGAGGTCCTGCCCACCGCACCCTGGGAGGCCCTCGCGGACGGCGCTGCCCGTGACGTGGAGCTGATCACCGGACACAACAGGGACGAGTACCGCCTCTTCCTCCTGCTCGGCGGGCTGCTCGGCCGGGTGGACGACGGACTGGCCGCACTGGCCCTGAGCCTGTTCGGCCCGACGCCGGACGCCGAGCAGGCCTACCGGGCGGCCTTCCCCGACGCCTCCACGGAGTACCTGTTCGAACTCGTGCAGTCCGACTGGCTGTTCCGCATGCCCTCACTGCGTCTGGCCCAGGCGCACGTGGCCGGCGGCGGCCGGGCGCACGTCTACGACCTCACCTGGTCCGCCCCCGCGAACGGCGGCGCACTCGGCGCCTGCCACGGGCTGGACGTACCCCTGACCTTCGGGGTGTTCGACGGCAACGGGCTGGGCACTATGCTGATCGGACCCACCCCCTCGCCCGAGACCGAGACCCTCTCCGCCCACATCCGCTCCTCCTGGACCGCGTTCGCCACGACGGGCGACCCGGGCTGGCCCGCCTACGATCCCGAGCGCCGCCTCGTCCGGCTCCTCGACACCGAACCCACGGTCACCGCCTACCCGGAGGAGATCTCACGCCGGCTGTGGGAGCGGCACACCTTCACCGCGCTGCCCCTGACGACGGTGTAGCCCGCCCGGCGTGTGTCACAGGCGTGCCGCGTGATCGGGGACGTAGGTCTGCAGATCGCGCGGTGTGCGCTGATAGCCGGTCGACTCCGGGCGGTCGGGCAGCTCCAGGACCGGTGGTGGCACCTCGTGGTACGGCATCGAGCTCAGCAGATGGGCGATCGTGTTGAGCCGGGCACGGCGCTTGTCGTCGCTCTCCACCACGTACCACGGGGAATCCGTGATGTCGGTGTGCACCATCATCTCGTCCTTGGCCCGCGAGTACGCCTCCCAGTGGGTGATCGACTCCAGGTCCATCGGCGACAGCTTCCAGCGCCGCAGCGGATCCTCCAGCCGGCGCCGGAAGCGTTCCTGCTGCTCGGTGTCGCTCACCGAGAACCAGTACTTGCGCAGCAGGATCCCGTCCTCCACGAGCATCCGCTCGAAGACGGGGCACTGGCGCAGGAAGAGCTGGTGCTCCTCCTTGGTGCAGAAGCCCATCACGTGCTCGACCCCGGCCCGGTTGTACCAGGACCGGTCGAACAGCACGATCTCGCCGGCGGCCGGTAGATGCTCGACGTAGCGCTGGAAGTACCACTGACTGCGCTCGCGCTCGGTCGGCTTGGGCAGTGCCGCGATCCGTGCCACACGCGGGTTGAGATGCTCGGAGACCCGTTTGATGGTGCCGCCCTTGCCCGCCGCGTCCCGCCCCTCGAAGACGACGACCAGCCGGGTCCCCGTGGCCCGCACCCACTCCTGGAGCTTCACCAACTCCGTCTGCAGGCGCAGCAGTTCCTTCTCGTACACCTTGCGCGGCAGTTTCTCCGCCTTCTTGCCGACCATGCCTGCACCGTACTGTCCGGGCGGTGACCGCGCATCGTGGACGGAGCCTTGTCCGGAGTACTGACAGTGTGAAGTGTGGCGTGTAGATTGCGGCCGTCGCGAAAATGCACAAACAAGCCGGGCTGTCGAGCCGCACCAGGGCAGCCGTGGTCTCTTCCCCCACCCCTTCCCCCAGGAGGAGCCCATGCGAAGGCGCATACTCGGGTTCGGCGCAGCGCTGATCACCTTCGTCGCCGTGGCCGGATGCGGATCCTCGGACTCGGACGCCGGTGACTCGTCATCCTCGGGAGGCGGCAAGACCACGACGGTCAAGGTCGGCATCATTCCGATCGTCGACGTCGCCCCGCTCTATCTGGGGCAGGAGAAGGGCTTCTTCAGCAGCCGTGGCATCAAGCTGGAGATGGTCCCCGCCCAGGGCGGCGCAGCGATCGTGCCCGGTGTGGTGAGCGGGCAGTTCAAGTTCGGGTTCAGCAACACGACCTCGCTGATGGTCGCCCAGGTCAAGGGAGTTCCGGTCAAGTCCGTGGTCAACGGGGCGGCCTCCAACGGCAAGGTCGGCGGCGACGTCACCGCCGTGATGGTGAAGAAGGACAGCCCCGTCAAGACGGCCAAGGACCTCGCCGGACGGACGGTGGCCGTGAACACCTTGCAGAACATCGGCGACACCACTGTGCGCGAGTCGGTGCGCAAGGCCGGCGGCGACCCCTCCGAGGTCAAGTTCGTCGAGATCCCGTTCGACCAGATGCCCGCCGCCGTGGACGACGGCCGGGTGGACGCCGCCTGGATGGGCGAGCCCGCGCAGACGGTCGCCAAGGCGCAGGGCGCCCGCGTCGTGGCCTCACCGTTCGCCGAGACGGACCCCAAGCTCACCGTGGCGACGTACTTCACCTCGGCACAGTTCGCGCAGCAGAACCCGGACCTGGTGAAGAAGTTCACCGAAGCCATGACGGAGTCGCTCGAGTACGCCTCCGCCCACCCGGACGAGGCCCGCCAGACCCTCACGACCTACACCAAGATCAGCGGCGATGTCCTGAAGAACCTCATCCTCCCCAGCTGGCCGGCCGACGTCGACATGGCCTCCCTGGAGAAGCTGGCCGCACTCAGCGAGAAGGACGGCCTGTTCGGCGACAAGAAGCCGGACCTGAACGCCCTGTTCTCATGACCGGGCCGTGTCGTCGTCCTGGGGGCGAGGCGTGACGACCTCGCCCTGAATCACCTCGGGGTTCGCCCGTCCCTCGGCCGGGCCGTCGTCCATGGCGTCTTTCTCCGCCTTGAGAATGCGCGCCGACTTGCCCGCCGAGCGGGTCAGTTCGGGGAGCTTCTTCGCCGCCAGGACGGCGATGACGACGATGAGAAGGATGGCGAGCTCGCTCAGTCCGAACATGGGGATCCCTCCGGATCAGACGGGGACGCCGAAGTCGGAGGCGATCTCGGCCAGGCGGGCAGCGTACCCCTGCCCGACCGTGCGGAGCTGCCGGTGTCCTTACCATGGACCGCCTGTGACGTGCGTGGCAGCGGAAGGGAGACAGGACGTGACGGATCACCGAAAGCCCCGGCGACGGGGGCAGGGCGAGCTGGAGGCGCAGGTTCTGTCGGCCCTGCGCGAGGCCGACGGTCCGGCGACGGCGGGCTGGGTGCAGGAGCGGCTCGGCGCGGGCCTCGCCTATACGACGGTGATCACGATCCTGACCCGGCTGCTGGCCAAGGCCGCGGTGACCCGGGAGCGCTCGGGCCGGTCCTTCGTCTGGACCCCGGTGTCGGACCAGGCCGGGCTGGCGGCCCACAAGATGCGCAAGCTCCTGGACGGCGAGAGCGACCGCGAGGCGGTCCTCGCCAGCTTCGTCACCTCGCTCGATCCGGATGACGAGAAGCTGCTGCGCGACCTGCTGGGACAGGCGGAGGGCGAAGGCGACGTGGGCGAAGCGGCCGAGGGCGAAAGGGACCACTGACTTCTCATGGGGGTGTTCGTCTTCCTTCCGCTGGTGCTGCCCTTGACGGCCTGGCCGATCGCGAGACTCGCCGAACAGCGTCTGCATCCACGTATCGCCACCCGCCTGCTGACGGGCGTGGCCGGAGTGATGGCGCTGTGCAGCACGGTCTGTCTGGGGCTGCTGATGGTGGTCGGCACGGCGCAGCTGCCGGGCAACCCCCTGCCCGACGGCTGGTCCGACCCCGAGGTGCGCGAGGCCGTCCCCTACGACGAGGTGGCCGGCAAGGCCGCCATCCCGGCCCTGCTGGCCGTCGCCGTGCTGTGCGGACGGGCGCTGTGGCGGCACGCGCAGGTACGACGGCGCGCCCACCGGGCGCTGGCCGGACTGCCCGCCACGGAGGTCGCGATCCTGCCCGACGGCGAGCCGTACGCGTACGCCCTGCCCGGCGGGACCCGTGGCCGCATCGTGGTGACCACGGCCCTGCTGTCCGCTCTCAGGCCCGCCGAGCGGCGCGCCCTGTTCGCCCATGAGCGCGTGCATCTGGCCGCCCGGCACCACCGGTTCCTGCTCGTCGCCCAGCTGGCGGCGTGCGCCAACCCCTTTCTGCGTCCGCTGCGTACGGCGGTCGTCTACACGACGGAGCGCTGGGCGGACGAGGAGGCGGCCCGGGTCGTCGGCGACCGCCACACCGTGGCACGCGCGATCGCCAGGGCGGCGCTCGTCTCCCGCCGCACTCCCGTGCCGGCACTCGCGGGCTTCGCCCTGCCCGGACCGGTGCCCCGGCGGGTGGCGGCCCTGTTGGCGCCCGCTCCCGGCGGTCGCGGCTGGCCCTCGATGTTCACCGCGGTCGGGATGGCGGCCTGGGCGGCCGCCGCGGGTACGGCGCTCTCCGCGCTGTCGTCCGCCAACTCCGCGGTGACGATGATCGTCATCCTGCGCGCGGCGACGCCCTTGTGACGGCGCCGCCGCGCCGTCCTTCAGAGGTCGAACTCGTGCGGCGGCAGGTCGAGTGCGAAACACGCCTCACGTACGACGGCCTGCTCGCTCTTGTCGAAGTCACCGTCGGCCCCGCCGATGACGATGCCGATCTGCACCACGGCACGCGCCTCGGCCGGCTTCTTCTTCGCCTTGCCGATCTCCTGGAGCACGCTCACCTTGCCGAAGGCGAAGTCCGTGGTCAGCTTGTTGATGTTGTCGTCGAAGCGGCGCTGGAGGTCCATGGCGTCGAAGTTCTGCAGCACCTCGTTGGTGGCGATCAGCTGGGCCACCCGCTGCCGCTCGGAGGGATCGACACTGCCGTCCGCAGCGGCGACCAGCGCGCACATGGCCATGCTCGCGTCGCGGAAGGCGCCGCTCTTGAGGTCGTTCTTCTTCGCCACGAGCTGCATCTGCATCGTCGACGCGGACTCCTTGAACCGGTCCCACAGGGCCATGACTGCTCCAAACGGTCGGTCGGGGCCCGGCCCGCTCCGACGGCGATCCGGCACCCCTTAATATCTACAGCAACGTAGAAACTCGCGGCCGGACCGATAAGTTCCACCGATCCGGAAGGAACTCCCCTCCTGCCGCGTTCGTTCACGCACCGCACACCGACTCAAAGGAGCAAGACGTGTCCGCCACCATGACGGACTCCCCGGGGCGCCGTCCCCGACCACCCCGCCAGGTCCTTCCTGGGCACGGCACGCGACGGGGCGCCCACTCTCGATCGACGCGCCGATGAGTGTCGTGAACGCCCTGCTCGGTCTGCTGGCCGTCTTCGTCCTCACCGCCGGCACCGGCTACTTCGTGGCCCAGGAGTTCGCCTACGTCTCCGCGGACCGGCTCGCCCTCGCCCGTGAGGCCGAGGCGGGCGACCGGCAGGCCGCCCGCGCCCTGACGGTCCTGGAGCGGCTGTCGTTCATGCTGTCCGGCGCCCAGCTCGGCATCACCGTCACCGGCCTGGTCGTCGGCTTCATCGCCGAGCCGTCCGTCTCCGCGCTGCTCGAGCCCGCGCTGACCGGAATCGGCATCCCCGAGGGCGCCGTGGGGGGCATCTCCGTCGTCCTCGCCTTTGTCCTGGCCACCGTTGTCCAGATGGTGCTGGGCGAGCTCGCCCCCAAGAACCTCGCCATCGCCGTCCCGGAGCGCCTGGCCAAGTCCCTGGCCTCCTCCACACTGGCGTACCTCAAGGTCGTCGGCCCGCTCGTGCGGATCTTCGACGGCGCCGCCAACCGGCTGCTGCGCAAGGCCGGCATCGAGCCCGTCGAGGAACTCCACCACGGTGCCACCCTGGAGGAACTCGGCCACCTCATCGGCGAGTCCCACGAACAGGGTGAACTGCCCAAGGAGACCGCCGAACTCATCGACCACGCCCTGGAGTTCTCCGAGCGCACCCTCGACGAGGTGATGGTCCCGCGCGTGGACGCCGTCTTCGTCCGCAAGGACGCCACCGCGGCCGAGGCTGTCGACCTGATCGCCAAGCACGGCCACTCCACCTACCCCGTCCTCGGCGACCACCCCGACGACGTCCCCGGTGTCGTCGGCGTACGCGAGCTGATGCGCCTGCCCGCCGCGGCCCTGGCCACCACCGCGGGCGCGGTGGCCCGCCGCCCGCTGCTGCTGCCCGACACCCTCCCGCTGCCGGACGCCGTCGAGCAGATGCGCGAGCGGGACGACGAGTTCGCGGTCGTCCTGGACGAGCACGGCGGTCTCGCCGGCATCGTCACCTACGAGGACATCGCGGAGGAACTGGTCGGAGACATCGCCGACGAGACCGACACCGTCATCGAGGTCGCCGTCCCCGACGGCGACGGCTGGCTGGTGGACGCCGGCCGCCGCCTCGACGAGATCGCCGACGCCACGGGCATCGAACTGCCCGAGGAGGACGACTACGACACCGTGGCAGGCCTGATCGTGGACCGCCTGGGCCGCTTCCCGGCCATCGGCGACCGCCTCACCGTCGAACTCCTCGACGGAGGAAGCGCGTTGATCGACGTACGCACGCTCGACCGGCACGTGCCGGACCGAGCCCGGATCCAGAAGGTCGAGGAGGAGCGGTCATGAGCTTCCCGATGGCGCTCTTCGTCACCGTGCTGCTGCTGATCGGCAGCGGATTCTTCGTCGCCGCCGAGTTCGCCCTGGTCGCCGCCAAACGGCACCGCATGGAGAAGGCCGTCGCGCAGGGACAGCGCGGCGCCAAGGCGGCCCTGGCCGGCATGCGCGAACTGTCGCTGATGCTGGCCGGCGCCCAACTCGGCATCACCGTCTGCACCCTGGGCCTCGGTTCGGTCTCCAAGCCCGCCATCTCCCACGAACTCGACCCGCTCCTGCACGACCTGGGCCTGCCCACTGCCCTCAGCTACGGCATCGCGTTCGTCTTCGCCATGGTCGTCGTGGTGTTCCTGCACATGGTGCTCGGCGAGATGGCCCCCAAGTCCTGGGCCATCGCCCATCCCGAACGCTCCGCGATGCTCCTCGCCCCGCCCTTCCGCGCCGTGGTGAAGGCGGTCCGCCCGCTGATCGCGGTGCTCAACCGGATGAGCAACGCGCTCGTACGGCTGTGCCGGGTCACCCCGCGCGACGAACTCGCCTCGGTCCACAATCGCGAACAACTCACCCACCTGGTCGAGGAGTCCGAACGCCTCGGCCTGATCAGCGAGAGCGACTCGGAGCTGCTCACCCGCTCGCTCGTCGAGCCCGAGACGCCCGTCGGAGAACTCCAGATCCCGGCCGGGGAGATCACCTCGGTCGACGGTGACGCGGGCATCGACGACATCCTGCGCCTGGCCACCGCCCATGACCGCACGCGCCTGCTGGTGCGGGACGCGGGCAGCGTCCTCGGCTCCGTCCATGCCCGCGACGCCCTGGTGGCCCGGGCCCGATCCAGGACCGCCACCGCCCGCGCCCTGGCCCGACCGGTACCGGAGGTGACGCAGGAGACCACGGTCGCGGACGCGATCGAGCTCCTGCGCCGCAACCGTGCCTCCCTGGCGGTCGTCCGGGACGAGACGGGCAGCCTCACGGGCATGGTGACGCTGGACGACCTGCTGGCCCGCTATCTGCAGCCGGCCTGAGTTCTGCCGGCCGGTCAGAGCTGTGCGGGCATGCTCCAGCAGTTGGAGGCGGCCTTCTTGCCCGACAGCCGGTCCGTCAGCCAGGCGATGGCGTCGCCCTGGTCGGTGAGCAGTGGGGCGAAGTGGTTGAGCAGCGCGCTGCCGACATCGGGCAGGACGACGCCCTTGTACGTGACGTCGGCGCCCTTCTTGCACCAGTCGAGGGCGAGTTGGCGCGCCTGCCGGTGCGGGACGAGGTTGTCGCTGACGCCCGTCGCCAGACGCACGGGGCCGGACGGTTTGAGCGTCCCGATGCGCTGGCTGTCCAGGAACGCCTGCAGTGCGGGCGTCGCCGCGATGATGTCGCTGATGGACCGGCTGTCGGTCGTCCACTTGGTGCTCTTCGCGTAGCCATAGCCGAAGAGGGCGTCCCCGACGCACATGGTCGACAGGTCGGTGAGGGCTGCCTTGCCCGCCGCGTTGAGATGCGCCTCGGCGATGGGCTTCAGGGACGGGTCGGACTGGAGGAAGCCGTTGAGCGACCAGCCCAGCGCGCCGGCGAGTTCGCTGCCGTCGATGGCCTTGGTGACCGAGGCCAGATCGGCGGGCGGTGCGCCCGCGTAGGTCCCGGCGAGCGTGACGTCGGGGGCGTAGGAGGACTGGAGTTCGGCCGCCGAGGCGGTCGCTCCGCCACCCTGGCTGTATCCGAACAGCCCCACTCGGGAGGCGGAGGTGATGGAGGCCCCGCCGACCGAGCGGGCGGCGCGGACGGCGTCCAGCACCGCGTGCCCCTCGTCGACCCGGTTGACGTAGGTGTGCAGCCGGTCGGTCGCGCCGAGGCCGGCGTAGTCGGTGACGACCACGGCGATGCCCTTCGCGAGGAGGCGGTAGATCGCCAGATCCTCGTAACCGACGGACACCGTCTGGCCGTTGAGGTTCAGCGGGTGCTCCAGGCCCATGGACGCTGCGCACTGGTCGCCCTGTCCCATCGTGCCGGGTGCCACCGCGACCAGGGGGCGTGGTCCGTCGCCTGGCCAAGCCGCGGCGGGTTCGATGTAGGCGCCGGTGACGGCCACCGGTCGGCCGTTCGAGTCGGTGGACTTGTACATCAGGCGGGTCGCGGTGCCGGGGAGCGGTCCGTCAAGGCCGGGCAGGCTGAGGGCCAGTGGCAGTGGCTCGGTGCGGATGAGGGTGCCGTTGGCGGCGGGCAGGGTGGCGGGCGGGTTGTAGAACGCCGGGATGGTGACGCCTCGGGAGACGACCTCGTCCGCTGCCATGGCGGCGGTGACCGAGAGGGACTGGGCGCCGAGGCAGGCGGCAGCGGTGACTGCTGCGGCCATGAGCCGTCTGCGTGCGGGCATGGCGAACCTCCTGTGGAAGCGGCTGGCAGAGAGGTGCACAGGTGAAACCGGCACGGGAACGCGGCCGTCCCACGGGCCGGTCCATGCCGCACTGAAGTGGTTCGCCAGGACCTTACCTACGAGTAAGTTACTCGTGGTAGCACTATGCAGGTTACGGTTCGGTAATTTGACAGGATGTCTAATTGTGCACCGTGGCGGCTACACGGTGTCACGGCGCGGAGGTTCCGCTGAGGTTGCGGGACGGCCGGCTGACCCGGCGCAGCGGTTGCTCGGGGCGCCGGCCCGGGGCACTTCGCGGCCTCACTGCGGCGTCGGAGGCGCACGCCTGACGCCGAGGGCGCTCATCACCTGCCCGACCGTCGCGTCCAGCGTGCTGCTCGCCGGGATCACCGTCTCGACACCGCCGGGCAGCAGGTCCAACGGCCGGTACCACGAACGGAGTTCGTCCTTGCCGACGGTGTCGGCGATGGGCTTGGTGGCGTGCCTGGACAGGGTCTCCTCGAAGGGGACGTCCAGGTAGTAGCAGTGGGCGCGGTCAGCGTAGTCGGCGAGCAGGCCGGCGAGCATGTCGCCGTAGTGGGCGACGTACAGGATGCCTTCCAGCACTGTGTGAAAGCCGTGTTCCAGGGCGTGCCGCACGGTCAGGTCGATCAGGCCGATGTTCGCGGCGCCGGGGACGTCACGCTCGCGCAGCACATCGCGGCGCAGGGTGTCCTGACTGACCAGGGCGATGCCCCTGCCGTAACGCTCGCGCAGCCCGGCGGCCACCGAACTCTTGCCGCTCGCACTGTTTCCGCGCAGCACGATCAGCCTGGTGGGTGAGGGGACCGTCGTCACCCGGGGGACCCTACCCTCGGTCGCCGGAATGCCGGCCGCGCCCCGCGTGAAGGAACTCGCGGGCGCCGCGCAGGCGCGTGGCGATGCGCCCCTGTGTGGCAGCGCTGTCGAGGCGGACGTCGAGGGCGCCGGGTACGCGGCTGTCGGCTCGGCGTCCGGCGGGCAGCCGGGTCGGGTCGAGGCCGTCGCGGCGGGCGATGAGGACACCGAGGTCGTGGCGGCTGAGGGCGTCCGGTCCCGCGAGGTGGAACATTCCGGGCCGGTCGGACGCCGCGAGTTCGAGGAGAGCGCAGGCGAGATCCTCGACGTGCACCGGGCAGCGGATGGTGTCGGTGAACAGGACGCCGTCGTCGGTGCCCGTCGCCAGGTTGTGCACCATGCGTTCGTGCGCGGATCCGCCGTTCCCGATGATCAACGAGGTGCGAGCGACCGCGGCGGCCGGCGCCAGGAGCCGCACCGCGCTCTCGGCGGCGGCTTTGGCCGCGCCGTACGGGGTGACCGGATCGGGCAGGCAGCTCTCGCCGTAGTGAATCCGGGACCCGGAGAACACCGCGTCGCTGGAGACGTGCACCAGATGGCAGTCGCGACGCGCGGCGGCCATCGCCAGGCGGATCGAGCCGTCGGCCGTGACCGCCCAGTCGTCCTGTCCACTCGTCGCGTTGATGACGGCGTCGGGGGCGACCGAGGCCAGAACCTCGTCGATCCGCCGGGGCCACGAAGGTCGACGTGGTGCCACGTGACTCCGGGGGTGCTTGCGGGGCGGGAATGGTACGTCGCCGCCGTCTCCCAGCCCGAGGCCGTCGCCCGACGCACGAGCTCCGTTCCCAGAAACCCGCTCCCGCCGATGATCAGCACTCTCATGGCGCCCCACCGTAAGGCACACCGACAGCTCAGTGGCCGGCTTCGGCCAGGAGCCGCCGTGCCGTGCCGAGGGCCTGTTCGGCGTAGGGGCGGCCGAAGAGTACGGCGTGGACCAGGAGCGGGAAGAGCTGGTGCAGGCCGACGCGCTGCCGCCAGCCGGCGGCGAGGGGCGTGGTGTCCTGGTAGCCGTCCAGCACCTCCGTGAGATGGGGGCAGCCGAAGAGCTGGAGCATGGCGAGGTCGGTTTCGCGATGCCCGCCGTGTGCCGCCGGATCGATCAACCACACATGGCCGTCGGCGCCCCACAGCACATTGCCGCTCCACAGATCCCCGTGCAGCCGCGCCGGTACCTCACTCGGCCCGGCGAGGTCGGCCAGGCGCTCGCAGACCCGCTCCACCACGACCGTCTCGTCGCGCAGCACGATGCCACGGTCGACAGCCTGACGCAGATAGGGCAGCACCCGGTGTTCGGCGTACCAGCGGGGCCAGTCGCTCCCCGGCACATTCCGCATCGGGGCGAGCCCGATGTACGCCTCGGCGGCACCGTCGGGCGGAGGCGCTCCGAACGCCGGCGCACCAGCGGCATGCAGCCCGGCGAGTTCACGACCGAACCGCACCGCGGCCGCAGCGCTCGGCGGCCCCTCCGGAACACAACCGGTCACCAACCACCGCTGGTCAAGGCCGTGCACGACCGGCACCCGCACCGCCCTCGCATCGGCCAGCCACCCCAGCCCGGCGGCCTCGGCTCGTGCCGCCCTCGCGCTCCCGGCCTCCTTGACGATCACCGGCCCACCGTCCAGCGCGACTTCGGTGACCTCACCGGTCAACCGCCGCTGTGACACCACCGCCCGCCCGGTCAGCCGTGCGGCCACAGCCCCGGGCCCTTCACCCTCCTCGCGCATCATGCCTCCGCCGGTCCGGTCATCCTGGCCTCCGTCCGCCGTGCCGACCCTGGCGGGATCAACCGTCGCCCAGGCCGTATGCCGGCTTGCGCACCATGAACACGTCGATCGGGTCCTCCGACTCGGTGGTGAACCCGTGCCGCTCGTACAGCCGTCGGGCCGCGCTGCCCTGGAGCACGTTCAACCGGACCAGCAGACCGTCGCGGTCACACCGCTCCAGCAACTCCCGCAGAACGCCCGAGCCGACCCCGCCCCCCTGAAGGTGCGGCGCCACGAAGAAGTGTTCCAGCCGGCGGGCGTCCTCGGCGGGCCGCAGCGCCACGCAACCGGCGAACGCACCGCCCACCTCGATGACCCAGGCGTACTCGGGGACGAAGCTGTCCCGCAGCCGCTGCCGTACCCGCTGCTCGTCGAACCGCCCGAGCCGCACCAGGTCCGGCCGCATCACCACGGCACGCAGTTCGACGATCGCCTCGATGTCGGCCGTCGACGCCGGCCGTAGTTCCCAGTGCGCCATGATCACCACGCTAGGGTAAATCGCATGCCCATCGAGGTACGCCCGGCTTCGGTCTTCGAGGACGTCCGTGCGGTGCTCGGACCGAAGTCGCCCACCGCGAACGTCTGCTGGTGCCTGAGCTACCGGATTCCCTCCAAGCTCAACAACGAGCTGCGCGGCCCCGCCCGCGGGGAGTATGTCGCCGCGCTGTGCCGCGCACGGCCTTCTCCGGGAGTGCTCGCCTACGACGGCGACGAACCCGTCGGCTGGGCCGCTGTGGCGCCGCGCTCGGAGACTGCCTTCGCCCGCAACCGGAAGATCCCCCACCTCGACGACCTGCCGGTGTGGTCGCTGTGGTGCGTTCGCGTGCGCCCCGGACATCGCAAGCAGGGGATCTCGCACGCCCTGATCACCGGAGCCGTCGAATTCGCCCGCTCGCACGGCGCACCGGTGATCGAGGCGTACCCCTTGGACAACGGCGACGCCCGGGTCGATCTGACGATGGCGTACGCGGGTATCCGAAGGAACTTCGAGCGTGCCGGATTCGCGCACGTCGCCGACACGACCTCCGTGCTCGCCGGCCATCCGCGGATCCTGATGCGATTCGATCTGTGCTGACGGCGTATTTCTTCGAAACAGGCGGCAACCTTTTCGGTTCCGGCGGCCACTGAGGGGTCGGAGGCTCTCTTCACCGGGCCTCGCACACAGCACGCGTGCCCCCGAACCACGTAAAGGACCTCATCCGTGGCGTCGTCCTCCTCGCACCGCCGTCGTCCCCCTCGGCGGGGCACCTGGGTGCTCTCCGCGATCGTCGTGGCGACCGTCGCGCTCGTCGCCGCCCTGATCGTGGCCTTCGTCCCCGACGACGGGCACGAGGCCACCGCATCCGCATCCGCCGTGGACGGCAAGGCGAGCGCGGCGCCCACGACACCGGTGCCGACACCGTCCTCGGCATCGCCGAAGGCCTCGGCGACGCCCACGAAGGCCAAGCCCTCCGGCACTCCGTCGCCGACCGCGAGCACCCCGAAGGCCCGGCCCTCGACCGCCACCCCGCGGCAGACGTCCGCCACGGTGGGATCACAGGTCGGACGGATCCGCCCCGGGACCACCTACGAAGGGGTGGCCACCTTCTACGACACCGGCAGCGGTGACGGCGCCTGCTCCTACGGTCCCACCAGCGACACCATGACCGCGGCGATGAACCACACCGACTACGAGACCTCCCAGGCCTGCGGAGCGTATGTGCTCGTGCGCGCCGGTGGTGCCTCCGTGACGGTCCGGATCACCAACGAGTGCCCGCTGCCCTGCGCACCCGGTCAACTCGACCTCAGCCCCCAGGCCTTCGCCAAGCTCGCCGCCCCCTCGCGCGGCCAGATCCCGGTCACCTGGACCCTGCTCAGCCCCGCCACGTCCGAGAAGATCTCGATCCGCTACAAGACCGGCTCCACCCGCTACTGGTGCGGGATCCAGGCCATCGGCCACCGCAATCCGCTGGCCCGTCTGGAGGTGCGCACGGGCAGTGGCTGGACTCGCCTGGCCCGTACCGGGTACAACTACTTCCTCTCCGAGCAGGGCAGCGGGTGCGGCGGATCGATCAGGATCACCGACATCTACGGCGAGCAGCTGACGATCGACGGGATCGCACTGCGTGCGGAGGCCGTGCAGCCGACCGGAGTCCAGTTCGCCGCGCACTGAGGACGAGCCACGGCTGTCAGGGCGTCGGCCACAACGCGCCGAGGATCACCCGCACTTGGCCCGTCAGCCGTGGCAGGTCGAACTTCTCGGGTTCGGTGAGCGCGACGCGGCCGAAGTGTTCCGCACAGGCGACGAGGGCGTGGGCGAGGACCTGCGCATCGAGCCCTGGATCACTCCGGCCGGCCAGGGCGAGGGAGAGCCACTTCTCGACCAGCAGCCGGAACCGCTCGCGGTCCGCCTCGATACGGTCGCGGACGACGACCGGCATGTTGCCCGGCGGCAGCAGGATCAACCGCCAGGTGTCCGGGTCCTGGTGGAGCATGTCGGCCATCCGGCGCACCGCTTCGGAGGCGAACGCCGCCGGGTCGCGCAGCTCGTCGGCGTCGGGAACGGTCCTGAGCAGCCGTTCGAAGGCGCGGGCCTGCTGCCGGTCGAGCAGCGCGGTGAGCAGGGCGTCGAGGTTCTCGAAGGCGCCGTAGACCACCGACCGGGCGACCCCGGCGCGCTTGGCGATGGCATCGATGGAGACCCGGTCGTAGCCGTCGCTGACGATGACGGCCAGGGCCGCGTCGAGCAGTTGCTCGCGGCGTTCCTCGATCGGCACGCGCGGGGCGTAGGGCCGCCGCCTGCGCGGCCTGTCCGGTGAATTCGTGGACGCTGACACCTTGGCAGTTTACGACACCCGTGTCTTAATTTACGACAGCAGTGTCGTAATCGAGGCGCGGTCCACGCCGCGGACGCACAGGGAGCGGCTCCATGGCGAGGTTCAAGCGCAGCGAGGTCCAACCGCACGAGGACTACGGCTTCTTCGGCCCCGGCTCGGTCGTGTGGAAGGTCTGGAGCTATCCGACCGCGCCGACCGTGGGATTCCAGCGGGCTTCAGTCGTGGAGGAGCTCGACCCGCCGCTGGTGGCCGCCGTGCACGGCACCCAGGGCATCTACCAGCGCGCCCGCACGCGCTACGACCGGACCCTGCGGTACTTCGCCATGGTCGCCTTCGCCGGTTCGCGCGAGGTGTCCAAGGCCGCGGACATCCTGGTCAAGGTCCATTCCAAGGCGATCGGCGAACTGCCGTACGGCGGCGGGACATACGACGCCAACGACCCGGCCTCCCAGCTGTGGATCCAGCTCACCGGCTGGCACTCGATCCTCTACGCGTACGAGAAGTACGGCCCCGGCAAGCTCACCGCGCGGGAGGAGAAGGAGTACTGGGAGGCATGTGCGCTCGCCGCGGAGCTCCAGACGTGCTCCCCGGACGACGTCCCCCGCACCCGTGACGGGATCCGGGCGTACTTCGCGCAGATGCGCCCCCGGCTGTCCGCCAGCCCGATCGCGCGCCAGGCCATGAACCACTTGCTGCGGACCGAGCTGGTACTGCCGCCGGTGCCGCTGTGGGCGAAGCCCGTGAGCCTGGCCGTCGCGAAGGCGCAGCGGATCGCCACGATCGCCACCATGCCGCGCTGGATGCGTGAGATGGCGGGGATCAGGCAGTCCCGCCTGCTCGACCTCCTCATCGTGCCCGTCATGAAGGTGTCCTTCGCCCTCGCCCACCTCAACCCCGAGGTCGAACTGCGCCTGTTGGGCCTGCTGTCGCCCTCCACGGTTCCGGTGGTCGCCCCGATCAAGCTGGGCATCCCTCCCCGGAAGGAGGAAGTGCTGACCCCGGCGGAAGCCCGGGCTCGCTACGGCTACGCCAAGCCCGCCGAAGCCCACCTCGAGTTCCGGGCCCGCCAGTCCGCCCGCGTCTTCGGCGACGGCAAGGCCCCCAGCGACCAGGGGCTCATCGAGTCCCAGGACGTACTGGGCCCGCTGGCCTGATCAGCCGTCAGGAGCTGACGTGACGGGCGTCGGCATCTGCCGAAATGAGTGCTGACACCGATGGTCGCGGGTGTGGGGACCGTGTCAGCGTGGAGACGACGCCGATCGAGCCGGTGGTGACACCCGGCCGTGGCGCAGCCCTGAAGACGTCGGCAGCCACGCACCACAAGGAGTACTTGTATCCATCCCCGTCAGATGAAGCGACGCCGTTCTCTCGCGCAGCCGAAGGAGGTGACCCGTGGGACACGCTGACGCCCTCTTGGCCATGGGCGGCGCCTTCCTCGCGGCCGCCCTCCTCGCCCGCCTCGGCGGCAGGATCGGACTTCCGACCATCCCCCTGTTCATGCTGGCCGGGATCCTGCTCGGCCCGCACACACCCGGCATCGTCCTGGTCCAGGACGCCCATGACTTCGAGATGCTCTCCGCACTGGGCCTGGTCCTGTTGCTGTTCTACCTGGGCCTGGAGTTCCACCTCGACGACCTCCGGAGCGGCGGCAAGCGGCTCCTGGCGGCAGGCGGCATCTACCTGGTGCTGAACGTCGGTGCGGGGCTGGGCTTCGGGTTCGCCCTGGGGTGGGGCGCCCGGGAGGCGCTGGTGCTGGCCGGCGTGCTGGGCATCTCCTCGTCCGCGATCGTCACCAAGATCCTCATCGACCTGGGGCGTCTCGGCCGCCCCGAGACACGCCTCATCCTGGGTGTCATCGTGGTGGAGGACATCTTCCTCGCCCTGTATCTCGCGGCACTCCAACCGGTCATCGGCGGCGCTCAGGGCCTCGGGGACGTGCTGTGGCAGGCGGGCAAGGCGTTCGGCTTCCTGCTGGCCCTGGCCGCCGCGGCCCGTTACGGAACCCGGCTGGTCGCACGTCTGATCGCGGTACGCGACAACGAACTGCTCGTGATCAGCTTCCTCGGTGCGGCGGTTCTGGTGGCGGGGGTCTCCGAGGTCCTGGGCGTCGCCGACGCCATCGGCGCCTTCATGGTCGGACTCATCCTCGCCGGCACCCCTTCCGCCGCGCGGATCCGCCGACTCGTACACCCCCTGCGAGACGCCTTCGCGGCCATCTTCTTCTTCGCCTTCGGACTGGCCATCGACCCCGCCGTCGTCGCGAGCGTGGCCGGACCGGTGGCCGCGGCGGCAGCGGTGACGGTGGTCATGAACGTCGTCGCAGGGCTTCTCGTGGCACGCCTGTACGGCTACGGCCCCGAGCGCGCCGCGGAGATCGCCACCACCCTTGTCGCCCGCGGGGAGTTCGCCCTGATCCTGGCCGCGATGGCGACCAGCGCGGGCCTCGACGACCGCCTCGCCCCGTTCATCGCCGGATACGTCCTGGTGCTCGCGGTCCTGGGCCCGGTCGTCGCCGGACGCGCCGAACTACTGGCCCGTGCCCTGGCGTTCACGGGTTCACGGGGGCCGGGCCGCCAACCTGTGGCCGACACTTGTTTGCAGGGGCCACCTGTTAGGGAGAATGCATAGAGAGCCGGGCAGCGCGAGCCGGGACGTATCTCCGACCACGCTCATCGTGAGTCCGGCCAACCGCTCTCCCCAGCCCCGCACAGCGCATGGCGCGAAGGAGAAGGCATGTCCCGATCCGAGGACGAGCGTCTGGTCGCGCTCGAAGCACGCTGCGCGTGTGACGATCCCCTGTTCGCCAGGGCGATGAGCATCGGACGCCCGCGCCGCCCCCGTGAGTTCCGACGCACGGGGGCCTGGTGGGCCCTGGCCGTCACGACGGCCGTCCTGATCGGCGGGGTGATCGTGGCGAACGGGCTGCTCATCGCCACGGGCCTGGTAGGGGTCGGCCTGGCCGCCCAGTTGCTCGATCCGCCGACCTGACGCTCGACGCAACGCTCGACGGCTCCTCTCCCTTCGTACACTGACCCCACGCACCGTCGGCAGGAGTCGCGCGTGAGGGAACCGGTTATGCCCCGACGCCCCGAGGGTCTGTTCATCGGTCTGTGCACCCTCGACGTCATCCAACTCGTCGACCACGCGCCCGCTTCCAACGAGAAGCTGACGTCTCGCCGCCAGACCATCGCCGCGGGCGGCCCCGCGGCGAACGCGGCCGTGGCCTTCAGTCACCTGGGCGGCGCGGCTCGCCTGGTCACCGCGATCGGCTCCCATCCACTGGGCCTCGGCGCCACAGCCGACCTGCACCGACTCGGCGTCACCGTGGCGGACCTGACGCCCGACTCGACCGAGCCCCCGGCCGTCTCCTCCATCATGGTCACGGCGTCCACCGGAGAACGCGCCGTCGCCTCGACCAACGCGACGGGCCACCGCGTCACCCCACCCGACGACCTCGACGCACTCGTGGCAGCCTGCGACATCGTGCAATTCGACGGCCACCACATGGAACTCGCCGTCTCCGCCGCCCACATCGCACGAGCCGTCGGCCGCCCGACCGTCCTCGACGCAGGCAGCTGGAAGGACGGCATGGAGAACCTGCTGCCGTCGATCGACGTGACCGTCTGCTCGGCGGACTTCCACCCACCGGGCACGAACACACCCACCGAAACACTGCGCTTCCTCCATGAGCACGGGGTCCGCTGGTCGGCAGTCACCCAAGGAGCGGAGCCCATCGTCTGGAGGGGCCCCGACGACGGCGGCACGGTGGACGTTCCGACGGTCCCCGTGACGGACACGCTCGGTGCGGGAGACTTCCTGCACGGAGCCCTCACCCACCACCTCGCACTGCGGGGCCACTTGACCTCACAGCACTTCACCGAGGCCCTGCGCGCCGCGGCCGCGGTGGCATCGCGAGCCTGCACCTCGTTCGGAACCCGCGCCTGGCTGCAAGGAGAGTAGGGCCGCACCGCGCCAGCGCCGCACTTTCATCCAAGTGCCGTAGATCTTTGTCCATGGACGGATCAGCCGCCACGCGCAAGGGTCGACGCATGCGCGAATCCGGCAAGGCGACGACGGACAGATGAGAGCCACCGACCCCCGCCCCGTTCTGCACAGTCGCTCCCTCGAACGCCGACGCATGCCAAGTGGGCTCATCGCGCTGGCACTCGGCGGCTTCGGCATCGGACTGACCGAGTTCCTGATCGCCGGACTGCTGCCCCAGGTCGCGTCGAGTCTCGCCGTATCGGAAGCGGCGGCGGGCTGGCTGATCTCCGGATACGCGTTGAGCGTCGCGATCGGTGCCATCGCGCTGACCGCGGCCACGACACGGCTGCCCCGCAAACAGGTCCTGGTCGGCCTGGTGGCATTGTTCGTCATCGGCAACCTGCTGTCCGCGCTCGCACCGAACTATCAGGTGATGCTGCTCGGCAGGGTCGTGGCGGCGTTGTGCCACGGTTCGTTCTTCGGAATCGGCTCCCTGGTCGCGCGCGGTCTGGTGGCACCGGAACGCAAGTCCCGCGCGGTGGCGGTGATGTTCGCCGGGCTCACCCTGGCGAACGTGCTGGGCGTACCGTTCGGCGCGCTCGTCGGTGAACGCTGGGGCTGGCGGGCGGCCTTCTGGGCGGTCACCGCGATCGGCGTACTGGCCCTGGCGGGGATCGCGGCCCTCGTCCCCGCCCGGCCGACGGAGGCAGGCCCCGCTCCGACACCGGCAGCGGACCTGCGCGCCCAGTTCCGCGCCTTCCGCTCCTGGCAGGTCTGGCTGACCCTGACGGCCACCGGACTCGGCTACGGCGGCATGTTCGGCGCGTTCAGCTACATCGCCTACACCTTCACCGAGGTCGGCGGCTTCTCCTCGGCCGATGTCGCCTGGCTGCTGATGGTGTACGGCGTCGGCCTGGTCGCCGGGAACCTGATCGGCGGCCGAGCGGCCGACCAGGACCGGGACCGCGCCCTGGTCCTCGCCCTGCTCGGACTCACCGTCACCCTGGCCGTGTTCGGCCTCCTCGCGGCCAGCCCCACCGCGTCGGTGTTCCTGGTGTTCCTGATGGGACTGTTCGGATTCGCCGCCGTCCCCGGCATGATCACCCGCGTCACCGACGTGGCCCACGGCGCGGCACTGGCCGCCAGCGCCAACGTCTCCGCGTCCAACGTCGGCAACGCCCTCGGCGCCTGGCTCGGCGGCCTGGCCATCAGCGCGGGCCTCGGCTACACCGCACCGCTCTACGTCGGCGCCGGAATCACCCTGATCGCCGTACTGGTCATGGCCGTCGCCGCACACCAGGCACGTCGACACTGAGCGCCTCCCCGCGAGCCCAGTCGAACCACACCACGCGGCGCACATGCTCCGGCCCACGCAACTCGGCCGGCGTCCGCACCACGTCCCAGACCGGCGTCCAGTGGGTCCCCATCCCGGCAACTGCGCTGCGGCTACGCCTGCCGGACATATCGGTCTCCTCCGAGTCGGCGGCCACCGGCTCGGCCCAGGTGATCCACGTCGTTCCGTACGGGTCACGGTGCCTTCCTGGACGGACTTGACGGCGTCCTCGTTGAGGTCGAAGGTGGCGATCCTGGCCTTGCTGCCGGCATCGGACAGGGACTGCACCGCGGTCAGCGCGATGGGCGCGCCGAGGGTGACGACCTAGCGCAGCGGGCTTCCAGGGCGACCTGGCACTGTTCCTGGATGACGCACAGGGCGTGCCTGGCGCCGAGTTGGTCGAGGCGTTCACCGAAGGCCTGACCGGCGATGTTCTCGTCCTGCCTGAAGTACTCGAGCACGCCGAGGTCTTTCCAGTCGTCGACGCCGGAGTTGGAGCCGACGACGGGGATGCCGGCCGTCTTGGCCTTGGCGATGACGTCCTTGAGGGCGTCGGGCTTGGCCGCGGTGATGGCGATGCCGTCGACCTTCTGGTCGATGGCGTTCTGGACGAGGTTGGCCTGGGTTCCGGCGCTGGGGTCGCTGGAGTACACGAGCTTGATGTTGTCCTTGGCGGCCGCGGCCGTGTCGCCTTCCGCGGACTTCTTGCCACCGGAACTGCTGGAGCAGCCGGCCGCGAAGTGGGCGCCGACGAGAAGCGTGGCGGTGAGAGTGGCGGCCTGTGAGGGTGGCCACGCGAGGGCCCGCCCGGCGGATCTTGCCGGACGGGCCCCAGGTCCCGAGGAAGCCTCGGGTCAGCGTGTCTCAGTGCTTCAGCGTGAAGGTGAAGTCGCCGGAGAGCTTGCCGCCCAGCCGGACCGCCGACACGACCCTCCCCTCCGCGATCAGCCGCTCGACCTCGGCCCGCGAAAGACCGCATCCCTCGGCGATGAGGCGCACCGGCCGCACAGGGATCCGCGCCGCGAAGCGCACCGAGACGTCGAGCACCTCGGTGTCCAGGTGATCCGATCCGCCGGTGTCGAGGCGCCAGGCACCGTCCCAGTCGAGGGCGATGCGATTGCGGCGCTGGACGACCGGATCCTGGAGCAGTTCGGCCGTCAGACCGAGGTCGTTGTCATGGAGCCGGTCCAGCAGTTCAGGTCGTACGGAGCGCACATTGACCCGCTCCAGGACCGTGAGTTTCGCGGTGTCCCCGCAGGAGGTGCAGAGCACCAGGAGCCAGGCGTCGATGTTCTTGTGGTGGGCGTTGACGCGAAACTTGCCGTTCGCCCGGAAGCTCTCGGACGCGCACGTGTGGCAACGGCGGAGAACGAGCGGCAGGCAGGTGGGCATGACCACCCAGTTATTGAGCACAGAAGTACACCGGTTTCAGTGAGAAGTCCGCAGCAAAAAGAAGCGCGGCGCACATGCGCGACGCGCGATAGATCAGCTCTCGGGAGGTCTCACACGGTGTACAACGGCACGTCCTTGCCCAGACGACTCGGTTCGCCAGCACCGTAATGACGCAACTCGGCGCTGTGCCACTGGTTTTCGAGCGCCCCACCGCCGGGTCCGGGCGGTCGTGTACCTAGAGGTCGCGTACCGCCTGTCCCATGCGGGTCAGTGCTTCGCGCAGGATGGCAGGCGGCGTCGCGAAGTTGAGGCGTACGTGTCCCTCGCCGCCGGAGCCGAAGACGTGTCCCGAGCTGAGGGCGACCCTGGCCTTGTCGAGGAACATCCTCGCGGGGCCGGCGACGTCGCTCACCACACCGGGCCCATCGGTGCCGTGATCATCGTGCAGTCCCAGCCGGCGGCAGTCCAGCCAGGCCAGATAGGTGCCCTCGGGGCGGCGACAGCCCACCTCGGGGAGGTGTTCTGCGATCAGTTCGCCCAGCAGACGGCGGTTGGCGTCGAGCCCGAGCAGCAGTTCGTCGAGCCAGTCCCCGCCCTCGCGGAAGGCCGCGGTGTGGGCGATGACCCCAAGATGGCTGGGGCCGTGGCCGACCTCTTCCGGCAGGAGCCGGAGCTCGTCGGCGGCCTCGGGACCGGCGACGGCCACGGCGGCCTTGAGCCCGGCGAGGTTCCACGCCTTGGAGGCCGAGGCCAGCATGAACGCGTTCTCGGCACCGGGCACGCTCAGGAACGGGGTGAAGATGGCACCCGGCAACACCAGAGGAGCATGGATCTCGTCGGACACCACCCGCACACCGTGCCTGCGGGCCAGAGCCGCGACGGCCTCCAGCTCCCCGCGGGTGTGGACCACGCCGGTCGGATTGTGCGGGTTGCTCATCAGGAACGCGGCCCGACGGCCCCCGCGCCGAGCCCGTACGAAGGCATCCTCCAGCGCCCGCGGATCGATCCGCAGATCGGGACCGAGGCGGGCCTCGACGACCTCACGGGCGTCATGGCCGACGAACGCGTAGAAGGGCGGATAGACCGGTGAGCACACCACGACCGCGTCGCCGGGATCGGTGATCAGCCGCAGCACTTCGACGATGCCCAGCATCACGTCGGGCACGATCGCGGTGTGTTCGACGCGCAGCCCGTCCCATCCCCACCGTTCCTGGGCGAAAGCGGCAAGTGCCTCGGCGTAGGCCGTCCCGAAGGGATATCCGGTGTCGCCGAGGTCGAGCGCCGAGTGCAACGCCTCGACGACGGGTGCGGCGAGCGGCACATCCATCTCCGCCACCCACAACGGAAGTACGTCCTCGGGATGGGTACGCCACTTCATGCTGGTGCGCCGCCGCAGCTGCTCCAGGGTGAGACGGGTCAGGGGATCCGTCCGGTGGGGCTCGGCGGCGGAGGGGTTGTGTCGCGTGGGCTCGGGCTCGGTCATGACGCGCTCGGATGTCCGGGGACGCCGGGGCCGCAGCCGGATGAACGGCTACCCACGTCATACGATGCTTTGGCTAGTGTGCCGATCATGCGCATGCCCGATCCACCTCTGTCCTCGCCCTCACCCGAAGCCCCTCGCCGGGCCCGCGAACTCGGTCTGGGCGTCGGTGAGGGGCCTACGGGACCGCACAACACTTTCACGGACGTGCCCGGCATTCGCGTAGGGCACACCACACTGGTCGATGCGCCGCGTGTGCACAGCGGTGTCACCGCGATCGTCCCTGACGGCGTGGGCCCCGCAAGCCCGCTGCCGGCCGGCGTGTTCGCGGGCAACGGCTACGGCAAGCTGCTGGGCAGCACCCAACTCGCCGAACTCGGCGCGCTGGAGACCCCCGTCCTGCTCACCTCGACGCTGTCCGCGTTCCGGGTCGCGGACGCCCTGGTCGGCTGGATGCTGGAACAGCGCGGGACAGCCGGTGCACGGAGCCTGAACCCGGTGGTGGGGGAGTGCAACGACGGCCTTTTGTCCGACATCCGCTCGCGCCCGGTCCACGAGGAACACGTCCGCTCCGCACTTGAGACCGCCCACAGTGGCCCGGTGCCCGAGGGCTGCGTCGGTGGCGGCACCGGGCTCACCGCGCTCGGTTTCAAGTCCGGCATCGGCACCTCCTCGCGCCGTCTCCCGCTGGCGGGCCGAGAGGTGACCCTCGGCGTCCTCGTCCAGGCCAACTTCGGCGGCACGCTGCGCATCCTCGGCCGCACGATCACCCCCGCCGACGTCGGCCTGCCCACCGCGGCCCCCGTCCCCGACACCGGTTCCTGCATGATCGTGACCGCGACCGACGCACCCCTGGACGCCCGTCAGCTGACCCGGCTCGCCCGACGCGCCGTGTACGCCCTGGCCAGGGTCGGCGCGGCCTACAGCCACGGCAGCGGCGACTACGGCCTGGCCTTCGGTACCCGCCCCCTGGGCACACCCGCCGGCCCCGCCGTGGTCCCCGACGACACCCTCGACCCCCTCTTCAGTGCCCTCCTGGACGCAGTGGAGGAAGCCGCCCTGAACTCCCTCCTCACCGCCACCACGACCACGGGCCCCTACGGCGACACACGCCACCCTCTGCCCGCGGCACCGCTGCTCGCTGTGCTCGGGTGACGAGCCCGGGGCGCACGGGTCAGCGCATCCGCGGATTGAGGGCGGCCAGGCCTTCCCGGAAGCCGGGGTCGGGCCGGTTGGGCTCCACCTCGCCGGTGTCCGGGTCGAGGTACTCCCACGCGCCCTGCCGTCCCGCCCCGCACACCATCAACGTCAGTGTCCGGCCCGGCACCTGAATGTGCGTCACCTCGTGAAAAGAGCTGAGGGGCATGTGATTCGTCCCGCCCGCCTCATGCACCCGGGTCTCGGTGACGACCTGGCCGTCGACCAGCTCGTAGCGCTGCTCGGTGTACCCGCCGGCGAGGATGTGCGCGGTGAACTCCCACGGATGGTTGTGGGGCTGCGGCTTCGCACCGTCGCGCAGGTCGGGCGCCATCCACAGGTTCACCTTGACCGTGCGGTCCTCCTCCCGGCGCAGCACCAACTCGGCCTTGTACCCGAGGCCGTCGGGGTCGGGCACGAGCAGCCACCGATCCTCGGAGGTGAAGTCCTCCCAGGTGAGCGACTCGGACGGCGCGTACTGTTCGAGCCCATGGACGGTGGCATCGAAGAGCTCTTCGTCCACGATCAGGCCGGGCACGACCTGAACTGTCTGCATGTTTCCTCCCCGTCAGACGCGCTACTGGTGAGCGTGTGCTGCTTCGCGGCAGGATATCCGGCTGACTGACACGACTGTTCGAGCAGCGCCCGCTTTCGGCCCCTCGAGTACCCAGGCCGTCCGCGCAGACCGACCCGGCGGCGGGGACCGGGCAGGGCGCACCGCATCGACCGCCCTTCTTCGCTGGGTTACCGTACTGGCACGCTGCGTTGCCCCCCGTGGGGCCGAGGAGGAATCCTGTGTCATCGCCCTGCGATCCCCAGTACGCTCCCGCCGGCGATGTGGGCGCAGCGCTCATGATGATCGACTCCCGGCTGAAGGCCATGTACGGCGACGGGGCCGAGACCGATCCCGTACAGCGGCAGCTGACCGAGCAGTTCACCGCGTCGCTGGCCCCCAAGGAAGCCGATGACCTGGTGGACGGCGCCTGCACGCTCATCTACATGTTCATGCGCTGGCTGCGGATGGCCTACGAGGACCATGACAAGGACGTCATCGAGTACGTGGTGCCCGGCCTCGTGGCCTCGCTGCGCATGATGCCCAAGAGCATCCGTCCCGAGGTCATCCCCACCATGGCCGGTCTGGTCGTCGCCGCAGGCACCGGACTCAGCCCCAGCCTGTGGCGCAAGCAGTACGGAGACTGGACGAAGGACGAGATGAACTCCCTGGAAGCGACAGCCCTGTTGCTCGCGGAACACATCAACCGGCTCACGGACAACCGCGACTTCGCCGCCCGCATGATCGCCGAAGCCATGTCCCGCGCGACCGAAGGCTGACGCACGGCGGGACGGGAGACACAGGGTCAGAGGGCGATCAGCCCTGCCGCAGTCTCCCTGAAGCCGCAGGCATCGAAGTAGAACGACCGCAGATGATCCTCGAAGTCGACGTGCAGCCACTCACACCCCGCAGCACGGCTTCCGTCGGCAGCTGCCCTGACCAGCGCGGCTCCGACCCCGTGCGAACGATTGCGGTGAGCCACGACCGTATCCAGGACGAACGCGTGGACTCCGCCGTCCCAGGCGACGTTGACGAAGCCGACCAGCCGATCGTCTTCCCGGGCGCAGACCCAACCGAGGCTGTGACGGTGAAGTCTGGCGCGCCAGTCCGTCTGCCCGACCGGACAACCGAACCCTTCAGCGTGCAGTTCGTTGAGGGCCCAGTTGTCGATGTCGCCTCGCCACACATAGGTGATCGTCATGGTCCGAACTTAGAGGCCATCAGGACCGGGCCCACCTTTTCCGGGCCTCCGCATCTGTCGGACGGCTCGCCTTTCCTCGTACGATGGCCCGCATGATCCTCAGCCGACGCCGCCCCGCCGTCCAGCGGTCCTGCGTGCTCGCCTCGTGCGGCTGTTGTTGACCTTCCTCGCTTGACTCCCCGGCCCGACAAGCCGGTTGACATCTTTCGTAGCCCTGGGCGCCTTGCTTTCTTCGCCGCTGTGCGGTGCTTCGTCGCACCCGGCCGCCGCCCCTCGCTCTTGGCCGCTCCCATGAAAGGTCAGCCACTCATGCGTACCGACGAATCCGCCTACGACCGTCGCAGACTCCGGCAGTGGCTGGCCGGCGAGGCCCGTGCGGACGGGGTCTCACGGCGTGACATGCTCCGCCTGCTCGCCGCGGCGGGCGGCGCACTCGCCGTGCCCGCGGGCCTCAACACCCCGGCAGCGGCGGCTACTTCGGCGGGGATCGTGAAGCCGCTTCCCGACGACTGGTTCACGGTGCGCGGCACGAACGCCGAGACCCGGTTCGACGCGCTTGCGGCCACCCGCTATCACACCCCCGTGGACCGCTTCTTCGTCCGCAACCACACCTCCACCCCGGTCATCGACGCCGCCGACTGGACTCTCACCGTGCACGGGGACGGGCTGGTTCACGGCGGGAGCGTGGAGTTCACCCTCGCTGACCTCAAGAAGCTGCCCGCGGTCAGCCGTTCGGCATTCGTGGAGTGCGCCGGCAACGGCCGCAGCCTCTTCAGCACCCAGCAGGGACAGACCGTCACCGGCACCGCCTGGACACTCGGAGCGATCGGCACGGCCCGGTGGCGCGGCGTGAGCCTTGCCGACGTCCTCAAGCGCGCCGGACTCAGCCGCGCCGCGGTGGACGTGCTGCCGCGCGGCCTGGACCCCGACTATGTGACCTCCGACGGAACCAACCTCGGCCGGGTCCGCCGACCCCTGCCGCTGTCCAAGGCGCTGGACGACGTGCTGCTGGCGTACGAGATGAACGGCGAGCCCCTGCCGTACGACCACGGCCATCCCGTGCGCGTTCTCGTGCCCTCCTGGGTCGGCATCGCCTCGATCAAGTGGGTCGGCGACATCGAGGTGTCGGCCCAGCCTCTGTACTCGCCCTGGAACACCGACTTCTACCGGCTCTTCGGGGACTCCTACCCGCCGGGCGGCAGCGCCCCGCTGACCCGTCAGTCGGTCAAGAGCGCCTGGGAGCTCGCCTGGGGCGCGAGCCTGGACGCCGGCCGCGCGCACCGGCTGACAGGGCGTTCCTGGTCCGGAGCCGGCGGCATCGTCCGCGTGGACGTCAGCACGGACGGCGGGCAGCGCTGGCACCGGGCCCGGTTGCACGATGCCGCGCGCCGCGACGGCTGGGTCCGCTGGTCCACCGACTGGCGTCCACCGGCCCCCGGTACGTACAGCCTGCTCGCCCGCGCCACGGACAGCGCCGGCCGAACTCAGCCGGACACGACCGTGCCGAACACCCAGGGCTATCTCTTCGACGCCGTGGTCCGTCATCCGGTGCGGGCCGTGTGAGGCATCGGCCAAGCGGAAGCAGGTTCTGTCGTCCGCCCGGTCCACTCGGTGCGCGGCTCGACGTCACACCCCACGTAACCTCTCTCCCGTGCCGACCTCCCGCCTCCATCGCGTCGCTGTCCTTGTGCTCGAAGGCGCGAAGCCGCTCGATGTCGGCATTCCCGCGCAGGTCTTCACGACGCGCGCGAGCATGCCGTACGACGTGCGGGTGTGCGGGGCCACGCCCGGCCTCGTGACCGGCGGCGACGGTCTGTCGTACTACGTCGATCACGGCCTCGACGCACTTGAGTGGGCCGACATCGTCTTCGTCCCCGGCTACCGGTTCCCGGACCGTGACGATCCGCCGAAGGGGGTCGTCGACGCTCTGATCGCCGCCCACGCCCGGGGCGCGCGGCTCGCCGCCATCTCGACGGGTGCTTTCGCGCTCGCCGCGACGGGCCTGCTCGACGGCAGGCGGGCCACGACGCACTGGCACTACACGCGGGCACTCATGGCCAGGCATCCGCTCGTCCAGGTCGACGAGAACGTCCTGTTCGTCGACGAGGGCAGCGTGCTCACCTCGGCCGGTGCCGCCTCCGGCATCGACCTGTGTCTGCACATCCTGCGCGGCGACCTCGGGGTGGCCGCGTCGAACCACGCTGCCCGCCGACTGGTCGCGGCCCCCTACCGCAGCGGCGGCCAGGCCCAGTACGTGCCGCGCAGCGTCCCCGAGCCGCTCGGCGAGCGCTTCGGCGCCACCCGCGAGTGGGCGCTGCATCGGCTCGGTGAGCCGCTCACCCTCGAGATACTGGCGCGGGAGGCCGGGGTGTCGGCTCGCACGTTCTCCCGGCGCTTCGTCGAGGAGACCGGCTACACGCCGATGCAGTGGGTGATGCGCGCCCGCATCGACCTGGCCCGCGAACTGCTCGAACGGTCGCAGCGCAGCGTCGAACAGATCGCCACCGACGTCGGCCTCGGCACCGGCGCGAACCTGCGCCTGCACTTCCAGCGCATCCTCGGCACCACACCGAGCGAGTACCGGCGCACCTTCACTCGGGGTGAGTAGTCTCGCGGCGCAATGGCGGGATCCTTTTGAACCATGGCGATCTCGCCACTGTCAGCGGCAGGCGCCGCGAGCGAGCCTGGTGGTGAAGTGAAGGGAAGGGACACCACTCATGACTCGCATCGCCATCAACGGATTCGGCCGCATCGGACGCAATGTGCTGCGCGCACTGCTCGAACGCGACAGCTCCCTCGAGATCGTCGCCGTCAACGACCTCACGGAGCCCGCCACGCTGGCCCGGCTGCTCGCCTACGACAGCACCGCCGGCCGGCTCGGCCGACCGGTGACCGTCGACGGGGACGCCCTCGTCGTCGACGGCCGGCGCATCACGGTGACGGCCGAGCGTGAACCGGCACAGCTGCCGTGGGCCGAACTCGGCGTCGACATCGTGCTGGAGGCCACCGGCCGCTTCACCTCGGCCAAGGCCGCCCGCGCGCACCTCGACGCCGGTGCGAAGAAGGTGCTCGTCAGCGCGCCGTCGGACGGCGCCGACGTGACGCTCGCGTTCGGGGTCAACACCGACTCGTACGATCCGGCCGTGCACACGATCGTCTCGAACGCCTCCTGCACCACCAATGCCCTCGCGCCGCTGGCCAAGGTGCTCGACGACCTCGCCGGTATCGAGCACGGGTTCATGACGACGGTGCACGCCTACACGCAGGAGCAGAACCTCCAGGACGGCCCGCACCGCGACGCCCGTCGCGCCCGGGCCGCCGGCGTCAACATCGTGCCCACCACGACCGGCGCCGCCAAGGCGATCGGCCTGGTGCTGCCGAACCTCGAAGGCAAGCTGTCGGGCGACTCGATCCGCGTACCGGTGCCGGTGGGCTCGATCGTCGAACTCAACACGACCGTCGCCCGCGACGTGACGCGCGACGACGTGCTGGCGGCGTACCGCGCCGCGGCGGAGGGGCCGCTCGCCGGCGTCCTCGAGTACTCGGAGGACCCGCTGGTGTCGACGGACATCGTGGGCAATCCCGCCTCGTCGATCTTCGACTCGGCCCTCACCCGCGTCGACGGCCGCCACGTCAAGGTGGTCGCCTGGTACGACAACGAGTGGGGCTTCTCCAACCGCGTGATCGACACACTGGAGCTCCTCGCCGCCGGCTGACCGGTTCGTGGAGACACTCCGCAGCGAGGCCCGGGTGGCCGCGGCTCCCTCCGCGGTGTCCGGGCCTCGCATTCGTCTGCCACGACCGGGCCCTCGTCCTCTGCGACTTCAGCGGTCCCTGGGGAGCAGCTCGTCGAGTTGTGTGCCCTCTGCCCAGCGTTCCAACGCGGGGTTGTCCAGCAGGAACGTGTTGCCTTCGCGCTGTGCCCACCGGATGTCCCGGGCCTGGAAAGTGCCTCGGTGTACGACCAGGTGGAGAAGTGCGTGCGGATTCTCGCGGTGGGCGTGGGAGTGGGGAAGGGCCTCGTCGGGTAACGGCTCCGCGACCGGGCGGAAGGCCACGTCGAGTCGGCGGCCGTCCGGATGCCGGGCGCACAGGCGCGGCCGGTCCGGTGCGGGTAACAGCCGAACCCTCCAGTGGTCGCGGCGCAGCATCCGCGCCACCGCGAGGGCCAGGCCCTGGATGTCGAGGTCGAACAGTTCCTGCGGGGTGTAGTGGCCGCGGCGGCGTCGGGCGCCCGGGCGGCGGCGCCTGATCCCGATGGCGAGGACGACCGCCAGGAGGAGTACGCCGGTGACCGGGACGACGACCCCGGCGGCGCGGGAACCCACGACAAGGCCGGCGACGACCGCGCACACCGCCACCGCCAGGACGGCGAAGGCGGGCAGGACATCGCGGAATCTGGGTCCATAGCGGCCCTGGGCGCGCAGTCGGCGTACCGTGTCCCGTTTTCGGTGGCGCTGTTCCTCGGCCGGCTCGGACGTCCACGACGGGCGTGCCACAGTGTCAGCCCCCCTGCATCTGCTTACGCCGATTCCGGAGGACTACCCCGCGAGCCGAACGAATGCTCGATCAGCGGGCGGGAACCGGCCAAGCGGCCGGGCGCACGGATGCACTGGGTGGCGCAAGGCCCGGGTGGTGGTGGCCCAGTGCGCCGTGTGGTGCCTCGTCGGCCAAGGGCGCAGGACCGCCGTACCGATGTGACATGGATCATGAAGAGGGGTGCGGGATCTTGGAATTCCCGGCTCCGCGCCGCTGCTGCACTCGTTGTGGGCTCACCATGCCCTGGGGGCGCCGGGCAATGATGCCGGGCCCGGGAGCCGCACCGGTCGTGGTCCCGCTCCGCTCCCTCTTTTCTCCTGCACCGCCTCTGAAAGGTTCACCTGCGCCATGCCACTGGCTCTCCTGGCCCTGGCTGTTGTCGCTTTCGGCATCGGCACGACCGAGTTCGCCACGATGGGACTGCTGCCCCAGATCGCTGACGGGATCGGCGTGTCCGTACCGCAAGCGGGCAATATCGTCTCCGCCTACGCGCTCGGTGTCGTCGTCGGTGCCCCCGTACTGACGGGCATCGGCGCGCGCATACCCCACAAGCGGCTGCTGCTGCTCCTGTCCGGGCTGTTCGTCATCGGCAACGTGGCGTCCGCGCTCGCCCCCGACTTCGGCCTGCTGTTCGCCGCACGTTTCCTGGCCGGTCTGCCCCACGGAGCGCTGTTCGGTGTGGGCGCCGTCGTGGCGTCCCGGCTGGTCGCGCCCGACCGGGCCGCACGCGCGGTGTCGAAGATGTTCCTCGGACTGACCGTCGCCAACATCGTCGGCGTCCCCGCCGGTACGGCGCTCGGTCAGCAGCTCGGCTGGCGGTCCGCCTACGTCGCGGTGGCCGTCATCGGACTCGTCGCTCTCGCCGCGCTGGCCGTCTTCGTCCCCCACCAGCCCCGCGGCGAGCAGTCTGGCGTCCGGCACGAACTGCGCGCGATGGGCAACAAGCAGGTGGTCATCGGCCTGGCCACCGCGGTCGTGGGATTCGGCGGGTTCTTCGCCGTCTACAGCTACCTGGTGCCGATGCTGACCAACGTGACGGGCCTGTCCGACTCCTCCACCACCTTGGTCCTCGCGCTCTACGGGGTCGGCATGACGCTCGGCACACTGGTCGCGGGCCCGCTCACGGACCGCGCTCTGCGGCCGACGCTGTACGCGGGGCTCGCCCTGCTGACCTCGGCACTCGTGGTGTTCTACTTCGCCGTCCACAGCACCGTGCCCGCCCTGGTGACGATCACCTTCATCGGCGCGATGGGTGCCCTCATCACCACGCCCGTCCAGATGCTGCTGATGGCCAAGGCGAAGGACGCTCCGACCATGGCCGCGGCCTCCAACCACTCCGCCTTCAACCTGGCCAACGCGGGCGGCGCGTGGCTCGGCGGTCTCGCCATCTCCGCGGGCTGGGGCTGGACCTCGCCCGCTCTGGTCGGCGCGGCCCTTGGCGTGGCCGGGCTGGGGCTGGCGTTCATGGGCGGCGCCATGGACCGGGGCGGCCGACGCTCCGAGGTGATCACGTCGTCGAGTGCGCAGTCCGAGCAGGTCACCGCTGCTCGGTAGGCGGAGCGGGCGGCTCAGTCCCAGAGCGGATAGGACACGGTCTGCGCGTACCGCTCGGGCCGCCTGTCCGTGTACTCCAGCGTGATCCGGGAGTAGTGCGAGAGCTGGGGCCGCTTCTTCCAGGGCTGCGGGTGGTCGAGGCGTACGGTCACCGGGTAGGCGTGGAAGCGGCCTGCCGCGCAGTACGGCTTGCAGTCGTTGACCCAGTTCACGCCCTTGGCCCGCGCCGAATCCGTGCCCCACTGGGACCAGCGGAGCGAGGTCAGGCGACTGTTGCCGTCACCGCAGGCGAGCATGAAGTCGGCCGGACGTATGTGCGGGTGCCAGAAGCAGTCGACGAGGACCGGAAGCACGGTGGGCTGCTGCGCGGTCTGCGCGGCAGGTGCCGGGACGGACCGGGCCGCGGGCGGAGTGCCCGCCGCGGTGGCCAAGGAGGCGACCGCGCAGAGCGTGACCGCCGTCGTGAGTGCTCCCATACGCATAACCGCTCCCCGCTGTCGCCCGCCGACAGATAACCCCTGTTCCGACGCTACGACCGGGGGCCTGAACGCACCACTCGAACGGAGGAGTGCGCGGGGGCGGCGGGCTGCCGGCCCAGCTCGGGTGCGACGAGATGTCGTACGTCGTGCAGGATCTGCTCGGCGGTGCCCACGACGTCCGGGGCGAACAAGGTGCGCTTCGGGCCCTGCGGAGCGAGGGTGCGCTCGTGCCGGCTTGCCGCGTCGGCGCTGTCGAGGGGCACGATCACGCGGCCCAGGGCCACGCGTGCCGGGCGGTCGCCGGACCGTGTCCGGTGGTACTCGGCCAGCAGGTTCAGCTGGGCCGTGGTGAAGTCGTCGGTGTTCTCGCCGGTGACGATGTTGCCGGACAACAGGGCGAGGCCGTTCTCGGCGGCCCAGCGGACCGAGTGAAGACTGCCGCCGCCGTACCGGATCCGCCGCGCCAGGTCGGGGTCGTTCGGTTGCAGACGGGGTCGCTGGACGTTGCCCGGCGAGTGGATGACCGCGTCGGGGGCGCCGAGGTAGTCGCCGAGCAGCTCGGCGTGCGGCATCCCGGTGCTGAAGCCGATCTGCAGTCGGCCGCGGGACAGTACGTCGGCAGTGCGAGGTCCTCGGCCAGGCGGAGCAGGCTCTCGTAACCGATCGGGATGACCGCCGTGCCGAGCTCGATCCGCTCGGTGCGCCGGCCGGCCGTAGCGAGGAACACGGCCGCCGAACCGGAGGTGATGGTGGGAGCGCTATACGACCCTGTCCTCAGCTCGTGACGGTCTCTGCGGGGGAGGTGACCCGGCCGCCGGGGATCGCCGCGAGCAGCTCGCGGGTGTACGCGTGGCGGGGGCGGGTGAACAGCTCCTGCGGCGGGCCCGTCTCCACGACGCGACCGGCCCGCATGACGGCGACCTGGTGCGCGATCTGGCGTACGACGGCCAGGTCGTGCGAGATGAAGAGGTAGGCCACGCCCGTGTCGGTCTGCAACTCGGCGAGCAGGTCGAGGACTTGGGACTGCACGGACACGTCGAGCGCGGAGACCGGCTCGTCGCACACCACCAGGTCGGGGGAGAGGGCGAGAGCACGGG
Source organism: Streptomyces canus (assembly GCF_030815415.1). Taxonomy (GTDB): domain Bacteria; phylum Actinomycetota; class Actinomycetes; order Streptomycetales; family Streptomycetaceae; genus Streptomyces; species Streptomyces canus_F. Next base: position 9,315,606 of record NZ_JAUSWW010000001.1, read on the forward strand.
CGATGGCCACGCGTTGACGCTGCCCGCCGGACAGTTCCGCCGGCCGGCGTTCGAGCGTGGCGGCGGGCAGTGCCACCCGGTCGAGCAGTTCGCGGGCCCGGGCGAGCCGGGAGGCGCGGTCGCCGACCTTGAAGGCGCGCAACGGCTCCGTGATCACCTCGCCGATGGAGAAGCGCGGATCGAGGGACGCGTACGGGTTCTGGTAGACGAGCTGGGCGCGACGGCGCAGCTCTCTGGCCCGGGCGCCTCGGGCGGTGGTGACGTCGGCGCCGTCGAACAGGACGTGTCCGGCGGTGGCGTCGGCGAGGCGGAGCACCAGGCGCGCGGTGGTGGACTTGCCCGAGCCCGACTCGCCGACCAGGGCGAGGGTCCGGCCGCGGTGGAGGGTGAAGCTGACGTCGTCGACCGCGCGCAGGGTGCGTGGACCGTCCCCGGCGCGGGGCAGCCGGAACTCCTTGACCAGGTTGCGCACTTCGACCAGCGGCGCCGCGTCGGCCTTCGGCACGGGGGTGCGGGGCCGGACGGTGGCCAGGCTCGGGGCGCTGGCCAGCAGGTGCCGGGTGTACTCGTGCTGCGGGTCGGCCAGGATCTCGCGCGTCGGGCCCGCCTCCACCACCCGGCCCTGTGACATCACCACCAGACGCTGGGCCCGGTCGGCGGCGACCCCGAGGTCGTGGGTCACGAGCAGCACCGCGGTGCCCGACTCCTCGGTGAGAAGCCGGAGATGGTCGAGGATGACGCGCTGCACGGTGACGTCGAGCGCGCTGGTCGGCTCGTCGGCGATGATCAGCCGGGGCTTCGCGGCGATGGCGACGGCGATCAGGGCGCGTTGCCGCATGCCGCCGGACAGCTCGTGCGGGTACTGCCGGGCGCGGACGGCCGCGTCGGGCAGCCCGGCCCGGTCCAGCACGGCGATGGCCTCGGCGGCGGCCGTACGACGGGTCGCCAGGGAGTGGATGCGCAGCACCTCGGCCACCTGATCGCCGATGCGCTTGACCGGGTTGAGCGAGACTGTCGGATCCTGCGGGACCAGCCCGATCTGCGCCCCCCGTACGATGCGCAGCTCCGGCTCCGACAGGGTGGCGAGGTCGTGCCGGCCGAAGTGGATCGTGCCCGCGTCGATGGTGCCGTTGGCCGCCAGCAGGCGGGTGACGGCATGCGCGGTGGTGCTCTTGCCGGAGCCGGACTCGCCGACCACGGCGGTGACTTGCCCAGGCCATACGTCGAGGTCCACGCCGCGGACGGCCGGGACCGTGCCACCGCGCGTGCGGTACGACACGGACAGGCCGCGTATTTCCAGCAGGGGTGTGGTCACGTCCTCACCGCTCTCACGTCCAAGTGTCGTCATCGTCGGGACCATTCGCCGTCCAGCGCCCTGGCGATGCGGTTGGCGGCCAGCACGGTCGCGGCGATCGCCAGCCCGGGCAGCGCGGTCAACCACCACGCATTCGCCAGGTAGTTGCGGCCGTCGGAGATCAACGTCCCCCACTCCGGGGCCGGCGGAGGTGCGCCGTAGCCGAGGAAGCTGAGCGCCGAAACCGCCAGGATCGAGGCGCCGAAGTCCAGCGTGGCCAGGACGACGACCGGCCCGGCCGCGTTGGGCAGGACATGCCGTCCCAGCACCGAGTACCAGCGGGCCCCGCTCGCCCGCGACGCCTCCACGAACACCGCCTGCCGTACCCGCAGGACCTCGGCGCGCGCCACCCGGGCGAAGGAGGCGACGCTGGCGATGCCGACCGCGATCGCCACCTTCACCGTCCCGTACCCGAGCGCGGTGACGAGGGCCAGCGACAGGAACAGCGCGGGGATGGCGAGCAGGACGTCGACGAAGCGCATCAGCACGTCGTCGACCCAACGGCCCACGAACCCGGCGACCACACCGAGCAGACCACCGACCACGAACGCGACCAGGACCGCGATGATCGTCGCCTTGAGGGAGAGCTGGGCGCCGTGGACCACACGCGAGAACACATCGCGGCCCAGTTCGTCCGTGCCGAACCAGTGACTGCCGCTCGGAGCACGGAAGTTCTCGGACGGCACCCCCTTGAGGGGATCCTGCGAGGTGAACAGGTCCGGCCAGAACGAGGCCAGCACCACCAGCACGACGACGACGGCCGACACCAGCAGACCGGGGCGCCGTGACAGGAACCGCAGCACCTGCCGTACGTCGGCACGGCCCCGTCCCGGCTTCCCCCGGGGCCCCGGATCGACCGGGCGGCCGAGACCGAGAGCGGCCTCGGCCTGGTCGTCGACAAGGCTCTGACTCATACGAAGCTCGCCCTCCTGTCCGAAGCCACCACGATCCGCGGGTCGAGGAGCGGATAGACGAGGTCGACGAGCAGATTCGTCGCCACGAAGATCAGCGCCCCGAACACCACCACTCCCTGGACCAGCGGGATGTCCTGAGAGGTGACCGCCGCCGCGGTCACCCGGCCCAGACCGTCGCGCGAGAACACCGTCTCGACGACCACCGAACCGGCGATCAGCTGCCCGACCAGCAGGCCTACGACGGTCAGCGCGGGCAGCGACGCGTTGCGCAGCGCGTGCCGCAGATGCACCCGGCAGCGGCCGGCGCCCTTGGCGCGCGCGGTCTCCACGTAGGCCTGGTCGAGTGCGGTGAGCAGGCTCTTGGCCAGTACCTGAGCGACCTGTGCGCCGGTCGGTATCGCCAGCGTGAGGGCCGGCAGCACCAGCCCTTTCAGGCCGTCGTTGCCGAACGCCGGGAACCAGCGCAGCCGGAAGGAGAACGCCTCGACGAGCAGCAGCCCCACCCAGAACGTCGGGACCGACACCCCGAGTGGGGGCAGCGACAGCAGCAGCTGCCGCAGCCACCGCCGCGAGGTGTATGTCGCCACCACCGCGAGACCGCCACCGAGCAGCACCGCCAACAGCAGTGCGGCACCGGTGAGTTGCAGTGTCTGCGGCAGCGCGTCGGCCAGCGTGGCGGTCACCGGGCGGCCCGTGGAGACCGCGTCGCCGAAGTCCCCGCGCACTGCCCGGCCCAGATAGTCGGCGTACTGCACCAGCACCGGCTTGTCGAAGCCGTACTCGTGCCGCAACGCGGCCAGCCGGGCCGGATCGACGTCTCCCGAGTCCATCCCGGCACCGGCCATCGCGGTGACCGGGTCACCGGGCAGGAAGTCCAGCACCAGGAACGACACCGTGTACGCCGCCCACAGCACCCCGACCGCCTGCGCCACCCGCTTGATCACATAGCGGCGCACGCGCTAGCCGATCCAGGTGTCGTGCAGCTGGATGCGGCTGCCGGAGTCGAAGGCGAGGCCGTGCACCTTCTGCGACACGCCCAGCTGGGTCTGGAGCTCCACCACGGGCACGTTGTACGCGTTCCGCACGATCAGCTTCTGCGCGTCGTCCACCAGCTGCCTGCGCTTCGCGGTGTCCGTCGTCGCGGCCTGTCCGGACAGTGCCGTGTCCAGCGAACTGGCGGGCAGGCGGTAGAAGTTGGCCAGCTGCGTGGAGAAGGAGCTGCGCAGGATGTCCGGGTCCGAGCGGGTCACGTTGCCCCACACCAGGTCGAAGTCGCCGCCCTGGAGCGTGGTGGCGAACTGGCTGACCTGGCCCTGCTTGAGCGCCACGTCGACCCCGACGTCCTTCAGCTGCTGCTGGACCAGCTCCAGTGCGGGCTGGTTGGTGGCCGCGTTGGGGAACCAGCTGATGGCCAGGCTCAGCTTCTTGCCGTCCTTGACGCGGACGCCGTCACCGTCGGCCTTCCAACCGGCCTCGTCCAGCAGGGACTTGGCCTTGGCCGCATCGAAGGCGAGGTCCGAGGAGAGGTCGGTGTAGTCGGGCGTGGTGTGCGCCAGGACGCTGGTCGCCGGTTTGGTGCCGGTCGGGAACACCGTGTCGGCGATCTGCTTGCGGTCGACGGCGGCGAGGATCGCCCGGCGCACCTTCGCGTCCTTGAGGACGGGCCGTGAGTTGTTGATACCCAGCCCGAACACCACGCCGGGGTTGGCCCGGCGCAGGAGGGTGACCTGGCCGCCCTTGAGGGCCGCCTCGTTGGCCTTGCCGACGCTGCTGATCGCGTCCACCTGGCCGGACTGGAGGCTTCCGGCCCGCACCCCCGCCTCGGGCACGACCTTGAACACCAGCTTGTCCAGGTAAGCCTCGCCCTTCTTGGACCACAGCGAGGAGCCCCAGCCGTACCCGGTGCGCTTGGCCAAGGTGATCGACTGGTTCTGCACGTACTGCTTCAGCACGAACGGTCCCGACCCGACCACACCGTCACTGCACTTCTGCTGCGGAGTCTTCTTCACGCTCGCCGACGACTCGATGCCCAGCGAATGGGTCGAAGTCGCCTGGAGAAACTGCGCGTTGGGCTCCTTGAAGGTCACCTTGACGGTGAGCGGGTCCACCGCGGCGGTGCTCTTGACGCTGCTCAGATAGCCCTGGGCGAGGACGCCCAACGCACCGAGCTTCGGTACCGCGTCGAAGTTGTCCTTGACCACCTGCGCGGTCAGCTCGGAGCCGTCGCTGAAGGTGACACCCGAGCGCAGATGGAACGTGAACTCCGTCGCGTCGGCGTTGATGTCCCAGCTCTTGGCCAGCCACGGCACGATCTTGCCGGTCTCGGGGTCCTGATCGGTGAGGGAGTCCACGGTCTGACGTACCGAGTAGATGCTTTCGTTGCTGCCGACCTGCTGCGGGTCCACGCAGCCGGCGTCGGAACCCACCGCGAAGGTCAAGGTGCCGCCGGACTGGGGCCGGCTGTTCCCGCTGCCCGAGCCGGTGCTGCCCGACCCGCAGGCGGTCAGCAGAACACTGGTGGTCAGGAGGGCGGCGAGGGGCGCCCATCGGGAGGCTCTGAAATCCGGAAGTGCTGTCACGGAGGGGTCTCTCCTACTCGTGTCACCAGGCAAGGGGGTGCCGTACCAGGCACGGCCGTGCATGGGTGTGCGGGCCCCGGCCGGCGTGACGCCGGTGGCGGGGGAGCGCTGTGCAGACGGGGACAGGCGGGGCGACACCGGGAGCGCCGGTGGCCGGGATGAGCGCGGGGAAGCGGGGCAGGCGGCGGAGGTCAGCCGGCCGCGGACGAGCTCGTCAGGCCTGACAGAAGCAGCTGGTCGAGCGCTTCAGATCGATATGGCGTCGACGCGCGAGGCGGGAGAACACCGTGGCGACGGCGAAGGAGGCGCTGAGTTCACCACCGTGCCGCATACCGGTCCTCCCCGTCTCCGGCCCCGGAAACGGGGCCACGCGCTTGCGGGATCCTCAGTGATCCCGCCGGGCTTTCACCTGGAGCACCCCACCGCGCGGGAGGGTTGCCGGTCAGCAAGCCAGGGCTGGACGCTGACACTCAATGCCGATCGTGATCGTACGGAGCGGTCTTGTCGTACGTCAATGCCGGAACGTCGGCTCAGCTCAGGGGTGCGGGTCTGCAATCAGTTCATGAGCGCCCGCACTTGGCGGTGACCGGCCTCTCCGCGAGACCAGATGTGCGTCAGGCGGCGCGGGTTCTCGCGGTCCCAGGTGTCGTGGTCCATGACGGCGACAGCGTCCGACAGCCGCCACCGCGAGGAACTCCATGAGGCGTGGGGGACTTCCACCAGGCCGTCGAGGAGTGCGATGGCCGCTGTCGCGAGCGTGCCCACGGGCCAGGGCTTCCATGTCGCGACGGTGTCGGTGAGGGCGTGTGATTCGATCAGATGCAGGAGGGACGGTGCGACGGGGAGGTAGGGACTGCTGCCGTCGACGTCGGTGCCCACACTGCCGTCGGTGTGGATCAGGTCCCGGCACGGCTTCGACACCCGCTCCCCGGTCCATGCGAAGTACCAGCCGTCTCTTCCGGGGTCCTGCCATGCTCGCGTCTTCATGCCGAGGTGGTCGTACTCCCACCTTCGGACGGACTCGTACCGCTCCCCGGCCACCACCCGGCTGCGGCGTACCTCGTACCGCAGGCCCGCGAACTTCTGCTCGAAACCCTCGCATCGGATGAGGAGCTCCAGCGGGGCGGGCACGAGCTTCCCCGCATGATCGTGCACCTGCCAGAGCTCCATCGGCAGCCCGAACCGGACGGGGCGCTCACGCCGGCCCGTCCGGTGAAGGAAATCCCGTGCGCGCGGCGAGAGCTCGGACGGGTCTTCCAGGAGGTGCATGCTGGACTTCATTTCCCAGGAAGGTACGGCTGGCGGGCGAGGAGGCGGTCAGTTGAAGGCGTCGGTCATGCAGTCCCTCCGGCAGTCCGCGGCCTCGAAGCGTCGGCGGAGGGCCGCGGCTGCCTCTTCGCGTCCCACGGAGTCGTATCCGTAGTGCCGGCACGCCGTCCTGCGCACGTCACCGACGGTGACGATGGCAGGCTCGCCCTGTGCGGCCTGGCGGCGCGCCTCGGCGATCGCCATGTCCGCGGCACGCAGCAGGTTCCGGGAACGGTCCCGGGTCACGGCCGCCCGGGCCCGCTCCGCGGAGAGGGGGCGGAGGACCCGCCCGCGCCAGAGGGAACCTGCGACGACGAGAACGAGGCCGAGTGCTATGAACAGGACTCCGCCGGGGTCGTGGGGCATAGGGGCAGTCTCCACCATCTCACGCCCGGTCCGGCAGCGGGTCTCGCTCAGTACGGGTCAGGAGATGGCCCGGAGGGCGCTGTGGTGTCGGCGTCGGTGACGGAGTTGTTCGACGGCCGCGGCGGTCTCGTCGTCCGCGGGGAGAAGGATGGTCAACTGCTGGTCGTCCGCAGGGAGTTCGAGGGTTTCCCGCAGCAGCCGAAGCTCGTGTCCGGCTGGGTGGTTGACCCGGAGGATCCCGCGTTGCGGAACGACGTGCCGGTTCAGACGGCGGGTCAGTTCGGGGCCGGCGAGAGGCGCGAGTTGCGTGGTGAACCACTCGGAGCTCGCCGCGGAGGGGGCGAGCCACAGGTCGAAGGCCTGCTCGTCGGCGATGTCGTCCCAGTCGGCGAAGAACGTGCGGGCGCGGGAGTCGGTGAAGACGTAACGGGTGAGGTTCGGGGCTTCGCCGTCGAGCAGTCCGCTGCCCTTCGTCACCGACTCGTACGCGGGGGTGTGGGCGAGGATGTCACCCAGCCGGTTGGTCACCACGGCGATGCCCGGTTCGAGGAGACGGAGTGTCTGCTGCACGGCGTCTCGCACGTGCCGGGGCGGGGGTGCGGGTGGCGCGTGCACGATGCATTCTCCGCCGGAGATCTTTGTGAGATAGCGCAGGTGGGCGCGCTCGGAGGGGGAGAGGCTGAGGGCGTCGGCGAGCGCGTTGACCACCGCCACCGAGGGATTGCGGTCACGGCCCTGCTCGATGCGGGTCAGATATTCGACGCTGATGCCCGCACGCGACGCGAGATCCGTGCGGCGCAGTCCCGGTGAGCGGCGGCGGCCCCGATCCGGCAGCCCGAGTGTCCCGGGCTGGACACTGTCACGCTTGCTCCGGATGAAGTCCCCCAACGGCGTACCCATGCCTTGAGGATAGGGCGGGGCGGGGCGGACAGGACGCGGAGAGCTGAGGGTGGCCCTGCGGGGGCCAGCCTGAGCTCGGCCTGGCTGTCGCTGAGGGCCGCCCCGATGGTGGTGGGCATGGACAACAACACGCACAAGCTGGTGGTCATCGTCGCGAGCGTCCGCGAGGGGCGGTTCGGCCCGGTGGTGGCCTCCTGGTTCGCCGAACAGGCGGACCTGCACGGCGGTTTCGACGTCGATGTCGTCGATCTGGCCGACGTCGAGATCCCGCTGTCCCTGCCCGCGGCATCGCCGAAGTACGCCGGTGACGACTACCCTCGCCCGGCCGGGATGCGGCCACTGACCTCGGCGCTGGAGAGCGCGGACGCGTTCGTCCTCGTCACCCCCGAGTACAACCACAGCTACCCCGCCTCCCTGAAGGCGGCCATCGACTGGCACTTCACCCAGTGGACGGCCAAGCCTGTCGCCTTCGTCAGCTACGGCGGCGCGGCGGGCGGCCGCCACGCGGTCCTGCACCTGGAGAACGTGCTCACCGAACTGCACGCGGTGACGATCCGCGACGGACTCGCCTTCCCCAACTACTTCACGGCATGGCACGACGACCGCCCGCTCGACCCCGAGACCCCCGGCTACGCCAAGACACTGCTCGACCAGCTGGCCTGGTGGGCGGGCGCCCTCAAGTCGGCACGCGAGGTGACCCCCTACCCGGCATGAGCAGGCGGATCCGCTCCGGGAAATGAGAGTCCCGGACCCCCTGCTATCGTGCGCCGATGTCAGCGATCAAGAAGTTCCAAGTCACCTTCGACTGTGCCGAACCCGAGCGTGTGGCTCGCTTCTGGTGTGAGGTGTTGGGATACGTCGTGCCGCCGCCACCGGAGGGGTTCGCCACGTGGGGCGACTTCGATCGGTCTCTGCCGCCGGAGCGGCAGGGCGCGTCGTTCGCCTGCGGTGATCCCTCGGGTGTGGGCCCGCGGCTGTACTTCCAGCGCGTCCCCGAAGGCAAGGTCGTCAAGAACCGGGTGCATCTCGATGTGCGAGTCGGCACCGGGCTCGTGGGCGAAGAACGCCTCGCCACCCTCGAAGCCGAGTGCACACGACTCCTTGCGCTCGGCGCGACTCGCGTGCAACTGCTGCGTGCCGATGGCGTCAACGAGTCATGCATCGTGATGCAGGACGTCGAGGGCAACGAGTTCTGTCTCGACTGAGCATCCTGGGCTCTGCTCAGCGCGGGGCATCGCCGCGGTCGGACACGGCGTCGGTGCAGCACTCGTCTGCTTGTAGGCCGACGCCGTATTGAAGCCGTCGTGCGGTTTGCACGAGGGGCGCCAGCGGATCCTTCTTGAAGGGGTGCTTGCTCCGCCAGGTCTGGCGGAGTCGTACCCAGGACGCCAGAACGCTCATGGTCCCGAGGTGTTGCCCCGACGTGGGAGAACACCCGTTCCAGAAGTGAACATGGCGAAGGTAATCGCCACGGTTCGCCACCCCTTCCGCTCAGTAGAAATATCTACCAGCATGAATGTGCCGGGTCCGGCCATCCCGGATGTGGGGGAGTACGTCCCGCTTGCGCGGGCAAATGGATCCCGGAGGACAGCATGCGAACCGTCTCTCGGCAGGCCATCGAATGGCTGTCGGCAGCAGCGACCGACCCGCGGGAGTGCAAGAGGCAGTGGCACAGTGAGGGCGGGACCGCGGTGTTGGGCTGTGGCCGGTTCTGGGACGTGCTGAGCGTGCCGGAGGAGTTGGCCGTGCCGGCCCTGGACGCTCTGCTGGGCATCCCGCAACCGCCCGGGCCGGCGCTGGTGGACACCGCCGCCCGCCGGGTGGCCTTCTTCCTGCCACCGGACCCGGAGGGCCGCTGGATCGGCTCGGGCATCCGCTATGCGGGCAAGGGCGCATGGGTCGCGGTGCCCGCCCCGCACCGAGCGGCCGGACGGCTGCGCTGGCTGGTGCCGCCCGACGGCAGCGGTGCACTGTTCGTTCCCGTGGCGGTGGAACTGGCCCTGCAACTGGCACTTGGACGGCTGGCCGCCCAGGAACGGACCAAGCGGCGCTGTCCCACCTGCGGGGCACGGGTCCCCGGACCACCCGGCCGGGACGGCGGTCGGACCGTGTGACACCGACTCGTTGCCGCGGGGAACCCGGTGCGGCGATCCGCTCACCATCGTGCGCCGCCGTCAGTGTGCGGACGCCCGGTCGGCACCGGACGCGCCGGTCAGGACACCTGCGCGCTCCCAGCGGGCCGGGCCGGGCGGCGTGCTGAGCTGTGCCGTGACAGCGGGGCTCAGGGCCGTCAGCAGCATCCACTGCGGATCCCGCGTACCCGGAAGCGTCCGGCCTCCGGCCCGCCACTCCCTGACGAGCGCGGCATAGATGGGCGGGTCCGCATGAGGCGGCGGGGCCGGATCGGCGTGCGGGGCGTGCCGAGCCTGGTCTTCGAGGCCGAGGCGGCCGGTGGTGGCGGTGCGATTCATGTCCGTGCAACGTGCCCGCGTACGCGGGTGGTACGGGCTGGTCCCGCTGTGGCTCGATCGGGTGAGGCCGGGTCCGTCGTTCGGGGCCATGTGGTAGTCGTACCAGATCACTGGCGGGGGTGTGAGGGCTGGACTGCTCCCCGTTCACAGTGAGTTCGCAGCGCTGGGTGCCGAACTCACTGTGAACGGGGGGTCTGAGGGTCGGTCAGCGGGGCTGGGCCAGTTGGGCGGCGAGGAGATGGGAGTCCAGCAGAGTGGTGTCGGCGGTACGGGCGGCTCTGGCGTAGCCGGTGAGCATCCGTTTGGTCAGCACGAGGGCCTGGGGGGAGCGACGGGCGAGGGGTTTGGTCCAGGTGGTGATGGTGTCGTCCAGTTCGTCGAGCGGGGCGACCTTGTGCAGGAGGCCGAGGCGATGGGCGGTGTGGGCGTCGAAGTCGTCGCAGGTGAGCATGAGTTCACGGATCCGGGCGGCGCCGGCCTCGGTGATCAGACGGCCCATGGCGCCGCCCCAGGCGGGTGCGAGTCCGAGGCCGACCTCCGGCATGCGGAAGTGGCTGGTGTCCGCGCCCGCGCGGAGGTCGCAGTAGGCGGCGAGCGCGAGGCCGGCGCCGATCACCTTGCCGTGGAGCCGGGCGATGGTGATGACGTGGGTGTCCTCCAGTGCCTGGCACACGCGGTGGGCCTTGTCCGCGATACGTCGCAGGGTGGCCCCGGTGGGGTCGGTGGCCAGGGCGTCCTGGTACTCCCGGCGGTCGGCTCCCAGGCAGAAGTCGTTGCCCAGGGAGGAGAGCACCAGGATGCGGATGTCGGGCTGGTCGTGGAGGTTGTCGAGGACGGCGATGAGGGCGTCCAGGACCGTGGCGCTCAGGATGTCGTCCTGTGCGGAGGGGTTGAGCCGGACGTGGAGGACGGGTCCGGTTCGACTGAGGGCCAGGGGAGCGGGTAGGGGGGAGGGGTCGGGGGTGTGCGCGGTTTCCCGGTCGGAGGCGGCGGACACGGGAGCGGGGGCGGTTGGCGGGTTCATGCCAGTGTTACATCCAGGTTCAGCAGGCGCCTGAACGCCACCCGGGGGGCCGACGCGGGGCGGCGGGCCAGGGTGAGTCTCGGCAGGCGGGTGATCATTCGGCGGAGCAGGGTCTGCGCTTCCAGCCGGGCCAGCGGTGCTCCGAGGCAGTAGTGGATGCCCCAGCTGAAGGCCAGGTGGCTCGGGTTGCGGTGCGGGTCGAACGAGTCGGGGTCGGTGAACCGGGCGGGGTCGCGGTGGGCGGCGCCCACGAGGAGGTGGACCATCTCGCCGGCCCCGACCTCGGTGCCGTCCAGGATGGTGTCCTGGGCGGCCACGCGGCTGATCACGTGGGTGGGAGGGTCGTAGCGCAAGGACTCCTCCACGAACGAGGGCACGAGGTCCGGCTGTTGGGCGAGCAGACTCCAGCGGTCGGGGTCCTCGACGAGCAGGAGAGTCATCGTCGACAGCAGGGTCGCGGTGGTTTCCAGGGCCGCCAGCAGGACGAACAGGGCGAGGAAGTAGACCGCCTCGTCGGCCTTGTCCTGGTCCGGTTCGAGTCCGTCCCAGGTGCGTATCCACTGGGAGACGGGGTCGTCGCCCGGACGTTTTCGCCGTTCGCGCACCAGGCCGAGGAAGTAGGTGCGCAGTTCGGCCATGGCGGCGTCGGAACGGGCCAGTTGGCTGGCGTTGGGGAGGAGCTCCTGGGTGAAGACCTGGTCGTGGGTCAGTTCACGCAGGCGGGGCCAGTCGGCGCTCGGCAGCCCGAGCCAGTCGCCGATGGTGGCGACGGGAAGTTCCTCGCTCACCAGCGCCGCGAAGTCGGCCTCCCCCGCCCGCAGGCGTTCGTCGAGCGTGTCGAGGAGCCGGTCGACCACATGACTCACCCGGCGACCGATCTGGTCGATGCTGCCGCGGTCGAAGGTGCCCGCCGACCGGCGTACTCGGGTGTGCTCCGGGGGGTTGAGGGCGGGCAGGGTGCGGCTGATCTCCCGGGAGGAGGGGGCGCTCCAGCGGGTGCGTGCGCCCTGCCGCTCTCGCCATGCGGTGTCCGGCTCGAGCCAGGTACCGCTGCGCAGCACCTGCTCACAGGTCGCGTAGCTGCTGACGAGTAAACCGCCCCAGGGCGCGGGGCTGACCTCGCCGCGCGCCCTGAGCTCCGCGTAGATGGGGAACGGGTCGGCCTGTCCTTCGGCCGTCCGAAGACGGGAGAACAGGGAAATGGTCGCCCGACGGTCCGAGGACGGAGTCGCGAGACTTCCCACGATGACGGCTCCTTTCTGCCAGCCGCCATCCGTACCCGTGGGATGCTTGAAGCATCCAATAACACAGTGTTCTCGTAGGGTTACTTACGTCACTCGCCATTCACCCAGGCCCGGAAACGGCTGAACAGACCGCCCTTGGGGCGCGGTGCGGCGTGGGACGCCCGGCCTGCCGAGACGGGCTGCGGGACGGGGCCGGTCGAGTGCGCCGCCTGAACCGAGGACGGTGCCGCGGGCCTGGTCCGGGCCGCGGGCGCCACGGTGCGGGGCGTGTACCGGATGGGCACGGTGACCAGCGAACGGCTCCACGGCGTCGCCACCCAGGCGAGCTCCTTGAAGGGAACGCGCATCTCGACATCGGGCAGCCGATTGAGGAGGGACTCCACGGCGGTGGCCGCGATCATGAACGCCGGGTCCTTGGCGGGGCACGCGTGGGGGCCGGCGCCGAAGGCGAGATGGGCCTTGGAGCTGAGCTGTTCACGGTGCTCGGTCAGTTTGGGATCGGTGTTGGCCGCCGCGAAGGAGATCAGGACCGGGTCGCCCGCCCGCAGGGTCCGGCCTCCCAACTCGACGTCCTGGGTGGGGTAGTGGGCCGCGTAGTTGGCGATCGGGGCGTAGTTCCACAGCGTCTTCACGACCGCGTCCTCGGCGGGCAGGCCGCTCGGCCAGTCGTCGCTGAGGTACAGCGCGGCGCTGGTGCCGATCGAGGCCGACAGGGGAGCGGTGCCGCCGGAGAGCAGGGTCACGAGCTGGTGCAGCACCTCCTCGTCGCTCAGCCGGGCGGAATGCACCATCAGCCGGGTGGTGAGGTCCTCACCGGGCTCCCGGCGCTTGAGGGCGATCAGTTCGGCGAGGGCGCCGCCCAGGATCTCGTCGGCACCCGGGGTGCCCTGGAAGATGCCGGTGATCCCGGCGATGACGCGGTCGCCGAGTTCCGGGGGGCAGCCGAACAGGTCGCCGAAGACCAGCAGGGGCAACGGCTGGGCGTAGGCCGCCATCAGCTCGGCCTGGCCGAGCGCCTCGGAGCTGAAACGGCTGATCAGATAGTCGGCCGACTGCTGGGTCAGCCTGACGAGCCGCCCCTGGTCGACGGTGGCGAGGCTGTCCGTGACCGCCTGCCGCAGCCGGGCGTGCGCGGCGCCGTCGCTGAACAGGGCGTTGGGACGGTAGCCCATCATGGGCAGGGCCGGGCTGTCCTGCGGTACCCGCCCTTCGTTGAGGGCGTTCCAGCGGCGCGAGTCCCGCACGAACAGGGTCGGGTTCTGCAGGATGTACAGGCTCGCGTCGTAACTGGTCACCAGCTCGACCTCGACGTCCGGCGCGATGTCGACGGGGGCGCTTGGGCCCGTGGAGCGCAGCTGGTCGTAGGTGCGCTCAGGGTCGGAGCCGAAGTCGGGCCCGTACATCGCGACGTTGCCGTGTGCGGGGCAACCGGCCGGTATCCCGGTCGGCTCGAAGGGCTGTTGCATGGTGGGCTCCTAGCCGAGTGAGGACAAGAGGTGCTTCACGAGCGTGATGAGGGCCTGCATCGAGGAGTCCTGGTCACGGACGTCGCAGTCGATGACCGGTGTCTCCTCGGAGATGTTGAGTGCCTCGCACACTTCGGACAGGGGGAAGTGGTTCTTGCCGTCGAAGGTGTTGACCCCGATGACGTAGGGCAGTCCGAAGGCTTCGACCAGGTCCAGGATCGGGAAGGTCTCCTCCAGCCGCTCGGGGTCCACCAGGACCAGCGCGCCCAGCGCTCCCCGCGACAGGCCCTCCCACATCTGCTTGAACCGTTCCTGCCCGGGGGTTCCGAAGATGTAGAGGACCAGGTCCTCGCTGAGGGTCAGCCGCCCGAAGTCCATCGCCACGGTCGTGGTCGTCTTGTCCGGGGTCTCGGAGAGGTCGTCGAGGCCTTCACTGGCCTCGGTTATCTCCTCTTCGGTCTGCAGCGGCTCGATCTCGGAGACGCTTCCGATGTATGTGGTCTTCCCGACCGCGAAGTGGCCCACGACCAGGACTTTCACGGAGCGGGAGACGTCGGGATCCAGATACAAGGTGGTTACGCTCCGGTTCGAATTCGCATCAGGCCGTCGAGCACGGCGGTGAGCAGGACGGGGTCATGGCGCTCGGCGTGCGGCACCGGGTTGCGCACATGAATCAGGCCGTCCTCGGCCATCTGAGCCAGCAGGATGCGCACGATGCCCAGGGGCAGTCGTGTGTGGGCGGCGACCTCGGCGACCGAGAGGTAGCCGTCCGCGATCAGGTCCATGACCATTCGGGATTCCGGAGCCAGGGTGCGGGCCGTGGCCGAGGCGCCCTCCTGGGCCGTGATCATCGTGGTGTGCTCGTACTCGCTGTCCCGGGGCAGGGCACGTCCCCCCGCGACGATGAAGAGGGGGACTAAGGGGGCCGTCAGCTCGAGCTCACCGGACGGGTCGTCATGCATCGCTGGCCCTCTCTCCCTGCGCGACCGTCCGCGAGAGCGCGGGCATCGCGTCACTCAGATGTGCGGTGAAGTCCTCGATGTCGCAGTCGTGCTCGGCCGCCGCCGCCAGGAAGTCGCCGTCGCCGGCCGCGATCAGGAAGATCCAGCCGTGCTGGAACTCGATGACCGTCTGGCTCCACTCGTCGTCGTGCGCCCCGCCCGCGAACGGCGCGGTGGCCCGGCTGTAGGCGTGGATGCCCGTCATGGCCGCCGAGATGGTGTCCGCGAGGTCCCTGCCGATCCCCGTGCTGGCCCCGCGCGGCAGACCGTTCGCACCGAGCAGCAGGGCGTGCAGGGCGCCCGGTACCGAAGCCACGGCCTTGTCCAGTTCGCCGAGCACGGTGACCGACCTGTCCGCCTCGTCGCGCAGGGCCTCGGCGTTCTCCCCGTACTGCTCGGCGTCCCGGGCGTTCACCCGCGGCGGGGCGGTGAGGTTGTTGCCCAGCCGGGCGACCAGCCGGTTCATACGGAAGCTGAGCTGCTCCATGTCCACGTCGGGCTCCGCGGCGGCAGCCAGGTAGGCACCCTGGCCGGCCCCGATCAGGAACACCCAGCCGTGCTGGAACTCGATCACGGTCTGGATCCACGCCCGGTCCTGCGAGGTCCCGGCGAAGTGGGCGGTGGCCCGGCTGAGCGACTGCATCCCGGCCATGGCCGCGGAGATGGTGCGCACGTCCTGGCCGGTCAGGCCGTCCGTGGCCCCGCGCGGAATGCCGTCCGCGGACAGCACCACGGCGTGCCGTGCCCTGGGCACGTTGTCCACGATGTCCTGGACCATCCACGACAGGTCTGTCGTACTCATGCGTTGTCAGACCCTCCGGGCGTCGGGGTGTCCAGAGCGGCCACATCGCGCGCGGTCTGCGTGCCGCGCTGCAGAGCGGCCAGGCTGCCGGCGCCGCGCCGGACGGGTCGCCTGGCGGGCTGCTCCGCCGCACCGGAGTTGCCGTTGGGCGACGTGCGGGCGCCGCGCTTCGGCAGGCCGCCCGCCGTACGAGCAGTCTCCACCGACACCGGCCGGATGCTGCTCACAGGCGCCTCGGTGGCCGGCGGCAGGGCCTCCTCCATGGTCCACAGCTCCTCGGGCAGCAGGACGACGGCGCGGACGCCGCCGTATCGGGAGACGCCGGTGACGTCCACCTTGAAGCCGTGCTGGCGGGCGATCAGACCGACCACCGGGAAGCCGAACTTCGGCTGGGTGCCCAGCTGGGACAGCCGGGGGATGTCGTCACCGGACAGCAGCGCGCTCGCCCGCTGACGCTCCTCATCGCCCATGCCGACACCGGCGTCGTCGATGACGATGCACAGGTTCTTCTGGGCCTGCCGGAACGTGACCTCGATCGGGGCGTCCGCCTGGGAGAAGCTGGCGGCGTTGTCGAGCAGTTCCGCGACGGCCAGGGCGACCGGCGCGACGGCGGAGGCCTTCAGTGCGATGCCGCTCGGCTGCATGATCTCGACCCGCTGGAAGTTGCGGATCTGGCTCTGTGCGCTGCGGACGACGTCGTAGACGCTGGCAGGCTGGTTGCGACGCCCCAGAGGGGCACCGCACATGACCGCGATACCCTGCGCCTTGCGGGCCATCTGTGCGTTGGCGTGGGTGATGTCCATCAGATCGGCCAGGACCGCGTGGCCGCCGTACTCGCGCTGGACCCCGTCCAGCAGCGTCGTCTGCTCGGCCGCCAGGCTCTGCAGGAAGCGCGCGGCGCCCTTGAGGACCGCCTTGGTGTTCTCCTCGGCAGCCTGCTCCGCCTCCCGGATGACACCGTCCTGCTCATTCCGCATCCTGGCCAACTCGCTTTGCGCGCGGCCCAGTTCATCCTGGCTGAACTGCAGCCGCGTCTCCAGAGCGGCCTCGGACTCCCTCTTCCTCCTCGTCAGGCCTCTGCTTCGGAGCACGAGTGCCACGACGGCGGCTATAGCTATCACCGCTATCGCAACCAGGCACCAAAGAAGCACGTCTTGAGTCATGGAAACCTTTCCCGGTGCGTGGCATGCAGGCGTCGACAAATACAGCTCGCAAGGGTCCGCGACCCGTCCAGGGGGACTGCACGGCTGATGTGGGCGAACTCGCCGCGTTCAGGTTCAAGGCCTGACCAAAAGTGGATCAAGGTCGCAGACGGCGGAATGCTATCACCGTCAATCGCACTGCCGGAGGCCACCCCTCCGGGTTGAATCGCGGTCAACAAGCCTGTCATGTATGGGCCGTTGACGAGGCGCCAGATACCGGAGGCCGGCCCGCCCGGTCCTGCCCGGTTCGGATGGGGGAGGGCCGGCCGGGTGGGCTCAGGCGTGCAGGGTGGGCCGGTAGATGAGCTCTTGGATGTGCCCGTCCAGGATCCGGCTCTCGATGAGTTCGAGGTCGAAGTCGGCCGCGCCCTGGAAGATCGGGCTTGCCCCGGTCCGACCGCTGATCACGGGAAAGAGCGTCACCTGGACCCGGTCGACGAGACCGGCGGCCATCAGTGCCCGGTTCATCGACAGGCTGCCGTGCGAGCGCAACGCCACCTCGGACTCCTCCTTGAGCCGGGCGACGACGTCGACGGCGTCACCGCTGACGAGGGTCGCGTCCGGCCAGTGAAGGGGTCCTTCGAGCGTCGTCGACACCACGGTGGTGGGCAGGTTCCTCATCCGGGTGTTCACAGGGTCACTCACCTCGGACTCCTCACTGCTCGGGCCCAGAATCTGCGCGAACAGCCGAAAGGTGTTCGCCCCGAGGACCAGCCGCTGCTCCTCGCTGTACAGGGCGAGACGGCGGTCGAGGAACTCGGCACCCTGCTTGCCCCAGTAGCCGCCCCAGCCGCCGTCGCTGTTGTAGGAGCCGTAGCCGTCGAGGGTGGAGAAGACGTCGACGGTGTAGGTGGCGGTCATGATGCTCTCCCTGAGTGCGCTTGGTCGGGTGTCGGAGTGGAGACCGCCGATCGGGGCGAGACTCATCGCTCCTCGGGCTGTCCCGTGGCATGCGGGGAACGTACGCAGGCGCCGATCCGGGCGGATCAGCACCTGCGGCCGCCGCGCAGCTCCAGCCGGTCGCCCGGGAAGCGCTCGCGGAAGCCGCGGTCGTGCGAGACCGCGACCACCGCTCCCGGGTACGACGCGAGCGCCGCCTCCAGATCCTCCACCAGGTCGAGCGCGACGTGGTTGGTCGGCTCGTCGAGCACGAGAAGATCCGCGGGCCGGGTCACCAACCGGGCGATCTGCAACCGGCGTTGCTGTCCCGCGGACAACGCCGCGACCGGCACTTCAAGATCCTCCTCGCGGAGCAGCCCCAGCGTCAGCAGCTCATCGGCGTACTCCTGCGGCAGCCCGGGCCTCCCGGCCGCGAAGGCGGCGAGCAGCGGGAGCGGGGTGGAGTGCGCGGGCAACTCCTGCGCCAGGTAGCCGATCCGAGCCGGACGGCGTGCCACGCCCGCATCCGGCTCCAGATCGCCCGCCAGGACACGCAGCAGCGTCGTCTTGCCCGCTCCGTTCTCGCCCGTGACCAACAGCCGCTGCCCGGGCTCGATCGCGACCTGTCCGTCCAGACTCAGCCGCGCCCCCACGCGTACGCCGTCGAGTTCGGCGAGGGGACGGCTCGCGGGTGAGGGTGGCGGAGCGCTCGGCGATGATCCCGCCACCGGACGCGCATCGCCTGCCGCTGCCAGGGTCGCGGTGAATCGCAGCGGCTCCGGCGGCGCTGCCACCGGGTTGCGCCGCAGGTGGCCGAGCCGCTCCCGGACGGATCGCACCTGCCCGCCGAGCTTCGCCTCGTGCGAGCGGCGGTGCTTCCCGAAACCTTGCCGCGGGTCCTTGCCGGTGGTGGCCAGCCGCTTCCCGGCGACTGCGAGCATTTCCTCGCCACGGGCCACTTCCTCGACCCAGTCCGCGTGTGCCTGCTCCGCGCGGCGCCGGGCGGCGGCCTTCGCGGCGCGGTGGCCGGCCCAGCCGTCGCCGTAGCGGCGCACCGTGCGCGTGTCCCGGTCGACCTCGAGGATCGTGGTGGCGACGCGTTCCAGGAAGCCGCGGTCGTGGGTGACCGCGACGACGGTGCCGCGGTGCGCGCGCAGGTGCTCCTCGAGCCAGCGCACGGCCGCCGCGTCAAGGTGGTTCGTCGGCTCGTCGAGGAGCAGCAACTCGGGGGCCGCGGCCAGGACACAGGCCAGCGCGAGCCGCGACTGCTCGCCGCTGGAGAGCGTGCCGAGCACGCGGTCGCGGGTGATCCCGGCGAGCCCGAGCCCGTGCAGTGCGGCGTCCACGCGGGTGTCGGCCTCGTATCCGCCGCGTTGCTCGTAGGCGAACAACAGCTCGCCGTATGCGGCGAGTCGGTCCTTCGACGCCTCACCCAGGAGCTCCTCCGCCGAGCGCAACCGGCGTTCCATGTCGCGCAGTTCGGCCAGAGCGAGGTCGACGGCGTCCTGGACCGTGCGGTCCGGGTCGAGGTCGAGGGTCTGGGCGAGGTGTCCGATGCCGCCGGGGAAGCCGACGGTGATCTCGCCGACGTCCGGCACCTCGGCCGCGGCCAGCAGCCGCAGCAGGGTGGACTTCCCGGATCCGTTCTCGCCGATGACGGCGGCCTTCTCACCCGGTCGGACGGTGAAGGAGACGTGGTCCAGAACGGTGCGGGTGCCGTAGGCCTTACGGACGTCCTTGACGGACAGCTGTGCCACGACGGTGTGGGTGGGTACGGCGGTGCGGGGGGCGCGCTTGCGCATGTGGCTTTCCCTGGTGGGACGAAGGGTCTACGGGCAGCAGAAACGGCGGCATCGGCCGTGCCCGGACTCAGACGAAGAAAAGGAAAGCCATGACCCCACCATAACAAGACGAACCGTCTCGCCTCAACCCGTGCGTGCCCGATGTTCGGCATTCCGGCGCCCGGCCGTCGATGACGCTCGACGCTCTTCGGGCTGTTCAGGCGGTTGGGGCGGGTCGGTCGGGATTTGGGTAGGCCTTCTCGCCGGTCTCGTGCGGTTCACCGTTGTTGCTCTCTGGTGATCGTCCTTTCCGCGGTGTAGCGTCACTGCCAGCTGTCGTGGTTCGCAGTACCTGCCCGCGCTTAGGCGCGGGCGCTTTGCTGTGCAGTACCGGACCAGGGCGATCACCTCCAGGACCGCGCGGTGCGGTTCTGACGTCTACTGAGAGGTACCAGCATGGCCAGCGGAACCGTCAAGTGGTTCAACGCGGAGAAGGGCTTCGGCTTCATCGCCCAGGACGGCGGCGGACCGGACGTCTTCGCTCACTACTCCAACATCAACGCCTCCGGCTTCCGTGAGCTCCAGGAAGGCCAGGCGGTGACGTTCGACATCACCCAGGGCCAGAAGGGCCCGCAGGCGGAGAACATCACCCCCGCCTAGTTCTGAAGGCCGGTCCCCGGGTCCGAGGACCGGCCTGCTTCCGTGTCGCCGCGGTGTTGTGTACGCCGCGGCGACACAGGCGCCCTTCCCGCTACGGGCGGAGCACGATCTTGCCGTGGGTGTGCCCTTGTTCCAGCTCGCGGAACGCGTCCCGCACCTCTTCCAGCGGGTAGCCGCGGGCGATCGGCACCTCCAGTTCCCCCCGCGCGGCAAGCCGGGCCAGCTCGCCCAGCACGACGGCGCACGCCGCCGCTCCTTCGCCGTAGGTCCGCGCCCCGATCCTGGCCGCGGCCTGCCAGTCGCGGATGGTGTTGATCCGCTCGGGCCGCACCCCCAGCTCCACCGCCAGCTCCACATACCCGTCGCCGAACGTGTCGATGAACGCGTCGACGTCTCCGCCGCAGGCCTCCCGGATCCGTTCGGCCACGCCCTCCCCGTACGCGACCGGGACGACACCGCGCTCCTTCAGCCAGGCATGGTTCCGCTCGCTCGCCAGCCCGATCACGGTGGCGCCGCGGTGCCGCGCGAGCTGCACGGCAAGAGATCCGACGCCGCCCGCCGCACCGGACACCACGACCGTGTCCGTCGGCCCGGGATCCACCGCGAACACGCAGGCGTACGCGGTCGTGCCGGCCACGTACAACGACCCGGCCACGTCCCAGGACAGTCCCTGTGGCCGCGAGACCACGTCCACGTCGTCGACCACGACGAACTCCGCATGGCTCGCCCTGCCATGGGTGAAGCCCAGCACCTCGTCGCCCACCGCGAAGCCGCGTACCTGCGCCCCGACCTCCACCACGACACCGGCCAGATCGCTGCCCTGCCCGGAGGGGAACGCGGCCGGCCAGCGTCCGTGCCGCGCGCCTTCGCGGATCATCACCTCGCCGGGCTGGATCCCGGCCGCGCGGACCTCGACCAGCACCTGTCCGGGGCCTGGCGCCGGCCGCTCCACGTCCTCCACCCGCAGCACATCGATCCCGCCGTACTCGTGGAACCGCACCGCTTTCATCGCGTGATCACCGCTCTCGCTCGCTCGGACAAGCCCGGGACGGCCGCCCGCCGAACGCCACACAGGGACCGCGCCGTCGCACTCAACGGTTCAGCGACGGCGTTGTCTTCCCGGCACGGCCGGTCTCAGCCCGAGCCGAACGGACCCTGGACCGGGTCAGTATCCGATGGCCTCTCGCAGAAGCAGTACCGTGCCGCGCCCCGGGTGGGGTTCCGCGTTGAGGATGAGCAGGCGGTTGACCGCGCTGGGCACCCCGTACACCTTCTGGGCGCGGGCGTTCTCGAGCGGGAGGGCGTGCTCCTCGACGCGGCGCAGGGCCGTGCCCAGGTCGGGCACCACCTTCTGCGCGCCGACGATCCAGACCGCGTGGGCCGCGCCGCCCGCGTTGGCGGGGAGCTGGCTGCCGCTGCCCGAGGCGAGAACGAGGGAGCCGGTCTCGGTGACGGCAGCGACGCTGTTGACGACGAAGTCGGGGCCGGCGACCAGCGTGCGGATCTCGTCGGCGCCGGTGGCCCGGTCGATGGCCAGGACGCGCGGCCTGACGGCGTCGTACCGGTCGCCGGTATTGATGTCGTCGTCGATGCCGGAGAGCCGCAGGGTCTCGCTGGCGCCGGTCAGCACGCTCGCGCCCTCGGGGATCAGGTCCTTGATGCGGGCGCGCGCTTCTGCGGCGTCGTCGAGGATCTCGGCGGCGAAGCCGCCCGCACGCAGCGCGGCGGCCACCCCCTCCAGTTGTTCGGCCGTCGCCGGGTCGGTGAAGGACGCGGCCGGAGCCGGGGCGGCCGCGGCGTGTGCCGGATCGGTCCTGGAGCCCTGCGCAGCCTGGGGTGCCGTGCCCGCCAGCGGGGAGGTGTCGAGGTACCTGACCTCGTACACCCGCTCGGCGAACTTCCAGCCTTCCTCCGTGCGCTGGTAACGGTCGTGGTAGACGGCGTAGTTCAGCCCCTGGCGTCCGTCGAGGGTGCGTGCGAGCTCCTGGATGTAGGCGCGGCCGGTCGCGGTGTCACCGTCGAGCAGGATCGTGCCGGGGTGGGTGTTCTGTACGAAGAAGTCCCACTGGCTCTGCAGTTGTTCGCCCCCGGCGAGGATCTCCTCGCGGCCGATCTGCTCGACGGGGATGTTGGGCATGCGCAGGGCGCCGTCCGGTGTGAACAGCGCCGCCAGGCGGGGCCGGTCGCGCATCATCACCGCGTCGGTGAACTCGCCGCGCAGCGCCTCGATCTCGACGCGGTCCGCGATGGCCTGGAAGTCGTTCATGGGGTGACCTCTCCGTGGTGTTGTCGTCCTCACCGTTACGACAACGCAGCCCCCCGGAATGTGAGGTGGCGCGTCGGCCTCACATTCCGGAGGGCTGTCCTGTCGTAACGGGTAGAGGCACCAAGGCGAGCGAGGGAGACGGCCAGACCATGACCACGAGAACCGAGCCCGGCGAAGACCAGAGCGATCCGGGCCTCAGCGCGATCATGAGTGAGCGGCGTCGGCTGATCAACCTCGGCTATCGGCTCCTGGGGTCCCTTGCCGACGCCGAGGACGTCGTGCAGGAGACCTACACCCGCTGGTATGCCATGTCGGCACGGGAACAGCAGGCCGTGGAGTCGCCCGGCGCGTGGCTGGTGACGGTCGCGAGCCGTATCTGTCTGAACATGCTCGGCTCGGCGCGGGCCAGGCGGGAGACGTACGTGGGCGACTGGATCCCGGAACCGCTGCCCGAGCCCACGGAGTGGATCACCGGGCGCTCCGGCGCCGGCGGGGTCGACCCGGCCGACCGGGTCACCCTCGACGAGTCGGTGACGATGGCCTTCCTGGTCGTCCTCGACGCGATGACCCCGGCCGAGCGCGTCGCGTTCGTCCTGCACGACGTCTTTCGCTACCCCTTCGGCGAGGTCGCCGAGATCGTCGGCCGCTCTCCGGCGGCGTGCCGCCAACTGGCCTCGTCCGCCCGCCGACGCATCCCCGGCGCGCAGAGCCCGGCGGGCCCGGGTGCCGGACAGGCCGGCATCGTCAGGCAGTTCAGAACGGCGTGGGAGGCCAAGGACATCGACGCCCTGATCGGCCTGCTCGACCCTGACGCCGTCGCGACCGCCGACGGCGGCGGGCTGGCCGTCACCCACCTGCACCCGATCGTGGGCGGTGAGCGGATCGCACGCGCCTACGCCGAGATCGCCCGTGTGTCGGGCGACCGCACCACGTTCCTGGAGTGCACGGTCAACGGCCTGCCCGGCTTGGTGACACGGCAGGACGGCAACCTCTCGACCGTGTTCGCGTTCGAGATCGTGGGCGACCGGATCAGGCAAATCTGGGCGGTCCGAAACCCCGAGAAGCTCCGCCCCTGGCGGATCGACTGAGGGCAACGGCAAGGTGCAGGACAGACTTGGACAGTCGGGGAACCGGTCCGCTCGACTCAGAGCCCGGTGGAAGGGGGCAGTCCGCAATGGACTCGGAGATAGTCGTCGCGGCGTGTGCCGTGGTGATCGCCGTGGCGTCGCTCGCCGTCTCGGTGTACGAGGTACGCGCGACGCGGCAGCACAACCGCTACTCGGTGCGCCCCATACTCCAGTTGCAACGGACGATGTCCGAGGGACACAAGGCGGGGATCAGGCTCATCAACTCCGGGCTCGGCCCAGCCGTCATCGTCAGCAGCACCCTGACGGTCGACGGCGAGGTCGTGGGCGCGTGGAACAAGGCCGGCGCGGACAGAGCCCGCGACGGCCTCGCCGTATGGCCCTACGCGGTGACGTTCCTCGAGACGCAGAGCATCGCCACCGACTATGAGGAGTTCCTGCTGAGCGTGGACCCCTATGATCCACAGGCTCACGCCGAGTTCCTGGGGCTGATAACCCGACGCCTGCACCTGGAGATCCGCTACGAGTCCCTCTACGGCGGGGAGAACTATCGCGCGACTCTGCGCCCCCGTACACAGGGTCCTCGTCAGGTCAGTTGACGCGGACGATCTTCCAGAGCTGGTCGTCGACGGCGAGGCTGCTGTTCACATTGCGGAGCTTGTAGTAGCCGTTGCCCGGGTCGGCGAGCGTCCACTTCTGCGAGGGGGTCCAGGCTCCGCCGCCGGCGGACTGGAAGGCGAACAGCTGGCAGAGGCAGGCGGAGTTCTGGTACTGCTGGGCGGCCGTGCCGGTGGCGGTGGAGGCGCCCGGGATATCGAGGTTCTTGCCGGTGATGCGGTTGGTGAGGGTGTAGCCGCCGGGAGGGTGCGGGGCGACGGCCCATTCGTGGTCGAGAGTGCCGTTGTCGTCCCACTGGAGGATCTTGGCGCCGTCGGCGGTGGACTGGTTCTGCACGCCGAGGACCTTGCCGCCGGCGACGTTGAAGATCTTGAAGTAGCCGGAGGTCTGCTGGACGAAGCGCCACTGCTGGTCGGTGGCGTTGTCGGCGTTCTGCTGGGTGGCGGCCGTGCCGTGCCGTCGGTGGGCAGCCAGGTGACGAATGGCGCCCCGCTGGGGATCATGCCGTCGGTCGCCCGTATTCGCCGACCGTCCGTCAAGACTCCGTGCAATGCCACCGCCGAGGCGGGCGACGGATGGGGCGCCCAGGTGCGGCTGGTGGACACGGACGGCGACGGCAGGGCCGAGCTCGTGGCTGCCGCGCCCGAGGAGAACGCCGGCGACGGCGCGGTGTGGATCCTGCCCGCAAGCGGGAACGGGCTGCTCGCCGACGGTTCCAGGTCCTACGGAGCTGCCGCTCTCGGCGGCAACGCTCACGGCGCCCACTTCGGTTCGGTGATCGACGAGTAGGGGTTCGCCGACGTACGCGGGCCGCGCCGCATGCCGAGGAAGCAGGCGACGCACCACATGTGGAGAGCGGCACGGTCGTCAGCGTCGGCGTGCGGTGACCAGCCAGGCGCGGGAGTCGAACCAGACGCCGTCGCCGGTGTCGTGCGCGTCGAGAGTCGTGCGAAGCCGGTCGAGTGCGCGCTCGGTGGACGGGGCATCCAGATCGGTGAGCCATTCCTTCGCCATCCGGAGCTGGAGTACGCCGGCCAGCGCGCGCTCGGGGTCGGGGCCGTAGTACACGGGCTCGCGTACGTCGACGACGTCGACCGCCGTGAAGCCGGCCGTGGTCAGGGTGTCGGCCACGACGTGCGGATCGGCCAGTGCGAACGCGTCGTCGGCCCTTGGGACCGGCATCGAGGGCGCAGGACCGGGAGAGAGCGCTGCCCGGATCGCGGCCTGCCACTCCTGAAGGTCGGCGGCCTGCCAGACCAACTGCACCAAGCGCGCACCCGGACGCAGCGCCTTCCCGATGTTGGCGAACGCGAGAGCCGGATCGGAGAAGAACATCGTGCCGAACCGGCTCAGGGCCAGACTGAACTCCTCCGGCGGGAACGCATGGGTCTGGGCGTCGGCCTGCACGAAACCGGTATTGCGGAGCCCTTCCCGCTCGGCCAGTCGACGGGCCCGGGCCAGCATCGGGCCCGAGACGTCGATGCCCAGCACAGCGCCCGGCGAGGCGGCTCCGGCCGCGTCCCTGGTGGTCTGGCCGGTGCCGCAGCCGATGTCGAGGACACGATCACCGGGGCGGATGTCGAGGGCCTGCCGCAGCCGCTCGTGATAGCGGGCCAGCTCCGAGTCGTAGTCGAACAACACGACTGCCTCCTCATGACGCGGGGCCGTCGCGGAGCACGCCCCGCACGGCGTCGAGCCGTACACCCGGGTCGAACTCCGGCAGCCACCACGTCGCGCCGGCCTTCGCGTACGGCTCGGGGTCGACACCGAGCGGGAGACTGACGGCGATGTCGTACGAGGCCATCTCACCATGGCGTAGCGCGGTGAGGGTGGCGACGGCCTCGGCGAGCTGGTCCGGGTGCTCGAGGTTGGCCGGGAAGAACCCGTCGAGCCGGGCGGCCCGGCGGACCGGTTTGAGGTTGCCCGGGAACCCTGCGGCCCATACCGGTACGCCGGGCCGCTGGACCGGGCGCGGAAGGAACGCGATGTCCTCGACCGTGTAGTGCTCGCCGCGGTGCTGCACCGGCTCGCCGGACCAGGCGGCGGCAAGGACAGCCAGGGACTCGTCGAGCATCCTGCCGCGCAGCCGGTCGTCGAGTTGCTCCCCGGTCCTGGACAGTTCGCCTGCGAACCGGTCGCTGCCCAGGCCGACGCCGAGGGTGAGGCGGCCGTCGCTGAGCCGGTCCAGCGTCGCGGTCTCCCGGGCGACCTTGGTCGGCCGGCGGCGGGCGAGCGGTGACACCATCGGGCCGAGCCGCAGCCGTTCGGTGGCGGTCGCGATCGCCGCCAGCGCGATCCAGGGGTCGGCGACCTGTCGGACCGGCGCCCGCCAGCACAGCTGATCCCACACGAAGCAGCCGTCCCACCCGGCTTCCTCCGCTTCGGCGGCAAGGCGTGCGACCACCCGCGGGTCGGCGAGGTCCTCGAAGAGCGGCAGCCAGAGTGCCGAGCGCAGCCGCTTCATGGCCGGTCTCCCCGGGTGTGCCGCACCAGGGCCGACACGAAGTCACCCCACACGGCCTTCGGCAGGTCATGTCCGGCCCCCTCCAGGACCAGCAGCTCCGCGCCGGGAATCGCGTCACGCAGCGCCTTGCCGTGCGGCAGCGGCAGCAGGGGGTCGTGGTCGCCGTGCACCACGAGCGTCGGCGCCGCGATGTCGCCGAAGCCTCCTCGCACCGGCCCGTCGAGCTCGATGACGAAGTGGTTGACCAGGGTCGAGGCATAGTTCCTGGCGCGCGCCACGTCCTGCGCGGCCAGGGCCCGGGTCGCGGCCTCGGTGAAGTGCGGTGAGCCACCGGCGTACGTCTTCGCACCGGCGACCACGTACGCGACGACCGCGGCCGCGTCGGAGATGTCCGGCTCGGCCGGCATGGCCAGATCGCTCGACGGCGGCGGCAGGTCGTCGGCGCCCGTGGAGCTCGAGACGAACGTCAGTGACGCGACCCGGTCGGGATGGTCCACCCCGAGGATGAGTCCGGTCCCGCCGAACATCGACTGGCAGACCACATGGGCGCGCTCGATGCCCAGAGCGTCCTGGATGCCGAGCACGTCCCGGGTCAGGTCGGTGAACGAGTACGGCGGCTTTCCCGGCGGGTAGCAGGTCGAGCGTCCGGTGTCCCGATGGTCGTACCGGACCACGAACCGGCCTCGGACGGCGATCCGTTCGCACAGCTCGGCGTCCCACCACAGCATCGAGGCGGCCGATCCGGCGACCAGCACGATCGCGGGGTCCGCGCGGTCGCCGAACGTCTCGACACACAACTCGGCGCCGTTGATGTCGAGGAGTCGTTCGCCGTGAGATCGATGCGAGGTCATGTCCAAAACGCTAGGTCTCAGAAAGCATTGTGAAAAGCGATGGTTTTCGATCGACTCAATCGCGTAAAGCGATGGCTTTCCTTACGGTGGAACGCGTGATGAACGTCGAACTGCGCCATCTGGCGGCGATGGCCGCCATCGTCGAAGAGGGCTCGTTCGGGAGGGCGGCCGCCCGCCTCGGGTACACCCAGTCGACGGTGAGCCAGCAGGTGGCCGCGTTGGAGAAGGCCGTGGGCGGTCCGGTGTTCGACCGGCCGGGCGGTCCCAAGCCGGTGCGGCTGACTCCGTTGGGTTCCGTGGTCCTGGACCAGGGCCGCGAACTGCTGGCGAAGGCGGACGCGTTGTCCGATGCCGTGGACCGGTTCAAGGCGGGAGGGGGCCGGATCGACATCGGCACGTTCCAGAGCGTGTCCAATGTGATCCTGCCGTCGGTCGTACGACGGCTGCGCGACGACTACCCCGGCTGCGACATCAGGTTGTCCGAGGAGGAGCCGGAGCAGCCGCAGATCGGCGACCTCGATCTGCTGTTCTACGACGGCCGCATCGACGGCGACGTCGAGCGACTCAAGCTGCTCGACGACCCGTACCTGCTGGTGGCAGGCGTCGGCACCTTCCCCGAGGGGCCGGTCCCGCTGGAGCGGCTCGACGGGGAGCCGATGGTGGCCTGGCCGCTGACGTGCGACCAGCCCGAGATGGAGCAGGCGGTCGCCCGAAGCGGCGCCCGTCCGCGCGTAGTCTTCCGCACCGCGGTCAACGACACCCTGTTGTCGATGGTGCGAGCCGGCCTGGGATCGGCGGTGCTGCCCTGGCTCGCCATCCGCGGTGCCGACGTGTCATCCGACGACAGACTCCGCGTCCATGAGCTGGAGCCGTCGCTGCCGCCGCGGGAGATCCACCTGCACTGGCGGGCCGGACGTACCCACTCACCGCTTGCCGCCCGAGCCGTCGAGATCGCGGTCGAGGTCGCGGTGGAACTCGCGCCGCCGCCGACCAGTACCTGATGCGGTTTTCCCGTGAGTTCAGGGGAAGTTGGGGCACTCCTCGGCGAAGCCCTGCGAGACGGGCTGCCACGCGCCGTGGTCCTCCCGACCGCGAAGAGATCGGACAGGGTCCAGCCCAACGGACCGGCTACGGCGGACAGTTGCTGTCGACGGTGCGGACTCGGGTCGTAGCGCCACACCATTCCGTACAGGGTGCTGAGGGCCAGTCCCATGAACGGCAGTTCGCGGATGCCGAAGCCGCGATTGCGGATCAGCGCACCGAGCACGGTGGCCAACCTGGTCCCGGCGGGACGGCGGCCCAGCCACGTCGGCTGTACGAACGGTCCCGGGGCGGTGACGCGAGCCTCCAGCGCGGCGAGCCGGAAGGAGTTCCGACGGTACCGGGTGGCCCGCGACAACGAGAAGGTCGGCGGCCGGTATGCCGAGTTCGGCGGCAAGTTCGATAAGTCGCCGAGGGGGGGGGCAGTTCCACTCGCGGCGAGGCTGTGTAGCGGGCGGGTTGAAGGCGGTACGAGATCGGCGACTGGTGAGTGCACCGGCATGTCACACGGCGCGCTGCATGCACACCAGCTGATCCCGCTCGTCCCATGACTCGGTGAAGGTGAAGCCGAACCGCTCGTACAGGGCGATGGCCCCGGTCCGCCATTTCCACACCGACAGTCGCAGGGTGTCCACGCCGCTCTCGGCGGCGTGCGCGAGCGCGGCGTCGAGCAGGCCGGACGCGATGCCCCGGCCCCGGAATGCCGGGTCCGTCCACAGTCTCTTGACCTCCGACCGCCCCTCGGCGGGGGCGGTCACCACCAGACAGCCCACAGGGGTGTCCCCGCTGAGGGCGATCAGCACGTCATCGTTGCCGAACGCGGTCCCCGGGTGGGAGATCTCCGCCCGGTAGCGTTCCGGCAGCCCGTCCACATCGGCAACGGGCTCGCCCTTCTCGGCCTCCGTCCGCAGGTGGTAGGAGGCCAGCAACGCGGCCAGGCCGTCCTCGACGGAAGCGGCCCGGTCCCGGTGGCGGACGACGGCAATCTCGCCTTGATCGGTCATGGTGTCAGCATCACACGAGGGTCGGAGCCATCTGCTCTGCCGCCACGATGCGCTCCACCGCGGCCATCACCAGTTGCCCAGGCTCTGCTTCCGTGAATACGTCGGAAAGCCGTGTGCGGGCCGGATCTCGTCCGTGTCACGATGGCGGCGGGAAGCGAGGTCTCGTGGACGAGTTGGGGCGATTCCGTCGGGCCGCGGTCGCGTGGGCGGCCGGTGGGGCGGGGGCGGATGAGGCCGCCGTAGTGGCCAGGGAACTGGCCGGCGGTGTGCGGACGATCGTGCTCGTCGAGGGGAACAGCGATCAGGTCGCGCTGGCAGCGCTGGCCGCGCGCCACGGCCGCGATCTGGACGCGGAGGGCGTCGCGGTCGTACCGCTGGGAGGTGCGACCAACATCGGGCGCTTCCTTGACGTGTGCGGGCCCACGGGGCTCGGGCTGCCGCTGGCCGGTCTCTGCGACATCGGCGAGGAACGGCACTTCCGGCGCCATCTGGGACGTGTCGGGCTCGGCTCCGGTCTCTCGCGGGCCGGACTGGAGGCACTCGGGTTCCACGTGTGCGTCGCCGACCTGGAGGACGAGTTGATCCGTGCGCTCGGGGCCGAGGGTGTGCGTCAAGTCATCGAGGCCCAGGGCGAGATGCGCCCCTTCCACACCTTCCAGGGGCAGCCGGCGCAGCGGGAACGGCCCGTGGAGCATCAGCTACGGCGTTTCATGGGCACGCACAGCGGCCGCAAGGCCCTCTACGCGCAGGCACTTGTCGCGCACCTGGACCTCGAACGGGTCCCCCGGCCGCTGGACCGCCTTCTCTCGCACGTCTGATCCGGCCGGCCCCGTCCGGTGATGGCGCTCGCGCCGGTCACTTCCGCTCCAGCGCGGCCAGCCGCAGCTCAAGGTGGTCGACCCGGTGCCGAAGCAGGGTGACCTGGGCTTCCAGGCTGACTTCCCGTTCCGCCCTGCGCTGGATGCGCGGTGACGCGGCGGCGCGCTCGATCACCGCGTCCAACCGGACCAGGCGCTGCGGCCCGTTGGGGCCGTCCACCAGCCGCGACTGGATCTCGCCGTTGCGGTACCAGGACCGCAGGGCCGAGCGGGAGACCCCGGTCTCGCTCTCCGCCTTGGCCAGCGTGACCCAGGGCGTCTCGTCCAGTCGCTCGAAGAGCTCCAGCTCGTTCTGCCAGCTCGCGAGCCGGTCCTCCCAGTTCGACGGCGTCTCCATGACACCCTCCCTTCGCCACGGTGACCCTATCAATAGCAGTGTATTGACAGGGTTGAGACCCTGTAAGCATGACTTTCGAACGGTTCTCAGTGAAAGCCCGCAAGGTCGTCGTCACGGCTCAGGAGGAGGCGAGGCTGCTCAAGCACGGCCACATCGGCACGGAGCACATCCTGTTGGGGCTGCTCGACGTGCCGGACAGCACGGCCGCGAAAGTCCTGGACCAGCTCGGGTACGACAAGGAGACCGCGCGGGCCGACATCGCCGCGGCGGCCGAGCCCGGTACAGAGGAACTGAGCGGCCACATCCCGTTCGCGCCGAGCGCGAAGAAGACCCTGGACCTCGCGCTGCGCGAGGCGCATCAGCTGCGCCACACCTACATCGGCACCGAACACATCCTGCTCGCCCTGGTCGCCGCGGAAGGTGGGGGCGCCGGCGCGAAGGTGCTCGCGCAGCGGATCAATCCGATCAGCAAGGTCCGTACCGCGGTGCTGGCGTCACTGGAGGGATCGCAGGACGTCGCGCCCAGCCCGTGGCCGACCGGCACACCGGCCACCGAGGACACCGTGTCCGTCGCCAGCGCACTGGCCGGTGGCGCACCGGTCGGCAGTCATCACCTGCTCGAGGCGATGCTGCGGGCGGAGAACAGCATGGCGGCCAGGGTGCTGCGCGAACTCGGAGTCGACCCGGCCACGGTCGCCGCGAAGATCGACGAACTCGATCCGGAGACGACCACGGACGCGAACCCCGAGGAGGCCGCCGCGCGCCGGATGGAAGTGCGGCTGTCCGACGGTGAGGTGCACCTGATCCTGCGGGACCCGGCAACAGTCACGCTCGCCGAGAAGGTCACCGAACTGTCCGGCGGCCCGGTCCAGGGCGTGGGACCCGTCGCAGGCATGTTCGTCCCGCTCTGGCGGTCGACCAACCAACTGCTGCTGGAGATCCAACGCGTGCTCGAGCCGGAATCCGACGGCGGCGACGGATCCGCCGCGAGCAACGTGGCCAAGGCGGTGCGCACGGTGCTCGCGCCCCGGCTCCGCCGGTGAACCGACTGATGGCCATCACTGCGGCACGGGGAGTTGGTGCCTCGTGACAAAGGCGTCGGCCGGTGCTGCGATGTTGTGAGCAAGGGCCGGTGGGACCGGTTTCGCGGTCCTACCGTCCCAGCATGAACACGAGTCGCAGCAGAGGAATGACCCTTGGGGCACCGCGGAGTGTCGCGCTGGCGGTGCTGCTGACCGTCGGGGCGTTCACCGGGGCCGCCCCGGATGCCCGGGGCGAGGAGGCGCGGACCGAGACGCCCGTGGTGTCGACGAACCCGGTCGGCGGTGTGACCGAGACGTTGGTGCGGGTGAGGGCGCCGCTGCCGGCGTCGTTCGGGGCGCGGCCGGCGGCGTGCGACTGGCTGTCGTATCTGCGCTACCGGGCCGCCGGCGGACCGGCGGACTCGGCCGACGCCGACCGGATCCTCGTCGCCCAGCCGGGAATCCTGGAAGGCGCCGGAGCCTTCGACAGCGTCGCCCGCAACACCGTGTCCCGCGCCGCCGCACAGGGGCAGCACATCGAGTTCTGGGCGCTGGACCGTCGCTCCAACTGTCTGGAGGACCGCACCGGAGTGGCCTCCGGCGACCAGCACACGGCCGTCGACTACTACTACCGGGACAAGCAGGTCGACGGCCGCACCTTCGACGGTTACATCGGCAACGGCGACCTGGGGTGGATGGCGAAACTCGGTATCGAGCGGACCGTCCGCGACCAGTACGACCTGCTCACCGCCGAGCTGCCCGACCAACAGCTGCGCAAGCAGAAGGTGTTGTGCGGCGGACACTCGCTGGGCGGTGTGATCACCGGGTACTTCGCAACGGCCGACTTCGACGGCGACCGGGCCACCACGGCGGACGCCGGACACAACCAGTGCGCCGGCTACTTCGCGCTCGACACCACCGTCTCCACCTCGCTCGCCGATCTGAGCGGCAGCATCCCGGACGACACCAACCTGCCGGACGTGGGCCTCGGTTACGGCGTGGTCCAGGCCGGGCTCGACAGCGGAGTGCTGTCCCGCACCCTGTCCGCGCCGGTGCTGCTCAACCCGGAGACGATGACCCTGCTGGCCATCACCGGGCTGGGCGCGTTGCAGGACCCGGACGGCGAGACCGACCTGCCGCGCTACCTGCCCGACAACACCAACATCGAGGTCACCAACCGCTTCCTGTTCTCCGAGGACACCGCCACCTTCCTCAGCGGATCCCCCGCGGTGAAGGACTTCCGGCTCACCAACGAGGCGATCCTCGGCGCGCTGATGGACGATCACTCCGTACCGCTGGCGTTCCTGCAGAGCAGCGTGGGCTTCTTCGACGGCGGGCCCGTCGTCGACAAGAACTTCCCCGTCGCCAACGGAAGCGAGGAGCAACCGGCGCTGTTCGGCAGCGAGTACAAGGCCATCCCCGGTCAGCCGGGCGGGCCGCTCTACACCTGGCGGAACTACGACCGCGTCGGCGACCCCGACGACCCCGGGTACCGGTCGGCCGACGGGACACCCTTCACCGACGCGGGCAAGGAGGTCACCGACATCCAGGAACTGGCCCGCAGCATGGCCGAGCAGCCATTGGACTTCACCGAGCAGTACTTCCCGACCAAGCTGGTCACCGACATCCAGATGTCCACCTCCCCGCAGATCAAGCGGCTCGTGGTGCATGCGGACGGGCTCACCGCCAATCCGACGCTCACGGTGCTCGCGGGCGACGGACTGCTGGCGGGCCGCGTCCCGGCGGACCTGGACCCTGTGGTCGCCGACGGCTACCAGCACCTCGACGTACTGACCGCCGCGCCCACCCAGAACAACGGCCGTCCCGAACCCGTCTCCACGAACCTGACGGAGTTCGCGCGGGACCCCGGCCAGGGAACCTAGTCGGTCGGTCGCGGTCAAGGGGTGGATCATGCGAGGCCGTTGCCCCAGGCCGCCGTTGCCGTTCCGGCATCGGCGGCCTGGGGCCGTGGACCGGTTTCGCCGAGCTGAGCGGTACCTCGATGGCCACCCCGAATGTCGCGGTCGCCGCCGCCCTCCTGACGCAGCAGCACCCACCGACGACCAGCCGGTCGAAGCGCTCGCTTGGACGGCAAGCCCGCCCCCGGGGGCATGTTCGAGATCCCCTCGCGCCAGGTCACCGTTCCGGCGGGCGGTACGGCGGGCACCACGGTGACCGGCGATACCCGCGTCGGCGGCGAGAGAAAGCCGGCCGGCAACGGCTGGACGAGGATCAACGGGCGGGGCCGTGACCACACCGCGGACGTCGGCGACTCGGACGGAGAGGTCACCGTGCGCCTGCCCAAGGGCAGTTACGCGCTCACCGGGATCCTCAACGGTGAAGCCGAGCCGGCCGCCGACTCGTACTTCTGCGCTCGGCGCGTTCACCACCGACGTCCCGCGCAAGGACCTCGCCAAAATCAACTTCACGGTGGGGACACTCCGCGGAACAGTGGACGGCGCTGTCCTCGCTGCTGCGCCGGTGGACCTGCGTTCCGGGCTCGCTCCGTCTCGCTGCGGGCCGAGCTGAACGACCGTGACGGCAACACCCTGGTCCGGACCGTCGAGCGGGCCTACCTCGCCGTCCGGTAGGGCAAGAGCGCCACGGCGTGTCCGGGAGCTGTCTCCCGGGCACGCCGTGCGGAGGTCAGACCTTGGTCGCGGCGAAGGCGGCCGCCGCGTCTGCGTTCGCGGTGTAGCCGAGGTGGGCGCCCACGTCGCCCCCGCCGTTCTCGCAGACCGGGTCGCCGGCCGCGCAGAAGTCGATGGTGCGGTTCTGGTACGTGCCGGTGACGCTCTTGCCGATGGCGCGGATCGGGTTGCCGAACAGCAGCACCGCGGCGACCTTGGGTTCGAGCGCGGTGGGAATCGTCGCCACGATCGGGCTGCCGACGACCGCGCCGGCGCTGCTGATGCCGATGGAGTTGTCGACGACGTTCGCGCCCTGCGAATAGCCGACGAGAATAAAACGCTGGTTCGGACAGGAAGCGGCCTGGCTCCTGACATGGTTCACCAGGTCCGTGTTGCCCTGTGCGGCCGAGGTGAGGGAAAGGTCGGCGGGATAGTTCACCTTGTAGCTGGACAGTGATTTGCCGGTGATTTTCTTCTGCAGGGCGGAATACACCGGGTCGCCGACGATGAAGCCGAGTGTGCCGGGCTCGAACGTGCCGCGCGCCGCGACGACGTCGATGTCCGTGCAGGCTGCGGCTGTTGCCGTGGGGGCCGAGACGGTGGCCAGTCCCGCTCCGGCGATCAGCGAGAGCGCGGCGAAACACAAGCGGATACGCATGGGGATCCTTTGAGGGTGGGGCGCGTGCAGCGCCTGTGGAAAGGACGTCCCGAACGTATTCGCGTCGACGGACCGGGTGTGATGGACGGGAATTAAGGAATTCCTCGTCTTTTTGTGCCGAGGTGAGTAAGGGTATTTCTCACTGACGTGATCTGGCGGGGTGACTCGACCCGGGCAATCCCGCGAGTGGCGATGAGTTTGGCGGCCTCCGGCAGTCGTACGGTGAAACCCTGCTTCCGAGGAGGACATGTGACGCGCAGCGTGACCTATTCGATGAACGTCTCACTCGACGGCTACATCGTCGGGCCCGACGGCGGCTTCGACTGGTCGGTGCCCGACCCGGACGTCTTCCGCTTCTGGATCGACGAGATCCGGGAGGTCGGCGTTCACCTGATGGGGCGGCGGCTGTACGAGACGATGCTGTACTGGGAGACCGCCGGCCAGGACGGGCCGCTCGACGAGGCCGAGCTCGAGTGGGTCGCGCTCTGGAATCCGCTGCCCAAGGTGGTGTTCTCCACCACGCTGTCGGCGGTGCGGGGCCATGCCCGACTGGCCTCCGGCGGCGTCGCGGAGGAGATCGAGCGGTTGCGCGCCGAGCCGGGGGAGGGCGACATCGCCATCGGCGGGGCGACGCTCGCCGCCGAAGCGGCCGCGGCGGGTCTGATCGACGAGTACCGGGCCGTGGTCTACCCGGTGCTGGTCGGCGGAGGCATCCCGTTCTTTCCCCGGGACGAGCGCCGGGTGGATCTCGAACTCGTCGAGACCCGCACCTTCAACTCGAAATTCGTCTACCTCCGCCATCGCGTGACGCGTTAGCCGACTCGTCGCCGAGAAGGCGCCGTCGGCTTCCCTATGGGGTGAAGGTGCCGTCGTCCCGCAATGCCTCCGCGCGCAGGGCGAGGATCAGGTCCAGGCGGGCGCCCGGGTCGTGCAGGGCGTCGCCGAAGAGCTTCTCCAACTGGCGCAGGCGGTAACGCACCGTCTGCGGGTGGACGTGGAGGCGGGCGGCGACGTCGGGCACGTTGCTGCCGCTCAGCAGCCACGCCAGGAGCGTCTCGGCGAGCCGTCCGCGCGGCCCCTCCGCGACCGCGTCCAGCGGGCCCAGCACCCGCGACTGGAGCTGGGCGAGCATCGGTTCGTCGGCGTGCAGCAGCAGCGTCGACAGATGGTCGGCGCAGCGCACCACGCCCTGCCGGGGCAGGATGCCGCGCCCCATCAGGCCGAGCGCCCGGGTGGCCCAGTGCAGCGAGCGGGCGGCCTCGTCGAGCGGGACCGTCGGTCCGATCGCGGCGGGCCGGCCGCGCAGCGCGAGCGTGAACGCCCGGCCGCCGAAACGGCCGGAACCGTCCGGGTCGGGCACCAGCATCCGCGGCGGCCGGGAGTCCATGTCCACCAGCGCCCCCGCGGCCGCCAACGGCCGGTCCGCCTCCCGCTGGTCCGGGGCCGACGCGAGCGCGACCACCGCGACCTGTCTCGGCACCGACCACCGGGCACCGTGCGCCAGATCCTGCACCGCCTCCGGTGCCACCGGCCCCTCGCCCAGCAGCAGACCGAGCAGCCGCCGGCGACGCCGCTCCAGTTCGTCCGTGCTGCGCAGCCGCGCCTCCGCGTATCCGGCGGCGGCCGCCTCGGCGACCTCGTGCACCGTCTGGAAAGCGAGTTCGCCCAGCGTGGAGACCACCGAGGAGTCCAGTCCGAGTTCCTCCGCGGTACGGCCCATCAGCCGCCAGGCGTGCAGACCGCCGATCCGTAACGCGGACTGCAAGGCGTCCAGACCACGCCCTTCCATGGCCTCGCCGCGCCCGAGTTCGTAGTACGTGGCGGTGATGGCGGCGCCCTGGCCGTGCGGATCCGCGATGTGGTCGACGAACAGGGTCAGTGCCTGTACGACCCCGGATCTCAGGTGCGTTCCGTACGTTCCCGGCCGGGCGTACTCGGGGACCTGTCTGCGTACCTCCTCCTCGACCTCGTCGGCGACGGACTCCAACTGGTCGCGCAGCAGCTTGGCCAACTCGGGGGGCACCGGGGCGGCGTGCGGGCCGTCCGGTACGCCGGGCGGTGGTGTGGGGGCAGCCACGGCGGACCCTCCTTTCACCCGGAAGCGGCTCACCCGCGGGCTGGTGCCCGTGGGGCGAGGGACAAGTCCTGGGTTGGACGTACGTCCCCTGCGCTCCGTTCCGTGCCCCGACGGCACCGGCCTCACGCCGGCACCCCCAGGGCACCGGCGAGCATCGGCCACGACGCGGCGAACTCCTGCTTCCAGTAGGCCCAGCTGTGCCCCCCTCCCGCGTAGTAGTGAGTCGTCACCGGTACGCGCAGCCGGGCGAGCGTGTCGGTGAAGGCGTGCGCTGACGGCCACAGCGCGCTCTCCAGCGCCTCCGGCAGCCAGTCGCCGCTCCCGCCCACCACCCCGCTGCCGCTGGACACGTACAGCGCGGTGCCGCGCAGCCCTGCCGCGCGCGCCCGCGGGTTGAAGTCCCGCCAGGTGAGCAGGTCCAGGATCGGGTTGCCCCACAGGGACAGTGGCGCCAGGTTCTCGCGGGCCACGATGGCGTCCATCAGGTTGGGCACGCCGGGGGCCGTGGTGTCGAGGATGCCGCTGTACGAGGCCGCCGCCGCGAACGTTCCCGGATGCCGCGCGGCGTGGGCCATCGCCCCGTAGCCGCCGGTGGAGACCCCGGCGACGACCCGGACCGCGGACGCCCGGTAGTCCCGGGCGAGCAGCGCGGGGACCTCGGTGAGCTGGAAGGTCTCGTAGTCGGGGCCGCTGCGCCAGGCGGTGGGGATGCCGGTGGGCCCGGCGTCCGGCATCGCCACGATCAGCTCCCGTCCCTCCGTGAACGCCACGATGTCCGTCTCCCGGGTCCAGGACGTGTAGTCGTCGTGGGCACCGTGGAGGAGGTACAGCACGGGGTACGTGCGGCCGGGCTGTGTGGCGAAGGAGGAGGGCAGCACCAGCCGCACCGGGGCGCTGCGGCCCAGTGCGGCGGAGGGCAGGGAGACATCGAGGGTGCGGGGGCCGAGCCGGGTGACGCTGGGAGTGGCGGTGGCCGCCCGGCGGGTGGTCGCCCCGGCGGTGCCGGTCGCCGTGGCGCCGAAGAGGGCGGCGAGGCCGGTGGCGGCGGCCGCTCTGGTGACGGCGCGTCGGGACATTCCGGCGGTGCCGGCGGGTACTGCGGCGGTACCCCGGGACGATGCGGTGGTGCGGTCGGGCATGGCGGCTCTCCTCGGTCGGATTCAGCGGCGGTCCTTCGCGAGCTCCCGCCGCAGATGGGCGGCGATCTCATCGACGTGCGGCGGGTCGAGGAGCGACAGATGGTGGCCCGTGACCCGGACGACGGACAGATCCGGGCACACCTCGTCCCAGCCGAGCGATGCGTCGTCGCGTTCGTACGCCGGGTCGCGCACGGTGTGCGGGGCCGGGTCGGTGGCCCGGTAGAGGACCACGGGCCCGTCGTGACGGCCCGGCCGATGGGCCTCGCCGATCCGCAGGTCCAGATAGGAGGACCGCTGGTGCTCGAGGGCGGCGCGCGGCAGGTCGGCCGCCTCGCTCAGGGCCCGCAGTACGGTGTCGATGCGCTCGCCGTCGTCCTGTGTCGCGACCAACTCGTCGTACGGCAGCCGCAGTTGGACGCCGTACGTCTCGGCGACATGGCGGGCGAAGCCGGTGAAGTGGGAGCGGATGCGGTCGGCCTCCGTGCCTTCCGTTCGAGGCAGCGGTCGTACGGAGTCGATGAGCACCACCAGCCGCACGTCCCGCCCGGCTGCCGTGAGCTGGCGCGCCGTCTCCTGTGCGACGAATCCGCCGAACGACCAACCGCCCAGCAGGCAGGGCCCGTCGGGGTGCGCGGCGGTCACCGCCTCGGCGTAGTGACGCGCCTTCTCGCCGACCGTACGGGCCTCTGCGAGCCGCTCAAGGCCGTACACCGGCCGCTGTCCGCCGAGGCGTTCGACGAGGTTGCGGTAGACGTCGGTCGTGCCACCGGCGGCGTGGACGAGGAAGAGCGGGGGGTGGGAGCCCGCGAGGTGGAGGGCGTGGAGCGGGGGAGGAGGGTCGGACGTGAGCAGTGGCGGGATCGGGGGTTGTTCGCTGGTCGGCTTCGCCGGCGGCGCCTGGATGACCTCGGCCGCCGACGCGTTCCCCGGCAGTGCCTGCCGGATGCGGGTCGCCGTGTCCTCGATGGTGGTGGCGCCCAGCAGGTCGCGCAGGGGCAGTTCGATGGCGAATTCGCGTTCCACGGCGGTGCGGATGCGGACGGCCATCAGGGAGTCCAGGCCCAGTTCGGCGAATGCCGTGGTGGGGGTGATGCGAGTCGGCGGGTGTCCGGTGACGGCGGCGATGTGATGGCAGAGACGGTCCGAGACCGAGGCGCCCTCCGCCACGCGTCCGCTTTCCGGCAGGTGCCCGCCCGCCGCAGGCACCGCGCGGCCCGCCATGGAGAGCGGGCCCCGTGCCGACCACGCCCTCGGCAGACCCGTTGCCGACCCCTCCGTGCGCCCGTCCGTCCACCAGTGCCGCACGTGCCGCCAGCGAGGCAGGGGCAGGTCGGTGATCCGGCCGGGCGGCAGCGGCAGGCGCGACCCGGCGGTGTGGAGGGTGCCGAGTTGGGTGAGGAAGTCGGCGGAGGTGTCTGCGCCGCGGTGGAGGGTGCCGAGGGCGAGGGCACCGGGCGCGGTGTCGGTGATGGCCCGGGTGAGGACGGGGTGGGGGGACAGCTCGACGAAGGCGGTGTGGCCGTCGGCGGCTGCCGCGGCGACGGCCCGGTCGAGGCGTACGGGCCGTCGCAGGTTCGCGACCCAATGCGCCGCGTCGAAGACGCAGTCGCCCCGCGGGTCGTCCAGCACGGTGGAGTAGACGGGGATACGGGGACGGCCACCTCGGATGTCCGCGAGCGCGTCGGCCAACTCCGCCAGCAGCGGCTCCACTTGAGGGGAGTGCCCCGCCCCGACCACTCGCATCGCACGCGCGGCCCGTCCTTTTTGCTCGAGTCGACGCACGAGCCGGGCCACCGCGGCCTCCTCCCCGGTGACCACCTTCTGGCGGGGCGAGGAATGCACGGCGACATGGACACCGGGAAAGTCCCGTTCCAGAGAGTCGAGTTCACCGTCGTCGAGGTCCACCACCGCCATCGACCCACCGCGCAATCCGCTGAGCAGCCGGGCCCGTACGGCGACGACGCGCGCCGCGTCCGACACCTCCAGCGCGCCCGCGCACACCGCGGCGGCCACCTCGCCCAGGGAGTGCCCGATCACGGCGACCGGCTCGACGCCGTGCGCCCGCCACAGCTCGGCGAGAGCCAACTGGAAGCCGAAGAGCACGGGTTGAGCGACCTCCAGCCGGTCGAGGCCGCCGCCGGAAGCCAGGTGGTCGCAGAGGGAGAACCCGCACTCGGGGGCCAGTTGCGCGTCCACCTTCTCCACGGCAGCGGCGAAGTCGGGTTCCTCGTCCAACAGCCGCCGTCCCATGCCGGCCCACTGGCTCCCGTACCCGGAGAAGACCCACACCGGGCCGCGCCCGACGAGATCCAGGTCGCCCGTCATGACCCGCGCGTGCGGTCGCCCTGCCGCCAACGCACCGAGCCCGTCCGCCAGTTCGGCTCGGTCACCGGCGACGATCGCGGCTCGCGCAGGCCCCCGCCCCGTCCGCCCGGCGAGCGTACGGGCCACATCGGCGAGGTGCGTGGCACCTGCCGCGGGCGTGCCGAGCCAGGCCGCCAGCCGGCCGGCGGTGTCACGGACGCGCACGGCGTCGGCGTCGGACAGGAGGTGGAGGCGGGCGGGGGGTTCGTCGGCAGGGGGCGGGAGGAGGGCGCCGGGCCGCCATTCCTCCAGTACGGCGTGGGCGTTGGTGCCGCCGAACCCGAATCCGGAGACCCCGGCCGTGGCAGTACCGCCGTACCGGGGCCAGGGCTCGGCCTCCGTCACGACCCGCAGTCGTACGTCGTCGTCCAGGGCGCTGCCTTCGGCACAGTGCAGCGAGGGCGGGATCAGGTCGTGGTGGAGGGCGAGCACCGTCTTCACCAGGCCGGCGATGCCCGCGGCGGACTCCAGGTGGCCGAGGTTGCCCTTGACCGAGCCCAGGAGCAGCGGCTGGTCGGGGTCGCGGCCCGTGCCGAGCACGGCGCCGAGCGCGCCCGCCTCGATGGGGTCGCCGAGCGGGGTGCCGGTGCCGTGCGCCTCGACGTGGTCGATGCGTGCGGGGGCGAGCCCGGCTCGCACGTATGCGGTCGTCAAGAGGGCTTGCTGGGCAGCCGGGTTGGGGGCGAGGAGGCCGTTGGAGCGTCCGTCGGAGTTGACGGCGGTGGCGCGGATGACGGCGAGGACGCGGTCGCCGTCCCGCTCGGCGTCGGACAGCCGCTTCAGCAGCACCGCCGCGCAGCCCTCACCGCGGCCGATGCCGTCCGCCGCCGCCGAGAACGGCTTGCAGCGCCCGTCCGGCGCGAGCGCGCCCGCCCGCCGGAACGCGACGGTGACCGTGGGCGAGAGCAGCAGATTGACCCCCGCGGCGATCGCCAGGTCGCTCTCGCCCGTGCGCAGGCTGACGCACGCGTGGTGCACGGCGACCAGCGACGACGAGCACGCGGTGTCGACGGCCATGCTCGGCCCGCGCGTGTCCAGGGCGTACGACAGCCGGCCCGCCGCCACGCTCAGCGCCCCGCCCGCGGGGGCCCACGGATCGACGGCCTCGGGGTCGGCACCGGTGAGCTGGCCGTACTCGGGGGCCGAGACCCCGACGAAGACACCGGTAGCGGTGCCGGCGAGGGACGCGGCCGGGACGGCGGCGTGGTCGAGGGTCTCCTGGACGACCTCCAGCAGGATCCGCTGCTGCGGGTCCATCACCGCGGCCTCGCGCGGCGTGATGCGGAAGAAGTCCGCGTCGAACCCGGCGACGTCGTCCAGGTAGCCGCCGTACGGGAGCGCGTCGGCGGGCGGGTACGGCGTGAAGTCCCGCCACCGGTCCTCCGGGACCCGCCGGATCGCGTCGACACCCTCACGCAGCAACCGCCAGTACGCGTCCGGGCCGTGCACACCCCCGGGCAGTCGGCAGCCGATCCCGACGACCGCGATCGGCTCGCCGGGCTCGGGTGCGGGAGCCGTGGGCCGATGAGCCGCGCTCTCCGCCGGAGCGATGTCCGCCGCGGCACCGCACACCCGCTCCACCAGCGCGTCCCCCGTGGCCGCCTCCCACAGCAGCGTCGCCGGCAGGTCGAGGCCCGTGGCCCGGGACAACTCCCCGGCCAGCGCGACCGCGTCCCGCGAGGACATCCCGAGATCCGCGAGCGGCTGGTCCATCGGCACGTCCCCGACCGCGATCCCGCTCCAGGCGGCCACCTTCTCGGCGATCAGCCGACGCAACGCGGCTTCTTCGCCCTCCCCTTCGGCGACCAGGCGGTGCAGGTTGCCTTCTCGCCCGCTCGCGCCCCTCATCCCGCGACCTCCGCCGCGTAGGCACCCGCCAGATAGCGCTCGCGGGTCAGCGCCCGGGACACCTTCCCGCTGGAGGTACGGGGCACCGTGCCCGGCGGGACGAGAACCACGTCGGAGAGCCGCAGCCCGTGCCGGGCGGAGACGGCCGCGCGTACGGTCCGCACGAGGGCCGGTACGTCGATGTCGGCGAGCGGCACGGCCCGTGCGTGCTCCGCGACGACGATCACCCGTTCCCCGGAGCTGCCCGGTACGCCGAACGCGGCGAGCCGGTCGCGTCGTACGGTCGGATGGGCGTCCTGGGCCGTGGCCTCGACGTCCTGCGGGTAGTGGTTGCGTCCGTCGACGACGATGAGGTCCTTCAGCCGCCCGGTGACGATCAACTGCCCGTCCAGGACCGTCCCCAGATCGCCGGTGCGCAGCCACTTGCCCGGCCCGGCCGCGACATCGGCGAGTTCGGCCCCGAAGACGCGCAGGGTCTGGGGCTCCTGGTTCCGGTATCCCCGCCCCACGTTGGGGCCCTGCACCCAGATCTCGCCGACCTCGCCCTCGGCCAGTGCCTCCCGCGACACCGGGTCGGCGATCCGCACACGCTGGCCCGCCGGAGCCCCGCAGCCGGCCAGCAGCACGGCCCTCGGGTCGTCGGGCCGCGCGGGCAGGGCCTTCCCGGTGGCCAGGGCGTCACGGTCGAGCGCGAATCTGCGCAACGGCTGCCAAGGGCGGGCGGCACTGACGAACACGGTCGCCTCGGCCAGCCCGTACGACGGACAGTGCGTCTCCGGGGGGAGTCCCTGGGCGCCGAACGCGGCGTGGAAACGGTCGGCCGTGCCGGCGCGGACCGGCTCGCTTCCGTTGATCAGGGCGAAGACGCCGTCCAGCCGCAGGTCGGCTTTCTGCGCCTCGGTGACCGTCGACGCGCAGTAGTCGTAGGCGAAGTTGGGCGCCGCGCTCAGCGCGCGCGGGTGCGCGGCCAGCAGCCGCAGCCAGCGCACCGGTTCGTGCAGGAAGGCCACCGGATCCATGAGCACGGACAACAGCCCCCGCACCACCGGCGCCGCGACACTGAGCACGAGTCCCATGTCGTGGTACAGCGGCAGCCAGCCCACACAGGTCACCGGATGCACGTCGGCACCGTAGGCGGTCAGCGCCTGGCGGGCGTTGGCGACGACATTGGCATGGGTGATCTCCACACCCGCCGGGGTGCGGGTCGAGCCGGAGGTGTACTGGAGGTACCCGACCGCCTCGGCGTCGAGGGTGCGGGGCTGCCAGTCACCGGCGGTGGCGTCGGACACTTGGTCCCCGGCGACGACCTTCACGTCCCGGCCCTCGCACAACTCGCGTACCTCCGCGAGAGCCTGACCTGTCGTCACGACGACCGCCGGGCGCGCGTCCGCCAGCACCGCCGACAGCCGGTCGCCCTGCCCGGGCAGCCCGGGTGGATACAGCGGTACGGCGACCAGGCCGGCGGCCAGCGCCCCGAGAAAGGCGGTGATGTAGTCCGTCCCCTGCGGACACAGCACCGCGACACGCTCCCCGGGCTCCGCCTCGGCGGCGAGCCGGGCGGCCATGGCCCGCATCCGCAGGTCCAGTCGGCGCCAGGTCAGCGTGCGATGGACGCCGCGCGAATGCGGCGCCGGATGGTCGACGAAGGTGAACGCCCGGCGGTCGGGGGTGGTCTCGGCCCAGTGCCGCACGTACTCCGGCAGACTCCGGAACACGGGCGCGAGCGGGGGGCGGCGGCTGTCCATCGGGCATGGGCTCCTCACGTCGCGGGGACGGCTAGCGGTCAGAGCGGGATGTTGCCGTGGCGGCGCTCCGGCATCGGTGCCCGCTTGCCGCGCAGGGCGCGCAGGGCACGGCAGATGTGGGCGCGGGTGTCGCGGGGGGCGATGACGGCGTCGATGTAACCGCGCTCGGCGGCGAGGTACGGGGTCCCGTACGTGCTCTCGTACGCGGTGAGGAGACGGGCGCGCAATGCCTCGGGGTCGGCCGCGGCG
Source organism: Streptomyces canus (assembly GCF_030815415.1). Classification (GTDB taxonomy): domain Bacteria; phylum Actinomycetota; class Actinomycetes; order Streptomycetales; family Streptomycetaceae; genus Streptomyces; species Streptomyces canus_F. Next base: position 9,359,833 of record NZ_JAUSWW010000001.1, read on the forward strand.
GCCAGTTCACGGCGATGCAGGACGCCCACCGCACCCTCGGCACCCATGACGGCGATGCGGGCGGTCGGCCAGGCGAGGTTGATGTCGGCGCCCAGGTGCTTTGAGCCCATCACCGCGTACCCGCCGCCGTACGCCTTGCGCACCACCACGGTGACCTTGGGGACGGTCGCCTCGGCGTACGCGTACAGGAGTTTGGCGCCGCGCCGGATGATGCCGGCCTGCTCCTGGCGGACTCCGGAGAGATAGCCCGGCACATCGGCGAAGGTCAGCAGGGGGATGCCGAACGCATCGCAGAACCGTACGAATCGTGCGGCCTTCTCGGACGCGTCGATGTCGAGGACCCCGGCGGCGTGCAGCGGCTGGTTGGCGACGACTCCGACGGCACCGCCCTCGACGAGGGCCAGTGCGCAGATGATGTTCGGCGCGAACAGCTCCTGCACTTCCAGGAGTTCGCCGTCGTCGACGACCGCGCGCAGGATGTCGCGCATGTCGTAGGCCTGACCGAGCCGGTCCGGAACCACCGTGTCGAGACATCGCCCGGCGGGCGCGGCCCCCGGCGCGTACTGCGGGGGCCGCTCCAGGTTGTTGGCGGGCAGGTACGACAGCAGGTCGCGGACGGTGTCGAGGGCGTTCACCTCGTCGGCGGCCAGGAAGTGGGCGTTGCCGTTGACGGTGTTGCTGGTGCGGGCGCCGCCCAGTTCCTCGGCGCTGGTGCGCTCGCCGGTGACCGTCTCGATGACGTCGGGACCGGTGACGAACATGTGCGAGGCACCGTCCACCATCACGGTGAAGTCGGTGATGGCCGGTGAGTACGCGGCCCCGCCGGCGCACGGGCCCAGGACGACCGAGATCTGCGGGATCACCCCGGACGCCTGCACGTTGCGGCGCACCAGCTCGGCGTAGAGGGCGAGCGAGGTGACGCCCTCCTGGATACGGGCGCCACCGCCGTCGTTGAGGCCGATGACGGGGCAGCCGGTCTTCAGGGCGAGGTCCATCAGCGCGAGCGTCTTGTGCCCGAAGGCCTCGCCCATGCTGCCGCCGAAGACCGTGGAGTCCTGGGCGAAGACACAGACGGCCCGGTTGTCGATCGTGCCGTACCCGGTGACCACCCCGTCGCCGTACGGGCGCCCGGCGCCGTCACCGGTGGGCCGGGCGCGTACGAACAGACCCGTCTCGGTGAACGAACCCGCGTCCAGCAGCAGATCGATCCGCTCCCGGGCGCCGTACTCCCCCCGTCTCCTGGGCCCGTGCGCGGTGACCGCCCGCGTCCGGCGGCTCTCCAGTGCGCTGATGCGATCGAGGGTTCGGTCCACGGATCGTTCGGCGATCGGGTCGGGTACCCGGCCGGCCTCCCTCTCCGCCACCGGCCTCGCCCTGGATGTCTCCACCTCAAGTGTCATGGCCACCTCCGAAGTGGCTACCGAATATGGCAGCGCCGCAGGGGCGGACCGGCTCGATCGGCCTTCTGTTTGGGGGAGATGAGTCCCCGGGGGCCGTGGTTAGTCCGTGGGTGACAAGGGCCGGGGCGGGACGGGGGCGTCCCGCGGAACATCGAGGCGACGGCGTGCGGGTCAGTTGCGGCCTGCGCGTCGGCGGCGTACGGCGGCCGCCAGCTCGTCGAGGAGGCGCTCGGTCTCGCCCCAGCCGACACAGGCGTCGGTGACGCTCTGTCCGTAGACGAGTGTCTCCAGCGGGCCCGGTTCCTGCCGCCCCTCGGTGAGGAAGCTCTCCACCATCAGACCGGCGATCCCTGGTTCCCCCGCGGCGACACGTGCGGCGATCTCACGGACGACGGCGGCCTGACGGACGTGGTCCTTACCGCTGTTGGCGTGGCTGGCGTCGATCACCAGGCGGGGTTCCCGTCCCGACTTCGCGAGGAGGGCGATGGCGTCGCGGACGTCCTCGGGGCCGTGATTCGGGCCGCCGCGTCCGCCCCGCAGGATGACGTGACAGTCGGGATTTCCGCTGGTCGAGACGGTGGAGGCGTGCCCTTCGTCGTCGATGCCGAAGAACACGTGGTCGCCGGCCGAGGCCCGGCAGCCGTCGATCGCCGCCGTCACGTCCCCGTCCGTCGCGTTCTTGAACCCGACGGGCATCGACAGACCCGAGGCGAGCTGACGGTGCACCTGGCTCTCCGGTGTGCGCGCGCCGATGGCACCCCACGTCACCGCGTCGGAGATGTACTGCGGGCTGGTCGGCTCCAGGAACTCACACCCCACCGGCAGGCCCGCGTCGAGCACGTCGAGCAGGACCTGACGGGCCATGCGCAACCCCAACTGCACGTCATGGGTGCCGTCCAGGTGCGGGTCGTTGATCAGGCCTTTCCAACCGACGGTCGTCCGAGGCTTCTCGAAGTACACGCGCATCACCACGCAGAGCTCGTCACTGAGCGGGGCGACCGCTGCCGCCAGACGGTGCGCGTAGTCCCTGGCGGCTGCCGCGTCGTGCACCGAGCACGGGCCGACGACCAGGAGGAGCCGATCGTCCTCACCGGTCAGCACCGCGTTGACGGCGCGGCGACTGTCCGCCACCGAGGCCGCGCGGGTCGAACCCAGCGGAAGCTCGTCGCGGAGGGCGGCTGGGGAGATGAGGGGCTGGAAGCCGGTGACGCGAAGGTCGTTGGTCCGGGGTGAGGCGCCGGTCGGTGTGGTCATGGGGGAGGTTCCCGTCCTTTTCGTAAGGCGGGTCCGGTTCGGTACGTGTCTTCCACACCCGGGCCGGCCCGCCGTAAACGACGAAGGGCAGAGACGGACCGTCTCTGCCCTGCTGGCTCCGGGTGAAGGGTTGGTCAGCGCACCTGACCCCCGGCTCCACCCGGAGCCGGCGGAAAGCGCCAATACCAACGATTCACCGTAGACACACGCGCACAGTAGCGCCCCTTCGTGAGCGGCGTGTACTGCTTTTCCTCCGTGGCGGTGCCGTGTTCAGGACTCGCGGGTGCGGCGGGCCTCGGCCACGAGTGTGCCGGGCAGTCCCGGCCCCGCGCACGCGTAGTCGATCAGGAGGTCGCGGTACGAGGTGTTCGTGAGTTCCGGCGCGAGGGCGATCAGGTCCCGCAGGTTGTCGGACGAGCCGGTCAGACGGGCGCGGTAGGCGGCGCGTGCCGCGCGTAGGGAGACTTCGTCCGAAGCGTGTGCCAGGCCCTGTTCGGCGTGGCTCACGGCCGCGGCGAAGTCGCCCTGTTCGGCACGCAGGTCCGCGAGGTCCAGGTGGAGCGACCAGTTGTCGGGCTCCAGGGCCAGGGCACGGATGAAGGCGGTCGCAGCCTGGTCCAGGTCACCCATCGCCCGCCAGGTGCCCGCTCGGGTGACCTCGGTCCACATGACCCGGTCGACGGCGTCGGCACGATCGCACAGCGCGAACGCCAGGTCATGGCGACCGCAGGCCCGAGGCAGCCGGGCCATGGAGGCCAGCGACTCCGGCACGGGACTGCGCTCGGACACGACGTCGAGGGCATGGAACCAGGGCGCGAACCGCTCACGCATCTCGTCGGAGTCCAGGACACGGCCGTAGTCCAAGGTCCGCAGACACGCCTCGGCCAGCGCCTGAGCACTCACCGCGCCGAGAAGGCCGGCATCGCCGAACCACGGGGCAGCGCCCCAGGCCACGTCCGGCCGCACCCCCGTGACCGAGCCGAGGGTCATCACCGCGTCGTCCATGTCCCCGTCGAGGAACAGGAAGTAGGCCTGCGCCGGCACAGTACTCAAGGAGCCGTCCCCTTCGAGACCCTCCTTCAGCTCGGAGCGCCGCTCACGCCACAACTCGGCGAGCGCCGCATAGGGCTCCGGGGCCGCCGGCGCGGAGGCTATCGCACCCACCAGATACTCCACGGCGCGCACCGGGCTTCCGCCGCAGTGCGCCATCACGCCGGCGAGCGCGACTCCCGCTGTCACTGAACGATTCGACACCGCCAGAGAATATCCATGGCCCGCTGACCGGGCAGGACGTGGACCTCGCACGAGCGGCGGGGCCCACGTCGTCAGCCGGTCAGCAGGTCGAGCTGGTCTGGGTGAGCAGGCCCAGTCGCCACGGCAGGCTGTTGTAGTCGCCGCCCGCGCTGGGGTTCATGCCTTGGTACAGGTACTGGAGCCTGCACGAGGGGATGGTCAGTGTCTGGTCGTAGCCGGCACGGATCATCTCGCCGTGGCTGATGTCCCTGGTCCAGGAGCCGGAGGGGAAGGCCACATTGCTCGCCTTGGCGAACGGGTTGCTCTCGGAGGCGGCCAGCGGTGTCCACGAACCGGCGAGGCTGCTCGTCGTCCAGGAGCGGAAGTAGCGCCGGCCGTCCGAGCCGATGGCCTCGACCAGGAGCAGGTACTGGTTGGAGCCCTGCACCTTGTAGACGTTGCTCGCTTCCCACAGGGCGTACTTGTTGGAGTCCTGGGCCACGATGACGGTATTGGTGAACCCGTTCGGGAACTGGCCGACGGTCGTCTGGGAGCGGTAGAGGTGCCCGTTGTCGTCGGAGGAGAACAGATAGCAGTTGGCGCTGTCGCAGATCACCCACATGTCGACCCAGTGGCCGTTGCCGATGTTCTGCCTGATGATGTCCGGCATCGACGCGTAGAAGTTGCGCGGTGCGCTCCACCCGTTGGGGTTGCTGATGTCGGGATTGGTCGAGTACGACGCGTTGCCGGTCTGGTAGACGAGGTACCACAGGCGCTGCGAGGTGTTGTAGAAGACCTGGGGCGCGGCCCGGTACCCGGTACCGATGGCGGTGCGGTCCAGGTAGTGGTGCGTGGCGGAGCCCGCCTGCGACCAGTCGGTGAAGCTCAAATACACGAGGTTGTACCCAGCGGAGCTCGCGGTGCTCGCGAACACGTGGTACTTGCCGTTGTAGTAGACGACCGACGGGTCCTTGACCGCCGCGATGTTGTGGGTCGAGTCCGGCTTCGGCCCGATCAGGGCCCCGCTGGAACTCCACGAGAAGCGGGAGGGGAGGGCGGCGGTGGACTTGGCCGACAGGGCGGTCGTGCTCTTTGCGGCGGCCGTGTTCTGTGCGGCGGCCGTGCCGCCCATCGCGGTGAGCGCCGCCTGGTACGCCGCCTTCTTGTTGCCGTTCCGGTCGAACAGCAGCGGGTTCTCGCCACTGCGCCAGGAGTCGCTGTCCCGGATGCCCCAGACGGTGATGCCGGTGCAGCGCGACACGTTCATGCAGGCCCGCACCGAGTTCGCGTACGCGGAGGCCGGTGCCTGGGCGATGTCCAGTTCGGTGATCTGTACGTCCACGCCGAGGGCGGCGAAGTTCGACAGCGTGCTCTGGAAGCTGGAGGGCGGGCCGCCGGTGCCGAAGTGCGCCTGGAAGCCGACGCAGTCGATGGGCACCCCGCGCGACTTGAAGTCGCGCACCATGCGGTAGACGCCCTGGGTCTTCGCGGCACTCCAGTTCTCGATGTTGTAGTCGTTGTAGCAGAGCTTGGCCGCCGGGTCGGCCGACCGTGCGGTGCGGAAGGCCTGTTCGATGAAGCCGTCGCCGAGCAGGTTCTGGAACACCGAGGGGCGGTGCTGGCCGCTGCCGCCGTCGGCGAAGGCCTCGTTGACGACGTCCCACGAGTGGATCCGGCCCTTGTAGTGGTTCGCCACGGTGGTGATGTGGTTGTTCATCACACTGCGCAGGGTGTTCGCATCGGTGATGGAGCTGACCCAGCCGGGCAGTTGGGAGTGCCACACCAGGGTGTGGCCGCGCACGCGCTGCCCGCGGGCCGTCGCGCGGTTGACGATCTGGTCGGCGGGGCCGAAGTTGAACGAGCCGCGGGATCGCTCGGTGGTGTCCCACTTCATCTCGTTCTCGGGTGTGACCTGGTTGAACTCGCGGTCCAGGATCCCGGTGTACGTGCCGTCGCCGAGCTTTCCGGCGGCCACCGCGGTGCCGAAGTACCGTCCGGACTGGGCGGCTTGGGCGCCGAGTGTGGAGGCCTGGACGGCATCGGGCGCGGCGGTTGCCGCCTCTGGCGTCACCAGGGCGGCGATGGCCAGCAGGGATAAGACGGAGGCTCGGCGACGGCCGAGCCGTTTCAGCGGGTTCACGGTTCTCCTCGTGCGGTGGGGGTGGGGGGTGGGCTGTGCGGTCCTCCGTTCGTTCAGGGCGTGGCCAGCTCGAACCGCGGGATGCGGACCGCGCCGCCGAGTGCCTGGGTGGCGTGGTGGAAGAGGGCGAATCGGTAGCCCATGAAGAACCGCCAGTCGTTGCCCATGGAGAAGGTCGGGCCCAGGCGGATGAAGTTGGTGCCGTCGGTGCTGTAGGAGAAGGTTCCGGGGCGTGCCGCGCCGGGGCGGATGTCCGCGCTCGCGCGCAGCCAGATGCGGCTGCCGGACACGGCCGCGCTCGCTGCTTCCGTGCCGGTGCCGGTGGTGTTCCAGTTGCCGTCCATGGTCAGCCCGTTGACCATCACCACCCGTGTCGCGCCGCCGTCGCGCTTGACGCCGATCCAGGCGGAGGAGTCACGCAGCAGCGCCAGTCCGGCCCGGTCGCCGTCGCGCATCGCCGAGAAGTCGAGCTGGACCGTGGCGGTCGAGGTGGGGCCCTGGATGCGATGGGTGAGCGTGTTGCGGGCCCAGTACAGGTCGTTGGTGACGGTGGCGGTCCGCAGCGTGAGTCCGTTGTTCACCGACCACTTGGTGTTGTCCGGGTTGTGGTTCCACTCCCACCTCGGCTTGAGGCTCGTGCCGTCGAACGTGTCGACGCCGGTCATCGGGGTGACCTGGCGCGGTGGAGTGGGCACGGACGGGCTGGGATACGAGGTGCCCCACGCGCCGTTCACGAGTTGCACGACGGGCCAGCCGTCCGCGGTCCAGGTGACCGGCGCCAGGGCGGGCACCCGGCCGCCGGGGTAGGCGTCCACGAACGCCATGTAGTACCAGGCACCGCTCTGTGTCTGCACCAACCCGCCCTGGTGCGGGACGCCACCGCCGGCGATCGGCCCGCGCAGGTCGAGGAGGACCTGCCGCATCGTGTAGGGACCGAAGGGGCCGCCCGACGACTTGAGGATGTACTGCCCGTTCGCGGGGCGGGTCAGGAAGATGTAGTACTGCCCGTTGATCTTGTAGAAGCGGGCACCCTCGAGGGTGCCGACACTCGACGGCGTGGTGAACACCTGTTGCGTGCGTACCTGGTTGCGGCCGTCGGGCGACAGCTGGGCCACGCTGATCGTGGTGTTCCCGTACGCCACGTACAGGGTGTCGTCGGTGTCGACGAGCAATCCCGCGTCGTAGTACGGCGTGCTGATGGTCGTCAGCCTGTTCCACGGCCCCTCGGCGGCGGTGGCCGTGTAGATGTACGTCCTGGCGAAGTCGATCTGGCCGAGCCAGTAGAAGGTCCTGCTGCTCGGCCGGTAGGCCAGCGACGACGCCCAGATGCCCCGGACATAGCCACGGGCACCGTTCAGGTCGTACTTGGTGCCGAAGTCGAGCACGGGCACCGAGTGACCGGCGATCTCCCAGTTCACCAGGTCGTACGAGCGCAGGACGGGCGCCCCGGGCGAGTAGTGCATTGTCGAGGCCGAGGCGTAGTAGGTGGCGCCGACGCGGATGATGTCGATGTCCGCGAAGTCCTGCCAGATCACCGGGTTCGTGAACGTGGCGGCGGCAGCGTGGGCGGGGATGGCCGGAAGGAGGGCACCGGTGACCAGGCCGGTGGCGGTGGCCAGCACTCGGCGACGTCCCAGAGGTTGATCAGAGCATGACATGTCCATGTGTCGATCTCTCTGTGAGGGAGCGCTGTGGGGGTGGATCGGTCCCGCGAGGTTCGGTATGACGAACGCCAATCGACTCATCGAGCAACGGGATGATTGCGAGGCTTATAGCTCCCGTCAATACACCTCGCATGATTCGATGATGAAGTCGAAAGATTTCGAACCCGGTTGTGCTCGAACGTCGACGAACCGGGCCGCGCGTCTCGGTGCCTGCAACCGAGGCGCGTGAGGGAATCGTTTGACCGGCCGATTGGTGTTGACATGCCGGGAACTCCCTCTAGTCTCCCTGGGGTTGGCGATCCGAAAGCAGGCCGAAATTTCGGACGTCGATGCGGGTGTCATAGACATGACACCCGCCTCCTTCGCGCGTCGGTCATCCCTTGTCCGGCGCCCTCGCTGCGCTGAAAAGGAGCCCAGAGTGTTCAGACCATCGGGCAGACGACTTCTCCACCTGTTCGCGGCCACCGCACTGACGCTCACCGCGTCCCTCACGGCCTCGGTCCACTCCACCGCCTCCGCCGCGCCGGGCAGTCCGGCGCTCACTCCGCCGCTGGGCTGGAACAGCTGGAACAGCTTCGGATGCGGGGTCACGGAGGCGCGGGTCCGCGAGGCCGCCGACGCGATGGTGTCCTCGGGCATGCGGGACGCCGGTTACCGGTACGTGGTGGTCGACGACTGCTGGTTCGACCCGCAGCGCGACACGGCGGGCAACCTGCGGGCCGACCCGGCCAAGTTCCCGAGCGGGATGAAGGCCCTCGGGGACTACATCCACGGCAAGGGGCTGAAGTTCGGCATCTACCAGGTGCCGGGCGAACGCACCTGCGCGCAGGCCACAGGCGGCTACCCGGGGTCCACGGGCAGCAGGGGACACGAGGTCCAGGACGCCACCACGTTCGCCTCCTGGGGCGTCGACTACCTCAAGTACGACTGGTGCTCCTCCAGCGGCACCCGTGACGAGCAGGTCGCGCGGTTCACGCTCATGCGCGACGCCCTGCGTGCCACCGGACGGCCCATCGTCTACAGCATCAACCCGAACAGCCTGCACGCCATCACCGGCTCCACCTACAACTGGGGCGAGGTCGCCGACCTGTGGCGGACGACCGAGGACCTGCTCGACATCTGGCAGAACGGCAACACCAACAGCTACCCGATGGGTGTCGGCAACGTCCTGGACGTCACCGCGCCGCTGGCGGCACAGTCGGGCCCGGGCCACTGGAACGACCCCGACATGCTCGTCGTCGGCCGCCCCGGCCTGTCCCTGACCGAGTCCCGATCCCACTTCGCCCTGTGGGCCCTCCTCTCCGCCCCGCTCATGGCCGGCAACGACATCCGCACCATGTCCGCCGACGTGAGCGCGATCCTGCGCAACCCGCGTCTGCTGGCGGTCAACCAGGACGCGCTCGGCGCGGGCGGGCGCCGGGTCCGCGACGACGGCAGCACCGAGGTGTTCGCCAAGCCCCTGTCCGACGGATCGGTGGCGGTGGGCCTGTTCAACCGGGGCGGCGGCGCCGCGACGGTCAGCACGACAGCGGCTCAAGTCGGTCTGACCGGCGGATCGTTCACCCTCACCGACCTGTGGTCGGGCGGCACGTCGAGCACGTCCGGACAGATCTCGGCGAGCGTCCCCGCGCACGGTGTGGCCGTGTTCCGGGTGAGCGGCGGCAGTCCGCTGGCCGCCACCACCTCGCGGCTGCGCGGCAGCGGCTCCGGCCGCTGCGTGGACGTGGACAACGCCTCCACAGCCGCCGGGGCCACCGTACTGCTCTGGGACTGTCACACGGCCGCCAACCAGCTGTGGACCACGTGGGCGGGCGGCGAGATCCGCGTCTTCGGCGACAAGTGCCTCGACGCCTACAACCAGGGCACCGCCAACGGCACCCGGGTCATCACCTGGACCTGCAACGGCCAGAACAACCAGAAGTGGACCATCGGCTCCGACGGGTCGGTCCGCAACGTCCACTCCGGACTCTGCCTCGACACCGACCGGGCCGGCACCGCCAACGGCACCGCACTGGTCCTGTGGACCTGCGACGGCAGGGCCGGCCAGAAGTGGAGCCGGTTGTGAGCGCGGCGATGATCCGACAGCGGGCTCCTGAGGGGGAGCGTGGGTCACGCGGTGGTGCAGGCGGTGCCGTTCAGGGTGAAGCCGGAGGGCTTGGTGAAAGTGCCGCTGGAGGTGCCCTGGAGTCCGAAGGTCGCCTGGCCGCCGGCCGTCAGCTCGCCGTTGTGGGACACGTTGCTCGCTGTGACCGCTCCCGAGGACCCGGAGAGGTTCGCGTTCCAGGCACTGGTGATCTGCTGCCCGGAGGGGAGGGTGAAACCGAGCTTCCAGCCGCTGACGGCGGAGGCGCCGGTGTTGGTGATGGTGACGTCGGCGGTGAAGCCGCCCTGCCAGGCGTTCGCCGCGTACGCCACCTTGCAGGCCGTGGAGCCCCCGGGGGTGCCCGGGTCACCGGAGGAGCCGCCCTTGTTGACGGTGGAGGAGAACGAGTTCACGGCGAGACCGGCGCCGTTCTGCCAGGGCTCGAAGCCCGCCTGAACGCTCGTCAGATACCAGTTGTTCTGGGCGAGTCCGCGGGAGACGGCCTGCCGGGCGAAGTCCATGACGTCGAAGTTCCAGCTGCTGATCGCCGACGGAGCGACGAACGACAGCACGTCGTTCCCGCCGTTGTTGCCGGACCACACCTGCCAGTCGCGCCCGCCCACGTTGGCGTTGCCGACCGGGGAGCCGATGGGCTGGATGGAGCCGACCTTGTTGAACCAGATCATGATCTCGGTCCGGTTCACGCCGTCGGTGCGGGGCGTGGGGTCGAGCCAGATGTCGTACGAGGCGTTGTACACCGCGTTGCTGACGAAGCCGTAGGAGATGCTGCTGGGTGCGCTGGAGATGGTGCTGAGCTGCGCGGGAAGGTTGGTGCCGGGCGAACAGTTGGTGTAGTGGCAGCCGTTGTAGACGGATGGATACGACTTCGGGGCACCGTTCGTGGGGACGGAGCCGTCGGCCTGGGCGATCCTGAATCCCGAGTCGGTCGCCGTGACGCACTGCGTGGCGCTGGTGCCCCAGCGGTTGTTCTGGACCACGTAGCGACCCTGGATGGTCGTCGTGCCGAAGGGTTGGCAGATCGTGGTGTCGGCCTGTGCGACCGGGGCGGTGGTCAGCAGCGCGGCGAGCGAGACGAGCGAGGTGAGCAGCGCGCCGAGCAGGCCACGCGCGCGGCGGGCATGGAGCGGTGATGGACGCATGCGGATCCTCTTCAGCGGGAGGGGGGAACGGGGAAGTGTTCCCGCGACCTTGTGTGAATGGGAGCGCTCCCAATCCTGGGTTCGGGCAGGACTGTAGGGATGGTTCAGGTCCATGACAAGGCTGTCGACAGGAACGCGTAGAACCGATTCGGGAGACACAGGTCAGGCAGGTCTCGCCAGACACGGTGCGCCGGTTCCGGGAGCGCGCCCATGGCTTGTGCGGGCGACGATCAGGTCGACTCGCGGACCACCAGCTCGGTACGGAGGATGACGTGACGCCAGGCCACGGCGCCCTCCTCCATCTCCTCCAGGAGGAGTCGGATCATGGCCCGCCCGATCTCATCGATGGGCTGACGAACCGTCGTCAGACGTGGTTCCGTCCGCTGTGCCAGCGGAAAGTCGTCGAAGCCGATCACGGCGACGTCCTCGGGCACCCGGCGTCCGGCCGCGCGCAGGGCCTCCAGTGCTCCCGCCGCCGTGGTGTCCGACGCGGCGAGGACGCCGTCGATGTCCGGATGCCGTTCGATGAGCTCGGCCATGGCACGACGTCCGCTCTCCGCCGTGAAGTCGCTTTCGGCGGCACGGGTCTTGTCGACCTTCAGGCCTGCCAGCGCCAGGGCTTCTTCGTAGCCGCGCAGTCGGCACTGGGCGGCGTGCAGGTCGAGCGGCCCGGTGATGGTGGCGATGACCCTGCGGCCCCGCCGCAGCAGGTGGGAGACGGCGCTGCGGGCTCCGCCGACATTGTCCACGTCGACGTAACTGACGTACTCGTCACCGGAGCGGCGCCCCAGCAGTACGGTCGGCAACCTGGCCTCGGCGAGCATGTCCGGCAGCGGATCACCGGCGTGCACGGACATCAGCAGGACGCCGTCGACCCGGCCGCCGCGCGCGTACTCGAGGAAGCGCTGCCGTTCGGCGTCCGAGCGGACCAGGGTCAGCAGGAGTTGCATTCCTGTGTCTGTCAGCGCGTCCCCGAGGGAGCTGACGATCTCGGAGAAGAAGGGCTCCGCGAACTGCCGCCAGTCCGGCTCGGTCATGACCAGGGCGAGGGCGTCGGCCCGGTGTCCGGCCAGGGAACGTGCCGCGAGATTGGGCACGTAGCCCAGTTCGTCGATGGCTTGCTGCACGGCCCGACGTGTCGACTCCTTCACGCCCGCGGCGTTGTTGATGACGCGGGAGACCGTGCCCCGTCCCACCTGCGCGTGGGCAGCCACCTCCTCCAGCGTCGGTGCCCCCGGACGCCGTCTGCCCATGCCACCTCCCCCAAGAGATCACCGATCTTACCGGCCGGAGCGGATCGAGCACACGACTTCACCAGGGGCGGAGTCCGAGAGGAACCGTCCTGCCCGCAACGGTTGGGAGCGCTCCCGTTCTGCGGAGAGAATGCGGCGGGGGACGCGCCACAACGCGCCTGACGTCTGCGGGCCGAGGGGTCGATAGTGTCGAACTACCGCAAGTGACTAGGCAGTTCTCATGTCGGCCAGCTGGGCATTGCTGATACCCGTCGCCGCTCTCGCGTTGATCGTGCTCGGTGGAATGGCCGTGCTGAGGCTCCAAAAGACCTCGCCCGGGCCGGACGGGCTCAGATCTTCGAGGGCACCGGGCTGCGCGGCTCCGGCCGGGTCCCAGGATGCGGTGCGGGAGAGCCGTGAGGAGTTTGTGCGAAGGCACTGGCAGCGCCCCGGCGTGGTGGCCAACGGTGCGACGCTGGTCGATCTCTACGACCGTATCCGGGCCCTTGAGGAACGCGTCGGCAGAGCCGAGCGGCAGGCCGCGTCACCACCACCGCACGACTGAGCCAGGCACCTGTGTGCCGCAGGGCTCCGTTCCTTGCAGTCGTTGTCGGCAGGGGTGAGGCGGCCGGGTCGGGGTAACCGCGTCCGTACGAACTCCTTGTCACCGAGGAGTTGTCGCCGACCGAGTGAGGAGGACAGTCGTGCCAGGCATGTTGGCCAAGATCAAGCAGTTCAGCAGGAGTCCGCAGGGGCGGCGTGCCGCGGAGCAGGTGAGGCGTGCGTCTGCCGATCCACGCCGCCGGGCCCAGGCTCAGCGGCTGCTCGGCAGGCTGCGGGGACGGCGCCACTGAAACGGTGGTGCGGGGACCGGGGCGATCGGGCCGCGGTGCCGCATTGTCAGTGGCAGGCGCCAGAATGCGGACCAGCAAGATCAACATTGGACCTGAACGAGGCGAACGGTGTCCGTTCCTCCGCCCTGGAAAGGCTGCACCGATGCCCCCGACTCCCTCCCACGCCCCGCACCGCAGCGAGAGCGCCCTTCCCCAACGGACGGCCCGTACGGACTTCACCCGCCTGAGAGCAGCCTCGCTTCTGCGCCCGCCCAGATCCACGACGCCGCCCGACGCTCCCGCGGCCGACGTGCTGCGCATCGTGTCCGACTCCCGCACGCCCGTCTTCGTCACCGTCCACGCCGGCGGACGGATCCGTTACGGCTACTGGCGCCCCGTCGACTCCGCCAGTGGCAGGGGCGGTTGCTACGTCGCCCTGCCGACGGACGTGTGCGAGGAACTGCGCTCGGGCGGGCGTATCGCATGGGGCGAACCCGTCACCGATCCGTCGAAGACCACCTGTCGGGTGACGCTGGCCCACACGCCGGCGAGGGCGGGACGCGAAGAGGGAAGCGCCGCGTGAGTGGCTGAGGCCCAGCCGTCATCACCGTGATCGCGAGCCCGTCCCACCGTCGCCTGCTCGCGTCGATCCGGTCCGGTACTCGAGCCCCGTCGAGTGCGAGGTGGGAGCCAGGGGCTACGGTGCGCTGGCACGCAGAGCCGCCGTACGACGAGGAGCGTCCACGCCATGGGTACCGCTGTCCATGTCCCGCAGACCCGGGACATGATCGGGGAGGAGCTCTCCGGCGACGAGGCGTTCACCGCCCTGCGTCACTACGGGAGCCTGCGGCTGCTGACGGACTCCGTCGCCCGGTTCCGCTACGCCGACGGCTTCAGCAACGCGCGGGCCCTCGCCTTTCAGGTGGTGCTCGGGCTGGTTCCGTGCACCGTGGCGCTGGTCGGGCTGGCCACGACGGTGCACACGGAGAGCCTCGGCCGGGTCATCGAGCTCACACTCGGGCGGATCGTGCCCGGCGCCAGCGCCGAGATCGTCGAGGACGCCCTCGACGGGGCACGGCGTACCGCGCACGGCGATGTCTGGAGCACCCTCGCCCTGTGGCTCGGCACGGGCTTCGCGTTGTTGAACCTCGCCTCGGCCATGGGCCAGATCGAGCGTGGCGCGAACCGTATCTACGGCATCGAGAGGGACCGCCCCTTCCTGCACAAGTACGCGCGGGCGATCGCTCTCGCGTTCGCCGCCGGCCTGCCCCTGATGCTGGGTTTCGTCGTCCTGGTCACCGGCCGGGCGGTGGGCGAAGCGGTGGCGGACACCGCCGGTTGGGACGGCAGTGGGGCGCGCTGGTGGGGCGCGCTCTGCATCCCGGTGGGGCTCGTACTGGCCTGGGTGGCCTCCGCCGTGATCTTCCGCTGGTCGCCACGCCGACGCCAACCCGGCTACACCTGGCTGGCGTTCGGGTCCGCCGTGCACCTCCTGCTGTGGGTGTCGGCCACCTGGCTGCTCGCCCTGTACGTCGAAGGAAGCGGTGCCTTCGGAGCGGTGTACGGTCCGCTCACCGCGTTCATCGCCCTGCTGCTGTGGGCCAACCTCACCGCTGTCGCGCTGTTCCTGGGCATCGCGTTCGCCGCCCAGCTGGAAGCGGCCCGGGCCGGCATCGAAGCGGCCGTCCATCCGGACCCGGGACCAGGGCCGTGAGCGCACTGTCGCCGCCCTAGGGCCTGGTCGGCGGGGCGATGACCAACTCGGTGTCCGGGTCGTGGTCGAGCCGTGGAGGGCCGCCGACGATCAAGGTGGCTCGGGCCCAGGGCTGTTCGCGCACCAGGAACGGCAGTTCCTCCAGCAGCCAGGCCGCCACATGTTCCCGCTGCCCGGCGGAGTCGCCGTCGCGGACGGCCAACAAGCGCCCCTGTTCGTCGAGGTCACCCTGCATCCACACCGAGGCGTCCAGCCATGGGGCCAGCTCTTCGCGGATGATGCCGGTGCCCTCGACCCAGACGAAGTCCGCACCGGCGGGGACGGTGATCGATCCGGGCCGGTCGTGGGCGACCCAGGCATCAGGGCGGAAGTCCACCGCCTCCCCCCGGTGCAAGGGCCGCAGGATGTTCTCGACGAGTACGGCACCCCAGTCGAAGCAGGCGTGGTTCCAGGCGATGTCGTCGGTGTGCACGACGGCGGAGCAGGGCGCGACCCTGCGCAGCCGCTCGGCCAGGGTCGTCTTGCCGGCGCCGCCCCGGCCGTCGATCGCGATCACCCGCGGACGTCCGGTGACGGCGGGTGACGCGTCCCGCAGCTGCCGGACGGCATCGAGCAGGGGCACCACCCGCCAGCCGACGGCCTCGGTCTCGCCTGGATGCAGATGCATCGCCGACCCTCTCCGGAGCCGAGGGAGCGCGTCCGTCCGTGTCGGTGTGAGAGTCGTTTCAGCCGTCGAAGTCCAGCAGTGGATCGTCGAGCAGCGCGAGCCGACCGGTGATCCGCTTGCCGACGGGCTCGCGGTGCGCCTCGAAGCCCTGGACCACGGCCATCACGATCTCCAAACCGTGCTGGCCCACCCGTCCGGCGTCGGCGCTCCGGGCCGTCGGGAGGGTCGGGTCGGTGTCCCACACGGTGATCTCCACCGAGCCGCCGGTGATGCGCAACTGCAGCATCACCGGCCCGGGCGCGTACTTGAGCGCGTTGGTGACCAGCTCGCTGACCACCAGCTGCGTCAGGTCCATGGCGCGTGCCGACACCGGTAGGCCGTGTTCGCGCTGGGCCCGTGTCAGGAACTCGGACGCGCTGGACCTCGCGTCGGCGATACAGCCGACGGCCCCGTCAAGAGCCACGGTCATCTCGGCAGGTGCGTCATCCGGCATCCGGGAACACTCCTCGCGCGGGACAGGTTCCCTGCCGACGATCTCCAATACCCCGTTCATGAGCGCGCGAATACCCCGTAAATCCCGTATCACTCCTGTGTCGCGATCCTATGAATGGCTGATCTGCGCGCATCGCGGGCAGGGGAGCGGGGCAACGTTGGCAAAACGGAGACGTGGCTCAGCCCCCGAGCGTGCAGAGGATACGAGTGGCAGACAACCAGGAAGCAGTGGGCCAGGGCCGGCTGTCCGTGGTCCGGTCTGACGTCGAGGGCGTCACCGTCCTCAGCCTCCACGGTGAGGTGGACTACCAGAGTGTGACGGCTCTCACCCGCTTCGTACCTCCGGAGGGCGCGGCTGCCGGGCAGCGGGTCGTCGTCGATCTGAGCCGGGTGACGTTCATGGACTCCAGTGGGGTCAATGCCCTGGTCGCCACGTACCAGGCCACGCAGGCCGCGCGGGGATGGCTACGGCTGGTGGGGGTGCGGGGTGCCGTGCTGCGCACGGTGCAGCTCGTCGGGCTCGACACCCTCGTCGCCTGTTATCCGACCGTTCGGGATGCCCTCGCGCAATGATGGTCGTCGTCGGAGCCGAACCTTTTCGAGTGCCCCGAGGCGGCTGTGTCATGCCACTTCCGTACGGCTTTTTCGAGTGGGCGGCCGGCTCGCGCCAGGCTTTGGTTGTCGCCCGACAACTGCGTTAGCCTTCACCGGATTTCCTCATCGTGCGCCGTCCGTGAACAGCGGAAACGCGGGCGATGGGCAGGGCCTTTCACGGCCTGGCGCGGTTCCGAGTCCTCGGGGTGAGGGCTCTTGGGGAGCGGAACGAGGGTGCGCATGACCGGCAAGACGATCGAGGCCGCGGAACGGGCCCCGGGCGAGCAGGAGCTACGGCAGCTGCTGGCCGGCCTGACCGCTGTCCGTGACGGTGACTTCGGAACCCGGCTGCCGTCCGACGGCGAGGGCCTGCTCGGTGACATCGCCACGGTCTTCAACGGCATGGTCGATCAGCTGTCCCTCTTCACGTCCGAGGTCACGCGCGTGGCGCGCGAGGTGGGCACCGAGGGCACCCTGGGCGGCCAGGCGGAGGTTCCGGGAGTCTCGGGGACCTGGGCCGACCTGACCGACTCGGTCAACGCCATGGCCGGCAATCTGACCACGCAGGTGCGCGACATCGCCCAGGTGGCGACCGCGGTGGCCAAGGGTGACCTGTCGCAGAAGATCGACGTGCCCGCGCGCGGCGAGATCCTGCAACTGAAGGAGACCGTCAACACGATGGTCGACCAGTTGTCCGCGTTCGCGGACGAGGTCACCCGGGTCGCCCGTGAGGTCGGCAGCGAGGGGCGCCTCGGTGGTCAGGCCCAGGTCCCCGGTGTCGGCGGTGTCTGGCGCGACCTGACCGATTCCGTGAACTTCATGGCGGGCAACCTGACGTCCCAGGTCCGCAATGTCGCCCAGGTGACGACCGCGGTGGCGCAGGGGGATCTGTCGCAGAAGATCACCGTGGATGCCCGGGGCGAGATTCTTGAGCTGAAGAACACCATCAACACGATGGTCGATCAGCTGTCCGCGTTCGCCGACGAGGTCACCCGGGTCGCCCGCGAGGTCGGCACCGAGGGCCGCCTGGGCGGGCAGGCGGACGTGAAGGGCGTCAAGGGCACCTGGCGCGATCTCACGGACTCCGTGAACTTCATGGCGGGCAACCTGACGTCCCAGGTCCGCAATGTCGCCCAGGTGGCCACCGCGGTGGCGCAGGGGGATCTGTCGCAGAAGATCACCGTGGATGCCCGGGGCGAGATTCTTGAGCTGAAGAACACCATCAACACGATGGTCGACCAGTTGTCCGCGTTCGCCGACGAGGCCACCCGGGTCGCCCGCGAGGTCGGCACCGAGGGCAATCTCGGGGGCCAGGCGATCGTCCGGGGTGTGTCGGGGACCTGGAAGGACCTGACGGACAACGTCAACGTGATGGCGTCCAACCTGACCGGTCAGGTCCGCTCGATCGCCCAGGTGGCCGCCGCCGTCGCGCGCGGAGACCTGTCGCAGAAGATCACCGTCGAGGCCAAGGGCGAGGTCGCCGCCCTGGCCGACGTCATCAACACCATGGTCGACACGCTGTCCGCGTTCGCCGACGAGGTCACCCGGGTCGCCCGCGAGGTCGGTACGGAGGGGCGGCTCGGGGGGCAGGCGCACGTGCCGAACGTGGCGGGCACGTGGAAGGACCTGACGGACAACGTCAACTCCATGGCCAACAACCTCACCGGCCAGGTCCGCAACATCGCCCTGGTGACGACGGCGGTGGCCAACGGCGATCTGTCGAAGAAGATCGACGTCGACGCCCGGGGCGAGATCCTGGAGCTGAAGACCACCATCAACACGATGGTCGACCAGCTGTCGTCGTTCGCCGCCGAGGTCACCCGGGTCGCCCGCGAGGTCGGCAGCGAGGGCCGGCTCGGCGGACAGGCCGAGGTGGAGGGCGTCGAGGGCACCTGGAAGCGGCTGACGGAGAACGTCAACGAACTGGCCGGGAACCTCACCCGGCAGGTCCGCGCGATCGCCGAGGTCACCAGCGCCGTCGCCGAGGGCGACCTGACCCGCTCGATCACCGTGGAGGCCTCCGGCGAGGTCGCCGACCTCAAGGACAACATCAACTCCATGGTGGAGTCCCTGCGCGAGACCACCCGGGCCAACCAGGAGCAGGACTGGCTCAAGACCAACCTCGCCCGGATCTCCAGCCTGATGCAGGGCCACCGGGAGCTGCCCGTGGTCGCCGAGCTGATCATGGACGAGCTCGCGCCGCTCGTCACCGCCCAGTACGGCGCCTTCTACCTGGCCGAGGACACCGAGCGCGGTCACGAGCTGCGGCTGGTGGGCTCGTACGGCTATCCCGACGACGCGGAGCGGCCCGTCCGCATCCCCGTGGGGCGCTCGCTGGTCGGGCAGGCCGCCCGCAACCAACGCGCCATCACCGTGGAGGAGCTGCCGCCGGGCTATGTCACCATCTCCTCCGGCCTCGGACAGACGGTGCCCAGTGCCTTGGTGGTGCTGCCGATCGTGGTCGAGGACCAGGTCCTCGGAGTCATCGAGCTGGCCTCCGTCACCCGCTTCACTCAGATCCACCAGGACTTCCTGACCCAGTTGATGCCGACCATCGCCGTCAACCTCAACACCATCGTGGCCAACGCCCGTACCGACGAGCTGCTGGACGAGTCCCAGCGTCTGACCGGCGAACTCCAGTCCCGCTCCCAGGAGTTGCAGATCCAGCAGGAGGAACTGCAGCGCTCCAACGCCGAGCTGGAGGAGAAGGCCTCGCTGCTGGCCTCACAGAACCGTGACATCGAGGCCAAGAACCTGGAGATCGAGCAGGCACGACAGGAACTGGAGACCCGCGCCCAGCAGCTGGCGCTGGCGTCCAAGTACAAGTCGGAGTTCCTGGCGAACATGAGCCACGAACTGCGCACCCCGCTCAACAGCCTGCTGATCCTGGCCCAGTTGCTCGCCCAGAACCCCTCGCGCAACCTCACCCACAAGCAGGTCGAGTACGCGGGCATCATCCACTCGGCGGGCTCGGACCTGCTGCAGCTGATCAACGACATCCTCGACCTGTCGAAGGTCGAGGCCGGCAAGATGGATGTCGCCCCCGAACGCGTCCCGCTGCGCAAACTGCTGGAGTACGTCGAGGCGACCTTCCGGCCGATGACGACGCAGAAGAGCCTGGACTTCGCCGTGGCCACCGCCCCGGGCACCCCCGCCGACCTGCTCACCGACGACTCCCGGCTGCGTCAGATCCTGCGCAACCTGCTGTCGAACGCGGTGAAGTTCACCGAGCAGGGCGGCGTGGAACTGCGTATCGAACCCGCCGCGGACCGGGAGGTGCCCCCCGGGGTCCATCGCGGTGGCCCGGTCGTGGCCTTCCGGGTGAAGGACACCGGCATCGGAATTCCGCAGCAGCAGCTGGAGACGATCTTCGGGGCGTTCCAGCAGGCGGACGGGACCACCAGCCGCAAGTACGGCGGCACCGGGCTGGGGCTGTCGATCACCAGGGAGATCGCCCATCTGCTCGGCGGAGCCGTCACCGTCGACAGCACCCCCGGCCAGGGCAGCACCTTCACGCTCTATCTGCCCGTCGCCCGCGCCGACTTCAAGGAGGTGCTCGGCGGCGGCCGGCCGCTGGAACAGCCGCACGACGATGCCATCTCGGGGACACCGCTCGCGTCCCCCGCGGCGCCCGAGCGGCGCAGACGCCGCCTGCTCGTGGTCGAGGAGCGGCTGCGCGGTCTGCTCACCCTTGTCGCCGAGCGTGCCGTCGCCGACCTCGCGCCGGACCCGGACGACCCGCGCGCGACGATCGACATCATCACCGCCGTCGGGGCCCAGGAGGCGGCCGGCACGCTGGCCGCCGAACCCTGCCACTGCGTCGTGCTGGAGCTCGGCATGCCGGACGAGGAGGGGGTGCAGCTGCTGGAAGCCATGCAGGGCGACCCGGCGCTGGCCAGCGTGCCCGTGCTCGTCCACACCAGTCACCGGCTGGACCTGACACAGGAACAGATGCTGCGCTCCCGTGCGGGCGGCCGTCCGCTGGACTTCCTGTCCAGCCTGGACGAGCTGCGCGAACACATCACGCTGCACCTGTCCGCCGAGGAACCGGGCGAGGTCCTGGCCCTCGTCCACGCGGAGGAGTCCCCGCAGCCGGCCCAGCCGGTGGTGGACGACTCCTTCCGGGGCCGTACCGTCCTCGTGGTCGACGACGACGCGCGCAACCTCTTCGCGCTGAGCGGGGTGCTGGAGCTGCACGGCTTCCAGGTCCTGCACGCCGACAACGGCCGCAAGGGCATCGAGATGCTGCTCGCTCACCCGGAGATCTCACTGATCCTGATGGACGTGATGATGCCGGAGCTGGACGGGTACGCCGCCACCGCGGAGATCCGCCGGATGCCCCAGTACGCGAACCTGCCCATCATCGCCGTCACCGCCAAGGCCATGCCGGGCGACCAGGAGAAGAGCCTCGCCTCGGGCGCGGACGACTACGTCACCAAGCCCGTCGACGCCAACGACCTCATCGACCGCGTACGACGCCGGCTGCTCGCATGACGGAAGGTCATGCCGCCGCGCCTGCCCGCCGACCCAGTGTCGTCGTCCCTGGACGTTCGAACCGAGGAACAGCCTCATCGTGAGCCGACTTCACCAGCCGCCCGATCCGGCAGGCGCCGACGACCCGGCGACCGGCGCTGAGCCGTCCCCTGGGCCGGGTTCCGCCTCGTTGCCCGGAGCCCGCAGCGGCGCGGACCCGACGGGGGCCGGGATCGGCGGCGAGGACATGGCTGCCCGGCAGACGCCTGTCGGCCGGCTCGCGGCGACGGTGGAGCGGCTGCGGCAGGAGGTGCGCGCGGCACAGGCGGAGGCGGACGGACGCGCCCTGATCGAACTGGCCAAGGGCATCCTCGTCGAGCGTCTGGGGTGCGGGCCGGCACAGGCCGCCCGGCAGCTGGCCGAGCTGACCGGACAGGCGGGTGTGACACCGCTCGAGTTCGCCGTCGAGGTGATCAACCAGGCCTCGCGGGACCGGCTCTCCGAAGTGACGACCGCCTTTCTCGCGGCCGCGGCGGGCGGGACCGTCGCGCTCGGCACGCCGGACCAGGGCGCGGCGGCCGTGGAACTGCGCTCCGCGGAGAGTGCCGCACTGGCCGCTCCGGACGCGCAGAGCGTCGCCGACTCCCTGCTGGCCCATGCGCTGACCCCGTTGGGCGCGGTGGCCGTGGCCATCTGGGCCCTGGGCTCCGAGGGTTCGCTCACCCTTGCGGGCAGCGCCGGTTTCTCCCCCGCGGAAGCAGGACGCTGGCGGTACGTGCCGCCGGGTGTGGCGACCGTGGCGCGCCGGGGTCTTTCGGAACGCACGGGCCAGTGGATCGGCCGACTGTCCGACACCGGTCTGCCCTCCATCGGCCGGCATCAGCACCCCGACGGCGGCCGGGTCGCGGTGCCGGCCGGCACCGCGGGCCGCATCCACGGTGTCCTGGAGATCGTCTGGCCGGCCCGGCTGGAGCCCCAGCCCCCGCAGATCGTCCGGCAGATCGAGGCTCTGGCGGAGCTGTGCTCCCACACTCTGGAGTCGTACGACCCGCGGGACGGCGGCGACGGCACCCTGGGGGCCCGGGTCCTGCTCGACGCCGCCGAGCTGATGGACCTGGCCGACGGGCTCCACGACCCCGCCCTGGTCCTCGTCCCGCACGTCGATGCCGCGGGGGAACTCGTCGACTTCCGCATCCAGCATGTCAACGCCCGCTTCCTGGACCCCGCAGGCCGGCCGCGGGGCGTGGTGGGCGGGGCCCTCCTGCTGGAGGCGTATCCGATGGCCGCCGGTGAGAACGGGCTGTTCGAGCAGGTCGAACGCGTCCATGCCACGGGGGAGCCTTTCCGCGCCCGCCGTATGCGGCTCACCGAGTTGCTGGACGACGTGCCGCTGGCGGCGGTCGCCGACGTCAGCATCAGCCGGCACGGCGGCAGTGTGCTGCTCATCTGGCGGATAGAGGACGAGACGGCGCGCCTGGCGAACCTGCTCCAGCACGCCCAGCGGCTGGGTCGCATCGGTGGTTTCGAGGAGAACCGGCTGACCGGTGAGATCACCTGGAACAGCCAGCTCTTCCACCTCTACGGCCAGCCCCTGTCCAGTGGACCCATCTCGCTGGAGGATCTGCCCGCCCACGCCCACCCGGACGACGCGGTCGCCATCGGCCGGTTCCTGCGCACCCTCCTGCACCACCACCGGCCGGCCTCCACCGCCTTCCGGTTGCTGCGGCCCGACGGCGTGACCCGGCATCTGCGGGTGGCGGCCGAGCCGGTCCTCGACTCCGACAGCCGTCTGCATCTCGTACGGGGCGCCTATCAGGACATCTCCGCCCACCACTGGACGGAGGTGGCGCTGGCGGCCACCCGCGACCAGCTCGCCCACACCGAGCAGCGGGCCAGTGAACGCCACCGTCTGACCCTCCAGCTGCAGCACGCCATCATGCCGCCGGCGCAGGCACCGCTCGAGGCACCCGGGCTGCGCGTGGCGGTGCGCTACCGGCCCGCCGAGACGGAGCAGTTGGTCGGCGGCGACTGGTACGACGCCGTCGTGTTGCCCTCCGGGCTGGTGCTGCTGTGCGTGGGGGACGTCGCCGGACACGGCATCGAGGCGGCCACCAGCATGGTCGTCCTGCGCAACGCGCTGCGCGGGCTCGCCGTCACCGGTGCCGGGCCGGGTCAGCTGCTGTCCTGGCTGAACATGGTGGCCCACCATCTGAGCGGGGCCGTCACCGCCACGGCGGTCTGCGGTCTCTACGATCCCGACCGCCGCAACCTGCGCTGGGCCAGGGCGGGCCATCTGCCGCCGGTCCTGGTGCGCGGCAGCGAGGCGACGACGCTGCCTCTGGTCAAGGGTCTGCTGCTCGGCGCCGTGCCGGAGGCGACGTATGAGGAACACGAGATGCAACTGGCCGCCGACGACACCCTGTTGATGTACACGGACGGCCTGATCGAACGCCGTGACCGTTCCATGGAGGAGTCACTGGCCCACCTGCTGACGACCGCGCGCACTGTGCAGCCCACCCTTGGACAGCAGTTGGACCGTCTGCTCACCCACAGCAGGTCCGACACGGACGACGACACGTGTGTCGTGGGCATCCGGGTCGCCTAGCGGTACCGGATCAGGGCGTCGGTGATGCCTTCTCGGAGGCGTGGGCGGCTCGCGCCACGATGAGGAGGAACAGTCCGCAGGCCGTCACGAGCAGCCATCCCGGACGGGTGGCATGGGCGAGGCCGGCGGGGCCGACGCCTGCGACCAGCCCCCCTGCGGCGGCGATACCGACCGCTGCGCCGACCTGGCGTGCGGTGGAGGTGATGGCCCCGGCCACGCCGGCACGGGACTGCGGCAGGCCGCTGACCGCGGTGTTGGTGAGGGGCGCGTTGGCGAAGCCGAATCCGATGCCGATGAGCAGGTGGGACAGCAGAATCAGCAGAACGCTGGTGTCCTGACCGACATTCACCATGCACAGACCACCGGCGGCGGTGAACCCGCCCGCGAGGACGAGCGGACGTCGTGGGCCGAGGAGCGCCACCAAGTTGCCGGACCATGGCGCGCACAGGGTGGCACCGAGCGCCATGGGCAGGGTCGCCATGCCGGACGCGAGCGGCGTCCATCCGCGGGCGTGCTGGAGAGAGAACGTGTTGAGCAGAAGAGTGATGTTCAGGGCCGCGAACACTGCCACGGCGCCCACGACCGACGAAGCGAACGGCGGCCGCCGGAAGAGCCCGAGATCCATCAAAGGCTCGCTCCGGTGCAGCTCGACCCATGTGAACCCGGCCGTGGCCATCACGATCAGGGCATAGCCGGCCGTCGCCGCAAGTGAGGTCCAACCGATGCGGGGCCCTTCGATGAGGACACCGACCGAGACGCACAGGGCCACCGCGAGGAGTACCTGGCCGGGCAGGTCCAGCCGCCGGGCGCGCTGTCCGTACGACTCCGGTACGAGCACGGCCACCAGGACGAGGGCGGCGACGATGATCGGTGCGTTGATCCAGAACACCGACCGCCAGCCGAACATGGCGATGAGCCATCCGCCGGTCACCGGGCCCGCCGCCATGCTGAGCCCGAAGACCGACGCCCATACGCCGATCGCCCGGGCCCGCTCCCGTGGATCGGGCATCGCGCTCACCACGATCGCCAGAGCCACGGGGCTCAGCATCGAGGCGCCGACGCCCTGGACGGCCCGTGCCGTGACGAGGAAGCCGAGCGACGGGGCGACGGCGCACGCCATTGACGCACCACCGAAGACGAGCAGTCCGCACTGGAACACCCGACGCCGGCCGAAGCGATCCGCGAGGGCGCCGGAGGAGATGAGGAGGCTGGCCAGGACCACGGTGTAGGCATCCACGACCCATTCCAGGCCGCGGGTGCCCACGCCCAGGCCGCGGCCGATCACGGGCAGGTCCACGTTGACGATGGTGGTGTCGAGGCCGACGAGGAACATGCTCAGCGCGCAGACGGCCAGGACCGTCCAACGCCGTCGGGCGCTCAAGACGGGTTGAGCAGCCAGGATTGTCGCGGTCATGGGTCCACCTCTGTTCGGGTCGTCTGACGGCCCATGTTCGGATCAGGCGACGGCACCCGCCCAGCAGATTTGCGGAGACTGCAAAATGGACCCCATGGACGCCGAACTCGTGGAGATACTCGACGGCATCGGGCCACGGCTGCGTGCATTGCGACGCGACCGGGGACTCACGCTCGAGGCCCTCGCGGAAGACACCGGGATCTCTCTGAGCACGCTGTCGCGCCTGGAGTCAGGCAAACGGCGCCCGACACTCGACCTGCTCATCCCGCTCGCACGAGCGCACCGCGTCGCGCTCGATCAGTTGGTGGCGGCTCCGGCCACCGGTGACCCACGCGTTCACCTGGAACCCCGTCGCAGGGACCGCGGAAGCGTCGTCGTGCCCCTGACGCAGTACCCGGGTCGGGTCCAGGTCTTCAAGCAGGTGCTCGCCCACCGTGAACCGAGACTCGTGACCCACGCCGGCTACGAGTGGCTCTACGTGCTCGCCGGCGAACTCCGTCTCATCCTGGGAGAACGCGAGTTCACCGTCCGCCCGGGCGAGGTGGCCGAGTTCGACACCAGCGAACCGCACTGGTTCGGCCCCGCCGAGGCGGACGCGGTGGAGATCCTGCACCTGTTCGGCCCCCACGGCGACCAAGCCGTCGTCCGCACGGGCCCGTCAGCCACGTCGTGACCTACCGCACCCGGGCAGTGGTCCGAATCCGCGGGCACGGTACGGCGGGCCGACCGCTCCCGGTATGCGTAGCCCTCACGCTCGTGGGAAGCCAAGAGACCACAGAGACCAGTGAGCCGGTCAGGTGCGCGGCTCCGAGCGGGGAAGGCGAGATGACAACCGAGCACAGTCGGGACCGAAGTGCGGGCTCCGAAACCGTCCGGGAGCGGGTCACACGCTACCCGGGCGATCTGCACGACGTCACGGACGCCCGCCTGGACGCGGAGCAGTTCCTCGACGGCCTCGCGCGGGTGACACCGCCGGCCGCGCCGGAACACTGGGACGACATCCTCCTGGTCGTCACGGAACTGGCCGCGAACGCGGTCCAGTACGCGCCGGGCCCCTTCGAGGTCCGGCTCCGCAGGACCTTCGACGGCGTGCATGTCGTCGTCCACGACACGAGCAGCACACCCCCGGCCCCGCGTCCCTTCCGACGCGACCGGGACGGCGGGGTCGGCTGGTATCTGATCCATACCCTGTGCAGCCAGGTCAGCGTCGTCGCGAAGGACGACGGGAAGGACATACATGTCTTTCTTCCCTGGTGAGGGCGTTATGGCCGGGCGTGCAGCGGAACCAGCACGCTGATCGACTTGCCGCCCCCGGGGCGCGGTTCGATGACGACCTCACGCGCCAGGCGGATGATGAGCGGCCAGCCGTACCCCTGCCCGTGGCCCCCCGAGGGGAGTTCGCCGCGGCCGTAGGCGACGTCGGGGACGGCGTCGCTGTTGTCGTGGACGGTGAGCCGTACGCCGTCCTCGGCGAGGGCGACCTCGAACGCCGCGAGTCCGTCACCGTGGCGGATGGCGTTGGTGACGAGTTCGGAGACGACGAGAAGCAGATCGACGACATCCTCCTCGCGTGCCGTGCGGGACGCCGAGTCCCAGCGCTGCCGTACGACCGACCGCGCGTAGTCCCGGGCCGCGGCCGCGGTCGTCACCGGGGGCGCAGTCGTTGCCCTGTCGGCCGTATGACCATGCTGTGCGGTCATGTGGTCAAAGCACCCTTTCTACGCCTTTGCTGAACGGCCCTGTCCCGACCAGGTCAGAACCTGTGCCGTGCTCATTTCAGCGGATACCCGGCTCGCCTTGTCGCATTCTGCCCACCCTTTTGCCGAGGAGTACCGAACGGCCCTCTTATCGAACGATCCGCCGTGGCTTGAGCCTCAACTCACCCACAAGTCTTGCCAATTACTCATCCGGCGGCGCCGGAATGACCTTTAGGGTGGGGCAATGGCCAGCCCCATCCGTCCCTTCCGTCACATGGGTTCCTCTCGCAGGCCGGTAGGAGAGGGAGCCGCCCCCGGGTGACGCCCGGTCGCCCAACGTCCCGCCGTCGAGACCATCCCGCCGATGGAGGCTGACACCGCATGCACCAGCACAGGACCTTCGTCGAACTCATGCGAGCGAGGGCGGACGAGCACGGTGACCGGACGGCCCTGACCTTCAGCGCGGACCCGCTCCGCGCCGAGGCTGACGAGACCCTGACGTACGGCGAACTCGACCGGGCCGCCCGCCGGGTCGCCGCGCTGCTGCAGGAACGGTTCGCTGGCGGCGACCGCCTGCTGGTGCTGCACCCCTCCGGGCCGGGGTTCGCGAAGTCCCTGTTGGGCTGCGTGTACGCGGGCATGGTCCCGGTGCCCGCACCGCCGCCCGACGGCTCGCAGCGGAAGCAGACCGACCGGCTCGCCGCGATCGCCCGGGACGCGGGAGCGGTCGGTGCCCTGGCCGAGGGGACGGACCTGGAAGCGCTCGCGTCCTGGGCCAAGGAACAGGATCTCCGCTGCATGACCGTGCTCGCACCCGACCGCGCGGACGAGCTGACCGCGGCGAGCAGGTGGCGGCCGCCACCGGCCGACCCGCACGCTCTGGCCTTCCTCCAGTACACCTCGGGGTCCACCGCCGCCCCCAAGGGCGTCATGGTCGACCACGCCAACCTGCTGGCCAACGCCGAGATCCTCGCGGCGATCTCCGGGATGAGCGCCGACCGCCCGGTGGGCGGCTGGCTGCCGCTCTACCACGACTTCGGGCTGATCGGGCTACTCCTCACACCCCTCGTCCTGGGCGGTCGCAGCGTGCTGATGCCGCCGCTGGCCTTCCTCAAACGCCCGCACACCTGGCTGACGCTGATCGACCGGCACGGCATCGACTTCTCGCCCGCTCCGAACTTCGCCTACGACCTGTGCGTCCAGCGGATCACCGACGAGGAACTGGCCCGCCTGGACCTCTCGCGCTGGCGGTGCGCGGTCAACGGCGCCGAGCCCGTCCAGGCCGCCACCGTCGAGGCGTTCACCCGGCGGTTCGCCGCCGCCGGGCTGCGACCCGAGGCGATGCTCCCCGGCTACGGCATGGCCGAGACGACCCTGGTCGTCTGCGGCGACCGGCCTGCCCGCCGCGCCGTGATCACCGAGGTGGACGCCGCCGCGTTCGAGCGCGGCGAGCTGCTGGCCCCGGCCACCGGCGCCGCCGTGCACCGCATCGTCAGCAGCGGTCCCGCCGAGTACCTCGACGTCCGGATCATCGACGCCGACGCGGGCCGGGTGCTGCCGGACGGCCGGGTCGGCGAGATCTGGGTGCGCGGTCCGAACGTGGCCCGGGGCTACTGGGGACGGCCCGAGGAGACCCGGCGCGTCTTCGACGCCGTCACGCCCGACGGGGAGAGCGGCTTCCTGCGCACCGGCGACCTGGGAATCCTGCACGAGGGCGAGCTGTACGTCACGGGCCGCAGCAAGGAGCTGATCATCGTCCGCGGCCGCAACCTCTACCCGCAGGACCTGGAGGCGGCGACGCGGCAGGCCCACCCGGCTCTGGAAGGCGGGGTCGGTGCGGCCTTCTCGGTGCCGGTGCCCGAGGAGGAGGTCGTGGTCGTCCGCGAGTACCGGGCCCGCCGGGTGGAGCCGGACG
This sequence comes from Streptomyces canus, assembly GCF_030815415.1. Lineage (GTDB taxonomy): Bacteria > Actinomycetota > Actinomycetes > Streptomycetales > Streptomycetaceae > Streptomyces > Streptomyces canus_F. Next base: position 9,388,403 of record NZ_JAUSWW010000001.1, read on the forward strand.
AGCTGGCCCGCGCCGTCGCGAGTGTCCGCGACCGCCTCACCCGGGAGGTCGGGGTGCCCGCCCACAACGTCGTGCTCGTGCCGCCCGGCACGGTGTCGCGGACCACCAGCGGCAAGATCCAGCGCCGACTGCTGCGTCGGCGGTTTCTCGGCGGCGAGCTGGAGATCCTGCACGCGGAACTGTCGCCGGCCGTCCGCGCCCGGCTCGGCGACCCGGCGGGCGGTGACGCCTCGTGACGGTGACCGACCTGCTGACCGACACCGGCCGGTTCGACCTCGACGGCTTCGACCGCGCGCTCGGTGATCCGACCGACCCCGCATCCCTCCTCTCCTACGCCCGCAACGCCGAGCTGGACCGCGCCGAGCGGTTCCCCGCCGACAGCTGCCGGGAACTCGACCGGATGGGCCTGCCGCGCCTGTACGTGCCCGCCGAGTTCGGCGGCGTGCTGACCCGCTACGACGAACTCGTCGCGGCGCTGCGGGCGGTGGCGCGCCGCGACCTGACCGTCGCGATCGGACACGGCAAGACGTTCCTCGGAGGCGTCTGCATGTGGCTGGCGGGCCGTCCGGAGCAGGCGCGCGCACTCGGCGCCGACATCATCGCGGGGGCGCCGGTGTCATGGGGCCTGACCGAGCGCGGCCACGGCAGCGACCTGCTCGCCGGCGAGATGACCGCCACACCGGAACCCGGCGGCTTCCGCGTGCACGGCGAGAAATGGCTGATCAACAACGCCACCCGCGGCACGCTGCTCTGCCTTCTCGTACGCACCCGGCCGGAGGGCGGGCCGCGCGGCTTCAGCCTGCTGCTGGCCGACAAACGGCGGCTCCCGGCGGACCGCTGGCGGCCGCTGCCCAAGGTGCCCACGCACGGCATCCGGGGCGCCGACATCAGCGGGATCGCCCTGGACGACTGCCCCTTCCCGGCCGACGCGCTGATCGGCGAGCAGGGCGCGGGGCTGGAGATCGTGCTCAAGGCGTTGCAGCTCACCCGGACCGCCTGTACGGCCCTGTCGCTCGGCGCCGCCGACCAGGCGGTGCGGCTGGCCGAGGAGTTCGCCGCGGGGCGCGAGCTGTACGGCCGTCGGCTGATCGACTTGCCGCATGTACGCCGCGTGCTCGGAGAGGCGTACGCCGCGCTCCACGCCGCCGAGATCGTGAGCGTGCTGGCGGCCCGCAGTGTGCACACCCTGCCGCAGGAGATGACCGTCATCTCCGCGGTGGCCAAGTCGTACGTCCCGACCCGCGTCGACGAGCTGATCACCGCCTGCGGCGAACTGCTGGGCGCCCGCGCGTTCCTCACCGAGGTCCACGAGCACGGCGCGTTCCAGAAGCTCGAACGCGACCACCGCGTCGTCGGCATCTTCGACGGCAGCACTTTCGTCAACCAACACGTCCTGATCAACCACTTCCCGGTGCTGGCCCGCGGTCATCGGGAGGGCACCGCCGACGAGGAAGGCGTCGCCCGCGCCGCCGACCTGTCGGTCCCGCCGCCCCCGGCCCGGCTCGACCGGCTGAGCCTGCTGGCGCGCGGCGGGTGCAGCTTCACACAGAGCCTGCGCACCGCGAGCGGTGAACTGCGTGCGCTGGCCTCCGCAGGCCAGGTTCCCGCAGGCGTGGCCGACCTCGCCGAGGAGCTCACCGACAGCTGCGACCGGCTCCACGACGAGCTGGCGCTGAGCCCTCCCGCCTCCCAGGACGCACTGCCGGAGGCCTTCGCGCTGGCGCGCCGCTACGAGCAGTGCTTCGCGGGTGCGGCCGCCCTCAGAGTGTGGCTGCACAACCGCACCCCCGGCGAGGACCTGCTGTGGCTGGAAGCGGTCCTCACCCACGTGCTGCGTTCGGTACGCCCGTCGGGACGGCCGACCGACGGCGAGGTGTTCGACCGGCTCTTCGACGCTCGTGCGGCCGGTCGTCCCTCCGCTCCTCCGACCTCGGTGGTCACCTCGTGATCGACAAGACCGTCGACGACCTTGAGAGCCGGTTCGGCGACCCCTGGGATCCGGGCAATCCGACCGGTCACGCCGCGGTGCTGGCGGCCGACGAGGCGGGCGAGATGCTCGCCGCGGGCGAACGGCTGCTGGACGACTACCGGTTGAACGCCGAATTCGTCCCGCCCGAACTGGGCGGACGGCTGACCCGGCTCGACCACCTCATCGAGGTGATGCGGACGGTCTTCCGCCACGACCCCTGCCTGGGCCTCGGATACGGAGCCGCCAGCCTCATCCCCGCGGTCAACGTCTGGACCGCGGGCGACGAACGGCAGCGCCGCAGGATGGCCGAGGTGCTGCTGTCGGGTGGCCGGGCCGTCTCCGGCTACCACGAGCTGGCGCACGGCAACGACGTCGCGCGGGCCGAGTTCTCGGCGCTGCCGGGCGACGACGGGCGGCTACGGCTCAACGGGCGCAAGGAAGTGATCGCCAATGCCGGGCGCGCCGAGGCCATGGTGCTCTTCGCGCGCACGTCGGCCGCGCCCGGCAGTCGCAGCCACTCCCAGCTGTTCGTGGAGAAGGCGGACCTGCCCGAAGGCGCGCCGGTCCACCTGCCGCGCTTCCGCAGCGCGGGAATGCGCGGGGTCCAGCTCGGCGGACTGGAGTTCCGGGACTGCCCGATCCCGGCGGACGCGGCGCTGGGCGCGCCCGGGCTCGGCATGGAGACGGCGCTGCGCTCCTTCCAGATCACCCGCACCGCGCTGCCCGCGATGACGGTGGGCATCCTGGAGACCGGCCTCGACGTCGCCGCCCGGTTCACCGACGAGCGCGTCTTGTACGGGCGTTCGCTGGCCGGCATGCCGCACATCGGCGCGATCCTCGCCGACGCCTTCACCGACCTGCTGATCTGCGACTGCCTGGCCACCGTGACCGCACGCTCGGTGCATCTGCTCCCCGGCGAGACCAGCCTGTACGCGTCGGCCGCCAAGTACTTCGTGACCACCCTCCTCATGGACGCCATGGACGCGCTCTCGCGGGTGCTGGGCGCCCAGTTCTACATCCGCGACGGCGGCTACGGGATCTTCCAGAAGCACCTGCGCGACCTGGCGCCGGCGGGCTTCGGCCACACCGCGCGCGTGGCCTGCCTCAGCACGGTGCTGCCGCAGCTGCCTCGGCTGGCGCGCAAGGGATGGCTGGACGACACCCAGCCGCCCGCCGACGTCTTCCGCCTCGGCGCGGACCTGCCGCCGCTGTCCTTCGAGCGGCTGTCGATCAGCTCGGGCGGGCGGGACAGCCTCAGCGCCTCGCTCCCGGCGGCCCTCGACTCCTGCGAACCGGACGGCGAGCTGCGCCGGCTGCTTCTCGTCATCGCGGCCGAACAGGCCGACGTACGACGGGAATGCGCCGCACTGGCCCCGGGGGATCTCACCGTCGCCGCCCGGCCCGAGGCGCTGCGGCTGGCGGCGCGCTACGCCGCGGTGCTCGCGGCGGTCGCCTGCGTGAACATCTGGCTCCACAACCGGGAGCGGCACGACGCGTTCCTCAGCGATCCCCGCTGGGCCGTCGCGGCGCTGGGCCGGATCGCCGAACGGATGGGCCGCGACCCCGGGCAGCGGCCCCGCCACGTCACCGAACGGCTGTCGGCGGAGGTCCTGTCCCGGCACCGCGACCGCCGCGGGTTCGGCTTGTCGAACCGGCGCCCGCCCGGACAGCGCCTCCGTTGATGACAGGGCGCCGCCATCGATGACAAGGAGAATCGGATGAACAGCCCCGAATCGGCCACGTCAGCCCCGTCGGCTGCGTCGGACACCGATCTGCGGAGTTGGCTGCGCACGCGGGTCGCGCACTACGTACAACTCGACGTCGCCGACATCGACACCACCGCCACGCTGACGACCTACGGTCTCGACTCGGTCTACGCGCTGACCCTCTGCGGCGACATCGAGGACCACCTCGGGCTGGTCCTGGAGCCGACCGTGGCCTGGGACCACCCGACGATCGACGCCCTGACGCGCCACCTGGAGGAAACGCTCGCCCAGACCTCCCCGGCGGGGGAAAGCGGATGACGTCGCTGGAGGAGGTGGCGGTCCATCTGCCGTCGCGGCGGATACCCATCGACGAGCTGAGCGACGAACTGGGCCTCAGCGCCTCGGAGATGAAGGTCTACCGGCGCTACCACGGCCTGGCGGAGGTCCGCCGCGAGCCCGGCGGCACGCACACCGAACTGCTGCTGGCCGCCGCGGGCAAGCTCGACGCACTGCGCGGCAGAGAGGAGCGCGTGCGGTACGTGGTCCAGGCGCGGACCATGCCGATCGTCGTCCCGCATCCGGTCAACCCCGTCCACGAGGTGCGTGACACGCTCGGGCTCGGGCACGCCACGGCGTTCGCGGTGACCCACCACGCGTGCGCTTCGGGGCTGCTGGCGGTGGACCTGGTCGGCAAGCTGCTGGCGAGCGACGGCGATCCGGACGCGCTGGCGTTGGTCCTCACCGGCGAGAAGACCTTCACCCGGGCCGCACAGATGGTGCCGGGCACGGCCATCAACGGCGAGGGCGCGGCCGCGGTGCTCGTCGGGACCCACGACGACCGGGACCGGATGGTGAGCTACGCCGCCCGAACCCACGGCCGCTTCTACGACTGCCTGTCGCTCACCCACGAACTGTCCGTCGAATACCAGCGGATCTACATCGAGGCGCTGGCCGAGGTCATGCTGGCGGCGGTCGGGAAGGCGGGGCTGGCACTGGACGACCTCACCATGATCTTCCCGCACAACGTCAGCCGGCTGTCGTGGACGCGGCTCGCCAAACATCTCGGTCTCCCGCTGGAGCGCTTCTTCCTGGACAACGTGCCGGTCACCGGACACTGCTTCTCCGCGGATCCCTTCATCAACTACCGGACCGCCCTCGATCTGGGCCGGCTGCGACCGGGGGACCGCTATCTGCTCGCCACGGTCGGTCTCGGCTCGACCTTCTCGGCGATGCTCTTCGAGCACTGAAAGGGGGAGGTGGGCGAGATGACCGGGAACTTCACCGGCCGCCTGAAAGCGGCCCTGACCGGGACCCGTGACGCGGAGCTGGTGTTCCTCGGCAACTTCGAGGTCGAGGACCAGTGGGCCCGCGGCGAGATGGGGCTGCCGAGGCTCGGGTTCGGCTCGGGCAGCGTCATCGTCAACCGGATGGACGAGTTCGCGCTGCTGCTCGCCGGCAAGGGCGACCACGTCGTACTGAAGGACGAACCCGACGCCGACTATCTGAGCCACCTGGAGGAACTCGGGTTCGAGCTGCCGGGGATGCTCGTGGTGGAGCGCCAGGACCCGCGCAGCACCGTCACCCAGGACGCGCTGGAGGACCGGCGGGTCCTGCGCGAGCTGGGCGGGCTCGGTGCTCGCGGCGGTGTCGTCTGCGCGCACGGGGTCAGCGAGTTGGAGGAGCGGCTGGCCGAACGCGCCGGGATCCCGCTGGCCGCCCCGCCGGCGGCGGTCTGCAAGGCGGTCAACAGCAAGATCTACAGTCGGCGGCTGGCCGCCGAACTGGGCATCCGGCAGTCCCGCGGCTGGAGTTGCGCAAGCCTGGCCGAGCTCGACGCGGCCGTCGAGGCCGCCCGCGCGCTGCTCGCCGACGGCCGCCGGGTCGTCCTCAAGGACGCCTTCGGCGTCTCGGGCAAGGGCATCGAGGTGGTCGAGGACGAACGCCGCCTGGACCGGCTGCACCGCATGATCCACAGTCGGGCGCGGAAGGCCGGGCACGAACGGGTCGGCCTGGTCGTGGAGGAGTGGGTGGCCAAGCGTGCCGACCTCAACTACCAGTTCACCGTCGGCCGGGACGGCGGCGTGCACGTCGACTTCGTCAAGGAGGCCTTGACCGAGGGCGGGGTGCACCTGGGGCATCGGATCCCGGCGCGGCTCACCGAGCGCCAGAGGGCCCAACTGACGGAGGTCTCTCACCTGCTGGGCGGGCGGCTGGCCGACGACGGCTACTTCGGGGTCGCCGGCGTCGACGCGATGATCGATCCCGACGGCGGCCTCTACCCGCTCGTCGAGATCAACGCGCGCCACAACATGTCCACGTATCAGGCATCGATCCAGGAAGCCTTCATCGGGACCGAAAGCACGGCGCTGGTGCGCAGATACCCCCTGCGGCTCGGCACACCGCTGCCGTTCGGGTCGCTCCGCCGCGCCATGGCGGACCTGCTGTTCGACCCCACCCGGGGCACCGGGCTGCTGATCAACAACTACGCCACCGTCAACGCGGCCGCGTCGCCCGGAGAGCCGGTCCCGGGGGCGCACTTCGACGGGCGTCTCCACGGGGTCGTCGTCGCCGACTCGGCGGACCGGACGGCGGCACTGGACGACGAGATCGGCCGCAGGCTGGCCGGCGTCGCGGAGAGCACCAGGGGAGAGGGACGAGGATGACACGGGAGTTCCAGGTCCAGGGTGTGCCGGTGTCCGAGCTGGCCCGGCGGTACGACACCCCGCTGTTCGTCTACGACGGGAGCGTGCTGAGGGACCGGTTCCACGGGCTGCGCGACCGGCTGCACCCGGCCATGGAGATCTTCTACTCGCTCAAGGCCAACCCGAACATCTCTGTCTGCGCGCTGCTGCACTCGTTCGGCGCCCGGGCCGAGGTCTCGTCACTGGTGGAACTGACGACCGCGCGCCGCGCCGGTGTGCCGCCGGAACAGGTGATCTTCCTCGGCCCGGGCAAGAGCCGGCAAGAGCTGGCCGCCTGCCTGGACACCGGCATCTACGCCATCGTCTGCGAATCCCTTCCCGAGGTGGCCCTGGTGGACGAGCTGGCCCGGGACCGGGGCGTGCGGGCGCCGGTCGCGCTGCGCGTCAACCCGCGCTTCACAGTCAAGCGTTCGGGGCTGGCGATGGGCGGCAAGCCGCGCCAGTTCGGCATCGACGAGGAGGAGTTGTTCGCCCGGACGAACCTGGTGAAGCAGTTCCCTGACGTCGACCTGATGGGGGTGCAGGTGTACATGGGCACCCGGATCCTCGACGAGAACGTCGTCATCGAGAACACCACCCGCATCCTCGCTCTGGCCGAGCGGCTGTCGGCCGCGTTCCACCTGGACCTGCGGATGGTCGATGTGGGCGGCGGTCTGGGCGTCGCCTATTTCGACGGCGAGAGCGACCTGGACGCCGAGGTGCTGACCGACGGACTCAACCCCGTCATCGAGGACTTCACCGCCCGGCACCCCGGCACCCGGCTGATCATGGAGCTGGGCCGCTATCTCACCGCCGAGGCCGGCACCTACGTGATGAGCGTCCGCTACACCAAGACCTCTATGGGGGAGCGGTTCGCCGTCGCCGACGGCGGCACCCACCACCACATGGCGGCCGTCGGCATCGGCTCGTTCGTCAAGCGCAACTTCCCCATGGCGGTGCTCAACCGGCTCGACGAGCCGCCGACCGAGGTGTGGAACGTCACCGGCCCGCTCTGCACCCCGGGCGACACGATCGGCAAGAAGGTCCCGCTGCCGCCGGTGCGGCCCGGCGACCTGATCGGCGTGCACCGCTCCGGAGCCTACGGACCGACCGCCTCGCCCGGGCTGTTCCTCAGCCATGGCTACCCGGCCGAGGTGCTGGTCCACGAGGGGCGGTGCCATCTGGTCCGGGAACGCGACAGCCCCGACGACCTCCTGGCGCGGCAGCGACTCTACGACCCGACCGTCGACGACGCCGACGTCTCCCCCTGACCTCCCCCAAGAACACGAGACACGAGAGGTGAACGATGGAGCACACCACACCGGACGCCGACACCGCCGACCTGTACGGCCGGGCCGTCGCCACGATCGCCGACTCGCTCGCCAAGGCGATGCAGGTCGACGCCGCCACCATCACCGAGAAAAGCCGGCTGTTCGACGAACTCGGCCTGGACTCCACGACCGTGCTCGGCCTGCTGATGACGATCGAGGAGGAACTCGAAATGGAGTTCGACACCGACGATCTCGAACAGCACCACTTCGAGACCGTGGGCTCGCTGGCCGCCCTCGTGCGGGAGCAGGCCGGCGAGCAGGCCGGGACCTGACGGCCGATGTACCTCACCACGCCTCCCGGCCCGGTCGACGCGCCGGCGCCTGCGCGGCGGGCGACGCTGCGCCTGTCGCGCCTGGTCAGCCGGACCTTCTCCGCGGGCAGGCCCTTCCTGCCCGATCCACTGGAGCCGAGCCTGAGCCGGATGCAGGCCGACCTCGTGCGCCCGTACTCGGTGGAGTTCCGCCCGGAGCTTCTGGAGCGGGGCGAGCGCAACACCTTCATCGAGATGACCCAGGAACTCCTCGCCGGTCTGCCGCCGCTTGAGGAGCCCCTGGATCTGGTGCTCGTCGCCCACACCGCCCCGGACGCCGATCCGCGCCGCTCCACGTCCTGCTATCTGGCCGATGCGCTGCCGGGTGATCCCCTGGCCTTCAACCTCTCGGACCAGGGGACCGCCGCCGGGTTCACGGCCCTGCGTCTGGTCTCGGAGTACGCCGACGCCGACGCGTTCCGGCACGCCCTGGTCGTCCTGCTCGATCAGCGGACCTTCCTGTACGACACCCCGGGGGTGCATGACGTGCCCCGGCAGGACTGCGCGGTGGCGCTGCTCTTCGGCCCCGAGGGCGGCGCGGGCGAACCGGCGACGCGGCAACTCGCCGGCGTCGCGCCGCAAGAGGTCCGCGCGACGCTCGACGTGATGCTGAACGGACCGGACGGCGGCGGTGCGGGCCTGCCCGTCACGCTCATCACCGGTCAGGGCCTCGACGCCGAAGACTTCGGCCCGGGGTTCGACGTGCGTCCCGCGCCGCCGGGCCGTCCGTGCACCGGCCCCTGGTCGACCCTGGCCGACGTGTTCCCCGAGTACGCGGGAGACGGGCCCCGCCGCCTCGTCGTAGCCGAATACGACAGCACGCTGCGGTACCTGTGCGTGAGCACACTGGATCTGGAGGAGGGGACATGACCGGCCGCACGGCCGCTGCCGACGAATGGATCCAGTACCGGCGCACCGCCCGCCACGACGGCCTGGTTGCGGCGCTGTCCCTGCTGTACGAGACCCTGTGCGACGGCGCGCCGCCCCACGGCCCGGGCGGACACGTGGTGGCGCCCGCCGGGTTCGTCGGTGCCGACACCGGGGACGTCATGGCGACCATGACGGTGGAGGACGGCACCATCGTCGCGTCGCGGAGTCGAACCGAACCACCCAGCGTGTCCCAGACTCCGTGGGCGGCATGGGCGTTGGGCATGACCTGTCTGCGCTTCGGCCTCTCGGAGCGGCTGCTCGACGCGGTGCTCGCCCATCTCGGCGGCCGTACCGTCGGCGACGCGAAGCTGCTCCACCAGCAGATGGTCAAGGGCGGGGTCGCGGAGGCGGTGATCGAGCAGTTGGAAATCGAGACCATGCTGGCCGGCGCCACGCCGGGCGACCTCGACGACGGCGTCCTGTCCGGCCTGAACGCCCAGATCACCCGGACCGACCGGATGCTGCTGTTGCTGCTCGGTGCCGTGAGCTTCCTGGCGGACGGACCCGGCCAGGTCGCCCGGGTCTCCGAGCTGATCGCCGACGTCTACTTCGGCCCGGCCCGCGCCGGGGAGCACGGGGGAGCGGCATGATCGAACTGGACGACAGGACCCTGGCGTTCCAGCGCCAGGCCCGCGCGTGGGCGCAGGAACTCAAGCCCCTCGCCCTGGAACTCGACCGGGACCCGGACGCGATCCACCGCCATCTGGACGTAGCGATCGTGTCGTACCTGACCAGGATGACGGTGCCCCCCGAGTACAACCCCGACCCGGTCGTCATCGACGGGCACCGCTTCTACGGCACCGGAACCCTGGAGCGGGTGGTCCTCGCCGAGGAGGCGGCGGTCGGCGACGCCGGTCTGCTGCTGGCGTCGCCGGGGCCGGTGATGTCGGGTGTGCTGGTCGACGCCATGGGCGACGAGCAGCAGAAGAAGTGGTTCTACAGCCGGATCATGGAGAAGCCCACCTGGACCTTCTTCGCGCTGACCGAACCGGACCGCGGCTCGGACGCGGGGGCGATGAGCACCACACTCACACCCGCCGGCGACCACCACTTCGTGCTCCGGGGGGCCAAGCGCTACGTCGGCAACGCGGCCCGCGCCGACCTGGGCATCGTCTTCGCCCGCACCCGTCCGGGGCCGCTCGGCGTGACCGCGGTCCTCATCGAGACCTCGGCCGCCGGGTTCACCGCCGAGCCCCTGGAAACCATCGGGCTGCGCGGCCTGCGCCTCACCGCCGTAACCCTCGACGACGTCCGTGTCCCCGCCGACCAGGTGCTCGGCAGGCATCTGCGGGCCACTCAGCGGGGCATGTGGAGCGCGGTGCAGGGGCTGAACCGCCTGCGCCCCGGAGTCGCCGCGTTCGGCCTGGGCATCGCGCGGGCCGCCTACGAGTACGTCCTGGACAACCGCTGCACTCTGAACACGGCCGAACGTCACCGGCTCGACCGCCTCGCTCTCCGCCTGACGGAGCTGCGGCAGCTGATCTGGCGGTCGGCGATCGCCGTGGACGACAACGAGCCGGCGGCCGGCTACCTGGCGTCCGCGGCGAAGGCACGCGCGTCGCGCCTCGCCGAGGAGGCGACGCTCGAAGCGCTCTCCTGCTTCGGTCCCGGCGCCCGGCTGGACCACCCGCTGCTGGACAAGCTCGCCCGGGACGCCCGCGGCGTGGAGTTCATGGAGGGAACCGGCAACATCCAAAAGCTCAATCTGTTCACCGGTCTGGTTCAGGGAGGTCTCCGCCGTGACTGACGCTGGCCTCCTACCGGCGAGACCGCTCTGACATGGACGAGCCCAGGGTTGATGTCTGGACGGTGCCGCTGGACGGGGCACCGGCCACAGTGGCGGCGCTGTCCCTGATGCTGTCGGGGCGGGAGGCCGAGCGTGCCGGCCGCTGTCGTTTCGAGGCCGACCGCAGGCGTTTCGTCGTCGCGCACGGCGCGTTGCGGCGGATTCTGGCCGGCTACCTCGACGTCCCTCCCGAGGAACTGCGCCTGGAGCGGGGACACCATGGCAAACCACGGCTCGCGGACGGCGCCGAACTGCGGTTCAACCTTTCCCACTGCGGTGAGCTCGCGCTGGTGGCGGTGAGCCGGCACGCCGAGGTCGGGGTCGATGTGGACCGGCTGCGGCCGGGGTTGCCGGTCGAGGCGTTCGCCGAGCGCTTCTTCCCCGCGTCCGACGCCCGTTTCGTGGCGGCGGCCGCGGGCCCCATGGAACGCGGCGAGCGTTTCCTGCGGTTGTGGACCCGCAAGGAGGCCGTGGTCAAGGCCGCCGGCGCGCGTCTCACCCAGGGCCTGGGCCTGCCGGTGCTCACCGATCCCGACACCGATACCGACACCGACGTCGTCCGCGATCCGTCCGGACAGATCCGGGGCGTCTGGTCGGTGCGCGATCTGCCGGTGCCGGACGGCTGTCTGGCGGCCCTGGCCGTCGCGGGGGCGGCGGCCCCCAGGGTCTCGGTCAGACATGCCCATCGGGGCAGCGCGTGGGTGTGACCACTCGAGGTCGGCGTCAATTCGGCCCGGGAGAGGTGAGGTAGGCCTCCCAACGGGCCTCGGGGCACAGGTCGGCGGCGAGCGTGAGCACCCGGCGCGGCTGCGGGCGCAGACCGACGATCCGCAGCAGACCGCCGCGGTCGGTGACGGTCCGGTCGATCGTCCGGACAAGGTGGAGGAGGGCCGAGTCCACGAAACAGACGTCGGCGAGATCGAGGGTGAGCCGACGCACGGAGGGCGGCAGTTGGGCCGCCGCGTCCTCGATGGCGGGCCGCACACGGTCGTCGATGTCGTTGTCCACGGTCAGCGTGGCGGCATGACCGCCGGGACTCAGGGAGATGCGAGTGCCCATTCTTCGGGCCCCCTTTCCGTGGGGGTTGGTAGCCGGGGAGCGGCCGCTGGGCTCCCTCCACCGTGACACGTGCCGCCCCGCACGTCGAACGGCCCGTACGGACGCGGTGCATGACGTGCGCGTTCGGGGGTAATCGCGCATCCGCGGCGCGCATTGCGATCCGCAGGCGAGAAGGTCATCAACCCTGGCCGTTGTACACGCTGTTGTTGGAGGTAAATGTGTCTGTTGCCCAGAACCCCCTGTCCGTCGAGGTCGGCCTGCTCCGTGAGGATGTGGCCCTGATCACGGTGCAGGGCTATTTGGACGTCGACACCGCGACCGAGTTCCAGCACCATCTGGCCAACCAGCTGCATCACGGCCGACGGCATTTCCTGCTCGATCTCTCGCAGGTGCCGTTCATGGACTCGTCCGGTATGAACATCATCCTCCGCGTCTACCAGGAGGCCCGAGAGCTGCCCGGCAGCGTGCACATCATCTCGCCGACGCCAGCGGTACGGCGGATTCTGGATCTGACCGGTGTCAGCATCACGGTTCCGGTGTCGGGGAGCGTCGAGGAGGCGCTCACCCTCGTCGACCAGCCACGTTCGTGACAACAGTTGCAGTTTGACAACAATGAAGCCGAGGCAAGAGAGTGAGCTCGCTCGCGCGGGAGGGGTCGGGGATGGAGTGGCGTCAGGCGCTACGGGCGGCGGACCCGCCGTCCTCGTGGATCTGTGTCGCCGCGGCGGCACAGAACGCCTCGAGCCCCTTCAGCAGTGCGGATCGCTGGGGAGTGGGCATCTGCTCGAGCACGGACTGCAGGGCGCTCTCCCGACGAGCGCGCAGGTCGGTGAGGAAGGCCCGCCCGCGTCGGCTCAGGTACAGCTCCAGCTCCCGCCGGCTCGCGATGGCGGCCCGGCGCTCCACGAACCCCACTGCCTGCAGCCGGTCGCACAGCCGGCTGGTCGACGGAGGCGTGGAGCCCAGCGCGTCCGCGAGGGTGCGCAGGTTGATGCCTTCATTGTGTTCCAGGATGAACAGAACCCGCAGTTGCGAGGCGGAGACCGGCGCCGTCGAGGCCCGGCCCCACAGAACTTCGAGCAGTTCGGCCGCCTCGGAGGTCACGCGCGCGACCTCATGGGGCCGCGGGCGAGGGTGCGAGATCGTCACCCCGCCACCTTCTCAGTCTTACCCCGCCCTGTCAGCCCGGCCCGGCGCACGACGCGCGACAGCGGGCATGGTTCAGAAGGAACGGGTGCAGCCGCCGGCACGGTACAGATGCGGCGGCGCGCCCTCGTACGGAATGGCATGACCGACAACGTGAAGAGATTCATGGCCGCCGAGCGCGCCCTGCGCTCCGCGGCTCCGCACCAGCTGCCGGCGACCGTCCGCGAAGTCCTGTGCGGGCAGTACGGCGCCGAGAGCGTGGACCTGCTCCTGGTCGATTACGGGGCGACCGTGCTGCAGCCCGTGTCCGCGATGGCAGGTCCGTCGCGGACACTGCCGGTGCACGCCAGTGCGGCCGGTCGCTCCTTCGGGGCGCAGGAGCCCGTCGTGGCCCGGGGCGAGGACGGGCGGACGCACGTGCACCTGCCCGTCACCGTACGCGGCGACCGGCTGGGTGTGCTGTCGGTCACCCTGGCGCCCGGCGCGCGGCCCGAGGCGGACCTGGCCGAACTGGCCGCGGTGGCCCAGGTCCTGGGACACGAGGTGGTCGTGGCCGAACGCGACACCGACATCTACCAGCGCGCCCGGCGCAAGGAGCGGCTCACCCTCGCCGCGGAGATGCAGTGGCAGCTGCTCCCGGCCCGGTCCTGTGCGGGACCGCAGTACGCGCTCGGCGCCCAACTGGAGCCCGCCTACGCGGTCTTCGGCGACAACTTCGACTGGTCGGTGTCGGCCGACCATCTGCTGCTCTACGTCACCAACGGCATGGGCGAGGGCATCGAGGCGTCCCTGCTGACCAACCTCGGGATCAACGCCCTGCGCAACGCACGGCGGGCGGGCATCCCCATCGCGGATCAGGCAGCCCTCGCCGACCAGGCCGTCTACGCCCAGTACCGGGGCGAGGCGTATCTGTCCGTCCTGCTCGTGGATCTCGAACTGGACACCGGGCGCGTGCAGATCATCGACGCCGGCTCGCCCCGGATGCTGCGTCTGCGGGACGGGACCGTGACAACCATCGGCCTCGAGGCACAGCTCCCGCTCGGCATGTTCGAGGAGACCGACTACGTGGCGCAGGATTACCAGATGCAACCGGGCGACCGTCTCCTGTTCGTCAGTGACGGAGTGCACACGGTCCCCGCGCCGGGCGGCGAACCGTACGGCGACCACACTCTCGCGCGAGCCATCACGGCCACGCGGCTGCTGCCGGCCGCCGATGTACCGGCCGCGGTGCTGCGGGAACTGCAGGGGTATCGCGACCGTCCGGAGCCGGACGACGACGCGTTGGTGGTCTGTCTCGACTGGTTCGGCCGGCAGCCGACGCCCTAGCGGGCCGACCCCGGACACCTGTCACGGTCCAGGCTCGTTACAGTTGTCGTTCGGCAACAGTACGCGTCACCTGCGGCCCGATTTCGGCCACCGCGGGCCACATGAGCGCACTACTCGGATGAGGTGAGAACAGGTGCCGGAGCACGAAGCGGCAGTACGGCAAGGTTCGTCGGCGCAGTTGGTCGGGGACTTCCTGTACCGCCATCGCGAACGGATCGCCCAGCGCTGGGCCGACGAGCCGCTGTTCCGCAGCGTGTTCACCCTCTCGCGGGACGAGGCCGTGGAGGCGGCCCGGACAGTGATCGAGGCCTTGGCCCAGGTAGCCGAATCGGACCGGGTCTACGACACGGATGCCATCGGATTCGAGGTCGTGCGCGAGCAGTTGGCCCGCATGGCCGCCGCGCGTTCCCGCGCCGGGATCACCATGGCCCAGGTGTCGGGAGAGGTGGACGCCCTGCGTCCGCCCGTCGCGGAGTTCCTCGTCGAGGAGCTCCCGGAGGAGGCCACCGAGCACGTCCGCGAGTGCACGACCGCGCTCACCGTGCTGATGGGGACACTGCGGCTGGTCGTGCTGGACACGGCGCTGTCCGAAGGGCAGGCAGTCATCGAGCGCCAGCAGCTCCAGCTGCTCGAGGTGGCCACCCCCGTGATCAAGCTGTGGGACGGCGTCGTGGGCGTACCGCTCATCGGCACGCTCGACAGCGCGCGCAGCCAGGTCGTCATGGAGACGCTGCTGGAGGCCATCGTCGACCAGCACGCGCGCTTCGCGATCCTCGACATCACCGGCGTCCCCACCGTGGACTCGCTCGTGGCCCAGCACCTCATGAAGACGGTCGCGGCGGCCCGGCTGATGGGCGCGGAGTGCGTCGTGTCGGGCATCCGCCCGGCGATCGCCCAGACCATCGTCCATCTCGGCCTGGACCTCGGCACGGTGATCACCCGCGCCAGCCTGGCGGACGCGCTGGCTTACGCGCTGCACGAGCTGGGCGTCGGTATCGTCGCGCCGACCTCCGGCGGTGCGGGGTCACGATGAGCGACGGGTTCCACCACGGCGTCGCGGCCCATGTACCGGTGCTGCGGCTGGGCGAGGTTCTCCTGGTCACCCTGCAGGGCGACCTGCACGACAGCATGGCGCAGCAGCTCCAGCAGGACATCGCCGCCACCATCGTGGACAGCCGGGTGACCGGGGTGGTCATCGACATCTCGGGCGTGGAAGTCATCGACTCCTTCCTCGGCCGCGTACTCGCCGAGATCGCGGCCAGCGCCTCGCTGCTGGCGGCCCGGACCGTCCTGGCCGGCATGCGGCCCGCGGTGGCGATCACCCTGGTCGAGCTGGGGCTGACGCTGCCCGGACTGCGCACCGCCCTCACCACGGAGGCGGCCCTGGAGCTGCTGGCACGCCGCACTCCCGTCGCCGACCCCGGTGGATCGCCTCGGGAGCATCCTTGATGCCATCCTCCACAGCCGTCGAGGCGAGCCTGCCGATCCGTTCCGATATGGATCTCGCCTGGGTGCGCCAGCATGTGCGGCAGGCCGCCGGCCTCCTGGGCTTCGGTCTGGTCGCGCAGACCAAGCTGGTCACCGCCGCCAGTGAACTGGCCCGCAACACGCTGGTGCACGGCGGGGGCGGCCGGATGGAGTCGGCAGAGGTGACACAGGGCCGGGTACGGGGCCTCCGGCTGGTCTTCGCCGACGAAGGACCCGGCATCGCCGACCTGGAGCGGGCACTCGTCGACGGTTACACCTCGGGCGGCGGCCTGGGCATGGGTCTGGGCGGTGCCCGGCGCCTGGTCCACGAGTTCAGCATCGACACCACACCGGGCGCGGGCACGACGGTCACGGTGGTCTGCTGGGCCTCCGCACCACCCCGTCCCTACGGAGGCAGCTGATGCCGCGCGTCTGGGACGTACCGGTCCACGACTCCACCCGGGTACGGGATGCCAGGGTCGCCGCCGAGCACGCCGCGACCCTGGCCGGACTCGACGAGGCACGGACCGCGGCCGCCGCCCTGGTGGCGACGGAACTGGCGACGAACCTCCTCAAGCACGCCCGGGGAGGCCGTCTGCTGCTCGACGTGGTGCCCGAGCCGGAACCGGCGGACGGCGGCGACCCCACCCGGTTCGTTCAGATCGCGGCGATCGACCACGGCCCCGGCATCCCCGACGTCACCACCGCCCTGAGCGACGGCTTCACGACAGCCCATTCCCTGGGCGCGGGCCTGGGCACCTGCCGACGCGTCGCCAGCGCCTTCGCCGTACACAGCACCCCGGGCCGGGGCACGGTGGCGCTGGCCCGCATCGGTCCCGCCGGGCGGGGCACCGCACCAGGGCCGGGCGGACTGCGGGCGGGCGGCGTCAACCTGCCCTTCGGCGGAGCCGAACACTCCGGAGACGCCTGGGCCCGGGGCAGGGCCGGCGACCGCGTGACGCTGATGCTGGCCGACGGACTGGGCCACGGATCTCAGGCGGCACACGCCTCGACGGCGGCCGTAAAGGCGCTGCGCGGATCGGCCCACCTCGACCCGGCAGAACTCCTGCGCCACCTCGACACCGCTCTGCGCGGCACCCGGGGTGCCGCCGTGGCCGTGGCGCAGGTCGACACCGGCACCGGGATGCTCCGTTTCGCCGGCCTCGGGAACGTGGGGGCCTGGCTGTGGGAGGAGGATGCCTGGCACGCCCTGCTGTCCCGCCCCGGAATCGTCGGTGTCCACCGGCCGCGGACACTGCACCAGGACCTCAGACGCTGGGGAGCCGACCGAGTGCTGCTCCTGCACAGCGACGGCCTGCCCAGCCGTCAGAAGCCGCCGTCCGCACCTGATCTGCTCTTCACCGATCCAGCCGTGATGGCGGCGGTCACCCTGCGCGACAGCGGCAGCGCCGCCCGGCCGGCACGTGACGACACCACCGTGGCGGTCCTGACTCAGGCAGCGGGGGAGGGGCGTTGAAGCACACCTGGCCGATCGACACCGTCACCGACGCGGCCCAGGCGCGCATCGCCACCGCGCGCCTGGCCTCGGCGTACGGACTGTCACCGCTTCAGCGCACCCGTCTCACCGCGGCACTCAGCGCACACCTGCGCCAGTGCCTGGCCAAGGGCGGCTCCTGGCTGCTCACCCTTTACGTCACCGGGACAGCCGCCGAACAGGCGCACCTGCACGTCACGGTCATCGCCGCGGACCCGGCCGCACATCCCCCGTGGCGTACGAGCGTCCCCTGCGCCAGGACGCCGATCGCGGAGGACGGGTCGGTGCCGGACTCCCCGGAGGTCCTGGCCGAGTCGCTGCTGGACGCCGACGAGGACGCGGGCGTCCTGCTGGAAAGACTCGCCGAGCAGGAACAACTGGTGGCCTTCCACCGGGAGGAACTGCATCAGACCAATCAGGGCGTGCTGGCCCTGCACGCGGAACTGGACGCCGCCGGACAGGCACAGAGGGAGGCGTTCGCCGCCGAGCACAGGGCTCGCCGGCAGGCCGAGGACGCCCGCCGGCGCCTCACCTTCCTGGCCGACGCCAGCGCGGCCCTGACCTCCCTCAATCATGACGAGGTCGTCCGTCGGCTCCCGGAGCTGCTCGTACCGGAGTACGCCCGCAGCGTCGACATCTGGCTGTTCGACGGCGACGACGAGCGGCGCCCCGCGACACCCCATCCCGCCGCCGCCGTGACCGCGGCCCGCACCGGACGGCCGCAGTACGCCGCACTCGAACCCGGCGGACTGCCCGGCGTCGACGACCAGCCGGCCTCGGCACTCGACCCCGAACGTCCGCTGCTGTGCGTCCCGTTGCCCACCCGCCGGGCACCGCTGGGAGTGCTGACCCTGGCGCCGCCCGGCGACCGCTGGGACCCCGACGACGCGGTCATGCTCATCGAGTTCGCCCGCCGCGCCAGCATCGCGATCGACAACGCCCGGCGTTTCGAGCGCAACCGCGACATCGCCGAGACGCTCCAGCGGGCCCTGCTCACGGACCTGCCGACCACACCGGCGCTCCGACTCGCCGCCCGCTACCTGCCGGCCACCCACGGGCTGAACATCGGCGGCGACTGGTACGACGCGTTCCGCCAGCCCGACGGCTCACTGGTCGCCGTCATCGGTGACGTCACCGGACACGGACTGCGCGCCGCCGTCATGATGAGCCAACTGCGCACCGCCCTGCGCGCATACGCCGTGGACGGCAGCAGCCCCGGCACCCTGCTGACCCGGCTGCACACCTTCCTGCACCATCTGCAGCCCGACCTGTACGCCACCGCCGTCATAGCCCGCTTCCACCCCGACGAGCCCACCCTGACCTGGGCGGCCGCGGGTCACCCGCCGCCGGTGCTGCGGACTCCCGACGGCCAGGTGCACACGCTGGACGCCAAGCCCGGCGCGATGCTGGGCATCCCACTGAACCAGCAGATCGAAGACCACACCGTCCACCTCCCGCCCGGCTCGACCCTGGCCCTCTACACCGACGGCCTCGTCGAACGCCGCGCCCAGGGAATCGATCCGGGCATCGCCCGCCTCGCGGACGCGCTCGCGGCGTTCGGACCCGCGGAACTGGAAGACCTGGACGGCTCGGCGGACCGCGTCCTGGACCCGCTGCTGAGCGACTCCGAACGCGACGACGACGTGTGCCTGCTGCTGTGCCATGTCGCGCAGCACGCCGCCGTCTGACAGTCATGTCGCAGGTCGCCCCGCCTGATGCCCCTGCCGGTGAGCGAGGATCTCAGCGCAGTCGGCGTACGCGCAGTACCAGGTCGTCGGTGTGGTGCGCGCCGGCGCCGCCGTCGGGTGCTACGCGTGGCCGCTGCTCGTCCACCTCGATTTCCCAGTCGTCGTCGAGGAGATCGGCGACCATCGAGGGCCAGACATAGTCGGCCGGGTCGAAGCCGCCGTCGTCAGCATGCTGGGTGTCCATCCCCGCGTGGTGGACGAGCAGCAGTACGCCGCCGGGTGCGACGGCGGCGAGCAGTGCCCGCTCGGCGGCGGCGTCAGGGGTGCGCAGCAGCGCCGGGTACTGCGCCGAGACCAGATCGAAGGAGGCCGGCGGGAGCGCTGCCTCGGTGAGTGTGGCGTGGACCCAGTGAATGGCGACGCCGGCGTCCCGGGCGTGCCCGGCCGCCCGCTCCAGGGCCACGCCGGAGACCTCGAGCGCGGTCACGTCCCAGCCGCCGCGGGCGAGCCAGACGGCGTCCGCGCCTTCGCCGCAGCCGACGTCGAGCACGCGCCCGGGGGTGAGGTCGGCGACCTCGGCCACGAGCGCACCGTTGGGCCGGCCGCTCCACAACTGTTGTCGCTCGGTGTAACGGTCGTCCCACTCTGCCCGCACTGCGGGGTCTCCGAGATATCCGTCGGTGTGTGGTCCTGCTGCGATGTTGTCGGTCACGAGCCCACGGTCTCCGACCGCGCTCAGGGTTGCCACTCTTGTTGCCGGTCCGGCAAAACGACGTTCAGGATTCCTCCTGTGTGAACGCGTGGCTCCGTTCCACTTTGGCCACATGCAGGCTGTAGCTCTGGTACCACTCGGCGCGCCCGCGCTTTTGCGCCGCGCGATGCTCGGAGTTGGTTCGCCACTGTGTGAGGGCGTCGGCGTCGCGGAAGTACCCGACGGTGATGGACAGGCCGCCAGGGGTGTGTGCCTGGTCCATCCCCAGGTATCCAGGAACTTCCTTGACCAGCTCTTCCATGCGTTCGGCGGTCTCGCTGTAGCCGCTCATGTCCTGGGTTCGCACCGTGGTGAAGACAGCCACGTAGTAAGGGGGTTCGAAGGCCTGGACGGGTAGGACAGGTGCCTCGGAGTCATGGCTCATGACGTCACTGTAGGGCCGGCCTCCGGCCGTCATCAGCTGACAGTCGATCAGCGGATCGCGGTGCGGGAGGAATTGGAGGGGCGAAGGTCACAGAAGCATATCGGGCATTTAGTGCTTCGATCTTCACGGAAGGCTTACAAGTTGGCTAAGTTGGTCACTGTCTGCACGACTCCCTCCGACAGGCAGGCGGTCTTGTGCACTCTCGTACGGAAGGAGTGCCGTTTCCATGGCGCCGGAACGAACCTCGCCCCCCGAAGTGACCCCTTTCTCGGGCCGGGGCGGCTCCCTTCTCCCGGGGGAGGGCGAGGGGCCGAGCCGCGACGAGGTCCGGCGCAAGATCGACAGCTTCTACGACCGGGCGGAGAGCGACACCGGCACCTTCAACGCGACCCGCGCCGCCGCGATCCCGCGCCAGCGGGGTGCGGGCGGCCGTGACCGGTCCCAGGAGGACGTGCAGCCCGCGGTCGGCGCCCTTGCCCGGCAGTGGTTCGACGCCGCCCGCGCCAAGCTGGGTCCGACCGTGCCGGTATCGCAGCCGGAGAGAAGGGCGCCCGCCCGTCCCGACCGCGCGCCCCAGCAGGTGCGGCCCGCACGCCCGACGGAACGTCCCGCGCAACCCCTCGCTCTCGAAGCGCCCAAGTCGCCCACGAGCGCCGCACGGGAGTTGACCGGCGGATCAGCTCGGGAAGCGGCCACAGGATTCCTTCCGGAGCTGCCCGCCCCACCCGTCGAGCCGCCCGCGGCAGTCGAGTCCCGGTGGGACGAGAGCGCCTGGCACACCGGAGCGCAGCCGGTCCTCGGCGGCGACGGGGCAGCGTGGCCGCCGTACCAGCCGGCCCAGGAGCCCGTCCCGGAGCCCACCGCGATCTGGCCCACCGCCCCGGACCCCACTGCGGGTACCTACCAGGCGGAGCTTCCCGCACTCGGTGCGGAGACGTACGGTGCCGGCCCCGCGACCGACGCGACCGCGACGTACGCCATGGCTCTGCCGGCCGACCCCATCCCTGCCTACCCCGCCGGCCCACCGGCCGACGTGATCACCTCGACGTATGGCGCCGGCCTGACGAACGTCTCTGCGCCCGCCGTGGTGGCCCCGGCGGCCCCCATCGAGACGGCTGCCGCACCCGCCTATGCCTACGCCGCAACGCCAGTGGCTGCCGCTCCGCCGGCTCCGGTCACCTACATGGCACCCGAAGCCCCCCCCTGGCTGCCGGTGGACCCGGGCCACAGCACCCAGGCCGAGCGGGTGATCGCCTTCGCCCGGGCGCAGATCGGTCGGCCCTGTGTGTGGGGCGCGGTGGGGCCGGGATCGTACGACGCCCCCGGTCTCACCCAGGCCGCGTGGAAGGCTGCAGGCGTCACGCTGCCCCGGACCGTCCAGGCACAGTGGGGAGTGGGGATGCAGATCTCCCTCGCCGACGTCCGGGTGGGAGACCTGGTCTTCTTCCACGACGACCTCAGCCACGTGGGTATCTGGAGCGGGGACGGCATGATGATTCACGCCCCGGGTCCGGGAGCGACCATCCGTGAGGAGTCGGTCTTCTTCGCCGGCCAGTCCGCGATCAAGGGTGCGGTCCGCCCGGCCTGACGCCCCGCTTCCGCCGGCTGTATCGGTCGTTCGAGTCGTGCTGAGCGGCCACCGCCCAGGCGGTACGCCGTCCCGCTTCCGTGCCCAACACCATCGACCCGTCAGTTCGCCGGTGAGCAGGGCGCCCTCACGCCGCGTCAGGTCCCGGATCGCGGAGGTGTCCGCCGACTCGGCGAACCGGGCGCGTTGAGTGGGTGAAGCTTGGGCCTGCGATCCCAGCGCGGGGCATGGATGAGGCTCGCGGCCTTACCCGGCCGAGTCGACGGACACGACGCGCTGGAGGCGAGCCATGAATCAAACAGACGATCAAGCCGACCCCACGACCCATCAGGTCCCGGTCCTCATTGTCGGCGGTTCCCTCGTCGGCCTGTCGACCTCCCTGTTCCTGGGCCGGTTGGGCGTACGGCACACGCTGGTGGAGCGCCACGCCGGCACTTCCATCCACCCTCGTGGGCGGGGCAACAACGTCCGCACCATGGAGCTGTTCCGGACGGCCGGCATCGAGCCGGGGATCCGGGAGGCAGCCGCCACACTGGACGACAACCACGGGATCCTGCAGGCGCCCACCCTGGTCGGCGACGCGGGCGAGTGGCTCTTCAAGGAGATCGACGCGGGCGGCGCACTGGCCCGCTTCAGCCCCAGCTCGTGGTGCCTGTGCAGTCAGAACGACCTGGAGCCGGTGCTGTTCGAGCACGCCGAACGGCTTGGCGGCGATCTGCGGTACGGGACCGAACTGCTGTCGTTCGACAGTGACCCCTCCGGCGTCACCGCGGTGGTCAAGAGCCGGGACACGGGCGAACACACCACCATCCGTGCGGACTACCTCGTCGCGGCGGACGGTCCCCGCAGCCCCGTCCGCGAGCAACTCGGCATCGCCCAGAGCGGTCCTGGTGACCTGTTCAGCAACGTCAGCATCACCTTCCGGTCCCGCCGCCTCGCCGATGTCGTGGGCGACCGCCGCTTCATCGTCTGCTACCTGACGGACCCGGAAGCCGACGGCGCTCTGCTGCCCGTGGACAACCACGAGAACTGGGTCTTCCACGCTCCCTGGCACCCGGAACGCGGCGAGACCCTGGAGGAGTTCACCGACGAGCGGTGTGCCGAGCACATCAGACGCGCGGTCGGAGTGGCCGACCTCGACGTACAGGTCACCGGCAAGGCTCCCTGGAACGCCGCCCAGCGGGTCGCCCGCAGCTACCGGGCCGGACGGGTCTTCCTGGCCGGTGACTCGGCCCACGAGATGTCCCCCACCGGGGCCTTCGGCTCCAACACCGGCATCCAGGACGCGCACAACCTCGCCTGGAAGCTGGCCGCGGTGCTCGGCGGATGGGCGGGGGAGGGGTTGCTGGACACCTACGACGCCGAGCGGCGCCCGGTGGCCGAGGCGACCAGTGCCCGCGCCGCCGCACGGTCGGTCGAGCACAGCCACCCCGGCTTCGCCCCGCCGCCCGGCATGGGCGGTGGCGGCGGTGGGGGCGGCCCGCAGCGCGGCATCCTCAACGTGGTCCTGGGCTACCGCTATCCGCAGGGCGCCGTCGTCGGCACCGACCCCGCGGCTCCGGTCGTGCCGGAACGCTTCGACCTGTCAGGTGAACCCGGCAGCAGGGCCCCCCACCTGGCGGTACGTCACCAAGGCGAGCGGATCTCCACGCTGGATCTCTACGAACGCTCGTTCGTGCTGCTCAGCGACGCCGATGACCCGAGTGGCTGGCACGAGGCGGCCATTCGGCTCGCCGAAGAGATGTCCGTCCCACTGGCCTCCTACCGGGTGGGCAGCGCTCCCGATGCCGAGCTGACGCCCGAGGGCGACACGGACTGGTCGGCCGTCCATGGAACGGCGCGCGGCGGCGCCGTACTTGTGCGGCCCGACGGGTTCGTGGCCTGGCGGTCCGCAGGGCCGGACCCGGACGCGCAGTCGGCACTGCGCCACGTCCTGACGACGCTGCTGGCAGCGGTCTGACCTCGTAAGACACGGCCGGCCGACCCCTCGACGGGGTCGGCCGGCCGTGTCGCGCGGTCGTGACGTCGTTCCGCCGGGAACCGTGCGGGTTCACCCGTGTGATCGTCCCGAGTTGTGACGGGCGGTCAGCTGACTGACGGTGGATCACGTCGAGGGCGGGTCACATCAGCTGACGAAGTGCCAGCTGTCCGCCCCTTGACGGAGGGAACGTCAGATGCACTCTGCTCGCATGCTCCTGGCCACCGCGGCGGCTTCGACCGTCCTCGTCCTCGGCGCTCCCGGCGCCTACGCGGCCGGGAACGACTGGGAGGACCACACGGACTCCTCCTACAGCAAGGACCACGACAAGGAGTACGACAAGGAGCACGGCAAGGACGCCGGCCATGACTCGCCGCGCGGTGGCATGCACACCGGCGGTGGGGCCCTGACCGCGGCGAACGTGGACGGCTCGGACACCGCCAAGGACCCCAAGTTCGACCCGGAGACCTACAAGGACAAGGAGCATGGCAAGGACTCCGGCAGCGGTAAGCAGGACGCGGGCTCCTGGAGCAAGGAGGACGGCGGCGACTCCTGGAGCAAGGAGGACAGCGACTCCTGGAGCGGCAAGGAGGAGAAGCCCAGCGGCGGAATGCACACCGGAGGCGGCGCGTTGGCCTCGCCTGCCGTGACCGCGGGTGGGCTGGCAGTCCTGGCCGTCGTCGGAACCGGTCTGTACTCGGTGCGCCGCAGGAAGACCGCCGGAAGCGTGGCCTGACCCATGCCGGACGCGATAGCCGCTGTGGCCGCCACGCCCGTGCAGCGTGGCGGCCCCGCCGGCTTTCCCCGTGCCCCGTCCCTCGTCCGATGTGCTGCCGTGCCCTGGTGAGGTGGTGTCCGATGGCAGTCCCCCCGTCCCCCGCAGACAACCCTTCCCGTACCAAGGTGATGGTGATCGGCGCCGTGGCCGCCCTGGTGCTGGCCATCAGCCTGTTCGGCGGCAATGACACCGCGTCCGACACCGCGTCGTCCGACGCCCCCCGCCCGTCGCGGCCCGCTCACACCGCCGCGGCGGCTCCGCCGGCCGCACAGCCCGCGGGGAAGCATCTGCCGCGATCGCGGCCCGTACGCCTGCTCATTCCGAAGATCTCCGTCGACGCCCCCTTCACCGAACTCGCCATCGGCCGCACGGGACAGCTCCAGCCGCCCCCTGCCGACGACACCAACCTCGTCGGCTGGCACGCCGAGGGAGCGTCCCCCGGAGAGGCGGGCACGTCGATCATCGCCGGGCACGTCGACACGGCGACCTCGGCAGCCGTCTTCGCGGACCTCGGCGAACTGGAGAAGGGGGACGTCTTCCGCGTCAGACGAGCCGACGGCCGCACAGCGTCCTTCGTGGTCGACAGCGTGGAGACGTTCGACAAGGAGAACTTCCCCAGCCGGCGCGTGTACGCCGACACGGCCCAGGCACAGGTCCGGCTCATCACCTGCGCGGGTGACTACGACCGCACCGTCAGGGACTACACGGACAACCTGGTGGTCTTCGCGCACCTCGCCTGATCGGGCCCCGTCTTCCCCGACGGCCGGTCACCCGGGCAGTGGCACAGGAGTCGCGCGGCTGTGGGAGCGGGATCAGGATCGAAGAGATCGAGGCACGTCAGCGTCTCATCGACATCGCCGCGATCCGTCCGCTTCCGCCCCCGCGAAGGAGATGTGCGCAGCATGACCACCACGTCCGAACATGTTCCGGAAACTCTCATGCGACAGGCGGCGCAACGCGTCTCCCAGTCCGTGTTCGACGGCTCCCCGCTCCGCGTCGTCCTGCTGGTGGACGTCTACGACGGTGCCCAGCAGCAGTTCCTGGAGGCGTACGAGCAGCTGTGCAACCAAGTCGCCTCCGTCCCCGGGCATGTCAGCGACCAGCTGTGCCAGTCCATCGAGAATCCCTCCCAGTGGCTCATCACGAGTGAGTGGGAAAGCGCCCCGCCCTTCCTCACCTGGGTGAACAGCGAGGAACACGTGCGGATGGTGGAGCCACTGCACAGCTGTGTCCGCGACACCAGGTCCCTTCGCTTCCACATCGTCCGCGAGACCGGCGGTCCGGCGGCGCAGACCGGGTCCGGCACGCGCCGCCTCCAGGTGGCACCGAGGATCGGCGACGGCCTGATCCGGCACGCGCTCACCTTCACGGTCAAGCCCGGCAGCGAGAAGAAGGTGGCCGAGATCCTGTCCGGGTACACGTCACCGGAGCCGCGGGTCGACGACACCACCCAACTGTGCCGCACCTCCCTGTTCATGCACGGCAACCGGGTGGTCCGGGCCATCGAGGTACGGGGCGACCTGCTCGCCGCGCTGCGGCACGTCGCCCGGCAGCCCGAGGTACGGGCCGTCGAGGAGGCCATCAACCCCTATCTGGAGCAGGACAGGGACCTCGACGACCCCGAGTCCGCCCGCGTCTTCTTCACCCGGGCGGCGCTGCCCGCCGTACACCATGTGACGGCAGGCCAGGAGAGCCCGGATGCGGTGCGGCACGCGCTGTACTACCCGGCCCGTGAGGGGTGCGGTATGCGGCTGGCCGAGTTGCTGGCCCGTCAGGACGAGGCGGCGGCGGACGATCCGCACGGACCGGTGCTGCGCAGCACGATCTTCCAGCGCGACGACGTCGTCGTACGGCTGGTCGACGTGCGCGGCGGCCTCGACACCGACCCGAGCCCCGTGCTCGGTCTCACGGATCGCACTCAGGCGGCCGAGCTGACGGAACTGCTCGACGGCGAAGCCTTCGGAGCGGACGGTCCGGCGCTGAAGGACGGCGCCCCCGCTCGCCTCCTCACGGTCTCCCGCATGGAACTCGTCACCGACCGTCGCGCGCCCGACGCCTGACTCGCCGGTACCCGGGCCGTGACGGCCACGCCCCCCTGTCGATGCTGCACATGTTCGGAGGAACGTCGTGAACAACCGCCATCCCGGAATCGTGGATGTCAGCGAGGTCGAGCCCAACACTCGGCGCGGTGGCGACCTGCGTGCCCTGCTCACCCCCACCACCGTCGGCTCGACCAGCGGCTTCATGGGCGTGGCCATCATCCAGCCCGGCGACCGCATCGCCGAGCACTACCACCCGTACTCCGAGGAGTTCATCTACGTCCTGTGCGGGCAGCTGGAGGTGGACCTGGACGGTGAGCCCCACCCGCTCCAGCCCGAGCAGGGGCTGCTGATCCCCACCCACATGCGCCACCGCTTCCGCAACGTCGGCAAGGTGGAGGCCCGCATGGTCTTCCACCTCGGCCCGCTCGCCCCGAGCCCGCCGCTCGGCCATGTCGACACCGAGGACGCCGACGGCGTACCGATCGTGGTGGAGGCGGCCCCCGGGGGTGCGGGACGGCCGGCCGAGCGATCACAGGTCCGTTCATGACGAGGCGCGTGGCGGTCACCGGACTGGGCATCGTCGCTCCGGACGGCATCGGCATACCGGCGTTCTGGGACCTCCTGTCCAACGGGCGTACGGCGACCCGGGGCATCACGTTCTTCGACCCGTCCGGGCTGCGTTCGCGGATCGCCGCCGAGTGCGACTTCGACCCGGCGGCCCACGGGCTGGACGCGGAGCAGATCGCACGGTGCGACCGGTACATCCAGTTCGCCCTGGTCGCCGGGGAGGAGGCCGTACGGGACTCCGGCCTCGACCTCGCGGTGGAGAACCCGTGGCGCGTCGGGGTCTCCCTGGGCACCGCGGTCGGCGGCACCACCCGGCTGGAGCAGGACTACGTACTGGTCAGCGAGAGCGGCAAGCGCTGGGACGTGGACCACCGGAAGTCCGGCCCCCACCTGCACCGGGCGTTCTCGCCCAGCACCCTCGCCTCGGCGGTGGCGGAGCGGTTCGAGGCACGCGGGCCGGTGCAGACCGTGTCCACCGGCTGCACCTCGGGGCTCGACGCGGTCGGGTACGCCTTCCACGCGATAGAGGAGGGCAGGGCCGACGTGTGCATCACCGGCGCCTCGGACTCGCCGATCTCACCGATCACCATGGCCTGCTTCGACGCGATCAAGGCCACCTCCCCGAACAACGACGACCCCGCCCACGCCTCACGGCCCTTCGACGCCGACCGCAACGGGTTCGTCATGGGAGAGGGCGGCGCGGTACTCGTCCTGGAGGAGCTGGAACACGCGCTGGCCCGCGGCGCGCATGTGTACTGCGAGCTCAGCGGCTATGCCACCTTCGGCAACGCCTACCACATGACCGGTCTGACCACCGAGGGCCTGGAGATGGCCCGGGCCATCGAGGACGCCCTCGACCAGGCCCGGCTCGACCCCACGGCGATCGACTACGTCAACGCGCACGGATCGGGCACCCAGCAGAACGACCGGCACGAGACGGCAGCGGTAAAACGCGTCCTGGGCGCGCACGCCTATGACACGCCCATGAGCTCCATCAAGTCCATGGTGGGCCATTCCCTCGGCGCCATCGGCGCGATCGAGGTCGTCGCCTGTGCGCTGGCCCTGACCCACCAGGTCGTCCCGCCCACCGCGAACTACGAGACCCCGGACCCCGAGTGCGACCTGGACTACGTCCCGCGCGTCGCCCGCGAGCGCAGACTGAACAGCGTGCTCTCCGTGGGCAGCGGGTTCGGCGGCTTCCAGTCCGCGGTGATCATGAGCTTGCCGAGGGAGAAGACACGATGAGCGAACCGCATCCTCGGCGCGCGGCCATCACCGGTATCGGACTGGTCGCGCCCAACGGAACCAGCACCGCGACCTTCTGGAAGTCGACCAGGGAGGGCATCAGCGTCCTGGACCGGATCACCCGGGAAGGATGCGGGCACCTGCCGCTGCGGGTGGCCGGTGAGGTCCGGGACTTCGACCCGCCGACCGTGGTCGAGGAGCGCTACCTCGTCCAGACCGACCGGTTCACGCACTTCGCGATGGCCGCGGCCGACCAGGCGCTCGACGACGCCGGCCTCGACCGGACCGAAACGGACGCCGCGCCGTTCTCCGTGGGTGTGGTCACCGCGGCAGGTTCCGGTGGCGGCGAGTTCGGGCAGCGGGAGCTGCAGCAGCTGTGGGACAAGGGCAGTCGCTTCGTCGGGCCGTATCAGTCCATCGCCTGGTTCTACGCCGCGAGCACCGGCCAGATCTCCATCCGCCGCGGCTTCAAGGGCCCTTGCGGTGTGGTCGCCGCCGACGAGGCCGGCGGCCTCGACGCCCTGGCGCATGCGGCGCGGGCCGTGCGGCGCGGCACCGACGTGATCGTGGCCGGTGCGACCGAGGCGCCGCTGGCCCCCTATTCGATGGTCTGCCAGCTCGGCTACGAGGAGCTGAGCGTCGTCGACGACCCGGAGCGCGCCTACCGTCCGTTCACCGCCTCGGCCTGCGGATTCGTGCCCGCCGAAGGCGGCGCCATGCTCGTCGTGGAAGCCGAGACCTCGGCCCGTCGACGGGGTGCGCCCGTGCGAGCCACCCTGGCGGGCCACGCGGCGACGTTCACCGGCGCCTCCCGCTGGGAGCAGTCCCGGGAAGGGCTGGTGCAGGCCATCCGGGGCGCCCTGGCCGAGGCCCACTGCGCCCCCGAGGAGATCGACGTGGTCTTCGCCGATGCCCTCGGCGTACCGGAGGCGGACCGGGCCGAAGCACTCGCGATCGCGGACGCCCTGGGCGCGCACGGCAGACGCGTCCCCGTCACGGCACCGAAGACCGCATACGGCCGGGGTTACTCGGCGGCGCCCGTGCTGGACGTCGCCGCGGCGGTGCTGGCGCTGGAGCACGGTCTGATTCCACCCACCCCCAACGTCTTCGACGCCTGCCACGACCTCGACCTCGTGACCTCCCGCGCCCGCGCCGCCGAACTGCGCACGGCGCTGGTCCTCAGCCGAGGCCTCATGGGGTCGAACTCGGCGCTCGTGCTACGGCTCGGCGCCGGCGACGGCGACGCCTCCTGAGGAGGCATCGCGAGCACCCATCACACAGCACCCGACACGAAGCAGGGAGAGAAACCGCATGAGTGACCGAATCACCGTGGAAGAGCTCGCCGAGCTCATGAAGAAGTCCGCCGGAGTCACCGTCGCCCCGGAGGAACTCCAGCAGCGGTACGACACCGGCTTCGACGCCTTCGGCATCGACTCCCTCGCGCTGCTCGGCATCGTGGGCGAGCTGGAGAACCGGTACGGCACACCCATGCCGCCCGACGCCGAGAAGAGCAAGAACCCCCGGCAGTTCCTCGATCTCGTCAACAGCGCACTTCTGGCGGGTGCCTGACATGGCCGGACACACGCAGAACGAAGTCACCATCGCCGCGCCGCTCGACCTGGTCTGGGACATGACCAACGACGTCGCGAACTGGCCGCAGCTGTTCAGCGAGTACGCCTCCGCCGAGATCCTCTCCCAGGAGGGGAACAGGACCACCTTCCGGCTGACCATGCACCCGGACGACAACGGCAAGGTGTGGAGCTGGGTCTCCGAGCGGGAGCCGGACCGCGACACGCTCAGCGTGCGGGCCCGCCGAGTGGAGACCGGACCCTTCGCCTACATGAACATCGTGTGGGAGTACGAGGAGGTGCGCGAAGGCACCCGCATGGTGTGGACCCAGGACTTCGCGATGAAGCCGGACGCACCGGTCGACGACGACTGGATGACGGACAACATCAACCGCAACTCCAAGGTCCAGATGGCCCTGATCCGGGACCGCATCGAGCAGGCCGCCACGGAACGCCGGCCCGCGCCGATGCTCTCCGACTGACCGGGACGGAGGACAGGACGATGCACCAAACCCTGATCGTCGCCCGCATGGCACCGGAGTCGGCCCTCGACATCGCCAAGGTGTTCGATGAGTCGGACCGGGGGGAACTGCCGCACCTCGTGGGAGTCGCCCGGCGCAGCCTCTTCCAGTTCGACGACGTGTACCTGCACCTCATCGAATCGGAGCGGGACCCCGGCCCCGCCATCGCGAAGGTGGCCGGCCGCCCCGAGTTCCGGGACATCAGTGAACGGCTGTCGGCGTACGTCACCGCGTACGACCCGGCGACCTGGCGTTCACCGAAGGACGCGATGGCGCGCTGCTTCTACACCTGGGAGCGGGACGCCACCTCCTGAACCACCCGCCGAACCGCCGGTCGCCGGGCACGCGAGGATTGCGTGCCCGGCGACCGGCGGTTCGTGCGGGTTCTGCCCAGGGGACGTGGTCACCCGGGGACGGTGCAGTCGAACGCGTGCAGGTAGGGGTTGACCGGGCTGACGTCGTCGATGACCAGGCCCGCCTCCGTCAGCCTGCCCGTCATGCTGGCGGTGGTGTGCTTGGCGCCGCCCACGTTGAGGAGCAGCAGCAGGTCCATGGCGGTGCTGAACCGCATGGAGGGCGTGTCGTCGACGAGGTTCTCGATGACCACGACCCGTGATCCGGGACCGCCCGCCTCGATGACGTTGCGCAGCGTGCGGGTCGTGCTGTCGTCGTCCCACTCCAGGATGTTCTTGATGACGTAGACATCGGCCTGGACCGGGACGGCCGCACGACAGTCACCGGGCACGAGGCGCATTCGGTCCGCGAGTGCGCCTCCCGCCCGCAGCCGTGGGTCGGCGTTGGCCACCACGCGCGGCAGGTCGAGCAGAGTGCCGTGGAGCGAGGGGTACTTCTCCAGCAGACTCGCCACCACATGCCCCTGGCCACCGCCGATGTCGGCGACCGACGTGGCCCCCGACAGATCGAGGAACTGTGCGACATCCCGCGCCGACTGCACGCTGGAGGTCGTCATGGCACGGTTGAAGACGTCGGCCGATTCGGGGGCGTCCTCGTTGAGGTAGGGGAAGAACTCCTTGCCGTACAGATCCTCTACGACGTTGCGGCCGGAGCGCACCGCCTCGTCCAGCCGCGGCCACGCGTCCCAGGTCCACGGCTCGGTGCACCACAGTGCGATGTCGCGCAGGCTGTGCGGATCATCCTCGCGCAGCAGCCGGGACATGTCGGTGTGCGTGAACGTCCCGTCCGGCCGCTCGGCGAAGATGCCGTAGCAGGACAGGGCGCGCAGCAGCCGTCGTAGGGGCTTGGGTTCGGTCTTCACCGCGGCCGCGAGGTCCTCCACGGCCAGCGGGCTGTCACCGAGGGCGTCGGCGACCTTCAGCCGCGCGGCCGCGCGGAGGGCGGCCGCGCACGCCGCCCCGAACACGAGCTCCCTGAGCCGCATGGACGGCGGCGGCGCGGTCTGTCCGTTCTGTGTGGCCGGTGACGTCTTGGTGGTCTGCGCAGTCGTCATGCGCCGCCTTCCTTGTCCGAGTTCATGAGCGACGCCATGTCCGTCAGCACAGTCCCGCGGGCTTGGACGCCCGGCAGGAGTTGCCCTGGAAGGTGTTGCCCTCGCCGGTGTCGGTGTTGACGAGGTCTGCCGGGGCGTTGTCCTTCAGCACGTTGCCGGTGATCCGGTTCCGCTCGCTGGTGGCGCCCACGAAGCTCTTGAACAGGACGATGCCGCCCGACAGCGACGAGGGGCCGGCGTTGTCCGTGACCCGGTTCCGCGTCACCAGGGTGTCCTCGGCGCCGGTCAGCACGATGCCGGAGCCCTGCAGGGCCTCGAGCCGCGGGGTCTTCGGGCAGGACTTGTTGTTTCGCGCGACGCGGTTGTCCCGCACGGTCAGGGCGCCGGCCTTCGGCTTGTTCTCGTCGCCCACGACGAAGATGCCCGCGCAGTTGCCGATGACCTGGTTGTGCGCGACGGTGAGGTTCCGCAGCCGTCGGACGGTGAGACCGACTCGATTGCCTTCCAGGAGGTTGCGTTCGATCACCGTTCCTCCGGTGTCCGCGGCGCCCTCGTCGGCCTTGATCGTGTTCGCGAGGAACAGGCCGGCGTCGCCGTTGTCGCGGGCGGTGTTCTTGCGGAACACACTGCGAACCGAACGCTCCTGGGCGATGCCCCAGACCGCGTTCTTCACCGCGGTCACGTTCTGCACGGTGAGGCCGTCCGTCCTCACCGACAACACCCCGGCCTTGGCGAAGCCCGTCACGGTCAGGGAGGCGACGGTGACGCCCTTGATGTCCTTGTCCTCCTTCCCGACCACGCAGATGCCGTTGCCGCCCTCACCGCAGCTCTCGGTGGCCTTGGTCGTGGCCGGCTTGAGAACGGTGCTGCGGCCCATGCCGCGCAGGGTGAGATCGGGCGTGGTCACCGTGACGCTCTGGCGGTAGGTGCCGGGCGTGAGGAGAACCGTGTCGCCCGGGTGGGCGGCGTCCACCGCCGCCTGGATCGACTCCCCGGGAAAGACCACGCGGGTCGTCTGGTGGTCCGCAGCGGCCGGCGGGGCGGCACCGAGCCCCACCCCGATGACCGCCGTCGCGCACGCCAAGTAGGCGATATGAAGTTTCATCATATTCTGTACGCTATGACCCAATAGTCCGCGAACGGTCTCGATAGTCCATCCGGTGGCGTGTCATGGCGGAGCAGGACCTGCGGATCCCGGGAACGTGCCCGACCGCCTCGCCCTTACGGCGGTCGGGTGAACGGAATCAGCGCCTGCGGCCGCCGCGTGCGGACCACCCGGTGCCGATACCCGCGAGATGCAGGGCCAGAACGGTCAGCCCGAGCAACATCACGTTGGTCGAGCTGAAAGCGTCGTTGGTGGAGATCTCGGCCGCGTTGATCAGGAAAGCGACGAAGAACAGGATTGCGGAAATGATGGCCAGCAAGGTGACCGTCCCTTCGGTCGGGGGCTCATATGCACTTGCCGTCCGGATGCCCCCAAGTCGCGGGAAAACACGACCGATTGTGCCCTGATTAATCTCACCCGGCCGTGGCGCCGGTACGGGGATGGGCGTAGTCGGTCTTGGACCGGCACGCGCCCTGCTGCTGGTGCACCGCGTCCGCGAGGGGTAGCCGGTCGCGGCTGATCTTGCTCTTCTGCGCGTCTTCTTAACCGGTGGCGTCTTGGTGTGCTGGTCTCGTAGCTTGTGTGTTCGTGACTGATGATCCGCAGACGCACCCGAACCAACGTCACCTCGGCCGAGTGTTCAACGACGTGCCGGAGCTCTACGACCGGGTCCGGCCGGGCTACCCCGACGAGTTGTTCGCGGACCTGGCCGCCGTCACCGGCATGGCCGCGAAGTCGAGGGTGCTGGAGGTGGGCTGCGGTACCGGTCAGGCGACGCGTTCACTGGCGGCCCTCGGATACGCGGTGACCGCCGTCGAGCCCGGCGCGGACATGGCCGCGCTCGCCCGTCGGCGGCTCGCGGCATTCCGTGACGTCGAGGTCGAGACATCGACGTTCGAGGCGTGGGACGACCGCGGCCGGCGCTTCGATGCCCTCGTGGCCGCGGCGTCGTGGCACTGGGTCGAGCCGTCGGTCGGCTGGCGGAGAGCGCACGACGTGCTCCACCCCGGAGGCTGGGCTGCGCTGCTCGGCCACGTCGTCGTCCGCAGGCCGGAAGAGCCCGAGGTCTACGCCGAGACCGCCGACCTCCACGAGCGGTTCTGCCCCGGGAACCCCGACTGGGGCCACCCGCCGCTGGAGGACGAGGTGCGCGCCACCGACGAGGGCTGGGGCCTGGTCGACGATCCCGGGGAATTGTTCGGCCCGACGATCGTGCGCTGGTACCCCACCGTTCAGTGGTTCGACGGGGAAGGCTTCGCCGATCACCTCCGCTCGCTGTCGCTGTACCGCAAACTCGATTCCGACGTCCGCGAGCCCCTCCTCGACGCCATCGCCGAGCGCATTCGCACACGACTGGACGACCGGGCGTCACGCCGCTACCTGAGCGTCCTGCGGGTCGGGCGGCGCGCCGAATGAGGTCAGGCCTGTTTTGGGGTTGATCTTCTGAGGTAGTGGTGAGCGTTGCGTTCTGCGGAGGCATGCCACCAACCGGGCGGGGAGAGGCCAGTGACCCTGGCCGTGGGCTGGTCGGGATGCAGCCCGAGCCGTTGGAGCGCATGTGCGTCGACACGGACGGTGAACCAGCCGTGCCAGTGGCCGTCAGGGCCGATGCCGCAGGAGAGGTCCCACTGGACTTCGTCCGCAGTGAACGGCATCCAGTCGATGCCGCGGTTCCGCAGTCAAGCGCGTGCGGCCCCCGCAGGGTGGAGGCGGCCCAGATTTTCGTAGGCCGCGATGGCGACCCAGTCGGTGCTCGGCGAGTCCATGGTGGCCATGATGCAGCGGCGTCGTGCAGGTGTCATCGGCATTTGTTGAGCACGGTGATGTGGGCAGGCCCTGTAGGGGAGCGGTACCCGTGCTCGTGCGCCTGCGCTCGCCCGGGCTGTCACGGCGGGAACCGCTGCGGGTGGAAGTCCGTGAGCAGTGCGTCTCTTTCGCCGGTGAGGATTTCTGAGGCAAGGAGTCTGCCGACGACGGGTCCGAGGGTGATGCCGCTGTGGGTGACGGCCTCGTAGTAGCCCGGCACGGACGGTACCGGTCCTACGGAGGGGAATCCGTCGGCGGGGATGGGCCGGTGGGCCGTCCGTGCCTGGGCGATGGGGGAGTCGCCGAGTTCGGGAACGACGTGCCGGGCCGATTCGTGGAGCAGGCGGGCGAGTTGGCCGGGTTCTTCGCCGGTGTCGATGAGGGCGTCGATCTCCCGGCTGTGGAGGACCACCGAGGCGTCTCCGTCCGGGCGCATCTCGATGTGAGGTGCGTGCATGGCCCGGTGGATCGGGACGGGAGCACAGCTGATCCGGGCGACGACGCCGGGCTCTGCGCGCATCGGCAGGTGCCGTGCGATGAGCCCGGCGATGTGAGAGGCGCTGGGGCCCGCCGCGTTCACGACGACGTCGACGTCGAGAGAGCTCCCGTCGGACAGGGCAACGGTCCGGACGCTTCCGTCGCCGCCGGTGCCGAGGTCACGGACCGCGACGCCGGAGCGGAGCTCGGCGCCGGATGCCACGGCTTCGTGGACCAGGCGGCGGACGAGATGACGGCCGTGCACCCAGCCCTCGTCGGGGTAGAACAGCACCCGAGCCTCACCGGGCACCGTGACGGCGGGTTCGAGGCGGCGGCGCACGTCGGCCCCCGTGTATTCCTCGACCCGGTAGCCCCAACCGGCCAACAACTCGGCCGTTTTGAGGAACCGTGCCTGCGCCGTGGGTTCGCCCGCCCAGCGCAGATGGCCGCTGGGATACCACCACGAGTCCGGTCCGATGACCTTCGCCAGGTCACGGTGGGCCGACATGCCCGCGACGTTCAGGTCGAAGTAGGACCTGCTCACGGTCTTGTTGCTGGCGTTGACCCACGAGAAGGACCAGTTGGTGACACCCTCGCCCGGTCGGCCCGCGTCGATGAACACCACTTGGGCGCCGCGCCGGGACAGGTTCCAGCCCAC
This sequence comes from Streptomyces canus, assembly GCF_030815415.1. Classification (GTDB taxonomy): domain Bacteria; phylum Actinomycetota; class Actinomycetes; order Streptomycetales; family Streptomycetaceae; genus Streptomyces; species Streptomyces canus_F. The sequence goes on from NZ_JAUSWW010000001.1 coordinate 9,424,235, forward strand.
GCTGGCTCCCAGGACGCCCACGCCGATGACGGCTACACGTTCAGGCTGCTTCACGAACCCGATCCTCACGCTCCCGCTCGGTGTAGTCCGTCGGATTGCCGCATCCCGCGAGCAAGAGGGCCGCCGCCCCGACGGCCGCCGCCGTTCCAAGTCCCCATCGTGGCTTCATCGTTGGCCCCCGAGTCTGCTCCGCAGTCCATCTCGGTCGCTGCTGCACAAAGAACGTAGCCGTCTACGGCCGTCCGGTCACCGTGCCCGTCGACAACGCATCGGACATGGGGAACCGAGAGGATCGGCCGATCGTCCTAGTGGGCGTGCCGCGCGCTCTCACCCCTGGAATCGGCATGCTTGGGGTGCCTGGCATGGACAACGATGTCACCTCTGCGGCTTTTGACCAGAAGCCCGCAGGCTGTGGCGAACGCTCCATTGAAGCCTTGACGTCGTCGGCTCTGCGGGGTGAGTCGGCTGCGACGGACGAGGCGGCGAAGTGGCGACTGTGACCGAAAGACGCTCCCTGCTGCCCCGCGTGGAGACGCCGGGTCGGCGGAAAGCGGAACCGCCTCTAGAATCCTGGCGACCACATCGGGGGAAAGTCGGTATGGAAACAATCATTGTGCAGCCGCCCGGTCCGTCGCGACCGGGCGAAGTCGACGTCGGCGGACCCGAGTTGCTGCGCATGGGGCCGGGCGACGTGGCTGACTTCGGGCGCGGACTGCCGGGCGGCCGGGGAGTCGCCATCGTCCTGCCCGACCCCGGAATCTCCCGGCGGGCGGGGCGCCTGGAGGCGGCCGAGGACTACTGGCGGCTGTCGAACTTCAGCCGTGACACCGCGTATGCGGTCGAGAACCTGGAGGGTGCCGGCGAGTACATCACCGTCGCGCCCGGTCGGCTGGGGGCGCCGGTGCCCTTCGAGTTCTCCCGAGTCGTCCTGCCCGCGATGAGCGGCACCGTCGACTTCAAGGTGTTCGCCCCGCAGCACGCCTATCTGGACAAGCGATCCTCCCCCGGCGCAGGGGAGTTGACCGTGCATCCCTACGCGCTCGACGTGACGGCGAAGTACTTCCTTGTACTCGTGGCCCTGTGCGAGCCGCGCCTGCGCGATCCCTCGGACGGCGCACTGCCGGGCGCGGGGGACATCGCGGAGCGGCTTCGCCCGCTGGAGAGCTGTCGTGGTCTGACCCGTTCCGCGGTGAACTACCACATCGACTATCTGGCCTTCGCCAAACTGCGCCTGGACCTCGGCGAGGAGCCCGGAGCGGACGGCAACGGCCGCACCGGCGCCAAGCGCGCCCGGCTGGCATCCCTCGCCCTGCGCTTCGGCCTCGTGCGCGAGGAACACCTCGCCCTGTTGCCGTCCCGCAGACGGCCCGTCCCGCAGGAGAGCGGCGCATGAGCTCGTCAGGCGCCGAAGAGGGCGCTCTCGAAACGCCGCGCCTGCCGGCGGGGTTCCGTATCGAGGGCTGGGAGTTGGACGCCGTCATCGGGTCGGGTGGCTGGGGGACCGTGTACGAGGCCCGCGCGGTCGCCGACGGCACGATCGTGGCGGTGAAGGTGCTGCCGACCGGCGCCCTGGCACCCGGTCAGCGCGCCGCACTCGGCGAACTGGTCGCGCGCGAGGTGCGGTTCAGCGCCGAGGCGGACCACCCCCACCTCGTGCGGACGCATGCCGTGTGCACCGTGGACGCGCCGGACCTGCCCGCGCTGGACGGTGCCATCGCACTCGTCATGGACCGCGCCGAGGCCAGTGTGCGCCAGGTGCTGGATGCTGCCGTGACGGGCCGTCCGATCCCGGAGGCCGTGCGGGTCCTGCGCGGAGTCGCCGCCGGGCTCGCCCATATGCACGGCGCCGGTTGGGTGCATGGCGACCTCAAGCCCGCCAACGTGCTGCTGGGCGCGGACGGCGCGGTCTGGCTCGCCGACTTCGGTCTGGCCACCGAACTCGAGGGCACCCACGCCTATGTGCCGCCGCTCGGCACCCTCGACCATGTGCCGCCCGAGTGGTGGTCCCAGCGCACCGGGGCGGACGGGACGATGGTGCGGCCGACCGCCGACGTCTGGGCCTTCGGCGTCCTGGCCCACCAGGTGCTCACCGGTGGCCTCCACCCGTTCCCCGGCGCCACCGCTCGCGCCCGCTCGCTCGCTGCGCAGGCCTACGCCCGGGGCACCGCGCCACTGCGTCTGGATGCCGGACTCGAGGAGAACTGGCGCCGACTCATCGAGGACTGCCTGGCACCCGACCACGCGGGCCGAGCGCGCCACACGGCCGCGAGCCTGTCCGCCCGGATCGAGCAGCTGGCGACCCCGCGTGGCCGGCGCCGCCTGCTGCCGGTCGCCGCCGTGGCGCTCGCGGCGGTGTCGGCCGCCGCCATCGGCGGGGCGGCGCTGCTCGGGGGCGGCGGAGGCGCAGGAAACGACGATGACGATCAGGGGCGCCGTACGCCGGCCGTCGTCACCGGTGCGCACAGTCCGGCCGCCGGGGAGATCCCGGAGGACTCCGACGTACCCAAGTCGCTGCGACCGGTCATCGTGAAGGCCGCCCACCGCTGCACCGACGCGGAGGTCACGCCCGCGTTCCTCGCCGCCATGATCAAGGCGGAGAGCGGGTTCGACGTGAACGCGTCCCGCCCGCAGAGCGAGGAGTTCGGCATCGCCATGTGGACGCCGTCGGTGTTCCGGGCCTGGGCGGTCGATGGTGACGGCGACGGAGACAAGGACTACATGTCGCCCCCGGACGCGATCTCCACGATGTCGCTGTACGTGTGCTGGCTCGACCAGCAGTTCAAGGAGGAGAAGATGCCGGCCAAGGATCTTCCCGCGCTGATGGCGGCCGGCTACCGCACCAGTGACCGCACGGTCATCGCGGAGGGCGGCGTTCCCGAACGCGTGCGCCCCCACGTCGAGAAGGTGCTCCGCTACCTCGCCGACTACGAGCGGTGAGGAAGCGGAGCTGTCGCTCAGGGCCGTTCAGCAGTCCTTGACGTCAGGCATCTTGTTGTCGGGCGAGTTGATGTAGATGTTGGAGATCCAGCCGTTGTACTGGGGGAGGTACGCCCACCAGTCATTGCTGTACGGCGGTACGTCGACCTTCTCGCCCCTCGCCTGGCAGCCCACCAACACCTCGACACCTGCGGGGAGTTGGGTGATGGCAGGGTTGCCCGTGTTCGGGTTGGGCCGGACGTTCACATGGTCGCTCCATGTGCCGTACCACCATCCCGCGGGCCGGGTGGCGCCGGGAACGTTCAGGGAGCGGGTCAGCCGCCCGATGTCCGTGTACGCCTTCCCGTACGACGTGCCGACGGGATGCAGCGTGAACACGGCCACGATGGACCGGTCACCGGCGCCCACGGTGCCCGTGCTGTGCAGGGCGGGCCGCGTAAGGTCCACGTCCACGTCGGCGGCGGCCGGAGCCGGGCTCGACGTACCGGTCGCGGTCGCGGTGCTCGCCGTGCCGCAGGTGCCCTTCTCGAAGGAGGTTCCGGACCAGCCCTGCTTCACCGCCCACGGCTTCGAGAACGCCCCGGCGATGCCGAAGTGCTGGTCGAACTTGTCGGAGGCGCAGCGGGTGGACTGACGCAGGTTGTCCATCACGAAGGTGCGTACCGGGGCGGGCGCCGAGTCCAGGAGGTAGCGGTAGATCGTCACCGTGTCGCGGGCGGAGAGCGCGGTGTAGCCCCAGAAGCCCTCCTTCCCGGCGGGCGGCACCGCCGTGTCCTTGAGCTCGAGGTTCTTCACCATGCGGGTGATGATCGCCGTACCGCCGTGGTCCGACCAGTAGTTGTTGGCGGCGCTGTCGTTGCTGCTGCGCAGCATCGGCTCCAGCCATGCCCGGTCGGCGGCGGGCACGGTGTAGTCGGGGTCTCGGTCCCACAGGTAGTCCAGCGCCATCAGCAGCTTGACGATCGAGGCGGACCGGAAGCGGGTGCTCGAGTTGAGCTGCTCGGTGAAGGTGCCGGTCTGCCGGTCGAAGACGGCGACCCCGGCGCTGACACCGGAGGGCACCTCGACGGACGCTGCGGCGGGGCGCACCGGCTGCCCGGCCGGGGCATCCGCGGCGGCGGAGCCTGCCACGCCGCCGATCAGCAGGAGCGCGGCGGCGACAGCGAGAAGAGGGCGCTTCACAGGTAGTGCTCCCCGGGATTGATCGAGTTGGCCGGTGCGAGGGCGAGCGCGGCGGTGCCGTGCAGAAGTCGGCGCATGTGATGCCTTTCGACGTGGACGCCCTTTTTCAGCGTGATGCGGACACTGCCAAGGCGCATGAAAGCCGTCTCTTCCTGTCTGTGGAGGGTGCCCCGCAGCACGGCCGGGGCCTGGAAGACGACTCGAACTCTAGAAAGGGGAGTGGGGGCGGCGGTCCTGACGGATGTCAGGGTGGCGCTCGTCGTGCGCGGGCTCAGCCCGACAGCAGGTGGACGAGTGTCGCACCTGACGTCGTACGACGGGCGACCACATGCTGCCCTCGCCGCTCCCGGCTGAGGAGACCGGCCGCCTCCAGCTGACCGCAGTGGTAGGTCACGGTCGCCGGCGTGCAGTTGAGCGCGGAGGCCAGGGAACCCATGGTGCACGGGCGGGCCAGCTCGCGCAGGATCCCCGCCCGCAGGGAACCCACCACGAGCTTGAGCGGGTCCCTTTGGGCGGTGGCCTCCCGAGCGGTCCACAGCGTGTTCAGGCCGGGCACGGGATAGCCGAACCACACGGCGTCGGAACGGTCGAAGCTGAAGACCGAGGCACCGTTGCCCGACACGATGGGCACCAGCACCACACGGCGGGCACCCCGCTCGAATGTCTCGGGGTGCGGATCGGGCACGTACAGCGTCTGCCCGGAAAAGCGGATCTTGGGCCCGAGCCCGCTCATGACGAGCGGCAGGGCGTTGCTGACGACCGCCACACCCACCCGCTCGGTCTCCCGGGCCAGCAGGGCGCCGGCCCGCGCCCAGACCGGCCCGAAAGCCTCCCACACGGCGCTGAGAATCGCCGCGTACGCGTGGATGAAGGCCTTCGGACGGTCGACGACCGACTGCCACTGCCGAGGGACCGTCCCCCCGAAGTCCGTCTCCAGCTCCCGCAGCAGCAGATGGGGCGAGATCTCGGCCAGACGGTCCAGCTGGACCGAGAGGTCGGTCTCCCACAGGGGTGCCGTGGGGGTGAGGCAGTCGGGGACCATCGAGTACTCGCGGGTGAACAGGGGCCGCAGCACCGCCTCCGCCCCCTCGGGCACCGCCGAGCGCAGCGCGCGCCGCCACGTGGGGTGCACGCCCTGGGTACGTCCGCCCAGCGCGTCCGCGACGAGCGACATCAAGGTGACACCGGGCTGCGCCACGACCGAGACCGGCACTGATTCCAGCGGCCCCAGACACAACTCGGAGAACTGGGCCATGAACACCCCCCCCATTGACGTACCAGCACCCCTTGGGACGCACGGGCTTGAGCAAAGGTTTCGAACAACCCGAGCAAAGACGGGGACCGGGACACGTTTTGAAGCTGCTCGAAATGCTGGGTCGTGCCGCCGGCTTTGAACAGACTGTGTCCGACCACGGGGGACGGTGGCGGCTGACCGACCGCGCACATCGCTGCGCCCCCGCGCAGAACACGCATGAGAAACGGGGCACTTGTCTGTCGCTCGGACGCCGTGCCGGCACGGGGCTGTTCGCCGTGCTGACGGCCTTCGCCGCCCAGCTGACGCGGCAACCCCGCCGTGTGGCAGCAGCGGATCCCGCAGTGCTGATGACCCTGACCTCGACGAGGGGGAACCCATGAACTCCGTACGACGAAAGATCCTCGGTTTCGCGGCCGCCTTCGCGACCGCCGCGACGCTGATGGGCACGGCCACTCCGGCGAACGCCGTGACCTACCCGTGCCAGATGTCCGGCTCGACGATCCCCTGCACCACGGTCACCGGGATCGACCCGGGCTCCTGGCTCCAGGTACGCACCGGCCCGGGCTACCAGTACGGCCCGATCGCCCAGGCGTACAGCCGCCTCTACAACGGCAACCAGGTCGGCCTCACCTGCTGGACCACGGGTGACGGGGCGGCGGACAACCCCAACTACCGCTACTGGATGTGGGTCGAGGTCGGCAACAGCTACGGCGGCTTTGTCAACGACTGGTACCTGGACACCGGCAGCCCGGACGTCTGGAAGCAGCAGATCCGACAGTGCCCCTGATCCGGCGGACCGCTCCCGCCCTCTGCGCCCCACTCTTCGATCCGAGGAACTGACGTGACCTTGAACAACCGCCGGCGCCTGGCCGCGGGCGCCACCCTGATCGCCGCGCTCACCGCCGGTGTCGTCCCCGCCACCACCGCCCACGCCGCGCCCGCCGTTCCCGGCGCCACCAAGGCGACCACGCCCGCACCCGACATGGAAGGGGTGGTCGCCGCGCTGAACGCCGCCATGGTCGAGGGCGCCCCGGGAGCGATGGCCCGGTTCACCGGCCCCGACGGTGTCCAGGCCAGGACCGTGGGAGTGCGTGACCGGGAGTCGGGCGCCGCCATGGACGTCCGCGCCCGTTTCCGTATCGGAAGCGTCAGCAAGACCTTCTCCAGCGTGGTGCTGCTCCAACTCGTCCAGGAGCGGAAGCTGGAGCTCGACGCGCCGGTGAACCGGTACCTTCCCGGACTGCTGCCCGACGACCGGATCACGGTGCGGCACCTCCTGACCCACCGCAGCGGGCTCGCGGACTACACCGACGCGATGTTCGAGCACACCGTGCCCGGCTTCGAGGCCGTACGCAATCGGGTCTTCAGCTACCAGGAACTGGTGGACCTCTCGCTGAGCGAGCCCCGCACCACCGAGCCCGGCGTCGCCTACAAGTACTCGAACACGAACTTCGTGGTAGTAGGCATGCTCATCGAGAAGATCACCGGGAAGCCGGTCGCCAAGGAGTAGCAGCGCCGCATCATCGGGCCGCTCGGGCTGCGCAACACCTCGTACGTGCACCCGGACGTCCGCATCGCGGGGCTCCACGTACGCGGCTATCTGCACCCCGACGAGGCCGGTGCGCCGCTGGTGGATTCCACCGAACAGACGGTCTCCTGGGCGCAGTCGGCCGGGGCGGTCATCTCCAGCCCGGCGGACCTGAACACCTTCGTGACCGCGCTGATGAAGGGCAGGCTGCTGTCGCCGCGCATGCTGGAGGCGATGACCACCGTCACGCCGACCGACACCACCAACACCCGCTTCTACGGCCTCGTTCTGCGCCGCTACGACCTGTCCTGCGGCACGCGGATCTACGGCCACACCGGCACCGTGCAGGGGTTCTACACCTACGCCTTCGCGACCGCCGACGGCCGGCGCAGCCTCTCCGCGATGGCCAACACCTCCAACAAGGGATCCGCCAACACCGCGCTCGGCGGCACCCTCGAGGCCGCGTTCTGCGGCAAGAAGCCGGCCGCGAAGTTCGCGACGTCCCAGTTGCCGGCCGAGTCGGACCTGCCCGAACGCCGCTGAAAGTCGCGGCGTCTCGGTTCTCGATGACGACCGCCGCGCAGCGCGGCCACAGCGGCGCGGCCGGACACCGTAGGGATGTCCTGCCGCGCCGTGCGGTCCGCGTGCCGTCAGCTCGTCGCGCGGACCGCCTCACGGATCAGGTCGGCGACCTCCATGGGCCGCGAGACCGCCACGGCGTGCGAAGCGCCCTCCGACTCGACGATCGTGGCCCCGGCCCGCTTGGCGCCGAAGCGCTCGACCTCGGGATTGATCGCCTGGTCCGCGCCGGCGACCAGCGCCCAGGACGGCTTGGTCTGCCACGCCGCCACGGGCGCGGTCTCCTCGAACGCCCCTGCGGCCAGAGGGCGTTGGGTCGCCGCGAGAACCTTGGTGACCTCCGTGGGCACGTCGGCGGCGAACACCGCCGGGAAGGCGTCCTCGGCGATGGTGACCTCGACGGCCGGGTCGCCGCCCGGCACCGGATACGTCCACTGCTTGAGGTTGCTCACGAGCGGGGAGAGCGGGAAGCGCCCCTGCAACTCGCCGAGGCTCTCGCCCTCTTGGAGGACGTAGGCAGCCACGTAGACCAGGCCGACCACGTTCTCCGCGGCACCGGCCACGGTGATGACCGCGCCGCCGTAGGAGTGGCCGACCAGGACCACCGGGCCGTCGATCTGGGAGGCCAGGGAGGCGATGTAGGCGGCGTCCGACGCGAGGCCGCGCAGCGGGTTGGGGGGCGCGATCACGGGGATGCCGTCGCTCTGGAGCTCTTCTATGACCCCGGCCCAGCTGCCGGCGTCCGCGAAGGCGCCGTGCACGAGCAGAACGGTGGGAGTGGTGGACATGTGGGGATCTCCTTGTCGGATCAGCCGTGCAGCGCGGTGCGCAGGGTGGTGATGGCCTGGTTGATCGCGGCGTGGGCGGCGTGGGTTTCGCGCAGGGCGTTGAGCATGACGAAGTCGTGGATGATGCCCTGGTAGCGGACGGCGGTGACGGGGACGCCGGCGGTGCGGAGTTTGTTGGCGTAGGCCTCGCCCTCGTCGCGCAGGACGTCGGCCTCGCCGGTGATGATGAGGGCCGGGGGCAGGCCGGTGAGCTGCTCGGTGGTGGCGCGCAGCGGGGAGGCGGTGATCTGGGCGCGGTCGGCTTCGTCGGTGGTGTACTGGTCCCAGAACCACTGCATGGCGTCGCGGCGCAGGAAGTAGCCTTCGGCGAACTGGTGGTAGGAGCCGGTGTCGAAGGCGGCGTCGGTGACCGGGTAGAACAGCACCTGCTGGACCAGCGGGACGTCCCCGCGCTGCTTGGCCATCAAGGTGAGCGCGGCACTCATGTTGCCGCCCACGGAGTCCCCGGCGACCGCGATGCGGGTGGCGTCCAGGTTCTTGGAGGCGCCTTCCTGCACGATCCACTGGGCGACGGTGTAGTTCTGTTCGATGGCGAGCGGGTAGCGGGCCTCGGGGGAGAGGTCGTACTCGGGGAAGACGACCGCGGCGTTCGCGCCGGTGGCGAGTTCACGCACCAGGCGGTCGTGGGTGTGGGCGTTGCCGAAGACCCAGCCCGCGCCGTGGATGTAGAGGATCACGGGAAGGGTGCCCTGGGCGCCCGCCGGGCGCACGATGCGGGTGCGGACGCTGCCGCTGGGCCCGCCGGACACGGTGATCCACTCCTCGTCGATCGCGGGCTTGGTGATCTCCCCGGACTGCACCTCGTCGACCGCCTTACGGCCCTCGGCCGGGCCCAGGTCGAAGAGGTACGGCGGGTTCGCGGTCGCCTCCGCGAAGGCGGCTGCCGCCGGCTCCAGCACCGGCTGGACCGGTTCCACGGCGTCAGACATGTCGTTCTCCTCAGGTTCTTGACGAGTGCTGCGGGCGCCTCGATCACGGCGCCGGAATCAGGCGATCGGCGGCGGTTGCGTGCCGGTGCCCCGGTACCAGTGCACCGGTAGCGGTCCAGGACCGCACACCAGGGGAGGCCGTGCGGTCGATCCGCGTCGCCCTCCCCGCGATGCGGCCCTCCGTCGGACCGGCTGCCGGACGTCCGCCCACGTTCCCGGATCGGCACCGCCGGCGATCCGGGCAGTCCTCTGCGAAGCGCCCGATGATCGGATGCTGTCATCCAGGAGACGGCCGGCGCTTCTGTCATGTGACCGGTCGTGCGACGCCGAGCTGGCAAAATGAGACGTTAACGGCGGCGGGTGGGAGCGGTACTTCATGGAATTCGGTGGCTCGGGCGGCCTCGGTGACGTCGAGGCCGGGCAGGAGCACACCCCCTTGCTCCTGGGCCGGGACCGTGAACTGTCGCGGATCACGCGCCTGATCGACGCGCTCGACGGCGACAGTCCTCGCGTGCTCGTGCTCACCGGAGAGCCCGGAGCGGGAAAGAGCACCCTGATGGACCGGGCCGCCGCGCGGGCCACCGAGCGCGGCCTGCGCGTGCTGCGGGTACGGGGCTGCGAGGGGGAACAGGATCTCGGCTTCGCCGGGATGCATCAGCTGCTGTACCCCGTGCTGGGCGGAATCGAGCGGCTTCCCGCCCGCCAGCGCGATGCCCTGCGCCACGCGCTGGCCATGGAGACGGCCGACGCGACGACCGCGTCCGACCCGCTGTCGATCAGGACCGCGGTGCTGACGCTGCTCCTGGAGACGTCGCGACAGCGCCCGCTCCTGATCGCTGTCGACGACGCCCAGTGGCTGGACGTGAGCTCGCTGGATGTACTGGCTTTCGTCGCCCGGCGACTTGACGGGGAACGCGCCGCCCTGCTGCTGGCGGCACGCGACGAAGCCGTGCCGGCCCGCTTCGACCGGGACTTCCCGCATCTGACCGCCGGTCCACTGGACCGGGCCGCCGCCGGGCTGTTGCTGGACGCGCAGCCGACGCCACCGCGCGGCCGAATACGCGCCCGGATCATCGAGCAGGCGGCGGGAAATCCCCTCGCCCTGATCGAGCTCACCCGAGCCTTCGCCCGGGACCCGGGCGGCCGCGACCTCGCCGCCGTCGATTCGCTGCCTCTGACCGCCCGTCTCGAGCGCCTGTTCGCCGCCGACCTGCCCGCACTGCCACCAGCGACCCGACGAGCCCTGCTGCTGGCGGCGGCCGCGGGCACCGCACAACTGACGGACCTCCCGGACGTGGGCGGACCGGAAGTGTGGGAACCCGCCGAGCAGGCGGGGCTGGTGCGTGTCGAGGGCGGCCAGGTACGGCTGCGCCACCCCCTGGTGCGCTCCGCCGTCCACCAGGCGGCCTCCTTCGCCGAACGCCGCGAAGCCCACCTCACCCTCGCCGCCGCCCTCGCCCGCGAACCCGACCGCCGCGCCTGGCACCTCGCCGCGGCCGCCCTCGGCCCGGACGAGGACATCGCCCGCGTGCTGGCCGAGAGCGCGCGACGCTTCCGGCACCGCGGCGGACACGCGGCCGCGGCGACCGCCCTGGAACGCGCCGCGGAGCTCACCCCCGACCCGCCGGAACGCGCCCGCCGCCTGCTCGCCGCAGCCGAGTCGGCCATGTACGCGGGGCATCCGCAGTGGGTGGGGGAGATCGCGGGCCGCGTCACCACGCTGACCGACGATCCCCGACTCCTCGCCGAGGCCTCCCTGCGCGCCGGCTGGTCCCTCGCGGTGACGCTGCGGCACGACGACGCCGTGGCCCATCTGCTCCCGGTGGCCGAATCGATGGCCACCCCGGCACCGGCCCTCGCCCTGAGCGCCCTGGGAACGGCCGCTGCCCCGGCGTACAACTCGGGCGATCCGCGCTACCGGCACGAGATCCAGCGGATCGACGGTCTGATCGCATCGCAGCCGAACGAGAGCGACCGCGTCTGGCCGCGGGCGGCGACCCATCCCTTCACGGACCGGCCCCAGGCACTGAAGAACCTCGCCCACGCGGTCGACACCCTGCCGGACGACTCGGACCGCACGCTGTCCGGACTCGTCACACTCGGCGGCGCGGCCTGGATCCTGGACGAGACCGACGAAGCCGTCCGTCTCCTCGGCCAGGCCATGGACCACCTGCGACAGGCCGCCACCGCGGGCGTCAACTGCACCGTCGCACAGGCTCTGGCGCTCGCGTGCTTCGAGAGCGGAGCATGGGACGCGGCGCTGGGAGCCGCCGAGAACGCCTTCTGGACGGCGACGGAGGCGGGCGCCGACAACGTCAGCGTCGGATCACCACTGCTGCAGGCCACCGTACGAGCCGCCCGCGGCGACCACGACGGTGCACGCGCCCAGGTGCGGGACGCCGTCCGCGACCGGGACCTGCGCAAGGCCCGCAGCCTGTACGTACGTCACCGGCACGCGCTCGCGCTGGCCGCCCTGGCGGAGGGCGACCACGAGACGGCGTACGGCCAACTGCGCCGTACCTTCACCGACGAAGCCCGCCCGGCCCCCGTCCACTACCACGCCTCCTTGTATTACCTCGCCGATCTCGCCGCCGCGGCCGTCCGCGCCGGCCGGACGGACGACGCCCGCACCGTGCTCGACGCGGCGGAACGCGCCCTTGAACGGCCGCGCTCCGCCCGCCTCGCCGCGATCGTGCACCGCGCCCGGGCCCTGCTGAGCGCACCCGAGGCCGCCGAGCCGCACTTCCGCGCGGCGACCGGCGCCGCGGCGGCCGCGAGCTGGCCCTTCGAACACGCCCTGGCCCACCTCGACTTCGCCGAGTGGCTACGCCGCCGCCGACGCACCGCCGAGGCACGTCCCCTGCTGGTCACCGCCCTCGAGACCTTCGAACGACTGGGCGCGCGCCCCTGGACCGAGCGGGCCACGGCGGAACTCCGCGCCGCGGGCGTGACCGCGACGCCGGCCGCCGCACCCGACGTCGTCGCCGACCTGACACCCCAAGAGCTGCAGATCGCCCGGCTGGCGGCCGAGGGCCTCACCAACCGCGAGATCGGTGCGCGGCTCTATCTCTCACCGCGCACCATCGGCTTCCACCTGCACAAGATCTTCCCCAAGCTCGGCATCACCGCCCGCGCCCAACTGCGCGACGTCGACGGGGTGTGAGGCCGAGCGACTACCCCGCCTTCGGTGGTCTCCTCGGCGCGGAGGCGTGCCGGAATCAGGGCAGCCGGAGCCGGCGAGGACGGTCCCAGCCGGACGCGGCGAGGATGACGGCCGCCGCGCCGGTGCCGAGCACGGCGCCCGCGATCACGTCGCCCGGATAGTGCACACCGGTGTGGACACGGGAGTAGCCGACGGCACAGGCGAGCAGACCCAGCGGAAGCGTGGCGGCGGGGAAAGCGGGGCCCACGGCGGCCGCGAAGGCGACCGCCGAGGCGGTGTGGCCGGAGGGGAAAGAGGCGGACGCGGGCATGGGCACGTGCCGTCCGGGAAAGGGCGAGTCCTCGGCCCGATGGGGCCGGGGCCGGCGTACCAGCTGCTTGCCGAGCAGATTCGCCCCGGCCGAGGCGACACCGATGGCCGCGACGCCCAGGGCCGCGGCACGGCGGGGCCGACCGGGGCACAGTGCCAGCAGCCCGGCGACCGCGAACGAGATCTTGGAGTGGTCCGCCGCCGCGGACAGCCGTCGCAGGGCGTGGTCCAGGGTCGGAGTGTCGGTGATCTTCACTGCCTCGTACAGCGCCTGGTCGAGGGCGGCGAGATCACGCAACAGCGCTCGGGGGGCGCCGTCATGGCGCTGCGGGCGGTCAGACATCACTCTGCTCCTGCGTCGTGCGGGTGGATGGGGGAGTTCGGTCGAGGGCGAGGTGGACGATGTGCCGCCAGTCCACGGACGGAGCTGTGTAGGACGCGCCGGGCCGGTGCCGGGGCACCCGGACCCGCAGGACTCCGGGACGGACCGTGCACACGACCGGCGGGGCCAGGGTCAGCGCCTCACCGTCGACGGCCACGGCGATGAGGTCGGCGTCAGCCGTGACGGTCACCTGACGTGCGGTCAGCGAGGTGATGCCGCTGGCCCGTTCGCCCCGCAACGCCAGTTCGGCGGCCTGGGCGGCACCCTCGATCCGGACGGCGAGCACTCCGAGCCGGCCGGCGTCGAGGCGTTCTCTGCGCCCGGCGCCGAGCGGGTCGGCCAGGGCGTAGGGGTTGTTGCTCACCAACAGGGCCTGCGGGACCGGTAGTCGCTCGCCGTCGGCCTGGGCCTCCAGCTTCGCCGCGGCCTCGCCGAGCAGCAGGTCCGGCAGCTGGTCGAGGACGGTGATCGCCTTGGCGTCGCGGTAGTCGGGGCTCTGCACGATCTCGGCGTACGCCCCGAAGGAGACCGTGTTGACGAACGGTAGCCCGGCCACGTCGCCCAGATCCACGCGGAGTTCCACACCGTCGGACAGTGCGTCGAGGCCACCGGCGGGGTCGGCGCGGTCCAGGCCCAGGTCCATCGCGAAGTGGTTGCGGGTCCCGGCGGCCAGGACCATGAACGGTACGTCGTGGGCGGCGGCCACCTCCGCCACCAGGGCCTGCGTGCCGTCGCCACCGGCCACACCGAGCAGATCCGCGCCGTCCGCGACGGCTTGGCGGGCGAGCGCCGCCGGGTCGGGGCGGGTGTCGAGGTCGAGCAGGATCACCCGGGCGCCGAGCGCCTCCGCCCGCTCCACCAGTCCGTGCCGGCCGACCTTCCCGCCTCCGGAACGCGGATTCATGATCAGCACCGGTCGGCCGGGCGGCCGGACGGAACGCGAGCGCATGCCGTGCGGCCTGCGCCGACGGCGCAACGCACTCCTGGCACAGGCCAGCGCCGCCACCCACGCCCCCAGTGCCGCCACCGCGACGAGCCACAGACCTGAGACGGCGTACAGGACGAGCACGCCCACCGGAGCACCCACGGCCAGGAGAGCGCCGCACACACGCGCCAGCCCCCGGTGCGCAAGCGCCCACCACAGACCCGCGCCGGCCACTCCCAGCCCGCCAAGGCCCAGCAGCAGTACCGGCAGTTGGCCCGCGCCCGCCACCACGGACGCGACGGCACCCGCCACACACAGCAGGGCGAGTCTGGCCAGAGCGCGCGCCCGTTTGTCGGAGCCGTCGGGCTCCGTGACGTGCGTCGAGCGGACCGTGTTCATGGCGCTCCAGCGAGTCGGGTGGTCGGAGCCATTCTCTCCTCGCACGGTCCGGATACTGCGTCGTGTCCGCCATGGGCCTCGCCAAGATCGACGGCCCCACGATCTTAGGGGGCATACCCCCTGTTCCGAGCTGGTGCTGCCCCCACCGCGAATCGGCCGCCAGCCCGAGTGACCCCGCTGAGGCGCGTGCATAGCTTCTGACACGACAGAACCGACAGCACCGACAGAGGGGAAGGGGAACCAGCAGTGATCCGGACAGCCCGCGCACCGCGGCCACCGCAAGCACCTCACATACCGCAAGGCGCTTCGGGAACGGCGAGAAGGGCCACCCTGGGCCTGGCCGCCACCACTCTCGCCGTGGCCGCGTTACCCGTGACGGGCCTCCCGGCACAGGCGGCCTCCGACCCCCTCGCCCGCTACCACCACCAGCGCCTCGACTGGAAAAGCTGTGTGCTCGGCCCGGACGACGCGACCGGCAAGGAGCTCGAGCAGGCGGGCGCCCGGTGCACCGACGTGACCGTGCCGTTGGACTACGGTGTCCCCGACGGCCGTACGATCACCGTCGCGATCTCCCGGATCCGCGCCACCGACACCGCCCGCCGCGTCGGCCCGCTGCTGATCAACGGCGGCGGCCCCGGCGGGCAGACGCTCGGCGACCCGCCGTGGGTGAGCAAGGCGATGAAGGACGTCGCGGCACGGTACGACGTGGTGGGCGTGGACCCCCGTTTTGTGGGCCGCAGCACCCCGCTGGACTGCGAGTGGCCGACCGGCTCCGCGTTCCGCAGCGCGGGCGTCGACCGCGCCGGGTTCGACCGCGTGGCGGCCTTCTCCGAGGACCTCGCGCAGCTCTGCCGGCGGCACGAGGGCGCTGTGCTGCCGTTCGTCACCACCCGCAACACCGCGCGCGACATGGACGTCGTCCGCGCCGCGCTCGGCGAGCGGCGGATCTCCTATCTCGGGTACTCGTACGGCAGTTACCTCGGCGAGGTGTACGCCACGATGTTCCCCCGCCGCACCGACCGGGTCGTCCTGGACGGTGTCCTGGACCCGGCCCGGTACGGTCCCCGGCTGCTGAAGGGCACCGAGAAGGCCAACCGCCGCGCGCTGGAGGGCTGGGCCTCGTGGGCCGCCGCCCGGGACACCACGTACGGTCTGGGCCGTACCCGTGGCGCGGTGCTGGCCGCCGTGGACCGTGTCCAGGCCGCCGCGGCCCGCACCCCGCTGCGGCTCGGTGACTACGCGGTGGACGAGCACGTCATGCCCCTTGTCGTCTTCAACGGCCTCTCACAGGACAACGACGCCGCCTACGGGGACTTCGCTCAAGGGATGCGGGACCTGCTGCGCGCGGCGGACCGGCAGCCGGTGACCCCTTCCCCGTGGCTCGCCGAGGTCCTCGGGTTCGAGCTGACCGGCACCGACTCCCACTACGGCAGCGTCCAGTCCGCGATCCTGTGCGGGGACGCCGCGGCCCCGCGGGACCCGGAGGTGTACTGGCGTGACGTCCAGCGGGCCCGCGCGAAGGACCCGCTGCTCGGGGCCGTGACGTACAACCTCAGCCCCTGCACCTTCTGGGACCGGCCCCGCGAGCGTCCGACCAGCATCCGGGACGACCTCCCGGCCCTGCTCGTCAACGCCACCGGCGACCCGCGCACCACCTATGAGGGCGCCACAGCGGTGCGGCGGATGTGGCCCTCCTCGCGCCTGGTCACCCTGCGCGGGGCCGACCAGCACGCGGTGTACGGCGTCCACGGCACCCCGTGCGTCGACGCCACCGTCAACGCCTATCTCGCCACCGGCCGACTCCCGGCCACGGACGTCACCTGCGACGCGCCCGCCCGGTGAGTGCCGGCCCGCGCACGCGGTGACCGGGGTGCGGCCGAAGGTCACGTTCGGCCGCGGGTGGCCGGGCTCACGGGGAGCCCGGCCACCTGTGCTGTGTGCGCGGCGGCTACGGGGCCATCTCGTACGCGCCGGCCAGCGCCTCGACCCGCTGCCAGACTCGCTCCGTGCGTGCCGTGTCGACGACCGGTCGGCGGACCGAGCTCAGGGCCCACTCCTGCTGCTCTTCGGTTGCCGAGTCCTTGCCGTGCAGTTCGACGGCGTGTCCGGAGAAGTCCCGCACGAGGACGGCGAAGAGTTCGTCGAGCACGTCCGCGTCGAGTCCGGTCAGGGCGGCCTGCTCCAGGACGAGCTGGCCGTGCACGACGAGCGCGAAGAGCTGACCGATGGACAGGACGAGGTCGAGGTCGCGGCTCTGCTCGGCGTCGGGTCCCGCCGTGGCGACGAACTCGCAGAGCGCGTCGGCCTGTTCGCGCAGGCGGGCGACGTTGGGCAGATGCGCGTACGCGTCGAAGGCGGGGCGCCAGTCGTGGAAGCGCACCGAACCCAGACCGCGGGCCGGACCTTGCCGGAACAGGAAGTCGTCGTCGGCCGCGTCGAGGCGGGTCGGCACGCTCGAGTACTCGGCCGGGGCGAGGAGGTGGCTGCGCAGGAACTTCAGGATCAGCGCCAGGTTGACGTGGACCGTGCCCTCCAGCTTGGGCAGGCCGCGGATCTCCACGGCCGCCTGGCCGAAGTAGTTGTCCTTCTCGAAGCCCTTGGCGGCGATCACGTCCCACATCAGGTCGATGACCTTCTCGCCCTCCGTGGTCACCTTCATCTTCGTCATCGGGTTGAAGAGCAGGTAGCGGCGGTCGTCGGGGCCGGCGGAGCGGAAGTAGTCGACGGCGCGGTCGCTGAACAGCTTCATGCCGACGAGCCGGACGTACGCGTCGGTCAGCTCGCGGCGCACGTGCGGGAAGGCGGTGACGGGGCGGCCGTAGAGGACGCGGTGGTGGGCGTGGGTGACGGCCTCGTACATCGCGTGTTCGCAGATGCCGATGGAGGCGGTGCACAGGTTGAACTTGCCGACGTTGACCGTGTTGAGTGCGGCGTCGAAGGCGGCGCGGCCGGTGTGCAGGACGTCGTCGGCCGTGACGGGGTAGTCCTCCAGGCGGAACTCGCTGACGAACTTCGACGAGTCGACGACGTTCTTGACCAGGTGGTAGTTCGGGTGACGGCTGTCGGCGGCGAAGAACACGTAGCCGTCGGGGCCCTCGACGTCGGTGCGGCGGCCGAAGACGGAGACGAGTCCGGCGGCGTTGCCGTTGCCGATGTAGTACTTGGAGCCGGTGGCGCGGAAGCCGCCGTCGCCGTCGGGCGCCAGGAGCATGTCGGTGGAGTAGATGTCGGCGCCGTGGGCCTTCTCGGACAGGCCGAACGCGAACACCTCTCCCTGGTCGAGGAGTTCCGCGGCGCGGTCGCGGGCCGCGGTGTTCTCGCTCTGCCAGACCGGGCCGAGGCCGAGGATGGTGACCTGCCAGGCGTACCAGTAGTCCAGGCCGTAGAAGCCGAGGATCTCGTTGAGCGCGGCTATGCGGGCGGTGTCCCACCGCTTGTCCGGGGCTCCCTGCGGTGCGGCGGATGCCGGCGTCAGGAACGTGGCGAACAGGTTCTCCTTCGCGGCGAAGGCGAGGAAGTCCCCGAGCCAGGCGCGGGTCCGGTAGTCCTCGATCAGCTGTCGCTTCCCGCGCTCCTCGAACCAGTCGACGGTGGCACGCAGCAGGCGGCGTGTCTCGGGGTCGAAGTGCGCGGGGTCGTAGGTGCGCGGGTTGAAGAGCAGTTGGTCAGCCATGATGAGGGCCTCTTTCGGCGGGCGGACGGATGGGAATCATGAGGTGGGCGGCTGGAGGGGAGCGGCAGTGCGGGCGGCGGGTGCGGCGACGTCAGTGGTCCGGAGCGAACCGGGTCAGCGTGGTCAGCACGTCCTCCAGCCAGTCGATCATCATGCGCTCGTACGCGATGCCGCCGCGCAGTACGACGTGCTGGAGCTCTCGCTCCGCATCCAGCGGCTCCTGCGGAGCGGCCGCGCTCGCCTCGGGCCCGGTGAAGTCTCGCTCCTCGCCCGCGAGATAGTGCTCCAGCCGGGCTCGGTGCGCCTGCCGGTGCCGCTCCACCTCGTGGATCAGGGCGGCCGGGTCGTCGAAGGCGGCACCCCGGATCTTCACCGCCAGGTCGTGGCGGACACTGTCCGGCTCGATCGGATCGTGCAGCCACGAGGACAGCGCGGCCCGGCCGAGGTCGGCGACGGAGTACTCCTTCTTGTCCGGCCGGCCCTGCTGCGGGACGTCCCGGACGTCGACCCAGCCGTCGTTCTCCATACGCTTGAGGACGCGGTAGATCTGCTGGTGGGTCGCGGTCCAGAAGTAGCCGATGGACCGCTCGAAGCGCCGTGCCAGCTCATAGCCGGACCCCGGTTTCTCCAAGAGCGACACCAAGATCGCGTGTTCGAGCGCCATGACGCCGATCGTGCTATGCAACTCGTTGCATAGCAAGTCTCGCTCCTGCCGATGCGACGCGGCTCACTCTGTGCAGGGACCACGGAATGTCGCGCCGACGGTCGACGGACGAGCCGTTGTTGGCCATTCTTTGGGCTGCGGTCGACGCTTTGGAGGCGGTGATGCGTGTGAACGACGAGACTCGCGGCGTCTCCTCGGCCCGCACCGACACGGCAGCCCACCGTGCCCTCGCGCACGGTCGTGAACTGTTGCGCGACGGACCCGTGGCGGATGCCTGCTCGGCGCTGCTGCGTGCCGCCGCAGGGCTGCGCGAGACGGACCCGCCGCTGGCTCGCCGCGCCCTGCTGGCAGCGGCATCGGCGGCCTGGGCTGCCGGTGACCACGACAGTTACCGACGCGTCTTCACGGTGGGCCCCTGCCCTACCTGCGGAGCCGGCAGCGAGTCCACGCTCTGTGCCGAGGGATGCCCCGAGGCCGCTTGGAGGTCCCACCGCATCGGGATGAGCGCCATGGTGGAAGGGGACTTCCGACGTGCCCACGCGGTCCTGGAGGCGCGGTTGCGGCAGGTCACGACCCGGGCGGAGACGAACGAGCTCCGCGAGGCCGGCGAGGCGGCCCTCCTGCTGGGCCGGCTCCCCACCGCGCGCCGGCTCCTGGGCCTCGCCCTGGCGTCCGCGCGCTCGGCCGGAGCGGAGGCCAGGGTTCCGGGCATCCTGGCGCACCTCGCCTACGCGGAGCTGCGGGAGGGACGCCACCCCCAGGCCAGGGCCCACGCGGAGGAAGGAGTGGCACTCGCGCAGAGACTCGGTCAGCGCAATGTCGCCGCCGACCTGTCGGCCGTGCGTGCGCTCGTGCTGTCGATCGCGGGTGACCTGCCCACGGTCCGTGCGCGGATCGCGGACGTCCTGGCCGTCGCGCAACCCCATGGGCTGGCCCAGGCCGCGTTTCTCGCGGAGTGGGCCCAGGCGCGGGCGGAACTGGGGGCGGGCAAGGTCGAGCGGGCGGCCGCCCGGCTGGCTCCGCTGGTCCGGCCCGGGGCCCGGCAGGGCCACTTCGGGCTGTGGTTCCTTGCCGTGCCGTGCTTCGTCGAAGCCTGTGTCCTGTCCGGCCGGGCCCTCGATGCGACGGAGATGGTCGACCTGTTCGCCGTCTGGGCGGATCTCGGCGCCGACCCACAGGCTCCGGCGCAGTTGGCGCGGTGCCGCGCTCTCGTCGCGCCCGCGGACCGGAGCGAGGAGCTGTACCGCAGCGCGCTCGCTCACCATGAGCAGGCATCCGGCCCGTATGAACACGCGCGCACCCAGCTGGCCTTCGGCATGTGGCTGCGCCGCCGACGCCGGCCCACCGAGGCACGCACGCAGTTGCGTGATGCGCTGATGGGTTTCGAACGCTGCGGTGCGGCGCTGTGGGCCGGGCGGGCCGGCGCGGAGCTGCGGGCGGCGGGCGAGGTGGCCGGGACCGGCGAGGCGGGGGTGTTGTCCTCGCTCACACCGCAGCAGGTACGCATCGCACGGGATGTGGCGCGCGGGTCGACGAACAAGGAGATCGCCGCGGAGCTGTCCATCAGCATCCGGACCGTCGAGTACCACCTGCGCAACGTGTTCACGCAGCTGGGTGTCCGCTCGCGCACCGGCCTCGCGCATCTGATGGCGAACGTCGGCGAGGACCAGGGCCGGGCAGAGCCGGGACCGATCTGATGTCCGTGCGCCGGTGTGACCGGTGATCTCCACGGTGCGACGCGGTGCGGGTGCGTGCCCTGTGGCATGACTGGTGATTCCACTGATGACTGACTTTTGGTCAGCTCCTACGTTGTTCCCCGCCGGATGACTCGTGTCACGTCCTCGGGTACGACGCCCTTCACGCGGCGGACGATGCCTGGCCCGAGGACGCCGGAACCCTCACTCTCGAAGGAGCCGCCATGAGTGACGAGCCAGAGACCTCCCGTTCCGCGCAGACCCCGCACCGCCACCACCGACGCCGCCGTTCCGGGCGCTTCGCCTCCGGCGTCGCCACGGCCGCCGCGCTCATCGGCCTGCTGACCTCGCAGACCGGTGGAGCCCAGGCGGCCGAGAACCCGTACGAGCGGGGCCCCGCACCCACCACGGCGAGCATCGAGGCCGCCCGCGGCCCCTACGCCGTCTCGGAGACCAGCGTGTCGCGACTCGCTGTGAGCGGCTTCGGCGGCGGCACCATCTACTACCCGACAAGCACCGCCGACGGCACGTTCGGAGCGATCGCGGTGTCACCGGGGTACACCGCCTACCAGTCCTCCATCGCCTGGCTCGGCCCGCGACTCGCCTCCCAGGGCTTCGTCGTCTTCACGATCGACACCCTGACCACCTCCGACCAACCGGCCAGCCGCGGCACACAGTTGCTGGCCGCACTGGACTACCTGGTGGACCGCAGCACGGTCCGGGGCCGCGTCGACGCCGGGCGCCTGGGAGTGATGGGCCACTCCATGGGCGGCGGCGGCACCATCGAAGCGGCCAAGTCCCGTCCCTCGCTCCAGGCCGCCATCCCGTTGACCGGCTGGAACCTGGACAAGACCTGGCCGGAGGTCAGGACTCCCACCCTTGTCGTCGGCGCCGACGGAGACACCATCGCGCCAGTGGCGACCCACTCCGAGCCGTTCTACGCGAGCCTGCCCTCCGCCACCGACCGCGCCTACCTCGAACTGCGGGGCGCGACCCACTTCACCCCGAACACGTCCAACACGACGATCGCGAAGTACAGCATTTCCTGGCTGAAGCGGTTCATCGACAACGACACCCGCTACGAGCAGTTCCTGTGCCCGTTGCCGGCCGTCAGCCTCACGATCGCCGAGTCCCGCGGCAACTGCCCGCACACCTCCTGACACCTGGAACGCCGGGATCACCGCCTGACGCACACCGCTCAGAGGGACAGCACCGCGCGCACCCTGTTACCACCCCCGCCGAGCGGATCCACATCGAGGCGCTCCGCCAGGCACCGCACCATGGCGAGACCTCGTCCGCTCTCGCCCCAGGCCGTCAGCGGTCGCACGCGTGGCCTGCCGGGGCTGCCGTCGTAGACCTCGACGGTCACCCGGGTGCCGGAGATCTGCAGACACAGGCGGCAGGCGCCGCCGTGCCGGGTGGCATTGGTGACCAGCTCGGAGACGACGAGCGTCGCGTCGTCGATGTGTGAGGCGTCGAGCCCCGTCACCCCGAGGCCTGGCCGGGCGAGGAAGCGCGCGGTCAGCCTCCGTGCCCGGCCCGCCGATTCTGCCTGGTCGGGCAGTAGGTACTCGACTCGTACGGAACGCCGATGGGTACGCCGACGCGTACGCATGGCGGATCACTTCCCCTCCTTGGACGACCGTCCCCCGTGGCCGCTTCCCGGGCCGTGCATGTCCGGCCCGGCCGGGCCTGTCCTTGCGTGATGCCCTGTGCTGGTGATCGCCAACCGGGATCCGGTGCGTCGGGGTTTCCCGGACCCGGGGATCAGGCGCCTGGTGCCGAGGGGATCCCGTCCTCGTCCGCCAGGAGCGCGGTCGCGGTACGGCGCAGCGCGGGATCGGCCGCGGCCGCCATCAGCCGTGCGGCCGCGGCCGCCTCGGTCCCGGGCGGGACGACCAGCAGGTCCCAGTGGCCGACGCCGTAGGAGAAGAGCCGGATGGTGTGCGGGTCGAACCCGGACGTGAGCCAGGCGGCCTTCACCGTGCGGCCGGCGACGGGCAGGTCGCACGGCGCCTGCGTCCACGTGTCGCGGTGTGCGGTCAGCCGCGTGACACGTCCCCGCGCGGTGTCGAACGCCTGGATGAGAGCCGGGAGTTCGGCCGGCAGGTCGTCGGAACGGGGCCACCAGGCGCCGCTCACCGGGCCGTGCGGAAAGGTCGGCGGGCGCAGGGTGAGCCGAAGGAGGGCGGGCAAGGCCCGGTCGGGCGCGGCGCGTTGACCGGTGGGCGCGTTCATGTCGCGGTCCCTGTCCCCGGGCAGCGATTCGACCGCCCGGTGGTCGTGGTGCGCCGAGAACGACGCCGACGACGAGCCGGCGCACGAAGAACTCCCGGTTTCGCTCACGCTACTCCGCCCCGGCGGGGCGGCGGGGCGGGCCGTCCAGGACCCTCGTCCGGGGGCGTGGACGACCCGGTGGACGCCTACGCGCGCAGCAACCGCTGGGTGATCTCCCGGTACTGCCTCAGCGCGAGCCGGAGTTCGGTGGAGTCCGTCTCGGGGTCCCGGTTCTGCCAGTCGGCACGGAGGGCCTCTCGGTGTTCCGAAAGGGCCTTGGCGAGCTGGGCGGCGGCCTCGTCGAAGGCGGCCTCGGCCTCCTCGAGCGCCTCGCGCGGGGCATCCGCGAAGGTGTTGACGGCGTGTCCGAGACGCCGGACGATCTCCTCCCGCCTCTCCGCCGGGAGCAGGGGCTCAGGGCCCGGGGTGCGGCGTCCGGCGCGGCCCGGGGTCTGGTCCGCGGGCTGTTGGGCGCGTGTCTGGTCGTACATCGTCGTGTGTACCGCTTCCGTCGTGTCGGGGCACCACCTGCGCCGTGCTGCCAGTCAACGTCCGGCGAGGGTCCGTGTCAACGCGGTGCGGGTGCGGGCGCGCCCCGGCGGAGGCCGCCGACAGGTGCGTGCCGGGCTCTTCCGTCCGTATGGGGAGTACCTTGGGAAGAACGAGGGTGTTTTGTGCCTACCGGACAGGTCGTCTTGAGCACGCCACCCACCCATCAGGGGCAGCCCGTGACCCCGGCCGCACCTCCGTCCCAGCGGCCTTCGTAAGGTCAAGGAGCCCCTTCCATGTCACCCAGCCCCACCGCGCCTGTTTCCCCGGCCCCGCCGGACACCGCCCCGCCACCCCAGGCCTACGACGGGATGTCCCCCTTCCCGTCGGACGGCCCGGCGCCCGCGCGCGGCGGCGGGGAGCGACTGTACGTCACGGTGACGGCGCTGATCGTCGTCCTGCCGTTCGTGGCGTTAGGCCTGGTCGGCTGGCTGCTGTGGGGGAGCCTCATCCATCCCGCGGACATCGTCCTCGCGCTGGTCCTCTACACGATCACGGGCCTCGGAGTCACGGTCGGCTTCCATCGCGGCCTCACCCACGGCGGCTACCGGGCGAACCGGCCGGTGCGGATCGCACTCGCGGTGGCCGGTTCGATGAGCTTCCAGGGCGACGTCATCGGCTGGGTCGCCACGCACCGCCGCCACCACGCCTTCACCGACCGGCCCGGTGACCCGCACTCCCCGTACCGCTACGGCACGCATCTGCGCGGCCAGTTGCGAGGGCTGCTGCACGCGCACATCGGCTGGCTGTTCCGCAACGACCGTACGCCGCCGGAGCGTTACGCCCCCGACCTCCTGGCCGACCGAGACATCCGCGCCGTCGACCGCGCCTTCCCGGCGCTGTGCGCGCTCACCCTCGCCCTGCCGTTCGGCGCCGGCTGGCTCATCGGCGGGACCTGGGTGCACGCGCTGACGGCCCTGCTGTGGGCGGGATTCATCCGCATAGCGCTCCTCCACCACGTCACCTGGAGCGTCAACTCCCTGTGCCACCTGATCGGTGAGCGCCCGTTCCGCACCCGGCGCCACGACCGCGCCACCAACCTGTGGCCGCTCGCCCTGCTCTCCTTCGGGGAGAGCTGGCACAACCTCCATCACGCCGACCCCACCAGCGCCCGGCACGGCGTCGACCGCGGCCAGATCGACCCGTCGGCCGCCGTCATCCGCCTCTTCGAGCGGCTCGGATGGGTGCACGACGTGCGCTGGCCGAGTCCGGATCGCGTCGCCGCCCGCCGCGTCTGACACCGACCACTCGCCCGCGCAAGGCAGTTGGCAGGAGATCTCATGACCACAGCACTGCAGCCCCCGCTGCCCTCCCTTCCCGTCCTGCGCCTGCGCCTGGCGCCGCGCGGAGGTATGCCCCGGCCCATCGACGGAGCGTGGTGGCCCCGTTCGTACGACCTGCTCGCCGAACTTCCCCAGCTGCTCGCGGGGTTGCCCCGCGCGTGGGGTCACATCACCAGCGCCACGGTCAACGGAACGACATGGTCCGCGGTACCCGGCCGGATGCTGGTCTTCAACCAAGTCGTACGACTGAGCAGGTCTCTCACGGCGTCCGCCCCGCACACCATCGTCCTGCTCGCCCCCGGCCGGGGGCGCTGGGATCTGCTCGTCGTGCCTCCGGACACGACCGAGGCGGCCGCGGAACCGCTCATGGCGGCCGCGGTCGTCGATCAGGTCTGACCGGTCGGCATCGGAGACGTACGGCGGTCAGCTGTTCCGCTTCCCGGACCGGTCCGTTCGGCCTGTCCGGGGAGTAGGCTGAAGGTACCGAGGATATTCCGCGCACCGGCTTCCACGCCGTGTCGTTTTCGGCGATCGAATATGCCGGGCCGGTCGTAGCCGGCCCGGGGCAGGGTCCGCGTCATGACTGCGACCGTCTCCTCCTCGCCGACACTCGAAGCCGATCACCGGTCCTCCGTGTCCTCCTCGCCCCCTCTGCGTCTGTCGCTGGCGCCGGCCGGTTCCGCACCGGCTCTGCTGGACGGCGCTTGGTGGCCCCGCTCCCACGATCTCGTGGCGGAGCTCCCCTCCCTGACCGCGGTACTGGACCCGTTGTGGGGCCGGATCACCCGGGTCACGGTGAACCCCACCCACTGGCCGGTCATCCCGCGCAAGGTGCCCGTCGCCGGGCATGTGGTGAAGGTGGGCTGGTTCGCGAACGAGCAGGACCCGAACGAACTGCTGCTGCTCTCGTACCGCATGGGCCGCTGGAATCTTCTGGTGATCCCGCCGAGGACGCCGGCCGGCACGGCCGCCTGGCTGATGGCCGCCGCGAGCGACCCGCTGCGCACATCGACCGCGAGCCGGTTGATGGAGGAGGCCGCGAGCCTGCGGACGGTGTACGAGGACGACCGGACCGTGCAAGCGGTCTGGGACTCCGAAGGCGGACACGAGGCCCGCGACCCGGCCGTACGCCCACGGATCCCGGCCGTGACCGCCGGGCTGCCGCATCAGCCGACGGGGCGGTGAGGGCCATGGACATGTTCGTGACCGTGGCCGTGATCGTGGCGATGACTGTCCTCGGGGTCCTCCTCATTCACCTGCTCAACTCGCAGCACAGCAGCGGCGTTTCCGCCTTCCACTACGGCCGCTCCGGGATGCCCGTCCCGGGACCGGCCTCGAGGGTGCCGCGGAAGGCCCGCGCGGGGCTCCGCCTCAGGCGCCGTACCCGCAAGGCGACGGAGTGAGCCCACGTTCCTTGCGTTCTCCCAGCTCGCCACCGAGGCCGGAACGATCCTCCAACTGCACTATCCGCCAAGGATGTTGGCCCGCATCATCGAGATCGTCGGCGCCTGTTTCCTGCTCCACGAGCTTCACGCCGCGCCCGCCACGGGGTGAGGCAGGGCTGCGGAGCCGCCGGCCCCTGCACTCGACCACGCAAAACGCTCGGCCGGGAAATCCCGGCCGAGCGTCTGTGTGAACTGTTCGGGGTCCGAACGTGCTGGTCAGCCGGCTTCGGTGATCCGCCACCGCTGGTTGGAACCGGAGTTGGCCTGCCATGTCGTGACGGCCGCGCCCTCGTTCGTCGCCTGGCCGCCGACCTCCAGCAGCCGTCCGGTCGCCTGGTTCACCAGCGTCCATGTGCCGTCGCCCGTGGTCGACAGGATCCACTCGGTCGCCGGGTCCCGCTCACCCGTGTCGGCCTCGATCACCGGCACGTTGTCCCGCACGGCGAGCCGCTTGTCCTCGGCCGGGTTGGCGAAGACGTAGCGCGCACGGTTGCTGCCCTTCTTGCCGTACTTCGCCTCCAGCCGCCACTCCTGCGCGACCGTGCCGTTGGCCGAGTTGATGGTCAGGCTCGTACCGTTCGCACCGACCGTCACCGCCTTGCCGCTCTGCACACCGGTCAGGGTGTAGGACGTGCCCTTGCTGAACAGGCTCGAGTCCTTCGCGACTCCGGAGACGCCCTTGATGGCGAACGAGGTCACGGACTGCGCGGGGACGGTGAACGTCGCCTTGGAGTCGACGACCCGGACCGGGGCCTGCTTCACGAGCTTGCCCGCGGCGTCGGTGATGGTCGGGGTGACGGTCGCGTCACGCTTGATCTTCCCGAACTTCGACAGGTCGATCGTCACCGCGCGCGGCGCGGTCGTGGAGTTGACGTGGACCAGCGAGGCGCCCTTGCCGTCCTTCGTCACCGCGGCGGCGCTGGAGGTGTCGTCCACCTTGACCAGGCTGTCGCCGGGCTTGATGAAGTGCGTGAAGTTGCGGGCCGTGTCGAACTTCGTGTTCGTGTAGATCGGGCAGGACTTCAGGGTGTCGGCCGACGTGCAGCTGAACGGCAGCTGGATGGAACCCCAGTTGCCGCCCTTGGCGGACTCGCCGCCCGGCTTCATGTTGTCGTAGTCCTCGACCGGCTGCCAGAACACCCAGGCCGTGGGCTCCAGTTCGCGTAGGTCGTTCACCATCTGCTGCGCCAGGCCCAGCCCGGGGCGCATGTCGGTGAAGCTCTGCCCGTCGCCCCAGTCGCCCTCGACCTCGCTCATCCACAGCGGCTTGTCGGCCGCCTTGGCCAGGTCACGGACCGTGGTGCGCTGACCGGTGCCGTAGGTGTGGACGTTCATCTGGTCGACGAGGTCCTTGGACGCCTGTGCGTAGGAGTTCCAGTTGGTCGCGAACAGGCCGGGGTTGGTCTCGTCCATCGCCGATATCTCAGCCTTGACCTTGGCCTTCTTCAGCGCGGGCGCCAGCGCGGCCAGCACCTTCTCCTGCATCGCGGGGCCGATGTGCGCACCCTCCTGACGGCCGCCCACCGGCTCGCCGTTCGCATCCAGACGGGTGCCCCAGTAACCGGTGTTCGGCTCGTTGAACGGGTCGACCGTGTCGACCTTGATGCCCTCGGACTTCTCCAGCCGCTTCGTCACCCCGGCGACGTAGGCGGCGAAGTCGTCGACCGAACTCTCCTTGAGCT
This sequence comes from Streptomyces canus, assembly GCF_030815415.1. GTDB lineage: Bacteria > Actinomycetota > Actinomycetes > Streptomycetales > Streptomycetaceae > Streptomyces > Streptomyces canus_F. The sequence goes on from NZ_JAUSWW010000001.1 coordinate 9,451,938, forward strand.
GCTCGGCGTTGGCGTTGAACCCGCCCGAGACATAGCCGCTCTCGGTCATGAACCACGGCGGGGAGTTCGAGAACGTCTCCCAGTGGGTGATGTCCTTCTTGATGCGATCGACCCACCAGCGCTGTGTGGCGTCGGCCTTGCCGTTCCAGTCGGCGGAGTCGTCGGCGCTCCACCAGTCGGTGTCGGTGCGGGTCGTGCCCGCAGGCGCCTTCCACCAGCCCTCGACCGCGCCACCGGCACGCAGGTAGTCCTTCACGTCGGGGGCGTTGCCGCCGCCGATGTTGTAGCGCGCGATGTTCAGCGCCAGACCGTCGTCGCCGAAGAGCAGATCGGCGAGCTTCTCGCGGATCTCCTTCGGGTAGTCGCCGGTGGCGTTGGCGAACCAGACCAGGCTGGTGCCCCAGCCCTCGAACTTGTCCTGCTTGTACGACGGATCGGGCCGGACGGTGACCGACGCGGTGACCGTGTCGGCCTGCGCGAGCGGCGCGGGCACGGAGAGCAGTGCCGCTCCGGTCGCCAGCGCGGTCATCGTCGCGGCCCCGAGAAGCCGTCTGCTGCGGGTGAGTCCTGCCATCGTGTGCTCCCAGCTTCATAGGTGGAAACGCTGCGGTGGTCCCTCCCGCCGGTGGTACGGGAAGGGGCGCCCCCGGGCGGGCCATGTGCCGCCCGGGGAGACAGAGATGGGGGGCGGGTCAGACCGTCGGTCGGCGTACCACGGCGACCTCGCGCGGCCCCAGGACCAGCCCGTCGTCGGCGGCCGTGCCGTACAGCACGTCGCCGGTGAACCCGGGCAGTGGCACCGTGTCGTCGGTCCGGTTCACCAGGAACAGGAACTTCTCCTCGGTGTTGCCGCGCACGGCCAGTTCGACGCGTCCGCGCGCTTCGACCGGGAGTTCGCTCGTCACGCCGGCCGGGTCGAGGAGACGCGGCAGCAGCGAGGTGAGCCCCGCGACGCCGAGGCGCGTGGAGACGTAGGACGCCGAACCGGCGGCCGTCGTCCGCCGGGTCACGGCCGGCCGTCCGGCCTGGTTGCCGGAGTCGTAGCGGGCGAGGACCTCGGTGCGCTCGTCGGCCAGGGTGATGCGGTCGGTCCACAGGGTGCCGGTCGAGCCGTCGTCCAGGGACACCGACTCCTCGGCGAGCAGCGGGCCGAACTCCTCGACACGGATGCCGAGCAGCTCGCGCAGGGCGCCGGGGTAGCCGCCGAGCCAGACGTGGTCGTTCTGGTCGACGACGCCGGAGAAGTAGGTCGTGACCAGGTGGCCGCCCTGCTCGGTGTAGCGGGTCAGCTCCTTGGCGAGCTCCGCCGGGACCACGTGCAGGACGGGCGCGATCAGCACGTCGTAGCGCGCGAAGTCGCTCCTGGTGGTGATCAGGTCGGCGCGCACACCGAGTGCGAGGAGCGCCGAGTACCAGTCCAGGCCCTCCTGGCGGTAGTCGAGCAGCGAGGTGGGGTGGGAGTCCTGCTCGCTCGCCCACCAGGAGTCCCAGTCGAAGACGATCCCGACCTTCGCGCTCTCCCGGGCCGAACCGGCCACCGGTGCCAGGGTCTTGAGGGTGGCGCCGAGCTCGGCCACCGCGCGGAACAGCTCACTGTCGGCCCCGGCGTGCGGGACCATCGCCGAGTGGTACTTCTCGGCGCCGGCCGCCGACTGGCGCCACTGGAAGTAGCACACGGCGTCGGCGCCGTGCGCCACGTGCAGCAGCGAGTCCCGGGCCAGCTCGCCCGGCCGCTTCGCCACGTTCACCGGCTGCCAGTTGACGGCGCTGGTGGAGTGTTCCATCAGGAACCAGGGCCGGCCGCCCGCGATGCCGCTGGTGAGGTTCGCGGAGAAGGACAGTTCATCGCGCGACTGCGGGCCGGGGAGGACGTAGTGGTCGTTGGAGACGAAGTCGATCTCCTCGGCCCAGTCCGCGTAGTCCATGCCCTTGGTCTCGCCCATCACCATGAAGTTGGTGGTGACCGGGACGTCCGGGGTGATGTCCTTGAGGAGGTCCCGCTCCGCGCGCAGGCAGTCCTTCAGGGCGTCGGAGGAGAAGCGCTTGAAGTCCAGCTGCTGGGTCGGGTTCGGGTGCGAGGCCGCCAGACGCGGGGGCAGGATCTGCTGCCAGTCGCTGTAGCGCTGTGACCAGAACGCCGTACCCCAGGCGTGGTTGAGGGCCTCCAGCGTGCCGTAGCGGGCCCGCAGCCAGTCACGGAAGGAGCGGGCCGCGTCGTCGGAGTAGTCGTAGATGTTGTGGCAGCCCAGCTCGTTGGAGACGTGCCAGGCGACCAGCGCGGGGTGGTCGGCGTAGCGGGTCGCCATCTCGCGGACCAGGCGCAGGGCGTGCTCGCGGAAGACGGGGGAGGTGGGCCGCCAGTGCTGGCGGGCGCCCGGCCACAGGGTCTCGCCGGTCGCGGTGACCGGCAGGATCTCCGGGTGGGCCGTGGTCAGCCACGGCGGCGGGGAGGCGGTGGCGGTCGCCAGGTCGACGCCTATGCCGCCGGCGTGCAGCAGGTCCATGACCTCGTCGAGCCAGCCGAAGTCCCACTCGTCCGGGCCGGGCTGCAGACGTGCCCACGAGAAGATCGCCACCGAGACGACGGTGACACCGGCCTCCTGCATCAGCCGGACGTCCTCCTCCCACACCTCCCGGGGCCACTGCTCGGGGTTGTAGTCGGCGCCGAAGGCGAGACGCGGGGTGGGGTCACCGTCCGCCCCGCGTCTGCGGGAGTGGAGGGTGGAGATCATGGCGGTCCTTCCGAAGGTGATGCGCGGGGCGGCGCGGCGAGGTGCCGCGCCGCCCGGCGTCCGAGCTGTGGTGCGGGCTACTTCTCGATGGTGAAGCCCTGCTCCTCGCCGTACTTGACCGACGCGTCCTGCCAGGCCTTCAGGCCGTCCGCCAGCGTGGCGTTGGAGACGTAGGCCTTGCCGACCGTGTCGTTGAAGATCGAGTTCGCGTACGCCTGGAACGGGAGGTAGGACCAGTCGCTCGCCACGTTCGCGGCGGACTCGGCGAAGATCTTGTTGGCTTCCTGGCCGCCGAAGTAGTCGAACTTCTTGCTCTGGAAGTCGGCCGACTCCAGTTCCGCCTTGGTGGCGGGGAAGGCGCCCTCGGAGACACGGGTGGCGACACCGTCACCGGAGTTGGCGTACTCGGTGAAGGCGTAGGCGAGTTCCTTGTTCTTGGCCAGCGCCGGGACCGTCAGCGAGGAGCCGCCGTTCTCCGCGCTCGCCTTGTCGCCCTTGGTCCAGGCGGGCATCGCCGCGGCACGCCACTGGCCCTTGGCGTTCGGGACGCCGGTGGAGAAGTTGGCGGGCATCCAGGCGCCGGTGGCCAGGGTGGCGATGGTGCCGTCGCCGAGGCCCTTGTACCAGTCGTCGGTCCAGCCGTTGACCGGGGCGAGTAGCTTCTCGTCGATCAGCTTCTGCCAGACCGTCTCGAACTTCTTGGCTCCGGCGTCGTCGAAGTTGATGCCGACCTTGGTGCCGTCGACCTTGTAGGGGCGCGAACCGGCCTGCCACAGCATGGAGGTGGTGAAGCCCGCGTCACCGGCGTCGTTGGCGATGTACGCCTTCGGGTCGGCCTTGTGGAGCTTGCGGGCCGCGTCCAGGTACTCGTCCCAGGTGGTCGGAACGGCGATCTTGTACTTGTCGAAGACCTTCTTGTTGTAGAACAGCGCCATCGGGCCCGAGTCCATCGGCAGGCCGTAGACCTTGTCGCCGTCGCTGACCGCGTTCCACGGACCGGGCGTGTACTTCGAGGCGAGCTTGTCGGCGCCGTAGGGGGCCAGGTCGGTCAGGCCCTTGGTCAGGGAGTACTGGCCGAGCGCGAAGTACTCGACCTGGGCGACGTCCGGGGCGCCCTTGCCGGCCGAGATCGCGTTGGACAGCGCGGTGTAGTGCTTGTCGCCGGAGCGCTCGCTGACCAGGTTGACCTTGACCTTCGGGTACTTCTTCTGGAAGTCGGCGGCCACGGTCTTCAAGGTGGGCTCCCAGGCCCAGACCGTGATGTCGCCGCCCTTGTCCAGGGCCGCCTTGATGTCCGCGGCGGAGACGGCCTTCGTGTCGGAGTCGTCGTCCGAGCCGCCGCATGCGGTGGCGCCCAGGGCGAGGGTGGAGACGAGGGCGATGCCGCGCAGGATGCGGCCGGTTGTTCTGCGCATGGAGGTGCTTCCACTTCTGCGTGGGTGGGACAGGTGAGGGTGGGGGTGGTGCCGGTGGTGCTCAATTGGGGGGCTTGGGGCGGGCGCCGGCCTCGTCACTCCTTGACGCTTCCGGCGGCGAGGCCGGACTGCCAGTACTTCTGGAGGAACAGGAAGGCGGCGATCAGGGGGATGATCGTGAGCAGGGAGCCCGTGATCACCAGGTTGAAGATGACGTCACCGCCGATGGTCTGCGCCTGGTTGCTCCAGGCGCTCAGACCCAGGGTCAGCGGGTACCAGTCCGGGTCCTTGAGCATGATCAGCGGGAGGAAGTAGTTGTTCCAGGTGGCGACCGTGGTGAACAGCAGCACGGTCACGATCCCCGGGGCCAGGAGCGGCAACGCGACCTGGAAGAAGGTCCGCACCTCGCTCGCCCCGTCCATCCGGGCCGCTTCCAGCAGCTCGGTCGGAATCGCCTCGGTGGCGAACACCCACATGAGATAGAGACCGAACGGCGACACCAGCGACGGGATGATCACCGCCCACGGGGTGTCGGTGAGCCCCATCTTGCTGAACATCAGGAAGGTCGGCACCGCGAGCGCCGTACCCGGCACGGCCACCGCGCCGATGACGACGGCGAAGATGGCGCGCTTGCCGGGGAAGTCGAACTTCGCCAGCGCATAGCCGCCCAGCACCGCCAGCAGGGTCGCGCCGCCGGCGCCGAGCACCACGTACAGCAGGGTGTTGAGCAGCCAGCGGCCGAAGATGCCGTCGTGGTAGGTGAAGGTGTCCCGGATGTTGTCCCACAGGGCGAAGTCGTGGGCGAACCACAGACCGTTGGAGTCGCCCAGACCGGCCTGGGTCTTGGTGGAGTTGATGACCAGCCAGATCAGCGGCACCACGGTGTAGAGGACCATCAGGGCCATCAGCACCGTCATCAGCACGCTGCGCCGCCGCTTGTCCGGGGCGGGTTTGCGCGGGGTCCGCAGCCGGGGAGGGCTGCTGGTCTTTGCGGGGGAGGCGGTGGTGACAGGGGTGCTCATCGGGTCACGCTCCCTTGCGCATGCCGCGCAGCTGCACGACGTAGGCGACCACCATCGTGAGCAGGCCCATGATGATGGCGACCGTCGCGGAGTAGTTGTGCTGCTGGCCGGCGAAGGACAGCGAGTACGTGTAGAAGTTCGGCGTGTAGTCGGTGGTGATGGCGTTGAGCGCCAGCGGACGCAGGATGCTCGGCTCGTTGAAGAGCTGGAAACTGCCGATGATCGAGAAGATCGTCGCGATGACGATCGCGCCCCGGATCGCGGGCAGCTTGATCGAGGCGATCACCCGCCACTGACCGGCACCGTCGATCTCGGCCGCCTCGTACAGGGAGCTCGGGATGACCCGCAGCGCCGAGTAGAAGATCAGCATGTTGTAGCCGACGAACTCCCACGTCACGATGTTGCCGATGGAGGCCAGCACCCAGTCGGGGGAGAGCAGGTCGGGCAGCGTGAGGCCGAACGTCTCGTTGATGTCGCCCACCAGGCCGTACTTGGTGCCGTACATGAAGCCCCACATCAGGGTGGCGACCACGGCGGGCACGGCGTACGGCAGGAAGATCGTGATCCGGAAGAAGCTCTTGCCGTAGAGCCGGCCGCTGTCCAGCGCCAGCGCCACCAGCAGGGCGATGCCCAGCATGATCGGCACCTGGATCGCCAGGAAGAGCCCCACCCGGCCGACGGCCGACCAGAACTGGTCGTCCTTGAGGGCCTGGGTGTAGTTGTCCAGGCCGACGAACTGGTTGCCGCCGATCAACTGGTTGCGGAAGAGACTCAGGTAGACCGAGTACGCGATGGGCGCGAGGAAGACGAGTGCGAAGACCGCCACGAACGGGCCGATGAACCCCCACCCCGTCCAGGAGCGTCGGTCCCGTTTTGCCGGAGGCGGTGCCGGACGCGGCGCGGCGGCGGCCGGCGGTTGCAGCGTTGTCATGATCGTTCCTCGCTCGTCCACTCATGGAACCCGCGCCCCGCAGATTTCCCCGTGTGGCGCGGACGAGATGTTTACGCAAACATCAAGCAGCAAAAAAAGTGACCCGAGCTGTTATGTTTACGTAAACATCCGATGGCGGCATGTCTACACGCCTCCGCTGACACAGGTCAAGGGTCTCCCTGGAGGATCGTGATCAAAGCGATGCAAGGAGAGGCAGGGGGTAGAAAATGGACGCGACGCACGACACGCCGACGCAGGCGGCCTCACCTGCGGTGACCGGCCGTCGGCGCGCACAGGGACCGGCCCGACCCTCGGTCTCGATGGCGGACGTGGCACAGCTGGCCGGGGTGTCCTCGCAGACCGTCTCGCGCGTGTCCAACGGTTACGCGGGTGTCAACGAGGAGACGCGCCGCCAGGTCCTCGCCGCCATGCGGGAGCTGGGCTACCGCCCCAACAGCGCCGCCCGCGCCCTGAAGCGCGGCGAGTTCCGCACCCTGGGCGTCATCACCTTCACTCTCTCCACGACCGGCAACGTCCGCACCCTGGAGGCGATCGCCACCGCTGCGGCGGCCGAGGGATACGCGGTGACCCTGCTGCCGGTCGCCGTCCCCACCCAGGACGAGGTGCGCGGCGCCTTCTCCCGACTGGGGGAACTCGCCGTCGACGCGGTGATCGTCATCATGGAGGTGCACCTCCTGGACGCTGCCACCATCAATATGCCGCCCCGCGTCCAGGTGGTCGTCGCCGACTCCGACGCGGGGGAGCGGTACACGGTCGTCGACACCGACCAGGTCGGCGGCACGCGCGCGGCCGTCCAGCATCTGCTCGGGCTCGGCCACGATACGGTCTGGCACCTCGCGGGCCCCGAGGGCTCCTACGCCGCCCAGCGCCGTACCGACGCCTGGCAGGCCACGCTCACCGACGCGGGCCGGCGGATACCGCCCCTGGTGCGGGGCGACTGGTCGGCGGAGTCTGGCTACCGGGCGGGCCTGGAGCTGGCCGCGCACGACGACTGCACGGCCGTCTTCACGGCCAACGACCAGATGGCCCTGGGTCTGCTGCGCGCCTTGCATGAACGCGGCCGGCGCGTCCCCGAGGACGTCAGCGTCATCGGCTTCGACGACATCGCCGAGGCGTCGTCCTTCCTGCCGCCCCTCACGACGGTCCATCAGGACTTCGCTGAGGTCGGCCGCCTCTGCGTCCAGGCGGTCCTGCGGAAGATGCGCCACGACGACGCGACGCACGGCACGTCGCTTGTGCCGACGCGTCTGATAGTGCGGGAGAGCACGGCGCCCCCCGCGGTGCGCTGAGCCGGCGGCCGGAGAGTGCCGCTCGCTGCCGTTGCAGGTACTGCAAGCGCTGCAGGCATCGCAGGCGTGCCGTGCCGTCGTCCTGGCAGGGACCACACGGCGGAGCCGCAGTCTCCGTCCGGGCGCCTGGTTCATTGGGCCGTTCCGGATCGCCGCGTCCGCACTCCGGGGCCGGTAGCACTCCGCCGACGGAACCTCTCGCCGAGGACGGCCCGGGTGCCGCGGGCCCGGCGGCGTTCGGCCGGGCCCACGCGGGGTCAGCTCTTCTTCTGACCGTCCCGCAGTGCCTGGTCGGTCATGTCGGTCACCTGCTTGGCCGGGGGAGCCTCGGCCTCGACCTCGGTGCCGAAGTCGGAGTACTCCATCAGCGTGCTGAGCTTCACCTGTTGGGGTGTGGAGCTCGCGTCCGGCTTGGCGGAGGCCGGTGCCTTGACGGTCATGTCGATCTGCTGGCGTCGAATGCGGCCCTGGTCGTCGAGCCAGATCTGCATGGGCAGCGTCGGGCCGATCTGCTCGCGCAGCTGCGAGCCGCCGGGCAGCTGCGACACGTCGACCGAGACCTTGTACCGGTCGGTGTCGGCGCCGTCGATCTTCTCCGTGCCGACCTTGGAGACGTCGTCGTCGGTGATCGCCTTGGCGTAGGCGGCGGACTGGGCCGGATCGCCGATCTGTGCGGGGTCCGAACCCTGCTGTTCCGCGACCTTCTTCAGGTCGATCTTCAGCCAGGGCTTGCCGCCGGACTTCTCCCGGTCAGGGGCTTCCTGATAGAGCACCTGGTCGACCACTCGCTGTTCGATGGTCTGGCCCTCGGCGGTGACGGTCATGGTGCTGTCGCCGTCCGCGAGGTCGATGGCCCCGCGGCCGGCGGACGTGATCGACCGGCCGTCCGCCGAGGCCTTCACCTTGACGGTCATCTTCGCCGTCTCGGCCTCGGCGGTCTTGTCGTAGGCGCTGCGCACGGCAGCCGTGCCCTGCTCCTGCGCGCCATCACTCGCGCTCGCCGTCGCCGCGGGCCTGTCGTCCTTCGCATCGCTGTCCCCACAGGCCGTCAGGACGACGCTCCCCATGATGACGGCCGTTCCCAGCGCGGACGCCTTCACTCCTCTGCTCCGCATGAATGCCCTCTCTCCTCACGTTGGCCGACTTCCTCCGACGTGCTGTCGGCTTGCGACGTGAGTGCCCCTGAGCTGGCCCAATACGCCCAAGGGGAAGGGGTGTTGGCCGGTTCGCGGTGCTTCTGGCCCGCCCTTTGGACATTGTTCCGCGTGCATGGAGTGCGAGGGTGGGCACCTGATATTCCGGGGTCTCTTCGGAGAAGGAAACGGAACGTGGAGATCCGGGTATTCGCGGCAGCGTGGCGGCGAGCGATTCCCCTGATCCTTACGTCTCGCCCAGCAGCATCCGGACCGACTTCCACGCCGTCCCCGCGACGGCCCGTAGCGCCTCGGTCGTCGCGCCGTCCCGGGCCCGGTGCGACATGCCCTGAACGACCACCCCGGTGAACTCGGCGACCGCGCGGGCGTCGGTGTGGGCCGGGAGGGTTCCCGCGTCGATGTCGGCCCTGATGTGCTCCTCCAGCCGGTCGATGTTGGCGTTGCGGAGATTGCGGAGGCGGTCGGCGACTTCCTGGGCGGCGTCGGAGACGCGGGTGGCGGAGCCGATGATCAGACAGCCGCCGGGTCCGTCGGCGAGGGTGTAGGTCTCGGCCGCCTCGTACAGCAGGCGCCGGATCAGGGCGGGGGAGTGGCCCTCCTCGTCGAAGGCGCGCTGCATGAAGCTGCCTCTGCCGTTGTTGTAGTACTCGACGGCGGCGAAGAAGAGGCCCTCCTTGCTGCCGAACGCCGCATACAGGCTGGGGGGGTTGATCCCCATCTCCCGGGTGAGGGTGGCGACGGAGGCGCCGTCGTAACCATGCCGCCAGAAGGCGAGCATGGCCTTCTCCAAGGCGCCGTCGAGATCGAACTTACGGCCCTGGCCGCGTACGCCTGCCATCAGGTGCTCCCACGTCGTCGGTGAGCGTGCTCTCTCGCGGGCGCGGGCCGAAGTGCGGCTTCACGCCGGTGTGATCCATTATTCATGTAGCGATCGATAAACGAATGATAGTCTCGCCGAGCCGGTGGGGGAACCGGTACGCCGAACAGGCGTGGTTCCTCGCCGCACCCTTCATGCGCAGCGAGGAGCGGCGACAAGGTGGTCGCCGTCCACGACGCACCATGCCTGCACAGCGTGAGGACTCCACATGCACAACAGTGCGTCTTACACCGATGGCCTGACCCGCCGTCACTCCGCCTCCCCGACCTGGACCGTGGAGGCCGTCAAACAGGTCCGGTACCACGTCGTCGAGGCGTCCGGCCTGTTCGACACCGACAGCACCCTGCTGTTAACGGGTTGCGCGGACGCAGCGCTGCGACCCGGCGACCGGCGTCTCGTCCTGATCGACTCCACCGTTCAGGAACTCCACGGGGAGCGCATCACCCGCTACTTCGACCATCACGGCATCGCGGTCACTCTCCTGCCCGTACGCGCGGACGAGAGTGTCAAGCGGTGGAGCCTGGTGACGGACGTGGTCGACGCGATGAACGACTTCGGCATCGACCGCAGGCGCGAACCGGTGATCGCCATCGGCGGCGGCGTCCTCCTCGACGTCGTCGGACTCGCCGCCAGCCTGTACCGGCGCGGCACCCCCTACATACGGATACCCACCACCCTGGTGGGCCTGGTCGACGCCGGGGTCGGCGTGAAGACCGGGGTCAACTACGGGCAGGGCAAGAACCGGCTCGGTACCTACGCACCGGCCGTGGCGACCTTCGTGGACCGCTCCTTCCTGAGCACCCTCGACGCACGTCACCTTTCCAACGGGCTGGCGGAGATCCTCAAGGTGGCACTCATCAAGTCGGCGGAACTCTTCGATCTCCTCGAGGACTTCGGGCCGCTGCTGATCGAGGACCGCTTCCAGGGCAGCACTCCCGCCCTGGAGACGGCGGCCCGCCGGGTCGTCTCCGAGGCCATCCACCTGATGCTGGAAGAACTCCAGCCCAATCTGTGGGAACAGTGCCTGGAACGATGCGTCGACTACGGGCACACCTTCAGCCCCACCATCGAGATGGAGGCGCTGCCGGAGCTGCTGCACGGTGAGGCGGTCGCCGTCGACATGGCGCTCACCACCGTGATGGGGCGGATGCGCGGCGATGTCACCGAGCACCAGTCCCAGCGCGTACTGGCGTTGATGGACCGGCTGCGACTCCCGCTGTGGACCGAGGTCCTGGCCCGTCCGGGAATCCTGGACGGCGCACTCGCCGATACGGTGCGCCATCGCGACGGACAGCAGCGGCTGCCGCTTCCGGTCGGCATCGGTCACCACCGATTCGTCAACGACGTCACCCCCGAGGAACTGGACACCGCGCTCAAGGAACTCGACACCGCACGACAGCGAGCGGGGCAGAACTTCGCATCCGAGGCCGGACTCGTCGGGGCCGGTGAGGCAGCGTGAAGTGGGAGAGCCTCTACATCGAGGGCTTCGGCTCCTATCTGCCCGAGGAACGTGAGTTCGCCGCCGAGATGGTGGCCGCGGGACGGTACAGCCAGGTCGAACACCGCAAGACCGGACAGGTGTCGGCCGCCGTGGCCCGCCCCGAACGCGGCGAGAGCGCCCCCGAGATGGCGGCGGCCGCCGGACACGCCGCGCTCGCGGACGCCGGGACCGACCCCGCCGACATCGATGTCCTGGTCCATGCGGTGGTGCTGCACAACGGCCTGGAGGGCTGGAACTGCGGCGCCTATCTGCAGAGCGAGCTCGGCATAGAGGAATGCATACCGATCGAGATACGCACCGCCTGCGCGGGCGCCGTCGTCGGCATGGAGCTCGTCGGACGCTGGTGCGCGGGCTCCGGCAAGGGCATGGTCACCGCCTCCGACGCCTGGCAGCTGCCGCTCTTCGACCGCTGGGCCTCCGACAGCGGACTGGTCTACGGCGACGGCGCGGGCGCCCTGGTCCTCGGCCACGACGGCGGCCCCTTCCGGATCCTGTCCACCTCCGTGGTCAGCGACCCGCTGCTCGAGCGGATGCACCGCGGCAACGATTCGATGGCGATGCCCTACTACGGCTCCGGAGCCCCCATCGACCTGCGCCAGCGGGTCGCCGCATTCGCCGAGACCCGCAGCACCGAGGAGTTCTGGACCCGCAACACCGCCGCCCTGTCACGCTGCGCCGAGACCGCACTCGCCGACGCCGACACCGCCCACTCCGACATCGCCCACTGGCTGGTGCCGAACTTCGGCCGGATCCTGCTGCGCAAACAGTGCTTCGGCCCGCTGAAGATCGACGCCGGCCAGACGCTGGCCGAGCGCGGCTGGGAGATCGGGCACACCGGCGCCGCCGACCCGGTCGTAGGCCTCGACCTGCTGCGCCGCTCCGGTGCCCTCAACCCGGGCGACCGGCTGCTGCTCACCGGCATAGGCGTCGGATTCACCTGGGGCTGCGCCGTCCTGGAGTACACCGGCGCGCCCGCACCCACCACCGACACGAACGAGAAGAAGGGGAGCGTCCGTTGACCGCCACCACCAGCACCGAGACGCCAACGCCCGTACCAGCGAAGGGCACCAACGCCGCCGTCCTGTGGATGCTGCTCGCCGTCTTCGGCGTCGGCACCGTCGAGTACCTCGTGGCCGGCGTCCTCCCGGACATCGCGGGCGACGTCAACGTGTCCGACGCCACCGCCGGACTCCTGGTGACCGTCTACGCGGTCACCGTGATGATCGGTGGTCCGCTGCTCACCATCGTCACCACCCGCGTGCCGCGCACCGCCCTGATCATCGGCTCCATGGCGGTCTTCGTCATCGGCACCCTGGGTACGGCACTGGCGAACAGTTTCGCGCTCCTGGTCGTCTTCCGGATCATCACCGCCCTGCCGCACGCCACCTTCTTCGCCCTGTGCCTGGTCCTCGCCACGTCTCTGGTGCCGCCGGAGTTCCAGGGCCGAGTGATCGCCCGGGTCTCCCTCGGCCTGAACCTGGCCACCGTGCTCGGCGTACCGCTCGGCACCCTGATCGGCGGCGAGTTCGGCTGGCGGACCTCCTTCGTGGTGGTCGCGGTCTTCCAGACCCTGGTCACCGTGGGCCTGGTGGCCGTCACCCGGCGCGCCCCCGCCCGCCCGGCCGGATCGATCTCCGCCGAACTCACCGTCTTCACCCGCCCCGCGGTGTGGGCCGCGCTCACCCTGACCGCGCTCAGCCAGGCCGCCCTGTTCGTCGTCTTCACCTACATCGCGCCCTACCTCCGCGACTACACCGGCTTCTCGTCCGGCCACGTCACGCTGCTTCTCTTCGTCTTCGGCATCGGCTCGGTGGTCGGCAACCAGCTCGGCGGACACTTCGCCGACCGCTCCATCGACCGCACCCTGCTCGTCGCGCTCGGCGCTCTCACCGTCGCCCTCGGCCTGCTGGCGCTCTTCGGCTCGAGCACCTGGTTCACCGCACCCTGGCTCTTCGTCCTCGGCGCCGCGGGCTTCTCGATCATCCCGCCGCTGGCCTCCAAACTGATCAGCGCGGCGAGTGAGGCCCCCAACCTCGCGGCCACCGTCAACATCGCGGGCTTCCAGCTCGCCAACGCCGCCGGCGCCTGGATCGGCTCGGCCACCCTCTCGCTGGGCGCCTCGCTGGCCGCGCTGCCCGCGGTCGGCGCCGGTCTCGCCCTGGCAGCCGTCCTCGCCCTCGTCCTGGGCACCCGCCGCACCCTGGCAGCAGGTGAGGGCCGTTGATGCGGGCCGCCGTCATCGACAAACCGCACACCGCGACCCTGGTGGAGACCGCCCGCCCGGCCGCCGGACCCGGCGAGGTCCTGGTCAGGATCGCCTACGTCGGCCTGTGCGGCAGTGACCTGGAGCTCCTGCACGGAACCTCCCCCTACCTCGCCGACGGACGCGCCACCTTCCCGCACCGGTTCGGCCACGAATGGGCAGGCACCGTCGAGGAGTTCGGCCCCGGCGTCACCGGACTGCGCCACGGCGAGGTGGTCACCGGCTCCACCATGATCCCCTGCCAGTCCTGCCGCTCCTGCGCCGCCGGCCACCGCAACCTGTGCACCGAGCTGCGCGAAGTCGGCCTGTACGGCTGGACCGGAGCCGCCGCCGAGTTCCTGGTCATGCCCCGCCACGCCCTGGTTCCCTTCGGCCCCGGCACGGAGCACCCGCGCCCGGAACACGTCCTGGTCGAACCCCTGGTCACCGTCCTGGAGGCGGTCCACGCGGCCGACCCGCGGCCCGGGGACCAGATCCTGGTCATCGGCGCGGGCACCATGGGCAGCCTCGCCGCCGCCGTCCTCGCCCGGTACCCGGTGACCGTCGACATCGCCGAACCCGGCACCGTCGGCCACCTTCCGGCCGGCAGCTACCGCGACCGGGTCACCCGCACCGACGACGCCCCCACCGGCTACGACCTCGTCCTGGAGTGCTCGGGCGCCCCCGGCACCCTCAACGCCGCGCTTGACCGGCTGCGCCCCGGCGGCCTGTGCCTGCTGGTCGGCGTCCCCGCACAGGCCGAGACCGTCGACGCCGCCCGGATCACCCTGGACGGCCTGCGCATCGCCGGAGTCCGGCACGGCGTCGACCATTACGCCCGCGCCGTCGCACTCGTCGACGAACTCGCCGCCGGTCTCGTCGACCAGGTGATACCGCTCGCCGAGGTCGCCCGCGCCTTCGACGTGCTCCAGCACGGCCGGAACCGGCCCAAGGTGGTGCTGAGCGTTGCCTGACCTCCACACCACACTGATCACCGGCGCCAGCAGCGGCATCGGCCGGGCCACCGCCCGGGCACTTGCCGGCCCGGGCCACCGGCTGCTTCTCGGTTACGCCACCGGCGAGGACCGGATCCGCCAGGTCGCCGAGGAACTGCGGCGCACCACCGGCGCCGAATGCGTCCCGGTCCGGGCCGATCTGCGCGACCCGGAGGCCGCGGTCGACAGCTGCATGGCCGCCGTCGAGCGGGCCGGACGTATCGACTGCCTGGTCAACAACGCCGGCATCAACGACCGCAGCGCCGCCGACGCCCTGGAACTGAAGCGGGCCGACGAGGTGTTCGCGATCAACGCCCTTGCTCCCATGACGCTCGCCTCCGCGGTGGGCCACCACATGATCCGTGGCCGCGTCCGGGGCAGCATCGTCAATGTCACCTCCGTCCACGAGACCGTCCCCATCACCGGCGGCGCGCTCTACTGCGCCAGCAAGGCCGCCCTGGGCATGATCACCAAGGTTCTCGCCCTGGAGTTCGGCCAGTACGGCATCAGGGTCAACTCCGTTGCCCCCGGTGAGACCGCCACCGCCATGAACGGCGTCCACGACGAGGCCACCTACCGGTCGATCTCCCGCCCCGACATCCCGCTCGGCCGCCCGGCCGGAGCCGAGGAGATCGCCTCGCTCATCGCCTATCTCGCCGGACCCCACTCCGGCTACCTCACCGGCACCTCGGTCCTCGCCGACGGCGGACTCGCCCTGACCGCGGCGGAGGCCAACGCCCGCCACGCCTTCACCACCGTCGCTCCGAAGGAGAACTCGCCGGCATGAAAGCCATCACCTTCCACCGCACCGGCGAGCCCGACGTCCTGGCCTTCGACGAGGTACCCGAACTGCCCGTCGGACCGCAGGACATCCGTGTCACCGTCACCGCGGCCGCCGTGAACCCGGTCGACCTCAAGACCCGCTCCGGCTTCCTCACCCTGAACCTCACCTACCCGTCCGTACCCGGCTGGGACGTCTCCGGCGTCGTCACCGAGACCGGCAGCGAGGTCACCCGGTTCACCGTGGGCAAGCAGGTCATCGGCATGATCGCCCAGCCGGCCCACCGCTACGGCACCTATGCCGAACACGTCACCGCCGACGCACGCCTGTTCGCCCACGCCCCGGCCGGCCTGCCGCCGCAGGAGGCCGCAGCGCTCCCGCTCGCCGGACTGACCGCCGTCCAGACCCTGGCCAAGCTCACGCTGCCGGCCGGCGCACCCGTACTCGTCACCGGCGCCGCCGGCGCGGTCGGCCGGATCGCCGTCCAGCTGTTGCTCGCCGACGGACACCCGGTCGACGCCCTGGCCCGGACCGGCGACATCGAGTCCCTGCGAGGCCTCGGCGTAGGCACTGTGCACACCCGGACCGTGGATCTCCCCGACGCCACCCACACGGCTGTCGTCGACACCGCGGGCGTGGCCGCCGCGATCCGCGCGGTCGCCGACGGAGGCCAGTTCGTCGCCATCGACGACAACCCCCAGCCCGCCCCCGAGCGGGGCATCACTCCGGGCAAGAGCTACGTCGACGAGAACGGCGACCAGCTCCAGACCCTGAGCGATCTGGTCGCCGCCGGCCGTCTCACGGTGCCGGCCGGCCGCCGCTACCCGCTCGCCGACGCCGCCCGCGCCCACCACGACTTCAGTGCGGGCGGCCTGCGCGGCAAGGTCCTGCTCCTGCCGTGACCCACCCGCACCCGAGGCCGGTCGTCGTCCGGGGCCCGGCCACGGCCACCGGCAGACGCTTACCCCCGGCCCCGACCCCGCTCCCCGAAGGAACCCCCACATGACCACGGCCCAAGACACCCCTCTGACCTCGCTCCCCGGCACCCGCCCGCCGGCCCACCGGATCACGGTGGCGGTGCCGGATGTCGAGGAGGCCACCGCCTTCCTCGCGGAACTGGCCGGACCCTCGGCCGTGGACCGGGACGGCGGCGCCGGCGTCGTCTCGTTCTCTCCCGGCATCGAGGTACGCCTCGTACCGACCGCGGCCGACGGCATCCCCGACACCCCGCCCCGGCTGGTCGACATCGGCACCAACCACCTCTGCCTGCGCGTCGGCGACATCGAGGCGGCCGTGGCCCACCTGGAACAGCTCCCCGGAGTCGACGTCCTGGGCGACATCATCACCATCCCCGAGGGCCCGATCCGCGGAAACCGGTGGATCTACTTCCGCGCCCCCTGGGGCACCCTCTTCGAACTGCAGCAGTGGCCCGACGTCCCCGGATACGCCGACACCACCGCCGAACGACTCCACCACGACCAGCGGCCGGCCGACGACGCGCCCCTGCCCACCCTGCTCGGCCTGGACCACACCGGCTACAGCGTCCAGAACCTCGACGCCACCATCGACCACCTCGTCACCCACCACCGGGCACGGGTCGTCCTGCGCACCGAGATCGCCGCCGACCGGGCCTTCATGCGCCGCCAGTTCGACCTCGACGTCGAGGGCACCTCGGCGATGGCCATGGTCGTCGTCGACGACGCCCTCAACCTCGAACTCTTCGAGCACGGCATCCCCGACCGGCAACCGCCGCGCTCCGTGGACCGCCTCGGCGGCAACCTCCTCGAACTGCACGCCCAGCCCCAGCCGGCCCCCACAGCGCACCACGCCGCCTTCGGACTCACCCTCCCCGGGCCGGTGACCACATGAAATTCGGCATCAACCTGCCCAACTTCGGCCCCCAGATGACGCCCGAGGGCATGCTCGCCTGGACCCGCGAGGCCGAACAGCTGGGCTTCGACACCGTCCTGGTCTCCGACCACCTCGCCCTCACCGACGACGCCCAGCGGCGCTCGCCCGCCCCCTTCCACGAGAGCCTCGCCACCCTCTCCTGGCTGGCCGGGCAGACCGAGACCATCCGTCTCGGCGCGGGTGTCCTCATCGCCTCCCACCGCCACCCGATCGCGCTCGCCCGGGCCACCGCCACCATCGACGGACTCAGCGGCGGCCGCCTCGTCGTCGGCGTCGGCGTCGGCTGGGCCCCGCGCGCCTTCGACGTCCTGGGCGTGGACTTCCGCAGACGCGGCGCCCTCACCGATCACACCCTGGACGTCCTGCTCGCGGCATGGACCTCCGACACCGTCACCCACCGCGGCCACCGGGTACACACCGCACCGCGGCCCGTACAGGACCCGCACCCGCCGCTGTGGATCGGCGGCAACGGACCACGCGCCCTGGAACGCGTCAACCGCGTCGGAACCGCCTGGCACCCGCTCCACCCCAGCCGACAGCTGTGCGCCCAGGCCGCCGGGGCCCTCGCGGACGGCAAACAGTTCGCCCCGAGGATCTTCTTCCTGCCCACCACCACCCCCGCCGACCCCGACTCCCGCCCGCTCGGCTACGGCACCCCCGACCAGATCCGCGCCGACATCGCCTTCCTGCGCGACCTCGGCGCCGACCACGTGGTCCTCGACACCGACCCCGGCGACCAGCGTCTGCGCAGGCACTGGAAGGAAGACCTGGAACTGATCCGGCTCGCCGCACACACCCTGGAGATCGGATGACCGCCCTGCGCGCGGTGACGGCCCGCGCCCTGCTCTTCGACATGGACGGCACCCTGGTCGACTCCGCCGACTCCATCGACCGTGTCTGGCGGGCGTTCGCCACCCGCCACCGCCTCGACGCCGCCACCGTGCTCGCCGCGCTGCCCGGCCGCACCGCCCCCGACATCGTCGCCGGGCTCCTCCCCGCGGCCGACCTCTCCGCCGTCAGCGCCGAAGTCGCCTGGATCCGGGAACGCGAGGAGGCCACCGCCGACACCGTCACCGAGATCCCGGGCGCGCGACGGCTGCTCACCTCCCTGCCCGCGCGCACCTGGGCCGTCGTCACCTCCGCCTCCCGCACCATGACCGAACGCCGCCTCACCGCCGCCGGACTGCCGCTGCCCGCCGTCGCCGTCTGCGCCGACGACGTCCGGGTCGGCAAACCCGACCCCGAGGGCTTCCGTGCCGCTGCCCGCCTCCTCGACGTGGACATCGCCGGCTGCCTCCTCTTCGAGGACTCCGCCCCCGGACTGCTCGCGGCCCGCCGCTCCGGCGGCACCCCCGTCGCCGTCGCCGCCCCCCTCGCAGAACCGGCCCCGTACCGCGTCGACGACCTCACCGCCGTCACCGCCCGCGTGAGCGACGGCCGTATCCACCTGGAGATCCGGCAGCCCCGGGCACACGCCGAACCGGCAGAGGGAATACGGCTGTGAGCACGCGGACCGTCACTCAGGACCGCGAGGACCAGGTACGTACTCAGGTCGCCGTCGACCTCGGAGGGACCTGGCTGCGGATCCGCACCGGGTCCGGCGAGACCATACGGCTCCCCGCGCCCAGCATCCTCAACCGGCCCGGCGAAGATCCGGCGGCACTCCTCGAGCAGCTGATCGAGACCCTGGCCGACATGGTGCCGGCGGACGCGCGGGCGGCGATGTCCTGCGGGGCCGCCATGGACGAGGAGCGGGGCGTGCTGCACGGCTCGGGCCCGCTGTGGGGCGGTGGTCCGGACCGGCCAGTCCCGCTCCGCGCGCTGCTCACCGCCCGCCGCCCGGACGTCAGCTGGCACCTGTTCAACGACGTCACGGCCGGCCTCGCGAGCTTCGTCGAGCGGTTCGCCCGCCCCCACCACCGGCGGGCCGTCTACCTCACGGTGAGCAGCGGCATCGCCCTGCGCACCGCCGACCTCACCGAACACTGCGTCCCGGTCGACGCCCACGGCATGCAGGGCGAGGTCGGCCACCTCCCGGCCGTCTCCAGCGCACCCGCGGCCGTCCGCGCGCTGACCTGCCCCTGCGGCGGCACCGGCCACGTCGCCGCCCTGGCCGCCGGACCCGCCCTGCCGCACGTCGCCGCCGCGCTCGGCATCGAACGTCCCGAGGACATCCGCGACACCCTCACCGCCCGGCTGCGGACCGGCGACCCCGCCGCCCTCCGCCTGCTCACCACCGTCGTGGAACCCGTCGCCGAAATCGTGCGCATGCTGCGCTGCCTGGACCCCCGTATCGATCTCATCGGCATCGGCGGCGGCTACGCGGAAGGCCTCGGCGAGTCCTACCGCGCCGAACTGGTCCGCCAGGTCAGCGAAGTGCGCAGCTACGCCGACCGCGACACCGACCGGCCCGGAGAGAGTCTGCGGCTGTGCCGCCCCGGCGAGGTGGACCCCCTGGCGGGCGCCGTCGCGCTCTCCCACGGCGCACTGACCGTCACCAAACACTGAGACCCGCCCCCTTGAACCGCCACTCCCTCCGGAAGGACCCCATGCCGGCCACGGCCACCCATCGCGCGATCGTCCGCCACGGCACCACCTGCCGCATCGAGGAGGTCCCCACCCCGGACCCCGGCGAGGGCGAACTCCTGCTCGCACCCGAGCACGTGAGCCTGTGCGGCACCGACATCCAGATCCTGCGGGGCGACCGCGACGACCCCTCACCCGTCGTCGGTCACGAGGGCGCCGCCCGAGTCGTCGCCGCCGGACCCGGCACCGACGGCTTCGCTCCCGGCGACCGGGTGCTCGTCAACCCCACCCACCCCGGTGACCCGTCCTTCCTCCTCGGCCACAACGTGCCGGGCCTCTTCCAGCAACGCGTCCTCATCGGCGCCTCAGCCGTCCGCGGCGGTCTCGTCTCCCCTCTCCCCGCAGACCTCCCCGCCGCCCGCGCCACCCTCGTCGAACCGTTCGCCGTCGTCCGCTACGCCCTCGCCTGCCTGGCCACCTCGGCCCCCGACACCCTCGTCGTCCACGGCGACGGCCTGACCGGCAACCTCGCCGCCCTGCTCGCGCCCCGCTTCCTCTTCCCCACGGTCCGTGTCGTCGTGGTCCACCGCACCGAGGCCGGCCTCAAATGGACCCAGACCCACGCCCCTCACGCGGTGAGCGTCCTCGACTCCGACCCCCTCGACCGGCACGTCACCGGCACCGCCGCGCTCCTCGTCACCACCCACCGCGGCGGAACCGTCCCCGCCGTCGAAGCCGCCGTCACCGCCCTCGGCGCACGCCTGGTCGCCATCCACCCCCTCGGCGGCGTCCCGCCCCGCGCCACCACCCCCTTGCTGCCCGGTGTCGACCTCGACGGCGTCCGCCGCGCCAACACCGGCGGCCCCTGGCCCCCGGCCACCACCACCTTCACCCGCCCCGGCCTGCGCGTCACCCTCAGCGGCAACCGCGGCGTCACCAACCCCCAACTCCTCGCCGCCGCCGAAGCCCTGCGCACCGACACCACCGCCGACCCGCTCCTCACCCACGTCCTGACCCTGGAGCCCGGCGTCGACCACCTCAACCGGATCATCGGCGACCGCACCCGCCTCGTCGACGACGAACTCGTCATCCGCCTCGTCATCGACCTGGGGAACGACTCCACGCACCAGGGAGCCGGATGAGAGCGTGGAGCCCTCGCCAAAACCCGTTGGCGGACCGCGGCGACCGCTGCTACCTTCGCGGAGGCCGTGCCGGAGACGAGGAGGTGGTACCCGTGAACGCAGTATCGACATGGGTGCTCCCCTCCGGGGTCGCGGTCGGACGATAGGTCGTCCGGGAGCGCCGTTCCAGCGCATTCCCGAAAGGCACGACCATGCGATTCACTTCCGAGCAGCGCCTCGACGACGGCGTCCTCGAACGCGAATTCACCCTCGGCGAGATCCCCGGCACCCTGTGGACCCCTGAATCCACCGCACCGGTCCCGCTGATCCTCATGGCCCACAACAACGGCCTGCCCAAGAGTCAGGACCGGCTGGTGGCCCGGGGCCGGCACACCGCGGCGAACGGCTACGCGGTGGCCACCATCGACGCCGCCGAGTGTGGCGACCGGCCCCGTTCCGCCGCAGGCGAGCAGACCCGCACCGACCTGCGCCGGGCGATGCAGGCCGGCGAGCCGGTCGACGAGATCTTCGAATCCCTCGTCGGCCCGCTGGTCGAGAACGCGGTCCCGGAATGGCGGACGACACTGGACGCCCTCCTGGCGCTGCCCGAGATCGGCGGCCCGGTCGGCTACTCGGGGTGGATGGCCCTCGGCATCCGGCTGGCGGTGGTCGAGCCACGCATCGCCGTCGCCGGTTTCTTCGCCGGGGGCTTCGTGCCCCGCGCCCAGCGCGAGGAGGCCCGTCAGGTCACCATTCCGCTGCTGCTCCTGCTGCAGTGGGACGACGAGGGCAACCCGCGACAGCGCGCCCTGGACCTGTTCGAGGCCTTCGGCACCAAGGAGAAGACGCTGCACGCCAACATGGGCGGACACACCGGCACCCCCTGGTTCGAGGGGGAGGACGCGAACCGGTTCTTCGGCCGGCACCTGAAGTGAGGCCAGGCCGTCAGGCAGGCATCGGACGGTAGTCCGTCCCGGCTTGACTGCCGCCATCGAGGACAGGCCCCGGCCCTCCTCGATGGCGGCACCCGGCCGGCTGGACGACAGCGGTCACGGACGGGCGCTGTCGACGGTGGACGAAGGCTCCCCGACCGGGGGCTGCTCGCCGCCCGCCTCTGAGGAGTGCTGTGCCGAGGCGGCGGGTGCCGGTTCCGCGGTCCTCTGCCTGGGCCATCTCCTGCCGCGCCCACCGGCACTCGTACCGGAGCCCCTGTTCCGGTGGCCTTCGACGCGAGGGTCGTCCGTGACGTCGTAGCGCTTCACGTACGCCCCGAGGAACGCCTGGAGTGTGGCGACCGCGGGGATGGAGATCAGGGCGCCGGCGGCTCCGAGGAGGGCGGTGCCGGCGATGACCGACCCGAAGGCGATCGCCGGGTGGATGTCGACGCTCCTGGCGGTCAGCTTGGGCTGCAGCACGTAGTTCTCGAACTGCTGGTAGATCACGACGAACACCAGCACCCACAGCGCGTACCAGGGGTCGACCGTGAACGCTATGAGCATGGGCAGGGCGCCCGCGAGATAGGTGCCGATGGTGGGGATGAACTGCGAGACCAGGCCCACCCACACGGCGAGCACCGGCGCGTAGGGAACGCCCAACGACTCCAGCAGGATGTAGTGCGCTATGCCCGAGACGAGCGCCATCAGGGCGCGTGAGTAGATGTAGCCGCCGGTCTTGTCGACGGCGATTTCCCAGGCGCGCAGCACTTCGGCCTGTTTGGCGGGCGGCAGGACGGAGCAGAGCGCGCGGCGCAGCCGGGGGCCGTCGGCGGCGAAGTAGAACGCGAACAGCGTGACCGTCAGCAGTTGGAAGAGTCCCCCGACGACCTGGGCGGAGACGTCCAGGACACCAGTGGCGCCGTTCTGGACGTAGTTGCGCAGCCAGTCGGAGCGGAGCAGGCCCTCCTGGACGTCCACGCGCCTCAGCTGGGTGTTGAAGTGGGTGTTGATCCAGCTGATGACGGAGTCGAGGTAGGCCGGGAAATCCTCGACGATCTTGATGACCTGCTCGGCGAGCATGGAGCCGAGCAGCGTGACGAAACCGGCCGTCACGACCACGAGGCCGAGGAAGACCAGGAAGGCGGCCAGTCCTCTGCGCATTCCCCGTGCGGCCATCCGGCTCACCGCGGGCTCGATGGCGAGCGCGAGGAAGAACGCGATGAGGATGTTGATCAGCAGGCCGAGGAGTCGGTGAAAGGCCCAGTCGGCCAGTTGGAACACGGCGACCAGGGCGAGCGCGAGCACGATGGCGCGCGGCAGCCAGCGCGGCATCCGCGCACCCGGCCAAGGGGCTTGCCCGGGTGGAGGCTGGGGGCTCGGCGCCGTGTCGGATGCGGATGCGTTCGGTGCGCCCTGAGCGGTCTCGTCTGTGCGTGCCACCGGGCAAGTCTCGCCCACGGCCCCTTGCGACCGGACGCCGCCCCGACCATGAGGGGAGGATGAGAAATTGTGTGACCCCGCCGCACCTGGGCAGACGCGGCCGTTATGAGCACCCCACACGCGAGCACGGTGGACGAGGCCACGGAGCAGAGCCCGGGTGTGCGAGCGGCGCCTCCGCTCGCCCCCTCATCGGCGCAACCGCGCAGACCCGCGGGGCGGGGCTTCTCGTCGGCGTCGCGTGGTGGGCGGGTGGCGGGGCTGGACGGACTGCGGACGGTCGCCGTGGTGCTGGTGATCGTCTATCACGTGGAGCCGGACCTGGTGCCCGGAGGGTCGGTGGGCGTCGACGTCTTCTTCACGCTCAGCGGATTCGTCATCACCCGGCTGCTGGTCGCCGAGTACGCCCGTACCGGTCGCATCGGCCTGGGGGCGTTCTACCGGCGGCGGTGGCGGCGGCTGGGGCCGGCCATGCTGGCGATGTGCGTGGTCACCGCTCTGCTGTCCGTGGCGCTTCCGCTGCCGCTGTTCGACGGTGCGTGGGTGGCGGCGGCGCTGGCCGCGGTATCGGTGGTCAATCTCGTACGGGCGGGGGAGCCCGGGCCGTACTCGGACCTCACCACCTCACTTGCCCACACCTGGTCCCTGGGGGTGGAGGAGCAGTTCTATCTGGCCTGGCCGCTCCTGCTGCTCGTACTGCTGCGACACGCGGCGGCGCGGACCGTGCTGGTCTGGGTCGCGGTGCTGTGCGTGCTGCCGGTGATCTGGCGGACGGTGCTCTGGGACCCGACGGCGGCGCACCGCATCTACAACGGCCCCGACACGCGAGCCGACCAACTCCTCGTGGGGGCTCTGCTGGCCGTCGTGCTGGCCCGACTGCGCGCGGACGACCCCCGGCTGGCGCTGCTGCGCCACTGGGCGGGACGGTTGTGCGGGCCCGCGCTCGCGCTGCTGGGGCTGATCGCCTGGCAGATCCCGATCACCGGAGCGAGCGGATGGAACCCTGTCTGGTACACGGTCGGGTTCCTGGCCACCGCCGTGGTGTCGGCCACGGTGGTGGCAGCACTCGACCTGTGTCCGCGGGCATGGCCCTCCCATCTGCTGTCGACGTCCGCACCGGCCTGGGTCGGACGCAACCTCAGCTACGGGATGTACCTGTGGCACTACCCCGTCATCCGGCTGCTCTCCGACCTCGGCGTGCACGGCGACCGGCTGCTTCCCGCCGGCCTCGCGACGACGGCCGTGGCGGCCCTGGCCTCGTACGCCCTCGTCGAACGGCCCCTGCTGCGACGCGACCCGATCCGCATGCGTCGATGGGAGCCGGTGGTCGCCGCGGAGCGTTCCTCCGCCTTGTGACCGGCACTCGCCGCGTTCATGGCGCCGACATTTCCGAGGCCGGATCCACCGTGGATGCCTCCTGCACCTCGATGTGCGAGCCCATGATGACCGTGCGGTCGCGGGGGAGGCTGAAGTACTCGGCGGCGTCAGCCGTGATGCAGGAGGTGGCGATGAACAGCCGCTTGGGCCGGGTCGAGCATGGCCAGGGTGCCGGGAACGTCCGGTGTCTCCATGTAGCCGAGCGGGCAGTGACATGGACGATCCCGTCGTCGGCGTAGCCGAGGTCGTCCACGACGATCCGCTGCTCGGCGGGCACCTGGGGCACGGGCTCGGTTTTGATGGAGAGGATCACGACCTGCTCGTGCCGCACGTGGTTGTGCTCGACGTTGGCCCGCATGGCGAGCGGTGCGGTCTCCTTGTCCCGGTTGAGGAAGACGGCGGTGCCGGGAACCCGGCGCGTGACGGCCTCGCCGCTTCGGAGGTCGTCGACGAACTCGGGCAGCGATCCTTCGGCGCGGGCCCGCTGTTCGGTGACCAGTTCGCGGCCGCGCTGCCAGGTCGTCATGACGGTGAAGGCCGTGAGGCCGATGAGCAGCGGCAGCCAGGCGCCGTGCACGAGCTTGGTCATGTTGGCCGCCACGAACAGCAGGTCCACGAAGAGGAGCAGGCCTCCGCCGATGCCGATCAGCCACGTGGGCGTGCCCCACTTGGCGTGGGCGACGTACAGGAACAGCAGGGTGGTGATGGTGATGGTGCCGGTGACCGCCATGCCGAAGGCGTAGGCCAGCTCCGCGGAGGAGCGGAAGGCGAAGACCAGGGTGAGGACCGAGACCATCAGCAGCCAGTTGATCCAGGGGACGTAGATCTGGCCGATGGTCGATTCGGAAGTGTGGGCGATGCGCAGCCTCGGCAGATAGCCCAGCTGGGCGGCCTGGGAGGCGACCGAGTACGCGCCGGTGATCACGGCCTGCGAGGCGATCACGGTCGCCGCCGTCGCGAGCAGGACCATCGGCCAGCGCCCCCAGTCGGGTACGAGCAGGAAGAACGGGCTGCTGATGTTGTCCGGATCTTCGAGGATCAGGGCGCCCTGACCCATGTAGCTCAGGACGCAGGCGGGCAGTACGAGGCACAGCCAGCCCCGGGTGATCGCCCGGCGGCCGAAGCGGCCCATGCCGGCGTAGAGCGCCTCGGCGCCCGTGACGGCGAGCACGATCGCGGCCAGGGCGAAGAACGCGGTGCCCCAGTGGCCGAACAGGAAGCCCGACGCATACGTCGGAGACAGCGCCCTGAGGATGCCCGGATGGTCGGTGATGCCGACGACGCCGCACGTGCCGATGGCCAGGAACCAGACGATCATGACCGGCCCGAACACCCGTCCCACCGCCGCCGTTCCCCTGCGCTGCACCAGGAAGAGGAGCACGAGGATCACCGCGGTGATGGGCACGACCGCGTCCTTCAGGGATGGCTCGACGACCTTGAGTCCCTCGACCGCGGACAGCACCGAGATCGCGGGAGTGATCATGCTGTCGCCGAAGAAGAGCGACGCGCCGAAGATGCCGAGCGCGGCCAGGACGACGGCCGCTCTGCGACCCCGCTGGGAACTCCATCGTCGCAGCAGGGGCTGATGAGCGCCATGATGCCGCCCTCGCCGTCGTTGTCGGCGCGCATCGCCAGCAGGATGTAGGTGACCGTGACGATGATCATCACCGACCAGAACACCAGCGACACCACCCCGTACACGTTGTCCGTGCTGACCGGGACGGGGTGTGGGTCGGCGGGGTTGAACACCGTCTGGAGCGTGTAGATCGGGCTGGTCCCGATGTCACCGAAGACCATCCCGAGCGCACCGATGACCACGGCCAGACGCACCGTGTCACGCGCTCTCGCTCGCGACGCGGCTCCGTCGTCCGACTCGGTTCCCTGCCGGTGCTCGGCCATGGCGCTCCTCCTGGGGACCGCCGATCTGCGGACCCGGGGCACGGAGCGGACGATACAGATCCCGTGGCCGCACGCTCGGCAGGGGCGGCACCCATCGCCCCGGAGCCTGACGACGGTGCGCACGACCGGCAAGGTGGTCAGGTGCTGCGTGGACCGCCGGAGGCCCGGCGCCGCCGAACCGTGTACGCACCTGCCAGCGCAACGGCCCCGACGACAAGGCCGACGCCGAGCACCACTTCGAAGTCGGCGGGTCCCGTGCCGCCTCCGACGCCGCCCTGGACGCCGCGGGTGGGGAGAGCGGTGACGGCCACCGCGGCCGCGGTGCTCCTGCGGGGGAGGACCTCGCAGGCGATGCCGTCGTCCGGTCCCTGGTCCTCGTCCAGCCGGTACGGGTCGCTGAGGTTGCGGTCGAACTCCGCTTGCGCGTCCTCCTGGTAGACGAAGTCACTGCAGTTCAGGTCGGCTTGAGCGTGTGCGAGGCCGTTGAGCGGGCCGGTGGCGAGGATGACCGTCGCGGCGAGGACGCAGGTGGTGCGTATTCCCATGAACATCTCCTTGAGGGTGGTGGTCGTCACCGTGACCCTAGGAACGCAGCCCATGTCCGGCGCGCGCTGCTGCGCTGAATGGCGGCGCGAAACGCACGGCGCAGAAGCAGCGCGAAGCCCGCTCGGCTGCGGCTTCCGGGCCAGGATGGGTGGACCTGCGGTGTTTGTTCGGCGCCCAGACGTGTACGCGTAAGGCATGACCGAGTCGCAGCAGGAAACAGAGCGCAAGTACGAGGCCCCGTCGGCTGACGACACGACCTGGCTGCCCGACCTCGCCGGTGTGGGCGGGATCGCGTCCGTCGTGGACCGGGGCACCGAGGATCTGGACGCCGTGTACTACGACACCGTCGACCTGCGTCTGGCCGGCGCCTCGGTCACGCTCCGCAGGAGGACGGGCGGGACGGACGCGGGTTGGCATCTCAAGCTGCCGCTGTCGGGAGACAGCCGGGAAGAGGTGCGGGCCCCGCTCTCCGACACCCTTCCGGACGCGCTGCGCGACCTGGCTCTCTCCCGTACCCGGGGGGCGGAGCTGCGGCCGGTCGTCCGGATCCGTTCCACTCGTGGTGTGCGGCAGCTCGTCGGTTCGCAGGGCGCCGTCCTCGCCGAGCTGAGCATCGACGCGGTCCGTGCCGAGGCACTGCTGGCCACCGGCACGCGCGCCACCTCCTGGACCGAGATGGAGGTCGAGCTCGCACCGGACGCCGATCCGGCCCTTTTGGACGTCGTGGACAAGACGCTGCGCAAGAGCGGCGTGCATCGTGCCGACTCTCCGTCCAAGCTGGCCCGGGCCCTGGAGGAGACGGCGGTCGGAGCGCCCCGGGTGCCGGACGCACCCGCCGGAGAGACCGTGGTCCGCGGATCCGCCGGCGAAGCGGTCCTCGGATATGTGGCCGAACAGATCCGCACCCTGGTGGCGCTGGACCCCGCGGTACGGCGTGACGTGCCCGACTCCGTGCACAAGATGCGCGTCGCCGCTCGTCGGCTGCGCAGTGTCCTGCGTTCCTACCGTCCGGTCCTGGACCGGAAGACCACTGATCCGCTCCGCAAGGAGCTCAAGTGGCTGGGCGGTGAGCTGGGCGCGGAACGCGACCAGGAGGTCCTTCTGGCACGGCTGAGTACGAAGGTCGAGGCGGTGCCTGCAGAGTTGGCCTTCGGGCCCGTTTCGGCACGGCTGCAGATCTGGGACGCCGACAAGAGTTCCAAGGCCCGGCGGCGCACTCTCGACGCCCTGAAATCAGACCGCTACCTGGCCCTTCTGGACTCACTGACAACGCTCACGGAACGGCCCCCGCTCCGCGCCAAGGCCGCCCGGAAACCGAAGAAGGTCACGGCCAAGGCCATCGTGAAGGACTACGGCCGGCTGTCCGCCCGCATGACACACGCGCTGGACCTCTCGCCGGGCCCGGATCGCGACAGGGCCCTTCACGAGGCCCGCAAGGCGGCCAAACGGACGCGGTACGCCACGGAGCCGGCGCGTGCCGCCCTCGGAAAGCCCGCCAAGCGTCTCGGCAAGCGGGTCAAGGCTGTCCAGAAGGTGCTCGGGGACCACCAGGACAGCGTCGTGGCACGGGATGCCCTGCGGAAGATCGCCCTGGCAGCCCACGTGGCCGGCGAAACCGGCTTCGTCTGGGGTCTGCTGTACGGACAGGAGCAAGCCGTGGCCGACCGGCGCGAACGGGAGCTGCCGGCCGTATGGGCCGACGCGTCGCGGAGCGGCCTGCGCAAGGCGCTCGACCACTGAGTGCCAGTTCGGTTCCGTCCAGTTCGACGGCCCCGGTGTCCGGGTCGGCGCGGCGGCTCAGACAGCGCAGCAGCGCCGTCGCGTCGGCCGGATCGGTGGCGATGACACCGACCGCCTCGCCGGGCGTGATGTCGAGATCGACGTCGCGCAGTGGCCCGTACGACAGACCGCGCAACCGCAGCCGGCCCTCCACCCGCTGCGGCACGGTGCTTGTGGCGGACGGTCTTGACGCTACGGCGTGGTCGCCACCGAGGACTTCGGCGATACGGGCGGCGGACGCGCGGCCTTGGGCCAACGTCGCGTTGACCCAGGAGAACTCGGAGAGCGGACCGATGAGGAACAGCGCCAGCGCGACGGAGGTGACCAGCTCGCCGAGGCCGATGTCGCCGCGTGCGGCCAGGCGTCCGCCGACGAGCACGACCAGGGCCAGGAACGCGCCGGTGAGCATGGTCACGACCCCGCTCTGCCAGGCCTCGGCGCGGCCGCGCGCAAGGTGGCGGTGAGCGAGTCCCGGCTCACCCGCCGGTAGCGGGCGACGGCCGCCTGCTCGGCGCCGATGCCCTTGAGTACGCGCAGCCCGGCCACGAGGTCCGCCGCGACGCCCGAGGCGCGCGCCGCGCGCTCCTGCTCGGTCTCGCTGCGCCGCTCCAGCGGTTTGCTCAGCAGGTGGACCAGCCACAGCACCAGGGGGGTACCCAACAGGACGAGGAGCCCGAGGGGCACGGACACCCGCAGCAGCACGACCGCGCCGACCGCCAGGCCGGTCGTGGCCGCGACGCCGACGACGAGAGCCATGGTCCCGCGGTCATGAGCTGTCGGCCACGGATGTCACCGTGGCGTACGAGGGCGTGGTTGTCGTGCATGGCGCACTGACGGCCCACCAGGGCGCGTGCCGCGTGGGGTGCCACCAGGCCCACGAACCGACGCGGCGGGCGTCCTCGGTGGCCACGTTCGCCGCGGCGGTCACGGAGGCACCTTCGCCGGCGCGGGCGCCGAAGCGGAAACTGAACGACAGCCCGACGTAGACGATGGGCTGCTAGAGATGGGCGGCAGATGGATTTGATAGGCACGGTCATGCGCCCCGAACCCGCTTAGTGTGACACCGCGTTTTGGCCCGTGACGGCTCCGTCGTCGCGGACTACGTCGACCTCGAGACGCGGACGAACCCCGATGGTCGCGAGCAGTACTCCAACCCGTTCAACCGTGGTGTGCACCACGGGCGGCACCACCTCCACGGAGTTCGTGATGCCGACGATCGAGAACGACCGCGACGGGGTGCCCACCGGTATCGCCCGGGCCGCCGACGGCACGACCTACGTCGCGGGCCTTGGCGTCTACGCGGGCCAGTCGCGGATCTACAAGGTCGGCCCCAACGGCCCCGAGGCCTGGGTCTCCGGCCTGACCAACGTGGTGGACCTCGCCGTCGCCCCGAACGGCGATCTGATCGCTCTGACGTACACCCCGGGCTACATCGGGAACCCGCCGCAGCCGAGCAAGGTCCTGAAGATAGACCCCGCCACCAAGGCGGTCACCGAGATCCCGACCGGCGACAAGGTGATCATGGGGGCCGGGCTCGACGTCAACCGCAACGGCCAGATCCTCGGTGTCAGTAGGTCAGGCTCAGCAGCTCGCCGTCGGTTCCTCGGGCGTTGTTGACGATGACGGTGCGACCAGCACCGGAGGGGCCGTTCATGCATCCCGACGACCCCGACGAGAGCGGCCAAGGCCCATCTCGCGCGCAAAAGGCTTTGAGCGAGCCCGCACCCCGATGCTACTTTCGCGGTGGACCGTGAAGTCGTCGTATGGAGGTGAGCCCCGTGAACACAGTTACCCATGGGTGCTCCCCCAACCCGTCACGGTCCGGCGGCTGACGATCGGTGTCGCCAGGAGCGCCTGAGATCGAGGCACTCCTGGAGGGAGACTCCGATGAACACAAAACCTTTCACCTCAGGCCTGGGCGAGAACGCCGTGATGATCACGCGCGTCGCGGACAGGCAATGGCACGCACTCGACGACGACCTGGTGGTCGGTCGCGGGCACGCGGTGCACCGGCCCGACGGACGCTTGTTCGTCAGCATCGACGCCTGGCACGACGCCGTCTTCGACCGTCTCGCCGAAGCGATGCTGACGCAACTGCCCTCCCCGCTGCACACGGTGGTCGACGAAGCCGACGTCGACCTGATGGCCGGCTGGCGGCGGGCCGGGTTCACGATCCGGCGCCGCGAGTGGGAGTACGCCGTACCGACCGACCCCCGTGCCACAGGGCTCGACGAAGTCCTGCCGCCGGGCGTGACGATCGTGCCCGCCGGTCAGGCGGACGAGGACCTGCTGAGGGCGGTGGACCGTGCGATCCGTGACGAGGTCGAGGCGACCGTCGGGTGGCAGTCGATGCCCGCGGAGGTGATTCCGCGCCCCGAAGGCGACACCATCGTCGACCCGTCGAAGTACGCGGTCGCCGCGGCGCCCGGCCGCTACCTGGGCCTGATCCGGGTGGTGACGGTGATCCGGCCGCGCATCGGACTGATCGCGGTCCGGGCCGGCGAGCAGCGCCGCGGCATCGGGCGGGCACTGCTGGCCCACACGCTGGGGACGCTGCACCGTTCCGGGTTCACTGAGGCCTGGACCGAGGTCCAGGAGTCCAACCACGCGGCCTCGGCGCTGTTCGAGGGCATCGGCGCCCGGCCGATGAGCAGCAACCTGGAGCTGGTGCGATGACGAAGAGCAAGAACGTCATCGAAGTCGAGGGCAAGGTCGTCGAGTGCCTGCGCAGCGCCATGTTCACCGTGCAGCTCGAGAACGGCCACCAGGTGCTCGCGCACATCAGCGGGAAGATCCGCAAGAACTACATCAAGATCATGCTGGAGGACCGGGTGCTGGTGGAACTCCCGCCGTACGACCTGACGCGCGGCCGGATCGTGTTCCGGTACCGGAACTAGCGGCGGCCGGTACCTTCCGCGACAACTGATCCCGAGGCCCCGGTCACCGCGCTTGCCTGACCGGGGCCTTGATGAGGGCCCGGGTTCGCGTCCCGTCGCCTCAACTCTCCGGGGCTTGCGACCGCACAGACTTCCGAGCCCTGGCACGGGGACCCCAGGGGGTGTTCGCCACGGTCGCAGGGGAGGCGAGCCCCAGAGCGGCGTTGTCCTTGCCCTCCCGCATGTGGTCCAGCCAACGTTCGTACCAGGCGAGGAAGTCGGAGGCCGAGGAGACGTTCGGCGGCCAGAAGCCGTCCGCGTTGCCGACGAGGACGCGGCCGGTGAGGGGACCGGTCACGCCGATGAGGCACAGGTCGGTGCCGCCCATCTCGACGATGTGGAGGAACAGGTCTCCTCGCAGCGCTTCCGGATGGCTCACGTGATGGAACCCCCGCGGGGCGCCGTCCGGAGGCTGCCGGTCCATGGTGTACAGCCTGCACTCCTCCAGCGGAAGCAGACCGCCGAAGGGGCCGGCACCGCTGCCCCCGAGCTCGACAAGGAACTCTCGGTAGGCCGACGGCAATGCGATGTGGTGTTCGCCCTCGAAGGCGTCCACCCGCGCGGCCCTGATACGCGGGCCGACGCGAAATCCGTGACACTCTGCGCCCGACGAATAGCTGCGCTGCACCTGGTACGGCACCTTCGCCAGCTTGGAGCGTATGCGCGATATGCGGGAGTCCATCGGAGGATCGCTTCTCTCGTCCGCCGCCACTGTACAGCGGCACCTGAACGACACCGGAGCGCTTCGCGAGTCGCCGGCGGAGGGTGGCCTCGCGAACGGCGGATCTCGGCTTGGCTACGGTTGCCTCGCATGACCCATACCGAGATCGAGATCACGGCGGAGCTGGTCCGGGACTTGCTGCGTGACCAGCACCCTGACCTGGCCGATCACCCCCTGAAGCTCGGCGCGCTGGGGTGGGACAACCAGCTGTGGCGCCTCGGAGACGACCTCGCCGTCCGGCTGCCCTGGGCGACGCAGTCCGCGGACGACCTGCTGCGCAAGGAGCACACCTGGCTGCCGTCGCTCGCCCCGCACCTTCCGCTGCCGGTCCCGGTCCCGCAGCGCCTCGGTGAGCCCTCCGAGCGGTTTCCGCGCCCCTGGATCGTCACCACCTGGGTGCCGGGCGAGCCCGCCGACCGTGCCCCGGCCACACGTGCCGTGGAGGCGGCCGACGCCCTGGCCGCCTTCCTGACGGCTCTGCACCGACCCGCGCCCACCGGGGCTCCCGCCGGCCGCGACCGGGGCGGGCCGTTGGCCGACCATGCCGAGGGGTTCGCCAGGATGTTCGGCTCGGCCACCGAGCTGGGGCTGATCCGCGACCCGGACGCCGTCCGCGCGGTCTGGGAAGACGCCGTCGCGGCCCCCGACTGGGCGGGTCCGGACCTGTGGCTCCATGGCGACCTGCATCCGGCCAACGTGCTCACCGCGGACGGCACCATCTGCGGTGTGATCGACTTCGGTGACCTCTTCGCCGGCGATCCGGCCTGCGACCTAGCCGCCCCGTGGATACTCCTGCCGGACGGCGCCGTCGACGGCTTCTACGACACCTACCGCCCGACCCCGGACGCCGCGACCCTGCGCCGCGCCCGCGGCTGGGCGGTGCTGCGTGCCCTCGCCTGCATCCACATCGCGGACGCCGGCGTCCACGGCCGCCCCGGCGGCAAGCCCACCTGGGGCCCACCCGCCCACGCCGCACTACGCCGCCTGACCGCGACGGCCCACCGCTGACCCCACCCTGGCCGAGGTGACCTGGGCCCGGTGGGCGGATACGACTGCGGCCCCCTTCCGGAAAGGAAAGGGGGCCGGGTCACTGGTAGCGGGGACAGGATTTGAACCTGCGACCTCTGGGTTATGAGCCCAGCGAGCTACCGAGCTGCTCCACCCCGCGTCGGTACCCACAGCCTACGCCATCCAGGGGGTGGAGATTTACCAGCGCCCCGGCGTCACGGCGAGGGGCCCGGTCGACACCCCAACCGGGCCGCAGTCAGACGGAATTGAACGACCTGGTGACGCCCTTCGTCAGAGCCGGAGGCTGTGTGCGGGGCAGCAATGTGGTCCGCCGCAAGAAAATGTGCGCGCCGATGTCGATCCAGGCAGGCTGTGTTCGACGCAGGGGTGAGAGAAGGCCACCAACACGAGAGGTGAAGGCCATGCCCAAGGTCCGGGTTCACAACGTGACGATCTCGCTCGACGGCTTCGTCGCCGGCACGAACCAGCGACTCGACGCCCCCTTCGGTGACGGCGTCGGCTGGGGCGACGAGCTGCACAGCTGGTTCGTCTCCGCGATGGAGGACTCCGCCGCGGGCAAGACCGGAATCGATGTCGACTACTTCGTCCGCGGCGACCAGAATGTCGGCGCCACGATCATGGGGCGGAACATGTTCGGGCCGCAGCGCGGGCCGTGGGAGGACGAGTCCTGGAAGGGCTGGTGGGGCGACAATCCGCCTTACCACCACGACGTTTTCGTGCACACACACCATCTGCGCCCGACGCTGGAGATGGCCGGCGGAACTGTCTTCCACTTCACCGACGAACCGGTGGAGACGGTGCTGCAGCGTGCGGTCGACGCCGCGGACGGCAAGGACGTCCGGATCGGCGGCGGCGCGGCGGTCATCCAGCAGTACCTGCGCGCCAGGCTGATCGACGAGCTGCACTTGGTGATCGCGCCGATCCTCATCGGACGTGGGGAGCGGCTGCTCGAGAATCTGGGGGAGGGGATCGACGGCTACCGGGTTGCCGAGTTGGTCGGCTCCCCGACCGTCACGCACGCGGTCCTGGTCCGCCGCTGACACGCCCGGCACCGGTGGTGGCGTGCCGTATCCGGTCGGCGATGTCCTGTGTCAGCTCGACGTGATCGTCCTCAAGGTTCCACTTTCCCTTGCGGTAGGCCTGGTTGCTCACCCAGAACACCATCGTCTCGTCGCGGTGGAACTCCGCGACGGTCGCCAGTGACCAGTCGTTGCCCCCGTCGTGCCAGGCGAACCGGCCTTCGTCGGAGTCGATGACGACCCAGCCGTATCCGTAGGCGCCGTCCACCTCGGGTACCCGCACGTGCGGGGCGAACAGCTTCTGTTTCGCGGCTGTGGACAGGACGGTTTCGCCGGTGAGGGCGCGGTGCCAGCGGAACATGTCACGGGCGGTGGTGAGCATGCCGCCGTTACCGCGCAGATTCCAGTACGGCCCGTCGGGCGCCCACGGGTGGTCCATCGGCCGTCCCTGGGGGCGTCCGTTCCGGTCGTACTCGACGGCGACCTGCGCGCGCTTCCAGTCGGGCAGCACGTAACCGGTGCGGGTCATCCCGGCGGGCCGGAACAGGTGCTGGGCGAGGAAGTGTTCGTAGCTCTGCCCGGAGACCTTCTCGACGATCGCGGCGAGCAGGCTGTAGCCGAGGTTCGAGTAGTGAAACTCCTCGCCGGGACCCGACTGGAGTGGGGCCTTCATCGCCTGGGCCAGCATCTGCGCGCGTGTCAGCGGGTCGTAGTCGTCACCGAGCGACTGGGGCAGGCCCGCCGTGTGGGTGAGGAGCTGGTGCAGGGTGATGCCCTTCCTGTCGTCGGGCACCCGCCCGAGATGCGTGCCGATCGGGTCACCGACGTGGAGCTTGCCGGTCATCTCCAGCTTCAGGATCGCCGCCGCGGTGAACTGCTTCGTGATCGACATGTCGTCGTACACGGTGTCGCAGGTCGCGGGGGTCTTCGCGGAGCGGTCGGACAGTCCGCGCCCCGCACAGTGCGTGAGCTCGTCCCCTCGGGCGGTGGCCACCGTGATGCCGGGCCCCTCGGGGAGTGCCTCATCGAGGAAGCGTTCGACGGCCGGGTCGATCGGGTCCCGCGCCGAGGCGGCTGCCTCTTTCCCGCCGCCGGCCCCGGTTCCGGCCACAGTGTGGACATCCGAGCACCCGACGAGTGCGAGCACGAGCAACAGCACGAGGGAACCGGGACGAGTCACACATGCCTCCAAGTCAACGACGACGACAGATGTGAGCCGAGGCTGACCGCCGCTCCCGGCCCTCTTCAACACAGGGGCTGTGCGAGCTTGTGCGAGTTCCTGTACGCGCAGGTCAGCGCGGCCCACTTAATCGGAGGGACACCCCTGTGACGCCACCGCCCGTGCCTGCCCCCACCGCCGGAGAGGCCGCGTTCATGGCCGAGTTGCGCCGTCTCAAGGCCTGGTCGGGCCTCAGCTACCGGGAGTTGGAGCGCGCGGCGCACGCGGCAGGCGAGGTGCTCCCGTACTCGACGGCGGCGACGATGCTCCGCCGCGATCGCCTGCCCCGTGAGGCCGTTCTCGTCGCCTTCCTCATCGCCTGCGGCCTCGGCGCCGAGGACACTCGGCAATGGGTGGCCGCCCGCCGGGAACTCACGATGGGCGCACCGCCTTTCCCCGCACCCGCCCCGCAGCCGCCCGTGCTGCGAGGCCGACCGCGCCGGCTGCTCGCGGTTGTCGGCGCCGCAACGGCCGTGGCGTTCCTGGCCGGTGTGAGCGCGACGGCGATCGGCACGCTGACCGTGCAGGAGGAGCAGACGGTGGAGTACACGGGACAGCCCTGAAAACCACGTGCGGTGCGCGCCCTGCCCCATGCGTGCCGATGCATCGAGCATCGGGTGGCCTTCCGGCCAACTTCAGCCGGCCAACTGCCGTACTGCTCGCGGCTGATGGACAGGTGACGGTCTTCTGTGCGCAAGCTTCCGCCCGCAGGATCTGCATGTCCATGGCACTCTCGACGGTAAGGAAGCGCCCGTGAGAACGACGCACCGCACCGCACGAAGGGCGGCGGCCATCGCCGCTCTGGCAACTGTCCTCGCCGCGTCCCCCGTGACTGCGGCGGACCTGCCGACGGTGACCGCCACGAGCGAGACCGCGGCACTCCACGACGACGAGGCCGGCGGCAACTCCGACGCCGACGACCCCGCGATCTGGCGCAACCCCGCACACCCCGGACGCAGCCTCGTCGTGGCCACCGCCAAGGAAGGCGGCCTGCGGGTCTACGACCTGGACGCCCGCCTCGTGCAGTCGCTGCCGGCCCCGAAACCGCCCTCCGAGGACGACGCCCCGGGCCGCTTCAACAACGTCGACCTCGTCTCCGGCCTGCGCACCTCGACCGGCCGGACCGACGTGGCGGTCGTGAGTGACCGCGGCAACGACCGCCTGCGGATCTACCGCATCGCCCCCTCCCATCCCGGCGGGCCCCTGACCGACATCACCGACCCGGCCGCCGCACCCGTCTTCTCTACCGACCAGGCCGAGATCAACGACCAGCGCACCGCGTACGGCCTGGCCACCTGGAAGGACACGGCCACGGGACGGTCGTACGCCCTCGTCAGCCAGCGCGAACGCACCCGCCTGGCGCTGCTCGAACTCGTCCCGGCCGCAGACGGCACCGTCGGCTACCGCAAGGTCCGCACCCTCGACCTCCCGTCCTCCTTCCGTCTCCCGAACGGCACCTCCTGGACCCCCTGCCTGGAGCCCGGCGAACTCCCGCAGATCGAGGGCATGGTCGTCGACCCGGCCACCGGCACGCTCTACGCCGGCCAGGAGGACGTGGGCATCTGGCGGTTGCGCGCGGACCTCACCGGCAAGCCGGTCCTCGTGGACAAGGTCAAGGAGTACGGCGTGCCGGGGACGTACGACGAAGAGAGCGAGGAATGCACGCCGGGCGCCGACCCCGGATACGGCGGCACTCGCCTTTCGGCCGACGTCGAGGGTCTGACGCTTTATCAAGAGCCGGACGGGGACGGTTACTTGCTTGCCTCCAGTCAAGGTGACAACACCTTCGTCCTGTACGACCGCGAGGTGAGCGAAGGCAACGAGTACGAGGGCGGCTTCCGGATCGCTGCGGCCTCGCCGACCCTCGACAGCGTGGAGGAGTGCGACGGAGCGGCCGTCCTGAACGCCCCGCTGGGTGACCGCTATCCGCACGGCCTCCTCGTCGTCCAGGACGGCCAGGAGACACCCGAAGCACCGGACGGCGAGGGCGGCACACGTACGGCGACCGGCTTCAAGTTCGTCGACCTCGGCGCGGTCGTGGACGCCACCGACAGATGACTCCCTAGGGGCCGGGTTTCTCGGACTCGGCATCACGGGGGTAGTGCCGCTCGCCCTGTCGCTGGTCTTCGACGGCGTTCTCGACGGTGGCGTGGGCACCGCTTGGCTGACGTACCGCTTCAGCCGTGTTCTGATGCGTGATCAGACAGCTCTCGCCCCGACGGGGAACGACCTCGTGGGTACGTCGGGCAACGTGGTCACAGCCATCCCGGCGGACGGCTACGGCGAGATCCTGCTCCAACTCGCCGGTCAGCCGGTCAAGTTCGCCGCCCGCAGCACGGGTCCGGTGGCGCGGGGCGCCGAGGTGTGGGTGGAGGCGGCGCTGTCCGCCACGTCGGTCGCGGTCCGTCCGGTGGACCGCTGATTCTTCAACTCTTCTCTTTCGCACTGTCCGTGGTCACCCGCTACAAGGTGGCGGGTCCGAGTGAGGCGTTCGTCGTCACCGGGCGGCGCGGCAAGAAGTCCACGACCCGGATACGGGCCGGGGTGTTCACCGACAACAGCGGCCAGAAGGTCGTGGTCGGCGGCGGCGTGTTCGTCGTGCCGTTCGTGCAGCAGAAGTTCACGCTCGACCTGTCTCCCGGCACATCCCGGTCGCGTTGCGTGGCGCGGCAGAGGCTGAAGCGATGCACAAGAAGGGCGACGCGTATCAGCGGTACGGCGACGCGGCGATTCTGCAGATGCTTGTCGAGGTGCTGCCGGAGGTCGTCGCCAAGGCGTCCGAGCCGCTCAGCGCGGTGCAGAAGATGACGGTCATCTCCACCGACGGCGCCGGCCGCATCCCGCGCGCGGTCGCCGACAATGTCGCCCAGGGTCTCGAACTCCTCAACTCCACCACGGGCGTCGACCTCGCCGAGCTCCTGAAAGGCGTCACCCAGCGGACCTCGACTGCGGCCGGGGAGCAGCTCAACGGCAAGGCCGAGATCACCCGCTGAGGCTCACGAGGACCCGCTCACCGTTCGCTCGGTGGGCGGGTCCTCGCCGTTCGCACGGAGGCGTGCCCTGTCCGGCAGGTGCGTTCAGGAAACAAGCGCCGATGAAGGTTGCCGGAATCGGGCAATGTGCGGGTCGTCTCCGGACGGGCACCATCGGTCGCGGGGAGCACCACGGAGGGTTCCGGTGCCGGGCGCCTGTGGGCATCCGGCACCGGAACCCACGATCTTCACCTTTTGGCGTGCGCTAAACTCCCCTTCCGAGCACATTCGCTCTGGTGAGCGAATAGTTGCTCAGCCGTGAAGTGGTGGTCGGCGGTCGGACCGCTGACGTGAGGCGGGGGGTGTGACATGGGTCGGGTTGTCTGCGTGCGCGTCCACAACTCCGCTCGTGACAGCGTCCCCGATACGGGCGGCAGCGCCGGCCCGAGCCACTGCCCCGCACGCTGACGCTCCCCACCGCCGAAACGGCCGTTCCCGGCTTGCCGCGACCCGGCAGCAAGGGCCCCTTGCCCCTTTCCGAGCTGAGCCGCATGGCAGAGACCTCGCGGCCCTCGCCCCCTGCGGCCTCAACCTCTCGCTCTCGTCGTCGCACGCCCCCGACGAGAACCCGCGCACCCGTCCGGCATCGGGGCGACCCGCATGGCTGACACCCCTGCCCCCGGCACCCGCAACAGGCACAGACGCCGCCACCCAATCCCACCGACGGAGGAGTGACGCCCGTGCACGACACCACCGCCCTGCTCATCGAACTCGGAGCCATCATCCTGGCTCTGGGCCTGCTGGGCCGCCTTGCCGGGAAGTTCGGATTCTCGCCGATACCCCTGTACCTGCTCGCCGGACTCGCCTTCGGCCACGGCGGCATCCTGCCGCTGCAGGCCAGCGAGGAGTTCGTCGCCACCGGAGCCGAGATAGGCGTCATCCTCCTGTTGCTGCTGCTCGGTCTGGAGTACAGCGCCTCCGAACTCGTCACCAACCTCAAGACCCAATACCCCTCCGGCGCAGTCGACTTCGTGCTCAATGCGACTCCGGGAGCGGCAATGGCGCTCCTGCTCGGCTGGGGGCCGGTGGCCGCCGTCGCGCTGGCGG
The DNA here is from genome assembly GCF_030815415.1 of Streptomyces canus. GTDB lineage: Bacteria > Actinomycetota > Actinomycetes > Streptomycetales > Streptomycetaceae > Streptomyces > Streptomyces canus_F. The sequence goes on from NZ_JAUSWW010000001.1 coordinate 9,491,432, forward strand.
GCGTCACGTGGATCTCCTCCTCCGGCGTCATCGCGAAGGTACTGGGGGACCTGCGCAGGCTCGGTAACCGCGAGACGCCGGTCGTCCTGAGCGTTCTGGTTCTGGAAGACCTCTCCATGGCCCTCTACCTGCCTGTCCTCACCGCCTTGCTGGCCGGGGTGAGCCTGGCGGGAGGCGCGGTCACCCTGCTGATCGCCCTGGGCACGGTCGGCGCGGTTCTGTATGTCGCCCTGCGCCATGGCCGGTTGGTGAGCCGGGCGGTTTCCTCCGACAGCGCCGAGATGCTTCTGTTGGTCGTCTTCGGCCTGGCCCTGCTGGTCTCCGGGGTCGCCCAGCACTTGCAGGTGTCGGCGGCGGTGGGCGCGTTCCTGGTCGGCATCGCTCTGTCCGGAGAGGTCGCCGAAGGTGCCGGCAGTCTTCTCACGCCCCTGCGGGATCTGTTCGCCGCGGTGTTTTTCGTCTTCTTCGGCCTGCACACAGACCCCGCGGACATCCCGCCGGTCCTTATGCCGGCACTCGCGTTGGCCGCCATCACCACCTTGACGAAGGTCGCCACCGGCTACTGGGCGGCACGGCGTGCCGGGATATCGGTGAGGGGCCGGTGGCGGGCCGGCGGCACGCTGGTCGCGCGCGGTGAGTTCTCCATCGTCATCGCCGGACTGGCCGTCGGCGTCGAACCCGGGATCGGCCCGCTCGCCACTGCCTACGTCCTTATCCTGCTCGTCCTCGGACCGCTTGCCGCACGATGGACCGAACCCCTCGCGCGCCGCCTCACCACCCGCTCCAGGACGGGTAATTCGCCCGACACGACCGTGCCGGCCGAGCTCGGCGAAGTCGTGCGGGCGAACGGCTGAGCGCGGGGAACACGCGGCCGACGACATACCGACCGAACGGGGATGACATGAACAGCCAGAGCACAGCGGAGACGTTCCTCGACGGATTCGCCACGATCCTGACGGACGCCACTGGCACCGGACGCCACCTGACCCGTGACGAGATCGAGTCCCGTCGGGCCCTGGGCGCACGGGCGGCCGAGGCCGGACTTGGCTGGCGCACCCTCGTACGCGCGCACCTCGTGGCCAGCCGCGACGGCTGGCCACGAGCGGCCGATCCGGACAGCGTCCTCACCGTCGTCGAGCAGGCGGTGGACGCCTTCGCCGACGGATACGAGCGCGCGCAACGACTCGTCATCCGCAAAGAAGAGGCCGCCCGCCGGGAGTTCATCGACGACCTGCTGCACGGTCGCGGCGACCCGGGCCAACTCGCCGCGCGTTCCGAACGGTTCGGGCTGCGGCTGTCCCGCGCCCACGCGGTGGCCGTGGTCGAGGGGCCGGAGGAGTACGACGAGACCGACCCCGTTCCCCGGCAGGTGGCCGGCGAGCTGTTCGCGCGTTTCGAGAACCGCCGGATCCTGTTCACCACCAAGGACGGCCGGATGGTGTGCATCGCCCCCGCCGACCAGGACGACGTCCTCACGCATTTCGCCAAGCACGCCTACGCCGCAGCCGGCCGGGCCCAGGCCGCCATCGGCCGACCCCGACCGGGCACGATCGGCATCGGACACAGCTACGAAGAGGCCCTCAACGCGCTCGACGTGGCTCAGCGCATGGGCCTCGACGAGCCGTTGCTGCGCGCCGCCGACCTGCTGGTCTTCCCCGTCCTGGCCCGGGACCGGCAGGCGCTGGTGGACCTCGTACGCAACACCGTGGGGCCGCTGGAACAGGCACGCGGTGGAGCGCGGCCCCTGCTCGACACTCTCACCGCCTACTTCGACAGCGGCTGCGTGGCCGCGGCCACGGCCCGGCGGCTGTCCCTCAGCGTGCGCGCGCTCACCTACCGGCTCGATCGCATTCACACCCTGACCGGCAGCGACCCGACCGACCCCGGCCACCGCTACACCCTGCAGACCGCGGTGATCGGCGCCCGCCTGCTCGACTGGCCCACCAGACCCCTGCACTCGGCCGGCACCTCCACCTAGACCTACGGCGAGCAGCCCCCAACCGCCCACCCGACGCTCCAGTCGCGAGTGGGGCCTCTGCGTCCTCGTGCAGTGCACCGGATCCGGACGGCCGCCGCCCTCGGCCATGCCCGTCCCGCGACCGGTTGCCACCCCCCTGGTGTGGGCCACGGCCTTTGGCGGTGCCCTGGTCCTGGTGGCGCTGCACAACGTCTTCGTGGGCACGGACCGCCCCGGTGTCGCCCTGGCCGGGCTGTCGTTGCTGGCCGTCGCACTGGGACTGTGCGCCCGCTTCACCGCCGCCCCCGGCACGGCGGTGCTGTGCTGGCTGTTCCTCAACGGCTTCGCGATCCCACCCGTGGGCACCCTCACCTGGGCCGCGCCTCGGGACACCTTCTGGCTCGCCAGTCTGTGCGCGGCGGCTCTCGTCGGCACGGTGCTCGCCCGGATCGTCCATGCCCGGGCCGCCTACCGTCGTGTCACCGTCGGACAAGTGCCCCTCCCGGCAGAGCCCGACGACCTGCGCGCCGGTGACTGACCTCGACGAGTGCTGACGGCAGAAGTGTGGCGGCACCCCGGACGGCGGCGGTGTGCGGGGCGGGTACGGGCTGGACCGGGTGGCGCAGCCGTGTGGCGAGGGCGTGGGTGATGCCGGCGCGCAGTGCGCCTCCGCCTGCCAGAAGCACACCTCGCTGCAGGGCGTCGAGCGTCTGCGGAGTGCGGTCCTGTTCCACCATCAGGGTCACCATTTCCGTGACCGCGTCCGCGATCTGCGTGGCCGGGGTTTGGCTGTCGAGGTCGCTGGTGCCGAGCAGAGTGCGGCGGGCGTCGGTCACGCTGCCGTTGACGAGCAGGACGGCCTCGGTGACGTGGGCGCCGATGTCCACCACGAGCAGAGGCCGGGTCAGATCGGCACCGGCAGCCGTGGCCACGGCTCGGGCGGACGGGACGGTCAGCACGGTGGGCGGCTCCAGCGTTTCCAGCGCGCTGCGGGCTTCGGTACGGAAGGCGACCCCGCCCAGGACGGGCATGGTCAGGACGATCAGACGACGGCCGAAGCGGGGGAGGCGGTGGCGCAGCAACCGGGCGAGCATCCGAGCCGTTGCCGGGGTGTCGACGATGGTGCCGCGCTGGATGGGGTGGACGTCACCGTCGCCGGGAAACGCCACCGTGGGTACGTCGAGGATGGTGCCGCGCACGGACACCCAGGCGCGGGTACGGGCGCTGCCGAGGTCGAGGGCGATGCCGGAGCAGGAGCGGTACAACGGCCAGTTCCGGTTCGGGGCAGTCACGCTACGGGGCAGGACTGTCGGCGTCACAGGCCTGCCTCCCTGACGTGTTGGCAGCGGGCGCAGTAGCGGGCTCGTGTCAGGGCTGCTTCCACGTCGGCGAGGATCATGCGGGCGGCATCGGCGAGCTTGATGTGGACCTAGCGGTGGGAGGCGGTCTGCCGGTCGAGGCCCGCGTCGGAGCCCGGCGCCGTGGCACCGGCGAGGTGCTGGAGCTGGGCCTCGCGGAACAGGCGCTGCTCCAGCAGGTGGTCTCGCAGTGCGGTCAGGTCGTCGAGCGGCAGGGTCGTCTCGCGGTCGGCGGTGATCTGACGGTTCACCAATTCACCCCTCCTCAGCACACGGCGCAGGAACGTGTGGATCACGTGGCGAGCGATGGCTGGTCATGGTCCGGAGCTGAAATCACCGGCCTGACACCGACCTGAGGAGGCGGGCGAATTGGCCGCCGTGGTGCTCGTTCACGGCCTGTACCACCGCCCCGAGCACTTCGCCGTGGTCGCAGAACGCCTGCGGAGCTCGGGAACCGACGTTGTCGTTCCCGAGCTCCACCGCGGCTCGTTGCGCGCTGACACGACCGCGGTCCAGGCAGTCATCGACTCCTTGCACGAGCCTCCGATCCTGCTCGGCCACTCCTACGGCGGATCAGTGATCACCGGGGTACGGGGAGCGGGACACTTGATCTATCTGGCGGCCTTCGTGCCGGACGCCGACGAGAGTGCGGCCGGTCTGGGCGGGGCGTCCCCACAGCTCCAGGACGCGATCAACCTTGAGCCCGACGGCGCGACCAGCCTGGACCCCGACCGGGCTGTCGACACCCTCTACGGCGACTGTCCCGAACCTCTCGCCGCCTGGGCAGTCGGCCTGCTGCGTGCGCAAGCCCCCGGCTGCGGGCGAGGAGTCCCAGCGCACCAGAGCTGGAAGCACACTGACTCCACCTATGTCGTCTGCGCGCAGGACCGGGCCATCGACCCGGGCCTGTAACGGAAGATGGCCACTCGCTGCACCGAGGTGCACGAGTGGCAGACAGGCCACTCCCCGTTCATAGGACAGCCCGACCTCATCGTCGAACTCCTGGAGTCGTACACGCGCCGCCGGGCAGGACAGTGATCCCGGCGCTCTGAGGGCGTCCGCCGGGCCGCCGAGGGGAGTGCGTCCTCCCAGGGCGCATGATCGCCCGCCCGCTGGGCACGATGTCCTTCACCAGCGCGTCGGCGAGGGTGAAGGCAGCCGGTGCGGGCCAGATTCCGCAGCGGACGCGCAGCACACGGAGGTGTCATGAATCGTCAGGCCCGGGTTCGCGTCCGTGTCAGCCGTCGGCCCAGCGCGCCGCGGAACATCGAGATCGACCGCCGGACGCCTTCGGGGCGCATCCTTCCCTACTGAGCACAAACGGCTGCGGCACAGCCGCCGTTGGCCTTCGGGCCCGGCGCTGTGCCGCAGTCTTGTGCTGTAGGCGGGGCCGGGTCCCGCACCCCGTCGGTCAGCCGCGGTCAGTCGCAGGGGCTTGCGTTCAGGGCGAAGGCGGCAGGGGAGGGGTTGGTCCCGCTGAGGGATCCCTGGACGCCGAAACTCGCTGTCGCGCCCGGTGCGATCGCTCGGTTCCAGTCGACGTTGCGGGCCACGACGGCGGCCCCGCTCTGGGTGACGGTCGCGTTCCAGGCGCTGGTCACACGCTGGCTGCCCGGGTAGCTCCAGGTCAACTGCCATCCGCTGACGGCGGATTGGCCCGTGTTCTTGACGGTCAGGGTCGCCGTGAAGCCGTCGCTCCAGGCGTTGTCCACCTTGTACGTCACCGCGCAGGCCGCGGCAGGCTGCTCACCGCCGGTGGACGTCCGCTCGGCGGCGTAGGCGGTGAGCCAGGCCAGCGGAGCGTTCCAGTTGACGGCCACTTCATTGGTCGAGTACGAACCGATGTCGTCGACATAACAAGCGGCGGGCGCGCAACCGGCCAGCTTCTCCTGCGCCACCGGGTCCTGGAGGTCGTCGTTGGGACCACCCGCGAGTGAACCCGCCGGAGGGTTGGGCAGCGAGGCGTCCGACTGGTGCGCCCAGAAGCGGTGGTGCTGGTTGCGGGAGTCCTTCTCGCCGTAGCCGGTGACGTAGGACTGGCCGATGGCGTTACGGCCGAGCAGGTAGTCCATCGTCTCCAATGCGCCGGCGCGGTAGCGCCCGTTGCCGGTCAGCTCCCCGGCGACGGCCATGACGATCGCGTTGCCGGCGACCTCGCCGTTGGAGCCCCAGAAATATCCGTCCGCCGGGATGGGCACGGCGTAACCTTGCGCGGCCATCCTGGACAGATGGCCGTCGGCGGCCGACGTCACCGAGGTGCGGATGCGCGCCAGGTCGGAGGCGGGCAGTCCGTTGGGGACCGTGGCCAGGGTGAGCCGGCCCAGGGCCGCCGTGTCGGCCCAGCCGAAGCCGTACGAGGTGAAGGCGTCGGCGGAGGTGTGCCAGGACGAGGACGTCACGGCGTCCCGGTAGGCGCTCTCGCCGGTCGTCGCGTACAGCTCGGCGGCCGCCCAGTAGAACTCGTCCGTGACCCGGGCGTCGCCGTAGGCCCCGCCGCCGGTGCTGTCGGAATCCGGCGCGTACATCGCGGGGTTGGCCTGGGCCGCCGTCCAGGCCCGGCGGGCGGCCGCCAGACAGCGGTCGGCGTAGGCCGCGTCGTACGGGCGGAAGACCCGGGCGCACTGGGCGGCGCTCGCCGCGAGGTTGAGGGTCGCCGCGGTGGACGGGCGGTGCAGCTCGCGCTGTTGGGCGTCCTGCTCCGGGCGGGTCGGGATGCCGGTCCAGTTGGCGTCGTGGATCTTGTGGAAGGCCATGCCCGAGTACGGCTTGCCCACGGGTACCTGCATCCGCATCAGGAAGTCCAGCTCCCAGCGTGCCTCGTCCAGGACGTCCGGGGTGCCGTTGCCGCGCTCGGGCACGCGCAGTGTCGAGTCGCCCAGGGCGGCGTCCTTGCCCGCACGCTTGGCCCGCTCGAAGGAGTTGACGACCAGCCAGGCGGAAATGCCGCCGTTGACCACGTACTTGCCGTGGTCGCCGGCGTCGTACCAGCCGCCTCTGACGTCCTGGGTGTAGTCGCAGACCCCGGACTGGCAGGGGACGGAGGTGTCGCCCTTGTTGGGCGCGACGCCGAGGTGTCCGGCCAGGTGGGCATAGGCGGAGCCCACCAGAGAGGCGTCGACGGCGATGCCGCTGCGCTGGTGGTAGAAGAACGCCATCGAGTCGGAGCGCAGCCCGTCGTAGAGGTTCGCGCGGATGTCGAACGGGTCGCTGTTGCTGCCGTCCACCGTCAGGACGTAGCCCGAGCCCGTGTCCTGATACGAGGAGAAGTCGGCCACCTGGACGGACTGGCCGGAGGGCGTGTCCGCGCCGCGCGGGGTCGTGGAGCCGGACGAGACCACGGTTCCGGAGGCGTTGCGCAGCTGCCAGGTGAGCGACTGCGTGGACGTGGTGACGACAGTGGCGCGCTTGGGGCCGTCGGGCAGGTAGCCGACCTGGTTGACGCGCACGGCACTGGTCGCCGCGGCGGCGGTGGGGGCGGTCAGCAGGCCGCCGAGGACGAGTGAGCTCGTCAGCAGGGCGACTGCGAGGGGCCTGCTGTGGTGACGTAACGAGGTGAAGGCATGCATGAGCGGCTCCTGGTGGGGTGTTTGCGGGGGTTGGGAGCGCTCCCATCACGAGCCTGTCATGCACACGATGACCCGTCAATTGGTGTGCACGGGGGGAAACATGGGACGTCCCGCCCCGCGCTCGGCGGGGCGGGTGTCGGTCACTGGCCTGGCGTGAGGATGTAGGTGTTGAGGGTTCTGACCGTGCTGAGCGGGGTGGGGGAGCCCAGCTCGTAGCGGTCCACGGCCAGGTAGGTGGGCTTCTTGCGGGCGGCGGGTGTGCAGAAGTTCTGGGCGCGGTTGAGGAGTTTGCCGTTGTCGGTCGTGGCGGTGGCGGTGACGGTGTAGTCGCGGAAGTGGTTCATGACAAACAGGGGATGGAAGGCGGACGAGTCGGTGGTCAGTGGTCTGCCGGTGCCCCAGCGGCTGTAGCAGGACCAGTCGGAGGTGCCGATCCCGCCGCCCATGGACCAGTAGTTCTCCACGGTCCATTCACGCTGGTACATCACTCCGAAGCTGTCCCGGCTGGTCCAGCCGTTCGCGCTGTCGCTGGCGCGGGTGCGGTCGCTGAAGATCAGCAACTGCTTGCCGCGGGCGGCCAGGTCGGCCACGGTCGGCCAGCCGTGGGTGGTCACGCCCTCCTGGTCGGGCCGGTACAGCACGTCGTACAGCCCCTCGACCGAGGCGAGCGAGGACTTCAGTACGTCGGAGGAGGCGTAGTCCTCCAGGAACACGGTGACGAACTGGCCCGGGTTCGCCTTGAGGAAGTCGACCATGCGCTTGAGGTCGGTGGCGAGCGGGACGGGGCTGCTGACGCCGTCGCAACTGTTGTGGCACAGCACGGCCTGGCCCGAGACGGTGTAGTCGTCCAGCATGAAGCCGCGTACGCCGTCGCTCAGTTGTTGGCTGATGCCGTAGTTCTGGTTGGGGAACAGGTTGACCGGGAACGAGGCGAAGTTACCGTCGGCGCTGTTGGCGAAGGCGTTGTGCGAGGTCAGGAAGGTGACCTGGTCCAGGGTGCGGGTGTCCGCCGACGCGGGCGTGGTGGCGTAGGCGGTCGGGGTCAGGTGCCAGCGGGCCAGGTCGCCCGACGATCCGAGCTGTATGGCGGCCGAGTCGGAGGACGAGGTGGTGAGGTACTGCGAGGTGCCGGGGACGGAGACGGTGTACGTACTGTCCGCGGCCGTGGTGATCGTCCATGTGGTGCCGTCCGCGCCACAGGCCGTCGTCACCGCTGAGGTGCCGTTGCCGCCGAGGCAGGTGTCGGACTCGTCGGCGTTCCGCAGCCGGTAGCCGCCGCTGACCGGGACCGGGGTCCACTGCTGGTGGCCCTCGGTCCCCTTGGGATTGTGCGCGACGACGGTACCGCCGCTGTCGGTCGCGTTCAGGCCGGTCGCGTAATTCTGGAGGTAGACCGAGGCGGTGGGGACGGCTGCCGCGGCCTGACCAGGGGACAGCACGGGCAGGGTGAGGGCGAGCGCGGCGGTGCCGCACAGGGCGCGCAGGGGGCGCATGTGCACGGTGGTTCCTTTCACTCCGGCACTGCGGGTGTTGTGGCAGAGACATGACATATCCGAAGGGGTAGGTGCGGTGCCAGGCCTGACACATGAACTGTTGCGTCCTGCCCGGGATATGACGTTCCATCAGAGAGCGAACCGTGGCTCGTCAGCTCTCCTCGTCGTCGGTGAGCAGGAACGCGGGCCGGGTGTGGTCCCAACCCGGCACCTCCAGCGCGTTGAGCGCTGAGACGATGCGCTTTTCCTCATAGGTGAAGTGCGTTTCGACGAGCGCGGCGAGGCTGTCCAACTCGCGCCGGAATTCAGTGGGGTCGGACTCCCGGTCCAGTGCGCCGACGAGCCGCTCGAGCCGTTGCAAGGAGTCGTCCACCAGCCGGTGGTCGCGCCGCAACTCCTCGAGCACGGGGCTCAGTTGGGGGAACTGTGCGGCGATCTCGGTGAAGGCGAAGTCGTTCTCGCCGTTGTGGTGCCGGTCCAGTGCCGAGCAGAAGGTCAGGCAGTGGGTCCGCAACTCGCGGACTCGGGTGCCGCCGGAGAGATAGGAATCGACGTCCTGACGCAGTGCTGCGAGCTCCTCGCGGAGCCAGAGGTGTACTTCGATCAACTGGTTGCCGAAGGCTGTCAGGCGCCCGTGTGATGTGGTCAAGGCAGTTCCGTGGCTTCGACGCCTCCATGCCCTCGACGGTCTCTTCGCCGGGTGCACGCGACGTTGATCCAAGGTCCTACCAACGGCGCAAACGATCTGTCAATCGCGGCAACGTGAGACGGGCGCCGGCCTGGGGGCTCAGAGGGCGATGCGGTCTCTGACCGCCGGGAACCCGAGCGTCTTCGGCTGCACCGTGCCCGTGTCCGAGGGTGAGGCCGAAAACCGGCGCCGTCTGTGCTGATTTGCCTGATCGTCATGGTCAATTCCAGCCGTTGCTTTGGCATTCCCATGACAAAACTGTGCACGCAGTGCCACCCTTCTGCGGAAGTTCACCGTTCCTTGACCGAATCACCACGCGGAGCACCGCTCAACCACACCCCCCGCCTCCTTCCACCCGCCTGCCGTGCAGCGCTCCGGACCGGCGTACCCCGCCGCTCCGTCTCGTCCGCGGCCCCATCCCGGGCCGGCCGTCGTTTCGAAGGAGAACTCGTTGCCCCTGCGACACCGCGCTCTTGTACGGCGCAGACGCGCCACCGCCCTCGCCCTCACGGCCGTAGGGTCCCTGCTCGCCCTGTCCGCCCCCGACGTCGCCGCCGCGGCCCCGGCGGACCCGGGCCCCACGCAGATCACCGCCACCCCCCGGGCCGGCGCCGCCCAGCCTTCCCTGACCCCCGCCCGCCGCACCGCCCTGATCAAGAGCGCCCGGTCCGCGGCGGCCGGCACGGCGCGGCACATCGGCCTCGGCGCCAAGGAGAAGCTCGTCGTCAAGGACGTCATCAAGGACGCCGACGGCACCCTGCACACCCGCTACGAGCGCACCTACGCCGGATTGCCCGTCCTCGGCGGCGACCTGGTCGTCCACGACAAGAGCGGTCGTACGACCGTCACCAGGGCGAACGCGGCCCGCCTCCAGGTGCCTTCGCTCAGCCCGAAGATCACGGCCGCCGGCGCCGCCGCCAAGGCCCTCACCGTCTCGAAGAACGCCGACGTCAAGGGTTCCGAGACGGAGCAGACGCCCCGCCTGGTGGTCTGGGCCGGCAGCGGAAAGCCCGTGCTGGCCTGGGAAACCGTCGTCGAGGGCGTCCAGGAGGACGGCACCCCCAGCGAACTCCAGATCGTCAGCGACGCCGCCACCGGCAAGCAGCTCCAGGCCGCCGAGCAGGTGCACACCGGCTCCGGCACGGGCCAGTACGCCGGCGAAGTCCCGCTGGGCAGCACCCTGTCCGGGTCGACGTACCAGCTCGTCGACCCCGACCGCGCCGGACAGAAGACGTACGACCTCAACCAGGGCACCTCGGGCACCGGCACCCTGTTCACGGACGACAACGATGTCTGGGGTGACGGCCAGCCGTCCAACCGCCAGACCGCCGGTGTCGACGTGGCCTTCGGCGCCGCGGCCACCTGGGACTACTTCAAGGACAACTACGGCCGCAACGGCATCCGCAACGACGGTGTCGCCGCCTACAGCCGCGCCCACTACGGCAACAACTACGTCAACGCCTTCTGGCAGGACTCCTGCTTCTGCATGACGTACGGCGACGGCTCGGGCAACACCCACCCGCTGACCGCGCTCGACGTGGCCGCCCACGAGATGAGCCACGGGGTCACCGCCGCCACCGCGGGCCTGGTCTACTCGGGCGAGTCCGGCGGCCTCAACGAGGCGACCTCCGACATCTTCGCCGCCGCCGTCGAGTTCTCCGAGAACCTGCCGGCCGACCCCGCCGACTACCTCGTCGGCGAGAAGATCGACATCAACGGTGACGGCACCCCGCTGCGCTACATGGACAAGCCCTCCAAGGATGGTGACTCCCGCGACAACTGGAGCCCCACCCTGGGCGGCATCGACGTCCACTACTCCTCCGGTCCCGCCAACCACTTCTTCTACCTGCTCTCCGAGGGCAGCGGCGCCAAGACCGTCAATGGCGTGGACTACGACAGCCCGACGTACGACGGCCTGCCTGTCACCGGCATCGGCGTCCAGAACGCCGCCGCCATCTGGTACCGCGCGCTCACGACGTACATGACCTCGACGACCGACTACGCCGGCGCCCGCACCGCCACCCTGTCGGCCACCGCCGACCTGTTCGGCGCCTACAGCCCCACCTACCTCGCCGTCGCCGACGCCTGGGCCGCGACGAACGTCGGCAACCGCGTCGCCCTCGGCGTCAATCTCGCCCCGACCGCCGACCAGATCAGCGGTGTCAACCAGACCGTCAACCTCCAACTGGACGCCTACACCACCAACACCGGCGCCTCCCTGACCTACGAGGCCTCCGGCCTGCCCGACGGCCTCAGCATCAGCCCGAACGGCCTGATCAGCGGCACACCCACCGCCCTCGGCACCAGCGACGTCACGATCACCGTGACCGACAGCACCGGGGCGACCGCCTCGGACACCTTCACCTGGCAGATCGCCTACGTCTACGCCAACGCCACCCGCGTGGACATCCCCGACAACGGCGCCGCCGTCGAGTCGCCGGTGACCATCACGGGCCGCGACGGCAACGCGTCCGCGACCACCACGGTCTACGTCAACATCGTCCACACCTACCGCGGTGACCTCACCGTCGACCTCGTCGGCCCGAACGGCACCGTCTACTCCCTGCTCAACCGCACGGGCGGCTCCGCCGACAACGTCGACCAGACCTTCACGGTCGACGCCTCCACACAACCGCTCAACGGCACCTGGACACTGCGCGTGCAGGACCGGGCGTCCATCGACGTCGGGTACATCGCACGCTGGCAGCTGACCCCCTGACCCCCTGACCCACACCAGCAGCACACCGCCGCCCGGATCCACGGGATCCGGGCGGCGGTGTGGTGTGCACCCGCCAGTTGGAGAACACCCGGCTCGCCGACCACCGTTTCCCGGGGCGGGAACGCCGCTGGTGTACGGCAAGCATGGCTCCTATGACGGTGCGCTGCTCAGCAACGGGGTGCTGGGTGGCGGCTCACGCGGTGATGACTACCGCGTCGACCTGCGGTCACCCACATCCCGGAGAGGACGCTGGAATCACACCTGCGCTTCGCCGTATTCACGTTCCGCGACATCGTGCACCACAGGCTCGGCGATCGAAACCCGTTCAGTAACGACCGGGTGCGGTACACAGATTCACACGACGGCAAGGCGCACTGAACGAAGGCGTCGAACGCTTCTCGCGGTCCGGCGTGACCTGTCCTACGACAGCGACCTCACCGGCCGGGTCTCGTCGCCACGCGGTCGGCGCGTGCGCCCTCTCGGGCGCACGCCGCCGGCGGTCCGGGGTGGGTTATGTGGCGGTGTCGGTCTGCGCGTCCGTCGACGCCTGCTCCTCGGCGGGCTGTGCCGCGTCGGAGGCGGTGTAGTAGACCGAACTACCCTGCTTGACGCGCTGAACCAGGCCCTTGGCCACGAGCCCTTCGAGAGTGGTCCGCACCACGGTGGCCTTGATACCGCGGTCAGGGTGGGTCTGGCCCATCGCGGCGGCGATCTCGGCCGTGGAGCGGGGTTCGCTCTGTGCGGCGAGGTGGTCGCGGATCAAGCTGACCAGTGTGGGCTCCGCCGACTTGGCTTCGGACTTCGCGGCGGCCGACGTGGAGGCCTTGGGAGCCTTGGGAGCCTTGGGAGTGGTGCCCTTCTTCGGCTGGCGGGACCGACGGGTGCCGGCCTTCTTGGCGGGAGCCGGTGCGGGGGAGGTGTCGGCCTCGGCGGTGGGCTCGGGCTCGGCGGTGGGCACAGTGAGGCCGAGTGCTTGGTGCATGTTCACGAGTACCGAGTGGTCCTGCTGCAAGGTGGCCAACTGCTGCTGCAGGGCGGCGATTTCCTGGTGGATGCGCTCCTGCTCTTTGAGGTTGCGCTCAAGGTCGGTGGTTACCTGGGCGGTGTACTGGGACGTTAGTTCCGTGGACGTGGTGGTGTTCTCGGACATGTTGTCGACCTCTCCTTGAACTCCCTGCCCAAGTACCTGCGGCAAGCGAGTTCCTGGGCGGATTGCGTACATGGCTCGCGGACGATGGACCATGTAGATGCAGAGTTGCTTGGTCTTGAGATACTACGTTCGGACGGAGCCAGTTGTTCCGCACGGTAGCTCACTGGACGGCTCAGGGGTGGGTGGGAGGCTCAGGACCACCCCGGAGCGCTTCGGTTGCCGCGGCACCATCCTGCTGGTGTTTACCACGAGTTGCTTACCCGGCGAGGTCGCTCTTGTAGAAGACGGTCGCCTGGAACTCGTCAGGGTTGACGGCAATCTTGCTGGAGAAGCCGAACGCGAGCCGCGGGCCGCTGGAGGACCGCCAGATCGCCATTCCCTGAGGTTCGCGCCCGGGCAGTGAGTTGCCCGCGGTCGTCGGGAACTTCTCGTTGTACTGCCCGCCGGTCTGGTTCATGTCGAGACGGACCAGATAGGACGGCCTGGCAGGATCCGAGGGCGTCGCGGGTCCACCACCGTAGGACAGGTAGGCGTACTGGCCGTACGAGGTCACGCCCTGGAAGAGGTCGGACTCGCTGAGACCCAGTTGGGCGTTGGTCGGCAAGGCGCGCTTGGCCTGGGGCTTCGTGCTGTCGTTGATGCCCCGCGCTATGACGTCGGAGAGGTGGAACAGCGCGAGGCGCCATGGACTTGTCGTCCCCATGTACCGCAGAAGCAGCATGTTCGTGTAGGGGTCGATCGACGGTCTCGGACAGTCCAGGAAATCGGAGAGGCCGATCTTGAATTCCGTGATGCCGGCACTGGTGTGGTAGTCGAGCAGCCCGCCGTCCTGGTACTTGATGCGGCAGATCGTGTGGCTGTTGGGGGCGGTGCCGGAGCTCAGGCTCCGGTAGTCGCCGGCGAGCCAGATGTAGGGAGAGCCGGACGTATCCGGCTGGATGCCGATCGAGGAGCCGTGGTCGAACGAGTGCAGAGCCATGGAGCCCAGTACGTTGCCGCTGAAGTCGGTCCTGCTCACCCAGAGGTCGCCGGTACTGCTTCCGGGCTTGGTCTGCACGAAGTAGATGTGCCCGTGGACATGGTCGAAGGCGAAGGACTGCATCGCCCAGTAGGGCTGGTGGAGGGTCTTTCGTACGACGGGATCGTCGCCGTCCCCTTCGAAGACGAAGTACTGCGAAGGGTCGACCACCGCGTGCGCCGTCTGTGCCGTCAACAACGAAAAGCCGCCGCTCGCGGCGGCGACTATTCCGGTGCCGGTCCGAAGGAGCGTGCGGCGGCTTATGTCGCTCCCTCTACCGCTTTGGTCTGTTTCGCTCAATTTCGTCACCATATCCCCTAGTTCGGCCCTTCTCGCTGGGCGCGATCAACTTAGCAACCGGGCCTTTGGACGTCGACATGCCGAACTGCAGGCGGGATGCGCCCTCTTCACCCGTCAGAAGCCATATCCCGTACCGGGCACCGGGATCCGGACGTGGCGGCCCAGGGTGGGCCGCCACGCGCACTGGCTGCCGTGTGCGGCGTCTGATGGTGTGTCAGACGCGGTCGGCCGCGATCAGCACGTACTGGAAGGAGCCGTCCCGGTACGACTCGATGAACGCCTCCTCGATCCCGGTGACCAGTGAGGACGTGGCCCGCAACTCCCAGTACGGCAGCGTGTCGGGGGTCAGGTCGATCACGGTCTGCGGCACGAGGCGGTTGTCGGCCATGGCCCGCAGGTATTCACGGCGGGAGTGGATGTTGCACTCGAAGTGGGCGTTGATCTGGGAGACCCACTTCGAGGGCTGGCCGTAGCGGGGATTCCAGCAGCCGGTGATGGTCACGTACCGGCCGCCCACCTTGAGGAAGCGTGAGTGCTCGGCGAACAGGTCGTGCAGGTCGACGTACATGGTCGACTCGTTGTTCCACGAGGCGGTGACGCTGCCCTTCTCGAAGGGGGTGTCGAGCATGTTGCACACCCGGGAGCGCACGTGGTCCTGGATACGGAGCTCCTGTGCTCGCCCGTTGCCGAAGTCGGCCTGGGCGGAGGAGAGGGTGACGCCCTCGACCTTGCAGCCGAAGCGCTGATGGGCCATGACCATGGATCCGCCACGCCCGCAGCCGGCATCGACGAGAGTGTCCTTGGGCGTGATGGGGCCGAGGTGGCCCAGGAGGAAATCGGCCTGGGCGGACTCGAGCCGGTGCAACTCGGCGATCAGCTTTTTCTCGTACGCGCTGTGCTCCGGATCGCCGAGCGCGGAATGGTCGACGGCGCCGATGCCGTAGTGGTGGTGGTAGAGCCCGTCCACATCACCGAGGCGCAGGTTCACCGGCCGTGCCTCGGTGTTCCAGTACCGGGCGATGTCCCCTTGGTAGGGGGTTGCCGGGGCCGGAATCGTCGCGGAGACGGTGGGGGTGATTTCTGTGGTCACTGAGGTGTCCGTTTCCTTACCAGAAGGCGGGCAGGCTGTATCGGTAGGTGTTGGTGCGGTGCCAGTCGTGGTTGCCGTCGACCCACGCGGCGACGCCCTTGAGGAAGCGCACCACGGGGGGCAGGGGGCAGGCCGCGGCGAGGTCGGCCGCTGCCGCCTCGAAGGCGTGCATGAGTTCGTTGTGGACCTCGACCGCCTTGAGATAGCCGTTGCGCTCCGAGAGCTGTTCGCGTTCGGCGATCACCACCGGCAGGTTCAGATGGCGGCCGGGGGCGGCGAGTTCCTTGGTGTAGGAGTACAGGTCGTTGACGATGGTGGTCGCGTTCCCGGCCAGCGCGATGACCCGCTGCATCTCGGGCCGCGCGTGCAGGTCCGCTGGGAGCTCGTAGCCTCCGATGGTGTCGGTGATGGTGGGGCAGGGGCGGAAGTTGTTGAACTGGCGCATCGCCAGGTACTCCCACACCTCAGGGACGTGATCGGTCTCGGCCCAGGCGGCCTCGGCCAGATAGCCCAGATGCAGCCGGGCCATGTCGTGGCGGTAGCGGTCGATCTGGGAGGGCGTGGCCATCCGGACGAAGTAGTCCATCGCGCTGCGATAGGCGCGCCGCGGAGGGTCCGAGCCGAGCGACTCCTCCCACGCCGGTGCGTATTCCGGGGTGGTGTGGAGAGGATCGAGCGCGGTGTGCGCCAGGAGAAGGCGTCCGCCGAGGCCGATGGGCGAGCCGCCGAGGTCCTCGCAGTAGCAGTCGTCGACGGCGTTCTCCGCGACCATCAGCCGGGTGGCGATCATCAAGTGATCGACCGTGGGAGCGTCCGGGTGGCAGCCGACCATGTACCGCCCGACGGAGAAGCCGTCGAACTGGCCTTCCCACTCCTCGGGGTAGAGCTGGACTTCGTCCTCGGCCCAGCGCTTGATCCGGGAACTCACCTCCTCGACACGTACCGGATCGGGCTCCGGGACCGGGTGGTGGTACAGCCCGGGAACGGCCTGGCCCTCGGCGGGCGGTCTGGCGGCGGGGAGCACCGGGGCGGATTCGGGCAGCAGCCGCCGCGGAGTGTGGGCCAGGGACAGCGAGGTCGTGCCCAGGCCGGTCGGCCCGCCCAGGACCCGCTGAAATGCAGGGTCGCTTACGGGAGCCGCGGCCGCTTCGGCCGAAGCGGCCGGCGGATGCCGAGGAGGGGGCTGCGGTGTGCTCGTCGGCTGCGAAGTGCCCGCCAGGGACAGCGAGGTCGTGCCCAGGCCCGTCGGTCCGCCCAGGACCCGCTGAAGGGAGGGCTCGGCGGCGGGGAGGGGCGGCGTGGCGGGCAGCGTGCCGGTGGCCGGCGGGGGAGGGGGCGGCGGAGTGATCGGCCGACGCGGTAGTGCCGCGAGGCCAAAGGCCGCCGCTGCGGTCGGAAGATCGGGGATCGCCGGCGTGGGGACGTCCGGCACAGCGGTCGTCGCCTTCGACCGCTGCCCGGGGATCGACGGGTCAAGGGGCCCGGAATCGGGCATCTGCTACTCCTTACTGCGATGGCGCGAGCGCACGTACGGCGTGGACGGGGGCGTCAGCCCGTTCCGCGTGGCATGCCCTCAGCCACGTCCGCGGGCGATCTGCACGTTCTCCATCACGCCGAGCGCGTCGGGCAGGAGCACCGCGGCGGAGTAGTACGTGCTGACGAGATAGGAGATGACCGCCTGCTCGTTGACGCCCATGAACCGTGCTGAGAGCCCCGGCTCGACCTCGTCCGGCAGCCCTGTCTGCCACAGGCCGATGACTCCTTGGTTCTTCTCTCCCGTACGCATGGCGAGGATGGAGCTGGTCTGCTCCTTGCTGATCGGGATCTTGTTGCAGGGCAGGATCGGGACCCCGCGCCAGGCCGGCACGGACTGCCCGCCGAGATCGACGTGGTCCGGGTAGAGCCCGCAGGCGTTGAAGCCGCGTCCGATCGCGGCGATCGTCCTCGGGTGGGCGAGGAAGAACTTGGTGCCGCGGCGGCGACACAGCAGCTCATCCATGTCGTCCGGGGTCGGCGGGCCGGAATGCGTCTGGATGCGTTGCTTGAAGTCGGCGTTGTGCAGCAGCCCGAACTCACGGTTGTTGATGAGCTCGTGCTCCTGGCGCTCGCGCAACGCCTCGATGGTCAGCCGGAGTTGCTCCTCGGTCTGGTTCATCGGACCGTTGTAGAGGTCGCAGACCCGAGTGTGGATCCTCAGAACGGTCTGCGCGACGGAGAGTTCGTACTCACGTGGCTTGAGCTCGTAATCGACGAAGGCGCTCGGCAGATCGGCCTCGCCGACATGGCCGGCCGACATGGCGATCTCGGCCTCACCGTGCTTGTTCTGCCGTCGCCGGGTGCCGGAAGCGAACTCGGTGACGTGGGCGCGGAGAAGGGGCGCGGAGTCCTGCACGGCGGCGAAGTCGCTACGGGAGAGGGTGAGCAGGGTGCCGGACGTCTCGGCGGTGGCCGTGTAGTCGTAGTGGGCGTCGGCGTCCAGGAGGGCATGCTCACCGAAGTGGTCGCCGTCCGCGAGCACCGCGAGGATGATCTCTCCGCCGTACTTGCCCTCGGCGCACTGGCTGATGCGTCCGTGGGCGATCAGATGGATCCGGTCCGCCGGGCTGCCGCGCTCGACGATGACCTCGCCGACAGTGAAGTCGCGCTGTGTGCAGCGCTCGGCGAGGGCGGTGAGGGCGTCCAGGTCCTCGAAGCCCCGCAGCAAGGCCAGTTCACCGAGTTCGCGGGGGATCACACGGACCGTGGAGCCTTCCTGCACGAACTCGATGCGCCCGTCGCCGACGGTATGACGCAACCGTCGGTTGACCCGGTAGGCACCGCCGTTGGTCTCGACCCAGGGGAGCATCCGCAGCAACCAGCGGGAGGTGATCTCCTGCATCTGCGGGGCGGACTTCGTGGTGGTGGTGAGGTTGCGTGCGGCGGCGGTACTCAGGGACTGCTGCGGCACGGGCGCGGCTGGTGCGGCCTGGGTTTCCGGGCTGCTGTCCACGGTCATCGGGGTGGGCTGCTCCTTGCGTGGCCGGGCGGCCGGCGCACAGGTGTACGCCGGTAAGGGGACAGGGAGAACTCGGCAGTGGGAAGGGAGGACTTGAGTGATCCATCCACGTGCAGGACGGTAAAGGCCGGTTGAGCCGCCCGCCCGAAGATCCCAGCGGCTTCCTTCGAAGCGGTGACAATCAATCGAATCCGGTTTGTCGGACCAAGGAGCGACATTGCGCCACCCTCATCGAGCAGCGACGGGTCCCGCAGGGCTCAGCGTGGTCCCGCGTCGAGGCAGCGCTTGACGCTGGGGGAGAGGCGAGCGACCACCCAAGGCGGCTTGCCCCCCGAGCCGGCCCGCGACGGCGAGCAGGAAGTGATCCGATCAGCGGTACGGACTCTGTTCCGTGGGTGCACCGACAGGTGCGGCTCATACGACGCTCAGGTGCCCGCGTCCGGCCGGGAAGCCGGAGACGCTGGACGCCCGCGCCGGCGACGGGCATGGGCACTTCGACTTCCGGCGATTCCGCTACCAGGACAGAATCCCTCGCCGCGAGTCCGGCACCCGACCATGCCGCCGGGACCGGACCAAGTCCGAATCGGTGCGATCAGAAGGTCAGCCGGCGGGACACTTCGACTCGCCTCACCGCCTCCTCCGAGCTGCCCGCCACCCGGATAGTCTCGACGGCATGACCGACAACTCCCTGCGCTCCGTCACCGTCGAGCGAACCAGCCTCGGCCACTTCACCGCGACGAACGCGCGCGGCAGCACGATCAGCTTCGGTACCGGTTCCGATGCCGAGGGGGATGCCGTTTTCACGCCGGTGGAGCTGTTGCTCGCCGCGATCGGAGGCTGCACGGCGGTGGACGTCGATGTGGCGACCAGCCGCCACGCGGAGCCGGTCAAGTTCTCCGTCGAGGTGACGGGGAACAAGGTCGGCGACGAGCTCGGCAACAGGATGACCGACCTGGTCGTCACGTTCTCCGTCGACTTTCCGGACGGCGAAGGCGCGGAACGGGCCCGGATCGTGTTTCCCCGGGCGGTCAAGGCCTCCCACGACCGGCTCTGCACGGTGAGCCGCACCGTCGAGATCGGCACGCCCGTCAAGGCGGTGATCGAGGGCGCCTGACCGCTTCGAGGCGCGCGGGTCGCCGAATGCGATGCACATGGGGGGAGCGATCGCCTGTGTACGGGGCCTTCGGGAGCGCATCCGAATGCAGGCGGCCGAGTTGCCGGTCCTGGCCCTGTCCCCGGAACGGCCGCATGGGAAGGTGGTGCTGGGTCCACCCCCGTGGTGGTGCTGGACCGCTGGCAGGACAAGCGGCCCGTTCATAGCGTCGTCCTCATGACGGATGACACGAACGAAGAACGAACAGGTGCGACCAGGCGGACGGCATTGCGTGGGCTGGGACTGGCGGTGGGGGGCATGGCACTGGCCACCGGGCTCGGTACCTCGCCGGCCGCGGCGAACCCGCGTCGCGGGCCCACCACCTACGTGTTGGTGCACGGTACGCACAGCGCCGGCGCGTTCTGGATGCCGATCGCGCGGGAGCTGACGCTGCGCGGTCACCGCGTCGTCATGGTGGACCAGCCGCACCATGGCGCGGAGGCTTTCGTGCCGGAGTCGTATCAGCGGCAGGACCTCGAAGCGATGGCGGCCGAGCCTTCTCCGCTGAAGGGGATCGGGCTGGAGGACTACGAGGCGCGGGTCACGGGCATCGTGCGGCGGGCGGCTCGCAACGGCCCGGTGGTGCTGGTCGGGCACAGCCTGGGTGGCGTATCGGTCAGCCGTGTCGGCGATGCCGTCCCGCATCTGCTGCACCACATTTGCTACATGGCGGCGTTCTGTCCCAGCCGCGCCCTGCCCACAGCGGACGCCTGCACGGCGGCACCCGAGAACGCGAACGCCGTCAGTCCGGTCGAGCTGGCGGTGGGTGACCTGGACCGGCTCGGTGTATTCCGACTGAACTTCCGGACAGGTGACAGCCGTGCGCTGGCCCTCCTGAGGGAGATGATCTGCGCGGACTACCCCGACGCCGAATTCCGCCGGATGCTGGCCGGCATGCAGACCGACGAGCCCATCACCGCGTATGCGGGCCGAGCGGTCGGCCGCGCCGGTAGCTGGGGACGCATTCCCCGCACCTACCTGCGTTTCGGCAAGGACCGGACGATCGCCACCGCCCTCCAGGACAGAATGATCGCGGAAGCCGACGCGTTCACACCCGGCAACAGCTTCCGCGTGCACGACTTTCCCGAGGCGTCACACGTCGGCCCTCTGGATCCCATCCCGGTCGCGGAGATCCTGGACACGCTCGCAGGGTAGGGGGACAGGCCACGCGAAGAAATCGCAGGCCACGGGTGCCGGTGCCGCTCGGAGCGTGGAGGGTCCTCGCGGAGCCGGGTGGCCAATCGCCCCTCGTACCAGGACAGTTCGGGGGACTCGGTGCCCGTGACCCCCGCCGATCGACCGATGGGCCGAGCGCGAGCTCACGTTCGCGGTGGTGTTCCAGATGGTCAGGCGTTCCGGACACCCTCGCGGGCGGCGGCCTCGACATAGTCGGAGAAGTCCCGGGGAGCGCGGCCCAACGCACGCTGGACGCCGTCGCCGAGCGAGGCCAGGCCGCCGGAGCGGACGTGCTCGTACAGGCCGATGGACAGCTGCGGCTGCTCGCGGCCCTGCCACCGCCGGCCGTGATCGAGGCGTCCGTGGGGACCTGTCCGGTCAGTCACTCGACCTTCGCAGAGATCACCCGTGAAGAACCCGGGCAGCGGATCCTGCTGGACCGGACGATGGACCTGCTGCTGATCACAGCCCTACGTGCCTGGTTCACCCGCCCAGACGCCCAACTCCCCACCTGGTACCGGGCCCAGAGCGACCCTGTGGTCGGCTCCGCACTGCGCTTGTTGCAGGCCGACCCCGCCCACCCGTGGACGCTGCCCGCTCTCGCGGCGAAGGCCGGCGTGTCACGGGCCCACCTCGCCCGACGCTTCACCGCCCTGGCCGGACAACCGCCCATGACCTACCTGCGGCAACACCGCCCGGCGCTCGCCGCCGACCTGCTGCGTGAGCCCGACACGACCCTCGCTGTGGTGGCCGACCGCGTCGGCTTCGCCAACGCCTTCGCCTTCAGCAACGCGTTCAAGAAAGAACACGGCATCAGCCCGAGCGAATACCGCATGCGCGAGACACGGTCGGCGAGCTGACGCCACTCACCCACTTTGCCCGGCTGGGCCGGTCCCGCGCCAGGTCTGTACCAGAAACCTGTGCGCGACCTCTTTCGTCGGCATGGGGTGCGTGGCATGCTCACCGCTCGACACGGACTTGAACCTCGTTCACATCCATGAAAGCGCATGGAAGGGCGGACGGATATGGGGATTACGAGAGCGGGCACCGAAGACTCCCGGAATGTCATGAGCCTGACAAGGCGAACCCTGCTGGGTGGCGCCGTCGCCGTGGCGGCAGGAGCCGGGACTGTGACGGCCGGAGCCCACTCCGCGGCAGCGACCGGACCCGGAGCCGGTACGACGACCGAAGTACCGCGGCTGTGGGGCGAGTTCACCCGCACGCCCCTCACCCACCCCCAGATCCCCTTCGTCGGGCGGGCAGGCTGCCGCGGCGGGGCGAGCCGCCTCCCGCGCTACCGGGTCGTCGCCGACGTCCGTGACTTCGGCGCCGTGGCGGACGGCACGACGGACTGCGCACCCGCGATCAACCGTGCCATCGCCGCTGCCGGTCGGGCCGGCGGTGGCACGGTCACCATCCCGCCGGGCACATACCGCATCGACGACGTGATCCGCATCGGCCACTGCCACGTGGTCCTCCGCGGCGCCGGCAGCGGCCGCACCACGCTCCGCGCGACCAAGAGCCTCACCGAACTCATCGGGGTGTACGGCTCCCGCTACGGCGGCGACAAGTCCTCCTGGTCCTGGGCGGGCGGCCTGATCTGGCTGGCCCCCGAAGCCCGCTGGACCACCCTCGTCGCCGCGATCCGGGCCCGCGCCTGGCCCTTCGAGGGCTGGACCGGAAACCGCCGCGACGAATGGCGCCCGCTCACCGCCCTGGATCCGGCCCGCCAAGGCTCCTGGACGGTGACGGCCGCCGACCCATCGTCGCTGCGCCCCGGCGACCTGGTCCTGCTGCGACTGTCCGACGACACCGACCACACGCTGCTGGAGCACATGTGCGGCGGCGGCCCCGGACCCCAGGGCTACGTCTGGGACGACAAGACGAAACTGACCTCGTACGTCCCCTACGAATGGCCCGTACGCATCACCCGCGTCCGCGGCCGCCGGATCACCCTCGAACGACCGCTCCCTTTGGACCTGCGCCCGCAGTGGAACCCGCAACTCACCACCCACGTAAAGGCGTTGACCGGCGCAGGAGTGGAAGGCCTGGCCCTGGAGGCCGTGCAGACCCCGCAGCAGCCGCATCTGCTCGACACCGGCTACAACGGCGTCGTCCTGCAGTGCGCCTACGACTGCTGGGTGGACGACGTCACCGTCCGCCACGTCGACAACGGCTTCGGACTGGTGGCCGCCTCCGCGTGCACCCTGCGCCGCACGAAGGTCACGGGCCGCGGCTCCCACCACCCCTACTTCTGCCGCGAGGGCTCGCACGACAATCTCGTCGAGGACTTCACCATCGAGGAGCGCACCACCCCGGCCCCGGCCAACACCCAACTGCACGGCATCAACGTCGAGGGGCTGTCGTCGTACAACGTATGGACGCGCGGCGAGATGCGGATGGGCACCTTCGACAGCCACCGCGGCCTTCCCTTCGCCAACGTCCGCACCGACATCACCGTCAACAACACCGGCCGCCACGGCGGGGACGCGAGCGCCGGACCGCTCTTCGGCGCCCGCTTCGTCCACTGGAACATCCGCGTCACCAACCACCGCGCGGGCCTGGTGCGGATCGACGGCCTGGCCCCCTACTCCGCGACCGTCGGCATCGACGAGGTCGAGGAGTTCGACCAGATCGACGTACCCGACTTCACGGGCGACCTGCACACACGTCTGGAGCTGTACGGCAGCCCGCACGCCGTTCGGCCGCCGAACCTGTACGAGGCCCAACGCAGACTCGCACCCACCGACAGGGACGAGGGCCGACGATGAGCACGCGCTCCCGCCTCTGCCTCCTCGTCATGGTCCTCGCCGCCTGTACCACCGGCCTCTCGGCGCCGACAGCTGCTCACAGCACGCCGCGCCTCCCGTACACGGTGGTCCTGGACGGCCCCCGGATGCAGCAGACCAAGCTGCGCCTGGACCGCGGGGACCGACAACTCCGGCGCACCGTAGCGGCGTTGACGGCCCACGCCGACCGATGGCTGGACCAGGGCCCCTGGACGGTCGTCGACAAGCCCCGCCCCGCGCCCGGTGGCGACGTCCACGACTACCTCAGCCAGGCCCCCTACTGGTGGCCCAGCCAAGCCCCCACCACCGACAACCCCTGGGGCTGCCCGTACGTCCAGCGCGACGGCGAGCGCAACCCCGAGGTCGACTCCGGCACCGACCGCCAGGACGTCGAGAAGACCTTCGACTCCGCCTACGACCTCTCCCTCGCCTGGTACTACACCGGCGACCGGCGCTACGCCGAGAAGGCCGGGCAGGTGCTGCGCACCTGGTTCCTGGACCCCGACACCCGGATGAACCCGAACCTGGACCACGCGCAGTCCATCCCCTGCAAATACGACGGCCGGGCCATCGGCATCATCGACTTCTCCCAGTCCTACACCGCCGTCCTCGACGCGATCGCCCTGCTGGAAACCGGCGCACCGGGCTGGAGCCGAACCGACCGCACCGCCATGACGCGATGGAACGCCGACTTCCTCGACTGGCTCGCGCACAGCGACTTCGGTACGCAGGAGGCCGCCGCCACCAACAACCACGGCACCTTCTACGACCTGCTGCTCGCCGGTCTCGCCTACGCGACCGGCGACAAGGGCCTCGCCCGCCGGACCGTGCTGGACGCCCGTGCCCGGCGCATCGCACCGCAGATCGCCGCCGACGGCAGCCAGCCCCAGGAACTGGCCCGGACCAGGAGCTGGCACTACTCCACCTTCGACCTCGTGGCCTACACCCGGCTCGCTGACATCGGACGCCACGTCGGGGTGGATCTGTGGGCCTACCGGGGACCCGACGGACAGAGCCTGTTCAAAGCGGTGGACTACCTGCTGCCCGCGGCGACGGCCACGGCCCCCTGGCCACATCCGGAGTTGGACTTCCACCGGTACGCGGCCACCGACGTGGTGCACGCGGCCGCCGACGCCGGAGGCAACCGGGCCCGGCGCGCGGTCCCCCTGCTCCAGGAACCGCCGGGCGGCGACCTGTGGGCGCTGCGCCCGGCGGCGGAGCAGCTGGACTCGATCGCGGGCTGACCGGCCAGGACGCCCGCCGGACCACGGACCGGGCTCAGCCGCCCGGCGCGGTCGCCGCGAGCGGGCGTACCGCCGGTTCGAGCAGCGACAAGGTCCGCTGGTGCGCGTCGAGGGCGACGCGAATACCGACGGGCATCGGCAGATTCGGGCCGGCATGACCGAACTCGACGTTGCCCACGACCGGGATGTCCCGGTCGCCGAGGACATCGAGGACGATCTCACGCAGGGTCGGTGACGCGTCGGGCGAGTCGAGTCCGTCGATCGCGTGCGGGATGCCCACGACCATGCCGGAGATCCGATCGAGGATTCCGGCATGGCGCAGTACCTGGAGATAACTCCACACGTACGCGGCCTGGCCGCCCGCCTCCTCCCAGAACAGCACCGCGCCGTCGAACCGTTCGAGCGGCAGCGCGAAAGGCGTCGCCTGCGCCAGCACGATGCGATTGATCACCCCGCCGATGAGGCGGCCTTCGGCGCGACCGGTACGCCAGCACTCCCACGACGGGGTGGCCGGCAGCGCACCGATCGGCTCCGTACCGGTCAGCAGCGTCGAGTAGAGCTTCTCCAGTTCCGTGCTGCGTGCTGCGGGCGCGCGCTGCCAGTGCCCGCCGAGTCCCGGGGTGGCCAGGTCGGTATGGAAGCCGACCAGACCCGTGCGCGCGTAGAGCACCAGATGCAACAGGGAGATGTCGCTGTAGCCCAGGATCGGCTTGGGATCGGCGGCAATCGCCTCCACGTCGATCAGGTCGAGGTAGCCGAGCACGCTCTGGCCGCCGTCATGCGCGATGATGGCGCGCACCTCGGGATCGCGCAGCAGTCCATTGAACTCCTCGGCGATCTCCGCCGGTCGAGCCGCGCTCCACCAACGATGCCGCCCCGCTTCGAGCAGCGGCGCCCGACGCACACGGAAACCCATCCGCTCGAGCACGACCACCGCCTGCTCGAGGTCGGGCTCGTTCACGGCGTGGAGCGGCCCTGACAGCGCTGCGATCACGACGAGATCGCCGATCCTCAGGGCGCGAGGACGAAGCAGTTGAGGCAACGCGGTAAGGCTCACCGAGGAAGTATCCCGACACTCTCAGCACCACGCGACACAATTGGCCGACCGGCTGCGCGTCTTGGGGCAGGACCACCCGGGCACCCTCAACACCCGTGTTCAGCTTGTCTATTGGCGGGAGCAGGCCAGGAGCGTCTGCGTGAAGCTGTGACGTCGTCGAGGCGGTCCTGGTCAAGTTGCCATAGCCTCGACGGTCAACAGGCAGGACCGGTGAGCGGTACTGAGGTGAACGACGGGGGCAGGGCATGAGGACAGGCGCGGACACGGATTCATTGCGCTGGGCGGTGGCCTGGATGTGCGTCACCTTCACCCGCGACCTGAACACCGAGGAGGTCTTCACCCGGTACGGGGCCGATCCGGAACAGGCACGCCCGCTCGACTGGGACACGGCCTCGGACCTGGTCCCGGGTGACTCCGGTGACGGCATGGTCTCGCTGCTGCGGGCAGGCAGGATCGGTGAATGGGCGTTCTGCGTCGAGGAGGAAGGCGGCATCGGCTTCGGGGAAGGGACGCTCGCGGGACTGTCCCGTGGCACTGAGACGTACAGCCTGGCGACGACCGACGGCATCGACGTCTTCCAGTACTGGCGTGACGGCGAGTGCGTCGAGTACTTCGAGCCCGGCATGGAGCACACCCGGTCCGAACCGCTGGGTCCCTGGTGGGATCGGGTCGAAACGGCGCTTGCCGCGCACGAAGGCGAGGATGCCGGGATGGCACCTGCGGTGGCCCTCGTACTGGACCACCTCGGCATCACCCTGGACGACGCCACCCTCGCCAGACCCTGGCCCACTCTGACGCTCGTCGAGGACGACGGGCCGTCGGCGCCACTGGGGGATACCTACGCGGGCGAGGGACCGGTTCCGCCTGGGACTGTCGAGATCCATCGGCGATGAGAGCCTCGGCGGGCCCCTGCGGGGTCGGCTGATCATGGGGTTGGAGGCCTGTCGCATACTGACCGGAAGGACAGCGCCTCCATCCGGGACTTCTATGACGCGGTCGCGGAGGTGTACGCACACGAGTCTGCCTTGATCCACGTGCCGTCAGCCGCAGGCTACTGCCGCGGATCTCGTCCTCTTTCCTGCCCGAGCCGGAGACTCCCTGCGCTCGCGCCCGGCCCTGCACACTGTCCCGCTGACAGTGACCCACGCACTGCGCAATCGATCTTGCGGGGAACGGGGAGGCGCTCTACGGGCGGACCGCCGAGATCAGTCCGCCGGGTCCCTCCTCGTGCTGCGGCGGGGCGCTGATCGGGCGGCCGTAGGCGGCAGCGCGCTCGCGCAGGGTGTGGCTGTCGGCCTCCCAGCCGTGCCCGGCCAGCCAGACCACCGGGTCGTCGGGCATCTCCGAGACCCACATGGACGCCGCCGATCCCGGCGCGGCGTCCGCGCCGAAGCGCTCGATCACGCCGCGCGAGCCCAACGTCAGGCCCATCCGACTGCCCGGCGCCGACTGCGTGCTGATCCGGGCCAGAAGCAGCTCCACCGCGTCCTCCGGCAGATAGATCAGCAGTCCCTCGGCGATCCACACGGTGGGCACCGTCGGGTCGTGGCCTGCGGCGGCCAGCGCGCCGGGCCAGTCCTCCCGCAGATCCACCGGGACGGGGATCCGCTCGCAGCGTGCGACGGCCCGCTCCTGGCGCAGCACCGCAGCCTTGAAATCCAGTGGCGCGGCGGTGTCGACCTCGAACAGCCGGGTGTTCTCGGGCCAGTTCATCCGGAAGGCCCGGCTGTCCATGCCGGCGCCGAGCAGCACGACCTGCCGGACCCCGGACGCGGAGGCCTGCTGCAACAAGTCGTCGAGGAACCGCGTCCTGATGACGATGGAGAACGACACGGCCAGTCGGCGGCGTCGCGTCGCCTCATCGTCGGGCAGCGGCGGCGAGGAGGGCCACAGGCCGCCTGCGGTGGCGAAGGCCTGTGCCAGTGGGTCGCGGAACAGCGCGTTCTCCCGCTCGGTCTCCAGCGCCCGCACCCTGGCCACCCCCACGGCCGTGGCCCACACTCCCGACGGCTGCACCCGCTCCTGCTCATCAGTCACCGCGCCAGCCTAGAAGGTCGATTCCAAGGGTCCTTATGAGGGGAGCCGGCCGGGGCGGGCGCTCACCGTGACAGTGGGGCCTGTCGCAACTGCGTTCTGGGACGGGGTTGCCCTGACAAGTGTCAGGAGCTGAGCGGCCGCTGTCTGGCTATGGTCTGTCCACGTCGCTGTTTGTAGGACTGATCCTCTACTTCCGAGACGAGGGGGAACCCATGAGTCGCTCCATGGACCGCAGGATGTTGTTGAGGTCGGCCGGGTCCGCGGCGGTGGCGGGATCGCTGGGCGCGCTGGGTGTCGCGGCCTTCGCCACACCCGCGCACGCGGCACCCGCAACGATCAACACCGACCAGGTAATGGCCACCACCAATCGCGTGACCCACGCCCCGAACCAGCGCGGCACCATCGGCATCGAGCTCCGCTCCGGCACGTACAACGGCTACCAGTACGGCTGGGGGCGCCTCGTCGGCTCCGGCTGGGACCTGCGCGGCTGGATCTGGCTGGACATCAGCACGGACGGTGGCAGGACCTGGTCCTTCGCCGACGGCACCTACCTTTCGGACGGCACCGGCTACGCGCACACGTCCGGTTGGCTCACCCAGTCCGACCCGAACTATGTGTTCAGGGCCAGCTACGACAGCAATTTCCGGGCCGTCAACCCGTATGTCCAGAGCGGCGTCTGGTGACAGCCGTGCGATCGGCGGCCTGCGTCGCGGGCCGCCTGACCGTCGCGTCCGCAGCCGCGGTGTGCACTCCACTCAAGTCCTGGATCAGGCGGCAGGAGCAGTTCGGGATGGATGTCAAGAAGAGCATGGGGACGGCCCTCGCGGCCGCGGTGATGGCGACCGGGACTCTCGTCGGGGCCTCGCCGGCCTCTGCGGCGGCCGGCTGCTCGGGGGCGGGCCCGAGGGTCACCGACTACGCCGGAACCACGTGGAACACGACGTACTGCTACAACTACCAGAGCGGCGATGTGGGCCGCGGCAGCAACTCCGCGTACTTGAAGACGGGTTACCTCTACGCGGGTACCAACTGGTTCGCCTGTCAGAAGCGAATCCCGGACTGGGAGAACCCGGCGGTCGGAAACGCTCGTAACAACTGGTGGCTGTGGACCCAGGGCGACGAAGCCGTACAGTACGGCGGCTGGGGCTGGTTCCCCGCCACCAAGGTCTCCGGAGGCAACAACTACGAGCCGGTTCCCGGACTTCCTCTCTGCCCCGCCTGACAAGGCAGAGCGGGGCCCTTCAGTTCGGTGTCGCATGAGGGTCCGTCAGTTTGCTGGCGGACCCTTGGTCCCGTCGGCGTTCTCGGCGGTCCGCGCGTCCGTTGTGCACGGCGAACCTGGATGTGACGTACGCCTCAGTATGCTTGTGCATCGAGCTAAGGAGCGCTGCGCATGAGCTTTCGCCTGAAGGCGATCACCCGTGAGGATCACCTGGCCTTCGTCCGGGCCCGGCCTGCGGTCAGTCACATGCAGGTTCCCTCGTGGGGCGATGTGAAGCCGGACTGGCGGGCGGAGAGCCTGGGATGGTTCGACGAGAGCGACCGTCTCGTCGGCGCGGGACTGGTACTGCTGCGGCCGTTGCCGAAGCTGAAGCGCTACCTGGCCTACCTGCCCGAGGGGCCGGTCATCGACTGGGCCGCGCCGGATCTGGAGCGATGGCTCGAGCCGATGCTCGCGTACCTGAAGGAGCGGGGCGCGGTCTCGGTGAAGATGGGGCCGCCCGTGGTGGCTCGCCGCTGGAGTGCCGAGGCGGTCAAGGCGGCGATCGCCGACCCGCGGGCGGGGCGACTGCGGGACGTGGAGGCGACCGTGCGCGAGCCGCGCGCCTTCGACCTCGCCGACCGGCTGCGCCGGATGGGCTGGCAGCAGACCGAGCCCGGAGGCGAGGACGGCTTCGCCGCGGGCCAACCGCGCTACGTCTTCCAAGTGCCCTTCGCCGGGCGGTCGTTGGAGGAGGTCCAGCGGGGCCTGAACCAGCAGTGGCGCCGCAACATCAAGAAGGCGGAGAAGGCCGGCGTCAAGGTCGTCCAGGGCGGATACGAGGACCTGCCCGCCTTCTACGAGATCTATGTGGAGACCGCCGAGCGGGACCGGTTCATTCCCCGCCCGCCAGCCTACTTCCAGCGGATGTGGACCGCGCTCAAGGCCGAGGACCCTGACCGCATGCGCCTCTACCTCGCCCAGCACGAAGGCGAGGTGCTCGCGGCGGCCACGATGCTGATGGTCGGCGAGCACGCCTGGTACTCCTACGGCGCCTCCACCAGCCGCAAGCGCGAGGTCCAGCCGAACAACGCCATCCAGTGGCGGATGATGAGCGACGCCCACGCGCTCGGAGCTGCCGTCTACGACTTCCGCGGCATCACCGACACCCTGGAGGAGAGCAACCACCTGCTGGGACTGCTGCGGTTCAAGGTCGGCACCGGCGGCGAGGCCGTCGAATACCTCGGCGAGTGGGACTTCCCCATCAGCAAGGTGCTGCACAAGGCTCTCGACCTCTACATGTCCCGCCGCTGACGCTGCGGTTGCCGCGTGCTGATCGTCGACGCGGATGCGCCGCCGGATGCGGTTGCAGTGGGATGGGGGAGGTCGGTGAGGTAGCTCCATGGACGGTGCCACGGAGCAGGCCCGACGGGCGAGGCCAGGACGAAACCGCGGGACTGCGACGCACCCGGGTCCATGGCACAGGCCGGCGGTGCTCGGGGGCCTGATGCTGGCCGCCTTCACCTTCAATACGGCGGAGAACCTGCCCGTCGGCCTGCTGGAACTCATCTCCGAAGGCCTGCGGGTGCCTCTGCCGGCGGTCGGCTTCCTGGTCACGGGATACGGCGTGACGGTGGCCGAGGCATCCGTGCCGCTCGCCCACGCCGTACGGGCCGTCCCGCGACGTCATGTGCTCACGGGGGCCCTCGCCGCCCTGGTCGTGTCCAGTCTCATGGCCGCGCTGGCGACCTCGTACTGGCTGCTCCTGGCGGCGCGGCTGCTGA
Organism: Streptomyces canus; assembly: GCF_030815415.1. GTDB lineage: Bacteria > Actinomycetota > Actinomycetes > Streptomycetales > Streptomycetaceae > Streptomyces > Streptomyces canus_F. The sequence goes on from NZ_JAUSWW010000001.1 coordinate 9,522,207, forward strand.
CCGCGCTCGCTCAGGCGCCGTTCTGGGCTGTGATGGGACCGGTCGCGGTAGGCCTGTTCGCGCCCGAGGTCCGCGGCCGTGTCGTGGCGGCACTGTCGGTTGCCGGCTCGCTCGCGCTCGTACTCGGTGTTCCCGTCGGGACCTGGCTGGGCCGGCAGAGCCACTGGCAAGCACCCGTCGCCGTACTGGCGGTCCTGGGACTCGTCTCTCTTGTGACCATCGCCGTGCTGTTGCCGACCTCGTGTCCGGGAGAAGAGGTGTTGCCTGTCTGGCCGGGGTGAGCATGACCGGGGTGCTGCTGGACCGCTTTCCGCAGGCCGCGCTGACTGCTGATGGGCGGTACTCTCGGGCCGGTGTTCAATGACCACCCAGAACGCGATGCTGCATTGCGCACCGGGCCGTACCGACATCGCCCTCGCGGCGAACTCCGGCGCCTACAACGCCGGCATCGCGGCGGGCGCCGCGCTCGGCGGACTGATCCTGTCGCTCGCCGATGTGCGTGCCGCCATCCTCGCAGGAGGGCTGCTGACTGTCGTGGCCTGCACGGTACTGCTCGTCGGGGGCTGTATGCGCCGATTGGCGGTCAGATAGGAAGGTTCCGGCATGAACGGAACCGGCCCATCGGCCGTATTCTTACGCGATCGAGGTGCGTATCCGGCCAAAATCCTCGGTCTTCATGGGTTTGTGCACACGGGTCGCACGCGTACCGCGGCCCCGGGGGAGTGAGGGGCAACCATGGTGGCGGAGAGTCATACGGTGCGGACGGGCACTGTGCTTCCGGTGGACGCGGCGCGCTGGGCGATGTGGACATTCGTCATCGCCAACGTGGTGATCGTCGAGGCGCTGTTCGTCAGTGCCGGATCGGGCAAGAACGAGGTGCTCACGGTCGCCAAGTTCTTCGGACTGCACGCGGCCCTGCTGATGCTGCTGCAACTGCTTCTCGTGGCCCGGCTGCCGTGGCTGGACCGCCGTATCGGCATGGACCGGCTCACGGTGTGGCATCGCTGGGTCGGCTTCACCCTGCTGTGGACCGTCCTGACCCACGCGACACTCGTGGTCCTCGGCTACGCGACACTCGACGACACCTCCATGGCGAAGACGTTCGTCGCGCTGAGCGGGGTGCCGGCCTCACTGCTGGGCATGCTGGCCGCGGCCGTCATCGTCGTGATCGCCCTGGTCTCCACCCGGTCCCTGCGCAGGCGGTTGCGGTACGAGGTCTGGCACGGTCTGCACCTGCTGCTCTACGTGGCCCTGGGCCTGGCGTTCGTACACCAGTTGCAGGAGACGACCACGTTCACGTCCTCCGCTTTCGCCACCGCCTACTGGTGGATCCTGTGGCTGTTCGCCTTCGGCGCGCTGCTGACCGGGCGCCTCGTCGTGCCGCTGTGGCGCAACGCCTACCACCGGTTCAGCGTGGCGGCCGTGGTGCCGGAGTCGCACGACGTGGTCTCCGTGTATGTCACCGGCCGACACCTCGACAAACTCCCGGCCCGGGCGGGTCAGTTCTGCATCTGGCGGTTCCCCGGCCACAACCACTGGTGGCTCGCGAACCCCTTCTCGCTCTCGGCGGCGCCCGACGGGCGCGGACTGCGCCTCACGGCGAAGGCCGTGGGCAGCGCCAGCGCCGGCCTGCGCAACCTCCCCGTCGGCAGCCGCGCCTACGTCGAAGGACCCTACGGCGCGTTCACCTCGCTGCACCGGAGCCGACCCGGGGCCTTGCTGATCGCCGGTGGCGTGGGGATCACGCCGGTGCGGGCCATGCTGGAGGAGCAGACGAGCGGTGACGTCGTCGTGCTGTACCGGGTGCGCAGTGAGGCCGAAGCCGTCCTGCTGAACGAGGTGCGCCGCCTGTTGGCCCTGCGGGGCGGACGCCTCCGCCTGCTCACCGGCCGGACCGGCGAGGGTGGCGTCCCGCCGTTCGGCGCGGGCAGCCTGTACCAGTTGGTTCCCGACATCACCACGCGCGACGTATACGTGTGCGGGCCGCCGGCCATGACGGCGGCCGTCCTGGCCGGCCTGCGCGACCTGCGCGTCCCCGCACGACAGGTGCACGCCGAGAGGTTCGGGTTGGCCTGACCGGACGGGGTCACGCCTGGAGACGTAGGGCGTCGAACTGGGCTGCACGCCGGTGTGGACGCGGTCGTCCCTTGGTGAAACCGTTGCCCGGTTGCGGGCTCGGTCCGCGCAGAATCGTCGGATGGATCACTCCCGGAATCCGCAAGTATTGAGGGCGCCGCGGGTGCGGTCCGGAGATCGGGTGCGGATCGTCGCTCCGGCCGGTTCGCCGAGTCGGGAAGAAGTCGCCCGGGGTGTCGAACTGCTCACCTCGTGGGGCCTTCGGGTCGAGCTGGGCGAGCACGTCTTCGATCAGTGGGGCTACATGGCCGGCCGCGACGAGGACCGTGTCTTCGACCTGAACGCGGCGTTCCGCGATCCGGGGGTGCGCGCCGTGATCGCCGCTCGGGGCGGCAAAGGCGCCTACCGCATTGTCGACGACCTCGCCACGGACGCCCTCCGACGTGACCCCAAACCTGTCGTCGGCTTCAGCGACATCACCCACCTCCACCTCGCCGTGTGGTCACGATGCCGTCTGGCCAGCTTCCTCGGCCCCTTCGCCAAATCCCACGACACCTACACCGGGCCCGCGTCCGCCGAGTCCCTGCGCTGCGCGCTGATGACCACCGACCCGGTGACCCTGCATCGCGACGCGTCCGAGGCCACCGTGGACGTCACCGTGGACGGCACAGCCACGGGCATCCTGATGGGCGGCAACCTCATCGCGATCCGCACGGAGACGGGAGCCGGCCTGCCCAGCCTGCAGGGGGCGATTCTCTTCCTCGAACACCAGCGAGGAACCGGGCTCGGTGAGGTCGATCGCGCACTGACCCAGCTCACTCGCTCCCGGGCGCTCGACGGGCTGCGCGGCGTCGCCCTCGGCCAGTTCCTCGGTTTCGACCGCGACGCCGAGGACCCGGCACTCGGCGGATGGGGCATCCGCGACGTACTGCACGACCGACTGGCCGCACTCGGCGTCCCCGTCCTGGGCGGACTCCCCGCAGGGCACGGCAACCATCCCCCGACCATCCCCCCTGGGCACCCGGGCGACCATCGACACAGCCACCGGAACCCTCACCGTTGAGCCGGCAGTCGTCTAGGGTCTCAGCGTGATGGATGAGAGGGAGCAGGCTGTGCAAGCGGCCATCGATGGAGAGTTGCGGCTTCTCGACCCCGAGGTGCGTGCTTCTCCGGCCCGTGTCCTGGCGCTTTTGGACTCGGAGTTCACCGAGATCGGCGCTTCTGGGCGCCGATGGGATGTGGAGTCGATCCTCAGCGTCACGAGCGGAGGCTCGGTGTCTGCGGACTCTCCTGTGGAGGTCAGTGAGATGTCCGGTGCCGTGCTTGCTCCGGGCGTCGTCCACCTCACGTACTTGGCGGAGAACCAAGGCCGCCGGACTTGGCGTAGTTCGTTGTGGCGCCTGACGGACACGGGCTGGCGGATGTACTTCCACCAGGGAACCTTGACCAGCTGAACACGGGTCCGCCCCGCAGTCGATCTCGCACGTACGCGCTCTGCGACCGAGACGGGATGGCTGTCACGCGCCGACAGATCCTCTGTCTCCCGCCTCTTGCCCGGCAGCGGATGCCGTTCCTGCCACTGTCCATATCGCCATGCCCCACAGAGAGAGCCCAGAAGTGAGGCCCACTACAAGGCGAACGGTTTCGTCGGGGACATCGGTGAGCCAGACGATCATGCCCGCCGTGCCGGAAGCGATCAACAAGGCGGCCGGTGTGCGCAGTCGGGGCTGCTCGAACACCGCTGCCAGTGGCAGGAAGTGGAGCCCGACCACGATCGCGACCAGTGGGGGGACGAGCACCGGCGCGCCGATGTGACGGCAGACTGCGACGATCACGAGGATCAACAGCCACTGGAGTCCGTTGATCTGGTTGAACCGCCGACGTCGGTCGACGGGGAACGGTCCCCCTGCCGACGAGGGAAGGAAGCGGCGCGCGGAAAGCATCAGCGCCGCCGTGACGGCACAGCCGACCGCGATCAGAACCAGCCGCGTCAACCCGTCGAACGCGCTCGAGCCCAGCAGCCACCAGCCGAGCCCGAACAACGCGAGGAACCCCACCCCTGATCTGAACACGCTCGAGATCCTAGGCCGAAGAGCATCTCTCCGGCCCAAGGATTCTCCTGCGTCAGCTCGCTCCCTGGTTACGGCGGCGGCGCACGATGAGGAGCGTGGCCGCACCCGTGATCACTGCCGCGGCGGCCGCGCCGGTGAGCGGGAGCGTCGAGGAGCCGGTCTCTGCCAAGTAGCCGCCGTTCGGCGTCGTCTCGTTGCCGCCGGTCGACGACGACCCGCCGGCCGAGCTGTCGGAGCCAGGGGTGGGGCTGTCCGTCGGGCCGGCCGACTCCCCGCCTGTGACGTCCAGCGTGATGTCGGCCTTGTCGTTGTCCTTGTCGGGGTCGAACGGCCGCGCTTCCGTGCTCAGCGCCACCGAGCCCTTGGCGCCCGACACCCGCTTGTCGATCTTCAGCTCGAAGGTGTAGGTCTCTCCGCTGCCCTCATAGAGCGACCGCATGCCGCAGAAGTACGTCCTGCCCTCCGCGCGGCAGAACTGGCCGCGCTTGACGACGGACGTTCCGGCGGGAGGTGTGATGATGACCTGGACGGACTTGTCCCCTTGCCTGGGCTGAACCCAGGCGGGCCCGGCGTTGGTGAACGTCGCCTTCATCGTCACCGTGTCACCGACGCTCCCCTTCAGCGCGGCACCCGTCACCTGGTAGTCGGCCGTGTTGACCGCGGTGACGGGGACAGTGACAACTCCTGTGGTCCCCGCACTCCCGGCCTGTCCCTCGACCAGTTTCACCGCCGGTGCGGTTCCCGTCACCGGTGTTGTGCCGTTGTCGTCAACTCCGGGTTCGACGTCCGCGACGCGCACGCGCAGCTCCTCGTTGAGCGCACGGTCCAGTGTCGTGACACGCAGCAGCTTTTCGGGTGTATAGACGACGCCCGGCTCCACCACCTGGTCGAACCCGCACGCCGCCGTCCATCTCTCGGGCATCTCGTCGTAGGGCCGGACGTGCTGTACCCAGCAGTTGGAGGGAACCTCCGCGAAGTCGAGTCCTCGGGTGACGTAGTAGGACACCCACACCTTCTCCGCCGCTACGGTGCTCTTGTTCGCCACGGTGACCGGCAGATCGAAGCTGCTCCCCGGCTTCACCCCGTCGAGTGCTTTGATGCCTCCAACGACCAATTCGGGTGCGGGTTCATCGCCGTAGGCAGCGGGAGCCGCGCCCAGCGCGAGCAGGCCCGCAGCGCCGAGGACGGCGACTGCGGCACGGGAGGCGCGACGGTTGTGCGGCGCTATTGGCATGGATGGATCCTCTGTTGGAGCGCAGGTGGACGGACGGAGTCTGCCAGGAGAACAGTCCTTCGGTCGCTAGACTCCTGCCGATCTCGGAGGGTTGCACGTCCGGCGCATCCTCTGCTGATGATCACCTCATCGCACGCCGTCCGGCGCGGACTCAGGGTGACGGGATCGCCTCCGTCGCGCCCCGCGCCCCGAGGTCTACGAGGCCGCCCCGGCGCCGGAATTGGCGGAGCTCAGGGATTCGTTCACGCCGACGTACGCCGATCTGGACCACACCCTCGCCTTCCTGCGCCTGGCGAGAGGGGGCCCGAGCGATCCGGCGCCCTTGAAGTGGGCGACGCCGGAGCTGTTCCGGTGGTACTACGTGCGGGACGAGGGCCTGGCGGTCAGGCGGGCGGGCGTCGATCTGGCCCTCTCGCATGGCGTCGAGGCCGTGTCCGTGAGGCGGCCGTTGACCACCTCGGGCGCAGGCCCGTGTGGTCCGAGCCGCCGCCGGAAGGCCCCCGAGCAGCCTGGCCGGACCGGGGGAAGTGGGCCGTCACTTGATGGCGGTATCGCCGAGGGCCTCCAGCATCTGCCGGAGGGCGTCGGCGGTCTTGTCGACCAGGTCGCGGTCCACGTCGGCGAGCAGTTGTGCGTAGTTCGCCAGATGGTCGGCGAAGGCGGTCCGGGTGACCTCGTGTCCGTGCGGGGTGAGGCGGATCTTGACGGTGCGCCGGTCGTCGCCTTCGCGCACCCGCTCGACCAGGCCCTTGGCCTCCATCTTGTCGATGCGGTTGGTGATGGCGCCGGAGGTCACCATGGACGCCTTGAGGAAGGCGCCGGCGGTGAGGGCGTAGGGAGGTCCGGAGCGCTGCAGCGTGGTGAGCACGTCGAACTCGCCGTGCTCCACTCCGTGTGCGGCGGCTGAGGCCTTGGCGGTCTTGTCGATGACCCGGGCCAGCCGCTGGATCCGCGCGAAGAGTTCCACCGGCCACAGGTCCTCCACCACATCGGGGCGCTCCTTGGCCCACTGGCCGATGATCGCGTCCACGGCATCGCTCATCTCCGCTGTTCCTCCCCAGGAAAACTCTTTCAACGTTAAGAGACTTGACGTTGAAAGAGTCGGGCTGCTTTTATCTCAACGTTGAGATTATCAAGGTTGAACGACAGGAGCACCCCCGATGCCCGAGCTCGCCCTTCGCCCCGCCGCGCAGACCCCGCACCCCGCCGCCCCGCAGGCGCTGCCGCAAGTCTCTGCCGGATGGCTGGCGTTGCTGGCCACCCCGCTCGCCGCGAGCGCCAACGCCCCGGTGCTGATCCTCCCCGACATGGCCGACTCGCTCGGCATCCACACGGCCTCGGCGACCTGGCTCGTCACGGTCTTCGCCTGGGCCCTGGCAGTCGGCACCCCGTTGATGGCGGGCTTACTGCGCCGCCGCGGGCTGCACAGCGTGCTCCGGCTGAGCGCGGCCCTGATCGTGGCCGGCACCGCGATCGTCGCCGTGGCGCCCTGGCTGCCGCTGGCGATGGCGGGCCGGGCGGCCCAGGCGGTGGGCGGCGCGGGCCTGGTCACCGCGGCGATGAGCCTGGCGGGCTCCGTTCGCAGGATGGGCGTGATCACGGCGGGCTTCGGGGTGCTGGGGGCGGCCGGGCCACTGCTCGGCTCGGCGATCGCGGGCATAACCTCCTGGCGGGTGTCCCTCGCGGTGGGGGCGGTCGCGCTCCTCGCCCTGCCGGCGATCATGCGCCAAGCCGCATCGAGCCCACCGCGAGCGAGCTCCCCCTTCGACGGCCGGGGTGCCGCCCTTCTGATCCTGATGGCGACGGCACTGGTGCTCGTCACGCGCTATCCGCTCCCGGCCGTGGCCGCCTCCTTGGTGATGGCCGCGCTGCTGGCCCTGCATATCCGGTCCCGCCCCGCGGGCTTCGTCCCGGCAGCACTGTTGCGCAGCCGGACATTCGTCCTCTCCGCGCTGCTCGCCTGCACCCTCGCGACCTCGTACTTCACGCTGCTCTTCACCATCCCGCAGCTGCTCGGCGACCGTACCGGCTGGTCGACCTCCACCATCGGCACCGGCCAGATGGCCGCCCTCCTCGCGGGCTCGGCGCTCTCCATCGTCCTGGCCGCGGCCTCCGCCCGGATGAGCCGCCCGCGGGTGCTGACGATCCTGCTCACGGTCGGAGCGCTGGCCCCGCTCACGGCCGTACTGACCCCGTGGGCGCCGCTGCTCCTGATCGTCGCGACGCTGGCCGTCTTCGCGACGAGCGCGGGCCAGGCGACCCTCGCGGTGTACGCCATCCAGGCCGCGCCCGCCGCCCAGCGCCCCATGGCGATCGGGCTGTTCAACCTCTGCTACCAGCTGGGCGGCGCCTTCGGCCCGGCGATCGCGGCCCTGATCACGCTGGGCGCCTGAAACACCCGGCACGGACCTCTCACATCCACCCGAAGACCACTCAAGGCCCCAGGAGCATCAGCATGAACGAGAAGACACCCGCCATGTCCGCGACCGACACTCCCTCTGCGGCGACGCTGACCCGCCACGCAGACGCCGAGACCTGTTCCGACCCGAGCAGCGTGATGACCCTTCTGGCCGATTCGGACGGCACCGCAGGCGGCTTCACGAGCTACCGCTCCACCTTCGCGAAGGGCGCGGCAGGGGCGCCGGCCCACTTCCACACCAGGGCGACGGAACTGTTCTTCGTGATCAGCGGGTCTCTGCAGGTGCTGGTCGGCGAGGACATCACGCTCCTGAACGCAGGCGACTTCCTCGCGGTGCCGCCTCACACCCCGCACGCCTTCGCGGCCGCCCCGGGCTGTGAGGCAGACGTTCTGTTCGTCTTCACTCCCGGGATGGGCAGGTTCGACTACCTGCGCCTGCTCAGCCGGGTGATGCGCGGCGAGGCCGATCCGAAGGAGATCGCCGAGTCCTCGGAACGCTTCGACAACCACTACGTCGACAGCCCTGTCTGGCGTGCCGCCCTGGAGGGTTCCGGATGACCGACTCCATGACCCGGATCCGGGCGGACCGGCCCCGGGATGGAGCGGACCACTGAACGGGCGCCCGGCGAACCCGACTTGCTCATGGGGTCGGATCGCCGGGCGCCGTCATGCACTGCCGAGCCGCGGCCCTCGTGTGTCTACGCCGGTCAGTGGTCGGTGAGTTCGCCGCTGAGTCTGCGGTGGATCCGGGCGCTGGGTTCGTTCAGGCCGATGATCTCGACGGACTTGCCGCGCTGGGCGTACTTGGTCTCGATGGCGTCGAGGGCGGCGACCGAGGAGGCGTCCCAGATATGGGCGGCGGAGAGGTCGATGACGACCTCGTCGGGGTCGGTGGCGTAGCCGAACCGGCCGACGAGGTCGTTGGACGAGGCGAAGAACAGCTCGCCGGTGACCCGGTAGACGACGGGGCCGCCGTCGGGGTCGGTGACGGCGGTGACCTCGGCGAGGTGGGCGACACGCTTGGCGAAGATGACCATCGCGGTGACCGAGCCGACGACGACACCGATGGCGAGGTTGTGGGTGGCGACGACGCAGACGACGGTCACCGCCATGACGGCGATCTCCCCGGCGGGCATCCGCCTGAGAGTCTTCGGGGCGATGGAGTGCCAGTCGAAGGTGGCGACCGACACCATGACCATCACCGCGACGAGCGCGGCCATGGGAATGTCGGAGACGACCGGTCCGAAGACGACGCACAGCACCATCAGGAGCGCGCCCGCCAGGAACGTCGACAGCCGGGTGCGGGCTCCGGACACTCGTACGTTGATCATCGTCTGGCCGATCATCGCGCAGCCCCCCATGCCGCCGAAGAAGCCGGTGACGATGTTGGCGATGCCCTGGCCGATGGACTCGCGGGTCTTGGAGGAGTGGGTGTCGGTGATGTCGTCGACCAGTTTGGCGGTCATCAGCGACTCCATGAGTCCGACAAGGGCCATGGCGAGCGCGTAGGGGGCGATGGTGGTGAGGGTGTCGAGGGTGAAGGGCACGTCCGGCAGGCCGGGTACGGGCAGGGAGGACGGCAGGTCGCCCTTGTCGCCCACGGTCGGCACCGCGATGCCGGCCGCGACCGTGACGACCGTGAGGATCACGATCGACACCAGCGGCGCCGGGATCACCTTGGTGACCTTCGGGAAGAACACCATCAGCGCCAGGCCGGCCGCGATCAGCGGATAGACCGGCCAGGGCACGTTCGTCATCTCCGGCACCTGCGCCATGAAGATGAGGATGGCGAGGGAGTTGACGAAGCCGACCATCACGCTGCGCGGCACGAACCGCATCAGTCTGGCCACTCCGAGCGCGCCCAGGACGATCTGGAGGACACCGGCCAGGATGACGGCCGCGACGAGGTAGCCGAAGCCGTGCTCGCGGTTCAGCGGGGCGATGACCAGGGCGACGGCACCGGTGGCCGCCGAGATCATGGCCGGCCGGCCGCCGACGACGGCGATGGTCACGGCCATGGTGAACGAGGCGAACAGACCGATGGCCGGATCGACTCCGGCGATGATCGAGAACGAGATCGCCTCCGGGATCAGCGCCAGGGCGACCACGAGACCGGCCAGCACCTCGGTGCGCAGCACCTTCGGGTCGGACATCCAGGTCGGGCGCCGGGAACCGCGCAACCACGCGGCCGGGGACAGTACGGAGGAAGACAAGATGAGAGGAACCTGTCGTGCTCGGGCACACCCTGCATCACGGCGGGCACGCGGAAGGGCGTGGAGCACCGGGGCGGTCCTCCATGAAGTCCGCGAGCGCGGACCGAAGTCGGGCAACAGCCGAACGACCCGCGAGGGCACCGGCGCCGCCTGCGGACCATGGTCTTCGCCGGGGGCTTCATCGGCCCCGACACGGCTGACGGACACGGCAGGCAGCCGACCCGACGCCAGACAACTCTACTCTAACGTTAGGGTAGAGATCGGTGCGGCCGCCCGCGGTCGCAGTGAGAGACGAGGAAGGCCCCCGCGTGAGCAGCGAGCACATGCAGATCGGCGAGGTCGCCGCCCGGACCGAGCTGTCGCTGCGCACCATCCGGCACTACGAGGACACCGGCCTCGTCATCCCCTCCGCGCGCTCTCAGGGCGGCTTCCGCCTCTACACCGAGTCCGACGTCGCCCGCCTGATGGTCATCCGCCGTATGAAGCCGCTCGGCTTCACCCTCGACGAGATGGGCGCCCTGCTCGACGCCACCGACCGCCTCGACTCCGCCGAGGAACCGGCGCCCGGGGAGCGCGAGGAACTCCTGGAGCGGATCCGCGGCTTCGAGCAGGCTACCCAGCAGCGGGTCGCCGATCTGCGCACCCAGCTGGCCCGCGCCGAGGAATTCGCGGCCACCCTGGCCGCGCGCCTCGTACGACGGACACCCACTCCCTGACCCCGTAGGCCGCCCCGCGCCGCGACCGTTGGCGCCTGACGACCCGGGCGCTGATCCGCGGCGAGCTGCCCGTGGTGCGCGACGGACCGGCCGGCGCGCTGGCCCGCGAGCCGGATATCGACGTCGTCGCGACCACCGGAGACGGCACGGACGCACTCGCCCTGGCCGGGCCGTACACGCCCGACGTACTGATCGCCGACATCCGTCTGGTCCGGCGCTCCGGCCTGGAGGTCGCCGCGGAGGCCACCGGCCCGGCGTGGCCGGCACCGTGCCCCTGCCTGTCGGCACCCGAGACCGGAAGGAGCTGGCGTTGTTGGCGGCGCCTGCGCGGAGACCGGGCCGGGCGATGATGGTGTGGACGCCTGCCACGTCACTGGCCTGCTCATGCCATCGACAGGCGCCGGTGGGGTCAGGGATACCTGGGGGACATCCCGGATGCCCGGGGTGTGGAGCCGTCGGCAGCATGAGTTCCATGGACTCTCAGTCGATCTCCCGACGTTCCCTGGCCCGTGGTGCTGTGGCCGGTGCCGTGCTGGTCGCGGCCGGAAGTGCGGCTTCCCGGGCGGAGGCGGACTCCGCCGGGCCCGGGGAGCTGGACACCGGCGCCTTACACGCGGCGATCTCCGACCTCTCCCACCCGCCGGCCACCTCCGCCCAACTACGTGCAGCCCACGGCACGGACCACTGGTACGGCACCACGGGCCGGGCCGACCTCACCACCGGACGTGCCGCACGCCCCGACGACAAGTTCCGCGCGGGCAGCGTCACCAAGCCCTTCGTGGCCACGGTGGTGCTCCAGTTGTGGACAGAGGGCCGCGTGGAGCTGGACGCACCGATCGGGCGCTACCTTCCAGGGCTGCTCCCGCCCGGCTTCGCTCGCATCACCATCACCCAACTCCTCAATCACACCAGCGGAATCCCCGACCACCAGGGCATCCCCGACACGAGCACGCCGGAGGCCGTCCTTCGGCACCGGTTCGACCACTGGACGCCGTACGAGTGGGTGCGGACCGTGACACACGGCCCGCTGAAGTTCCGCCCGGGCACCAAGCAGGAGTACCGGGGCATCAACTACGTACTCCTTGCCCTCCTCGTCGAGAAGCTGACCGGGCAGCCCTACGGCGAGGCGATCGGCTCCCGCGTCCTGCGACCCCTCGGCCTGACACGCACGCTCACGCCGGGCGACGACCCCCGGCTGCACGGTCCGCAGGTGCACGGCTACCTGCGGATGACCGACGGCTCCCTGCGCGACGTCACCGTCTACAACCCGTCAAGCACCTGGGGAGAGGGCGAACTGGTCTCCACCGTCGACGACCTCTTCGCATTCCAACAGGCCTTGTTCTCCGGCGACTTGCTGCCACCCCGGGCGCTGGACAAGCTCTGCACCCTGCCCCCGGCCGACGTCGTCATGTGGAAGGACGGCAGCCCCGCCCGCTACAGCATGGGCCTGCAGACGGCCACGGTGAACGGCGTGACGTTCTGGGGAAAGACCGGCGAGATGTACGGCTACCGCACCCGCATGTTCTCCACCCTCGACCTCCGGCTCCGCTTCGTCCTGTCCTACACCCCGACCCCGTTGACCACGGACGAGGACATGATCAACCGAGTGGTCACCACACTCACCTCCTGAGCACTTGTGAGCATGTGGAACCGGCCGCAACGGCTCGCCCTGACCGGCCCTCGCGATGTCGGCGGACGTCCATCGCCGCTCAGGCTCAAGTGCCAAGCTTTTCAGCCGCGTTGACGGCGTCGATCACGTACCGCACAAACCCGGCCCCACAGTGGTGGCGAGGAGGGCTCGCGCCTGTTCGCGGGCATGGCTGATGGGGTCCGCGAGGATGTGCAGGCCGTGGGCGACGAGCGCTCCTTCGTGAAGCAGCATGAGTGTCCGGCCCAGATGCTCGGCCCCGTCCGGACTGATGTCCCCGGCGAGATCGGTGAACAGGGCGAGCATCCACTGCTTCTGCCCGGTGATGATCGCGTACGCCGGGTGGGCCGGATCGCTGATCTCCGCGTGGGCGTTGACCATGCTGCACCCCTTGGGGCTGTTGAGCTCCGACCACGCGCGTGAGGCATCGAAGACGGCCAGGACGCGCGCTGCCGACGCCGGCTCTGCGGCGTCGAGGTGCTGGGCGAGGAAGACCCGCCAGCGTTCGTCACGATCCGCGAGGTACTCCACGACGATCTGCTCCTTGGAACCGAACCGGTCGTAGAGGGTCTTCTTCGTCACCCCGGCCCCGTCCGCGATCAGGTCCACCCCGACGGCATGGATGCCGCGCTCGTAGAACAGCCTCGCGGCGGCCTCCAGGACGCGCCGTGCGGCAGGCGTCATCGTGACCCGTCGCGGCCCCTCAGTAATGCCCATACCTCAACACTATACCGATCTGTATAGTGGATTGGAGGGTATACCGATCTGTCTAGTGGAGGGTCTGGCGTGAACTTCCTGCTCTCGATCGCCTTCGTGATCTGCTGGAGTTCCGGGTTCATCGGAGCCAAACTCGGAGCGGGCAGTGCGTCCGCGATCACGATCCTGATGTGGCGGTTCCTGCCCTTGGCCGTCCTCCTGATCGCCGTCGCCACCGTCTCCAGAACGTCATGGCGGGACCTCTCGGTGCGGGACGTGGCCCGGCAGGCAGTGATCGGCACGCTGTCGCAGAGCGGCTATCTGCTCACCGTCTACTACGCGATCCAACTCGGCGTCTCCAGCGGCACCACAGCCCTGATCGACGGCGTCCAGCCCCTCGTCGCCGGAGCACTCGCCGGACCGTTGTTGCGCCAATACGTCTCCCGCAAGCAGTGGCTCGGCCTGTGCCTGGGGGTGAGCGGCGTCGCCATCGTCACCCTGGCCGACGCCGCGGCCGGCACCGGTGCGGCTTGGTGGGCCTATCTCATCCCCTTCCTCGGCATGTTCTCGCTGGTGGCGGCCACGTTCCTCGAAAGCCGCTCCCGCACACAGGTCGCGCCCGCCGTGTCACTGACCGTCCACTGCGCCACCAGTGCCGTCATCTTCACGGCACTCGCCGTGAGCATCGGAGCCGCGAAGCCGCCCGCTGAACTCTCGTTCTGGGCCGCGATCATCTGGCTCGTGGCCTTGTCGACCTTCGGCGGATACGGGCTGTACTGGCTCATTCTCAGGCGCTCTGGAGTCACCAAGGTCAACACGCTCATGTTCCTCATGGCCCCGGTCACGGCAGTCTGGGGAGCCCTCATGTTCGGCGAGACATTCGGTCCGCAGACCGCCCTCGGCCTGGCCGTCGGCCTCGCAGCCGTCGTCATCGTCCATCGAGGTGACACCCCATCCACCAGGGTGCGCGCGCGGGATACGGACACGGCCGAGGCCGCGACGCCGGCCGAGCGCGGCGCCTGATAGCAAACTCATGAGGTTCGCGGTTTCGCCCGTCGCGGTGGCGGGGTCCGTCGTGGCCGTTGCCGCCGGGCCCGCGTCCGCGACTTCCAGCGCCAGTTATTACGGATGCCCGTACGGAGCCGTGTGCATCTACAACAACGCCGACCCGAACTCGGGTATCCAAAACGGCGGTGTCTACTGGGCCTATGGCGCCCATAACCTCAGCAACCAGTACGGCGACCACTACGTGGTGAACAACCAGTACGGTGGCGCCTGGGGTGAGCTGTGCACCGGCTACAACGGCACCGGCAACGGCGAGTCGATCCTCTTCGGCGCGCCGTACGGCAACGTCGAGAATCTGAGCCCGATCAACTCCATCGTGCTCGGCACCGGCAACAACTATCCCTGTAGCCCTCCGTGATCTGCTCGTAGCCTCGGCTTGATCGTGGCACTGGTGGCGGTGCTCGCGGTGGTACCGCTGGCTAGCGTGCGGCCTGGGCGTAGGCGGTCGGTGTGGCGCCCACCGTGGCGGTGAAGTCCCGTACGAGGTGGGCCTGGTCGGCGTAGCCGAGGTCGGCGGCGAGGGTGGCCCAGTCGATGTCGCTGCGGGTGCCGGCCAGTTCCAGGGCCTCGTGGATGCGGTAGCGCAGGATGACCCATTTGGGGCTGACACCGACGTGCGCGGAGAAGAGCCGTTGCAGCGCCCGCACGGACAGGCCCTGTGTGCGGGCGAAGTCGCCGACGCGGCGCACCGTGCGGTCCGCGCGGATGACCTGGACGAGGTCCCGGGCGAGGTCGGCCTGCGGATCGGGGGTGGGGTCGAGGGAGAGCAGGAAGGTGTCGAGGGCGGCGACGCGGGCGCGGTCGTCGACGGGGGTGACGATCGACCGTGCGGTGTCCTCGGTGGTCTGCGGGAACACGTCCTGGGCGGCCAGCACGCGGCCGGTCCAGTGCGACACCGGTACCTGCGGTGCGTAGGGGCGGAAGGCGCCGGGCCGGAACTTCGCCCCGCACACCCGGCCCCGCCCGGTCAGCTTGCGGGTGTACAGGCTGAGCGCGACGCCCGTGACCTCGCCGTAGGGCGGGCCTTGGTCCTCTTCCCACTGGAAGGTGAGGTGGACGGAAGGGTGCGGGACGACATGGGAGGCGTACGGCGCGGGCAGGTCCCAGTCGATGAGCCAGTACCACTCGATGTAGCGGCGCAGCGGCTCGGCGGGCTCGTGGCGGCGGAACCGCACGCGGGTCAGCAGCCCGGACGGGTCGACGATCCCGCGGGTGTCGCGGCGGGGTGCGGCCATGACCGGATCGTATGTCGCGTTTCTTCAAGAGGGCAGCGGTGGATGTGCCTACGGTCGACGCATGGACACGAACCCTGTGGAGACGTACGGCATCGGCGAGGTGCTGGACATGGCGCGAAAGAGGGCGGTTCCGGTGCTCCGGGGCATCCCGGACGCGGCTCTGTCCGCCCCCACACCCTGTGCCGAGTACGACGTGAAAGCGCTGGTCAACCACCTCTTTCAGGTCATCGTGCAGTTCCAGCGGCTGGCCGTGAAGGAGGCGTCGGACTTCGGTCAGACGCCCGAGGGGATCACGGAAAGTCCCCAGTGGCGTGAGCGGCTCATGGACGAGGCGGACCGGCTGGTGGAGGCCTGGTCCACGCCCGGCGCCGAGGAGGGGACGACGGGCGCGATGAACATGCCCGCGCGACTGGTCGGCTCGATGGCGCTGCTCGATCTGACCGTGCATGTGTGGGACCTGGCGCGGGCGACGGGCCAGGACTACCCGGGTGCCGACGAGGCGGTCGTGGCGGAACTGTCCGGCGCGGTGGATGAACTGGCGCCGACGGCCAGGACGATGGGGGTGTTCGGAGAGCCCGTGCCGGAGGCCGAGGGCGCGTCGGTCTTCGAGCGGCTGCTGGCCCGGACCGGCAGGGATCCGTACGGAAGATAGCCCCCGACCGGCCGCCGTTCTTCAGCTCAAGACGCGAGGAAGTCGAGCGCATGTGCCACAAACTCATCGTGGTACTGGAAGACTCCCCCGTGTCCGGCATCCGGGAAAAGCGGGACCAGCTCGCCCCGGGGGAGGCGCGCGGCCAGGTCGAGTGTGTTCCGGCTGGGCACCATCCGGTCGTCCTCACCGCTTGCCACGAGGACCGGTTGGTGAATCTTCGACAGGTCCGACGGCGCCTGGCGGCCCCAGCGCTTGACGGCCTTCAACTGGGCGCGGATCGACATCGGTGAGACGGACTTGTCGCGGTTCTGCGTGCGCTCCTTCAGCCGTTCCAGGACAGCTCGTCCAGCCTGCCTGCCGCCTGCGGTCTCGGTGAAGAAGAGGGAGAGCTTGGGATCCTGGCGGGTGAGGGCGCCCTTGAGTGTGGCCTGGATGGTGAGTGCCGGGACCTTGTCGATGCCGGGGCCCCCGGCGGGCCCCGTGCCGGCGAGGATGACCTTGCGGACGAGGTGCGGTTCCCTTTCCGCGATGACCTGTGCGTTGAACGAGGAGATCGAGCGCCACCACGTGCCGGTGCTCAGGACGTACCCGTTCGCGTCGCAGGGGCCGTAGTCCCCACAGGTTCGGCTCTTCACCTGGGAGAACTTCTCACCTGGCTGCACCCGCTCCACCACCACGGAGCAGTGCGTGCCGTCCGACGACGCCGAGGCTGACGCCTGCGGTGCGAGTCCGACGAGGCCGACGAACGAAGCCGCCACGCTCAGCGTGGCGGCCATACGCGTGTACAGGGACTTGACATCCTCCCCTCCCTAAAGGGAGGGGATTCCTACGGCTCGCGCCGTGGGTGTTTCTGCTTCGTCGCCGACTGCCCGCCCGGAGAACTCCGTTGAGGTCTTACACCAGCTCCACAGACAGATGCGGTCAGCCCGACCGCCAGAATGTTCTTCGCCGCGTTCACGTCCCGGTCGTGGGTCGTGCCGCAGTCGCATGTCCACTCACGGACATGCAGGGGCATCTTCGATGCGATGGTGCCGCAGGCGGAGCACAGTTTGGACGAGGGGAACCACCGGTCGATGGTGATCAGTTCCCGTCCGTACCACTGGGCCTTGTACTCCAGCATGGTGCGCATCTCGCGCCAGGCCGCGTCACTGATGGCGCGGGCCAGACTGTGGTTCTTGACCATGTTGCGCACGGTCAGGTCCTCGATCACGATCGTTTGGTTCTCACGAACGAGCCGAGTGGTGATCTTGTGCAGGTGGTCCCGGCGCCGGTCGGCGATCCGGGCATGGACCTTCGCGACCTTGATGCGGGCCTTGCGCCGGTTCGCGCCGTCACCCTTGGCCTTGCGGGCCAGGTTCTTGTGAGCTTTGGCCAGGCGGCGCCGGTCGACCCGCTCGCATTTCGGATTGGTGATCTTCTCGCCGGTCGAGAGGGTCAGGAGGCTGGTGATACCGGCGTCGATGCCGACAGCGGTGTCCAGTACGGGCAGCGGCTCGACGGACATGTCGTCGCACAGCATCGACACGAACCAGCGCCCGGCCGCGTCCTGCGACACCGTTACCGTGGACGGCACCGTGCCCTCGGGAAGAGGCCGGGACCAGACAATGTCCAGCGGCTCCGTCATCTTGGCGAGGGTGAGCTTGCCATCCCGGAACCGGAATGCCGAGGACGTGTACTCGGCGGACTTGCGGGACTTCTTCTTCGACTTGAAGCGCGGGTACTTGGCCCGCTTGGCGAAAAAGTTGGAGTACGCCGTCTGCACGTGCCGAAGTGCCTGCTGCAACGGGACGCTGGAGACCTCGCACAGGAAGGCCAGCTCCTCGGTCTTCTTCCACGCCGTGAGCATTGCCGAGGTCTGGTTGTAGTTGACCCGCTCCTGACGCGTGAACGCCTCCGACCTCGCGGCCAGGGCAAGGTTGTAGACCTTCCGGACGCACCCGAACGTGCGCGACAGCTCGGCTGCCTGCGCATCGGTCGGATAGAAGCGACACTTGAACGCCCGCTTCACGCCGGCCGTGGTCACGGTCACAAACTAGACTGCAGTCCTGTAAAGATCAAACCTGCGGGTCAGAGCACCGCGGTCCGCCCAGGGGGCGAATCGCAGCCCGCTGCCCCGCTCCGCAGGAGCTTCGTTTCCTCCCCCACCTAAAGGTGGGGGTATCCACGAAGGACTCCCGATGACGCTCCTCGCGGCTGGGCTGACGGGCGTTGCGCACCGCAAGCCTAGGAAGGCGAATCGCGCAGCGGTCCCTGACGGACGTCAGGGGCCGGGGCGGGCAGACGGTGCCGGCGTGCTGCCAGGCGACCACCCGCTCAGTGCATCAATGCCAGGGCGTTCCCGATTCCCTGCTCAAGGACCTCGTCGGCGAACTTCCGGTCGGAGAGGGCGCGGGCCAGCTGCAAAGTCCCCACCATCATGGTGTAGAGCCCGATGGCCGTGCCGCGGGCGGACTGCGGGTCCTCGGGTGTCAGGCGGGCGGCGATCTCTTCCACGATGGCCTTCGCGCCGTCGGTGTAGGCCTGCTTGGTCCCGTCCCCGCAGCGGCCGATCTCGTCGAGCAAGGCGGCGGAGGGGCATCCGAGGCCGGGGTGGTCCCGGTGCTCGGGCGACAGGTACTGGTGAACGAGGTCCTCGAGTCCCGGGCGGCCCGGCCGCAGCGCGCTGAACGCTTCGGCCTGTGCGCGGAGTTCGCCTGCGACGACGTTGGCCACCAGGTCGTCCTTGGACTCGAAGTGGGCGTAGAACGCTCCGTTGGTGAGCCCGGCGTCCGACATCAGCGTGGAGATGCCCGAGCCGTCGATGCCGTCCTGCTTGAACCGGTGGCCGGCCGTCTCGATGATCCGTTGCCGGGTCACCTGCTTGTGCTCCTTGGCGTAGCGCGCCACAGGGTTTCTCCATTCGCTCCGCGGGGCCATTGCCTCGCACTCCATCCTAATCTATGGTCTGACGTGCGTAATATTATGGTCGACATTCAATTGTGTCGGCCACCGTCCAGAGATGAGGCGTGCCGTGAGCGACGTTCCCTTCCAGTCCGCCGTGGAGCAGTCACGCGCGCTGGCGGCGGGTGAGATCTCGAGCCGGGAGCTGGTCGAGCTCTATCTCGATCGGATCGCCACCCACAACCCCGCACTGAACGCGGTGGTGACCCTCGATCCCGAGCGTGCCCGTCGCGAGGCCGGGGAAGCGGACGCCGCGCGGGCGGCGGGGCGGGACCTCGGTCCGCTGCACGGTGTGCCGATCACGGTCAAGGACAGCTTCGAGACAGCCGGGATGCGCACCGTCTGCGGGCGCAGGGATCTCAAGGACTACGTCCCCGACCAGGACGCCGAGGCGGTTAGGCGGCTGCGTTCGGCCGGTGCCGTGATCATGGGGAAGAGCAACATGCCGCCGGGCAACCAGGACGTCCAGGCCGACAACCCGGTGTTCGGTCCCTCCTCCAACCCGTGGGACACCACCCGCACTTCGGGCGGGTCCGCCGGAGGCGGCGCCGTCGCGACCGCGGCGGGTCTCACGGCCTTCGACTTCGGCTCGGAGATCGGCGGATCGACCAGGATCCCGTCCCACTTCAACGGCCTGTACGGGCACAAGTCGACCTGGCGGTTGATTTCGCTGATCGGCCACGTTCCCGGTGGCCCGGGCACAGGACGATGGACGAACCCCGACATGGCCTGCGGTGGCGCGCAGGTCCGCGACGCCCGTGACCTCGTCCCGATCCTGCGGGCAACGACCGGAACGGCCGACTACGACGGAGGCTTCAGCTACCGGGCTTCATTCGCAGTGCTTCGGCCTTCAGGCCGGGGATGAAGCGAATCTGATGACAGCGGCGCGGAGCGCCGCCGCATCCGCTCCGGCGGAGCCGGACAATGCGCGCCCCACCCGTGGCGCGGAGCGCCGCGAGGGCTGCTCCCGGCGGAGCCACATCACGAAAGTGCAGTGCCGCCCGGTTCTGATCTTCCGCATGTCGGCCATGACGCAGGTATGTATCGTGATGGTCATGCAGCTCCGGTACGCCTTCAGGCTGTACCCGGACATCGTCCAACGCAGCGCGCTGGCCAGGGCGTTCGGGTGTGCCCGGGTGGTGTTCAACGACGCGGTGCGCGCCCGCGAGGACGCCCGCGCGGAGGGAGAGCCGTTCCCGACGGCCGGTGAGCTGTCCAGGAAGCTGATCACCGAGGCGAAACAGACACCTGAGCGGTCCTGGCTGGGCGAGGTCTCCGCTGTCGTGCTCCAGCAGTCGTTGCGGGACGCGGAGGCCGCCTACAGGAACTTCTTCGCCTCCCTCAAAGGGGCCCGCAAGGGTCCGAAGATGGGTGCGCCGCGGTTCAAGTCCCGCAAGGACAGCCGTCAGTCGCTCCGCTTCACCGCCAACGCCCGCTGGTCGATCACCGATTCCGGGCGGCTGAACCTTCCCAAGGTCGGGGCGGTGAAGGTGAAGTGGTCCCGCACCCTGCCCGCCAGGCCTTCCTCCGTCACCGTGATCAAGGACGCGGCCGGACGGTACTTCGCCTCCTTCGTCATCGACACCGACCCGCACACCGACGCGCACTGGATGCCCGACACCGACCAGACGACCGGCATCGACCTGGGCCTCACCCACTTCGCCGTCCTCTCCAACGGCACGAAGATCGATTCCCCGCGGTTCCTGCGCCGCGCGGAGAAACAACTCAAGAAGGCCCAGCGGGAGCTGTCCCGCAAAGAAAAAGGATCGAAGAACCGGGAGAAAGCCCGCCTCAGGGTCGCCCGCGCGCACGCACAAGTGGCCGACGCCCGCCGTGAGTTCCACCACCAGCTCTCCACGAAGCTGATCCGCGACAACCAAGCGATCGGCGTGGAAGACCTGGCGGTCAAAGCACTGGCACGCACCAGGCTGGCGAAGAGTGTGCACGACGCGGGCTGGACACAGTTCGTGCACATGCTGGAATACAAGGCGGTTCGGTACGGGCGGACCCTGGTGAAGATCGGCCGGTACGAGCCGACCAGCCAGACCTGCTCCACCTGCGGGGCCAAGGACGGGCCCAAGCCCCTGCACATCAGGACCTGGACCTGTGCCGTCTGTGGTGCGGTCCACGACCGGGACCACAATGCCGCGAAGAACGTGAAAACGGCCGCCGGACTGGCGGTCACAGCCTGTGGAGCGCAGGTAAGACCAGGACTCGTCCCGGCACAGCGCAGCGAAGCAGGAAGCCACGGATTCCCGTCCGAAACCTGTGCCGCGTAGCGGCGCAGCAACGGAAGAGAAGGCCAGAATCCCCGGGCTTCAGCCCGAGGAGCAAGTCAACCGCAGCGCACCGCGATCGTCTTCGGCGACGACCGCGTCACCTACGCCGCCCTCGACGCCGCGGCCAACCAGGTCGCCAACCTGCTCGTCGCGCGCGGCGTCCGGCCAGGTGACAAGGTCGCGCTGTCCTGCCCCAACCTGTCGCACTTCTCCAGCATCTACTTCGGCATCCTCAAGGCCGGAGGCGCGGTCGTGCCACTGAACATGCTGCTGAAGGCCCGCGAGGTCGCCTACCACCTCACCGACTCCGACGCGAAGGCGTACTTCGCGTTCGCGGGAACGCCGGAGCTGCCGATCGGACAGGCCGCCTGGGAGGGGTTCCGGGCGAGCGCGGACTGCACCGAGTTCTTCCTGATCGGGAATGGCGGCGCGCCGTGGTCCGGGGACGGACGCCGGAGTCGTACGCCTCGGCCGTGGCCGACCAGCCCGTGACGTTCCGGACGGTCGACCGCGACGAGGACGACCCCGCGGTGGTCCTCTACACCTCCGGCACCCCGGCCCCCTGGCGAGGTCGAGAAGGACGTCAGGTCGCCAAGGGGGCCGGCTGAACCGCGACGTGTCGTCGAGCCGCGTCCGCGAAGACCTCGAAGAGACGACTGACCGCCGCGCTGTCACCACCTGTCGTGAGGCGGCCGGAGCTGACGGCGGCGGACGGCATCTCACTGCCGAGGGACAGCTCGATGAAGGTTCCCGCGTCGCAGACGATCGTCGAGGCAGACGACGCGGGGGACGGTCCGGACCGGACCTGGAGGACTCCGTCGCGGACGGACATGGAGAACCTCTCGCCGGCATCGACGTCGCACTCAAGAGCGAGGCCGGCCAGGCGACCGGGATCCGCCGCCTCGGTCATGCACAGCGCCACCATGTCAGGACGGGCGGTCGAGGAGTCGACACCACCGCTCATCAGGCCCAGGCCCCACAGGCCGAGTCCGATGATCGGGGTCCGCAGCCCTTCGCCGAACTCGGTCAGGGCGTACTCGGGTGCCGGCTCGGCCTTGGCGACGACGCCGATCGTGTGCAGCGTGCGCAGCCGGTCGGTGAGGCGATTCGGACCGATTGACGGCATGCGACCGAGGATCTCGGTGAACCGCTTCGGGCCCAGCAACAGCTCGCGGACGATGAGTACGGTCCACCGCTCGCCCAGCACATCCTTCGCCGTGGCGACGGGGCAGGCCTACCCGTATCTGCGTACCGCTCCCATGCGTTCCACTCTACTGACCTGTACCGACCGGTCAACGGGAGGGCCAGGGCGTTCCCTTCGCCTTGGCCCTCGTGCGACGGCTGCTACCTGACCCCGCGATCTTCGAGCTTGCCGAGCAGTGCGCGTACCTTGAGATCGTCGGCCAGACGCGCGTCGATCGCCGGGTTGATCATCCCTCGCAGGACGGACAGCGGTGTCCAGCGGGCCGGCCGGAGACCGGAGCACGCGGGGTGAACGGTGCTCGATGGCATGCGCGATGGCGTGAGCGGCCTGGTCCGGTGCGAGGCGCTTGAGCAGCGGTCGCGGCGTCGTCCTGGCCAGGAGCTTGCCGATCGTCGGGTCTTCGTCGACACCGTTTCTGATCATGTCTGTCTGGATCAGCGAGAAGTAGACCGTGGTGGCAGAAGCACCGTGCGGGGCGAGTTCCACGCGGAGTCCGCGTCCGAGCTGCTCGACCGCGGCCATGCTCATGGCGTAGGGAATTGCCCCCATGCCGTTGAGGAAGGCGAACATCGAACTGATCGGCACGACCTGACCCTGGTTGGCGACGATCTACTTCATCGCCGCGTTCACGGTGTTGACGGCACCGTTGACGTTGACGGCCAGCACTTTGTCGACAGCGGGCGCGGGCATGGTGCGCAGGGTGGAGCCACGGCCCATGATCCCGGCGTTCGCGATCACGACGTCGACCCGCCCGAACCGCTCGCAGATGTGGGCCACGGCGGCATCCCCACGCGCCCCTTCGCCACCGCGGCCAGGCCGTCAGACGGTGCTCAGGGGGTGCGGTCGGCGCGACGGAGAACGGGGCGCAGGTCCTCGATGACGGCGGGGTCGTCCACCGTGGAGGGGATGGGTTCGTCGTGGCCGTCGGCGATGCCCCGCATCGTCTTGCGCAGGATCTTTCCCGAGCGGGTCTTGGGCAGGGCGGCCACGACCGCGACCTCCTTGAGGGAGGCGACGGCGCCGATGCGCTCGCGTACGAGCTGGACGAGTTCGGCCTCCACCTCGCTCGGCTCGCGTGTGCTGCCGGCTTTGAGGACGACGAAACCGCGCGGTACCTGTCCCTTCAGGGTGTCGGCGACGCCGATGACGGCACATTCGGCGACGTCGGGATGGGCGGCCAGGGCCTCTTCCATGCTGCCGGTGGACAGACGGTGGCCGGCGACGTTGATGACGTCGTCGGTGCGTCCCATGACGAAGACGTAGCCGTCGTCGTCGATGTGACCGCTGTCGCCGGTGAGGTAGTAGCCGTCGTAGGCGGACAGATAGGAGGCGACGTAGCGGTCGTCGTCGTTCCAGAGGGTGGGGAGCGCGCCGGGTGGCAGGGGGAGCCTCACGACGATCGCCCCGTCGGTGCCCGGGGGCGCCGGCTCGCCCGAGGCGTCGAGGACACGGACGTCCCAGCCGGGCAGCGGGCGGGTGGGGGAGCCGGGTTTGAGGGGAGCGGCCTCGATGCCCACGGGGTTGGCGACGATGGGCCAGCCGGTCTCGGTCTGCCACCAGTGGTCGATGACCGGGACGCCGAGGAGCGCGCCCGCCCAGTGGTAGGTCTCCGGGTCGAGACGCTCGCCGGCGAGGAAGAGATAGCGCAGGCCGGAGAGGTCGTACCCGGTACTGAGGACGCCCTTCGGGTCCTCCTTGCGGATGGCCCGGAAGGCGGTGGGGGCCGTGAACATGGTCTTCACGCCGTACTCGGCGGCGACCCGCCAGAACTGGCCCGCGTCCGGGGTGCCGACCGGCTTGCCCTCGTACAGGACCGTCGTCGCGCCGGCCAGCAGAGGCGCGTAGACGATGTACGAGTGCCCGACGACCCAGCCGACGTCGGAGCCGGTGAACATCGTCTCGCCCGGTCCCACGTCGTAGACGGCCCTCATAGACCAGTGCAGGGCGACCGCGTAGCCGCCGCAGTCACGCACGACTCCCTTGGGCTTCCCGGTAGTTCCGGACGTGTAGAGGATGTAGAGCGGATCGGTCGCGGCGACGGCAACGCAGTCGGCCGGCGGCGCGGCGGCGACCAGCTCGTTCCAGTCGAGATCGTCGGGTCCCAACTCGGCCGGTTCCTGCGGGCGTTGCAGGATCACGCTCTTCTCCGGCTTGTGGGCGGCGAGTTCGATCGCCCGGTCGAGCAGGGGCTTGTACGCGATGACGCGCTTGCCCTCGATGCCGCAGGAGGCGGAGACGACCACCTTGGGGGCCGCGTCGTCGATGCGCAGGGCGAGTTCGCGCGGCGCGAACCCGCCGAAGACGACCGAGTGGACCGCGCCGATACGTGCACAGGCCAGCATCGCGACGACGGCCTCGGGGACCATTGGCATGTAGATCACCACACGGTCGCCGTGTCCCGCACCGAGCTGCGTGAGCGCCCCGGCGAACGCCGCCACCTCGTCCGTCAGCTGCGCGTAGGTGTACGTGCGGCGGGTGTCGGTCACGGGGGAGTCGTAGACGAGCGCGGGTTGTCCGCCGCGGCCGGCTTCCACGTGCCGGTCGAGCGCGTTGAAGCAGACGTTGAGCCGTCCGTCGGGAAACCAGCGGTAGAACGGCGCGCCCGAGGAGTCCAGGGCTCGGCGCGGAGGGACATCCCAGTCGATGCCCTCCGCCGCCTTCAGCCAGAAGCTCTCCGGGTCTTCGGTGCTGGCGCGGAAGACATCCTCGTACGTTCCCATCGCACACTCCTTTGTGGCTTCGGGGTCTGCTGCCTTGAGGTCGGACGACGGCGGCAGCGTACAGAGCGGTGTGGGACACGACTACCGCGTGTCACCGAGCGGTTCTGCCGATCAGGCGCCGAGGTGCTTGCGGAGCCACTGCCCCATCACCCCGATCGCCTCGTCCACCTCGGGCACGCGGCCCGCGCCCAGGACGAACGAGTGCTGTCCCTCGGGCACCGCGTGGACCTCGGAGGTGACCTTGAAGTCGGCGAGCCGGCGCCCGAGTTCGGCACCGTCGTCGGCGAGGGTCTCGTACGCGCCGTAGTAGACGATCGTGGGCGGCAATCCCGTCAGGTCGGCGTTGGCGATGCTGACCTGCGGGTCGGCGAAGTCCAGTGTGGGGTCCTGCAGCCAGGCCCCTCGGAAGAGTTCGAGGGTGGCGCGGCTGAGCATCTTGTCGTTGTCCTCGTTCTCGTCGACCGACGCGTTCTGGATGGTGAGGTCGGTCCACGGCGAGACGCTGACGATCGCGCCCGGCGTCGCCTCGCCCTTCGCGAGCAGACGCAGCGGCAGCAGCACCGCGAGGGTGCCGCCGATCGAGTGGCCCGTGCTGCCGATGTTCCGCGGCTCGTAGCCCTGGGAGAGCAGCCACCGGTAGGCGGTCTCCGCGTCGTCGAGCTGCGCGGGGTGGGGGTGCTCGGGCGCCAGACGGAAGTCCACGACGAGGGAACGGGCGCCGGCGGCCTTCGCGATGTGGCCGGCGGCCTTGCGGTCGGAGTGCATCGACGCGGTGACGGATCCGCCGAAGTGGAAGTGGAGCAGCGCCTTGTCGGGGTCGGCACCCTCGGGGATGGCCCACAGGGCGGGGACCCCGCCCGCGTCGACCTCGGCGTAGGTGACGCCTTCCGGTTCGGTCGACGCCTTGTGGTTCGAGTCGACGATGTCGCGGATCACGGCCAGGTCGAGGCCGGGCGTCGACGACTTCGCGCTCACGCTCTCGAGGAAGTCCGCGAACTGCTGTGCCTCGGGGCTTGCTCCCATGGTGGTGCTCCTTCACAGGTCGCTGCCACGCCCGCTTTTGCGTGGAGCCGGGTTGATGTACCGGTCATGACGTTACTGGCTGAGGCTGAGTATAAGAAAGTAAACTCAGGTGGAGATGGCTCTGCCGTCACCGCACCGGAAACACCCTGACGTTCACTCCGCAGGCCGGCATCGCCTTCTCCAACTCCAGCGTGGCGCTGGTGCACGGCATGAGCCGCCCGCCACCGACGGCGACAGCGACGCCTTGGCCGCCGACCGGCTCGTGGAGGCGCTCCGAGCCCTGTGCAAGGATCTTGAGGTGCCCACACCTCAAGCCCACGGCATCGACAAGGATGAGTGGTTCGGCCTGTTGCCCCTCATGGCCGAGCAGGCGCTCGCGTCCGCATCCCCCGCCAACGACCCCGTCGTACCCACCGTGGACGAGATCCAGGATCTCTACGCGCAGAGCCACGCCTGACAGGCGACGAGTGAGGAAAACCCCCATGGCCATGACAGCCAGGTCACGCGGACGGCGAGTTGACGACCGATGACTGAAACCGCTGCCGCCGACATCCTCGCCGACGTCCACCGGGGCGTCGGCCGGATCCTTCTGAACCGGCCCAAGGCGCTCAACGCCCTGACGACAGACATGGTCGTCGCCATCGACCGCGTGCTCGCCGGTTGGGAGCACACTCCGCTGTCCGCTGTGGTGCTCGCCAGTACCAGCACGAAGGCGTTCTGCGCCGGCGGAGACATCCGCACGATCCGCGAGCACAGCCTCGCCGGCGATGCCGAGGCCAGCGAGCGGTTCTTCGCCTCCGAGTACCGGCTCAACGCCCGCATCGCCGAATATCCCGTGCCGGTCGTGTCGCTCATCGACGGGGTGTGCATGGGCGGCGGCCTCGGCCTGTCCATCCACGGCGCCTTCCGCGTCGTCACCGAGCGCGCGGTGCTGGCGATGCCCGAGACCGCGATCGGGTTCTTCCCGGACATCGGGGCCAGCTACTTCTTGCCGAGGCTGCCCGGTGCGATCGGGATGTACCTGGGACTGACGGGGCACCGGCTCGACGCGGCCGACGCCCTGTACACGGGGCTGGCCACGCACTTCGTCCCCTCAGGCGGGCTCGATGCGGTGGGGGAGGCCCTGGCCGACAGCCCCGGTGACCCGGTGGACCTGGTCCTGAACCGCCTCTCCGGCCCGTCCCCGGTGGCGGCCAGCAAGCTGGCGGAGGCGCGCGCGGACGTGGACCGGGCGTTCGGCGCGCCCAGCCTCGGCGAGATCGAGAAACGCCTGCGCCACCTCGACACCCCTTGGGCGGCAGCCGCGTCGGCCGCTCTGGAGTCCGCCTCGCCGCAGAGCCTGGAGATCACTCACGCCCTGCTGGCGCGGGGCAGGCAGCAGACGCTGCGCGAGTGCCTCGACACGGAACTGGCCCTCGCACGCACGACCATCCGGACGCCGGACTTCGTGGAGGGCGTCCGCGCGGCCCTGGTCGACAGGGACCGCACGCCCCGCTGGCAACGTGCGTCGCTCGGCGAAGGGCCGCTGCCGTCCTGAGCAGGTCCGCCGTGTGCAGGACGCTGCCGCGCGCGGGGGCCGATCGTGCAGGAGGGGCGCGCTTCGACGAGACGTGAGCGCGCCCCCGCCGACCAGGTTGTCAGGGAAGCGGGAGCG
Organism: Streptomyces canus; assembly: GCF_030815415.1. GTDB lineage: Bacteria > Actinomycetota > Actinomycetes > Streptomycetales > Streptomycetaceae > Streptomyces > Streptomyces canus_F. Next base: position 9,550,053 of record NZ_JAUSWW010000001.1, read on the forward strand.
GATGGCGCTGTCGGTCGGGTGTACGGGGCTCAGGAGTGGTCGGGCACCATCGAGACCACGACCTTGCCTGCCTTGGTGCGGCCCTGCTCGACATGGGCCATCGCTTGGAGCGTCTGGTCGAACGGGAAGGTGCTGTCGATGACTGGGCGGAGCTTTCCGCTGTCGTAGAGGGCGGCGAGTTTGCGCAGCTGGGAGCCGTTGGCCCGCATGAAGAAGGGCTCGTAGCGCACGCCCAGCGCCTTCGCCTGCTTACGCACCTTGCGGCTGAGGATGTTCATGACGACCCCCAGGAACGAGGGGGCGCCGAGCTGCTTGCCGAAGGCGGCGTCGGGCGGGCCGACGACACTGATCGCCATGCCGCCGGGCTTCAGCACGGTCAGTGACTTCTCGAGGCTCGCCGCGCCCAGGGAGTCCAGTACCAGGTCGTAGCCGGACAGCACCTGCGAGAAGTCTTCCTTGGTGTAGTCGACGACGACGTCGGCGCCGAGGCTCCTGACCAACTTCTCGGATTCGGTGTTCGCGGTGGTCGCCACCGTGGCGCCGAGGTGTTTGGCGAGCTGGATGACCGTTGAGCCGAGTCCGCCGGCACCGGCGTGGACGAGCACCTTCTGTCCCGGCTTCACATTGGCGCGCTCGACGAGAATCTGCCAGGCGGACAAGGCCACCAGCGGCACCGCGGCCGCCTCTTGGAGAGTGAGCGAGGCCGGCTTGGGCGCGACATCGTCCATGTCGATCGCGATGAACTCCGCGAAGGCTCCGATTCGCAGGTCGCGCGGACGGGCGTAGACCTCGTCGCCGACTTCGAGACCGTGTACGGCGGAGCCGACGCGCGTCACGACACCGGCCACGTCATGGCCGAGCACGAACGGGCGCTTGTACTTCAGGAGCTGCTTGAACTCCCCGTCGCGGACCATCTTGTCCAGCGGGTTGATGCTGGCGGCGCTCACCCTGACCAGGACGTCACGGTCCCCGACGGTGGGCTCGGGTACCTCCGCGGCGCGTATGCCGTCCTTGCCGTACTTCTCGACGATGAATGCCTTCATGTCGGCCGCCCTTGTCTGTGGGGTGTTCCGGTGGTCGATGCGATTCTTCGCGCAGGTCCCCCTCGCGCCCGTTTTCGCGTGCGGCTGGGTTGATGTGCTGCTGGCTACGACGTTACTAGCTGAGTATAGAAAAGTAAACTCAGACGGATAAGGGTCGCCCCATATGGCCATCACGGACAAACGTTGGGGCCTGCCCGGGGAGTACGTCCTTACCGATGCGCGGAAACCAACGCCCTACAGGGGCCCAACAGCCCCTTGATCAAAGGGTGTTGGGCCCCAGTCGTCGCACAGGCCGTGTTCAGGATGCGGGTCGCGACTCCTGTGGCGCGGTGAGGGCTTTGTGGGTCGACTCCAGGATCTTCTCCGACAGCTCTGTGCCCGCCGTGGCCCGGGCCAGCAGGATCGCGCCGACCAGCGTGGCCACCATGGGAAGGCCGTCGTTGACGTCGGCGGACATCCACCCGGCGAATTCCTCGACTCCGGCCGCGTACGTTTCGCGAACCTCGCCGGCTGTGGGCTCGCGCGCCACGTCCCCGGCGAATCCCGCGGTGGGGCAACCGGTGCCTGGCTGGTCGCGGTGCTCGGCCGAGAGGTAGAAGTCGAGGAGGGCGCCGCGTGCGGTGTCGTGATCGCCGTGGGCCGCGTCGAACGACGCCAGGAGTGCGTCGAGGTCCCCGAAAGCGGCCTGGGCCGCCTCGGCGATCAGGGCCTCCTTGGAGGGGAACTGCTTGTAGAAGCCGCCCGTGGTCAGCCCGATGGACTTCATCAGATCGGCGACGCTGATGCCGTTCACGCCGCGCTCCCGGAAGAGCTGGGAGGCCGCGGCGACCGCGCGCCTGCGGTTCTCGAGTGCTTGTGCTTGCGAAACGCGACTCATCAGTCACCTACCACGTTAGATAGTGAAGCACATCTATCATATGCGAAGTGTGGCGGAGCCTGTTCGGCGCCTTTCGTGACAGGTGGGCCCTGTCTACGTGGGCGGCTTGCGTCGCGCTCGGCGTGTCCGCGCGCCCGTTCCGACGGCAGTACGCGAAACCGTCCGCGGCAGCCGCGTGTTCGAGGAGTCTCCATCCGCCGACCCCGGAGGCTGTTGACGGGACGCTTTTAGATACCTATCGTAATCTAAAGCAGGGCCGGTGCTTCGGCCCACCTCATCCGTCACAAGAAATGAGATCCAACCCATGACCACGCAGAACAAGACCGCCGTCGTCACCGGCGCGTCCGCCGGCCTGGGTACGGCCTACGCGCAGCGGCTTGCCGACCGGGGCTACGACCTGATCCTGGTGGCCCGGAACGCCGGGCGGCTGGAGAAGCTGGCGGCGGACATCCGCGGCCGCACCGGCCGTGCGGTGGACGTCATCGCCGCCGACCTCACCGATGCGGCGCAGATCTCCGTGGTCGAGGAGCGTCTGCGGACCGACGAAAGCATCGAGGTCCTGATCAACAACGCCGGCGGGGGGTTGTTCACGCCGTTGGCAGTCTCCGACGCGGCGGCCTCCGAGGCGCTGATCAATCTGAACGTGACCTCGCTGACCAGGCTGACCACCGCGGTCCTGCCGGGCCTGACGGGTCGCGGCCGCGGCACCGTGGTGAACATCTCCTCTGCCCTGGCTCTCAACATCCTGCCCGTCAGCGCCGTCTACAGCGGCACCAAGAGCTACGTGCTGACATTCACTCAGGCCCTGCAGCAGGAACTCGCCGAGAGTCCCGTCGTCGTGCAGGCCGTGCTGCCGGGTGCCGTGCGCACGGAGTTCTGGGACGGCTCCGGCGCCGACCTCGAGGCGTTCCCCGACGAGTGGATCATGAGCGCGGAGGACACCGTCGACGCGGCGCTCGCCGGCCTCGACGCCGGGGAGCCCGTCACCATCCCGTCGCTGCCGGAGATCAGCGACTGGGAATCGTTCGAGAAGGCGCGCCAGGCGCTCGTCCCGAACCTCTCGCTGAAGGTCCCGGCCGCTCGCTACCGCGGCTGACAATCGCGGCAACTCCGTTGCGGGCGTGGCTTTGTGGCGCCCGCACGGCAGAGGCCGCACACGACCCAAGGGTTCTACGGCGTCCAGGCCGGCACTGCAATGGCGGCGGCCGTGTGCCCGCCAAGCGCGGCGCAGCGGTCACTCCGCCGCTCTCTCATCCCTTCATCTCGCACCCTTCATTTGAGGAATCATCCATGTCGAACGCCCTGTGGAATCCGATCGTCGTCGGCGAAATCCCCTTGCCGCACCGGCTGGCGATGGCCCCCATGACGCGGAACCGGTCCACGCCGAAAGGCGTTCCGACCGAGCTGAACGCCGACTACTACGCCCAGCGGGCCTCCCACGCGCTCATCATCACCGAGGGCACCCAGCCCTCCGCCGACGGCCAGGGCTACCCGGTGACCCCGGGCATCCACACCGACGAGCACATCGCCGGGTGGCGCAAGGTCACCGACGCCGTGCACAAGGCCGACGGGCGCATCGTCATCCAGCTCATGCACGCCGGGCGGATGTCCCACCCCGACAACACCCCGCACCACCGGCAGCCGGTCGCCCCCTCGCCGGTCCAGCCGGCGGGCACCATGTTCACCGCCTCGGGGCTCCAGCAGATGCCGGTACCGCGCGAACTGTCCACCGAGGAAGTCGCCGCCACGGTCGACGACTTCCGCCGCGCCGCCGCAGCCGCCATCGCGGCCGGTGCCGACGGCGTCGAGATCCACGGCGCCAACGGCTACCTCCTGCACCAGTTCCTCGCCGACAACACCAACCAGCGCACCGACGGCTACGGCGGCTCCATCGAGAACCGCATCCGCTTCGCCGTCGAGGTCGCCACCGCCGTGGCCGAGGAGATCGGCGCCGGCCGCACCGGCCTGCGGATCTCTCCGGGCAACCCGTTCAACGACATCGCGGAGAGCGACACCCACGAGCTGTACCCGGCACTCGTGCGCGCCCTCGCGCCGCTCGACCTCGCCTACCTGCACATCGGCCACGGCGGCGACGACGACCTTCTGCGCACTCTGCGCAAGCTGTGGCCGACCACGCTGGTCCTCAACCGGGCCGGCACCGACATCGCCACCCGCGCCAAGGACATCGAAGACGGCCTGGCCGACGTCGTCACCGTCGGCGTGATGGCCATCGCCAACCCCGACCTGGCCGAGCGCGTACGCACCGGCGCGCCGCTGAACGACCCTGACCCCGCCACGTTCTACGGCGGCGGCGAGGCCGGTTACACCGACTACGCCGCCCTCTCCGCCTGACGAGCCTCACGCTCTGCGTCTGAACCCACCTCTGTCATACCGGTCTTCGCCGACCGGTATGCCCAAATGGCCCCGCTCCTCGGCCACTCCGGCGTGCCAGGCCCTGCTCGTCCACCCCCCTGGTTCGGCTCGATTCCACTGTCCGTCACCGGGGTGGAGCCGCTCCGGCCGCCCATATTGGAGAAGCACATGTCTCACTCGAACGTTCAAACCCCAGCGTCCACCGCCGACCTGCACAGGCTTGCCGATGAGTACGTAAGGCGCGTCAACCTGCGTGACCTCGACGCCCTGTTCTCTCTGTACGCGCCGGACTTCCGTTCCCACGCCGCCGACGGCACCACCACCGGCGTCGAGGAGACCCGCGCGGTGCTGACGTCGTTCCTCGACGCGGTCCCCGACTTCGCCGCCACGCCGGTCCGTGTCGTCGCCGAGGACGATTGGTTCGCGATCAGCTTCGTCCTCACCGGCACGAACACCGGGTCCTTCAACGGCACTCCCGCCACCGGCCGATCGATCAAGGTGCTGGAGCTCCGCATGTTCAAGGTGGCCGACGGGAAGCTCACCGAGCACTGGGGCCTCATCGACCTGGCGACGCTCTTCGCCCAATTGCAGTCCTGAGAGGGATACCTGAGCCGATGCCGGTTTCACCCTTACGGAAGGGGCAGGCGGGCCGGCCGTAGCGGCGCCGGGCGGCTACGGCCGCGGCTGCGTGAAGAAGATCCGCTCGGTCTTGACCAGGATTCCGTGCTCGGTCAGCCGCTCGAGCTTCAGGCGGGTGTTGTCGATGACCCTGGGTGAGAAGGTACGCGCAGGTGAGCGGCAGCCGGGGCGCAAGCTCCGGCTGTGACGAAGGAACACATCGTGCGGTACGTGAAGGAACACAAGCAGGAGACCCGGTAGCGGATCATCACCACGGCCGGCCGCCGGCTCAAACGCGATGGCATCGACGGCTCCGGGGCTGCGATCCTCATGAAGGATGCGGGCCTGACCGACGGCACTCAGGCGGCGCCCGGCCGTGCCGGCCTCCAGCAGATGATTCGCTGTACTTCTCCCCCCAGCAGCGCGACACCATCGAGGACGGCTGCCCAACGCCGCCCTCCTCGACGAGGTAGCCCTGCGCCATCCGCGCATCGATCAGAAGCCGGTCCGGTCGAACGAGACCGGCGGCTGACTCGACAACCGCATCCACTTCGCCGTCGAGGCCGCCACCGCCATGGCAGACGAGATCGGCTACGCCGGCTACCCCACCCACACCGGCCCTGGCCAGCCGGTATGTCCAAAGCCCCCATGGAGGCACCACATGTCTCAGCACGTCGCAGTCCAACTGAGCCCGGAAGCAATCCAATTCGCGGATTGGCTGGCCGCAGGGGCGAATCCCCCGTCGGAGCTGGATGCGGCACGTATCCAGGCGGAGCAAGTCCATCTCGCCGCACGGGAGCCGGAAGGCGTCACCTACCGTGAGGTGGACGCGGGCGGCGTTCTGGGCATCTGGTGCGAACCCGTCGACGCCAACACCGACCACGTCCTCCTGCACACGCGCGCCGGGGGGTCCGTGCTGGCGTCGGCACACGTCGACCGAAAGCTCGCCGGCCATATCGCCAAGGCCGCCGGGCCCCCGTACTGGTCCTGGACTTCCGGCGGGCACCGGAACACAAGTACCCGGCTCAGGTCGACGACGCGGAGGCGGCCTTCAACTGGCTGCTCTCCGAAGGGTATGAGCCGGGGAACATCATCACGATCGGCCACTCGATCGGCGGGTTCATCGCCGTCGCTCTGGCGCTTCGCCTCCGCGACAAGAAGCAGCTCCTGCCCGGCGCCATCGTGTCGATCTCTCCCTGGTGCGACCTCGAAATCGCCAATGAGACCATCACGGCCAACGCCGGGACCGACAAGATCCTCGGCAAGGAACTGCTGGAGTTCTTCCGGGACGCCTGGATCGGTGGCACCGGCATCGAGTTCACGGACACCAGGATCAATCTGAACCGCGCGGACCTGAGCGGCCTGCCCCCCCACCCTCGTCTCCTGGGGCACGTACGAGGTTCTGGCCGGCGAGGACGAGGAGTTCGCCGCCCGCGTCAAGGAAGCCGGAATCGACACGGCGACCGTGATGGTCCCCGGAGGCCAGCACTCGTACGTCTACGGCGCCGGCCGCATTCCGGAGACCGACGCCGCCATCGCCGAGATCGGCGCGTGGGTCCGGGAGAAGGCGAAGATCTGACCGAGCGGCCAGGGCGCGGCAGTCGCAAGACCCGCGCACCCGCCCGGGATGTCGTCACGCCGCCGCAGTTCGTTGGTTCGAGACCCATCTGGGCACGTTCACGAGTTTCACACGGCTGCGCGCCGGCCTCACCCTCATAGGCTCCGTCGCACCGGCCACCCGCCGGGCTATCCCGTACAAGGACCGGCCTCACCGCCGGTGACGCGTTCTCCGAGCTGGGGGACCTCCTGCTGGACGGGCTCAGCGCAGGACAGGGAACATCCGAGCCGGACTCCGCGGTCGTCCGCTCACCCCGGGTCACGTCTCGGCGCCTGGATAGGGCCCGGCGGAAAGACGGCCAGGTCCGACGCGACGCCCACTGGAGAACCGCGCATCGATGCGGCCAGGGTGCCGGCGATGGCTCACGCCCGGAGGCGGGCGCCTGTTCCCAGCCGGGCGGTGACTTCCCTGGGGGTGAGGGTGGCGTGGTCCGCGGAGCATTCGACGACGACGCGGACCGGGGCGTCGCAATCGGTGTGGCGGACGTCCAGTAGAGGTCCCTCGGGGCCGAGCGCGTATGCCTCGCCCCACTGAGTCAGTGCCATCAGGACGGGCCACAGGTCCCAACCCTTGCGGGTCAGGCGGTATTCGTTGCGGGAGCGGCTGCCGGGCTCCTGATAGGGGACGGTCCTGAGGATGCCGGCCGCGGTCAGCTTGCGGAGACGGTCGCTGAGGACGGCCTCCGACAGGCCGATGTGGCGGCGGAAGTCGTCGAAGCGACGGACGCCGTTGACGGCGTCACGCAGGATCAGCAGTGTCCATTTCTCGCCGATCACGTCGAGCGTGCGCTGGACGGGGCAGTTCTCGGTGCTCGCCTCAAGCCACTCCATGCGGCCATCGTAAAGCTCTGGCTTCGCCATTGACAGTCAGGTGCGCAAAAGTCTAGCTTCATTTGAAAAAGTCAGCTGACGGGCAGAGGGAAGGGCACTGGACCGTGGGGCGAACACGTACGTATCAATGGGACGATCCCGCGATCTTGGCGGAGGCGGCCGGGCGCATGGCCGGCATCGACTTCCTGCGCGAGCTGATGGCGGGGCGCCTCCCGGGTCCGCCGATCAACTACACCATCGACTTCACACTGGACGAGGTGGAGCCGGGCAGGGCGGTGTTCTCGCTGACGCCGGGGGAGGAGCACTACAACCCGATCGGTAGCGTGCACGGCGGCATTTTCGCCACCCTGCTGGACTCGGCGGCGGGGTGCGCCGTCCAGTCCACCCTCCCGCAGGGTGTGGCGTACACCTCGCTCGACCTGACGGTGAAGTTCCTGCGGCGGATCACCGTGGACACGGGCCCGGTGCGCGCCATCGGCACGGTCGTCAACAAGGGCCGCCAAACCGCCCTCGCCCAGGCCCAGTTGGTCGACGCGACGGACCGACTGCTGGCCCACGCCACCAGCAGCTGCATGCTCTTCCCGGTACCCGCCCCTCAGCGATGACTCCGCAGGCGGAGCCTCGGTTCGTGGGGCGGTCGGGACAACCGGGAGCGCATCGATGTTCCGCCCGGCGGCGGCCCGCTCTCCCTTGGTGACGTGTGAGGCGCCCGGGCGCAGATGTCAGTGAGGGCCCGGCACACTGGACGAGTCGCCGCCCGGCGCTCGCTCCGCCCCCCGGGCCGAGGAGGAACGCGGCCAGGCCGGCGACCTCGTCGGGAGGGGAGACCCGGTCGAGGGGCGGGTGCGCCGGGTGCGGACAGCGTCGGTGTGCCGAGTACGTGACCGGCCCGGCCCGCGCCTTCGTCCCCAAGCCTGGTAGGCGGTCAGGGCGGCGAGCGGGAGAGCGCCGCCCTGGATGTGGTCGATACCGGCGGGGTCCTCATCCATGCGGCGGCCGGCGGCGTCGGACATCTCACCGTGCAGATCGCGAAGTTCCGTGGCGCGTACGTCATCGGCACCGCCTGCTGCCAAGCCCGACTTCCTGCGTTCCCTGGGCGTGGACGAGGCCATCGACTACCGCACGGTCGACATCGCCGAACGGGGCGTCCCCTACGAGGCCCTCCTCGTCGAGGCCGACCGCGTCGGCATGCAGGCCATCGCCGTCCTCGTCGCAACCGACGCCCTGCGCTCGGCTGAGTATCGGAAAGTAAACTTAAATCGGTTAGAATCGCTCCCATGGATGCGTGGACCGAAGTTCTTCAAGGCACCGGCATGGACCCCCGACTCGACCGGGACACGTCCAACTGCTCGATCGCGCGGACTCTCGAGATCGTGGGTGAGAAGTGGACGATCCTGATCCTGCGCGAGGTCTGGTACGGCTCGTCCCGCTTCAGCGACTTCGAACGCGTCCTCGGCTGCCCCCGCAACCTCCTCGCGACACGGCTTCGGATGCTGGTGGAGCAGGGGATCCTGGCGACCGAGACGTACAAGGAGCCCGGTGCGCGGAGTCGGCCGAAGTATGTGATCACTGCGAAGGGCATGGATCTGGTGCCGGCCGTGATGGGGCTGCTCCAGTGGGGCGACCGTTACCGCGCCGACCCGGAGGGGCCGGCGGTACTGGCGCGACACCACGAGTGCGGGGCACACGTCGATGTCCAGATCCGCTGCGAACTGGGCCACCCGGTGCAGGCGCAGGACATCGAGAGCGTCCCCGGCCCAGCGTTTCGTATGAAGTCGTCCGAGTGAGCTGGGGCTCCTCCGTCAGCTTTCCGGGTGGGGTCGGCGGCGAGCAGAAGAGCCTGACCGTCCGGGCGGTTGGCTCACGTGATGTCAGGAAGGCCTATCCATGGGACAGCCGACGGTAAAGACCGGAGTGACGCAGGTGGACGGGGTCCGTCTGCACTACGTCCGAGCCGGGTCCGGACCCCTGCTCGTCCTGCTTCACGGCTGGCCGCAGACCTCCGAATGCTGGCGGCCGGTCCTGGCGGATCTCGCCGCCGACCACACCGTTGTGACGCCGGACCTGCGCGGGTACGGACTGAGCGACAAGCCCACCCACGGTTACGACAAGCGGCGTATGGCCGCCGACATGGCAGGCCTCGTCGAGGCGCTCGGCTTCGAGCGGGCCATGGTGGTGGGCCACGATCGCGGCGCTCGCGTGGGGCACCGCTGGGCGCTGGACCGCCCGGACCAGGTGGAGCGGCTGGCCGTGCTCGACATCGTTCCCACCCGGGAGATGTTCCGCCGCCTGGACGCCTCACTCGCCTCCGGGTACTGGCACTGGCTGTTCCACATGCAGCCCGATCTGCCCGAGCGCCTGGTGGGGCAGGACATCCGTGGGTATCTCGAGTACTTCTTCGAGCGGTGGACCTACAACCGCCACGGCCTGACCGCCGACGCGGTCGACGGCTACGTCCGTGCCTTCTCCCGCCCGGGCGCCCTGCGCGCGAGCCTCGACGCCTACCGCGCCATGGAGGAGGACACCGCGCTCGACGACGTCGACGCCGCCGAAGGCCTCCGCCTCAGCATGCCGCTGCTGGCGCTGTGGGGTTCCGTGGGACTCCCTGCCCGCCTGCCGACACTGGAGATCTGGCGTGGCTACGCGGACGACGTCACCGGTGCCGAGATCCCGGAGTGCGGCCACTTCATCCCGGAGGAGCAGCCGGAGGCGATGTTGGCGCACCTGCGGCCCTTCCTGGCCGGCAGGGCCGGCCCGTGATCTCCCCAGCGTGACCGAAGCGGTGCCGGCCCGAGGGGCCGGGCCGGGCCGCCCCTCGGTACGGGCTTCAGAGGGCCGGGGCGCTGGCCGGAGTGCCACCCGAGAGGGCGGGGGCCGGGCCGTCGGCCTTGCGTCGGCGGGGCATCAGGAGCGCCAGGGCCGCCGCCAGGGCGACCGCTCCGGCACCGACCCAGAGCGCCGGGATCAGCCCGTCCACGAACAGCGAGGCGGACCCGTACCCGCCCTGCGCGGAGAAGACCGCCGCCAGCGACGCGACGCCGATGGCGCCGCCGACCTCTCGGATGGCGTTGTTCGCGCCGGAGGCGATGCCCTGCTCCTGCGGGCGGACCGTGCTCATGACGAGGTTCGCGGACGGGGCGAAGAACATGCCCATACCGATTCCGCAGACGATCAGCGCCGGCAGCAGGGCGGTGTACGACACCTGCGGCTCGACCGTCAGTGCCCAGAGCCCGAGGCCCACCGCGTTGAGGGCCATACCCACGGTGACGACGGGTGCGCCGCCGATGCGGTCGGAGAGCGCGCCTGCGAGCGGTCCGGCGATCATGGGCATGGCGGTCCAGGGCAGCATGCGCACGCCGGCTTCCATCGGTGAGTAGCCGCCGACGGTCTGCAGGTACTGGCTGAGCAGGAAGATGGCCCCGAACATGCCCAGCAGCATCAGCAGGCTGGCGGCGTTGATGGCACTGAAGGAACGGTTGCGGAACAGGCGCATCGGCAACATCGGGTGCTGGGCGCGCAGTTCGTAGAAGACGAAGCCGACGAGGAGGGCCGTACCCGCGAGGAAACCGCCCAGCACCGTTGTGCTGGTCCAGCCGTCGGCGTTGCCGCGTATCAGGGAGTAGACGATGCCGAACAGGCCGCCGCTGGCCAGGACCGTTCCGACGAGGTCGAGGCTCGGGTTGGGGCCGTGGCTCTCGTCGAGCCGCAGCAGGGCGAGCGGGATCAGTGCCAGGCCGAGCGGGACGTTGACCCAGAAGATCCACTGCCAGGAGAGGTGCTCGGCGAGCGCGCCGCCGATGAGCGGTCCCATGGCGACGGCGATGCCGCTGGCCGCGCCCCAGACCCCCAGGGCCGCGCCGCGCCGTTCGACGGGGACGGCGGCCGACAGCAGGGTGAGTGTCAGGGGTGTCACGATGGCGGCGCCGACGCCCTGCGCAGCTCGGGCGGCGATCAGCTCACTCATGCCCGGGGCGAGTGCGGCCGCGGCGGAGGAGGCGGTGAAGATCGCGAGCCCGATGGCGAACAGTCTCCGGCGGCCGAAGCGGTCCCCGAGGGAGGCGCCGAACATGAGCAGGACCGCGAAGGTGAGCGTGTAGGCGCTCACCGTCCACTCAAGGTCTTCGAGGCCGCCGCCGAGGTCCTCGCGGATGGAGGGGAGGGCGGTGGTGACGATCAGGTTGTCGAGCGCGGTGATGAATCCGGCCATGCTGGTGATGGCCACGGCCCAGAAGGCGCCGCCGCCCCGGGCCGGTTGCTTGCGTTGCCCCGGTTGGCTCCGGTGACGAGGGCGGTGCTGGCGGAGAGGTCCATGGAGGGTCCAAGTGCAGCAGGTAATTAAATTACGAACGTAATTCTAAGCAGGTGGAGTCGGTGCGCGCAAACACTTGGCGCGGCCGACGGTGTGCAGGACCAACGCGAGAGGGGCCTGCCGCACGGGCGGCAGGCCCCTCTCGCGGTCCGTCGAAGGTGGACTCAGAGCTTGACGACCATCTTTCCGACGCCCTCGCCCCGCAGCATCGCGAGGAAGGCGTCCGAGGTGTGGCGGTGCAGCTCAGGAAGCCGCTGCGCCCTGCTGGGTCTCATGACCGGACGAACCTATGCTGGGGTTCATGAGGCGGACATCCTTTGCGCAGTGGCCCTGCTCGATCGCCCGGACGATGGACCTGCTCGGGGACTGGTGGACGCCCCTGGTGCTGCGCGAGGCGTTCTACGGGATCCGGCGGTTCGACGCGTTCCAGGAGTCGCTGGGAATCGCCCGCAACACGCTGACGGACCGGCTGCGCCGGCTCGTGGATGAGGGGTTGCTGGAGAAGCGGCCCTACCAGACGGAGCCGGTTCGCTACGACTACGTGCTCACCGAGAAGGGTCGGGACTTCTACGACGTCCTGCTGGTGATGAACCGGTGGGGGGACCGCTGGCTGGCCGGTGAAGCGGGCCCGCCGGTGACCATGCGCCACGAGGTGTGCGGGCAGGAGACCCATGCCGAGGTGGTGTGTGCCTCCTGCGGCGAGCCGATGACCGCGGAGAACACCCGCCCCCGGATGGGGCCCGGTTATCCGCCGCACCTGGCCGTCCGGCCGGACGTGCGGGAGCGATTCGCGGACTGACCCGACGTCTGGGCCGGACCTGTGTGTGCCCTTGACATGTAAGTCTATCTACGCAACTTTACTGGTCAGGTCTGGTCAGAAGAGTTCTCGGGTGAGGCAGGGAGGCCACGGGATCGTGGAGTGGACGGGTGCGCGCTATGCGGACAAGCCGACGGTTGAGGTCCACACCTGGATCGCCGCTCCGCCGGGGCGGGTGTGGGCGCTGGCGTCCGACGTCGAGTTGATGCCGCGTATGAGTGCGGAGCTGCGGTCCGTCGAATGGCTGGACGGCAGAACCGGCCCTGCTCTGGGAGCCCGGTTCATCGGCCGGAGCAAGCACGAGTCGCTGGGGGAGTGGGCCACCACGTCCCACATCGTCGAGTACGAGCCCCCGAGGGCGATCGCCTGGGCGGTCGAGGATCCGCTCAACCCGACGGCGATCTGGCGGTTCGCGCTGGAGCCGCAGGACGGCGGCACCCTGCTGCGGGAGTGGATGCAGATGGGGCCGGCCCGCTCGGGCCTCTCCTTCGCCATCGACCGTATGCCGGACAAGGAACAGAAGATCGTCTTCGTACGCATGCGGGAGTTTGAGACGAACATGACCGCCACCCTCGAAGCGATCAAGAAGCTGGCCGAGGGCGCCCCGACCGCGAGTGAGGCGAGTCTGTGATGCGTACCTCCACCACGATCGAAGCCTCCGGTGGCGACTGGCGGGAGATCGTCGACTACGTCACCGAGGCGGAGAAGCTCGGGCTGGACATCTGCTGGGTGGCGGAGGCATGGGGCTCCGAAGCGCCCTCGCCGCTGGGCTACCTCGCCGCGAAGACCGAGCGCATGCTTCTCGGATCCGGAATCATCCAGCTCGGCACCCGCACACCGATGGCCATCGCCCGCGCCGCGATCACCCTCTCTCAGATCTCCCAGGGGCGCTTCCTCCTCGGACTGGGCCCCTCGGGGCCGCAGGTGATCGAAGGACTGCACGGCGTGCCCTTCGATCGGCCGCTGTCACGGATGCGGGAGACCGTCGAGATCGTGCGCCAGGCCGCCTCGGGCGCCAAAGTCTCCTATTCCGGGCGGGAGTTCAGCATTCCGCTGCCGGGCCGGGAGGTGAAACCCATGCGTCTGTCGATGCGCGCCGAGCATGACATTCCGGTCTACCTCGCCACCCTCTCACCGAAGATGCTGCACCTGACCGGTGAGATCGCCGACGGCTGGCTGGGTACCAGTTTCGTGCCCGAGGGCGCCAAGGAGGCGTACTTCGACCATCTGGACCAGGGCCTGGCCGCCGCCGGTCGCGCCCGCACCGACCTTGACATCTGCCAGGGCGCCGAAGTCGCCTTCGCGGACGACGAGGACGCGCTGCGCCAGATGGTGGCGGGTCGCAAGAAGGAACTGGCCTTCAGTCTCGGCGGCATGGGCTCCGCGACCACGAACTTCTACAACAACGCCTACAGCCGCCAGGGTTGGGCTGACGTGGCGGCCGAGGTCCGCACGCGTTGGCAGGCCGGCGACCGGGACGGTGCGGCCGCGCTGGTCACCGACGAGATGGTGCTGGCGACCACTCTGATCGGCACCGAGGACATGGTGCGCGAGCGGCTGCGGGTGTGGCGCGACGCCGGTGTCGACACCGTGCGGTTCTATCCCGCCGGCGAGACCCTCGACGTCCGGCTCGCCACCCTGGGCCGGGCCATCGGCCTGGTCCGTGACATCGAGGACGAGGTGGCACGGTAGCGAGACGGTCGGGCCCGGTCGCGGAGAGCCGTCGCGAGGTGTGGCCCGAAGGCGTCGGCCGACCTCGGCCATGGGCGCCGACGCAGTCCGCCGCGGCGATGATCCGGTTGCCCTGGCACGGGCCGGCCAGCAGTAGCCGCGCGACGGTGGTGACGGGAACGTCCGATTGCAGGTCGCCGTGTTCGGTCGGCGCGGTCAGCAGCAGTTCGATCGGCGGCCGGGCCACGGCGTCGGGGTACCGCTCTCTTGGGACCTGGGGCGCCTGGGCCGTCAGTTCTCGATGCAGTGGATCGTCGAGGAGGCGCCGCAGCAAGGCGTGCGTGAGGTTCGGCACGGCGTTCTGACGGGCCCGTCGCCGGCGTGGGGCGCAGTGAACGCGGCGGCGCCGGACGCCGTTTCCAAGCCGGGCGTCCACGGTCCAGTCGCGGCCATCGGGCTGGACATCTTCGGCCTGGGTGACACCGAGGCCGAAGTACGCGGAGTCGACGAGCCGTCGTCCCGCCGTCCATGATTGCCGCGCGGGCATAGATCACGGCATCGCGACGCTGAAGCGAGCGTCTGGGTGACTGCCGCCGAGCTGGTGACCCTGTGGGCGACGTTCACTCGCTCCGGTGGTCTCCTTGCGGCAGGCGGTGGCACAGGCCGCCGCTGCTCAGTCGGTGAGCAGGAACAGGTTGTTCGATCGGGAGCACGTCGGCCCCTCGCGGGAATCGGCCGCCCCAACGGAAAGGAACCGTCCATGGATGAGCAGGGTGAGCGCTTCGACGTCGTGGTACTCGGCGCGGGCCCCGGCGGATACGTTGCCGCCATCCGGGCCGCCCAACTGGGAAAGCGCGTAGCGGTCGTCGAGGAGAAGTACTGGGGCGGCGTCTGTCTGAACGTGGGCTGCATCCCCACCAAGGCCCTGTTGCGCAACGCCGAACTCGCGCACGTCTTCACCCGCGAGGCGAAGACCTTCGGCATCAAGGTCGACGGGCAGGTCTCCTTCGACTACGGGGAGGCGTTCCGCCGTAGCCGCAAGGTCGCGGACGGCCGGGTCAAGGGCGTCCACTACCTGATGAAGAAGAACAAGATCACGGAAGTCAGCGGCCGGGGTACGTTCCTGGACGCCCACACGCTTCAGGTGACCGATTACGAAGGCAACACCCGCACCATCGGCTTCGATCACTGCATCATCGCCGCCGGGGCGACCCCGAAGCTGCTGCCCGGTACCCGCCGTACGTCGCGCGTGGTGACGTTCGAGGAGCAGATCCTCGCCGAGGACCTGCCGCAGTCGATCGTGATCGCGGGCGCCGGTGCCATCGGTATCGAGTTCGCCTATGTCCTGCACAACTACGGCGTGAAGGTGACGGTCGTCGAGTTCCTGGACCGGATCGCGCCGCTGGAGGACGTCGAGGTCTCCGCCGAACTCGCCAAGCAGTACCGCAAGTTGGGCATCGACGTCCTCACCTCGACCCGCGTCGAATCGATCGACGAGTCCGGCCCGCAGGTGCGGGTCACGGTCACCGGCAAGGACGGCACCCAGCAGGTACTGGAGGCGGACAAGGTCCTTCAGGCGATCGGCTTCGCGCCGAACGTCACCGGCTACGGCCTGGAGAACACGGGCGTCACGGTCACCGAGCGCGGCGCGATCGACGTCGACGGACGGTGCCGCACCTCTGTCCCGCACATCTACGCCATCGGTGACGTCACCGCGAAGCTGATGCTCGCGCACGCCGCCGAGGCGATGGGCGTGGTCGCCGCGGAGACCCTCGCGGGCGCGGAGACGATGGAGTTGGACTACGTGATGATCCCGCGGTCCACCTTCTGCCAGCCCCAGATCGCCAGCTTCGGCTACACCGAGGCGCAGGCGAGGGAGAAGGGCTTCGACGTCCAGGTGGCCAAGTTCCCGTTCACCGCGAACGCCAAGGCCCACGGTCTCGGTGACGCGACCGGGTTCGTGAAGCTGATCAGCGACGCCAAGTACGGTGAACTCCTCGGCGGCCACCTCATCGGCCCCGACGTCACCGAACTCCTGCCCGAGCTGACCCTGGCCCAGCAGTGGGACCTGACAGTCCACGAGGTCGCCCGCAACGTCCACGCCCACCCCACCTTGGGAGAGGCAGTCAAGGAAGCCGTCCACGGCCTCGCCGGCCACATGATCAACATGTAGCGGTGCGGCAGGGGCCCCTGGTGATCGGGTCGGTTTCGCGTCCTGGAGCTGCCAAGGGGTCCTGCCGTCACACGTTCGGGTGCGCGGCGGTTCCCTCGGTGATGAACCGGACGCCTTGCGGTCGCGGGGAGGGCTCGGTCTGCCCTTTGTTCCGTGCGTCAGTTGAAGCCGAGCATGGAGCAACGCAGGGGCGTGATCAGGCGGAGTGCGACGTTTCCTGGCCGGCAGCGTCGCCCGGCGTCCGTCGAGCAGGCGTGATTCAGCCGCGCGGACCGGCGCCGCGCGGCAATGTGTCGACGATGCGCGTTGCCGGTGCGTCCGGGTTCTGGCGCGGAATCGCTCCATGCGAGGGCGGCTGCGACGGCCGGGTGGAACGGGTCTCGACCAGGAAGACGACTCTGCCGTCCTGCGGCGTGCGCACGGCCCGTGACGGAAGGGCGTCGACGGCACGAGGCCGCCGACGGCAAAGGGGCGCTGCTCAGGCTGTGGGTACGGCGGGCTGGGTGATGAGGGAGGCGTCGCCGCCCTGGACGGAGTCCCGGGCGCCGGCGGAGGCCTCGTGGGGCACTCCGAGGGGGACCGCACTGACGTCGGACAGGCGCGCGAACTGCTCAGGGGTGAGCTGGACGTCCAGGGCGCCCAGGTAGTCGTCGAGCTGGTTGAGGTTGCGCGGGCCGATGATCGGGACGAACGAGGTGGATGCCTGCGCGGCACGCTCACGTACCCAGGCCACCGACACCTGGGCAGGCGTCGCGCCGGTCTCCTCGGCGACGGCCAGGACGGTGTCGACGACGGCCGTCTTCTGTTCGGTGCTCTCGGTGTGGATGACCGCCTTGAGATCGGTCAGCCGTCCCTCGGCGCTGCGGCGGTACTTGCCGGTGAGCAGTCCGCCGCCGAGCGGCGACCACAGGGCGGCGCCCAGCCCCAGACTCTCGGCCATCGGCAGCAGCTCGCGGTCGGCGGTCCTCTCGACGAGGCTGTACTCGATCTGGATGCCCGCGACCGGTGCCCAGTTCTTGAGGTCCGCGAGGGTCGCGGCGCGGGAGACGCGCCAGGCCGGGAAGTTGGACAGGGCGGCGTGGAGGATCTTGCCGGAGCTGACCAGGTCGTCGAGCCCGCGCAGGATCTCCTCCATGGGCGTGAGGTCGTCGGGGAAGTGGACCCAGTACAGGTCGACGTAGTCGGTACCGAGGCGCTTGAGGCTCGCTTCCAGTGAAGCGACCATGTTCTTGCGGCTGTTGCCCGTCCTGGAGATGCCGGGCTGCGGACTGGCCCCGTTGGTGAACTTGGTCGCCAGGACGAAGTGGTCTCGGTCGGCGGCGACGAACTTGCCCACCAGTTCTTCCGACTCGCCGAACTGGTAGCCGTCGGCGGTATCGAGGAACGTTCCGCCGGCCTCGGCGAACCGGTCGAACATCCGGCGTGCCTCGTCCGGTTCGGCGCCGGCACCCCAGCCGGTGCCGAAGTTCCCTGTGCCGAGCGCGTACTCCGAAACGCGCAGTCCTGTGCGTCGTCCGAAGGTCGTGTAACGCATCAGGTCTCCTTGGTGCTGATTTCGCATCGGCGCAAGCGGCGGCCGGCGCGCCCGCCGACCGGCTATGCCCTCCGGCGCACCATCGCGCCCGCGGTCCCGTCGGTGGGACCAGGCAGGGCGGGCGGTCTCCGGTCAGGCGCGACTCCGGACGATGGCGCGGCGCCGTGGTCGGGGGCGTCGACCGCGCCCGGATCCGGTGCGCGGCGCCGACGAACCACCCAACCGTTGCGATGCGATGCCGGGTGCGGCTAAGTAAGACGATCTGTCTACTTAAGGTTTCACCGTAGCTGGCTCGCCGCCTTATGTAAAACGATCGGTATCCTTAACGCTGTGATCGAAACTCAGCCCGTACGTCGGCGTCGTGGGCGTGGCGCCCGGGAGCGGATCCTCAAGGCGGCAACCGAGCTGTTCATCGCGCAAGGGATCAATGCCACCGGGATGGATCAGTTGTCGACCGTCGCCGAGGTCTCGAAGCGCACCCTCTACGCGCACTTCCCCAGCAAGGACGAGCTCGTCGGGGCATACCTGGAGTCGCTGGTGGAGCCTCTCCTGCCCGTAGCCCCGTCATCCACCCAGCCGACTCTCAGCCCGCGCGAGCAGCTCCTCGCCATCTTCGACCGGAAGCCGGCGGAAACCATCGCCCCGTTCCGGGGGTGCCCGTTCCTCAACGTCAGCGTCGAGGTGCCTGACCCCGAGCACTCCGCCCACCAGCTGGCTGTGGCATACAAAAGGGAGTTCGCCCACCGCCTCACAGACATCGCACGGCAGGCCGGGGCCGCCGACCCGGAGAAGCTCGGGGAGCAACTCGCGCTGCTCTTCGACGGCGCGGCCGCACGCGGCACCGCACTCAACGACAACCGCACCGGCGCGTGTGCGCGATCCATCGCGGAGTTGGTGGTCGATGCCGCCCTCGCCGAGGCCGGTCCGCCGTCCTGATCTGGTCGCGAAGGTGACAGGACGCCGACGTGGAGCGGTTTACTGAAGGTCTGTGCTCGGTTGGCGACGCCAGTCCCATCCAGGGTGCCGGTCCATCAGGGTGAGGAACTCACTCGCCCGCAGGATCTCGTAGTGGTTGGTGTCGAGAAGACCGTCGACACCGGGCAGGACGTCGCGGAGGAAGGGCCGGGCCGCGTCCATGGACTGGCACGACAGGTAGACCGCGTACGGTTCGCCGATCTGGGTCCTCACCTGCTCGAGCTCCTCCGGCTCGTAGTCGGCCAGGATCCCACCCGAGAGGTCGATGTAGTACGAGTACCCGTGCTGGTGCAGCTTTTCGTCGCCCGTCACGGGATCCGGCACGAGCCCAAGGGAACGGATTCGCCCTTCAATCGACGGGCGTCGCTCCGCGGGGACCAGAATGATCACAGATGGCCAGGACACGCGGTCACCTCCCCGGCGACCGTAGTCGAGCGGCCCCCTCGGAGCGCCAGGTTTTCCGTTCGCCGGAGCCTGGCAGATCTCAACGTCGCGCGGCGGTGCCGCTCAGGTCGCCGAAGGCCGTGGCTGCTCCGGCGGAACCGAGCTCTCGGCAGCCGCCATCCACTGGTCGAGGTCGGTCTGGGTGAACTCTGTCCAGGGTGGGACTCCGGGGAGCTGGCGGAGGAGGTCGTAGGCCTCGGGGATCTGGGCTCCGCGCAGGACCGGGCAGTGGCAGCCGGCGATGACCTCGGCGTCCAACTGTTGGAAGCCGGTGACGACCTTCCCGAACTTTTGGGCGTCCAGCAGGGCGACCCAGGGGGATACCAGGCGTCCGCCGAACAACTGGCCGTCGCGGAACTCGTCCGGCGACAGCGCGGCCATTTCGGGCACAGGGGTCGGCACGTTCGTGGCGAAGGTGTCGACGGCCCACAGGACGTTGGCCTTCGAATCGAAGAGGGCTCGGGTGGTGGGGTTGTCGTACAGGGGCGGTCGCTTGGCGACCAGGGTGCGATCGCCCGCGTCGATCGTGTCGCCGTCGGTCATGAAGCGGCACCGGTTGATGGGAATCTCCCACTCCTCGGCCATGCGGCCGATGGAGAACCATGTCGTCAGCAGGGTCGCGCTCGGGCATTCCGCGAGGACCGCCAGGAGGTTGCCGGCGTGGTCGCGGTCGTCGTGGGTGAGAAAGATCCACCGTACGTCCAGGGGATCCACGACGGACCAGGCCGCCTCCAGCCACTGCGAGCGCACTGCGGGCGCCCCGGTGTCCACAAGGACCGGTTCGGCTCCCCGAATCACCATCGAGTTCATCGGGAAGTGGCCGACCGGCGGTGCCTCAAGGGCCCACGGGATGACGAACGTCTCCTCGGCGATCTTGTACGGCTGCAGAAGGTCGAAACTCTCGATGGTTGTCATCGCTGCTCTCCCCAGGACGGAGTCGCCCCCTAGGACGGAGTCGCCGCAGCCTCCATGAATCAAGTGCAGCCCCGTGCGGGGCTGTCGTCAAACGCAGAGGTCGTGACGGTGGGGTTCGGTGAGCGACGAGGGGTGCGCGGTCGGCGCCGGACGGTCCCGGGCCGTGCTCAGGCGGGCGGTCGACTGCCGCCGCACCGGACTGGCCGCTTGCCATCGACCGGCGCTCGGCATATGGTCGTACGAACGTAAGGCATACGACCGTAATGTAAATGCAAGGAGCTCATAATGACGACAACCCGGCCCGTCGCGCTCGTGACAGGTGCCTCATCGGGGATCGGCAAGGAGACGGCCCGCGCCTTCGTGGAGGCAGGTTTCGAGGTGATCGGAACCGGCCGCAAGACCTCAGGACTCACCCCGCCCCCCGGCGTGACGTACCTCGACCTCGACGTCGGCAGTGACGAGTCGGCCGGCGTCGCGGTCGGAGAGGTGATCGACCGGTTCGGGCGTATCGACGTGCTGGTCAACAACGCGGGCATCGGCTCGTCGGGCGCCGTCGAGGAGAACTCCGTCGCCCAAGCCCAGAACCTCCTGAACATCAACGTCCTCGGTGTCATCCGCATGACGAAGGCCGTCCTGCCGCACATGCGCGCCCAGGGCGGCGGACGCGTCATCAACATCTCGTCCGTCCTCGGGATCGCCCCCCAGCCCTTCATGGCCCTCTACGTCGCGTCGAAGCACGCCATCGAGGGCTACTCCGAGTCGCTGGACCATGAGGTCCGCGAGCACGGCGTCCGGGTCCTGATCGTCCAGCCCGCCTACACCAAGACCAGCTTCGACACCAACGCCGCGCAGCCCGACACCCCGCTGCCCCTGTACGCCGAGCGGCGGCGCGTCTTCGACGAGGTCATGGCGGAGGCGATGAAGGCCGGCGACGATCCCGCCGTCGTCGCCAAGGTGATCGTCACCGCGGCCACCGACAGGAAGCCGAAGCTGCGCTACACCGCCGGTCCGCTGGCCTCCCGTGTCACCACGGCGCGCCGCCTCGTCCCCGCCGGAGCCTTCGACAAGCAGATCCGCAAGAACAACCGCCTACCTGCCTGACAACCCGCGGACCTGGCCAGCGGCAGCTTGGAGGCAGGCCCCGGCTGCGACGGAGGAACACACAAGTGCGGTACGCGAAGGAATACAAGCAGGAGACACGGCAGCGGATCATCGCGACGGCGGGCCGCCGACTCAAACGGGACGGCATCGACGGCTCCGGGGTCGCCACCCTCATGAAGGACGCGGGCCTGACCGGCGGCACCTTCTACGCCTACTTCGACTCCAAGGACCACCTCGTCGCCACCGCCATCGCCGACCAGATGCGCGCCCAGCACGCGACCATCGTCGCCCAGGCCGCACCCGGCCGTGCCGGCCTCGAACAGATCATCCGCTGGTACTTCTCACCCCAGCAGCGCGACAACATCGAGGACGGCTGCCCCAACGCCGCCCTCCTCGACGAGATCGCCCGCGCCACCGACCCCACCCGACAGGCCTACACCCACGGCGCCCTCGTCCTCATCGACGGCTTCGCCGCCCGCCTGGCCCCCCACGATCCACCCTCGGCACGCCTGACGTCACTCAGCCTCCTCGCCATGATGGCCGGAACCCTCCAACTCTCCCGCGCCCTGACCGACCGCCAACTCGCCGACCAACTCCTCGAACAAGGCATCCGTAACGCCCTCGCACTGATAGACACCGAACACCACAACTGACGAGTGCCATCTCCATGAGGCCCGTCCCGACGCTGATGACCTACCATTAATCATCCATGGAAGATAATTCTCCGGAAGATGAGTGATGGCTGACCTGAAGCTGCTGTACCGGGAGCTGGTCTCGCTGGAGATCGAGCTGTGGAACGGCATCGAGGGGCGGTTGAAAGCCGAGTACGACCTGCCGCTGACCTCGTTCGAGGTGCTGCACCTGCTGTCGCATCGGCCCGGGCCGCGGATCCAGGACATCGCGGAGGAGTTCTCCATCACGGTGGGCGGCACGAGCAAGGTGGTCGACCGTCTGGAGTCGGCGGGCTTCTGTGCGCGGCGGGCCAATCCGAACGACCGCCGTTCCTCGATCGTCGAGTTGACGCCTGAAGGACGGAAGCTGGTGGACGGGGCGCTGAAGGTCTTCGAGGACGAGCTGGAGCTGCGGATCGGGTCGGTGATTCCCGCGGAGTCCGTGCGCGAGGTGACGGCGGTCCTCAGCATGCTGCGGGCAGCCGGAAGGGCCCTGGACTCGGAGCGGAAGGCCGCCGGGCAGACGTCGGCGCCGGGCGCGCGGGCGCCGAAGTAGCCTGGCCGGCCTGCGTTGTGAGCCACGACGGCCGCGCGGTGCCCCTGGGCTGACAGACCGCCGACGGGAGACCGTGTTTCCCCGACCCCGCCCCGTCAGCCCACCGTCAGTCGGCTATGCCGTCGAACGCGATGACTTTGTCGATGTGGCCGTGGACGAGGAGGTTTCCGGGGCCGCCATTGCGGGCGGCGTACTCCTCGGTGCGATCGGCACCCATGTAGCGGGCGCCGAGCAGGCCGCCCCAGCGCAGCGTGTCGTCGGGGTCCTCGGAGATATCCGCGCGTCCTTGGAGCAGGACGAAGGCATACGGTGGCCGGTCCTCGTCGACGCAGAGGGCGAACCGTCCATCGCGGGCGAGGTTGCGGCCCTTGACCCCGTTCTTCTCGGTGGTGAGCACGATGTCGTCACCATCGAGGAGGAACCAGACCGGTGTCACATGGGGGCTGCCGTCGGCGCGGACGGTGGACAGCTTCCCGGTGCGGGTTCCGTGCGTGACGGACGTACGCCACTGCTGCTCGGTCATCTTCCGCATGCGGGTGCCTTTCGTGTGCGTACGGATCGACTCACATGTGCCCGAGGCCGAGTTCGGCCTCGGGCACCGCGGGTTCTAGCCCCAGAAGGCGTCCTCGGCGGCCGGATCGGCGGAGAAGAGCCACATTTCGGTGATCTTGCCGCTCTCGACGCGCAGGAGGTCTACGCCGTCCATGCTCATCGATGTGTCGCCGCGGCGGCCGGTGAAGTGGATGGTTGCGGTGACCAGGTCGCCGTTGCCCATGAGGGTGTGGACCTTGTCGATGGCGAAGGTGCCCTGGCTGGTCTCCATCATGCTGCCGAGCATCTGGAAGACGGCGGCCTGTCCCTTGTGCTCGCCGGAGAACTGGTTGGCGCCGGGCTGGTGCCAGACGATGTCGGCGTCGAGGAGTTCGCCGAGAGCGGCCATGTCTCCGTTCTGGACGGCCTGGAAGTAAGTGCGGGCGATGTCGATGTTCGTGCTGGTCATGCCGTTTGCTCCTGGGTTCTTGTGCGGGGGATGGGTGGCTAGCGGGCGAAGTGGAGGCGGTCGGCGAGGCCGGCTTCGGCGAACGCGGCCTCGATCTCGTTTCGTCCTTCCTTGAAGTGGGCCCAGCTGTCGAAGTGGGCGGGGACGACCCGGCGGGCGCCGAGTATGCGCGCGGCCTCGGCGCCCTGGGCGCTGTCGAGGGTGAGCAGGGCGCCGTCGAAGGCGAACGCCATGCGGGCGCCGCCGAGGAAGAGGACCGCGGTGTCGACGGGAGCGAACTTCTGGGCGATCTCCTTGACGTGCTCCAGGGCTGCGTTGTCGCCGCTGACGTAGACCGAGGGCAGGTCGTCGGAGGTGAGGACGAAGCCGATGACGTCGCCGGTGACCGGTTCACAGCCGATGGGACCGTGCCGAGCGGGCACACCCGTGACGGTCACGGTGGTGCCGTCGGGGCGCTGGATCTCTGCGGTCTCCCAGAAGGCCAGTCCTCGTGCGTTGCCTCCGAGGCGGCCGGCGCCGCTGTCGGTGGTGAGGACGACGGGGACCTCGGGCAGGAAGGCGCGGCCGGCGTAGTCGAGGTTGTCGTCGTGGGTGTCGTGGGAGAGCAGGACGGCGTCGACGCGGCCCAGGCCGGCGGCGGTGACAGGTGACGGCTCGGTCTTGACGAGCTTGTGGTCGCCGGGGAGGGGCATGGGGTAGTCGCCCGGCGGGTCGAAGGTCGGATCGGTGACGAACCTCAGCCCGCCGTATTCGATCACGGTGGTCGGACCGCCGTAGACGCGGACGGGGATCTTTTCGCTGGTGGCGCTGGCGCCGGACATCGGGAACCTCCAGGCGGTGAACAGTGCGGACGCGGCCCTGCGGAACCGGTCAGGCGGCGGGTGCGGAGAACACTCCGAAGTGGTTGCCGGTGGTGTCCTGCAGCCGGGCGAAGGTGAAGCCCGCGGAGTCGGAGACCGGTTCCATGAGGACCTTGGCGCCGAGCCCTGGCCACGCTTGACGGTCTCGGCGACGCCCTGGACGTGGACGTAGAAGACCGCGTAGTTCGGGAAGGTGCCCTGGGATTCCCATACGCCGCCGGCCGGTTGCGGGGCTTCCGGCGTCATTACGGAGTGGAGGCTGGTCGGTGCCGAACTCGAACCAGGCGACCGAGTTGAACGGGGGAACGGTCATGACACTCACTCCTTATATCCCATAAGGGGATAAATCTGACTCTCCGAAGCGGCCTGAGCCCAGGTGGGTGACCACCGCCGACCTGTGTCCAGCAAAGCATTTACATTCCATGGAAGCAACTTCCATAGATTATTGTTCCATGGATGTGGGTTTGGTCGTCATCGGCCACTCGGCCCTTGGGCAGCAGAAGAACCCGGCGTCCCGGATGCGGACGGTCGGGTCGGCAGGGGCGCCAGTTCGGCCGGTCGGTGAAGGAGTGGGGCGACTACCTGTACGTGAAGAAGAACGCGGTCGAGCTCGCCCGCGAGGAGCTGGCGAAGATGCCGGAACACAAGCGGCGGGAGCCGGCCTGCCCCGCGCCGAGGTCGGCATCACCGTGACCACCACCGATGACAAGGTCAGCCGCTGGCTGGGGGTACGCGCCCCACTCGCCTCCCGCCGCCTGCGCACCCTTGCCGAACTCACCGAGGCAGGCATCCCCGCCTATGCCTTCGTCGGCCCGCTCCTGCCCCACTTCGCCACCCAGCCCGAGCTTCCGGACGACCTCTTCGGCCGACTCGTCGACGCGGTCGTCTTCCCTGTCAAGTCGTCGAGTTCGGCCATCGAAGAAGGCGCAGGCATACCCCGAAGCCGCCCAGGCGGCCCACGCCGACTTCGTCGCCCTCCAGTCCGACGGCGCCACTGCCGAACCCACTGGACGGGAAGGCTGATCAACAAGCCAGGCCACATCTGTGCCGTTCAGGGAGGTCCGGTGTTTTCGGCGATTACTACGGGGACACTAAGGGTTTGCGGGGATCCAAGGTGTTGCTTCCCGTCCTGGGAATCGTTGGTGTGGTATGCGCATTTCGGAGGAGACTCGTGACCAACTCGCTGTGAAGTTCGCGGTGTTGCTCCCACATCTGGATGAGCGGCAGCGACGGCTGCTGATGGCTGCGGAGGCCCGGGTGCTGGGGCACGGCGGTGTCCGGGCCGTGGCGCAGGCCGCTGCGGTCAGCGAGACGACGGTCCGCAAGGGTGTGTTCGAACTTGAGGCGGGTGAGGAACCTCTGGGGCGGGTGCGTCGTCCGGGCGGGGGCCGCCAACGGGTCGTGGATCTGGATCCGGGGCTGCGGCCGGCACTGTTGGCGCTGGTCGAGCCGGATGTGCGGGGGGATCCGATGTCGCCGCTGCGGTGGACGGTCAAGTCCACCCGCACGCTGGCGCAGGAGCTGACCCGGGCCGGGCACCGTGTCAGTGCCGACACCGTGGCCGACCTGCTGCGGGCAGAAGGCTTCAGCCTGCAGGCAGGCGCCAAGACGATCGAGGGCAGCCAGCACCCGGACCGCGATGCCCAGTTCCGCTATCTCAACGAGCAGGCCTGCGAGCACCGGGACGCCGGCCAGCCGGTCATCAGCGTGGATACCAGGAAGGTGGCCCGTGCTGTACCGCGCCGCGTGGTGATGCGTGCTGCCGCGCCGTCGGCCAGGCCGAGCCGCTCGGCGTCGTGCGGACTGATCCGGAGCGCGCCGCCTGCGTCAAGCTTGCGCCAGGTGGTGTCACGGAAGATCACGTTCGCGGTGAACGCCCGGCGCTGTCCGGCGGCCAGGACGAAGGGGAACTCCGGCGTGGTGTGCACGGAGGGCGTCTTGTCCAGGGCGTCGATGAGGTCGAGCAGTTCGGGAATGGGCAGCGGGATGCGCTGGTCGGCGTGCGGCACGTACTGCCAGGCGTCCTCGTACTCGTCCTCGGTGAAGGTGACGCCGGAGCGGCCGGCCAGCATCGCGTCGAACAGGGCATCGGCATTCGCGTGACCGGCCCGGCGCACGGCCTTGGGGTACGCCCACCCGATGCGCTGCGCGAGCCCCCACAGGACGGCGGCCGACCGGCCGCCGTTCGGGAGCGTCGGGCCCAGGGTCTCGTACAGCAGGTAGGGCGCCAGGCCGAAGACCTTCTTGTCGACCGCCGCGAGGGCCGCGAAGGCGAACTTGAAAGAGGTCCGGCCCAACCGTGCCGCCGTGCGGAGCACCGCCAGGTGGGTACGGGGAACCCCGTCGAGTTCCCGGATCAGGCGTGCGTGGATCTCGGAACAAGCAGGGGTGGTTGACCGTCCATCTGTCTGTGGCTGCGGAGGGGACAGTGTCCCCGGGCCTCACCTACAGCCCGTGGGGACGATCGTCCGGCTGAAGCCCCACGGAGCCTTCCGCCGAGAGGCGACCGCCCTCCGGCCGCCACCGCCACGGTCCCGGCTGGTCTCCCCCGACCAGCCGGGGCTTCGCGTTGTCGCCCGGCAGCCTGTCCCGCCGCCGAACGGCCAGCGCTACTGGGCGAACGTATCCGTGACGGGCTCGTTCGGGCAGCGGCTGAGATCCTCGAAGAGCGCGGCTTCCTCGCTCGGGTCCACCGCGAGCCGGTAGCGAGTCTTGTCGGCGACTCAGTCGCCGACATACCCGCGCGGACGACGCCGAGGTCGGCCCGGGCCTGGTTTCCCAGCCACGCGTACCCGGACCAGGAGAACCACACCAGGGCCAGGAGCAGCACGCCGTGCAGCACGCCCGTGGCAGTGTGCTCGTGGGCCATGTACTCGGTGATCTGAGTGAGCGTGAAGACGTAGACCAGGTCGGAGAACAGCTCGAAGGTGGTCACGCGGCTGCTCGTCAGCGCGGTACACACTCCGGTCGCCGGGCTGCCTCGCGACGGTCCGGACTGCTCGTTCTCCAACTAGTAGGGCTCCGTTAGGTCTTTCCGTTGGGCCTGATCAAGAGCATGTTGGGTGTGTGGACGCACATGAAGTGAACCGAGCTCGGGCGAAGTTGGCGTTATTCGTCGCTGATGTGTTTGCGTCGGTGTCGCGCAAGGATCAGCGGGCGAAGGGTGACTGCTATCTGCGGGGGCTGATGCTGGACGGGCGGCGCAAGTCGATCCAGCCGATGGCGGAGCGGCTGCCGGATGGCAACGAGCAGAACCTGCAGCAGTTCGTGAACCAGTCGACCTGGGATCCGGTGCCGGTGCGGCGCCGGATCGCGCAGCGGATGGTGCCGAGAATCGGGCCGGATGCCTGGGTGGTCGATGACGTGTCGTTTCCCAAGGACGGGAAGATGTCGGTGGCGGTCGCCCGCCAGTACTGCGGGGCGCTGGGCAAGCGGGCCAATTGTCAGGTCGCGGTGAGTGTGCACGCGGTCTCCGATGCTGCGTCCTGTCCGCTGCAGTGGCGGTTGTTCGTGCCCCAGGAGTGGGCGGACGATGCCGGACGGCGGCAGAAGACCGGGATACCGCAGGAGGTCGGGCACCGGGAGAAGTGGCGCCTGGCCCTGGACAGCATCGACGAGTTGGCCACGTGGAATCTGGTGCCGCCGGTGGTGGTGGCGGATGCCGGCTACGGGCAGAACGCCGACTTCCGCGACGGCCTGGAGGGCCGGGGCATCGGCTATGTCGTGGCGATCCGTTCGGATGTGAGCGTCCACCCGCACGATGCGCGGCCCGCCGCCCCGGCATGGTCCGGCAACGGCCCCAGGCCGCAGTCTCGTTACCGGGACAAGCCGTCCTCGGTGGCCGCGCTGGCGGCCGGCCGCGGGCGGCAGGCCTTCTCCGAGGTGACCTGGCGGGAAGGCTCCCGCGGACCGATGCGTTCGCGCTTTTCGGCACTGCGGGTGCGGCCGGCCGGGGTGCGGGCCCGCCGTCTGGCCCAGGCCGCCGCCATGGCCGAACACGGCCACTGGGACGGCGTCCTGCCCGAGGTGACGCTGCTGGCCGAATGGCCCGAAGGCGCCGAAGCACCCACCGACTACTGGCTGTCCAACCTGCCCGCCGACACCCCGATCGCCGAACTCGTCCGTCTGGCCAAGATCCGCTGGCGCATCGAGCACGACTACCGCGAACTCAAGCACGGCCTGGGCCTGGACCATTTCGAGGGACGTTCCTGGAACGGCTGGCATCACCACGTCACCCTGGTCACCGCCGCCCACGCCTTCCTCACCGAACAGCGCCTGGCCCCAAAAGCCGATACAGCGGACTCACCCTCTATCAGATCCTCGACGCCATCCAGGACCTGCTGAACTGCTGGACCGGCACCTGCACCACCTGCCACCGGCCGCTGCCCAGCAGGACCACACCAAGATCCAGAACGACCTAACGGAGTCCTACTAGGCGTCCTCGGAACGGGGCACGAGCCGCATGGTCGTTGAGCTCGCCTCGGGGCTGGCGATGGCCTTGATGATGTTGACGGCGTACTGGCCGGATTTCGTGCGGTAGGCGGCGTCAACGGCGTCGTCGATCTCGTCGTCGGCGTGGTTGCGGGTTGTGCCCCGTTTGGCCCAGCGTGCGAGGGAGAGCGCCCGTCACGAGCACGCCAGTGAGCTCCCCCGGACGGGGGCGTAGCCGCTGAACCGGGGCGGGTCGTCCGGCCGGGGCGACTGTCCACGAGGGATCAGCGGACGGTCGTCGCGCAGCTTCCCGAACTCCTGGTCCACCTTCTTGTCGTCCCAGCGCAGCGTCGAACCGACGCCCGCGATGAGCGGGTTGAACCCGGCGACCGGCACCGTGGCGAACTCCGTCGACGACAGGGGGATCCGGCTCAGCGACGACGCCAGGTCCACCAGTTCCCCGACACCGAAGCCGGGGTCCGCCTGCGCGGAATCGAGCAGCGCGTGGGCCACGCGCGCCATCGCCACCGGATCCCTGGTCAGGTGCTTCAGCTCGCGCATCACCGACACCAGGAACCGTTGCTGGCGCTGGATCCTGCCGAGGTCGGCGCTGCCGTCGACGTGCCGCGAGCGGACGTACTGCAACGACTGTCCGCCGCCCAGCCGATGCTTCCCGGGCGGGAGGTCGAGCTTGGTGGCGGAATCCTTCAGCGGCCGCGCGGTGCACACCTCGACCCCGCCGATCGCGTCGACGGCGTCCATGAAGCGCCGGAAATCGACCTGCAGATAGCGGTCGATGTTCACATGCGTCATGGCCTCGACGGTGCGTACGGTGAGGGGGGCACCGCCCTCCGCGAACGCGTTGTTGAGTTTCGCCGGACGCGCCGGGAACTCCTGTCCGGAGGAATCGTCGCGATACTCGGGAATGTCGGCGAGGGAATCCCGCGGCAGGCTGACGACGCTGATCCGGTCCCGGCGTGCCGACACGTGGACGAGCATCATGACGTCCGTGCAGTCGCAGGCGACACCGCCCGCGTGGAATCTCTCTTTTTCCTCGGGGCTGATGGTGTCGCGACCGTCGGTTCCCATCAGCAGGATATTCATCGCGTGCGGCGCTCGTGAGGGCGCCTGGAACGCGGAGATGCCGAGCACCGATCCGGTGACCAGCATGACGACTCCCGGAATCATCGAACGGCGAAGCCATTTCCGGGGGCGGGGGGATGTGGAGCAGGAAGAAGGGGGGCTTTTCTCCATGGGGAGAAGGTAAGCCAGCGGGCTGCCGAGAATTCGGCGGCCCGCTGTGCGTGTCGGCAGATCAGCTGCCGCTGGCGGCGTTGCCCGAAAGGACCGGGATGTTGTCCAGGATGTGCGAGAGTGGCTCGTCGCCCTTTTAGGCCGTCCTGGTCCTGCGTCACGCACGACCTGAGGAAAAGACTCCGGTCAAGCATCTCCTGAGACGCACGCCAGTACGTCAAGCGCCACCTGATGACGAACTGTCAGCCATGCCCCAAGACCTCGCGCAGCCAGTGCAGATCGACGCGATGTCGAAAGTCAGCCGGTCACCTCTCTGGCCGGTACCGGTTCTCGCGATGCCGGGTGGGTCCTGGGCTGCGGCGGCCGTCACTGTTGCTCTTCCTCCCTTTCCCCGGCCGCCCCGCGCCAGCTGGTGGCGCCCGCGATCGCCCTGGCCGTCACCCTCGGCCTGCACCACTGGCGGCACAACGCTGTGCTGAGCATCTTCGGCGGCACCGCCGTCCACGTAGCCCTCGCCACCACCCTCACCCCCCACTGACCTCACCGGGTCGGCCGCGAACGCCGGTACCCCGGTGTCCGTCGCGGCATCCAGCAGCGTCGCGGCCCTCCTTCCGGCGAGGCGACACGCGGGCAGATCGTCGCCACCACCGTAGGCGGCGAACCCGGGGAAAGCGACGATGAAGGCCGGCCAACAGCTGCCCCACCGCCCGGCAGAAAACGGGGCCGTCCCGGGCAAGCAGCTTCTCGGCCACACCCACGACCGGAGCCAGGTTGGCCCGCTGGCTTCGGCAGACGGTCTGCGGTCGCCACCCACCGCAAGGGCCTGGTCGTAGCCTTTCGCCGTCAAGCAGTGGTCGGGGTGGTGGCAGACGTCATCCAACGAGGCCGCGGCGAGGCAACCGGATGCGCCCCGGCCGTCGTTCAGGCCCGGGTATAGCCACCGTCGGCGAAGAGTTCGGCGCCGGTGACGAACGACGAGGCGTCCGAGGCCAGGAAGAGGGCGGCCTCGGCGATTTCCTCGGCGTCGGCCAGCCGCCCCAGGGGTACGACGGCCTCGGCGAACCGGTCGACGTCCGGCCCCGCGGCGCCCAGCAGGCCGGGGGTCCGGGTGGGTCCCGGGCTGAGCACGTTGACCCGGAACCGGCGCTTCCGCGACTGCCGGGCCCAGTTGTGCACGAGGTTGCTCACCGCCGCCTTCGAGGCGCTGTACACCTCGAGTTGCTCATTGGGCCGCACGCTGTTGCTGGATCCGATGACCAGGATGGAGGCGTTCTCCGCCAGCAGGGGGAGCGCCTTCTGAACGGTGAACAGTGGGCCCTTGATGTTGACGGCGAGCGTCAGGTCGACGTTCGCCTCGGTGTGGGCGCCGAGCGCGGCGTCCGCGGCGATTCCCGCGTTGGCCACCAGCACGTCGATGTGGCCGGCCTCCTCGCGGACTCGTGCGTAGAGGGCGTCCAGGTCGGTCAGGACCGAGACGTCGGATCGTACGCCGGTGGCCGCGGGGCCCATCTCCTTGACTGCCGCTTCGAGGCGGTCGTTGTCCCGGCCGGTCACGAAGACCCGTGCGCCCTCCCGGATGAAGCGGTGGGCGATGGCCCGCCCGATCCCGCTGGTCCCTCCGGTGATCACGGCCACCTTGTTCTGCAACACGCCTGGCATGTCGAACTCCTTGAGTTATGGAATCGATCGTCCATAACGTAGGCAGTAATGGACGATCGAGTCAAGAATGGCTAGGGTGAAACCATGCCCAGACCACGCGCATTCGACGAACGCCAAGTCCTGGAGCGGGCCCGGGAACAGTTCTGGGCGACCGGCTACTCAGGAACCCGGATGGACGACATCGCCCAGGCGACCGGCCTGGGCAAGGGCAGCCTGTACGGCGCGTTCGGCGACAAGGGCAAGCTGTTCCACAGGGTGTTCGACGAGTGGTGCACCGCGGTCGTCGAGGTGGCCGAAGGGCGGCTGGCAGGTGGCCCGGACGCGGAGGCCTTGGCCCGGCTGTCGGGGTACGTGCACCTCATGGCGGAGAACACCGCCTCCGACACCGAGCGCCGCGGGTGCCTGCTGGCCAAGGGCGTGGCGGAACTGGCCCAGCACGATCCGACGGTCGCCGGGCGGTCGGCCGAGACCATGACGGCGCTGCTGACCCTGCTGCGGACGGAGATCAGCGCCGCACAGCGCCACGGCGACATCGCCAGCGCTGCGGATCCGCAGCAGCTGGCGGCACTGCTGCTGACGGTGGTCCGCGGTATCGAGGCGGTGGGCAAGGCCGGCCTGGACCCGGAGACACTGCGGAACATCGCAGACACCGCACTGGCGGTCCTGCCCATGCCCGAGGGGCGGAATCACCTCGCAACTGGGCGCGGTCCGGCCCGCGAGAACTGACTCGGTGCCCTCACGGTCACCTGACCCGCCGGGCAAAGCCTGGCCCTGCCTAGTCCGTGACGGCCACCATCGCGATCGACACCAGGATCCCTGGCCGGTCGACACCCAGCTTGCTCACGCAGCGAGGCGGCCGTACGTCAGGGAAGAACTCGTCGAAGACCTCGATGATGCCGTCGGCGTCCTCGGGGTGCATGAGCAGGGTGTGAACCATGACGGCGTCGCTCAGCTCGGCGCGGCCGGCGCGCAGGATCGCTTGGCAGTTGAGCAACGACTGGCGGGTCTGCTCCTGGATCGTGGGTCCCGCGAGTTCGCCGGTCGCCACGTCGACTCCGACTGTTCCCGCGACGTAGATCGTGTTGCCGACCTTGACCGCCTGGCTGTAGCCGGGATATTCCGGCGCTTCGGGGGTGGAGATGATCTCTCGGGGCATCGCACGGGCTCCTGCCTGGAGGGCTTCTGCTCGCTGAGTACAGATCGACCTTGGACTTCGGTGGCGCCGTCGCACCCTCATCCCGCAGGGCGCCTTCAGGCTCCCACCGCAGGACCCCGGGTGTTGCCAGAACCGCGATGACGGCACGTGTCCGGCGGGGCAGTCGGGGGTCGGACAGGTAGGGGAGGACCCAGGCGGGGCTGCCGTCCTGAACGCGGCTACCTGCCGGTGACTTATGGGGTATGGCATAGAACATGTAAGGGGAAGGGCAATCCTCGCGAGCGTCGTCTCCAGCGGTGGCTCATAGGACAAAAGTTGGCCTACACGCCACCTAACGTCAGACGGACCACACGCACTCAGGAGGCAGCGGATGACCGTGAGGCCGATCCCCGACGGCTATCACACCGTCACGCCGTGGATCATCTCGCGCGACACGGCTGGGCTCATCGACTACCTGAAGGAGGCGTTCGAGGCAGAGGAGATCGCCCGGGTCGTCGGGGACGACGGCCGGATCGGGCACGCGGAGGTACGGATCGGCGACTCGATCGTCATGCCGTTCGACGCGCCACCTGATTGGCCGCCGACGCCCGCCTTCCTGCGCCTCTACGTCGAGGACGCCGACGCCGCGCACCGCAGGGCCGTCGCGGCCGGCGGAACGTCCGTGACCGAAGTGACACACCTCTTCTTCGGCGACCGGGTCGGACGGGTACGCGATCCGCTGGGCAATCTGTGGTGGCTCCAGACACGGGTGGAGGACGTCAGCCCGGAGGAGATGGAACGCCGTCTGGGCGACCCGAAGTGGGCCGAGGCGATGGCGTACGTCCAGGGTGCCGACTTCTTCCCGGGGGCCTCCAACTCGGATGGTACGCAGGCCCCGAGGCCCGGTGCCTGAGTCGTGGGGGCGTCGATTCGTCAGTCGGTCAGGCCCGACCAGTACATCTCAACGAGATCGTGTGACGAACTCTGCCGGCTTGGGCGCGGGTTGCTCTCCCGAGCCTCGGATGATCAGCCGGGTGGGGACGGAGATGGTGCGAGCGCGGGAGCGGTCGCCGTCCAGGCGGGCCAGGGCGGTGGCCGCGGCGCTGCGGCCGAGTTCTTCGGGGTCCTGGGCTACGACGGTCAGGGCCGGTTCGAGGGCCTCGGCGAGTGACAGGTCGTCGAAGGCGGCGACTGCCACGTCCTTGCGCTTGCTGCGTGCGAGTTCGGCGACGATGCCGAGCGCCATGATGTTGTTGCCGGCGAACAGGGCGGTGGGGGGATCGGCCAGGTCGAGGAGTTGGGCGGTGGCGGCCTGGGCGCCCGGCTGGTCGTGGGCGTTGGCGACCAGCGAGCGGTCGTAGGGGATGTTGGCTTCCTGCAGCGCGGCGCGGTATCCGGCGAGGCGTTCGCGGCGCGTGTACAGCTTGACGGGCAGGTCGCCGACGAAGCCGACGCGGTGGTGCCCGTGGGCGATGAGATGGGCGATGCCGTCCCGGGCCCCGGCGCGGTTGGAACTGACGATGCTGTCGGCGGGCAGGCCGACTCCGGGGCGGTCGAGGAAGATGATGGGCAGCCCTGCGGTGCGGTGCGACTTGAGGTGGGAGTGTTCGGCGCCGACGGACGGTACGACGATGAGGATGCTGACGCGCCGGGCGAGGAACTTGTCCGTCAGGGCACGTTCGCGTTCGGGGTCGTCCGCGGAGGAGCCCATGAGCAGGGTCAGTCCGCGGTCGCCGACGACATCCTCTATGGCGCGGGCCACGGCTCCGAAGAAGGGGTTGGCGAGGTCGGGGATGACCAGGCCGACGGTGGTGTCCGGGCCGCCGACGCGGATGTTGCGGGCCATGAGGTTCGGCTGGAAGCCGAGCTTGGCGACGGCGGCGAGCACCTGTTCCCTGGTCTCGGCGGAGGCGGGCCCGTCCTCGTTGAGGACGCGGGAGACGGTCTTGGCGCTGACGCCCACTTCTCGGGCGACGTCTGCCAGGGTCGGGCGGCGGTTCGCTGCCATGGAGGAAACAGTCTCCTGTGCTCGTCGGTCCGGCCGCGGCCTCGGCCGGAACCTGTGAGTGCTTCAGTTGGCCTGGACTCCCGCGGCCTTCGCGGCCTTGGAATCCGCCACGACAGTACCTCCGGCCTCGTCCACGGTGAGCGCGCCGGTCATGATGGCGACGACCTCCGCCATGGAGTAGTCGGAGGGCTTGATCACGGCGGCGCGCCTGCCCAGACGGTGGACGTGGATCCGGTCGGCGATCTCGAAGACGTGGGGCATGTTGTGGCTGATCAGGACGACCGGCATGCCCTTGTCGCGAACCCGGCGGATGAGGTCGAGGACCTGGCCGGACTCCTTGACGCCGAGGGCGGCGGTGGGTTCGTCCATGACGACGACGGAGCGTGCCCAGGCGACGGCGCGGGCGACCGCGACGGCCTGCCGCTGTCCGCCGGAGAGGGTCTCGACCGACTGGGTCAGCGAGCGCAGGCCGATCTTCAGGTCGGCCATGTGCTCGGCGGCCTCCTGCCGCATCCGCTTCTTGTCGAGCATGCGGAAGGCGCTGCCGAGGATGCCGGAGCGGCGCAGTTCGCGGCCGAGGAACACGTTCGACGCGATGTCCATGGAGGCCGCCACCGCGAGGTCCTGATACACCGTCTCGATGCCGTGGGCGCGGGCGCTCTGCGGGCCGGAGAACGAGATGGGTTTGCCGTTGAGCCGTATCTCGCCCGCGTCGGGGGTCACCGCGCCGGTGAGGGCCTTGATGAGGCTGGTCTTGCCGGCGCCGTTGTCGCCGATGACGGCGAGGACCTCGCCGGGCAGCAGGTCGAAGTCGGCGCCGTCGATGGCGGTGACGTGGCCGTAGCGCTTGACCAGGCCGCGGGCCTGAAGGACAGGCGTGGGGGAGGAGGTGGCGGTCATCGGGCCTTCTTCCGGGAGAGCTGGTCGACGGTCACCGCGAGGATCACCAGGACGCCGGTGATCAGGGTCTGGTAGATGGAGGCGACGCCCATCAGCTGCAGGCCGTTGCGGAAGACGCCGACGATGAGGACGCCGATGAACGTGCCCAGGACCGAGCCGCGGCCGCCGAAGAGGCTGGTGCCGCCGAGGACCACGGCGGTGATGCTGTCGAGGTTGTCGGTCTGCCCGGCCTGCGGGTCGCCGACGCCGGTGCGGGAGATGAGCAGCAGGGCGGCGATGCCGTAGAGGATCCCGGCCACGGTGTAGACGCCGATGGTCAGCCGGGAGGTGCGGATGCCGTTCAGCCGGGCCGCTTCCGGGCTGTTGCCCAGGGCGTAGACGTGCCTGCCCCAGCCGGTGTTGCTCAGCGCGTAGGCGAGGAGGAGGAACAGGGCGATGGTGACCAGGGAGCCGTAGGTGATGTCGGTGTGGCCGAGTGGGAAGGTCTCACCGAGTGCCGTCAGCGGGCCTGGCAGATTGGTGACCGTCTGCTCCTCGGAGTAGATGTGCGTCAGCGCGAACGCCACATTGAGCATGCCGAGGGTGACGATGAACGGCGGCAGCGGGATCTTCTGCACCAGGGTCCCGTTGAGCAGGCCGAAGCCGCCGCAGACGACCAGGCCCAGCGCGATCGCGACCAGCGGGGGCAGGGAGCCCTCGGCCGCCATCTTGGCGATCACGATGCTGCCGAACGCCATCACCGCACCGCAGGACAGGTCGATACCCGCGGTGAGGATGATCAGGGTCTGGCCGATGGCGAGGGTGCCGACGACCATGACCTGCTGCACGATCAGGGAGAAGTTCCCGCCGGTGAGGAACTGGTCGGTCGAGACGGAGAAGAAGACACAGGCCAGAAGGAGGGCGGCCAGCGGCCCGGTGGTCGGTGCCGTGAGCAGCCGGCGGGCCGTGGTCGGCGCTTTGAGATCGGCGTACGGCGAGGACGTGTCCGGGGGTGTGGTCGTGGCTGTCATGCGAAGTCCTTGTCGGAAGACAGAAGTCGTTGTCCCCTCCGGCCGCCGGGAGAAGCGGACAAGCGGGCGGCCGCCCCCGGTCAGGGAGGAAGGGACGGCCGCCCCGCTGAGGGGACGGGCTGAGTCGTACGGTCCTCAGGGGCCGGCTCAGCCCCAGCAGTTCTCCAGGCCGTAGGCGGTGTCCTTGGACGTGACCCCGTCCTGTGCCTTGTCGGTGATCAGGGTGACGCCGGTGTCGGTGTAACCGGACGCCTTCTTCCCGTCCTTGGCGTAGGTCGCGACCGCCTTGACGCCCTCGGCGGCCATCTTCAGCGGGTACTGCTGCGAGGTCGCGGCGATCTTGCCGTCCTTGACGGCCTGTGTGCCGGTGCAGCCGCCGTCGACGGAGACGATGAGCACGTCCTTCTCCCGGCCCTTGGCCTTGAGCGCGGTGTACGCGCCCAGCGCGGCCGGCTCGTTGATCGTGTAGACGACGTTGATGTCCGGCTCCTTCTGGAGGCAGTTCTCCATCGCCGTCTGGCCCTTGGCCTGGTCGCCGCCGGTGTCCTGGGCGCAGGCGACGTCCTTCTCGGTGGCGCCGAAGCCCTTCAGGAAGCCTTCGTGCCGCTGGACGCCGACGGAGACGCCCGGCGCGAGGTCGAGGGCGGCTATCTTCGCCGTCTTGCCCTTCATGGCGGCCTTGGCGTACTCGCCGATCAGCTCGCCCGCCTTGACGTTGTCAGTGGCGAAAAGGGCGTCGACGGCGCTCTCCGGCTCGGTCGGGGTGTCCAGGGCGATGACCAGAACGCCCTTGGCCTTGGCCTTCTCGATGGCTGGCACGATCGCCTTGGAGTCGCTGGGCGTGATCAGGATGCCCTTCACCCCGGCGGCGACCATGTTCTCGATGGCGGTGACCTGACCGGCGTTGTCCCCGTCGAACTTGCCCGCCGCGGTGGACAGTTCGACACCGTTCTCCTTGGCGGCCTTCTCCGCGCCCTCCTTCATCTTCACGAAGAACGGGTTGGTGTCGGTCTTCGTGATCAGTCCGACCTTGACGGTGCCCGAACCGGAGCTCGCGGAGTCCGATCCGGATCCGGATCCACAGGCGGTCAGGGTGAGGGCCGCGACACCCGTGCAAGCGGCGACTCTGAGCAAGGAGGACGGCAGACGAGAGATGCGTGACATGAACAACTCCTGCGGGATTGCGGACGAGCGGTCGGCATCGGGCATGCCGTCCCGAAGTGTCATCGTTGACTTATGTCATCGTTGACACTGCTTGGCCAGGATGATGGACTCCGCTTCCGGGCAACGTCAATGCCTTGTGCCCGTCACAAATCGGCAACGCTCGTGGCCGTCGCCGCCCGAAGCGGTTCGGCGAACGCCCGCGACGTGCCCGTTTCTGTCCGCGCGTTCCCAGAGTTCCGAGAGTGAGCAGCCCATGAGCCCGCGCCAGATCACCGTCCTGGGCGAGTGCGTCGCCGACGCGTTCACCGAACCCGCAGCCTCCCGGAACGAACTCGCCCTGCGGGTGCTGCCCGGCGGTGGACCCGCCAACACGGCGGCGGCCCTGGCCCGGCTGGGAACCCCGGCCCGCTTCCTCGCACGGCTGTCCGGCGACGTGTTCGGCCGCCTGTTCCGGGCCCACCTGGAGGCGTCCGGGGTCGACCTCTCGTGCGCCGTGGACGCCGCCGAGCCCAGCACGCTGGCCGTGGCCGAGCTGGACGCCCAGGGACAGGCCACGTTCTCCTTCCACGCGCAGGCCACCGCGGACTGGCAGTGGACGGGCGCGGAACTGGCCGGGGTGGACCTGACCGACACCGCCTGCGTGCACACCGGATCACTGGCCCTGGTCAAGGAACCCGGGGCGGCGGTGGTGGAGGACTTCCTGGCCGCGGCCGCCTCCCGGGCCACCATCAGCATCGACCCCAACGTCCGCCCGCTCCTGGTGCGCCCGGAGGTCTACCGCGCCCGGCTGGCACACTGGTGCGGCCTCGCGGACGTGCTGCGGCTGAGCGAGGACGACCTGGATCTCCTGCTGCCCGGAACACCGCCCGAGCAGGCCTGCGACACCTGGCATGCGGCAGGGGCACGGCTCGTCGTGATCACGCGCGGTGCCGACGGCGCCCTGGCCTCACTCGACGGGGAACGGGTCACGGTGCCCGCGGTGGCCACGCAGGTCGTCGACACGGTCGGCGCCGGGGACTCCTTCACCGCCGGCCTGCTCCACCACCTCGGCGCCCAGGGGCTTCTGGGCGGCCGGCTGACGGACCTGCGCCTCGACGATGTCGAGGCAGCCTGCCGCTTCGGCACCCGCGTCGCGGCCCTGACCTGCTCGGTCGCCGGCCCCAACCCGCCGTGGCAGAGCCAGCTGACCCAGATGGCCACGGCCGACCGCGCGTGACCGGCCGGCATGCCCCCCAACACGACATCGCGGCAACACCGTTGACGCACCGGCCGGATTGCCTACATCATCGGGCCACTCGATGTCATCGATGACACAAGTCAACGATGACACCCCCTGCCCATGCCATGGACGACGGCGCCGAGAAGGGCGTCACTTTCCGCCGGACCCGCGCCGGGCAGCTTCGTCGCGCGGACGGCCGGCACAGGAGACCTCATGAGCTCTGGACGTGTATCCCGGCATGCCCGCATACGGATGATCGCGGCGGTCGCGACCGTCTGCGCCCTGTCGGCGGCCCCGCTCGCCCCCCAGGCCGTCGCCGCCGACACCCCGCCGTACTCCGAGACCTACCGCCCCCAGTTCCACTTCACGCCCGACAAGAACTGGATGAACGACCCCAACGGCCTCGTGTACTACAAGGGCGAATACCACCTCTTCTACCAGTACAACCCGGGCGGCAACTCGTGGGGAGACATGTCCTGGGGGCACGCCGTGAGCGAGGACCTCGTGCACTGGAAGGACCTGCCGCTCGCCCTGTCGCACGACGACAACGAGATGGTGTTCTCCGGCAGCGCGGTCATCGACCGGGACAACACCACCGGCTTCGGCACGAAGAAGAACCCGGCCATGGTGGCGATCTACACCAGCCACCACAAGGCGACGGGCACCCAGGCGCAGTCCCTCGCCTACAGCACCGACCGCGGCCGTACCTGGACGAAGTACCAGGGCAATCCCGTCATCGACATCGGCTCCAAGGACTTCCGCGATCCCAAGGTCCAGTGGTACGCGCCCACGAAAAGCTGGGTGATGACGGTGTCGATGTCCGCCGAACACAAGGTGCGCTTCTACTCGTCCAAGAACCTCAAGGACTGGACGCTGCAGAGCGAGTTCGGGCCGGCGGGCGCGACGGGCGGCGTGTGGGAGTGCCCGGATCTGTTCCCCCTCGCGGTCGACGGTGACAAGAAGAAGATCAAGTGGGTCCTGGTCGTCAACATCAACCCCGGTGGTATCGCGGGCGGTTCGGCCGCCCAGTACTTCGTCGGCGACTTCGACGGCAAGAAGTTCACCGCCGATGACAAGGGCACGTACACCCCGCCCACCGGCACGGTGACGCAGGACTTCGAGGGTCCCGACTTCGGTACGTGGACGACCACGGGCACCGCGTTCGGACAGGCGCCGGCAGCCGGGGCGGTGGACGGTCAGGGCACGGTCGACGGCTTCGACGGCAAGGGCCTCGCCAACAGCTTCCACTCGGGTGACGCCACCACCGGCACCCTGACCTCGCCCCCCTTCACCGTCGACAGCAAGTACCTGAACTTCAAGGTCGGTGGCGGTCGCCACCCGCACGTGGACGGCACCGTCATGGAGCAGGGAGATCCGCCCGCGGGCACGGTCCTCGCCGACTTCGAGGGCGGCACCTACGGCGACTGGACGACGACCGGGGACGCCTTCGGTTCCGCACCGGCCACCGGCACTCTCGGCAGCCAGCAGGAGGTCTCCGGTTTCCTGGGCGACGGCCTGGCCAACAGCTTCCTGGGCGGCGACGCCACCACCGGCACGCTCACCTCGCCCGAGTTCACCATCGACAAGAACTACGTCAACTTCCTTGTGGGCGGCGGCAACCATCCCGCCGGCTCCGACAACCCGACCGCGATCGAGCTGCTGGTCGACGGCAAGGTGGTCCGCAGCGCCACCGGACGCGATGGCGAGGCACTCAACTGGGCCTCCTGGGACGTCAAGGACCTCGCCGGCAAGAAGGCACAGATCAAGATCGTCGACGACAACAGCGGCGGCTGGGGCCACCTCAACGTCGACCACATCATGCTCTCCGACACCCGGGCCCAGCCGGTCTCGCAGGAAACGTCCGTCAACCTGATCGTCGACGGCAAGGTCGTCCAAAGCGCCACCGGCTCCAACAGCGAGACCCTGGACTGGGCCTCCTTCGACACGCGCTCCTACGCCGGC
Source organism: Streptomyces canus (assembly GCF_030815415.1). Classification (GTDB taxonomy): domain Bacteria; phylum Actinomycetota; class Actinomycetes; order Streptomycetales; family Streptomycetaceae; genus Streptomyces; species Streptomyces canus_F. Next base: position 9,591,180 of record NZ_JAUSWW010000001.1, read on the forward strand.
AAGCAGGCGCGGATCCAGCTCGTCGACATGAACACCGCCGGCTGGGGCCATCTCCTCGCCGATCGGTTCACCGCCGCCGACACCGCCGCGAAGTCCGTCGTCCAGCGCGCCGACTGGGCCGACTACGGCAAGGACTACTACGCGGCGGTGTCCTGGGAGGGCGCGCCGGACGGCAAGCGGTACATGATCGGCTGGATGAACAACTGGGACTACAGCGGCGCGATCCCCACCTCGCCCTGGCGCGGTGCGCAGAGCATCCCCCGGGAGATGACCCTGCGTACGGTCGACGGCCGCATCCGGCTGACCAGCAGGCCCGTCGACAGCGTGACGTCCCTGCGGCAGAAACAACCGGCGACCGCGGCCGGTGTCACCGTGAAGAACACTTCCAAGACCCTGATCGGCCCCGCGGCCCAAGGCAAGGCCCTCGACATCGAGGCGACCTTCTCCCTCCAGGACGCCGCCCGGTTCGGCCTGAAGGTGCGCACCGGCGCCGGGGGAGAGGAGACCGTCATCGGCTACGACACCACGACACAGGAGCTGTACGTCGACCGCACCCACTCCGGTGCTGTCGACTTCAACAGCACCTTCCCCGGCATCCAGACCGCGCCTCTGAAGGCCAAGAACGGCAAGGTGAAGCTGCGGATCCTCGTCGACTGGTCGTCCGTCGAGGTCTTCGGCGGCAGCGGCGAGGCCGTCATCACCGACCAGATCTTCCCCGACCCCGCCAGCCAGGGAGTGCAGGTCTTCGCCGAGAACGGCTCGGTGAAGCTGGACCAGGCCGTCGTCTGGCACCTCGACTCCTACCGCGACTGACGCCGACGGATCCCGACTTTCCCCGACCGACTTCGACCACGGAGGACACCACACCGTGAACAAGACCCTGCTCGCCGAGTTCACCGCCCGAGAGGGAGCACAGGACGAGGTATCCCGCCTGCTCCTGGAGTACGCCAAGAAGGTGCGCGAGGAAGAAGGCAACATCGCCTTCGACGTCTACACCAAGGCGGCCGCCCCACGCGCCTTCTGGATCTTCGAGGTGTACCGCGACGAGGACGCCTTCCAAGCGCACTTGAAGGCGCCGTACGGCGGCCCGTTCAATGCGGCGCTCGTCCCGCTGATCGAGGAAGACGCCTCGGTGCTGACGTTCCTCGATCCGGTGGCCTGACGCGCTGACCGCGCCCTCACCCCTTGGACTCATGCATGGGAAGGGGAAGGATGGTCGCATGACATTGCCTGCGCTACCCGAGGAGTCCTTCCAGCGCGTGCTCTGTGTCGTCGCGCACCCGGACGACATGGAGTACGGCGTGTCCGCGGCCGTCGCCCGCTGGACCGCGCGCGGCATCGAGGTCGGTTATCTCCTGCTTACCCGCGGTGAGGCCGGCATGCCGAATCCTCCCGAGGAGACGGCACGCCTGCGTGTCGCCGAGCAGCAGGCCGCCTGCGCCGTCGTCGGCGTCAAGCACCTGACCGTCCTCGAACATCCGGACGGAGTCCTCGTCTACGGCCTCGACCTGCGCAGGGACATCTGTCGGGAGATCCGCCGGTTCAAGCCGGATGTCGTGCTCGGCAGTGGTTACGACATTGAGACGCCCTTCGGCTTCGACCAGGCCGACCACCGCGCGGCCGGGCTCGCGACGCTCGACGCGGTGCGCGACGCGGGCAACCGGTGGGTCTTCCCGGAGCAGGTCGACGACGAGGACCTCCACCCGCACTCCGTGCGCTGGCTCATCCTCCCCGGCCTCCCGGGCTCCGGTGCGACCCACGGCGTCGACGTGACGGGTGAGCCGCTGCGCCGCGGCGTCGCCTCGCTCGAGGCGCACGCCGCGTACCTGGCCGCGCTCCCGGACCACCCGGCTCCCGCGGACTTCATCCCGAAGTTCGCCGCGCTGAGCGGCAAGGCCATGGGCGTCGAGCACGCCGTCCTGTTCCGCGCCCACGACCTACAGGCGCCACCGGAGTTCTTCACCGAAGCCGAACAGGACTGACCCGGGGCTGCCCGGCGAGGATGTGCCTGTCCCATCCCTGAGTCCGGCCTGAGCCGGGGTCAGTTCTGCGGAGTGAGCAGGACGATGGGGATTTCGCGGCTCGTCTTCTGCGCGTACTCGTCGTACAGCGGGAAGATGCGCGCCATCCGGGGCCAGAGGACCTCACGTTCGGCCGGGGATGCGACGCGGGCGCGCGCGGTGAACCTACGGCTGCCGACCTGCACCCCGACGCTCGGATCCGCCCGGAGGTTCTTGAACCACGCCGGATCGTCGTCGGCGCCGCCTTTGGAGGCGACGACGACGAAGTCCTCGCCCGCGGTGCCGTAGATCAGGCACGTGCGGCGCGGGATACCGGTCCTGCGTCCGGTGGTGGCGAGCAGCAGCGTGTAGACGCCGTTCGACTCGTGGCCCTCGGTGCCGCCCGAGGCGAGATACGTACGAGTCTGCTCAGCGACCCAGTCCCACTGCGAGTCGGTGGCGTGGTCGAGGTCATCTGCGACAGCCATGACGGACGGTCCCTTCTGATGGCACGCGGCCCGTCGTGGCCGCTCGTGTCCCTGGGACGGAGCGGGCACCGTGTTCTCGACACAGCGACGTCCGTGATGGCGGTCACGGCAGCGCGGTCCCCAGTACGCGCTTGAGGTTGCCGTCGGCCGCTCGGATTCGCCCCGACTTGTTCATGCCTGCGGACCTGTTCAGTCCTGGGCACAGCCGATCCATGAGGCCGTTGCCCGTCTCAGCGAGAATGATCTCCGTGGCTGTTCAGCCGACACCGGGGGTCACGTTCAGTTCCTGCCGACGGTCACTGACCTTGTCGACTTCGCGGTCACAAGGCGCGGGCTGGAGCCAGCCCTCGAGGGTCGGGCAAACCAACGCTGGACAAGGCATCTCCGGTGTGGGCGTGCGTTGCTGTACGGCCGTCGGTCACGAGGTCGTTGCGGGTCAGTCGCGGTTACGGCGCTGATCTTCGCTGCGTCGGCGGAGTCGGCCGGTGTGGTGGGTGAGGTCGTCGACGCGGGCGGCGAGGCCGGGGTGGCCTGCGAGGTAGGGGTGCGCGTCCGTCAGAGGGGCGACGAGGGCAGCCGGATCGTTGTCGGCGAGAGCCGCGTTGAGTGCGGCCAGGGGGGTCCGGGCAGCGGCGGGGAGGTCGGTGAGTGCCGTGATCTGGCCGGCGAGTTGGCGCAGGGTGGCGGCGTTGGCGCGGGCCCAGGCGGTGACGGTGCGGTCGGCGGCGCGGCGGTCGCGGGTGGCGGTCACCCGCTGCTCGCCCGTGGACCCCGGCGTTCCCGGGCGGACGCGCAGGTAGCGGCGTTCGGCAGCCTGGCGGCTGGAGACGCCGAGAGGGTGGGCGAGGTCGGCCCAGCTGGCGCCTGCCTCCCGTGCGGCTTCGATCAGGCCCGGCTCCCACTCGGCGAGTTGCTCGCGTGCCTCGCGCAGCAGCAGGAGCACGGCGAGTGCCCGCTCGGAACTGCTCTGATCGGGCTCGGGGGGCGTGCCGTCCTGTGTGGTCTGGGCGGTGTGCAGGGCCTCGTGGATCGTGTCCAGCGCTGTTGCGGCGGCGAGGAACGATGCCGACGAGAGGCCGTGGGAGCGGGGGGTGGGCGCGTCATCCCTGGTCATCGGGCCTCCACAGTGATGTCATCTTTTCGATGACTCGGAACTTGTCATCGCTTGGATGACATGTTACAACGATGGCAGGTGAACGCATTGGCACAGTGCCTGATCCGAACGCTGGAGGTGTTTGACGATGTTGATGCGTACCGACCCCTTCCGTGAGCTCGACCGGCTCACCCAGCAACTCCTGAACACGAACGGCACCTGGTCGCGGCCGTCGGCGATGCCGATGGACGCCTACCGTGAGGGCGAGGAGTACGTGATCGCCTTCGACCTGCCCGGTGTGGACTCGGACGCGATCGACATCGACGTCGAGCGGAACATGCTGACCGTCAAGGCTGAGCGCCGTCCCGCCACCAAGGCGGACGACGTGCAGATGGAGCTCTCCGAGCGGCCGCTGGGCGTCTTCTCCCGCCAGGTCGTACTCGCCGACAGCCTGGACACCGAGCACATCAAGGCGGATTACGACGCAGGGGTGCTGACCCTGCGTATCCCGATCGCAGAGCGCGCCAAGCCCCGCAAGATCGCCATCGGTGGCGGGTCCGCGCGCAAGGAGATCAGCGGCTGAGTCCCCTTCCGGCCGCTCACGGGGAGGACGGGGACGGCCTCCCTGTGAGCGGCCCCGTCCTCCGCTCGCCGCCACACACAGGCACGGGAGCAGCAATGGTGATGCGATGGGAGGCGTTCCTTGACCACGTCAAGGAACGCGGCGGATACGAGAGCACAGAGGAAGCCGCGCGGGCGGCCCGCACAGTGTTGGCGCTGCTGGGTGCGCACGTGGTGGGCGAGGTGAGGGCGGAACTGGCCGCACGGCTGCCGGAGGAGCTGGCGCTCATCCTGGTCAATCCGCTCCAGGCGCGCGAGCCGCTGTCCCCCGAGCGGTTCGTGAGGGCCACCGCGGCATGGATCGAGGGAGCGACCGAACAGACCGCCGCCTGGGACGTGAGCGCCGTGCTCAGCGTGGCCGCCGATGCGGCGGGCGAGGAGCTGACTCGCCGCATACTGCTCCAACTCCCGGCGGGCTATGACCTGCTGTTCGGCCACTCTCGGCGCGTCTAGCACTGGCAGCCGCACTCCTGCGCCCCGGGCGTCGCCGTGACCGGGGGCGGGGGGATACTGCGCCGGTCACCGGCGAACCATCTTCGACGAGAAAGGCAACCGCGTCAGCGATGATCGACCAGCAACTACCGGGCATCACGGGCCTCACGTTCGAGCAGATGCTGGAACAAGTGCGCTACGAAGGCGCCTATGCCACCCGCGCCCAGGCTGAACGGGCCGTGTGCGCCGTGCTGGACGCCTTCGGACGTCAGCTCACGGGCGATGAGCGCGTGGAACTCGCGGCCCGACTGCCGTACGAGGCCGCTGTCACCTTCACCTCTCAGATCCCCGCCACCGAACCCCTCACGGGCTGGGGCTTCGTCAAGGAGCTGGCATCACGCACCGGCGGCAGCCTGGCCACCACACGCTGGGACACCGGCACCGTCCTGCGCATCGTGGCCCAGCTCGCCGGCGAGGAACTCCTCAACCGCATCCTCGACCAACTCCCGTCCGGATACGCCCTGTTGTTCGGCCGTGCAGAGCTGACCGCCTGCGTCCCGTCCCGCAGAGCTGTGGGCACGTGACCGGCTGACCGATCGGGCAGACCGTGTGGGTTGCCCGTCAAGGGTGGGGCTATGGAGAAGGGATCCGGCTTCCCGTACGAGGAACGTCGGCTCGGCACCGCGGAAGAGGTCGTTGAGGCTCTTCGTGATGGCGATCCGGACTTCCCCCTGCTGCTGAAGAGCTTCGTCCTGGTGGCTGATGGCCCCGCCCTGATGGCTCTGCGGGACGAACTCGCGGTGGTCGCTTTGGCGGTGCTGCCGGATTTCCGCTGAGCGGCTGCCGTGTTGGTGTGAGGGAACGTTCGGTTCCCATCGCTTGCTCAAGTCGGCTGAAATCGTGATTTCGGGTGGGCATACTGCTGTTGTGCCCTGAGACGGCACTTCTGCAGACGCAACGGCAGTGCGGAGGCGGTCCTCATGACGCTTCGAACATCCAGCCGTCAGGGCTGTCTGATCGTGGAGATGCCCCGGAGGTGGACATCGGCAACGCCGAACTGCTCCGGCGGGACCTGCGGTCGTTGTGCCGCACCCTCTTCAGCCCCTCCTCGCCGGACGGCGTGGCCGCGGTGGTCGTGGCGGGTGAGCAGGGGATCGCGGTGCGGGTGGAGGTGTCGCGCAGGTGGCCTCGCGCGGTGTCGCGCATCGTGGGTCTGACCGGGGTGCTGGCGGTCCATGGCAGCGTTGAGCAGGCTCTGACCGTCGGCGGGCCTTCCAGCGAGGGGCGGGGCCGGCCCGAGCTCGGGAAGAGCTCGTGACGCCGGGATGGTGCGGACATGACTAATGGCGAGCGACGGCGGAGCCGTGGGACGCCGTCGAGTCATCTGAGTGACCACCTGGGCCTGATCTCGCAGTTCACCGAGCAGGCCCCGGTCCGTCTGGAGAAGGAGTCCGACACCGCGCGCATCTTCATGGCGGTCTATTCGGGTTTCCTTGTGGAGGCCGGGGCCGGGATTCGGTGGCTGCTGGAGCCGTCCCTGATCGAGCAGGCGACCGTCGCCGTCCGTCGTCAGGCTCCCACGGCCACGGGAGCGGAGCGCGCTCTGGCCACCCGCCTGCTGGCGACCCTGTGGACAGCCGGGGTGGTGGCCGGCGTCGACACCGAGGACTGGATCCGCGACGCCCCCGAACTCCCTGTCATCTGCCTGCGCATGGCCGCTCAGGTGGTGAACGAGGTGGAGTCCTGACCGCCAGGGTGAGCAGTCCCGACGCGGTCGCCTCTGCTGCGCGGCCTTCGCCCTGGCCCGATCCCTGAGCGGGCCAGGGGCGGGCCGGCGGGGTCCGGATCCGGTTTGCCGGCATGGCAGACATGGCGCGGCGGTGGTGTGAGGCTTTCAGTATCCGGCCGCCCTCGCTCCTGCGGCGGCCGAAGTGCGAGGACCGAGCTCCTCTGGCAAAGGTCCACGTCCAGGATGCCATCCGGCGTCGGCGCCGCGGGAGTCGCGCCGCACCGGAGGGCAGAGGCTGGAGCCTGCCCTGTGTCGGGGGTAGAGCGGTGCAGGTTCGGAAATGGCGGGCGGATCGCCCACTGGACCGGCATCAGTTCAGGGTCTGGGCGGCGTACAGGGCGCCGAGGCCTGCGGCGAGGGCGCCGAGCAGGAGCCGTAGAGCCTGTTCGGGCAGACGGGGTTGGAGGCGGGCGCCGAAGTAGCCGCCGATCAGTCCGCCGGTGCCGCAGGCGAGTCCGAGCCACCAGTCGGGGGCGACGTCTCCGGAGCTGACGAGGGAGAGCAGTGCGTAGGCGGTGGCGCCGACGAGGGAGGTGGCGAACGTGGCGGCGAGTGCGGCCGGGGCGACGCGGGTGACGGGCAGGCCGCGTCCGGCGAGGATCGGTCCGAGGAGGGAACCGCCGCCGATGCCGTAGATGCCGCCGACCACTCCGACCGCCAGGGCGAGGCCGGTGAGTGTGCGTGGGCTCAACTCGCCTGCGGGCGGCGGCCGGTGACGAGCCGGCGTGAGGGCGCGCAGGCACAGCCACAGGCCGAGCGGCAGCAGCAGGGCGGCGATCAGGAGCCGGAAGACGCTCGGGCCGGGGAAGGCGAAGACGCGGATGGCGGCGCCGAGGACGACACCGGGCAGGGTGCCCAGCACCAGGCGCCGGGCGAGGTCGCCGCGCAAGGACCCGTCCCGGCGGTAACGCCACAGGGCTCCTGGTCCGGCGACGACGTTGTACAGCAGGTTGGTCGGGGTGACCGCGGGATTGGGCACACCGAAGACACTGAGCTGGATGGGGAGGAGGAACACCGCTCCGGACACACCGACTGGGGCGGTCACGGTCGCGATCAGCAGGCCGGCGGCCAGCCCTCCCGCCCATGTCCAGTCCACCGTTGCTCCTGGTGATCGATTGCCTGGCCAGTATCAGTGCCCCGGAAGGTGCTGAGGGCGGTCTGCAACGAGATGTTCATGAACAGCATGCGCAGTCGGCCCCGCAGCCGCACGCGTCCGCGTCGTCGCTCGGCGTTGCGGCCGCGGGTGCGGTTGCCGGGGCGCAACAGCCTTTGCCCTGCCAGGCGTCGCGGCCTTCCTTGACGGCGAGGGCGGCGATGGCGAGGGCGGCGAGGGGGTCGGCCCAGGACCAGCCGAGAGCGGCGTTGAGGACCAGGCCCGCCAGGAGCACCGCCGAGAGGTAGGTGCACAGCAGGGTCTGCTGGGAGTCGGCGACGGCGGAGGCGGAGCCGAGTTCCCGTCCGGCACGCCGCTGGGCGGCGGACAGGAACGGCATCACCGCCAGGGAGAGGGCGGCGAGCACGATGCCCGGCAGGGAACGCTCTGCCTCGCCGGTGCCGGTCAGCGCGCGGACGGCGTCGATGGTCACGTATACGGCGAGCACGAAGAAGGAGACCGCGATGATCCGCAGCGTCGTGTGCTCGCGGGCTTCACGGACCGTGTGGTCGCGGGAAGAGAACTGCCAGGCGACCGCGGCGGCGGAGGAGACCTCGATGACGGAGTCCAGGCCGAAGCCGATCAGTGCGGTGGACGAGGCGATCGTGCCCGCCGTCAGGGCCGCGACGGCCTCGATGACGTTGTAGATGATCGTCGCGGTGACCAGCAGACGTATGCGCCGGGCGAGCGTCTCGCGGCGGGCCGGGGAGGGATCGAGGGATATCGCGGTCATCAGCAGCAGCCGCTCGTGTCCGCGTCGGGGCAGGTCTTGTCCGCCTCCACCGCGACGACCGCGGCGCGCAGGTTGTCCAGGGCGTGGCCGAGGCGTTCGTCGGCGAGTTCGTAGCGGGTGCGCCGACCGTCGGGCACGGTGACGACCAGGCCGCAGTCGCGCAGACAGGCCAGATGGTTGGAGAGCCGGGTGCGGGAGATGCCGAGCTGGTCGGCGAGGTCGGCCGGGTAGGCCGGTGCCTGGCGCAGTGAGAGCAGGACGCGGCAGCGGATCGGATCGGCGAGCGCGCGGCCGAAGCGGGCCAGCACGTCGATGTCGGAGGAAACGGTCAGCACATCACGACAGTACAGCTAATCCTGAATTCAGGAAATCCTGGATGGTTGATGGCGGACATCCGTCCCTCCACTGTGAATGTGAAGGACGAGAAGCGTTCAAGCGGCAGGCCCGACGTCGACGGCGACCGGAAGTGTGCCGCTCACCGTCGCTCCTATCGGCGCAGTGGCGAAACCCGACGCTCCTGGCCGCGCCGGCCAGGAGCGCAGGAAGCGTCACGCGATCAGGGCCACCATCATGGCGATCAGCCCGACGGCCACCAGCGCCACCACCACCATGATCAAGGTGAGCGGCATCGCTCCCCATCCCTTGCGTAGCTCAGGCGGCTCCGGATGGGAGATGCCGTGGGTGCCGCCCTCGGCGGGTGGAGTCTCGCCGGGTGACACTCCGCCGCCTGGTTCGAGCCCTGGGGTTCGCCTCGGTTCGGGGTCGGGAGTCGCCATGGCGCATGTCCTCTCGGCTCGAGGCCGGCTACGTCCGGTTGGCCTTGGGCTTGGCCGGCTGATCAGGTGTGCCGTGCGGCGGCGGGTGCAGGGGCGGAGCGGCCGTCTGCGGGGTGACCTTCGACCCGCCTCGGGGCGGATCCGGGGTCATGGGGCCGCCGCGTCCTCCGTCCGAGGACGCGGCGGTGTCGGCGGACGGCCGGTCGAGCCTGGCCTCCAGAAGCCGCATCACCAGGGCACGGTTGGCGTGTTCGCTCTCATAGCGTCGCAGCGCATCCAACTCGTCGGTGGTCAGGGAGCCGATGCGCTGCTCGAGCGCCCCCAGCGACAAGTGGTCGTAGTCGGGGATCGGCAGTTCGTCGTGCTGTCCGGTCACTGTCCTCACCTTCGCAACGAACGAGGAAGATCCGGGTTTCCCGGCCGCTCCGTGGCGAAACGGTCCATCTCTGCATCTCTTCGGATCGGCCCGCCACCGGCGTTACGTGTTGGGCCTGGCGGCGCTGATGTCGCCGAGCGCCGATTCCGGATCGCGTTCGATGGCCAGGTCGGCGAGGGAGACGATGCCCACCGCGTGCTGTCCTTGGTCCACGACCGGTATCCGGCGTACGGCGTGCTCACGCATCATTTCCACGGCTCGGCTCAGGTCGTCGTCGGGCCCCACGGTGACCAGATCGTCGCTGCAGGCGTCCGCCACGGTCGTGTTGTTCGGATCGCTGCCGTCGGCCACCGCGCGCACCACCAGGTCGCGGTCGCTGACCAGGCCGCGCAGTCGTTCGCCGTCGGTGACCAGTACGGCACCGATGTTCTCGTCCCGCATCATCCGGGCCACGGCCGTCACCGAGGTCTGCGGTTCCACGGTCACCGGTGCGCTCGTCATCACGTCGCTGACATGCTGGGTCATGGAAACACTCCATCCCTTAGTGGTTCGGGCGGCGCGTTCACCGCCACCGGCCCCGAGTACCCGCGTGCGACCGGTCTCCACGCCGTCACGGGTGAGAGGGACGGGGCGCCGACGGACGCATCTGTCACCAATGGCGTACTCGGACACGGCCGCCGTGTCCGCACCTCCACCCGCGCGATCGACCGGCGAGGTTGAGTGAAATGGCGGTCGGCGGGTGCGTTTCGTTCCTGGTGTGGCACTTGCTGTGTCATGGAGTGGATGCGTAGGGCGGGCCAGGCGGGCCGCCGCGGTGCGGAGGCCGCCGTAGCAGCTGTGCGGCGGGCATGGGCGGGTCCGGGCCGTGAGCGGGATCTGGTGGTGCAGGCGGGCAAGGCGGCGCTGGCCGCCTGGGTGGCCTGGGCGGTCGTGGGCTGGTGGCTCGAGGCACCGATGGCGTTCGTGGCACCGTGGGTCGCGGTCGTGCTGGTGGAGTCGACGGTCTACCGGTCGGTCGCGCACGGGCTGCAGCAGGTCGCGGCGATCGCGGTGGGTACGGTGCTGGCGACAGCGGTGGCGCTGCTGCTGAACAGCGCGATGGCCACGATGGCTCTGGTCCTTCCGGTGGTGCTGTTGCTGGGGCAGTGGCGGCGTCTGGGAAGCCAGGGAATCTATGCCGCCACCGGTGCGCTCTTCGTGCTGACCGGTGGCCCGGTCAGCATTGCGTCGGCGGGTGCCCGTATCGCGGAGGCGCTCTTCGGGGCGTTGGTCGGCGTCGTGGTCAACGCGCTGATTCGGCCCCCCGTGTACCTGCGGGACGCCAGGGCGGCGCTTCAGGACGCGGCCTGTGAGGCTCAGGAGATCCTGGAGGCGGTCGCCGACGGGTTGGCCTCCGGTGAGTGGGACGACCATCAGGCCGGCGAGTGGCACGAGCGTGCGCTACGTCTGGGCCGCCTGGTCGACCAGGCCCGGTCGGCCATCGGCTGGGGCCGCGAAAGCGTGCGCGTCAACCCGCGTGCGCGCCAAGGGGAGCGGCCTCCTTCCCCCGACGACACGGTGTACTCGGATGTGCTCGCGGTGCTCGACTACGTCGCTGTCCATACCGCGGGCGTGACCCGGACGGTGGGGGAGACCGCAGCCGACGGGAAGGCGGCTCTGCCGGTCACGGAGCTCACCCGCACCTACGCGCATTTCCTACGGCACACGGCCCGCGCCGTCCGGCTCTACAGTCAGGCCCGGTTCGCCCCGAGCGGCCGTGAGGACTTCGCCGTGGAGCAGCTGCGCGAGGCGGTCGGGGAACTCCACCGCCGGCTCGGCGAATTCCGCATGCGGCTGCCGGGAGCCGTGTCCGACGATCCGGACGCGTTGGTGACGTACGGAACGCTGCTGGCCCAGGCGCATCGCCTCGCCGATCAACTTGTCCAGGACTGATGTCTCCGTCTCGTCAGCCGGAGTGGGATTCGCCCCGGTATGGAGGTCTTCATGCCTCGTGCCCGGGTACCCGGCGTCGTGCGGACGCGTGGTGGCCGCCGGGCTCCGCGCGCGATGAACGCCAGTGAGGAGGAACGATGAGCACGGTGAAGGAAGCAGTCGACGTCGAGGTGCCGCTCCACACGGCTTACAACCAGTGGACGCAGTTCGAGGAGTTCCCGCGCTTCATGGAGGGCGTCGAGGAGGTCAGGCAGCTCGACGACCGGCACAACCACTGGATCACGAGCATCGGCGGGGTGCGGCGCGAGTTCGACACCGAGATCGTCGACCAGATGCCGGACGACCGGATCACCTGGCGGACCGTCGACGGCGAGACCCGGCAGCGTGGATCGGTCAGGTTCGAGCGGCTGGACGACACCCACACCCGCGTCGAACTCAGCATGGACGTCGAGCCCACCGGAGTCGCCGAGAAGGGCGCGGACGCGCTGGGCATGATCGACCGCCGGGTCAAGGGAGACCTGCACCGCTTCAAGGACTACATCGAACAGCACGGAGGAGAGACGGGCGCCTGGCGAGGACGCATCCGGCCCGAGAACCCCGGTTCGGCCTTCTGACCCGGGACGCCAGAGTCGGGAGACCGTGCCAAGGGGTGAACGGGCGGTCTGCGCCAGGGAGATGGAGTGCCAGGCACGGCCCCCGGCCACCGCCGGATCTGCCGCGGGGCCTGCGGGCCGTTCTCGGAGTAACCACCATCACTTGGAGTCGCTATGGAACCGCAGCACCCCGCTCCCGGCTCTCATGCCGCCCCCGTGGCACTGATCACCGGATCCGACTCCGGGATCGGCCGTGCCACCGCTGTCCAACTGGCCGAAGCCGGCATGGACATCGGTGTCACCTGGCACAGCGATCACGAAGGGGCACAGCGGACGGCTGACGAGGTACGTGCGGCAGGGCGCCGGGCCGAGATCGAGCAGCTGGACCTCACCCGGCTGCCCGAGGCCGCCGACGTCATAGACCGGCTGGCCGAGCGGCTCGGCAGGATCGACGTGCTGGTCAACAACTCGGGGACCGGGACCATGACTCCGTTCCTCGACCTGGATCTGAGCACCGTGCGCCAGGTCGTCGACGTCGATCTGGTGGGGCCCTGCCTGTGCGCTCAGCGCGCCGCCCACCGCATGATCGCCCAGGGCGGCGGCGGCAGGATCATCAACGTCACCAGCGTCCACGAGCACCAGCCACGTGTCGGCGCGGCGCCGTACTGCGCGGCCAAGGGCGGCCTCGGACTGCTCACGCAGGTCATGGCGCTGGAACTGGCCGAACACGGGATCACCGTGAACGCCGTGGCTCCAGGCGAGATCGCCACTCCCATGACCGGACAGGAGGACACGGACGTCACCGCCGAGCGACGGCCGGGCGTGCCGCTGGGGCGCCCCGGCGATGCCCGGGAGGTCGCGGCCGTGATCGCCTTCCTCGCCGGCCCAGGAGCGTCGTACGTCACGGGCGCCTCCTGGGCGGTGGACGGCGGCATGCTGCGGATGGGACCGCAGGCCGGCAGCCATCTCACCGACGACTCCTGGCGGCGCCCCTGACATCCGCCTGGCAGGTGTTCAGGCCAGGGAAGGCTGACGAGGGGGTTGGGGTTGCGTTTCCACCACAGCCGGCCTACCGAGCCCGGATATCGACGTCGACGCCATGGCCGCGGCTTCCGCTTCGGGCATTGGTCATTCCGCCGGCCTGGCGGGATGTGTGGATCTGCCGCCGGGCCAACGGACATCTGCAGGCTGTCGGTACGGACGTCTCCGGGCGCCGCCAGTACCTCTACCACCCGCAGTTCCGCGCCGAACAGGAGCAGGCCAAGCACGGGCATGTGCTGGACGTCGCAGAGGCCCTGCCCGCCCTACGGGCCGTGGTCGAGGGGCACTTGAGCGAGCGGGGACTGACGCGCCGAAGGGTCCTCGCCGCCGCTGTACGCCTGCTCGACCTCGGGTGCTTCCGCATCGGCAGCGACCGCTACACCGAACTGAACCACAGCTACGGCCTGACGAGGCTGCTGCGGGAGCACTCTCGCTGCCTGGCCGGCGCCGTCGTGTTCACCTACACCGGCAAGGCCGGCCAAGAACTCGTTCAGAGCGTCATTGACCCCGCCACCTGCCGGAGCCTGACGGCGCTGATGCGGCGCCGGGACGGCGGTGACCGGCTGCTGGCCTACTGGGATCGGCGTGCCTGGCACGACGTGAGCGGCGACGAGGTCAACGCGTACCTCAAGGACGTGTCCGGCCTGGACATCTCCGCCAAGGACTTCCGTACCTGGCACGCCACCGTCATGGCGGCCGTGGCCCTGGCGGTCTCCCAGCCTGTCGCACGCAGTGAGACCGCGTGCCGCCGCGCTGCCACACCTGGGTGAGGAGTGCCCGTACGGCATCCCCGCCACCCACGGGCCCATCGAACAAGCTGTTGTGCGCATGCTCCGTGACGGGACCCACACCCGGGCCGATCCCGCGGCCGGCCGCGCTGTGTCGCTGCTGTCGACGTGACCAGGACGAGGTCAGCTCCGGGGCTGGGCCTCGACCACGGCGGCGGGGGCCATACTGCGCGTGACCAGGGCGTGGACGGTCTCGGTGAGACGGACCTGGCGCCCATTCGCATAGGCGGTGAGCAGCCGGGCCGCTTCGCCGATGGTGGTGTCCGCGTACTGCGCGACCATGCCCTTGGCGATCTCCAGCGTGGCCTTCGCCGCGATCGCGCTCTGCACGCGGGTGATGACGTCGTCGGCGGGGGAGGGCTCGGCGGACCAGTGCATCAGGGCCAGCACCGAGGAGTCCGCGAGGGCCTGCGCCAGAAGCACGTCGTCATCGTTGAGACGGCCCGGACGGCGGCGTAGCAGCGTGAGGGCTCCCAGCGAGCGCTCCCGCAGACGCATCGGGATCGCCTGCAGGGAGTCGTACCCGGCTTCGATCATGGCGGTGGCCAGTTGCGGCCAGCGCTCGTACTCCGCGGCGATGTCGGGAACGCTCACCAGCTCCCCGTTGTGGTAGCTGTCCGTGCAGGGGCCGTCGCCGTTCTGCAGGCGCAGCAATTCGGCGAAGACAGCGTCCTCGTCGGTCGTCGCCATGGTCCGCAGCCTGCCGTGGGCGTCGGCCATCATCACGCCTGCCGCGTCCACGTCCAGCAGGTCCTGGCACGTGAGGACCAGGCGATGGAAGAGATGCAGTGGGTCGAACTCCGCTGCGTAAGTGTCCGACAGGGCGAGGAATGCCTGCGCCAACTGTCGCTCGCGGTTCATGATTGCCTCCACGGCGCTGTCGTTACGTGCACCGGCACGTGTACCGGCACGTGTACCGGCACGTGTACCGGCACGTGTACCGGCACGTGTACCGGCACGTGTACCAGCCGTTCAGTCATCGCGGAGGTCCATGGTGCGGTCGATGATCGCCCGAGCCACCTCGGTGGAGGTACGGCCCTGAGCGAAAGCCCGCGCACGCAGGCGCAGCAGCGCTTCCTCGGCGCTCACGCCCAGCTGCATCATGATCATCCCGGTGGCCTGGTGCACCTCCTCCCGGTCCGTTTCCGCTCCTGCCAGCCACGTTACGACTCCTTCGAAGTCCGGGGAAACCCGATCAAGGGCGAGAACCGCCAGAGTGACCGCGTCGGCGACCAACAGCGCCGTCCGCAGGTGATCGCCGCTCAACGAACCCCGAGCCTTCTGATACAGGTCAAGGGTGCCGAGCGATCCTCCGGCGGCCGCCAACGGCAGCGAACAAACCGTCTCCACCCCCGCCCTGGCGGCCTGGACCGAGAACAGCGGCCAACGGCGCGCGTCCGGAACGCGTGTCAGGTCCGTCGCGAACACGGGCGAGCCCAGGCGGACCGCCTCCCTGCACGGCCCTTCGCCGAGGGTGTACTGGATCTCCGCCAGTCGCGCGGCGACTCCGTCGCTGGCACACAGCACGACACCCATGTCCGCGCCGTCCCCCAGCACCGAGATGGACAGTCCCGACACCGCCGGAAGCAGCCTGACACAGGTACGGCACAGAGCGGCAGGGACCTCGGGCGGCGGCAGACCGCTCAGTCCGGCGACGAGTTCTTGGGCGATACGCGCACGCTCGACGTCCGTCCCCTGCCAGGCGTCTCCGTCCCCCGGGCCGTCACCCGGCATACCCATCACCTCCCCGTCCGGACCGCGCAACCGTTCCACCCGATCTTGGCACAATCAAGTAGACGCGGCCCGAAGCCCGGACATGCGAGGGGGCGACCTCAGAGCGAGCCGTCGCGCGGCAGAGAACGCAGGCTTCGAGAGAGAACCGGAGGCTGGATGGCGGGGGTTCAGTCCTCGCCCCGCACGACGTTCCCGTCGGCCCCGTCCCGCAGCTGCCCCGTGTCGTCGTCGATCGTCGCGGGCACGTAGGTGCGTATCCCCCGCCCGCGCAGTCGGCGAGCCCTCGCCCAGCCCGTCTCAGGTCGGCTGGCAGCGATCGTCTTCCTGACTTCCACGGTCACAGCGGTTCATCTTCTTTCTGCGTCCGGCCCGTTCGCGGTCCGGTTTGTCCTTCACCCCGTAACGTCAAGGATTTCCGAGTGTCCGTTCGGAGCCACAGGAAACACCGTGGGCGTGGGAGACACGGGCCGTCACGTCACGCAGTACCGCCCCCCGCCGACGTCGGCTCAGCGCTCGGTCCAGCCACACAACAGCCTGAACCCCGCGTACAGCGTCACGGGCCACACAGCAGCGAAGGCCCAGATCACCGCCGGCTCCGAGGTGTCGATGCCTGCCGCCACGAGCCCGACCGAGATCACCAGCAGCACTGCGACGGTCCACGGGTGCGGCCGGTAGTGGGCAATGCGGCCCAACAGGGGACGCCGAGGCCGGCCCAGCCCGCGCATCCGCCGATCGAGACGGCGGTCGCGGCGCAGGGCGCGTTCCAGCTCGTCGAGTTTGTGTCGCTCGTCATCGTGGAGTGGGCCGGTCGTCACTGTCTCTCCTCGTCCCCTCGCCGCGGTCGCCGGGGATATGACCCGGGTGCCCGGGCGGCCGCCCGACTAACCGACAGGGGCGCCATGGGCGTAGCGTCCTCGTAGGGGCAGTTTCGGGTACGCCCGGCGCGCTCATGCCGTGTCCCGAGGGCACGCAGGACCGACCCAGCCGTCCCGGATCCCCGCCACGATGCTGGAGGTGCCTCGTGACCAGCGCGGGTTGTCCGGCCGCCGTCGACAGCGACGATCTGGATGCCGTGTTCGCGGAGACGGTGCGTCGAACCGGCGCGTCCATCGGCGCTCTGTACCTGCTCACATCGGACGAGCGGCTGTTGCGGCTGGACGTGCTGTGCGGGGCGCCGGCCGAGTTCGCCGAACCGTGGGCGAGGGTACCGATGGCTGCTCCGGCACCGGTGGCTGTCGCGGCGCGTGAGAACCGCCTGGTGTGGGTGGGCAGCCAGGAGGAGATGGCCCGCTCCTATCCCCGCACCGCGGCCGTGCTTCCCTACCCGCTGGCGCTGGTCGCCGCGCCGGTCACCGGCGTCCGGCACTGGGGAGCGCTGCTGCTCATGTGGCCGGCCTCCCGTCCGCCGTACATGACCGGACGCGAGCGGGGCCACATCGCGTCCAGTTGCCTGCGTCTGGCGCGGCTGTTGGAGGAAGCCGTCGAGCGTGGAAAGTTCCCGTCCGACGACGGCCGACCGCGCGTCGTCCCCGCCGCTCGACCGCCCGGCAGCCCGGTGATGGCCGCCGCCGACTTCGCGGAGCGCCTGCCCGGCGGAAGCTGCGCGCTGAGCCTCGAGGGGCGGTTCACCTATCTCAGTTCCGGCGCCTGTGAGCTGCTGGGCTGCGAAGCCGGTCGGCTGCTGGGCACCCTGCCGTGGCAGTCCTTGCGCTGGCTGGACGACCCCACCTACGAGGACCGCTACCGTGCCGCGGTGATCAGCCGCGAGCCCGTGTCGTTCACCGCGTGCCGCCCACCGGACCAGTGGCTGGAGTTCCACCTCTACCCGGACGCCAGCGGCATCAGCGTCCGCATCGTTCCCAGCGGTGCGCAGCCCCAGCCGTCACCGGCGCCGAGTCGGTCCACGCACGAAGGCGCACTCGCCGGCGCGGGCCGGCTTTACCAGCTCACGCACCTGGCCGCCGGACTGACCGAGGTCGTCGGAGTCCAGGACGTCATCGCCCTGGTCGCCGATCAGATCATGCCCGCCTTCGGCGCCCAGGGACTGGTCCTGTCCACCGCCGACGCCGGCCGGCTGCGGATCACCGGATACCGCGGCTACGCCCCCCACGTCATCGAGCGCCTCGACGGCCTGCCCCTCGACACCGACTTCACCCCGGCCGGGCAGGCCCTCAGCAGCGGCATCCCCGCGTTCTTCGCCGACGCGGAGGAGATGCGCCGTATCTACCCACAGGCCCCGCAGGTCAGCGGCAAGCAGGCGTGGGCCTTCCTGCCGCTGATCATCTCCGGCCGGCCCGTCGGCTGCTGTGTCCTGTCCTACGACCGCCCCCACGCGTTCCCGGCCGAGGAGCGCGCCGTCCTGACGTCGCTCGCCGGACTCATCGCCCAGGCCCTCGACCGCGCCCGCCTCTACGACACCAAACACGAGCTCGCCCACGGCCTCCAGCAGGCACTGCTGCCTCGCACCCTTCCCCAGATCGACCGTCTGCGCGTCGCCGCCCGCTACCTTCCCGCGACCCGGGGCATGGACATCGGCGGAGACTTCTACGACCTGATCCGGCTCGACGACACCGCCGCCGCGGCCGTCATCGGCGACGTCCAGGGACACAACGTCGCCGCCGCCGCCCTGATGGGCCAGGTCCGCACCGGCATCTACGCCCACGCGACCCTCGGCACGCCCCCCGACCAGGTCCTCGCCAGAACCAACCGGCTCCTCGCCGACCTCGCCCCCGAGCTCTTCACCAGCTGCCTCTACGCCCACTTCGACTTCACGCGCCGACGCGTGTGCCTGGCCAGCGCCGGCCATCCGCCACCCCTCCTGCGGCTGCCCGATCGCGTCACCCGGCCCGCCGTCGTCCCGCCCGGACCGCTCCTCGGAATCGACCCCGACGCCGACTTCCCGCTGACCGAGATCCCGCTCAGCCCGGGCCTGATGCTCGCCTTCTACACCGACGGCCTCATCGAGACACCGGGGGTCGACCTCGACGACTCCATCGCCGGCCTCGCGCGCCACCTCGCCGACGCCGACGACCGGGACCTGGACCTGCTCATCGACGACCTGCTCAGGAAGACCGGCACGGCCGGCCCGCGCACCGACGACGTCGCGCTCCTGGTACTGCACGACCGAACGGGCGCCTGACGGTCACCGTTGCGTCGCCAGCCGGTGACCGTCCTGGTGTCGCCGACCTCAGCACCAGGCTGCCGTATGCGTGCTCGTGGCCGCCGGAGTCGTCGCCGCGAGGGTGGCGGTCTGCTCGTCCTGGGCGATGCGGCGACGCAACATGGTCTCCACGATCTTCACGAAGCGCTGTGCTTCCGAGGTGCCCACGACGAACGGGTTCTCGCGACCGTGCGGCCACTGCGCAATTCCACCACTCCCTCGTCCTGCGCCGGGGCGAGCTCGCCGCCCTCGACCACCTCGCCTACCGGGTCCGCACCCCCGAGGACGTCGACAAGGCGGACAAGTTCTTCACCGGCCTCGGTCGGCCGGTTCGGCGCGTCCGTAAGGGCGAAGGCACGACCGGTGTCGGCGACGCCGTCCGCGTCATCGACCGGCGTCCTCCTCGAAGCGGGTCAGGAGAGGGGTGTACCTGACGACGCCTTCGCCGAGGACGGCGGGAACACCGCGCCGGCGGGCGAACTCGGTCACCGAGTCGACCCAGGAGGTCAGCGTGTCCCGCATGGCCTGGCGGTGTGCCGCGTAGTTCTCGTAGAGCCACAGGTCCCAGCGGTCGGGGTCCACCCAGTCGTGCGCGTAGAACAGTTCGCGCGGGACCCCGGTGTCCGCCAGCCGCCAGGGTTCGTCCGGCTGGTAGTCGGCGAAGGCGGGCGCATCGGGGCGCAGCATGGCGGCCAGTTCGGGGGTCGGCCAGGCAGCCGTCTCGGGCGCCGCCTCGGTGCCGTGCCCGAGTCCGACCGCCTCGTACAGCGCGCCGAGCACGTCGTAGACGTAGAAGTGGAAGTGTGCGATCTGCGCCTGCTCGGGCAGGTCCTGGAGCTCGTCGGGCCACGGCTTTCCCAGCAAGTAGGTGACGGGGACGGCGGGGTGGCGTGCCTGCAAGAGCTTCACGGCGCGTTCGAGGGGGCCGCGCAGCCGGGCGTAGTGGCCAAGGGGGCCGTGGGCCGGTACCAGGTCGCAGTTGTCGACCTCGTTGTGCACCTCGACGTAGGCGACGGCGTTGGACAGTCCGCGCTCGTCGAGGAAGTCCAGCAGCCCGGCGAGGGATTCGGCCACCGCCTCGGCGCGGTCCGGGCCCGGAACCTCGGCCAGGGCGCTGGGAAGAGGACGGCACCTGCTGGTGCGTCTTCTCCGCGGAAGGGGTTCGCGCGGTGCGCATCGACCCGAAATCCGGCGAACTGCTCGGCGAGCCGCGGCGAGTGGTGGTACCTCCTGCTGTCGGAGGGCGGGACCGAACGCGGACACGCGCTGTCGCTGGCCCGCGCCCGCACTCTGCCGGGCCCGTTCGAACCGCACCCGGCCAACCCGGGCGACCGGCGCGGCAAGCTGGTGCGGCTGACGGCGCTGGGCGAGGAGACGGCCGTACGCGTTGCGCAGGTGCACTTGGAGAACATCAAGCGGCACTTCGTGGAGCCCTTGCCCGAGGTGGACCGCGCGCGGTTCGCGGAGGATCTGCGGATCGTCAGCCACACTGCCCGGGACGTGCTGCCTCGACTGCCTTGACCTGCGAAGCGGTGGGAGTGCGGGTCTAATGACAGTGGCCTCGTTCGCGTGTCCTGGTTCACACGGGTCGAAGAATATCTGACGAGTCAGTTACTGTTTGGTCAGATGAACTGCTCGCAACCGGCGGGCGGTCCTCTTTACCGAGGTCTTCGATGAAGCTCGTCTACGTCTTCGACGCCTACTGCGGCTGGTCCCACGGTTTCTCCGGGACGCTCCGCGAGGCCGCCTCCCGCCACCCCGAACTGCCGGTGGAGGTGGTCTCCGGCGGCCTGTTCACCGGTCCGCGCCGGGTTCCGATCAGGCAGTTCGGCTACGTCCAGGGCGCGAACGCCAAGATCGCCGAGTTGACCGGTGCCGAGTTCGGCGAGGGCTACGAGCGGCTGATCGCCGACGGCTCGTTCGTCATGGACTCCGAGGCCGCCGCCCGTGGCGTCGCCGCCCTGCGCCAGGCGGCCCCCGACCGCGCGGCGGAACTGGCCGCCGCCCTCCAGAACGCCTTCTACATCGACGGCCTGAGCCTGTCCGACCCGGCCACCTACCGCACGGTGGCCCAGGCGGCCGGCCTCGACGCGGATGCCGTCTCCTCCGCCTTCGAAGCCCCCGCAACGCGGGCCGCCGCCGAAGCCGACTTCCGCCGCGCCGCCGCGCTGGGCGTCAGCGGCTTCCCCACACTCCTGGCCGTCGACGGCGACACCGTCACCCCGCTGGCCCACGGCCACGCCACCGCCGACGAGATCGACGAACGCCTCGCCGCGCACTGAGCTTCCCCCGTCCCCACGCCACCCGTCCCTCGCGCAAAGGAGCCATCGATGAGCACGCTCGACTTCAAGGTCCTCGACCTGGACTTCCCGGCCGGCAGCAAGAACAAGACCGCCACCCTCGTCACCGGCGAGACCGAGGCGCTGCTGGTCGACGCCGCCTTCACTCGCGCCGACGGCCACCGCCTGGCCGCCGAGATCCTCGACTCCGGCAAGCAGCTCACCACTGTGTTCGTCTCCCACGCCGACCCCGACTTCTACTTCGGCGCCGAAGTCATCGCCGACGCCTTCCCCGAGGCGAAGTTCGTCGCCACCCCCGTCGTCATCGAGCACATCCAGCACTCCTACGAGGGCAAGCTCAAGGCCTGGGCGGCACTCGGTCCGAACCTGCCCACCCGCCTGGTCGACCTGGAGCCGCTGACCGGCGACCTCACCCTGGAGGGCCACCGCTTCGAGCTCAAGGGCGGCACCCCCGAGCTCTCCGACCGGCACTACCTGTGGCAGGCCGAGCACCGCGCCCTGCTCGGCGGCGTCCTGCTCTTCCAGCAGGAGCACGTCTGGGTCGCCGACACCGCCACCCCCGCCTCCCGCACCGCGTGGATCAAGCTCCTCGACGAGATGGCCGCCCTCGACCCGCAGCTGGTCGTCCCGGGCCACCGCCTGCCCGGCACCGCCGCCGACGCGTCCGCGATCACGGCCACGCGCGACTACCTCGTCGCCTTCGAGGAGGAGCTCGGCAAGGCGGCCGACGGTGCCGCGCTGACCGAGGCGCTGATCGCGCGCTACCCGGACAACGGCATGCTGATCGCCGCCCAGATCGGGGCGAAGGTCGCCAAGGGCGAGATGAAGTGGGGCTGACCATGACCGAGTTCGCCACCTCCACCGCACCCGCGGATGTCGTACGCCGCCAGTACCTGGCCTCCGCCGCCGGTGACCTGGAAGCCCTGCGTGGCACCCTCGCCCCCGATGTGGAGTGGACCGAGATGGCCGGCTTCCCCCTCGCCGGCACCTACCGCACCCCCGACGGCGTCACCGCCAACGTCATGGAAAAGCTCGGCCAGGACTGGGACGGCTGGGCCGCCCACGACGACACCTACGTCGTCGACGGCGAGAACGTCGTCGTCCTGGCCCGCTACACCGCGACCAACAAGGCCACCGGCAAGGCGATCGACGTCCGCGTCGCCCACCACTTCGTCGTACGCGGCGGACTCATCGTGCGGTTCGAGCAGTTCGTCGACACCGCTCTCGTGCGCGACGCCATGACCGACTGACGCGTTCCGTACCACCGCATGGCAGGAGATCGGCAAGTCCGCTGACGACAACAAGGCGCTCGTGGTCGCCTTCTACGAGCAGGCGTTCAACGACTACCAGCCCGAGCAGGCCGCCGAAGCCCACCTCGGCGAGAGCTACATCCAGCACAACCCCGAGGCCCAGGACGGGCCGTAGGCGTTCGTCGGCTATGTCCACTGGCTGCGCGGGGCAGGGCAGGTTTGCTTCAGCAGTCCCTGCGCGATGCCAAGGCCGCCTACAGGAACTTCTTCGCCTCCCTCAGGGGCGAGCGCAGGTGGCCGAGGTTGAGTGCGCCCCGGTTCAAGTCCCGCAAGGACAGCCGTCAGTCGATCCGCTTCACCGCCAATGCCCGCTGGTCCATCACCGACTCCGGGAAGCTGACCCTTCCCAAAATCGGGGCGGTGAAGGTGAAACGGTCCCGCGCCCTGCCCGCGCAGCCCTCCTCGGTCACCGTCATCAAGGACGCGGCCGGACGGTACTTCGACACCGCCGCGCGGAGAAGAAACTGAAGAAAGCCCAGCGGGAGCTGTCCCGCAAACAAAAGGGCAGCCGGAACCGGGAGAAAGCCCGCCTGAAGGTCGCCCGCGCCCACGCGCAAGTGACTGACGCCCGCCGTGCCCTGGTCAAGGTCGGCAGGTTCGAGCCGATCTCCCAGACCTGCTCTGCCTGCGGTACCAAAGACGGCCCCAAACCCCTCAACAACCGGGAATGGACCTGCACCGCCTGCGGCAGCGTCCACGACCGAAACCACCACGCCGCGAGGAACGTGAAAACGGCCGCCGGACTGGCGGTGTCAGTCTGTGGAGCGCCGGTAAGACCAGGACACGTCCTGGCGCAGCGCGACGAAGCAGGAAGCCACGGATTCCCGTCCGAACCCCGTGCCGCGTAGCGGCACAGCAACGGAAGAGAAGGCCAAAATCCCCGGGCTTCAGCCCGAGGAGCAAGTCAAGGGCACGCCTACCGCGCCGCCTGGGCCGAGGCCGGCCACCCCGCCGAGCCAGGCGCGCAGGTCCGCTCGACCTATCTGGAGTACGAGCACCGCATGATGGCCGAGGGCATGGCCGAACTGGGCCGCCCCGCCCCGCCCCGTCCCGGCACGCGCCGACCGGGCCGCGGCCGTCGAACCCGGCGGCATGGTCTTCGCCGGCAGCCCCGACGAGATCGCCGACCGCATCCTCCACCTGCACGGGCTGCTCGGACACACCCGCCAGATCCTTCAGATGGACGTGGGCGGCATGCCGCAGCGCGACTTCCTGCACGCCATCGAACTTCTCGGCACGAAGGTGCTCCCTCAGATCCGGGCCGAGCTGGCGAAAGCATGAGCCGGAGCCGTCCCCGCAGCGCGGCCACCTGCCGCGCCGCAGTCTCCATCGGACTCCGTGGCACTCAAGTCGTCGCCGCTATGCAGTCCGCCCACCAGCCCATGGCCTCCCCGGGCCGGCGAGTTGCGTGAGCGACGCATCCGGGTCGATGCGATCAGCCCCGGGCGTGGTCTGCACGCCCGACCGGTGAAGCAGGGGGAAGGTGTCCCGTCTCGGCCTACGATCGGGGCGACATCACTCCATCGACTTCAGAATGCGGTCGAGTGTCCGGCGTCCCATTCTGCTCATCGTCGGATTGGTCTCGACGTAGTACCAGACCACACCCATCGCCTGTTCGAACGCCCAGGCCTTGCCGCGCTCCCACTCCAGATCGTCGCAGTTCAGTGTCCGCCGGAGCACGTCCCGCGGGCCTGACTGCAACAGGTGCCAGGCGCTGACCAGATCCAGTGCGGGGTCGGCCGGGCCGAAGCCGCCGGTGTCGAGTACGCCGCTGAGCCGGTCTCCCTCGACGAGAACATTGCCGGGAATCAGGTCACCATGGCTCATCACGTCGGCACCCGTGCGTGGCAACTCCCGAAAGTGGCTCCACAGTTGGCGCAGCCGGGGCACGTCGAGCAGCCCCTTGCTCTCCTCGAAGCACTGCGCCATCCAATCGTCGTGGTGGGCGAGAAGGCCGCCACGATTGTCGCCGTTGAAAAGCCGCCCCCGCGTGTCGACGTCCCGCAGGCCTGCGATGAAGGCCGCGAGGTCCTCGGCGAAAGCGTCGGACCCACTCGGGTCGGCATCGGAGGCGACCGTTCCCGGCAACCATGTCTGGACCGACCACGGCATCGGGTAACCCGCGCCAGGCTTGCCCAGGGCGACAGGTTCCGGGGCGGGGATCCGAGACACCTGTGCCAGCTCCGCGCTCGCCCGGGCTTCCTGTTCCAGAACCGTCAGCGCCTCGGCGGCATCGGCCGGACGCAGCGGGAAACGCGCAGAGAGGTCGTTCCCGATGCGGAAGATGGCGTTGACCGTCCCGGTCGACGCCAGGTGTCGGATCGCCTTGCCGCTCCACTGAGGGAACTGTTCTTGGATCAAGGTCGCAACAATGTCGGCGGTCACGTCCACTTGGTCATCGTGCATGGTGATTCGCGCAGGCCCTTCCCCTAGTCCAACGCGAAACGCCGGAAGCAGACCACAACTACTGAGACAACAGCCAGTATTCATAAGCCAGGGCCCAGATCAACTGAGATTTTTTCCGAAGCATCGCGGGCAACGGGTGGCAGAATCCCGTGTGCCCTCGGTGAACCTGCCACTAGGTTTGCGGGGTGACTGACACCGTCTACCTCGCCGCGGTCCGGGAGTCGTACGACACCGTGGCCGCCGACTACGCAGCAAGCGTCAAGGCTCCCGCCGAACTGGATCCGCTGTCGCGCGCGATGCTGGCCGCGTTCGCCGAACTCGTACAGACAACGGTGGGCGGGTCGGTCGCGGACGTGGGGTGCGGTCCCGGGAAGGTCACAGCGCACCTGACTGAACTGGGGCTCTCGGCATTCGGTGTCGATGTGTCCCCAAAGATGATCGAGCTGGCCCGGGAGGCCTATCCGGACCTGCGGTTTGCCGTGGGCTCCATGACCGCGTTGGAGATCGGCGACCACGATCTCGGCGGCATTCTGGCCTACTACTCCACTCACCACACGCCTCCGGAGTTGTTGCCGGTCGTGTTCGCCGAGTTCCACCGCACCCTGGCGCCGGGTGGCCACCTGATGCTCGTCTGCCGGGTGGGGAAGGATGAGCACCTGCGTCGAACCATTGCCTACGGCGACCGATCGGCGCCCTTCGAGTCCTATCGGCTGCCTGCGGATCGCATCTCCGAACTGCTGGACCAGGCTGGGCTCGTTGTCACCGCGCGACTGGTGCAAGCGCTCGACGAAGGGGTGAAGGGAACGATCGCCAGTTTCATGGTCCGCAAACCGGAGTAGCCCGGATTCGGTGCGATCCCGTCCCCGGTCAGTTTGCCCACTCCTTGCTGCTCGGCGCCCCGCTGGAAGCGGCGGCGGGGCGCGGCCGGGACGGCACGCACGCCTGGCTCAGGGGGCGCCGGCTCGCAGAGGCGGGCGGCAGCGGAATGCTGGTCGGCCTCGCCGACGTCACCCGTCCCCCCGGCGGCGGCTCCGAGGCTTTGTACGGCTCACCGGGCCGCGCCCAACTCACCGAACGGCTGGCCACCCTGACCGTCCGGGAGCTGGAGATAGTGGAGCTGGTCGCGCAGGGTCTCACCAGCAAGGCCATCGCGGACCGGCTCTACGTCAGTCGGCGTACCGTCGAGACCCATGTCTCCCGAGCCTTCCGCAAGACCGGGGTCTCCTCGCGTACCGCCCTGGCCACGCTGATGACCCGCCGCCGCCGCACGGGGAGCCGTTTCGGGGACGCCCGTGCGGAGCAGGAGTGAGCCCGGCCCGGGTGCCTCCTCGGCGGTGATGAATGAGGCTGTCCGGGCCGGTCACTGTGTTCTTGGCCGGGACGCGGCCTACTTGACGTCGATGAAGTCGCCGGTCGCCTTCGCGGTGCCGGTCGTGGTGGTGCCGGCGAAGGCGAAGCGGTAGTAGCCGTCGGTGCCGGCCTTGGTGGTGGTGCTAAGGGTGCCGGTGCTGCTGGTCTTGACCGTCTTGAGGGTGGTGTAGGTGCTGCTGCCCTTCTTGCGGAACTGCAACTGCACCGGCTGGGCCGCGTATCCGGCGTACTTGCCCGTGGTCCAGTTCGCGCGGCTCAGCTTGCCGGTGACCGTGATGGTCTTGCCCTTCTTCACCGGCTCCGGGGAGGCGTTGGCGGTCAGCTTGGCCGCGCGCTTGATCTTGGTTCTGGTGACGTCGTCGTCGTAACTGGCGTTCGCGTAGAGGTCGTAGGCGCCCAGGAAGAGCTTCCAGGTTCCCGCGGTGCCGTTGCCGTCCTTGAAGGCGACCGCGGGGTCGATGGTGAAGACCGTCTTGCAGCTGTAGCTGTAGCCGTCCTGGACCGGCGTCTCCGTGCAGGTGGGGTAGTCGTCCGACTCCAGGCCACCGGTGATGGTGTCCGTGCTCGAACTGTCGGTGCCCTGCCACAGGAACGCCTGGGTGATGGCCACGCCTTCCACGTCGAAGGCGGTGAACGTGACGGGAACAGCCTTCTTGCCGGTGACGCCGAGAACGATGTCCTTGCCGGCGTTGACGACCCCGTCCGAGAAGGTGGTGCCGCCCAGCGCGTCCTGCGGCTCGACGCTCGGCGAGGCGAAGGCGAGGAGATCCTTCGCCGCACCGGGACGCTCCGCTGCCTGGGCGGCACTCGGAAGAACGAGCGCCGAGAGTACGACGGCGCCGGAAAGGACAGTGGCAGCAGCGCGTATGCGCATGTGATTCCCCAAGGTGAGGTCGGGTGGCCCTGCCGAACTGTCTGTGTGGCAGGGCCTGTTGATGTGATGGTGAAGAGGTCGGAGCCCGCTGGCTCCCCGCCCGAGAGACTCAGGGCGTGGGAGAACGCAGGACGTCGTCGATGTCGAAGCTGGTGTCGGGAGTTGGGTAGAGGTCCGTCGGGTAGAGGTCTGTCGGCTGGGACCCCGGTGTGGGGACATCGGCCGGGTCGGCGGTGGGCTTGCCGTCCGGACTGCACACCTGCGGTGCCGAGGGCTGGGACAGTTCGTAGTCGGCGACCCGCTTCGACCGGAAGTCCACCGGGGCGCTGTCCCAGCGGCTCTCGTCGCCGCCGACCTCGATCTCCTCGGGAAGTTCCTTGCTCGTCAGCGGCTTGCCCACGGTGATCGAGAGGAGAGCGCCTACGCAGGGGCTGCGGTCACTCGCGTAGAGGGACTTGGGCAGGGCGATCTTCCGCTCGCTGCTCCCGTCCGTACGGAGTTCGACGCGCTTCACCCGGCGGATGTCGAAGTAGTAGACGGGTTTCGTTCCGTCCGAGAGACGTTCCCCGCGGGCGCCGTCCGCGACGCCGTACACGAGCTTCCAGAACTCGAACTGCACGGTGATCTCACGGCAGAGCGGGCCGTCGTACCCCGGCAGGCTGGCCACCTTCACCTTCTCGTCCTCGTAGTTCTCCTTGGGCGTGTCGACGACGAGCCGAGCCCAGTCCCTGGATTCCTGGGCCGTCCACCCCTTGTTGTCGTGGCAGCCGGACGCCCCGGTCGGATACGGGGGAGTGAGGGACGGGGTCGGCGAAGGGCTCGGCGACCCGGACACCACCGTCGCGCTCTCGGACGGATCCCCGGAAAGAGACGTGCCCTGGGTGCCGGAACAACCCCCGGTGAACAGGACGGCCACAGCGAGGGCCGCGACGACAGGCACGACGGAGTCTCTCCGCTCGGAAATGCGCCTCGGGATGTACCTCACCGGTCGAACCAGTTCCGGGCTTCCGCGGAGCTGAAGCCCCGCAGCAGGGCGAGGGCGAGGACGAGGACGACGCCCGCGAGGACCGGGGCGCCGCCCTGACCCTGATCCGCCGCGTTGCTCACCACGGCCAGCAACAAGGCGCCCACCGTCAGGTTCAGCACGGCGTTGACCCGTACCCCCACCACCGTCAGCTGGACGTTCCTCGGCATCGGCGCCTTCACGCTCGGTGTCGTCATAAGCGCAAGGAAACGGCACAGATGTCAGGGACACATCGGTAGGAGTACGTAATCCGTTACGTATGTGCCACCGCTGCCTGTGCGCCGCGTTCTCAGGGGGACGTCACGAGGACGGGGCCGGGCGGCTATGGCCTCTGTTGGCTCAGCAAGAGACTGCCGATCCATGGATAAACCGTCCTCTCCCGCCCCCGCACGGACGCTTCTACGGTCGAAGCCGCGGGCGCTCAACGGCCCGCCGTACCGAAGGAGCAGGACCCCATGAAGATGACCGGCAACACGATCCTGATCACTGGCGGAACCTCGGGCATCGGCCTCGGGCTGGCCCTGCGGCTGCACGAGGCCGGCAACAAGGTGATCGTCGCCGGACGGCGCAAGGAACTCCTGGACGAGATCACGGCCGAGCACCCGGGCGTCGACGCCCTCGTCCTGGATGTCGCCGACCCCGACTCGATCGCCCGGGCCCGTGAGACCGTGGCAGCGAGCCACCCGGGGCTGAACGTCCTGGTCAACAATGCCGGCATCATGCTGCGGGAGGACCTCCTCGACCCGGCCGGGCTCGCGGTCGCCGAGGACCACGTGACGGTCAATCTGCTCGGCGCGATCCGGATGACGTACGCCTTCCTGCCGCTGCTGGTGGGTAAGGACGACGCGGTCGTCGTGAATGTCACCTCGGCGCTGGCGTTCGTGCCGTACCAGAGCACGCCGACCTACAGCGCGACGAAGGCCGCGCTGCACTCGTTCTCCGAGAGCCTGCGCATCCAGCTCGCCGGTGCCGAGGCCGGCGTCCAGGTGATCGAGGTGGTCCCGCCGGGCGTGCGCACAACCCTGCTGGGCCAGCAGGACAGCGACCAGTCCATGCCGTTGGACGACTTCCTCACCGAGACCCTCGACCTGCTGCGCGAGAAGCCGGATTCGAAGGAGCTGGTCGTCGAGCGCGCCGGGTTCATTCGCGACGCGGTGGCCAACGGCTCCTACGACGACGTCCTCGCCATGATCAGCGGCAGCTGACCGTTCTGTGGTGACCGCGGCTCGGCGTGGTCCTCACCGAAGGCAAGCGTCTTTCCGCTTCGCCCCGGTCCTCGCACTGGAGGCGACCGGCTCGGTCCCGAGTGACGAGAGACGCGAGCGCCCGGACGACAGGGCGAACACCGTCGCGTCGGCCGGGTCGGGCGACGAGGCCCGTTGGACATCGTCGACGGGGAGCCCCGCCGCATGCCGTCCTCCCAGCGGCCGAGTGGTCATCGGGTCGCCTGCTTGCGAGCGCCCTCGGTGTCGGCCCCATGAGCAGCCTCACGCGGGCGGGAGAGCAGCGCTCATCCATGGATCGGCAGTCTCTGGATAGCCGGAGAGGATGAGGTGAGGATGGGGGGATGGACAAGAAGGAACTGGCGGCATTCCTGCGCCACCGGCGTGAGGCCCTGCGGCCCCGAGACGTCGGTCTGGTCGAGGGACCCCGCAGGCGCACACAGGGGCTGCGCCGCGAGGAGGTCGCGCAGCTCGCCGGCATGTCCACCGACTACTACGCCCGGCTGGAACAGCAGCGTGCCCCGCAGCCCTCCGTCCAGATCACCGCGGCCCTCGCCCGGGCACTACGGCTGTCTCTGGATGAGCGCGACCATCTCTTCGTCCTCATCGGACACAACGCCCCGGCCCGCTTCCACCGCTCCGAACATGTCAACCCGCCGCTGCTACGGGTCCTGGACCGCCTGGACGATTCCCCGGCCATGGTGCAGACCGACCTGCTCGACACCCTCGCGATGAACCCTTTGGCCGTCGCGCTGCTCGGCGACCAGACCCGCCACCCCGGTCTGGCCAGCAGTGGCTACTACCGCTGGTTCATGGACCCGGCCGACCGTCTGATGGTTCCCGAGGAGAACCGCGAACGCCACGGCCGCGCCCAGGCGGCACGCCTGCGGGCCGCGCTGACATCTGGCAGCGATACCCCCCGAGCCGCCCGGATCCTCGCCGAACTCCAGGAACACAGCCCCGAGTTCGTCCGCATGTGGGAACTTCAAGAAGTCGCGCAACGCTACGAAGACTGCAAGACCATCCTCCATCCCGAACTCGGCCGCATCGATGTCGACGCCCAGCTCCTGTTCACCGAGAACCGCGCCCAGACCCTGGTGGTGCTGACCACTCGCCCCGGCACGGAGAGCCACAGCAAACTCGAACTGCTCTCCGTCATCGGAGACCAGCAGCTCACCCCCTGACGTCCTGCTGGGGACGGGTTCGCACGTACGCGGCCATGTCATCGTCGACGCCGCGGGGCTGTATCAAAGTGATCGGCCGCCGGTTTGACCGGATGCCGCCTCCGTTTTACTGTTGAGTGCATACGGAGGCAGCATCCACTTTGCTGCGGTCACCAGATCACAGGCAGGAGGGCGTATGAGCGCCGACGAACAGCGAGGACGCAAGCCCCGCGCGGACGTCCAGCGCAACCGCGCGGCCCTCCTGGAGACCGCGCAGCGTCACTTCCTGCAGCACGGGGTCGGGACCTCCCTGGAAGCGGTGGCCAAGGAGGCGGGCGTCGGGCCCGGCACCCTGTACCGGCACTTCCCCACCCGGGAAGCGCTGCTGGCGGCCGTACTGCAGACACGCTCCGAGGAACTGGTCGCCCGCCAGGCGGACATCGACCAGCTCGGCGACCCGGCCGAGGCGCTGGAGCAGTGGCTGCGGGCGATGGAGGAGTACTTCAGCGCCTTCAGCGGGCTGCCGGACCCGCTCATGGCCGCGGCCCGGGCGCAGGAGCCGGACAACCCGCTCACCATTCCCTGCCACATCCTCATCTCGGCCACCGATCAGTACGTGCGGACCGCGCAGCTCGCGGGGCGCGTGCGCGCCTCGGTGCGCGGACAGGACCTGTTCCTCGCCGCCTGCTCCGTCGCCTGGATCAAGGGCACCGGCACCGAGGAGGAGTCGCTCGACCGGCTCCGCACCCTCATCGCAAGCGGCTACTGCGAGCAAGGCGCCCAGGCGTAAACCGCCGGGCCCTCCGCCCCGACCCCCGCCACGCCAGGCGGCAACGCCCCACGGCCATCACGTCGCGCTGCCCTCAGGGGCGGCACAACCTCGCAAGGAACAAATCATGAAAATTACTGTCATAGGCGCCGGTGCCATCGGCGGGAACCTCGCCGCCAAGCTCAGCACGGCCGGGCACGACGTCCAGGTGGCCGACGCCCGCGGCCCCGAGGCCGTCCGGGCGGAGGTGCTGCAGTCCGGGGCCCGCGCGGTGGACCTCGCCGACGCCGTCCAGGGCCGGGACGTCATCATCCTGTCGATCCCCTTCGGAGTGGCGGGCCAGCTGGCCGACGTGTTCGCGTCGGTGCCCGACGAGACGGTGGTCATCGACACCGCGAACTACTACCCCGGCATGCTCAGCGAGCCGATCGAGGCGGTGGACCACGGCCAGGTGGAGAGCTTGTACACCGCCGAGCTGCTCGGCCGCCCGGTGGTCAAGGCGTGGAACGCCGCCCTGGCCGAGACTCAGCGGACCAAGGGCGTCCCGGCCGGAACGCCCGGCCGCCTCGCCATCCCCGTCGCCGGCGACAGCGAGGAGGCGAGGAAGGTGGCCATGAGCCTGGTCGACGACACCGGCTTCGACCCCTACGACGCCGGCCCCCTGGCCGACTCCTGGCGCCAGCAGCCCAACAGCCCCGCCTACTGCACCGAACTCACCCTCGCCCAACTGCCGGCAGCCCTGGCCGCAGCCGACCGCGCCAAGGACACGCGCGTCCGCGACAGCCTCCCGCAACGCTTCGCCGCCCTCGGCGCCCACCCCACCGTCGACGACGTCGTCGAGATGAACCGCGCCGCCCACCGCTGAACCACCCGACGCCGCTCTCGCGCACGCAACGAACGAGAGCGGCCCCACAAAACGAACACGAAGAGCGCATAGCCCCCGCGCTGCAGCCTGCTGCCCGCAGTCTCGGCACGCCGCTGCCCGCGAGCATCCGCATGCCGGCCGGCGCCCCCAGGGCGCGCTGCAGCCGGCCCCCGTACGGCCTGCCCCGCGCATGGCCCGCCGTACGGCACTGCGCCGTGGCCGCCGTGGCGATGACTGCGCGCCATGGAGAGGAACCGCCGTGCCCGGCACCACATCACCCTTCACCGACATCGCACGCTCCCGACGCTCCCCCCGAAGGTTCCTGCCCACCGCCCTGTCCTCTTCGGATATCCGCGGCGTGCTGGAAGACGCACAGACCGCCCCCTCGAACAGCAACACCCAGCCGTGGACCGTGCACGTCGTCTCGGGTGCGGCGCGCGACGCCCTGGCCGAAGACCTGCTCCGGGCCGCGGAGGAGGGGCGGACCTCGCAGGATTTCACCGATGGCTACGGTGAGGAGGGCATCTATGTCGAGCGGTCGCGGGCCCTGGGCGCGAGTGTCTACCGGGCCCGGGGTGTCGAGCGCTCGGACCAGGGCGGCAGGAGGGCGGCGGTCCGCGAGAACCTGGAGTTCTACGGTGCTCCCCATGCCGCCTTCCTGTTCATGCCGGCCCTCGGCGACGGGGTACGAACGGCCGGCGACATCGGCATGTACGCGCAGAACGTCTTGCTCTCGCTGGCGGCCCGGGGTCTGGCCGGCATCCCGCAGACCATCCTCGGCGTCTACGCCGACACCGTCCGCGAGTTCCTGGGTGTCCCCGCGGAGCTCAAGCTGCTGTTCGGCATCTCCTTCGGCATGGCTGACCCGGCGGCGCCGGTGAACACACTTCGCACAGAGCGGGTTCCACTGCAGCGGAGCGTGGTCCTGCATGACACTCCGGGAGTCCTCGACAGGCCGTAGGTCCTGCGCCCGCACTGCTTTTGGCAATTCGGAGGATGCGAAACCTCCGCATTCTCGAAATAGGCGAACGGAGACGTTCTCCGTTTTTCATCGCCTGGTCTGGAGAAGTAATCGTGACGAGCCGACAGATGGTCCTGGGCATGCAGTTCAGCGGCGGATACGGGGCCGCACCCGGGGCCTGGCGGCTACCGGGGGCGAACCTGAACAGCTACACGGACATGGACCAGTTCGTGCGTTACGCGCAGGCCGCCGAGCGCGGCAAGATCCAACTGCTGTTCATCGCCGACACCCCGGTCCTGGACGTCGACCTCGACCACCATGCCCCGCACCACATGATCGACCCGCTGCTGGTCCTGACCGTCCTCGCACGCGAGACCGAGCGGATCGGCCTGGTCACCACCGCCTCCACCACCTTCACCGAGCCCTACAATCTCGCCCGCCAGTTCAAGGCCCTGGACGTGATCAGCCACGGCCGGGCCGGCTGGAACGCCGTGACCACCTCGGACCCCGCCGCCGCGGCGAACTTCGGCGCGACGATCCCGCCGCGCGCGGAGAAGTACGAGCGACCCACGAGGTCATCCAGATCGTGCAGGGGCTGTGGGGCAGCTGGGAGCAGGACGCCTGGCTTCTCGACCTCGACGGCAAGCGCTTCGCTGACATGGACAAGATCCAGCCCGTCAACTTGCAGGGCAAGCACGTCGCCTCCCGCGGCCCGCTGCCCATCCCCCCGTCCGAGCAGGGCCAGCCGGTCATCTTCCAGGCAGGCGGCGGCAGTTACGGCCTGGAACTCGCGGGCCGTTACGCCAGCGGCGTCTACGCCAACCCGTACACCATCGAGGACGCCCGGGCCCACCGCCAGGCCCTGCGGGACGCGGCCGAGCGCGCCGGACGCGACCCGGACGAGGTGAAGATGCTCGCCGGCTTCATGCCGACCATCGCCCCCTCCCGCCAGGCCGCCCTTCAGCGGCGCCGCTTCCTGGACGAGGTCGTCGACCTGAACCAACGCGTCGCCTACCTCGGCGCCATGATCGGCCTCCCGCTCGGCCCCGCCCAGCTCGACGAGCCCCTGACCGCGGCCCAGCTCGCCGACGCCGTACCCAGCCCGCACGACCCACGATCCGCCCGCGCCCTCGAAGTGGCCCAGCAAGGCTGGACGCTGCGCGACGTGCTCGCCCACGGCGTCATCGACTACCACCCGGTGGTCGCCGGCACCGCCGCCGACGCGGCCGACCACATGCAGCAGTGGTTCGAGGCAGGGGCCTGTGACGGCTTCTCGATCGCCATCGACAGCTACCACGACGGCTTCGACACCTTCGTCGACCAGGTCGTCCCCATCCTGCAGGAACGCGGCCTGTTCCACGACGACTACGAAGGCCCCACCCTGCGCGAGAACCTCGGCGCCCACGACCAGTACGGCCTCGACCCGCGCCTCACGAACCCGGCCCGGTCATGACCCCGCCATCAAGAGAGCGGCCCTATCGCGTGCCTGACCGGACTTCGAGCGGCTGGACCGAGACCGACCCAGCTCGGAAATACGCCGCTCCCGGCATTGACCCTAGTAACTGTCGTACCTGGGCTTACCGTTCGGCCGGTAGACGCCGACGATGGTGCCCCCCTTCGTCGTCGAGACACTGACCGGCTCCAACGCCGTGGGGATCGCTCCGTCGGCGAACAGCCGCTTGCCGGTGCCGATGATCACCGGATGGATGGTCAACCGGTACTCGTCTACCAGGCCATGCCGCATGAGAGTCTGGGCGAGGTCGCCGCTGCCGACGACGTTGATGTCGCCGCCGTCGGACGCCTTGAGATCGCATACGGCGTCGGCGATGTCGCCCTCCAGCAGCGTGGAGTTCTGCCACCCGACGGACGTCAGGGTCCGAGACGCCACGTACTTGTGCATGCCGTTCATCCGATCGGTGAACGGGTTGGCGGGATCGGCGGTCGGCCAGTACGACGCGAAGATCTCGTACGTCTTGCGGCCGAGCAGCATCGCGTCGGCGGGCTCGTACCAACCGGCGATGGCCGCGCCGACCTCGTCGTCGTCCACCGGCTTCTGCCAGCCGCCGTGCTCGAAGCCGCTCTCAGCGTCCTCGTCCGGACCGCCCGGCGCCTGCATGACGCCGTCCAGCGTCAGGAACGTGCAAACAATGATCTCGCGCATGGTGCGCTCCCTTCGTCGACGGGTAGACCGCACAGCCGCCGAAAACTCATCGGCTGAACCCCCGCGGGGCAGCACAAGGGCGCAGTCTCACCGCCTCAGGGCGATGACGTGGCCGTCCGGGCCCGTGAGGGTGAGCGTGCGGGCGGTTACGCGGGCCTCGTAGGTGCCGCCGGAGGGAGTGACGTCGACATAGTCGGGCGAGTAGCAGGCGATCATCGTCGCCCCGTACTTGCTGTCGAAGGTGATCGCGGACTGGACGACATTCACGACTGCCTTGCCCGAGACACGGTTGCAGCCGTCGTGGCCGGTGAAGGTGTGCTTGTCGGCTTCGAACATCAGCCCCGCACGGGAACCCTTCGGCACGGAGTGAGTGACGCCGTCGACAGTGATGGCGTGGGCGTGCCATTCGAGACCGGTGAGGGCGGGCGGCGCGGTGCGCGTGCCGTCATTGCCGGACTGAGCGAAGGATGTGGTCGCGTACATCGAGGTGTAAGCCTCCGCGTTTCGGGTTCATTGCAGGCCATGGGGCTGGTCATCGACCACTGCCATCGGTTCGGTTTTCGCCCACGCTCGGTGCTGAATGGTGCCGACCGAGCCCGCGATGATGCGCTGACCAGCCACCCACTGCTCTCTGCCGGCAAGTGTGGGTGGTCAGCTGACGGCGCTCTCGAGGTCGATGTCTGCAGTCGCTGGCGGCGGCGGTGATGGCCTGGCGGTGGGTGTGGTCGAGACGCCTCGGATGTTCGTGCGGGTCGACGGCGACTGCACCTTCAGGTAGCCGGGGTCGTCCAACTCCACCTGGCCCGTGAGGAGTTCGGTACGAGGGTAGGGTTGAGCGGCTGTGCACGACGCTCACGGAGCGGGCGAAGCGGGTGAGGAAGGTGGCCTCCTCCATGGCGGTGTCGCCGCCGCCGACGACCACGATGTCGCGGTCGCGGAAGAAGAAGCCGTCGCAGGTGGCACACCAGGACACGCCCCGGCCGCAGAGCTCGTCCTCCTTCGGGAGGCCCAGCTTGCGGTAGCCGGAGCCGGAGCCGGTCGCGACGATCACCGTCTTTGCCCGGTGCACCGTGCCCGCGGTGTCGGTGACGGTCTTGATGCCGCCGGTCAGGTCGGCCTCGACGATGTCGTCGTCGACCATCTCGGCGCCGAAGCGCACCGCCTGGGCCCGCATGTTCTCCACGAGAACCGGGCCGTCGATGCCTCGGGGAAGCCGGGGAGGTTCTCGACCTCGGTGGTCGTGGTCAGCGCGCCGCCGACGAAGATCGCACCGCTGAAGACGAGGGGCTTGAGTTCGGCGCGGGCGGTGTAGAGGGCGGCGGTGTAGCCGGGCGGGCGGAGCCGATGACGACGACCTCGCGTATGCCGTCACTGGCGGTCGCGTCGGTCGTGTCGGTTCCGTTGGTCACTGGGCTCACGCCTGCTGCTTCGCGTCGATCTCGGCGATCAGCGCCTCGATGCGCGTCTTGATCTCGTCCCGGATCGGGCGAACAGCCTCGACACCCTTGCCCGCCGGGTCATCGAGGGCCCAGTCGAGGTATGTCTTGCCGGGGAAGACCGGGCAGGCGTCGCCGCAGCCCATGGTGATGACGTAGTCGGACGCCTGAACAGCCTCGGTCGTCAAGATCTTCGGCTCGGCCGCGGAGATGTCGACCCCGACCTCCTGCATGGCCTCGACCGCGGACGGGTTGACCTGGTCGCCGGGGACGGAGCCGGCGGAGCGGACCTCGATCCGGTCGCCCGCGAGGTGGGTCAGGAAACCGGCGGCCATCTGAGAGCGCCCGGCGTTGTGGACGCAGACGAAGAGCACGGAGGCGAGCGGGCTGGAGGACATGGGTGCTTCCTTAGTACGAGGAGTGCGAGGTGTACGGGGTCCAGGCGTTCGGCAGCGAGTCGAGCAGTTCGGTGATGTGGGCGTCGATCTCGTCGCGGATGCGGCGCACGACGGCGGTCGGGGCGCCCTAGGGGTCGGTGACGGGCCAGTCCAGGTAGCGGCCGGGCACGATCGGGCAGGCATCCCCGCGGCCCATCGTGATGACGGTGTCGGTGGTCTGCACCACTTCGTCGGTCAGCGGCTTCGGGAAGGCGTCCGTGAGATCCACACCGGCCTCGGTGAGCACGTGCGCGACGATCGGCTCGACTTCGGCGGCAGGGTGCGTGCCGGCGGAGGAGACGGTGACGTGGCTGCGGACGCGGACGCGGACGTGCTCAGCCAGGCGTTCGTCGGGCAGGACGGGGGCGGGGCGGCGGTCATGGAAAACCCCTTCGGGGCGTGGGCCCACGGGCGTGGGGATGCGGGTCCCAGGGTTCAGCCAGGGCTGGTATCAGCTCGGAGTGATGTGAAAATATCAGCCCATGATGACGTCAGTCGACACTGATCTGATGCGGGTTCTCGCGGACCCGCTCCGCCTCCAGATCATCACCCTGCTCGCCAGGGAGACGCTCTGCAGCACGCACCTGATCGAGGAGACGGGGGCCAAGCAGACCAACCTCTCCAACCATTTGAAGGTGCTGCGCGAGGCCGGGGTCGTGGAGACCGAGCCCTGCGGCCGGTTCACCTACTACCGGCTCAAGTCCGACGTCATCGCCACCCTCGCGGGCCAGTTCGCCGACCTGGCAGAGACCGCGCGCGTCACCGCCGAGAACAACGTCAAGCGGTCCTGCCCCTGACCACCGTCGCTACGGCGACTGCAATGAAGGAGTCCTGTTGACCGCCACCGAGGCCGCCGAGCACGACAGAACCGGGGAGGCCGCCACAGCCGGCGAGCCGCAGCCCGCGCCGGGCGCGACGCCACCCCGTACCCCGCTGACGTCCCGGGCCGCGGCCGAACTGACCGGTACAGCACTCCTCGTCGCCATCGTGATCGGCTCCGGTATCCAGGCGACCGAACTCACGCAAGACGTCGGCATCCAGTTGCTGGCGAACTCGATCGCCACCGTCTTCGGCCTCGGCATCCTGATCCTGCTGCTCGGCCCGGTGTCGGGCGCGCACCTCAACCCCGTCGTCACGCTGGCCGAGTGGTGGACCGCGCGACGCGGCGGCGACGGTGTCACGGCCCGCGAGGTCGCGGTGTACGTCCCCGCGCAGATCGTCGGCGCGATCGCGGGCGTCGTCCTGGCGGACGCGATGTTCGGCAAGCCCCTGATGGAGTGGTCCACGCACGACCGCTCAGCCGGCCATCTACTGCTGGGCGAGGTGGTTGCCACCGCCGGGCTCATCCTGCTGATCTTCGGCCTCGCCCGCACGAACCAGCTCCGGTTCGCACCGATGGCCGTGGCCTCGTACATCGGTGCCGCCTACTGGTTCACGTCCTCCACGTCCTTCGCCAACCCGGCGGTGACGATCGGCCGTACCTTCAGCGACACGTTCGCGGGCATCGCGCCGGGCTCGCTGCCGGGCTTCATCGGCGCCCAACTCGTGGGCGGGATCGTCGGTCTGGCACTGGTGGCGCTCATCTTCGTGCGCGGCCGGCCCGCTGATTGACCCGTAGAACGCAGGTGGTGGTAATCGGCGGCGGCCAGTCCGGCCTCGCCGCCGGTTACCACCTGAGCCGCCTCGGCGTGGACTTCGTCATCCTCGACGCCCAGGCGACCAGGCGACGGCGGGCGATGCCTGGCAGCACACGTGGGACTCTCTTCACGTCTTCTCTCCGGCAGCCTTCTCCTCGCTGCCAGGTCGGCTCATGCCGCCGCAGGTGGGGGAGGAGTACCCGGACGCAGAGCATCTGGTGGCGTATCTGCGGGACCACGAGAAGCGTTACGAGCGACCGGCGCGGGTGGCGGCGTGCATCGGGACGGTGAACTCCTGCGTGTGGAGACCAACTCCGGGATCTGGCACGCCCGTGCAGTGATCAGCGTGGCGGGCACGTGGTGGCGGCCCTTTCTCCCCGCTGTTCCAGGCAGGGGGCATTCCCAGGGGCGTCAGCTGCACACGGTGGAGTACCGCGGCCCGCACGACGTCGCCGGGCAGCGCGTCGTGATCGTAGGGGGCGGCAACTCCGGCGCCCAGATCGCCGCCGACCTGGCCTACGACACCGAGCAGACCTGGGTCACTCAGCGCCCGCCCCGCTACCTGGCCGACGACATCGACGGCCACGCCCTCTTCGACGCAGCCACCGCCCGCCGCCGCGCCCTGGACGAGGGCCGCACGGACTCAGGCGGCGTCGCGTCACTGGGCGGCATCGTCGCCGTACCGCCTGTGCGCGAGGCCCGAGATCGTGGCGGCCGTCGTGCAGCGGAGAGAGTTCCCTAGCCGCCGATCGCTGACATCGGGCGGTCCGGCTGGACGAAGGTCGGGTCGTCCAGGCCCGTTCTCACGGACGAGACGAGTCGGCAGCTTGTGCAGGAATTCCCGGCGCCGGTCGGTGGGGACCAACCGCCAAAAGTTCGACCACCTTTGGTGGTCCGCGGTCACAGTGTCTGGACCTGCGGTGTGAGGGCGGCGCAACTGAAGTCCCCACGCGGTCTAACAGGTCGGAAACCGGCCGCTGCCGCGGTCGGACTAGCTTCGTGACTATGAGATTGTGGACGCCAGTACGGCCGCTGCTGGGCAGACTCGGCGCAATCGGCAAGGGCGTGTTCGGCAGGGGTGGTTCAGGGCCCCGCCACGGTGACGGAACGGCTCTGGGGCGTCGGCCGATCCCGGGCTGGCGCAGCATCAAAGGCCGTGTGGCGGTGGTCATCACGGTCCCCGTCTGCCTGCTGCTGGCGGTGGCAGGTCTGGCCGTGAGCGGCCGCGCCGAGGCCCTCGGCGACGCACGGACGACGCGTGCCGAGGTTGGCCTCAGCCTGCGCATCCAGGCCCTGGTGCACCAGCTGCAACGCGAACGGGGCCTGACCAATGGCCTGTTGGGTGGCGAGGAGGAGTTCCGTCCGTCACTCGCCGCTACCCGCAAGCGCGTTGACACGGCGCTGCGCGCCATGCGCCCCGAAAACGCGGTCGAGGATGTCCTCCAGCGTCACCTGCGGCGGCTGGCCGACATTCGTGCCGCCGCCGACGGGGGCACCGCCGACCCGGGCGCCGTTCTCACCTTCTACACGCGCGCCGTCGACGCCCTGAACGCCGTCGATCCGGTGGCGGAGACCGCGACGGGCGCCGACCGTCAACTGCGCGACGGCCTGGCGGCGTTGCGGGAG
Source organism: Streptomyces canus (assembly GCF_030815415.1). GTDB lineage: Bacteria > Actinomycetota > Actinomycetes > Streptomycetales > Streptomycetaceae > Streptomyces > Streptomyces canus_F. The sequence goes on from NZ_JAUSWW010000001.1 coordinate 9,631,452, forward strand.
CTGGCCGCGATCAAGGAGTCCGTCGCTCTCGAACGCGGGCTCCTCAACGGCGTGTTCGCCCAAGGCGCCTTCCGTGGCGACGCATACCTCGACTTCAGCGAGGTACGCGCCACACGCGTCGCCGCCCAAGCCCGTTTCCGGCAGGTCGCCACCGCACCCCAGCACGCGGCCCTGAAGAACGCCTTCGCAACCCGGGACGCCCAACGCGCTGCCGCCTACGAGAAACAGGCGGAGGGCGCCGCCGACGGCTCCGCGCTGCACGTCGACGCCGGCACCTGGTGGGACGCGATGACCGTACTCGTCGATGACCTGTACACCGTCCAGCAGTCGGTCGGTGGCGACGTACGGGATCGGGCCGACCGGCTCAGCCACGACGCCGAGCTGGCCCTCGCCGTCTATCTCGCCGCGGGAACGCTCATGGCCGCCCTCGTCGTAGGACTCGCCGCTTTCGCCTCGCGTTCCCTCACCCGCCCGCTCGGCGCGCTCGCCGAGGCCGCCCACGAGGTGGCTCGGCACCGGCTGCCCGAGGCCGTCGCCCGGATCCAGCAATCCCCGCAGGACCAGGCGGAGTTCCTCCGGCCGGCGGATGCCCCGGCCCACCCTGATGTACGGCAGCTGGGCGGGGCTGCGGAGATCGCCGAGGTCGCCGCGTCCCTGCACCAAGTGGAAGACACCGCCCTCCACTTGGCCGCCCAGCAGGCAGGCCTGCGCCGCAACACCACCGAATCACTGGCCAATCTCGGCCGCCGCAACCAGAACCTCGTGCGCCGCCAGCTGGGCCTCATCACCCGCCTGGAACGCAAGGAACTCGACCCGGACGCCCTCGCCGAGCTCTTCGAACTCGACCACCTTGCCACCCGTATGCGGCGCAACGCCGAAAGCCTGCTGGTCCTGGCCGGGCAGAATCCGCCGCGACCCTCCGCAGCGCCCGCCGACGGCCTGGAAGTCGTCCAGTCCGCCGTCGCCGAGGTGGAGCAGTACCGGCGGGTCCTGATCGCGACCGTGGAGCCGGTGCGGGTACGCGGGCACGCCGTCGCCGATGTCGCCCACCTCCTCGCCGAACTCATCGAGAACGGGCTGACCTTCTCGCCGCCGACCGAACCGGTCGAGGTGCACGGCTGGTACGACTCCGAGGACGACACGTACAGCCTCGCCGTCGTCGACCACGGCGTCGGCATGTCGGAGGCCGACAAGGCACGCGCCAACGCCCGTCTGCGCGATCCCGGGCAGGAGGCCTTCCTCGCCGCGCCCACACGGTTCCTCGGCCACCTCGTCGTCGGCCGGCTCGCCCACCGTCTCGGTGAAGGCGCCCAGGTCCACCTCTTCGACACTCCGGGCGGCGGCTTGTCCGCACTCCTTGCCCTTCCCGGTCGTCTGCTCGCCCCCGTGGAAGACCCCTCCGCGTCACCCCCGCCTGCCCGGCCCCCCGCTGTCTCCTCCCTGCTCAACGGCTTCAGAGCAGGTGTCGCCCGTGCCGAGGCCCGAACCACCCAAGGAGCGTCATCGTGACCACCGCCGTCCAGAGTTTCGGCTGGCTCATCTCGGAGTTCGCACGCACCACCGACGGTGTCACCGACGCCGTCGCCGTGTCCTCGGACGGCCTGCTCATGGCCGCTTCGGACACACTCGGCCGAGACCGCGCCGACCATCTCGCGGCCATCGTCTCCGGCATCACCAGCCTCGCCCAGAACGCGGCGACGACACACGGATTCCGCGGCATGAAGCTCGTCATGATCGAAATGTTCGGCGGATTCCTCATGGTCGGTCGCATCCGCGACGGCAGCTGCCTCGGAGTCCTCGCCGCCGAGGGGTGCGACGTCGGCCTGGTCGGCTACGAAATGGCCGTCCTCGCCGACCGCGCCGGCGAACTGCTCACCCCGCAGTTGGTACGCGAACTCCACACCTCGCCCGCGTGAGCCACGGTCTGGTCGCCGACGACGTGGCGGGACGCATCACATGGAGTGTGTCGCCATCCTTGAACCGCTCACCAGTGGCATCTGACCTGCTGTTTTGTGACCGCGCATCGTGTTCGGTGTCGGCGTCACGGTAGATATCCCGAGGCGGAAACTGACGCGCAGGAACCATGCGATACAGGGCGGTTCCCGCGGCGGATCGGCCAGAGGGGAACCCGACGGGCTCCGCGGCTGCCGGTCCGAACCGCGGGGTCCTGGGCGGCTGCCTGGCCTGCAGAGCCCGGTACATCGAGTGCCCTGAATCGCTCGGACGACGCTTCAAGGCGGCTTCCCGACCTGCATCGGAAATCGCCGTGGGGCAGGACGCGGAGCGGTTGCAGTGGGAGCCTTCCGCGTTCGTGTCCTCACGCAAGGTGCCCTGCGACGTCGGTGCCGCGGGGGAGACTCCGTCGCCGGAGGGCGGTGGCTGGAGCCGCGTTGTCGGCGATGCGGCTCCAGCTGGCCTTGGTGCGAACCTGCCGCGGCTCGGGACGACGACCCTGCTGGCCGCGGGTACCGCACACGGCGTACTGGCGCGGACCCTGTACATGCGGCCGCCGCCCGGCGCCGGGTTCACACCCGAAGACCTGCATCAGGGAGCCCAGTGGATGTACTACGGCGGTGACCTCGTAGAGGCCGGCATGGCCATGCTGATGGGGAGGAGCTGGTACATCGCCGCCGGACGGGCCCGAGCACCTGGCCGACGCCGGGTTTTCGGGACAGATCGGTTGACGGGCGGCCCGATGGGGGCACTCGGAGGTCATCACCGGACTTCGGCAGCCGGAGGAGAACCTTGAACACGACGGCACGGGCCTCCCAGGACGGTCCGACACGGCACAAGCGGCTGGCGATCTACCTCAACGACCACCTGGCGGGGGCGACGGCGGGCGTCGAACTCGCCGCCCGCGCGGCTCAGGAGCACCGGGGGTCGCCCTTCGGCGAGGCGCTGGAAAACCTGCGGAAGGAGATCTCGCAGGACCGGCAGGCCCTGGTACGCCTCCTCGGTGACCTCGACGTCCCGGTCCGGCGTTACAAGGTCTACGGAGCGTGGCTCGGCGAGAAGGCGGGACGAGCCAAGCCCAACGGGCGGCTGGTGCGCCGCTCAGGGCTTGCGCTGCTGGTAGAGCTGGAAACCCTGCGGCTGGGGGCGCTGGGCAAGGAGGCCCTGTGGCGTGGCCTGCTGGCCGCGTCGGCACAGGATGCGCGCCTGGACGCAGACCGCTTGGAGGAGTTGCTGCGCCGGGCAGAGCGGCAGATCAACACACTGGACTCCCTGCACTCCAGGGCCGCCACCGCACTGCTGTTCCCCACGCAGCCCAAGGAACCGCCGTCTACGGCTGCGGCCGGCACCGGTTCATCGGCCTGACCTCGTCACCCTCCGCTTGTCCCGGCGTTGTGCGGCAGTTGTCGCAGGGTGCTGACACCCACGGTGGAGACGGCCCTCCTCGGTCTGGCCGATCCCTTTCCACGGCCTTCACGTTTTGGTTACAGGGAAGGGGCACGGGTACTCGCGCGGCTCCGCTGCGGCCCCGGCCGAGGAGACCTCATGGGCTTCAACCCTCTGGAACATCAAGGCATCTCTCTGGACCGCCAGTTGCGCAACTGGCGGGAGCTCGACGTCGAGCCCGTCGACCCCGACCACGGGGACCCGTACACCAAGTGCCGGATCATCACGATGAACGGCGTCAACTGGCTGCTGCCCGGTCTCCGTATCTGAAGCAGGCGTACGAGTTCGGTGTCCTGGAGGACTTCGACCACCTGTACCGGTACGCCAACCTTTACGAGATGATCGAGCACGCAAGGCGGAGTCGATCGTCGAGGGCCTCACCGAGGTGATGCCGGGACGACCGACCAAGTTTCACCACCGGCATCCGGCCGACAACGTGCGTGAACCCTACGACCGCGCGACCGTCAGCGCCCCGTTCGGCGGTGATGTCGGGGATGCTGCGAGCGTCGCCGGTGCGATAGCAGTCCATGCAGGGTCCGCGGCCGGTCTGCATCTGCATCAACTCGACGAACGCGACTTCCTCGTCGGTGGCGGCCATGGTCTTCAGCGTGCCCCGGGCATCGGCGATCATCACCGCCGCCGCGTCCACCTTCAGCAGTTCCTGGCAGCGTCGTACCAGCAGACCGAAGAGGTGCAGCGGGTCGAATTGCGGTGCATAGGTGTCGGCCAGGTCGATGAACGCCTTGGCCAGCCCGCGCTCGCGGTTCATGCCCGCTTCCCCGGCGACGTCGTGTGTGCCTGTTCGTTCATTCATGGCGGAGGTCCGTGGTGCGGTCGATGACCGCTCGCGCGATGCCGGTGGAGGTCTGGTCCTGCGCGAAGGCCCGAGCCCGCAATCTGAGCAGGGCCTCCTGGGGGTTAACCCCCAACTGCATCATGATCATCCCGGTGGCCTGGTGGACTTCTTCTCGGTCCGCTTCGGCGCCCTGCAGCCACGTGACGACCTCGGATGAGTCGGCAGAAGCGTGGTCGAGGGCGCTGATGGCCAGTGTGAGCGCATCGGCGACCAGCAGCGCGGTGCGCAGATGTGCCTGGCTCATGGCACCTGCGGTCTCCCGGTAGAGGTCAAGGGTGCCCAGCTGGCCCGCGGCAGCCGTCAACGGAACTGAGAAGACGGCTTCGACGCCGATCTTGGCCGCCTTCACCGTGAACAGCGGCCATCGGCGGGCGTCCGGGCCGCGCGTCAGATCCGGAGCAAGCACCGGGGCCCGCAACCGCAGGGCCTCCGTGCACGGACCCTCACCCAGCGTGAACTGGGTGTCCGCCAGCTCCGAGGCAACCTCGTCACTGGCGAAGAGCACGATGCCCGTCCGCGTGGCAGGGCCGGCGAGCGAAGCCGACAGGCCCGAGACCTCCGGCAGGAGCGTCACGCAGGCCCGGCACAGCGCGTCGGGTATCGCGGCGTCGGGGAGTCCCGCGACCGCACTGGTCAGGTCGCGGGCGATGCGGGAACGCTCACGCTGCGCAGTGCGTTCAGCGTTCTGGTCGCCTGGTTCCCTGTCCCCGGACACCCTGGTCCTCTCTGTCGGCGGGCGCATTTGCCGTCCGGATCGGTGGTGTCCGGTCTTGTCCATCCGGGCGATCATCGACGGGCGGCCCGCCCGTCCTGACGCAGTTCCCAACCGTGTCCAACAGAAACCCGACGGCATCAACGGATGCGGCCGCCATATTTCCCGGGCCGCTCCCACCGCCTTCCCGTGATCACGAGGGCTGCGTGCCCGGCTGCGGCGCAGGGTCTCGCCGGAGGGCGGGTCATGCTCACGGCCGGCCTCAGCCCGTATGGGACTCCGCAACCTGTCCACACCCACAGAACAGGCCGACCGTTTCGCGCATTCAAAAGCACGACTTCCGTTTCACGTATTTGTTGACGTGGAAGGCGAAAGATGGGGATGCTGAAAGAAGCACGGAAGGACGGATGCTCGGAGCCGCGATGTTCGATCAGGTAGCCGCCCTGCCGGGTGTGCGGCAGGAGCGTTGCGTCGATTGCGGCGCGGAACGGCGCCCCGGCTCCTGCGTTCCCCCGTTGTCGTTGACCATCCATGCCGACGCGGACGGCCAACCCACTGTGGTGACGGCGTCCGGCGAGATCGACTTCGGAAACAGCCCGGCACTGGGACAGATCCTGCAGGAGGCGCTGGACCATTCCGCGGACGGCGTGGAAGTCGACCTCGCTGGGATCGGGTTCTGCGACTGCTCCGGACTCAACGTTCTGCTGCACATGCGCCGACGTGCCCGCGAGGCCGCCAAGACGCTCACCGTCCGAGCCTCCGGCCCTACCGTGCAACGTCTGCTCGCGTTGACCGGCACCGTCGACGAGCTCACCGCAACGGATACGGCACGGACACCCCGCACGGGAGGCGACAGGGCGCCATGTGGCCCGGAGCATGACGCGGACCGGACCATCGACGGCATCAGGGCGGAAATCGAACAACTGCGACGCGCCATGCAGACCCGCCCGGCCATCGACGTCGCCCGTGGCATCCTCATGGCCGCGTACACCATCAGCGCGGAGCAGGCGTGGCAGGTCCTGGTGACCACCTCGCAGACCAGCAACACCAAACTCAGCCTGCTCGCCGAAACCCTCATGAACACCGTGCACGGCGACAACCTGCCCGAGCCGCTCGCCAGTCACTTGGCAAAAGCCTTGCAGGAACACGGCGGCCTGTCCCTCTGACGACGAGCGGCCGCAACGGAAGAAGACGGGCCTCCCGCGCGGTAGCGGCCACAGGCGCAGTTGAGGGCGTTAGGCCGTCATTCAATCGGACCTTTGACAGGAGATCCATCCGGCGCGAACGAGTGGTGGAAGGTGAACGCGTGCGGCGCGGAGCCGTGGTCGTGGAGGTGTTCCAGCCTGGAAACCCCGTCCTGCCAGGTGGGTATCACGTCGTCAGAGACCCACCAGAACACGTAATTCGCGTGCCCTGTCCTCTCGAACCAGTCGTAACGCCTGTTCAGCGCATCACGGTGCAGACCGGTGTAGACGGCGTCGAAGGCGGGGCGCAGATCGGCCCAGAGTGAGAGCGTCGTGGCCAGGGCGGTGGTTTCCACCGTACGGCCCTTGCCGTACCAGGCCGGTACGGCGAACTCTCCCCAGGCGCCCCAGTCCGCCTCGAAGAGCGCGCCCCGGTCACCGTCTGCGGCCTCAGCACGCGCGAGATATCCAGGGTGCTGACTGAACTCCCGGTAGACGGCCTCACCAATGTCGTAGAACTCGCGCGTGAGAGGCGCGGGACCGGCGAGAGGTGACTTCAGGACACCGAATGTGTACAGAGCAAGGTGGGGCATGCGTCTCTCCCTGGTTGGCCGAAGGCCAGGTGAAGGTAGCTGCCTCTGCGAGCCCTGTCGAAGTTGCGTTTTCCCTGTCCAAGTGGCCTCTTGCGCCAGTCGTTGGTGGGCATCGGCCCTGTCCGACAGCCCCGACCCCCCAAGGCCGAGCACCGATGCATCGCCTGGGAGACGAGCCTGCCGGGCTCAAAGACCGTCAGCGCTTCGGCCGTACCGCCTCGTTCGCACCGTCACAGCACAGCGACCGGCGCCGAGAGGCTGTCGGGCAACTGCAACTGTTCAACTGGGAGGGGACCTTCGTGCTCACGGTCGCTCGGCGCGGACGACCACCAGCTCCTCTTCACTGTCGTGCGCATCGACCAGCCCCTGCCGAATCAGCCAGGGCCGACGGGAACGTAGGACGGGCCCGTGGGGCACCACGGCGCGGTCGGCGACCGATGCACGCAGTCCGCGCTCTGCCAGCAGCCGCAGCGTGGTCTCCGTCCCGCACAGGCCGGAGTGCACGATCAGCAGGACTCCTCCCGGACGCAGCACCGTGGGAGCCGCCTCGCAGATGCGGTCCACGAATGTCCGGCCGTCCCCGCCCGCCTCCCAGGCCCGCGCCGCACCCCGGCGCGGCAGCCGGGCGGCGGGGGAGGGGACGTAGGGCGGATTGCTGACCACCAGGTCGTACGATCGCCCTGTCACCGCCGTCGTGAGGTCGCCGCGCCGGACGCGGACCCGCTGCCGGGCCAGCAGCGCGTTGACGCGCGCGGTGAACACGGCCAGCCGCGAGATGTCGACGGCGGTCACCTGGGCACCCAGCCGCGCCGCCTGCACGGCGACCGCGCCGCTTCCGGTGCCGAGGTCCAGGACGTCGGTCGCGGAGCCGACGTCCTCCCGGCCCATGGCTCGCATCAGCAGCCCTGTGTCCCACTGCGGGGCGTACACGCCCGGGGGTGTCAGCAACGACACCGGCGGAGCCGGCATCAGAGTTTCCGCCACCATCGGGCATCTCCATTCGTCAGGTCCTGCCTCTGGCGCCACTCTGGGTGCCCAGGACGCGTTGATCCAATCCTGGTGGGGACCCGCTGTCTGTGGTGGTCTGCGGTGGTCTGCGAAGCGGAACAGCGGGTGCCGGTACCGATCCTGCGCTCTCGTGGCAGCGGGCTACCGGCGACGGTCAGGGGCAGCGAGACGGCCGCTACACTCCGGACTTCGACCGCCTGGACCGCGAAGAGCGGCACAACCGCCAGGGCTGCGCGAACTCCGCGGGTAGCGCGCCCGACCTCCGTGGACGCCAGTACTCAGGGCGGGCACGGGAGCCCGTGACTCACGGCATGCCTGGGCCGACCTTCCCACCAGGCCTCGTTGCCGAGCGAGCTGGCGGACAGGCCGGGTTTCGGGACGAGTGGCTCGCCTCAACAGCGTGCCCGTTGCTGACTGTGCTCTGATGCTGTGCGTTCAGGGCCGCGGCTGGTGGCTGGTCCTCATGCCGCCATGGTCAGTGCGGTGGCCGTGGCGATCGCCGTGTCGGCGCTGGCGTGGATGACCAGTCGAATGTCCTCTTCCGTTTCGGCGCTGGCCGCGAGGAGGCGTCGCGTGGGGGCGCTACGAGTGGCCACGGACATCACCAGGCCGAGGCGGCTGCACAGGCGGTGGGCGCGCCGGACCACGCTGAGCGCCGCTTGGGTCGGCGCGGGCTGGTCGAGGACGATCACGACCGAAGCCGGCTTGTATGCGTGGACGAGGTCGCTGATCTCAGTGAGTAGGGCAGCTCTCAAATCGATGCCGGGATCGTCGTGCATCGTGATGACGAGAACACGTCGCTCAAACATGTGAGATATCAGCACGGTTTGGTCCTTTCCCTATCAGAGCACTTCATATCTGAATTCCCTGGTATTGGGATTTCAATGCAGGCGGTTGACGTCGCAGGCTGTGGGCCGGATTCGGTAGCTGTGCTCACGGCGTCCAGGTCGGGCCGGGCGCCACGACGTTCGCGCGCACGCCCCGTTGGGCCAGATGTACGGTGACGGACTCGGTCAAGGTGATCAACGCTGCCTTGGACGCCACGTAATCGATCCTCGTCTCGCTGCCTTGAGTGCTTCCTCTGTTGCCGTGGCGATGACCGCGTCCCCGGGCTGGAAGTGGAGCAGTGCTGTCATGAGCAGGTGGAAGTAGGCATAGAAATTGATCTTGAAGGTTCGGTCGAAGTCCTCGGCGGTCAGCTGCTGCAGCTCCAGCTTGCTCCACCGTCCGATCGACGGCATCACGGCAGAACACGGGGTCGATGAGGTCGCCGGGCAGTATCAGGCAGCGCCGGCCGTGCTTCTCCACCTCGTGCCGTACCTGTTCGGCGTCGCCTTGTTCGTCGCGTACAGCAGTGCGACCGCGCGTCCGATGCCGGAATCACCGCCCGTGATCAGTGCGACCTTGTCCTGAAGCTTTCCGCTGGCGCGGTATCGGCTCGCCCGGTCGCGCGGCGCGGTGCGCATGTCGGCTTCCAGGCCGGGCCGCGGCTGCTTGTCGGAATCGTAGGAAGGGGCGGGCTCGGAGGTGACCTGCGGTGCGGACGGTTCCTGCTCGGGCCGCAAGGTATTCCCTTCGCCGGAGCTGTTCACGGCGGGGCATGGTTCCTCGGGCCGCGCCGTGCTTGCGGGCCTCGCGTTCCCAGTGAGGCGGCAGCCGATCAAGTCGACTGTCCGGGCGGAGCAGCGCGCGGCTCCGCCGTGGGGCAGCGTCCCGTCGACCGCCAGGTCGGACTCGGTCACGGCGAGACAGGCGTGACGACGTTCCTCCATGCGTGGGCCCAGGAGGTGCCGGCCGCCGGCGTCCTACGGTGTGTCCGGTGCTGTGCCGGCGAGGTAGACGGTGTTGGCCGAGGTGCCGCCTTGCAGGGGGTTGTCGAAGGCGACGACATGGGCCGCTGCCTGTGCGAAGACCTTCGTGAGAGTGGAGGTGAACTCCTCGTCCGGCGGGTCGTTCGACCACAGGGCGAACACCCCGCCGGGGTGCAGATGATCTGCGAGAGCGCGGAGTCCGGCTGGCTGGTAGAGCGCGGCGTGGCGGGGGTGGAGGACATGGCGTGGTGAGTGGTCGACATCCAGCAGGATGGCGTGGAAGCGACGGCCCGGCTCCTGCGGGTCCAGACCGCGGGCGTCGGCGGCCAGCGCGAAGAAGTCGCCGTGCACCAAGCGGCAGCGGGCGTCCGACGTCAGTCGGGCCCCCAGGGGCACCAAGTGCCGCTGGTGCCAGTCGATGACTTCGGCGAGCGCGTCGATCACGGTCAGCGAGCGCACCCGGGGATCGTCCAGGGCCGCCTGGGCGGTGTAGCCGAGCCCGAGTCCGCCGACCGCGACGTCCAGTTCGGTGTCCGGCAGCTCGGCCAGGGCGAGTTCCGTGAGCGCGACCTCGCCGACGGTGAAGAGACTGGACATCAGGAACTCATCGCCGAGCTTCACCTCGTACACGTCGTCTCCCGAGACCGGGTGGCGGCGCCTGCGCAGACTGATCTCGCCGATCGGCGTCGGTCGCCAATCGATCTCCTCGAAGCGCAGGCTCATCCGCTCACCTTTCTGACGTTCGTGGATGCACGGGGCTGTCGCCGGTGTGGCGACACATACTCCGCCCGGGCGTGAGAGCCGGGAGCCGGGGCGGCGGCCCGGTCAGGCGTCGATGATCACGGGGATGATCAGCGGCCTGCGGCGGTGGGTGCGGAACGCCCAGTTGGCCACGGCGCGGGCGATGAGCTGTTCGAGCTGGTGCGCGTCGCCGACGCCTTCCTGGGCGGCGGTGGCCAGCGTCTTTTCGATGACGGGGATGACCGGCTCGAAGGTGGTGTCGTCGTGGACGAAGCCGCGGGCCAGGAAGTCAGGGGCCTCGGCCAGGGCGCCGGTGTCGGCGTCGACGATGGCCACGACCGTGATGACACCCTCCTCGGCGAGGGTGACCCGGTCCTTGAGGGACGCTTCGGTGGCGCCGCCGACTTCCATGCCGTCGACGTAGACGTTGCCCGCGGGCACCTTGCCGGTGATGGAGGCGCGGCCGTCGACGAGGTCGACGACGACACCGTCCTCGGCGATGACGACCCGGTCGGGGTCGACGCCGGTGCGGATGGCGAGGTCGGCGTTGGCCCGCAGGTGACGGAACTCGCCGTGCACGGGCATGACGTTGCGGGGACGGACGATGTTGTAGCAGTAGACGAGCTCGCCGGCGCTGGCGTGGCCGGAGACGTGCACCTTCGCGTTGCCCTTGTGGACGACGTTGGCGCCCCATCGGGTCAGGCCGTTGATCACCCGGTAGATGGCGTTCTCGTTGCCGGGGATGAGGGAACTGGCGAGCAGGACGGTGTCGCCCTTGCCGATGCGGATCTGGTGGTCGCGGTTGGCCATCCGGGACAGGGCCGCCATCGGCTCGCCCTGGGATCCGGTGCAGACCAGGGTGATCTTGTGGTCAGGGAGCTTCTCCAGCTCCTTGGGGGTCACGATCAGGTTGGACGGGACCTTGAGGTAGCCCAGGTCGCGGGCGATGCCCATGTTGCGGACCATGGAGCGACCCACGAAGGCCACCTTCCGGCCGTGCTGGTGGGCGGCGTCCAGGACCTGCTGGATGCGGTGCACATGGCTGGCGAAGCTGGAGACGATGACCCGCCGCGGGGCGGTCCTCATCACCTGCTCGATCGCGGGGTTCAGTTCGCGTTCGGAGGTGGTGAAGCCGGGAACCTCGGCGTTGGTGGAGTCGGTGAGGAACAGGTCCACGCCCTCCTCACCGAGCCGGGCGAACGCGCGCAGGTCGGTGATCCGGTCGTCGAGGGGGAACTGGTCCATCTTGAAGTCACCGGTGTGCAGCACCAGCCCGGCGGCGGTACGAAGGGCCACCGCCAGCCCGTCCGGGATGGAGTGGTTGACGGCCACGAACTCGCATTCGAAGGGACCGAAGCTGCGCCGGTCGCCCTCCCGCACGCGCACCGTGCGCGGGGTGATCCTGTGCTCCTTGAGCTTGGCCTCGATGAAAGCGAGGGTGAGCTTCGAGCCGACGACGGGGATGTCCGCCCGCTCCCGCAGCAGATAGGGCACACCGCCGATGTGGTCCTCGTGGCCATGGGTGAGCACGACGGCCACGATGTCGTCGAGGCGGTCCCGGATCGAGGTGAAGTCCGGGAGGATCACATCCACGCCGGGCTGGTTCTCCTCCGGGAACAGCACGCCGCAGTCCACGATCAGCAGCTTGCCGGCATGCTCGAAGACGGTCATGTTCCGGCCGATTTCGCCCAGGCCTCCCAGGGCGGTCACTCTCAGCCCGCCGTTGGGCAGGGGAGGGGCGGCTTTGAGTTCTGGGTGCGGATGGCTCATACCCTCACGTTACCGGGGAGCCGGCCGGGGTGATCCACTGGCTGCCCGGTCGATGCGATGCCCGTACCCGTCCTGGTGGTCGGCGTGACCGTGCGGACGCTTCTGACCCGCAGGTTGCTGAAGGGATCGACGTCACGGTCTATGGTGCAGGCATGTGCTGCTGCGCCGCTATGACTACCCGTGTCGCCGCTCTGCGGCGGTATCCGAGGCTGCCGTAACTACGGCCCCTTGCTGATGTACCGCCGGATCAGTGTTCTGCCGGCAGCCACCCACTGGTCTCTGTGCTGCCGGGCCATCCTGCCTGATCAGGGGAGACATGTCTCAGTCGCAGCGCTTCGACGCACAGCACGAAAGCCCATACCCATGCCCGCATACAGCCGGACTCGTTGTCACACAGGACCCGCGTGTCGCCACCCTGTTCCTGATGGTCGGGCTCCCCGGAGCCGGGAAGACCACCCGGGCCAACGAGCTCGCCGTGACGCACCGGGCGCTGCGGCTGACCCCGGATCACTGGATGGCCCCGCTTTTCGACGACTCGATGGCCGACGGCAAGCGCTTTGTGCTCGAAGGGCGGCTCATTTCGGTCGCCCTGCAGGCGCTGCGGCTGGGGACCAACGTCGTGCTCGACTACGGGCTCTGGGGCCGCGATGAACGCTCGGCACTGCGCTGGCTGGCACGGTCGGCCGGGGCAGCATGCCAGGTGGTCTATCTGCCCGTGGACAAGGACGTCCAGCTCGTCCGCATCGCGCATCGCCAGACAACGGCACCGCATCAGACGTTCCCGATGACTGAGGCCGACGTAGACCGATGGCGGGAGCAGTTCCAGGTGCCCGACGCCGCCGAACTCGCCGGCAGCGAGATTCCGCCCCCGCCGGCGGGCTGGCCGGGCTGGCCGGAGTGGGCGCTGGACCACTGGCCCTCGTGCACCGACAGCTGAGCCGGCTGTCCCGCCCGGGAGCAGCGTCCTGACGGCGTTTCGTGCCGCCCTTGCGGTGCCGCAAGGGCGGCCGCTGTCGTGAGAGTGCGCTCAGGCGGCGTAGGAGGCGAGCAGTTCGTTGTACTGCTTGGCGGCGGAGGCCAGGTCCTCGTCGGAGAGGCCGAAGGCGGTGCCGTACACCTTGACCATCGGCTGCTGGATGTCGAACTGGCACAGCCGCAGGGTCGCGTGCCAGTTGCTGAGGAGGGTCTCGATGGTGGCCTGGTTCGAGCCTTCGGGGGTGTAGTGATCGACGGGGACACCGGTCGTGACCGCGACGACGGCCTTCTTGCCGGCCAGCTGCGAGGGGGAGCCGTCGATGGTGAAGGCCCAGCCAAAGGTGAAGACCTTGTCCTGCCACTGCTTGAACAGCGGCGTGGTGTTGTACCAGAACACCGGGTGCTGGAAGACGATCACATCGTGCTCGGCGAGCAGCGCCTGCTCGGCGTCGACGTCGATCCGGAAGTCGGGATAGGTGGCGTACAGGTCGTGCACGGTGACATGGGCCAGATCGCGGACGGCGTCCACGAGCGCGGCGTTGGCCTTCGACTGGGACAGATCGGGGTGACCTACGACAAGGAGAACCTTGGACATGACGAGAAACCTCTTCAGTGATCAGTGAATTGGTGCATGGGTGCAGGTGCGCCGGGATCTTCGCCGGGGCTCAGCGGTCGATGCTGGCCATGTTCGCCTCGTTGTGGCGTTCGCCCGCGGCCGGCGTGAGGTTGTTCAGGCGGTCGAGCTGAGCGGCGCTGAGTTCGACGGCGTCGGCGGCTGTGTTCTCTTCGACGCGTGAGACCCGCCGGGTCCCGGGGATGGGGGCGATGTCGTCGCCACGGGTCAGCAGCCATGCCAGCGCGGTCTGGGCCGGGGTGGCCCCGATCTCGGCGCCGATGGCCCGCACTTCGTCGATGATCGCCAGGTTGCGCTGGAAGTTCTCGCCGATGAAACGCGGGTTGGTCTTGCGCCAGTCGTCGTCCGTGAAGTCGTCGACGGTACGGATCTGCCCGGTCAACAGGCCGTGACCGAGGGGGGAGTAGGGGACGAATCCGATGCCGAGCTCGCGCAGCAGCGGGAGGATTTCGGCCTCGACGTCGCGCGTCCACAGCGAGTATTCGGTCTGCAGCGCGGCCACCGGATGGACGGCGTGGGCGCGGCGGATCGTGTCGGGGCCGGCCTCGGAGAGGCCGATGTGGCGCACCTTGCCCTCGGCGACCAGCTCGGCGAGCGCGCCGATGGTCTCCTCGATGGGCGTGTTGGGGTCGACACGGTGCTGGTAGTAGAGGTCGATGTAGTCGGTGCCGAGCCGCAGGAGCGAGCCTTCGACCGCGGTCTTCACATTGGCGGGGCTGCTGTCGATCACGCCGGGACCGTCACCGGCGTGGGAGACGAGGCCGAACTTCGTCGCCACCACGACGTCGTCGCGGCGGCCCTTGATGGCCTTGCCGACGATTTCCTCGCTGTGGAAGGGGCCGTAGATCTCGGCGGTGTCGATGTGGGTGACCCCGAGGTCCACGGCCCGGTGGATGGTGCGGATCGACTCGGCGTCGTCGAGCCCTCCGCCCGTGGTGTAGGTGCCGGCCATGGTCATGGCTCCCAGGCCGATGCGGGAGACATCGAGCCCGCCCAGTGATACGTGCTGCATCAGGTACTCCTTGTCGTAGTGGCCGTCGGACCCGCCCGGTGGACATAGCTGTGGGCGCTATGACCGCCTCGTCGGCCGACGGACCGCTTCGGGATCTGCGCATCCGGCGTCGGCGCCGAAGTGGGGCATGCGCATGACTTCGTCTGACTTCGTCGTCCTGGCGGCCGGCGCGCGGGGGCCGGCCAGGGGATATGCGAGCCGGCCGGGGTGACGCCGGTGGGGCTAGGGACGGGCGACGGGAATCCGTACTGGTCACGTACAAACTGCGCCGTGCTCGGCTCGTACTGGGCCTGGGGTGTGCTGCTCAGGCGTCGGCGTAGGCCAGGGCGCCACCGAGGGCGCGGGAGGCGTCGGCCTGGGTGAGGAGTTCCTTCGCCTTGGCCTCGGCGGCCTCGATGGCGTCCGCGCCGGCGATGAAGCGCTGCGGGGGCTTGTCCTGGCCGGCGATGGTGAGCAGGGCGCGGGCGAGCTTGGCGGGGTCGCCGGGCTGCTTGCCGTTCATGCTCTTCATGCCCTCGATCCTCGGGGCGGTGCGCGGGGCGTAGTCCTCGATGGACAGCTCGGGCCAGGTGGTGGAGCCGTCCACGAGGAGTTCGGTGCGGAAGTAGCCGGGCTCCACGACCGTGGTGTGGATGTTGTACGGCTCGACGTCGTAGCGCAGCGACTCCATCCAGCCCTCTGCCGCGAACTTGGAGGCGGCGTAGGCGGAGGTGAACTCCATGCCGACCAGGCCGGCGGTCGAGGTGATCGTGATGATGTGGCCGGCGCGCTGTTTGCGCAGGGTCGGCAGGACGGCGCGGGTGACGTTCATCGGGCCGAAGAGGTTCGTCTCGAACTGCCGGCGCATCTGTGCGGGCGAGATCTCCTCGAAGTAGCCGGTGAAGAGGTTACCGGCGTTGTTGATCAGGACGTCGATGCGCCCGAACCGGTCGACGGCGGCCTGCGCGGCGGACTCGGCGTCCTGGAGGCTGGTGACGTCGAGCTTGGTGACCAGCAGGTTGTCCTGCGGTCCGCCCAGGGTCTTCTCGACCTCTTCGGGGCGGCGGCCGGTGGCGACGACCTGGTGGCCGGCGGCGAGGGCCTCGCGGGCGATGTCGGTGCCCAGGCCGCGGCCGGCACCGGTGACGAGAATGACCTTGCTCATGAAACGTTTCCTTTCAGACGCCGTGATCCGGCACCTGGTGTGTGCGGGGTGGGGCATACCGACAGCGCCGCAGAGGGGAGTGGGACCGGCGGCACAGCGCCGACTGCCCGGACGGACGGTTCACACCGCCGTGGGCGGTGCACCACCAAGAAAACCGGCTGTCACAGGTGGGTGGGAGTCCCTGATGAGGGGG
Source organism: Streptomyces canus (assembly GCF_030815415.1). GTDB lineage: Bacteria > Actinomycetota > Actinomycetes > Streptomycetales > Streptomycetaceae > Streptomyces > Streptomyces canus_F. Next base: position 9,647,484 of record NZ_JAUSWW010000001.1, read on the forward strand.
TCACTGACAGGGACCCCCAGCCCGGCGCCGGCACTCGTAGAGTGAAGCGCATGGCAGGCAGAAACGACCCACAAGGCAACAACCGCGACATCCGTGATGATTTCCGTGCGGAGATCCGGGAATTCCTCGGCACGCGACGGGCCAGGGTCACCCCCGAGCAGGCCGGACTGCCCCTGTACGGCGGAGAGCGCCGACGGGTCACCGGGCTGCGCCGCGAGGAGGTCGCCCTCCTCGCGGGCATCTCCAGCGAGTACTACACCCGGCTCGAGCGCGGCAACGCCACCGGCGTCTCCGAGAGCGTCATCGACGGCATCGCGCAGGCACTTCAGCTCGACGAGGCCGAACGCATCCACCTGCTCGACCTCCTGCGCGGCGCCGGCACGACCCGTCCGCCACGCCGCCGCCCGGCCCAGCAGCGAGTCCGGTCCGCGGTGCAGCGCGTCCTCGACTCGATGGCCGGCACGCCCGCGTTCATCCTCAGCGGACGCGGGGACATCCTGGCCGCCAACCACCTCGGGCGCGCCCTGTTCTCCCTCGTCTACGCCGATCCCGTACGGCCGCCGAACAACGCCCGGTTCGTCTTTCTCAGCCCGCACGCGAGCGAGTTCTTCCGCCACTGGGACGAAGTCGCCAACGACACGGTCGCCATGCTGCGCGCCGAAGCCGGCCGCGACCTCTACGACCGACGGCTGACGGACCTGATCGGGGAACTGTCCACCCGCAGCGAGGAATTCCGGCGCCGCTGGGCGGCCCACAACGTCCGGATGCACACCACCGGCGTCAAGCTCCTGCACCACCCGGTCGTCGGCGACCTCGACCTGCCCTTCGAAACCTTCCCGCTCCCCGACGGCCCCAGCCAGTTCCTCCTCACCTACACCGCCGAGCCCGCATCCCCGTCCCAGGACGCCCTGAACCTGCTGGCCAGCTGGGCCGCGACCAACGGCGACATCGACCGGACCACCCTGGACGCCTCCCAGCCCGCAGACTCCGGCGAGACCCCCGACTGACCGACGAGCCAGGCGAGCCGAGCTGTGGCACCTTCCTGAACCAAAGCTGCTGTGAGTGTGGCCCCAGTTGAAGTCTTCGAGATCGAGCTCGCGGAGCCAGGACAAGTCGCGCTCCCGCACGTCGGCGGGGGGTGGTCTCGCTGGTCAGTGGACCAGGTCGCTGGGGTCGGTGTTGGCGCCGCAGAGTACGAGGGCGACATTCTCGCCCGGGGCGGGTCGGTAGGGGGCGCCGGTGGCCGTGAGGGCGGCGAAAGCTGTGGCGGCAGCGTGTTCGACGGCGAGTCGGCGGTCGTCCCACAAGGCCTGGCGGGCGCGGATGATCTCGCTGTCCGGTACGAGGACGGAGCGCACGTTGTCCTGCTGGGCCGCGTGGAGTGCCATCGCGGAGGTGCGGCGGGCGCCCAGGGAGTCGGCGGCGACGGAGTCCACGCGGACATCGACCGGGTGGCCGGACTCCAAGGCGGCGTTCAGGGCCCGGCAGTTCTCCGGCTCGACGGCCACGACGCGGATGCCGTGGTGTCGGGCGGCGGTGGACATGCCGGCGAACAGCCCACCGCCGCCGACGGCGACCACGACCGTGTCCAGGCCGGGCAGCCGGGCGTGGATCTCCTCCAGGAGGGTGCCCGCGCCCGCCGCGATGAGCGGGTGGTCGTAGGCGTGGGAGGTGAGTGCGCCGGTGGTGTCGGCGAACTTCTGGCAGGCGGCGAGGGCCTCGGCGTACTCCGTGCCGACGAGACGGACGACGGCGCCGTACGCGCGCAGCTTGGCCACCTTCACCGCGGGTGCGGTGGCGGGTACGAAGACGGTCGCGGTGACGCCCTGTTGTCGCGCGGCCCACGCGCACGCGAGCCCCGCGTTGCCACCGGAGGCGATGGTGACCCCCGTGTCCGGGAGGGTGCCGGCGTCGCGGTGGGCCTGGAGGAAGTTCTGCGCACCGCGGGCCTTGAAGGAGCCCGTGTGCTGCATGAACTCCTGCGCCAGCCACAGCTCGCACGGTCCCGGCGCGCTGCCGGCGTCGGCCGGAGCGAGGGTGACGGGGCGGACCCGGCCGGTGATCCGTTCGGCGGCGGCTTTGACGTCACCGTAGGTGAGCTGGTCCATGGTGCTGCTCCTGTGGAGGGGGCGACCCGCTCTTCGGCCGGGCTGTTCGATACGGCGTATCGTACAGTGACTCATATGCCGCGTCACTCACCCTCTCTGGACCGTGCGACCCCGGACCGCATCGCCGAGACCGCCCTCCTCCTCGTTGACGAGGGCGGCCCCGAGGCGCTGACCTTCCGGGCACTGGCCATGCGACTGGACATCTCCCTCGCTTCCCTTCAGCGGCGCTGCACCGACATGGCCGGCCTCCTCGATCTGTGCACCGACCACCTGGCCGCCCGCCTCCCCGTGATCGAGCCGGGAACCGACTGGGCCACGGCGACCGAAGCGCGCTTCCTCGCGCTGTACCGGCTGCTCGCCGCCCACCCCGGGCTCCTCGCGCTGCGCGGGACGCGCCCCTGGCTCGGATCGAACCTGCTGGCCCGCCTGGTGGAGCCGCAGCTGGCCGACAGCCTCGCGGCAGGGATGAGCCCGCAGGAGGCGATCACCGCGTACCGGCGGTTGTACCTGCTCACGCTCGGCAGCGCGAGCTTCGTAGACCACCGCGACTCCAAGGCCACCCAGGCCGCGACGCGCACCGCGCTGGCCGCGCTCGACCCGGAGGAGTTTCCGGCGCTGACCGGTCACCTGGCCGCGATCGTGCCCGCGGTGACCGACGACGAGGTCTACTACGGCGCTCTGCGCCAACTCATCGACGCCGCCACCGTCACCTCTCCCTCCGCCGACGCAAAGCAAGGACCCTGACCAGGCCCTCTCGGCCTCCGTGGGCGGTCAAGGGTAGCCAGCTCCCAAGTACGTATCACTTCCAGGACGTTGTCCTTGGCGAAGGCGGCCGACAGTCCCAGGCTCGGATCGCTCTGCCAAAGCAAGCGGCCCCTGCCGGGAGCCGTACGCCGCCGTGGGCGACGAGGATGGACGGCCGGCACCCCCGAGTCGACCTGGCCACTCGTTGCGCTCGGCAGGGGCCTGGCCCCCGCGTGTGGCGGCGCCTTCCCGGCAGGCTTCACAACACGTCGGACGCACTCTGCTGGGCGGGCTGCTTGATTGCCGGGTGATCTGGGCCGTCGGCCGGGGCGGCGGCGCGCAGGGCCGCTTCGACCCGGCGGTTGCTGGTCATGGATGCCGTGACGGCCGTCATCGCCAGGAGGAGGCCGGCGGCGGCGTAGAGCGGGGTGCGGATGTCGTAGGTGGTGGCCAGCCAGCCGCCGAGGAAGGCCCCGATGGGGGCGGCGCACATGGCCAGCATGCGGGAGGTGGAGGCGACCCGGCCCATGAGGTGGGCGGGGACGATCGCCTGCCGGAGGGAGGGCGCGAGGACCATGGTGGCGCCCATGCCGGCCCCGCAGACGGCGAGCGCGAGCCCGGCCACGTACGGGTTCGGGGCGGCGGCCAGGCCCAGGATGGCCAGCCCTTCGACGGCGGCCGTGCAGGTCAGTGCGGTGCCGGTGCCGAGTCGTCGGCCGAGGTAGGAGGCGATGCCTGCGCCGAGAAGACCGCCGGCGGCCTCCGCCGTGAGGAGCAGGCCGAAGCCGTAGGTGTCGATGCCGAGGCGGTCGTGCGCGAAGAGGGCGAGGACGGTTTCCACGGCGAGGAAGGCGACGTTCCCGACCGCCGGGCGGAGCGCGAGTCCGAGCAGCACCCGGTCCCGGAAGACGTACGAGGCGCCGGCCCGCGCTTGCCGAAGCAGCGACTCGCGGACCTGCGGCACGGGCCGGGGCATGGCGGGCAGCGTACGGACGAGCAGCGCGGAGAACAGGAACGACACCGCGTCGGCGAGCAGTGGAACCGCCCGCCCGAGCGCGAGCAGTGCACTGCCCGCAGGCGGCCCCGCGAAACCGGACATGGCGGTCTGGGCTCCGCGCAGGCGGGAGTTGGCGCGCTCCAGGAGTGCGGGGTCGCGGCGGAGCAGATCCGGCAGGTAGGCCGTGGCGGCCGTATCGAAGAGGAGCCCGCCGAGGCCGAGCAGGAAGGCGACGGCCGCGAGCAGCGCAATGCTCAGCACGTCGAGCGCGGCCGCCGCCGCCGGTATCGCGAGCAGCGCCGCACGCGACGCGTCCGCGACCCACATCGTGCGTCGGCGGTCCCAGCGGTCCACCAGGGCACCGCCGAGCACTCCGAAGAGCAGCCACGGCAGCGTGCCGGCGGCCGTGACGACAGCGAGCGCCATCGGATCCCGCGTCAGCGTCAACGCGATGAGCGGCAGCGCGGCGTGCGACACCCCGTCACCGAGCGAGGAGATGGTCTGCGCGGTCCACAGCCGTCCGAATCCGGTCGGCAACTTCCGAGCGGTTGAGGTCACTTGGCGTTCCCCTCGGCCTGCTCGCGCGGTGCCGGGTGGAACAGTGAGAAGACGAGTGACGCGTCAGGCAGCGACGGATCGGACAGCTCCTGGAACTCGTCCGCCAGTGCCTCCAGCCGCGCCCCCAGCTGCGCGAACTGCTCCTCGGTGAGCCGCAGATGAGCCATCCGTACGTGCCGCTCGCCGTCCACCGGCGACGCCTCCAGGTCCGCCACCGCATGGCGCATCAGCACATCCGGCCCTCCCGCGCCCGGATCCGGCAGCTCGATCGACCGCGCGGCCATCGCGTAGTACCGCTCGGTGACACCGCGCACCTTCCGCGTCCGTACCACCTTCACCAGGCCGGCCCGTTCCAACAGCCGTATGTGATAGCTGGAACTCCCCTTCGCGAGACCCACTCGGTCGGCGATCTGCGTGATCGTCGCGGGCTCGAAGCGGAGCGCCGCCATGATCCGGTGGCGGGTCAGATTGGAGACGGCGCGCAACTGTTCGTCCGTGGTGACGTGAAAGGTCTCGGGGAGGTCATCGGTAGGCATGCGAGCAATGGTCAACGATTCTTGACCATTGAGCAAGGGGATTCCATGGGCCTTCCAGAACCTGCTGTCCGGACCCGCGAGACCTTCCGGCGAAGCGCCCCAGCCCCGCTGCCGGTCCGGGTCCATGACGACCGGTCAGAAGTCCGCGCACGGCACGGCGGCTTGTGTGAGCCAAGGCTCGAAGCGAATCCGCCCGGCAAGCGGCTCCCCGGCACCTCACCGCCCCAAGTGTTGGCTTGGGGAGGGGAGTTGGGGAGCCGCTCAGCGTGAGGACCTGACAGGACCGCCGCTCAGCAGCTTGCTAGGGGCGGACGTACGGCACAGTCATGATCTCCATGTTGTGGCCGCTCGGGTCGTCGAAATAGGCGCCGCGTCCGCCGAAGAGACGGTTGATCTGGCCGGGTTCGGTGTGGCGGGGGTCGGCGTAGCAGGTGGATCCAGGGCCTCGACCTGTACGGCGCCTCCGACTCGCTGTTGCTGTTCGGCTATCGGGCATGTACACCAGCCTGGAAGCGGTCGGCGTCCGCCCGTAAAGTGAGGCGTACCTACGCCGCCGCCGCACCCACCCGGTGCTGACCGTGTGGACCTCGTCCGAGGCCGCCGACTGGGAGAAAACCACGCTGCACGTGAACGGCTCCCGGGTCGAGCACTGGCCAGGCGTCGGACACTACCTGCACGAGGAACAGCCTCAGCGCACCGAGCAGCTCATCCGGAAGTGGGCGGACACGATGTGACGGGGGAAGGTGGATGTGAGCGGGCCATCAACTGCTGCACGCAGTGCGATGGCCCACCCGTTCACTTGTGCACGTGGCGGGACGGCCTCGCAGTCGCGCGCCAGTGCCCTTCCGGTGCAGGATGCCGGAAGCGAGCTCGGTCAGGTGAGCCAGCTGTCCGTGGCGCACGCGGTGTTTTGCACCCACCGGTGGGAGGAGATGTGGTTGGGCACGCTGCCGCTGGTGTACCTGTTGTCGGTCACGTCGTCTGCATACAGCTCGTACGGTGAGAGGCACACGTATCCGTGCTCGGAGGCGTAGTTGAGCGCCAGGTAGAAGGCGACGACGTCGTTGCCGCCGATCGTGCCGTTGTTCGCGACGGACTTGGGCTCGCTCCAGTCGTTGCCCTGGAAGGGCCCCGAACTGTCGCTCCAGTCGGGGTCGTTGCCGGGGGTGACGCCCAGGAGCGTGCCCGTGCAGTCGAACCCGTTCCACGCGCGGACGTTGCCGTCGCGGCCGTGGCTGCTCCACTCGGCGTCGCAGTACTGGCCCTGTTCGGCCGCGTGGGCGGATGTGGGGACGGCGAGGCCGAGGGCCATCAGGCCCGTGGCCGCGATGGCCGTGGTCAGCTTGCGCATGTGTACTCCTGTTGTCTGTCTCGTGGGAGGTGTGCTGATCCACGGCGGTGACCATGGACGTGGTGTCGCGACCGTGCGCCGTTGTCACGGGAGGTCCTGAACGGAGCTCTCACGTGCGCGGTTCGACGACCTTCTTGGCGCGGGCGAGCGCCTGGAGCTGGAGGCGCGCGTAGGTGTCGAGGTCGCTGCCGTAGCGGTCGCGAAGCTTGTTGACGTAATGGGTCTCGCGTTCGTTTCCGATGGACCGGAGTGAGGTGTTCTTCGCACACGTCGCATCGGCGACGGCGAGCTTGCGCTCTGCCTCGAATGCCTCGCCGGGGCCCGCCTTCAGGCCGTGCTCGATGGCTGCCTGACGGGCCTCTTGCGGAGTGCGGTACGTGTGGCCCGAACGTGCCATGCACTGGGACCAGGAAGCCAGCGCCGCAGCGAAGCGCTTGTCGGCCATCACCTGGGGGACGTAGAGGGGTTGCAGACCCATCGCCGTCTTCTCCGCACGGAACCAGGCCACCCGGTCCCCGTAGAGGTGCTTCTCCGCCTCCGCCACGCAGCCGCCCACTCGCTTGCGGACTGTCCCGCCGGTGGGCACCTCGGCCGTGATGACGGGGGCGTCGATGCCTTCGTCCAGGGCCCTGTCGTAGGCCGCACGCCGCTCGTCGGAGAGGCCGGCGCGGTAGGCGACGTTCCTGTTGGTCAGCCGGGCGCGTTCGTGCTTGGCGTCGATACGGCTGCCGTAGCCGTGCTTGTCCGCCCAGGCGACATCGTCCGTGACCCAGCCGAGCGTGCGGCTTTCCTCGAGGCTCAGCCGCTCCGCCTCCCAGAAGTCGAAGCCCTTGCGCGTCATGCAGCGTTTGATCAACCGCTGTTGGGCATCAGCGATACGCAGCCGCTCGGCGTCGGTCAGCTCGCGCAGTCGCGTGCTTGTGCCCGAGGTTCCCCGATCCGTCCCGGAGGGTTTGTCATCCTGCTTCTGCGGGCCACATCCCGCCGTGACAACACCCAGAGCCACCGTCACGACGAGCGCGGCAGCGCCCATGCGCTTCATCAACAACCACTTCCCCCGATGCGGGCGCGTCGTCCCGGCCCGCGGTTGACCTGCGGACCGAGAGCAACGTATGCGACAGTGCGGCGCCTGCCGTCCTGACATCTGTCAGGACCACCAGGGCGCGAAGGCCGGGGCAAAACGAGCAACTCGGCGATGTCAGCGAACTCCGTGGGGAAGGAGGCCGGTACGCCCCGGGGGCGGCCGGAATCAGCCAGCTGGGCTTGTCTGCAGGGGCGGGCATCCGCCGGCGCTGTACGGTCATCCACTACTCGGGAGCGGGGGCGGAACCCCGGTGATGGGTGCCTTCGCCTGGGGTGACGCAAGACGTTCCGGATCCGGCAGGCCATGCGGGAGCCGACGGCACGGGGGTGGACTCGGAAACCCTGGCGAGGCACGCGGAGCGATCAAAACCCAAAGGGGTGGCACCGCGCGCTGGCCAGCGATCCGCGACTGATCGGCCTCTGATCCGCAACCGTCATCGGATGGCCTTGGGCTCTCGAGCACCAACTGCCCCACGGCACGACCCGTCTGTCCTGTCATGTACTGGACCTGCCTGGTGCCCTCTTGTTGTGTGGACCGTGCCGCTTCACCACGCAAGGGGCTGAAGACCGCAAAAGGGGGAACTGGCATGATCCGTAAGAGAAGTGACGCACGATTAGAAGCACCACCACGAAGCAGAAGACGCCGCGGACGAGGTATGGCCGTAACCGCGCTCAGCTCCATCGCGCTCGCGCTCCCACAGTCCGTACCGGCACCCGCGCAGGCCGCACCGGCCGCGCAGAAGCCCGGCGTCAGCTGTGCCATCCCGCAGGAATGGTCGAGCTGCGTGCACATCACCACCAAGCTGGACCGGGCGCCCGCCGTGGGCGAGAGTGCCAGGCTGACCATCGAGGTCGCCTCCCGCATCGACGTCTCCGACGCACTTGTGCGGGCCGATCTGCCCGGCGCGCTGGAATGGCAGTCCGCCCCCGCCGGCTGGAAGACGGAGGAGCTCGGTCCGCTGCTGCCCGAGGACGGCACCGGAGTGCGGCGCGCCTCGCGCACCGTCGACCTCCACAAGGGCCAGACCCTGCGGTACGCCGCGACCGTACGCGGCACGAGCGCCGCCTCCACCTCGGTGCGCGCGCAGGTGGACGGCCCCTCGGACCAGCCTCTCGACCTCGACACGCACATGCAGTTGCTGTCCGTCGGCGCGAGCCGCGCCGACTCCTACCTGGGGCTCCACCAGCGCCGCAACTCGACGGCCCTGGCCCCCATCCCTCACGACACCGAACTCGTACCCTCCGCGCCGAACGTGAAATACCGGCCGGTCTCGACGGACGGTCTGCCCAAGCCGCACAGCGACGACCCGCCGACCGCCGACCCGTCCGTGCAGGCCCTCTCCTGTGCGACCGGCACGGTCGGCTACGCGGACCAGGACGGCGTCGCGCACCCCTCACGCAACATCCAGGTACAGGCGTGGGACGACGACACGATCGGGGACGACCTGCTCGACGTGGCGCTCACCGACGGCAACGGCGGCTTCCGGCTGTGCTTCGAGAACGGCAACGACCCGGGCGGCCAGGACCTGTACCTGCGGGTGGTCGCCGAGAACGGCCTGGCGCGCGTGGTCGACGAGTGGTTCCTCGGCCGCGACCTGTACTTCTTCCAGTCGGGACAGCGCGACGACATCGCTGACGGCCGCACCGTGGACTTCGGCCGAGTGGCCCCCGGCGACCAGGCACTCAACCGCGTCCTGCACGCCTTCGCGCAGGCCGACGACGCTCAGGCGTGGACGCCCGGAGAGTGCTGGGACGCCCGCGACACAGGCGATTGCCGCCGCATGGAGATCGTGTACCCGGACGACGACAGCAACGACAACAGCCGTTACACGCGCGACGACGACACCGTACGGCTGGAGCCGGCCACGCCCGACGACCGTACGGACGCCGTGCACGAGTACGGCCACGCCGTCATGGACGACATCTACGACGACGACTTCTGGCCGAACACCGAGAACTGCAGTCCGCACCAGATGAACCAGAGCAGCTCTGTCGGCTGCGCCTGGAGCGAGGGCTTCGCGAACTTCTACCCCATGGCCATCTACAACGAGCCGCTGTACCGCGGTTGGAACGTGGAGAACACCACGGACTACCAGCCGGGTGACGCCACCGAGGGCCGGGTCACCGGCTCCCTGTGGGACCTGATCGACCCGCCGGGCGAGGCCTACTGGGACGACCACCAGGAGAACGCCACGGGCGCGATCTGGGACACCCTGCTCGACCGACGCTCGGGCACGTTCCGCGAATTCTGGACCCACCGCGGTCAGGAGGGCCACGACGTCGGCCCGGGCCCGCTCGGCGCACTGTTCCAGAACGGGATCGACTACGGATTCCGCAATCCGCTCGCGGACGGCACGGCGCTGACCCGTCCCACCCCCGAGCAGCAGCAGAACTACCGCTACGACACCTCGACCGTGTTCTGGTCGGTCACGGCGATCCGTCCGCCCGCGAACGTCGACTACGACCTCTACATGTACGACGACTTCGACCTCCAGCAGCTGCTCGGGCTGAGCCTGGGCACGGGGGACACGATCGACTTCGTCGCGGTGGACTCGGCGGTCCATGGCATGGGTGACTACTATCCGGCGGTCAGACGGCCCGGTCTGGAGCCCGGGGGCGGCGAGTACCGCATCGAACTGTCCAACCCCAGCCGGTTGCTGGTCAGTCCCGCCACCCAGACGATGAACGGTAACGACGACATCGTCTCCGTCTGGGACTTCTGCCCGGGCACACCGGGCGGCGACGTCACCCTCACGGCGACCCCGTCCGATCCGTCGCAGGACGCCGAACTGTTCCTCATGGACTCCGACCCGGCCGACCCCGCCAGTGGCGTAGTGGGGCGTTCCGGTGCGGCGGCGTCGTCCACCAGCGGCGGTCCGGGACAACCCGAGTCGCTCACCTTCACCCCGCAGGGCAACTGCTACGGCGTCGTCCTGGTCAACCGTGCCGGCTCCGGCACCTACACCCTCACCCGGTCCTGACGTCCGGTCATGACCGGTTTCCCGCCGGGGCGGCGGTGTCCGGCCCCGGCGGGAACCCGCACCCGCCAAGACTCGTCGGAGCTGTATGCGTGCCCCCGCCGTGACCGCTGCCGTGACCGCCGTACTGCTCGCCGGGACATCCGTGGCGTGCGGTGGGCAGTCGTCATCGCGAGAGGGCGCTCCGCCCGTGGCGTCGGCGCCACCGGACCTGCTCGTACTGCGGACCCAGGAATCCCACAGCGGGCCCGCGCCCTGGGAGCTGGGCCGGCTGCCGGGCTTCTCGCTCTATGGCGGAGGCCGGGTCATCGTCCCCGGAGAGCCGGCCGGAGCACTCCAGACGGCCCGCGAATTCCCGCTCTCGGGCCCGCAGTACGAGCGGATCATGACGGATGCCCGGGCAGCGGGCCTCGGCCGGGCCCGTACCTACGAGGACTCCCGCAGCACCGACGCCTCGCTGTTGCGAGTGACGCTGCGGACGACGGGGGGTGTGCGGACCACTCGGATCGCCGCTCCGGAGGCGGGCGGGACGGGCTCGCGGGGGGAGCTCCTGGAGTACGTCGAGCGCCTTCCGGACGCTCCCCGCGGGGCACGCGAGTTCCGCCCGACAGCCCTGGCGGTGCTGGCCACCAGCGGAGTGAGCGCGGGATCGGCCTCCGCCACGCCGTGGCCCCTGCGCCCGCTCTCCGAGGGCACGTGGACCCGTGAGGGCAGGTGCACCGTCCTGACCGGCCAGGCACTGACACAGGCTCAGCACCTCGCCCGAGACGCACGCCAGGACAGCCGCTGGACCAGCGGTGGCAGCCTCTACGCGGTGTCCTTCCGGCCCCTGCTGCCCGACGAACACACCTGCCGGGACCTCGACGTCCGCTGACACCCCGACCGGCGACACCAAGGGGGCGGTACCCGAGACGGATCCGGGCAAGACCCACTCGGCGTCGCCGAGACTGTCAGATCCCTGATGTTGGATGGAGGCGTGACCATTCACCATGTTGCCCGGCGACTGCCCGAGATTTCCGAGCTGCGCGATCACTGCCGTTCGATGGCGATGCTGGAAGCGATACTCAGCCCGGAATGGGCCGACCGGCACTACTCCTTCGACGCGCACTGGTCCGCCGGAGAGGAGATGGCCTCGATGCGCAACGGATCGGGCGACGAGTTCTCCATCGTCTTCTCGGACGCCGGCGCCTACATCCGTGGGTTCGCGCACGAGTCGCCCATGAGTCCCTACGCCAATGACGGGCCGTGGCCAGGCGTCCTGGACGACGTCCCGGACGTCTTCCGTTCCTGCGTCGAAGAGCCCGCGTTCGCGGACGAGGACGGAATGCCGGCCGTGACCGCATGCGCGTGGCGAGAACGGGGCGATGGCGCCTGGAAGGCGGGCACGATCGAGTTCCCTGACGACGGTGCCGGCGATCCGGATGGCTCCGCGTACCTGTTCCGGCTCCTCGCCGACCGGGCTCCGGAGGCATTCCAGCGTTTCGCCGAGGACTACTACGAAATCCCGGTGCCCCTCGCGGCCATTCAGCACGTGTTCGCACGGCGTCCTGTGACGAGCGAGGTGGTCGCGGCCTTGAATCCGGAAGTGGCGTTGGACGCCCTGGCAAAGGACACGGCCGAGATCGGCTATCCGACAGGCGACCGCGCCGACACCTGATGCCGGAAGAGCAACTGCCTACGGCTGCGTGGGGCGCCGAACAATCTCGTTGTCCCCGCGCAGAGAATGGATCATGCTCTGCAGGATCCGGAAGGCCTCTGACTGTTCGGTCTCGGTCAAGCCGGCCTGCATTCTGGCCTCGACGGACCGGACGGCCGCGCTCGCCTTTTCGAGGCTTCGGCGGCCGCGAGGCGTGAGCCGCGTGGGAAGCACCTTCCCGACGGCCGCCTCCGCGGGTCTGGTCACGTAGCCGTCTCGTTCCAGGGACTGGAGCAGCACGTTCATCGTTTGCCGTGTCACGAACGCGCCCCGCGCGAGCTCGGAGTTCGACAAGCCCGGTCGTTGCGCCAGCAGTTCGAGGCAGGAGTAGTGCGTCACGCTCATCCCGAGCGGCCGCAGCACTTCCTCCATGGCCGCACGGAGGGCGCTCGAGGCTTCTTTGAGCAGGTAGCCCAGTGACGTCTCCAGGTCGACGCCGACACCTTCTTGACTCATGTCAGCATTCTGACATACCTTTTTTCGTGTCAGAAAACTGACACGAAAAAAGGAGCGTCATCATGCCCGCCACCGGACCCGACTTCATTTCGCTCCAAGTGCGCGACCTCGACGCTTCGCAGGCGTTCTACGAGCAGTACCTGGGCCTCGTCCGCTCCCTGGCCGGACCTCCGCACGCCGTCGTGTTCGAGACGAAGCCGATCGCGTTCGCCCTGCGCGACGTCCTTCCCGGCACCGACCTCGCATCCGTCGCGCAGCCCGGCATCGGTGCCGCGATCTGGCTCCACGCCACCGATGTCCAGGCCATCCACGACGCACTCGCCGCCGACGGCCACACCATCGTCTCCGCACCGATCGACGGCCCCTTCGGCCGGACCTTCACCTTCGCCGACCCCGACGGCTACCAGGTGACACTCCACGACCGCGCCTGATCGACCAAGCACCGCAGGACGATCATCAGCGGTTGCGCCCTGGACTCGTGCGCGACGCCCGGTCAGGCGGTCTTGGTCCCCGCGGGTGACGGAAGTGTAGGGCCGGCGTGGGGCGCTGGGTCGGTCGCCTGGTCCGGGCAGGTGGAGTTCTGTTGGTCGTTCTCGCCGAGGAAGCCGCCCGACTGGTGTTGCCAGAGCCTGGCGTAGGCGCCCTGTGCCGTGAGCAGTTCTTCGTGGGAGCCCTGTTCGATCACCTTCCCGTGGTCCAGGACGACGAGACGGTCCATGCCCGCGACGGTGCTCAGCCGGTGGGCGACCACGAGCGCCGTGCGCCCCTTCATCAGCCGCCACAACGCGTCCTGCACGAGGATCTCGCTCTCCGAGTCCAGGGCGCTGGTCGCTTCGTCGAGCAGGAGGACCGGCGCGTCCCGCAGGATGGCGCGGGCCAGGGCGACGCGCTGGCGCTGGCCGCCTGAGAGCTTGACGCCTCGCTCGCCCACCAGCGTCCGGAAGCCGTCGGGGAGCTGCTCGGCGAATTCCGTGACGTGCGCCGCCTCGGCTGCCGCGAGGATCTCCTCGTCCGACGCGCCGGGCCGGGCGAAGGCGATGTTGTCCCGCAGCGTGCGGTGGAACATGGCGGGTTCCTGCGGGACGTAGGCGATCAGCGACCGCAGATCACTCTGGCGCAGACGGCTGATGTCCTGGCCGCCGATCAGGATGCGTCCGCCGTTGACGTCCGACATCCGCAGCAGGAGGCGCGTCAGGGTGGTCTTGCCGCCGCCGGACCGGCCGACCAGCCCGATCCGTGCACCCGCCGCCACGTCCAGGTCGAGCCCTTCGAAGATTGGTGCCGCGCCCGCGTGGGCGAACGTGACCTTGTCGAAGCGGACACCGGAGTCTCGTGGCGCGAGCGGCTCCGGCGTCGGCGGGTCGAGCACGGTGGGCGGATCCAGCAGGAGCTCCGTGAACTGCGCCGCCTCGGTCATCGAGCTTTCCAGGCGCCGGTAGATCTGATTGAACTCGAACATGATCTCGGTCGCCTGGGAGTAGTAGGTGAAGGCGACAACAACCCCCTCCACCCCCAGCCCCGGACCGCCGAAGGCGATCGCCACCACCAGCCCCAGCACATTGGTGGCGACGGACAGCGGCGCGATCACGGTGTCGACACGCAGGTTGCCGTAGTCCCACGACCTCAGCGTCAGCCGTCGGGACTCCGCGACCCGGCTGCGGTGCTCGGCGCCCTCGCGCCGTTCGGCCGCGAACGCCCGGATGGTCTCCATGTTCATGAGGCTGTCGGCGACATGGCCGGAGACGCGGGCGATCGCCGCCTCCCGTTCGTTGACCAGCCGTTGCCGACGACGGATCAGCGGGGTCGCGGCCACCAGGGTCAGCGCCATCATCACGAGCAGGCCGACGACCAGCATCGGCGAGTAGGTCCACAGCACGGCGGCGCCGAACAGCAACGGCACGAGACTGCCGACGATCCGGTACGTCATCGTGTCGATGAAGTCCTCGAATCGCTTGCCGTAGCTCAGGACCCGCTTGGTGAGGGAGCCGGCGAAGTTGTCGTGGAAGAACGCCGCGTCCTTGGCCAGGAGTTCGTCCATGCCGTCGACGTACAGGTGCTCCATGCCGAGCGCCGCCACCCGGTTCAGACAGTGCTGCCCGACCCGCCACACGGCCTCGGAGAGCAGTAGTGTCACCCCGAAGCCCAGCACGTACGGCGACGCGGAGTCGAGGGTGAGGCCACCGTCCGTGGCGGCCTGCCCCGCCAGCTTGGCGATCAGCAAGGGGGCGATGTAGCGGATGCCGATGTTGCCCAGGGCCGGAAGCAGCAGTGCGGGCAGCGCCAGCCACCGTAAGCGCAGGAGTTCACGGTTGTAGTGGCGCAGCGCCAGCAGGACCGCACTCCTGCCTGGAGCGGAGCCGTACGTGTCAGAGGTGCCCATCACACTCCCGGGGGTGAGGAAGCGGGCAGTGTCCCGTCGAACAAGGTTCTCAGTCCATGCATTTACGGCGGAGCGGTGATAACCGGACACTCTGCCGCCGGGTTCGGCTGCACCAGTCCGCTCTGCCGTACGGGTTCCCGATCCAGGGCAACGATCGGGCCGGTTCGGTGGTCGTAGAAGGCGACATGCACCAACCTGCTGTGCCCTGCTGCCAACTGCCCTCGTTCGGTGAGCGGTTGGGTGCGTGGCGCCTTGGCCGTGGAGGATTCATGAGCCGTTACGTCCCACCGATGAGCGAGAGACAACTCGGCGCGCGCGAGGTCTCCTCGCCCGCCCGAGCCACACGCGCCTCGTGGCGCAAGCCCGTCCGGAGCGCGGCACGGCGAGGAACCGTGGTGGGAGCCGTCGCCGTAGTGGTGGTGGGGGCGGGCGCTTGGGCTGATGCCGCGCCCGATACCTCGCGCAGTGAGCCGGTGGTCAGTGGTGCCGTCATCAACTCGGGGCATGACGTCATCGTGGGGATCACCCGCAACGTGGTCTTCCCGGTCACGGTCACCGGATCGGACGACTCCGGGCTCTCCTTTGTCGATGTGGACCTGAAAGGACCTCACGGCGGCTTCTACACCACCGACGCGTTCTGCGAGACCGCCACGGACTGCACGGCGGTGTTCACCGTCAACGCCCACCTGGCTCCCGGCAGCGACGACCCGGTGGACCTGGCCAACGCCAACGCGGGTACCTGGTCGGTGGACTCCTTGGTCGACGCCAGCGACGGCGATTCCGTCTATTCCCCCGGCGTAGCGTCGTTCGCCCTCAAGCGTGCTGCGCAGCTGACGGTCAACGCGGCACCGGAACCGGTCGCCAAGAGCGCGCAGATCACCGTCACCGGCAAGCTGGTGCGGGCCAATTGGGACACCTACCGGTATGCGGGATATGCGGGCCGAGCGGTGAAACTGCAGTTCCGCCCCAAGGGCAGCAGCACCTACACCACGGTGGCCACGGTGAACACCAGCAGTACGGGCAACCTGCGCACCACCGTCAAAGCGGTCAAGGACGGCTACTGGCGGTGGAACTTCACCGGCTCGGCCACCACCGGGCCCGCCAAGGCAGCCGGCGACTTCGTCGACGTACGGTCCTGAACGGGCGAGCGTCAGCGACGGTGCGGACGGGTGGAAATCGAGGTGCCGGAACCGGCTGCGCATCCCTACTCTCGGCCCCATGCCCCATGAACCGTCGCTGCTGAACGTCATTGACGTGGAGGCCACCTGCTGGGACGGGCGGCCGCCGCCCGGCTCTGTGAACGAGATCATCGAGATCGGTCTCACCGTCGTGGACGTATCGGCACGGCGCCGCGTGTCCCGGCACCGCGTCGTGGTCCGCCCTGTCCGGTCGGCGGTGAGCAATTTCTGCACCGAACTGACCGGACTGACGCAAGCCGAGGTGGAACGGGGCGTCACCTTCGCCGAGGCATGCCGGATTCTCGTCGAGGAGTACGAAGCCGGAAAGCGGCCCTGGGCGAGCTGGGGCGAGTACGACCGTCGGCAATTCGCTCGGCAGAGTCAGGCCGACGGGGTGGCCTACCCGTTCGGCTATCCGACGGAGCGCACCCACACCAACGCCAAGGCGGTATTTGCCGCGGCGTACGGGCTGCGGAAGAAGCCGGGTATGGATCACGCTCTACAGATCGCCGGGCTGCCGCTCGAGGGGCGCCATCACCGAGGCGAGGACGACGCATGGAACATCGCGGCGCTCGTTCTCGATCTGCTGGACCGCGGGGCATGGCCAGTGACTGGTGGGGCATCTCCTCGTGTCAGTCCCCTCAAGTATCCTTCCGGCCACCACTCACTTACTGGGAAGACACAGAGACTTGACTGACCTGTCTGCTTTTCCGCTGCCTTTTCACGCTTCCCGGTCCATAGCGTTCGCGACACCCCGCACACTGCGGGAACTTCAGATGATGGAGTGCAGCTCACAGATTCGGGCGAAGCCGCGGTGGTTCGACAAGATGAACGACCCCGACATCGTCGCCCGATGGACGCGAGAGGCGATCGCCCAGGGGCTCACCGAAGCACAGGTGCAGTACGTGCTGGCCGAACTTCGGCATTACGCCGCGCTGCGAGACGCACGAACCGGCATCGAGGTGTCCGCCGTCGATGGAGTCTGGCAGTCGGACACACTTGTCGACGACAAGCTCAGATTGCGGCTGCGCGAGGCGGTGCAGGCTCTGGAGCAGGTCCCCGAGGCAGAACAGGACTGGCATCCCGGATCCGACGGCCTCGTACTGGATCTGGTTCACCCCTCACTGTTTTGTCTGGTGAGAGGGGTGAGCGGGGCACCCGAGCGGGCTTGGCGCAATCCGACGGACCGATACTCGAAGTACGAGTTCTCGGAGAGGTTCCAGTGGCCGCCGACGGACGTGGATGTCAGTGACGACGGCTCAGTCGCTTTCCGTTCGTATGTCAACAACGTGCATCCCGAGACGCATCGCGAACTGGCCTCCGTGCTACCCGACTTGTTCGCTCGCTTCCGCCCGCTCTGGGAGAACGTGCTGACCGACCTGCGGCATCCGCGACCGGTGCGGATCGAGGCCGATCCGTACGGATGGTACGACTCGGAGCCGGAATACCCGGACAAGTCCTCCTACAGCGATGACGAGGCGTACGCCGAAGCCCTCCAGGCGTGGGAAGAAGCCCACGATTCCTGGTGGGAAGACCGCCGTCCGGTCATCCCGGATGCCCCCGCGTTCACCCCGCCCGCGATGCCCGATGCGGCCGACCGAGTCGATCTGCGTGGTCGCTCTCTCCAGGTCATCGTCAAGATTGCCGCTATTCATCTGACCCCGGACAAACCTGAATACCCCGGCGGTTCCTGGCATGTCGAGGGGATGATGAACGAGCGGATCGTCTCGACCGGCATCTACTACTGGGACAGCGAGAACATCACCGAAAGTCATCTGAGTTTCCGGGCGGCACTCGACGACCCGAGCTACGAACAGAACGACGACAATGGTCTGCGCGAGGTCTACGGCCTGGAAGACGAAGACGCACTGAACCAGGTACTGGGATCGGCATCGACGTCGGCAGGACGCTGCCTTGCCTTCCCGAACGTCCTGCAACACCGCGTCGGTTCCTTCCGCCTCACGGACGCGACCCGCCCGGGTTATCGCAAGATTCTGGCGTTCTTCCTGGTCGATCCGTCAGAAAAGATCGTCTCGACATCCGATGTGCCACCGCAGCAACCCTGGTCCGACTCCTCGACCATGACACTTGAACAGGCCAATGAGTACCGCGACCAGCTCATGCAAGAACGCAAGTTCTTCGTCGACGAGCACAACGAACAGCTCTACGAACGAGAATTCTCGCTCTGCGAGCACTGAGCCTCTTCGAAACCCTGTTGGGCACGGCCGTGTTCAGGCAGCTCAGGATGTGTGACCGCACCTGTCTGCTCATGAGGCGAAGCCGAGGTTGTGCATAGGGGCAACGGCCTGGACCGTGTGGTGGAGGCCGTCGCCCAGCGTGCGCGTCCGCCGCGGTCGGTCTGGCCACCTGTGCGGGGGAGTAGTTGGCCATGCCCTGGGATCGAAGTGCCTTCCGGGGGTATTGGCATCACGTTCGTGTTCATGCTTCGTTGCGAAGGTGGGTGCCAAGGTCATGGCCGACGATGCTTTGTTGTTCGTTCTCCCCGAGCGCCATCCGCGTCTGGGCGCGGCTCTGACCGCTGTCGGCGACCTGGAGTGCACCGAGACCCCTGCGGTGCGGGGATGGCTCGATGCGCACGGGGTTCCCGCAACCTCCGAGTGCGTCAGGATCGTCCCGGCCGGAGCCGAGGTGCTCATCCCCGAGGACGCGGAGCGGCTGCCGGTGCCCCTGACGCAGGAGGAGACGCTACGGGTGGAGCACGCCTGCGCGCCGCAATCCGTGACGGACATGGAGGCCGAGCTGCTCAACTTCCGCGACACCACCCATGACTGGCAGTCCCTGGTCCACCGGGCGCTCACGTCCGGGATCCCCGCGTCGCGTATCGCCCAACTCACCGGCCTGGACCCGCAGGACATCGGCCAGGCTGTACAGGGCTGAGCTCTTGGGCTCTGGGTGTCCATTTCCCTTGGGTGCATCTCTCGCTGAGTGAGATCGTTCAGACACGTCAGGCGATAAGTGGCCTGGGAGGGGCGGAGATGGAGACTGTGTTTCCTGGCGCACGTGATAGCGCCAGCAGGCGGTGAAGTCACCGTTGCTGATGGTCGCGGGGAGTTGGAGGAGCTGCGCCGCTTCGATTCAGGCCACGGCCACCGCGTACCCGTACAGCTCGTTGCGGCCGGGCAGCGGCGGCAGCCACCGGACGTCGACGTGCGGTTCCAAGATCAGGCTGCCCGGTGGGACCGGCAGCTACCGGCGGGCGACTCTGGCAGGGCACCGAAAGATCAAAGCGGTCTGTTCCGTGTTCGTAGCTCAGTGCGTCACCGGTGGCCGGTGCAGCGGAAGTTGGCGGCGTCGTTCGTGCTGCCGCGTCCGTCGTAGCGGGCGACGGCCGGCCGTAGGCACAGCGGCCGCGTCATGGGCCCGTTCTGGGCGAGCAGCGTAGTGGGGGCCTTGCCCTGTTCGACCCACTTCACCAGTGTCGCCGGCGGGTCGGCCGGGGCGGCGCCGGACCCGCCCCGGCAGTGACCCACACCCGGGGCCATGAAGAGGCGGGCGAACTGTTCGGTCTTCGCCCTGCCGCCCATCTCGGCGATGACCCGCTGGTAGTGGCCGGGCGTTCCCTGGAAAGGGCTCAGGTTGTCGGCCAGGCCGTGCCAGAAGGGCTGTTGCCCATGTCGACGTCACGTCAGGGTGATGTCGACGCCGGCCGATTGTTTGTGGGCGGCGGTGACGACCAGTGCCGCGGCGACCGCGTCTTGGACCGCCACCCCCACTGATTTGTACAAGGTGATCTGGTCGGATGAGGTGCGGCCCGGTTTGACACCGGAGACGAGTTCGCCCAGCTCGGCGTGGATGTGCTCGGCTTTGATGACGCCATCTCGGATGGGCGCCAGCAGATCGTTGCTGCCCGCGGGGAAGGGTGCCAGCGCGGCCTGTCGCGATTCGACGCATACCAGCGCATCGGCGATGGTGGCGTCGTCGATTTCACGGCCGGCCGGGTTATAGCCGACCGAGGTGATGTGGACCCCGCCCGTCAGCCAGGGGCGGCGGATGACCGGTTCGAGGGCATGGGTGGTCGCTGCGACGATGTGGGCGCCATTGAGTGCCTCGGCGGGGGCCATCGCCCGTACGCTGGCGTCCAGTTCGGATGAGAGCTCCGCGGCGAGCGCGGTCGCTTTCGCCGGGTTGCGGCCGGCGATGCGGACTTCGCGGATGTGGCGGACGAGGCACATCGCGTGGGCGTGGGAACGGGCCTGTACTCCGGTACCTAGGACGGCCAGCACCGTTGCGTCCTCACGCGCCAGCAGCCGCGCCGACAGTGCCGAGCAGGCACCGGTCCGAGCCGCGGTGATAGCCGTACCGTCCAGCAGCGCGGTCGGCTCGCCGGTGGAAGGATCGAACACGACGATGACCGCTTGATGGGTGGGCAGCGGCGTCGCGGCGTTGCGCGGGAAGAGGGAGACCAGCTTGGTCATGAGGACACCGGCCGACGGCACGTATCCCGGCATCGCCGCAAGGAAGCCCTCTTGTTCGGGCACAAGCGCTGCGATCCGGTCCGGTGCCGAGGCGCGGCCCGCGCTGAGGTCCGCCATGGCCGGAGCCAAGGCGTCGATCAGTGCGCCCATGTCGATGAGGGCCTCGACCTGCGAACGTCCGAGCACAAGCATCCGGTGAAACCTCCCAAGAGTCCTCGCCCCAGGCGACGAACGGTCGGTCACAGCCTTGTCCCACGACCCTCTCGTCCCCGCCAGGACACGCCGCCTCCTTGAGTTTGTCCATCCCGATACACCTGGCCACGTCCGCCCACACGCCGACACCGTCCATGATGGACCCCGAGATTCAGGAACGGATCGCCGCGCGTACGTTGTGCGGAGCTGGACGGACTCGAAGAGTAGCTGGTCAAGCAGTTGGCGGAGGCGCGGGCCGGGACTACCTCGCCGATCTGCTGCGCGGCTATCTGAAGTCGATACGGTCCAGGTGGCGGGCACTGTCGGTCGGGAGGATCCGACCATCGTGCCAGCCGTGCTGCGGCACGATCAGCGCCTGGCCGACACTTCCGCCGGTATGCGGCGCGGTACGGCTCAGTCCTGCCAGCGGTAGAGGTCGCGCAGCAGGGAAATCTCGGCGCCGTGATGAATCAGCTCTCTGTTGACGTGCAGGACGATGCCCTCCATGGGAAACCGCTCGGGACCGACCGTGGACGGATTCTTCAGGTGAGCGTGCGAGAGCCCGTGGGCCCCCGCGTTCCATCTCCCATACATCTCATCGAGCTGTTTCAGCGCCTCGTCAGTGGTCCCCGCGTAGGCGAATGTCTGGGAGTCGACGTCCTGGCCACCGAAGTGCGATCCGACCCGATAGCCCAGGCTGGAGACGATGATGTGCGCCAGCCGCCAGGCAATCACCGGCACCGGCACCGGCACCGGATCGGGGGACGCGGAGTCCATCGTCCATTCCCCCGAACCTGCCGAGACTGGCGCGGCCGACGTGCCACGTGGGCGGATGCTCCAGCAGCCACGTCCGCGATCCGCTCGCTCCTTGTCAATTCCGCACACTACAGACAACGGAGATTCGGCTGTGCCCCTCGCGGACGCCGTCGCCGCGAGGGGCTTCGCACTGGTCTCACGTCCCAGCCCTCGCCGAACGACAGGGGAGCGGAGAACCCGCACCAGCCTGTGACGGCCACGCGAGTGGCGCACCACACCAGGCGTCTCGGTCGTTCGGCGTGCAGGGTGGCTTCATGGCTACCGATCACCCCGTCGTCGTCTATCCGCCCACCGCGGACGGAGGCCGACGCGTACGGATCGATGACCACTTTGTCGGTATCGCCTACGGCGTCCTCGACATCGCCGCGTTCGTTCAGGAGGCCGGGCTGCAGGACTGGGACGAGATGGACGTCGTCCGGTCCTCGCTGATCGAGTGGCGCAGCGGCGGGCCCGACGTCTGGACGCCTGTCTGACGACTACGTCGAGCGCCGCTGGGGTGGGACACTCGATCCATGCGGGCACGCGGGAAGTCTGCCGTGGCGCTCGTGTGGTGTGCGCGAGGCGGAGGGCTGACCGGTGCCGGAAGGGCAGCGGGGGAGTGGTTCCGGCTGCAGGCCGGGGCACGCTTTGAGTGCGGGGACGACCCCAGCTCGGCGATGCTCAAGTGGCCAGGCTTGAAAGCGAATTGGAGCGTGGACGGCCGGTGCATGGCTGGGCGGATCAAGATGAGCTGCCCGGCCGGGCAGTCGCGGCGCCAGTGACGGAGAGTGTGATCTCATCGACGTCAACTGTCCAACGCGACGCACCTGTTGAGCTGGACGAGGCTATTGGCAGGGGTCTGGATGGGGGTGCTGGTTGAGGGTATGCGCGATCTGCTGGTAGGCGGTGCCGGGGTCGTTAGGGTGGATCGTGCTCGGATATTCGGTGTCCTGCCCGCCCCGCGAGGCCACAAGATGGTGCGCATGACTTTGGTCACCCCCACACTGCACACCCCTCGCCTGCGATTGCGCCCCTTCACCGACGCTGACGCGGACCCCCTGTTCGCGCTGCACAGCAGCACCTACGTGATGCGGTATTGGGACTCCCCGCCGTGGACCGACCGGGCCCGCGCCGAGCGTTTCATCGCGATGTGTCGGACGATGGCGGACGAAGGCACCGGGGTGCGTCTGGCCATCGACCGGGCTTCTGACGGGGCCTTCGTCGGCTGGTGCGTTCTGGCCGAATGGAACCCGGACTACCGCAGCGCGTCGCTGGGCTACTGCCTCGCCGAGGCGATGTGGGGCCACGGCTACGCGACGGAGGCGGCACACGCCCTGCTGCAGTGGGCATTCGACACACTGGACCTGAATCGGATCCAGGCCGAGGCCGACACGCGGAACGTGGCATCTGCCCGGGTCCTGGAGAAGATCGGGTTCGTGTGTGAAGGGACGTTGCGGGAAGACTGCGTCGTGAACGGCGAGGTGTCCGACTCGTGGGTGTTCGGATTGATCAGGCGAGAGTGGCGGCCGTCGGCCGTGCCGACTTGCGTTCGGGTCGAGTGAGGAAGCTCGACCGCTGAGGCATCCGAGGCGGCTGCGGGTGACGTTCGTGGCCGGGTCGTCGGTGGGTATGCGGAGGAGTTCGTGCAGCTCGCTCACGGACTCGGAATGCCTGGTCGAGCAGAGCGGTGCCGGCGGGGTTGTCGTGGGCGGACGCGGCCAGCACGACGACGCCGATAATCGGCGCCATCACACGCGGTCTTCAAGACATCGGCTCTCGCGCGGACCGGGTCCCCGGTCGCTGACCGCGCCACCCGGTGCTGCTTCCAGGCGGAGATCGTCGGCTCGATCAACATCCCTTGGGTATCCGACGAGACGCTGAGGTGCGGCTACCTCTGCATGACCCACACCTCGAAATGGTTCTGACGGGTGACTGCCCAACTTCCCTTCCCGAGCGCGGTGATGACGGAAAATTGGCATGGCAGGTACATGACCTACAGGGCTCGTGGGGCATACCATCGCAAGGCCCCGGAGGGGCGGTCGACGATACGTCCGGCCCCACCGGACCATCGTGCCGCTCCTTCGCGTACCCGGCCCCGCCGGGGCCGGAATCCCCCCACGGACAAGGAGCAGAAATGCCCCTCGGCACATGGCTCAAGGCAGGCACTTCCGCCGCGGCGCTCACCCTCGCCATGGCGAGCGCCGCGACTGCGGCCCCTGCGGCTGAACACCCCACCGCACAGGCGGCCGTGGTGACCCTTCGCTACGACGACAGCCGCGCCGCAGGCTGGGAGGCCGCGATCGCGGCCGGAGTCGCCTCATGGAACGCGAACGTAAGCAACGTCAAACTGGTGGAAGCGGCATCCGGCACCGGGGCCGAAATCGTGATCGTCGCCACCACGGGCTGGCCGCAAGCCACCCTCGGCCCCGTTCGCCCGGGCCGTCAGGTCCGCGTCGAGCTCGGTAGCCAGGCTGTGAGCCAGGGCTACGACAAGACGCGGATCGCCGCCCACGAGCTGGGTCACAGCCTCGGCCTGCCGGACACCAAACCCGGCCCCTGCTCACAACTGATGTCGGGGTCGAGCGCCGGTACGGCATGCACCAACGCCGTACCCAACGCGACCGAGCGGTCCCGTGTGCAGTCCGCTTACGCAAGCGGCGTCGCCGCGCTCGTGCCCACCGATGGCCGGATCCTCATCGACGCACCCTGAGCACACGGCATCGAGGGACGGCGCCTCCCGGGGACCTCGACGAGGTCCCCGGGACGTCGTCCCACCACTTCCGAGGTATCCGAGTCGTCAGTTTCCCCTCTCGTCCCACCGCGATCCTGACAACTGTCAGGGTCCGCTCCGTCCCCGGGCTCCCTACAGTTCTGAGCGTCAGCCACGCCACTCAGGGGGGAACTCGCATGACCACTCACCTCTTCGTCAGGACCGCGCTCGTCGGCGCCGGGGCGCTCGCTCTGCTCAGCCCGCTCACCGCGGGGACCGCTGCCGCGTCCACCGCTGCCGAGCAGGGGGCCGCCCGCGTCATGGCCGCGCCGTACGCGGTCGTGCCGTACGAGACCGTCAACGTCCGCACGGGGCCGTCCACCGCCTTCCCCGCGGTGGGGACCGTGGCGGCGGGTGAGTCGCGCGGCGCCTACTGCTGGGAGCTGGGTGGATGGGTCAGCGACTACGGCTTCACCAACAGGGTCTGGGTGAAGCTTGCCGAGGGTTACGTCAGCGCTGTCTACCTCAAGGGCAACGAGTACGGCGATCTGCCCGCCTCGGCGAGTTGCTGACTGATCCGACCTTGATGGACGCCTACGTCTGAGGCGGTCCGTACTGCGATCGAGTCGGGGGCCTTGTCCGCCGGCGCCTGAGCCGGGCCGAGCGCGCTTCCTGGCGGTGGGCGCATCCTCAGCTCCACGGTCCGTCCTACACCGGCCGGTGGCCGGTCGGGTGTGGCCCGGGTCCTGGAAGGGAACCTGTCCAGCCTGATCGTGGCGCGGCGGAAGGAACCTTGTGGCGGCGGTGTCTGACTCGGCGGGGAACGGACCACGCGCGGGCGGGGCCGAGGACGGGTATGTTCCGGATCCCAACCGGTGGCATGCGCTGTGGGTCACCCTCGTCGCGGGGTTCATGAGCCTGCTCGACGTGACGATCGTGGCGGTGGCTCTGCCGACCGTCCAGCGTGAGCTGGGCGCCACCCCCGCCCAGGTGCAGTGGGTGGTCTCCGGGTACGCGCTCTCCTTCGCCCTGGCCCTGGTCACCGCCGGGCGGCTCGGCGACGCGCTCGACCGGCGGCGGATCTTCCTGCTGGCGCTGAGCGGGTTCACGCTTTTCAGCGCGGCGTGCGGCGCACCCCCGAACATCGCCTTGCTGGTGGCGGCCCGGCTCGCCCAGGGTCTGGCCGCCGGCTTCATGGCCCCGCAGAACTCCGCCCTCATCCAGCAGATGTTCCGCGGCGCCGAACGCGGCCGCGCCTTCGGCTTCTTCGGCGCCACCGTGGGGATCTCCTCCGCCGCCGGACCTCTCACCGGCGGCGCCATCCTCGCACTCACCGACGGGTCCGACGGCTGGCGGTGGATCTTCTTCGTCAACGTGCCGATCGGTGTGCTCGCTGTCCTGCTCGGTCTGCGCCTGCTACCACGCGTCGAGCGCTCCGGCCGTGGGTCGGTGGACGTTGCCGGTATCGCGCTGCTCGGCCTGGGCGTGCTGGCGGTCATGTATCCGCTGGTGCAGGCGGACTCCGGCGGTATCGGACGGTTGTGGTGGCTCTTCCCGGTGGGTGCGGTGCTGCTCGCGCTCTTCATCAGGCGTCAGTTCCGCCTGGTCGCTCGTGATGCCCAGCCCTTGCTGGATCCGCGCCTGTTCACCACCGTGCGGGGCTACGCGGTCGGCGCGGGCGTCGGCACGCTGTACTTCATCGGGTTCAGTGGGGTGTGGCTCGTCTTCGCGCTCTTCTACCAGGGTGGGCTCGACTTCACTCCGTTGAAGTCCGGCCTTGCGGTCACCCCCTTCGCTCTCGGCTCCGCCGCTGCCGCGGTGGTGGCGGGCCGACTCGTGGACCGTTTCGGTCGCCTGCTGACGGTGTGCGGGCTGAGCGCCGTCATCGTCGGTATGGGTGGCGCCGCGCTGCTGCTGTGGCTTGTGACAGACGATGTGGCGCCCTGGGTGGCCGCGCCGGCTTTGTTCGTCGCGGGCATCGGCGGGGGCTTCGTGGTCTCCCCGAACATCACCATGACCCTGCGGGACGTGCCCGTCCGCATGGCAGGGGCTGCGGGCGGCGCCTTGCAGACCGGGCAGCGTCTCGGGGCGGCTGTGGGTACCGCGGCTCTGCCCGGCATCTACTACCTCGTCCTGGGCGGCACCGATCACTACCGCACGGCATTGGTCACCGCGCTCGGCGTGGCCCTCGTCGGCATGGCCGCCTCGCTGGCGCTGGCCACCGCCGACTGGCTGCGCGACCGTGGCGGCGACGCTTCGCGCCGCCGCTGTCCGGACGAGGTCGCCAACAGCCCTGTCCACTCCCGGCAGGGCTGAACCGGTGGCCCGGTGTCCCGATCGCGGCACGGCATCCGCGAGTTCTGACAGTGGCCCGACACAGGGCCTCCGGACGGCGGGCGGCGCTCTCGTCCAGGCGCGTGCGCACCCGGGACAGTGCTGGTCAGACGGTCTTGCTCGGTGTGGGCGACGGCAGCGTGGGGCCATCGTCCGCTGTCGGGCGGGTCGCATGGTCCGGAGTCGGCGCGTCGAGGGGCTTGACCTCGGTGACGGGCATCGTTAACTTTCGTCAGGTCCGTCACTTGGACATCGTTCAGCATGTCGAACAACATGGGCGCCCCGGTGAGCTGCTGAGCGGGTATCGGGGCGGCAGCCAGTACTGCTTTTCCGTCAAAGCTTTCCGTCAAAAAGGCACGTGTGCAGCCATCTACGCGTATGGGAGCGCTCCCATATCGCCCGTACCGGGTGGAGGCCGACGACGGCCTCGAAGGTCCGGAGCGGAACCTGCGGCCTACGGAGGAGACATGGCACAGAGTCGGAAAGAGCGCGTGGACGGGGACCGGAGATCGCCGAGCCGGAGGGTCGTCCTGGCCACGATCGGGGTCCTGCCCGTCCTCCCCGCCACGGCGTCGGTCGCGCGAGCCTCTGATGCCGGGGCCGCGCTGGTCGCTGCCACGGCGGTCATCGATCCGTCGGCGACCCGGCAGACGATCCGTGGCTTCGGCGGTATGACCCACTCGGCCTGGATCGGCGACCTCACGGCGGCTCAGCGGGACATGGCATTCGGGACCGGCGACGGACAGCTGGGGTTCACTGTGCTGAGGATCCCCGTGCCCGAGGACCGGGCCGTGTGGAACCGCGATCTGGCGACAGCGCAGCGTGCGGTCGAACGAGGGGCCGCCGTCATCGCCTCACCGTGGAACCCGCCCGCCTCCATGGTCGAGACCTTCGTCCGCGGCAGCCAGACCGACGCCCGGCGTCTCCGGTACGACATGTACGGCGCCTACGCCCAGCACCTGAACGACTTCAACACCTATCTCCGGAACAACGGAGTCAATCTGTACGGCATATCGGTGCAGAACGAGCCCGATTACGCGCATGACTGGACGTGGTGGACCCCCGCCGAAATGGTCCGGTTCCTGCGCGAGAACGCCGGCTCCATCGGCACCAGGGTCATCGCACCGGAGTCCTTCCAGTACCTGAAGAACATGTCGGACCCGATCCTCAACGACCCGGCTGCGCTCGCCAACGTGGACGTCATAGGGGCCCACCTGTACGGCACGCCGTTCGCGAACTTCCCTTACCCCCTCTTCAAGCAGAAGGGTGCGGGCAAGGAACTCTGGATGACCGAGGTCTACTACCCCAACAGCAGTGATTCGGCGGACCTCTGGCCCCAGGCGCTCGACGTCGGGGAGCACATCCACCGGGCCATGGTGGACGCCGAGTTCCAGGCCTACATCTGGTGGTACATCCGGCGCAGCTACGGCCCCATGCGCGAGGACGGCAAGATCAGCAAGCGCGGCGCCTGCATGGCGCACTTCGCCAGGTTCGTCCGACCCGGGTATGTGCGGGTCTCGGCGACGGCGAATCCGGCGACGAACGTCTACGTCTCCGCGTACCGTGGCGGCGGATCCACGGTCGTCGTCGCCATCAACAAGGCATCCGCTGCGGTGAGCCAGCAGTTCACCCTGGTGAACACCTCCGGTTCCAGTGTCGCCTCGTGGCTGACCGACGCGAGCAGAAACGTCGCGTCTCAGGGCACGAGCGGCGTGTCGAACGGCTCCTTCACCGTCTCGCTGCCTGCTCGAAGCGTGATGACGTTCGTGATCCGCTGAACCAGACTCTGCGGGCCATGGCTGCCGGTGCGGCGGCTGTCGGGAGAGGTGGCGCGCACCCGGCTGACGGGTTTCACGTCGGGCCCCAGGCTGACGCCCTCCAGCCCTCCCGACGTACCCCCGCCTCGGCACTGTGGTGACGTCCTGCTGAGGCCGCCGGTCGGTCCGAGGGGCGCGGGCGCGGGGTTGCCGGGATTCACTCCCTTCGCGGGCCGAAGGCGGCCGTCCAGCGCTCCATGAGGACGACAGCTCGCCGCTCATCTGTGAAGCATCTGTGCCAGATGGGCGCTGAAGGGTGCTTAGTCATCGCCGCTCTGGGCACTTGGGGATCGTCATCACAGCCGCCGCGTCCGCCCCTAGAGGGCACGTTTTTGCGGACACGTGCGGAGTTCGGGTCGGACCGCTAGGAGTGACGTGAACGTACACATCGGAGTGGAGGAGGAGTTCCATCTCTTGGAGGTGGAGCGCGGGCTGCTCGTGCCTCGCGCCGAGCAGGTACTGCGACGGCTTCCTGGACGAGGCTTCACCGCGGAACTGCACCAGTCCACCGTGGAGTCGAACAGCGGGGTGCATGCCTCGCTGGACAGCCTGTACGCCGACCTCTCTCACACCAGACACCGGCTCGACGCGGCCGCCTCCTCGCTGGGACTGGCCGTGGTGGCCGCGGGGACGGCGCCACTGGCACCCGCCGCCACCGGGCCCCCCACCGCCGACGCACGCTACCGCCGGATGGTCGAGGAGTACCGCCGGGTGGCCGACGAGCAGCTCATCTGCAGCGCGCAGGTCCACGTGGACGTACCCGACCGCGACACGGCGGTGGGCGTCATGTGCGCGATCTCGCCGTGGCTGCCGGTGCTGCTGGCGCTGTCCGCGAGTTCGCCCTTCTGGCAGGGGGCCGACACCGGCTATGCCAGCTGGCGCACGCTGGTGTGGCAGCGCTGGCCAAGTGCGGGTCCGGTGGGTTGCTACACCGACGCGGCCGAGTACGACGCCGCCGTCGACGAGCTCGTCCAGGCCGGGATCATCAGCGATCCGGGGATGATCTACTACGACGTACGGCCCTCCGCCCATCTGCCCACGCTGGAACTGCGCATCTGCGACGCCTGTCCACGCGTGGAGACCGTTGTCCTCATCGCTGGGCTGTTCCGTGCCCTGGTGACCGACGCCCGCGACCGTCTGGCGGCCGGCCCGGTGGCGTGCGACGGCCACCACGAGTGGCTGCGCGGCGCTGCCTGGCGAGCCGCGCGATCCGGGCTGGAGGGGGCTTTGGTGGACCCCGAGACCCGTCGGGAGGCATCTGCCGCACGAGTCGTGCGCAAGCTTCTCGCTCGTCTGCGTCCCGCCCTCGAAGCCCACGGCGACTGGCAGACCGTCGACGCACTGACCAGGCGGGCCCTGTCCGAAGGCAGCGCCGCTCGGCGCATCCGTCGCGTGGCCCAGGAAGAGGACCTGCTGGCCTGTGTCGATGTGCTGATCGCCGAAACCCGCGGCGAACGCAGGGACCGCCGGACATCACCCCCCGGCCGCAGGAAGACCCGGCCCTCCACCACGGGCCCCACGGTCGCCTCCACCGCCTCCGGGGCGCCGGAGGCCATCGCCCGCTGATCCGCGCCGCCAGGCGCAGCCTTCCCCGACGTCACCCCGTCCGGGTCGCGATCCGCAGCGATGCTGGACGTCGGCCTCCACGCGCCGTATCTGTCCCGTTTCACCGGCCTGTGGTCGGGACTGAAGATCGTGACCGCCGTGGCCGACGGCTCGTGCACCGCGACCCTTCACCCCGAGCGTGTCCTGCCCACGTACGGTGACCTGCCCGAGAGTACCTTCCACCCCGACGCCAAGCTGGTCGGCGGGATCGTCGCCCGGTCGTCCGAGGACCGTATCGGCATCGTGGCCGCCGGCAAGACGTACCTCGACGTCCGTGAGGCGCTGGACGCATTGGGGCTCGACGACGCCGAGCTGACCCGGTACGGCATCCGCCTGCTGAAGATCGGCATGATCTGGCCGATCGACCCCCAGGTGATCAGAGAGTTCAGCGAGGGACTCGACGAGGTGATCGTCGTCGAGGAGAAACGCCCCTTCCGGGAGAACGCGATCAAGGAGATCCTGTACGGCGTCCCGCGGGCACCGCTCGTGATCGGCAAGACCGACGCCGACGGGCGGGAGCTGGTCAGCCCGGTAGGGGAGCTCGACGCCGATCAGGTCGCCGGCGTCCTCGGCCGACGTCTGGGCGAGGTGCACGGAATCGCGTCGGCGCGGGCTTGGAGGCACCGGCCGGTCATCAACCGGACCGCACTGCCCCTCCTCACCCGGACGCCGTACTTCTGCTCCGGCTGCCCGCACAACTCCTCCACCAAGGTTCCCGAAGACACGCTCGTCGGCGCGGGCATCGGCTGCCACGGCATGGTGCTGATCATGGACGAGAAGCAGGCCGGTGACGTCACAGGCCTGACCCAGATGGGCGGCGAAGGTGCGCAGTGGCTGGGCATGGCGCCCTTCCTGGCCGAGAACCACTTCATCCAGAACCTCGGCGACGGCACGTTCACCCACTCCGGGAGCCTGGCGATCCGGGCCGCGGTTGCCTCCGGGGAGAACATCACCTTCAAGCTGCTCTACAACTCCACCGTTGCGATGACCGGTGGGCAGGATCCGGCTGGAGCCCTGGCCCTGGGCCAGGTGGCACGGCTGGTGCTCGCCGAGGGCGCGTCCAAGGTGGTCATCACGACCGAGGACGAGGACCGCGTGCCGCGCCGGCGCCTGTCCGCGGGGGATGGCGGTCCACGAACGAGGTGACATCGTCTCCCGTCAGCGGGACCTCGCGATGGCGCCCGGCGTGGCGGTGCTCGTGCACGACCAGGAGTGCGCCGCCGAGAAGCGCCGCAAGCGCAAGCGCGGCCTCGTCCCGACACCGTCCACGCGGGTCGTGATCAACGAGCGGGTCTGTGAAGGCTGCGGTAACTGCGGCGAGAAGTCCAACTGCATGTCCGTGCACCCGGTCGAGACCGAGTTCGCCGCAAGACCCGCATCCACCAGTCGTCGTGCAACCTCGACTACTCCTGCCCCGCGGGGGACTGCCCCTCGTTCGTGACGGTGACGCCGGGCACGGTCAAGACCGAGCGGAAGGCCCTCGCGGCCCTGGAGCTGGACGCGATCCCCACGGCCGCCGTCCAGGTCGACCCCGACGACTTCACGATGCGCGTCACCGGGATTGGCGGGACCGGGGTGGTCACCGTCGCGCAGATCATCGCCACCGCCGCTTTCCTCGACGGCCACGCGGTCCGCAGCCTCGACCAGACCGGCCTGGCCC
The DNA here is from genome assembly GCF_030815415.1 of Streptomyces canus. Taxonomy (GTDB): domain Bacteria; phylum Actinomycetota; class Actinomycetes; order Streptomycetales; family Streptomycetaceae; genus Streptomyces; species Streptomyces canus_F. The sequence goes on from NZ_JAUSWW010000001.1 coordinate 9,679,098, forward strand.
AGAAGGGCGGTGCCGTGGTGTCCGACCTCAAGTTCACCGCCATGCCCTCAGAAGCCTCTTCCAAGCTCCGCGCCAGTTCCTGCGACCTGTACCTGATCTGCGACACGCTCGTCGGGACCGACCCGGTCAACCTCAAGGCGGCGTCGGCCGACAAGACGGTGGCGGTGCTGTCGACCGCTCAGACCCCCACCGGGCACATGGTCGCCGACACCTCGATCCACTTCGCCGAGCAGAACGCCATCCGCAGCGCCGTCGACCGCACGGTGGCCCGCACCGTGTCCCTCGACGCCGACCGCCTGGCCCAGGAACTCTTCGGAAGCGCGCAGTACGCCAACATGATCCTGGTCGGCGCGGCGTTCCAGCTCGGCCGGCTCCCCGTCACCGCGAAGGCACTCGAGCACGCCATTACCCTCAACGGCGCCTCGGCGGCCACCAACATCCAGGCATTCCGCCGATGACGCCAGGCCGTGGCGGACCCGGAAACCCTCCAAGCCGTTCTCGCGCAGGACGACGCACCGCCCGCCGTCATGCCAACCCCCTCCGGCGACGTGGGGCAGCTGGTGGCCATGGTGCCGGCGACGGACAGCTCACGGCTCGCCGATCTCGTCGCCTACCAGGACCTGGCGTACGGGCGGGAGTACGTCACCTTTGTGGAGAAGGTGCGCACCGCCGAAGAGGCCACCGTCCCGGGGTCCACCGACCTGGCCGAGGCGGTGGCGACCTACCTGTACAAGCTGATGGCCTACAAGGACGAATACGAGGTCGCCCGGCTCATCCTCGACGAGACGTTCGACGCCTCCGTCCGGCACGAGTTCGGCCCCGACGCGGCGTATCAGGTCAAACTGCACCCACCGTTGCTGCGCGCGATGGGGCTCGAGCGGAAAATCTCGTTCGGCGCGAAGGCCCGTCCGATGTTCCGCCTGCTGTACGCCGCGCGGCGCCTCCGCGGCTCTCGGCTGGACGTCTTCGGTTATCACCCGGTGCGCCGTATGGAGCGCGAACTCATCGTGCAGTACCGGCGAGAGGTCGAGGAACTGCTGCCCCGGCTCAGCCCTCTCACCCTCGGGTCCGCCGCCGAAATCGCCTCGCTCCCCGACATGGTCAGGGGCTACGAGCAGATCAAGGTCCAGAACGTGCACCGCTATCGCGAGGAACTCACCCGACTGCGCGACGAGTTCGGGGAGAGCCACCGACTCGACACGCTCGACAGGACGGCGAGCCGGCCGCCGGACCGGTGAAACCAAGGGCCTGCTGTCTCCGGTTTCTGGCGAAGGCATGGCTCGCCCTTCTCCGGGCCCAGCCGGCGCAGTCGGTTCCTGCTCGGCACCAGTTCCCTACGATGCCCTCTGTCAGCGGACCCGCAGGACGTCCAGGGCTGTGAGGGCCACATGCAAGGCGGTGCGCTGTTCGCCGGATTCGAGGTCGCAGTCGAGCAGGCGCTCGATGGTGCGCAGGCGTTGGTAGAACGTCTCGCGGGACAGCCCGCCGCGGCGGGCAGCGCTGGTCTTGTTGCCGGCGGCGTCGAGGTAGTGGCGGAGGGTCGTCATCAGGTCGGTGCCGTGGCGGGTGTCGTGATCCAGGAGACCGCCGAGTCGTTGTTCGGCGTATTCCTGGACCCGGGTGTCCTCACGGAGCGCGTACAGCAGGCGGCGCAGGTCGACATCGGACAGCTCGTGGAAGGAACGGCCCGGGGGGAGGGGCTGGTCGGGCGGGGTCGCCTCGGCCACGCGGATCGCCTGGCGGAACGAACGGGGGGCGTCGTTGAGGCCGTCGACCTCGGCGCCGACGCTCACGACAGCCTGGGACGAAAGGCCGAGCACGGTGTGGCTCAGCCGTTCGACCGCGGGCTGCCAGGGGTGTGAAGGACTCAGGGCGAGCAGTACTCCCACACGGCCGGGGGCCAGTTCGCCGACGAGTGCCGCAATTCCCGTCGTGTGCAGGTCCTCAGCCAGGCGGGTCTCGGGATTCACTGTGGTATCCCTCGCGGGGAGGTCCACCACGACCGTCACGAAGCGGCTGTTCTCGGTGGGGAGGCCCAATGCGGTCAGGCGGGCGTGGGCGTCTTGGGGGGAGCGGTGGCGTTGCTCGACGAGGTCGCGCAGGGCGTTGCGGTGCGCGGTGCGCTCCCAGGGCGTGGGGTGGATGAGGCGGGCGACGGTCAGGGCCATCGCCGTTCTCTCCAGGACGGTGATGTGCTCCGGTCCGAAGGCCGGTTCGGTGGTGGGAGCGGGCAGCATGGCCACGCGGCCCCAGCGTTCGCCTTGGTACTCGACCGGTGCGGTGAGCCAGCTCTCCGGGCCCTGTTGGCTTGTGCGGTCTCCGGGCGGGGTCGCTCTGGAGCGTTGCTCCCAGTCGGTGAGCGTTTCCTCCAGGGTGGTGCCGGAGGGTTCGCAGATCAGTGCTTGATGGACCAGGTTTTCCAGGACGACCGTACGACCGCTCATCTCCGCTGCCGCGCGCATGACGTCCTCCGGTCCGGCGCCGCGCAGCGTCAGCGTGGTGAACGCCTCGTGGACGCGCTGGGTGCGGCGCATCGCCTCGGCCTGATTGCCAAGGATGAGCGCGTGGACGACCTGGGTGACCTCGAGGAAGTTGACGTCCTTGGCGAGAGTGATCAGCGGGAGGCCGCGGGCCTGGCAGGCGTGGACGAGGGCGTCGGGCGGGCGGTGGTAGCGCCGTACGAGTTCGATGACCAGGGCCGCGGCGCCGACGCCGGCGAGTTCGTCGACGTACCTGCGAACTCCCGTCACGTCGTCGGGCAGCGGCATGCCGGTGGTCAGGACGAGCTCGCCGCCCTTGAGGAAGGAGGCGGGGTCGGTCAGTTCGGTGATGTGGACCCAGCGGACCGGCCTGTCGAGGTGGGATACGCCGGTGACGACCTGGGGCTGGCCGGCGGCCAGGACGGGCAGAGCCAGGACGTCGGCGATATTGAGGGCGCGGCCGGGAGAACTGCTGTCCTGGTCAGCCGTGTCCGGCGGTCGCGCCGTCGAGGGGTTGTCGTTCACGGTGTCTCCCTGGGGGCCCAGTCACTGTGACAAGCCTTGCTGACCTGCGCAAGAGGTGCTCCGCCGCGGGTGAACGGGGCAGTAAGCGCCGCGGTCCGGCCCCGTGCTTGACAGAACGTCCGAACGCCGTCCCCCCGCTGGACAGATCGCGCGTTGGCTCCCGGCGGGGCGGCGGAGATGCTCGGGGGACCGCTGCAGTCCGACGACCCACGCCGGGAGACGAACATGACCGCACTGTCGCCGCACCTTCGCCAGGCCACTCCCGTGGTGGCGGCCCGGGGCGAGGGCGTCCATCTGTACGGCGAGGACGGCCGCCGTTACCTCGACTTCACCGCCGGGATCGGGGTCACCAGCACCGGGCACTGCCACCCCAAGGTCGTGGCGGCCGCCCAGGAGCAGGTGGCCACGCTCGTGCACGGCCAGTACACGACCGTCATGCACCAGCCGCTGCAGCGGCTGGTCGACAAGCTCGGCGAGGTGCTGCCGGCCGGTCTGGACAGCCTGTTCTTCACCAACTCCGGCAGCGAGGCCGTAGAGGCCGCACTGCGGCTGGCCCGCCAGGCCACCGGCCTGCCCAACGTCATCGTCTGCCACGGCGGCTTCCACGGCCGGACCGTCGCCGCCGCCTCCATGACCACCTCTGGCACCCGCTTCCGCTCCGGTTTCTCCCCGCTGATGAGCGGCGTGGTCGTCACCCCGTTCCCCTCGGCCTACCGCTACGGCTGGGACGAGGAGACCGCGACCCGCTTCGCCCTGCAGGAGCTCGACTACACGCTCCAGACGATCTCCTCGCCCGCCGACACGGCCGCGATCATCGTCGAGCCGGTCCTCGGCGAGGGCGGTTACGTGCCCGCGACCCGGGCCTTCCTCCAGGGCCTGCGGGAGCGCGCGGACCGCCACGGCTTCCTCCTGATCCTGGACGAGGTGCAGACCGGCGTGGGCCGTACCGGCCGCTTCTGGGGACACGAGCACTTCGGTGTCACCCCGGACATCCTCGTCACCGCGAAGGGTCTGGCCAGCGGCTTCCCGCTGTCGGGCATCGCTGCCTCGGAGGAGCTGATGGCCAAGGCGTGGCCGGGCTCGCAGGGCGGTACGTACGGCGCCAACGCCGTCGCCTGCGCCGCGGCCTGCGCCACCCTCGACGTCGTACGCGACGAGAAGCTGGTCGAGAACGCCGACGCCATGGGCGCCAGGCTGCGCCACGGCCTGGAGGCGGTCGCCGACCGGACGCCGGGCATCGGTGATGTGCGGGGGCTGGGGCTGATGCTGGCCACCGAGTTCGTCACCGAGGACGGCAGCCCCGACCCCGAGACCGCCGCCCGCGTGCAGCGCGCCGCCGTGGACGAGGGCCTGCTCCTGCTGCTGTGCGGCGCCTGGAACCAGGTGGTGCGGATGATCCCGGCGCTCGTCATCGACGAGGCGGCGGTGGACGAGGGACTCCAGGCATGGGCGACCGCCGTGGAGGCCGGTACCTCAGGAGCGTCGGCACGATGAGCGACAGCGTGGCGCGGCTGGCCGCCCGGCTCGCCGAGACGGCTCCGGGCCTGCGGGTGGAATCCGGCCTGGGCACCCTCGGTCAGTACGCCTACGACGCCTCCAACTACCGCGTCCCCCCGCAGGCTGTGGCCTTCCCCCGCTCCACGGACGATGTGGTCGCGGTGCTGCGGGCCTGCAAGGAGACGGGCGTCGCGGTCACCGCTCGCGGCGGTGGCACCAGCATGGCGGGCAACGCGATCGGACCGGGCGTCGTCCTGGACTTCTCCCGGTACATGAACCGGATCCTGGACATCGACCCGTCCATCGGGACCGCGCGTGTCGAGGCCGGAGTCGTCCTCGACGCGCTGCAGAGCGCGACCGCCCCGCACGGGCTCTCCTTCGGCCCCGACCCGTCCTCGCACAGCCGCTGCACCCTCGGCGGCATGATCGGCAACGACGCGTGCGGGAACCGGTCGGTGCGCCACGGGCGGACCAGCAGCCACATCGAGGCGCTGGAGATCGTGACGGCCGGCGGTGTGCGAGCCGTCGCCGACCGCGTGGGATTGCACCCGGTGGACCCCGCGGACGCGGAGCGCGTCGCCCGCCTCGAAGCGGACGTACGCCGCCTGATCGGCGACAACCTGGCGCCGATCCGGACCGAGCTGGGCCGCATTCCGCGCCAGGTCTCCGGCTATCAGCTGCACCACCTGCTGCCCGAGCGTGGCTTCGACCTGGCCCGCGCCCTGGTGGGCACCGAGGGCTCCTGTGCGGTCGTCACCGCCGCGACGGTCCGCCTGGTGGCGACCGCACAGGCTTCGGCACTGCTCACTCTCGGCTACGACGACGTCGTCGACGCGGCCGAGGACGTCCCCGCGATCCTGCGCTGGAATCCCACCGCTGTGGAGGGCATGGACGAGGCGATCGTCGCCACCATGCGCGCCCGGCGGGGCCCCGGCTCCGTCACCGGACTGCCCGAGGGGCGGGCCTGGCTGTACGTCGAGCTGGACGGCGACGACGAGGCCACGGTGAACGCCCGTGCGGCCGAGCTCCTCGACGTGCTCAAGGCGCAGGGCCGGATGACCGGCGGACGGGTCGTGGAGAGCGCGGCCGAACGTCGCTCTTTGTGGCGGGTCCGCGAGGACGGGGCCGGTCTGGCCGCCCGCCTCGTCGACGGCGGGGAGTCCTGGCCCGGCTGGGAGGACTCGGCGGTCGCACCCGAGGACCTGGCCGGCTACCTGCGGGACTTCCGCAAGCTGCTCGCCGACCACGGGCTCACCGGCGTGATGTACGGGCACTTCGGCGCGGGATGCGTCCACGTACGCATCGACTTCGACCTCGCCACGGACACTGGCCGGGCCGCCGCCCGTCGCTTCCTGCACGAGGCCGCCGCCCTGGTCGTCGCGCACGGCGGAACGCTGTCCGGCGAGCACGGCGACGGGCGGGCGCGCGGTGAGCTGCTGGAAGTCATGTACAGCCACCGGATGATCGGGGCGTTCGCCGACTTCAAGAAGGTCTTCGACCCCGAGGGCCTGCTGAATCCAGGCGTCATCGTGGCTCCGGCCCCGCTCGACGCCGATCTCGCGCTGCACCAGATTCAACCCTTGGCAACGGAGTTCACCTTCCCGCACGACGAGGACGGCTTCGCGGGCGCGGCCCGCCGTTGCGTCGGCGTCGGTCGATGTCGCAGTGATGCGGGCGGTGTGATGTGTCCGAGCTACCGGGCCACCGGGGAGGAGAACGACTCCACCCGGGGCAGGGCCCGCCTTCTCCAGGAGATGGTGCGCGGGGAGACCGTCCAGGACGGCTGGCGTTCGACGGAGGTCCGCGACGCCCTCGATCTGTGCCTGTCCTGCAAGGCGTGCTCCAGCGACTGCCCCGTAGGCGTCGACATGGCCACCTACAAGGCGGAGTTCCTCCACCAGCACTACAAGGGGAGACTCCGGCCCCGCTCCCACTACTCGCTGGGCTGGCTGCCCCTGACCTCCGCCCTCGCCGGATACGCCGCCCGCCCGCTCAACGCGCTGCTCCGCGGATCGCTCGGCCGACTCCTCGCCCGCCTCGGAGGCGTGACCACGCAGCGCAGGATCCCCGCCTTCGCCTCACGGCACGCCCTGCGCAGGGTCCTGCGCGCTGCGAAGACCGGCGATCCAGCCAAAGCCCTGCTCTTCGTCGACAGCTTCACCCGCGCCTTCCGCCCCGAGGTGGCCGGAGCCGCGAGCCGTGCCCTCGCCGACGCCGGAATCCCCTGCACGGCGGAGGACGGCCTGTGTTGCGGTCTCACCTGGGTCAGCACCGGCCAGCTGTCCGTGGCCCGCAGGATCATGGCCCGTACCGTCGCCCACCTCGACAACGGCGACGAGCGGCCCATCATCGTGGCCGAGCCCAGCTGCGCCGCCGCGCTCAAGCGCGACGTGCCCGAACTGCTGGGCACTGATGCCGCCCGCCGGGTCGCGGACCGCGTCCACACCTTCACGGGTGCCCTGACCGACCTGGCCGCGCCTGGCTGGACGCCGCCGGAACTGCCGGAGAACGTCGCCCTGCAGACCCACTGCCACGAGTACGCCACCTTCAAGGGCAGCCGCCCGGCCGACCTGCTGCGCCGACTGGGCGTGGGCAAGGTCGACGAAGCCGAGGGCTGCTGCGGACTCGCCGGCAACTTCGGCTTCGAGGAGCAGCACTACGACACCTCGATGGCCGTCGCCGACCTGGCCCTGAAGCCACGCCTCGACGGCATCGACCAGGACACGCCGACCGTGGTCGTAGCCGACGGGTTCAGCTGCGCCACCCAGATCGACCACCTCGCCGGAGACCGGGGCATCCGCGCTCTGCACCTCGCGGAACTGCTCGACCCCGCCGCAGATCAACCAGGAGAGACGTCATGACCGACACACCTACGCAGTTGTTCATCGGCGGTGCCTGGGTGGACGCCGCGGACGGCGCCACCATGCCCGTCGACGACCCGGCGACCGGCGAGATCATCGCCCACGTCGCCGACGCCGGCGTCAAGGACTCCCGGCTGGCGGAGGACGCGGCCGTTCAGGCGCAGGAGGAGTGGGCCCGTACGGCCCCACGGGTGCGCAGTGAGATCCTGCGGCGCGCCTACGAGATCATCCTCGACCGCACCGACGAGCTCGCCCACCTGATGACGGCCGAGATGGGCAAGCCGCTGGCCGAGGCCAGGGGAGAGGTGGCGTACGCGGCCGAGTTCTTCCGCTGGTTCTCCGAGGAGGCCGTACGCATCGACGGCGGCGGCGGACTCCTGCCCGACGGTCGCAACCGCATGCTGCTCTCCCGTCGCCCGGTCGGCCCCTGCCTCCTGATCACCCCGTGGAACTTCCCGCTGGCCATGGGCACCCGCAAGATCGGCCCCGCCATCGCGGCGGGCTGCACGATGATCCTCAAGCCGGCCCCGCAGACCCCGCTCTCCAGCCTGGCCCTCGCCGCGATCCTCAAGGAGGCCGGGCTGCCGGACGGCGTGCTGAACGTCGTCACCACCTCCCGTGCGGGGGAGGTGTGCGAACCGCTCCTGCGCGGCGGGCGGATTCGCAAACTCTCCTTCACCGGCTCCACCAACGTCGGACGCCTGCTGCTCGCCCAGAGCGCGGACGCGGTCGTGCGGACCTCGATGGAACTGGGCGGGAACGCGCCGTTCATCGTCTTCGAGGACGCCGACCTGGACAAGGCGGTCGACGGCGCGATGGCCGCCAAGATGCGCAACATGGGCGAGGCCTGCACCGCCGCCAACCGCTTCTTCGTCCACAGCTCCTTGGGGGAGGAGTTCGGACGGCGCCTGGCCGAGCGGATGGGCGCGCTGGTCGTGGGCCCCGGCACCCGGGACGGCGTCGACGTCGGCCCGCTGATCGACCGGACCGGCCGGGCCAAGGTGGAGGACCTGGTCGTAGACGCGGTGGAGCGGGGTGCCCGGGTGCTCGTCGGCGGCCGTACGCCCGAAGGGCCGGGCAGCTTCTACCCGCCGACCGTACTCACGGACGTCGCCCCGGACAGCCGCCTGATGGACACGGAGATCTTCGGCCCGGTCGCGGCGATCCTCACCTTCGACGACGAGGACGAGGTCGTGCGCCGGGCCAACGACACCCCCTGGGGCCTCGTCGGCTACGTCTTCACCGAGGGCCTCGACCGTGCCCTGCGCGTCAGCGAACGCCTCGAAGTGGGCATGGTCGGCCTCAACACCGGTCTCGTCTCCAACCCGGCCGCCCCCTTCGGCGGTGTGAAGCAGTCCGGGCTCGGCCGTGAAGGCGGCCGGGTGGGGATTGATGAGTTCCTGGAGTACCAGTACCTCGCGGTGCCCGTGCGATGACGGTGGTCATGCCCTGACTACCCCGCGTCGCGCACCGCGACGGGCTGCCCCGTGCCCGGTTTCCACGCCACCGGGCACGGGGCGGCGGCTTTTCCTCCACCAGGCGATCGGCGCAGGTCTCTCACTGTGCGCAGGCAGGCTGCGCATGCGTCACGTGGCGCATAGGCGGATTGCTGGTCCGGTGGGCCGCCGCATGGCCTGGGCGGCGGACGCGGCTGACGAGTAGGCCACGGCGTGCGGCCCTCTGCTCCGCCTGAGGGGCGGTTACTGGAGGGCTCGCCCCATGCGCCCAGGGCGCCCTACGCCGCGAGGAGGTCGACGCTACCCGGCACGGCTCCGCTCCCTGGGCCGAGAGCGCCCCGCGGGTCGGCAGCCGCCCTCAGCCCAGGTGGCGGGAGGTGATCTCCGCCGCGGTGTCGGTCACCAGCCGCCCCAGCTCGGCGAGTCGGCCGGGGTCGAAGCGTGAGTCGGGCATGGAGACGGCCACGCTGGCCAGCGGCGTGCCGTCCTCGTCCAGGACGGCTGCCGCGATGGCGCAGACACCCGGGCGGTACTGGTTGTGGTTGACGGCGTATCCGCGGTCCCTGACGCGGCGGAGCTCGGCACGCAGCTCCGCCGGGTCAGTGATGGTCTCCTGGCCGTAACCCTCGAGTGCGCCCGCCGTGAGCTCGTCGACCTCGGACTTCGGCAGATGGGCGAGGACTGCGTGTCCGGTGGCTGTGGCGTGCAGGGGGGAGATGTCGCCGATGGCGTGGAAGGTCCGTACGGCGTGGTCGCAGTCGACGCGGTCCACCACGACGATGCCGTGCAGGGCGTCGGGCACCGTCAGGTGGATGGTCTCGTTGACCTTGTCCCGCAGCTGCACCATGGGCTCGCGGGCGGCGGCGAACAGGCTGGACCCCTGTAGGGCAGCGGGGCGTACGGCCAGCACCCGGGCGCCGACCTCCCAGCGCGTGGTGTCCCTGCGATTCGCCCGCAGCCAGCCTGCCTCGTCGAGCGTCACCAGGGTGCGCTGCACGGTCGACTTGGGCAGCCCGAAGATCTTCGTCAGCTCTCCCACGGTCACCGGCTGGTGCTGCGCCACGGCCTCCAGGATGCGCAGCGACCTGGTCAGGCTCTTCAATTCCATCCCGGCCCCTCAGTTCTGCGGATTCGTCGCGCTGTCGTCTTGACTCGCTTCCGGAGCCACAGGCATGATCATGCCGTATTTTAGCATGGCGTTCCACTATGCGGCACGCGTCTTGATGTCTCCGGTGGTCGGACCGGAGTCAGGACTGTCCTGTTCCAGTGCTCCGTGGCGTCTGGTGCTGGTCGCGCCCTGAACACGCCATACCGCGCCGCCACGTGATGTGGCCGCCCTGTGTCCGGTACTCTCCCCGGCCGGGCACGGGGCCGGTGCTGCCGTGAAGCGAACCAAGGGTGGGCTCCCCCTTGGGGGGCCCACCCTTGGTGATGCGGGGCCGAAGTCGGGCCGCCGCGACACGCTCAGGCGCCCAAGCGGCGCCCCGTGATCTCCGCGGCCGTGTCGGAGACCAGGCGGCCCCACTCGGGCAGCTCCTCGGCGTCGTACCGCGAATCGGGCATGGAGATGGCCACGGTGGCCAGCGGGGTGCCGTCCTCGTCGAGGATGGGCGCGGCAATGGCGCAGACGCCGGGCCGGTACTGGTTGCGGTTGACCGCGTAGCCGTCGGTGCGGATCCGCCGCAGCTCGGCGCGCAGGTCTTCGGGATCGGCGGGTGTCGTCTCGCTGTAGCGCTCCAGGCCCTGCGTGATGAGCTCCTCGATGTCCTGCCTCGGCAGGTGGGCGAGGACGGCGCGCCCGGTGGCGGTGGCGTGCAGGGGTGAGGTGTCGCCGATGGCATGGAAGGTTCGTACGGGGTGGTCGCAGTCGACGCGGTCCACCACGACCATGCACTGGAGTGCGTCCGGCACCGACAGGTGGATGGTCTCGTTGACCTTGTCCCGCAGTTGCACCATGGGGTCGCGGGCGGCGGCGAACAGGCTGGACCCCTGGAGGGCGGCGGGGCGTACGGCCAGCACCCGGGCGCCGACCTCCCAGCGCGTGGTGTCCTTCCGGCTGGCCCGTAGCCAGCCGGCCTCCGCCAGTGTGACCAGGGTGCGCTGCACGGTCGACTTCGGCAGGCCGAAGATCTTCGTCAGCTCTCCCACGGTCACTGGCTGATGCTGGGCGACCGCCTCCAGGATGCGCAGCGATCTGGTGACGCTCTTCATTTCCATCCGGTTTCCCCCCGTTAATCCTCGGAATTCTTTGCGGACACCTCTTGACTCCCCTCTCTAACCGCTGTCATTCTCGTGCCAGATTCTAGCACAGCATTCCACAATGTGGCACGGCTTCGGATCCCGCGAAGGTGAGCCGGAGCTACGAGATACGGACGATTGCGAGCTGTGGCCCCGCCGAAGGGCCCGGCCCCGTCCAAACCGCCTCGAACCGAACAGCCTCACGCCGGGGGCCCAGCATGTGCCGCGGCGATACGAAAGGAAAGCCCTGTGTCAGCTGCCAGGAAGCGCGTCGCCGTCGTCGGCGTCGGAACGATGGGCAGCCAGGCCGCCTGGCGCCTGGCCGCCCGTGGAGCCGAGGTGGTCGGCTACGACCGCTTCGCCCCGGGCCACGACCGCAGCGCGGCCGGCGGCGAGACCCGGATCTTCCGCAGCGCCCACTTCGAGGACTCCCGGTACGTGCCGCTGCTCCAGCACGCCGACGCCCTCTGGGAGCAGCTTCAGCAGGAGACCGGCCGTGAGCTGCGCCGCCTGACCGGCTGCCTGCTCATGGGGTCGACCGATCACCACCAGATGGCCACGGTCCTCCAGTCGATCGCCGAGCACGGCCTCGACCACGAGGTCCTCGACGCCGAGCTGCTCGCCAAGCGCTTCCCGCAGTTCCGGATCGAGGACGGCGACGCGGCCGTGCTCGACCGCCGCGCCGGCTTCATCCGCCCCGAGCTGACGATCCAGACCGCCGCCCGCCGCGCCGAGGAGCTCGGCGCCCGCATCCACCGCTACACCACGGTCCGCGAGATCGTCCCCGTCGCAGGCGGCGTCGAGATCCGCACCGACGCCGGCAGCGAGCGCTTCGACACCGCCGTCGTCACCGTGGGCCCCTGGGTCAACGACCTGCTCCCCGAACTGCCCTGGGAGGTGGACATCCGCCGCCTCATCAGCGCCTGGTACGTGCCCACCACCGACGCCTGGTTCGGCGAGGAGCGCCCCGCCTTCATCCGCACGGCGCCCACCCATTGCTACGGCCTGCCCTCCCCGGACGGCGTCTCCGTCAAGCTCGGTCTCTCCCGCGCCCTGCACCGCCCGGCCGGTGACCCGAACCGGCTCGACCGAGAGGTGGCCCCGGAGGAGCTGGAGATCTTTACGGAACTGATCGGGCGTCACATGCCGGACCTGAACCCCGATCCGACCCGGCTCTCCGTCTACATGGAGGGCTACACCGAGAGCAGCCGACCCCTCGTCGGGCCGCTGCCTGGAGCGGAGAACGTCGTCCTGCTCGCCGGATTCTCCGGCCACGGCTTCAAGCTCTCGCCCGCCTTCGGCGACATCGCCGCCGACCTCGCGCTGGACGGCGAGTCACTCCAGCCCATCGACTTCATCTCCACCCTCGACCGAGCGGAGGCGTGACGACCATGACCGCCACCCTGTCCGTCGGCGTCCTGCACGCCGAGCCCGGGACCAAGACCCGCGGCACCGTCCCCGCCGACCTCGGCACCCTCACCGTGGACATCCCGCTGACCCTGGTCAACGGCGCCCACCCCGGCCCTCGCGTTCTGATCACCGCGGGCGTGCACGGCGGCGAGTTCACGGGGGTCGACGCGGCCACCCGATTGGCCGCTCTGCTGGAGCCCGGCGAGGTGCACGGTCAGGTGATCGTCTGCCCGGTCGCCAACCCCCCGGCCGTCTACCAGGGTCGCCTCGGCGTCTCCCCGCTCGACGGCGTGAACATCAACCGCGTCTTCCCCGGCGACCCCGACGGCAGCCCCACCGAACGTCTCGCGGCGTGGCTGTTCACCCACCTCGTGGGCGGCGCCGACGCCTACGTCGATCTGCACTCCGGCGGCATCGACGAAGTCCTGACGGATTTCGTCGGCTACCGCCTCACCGGTGACCCCGAACTGGACGCGAAGACAGCGGACATGGCCGGCGCGCTCGGCATCGAGGACGTCATCTTCGGAATGAACGCCGACGGCGGAAACAGTCACGCGGCCGCCGCCCGCCAGGGCGTCCCGTCGATCCTCGTGGAGACCGGACAGCTCGGCGAACGCGACGCGGACACCGCCCGTCGTCTCGTCGAGGGCCTGTACGGAGTACTCGGCCGGCTCGGCGTCCTGGACACCAAGCCCCAGGACGACACGGCCATTCGCGCATGGGTCTGGGCTGCCGGCGTCACCGCCGAGGCCACCGGCCTCTGGTACCCGGAGTTCACAGTCGGAGACGACGTGACGGAGGGCCAGGTCATCGGCCACGTCATCGACCCGGCCGACGGCCAGGAGCACAAGGTCCACACCCCGGCCACCGGCCGGATCTTCTACGGCATGCGAGGCCTGACCGTCGCCCCCGGCGCCGAACTCGCCGCCATCGCCGCCCCGGCTCCCCAGGACCCCGGCGGCCACTGACCCCACCACCCCCAGCAAGTCCCCTCCCCGCACCACCAGAACGAGATCCCACCAGCACGCACCCCCACGTTCCCCTTCCTCATGTACCGCACCACCAGGAGGCACCCGGTGAGAGATGTCCGGATAGACCGCAGAGGGTTTCTGCGCGGAGTCGGCGGCGTGGCCGCAGGCATCGCCGCCGCCACATCGCTCAGCGCCTGCGGCACCGGCACCAGCCGGTCCGCCGGCAGCGGCGGCAAGAGCTCCAAGACCCTCGTGGTCCGCAACAGCGGCGGCTCGTACGGCGACGCCAACCAGCAGGCGATCTACGAGCCGTTCACCAAGGAGACCGGCATCCAGGTCAAGGTGGTGAACATCGAGTACGCCCAGATGCTCGCCCAGATCAAGCAGGGCCGCCCCCAGTTCGACGTCATCGACGACTCCATGGCCGACTTCGTGCTCTTCAAGCAGCAGGACGCCACCCAGGACCTCGACTACGACCGGCTGAAGAACTTCAAGAACGCGGGCATCGCCAAGACCCTGGTGACGTCCAACGCGGTCGGCAAGAACTACTGGGCCAGCGTGATGGCGTACCGCACGGACGCGTTCGACGGAAGGAAGCCGGCCTCGTGGGCCGACTTCTGGGACACCAAGACCTTCTCCGGCAACCGCGCCCTGCAGGCCCTGGACGCCGACCTGCCCGAGCTGGAGTTCGCCCTCCTCGCCGACGGCGTGGCGCTGGACAAGCTCTACCCCCTCGACGTGGACCGCGCCTTCAAGGTCCTCAGCGAGATCAAGCCCCACGTCCGCAAGTTCTGGGACACCGGCGCTCTGCCCGGCGTGCTGCTGGGCCGCAAGGAGGTCGACGCCTCCAGCGTGTGGCACGGCCGCCTGGACGCCCTGATCAAGGGCGGCGCCCCGCTCGCCTACCAGTGGAACGGCGCCCGTCGGCAGAGCAACGCCCTCGGCATCCCCAAGGGCGCCGCCAACCTCGACGCCGCCTACCAGCTCATCGACTTCGCCCTGCGGCCCGAGGTACAGGCGGCCTACGCCGAGATCTACCCGATGGCCCCGTTGGTGCCGGCCGCCTACAAGAAGCTCAAGCCCGCCACCGCCGCGAACCTGGGCAGCTCGCCCGAGCACCTGGAGTCCGGCTTCGACCTGGACGTCGAGTGGTGGATCAAGAACCAGGACGCCGTGTCCAAGCGCTGGCAGGAGTGGACGCATGCCTGAGACGGATGTCATGACCGGGCTTTCCCTCGCTTCCCCAGCGAGCCTGACCGGTAGCGGAAAACCCCTGTCGGTGACCCGGCTGCGCAAGACGTACGGCGGCGTCACCGCCGTCGACGAGGTCTCCATGGAGATCGCGGCGGGTGAGTTCGTCACCTTCCTGGGGTCCTCCGGCTCCGGCAAGACCACCACCCTGATGATGATCGCCGGGTTCTGCGAGCCCGACTCCGGCAGCATCGTCGTCGGCGGCCGGGACGTGACCCGCCTCGCCCCCCAGAAGCGCGGCCTGGGCTTCGTCTTCCAGCAGTACCTGCTCTTCCCGCACATGACGGTCTGGGAGAACGTCGCCTTCCCGCTGCAACTGCGGGGTGTGTCCAAGGCGGAACAGCGCCGCCGGGTCGGCGAGACGCTGGAGATGGCGGGACTGTCCGCCATGGCCCGCCGCCGCCCCCGCGAGTTGTCAGGCGGCCAGCAGCAGCGCGTCGCGCTCTGCCGGGCCCTGGTCTACCGCCCGCCGGTCATCCTCATGGACGAGCCGCTCGGCGCCCTGGACAAGAAGCTGCGCGACCAGCTGCAGACCGAGATCAAGCGCATCCAGCAGGAACTCGGCCTGACGGTCATCTACGTGACGCACGACCAGGAGGAGGCCCTCGTCCTCTCCGACCGGATCGCGGTGATGCGGGACGGCCGCATCGACCAGTTCGACACCCCGCAGGAGCTCTTCGAGCGCCCGCGCACCCCTTTCGTCGCCGACTTCCTCGGCGCCGCCAACTTCCTGCCGGGCCACGTGGAGCAGCAGACGTCCGGCCACACCCTGGTACGTCTCGACACCGGCGGTGTACTGAAGACCCGCCCGCAGGCGGGGGCCGAAGGAGCTCGGGTCCGTGCCGCGGTCCAGCCCGGCCGGCTGGCCCTGTGTCCGCCCGACGACGGATTCTGTAGCGGGACGGTCGAGACCGTCACCTACGTCGGCACGCTCGTACGCGTCACCGTCCGTCCTTTCGGCGGGGCGGCCACTGAACTCGTACGGCTGGAACTGCCCGCCGGCCGAGCCCCCGACCTCGGCGAGCGCATCGGCCTCACCGCGGATCCCGCGAACGTCAGCGTCTTCCCGGACGCGGAACACGGGGGATGACGATGGCCGGAACCGCACTGGCACCCACCCCGGCGCCCGCCGCACCCACACAGGCCCCGGGCAAGCGCGGCCTGGGCCGCGCGCTGTCCGAACGGCGCACCCGCTTCGGACTGCTGAACGCCACCCCCGTCGTCGTCTACCTGCTGATCCTCTTCGTCTATCCGATCTTCAGCACTCTGATGCTGAGCCTGAAGGGCGAGGAGGGCGGCTTCACCCTCCACTGGTACACCGACGCCTTCCAGGGCGCGAACCTGGAGATCCTGCTCACGACCCTGCGGATCTCCGCCGAGACCTCCCTGCTCGCGCTGGTCGTCGGGTTCGTCCTGGCCTCGGCCATCTCGCGGCTCAAGCCGCTGTGGGCCGGCCTGGCAATGCTCGTGGTGGTCGTCCCGCACTTCATCAGCGCGCTGGTGCGCACCTACGGCTGGATCATCCTGCTCGGTGACAACGGTGTGGTGAACAACGCCCTGACGGACATGCACGTGCCCGGCGCGCCCGTCCAGTTGCTCTACAACGAGATCGGCGTCGTCATCGGCACCACCGCCGTGATGCTGCCGTACACCGTCCTGCTGCTGTACGCCGTCATGCGCGGCATAGACCGGCGGCTGCTTGCCGCGGCGGCCAGCATGGGCGCCGGACGGATCACCATCTTCCGCCGGGTCTACGTCCCCCTGGTCGCCCCCGGCCTGGTCAACGCGGGCGTGCTGTCCTTCATCCTCTGCCTCGGCTACTACCTCACCCCCGCCCTCATGGGCGGCGAGAAGCAGACCATGGTCGCCTCGCTCATCGACGAGCAGGTCATGAAGCAGAACCAGTGGAACGGCGCCTCGGCGCTCGGCATCATCCTGCTCCTCCTCACCTTCGCCGGACTGCTGCTGCTCAGGCTGCTGAAGTCGGCGGGCGAGGCCCTTCGGAATCGGGGTACGGCGTCATGATCGAGCTCCGTTCCACGCTGGCCGGACGCGTCACCCTGGCCGTCCTGTCCACGCTGATCCTGCTGTTCCTGGCCCTGCCGATCGTCGTCATCGTCGTCACCTCCTTCGGCAAGGACGCCTTCGGCTCCTTCCCGCCGGAGGCGTGGACCCTCGGCTGGTACAAGCAGCTGTTCGCCGACGGCAGCAAGTGGCCCGCCGCGCTGTCGCTCAGCGCCCTGGTGGCGGCCATGACCACGGTCTTCTCGCTGATCCTGGGGATGACGGCGGCCACCGCCCTGGTCCGCAGCGAACTGCCGCTGCGGTCGGCGGTCTACGGCCTGGTCCTCGCCCCGCTGGTGATCCCCCAGGTCGTCATCGCCCTCGGTCTGTTCCTGCTCTTCGAGCCGGCCGCGATGCTAGGCAGCCCGATCGCCATCGCTCTCGGCCACACCGTGCTGGCCTCACCGATCGCCGTCATGATCCTCATGGCCACGCTGAAGGGCATCGACGAACGGCTGGAGGACGCGGCCGCCAGCATGGGCGCGAGCCGGCTGACCGTCTGGCGGCGGGTCACCCTCCCGCTGGCCATGCCCGGCATGGTCGCCGCCGGCATCTTCTCCTTCATCACCAGCTTCGACGAGTTCTTCATCTCGCAGTTCCTGTCCTCCGTGGACACCGTGACCCTGCCCGTGCAGGTGTTCAACGTCCTCCAGTACAACGTCGACCCGTCGGTGACCGCCGTCAGCGCGATCCTCATCGCCGTCGCCGTCGTGGCCCTCGCCCTGGTCGGCGTGGCCCGCAAGCTCAGCGGCT
Source organism: Streptomyces canus (assembly GCF_030815415.1). Classification (GTDB taxonomy): domain Bacteria; phylum Actinomycetota; class Actinomycetes; order Streptomycetales; family Streptomycetaceae; genus Streptomyces; species Streptomyces canus_F. The sequence continues at coordinate 9,696,605 of NZ_JAUSWW010000001.1, forward strand.
CCGGCAAGCAGGACGGCCTGCTGCCCACAGAACCCGGACTGGGCCTGTCCGCCGGAAGTGAGACCGCATCATGACCACCAGCACCCGCACACCCGCCGGGGAACTGTCCGCCACCGCGGCCAGACACCTCCTGCTCAACATGACCCCCAACGGCTCCCTCGGCCAGGACGGCGAGAACCTCTTCGTCGTCCAGCGCGGCGAGGGCCCGTACGTCGACGACGCCGCCGGCAAGCGCTACATCGACGGTCTCTCCGGCCTGTACTGCTGCCAGCTCGGCTACTCCTACGCCCCCGAGTTCGCCGAGGCGGCGGACAAGCAGCTGCGCGAGCTGTGCTTCAGCCCGCTGTGGTCCTCCTCCGCGCACCCCACCGCCATCGACCTCGCCGAACGGCTCTCGCGGATCGCGCCCGTCGACGTCGAGCACACCTTCTTCTCCGGCGGCGGGGCGGAAGCGGTGGAGACGGCCTGGAAGATCGCCCGCCGCTACCACGCCCTGCGCGGGGAACCGGGCCGGGTGAAGGCGATCTCCCGCCGCGGCGCCTACCACGGGCTGACCATCGGGGCTCTCTCCCTGACCGACGACCCCGGGCTGCGCGAACCCTACGGGCCGGGCGCGATCGAGACCCGGTTCGTGTCCAACACCAACCGGTTCGGCCTCGCCCCCGAGTACGTCGACGACGACGTGTACACCTCCCGTCTGCTCGCCGAGCTGGAGTCCGCGATCCTGGCCGAGGGCCCGGAGAGCATCGCGATGCTGATCGCCGAGCCGGTGCAGAACCGCGGCGGCTGCATCACCCCGCCCCGTGGCTACTGGCCGGGCCTCAGGGCGCTCGCCGACCGGTACGGCTTCCTCCTGGTCGCCGACGAGGTGATCACCGCCTTCGGACGGCTGGGGGAGTGGTTCGGCGGCGACCGCTACGGCGCTCGCCCCGACATCGTCACCGTCGCCAAGGGCATCACCGCCGGATACGCCCCTATGGGAGCAACTCTGGTGAGCAACGGCGTCGTCGAGGTCATCAATCAGCCGGGCGCGGTCCTCAACCACGGCTACACCTTCGCCGGGCACCCGCTGAGCGCGGCCATCGCCCTGCGCAGCCTGGAGATCATGGAGCGGGACCGGATCCTGGAGAACGTCCGCGGTCTGCAGGACCATCTCGCGACGCGTATGGCTTCCCTCGGAGACCTGAGCATCGTCGGTGACGTCCGGGGAGCCGGTTTCTTCTACGCCTGCGAACTCGTCGGCGACCTCGACGGCGGCGGCTTCAGCGACAAGGCCCGCGCCGATCTGATCGTCGACCTCATTCCGCGTCGGCTGCGCGAGGCCGGTCTCCTGGCCCGCGTCTACAACCGCTCCGCCCCGCTGGTGCAGATCGCGCCCCCGCTGATCAGCGACCGGCATCTTCTCGACCGTATCGCGGACATTCTCGCGGAGTCCCTCGCCGAGGCGTCAGCCCGCCTGTGACATCCGCACCCGCCCCGCATTCGAAAGGAAACACCCTCATGTACTCCATCGGTCCGCTGTCCGTCGCTCCCGGCGAGCGAGCCCAGGGCCTCATTCCGGTCGGCACCAGCAGTTACGGCGTGGAGCTCGGCATTCCGCTCATCGTCGTCAACGGCGCCCAGGACGGCCCGGTGCTGTGCGTGGACGCGGGGGTGCACGGCGACGAGTACGACGGCCAGGAGGCCATCCGCCGCGTCCTCGCCGACATCGACCCGGCCACCCTGCGCGGCACGCTCGTCGGCATCCCCTGCATGAACACGCCGGCCTTCGAGGCGGCGGCCCGCACCAGCGGCCTCGACTACCTGAACCTCAACCGCATCTTTCCGGGCGACGCCGACGGCTCGTACTCCCTGCGTCTGGCCGCCACCTTCGTCGAGCAGGTCGTCCCGGCCATCGACGCCTTGGTGGACCTGCACACCGGCGGCACGTTCGGGGAGATCGCCCCGCTCGTCATCCTTCAGGGCGGCTACGAGGAACTGGCCACCGACCTCGCCCTCGCGGCCGGGCACGAGCTGGTCTGGAAGGGCGGCAAGTGGGGCGGCACGGTCCGCCACCCCACCCTCGCGGCGGGCAAGCCCGCCATCACCATCGAGGCGGGCGGTGGCACCTACCGCGAGGCCAACGTCGACCTGCACATCGGCTCGATCCGCAACATCATGCGGCAGCTGAAGATGATCGACGGCGAAGCGGAGCTGCGGGAGAAGTACACGGCGACCTCCGGCACCTTCGCCCGTTCCGCCGCCGGCGGCTTCTTCCTGGGACACGCCGAGCCGGGGGAGACGTGCAAGGAAGGCGACCTGATCGCCCACATCGTCGACCATTACGGCAACACGCTGGAGGAGGTCCGCGCCCCGCAGGACGGCATCGTGCTCTGGGTCCGCCGGATCCGTACCGTCCGCCCCGGCGACGAGGTCGTCATCTTCGGCGAGGTGCAGGGAGAGATCCAGCCATGAGCGGCGACACGCGGTTGCTCCTCGTCGACGGCAAACAGGTTCCCGCCGCCGACGGCCGTACCCTCACCGTCCTCGACCCGTCGGACGGCACTGCCTTCGCCCAGGTGGCGCTGGCCGGCGCGGCGGACGTGGACCAGGCGGTGGCGGCGGCACGCGCGGCCTTCGTCTCCCCCGAGTGGGCCCGGATGCGCGCTGCCGACCGGGGCAGGATCCTGTACCGGATCGCCGAGGCCATCCGCTACCAGGGCGAACGCCTGGCCCGCCTGGAGAGCCAGGACGTCGGCAAGCCGCTCAGCCAGGCGAAGGCCGATGTCGAGGCCGCCGCCCGCTACTTCGAGTTCTACGCGGGCGTCGCCGACAAGCTCGGCGGCACGACGATTCCCCTCGGCCCCGGTCTGATCGACTACACCGTCCGCGAGCCGATCGGCGTCTCCGGGCAGATCATCCCCTTCAACTACCCGCTGCAGAACACCGCGCGCGGTTCCGCCCCCGCACTGGCCGCGGGCTGCACGGTGGTGCTCAAGCCCTCTCCCGAAGCACCGATCACCCCGCTGGAGATCGGCCGGATCGCACTGGAATGCGGCCTCCCGCCGGGCGTCCTGAACGTCGTCCCCGGCGATGGCGAGACCGGGGCGGCCCTCGCCGGGCACCCGGACATCGACCAGGTCACCTTCACCGGCTCGGTGCCCACCGGCATCAAGGTCGCCCAGGCGGCCGCCGCCAACGTGGTGCCCTCGGTCACCGAGCTGGGCGGCAAGTCGCCGATCGTCGTCTTCGCCGACGCCGACTTCGACCTGGCGCTGACCGCGATCCTCGGCGCGTCGTTCAGCAACGCCGGACAGATGTGCTCGGCCGGGACGAGGCTGCTCCTCCAGCGCGGCGCCGAGGAGTTCCTGGAACGGCTGGTCGAGAAGATCGCCACCCTCCGCGTCGGCCCCGGACTGACTGACCCTGATATCGGTCCACTGGTCGCCGCCCGGCAGCGTGACCGGGTCCTGGGCTACCTGGACCTGGCACGGCAGGAAGGCGCTGTCGCACGGATCGGCGGCGGCGCGCCGTCCGACCCAGCCCTGGCAGACGGGTACTACGTCGAGCCGACGGTCCTCACCGGCCTGACGAACCAAGCCCGCTGCGCCCGCGAGGAGATCTTCGGCCCCGTCGTCACCGTCATCGAGTTCGACGACGCCGACGAGGCTCTGGAGATCGCCAACGACAGCCCCTACGGCCTGGCCTCGTACATCTGGACCCGCGACATCGACAAGGCGATGCGCCTCGCCGAAGGGATCCGGGCCGGCCAGGTCTACGTCAACGCCACCGGCATCGGCACCGGCGTCGAGCTGCCCTTCGGCGGCTACAAGCACAGCGGCTGGGGCCGGGAGAAGGGCCTCGAAGCCCTGGCCAGCTACACGCAGACCAAGAACGTCTGCATCGGATTCGGGAGCCGGACATGAGGTACCGCACGCTCGGTGAACGCGGGCCGGCCGTCTCGGTGGTGGGCGTCGGCGGCAACAACTTCGGCTCCCGTCTCGACGAGGACGGCACGAAGGCCGTCGTCCACGCGGCCCTCGACACCGGGATCACGCTGTTCGACACGGCGGACATGTACGGCGGTTTCGGTGACCGGGGCGGTGCGCGAGGTGACGGTGAACGCCTCCTCGGGGCTGCCCTCAAGGGCCACCGCGACGAGGTCGTCCTCGCCACCAAGTTCGGCATGGAGATGGGCCTGGACGCCGATCTGTACGGCCCGCGAGGCGCCCGTGGCTACATCCGCCACGCGGTGGAATCGTCGCTGAGCCGCCTGGGCACCGACCGGATCGACCTGTACCAGTACCACGAGCCGGATGGCGTCACCCCGCTCGACGAAACGGTGGTCGCGCTCCAGGAGTTGGTGGCCGAGGGCAAGATCGGGTACATCGGCTGCTCCGACCTTCCGGCCGAGGACCTGTCCGAGGCGTTCGTCAGCACCCAGGCCCGCTACCACCTGCTCGACCGCCGTGTGGAGGAGGACCTGATCCCGGCCTGTCTGCGGCACGGCCTCGGTCTGCTGCCGTACTACCCGCTGGCCAACGGGCTGCTCAGTGGCAAGTACCGGCGCGGAGAGCAGCCCCCGCCCGGCAGCCGCCTGTCCTGGCGGCAGGGCTGGCTGACCGACGCGGCTCTCGACCGGGTCGAGGCGCTCACCTCGTATGCCACCGAGCGCGGCCTGTCCCTCCTCCAGGTCGCGGTGGGCGGACTCGCCGCCCTCCCCGCCGTCGGCTCGGTCATCTGCGGCGCGATGACCCCCGAACAGGTCACCGCCAACGCGGCGGCGGCCGACTGGCTCCCCGACACGGCCGACCTGGCCGCACTCGACGCGATCGTCACCCCCGGCGAGCGGATCGTCTGACCCGTCCCCCTCCCTGTAAGAACCGGAAACCGAGGTTGCACACCATGCGAGAGATCGTCACCTTCGACGCCTACGGCACCCTGGTCGACTTCCAGCTCGGCCCCACCACCCTCAAGGTCCTCTCCGACCGGCTGGACCTGGACAACCTGGACGTCGACGAGTTCCTCGACGACTTCCGCGTCATGCGCTTCCAGGCGGTCCTTGAGGCATACCGCCCCTACCACGAGATCCTGCACTCCAGCCTGCAGATGGCCATGCGTCTGCACGGCCTGGAGTACCGCACCTCCGACGGCGACGCCCTCGTCGAGGCCGTCCCCACCTTCGGCCCCTTCCCGGAGGTCCCGGACGCCCTGCGCGCACTGAAGTCCCGCTACGAGATCGCCATCATCACCAACAGCGACGACAACCTCATCGCACGCAACGTCGAGAACATCGGCGTCGAGTTCGACTACGTCATCACGGCCGAGCAGGCACGGGCGTACAAGCCGGACCGCCAGACGTTCGAGCACGCCTTCAAGACCATGGGCGTCGAGCCGTCCCAGGTCATCCACACCGCGCAGGGCTGGGAGTACGACCACATCCCCACCCGTGACCTCGGCCTGAAGCGCCGCGTGTGGATCAACCGGTACGGCCGTCCCGGCAGCGCCGATTACCAGCCCTACGACGAGCTGACCGACCTGTCGGGCCTGCCGAAGCTGCTCGGCTGCTGACAACACAGCGACACGGCGACACAGGACAGAGAACACAGAGGACGCACGCCATGAAGCAGATCCCCTACTGGCTCGACACCGCCCCCGCCCTGCCCGACCGGTCCGGAAAGGACCTGCCCGACGAGGCGGATTTGGTGGTCATCGGCGGCGGCCTCACAGGCCTGTCCACCGCCTACCACGCCGCCCGCAAGGGCGCCCGGGTCGTCCTCGTCGAGAAGGACAAGGTCGGCTCGGGCGCCTCCGGGCGCAACGGCAGCATGTGCACGCAGGGCATCACCATCGGTGTCGGCGAGGCCCGCAAGCGCTTCGGCCAGGAGCGCGCCCGCGAGCTGTACGACGCCTTCCGCGAGGCCGTCGACGTCGTCGAGGAACTCACGCACACCGAGAAGATCGACTGCGACTTCAACCGCGCCGGACGCCTCGGGGTCGCGTTCAAGCCCCAGCACTTCGAATCGATGAAGGCCACCCAGCGCGACCTGGCCGACAACTTCGACCACGAGACCCAGCTCCTCACCCGGAGCGATCTGAAGGCCGAGCTGGGCTCGGACTACTACCACGGAGCCCTGCTCGACCCGCTCAGCGCGGCCCTGCACGTCGGCAAGTACGTCCACGGCCTGGCGGAGGCCGCCGAACGCGCCGGCGCGGAGATCCACGAACGCAACGCGGCCACCGGACTCACCCGCCTCCCCGGCGGCGGATTCCTCGTGGAGACCCTGCACGGCACGATCCGCGCCAAGCAGGTCATGGCGGCCACGGACGCCTACACCGACAAGGCGCTGCCCTGGTTCCGCAAGCGGCTGATCAACGTCGGCAGTTTCATCATCGTCACCGAGCCGCTCGGCGAGGCCCGCGCCAAGGAACTGATCCCCAACGCCCGCCTGGTGGTCGACTCCAAGAACATCGGCCACTACCTCCGCCTCACCCCCGACAACCGTCTCGCCTTCGGCGGCCGGGCCCGCTTCGCCCCCTCCAACCCCGCCTCCGACGTCAAGAGCGGCGACATCCTGAAGCAGGAGATGACGGAGATCTTCCCGCAATTGGCAGGCGTCCGTGTCGACTACGTCTGGGGCGGCATGGTCGGCTTCTCCTGGGACCGCCTCCCGCACGCCGGCGAGGCCGAGGGGGCCAAGGGCCTGTACTACTCCATGGGTTACTGCGGCCACGGCGTCCAGATGGCCACCTACATGGGCCGCGCGGTCGCCGAGATGATGGACGGCAAGCCGGACGCCAACCCCCTGCGCGGCCTCGGCTTCCCCAAGGTCCCCGTCCCCTTCTACAACGGCACCCCGTGGTTCCTGCCGTTCGGCGGCGCCTACTACAAGGCCAAGGACAAGCTGCGCTGAGCCGCCGCTGACAGCGGTGACACTGCGGGGGCTTTCCGCGGGTGGTAGTGGGAAGCCCCCGCCGGCTATCACGGGGCAGCGCGTACCGCGCGTTCTCCGTCTCCGTTCTTCGTTGCGCAAGAGAAAGCCATGCGCGCACTGTCCACGCACAACGACGACCCGCTGCCTGCCTTCCGGCCCTTCGACCGCCACCGCCCTGTATTCGTCATCGGCGAGGGCGCCGGCCTGCTCGTGCTGGAGGCGGAGGAACACGCGCGGGCGCGCGGAGCCCGGATCTACTGCGAGGCCGCGGGCTGGGGACTGTCCGCCGACGCTCACCACCCGGCCGCCCCCGACCCGACCGGCGTCGTCATCGAGCGCGCCGTCCGACGTGCCCTCGATGACGAGCCGCTGATCCCTACGAGCCCGGCGGCACCGGTACACCCCGACGTCCGTGGACAACGCGGGATCGCGCAGACCGTCCTGCACGCCATGAGGGCAACACAGTAGCCCCATGAGCTCGGGGAACCAGCGAACGAGTGACTGTCCGACACCGTGGGGGAGGCGGGTGCGCCCGGGGTGGGGCCCCGGCGAACTGGCCCGCGCGGTGTCGGGCTGAGTGAGTTGAGCCGCCGGCGGCTGACTGCGTGGACGGACCATCTGCTCGGTTCAGTACCAGGCTGAGCAGCCGCTGACCGGCGCTCCTCTCTGCTGCCCGAGACCTTGCCGCCCCGACGGTTCCGAGTTGTTGGATCCCGGTCGGCGGCGCGCTCAACGCTGCCGACCGGGACGTGATCACCCACCGCCGGGCAGCCTCGCCCCCTGTCAGGGTCACGCAGATACGGGGTGCCGGTTATGACCTCGACACAGAGAGGACCCTCGCATGGGGAGCCAGGGATTCTCCGGGAAAGACGCAGGGCCGCGGCGCCGACCCGCGCGTGGCCGAGATCGCCCCGACGACCGCCGTCAGTCGCAGGGCGTGCTGAGCCATGCCCAGGAGCTGATGGCGGACGCGGTCGGCGCCGAGCAGGCGTTCTTCTCCACCCGCACCAGCTTGCTGTCGGTCAAGACCGCCATGCTCGCCGTGGCCGGTCCCGGCGAGGGGTTCCGAAGGTCCAGCGCCGCCAGTTCCGGCTCGCGGGTCAGAGTCCCAAGTCCCAGCGCAGTGTTCGCATCCCGGTGCCCGCCTCAGGGTCCCGGCATCCCGGAAAGGGCCCGGCCCCTCGGCCAAGAGCTCAAGGACTCCTGACCGAGGGGCCCTGGCCCTCGTCAGCGGCGGACGTCGTACCGGTCGAGGTTCATCACCTTGTCCCACGCGGCAGCGAAGTCCCGTACGAACTTCGCGTCGGCGTCATGGGAGGCGTAGACCTCGCTGAGGGCGCGGAGCTGGGCGTGCGAGCCGAAGACGAGGTCGACGGCGGTCGCGGTCCACTTCACCTCGCCCGTGTCCCGGTCCCGGCCTTCGTACACGTTCTCGTCCGTGGCCGACGTGGACCATTGCGTGCGCATGTCGAGGAGGTTGAGGAAGAAATCGGTGGTCAGAACCTCGGGCCGGTCGGTGAGAGCGCCGTGTGCGGAGCCCTTGTAGGCGGTGCTGAGGGCTCGCATGCCGCCGATCAGGACGGTCATTTCGGGGGCGGTGAGGTTCAGCATGTTCGCGCGGTCGAGCAGGAGGGTCTCGGGGGAGAGCTTCTCACCCGCCCTGAGGTAGTTACGGAACCCGTCGGCCTTGGGTTCGAGCACGGCGAACGACTCCACGTCGGTCTGTTCCTGTGTGGCGTCCGTGCGCCCCGGCGTGAAGGGGACGGTCAGGTCGTGCCCGGCGTCGGCCGCGGCCTTCTCGATGGCTGTGCAGCCGCCCAGGACGATCAGGTCGGCGAGGGACACTCGCTTCCGGCCGGTCTGTGAGCCGTTGTAGTCCTGCTGGATCTGCTCGAGTGCGCGTAGCGTCTCGGTCACCTCGGGGACGTCGTTGACCTCCCAATCCTTCTGCGGTGCGAGCCGGATCCGTGCACCGTTGGCGCCGCCGCGCTTGTCGGTGCCGCGGAAGCTTGCGGCCGAGGCCCAGGCGGTGGTGACGAGCTGGGAGACTGACAGGCCGGAGGCAAGGAGGCTTCCCTTGAGAGCGGCGATGTCCGTGTCGGTGACCAGGTCGTGGTCGACCGGGGGGACCGGGTCCTGCCACAGCTGCGGCTCGGGAATCCACGGGCCGAGGTAGCGCGAGCGGGGGCCCATGTCGCGGTGCAGGAGTTTGAACCACGCCTTGGCGAAGGCCAGCGCGAACTGGTCCGGGTTCTCGTGGAAGCGCTGGGCAATCGGCCCGTAGACCGGGTCCAACTTCAGCGCGAGATCCGTCGTCAGCATGATGGGGGCGTGTCGCCTGGACGGATCATGAGCATCGGGCACCTTGTCCCGGGCGGAGGGGTCGGTGGGAGTCCACTGGTGGGCACCGGCCGGGCTCGTCGTGAGTTCCCAGTCGTGGCCGAAGAGGTTGTCCAGGAACCCGTTGTCCCACTTCGTCGGCTCGTGCGTCCATGCCCCTTCGAGCCCGCTGGTGAGCGCGTCGCCGCCGACTCCGCTGCTGTAGGTGTTGTGCCAGCCCAGGCCCTGCTGCTCGATGGGGGCGGCTTCGGGCTCGGGCCCGATGTAGCTGGGGTCGACCGCCCCGTGGCACTTGCCGAACGTGTGGCCGCCGGCGATGAGCGCCACCGTCTCCTCGTCGTTCATCGCCATCCGCCCGAACGTCTCACGGATGTCCCTGGCGGCAGCCAGCGGATCCGGGGTGCCGTTGGGGCCTTCCGGGTTGACGTAGATCAGCCCCATCTGTACGGCACCGAACGGACCGGCGAGTTCCCGGTCCCCGCTGTAGCGCTCATCCCCGAGCCAGGTGTCCTCGGGCCCCCAGAAGATCTCCTCGGGTTCCCACTGGTCCTCCCGCCCGAAACCGAACCCGAACGTCTTGAACCCCATGGACTCCATGGCGCAGTTCCCGGCGAAAACCAGGAGGTCCGCCCAGGAGATCTTCTGCCCGTACTTCTGCTTGACCGGCCACAGCAGACGACGCGCCTTGTCCAGGCTCGCGTTGTCCGGCCAGCTGTTCAGCGGAGCGAACCGCTGCGCGCCGGCACCGCCACCGCCCCGGCCGTCCGCCGTCCGGTACGTCCCCGCGGAATGCCAGCTCATACGGATGAAGAGCGGACCGTAGTGGCCGTAGTCGGCCGGCCACCAGGCCTGCGATGTGGTCATCACCTCGAAGACGTCGCGCTTCAGCGCTTCTACGTCGAGGGTCGCGAACTCTTCGGCGTAGTCGAAGCCCTCGTCCATGGGATTCGAGCGCGATGAATGCTGATGGAGAATCTGGAGGTCCAGCTGATTCGGCCACCAGTCCCGGTTCGTCCGCGGCCGACTCGCCGTGGGGGTGGGGGAGGGGATTGCCGGATTCTCGCTCTCACTGCCGGGCATGCGCGCACCCTGCTTCCTGATCGGATCTATCCCTTTTGTCGGTTGTTGCTCCTGACGTTGTTCGCTTTGCGGGAGCCGGGCAATCCGACACGCACGCGGAGGGCGCCATGGCGCCCACAGGAGGGAAACCTCGGTGCTCCTTGCGGGATGTCAGATGCACGGTCATACGAGGGATATCGCCCGTGATTCAAGTGGTGTGACACGTGTCTGGTGTTGCCCGTCGGGCACCCGGCGTCAGAACAGGGACAAGTGAGGAGGCACGTATGCAGCTGTCATTCCTGGAACCGCTCTTCAACCGCCCCGGCCCGTGGGCGACCGTGTACTTCGACCCCGCTCAGAACGACGAGTCGGGCCCCAAGCGGCGCGAACTGTCCGTACGAGAGGTGTGTCGGACCCTCGAGGAGGAGGGCGCTGACGCGGCGACCACCCAGGCGGTGCGCGACGCCCTGATGAACGTCAGCCCCGCAGAGGACCCGGCGGGCCGAGTGATCTTCGCCGTCGGAGGGGAAGTGGTGCTCAGTCATCGTCTCTCCCGGCCGCCGCAGGGCCAGATCGCCTGCTGGGCCCCGCTGCCCCGCCTGACACCTCTGCTGGAGCTGTCCGGCCAGGACCCCGTCTGTCTCGTGGCGTACATCGACCGGACCGGCGCGGACTTCGAACTGCGCGGGGCGGCCGGGCGGCAGGACGCCGGGCAGGTGGAGGGGCGGCAGTGGCCGGTCCACCGCACGACCACGGCGGACTGGTCCGAGCGGCACTTCCAGCTCAAGGTCGAGAACACCTGGGAGCACAACGCCGGCGAGATCGCTGAAGCGCTGAGCTCGGCGTACGAGGAATCCGGCGCCGACCTGGTCGTCCTGGTCGGCGACCCCCGTGCACGGCCGGCCGTGCACGAAAGGCTTTCCGAGGCCGTCCGCCACGTCACGGTGCAGACCGAGCACGGCGGCCGCGCCGAAGGCTCCTCCTCCGCCGTGCTGGAAGAGGCCATCGAGCAGGCCCGGCGGCAGTACGCCCGACGCCGCGTCGAGGAGGCGCTCGACCGCTTCCGCGCCGGACGGGTGGGCACCGACAGGCCGACGGACGCGGTGGAGGGAGTTCCGGCCCTGGCGGAAGCCGCTCGGGAGCACCGCATCGACACGCTGCTCATCCGGCCCGACGGGGCGGACCTGGCCCGCGAGACATGGGTGGGCGGCGAGCCCGACCAGGTGGCGGCGCGCCGGGGCGAAGCGCGGACCCTGGGGCAGGCTGATCCGGTCCCCGTACGGGCCGACGACGCGCTGCTGCGGGCGGCAGCCGTCACCGCCGCCGACGTACTGATCGTGCCACCGTCCGACGAGGACGACGCGGAGGACCTTCCGGCAGGCGGTCTGGGCGCACTGCTCCGCTGGACGTACGAGCCGACCGCCGTCTGACGACGGCGCTCCGTTGCGGTGCATGTCAGCGACGAGTGGAACTGGCTCCTCCTGCGCAGCATGCTCATCGGACGGGGAGGTACGGGCGCGTGCTCGGCACGGGGCCCGTGTCGTGTGCTTCGACAAGGCCACCCGTGCCCGCGCCGCCCTCAACCCGAGCGAACCAATGCCTGACCAGCAGAAATCAAGGGATCACGTTCGCTTGGGATACGGCCTCCAAATGTCGCCAGGGCCAGCCCAACGAGCCGACAAAGCAGCAAAGGCGCACGAGCAAGTCCGGAAGCGAAGCCCAGGGGCGAGCGTCCGGGCGTTTCCCCTTGCACGGTGGGAACAGCCGAGCCGGTCGGCACTGTTGCACCAGGAGAGGGACCGGCATCGCGCGGGCGGGGATCAGAGAAGAGCTGATCCGCTCCGGCGCGGTCCGGCCCCCGGTCCGTGGTAAGCCCGGTCACTCGATATCCGCGTGCCCTCATGTACGCCTGCCGCGGACTCGGACCCAGGCTTCTCACACAGGAGGACTGTTTTATGAACGACCGGCCGTTGACGCTCATGGCGGTGCACGCACACCCCGACGATGAGGCAACCGGGACGGGCGGTGTTCTCGCGCGGTACGCGGCGGAGGGCATGCGCACGGTCCTCGTGACATGTACCGACGGCGGATGCGGTGACGGCCCAGGGGGTGTCAAGCCCGGCGACCCCGGGCATGATCCGGCGGCCATCGCCCTTATGCGGCGTCAGGAACTCGAGGCAAGCTGCGACATCCTGAAGATCAGTCATCTGGAGATGCTGGACTACGCCGACTCCGGAATGATGGGCTGGCCGACCAACGACGCCCACGGATCCTTCTGGCAGACACCCGTCGAGGAGGGCGCCGCCCGGCTCGCGGAACTCTTTCGGCGCTACCGACCCGATGTGGTCGTCACGTACGACGAGAACGGCTTCTATGGCCACCCCGACCACATCCAGGCCAACCGCATCACGATGGCGGCACTGGCGATGACCGGGCTGGCATCGAAGGTGTACTGGACAACGGCGCCCCGCTCGATGATGCAGCGGTTCGGGGAGGCCATGCGTGAGTTCGGTGCGGACGTACCCGAGCCGGATTCCGCCGAGGCCGAAGCCATCGCTGCGATCGGACTCCCCGACGAGGAGATCACCACCTGGGTGGACACCACCGCGTTCGGCGGCCAGAAATTCGACGCCCTGGCCGCGCACGCCAGCCAGGGCGAGAACATCTTCTTCCTCAAGATGGGCCAGGAGAGGTTCACCGAATTGATGGGCGTCGAGACCTTCGTACGCGTCCAGGACACCACCGGCGCGGCCCTCCCCGAGAACGACCTCTTCGCCGGACTGCGCTGATCTGCCCGCCCTGTGGCCGTCGAAAAATCACGGCCCGTGCTGCTCGACTGCGCGTGCTTGCACGTCCGCAGGCGAGCAGCACCGTGGCATGGCCGAGTGCACAGGGCCCCCGCGGTTTCGGTGGCTACATGGTCTTCTCCTCACTGGGCTCCGCCCTCGGCGCAGCCGCAACCACCGCCCCCTTCACCGCCACCGGCTGGGCCGTCTCCCGTCCGGCCGTGTAGCGGCGCAGCCCGGGAGGCGGTGGGTGATCGGGGAATGCATGCAGTAGTGCCGGTCGAATGTGGCGGGGGCTGCGGGTGTCCCGTACGGGGCAATGAAACGGGCGGTCATCGGGCGGCCCTCCGATAGCGGGTGAGTACGGCGGCACCGGCCTGCTCGGCGGCCCGGCACTCCCACTCGGTGTGGGGGCCATCGGTCGGGAAGAGCCGCCGGCCGGTGCCGAGGACGGTGGGGAAGGTCAGCAGCCGGTACTCGTCGACCAGGTCCGCGGCCATCAGCCGGTCCACGACGCAGGCTGCCGGTGACGACCACGTCCCGCCGCTCGCGTTTGACGGCGTCGACCAGATCGCCCTCAAGCAGCTGGGAGTTCGCCCACACCGACGTGTCGGTGTGGGTCAGGGTGCGAGAGGCGACCAGCTTCGGGACGGGTTCATCCGCGCGGCGAACGGGTCGTCTCGGGTCGGCCAGAGCCGCGAGAACAGCTGCCAGGTGGCACGTCCGAGCAGCAGTACTCCCTCGTCCAGCGTGCGGCCGAGCCGGAACTTGTCCCCGGAGACCGCCTCCGGGCCGTGCCTGAATGCCCAGCCGCCCAGCGGCGTGCCGGCGGACCCGTCCGGGTCGGACACGACCCCGTCGAGGGTGACGAACTCGATGACGATGACGCTCACGATGAGTTTCCCTTCGCTTCGGTGCTCACCGGTACGTACCGGCCGCACCGCCCCGACTCATCGCTCCCGGCGGAAACCGCCTGCGGGAATCTCGCGTGGCAGCTCGAAGACGTCGAAGACCCGTGGATCTGCGAACACCACGTTGTGCGCCACCCGGTCGTCGGTGACGGTGAAGACCTGCAGAGTGTGCAGGCGGTACCCGCCGCCGGAATCCTGCGCATACGCGGCGAGCGCGGGCTGCCCGTTGGCGGTGAGCTCCCGCATACGCCAGCTCGCGCCACGCATCCGGAACACCCGCTGCAGGAACCGGCCGTAGTCCTGGCTGCCCCGGTACCACAGCGGCACGGGAGGCATCTCCAGCACGGCGTCGTCGACCAGCAGCCGCACCAGCGCGGGTACATCCGCCGTGAACCAGCGGCCCGCCGCGTCCCGGGACACGGTCACCGTGGTCGGCTCCGTGCCCTCGGGCAGCGGACGCGACCAGCGGATGTCCAACGGCTCGGCCATCTTCGCCAGCGTCAGCCTGCCCTCGCGCCAGGTGAAAGCGCTGCGGGTGTACTCGGCCGACGCGCGGGACTTCTTGCGGCTCTTGTAGCGGGGGTACTTGGCGCGCTGGGCGAAGAAGTTCCCGAACGCCGTCTGCAGATGGCGCAGCGCCTGCAGCAGCGGCACCGAGGACACCTCGGCCAGGAAAGCCAGTTCCCCGGTCTTCTTCCACGCCGTGAGCGCGGCGGAGGACTGCACGTAGGAGACGCGGCGCTGCTCGCCGTACCAGGCCCGGGTGCGTTCCTCCAGCGCCTTGTTGTAGACGAGGCGGACGCAGCCGAACGTGCGCGACAGCTCAGCCGCCTGCTCGTTCGTGAGGTAGAAGCGGTACTTGAACGCCCGCTTGACCTGCCGCGTCATGCCTCACTCCGTATCAGTTTCTGTGTGAGCGGCGGGTGTCGGCCGGTGGACGGCGGACGCCGGTCCGCCCTGGCGGCGAACCGGCTTCCCCTGCCCTGCTCCGCAGGAGCTTCGCTCCCTCCCCGGCCTGAAGGCCGGGGTATCCACGAAGGAGAACACCGATGAACTTTCTGTTGACGGCGGGTGGGCTGCGCAACGAGACGCTGCGGGATGCGCTGCGGGACATGCTGGGAAAGCCGTTCGGGTCGGCGAACGTGGTGTTCGTTCCCACGGCGTCCGTTGCCGAACCGGGGGACCACGGGTGGGTCGTCAGGGACATGAGCCGGCTGTATGGCCTTGGCTGGCGCGAGTTCGACGTCCTGGAGCTGAACGGCCTGCCCCCGCAGATGGTGCTCGACCGGCTCCTTCACGCCGACGTCATCTATGTCGAGGGCGGCAATCATTACCACCTCGCGCGCAGCATCACGGGCAACGGCCTGGCCGACGGCGTCCTGGAGGCGTTGGAGAGCCGGGTCTACGTCGGGATGAGCGCAGGATCCATGATCTTCAGCAGTCACCTCACCGAGCACTCCGCCGACGTGATCGGGGACAGCGCGGACCTCCACGTACTCGGTGCGACAACCGTGGAGCCGCCGTTCGGCCTCTTCGACTGGTATCTCAAGCCCCACCTGTATTCGCCGGATTTCCCCGAGCGGGACGACGCCTGGGCTGATCGCATCGCTGAACGGGCGGACTTCCCGATCTACTTCCTCGACGACGAGACGGCCGTTCGCGTCAGGGACGGCGAGGTGGATGTCATTTCTGAAGGACGGTGGCGGTTCCATCCGTGACTCACGCGTGGTGGGGAGCGCCGAACAGGAACGTGCAGCGCTCAGGGACGCGCTGATGCGGAGCTGCCGGGGCGGCAGCCTGCGCCAGGCGGCTCGCGCGAGGCAATACGGCTGACACTACACACCTCGCCCAGGCCTTCGGCCAGCAGACCGTCCGCCAGGCGCCGACGTCCGCGACGCCAATACCAGCCGCATCCTGGCCGACCCCGCCGACGCGGCCACGCGGACCGCACCCAGGACAAGCGAGCCAGTGCGGATGCCCTCGCCTTCGCCACGACTGCGTAACCCGGCAGGGGCGTTGACACAGTCCGAACGCCGCTGTGCTTGAACAGTCAGGAAGGACAACCTCGGTGGGATCCTCAGGTCGTGGAGTCGCCTGTGGTCGCCGCGAGTCGCGGCGGAAGGCGAGTCCACAGGCGGTCGTAGAGGGCCGCGAAGGCGGTGGCCGTGAGGGGGAAGGTCAGGGCCGCGGCTGTGAGGATGCCGATGATGACGGGCGCGAGGATGCCGGCGTAGTACGCGGCGAAGAAGTTTCCCGTCGCCTCTTCGAGGAGGTCGCGCAGGAACGGGCGGACCGGCAGAGCCAGTTGTGTCGCGAGCCGGATGACCGTGGCGGTCAGTGCAGCCAGCGGCAGGGCAACCGCGAGGACGCGGACCGCGCCCGCACGCGTCCGTGTCGTCAGCGTCCACGAATGACGCAGAGCCTCGTGCGGGCTCAGGCCGGAGGCCGCGGCGGCGGGGGCGAGGGCAAGCGCGAGGCGGACCAGCACGGCGATGCACACGGCGACCGCCGGGGAGGCCGAGACGAGTGTGTAGGGCCATGATCCGCGGGCCAGGGGCAGGGGAGTGTCGAGCAGATTGCTGGTCAGACGGCGCGTCAGCTCGAAGGCGAGCAGCGGCGGGGTCCACACGATCAGGCCGCGCAGTACGTATACGGCGAGGATCGGTCGCAGTCGTGCGCTCGCCGCCGTAGGCAACCGGTCAGACTGCGGGGATCCTTGAGCCTCTGCTGCGACCGTTCGGGAGCACACACTTTGCAGGGCCGCGCTGCCCACTCCGAGCAGCAGCAGGTAGAGAGGGAGAGTCGCCAGAGCGACCAGTCCCAGATCGGAGTGATCGTGCGAGTAGGGGTCCTCGAGCTGGTGGTAGCGGATGCGTTCGCTTCGCATGTGGGTGACCAGAGGCCAGGAGAGGGCGAAGACCGTGGCGGTCGTCAGCAGCCCGGCGAGTGCGGTAAGGCTGACGGCGCGCACCGTCGCGGCCGTGAGAGTGCTCCGGTGGCGCAGCAGCACGGCGAACGTGGCGGCCACGACGCCGCGTTGTGTCCCCCCGAGCGACGAGGGGGCGGTGCTGTTGTGCTGTGGGGGCATGGAGCAGCCTTCTGTGCGGGCGGATGCGTTCCCACAAGGACGCTGAGCGGACCGGGTACGGTTCTCCGCCCATCAGTGGCGAGCTGGGTGACAACTTCGTCCTGACCCCGTCCGGGTGGCGGGGGCGATCCTCCCTGGATCTTGCGCCCGCTGCTCAGAGTGAAGAGCCGCACGGCGGGAGGCCGTTGGGCCTGTGCCCGGACAGGAGCTACGGGCGCTGGGGCCCTCCAGGTCCTGTAGCCCTACAGGGCCTGGCCGCACACCCTCCTGTGCCCCACCTCCGGCACATACGTCCTCCACTGCTCCCGCGAGAGGTTCGCCCCCTTGCCCGCCCGGGCGCACACCTGGGTGGCCGCCCGTTCGGGGTCGACCGCGTACCGCTGGAGGGGGACATGGGCGCTGCCCGCGTACAGGGTGCCGCTGTCGGCGCTGAAGGCGAGCGAGTCGATCACCTCGCCCGGGGTGGTCAGCGGGCCGCCCAGGGGCTGTTGGGTGGTGATGTCCCAGAGTTGGAGTGTGCCCGTGGTGCCCCCGACGGCCAGGGTCGCGCCGTCCGGGCTGACCGCCAGTGCGCTCACCGCTTCCGGTACTTCGCCCAGGGGAGCGCGGAAGACGTTGCGCAGAATGCCCGTACGGTCGTTCAACTCCCCGTCCCACAGCGCGACCCGCCCGGTCAGGTCGCCCGCCGCGAGGCGTGAACCGTCGGCTGCGAAGGCGAGGGCGCTGATTTGCTCGCCCTGGACGAGCCCTTTGCCGGTGACCTTCCCCGGGCGGAGATCCGCGGTGCGGTTGTCGCCGACGAGGAGGCTGCCGTCGGGGTGGACGGCCAGGTGGGTGCTGGTCAGGCTGGTGAGGACGGTCGTGCGGCGGCCGGTTTCGGTGTTCCACGCCTCGTCGACCGGTTTGCCGGGGACGGGCAGTCGGGCCGCGTAAAGGGTGCCGCCGCCCGGTCCCAACGCCAGGGCGGCCACCGGGGCGGCGGACTCGGGCGTCGCGAGTTCCAGGGTGGCCCGGAGCCGGTCACGGGTCAGGTCCCAGACCGTGAAGCGCTGGGAGGACACCTTCCGGCTGGGCGCCGAGACCCCGTACGAGAGTGCCTTGCCGTCGGGGCTGAACGCGAGGAGGGCGGCCGTGTGTGCCGGGTTCGCCGGGTCGGACGGGGCGGTCGGCACGGGCGGGGGAGGGGCGGGGAGCGTGCGCAGGAGGCGGCCGTCGGAGGTGGCCCGGAGTTCGAAACGGTAGCGGGCGTCGACGAGTTGGGCGGTCGCGTAGGTGCGGCCGTCCGGGCTGATGCGTACGGCCGTCATCGGGTGCGGGCGCCAGGCCGGCGTGACCGCCATGCCCAGTTCCAGGCAGTGGACGGCGCCGCCTTCGAGGTAGCGCAGGGCGGTCCGGCGGGCGGGGTCCCAGGAGAGGCCGTACAGGTGCTGGTTGTTGACGGGGTGCCGGAACACGGGGGCTGCCGGGTCCGACAGGCGCCACACCCGGATCTCCGCGCCGGCGTCGGTCGCCAGGAAGGTGCCGTCCGGGGTGAACGCGGCCTGTTGCGCGCCCGGTTCGTCGAGGCGGGCGACTTCGCGGGCGGACGCCGTGTCCCATACCGTCACACCGGAGGCCGAGAGCGCGGCGAGCCGGGCGCCGTCGGCGCCGAACACGAGGGCCGTCGCCTGCGCCTCGGCGCACAGGCCGCGGGTCCGTTCCCAGGGGCCGGGGCGGATGTGTCGGCCGGTGATGTCCCAGACCTGCGGGGACCCGCCCGCCGGGCAGACAGCGACCAGGCGGCCGTCCGCGCTCACGGCCGAAGTGACCGGGCCGCTCGCCACCCGGCCCCCGAACAGCACGCCACCGCCGGTGACGGACCGCAGGCTCACCCGGCCGTCGCCGGTGCCGCTCACGACGTAACCGCCCTCCGCGATATCGATGACGGAGGTGGCGGGGAGGGGGCGCGGGTCGCCGGTCCAGCGGCCGGTGGCCGTGTCCCACAGGCGGATGCCGTCGGCCCCGCCGACCGCGAGGACCCGGGCGTCGGGACCGGCGGCGAGCACCTCGCCGGCGGGGAGTCGGCCGGAAGCGGTGCGGCGGCTCGTGACCACGTCCCAGGTCCGCCAGGTACGGCCCTCGACGCTGAGCAGCGTGCGGCCGGAGTCGGCGAGGAAACGCTTCGGGTTGTCGCCCGGCGCAGGGTCGGTGAAGACGGCGTGTTCCACCTGGGCGAGGGAACCGAGCAGCGCCCGGCGGGCCTCCGGCAGCGGCGAGACGCGCCAGGCGGCGACGCCCAGCAGCATCGCGGTGCGCGGATCGGTCGTCCGCGTCGCGTCGGCGAGGTCGGCGATCCGGCGCGCTGCGGTGTCGGTGTGATGCCGTGTGTTGTCGACGCCCAGGTGCCAGGCGGCGAGCCCGCCCATCAGGGCCATCGCCAGCAGGGCGGACAGCGCGCCGACGAGAGCGCGGGTACGCCGGGCGGTACGGGCGGCGGTCCGGGCGTGCGCCGCGCGGGCCGCGAGTGCCGCGCCGAGGAACTCCCGCTCGGGCGGGGTGAGACGGCCCCGTTCGCCGGTCGGTTCACCGGCGAACACGGCCTCGGCGCGGGCCAGCCTGCTGCCCCGGATCAGCGCACCGGGGTCGCGGTCGTGCTCCAGCCAGAGCCGGGTCTCCTCGGCCAGCCGCCGGTGGTGGCCCAGCCACTCCCGGTCCTCCTCGATCCAGTCGCGCAGCCTCGGCCAGCAGGTGATCAGCGCCTCGTGGGCGAGCTGGACGCCGTTCTCGTCGGCGGTGAGGAGCCGGGCCCGGGCCAGGCGTTCCACCACCACGGGCACATGTCCGTCGGTCGACTCGGTCAGCTCGGCCCGGGTCAGCGGGCGCCGGGTGTCGGCGCCGCCCTGCCCCGGTTCGACCATCCGCAGCAACAACTGGCGGGCACTGCGGGCCTGTTCGGGCGTCAGCTGCCCGTACACCTCCTCCGCGCTCGCCGCGATCGCCCCGCGCACCCCGCCCGCCGCCTCGTACGCGGCCAGCGTCAGCAGCCTGCCCCGGCGTCGCCGCCAGGTCTCCAGCAGCACGTGCGACAGCATCGGCAGCGCGCCCGGCCGGCCGAGGACCTCCTCGACGATCCGTGCGGTGAGTTCCCGCTCGACCAGGAGCCCGGCGGCCGCCGCCGGCCGGGTCACCGCCTCCCGCAGCTCGTCCGCCGTCATCGCCCCGACCAGCAGCCCGGCACCGTCGAGCGCGGCCGCGAGCTCCGGCTGCTCGGCGCAGCGGGCGTAGAAGTCGGCCCGTACGGACACGAGTACACGCAACCGGCTGTCCGGGTTCCGGGCGGCCAGCAGGAGGTCGACGAACCGGCTTCGCTCGGCGCGGTCGTGGCAGAGGGTGAAGACCTCCTCGAACTGGTCGACGATCACCCATCTCTCCGGGGCCCCCTCCTTCGGGACCAGCAGGTGCCCGTACGTCTCGGCGGGCCGCTCCCCGGGCGCGAACACCCGCACCTCGACCGGCGCGCCAGAGCAGTCCGGGGCGTCCGGCGAGCCGGGGGAGTCAGGGGAGTCGGCCGCGACCGGGGCACCCTGGTCGGAGTTCCGTTCGCGGTCGCGGCTCTCCTGCTGGAGGCGGGGTATCAGCCCGGCCCGCAGCAGCGACGACTTCCCGCTCCCCGACGCCCCGAACACCACCGCGAACCTGTGCTCCCGCACCAGCCGCAGAAGCTCGCCGACCAGTCCGTCCCGACCGAAGAACAACTCCCGGTCGTCCGTATCGAAGGGGGTCAGCCCCCGGTAGGGCGCCGCGGTTGCCCCGTCCTCGTCGCGGGCGGTGGACGCGGCCTCCGCCTCGGCGTCCTTCCAGCGCGGTTCCCACGCACCCGGGTCGCCTCCGCACGCCCGCACATATCCCTGGACCACCGCGAGCGACGGCAGCCGTTCTCCGCGCGCCGCCTCGGACAGCGTCGCCGCGGAGAACCCGGCCGCCTCGGCCATCCGCCGGTACGAGGGTCCGCCCGCCGTCCGCCGAAGTTCCCGCAGCTCATGGGCGAACCGCTGCACCGGACCGGCCTGCGGGTCCACAGGTCTCTCGGGACGCCCCATGAGCTCCGCCCTCCCCATCCCCGTACAGCACAGGAGTCACATCACAGTCACATCACAGGGGAAAACGGGGCGTGCGCCATAGCTGTTCACAACGAAAACAACCGAAAACAGTCGGAGCGGCGAAGGCGAACTCCGGACGACGGAATTGAACGGCCTGATGAAAGGGGTGCCAGTCAACTTTCCGGCTGCCAGTGTCGGTCCCGCCACGCCGGACGACGGCACGACCGAGCCGTGTTCCCGGCACGACACAGTGGAGAGCACCCGCAATGTTCAAGGCATCCACGCACCACCGCACAACGTCCCGACTCGGCCGAGCGGCACTTGTCGCGCTCAGCGCCGGCGCGCTGACCGTCGGCGTCTCGACGAGCGCGAACGCCGCCATTCTGACCCCGCTGCCGTGGAACGCGAGCACCTTCCAGAACAAGTACATGCCGCTCTTCGACTACGACTCGGACAGCTGCTTCCCCGCGGCGGCCGTCGACGCGAGCGGAAAGCTCAACGGCGGTCTGGACAACACCGGGTCGATCACCGGCGGCTGCCGGACCAATCACCTCGGCAAGGCCAACACGTACTCGCAGAGCTGGTGCAAGGACGGCTGGTGCGCGTATGTCTACGCGCTCTACTTCGAGAAGGACCAGACGCTGGCCGGCGCCGACGCCTTCGGACACCGTCACGACTGGGAGTCCGTCGTGGTCTTCCAGAAGCAGGGCGAGGAGAGCCCCCGCTTCCTGTCCGCCTCCCGGCACGGCGGCTACAGCACCCACCCGATCAACGAGGTGCCGATGGGCAGGCTGAACGGAGAGTCGAGCTACAACCGCGTCGAGATCGTCTACCACAAGGACGGCGCGAGCACGCACGCGTTCCGCTTCGCCGCGTGGGGCGAGGGCCCGGAGGCGTGGGGCGACGGAGGCTGGGACCGCCCGGCCCTGGTCACCATGGAGAACATGGACAAGACACCGCGCGACCAGCTGTGGAACTCCAAGTGGGGCAGCGCCAACTTCCCGCTGACCGGCAACCTCCAGAGCAACATCAACAAGGCCCGGAACGCCGACAGCCGGGCCGCGGCCGCCATCCCCGCGTTCTGACGCGCGGGGATCACATCGGCGTACGGCCTGACGCAGATTCCTTTCTGTAGGCCGTCCTGAGCAGCCGCCGGTGGGACCAGCTCCCCGCCCCGTCCCACCGGCGGCACCGACTCGCCCGCCACCGGGGAGTTCGAAGTTTCCGTTGACAGCCGTACTCCTGCACCTCAGTCCCCGGGCTCCGTGAGGGAGGCCGAGCGGTTCGCCGCGCGCTCCCGTGCGTGCGGACGCCCAGGAACAGCCGAGCGGCGACACCGGCGGCCGTGGCCCACGAAGGGTCTGACGCTACGGGGGCCCAACAGCACGGCCAGCGCCACATCCCCATGCTGGACCGCCTGGCCGCCGGGGACCTGAGCACCTCGCACCTGGCCACCCACAGCGTGGCCCTGGACGAGGCGTCGCGCGGCTACGACATGTTCAAGCAGAAGACGGACGGCTGCGTCCGCGCGGTCATCCGCCCGAGCGTCTGAACCGCCGCCCACCACCGTGTTTGGTCCGTCGGCAGGGGGAGACCCGGCTGCGCATGACCACAGCGACCGAGAGCCGCCTCGGACGACGTGTGAGGGCAATCGTGCGACGCACGGGCCGGGACTACGCGGGCGCGCAGGACCGGCCCCTGGGCGGATATCTCACGACCATGGCAGGGTTCGGCGCCTACACGGCGGCCTGGGCGGCGGCGGTACGGCTGCGCGGACGCCCGGTGCCGGACAGGCCCGAGCCGTGGGACGTGGTCCTCACGTCCGTGGCCACGTTCCGGCTCAGCCGACTGCTGAGCAAGGCGTCGGTGACCAGTCCGCTGCGGGCCCCCTTCACCCGGTACGTCGGTACGCAGGGCCCGGCCGAACTGCACGAGGAGGCCCGGTCCGAGAACGGCAGGGACATCGTGGGCGAGCTGGTGACCTGCCCGTTCTGCGTGAGCGTCTGGGTCGCCTCGACGCTGACCGCCGGCCAGCTGCTGTGGCCGCGCGCGACGCGCACCGCCATGGGGGCGCTCGCTGCGCTGGCCGGGTCGGACGCGCTGCAGCTGGCGCACAGCGCGCTGGTGGACAAAACCACCGGCGAGTGAACCCTGGTGGGTCGGAACAGCCGGTGCCTCATCTTGGCGCGCACTCCCTCGCCCGCGCTCGTCCTCCATGTGTCATGCGCCGGGTACTCGGTACTCCGTACCCACAGATGATCAGAAACGTTCCGGAGGCGATCATGAGTGATCAGGACATGGCGGATGACGTCTACCAGCCCACGGGCAGCAACGAGGAACAGGAGGACGCGAACCCGCTGGATCTCCAGGACGCGGTGGACGAGCGCACTTACGACGATCAGTTGGACGAGGGCTATTCTCCGCCGGAGAGGCCTTTGGGCGTGACCAAAACGGGCACGACGGCGGCCGAGCAGTACGAGGGCGAGTCCTTGGATGACCGCCTGGGCCAGGAGGTCCCCGACGTGGAGGCACCGATGGGGGATGAGATCGGTGACCTGCCCGGCGGGGAGGGTGAACCCCTCGACCCGGAGGCCGGCACTGAGCGCGCCGGCCGCTTGGTGGCACCGGACGAAGGCGTGCGGGAGGACACAACCAAGGAGCTCGTCGCTGAGGATGAGGGTATCGACGGGGGAGCGGCAGGCGCGGAGGAGGCTGCGATGCACGTCGTACCGGAGGACCGGCTGCCGTAGCCGGATGCGCGGAGGAGAAGAGGCGCTCAGCGCGTGGTCGCTCACCGAGTGATCACTGGCCCGGGTGACCCGCCCCTGAGCGCTGGAGCGGAGCCGACCGCGAGTCGCTGTGATCCGCGGGGCGGAGCAGCGCATCCCGGGGTACCCCCTCGGACACGATCGACGCCCATCCAGGCGACGACGCCTTCTTCACCCGCGCTCTCACCCACTACGCCCGTCGGTGGGGCCCAGCGTCGGGACCCGGTCGCGGCCACCATGTTGAGCGGCCTGGCCCACGCGATGGGCCGCGCAGGCCGTACCGATCTGCCCCGCGATGTCCGCGACCGCGCCGAGCACCCCCTCACCGCCCGGCAAGCGGCCGCCTGGTGGCTGAACCTCTCCATCGGCTGTCGTCTCCGCGTCGGGAATGCCGGCGGGGGCGGGTGTGTTGAACGCGGCGTGGGAGTGAAGGGGACAGTGTCCCCGGGCCTCATCTATTGCCTGCGGGGACGATCGTCCGGCTGAAGCCCCGCAGAGCGTTTCGCCGCGTAGGCGACCGCCCTTCACCCCATGTTTCTTCGCCGTGGTCCAGGCGGGTACAGACGCCCGTCTTTGCCACGGCGCCGCACCGCTACAGCCCATACCGAGAGCGGTGACCGTCGGGAATGAGGCACAGGCCGACGTTGTTACAGAAGTCGTCTGACATGTCCGAGTCAATTAGCTCGGGCGGTGGAGGAAGGAACACCTCATGGCACGCAGCACCACACGCCCCGTCGTCAAGCTGAGGTCGACGGCCGGTACCGGGGTCACCTACGTGACCCGCAAGAACCGTCTGAACGATCCCGACCGCATGGTCCTGCGTAAGTACGACCCGCAGGTCGGCGCGCACGTCCTCTTCCGAGAAGAACGCTGACACCCGTCTTCGCGGCTCCCCGTCGGCAGCATCAGAAAGGCCACCCCATGAGGCACGGCATCCACCCCGAATCCCGCCCGGTCGTCTTCCGTGACCGCGCAGCAGGCTTCCACCTGCTCACCCGCTCCACCATCCACGCGGACCGCACGGTCCAATGGGAGGACGGCGGCACGTACCCGGTCGTCGACGTCGAGATCCCGTCGGCGAGCCACCCGTTCTACACCGGCACCTCACGGGTCGTGGACACCGCGGGCCGCGTGGAGCGCTTCCAAAGGCGCTACGGCGCCACCACTCCCGTCCGCGCCTGACAGCGGACCTCGTTCGATCCCCCGGGAGGAGACGGCTATGAAGGTGCGAAAGTCCCTGCGCTCGTTGAAGGCCAAGCCCGGCGCCCAGGTGGTACGCCGACGGGGCGTCACCTTCGTGCTCAACAAGAAGGACCCGCGCTTCAAGGCCCGCCAGGGCTGACGGTCTGAGCCGCAACACCGGCCCGGCACCGCAACTGCGGTGCCGGGCCGGACCGATGCCGTGCCCAGGACCGGAAGCGACGGGACATGATCGGCTGCGTCACGCCCGGGGGCATGACCCCGGGCGCTACCCCTGCGTGGGCCAGATGAGGCCCTGATCGGTCCAGACGACACCCTTGTTGCGGCAGAGGCAGAAGGGGTGGCCGATGGGGTCGGTGTAGACGCGGAAGCCGTAGCCGTCGGGATCGGTGCAGTCCTGCTGCAAGGTCGCGCCGAGGGCCAGGACGCGGCGCTGTTCGGCCTCGATGTCGTCGACTTCGAAGTCGAGGTGGAACTGTTTGGGATGCTCGCTGTCGGGCCACTGCGGGGCGCGGTAGTCATCCACCTGGACGAAGGCCAGTTCGAGCTCGCCGAACTGGATACCGGCCCAGTTCTCGTCACTGTCCTGCTTGACCGGCAGGCCCACCACCTCGGAGTAGAAGGCTGCCAGCTTCATCGTGTCCGGGCAGTCGATGATGAAGTCGGTTAGTCGTAGCATCCCGTGATCTTGCCACAAGATCAAATGACCCGGACTTCGAGACAGGTCCTGGCTCATTCCGCGTTCGGCGGCTTCCCGTGCCATCCCTTGATCTTCGCAGGGAATCCCGGCCTTCAGGCCGGGCGGGAAATGCGATCTTCGCGGCCTCCCCTCTTGGTGGACAGCCCGGCGGATCAGCCGGTCACCGGGTCACCACGTGCCGTTCGTCCGGTACGCAGTGCGTCATGGTCAGACCGGAGACGTCGCGGGGCGGGTTGTTCCCCAGGTGTTCCAGGCGCTTGCGGTCCTCGTCCGTCAGCGTCTGGTCCGCCAGTGGCTCCAGATGCGCTACGTCGGAGGGGGCGATGCCCAGCCCCTCGCCGACCCGCAGCCCGAGGTCGTTCTCCACCATCAGGAAGTGCCAGACCATGCGCTCTTGGACCGTGCGGTCGCACTGGGAGATCAGACTGACGAAATTGTGCACGAGGTCGTCGCGTTCCCACTCCTCCATCAGCAGGTAGCGCTGACCGGCCTGGAGGTAGTCGTTGGTGCGCGGGATCCGCTTGCGAGTCAACCGCCCCCGGATCTCGGGCCCTTGCTCGTCGTGGGTCGGGTACTGGGCCTCCCGCAGTCCTCCCGTGATCGACGGCTCGTAGTTGACCTCCGGGTTCTCGTTCGCCGCCCGGTTGTCGTACGCCATGAAGCCGTCGCGCTGGTTGGTGCGCACCTCCGCGTTCTTGGCCTGGTTGACCGGCAGCTGGAGGTAGTTCGGGCCGACGCGATAGCGCTGGGTGTCGCTGTACGAGAAGGTCCGCCCAATCAGCATCTTGTCGTCGGAGAAGTCGAGGCCGTCGACCAGGACGCCGGTACCGAAGGCGATCTGCTCGTTCTCGGCGAAGTAGTTGTCGACCGTGCGGTCGAGGACCAGGCGGCCGACCGGCTTGGGCGGGAACTCCTGCTCCGGCCACGTCTTGGTGTCGTCGAGCGGATCGAAGTCCAGCTCAGGGTGCTCGCCGTCCTCCATCATCTGCACGAGCAGCTCCCACTCCGGGTAGTCACCCCGGCGGATCGCCTCGTACAAGTCCTTGGTGGCGTGGCCGAGTTCCTCGGCCTGTACGTTCGCCGCGTCTTCCTCGGTCATGCTGCGTACGCCCTGTTTGGGCATCCAGTGGTACTTGACGAGGACGGTGCGGCCCTCGGCGTCGACCCACTTGTAGGTGTTCACGCCGAAGCCCTGCATGTGCCGGTAGTCCGCGGGGATGCCCCGCGGGCTGAAGAGGTTGACCAGCATGTGCATGCTCTCGGGGGTCTGCGACATGAAGTCGAAGATGCGGGCGGGCTTCTGTTCGTGGGAGACGGGGTCCGGCTTGAGGGCGTGGATGACGTCGGGGAACTTCACGGCGTCACGGATGAAGAAGACTCCCAGGTTATTGCCGACCAGGTCCCAGTTCCCGTCCTCCGTATAGAACTTCACGGCGAAGCCGCGCGGATCGCGGGCCGACTCGGAGGAGTCGCGGCCGCCGATCACCGTGGAGAACCGCACCGCCACGTCGGTGCGCTTGCCGCGCTCCTGGAATACCTTCGCCCGGGTGAACCGGCTGATCGGCTCGTCACCCCAGGCCCCGTACGACTCGAAGAAGCCGAAGGCGGTCACACCGCGCGCGTGCACGACACGCTCCGGGATCCGCTCGCGGTCGAAGTGGCTGATCTTCTCCAGGAAGTGGTAGTTCTCCAGGGTGGCCGGGCCGCGCGCGCCGACCGTGCGCTGGTTCTGGTTGTCGTAGACGGGGTGTCCCTGCCGGTCGGTGAGAACCGGGCGGGGGTCGTCCGAGGGGGATCCCATGCTCGATACGTCGGTCACGGCGTTCGGCTCCTTGCTGCGTTTCGGCGTGCCATGACGTGAGTCCCGGCACGCGTGCGGGCAGGACGGCGGAACTCAAGTACCCACGTGCCGGGCTCTCATCCAGGAGGGCCGACGGCAGGCGCGCGCAATCCCGGCGCGGAACTTTCCGGCCCGGGATCGACCGGCTCGCCCTCGTCGCCGGGCAGGCCGAGGCGGAGGCCTGCCCGACGACGTATTCCAGTTCCAGCAGTTCTACGACGGCCTGCGACTGCCTGATTACTTGCCGAGGAGGGATCCGAAGCAGGCGTTGTCCTGGGATGCGCCGAGTGCGGCGGCGCCGAACGACCAGGAACCGTTGGTCGTCACGCCCGACGCCGCGCCGTCGAGCACCCAGGCGAAGCCTGCGGAGTCGTTCTCGTAGGGAGCCGTGGTGACGAGTTCGGCCCGGCCGTCGCGGTCGGAGTCTGGTTGAACTTCTGCGAGTCGGCCGTCCCCAGTCCCCGTGCCGAACCGCGCAGCAGCCACACCACGCCTGTGTCCGCCAGGTCGCCGATGCTCTCGCCCGGGGAGCCGATCGCCAGGTCGAGGTAGCCGTTGCCGTTGACGTCGCCGAGGTTGAGGGCGGCACCGAACTGATCGCCGACTTCGGCACTGCCTCCGAGGCCGCCCCTGCCCTGCTCGAAAATCTGATCCGGCGTCTGGGGCTGGGAGCCGAACAGGCCGTCCGGGTGCCATAGCGCACGGAGACACTGCCCGCGGACAGGTCCCACTCGCCGTGTTCCAGGGTGCGGGGGTCGCCCAGCACGAGGTCGGGGTATCCGTCCTTGTTGATGTCACCGGAGGCGCCCACCGAGCCTCCGCCGAAGGGGCGGTCCAGGTCCAGTCCGTCCGCGGAACCGCGCAACAGCACCGACCTGAGTGGGCAGGCCGTAGAGCTGCTCGGGGTTCTCCGGTGTGCGAGAGGCGCTGAAGTCGTGCACGTAGACGGAGTCCTCCGCGTTGACGTGGGCCAGTTCCGGGCGCCCGTCGGCGTCGACGTCGGCGGCGGTGAGCCCGCTGCCGTAGGACTCCCTCGCGCTGGGCGCGCCCAGGGTGTTGCTCTCCAGCCACGAACTCGTGCCGGTCAGCCCGCGGGCCGAGCCCCACAGGACAGTGACGCTGCCGGCGACGACGGCGTCACTGATGTCCTCGCCGGGCACTCCCACGGCCAGATCGGCATATCCGTCCCGTCGAGATCCGCGGACGTGAGGGCCGCGCCGAAGGCGTCATGAGCCTCCGGGCTGCCGGGCACCCCGGCCGAACTCTGCGTCAGGACCACTTTCTTGGCGGTGTCGACGTCCTGGGTGAGCCGTAGAGCACGGAGACGACCCCGGCTTTCGGCTTGCCACCCACCGTCGCGGCGGGAGCCGCGGTCACCAGGTCCGCATAACCGTCGCCGTTGAAGTCGTCGTGGGCCACCGTGGTGGCGCGCTGGGCGCCCTGTGGCGCCCAGGCGGGCCCGCCGGCGATCGCGGTGCCGGTGACGCCGAGCAGGGCTACCGCCCTTGCCGCAGATGAGACCCGCGAACTTCAACAGAAGTTGTGCGCACAGCAGTTGCCGCCGCGTCCTGTGGCACGGCTGTGACAGTGGCCACGGATTGATGACACACCCGAGGCCATCAACGACAGCCCGTCGGGGCCGGGGCCGGGGCCGGGTCCGGGCCGTGCCCGCGCAGGCAGTGGAGGTGCCCTTGCGCGTCGCGGTCCGGCGGTCCCGGCCCTGCCTCACGTACCGATGCGCGCCGCGATGACCGGTGTCAGCCGGTCCGCGATGACGCGGTGTCCCTGGTCGTTGGGGTGGACCGAGTCCGTCAGGTCGCCCGAACCCAGCCAGCCGGTGGTGTCGACGAAGGAGACCCGGGAGTCCCCACCGTCGACGGCCGCCTTGACCGCCGCCTGGGTCTGCGGGACGTACCGGCCGCGGAAGGTCTCCAATGCGAAGATCCACGCCTGTGGGTACGCCGCGCGGACCTTGCGCAGCAGGCTGGTGTACGCCGTCTGGAACTGCGCGGAACTGACCGCGTGGCCCACGTCGTTGGTGCCGAGGTTGATGACGACCGCGTTCGCCTGGTAGCGGGAGAAGTCCCAGTCGGGGGTGTCCGCGTTCGGGTTGAGCTTGGTGAACTGCCGTTCCAGGCCGACGCATCCGTCCGCCGCGGCGACCAGACAGGCCCCGCCCTGGGCGATCTGGGTGTGCTCGGTGCCGAGCCGTTCCCCGATCAGCCAGCCGTACGCGGTGCGGGCGTTCTGCGACGACGTCGTCCCCACCGTGATCGAGTCGCCGATGAACTCGACCAGCTTGCCGGGCGCCGACGGTGGAGACGTCGTGGCGCCACTGTCGAGGACCAGTCCCTGAAAGACGGCGTCACCCCGGTAGGAACCGGCGACCACCTGGTAGTTGACCTGAAGGGTGTGGTTGCCCGCGGAGAGCGGGGAGGGCGTCAGGTTCACCGTTCCCTTGACGTCGTCGTAGAACTTCACCGGGCCGTTGTCGATCCGCGCCCAGAAGTCGATCGTCCCGCGCTGCTTGAGCTGGACGGTCCTGCCGGTGAAGCCGACCCTGTAGTAGGCGCCCGCCCAGTACGGGGTGTACGCGGTGGAGGTCCTGGTGTCCCAGCGGCCCACGAACTTGATGTTCGGGTCGCCGGGCTGACCGGGAGCGGCCGCCCGGGTGGACGCGGGGTCGCCGAGCCGGGCGGCGATGACAGGGGCGAGACGGTTCGCGAACTTGGTGTGGCCCGCCTCGTTGGGATGCCCGTTGCCGTCCTCGTAGTCGGTGCCGTCGGTCAGCCAGCCCGTGGTGTCGACGTAGTGCACCCCGCTGTCACCGGCGTTGGTGCGGGCGGTGACGGCCGCCCTGGTCTCGTTGACGTAGCGCTTCTTGAGCGTCTGCACGGCGAACAGACGCGCGTTGGGGTAGGTGGCGCGCAGGTCGGCGAGGAACTTGGTGTACGCCGACTGGAAGGCGGCGCCGGTCACTCCGTGGCCGATGTCGTTGGTGCCCAGGTTGATGA
Source organism: Streptomyces canus (assembly GCF_030815415.1). Lineage (GTDB taxonomy): Bacteria > Actinomycetota > Actinomycetes > Streptomycetales > Streptomycetaceae > Streptomyces > Streptomyces canus_F. The sequence continues at coordinate 9,727,304 of NZ_JAUSWW010000001.1, forward strand.
CGACGGCGTCCGCCCGGTAGCGGGAGAAGTCCCAGTTCTGGCTGCCCGTGCTCGCCGTCCTGAAGAACTGCGTGCCAAGGCCCGTGCATCCGGACTGGGCGACGAGGCAGTAGCCGGACCGGGCGATCTGGGTGTGGCGCGCTCCCAGTTGCTCGCCGGTCTTCCAGGCGTACGAGTCCAGTGCGAGCCGGTCCGTGAGCGCGCCGGCGGTGATGGAGTCGCCGACGAACTCGACGAGCCGGGACGGGATGTTCGGTGCCACCGTGCGCGCACCGGGGTCCAGCACCAGGCCCTGGAAGACGGTGTCGCCGGACCGGTACGAAATACGCAGGGTGTGGGTGCCGGCGGACAACGGCTGGGGAGTGAGGTTCACCGTGCCGCGCACGCCGGGGTGGAAGACGTCGGGGCCGCCGTCGATGCTGGCGTACAGGTTGACCGCGTCTCTCGCCTTGACCTTCACCGTGGTGCCGGTGAAGGCCGTCTGCAGATAGGCGCCGGTCCAGGAGGGTACCGCCGCCGTGCCGGCGCTGGTGTCCCAGCGCCCGACGTAGCCGATGTTCGGGTCGGAGACCGAGCCGTCACCCGGCGCGGCCTGGGCAGGGGAACTCCCGGTCCAGGACAGCAGGCAGGCGACGAGAACGGCCGTGATGAGCGTGGGGAGGGTACGGGTGAGACGGCGTAAGCGGGTGGTGTGGGGGGTGGTCTGCACGGGGTTCCCTTTCGGCATGGGGTGGGAGCGCTCCCAGAGGCAGCCTTTCGAGAGAAGCAATGAAACGGTTCAGCGTCAAGGGTTCGTGTGAGGCGGGCAACTTACCGACAGGCAGTGGAAGTTGACCGACGCGGTCAGCCACGGTCAACGGCTCCAGCCCTGCCTGGCCCCGCCCCAACGAACCACCGGTAGATGCCAAGCCGAGACACCCTCTTCACAGAGCCTCAGTTGCCGCCCCGTGTCGCAAAATTGTTCGCTTCGGCACGCATGGACGCACCACGGATGGGCATCGGTCGCACGTGTCTCACTCCTTTTCGCATGCCTCTCCAGGCACCCGATCGATGAGGACGACGATCTGATGAGAAGACCCGGCTTACGAGCCGTAGTCGGTGTACTGACCTTGCTGTTGCTGCCGCTGTTCGGCCCGAGCACCGCTGCCGCAGCCAGGCCGCTGACCGACCCGGTTTCCACCGCACTACCGATCTCCTATCACGCGGACATGGCCGTGGACGCCGTGCACCGCAGGCTCTACATCGCCGACATCGTCACAGGTTCCGTACTGGTGACGGACTTCGACGGCAGGCTCCTCAGGACCCTGAAGAACAAGCCGGGCGCGGCGGATCTCGTGCTGTCCCCCGACTCACGCACGCTGTACGTGGCGCTCAGCGGCGGCGACGCGATCGCCGCCGTTGACACCGGCACGTATCGGGAGAAGGCCCGCTACGCCACCGGTGACGGAACCGCGCCGCTGCGGCTGGCTCTCGCGGGCGGCACCCTGTGGTTCAGCTACGGATCCGACTGGGACAGCAACATCGGCTCCCTCGACCTGAGCGGCGCCCGTCCGACCGTGCGGCTCGGTCTGGTGCCCTGGGGCACCTGGGCCGGCCCGCCGATGCTGCTGTCCTCGCCGTCCGCGCCCGGTGTGGTCATCGCCGGGGAGCAGTACCTGTCGTCGGCGAACGTGACGGTGTACGACGTCAGCTCGGGCGATCCGGTCGTGCGCACGAGTCAGGACAACCTCGGTGGTGTCGGCAGCGTCGTCGATCTCGCTCTGTCTCCCGATGCCGCCACCCTCTTCATCGTCGGGGGCTACCCGTACCACCACCTGGCGTTCCGGCTGGACGACCTCTCCGTGGTGCACACGTATCCCACGACCAACTACCCGAACGCGGCCGCGGTGTCCGTCACCGGTGAGGTCGCGGCGGGCATCGACAACTCGTACGGCCAGGACGTCTACCTCTTCCAGACCGGCGCCGACACACCGTCCCGAGTCATCGACCTGGAACCGGGAACCGGCCGGTGGCTACGGGCGCACGGCCTGATCTGGTCCCCGGACGGGACCCGGCTGTTCGCCCTGACCGGCGAGTACGGCGCGAACCTGACCCTGCACGTGATCCCGGCGTAGAAGCCGCGCACCCGCGTGTCCGGCCCGACACGGCGACGAGGACGAAGGACCGCTGCTGCGGAGTGCCAGTGGCGGTCCTGTCACACCCGGCGCCGGATCCGAGGCTCAACCGGCCGGAGCCGGGCGCAGGAAGTCGGTGAGTGCGTGGGCCAGGGCATCGGGTGCCTGTTCCGCGACATGGTGTCCGGAGTCGATGCCGTACCCACGCACGTCGGTGGCCCATCGCTGCCAGATCGCGAGGGGGTCGCCGTAGAGGTCCTCCAGGTCGTCCTTGAGGGACCAGAGGATCAGCGCCGGGCAGGTGACACGGGTGCCGGCTGCCCGGTCGGCCTCCTCGTGCCCGCGGTCCACGGTGAGGCCGGCCCGGTAGTCCTCGAGCATCGCCCGCACCACGTCGGGATCGCGGGTGGCCTGCCGCCACTCGTCGTAGTTCTCCTGACCCATGACCTCGGGTTCGCCGTGGTACCAGCTGTCGGGATCGGCGGTGATCACCCGCTCGGGAATGCCCGGCTGCGCGAAGAAGAACCAGTGCCACCACTGCGTGGCGAACTCGACCGTGATCCGCGACAGATGCTCCGTCAGCGGCAGGCAGTCCAGAAACGCCACCCGGGACACGGCGTCAGGGTGGTCGAGCACCAGGCGCAGAGCCACGCTGCCCCCGCGGTCGTGCCCCGCGAGCGCGAACCGACGGTGCCCGAGGTGACGCATGACGGCCACCACGTCATCGGCGACCGCGCGCTTGGAGTAACCCTCGTGATCCGCGGTGAACCGGGGGCCTCTGGAACGCCCGTACCCGCGCAGGTCCGGGCAGACCACCGTGTGTCCCGCCGCCACCAGTTGCGGAGCGACCCGATGCCATGTGGCCGACGTGCGGGGGTGACCGTGCAGGAGTACCACCGGCGGACCTTCGCCGCCGAAGCGAACGAAGATGGCTGCCTCCCCGACGTCGACCTGCGTCTCCTCGAATCCCTCGAACACCCCAGTTTCCTCCTTCGGCCCCGGCATACGCACCGCCGGCTCCTGCGGGGCGGCACGGCATGGGCCTTCCCGGTGCCCCGGACAGCAACTGGTAAGCGTGTGGCGGCAGGAGGAGAGGTTGGTTCTGGCGGCGACGGTGGCTTCGGGCGGTGAGCTTCCGCGGTCAGTCGCGGTCGCCGGGCCCGGCTGTCTCAGCCGCCCTCAACGGTCGGAATACGGTTCTCACCGACCGGCTCCGGGCTCTTGTCCACTGCTGTCACCGGGACTGTCTCCGCGGCAGGTGTGGAACTTGGCGCGTCAGCCAGGCGCTGAGCAGGCCGAGGGCTGCGCCGGCGGCGACGTCGCTGGAGTAGTGGGCGCCGGACTGCACCCGCTCGACGCTCACCAACAGGGTCGGGACGGCCAGCGTGATGCCGGCGGCCGGCCATGGCGGCGTGACGGCGGCGGTGAAGGCGACGGCAGCCGCGGTGTGTCCGGAGGGGAACGACGACGAGTCGGGACGGTCGTTGACCTCGTCGTGGGGGCAAACAACAGTCGCACTTTTTAGGCGAAAGAGGGCCGTATGCCGGTCCCTGTCGTGCAGACGCCGTCCGGTATGCGGCTGGTTGAACAGTCCTGTGCCGAGGTTGCTGGGCGGACGGTGGCGTACTGCCGTGTCTCGTCCGGTGACCAGAGGGCGGATCTCGATCGGCAGGTCTCCCGCGTCGTCCAGGGAGCAGGTTCGTACCCCTTCTTCTCGCCGTGCCCGGCCAGCCTGTCGGTGAGGACCTGCCCCACGCCGACGCCGTTACGGCTCAGCTCGTCATGGACGTGCTCGGCGAGCTCCACGTCGTACGCGTTCGGCACTACCACCCGGCTCCGACTGCACACCACGGCTTGGCTGTCGCACCGGACCGGGACGCGAAGGCAGGTCACAACCTGGCCGCCCTCGCGGCGGCCAACCGTGAAACGGGTACCGGAGTGGCCGGAGGCCCGGGCCCCACCCTGGCGGTGGTGCCGAAGCCTCGTGGAGCCGGGCAGAAGACCCGCACCGCCCGAACCCGCAAGGGGACGGGCACGCGGGCGGCTGGCACAACACCCCGCCAGGGGACGGAAACGAGAGATCGTCGACAGGGCACCAGACGCGAGCAACTCGCGCTCTGGTGACACCGTCACGAACCCCTGCCTGTCGTATGGTCGTCGCTTCTCACCCGGACAGCGCACAGGCGCGCGAACAGCGCCGCATCCGGCTGACCGACGCAAGCGAGAGCAGCGCTGGTGAACTCCGGCGACGGTCCGTCAGCGCATCTGGAACGCATCGGCCCTGACGTGCGGCATGACCCTGCTTGTCACGCGGTATCGCCGGTTGGGTACGTCGCGGGACCTGGTGACGTGCACCACCAGCGGTCCTGCCCATTCGTACCCCTTCTTCTCGCCGTGCCCGGCCAGCCTGTCGGTGAGGACCTGCCCCACGCCGACGCCGTTACGGCTCAGCTCGTCATGGACGTGCTCGGCGAGCTCCACGTCGTACGCGTTCGGCACTACCACCCGGCTCCGACTGCACACCACGGCTTGGCTGTCGCACTCACGCCGCAGCGCGTCGACCACCTCGACCGGTTCCTTCGGGAAGATCTGCGCGAGCAGCGCTTCCTCGACCCGTTCCAGAGTCCGTTCCCATCCCGTCAACGTGCCCATCCGACTCGTCTTCCCCTTCCGCTTCCAGCCGAGCATCACGACCCGGGTACGACCGATTCCTCATGCTCGGCCGTGGTGTCCGCGTCCCAGTCGCGGGTGTCCGCGACGCGGCGTCTGACTCCTCTCGATCGGTGCCCCGTGCTGTCGGCCACACTGCCGGGGGAGTACGACGGGTGGATGGGGCCTGAGCGAGGGTCCGGCGCCGCGCGCTCCGGTGTGGGGAAGCCGCCGACCGGTTGCGGCAGCTCGAAGCATGTGACCGTCCGGCCCGCCGAACGGCCGCCTTCGTGTCCAACGGGCGATGAACTGCTCGGGGTCCGGCGCAGAAGTCTGTCGTGTTTCGGAAGCGTCACGGGGCTTGTCACGAGAGCGGGCGTCGTGCGAGTGTCCGGGCAATGGTTACGTAACCATGGCCGGTTTACAGGGGTCCAAGTGGCTGTATCCGGACCCTGGTTCATCACTGCCTCGGCTCAAGTGACGAACCCGCACTCCGCCCTCCGCGATTCCCGTCACTGGAGACGACATGACCGAGACCTCGACGAGGTCGAGAAGACTGGCCGCTGTGCTCATGGCCGGCTTCGGCGCGACACTCATGTTCCTGACCGCCCCGGCCCCCGCCCTCGCGCGGTCGGCCGCCGAGCCGTCGGCCGCCTCGTACGCGCCGGTGAAGCCCGTGACGAAGGGCGGTACCAGTGACTTCCGCGGGGTGAACTGGGCAGACCCACGGGACAACTACGCCAGTGACGCGGTCGTGCCCAGCGGGCTGAAGGTGACCGACGACTACCGCACCGTGTACCGCACCACGGGCCACATGGTGCGCGGCTTCAAGAAGAACCTGGGCGCCAACACGCTGCGACTGCCGATCAACCCGGCAACCGTGGGCACCAACTGGTGGAAGTCCTACCGGGCGACGATCGACGCGGCCACGGCCTACGGTGACAAGGTCATCGTCAGCTACTGGGAGGCCGACACCAGCAAGGACGGGCTGGTCGACGACACGGCCGCCTGGAAGAAGATGTGGAACACCGTGGTGCGGGAGTACAAGCACAACCCGCGGGTCTACTTCGAGCCCATGAACGAGCCCCACGGCTACACCCTGGACCAGTGGGTGTCCGTCACCAGCGGCTGGCTCGCCCAGCACAAGGACGTCCCGCGGGGCCGTGTCGTGATCAGCGGTACCGGCTACAACGACAATGTCACCGGTGTCGGCGCGGCCCGCGAACTGCGGGGAACGCTGCTGTCGCTGCACTTCTACGGCTTCTGGGCCAGCCACACCCAGCAGGCGGACTGGGTCGCCGACCTCGAGGCGCGGATCGGCAGCTACGCCGGCCGGACCGTCATCGACGAGGCCGGCTCCCCGATGACCACCGGTCTGAACTACGGCGCCTGGGACGGCAACATCTACACGTCGTATCTCGCGGCCGTCACCAACACCGCCCGCGGCAAGGGCATGGGACTGGTGTATTGGCCGGGACTGAGGTTCGGCGACGCCTACTCGATCGAGTCGCTGGACGCCGGGGGCAACCTGGTGGACAACAACCCCAGCGGAGTCGCGCAGCTGCGCTGGGGCTACGGCTTCGGCAAGACCCCGCCCGTCAACGACCTGCCGCCCGCGCCTCCCGGCGAGGTCCTGCGCGGAGTGGGCTCCGACCGCTGCGTGGACGTGCCCGGCTTCAGCACGACCAACGGCACCCAGCTCGACCTCTGGGACTGCAACGACGGCGGCAACCAGTCCTGGAACTGGAACGCGGACAAACAACTCACCGTCTACGGCAACAAGTGCATGACGGTGGGAGGCACCGGCGCCACGGCGGGCGACCCCGTGATCATCTCCGACTGCACCGGCGCGGCGGCACAGCAGTGGAACCTGAACGCGGACCTCACGGTCACCAGCGTCGCCAACCCGGAGCTCTGCCTGGACGCGGCCGGAGGCGGCACCGGCAACGGCACGGCGGTCGACGTCTGGTACTGCAACGGAAGCAGCAACCAGCAGTGGGCCAGGAGCTGATGCCGGCCCCTGTTCCCGCCGATTGCTGAACCAGTGATCCACACCGCACGGGCCCGGCGAGCACCCTCGCCGGGCCCGTGCGCGTCAGTGCGCCGACAGGGGTGACGGGTACAGGCGTCCGGCGTGACCTACCGGCGCGTGGTGAGCTTCGCTTCGAGGAGGTTCAGGGTGCGAGTCAGGATGCGGGACACGTGCATCTGGGAGATCCCGAGTTCCTCACCGATCGCGCGCTGCGTCATGTCGCCCACGTAACGCAGAGCAAGGATCTTGCGCTCCCGCTCCGGGAGGCCGGCGATGAGCGGTTTGAGAGCGTGCAGGTCCTCGACCTTCTCCAGATCCGGGTCCGCGTAGCCGATGTGGTCGGCAAGGGTGTCCTCGGAATTCTCGGCATCGCTGGGAAAGTCGAGAGAGGACGAGGTGTACCCGTTCCCGGCGAGCAGGCCCTCGATGATCTCGTCCTCGTCGAGGTGCAGCTCTACGGCGAGTTCCGCCACGGTCGGCGGGCGGCCGTGGGTCTGCTCGAGCCGGGCGGTGGCCTGGTTGAGGTCGAGGTGAAGTTCCTGCAGGCGGCGCGGGACGCGCACGGACCAGCTCGTGTCACGGAAGAACCGCTTGATCTCGCCGATGATCGTCGGCAGCGCGAAGGTGGGGAACTCCACCCCGTACTGCGGGTCGAAGCGGTTGATGGCCTTGATCAGGCCGATGGTGCCGACCTGGACGACGTCCTCGTACGACTCCCCGCGCACCCCCATGCGGCCGACCGCATAGCGGACCAGGGTGAGATTGAGTTCGACCAGGGAATTGCGCACGTAGGAGTGCTCCGGCGAGCCCTCCTCCAGCGCGTCCAGCCGCGCGAACAAGGTCTTGGACAGCGCCCTGGCGTCGACAGCTCCGACCTGCTTCGGATCGGGCAGCGACGGCAGTCCCTCAAGGCCCGACACGTCCGCGCCGGCGGCACTCGGACCGGCGGTATGTCGGTCCGGGTACGGGGTTTCGTAGCCGGGATTGCTGTGAGTAGCGGTTACCGTCGAGGTCGCCGTCGCCATGATCGCTCCCGAAATAAAGAAGGGCGCCCCCAAATGGAGCGCGTCGTGGAGTGGCGCATACCCCCTGACAGCCGAGACATGTCTGTGACATAACTCTCCGTATGCGAACTGGCCGCTATGCCGCACCTGACATCACGGCCGGGATGCTCACACTCCGCACGGATAACGGCGGCTCGGCCATGCCTCACAGGTACCCGTACGGGTGAGGGCAGCCATGGCTCGCAGAGTTCAGGGCAGGGGAAACGAATGGCCGAACTTTCACAGCTGTTGCAACAGACCATGCGACGCAGGCACCTGAACGCACAGGACCTCGCCGACCGCACCGGCATCCGCACCCCTCGGATCCGCGTCTTCGCCCAAGACGGTGCCACCGGTCCCGTGCGCCCCACCCCCGAGGAACTGGCGGAACTCGCCGAGGCTTTGGCGCTGCCTCTGCTCGATGTCCAGGAAGCCGCGCATACCGCGGCACCGGCGTCGGCCTGACGCCTACCGCGGGACTCTCAGCACGCCGAAAGGCCGAGGCGCGGGAATGTCGTGGGCGAATCCGAGCCTTGATCACTTCACTTCGCGGGGTCGGCCGGGGCGCCAGGCCAGGCCCCGGATCGCCGTGCCCCGCTGAGCGTGTCTCCCGGCCAGGTGTGCCGGTCGGGTAGGCGGAGCCTGGTGGTGCCGCTGGGCCCCGACTACCCGCTCGGTATGCCCAGCGGCTGCGTGTGCGCGAAGCGTGGAGGCTTCGTGTGCCCGGAAGACTAGAGTGGGCACGCCCCCTTCATGGCGGCGTGGAGGGGTTCGGGTGGGGCTGGGTGGTGGGGAGAAAATCCTGTGAACGATCAGGACCGGGACGGCGGGAAGATGCTGGCCGGTCTGCTGGCCTCGAGCCAGCTGATTCCGCTGGAGTGGCTGCCGGCCAAAACGGCCGAGCATGCGGCGTACGCGGGTTTCACACAGGTACTGATCTACCTGGCGGACCTACAGCGCGAGATGCTGCACCTGCTGACCGGCCAGGGACTGGACGCCGCGGGCGACGGGGGCGCCGAGGAAGCCTCGATCAAGATCGAGGGGACGCTGCCGGGCCGGGCCTACCAGTACGGGCAGGTGCTGCAAAGCGGCAGCTCGGCCCCCGAGACACAGCAGTGGTGGGTGCCGTTGCTCAACGGCACCGAGCGGCTCGGCGTACTGCGCCTCACCGCGCAGGCGGATGACGCGCGCACCCGGGAGAACATGGAACTGCTGGCCTCCCTGCTCGCACTGATCATCGTGAGCAAACGGCAGAGCAGCGACTCCTACGCCCGGCTGATGCGCACCGAACCGCTGAACATCGCCGCCGAGATGCAGTGGCATCTGATGCCGCCTCCCACCTACGCCGACAGCCGCGTGGCGATCTCCGCGGCGATGGAACCGGCGCACCACGTCAGCGGCGACGCCTATGACTACGCCACCGCCGGCTCGGTGGTGCACGTATCGATCTTCGACGCGATGGGCCACGACACCGCCGCCGGCCTGACCGCGGCCCTGGCCATGGGGACCTGCCGCAACACCCGCCGCCAGGGCGGGAGCCTGCTCGACATCGGCGAAGCGGTCGAGCAGGCGTTGATCAAGCAGTACGACCGAACGCGCTACGTCACCGGCGTCCTGGCCGATCTCGACACCGACACCGGAGTCCTGACCTGGGTCAACCGCGGCCACCCCGCGCCGGTACTCATCCGTGCGGGCCGTTCCGGCAGCCAGCTGTCCTGCAAACCCGCACACCCGATGGGCACGGCGCTGGGGCTGGAGGCCACCATGTGCCGTGAGCAGCTGGAACCGGGTGACCGCATCGTGTTCTACACCGACGGCATCACCGAAGCCCGCGGCCGCGGCGACAGCGAACTCGGTGTGGAACGCTTCACCGACTTGCTGGTCCGTCAGCACGCCGACGGGCTGCCCGTCGCCGAAACCCTGCGTCGTCTCATCCAAACGCTCCTCGACCACCACGACGGACAGCTCCAGGACGATGCCACCATCCTGATCTGCCGTTGGCTCGGCCCCGCCCCTGCTCCGACGGCAGTTCAGACGGATCGCGCCTGAACTCGTCGTTGCGGGCCGTGTACCGGCGGGGCCTCAGTCGGCGGCATTGGACGGCCGCTTGGTCAGGCGGTGCCACCAGTGACGGCGCCGGGGGTGCACGGCGCGGCCGAGCCGACGGCCGATCAGCAGGTAGCCCAGCAGAGCGCCTGCCGTGTTGAGCAGGACGTCGTCGATGTCGAAGGCCCGCCCGGTGATCAGGGCGCCCTGGACGAGTTCGACCAGAAGCATCAACAGCGCCGTGCACGCTGCCACGCGCAGCAGCCCGCGGGCTCTGGGAACGAGCACCGGCAGCAGTACGCCGAAGGGGATGCCCAGCACGATGTTGCCGCCGAGCTGCTTGACCGTGTCACGGAAGGCGGGCTGTGCGAGGTAGTTGCGGATGGAGTCCCCGGGGCGCAGATTGCTGTGCGTCAACGACGCGGAGGCGGCCGAGGGTTCCAGCGTCAGTCGGGCCAGCACCACCGCGAAGGCCACTGCTGCCGCGAACGCCAGCAGCATGGCCACCACCCGGCCCCACCACGAGATGACGGACCTGCCCGGGCCCGCCCGGCCCGCTGCTGACTTTTCGGCCTTGCCCTGCAGAACTGCGCGCGCCATCACGGCCCCCGTTCGGGTTGGTTGCACCTTCCGTTACCCCAACTCCGCCAGAACACCGCCTGCATGACCATTCAGGCGCTCAGCGGTTGGTCGGCACGCTGATGACCTGGGCGGTGATCACCGTTGTCTGCGGGGGCCGTCACCTGGGTACTGGGGGAGTAGGGGGCTCACGGGCTCGGGCACGCCAAGTAACGCCACAGGCCTACGCCGTCAGGCGGACCGCAGCAGTAGCGGTTCCAGGGTCCGGCTGCTGCCGCGGGCGAGCGCCAGCGCGAGGGGCCGGGCCCCTTCCCGCAGCCGGGTCCGCCGACAGGGATCCTGCGGCGTCGGCGATGCCGCTCCAGCCGGCCTCCGTGTCAGTGGGACAGCGGCAGCAGCGCGGACACCGTCTTCCCACCGGGCCGGGTGCTGACCTCCACGTCTTCGGACAGCTCCCGCACCATCTGCCAGCCGAACCCGCCCGGCTCGCCTGCGCTTCTCCGCTGCAGCGAGGGGGCGGTGGCGCTGGCGTCTTCCACCGTCACCGTCACCGCTCCCGGACCGGCCACCAGGCGGAACCGGGTCACTCCACCGGCGTGCCGCACCGCGTTGGTGACCAGCTCCGACACCACCAGCAGCACCGCGTCCGTGTCGTCTCCGGCAGGTGCGGCCACCGCGGACAAGAACCCGCGCGTGACATCCCTCGCCCGCTTCGCGGTCTGCGGACTGGCCCCATGCAGGGCCTTATGGTCTTCCTCGTCTTCCTCGGATGGGCGCACGATCACAATCCTCCATGGGGTGGATACTCCGACCCCTTTTCGCCTGCCCGGAGAAGCTCCCGCCATCCCTTCTCGCTCGATGTGACCGTGAGCGCGTCCACACCGACCGTGGTGGTAAGGACGTCAGGTGGGAGGGCGCCGACACGAAAACATTCCTCATACCCTGGCGCGATGGCGGATCTGCAGGTCGTTGCGCCACGGTCGCTTGCGCTTCCCTGTCCTGAGAAGCAGGGGGCCAGACGGGAGGCGCCGGAGGGGGCAGTTCCAAGCATTGTCCGCCCAGGACAGCAGGAGCCGTCCGCCCCTCCGGTCCAGTATCCACCGTATGGCGAGCAGGTAGTTGAGCCCGCGTCAGTCACAGAAGAACAGGGCAGTTCCGTCCAGCACCAGATACCGGTGCCCTGCTGTGTAGTCCTCGCAGCTGGTGACCTCGGTGACGGTCAGGCGGTGGGTCTGCGTCGACATCGCACCTCCTCGCGGGCCATCGCGGAAGCGGTGAGTAAGCCACCCGCCCTCGCTGCGACCGCCGGGTGCTCCCCGCATCGTCTGGATCAACACCCGTACGGACGAGCGTGTCCAGCTCCCCGGAGGGCAGCTGCAGAAGATGAGATCCCTCGCCGCCCTGGAACACACCATGGAGCGATGGAGCAATGCTCTGTGGACGTTGCTCATCCCTCTTGCCCACAAACAGCACGATCACGCAGACGTGGTGAGGACGCTGTACCGGGAGTGTGATGACCGTGCATTGATTTTGGACCGGCGACGTGTCCTGGTGCCCAACGCGTTCGTCATCGAGCTGCCACCGCAGTCACACCAGCAACTGGCCAGCACCAGCCGACAACTGGGCGCACATTTGTCGAGCCACGTGCGTCGGCATGCCGCGGAACAGGGCTACATCTTCGCCGGACCGGTGGCCGTCCAGCTGATCCGAGTGCAGGAAGACACGGTCGGCCGCTTCCGTGTCCGCAGCCGAATCGCCCCCGAGGGGGCCGGGCCCCTCGGCAGGTGAGCATCCTGCTGTCTCACCCCTGCCCTCCAACCCGCCAGCTATCAGCGCGTGCTACTCACCCCTGGGTGGGGGTAGGTGGCTGAGCGGTGCTGGAAGGAGAGGATCTTCGGGTTCTGGATGACGCCGTCGCGGATCTCGATGGCCTTTTTGACGGTGGTGTCGGCGTCCCATGCCGTGGGGCCGCTCATGACCTTGGGCAGGTAGGGAAGGAGCGCTTCGCTTATTTCCCAGGTGGCGGAGTTCCACAGGTGGGACGGGCTGTGGTCCACCGCGTAGTAGTGGCAGCCGGATCCCACCGAGAGCATGGGCTCACCGAAGGTGGTCGGGCGGGCCCAGCCGAAGCCCATGCCCTGGTCGCAGGCAACGTCGATGAAGAACGTTCCCGGCCGGAAGAGGGCGAGTTCCTCGTCGGTGACGAACATGAGCGGCGCGTCGGTGTCCTGCAGGACGCAGTTGACGATGATGTCGAACCCGGCCAGATACTCCGCGAGCGGCTGGGAACCGGCCGCGGTGACGGCCTGCAGGCGCGAAGGATCGTGTTCCTGTTCCTCGAAGTGGCCCATCACCACCGAGGGCATCGGTGATGCCACCGCTGCCGCGGCGCGTTGGGTCAGCACGGTGACGTCGGAGACGCCCATGGCGCCCAGGCCTGTGACCGCTCCGCGCGCCGTGGCGCCGAAGCTGATGACCACCGCACGCAGGCGGCGCCCGTAACTACCGGTCAGCCCGCCGAGTTGCAGGGCGTGCAGCACCGAGCAGTAGCCGGCGAGCTCGTTGTTCTTGTGGAACACATGGACGCTGAAGGCGCCCGTGGAGGTCCAGTGGTTCATGGCTTCCCAAGCGATCAGGGTCAGCCGTTTGTCGATGCCGATCTGGGTCATCTTCTCGTCCTGCACGCAGTGCGGCCATCCCCACAGCACCTGGCCCTCGCGCAGCTCGGCGATGTCGTCGTGCGTGGGTTTGGGCAGCAGGACGATGTCGCTCTCGGCGATGAGTTGCTCGCGGGAGCGCAGTCCGGCCACGAGTGGTCGCAGGGCGTCGTCGGCGACGCCGAACCGTTCGCCGTAACCCTGTTCGAGGAAGATCCTCTCGCGTATGGCCGGGGCGATCCGGTCGAGGTGGTGGGGGTGCAGCGGCAGACGGAACTCGTTCTCCTTGCGGGAGGAGGCGAGTACTCCGAGGCTCATAAGGCTCATGTGGGGCGGCTCATTTCTGTCCGGACACGATGTGCTCCGGCCTTGCCGTTCCCCGAGGGCGACGCCGAAATGGGTGACGGCGTGCGAGGTGCGCTCGGTAATGCCACCGTACTCCGGTATCGGCCGCTCAGTGGCCGCCGCTCGTTTGAGCTCGAAGGATCCACAGGTCAGGCCCGGTGGAGGTCTGAAAGGGCTGCCGGTGGGCTGGTGTTGTGGCATGGTCCGCTGTTCGAGCCGGTGGCGCGACTGGATCTCAGATGAACCCCGCGGTGATCATGTTCTCCGCGGCCCTCCAGAAGAGCCGAACCCTTGTCATGTGCCGGACTCGTTGTGATTCGGGTCCCTGCTGTCAGCTGGCGGGGAAGTAGTGGCCGTTGTCCAAATCGGTGAGCAGGCTGGGCTGAGCTGGTTCCCAGCCGAGGGTCCGGCGGGTGATGAGGTTGGACGCCGGGTAGTTCTGCGTGACGATGTTCGCGAGGAACCCAAAGTATCCCGGCACCATCAGTACGTCCGCGGGAACACTGACGGCGGGCAGGCCCAGACGGCTGGCAATGGCCTCGGCGATCTCACGGAGCGGGATGGCCCCGTCCGCAACCGCGTGCCAGTGGTTGCCGGCCGGCCCCTTCTCCAGGGCCAAGCGGAACAAGGAGGCGACGTCGCGGACGTGCACGGCGTTCCACAGGTTCGCGCCGTCTCCGGGGTAGCCGACGAAACCCTTCTCCTTCGCGAGCGCGATCAGCTGTACGAGGAAGCCGGCACGATCGGTCGTGCTGTGCGCGATGTTGGCGATCCGTACGACCGAAGACCGCACTCCCTGCTCAGCGAGGCCGACCACGGTGGTTTCCACGACGTTGCGAACCCGCAGGGTGCCCTTGTACTCATCCCCGCCGGGAAGGGCCGGGTCCTCCTCGGTGACCGGTCGGCCCAGGTTCCCTGGCGAGCCTATGCTCCCCGCCGCGACCAGCGGCTTCCCGGTTCCCGCCAGTGCCTCGCCGTACGCGAGCATGATCGGGAGCTCGGCGGCGGCCACGGCGTCGATCCCGCCGGAGGGAAGCAGGTCTTGCCTGTGTGCGACGTGGATGACGCCGTCGGAGTCCGCGGCCGCCTCCTTGAGTCCGTCGAGATCCTCGAGGTCGCCGCGACGCACCTTCGCGCCCAGCGCGGACACCGCTGTTGCGGCCGTGTCGGAGCGGGCCAGGCCGGTGACCTCATGTCCGGCGGCGATGAGCTCGGGGATGATGTACGAACCGGCATGGCCGGTCCCACCAGTGACGAAAACGCGCATGCTGCTGCTCCTTGTGAGAGTAGGTGGAGGGACTGTTCTCCTCGTGCTGTAGATCGACTGGCGCGATGTGGCGCGAGAAGTGGTGGTAAGGGTGCGTTGAGCTGAGAACGCTGACGCCGGGGAAGAAGCTCGAGTGCTTGACGGAGTGGGTGACGAGGCCCAACTGCAACAGGGTGACGTTCTTCAGCGTCTGCGCCCTTGCCAGCGGCCCGGCGTCCATCGGGCGTAAGCCCAGGCTCTCGATGGACGCCGACACGCGTGTCACGGAACCGAGCTTCATCGCGAGAGTCTTCTCGGGCAGGATCGTTCGCCGACGTTGATATCCGACATCAGCAGGTCGGTGATCCGGCAGTCATTGTCAGGCGCACGGCGCTCTGTGCGTCGCCTGCTCGGCCGCGGGAGCTCAGCCGGTAAATTCGGTGATGCCGAGGGCGAAGTCCCAGTGGCCAACCCCGTTGCCGGCGAGGCTCACCGTGACCAGGCCCATTCCTTCGAGCCAGTGCGCCATCTTCAGCCCGCCGACGTCCAGCGGGCGCAGCCCGAGGCTCTCGATGAATGCCGCCACGCCCCCCTTGGCCTGCGCATTGTCGCCAGCGATGAAGACGTTGGGCCGGCCCTTGTCCAGGACACTACGGAAGATCGTGTTGAATGCCTTCACCACGCTGGCGTCGGCCGGGGCCACCTTGGCGACATCCTGCGCGATCGAGGTCTCCTCGCTGTGGGCCAAGCCGTCGAACGTGGCGTTGAAGGGGTTGCTGATGTCGACGATGACCTTGCCCGCGAGGGAGTCTCCGTACTCGGCGACGACCGGAACGACGCCGTCGTACAACAGGGCCGTGATGACGATGTCCCCCGCCGGGACGGCGCCCCACTTGCCCGTCGTCGCGCCGCCGCCCAGAATCTTGGCCAGGGCATCGGCCTTGGACTGATCGCGTCCCATGACCTCAACCGTGTTGCCGCCCGCCACCGCGAGCGTGCCGATGGTACGGGCCATGTTCCCCGTACCGATGAGGGTGATGCTGCTCATGAGGTGTGCTCTCTTCCAGTTCTCGAGGTGTCGCTCTGTCTCATCCGTGCCGGGAAGGACGCAGGGTGTCGGCCGCGACGCTTCTTGGCCAACTGCCGCGCCTTTCCCGGAACTTCCAGCTCGTCAGCAAGCGAATTCCGCGACTGCGCAACACTTCGGCGTGTGCCGGATGTCCGCGTGCGGGGTCAGTCCGTTGTGAGGACTGGGTTGTTGTGGGGTGTGCCCGGGTGATTCCTGGTGTGTGGTTCAGAGGGCGGTGGTGCCGCCGTCGGCGACCAGTTCCAGGCCGTTGACGTAGCTGGAATCGTCGGAGGCGAGGAACAGGGCGATGGTGGCGATTTCTTCGGGGCGGCCCATCTTTCCGCGGGGGATGAGGGACTCGAGTGAGGCCTTGGTTGCCTCGTCGAACAGTTCCTCCTGCTTGGCGGTGGAGACCTGGCCGGGGGTCAGGACGTTGACCCGGATCTTGCGCTCACGCAGTTCGTTGAGCCAGACGCGGGCCCAGGCCTGCTGGACGGCTTTGCTTCCCGCGTAGAGGCTCCAGCCGGGGAAGGCGCCGAGGGAGGCGTTGGATCCGGTCATGAAGATCGAGCCGTTGTCGTTGATCAGCGGCAATGCCTTCTGCACGGTGAACAGGGTGCCGCGCACGTTGAGCGAGAAGGCGCGGTGGAACTGCTCCTCGGTGATCTCACCGAGGGCGGCGGGTTCGCCCATCCCGGCGCTTGCCCACAGCACGTCGATCGAGCCCTTTTCCCGCTTCACGGTGTCGAACAAGCGGTCCAGGTCGTCCAGTTCGGCCGCGTCACCCTGGACGGCGGTGACGTTACGACCGATCAGCTTGACGGCGTCGTCCAGTGCTTCCTGCCGCCGGGCCTGGATGAAGACGTGCGCTCCTTCTTCGACGAACAGTTTGGCGCCGGCCAGCGCCATGCCGGTGGATCCGCCGGTGATCACCGCTACCTTGCCATCGAGTTTTCCCACGATCGCTCCATTGAATTGATGGGTATCCGAAATAGTGTGCTCATTTTGGGCCTGGGCCTGTACTGAATTCGCCTCGGTCCCAGGTGCCTATTCAGGTTGCCATTAGCCTGAGCGGGTGTCCAAGACCTCTTTTAGTCGTGGTGATACCCTGAAGGCATCACCGGAATGGGAGACGTCACGCCATGGATCTGGATCTGCGCAAATTGCGTTACTTCGCCGCCGTGGCCGACCAGTTGCACTTCGGCCGCGCCGCCGATGAGCTGCATATCGCGCAGCCGGTGCTCAGCCGGCAGATCCGCGCGCTCGAGCAGGATCTCGGCGCCTCGCTGTTCACCAGGGATCGCCACGGCGTCGCGCTGACCGACGCGGGCCGACAACTGCTGGCCGACGCCGGTCCGCTGCTCGCCTCCGCGCACGCGGTCCGCCGCCGGGTGTCCCTGGCGGCCCGCGGCAGTCGGCGGCTGATGGTCGGTTTCCGGGCCGGCATCCCGGTCATCCCGGCGGCGCGGGCTTTCGAGGCCCGGCACCCGGACGTGGTCGTGGACGTGCAGCGCATCGAAGGCGACGACCAGGCCGCGATGCTGCTCGACGGCCGCATCGACGTCGCCTACGTGCGGCTGCCCATCGACGAGACCGGCCTGCGCGTCACCCCGCTGTACACCGAGCCGCGGGTGGCAGTACTGCCCGCCGGCCACCGGCTGGCCGGCAAGGAGGAGGTCACCGAGGCCGACCTGGCCGGCGAACCGCTGCTCTGGCATGCCGACCCGAGCACACAGCCCACGAGGCGCCCGCACCCTAACGCCGGGTATCTGGTGCGTGGGGTGGACGAGACGCTCGAGCATGTCGCGGCCGGCCGGGGCATCTCGTTCCTGGCCCGTTCGGCGGCCGTGTTCTACTCACACCCGGACGTCATCTATGTGCCCATCCCGGATCTGGCACCCGACCAGGTGTGCCTGGCGGTAGCCGCATCGCGCACCTCGCCAGTAGTCGATGACTTCTTCGCCGCGGCTCAGGCGACGGCCGAGATCACGGCAGAATGTGGGAACTATGAAATGTGGCAGCTTGGAAACGATGCTGTTTCAAAACGCGGTTAAGCGGTCCGGCTGGCAACGGCAGGGATAAATTGGGCAAGCGGTCACAGTAATGGCTTAGGAATTGATTTTCGATCATCTCCGCGAGCCACTTCCGTTCCTCTTCTCAATCTCCACTGTGAGACGTATACGCCGCCATCTTTGTGGCCACACCGGGTCGGAGTCGGGTGATCCCGGCGACCTTGGTCTTGCGGATCTTCGCGGAACACGGATGCCGGCCATGACGGTCTCGAAGGCTGGACCCGCCTGGCCCCGTCGCACGTCTGACAAATGCCCAGGCGCGTAACGTAGTTCGCAGCGCATTTCGGGACCGTCCCACGCTTGGCCGACCTGGCGGTAGCGTGATCGACATGACGGCTGAGGGCGAGACGGCAGAGGGCGAAGCGCTGGTCGGGGGCATGGCGAACGCGGGCGCGGTCTTCCGCCGCGGTGCTGTGGTGGAACGCCCGGCGCCGCGCACTGCGCGTGCGCTCCATGCCCATCTCCTCGCGCTCGAAGAGCAGGGGTTCGACGCGGCTCCGAGGCCGATCCATCTGACCGCCGACGGCCGCGAGCGGCTGACCTTCATCCCCGGTGACGTCGCCCTGCCGCCGTTTCCGCGCTGGGCGATGAGCGAGACCGCACTGTACTCGGTGGGGAGCCTGCTGCGGCGTCTGCACGAGGCCAGCGCGGCCATCGTGGTCGACGCGGGCGTGGAATGGCCCCGGTCCCTGGCTGACCCGGCGGGAGGGACGATGCTGTGCCACAACGACGTGTGCCCGGAAAACGTCGTCTTCCGCGACGGACGTGCCGCAGCCCTGATCGACTTCGACCTGGCGGCCCCCGGCCGAGCGGTGTGGGACGTTGCCATGACCGCCCGCTACTGGGTACCCATGCTCGATCCCACGTCCGCGGCAGTTCTCTATCCCGCGGGACTGGATATCCCGGCACGATTGCGGATCCTCGCCGACGGCTACGGCCTCTCCCCGCAGGAGCGTACTGAACTGCCCGGCGTGATCGAACAGGCCACCGCGTCCTGCCGGGCCTTCGTTGACGACCGAGTGGCCGACGACGACCCCCTCTACACCCGGGCGCTGGTCGAGCACGGTGGTTGGCAGCGCTGGGACCGCATCCAGGAGTGGCTGGTGGCGCACCGCGAGATGTTCACGGCTGCCCTGCTGGGGTGACTGGCTCAAGGTTGAAGAGATCGGCTGACCGTCCAGCAGGACGTGCCGGGGGCGGGGGATGGGCCGATGGTCCCGGACGGCTACGTCCGGTTCGCTCGGCGGGATGGCCCGCACCGGGTCCGGCACGGTGTCGGGTGATGCTGCGGGCTGTGGGTCAGGAGATGCTCCAGGCGCGCAGTTGACGGCCGATGAGGCCCACTCCGGCGGCACCGGTGGCTGCATCCCGTACCAGGGCTACCGCTTCCTTGGGCGCGTACTCGAGTCGGCATCCGTTGAGCGCCAGGTACGCCTCGGCTGCGTGCCAGGCGAAGGCCTCGTTGGACTGCTCCAGGCAGGGCAGCCGCACCAGCGTCTGTAGGAGTGCTGCGGCTCTGAGGTGCAGGGAGCCGTACACGTCGTGTTCCAGGGCGCGTGCGTTGACCCGGGCGACGGCCGCATACAGCGGGCCGTAGTCGTCCACCTGGGGGTCGCCCGGCAGAAGCTCGGCGGCATGGAGAAGGAAGGCCACATCGAGCGGGTGGAGGGGTTCGCTCTGGGTCACGCGGCGTGGCCCCGGCCCGGCTGCCGCCCGTCGAGCTCATGGCGCGCCTGGAGCTCGGCTGCGCGCTGCTGCGCACTGGGGTCGACCGTGCTGCTCTCCTCTGCGAACGCGGCTGCGCTGTAAGCCATCGAGGCACGGAAGGCGTCGAGGAAGGCGTTTTCCACGGCGGTGGCGCGGTCGTAGGCGGCGGACAGGATGTACTCCTGCAGGCTGACGCCCGCTTGCTTTGCGGCGGCTTCGATCGCGGCATGCTGAGCCGGGTCGGGGAAGCGCAGGCTCATGGCTTTCGGATGCGTCATGGTATCAACGGTATCGCTGATACCGGTGGCCGGTCCAGAGCCCTGAAGCGGGGGACAGGGCCGGTCGATGACGACGGGTGGGCGAGCGGGCTCCCGGCGCCGCGCGTACGGCCGACGTACCAGTCGCCGTGCCGCCGGTCCTCACTGCGCTGTTTGCCCGATTCGGGGATCAGGGTGGCTGGCACGTTTGGCGATCGGCCCCGTCGAATGGGCCATGGGTTCCGGGCTGATGGCGATCAACCAAGTCCTCCGCCTCAGGACCTGGCCACGACCGCCCTCTATCCGAAGTTCGACTTCACCGCACTGCGCGAGGTCGCTCAGCCTGGGCCCGGACCGGGGGCAACGTGACCGAACCGCGGCAGCCGCTAGAGGACGACCTGCGGCTTTGCCGGTCTCTCGAGCACGAGATGGCGGAGGCGCCTGGCTGCTGCCTGACTTCGCCACCTTCCCGGAAAAGCGATCAATTGGCGCTGGCATGGGCTCAGATAGCCTGCGGCGATGGCTGAAACCCCGTTGAAGTTCCTGATCGATGCCGATCACGGGCAGTTCTACGTCCAAGACCTCGAACCCTATGACGCCTGGATGGCTGAACACGCGACGGACCCCGACCTGCCGCCAGCCGGCTGGACCGAGGAAGCGGTCCAGGTTCATCGCATCGGGGTGGAACCACACTCGATCTCCGTCGGCACCGCCCGGGACGACATGGTCGAGTCACAAATCACCGTCCACGCATCCGCGCCGATGACGGAGCCGACGGCCGAGCACATCGTCGAGGCGGACTTGGATGCCCCAACCGGCCAACTCGCCTTGTCCAGCCCGGGAGTTCTTCCCGAGGACGGACCGAGCATGACCGTTCCCTGTGGGCTGCTCCGCGTCCGGGTCTCCTACATTCCCTCCGAGCCACCTGTCGTCGACACCAACGGCGGCCCCGGTGACCACTTCCTCTACCGGATCGACGTATGGCCCACCGACCAGGCGCGCCAGCTCGCCATCCTCAAGCAGGGGCCGAATCCCTGGGCGGGATAGGTCCTCGCTGCTCTCCCCATGGTCGTGACGAGGCCCATCTCGTCTTCCAATTGATCTGAAACATTAGGCTGAGCAGACGGATTGCAGCGGACTCACCGAGAGGCTCACGTGGATGTCCTTGAGCACGAGCTGACCGATCCGTGGGAGGGCGTGTTGGCTGCTCCCGTCGGCGGCAGTGATGTTGGTGTCCTGGTGTTGGCGGGTTCCAGCGGGCGGATCGAGCGGGAGCGAGCACGCATCCTTGCCCGACAGGGCATGACGGCGGTGTCGATCCGCTGGTTCGGCGGTCCGGGGCAGTCGCCGGGTATCTGCGAGATCCCCCTGGAGACGTTCACCGCGGCCGTCGACTTCCTGCGGCTGAACGGCGCGGAACGCATCGGCATTCTGGGCACTTCCAAAGGGGCCGAGGCCGCTCTGCTGACGGCAGTGCACGACGCGCGCGTGGACCTCGTCATCGCGGTGTCGCCCACGTCTCGGGTCTGGTGCAACGTAGGACCAGGGCGTGATGGTCTGCACCGTCCTTATCGATCGTCCTGGACGTTGGCAGGGCAGGGGTTGCCTTTCGTACCGCTGGACGATTCCTGGACTCCCGCACAGGCGGAGGATGGGCCGGTCGCCATCCGCGGGTGGTACGAGCTCAGCGAGCGGACGTTTGCTGAGCTGTTGCCTTCTGCGGAGATCCCTGTGGAGGTGACGCGGGCTGATCTGCTGTTGGTCGCCGGTGGCGATGATGCGATGTGGCCGTCTCTTGCCTTCGCTGAACAGCTGGCACAACGCCGGCGTTCAGCCGGGGCCTCAGTGCGTCTGATCGCTCGTCACGATGCCGGCCACCGCCCACGTTTTCCCGGCGAGAGCCCTGCGTCGGCATCCTCTCGCTTCGAGTATGGGGGCACTCCCGAAGCCGACGCGCTGTTGGGGGCGGCTGCCTGGCCGCATGTCCTCGACGCGCTCCGCGGCGGGAGCTGACCCTCGCCTGACGCCCGGTTCGCCGGGACCTGTCGGCTCTGTGAGGTCTGGAAGCAGTGCAGGCACGGGCCTTCACTCGGATCACGGAGGGCAGAGAACGCCAAGATCTTGAGGGCCCTCGCCGTCAAGCTTCCGGGCACTGCTGAGCTGGCAGGTCATCACGAACCGTACGCTCTGGGCCTACGCTGAAGCCCCGTCTGGCGTACTACGCGCAGACACGCTTGTAGGTGCTCGCGCCCGGCCGGGCGCGGAAGCGGACCTCATGTCCGGCCTCGTCGGTGAAGACGGCTTCCGTCTCGGACTTCAACGTCATCGTGCCACGCTGGGTAGGGTTGCCCCATCCCTCGGGCGGGTTTCCTGAACCGTCGGAGAGGCGGGACTTCTGCTTCGAAAAATGTAGAGCCAATACGGGCTTCGTCGATTCCGCAATGCGTATAGAGGTCGAAGGGAATCTCCCGACCGGGCGATGCCGACCGGTCAGCCGTTCCGTCTTCACCGGGATTCGCACAGCCCGTGAGCACCCCGGCCACCATTGCTACGGCGACGATGACTTGCCTCATCTCAATCCTCTCAGCCATGGCCTTTTGACTCACCGGCCAAGTCAGTGGTTCCGCGGTTCCGCCGTTCTCGCGATCGGCTGGGAGCGAACACGTAAGTCCGAGTGACGCTGGTGATCGTTCCATAACCCGTCCGTGGTGACGTCGGCCCCGCAGGCGCCTCGGGTCGGGCAGGCGGCGCAGTCGGTCCGGCAGGCCATCCGGGTGGGCCAGTTCGGAACCGGAGGTGGCGTCGAGAGAAGTGGTGTGTCGTGATCCTCAACTCCCCGACGCTGGCCACCTACGAGGACGGTCGTGAACGACGGTTCGCGCCGGCGAGATGCTCCACCTGGTTGTGCTGCGGCTGGCCGTGAGACGTGTCTCGGGGGATCCGGGCCGCCAGGGTTGCGTGTGGGGTCGCATTCAGGCGACCGGGACGTGCGTCTTACGGCAGGGAGCGAGTGAGCCACACCAGTTCGCCACGGTCGTCTGCCCAGACATGGTCGCGTTCGAACCCGAGCTTTTCGAGGACGCGGAACGACGGCGCGTTCCAGGGGCGCACTGTCGACCAGAGCCGCTCCCGTCCGGTCGTGATCGCGGCGTCGAGTACCGCAGAGGCCGCCCCAGTTGCATAGCCCTGTCCGTGCACTCGCCGGAACAGCTCGTACGCGATCTCGGGCTCGTCGACGGAAGCCCGACCGGCGGTGAGCCCGCAATACCCGATGAAGTCGCCCACATCGCGGCGGATGACGGCCAGCAGGGCGATCCCCGTCAGTGCGGATGCAGCGCGCTGATCATCGATCATCCGCTGGTTGTGCTCAATCGATGGCATGCCATCGCCCCGTTCGACGACAAGCGAGCGATGGGCATCGACATCGGACTCGGTCCACGGGCGCAACGTCAGCCGAGCGGTTTCGAGGTGGAGCGGCATCGGCGGATAGGGCACGGCAACACTCTATCGACGCCAACAAGGCTCGCTTGAGAGGTACGCAGCCAGGCCTGTTCGTCTGTACGTCGGTTGCAGCCGGTAGGGGGAGTTGAGCGGGCATCACGGCTGCCGGTCCGAACCGAGATGCCCTGGCGGCAGCCCCGCCGGCACCGCCTGCTGCACCGGTTCGGCGGCTCGCTTTGCTCCGCGGGGGAGGAGGATGACGCTGGTGGCTTCCCGAAGCTGTGGCTACCGCGCGCGAATCCGCGGCGGGGTAGGTGCCGTAGCCGCCTGTACGGGTACGACTCCACCCAGGCCGACGCCGACCACGGTCGTCCAGCCCTTGAAGGAGAACAACCGCGTGACCATGCTCGCAGAACAGGTCGACGGCGTCATCGGCGTCGACACCCACCGCGACACCCTCGCTGCCGCAGCCGTCAACACGATCGCGACCGTACTGGCCAGCATGGATTCCCCGGCGAATGCGCGCGGTTACCGCCGCTTGGTCGACTTTGCCCGCTCGCAGATCCCATGCCGTCGATGCTGGGCGCTGGAAGGCGTCGGCAGTTACGGCGCCGGCCTGGCTGCTTTCCTCGATCAGGCAGGCGAACAGGTAGTTGAGGTCTTGCGTCCCAAGCAGCCCGCCGTCCGCGGAGGACGCAAGACCGACATGATCGACGCCCTCCGCGCAGCCAAGGAAGCCCTGTCTGCCGAGCACCTCATCCAGCCCAGGTTGAGGGCGAACGCGAAGCCCTGCGTGCCCTGCTCGTCACGCGGCACGGCGCGGTTCTCGCCTACACCGCCGCGATCAACCAGCTCAAGGGCCTGATCGTGTCAGCCCCCGACGACCTTCGGGCCGAACTGCGGAAGCTCAAGGGACCGGCACAGATCACGCGTTGCGCTCAACTGCGGGATCGCCCCGCCCACGGTGTCGAACACCGCATGACCGCACGGGCCCTTCGGTCCACCGCGCAGCGCGTCCAGGCCCTGCAGACCGAGGCCAAGGCCCTCGAGAACGAGATCCTCGACCTGGTACGGCAGTTGGTCCCCGAACTCCTCGATCTGCTCGGCGTCGGACCGATTACCGCTGCCCAGATCCTGGTCAGCTGGTCCCACCCGGGCCGGTTCCGGTCCGAAGCGGCGTTCGCCTCCTTCGCGGGCGTCTCACCGATCCCCGCGTCCTCAGGGCTGACCAACCGGCACCGGGTCAACCGCAGCGGCGATCGACAGCTCAACCGGGCCCTGCACACCATCACCCTGATCCGGATGCGGCTCGACCCGGCCACGAAGACCTACGTCGCCCGCAGAATCGCCGAGGGCAAGACCTCCCGCGACGCACAGCGCTGCCTCAAGCGAGCCATCTGCCGACAGCTCTTCAAGATCCTCGAACGCTCCGACCGCAGCGGAACGAACCTCAAAGATCTTCCTCAAGCAGCTTGACGCGATATAGCAGCCTCGGGCGATTGAGTGGGGCGGCCGCCACCTTGCGTCGGCGATGGCGGCGGCCGCCTGTGCGGGGGCTCGCGTCATCCCCAGTTGCGAGGCCTCACGCGGGATCGTCCTCATGGCCGTTGGGGCGGGCGGGAGTTCGCCCCGGTGGGCCGGAGTGGGCGGCACGCGGTGGCGTACGGCCGAGTGGTGCAGCCGTACTGGCCGTGTGGCTCCGCTCAGGGCCGAGGTGACGATTGCCGGCTGGCTCACCCGGCCGCAGCGCGTGCTGCTCGCGGGCGTAAGCACCCCGATCCGGCGTCGAAGCGACTGCATCGGCCAACTGGCTTGCGGAGTCACGAACCCCGCGCCGCTACACCACTCGGCGGGACATCACCCGGCACGCGGTCGGGGCGACGTCGCGGCGTTCGGCGGGACGGTCCTGGCGGCGGGTGGGTTGCTGAGAGTCTTGAGGACGGGGAAGGACCGTTTGACCTCCCCAGGTCACGGTCCTTCCCCGGCCAGCGACGTCCGTCTACCCCGTCGAGCCGGGCCTATGCTCAAGCACCATCCTCGCGCCATCGCGGAAAAGGTGATCCCGCAGACTCGCATCAGGCAGCGGTCGGCTCGTTCGGTGGCGGGCAGGGTGCCTGTGAGGGTATGCGGGACGTCGTTTCGTCGTGGCACGGAAGCCTCGCCGCTGCGGCGCAGTCGGCCGTATGGTGCGGAGATGGGTGACTGGCCGGCAAGTATCGAAGTCCCTGACGTGGTCGGGATGGCGGGTGGTGTCCCGCCGAGTGGTGTAGCCATGCCGGCCGTGGGGCTCGGATCAGGGTCGAGATGGCTATAGCCGACTGGCTCACCCGGCCGCAGCGCGTGCTGCTCGCGGGCGTAAGCACCCCGATCCGGCGCCGAGGCGACCGCGTCGGCCAACTGACCTGCGGAGTCACGAACTCTGCGCGGCTACACCACTCGGTGGGACGCCACCGGATGGCGGGGCGAGAAGCCCACGTTCTCTGCCGTGGTCTGGGGCTTTTTCTGGGCTACCGGGCTTCATTCGCAGTGGTTCGGCCTTCAGGCCGGGGGTGAAGCGAATCTGATGACGGCGGCGCGGAGCGTCGCCGCATCCGCTTCGGCGGAGCCGGACGATGCGCGCGCCCCGTGTGGCGCGGAGCGCCGCGAGGGCTGCTCCCGGCGGAGCCACATCACGAAAGTGCAGTGCCGCCCGGTTCTGATCTTCCGCATGTCGGCCGTAACCCAGGTATGTATCGTGATGGTCATGCAGCTCCGGTACGCCTTCAGGCTGTACCCGGACATCGTCCAACGCAGCGCGCTGGCCAGGGCGTTCGGGTGTGCCCGGGTGGTGTTCAACGACGCGGTGCGCGCCCGCGAGGACGCCCGCGCGGAGGGAGAGCCGTTTCCGACGGCCGGTGAGCTGTCCAGGAAGCTGATCACCGAGGCGAAACAGACACCTGAGCGGTCCTGGCTGGGCGAGGTCTCCGCTGTCGTGCTCCAGCAGTCGTTGCGGGACGCGGAGGCCGCCTACAGGAACTTCTTCGCCTCCCTCCAAGGGGCCCGCAAGGGTCCGAAACTGGGCCCGCCGCGGTTCAAGTCCCGCAAGGACAGCCGTCAGTCGCTCCGCTTCACCGCCAACGCCCGCTGGTCGATCACCGATTCCGGGAGGCTGAACCTTCCCAAGGTCGGGGCGGTGAAGGTGAAGTGGTCCCGCACCCTGCCCGCCAGGCCTTCCTCCGTCACCGTGATCAAGGACGCGGCCGGACGGTACTTCGCCTCCTTCGTGATCGACACCGACCCGCACGCCGACGCCACCGCGATGCCCGACAGTGACCAGAGGGTCGGCATCGACCTGGGCCTGATCCACTTCGCCGTCCTCTCCGACGGCACGAAGATCGATTCCCCGCGGTTCCTGCGCCGCGCGGAGAAAAAGCTGAAGAAGGCCCAGCGGGGCCTGTCCCGCAAACAGAAGGGATCGAAGAACCGGGAGAAGGCCCGTCTGAAGGTTGCCCGCGTGCATGCGCAAGTGGCCGACGCCCGCCGTGAGTTCCACCACCAGCTCTCCACGAAGCTGATCCGCGACAACCAAGCGATCGGCGTGGAAGACCTGGCGGTCAAAGCACTGGCACGCACCGGGCTGGCGAAGAGTGTGCACGACGCGGGCTGGACGCAGTTCGTGCACATGCTGGAATACAAGGCGGTTCGGTACGGGCGGACCCTGGTGAAGATCGGCCGGTACGAGCCGACCAGCCAGACCTGCTCCACCTGCGGGGCCAAGGACGGGCCCAAGCCCCTGCACATCAGGACCTGGACCTGTGCCGTCTGTGGTGCGGTCCACGACCGGGACCACAATGCCGCGAAGAACGTGAAAACGGCCGCCGGACTGGCGGTCACAGCCTGTGGAGCGCAGGTAAGACCAGGACTCGTCCCGGCACAGCGCAGCGAAGCAGGAAGCCACGGATTCCCGTCCGAAACCTGCGCCGCGTAGCGGCGCAGCAACGGACGAGAAGGCCAGAATCCCCGGGCTTCAGCCCGAGGAGCAGGTCAATACAACATGGACCAACAATTGCCGCTGAGCATGGTCATCGCTTATCAAGAGCCCCCACCCGGGACCATGGCAGCACCTGCCGCGGCAGTCAGGATCTGGACCACGCTGGATCCGCTGCCCGACGATCGGCGGTCGCAGTAGCCGGGTGCGCCGCGTGGACGCCGAAAACTACCCGCTCGTGCCCGGTGAACGACCTCGTGTGCCTCTCCAATCGGACGGCAAGGACCAAGCTGCTGGCGAGGAAGGTCGGCCAGTATCCGGGCAGGCGCTGGATGGCTGGGGAGGGATCTCGGACCGCGCCATTTCCGATGGGGCCCGCGGACTGGCCCAGACAGCAGCGCGCCATCGCTGCGGTCGTCGCCCGCCACACTGCGGAGACGCCGAGTGAAACTCGCCCTGACCGATGCCGACTGCGCCAAGCCCGCCGTAGACCGTCCTCGCGGTCAGCGGTCCATTGCGGTCGGGGTCGCGAGGATGGTGGCGGGTCCGGTCAGGAACGATCTGACGGCCCCGAGGCGAGCTGAATCTCGAGGAGCGGTTCGAGCTGGGCGGCCCACTCCGGGTGCATGGCGGCCTTCTTCTCGTGCAGCGCGATGATCTTGTCGGCCAGGTCCGGGGCCATGTCGTCGGAAAGGTCGGGGCCGATGGAGATCTTGGCCAGGTGCGGGAGGATCTCGGGGTCTCCTGCCAGGTGAGCCGGGTCGTGCATGTATCGCTCGAGGGCCTCCAGGTCCTCAATGCCCACGCAGTAGGCGTGGGTGAGGCCCTCGGCGGGATCGCCCAGGCTCTGCCCGACTGTTGCGAACGAGACCGATTCGACGGACGCCGTTCGCCGCATCAGAGCGAGCACCTGGGACTTCTGCTCCTCGGTCGTCTCGTCCTTGAAGGCGAAGCGCAGCGTGTGAACGATCATGGTTTCCCACCCCTTGATTGAACCCATCAGTTCAGTAAATCGTCCTTATCGGTAGTGCAGTTAGAATGAACCCATGGGTTCAACAGCGTCAAGCGGGGGCAGTGGCGTCTCGCGCGGGCGGGTCGACAAGCGACAGGCGATCCTGGACGGCGCGTTCGCCGTCTTCGCGCGGCGTGGATACGCACAGGCATGCGTCCAGGAGATCGCGGAGGAGGCGCGCGTCGCCAAACCGACCGTCTACAGTCACCTGAACGACAAGGAGACCCTCTTCCGCCACACCATCGAGGCAGCGGCTGACACCTTGATGGCGGAGAACCTCGCGCTCGTCGAGCGGCTGCGCGAGCGATCCCCGGACGATGACCTGCCTGTGGCGCTTGCGGACCTGGCCCAGCGGCTGCTGCGGGTCTGCTGCGGCGAACGCGCCCGTGCGCTGCGCTGGTTGACCTACGCCCAGATGGCGCGGTTCCCCGATCTGATTGAGACCGTGCAGGAGCGCACCGCGCACCGTCCCCGCGCGGCGCTCGCCGACCGGCTGGCCCGCCTCTCGCTCGCCGGCCGCCTGCGCCCATGCGACCCGGAGCAGGCCGCCGAACACTTCTTCGCCCTGCTCACCGGCCCCTTGGAGTCCCGCTCCCGGCTGGGCACCCGTCGGGTCCCCGCCGCCGAGCTCCGCGTCATCGCGGATGCGGCCGTGGACGTCTTCCTGCGCGCGTACGGGAGCGACTGAGCGGTCTGTCGGCGTGTTGCTGCAGTTCGGGTACGAGGTGGGCAGGGAGGGGCTGCCATGCCGAAGGTCCTGCGCGTGAAGTTGGCGCTTGATCAGGAGCGTGAGAGGGGCGTGAGCGTCTGCGGCGCGTGATCTGTTGCCTCAATGCCCGGCGCGTCTGGACGGCAGCCGGCTGATTGCGCGAAGTATGGCCGCGTCCCAGGTTGTTGATCTGCCCGAATGCAACGACGTCGCCGTGCGAGGTGCGGGCGACCGCTTCGAGGACGGCTCGGCGGCTGACGCTTCACAGGACCACCGTCACTCCGTTGCGGTGGTCTGCCCCGCCAGCCTGGTACGCAGCCGGGTCAGGCGGTCGATCTCGGCGTCAAGGCTCGCCAGTCTGCGGTGCACGACGACCGCGCCGGGGCCGTCCGAGCTGTCGGCGCAGCGCTGTCGCGGGTCGTCGACGAGCAGGTGGATGCGGTCGGAAAGGCTGCCCAGATCCTCCACCGTGAGTCCGAGAGCCAGGAGCTCCCGGATCACCTTGACCCGTGCCACGTCGGCCGGACCGTACTCCCGCTGTCCGGCCGGTGT
Organism: Streptomyces canus; assembly: GCF_030815415.1. Taxonomy (GTDB): domain Bacteria; phylum Actinomycetota; class Actinomycetes; order Streptomycetales; family Streptomycetaceae; genus Streptomyces; species Streptomyces canus_F. The sequence continues at coordinate 9,756,801 of NZ_JAUSWW010000001.1, forward strand.
TCGAGGCCGTGGTGGCAGCAGGCCGCGTTCTTCGTAGAACCGCAGCGCACGTGGTGTCGTCCCTGCCGCTGCCGCCGCGTCCCCGATCCGCATCCCGCTGCTCGCCTCCACTCGTACCGCGCCGCCGACTGGCCGAGGGGCGCCGGCGTTCGCGGCACTTCTGTCTCACCGCTGCGGGAGTTCCACGACGACGGTTCCGGTGTGCCGCCCCTCGATCAGTTCTTGCAACGCTCCTGGCGCGCGATCGATGCCCGGGATCCGTACATGCGGGAAGACCATCTCGCCGGAGCGCAGCCAGTCACCGAAGCGCTTGTTCCATTCGTCTGTCGATTGGCTGAGGTCCGCGCTGCTGAATCCTCGGAGCGTGATGCCCAGCGTGATGATCCGGAAGGTGTCGATCTCCGCCGGCGCACTGGCGCCGTCGCTGTCCGGCTCCGGTGACAGTTGCCCGGAGAGTGTGCCGACCAGCGCGAACCGTGCGCCACGGCGTGCGGCGCGGACAGCCGAGGTCAGCTGCTCGCCGCCGACCGTGTCCAGCAGCACGTCGATGCCGTCCGGCGCTGCGGCGGCCAGTCGCTCGGCGAACGGCGCCGTGCCCGGTACCACCACAGCGTCGTAGCCGAGTTCGGTGCGCAGCCGGTCGGCCTTGTGCGGCGAGCGGGTGGTGCCGATGACCCGACCGGCGCCGAGCAGCCGGGCCACCTGTCCCGCCAGGCTGCCCACGGCTCCGGCGGCTCCGGTGACGAGGACCGTGTCATGGGGGCGCACGCCGGCCAGCCGGGTGAGTCCCGCGTACGCGGCCACACCGGACGACAGGTATGCGACGGGGTCGGGCAGCGCGTCGTCCAGCGGCGCGCAGTCGGTCGCCGCCAGCAGGGCGTGCTCGCGCCAGCCGAGCAGGTGGGTCACCTTGTCGCCGGGGCGCAGCCCGCTGCCGGGGCCGGCTGCGACGACCTCGCCGACGGCGGGGCCGAACAGAGCGTCCCCGACACGGACGGAGGGCAGGGGTACGTCCTTGGCTTCGCCTCCGATGAGCGTGCGCAGCCCCGGGAAGACGAGGAAGTACTGGTTGCGGACCACGACTTGGCCCGGCCCGGGCAGGGGCAGCGACGTCTCGACGACGGACAGGTGATCGGCCCCGGGCAGCTGCTCGGGTGCGGTGACCAGGTGGATCTCTCGGGTCGTGGACGGCGGTTCGGCGGTCATCTCGGTCACTCCAGGCGTCAGTTGACAGGACTTCACAAACCGATAGGGGGCGCGTCGGTGAATGCCCGGCCGTAGCGGTCGGCGCACGCTATTCCTTGACGTGTGCGTCAGAGGCAAGTCGGGCCCGTTCGGTGGTCCTGCTGCGAGGCCGCGTGGAAGACCACTACGAAGTTGTCGTCCATGAGGTGAAATGCCGGTCGCGAGTACGGCCGTTGCTCCCGTCGTCAGACCTTCGGATACGACTCTCCCTCGCTGGCCCCGGCCGCTACCACCTCGGACTCGTCCTCGGCACGCAGGAGTTGACCGGCAGCGGATACGGCACCCGTACGAACGCCCCATCGCCCGGCTCCGGGAGTCCGCGCGCTTTCCTGGAGGACGCGCCCGGTCGCTCGTTCATGAGGGGCTGCGTCCCGCGTGCTCCGCGACCCCGCTGGTGGCGCTGGCCTCGAAGAGCCGGTGGGGGCGGGCAGGGACAGTGTCCTGGACAGGTGCTCGCCGATCGTGGCCGGGGAGCGGCGGGCCACGTCGCCGATGTTGTACCGGCGATGCTTCGGTTGTTCTTCCACAGGTCCCACACGTCTGCCGTCCAGTCCCGGTGGAGCCCCAGGTCCCCGTAGACGACGACTCGGCCGAAGGGGGCCAGTATGTCCAGGCTCGCCCGGCGGACCGGCCCGCCGACCGGGTCCAGCACCAGGTCCACTCCGTGGCCCGCGGTGGCCTCGCGGATCGCGTCCGCGGAGCCTTTCCGGGGAAACAGGGCGTCGTAGCCCAGAGCGGTGGCCAGTTCCGTCTTCTCGGGGGAGCGCACGGTACCGAAGACGCGTGCCGCGCCGAGCGCACGCGCGATCCGTGCCGCGGCCGGTCCGACCCCGCCGGCCGCGGCATGGATCAGTACGCTCTCGCGTTGGCGCAGCCGCCCTGCGTCCACCAGCACACCGTAGGCCGTCGGAAACACGCACGGCACTCCCGCCCGCCTGTGCCAGGGGCAGCCCACTCACCGGCCGGACGAACTCCGCGTCGGCCACGGCGAACTCGGCGTACCCGCCGCAGCCCGCAGCCAGCTGAGTCTCGACCTCACAAAACGATGGGCCGTTACGCCAGGGCGGACCGGCAACGGGAAGTGCCCGCCAGTCACTGCCCTTCGCAGACGCCCTCGACAGCGACCTTCTGGTAGAGGTGCGGGTAGGTGTCCACGCGGCAACAGAGAGGGAGCTCGCCGCGTCTTAGGTCGTCCTCAGGCAGAGTTGTGTCGGGCTGTCAGCGGGTGACCGAGATGGCGAAGGGCGCGAATCCGCTGGATCGGATCACGTGCCGTACGAAGAGGATTGCGGCCTCGGCGGCCCGCGCGGTCTCGATCCCGCCGAGGTCAGTGATCCACTCCTGCTGCCAGCTGAGGTCGGCGAGAAGCCCGCGTACGACCTGCTTGGCCTCCGGATCCTCGCCGGAGAGGAAGACGGTCGGCGCCTGGGTGAGCGCGTCGGGCGCGGTCATCACCGTGTAGAGCATCGTGTTGAGCGTCTTGATGACACGTGTGGCGGGGAGAGCTTCTTGTAGTTTCTCCGCGAGGCTCGAGCCGGGGTAGAGGAGGTCGGCCGGCAGTCCGTCCGGTCCGTCGACGGTGGCGTTGGAGACGTCTACGAGAATCTTGCCCCGCAGTTCCTCCCGCAGTGCGCTGAGCCGCTCCAGCGAGCCGGCGCCCGGGGTGGCGTTGATGACGATCTGCGCTGTCCGGGCGGCGTCGGCAGCGGAGCCTGGTGCGCGGTCCGCCACGGTCACCTCGTGCCCGGCCCGGGTGAGGGCCAGGGCCAGGCTGCCGCCGACGCGGCCCTTTCCGAGAACGGCGATCACGGGCATGGTGATGTGGTCCTTTCGGTGCTTGCGGTTCTGATGGACGTCAGCGGGAGAGCGTGGCGACGGCTTGGGTGTGCACGCCGGGCGCGGCGGCCACGAAGCTCTCGCTCTCGGGGGTCCAGGGGCGGCCCTCGGCATCGGATATCCGCCCGCCGGCCTCGGCGACGAGCAGCGCCCCGGGAAGCAGGTCCGCGCGGGCCCCGGCGAACTGCCAGAAGGCGTCGATCCGGCCGGCGGCCACGTTCAGGAGGTGCAGGGTGGCCGGCACGGATGTCCGCACCACGAGCGCATCGAAGAGCATCGCCGTGATCGAGGAGCCGATGCGCCGCACGACCTTGTCGTCTTCGTCGGGCCTGGCCTGGCTCGTGGCCACGAGGCTCAGGCCGAGGTCCGTGGTCTGGGACACGTGCAGCTGGCGGCCGTCGAGGTGGGCGCCGGCACCGGCGAGCGCGGTGTAGGTCTCACCGGTCAGCGGCAGGTGAACTGCGGTGAGCACCGGTTGGTTGTCGCGTACGAGCGTGGCGGTCACTGCCCACTCCGGCAGGGCGTGCAGGTGGTTGACGTTTCCTTCGGCCGGATCCAGGACCCACCATTCGCCGGGAGGCAGGGCCCCGCCCGCGAGCTCGTCCTCCACCAGGCGGGCGTCCGGGCGCAGGAGTGCGAGGCGGGGGCGCAGGATGTCGAGGGCCGCGTCGTCGTTGGCGGCGAGCGCGCGCATCAGCTCTTCGCGGGTCTGGTAGCGGATCACGTCGCCGAACCGATCCCGCAGCGCCGAACCCGCAGCGCGCACGGCGATCGCGGTCTGCGCGAGCAGGTCGGCGTCGGACGCGGAGCCGGCGGTTGCAGCAATCCGGGTGGTCGGAATCGACTCGGGCATGGCGGTGCTCCCAACTGATCAGGGGGTGATGAGGCGGACCGGAGGGGAACCGTGGTTCCTTCCCGCCTGCATCTCGAAGGTAGGAGGGCCCATCATTAACTGCAAGTGCATGTAAAGCACGGCTAGGATGAGTCTCATGCAATTGGATTTGAACCTGCTCGCCGCCCTCGACGCGCTCCTGGAAGAAGGCAGCGTGGCCGGAGCTGCTGAGCGCCTCCACGTCACCGCCCCCGCGATGAGCCGAAGCCTCGGCCGGATCCGGCGCACGACGGGGGATCAGATCCTGGTGCGGACCGGGCGCACGATGACCCCGACGCCGTACGCGATCGCCGTCCGGGAACAAGTCCACGAGCTGCTGCAACAGGTCCAGGGCGTGCTGGCACCGAGCCGCGAACTCGACCTCACGACGCTCGAGCGCACCTTCACACTCCGCTGGCACGATTCACTCGTGGCCCTCAGTGGACCCGCGCTTCTCGCGGCCGTACGCAAGCAAGCGCCGGGCGTGCGTTTGCGCTTCATCGCGGAATCGCACAACGACACCCCCGAACTGCGTCGCGGCGAAGTCGACCTGGAGGCGAACGCGAACCGCCCGACCGCACCCGACATCTGCGCCGAGCCGGTGACTGAGACCCAGCACGTCATCGTCGTGCGGCAGGGGCACCCGCTCACCCGCGCCAAGGCCGTCACCGCCGCGCGGTACGCCGCTGCCGAGCACATCACCGTCTCGCGGCGCGGAAGGCTCGGCAACACCCTTGACGACGCTCTCGCACGGCTCGGCCTCACCCGACGGGTAGTGGCGACCGCACCCACCGAAGGGGCAGCGCTCGAGTTCGTGCGTGGCTCCGACCTCCTCGTCACAGCCCCCGAATCGACGACGCGTTCAGCGGCCACGGTTCTCGGTCTGACCCTGCTCCCACTGCCGTTCGAACTCCCGCCGGCCACGGTGTACCTGTCATGGCATCAGCGCTATGACACCGACCCCGCACACGTCTGGCTACGCGATCTGGCCCGCACCGCGTTGGCGCCCCGACATGACCCACACCTGAAAACATCTCAGGCCGGCGACGCGCTGTGAATTCCAGGGGATGATCCGCTCATGCGCATACGACGAGAGATCCGCTGGGTCTTGTGGGGGCTCTGGCTTGGGTGCCTGGTGTTCACCATCTGGTTCTTCGCCGAGGTGATCACATTGTTCCTGGAGGCCGAGTCCTGGTGACGCAGGCGGGGCGTCGTGCCACGTGGCTCTCGCAGGTCGGCGAGTTCGGGGCAACGGGCCCTGACGCGCTTGAGGCGGAGCTGTTGACCGGAACGCCCTTCCTGGAAGCGCTGTTTCAGAGTGCTTGTCCGGGCTCGACGCCTGGCGGGAAGCCGTGGATGCCGGGGACGGCGACGGAGTCATCCTTGATCAGTGGCGGGCAGACGCTCCAGTCGGCGGCGATGCGCATTACGTGCTGTTCCGTGGGCATGGCGTCGTGCCAGGCGTCCCACTCGGCGTCTCCCCAGTCCTGCCGGATCTCGTCGCACCCGACCAGCCCGACGCCGAGCTCCCTTTCGACAGCGGTGGGTTCTCCGCGGCGCAGGGGAACGTCACCGATCATCCCGATGTAGCAGTAGGCGCGGGTCAGTTCACCGGACTCGACCTTGGCCCAGGCGTGGTACTCGCTGACACGGTCGGTGGCGAAGTACTGGAGGTCCCCGACACGCGCGGCCAGCGTCCGCAGCCAGGTGGGAAAGTCCGGGCGCGTGGGGTCGGTCTTGTGTGGCAGATGGATCCTGCCGTGCGCGAGTGTCCACTCCGGGACGGGTCTGGCCACGAAGACACCTTGCCGGTAGGCGAGTTCGGTGCCGGTCTCCCAGTCGATGCGCTGTCGGTGCCGCAGGTCGAGGGCATCGGCCACCTCTTCCGGCCCGGCGTCGCGCACCGCGAGCCATGACGTCTTGAAGCCGAATGACACGAACCCTCCCCATCGTGTGTCCCTGGATCCTGCGGGATCATCGCAGACGGCACCGACAACGGCGGTGTCCGCTCGCCGCCTCGGCGGTGCCGGCGTTCGTGAAACCGTGCACGCTTCGTGTGTGACTGCGCGCTTGAAGCGCTTGACGGTGGCCTCGCCGTCGAGCATCGCGGCCACGATGTCGCCGTTCTCGGCGACGGGCTGACGGCGCAGCGTGACCCAGTCGCCGTCGCGGATCGTGGCCTCGATCATGGAGTCGCCGACGACCTGAAAGTGACGGGTTCCCGCAATCCTGGCGCACGACGGCCCTGAACGTGACGGGAATCTGCCCGATGCGCGGGGTGAGTGCCGCGAGTTCGTTCATGGCCGGTGAGGGGAGGTCATGTGGCGATGGTGGCCAGCCCGGCAATGCCGATGAGGTAGATGACGATTGCGGTGATGCTGTCGACACCCATCCGCGCGTACTGGCGCTGGGGCCGGAAGACGAGTCCGGCCATGTGGACCATGGTGAGGATGATGCCGAGGGCGGTGAGGTAGATGTCGGTGTCGTGGGCCGCGGGCGGGACAGGCTCGCCGGAGATGACGGTGGCCAGGAGGAACAGCACGGGCAGGAAGGCGTTGCCGCCGAAGATGTCGCTGACAGCGAGTTGGCAGTCGCCCAGCTTCGTTGAGGCCAGGCCCGTGCTGATCTCGGGCAGGGAGGTTGCCGCGGCCAGGACCGTGGCTCCGAAGAGCACGCCGCTGAAACCCTGCCGGGCGAAGAACTCTTCGCCGCTGCGCTCGATGATGACACCGGCGACGAGGGTGGCCAGGGCCGCGGCGCCGAAGATGAGCCCCGCGCGGCCGGTGCCGACGCCCTGGTGGGTGGGGCCTTCTCCTTCTTGTCCTTGGAGTGGCCACGCGGCTCAGGCTGGCTGTCAGGCGCGTCGCCACCTTCTCGCGAAGGCAGGCCGTGACCGGCTCGGTTGAGCAGCATCAGCCCGATCAGCAAGATCGCGGCGATCGCCACAGAGGCCGGGGCCAGGCGGGCGGCGTGCAGGCCCGGTGAGAGCTGGGTGCCCATTACGACGACGGCCAGAACGACCACGACGAGCGCGCCCTCCAGGACGAGTTGGAGGCTGGCGGCCAGGCGGGTCAGCGGGGCGCGGGGCCGTACACCGGCGGCGTCGAGGATGGCCAGGACGACGGTCTGGACGGCGATGCCGCCGAGGATGTTGCCGACGGAGATGTCGAGTTGGCCCGCCAGGGCGGCGCTGACGGTGATGGCGATCTCGGGCAGGTTGGTGGCGATCGCGAGGAGGATCAGGCCGCCCAGCGCACTGCCCAGGTGAAGGCCTTCAGCGAGCACGTCTGTGTTGTCGGACAGCTTGATACCGGCGTACCAGATGACGGCCGCACTGGCCACGAACACCAACGGCAGCACCGGTGAACTCCAAGATCCCATGCCCCAGGTACCCGGCGACGGCGTCGGCACGGTATCTGCGCGGTCTTCGGGCCTGCCTGGTGCATCACACTGGACGGCCCGCGTGGGCCACTGTCCGGCCGGCCTGGCTCGCCGCCGGCACGTCGGGAAGCGGCAGAGAAAGCGCCTCGGCCAGTTCCGTGAGTTCTTCGGACGTCGAGCGGATCGTTCCGACGGCTCCGTCCCGGCGGCTACGCACGGTCCGTGTAAGGCGCCAGACCATGCCGAACAGTGTGTCCGGGCCGACGTCCCTACCTGCCCTTGCCATCGGGGGGAGTCACCACATCGGCGAGCACCACAAGATCACCGCTGTCGGTCGTCTCGGTGACGGTGTGTCCGAGCTGGACCAGCAATCCTGATACTGCGGCCTGCACGATCGCTTTCAAGCTGTCGTCGCCCGCAGCACGGCCGGCTCGTTCGCGAGTCAGCGAGGTGAATGTGTCCGAGGCCGTCCAGCTGACCAGAGCGCCCGCGGGCACTTCGACCACACGGAGCCCCGGATCACCGGCGTTCGCGTCACCCGGCACATGAAACCCGGCCTGCTTCAGGGCAGAGCTCACCTGCAAGACCAACTCGCCAGGCGCGCATGACATCAGAGCCGTCTGCCCGCAAGGGCGCGGATCATGCGACCGGATTCCGTGTGACGTGGACGGCCACCAGAGCGAGAAGTGACACCGCCACGGGCCGGGCCAACTCGTGCCCGGTCGTCACGAGACCTTCACACGAGGAGGCTGCTGGGCCAGGGGGCGAGGGGAAACCCGGCCACGTGCTGCCGATCGGAGGGATGTCTCGCTGTGATCGCCGTCGCTGCGTTGCTGCTGCCAGTGCTGGGCCTGCTGCTGTACGGGATGGACCGTATCGAGGACCGGATGACGGGCAAAAGGCCGGTGCCACGCCATGCCCGGCGCCGACATCTGCGCCTGATCCACAGCAGCACGAGCCAGCCGCGTCGTCGGGCTGATCGCTCTTCGCGCCACCTCGACGCGGCGTGATGAGGTCGGCATGACAACAGGACACCGGGCTACCCGCCGCAGGCGGGGTTCGGAAGCCAGCCCCGCCGGAGCTCTCCGAGCGCAGCTCGGAGAGCTCAGCACATTCCAGCCAATATGCTGTGATGTCCCCGCGGCACAGGGATGCGTCAAGGGACGCGGGGCAGGCGAAATGCGTTCCCCCTCCGATGACATTTATGGTGATATGCATGGCGTCCCCCGCGTTTCGTGGCCGAGAACCCGGCGCTGGTCCCCGTGTCGACGACCTCGTGCAGGAGGTCGAGCAGCTGCGGGCGGAGAATGAGCAACTGCAGCGGGCGGTCGCCTCCCATGCGGTGGTGGATCAGGCCATCGGGGTCCTCGTGATGATGGCAAGGATCAGCCCGGAGGACGGATTCACCGTGCTGCGGGAGGTCTCACAGCACACCAACACCAAGCTGTCCTCGATCGCCGAGCAGATCATCAAGCACGCGCAGGGCGCCGGCTTGGCCGGGACAGTCCTGTCCGAACTCCAGGCTGCGCTCGTCCGCAGGCAATGACCGAAGCAGGCTGGTTCCGCGCGGCGGCGGAGGGTGGAGACGGCCGGTCACGGCGCCCTTCGGATCGTCGAGGAGCGCGAGACGGGTGGTGACGCGTTTGCCGCGGTGATGGCGTAGGCGGGGCCCTGAGGGTTACCCGGCGCGTATGTCGAAGCTGCATCTTTCAGGACGGAAAGCACACCACGGCAGTGACGCGGTTCAGGCACGCGAGGTGCGCACGCCCGAGGAGGCCGGGCCCGGGCCCGAGGTGGAGCGCAGGGCACCGGACGCGCCGACGGAGTTGCCCAAACGGGCCTGGGGCGCCGTGCTCAGGGGTGCGCTGCGGGAGTTCAAGGACGATGAGCTGACCGACCGCGCGGCAGCCCTGACGTACTACGGGGTGCTGTCGCTGTTCCCGGCGCTGCTGGTGCTGGTGTCGCTGCTGGGCATCACCGGCAAGTCGGCCACCGACACGGTGCTGGCCAACATCAAGAAGTTCGCCCCCGGCTCGGCCAGGGACATCATCACCCGGGCCGTGGAGCAGTTGCAGAGCAACGCCGGCGTCGGCTCCGTCATGGCGCTTGTCGGCATCGCGCTGGCGGTGTGGTCGGCCTCCGGCTATGTGGCCGCGTTCATCCGCGCGGCGAACGCCGTCTACGACATGCCGGAGGGCCGCCCGGTGTGGAAGATCCTTCCGGTGCGCATCGGCGTGACGGTCGTGCTGATGGTGCTGTCCGTGGTCAGTGCGCTGATCGTGGTGTTCACCGGTGCTCTGGCCCGGCAGGCCGGCACCGCGCTCGGGATCGGGGACACGGCGCTGACGGTGTGGTCGATCGCCAAGTGGCCCGTCCTGGTGGTCCTGGTCACCGTCATGATCGCGATCCTGTACTGGGCGAGCCCGAACGCCAGGGTGAAGGGCTTCAGGTGGATCACGCCGGGCAGCTTCCTGGCCCTGGTGATCTGGATGATCGCCTCGGCCGCCTTCGCGTTCTACGTCGCCAACTTCGCCTCGTACAACAAGACCTACGGCACCATGGCCGGCGTCATCGTCTTCCTGGTCTGGCTGTGGATCAGCAACCTGGCCATCCTGCTGGGGCTGGAGTTCGACGCCGAGACCGTGCGCCAGCGGGCCATCGCGGGGGGCCATCCGGCCGAGAGCGAGCCGTACACCCAACCCCGCGACACCCGGAAGTGGGACGAGGACGACCGGCGCCGTCTGGGCGAGGTCTGAGCGGGGACGCGACGATCTTGGGCATAGGTCGATGACCTGCGGGATACCTGCTCTTCATGAGGATTCTGGCAGGGTTGCGCGACGCTGACCGGTCACTGACCAAGCGGACGGCCTCGGGTATCCCCCCAGGCGTCGGCAAGGTGCTGTCGGCGGTGGAGGAGACGGCCGAGAGCACGAAGCTGTGGTGTGGCGCCGCCGCCGCGATGGCGTGGCTGGGCGGGTGGCGTGGCCGTAGGGCGGCGGTGAGCGGCCTTGCCGCCCTGGCCGTGGCGCAGCTGGTCTCGAACGGCGTGTGCAAGCAGGTGGCCGGTCGGCCCCGGCCGCCGAAGGAGTGGTTCCCCCACGACGAGGTCGACGACCGCCCCGACTCCTCATCCTTCCCCTCCGGGCATACGGCCGCCGCGGTGGCGTTCACCGCCGCCGTCGCACCCACCTGGCCGGTCGCCGGCGCACTGTGCGCGGTGCCGGCCGGAATGGTGGCGCTCGAGCGGGTGCAAAGCGGCGCCCACTACCCCAGCGACGTTGCTACCGGCGCCGTCATCGGTCTGGTCGGCGCATGGCTCACCCGCCAGGCTCCGCGCCTGATCCTGCGCCACTGGTTCCCAAGCTGAGGGGAGCGGCCGCCTCTGCATGATCAACAGGCCGAACATCTGACAGCGAGCAAGCAGGCCGAACAGATGCGCCTCGTCGATGACGTCGCCGTAGAACAGCACGGTCACAGTGTTCGCTGGTTCATCGACGCGCACGAGGCCATGGCGAGGGCACTCGGATCGGCCTCGTCGCCGTCGACGCCCGCCTCCGCTGTTCGTATGGCCCTTGCGGCCGGCTGCCCCTGCCGGGCATCGAGGAGTCCAGCGTGCCGGCGCACACCGACGCGCCTGGTCGGGGCGCTTACGCCCGGGCGAGTGATGTGTGGCCGGCGGTGGTGGCTCGGCATGGAGGTGTTGCTCAGGGTCCTGTCTTGTGCTGCCGGGGTCCGTCCTCCGCGTCTCCGTTCGGTCGGATCGGTCCGCCTCGTGGCGCATTCCCCGCGGTGAGGTGTTCGAGTACCTCGACCAGTTCCTGGCAGGCCTGTTCCACCGAGCGCCGGGTGTTGTGCTGCTCGGTGATCACGGCGGAGAGCAGCAGCGCGGTCAGGGCCATGGCGCCGTTGAACGCCTGCAGTTTGATCATCACCTCGATGTGGTCCAGGCCGTGGAAGGGGCCGGACCCCTCCGTGGCGGCGACGGTGGCCATGATGGACGTGAAGAGCGCGCAGAGCATGCTGCCGGCCAGCTGGAAGCGCAGGGCCGTCCAGATCAGCAGAGGGTAGATGAGGAACAGCACACTGAGGCTGCTGTGGGTGACCAAAACTACGGTGGCGCAGATGATGAGGGTGAGTCCTGTGGTCTCCTGCCAACGGGTCAGGCGTGGGGGCCAGCGTGCCGCGTGGAGCACCAGCAGGAGGGGAGTGACGATCAGGACCCCCATCGCGTCGCCCACCCACCATGCCAGCCACACGGCCCAGAAGTCGTGGTCGTGGAGCCGGTCCGTGATCACGAGCATGCCGACGCCCACCGTGGCACTGATCAGCATGCCGGTCAGGGCTCCGAGGAACACCAGGGCCAGGCCGTCTCGCAGGCGGCTCAGGTCGGTACGGAAGCCCACCGCGCGCAGCATGAGGTACGCACAGATGGGCGCGGCCGTGTTGCCCACCAGGTTGGCGAGTACTTCGGGCCGCAGCGAGGTGAGGTGCATGACGACGAGCAAGCAACCGAGTGCGATGCCGGGCCAGACGCGCAGCCCGAGGATGAGCAGAGCGGCCACCGCGACACCGGTCGGCGGCCAGATGGGGGTGAACACTGCCCCCTCGACGGTCAGATTCCGCAGGAGTCCGAGTCGTCCCGCGGCGTAGTAGCTGCCGGCGACGGCCAGTGTCTGGAGGGCGTAGACGCCGGTCCGGCGCTGATTCTCGGTACCCGCCACACAAGCCATGAGACACCGAGGCCGCCGTTCCGGCGAGGCGAAGGCGGCGGCGTGCCGCCCTACGGCTGAGGGTCGGCTCCCTCGTAGCCGAGGACCAGTACGGCGGCGTCGTCCTCGTGTCCCACTTGGTCCGCGCCCCGGATCACGGCGGGCGGCGAGGGAGCTGGCGTCCATGCCCGCTACGGCGGCTATCCCGGCGAGTCGTACGACCTGGTCCAGGCCTTGGTCGATCTCCATGGACGGCCCCTCCACCACGCCGTCCGTGAGCAGGACGAACACGCCGCCCGTGGTGAGCCGGTAACGGGTCACGGGGTAGGTCATGCCGGCCTGGACACCCAGTGGCGGACCGCCTTCGTCGCTGCCCACGCCGGACTTTCCGTCCGCCGTTGCCCAGACGCAGGGAATGTGCCCGGCCCGGGCGCTCTCCAGCACGCTGGTGGAGGGGTCGAGGCGCAGGAAGGTGCAGGTGGCAAACAGGTCGGAGCCGAGCGACAGCAGGAGGTCATTCGTCAGCGCGAGGAGTTCACCGGGCTCACTAGTCACGGAGGCGAGCGCGCGCAGGCCGACGCGTACCTGGCCCATGAAGGCGGCGGCCTCGATGTTGTGGCCCTGGACGTCACCGATGGACAGTCCTATCCGGCCGTCTGGCAGGTGAAAGGCGTCGTACCAGTCTCCGCCCACGTTGAGGCCGTGGTAGGCCGGTACGTAGCGCACAGCCAGGTGGTAGCCGGGCGCTGTGGGCATCTGGGCGGGCAGCATGCCGCGCTGCAGGGCAATGGCCAGCTCGACCTGGGAACGCTGCAGCTCCGCGTGCTCACGCGCCCGGGACGTCAGCGAGCTGAGTCTGGCCAGCAGTTCGTCGCCGTCGTACGCGGGGCCCTTGCGGGACATGGGCCGCTCCGAAATGTCTCCAACCGTTTTCCGGATTTTAGCCCGAAATGATTCATATCGGATGATAGCGGCGCTTCGGTGCTGCCCGGAACACCAGCCGTGGTGAGGCCGCCTCGCAGGCCGCCACCTTCGGTCCCGCCAGGCTGGGCGATCAACGATCTCGTGTGCGCGAAGGCCTGCTGCCGGGCCTGCCCAACCGTTCACGCGATTGCCGGAGCCTGGATCGGCGCCTCGACTCCTGCCGGCCGGAACCGCATGCGACACCGGAAGCGCAGGTCGCCGCCTGGTTCCTGGGCCTGCGCCCTCCCGTGCCCCTGCCTCTCCGGCCGTTCTGCGCGGTGCTGGCCGTGAGCGCCGTGGCGCTGCCACCGGTGGGCACGGGGAGGCCTCTAGGGCTGTCCCGGCGTCCGTTGCCGTGACGACGACATTGCCCGGGCGGTGCCGCACCTTTGCGGTCTGGGCCGTGTGCCCGTCGCGGACGAAGGCGTGCACCGCCGTGCGTCCGGCGACCGAGATGAGCACCCCCTGTCCAGGCATCGTGAAGGTCCAGGTGGTGTCTTCGGGCAGGACCGTTTCCCGCTCGGGCCCATGCGGGGAGGCGCGCTGCCCCTGCGCCCCGCCGCCGACTTGGCCAGGAAGATTCAACTCGGTCAGTAGCCGAGACTCGTCGTGTAGGCGCACTCGGTGTAGATGTAACCCGGCTCCAGCTTGGCGGTGTCCGAGGCCGGGGTGTTGGCGGTCCCTTCCTGGGACTTGTGGACGAAGTAGGTGGTGCCGGCGGGCAGCTGGATGGTTTTCTGCGGGTACTTCTTGCCGCTGTCGCTGCACGGTTTCGAGTCGAGCCCGAGAGAGCTGCCCAGCGCGGAATAGGTGGAGCAGCTACCGCACGCCTTGAGGGTGAAGCTCCCGGTCACCGGGCCGGTGAACATGACGGTGATCTTGTCGGGGCTGTCGTTCTTGACTGTGACGGTGATGCTGCCGCCCGAGCGGGTGGTCGGCAGACGCTTGCCGGCCGCCGGGACCGTCTGGGCGACCTCCGCGGCGATGGCCACCTTCCGGGCGAGACCCCGCTTCGGGCTGTCGGGGTTGTCCTTGATGAACGTACCCATGGTGGTGACGGCGTCGCTGAAACTGCCGTCCTTGTACTGGTCCACACCGCAGTTGTACGTCCCTGACGCCGCGTTCCGATCCGCCCGGTCGGCGGCCTGGTCGAGAGCCTCGGTGAGTCCGGCCTCCTCGCCCGACACGCCGCGAATCTGCGTGGACAGGGTGCCCAGGCGCTCAACGGCCGCGCAGGGATCGCTGCCGCCCACGGCCGAGACCGCCTCGCCCACCTTCGTGTCGATCGCGGGCCCCACCTTTTGCGCCTGTTCGGACTTCGGGAACGTCGTCAGCAGTTCGCCCCACTGCGCGGTCCAGGACGCGCTGTCGCCGCTCATGGACTCCGTCCCGCACTCGTAGAGCGAGGTCGCCAGCCGGTCGTCGGGCCAGGTGGACAGGGATCCGAGTGTCTTCTGGTCCATCGTGCGCGGCACGGTACGCAGGTACTTCAACGGCGCCACAGCCCCGCAGTAGTTCTTCTTCGCGTACGCGGCGCCGACGGTGGTGTAGTAGGTCCTGAGGCGGTTCGGCACCTCGGCGGCAGCCCGTGACGTCGGATGGTCCGCGGCCAGACCGTGGTAGATGGCCAGTGCCCTGCGGTAGTCGGGTTGCGCCACGTCGAAGGCCTGCGTCCCGGTCGACTTCACCAGCTCGTCCGCTGTGGCCAGCCGGTCCAGGAGCATCTGCTGAGTGGCCTCGTCACGTGCTTCGTCGTACAGGAGGTATCCGCCGGCGGGTACGGCCAGCAACACGACGCTGAGCACCGCCGCGACCAGCGCACTCGGCAGCCACGCCAAGCGCGTGCGCAGACCCAGCCGCGCACCGTGCAGGGCTGCCGCCACCAACAGGATCAGATACAGGACGAGCAGGGCGCCCGGAACCCCGTTCGGATCTGCCGGCAGTGCCACGACAAGCAGGATCCCCGTAGCCACCAGGCACGCGATCATCAACCCCCAACGGCGGACGACGGCATAGCCCAGCCCAAGGCCACTGAGGTTCAAGAATCCCACGGCGAAAGCCCGCCAGGGGTCCGCCGGAGCGGGTGGCGGCGCGCTCGGCATGGGCGGAACGGCAAAGTCCGGATGTGCGTTCTGGTCCCAGGACATGACAGTTCCCCCAGTCAATCACGCCTGAATTTCCCCGAGTTGAAAGTGTACGGCCAGTTAGGGATGGGCGGCAGAGGGTGAACTGAAAGGGTGTGGTTCGGCTGGGACGGTTCCCGTTCAACAAAGCGCGTGCCGTACGAGGTCGTCGCGAGAGGACGGCGCTCCGCTGTCGCCTATGGCGGAGACACCTCAGGTGTGTAAGAAGTCGAGTTGGGAGCCGTGATTCCTTCTGTAACCTGTCGATCTATTCGAACGCGCTGAGGGGCTGAGGGTGGACAGGGAACGCCAACAGGCTGGCATCCAACTCCCGAGAGGTCCTGGTGGGACTGGGACGTCATCACCTGGAACGCTGGTCAGTTCCGTCTGGCGGCCGGACATGACCTCACCTACCACCATGCGCTCGTCAGCTTGGTGAGGAGCCGCCGGTTCTCTTCGCGTTCGAAGCGGACGCGAGCGGTCGGGAGCCCGTCTCCTGCCTCATTGCCGCAGAGCGGTTCGAGGTCGTGCACGAGACCGTACTGAGGTACTGGCGGGACGACGCAGCCCCTGGTCAGCGCTTTGCTTCGTGGGTGCGGCCTCCGACGTAGCCAACGGGGCGAACTACGCGGCCACTTCAAGCGTGGCGAGAGCGGTCGGGAAGGCGGCGTGTTCGTCGAACAGAGCGCCTCACCCGCCAGGTCCAGGCGGGCGGCCCCTGAGGCTTGCACGACAGGCAGTTCTGCGAGGGCATCAGGGTCAGCGACTGCATGCTGGCTGGCGGGCCAGGGGCCGGTGTGGTTCCAGGGCAGGGTGTGCGCGTACGCCGGGCGTGACCGATGGCGTGCAGAGGCACTTCGTCACTCGCGAGGCTGAATTGCACGTCAGGTGTGGGCGGATGGCGCATGCCGGCGGGCGAGGTAGGAGAGACAACGGGGGCGAGGTTGTTGCTGACAGCAAGGAGAGCGCATGTGAGCGCCGTCGCGTTCATCGCCGATTTCGCCTCGGAACGCCAGTGGGTCGCGGGCCGGTCCTGGGCCTATCCGGACGGCGGGCCCACCAACCGGGGCGACAACAAACTCGATCACCTCACCGAGGACCCCGCCTACTCCCGGCTGGGGACCTTCCGGGCCCGGCGCAGGGCGGACGGCCTGTGGAACACCGGATTGCTGACCACCGAGGGGAGCGCCGAAGGGTTCATGGTGCGCACCGGGGACCGTCTGGAGGCCACTGTACGACTGCCCACCCGGCTGGGTGCCTGGCCCGCGATCTGGACCTGGCGGGACGGCGGCAACGAGGTCGACGTCTTCGAGTACCACCCCGACAACCCCGACCTCCTGGAGCTGACCAACCATGTACGGCAGGGCCAGAGTTACGTCAGCGATGACGCGGTGCGCCCGGGGGCGGCCCTCGAGCTGGGCGTGACGTTCGGCAGACACAGTGTGGTGTGGACCCTCAACGGTGAGGAGATCTTCGCCGACGGGCGGGGTGTGGGGTCCGACTGGCGGGCCTACCTCATCGTCAACCTGTCCGTATGCGCCGGCCGTTACCACCCCGCTCCCGAACCCGACGTCACCGAGATGTCGTACGAGGTCCCCAGTCTCGTGGTCACCCGGCCGTCCGAGGGCCAGCTGAGGGACGCCACGGCCGGAGGCGACCGGCCCGAGGGCGGACCGGCGGAGGAAGCCGCGCCCGCTGAACCCAGTTGACGACCGTGCACGAAGCTCGCTGCAGGTACCGGATGACGTCCCGCTGCCGGGCCATGACGTGACCGCACTTGCCACGTCAGCAACCGTCACGCTCGCCTCGGTCCGCAAACGAGCCGCCGATGCGGCCTTCGAGTTGGACAGCACCCTGTGGAGCAAGGGCCTGCGGCTGCTACGCAGGATCGGCACGCTGATGTCGCAGGGCCTGGCGATATACAGGGAAAATCCAGGAGAGCGGACGGCGGCGCGCTGCTACGGTCGGGCGCTATGAGCTGGCTCCCCGATGACTTCATCCACCCCGTCCTGGTACCGCTGCCCGGCAGCGGTCATCACCTGCGGCCGATCCGGGAGGCGGACACCCCGCTCGACTATCCGGCTGTGATGGGTTCGCGCGAGCGGCTGTGGACCATCTTCGGCCCAGCCTGGGGCTGGCCCGCGGCCACCATGACCTACGAGGCCGACCAGGCCGACCTGTTGCGGCACGAGAAGGAGATCGCCGCACACCAGTCGTTCAACTACGCGCTGTTCGACGCGGCGGAGACAGCTCTGCTCGGCTGCGTCTACATCGACCCACCGGAGAGGGCCGGCGCGGACGGCGAGATCTCCTGGTGGGTGGTGGACGAGCTGGTGGGCAGCAAGGTCGAGCAGGCCCTCGACGAGCTGGTGCCGCAGTGGATCGCCGCCGACTGGCCGTTCGAGCAGCCGCGCTTCCTCGGTCGCGAAATCTCCTGGTCGGACTGGCTCGCCCTGCCGGAGCACCCCGACGCGTAAGTAGCTTTTGTCGTGATGCTCCGGGGACTTGGTGCTCGAGCGGGCGTCTCGATTGGCTGGTCGTCGGGTGCTCAGCGCATGCGAGGAGGGACTCCTGGACAGCTCGCTGGTCTCCAATCACCGAGCACCAGGAAGCCCTGGTGTCGGAGGCTTGCGTGCCGATGCCCGTGCAGTCCACCGCGAGTACCGGGGAGTGCAACTGTCTGGCCCACGGGTTCGGAAACGCTGCCGACAATCGCCTGCGAGAGCGTCGGTATCCGAGCGACATCACTGCCAGCGCGTACGGCGCGGAGCGCAGGAATGCCGCCGCCTCGGCGCTGGACTCGAACAGGCAGTCGAGGGAGAACAGCACCCGGTCGACACCGACCGGCTGTGAACGACCGGCAGCCCGCATAGCCCGCCTTCTCTGCACAGTCCAGACATGATCCCGAAAGCAGGGCGTTCGCGGAGTACGGCGACATCGACGTACTGAACGTGGTTATGGGTTGCTGCACGACAGGTCCTGGGCGAGGTTCCCGTCGGGCCAGGGCAGCGGCCTCGCCGGGGTCGTCGAGCCGGGGCCACCGTCATCGGCCTGGCGAGCGCCACCACGCATGGCTTGCCCGGCACGGAGTCGTTCCGCTGGCCTACGGCAAAGGCGTCGGCGAAGGCATCCGCTGGGGCGGACGCCCCCTCGCCGTCGCAGCCTGAACTCGAGTGGGCCTTCGCATCACCTTCGCCAGAACAGGTGATGCGTCACGCCGCTCGGGCTGGGCACGACCTCCAGGTGGAACCGGTCGAGCAGTTCATCGGGGGAGTCCCACAGGCGTAGTCCGGACCCGAGCCTTACCGGCGAGACCGCCACATGCATGGTGTCGACGAGGTCAGCATCAAGGAACTGCCGGATGGTGGTGACCCCGCCGCCGAGTCGGACGTCCTTGCCCTGCGCCGCTTCCCGCGCCCGTGTGAGGACCGTGGCCGGGTCGCCGTCGACGAAGTGGAACGTGGTGTCGGAGAGCGTGAACGACGGACGCTTGTGGTGAGTCATGACGAACACCGGGGTGCGGAACGGGGGCTCCTCCCCCCACCAGCCGCGCCACTCATGGTCATTCCAGGGCCCGCGCTGGGGCCCGAACTTGTTGCGGCCCATGATCTCGACACCGATGTCGCGTGCGAAGTCTCGCGTGAAGTAGTCGTCGAGGCCCCGGCTCCCCCCGGCATCCGTGCGCATGGGCCAGCTCGCCGTGGCTCCGGCCCAGGCGAACAGCCTCTCGGGATGGTCGAGGCCGAACGGCCGCTCGAGACTCTGGTGCTCACCGGCACCGATTCCGTCACTCGAGACGTTGAAGTTCATGACTCTCAGCAGTTGATCCACGTGTTTCCTCGTCAGGTCCTGTCGCATCATCGTGTGGCGGGGCGCCGCACATCATGACGTCGAACGGGACATGGCCGGATCGACAGCAGCCCGCAACTTTTTCCAAGGCCCGTCAGGAAGCGGCCTCGTTGGCGGTCTCACTGTGCTGGCGACGTGCGAAGTCACATCAAGATCCACTCATTGTCCCTGTGGCGCGTATCTCGGTTGGACCCCTTGGATGCGGTGGACCGCCGCGGGTCGCGAGGATCACGGCAGGGGCTCCGTCGGCCCGATGCGGAACAGGCCTGGCGCCAGGCTGTTTGCCTGGGTCATGCCCGCAGATCTTCCGTCACGGGCAGGCACTCGGCGAGCAGGTCGACGACGTCGCGCCAGGCTCGCTGCGCGTGCTGCGGGTGGTAGCCGACGCCGGGGACCGTGGGGTGGTCGACCGGCGGGTGGTGGAAGGCGTGCAAGGCGCCGCCGTAGACCGTGAGGCGCCAGTCGACGCCTGCGGCCTGCATCTCGGCGGTGAACGCGTTCCGTTGTGCGGGCGGCATGATCGGGTCTTCCGACCCGACCCCGGCCCACACCGGGCAGCGGATGCGCGCGGCCTCGCCCGGTCGGCCCGTGGTAGTTGCGTTGATGGTGCCGATGGCGCGCAGGTTGACGCCGTCGCGCCCGAGTTCCAGCCCGATGGCGCCTCCGGTGCCGTAGCCGACGGCGGCGATCCGGTCGGGGTCGGTCCGCGGTTCGGTGCGCAACACGTCGAGTGCCGCATGGCCGATGCTCCGCATCCGGTCGGGATCAGCGAGCAGCGGCAGTCAGCGGGCCAGCATCTCCTGGGGGTCGCTCAAGTAGCGCCCGCCGTGGAGGTCGAAGGCCAGCGCTATGTATCCCCGTTCGGCGAGAGCATCGGCCCGGCGGCGCTCGACGTCGCTGAGCCCCGTGCCCTCTGGTCCGAGCAGCACGGCGGGCCGGCGGTCGACACCGGCCGGGAGCGCGAGGTGCCCGATCATCGTCAGACCGTCGGCCGGGTACTCGACAGTACGCGTCGTAATCGTCGTCATGAGACGGGACTGTAGTGATCGTCGAGCCCGGGCCGGCCGGTGTTCTGCCGCTGGCAGAGCAGCGCGTGTCCCCGCCAATCCGGCGAACCATCGCGGTCAGAGCACCAGGCGGTCCAGGTGACCTTGACGGAGGTCCGGATCTGCCGTGCCTGGCCTGTTCGATCGCGGTCGGCGGGCCCGGCGTGTCCGGGCCCGCCATCAGGTCACGCGGCTCTCCGGGCCTACTCGCCCTCTCCGCGGGCGGTGTCGACGCCGAAGTCATAGGACCCCGAGCCGATCTCGAAGACGGCGGCCCCCTTCTCCATGCGCAGGAAGCGGACTGACTTGGTGGCGTCGGCCGGTCGGCCGGCCTCGGTGACCGCCGCGGGGGTGTTCGTCGGCACATGGACCTCCGCGACGGTGTTGACCGGGACGGTCACCTTCAGGTTGATGGCGCCGTTGTGGGTGCTCCACTTCGATGACAGGCGGCCGTAGACGGTGGTGAGGCTTCCGGTCCCTTGCGTCAGGTTTCCGCCGGGTACCGGTGCGATCCGGGAGCGCTTGTAGCCGGGCTCGAGCGCGGAGATGCCGCCGATGTTCTGGAACATCCAGTCACCCACGGCACCGTAGGCGTAGTGGTTGAAGGAGTTCATGTCGACCGGGCCGAAGTCGCCGTTGGGCATGATCGAGTTCCAGCGCTCCCACATGGTGGTGGCACCGTTGGCGACTTCGTAGCCCCAGGACGGGTAGTCCTTGTGCAGCAGCATCTTGTAGGCCAGGTCGTCGCGGTCGATCCTGCTCAGCGCGGGCAGCAGCAGCGGCGTGCCGATGAAGCCGGTCCGCAGGTGGTCGTCGGTGAGCGCCAGTTTGGCCACGAACTTCTCCCCGACCTTGTCGACCAGTGCCGGATCCGAGACCAGGTTCATGGCGAGGGCCATCGCGTACCCGGTCTGGGAGTTGCCCTTGACGGTGCCGTCGGCTGCGACATAGGCCTTGGTGAAGGCGTCGCGGATGTCGGCGGAGAGCTTGCCGTAGTCGGACGCCGCCGCGTCATCGCCCAGGGCCTTGGCCGTCTCCGCCATCATGCGGGCGTTCTCGGCGTAGTAGGCCGTGCCCAGGATGCCCTGCTCGGTCGGGTCGTCCAGGTTCAGCCAGTCGTTGGTGAAGAAGGTGGTGCGGCCGGGCTCGAGCAGGTCCGGTCCGGCGCTGGTGCGCACGAACTGGAAGAACTTCTGCATGGCGGGGTAGTTCTCCCGCAGGATGCGGGTGTCGTCGTAGGAACGCCATACCTGGTACGGCACCGTGATCATCACGTCGGACCATCCGACACCGCTGTCGCCGAACTGGCCCTGAGGGGTCGGTACGACCGCCGGCAAGTCGCCGTTGGCGTACTGGGAGTTGCGTACGTCCGCCATCCAGTGGGACAGGAACGCGCGGGTGTCGACCAGGTAGTTGGCCGTCGGCGCGAACAGGCTGATGTCGCCCGTCCATCCCAGACGTTCGTCGCGGGCCGGGGTATCGGTGGGGATGGAGAGGAAGTTGCCGCGTTGGCTCCAGGAGATGTTGCTCACCAGTTGGTTGAGCATACTGTCCGAGGTCTTCAGCGTGCCGGTGGCGGGGAGGTCGGACCCCCATACGACGCCCTTGACGTCCAGGAGAGCGGGGGGCTCGTCCACCCCGGTGATCTCGATGTAGCGGAATCCGTGCTGGGTGAAGGTGGGTTCGTAGGTGACTGTTCCGGTCTCGGCGAAGGTGTAGCGGTCGGTGACCTTGGCACTGCGGAAGTTGTCGGTGTAGAGGGTGCCGTTCTTGTTGAGCACTTCCGCGTAGCGGATCTTGACTGTCTGGCCGGCGGAGCCGGTCAGCTTCAGCCGTGATACGCCGACCATGTTCTGACCGAGGTCGTATACGTAGGTCCCGGAGGTGGGCTCGGTCATCTTCCGGGCCCGGAGCACCTGGGTCCGGCGCACCGGCTCGTCGCTCTGCGGCACGAGGAGGGCGGTCTGCGAGTCCAGGCTCGCGGCGGGCTCCCACTTCGCGTCGTCGAATCCTGGCCGGCTCCAGCCCGAAGGCTCCAGACGAGCGTCGTACGTCTCGCCGTCCTGCAAGTCGGCCCTCACGAAAGGCCCGTCCGACGCCTTCCATGAACCGTCCGTGGCGATCCACTGGACGGAACCGTCGGTGTAGGTGATGCGCATCTTCGCCACGAGAGCGGGGGTGCCTCCGTACTGGTGAGTCCAGCCGAGCCCGACCTTGCCGCCCCACCAACCGTCCGCCAGCGAAGCGCCGATCACGTTGTCGCCGCTGTCGAGCAGTTTCGTGACGTCGTAGGTCTGGGACTGGATGCGCTTGTGGTAGTTGGTCCAGCCCGGGGCGAGCACCTGGTCGCCGACCGTCTTGCCGTTGAGCTCCAGCTCGTAGAGGCCGAGTGCGGACGCGTAGACGCGCGCGGAGGCGATCTTCTTGCCGGTCTTGGTCGCGAAGCCCTTGCGCAGCAGCGGCTGCGGCCGGGACGCGGGTGCGTAGAGGGCGTCCGTGGTTCCGGACACAGCGAGGGCGGAGTCGGCTATCTCACCGCCGGTGAACGGGTTCCGGCCGGACGCGAAGTCGGTGTCCAGCAGCGTGTCACCGTCGGAGCCGGTGACAACGGCGTCGTAGACGGTTCCGCGTTCGTCGCAGCACGCGTGGGTGCGGAAGCCTATGTAGCCCTTCGCAAAGGTGGAGTCGGTGAAAGTGCTGACCAGCTTGCCGTCGAGGGTCGTCTTGATGGTGGTCCCCGCCACGTCGTAGCGGACGGTGTGGCGGTCGGCGAGGAGAGTCGCGTCGGTGAAGCCGTAGGGCGCGAGATCCACCTCCTGAACCAGGGTGTAGTTGCCGCTGACTTGCTTGTGCAGTCTCAACATCGGTGTCGGGCCCGTGACGTTGAGCTGCCACATGTACCCGTTGCTCACATCCGAGGCACGCAGGAACATGCCGAAAGCAGCGCTGTCCAGCTTGAACTCGACCGTGGCGGTGTAGTCCGTCCACTTGTCCAGTTCGCTCGGAGCCGCACGGCGAGTGATCCACTGGGCGCCGTCCCAGTCGGCGGAGTCCAGCAGGCCGGTCTCGAAGTACGCGGTCGCGCTCCACGGACTCGCGACTCCCTTGTCGTCCCAGGCCCGAACACGCCAGTAGTAACGGGTTCCCGCCTCCAGGGCAGGCCCGCCGTACCCCACGCCGACCTGGCGGTCGGACTCCACCCTGCGGGACGACCACACATCGGCCGCGCCCGGCCTGCGTCCGACCTGGATCTCGTAGGCCGTCTGCGACGTCCCCCGCCGGGCCGAAGCCAACTGCCAGCCGAGGACCGGGTCTTCACCGCCGATGCCCAGCGGGTTCACCCGGCCGTTGGCAGTCAGGGCCTTCACGGAGAACGGCTCGTCCGATGGGGGAGTCGACGCGGCGGGGGATACGGACGTTGGCAGGATCGACGCGGCCGCGACCACGGCACACATGACAAGACCTCTCAGGAGTACGAGCAATAGCGGGCGTTCGCGGAGCATGACATCTCCTCGCTGAATCGTTTCATGAATGTTCGCGGCTGATGACGTCGCGAAGCAAGGTGTGTTGCGGGGTCAATTCGCTGCACCGCTCAGCACCGTCTTGAGTTCGGCAGTGGCATCGGCACCGCCGTCTTCGATCAGGACCGCCGTGGGCCACGGCCGTTGGAGCATTGTCACCGTCGCTTCGGACAGGCCGAAGTGCCCTACCTTGCCGTCCTGTACGAGCTCTGTGACGGCGCCCGCGACGTCCTCGATCGGAACGTCGGGATCGACCCGGTGCTCGTAGAAGAGGTCGATCGTGTCCATGCGTAGTCGGCGCAGAGAGGTGTCGGCGACCCGCTTGGCCTGCTCCGTTCGACTGTCGAGCCGAAAGAGGTGCTTTGTGATGCCCCGGTCGACGGCGCTACGGATCACGGCGAGCATGTCCTGCCGATTGCTGATTGCCGGGGTGGGGGCCGCAACTCGGGGACATGCGCATGCAGTCAAGCCCCATGGCCGAGACCTCAAGGCTCTGGGCGAGGGACGAGTGTGCGCTGTGGCGCCTCCTCGCGGTGATTGCGGACCTGCCGCCGAGGCCGTTGTTCAGCGGCTGGTCGAGCGGTCGACGGCAGCGGAGGGATCCTCAGTGGCGGCCCAGGCGGCCCAGGCGGCCAGCAGCTGCAGCGCGTCGTAGGCCGGGGTGTGCGGGGCGGCGCTGTACGCGGTCAGGGTCAGGCCGGGCTGTGCGGGCAGTTCCATGGCGTCGAAGTCCAGGGTGATCTCGCCGACGGCCGGGTGACGGAACGACTTGCGGCCGGTGTGGTGCAGGCGCACGTTGTGCTTGGCCCACGCGGTGCGGAACTCCTCGCTGCGGGTGACGAGTTCACCGATCAGCCCGGTCAGATCGCTGTCGCCTGGAGCCCGTCCGGCCTCGGTGCGCAGCAGCGAGACGGTTGTGTTCACGGACTGCTCCCAGTCCGGAAAGAAGTCACGGCCGTGCGGATCCAGGAACTGGAAGCGCGCGACGTTGATCGGGCGCGGGGCGTCATCGGTGAACAGCGGTGCGTACAAGGCGCGGCCGAGGTGGTTGATCGCGAGGATGTCGAGGCGGCCGTTGCGGATGAAGGCCGGGGAGTCGGTCATGGAGTCCAGGACGCGCAGGACGCTGTCCGGGAGCGGACCTCGAGTGCGTTTGGTACGGCGGAAGGGGCGTCTGGCGACGGCGCGGGCCAGGTCGTAGAGGTGAGCGCGTTCGGCTTCGTCGAGTTGCAGGGCGTTCGAGAGGGCGTCGAGGACTTCCTCGGAGGCTCCGGCGAGGTGGCCGCGTTCGAGGCGAACGTAGTAGTCGACGCTGACGCCGGCGAGCATTGCGACTTCCTCGCGGCGTAGACCGGGCACGCGCCGGTTGCCGCCGTAGGCGGGCAGCCCGGCCTGCTGCGGGGTGATCTTGGCGCGGCGAGAGGCCAGGAATTCGCGGATGTCGCTCTCGGTACTCACGTGTTCCAGGCTAGGCGGGCGGGCGCGGACGAGGGGGGTTCTGTCAGTACCTGGAACAGCCGTACCTTCCACACGCGCGTGACCTGCGGTTACCTCGGTAGTGGCCGCTGCGGCGGCGCCCGGGACGAGAGGTCTCGGGCTGCTGGGACGGGCACCTGGCTACAGGCTTGCGGTGCCCGCTTCCACGACGTTTGTGAGCGAAGGAGTCGTCTGATGGCGAAGCAGTCCGCACCCCAGGAACTGGCCGGAATCGCGCCCAAGCTCGTCGAGGTCACCAATGAGGTCCTCTTCGGCGACGTCTGGGAGCGGGCGGAGCTCTCCCCGCGGGATCGCAGCCTGGTCACCGTGAGCGTGCTTGCCGCGCTGTACCGCGGCGAGCAGCTCGGCTACCACCTTCGTGTGGCGCTGGAGAACGGGCTGAGTGTGGAGGAGCTGTCCGAGGCAATCACGCACCTCGCCTTCTACGCCGGCTGGCCGAACGCCATGACCGCGATCACCCTGCTCAAGGAGATCGCAGACGAGCAGACCGCGGCCTGACCGCGAGACCGGCGAAGAGGAGCACCGCTGATGGAATTGTTGAACAAGCAGCCGACGATGAAGCTGCCCGCCCAGTGGTTCACTGGCGACGCCTGGGCGGATGTGATCTACCGAGGTGAAGAGCCCTCCCGCGCCCGCGCCAACGCCGTGCGGTTCGCGCCCGGCGCCCGGACCGCCTGGCACAGCCATGGCCTGGGCCAGACCCTCTATGTCGTCGAGGGCATCGCCCTGATCCAGTCCCGCGGTGGCGAGATCCTCGAAGCCCGTCCGGGCGACGTGATCTGGACTCCGCCGGGCGAGGAGCACTGGCACGGCGCCGCTCCGGACCACTTCATGACGCACATCGCGCTATGGGAGACCGACGAGGTCGACTGGCTCGAACACGTCGGCGATGACGAGTACGGCGGCCCGCGTACCAGCGCCCGCCGCTGATCCGAACCCGGGCAACTTGCGAGGAGCATCATCATGCGCGGAGCCGTTCTCCACGCTCCCGGGGACGTGCGCTTCGAGGAGCGTGCCCACCCGACGATCATCAACACGACCGACGCGGTCATTCGTACCGCCGCGACCTGTGTGATGCTCGGACCTGTGGGACTACCGCGGTATCAACCCGGTTGAGCAGCCAACCCCGTTCGGTCACGAGTACGTCGGCATCGTCGAGGAAGTCGGCAGCGAGGTGACTACCGTCAAGCCAGGGCAGTTCGTTGTTCATCGCCGGCCCGCCTACGCCGCCCTGTTCGCCTGCCTCTCCGGGGCGACCTACATCCGCCAAGGCAACTACGGGTGATCTTCGGCTCCATCGGCGGTCGCACCGCCGAGCGGTGGACCCTGGCGGGCGTGGTGATGTCCGGGCAGCTTGCGGGACGGGCCGGGCTGCACCACAGCGTGCGGCCTTTCGCCGTCCGTGACCACCATGGATGTGACGGCGTTCTGCCTGTTGCCGGAGACGAACTTGTCCCGGGCCTTGCGCCCTTCCCGCTCGCGTCGAGGTGGTTGACGACCTCGGCCAGGTACCGCAGCCGCACCGCGTTGACGGCCCGGGTGATCGTGGAGCGGTCCGCGCCGAACGAGCAGGCCTGCACGTTGTGGGTGACCCCGGGGCGCAGATGGACAAGCGTGACCAACAGCCGGTCGACGAACACCAGCCGGTGGTTCGCACCGACACCCAAAGCCCGCTTCCGCGGCCGGGAGGCAAGCCTGACTTGGTGACGCTCGTGCCACAACGGCCCGATCTCGCCGACGAGTTCGGCATCACTCCGGCCGTCAGGCCCGTGCTCGTCAGGAGCGCGGGAAACCCCGTCGGGGCAGGGTGACCAGATGGGTCTCTCACCCCGACGGAGCTCGGTCGGCCGGGCGGCGGGTTATCGGCGCCCGGCAGAGGCCGGTGCCGTGTGCGGCGCTGGCCGGATCAGCCGAAGTTCACGTCGCTGCACCACATGTAGGCCTGGTCCAGGTGCGAGGCCTGCCAGATGACGAACAGGATGTGGTGTCCGGTGTAGCCGGAGGTCTGGATGGGGAACGTGATGTCCTGCGCCGGGGCGAAGCGGCCGGTCTGCGTGATGAAGTCGAGGTTGCTCCAGCCCAGGGTCTGGGTCTGGGGGTTGAAGCCCTGCTTGCTCACGTAGACCTTGAAATAGTCGGCACCGTGGGACGCCTGGTCGTACAGGTGGACCGAGAAGTTGTTGCCGACGGTGGTGGTCTTCCACGGCCCGGGCTTGTCCAGGCTGGCGTTCCTCGAGAGATTGTTGCTGCAGAGCGTCCCGTCGGGGGTCCGCGCCTCGAACTGGCCACCGAGGCCGTCGCGTAGCGCGCTCATCCAGTTCCACATGGTGTCGGCGTTGGCCTGGAAGGCCTGCCAGCACATGGGGTCTTCGGTCTGCATGGCCGGGTTCGTGTGGTTGCTGCCCCACGTCTTCCAGCACTGGTACGCGCGGGAGGCGGGGTCGACGATGGTGCCGTGGGCCTGGGCGGGGGCCGACCAGGTGAGGGCGCCGACAACCAGGGCGAACAGCATGACGAGCGCCTGGAGAGGCCGGCGGAGGGGTGATCGCGAACGCCCGGTTAACGGACTCTGTGTGCGCATGTGGGGGGACTCCTTCCAGTTGCAAGGCTATGGGAGCGCTCCCAACGCTAGGACTTCTGAGGGAGATGTCAATGAAGCAAACCGAGTTGATTACCGGGGTGGGCGGCGAGCAGGGAATCTGTCGTGAGTCGGGAGTCAGAACCGTTCCCGGGACCGGAAAACGAGGATGGCCTGCGGTTCCCGAAGCCGGACTGGAGGCGACCTCGCAGAAGTACGCACACCTGACGCTGACAGTGAATTCCCGGGACCTCTACCAGCACGTGCCGTCGCAGGACCACACCATCCACCTTTTTTCACGCCCAGACCCGGAAGGTGACCAGACAGCCCACGTCCACTGGCTCGCCCATCAAGTAGGCGGCCGGTTCACCGGCAGGATGGAGTCCGCGTACCTGTAACCCCTCAGCAAACAGGCAAAACCGCCGTCTCCAGCTGCCTCTGTCACCTGATCGGCCGGACAACTCCCCGTCTTCCAGCGCGACTTCGTGAGCGGGTATGTCGACGCTTCGGCGGGCCGACGCCATTGCGCGAGAGGTCTGATCGATCTGATGGGTGACCATCTGCTGTCAGCGAATCTGCCTGGCCGGGCGGTGATCCCGGTGCTTGTGTGTCGGTATGGAGATCCTGGTTCTGGGCGGAACGGCGTGGGTAGGTCGGGAGTTGTCGCGGCAGGCGATCGAACGCGGCCATCGGGTGACCTGCCTCGCGCGTGGCGAGAGCGGAGACGTCGCGGACGGAGCGACACTGGTCGCCGCCGACCGCCGCGATCCGTCGGCGTACGAGCCCCTGCTCGACCGGGTCTGGGACGCGGTCGTCGAGGTGTCATGGCAGCCGGGCTTCGTTCGCGGAGCGCTCGACGTACTGGGCAGCAAGGCCGGGCACTGGGTGTACGTCTCGTCCGGCAACGCCTACGCCTCCCACGCCACCCCGGGGGCGGACGAGTCCGCGGCGTTGCTCGCCCCAACCGACCGGAGCGAGGCCGACCGCGAGGTGTACGGCGAGGCGAAGGTCGCCTGTGAGCAGGCGTCGACGGCCGCTGGGGGAGACCGCCTCCTCATCGCACGCGCCGGGCTCATCGGCGGCCCGGGCGATCACAGCGGGCGTTCCGGTTACTGGGTCGCCCGCGCAGCACACGATCCGCGTGGGCCGATGCTGATCCCCGACACACCGGCCATGCCGACCCAGGTGGTCGATGTGAGGGACCTCAGCTCCTGGTTGCTCGACTGCGCGGAGACGGGAACCACCGGCACGTACAACGCTGTCGGTCCGGTCGTTCCGTTCGGAGAGTGGATCGAGCTGTGCCGCGCCATCGGCGGGCACACCGGTCCGGTGATCCCCGCCGAATCGGCGTGGCTGCTCGCCAACGGCGTGGCCCAGTACATGGGATGTGAATCGCTGGCGATGTGGCTGGTCGAGCCGGGCATGGAGGGGTGGTCGGCCCGGGACGGGTCCGCAGCACGCGCCGTGGGGCTGCATCACCGGCCCCGGGCGGAGATGCTGGCCGACACGCTGCGCTGGGAACGCGAGCAGGGGCTGGACCGGGAAAGGCGCGCAGGCCTCAGCGCGCGACGCGAGCGCGAGTTGCTCGATGCCCTCGGCTGACGGCGCTGGACCGGTCGCGCACACCCGAGCATCTCTACAGGCACCTTCCGTTCTGATTTACCGATCTCGTGGTGGGCCGGCCGATAGCCGGTACGGCCACCGCGTGATCATCGAGGGTTGCGTGGATTCCTGACGATCGTGCGGTGGCCACAGGCCATAGCGCGGATCCTGCCCGTTGGCGGGCGATGCTCGACCAGGCTATGGCCCGAATAGCGGGCCGGATCGCGTCGGAACCAGCCGGGCGAGATCCTCCGCCGCGCCGACCGCACGGGCCGGGGCGGCGTACGGCGTCAGGGCGGGCGGGCGCGCCCTGACGCCCCGGTGTGGGGCCGATCGCCGCCACGAGAGGCCGCGAAGCTGCCCGGCTACGCCTCTGGCGGGACGCCACCCCTGACGCTCTCCCGGTAACTGGTGGACGGAGAAATTCGCATACGCGGACCCTTTGCATCCGGCAAGGGAGATTTTCCTCCCCCTCACAGAACGGATATCCGGTGCGAGGCTGTGCGGCGTCAGCACTCCCCGCGGCCAGTCGCGGTCCGCTCCGGAAAGAGAACACCACTCAGATGCCACCCCTGACCGACGACCGATCCGCCAGGCTGCCTTTCGTCGTCCTGGTGCTGGCAGCCGGGATCTTTCTGATGGGCACCACCGAGTTCGTCATCGCGGGCCTGCTGCCCGAGATCTCGGACGATCTGGGCGTCAGCGTGTCCCACGCGGGGCTGCTGATCACGGCCTTCGCGGCAGGCATGATCGTCGGCGCGCCGGCGATGGCGATCGCGACGCTGCGCCTGCCGCGGCGGTTCACGCTGGTCCTCGCGCTCACCGTCTTCGCGGTCGGCCACGTGGTCGCCGCCCTCAGTCCGTCCTTCGCGGTCGTGCTCGCGGCTCGCGTGGTGACCGCACTGGCCACAGGTACCTTCTGGTGCGTCGCCGCAGTCGTGGCGACAACCGCGGCCGGACCGGCAATGACGTCCCGGGCCCTGGGCATGCTGCTCGGGGGCATGACCGTGGCCAACATCGCCGGCGTACCGCTGGGCTCGTGGCTGGGGCAGGTATCCAACTGGCGGGGGCCGTTCTGGGTCCTCGCCGCCCTGTCAGCCGCCGCGGCGGCGGTCATCGGCCGGTACATCCCC
Source organism: Streptomyces canus (assembly GCF_030815415.1). Classification (GTDB taxonomy): domain Bacteria; phylum Actinomycetota; class Actinomycetes; order Streptomycetales; family Streptomycetaceae; genus Streptomyces; species Streptomyces canus_F. The sequence goes on from NZ_JAUSWW010000001.1 coordinate 9,787,155, forward strand.
GATGAGGAGCGGTGCGAAGCGCGTTCGGTTCGGGCTGAGTTCGCCGTGCTGCGCCAGGGCCGGGTCTGGCTGGCGCTGAGTGCCATCGCGTTGCTCATGGGAGGTGTCCTGGCGACCTACACCTACATCTCGCCCCTGCTCACCGAGCGGGCCCAGATACCCGCCGCGGCTGTGCCCCTGGTCCTGACCGGCTACGGTGCGGGCGCCCTGCTGGGCACCACGGTCGGCGGGCGCCTGGGTGACCGTCGGCCGCTCGCCACCCTCATCACGGCCGCCGCCGCGACCAGCCTGATCCTGCTTCTGCTGGTGTTCTTCTCCACGAGCCCCGTGGTGACCGTCGTCCTGGTGACGGTCATGGGGGTGACCGCGTTCGCCGCCTCCCCGGTGCTCGGCGCGCTGGTCAGGCGCTTCGCCGGTTCCGCGCCCACGCTCGCCTCCGCGCTGGCCAGTTCGTCGTCCAACGTGGGCGTCGCCGTCGGCTCCTGGGCGGCAGGCATCGCCCTGGCCTCACCACTGCGGCAGGCCGGGCCTCCGCTGGTCGGCACGGTGACGGCCGCCCTGACCCTCGTACCGCTGACCGCACTCGTGCTGATGCGCGCCACCCGATCTGACGACCACGCCGTCACCAGCGACCCTTCACCCCGTGGTCGAGCCCGGGTGGGGTGAAGAAGCCGCACCCCACATATCCCCTTAGTGAGACTGCCGAGAGGGGCCATCGTGACTACTCCGACCGAAGCCGCAGCCGAGGGCATCATTCATCTCCGCGCAGCAGGTGTGAGCCTGATACTCGACCTGCGGGGCAACGGTCTGCCCGCCGTTCTGCACTGGGGCGCCGACCTCGGTGACCTCAGCCGCCAGGACCTGCACCGGTTGGCCGAGGCCGTCACCATGCCGCCGATGCCGGGATTCCCCGACGCCGTACCGCGTGCCGCACTGCTGCCCGAACACGGCACCGGCTGGCCCGGACAGCCCGGACTCACGGGACACCGTCAGGGAGCCGACTGGTCACCCCTGTTCACCCGCGACTCACTGGAACTGGATGCCGCAGCACCATCCGTGAAGGTGCGGGCCACCGACGCCGCAGCCAGGCTCAGCCTGGTACTGGAAGCCGGACTCACCCCGTCCGGCCTCGTGCGCATGCGAGCCGCCGTACGCAATGACGACCCAAACCGCGGCTACACCCTCGACGGCCTGCTGCTCGCCCTGCCGGTACCCGACTCCGCCACCGAACTGCTCGACCTCACCGGCCGCTGGTGTCGCGAACGCGCCCCGCAACGCCGGCCCTTCACCCACGGCACCTGGCTGCGCGAGACCCGCAGTGGGCGCACCGGCCACGACGCCCCTCTTGTCCTGGCGGCCGGCACACCCGGCTTCGGCTTCGGCACCGGCCAGGTATGGGGCCTGCACCTGGCCTGGAGCGGGAACCACCGCGTACTGGCCGAGCGACTCCCCGCCGGTCGTCCGGTCATCGCCGCAGGCGAACTGCTCCTGCCGGGCGAGCTGATCCTCGCCCCCGGCGAGGAGTACACCGGCCCGTGGCTCTACGCCTCCCACAGCGACCAGGGGCTCGACGGCCTCTCCGCCCGCTTCCACGACCACCTCCTCGCCCGCCCCGAACACCCCCGCAGCCCACGCCCGGTCGTGCTCAACACCTGGGAAGCCGTCTACTTCGACCACGACCTCGACCGCCTCACCCACCTCGCCGACCGAGGCGCCGAGGCCGGCGTGGAGCGTTTCGTCCTGGACGACGGCTGGTTCCGCCACCGTCGAGACGACCGGGCCGGACTCGGCGACTGGTACGTCGACGAGACCGTCTGGCCGACGGGACTTCATCCGCTCATCAGCCACGTTCGCGGCCTCGGCATGGAGTTCGGCCTGTGGGTCGAGCCGGAAATGGTCAACCCCGACTCCGACCTGGCCCGCGCCCACCCCGAATGGATCCTGGCCACCGGTGGCCGCACCCCCGCCGACCGCCGCTCCCAGCAGGTCCTGGACCTCACCCACCCCGAGGCGTACGCCCACATCCTGCAGCGGCTCGACGCCCTGCTCAGCCAGTACGACATCGACTACCTCAAGTGGGACCACAACCGCGAACTGGTCGACGCCGGCCACGCACCGGGCGGCGAGCCCGCCGTGCACGCCCAGACCCTCGCCGTCTACGCCCTGCTGGACGAACTGCGCCGACGCCACCCCGGCCTGGAGATCGAGTCCTGCGCAAGCGGCGGCGGACGCGTCGACCTCGCCATCCTGGAGCGCACCGACCGCGTCTGGGCCAGCGACTGCAACGATGCCCTGGAACGCCAGTCGATCAATCGCTGGACCCAGCTGCTCCTGCCGCCCGAACTCATCGGCTCGCACGTCGGCGCCGCCCGTTCTCACACCACCGGTCGCACCCACGACCTGGCCTTCCGGGCGGGCACCGCGCTCTTCGGTCACCTCGGCATCGAATGGGACCTCACCCGCACAACCGAGACCGAACGCGCCGAACTGGCGCACTGGATCACCCTGTACAAACAGCTGCGCGGGCTGCTGCACACCGGCCGCGTCGTACGCATCGACCACCCCGACCCGGCCCTGTGGGCCCACGGCGTCATCTCCCACGACCGCACGGAAGCCATCTTCGCCCTCACCGCCATGGCCACCCCGATCTCCGCCCAGCCCGGCACGCTACGACTGCGCGGCCTCGATCCCGACGCCACTTACCGCCTGCGCCCGCTGCCGCCCGCCGACCAGGCACCCGGCATGGCACGCGGCACCCCCGCATGGTGCACCAGCGACGGAATCACCGTCCCGGGCAGCGTCCTGGAACGCGTCGGGCTCCAGATCCCCAACCTCCACCCGGAACAACTGCTTCTGCTGCGGCTGTCGAAAGCCTGACCCCGCCGCCCTCGGTCTCCGCAGGCCCTGCACTGCGGGCCTCGCGAAGTGGGAAGTCCCCCGGCACCCTGGAACATCGAGCCGGGGCAGGCGGCCGCGCTGACGGCTCCCTTTGTCCCGCGTTGCTCGTCGGTCAGTCGGGTGTTCCGGCCGTGTCGGCCGACTCGGATTCGTTGGCCGGTGTGGACCGCTCGATGTCGTTGCCGGTCGCGGCCCGGCTGGCCAGCAGGTTCAGGGCGTCCTGCGTGGGTGAGTGGGGCTCGGCGGTGTAGGGGAGGAGCAACTGCTGGGGTCGTGGGGGAGCGGGAAGGTTTCGAAGGGCAGGTCGAGGTCGCCGACGACCGGGTGGTGCAGGAGCTTCACGCCGGTGGTGTGCATCCGGACGTTGTGGGCCGCCCAGCGGCGCCGGAATTCCTCGCTGCGGGTGGACAGCTCCCCGATCCCCGGAGGTCCTCACCCGTCACGGTTGTGTCGTCACGTGACTCCGAGTTCGACCAACGTCCCCAGCATGCGATCGTCTCACTTGCCGACGAGGCGCATGTGCTGGTCGTTGTAGCGGTCGCCGTGCACGCCGATGCGGGCCGCCGTGGCGTCGAGGTCCGCGATGTCATCGGCGGACAGAGCGACCTGGGTGGAGCCGGCGTTCTCCTCAAGGCGTTCGATGCGGCGGGTGCCGGGTATCGGGGCGATCCACGGGTGCTGGGCGAGGAGCCAGGCCAGGGCGACCTGCCCGGAGGTGGCGTTCCTGGCGCGGGCGAGGGTGGCAACGTGGTTGACCAGGGCCTGGTTGGCTGCGAGGTTGTCCTGGTCGAACCGCGGGATGGAGGCGCGGATGTCGCCTTCGGTGAACGCGGTCGTGGTGTCGACGGCGCCGGTGAGGAAACCCTTGCCGAGCGGGCTGAACGGCACGAATCCGATGCCGAGTTCGGCGAGTGTGGGCAGCACCTCGGATTCGGGGTCGCGGGTCCACAGGGAGTACTCGCTCTGCACGGCGGTCACGGGGTGGACGGCATGGGCCCTGCGGATCGTCGCCGCGGCGGCTTCGGACAGGCCGAAGTGGCGTACCTTGCCCGCCTGTACGAGTTCTGCGACCGCGCCCGCCACGTCCTCGACGGGGACGTCGGGGTCGACCCGGTGCTGGTAGAAGAGGTCGATCGTGTCCGTACGCAGCCGGCGCAACGACGCGTCGGCGACCTTCTTGATCTGTTCAGGCCGACTGTCGAGCCCCACCGACGTGCCGCCCTCGATGCGCCAGCCGAACTTGGTAGCGATGACGACCTGTTCGCGCACCGGCGCGAGTGCCTCGCCCACGAGTTCTTCGTTGGTGTAAGGGCCGTATACCTCGGCCGTGTCGAAGAAGGTGATGCCCCCGTCGACGGCGGCGCGGAGCACACCGATCATGTCCTGCCGGTCTCCGGGGTTGGGGCCATAGCTCTGGGACATGCCCATGCAGCCCAGTCCGATCGCCGAGACCTCGAGGCCCTGGCCGAGTGTGCGGGTGTGCATGGCGGTGCTCCTTGTGCGGTAGCAGGTGACAGTGAACGAAAGCCTCGCTCGGGCGCGGGGAGGCCGTTCGCGGCACGAGAGCCAGAGCGGCTGAGGGGCATGGTGAACGCCTTCGACCGCCCGCCGCCGGAGTCGTGGAAGCGGCCGACGGCGTCAGGTGAGTGGTGGCGACGCGGGCAGGTGCTGGTCGGCGGCCCAGGAGGAGAGGATGCGCAGCCGTTCGTGGGTGGGGGAGCCGGGGGCGGCGGTCCAGACGGTCAGGTTCTGGTCGGGGTCGGTGTTGGCGGTGAGGGTGTCCCAGTCCAGGACGAGTTCGCCGACGACGGGATGGTTGAGGGTCTTCGTGCCCACGGTGCGGGCGGCGACGTGGTGTTCGCCCCACCATTTGGCGAACTGTTTGTCCCGCAGGGACAGTTCGCCGACCAGCTCGATCAGGCGGGGGTCCTCGGGATACTTCGCGGCCTCCATGCGCAGCTGGGCCACGGAGATCTGCGCGGAGGCCTTCCAGTCGGCGTACAGGGTGCGCATAGCCGGATCGGTGAAGATGATCCGGGGATAGTTGCGGTGCTTTTCCGGGAGGTGGGAGAAGTCGGTGACCAGGGCGGCGGCCAGTGCGTTCCAGGCGAGGATGTCTCCGCGCCGGCCCTGCACGATGGCCGGGGTGGCGGTCAGGTCGTCCAGGACCCGTTGCAGTTGCGGCTGGACCTTCTGCCGACTGCGGCGCCTGGTGCGGGTGCTGGTTTTGCCGGCGAGCTGGAAGAGGTAGCCGCGCTCGTCGTCATCCAGATGGAGTACCCGGGCCAGCACGTCCAGCACGGGTGCGGACGCCTGCATGCGGCCCTGTTCGAGGCGGGTGTAGTAGTCGGTGCTGATGCTGGCGAGCTGGGCGACCTCCTCGCGGCGCAGCCCGGCGACCCGGCGGGGCCGGTCGCTCTCGGGCAGCCCGACCGTGCGCGGGCTCAGCTCGGAGCGGCGTGTCTTGAGGAATTCTCCCAGCTCATTGAGGGGGACGTTGGCGGTCATGCTTCCCAGCATGACACCGATTCCACTCGGGAAAGGGGGGAGAATTTACTCCCAGGATGTTCTCCTCCCAGGATAGATTTCTCCGCTTTTCGCGCCCGCCCTCGCGTGTGAGGCTCGATGTCGAGCAGCCGATTTCGTGACCACCGGCTGCCCGTACACCGACCCTCGTACCGAAGGAAGACCCCATGCGCGGAGCAGTCATCTACGCCCCCGGCGACGTACGCTTCGAATCCCTCGACGACCCGAAGATCCTCCAGCCGACCGATGCGGTGATCCGTACGGTCGCCACCTGTGTGTGCGGCTCGGACCTGTGGCCCTACCGCGGCGCGGAACCCATCGGCGACCCGCACCCGATGGGGCACGAGTACGTCGGCATCGTCGAGGAGGTGGGCAGTGAGGTCGCCAACGTCAGGCCGGGCCAGTTCGTGGTCGGCTCCTTCGCCACCTCCGACAACACCTGCGCCAACTGCCGCAACGGCTGGCAGTCCAACTGCCTGCACCGCGAGTTCATGAGCACCTGTCAGGCCGACTACGTGCGCATCCCCAACGCCCACGGCACCCTCGTCGCCACCGACGAGCACCCCGACAGCGAGATGGTTCCCAGCCTGCTCGCCGTCTCCGACGTGATGGGCACCGGCTGGTACGCCGCCCTCGCCGCCGAGGTGAAGCCCGGGTCGACGGCCGTCGTGGTCGGTGATGGAGCGGTCGGCCTGTGCGGCGTCATCGCCGCGAAGGAACTCGGTGCGGAGCGGATCATCGCCATGTCACGGCACGAGTCCCGGCAGAAGCTCGCCCTGGAGTTCGGCGCGACCGACATCGTCAGCGAACGCGGCGACGAAGGCATCGCCCGCGTCAAGGACCTCACCGGCGGTATCGGCGCCGACTCGGTCCTGGAGTGCGTCGGCACGGCCGAGTCCATGCGGCAGGCCCTGCACTCCACCCGGCCCGGCGGCAACGTCGGCTTCGTCGGCGTGCCGCACGACGTGGCCGTCGACGGCCAGGAGCTGTTCTTCTCGCACGTCGGTCTGCGCGGAGGCCCCGCCCCCGTGCGCCGCTACCTGCCCGACCTGATCGACCGGGTCCTGTCCGGCCGGATCAACCCGGGCAAGGTCTTCGACCTCACCCTGCCCCTGGACCAGGTTGCCGAGGGCTACCAGGCGATGGACGAGCGCCGCGCCATCAAGGCCCTCCTCAAGCCCTGAGCACAGACGCGTCCACACCTGGGGCCGCACCGACGCGGTGCGGCCCCAGGACCGCCAACCCACCCCCGCTCGCACAAGGACCGACCATGACGACCTTCGCCCTCATCGGTGCCGGCCCCGGTCTCGGGCTTGCCACCGCCCGCCGCTTCGGAGCCGCAGGCCACACCGTCGCCCTCATCGCCCGCAACGCGGAGAAGCTGGACGGCCTGACGGCCGAACTCGCCCACGACGGCATCCAGGCTCGCGGCTACACGGCCGATGTCCTCGACATCGAGTCGCTGAGCTCGGCCCTGTACGCAGCCGCGGCCGATCTGGGCACCGTCGAGATTCTCCAGTACAGCCCCGTGCCCCGCGCCGACTTCATGAAGCCGGTGCTCGACACGAGCGCCGACGACCTGGAGGCGCCCCTGTCCTTCTCCGTCAAGGGCCCGGTCGCCGCTGTGACGGCCGTCCTGCCCGGCATGCGCGAACTCGGCCGCGGCACCGTGCTGTTCGTCAACGGCTCCAGCGCCGTACGTCCCAACCCGAAGGTCGCCGGCACCTCGATCGCCTTCGCCGCCGAGAGCGCCTACGCCCGCATGCTGCACGATGCGCTCGCCCCGGAGAACATCCACGCGGCCCAGCTGATCATCCCGGGAGCGATCCGGCCCGACGCCGAGCACAGCAGCCCGGACGTCCTGGCCCAGCGCCTGCTCGACATCCACCTCGAGCGGGGCGGCTTCCGCCACTACGCCGAGCCCCTGCCTGACTGATCCCCTGGACGAACTCGTGAACCCGGCACCCCTGCGCACCCCCGCCCGCGTGGTCACGGCCACCGCCCTGCTGCTGGCTGCGACCGCCTGCACCAACGACTCCCCATCCTCCTCATCGAAGCCCCCGTTGCCGCAGGCTTCGACAGCCCCGGCCACCACCTCACCGTCCGCTAGGACTACCGCCATGAACATCCGGCTCACCATCAACGGCCACCGCATCGACGCCACCCTGAACGACAGCCCCACCGCCCGCGACTTCGCCGCCCAGCTCCCTCTCACCCTGTCTGTGAGCGACTTCAACCAGGCCGAGAAGACCGCCGATCTGCCCCGGAAGCTGTCCACCACCGGCGCCCCGGAAGGCGCCGACCCTCAAGTCGGTGATCTCGCCTACTACGCGCCCTGGAACCATCTCGCCACCTACTACCGCGACGCCCCGTACGCGACCGGCCTGGTCATCCTCGGGCACATGGCCGACGGCGGCGCCGAGCAGCTCGCCACCGCCGACGAGATCACCATTGAAGCCGCGCCCTGACCCGCGCCACCGTTCGTCCCTGCACGAAGGGGGGAGGAGATCCTCCCCTTTTCGGCCGGTGCGCTCCGTGGAACCGTGAAAGACGTGGCCGCGCCGTCCACTGTCCGCCGCGACGGCTTCAGCCGCCACCATGATCCGCCGAATTCCACTCAAGGAAAGAGCACACGTATGCCTTCCGCGTCCGGGACCACCCCCGGCAAGCTTCCCTTCGTCGTCTGGGTGCTCGCCGCCGGCACGTTCCTGATGGGAACCACCGAGTTCGTCGTCGCCGGCCTCCTGCCGGAGCTGGCCGGCGACCTCGGCGTCAGCGTCTCCCAGGCCGGCCTGCTGATCACCGCCTTCGCCATCGGCATGATCATCGGGGCGCCGACCATGGCCATGGCCACCCTGCGCCTTCCCCAGCGCCGGACGCTGATCCTCGCCCTGTCCGTGTTCTGCCTCGGACATCTGGTCGCCGCTCTCAGCACGTCCTTCACCGTCGTTCTCATGGCCCGCGTCGTCACGGCCCTGGCGACCGGAGCGTTCTGGTCCGTCGGTTTCGTCGTCGCCACCACCGCCGCAGGCCCGCGCAACGCCACCCGCGCCACGGGTGTCATGATCGGCGGTCTGACCCTGGCCAACGTCGTCGGCGTGCCGATCGGCTCCTTCGCCGGGCAGTTCACCGGCTGGCGCGGCCCCTTCTGGGCCCTGGCCGCCCTGTCCGGGCTTGCCGCCGTCTTCATCGGCCGCTTCATCCCGGCCCAGGAGCAGCGTGTCGAGGTGTCTCTGCGAGCCGAGGTCCGCGCTCTGCGGCAGGGCCGGCTGTGGCTGGCGCTCGGCGCCGCGATGCTGATCATGGGCGGTGTCCTGGCGACGTACACCTATGTGACGCCGCTGCTGACCGACCGCGCCGGCATCCCCGAAGGCGCTGTACCGCTCGTCCTCATCGCCTTCGGCGTGGGCGCCCTGGGGGGCACCACCACGGGAGGCCGTCTGGGCGACCGGCGTCCGATGGTCACCACCATCGCGGCCGCCGCGGCCACCGCCCTGGTCCTGCTCCTGATGATCCCGCTGTCCACGAACCCGGTAGCAGCCACCGTCCTCGTCTTTCTCATGGGCCTGACCGGCTTCACGGTCAACCCGGTCGTCACCGCCCTCGCCATGCGCTTCGCGGGCGACGCGCCCACCCTCACCTCGGCGCTGACCACCTCCGCCTTCAACGTCGGCGTCGCCGCCGGATCGGCGATCGCCGGTAGGGCCCTGGACTCCTCCCTCGGCCTGACCGGCCCGCCCCTGGTCGGCACCGCCATCGCCGCCCTCACCCTCCTCCCGCTGATCGCCCTCGCCGTTCACGGCGTCTCCCACAAGGGGCGGATCGTGGCCCAGAGGAGCGCTCCCACGCACGCGCAGTCCGACGAACCCGCGCAGGTGTCCTCGCAGCACTGACTCCAGCCGCGACCCGTGTCCTGCCGAAGGCGAACCCGACGACGCACCAGCATGCGAGAGGACACCGCCCATGACCGTGAGCAGCGCAGCCTTCACCGGCAAGGCGGCCTTCGTGACCGGAGCGGGTTCCGGCATCGGCCGTGCCACCGCCGTCGTCTTCGCTCGCGCCGGCGCCCGCGTCGCCCTCGCCGACCGGTCCCCGGACGGCCTGGGGGAGACCGCTCGGCTCATCGAGGAGGCGGGCGGCCAGGCCCTGGCCCTGTTCTGTGACGTCACCAGCGAAGACGACGTACGGTCCGCGCTGGACGACACCATTCAGGCGTTCGGACGGCTGGACGTCGCCTTCAACAACGCCGGCGTCGAGCAGCCGGTCATGCCGGCCGCGGACATCGCGAAGGACGAGTGGGACCGCGTCATCGGCGTCAGCCTGACCGGGATGTTCCTGTGCTTGAAGTACCAGATCCCCTTGCTGCTCCAACAGGGGGGCGGCGCGATCGTCAACGCCTCGTCCGGCGCCGGCGTCAAGGGCTTCACGGGACAGGCCGCCTACGCCGCCGCCAAGCACGGCGTCGTCGGCCTGACCCGCTCGGCCGCCCTCGACTACGAGGCATCCAATATCCGCGTCAATGCCGTCTGCCCCGGCTCATCGACACCGCGATGATCCAACGCTTCGCCGAAAGCACGCCCGGAGGGCGCGACGCCCTGATCGCGGACGAGCCCATCGGACGCTTCGGCACACCGGAGGAGATCGCAGCCGCCGTGCTCTGGCTCTGCTCGGACGCCGCCTCGGTCGCCACCGGCCACGCCCTGGTCGTCGACGGCGGCCAAATCGTCTGACGGCGGCCCACGGCAAGGCGCGGCGTCACCGCAGCAGGGCGGAAGCCGAGCAGCCCGGCACCGCACGTGCGCTCCCACAGCTCAACGCCCGAAGGGACAACACCGAATGAACCCGACATACGACTTCACCGGCCAGGTGGCCTTCGTCACCGGCGTCGGCGCCGGTATGGGCCTGGCGACCGCCCGCGCCTTCGCCGAGTCCGGAGCCGCGGTCGCCCTCACCGACATCGACGAAGCAGCCCTGAACGCAGCCGCGAAGGAACTCACCGACGCCGGCCACCAAGTCCTCGCCCTCACCTGCGACGTCAGTGACGAGGACCAGGTCGCCGTCGCGGTCGACCGCACCGTCGAGACCTTCGGCCGCCTCGACATGGCCTACAACAACGCCGGCATCCAGATCCCGCCCAGCGACGCCGCCGACGAACCCGCCGAACGGTTCGACCGCGTCAACGCCATCAACCTCCGCGGCGTGTGGGCCTGCATGAAGCACGAACTGCGCCACATGCGCGCCCAAGGCAGCGGAGCCATCGTCAACTGCTCCTCCCTCGGCGGCCTGGTCGGCCTCCCCGGCCGTGCCTCGTACCACGCCTCCAAGCACGGAGTGATCGGCCTGACCTCCAGCGCCGCCCTCGAATACGCCCCGCGGGGCGTCCGCGTCAACGCGATCTGCCCGGGCACCATCGACACCCCCATGGTCAGCGACATGATCGCCAAGGGAGAACTCGACCGCGCCGAGGCCGAGGCCAACCAGCCCATCAACCGGCTCGGCACCGCCGAGGAGATCGCCCAGGCGGTCCTGTGGCTGTGCAGCCCCGGAGCGGGCTTTGTCGTCGGTGTCGCCCTGCCCGTGGACGGCGGCTACGTCGCCCGTTAGAGACGATCCGCGCACCAACAACTCGGGAGACGCCATGGAATTCACCAAGCAGCAGCCCAGCAGCAAGGCCCCGGCCAACTGGTTCACCGGCGACGTGTGGTGGGACGTCATCGTGGCGGGCCAGGAGCCGTCCAGGATGCGCGCCAACCTGGTCCGCTTCTCACCAGGCGCCCGCACCAACTGGCACTCCCACGCTGTCGGTCAGACCCTGCACGTCGTTTCCGGCATCGCCTTGATCGGCACCCGCGACGGCACGATCCTCGAGGCCCACCCCGGCGAGACCGTCGCCTGCCCGCCGAACGAGGAACACTGGCACGGCGCCGCCCCCGACCGGTTCATGGAGCACATCGCCATGTGGGAGGGCACCGGCGACGACACCCCCGAGACCACCTGGGCCGAGCCGGTCACCGACCAGCAGTACAACGGCCCCCGCAGCCGCAACCAGTAACTCCGGCCAATTATCGACCACGCAACCGGGGCTTGCTCAGGACGCCAGGGCGTCCCGCACCAGGGCCGTGTCGGCGAACTGCTCGCAGCGGACGGTCGGTCCGCCACGCACAACGAAGTCGTGAGCGACGCGGACGCACCCACGACCAGGGAGGCGACGCGCCCTGTCCTGCCTCCCCGCGCGAAAGTGCCCCCGATCAGGTCGGCCATTCGCTCCTGACGGAGCGTAAAGGGGGAGGAAAGTCTCCCTGCCACAAGCGTTGTCGGTGGTGCAAGACTCCCCATGCGACCAGTCGCCGCCGCCAAGGCGCGCGGTTGCCCGGTTCCCCCGCGGTGACGACGATCCAGTCTCCCGTCCCGCTGTTGTGTACGGCCGATCCGTCCGCGATACGAAGGCGTACGTATGTCCACTGAACTCCCTGAGTCTGCCGTTCCACCCCCCAACGGAGCCGGCGAGCCCTCCCCAGCGCCCACTCGGCGCACCTTCATCGCCACCAGCACGGCGGTCGGTGGTGCGGTCGTCGCGGGCGGCGTGATCGGAGGATCATTCCTCGCGGCCCCGGAGGAGGTGGCCGCAGCCGAGGCGCCGCCCTCCAGCCGCGTGTCCCTGACGGTCAACGGCACCCGCCGGACCGTGACGGTCGACAACCGCACGTCGCTGCTGGACCTGCTGCGCGAGCACTTCGACCTGACCGGCTCCAAGAAGGGCTGCAACGCCGGGGCCTGCGGCGCGTGCACCGTGCTGGTCGACGGCCGACGGGTCAACTCCTGTCTGACGCTGGCCGTTCGCCTGGAGGACGCCGAGGTCACCACCGTCGAGGGCCTGGCCGACGGCGACCGACTCCACCCGCTGCAGCAGGCGTTCATCGACGAGGACGCCTTCCAGTGCGGCTACTGCACCCCTGGCCAGATCGTCTCCGGTGTCGGCTGCATCCAGGAGGGCCACACCGGCTCTCCGGAGGAGATCCGGGAGTGGATGAGCGGCAACATCTGCCGCTGCGGCTGTTACGTGAAAATCGTGCGCGCGGTCGAGCAGACCGCCGCCCGGAAGTAAGGAGCGGCCGTCATGCATCCCTTCACCTACACGCGCGTGTCCGACACGCGGGAAGCACTCAACGCCGGTCGCCGCGGCGGGCGTTACGTCGCCGGCGGCACCACGCTGGTCGACCTGATGCGGGAGACCGTCGAGCGCCCCGAGGCGTTGGTGGACATCAGCGGTCTGCCGTTGGACGAGGTCACCGTCACCGAGCGCGGTGGGCTGCGTATCGGCGCGCTGGTGACCATGTCCGAGGCCGCCGCCCACCGCAAGGTGCGCACCCTGTTCCCGGTCGTCTCCCAGGCGCTGGAACTGAGTGCGTCCGCGCAGCTTCGGAACATGGCCACCATCGGCGGCAACATCATGCAGCGCACCCGCTGCACCTATTTCCGTGACGTGACTGCCGCCTGCAACAAGCGTGAGCCAGGTTCCGGCTGTGCGGCGCTGGAGGGCGTCAACCGCACGCACGCCGTCCTGGGCACCTCCGACTCCTGCGTGGCCACTCACCCCTCCGACGTCGCCGTGGCGTTCGCGGCGCTGGAGGCGAGCGTGCACCTGCTGGGCCCGGACGGGGAGCGCCAGGTCGCCTTTGCCGACTTCCTGTTGCGGCCGGGCAGCACGCCCAACCGTGAACAGGCCCTCAGAAAGGGAGAGTTGATTACCGCGGTGGAGATTCCCGCGGTGCCGCGTCCGCTGAAGTCGGGTTACCTGAAGGTGCGGGACCGGCAGTCCTACGAGTTCGCCCTGACCTCGGCGGCCGTCGCGCTGCATGTGCGCGGCGGGGTGATCCGCGAGGCGAGAGTGGCCGCCGGAGGGGTGGGCACGGTGCCGTGGAAGCTGCCGGCCGTCGAGCGGCACCTCGTCGGCGAGCGCCCCTCGGACGCGTTGTGGACGGCCGCTGCCGCCAAGGCGGCGGAAGGCGCCCGTCCCCTTCAACACAACCGGTTCAAGGTCGAGTTGCTCCAGCGGACCGTCGAACGCCAGCAGCGCATCGTAGGAGGTACGAAGTGAGCCCCCAGCCGCAGGCAGCCGTGGGTGCGCCGCTGTCCCGGGTGGACGGCCGGCTGAAGGTCACGGGCAAGGCGCAGTACGCCGCCGAGTTCGATGTCGACGGGGCGGTGCACGCCGTCATCGTGGACGCGAGCATCGGCCGCGGGCGTATCACCGGCATCGACACGGGCGCCGCCGAGGCCCAGCCGGGCGTGCTGCGGGTGATCCACCATGGCAACGCACCGAAGCTGCCGTACCGCGACAACTCCGGGTCGAACAACCCGCCCGGCCGGCGACTCCGCGTCTTCCAGGACGACCGCGTCCGCTTCCACGGCCAGCCGGTCGCCGTCGTGGTCGCCACCACCCTGGAGGCCGCACAGCACGGTGCGAGCCTGGTGAAGGCCGAGTACGACGCCGAACAGCCCTCGACCGATCTGCACGAGGCGGAGCGGGACAAGCCGACGAACTACGCGCGCGGCGATGCGGATGCGGGCCTGCGCGACGCTCCCGTACGGCTGGATCTGACGTACCAACTGGCGCGCAATCACCACAATCCGATGGAGCCGCACGCCACCATCGCCCGCTGGGACGGCAACAAGCTGACCGTGTGGGACAAGACGCAGTGGGTGATGGGCACGCATGACGAGCTCGCGGCCGTGTTCGACCTGCCCGCGGAGTCGGTGCGCGTCATCAACCCGTTCGTCGGCGGCGGCTTCGGCAGCGGGCTGCGCTGCTGGCCGCACAGCGTCGTCGCCGCCCTGGCCGCGCGGGAGACGAAGCGTCCGGTCAAGCTGGTGCTGAGCCGCAAGCAGATGTACTTCGGCGCCGGCTTCCGGCCGTCGTACGAGTACCGGCTGCGCCTCGGCAGTGACCGGCGCGGCCGGCTGACCGCCGCGATCCACGACATCGATGCCGAGACCTCCTCGTACGAGACGTTCACCGAGGCCGTCATGGGCGCGGGGCAGATGCTCTACAGCATGCCGAACGTCAGCCAGGCGTACCGGACGGTCCCCCTGGACGTGAACACCCCGATCTGGATGCGTGGCCCCGGCTTCGCCTCGGCGTCGTTCGTGATCGAGTCGGCCATGGACGAACTCGCGCACAAGCTGGGCGTCGACCCGATCGAGCTGCGCCGGCGCAACGAACCGAACGAGGACGAGTCGAGCAACCTGCCGTTCTCCACCCGTCGGCTGCGCGAGTGCTACACCCTCGGCGCCCGCGAGTTCGGCTGGCAGCGCCGCTCCGCCCGGCCACGTTCGAGGCGCGAGGGCGACTGGCTGATCGGCCTGGGTATGGCCGCCGGTGTGTACGACCCCGGGCGTTACCCCGCACAGGCCCGGGCCCGCCTCGATGCCGACGGCACCGCTGTGGTCGAGGCGGCCACCAGTGACATGGGGCCGGGCACCTACACCTCCCAGACCCAGGTCGCCGCCGACGCCCTCGGGCTGACCATGCGTACGGTCACGTTCCGGCTCGGCGACTCCCTCTACCCGCCGACCTCGCCGCACGGCGGCTCGGCGACCATGGCCAGCGTCGGCACCGCCGTCCACGACGCCTGCAACCAGGTGCGGCAGCAGGCGATCAAGCTGGCCGTCGAGGACCGCGAGTCACCGCTGTACGGGGTGAAGGCGGACGACGTCGTCGTACGCGGCGGCCGGCTGCACGTGCAGGGCAACCCGACCCGCGGCGAGACGTACCGGACGCTACTGGCCCGCAACAACCGCACCCACCTCGAAGCGGGTGGCTCCTACACCGGGCCGCCCAGCCCAGAGCGGCACTCCTACCACGCCTACAACGCCACCTTCGCCGAGGTCGCCGTCGACGCGACCCTGGGCCTGGTGCGGGTCAGGCGCATGCTCGGCGTGTACGACGCGGGCCGCATCATCAGCCCCAAGCTCGCCGACAGCCAGGCGATCGGCGGCATCGTGGGCGGCATCGGCACGGCCCTCCTTGAGCACACGGCCACCGACCACCGCGACGGCCGGATCGTCAACGCCAACCTCGCCGACTACCTCGTCCCCGTCAACGCCGACGTCCCCGACGTCAGGGCGATCTACCTGGACGGCGAGGACAACGACGGCAACGCGCTCGGCGTCAAGGGGCTCGGCGAGGTCGTCCAGGTGGGGGTGGCGGCCGCGATCGGCAACGCGGTCTTCAACGCCACCGGCCGCCGCATCCGCGAACTGCCCATCACCGCCGAGGCGTTGCTCTGAACGATGCGCTTCGGGTCGGCGCAGTGCACACCGCTCGTCCGGTGGTCCGTCTCCCCGTCCGGCCGCCGGACCTTCCAGGGCCGCCGCCGCATGACGCTTTCCCCGGCGTCGTGGCGGCGGCCCGCTCACCTTCCTCCGATCCTGTCCTGTCATGGAGAACCGCCATGCTCAACATCGCGGACACACTGCACCGCTGGTGCCGCGAGGCACGCCCCTTCGCCCTGGCCACCGTCGTCGACGTGACCGGCAGCGCACCCCTGCCGGTCGGTACGTCGGTCGCGGTGGACGCGGACGGCACCGCGGTCGGCAGCATCTCCGGCGGCTGCGTCGAGGGCGCGGTCTACGAACTGTGCCGACAGGTGCTGAGCGACCGGGGCGCTCCGCAGCGGGCCTGGTTCGGCTACTCCGACGACGACGCCTTCGCCGTCGGCCTGACCTGCGGCGGCGAACTCGACGTCCTCGTCCAGCGCATCGACCCCGCAGCCCAGCCGCACTTGGTCACGGCCCTCTCCGAGATCGATCGAGGACGTCCGGTCGCCGTGGCACAGGTCGTGGACGGCCCGGAGCACCTTCTCGGCTCCACGTTGAGCGTGCTCGACGGTGACCATGCCGCCCATGGGCGGGTGGACGGCGGCCCGGCGGACCGGGCGTTGGCCGACCAGGCCAGGGCCCTGCTGCGGGTCGGCCGGACCGCCCGCGTCGACATCGGCGGGGAGGGAGACGGATGCCCCGAACGGCTGTCCGTCCTCGTCCACGTCCATGCGTCTCGGCCACGCCTGCTGGTCTTCGGCGCGGTCGACTTCGCCGCCGCCCTCAGCCAGGCCGGCCGCTTCCTCGGCTACCGGGTCACCGTCTGCGACGCCCGCCCCGTCTTCGCCACATCCGCACGCTTCCCGCACGCGGACGAGGTCGTGGTCGACTGGCCCCACCGCTACCTCGAACGCACCGAGGTGGACGGTCGTACCGCCGTGTGCGTCCTCACCCACGACTCCAAGTTCGACATCCCCCTGCTGCGGCAGGCACTCGATCTGCCCGTCGGTTACGTGGGCGCGATGGGATCCCGTCGGACGCACGACGAACGCCTGCGTCTCCTGCGCGAGGCGGGCGTCGCCCAGGACCGATTGGCTCGGCTGCGCTCCCCGATCGGTCTCGACCTCGGCGCGCGCACGCCCGAGGAGACGGCGATCTCCATCACCGCGGAGATCATCGCCCACGCCAACCAGGGCACGGGCCTGTCCCTGACCCTGGGCACGGGCCCGATCCACCGGCCGGGTCACCAGGCAGTCGACGAGCG
This sequence comes from Streptomyces canus, assembly GCF_030815415.1. Classification (GTDB taxonomy): domain Bacteria; phylum Actinomycetota; class Actinomycetes; order Streptomycetales; family Streptomycetaceae; genus Streptomyces; species Streptomyces canus_F. Next base: position 9,804,163 of record NZ_JAUSWW010000001.1, read on the forward strand.
TCACGCCCTCAACGCCCCGATACTGACGGCGTGATCGCCGCCGTCCACGAAACCTCAGTAGAACCATCTGGCCGGCGAGGTGCTGTGACTTCCTCGAGGCGACCTGGCCGACGGGATGGCAGCGATGTCGCCACTGCCATGGGCTGGGCACCGGTCCCGCGGGTGGGATTCGAACCGGTGTCGCTTCTGATGGGGGATCACGGTTGGGCCTTGGCCCACTGGCGGGCTCCGGCTCGCCGCATGAGGTCCTCGACCTCGGCAGGGTCAGCCATCAGCGGATGCACACGCTGGATGTAGTCGGCATGTCCCAGGAGGGATGTGCGGAGCTGCTTGAGGTGTGGGGCGCTGAAGGAGATGCCGCCGCGTTTTTCCACGACTCCGGCGGTGATCGCCAGCGGTTGGTGACCAGGGAGACCATGATGACGGCGGTCTGGGACAGCACCTGGTTCGGTTCGACGAAGACCCTGGACGTCCATGTGGCCGCCCTGCGAAACGAACTCGGCGACGCGCTTTCCCTCGAATGCGCGCACAGGGTGCACCGGAGCGTGCTGATCATCGCCGTGTCCCTGGCGCTTGCCATGCCGCTCTTCCTGCTGTCGGGCCAGAGGGCGGTCGGCGGCGCCATGCTGCTGATCGTCTGGGGGCTGACCTACGGCGGCGTGTCCGTAGGCCTACAGACATGGATGATCAAGGCTGTCCCGCAGGCGGTGGAAGCGGCCTCCTCCCTGTGGGTGGCGGTCTTCACCCTGTCGATCGGTCTCGGCGCGCTGGCCGGCGGCGTCATCGTCGACACGCTCACCCTCCAGGGCGTTCTGTGGCTCGGCGGCGCCTGCGCCTTGATAGCCGCCCTGGCGGTCTGGAGCGCCCGCACCAATGAGAACCTGCGATGACCGCAATCCGTGCGCCACGCACCCCGAAGGGCCCGGCTTCAGCCTGAGTTCACCGCGGAGACCGGATCCCCGGGCCCAGCTGATGTACCTGGCCACCGCCATCACCCTTCCCCGTAGGGCCAACGACGGGACGATTCCTCTCGTTGGCCAGTACGACAGCCACGAGCGCGTCTTCGACCCGACGCTCCCGCACCTGGTCCAGCGCAGAGCCCGGGGCCACCGTGATCAAACAGAAGAAGTGGGTGAGCTTCCGCTGCCAAGCACATCGAGGATGTGGCGCCGGACAGCCTTGCCGAGGAGCGCGTCAGCTTCGCGCGCGCCCCCGTACGGGAAACGCGGGGACGCAGATGCGGGGCTCTCGCCAGGAATGCGTGGCCGGTGGCGGGCGTCGTTGCGGACGATCAGATGCACTGAAGTGTTCGGCTCAGTCGCCTCGACGCCGTCGGCCTAGCGGCTGCTCGCCGACGTTGGCAAGCGGGCACCGTCTGTCGGTGCTCGGCCGCGCTTCCGCTCGGGAAGTCGCTGGCTGAAGGCCGCCGAGCCGGGCGGGCGTATCCGCCGCCCGGACCGCGGGACGCACATTGCCCGGCCTCGCCGTGGACCTCGACACCACGCTCGTGTGGCATTCCGAGAACGAGGCGACCGCACCCACCTACGAGGCGGTTTCGGGTTCCTCTGGACGACCGGGTGGTCCTCGCGGGACCGAATGGCGATTCCGGGATGGGGTGCCTGACCGGCCAGGTTCATCCGGCCTGCGACGCCGTCGGTCGCCCGCCCGCGTTGCTGCGCCGTTGGAGCGAAGTTGCAAGCCCACGGGATATCGGGCCCGGCCCGGCGGGGGAGACCCCGCATTGTGACAGGTCATGCAGCAGGACACGTAATTCCGTGTGAGGTACAGGGCAACGGCCCGGAGCGGGTCCTCGCACTCCACCACTGGCTCAGCGACAGGTCGAGTTTCGGCCATCTGCGGCGGTACCTGGACGGGAGCGCGTTCAGTTACGCCTTCGTGGACTGCCGTGGGTACGGCGAGGCGATGGACACCCCTGGGGCTTACACGATGGAGGAGGTCGCAGCCGACGCTCTCGCCGTGGCTGACGACCTGGGCTGGGACAATTTCTCGGTGATCGGTCACTCCATGGGAGGCAAGGCGGCCCAGCTGATGCTGCTGGACGCCCCCTCGCGGATCCGCTCGATCGTCGGCATCTCGCCGGTACCTGCGTCCGGGTTCCCGCTCGAAGGGGAGATGTGGGAGCTGTTCGCCGGAGCCGTGGAGGATTCCGGCAACCGCAGGACGATCTTTGACGTCACCACCGGCGGTCGGCACGACGATGCGTGGCTGGATGCCAGGGTGAGCGGCTCGGAACGCTCCTCGTCGGGGGCCCTGCGCTCGTACCTCGAATCTTGGACTCGCGGCACCGACATCCACGAGCGGCTCAAGGGAAATCCGACCCCGGTGCTTGTCGTGGCTGGAGCGAACGACCCGGCGATGGGTCCTGACACCATGCGGTCCACCTGGCTGCAGTGGTATCCGAACGCTGAGCTCCAGATCTTCAACGACGTCGGTCACTTCGCCCCGGATGAGAGCCCAGAGGCTCTGGCGACAGTGGTCGAGAGATTCCTGGGCAGCTAAGGCCCGTCTCTGAGATCTGTCCGTGAGATCGTCGTGCTCGTGATCGAGTCCTGGGTGATCAATGACGACAGCCCTGTCCTGGTGTCGTCCGAGATGGTGCTGGAGATCCTCCGGTCGAGGGTCGACAGTGGGCAGCTTGAGACGTGGCTGACCAGCTCCTCCGGCCGATCGCTGGCCTTCGTGACGAACACCGAGCGCGCGATGGTGATGCTGATCGAACAAGAGGGCGATCCCGGCGAGCATGCCGTGGATCCCGGAGCTCAGGGGTCGAGCGGCGGGTTCGTCCTCTCCAACGGCCAGGACGACGAGCACCCGGATGAGGACACCGTCCCCATCCGGGACGCGTTCAGGCTCGTGAAGCAGATCGTTGGCACTGGATCCTGGCCGACGGATGCGCGCTGGGTGGTCGATCGCTGAGCGGGCTGTCGCCGGGCCCAGCTGAGGATGGCGACGAGGTGGAGCGCAGCCTCGCTAGGCGATGGCGAGCTTGTCCGTTCCCATGGCCAGGCCACGCCATTGCTTGAGCCGGTTGATGCACGGCTCGACCGCGTTGCGCTGCTTGTACGACTGCGCGGATCCCGCGTCGGCGGAGGTGATTCCGGATCGCGCGGGATGAATACGCGCGGTCCGCCAGGACAGAGTCCGGGCGGGTTCTCGGTCGAGACCGTCATGGCCGCCATCCGTGTTCCGCGAAGCGGACCCGGAAGCTGGGGCGTCACCCGCCTGGCCTGCGGTGACGCGAAGGGCCAAAGGCCGTGCCTGGCTGTCGCTGGCGAGATTGGACCGTGCTCAGGCCGCCGCGCGAGCGTCCGAGCGCAGGGTCGCCGGGTTCGGCCCGGGCCGGAGCCCCTTTCTCCTGGCTCCGGCACATGCTGGTGAGCCCGGCAGACGGTGGAGTCCACCGACACGGTCCAGCCGACGTAGTCGGCACCCTCAGCCGCGACAAGAACCGTTCCCAGGTGCCGTCCACAGCCCGCCTGATCAGCCGTTTGTGGGCGGTCCGGACGAGCCGAGCTCGTCCGGCAGACCCCGCCACGGCGAGCAGGTGCGGTACTTCCACGCAATGGCCTCCAGGGTTCGGCGGTGATCGGCCCACCGCCGACCGCGGACCGAATCGGCCGCCATCAGCGGCTCGATCAGGTCCCACATCGCATCAGTGATCACTAACCGGACAGGCGCCTCCGATCAACTGACCAACCGATCAAAGAGGCGCGCTGTAGTAGTCCAGCTGTAGATCGTGATCTTGCCGGTCGGAGTACCGAACTGATCAGCGTTGCGTGGTCGGCCAAGCGGTCAGTGCCAGTTCGGCTACTTCGGCCAGTTGGGGGGCAGTAGCGCCATCCTGGGCTCGCTGTGAGAGTCCCTGGAGGACTGTGGCGAAGTAGTCTGCCAAGGCCCGAGGGCTGGCCTCGACTGGCAGTTCCCCCTCCAACTGCGCCTCCCGCAGCCGGGCCTCGAACCCGTCCACGTTCTTGTTGCGCAAATTGCGGAGAAGGGCCTGCACCTCCGCATCCTGCGGAGTGACGTTGGTTGCGGCGCTGATGGCCAGGCAGCCGGCTGGGTGCGAGGGGTCCGGATAGATGACCGCGGCCTCCCGAAGGATGCGCGCGAACGCCTCATACGCAGTCGACTCCTCGCGGAGCGCCACACCCGCGAAGGCGCCGACGGGCGACTGGCCGTAGCCGTCGACCACTTCCTCGAACAGGGACTTCTTGTCCCCGAAGGCGGCGTACAGGCTCCCTGAGCGGATCCCCATGGCCTCGGTCAGCTCGCTGATGGAAACGCCTTCATAGCCGCGCTCCCAGAACAGGCGCGTGGCCGCGGTCAGCGCCGCTGCGCGGTCGAAGGTTCGCGGGCGGCCGCGCTTGGGCTTCTCGGTCATGGACCACATTCTAGAGTGTTCGACCAAGAAATCGTGCTACCGTCTTTCTTGGTCGAACACTCAACAATGAAGGGCGGTCAACCACCATGGGTACGCAGCGACTTGAAGGAAAGATCGCACTGGTCACTGGCGGCAGCAGGGGCATCGGGCGAGCCGTCGTGGAGCGGCTCGCCCAGGACGGCGCTGTTGTCGCACTGACCTACGCCAGCAACGAGAGCGCGGCGCACGACGTCGTGGAGCGCGTCCGAAAGGACGGCGGCCGGGCGTTCGCCCTCCACGCGCAGCTGGGCCGTCGTGGCGATGCCGCCGCCCTGTGGTCGGCGTTCGACGCCCAGATTCCCCAGCACGCACCCGGGCGATCCGTCGACATCATCGTCAACAACGCCGGCATAGGACGGAGCGCGAACCTGACGTCACTGACCGAGGACGGCTTCGACGAGGTCTTCGCCGTGAATGTGCGAGCGCCGTTCTTCATCGTGCAAGAGGGGCTGAAGCGACTGCGCGACGCCGGCCGGATCATCAATATTTCCAGTGGCGCGGCCCACCTCGCCATGCCCGAGGCCATCGCCTACGGCGCCACCAAGAGCGCCCTGGACAACTTCACCCTCAACCTCGCCAAGGAGCTGGGCGCCCGGGCCATCACAGCGAACTCGGTCGCTCCCGGGATCATCGACACGGACGTCAACGCGGGCTGGCTGCGCGGCAACCCGGAGGCCGAAGCCCACGCGGCCTCCCTGGCCGCACTGGGCCGGGTTGGCCAGCCGGAAGACGTCGCCGACATCGTGGCCTTCCTCGCCTCGGACGACGCACGCTGGGTCACCGGCAAGGTGATCGACGCGACCGGCGGCTCGGGTCTGTGAGCCTCCACCCTTGGGAGGGAGCACCCGTCGGCGACCTCCCGCCCGAGGGAACTCGCTGGTGGGGAGCGTTCGAAAGCCTGATGCAGCGGATTGCGGGCCGGTTCGCGCGACGTTCTCAGCCTGTCCGACTGTTCGTTTGGTGATCATCCATTTCGGTCCGGATCATGACACCGTCCGCTAGAGAGTCCAGGCCGTCGGAGTTCAGCTGCTCTGCTGATCCATCCTGCTGGGTACGGCGTGGCCGCAGATGTGTGAGCGTGTCGTCGGCCTGGCGCTGGGTGAGGGCCGCGGGGTGGGTGGCGACGGTGGCATCCTCACGCAGCCGTGCGTGGGTGGCACAGACGGTCTCGGCGACGGTCTGCGGGTCGTGGTGGGGGAAGCTGGCGGTGAGGATGACGCGTACCAGGGAGTGCTCGCTGTCCATGACGGGGCTCTCAGGTATCGGCATCCGATGTCGACTCCCGATATCCGGAGCGCGGCCGCTGAGGCAGGGGCCGACCGGGGCAGGTCGCGGATGCGGCTCCCACCCCGGCGCTGGCGGCGTTGCGGCCCGGGTGAGCGGTGTCCCAGGTGGCGACGGAGGCCATGGCCAGGCCGGTACCGAGCAGGGCCCCGGCGAGGGTGTCGGTGAGCCAGTGCACGCCGAGGAGAGATGTCAATGAAGCAAACAGAGTTGATTACAGGGGTGGGCGGCGAGCAGGGAATCTGCCGTGAGTCGGGCGCCAGAACCGTTCCGGGGAGCGGAAAGCGCGGACGCGGTCTGGTGTGCGGGGCGATGTCAGGGAGGGGCGTTCGCGGCATGGCAAGGGGACCTGGTGCTGGCGTGAGGGCTGTCCAGTTCCACAACACGCGAGATCCCAGGTCCCGATGTCTCCCACGCCTGCTCGTCGACGTTCAGCATTTCGGTGACCGCTGGTGCCGGGCCACTTCTCCAGCCGTCTTCGGCAGCTTTGAGTGAGCGTTAAGTTCGATCATTCTCATGCTCCCCGCAGCCCGCGGTGCCTTCGCCGCGGCAGGCGGCAACGCACATCTCCTGGCGATCGGGCCCGCCGAGGGTGCGCCCGCCGTGCACGGCACCGAGATGTACGCCCTGATCGGGCAGGAACAGCCGGGCCGCAGCCCCGAACAGGCCAGCCGTGACACGCGTATCCGCGCCATCGTCCTCGACTTCGTCACCGGCGAGCAGACCCGCCTGTGGCCGGCCGTCACGGACCGGCCCACCTCGGGGAGAGTGTCGGCAACCCTCCCTACGAGCCCAGCGCCCGCAACCAGGCGGTCCTGGACCTGTTCGGGAACATCGCCCGCCCCTGACGGCCGTCGGCCGATACGAGGAATGCGGGCCCACCCCGCTCCACCCCGTTCCCTGCCCGGCGGGTAGCTACAGCGATTCCCCCCCCGGGGCCGACCGGCCTGATCCGCCCGTCAGACCTTAGGCCGACGATCTGGCGCAGCCGTCGTACGGTGGCGTCGATGCCGCAGCTTTCGAAGTCGCCGTCGAGGAAGCGATGTTCGGAGGCCTGCCCGGGGTTCTTGAAGACCAAGCTCCAGTGTTCGCGTAGCAGCCGGGCCTTGAGGAGGACCTCCGCGGCGGCCTGGAGATGGAGCACCGCGTACGTCACATGCCAGAGCGGCGGTCCCTCTATTTCGTCAGAGGGCCAGCGCCTGACACAGCGCGAGGCGATCGACATGAGCGCGGATCTTCCGGGTAGGCGGACAGTGCCTGGTGGGAGAAGGGCCGTGGAAGCCTGGGGAGGTCAAAGCGGCTCTTCTCCCTTTAATGGACCAGTTGACGTTCGGCGGGACCATCATGGAGACCGGCACGGGCTCCTGCCGTCGGGCCGCCACCCGTGCCCGCGCCGGACCGCAGGCGTGCGGTTGCCGCGGGCTGGCGGATACGGCGCCCTCGTATGGAGGCGACCGGTGCCCTTCTGGTGGGCCTCAGCCTCTGAATCGGATGCTCCCGGACCCGCCACGGCCCGGTCTATGCTCCGAACAAGGCCCTCGCACCTTTGCCGGCCACGGTCGGCGGCGGGCTGCTGGCCCGCAGATATCGGTCTGGGGGCCGTAGTGAATATCCGGCCACTGTGAGTGGCTGGAGCTGCATCGCCGACTATGAAGCTCCAGCCCTTCGTCCTCCCGCCCCGGTTCGAGCCCGGGGTGAACTCCCGCGCACCCCGGGAAGGGTGGGAAGGACGGTCAGTGCGAGGCGGCGATGTGAGGGGAGCCAGCGCCGATCTCGCACCGCGCGGCCGCCGCCGGTGCTCGCCCGCATCCGGCGGCGGCTGTTCACGGCTTCACGACCAACGACCTGGGCATCCACGGCAGTTGCCCGCCAGTGGTCCCCACTGCAGGCTGCCCCCATCCTTCACGGCTTCCGGCCCGGGGCGAATTCCCGCAACGCTGTCCGCAACGCGCCGTGCACGGTGAGATCGGCACCCGCCACGAACTGCTCCGGCAAGCCACCGGCTTGCGGCGGGCGGACAGTACTGCGGTACTGGTGCGGCTCCTCCTCAGGGAGCAGGCGCCGCCGGGGGTTCTGTCTCATGCCCCACGAAGAAGATCGAACCCCGGGCCGAAGCTCCGCCCTGCTTGGCGAAGAACATGGAGGCCCCCGACACCCGATTACGGGCCAGAGCCTGATTCATGACACTCCCCGCGCCCTGGGTCGATCAGCCGTTCTTGCAGTTGGCATCGACGCCCTCACCGCTGACGGAGGCTCGGAGGGCGAGGGTTGTGGAGGTGCGGGAACGGGCGGAAGGTGAGCGGGTTGCGGGAGTTAGCATGCAGCCCGCGGAGACTTTCGGTGGGGGCTGTGTGGTGGGTGATGCGTTGCTGGCCGGGCGATACCAGCTCAAGCAGTTGGTCGGGCGCGGTGGGATGGGCGAGGTGTGGGAGGCGTTCGATGAGCGTCTGGGGCGCACCGTCGCCGTCAAGGTGGTCTCGCTTCTGGCGGGCGGGGGGAGCGCGGCCGGTGAACTGCGGGCGCGTTTCCTGCGGGAGGCGCGGATCACCGCGGCGCTTCAGCACCCGTGCATCGTGGCCGTGCACGATCTCGGTGAGGCGGTCACCGCGGAGGGCAGCGCGCCGTTCCTGGTGATGGAGTTCCTGCGGGGCCAGGGTCTTGAGACCGTCGTACGCCGTGGTCCGGTACCCGGCCAGGAGGCCGCACGGTGGGGTGCGCAGATCTGCGACGCGCTGGCCGAAGCGCATGCCGGCGGCGTTCTGCACCGCGACATCAAGCCGGCGAACGTGTTCATCACGGCAAATGGCGGGGTGAAGGTACTGGACTTCGGGATCGCGCGCGCCGCGGACCCGGCGGGGGCCGGAGAGCTGCTGACCCGCACCGGAACGGTGGTGGGAACGGCCGCTTACATGGCGCCGGAGCAGGCCCGCGGCCGCCCCGAGGAGCGCAGCGACCTGTACGCGGTGGGGTGCCTGCTCTTCGAACTGCTCACCGGCAGCCTGCCGTTCAGCGCTCCGGACGCGCTGGGCTATCTGACCGCGCACCTCAACGACACGCCGCCGACGCCGAGCAGTGTCCTGCCCGGTCTGCCCGCCGCGTGGGACGAGCTCGTGCTGCGGCTGCTGGAGAAGGAACCCGGCCGGCGGTACGCCTCGGCCGCGGAACTGGCCGCCGAACTGCGTGGCCTGTACGGGAGCGCGGGGGCGGCGGTACCTGCGCCCCGCACGCCGACGGTCGTGGATGCGGGCGGATCGCCCGCCCGGCCGTCCCCGGGTGCCACGACGGCATCGGTGCCTGAACCACCGCCCCCGCCCGGGCTCACCCGGCGCAGCGCACTGGGGTGGGGTGCGGGGGTCCTCACCCTCGGCGCCGCCGGGACCGCGGCCGCCCTGTATCTCACCGAGGAACCCGACAAGGGCCCGGTTGCCTGGTCACAGAACATCGGTGACGCACAAAAACTCGACAGAAACCACCCGACGTCCGTCGTCAGCGGCGGCCGCTGGTACATCGCGAGCGGCGACGCCCCGGTCATGGTGCACGCCTTCGATGCCGCCCGGGGCGCCCGCTTGTGGAAGGCCACGCTGAGCGGGCAGAACTGGAACGCGGACGGCAGCCCGCAGTTCGCCGTTGTCGGGCACGCGGCCATCGTCAAGAGCAAGGTGAAGGAGGAGCAGAGCCCCTGGCTCGATGCCTTCGACACCGCCGACGGCAGACGGCTGTGGCGCCACGAGCTCGACTCACAGACCTGGGACATGCACCGGCCCGCCAGCCTGGTCATCGTGGCCGGCGACCGCAGTGTGGCCGGTCTCGACCCGCGTAGTGGAAAGGACCGGTGGAGGTTCCTCACGGACACGCCGGGAGGGGCGCTGTGCGTCGGGGACCTGGTGGTCAGCGGCGATACGGCGCTCTCGGCCCGGACCGGGAAGACCGCGTGGCAACAGTCAGGATTCAGCGCGAACGGCCGCCTGGCTCATGCGCTCGGAAAGTTCCTCCTCTTCTACGAAGCTGGCACGAAGGCCACCGATCTCGTATGCCGCTCGGCGCACACCGGGGACGTGGTGTGGCGCACGCCGTTCAACGCCGCCGAGGAACGCGCCGGTTCGGCCGAGCGCAGCTGGCAGGCGGTCATCTCGGGCACCACCATCTTCCTGCCGCTGGCGGCAGGGGACCGCCGCAGGCCCACAGCGGTGGACGCTGCCACCGGAAAAGTGAAGTGGACCTACGACGGGCCGTACCGGCGGGCCTCCGACTACGGCGACGACGGCTCCGTCAAGCAGATCGAGGGTGTTCAGGGCGTGCTGGGGGTCGAGGGCGGATTCGTGGTGCCCACCGGCAAGGGCACGGTGTGCCTGAACGCGAACGACGGCCGGCAGCGCTGGCGCACCAGCGACGAGGGCGCCCAACTCATCGGCAAGCACGTACTGTTCACCACGCCCCGCGAGCGGATGTTCACGCAATGGCGACACACGCGGATCGTCGACGCCCGCACCGGCAGTGAGGTCTGGACGGGCGACTTCGATACGGGCCTGGCCACCCTTCCGCAGTCCACCGATGGCCGGGTCTTCATCGCGGACATGGACGGAAAACTATGGGCCCTGCGGATCTGAACTGAGCACACAAGGCCTGCACAGAGCAAACTGCCCCGTAACCTCGACGCGCTTCATGGCTCTCGGCCACCACCCGACAGTGGGGCCGGGTGAGGCGTCGGCCCGCGACCCGCGTCCGAGGGCGCGGCCCACGACCGTGGTTTTGATCGCGCGCCTCGACCCCGTGCCCGCGCGGATCCTCTGCGGATCGTGATGGTGATCGCTCCTGCGGCATCCTCAGCCCCGCGCGCTGAACTACTACGAGCGCTGGATCAAGGAGGGTAGGCCCCGTCGCGGAATCGTCTGTTGCCTCAAACGCTACCCGGCCCGGGAGGCCATCCAGCTGGACGGACAGCTGCAGCCAGGATTCCGCGCATAGGGACCGTGTGATCGCCTGTGACACGGCGAGGTCCGCCAGAAACCGTTCCGACGGGGACCTCCGCGCGGAGCCGCGAGACGCCGAAGCCGCACCGAAGCGCTCCGGCGCGGCTTCGGCGTGAGATCGTTGCGCTCGCACAGGTGGTTCCCGGGAGCGATATACGAACGCCTGCCCGAGCAGCCGCCCCGCCGCAGGACGGCACTCCCCGATGCGAAAGACTCTGCCGATGAGATCACGCACTTCCCCGATCAGCCTGCCGATCACGATTCGGAGGGCCGTCGCGCGGGATGCCAAACGGCTCACGCGGCTTGTGCGTGGCTCAGGCGCCTACGAGGGTAAGTACGCGGCCGCAGTGGCGGGCTACCGGGTCGGTCCTGATTACATCGAGGCCCACCGCGTCTTTGTGGCCGTCGGCGGCGACGAGCATGGAGGCCGGGTCCTCGGGTTCTACTCGCTTGTCCTCGCGCCACCGGAGCTCGATCTGATGTTCGTCGCCGACGAAGCGCAAGGACGGGGTATTGGACGGCAGCTCGTGGCGCACATGCAGTCCGAGGCCCGTGCTGCCGGGCTCGACCGTCTCAAGGTCGTGTCGCATCTTCCCGCCGAGGCCTTCTACCATCGCGTGGGTGCGGTGCGGACCGGGACCGCGTTGGCGAACCCGCCCGCCGTGCCGTGGGACCGTCCCGAATTCGAGTTTCGCATTCCTTCGGAATGACGTGGTGTGCCGGTCGGCGGGGCACCGGCTTCGCCTGCATGGTGGCCGGCATGCAGGCATCGCTGGATGCCGCGCGCTCCGTGTGCCGTCGCCTCTGCCCCCGCCCCCAGGGGTACTACGAACGCCGCACTCAGGTGGGCAAGACGGACGTGAGATCATCCGATGCCTCAAGCAATAACTGTCTCTACGTAATCGCCGCTGCCTCGGGCCTGGCGGTCCAGGAACTCAATCAGCCGTGATTCCGAACGTGCAAGCCTCTCCCGTTGTTCGCGGGGAAGCGAAGCGAGGGCGTCGAACAGGACCCGATTTCGTGGGACGTGCACCATGTTGCCGCAGTAGATCCGGCAACGGGAACACCAGGCGAGTCCGATGCACCGCTCGAACACGGAGGACTCGGGCGGATGAAATCGGTACTGGTACGAGCGGACGGGCGTTCCGCAGCCGGCACAGATCCGACGGTCCCCGTCGGAGACCGTGTCCCAGGTCCCGACCTTGCGCCAGTGCTGCCGCCGAGCCGGTGCTCTTCAAGTCGTCATGTCCGGCATTCTCTCCCACAGCGAGTCGCCCGGCACAGCCGTCCCCGGCGAAGCTGGGCCGGAGCAGGCCGGAGCAGGCCGGAAGCCGGGGCCACGTCAAGCCGGAAGAACCGCCGCACCAGCCCCGCCGGTGGGGCCAGTTCGGCCCGGAAAGGCGGGGCCCAGTTCAGACGGTTAACGCCAGTCAGCCTGGTGTACTGCTCGGCGAGTAACTTCGCGTCCACGCTGCGTCACCAGCTGCGCAGCATCGAGGGCATCCGAAACGATCGGCAAGGATGAGCCAGGGGAGTGCCAGTGCCGGAGCACCAGCAGCGCCAGATCACCGACGAGCAGTTCCACGACGCGACGCTGATCTGGGACTACCACCAGATGGGACACGAGCTGCGGCCAAGTTCGGCGGCGATCGGCCTGGGCAGCCACGACCTGGGTGTGGCGAGTGCGGCCACCGATCTCTACCGCACCGGCCTGTTCCCGGTCGTGGTGTTCAGCGGCGGCAACAGCCCCACCACCCGGGCCCGCTTCCCGCGCGGAGAGGCCGTGCACTACCGGGAGCACGCGCTCGGCCTGGGGATGCCGGACGAGGCGATCCTCGTGGAGCCGAGGGCCGCGAACACCGGCCAGAACATCACGTTCTCGAGGGAGCTGCTGGCCGAGGCCGGCGTCGAAGTCGACTCTCTGCTGCTGATCTCCAAGCCGTACATGGAGCGCCGCTCGTACGCGACCTGCCGCAAGCTGTGGCCCGAGGTTGAGGTCGTGTGCGCCTCCGAGCCGCTGGAGTTGGACGACTACATCAAGTCCATCGGCGACGAGAAGCTCGTTCTCGACATGCTCGTCGGCGACCTGCAGCGGGTGATCGAGTACCCGAAACTCGGCTTCGCCGTCGAGCAGGACGTACCGGGAGATGTGCATGACGCCTTCGAGCGCCTTCTACGGGCAGGCTTCGACGGCCGCCTCATCGGCGCCTGACCCGCGGCTCACCGGCAGGAACAGGTCCACGAGCTTGACACCCGCCGGCGTCTCGGGACGAAGTCTCGTCGAGACCGGTGCCGGCTAGTGCTGTGACCGTGTTGGTTCGCCGGGTTGTTCAGGCTGCGGTGGTGAGGGGGCGTCCGCCCCAGCGGATGCCTTTCTCGCTGCGGATGCGGGCGCGTTCCTTGCGTTCGGCGGCCAGGACGTCGCGATGGCGGGCGTTGGCGTTGCGCCAGCGCAGGTAGGCGTGCAGGGCCCGGGTCTGCACGGTGTGGTTGGGGTGGTTCGAGTTGGCGATGGTGAACTGCCGAAGCGGCCCGAAGTGGGCCTCGATCGGGTTCGCCCAGGAGGCGTAGGTCGGGGTGAAGCACAGCTCGACCTTGTGCTTCTTCGCCCAGCGGCGGATGTCGGTGCCCTTGTGGGCGGACAGGTTGTCCAGGATCACGTAGATCGGGGCGCCGTCGGGCCGGGCGGCGCGGATCGACTTCAGCGCGGCCAGCGTGTTCACGGCGCCCTTCTTGCGGTGGTTGACGCCCCACAGGCGGTCGTCGCCGACCGAGTAGCAGCCGTGGAAGTACCGGACGCCATGGGTACGGTGGTAGGTCGCCGGCAGCCGGTCGGGATGTCCTTGTCCGGCCCAGCCCGAGCCCGCGGTGGGCCGGATCCCGAGCGGGCCGAACTCGTCCAAGGCGAAGACCCGGTCCGGGAAGCGGTCCAGGACTTCCTCGATGCGGTCGAGCTTGGCGTCGCGCTCGGGGTCCGGGGACTCCTTCCACGTCTTGGTGCGCTGGAAGGTGATGCCGCGGCGGGCGAGCAGGCACCGTAATGCCTCGCGGCCGATGCGGATCACCCGGCCGTGCACTTTCCGCAGGTAGGCGACCAGCTTGCGCAGTGACCAGCGGGTGAACGGTTGGCCGAGCTTGACCGGGCGGGTGGTGGCCGTCGCGATGACGAAGTCCTCGTCGTCATCGCTGAGTTGGCGGGGACGGCCTCCCGCCCATTGAGGGTCCAGGCAGGCCAGGCCGATCTCGTTGAAGCGATGGATCACGTCCCGGACGGTGTCCTCGTCGGCCTGCACCAGCTGGGCGATCACCGGCACCCGGTTCCCGCCGGCCGAGGCCAGCAGCATCATCGCCCGCCGGTAGCGCACCGTGCTGGTGCTGCCCCGGCGCACGATCTGCTGCAGCTTCTGCCCTTCCTGGTCGGTCAGTCTGCGCACACGGACAGGCTCAGCCACCGCACCTCCAGCGATCGGATCGGACGTCACCGCACATCCAGCCGCCACGACCACCAACCCGGCCAACCGATGCGGTCACAGCACTAGCTCTCGCCACGACAGTCCGCCACCTCACCAGAACTCACGAGGAACTGGTCGGCGTTCCGTCAGATCGCAGCGCGGACCGCACCTCATCGAGGTTCGGGGGCCCGGGGTCAAGAACGGGCTGACCGACCTCGGACGGCCAACCGGGACGGAAACGTACCTCGGAGTCTGCGAAGTCGTTCCGCTGATACCGCGAGTCCAACGGCCGCAGTCGGATCTGTTGACGGCCGTCTGCCCACCAGATCTCGAAATCCGCAACCGTGCCTTCCGTCGGCCAGTCATCGCTCTGTTCCGGAAGCCACACGACGTCGACGAAGCCTCCGACGCTCAGGCCGATGTTCACGAAGATCCCGACCGCGCCGGGCCGGGGAATCTTCACAACGGTGCCTTCGAAGACCTGCCCGAAGCACAACCCTCGGCGAATCCGAGCCCACTCGGCATCTGTCCGGAAGAGGTCGGTGACCACATTGAAGAGGAGGAAGAACCACATCGGCCACAGGAAGAGCCACATCATCGTGAGGAAGACGTTCAGCAGCGGATAGTCGTCCATGGGTCCACTCCGTTCGTGCGCCCCCTCCCAGTCATACCGGCGCCTCCTGCCTGCCTGCCTGCCGCATCCGCTCCGACCCCGCACGAGCAGCTGACTGCGCAGGGCTCGTGCCGCCAATGTGCGCCGGAGGACGTGGAGGTTCAGATTGGATGTATCGGACTCGTCGCACGGAAACGTCGACGGGCAGCCCGCGACAGGAGGGAACCTGTCATGACAACCCATGTGAGAGAAGCCGGCCCGGCCAGGACAACGCACGGCAGTGGCTGGCTCGTGTTCGCCGCCGTGATGATGATCTTCAGTGGCATCATGACGCTGCTCGCGGGTATCTCGGCCATCGCCGAGGACGACGTGTTCTTCAGCACCCGCAACTACGTCTACGAGCTCGATCTCACCGGGTGGGGCTGGATCCACCTCATACTGGGCCTCGTGATCGCCTGCGCTGGCTTCGCCCTGCTCAAGGGCGCCACGTGGGCCAGGGTCGTCGGCGTGGTGCTGGCGGGTCTCAGCATGATCGCGAACTTCATGTGGCTCCCTTACAACCCGTGGTGGGCGCTGCTCTTCATCGCCATCGACGCTTTCGTCATCTGGGCGCTGTGCGTAGCCCCTGGGCCGATACGGGACTGAGTCCCGGACTTCGACGCCCGTGGCGGGCGAGACAGCGGCCGGGCCGTCGCCGGACGTGCTGCTCATCGTCGGCGTCGCCGGGTCGGGCAAGACGACGGTGGCGCGGCTCGTGGCGCAGCGGCTGGGCCGGCCGTATCGGGACGCGGACGAGTTTCACTCCGAGGCCAACCGCGCCAAAATGGCCGCCGGCCATGCACTCACGGACAGCGACCGAGAACCTTGGCTTGATGCCATCGGTGCGTGGATGGACCGTGAGATCGCCGTCGGCCGGTCGGCCGTGGTGACCTGTTCCGCGCTCAAGCGTGTCTACCGGGACCGCCTCCTGACGGGGCGCCCCGGAGTGCGCCTGGTGTACCTGCACGGGTCGCACGATCTGATCCGCTCACGGCTGGCCGCCCGGCACGGCCACTTCTTCCCGGCCGGTCTGCTGGACAGCCAGTTCGCCGAACTACAGGAGCCGGTGCCCGATGAACACCCGTTGGTGGTCGAGATCGACCAGTCCCCGGAGGCCGTTGCCACGTCGGTGCTTTCGCTGATGCGCCGAGAAGACGCTGCGGACGACCCACCGCCAGGACCGCTCATCGAGCGCCCCGCACGAGGCGCGGAGCCGCTCGTCTCCGCCGGCCCGACGGGCGACCAGTGGCAGTTGCGCCGTGGTGGGCAGCGGGCTTCCATCGTCCAACTGGGCGGCGCGTTGCGCGAGTACGTCGTGAACGACCGGCCCCTGCTCGACAGGTTCACCAGAGACTCGGCCATCACCGGAGGGCGAGGACAGCTCCTTGTCCCCTGGCCGAACCGTGTGGCCGACGGACGCTACCGCTTCGACGGCCAGGACCTGCAACTCCCGTTGACGGAACCGGAGGAGCACAACGCCATCCACGGTCTGCTGCGGTGGACCTTGTGGAAGCTGCTCGCCCACAGCGAGGACTCGCTCAGGATCGGCACCACACTGTGCCCACAGCCGGGTTATCCCTTCCTCCTCGAGGTCCGTGCGGAGTACCGGCTCGGGCCCGAAGGCCTGGAAGCCTCCGTCTTTGCCACCAACTCCGGTACGGTCCGCGCTCCTTACGGAGTGGGACAGCATCCGTATCTGACGGTCGGCACCGACCTTGTCGACACCGCTCTGCTGACCGTTCCGGCCGGGTACCGGCTGCTCACCGACGACCAGGGCCTGCCTGTCGGCCAGGAGCCTGTGGAGGCAACCGTGTACGACTTCCGCGCTGCCCGCCCCATCGGCGACCTGCGGCTGGACACCGCCTTCACCGGCCTCGACCGCGACGCGCGCGGCCGGACGGTGGTCAGGTTGGCCCACCCTTCCGGACTGCGAGGCGTCGACCTGTGGCTCGGCGACGGGACCCGCTACGTCCAGGTGTACACGGGTGACACGCTGGCCGAGCCCGAACGCAGACGCCGGGGGGTGGCCGTGGAGCCCATGTCCTGTCCGGCGGACGCGCTCCGCAGCGGCACCGATCTCACGGTTCTCGAGCCGGGTGACACCCATGTCCTGCGATGGGGGCTCGCCCCTTGGGGTTCCCCGTGACGTCGGCCGGTCCTGGTCCGGCCGCCGGGCGCATGGACGAGCGCGAGTTCCGGGTGCTTCACAAGCGGTTGCGGGACGCGGCGTGGACGGAGGGCGAGACGAACCCGCGCGGTGCACTCGACCATTTGACACCGGAGCGTGTCGTGGCGGCCGCTACCGAGGTGCGGTACGGGCGCACGGTGTCGCTGGCCGCACCGATCGAGATCCGGCCGGGTCCGGACAACCCCGACCCGGCCTGCCATTGGATGACCGGACCGGTGTCTGCCGGTGGGCGACCGGAAGGGCTGCAATTCGCCACCGATCGCTTCGCCATGAACGTGCACGGGGATGCGGACAGCCATCTCGACGCGCTGTGTCACGTGCTGTTCGAGGGCCGGCTGCACGCCGGTGTGTCCGCGGACAGCGTGACGGGGGAGGGGGCTCACGCGCTGACCCTGGACCTGGTCGCCAACGGCATCGTCGGGCGCGGTGTGCTCCTGGACATCCCGCGGCTGCGCGGCGTGGCCTGGCTGGAACCGGGTGAAGCGGTGACCGCGGACGACCTGACCGCCGCCGAGACCGCTCAGGGAGTCCGGGTGGGCCCCGGTGACGTCCTGTTCGTCCGGGTGGGCCATCGCCGCCGCCGCAGCCGGCACGGGGCGTGGAACGCGGCGCAGGAGCGCGCCGGGCTGCATCCCCTCGCTCTGGAGTTCCTGGCCGACCGCGACGTGGCGGTCCTGGGCGGGGACGGCAACAACGACGCCGCTCCCAGCCCGGTCGAGGGCATCGATTTCCCCGTACATGTCCTGGCCATGCAGGCGATGGGCGTGCACCTGCTGGATTACCTGCAGTTCGAGGAGCTGGCCCCGGTGTGCGCCGAGACCGGGCGCTGGAGTTTCCTGTGCGTGATCGCCCCGATCCGGTTGCCCGCTGCCACCGGCTCCCCGGTCAACCCGATCGCCGTGTTGTGACCGAGGTGCTGTGGTTCGCGTCCAGGGCGCCGCCCCGTGCGGTCGCCGATCACCGGCGGCGGAGATACGTTCGCACGTGGGGGACCAACTCGGCCTCGGCCAGGGGGGACAGGCCCTGACGCAGGTCAGGGCCGTGATCGCAAGGATGGTGGTTGTCGTGGGCGACACCCCTCACTACGATGTCATCATCATCGGCACCGGCGCGGGTGGCGGCACGCTGGCCCACCGGCTGGCCCCTTCCGGCAAGCGCGTGCTTCTCATCGAGCGGGGCGGCCACCTGCCGCGTGAGCGGGACAACTGGGACTCGACAGCCGTGTTCGTCAGGGGCAAGTACCGGGCACCGGAGTTCTGGATCGACCGGCACGGGACCGAGTTCCCGCCCGAGGTCAACTACTACGTCGGCGGCAACACGAAGTTCTACGGCGCCGCGCTTTTCCGGCTTCGCCCCGAGGATTTCGGGGAAATCCGGCATCACGGGGGTCTCTCGCCTGCCTGGCCGATCACGTACGAGGAGCTGGAGCCGTACTACACGCAGGCCGAGCACCTGTACCTGGTGCACGGCCGGCACGGCGAGGATCCGAGTGAGGGCGTGGCCAGCGCGCAGTATGCCCATCCGCCCGTGGAGCACGAGCCGCGTATCCAGCAACTGAGCGACGACCTGGAGAAGCGTGGTCTGCACCCCTTCCACCTGCCGATCGGCGTGAACCTCAGCCAGGACGGAACCGGACGTGCCACCCACTCCAGCGTCTGTATCCGATGCGATCGCGTGGACGGCTTTCCCTGCCTGGTGCGTGCCAAGTCCGATGCCGAAGTGATCTGTGTGGAACCCGCTCTGCTCCATCCCCACGTCGAGATGACCACCAACACACAAGTGGTCCGGCTGGAGACGGATGCGACGGGGCGCAGCGTCAACGCCGTCGTCGGCCGGCTCGCCGACGGCTCGGAGGTGGCGGTTCACGGCGGACGTGGTGGTCGTCGCCTGCGGCGCGGTCAACTCCGCCGCGCTGCTTCTCGCGTCGGCGAACGAGCAACATCCACGCGGACTGGCGAACAGCTCCGACGTGGTGGGCCGCTTCTACATGCGGCACAACAACCTTGCTCTGATGGCCATTTCGAAAGAGCCCAACGACACCCAGTTCCAGAAGACCCTGGCTCTGCATGACTGGTACTTCGGCGCGGACGACTGGGACTACCCTCTGGGCGGTATCCAGATGCTGGGCAAGTCGGACGCCGAGCAGATCCACGGCCAGGCTCCGCGATGGGCGGGAGCGGTCGCCCCGGACATGCCCTTCGAGGTGCTGGCGCACCACGCCGTCGACTTCTGGCTGTGCGGTGAGGACCTGCCTCTGGCCGACAACAGGGTCACTGTCGAATCCGACGGCCGTATCCGGCTGGCTCTCGACGAGACGAACAACATCGAGGGCATGAAGCGACTGAGGCACAAGCTCCAGGGCATGCTCGGCCACTTGGGCATGCATGAACACCGGCTGCTGTCCCGCAGCATCTACCTGCACAAGGGCATGCCGATCGGCGCGACGGCGCATCAGGCGGGCACCGTCCGCTTCGGAACCGACCCGGCTACCTCCGCGCTGGACGTCAACTGCAAGGCCCACGATCTGGACAATCTCTACGTCGTCGACACGAGCTTCTTCCCGAGCATCGGCGCGGTCAACCCGTCCCTGACGGCCATCGCCAACGCGCTGCGGGTCGGCGACCATCTCCTGGCACGGCTCGGCTGACCGGTCGGGGCCGCTCCTCCTATGGGACGAAGATGCTCGACCCAACGGCCCAACGACCGCTTGCGTGGTCATGCCGTCCGCCGCGACCGGTGATTGCGTGACCTGCGTGCCGGGCCGGCCGCAGACGGCGGATCCTGGCCGTGCTGCGAGGAGGCAGAGCATCGTGGATTCGACCGAAGCACCACAGGGCGTCATTCAGGCGCACCTGCTGAGGGGTCAGAAGGCACTGGTCACGGGAGCGAACTCGGGCATCGGCATGGCGACCGCGCTGGGGCTCGGCCGGGCCGGCGCGGACGTGGTCGTGAACTACGTGGCGGATCGTGACGCCGCCGAGAAGGTCGTCGAGGAGATCACCTCCTTCGGCGTGCGCGCGGCCGCCTACGAGGCGGACGTGTCCAAGGAGGACCAGGTCGTCGCCATGGTGGATCGGATGGTCCAGGAGTTCGGGACGATCGACATCATGGTCGCCAACGCCGGTCTGCAGCGCGACGCCCGGCTCACCGACATGACGCTGGCGCAGTGGCAGAAGGTGATCGATGTCAACCTCACGGGGCAGTTCCTGTGCGCCAGGGAGGCGGCCAAGGAGTTCCGGCGCCGCGGTGTCGTCCCCGAGGTGTCCCGCGCGGCCGGGAAGATCATCTGCATGAGCTCGGTGCACCAGCTCATCCCGTGGTCCGGCCACGTCAACTACGCGTCATCCAAGGGGGGCGTGCAGATGATGATGCAGACCCTGGCCCAGGAGCTCGCCCCGGAGAAGATCAGGGTGAACGCGGTCGCCCCCGGTGCGATCAAGACGCCGATCAACCGCAGCGCCTGGGAGACGCCCGAGGCCCGGGAAGACCTGCTGCGGCTGATTCCCTACGACCGGATCGGCGACCCCGTCGACATCGCCCACGCCGTTGTCGCCCTCTCGTCCGACCTCATGGACTACGTCGTGGGGACGACCTTGTACGTGGACGGCGGCATGACCCTCTTCCCCGGGTTCGCCACCGGTGGCTGACCTTTTTCTGGTACGCCGCGAACAGTAAGGGCGTCGATGCACACTTACGTCTCGCTGGTGGCGGATGCCCCAGCGCAACTGCTGCCGGCCCGGGAGCTCATGGCCTTCACTCTGGCCTCCCACATCATCCTGGTGCCCCTGGGTGTGGCGCTCCCTTTGATCACCCTGGTCATGCACTACCGAGGGCTGCGCCGCAACGATGCCATCGCGCTGCTCCTGGCCCGGCGCTGGTCGGCCGTCATGGCGGTGCAGTTCGCGGTCGGTGTCGTCACCGGCACGGTGCTTTCCTTCGAGTTCGGTCTGCTCTGGCCGGGACTGATGGGTCGGTGGGGTGACGTCTTCGGGATCGGGTTCGGTGTCGAGGCCTGGGCGTTCTTCCTCGAGGCGGTACTCATCGCGATCTACCTCTACGGGTGGCGCCGGCTGAAACCGCGTACCCATTTCCTGCTCGGGCTGCCGCTCCCGGCCACCGCCCTGTTGGGCGCGTTCGGCATTTTGGCCGCCAACTCCTGGATGAACACACCGCAGGGGTTCTCCCTGGACGCCGCGGGCAGACCGGTCGACGTCGACGTGTGGAGGGCGATCTTCACGCCCATGTTCGGGCCGCAGTACTGGCACTTCGTCGTAGCCATGCTGATGACCGCGGGGTACATGGTGGCCGGCGTCTATGCCGTGGGCTGGCTGCGGGGCCGCCGGGACCGGTATCACCGGCTCGGGTTCGCCATTCCCTTCACGATCGCATCCATCGCCGCACCTGTGCAGATGGTCCTGGGCGACTCCATCGCGCGGTCGGTCTTCCACAAACAGCCGGTGAAGTTCGCGGCCATGGAGATCGTCTGGGAGACCGACACTCGTGTACCGGAATACCTCTACGGTCGCCTGCACCCGGACGGTTCGATCTCCGGCGGTATCAAGATTCCCTTGCTCGACTCCGTGCTGGCCGGGTTCCGCCCGGACACCAAGGTGGTCGGGCTGACCTCCGTCCCGGCGAGCGAACGGCCGACCGCCACCCAGGCGACCATCGCCCACTGGGCCTTCGACACGATGGTCTTCATCGGCACCGCGTTGCTGCTGCTCGCGCTGTGCTACGGATGGATCTGGCTGCGCCACCGCCGGCTTCCCGAATCCAAGTGGTTCTATCGCGGCGCGGCATGCGCCGGAGTCGCGTCCGTCGTGGCGGTGGAGTGCGGATGGGTCGCCACCGAGGTCGGCCGCCAGCCCTGGATCGTCTACCAGAACATGCGGGTCGCCGAGGCGGTCACGTCGACCCGCTCCACCACTCTGTGGATCATGTTCGGCCTGGTGATCGTGGTGTACGTGTTCGTCTTCGGCTCGCTGCTGACGGTTCTGCTCAAGATGCGGGCGCGCTGGCGGCTCGCCGACGAGCAACAGGCGGCGCACGCACCGGAGGCCGATACCCCCTACGGGCCGAGGGCAACTCCTCAGGCCGGCGACATCCTCACCTCCGGCACCGCAGGCAGGCCCCGGGACGGCCGCCCGTGACCGCCGACGTCATCGCCGTGACGCTGCTCCTCGCCGTCGCCGCGTACGCGTGTGCGGGCGGCACCGACTACGGCGCCGGATTCTGGGATCTCACCGCGGGCGGGGCGGAGCGCGGCAAGCGCCCCCGGCAGCTCATCGACCACGCCATGGCTCCCGTGTGGGAGGTGAACAACGTCTGGCTGATCTTCGTCTTCGTCATCATGTGGACCGGCTTTCCGATCCTCTTCCAGACCGTGTTCTCCGCGATGTGGCTGCCGTTGGCGCTGGCCGCGATCGGCATGGTCCTGCGGGGCGCCGGCTTCGCCTTCCGCAAGCCCGCCCGCCGGCTCGTGGGGCGGCGTCTGTACGGTGCCGTGTTCGCCGTGGCCTCGCTCGTGACGCCGTTCTTCCTCGGCTCGGCTGTCGGCGGGGTCGCGTCGGGCCGGGTCTCGCCCGGCACGGAGGCCTCCGCCGACGCCTGGGTCAACCCCACCTCGCTGATGTTCGGTCTGACCGCTGTCGCGGGCACCGCGTTCCTCGGCGCGGTCTTCCTCACGGGGGACGCCCGGCGCCTCGACGCCGATCTGGTCGGCTACTTCCGGCGGCGCGCGCTGGCCAGTCTCGGGGTCGTGTCCGCGCTGGCCGTGCTGGCGTTGTCCGTCACCCGGGACGACAGTGCGCACGTCTGGCACGGACTGACCCATGGCGTGGGTCTGGGCTTCGTCATCGCCGCGGGGGTGGCCGTCCTCGCGACGATCTGGCTGCTTCTGCGGACGCCGGGCGTCTGGGTCCGGGTCGCGGCCGTCGCGGTCGTCGCGGGTGCGGTGCTCGCCTGGGGCATGGCCCAGCGGCCCTACCTCCTTCCGACGTCGTTGACCGTGTCCGACGGGGCGGGCGCCCCCGCCACGCTCACGTGGCTGTTGGTGGTCACGGTGATCGCCGTGGTCGTGGTCCTCCCGGCCGTCGCTCTCCTGTACTGGCTGGACACCCACGGCGAACTGGAGGAACTCACGGACGCCGAACTGCGACGAAGCGGTACGGGCGAGGACGGCCCCTCCGGGACCGCCTGACGGCCCACCGCCGTATCCCCATCGCGCCCGCACCCCGACCGAGGGAGCTGTTGTGACGGACGACGAGATCCTTCTCGGGATCGCTCTGACGTTCGCGCTCGCCGCCGGATCTCAGATCCTGGCGAGCAAGCTGCGCGTCCCCGCACTGATCATCCTGCTGCCGGCGGGTTTCGCGGCCGGGACGCTGACGGACGTCATCCATCCGGACAAGCTGATCGGCCCGGACTTCTCCGCTCTGGTCTCGATGGCCGTCGCGGTGATCCTCTACGACGCGGGCCTCGGGCTCAATCTGGGCAAACTCACGGGTCGGACGCGATGGATCGTGGGGAGGCTGCTGCTGTTCGGCGTGCTGCTCACGTTCTTCGTCACGGCAGCGGTGGCGCCCGCGATGTTCGACATGCCCCTGCGGGTGGCCGCGATGCTCGGTGTGATCCTCGTGGTCTCCGGCCCGACTGTCGTCGGTCCACTGCTCGACTTCGTCCGTCCGAACGACAAGGTGCGCCGCATCCTGATCTGGGAAGGGACGCTGACGGATCCGATCGGCGGCATCCTGGGCGCGCTGGTGTTCCATGCCGTGGCCACGACGCACCGGGTCGACATCGGCCGGGGCTACCAACTGGGTCAGTTCGCGCTCAGCCTCGTTGTGGGCCTGGTCGGGGGAGCGGTGGCGACGGCCGTGCTGTGGCTGACGCTGCGCACCCTGCGGCTGGGCGAGACCCTGGGAACGCTGGCGCAACTGGCCACGGTGATCACCGTGTCGGCGATGTGCGACATCGTCCGGGACGACACCGGGCTCATCGCCGCGATCGTGGCCGGTCTCGCCGTGACCAACATCCGCGGCTTCGACATTCCGGCCCGACGGCCCTTCTTCGAGACGCTGGCCCAACTGATCATCGGCTTGTTGTTCGTGTCCATCTCCTCCAGCGTCGCTCCCTCCTCCGTGAGGCCCGTGCTGTTGCCGGCACTGGGCCTCATCGCTCTGCTCGTCCTGGTCGTGCGCCCCGTGATTGCCTTCGCGTCGACCACCCGGTCCGGCCTGACCCTTGGGGAACGGGCCTTCATCGGATGGATGGCACCGCGAGGCATCGTGGCTGCGGCGACGGCCTCGGCATTCGCGGCGGGCCTCGTCGAGCAGGGGGAGCCCGGGGCCTCCCGCATCCTTCCCGTCACCTTCCTGGTGATCGTGGGCACCGTCGTGCTGTACGCGCTGACCGCGGCGCCGGTGGCGCGACGGCTCGGCATCGTCGAACCCCGGGGACACCGGATTCTGCTGGTGGGCGGGGAGCCATGGGTGGTGGACCTGGGAAGGACGTTGCAGAGCGCCGGCCTGGACGTACTGATGTGGGCGGGGGCCGACGCCGAACGAGAACGCATCGATGCCGCGGGAATCGAGCTGGCCACCGGTGATCTGCTGGCCACGGCCACCAATCCCGGGGCCAGGCTGGAGGGTGTGACGGCCGTCTTCCTGGCCACCGACGACGACGATTTCAACGCGCTCGCCGCCGTGGTGATGCAGGACAGCGTCGAAGGCCCCGTGTACCGGGTGGGACCGCCGCACGGCGGCCATGGCGTCGTCGCCCCTTACACCGGCGGCGACATCCTGTTCGGCACCGCGCTGGTCCGCCACGTCCTGGCGGCACGCTACGAGCTGGGAGCCCGCTTCGTGATCCGGTCCGGCTCGGCCCCCCTCCCGGAGGGCCACGACACCCTGTTCGTCGTCCGTGCCGACCGGCGGCTGGAGCCGGTCACCGACAAGCAGCAGGTCATCCCGGGGGAGGGCGACCAGGTGGTGCTGCTCGGCTCCGCCCCCTCCGAAGGCTGAGCACCGAGGGCTGAGCGTCGAAGGGCAGCGGAGCCGGCGTTTCGGCGGTCTCCCTAGGCCGTCACGCGCTTGCTGTTGAGGGTCGCGTCGAGAGTGATGGCCGCGTCGATCAGCGCCAGGTGAGTGAAGGCCTGGGGGAAATTGCCCAGTTGACGCCCCGTCAGGGCGATCTCCTCGGAGTACAGGCCCAGATGGTTGGCGTAGGTGAGCATCTTCTCCAGCACCAGTCTGGCCTGATCCGTGCGACCGGTCCGCGCCAGGGCATCGACGTACATGAACGTGCACAGGGAGAAGGTTCCCTCGGAGCCGCGCAGTCCGTCCGGTGACGCTTCGGGGTTGTAGCGGTAGACCAGGCTGTCGCTGACCAGTTCACGCTCCATCGCGTCCATGGTGGACTTCCACATCGGGTCATCGGGCGTGATGAAGCCCACCGTCGGCATGCGCAGCAGCGACGAGTCGAGCACATCGTCGCCGTAGTGCTGCACGAAGGACTGCTTCCGCTGGTCCCATCCTTGGTCCAGGACCTGCACGTAGAGGTTGTCGCGCTCGGCCATCCAGCGGCCGCGGGCCGCCGGGCGCCCGTCGTCGTACGCGATCCGCAGGGCGCGGTCGAAAGCCACCCAGGACATCACTCGACCGTAGGTGAAGTCCTTGCGGCCGCCGCGAGTCTCCCACAGCCCTTCTCCGGGCTGGTCCCAGTGGTCGACCAGCCAGTCGAGAAGGGTGTGCAGCGCCGTCCACCCCCTGGTGTCCAGATGGATGCCGTGCTGGTGCGCGAAGTAGATGCTGTCCAGTGCCTCACCGTAGATGTCCAGTTGCAGCTGGTCCGCGGCCCCATTGCCGATACGGACGGGGGCGGAGCCGCGGTAGCCCTCCCAGTGCTTCAGCTCCTCCTCCACCAGGTCGGACGAGCCGTCGACCCGGTACATGATGTTCAGCGGCCCGGTGCCGTTGCCCTGGCCGGCCTCTTCCTTCACCCGGTTGTGGAGCCAGCTGATGAACGCCGTCGCCTCTTCTTTGAAGCCCAGGCCCAGCAACGCGTACACGGAGAAAGACGCGTCGCGGATCCAGGTGAAGCGGTAGTCCCAGTTGCGTTCGCCGCCCAGCTGCTCCGGCAACGCCGTCGTGGGGGCGGCGACCAGGGCGCCGCTCGGCGCGTAGGTCATGAGCTTGAGCGTCACGGCTGAGCGTTCGACCGCCTCGCGCCACCGGCCGGTGTAGGTGGACTGGCTGAGCCACGAGCGCCAGAAGCGGACCGTCCCGTTAAACAGCTCCTCGAACTCCGCGAGCCGCACCTCGCGGGGCGGCCCTGCGGGCGACGACTCGATGACCAGGCCGCGTTGTTGTCCCGCCTGCAAGGTCAGGGTGAAGCGCAGGTCCTTGTCGCCCGACAGAGCGTTCAGGAGCCGCTCGTCGTGCGGCTCCCGGACGGCGTGCACGGCAAGGTCCATGTCCTCCGAGCTGAACAGGGCCCCGTGCTCCGTGATGTGAAGCTCGTGCGGCTTGCGGCCGTAGTCGAAGCGGGGGGCGATCTCACCCTCGAACGTCATGCTGCCGCGCACACAGCGCAGCATGCGGACCAGCCGGTGCCGCGGCGTTGCCGTCGTCCCGGTCACCGGCATGAAGTCGACGACCTCACCGGCTCCGGCCTCCGTCATGAAGCGTGTCACCAGGACGGCGGTGTCGGGGTGGTACAGCTGCTTGGTCTCGTAGTCGCTGGCGGCGGGCCGGACGGTGAAGTGGCCGCCTTTGCGCCAGTCGAGCAGAGCGCCGAAGACGCTGGGTGAATCGAAGCGTGGACAGCAGAACCAGTCGATCGTGGCGTCGGTGGTGACCAGGGCAGCGGTCTGCAGATCACCGATCAGCCCATGGTTCTCGATCAGGGGATAGTCGTCCATCGTGAGCCCCTTTCGGCACGGGCCGACAAGGATCCGGATCCGCCTGAGCGGCCTCGCAGGGCTCCGACGCGGCGGCGAGAGAGGTCACCGGTTACGCGGCGCGCGAGGGAAATCCGGTGCCATCCGTCAGCTTAGGCCTCCGATGTGGCGCCGTCCTGCCGAGCGAAGTGGCGCGGGGAAGGCCTTCGCGCTGCCGCTGCACTCCCGCGAGAACGGCCCTAGCGTGAGAGACAGCGGTCCCGCAGACGCAGCCAGGTGCTCCGCGCGCCCATCAGTACTGGGCTCCTCCGGCAAAGGGGCGTGAAGTGAAGATCGTGGCGTCCTGGGCGGCCAGATTCAGGGTGCGGCAATACATCAAGTCAAGCCTGTGGATCGTGCCGCTGCTCGGTCTCGTCCTGGGCGGCATCCTCGCCGAATGGGCCGTCGCGGCCGACGGAACCGGGTGGCCGCCCAGCGGCTGGCACTACTCCACGAGTACGGCGAGCGGCGTGCTCACCGCCATTGTCGGGGCGATGGTGGCGTTGCTGGGCTTCGTCGTCACCATCGGCGTCCTCGTCGTCCAGCAGGCCACCGGCACGCTCTCTCCTCGCTATATGCGCCTGTGGTACCGCGACCGTCTGCAGAAGGCGGTGCTGGCGACCTTCACCGGGACCTTCGCGTTCGCCTTCTCCTTGCTGCGCAGCATCGAGGACGACTCCGTGCCCGACCTCGGAGTCACCCTGGCCGGCGGAGCGGTGGCCATCAGCCTGGTGCTCCTGCTCGTCTACCTGAACCGGTTCACGCACAGTCTGAGACCGGTGGCCATCGCCGACCTGGTCGCCCGCATGGGACGAGCCGTCTTCGGCCGCGGTGCCGTCCAGATCCGCGGCGCGGCGCCGAACGCGGACGAGCAAGTGCCGCCCGGGACTCCGGTCATGCGGATCTGTTCCGAACGCGGTGGTGCCATCCAGTCCTTCAACGTGGCCGGGCTGGTCGCCGAGGCCGCGCGTCACGACTGCGTCTTCGTCGTCACCCGGCTGATCGGAGACTTCGCGCCGCCCGATGCAGTCCTCGTGGAGGTCCACGGCGGCACGTCGCAACCCGACCCGGAACGGGTGACCGGCCTTGTCGCCCTCGGGGCCGAGCGGACCATCGAGCAGGACCCCGCCTTCGCCCTCAGGATCCTCGTCGACATCGCCATCAGGGCGCTTTCCCCCGCGGTGAACGACCCCACGACCGCGGTGCAAGTGCTCAACTACATCGAGTCGTTCCTGCACATGGTGCGCAAAGCACCCCTGCCCGGCCGCTATGTCCTGGCCGATCACCAGGGGCACCCCCGGCTCGTGCTGCTCGGGCGGGACTGGGAAAGCTACCTTCAGCTGGCCCTGTGCGAGATCCGCGACTACGGAGCGTCCTCGGTGCAGATCTGCCGTCGGCTCCGCGCGGTGCTCGACGGCCTGCTCGATACCCTCCCGCCGGAACGGCATCCCTCCGTGCGAGCCGAGTTGCGTCTGCTCCAGGAGTCGGTCGAGCGGGAGTTTCCCGACGCGGCCCGGCGCGCTGTCGCCGAGCAGGCCGACCGACAGGGCATCGGCGGGCGCTACCCCTCGCAGAAGTAGGGAGTTCGAAGGCGATCCCGTCGGGGTCGAGGGGCCCCGGGCATCGTGGGTGTGCAGCCGAGCGAGTCCGTCCTCCAGGACGGCCTCAGCCATTCCTCGGCCGTCGCGGCAGAAGTGCGGGCCATCGCCGAGTCCTGGACGGCCGTCCAGGTCACTGGACGCATCACTGTCCTGGAGCGGCCGCTGTGGCGTGCCGCTTGCAGGTCCGCGAGCCGGTCGCCGCGGGCGCACGGGTGAAGGGGTACGGCCCGGCTCCCCATGGACTGCGTGAACCGGACCGGCGGGCCCTCGGCGCCGGCGTGATCGGGGAGGGGGCCATCCGGGGGCGCGGCTGCTTCGACCGGGCCGACGCGACGACCGATGCTCTTGCACCGGCGGCGTAGCCATCGTGACCCCGACGGGCGATTCCATGGCCGACGGCGCCGAACCCGTGCGCTCGCGGCGGCTGCAACGTGTATCCGCGCTAGGTCGAACAGGCCCGCCATCCTCGTGAGGTCGCGTCACTGCTCGGGCCCAACGGATCAGAGCGTGACGTTCATCCGACCAGCCGTATCGGGCCGCGCGAATCCCGGCCCCGTCCTTCGGCGGAGCGAGGACGGCGGCCCTATCAGGGCGCGCCGCAAACGGGCGGCGCGACGCGGCTCCGGTCGCGGGACCTGCCGGGAGCGCCTTTGCTGGACTGGCGGCGGTTGCTCCGTCGCTCTCGGTCACCCTCGAAGTTTCCTTGCAGGAGAACCGTATGGAAGCTCAGCCCAGCCGGCCGGATCCGTCACCCGGCGCGCCTTCTCCGCAAGCGCGGGGGGACGAGTTGGCGGATCTGCAGCGCCGGATCGCGGAGCTGGAGGGCGGCGGGAGACCGCGTCGGCACCGCTGGCGGTCGTTTCTGTCCGCCGTGCTGGTGGTCCTGGCCGCGCTGCTGTCCGTGCTGTCGGTCGTCGCGGTGTGGGCCAACAGCATGGTCGAGGACACCGACCGATATGTCGACACCGTCGCGCCGCTCGCCACGGACCCGGCGGTGCAGACGGCGGTGACCAATCGCGCCACGACGGTGATCCTTGAGCAGATCGACGTGAAGGCCCTGGTGGCAGAGCTCTCCACAGCAGTTCGGCAGGAAGGGAACCGTCCCGCCGCCGCGAAACTCATCGGCGAGCTGAGCGGCCCCATCGAGAACGGTCTCAAGGCGTTGGTGAGCACCACGGTCCAGCGGCTCGTGTCGAGTTCCGCCTTCGAAACGCTGTGGACAGACGCCAACCGCGTCGCACACCGGTCCTTGGACAAGGCGCTCACGGGCAAAGGCGGCGGCGCCGTCACCCTCAAGGACGATCAGGTGGCCATCGATGTCGGCCCCATCGTGGAGCGGGCCAAGAACGAGCTGGTGAAATCCGGCTTCTCCCGCGCGGGGCGCATCCCCCAGGTGCACAGCGAATTCGTCGTCTTCTCCTCGGAGGAGCTCGCCAAGGTCAAGACGTTCACCCGGATTCTGCAGATCGTCGGCTCGTGGCTTCCGGTGATCACCGTGCTGATCGCCGCCGCCGGGGTTGTCCTGGCGGCCCACCGGCGGCGTGTCCTGGTGGCGGCGGCGCTTGCCGTGGCCTTCGGCATGCTGGTTCTCGGAGTGAGCCTGGCCGTCTTCCGCGGAATCTACCTCGACCGCCTGCCGGCCGGGATGTCGCAGGACGCGGCGGCCGCCGTGTTCGACGCGCTCGTCAGGTTCCTGCGGGCCACAGTCCGTGCGGTGGCTGCCGTCGCCCTGGTGACAGCCTGCGGTGCCTTCCTGACCGGGCCGTCGCGCGCGGCGGTCACGATCCGGCAGGCGTGCGCCAGCGGCATCGCGTCCATGCGCGGGGTCGCCGGCTCGGCAGGCCTGCGGCTCGGCGCGACGGGCCGCTTCGTACATCGCCACAAGCGCTTGATCGGCGGGCTGATCCTCCTGATCGCGCTGATCGTCCTCGTCGCCTGGTCGTATCCGAGCACGGTGGTCGTGCTGTGGATCGTGGCCGCGGTCCTGGCCGCCTTCGCCGTGCGCGAGTTCCTCGACGAGGCCGACGACGCGGCGGACGGGACCGGGCGGGATGGCCGCGAGAAGGAGCCGCAGCCTTCATGAGCACGCCCCAGGAGAGCGACCGGGGCCGCCGGGTGCGCCCGCACCGCGTGCGCCTGCTCCTGCCGCTCCTGCGTTCCCTGGCCGCGGTGACAGCCTCCACCCTGGCGTACTACCTGCTCCCCTTGGACCGTGATCTGGACCAGCACACCGCCACGGTGCTGGGCATGGGCCTGCTGGGCATCGGCGCACTGCTTGCCGTGCAAGCGGTGAGCATCATCGGTTCGTCGCATCCTCGGCTGCGCGCCATCGAGGCGCTGACCACTGCCGTTCCTCTCTTTCTGCTGCTGTTCTCGGCCACCTACTTCCTGTACGCGCAAGAGCAAGGAGCGCACTCCTTCTCCGAACCGCTCAGCAGGAACGACGCCTTGTACTTCACGGTGACTGTCTTCGCGACCGTCGGCTTCGGCGACATCGTGCCCGTCTCGCAAACAGCGCGAGTCCTGACCACGTGCCAGATGGTGGCCGACCTCATCCTCGTAGGCATGATCGCGAAGATCATGGTCGGGGCGGTCCGGCTCGGACTGGAGCGACGTCAGTCCTCGCCCGCGCCGGAGGAGCGTGCGCCATGACTCCCGACCCTGGTTCCGAATCCCCCGAATCTGTCGAATCACCGGAAGCCGACCGACTGCGCGACCTTCTGCGTACGCCCGCATACCGCAAGCTCCTGATCTTCAGCGCGCTGATCGGCATTCCGATCTCCCTGGCGGCCTTCGGGTTCCTCGTCGGCCTGCACGAGCTGGAGCACGCGATCTGGGCGGACCTGCCGAAGGCCTGGGGCTGGGACACCCCGCCGGCCTGGTGGCCACTGCCGCTGCTCGCCGTCGCCGGGCTCATCGTGGGGCTGGTGGCGACCCACCTGCCCGGCGCCGGCGGTCACGTCCCCGCGTACGGCCTGCAAGCGGGCGGCGCCTCGGCGGCCGCGCTGCCAGGAGTGATCATCGCTGCGACCGCGAGCCTGCCGCTCGGTGCCGCCCTCGGCCCGGAGGCACCCCTGATCGCCCTCGGTGCCGGTCTGGCCGTGCTGTTCCGGCAGCTCGTCCGCGCCCCCGCCACGCCGCAGGGCACCGCGCTGCTGTACGCGGCAGGCGCGGCGGCAGCCATCGCCGCCATCTTCGGCAATCCGCTCATCGCCGCGGTCCTTCTGATCGAAGTGGCGGGCGTGGGCGGTCCACAACTGTTCATCGTCATGCTCCCCGCGCTGCTGTCGAGCGGCGTCGGAGCCGTGGTGTTCACGGGCTTCGGACGCTGGACGGGCCTTGAGACCGGCAGTCTCTCCGTCCACTTCCCCACATCGCCCCCGCGTCTGGACACCGGTGATGTGGTGTGGTCGATCGTGCTGGCGGCAGGCGTCGGTGCGCTGCTGCACCTGGTGATCATCGGTGGTCGGCTGACCGCCGCTTTCGTGGCGGACTCCCCGTTGGTCAGGACGGTGACCTGCGCGGTCGCCGCAGGGGGCTGCGCCGCCCTCTACGCGCTCATCACGGGCCGCACCCCGGTCGAGGTCGCCTCGTCCGGACAGGCCACGCTGGCCGGACTCGCGGCCGATCCCCATGCCTGGGGCGTCGGCGCACTTCTGGCCGTCCTGCTGTTCAAATCCGCCGCGTACGCCCTGTGCCTGGGGAGTCTCCGCGGTGGCCTGGTCTTTCCCGCGCTCTTTTTGGGCGCGGCGGCAGGAGTGCTGCTCGCGCCGCTGCCGGGCCTAGGGGTGATCCCCGGTGTCGCTGTCGGCATGGCCGCGGCGTCGGCAGCCGCCCTGCGGCTCCCGGTCAGCAGCGTGGCCCTGGTGGTGCTGGTGCTCGGCAACTCCGAGACGATCCCTGTGGTGATCCTGGCGTCCGTGACGTCCTTCGTCACCGCCGAGTTGCTCCCGAAGGGACCGTCGGCCGCTACGGGCCGCCCACGTGAGAAGGCCGCCGCGCGCCGCCCACAGGAGAAGACTGCGGGCGGCGCGTAGGCGGGAGGACCCTCGATCGGACGCGGAGGAGTTTCGTCCGGTTCAGAGTGCGAGGATGCGGCTCTTCTGGGCTGCGAACTCAGCCTCGGAGAGCACCCCTTGCTCCTTGAGCTGAGCGAGCTCCTTCAACTGAGAGATCTTCGTGTCCATCGACGCCGCGGCCGCCGGCTCGGGTGCGGGCGCCGGAGCACTGGAGGCCGGCGCTACGGCAGGCTGCCCGTAGTCCTGCTGCGCCCAACGGCCGGCCTGGCGTCGTGACACCCGGTTGGAGACGGCGGTGGCGGTACCGGAGATGACGGCGGTGCGGGCGACCCCGCGGAGCAGACCAGGCATGACAGGTGTCCTTGTCGTCGGGCGGGCGTGGGCCGCTAGGAGGCGGACCGGGACTCGGTGGCTTCCAGAGTCGCCAGGAGGTCCTCGACCGGGATCCTGCCGTTGGCCACCATCCTGGCTCCGCCGCGCCGCAGGGCCGCTGCCAGCGGCGCCGCCCACACGTTCTCGTACACGATGACGCCCGCGGAGTTGCCGGGTTCAAGAACGGCGGCGGCCTCCTGGAGGTCGTCCTCGCCGAGCAGGCCCGAGGAGGCGCCCTCGAACACGGCCAAGTCGAGTTCCCCGTCGCCGTCCATGTCGGTGAGCTGGAGCGCTCTGACCGAGCCGTCCTCGTCCTTGCGGACGAAGGACAGGTCGAGGACACGGATGATGTGCCGATCGACGAGGTCGAGCAGGAGCGGCAGGCCTTCGCCGGTCATGCGATTACCGGGGAATTCCAGGATCAGGTAATCGACAGGTCCCACCTCGGACAATGCGTCGACGCTCATACCGAACTCCTCGCCTGGCGGCCTGCGGCCTCCGTCGGCGCGACAGTCGCGCGCCGCCGATCGTGCTCGTTTCCGCCTTCAATTCCAACACCGCGGGACCTCGCACGCACCTTCGGGCGGCCGTAGACCAGTGAACCCCTCACCGCGGTGTGGTGCCGCCAGCACATCACCGGCGCACTGGGCCTGCGCAGCGGTGGTCACGGTGGGGGATCGGCTGGGCTGTCAGGCAGCCGATCCTGCGCTTCCCGCGCTTCTCTGCGCAGGGGAGACGAGGGTCCCGGCGACGACGCCGAAGGAGAGCTTCACCAGTCGAAGAGCATGCTCGCGGCCATCGCTGGCGCCGACAGGTGTTCGATGATGGTCTGCGGTGGCACTTCACGGTCGTACGCGCAGGCGAGCCGCAGTGGGGCCGCTTCGAGGCGTCACGCGCCGCTCTTCAGTCACGTGGGGCCAACTGGCCCATATGAGGGGCCGCTGAGTGACGTCAGAGCCACCCTTGCAGGAGCGGCGGAAGAACATACGCGTGCGGGGTGAGCCGGGTCTCCTGTCGCGGGTCAGGCTGCCGGCAGCTCCTGCGCGGGCAGCCGGCCCGCCCGTACCGCGTCGAGCAGAGCCTGGTGGTCCCGCTCGTTCTGGTCGGCGTATGACTCGGCGAAGGAGGTGAGCGCGCGGTCGAAGGAGTCGCCGCTGCCCAGGTAAGCGGCGATCGCGATGCGGTCGCCGGACCGCGCGTGCGCACGCGCCAGCGTGGCCCCGCACAGTTCGCCGAACGCCTGCATGTCCTTCGGCCGCATCCTCTCCGGTATGGCGATGCCCTTCCAGTCGCGCAGCTGGCGGACGTAGAAGTCGCGTTGTTTGCCGTCGATCCCGTCCACCCGCTCCCAGCCGAGGAAGATGTCGCTGGTGGCCTGCATCAGCCGCTGGCCCGAGACCACCCGCTCGCCCTGGTTGCGGTATTGGCTTGCGCCGACGTGTGCGGCGAGCACGGAGGTGTCGGCCTCCTTGGCCTGGAGGAAGAGCGGGTCCTGGTCGTCGCGGCCGAGGAGCAGGAAGATCCAGCATCGGGTGCCGACGCTGCCGACGCCGACCACCTTGCGGGCGACGTCGGCCAGTCGGTAGTCCTCCAGGAGCGTGCGCCGGTTGGAGGCGAGCGTGCGACCGTACCGCTCGATCAGACCGCGGAACTGGCGCTCCAGCGCGCTGCGTTTCACGTCCGGCAGCAGGTCGCCGGCCGGGACGAGCAGCGGGGGATCCGCCGCGATCCTGGGTCGGCCGTCGACCGTCTCGGTGAGCTTGTCGAATGCCTGGAGGCTGTCGCGGGTGCGGGCCTTCGCGATGGCGTGGGCCAGGTTCTTGCGCCCGCGCTTCGTTGCCTGGAGCCGGCCTGAGGCCAGTGATTCGAGGAGGTCCGCGTCGATCTTCGTGTACCAGACGTCCAGGTTGCTCGTTTCTGCGAAGCGGATCATCGCCTTGCGGTACGAGCGGACCGTGGCGCGCACGATGCGGGCGCGTTCGTCGTCGTCGAAGCCGTTCTCCCGGCCCGCGATGACGAAGCTCGCCGACAGGCGCTTGACGTCCCACTCCCAAGGGCCCGGCAGCGTCTCGTCGAAGTCGTTGATGTCGAACACCAACTGCCGTTCCGGTGAGGCGAGCAGACGGAAGTTCAACAGATGTGCGTCCCCGCACAGTTGGGCCCTGAGTCCCGAGACCGGGCTGTCGGCCAGGTCGGACGCCATGATCGCGGCGGCGCCCCGGTAGAAGCGGAACGGGGACTCCATCATCCGGGCGTAGCGGATCGGGACGAGTTCGGGCACCCGTGCCTCGGACTGCGCCTGAAGAATGGACAGCGGGTCCGGCCGGTCGGGAGACGGCGTGTACACGGCGTGGCCCGACCGCGGCGAGCGGCGCCGTGCCTCCTTGCCGAGAGCCGCGCGGTTCTCGGGCGTGGCGTGCGGTGCGGCACGCATGGCCGTGGTCGCGTTCTGGGACATCGGAGACGCTCCTGCCTGGTCTTGCCTGCCCTGCCGCCATGGGGACGCCCGGCACGGGGCACGTCGTACCCGGCGGGCAGATCCTTGGCCCTCTGTCCCATGCCGGCCGTGCGGACTACCGATGCCGGGCGGGCGGCTGCTCTCAGCCCTGGGCTGCGATCTCGGCATCGGCGACGGCGATGGCCATGCCGAGCGCCGTGGCGATGTTGCCCGCGGCCGTCATGACGCGGGCGGTGCCCACGATGGGTGCGATGGCGACCAGGACGTCCTGCAGTTGTTCGACGGTCAGGCCGGTTTTGATGGCCGGGTCGATATGGGCCGCGTAGGAGATGGGCGGGGCGTCCGAGGCGGCGAGTGCCGCGATGCGCGTGAGGATGAGCGCGTCCGGGGCCAGTCCGCACCGCTCGACCGAGTCGACCGTCATGGCGGCGAGGGTGTCCAGGACAGGAGTGTCCGATGCAGTGGACATGGCGTATGCCCTCCTGGTGAGTGTCGAGCCCGAAGGGGCGTGAGGCGGAAGAACCGCATTCCGCACACGGGGCCCCTCAACCGTAGATCCCCTTCCGGCCTCGCGCATCGTGTGCCGTCGCTGCGCGCACCCCCGACGTGCGCGTCGCACCCGAGGGGACGAGATTGGAGGGAATCCGCCGGTCGGATGTGAACGGCGGTTGTGCGGAGCTGCCCGGCACCCAGGCAGTCTGCGGATCGGAGACACCATGGACCTCAAGTTCGAGCGGAAGCGCTCCCTGTCACGCCTTGAGGCGGCTGACCAACTAGCTGCACTGGCCGACGCGCTACGGAAGGGCGGGGAGGCCGAAGTGGAACTCAGCCCTGGAACGCTGAGCCTGCGGATCCCCGACGACCTTCGTAGCGAGATAGAGGTCGAGATCGGTGATGGGGAGATCGAGCTGGAGATCGAGTTCACGTGGCCGACCACACCGCCCGGGTCGCCGACGGCGTCCGGCGCTAAGGAGGCCACCACGCGCACGCGCAAGAGGGCGCCCGCCAAGCCGAGGCGCAGCGCTACGAGCAGCAACAGCGGCACAGGCACGAAGCGGTCCGCGACGAAAAAGCCGTGAGTCTGCCGGCCATCGGGCGTGGGTACCGTGGTGGCGTTTCTCCCGCAACCGCACTGGAACAGCTACGCCGTACCTCTCGACGTTGACACCCTCTCCCGCGCCGAGTCGGTGGCGTTGCTGCGCGCTCAGGGTGCGGGCTTGACCGACGCGGACGCCGACGAGATCGCCGCGACCCTGGACGATGCTCCACCTCGTCCACTGCGGGGACTGCTATGCCCTGAGCCTCGGCCTGTCTGAGATCGCGCGCGCCCACCTATGCACCGCCCCCCACAGCCAGGTGCGCGTCTTCGACGACGCAGCCGACGACTTGACCTTCTACGGACCGTCGGGACGTGCCGCCGTGCTGGCCGAGGCCGACGCCTTCCTCACGGGCCTGGCTGGACGGGCTCGGCCTGCTGCCCTCACTGTGCTGGCGCCCCTGAAGACGACGAGCCCGGCCGTCGACGCCGTCTACGAACGACGCTCGGTCGTCGTCACCAGCAATCTCCACCCCTCCACAGCACTTGTTCGGCGAAGCGTCACGGGTTCAAAGGCCGCGGGTCGGGAGCTCGGTCTGTCGGGGCGTTCCACGGTGGTTGTGGCCGGATTTCGTCACCGGTGGGTCACAGGTCGGAGTGGGGGAGAACTGCTGGCTCCACGGTTTTGTCTGGTTCGACGAGGGCGGCGAGGAGCCGTGCTCCGGACAACTGGGACTCGGGGGACAGCATGCGGTACGTGAACGGAATGCGCGGTGCGGTGGTGGCAGTGGTCGTGAGTTCGGCGGCGCTGGCGGTGGCGGGGTGTCAGCCCGGTGGGGGCGGTGCGGACACCGCAGGCGGCGGTGTCACCCCGTCCGGGGCCGTCAGCTCAGCGGCCTCCTCCACGCCCGGCGCCTCGAAGCCTGGCAGCTCCGCCTCCGGTTCCTCCTCGCCCGCTGTCTCCGCACCCCCGTCGTCCGCACCCGCTCCGGGCGGTTCGGCGGGGACCTGTTCCGCTGGCAGTCTGAAGGCGACCGCCCGTCAGGCCGCCGTGCGGCCGGCCGGTACGGGGACCGGGGCCGCCGTCGTCGAGTTCACCAACGTGTCCGGACGGACGTGCGTCCTCGAGGGGCACCCCGCGGTGGCAGGCGCAGGGAACGGCTCTCCCGAGATGAACGTGCCGCTCACCGTCAAGCCGACCGGAGCCGCGGCGCCGGTGAAGGTTGCCCCCGGCGGCAAGGCGTGGGTGAAGCTGACGTTCGTGCAGGTGCAGGGAGAGGCCGACGGGTACTGCGTGTCCGGTTCGGCGCCCGTGGTGTATCCCACGATGGTCGTCCGGCTGCCGGGGTCCGGGGCGTACCAGGTGGCTCTGGACGACGGGCAGTTCGCCGAGTGCGACGACACGGTGACCGTCACCGCCGTATCGGCGGTCAGGCCTTCTTGACCGATTCCAGCCGCAGCACCAGCGCGCGCAGCAGGACGAAGTCGAGCGGAGCGGTGTCCGGCAGCACTGCTCACCCGACTGGAGAAGCAGACGTGGCACGAAGTCCGCACCCTGCGCTGCTCCTACAACAAGGCGTGGCCGACCGATGGTGAAGAGCCCGCCTGGCGTACCGCTGCCGGTCCGGGCCTCGCTCAACCCCTGAAGACGTGTCCGCGCTCATGCAATGTCCAACACTTGAGTTGCGTTGTAATCCGGCGCGGATGTGACGCCAGCCGGCCGGCCGTGTTTCTTGCCAGCGCATCGGATCCGGGGTGTCGGCTGCGCGTCGGATCTTCTCTCGCGTACCGGACGTGCCGGTGCAGCACCGCCAGGGCTCGGCACCAGGCGTAGGGGGTGGTAGGTGGCGGGAGACTGCTCGGGTTGATAGTGCGGGCCAGTTCGCACACGACGCCGGCTCGCTCACCTTCCGTCAGGCCGGGTACGTCGGCCGGGAGCTTCTTCCTGAAGGCGACGTCCTTCTGCGCCCGGTAACGGGCAGTGAGCCTTTTCCCACCTGTCGTTTCGACTGCTCAGCGGAGCCTCTCCGGCATCCGTAGAACTGGCGATCTGTCATCAGGAGAACTCTGAGTAGTTCCTAAGGCAGCGGTGCATCCACCTGGACAATCCCGGCAGCGACGCACCGCTGCCACAGCCTTCTCAGTACGGCGCCATCACCGAGTCGCCGATCACCCGCAACCCGACTTGGGCTGCCAGCCACGGTGCACGTTCGGCCTCGACCTGCGTGACGTGGACGAAAACGGTGTAGTCGGCCGCAGGCTCCTCAAGGTCGAGGTCTCGGGCATGGACACACAGCGTGACGAATGCTCCGCGGGTACCGCCCACTCCCAGATCTACCTCGGGAGCCTCGGGCCAGGCGTTGAAGTCCCACCGCACCGTCGCTGGGCTGTCGCCAACCGCCTGGAGGAATGGCTTCACCGTCCCCGGTGCCCCGGCCCAGCCTCGCAGCCGGATGGGCAAGAAGGCCGACGGATCATCCATACGCTCCGACGAACCGCCCCTCCCTCCTTCCGCCCACCACTCGGCATCCGGCAACACGGCCAGCACCGCCGAAAGCGAGCGAGTCGAGGAGATTCGCACATCGAAATCGACTTCAAGATCGCCCAGGTCGGCGATCCCAAGCAGCCTCTCGACGGTGCGGAACCCCTCGGATAGGTCCGCTGTTCTCAGGATGGGCTGCGCGTAGGAGTTGGACACGACGACCAGTGTGCCACTGAAAGGCGTTGCCCAACTTGTGCGGCGAGCCCGCCGGTTGAGCTGACAGCCAGATGAATCCCCTGGTAGATGGGTTCTTGACCAAGAGATCCGTCTCCACCAGAGGCTTCGCATGCTCGTCTATCCGTCCGGGATCGACGTCTCAGCTCCGCCCTGCGCTTCTTGTCCGCCCGGCTACGGGACCATCGCCAGCGCGGCACCCGCTGGCGTCGGCCGAGCACAGGCCGTCAGGCCCTGCTCGCCCTCGCCCACCTGCGGTGCGGGCACACCTACGGCCAGCTCGCCGCAGGCTTCGGCGCCGGCACCACCACCGCCTACCGGTACATCACCGAGGCCGTCTACGTGCTGTCCGCGCTCGCCCCGAACCTGGCCTCCGCGGTCAAGACCGCAACTGCCAATGCGTACGTGATCCTCAACGGGACGCTGTTGCCGACGGCCGTCTGCTCTGGGCCTCGCCCGCCCTGCCCGGCGCCTGACGCAGCCTTGGCTGGCCTGTCTCGCTGATGCGGTCGGGCTATGGGCGAGACCATGCGTAAACTTTTGTTTCCATCTAGTGATTTGGAAACTATAGTTGTCACATGATGATCTCTGAGATCACCCCGGAAGAGCAGGCAGAACTCGACAAGGCGCTGTACGACGCCTTGAATCCGCTGGCCTCGGCGATTCGCTGCCAACAGACCGGGCTGCCCGCGGATCGTATGTGGGAAGCGGATCCCATCGAAGTGGCACTGTCCATCCTGGCCGCGTGGAAGGTGATGGATGCCGAGGTCAGGCGGTTGACCGCCCACGCGGCAGCAACCGCTGGCTCCTACGGCGCCAGTTACGAGCAGATGGGGGCTGTCTGGGGCATCACCCGGCAGGGTGCCCGAAAGAAATGGCCCGACGCCATCAGCCGCTCAGCGCCCGCTACAGCGGGCAGGAGCACGCTCGCGCTCTTCGGGGGGACTGCCGAACTGGTACAGGCGTCTTCCGGTGACTGGAGTTGGACAGGCGTGGGCGCTGATGGAGCATCCGCCACGGTTACAGATGGGACGCGCTACGCGACCGCGGAAGAAGCCGCAGCCCATGCGGGCGTTTTCCTAAAAGAACACGCCCTCGACGCAGTTGACCGTTCCTAGCATTAGGCAACGTTCGCCCTGTTCACGACCTTGCGGAGGCGTTCGTTGAACGCGTGCTTGTTCCGCCAGATGATGTAGCGCGAGACGGTGAATTGGGCCTGGATGCGGTTGAGCCAGGAGCTATTGGTCGGGGTGTAGGCGATCTCGACGTCGTTCGCCGCTGCCCACGTGCCGACCCGCTGGCAACGCCTCGTCGTCAGGTGCGGGGGGTACTTGTCGCAGACGATCGCGATGCGCACGCCCGTCGGATGCAGCGAGCGCAGTTGACTTGCTCCTCGGGCTGAAGCCCGGGGATTCTGGCCTTCCGTTCCGTTGCTGTGCCGCTACGCGGCACGGGGTTCGGGCGGGAATCCGTGGCTTCCTGCTTCGTCGCGCTGTGCCGGGACGAGTCCTGGTCTTACCTGCGCTCCACAGGCTGTAACCGCCAGTCCGGCGGCCGTTTTGACGTTCTTCGCGGCGTTGTGGTCCCGGTCATGGACCGCACCGCAGGCGGTACAGGTCCAGTTCCGGATGTGCAGGGGCTTGGGGCCGTCCTTGGTCCGGCACTGCGAGCAGACCTGGCTGGTCGGTGTGAACCGGCCGATCTTGATCAGGGTCCGCCCGTACCGAGCCGCTTTGTACTCCAGCATGTTGATGAACGACGACCATCCGGCGTCGTGCACGGACTTGGCCAGCTTCGTGCGTGCCAGTCCCGCCACCGACAGATCTTCCACGGCTATCCCTTGGTTCTCGGAGATCAGCTGGGTGTGGAGAGCTGGTGGTGGAACTCACGGCGGGCGTCCGTCACTTGTGCGTGGGCGCGGGCGACCTTGAGTCGCGCCTTCTCGCGGTTCTTGGATCCCTTCTGTTTGCGGGACAGCTCGCGTTGGGCCTTCTTCAGCTTCTTCTCCGCGCGGCGCAGGAACCTGGGGGAGTCGATCTTCGTGCCGTCGGACAGGACGGCGAAATGGGTCAGTCCGAGGTCGATGCCGACCATCTGGTCACCGCCGGGCATCCGGGCGGCGTCGGCGGCCGGGTCGGTGTCGATGACGAACGAGGCGAAAAACCTGCCGGCCGCGTCCTTGATGACGGTGACCGAGGTCGGGGTGGCGGGCAGGGTGCGGGACCACTTCACCTTCACCGCGCCGATCTTCGGCAGGTTCAGCCGGCCGCTGTCGGTGAGGTGCCAGCGGGCGTTGGCGGTGAACCGGATCGACTGCCGGGCGTCTTTACGGGACTTGTAGCGGGGCGGGCCGATCTTGGGGCCCTTGCGGGTGCCTTTGAGGGAGGCGAAGAAGTTGCGGTACGCAGTCTCGGCGTCGCGCAGGGACTGCTGCAGGACGACCGCGGAGACCTCACCCAGCCAGGACCGCTCCACGGTCTGTTTCGCCTGGGTGATCAGGCGGGTGGACAGCTCGCCGATCTTCGGGAACGGCTGCTGGGCCGCTCTGGCGTCCTCGCGGGCCCGCACCGCGTCGGCCCGACACCCCTCATGACCACCGTAAGGAACCGCCATGCAAGCCATCACCGTCCGCGACCGTGCCGCCGGATCCGCCGGACTGTCCCTGACGGACATCCCCTACCCGCACGCCGCCGAGAACGACGTCATCGTGGGGGTGCATGCCGCAGGGTTCACCCCTGGTGAACTCGACTGGCCGGCGACGTGGTCCGACCGCGCCGGCCGCGACCGCACCCCGAGTGTCCCCGGGCACGAGCTGTCGGGCGTCGTCGTAGAACTGGGATACGGAACGACCGGACTCACC
Organism: Streptomyces canus; assembly: GCF_030815415.1. Taxonomy (GTDB): domain Bacteria; phylum Actinomycetota; class Actinomycetes; order Streptomycetales; family Streptomycetaceae; genus Streptomyces; species Streptomyces canus_F. Next base: position 9,846,149 of record NZ_JAUSWW010000001.1, read on the forward strand.
GTGGGCCAGCGGGTGTTCGGACTGTGCGACGGGGCCCGCGACGGTTCATTGGCCGAGTACGTCGCAGTGGAGGCACGCAACCTCGCCCCGCTTCCGGCGGACGTGGACCACACCGCGGCGGCCGCGCTGGCGATCTCCGGGCTGACCGCGTGGCAGGGCCTGTTCGACCACGGCCGCCTCATGACGGGCCAGACCGTCCTGATTCACGGCGCGACGGGCGGTGTCGGGTCGATCGCCGTGCAACTCGCGCGCGAGGCCGGAGCCCGAGTCATCGGCAGCGGCAGGGCGGCCTCCAGAGAGTCGGCCCTCGGTCTCGGCGTGGATGAGTTCCTGGACCTGCAGAGCGACGCCGTGGAGGATGTCGGTGAAGTCGACCTCGTCTTCGACGTGCTCGGTGGCGAGATCCTCGACCGCTCGACCGCCCTGGTACGCGCCAGCGGCACCCTCGTCACCATCGCCGAGCCTCTCAGGATTCAGCCCGAGAACGGACAGGCCGTCTTCTTCGTGGTCGAACCCGATCGCGTCCGGCTCGCGGACCTGGCCCAGCGACTGCGGGAGAGGCGGCTCAAGCCGATCGTCGGAGACGTACGACCGCTCTGCGAGGCACCCGCCGCCTTCGCACCCGGGCGACGCAACCCCGGCAAGACGATCATCCGGGTCACGGAGGGCTGACGGGGCAGGACGAATGGTCCATCGAGGTCCGGGTCCTCATCCCCAAACCGGGGCGGGAAGGCGACGTGGAGCCCACGGACGGGATCTGCCCTTCACCCTGTGTGTCAGTGGTGGGTGGTAGGGGCGGGGGCGGATCGAGTGCTGTCTGATGTGGGGCTGTGGCACGATGCCGCAGTGATCGCCTCAGCCGTACCGCCCGTCGTTCCTGCAGGCCACTTGGCCGAGCGGCAACAGCCCGTGCTCACCCTCTCCAGCGGTATGGAGTTGCGCCCTTGGCGCGCCGGCGACGTCGGCACGTTGATGGCTGCTGGGCAGGATCCGGCGATTCGCCAGTGGAACCTCCTGGTCGTGGCCTCGCCGGCGGAAGCGGCCAAGCGTATCGAGCGCATGCACGAGCGCTGGCAGAACGAGCAGGGCGCGATATGGGCCATCGCCGATCCCGACGGCGGCGAAGCCGTGGGCTTGATCGGCTTGAGTGACATCGATCTCGCTGGCGGCAGCGCCGAAGTCGTGTACTGGGTCCTGCCCGCAGGACGCGGTCGGGGCGTCGTGGTCGAGGCCACGAAGCGCCTCAGCCGGTGGGCGTTTGACGACCTTGGCCTGCACCGGCTCCGGCTGTGCCACTCGATGGCCAACCCGGCATCGTGCCGAGTAGCGGCCAAGGCCGGCTTCTTGGTCGAAGGCACGATGCGCAGCGCGCTGCTGCATGAAGACGGGTGGCACGACCAGCATTTGCACGCCCTGGTCCAAGGCGACATCTGACTATTCGCCAGCGTTCGGCGCTGTCCTGGGCGACGTCCACGGCGACGTCGGCGACGACCTCGGGCACGACCAGGTGCACCGACAACTGCTCCCGCGAGCCCCACCCCGCACGGATGGTGCGCCCGGTCCACGGGTGGCCTGCGTCTCCGGCGTGCAGGTGGCAGACGAGGGCGTGCCGGACGGCCGCCCAGCGTGGTGGTGCGGCCGGTGTACCGCAAGCGCCCGCCGTCGTTGTAGCGGCCCAACAATGCGGTAGTGGGGTCCTGTTGGCAGCCCGTGACCATCCGACGAGGGCCTCCGTGGTCTGCTGCGCCTTGTACTTGGCCCACCCCCGCCCGCCCGGCACGTACCCGCCCGTCAGAGGCCGGAACACCAGACCCTCGATCCCGACGGCTGTGTGGTCAGCCAGCCATACGGCCGCCTGCTCCGGGTCGGTCGTGGTCGGGCACAGCGACCACGGCGCCGCCGGACCCTCCTCGAGGAACAACGACTCCACTGCGGCGCAGCGTTCGCTGAAAGGGCATCCCGTCAGATCCCGGCCGTGCACGCGCAGCAGACCGAACGCGACCAGATGCGCCGGCTACTCGGTTGCCGCCCGGTGCCGCACCCGCGCCGCGGTGGTACACCCGTTGCTGGAGACGCTCGAAAAGCGAAGGTTTGTTGAAGGTCGCGGTGTGTCCGGTGACGCGGAACGAAGGTGCCCGGAGCTGTCAAGCCTGACGATCGTCAAGGTCCGAAGTTGCCGTTCGGCTCGGGTTCCCCACTGTTCCCGCTTCTAGGTTCGGGCCTCATGGAACGAGAACCGCGAATGCAAGTCCGAGCCGGTCGGCCGCTCGGTGCGTTGGCCGTCCTGGGCGTGGGAGCAGGAGTTGTCACTTGGCTGTCCCCCGGTGGGCTGGGCGAAGCTGGTGCTGTCGAGGTCACGGGCGGGGCTTCGGCATCCGCGTACCGGTCGGTGGCCGGGGCGGTGGCGGATGCACCGTCGTGGCTGGGCCCGCTCCTGGAAGTGGCGAGCGAGGGCACTTTGGTGATCCTCGGAATGCTGCTGGTCTGGATGTGGTGGACGGCAATGCGCCGCAAAGACACACGGGAGTTCGCCGGATCCGTGCTGACCGGTCTCGGCACCGTCGCGGCCTATGCGGTGAGCGAAGCGGTGAAGCTCGTTGTGGACGAGGAACGTCCTTGCCGTGCGCTACGCGCAGGGGCCGAATCTGTCGCGGAATGCCCCGGAGCGGGGGACTGGTCGTTCCCGAGCAACCACGCCACCCTGGCCGCCGGGTTGGCCGTCGGTCTCGCCGTGCTGCGGCCCCGCCTCGCCGCGATCACGCTGCCGCTGGCCGGGGCTGCCGCTCTGCTGCGCGTACTGGTAGGGGTCCATTACCCGCACGATGTGCTCGCCGGCGCGGCGCTCGGCGGCGCTGTTGCGGCGGCGGTGCTGCTCGCGTTCATGCCCCTTGTCCAGGGGGCGGCATCACGGCTGGGGAGGCTGAGGCGGAACGATTCCGGCCTCGTGGGCCACGACCGCGGCCGCGGCCCGGTTGTCGACGCCCAGCCTCGCCAGGATGGAACTCACGTGGGCTTTGACCGTTCCCTCCACCACATGGAGCCGCCGGGCGATCTGCCCATTGGACAGGCCGCTTCCGAGGAAGGCCAACACCTCTCTTTCCCGAGCGGTGAGGGCGTTGACCTGGTCGCGGGCGGCGGAGCGCCGACCGGCCAGGGCGCCCGCGCCCGTCGCGGCGAGGTGTGCGATGACCCGGGCCGCGACCTTCGGTGACAGGTAGGCGGCGCCTTCGGCCACCGCACGCACTCCGGTGATCAGTTCCTCTGGCTCGCCCGACTTGATCAGGAAGCCTGCTGCACCACCGCCGAGCGCCTTGAGGATGTAGTCGTCCTCTCCGAAGGTCGTCAGCATGATGATGCTCGTGGCCGGCACTGTGTTGCGGATTTCCGCGGCGGCGTCGATGCCGTTGATTCCCGGCATGCGGATATCGAGTACCGCCACGGCGGGACGGTGGCGCTGGACCAGTTCCACGGCGCCGTGCCCGTCGACGGCCTCGGCGACGACTTCGATGTCCGGATCCGTGGCAAGAACGGCGCGTACCCCTGCGCGGATCATCGGCTCGTCGTCGGCGATCAGTACCCGGATCATCGAACACTCACGGGGTGATCGTGTCCAGGGACACCAGGGTGTCCTTCCGGAAGCAGAGCTGATAGGCGTCGCCGGACCGGTCGTCGAATCGGTTGGCGGTCATCGAGTAGTACTCGCACGTTGTGCCGTCTCCCGTCGGCTCGGCGGTCAGCGGTCGGTAGTTCGTCTGCCGGTCCGGCAGGAGACGCTCCACGTCGGAACGATCTTGCCCTACATGCAGGCGGGCATAGTCGCGTGGGTCCAGGACCGACTGTGACGCTGACATCATCTCCCAGCCCATGAGGGCTCCGATCAGCAAAGCTCCCGTCACGAGGGGCACCATGACCGCGGCGACCAGAGCCCGGCGGACCCGGCGCCGAGCGCGGCGATGTTCTTGCGGCAACTCGTCACCACGAGAGGATGAAGACGCGAGCGGCGGTGGCGGCGGCGAGGGCGTGTGCGGGATACGCGCGACGACCGCGTAGCCTCCGTCGCGCGGGCCGTGGTCGAACGAACCGCCGGTCAACCGCACACGTTCTTCGAGACCGATCAGGCCACGCCCTCCGCTCCGAGGCCTGGGCTGCTGGTTGGCCGCAGACGAGGGCGGGCCGTTCTCCACGACGACCGTCGTTTCTGCTGCCGTATGCGTCACATGGACCGTTACGGTCGCGCCGGACGCGTGCTTGGCAACGTTGGTCAGAGCTTCCTGCACGACCCGGTGAGCCGCCCGTATGACCACGGGCGGCACCTCGTCCGCGTCACCCTCGATGCGCAACTCCACCGTGAGGCCGGCCGCAGAAGCCTCGGAAGCCAGACGCGTCAGGCTGGAGCTGTTGGGGTCCATAGGCGTTGCATCGGTCTCCTCACGCAGGACACCGATCACCTCGCCGAGACGCTCCACCGCGGCCGCGGCTCTGGCTCGGATGTCCCCTGCGGCCCTCTGGTGGTGCTCTTCAAGGTCCGGAGCGAGTTTGAGTGCCCCGGCCGACAGGGCGATCAGGCTGAGGTCATGGCCGAGTACGTCATGCATGTCCTGAGCGATACGTGCCCGCTCGCGCAGCCGGGCTTGATCAGCGATCAGTTGCTGCTCGCGTTGCAGCTGATCAGCAAGCTCCCAACCGGCCCGGACAAGCTGCCGATACTGGCACCAGAACCGGCCCGCGAACCAGGGCAGCATCGTGGCGGCGACCACCACTGTCACAAAGCGGCCGGCAAGGGGGAGCCAAGCAGGAACGACGGACAAGGCCACCACGCCGGCCGCGAGTATCGCGACCAGGGCGAGCGCTGTCGGCCCCGTCCGTCCAGGACGTCGTCCTGCCAGGAACGCGGCGACGGCAGTCGGGACGGCCCACCACGGATTCATCACGCTCAGACCAGCAACCACCGCGGTAGCCGCCGCGAGAATGGTCCCAGGATCAAGTGCCCGCCGCAGCACAGCCGTTCCGGTCGCAGTCCCACCGTTGATCATTGTGCTGTCCACAGAGGTGACGGTACGGACATCGGGCGCCCTCCGACCACTGCCGAAAGTCCAATCTACGTCGGTGACCAGCGGGCACTGAGCGCCGAAACATCCCGCTTCGTGCAGGACGTACCGGCTCAACGATCGACGCGGACGACGAGGAGTAGGACCAGAACGGGAGCACTGTCCCGCGCAGGCACCCGCCAGATCGGCGTTCCTGGGCAACGCAGGGGCGTCCTGGTCCGCGACGGACGTAACGGGAACACCTGCCATCTGACCCGCTCGCAAGCCTCCCCGAACATGCGGCACCTCGCCTGGCCCCACGTCGGTGCGGATACGCGTGAGCCGGTCCGGGTGACGCCGGAGTCCGGCGCTGTCCTGGGCGACGTCCACGGCGACTTCGGCGACGCCCTCGGGCGCGACCAGTTGCACCGACAGCTGTCCCGCGAGCCCCAAGTGCGCCCCGCCCGCGGGTGGTCGGCGCGACCCCGGCGTGCAGCTGGTCGGCGAGGGCGTGCCAGACGGTTGCGTGCAGCATCGTGGTGCGACCGGTGTAGCGGCAGCGGCCGCCCTCGTCGTAGCGGCCCAACATCACCGCGTGTCCGACTCCCGGGAAGAGAACGCCTCGTACAGGGCTTCGGCATGCACCGCGTCCCACTGGCTTATCACCAGGCGCTCTACCCCGCCGTCACGCCGACGCAGTTCGACCTCCTGCCCCTTGTCGAAATCCACCCGCACCTGCGGATTGACGCACGCCGCTTCGGCCTCGCCACGCATCATCTCGAACCAGATGCCGCGTATGCCGTACCGGAGGTCATTGCCTCGGTGACGCAGCACTCGCACCCGGCGGTCGGTCAGCAGGAGTGACGCCTGTCGCGGCGCCAGGCCCCACAGCATGCGTCCGTATGTCACGGCACAGCCGGCCGTCATCCGCTCGCCCTCGGGAACCCACTGCGCCAGACGTTCGCGATCCACCGACCACTTGGCCGCTTCCATCCGCCACTTCCCCCCTCATCGTTCGAACGGCAGCGTCACTTGCTCCTCTACCCGGATGCAGTACATGAACCGCCCGTCGGCCGATCTCGGATCCACTGAGATCCGATGCCTCTCCGTCACCGCACGGCCGCGGTACCGGCGGCCCGCGCCGAACTGCGCCGCCAGGGGCGACAGCTTTGGGTGCTGGTGGGTGTTCGGTGAGCCGACGACTGGACCACTTCACGCGGCGCGAGGAGCAGGTGCTGTCCCAGATCCGGCGCTCGATCCTAGAGGGCGGAGAAGTCTTGTCGGTGCGGGAGTTGGGGGCGGCCCTGGGGCTGCGCAGCCCGGCATCGGTGGTCTATCACCTGCAGAGCCTGGAGCGCAGCGGCGCCCGGGTCCGCGACGGAGGAAACGGGAACACCTGCCGGTTGACCCGCTAGGAAGCCGCCCGGAACAGCGGCGCCTCGTCGGCCCCATGTCGGTGCGGATAGGCGTGAGCCGGGTCGGCTGGCGCCAGCGTCCGGCGCTGTCCCGGGCCACATCCACGGCGACTTCAGCGACGACCTCGGGCACGACCAGGTGCACCGGAAACTGCTCCCGCGAGCCCCACCCCACACGGAAAGTGCATGTCGTGCGTGAACGAGAGAAATGGACCATCGGGATTTCCCCGGCTGGCAGTTCACCTTCAATGGGACCGTATGTTTGGCGCCACTATTTAGATGCCACTACTGACAAAGTCAAGCTCCTCCTCAAGCGATTCAGGCAGCCGAGACGGATCGGGATCGAAAGCCACCTCCGCGCTATTAACCGTATAATCATCAGCGCCCGTCTGGGGCTGGATCCCGTTTCATTGCGACGCGAGAAGGCGCCCGAGGGTGAGAGAGAATGAAGGCCTTTTAGTGCCGTTGTCTATCGATTGGAATGGAAACTCAAAGGATTCTATTCGAGAATGCCGTACGATGTTCCTGCGCCGCCGCCTGTAGGCGCTGTCGGCGGGGCTGTGTTGGCACCCGCGTCGGGCCGTCCGCACACAGCAACTCGTCGGCCGCGGCTCGAAGAACGCATCCACCCGCGCAGACAAGCACCAGTCGAAGGTCGTCCGGAAGCGGGACAGTTCCGCGATCGCCTCCCGCTCGTCGATCCGCGGCAACACCCTTACCCCACGGTCTTCCTGCTGAACTCCCTTACGCAGTTGCAGAGTTCAGCATCGCGAGGAAGGCCGCCCCGTACCCTGCAATCACGCCAAAGAGTGACGATTCAGCCGGAGTGGAGGTTAAGGAAGAAGGTGAGAATCTGTTTCAGATCCGGTGATGTGTGACGGTCTGTGACGACTGGCAGAATCGCTCAGAGCTGCTTTTCCGATCCACTGAACCGACTCGTGTGGGCGATGGGCCGTTCCGGCTGAGCGGGACCAGTCCCGGACCGGCATCGATACCATCCTCACCAGCGGGACTGGCCGTAGGGGGAGAGGAAAGTCGTGGTGCGGGAGTGCTGGTTTTGCGGGAAAGCCACACCGGCGTCGTGGCACGACCGTGTCCTGGGGCTGCACCGGGATGCCGACACGACCATGACCCGGTGGATCGTTGTCCTGCGCACCACGTGGCGCCGGGAGGTCGTACATGTGCCACGCTGCGCCCGCTGCCACACCGGACATCAGATCGAGCAGACCGCGGCGGTGCTCTCCATAGCCGCGCTGATCGCCTACGCCGCCAGCGGCCAACTGGACCGACTCCTCGGCATTCTGCCGGCTTCGGCCGGAGAGCGGACGATCGCAGGGATCTGGGCAGCCGTGGCTTGCCTGCCGGGACTCACCTGGCTCGCCATCAGGCATGGTGGGCTGCCATGGCGGCGCCTGGCACCCCACCGCCTGGGCTACGCCCGCCATCACCCGGAGTTCGTGCGACTCCTGGACGAGGGCTGGAAACCCAGGCCGGGTCCCATTCCCTACTGGGGAAACCCGCCGAACACCCAATACCCTCCGCAGCCGGGCAGACTTCGGCGGCTCATCGGACGCGTCATCGTCCTGGTCGGAACAGCCTGCGCCATCGCCATCCCCATCGCCTACTTCCAGGGATACGAAGAACTGGCCGGAGGTCTCATCGCGTCGGCGGCAGGGCTGTTCGCTCTGTCCTCGAAGATCAACCCCGAGAACTGAACGCACCGGTCAGTGGATCCGGGTGACGCGAGTCTCAACAGGGGCAGGAATCGGCCATGTTGGCTTGGAGTCTGGTGATGCTGGTGATGTGGGGTGGAGCCTGGGTTTCATCGCCGGGCCGGGGTTCCGCAGCCGATGCCGCCGCAAGAAGGGCGTCTGGCTGCCCCCGGAGCAATACCGCGCCTGGCGCGACGTCGGGATCCGCGGCTACCTGCCGACAGGGGTGAAGGACCCGGCCCTCAGGGGCAAGCGCACGGATCGGAACGCCGTCTACAGCGATGATGGCCCGCACCGGGTTGCGGCTGGAGGAACAGTCGGCTCTGACCTTGTTCGAGCTGCCTGACCACGACAGGCTGAGCGCCTGCGACCGGTTCCGGCTACCGCCGGCGAGGAGATCACCAAGGGTGGGCATCCCCGACGGGGGCCTGCGCTCGATGGCGACCATGGCCAGATCGACCGGGGCGACGCAATGGCACGAGCCTGGACGACGTGCCTCTACGAGAGGGTCGAGGACAAGCTGATCGTAGAGCCGGGCGCAGACCGGGGCCGCATCGGCGACGAGTGGTACTCAGTCGCGGACCTGGACGCCGAGCTGCTGTCTGACCATGCGCCGTCAGCTGGGGTCAATGGGCCTGCCGGAACGAGACAATGGGGTGAATCGATTACGGGGGAGCCGTGGCGCGAGAGGGACGACCGAGCGACACGATCATTGCCGTGGGTCGCGGACGGGTCTGCAGACCTCTGCCCGACTGCAGGCCGAGATGATGGGGGAGTAGGGGCAGGACATGGGGGTAGGCGGTGCGTCGTCGGCCGCTTCGGCCGGCCGCGGCGGCGGGAACGACCTGGGAGGGGAACAAGCATGGCGCCCATGAGCATGGCGGCAACACAGACCCGGACGGCCGAGCTGCCCGAGGTCGCTGACCCGTCGCGGGTGGCACCCAAGGACGCCCGCGAACTGTCCAAGCTGTTTTTCCAGCAGCTGGCCGTGCTGGAGGAAGGCACCCCGGAGTACCAGTACGCGCGGAACACGCTGATCGAGATGAACATGTCCCTGGTCCGCTTCGCGGCGGGCCGGTTCCGCAGCCGCGGGCCGGAGGAGATGGAGGACATCGTCCAGGTCGGCATGATCGGGCTGATCAAGGCGATCGACCGCTTCGAGTTGTCCCGGGAGGTGGAGTTCACCTCGTTCGCCATTCCCTACATCGTCGGTGAGATCAAGCGTTTCTTCCGTGACACCACCTGGGCCGTGCACGTCCCTCGCCGATTGCAGGAAGCCCGCGTCCAGCTGGCCCGCGCCACCGAGGAACTGCGCAGCCGGCTGGGCCGCACCCCGACGGTCAAGGAGCTGTCGGAGCTGATGAGCCTGCCCGAGGACGAGGTCCGCGAGGCCCGCCTGGCCGCCAACGGCTACAACTCCGCCTCCCTGGACGCCACGATCAGCGGCAGCGCGGACGGCGAAGCCGCCCTGCAGGACTTCATCGGCACCCAGGACACAGATCTGGAGCTGGTGGAGGACTTCCACGCCCTCGCCCCGCTGATCGCGGAACTCGACGAGCGCGACCGGCAGATCATCCATATGCGGTTCGTCGAGGAATGCACCCAGGCGCAGATCGGTGAACGCCTGGGGGTCTCCCAGATGCACGTCTCCCGGCTCCTGTCTCGCACCCTTGCCCGACTGCGCGAAGGCATGCTCACCACCCGCTGACACCTGTCGCCCGCGAGGTAGGACGGGACGGACGGACGGGCGACGCGGCCGGGGCTCGGGGCGCAGTTGCGGTGCTGCGCCCCTGGCGTGCAGCGCGAGGTCTCCACTAACGCGAACAGAACCCGCCAACCCGCGTGGACGGACAAGGGCCCATCTTCCGAGCTCCGGGCCCTGAGCTGGTCGTAGAGGTAGACCTCGACGGCGGACCGGACTTTCGTCGACCTCGAGATCGTCGTCCAGTAACCGAAGCAGTGCTTTCAGGCAGCCGCAGCGACGCCGATGCCGACGGCGATGAACAGCCAGCCGGTCGTCAGCTCCCAGCGGTGGCGGACCTTCGGGCGGGCGAGGTACGCCCGTAGCCGCGCGGCGACGGCGACCAGGGCGAACCAGTAAGCGACACCGATGACGATGTCCAGAGTGCCGAGGAAGAAGATCTGCCGCGATGCCGAACCGCCCCCGTCGACGAACTGCGGCAGGATGCTGAGGAAGAACAGCGCCGCCTTGGGGTTCAGCACATTGGTGAGGAAGCCCTGGGTGAAGCCGGAGCGCCACCGGCCGTGGGCCGGGCCGTCCTCCGCCGAAGTTCGCGGGTCGGCGCCGTCTTGCAGGCCACCGGCCGTCTCTCGCCCGGCGGCCCGCTCGCGAGCGGCCTGTCGCGCGGCCAGCACGGCCCGGACGCCCAGGTAGACGAGGTAGGCCGAGCCCAACAGCTTGATGGTGTCGTAGACCGCCGGCGAGCGGGCGGCGATCAGCGACAGTCCGACCGCGGCGGCGAGCATGTGCACACACAGTCCGGTCTGGGCGCCCAGCGCCGCGGCGCGCCCTTTGGCGGGATGCTCGGTGGCCGATCTCACCACTACGAGGAAGTCCGGGCCGGGGACCACATACGCCACCAGCACTACGCCGAGGAAGCTGACGAGGTCGATCGACATCCGTTCTCCCTTTCGTTGGCCCCGCGGCCGGTTCTTCGCCGGCGCCGCGGCCGGTCCGCCGCACGAGGGTCGTTCATCCAAGAAGTGGGGTTCCCCGCTCAGGCCGCGAGAGTCCGCCTGCCGACTGTCGAGGCGACGGACTCGTCGAGCACCTCAAGGCCCACTTCCGGCTGCTCGTCCGTCACGGTCAGTGGCGGCAGGACCGTGGCCACCTCGTCGTGGGGCCCGGCCGTCTCCAGCAGCAGACCACCCCGGCATGCGGCGTCACACACCGCGCGGGCCGAGCCCGGACGGCCGAAGGGCAGCCCCCACGCGAGGCCGCGCCCGCGCGAGGCGGGCAGCCCGTGCCGGCGAGCGGTGTCCGCAAGGGCGCGGCCCACGCGCTCGCCCAGCACCGCGGTCCGGGCCTCCAGCGCACCCGTCGGACCAGAACAGCTCCCACGCCCGGGCAGCGGTGACGAACGCCGGGTTGTCACCACGGAAGGTGCCGTTGTGCTCGCCGGGCTTCCACACGTCGTACTCGGGACGCATCAGCGTGAGGGCCATCGGCATCCCGTGCCCGCTGATGGGCTTGGGCAGGCAGGCAGACGATGGCGGCGGCGATTCCGGCCGGTTCGAAGGAGAAGAACGGTCCGGTGCGTCCGTAGCCCATCTGGATGTCGTCCCCCACCAGCAGCGTGCCGTGCGCCCGAGCCCGGGAGGCCAGTGCGCGCAGCCAGGCCGCACGGCCCGGTGGGTCCCGCCCTCACCCTGCACGGTCTCCATCACTACGGCCGCGGGCGGCCTGTCCTCGGCGACGGCGTCCACTGACCGGACGAGCCGGGCAAACCGCCCGCTCGTCGTCGTCCGCGAGATCGTCGAAGGGCACCGGCCCTGTGTACGGCGGCTACGCCTGCCCCGGTGCGCTGGCCTGCTCGGTGTGGTGGTGACTGTGCCAGTGGAAGACATAGGCCCGTATGTCATAACGGTGGTGACGGACCAGGGGAGTTGTGACTCCGACCGTGATCTGCCGGCCCGGCGGTTCAGCCCCTGAGCTGTGGGTTTCGGGGCCGGGTCAGCCGACCGTCCATTTCTGGTTGGCGGCGCCCGAGCAGGTCCAGATTTGCAACCGGGTGCCGTTGGCGCTGTTGTTGCCGGTCACGTCCAGGCATTTGTTGGCCTGAGGATTGACGATGTCGTTCGCCGAGTTGACGGCCCACCGCTGGGCGGCGGAGCCGTTGCAGTTGTAGAGCTGGGTCGTGGTGCCGTCCGTGGTGGCGCCACCGGTCACGTCCAGGCACTTGCCGAGCGCGCGGATCGTGCCGTCGTAGCCCACGGTCCACTGCTGCGCGGCGGAGCCGTTGCAGTCGTAGAGCTGTACGGCGGTACCGTTGGCGGTGTTCGCCCCGGCGACGTCCACGCACTTGGCGGCCAGGCCGTGGATCGGCACGCCGGTGGCTGTTTCGCTCGTGGTCACGGACACCGAGTCCACCACCAGCTGGGCCGGGAAGACGGTGGAGCTGTTGGGGTCGCCGGGCCAGTAGCCGCCGACCGCGAGGTTGAGGATCAGGAAGAACGGCTTGTTGAACGCCCAGGTGTTCCCGCCCACGTCGGCGGGCGTGCGCGTCTGGTAGACGACGCCGTCGACCGACCACTTGATCGAATTGGGCGCCCAGTCGACGGCGAAGGTGTGGAAGGCGTCGGCGAAGGCCTGCCCGTTCGGCAGGGTATAGCCGGAGCCTATGCCGGCTGAGCCGGAGTAGCCGGGTCCGTGGATGGTGCCGTGGATCGTGGAGGGCTCGTAGCCGACGTTCTCCATGACGACGATCTCGCCCGAGTTGGGCCAGCCGACCGACCCGGTGTCGGTGCCGAGCATCCAGAACGCGGGCCACATGCCCTGTCCGCGCGGGATCTTCATTCGGGCCTCGACGTGCCCGTACTGCGCGCTGAACTTCCCGGAGGTGTTCATTCGGGCCGAGGTGTACTGACACGTTCCGTACCAGCACTGGTAGTTGGCCGGGTTCTCCTTTTTGGCCGTGATCACCAGGTGGCCCTGGCCGTCGAGGGCCGCGTTGTTGGTGCCGGACGTGTAGTACTGGCGCTCGTGGTTGTTGACGTTGTCGCCGGTCTCCAGTGACCACCTGGAGGAGTTGACGGCGCTGCCGGCGGCGCCGTCGAAGGTGTCGGAGAACACGACCGCGGCGGCGAAGACTTCCGAGGGTGAGGCGGAGACGTCCGATGGATCCGCATGAGCCGCGCCGGTCGCGGCGGACGCGACCAACACGGCGGACAAGGCGGCGAACAGGCATCTGCGGAGCAGGCGTGGGGAGGCCATGTCTCTGTCCTTCCATACGGCGATCGAGCACACGGGTGAGCCGATCGGGGTGGGGGGTGAAGGTCTCGCCTGTTGATTTAAGGAGTGAGATAAGGGGGAGTCAATACTCAGGTACGGACCAATTGGTACCCGTCAAGAACCCCGGACGGCCGGATTCCGTTCCTCTGCACGGCGAAGGAACGAGGGTTTGCAGATCATTAACAGGCTGTCTTGATCATGCTGGGGTCGGTGCTCAGGGCTCGAACCCGAGCCTGAAGAGGTGTGAGGGCGGCGGCGGCCGCGCTGGACGTCGCCATCGGCGGCCAAAGTGTAGGTGCGATCGCTCAGTTGCTGCCGGGACATGCCGACCAGAACCGGGTCAGAAGCTGCTCTCACATGTCCCGTCACGGTGCCGTCGGCATCACGATCGGGTGACGCGCCCTCGGGCACCCGATCCGGCGACGGACGGCACCGCCCCCGCAGCACCAGAGCGAGCTGCGGGGCATCGGTCCGCCCAGGCCGGACCAGGCGCACGAAGGAGCGAGGGAACCCGCCCACCCGTCGCGGAGCGTGCGCACGATGCACGCAGCCGGACGGGGCCACAGCGAACGCGGGGGACCGGCGCATCCAACACCGTTCGGGATGCGCGCAGTTCCGGGAGCGCGGAGCAGATGTCAACCAGCTCCCCGACCGGGCATTCCGGGCCGAGAACCGCACGAACTCCTCGGCATGCCCACCGACGACCCGGTGAACGTCACCCGCAGCCGCCTCGGACGCCTCACCCGCCAAGGCTTCCTCACCCAACCCGGACCAGGCCGCTACCAGAAACGGACTTAACGCCCTCTCAGGGAGTAGGCCGTTAGGGCTCATCGCAGCGGGTCGGGTCTTGTTTCGGCCGGCCGACTGCGATTGCTGTGCCAGTCCAGTATCAGGACCGTGGCGTCGTCCTCGAGGCTGCCATGGCAGGCGTCGATCACCGCGGCGGTCAGGCTCCGGACGGCTTCTCGCGGGTGCAGCGCGCGGGTGCCGTGAACGACCGAGGCCAGGTCGACGGCCGCGGCACCGCGCTCCTGCATGCCGTCGGTGAGCAGGACCAGGCGGTCCTCGGGACGCAACTGCAGTTCCTGCAGGTGGTAGGGGGTGGGTGCTGCCACACCGAACGGCAGGTTGACGGCGAGTTCCACCTCTTCGACGGCGTTGTCACGCAACAGCAGCGGCCGGGGGTGGCCGGCGTTGACCAGTTCGCACAGGCCCGTTTCGAGGTCGACGCACAGCAGCTGTCCGGTGGCCAGGCCGCGGCTGTGGCTCAGCAGGGCCTGATGGGCGTGGTTGGCCTGCTTGAGGGCGTCGCAGCCGCTGCGGCGTGCCCGCCGCAGCGCACCGACCAACAGGGTGGCAAGCAACGCGGAGTTCGTGTCGTGTCCCATCGCGTCGGTGATCGACAGGTGCAGGGTGTCGCGGTCGAGGGTGTAGTCGTAGGTGTCGCCACCGATGTCGTCGGCCGGGACCAGCCCGGCGGCCAGAGTGAACTGGGCCGCCTCGCAGCAGGGGGCCGAGGGAAGCAGTTGATGCTGGATCTCCGCGGCCAGGCTGGTCTCGGTGGTGCGCCGGACCAGGTGGTACAGGTCGGTGAAGCGCCGGTCCGTGACGATGATGTAGGCCAGTGCGTGTGCCGCGTCGCGGACCTGTTGCAGCACAGTGTCGTCCGCGGACTGCAGGGTCAACTCCAGGACGCCGATGCAGTCGCCGCGGTTGGTGACCGGCGTGATGACGCGCTGTCCGCCCTGCCCGTCCGGGTCCACATGCTGGCGCTGGCTCTGCAGCACGCTGTCGTAGACGCTGCCCTGCAGGTCGATCGGCTCGCCAGGGTCGGCGGGCTCATCGCCGGCCGCGGCCAGGCGGACCAGCCGCTGGCCGATGAGGTCGACAAACAGGAAGGACACGCTCTCGGCACCGAACCGCTTCTGCAGGTCGTGTGCCACGACGTCGACGGACTCACCGGGCGGGGCCGCTTCCGCAGCGGCCAGCAACTCGCCCAGTTCCAGGTCTCCACCCTTCACAGCAACCTCCTGTCGGTTGCCGCACCTTCTTCCCCGAGTCTGCGCAACCTCACCTCATCTGCTCATTTTGCCTGGTCAGGACAGCGGGCCAGATCGGTATCAACAGGTCCCGGGACCGTCAGGCGGCGGGAACGAGCGCTAAAGCTCATCCCGCGAGGCAAGTGAGGTTGCGGGCGCGGTGCACCACGGGGGAGTGCGGCGCGGCTACGCCGAGACAACCCGGCCAGCACGACAAGCCTCCGCGTCGATCTCGAACTGGCCCGCGAGAAGATCCGCAAACTCCGCGCTGAACGCAACCAGGTCCAGCACAACGCGCGCCTCCATCTCGGCCAATAGCTCGACCAGATCGGCACTGCCAATCCCGCCACCCGAGTCGATGAACTAAACCAGTCCAAAGCTGAGTTGGAGGCACTGCTTGGCGCCAAGAGGCAGGAACAGCCGCCACTGAAGCGGGAGGGAGTCGGCATCGGTGACCGCGTGCGCGCCGGCCGCCACCTGACAGCTGGCCTGCCTGCCCACGGTCCCGCACTACTGCTGCGCGACGGCGACCGGCCTCTTCCCATCCTTGGGAAGCGACACGTCGTCGACTTTCAGCCATGCCCCTACAACGTCCCGGTACGGAAAGGTACTTCCGTACAGGAGGACCCGTCTGACATCTTGCATCCACCACTCGTTTCGTACGGCCCGGCCGGTGCCCTCAGCACGGCCGGGCCGTTTCCGGAGGATGCCTTGATACCCCACATATCCAGCCGCTCCAGACGCACGCTGGTGCTGGCTGCCACGCTCGGTGCCGCCTTCGCGTTCGGCGCCCCGGGCGCCCTCGCGGGCACGCTCCCTGTCGCACCCTCCACCCTGCCGGCAGCCAAGGCTCACGCTCCGACGGCCGTGGCCGCTTCCCAGAGCGCGACCTGGGTGGCCGGCACGCGTGCCTACCTCGTGATCACCGCCCCCGGTGACAGTTCGGCGGTCCGCTCCGCGATCGCGGCCAACGGCGGCACCGTCTTCTCGAACTTCGACGCCATCGGCGTGATCGTCGCCCACTCGGCGTCCAACGGATTCGCCGCCACCATGCGCGGCGTCGCCGGCGTGCAGCAGGTCGGCGCCACGCGCACCTCGGACGTCCCAGCCGACGCCTACAACCCGGCGCTCCCGGCCAATCCGGCTCAGGCCTCGACCCCGGCCGGAGAACCGGTCCGGGCCGACATGAGCCAGATCAAGGCCGACCAGGCCTGGGCCGTGAACCCGGGCTCCGCCTCGGTCAAGGTCGGCATCCTGGACACCGGTGTGGACGACCAGCACCAGGACCTGGCGCCCAACTTCAACGCGGCCGACTCGGTCTCCTGCGCCTACGGCAAGCCCGACACCCGTGCCGGCGCCTGGCGGGACGTCGACACGCACGGCACCCACGTAGCGGGCACCATCGCCGCGGCCAAGAACGGCAAGGGCGTCGTCGGCGTGGCCCCCGGGGTGACGATCTCCGCGGTCCGGGTCGCCGAGCCGGGCAACTCCTTCTTCTTCGCCGAGAACACCATCTGTGGCTTCGTCTGGGCCGGTGACCACGGCTTCAAGGTCACCAACAACAGCTATTACACGGACCCGTGGCAGTTCAACTGCCCGGACAACATCGACCAGGCCGCCATCATCGAGGGCGTCAAGCGCGCCCAGGAGTACGCCGAGAGCAAGGGCTCCCTCCAGATCGCCGCCGCGGGCAACGAGAACTACGACCTCGCCCACAAGACGACCGACTCCGCGAGCCCGAACGACTCGACGCCGGTCACCCGCACCATCACCAACGCCTGCCTCGACATCCCGACCGAACTGCCGGGCGTGGTCACCGTCGCGGCCAACGGCACGGGCGTCACCAAGGCCTCGTTCTCCAACTACGGGCAGGGCGTCATCGACGTCGCGGCGCCGGGCAGCAACGTGTACTCCACCGTCCCCGGCGGCGGCTACGGCAGCAAGAGCGGCACCTCGATGGCCACCCCGCACGTGGTCGGCGTGGCAGCGCTCATCGCCAGCGCCAACCCGGGCATCACCCCGGCGCAGATCCGCGCCAAGCTGGCCGCCCAGGCCAACGACATCGCCTGCCCCTCGGACAGCCGCTGCACGGGCACGACGGCCGACAACTCGTTCTTCGGCGAGGGACAGACCGACGCCCTCAAGGCCGTCGGGACCACCCCGCCGCCCGGCAAGTACTTCGAGAACCTCGCGGACTTCGCCATCAACGACAACGCGACCGTGGAAAGCCCGATTGCCATCACCGGCGTGACCGGCAACGCCCCGGCCACCCTCAAGGTGGGTGTGGACATCAAGCACACCTACATCGGTGACCTGAAGGTCGACCTGGTGGCGCCGGACGGCACCGTCTACGCGCTGCACAACCACACCGGCGGCAGCGCCGACAACATCGCCCAGACCTACACCGTGAACGCCTCCTCGGAGGTCGCGAACGGCACCTGGAAGCTGCGCGTCAACGACAACGCCGCCTCCGACACAGGCAAGATCGACGCCTGGAACCTGACCTTCTAGCGCAGGGCCCGGCAACGCCCAAGCTCTCCGTCCGCGGCCGCGGACAAGGCGGGCTGTGGTCTGTTCGGCCAGGGCTGCGAACTGCTGCGCGGCAGAGGGCATATGGGCTTCGGCAGCGGTGTACGCCGCGGCCGGGGCCCATATGGCGGAGGCGTCCAGGAAGGCCCCGCTCCCCGGTTCGCCGCTGATGACGTTGTGCGGGTTGATCAGCCATCTGCGTTGGGTCGAGTACTACTGGTTCCACGTGATTTTTCTGGGCGAGGAGCTCGCGGGGCCGCTCACCGAGGCGACCGACGATGATCCCGACCCGGAGATGCGGACAGCAGTCGGCATCCCGTTGCCCCGGCTGCTCGCCGAGTACGAGGAGCAGAGCGCCCGCTACCGTCGCCTGGTGTCCGAACACGACCTGGACTCGACGGCCAAGCGTCCCCTCAGCGACGGCCGCCGCGTCGACCTCCGGTGGGTGATCCTCCACCTCGTTGAGGAGACGTCCCGCCATAACGGCCACCTCGACGTCGTACGTGAGCTCGTCGACGGGCGGACCGGCGCCTGACACCGGGGGAGCGAGGGAGAGACCTGATGGAACCCGTGGTGCCCGATCACGTGCCCCTTCCCGCGTCTTTTCCCATCGTGCCTGCGACCAATCCCGATGGCGGCTGGGGTAAGCGGCGCACTCCGTTGCCCGCGCCACCGCTCGATCTCGGCTGCGCGCGGTCCGACGGAGAGATCGGCTACGTCGCACTGCGCACCCTCGTGTTGTCCACGCCGGCGCCTGGGGAGCGTAGGGCCCTGCGCGAAGGGCTTGCGCCCGACGAACGGGCACGCCTCACCGCGCAGACGGCGGGCCTGGAAGGAGAGCGCCTCCTGATGGTCCGCGCGGGGCTGCGGCTGCTCCTGGGACAGTTGCTGGACGCCGACCCGGAGGCGGTCGTCCTCGATGACGGCCCCTGTCCGCACTGCGGTCGGGTCCATGGCTGCAGTGCGTGCTCCCCGGCCGGCCGTCGGCTGCACTTCGCCACTGTCGGGCGAGAAGATTTCGTCGTGTACGCGGTCAGTCGCTTCCCCGTCGGGCTCGGGCTCGCCGTGACCGACGGACCCGACCGCGAGGCATGGCTGCGGGGCCGCAAACCGGCCCGGCTCGCCGCGGCCCGCGAGGGAGTGGCTCGGGGACGGTGTTCGCGCCCGCGGGACGGTTCGGTGGAGCACATCGTGCGCTACGTCGATACGGCGCCGGAGCACTGCTGCGTCGTATCGGTGGTGTACGAGGTGCCTTTCCACAAGGACGCCCCCATTTCCCTGGACCCGGCGACCGACTAGAGACAGCTGCTGCCCACTCTGTTGTACGCGGACGGGCCGGTGACCTCGTTGATGGACCTGACACGCTCGTGGTCGAGCACCGGCGCCGGCACGGCGCGATGTACGCCGCGCTGAACCACAACCCGATCGGCACCGCTCGGCCTGGGCGGCTGCTGGCCGCGCTGCTGCAGCTGAAGGCCGCCGAGGGACGGCTGGTGCCGGCTGTGAACGTGACCAACTGGCTGCGTCCCGATACCCCGCCCAAGATCAAGCTCAGTCGGATGTTCCTTGGGTCAGAAACGCGGCACTGAGACTGGGACAGGGGCAGGCGGAAACGAGGGCCTCTGGTCAGTAGACGTACCACTGCTGGGAAGCACCGCCGGTGCACCTGGTGAGATTGACGTGGCGGATGTCGTTGATGTCCTTTGGCTGCACGCCAAGACAGGTCTTGGTGAGGTGCCAGCCCGCCAGCGACCGACTGTCAATGTGGTAGCTCACGCTTGTTCCTTTCGAGGGCCGACGCCGCAACTGCCCCCGCGGCACAGCAGGGGAGCAGCACGGCGACGGCGACGAGTGTGGGGTTGACGAAGGTGGGCACCAAGTCGTGCTGAGCGTTGCACTTGTTGTGCAGAGGGAACCAGCGTGAGGGCTCACGCCAGTGTTCAGCCCGGTATTCCTTGTCGTACGGCACGCCACGAGCCGCGCACGCCTCCCCGACGTCGAGGCCGCCGGAAAGGGCTCCGACGAACCAGGTGACGCAGCCGATACCGACGAGCACGACTGCGGGGAAAGCCCACCATGCGGGGCGCTTCCAGCGGCGAGCCGGCAAGCCGCGCGCGGTCTTCCAGACACTCAGCACGAACACGCCCAGAAGAATCACCAGGAGGGCGCTGATCGCCAGCGTCGAGACGGCGTTCACTTACGACGTGGTCCTTTCGTTGAGCGGCGGGCGTCCCGGGAGCGGGAGGCGCCCTTCGGGGATGACTCATGGTTCGCGCGGACGGGAAGCGATACGAGCCCGCGGACGAGACGCGTGTGGCGCCACTCCAACCGGTCGGCTGGTCCAGCGAGCCGGATTCCGGGAAACCGGCTCAGTACCGCTCGCAGGGCGATCTCCGCCTCGGCCTTGGCCAGGGGAGCGCCGACGCAGCGGTGGATGCCGTGGCCGAAGCTGAGGTGGGCGGTGGCGTCCCGGTCCAGGTCGAGCAGGTCCGGTGACGGGTAGCGTGCCGGGTCGCGGTTGGCGGCTCCGAGGGCGATCAGTACCGGGGTGCCGGCCGGGATGTCGGTACCGCCGAGCGTGACGGCTTCGGTGGTGAACCGGAAGGTGGCGGTACTGATGGGGGAGTCGAATCGAAGCAACTCGTCGAGTATGGCCGGGACATCGTCCGGATTCTTCCGGAGGCGATCCAGCTCGGCGGGGCGCTGGAGCAGCGCGAGGGTGGCGTTGCCGAGGAAGTTGGTGGTGCTCTCGTGCCCGGCCACGAGCAGCAGCACCGCCAGGGAGACCAGTTCCTCTTCGCTGAGACGGTCGTCTGCGTCGCGAGTCGAGATGAGTCCGTCGAGGAGGGAGCTGCCGGGC
The DNA here is from genome assembly GCF_030815415.1 of Streptomyces canus. GTDB lineage: Bacteria > Actinomycetota > Actinomycetes > Streptomycetales > Streptomycetaceae > Streptomyces > Streptomyces canus_F. The sequence goes on from NZ_JAUSWW010000001.1 coordinate 9,866,703, forward strand.
TTCAGGCGCTTTGCGGCGATGAGGGCCGTCATGTAGTCGGCCAGGGAATGCGAGGCCGCGTCGATGGCGTCGGGCCTGCCTGCCGCGAACAGCTCCCCGGACCAGCGCCGGACGTCGGGCCGGTCTCCCGCAGGCACTCCGAGCAGTTCGCAGATCACGATGACCGGCAGCGGCACCGCCAGGCCGGCCACGAAGTCGAACCGTTCGCCGACGGGCCACTGATCCAGCAACTCGTCGGTGACGCGGGCGATGAACGGACGCAGCTGCGCGACGGCTCCGTTCGTGAACGCCTTGGTCACCAGCTTGCGCAGCCGGGTGTGCTGGGGTGGATCGGTGGCCAACATGGTGTGTGCCACTGCCGGGTGCAGCCGACGCCGTGACTCCTTGCCCGCGAAGAACGCGGCCGTGTCCTTCGAGAGCCGAGCGTCGCCGAGGGCTTCCCGGGCTTCCGCGTAGCCGGTGACCACGTAGCTGGGGTGCCCGCCGGACCCGGTGGGCAGGGGCTGCACGGGGCAACTGGACCGCATGGCCGCGTAGGTGGGGTAGGGGTCCTGGAGGAAGCGGGGGTCTTGGCTCGGGTCGGTCATGCTTTCAGGCTGCAGCCCGCTCCGGCTGGTCGTCATCCGCGACACGCCCAACACAGGGCCGGCAGGCGTCGGTTGGTCGGTTGCCAGGAAGAGCAGGAGCCGCTTCGTGTCCGCGCGGAGGTCCTTGTGGGAGACGGCCTTCGCCGACGGCAGGACGACCTCGTCGGCGAACCGGCCGGTCTTCGAGGCGGGCGGCGCTGCCTTCACAACCACCGCCTCGACCGCCGTGGCTCCTTGCCCCGTTCCAGCGCCGTAGGTGGCCTGGGCCATCTCCCGCACCCGGACCGGAACGGCCGAAGGACGAGGACCAACCGGTCCAGATTCACGCGGAGATAATTCCCGTCGTCCGAGGAGCGGGGCGCGTCAACTGCACGACGCTCGCCCGCCAGTACCTTCCGCGCATGGACGTTGCCCTCGTCCCCTGCATCGCACAGGACGCAGAGCATGGTCGTCCCCTGAGCGGAACAGAACTGGTGGTATAGCGGCAGAATTCGCGTGACTGCAGATCAATGCTGGTCGCTGCCGCGGTGGGAGGGGGCGGGGCGAATCCGGGTCGAATGTGCCTTCCTCTCGCGCATTCGGTTTGTTGTTGCAGGTCAGCAGCACGATCAGGCGCCTTGTGTCCGGGCGCGTGAGCGGCGGCCGAACCCGAGGGCAGAGGGACTGCTATCGGCAGGTTCTTGGTCTGCTGGTGGTACCTGGTTGACAGGTTGCTGACCAGTGTAAATATCCTCGATCGAGGCGGGAGCGGAGTGGGTCGCCTGGCAGCTCATGGATGCCGGCTACCAGGTGAAACCGGATTACTGGGACTGGGGTGCGGGCGACAGATCCCTCAGGCTGATCGAGAGGAGAGATAGGGGGTACACGGCTGCGCATGGCACCGAAGAACGATGACTCCAAGCTCCTGCGGGCGGTACGGCAGATGCGCCGCATCCGAGCCTTCTACACGCTGGGCGTTCTTCTCTGGGCGGCGACGGCTGCCTGGGGAGGCTGGCAGAACCCCGGCAGTCGGCAGATGTGGGTGCCCGTACTCATGCTGGTCGTCTTCGCCGGTCTGCTGTCCGCGACGACCCTGTGGCTGCGGCAGCACCGGTCCGAGGACGCCGACAGGCCCGCCCACCACGCGGCTCCACGGAGGCCGGCCGTCCGTCGCCACGCGAGCACCTGACACGCGGACATGCGAGCCCGGGGCCTGAGGACCCGCGGCGGCGCTCGGCCGGACACGAAGCCGTCGGCACCGAGGGCGACGCGGTCGCCGACGCATGGCGCAGACGGCTCTCGCCGGAGCGGGCCTCTTGAGGTCGCCCAAGGTCGCTCCGCCGTGGACGTCCTCCGAGGCCACTTACCGGGGCCCCCGCGCCCTGCAACCCCACCACGCGCATCGTGCGGCGCGGGAGTCGCGACGGCGACGACCCCCGTGGGGTCGGCGCCCGCTGAGGGACCGTCCGGGGGGTAGTCGCTTGCCATGACTGTCTACGGATTACACGCCTCGCACGAGCAGATTCCGCCCGCGGAGCTGCTCGACGCCGTGGTACGCGCGGAGCAGGCGGGCTTCACCGCCGCCATGTGCTCGGACCACTTCTCGCCGTGGAGCGTGCGTCAGGGGGAGTCCGGCTTCGCCTGGTCATGGCTCGGAGCCGCCCTCCAAGCCACCGACCAGGTGCCGTTCGGTGTGGTGAACGCGCCCGGTCAGCGCTACCATCCCGCCGTCGTTGCCCAGGCGATCGCCACGCTCGCGTCCATGAACCCGGGCCGGTTCTGGACCGCGCTGGGCACCGGAGAGGCCTCCAACGAACACATCACCGGCGCGGGCTGGCCCCGCAAGGACACCCGTTCCGCGCGCCTGCGGGAGTGCGTCGACGTCATCCGGGCGCTGTTGCGGGGCGAGGAGGTCAGCCACGACGGGCTGGTGAGGGTGGACCGGGCCCGGCTGTGGACGCTGCCGCCCGAGGAACCGCCGCTGATAGGAGCCGCGTGCAGCACTGCCACCGCGGCCTGGTGCGCCGAGTGGGCGGACGGACTGATCACGGTCAACGCCCCGCGCGAACGCCTGCGCGAGATCATCGGCGCGTACCGTGACGCGGGCGGCCGTGGACCCCTCCACCTCCAGGTGCACCTGAGCTGGGCGCCCGACGAGGCGGAGGCGCTCGCCCTCGCGCACGATCAGTGGCGGACCAACGTGCACGCCCCGCCGGTCAGTTGGGACCTCGACTCCGTGGAACTGTTCGACGTGGTCAGCGAGCACGTCACCCCCGAGCAGGTGGCGCGCACGGTCGAGGTCTCCTCCGACCTCGGCCGGCACGCCGCCCGGCTCCAGGAGTACGCCGACCTGGGGTTCGACGCGGTGATGCTGCACCATGTGGGCCGAGAACAGGCCGCGTTCATCGACGCGTTCGGCACCGAGGTACTGCCGCGACTCGACGTGACCCGTCCGATCCCCGCCACGGCGAAGGAGTACCGATGCGTCTGACACGCACCTCCGACCTGTGGTGGAAGAACGCGGTGGTGTACTGCCTGGACGTCGAGACGTACCAGGACGGCAACGGCGACGGCATCGGAGACTTCGCGGGGCTCACCCAGCGCATCGACCACCTGGTGCGCCTCGGCGTGACCTGCGTGTGGCTGATGCCCTTCTACCCCACGCGGGAGCGTGACGACGGCTACGACATCACGGACTTCTACGGCGTGGACCCGCGCCTGGGCACCCTCGGCGACTTCGCCGAGTTCGTCCGCACCGCGCGCGACCGAGGCATCCGCGTGATCGCCGATCTCGTCGTCAACCACACCTCCGAGGACCACCCCTGGTTCAAGGACGCCCGCTCCGGCCGGGACTCCGCCCACCGCGACTGGTACGTCTGGAAGGACGAGCCACCGGAGGACGGCCCCCAGGGCGTGGTCTTCCCCGACGCGGAGGACAGCCTGTGGGAGTACGACGAGGGCAGCGGCCAGTACTATCTGCACCGCTTCTACAAGCAGCAGCCCGACCTCAACGTCGCCCACCCCGAGGTCCGTGACGAGATAGCCCGCATCATAGGCTTCTGGACCCAGCTCGGCCTGTCCGGCTTCCGGGTCGACGCCGTGCCCTTCCTGTTGGAGACCGACGGACAGAGCGACGCGGGGGAACTCCCCGACCCGCACGAGTACCTCGCCGACCTGCGTGCCTTCCTCGGCCGCCGCAACGGCGAGTCGGTCCTGCTCGGCGAGGTCAACCTGCCCTACGACGGCACCACCCGCTTCTTCGGCGACCCCTCCTCGGACCGCGGCGACGAACTCACCATGTGCTTCGACTTCGTCGCGATGCAGCAGATGTACCTGTCGATGGCACGCCACGACGCCAGGCCGCTGGCCGCCGCACTGCGCGACCGCCCCGCGGCACCGCGCGACGCCCACTGGGCCATGTTCGTGCGCAACCACGACGAACTCACCCTCGACAAACTCAGCGACGACCAACGGGCCGAGGTGTTCGCGTCCTTCGGCCCGGAGAAGGACATGCAGCTGTACGACCGAGGGCTGCGGCGCAGGCTCCCGCCCATGGTCGACGGCGACCGACGCCGCGTCGAACTCGCCTACAGCCTGCTGTTCACCCTGCCGGGCACCCCTGTGCTCTTCTACGGCGAGGAAATCGGCATGGGCGAGAACCTGGCCGCGGAGGGACGCCAGGCCGTGCGCACCCCGATGCAGTGGACCCCGGAGAAGACCGCCGGGTTCTCCACCGCCGAGCCGGACGCCTTCCCCAACCCGTTGGTGGACGGCGCGTTCGGCCCCCAGAAGATCAACGTGTATGAGCAGAGCCGCGATCCTGCTTCCCTGCTGAGCCGCATGCGTCTGTTCATCGAACGCTACCGGGAAGCTCCCGAACTGGCCTGGGGTGACTACCGTTTGCTCACGACGGGGGAGGACGCCGTGCTGGCGCACGTCTGCCGCGCCGGTGACGGCACCGTGCTGGCCGTACACAACTTCGCGGACCGGCCGCACACCGTACGGCTGGAACTGGCCGAAGCCGGATCCGGCGGACGGTTGACGGACCTGCTCGACGAGGGACACAACGGTCTCAAGGCAGGCCAGGACGGCATGTTCCACGTCGACCTGCCCCCGTACGGCTACCGGTGGCTCCGCGTCGGCACCCCGGCGGACGACCCCGAAAGCATCGCGTCCGGCTGACAGGCCCATGGTTGGGGCTGCAGCGGGCTCGGCGGAAGACGCGCGAGGGCTGCCGCGGTTCACCCGCCGACCTCGGCAGTATCTGGGGCGCCGTCACCGCCTTTCCGTCAGCTCGGTACTACAACGCCTCCGGCACCGTTCAGGGCCGGTATGGGCATGCCAGATTCCCCTGGGGACCTGCGGGCGCCAGGGCCTTCGGACGGGACTCGGGCGCCACCCGTCACACACAGCACCACGGCATGGTCCGTCCCCTTACAGCCCCAGCGGTCAGGTGTGGGAGAGGGCGAAGGAGACGAGGAAGCCGCTCACGGTGATCAGTCCGATGGCAAGGTGGGCGTCTTCGAACGCTTCGGGGATCATCGTGTCGGCGATCATGGCGAGGATCGCCCCGGCCGCCACCGCGGTCACCGCGGCGATCACGGCGGGGGAGAAGGAACCGATGACCGTGTAACCGAGGACGGACGACACCGTGCTGGCCGCGGCGATGGCGGTCCAGACACCGAAGACATACCCCTTGGTGCGGCCGGCCTTCTTCATCCCTGCCGAACTGGACAGCCCCTCGGGAACGTTGCTGATGAACACCGCGGCTACCGTCACCAGACTCACCGCTCCGCCATCCAGCAGGCTGACGCCGATGACCGCGGACTCCGGCACCCCATCGAGCAGGGCGCCGAGCGCGAGCGCCGCCCCGGACCCGCCCTGCTCGGCCTCCGAAGGCTGCGCCTGCGCGTGGCCGGAGCGCTTGCGGTGGCGTGCACCCTGGCCGGCCAGCCACACGTTGCCCCCGGTGTAGGCGAGCGCGCCGATGAGGGCGCCGATGGCCGCGGGGGCAAGCCCCGCCTGCTCGTACGCCTCCCCGACCAGCTCGAAGGACACCGCCGAGATCAGCACACCGGCACCGAACGCCATCACCGTCGCGATCACCTTCTGCGGCACCCGCAGCCCATACCCCAGCGCAGCACCGAGCAGCAGCGCCGAGCCCGCCACCAACCCCCACAGTCCAGCCTGTACGACTTCAGCCATGCCGACCCGTCTACCCGTAATGGATGTGGATCAACAGGCAACCTGCGCGGCCGTCCACCCACGGAGAAGGGAAATCGGGGCTTGGCGGGGCGCCTGACCGGTCCGGCGCCCCGGTACCGCCTCCGGCGAGACGGCCGTCCTCATCGGGTTCCACTTCGCAGCCGAGAGGCGTTCCCGACGGCCGGTGAGCTGTCCAGGAAGCTGATCACCGAGGCGAAACAGACACCTGAGCGGTCCTGGTTGGGCGAGGTCTCCGCTGTCGTGCTCCAGCAGTCGTTGCGGGACGCGGAGGCCGCCTACAGGAACTTCTTCGCCTCCCTCCAAGGGGCCCGCAAGGGTCCGAAGATGGGTGCACCCCGGTTCAAGTCCCGCAAGGACAGCCGTCAGTCGCTCCGCTTCACCGTCAACGCCCGCTGGTCGATCACCGATTCCGGGCGGCTGAACCTTCCCAAGGTCGGGGCGGTGAAGGTGAAGTGGTCCCGCACCCTGCCCGCCAGGCCTTCCTCCGTCACCGTGATCAAGGACGCGGCCGGACGGTACTTCGCCTCCTTCGTGATCGACACCGATCCGCACGCCGACGCCACCGCGATGCCCGACAGTGACCAGAGGGTCGGCATCGACCTGGGCCTGATCCACTTCGCCGTCCTCTCCAACGGCACGAAGATCGATTCCCCGCGGTTCCTGCGCCGCGCGGAGAAAAAGCTGAAGAAGGCCCAGCGGGGCCTGTCCCGCAAACAGAAGGGATCGAAGAACCGGGAGAAGGCCCGTCTGAAGGTTGCCCGCGTGCATGCGCAAGTGGCCGACGCCCGCCGTGAGTTCCACCACCAGCTCTCCACGAAGCTGATCCGCGACAACCAAGCGATCGGCGTGGAAGACCTGGCGGTCAAAGCACTGGCACGCACCGGGCTGGCGAAGAGTGTGCACGACGCGGGCTGGACGCAGTTCGTGCACATGCTGGAATACAAGGCGGTTCGGTACGGGCGGACCCTGGTGAAGATCGGCCGGTACGAGCCGACCAGCCAGACCTGCTCCACCTGCGGGGCCAAGGACGGGCCCAAGCCCCTGCACATCAGGACCTGGACCTGTGCCGTCTGTGGTGCGGTCCAACGACGGTCGCGCATCGCCGAGAGCGCGGGAGTCACCAAGAGCACCTTCTCAGTGATGGCTGGGCCCGCTGGTCAGTTGATGCCGTCGATGATGCGGAAGTCGCGCTGGACGCCGTCGGGGAGGGCCGCCAGAGCCTTCTGGTATGCCTCGCTCTCGTATGCCGCGACAGCCTGTTCAAAGCTGTCGAACTCGATCAGAACGACGCGTTGCGTGATGCCGGCCTCGTGGGCGACGACTCGACCGCCACGGGACGGGATCCGGGACAGGAGGCGCCCGCCCCCGGCCTGGACAGCCGGACCAGCCAGCTTGTCGTAGGCAGTCAGCCCCTCAGGGTCGGAAATTGCGGGGTAGACACTGACCCAGTAGCCCTTAGCCATGGAACCCTCCTGTGGTGGGCCGGACACGTCCGGCGTCGAATGGACACGCAGATCGATCGCTCCCGGCGACGGGTACTGCGGTCAGTTGAACCGTCATAGGCGCAGGTTAGGGCTTGATGCGCGGGCGAGGGAAAGACCGGTACGGGATAGACTCAGAGCGGATCGTTATCAATCGGCCGGGAGGGCACGTGGCGCCGGATACGGTGAGCCTGCGGTACTTCCTGGTACTGGCGCAGGAGTTGAACTTCACCCGCGCGGCCGCACGGATCGGAATCGCACAACCCGCACTCAGCGCCCGGATGCGCCGGTTGGAGGCGGAACTCGGTACGGCCCTGCTGGTCCGCAACACGCGCAGCGTCGTGTTGACCACGGCCGGTGCGGCTTTGGCGGAGTCCGCGCCGCCCGCGCTGGCGGCGCTGGACCGGGCGTGGGACACCGCCCGGAGCGCCGCGGCCGGTGAACTGGGCACGCTGCGCATCGGATACAGCCTCAGCGCCGGGGCCGAGACGGTACCGGCCCTGGTGGACAGGCTGCTGCGCGGCACCAGCGGACTTGAGGTCGGCGCGGTCCCGATGGCGACACCGGAGATCTCCCCGGCGGTCGCCGAGGGCCGTATCGATGCCGGGATCACCCGCGGTGAACAGCCGGGCCGTGGCGTGCGCCGGTACCTGCTGCGGCGTGCGCGCATCGGGGTCCAGCTGGCGCAGCACCATCCGCTGGCCGAACTCGCGGAGATCGAGATCGCCGACGCGGCCGCGTATCCGCTGCGGCTGCCGGACCGTGCGGCCAACCCCGTGATCCACGAGCAGCTGTCCGCACTGTTCCGAGACACCCGGCCACACCCCCGATTCCACACGCCCGCAGTCGCTTTCGACATGTCTCAGCGCGACCTGCGCGACGGGGTCACCCTCGCCCCGGCCGGCGAAGCCGCGGCCACGGCACAACCGGCCGGTCTCACCTGGCGACCGCTGAAAGGCGCGCCCAGCCTGACGATCCACCTGGTCCTGCCACGCGAGCAGTCGCCGCTGCACCGCCGTATCCGTGCCGTCGCCCAAACCCTGGCGCACGAGCTGCACTGGCTGCCGGACTGACGCGCAAGAGGTCAAGCGAAACGGACGACTACGGTGGCAAGGCCAAAGACCTTGCGCACGGCGGACTTCGCGGTGATGACGACGAGGGTGGTCGTGCTGCATGTCCGACACGACCTCGCCGGCGGATCAGCATCCGATGATGGCCCCAGGTCCGCGCCCTCACGCCGCAACCCGCTGATCAACTTGCCGAACTGGCGCGGACTCAACCCAGTGAACGGGCTATCCGTGACGGCTCCGATGCCGTGACCACACCAGCCACAGCAAGATCACCTCGGCCCGGGGCTAGCTATTGCGAGGCCGCTCTCCGACTTCCCCGCCCGCCGGGACCCGGGATGCCATGCAGGTCCTGAGTTCAGCCGGCAGTGTCCTGGGGTCTGTCGATCACACGCTTGATGCCGATCAAGACCCGGTAGCGCTGCCGCTTCACGAACTCTGCCATCTCCCAGACCACCGGGCGCCCTATCTCTGCACACAGATGCAGCACGTGCCCCTCGTTCACCCACACGCCTACGTGGGCGCCGTAAGCATCATCCGTGGCGTTGAACAGCACCAGGTCCAGCGGCTGAGCAGCCGATACACGGACGGTGGCCTGGGTATCGGCCCATAGTTCACTCGAACGCAGATCAGGAGGAGCCAGGCCGAAGTGCCGAAGCACCGCGTAGGCGAACAGCTGGCAGTTTGCACCCTCCTCCAGACGGGGAAGGTCAGCCACCTCCGACGACCCCGGAAACCGGGAGCTCACGTACGGAACGGTCCAGTAGACAGCCGGTAATTGGTGCAGCACTGGATCCATGCCCCCATCCTCCCTGAGGTCGCACCGGGACAAGGGCTCTAGGCAGGGCGGCCGGGCCCCGTCTGCTTCGCTGATCGGGTCGGTTGGCAGGCGGCGTTTGGGCGAGGGGGTGCAGTGGAGATTGCGGCGGTGGTGGTCTCGGTCGTGGCGCTGGGGGTGCCCGGGGTCGTGTCCTTGCGGCAGTTGCGGCTGACGGAGCATGCGAACACGATGCCCGTTCTGGTGGATCTGTTTCGCGAGTACGGCAGCATTCCTCTGGCTCGGGCACGGCGCGTGGTGTTCGAGCAGCTGCCTTCTTGTGATCTGTCCGCGGGGCTGGAGGGGCTGCCTGAGTGTCGTGCGGTGGGCGCGGGCGAGTGAGAAGACCACGCCCCAGGCGCAATCGGTGATCGTCAGTTGCACACCGGCACACCTCGAGGACGGGCGGGTCTCGGTGTGGATCAGGACGGTGCCGTAGCTGTGTCCTTCGCGGAGCGCGAAGTCATCCACTTCGAGCACCCGCGGTGGCGACGTCTCGGGCGAACGGTCTCACCCGCGGTGGATCGTGGCTGCTGTGCCTTGAGCCCAAGGGTTAGGGTCGTGGCTGACCATGGTCACGGGAGGGGATTTCGAGGATGAGCGGGATAGTGGCGGCAGTCAGCAGCAACGGCGAGTACTCCTTCACCAAGCCGAACCGGGACAGCATCATGCTGCTCGCCGGGCTCGGTGTGGAGGGTGATGTGCATGCCGGCGTGACGGTCAAACACCGCTCTCGAGTTGCGCAGGACCCCACCCAGCCGAACCTGCGCCAAGTCCACCTCATCCATGAAGAGCTCTTCGCCGAGGTCAGTGCACAGGGATTCAAGGTGGTGCCCGGTGACCTCGGCGAGAACATCACCACCCGCGGCATTGATCTGCTGGGTCTGCCGGTCGGCACGCTGCTGCGCATCGGCGACGATGCGGTGCTGGAGGTGACCGGCCTGCGCAATCCCTGCCTGCAGATCGACAACTTCCAGGACGGGCTGCTGAAGCAGGTTGTCGGCCGCGATGAGGCCGGGAACGTCGTGCGCAGGGCCGGAATCATGAGCATCGTGAAGCAGGGCGGCGCGGTGCGCCCGGGCGATACGATCAAGACGGAGCTTCCCAGCGGGCCGCATCGGCCTCTGGAGCGGGTCTGACGTCTCTTTTGGGCTCGTCGTCGCGCTGGACGCCGGCGCGCTGATGGAGGGCAGTGCCTGCTCCTGCGCGGCCGGCGACAGCTCGAACTGACCTGCTCGATGTACCTGGCTCGGGCCGTGACGTATCGCGTGGGGGCCCGGGCCTCGAGTACGAGATGAGTACTCTGAAGCGAAGCGATTGCGCTGGGACTGGCTACGTCCGCTGGTGCAGGCGCCCTACGTGCCGACGATCGGGCAGGTCCACCCGTCCCGTCCTGACCGAGGACCTGTTCACGGACACTCTGATCGCGGCCTGCACCGATCGGTGGTTCTTGCGCTACGACAAGGACATCCGCTGGTTGGACAGCAAGGACGAGGCCGTCCTCATGGCGGGCATCGGCTGACAGACGGCGAACTGCCGGAAATCCGGGCGACGGCCACCGATCCGGCTGACACGCTGGCGCACATGACCACGCCGCTGACCGCGAGACAACGACTCGCCGCGTTCCACAGTTATGCGGCCGTGAACGGTGAGGACTTCACCGGCCAGAACCTGGCTTCCGCTCGCACGTCGCGGCTGCGGTTCACCCGCTGCTCGTTCATCGGGGCCGATCTACGCCACGCCACCCTGGACGGGTGCTGGTTCAAGTTCTGTGACTTCAACGACGCAGACCTGCGCGGGGCTTCACTGCGCGAGGTCAGCCTGGCCGGATGCGATCTGCGGGGTGCTGACCTGCGCGACACCGATCTGACCGACGCCAGGTTCGGAAGCGTGAACACTGGCGTGCCCCGGCTCGGGCTGACCTACGTCACCGGTGCCCGGTTCGAAGGAGCGTCCTTGCGCAACGTTCAAGCGGACGGCGTCATCGGGTGGCCACCGGGGCACGGCGCGAACGAGTAGGGCCTGCCTGACGGCGAGATCACGATCTACCACTGGAGTACTCGACGTCATTTCAGTTGGTGTGATCTTGCGGCACTCTGGGGTGGTGACTGCTGCGCTTGTCGAGTGGTTGGCGCCGGAAGACCTGTGGGAGTTGTTCAGCGGGTGGTCCCGCCGGCACCGGAACGCCCGCAGGGCGGAGGGCACCGCCGACGAGGGGACCGGGAGGTACTCGCCGCGATCATCTTCGTAGCCACTTCGGGCTGCACGTGGAACCAACTGCCATCCGGATTCGGCCTGTCCGGCGTCACCGCCTTCCGCCGGTTCACCGAGTGGACCGAGGCCCGGGTGTGGGCCAAGCTCCACCGCCTGGTCCTGGACGAACTCGGCTCCCGGGTGGGCTGGACTGGTCGCGGTGCGCGATCGATTCGGTCAGCGTCCGGGCCCTCAAAGGGGGCAGCTGACGGGACCGCATCCGACCGACCGCGGCAAGAACGGATCGAAATTGACCTGCCGCGTCACGCCTCACACGCTATCAACTTCCGTGTGGCCAGCGGGTGTCGTCCGGTGGACGGTAGACCCCGGTCCGCCCTGGCGGCGAACCGACTTTCCCTGCCCTGCTCCGCAGGAGCTACGTTTCCTCCCCGGCCTAAAGGCCGGGGTATCCACGAAGGACAGACCCGATGACGACGTGTCATTTCACCATTACGACGGGCTCTAGGGTGATTTCGGCGTCGCAGCCGTCCTGCATTCGGCGGTGTTGAAGCGGCTGGAGGTCCTTCGACCTCCAGGCCACTCACCGGTCACCAGGGCAGGCTTGCCTCAACTCGGGCGATGCGGCGCCATCCGGGAGAGCCGACTATGGCGACGCAACCTCGCAAGTCCGCGCCTGACTTCCACCGTGCGGCGAAGAGTTCTGGCGGCGCGGCCGGACCCTGCCGCCCGGTCAACTTCTCAAGGTGCCCAGGGCTTGAGCATGTCCTTCATCGTGTCGGTCAGGGCGATTTGCAGGAGCGGGCCGTAGGTGATCCGGCCTACGCCGAGGCGACGGAAACGCTCGAGATCGTGCTTGACGGGATGGGCCGTGGAATTGACGGGGATGTTCACTGCCCCGATCACCGCGGTGAGCAGTTCATCGTTGTCCTGGATTCCTACCGGGTAGACGCTGTCCGCTCCGGCCTCCTCCAAAGCACGCAGTCGCTCGATCGCCTCGTGGAGGACGCCGGAAGCGTCCTGCGCGTGCAGGAAGAGGTCGGTGCGCCCGTTCACCCAGACCGCGACACCTGACTCGTCCGCCGCCGTACGCAGACCTGCAATGTAATTGGCGTGCTCCTTGGTGCTGCGCACCCGGCCGCCGTCCGAGTGGACGGTGTCCTCGATGTTGAGGCCGACCCCGCCGACCTCGATGAGCCCGGCGACGAGATCAGCAGGCTTTTGCCCGTATCCGGACTCCAGGTCCACAGACACGGGGACGTCGACCGCCGCGATGATCGGCTTGACGGCGGCGAGCACATCGTCGAAGGTCTGCCCCTCGTGATCCGCTGCCCCTCGGGAGTCTGCGAGGGGATGGCTGCCGACCGTCAGCGCGGGGAACCCGGCGGCCACTGCTGCACGCGCGGACCAGGCGTCCCACACGGTCGGCAGCACGAGCGGCTTGCTTTGGGCGTGCAGCTGCTTGAGGCGTTGAGCTCGCTCTACGGTGGTATCGAAGTCCATGTCGGGAACACTACCCGGACCACCAGGCGAAGCGGCCCGGCATCAGGCATGCGGCAGCCGGCCATGACGGAGGGCGGGGCCGATCAGCCGCTACCGCCAGCGCCAACGTCATGGCCATCCCCAACCGGCCCCTCGAACCGCCGCTGTGGGAAGCATCGACGTGTTTGTCAGCTGAACTGTCCACTGTCGCGCGCACACGCGCGGCTCCGCTACCGGGCTTCATTCGCAGTGGTTCGGCCTTCAGGCCGGGGGTGAAGCGAATCTGATGACAGCGGCGCGGAGCGTCGCCGCATCCGCTTCGGCGGAGCCGGACGATGTGCGCGCCCCACCCGTGGCGCGAAGCGCCACGAGGGCTGCTCCCGGCGGAGCCACATCACGAAAGTGCAGTGCCGCCCGGTTCTGATCTTCCGCATGTCGGCCATGACCCAGGTATGTGTCGTGATGGTCATGCAGCTCCGGTACGCCTTCAGGCTGTACCCGGACATCGTCCAACGCAGCGCGCTGGCCAGGGCGTTCGGGTGTGCCCGGGTGGTGTTCAACGACGCGGAGCGCGCCCGCGAGGATGCCCGCGCGGCCCGAGAGGCGTTCCCGACGGCCGGTGAGCTGTCCAGGAAGCTGAAGAAGTTTCCGAACGCTGTCTGCAGATGGCGCAGCGCCTGCTGCAGCGGGACCGAGGACACCTCGGCCAGGAAAGCCAGTTCCTCGGTCTTCTTCCACGCCGTGAGCGCGGCGGAGGACTGCACGTAGGAGACGCGGCGCTGCTCGCCGTACCTGGCCCGGGTGCGTTCCTCCAGCGCCTTGTTGTAGACGAGGCGGACACAGCCGAACGTGCGCGACACTCAGCCGACTGCTCCTTCGTGGGGTAAAAGCGGTACTTGAACGCCCGCTTGACCTGCCGCGTCACACGTCACACGCTATCAACTTCCGTGTGGGCAGCGGGTGTCGTCCGGTGGACGGTGGACCCCGGTCCGCCCTGGCGGCGAACCGGCTTTCCCTGCCCTGCTCCGCAGGAGCTTCGTTTCCTCCCCGGCCTGAAGGCCGGGGTATCCACGAAGGACAGATCCGGTGACCATCGACCGGGTCGCCGGGATCGCGGTCCGACATCCTCAAGTCGTGGCCGCAGGACGCCACTACGGCCTGCAAGCACACACCTGCGTCCCGTTCGGTCCCAAGTCCAAATGGGGGCAGGGAGGCCACCGTCCGCATCGCGAAGACGGACCTGATTCCGACCTCCGCGAACCTGCGGGAGGAGCGCGGATGCTTCGCCGAACTCCGCGGGGCCTGCGCGATCTTCTGGCGGCAGGTCAGCACCCGCGTCCACCGCGAGACAGGCAGGGCGCCGGCCTCCGCGCTAGACGGTCGAACGCACCCGCCTGCATCCGCTGCCCGTGGCCCCTCACGCCCTCAACTTGGACCGCGCGGCAACCTTTTCGGGAGCGGCGGCAACCAGTACTGCAACGGTGCCTGTCCAGCCCGCGCCCGCACCTATACCTGACCCTCAGTCAAAGGTCCGTACAAGCAGGGGACTTGAGGCCGCCTGGTTTCAGTCTGCGAGCGTCTCTGTTCGCGAATCATGTGAGAAGTATTGACGTCATTCATGGGATGTCTAGCATTCTCTTGCTCGACACTTCGACCCTTGTTCGGCATATCGGACAGAGTCGTGCCACGTCGGCGCCCGGACGGCCTCTGATGGGGTGGACCGGGGTCGCTTGCTCAGGGATGACGAGGTCCTTATGTGCAGACGTAGTTTCAGCCGCAGACGTCCGTCGGTGGTGCTCGCCGCCGTGGTTGCGGCTCTGGCCGCGTTGGCGGCGCTGCTTGTCGCCGGCCCGGCTCAGGCGGCCACCACCAGCGACGTGCGCGGTGTCGATTCCGGCCGCTGTCTCGATGTGTCGGGCTTCAGCCAGACCGACGGCGCGAACGTGCATATCTGGGACTGCCACGGCGGAACCAACCAGCAGTGGACCTTGACGGACAGCGCCCAGCTGACCGTATACGGCAACAAGTGCCTGGATGTCCGGGGCGGCGCCACCACCTCCGGGACCCCGGTGCAGATCTGGACGTGCAACGGCAGTGACAACCAGCAGTGGCGGGTGAACCCTGACGGCACGATCGTCGGCGTGCGGTCCGGCCTGTGCCTGGAAGTCGCGGGCTGGGGCAAGGCCAACGGCACAGGAGTGCAGCTCTGGTCGTGCCACGGCGGCACCAACCAGAAATGGACCGGCCTGTCCGGAGCGAGCAACGCGTGTGCTCTTCCGTCGACCTACCGCTGGACATCAACCGGCCCGCTGGCGAACCCCAAGGCGGGGTGGGCCTCGCTCAAGGACTTCACCAGCGTCGTCTCCAACGGCAAGCACATCGTCTATGCCACGACGCACAACACCCTCGCCGGTGACGACGGGCGCTGGGGATTGACGACCTTCAGCCCCTTCACGAACTGGTCCGACATGGCCTCCGCCACGCAGAACACGATTCCCTTCGATGGCATCGCGCCGACGCTGTTCTACTTCGCCCCGAAGAACATCTGGGTGCTCGCCTACAACGGGGGTTGGCCGTACAGCTTCTCCTACCGCACCTCGAGCGACCCCACCAACCCCAACGGCTGGTCCGCGCAGCAGGAGCTGTTCACGGGCACCCTCCCGAAGGGAGGCCCTCTCGACGTGACCCTCATCGGCGACGACACGAACATGTACATGTTCTTCGCCAACGACGAGGGCGACATCTACCGGTCCAGCATGCCCATCGGCAACTTCCCGGGCACCTTCGGTTCGGCCACGAAGATCATGAGCGACACGGCGCTCAACCTGTTCGAGGCGCCGGAGGTCTACAAGGTCCAGGGTCAGAACCAGTACCTCATGATCGTCGAGGCCCAGAATTACACAGGGTATGGTCGCTACTTCCGCTCGTTCACGGCCACCAGCCTGGGCGGCACGTGGACACCGCAGGCCGGGGCCGACACCGTGACCAGCCCCTTCGCCGGCAGTGCCAACAGCGGCGCGACGGCCTGGACCAGGGACATCAGCCACGGCGATCTGGTTCGCACCAACCCCGACCAGACCAAGACCATTGACCCTTGCAATCTGCAGTTCCTCTACCAGGGGCGCGACCCCAGCACCGACGGCGGGGACTACGGCCTCCTGCCCTACCGGCCGGGCGTGCTGACACTGCAGCGCTAGCCGGTGGCATGACACAGGTCCGGCTCCGGTGTTCCTGACGTTCGCGGGCAACGACGCACGCCGAACCGGGCCCGGAGCCCGACTGAACCATGCCTCGACACACCGTCAGGCCCTACTCACCCGACAACGTGACAACGCCCCCCGTGGCCGGCCAGTGCTTTGACTGGGAGGGGGCCGGGCTTGCCCGCCCGTTGTGGGAGCGGTCGCGGACAGCCGCTACGCACAGGTTCCTCACCACGCCGTTCCGTCAGTACGTCATGTGTCCGCCGATGCCAACGGGACGACGCAGCAGCCGAGTTGCCGACACGAACGGCGAACAGCCCCCGCCAGATTCAGCACTCACTCGCAGAAGAGGACGACTGCATGAGAAAGCCTTGGATACTGTCCCTCATCACGCTGGTCATGGCCGCGCTCGGGATGACGGCAGCAGGTGTGGCACCTGCCTCCGCCGCCTCGAACACGCCCTTGCGGGTCATGCCGTTGGGCGACTCCATAACCTGGGGCGTGGGAAGCAGCACGGGCAACGGCTACCGGGGTCCGTTGTGGGACATGCTCGCGGCGGACGGCCATCCGCTGGACTTCGTCGGCACGTTGCGGGGCGGTTCGATGTCCGACCCCGACAACCAAGGTCACCAGGGATACAGGATCCACCAGATCGCCGAACTCGCCGACGCCTCGCTGACCCGCTACCGGCCCAACGTCGTGACGCTGATGATCGGCACCAACGACCTGGCGGGGAGCTATGAGGTCTCCACCGCCGCCGACCGGCTGAAGTCGCTGGTCAACCAGATCACCGCCGACGTCCCTGACGCGACCGTCCTCGTGGCCTCCCTGGTCGTGTCCACCCTCGGCTCGGAGGAGCAGTACCGTGCCGCGTACAACCAGGCCATCCCCCAGATCGTGAGCGAGGCACAGTCAGCGGGCAAGCACGTCGCATACGTGGACATGAGCAGCCTGACCACGGCCGACCTGGCCGACCCCCTGCATCCCAACGACGCGGGCTACCAGAAGATGGCCGACGCCTTCCACCGCGGCATCCAGTCCGCGGACAGCGCCGGGTGGCTGAGGAACCCCGCCCCCGCCCCCGCACACGTACAGTCCGACAACGCCGGCAAGTGCATGGACGTCAGCGGCTTCGGCACCGCCGACGGGACCGCCGTCCAGAGCTGGAGCTGCGGCGATAGCATCAACCAGTACTGGTCCGCCTACACCGATGGCACCCTGCGCTCCATGGGCAAATGCCTCGACGCCGCCGGCTTCGGCACGGCCAACGGCACCAAGGTGCAGCTCTGGGCCTGCCACGGCGGCTCCAACCAGATCTGGCAGCCCTACAACGGCGGCTACCGCAACCCCGCCTCCGGCCGCTGCCTCGACGATCCCGGCTTCGCCACCACCGACGGCACACAACTCCACCTCTGGGACTGCCACGGCGGCTCCAACCAGAAGTGGACCACACTGACCGCCGGATGACCCCCGCTCCCGGGACCGGAGCCCCTCCCCGCCCCGGTCCCGGGATTCGAGGGCCGCTCCTGGACCGGCCGGCATCACCACGTCACCCTGGTCACCGCCGCCCACGCGTTCCTGACCGAGCAGCGCCTGGCCCCAAAAGCCGATACAGCGAGCTCACCCTCTACCAGATCCTCGACGCCATCCGAGAATGACGTCCGACATTTCGAACTTCGGTCTCTCGGTCCCCCTACCCGTGAGGAAGCTGATCTCTCATGTCCTGGCTCCAACACCCCCACAGCCGCCGGAGAGTCATGGCGGTCACCGCCGGCCTGACCGCGGGCGCCACACTGCCGATAATGGGCACGATGCGCGCGGCGGCGGCCACGACGGCCCAGCAGGAGCGGTTCACCAACCCGGTGATCTGGCAGGACTTCGCCGACCTCGAGGTCATCCGCGTCGGCGACACGTACTACTACACCGGATCGACCATGCACTTCTCGCCGGGCGCGCCCGTCCTGCGCTCCTACGACCTGGTCAACTGGGAGTTCATCGGCCACTCGGTGCCGGTCCTCGATTTCGGCGACGCGTACGACCTCAACGGCGGACGGGCGTACGTCCAGGGCATCTACGCGTCCTCGATGCGCTACCGCCCCAGAGACAAGACCTTCTACTGGCTGGGCCAGATCGGTTGGCAGCGGTCGTACGTATACAGCGCCACCGCCGCGGCGGGCCCCTGGACCCGGCACGCCGAGATCGGCAGCATTTACTACGACGCGGGGCTGCTCTTCGACGACGACGGCACCCCGTATGTGGCGTACGGCGCCAACGAGATCCGCGTGGCGCAGCTCTCCCCGGACATGCGCACCGAGGTCAGGTCCGAGCACGTCCTCACCAAGCCCGACGCGTTGCACCTGATGGAGGGCTCCCGCTTCTACAAGTTCAACGGGAACTACTACATCTTCGTCACCCGCCCGCCCAACGGCCAGTACATCTGGAAGTCCACCTCAGGCCCCTTCGGCCCGTACGAGATGCGGGAGGTGCTGCTGGACCTGCCCGGCCCGATCCCCCGCGGCGGTATACCGCACCAGGGCTCGCTGGTCGACACCCCGAACGGCGACTGGTACTACATGGGCTTCATCGACGCCTACCCCGGCGGCCGCGTTCCCGCCCTGGCCCCGGTCACCTGGAACGCTGAGGGGTGGCCCAAGCTCCAGACCGTCGACGGCGCGTGGGGGGAGACATACCCCTACCCGGTCACCCCGCACCCGCTCCCGCCGATGACCGGCGCCGATACCTTCGAGGGGACGGCGCTGGCGCCGCACTGGGAGTGGAACCACAACCCCGACACCGCCGCGTTCACCGTCAACAACGGGCTCACCCTCAGGACCGCCACCGTCACCGACGACCTCTACAGCGCCCGTAACACCCTCACCCGCCGCATCCAGGGCCCCGCCTCCACCGCGACCGTCGTGCTCGACTACTCCGGGATGGCGGACGGCGACCGGGCCGGGCTGGCGATGCTGCGCGACTCCTCCGCCTGGATCGGCGTCACGCGGCAGAACGGCGTCAGCAGGCTGGTGATGTTCGACGGCCTGACCATGGACGCCAGTTGGAACACCAGCAGCACCGGCACCGAGCAGGCCCGCGCCGACCTCCCCGCGTCCGGCAGCCGCGTCTGGCTGCGTGCCGCCGCCGACATCAGCCCGGGGCCGGGCCGCCAGGCGACGTTCTCCTACAGCACCGACGGCACCACCTTCACCCGGCTCGGCCCGGCCTTCACCATGAACGAGAGACCTCATTTCTTCATGGGCTACCGCTTCGCCGTCTTCAACCACGCCACCAGGGCCCTCGGCGGCAAAGTGCGGGTGGAACGCTTCGACTTGCGCGCGTGCGGGCCGGCGGCGCAACCGGGCACTGTGGAAACGAACGCCTGGTACGTCATAGTCAACCGCAACAGCGGCAAGGCACTGGACGTGGCGGGCGTGAGCTCCGAGGACGGCGCCGCGCTCACGCAGTGGGCCCGGACCAACGGGACCAACCAGCAGTTCCAGTTCGTGGACTCCGGTGACGGCTACTACCGGTTGAAGGCGAGGCACTCCGGCAAGCTGCTGGACGTCTCCGGCTGGTCGACGGCCGACAACGCCGCCATCCACCAGTGGAGCGACCACGGTGGCGCGAACCAGCAGTTCCGGTTGGCGGACTCACCGGACGGATACTTCCGGTTGATCAACCGCAACAGCGGGAAGGCCGTCGAGGTACCGGGCTTCTCCTCCGAGGACGGGACCGGCATCATCCAGTACTCGGACTGGGGCGGCGTGAACCAGCAGTGGAAGCTCGTCCGCGTCGGCTTCACGGGCTTGAGCTCCTGCTGACACCGGTATCCGGTTCAAGCCCACCGGAACTCCCCTTGCCCGCTGGGCAAGGGGAGTTCCGGTCTGCGCGCGCCCGAGGTCGCACAGCCGACAGCGAGGTCCGAAAGGAGTGCTTTCTGGTGACCGACAGAGCGACAGAAAGGCACCTAGCCAGTCTGCGCGCGAGTCGCCACCGCTCAAAGCGGCACCAGATCATCCTCATAGTCCTTCCGGACTTGAGGGTTGCGTTTCCGCTGGTGGAGCGTAGGGCGGGAGGTGAACCGTTCCGGGTTCGATAGAGATCTCAGATGTTGGCTGTGACCTGGAGATTCGTGGTTGCTCGGTAGAAGTTGGCTTCGTGGTTGATTCCTGACCGCCGACGCCGGCTCGGAGGCCGACGGCCCGGCGCGCACGCCACGGGTGGGTGGCGTTGCTGCCGGGCCGTCAGTCACTCTCGCGTTCTCACTTCCCGTGCAAACCCCTGCGGCGACGTCCGCGAAGCACCAGCACGCCGCCGGCAGCGATGACCAGCAGGCCACCGAGGGCGCTGTACGTGACAACAGCGTTGCTCGCCCCGGTGGAAGCCAGGTCGCCGGACGTGCTGCTCGGGGTCGCCTGGCTGACGAGTGCGCCGACCTCCCCCTGCGCACGGGTGCCGGTAGTGCCGGGGGCGGAGACAACCGGCGTGACGGCGGTCGGTGTGGGGGCGGGCGACGGCTTGTCAGCACTGACGGTCCCCGACGCGGGCTTCAGCTGAAGAGTCGTGATCGAGTACGGCGGCAGCTTCTGTGCGCCCGCCGTGCCCCGCTTCGCCGTCGTCAAGGCAGTGTCTCCCTTGGCATACGAAACGGTCGTGACCGCCCCTGCGGCCGGGGTGAATCCGGCGTACGAGAGCGACACCTGCGCCGCGTCCTTCGGGCTCTTGTTGATCAGCATGACGTTCAGACCGCCCTTGCTGCTCCGCACCGCGTGCACGGCGACCGACGAGTTACGCGAGGACGACTTGACCATGGTGTCGCCAGGCTTCGCCAATGCGGTCAGCGAACGGATGCCCCAGTAGGTGGGGAAGGGCGTGTCGCGCCGCGGCTCGCACTTCCCCCCGGCGCAGGTTCCGGCGGAGAGAATGCCCCCGTCCCGGTAGTCGGTCTCGCCGTGGACGGTGGTGGGCGCTTCGCCAGAGCCGTTGTGCAGGTTCCACCAGTCCACGTGGGTGGCACCCTGCTCGAACCAGGTCATGTAGGTGTCCGGCGCAAACAGGGCCGCGGCCTGGCTGGTCAAGGCGGGCGAGCCGACGGCGTCGGTCTCAGTGACCGCGATCTCCACCGAAGCAGCGCGCGAGCCCGCGTACTTGGCGATCAGCGAGCGCAGCGAGGACCTGACACCGGCGATCCGGGAGGGGGTGTTCAGCAGGTCGGCCGTGGTGGTGCCGCCCGGATACCAGTGGACGATGACGAAGTCGATCGAGCGTCCCGCGATGGAGAGCACCGTGTTGTTCCAGTCGGCGGTGTCACCGGCAGCCTTCTCCGCATCCGGCCAGAAGCCGGGAGTGGTGAGCACCGCTCCGATCTTCACCTTCGGATCCACGGCCTTCATCGCCTTCGAGTAGGCGACGAGGTTCTTCCCGTACTCCTTCGGGCTCTTGTCGGCGTGGTTGTCAGTTTCCCAGCCCTTGCCGTCGCCGTAGTGCCCGTTACCGTAGACCTCGTTGCCGATCTCCCAGTACTTCACGCCGTAACCTTTGTCGACGTTGGCGTACTTGACCCAGTCGGCGGCCTCTTTGGGGGTGCCGGAACCGTAGTTCGCGGTCAGGATCGGCTGGGCGCCGACCTTCTTCGCGGTGGCCATGAAGTGGTCGAAGTCGGTGTTGGAGGGGATCCAGCCGCTGCCGTCGCCGTAGGTGTGGGTCTTCCAGTGGTAGTCGTCCGCGCCGGAGCCGCCGGGATAGCGCAGCTGCCGAACTCCCGCGCCCTTCATCAGCGATGTCACCTTGGGGTCCCCCATGTGCTCGTCGCCGTAGCCCGTGTTGAGGCCGAAACCACTGCTGGGCACCGTGCCCAAGGAGGTACCGGCATCCACACGGATGCCGATGGTCGCCGCGGCGCCCGCGCTGGGCGCCAAGGCGCCGACACCGGCCGAGACGGCGAGCACCGCCACCGCCCCCGCGACAAAGCGGAGGCGCATCCGGCTACGGCGGGGCGTGCGACCCCGAGGCATCGGCTGCTCGGCGGATCTCGGGTCTTCTGATGACACGTAATGCTCCGATCGGGTGGTGACACAGAGGGCGTAGCGCCGCTGACCACGGCTCGCCCTCGTCGGTACACGCCTAAGTGGCCACGCAGAGCGGAAAGGTTGCCATCTCAATTACTTTTTTCGCCGAGACGCGGTCGCACCGTGTCACAGGACCCGGCGAGAGGTCGTTTTGAGGGCATTTGGCGGGCGGCGGCAGGCGCTTGGGCCTCGCGGACCTTCATCGGCAACAAATCCCACCACGCTGTACGAGACAGCGCTACGCGATACTCGTCCTGTGGACTGGTTCGAGCAGGCCCGGGCGGCGGAACAGGCTCCGGGACTGGGATGCGGCCATCGCGTTGGTAAGCGCCCACGCCGAGTACTACTCCACCGATCACTACACGCACGACAACCATCTGTGGCACATGGATTTGCTCGCCCGTGCGGAGCGGTTCTCCGAACTTACGGAACTCGCTCTCACGGATGTCCATGCACGTCGGAGACTCAACAGATCGCTTCGCGATCAGGGGATGGAGGCGGTTCTGCGCAGCCGCGCCAAACACGGTGACCGTGACGCTCTGTACGTCCTTGTTCGGCTGCTGTGCGAGAAAAATCGGGCCAGGAGGCCCATCGAGCGGTCCAGGACTTCGGCCCGGAGGATCAGTACGCACACCAGATCGTGGCCCGCTTTCGATCGCCATCAAGCGGTGCGCAGTAACGCTCGACACCTGCCTCATCTGACCAGTCAGGAGACGGTTCGTGGAGTGGTCGTTCGCGGGTGAGGCAGAGTCAGGACTGTTGATCGCGGTGCTGGGTCGGTGCCGACGCGGACGCCGTACTGGTCCAGGCGGCGCTCCTGGACGCCGTACGACGCCGTGCTACCGGCTGACCGCACTGGCCGCCCGATCAGCGGCACAGGCTGCGCTCGGAGGTCGTCACCAGGAGGTCGGCGACCTCGTCGACGGGGGCACCGCGGCCCGTGTGCAGCAGGTCGAAGCTGTCGAAGCCGGTCAGCGGCCAGAGCACGTCGCTCGCTCAGTCCGTGGCTGTGTTGGCGCGGGCCCAGCAGGATGCGACATGGAACCGACGGCAGCTGACCAACCAGCTCAGGTCCCTGCTGCGGTGCTACTACCCGGCGGCCTTGGAGGCTGTCGCGGGCTGGCAGAACGGACTGTGCCGGCCGGAGACCCGCGCGATCCTGGTGGTGGCGCCCGCCCCGGGCAAGGCGGCCGGCACCAACCGGAAGAGGCTGTGCACAGCCTCGGCCGGCACCAACCGGAAGAGGCTGTGCACAGCCCTGAAGCGAGCGGGCCGGGTGAGAGGCATCGAGGCCGAGGCGGAACGCAGCCGCAGGCCCGTCACCCGAAGCTCGTCGAGGAGGCCCTGGGCCAGCAGATGCTCGGACTGCTGCGGCAGCTCGACGCGGCCTGCCACACGGTCGACGAACTCGCTGAAGCGACCGAGAAGGCGTTCCGCGAACACCCCGACTCCGAGGTGATGTTGAGCTTTGCGGGCCTGGGCGCCCAACTCGGCGCCCGCATCCTCGCCGAGATCGGCGACGACCGGTCGCGATTCGACAACGCCCGTGGGCTGAAGGCGTACGCGGGCGCGGCCCCCATCACCAGGGCCTCCGGCAAGCACCACTACGTCGGCCGCAGACGGATCAAGAACAACCGCCTGCACGACGCGGGCTTTCTCTGGGCCTTCTCCGCCTTGACCGCCTCCGGCGGCGCGAATGCCCACTACCGGCGCCGCCGGGCCCGCGGTGACTTCCATCCGGCCGCTCTCCGGAACCTGTTCCATCGGATGCTCGGCCAGCTCTTTCACTGCCTCCAGACGCGGACTCTGTTCGATGAAAAGGCGGCGTTCCCGATGCCTGTCCTCGCTGCTGCTGGACAAGTAGATGCCGTGAGAGGTCCATGCTCGATGTCCCGTACGAGCTGGTTGAGCATGTCTGCTGTCTCATCCGGTGCTGCGGCCGGCCGGCCGCCAGGTGCCCGAGGATGTCGCGGTGATCGGCTTCGCCGACTTCCCGCTCGCCCGGCACACCGAGCCGTCGCTGACGACGGTCCGGCAGCCGCTGGAGGAGGTCGGGCGGACCATGGTGCGGCTGCTGATGGAGGAGATGGAACAGCCGGAGGTCGCCTGGCGCCATGTCATCCTGCGCACCCGGCTGGTGGTGCGCGACTCGGCCTGAGGGCCGCGGACGAGCGCGGGCGAAACTTTCGGGAGCGCTCCCAACTCCCGGCGTCCATCGAAAGGTTGCGATGTGCCCGCCTGACCTGCGACGTCGAAATCCATTCGATGCATTCGCGCGCACAGGGTTGTCACGGACATGGGCGAACTCCTACAGTCCGAGCCGAACCGGTGGGGTGGGAGCGCTCCCATCAGTGGGGAGGTGGGAGCGCTCCCGTGCCGGCTCCGGCACAGCCGAGCCACGTTCGAGAGAGGCACACGCATGCGACCGTTACCGCACCGTCCCCGACCCGTGCGCGGCCTGTTCGCCGCGCTGCTCTCCGCTTTCCCCGCGCTCGCGGCTCTCCTCGTCGCCGCACCGCCGGCCCAGGCCGACACCACGATCTGCGAGCAGTACGGCTCGACCGTCATCCAGGGCCGCTACGTCGTGCAGAACAACCGCTGGGGCACCAGCGCCACCCAGTGCGTCACCGCCACCGACACCGGCTTCCGCCTCACCCAGGCCGACGGCTCGGTGCCCACCAACGGCGCCCCGAAGTCGTACCCGTCGGTGTTCAACGGCTGCCACTACGCGAACTGTTCGCCGGGCACCAACCTTCCGGCGCAGCTCAGCACCATCTCCAGCGCGCCCAGCAGCATCTCCTACGGCTATGTCTCGGGCGCCGTGTACAACGCCTCGTACGACATCTGGCTGGACCCGACGCCCCGCACCGACGGCGTCAACCGCACCGAGATCATGATCTGGTTCAACCGGGTGGGCCCGATCCAGCCGATCGGCTCGCCGGTGGGCAACACCACTGTCGGCGGCCGCACCTTCGAGGTGTGGACCGGCAGCAACGGCTCCAACGACGTGATCTCCTTCGTCGCTCCCTCGGCGATCAGCAGCTGGAGCTTCGATGTCATGGACTTCGTCGACCAGGCTGTGGCCCGGGGCCTGGCGCAGAACAGCTGGTACCTGACGAGCGTCCAGGCCGGGTTCGAGCCGTGGCAGAACGGCGCCGGACTCGCGGTGAACTCCTTCTCCTCCGCCGTCAACCTCGGTGGCGGCGGCGACCCGGGCGGCCCCGGTGGGCCGTCCACGGCCTGCCAGGTGACCTACGCGACCAACGTCTGGCAGGGCGGCTACACCGCCGACGTGACGGTCAAGAACACCGGTACCACCGCCCTGAACACCTGGCAGCTCGGCTACACCCTGCCCTCCGGACAGCGCGTCACCAGCTCATGGAACGCCACCCTGTCCGGCTCCTCCGGCGCGGTGACGGCGAGTCCCGTGGCGCACAACGCGCAGATCGCCGCCGGCGGCAGCCAGACCTTCGGCTTCCAGGGCACCTACAGCGGCACCTTCGCCAAGCCCGGCGCCTTCACCCTGAACGGCACGGCCTGCACCAGCGCCTGACCGAGGCCGGTGCGCCGCACCGGCCTTCTCCAGGGCCCGCCCCGCCTTCCCGCACCGACGGGGGCGGGCCCCGGCCCCCACGTCCGCCCCTCCGGCCCGCACCCGGAAAGGCCGCACCCCATGAGCCCGAGCCGCACCGTGTCCGCACACCGCACGCCGACTTCACGCCCCAGCGTGCCCTTACGTTCCCGGACCCGCTGCCCCGCCCTCGTGCCCGCGCTGTGCGCCACGACCCTCGCGCTGACCGGTCTTGCCGCCGCCCCGCCCGCCCAGGTCCCCACGGCCGCCGTCGCCCTGCCGTATCAGGACCCCTCCCTTCCGGTGCCCCAGCGGGTCACCGATCTGCTCTCCCGGATGACGCTCGACGACAAGCTCGGGCAGTTGACTTCCTCTCCCGCCGAAAGGCGGGGGATTCCAGCGGTCGCCCGCTGGGGTTCCTGCTTCACCGACGACCGCCCCGTCCGGGAGGACTCCCGTTGAGGTCTCACACCGTCTCCACAGGCAGACGCCGCCAGCCCGGCGGCCAGGATGTTGCGTGCCGCGTTCACGTCGCGGTCATGCACCGCGCCGCACTCGCACGTCCACGCACGGACGTTCAGCGGCAGCTTCGACGTGACCGTCCCGCAGTTCCCGCACAGCTTGCTGCTGGGGAAGAAGCGGTCGATCACGACGAGCTCGCGCCCGTACCAGGCGCACTTGTACTCCAGCATGGAGCGCAGGTGTGTCCACGACGCATCGCTGATGGCGTGTGCGAGCGTGCCGTTCTTCAGCAGGTTGCGGACGGTGAGGTCCTCGATCACGACCGTTTGGTTCTCACGGACGAGACGAGTCGACAGCTTGTGCAGGACGTCCCGGCGCCGGTCGGCGATCCGCGCATGCACGCGGGCGACCCTGCGTCGGGCCTTCTCCCGATTGTTGGAGCCCTTCACCTTCCGCGACAGCTCACGCTGCGCCCTCGCCAGGCGGACACGGTCACGCCGCTCATGCCGGGGGTTGGCGACCTTCTCCCCGGTGGACAGGGTCACCAGGGAGGTGACCCCGGCGTCCAGGCCGATCGCCCCTGTGGTGGCGGTGGCCGGGGCGATGCTGTCCTGGCACAGCAGGGACACGAACCAGCGACCCGCCGCGTCGCGGGACACCGTCACCGTGGTCGGCTCCGTCCCCTCGGGCAGCGGACGCGACCAGCAAACGTCCACGGGCTGCGTCATCTTCGCCAGCGTCAGCTTCCCCTGGCGCCACGTGAAGGCGCTGCGGGTGTGCTCGGCCGACGCGCGGGACTTCTTGCGGCTCTTGTAGCGCGGGTACTTCGCGCGCTGGGCGAAGAAGTTCCCGAACGCCGTCTGCAGATGGCGCAGCGCCTGCTGCAGCGGAACCGGGGACACCTCCGTCAGGAAAGCCAGTTCCCCGGTCTTCTTCCACGCCGTGAGCGCGGCGGAGGACTGCACGTAGGAGACGCGGCGCTGCTCGCCGTACCAGGCCCGGGTGCGTTCCTCCAGCGCCTTGTTGTAGACGAGGCGGACACAGCCGAACGTGCGCGACAGCTCAGCCGCCTGCTCGTTCGTGGGGTAGAAGCGGTACTTGAATGCCCGCTTGACCTGCTGCGTCACAACCCAAACCCTACAACTTCCGTGTGGGCAGCGGGTGTCGGCAGGTGGACGGTGGACCCCGGTCCGCCCTGGCGGCGAACCGGCTTCCCCTGCCCTGCTCCGCAGGAGCTTCGCTCCCTCCCCGGCCTGAAGGCCGGGGTATCCACGAAGGAGGACACCGATGACCCACCCGACCAGAGCCGTCGGCGCCTGGCTGCCGCGCACGCGCCGACGGTCGGCAGCTCTGGCCACCGCCCTGGCCACCCTGATGCTCGGGGTGGCCGGCCAGATCGCGGGACAGCCCGCGGCAGCGGCGGAAGCTCATGTCGACAACCCCTTCGCGGGGGCGACTTTCTACCTCAACGCCGACTACGCCGAGCACGTGGACACGTCCATCGCGCAGACCTCCGACGCCACGCTCAAGGCGAAGATGGAGAAGGTCAAGAGCTATCCGACCGCCGTCTGGCTGGACCGGATCGCGGCCGTCCACGGCGGTGAGGCCAACGCAGGGCGCAAGAGTCTGGCCAACCACCTCGACCTGGCGCTCGCCCAGAAGAAGCCCGGACAGCCGATCACCGCCACCTTTGTGGTGTACGACCTGCCGGGACGGGACTGCGCCGCCCTCGCCTCCAGCGGCGAACTCCCGCTCACCCAGGCGGGTCTGGACCGCTACAAGAGCGAGTACATCGACGTCATCGCGCACGTCCTCAAGAACCCCAAGTACCAGGACGTCCGCATCACCACGGTCATCGAGCCCGACAGCCTGCCCAATCTGGTCACCAACACCGCCGACCCCGAATGCGCCCAGGCCAAGAGCAGCGGCGTGTATGTCAAGGGCATCCAGTACGCTCTGGACAAGCTGCATGCCATCCCGAACGTGTACACCTACCTGGACTACGCGCACTCCGGCTGGCTCGGCTGGGACAACAACCTCACCCAGACCTTGCAGCAGTACACCGAGGTGGCCAGGGGCACCGCGGCCGGGCTGAGCAGCGTCGACGGGCTGATCACCAACGTCGCCAACTACACGCCGCTGGAAGAGCCGTTCCTGACCAACCCCGACATGACGGTCGGCGGCAACATGGTCAAGTCGAGCAAGTTCTACGAGTGGAACCCGAACTTCGACGAGGTGGACTTCACCAAGAACGTGCACCGGGCGCTGGTCTCGGCGGGCTGGCCCGCCTCCACCGGTCTGGTGATCGACACCTCCCGCAACGGCTGGGGCGGCGCCGCGCGGCCCACCGCGGAGAGCACCAGCACCACCCTCGACACCTACGTCACCGAGTCCAAGGCCGACCGCCGTGCCCACCGCGGACTGTGGTGCAACGCGAGCGGAGCCGGGCTCGGACAGCCGCCGCAGGCCACGCCCTCCGGATACCCCGACTCGCATCTCGACGCCCTCTTGTGGGTCAAGCCGCCGGGGGAGTCCGACGGGGCCAGCAAGGACATCCCCAATGAGGAGGGCAAGCGCGCGGACCCGATGTGCGACCCCGACTACACCGCGTCCAACGCCGGCAACAACAAGACCGGGGCGCTGCCCGACGCACCGCTGGCCGGCCACTGGTTCCACAACCAGTTCCTGATGCTGGTGCGCAACGCCTACCCCGCCGTGCCGACGGGCGGCACCGACCCGGGTGACACCACCGCCCCGTCCGCCCCGACCGGACTGCGGGCCACCGCGAAGACCGCGAGCAGCGTCTCCCTGGCCTGGAGCGCGGCCACCGACGACGTGGGCGTGACCGGGTACGAGGTGTACCGCAACGGCACCCGGGTCGGCTCGCCGGCCGCCGGAACCACGTACACGGACACCACCGTGCGGGCCCGTGACGCGGCCGGGAACGTCTCCGCCGCCTCCGCAGCGCTGAGCGTCACCACCGAGACGGGCGGCGGCGGCCCCGACCCGGCGGGCGGTCTCAAGGTCGCCTACAAGAACAACGACTCCTCGGCCACCGACAACGCCATCCGCTCCGGCCTGCGGATCACCAACACCGGCAGCGCCGCTCTCGACCTGGCCGGGGTGACCGCCCGCTACTACTTCACCCGGGACGGCGGCGCGTCCACGGTGAGCGCCTGGTGCGACTACGCCGCGGTCGGCTGCTGCAACGTCAAGCTCAGGGTCGTCCCGCTGAGCACCCCGGTCGCGGGCGCGGACGCTTATCTGGAGGTCGGCTTCTCGGCCGGCTCGCTGGCCGCGGGCCGGGAGACCGGTGACCTCCAGCTGCGCATGGCCAAGTCCGACTGGTCCGCGTTCAACGAGGTCGGCGACCACAGCCGCACCACCGCCACCTCCTACACCGACGCCCCGGCGATCCCCGGCTACCTCGGCACCACCCTGGCCTGGGGCGCTCCGCCCGCCTGATCCGCCTACCTCCCCACACTCCCTCGCCCGCCCGGAGCGACCTCTTCCCCGGGCGGGCGGGGGCTCCACAGCGGACAGCAAAGGAACGACAGGAGGCACCATGGTTCGACGCAGAAACCGGCTCCTCTCCTGGGCGGCGGTGCTCGCCACCCTGCTGAGCGGTCTCGGTCTGGCCTTGCTCGGCCAGGGCAGCGCGCAGGCCCACGGGGTGGCGATGATGCCCGGCTCGCGGACGTATCTCTGCTACCAGGACGCCAAGACCGGCACCGGCGCCCTGGACCCGACAAACCCGGCGTGCAAGGCCGCGCTGGCCGAGAGCGGATCGACGGCGCTGTACAACTGGTTCGCCGTGCTCGACTCCAACGCGGGCGGTCGCGGCGCCGGTTACGTTCCGGACGGCAAGCTGTGCAGCGCCGGTGACCGCTCCCCGTACAACTTCACCGGTTACAACGCCGCCCGCGCCGACTGGCCCCGCACGCATCTGACCTCCGGGAAGAGCATGCAGGTCCGGTACAGCAACTGGGCGGCGCACCCGGGTGACTTCCGGGTGTACCTGTCCAAGCCCGGCTATTCGCCCGGCTCCCCGCTGGGCTGGGGCGACCTGGAGCTCATCCAGACCGTCACCAACCCCGCCCAGTCGGGGTCGGTGGGCAGCGATTCCGGTCACTACTTCTGGAACCTGAACCTGCCCGCGGGCCGCTCGGGCGACGCGGTGTTGTTCATTCAGTGGGTGCGCTCGGACAGCCAGGAGAACTTCTTCTCCTGTTCCGACATCGTCTTCGACGGCGGCAACGGCGAGGTGACCGGCATCCGCGGCTCGGGCGGCACCCCGACGCCCACGCCGACCCCCACGCCCACGCCGACCCCCACCCCGACCGACCCGCACAGCGGCTGCATGGCCGTCTACTCGGTGACCAACGCCTGGAACGGTGGCTTCCAGGGCTCTGTGCAGGTGATGAATCACAACACGGCACCGATGAACGGCTGGGCCGTGCGCTGGCAGCTCGGCACCGGCACTCGGCTCAGCCAGGTCTGGAACGGCACGCTCAGTACCGGATCCGACGGCACGGTCACGGTCAGAAACGTCGACCACAACCGGACCGTCGCGCCGGACGGCAGCGTGACCTTCGGATTCACCGCCACCTCCACCGGCAACAACCATCCGGTCGGCTCGATCGGCTGCGTCACCCCGTAAGAAGTCCTGCCGAGACGCCAGCTCCCCGCACTGCGGGGAGCCGGCGTTCTCGTGTGCGCGGAGCTCAGCGGGCGTGGGGAGGCCAGCGCGTAGGCGTGGTTGTTGACGAGCTAGGCTGCTCTCCGGCTGCGGGACGGGCCCGAGCCTCGGCCGGATCACCGAGCCCGCCACCGGCTACCAGTGGCATTCCGCCGACGGCGAGGTCCTCCTCGACATCGTCTTTCGCACAGAAGGCCCGTACGGGTGGCCTGACGCCAATACCATGCACCAGCCCGCCCTCGAGGAACTGCTAGCCTCGCGCGCAGTCGGGCTGCCCGGCGTGACGGTGGTACAGGGCCGCCAGGTGGTGGGAATCGAAGAGCAAGACGACCGGGTCGTGGTGACGGCCGAGGACGAAGACGGCACAGCCCAGACGTACACCGCGAGGTGGGTGGTGGGCTGTGACGGTTCCAACAGCTTCGTCCGGGACCATCTGGATGTGCCGGTCACCGATCTCGGCTTCTCCTACGAGTGGCTGCTGTGCGATGTGCAACTGCACGAGCCGGGCAGGTTCGACCCCACCAACGTCCAGATCTGTGACCCTGCTAGGCCTACTACCCTGGTCGGCAGCGGGCCGGGGCATCGGCGCTGGGAGTTCATGCGGCTGCCCGGCGAGCGTGCAGCGGGCCTGAACCGGGAGGAAACTGCCTGGCGGCTTCTCGCTCCCCACGGGGTGACCCCCGACAGGGCGACGCTGCTGCGCAGCACCACATACATCTTCCAGTCCCGCTCGGCCGAGCAGTGGCGGGTCGGTCGGGTACTGCTGGCCGGGGACGCGGCCCATCTGATGCCGCAGTTCGCCGGGCAGGGCATGTGCTCGGGCATCCGCGATGTCGCCAACCTGGCGTGGAAGCTGGACCTGGTAGTGCGCGGCCTCGCCCCGGAGTCGCTTCTCGACACCTACACAGAGGAACGCCGCGCGCAGGTACACAAGTCGATCCTGTCCTCGGTCCAGCTGGGCCGGGTGATCTGCGTGACGGACCCCATGGCTGCGGCCGAGCGCGATTCCACGATCCTGGCGGGCCGCCGCGGCCGCGGTCCGGCGGTCCCGGACCCGGCGTTGCCCCTCACAGAGGGGCTCCGTCACCGGAGGGTAGACGGGTCACCCATATCCCCGGCGGGCGAGGTGGTCCCCCAGGGTCAGATACGCGGCCTCAGAGGCACGGGCCTTTTCGATGATGTGGTCGGCCGCGGCTTCGTTCTGATGCTGGCAGAGGGCGCGGACGCCGACCTCAACGTGGAACAGTCGGCATTCCTCACGGATCTGGGTACGCACGTCGTGAGGCTGCTCCCCGAGGACGGGACGCCGCAGAACATGTCGGTGGCCGACGTGGGCGGCGTCTACCGCACTTTCCTGGCTCGCCACGAGGCCGACGCGGTATTGATCCGTCCGGACTACCACGTGTATGGGGCGGCCTCAGGCCTGGGGGCAGCGGCAGCGCTGGTGGACGACCTGCGGGCCCGCCTGTACTCCAGCCGCAGTTCGTGATCGCGATGGTGAGGGGCGCCGAGGCAACAGTCGGACAGCGTCGACCATCTGGCCGAGACCGCCCACGCCGTCGGCTCCTTCTCCCTCTACCCGAGTGCACCGCGACGGAGGGCGTCCCTCATCTCGCTGAGCTTCGCGGTCATTGCCGGGGTCTGCTCCTGTGGTTGTTCAGCGAGTCGGAGGGCATCGTCAATCTCGCTGAGCTTCGCCGAGGACAGGACGGCCACCCGCTCGATCAGGTCATCCCGTGAGACGGTGGTCAGCCACGTGCAAGGGGTAAAGCCTGGACGCGGGAACGCGAGCCGCAGCACGCCCTCAAAGGGCAGCCCTTCCATGGCGCCAACTCGCACTTCGACGCCCAGACCGCTCAGGTTGACGCCCGCCGGCGCGACGACCTGCATCGCCCGGATCCCGGACGGGTCATCTCCCGGCAGCAGTACGAACAGTCGCCGCTCGTCGGACCCCACCCACCAGACTTCGCCACGTTGCACATGTCCTCCTGACACGGGGACGGCAGGCGAACCTGCGCGACCCTGACGCACTGTGGAGACGGGTGAGGCCACCGTTGATCATGGTGTGTGAAGACAACCGATCACGCGGTGGCCGCAGGTCACATTGTACCCAGCCCGCTGGTGGGAGGCGTTCGAGGGCCTGATGAGCCGGATCGCAGGCCGGTTCACGCGGGTTGAACCCCGGTGCCGAGCTCGGAAGTTGGTCGAGCCGGTTCCACCCGGCTGCCTGTCCTGCGATCCACGCTCCGAGATCCTCGCCCTGAACGACGTCCCCTGGCCCGGCAGGCAGCGCCCTATCCGCCGTCGCGTGCGTGAACACCAGCCGATACACGCGTGTTCAGCCGCGCTCCGCCGCGCTGTTGAGCACCTCGATGGCGGTGTGCACGAGTCCGCGGTCCGGTTTGGAGCGGGAGACACGGGCCTGCTGGACCGTCGTACGGATCGAGAGGCTGTCGGCGGGCCGGACCGGGCGGACCCAGCGCAGTTCGTCGGCGCCGGGGGAGGCGAGGCTGGCGACCTTGCCGACGTAGTGGTCGGCGTATAGGCGCATCATGATGCCGGCGGTGTGCCAGCCGCTGGCGATCAGTCCCTTGAAGGGACCCAGTTCGGCGGCCTCGGGGTCTGTGTGGATGCTCTTGGGGTCGAACTTCCCGGCGAAGCGGAGGATCTCCTCCTCGGTTCCTCGGTCATCGTGATGCTGCCGTAGACGTACACCGAGCCCGGAACCTAGTCCTCGAAATAGCGGTCCTGGATCGGGGCGGCGAAGTCCGTGTCGCTCAACGTGGTGGTGGTCGTCATTGGCGCCACGATGGCCGCGGGCGATGGCCAACTGTGCCCAAGTGCGGGTCAGTGACTCCGGAGCGGCCGAGGCCGCGTGGGCGATGGTCGATCTGGCCGACGCCGACTTCCACGTGCAGACCGCGCCTCCGAGTCGAGCATTGCACAGTGCAAAAAGAGATCGGCAGCGGTTCGGGCCGCTTTCCATGAACTTCCTGGAGCGGCTCCTGAGCGGGTGCCCCAGGAGGAGAGCCGCAGATCTTACGAGAGCCTGACGTGCCCCTGAAAACTGTCCTGCCTCGATGCCTCCACCGGCAACTCTGGTCCCGTCCACCACGGCCGGTGGCGGCACGAGTCCCGAGGAGGAACGCATGAGCAGGCATACAAGGCGCAGGTCACCGTTACAGGTCCGGCTGCTGGGCGCTGGTGCCGGGATCCTCGCCGCCGCGGCGGCCGTCGTGACCGTGACAGTCGCCTCGGCAGGCGAGCCCGGCGGCCGGGCCGCGGAGCCTGCGAAGGCCGACCACGCGGTCTTCGTGCAGGACAACGAACTCGACGGCAACACCATCCACGTCTTCAAGCGCGGCGACGATGGTGCGCTGAGCGCCGCCGGCCGCTTCGCCACCGGCGGCAAGGGGGGCGATCAGGTCGACGCTCCCACGGACTCGCTCGCGTCTCAGGGCTCCCTCGTCTACGACAAGAGGTCGGGGTTGCTGCTGGCGGTCAACGCGGGCAGTGGCACGGTGGCCTCCTTCGAGGTGCGCGGGCAGAGGCTGACGCACCGGCAAGTGGTGGACTCGGGCGGGGACTTCCCAGCCTCGATCGCGGTGTACGGCTCTCTCGCCTACGTCATGAACGCCGGCGGCGACGGCAGCGTCCAGGGCTTCCGCATCACCGACAAGGGGCTGAAGCCGCTGCGGGACTCGCAGCGCTCTCTGGGCCTGGACAACGACATGGTGCCGCTGTTCAGCAGCTCGCCCGGCCAGGTCGCCTTCACTCCGGACGGCCGGGCCCTGGTCGTGACCACCAAGTCCGCCAACACCATCGAGGTCTTTCCGATACGGCACGACGGACGCCCGGCCCACCGCGCCGTGATCAACGACTCCGCCGGCGAGGTGCCCTTCGCGATCACCTTCGACAGGGCCGGCCGCATGCTTGTCGCGGAGGCCGCCAAATCGACGGTCAGCACGTACAAGGTGCGCGCCGACGGCCGGCTCAAGGTCGTCCAGCAGCCGTTGGCCAACGGCCAGGACACGCTGTGCTGGCTGGAGCGCGCGGGTGACTTCTTCTACGGCGGCAACACCGGCAGCTCCACCGTCACCGGCTACCGCACCGACGCCCGCGGCAGGCTCGCGCTCACCAACGACGTCGGCATCGCCACCCCGCCGTCGGCCAAGTCCCAGGGGGTCATCGACCTGGCGGTGACGCAGGACGAGAGGTTCCTGTACGTGCAGAACGCCGTCTCCGGAACGATCGACGGCTTCCGCATAGAACGGAACGGCGCCCTCACCAAGGTCACCACCGCCACCGGATTGCCTGCCTTCGCCGCATCCGGCATGGAGGGTATCGCCGCGGTGTAAGGGAAAGCGGCCACCGCGGCCCGACGCCCCGGACACCTGGTCCGGGGCGTTGGGCGTGCCCGCGCGGGGCCCGGGTGAATCCGTCGGCGGCGCCGAGCCGAACGAAGGGAATCGCCCGCCTTGCCGCCGTCTACGGGAAGGCTCATGAACGCGCACAGCCGACGAGCCGTGCGGGTGTCGGCGTATGTAGTCGGCCAGGATCTCGGCGCCCCCTCGGACCGGAGGAAATGGGGGGTGACGGTGTGCGAGCGGTTACCGAACTGGACGAGGGTCTTGGGCTGAGCGCACAGGTTCTGGTACCGGTTGGCCTTCGGGCCGAAGCCGGAGGCAACGGTCCAGCCGGCCCCGATCGGGGTCGTAGGACACCGCTTCAAGGGCTGTTATGCGATCGAGGTCGGTGACGCGACCAGCGTGGTGCAGCAGGAGAAGACGCTTCCCGAAATGGGGCCCCAGCCCCGCACAGAGGAGGATCGGTGCCCGCACGGCCAGGCGTCGCCATCCGGCGGTGAGTTGGGGGCGGCTGGGTGCGGTGCCCCTTGTCTCGTCAGAGGTCGTCCAGCTGGTCCCGCACCCACATCGTCGTCGTGCCACGGGGATTGCTCGTTCGGGCGACCCGCGCGGTCCGCACGGGTCGCCCGAACGGGAACGGACGGACATCAGGTTCCTCGACACGCGTCGTCCACCTTCAAGCTGCAGTTGCTGGTCACAGGGCTGGTGTGCGTGGGTATCAGGATGCTCGTGCTGGTCGCTGGCAGGTGACTCCGGTAAAGATCGTCGGTCATCGGGCGACTTCGCGATTCGTGAGGACCAGCAAGGCCCTGACCAGGGCGGTCACCCAGGCGGGGTCGGTGCGCACCTTGCCGAGGACGCGCCAGTTCTTGAGGTGGATAAAGCCGTGCTCGACGGGTGCCCGGACGGCCGCCAGTGCCGTGCGCCCGCTGGCGTTCGTCCTGACCGCTGGACAAGCCGCTGACAGTCCGCAGTTCATCCCAGTGTTGGGAAGGATCCGTGTCCGCGGTCCTGTCGGCCGTCCCCGCACCCGGCCGGACGCGGTCGCCGGGGACAAGGCCTACTCGTCCCGCGGCAACCGGGCCCACCTGCGTAAACGCCACATCGAGGCAGTCATCCCGGAGAAGTCGGACCAGGCCGCCAACCGGAAGAAGAGGGGCTCCAAGGGCGGCCGGCCCGTCAACCACGACGCCGACCTCTACAAGGAGAGGAACACGGTCGAGCGCCTGATCAACAAGCTCAAGTCCTGGCGGGGCATCGCCACCCGATACGACAAGACCCCGGACAGCTACCTCGCCGGACTGCACCTGCGCGCCTCGATGATCTGGATCAAAGACCTCACCCTAGGCACCCCTTGATCACAGCCCTGTCGCGCCCTAAGGGCGGACGTAAGGCCGAGTCATGACCTCCATGTTGTGACCGTCCGGGTCGTCGAAGTAGGCGCCGCGACCACCGAATAGACGGTTGATCTGGCCGGGTTCGGTGTGGCTGGGGTCGGCGTAGTAGGCGACCCCGACCACCTCCAGACGGGCGATAACGGCGTCGAACTGCTCGTCAGGGACGAGGAAGGCGTAGTGCTGCGACTGGATCGGCTCGTCCTTCTTCTCGTAGTAGTCGAGCGTCACGCCGTTGCCAAGGTCGACGGGCAGGAACGGCCCAAACGGGGCGCCGACCTTCAAGCCCAGGACCGCGGCGAGGAACTCGGCAGACAGGTGCCGATCGCTTGCGTAGATGGCAGTGTGGTTCAGCTGGACGCCGGCCGCCGGCAGTGCGGATTCATGCGGGTACTGCTGGTCATAGGACATCAGTGGTGTGTCTCCGGTCTTGGGATCCGCTGGAATGGGGCGCCGTATACGGGCGCCGGGAGCTAAGACGCGGAGAAGTGGGCGGGCCTCTGGCCCGCCTCGTGCTCACGCCGAGGTCGGGAACCTCACTCGTGCGTGGCCCATGGCCGACCCGGCAGTCACCCGACCGACCTTAGTGACCATCACAGGCGGGGGCAACATCGTTTCTTGGCCGTGCCCGGCCGCAGATCGAGCCTCCGTTGCGTCATAGCGGGTCGTCACGGCTCTGCTGATCACGACCCGATACGCCGCCCTAGCCGAGGTCAGCGGCAGACGGTCCGTCAGGGCTCGCTCGACCCTGATTTCCGCGATGGGGACGACCCTTGCTGTCCAGAGCTTCCCGGCGACGGCACCGGGCGCCGTCAACTAGCGCAATATGCAAGCCAGTTGGGCCTGGCTCCGCTACGCGGGCGTGGAGGGTACGGGCAGTTACGGGGCGGCCCTGTCCCGATATCTGATGTCCGAAGGCATCGACGTATTCGAGGTGATCGGACCAGGGAGCCCGGGGCGCCGGCGCCGACGCAGGTCCGACCGGATCGATGCACAGGCTGCCGCTCTTGCCGTACTGAGCGGGCACGCGGGTGCCCGCGCCAAGACGCAGCTCACGGCGGTGTTGGTCATCGCCGATCCGGAACTGCGCGAACAACTGGCCGACCTGGATCGCCGGTCACTGATCCGGGCCTGCGCACTGCTCGACGATGAGACAACCGGTGATCCTCTCCTGCGAGCCGCGCGGTTGACGCTGCGTCTGCTCGCGCAGCGGATCGAGCACCTGACCGAACAGATCCGGGGTGCAGCGGCTGCTGAGTCGGTTGAGCGAACAGCACTTCCCGCAGCTGCTCGCCGCGGTAGGGATCGGCCCGGACAGCGCAGCCGTTCTGCCTTCACCATGGGGGACAATCCTGGCCGTCTGCACAGCGAAGCGTCCTTCGCGGCCCTGTGCGGAGCAAGCCCGGTCGAGTACTCCTCGGGCCGCACACCTCGCCATCGGCTCAACCGCGGTGGCGACCGGCAGGCCAATGCCGCCCTGTTCCGCATCGTGCGGAGTCGGCTGCGCTTTGACCCGCGCACTCAGGCGTACTACGAGCGGCGCATGGAAGAAGGCAAGACACGGCGCGAGATCATCCGCTGCCTCAAGCGTTACGTGGTCCGGGAGGTCTACGACCTCGTCCAGGACCAGCACCGGCACCCGGTACGCGCCTGAACAAACAGTCTGCCCTCGGGCGTTGGTGTTGGGGGAGGAGACGCTCGCGGGTCAGCGTCGGGTGGTGGGTGTGGATCATCACGACACCCTGGGCACGGCCCACAATCCGGCCGTCAATTTGCGGGATGTGGGTCGGGCGGTGGACCGATCTCGGTGCCGTCGATGATGCCGGTCTTCCCAGCCGCGCCGAGATGGTCGACGACTTCGGACAGGGTCCGAAGCCGCACCACCACCCTGAGCCCGCCGTGCCAGCCGCGGGCAGCGTGCCTCCCTACCGTGACGCCGGCGTCGACCGGTTGGTGCGCGAGGAGGCGTCTGCCGGAACGGAAACGGGGGGCGTCCCCTGGATCGGCGGACCGGGCAGGGAGCCCGAGCACGGAAGTACCGGCCCCGCGCATCCGCGCCTTGAACACCTCACTTCCCGCCCATCGCCGACCGAGCCGGGGCGGGGCGTCCGCACGCTTCGCCCGGCCGCACTCGGTGCATGTGCGCAGAGGCTTGACTTGCAGAGAAGGGAACTTGCCTCAGAGTGCACAGCCGGGGGTCGGCGGGGCCGCGCGCCGTCGCGGAGCGCTCAGGATGGCCCTATCGCCGCGAGTCGGGCGACGGGTACGAAAGGGGCGGTCCGGTGTCGGATGTGAAGGGAAGGACGCCGTCCTTGCTGGGCGCGGATGTGCTGGGGCGGGGCGCGCAATGGAAGTTCCTCAGCGAAGCGATCGAGTCTGCGACGGACTCGGGACGCGCCGTCTGGCTGTGCGGTGAACCAGGGATCGGCAAAACGGTCCTCCTGGAGCAGGCCGGGGAGTTCGCCGCGAGCCGCGGACTGCGGTTGCTGAGGGTCAACGCGGCCGAGGGCGAGAAGGATCTGCCGTTCGCCGCCCTGCACCAGTTGATGTGGCCCCTGCTGGAGGAGGTACGGGAGCTGCCGCCCGCGGGCCGGGCGGCTCTGGAACGGGCGCTGGGCGTCGGTTCGGGCGACTTGGCCGGCCCGTACACGGTCTCCGCGGCCACGCTGGACCTTCTCGCAGCCGCGTCGCAGCGGCGGCCCCTGGCCCTGCTGATCGACGACCTCCACTGGATCGACGCGTCCAGCGCCGAGGTCCTGCACTTCTTGCAACGCAGACTCGCCGCGCTGCCGATCGTCATGCTCGCGACGGTGGGGGAGCACGCGGTAGCCGCACTCGACTTCACCGGCGTCCGGATCCTGGACCTCGAGCCCCTCACCGACGAGAGCGCGGAGGGGCTGTTGCGTGAGGTGCACCCCGAACTGTCGCATGCCGCACGCTGCCGCATCCTGCAGGAGGCGGCGGGCAATCCCCTCGCCCTCGCCGAGCTGCCCGCCCAACTCGGGGAACCACAGCGCACCGGGCAGCTGCCCCTCCCCGAACACCTTCCGCTGGGCGAGAGCTTGGGCAGGATGTTCGCGCAGCGGGTCGCGGCACTGTCGCCCTCAGTGCAGTTCATCCTGCTGCTGTGCGCCCTGGCGGGCCGGGAGGGACAGTCCCTGCACCTCGTCGCGGCAGCCGCCCGAGCCGCAGGCGCCGACGCGGTGGACGAGGACCTGGCGGTCGCCGAGGAGAGCGGGCTGATCCTCGTCGACGAGCCGACGCCTCGTGTGCGGTTCCGCCACCCCCTGGTGAGGTCGTCCCTCGT
Source organism: Streptomyces canus (assembly GCF_030815415.1). Taxonomy (GTDB): domain Bacteria; phylum Actinomycetota; class Actinomycetes; order Streptomycetales; family Streptomycetaceae; genus Streptomyces; species Streptomyces canus_F. The sequence continues at coordinate 9,906,618 of NZ_JAUSWW010000001.1, forward strand.
GGAGGCCGCGGCCGGCGCCGAGCTCCGGCGAGCGCACGCGGCCTTGGCGCAGGCGCTGCCGACGGGGGATCTGCGCCAGGTCACGCACTGGGCCGCCGCCACGGTCGTACCCGACGAGACGGTGGCTACGGCACTGGACGAGGCGGCAGCACGGACGCAGGCGCGGGGCGGCGGCACGGAGGCCGCCCGGCTCTTCGCCCGCGCCGCGGGACTGAGCGGCGACGCCGCGGGGCGAGGGCGCCGACTCGTGGCCGCCGCCTGCGCGGCCGCGACAGGCGGTCAGCTCGACATGGCATCCCAGCTGCTCCAGCAGGCCATCGGACACGGGGTGCCCCCGGAAAGCCGAAACAAGCTCGACTTCACCCGCGCCCTCGTCCGACTGCACACGGACGGCGACTTCGGGCCCGCCATCGAGTCGCTGCCCGCCGTTCTCGACCGTCTGTCCGACGCGGAGGCCGCGGAGATACGTCTCCCGAGCCTCTTCCTGCTCTTCCTCGCCGCCGGGTACACCGCCGATCCGCACGTGTGTGAGGCCCTGGCCGCGAGACTGAGCGGCGCGACCGACTTCGCACGTCTGGCCCACGACGTCTGGAACGACCCGGCGCACCATGCCCAGGGCGGCCACGAACGCTTCGAAGCCGCGCTGCGCGGTTTTTCGGAGGACGACGGGGTCGCCGAGGTCTGGCTGCTGCTGTGGTCCGCCGTCGGCCTCGATGTCGTGGGCGACCACGCCCCGCTGTTGCGGAGGCTGGGCCACCGCCACTCCTACACGACACAGACGTTCATCGGATCGGTGTCCGTCTACGACGACTACCTCCGCGGCCGCTGGGACCGCTGCGTCGAGCGGGCGTGCCAAGGCGCCGCCGCGTCACGCGCCCGTGGTTTCCACTTCATCGAACGCGTCTACCAGTACCGGGAGGGCCACGTCACCGCGGCCCGGGGTCAGCAGCAGGCGGTGGACGACCTCGTCGCCGCCATGCGCCCATGGGCCGTCGCTCGCGGACTCACCCTCATCGTCCACCGCCTGCGCGCGATGCAGGGCATGTGCGCACTCGCCCTCGGCGACTACGAGACGGCCTACACCCATGCCTCCTCGATCACGCCTCCCGGCGCCTTGCCCTCCGATGTCACCCAGTTCCACCTGGTGTTTCTCGACCTCGTCGAGTCGGCTGTGCACACCGGCCGGAGTGAGGAGGCCCGCCGGCACGTGGCCGCGGGCCGGGCCGCGGGCATGGAACGGATCTCTCCTCACCACGGGTTCGTCCTGCTCGCCTCGGAGGCTTTGGCGAGCGAGGACGTCGATGCGGCCTGCGAGGCGGTGTACGCGTCGGCCAACGCCTCGCAATGGCCCTTCGAACTGGCCCGTGTGCGCCTGTACCACGGGGCCTGGCTGCGTCGGCACGGCCGGCGTTCCGAAGCCCGGGACCAGCTCGTCGCGGCCCGGCGGGTCTTCGCCAGCCTCAAGGCGGACCCATGGACCCATCGCGCGCGACAGGAGCTTCGCGTCTGTGACGAGGCGAAGCCCGCAGGCGTGGCGTCCGGCACCGTGGCGAACCTGACCCCCCAGGAACTGCGGATCGCGGCACTGGTCGCCGAGGGGCTCACGAACCGGGACATCGGCACGCGCCTGCACCTCTCGCCGAGAACCGTCGCCAGCCACCTCTACAAGATCTATCCCAAGTTGGGCATCGCAGGCCGGGCAGCTGTGGGACGAGCCCTGGGCCGGCTGGAGGTCCCGTGACGGATGCCTCCGGCTACGCAAAAGCGTTCGAGCACCGTCATATGACCTAACACCTGGGGCCGCGGTCTCATCACGCTGGTTGCACGGCCGTGGTGCTCACGGCCAGTCGGCGCAGGCCGACCCAGCCACCCGCGCGCACCAAGGGGACCGTATGAGACACGCGACCAGCACCATCGACGGGCACGTGGCCCCATGCAGGCTCGGTGCCCTGCGCATCGCCACGCACCGTGGCTCCGCTCCGTACGTCCTGGAAAACCCGGAACCGGGCCAAGCCGGCGACACCGCGCTCGTCGGAGTCGGCACCCAGCCGGACGGCAGGGCGATCCTGTCGCACCGCGGCCTGCTCCTGCCGTGCGCGCCCGGAGAAGCCTTCGTGGTGGACATGTCGCAGCCGTGGCTGCTGCGGCAACTGGACGACTTCCGGCTGCATCTCCATCTGGTGCCCCGAAACCTGGTCGGCCTGTCGGACGAGGACCTTGCGTCCCTGTGGGGAGTACACGGGCGGTCCGGCCACGGTGTCACACGGTTGCTCGTGCCCCTCCTGATCACCGCGGCGGAGTCCGCTCCGTCGTACGCGCACCACATCGCGCACCACATCGCCGGCAGCCTGGCCGATCTGCTCAGCACCATGGCCATGGAAAGGAAGGCCGCCCATTGTGCTGCCGCCGTACGTCCCGAGGGGCAGGACGAACGAGCGAGGACGGCGCAGCGGATCCGCCACTTCGTCAACGAGAACCTTGCCGATCGCGCGCTGAGCCCGGAGCACATCGCAGCGCACCATCACGTGTCGGTGCGGCATGTGCACAAGGTGTTCAAAGGTGAGGGGACGACCCTCAGCCGGTGGATCAGCCGGCGGCGCCTGGAGGAGTGCAGGCGCGAACTCGCCAGGCTGGACCCCGAATCCGCCTCCTGTGTCGCGGCTGTGGCACGGCGGTGGGGTTTCGCGAACCCCACGCACTTCAGCCGCAGTTTCCGTGCCGAGTACGGCATCTCACCGAGTGAGTGGCATCGGATCCGGACCACCGGGGGTGTCGAGAGTGCGGAGGGAGGACGTCAGTTCGCCGACGGTGCCGGCCTCGGTACCTGAGGTCCCGCGTCACGCCAGTCGCGGGGCGAGTACCCGTACATCGCCTTGAACGACCGGCTGAAGTGGGCCACGTTCTGAAATCCCCAGCTCTGCGCCACGGCCGAGATCGTCGGCGTCGCCCTCCCACGCCGCGCGAGTTCGCGAGCGCACTCCTCGAGCCGCCGCCGTTGGATCAGCTTGTGCACGGTCTTCTCCTCGCCCTCGAAGAGGCGGTGCAGATAACGGACGGAGATGCGGTGGACGTCGGCGATGACGGCGGGGGAGAGAGCCGGATCGCGGAGGTTGTCGTCGACGTACCGGCGGATCAGGGACAGGAGGTGCTGCTGGGTGGTGTGGGCCTGGGGACGAATCCCCAGAGTCTGCTCGTCGATCAGCGTGGCCAGCAAGTCCGAGATGTTCCCCGCGAGTCGGTCCCCGACGGGTGGGGCGGTCCGGTCGGCCTCCGCCACCAGGGCCGACACCAAGGGTCCGAGAAGGGCCGCAACGCCCTCGCTGGTCGGGACAGCCCGCCCCGTCATCCGTTGTGCGCGCGTCCCGGAGATACCGAGGGCCCGCTCGGGCACCCGGACCAGGTGGAGGTGGAACGGCTGGCGCTGATGCAAGGAGAACGAGCGGCGGATGTCACACAGAGCCAGCTCTCCCGGCCGGAGGGTTGCGTTTCGCCCGTCCTGGTGGAGCTCTGCGGTGCCCGACACCTGGACGGCGAGGGCCAGACGATCGTCGGGGGCGGCCGTGACCAGGTGCGTGGTGCGGCTCAGCCGCATGGGATCGGCCTGCATCGACAGGACGCGGACGTAGCCCAGATCGTTCGCCCACAGCGTGCCCTCGAAGGACTGTGTCTGCTGAGGGGGTGTCACCCGCACCGGAGCCAGCCAGTGGCGCACGGCCTGCTCCCAGGCCGTGGCTCGCTCCGCGTCGGGTATCGACGCCGTACTCACTACGGGATGCACGCCTGCTCCTTCGTCAGCTCTCCGACCGGGGAATCCAGCGCTACGGGTGTCCGGGCACCCGCGCCGCGTCCCCTGGTGTCCAGCCTCAGACGGGCCGAGCCGCGTCGGTTAAGTCATTTGACGGGTACGTCGGAGATGACGGGAACCGCGGCAGAGCTCCGCCCGTGGCGTGCGCGGACGGTCATGACGAGGTGCACGCCGAGGCACGCGCGAGGCCGTGGCATCTCTAGCGTCGCTTCGGTGCCGTGTGGCCATCCGGTACCTCGGCGAAGCCGGCCACCCCGCACCACGCCGTCACCCAGTAGGAGTTCGTGTGTCCCGTTCCGATCAGCCGCCGCTCGTACTGGAGCGCAGCGCGTGGGAGTTCGTCCGCGACCACGTCTGCCCGTCAGTGCCCTCGGGCGCCGATCCGGGGCCGGCGCGGGCCGGCATCGCACGCCTGCTGGACCGGGAGGGGTGTCACGACCATGTGACCGAGGAGTGGCTGTCCCTACCCGGGCCCGACCGGCGCAGGGTCACCGTGCGCATCCTCCGGCCCGTGGATGCCGACCACCCCCTGCCGGTGGTCCTGTTCCTTCACGGCCTGGGGTGGATGCTGACCGACGCCTCCGGGCACGGCCGACTGCTCACCGACCTCGCGCTCGGAGCCGACGCGGCGGTCGTCGTGCCGGAGTACGACCGCTCGCCCGAGGCCCGCTACCCGATGGCCGTAGAGCAGGTCTACGCGGCGGCGCGGTGGATCACGGAACACGGGCGGGACTGCCGACTGGACGGCGACCGGATCGCGGTCGTCGGCGCCTCGGCGGGGGCCAACCTCGCCGCGGCGCTCACCCTCCTCGCGAAGGAGCGCGGTGGGGTCGGGCTCGTCCATCAGGTTCTCGTCTGCCCCGTCACGGACGCCGGCATGGACACCCCGTCCTACCGCGACTTCGGTGACGGCTTCTTCCTCGGGAGCGAGGCCATGCGCCACTTCTGGCAGCAGTACGCCCCCGATCCCTCGGATCGCCTCAAGATCACGGCGTCGCCGCTGCGTGCGACGGACGACGAACTCGCGGGCTTGCCGTCCGCCCTGGTCGTCACGGCCGAGGCCGATGTGCTGCGCGACGAGGGAGAGACCTACGCGGCCAGACTGCGTCAGGCAGGCGTGTCCGTCACGTCGATGCGTTACCACGGAACCGTCCACGGATTCATCCTGTTCGACGCCCTGCGTGGCAGCGAAGCCTCGAAAGCCGCACGCACCCAGGCGATGGACACGCTGCACGTGGCTCTGCACGCGTGGCGGACCTGACCGGCAGTCGCGACTTCCGTGCACCGTTGGCACAGCTCCGTGCATGCAGGGGCATGCCGCCCGAACCCCCGTGCCATAGCGTGCCGTTGACAGCCGACTCGTCCGCGGAGTCGGGATCCATGACCGAGCCCATCACCCGGAGGTGAGGGTCGACATCCTCGCACCCCAACGCGGCCCCCTACTGATCATTTCCGGCGAGAAGGAGACCACACCGTGCCGTGGGCCATCGCGAACGCCTCGTTCAGGAAGCGGGCCCGCAACGAGCACGCGGTGACCGAGATCACCGAGATGCCCGGCCGTGGCCATGCCCTCACCATCCACAGGGGCTGGCGCGAGGTCGCCGACACCGCGCTCGCCTTCGTCAAGCGCTTCACCAGCTGACCCATGCGCAGATGCCGTGCCGTTGTGCCCGTCCGTCGCGAGGTGGCAGGCGAGGCCCCCGCCGTCACCGAAGAACTGCCGCGTGCGGGCGGGCGCCAAGGCCGGACACCCCGGTCTGCCGTGTCAGTCTTCGTTCAGTGCGCGGGCGAGCGCTGCCCGGGACGTGATTCCCAGCTTCGGAAACACCTTGTACAGGTGGTCGGCGACCGTGCGGGGCGAGAGGTGCAGCAGACGTCCGATGTCCTTGTTCGTCAGCCCGTCGGCGGCGAGATGGGCGATCCGCAGCTCTTGTGCCGTCAGCAGGTCCCGCCCTCCCACGGGCGCACTCACGGAATGCCCGGCGGCACGCAGCTCCTGCTCCGCCTGCCCGGCCCAGGGGGTGGCGCGCAGAGAGCAGAACGCGCGGTGAGCCTCGCTGAGTGCGTCCCGGGCGGCACGCTGATGCCGGCGCAGCCACACCCCGTGGGCGAGCCGCAGCCGCGCGAACTCGAAGACCCAGCGCTCGGCACCCGGCACGGCGTAGGCCGCCTGGTACAGGGCCTCCGCGTCGTCGTCCGTCGCCGCCATCGCCGAGGCGGCGGCCAGGAGAAACGCGTGGTGCGGGGAGATGTCCGCCATCCGGGCCGCCCGTGCCGCGGCCACGTGGGCCTGCGCCTCCGCATGCCGCCCGGTGTGCATGGCGGCGTCCACGAAGTCGAAGAAGGGCAGGTGGAACCAGGGGAGACCAGGTGGCAGGACGCCGGGCGGGGTGATGTCCGCGAGGCGTGCATAGGCGTCCTCGTAGCGGCCGTGGGCGAGCGCGACGAGGCCCCGCAGATGCGCCAGGTGGTCCTCGACGAACTTCATGCGGGCGCGCCGCGCGACGGGCCCGATCAGCCGCTCGATCTCCAGCAGGCCCGCCTCATCGCCACGTCCGGCCAGGAAGTGGGCGTAATAATGACGGAACATCAGTGCGTTGCAGTGGTAGCCGAGTTCATCGGCGGCCTCGGCCTCCCGCAGGCAGACGTCTGCCTGGTCCCAGCTCCCCTCCAGGTAGTCCTGGTAGCCCTTGGTCTTCGCGATCGTTCCCTGTGTGGCGTAGGCGTGCTGCTCGGTGAAGCGTCGCCACATGGTCGCGTCCGCCATATCCACCGAGGATGCCGTCCACAGCAGGAGCCAGGCGGCTCCGGCCTCCTGCTCCTCGCTCAGGTTCGCGGTGAGCGCACGGAGTTCCTCGCTCACGCCATGGGCCGTCCGTGCCGGATCCGACCAGGCGCGCCAGCACAGCCTGGCCAGCGGGGACACCTGCTCCCGGTGGCTCTCCAGCGCCGTCCATCCCCGGGGGTCGTTGGTGTAGGCCGACGCGAGGAGCAACTTGAAGTACGCCTGCTCGGCCAGCCCTCCGAAGGAGTCGGCACCGGGTTCCGCGAGGCCGTCCAGGGCTTTGGGCAGCAGGGCGAAGGACGACTCGAAGTCGATCCGGTGGCTCTGGTCGACATACACCACGGCGTAGGCGAACAGCGGCGCCGAATCGAGCGGCACCGGACTGCGTTTGAGTTCCTCCACGATCTTCGCCGTGTAGGGCAGGCGCCCGCCGCGGGCCGCCATGACGGCCGCCCAGGTCAGCCGCCTGGCGCGGGAGAGCGGGTCCGTGCTGAGGACTGCCGCCCGGTCGAGGAGCAGCGCCGCCTCCGCGTCGCCGCCGCGTCGGGACAGGCGCCGACCCGCCTCCTGCAGTCGTGCCGCGAGGTCCTCATTCGGCAGGAGAGTGGAGTCGGCCTGGTGGACCAGTCGGCGCGGGTCGTCCACGGGCAGCGCCGCGGCGAGTTCGCCGTGGGCGTCGCGCCGTTCCTGGGCCGAGGCCCGGGCGACGACGGCGCTGCGCACCAGTGGGTGCCGAAAGGTCAGCAGGCCGGCAGAGTCGAGCTGCGCGAGGCCGCTGGACTCGATCTGGTCGAGGACGTGCGCCACCTGTTCGCCGTCCTTGGCACGGAGCCACTTGCCGACATCCCACGCAGCCGTTCCGCCGCCGAGCGCGACCAGCAGCAGGACGCGGGTGGCCTCGGCCGACAGGGACGCGAGCCGGTCGGCGAACAGCCGCTCCAGACGCCGTCCGAGCGGGAGTCGCTCCGGCAGCGGCACGATGCCCCTGAGCTGGTCGGGGCGTAGCTGCAGGGGCAGCTCGACGAGGGCCAGAGGGTTGCCCGCCGCCTCTGCGACGACGCCCTCGACGGCCGCCCTCCCGAGTGCGGGGTGCCGTCGGCGCAGCAGCTGGGCCGCGTCCTGTGGCGCCAGGGCCCCGACGTTCACCGGGCGCGTGGGCCAGCCGTCCGCGGTCAGGCCGTCGGGTCGGCTCGCACTCACGATCACCAGCGGCAGCTCCGCGATCCTGCGGTGCAGGAAGGCGAACACCGCGGCGCTCGACGAGTCCACCCACTGCAGGTCGTCCAGGACGATCAGCAGCGGATGGTCCCGCGTGGCCTCGGCGAGCAGTGTCAGTGCCGCGGCGCCCACCAAGAATCCGCCGCCCGGGGACACCGTCTCTTGCAGGCCCAGAGCGGACTCAAGGGCCTCGCGCTGACGTGCGGGCAACGCCTCGGAGCGTTCCATGAGGGGCCAGAGGACCTGGTGCACCGCCCCGAACGCCAACTCGGCCTCGGCCTCCGAACCCACCGCGCGCAGTACGGTGAACCCGCGATTGTGTGCCTGAGCGGCCGTCCAGTCCAGCAGCGCGGTCTTGCCGATGCCGGGCTCGCCTCGCAGCAGAGTCGCCGAACCACCGCCGAGCCCGGCCGACGCGCCGTCCAGCGCACGGCGCAGCAAGGCCGCCTCCCGCTCTCGTCCCATGAGGTCGGTTCTGTCCGCTGTCGGCAATGTGCTCTCTCTCGCCTGTGACGGCACCCGGGCCAGTGCGCGCAATCCTCCGGTGTGGCTGCCCGTGCCCCAGCCACGTTGTGCACCGGCTCCGCTCGGACCGGCAGCAGCTGCCGTGTGCGGTGGGCACCTCCGACGAAGGATATCGCCTGTCTCCGGCCTGACCAGGAGGAAGGCACAGGATATCGCCCGTCTCTGGCCCGACCCGGAGGAATCGAGTCCGCCTCCGGGTTCTCAGCCGCCCGCTGCAGGCTCCGTCGGCCGGGCGGGTGGGAGTGGTGCGCCGGGCTTGGCCGGCAGCGCGGCGTTCCAGCCTGTGATCACCGGGCGGCCGTGCTCGGTGCCGAGCCGGCTGACGGTTCCGGTGCCGAGGAGGAACAGGGATCCGGCGGCGTGCGGTCAGTACCCGCAGGAAGCTGGCCGTGTGCGACCAGGACGACATCGCCCGCTGGGGGATCGTTCAGACTGCCGCTGAAGTCGCGCACGGTGGAACCCATCAACACCTTGTGCGGATGCCACGGCCCAAGGCGGTATCGACGTCAACGCCGCAACGGTGCCGACACCGGCGCCGCACAATGCATGTGCCGTCAGCGCCGTCGTGGCCCGGTAGCGGCCTCGCCTTGGGGAACCCCACGAGCCGCGCGCCGGGTAGAGCTTCTGGTCTCCGCGACGCAGTCCTGGAGGCGTTCGAAGCCAGCTACCCGGGGGCCCGCCGAAGCCGGAGATGAATGCGTCCGGACGCGCACGTCGAGGAATATCTCCAGAACCTCGCTGATCAGCTGCAGCAGTTAGGCCCAGGAGACAGACTCCCCCGCACCGTGCATGGCTCGCTCAGCAGGCCGAGCGGGCGGCGCGCAGTATCAGTTCGGTGACGGGGCCCGGGTCGCTCACGGCGACCGCATGGGGTGCGCGGACCCTGACAGTGTGGGCGCGGGCACGTTCGGCCATCCACTGCAAGGCAGCCGGAGGGATGTTGCGGTCCTCGGTGGCCACGAGGCACCAACTGGGGAGCTTCTTCCACGCGGCCGCGGTGGACTTCTCCTGCAGCGCGGCGAGGGCGATGGGACGCTGCCCCACTGCCATCACCTGAGCGGTCGCGGCAGGCACACCGGCCGCGAACTGCTCCCGGAACAGCTCCTGCTTGATGATCAGCTCCTCGCCCTGGCCGCCTCCGGGGAGCGGGTAGTACTGGGCGCTTGTTGCCTGCGCCAGGGTGCTGCCTGGGTACTTGGCGGTGAGTTCCAGGGCGCTTTCGCCGATGTCCGGGACGAAGGCGGCTATGTAGACGAGCGCCTTGACCCGGGAGGCGTCTGCCGCGGCGACGCTGATGACCGCTCCGCCGTAGGAGTGGCCCACGAGCACGATCGGGCCCGGAACGCTGTCCAGGAAGCTGCGGATGTAGGCGGCGTCGCTGGCCAGCCCGCGCAGTGGCAGGGCCGGTGCCAGGACTTGGTGGCCCTGCCGCTGGAGCCGTTCGACGACGGCGCTCCAGCTGGAGGCGTCGGCGAACGCGCCGTGGATCAGGACGATGGTGGGGCGTATCTGCCGGTGACGGTGTGTCGGCTCTTCCGCTGCCGGTGACGGAGCAGCGAACGCGGCGCCGGTGGTTCCGAGGGCGGCGGCGCCGGCCAGGAGTGAAACGGCGACGGTGCGGCGTGAGATCGGTGAGTTCATCGTTCGCTTTCTACGGTGGTGTCCAGGAGGGCCGTCCCGGTGGGAACGGGCGAGCAGGTGAGCGGCGCGCCGGCCAGGGGCCATGGCAGCCGGCATCGGTTCGGTCCCGGACGGTGCGGCGCCCGGCAGCCGAGGCGGGTCACAGGGCGGTGGCCCGGACCGCCTCGTGGATCAGGTCGGCGACACGCTTGGGGTGGGCGAGCATCACCAGGTGCGAGGAGTCGACCTCGACGGTGGTCATCCCGGCCCGCTGGTAGCCGTAGCGCTCCACATCGGGGTTGATGGTGCGGTCGGCCGAGGCGACCAGGCCCCAGGAGGGCTTGGTCTTCCAAGCCGCGACCGGGGCCTGCTCGGCGAACGCCTGAGCGGCCAGCGGGCGTTGGGAAACGGCGAGGACGTGGGCAAGGCGAGGCTCGACGTCGGCGGCGAAGATGGAGGAGAACCTGTCGATCCGGACGGACACGTCGGTGCCGGGGGTGGCCGAGCCCTCGATCGGAAAAGGGGTGTAGACGAGCGCGTCGGCGAGGTCGGAGTCCGGGAAGCGGCCCTGCAGTTCACCGAGGCTCTCGCCCTTCTCGAGGGCGTACCCGGCCAGGTAGACCAGCGCTGTGACGTTGTCCTCCGCGCCGGCGACGGTGATGACGGCACCGCCGTAGGAGTGGCCCACCAGGACTACGGGGCCGGGAATCCGACGGACGAGCGATGCGATGTAGGCGGCGTCACCGAGCAGGCTGCGGTTGGGCACGGCCGGGGCCACCACGTCCAGGCCGCGGGCGATCAACTCGGGGATGACACGGGAGTAGCTGGAGGCGTCGGCGAATGCACCGTGAACCAGGACGACGGTCGGGCTGCCGGAACGAGACATGCGTGACTCCTTGTGGAGAGCGTTGATCGGCTGAGGCAAGAACCCGGCTGGTCGAGGTGGATCCGTCGCCCGCGCCGGGAACGGACGCCGCCCGCAGGAACGGGCGAGTGCCCCAGGCCGGCACGGGCGCAGTGCGGTGGCAGGGCGCCCGTGCCGGCAGCGGCCGCCTCGTGGGCGGACGTCTGTCAGGCCGGATCGACGGCAGGACATCCGAGCAAGCGAAGAGCCGCAGGCACGAACGGAACAGTAAGAAGGAACGGGGAGGGCGTATTGCCTGTCCGCGCCCGGCCGCTGTCCTGTCCGCGCCCCTGAACCTCTGCGTCTGCGGGCAAGGAGCGGTGCACTGCGCGACAACTGGCGGCGCGGCATCCGCCCTAACGTGACGGAGTTCCCATCCACGCACCAGCCATCCGGAAAGAGGAAGCAAACGCATGCCGTACATCACCGTGGGCCAGGAGAACTCCACCACCATCGACCTCTACTACGAGGACCACGGAACCGGGCAGCCGGTCGTCCTCATCCACGGCTTCCCGCTCGACGGCCACTCCTGGGAGCGGCAGAGCGCCGTGCTGCTCGACGCCGGTTACCGAGTGATCACCTACGACCGCCGCGGTTTCGGGCAGTCCAGCCAGCCGACGACCGGGTACGACTACGACACCTTCGCGGCCGACCTGAACACCGTGATGGAGACCCTCGACCTGAGGGATGCCGTCCTGGTCGGGTTCTCGATGGGCACCGGTGAGGTCGCGCGGTACGTGTCCACCTACGGCTCCGCCCGGGTCGCCAAGGTCGCCTTCCTGGCCTCGCTGGAGCCCTGCCTGCTCAAGAGCGACGACAACCCGGACGGGGTCGCCCCGAAGGAGTTCTTCGACGGTGTCGTCGCGGCCGTGAAGGCGGACCGCTACGCGTACTACACGGCCTTCTACAAGGACTTCTACAACCTCGACGAGAACCTCGGCAGCAGGATCAGCGAGGAGGCCGTCCGCAACAGCTGGAACGTCTCCGCGGGCGGCGGTTTCTTCGCGGCCGCGGCCGCGCCGTCGACCTGGTACACCGACTTCCGGGCCGACATCCCGGCCATCGACGTGCCGGCCCTGATCCTGCACGGCACGGGCGACCGGATCCTGCCCGTCGAGGGAACCGCGCGGCCGTTCCACAAGGCGCTCCCGTCCGCCGACTACGTGGAGATCGAGGGCGCCCCGCACGGCCTGCTGTGGACCCACGCGGAGGAGGTCAACGCGGCGCTGCTCACCTTCCTGGGGAAGTGACCCGCCGCGGGATCGCCGTCCCGCACCACGCAGGGCCCATCAACGCCGACTGCCCGTCCGGAAAACCGGTCGGGCAGTTCGCGTACCGCCTGGGCTGTGACGCCGACCGTGGCCTACCCCCGTACATGCTCGGCCGTCAGCTTGCCGTTGTGCTGCCGTTCGGCGGTCCGGCCGAGCCGTACGACAGTGGTCGGTGTGCTGTCCAGCAGGTCGAGGTCCTGCTCCTGCAGGGCGATCACCAATGCGGTCTCGGGCAGGGCCTCGGGCAGTGCGGCCAGGAGCGCTTCGGCGGTGGGGCGGTCCAGGCCGGCCACCGGCTCGTCGAGCAGCAGGATCGGTGGACGCCTCAGTACGGCGCGTGCCGTGGCGAGGCGCCTCCGCTGTCCTTGGGACAGCAGGCGCCCGCCGGGGCCCACCGGTGTGTCGAGTGGCAAGGCCGACAAGCCGACGAGTTCCAGCATGTCCCGTAGCGCGGTGGTGTCGGCCGACGGTGCCGCCTGACGCAGATTGGCCGCGACCGTGTCGTCGGCCAGCCAGTCGTCGGCCTCGACGAAGGTGACTGTCTCGGCGACGGCCGAGGCGGGCAGTTCGTGCACGGGCGTGCCGTCGAGGAGCACGGTGCCGGCAGGGACTGGTACGCGCCCGGCCAGCTGGCCGAGCAGCGTCGACTTGCCGCTGCCGTTTGGGCCGGTGACCAGGACCAGTCCCGGGCCTGCCACGGTCATCGTGAGTTCCGCGGGCGAACCGATGAGCGGGAGGCGATCCGTCTCGACGGAGCGGACGGCCTCCCGCCGTCGGCCCGCCGGGTGCGCCTCGGCGGCGAGGGGGGCCAGGCGCCCGGCCGCGTCCCTGGCCCGGGCCAGTTGCTGCATCAGCCCGGGGAGTCTCTCCAGGAGCTCCCACCCGGCGGCGACGAGCAGCACCTCGCCCACCACGACGGCGGTCGGCTGGGCCGAGGCGTCGCGCAGGGCGATGACCAGAACCGTCGCCTGCCCCAGTGCGGCAAGGAGACGCAGCGTCAGTCGGCCGTGCCGCTCGGCTCGGGCAGCGGCCCACTCGGCGGACTCGACGGCGGCCATGGCGCTCGTCGCCGTCCGCTGAGCCTGCGGCAGGGCGTCCAGGCACCGCAGTTCGTTGAAGGCGGCCCGGCTGCCGAGCAGCACGGTACGGAGTGCGGCCCTGGCGTCGGCGGCATCGGCGAGGTGGGTCCGCGCGCGGTGGTGGGCGTGCCGGGCGCAGGCGAGGGCGACGGCCAGGACGACCAGTTCGGCCACTCCCAGTACCGGCATGGCCCACAGCAGCAGTGCCTCGACCAGGCACGCGGTGGTGACCGCCGCCACCAACGGTGCGATGACGTTTGCGGGCAGGCCCGCGACGGTCTCCACATCGGCGGTGAGCAGGGTGAGCAGCGTCCCGTCGCGTTGTCCGCGCAGCTGACGGGGCGTGAGGCCGGCAGCGCCGCGGGCCAGCCGAGCTCGCAGGGCCACTTGGGTGGCCAGCAGGGTCCGGTGGTTGGCCAGGCGTTCGAGGTAGCGCAGACCGGTGCGGGTCAGGGCCAGTGCCCGGACTGCGCCCGAGGGGTACATCCAGGACCAGGTGGTGTTGGCCTGGAGGGTGACCACGGCGCAGGTCGTCAGGAACCAGCCGGACACACCGAGCAGTGCGGCGCCGCTGAGCTCTGCCGGCGCGGCGAACAGCATGCCGGTCAGGAGGGCGCGGCGGGGAGCCGCTGTACGCAGCAGCCGCCAGGCGCTGATCCGGTTCATCGGGCTCTCCCGTGGTCCAGCGTGATGACGTGGTCCGCCAGCGGCAGCAGCGCGGGACTGTGGGTGGCGAGCAGGACCGTACGGTCGCGGGCCAGCGTCCGCAGCGCGGACAGGACGCGTTGCTCCGCTTCCGGGTCGAGGTGTGTGGTCGGTTCGTCCAGGTACAGCAGGGGTGCGTCCCGCAGCAACGCCCGGATGAGGGCGAGCTGTTGGGACTGGCCGGAGGAGAGGCCGGTGCCGCGTTCGCCGAGCGGTGTGTCCAGTCCCTGCGGCAGTGCGGCCAGGAGGTCCTCGAAGCCGAGGGAGGCGACGGCGTCCAGCAGGGCGTGGTCGCTCGCGGCAGGCCGGGCCAGGAGGAGGTTCTCGCGCAGGGTGCCCGGCAGCAGATGAGCGGGCTGGCCCACCCAGGCGACCCGGCTGGGGTCGGCGGGGACCGGCAGGCAGTTCAGCAGGTGGAGCGCGCGTCCACCGTGCGGGGCGTACAGCCCGGCCGCGACGGCGAGCAGGGTGGACTTGCCGGCCCCGGTGGGTCCGGTGACGGCGAGGCATCGCCCCGGTGCGAGGTACACGCTGACATGGTCCAGCGCGGGTCCCTCCTGTCCGGGGTGATGGACCGTGACGGCTTCCAGGCACACCCCGGGTGGCGCTGCGGCCTGTCGGGCACGTCGGGCCGACGGCACCACGGTTTCGCGATACGCGTCCAGGATCTGGGCCAGTAGGCCGGCGGCGGCGGTCGCCCGGGCGCGGGCGTGGTAGCCGGCGGCCAGGTCCCGGGCCGGTGCGAAGTAGGCGGGCACCAGGACGAGGACGAACAGCGCGGCGGACAGGCTCATGTGGTCCGGTACGACCGGCAGGTCCAGGTAGCCGAGCAGGACCAGTCCGCAGTAGGTCGCCACCACGGCGAGGGTGCCGGTGATCAGCAGTTCGACCCACGCGGTCGACAGGAAGGCGATCCGCAGCACCTTCTCGGTGCGACCGGCGACCTCCCGGTCGTGCCGGGCCAGCGAAGCGGCCGCCTGGTCGTGCGCCCCGAGCCCGACCAGGGTGGGCAGGCCGCGCAGATGGTCCAGCAGTCGGGCCTGGTGGGTGCGGATCGACGCCAGTTGGGCCCGTACAACGGTCTGCGTGCCCAGGCCGATGACCTTCAGGTTGGCCGGTAGCAGCGGGGTGGCGGCCAGCACGAGCAGGGCGACGAACCAGCTGCGGGAGGCGATCGCGGCCAGGGTGAGGCCGCTGCCGAGCAGCATCGTGGTCCGCGCGGGCAGGTAGTCGGTGAGCCAGTCGGTCAGCTGACCGACCTCGCCGTCGACGGCCTGGACCAGTGCCGCGTCGTCCAGGTCGGAGCGGGCCGGGCCGCGTGCGGGCAGCGCCGTCTCGATGAGTCGGCCGCGCAGGTTCTCCCGTACGGTGCGGGCGCCGCGCGCGGCCGCCGCGTCGCCCGCGGCCAGCAGTACGGCGCGCAGGGCCACGCCGGCCGCTATGAGCAGGGCTGGCGGCAGTACGTCGGACGCGGGGGCGCCGTGGAGTGCGGACACGCCGCGCTGGGCGCCCCAGGAGAGCCCTCCCGCCCAGATGACCGTGCCCAGCTGGGCCGCGCCGCGCACCAGTCCCGCGCGGCGCAGCTCCCGCCCACCTACGGCTGCCCATTCCTTCAACCGGGCGGCGGGCACCGGGTCTTCGGCCTTGTCCGCGGCCAGTTCGTCGAGGAGTACGGCGGTGGTGGTCACGAGATGGTCTCCGCCTCGATGTCTGCGATGTCCGCGTGGAAGTACCCGGCGCGCCGGTCCCGGCGGTCGCCTGCGATCCAGGCGGCCAGCGCCGTGCAGCCCAGGACGGCGATGCCGGCCGGGCCGATCCAGTCGGCCACACCGCCGAACACGTCCTGGGACAGGGCGGTCGCCAGAATGCCGAGCACCACCAGCAGGGTCCGTCGCACGATCGTCCGCAAGGTGCCGGAGGGCGCCGGGGAGACCGCCAAGGGGTAGGTACGGGCACGCAGCGGCGGGATCGGACGCTCCACCGGATCGGTGTACTTACCGCGGAAGCTCCGCCAGGCGTAGGTGTTGTAGGCCAGTACGAACGGCATGCACAACCCGACGCCCAGGACCAGGAAGAGCTGGGAGGAGTGCGGGCTCGCAGCCTGATGGACGGTCAGTCCGGGCGGTACGACGACCGGTACGGAGACCACGGCCAGGCCCAGCAGCCCACAGACCGTCGTCGTGGCCACGGCGGCGAACGGCCGCCAGTCGGGGCGACGGCCGAATCCGTGCCAGGCGACCGCACCGGCCACGACCCCGGCGACGACCGTGAGCCAGAACAGCACAGCGCGCATGGGCTGGCCCAGCTGCGCCTGCTGCGGGTCTGCGCTCGGCAGCAGCAGGCCGAGTACGAGCGCCATGACCGCGGTGACCACCAGCAGCGACCGTCCGGTGCGGCGGACGCCCGACCGCGACCAGCCCTCGGTCTTGTCCTGCAGCCAGGCGGCCCCGGCCAGCAGGTAGACGGCGACCAGGCCGAGAGCGCACAGCACGCTGTAGAAGCTGAGCCAGTCGAAGGCCCCGCCCTGGAAGGTACCGCTGCGCTGGTTCGGGCCAGTGAGCACGGCGCCGATGACGAGACCTTGGCACGCGGTCGCCGCGAGCGACGCCCCGCCGAACAGCAGCGCCCAACCTCGCCGGTAGCCGTCGGCCGCACCCTGCATTTCCAGGCCGAGCCCGCGCAGGATGATGGCGATCAGCATGCCGATCAACGGCAGGTAGACACCGGGCAGAATCACGGCGTAGGCGCCCGGCAGGCCGGCCCAGAGGACGACGCCGGCCAGGATGATCCAGCTCTCGTTGGCGTCCCAGGCGGTGGCGACGATCTCGCCGTACTCCCGTCGGCGCTCCGGCCGGGCCGCCAGGCTGAGCATGCCCACCCCGAGGTCGTAACCGTCGAGGACGACGTACATGGCGAGTGAGATGAGGACCAGGGCGTAACTGGCGTACTCAAGCACCGAGGGCCTCCGATGCGTCGGTCGAGGCGGGCCCGGTGGGCAGTGCTTCGGGGCCGGCCTTGACGGTGCGGACGATGTAGCGGGCCCAGATGGCCAGCAGGGTGACGTAGAGCAGGACGAAACCCGCCAGGCTGGCAACGACTTCGAAGGTGGTGAGGTGGGAGACCGCATCGGCGGTGCGCAGCTGGCCGTAGACGACCCAGGGCTGGCGG
Organism: Streptomyces canus; assembly: GCF_030815415.1. GTDB lineage: Bacteria > Actinomycetota > Actinomycetes > Streptomycetales > Streptomycetaceae > Streptomyces > Streptomyces canus_F. The sequence goes on from NZ_JAUSWW010000001.1 coordinate 9,923,698, forward strand.
CCCGTCTCGGCGACGATCCACCCGCCGGTGATGGCGATGATCCCGGCCGGGGTCATCCACACCATCCACCGCAGGAAGCGCGGGGAGTCGAACAGGCGCCTCCGCATGCGCAGGACCACGCCCGCGAAGGCCGTGCCGAACATCAGCAGCGCGGTGAGGTACATCGCGCGGAAACCGTAGAAGGTGGTCCACATGTTGGGGCGCTCGTCGGGCGGGGTCTGCAGCAGTCCGGGCGTCGTCGTCTTGCCGCTGAGGTCTTGGGCGATGACCGAACCGAGATACGGAATGCCGACCTGCAGCCGGTTCTCACCCTTGTCGGTGTCGGGGACGATGAGCAGGTTGTATCCGTTGTTGTCGCTCTTCCAGTTGCCCTCGAAAGCCTCCAGCTTGGAGAGCTGGTGCTGTCCCATGAAGACCGCCGTGCCGTCTCCCACGTACAGCTGCACCGGCATCAGCACCCCGAGCACGCCGAGCGCGATCGACAGACAGCGGCGGGCCATGGGCTGGGCGTGGACCCGGTTCTTCACCAGGTGCCAGGCGGAGATCCCGCCGACGAACCAGGCGGCGCTGATCAGCACGGCCAGCAGCATGTGCGGGAAGCGGTGGGCGAAGGCGGGGTTGAACAGGATGCTGATCCAGTCCCTCGCGTGGAACTGGCCCTCGACCTTCTCGTAGCCGACCGGGTCCTGCATCCAGCTGTTGGCCGACAGGATCCAGGTGGTGGACAGCAGCGTTCCGAAGGCGACCATCCAGCTGGCCAGGGCCATGGTGCGCGGGCGGATCCGCCCGTCCCCGTAGAGCATGAGGCCGATGAAGCCTGCCTCCAGGAAGAAGGCGGTGATCACTTCCATGCCGATGGTGACCCCGATGACCGGCCCCACCGCGTGGGCGTACACGCCCCAGTTGAGGCCGAACTCGAACGTCATCACCGTGCCCGCGACGACGCCCAGGCCGAAGCCGACGGCGAAGATCTTCTTCCAGAACCGGAAGATCTGCAGATACAGGGGGTTCTGCGTGCGCACGTAGACCGTGTACACGACGGCGAGGAGCACGGAGAGGCCGACGGTGAGCGCGGGGAAGGTCATATGGAAGATCGCGGTGATCGCGAACTGCCATCGGGACAGTTCGGCGACGGTTGACGAGTCCATGGGTACTCCCGGGAGGCAGCGTTTCTTGGCGAAGGTCGCGCGTGTTCACGGCCCGCGCAGGGCGTGGTATCAGGCACGGGCTGCCCGGATGGGGCCTCTCGGTGGGGGCCGCCGTCGCGTGCCGGGCACGCCGTCGCTGCGGCCGAGCCGGCCAGGGGGAGGGGATGCGATCGCCGCCCTGTGGCACCGACACGCTAGACGGCTGACCGGGTACCACGATTGCCTACGAGCGCCCCTGCACTTGCCCGATGCTGCACACTTGCGGTCGCACAGGCGGCGGCCCACCACACGGGCCGGGAGAGGGCGCTGACGGGCAAGCTCCTCTGCACGGACAGGCACGACGATCATTCGACCGGTGCCTACATTTCCGGCACCTACACAGTCGCCGGAATGAAGAGGTCCCCATGCAGTTCGGTATTTTCTCGGTGGGGGACGTGACCCCCGACCCAACCAACGGCCGTACCCCGTCGGAGCAAGAACGCATCAAGGCGATGGTCGCCATCGCGCTGAAGGCGGAGGAGGTCGGCCTGGACGTCTTCGCGACCGGTGAGCACCACAATCCGCCGTTCGTGCCGTCGTCGCCTACCACGATGCTGGGCTACATCGCCGCCCGTACCGAGAAGTTGATCCTTTCCACCGCCACGACGCTGATCACCACCAACGACCCGGCGAAGATCGCCGAGGACTACGCGATGCTCCAGCACCTGGCCGACGGCCGGGTCGACTTGATGATGGGCCGCGGCAACACCGGCCCGGTCTATCCGTGGTTCGGCCAGGACATCCGCCAGGGCCTCAACCTCGCCAAGGAGAACTACGCGCTGCTGCGTCGGCTGTGGCGCGAGGACATCGTGAACTGGGAGGGCAAGTTCCGTACGCCACTTCAGGGGTTCACGGCCACACCCCGGCCGCTGGACGGCGTACCGCCGTTCGTGTGGCACGGCTCGATCCGCTCGCCCGAGATCGCCGAGCAGGCGGCCTTCTACGGCGACGGCTTCTTCCACAACAACATCTTCTGGCCCGCCGACCACACCAGGCAGATGGTCCAGCTCTACCGGCGGCGGTACGCTCACCACGGTCACGGGCGGCCCGAGGAAGCCATCGTAGGCCTCGGCGGGCAGGTGTTCATGCGGAAGAACTCGCAGGACGCGGTACGGGAGTTCCGCCCCTACTTCGACAACGCGCCCGTCTACGGGCACGGGCCCTCGCTCGAGGAGTTCACCGAGCAGACCCCGCTGACGGTGGGTTCTCCCCAGCAGGTCATCGAGCGGACACTGTCCTTCCGTGCGACCGTCGGCGATTACCAGCGGCAGCTGTTCCTGATGGACCACGCGGGTCTGCCCCTGAAGACCGTCCTGGAACAGCTCGACATCCTCGGCGAAGAGGTGGTGCCCGTCCTGCGGAAGGAGTTCGCGATCGGCCGCTCCGCCAAAGTGCCGGATGCGCCCACCCACCAGTCCCTGCGGGCCGTTCAGGAGGTGTCCGCCGCGTGAAGCTCGTCGCTGTGTCCGCGGGGCTGAGCACCCCGTCCTCCACACGCCTGCTCGCCGACCGTCTCGCCGAGTCGGCCCGCGGCGAACTCGCCGCTCAGGGCCACGACGTGGAGACCAAGGTCATCGAGCTGCGTGAACTGGCCGTCGCCGTCGCCAACAACCTCGTGACCGGTTTCCCGGCGCCCCAACTCGCCGCGGCGATCGACGCGGTGACGGGCGCCCACGGCCTGATCGCCGTGACGCCCGTGTTCACCGCCTCCTACAGCGGGCTGTTCAAGTCCTTCTTCGACCTGATCGACCCCGACGCCTTCACCGGTAAGCCGGTCCTCGTCGCGGCGACGGGCGGCACGGCCCGCCACTCCCTGGTCCTGGAACACGCCCTGCGCCCGCTCTTCGCGTACCTGCGCGCCACCGTCGTATCCACCGCGGTGTATGCGGCGTCCGAGGACTGGGGATCCGGCGGTGACGAGTACACCGAGGGCCTGCCCGCGCGGATACGGCGGGCGGGCGGCGAGTTGGCCGCCCTGATGGCCGCCCGCCCGGCCGAGGAGACGTCCGAGGACGACATCACCGCGCTCGAACGGCAGCTCTCCGACCTGCGCTTCGACTGAGGCGACCCCCGGCGGGTCCCGAAGCGAGCACTCGTCAAGCAGTATCTGTCCAGTGATCCGGTTGCGTTCCGGTCCGGGCTCGCCGCGGCAGGTGCTGCCCCGGCCGGTCTCTCGGGCCGGGCTGCCCGGTTCTCACCAAGAAGGTACCCATGTCCGAGTCACCCGATCTCCAGGCCCCACGCCTGCCCGCCGCAGGAAAGAGCTCGCACGGCGTGCCGGGATGGCTGATAGCGCTTCTTGCCGTTGCCTCCGGCATGACCGTCGCCAACCTTTACTACGCCCAGCCGCTGCTCTCCTCACTGCGTGACGCCTTCCACGTGAGCACGACGGGTGCAGGTTGGCTGATCACTCTCACCCAGGTCGGCTACGTGGTCGGCATGCTCTTCCTGGTCCCGCTCGGCGACCGGTTGGAGAAGCGCCGCCTGATCACCGTGCTGTTGGCGGTCACCACGCTCGCCCTCGTCACGGCCGGACTCGCCACGAACTTCCCCCTGCTGCTTACCGCGTCCTTGATCAGCGGCGCCACGTCGGTCGTCGCGCAGATCCTCGTGCCCGTCGCCGCGAGCCTCGCCCCCGACCACGCCCGCGGCCGCATCGTCGGCCGGGTGATGAGTGGCCTGCTCACCGGCATCCTGCTGTCCCGGACCCTCAGTAGCCTGGTCTCCGACCTCGCGGGCTGGCGCGTCGTCTACCTCGGCTCCGCCGTCCTCATGGCCGTCCTCGCCATGGCCCTGCACGCCGCTCTGCCGCAGCACGCGCCCACCACGAACATCCCCTATGCCCACGTGCTGCGCTCCACCGTCCAGCTGGTGCGCACCCACCCAGAGCTGCTGCGGCGCGGACTGTACCAGGCGGCGATGTTCGGTTCGTTCAGCGCTTTCTGGACGACCATCTCGTACGTCCTCACCGGGCCCCGGTTCCACTACTCCGAGGTGGGGGTCGGCATCTTCGCCCTCGTCGGTGCGGCCGGCGCGGCAGTGGCCCCGTTCGCCGGGCACTGGGCCGACCGCAAGTTGACACGGCCCATGACCGGTGCCGCCTTCGCCGTCGCTGCTGTGGCGTTCACGCTCGCCGGCTTCGGACAGCGCAGCATCGTCCTGATCGGTCTGGCCGCGATCCTGATCGACATGGCCGTGCAGACGACTCTCATTCTCGGCCAGCACACCATCTACCAGCTCGACCCCGATGCGCGTGCCCGCCTCAACAGCGCCTACATCGCCACCTTCTTCCTGGGCGGTGCGGTCGGCTCCCAGCTGGGTTCGCTCACCTACTACGCCGGCGGCTGGACGCCGGTGACGCTTCTCGGTGGGGCACTGCCGCTCCTGGCCCTCCTGTACTGGGCCTCGGAACGGCGACTGGGCGGCCCCACCGCACGGTGACGGCAGGACAGACATGGCTGATCATGCGCAGCCGCTCCCGCTCGGTGCGGCCCGGCAGAGCCGTTCCGCCTGGCGGGCGCCGGCAGGAGGCGCCGAGGGTCCGCGAAGCAGCCGCCCCTCGTCACCGGCTCGGCCAAGGTCATGCCCTGCGCCCGCTCTTCGCGTACCTGCGCGCCGTCGTCGTCCCCACTGCGGTGTACGCGGCGTCCGAGGACTGGGGATCCGGCGGTGACGAGTACACCGTGGGCCTGCCCGCGCCCATGCGGCGGGCGGCCGGCGAGCTGGCCGCCCTGGTGGCAGTCCGGCCGACGAGACGTCCGCGGCCGACATCACCGCGCTCGAACGGCAGCTCTTCGATCTGCGCTTGCTGCGCTTGGACCGAGGTGACCCCCGTGGGTCACAGAACGGGCACGCGGATTCACCGACCGAGCCGGGGCCTGCCGTGCTCGGGCTGGAGGAGGCCAAAGGTGGATGAGGTGAAAGCAGGGCGCGGTCCGCGACCGTCGGAATCCGGTCACCATCCGCCCAGTTGGAGCTTCTCCCGCAACTGGCCACGGGAGGAGATCCCCAGCTTCGGATAGACCTTGTACAGGTGTGCTCCGATGGTGCGGTGGGAGAGGTAGAGCTGCTGGCCGATCTCCCGGTTGGAGAGCCCTGTCGCGGCCAGCTGCGCGATCTGCAGTTACTGCGGCGTGAGCAGATCCCAGTCCGCGGGCATGCTCTGCGTGCCCCCCTCGCCCGCGGAGCGGCGTTCCTGGCACGCGCGCTCGTGCCAGGGTTGAGCCCCCAGCGAGGCGAAGGACTCCCTGGCGATGCGCAAGGGCGCCCGGGACTCCATCACCCGGCGTCTACGCCGCAGCCATGCGCCGTAGGCGAGCAGGATGCGAGCCCGCGTGAAGGGATCCCGTGACAGGTCCAGGTCGAGCGCCGACCGGAACGACGCCTCTGCATCCTCGTCGTCGGCCAGGAGGGCACGGGCGAACCCCAGGTTCGCCCTGATCATCCGCGCCGTTGCGGCCGCGGCCGATTCGTCGAGCCGGCTGAGGGCGTCGCGCGCCAGGGCCCTGTCCTCGTCGCAAACAGCGGCCTCGGCGAGCGCCGGGATCGCGATGGTCTGGAGATACGGATGATGCGCGGGGTCCGCGGGGTCGAAGACTCGCCACACGCAGGCGAACGCCTCGGCGTGACGGCCGGCCGCGAGTCCGATCATGCCTCGCGTGATCTGGATGAAGGGAGGGTGGAGGAATTCGCCACGGCGAGTACGTGGCGTTCACCCTGTCCGATGGCGGTCTGCGCCGCCTCCAGGTCCCCGAGCACCGCCGAGAAATGGGCCTTCGCGACGAGTGCACCGGTGGCCGAGCGAGGCTGGGCGTTCTCCTCCGCGAGCCGCAGGGCCTCGGCCACGCTCGGCAGGCCCGACTCCCAGTCCACGATGTGCGCCGAGGTGAACGACAGGGACACCAAGGACTGGGCGAGGAGCCCCAGCCGCCCCTGGGCCCGCAGGCCGGCCTCCGCGTGCCGGAGGAAGCCCGCCGCATGGTCGTAGCCACCCATCGTCGTGGCCGCCGTACCGAGGGTGGTGGCGGCGAGGGCGTCGTAGCCGCCCTCGCTCTCCAGGCGCTCGAACCGCTCGATCACCGTCGCGCCACGCGAGTGGGGTCGCGGCGGCCAGGACGAACAACAGCTCGGGGTGCAGCTCCGGGACGGGCAGCCGCTCGGCCGCGGCCACCACACGCTGGCGTAGCGCGCGCCCCGGGTCGGCCCACCAGCATCGTCGCGCCGCCAGTCGCAGAAGCCGCAGTGCGAGTGCGGGATCACCGGCGTCAGCCGCATTCTCCGCCGTGGCGATGAGGAGGTGCAGACGCGGGATGCTCTTCGACACATCGACTTCGAGTCCCTCGCTCAGCAACACTGTGCGGGCCCGATCCAGCACGTCGAGTTCCACCGGTGCCGCCAGATGGAGAAGGGTCGCGGCCTGATCCGTCCTGCCGAGTTCTAGGGCCAGTTCCGTCGCTTTGAGCAGGCGCTTGCACAAGATCTTCGAGGGCGAGGACACCACGGTCAGCCGCTGGATCCAGAGCCGCCGCCTGGAAGCGTGCCGACGGGACCTGCTTCACCGGGAGGCCGCGAATCGCACCATCGTCGCGGTGGCTCGCCGGTGGGGTTTCACCAGTGCCGCCCACTTCAGCCGGGTGTTCAGGGCTGCCTATGGGATGTCCCCCCAGCGAGTGGCGCGACACCCACAAACGTAGTCGCGCCGCCTCTGGGGCTCATTGATCCGTGGAAGTCCGCGCTTGGGGCTCTGACGGGCAACGCTTCGTACGTTCTTAGACAAGCTGCTTCTATCGGCGACATTAGGGTCATTTGCGTAGACGCTGCCCCCCAAAATGACCTGCTGATCGAGGTAAGAAATGACTCAGCCGTTTTCCGGTGCCGCCGATGGCGCCTCGGTCACCCACGAGGTCGTGGCGCATGTCGTCGTCGCGTACGAACCGCCGGTATCGCTGCCCGCCGAGCTGCACTACGACAGGACAGACCCCTACGCCGTGTGCCTCTCCCTCGGAGGGACGCCGACCGGCACGGTCGACTGGGTGTTCGCCCGCAGCCTCCTGTCGGAGGGATTGAGCCGACCGACGGGTGTCGGAGACGTCCTGGTGATACCCCGGCACCGCTGCCATCGGCACTCGGTGCGCATAGTCCTCAGGTCCACCGCGGGGGCCGCCGTGCTGGACATCGCGGCCTCGGCGGTCACGGCGTTCTTGCAGCAGACCGACGTGGTCGTACCACCGGGCGCGGAGGGCCTCCACATCGACCTGGACCGCGTCGTGGCCGAACTCATGGCGGGAAGCGAGTGACGGGTCGGCTCGGAAAGCATGGCGTCTGGGCCTGTGTCGGCGGTGAGGTGCTCCACACCGTCTCAGCTCGCGGATGAGGCGCGGGCGGTCAGTGGCGGTCGACGGAGTGAGCGCATGGTCGCGCTGGTGTCGGACTTCCTGTACGTACTCGCCGCCGAGGCGAAGTCCCACCCACCGGTCGTGGATCGGTGACCGGTTCGCCCGCAGCGCCGGGGATTTCTTCGTCTTACTCGTCAGGGAACTTCGTCGGCAGTTGTCCCTTGCCGCATATGCACCACGACGCCCGCCGGAGCGCTTGCAGGAGGTGATAGGTATCTCCCCTGTGGGTAGCCGCCTCTCTGGTCGACACCGCACGTATGCCTCCGGAGTCGGGCCCGCCGCGCTGTGATGCCGAGCGGCGCCGCCGCAGCACGGCCTGCCGACCGCCAACCATGAGCACGCGCATCTGCGCCATGTCTCAGTCGTGCACCCCTGATCCAGCGGATTCACGCGATGTGCCGACCCACGCCCGATGGCACGGTGTCCCAGAAAGCACACCGGCTGAAGGGCGGACATCATGTCCCCAGATTCATCGATACCGGAACCCGGGAGGCAGCTCTCGGGCACCCGCTACACCACGGATTCGGTGCCCGCCCACCAACGACGGACGTACTGGCGCGCAGCCCTGTCCCAAACGTTTGCCGCAGTCGACATCGCCGTCTTGGACGAGGTCTGCTCGGGAACCATCCGAACGTCCCGGCTGGGCCATCTCCAGGTCGCCACCGTGGAGGGTGAGCCCCTGCGGGCGCGGCGGACTCCGCAGCTGATCGCACGGGGTGAAGACGAATATCTGGTCGTCAAGCTTTTGGTCAGGGGTGTCGCCATGGTCGAGCAGGACGCTCGTGAGGTCCACCTGCATCCCGGGGAGATCGTCTTCTGCGACCTGACACGCCCGATGCGGATGGAATTTCCCCATCCCTTCCAGACGAAATCCCTTGTCCTGCCGCGGCGGCTCCTGGGCCTGGGAGAGTCCGACCTGCAACGTCTCACGGCGACACCCATCCGCCCCGACACAACGTTGGGCTCACTACTGTCACCCCTTCTGACCCAGCTCGTGGACACGGCGGAAACGTACCCGTCGGCTGTCGGTGAGGTGCTGGCCCGCCATATCGTCGACCTCCTCACCCTCCTGGTCGGGGAGCGACTTCACCAGGAGGTGGGTGACACATCGAGCGCAGCCCGGGTGCTGCTGCCGCGGATCCAGGTGTTCATCGACCGGCACCTCGCCGATCCGGACCTGACGCCGGAGGTCATAGCCCGCGCCCACCACATCTCCGTACGCTACCTGCACAGGCTTTTCGAGACCAAGGACGTCACTGTCAGTCGGTGGATCCAGCGCCGTCGGCTGCAGGAGTGCCGACGTGAGCTGGCCCGCCGGGAGGCGGCAGGCCGGACCATCGCCGGTGTGGCTCGCCAGTGGGGTTTCACAAGCGCCGCCCACTTCAGCCGGGTCTTCCGGGCCGCCTACGAGATGTCCCCCGCCGAGTGGCGGGACTCCGCGGCGCGAGCGCCTCGTACGCCTCCGTCGCCGAGCGGAGTGTCAAGGGTGTCGGAGCCCGTGGCGGCGTTGCGGCCTCGGCGTTCCAGTCTGCCCCCAGCCCGGAGTGGCTTTCACCTCGCCGGTGAGGCCGGGGACACAGCGGCCTGAGACGAGGAGGCTTCCCGGCCCAGATCATGATCTTGCTGGCGCACAGCCAGTACGGACACCCCCTTCGACGAGCTCAGCCTCGATCCCTGCAAAACGTCCAGTCCGGCTTCGGTCAGCGGGCCGACGACGTCACTCCGCCCAGCCATGCCGGGGCTTCCGCCAGCGGCATGGCCGTCTCACCCTATGTACCGAGTTGTGCTCTGGGCTGCCGCTCTTGCCATAGTGGACACCCGGCGCGTCGTCCGCGCCTGCCGGAGCCGTCTTCCGGCACCGGCAGCCGACGCCGAAGGGCGGAGTGGCCGGTCGGCATGGGCTGAGCCCGGCTTCGGCCGGCGAGTGCGGACAGGAGGGGCGTGAGTGGCGGGGTCAGTCGGGTCGCTGTCCCGAAGCGGTCTGCGCGGCCGGGAGGCCGAACTCGAAGAGCTGCAGACACTGATCGCCTCGGTGGCCCGCACCGGAAGCGGCGCGCTGACTCTGATCCGGGGGGAACCGGGAATCGGCAAAAGCACGCTGCTTGCCGAGGCCGTCGCCAGGGCCGGAGCAGCGGGATTCTCAGTCGGCCTCGGCAAGGCCGATGAACTGCATCACATTGTGCCGCTCTCGTCGTTGGCAGCCTGCATCCTGCACGGCGATCAGCCGCTGTTGTCCGGCGATGCTTTCGCCGATCTTGCGCGCCATCACGATCAGCGGATCTGGCTGGTGGAACGCCTGGCGGAGGCGATCGAAGCCAGAGCCGCCAGCGTGCCGGTGCTGATCGCCCTGGACGACGTGCAGTGGGCCGACCCGCTGAGCCGGTTCGCCCTGAAGCAGCTTCCGACACGTTTGCGGACCTCGCCGGTTCTCTGGATGCTGACCGGGCGACAGACGCCGGCTGGGCCGGCGGAGGAGGTCGTCGCAGCTGCGACGGGCGAACTCCCGGCGATTACTGTGCCATTGGGGCCACTGTCCGGCGCGGCCATCGGCCAGCTGGCCGACGACGCACTGGGTGCAGTCGTTGACGAGCGGGTGCGGGACCTGCTCGACGGAGCCGGCGGGAACCCGTTTCTGGCGGTCGAGATGCTCGCGGGACTGCGGACCGCCGGTGCCTCGGGTGAGCCTGTGCACCCAGGGCTCGTCGTGGGCGTGCGCGGCAGACTCAGTGCCCTGCAACCCAGCACACTGCGCTTCCTTCAGATGGGAGCGGTGCTGGGACGCAGGTTCGGCTTTTCCGAGGCCGCCGCGCTCTGCGGCCAACCGCCCACCACGTTGATCGCGGCGCTCGATGAGGCGGTGCGCGCCGGACTCCTGGACGACGACGGCGATCATCTGGTCTTCCGGCATGATCTGCTGCGCCAGGCGGTCTACGTCGACATCCCGCCGTCGGCCCGGAAGGCTCTGCACCGAGCGGCTGCCAAACACCTTGTCTCCGCGGGCCACCAGCCGATCGACACGGTGCCCCACATCCTCAAGGGCGCCCTGCCCGGAGACGAGGAGGCCGTGACGCTGCTGCGGCGAGCCGCTGATGACGTTCTGCCCGTCACACCGGGCCTCGCGGCCGACCTGATGACGCGCGCCCTGGAATTGGTGCCGCCCGCGAGGCCGTTGAGCTTCGTGGTGGGTGAGCAGGCGATCGTCTGCCTGACACGGGCCGGCAGGAATCGAGAGGCGCTGTCGACCGGCGACCGGCTGCTGGCCTTCCGGCCGCCCCTGGAGGCGTTCAGTCGCTTGCATGCCGCTCTCGGCGGGACGCTGTGGAACATGGATCTCGCCGACGAATTGCGCCGCCGGGCCGAAACGGCCCTCGCAGTCGGGGGTGCCGCCCCGGAGGTCGGGGCGAGGCTGGCCGCCCTGCGTGCGCTGGCCCTGTCCCGAGGGCATGATCTTGTCGCGGCACGTGAGGCCGGCGAGAACACGCTGCGCGACGCCATCGCGATCGGTGACAGGGAGGCGCACGTCCTGGCGCTGTTCGGGCTCGGCGAGATCGCGCTCAACGCGGGAGAGAACGACATCGCACTGGAGCGCTTCACCGCGCTCAGCGCCGTCGATTCCGCTTTCCTTCCCGAAGAGATCGTCGCGTACCAGCACTTGGACGACTTCGAGTCCAGCCAACGATTGCTGGAGGCGGCGGACAATGCCGGGTCGCCCCGTCAGGCGATGCTGCTGTGGGCACAGGCCCGGCAGCATCTGGGGCTCGGAAGGCTCGACGACGCCGAGGCCGACTTCGTGACAATGGAACGCCTGGAAGAAGACGTACAAGTACCCGTCCAGCAGCTGAACTCTCGCGTGATCCGCTCCCAGATCGCACTTCTGCGCGGCGACCGGGAAGCGGCGCGGCAGCACCTGACCGCAGCGCAGGAAAGACTGGTGATCAAACCGAACCCGGGCAACACGGCCGCGGTGCGCTTCCTGGAAGCGGTCCTCGCCGAGGCCGACGGGGACGTACGGCTTGCCATCGACAAGATACGGCAGGTGCAGGCGGAAGGTCCCTTCATGCGCTGGCGGCTGTTGCGCACCTGGGTCGACTCCGCGATACGCATGGCCCTGCGGGGCGCGGACCACGGGCTCGCCGAGGACCTGGCCGCACAGGCCCAGGCCCACGCCGAACGCAACCCGGCCGTGCCCACCGCCATGGGCATCGCGGCGCAGGCCCTCGGGCTCGTGAGCAAGGATCTCGCCGTACTGGAACGTTCCGTGGCACTGCTCAAGGCGAGCCCTCGCCCGCTGGTCCGGGCCGCCGCCTCCGCCGACCTCGGCCAGGCACTACTGGCAGCGGGCCGGAAAGTTGAAGCAGTGGCCACCCTGGCTCACGCCCATGCCACGTTCGCCGAGTCAGGCGCCCACGCGGCAGCGGCACGCGTGCAGCGTGACATGGGTGCGGAGGCCGGCAGCCGCAGGTCAGCGACCAGGCAGCGCCCCGTCCAGGGATGGGAGGCCCTCACGGCCTCGGAGAAGAAGATCGCCCGCCTCATTGCCGAGGGTCACACCAACCGGTCGGCAGCCGACCTGCTCGTCGTCTCCCCGCACACGGTCAACACTCACCTGACCTCCGCCTTCCGCAAGCTGTCGGTCAACTCCAGGGTCCAACTTGCCAACCTCGTCATGGCCTTGCGCGACGACTGAGCGGACACGTTGGTACGTTCACGCGATGCCTGCCCCACCTGGACGCGCTTGGCTGGGACCGAACTCATTCGGAGGCCACCGACGTGCACGGTCCCACCCCCTTACTGCCGACCATCGTGCTTGTGCACGGGGCGTTCACCGACGCCTCGTCCTGGGCGGGGGTCATCAGACTTCTTCACGCCGCCGGACTGACGGTGCGCGCCCCGGCGAACCCGCTGCGCGGCCTGGCGCAGGACGCCGCCTACATCAGGAGCGTGGTGTGCCACCTCAACGTCCCGGTCGTGCTGGTCGGCCACGGCTACGGTGGCGCGGTCATCACGCATGCCGCTACCGACGCCGACAACATCGTGGCGCTGTGCTACGTTGCGGCGTTCGCCCTCGACGCCGGAGAGTGCGTTGGGGACATCACGAACCGTTTCGCCCCGATGCCGGTGACCGACGCGACGGTCACCGTCGTCCTCCCAGGCCGGTCTCCCGCCGATCTGGACAGTGAGCTGTACATCCGTAAGGAACGGTTCCCGCAGGTGTACGCTGCCGACCTGCCGCCCAGCGTCACGGACGTCCTGTCCGTGACGCAACGCCCGATCGCCTGGAGCGCGCTGTCCGGAAGATCGGGCCCGCCGGCATGGGCCTCCAAGCCGTCCTGGTACGCCATCGCGACCGCCGACCGGATGCTCAACCCCACCGCTCAGCGCTTCATGGCACAGCGTATGGCGGCCACCGAATACCTGCTGGACGGTTCGCACGCCGTCGTGCTGTCGCAGCCCGGCGCCGTGGCAGCGATGATCCGGGAAGCCGCCGAACAGGGCACTGGTCGCGGTGACGGCGACGGGCCTCGACGAGCCTTGTGAGCGGACGACGGAGGTAACGGCAGAGTCTCGCCGGGTGCTGCGTCCTCCCCGAGCCGCTGTGTGGCGGGACGGTCACCGTCGAGCAGCTCAACGGCCGCAGCCCTGTCCTCGCGGCTGACCTGGGCGAACGCTGGGCTTGATGGTCACCGGGAAGAACCTGTTATAGACCGTTTTGTTACTGACCCAGGCGTCTTGGCCTCGTCACGTGCGCTTACGCTGACCGAGTCGTCACGGGACCCTCGCACCTCCTTCACCCCCCGAGACCGACATTCCGGCCACAGATGTCACTCGGGAACAGGCACCATCATGTTTTCACCGGTCAGACCGCCGACGCGGCGGATCGCCGCCCTCTTCGGATCCGTCGCCCTGGTACTGGCTGCCACCGGCTGCGGTGACGGAACCGGCGACGGATCCGCCACGGGCAAGGTCACCTCCATCACCGCGCTCGACTACTACACCGACGCAACCGAACACAGCCAGTGGAGCAAGCGGCTCACCGCCTGCGGCAAGAGCGTCGGCGTAAAGGTCGAGCACACCAGCGTTCCAGGCGCGTCGCTCGTCCCGAAGGTCCTGCAGCGGGCGTCGTCACGGACCCTTCCCGACCTGTTGATGCTGGACAACCCCGACCTGCAGCAGATCGCGCAGACCGGCGCGCTGACTCCACTGGACCAGTACGGCATCGACTCCAGCGGCTTCGCCGAGGGCATCCTGTCGGCGGGCACCTACAAGGAAAAGGTGTACGGACTGGCACCCACCGTCAGCACGATCGCGCTCGTCTACAACAAGGACATGCTCGCCGATGCCGGCGTAGCCGTGCCGAGGACCTGGGACGAGCTGAAGGCGGCGGCGGCCAAGCTGACCCGCCCGGGGCGCTACGGCATGGCGGTCGACGCAAACGCCACCTTCGAGGGCACCTGGCAGTTCCTGCCCTTCCTGTGGTCCAACGGCGGGGACGAGAAGGATTTGGACACCCCGCAGGCCGCGCAGGCACTCCAGCTGTGGGTCGATCTGGTGAAGAGCGGATCCATGTCGAAGTCGGTGCTGAACTGGACCCAGGCCGATGTCCACGACCAGTTCGTCGCCGGCAAGGCAGCCATGATGGTCAACGGCCCCTGGCGGATCCCCGCCCTGAACCAGGCCAAGAACCTGCACTGGGCGGTGGCACCCATACCCGTCCCCCGGGCGGGGCAGGCGCCTGTCACACCGCTCGGCGGTGAGGTGTGGACGGTCCCGCAGACCGGTTCCAAGGCCCGGCAGGAGAAGGCCGCCCAGGTACTGGCCTGCCTGAACGACTCCAAGAACATGCTCGCCCTGGCCGAGCAGTACTTCACCGTGCCCTCCCGCACCGCGGTGGCCTCCCAGTACGCCGAACAGGTCCCGTCGATGGCTGCCTTCGTCAAAACCGTTGAAGGGGCACGGGCCCGTACCCGCGAGCTCGGCGTCAAGTGGCCGAAGGCGGCGACCGGGATATACACCGCGATCCAGTCCGCGCTGACCGGGGAGCAGACACCGGAGGAAGCGCTCGAGGATGCGCAGCGGATCGCGACGGGTTCCTGATCTGTCCAGGGCCCTCCGGACCGGCACCGGGCAGGAAGCCGGCGCCGCCGACGCCGGGACCGGCACTCGTGCGACGGAGGACGAGGACGCGCGCCGCAGGGAGAGGGTCGTGGTCCGGGCACGCAGGTGGGAGTCCCTCGGCCAGGGGATGTTTATCGTGCCCGCGGCGGCATACCTTCTGATGTTCTTCGGTTACCCGATCGTCAAGAACATCGTGATGAGCTTCCAGCAGTACACGACCGCGACGTTCTACACCGGTGCCGCGCCGTTCGTGGGGCTGGAGAACTACTCAAGGATCCTGTCGTCGGACCTGTTCTCCAAGGTCTTGCTGACCACTGCCCTGTTCACCGTCGGGTCGCTGTTCGGGCAATTTGTGATCGGCCTGGCGTTGGCCCTGTTCTTCCAGCGGCGCTTCCCGCTCGGCGGCGTTCTGCGGTCCCTCCTATTGCTGCCGTGGCTGCTGCCGCTGGTCGTCTCCGGAACGACGTGGAGGTGGATGCTCGACACCGACTCCGGAGTCGTCAACAGCGCACTGAGCCACCTCCACCTGCTGTCGTCCGGCATCCCCTGGCTCACCGGCACCTCCCAGGCGCTCGTGTCGGTGATCCTGGTCAACATCTGGGTCGGGATCCCCTTCAACGCCGTGATCCTCTACGGCGGCCTACAGGACATCCCTACACATCTGTACGAAGCAGCGAAGCTGGACGGCGCCGGTCCGGTGAAGTCGTTCCGTCATGTCACCTGGCCACTGCTGCGGCCCGTGGTCAGCGTCGTACTGGTGCTGGGCGTCGTCTACACGGTCAAGTTGCTGGACATCATCCTCGTAGTGACGGGCGGAGGACCAGCCAACGCCACGGAGACCCTCGCCACCCAGTCCTACGAACTGTCCTTCCAGCAGTTCGAGTTCGGACGCGGCGCCGCGATGAGCAACTTGCTCATCGTCATCTCGCTCGTCTTTGCCCTCGTCTACCTGCGCGCCAACCGGCGCGCCCGGAACGCCTGAGAGGAGATCCTGTGAAGCGCGCGCCGAAGCGTGGCTGGCCGTCCACGATTGTCGGGATCGTCCTGCTCACGCTGATGCTGTTTCCCGTCTACTGGATGGTGAATGCCTCGCTGCAGCCGGCGGGCAACGCGCTGTACGGAGGCTGGTTCCCCTTTCACCCGGACTTCAGCGGTTACGCCACGGCAGTGCGCGATCAGGGACGCAACCTCGTCACCAGTTTCGTCGTGGCCCTCGGCAGCGTTGCGCTCAGCCTGGCGCTCGCCGCCCCGGCGGCCTACGCGCTGGCCCAGTTCCGCCTCCGAGGAACCAACCTCGTGCTCTTCGGCGTTCTGGTCACACAGATGGTGCCGAGCATCGTCGTGGCCAACGCGCTCTACAGCGCCTACAACGACCTGGGCCTCCTGAACTCCTACCTCGGACTGATCCTCGCCGACTCGACCGCCGGGGTCCCCTTCGCGATCATCATCCTGCGTTCGTTCATGCAGGGTATTCCCAGGGAGATCATCGACGCCGCGCGAGTGGACGGCGCGGGAAGGCTGCGCGTCTTCCGCTCCGTGGTGCTTCCGGTGAGTGCGAACTCGTTGATCACTACCGCCCTCTTCACCTTCCTCTTCACGTGGAGCGACTTCCTCTTCGCCCTCACGCTGACCACCACGGAGACCGTACGGCCGATCACCCTGGGCATCTACCAGTACATCGGCGCCCACACGAACCAGTGGAACGCCATCATGGCCACCGCCGTTCTGGCTTCCGTCCCGGCGGCCGTGCTGCTCGTCGTCGCTCAGCGCCACGTCGCCGCCGGCGTCACCAGCGGAGCCGTCAAGTGAGAGGGCGGTCCCATCTCCATGCCATGCGTCGGTGACCTGCCGACGGTCATCGCAGGTTCCAGCTGTAGACCCGGAGCAGTGTCACCGCCGGAGCAGGCGTGATGGCCGCCACAGCCCGGGGCATCGACCATCCTCCACGGTTGACCGGCGGTGCGACGAGGCGGGAGGACGCCTCCGCGCGGCCTCTCCCGATCGACTCGGCCGTCAGCCCGACTCCCTTTCCAGCCATTGCAGGACCTCCGGGGTCACCGGGTCGGTGATGTCGTTGAACTCCTCATGCAGGTTCAGGTACTTGGCCACATAGGGACAGACCGGCACGATGCGCTTGCCCGACCCGCGCACGTCGGTGAGTGCCTCATGGACCAGCTGCGCGGCCAGTCCCTGTCCGGTGAAGGCGTCGTCGACTTCCGTGTGGTAGAAGACCCGCTGCTCACCACGGTCGCGGTAGGCGGTCAGGCCGACGCGCTTTCCGTCGATAAGGATTTCGTATCGGTGTCGGTTGTCCACTCGCTCGACGGTCGGAGTGGCGGAAGGCTGGGTCATCGGGATCCTTTCGGTTGGTGCTGGTCAGGGGCGCGGTGGATTTCCGCGCGGTGCGATCACGGCGTTCGGCAGGGCCGGCGCGGGGAGACGGTCCCCGTCGTACCCCTCGACGGCGCCGAAGCGGTCGGAGGCGTTCTGCCAGTCCTCCCTGGCCCGGACGATCTCCTCATGGCTACGGCCGATGAAGTTCCACCACATGACGATCTGTTCGTCGAACGGCGTTCCGCCGAGCAGGACGGTCCGGGCTCTGTCGTCCGACTCGTTCGTCAGCGTCAACGCGTCGCTTCCGGTGTCGGTGTATCCCAACTCCGCAGGACGCAGAAGCGTGTCGGCCATGCGGACAGGCCCGTGGTCGACGAGAAGGCCGTGCTCGAAGCCGGGGTCGACGGCGAACGTGACGGCCGCGCGGGGCTCCAGGACGATCTCGGCACCGAGCAGGGGCGTGAAGGTCGGTACGGGGGAGACGTCGCCGGCGAAGGAGCCCAGGAACACCCTGATTTCGGCTCCGGCGATCCGTACGGGGCCGGGTACGTAGTGCTGAAAATCGCGTTCCGCGTACCTGTGCTGTTCGGGCAGCGCCACCCACAGCTGGACGCCGTGCAGGACCGTGGTTTGCGCGGTCGAGGCCTCCGAGTGGCTGATGCCGTACCCGCCCGTCATGAGGTTCAGCTCGCCCGGTCGTACCAGCGCGTGGCTTCCGAGACTGTCCCGGTGCTCGATCTCCCCGCCGAACAGCCAGCTCACCGTCTGCAGCCCGGTGTGCGGATGCGGGGCGACGTCCATGCCATCCGTGACGGCGACGTCGTCGGGGCCGTAGTGATCGGCGAAGCACCAGGCTCCGATCAGGGTCCGGCCGCGCTGCGGCAGTGTGCGCCGTACTTTCATCGCCCGTGGGCCGCCGAGGGGGACGTCCCGTGGGGCGAGTACGTCGATGTGCGGGACTCCCGCGCTCCGTTCGCCGTCGGCCGGTGTTCCGCGGTGCAACTCGGTTGGCTCTGTTTCGACGTTGCTCACTGAGCACCGCCTCCTTCCGGGACGACGGGTCCCGAGGACGTGTCGAAGGCATGGGTGACCTCTGGCCGGGTGCCGGGGACGAGGAGACGGCGTGCCCGCTCCTCGTAGCGGCGGTCGGTGAGGGTGAGCCTGTCGCTGTGCTGGGCGAGATGCTCTGACCAGGAGGCGACGAGGTAGTTCTCGATGAAGTGCCCGGAATCCAGTCCGTCCTGGTACAGACCCCATGTGAGCGCTCCGGTGCGCCGCCGGGAACGGGCGACGTGATCCATGCAGTCACTGAAGGCGGATCCGTTCCCCGGGGCGACGCGGTAGGAGACGGTGACCAGCACCGGGCCGACGGCCGGCCCGGGCTCGAACACCAGGGGCGGGACCGGCCAGTGCTCGGAGGGGGAGGGGTCGACGCCCTCCGACCCGTGCAGCGGCCAGCGACGCAGGCTGATGGCACTGACCAGCAGCAACGCGCTGCCGGCCAGGAGGGGGACGGCGAGCCCCAGCCGGTCGGCGAGGGCGCCCCACAGTGGCGCCACCAGCGCCTGGCCGCCTTGGAAGACAAGGAGATAGACGGCGAGGCCACGGGCCCTGACCCAGCCCGGAAGCCGCGTCTGCATGGCCGCGTTGAGGGTGGACAGGACCCCGATCCACGCCAGACCGGCGAACAGCAGCGCCACCGTCACGAGCCACGGGATGCGTACGGTGGCCAGGACCACCAGGACGCCCGCGAAAACCAGGGCACCGCTGCCGAGAGTGCCGTTGGCGCCGAGCACCCGGTTGCTGTGGGGCAGCACGAACGCCCCCGCCACCGCTCCGACGCCGACCGCGCCCAGGAGCAGCCCGTAGCCGCCCGAGCCCAGGTGCAGGGAGCGGCTCGCGACGAGCGGCAGCAGCGCCCACAGGGCGGAGCCACCAGGGATGAACAGGATCATGCGCAGGAGGACTCGGCGGATGCCCGGTGCATACCACACGTAGCGACGGCCTGCGTCGAGGGCGGTCAGCAGCTTCTCACCGCTGGGAGCGGGGACAACCGTCCGGGGAGGCCGCCAGAGCAGCAGGACGGCGGCGATGCCGAGATAGGAAGCGGCGTTGAAGGCGAATACCCACCCCGCGCCCGCCGCTGCCACGACCACTCCGCCCACGGCCGGTCCGAGGGCGCGGGCCAGATTCATGTTCACGCCGCCGAGCGCGGCGGCCTGTCCGAGCTGGCGGCGCTCCACCAGCTCCGGCTGGATCGCCTGCCAGGCCGGGCCCATCAACGCGCTGCCGCATCCCAGCAGGAAGGTGAGCACCAGCAGCAGCACCGGGGTGAGCGCGTCCGCGAACGCCAGCGCGGTCAGCGCGCCGGAGACCGCGAGCATGGCCAACTGCGCGGCCAGGAGCACCCGGCGACGGTCATAGCGGTCGGCGACCACGCCCGAGGGCAGAGCCAGGAGCACGACGGGCAGGCTGGAAGCCGTCTGGACGAGCGTCACCAGTGCCGCGTCGTGCCCGATCAGCAGCCACTGGGCGCCCACCATCTGCATCCAGCTGCCGATGTTGGAGACCAACTGGGCGATCCACAGCGCCCGGAAGACGCGCGCTGCGAGCGGCGCCCATGGCGAATCCGGCTTTGGAGACTGTGTCGGTGTGGAGGGTGGTGCGGGGCTCATGGGTGGTCCATGCGGGGTAGGTGCGG
This sequence comes from Streptomyces canus, assembly GCF_030815415.1. Classification (GTDB taxonomy): domain Bacteria; phylum Actinomycetota; class Actinomycetes; order Streptomycetales; family Streptomycetaceae; genus Streptomyces; species Streptomyces canus_F. The sequence continues at coordinate 9,943,431 of NZ_JAUSWW010000001.1, forward strand.
ACGCTTGACGCCGGCAGATGTGCGTATGTCAGATGACTGTTGTCGTGTGGAAACCAGGACCGGCTCACCGGTCGTTGTTGACCGTCAGCGCGCAGGATGCGTTCCCGCGGCGCAGTGCCACCGGTGGGCCGGTGTGTTGTTCAGGGCCGCGGCCGGATCCAGGTGGCATCAGCGGTCGAGAGAAGGTGGGTGCTCACGGAGGTGACTGCGAGCAGCACAAGCGTCAGGCCCAGGGTGAGGACGAGATGGCCGTGCAGGACGAGCTGCGCTCCGACGAGGGCGCCGAGGAACATGGCCAGCACGGAGAGGACCCGGCGGCCGGGGCGTGGCGCCTCGCCGCCGGCCGGGGTGGAGTCCGCTGCCAGGCCCGTCAGGGTCAGGGTCAGGACGGTCGTGGTGAGGTCCGGAACGCCCAGGCGCCGGGCGACCGCGTTCTGCAGGCCCATGGCGAGTCCCAGGAACACGATCAGGGGGTACCGGACATCGGTGGTGACCTTGCCGTCCGAGACGGCGGCGACCACCAGGGCGACCGCGACCAGCACCGTCTGCACGGCCGACGCCGCGCGCAGCAGGTGCCCGCGGTGCAGGGCGAACCGAGTGCCGAGCCTTCCCCCTGCGAGCGCGCCGAGGAGGAATGCGGCCAACGAGACGACGGACGCGAGCGCGGACAGGCTCTCGGCGCCGGCCAGAGCGAACCCGAGGAAGACGACGTTGCCGGTCATGTTGGCGACGAAGACGTGCCCGAGCGCCAGGTAGCTCACGGCGTCGACCAGGCCGGTGGCCACCGTCAGGATCAGCATCAGGGGAGGCAGCGGGCCGTGGCGTTCCTCTCCGCGCGGTACCAGGGTGCGGACCGCGTCAGTCAGCAGCCTTTGCATATCGCTTCCCTTCCGTTGCGCCGGCCGGCCGGTGCAGCACCACGCGGGTGAGCAGCGCGCTCGCCGGCCCGATCACGATCACGACGACAGCGGCCCACACCGGCCAGGAGGTGACCCCCAGCGCGTGGTCCACGGACCACCGCCCGGCCCCGGTGAGGGCCAGTGCGGCGGAGACGACGATGAGGACGAGGGGGTATTCGTAACCGTCGTTCTGGACCCACAGCCCCTTGGGCCGTTTCACGGTGCCCGCGACCGTCATCACGCCCATGGCGACCATCGCCGCCAGGGGCGTGAGCAGGCCGACCGCCAGGAACAGGCCGGAACCGATCTGACTCGCTCCCGCGACGAGGGCGGTCAGCCGGCCGCCCCGGAAGCCGTCACGGCGGAACTCCTCGGTCCCGCCCGCCAATCCGTTGCCTCCGAGCCGGAAGGTCACCTTCTGCACCCCGTGCCCGGCGATGAGCAACCCCACCACCAGCCGGAGGACCAACAGTCCAGCGTCCATCGTGTTCCTGCCTGTTCCTGGCGTTCTTGTTCCGGTGCGGGGATCAGCCGGCGGCGTGGGCGCCGATGACGGCCTGCGCGTAGACCATGCCGAGGCCGTAGGTGCCGCCGTGCTCCTTGACCACGTCGCCCACGGCGGCGTACGTCTCGGTGCGGGCCCAGTCGCGCTGGAGCTCCAGGAGGACCTGCACCCAGGTGACCGGGATCGCGCCGCCCTGGACCATGCGCTGGATGGCGTGTTCGTGGGCCTGCGGGCTGACACCGCCGGACGCGTCGGTGACCACGTAGACCTCGTAGCCCTGGGCGATGGCGGAGAGCGCGGGCAGGACGACACAGACCTCGGTCCACAGGCCGGCGATGACGAGCTTGTTGCGGCCGGTGGCCTTGACCGCCTCGACGAAGGCGAGGTCCTCCCAGGCGTTCATCGTGCTGCGGTCGATGATCTTCTGGTCGGGGAAGACCGCCGCCAGCTGCGGCATGATCGGGCCGGAGAACGACTCGGCGGCCACGGTGCTCAGGACGACCGGCACGTCGAACGCCTTCGCGGACTTCGCCAGGCCCACCGTGGAGTTGATGATCGCGGTGCGGTCGCCGCTGCCGGTGCCGAAGAACATCTGCGGCTGGTGGTCCACGAACAGCACCGCGCAGTTGTCCGGGGTGAGCAGGTCGGGGCTGGGGGCGGCGGTGACGTTGGCGATGTTGACCATGGTGGTGAGCCTCTCTTGGTAAGGGGTGGCGCGGACTGCTGTCCGTGCCGTGGGAAGACCCGTCCGGTGGACGGAGCTGGTGGGTGTCCCGGAAGGGGCGGCACAAGGGCCAGGCACCTTCCGGGAGTTCAGAGGAAGCAGGGATCGAACGGAATGCTCACGGCGCCCGGGGTAAGGCCGCGCGCGATGCGCCACTGGCGGTGCTGCTCCGACTCGGCGACGGCCTGTCCGAGCAACTCCGCCTGGTGGGCGCCGGGAAGGGCCGCCCGATGGGACGCCTGGTAGCCGCCGAAGTGCGCCACCGGGCTCCAGGCCGGGCTGACGGGGGGCAGTTCCTCGTCGAGCCCCTCGTACTCGGCAGTGGCGTAGACGATCCGGCCGCCGGTCACCGTCAGCAGCGACTCGATGTGCGCGATGTCCGGCTCGGGCACGGCGAAGTAGTCCTCGGACAGCACCGCCAGGTCCGCGTAACATCCCTGCCGCAGCACGCCCTTGACGTCGTCCTCGCCGGTCAGTGCGGCGCCGGCGCGGGTGAACATCGCCAGCGCCGTCTGCCGGTCGACGCGGTTCGTCGGCGGGCGCAGGGTCAGATCGCCGACGGTGCGGCCGCTGACCAGCCAGTGCAGGGCGACCCAGGGGTTGTAGGTGGAGACCCGGGTGGCATCGGTGCCGGCGCCCACGGTCAGACCGCGGTCCAGCATGGCTCGGATGGGCGGGGCGTCCGCGGCGGCTCCGGGGCCGTAGCGCCGTAGGAACGCCTCGCCCTGGAAGGACAGGCGGTTCTGCACGGACATCGCTCCGCCGAGGGCGGCGACACGGTCGAGGCTGTCTGGGGAGACGGTCTCCGCGTGATCGAACAACCACCGGTTGCCGGCCGGGAAGAGCCCTTCCGCGGCGAGCTTCTCGAACACCGCGAGATCGCGGCGGATCGTCTCGTCATACGTGGCGTGCAGGCGGAAGCCCCACCCGTTCTCCATGAGCAGGCGCACCGCCTTCTCGAACTCCGCCTCGTAGTCAGGGGCGTGCTCCGGACGCGGCTGCGCGAAGTTCTCGAAATCCGCCGCTGCCCAGGTGAGGTTCTCGCCCGCACCGTTCAGCCGCAGCCATTCGTCCCCGTCCTCGGGGCGGGCCATTTCGACCCAGCGGGCGAGATCGTCGATTTCCTGACCCGCAGTTTGCGGAAACAGGTGATAGGCGATACGCAGCGACAACTGTCCGGCCTTGGCCAGTTCGATGACGGTGGCGTAGTTGTCAGGGAAGTTCTGGAAGCCGCCGGCGGCGTCGATCGCCGAGGTAAGACCGAATCTGTTCAATTCGCGAAGGAAGTGCCGGGTGGAGGTCCTCCGGTCCTCCTCGCTCTCCAGCACCGGCGCCTTGGCCAGGGTCGAATACAGAATGAGGGCGCTGGGAGCGGCCAGCAGCATGCCGGTCGGTTCCCCGTCCCGGCCCCGCACGATCTGCCCGCCCTTGGGGTCAGGGGTGTCCTTGGTGAAGCCGGCGGCCTTGAGCGCCGCCCGGTTCAGCACGGCCGACTGGTACAGGTGCAGGACGAACACCGGTGTGTCAGGGGCGGCGCTGTTCAGTTCGGCGACGGTCGGCAGTCGGCGTTCGGCGAACTGCTCGGCCGACCAGCCCCCGACCACCCGCACCCATTGGCCCTTCGGGGTACGAGCGGCCTGCTCACGCAGCATCGCCAGGCCCTGACGCAGGCTGCGTACGCCGTCCCAGCGCAGTTCCAGTACGTAGTTGAGGCCTCCGCGGATCACGTGCAGGTGGGCGTCGTTGAGGCCGGGGATCACCCGTCGCCCGAGCGCGTCGACCACCTTCGTGCCCGCGCCGATGTGGGGAGCCACGTCCTTGTCGTCACCGACGACCGTGATGACGCCGTCGTGGATGGCGAGCGCCTCCGCGTGCGGGCGGCCCGGGTCGCCGGTGTGGACCTTCGCGTTGCGGACGACGAGGTCCGCGGCATTGTGGACGGCCTGCGGAACCAGTCCGCCGACGGGCATGGTTGGCATCTCTTGCAATCCCCTCCGGGAGAACGACTTCGACTCGAGTCATGACGGGTAGCGGCGGACTTTGGTGATTTCGTCCCGCTCGCTCACCCGTTTGCTCGAATCGAACCGAGCGAATTCCACCGACACTCGTCGTGCCCTGAGAACGAGGACAGGCCCGGTGTGTGAGGGGCCGCGGTTGCTTCGCCATCACGATAGGCACGGCAGATGTGCCCCCATGTTCTGCCTGTGCACAGGACTTGTTCTTTCAGTGCACTGGCTCATCCATGCTCTGAATGGGATCTGAACGGGAGGGGAGAGGCTCGAAGGCAACCGTGCACTGAGAGGAAAGCAGCCGTGCGCCTGTGGGCAATTGCCGTGTGCTCGGTGGTTTAGCGTGGCGGCCTTATTGCCGGAAGGGCCGGCTTCTCCATGACCATTCCAGGAGATTCACATGTCCGATGCCATCCAGCCGGTACAGCCGCTGTTGGAACCCGCGGCAGCCGCTTTCGCGAAGGCGACCGCCAATCCGCCGTACCTGTTCGACCTGCCCCCGACGGAAGGGCGCAAGGCCGTCGACGAGGTGCAGTCCGGCGAGATCGACAAGCTGGCCGTCGACGAGGAGTGGATCACCGTCTCGGGCGGGCCGACAGGCAGCGTCCGGGCGCGCATCGTCAAGCCCGCCGGCGCCGAGGCCACCCTCCCCGTGATCATCTACATCCACGGCGCGGGCTGGGTGTTCGGCAACGCCCACACCCACGACCGCCTGGTGCGGGAACTCGCCGTCGGCGCGGGCGCCGCCGTGGTCTTCCCCGAGTACGACCTGTCGCCCGAGGCCCGCTACCCGGTCGCCATCGAGCAGAACTTCGCGGTCGCGCAGTGGGTCGTTCAGCAGGGTGCGACGAAGGGGCTGGACGCCGCCCGCATCGCGGTCGCCGGTGACTCGGTCGGCGGCAACATGGCCGCCGCGCTGACGCTGATGGCCAAGGAGCGCGGCGGCATTCCGCTGGTGCAGCAGGTGCTGTTCTACCCGGTCACCGACGCGAGCTTCGACACCGGCTCGTACCACCAGTTCGCGGAGGGCTACTTCCTGCGCCGCGACGGCATGCAGTGGTTCTGGGATCAGTACACGACCCAGGAGGCCGAACGGGCGCAGATCACCGCTTCCCCGCTGCGGGCCACCACCGAGCAGCTCGCGGGTCTCCCGCCGGCCCTGGTCATCACCGGCGAGGCCGACGTGCTGCGCGACGAGGGTGAGGCGTACGCCAGCAAGCTGCGCGAGGCGGGCGTTCCGGTCACCTCGGTCCGCTTCCAGGGCATCATCCACGACTTCGTGATGCTCAACGCCCTGCGCGAGACCCACGCTGCCGAGGCTGCCATCACGCTGGCCACCGGCACCCTGCGCGCTGCCCTGCACACCGCCTGAAATCGAGGAGACACCCCGAAATGACCACGACCGCGCCCACCGTCGTTCTCGTCCACGGCGCCTTCGCCGACTCAGCCAGCTGGTCCGGCGTCATCGCCGAACTGCAGGCCCACGGCATCCCCGTGATCGCCCCGCCCAACCCGCTGCGCGGCCTCGCCGCCGACGCCGCCTACGTCGCCTCCGTGGCCGCCCAGATCGACGGCCCCGTGGTGCTGGTCGGCCACTCCTACGGCGGCGCCCTCATCACCGTGGCCGGCGTCACGGAGAACGTCGTCGGGCTCGTCTACGTCGCCGCCTACGCCCTGGAGGAAGGCGAGAGTCTCGGCGAACTGCAGGGCCGCTTCCCGCTCTCCCCGCTGGCCAGCAACCTGAAGCAATGGACGTACCCCGTTGAGGGCGGTGACCCCGCGGTCGAGGTCACCATCGCCGCCGACGCCTTCCCGTCGATCTTCGCCGCCGACGTGCCCGCCGACGTCACCAAGGCCCTGGCCGTGGCCCAACGGCCGCTGGCCGCCGCGGCCTTCGAGGAGACGGCCGCCGCGGCCGCGTGGAAGACCAAGCCGTCCTGGGCCCTGGTGGCCGGAGCGGACGAGGCGATCAACCCCGAGGTCGAGCGGTTCGGCGCCAAGCGCGCCGGGGCGACCGTCGTCGAGATCGAGGGCGCGTCGCACGCGGTCGCCGTCTCCCAGCCCAAGGAGGTGGCCGACCTGATCCGCGAAGCGGTACGGGCGACGAGCTGACCAGCGGCACACCGGATGCGCGGACGAACTCGTTTCGTCCGCGCAGCCGTGTTTCCACCTCGATGCCGCACTCGCCCGATCCGGTCGCCCGCCGTGACCACGACGACCAGGGCCGCTGCCAGCAGGCCGGCGATCACGGCTGGCGCCGAGGAGTGCCCGGCCACCAGAACAGCGACCGCTACAGCGGGAAACGCAAGGTGTTCGGCCCCGCTCTGCTGGTTGCGGCCGGACGTGTACGGCCCAGACGGTGATCAGGAGGATCGCCGCCGGCACGGTGATCGCGAGACCCGCCGCCGGTGACGGGACATTGGTGCGCCGCGTGATCAGCTTGGCGTACGCCGCCAGGCCGGCCCCGGTCACCACTGTGCTCAGGCTCGCGGACGCCTGCGCCACCGCTATGAAGCACAGGTCGAAGAGGAGTTCCAGCGACGTGGCTCCTGTGCGGCTCACCGGGGTCCCGGCCCGGCATGACGCCGCCGGATCCCCCGTACCCTCGTCCGGCTCACCGCGTACGCCCCGGGAGGCGGCTCAGCGAAGGGCTCCCAGAGCGGCTTCCACAGTCCGGTGGATGGTGGGGTAGGTGTAGTGCCCGGTGAGCCGTCCCGTTCCGCGTACAAGCCGGCCGCCCTTCGCCGCGAGCCGGTCGGCGGCCACCTGATCGTTCCAGTCGTCGGTGGCCTCGCCCCGGATACGTCCGGCAACGCGGCTCCAGTCGGGAGTCACCCTTACTTCACCGGCAAGGGAGGGTGCACGGCCTGCCTCGGCGAGCAGGTTCCCGGCACGGATCATCATCTTGCTGGGCACGCACCCCCAGTACGGACACTCGCCCCGACCAGTTCCGCCTCGATCCCCACCACCTCTACCCGGCTTCTGCCAGCGCCCCCGCGACGTACTCGCCTCCGGGTCCCAGGCCAAGGACGACCATGTCGGCCTGCTCGCTCACAGTCATGCCTCTCCTTGGTGCTCGTCGGCTCACGCCGTCCGCGAGAGGCTAGAGGCGGCGATGCACCGGGCCGTGCCCGCTGGCGCACGGAGACTTGCTGAAGAACGAACACGGGGCACAGCCCCGTCGACCCGTGCGCTGCTGAGCACCTTCACATGCGCTCCTGGGCAACGAGTCCGCCGCGCCGGCACCTAGCGTCACCTGTGCAAACACAGAGCAGACGCAGGAGGCGGATCATGACCATCAGCTCGCAGCACGTGAGCAGTCAGCCACGGCTGCATCAGAAGGGCGCGATCATCCAGGAGTTCGGGACGGTCAAGCAGTTCCCGCTCGGCCTGTCCTACGAAGCCCGTATGTACTCCTGTCAGCGGCTCAACAAAGTCCTGGCGGACACGCAGATCCTCTACGGCCTCTACAAGAAGCACCACTGGCTGATGCGCGGGGCGACCTTCTACCAGCTGCACCTGGTGCTGGACAAGCATGCGGGGGAACAACTCGAACTCGTCGACACCCTCGCCGAGCGGGTCCAGACCCTGGGCGGTGTCGCGGTGGGAGACCCCCGGCACGTCGCCGAGATCACCTCGATCCCCCGGCCCCCGGACGGCGTGGAGGAGGTGCCGGCCATGCTGTCACGGCTGCTGGAGGCCCACGAGGCCATCCTCATCGAGTCCCATGACGCGGCGGCCCGCATTGGGGAGTTGGGCGACGACGGTACCAACGACCTCCTCGTCTCACAGGTGATCCGGACCGGCGAACTCCAGGCGTGGTTCCTGGCCGAGCATCTGGTGGACACCCCCCTGGTCCGTGCCTGAACGGGTGTGAGCCGCTGTTGATCACGGCGGCGGCTCGGCGCGAGCAACTCCACGTCGCGCCGTTACGTGCGTGGATCCGCGGTTGATGGAGCCGGTCGTCCCGGTAGCAGTCACCTCGGCTCCATGCCTACGGCCCAGCGGCTGCACGCGGGTCACTCCGCCGTGCCAGTGGTGCGCGGGCTCTTTTGGCGGGAACCGGGCACCGGCCTCTCTTCGACCGTACAACGCACCAGGTTGCGGTGCCGCCGAGCGAAGCGCGTCGCGCGAGCGTGCGGGTAGCGCGGGCGTGCGTGTAGCGCGGGCGGCGTGCACTGACGATCAGCAAATTTCGACGTCATACGATGCGGGCCCGACTACGTGTTCGAACGGCGTGCCTTCGGTGGGGCAGACACTGACGATGCCCCGAGCCGCATGTCGACTGTCGCGGTGATCAACCCCCGCCAAACGACATCAGGGCGTGGATCGACGCCTGGAATCACAACTCCAGGCCGTTCGCCTGGACCTGGCCGACTACCTGACCAAAGTCGGTGCTGGGCCTGCGACAACTGACCAAAACTAAACGCAGCATTTCCGGCGCATCACACAGGGGCCCGTCCGGCCGATCTAGCGTCAGCGGGACAGTCCATGCCCGGAGAGCCGGTGGAACCAGGAGAGGCATGAGCGCGAACGAGCAGGCGGATGTGGTGGTCGTCGGGCTGGGGCCGGGCGGTGAGTATGTCGCGGGCACGCTGGCCGAAGCGGGTCTGGACGTCGTGGGGATCGAGGCGGAACTCGTCGGAGGCGAGTGTCCGTACTGGGGGTGCGTGCCCAGCAAGATGATGATCCGTGCCGGGAACCTGCTCGCCGAGGCAGGCCGTGCACCCTCCCTTGCCGGTGAAGTAAGGGTGACTCCCGACTGGAGCCGCGTTGCCGGACGTATCCGGGGCGAGGCCACCGACGACTGGAACGATCAGGTGGCCGCCGACCGGCTCGCGGCGAAGGGCGGCCGGCTCGTCCGCGGGACGGGTCGCCTCGCCGGGCCGCGCCGTGTGACGGTCGGTGACCGCACGTTCGAGGCTCGGCGCGGTGTCGTGCTGGCCACTGGTACCCGGCCCCGGATCCCACCGGTGCCGGGTCTGGAAGGAACGCCGTACTGGACCAACCGGGACGCGATGGGGGCCAAGGAACTGCCCGCGTCCATGGTCGTGCTGGGCGGGGGTGCCATCGGCGTGGAACTCGCCCAGGTCTTTGCCCGCTTCAAGTGTGCGGTCACCGTGGTGGAGGGGCAGGACCGGCTGCTGTCGCAGGAGGAGCCGGAAACAGGGGCATTGGCCGAGAAGGTCCTGCGGGAGGACGGTGTCACCGTTCTCACCGGTGCCCGGGCGCGGCAGGTCAGCCATGACGGCACCGCGTTCACCGTCCGTCTCGAAGGCGATGAGCAAGTGCTGAGTGGTGAACGGCTACTGGTCGCCACCGGACGCCAGGCCGACCTGACTCCGCTGGCAGTCGACTCGGTGGGGCTCGATCCGACGGCGGGAACCGTGCCCACGGACGGGCAGATGCGGGCCGGGGAGGGGTTGTGGGCGGTCGGCGACATCACCGGCCGGGGCGCCTTCACCCATGTGTCGATGTACCAGGCGGAGATCGCCGTCCGGGACATCCTCGGCCGGCCGGGTCCCGACGCCGACTACCGGGCGCTGCCCCGCGTCACTTTCACCGATCCGGAGGTCGGGGCAGTAGGCCTGACGGAACGTCAGGCGCGCGCGCAGGGGCTGGCGGTGCGCACCAGCGTGGTGACCATCGCTTCCTCTACGCGCGGCTGGATCCACGGGCCGGGCAACGAGGGGTTCATCAAGCTCGTCGAGGACGCCGACCGGGGCGTGCTGATCGGCGCGACCTCGGCGGGGCCGGTGGGCGGCGAGGTGTTGTACGGGCTGAACGTGGCCGTCCATGCCGAGGTACCCGTCGACCGGCTTCAGCACATGATCTATACCTATCCCACCTTCCACCGGACGATCGAGGCGGCCCTGGGAGCCCTCCGCTGAACCGCGCCCTGATCATGCAGGCGGACCCGGGTGCCAGGCGGTGGCGCACCATGGTGGGCCGCAACCCCGGCGAGCCGCACCGGTCCGCCACCTCGCTGGAGCTCTTCTTCGACCTGTGCTTCGTCGTCGCGGTGGCGCAGGCGTCCACGAGCCTGCGCGGGACGCTGGAGGCAGGGGACTACGCCGGCGGTGCGCTGCGTTTCGCGCTGGTCTTCTTCACGATCTGGTGGGCGTGGATGAACTTCACCTGGTTCGCCTCCGCCTACGACCCGGACGACGTCCCGTACCGGCTGACGGTGCTGGTGCAGATCACGGGCTCGCTCGTCCTGGCCGCCGGAGTGGCCCGGGCGTTCCAGGAGGGCGATCTGCGGGTCATCACCCTGGGATACGCGCTGCTGCGCACGGCTCTGGCCGCGCTGTGGCTGCGTGCCGCACGGTCGGACACCGGTCGGCGGCGCACCGCTCTTCGCTTCGCCACCGGGGTGGTGGTCTGTCAGGTCGGCTGGATCGGACTGCTCTTCGTCCCGGATTCGGCTCGGCTGACGAGCATCATGGTGATGATCGTTGCCGAACTCTCCGTCCCCGTGTGGGCCCAGGCTGTCGGGATGACACCGTGGCATCCGCACCACATCGCCGAGCGCTACGAACTCTTCACCCTCATCGTGCTTGGGGAGTCCGTCGCGGCCGCCACCGGAGCGGTCCGCAGCGCCTTCGACCGGCATCATGACGCCGGTGCGCTGTATGCACTGGCGGCAGGCGGTCTGCTCATGGTCTTCGCCATGTGGTGGCTGTACTTCGCGCGGCCGGCGCACACCCTCCTCGCCACGACGCACCAGGCACACCGAAAGAGATTCACCTGGGCCTACGGCCATTACCTGATCTTCGCGGCGGCGGCCGCTGAGGGAGCAGGCCTCGCGGTGTACGCGGACCACATCACAGGTCGCACCCATATGTCGCCACTGGTGGCAGGTGCCGCGGTCACCATTCCGACAGCGATCTTCCTGATCAGCCTGTGGGCCGTACACGTCCGTCCTCACCAGACGACCCGGTTCGAACAGCTTCCGTTTCCCGCTGCCGTCGCCCTCATCCTGACGGCCGCTCTCTCACCGGCACCGGCGCTCGCCGCCGGTCTGGTGCTGGCGGCTGTGGTCGTCGTGATGACGGTGACCGATCCGACCCGGCGAGTGCGGGAGAGGGAATGAACAGGCCTCGCGGACAGGAGGCGTTCGTCGGCCATCTGGCGCCGGGACCGGACCGGCGCCCCGTCCATCCCTTCGATTCCACGAGCGAGCACTCATGCCAGAACTGACAGACATCACACAACACACCGCCGAACTCAACGGGATCAAGCAGCACTGGGTCAGCGCCGGACAGGGACCGCCGGTCTACCTTCTGCATGGCTTCCCAAAGACCTGGTACGGCTGGCGGAAGCAAATCCCCATGCTGGCCGAGCAGTTCACGGTGATCGCGCCGGACCTTCGCGGCTACGGTGACACCTACAAGCCCGCGTCCGGACACGACAAACGAACCATGGCCAACGACGTCATCGCGCTGATGGACCATCTCGGCCATGAGCGGATCGCCCTGATCGGCCATGACCGCGGGGCACGCGTCGGCACCCGGTTCGCCAAGGACTACCGTGTCCGGATCGACCGGTTCGTGGCCATGGACAACATCCCCACCCGGGTCATCGCCGAGACCTACGACGTGAACCTCGCCCGGCAGGGTTATTGGTTTTTTCACCTTCCTCGGCGTGCCCGACCTACCCGAGGCGTTGATCGCCGGGCGTGAGGAGATCTGGCTCACCCATTTCTACCGGAGCTGGTCGTACAACCCGGACATGCTCACTCCGGAGGAGATCGCAGTCTATGTACGCGCCTACCAGCAGCCGGGGGCAGTGCGGGGATCTTGCATGGACTACCGTGCGGCGCCAGGACGTCGCCCAGGACCGCGAGGACGCCGACCAACTCATCGACTGCCCGGTGCTGACCATGTGGGGCGAGGACTTCAGCGCCGTCGGACAGGCCTACGACGTCCTGGACGTCTGGAAGGGGCTGGCCCGGAACGTCCGGGGTGTGCCCATTCCCCAGTGCGGACACCTCTGCCAGGAGGAGCGCCCCGACGTCGTCAACGGAGAACTCCTCGACTTCCTGGCGGACTGGAACGGCTGATCCGACCGGTCCACCTGAGCACGGCGAGCGCAGGACGGGGGCGACGCAGGATTGGGGCCGGGTCCGAGCGGGCACCGGCCCTCGTCCTGCGCTCACCGTCCCCTCAGTAGGTCTCGGAATCGGGGATCAGATGTATCGCGGCCTCCTCAGCCGATGTCCCGGCGCCGTCCAGACCCATGTCAGAAGCGATCAGGTCGGATTCGGTGTTCCCATGACTGCCCTCGTCCGGCGCGACCAGCCGTCCGGCGCGCTCGTCTCCAACCTCGTAGTCGATGAGCTCACCGTCTGTGTCCCAGGTGTCCCCGATATCGTCGCCCTCCGGGACGCCGATGTCCGGCAACTCCTCGGAGAGACGCTCGTCCAGGCTCTCCCCCCGCCGCTGCTCCGACGCCGTGACGCCGGTGTGCTCCACGCCCCAGGGCTTCTCCGGGGGCGAGTAGCCCTCGTCCAGGGCCTGGTCGCCGGCCCGGTAGTCCAGGGTGTCCGACGCGTCGAGCAGCCCTGCGCCGTCCTGCACCTCGGAACCGTCCGGCTGGTAGACATCGTCACCCATCGCTTCGTCGGCCACTTGCGCTCCATCGTTGTTCGGGGGCCGGAGGGCTGGGGGTAGCCCCCTCACCAAGCCCGTCTACTGCACCCCGCCGTCCCGGCGAAGACGGTGACGGGCCACAAGTGTCCCGTCCTGGCTCTCTCGTCACTTCCCCAGAAGTTGGAATCGTGCGCTCCTGAGCAAGAAGCGGGCGCGCGGAGGAGGCCGCCCGCTGGCGGTCCGTTCCCGGGGCGCCGCGAGTTGGGCGCTGGGGGGTGTTCGTCCGATCTGCGCTTCGACTGAGGTGGCCACGACAGGGTCTTGGTAATCACGGGAGATCTGCGCGCAGGGCTCTCTCAGGCAACCTCTCGTGCATTTCTCGACACGGTGCTCCTTATTTGCAGGCCTTACGGTCATTCACACGGTATCCGCGCCTAGTACTGCTTCAGAGCAAGCGCCTGCGAACGGGCCGTGGTCTCCCACCGCGGCCCGTCATGTCCGGCCGTTGTCACCCTGTCCGTCAGCGGGGACATGGGACGGGAGGGCGTCGGGGGTGGCGCGGTGGTCGGCCTTGGCCGCGTCCGCGAGGGCCGCGGCGGCGGCTTCTGCGGCCTGAGCCGTGTCATCAGCGGCCCTTTCCGCACTGTCGTCCGAGGGTTTCTCGCGGGTGGCCGGCGACTGGGGCAGCACCTCGGTGAAGGCGCGGGACATGCCCTGGAGTGCGGAGGTGATCTCGCTGGGGATCACCCAGAAGTTGTTGCCCGAGCCCTGCGCGAGTTGGGGCAGCGTCTGGAGGTACTGGTAGGCGAGCAGCTTGGGGTCGGGGTCGTTGCGGTGCACGGCCTGGAAGACCTCGTCGATGGCCCGGGACTGGCCCTCGGCCGTGAGGATCGCAGCGGTGCGGTTGCCCTCCGCGCGCAGGACAGCGGCCTGTTTGTCGCCTTCGGCGGTGAGAATCTGCGACTGGCGCTGCCCCTCGGCCCCGAGAACCGCGGCCCGCTTGTCCCGCTCGGCTCGCATCTGCTTCTGCATCGCGTCCTTGATGGTCTGCGGAGGGTCGATGGCCTTGATCTCCACCCGGTTGACCCGCAGTCCCCACTTGCCGGTGGCCTCGTCCAGCACGCCACGGAGCTGGCTGTTGATGGTGTCCCGTGAGGTGAGGGTCATTTCCAGGTCCATGGATCCCACGACGTTGCGCAGGGTGGTGACGGTGAGCTGCTCGACCGCCTGAAGGAAATTCGCGATCTCGTAGAAAGCCGCTCGCGGGTCGGTGACCTGAAAATACAGAACGGTGTCGATCTCGACGACCAGATTGTCCTCGGTGATCACCGGCTGAGGTTCGAAGGAGACGACCTGTTCCCGTAGATCGATCACCGGATGAACGCGGTCGATGTACGGGATGACGAGGCTGAGGCCGGGGGTGAGGGTCCGGTGGTATCGGCCGAGCCGCTCGACATTGCGAGCGCGCGCCTGGGGCACGATACGGACTGCCCGCACCACGGTGAAAACCGCGATCAGCGCGACGATCAGGCCGGCAATGAGGAACGCCGAGGTTTCCATGGTTTCAGTCCCGTGGGTAGACGATCGCGGTGGCGCCGCTGATCTCCATGACGTCGACGGTCTTTCCAGGCGGAATCACCAGCGTCTCGTCGTAGGCGCGGGCCGTCCACTCCTCGCCGTCGATACGGACCCTGCCATCCAAGCCCGTCACTTCCGAGACGACATAGGCAGCCCTGCCGACCAGTGCGTCCACGCCGAACCGCTCCACCTGAGGCTGGAGCACGTGGCGCACCGCGATGGGACGTACGAACACCACGGTGACTGTGGCGACGACGGCAAACACCAGGAACTGAAAGGGCGCCGGCAGTCCGACCGCAGCGGACCCCGCCGTGACCAACGCGGCCACACTCAGCATTCCGAGCGCAGCGGTAAGGGTGACGATCTCCGCCACAGCCAACACGGCTGCGATGATCAACCAGATCAGCCATGGATCCATAGCGTGCCTCTTCTGACCGGTGCGGGCGCGGAAGGGCTTGGCCTCACCATTGGACCCCGACACCGGACATCGGCGATACCCCTGGTAAAGGAAACCCGGCCGAACGAGCGATGGTGTACTCCGTGCAACGCACCCCAAGCGACTATTTCGCACCTTTTAAATGATTTTACGCAGACGGAGAAGTCCTGGGCGATCGGCGTTCTCGTGCGGAGACAGCGGCCGGTAGAGGCCGGGGCAGGACGCAGCCCGTGGATCGCCCTCGCCGTGAAGGGCTCGCTGTCCTCGTCGAAACGTCACTGGGTGCCAGGTCAGCGGGGCGGCGGCCAGTGGTCCAGCAGGCCTCGCCACGTTCGCCGGATCGATCCCATGAGGTGGCAGCACAAGGGCCCATCGCGGGGCAAAGCCACCGTGGTCTCCTGGGTCATTGCCAGGAAGAAGGCCCGCCCGTCCCGGGTCTGCAACGTCGTGCTCCACCGGTAGCCCGGGCGACGGGCGAGAAGGGAATGGACGAGCTCGCGGCCCAGCCCCTGGCGCTGCCAGGCGTCGCACACCCAGATGTCCAGTATCCGCCCTGTACGGCACGCCGGACAGGCACGGAACCGCAGCCGGCCAATGAGGTGGTTGTCGGGATCGAGCAGGACGATCCCGGTAGGCGTTCTCGCGGAGGGAGCGGCAAGGCCGTTCCACCACACGGACGGAGCCACCCGGATCACCTCTCCTGGAGTCTTCGGTGGGAACGTAGGCGCTGCCCGCGGTTTCAATGTCGTTCGCCGTTCTGGTCCCTCCTCCTTTCCGCTTCCGCCGCGGTGGACAGGTGGACGACATGGGCGACGAGTGCACCGGCCAGCACCGCCCACCACCCCACCGGCCCGGGCTGGTACGCCACCCCCACCCTCGCGTACGCGGTGAAGCTCGGCTTCGAGGTCGCGCCGCTCGAGGCGTACGTGCGCCGACAGTCCGGCCGCTACCTGGACCCCTGGTACAACCAGCTGCGCGATGCGTACGGGGCAACGATGGCCGAACTCGGTGTCACCACCGCGATGGGCGGGAGCGAGTTCCTGGAGACGATGGCCCACGCCAAGAGCATCGACCCGACGTTGGCGCTGCTGGCGAAGGCGATCAAGGCGACCGCGAAGGGCGGCATTGGCAAGCTGAGGCAGCGCAACAGCGGTCAGGTGCCGTACTACGAGCCGTGGCCGGCGCTGAAGCGGGAGACGTGGCGCCCCGACATCCGGGCCGCCGTGCTCGCCAACCAGCGGGTCTGCATCCACCGCAAGCTGATGAAGGCCGCCGCCGCGGCCGACCTGTACCCGGTCGCGATCAGGGCGAAGACCACGAAGACCGTGCTCACCATGCTGTTGAACAGCAGCATCGCGTGCGAGGTCTGGGCGATGGACGCCAGCTCGGGGCCTGCTTGCAGGCCGGTTGGGCGTCAGTCGACGGGGTCTTCGGTCCATACGGGCGTCCCGGGGAAATCCGGGCCCTTGTTGGCTACTTCCCACTCGTCGTCGCCCGGCAGTATCGCGATCCAGGGAGGCGGTGAGGCCAGCACGTTCCCGACGAGGTCCAGGGCACTGGTGAAGGAGCGCCAGAGGGGATCACATTCCCAGGTGAAGCCCTGCTGGATGTCCCACTCGCCCAGACGGCCTGTCCTGATGGTCGGCCTTGTGGAGGGCGGGGTCGGCCTTGAGGAATCCTGCTCTGTTTCTCGTTCTGGAACCGGAGGAAGTCGTCTCCATCAACACGGCCGCCGAGTGGCTGGGATACCACGTGTAGAAGGCGGAGCTGCTGTTCGTCGTAGAAGTCGGCGCCGGCGATGCGTTCCTTCTCCGGATGGCGGTGCTCCTCCGGCTGGTCCAGCCGGATCTTGTACCAGCGGGCCGCGGTGCCGACGCCCAGACATTG
Source organism: Streptomyces canus (assembly GCF_030815415.1). Lineage (GTDB taxonomy): Bacteria > Actinomycetota > Actinomycetes > Streptomycetales > Streptomycetaceae > Streptomyces > Streptomyces canus_F. The sequence continues at coordinate 9,960,060 of NZ_JAUSWW010000001.1, forward strand.
CATCAGCAGGACACGGGGCGGACACGGTGATCACTAGGCGGTCCACGGTCGGTGATCGCCTCCGGCCAGCGGCACCCATACCGTTCCCGAGGGGCCGTGCTCCTCGATGTCTTCCAGGATCCCGGCCCCGAGTTGAGCTTCGAACGGGCGAGGGCTCGACAAGCGGATGCTGCGCGACCATCGCTTGCAGATCTCGGATGCGGGCATCGAGGTGTATTGCCCAGGTTCAAGGAGTCGTCGCAACACTTCCGCTTTGTGCTGGTAGTAGGTGACTGTCGAGAGTCTCGGCGGGTGTCCTCCAGCCAAGGGCCTTGCGATCTGCTGTTGAGGGCCGCGGCGGCGGCAGCGAGGTCCTCGCGGGTATGCCTGCTGAGGTCGGTGCCCTTCGGAGAGTACTGCCGGAGCAGGCCATTGGTGTTCTCGTTCGTTCCTCGCTGCCGGGGACTGTGCGGGTCGGCGAAGTAGATCTCCAGACCGGTGTCGATACGGAGCTTGGCGTGTTGCGCCAGCTCCGAGCCCTGGTCCCAGGTCAGTGACTTGCGGAGCTGGGCGGGCAGGTCGGTGATCGCCTCCGCGAGGGCTTTCCGTACGGCGTGACCGGCCGGTGCGGGACCGTTCTTGGCCCGTGGGGCCGGCCGCCAGTCCGGGCTCGGGGCACCCGGAGTGCCCGGCCGGTGCGCAGGCAGGCGACGAGCTCACGTTTCAGCGCTCCGCGGCCCTGGATGTAGAGGGCCTGGTAGATCGCCTCGTGCGAGATGCGCATGGACTCATCATCAGGGAAGTCGGCCGTCGGCCGGTGGGGGCGTTTGCCGACACTCAGGCAGTGGTTCCGGCGACCACGTCGACGGCGTGGCGCCGGTGTGCTGCGAAGAGGTCGAGGGCGGTGTTGGTGTCCCGGGCGCGCAGTGCGGTGACGAGTCCGTGGTGCTCGCGCGGGATGCAGTCGAGGTAGCCGGCGGTGCTGCGGCTGATCCGGGTCAGCAGGAACAGGTGGACCTGGCACCGTATGCCGTCCCAGGCGTCGGCGAGGCGCTGGTGCCCGGCGGCGGCGAACACCGCGTCGTGGAAGGCGATGTCCAGGCGCACCATCTCGTGCGCATCGCCGGCCCGCTCCATCATGTCGGCCGTCTTCGCGATGGACGCGAGGTCCTCGTCAGAGGCGCGGACGATCACCTGGCGGACGGCGAGATCCTCCAGTGCGCCGCGCAGGCTGTCGAGCTCAGCCACGTCCTCGGCGGACAGCGTCGTCACCGTCGTGCCCCGGTGCCACGCACAGTGCACCAGGCCCTCGCGCTCCAGCAGCCGCAGCGCCTCGCGCACCGGGCCGCGGCTGACATCCATCTCGCCGGACAGCTCCACCTCGCGCAGCTGCTCGCCCGGGGCGTAGGCCCCGTTGAAGATGGCCTCGCGGATACGGTCCGCAACCTCGTCAGCCAGACCCCGGCGGCGAGCCGGGGCCACCTTGCCCTGATCACTCATGCCCGCATTACACCTCCTCCACCAATGACCTAATGTTAACATTCAGGCGTTGTCGTGATGTCAACATTAGGACAAGCCGAGCGGGATCGCCGCCCACGAGCCCCTCCGCTCCCCGGCAGGAAGGCAGTGCCATGACCGTTCTCGACTCCCCGATCCCCCGCTTCCATCTGGCCGTGCCGGTCGACGACCTGGCTGCCGCGCGCCGCTTCTACGGCGACGTCCTGGGCCTGGAGCAGGGCCGCAGCGCTGACACGTGGGTGGACTGGAATCTGCACGGCCACCAGTTCGTCACGCACCTCGCGCCGGAGCGCGCGCAGCGCATACACAACCCGGTCGACGGCCACGACGTACCCGTGCCGCACTTCGGTCTGGTCCTGACGGTCGAGGCCTTCCAGCAGCTTGCCGAGCGGCTGCGGGTGGCGGGCACCGAGTTCGTCATCGAGCCGTACGTGCGTTTCGCGGGCCAGAAGGGCGAGCAGTGGACGATGTTCCTCCTCGACCCGGCAGGCAACGCGCTGGAGTTCAAGGCGTTCGCCGACGACTCCCAGGTGTTCGCCGCCTGACCGGCGGCCGGCACCACTCACCCCTCACACGCGAAAGACTGGACGAGCTCATGAAGGTGTTCCAGATCGGCGCCGCCGGAGGAGTCGGCCGCCGCCTTACTCAACTCCTCACCGCACGCGGTGACTTTGTGACCGGCATGCACCGCGGGCCCGCTCAGGGTGAGACGGTGCGGGCGGCCGGCGGGAATCCGGTGGTCGGTGATCTCATCGCCGACTCGGTCGAGGATCTGGCCAAGAAGATGCGCGGCCATGACGCCGTGGTCTTCTCGGCCGGCGCACATGGCACCGGTCAGGACAAGACGACCCTCATCGACGGCCGTGGCCTTCAAAAGACCGCCGACGCGGCCGCACTCGCCGGGGTGTCGCGGTTCGTTCTCGTCTCGGTGTTCCCCGACGCGCTGCGTGACGGGGAACGCAGTGAGGGCTTCGAGCACTACATCAAGGTCAAGAAAACCGCCGACGTCTATCTGACGCGCACCGATCTGGACTGGCTGATCGTCCGTCCCGGAACCCTTCTGGACACCCCCGGCACCGGCCGTGTCACCGCCGGTCCCGCCGTCGAGTACGGCGACGTGCACCGCGACGACGTCGCCGCGTTCCTCGACGCCGTCCTGCACGCGCCTGCCCTCAGCCGCGTGATCGTCGAGCTCACCTCCGGTGACACCCCCGTCGCGGACGCCGTCGCCCGCCTCGCGGCCGCCTGAGCTCCCACCCGCACCTCATTCACAGAACCATCAGCAAGGAGAAGCACCATGACCGCCATGGATTCCTACAGCCACGACGTCTCCGGTGAGAAGGAGTTCGGTTTCGCCCAGGCCATCAAGGTCGGCGACACGATCTACGTCTCCGGGCAGCTCTCGCACGACGAGCAGGGCAACTTCCTCTACCCGGGCGACTTCGACGCCCAGCTGAAGCAGTCCTACGCCAACTTCGAGAAGGTGCTCGCCCACTACGGCGCCACCCGCAACCAGGTCGTCTCCGAGACCCAGTTCATCGTGGACCTGCCGCGGTACAACATGGCGATGGCCGCGGCGAACCTGGCCTACTTCGGCGACCACCGCCCCACCAGCTCCACCATCGGCGTCGCATCGCTGTTCTTCCCGGGCCAGCTCATCGAGGTCAACTTCGTCCTCGATACCCGCCTGCCGGCCTGATCATGAAGGTCGTGATCGCCGGAGGGCACGGCAAGATCGCCCTCCTCCTGGAACAGCTCCTGTTCCGGCGCGGCGATGCGGTCACCGGCCTCACCCGCAACCCGGCCCAGGCCGAGGCGCTGGAGAAGGCCGGAGCCCAGGCCCGGCTGATGGATCTGGAGAAGGCCACCAGCGACGAGGCCGCCCGGCACCTGACGGGTGCCGACACGGTGGGTTTCGCCGCCGGGGCGGGTTCTGGGAGTTCGGTGGGCCGTAAGGACAGCGTGGACCGCGGCGCGGCGAGCCTGCCGGCGGACGCCGCCGAGAGCGCCAGAGTCGGACGCTACCTGCTGCACTTCGCCATGGGCACCTATCTACGGGTTGTCGACGACGAGAGCCTCGACCCGGTCTTCCGTGCCTATCTGCGGGCCAAGCTCGCGGCCGAGAACGCCTCCGGTCCCGGACCGGGCTCCAGGCGATGATCGTCCGCTCGACGACACACCCGGCATCGGCCGGGTCACGCTCGCCGAGCAGACCGGCCCCGGCTCCATCTCCCGGGCCGATGTCGCCGCCATCTTGCTGGCGCTGCTCGACGAACTGCGTCTGAACGGCCGGACCGTCGAGGTCATCGGGGGCGCCGCCCCCCATCGCGGACGCCGTGGCAGCCCATGCCGCCCGCTGTACCGGCGCTCCGCATCTCAACTCATCTCCCCGTCGACGGCTGTCCCGGCCGGCGATACCCCACCTGAAAGAGAAGCACCGTGAGCACTCTGTTCACCCCCCTCAAGCTGCGCTCCCTCCAGATACCCAACCGGGTGTGGATGTCGCCGATGTGCATGTACTCCGCCCCGCCCACGGGCCCGGAGACCGGCGCGCCGACCGACTTCCACCTCACCCACCTGGCCTCGCGCGCCGCCGGTGGCGCGGGCCTGGTCATGGCCGAGGCCACCGGGGTCCGTCCCGACGGGCGGATCAGTCCCTGGGACCTGGGCCTGTGGAATGACCACCAGCAGGAGGCGTTCTCCCGGATCACCGCGGCCATCAAGGCGCACGGCGCCGCCCCGGCGATCCAGCTCGCCCACGCAGGCCGTAAGGCGTCGGTGGACAAGCCCTGGCTGTCCGAACGGTGCGTACCCGAGAGCGAGGGCGGCTGGCAGACAGTGGCGCCCAGCGCGGTCGCGTACGACGGCCTGCCCGTCCCGCACGAACTGACCGTGGCCGAGATCCGGCAGCTGGTAGCTGACTTCGCCGATTCCGCCCGCCGCGCGCTGACCGCCGGCTTCGATGTCGCCGAGGTGCACGGTGCCCACGGCTACCTGATCAATTCGTGCCTCTCCCCGGCCTCCAACCACCGCACCGACGCCTACGGCGGCAGCTTCGAGAACCGGATCCGCTTCGCCCTGGAAGTCGTCGACGCGGTGCGCGCCGTGTGGCCCGCCCAGCTGCCGGTCTTCTTCCGCACCTCGGCCACCGACTGGCTGACCGAGAACCCCGAGGACACGCGCGAGGGCTGGACCGGTGAGGACACCGTCCGCCTCGCCAAGGAGCTGACCGCTCACGGCGTCGATCTGCTCGACGTGTCCACCGGCGGCGTGGTCCGCGACGCCAAGATCGTCGCCGGGCCGAGCTACCAGGTGCCCTTCGCCGCCCAGGCCCGCCAGGCCACCGGCATCCCCACCGCCGCCGTCGGCATGATCACCGACCCCCGCCAGGCCGAAGAGATCATCACCTCCGGGCAGGCGGACGCCGTACTGCTCGGCCGTGAACTGCTGCGCGACCCCTACTGGCCGCAACACGCCGCCCGCGCACTCGGCGCCGAGCCGCGCTGGCCCGACCAGTACGCCTACGTCGTCAAACGCCGCAAGCAGTCAACTTGACCCGGCCCTAAAGGACCGGGCTTGGAGGTAGCGCCCAACTGGCTGCTGGGTTGACTCCTCCGTCCAGACACCCCTATCGGGTGGCAGGGACGCGTGACTCACGCCCCGCGTTCCACACGTTCTCGCCACGGGTGGCGATGTTGTGGGAAGCATTCCGGTCGGCGTGGGCAACGACCCCGCACCCCCGGCAGATGAAAAGTCCCTGGTCGACACGGTTGCGTTTGTCGACGTGGCCGCACTCGGTGCATGTCTGGGACGTGTACGCGGGATCGACGATGACCAGGGGCACTCCTGCCCGCTTGGCCTTGTAGATGATGAAGTCTGCGAGTTGGGCGAAGGACCAGGAGTGGAGCGCGACCCGTTGGGGCTTGCGGAGCCGTACCCTCTGCCGGATTCCCTTGAGTTCTTCCAGGGAGATCCCGGCCGAGGTGCGTTCAGCCTCGATCACGATCGTCTTGGCGATGATGTGGTTGGTGTTCTTGACGTGCCGCGCCTCGCGGCGGGAGCGCTCCTTGAGCCGGCGCTTGGCGGACTTGGTGCGCTTCTTCTGGAGCTTGGCCCGCAAGGCAAGCTGCCTCTTGCGATACCGGTTCAGGGCGCGTCCGGCGGCCTGGTAGCCGGTGGATGTGGTGACGATGTTGACGATGCCGAGGTCCACGCCGATGAAACCGTCCGGCTCGTACGTCTCGGCCTCGGGAACCTCACACGTGGCGATCAGATAGAAGACGCCGTCACGCTCGATCAGGTCGGACTCGCCCTTGCGGTACTGCTGGAGCACCTTGAGCGCGTCCGCCGAGCACACGAACCGCACACCCTTCAACCGGCCTTCGGTGGTCCAGATCGAGACCGTCCGCTGGTCGTACTGCCAGCTCAAACACCGGTCGTCATACGGCTGCGCGGCATCGCGACGGAACGTGATCGGCTTCGACTCCGCCTTGCGGCGGCGCTTCGACTTCGGCTTGCCGAGGTTACCGGCCCGGATGTTCGCCCTCAAGGTGGTGTAGGCGTCGCGCACCTTCTTGATGGTGTGCTGGGCGGCCTGCGCCCCGAGACCTTTGGCCTTGAGGCGCGGGTAGGTGTGCTTGCGCAGCTCGTACTCACGCGGCACCCCGTAGGCGAACGCCACTTCGGAGACCCAGCACGCCAGATCGTTGACCGTGCGCAGGGTCGCGGACAGCGCGGTGGCCTGCTCGGCCTCCGGCATCAGCTTCACCTGCGTCACGATCTTCACGACGATCATCGTACTACAGTTGGTCTATGTCACCACGCTGGGAGCCAAACCCCAACATTCACAGGGGCCGCACGGTCGTCTACACCCTTCACGCCCATTTGGTCTTCACACCCAAGTACCGGCGCGGACCGTTCACCGACGAGATCCTTACGCGCTGCGAAGAGATCATGCGGGCCGTGTGCGCCGACTTCGAAACCGAGCTGGTGGAGTTCAACGGCGAGCGTGATCACGTCCACCTGCTCGTGCACTACCCGCCCAAGGTCGCCATCTCGCGGTTGGTCGGCTCCCTCAAGGGGGTGTCCGCCCGCAGACTCCGCCAGGAGTTCCCCGGCCACATCCGCAAGTACCTGTGGGGCGACCACTTCTGGTCCCCGTCCTACTTCGCCGCATCCTGCGGCGGCGCACCGCTAGAGATCATCAAGGAGTACATCGAGAACCAGAAGCGACCCGACTGAGGGCAACAGTGCAGACCCGTGCGCCCGTGCAGGTCACCCTTATCTTGAGAAGCGCTTCCTCCCGGGCGTGAACGCCCGGGGTTCCGCGCTAGATCATGCTGAATCGGCGGATGCTCATTCTCTCGGTGATGAAGATTCTTGAAAACGGCCTGTGAGACAGTCGGGCACGGCTCAGCGATCGTCACCGAGGAGAAGGATCCATGAGAGCGTTGCCTGCGGTCACTGGTCGTGATGAGTTCGATGCCCTGGTCGTTAGAATCGACTACCACGACGACCAGGCGTGGCAGGACGTCGCGGCGGCGCTGATGCAGCCCTGGGGAGACAGGCAGTGCGAGGCGCACGTCCACTTCATAGACGATCCGGCCTGGGCAGGGGCGACCGTTGACGAGGTGCTGACTGCGGTCTGAGCCGACGACAACCTGGCCGTTGTCTTTCTCGCCGACCTTACAACCATGCAGGCCGAGAGCCATCCGCTGCTGGCGGTCACCACGCTGACGCAGGAGGAGCGCGTGGCCAAAGAGGACTACGAACAGCTGACCGAGTTCGGCCGCGATTTCCGCACCATCCCCGCAGGGGTCCACGACGTCCACGCGAACCTGAGCATCGGCAACCTGGGCTTCGAAGAGTACGCGGCATGGGCTCACGATGATCCCGAGGGGATGTACCGGTCCTTCTGAATGGGGCTCCCGAAACTGCGGGCGGAGCCGAAATCGAGAACCTTCATCATCGGCGGTCTGCTCGATCTGGTCGTCGAGCAGGTTCTGGGCGATGGTCGCGTAGCGGCTCGCGGCGGTGTGGGACAGGTTGAAGACGAGGGCGAGGTGCAGCGGGTCGGCGCCGACGGTCAGGGCCTCGTGCAGTACCCGGTGGCTGTCGGCCGGCTGGGTCTCCGCTGGGGTCGTCGGCCAGCTCCATGGCCGCGGTGATGCGCTTGCCCACCGGTTCGCGGTGGATACAGAAGGTCTGGGAGCAGGTAGACGTACCCACGCTTCGCCCCGGCCGACTTCGCCCGACCGACGACCTTGGCCTGATCGCTGTCCCGGCCGTGGATCCGCCACCCGCCGCCATCAGGGATCCGGCCGACCTTCTTCACATCCAGGTGCACCATGTGTCCGGGCCAGCGGGCGGTGATCTTCCCCGGCTTCCGGTTGTTCTCGCCGCCCGGGTCGATGAAGCGGCGTTTGCCGAGGCCGAGTCGGGTCAGGTGTCGGCTCACGGTTCGCCGGTTGATCACAAACCCGATACTCACAAGTTCGTCGGTGATCCGTTGCGCGGACCACTTGCGCTCGCGGCGCCAGGACTCGATCTGCTCGATGACCCATGCTGGAGTCGCGTTCGGACCCCGGTGCGGGCTCGACGGCTGGTCTTGCAATCCTGCATCGCCGTGTAGCCGCCAGCGATTTACCCACTTGCTGGCGCATGCGCGGGAGGTGCCCATCTCAGCGGCGACGTGGGCGATGGGACGTGTCTGGCACCGCTTCACGAGCCGCCTACGGCCCTCGACGCTCAGGGGGCGCATTCGCGTGGAACACTCGTCGTCCTCTCGAGGTCAGACAACGGCAGGCGCGCACGACAGGTGTCGCGCCTGCCGCATTGTGGCCTTTCAGCCCCGCGGTGCGACACGGATACGGTTCCCGTCAGGATCGGCTGCGAGGAAGGTCAGCCCGAACCCCGCATCATGTGGCTCCTGCAGGATCGTGACGCCTTTGGACTGCCACTGCTTGAAGATCGCATTGATCTCGTCGGGCCCATCGTTGCTGGCCAGGCACACCTCACTGGTACGCGGGACGTCCGCTGACAGATCCTCGAACTGGCCGGACCACACAGCGAGGTCAGCGCCTGGCCCGAGGTCGAAGGTGATGTATCCCGGAGTCTCGAACGACGGGCTCATGCCGAGGAGGTCGCCGTAGAAGCGCGCTGCGGCGGGAGCGTCGTTCACATAGACGATGGACACGACGGATGTGGTCATGATTGTTCCTTCTCACAGGTCGTAGGTACGCATCCACCAGCCTCACCGGGATATGCGCCGCATCATGTCGCAATTCCTGAAAGACTTGGCGTGTGACCCCAGAGCGCTTCTTCTCCCTGATGCTGCTCTCGCATCGAGGGATGCCGTGCACCCACGGGGTGTTGCGACAGGTCGGCGCAAGTAGCCCCCGCCTGCCGGGGAGTCTGCCGCGGGTGCGGAACCTGCTGGCCCGTAACGCGGCTTTCACCGGCCGCGACAGCCTTCTGGTCCACCTGCGTCAGGCGCTGGCGTCCGATCAGCGGGTTGCGGTCCAGGCCCTGCACGGCCGCGGCGGGCTCGGGAAAACACAGTTGGCGATCGAGTACGCGCACCGGTTTGCCGGCGAGTACGAACTCGCCTGGTGGATCGCGGCGGAAGACCCGGCCCTGATCCCCGGCCAGCTCGCCCAGCTCGCTGCCCGGGTTGGCGCCGCGCCCGCCGGCACGGCGCCTGCCGAGGCGGTCGAGCTGCTGCTGGGTGAGCTGGGAACGATGTCGCGCTGGCTGCTGGTCTTCGACAACGCCGAAGACCCCAGCGCCCTGGCCCCGTTCCTGCCCGGCGGCTCCGGGCATGTGCTGATTACTTCCCGCAACCCCCACTGGCGTACCTACGCCGTCCCCCTGGACGTCGACAACCTTGCCCGTGCCGAATCCATCGCCCTGCTGCCAGGGCGCGGTCCTCCCTGATGCGGACGCTGATCACCTCGCCGCCACTTTGGACGACCTCCCCCTGGCGCTTGCCCAGACCGCCGCGCTGCTCACCCGGGGTTTGTCGGCGGCCGATCTGCAGGCCGAACTCGCGCGCAGCATGCATGAGGTGCTGGCGGAGGGCTGTCCGGATGACTATCCGGTGTCCCTGGCCGCACAGGTCCGCCTCACCAGCTCCCGCCTGGCAGCCGAGCATCCGGGCGCTGCCGCCGTGCTGGCCGCTCTCGCCCTGCTGGCTCCCGAGCCCTTTCCCCTGACCGCATGCGTCGGCCACCTGCCCGGTCAGACCTCTCCCGCCCTGAGCGAGGCCTTGGTGTCGCGGCTGAGTGCCGGGAGTGTGGTGGAGGCGATCGCCCGGCACAGTCTGGCCCGTACCCAGAACGGCACCCTCCAGCTGCACCGCCTGACGCAGGCGGTGCTGGCCGACCAGCTCACCCCGCCCCAACGCGAGCAGGCACAGCGGGATGCGGAAGACCTCCTGACTGCGGCTGCCCCCGCAGACACGTCCGATCCGGTGGGGTGGCCGGTGTGGCAGGTGCTGCTGCCGCACCTGCTGATTGTGGACCTGGCCTCCCTCACCACCACAGGAGGACGGCGGGCGATGCTCGGCGCGTGCTGGCACCTGAGGGACCGCGGCCAGCCCCGCCCCGCACGGGACCGCCTGCAGCGCCTGTACGACATGTTGTTGCAGCAGCTGGGCCCCGACCACGACGCCACCCTGGCGGCCGCCAACGACCTGCCCGTGCCTACTACGACACCCAGGACCATGAACAGGCCCGCGCCCTGGACGAAGACACCCTCCAACGCCGCCGACGCCTCTACGGCGATGACCACCCCGACACCCTGGCCAGCGCCGACAACCTCGCCAACGGGCTCAGTGCACTAGGTCGGTGTGAGGAGGCGCTGGCCTTGCGCGAGGAAACGCTGGCAGGTCGGCGGCGGGTGCTGGGCATGGATCATCCCGGCACCCTGCGTACGGCGCACAACCTGGCCAGCGATCTGGCGGATGTGGGCCGGGTGGAGGAGGCGGTGGTGTTGTGCGAAGAGACGCTAGAGCGCCAGCAACGGGTGCTGGGTGTGGATCATCCCGGCACCCTGCTCACGGCGTCCAATCTGGTGATCCGGCTGGCGGAGGTGGGTCGGGTGGGGGAGGCGGTCGTCTTGTGTGAGGAGACGTTGGAGTGTCAGCGTCGGGTGCTGGGGGAGAAGCACTCTGACACCCTGCACTCTGTTGAGGTATTGGAGTGGGCGAAGGGGCAGCGGGTGGACGGCGGGGAATCCTGACCCTGTCGGTGCCCACGCCCGTCTACCAACGCATGCCGAGGGCATCGAGGTCCGCCCGCCGCTCTGCAGACTGCTTTCCGGCGCGGCGGCGGGTGTTGTCGAGGAACGCCCCGAGTTTGATCTCTTCGCCGCCGACGATCTCGATGTGTTTGCGTGCCGGTTGCAAGTGCCCTTCGCGGGCGTGGAACTGGCGTGCGGCCGCAAGGTTGGCCGCCCACCGGTCGTCCTGTGACCGCCGTGCTGAGACTGCTGCCACAGACTCGCTGTCGGGATCGATGCCGAGGCTCTCCAGCAGGTACCGCTGCGCGGGAACGAGCCTGTCCCACCCGGCTACCTGTCCGGCGATCCACACGGCGAGGTCTTCGTCCTGGGCGACGACGTCTCCCGGCCCGGCCGGGAGCGCGCCCCCGGCTTGCACGTGCGCGAGGGTGAGCCGCTAGCAGCGCTGCCAGCCGATCTCCCACTCCGGCGCCTCTATGGGTTCTTGGCCTCGGTGCGGCTGCGCTGCTCGTTCCGGCAGAACAATTGGCCGTTGCGTGCCAGACTGTTCGTGCGCCCGCCAGGCTCCCCCGTCTTGGCGGGCGCAGCTCTGTCGAGGTGCTCTTTCGTGGGGCGAGAAAGCAGGACCGTGTCGACGGCGTGTGCCGCGGACCCACCCGGGCCCCGTCTGGCTGTGTCGGCTTCTTCGGGAGTCGTTTCGGTGTGACTTCGGGAGTCGTTGGCGGCCAGTTGCTTAGTCGATGTCAGCGGCTTTTGATGTCGCTCAAGTGCTCTGGGGCGTCTTACGAGCCGCGGTGTGGGAGTCCTGCGGGGCTGCCAGATCTCGGGAGCGGAGCGGACTGTCCCCGGTACCCGCCCGCGCTGTCTCGGGTGTGGATGCCGGCCTTCGCCCGGAACCTGCATCGTGAAATCATCAAGCGATGACCGAACCAAGCAGCGACGACAGCCGCACCTTCCGGCGCGAGACCGAGCGGGTCGTCAACGAGATCGCCCAGGGTCTCCGCACGTTGGACGCTGGTGTGGGCTGGTTCTCCGATCTCGCCCCGACACGCCGGCAGGAGGTTCTGCAGGAAGTCGCCGGCTATGCGATGCAGGCGCACATTACGACTGCGGACGGCCGTGCGGGGGTGGCGCGGTCCGGTGTGAAGCCCACGGCCAACCCCTCGGTGATGATCTGCATGGACCCGCCCCGATATGGGTTCGCGGGCCTCCCCTCCGCCGAACACGTCACGGCATTCCGCGTCCTCGTTTCCGTGTTCGCCGTTGCGGACGCGCGCCGCCGCGAGACGTACTGCAAAGGCGCCTGCGGACATGCGTGGCACAACCTGCCGGCGGGAACCGAGCAGCCGTAGGTCGGCCATTCCGGCTCTGGCTCGGCTGGTTATCGGGCGGCCCCTCCCATGTGGCGCCCGGTCAGCTGACCTGGGCTCGTTCGGCTTGGGCCTTGGTGTGAGCGAGGCGGTAGGACTCGGTACCGGTCTGGATGATGGCGCCGTTGAACGTGAGCCGGCCGACGATGGCCGACGCACCCCGACCAGGGCAGGGGAGCAGGCCGGGACCGCTGAGGGATGTCAACCAGCCGACGGGTGCGGGTGCTGGTGCGGAAGGTGTGTGAGCTGGAGGACCGGGAGGTTGCGCAGTCGGAGATTGCTCGATGCCCGCGACGCCGCCCCGCTGCCGGCCTGGCTCGACCAGCTCGCGGCCTCCGGCCCTTCTGCCTTGGCGAGCCTGGCCAACGCCATTCGCGAAGGCGAGCTGGCAAGTCGTACAGGGGATCACCACCCCGTTCAACTCCGGCGTCAACGAAGGCCGGATCACTGACCTGAAGCTCCAGAAACGGATCATGGCCGGCCACGGCGGCGTTCCGCTCTTGCGCCACCGCGTCGCTCATGGCCCACCTTGGCACACCCGGATTTCACGGAAATATTGCCAGGGCCGAGAATGTGCTCAGTGAGGTACGGATGAACGTGCTCAGCGAGATGACAGGCTGTTCGCTCGGCTCGGTGGGCGGATCACATGCTGCCGAAGAACCGCGTCCACCACGTGGGCCGAGCTGCGAAGTGTTCCAGCGCGCTGGGGCCCTTGTAGTCGCTCTCCAGTAGTTCTTCGGGGACGCTCACGTAGCTGAGTTCGGTCAGGGCCTGCTCCACTGTGGCGAGGTCGGCGGGATCCAGCGCGCCCTCCTCACGGGCATCGTCCGTGCTGAGGAAGGCCCCCGGATTGTCGGCGCATACCTCGGCGAGGGAGCCGAACTTGCTCACGCAGACCACGATCCGTGTTCCGCAGACCGTTGCAACTGCGGGCACGCGGATGCGCCCGTACTCACTGGAGTCCTGGGTGTCCCGCTCGGACTCGCACGGGGCGCCGAAGTCCGCTTCGAGTCGGCGGACCAGCCTGCTGAACGCGAGGCTGGTCGCGGCGCGGTCGTAGTGCAGCGGTTGTTCCAGCCGTTCGGGGTCGTCGAGTTCGTGCAGGAGGGCCAGCAGTTCCGTCTCGCTCATTGCCATCCGCCCATCCTGCCGCCCGGTGGGCGACGACCGCCCAGCGGAACACCCGCTGTTCCTCCGGTCAGACGGCTCAACCGTCGAAGTCGACCGTGAGGGTGTCGGAGGCGGCATAGGTCTGGCAGGTGAGGACATAGCCCGCGGAGATCTCAGCCGGTTCCAGGGCGTAGTTGCGGCGCATGTCGGCGCCGCCGTGGGTGACGAGGGCGCGGCAGGTTCCGCAGACGCCGCCCTTGCACGCGAACGGCAGGTCGGGCCGGACCTGCTGGGCGCCGTCGAGGACGGTGCGGTGGCGTGGCGCGGTGAACGTGGTCGCCCGGCCGTCGAGGACCACGGTGACCTCGCTGCCGGGGCCTCGGCCGGTGACGTCTTCGCGGTCGGTAGTGGTCGCCGCGGGCGGTTCCTCGTCCGCGTGGAACAGCTCCTGGTGGACGCGGTCCGTCGGGACGCCGAGTCCGGTCAGGAGCGCGCGCGTTTCGCGCACCAGGCCTTGCGGGCCGCACAGCCACCAGTGGGCGACCTCCCGGATGTCCACGAGAGCGCCCAGCAGTGCGGTGAGCCGTGCCGTGTCGAGGCGGCCGGAGAGCAACTCGGCCTCGCGCGGCTCGCGGGACAGGACGTGGGCGAGCTGGAAACGGGCCGGGTACCGGTCCTTCAGGTCGGCGAGTTCGTCCGCGAACATCACGGTGCCGGTGCGCCGGTTGCCGTACAGGAGTGTGACGCGCGCGTCCTCGTCCGCGGCGAGGACGGACGCGGCGATGGACAGCATCGGCGTGACACCGGACCCGGCGGCGACGAGTACTTGGTGGCCGAAGCCGCCGGCACTGGTCGGGTCCGGGGTGAACGCGCCGACCGGAGCCATGACCTGCAAAGTGTCCCCGGGACGTACGCCGTGCACGAGCCACGAGGAAAACAGGCCGCCCGGTACCACGCGGACGCCGATGCGCGGCGGCGTTCCGGCCGGTGAGCAGATCGAGTACGAGCGCCGCTCGTCGCGACCGTCGATCTCGCGTCGCAGGGTGAGGCACTGACCGGGCCGGAACGCGAACTCGGCGGCCATGCGGTCGGGGACGTCGAAGGTGAGAGCGGCCGCGTCGGCGCACAGCGGTTCCACGGCGGACACCCGCAGGGCGTGGAAGGAGGGGCGGCGGGACCTCGAGCGGGGCATGGTCAAGGCAGGTCCTTCACGTGGGGGAACGGCTCCAGGCAGGTGCGGCAGCGCCGGAGCGCCGTGCAGGCGGTGGCGGCGAAGCGCGAGATCTCCTCGGTGTCGGCCGAGGCACAGTGTGGGCAGGGAACCTCGGGCGGTGCGAGGGTCAGGCTTACCCAGGTCGGGCCCGGGGCGATGCGCGGGCCGGGCGGTGCGATGCCGTGCTCCGCCAGTTTGCGGCGGCCCTCGTCGGTGATCCGGTCGGTGGTCCACGGCGGGTCGAGCACCGTGACCACCCGGACGTCGGCGAAGCCGGCGGCCAGCAGCCGGGCCGTCACCTCGGCGCGCATCTCGGCCACGGCGGGGCAGCCCGCGTACGTCGGGGTGAGCCGTGCGACGACGGTTCCCTCCGGCGTCACCTCGACGCCGTGCAGCACGCCGAGGTCGGCGAGCGTCAGCATCGGCAGTTCGGGGTCCGCGACCTCGGCGGCGATCCGCGACGCCCGCTCCGGCGACGCCGTCACCACGACGCGTCCGGGTGGGCGCGGGCGACGCTCTGCAGTTCGGCGAGGAGGGGCGGCAGGTGCGGGGTGTGCTGTCCGTTCCTGCCGGAGCCCGGGACCGGGGGCGCCGTCACGTCGAGCGGGGACACCTCTTCGGACCGGTTCAGCCCGGCATCGGCCAGCACGTGGAACAGCTCAAGGTGGGTCCGTGCGGCGACGGCGGCCGGATCCGCGCCCAGGCGCGCGGCCGCACGGTCCGTCAGCAGCTCGTCCAGCCAGGGGGCGAGGGCGTCCAGCGCGGCCCGCACGCGTCCGGCGGACTCGGTAGTGCCGTCGCCGAGCCGTACCGTCCACTCTGCGGCCCAACGCCGGTGGTAGGCAAGCTCCTTGGCGCTCTTGGCCGCGATCGCGGCCAGCACCGGGTCGGGTGCGTCGGTGAGCGCCTCGCACACGGCCAGCCGCCAGACGGACAGCACCAGCAGGCGGGCGACGGTGAAGGCGAAGTCGCCGCCCGGGAGTTCGGCGAGGCGTATGTTGCGGAAGTCCTCCGGGTCGCGGAAGTAGGCGTACGCGTCCTCGCCGCGTCCCGTGCCGTCGGCCCGACCGGCCCTGGCGTACAGCAGACGGGCCTGGCCGAGGAGGTCCAGGCCGATGTTGGCCAGCGCCAGCTCCTCCTCCAACTCCGGGGCGCGGGTGCACCATTCGGCCAGCCGCTGCGCGGACACCAGGGCGTCGTCACCGAGCGCCAGACAACAGGCGGCCAGGTCTTCGGCGTCCACCCCGTCGGGCACCGCCTGGTCGACGCCGTACAGCGGGTCGGTGAACCCGGTGCCGAACGCCCACCGCGCGCCGTCGCCGTCGACGTACAGGTCCTCGTCGGTCATGCGCTGCTCCTAGATGTGCGGGATGTCGTCGGGGATGTCGTAGAAGGTCGGGTGCCGGTAGACCTTGTCGCCGCTGGGTGCGAAGAAGGGGTCCTTCTCGTCGGGCGCGGAGGCGGCGATGGTGTCCGAGCGCACGGCCCAGATGCTCACGCCCTCGTTGCGCCGCGTGTAGAGATCGCGGGCATGCAGCAGGGCCATCTCGTCGTCGGCGGCGCGCAGGGAGCCGACGTGCACGTGGTTGAGCCCGCGCTTGCCGCGGACGAACACCTCGTACAGCGGCCAGTCGCCGGTGCTCTTCGGGCTCATGCCGCCGCCCCTTCCCGCAGCCGGGCCGTCCGCTTGGCGGCGTGCGCGGCGGCGGCCCGCCGCACCCAGGCGCCCTCCTCGTGCGCGGCCCGGCGACGGGCGATCCGCTCGGCGTTGCACGGTCCGTCACCGGAGACGACCCGCTTCAGCTCGTCCCAGTCGGGGGCGGAGAAGTCGTGGTGGCCGCGCTCCTCGTTCCACTTCAGGTCCCGGTCGGGCAGGGTGACGCCGAGTTTCTCGGCCTGCGGGACGGTCATGTCGACGAAGCGCTGCCGCAGTTCGTCGTTGGTGTGCCGCTTGATCCTCCAGGCCAGGGACCGTGCCGAGTTGGGGGAGTCGTCGTCGGGCGGGCCGAACATCATCAGGGAGGGCCACCACCAGCGGTCGACGGCGTCCTGCACCATGGCGCGCTGTGCGTCGGTGCCGCGCATCATGGTCAACAGCAGTTCGTAGCCCTGCCGCTGGTGGAAGGACTCCTCCTTGCAGACGCGGACCATGGCGCGTCCGTACGGGCCGTAGGAAGTGCGGCACAGCGGGACCTGGTTGCAGATGGCCGCCCCGTCCACGAACCAGCCGATCACTCCGACGTCGGCGAAGTTGCGGGTGGGGTAGTTGAAGATCGAGGAGTACTTCTGGCGGCCGTCGATCAACCGCTCCGTCAGGTCGGTGCGGTCGGCGCCGAGGGTCTCGGCCGCCGAATAGAGGTAGAGCCCGTGGCCTGCCTCGTCCTGCACCTTGGCGAAGAGGATCGCCTTGCGGCGCAGCGACGGCGCCCGGGTGATCCACTCGCCCTCCGGCTGCATGCCGATGATCTCCGAGTGGGCGTGCTGGGCGATCTGGCGGACGAGCGTGGCCCGGTAGGCGCCGGGCATCCAGTCGCGGGGTTCGATGCGCCGGTCATGGGCGATGGTGTCCTCGAACGCGGACAAGTTCATGGAGTCGGACGCCTCCTGCGAGGGTGTTCCTCGCGCGGGTGTCGTTGGCACAGGGGTCTGTCGCATGGGTGCTCCTGGCGTGGGTGCTCCTGGCGTGGGTGTTCGTGTCACGGGTGCTCGTTTCATGGGTGACGGGCGGTCAGTGGCCGCGGAAGACCGGGCTTCGCCGTTCGAGGAAGGCGGTGACGGCCTCGCGGTGGTCGTCGGTGGTGCCGAGCCGCCGCTGGACGACGGCCTCGCGCTCCAGCGCCGCCGGCAGCGCCGTGGTGGCCGCCGACCGCAGCAGTGCCTTGGTCTCCCGGTGCGCTGCGGTGGGCCCGGCGGCCAGCGCGCGGGCCAGGGTCACGCCCTCGGCGGCGGCCGAGCCGTCCGCCACGACGCGGTGCACCAGTCCCCACTGCTCGGCGTCCCGCGCGGAGAAGGTGTCGCCGAGCAGCATGAGTCCGGCGGTGCGGGAGGAGCCCAGCTGCCGGGCCAGGGCGCGGGCCACCCCCGAGTCCGACGCGAGAGCGACACCGCCGAACGCGGTGGCGAAGCGGGCGCCCTCGGACGCCACGCGTACGTCGGCGCAGAGCGCGAGGCCCAGTCCGGCGCCGACACAGGAGCCCTCGACCGCGACGACGAGCGGGATCGGCAGCGCGTGCAGCTCCTTCACCAGCGGGTTGTAGTGGTCGGGGATGTTGGCGAAGGCGGTCGAGGGCGAGGTCTTCAGTCGGTGGGCGTGCTCCTTGAGGTCCTGGCCGACGCAGAAGTGCCGACCACGGGCGGTGATCAGGGCCGCCCGCACCTCGCGCCGGGCGTCCGTGGTCAGCCGCCGGGCGGCCATGAGGAGGGCGGCCCGCAGGTGTGCGTCGAGTGCGTTGCCGGTCGCCCGTCCGCGCAGTTCGATCACGGCCACGGCGTCGGCGACCTCGTACGACACGCCGTGCGACGCGGGGCTTTCGCTCGAAGCCCGAACTCTCTCGCTCACTGCCATCGGTAGAACCCCTGACCGGTCTTGCGGCCCAGCTCACCGCGGGCGACCTTCTCCCGCAGCAGCCGCGGCGGCGCGAACCGCTCACCGAGCCTGGAGTGAAGGTGCTCCGCGATGGCGAGGCGTACGTCGAGTCCCACCACGTCCGTCAAGCGCAGTGGGCCCATGGGGTGCCGGTAGCCCAGGCGCATGGCCGTGTCGATGGCCTCCGGGTCGGCGACGCCTTCCTCGACCATGCGGATCGCCTCAAGACCGAGGGCGAGGCCGAGGCGGCTGCTGGCGAACCCGGGCGAGTCCTTGACGACGACGTCCTGTTTGCCGAGGGCGTGCGTCCAGCGGACCGCCGCGGCCCGGGTCGTGTCGGTCGTGCCGGGGGCCAGGACCAGTTCGACGAGGGCGGAGACGGGCACGGGGTTGAAGAAGTGCATCCCCAGGAACTGCCCGGGCCGCCGCAGGGTTGCCGCCAGTTCGGTGACGGACAGGGAACTGGTGTTGCTGGCCAGCACGCATCCGTCGTGCACGACGTCCTCGGCGGTGGCGAGCAACTCGGCCTTGAGAGCCGCGACTTCCGGGACGGCCTCGACGACCAGGTCGGTGTTGTGTGGGAGTTCGGCGATCGAGGATACGACGGCGACACGGTCCGGCGCGTCGAGGTCCGGCGGCCCGGCGGCCGTCCCGCGCTCGGCCGCCTGCCGAAGTCCGCTGGTGATCCGCTCCACCGCGGCGGCGGCCGCGGAACCGTCGCGCTCCACGACGACCACGCGCGACCCGGCGGACGCGAAGGACTGGGCGATACCGGCGCCCATGCGACCGCCGCCGATGACCCCCACCACGGGGGGTGGCCCTGCTGCCGAGGTCATGCCCGGCCTCCCTTCTTCTCCAGGAAGCGCGTCATGCGCTCCTCCTTGTCCGGGCTCTCGAAGAGCACCGCCTGGGCGAGGTCGTCGGCCACGGGATGAGCCCCCGAGGCGTCGGTGACGAGCTTCGTGAGCCGCAGGGCGAGTGCCGAGGAGCGGGCCATCCGGTTGAGCAGCGCATGCGCCTCGACGAGCAGGCGGTCCGTCGGTACGACGTCCATGACCAGCCCGCAGGCGAGTGCGGCCCGGGCGTCGAGGGTGCGTCCGGCGAGCAGGACCTGCTTGGCCACCGACTCGCCCACCAGTTCGCGCAGCCGCCAGCACGCACCGGCGGCGGCGAGGATGCCCAGGCCCGGTTCGGGGTTGCCGAAGACCGCGTCCGGCCCGGCGATCCTGAGGTCGCAGGCGTACGTCAACTCGGCGCCACCGCCCAGCGCCCAGCCGGGCACGGCCGCCACGGTGGGCAGGGGCAGTCTGCGTACCCGCTCGAACAGGCGGCTGTTGATCCCCTCCAGTGCCTCGTCCCGGCCGCGGCGCCGCAGTTCACCGATGTCGGCACCGCCGGCGAAGACCCCGCCGTGCCCGGTGAGCAGGAGGAGCTTCGGTGCGCGCTCCAACTCCTCGCACACGCGGTGCAGTTCGGCGACCATGCGGCCGTTGACGGCATTGCGGGCGGCGGGCCGGCGCAGGGTGACGACCACCCGGTCCGCGTGCTTCTCGACCGACAGCGTCTCGTACGACGGTTCCTCGCGCGTGTTCACACGCGCTCCACGAGCATGGCCACGCCCTGTCCGACCCCGACGCAGAGGGTCGCAAGGCCCCGTCGGCCGCCCTCCCGTTCCAGTCGGCCCATCAGGGTGAGCAGGATGCGGGTGCCGGAGCAGCCCAGGGGGTGGCCGAGGGCGATGGCTCCGCCGTCGGCGTTGACGCGGTCCGGGTCGAGCTTCAGCCGGTGCGTGACCGCGAGGGCCTGGGCGGCGAACGCCTCGTTCAGTTCGATCGCGTCGAGGTCCTCAGCCGTCCAGCCCGCCCGCTCCAGTGCCCTGGCGGTGGCCGGCACCGGGCCGAGTCCCATCAGACGGGGCTCGACCCCGGCCGAGGCGGCGGTGACGACCCGTGCCCGGGGAGTCAGCCCGTAGCGCTTCACGGCAGCGCTGCTCGCGATCACCAGGGCGGCGGCCCCGTCGGACAGCGGCGAGGAGTTGCCCGCGGTGACGATGCCGTCCTGCCGGAAGGAGGTGCGCAGGCCGCTCAGCTTCTCCAACGTGGTGGTCGGGCGCGGCCCTTCGTCCTCGGTCACCTCACCGTCCGCCACCGGTACCGGGACGATCTCCGCCGCGAAGCGGCCCGCCTCCCGCGCGGCCACGGCCCGGCGGTGGCTGCGCAGCGCGAAGGCGTCCGCCTCCAGGCGGCTGATGCCGTCCAGGGCGGCGACCTCCTCCGCGGTCTCGCCCATCGACAAGGTCGTCGTCGCGGGGAAGCGGGGGTTGGTGAAGCGCCAGCCCAGCGAGGTGTCGTGGACGTCGCCGGGCCGGGCCCAGGGTGTGCCCGGCTTGGCCATCACCCACGGCGCACGGGTCATCGACTCGACCCCGCCGGCCACCACCAGCTCGGCCTCGCCCGCACGTATGGACTGCGCGGCGGACGCGACGGCCGTGAGCCCCGAGGCGCACAGCCGGTTGACGGTGTATCCGGGCACGGTGTGCGGAAGTCCCGCCAGCAGTGCGGCCATCCGCGCGACGTCCCGGTTGTCCTGACCGGCCTGGTTCGCGGCGCCGAGGATCACCTCGTCCACGGAGTCGGCAGGGGCCCCGGCACGTCGCACGGCCTCGCCGACGACGAGCGCGGCCAGGTCGTCGGGGCGCACGGAGGCCAGCGCCCCGCCGTAACGGCCCTGCGGGGTACGGGCCCCGTCGATCAGATAGACCTCATCGGACATCGGTGTGCTCCTCGTGCTCGTGCTCCGCGGCGGGGGCGTGGCGGCGGGACTGGAGGACGGCGAACCGGCCGGTGACGAACGCCGGGTCGGTCAATGTCGCGTTGGCCGCCGGGTTGGCCGACGTGCCGTGGAAGTCGCTGAAGGCGGCGGACTGGTTGGGGAACACCTCGCCGGTCAGGTTCTCCGACAGGTGCACCCCCGCCTCCAGAGCCGTGGCACGTGTCGCCGCCAGGACGTCGTCCCCGGTCGCGTACACGCAGGCGGTGAGGGCGCCGTGGCGCCGTACGGTGTCGTGCAGGACGCGCAGGGAGTGCGCCGTGTCGTCGGTGGCGATGACGAAGGAGACCGGACCGAACCACTCGCTCGTGAAGGTTTTCTCGTCGGCCTCGGCGTCGAGCCGCGCGACCAGCGGGGTGCGGACGACGGCGTCCGGGTGGGCGGGGTGCGTCACGGCCCGCGAGGGATGCGCGGTACGCCCCAGGGCCGCTGCCTCCTCCAGACGCGCGAGGACTCCGCCGTTCACGATCGCGCCGAGGGTCGCGGCGGCACGGGCCGGGTCGCTCAGGAGGTTGTCGAGGGCGGATCCCAGATCGGCGGCGAACTCGTCGGCCGTACGCGGCCCTTGGTCGGTGGGAAACCCGTCGCGGGGCACCAGGATGTTCTGCGGGGTGGTGCACATCTGCCCGCTGTAGAGCGACAGCGAGAACGCGAGGTTGCGCAGCAGCCCGGCGTAGTCGTCCGTGGAGTCCACGACGACGGTGTTGAGACCCGACTTCTCCGTGTGCACGACGGCTTGGCGGGCGTTGGTCTCCAGCCAGTCGCCGAACTCGCTGGAGCCGGTGAAGTCCACGATCCGCACGTCGGGGTGGGTGGCCAGGGCGGGAGCGGTGCGTTCCTCGGGCCGTGAGGCGGCGAGCAGCACCACGTCCGGGTCGAAACCGGCCTCCGCCAGCACCTCACGGGCGATCCGCACGGTGATCGCCAGCGGCAGCACGGCCCGCCGGTGCGGCTTGACGATCACCGGGTTGCCCGTGACGAGGCTCGCGAAGAAGCCCGGATAGCCGTTCCAGGTGGGGAACGTGTTGCAGGCGACGAGCACGGCCACGCCCCGGCCGACCGGGGTGTAGGTCTTGTCCATGACCAGCGGACCGCCGCGCCGCCGGGGCTTGCTCCAGCGGGCGCCGGCCGGATGGCGCCGCTGCGCCTCCCAGGCGTACGCCACCGCTTCGAGGCCGCGGTCCTGGGCGTGCGGGCCGCCCGCCTGGAAGGCCATCACGAAGGGCTGTCCGGTGGTGTGCTGGACGGCGTGCGCGATCTCGAAGCTCGCCGCGTTGAGGCGGGCCAGGATCTCGGCCGCCACTCCGGCCCGGACGTCGGGGCTCGCCGAACGCCACGCCGGGGCCGCGGACTTGGCCGTCGCCACGGCGGCCTCGGGCGCCAGATGCGGGTAGCTGATGCCCAGGGGGAAGCCGTACGGCGATATCTCCGTGGCAGGGACGGTGCCGGTGGTGGGGTGCCCGTCGAGCGGGAACGGGCGGTCGAGGAGGGCGCGGAAGGCCGCCTCGCCCGACTCCGGCGCTCCGGCCCCGTAAGCCGAGGTGCTGGGGATCTCCGGATACGGCGTCCAGTAGCCGCGGTCGGTGGTGCGGGCCACGGCCTGTTCGAGCAGGTCCGCGTGGCGGGCGTAGAAGGGTGACATGAAAGCTCCAGGCCGAACGTTCGGTCGGTAGGTGGGCGGAGTGCGCCCAGGCGTGAGGGCGACGAAGGGGGTTGGTCAGACGTCGGCGAGCAGGACTGCCGGGCGTTCCACGCAGTCGGCCACGAAGCGCAGGAAACCGCCGGCGGTGCCGCCGTCGCAGACTCGGTGGTCGAAGCTGAACGACAGCTGCGTGACCTTGCGGACGGCCAACTCGCCGTTCACCACCCAGGGTTTGTCGACGATGCGGCCCACGCCGAGGAGCGCCGCCTCCGGGTGGTTGATGATGGGCGTGGAGCCGTCGACGCCGAACACGCCGTAGTTGTTGAGGGTGAAGGTGCCTCCGGTCAGCTGGTCGGGCGGCAGGCTGCCGGTCCGGGCCAGCTCGGTCAACCGGGCGAGTTCTGCGGCCAGTTGGATCGTCGTCAGCCGGTGGGCGTCCCGCACGACGGGGACGACCAGGCCGCGTTCGGTCTGGGCGGCGAAGCCCAGGTGCACCTCGTCGAAGCGCACGATCTCCCGGCGCTCGGTGTCGACGGTCGAATTGAGCTCGGGGCAGCGGCGCAGACCGGCCACACAGATGCGGGCGAGCAGCGCCAGCAGCCCGACACGGCGGCCTGGTTCGGCGGCTTCCAGCGCCTTTTTGGCCTGGAGCAGGCCGGTCGCGTCCACGTCGACCCAGGTGGTGGCGTCGGGGATCTCGGTCCGGCTGCGCGTGAGCTTGTCCGCGACGGCTTTGCGGATGCCGCGCAGGGGGATGCGGACCGGGCCGTCGGAGGCCGGCTCCGGGGCGGGTTCGGTCGCCGGCGGCGCCTGTCGAGCCGGCGTCTGTCGGGCGACGGCCTGCTCCACGTCCCGCCGCAGGACGACCCCGGCCGGACCCGAAGGCGCCAGCGCGGCGAGGTCGATCCCGTGGTCCCGGGCCAGCCGCCGGACGAGGGGAGAGATGACGCGGGGAGCGTGCGCCTCCGCGACCGGCGTGGGTGCGGGCGTCCCCGTGACGGGTGCGGGTGTGGACGTCTCCGTGACGGGCACGGGTGCGTGCGTCTCCGGTACGGCGGCCGTACGTCGGCGACGGCGGCGCGGCGCTGGTTCGTGCCCGGTGCCGTAGCCGATCAGGACGTTGCCGGAACCGGCCTGTTCCTCCTCCCGGTACCGCTCGGCGGCGGTGTCCGGGACGGCCGGTTCCGGCGCCGCGGGGGCCGCCGCTCCCACCGTGATCAGCGGTTCGCCCACCCCCAGCGGCGTTCCCGCCTCCGCGTGCAGCCGCAGCACCGTGCCCGCGTACGGCACCGGCACCTCGACCGCGGCCTTCGCGGTCTCCACCTCGACCACGATCTGGTCGATCGTCACGGTGTCGCCGACGGCCACCTTCCACTCGACGATCTCGGCGTCGGTGAGCCCTTCGCCGAGGTCGGGCAGCCGGAACAGCTGCTCGTTCAGCGTCGCGGTGGTCATGCGACCGCTCCCTTCGACAGGTGCCGGGTGTCGGGCTCGTCGGCGAACTGCAGGCGGTCCACGGCGTCGAGGATCCGGTCGACGCCGGGCAGGTGCGCGTGCTCCAGCTTCGGCGGCGGATACGGGATGTCGAAGCCGGCCACCCGCAGGACGGGCGCGGCGAGCGAGTGGAAGCAGCGCTCCTGCACCCGTGCGGCGATCTCGGCGCCCACCCCCGCGAAGCCCTGGGCCTCCTGCACGACCACGCAGCGCCCGGTCCTGCGGACCGACTCCGCGATCGTCTCGTCGTCGAAGGGCACCAGCGTGCGCAGGTCCACGACCTCCAGGTCGATCCCGTCGGCGGCGGCCGCCTCGGCGGCGGCCAGCGCCACCGGGACCGAGGGGCCGTAGGCGACGACGGTGGCGTCCCGTCCCGCCCGCCGGATCGCCGCCCGCCCGAACGGCAGCGCCCCGCGCGTCTCCAGGTCGGTGTCCTCGCGCGACCAGTACAGCTTCTTCGGCTCCAGGAACACCACCGGGTCGGGGTCCGCCACCGCGTCCCGCAGCAGCCAGTACGCGTCCTCGGCCGTGGCCGGGGTGACGACCTTCAGGCCGGGGGTGTGCGCGTAGTAGGCCTCGCTGGAGTCGCAGTGGTGCTCGACTCCGCCGATCCCGCCGGCGTAGGGGATGCGGATCACCATCGGCAGGCCGATCCGTCCGCGGGTGCGGTTGCGCGTCTTGGCGACGTGCGAGGCGATCTGCTCGAACGCCGGATAGGCGAACGCGTCGAACTGCATCTCCACCACGGGCCGGAAGCCGCCCATCGCCATGCCGACCGCAAGGCCGACGATGCCGGCCTCCGCGAGCGGGGTGTCGAAGCAGCGCTGCTCGCCGAAGTCGCGGGTGAGCCCGTCGGTGATGCGGAACACCCCGCCGAGCGGACCGACGTCCTCACCGAAGACGAGGACCCGTTCGTCCTCGTGCAGCGCGTCGCGCAGAGCGGTGTTGAGCGCCTGCGCCATCGTGACCTTGGCCATGGTCGTCAGTCCTCCTGGGCCTGGGCGGATTCGGCGAGTTCGGCCGCCAACTGGGCTCGCTGCTCGCGCAGTTGTGGGGTGGGATCGGCGTAGACGTGGTCGAACAGCTCCAGCGGGTCCAGCACCGAGTCCGCGTTCATGCCGGCGCGCACCCGCGCCGCCAGTTCCTCGGCCTCCTCCCGCAATGCCGCCACGTCCTCGTCGGTGAGCGCGCCGCGCGAGCGCAGGTATGTCTCCAGCCGGGCGAGGGGGTCGGCGGACCGCCACTGGTCGACCTCGTCCTCCTCCCGGTAACGGGTGGCGTCGTCGGCATTGGTGTGCGCGTCCATGCGGTAGGTGTGCGCCTCGACCAGGACGGGACCGTGTCCCGCCCGGGCGTGCTCCACGGCCGCGGTCAGCACCGACAGCACCGCGACCAGGTCGTTGCCGTCGACCTGCTCCGAGCGCACCCCGTAGCCGATGCCCTTGTAGGCCAGGGCGGGCGCCGCGGTCTGCCGGGCCAGCGGCACCGAGATCGCGTACTGGTTGTTCTGCACGAAGAAGACGACCGGGGCGCGGAAGACGGCGGCGAAGTTCAGCGCCTCGTGGAAGTCCCCCTCACTGGTCGCCCCGTCCCCGACGAGCGCCATCGCCACACCGTCCTCGCCCTTGCGGCGCAGGGACTCGGCCATGCCGGTCGCGTGCAGCACCTGGGTGGCCAGCGGGGTGCACTGGGGGGCGGTACGGGTGGCGGCGGGGTCGTAGCCGCAGTGCCAGTCGCCGCGCAGCAGCGTGAGCACCTCGACGGGGTCGATGCCGCGGGTCACCAGGGCCACGGAGTCGCGGTAGGTCGGGAACAGCCAGTCGTCGGGGCGCAGCGCGAGCACGGCGCCGATCTGGCACGCCTCCTGGCCGCGGCTGGACGGGTAGACGGCGAGGCGGCCCTGCTTGGTGAGGGCGGTCGCCTGGGTGTCGAACCGGCGGCCCAGGACCATACGACGCCAGGCCGTCAGCAGGGCTTCGACGGGAGGTTCGCCGTACTCGGCCGGGGGCTTGGCGACCGGGGTGCCGTCCTCGGCCACGAACCGCACCGGCGTCAGGGACGGCAGGAGGCCCTGGACGGTCTGGCGGAGGCTCTTCACGGACATGGAGGGCACTCGCTTTCTCTGGACACTTGACAGGAGAATGGTGGCTACTACGGAATATGTGTTCAATAGCTCCGCCGAACTGGCGATGAACTGCCGAACATGAGGGTCTGGGAGGACAAAGTGTCCGAGGAAAACCCGCTGCCAGGGGCCGCGGCCGGACGAACTGCCGTCCCGCTCGACGACATCGACCGGGAGATCCTGAGCAGGCTCCTCCAGGACGGCCGGATCTCGGTCCGCGCCCTCGCCGAGCAGGTGCACATCTCCCGGGCCAACGCCTACACCCGCATCGGCCGGCTCGTCGCCGAGGACGTCATCACGGGCTTCACCGCGCAGCTCAACGCCCAGCGGGCAGGCCTGGGCACGAGCGCCTACGTGACGCTGGCCACCGACCAGAACGCCTGGCGCGAAATCTCGCGCGAACTGCGCGAGATCCCCTACGTGGAACACGTCGCCCTCGTCACGGGCGACTTCGACGTGCTGGTGCTGGTGCGGGCGCCGGACAACCTGGCGCTGCGCAAGGTGGTGCTGGAGAGCATCCAGGCGGTGCCGGGCGTGCGCTCCACCCGCACCTGGCTCGTCTTCGACGAGGTGCGCGGACGCGGCGCCACCTGGACGGCCTGAGAACCGGCCCGGTCATACGTCGACCAGCTCGGCGTCGACCTCGAACCCGGCCGGTGCCGGGACGGGAGCGGCTTGGGGCGCGTGCCGCCGGGAGCGCACCACGCGGAACCGGCCGGTGACGAAGTGGGCGCCGGAGCCCGGCAGTTCGGCGAGGGCCGAGGACGGGTCGGCGGGCAGGTCGTCGAGGTTCTCCACCAGATGCACCCCGGCGTCCAGCGCCGCCGTCTCGGCCGCCGCCAGCACGAGCGGGTCGGTGGAGTGCACCGAGGCGTACAGGGCGCCGTGCCGCGCCACGGTACGGCGCATCAGAGCGAGGCTGTGCGAGGTCGAGTCGGTGCCCACCAGGAAGGAGACGAGCCCGGGCCACTCGCGCGTGTAGACGCGGTCGTCGCAGGCGCGCAGCCGCACCAGCAGCGGGCTGCGCAGGTCGGCGTACGGGTGCTCGGGATGGGCCACGGGGCCGGAGGCATGCAGGACCGGGCCGTACCGTGCGGCATCCGCCAGGGCGTCGCGCACCTCCTCGGCGGTGACCGCGCCCAGCACCCTGGCCGCGCGGGCGGGATGCCCGAGCAGCCGGTCCACGGCGTCGCCGAGGTCGGCCCCGAGGTCCCGCAGCGTCTTGTGCCCCTCATCGGTGCTGAAGCCCCGCTCCGGAACCAGAATGTTCTGCGGCGTGGTGCGCACCGTCCCGGTGCACCGGCACGAGGCGAGGGCGAGTCCCCGGACCAGGCCCCGGTAGTCGTCGGTCGAGTCCACGATCACGGTGTTCAGTCCGGTCCGATTGGCGAACACGGCGGCCTGGCGGGCGTGTTGCTCCAGCCAGTCGGCGAAACGCGCGGAGCCCGTGTAGTCGACGATGCGCACCGCCGGGTCCGCGGCCAGCCGCCGGTGCACCTTCCGCTCCGGTTCCGCCATCGCCAGGGTCACGAGGTCGGGGGAGTGACCGGCCTCCGCCAGCACCTGCCGGGCGACCCGTATCGTGATCGCCAGCGGAAGCACCGAGCGCGGGTGCGGAGCGACGACGACCGGGTTTCCGGTCACCAGGCTGGCGAACAGGCCCGGATACCCGTTCCACAGCGGGAAGTCGGGACAGCCGACGAGCAGCGACACCCCGCGGGGCACCAGGGCGCAGGTGCCTTCCAGCGGTTGTCCGCCCCGTTCGCCACTCGTCCAGCGCAGGTCGGCCGGGACGCGCTCCGATTCGGCGAAGGCCAGCGCCACCGCCTCCAGGGCACGGTCCTGGGCGCGCGGCCCGGCGGCACGCAGGGCTCCCTGGAGGGGCTGGCCGGTCGTGTGGTGCACCGCGAGGGCCAGCTCGTGGCTGCGGGTGTTGAGCCGGCGCAGGATCTCCACGGCGAGTCCGGCGCGCTGGTACGGTCCGGCGGCCCGCCAGCCGGCCGCCGCTCGTCCAGCCGCCGCGACCAGCTCCGCGGGATCGCAGCGCGGGTGGTCGATGGCCAGAACGAGGCCGTACGGCGACGACTCCGTTCTCACCCGGCCGAGTTCACCGGGCTGCCCCAGCTCGAACGGCCGCCCGAGCAGCGAGCGGAACACCTTCCCCGCGGTGCGGGTCGACCTCATGCCCGCGTCGGCTGCGTCCTGGCCGGTCGCCTCGGTGAAGGGGCGACGGCACTCACCGGCGGCGATCGCGCGAGCGACGCTCTGCAGCAGCTCGCGGTGCCTTTCGTAGGGACCGGGGCGCATGGCCGTCAACCTTGCCGGCTCGCCGCGAGCGCGAGGAGGGCGTCGTTCTCCTCCGGCAGGCCGATCGTCACCCGGACGCCCTCGCCGGGAAACGGACGCACCACGACCTTCCCGTCGGCGCAGTACCGGGCGAAGTCCGCGCTGTCCTCGCCGAGCGGCAGCCAGACGAAGTTGGCCCGGGAGTCGGGCACGTCATGGCCCAGCGCCCGCAACCGCCCGGTGACACGTTCGCGTTCGGCGACCGTGAGGGCGGCCCGCCGGGCGACCTCCGCGCCCTCACCGAGGGCGATCACGGCGGCCCGCTGCGCGAGGGCGCTGACACTGAACGGCACCTGCGTCCGGCGCACATGCGCCGCGATCCCGGGCGGCGCGACACAGTAACCGACGCGCAGCCCCGCCAGACCGTACGCCTTCGAGAAGGTCCGCAGCACCGCGACGTTCGGCCGGTCGCCGAGGAGGGCGAGGCCGTCGGGGACCAGGGCGGGATCGGCGTACTCCCGGTAGGCCTCGTCGACGACGATCAGCACGTTCCGCGGCACCCGGTCCGCGAAGTCGGTCAGCGCTCGCGCGCCGACCGCCGTGGAGGTCGGGTTGTTGGGGTTGCACACGAAAACCAGCCGGGTCCGGGGGGTGATCGCCGCGGCCATGGCATCGAGGTCGAGGGCGTGGTCGCGCAGCGGCACCCGCACCGCCGTACCGCCCGCCACGGCGGTGAGGATCGGGTACGCCTCGAACGAACGCCAGCCGAAGACGACCTCGTCACCGGGCCCGACGACGGTGTGGAGCAACTGGCCGCACACCTCGGAGGAACCGGCGCCCACCGCGATCCGGTCCGGCTCGACGCCGTGCTGCGCCGCCAGGGCCTCGACCAACGAGGCGGCGTGCAGATCGGGATACCGCGAGATGCCGCCGGCCGCCTCCACGAGGGCTGCGGCCACCCCCGGCAACAGCCCGTACGGGGACTCGTTGCTGGCCAGCACGACGGCGCCGGGCAGTTTGCGGCCCGGGACGTAGGCGGGCAACTGGGACAGGGAGGCACGGACATGCACCATGCTGGTCTCGCTTCTGAAGCGCTGGGGGACCCGAGGCCTGGCCGTCGGGCACTTGACAGGGCAAATCGTGAAGAGAGGACGACAAGCACTCAACTGTTTGGGAAATTCGGCTACGAATCGCCGAAATTCGCGTGGCTGATCGGCAAACCGTCTGTCGACGAGCCCTGCCGGACCTTTGGCACGAGACGGACGGCGCGCCCTTTCCCGGCCCCGGGTCGCCTCCTTGATCACGGGACGGACACAGCGGGTAGTCGAAGCCCCCACCACGGCCGGGGCGACAGCAGACTGCTCGCCTCCCGAGCCACGTGATGTCCGCGGCCCGCCCTGCTCCGCTCCGATCGAGGGAAACCATGCACAGCACCCAGACCCGCCTCCGCCACGCCGCCCTGACGACGGGCGCGGCGGTCCTCGTGTTGCTCGCCACCGGCTGCTCGAAAGCGTCCGTCGGCGCACAGACCGGCGGCTGCCGCGACGACGGTGACTGGTCGGGGCGGGAACAGGCGGCCTGGCTGCGGAAGGCGGTCGCCTTCCACGGGACGACCGAGGGGCTCGGCCCGTCGTACGAGGGCGCGTCGGTCGTCGTCCGCACCCAGCACACGGGCGATGAACGGCCGCTGTGCCGACCGCTCGCCGTGCAGGTTGAGTTCTGGACCCTCACGGCCACCGCGACGGGGACGGAGACGGCGTCCGTCATGCGCTACCGATTGTCCGCGGACGGCAGCAGGACCCGTACGGTCGGTTTCCCCGCCGCTCTTCCCACCGGACTGGACGGCGCCTGCACCCGGGTCCTCGTGGCGGCGTACGCGGGCGCACCACTGAGCGACCGGGAACAGCCGCGCAAGACACGGGACCTGGCCACCGCCGGGAAGGCGGACGTGCAGTTCGGGACGGAGCGGATCGGCGCATACCGGCTGCTCCCGCCGCAGGATCCCGCGCAGTGCGACGTGGGCCGGAGCCCTTCGCCCACCAGGTCGAAGATATGGGACATCTACCATCCGTGACGTGGCCACGGCCGGGTGGGCCAGAACGGCGGCCACGGAGGTGTATGTGTCGACACCAGAGGAGTTGTGGAGGGAGGCTGTGCCGCTTCAACCGGATCGCTCAGCTGGCATGCCTCGTAGACGAGGGCTCTCCACATGCCGGCGGACGTGGCCGCGCGGGGCCCGTAGGTGTCCCAGAACGCCGTGCGCTCATGGTCGCGGTCTTCCAGTGGGGCTGGGGAGACGCACTCATCGGGCTGGAAGCGACGGTTCCGATCGTGTCGTTCATCCCGATGTTCCTCTTCGCCATCCTGTTCGGCCTGTCGATGGACTACGAGGTGTTCCTCCTCTCCCGCGTACGCGAGGAGTACCTGCGCACCGGCGACAACGGCACGGCGATCGTTGAGGGCGTCTCGCGCACCGCCCGGATCATCACCTCGGCCGGCCTCATCATGGTGGCGGTCTTTCTCTCGGCCTGGCCACCGCGATCTTCATCGACGCCACGGTCGTACGCATGGTGCTGGTACCGGCGACCATGACACTCCTCGGCCGGACCAATTGGTGGCTGCCGAAGTGGCTAGACAGGATGCTTCTCCGCGGCCCGGTCGGCACCGACGACACCGACGCGGCATCCACAGGTGAGGCCCCCTGGTTGACCGTTGACTCAACTCCTGCCCGCCCTTGGCGTTCGGCACCTCAGCGCGTCACCCAGGGGCATATCGAGTCGTGATCATCGGGTGGTCCCTGATGAGGTCCTTGATCCAGATCATCGAGGCGCGCAGGTGGAAACCGGCGAGGTAGCTGTCGGGAGTCTTGTCGTATCAGGCGGCGATGCCTTGCCATGCTTTGAGCTTGTTGATCAGGCGTTCGACGGTGTTCCGCTCCTTGTGGAGATCGGCGTCGTGGCTGATGGGTCGGCCACCTCTGGAGCCCTTCCTCT
Source organism: Streptomyces canus (assembly GCF_030815415.1). Lineage (GTDB taxonomy): Bacteria > Actinomycetota > Actinomycetes > Streptomycetales > Streptomycetaceae > Streptomyces > Streptomyces canus_F. The sequence continues at coordinate 9,991,442 of NZ_JAUSWW010000001.1, forward strand.
CCGGGATGACCGCCTTGATACGGCGTTTGCGCAGGTGGGCGCGGTTTCCGCGGGAGAGTACGCCTTGTTCGTGGTGGGCTCGGGCTGTGGTGGAGTCGATGCTGACCAGGGGCAGGTCCACCGACCGAACCCATACGGCTGAGGAGAGGCACCGACAAGAGATCGACCCTCAAAGAGCAGCGTCCACGTCGGCGCGCAGCATGGCGTCCTGGGCCTGTTCGAAGGCGCGGCGGGTGCCGGTGCAGTCGTGGGCTGCGCCGTGGATGGCGCCCTGGCGGGCCAGGCCGAGGGAGGCGAAGAGGGGGTCGCGGCGGGTGAGGTGGAGGTTGCGGGCGACGTCGTTGGCGGCGAATGCGTCGGCGGGTCGGCCCATGTGGCGGTACATGGTGCCGGCGTGGCTCCAGATGCGGAACTTGATCGCCTGGTCGCCGGACATCTCGGCGAGGGCCTGGGCCTCGCGCATGTGCACCTTGGCGACGTCGTAGTGCCGGCCGTCGATGGCGGCCCACATCGTGGAGGAGCGGAAGGCGGCTGCTGAGGCGTAGAGGCTGCTGCGTACCCGCTGGGTGGCACTGCCGGTGTTTTGGAGGTTGAGCGCCTCGTCGGCGAGGACGGCGGTTCGTTGCTCGATGCCGAGTTGTCCGCCGTGGCGGTGGTCGCTGGTCACCGCACTTCCCTGGCAGGACGGCGATCCCCCGGCCCACGCGACAACCGCGGTGAACGCGGGTCGGCAGGCCGCAGGTAGTATCCCGAGCGCTCCCGGCCCATTCGGGCAGGTGAACCAGGTGGGTGGGGAATTCTCGATGACGTTTCGGCTGCGTGCCGTCCGCGCGTTCGCGTTGCTGCTCGGCTTCTTCCTCATGGGCCTGGCACTGCTGTCGGCCATGGCCGTGCTCGACTGGCTGGTGCTGACCCACCCGGTCACCGAGAAGGCGGCGTGGATCGGGGGCACGGTGCTGATCGTCACCGTGCTGCTGTCCGCGGCGATTCTGCGTGGCTTGTTCACGTTCCTGCGGGCTGGGCGGCTGGGGCCGGTCCTGGAGGGGGTGGCGGTCACCCCCGAGGACCAGCCCGGGCTGTGGGAACAGGTACGGGCGGCGGCCGAGGTCACGCGACAGCGGCCGCCGGACGAGCTCTACCTCGTCGCCGAGGTCAACGCGGGCGTCTCCGAACAGAGCCGCATGCTCGGACTGCTGCACGGACGACGCCGGATGTATCTGGGGCTACCGCTGCTCGCCGGACTGACCGTCCCGCAACTGCGCGCCGTCCTCGCCCACGAGTTCGGGCACTACGGCAACCTCGACACCCGGCTCGGAGGCGTCACCATGCGCGGCCGCGCGGCACTCCTGCAGACGGTCAAGGCGTTCCAGGAGGGCAGCACCGAGCTGCATCAGGCGATCGGTGCCCTGTACGTCGGCTACGCCCGGATGTATCTGCGGACCACCCAGTCCGTGGCTCGCCACCAGGAGCTCGCGGCGGACCGGATGGCGGCCAGGCACGCCGGTCGTGACACGACGGTCGCCGCGCTACGCGCCGTTCCGGTGCTCACCGGCGCTCACACCCACTACCTGGAGACATACCTCGCGATGGGCACCTCGCTGGGTGCGCTCCCGCCGGCGGGCGAAGTGCACGGCGGGTTCCGCCGGTTGCTCGCCGCGCGCACCGGCGAACGGCTCGTCGCCCTCTCCGCCGGACAGCGCTCGCCGCGACCGCACCCGTACGACTCACACCCCCCGACAGCCGAACGCATCGCCCGGCTCGAACAGCTCCCGGCGGACGACCGGCCCGATGAACCGACCGATGGGCCCACCGGCCTCGCCCTCCTGCGCGACGCCGACCGCCTGTTCACCGCACTGGAGGCGCGCACACTGCCCCAGGAGTCAGCACTGTTGCGGCGCGAGAGCTGGGACGAACTGGTCATGTCCCGCGCGCTCGCCGACGCAGAGGGCTGGTCCCAACCGCTACGGGTCGCCGTGGCCAGGACTCTTCGGACCTCGGTGCAGGGAGCGGGCGGCGCGGTGACGGATTCCGTACGCCGGGACGGCACCACCGGCGAGGTGACCGACGACCTCCTGCCCGGCTTGGAGGAGATTCTCGACGCGTTCGACCGCGGCCTGCTCTGGCCGGAGGTCGCCGACCGGATGCCCAAGCCGCACCAGGCGACACGACTGGTCGGGCAGTCCGCGCGCAACTTCATTCGGCCCAGGATCTTCGACGGCCTCGCGGGCCTGGTCCACCTGCGCCTCGCCGAGTCCGGGCAGGCCAAGCCGGACATCGGCTGGTCGGGGCAGCCCGGACTGCTGCTCCCCGAGTCGTGGGAGAAGGCCATGGACGACGCCATCGACTCGGCCGTCGCCGACACACCCGACACCGCATCCCTGCGCGCCCTGCTCACCTCGCCCCACCACGCGCCGGCCTGAACGGGCTTGCGGACACGCCCGGTTGTCAGCGGCGGGTGACAGCATCGGGGCCATGACGGAGACCACGGCATTCGACTGGCGCTCCTTCCTGCTCCGGTGGAGCCAGGAGTGGGCTGACTCCCTATCGGACGACGAGATGCGCGGCCGGGACGACGAGGCCGCGCGGGAGGCCCGGTGGCTGGGGTTCCCGCCCGCTTCCGAGGAGCGCATCGCGGCCATGGAGGAACGCCTGGGTCGACGGATGCCCCCGTCGTACCGGGAATTCCTCAAGGTCACCGACGGATGGCGGCACGCGGGCGGGTTCGTGTGGCTGCTGGCGGGGACCGAGAGCGTGCACTGGCACGAGAACGAGTCGGGTCTCGCCGATCTTTTCGAGGAGTACCTGGACGAGGACGCGGACCCCGAGGAGCGGCAGGAGGCGGAGCTGTGGCGGCGCGGGCTCCAGCTGGACGTCGAGTCCGACGCCACCTATGTCCTCCTGGACCCCGACGAGGTGGACGAGAACGGTGAGTGGGCCGTCTACACCTGGGCGAGCTGGCGGGCCGCCCCACCGGAACGGCTGGAGAACTTCCTGGAGTTCATGCAGGCGATGTACCGCGAGTTCCACAGTCTGCGGTCCCATCGCGGCAAGGAGCAGCCGGAGTTCGTCAACGACACCACGCGCGAGCTGGACGATCTGGTGGACTCGGCCCGGCTGGAGGCGCTGCGCGGCAACTGGGAAAGGGCTGTGCAGCAGTTGGACGAGGCCAGGTCGTACGGCCGGCCGCGGGCCGTCGGGTTGGGCGACCAGATCCGACGTCTGCTCGGGCAGGCCTCCGGGGTGTCGTTCGACGGCCTGGTGACGGACCCGCGGTACGCGGCCGAGTTGTTGCCGTCGCTGGTCGCCGAGCACGCGGCGCACTCGTACCGGGACGACTCCACGTTGATGTTCTCTCTCCGCGGCGCCGACGAGGCCTTGGTGGCACAGGCGTACGCGACCCTGGAGCAGGTGCGCGCCGGCACGTACCGGTACACGGTGACAGGACCGTTCGGTGAGGCGGTCGAGCAGGCGCGGGAGCTGGCGCGGTGGGGCGACACCGACGGGGCCTGGTGGAAACTGACGGCGGCATTGCCCCTGTGGGAGCCACTGGGACCCGACCACCTGGCACCGCTGGGATGGGTGGCCGATCCCGTGCTCGGACCGTTGCTGACCCCGGAGCGGGGGCGCCAGCTGCTGTCCACACCGAGAGCGGGACATGTCGGTGACCCGCCGAGTCCGGCGGACGGCCTCGACTTGAGCGGCATGGCTTGGCTCGCCGTGCCGGACCCGGGCAACAACCGCACCTCTTACCGGTTCGTCCTGGTGGAGGGGGTGGATCCGCAGGAGCTGGCAGAACGCCTGGCGGATGGGCACGAGCACGGCCACGGCAATGAAGACGAGCACGCGACCGTGCTGGAGTCACCCATGACCCTCTGGGAAGCCCGCCGCAGGTCGGTCCGCGATCAGAGGGAGTTCTCCTCCTTCGACGACAAGGCCCTCGTGGCGGTCGGCCGGGCCGGCGTCGGCTGGAGCTTCGCCTTCGACGGCCAACCCGCGCCGTTCCACCAGCAGAGGTTCATCTCCCCTGCCGAGAGCGCCAGTTCGGGTACCCGCGCGGTGGTGGTGTGGATCGGCCTCAGGGAACCGTACCGGGAGCCGTTCTTCCACCTGTCCGTCGCTCGGGACGGTGCCGAGGAGTACGCGTTCACCTACGCGGACGGCGAGCTACGGCGGCGCGGGGAGATACCTCGCCTCCTGGAGCCGACCCGGTTCGTCGGAGCCGCGGAGGTCGACGGGCATGGGGTGGAGCGGTCGCTGCTGGAGGCCGTTGCCGAGGAGTTCGGCGCGTCACTGCCACGGCACGCCATCGTGAACGGGCGGCTGCACACGTTCACCACCCGTTCCTGGACGCGTCCGCCGAAGAGCGGCGAGACGTACGGGGTGATCCGGTTGGGCTGGGGAGACACGCCCCCGGTGGACGAGGCGGGGGCGCGAGAGGACGGGCCGGGGACCAGGTGAGAGCCGGCCCGGCGGTGGGTGCGGTGCCCGCCACGGTCCCCGGTGTGTCAGAGCCTGGGAGCGAGCCGATAGCTGTGCGGATGTGCTCGGAGTGGCGGTGAGGTCAGTGCCAGAGCCCGGTTGTCCTGGGACTGCGTCGTCGGCGCCTGGGCGGCCGATGACGCGGCGGGCCCAGTGCTGTCAGAGGGCCGACCTGGTCGCAGGTCGGCCCTCACCGTTGGGCTGTGGACGAGGCATGGACCGACGGAGTCCTGCCCGACCTGGACTCCCAGTACGGGCCTACGAGTTCTGTACGAGTGTGACGTTGCCGAAGCACGGCTCGACACGCTTGCTGATGTGCGAGTACGCGATGCTGACGACGCCGCTGATCATGTCCGTGCTTTGACCGTGTGTGGCCGTCACGTCGCCCCCGCGAGGAGCCCGGTGGGCTTGGGGGCGAGAAAGTCTGGCCGGCGGGGCAGTCGAACCTCCTTCCGCGCCCGTCTTTACAGGGGAACGAGGGAGGGCGCATTGAACACCGACGAGGAACGCCAGTTCCGCGAGTTCGTGGCGGCACGGTCGAGATCGCTGCTGCACACGGCCTACCTGCTCACCGGGGACTGGGAGCAGGGCCGGGACCTGCTCCAGACCGCGCTTGCCGCCACCGCTCGGCGCTGGTCGAAGCTGCGCGACCGGGAGCAGCCGGAGATCTATGTGCGCCGGGCGCTTTACCACGCCCAGGTGGACCGCTTCCGACTGCTCAGCTGGGGACGGGAGACGGTCACCGACACCCTGCCGGACCAGCCGTCCGCGCAGGCCGTCGACTGGGCCGACACCGTGGTCCAGCGGCAGGACATCATGGCCGCGCTGCGGCGGCTGCCCAAGCGCCAGCGTGCGGTGGTCGTGCTGCGCTACTTCGAGGACCGGCCGGACGCGGAGATCGCCGCGATTCTGGGTGTCGCCCAGGGGACGGTCCGCAGCCAGACCCACAAGGCCCTCGCTTCTCTCCGTACCGCCTTGACCGAGGCGGGGCAGTCGGCCGCCTCCTCCACCGCCTCCGGAAGGGGCGTCGTCGCATGAACGACTCGACCGAACACCCGCTGCACGAAACGTCCTTGCACGATGCCCTGCACGCCCAGGTCCGGGGGAGCAGCGGTGACGCCGCCGGTGCCTATCTGGTCGGCCTGGCCGACGGCGCGTTGCGGATCGCCCGGCGGCGGCAGCGGCTGGCCCGTGCCGGTGTCGGCTTCGTCGCCGCCGTCGCGGTCGCCACCGCCTGGGTGGCCGTCGCCGACGGCGCGACCCTGCGCGCCCACCCTCAGCCCGCCGCGGGAGGTGACACCACGAGCACCGGGAAGGCGGCCCTGATCTCCTTCCTGCCGGTCACCTCGTCCAACGAGCACGCCTGCGCCCAGGGCAGCGGCGGCTACCCCATGCCCGCGAGCGCGACCCACCCGGAGTTCTGCGTCCAGGCCGACCGGGCCACAGGCATGACCGACGTCCAGGTCGCCTCCGCGAAGGCCGACAAGAGCGGTGCCGACGGCACCTGGCGGGTCGAGGTGACCCTCGACTCCGCCGACCGGACCCGTTTCGCCGCCCTCACCGCCTCCATCGCGTCGGCCCCGGCCCCACGCAACGAAATCGCCATCGTCATCGACGGCAAGCTCTGGGGTACCCCCTTCGTGAGCTCGTCGATCACCGGCGGCCGTATCGAGATCGTCGGGCCCTACGTCGGAGACCTCACCGGCGCCACCGCCCACGACCTCGCCCACCGGCTGGACCCGAACTGACAGCCGGTGCAGGTCACTGAGCCAGGCCCGCACCACTGGCCGTTCTCCCTGGCCGCCCTCTCTCGTCCTGGAACGGCTGGGCGGTCACGCTGTCGATCACCGACAGTTGCTCGTCAGAGTCTCCGGACCGGTGCTGAGGCGGCATGGGCGAAGCACAGCTTCGAGACTCCGGCCGAACCGCTCAGTTGGAACCGGTGAGGCTCCGCGAGCCGGCGGTTTCCAGTCGGCGGGACAGGGTGTTGGCACCAAGTGGTCACGCCTCTTGCAACCAACCGCGAGTTGTCTGTCCTCTTGGCGTCAGTTCGATACTGGAAGTTGACTTCCTCCCCCTCGTGAACGAGGGGGATTCCTACGGCTCGCGCCGTGGGGTTTTCTGCTTCACCGCCGACTGCCCCGTCCGGGAGGACTCCCGTTGAGGTCTTACACCGGCTCCACAGACAGACACCGCCAGCCCGGCGGCCAGAAGGTTCTTCGCCGCGTTCACGTCCCGGTCATGGACCGCGCCGCATTCACACGTCCACGTACGGATGTTGAGCGGCAGCTTCGCCCGGATCGTGCCGCAGGCACCGCACAGTTTCGAGCTGGGGAAGAAGCGGTCGACGACCACCAGTTCCCGCCCGTACCAGGCGCTCTTGTACTCCAGCATCGTCCGCATGTCGCTCCACGCCGCATCACTGATGGCGCGGGCGAGCTTGTGGTTTTTGACCATGTTGCGGACGGTCAGGTCCTCGATCACGATCGTTTGGTTCTCACGAACGAGTCGAGTGGTCAGCTTGTGGAGGAAGTCCCGGCGCCGGTCGGCGATCCGGGCGTGGACACGGGCGACCTTGCGGCGGGCTTTGGCCCGGTTGGCGCCGTCGCCCTTGGCCTTGCGGGACAGTTCCCGCTGGGCTTTGACAAGCCGGGCCCGGTCCCTGCGCTCGTGCTTCGGGTTGGTGATCTTCTCGCCGGTGGAGAGCGTCGCCAGGGACGTGATGCCCAGGTCGATGCCGACCGCGTTCGTGGTGCGCGGGGCCGGGGTGATCGTGTCGTCGCAGAGCATCGACACGAACCAGCGTCCGGCCGCATCCTGGGACACGGTCACCGTGGACGGCTGCGCACCCTCGGGAAGCGGCCTCGACCACACGATGTCCAGGGGCTCGGCCATCTTGGCGAGCGTCAGTTCGCCTTGACGGAAGCGGAAGCCGCTGGTGGTGTACTCCGCGCTCCTGCGGGACTTCTTTTTCGACTTGAAGCGCGGGTACTTCGCCCGCTTGCCGAAGAAGTTGGTGAACGCCACCTGCAAGTGCCGCAGTGCCTGCTGGAGCGGAACCGACGACACCTCGCCCAGGTAGGCCAGTTCCTCGGTCTTCTTCCACGCGGTCAGCATCGCGGAGGTCTGGTTGTAGTTGATCCGCTCCTGCCGCGTCCACGCCCGGGTACGGGCATCGAGCGCCATGTTGTAGACCTTCCGCACACAACCGAAGGTGCGCGACAGCTCAGCCGCCTGCGCATCCGTCGGATGGAAGCGGTACTTGAACGCCCGCTTCACGTGGTTCGCGGTCACGCTCACAAACTAGTGCCACTACTGGTTAGGTTCAAATCCGCAAACCAGAACACTGTGATCCGCCCTGGCGGCAAATCACAGCTCCCTGCCCTGCTCCGCAGGCGCCCGATTCCTCCCCGGCCTGAAGGCCCGGGTTTCCTCGGACGCAACCGATGAACGTGCGCCGCTGGGACGCCATCGTCACCGCCTGGGCCAACACTGACCCCCTCGCACTCGAGGAGGCCTGGACCACCGATGTCCTGCCGGATCTCGGCTCCCAGTGGGGTCAGTACGAATACGTATCGAGCATCGGCTTCGCCGTCTGAAGGACAACATGACGCCGCACCGTGCCGAACTGTGCTGCGTCGGCCCTACGTCCTGGTGAACTCCGATATCAACTCCGCCATGACGGTCGGTGGCAGGGACGGGTTCGAGGCAGCGGCTTCCACCACTTGCCAGTCGTGGTCGGTGAGAAGCTCGACGATGGCCTCTGGCGGCAGGGCTGGGTGCCCGGCAGCCCAAGACCGTGCCTGTCTGTCCGTCAAGCAGGCGAGCAGCGCTGGACCGGTCGCGTTGCGGTGCCGGGCGACCTCGCGCAGTGCTTTGCGGACCGGTGTCATGTATCTCGTCAGATACTCCAGCAGGGCAGACGGCGTCTCCGGGTTGGCTGCCACCTTGGCGATGACCCTGGATCCGTGGCGTTCCACCATGGACCGAAGCTGAGCTTCCGACAGTCCCGGGTGCCGGGCGATGGACTTGACCACCTTCGCGTCAAGGTCGTCGGCCAGCAGGTCGCGGATCTTGGCCGGCAAATCACGCCGTTCGGCGAGGAGCATCCGCACCACAGGATTCGACGACCGGGACAAGCCCTCGACCTCGGAGGGGGAAGCGGAGGCGATCCGTGGCAGCAGCGTTGAGCCGATCTTGGTGGCGGAGGCCAGATCGGAAAGTACGTCGAGCGGTACGCGGGGGTTGTGCGCCAGTCTGCGCTGTACGTCGTGGCCACGGTCAGCCGCCAGCACATGGATCAGGGCGCTGTCGATCGCCGGATTCTCCGCGAGATCGGCCCGCACTCCGGGAACAGGGTCACCAGCCAGTCGCGCCGCTGTCTGTGGCGGCAGGTCGGGGCGGGCAGCCAGTCGGCAGCGCAGCAGCGCCGAAGGGTGGTCGGCGAATCGCAGGAGCGCCTCGACCGGCGTGGCGGGGTTCCACAGGGCCTGCTCCGCCAATTCGTGAAGGGTGGATTCGTGTGAGCCGGTGCACGAGGCACCGGACCGCAGGTCGCAGGCCAGCCGCGGACAGTGCGGATCGTGCGCATAGGGTGTCTCCTCGCTGTCGCAGACCAGGCACCGCTCTGCTGGCGGCAGCCCCTCGCCGGTGATCAGCATGGACAGGACCTGCGGTGGTGTTGCCTCGTTGGCCGCCACCGCGCGGCGGATCTCGGCATGCGGGTGGCGCGCGAGACGGGCCGCCAGGTCCGCCGTGGTCCACAACGCGAGCTCCGCGACGACCCGTACGTCTGGATCGGCGGCGAGCATCTCCCGTACATCGGCCGGAAGGTCGGGACAGGCGGCCAGCTTCACCCGATGCTCGAAATCGGGGTCCTCAGCGAACAGCCGCGCCCACCCCAAGTCACCAGAACGCTCCTCAAGTAGGGCGAGTGCGGCCTGCGGCTGCGTGAGGGGATCGACGTCGGCAGCGGTCAGCACACCCGCATACGCAAGCCGCACGGCGCTCTCCTCGACCTGCGTGGCCAGGCTGACCGCCTGCTCGCGGCTGAGGTCCGCGCGACTGGCGAGGCCGTCGGCGATGTCCGCGTCCGCGACCGAGATCAGGCGATCGACCAACTCGACGGGCAGAGCCTCATTGGCCGCGAGGCCGCACAGTGCATGGTTCACAAGAAGGCATCCTGCCCGGATCGCAGTCGAACGGCCGCTGGATTTCAACGTCCCCGAGCCGCTGCCGGTGATCATCCCCGGGGACGTAGTTCGGCGCACTCCTCAAGAAAAAAGCGCAGAGCCGGCGGACCAGGCTCAGGTAGGTGGCGGGGTCCTCCGTGCTCTGCATGTGGGATGCGTCTTGGAGCCACTGATGCCAGAGGCCGCCTGAGCCCAGAAGGCGCGAGGCTTGGTCGCCTCCGAGATTCAAGTCGACGAATACGAGGGCGCCCATGACCATGATTTGGTCGTACGTGAGGTCGGGCCGGCGTAGATAGCGATCAAGGTAGGTAGCCAGCAGATCAGCGTCGTCCGGTGTGCCGAAGGTGGCCAGGGCAACGCAGTACGCGGAGCCCGCGCAGCAGACCTCGCTGGGCAGCAGGAGTTCCCCGAGGCGCTCGCGGAACTCGGTCCGGCCGGAAATGGCGATGAGCCATGCAGCGGTCCTGCGCTCACGCCACCCGCCTTCAAGGAGGATGCCGAGCTCCCGTGTAGAGACGAGTTCGGCATCTTCGGCGAGAGCTCGAGGCAACCGGTCGTACTCGCCGCCTTCCAGGCGCAGCAAGCTGCCGCTCAGCTTTCGGTAGCGATGGTCGGGCGTGACGTAGCGACGGACCAGATCCAGCAGCTCGGCATCCTCGGAAGCGTGGCGCACCTCAGGATCCTGACTCACTGAGCGTGGCTGGACCAGTCACTTTCGACTGTGCGATGGGCTGATGCCGAATTGTCGCTGGAGCTGCCTTCATCCGTAGACCCCCGTCTCCGCGATGCTCGAAAATGCGTTGGCCGACTGAGATCAGGCTGCGAAACTGCCGTTGCTTCCCCGACGGAGGGCATTTGTTCGTTTTCGTGTGTGCAGGGTGCGGCACCGAGTTGACCGCACCCCTGTCCCAGGTTGCTCTGCCGGTCCACGCCCGCCAGAAGTACGGGAACTCGGTTCAGCTCCCGGCGCTGATGGAATCGGGCACTTTCGCCGTGGACCCGGAGCCTTCGGGACCCCCATGGCGGCGATGGGCGGAGATCGCCCCTGGCGAAGCATCCGCCCGCGGCATCTACGCGCCGGTCTACGCTCTGTCCGACGGTGCGCCGGGCGCGATCGTCATCGCTCCCGGAGATACCCGCAACACTGTACTGATCCCGGAGAAGCGTGGCAGTGCCTGTTGCGGGATCGACGGGGCTGACGGTCCCAACATGGCCTGTATGTCCTGCGGCCTGCCCGTGGCGAGCCGGATCGATGACTGCTCGCTCTGGCAAGTCGTGTGGCTTGCCCCCGACGCCGTACGCCGCCTCTCCGTTGATGGCGCCAAGGACACGCCGCTCTCCTGGGCGGAACTGATGGACAACGTGAAGAGCACCCCTCCATTCGAGCCCATGACCACGGTGTGGGGATCACGGCTGGGCCTGAACAACTTCTGGTCCTGGAGCCCGCAATGGGAAGCAGCCGCCGGCCAGGCACTCGCCCACCTGCTGGCGGCCTCACAAGGTCGGACAGTGACCGTTCCGGACGGACTGGCCGCGGAGGTGTTTCAACGCGCCCTCGACACCCTGCTGCCCTCGCATCTGCCCGAGCGACACGCCGTCCTGGCCGGACCAGGGCTACCCGTACCCGACGCGGACGCCGACATCCTTCTCGTGCCGATCCATCCGCAGACAGGGCAGATCTGGACCCTGTCAGACTCGGCTACTTCGGCATGCCGAGTGCCGCTGCCGTTCGGTGTGTGGCTGTGGATGATCTACCCCGAGTCGCATCTGCCCACGCTTGCGTCGGGAGTGATGCCCGACGGCGTGCTCCGCGACGACCCACCGGCGCCGGCACCCCATCAACTGTTCCGGGCTGACCGAGGAACATTCGAGCACACCCTGGTCCGGCTGCCGGCCGCCCGCGCTCCATGGCTGCGCGAGATCCTCGAGAACCTCACGCAGCATATGCAGGCCGGCATCTTCTAATGGTGCGAACAGGAAGGGCCGCCTGGCTGAATACGCTCAGCCCGCTGCCATGGACGAGGAAGGCACGCATTGACGCAAAGACTGCCGATAGACGAGGCCGCCGCGCTCCTCGAGAGCGAACTGAAGGGCGAACAGCAGACGTTCACTGACCTTGACACGGAAGACGCCTGGCTCGCCTTCCTCCGCTTTGGCCGACGGCTCTTCGACGTCGCGGACACCGCCGATGCAGATGGCCTTCTGTTCCAATACGGGATCTACTCGTTCGACGGTCCTGCGACGTTCACGCTGGACCTTGCCCGGCAGTTCGAAATCGCCGACAGCGACGGCAACCACGACCACTACGTGCAGGTCCACTGCGAACTTCGATACGGACCCGCTCCCGCCTTGCAGGCTCTCGGCAGCTTCCACTCGTGGTTCTTCCACGGCGCCGGAGATAATCTCGATGAGTGGGCCGAAGAACTGAGCGCGCGAGCAGCCTGGACGACGATCCGCCCACTCAGGCCCACCGACATCAAGGTGTACCAGGAACAGGTGTAGCCGGTCAGGCAGCTTCGCCAGGTATCCACAAGGGCCGCCGCGAGTACGGGAGGATGGACGGCGACCATTCCGCCGCGAGTTGAGGCCGTACCCGATGTCTTTCAACCTCGAGCCAGCGGCTGCTGCGACACCCTCGACTACTCCCGCGGATCGCCGCGTGCCGCGTCCGGATCAGAACGCGGCCATCGACGCGGCGGTCCGGCATCTGAAGCACCCTCGCTCGCGCGGCCACCTCGTCTCCGCGTGCGGTACCGGCAAAACGCTGATCGCGCTCAGAACCGCCGAGGCACACGACACCCACCACCTGCTGATCGCCGTGCCGTCCCGGGACCTGATCGGCCAGTGGGCGGCCGCAGCCCGTAGCGACGGCCGCCGCGAGATGCTGATGGCCGTGTCCTCCCTCGACGCCGGAAAGTATCCGCTACTCGCCGACGCAGGCGCGACGAGTACGAGTTCGGGGGAGTACCTGGCCTACTGGCTGGCCCAGCGCAGGAAGCGGCGCGAGCGGGCGACCGTGTTCGTCACGCTCGACTCCCTGGCCCGGATCGCCGAGACCCAGCACACGATCGTCCCCGTCCCCGTCTTCGACCTGCTGGTGGTGAACGGGCGATGTTCCTGTCCGCGTTCGCCGCCCTGCACGATCCCGCCTCCCGCACCTACTACGACAAGTGCCAGGCCCGCGGAAAGACCCACACGCAGGCTCTTCTCCGTCTCGCCCGCCACCGCGTCAGCGTCCTGTTCGCCATGCTCCGCGACGGCGCCTTCTACGAATCCCGGCCTGCAGCGGCGGTCAGTTGAACTCCGAGGGGATCTGCCAGCAGAACCACGCGATCGGCCCTGGGGTCGAACCCGAGCACCGGCTTCCCCCGGTCTCCTTCTCCGGTCATCAGCACGGGCCTGCCCAGCCGACGCCCGATCGTGCCGAGGAGGCCGCACAGGACGTCCACTCCTTCCTGGCCTTGCAACTCCCGGAGATCGACATCGAAGTCGATCTCACCGGCCGACATCGGCCAGAAGTTCACCTGCACATCCGCGACAGGCCATACCTTCAGCAGGGCCGTGTCCGCGTCCGTGGGCCGTGACAGCACCTCCTGCGCCGAGGGCAAAGGCATGCGAACGCAGCCTTCCGAGTACTCCCACGTCCACCCGCTCGACCCGGCCAGGTCGAACACCGCCTGCCAGTCATCGACCGAGGTGTCGGTCACGGACACATCAGGCAGAGCACCCATCAGGTCAGGGTCGAAAAAGCTCCTGACGTCATCCCACAGCAGATCCGGCATGCCGCCATGCTGCCCGTCAGCCCGGCCAAACGCAGCTCGATTCCTTGACGAACCCCATAGAGGCACCCAGCCTGCGCACCCTCCCCGCAGACCAACGTCCCCCCTGGCCAACGGACTTGAGTGTGCAGTCGATCAACGGCACCCACACCCCCGACCAGCGCCAGAAGATCCGGAACCGCTTCATCGCCGCTCCCCCCGGCATCCTGACCAACGCACAAGTCCTCGGCGAGGGCATGGATCTGCCGGCCGTAGACGCCGTCGTGTTCGCGGACCGTACGGCGAGCGTGCGCCGCATCGTCCAGGCCCTCGGTGGTTATGTGCGTGACTGCGGGCTCTGGTCCAACTTCTGTGACCCGTGACTTTGGGTGATCGCTTAGATATCGAAGAGGGCTTCCTCTTGTGGAGGGACCGGAGGGTCAAGGACGTCGCGAAGGTGGGTGATGTCGCGGCGCCACTTCGAGCCGTTCGCAGCGTCGTCCCAAAGTTCGACGTGCTGGTGTGGCGGTGGGAGTTCAGCTGACCTCGTTGCGAACGGCGGTGTCGAGGTCGGTGGCGGTCAGGCCGAAGGCCTCGGCGGTCTCCGTCGCGTCCATGTGGAACGGCGCGTACCACTGGTAGTCCATCTCGGCCATCTCGCGGGCGATCGGCACGATCACCCCGGCCGTACGCGTCATGGAGCGCGGTATCTGGATGAGTTTGACCGGTGGCCGGCCCGCCGCGACGGCGTAGCGCCGCGCCAGCTCGCGAATGGTGATGGCCGGCGCGGACGGCACGTGCCAGGGTCGGCCCCACGCGCGTTCTTCCGAGGCCAGCGTGATGAGGGCCTGTGCCATGTCGCCGTTGAAGGTGAAGGTGTGCGGCATGTCCAGGTGGCCGGTGATCCAGGCCGCTTTTCCCTTCTGCAGGGCCGACTTGATGAGCAGGGAGTAGATGCCGTTGGCGTCCTTGCCGATGTAGTCGGAGCCGCGGGCCTCGACGGTGCGGATCCCCCCGGCGAGGGCCTGTTCCCACATGCGTCTGCGCAGGCGGCCCTTGTGCCCGGTGGCGGCCATGGGGGTGTGTTCGTTCATCCGGCCACCGGGCTGCGGACCGTAGGCGTAAAGGCTGCCGGTCAGCGCGAGGACGGCGTCGTTCGCCTTGGCGGCGGTGATGGCCGCCGTCTGCAAGGGCGGCAACAGGCGCTCCCACACCGTGTATGAGGGTGGATTGGCGCAGTGGTAGATCACTTCCGCGCCGCGGGACAGCTCGGTCAGGCGGGACGGGTCGGACGCGTCCGCGGCGACCCGGTCGACCAGCTGGTGCTCGGGGCCGGAGCCGCTGCGGGTGACGATCCGGACGCTCTCGCCGCGCTCGGCGAGCAGACGAGCGACGTTGGTACCGATGGAACCGGCACCGATGATGACGTGCTTGGCCATGACGGTTTCTCCTTCTCCGGGGTCTCGGTCAGTCGTCCACGCCGGAGCCGGTATAGGTGGGCACGTGGGCGAGCATGCCGGCGATCTGCGGGTTGAACTCGTTGCGGCGCCGGTGCAGTTCCTGGATCTTGGCGTTCAGGTCAGGGTCGTTGTCGTCACTGACGTCGAAGATCTCCAGCCGTTGGACCAGGTGCAGCCCGAGGTGGTCGGTCTGGTAGGTGGTCGGGTGCGTCAGGTAGGCGAAGAGCCCGTCGAGATGTTCGGCGACGAACACCGCGCCGTACGTGTAGTCGCCGCCGTGGTCGCGGCCGACGACGAAGGACTTGATCGCGGGGTTCGACCGGCCCTGATTCCGCCAGCTCTCCAGCACCCCCTCGATCTGCTCAGGCGTCGCAGTGCCCTTCATCGTGACCCTGTTGATGTGGGTAAATCATGACTTACTACCCGTTCCTAACGTTGTTAGAATTTCTAACGACGTTAACTATGACGCGCGTCGTCGGCGCGGTCAAGGCGGTGACTAGTGTTCGAGGACACCATCGAAGCGAAGTGACGGACCATGTCGACCAGCACGAGACGGGCCCGCGAACGGGCGAACACCCGGGAGCGCATCATCGAGGCCGCGCTGCACGTTCTCGAGACCGAGGGCATCGCGGCCCTGACGATCCGGCGCATCGCCACCGACGTCGAATATTCCGCGCCCGTCGTCTACCAGCACTTCGCCAACAAGGACGCGCTCGTACTGGAGCTGGTCGCGCACGGTCACCGCCTGATGCTGAGCGAGTTCCGCCGAGCCGCGCAGGAGCCCGATACGGACCGGCGTATGACGCGCATGGCGTCGCAGTACGTCCGGTTCGCCGGCGAGCACCCCCACCTCTTCCAGGTCATGAACGACCCGATGGTCGACGTGGACGAACGCCGACGCGTCGCGGAACCGGTCATCGACGTCGTCAAGGAGCTGCTCACCACCTGGTCGGCTGCACACGACGTGGTCCTGGCCGATTTCGACCAGGCCTGCGAGATCCTCTGGGGCACGCTGTACGGCATCGCGTCGCTCAGTCACCTCGGCAGCGTCGGCAACGATCGCGCCCGCTACCTCGCGGAACAGGCGCTTCGCGCGATCCTCCTCGGCTGGCGAACCGAGACGTCGGCGAACGGTCGACCGGCGAGCAGCTAGGTGCTCTGACCGCGCCATCCGCCGCCACCAGACCCTGGTCAACTGCGCCTTCTCCTTCTGCTGGGACCAGGGGTTCGCCCCACCTGGACCGCTGGATGCCACCGCGCCGGACTCGTGCCCGAGGAGGGGCCAGAGAGGGGACCAGACGTACCCCACCAGGCGCAACAGCCCTGCTGGCCCAGGGCCTTACGCGCCATCCGGTCCTGGCACACTCCAGCCATCACCCTCACCCGATGGTGGCAAGCATGGACGGACACGGATCCACCCCATGAGCTCCAGGCCCTGATCAGGCCCACGAGGCTCTCACCGCCACCTCGGCTGCCGGCTGACGGCGGCGGGGCCGAGCCGGGCGGTCCGAGACGTCGTCCTGATCCGCGCGGTGTCTCGGCTTGATAGTGGTGTGCGGGTGGGCCGCTTCTTTGGTGTGGAGGCGACTCCCGTGACCGGTGTGACGTAGAACACGGGAACTCGCCCGCTCTCACAGTCAGTTGAAGACGTGACCACAGATATGCGAACCCGGGTGCGAACTGGAGATCCGGACGCCTTTGCGGAACTCTTCGACGCACACGCCCGCGCGGTGTACAACCACGCTTTCCGGCTGACCGCCGACTGGTCCGCTGCCGAGGACGTCATGTCAGCGACGTTTATGGAGGCTTGGCGGCGCCGAGCGTCGATCGAGACCGAAGGGGGCTCGCTGCGACCGTGGTTGCTGGGCATCGCGACCAACGTCGCCCGCTCCCAGTACCGCAGCAACCGGCGCTACCGAAACGCGGCTGAGGCGGCAGCAGCCGCAGGCGCCGCGGAGGAGCAGGTCGAGGACCACGCAGAGGAGACCGCCGCACGGCTTGACGACCGGCGTCGGATCGCCGCCACCCTCACCGCGCTCAGTCTGCTCAAGCGCCCCGAACGCGAGGTCCTGACGCTGTGTCTGTGGGAGGGCATGGAGTACGCCGAGGCCGCCCGCGCCCTGGGCATTCCCGTCGGCACCGTCCGTTCCCGGCTGTCCCGCGCCCGCAGCAAGCTCCGCAAGCTCTCCGACGCGGAACTGCTCAGAAAAGAACGGGAACTCACCACCGCCAACCGGCAGATAACAGGTGATCGCGGATACGTGATCCGGTCCGCACAGGAAGGAAACCGATGAACGCCAGCCCCTCCCAGTCACGCCCGGCTGAGTGGACGGAGACCCAGGGACTCCTGCCCTCCGTCGAGCGGGATCTGCCGGCGGGCCGCCACCAGTTCCACAAGGAGCAGATGATGGCCCAGATCCACGAAGACCTCCGCACCGACCGCACCCCCGCTCGCCCAGCCCTCGCCCCGCGGCGCCGCAACCCGTTCCTGCGCCGCGCGATCCTGCTGCCCGCCGGTGCCTTCGCCCTGGCCGGCGCGGTCGTGGCCGGCGTCGCCCTGTCCGGCGGCAACGGGGGCGGCGGCAAGACCGCTCTGGCCACCGGCCCCGCACTGACCACCCAGGTCGGCGCCGTCGACGCCAAGGGCGCCCCCCAGCTCCTGGACCGCATCTCCCTGGCCGCCGCCGAGGTCTCCGGGCCCTCCCCGCACGCCGGCCAGTTCATCTACATCGCCTCGAAGGTGGCGAGCACCTACCCCAAGACCGTCGACGACAAGACCACGGTGGTCAGCCAAGAGCTGCACTCCCGCCAGGTCTGGAACTCCCTCGACGGCAAGGACGGCTGGCTGATCGAAGCGGGCGAGACGAGCGACAAGGGCATGACCCTGTCCAGCGACACCCCGCTCAACTCGGCCTACGACGCCCTGGCCAAGCTGCCCACCGACCCCGCCGTGCTCTTGCAGCGGATCTACCGGGACTCGGACGCCGTCCGGGACCCCGAAGTGCCCCGCGACCAGGCGGCCTTCGTCGCCATCGGTGATCTGCTGACGGAGAGCTACCCGCCGGCCGATCTCACCGCCGCCCTCTACAAGGCCGCGGCCAAGATCCCCGGGGTCGTGGCGGTGGACGACGCGGTCGACGCCGTGGGCCGTCACGGGGTGGCGATCGCGCGGCAGAACGACACCGCCGGCGAGCGCACCGAGTGGATCTTCGACAAGGAAACCCTGGAGTTCCTCGGCGAGCGCAACGTGGTGGTCAAGAAGGTGCCGGACAGCCCGTTCAAGGTCGGCACCGTCACGTTCACCAGCGCGATCACGCAGCGCGCCGTCGTCGACGCCGGCAAGCAGCTTCCGGGGCGGGCCGGCTGATGCGCAGCGGATCCTCATCGGCGGCGCTGGCCGCCTTGCTGGTCGCGGCAGTGATGACGGGCGTCTCGGTGGCGGACACCGGCACGGGGCTCGGGTTGCGGACCACAAACGCGGACACCGCGCCTGCCGCCGACGCGGGGTGGGATATGCGGACCGTCGCAGGGGCCACCGCCGCAGGGGCGGGTGGCGGATCCTCGGCCCGGTTCATCACTCTGATCACCGGGGACCGGGTCCAGATGGACGCCCGGGGCCGGGTGACCGGCGTACAGCAGGCACCGGGACGCGAGGACGTCCCGGTGTCCGTCCGGCGCCTCGGCGGCGAGCAGTACGTCGTGCCGGCCGACGCCGCCGCCCGCATCGGCCAAGGCACCCTGGACAAGCGGCTGTTCGACGTCAGCGCCCTGATACGCGCCGGATACGACGACGCCCGGCGCGCCACGCTGCCGCTCATCGTCTCGTACGACGGGAAGAGCGCCCGGCGCACAGACACCCAGAAGTCGCTGGTGGCGGACGCGGATGTCACCGTCCGCCGGGAACTGCCCAGCGTGGGCGGCGCCGCGCTCACCGTGCCCAAGACAGAGGCCGAGGACGCCTGGCAGGCCCTCACCTCCGCCCCGGGAGTCGCCCGGGTCTGGCTGGACGGCCGGTTCACGGCGCGGGCGGTGCAGGGGGAAGCCAGCGGCAACGTCACGCAGATCGGCGCGCCCGGCGCCTGGGCCGCCGGTTACGACGGCAAGAGCGTCAAGGTCGCCGTGCTGGACACGGGCGTCGACACCACGCACCCGGACCTCGCCTCGGTGGTCACGGAGTCGAAGGACTTCAGCGGCACCGGCAGTACGGACGACCGTAGCGGCCACGGCACGCATGTCGCGGCGACCGTGGCCGGCTCGGGGGCCAGGTCCGGCGGTCTGTACAGGGGCGTCGCGCCCGGCGCCGAGATCCTCAACGCCAAGGTGCTCGACGACAGCGGCGAGGGTAGCGACTCCACCGTCATCGCCGGCCTGGAGTGGGCCGCCGCGCGGGGTGCGAAGGTGGCCAACCTCAGCCTCGGCCAGACCGACACCCCGGGGAGCGACGCGGTCGAGACGGCTGTGAACGCCCTCTCCAAGAGCACTGGAATGCTCACCGTCGCCGCGGCAGGCAACGACGGCCCCGGGCCCAAGACTCTCAGCTCCCCGGGCACGGCGGAGTCCGCGCTCGCGGTGGGCGCGGTCGACGGCAACGACCGTATCGCCGACTTCTCCAGCACCGGCCCGACCGCCGACAGCGCGCTGAAGCCGGACCTCACCGCGCCGGGCGTGGACATCGCCTCGGCGAAGGCGGCACACGGCGAACTGGGCGACCCGGCGGCGGACGGCTATGTCTCCATGTCCGGCACGTCCATGGCGACGCCGCATGTCGCGGGCGCCGCCGCGATCCTGGCACAACGGCACCCCGGCTGGACGGGAGAACGGATCAAGCAGGCGCTGACCGCCTCCGCCGTCCCGACGGCCGGCCTGACCGGGTACCAGCAGGGGGCCGGCCGGGTCGCCGTGGCGCGGGCGCTCGCACAGACCGTGGTGAGCGAGCAGACGTCGGTGTCTTTCGGCGAGCAGCTGTGGCCCCACTCCGACGACCAGCCGCTCGCCCGCCGCGTCACCTACCGCAACGACGGCGACGGTCCGGTCACCCTGGACCTCGCCGCCACCGCGACCGGCCCGTCCGGACAGACCGCGCCCGAGGGCATGTTCAGGCTCAGCGCCTCGCAGCTCACCGTCCCCGCGGGCGGCACCGCGAGCGTCGACCTCACCGCGGACACCCGCACCGAGGCGGCGGACGGTGCGTACTCGGGCGCGGTCATCGCCACCGGGCAGGGCGCCGACACGGCCGTACGGACGGCTTTCGGCGTCGTACGCGAGGCCGAGGCATACGATCTGACCTTGAAGTTCCTGGACCGCGGCGGAAACCCCGTCAGCTCGCCGCTGACCGAGATCTTCGGCCACTCGGGCGACTACTGGACCACGACCCTGGATGACTCGCAGCAGATCGCCGAGGGCGTCTACAAGGTGCGCGTCCCACGCGGTGACTACGTCGTCGACACGGTGATGTCCGCAGCCGAAGGCGGAACCGGAGCCGAGGGCACCACGGCCCTCGTCCGGCCGAAGCTCTCGATCACCAAGAACACGACGGTCACCTTCGACGCCCGCAAGGCCGAGCCGGTCGAGATCACTGCGCCGAGGGGCGGCGGGAAGATGCTGGACGGCTTCCTCAACTTCGGCGTGGGCGCCGGAAACGACGCGCACAACACGACTCTGTTCTGGGGCCCGTTCACGAATCTGCGCACCGCGACGCTGGGGCCGGCCGCCGCGCCCGGAAAGCTCAACACGCAGCTCAGCGGCCTGTGGCAGAAGGGCAGCACCACCTACAACCTCCTCTACAACCTGCCCGACCGCTTCCCCACCGGCTATCGGCACACGGCGCGGATGAGCGAACTCGCCCTGCTGAACGGGCACTTCGGCTCCTCCGTCGCACACCGCAAGGGCATCCTCAACCCCGTGTGGCATGGACCCACCCTGGCGCTGGGCACGGTCAGCGCTCCGTTCCCGCTCCCGGCGACGGCGAAGACGTACGTCACCACTCCGGAGGGCTTTCGCTGGACGGTCGGCCTCGGCCAGCAGAACGCCTCCGGGGACGACACCGACGTGTTCTACAACGAGGAACGCCCGGTGTCCTACCGAGCGGGCCGGACGTACGAGTCGACGTACAACGTAGGCGTCTTCAGCCCCCTCGTGGGCGCAGGGCGCGGCGCGCGCCGGAGCGGCGACACGCTCGACCTGTGCCTCCCCGACCTGGCCGACGGGGCCGGCCACCCGGCGTCTTCCGTGGCCGCACGGCACACGACGGTCACCGCGGGCGGCAGCACCCTCCTCGACAACGACGGCGACCTCTGCCAGACCGTCGACAAGCTCCCGACCGGTCCGGCCCGGTTCACGATCCGCACGGACCTGACCCGCCCGGCGACGGTGGCCGGCACGACCAGCCGCCTGACCGCGGCCTGGACCTTCACCTCGAAACACACGTCATCACACCCGGACACCCCCACCCTCCTCCCCCTCTCCACCGTCCGCTTCCATCCCACCCTCACCTCCACCGGCACGGCCGCCGCAGGCCGCCGCACCACGATCCCGCTCTCCATCGAGGGCCCGGCCGCCAAGCATCTGAAGTCCCTGGTGGTGAAGGTCTCCTACGACGCCGGAGCAACCTGGTCCGCCGCCGGCGTGACCACCGACCACGGTAAGAAGACCCTTGCAGTCACCCACCCGACCAAGGCCCGCTCGGTCTCCTTCAAGACGACCCTGACCGACACCGAGGGCAACACCTACTCGGCGACGATTCTGAGGGCGTACCTCCTCACCTGACCCACCGTGCGCAACCCGCGAAATGCTCGTCAGCTCCCTGCGACTCTCGTCCACAATCGGGGGATGGCTGACGAGCATCTCGGGCATTCACGCCCCGCCGCGATCTACCGTCGGCACGCATCCCACCCGGCCAACCAATGTGACAGTGCCCAGCCGGTGGCTTTACGGTGAGAAAGCGGGGGTGGTCCGGGTACGGTCGTGACTGGGGCGGGCGGGCTCGGGTCCGGCAGTGAGGGATGGCGTGCTGCTCGGAGGTCCGCCACGGCTGCGAAGCCGCTGAGTCAGTCCCTCCCTCTACGGTTTGCCCATGACTCCTGAGATGTGGGACCGGCTAAGTCCCTTCCGTGACAAAGCGATTGCCCGGGGCATACCTGCCGACGACGTGGAGCGATGGCTGGCTACCGTCGCCCGCCCCTGCGCGACGCTGAAGCGGGGCGGGGACGGACCGGTCGTGGGCCGATTCGGCGGTCCGCTCCTGCTGCCTGCTGACACTCCGGACCCCGCCCACCCCTTCGTCGCCGCCATCGACCTTGGGGCGCTGCCCGCCGACGCGACGGACCTGCCCCTGCCTCCCGAGGGCCACCTGCTGTTCTTCGCCTTCCCCGAGACCGCCGACGCTTACGAAAGCATGGGCAGTGTGGTGTATGTCCGCGTCGGGTCAGCTGTGGTCGAACGGGACAGGCATGCTTGGAACTCTTTCGGCTGGGAGGACTACGAGGCGATGTTCGAGGAGTTCCCGCAGGGTCCGCTGCGGGCGACGGCCCAGGTGTCGCTGCCCTACCACCATTCGGTCGAACTGCCCGGTCCGATGGTCGGCGGGCCGCTTCCCGGGCATCCTCGCTCCGAGGAGCTCATCGCTGTCTGGGAGAGCACCCGTGACGAGGTCGCTCCCGAGGGGCCGTTGCAGATCGGGGGGTACGCCGATGAGGAGGCCATCGACACCGACCCGGTCGCCGTTGCGGTGTCCAGGGCCGTGAAAGCCGCGGAAGCAGGCGAGTGGGACGGGCCGGTTTCGGATGACGTCTCGGACTGGGTACTGCTGGCCGACTGGCAGGCCGGCATGGACGTGCAGGGCTGGGAGAGCGCCACCGTCCACTGGGTGATCCAGCGCGAGGACCTGGGCGAGCGGCGCTTCGACCGCGCGTTCACCAGCGTCTTCTGGAACCCGTGACCTGTTCCGCCTCGTCTCGTCCGTCGGGACAACAGCCGGTGCAGCGTGGAGCCCGACACTGCCGGTCCGAACAGGGGGCCGTGGCGGAGCTGGAATTGCTCGGCCTCCAGCAGATTCGTGGCACGTCGTACTCGCCGCCGTCGGTCGTGACTACCGTCGCCCCGAGGCCAGCGGCGTTTACCGGTCGGTGAACGGCGGGGCGGGCGACCTGGGTGCTCGCCCACCAGTCAACGACCAAGGGCATCCGACCATGGCCTGCACCTTTGCAGGCGCTCCGGACGCCCCGGACTTGGTCTTCGCGGCCGGTCAGGCAGGTCTTGCGGTCAGCGATAACGGGGGGTGCCTCTATGTCTTTCGTCAAGCGAGGCGTGGGGTTCGGGGTTCGTAGAAGGTGCCGTCGCGGAGCATCGCGAAGAGCACGTTGATGCGTTGGCGGGCGAGGCGGAGGAGGGCCTGGGTGTGGGTCTTTCCTCGGGCTCGGCAGCGGTCGTAGTAGGTGCGGGAGGCGGGGTCGTGCAGGGCGGCGAACGCGGACAGGAACATTGCGCGTTTGAGCTGGCGGTTGCCGCCGCGTGGGGCGTGTTCGCCGTGGATCGAGGTCCCGGACGACTTCGTGGTCGGGGCGAGGCCGGCGTAGGAGGCGAGGTGCGCGGCGGTGGGGAAGCTGGTTGCGTCGCCGACGGTGACCAGCAAGGTGGCGGCGGTCCTGACGCCGACGCCGGGCAGCGACGTCAGGACCTTCGAAAGAGGGTGGTCCTCCAGCAGGGCGCTGATCTGGGCTTCCGTGGCCCGGCGTTGTTCGTGGACGGCGCTGAGCGAGCGGGCCAGGGAGGGGATCACGATGTCGAGGGTGCCGGTGCCCGGGACGACGACGGTCTGCTCGTCGAGGGCGTCGAAGACCTCGTCGATCAGCCGGGCGGCCATGCGCGGGGCCTTGGGCCGGATGACCTCAACGAGTTTGGGGCGTCCGGCCTTTCGCAAGCTGGCCGGGGATCCGTAGCGTTCCAGCAGCCAGGTCACCGCGGCGTGATCCAGGCGTGGCCCGAGGACGCGTTCCAGCGAGGGGTGGAACTGGGTGAGCAGGCCGCGGATCCGGTTGCTGGTGCGGGTGGCCTCGGCCGCCAGGTCCTGGTCGAAGCCGACGAGGACGGTGAGTTCGGCGGTGATCTCGTCGGTCAGTTCCAGTGAGCGCAGGGTGTGCGGCATGGTGCGGGCCGCGTCGGCGATCACGGCCGCGTCGCGGGCGTCGGTCTTGGCCTCGCCGGGGTAGAGGTCGGCGATCCGCCGCATCGACAGGCCCGGCAGGTAGGCGACCTTGCAGTCGGCGTCTCGGGCGACTGTCAGCGGCAGGGCGCCGATCGAGGCGGGCTGGTCCACGATCACCAGGACGGTGCCGAACTTGGCCTTCAGCTTCTCGAAGACGTCCCGCAGTTTCGGCTCGGTGTTCGGCAGTTGCTTGTCGAAGACCTTCTTGCCGGCCGGGGTGAGTCCGTGTCCGTGATGGTTTGTCTTGCCGACGTCCAGGCCGAGGAAGACGCCTATCTCGTCGCTGTCGTTCACGCCGTCCTCCCGAACGGATGTCGTGCGTGCTGGCCTGGGCGTTGGCGTCGTGCGCGCATCCACGTTATGCAGACCTGCCGCCCGTACGCGGCCGGGCGTTGCGCTCGGCCGGGCGGTAGTCGGACCTCTCATCAGCGTCTCCAACGGCGCCTCTCGGGCCCGGTGACACCACCCCCCAGGTCATGCCTTCGACAGGGGGGAACAGTCATGCCGGGCCCGGAGGCCAGCGGTCCCATTGCGGAACCGCGAAGAAGATAACGGGGGGCTCACCTGGCGGGCCATCACCGTGGCAGCGCCGGAGATCATCAACCACGTCCTCGTAGGATCACTTGCAGCCCTACTGGAGTCACGAGGGCGGGGACGGCGGCTACATCACCCTCAACGGCGTCACCGATGACGGGCGTCGAAGCGCTGTGGTCTCCATGTCCGAGGCCCGCGGCGACACCAAGGAGCACATACTGGAGCAGGAGAACGCGGCCAGCGCCCTGATCGACCACGCACTGTGCGCCAGGGACCCCAGCACCCCGTGAGGGGAGGTGTCGTCGCTGTGGGCGGTGAGCTCAGCGCGGCGCTTGATCAGGTCTAGACGCGCACCGGTGGGCAGGTGCAGTAGTTGCACGCGCTGGCGGGAAGTAAGTGCCCGAGACGTCTCCCGCGCTCAACGAACCTCCTGCGTGAGAGGAAAAGTGATTCCCCCGACATGCCCTCGACGCCGGACGGTACTGTCGGTGAATTCTGACCCGCGGATCCCCTCGGATGTTTGCGATGAACGGCCAGATGCCGAATGAGTTCCTCAGCGCCCCGATTGCCAGGGGGCTTCGCTGAGCCGGGACGCATGCATGAGATCGAGTTGGTCGGCGCCGCGGGTTCCCGGGGCTGCTGTGTAGGTGACGATGCGCAGGTCGACTCCCGGCAAGGTCAGCACGTCGCAGTCCAGGGTGACGTCGCCAAGCTCGGGATGGCTGATCGTCTTCAGGTCCCCAGTCAGCTGCTCCATGCCCGCCACGGCCCACAGTTCACCGAAGAACGGCGAGGCCTTGCGTAACCCGTCCACGAGCGCGGCCAGCTCCGGATCGGCCGGATAGCGGGCGAGCGCTTCGCGCAGGTCCGCGACGATCGCCGTCTCGAATGCGTACTGTCCGGCCGCCGATGAGAGGGGGTACAGGTGCCAGCGACCCTCTCCTGTGCCGAAGAGTGCGCGGGCGAGGTTGCGTTCGGCGGGCGGCAGGCCGGACGGGTCGCCGTGCAGAGCCGTCCACATGTCGTTCCACCACAGCAGGCTCCAGTCGGCGGCGAACACGCCGATCGGGAGGTCACCGAGGCGGGCGACGAGGCGGCGGATGCTCGGCGGCACGTGCGTGCCGACGGTGTGGTCGCGCGGGGCGAGCAGGCCGGCGGCGCGGAAGAGCTGGTCGCGTTCGGCCCGGGTGAGTCGCAGCGCGCGGGCGATGGCCGCGACCACCTGCGCGGAGGGATTGGTGGCCCGGCCCTGCTCCAGGCGCAGTACGTACTCGACGGAGAGGCCGGCGAGCTCGGCGAGTTCCTCGCGGCGCAGGCCAGGGGCGCGGCGGCGGGCCGACCGGGCGTAGCCGGCATCGGCCGGGTCGAGGCGGTCGCGCCAGCCGCGTAGTAAGGCGCCGAAGCTCAGGTCGCTCACTCCTCCATGATGCCACCGGGCGTTTCCTGCACCACGGTCACCATCCTGGTGAGTGCAGCGCGCATGTAGCGGGCCCAGAGCGGCTTGAACGGTCCCGCGACGATCCAGCGGCGGCCTGGCAGCGGCCGGAAGTCGTACGTCCAGCGGATCGACGTGCCGGTGCCATCGGGCAGGAACGACCACTCGCCGCGCACCGCGGAAATCAGCTTGGCCAGCACGTTGGTGAAGCCACTTAGCTCATAGGCGAATCCGTGCCCCTGCGCGATCTCGGTAAGCCGTTCGTCGGCCTTGGAGCCGTCGGTGAACCAGGTCTGGCGCGACGTTCCCGGCCGGTTCCAGGTGCCGGTCTGGTCGCGCACTTCTGCGACGCCGGGGAACGGTCCCCACGGCTTGAACACCTGGGCGAGGTCGATCGGCACGATGACCTGGTAGGTGTGGGCGGGGCTGGACGTTGTACGGGCGAAGACGGTGATCGGGACACTCGTTTTGGTCATGCCACGAGCATCGCGGCCAGCGCCTGCCCGAGGCAGACACCTGTCAGTACATACCCTCGCGGTCTCATCGTGTTCGGCGTGTCAACGGCGCAGTGTCCGTTGTGCTTCCGGATTGCGACGTCTACACCAACAGAAAGGCCCTCGTGCTCCACCGTAATGCACCGCTGACCGAGACCGGACGCCTGCGCCCGGCTCGCCGTCTGGTCGGGGACGGCTCAACGGTGTTGTCAGGCTTGCACGGTGGGCCGGACGACGATCTCGTCGCGCATCTGAGTCAGCGTGGCGGACACCTCCTGGCGCAAACCCTCGGAGATCACGTTCACCGCCGTCTTGGTGGCCGCGTAGACGCTCAGGGGAGATGCGACGACGTGGGCCGCGGTGGAGCTGACATTGACGAAGTGACCGGAGCCTTGTCGGCGAAAGACAGGGAGGGCCGCTCCGATGCCGTTGAGCAGACCGGTGATGTGCGTGGAGACCATGGCGTCCCAGTCGTCCTGGCGTAGTTCGTCGGACGGGGAGACAGCCATGATGCCCGCGTTGGAGATGAGAACGTCGAGGCGGCCGTACTGCTCGATGGCGGTTCCTTCCTTGGCCGTGACGTTGAGAGGTATCCACCGGAACTCACGAGACCACCACCCGCCAGCTGGGTTGCGCAGCCGTGCTCGTCGGAGACCTTGACGGCCCGGTGGAGTGCAGGCGTCACAACCTGTTCGAACCAACTCACCGATCGGCGAGAGTCCTTACATGGGAATTAGGCTGAAAGCGCCGGACGGGAAGTGATCGCCGTGGACCCCCGCAACACCTCCCGCACCTGCCCCGAATGCGGGCACACCGCCAAGGAGAACCGGCCCACGGAGGAAAAGTGCCACTGCCTCGCATGCGGCCACACCGCGCACGCCGACACGGTCGGGGCGATCAGCGTTCTACGGGCCGGGCTGGTCCGTCGCAACGTCAACCCGGCGTAACGAGAAGCCCCCGGCTTCAGCCGGGGGAGGAGTCACGACGGACGCCCTGGTAGACCTTGCCGCCCATGGTCATCGCCGACCTGTTCGGAATCCACCCCATGACGGCCGAACGCTGGGCCACCCTCGCCGGCGGGGACTGGTCCGAATACTTGGCAGCGCGACGGGCCGCCCCGCAGGGCTAGGCAGTTGAGCAGGGCAGTGTTCCGAGTCTGCGCTATTGGGGGATGGCGACCAGGATGCGGCCGTGGCCACTGCCGGCGTCGACGTGGTCGTGGGCCTTGGCGATGTCGTCCAGCGGGTAACAGTCGCCGACGGCGACGGTGAGGGCGCCGACGGCGGCGGCGGAGGTGAGGTCGCGGGCGGCCTGGCGCTTGGCCTCGGCGGGGAAGTCGTCGCTGCCGAGCAGCCGCAGGGTGACGTTGTTGAACAGCAGAGGCCAGAAGGGGATTTCGGTGCGGTCCGCGCGGGTGGCGTAGGCGGCGATGACGGTCCCCTGGGCGGCGACGGCGTTGTCGAGGTCGGCGTTGTCGGACAGCGCGACCTCGATGATCCGGTCGACGCCCCGCGGCGCGTACGAGCGGATGGCAGCGGCGGGCTCGCCAGTGTCCAGGGCGATGGCGTGGGCGACGGCCGGGTCGACGCGGTCGAGGTCCGCGGTTCGGCGGACGGTGGCGATCACGGTGGCGCCGGCCCAGTGGGCGAGCTGGGCGGCCAGGGAGCCGACGCCGCCAAGAACTCCGTGGACCAGGACCAGTTGGCCATCGACCGGGCCGTCGGCGAAGACGGTGCGGTGGGCGGTGATGCCGGGGATGCCGAGGCTCGCACCCAGCTCGTCACTGAGGTCGTCGGGTAGCGGGACGGCCAGATCCGCAGGGACGACGGTGTACTGGGCGGCGGTGCCGAAGGGGCGGTAGGACTGGGCGCCGTACACCCAGACCCGTTGTCCGACGCGGCGGGCGTCGACTCCGGCGCCCACGGCGTCGATGACTCCGGCGCTGTCGCTGTGCGGGATCACCCGCGGGAAGGGCATGGACGAGCCGAGCCAGCCGCGCCGTTTCTTGGTGTCGCCGGGGTTGACGCCCGAGACGGTGACACGGACGCGGACCTCGCCGGGGCCGGGGACGGGATCAGGTAGTTCACCGACGTGCAGGACATCGGTGGCGGGTCCCTGGTCGTCGTACCAGGATGCAAGCATGGGGGTGGCCGCGCGCTTCACCATGCGGGGAACCCACGACGGTGAATTCTTCGGGATCCCGGCGAGCGGCAACAAGATCTCGGTGCAGGCCATGAACTTCTACTACCTGGCCGGCGGCCGGATCGTCGGCGAACGGGGCCAGCCCGATCTCCTCGGGGTGATGCAGCAGATCGGTGCCGTACCGGCGCCGTGAACCCGGAGCGCGGGCGGCCGGCGCGGGTTCACCGCAAGAGGCCGGTCTTCGTCTTGCTCCGGCGTCTTCGCGCAGACAGCGCCCGTTCGGCGAGAGATTTACACCTTGTCACCGCTGACGTGATCGAGCCGGGTACGGAACTGCTCGCTCTACGGCGAATACTGCAACCCTCGAATTCCGACAGTCCACCAGTGCGTCCAGGGCTTCGCCATGAGAGGTGAGGTAGAGGCGGGCGGACAGCACCGGGAGATCGACGCCGCCCTGGTGTCCGCGGTGCTCGACCATGTCTGTTCCGTCGCGCTCCCCGTCGGCGTCGCGGTGTTCGCCCCGTCTGCCATGCAGGCTGCGCCGGCCGGGTGCACGTCACCGACCGGAACCGTCGGCGGGCGGGCGTTCGCGGTGGTCGCGGAGGGCTCGGTGGAGATCGACCTCGCAGGTGTCCGGACCTGGCATTTGGTTCGCTCCATGGCGGCGCACGGATCGACGTCGGCGATCGACCTGAATGACGGGGACGGCCGGCGTGTGTCGGTCCTCACGCAGTTCGGGATTGTCAAGGAGCAGGTCCACGGGGCGTGGGAGGAGCTGGCGGCCTCGCTGCCCGACGCACGCTGAGGACCGGCCGCTACGGTCCCGCGTGGACGTAAGCCGCCCAGATGTGCGGGTGCGGGACGCGGGCGCGCAGTGCGCGGATCGTGTCGTGCAGGGCGCGGGCGGGACCGGAGGTGCCTGGTGCCGTCGTACGGCGGTAGAAGTCGCGGGTCACCTGGTCCGCGTGGGTGCTGTCGATCTTCCACAGGGTGCCGACCGCAGTGGGGAACCCGGCGAGCAGGAACGAGCTCGTGATGTGGATGGCCTCGTCCGAGAGGTGCTCGGTGGTGCGTGCGGTGCCGCAGGCCGCCAGGAACGCGAGCTGGGCCGCGCGCGGGCGGACCTGGCAGAGCTCCCGGACCGAGACCTGCTCGCCGCTGGGCAGGTGGAGCAGGGCGCCCGAGGGCTCCGAGGGGTCCGTCGCCGCGTGGCAGCCGAAGTGTGCCCAGGAGGCCTCGTGCAGCGCCCTTAGCACGACGTCCCGGGTGGCCTCCGGGCCGATCAGCGTCCGGTGCGCGCCGAGGAGTCCGGCGGCGTAGTCGGCGGCGCCCGCGACCCCGGGCAGGTCGTCCTCGGCCGCGGCGACCAGCAGGGCCCTGCCGTGTTCGGCGGTGCCGCGCTGCCGTGCGCGGGCCCGGGCGTAGGCCAGGGTCTGCAGACCCGGTACGTACGACGACACCACGGCGTCGAGCGCAGCGCCGCAGCCGTCGGGCGCGCAGTCGGGCGACCGGCACTCGGCCGCGTGGAGCGGCAGGGCGCCGAAGGCTCCCGTCGGCACCCACCAGATGCGCGGCCACTCGGCATGGGTGGGGACGGCGTCCGCACAGCCGACCGCCTCCAGCACCGGGCGCACGATCTTGTGCCAGGTCCAGTCCAGTGTCTGGCGGACCGTGTTCCCGGCGGCGACGAGCTGGAGCGGGGAGGGTCTCGACCCGCCCTGCGTGTTGATGGCGTCGACCGCTTCCCGCAGCCGCCGGGACATGTCGGCGGCTTCTTCGGCCGCGACCTCGAGGGGCAGGGTGGTGATCGTCCGGTCGGTGACGACCAGGGCGTGGCAGTAGCGCTTGCCACCGTGGTTGAGGACGACCACGGGTCCGTCGGCTGCGAGTTCCTTCAATTCCCCCGCGGTGAGCGGCCGCAGGAAGCCCTCGAAGCCGGGCCGGGTGCGGATGTCCCGGACGAGGCCGTCGAGCGTGCGGGAGGCGCGCAGTCGCGCCAGCCTGGCCCACTCGGCGTCACCGGGGGCGGACGTCTGCGGCCGCGCCTCGATCTGTTCCGTCAGCCGCTCGAACTCGGCGGCCAGTCCGGGGTGTTGGGTGCGCAGCTCGCCGAGGTCGGCGCGGGTTTCGATGCGCCGGGTCAGCAGCAACCCGCGGCCCCGCTCCAGGAGTTCGGCGGCGCGGTCGACGTCGTGGCCGGCGAAGCTGCGGTCGATGGTGGGGAGTTCGGGCGGGAGCCGCCCGGCTTTCAGTTCCCGCACCGACTCCTGCGCAGCCCTCAGATATCCAGGGAGGCGAGGGGCGACATCGCGCAGTTCGACATTGCAGAGGATCAGCTCGACGATCGTCCTGATGTCGCCCTCGAACGACGACAGACCGTGCTCGGCCGAGGTCTGGTCGGCACCCCGGTCGGTGAGGGTCGCCATGGCCTCGATGGCCTCTTCGAGATGGTCCAGGGCCTGGCCGATCTGCTGCCGGCCCAGCGCGCCGGCCGCGGCGCCGATCTCGCCGTGCGCCCGCAGCCACACCGGGACGCTTCCGTCCCGCAGCGCCTCGGGTCCGGCGGTGCCGTCGACCCGGCCCAGTACGGGCGCGAGGTGGGCAGCGAGGAGGTCCTGCGGAGTGCCGTCCGCGCCGGGGGTCATGTCCGGGAGGCGGCCCCGGACGAAGAAGTCGAGGGCCGACCGCATCACGCCCGCCAGGTCGAACGGGGCGCTGTCCGGCAGCTCCTCCGCCGAGAGCGCCCGGCTCACCTCGTCCGCCTCGGCGAACAGCTCCTGCGCACGCTCCGGCTCGGTGGCCCGGAGCATGACGGCACGCTGCGCGAGAGTCCGGGCGAGGGTCGTCGCGGCCATCGGGCGCATCGGGTGTCCGGGGCCGCACCTTGTGAAGGTCGCCCGGCACTGCTCGACCACGGCGTCGTCGAGGTCGGGGCCGCGACCGCCGGCCGGTCCGACGGTCTCCACGAGGTTGACGTAGACGTCGCCCATCAGGTCGTACCAGGGCCGCTCGGCGGTGACGGGCGCGGCCTCGATGGTCTCCCGCATCCGGCGGGCGATCTGCCGGGCCCGCTCCAGCTGGGCCGGTTCATGGCCGAACATGTAGTTCTGCAGGGCGTTGTGGAACTCGGTGCGGGCCGCCAGCAGCTCCCTGTCGGTCTCGGTCGGCACCGGGTCGCCCGGCTGCAGCTCCTCGAGGAACTCCGGGGGGAAGGGCGCGACCGGGTTGGAGGCGAGCAGGGCCGCTGCCTCCCGGGCGCCCTCCGGGTCGAAGCCGCGGAACGACAGGACCGTGAGGGCGTTCGCGAGCATCCGGTCGAAGTCGCCCGGGAGGTCGACCCCGTACTCACGGCTCTCGCGCAGCAGCGCCACGACCTCTTCGAGGACGGCGTAGTCCGGCTCCTGGGTGGTCTGGGCGGACAGGGCGCTGCCGAGCACGGCGGAGAGGTAGGGACGCATCTCGTCGCCCTCGGGCGTGAGGTCGCGAAGTTCCCGGATGGCCGCGATGTCGGTGTCGAGGGTCGCGGAGTCCTCCAGCCGGATCTCGCCCATACGGGTCAACACCTCGAGCATGCGGCCCAGTTCGCCGTCCGGGATGTCCCCCGTCTCGGTCAAGGCCACGGCGACGGGCAGCGCGACCTGGAACACGCCCTGCCGCAGCAGCTCCGACACGGGGGACCCGGCCGGGGCGGCGGCCACCGCCTCCTCGGTCAGCTCCCGGGACTCCGCCTCGAACAGCCCGGCCCGCGCGGGCGCGCTGTCACGCAGTGCCTCGGCCCGCATTCCGGTGAGCGCGGCCAGGACGGCGACGTAGGCGTGCCGGTGCGGCCGGTCGACGGGGAGGGCGGCGAGGGCGGTGCGGTAGCGGGCGATGTGCTCGTCGGCGCTGTCGTCGGGCTCGAACCCGGTGGACAGGAAGGCCAGTTCGATGTCGATGTCGACGGGGGAGCCGTCGAGCAGGGCCTGCTGCCGGGCCCGCTCGACCAGACGCCGGATGAGCGGGGCGACCCGCTCCAGGTCGGCAGGGTTGTCGCTGCGGCTCGCCTCCTGCAACTCCTGGTAGGCGGCGAACATCTCCCGCTGCTCGTCGCTCAGGGGGAGGCCATCCAGGAGCGGGAGTATCCGCTCCAGGTCCTCGGGGGTGGCGGTGTCGGCGCTCAGATCCTGCAACTGCCGGTAGGCGTCGAACATGTCCCGGTGCCGGTCGTCCAAGGCGCCGACAGAGGCGAGGAGTTCAGCTGCCTCCATGACCGCCTCGCTGTCCTTGCGCGCCGCTGCGAGGGCTGCGAGGGCCCGGCCGAGGGCGGTGACGACCTGGGGGTGCGCGGGGTGCACGGTCGGTGTGGCGGCCAGGGACGCACGCAGCCGTCGTACGGCGCAGGCGACGCGGCCCCAGTCGTCCTCGGCGATACCGGCGTCGGCGATGGCCGCGCCCACCCGCAGGTCGAACTCGCCGGGCCAGGTGACCGGCAGGGTGTGGAGGTGGCGCAGCTGGCCCAGCCCTTCGGCGGTCTCCGGCAGGAGGGCGCCCTGCGGGATTGCCGCGATCAGCTCTTCGACGACGTCGAGCGGGGGCGTGCCGAGCAGTCGGCAGGTGTCGACCAGGGTGCGCAGGGCGGGCGCGGCGGCGGCCTGCACGAGAGCGGGGTCGAGGGCGGAGGGGGCGACGGCAGCCAGGCGTGCGCAGACCGCACGGGCGTAGCGAACGGCCACCAGCAGCGCGTTCGGGTCCACCATGAGCTTGAAGCGCTCGACGTGGAGTTCGAGGGCGTGGACCGTCAACTCCAGGAATCCGGCGTGGTCTTCGTCGAGCACGGACTCGAACGCCGATTCCGACCAGGCGATCGCGGCTGAGAGCGCGGCGGGCCGCTCCTCCTGTGGGCCGGTGGCTGCGGCATCCGTGTGCGCCCTGCTCACCAGGTAGGCGAAGCTCGCCTCGTTGGACGGGTCGGCGGGATCGAAGCGCTCCACGAGGATATCCGGGAGCCCGGCTTCCGGAGGCAGCCGCGGGCAGAGGTGCACGAAGGTGCCGAAGATGACGGACAGGTTCTGCTCCGCCTCGGGATCCTCGTCGCCCAGGTGCCGGAACCAGAAGGTCCAAAAGACATGGACGACCGACTCCAGGTCGACCGGCGCCTCCGGCGCGGGCGCGGCCTGCCGCAGCAGGGCGAGCGCGTCGGCCACCGCCTCCGGATCCCTCAACAGCGCGGGATCGCGGGTGTTCTGAGTCGTGACGAGGCGGGCGATCACTCGGCCGCGAAGCTCGGTCATAGATCGTTACATTAGTCTGGCCGATTGTCAGAGGGCAGTGATTCTCGGGACGTTCAGGGAGGCCGCCGTGGGGGACGGGGCGAACGCGCGCAGGTTGTACGAGGATGCGGTGGAGTACCTGTGCCGTCATGTGGAGGAGCTGCGACCACTGATCCCCGACGCCGTCTGGGAGTCGGCGTTCCCGGTCGTCCGGGACGCGGACCCGGCCGGCGACGCGTGGCGCAACGCCGTACGCGAGCTGCACGAGGCCGTCGAGGCGGGCGGTGTTCCGAACGGGCTGGGGCTGCCCGCGGTGATGGGTGTGGCCGACTGGCCCGGCCGCCGGATACAGCGGGCGTCCGGCTGGGTCTGCCCCAAACAGAACCGTTGTGGCCGCGTCGAGTTGCGCAACGGGGCCGCGACCCCGACTCCGAACTGTGCGTTGGGCGGCGCCGAGATGCGTCCGGTGGGTGGCTGACGGCGATGGGGCTTCTCATCGAGCTGCAAAAGCGCATACCCGACGGCTGGTTCCTGCGACGGCTGCTGCCCGCCATCCTGTTCTTCGTGGTCGCGGTCGTCGGCGGCAAGCTGGGGCACGCCCACTGGAACGACGTCTCCCTCGCCCGGGAGGAGATCGCCGACGCGCTGCGGACAGGCGGCGGTCTGTCCGCGGACACCGTAGCCTCGCTCGTGCTCTTCGCGGTGCCGGTGGTGGCGGCGGCGTTCGCGGTGCCCTATCTCGCGTCCGGGATAGGGGCGTTGGCCGCCGGGGCCTGGCCGTGGTGGCTGATGCCGGTGGGCGATCTCGTGACCAGGTGGCGGCGACACCGCTGGGTGGAGCCGGACGAGCTGGCCAGGAGATCCGTACGGGAGAGTGCCGACGGCAACACGCTGCGGGCCGCCCGGCTCGATGTGCGCAGGGCACGCGCCCGCGAGAGCGGGGAGCCCGGGTCACCCACCTGGTCGGGCGACCGGTTCCACCGCACCGAGGAGACGATCAGACAGCAGGGCGGCGACCTCGTCACCGGCTGGACCAGCCTCCTTCTCGGCGCCCAGGACCCGCCCCGCGCCGCCCTGTCCGAGGCCCGCGACGCCTACGACGCGGCCTGCGAGGCCCTCGTGTGGAGCGCGGCGTTCACGGTGCTCGGCGCGTGGTGGTGGCCCGCAGCACCGGTCGGCGTCCTGCTGGGCCTGGCGTCATGGCGCTCACTGCGGCACGCGGTGGAGGCGCTGTGTCGGACGACGGAGGCGGCGTTCACCTTGAGGGAGACGCAACCTCCGCAACCTCCGCCCGTCCAGCCCTGAGGGACAGCCCCAGAGCGAGTCGGGTGGAACACCTCGGTCCCGCCGGTCAGGCCCTTGATCCACGGGTCGGGACCGCACGCGCCGTGGCCCTTGAACGCCCCGCGCACGTTGATGAAGTGGACGGACTCTCGCGCTACGGTTTGGTGACGTCAGCCTGCGGCGTCCTTGAGTCCTTGCGGAACCGCTTGCTTTGCTGGAGGGCAAGCGACGGGCCGACGTGACCGATGATGCGATCCGCCGCGGACTTGGACACCCCGAACAACGGCGCCAGTTGGCGCAGGGTCAGGTTCGTCCGCCAGTAGACGGCGACCAGCAGCACTCGGTCCTCCAGAGGCAAGCTCCACGGCCGGCCCTTGCGCACCGGATCAACACCCTCGCGCCGCAGCGCAGTGACCAGCTTGCTCAACTGACGCGGGCTCAGCCCGGTGAAGGGGGTTATCCAAGACGGCTCCGACGCCGTGATCACACCAGCCACCGCAAGATCGTCTCACCTGCCGGGGAGACAGTTGGCGAGCCAGTCTGCTTGTTCTGCACGACTGACGCCGCCATCGCCATCCACCACGTAGGCCAGCGCCTCCACGAAGGTTGAGCCCAGGGGCCAGAGGACGTTCGGCCCCACGGCGACGACGCGCCCACTGGCCGCGATATACGACCTGAACTGGACCGACCACATACCCAGAGGGCTGTAGTTTTCTGCGTACCGACGCCTCAGCGTGGCCGCTTCCTCGGCGGTGTCGATGCAGGCGTCCACGGGGTCTATGTGCAGTGACGAGCCGGGGACGCGGCCTGGGGAGCTCTCGATCGTCAGCTCGCCGAACTCGGCCCAGACCCCGATCGCCACGTCGTTGAGCTCGAACCCCGCGCCTGCCAGCTGCTGTGTCCAGCCCGCAGTGGCGATCTTGCGATCTGCTGTCCACCCAGCAACGCCAAGCGCCTCCAGCACCGACGGACCGCAACGCCTCATCGACTCACTGGTGCGTTCTATGCGCCCTCCCCTTCCCCTCGTCCGCACATGTTGCCCTAAGTTTGCCGCACATCCGATCAGCAGACAGGGCCACCGGTCCCGGAAGACACGTAGATCGTTTACGGGACAACGCTTAGTCCACCGCGACGGAAACCGCTGATGACAGCGCACCGACGCCGGCCCGCCGGGCCGCGCCGACCACCGGCCCCGCGGATGATCGCCGCCGCCGCTCGCCAGCGCTGACCCGCCCCGCCCGCACACACAAGAGCCCTGCACCTATGACCTGGCACTGGACCGGTCTCGTCTTCTTCTCCCTCGCCCTGCTGCCGCCAGGGCTGGCGCTGGTCAGCGGCCGGATACCGCTCCGGCTCCGGCACCGGCTGGCCCCCTGCGTCCGCGCGGCTGGGCCCTTCTCGGCCTCTGCGCCGTCGCCCCCCCTCACCACGATCCCGCGCCTTGCCGAGGCACCCCCTGAGACCATCGTGGTGGCTACGGCCGCCGCAGCCGTCCTCGCCGCAGCAAGTTGGACGTACGCAGCCCTCGCTCCGCGCCGGCCCAGGAACGTCGCCCGGTGACCGGCAGGCAGCGCCTGTCGCGCCTCGCCTTCTCGCTCACCGTCTGGTGGATGCTGATTGTCCTCATTTTCTGGCTGCTGGGCAGGGCCCTGGAGCAGCCCGCCTCAATCGCCCAGTGCGCCGCCTCGTCTGCCTTTCTCGTCGTCCTGGGGGAGGCTGGTGACTGGCTGCGGCGACGCTGGAGGGCCGGCCGGATCACGCGTCGGCACCAGTCGGCACCGTCACGGCCTCAACCGCCCGGCGAGAAGGCGCCAACCAAGCACTCGTGACGACTGCCTCCCAGGGAGGGCGTTGCCTCGTGGCGAGTGATGCTCGGCGGGGACAGCGCAACCCCCGGGAAGGATCAGCTGTCTTCTCTCCGGGCACCAGGTGTCCCGGGAGCAGAGGGCAACCACAGGTCACGCGCCCCGCTCCGAGACGTGGCCGGCGGGTGAGATCCGCGATGGTCCGTTCTGCGAGGAGGTACGTGGGATGGCTGCACGGCGGGACGATAAAGACGGCCCAGCGCGCTTCCGCAGGCACGGCGAGGCCGCCATCGGGTGCCTGCAACCCGCCGGGGAGCGCGTACACGTCACGCAAGAAGTGGTCGAACCACTGCTGCGCCGCGCCGACTTGTTGTCGCAGCTCCTGCGGATCGGGTACGCACGTGACCCGCAGGGGCAGGAGACGTAGCAGTCCCGGGCGTCCCCGGTGGCTCGCGCAGGACCACCAGGCATGAAGAGGTGACGCCCCGCGCTCGCGTTCTGTTCCGGCCTGTTCATCATGACCGTGGAAGCCGGGCTGTGCCCCCGGTGGCTGGTCGTCCTCGACATTGAATTCGCGTCGTCCCGGGCAAGGCGGCGTACGACCGTGGTCCGTATGTGATCAGTGCCCCGTAGTCTCCACCTGACCAGGGGGTTCGCGCGATGCGCGACCAAGGCGGGGGATAGCACATGGCATTCTCGGGCGGCAGATGCTGGTGGTGACCGCGCTGCTCGCGGCGATGGGAGACATGAGCTGGTGGGGTGCGCTGGCGCTCACCCTCGACTTGTGGCCAGGCCGGGGTCGGCCCTGTCTTTCCTGGAGACCATCTCCATCAGGCAGTACTCGGAACAGGGCCCGGACCGCCGGCTCGGTGGCCCCGTCCCGGCTATTGCTCGGGACGCCGCAACAAGATGTTCATCGCGGTCATTGTGAGTACGGGCTCGTCGCGCTGGTTGAGCACCTCGATGTGGGTGTGGACCAGCCCTCGGTCCGGCTTCGATCGCGAGACGCGGGCCTGTTGCACCGTCGTGCGGATCGACAGGCTGTCCCCTGGCCGGACCGGCCGGACCCAACGCAGCTCGTCGACGCCGGGGGAGGCCAGGCTCGCGACCTTGCTGACGTAGTGGTCGGCGTACATCCGCATCATGAGGGCCGCGGTGTGCCAGCCGCTGGCGATGAGTCCCTTGAAGGCGCCTTCTGCGGCGGCCTCGGGATCGCTGTGGATGTCCTGCGGGTCGAAGTCCCCGGCGAACTGGAGGATGTCCCGTTCGCTCACCGTGATGCTGCCGTAGACGTACACCGAACCGGGCATGTAGTCCTCGAAGTACCGTTCCTGGATCGGGGCGTTGAAGTCGGCGTCGCTCAACGTCGCGGTGGTCGTCATGGGCGGCACGATAGCCGTGCGACCCGCGGGCGGCCGCCCGGGCTCGGTGGTCCATGCGCGAGCACCGCCGTGCTGTGCGAGGTCGCGCCGCAGTCGAATGCGTGCTGTCCTGGAACCATCCGCAGGAGGACTTGCCGATGCGTCACAGCCGGATTTCCGCCTTCGCATCCGCCCGGTCGCCCGCGCCGACCGGAGCGGGCGGAGGCTTGCTGCCGTCTCGGGATCTCGCGGCCGCCTGGTTCCTGGTCGTCCTGATCGCGGCGCCTGCCTGGGCGCTGACGGTCGGGCAGGCCCGGGACATGGGGGTCGAGCCCGGCACGATGGGGATGGCGCTGCCGGTGTTCCTGCTGCTGTGGGTGACGATGATGGCGGCCATGATGCTGCCGTCCATGGCGCCGGTGGCCATCACGTGGGTGCGCGGGATCGGACGGCAGTCCTCCGGCTGG
Organism: Streptomyces canus; assembly: GCF_030815415.1. Taxonomy (GTDB): domain Bacteria; phylum Actinomycetota; class Actinomycetes; order Streptomycetales; family Streptomycetaceae; genus Streptomyces; species Streptomyces canus_F. The sequence goes on from NZ_JAUSWW010000001.1 coordinate 10,030,304, forward strand.
AGTCGGACCGTGCGCACCGTCGAGTTCGTGGGCGGGTATCTGCTGGTGTGGACCGCCTTCGGACTGCTCGCCTACGCGTCCCTGGCCCTCACCGGCGGCCTGGTGGACGACCATCCGACTGCCGGGCGCTGGATCGGCGCGGCGGCGTTCCTGCTCGCGGGCCTGTACCAGCTGGGCCCTCTCAAGTACGTCTGTCTGCGGCACTGCCGCGACCCCATGAGCCACCTGGTGCGCTACGCCGGGTTCCGGCAGCCGGCCCGCGACCTTCGGGTGGGCGTCCATCACGGCGCCTACTGCGTCGGCTGCTGCGCGGGGCTGATGGTCGTCCTGATTCCGCTCGGCGTGATGAACGTGGCAGCGATGGCCGGGCTGGCCGTGGTGATCTTCGTGGAGAAGCTGTGGTCCCGTGGCCCCATGCTCGGCCGGATCGTGGGCGTCGTGTTTCTCGTGCTGGCCGTGCTCGCGCCGTTCCAGGACTGGCTGCTGCCGGGGCTGCAGGGGACGATGCCCTCGATGGACGGCATGTGACTCACCTGGCCCCCGAGGACTGTGCCGTCCGCCAGGCGGCCCGCCGGCAGCCGAAGAAGCCCGCGCTGGACACGCAGAACGGCACCAGGTAGTTGAACAGCACCCGCAACCAGGTTGCGGCCGTGGCGTCGCCGGACGCGATCACCGCGCCCTGGTTGACCAGTGAGAGCAGGGTGCCCACAAGGAGGGCGATCGGCACACACCTCGACACCGAGGCCGCCGAGAACACCGTCGCCAGGAGTCGCGGTGCCTCGCCTGCGCTCACGTGCGTACTCGCTCAGACCCGGCCGTGGCCAGCCTCTTCGGTCTCCTCGCTGCTGAAGACGTAGTCGGCGCTCTCGCCGTACGACGCCTCGTAGCTCAGCCCGAAGGCGTTGGAACGACCAGTGGTGGTGCCGACTTCGAATTCGGGTGCGAACCCGAACATGGCGTTCTTGATCTTTGTCGAGCCGCCGTCGGGTCCGGTGAGCGGTTGGTAGGAGAGTTCTGTCCTGCCCTCGACGGTGAGGCCGGGCCTGTCCCCGTCCGTGAGGGACACCCTCGCCCGCTCCATGCCCAGGTACTCGCCGTAGAACTGCGACAGCTGGCCGAACGGTCCGCCTTCCCGGCCGGACAGGATGCGCTCCAGGGCCTCGGCCTGCTCATCGCTGGCCGCGCTGTCCACGACCAGCCCGACCTTCCAGTTGCCCGAGGACAGATTGGAGGGGAAGTGGTTGTAGAACGCGAAGTCCACGTCGGACAGGTCCAGATCGCCAAGATTCCCGTCCGCCACATGGAACACGGCAGTGCCCAGACATTCGGTCCCGCCCTTGGCGTCCCGCGGCTGGCCGTCGTACGGACAGCTGCACAACACCGCACAAGAGCAACCGGCCACATAAGTGCCGGATATCGTCCACGACATGACTGCTCCCTCTTCCGATGGTGAGGGCGGCGAGCGTCGTCCTGTACTTTCACGCTAGACCTGTCAAATCGGCATGTAAACCACGTTTCGTGGCAAGAGATCCGGGCGCGCCGGATCGAGCCCGGGGATCTCCCGCTGGTCGCTCGAGATACCCCACGGGGTAGGGGGCCCGGGGATCTGGACCCTGCCGCGAAGGGTAGGAGACTGTGGAAGCGATCGGCCACGCGTTGTCCATCGCCGGGTCGATGACCTGGGAGGTCACCTGGGCGCTGATCCTCGGTTTCGCCCTGTCGGCCGTGGTGCAGGCGGCGGTGCGGCTGCTGGGTGACGACCGGCCGCGCACTCTGGCTCTGTCGGCCGGGCTCGGGGCGGCCTCGTCGTCCTGCCCGTACGCGGCTGTGGCCCTGGCCCGTTCGTTGTTCCGCAAGGGCGCGAACTTCACGGCGGCGATGGCGTTGAGATCGCCTCCACCAATTTGGTGCTGGAACTCGGCGTGATCCTCGCGCTGTTGATGGGCTGGCAGTTCACGGCCGCCGAGTTCGCAGGCGGCCGATCATGATCGTCGTACTCGCCGTGTTCTTCCGCCTCTTCCGGCGCGAGCGGCTGCTGAACCGGGCACGGGAGCAGGCCGAGCACGGGATCGCGGGACCGGTGGAGGGTCATGCGCCGTTATGGACATGTCGGTGCGGGTCCGGATGATGGGTGGCTCACCCGAAGCCGGCGAACAGGGGCACGGGGCACGCCCCTACCCGCCAAGGACACAGCCACTGAGCCCGCCTTTCCCTCTGCACGGGAAGAGGCCCGAGGTGGAGCCTTGGTCGTGCCGGGGTGCGCCGCCGGGCAGGGCTCCTGCCGGGCCGCCCAGCTCGTCAGTCAGGACCGCTCCAGTCGAACGGGAAGTGTTTGCTCGACTTCCCCGAGCGTTCCCAGGAGAAGCCGAATGCGTCGGCGCGGTCGACGGTGGCCCGTCCCCAGGTGGCGACCTGGCCCGGCCCGACCTCGGCGCCCGGGGCGTTGTGGACCTGGACGCGTGCGCCGTCCGGCGTCGTCGGGCCGGTGAGTGCCTCGGCGGTGGCCGTGACCTTGCCGGGGATCTCGGCTCGCCAGGTGGCGAGGTCCTCGTCGATCTCGACGTGGATGGGGGCGAAGTCCATGCCGCGCATCTCGGGGTGGAACATGGCTCCGAACTGCGCAGGCCATCCGCCCGCCTCACCGCCGAAGATGGCCCCGAGTGCACCGCGCTGCTGTTCGTCGGCGCGCTCGTCGAGGAAGACCGCGGCGTACGCGTCGGTGTGCGCGCCGGCCCAGACGTTGCCCACGAAGGCGCCGAGCATCAGGACGTTGAGACCGTCGAGCCGCACGTCGCCGAAGCTGCCTTCCCGGATGTGCCAGACCAGCACGCCTTCGCAGTCGCCGTAGGTCGGGGGCTGCGCAAACGTGCAGGGGCACGGTATGGCGCACTTGCACACATCGAACCAATCACCGGCCAGGCGCCAGCGCGTACCGGTGGTGACCTGCTCTGTCATCTCGCTTCCCTCCTGCCGAGCCCGAGGGAGTTCACTCGCAGTGGCGAGACCGCGTGTCCCGAGCCCACACCCGAGACGGCGAGGCGGCCTCCCTTCCAGCTTGCACCGCACGTCCCGGTAGGGGAACCCGGGCATCGAGGCGCTCACGTCCCAGGTTCGTCCCGGGGGGGCACACCGCCGAGGCGCCGCAATTCGGCACCGGGGACCTGCGCGCCTGGTTCGCACTCTTCGGCAACATCCGCGCCCGCCCGGCGAGGCCCGTGGGCGCCGTGAAAGTCGTGCAGGAACCTCGTGTTCTGGCGTTTCAGAGCGGGGACAGCCCGGACCATTTGGCCGTCATCCCGGCCGTCGCGTCGAAACCGTTATGCGTTCGGCCCATTGACACTCCGATCGCGGCATCCTTAATGTCTCGCCAGCATTTCGAACGCGTGTCGAAATCTCGAACAGGGTCGAAGAGGGTGAAGGAGTAGCTGACGTGCGCATCACGGGAATCAGCACGCACGTGGTCGGGACGCCATGGCGCAACCTGACCTACGTCCAGGTGCACACCGACGAGGGACTCACCGGAGTCGGCGAGACCCGCATGCTGGGCCACACCGACGCTCTGCTCGGCTATCTGCACGAGGCAGAGACCAACCACATTCTCGGGTCGGACCCGTTCGCTGTCGAGGACCTCGTCAAGCGGATGAAGTACGGCGACTACGGGCGGGCCGGCGAGATCGTGATGTCCGGCATCGCCGTGATCGAGATGGCCTGCTGGGACATCAAGGGCAAGGCCCTGGGCGTCCCGGTCTGGCAGTTGCTCGGCGGCAAGGTCACCGACAAGGTCAAGGCGTACGCCAACGGCTGGTACACCACGGAGCGCACCCCGGAGGCCTACCACAAGGCCGCCCAGGGGGTCATGGAGCGCGGGTACAAGGCGCTCAAGATCGACCCCTTCGGCACCGGGCACTTCGAGCTGGACCACGAGCAGAGCATGTACGCCGTCTCCCTCATCGAGGCCGTCCGGGACGCCATCGGCCCCGACGCCGAGCTGATGCTGGAGATGCACGGCCGGTTCTCCCCGGCCACCGCCGTACGCCTGGCCCGGGACCTCGCCCCCTTCAAGCCCGCGTGGCTGGAGGAGCCGGTGCCGCCGGAGAACCTGAAGGCGCTGGAGAAGGTCGCCGCCAAGGTCGACATGCCGGTCGCCACCGGTGAGCGGATCCACGACCGCATCGAGTTCCGCGAGCTCTTCGAGAGCCAGGCCGTGGACATCATCCAGCCCGACGTCGGCCACATCGGCGGCATCTGGGAGACCCGGAAGCTGGCCGCGACCGCCGAGACCCACTACATGCTGGTCGCGCCCCACAACGTGGGCGGGCCGGTGCTGACCGCCGCCTCGCTCCAGGTCGGCTTCACCGCGCCGAACTTCAAGATCCTCGAGCACTTCAACGATTTCGCCGACGCGGACATCAAGAAGGTCATCAAGGGCGCTCCTCAAGTGAACCCTGAGGACGGCTGCTTCCACCTCTCCCACGAGCCCGGTCTCGGTGTCGAGCTGGATGTCGACGCCGCCGCCGAGTTCCCGCAGCAGCAGGCCCGCTTCGACCTGTGGGCCGACGGCTGGGAGCAGCGCAAGCCGAAGAGCGCCAAGTGAGGGCCCGCCGTCCTGGTATCAGGGGGAACCGGTGAGCACCGCCGTCGTCATCGAGGCCCCGGGCGAGCATCGGCTGGTACCGCACGAGCCGGTGCAGTTGGCGGCCGGCCAGGCCTTGGTCCGGTGCACGCCTGCCGTATCTGCGGCAGTGGCCGCGAGCAGCACCCCTACGGTGCGGGAACGCGGCCGATGTCGCCACTTGTCGTGCTTCTGCGTGATCGATATCGGTGGGAATTGATGTCCTGCGTTGCGGCGTCAGCCCGTCAGGGCTGACGCCGCAGGCTGATCGACGACGCGAGCTTGTCCGCCATGGGATGGAATCTGAGCAGGACGCCCAGGGCGGGGCAAGGGGCCGGTAGGCTCCTGTCGAGATTCCGCCGCGTTGTCTCCTGACGAGACGGTTGGGGGAGTGTTGTGGCTGACCCCTCGGTCGAGACGATCGCCTCCCATACCGCCCTGCCCCCAGCCGCACCCCGCACCCACGCAACACCCCGCGACCCCGGCCGAGCCGTACCCCTCCTCGCGGCGCGCGGACCGGCGACGTGGCCGCCGCCGCGCACCCAAGCGCACCCCCCCTGCTCGCCGACTACCTCGGCTACGCCGCCACGTTCGTCGGCGCCGGACTGATCAGCGGCGCCATCGTGCACCACCCGCTGGACCCCGCCCGGTACACCGTCATCGCCGTCGTCGGCGCGGGGGTCTTCCTCTTCGCCACGGTCCTCAACGAGTTCGTGCTCACCAAGCAGCGCCCCGACGTGAGCAGGGTGCTGGCCATCGTGGGAGCCTCGCTCGCGCTGTCGTTCGGCATCGGCATGCTCGGCGGCCTGCAGCACTTCGAGGACTTCCCCGAACGAGCCGCCATGCTGATCCCGTTCGGGCAGGCCCTGTCCTTCATCGCGTACGTCTTGCGGTATCAGCCGGCACGCTGGCGCAGCATCGTCGGCCCGGCGGGCGTCCTGGTCCTGGTAACCGCGGCCGGTGGCCTTCGTCGGCCTGCGCGGAATCGCCGAGGGCATGGCCGCCGAGTCGGGAAGCGGCGGACACAGCCACGGCGAGGAGACGACCGGGGAACCGGGGGAGGTGCACAACGAAGCCGAACCGGACCACGAGGAGAAGCCGGGCAGCCAGACGCCGACCTCCGAGTCCTCCAGGACCGGCGCCCCCGCCGCATCCGAGGAAGCCGGGCACACCGAGGACGGCCATAGCCACTGACCGTTGGCGGCGGGGCTTTCCTGACGAGCTCGCCGGCTTCTGCCTGCACGCCCTGAACGCGGCCGGCGACCTGGCGTCCAAGGCCGCGGTCCACCGGCTTGTCACGGTCACCCTGGCCGGAGTACGGCCCGATCCCACCGCCCCCTCGGAGCACCGGGCACACGGCGAGGACACGGGCGCCCCCGCACACCTTCCGCACCACCACGGGCACCGAGGCCGAAGAGGAGACCCACGAAGTACAGCTGCCAGGTGTGCTCGATGAACTTGTTGTAGCGGCCTTTGAAGACCCGGTTCATCAGGCCGCGGTCGGCCAGCAGCTGTTCCAGTTCCTCCGGCTGGTGGCGGCCCTCCTTCGCCTCGCACCAGGTCCGGAAGATGCCGCGCAGCACGGCGAAGTTCAAAGCGGCGATGGCGTACAGGAACACCCCCGAGACCAGCGTGCCGTGCCGATCACGCCGCCGATGTCGGCGAAGCCGGCCTGGAAGCGGTTCGCGGCCTGCGCGGCGAAGGCGATGCCCACGGAGAGGCCGAACACCACGGACGAGTGCCCGAGGGAGAAGGCCAGACCCAGGCCGAGCGCCGTTTGCCCTTCTGCAGCAGGTAGCGGGTGGTGTCGTCGATCGCCGAGGTGTGGTCGGCGTCGAAGGCGTGGCGCATTCGGGGCGGTGGGGTGATCGCCCGGGCCCACGCGGTGCGGGCCCGGGCGCTCGGTGCGCGGCGCGGATCGAGCGTGCGGCGCGCCGTGGGGGTCAGAGCCGGTCGAGGATGCTCTGGAGCTGCTTCACCTCGGCGGACTGTCCCGTGACGATGTCGCCGGCCATCTTCTTGGCGTCGGCGTTCTTGCCGTTCTTCTGCTCGTCCTTGGCCATGGTGATCGCGCCGTGGTGGTGCTCGATCATCATCTCGGCGAACGCCTTGTCGAACGCGGTGCCCTTCATGGCCTTGAGCTCGTCCATGTCCGCCTCGGACATCATGCCGTCGCCGCTGCCGTGGCCCCCGTGGTCCATCCCGGGCATGGACTCCGCCGCGGTCGGCTGCTTCCAGGACTCCAGCCAGCCCTTCATGGCCGTGATCTCCGGGTCCTGGGCCTTTTCGATCTTGGTGGCGAGGTCCTTGACCTCGGTGTCGGAGGCGCGGCCGTCGGCGAGCTTCGCCATCTCCAGGGCCTGCTCGTGGTGCGGGATCATCATCTGCGCGAAGCTGACGTCCGCGTCGTTGAAGTCCCCGGACTTACCGGCCTCCCCCGCCTGGACGGTCGCCGTCGCGGATGCCGAGCTGTTGTCGCTGCCGTGGTCCATGCCGCTCATGTCGTCGCCGCCGCAGGCGGCGAGGAACAGGGCGCCGGCGGTGACGAGGCCCGCGGCGGCGATACGGCGGGCGGGCTTGCGGCGCAGGGCGCGCGTGAAGGCAGTCATGGTGAATTTCACCTCGTATGTCGGTTCTGGTGGCTGTTTGGGCGTACGCGAAGTCGCGGGATCGCGCGTGTACTCGTCCGCGAGTGCGGTTCGGCCTACAGCCGCAGCACCGACCGCTGGGTGAGATCAGGTCCGCGTGGCGGGGGATTGGGCCGCAGTACGACGGCGACCTGGGCCAGGAGCCGCGCCAGCCACTCCTGGTGGCGGGCGAACGCTGACTTCAGGAGCGTGGCGAGCACCCACGCGCCGAACAGGACCGCCACGCACAGCGAGAGCATGTCCATCGCCATGGCGGGCTCATGCGTGGACGAGTCCGCGGGCTCCGACGCATGGCCTGCCGCCCCTGTGACGGCGCCGGCGCTCATGGGGTCGTGGGCCGTGGCAGTCGCGTCCATCGGCGCCGCGTGGGACGCGGTACTCATCGCGGCATGGGACGCCTCGTCGGGATGGCCCAGGGTGTGCATCGCGAAGACGCCGAACGCGAGCACGACGACGAGCAGCAGGTGCCCGAGGGCGCCTCCCGCGCGTACGTTCCGGCTCGCCTGCATTCCGAAGTCCTGTCCCTGGCAGTTCCGCATTGGCTCTCCGACATTACCCAACGCGCTCGGAGGGCGCCGTCGGTGCACAGCCATCCGATTCGGTCACCGGCCTCGGCCCGGAGTGTCCGAGGCGGCCCTCACAGCTGCTCCTGGCCCGCGGGCTGATCGCTCGGGCGCGCACAGCTACTTGAATGACCGCAGGCGCAGGCTGTTCGTCACGACGAAGACCGAGGAGAAGGCCATCGCGGCGCCCGCGATCATCGGGTTGAGCATGCCGGCGGCGGCCAGCGGCAGGGCGGCGATGTTGTAGCCGAAGGCCCAGAAGAGGTTGCCCTTGATGGTGGCCAGGGTCTTGCGGGACAGGCGGATCGCGTCGGCGGCCACCCGCAGGTCACCACGTACGAGGGTCAGGTCGCCCGCCTCGATCGCCGCGTCCGTGCCGGTGCCCATGGCCAGGCCCAGGTCGGCGGTGGCCAGGGCGGCCGCGTCGTTGACGCCGTCGCCGACCATCGCGACCGTACGGCCCTCCGCCTGAAGCCGCTTGACCAGGTCCACCTTGTCCTGGGGCAGGACCTCGGCGATCACCTCGTCGATGCCGACCGCCCTGGCGACCGACTCGGCGACGAGCTGGTTGTCGCCGGTCAGCAGGACGGGCTTGAGGCCCAGTCGGCGCAGTTCGGCCACTGCCTCGGCGCTGGTCTCCTTGACCGCGTCGGCGACGGTGAGAACACCGCGTGCCTCGCCGTCCCAGGCGACGGCGACCGCCGTACGTCCCTCGGCCTCCGCCGCGGCCTTGGCCTCAGCCAGCTCACGGGGCAGCTCGATGGCCCTCCCCCACTCTCGGCTTCGCTCGAGCGGGGGGACCCCCATCGCGAGGAGCTCGTCGCGCCCGACGAGCACCGCGTGCCCGTCGACCACCCCCTGCACGCCGAGGCCGGCGACGTTCTCGAAGTCCTCCGGTACCGGCAAACTTCCGGCCCGCTCGATGGCACCGGCCGCGATGGCCTGGGCGATCGGGTGCTCGGAGGCGTGCTCCAACGAGCCCGCCAGACGCAGCAGTTCGCCCTCGTCGACGCCCTCGGCGACGTACACGTCCTGGAGGGTCATGCGGCCGGTGGTGACGGTCCCGGTCTTGTCGAGGACGACGGTGTCGACGCGTCGGGTGGACTCCAGGACCTCCGGGCCCTTGATGAGGATGCCGAGCTGGGCGCCGCGCCCCGTGCCCACCATCAGCGCGGTCGGCGTCGCGAGCCCGAGTGCGCACGGGCAGGCGATGATCAGCACAGCGACGGCGGCGGTGAAGGCGGCGGTCGCGTCGCCGGTGACGCCGAGCCAGCCGCCGAGGGTTGCCGCAGCGATCAGCAGGACCACGGGCACGAAGACACCGGAGATCCGGTCGGCGAGGCGCTGCACCTCGGCCTTGCCGTTCTGCGCGTCCTCGACGAGCCTCGCCATCCGCGCGAGCTGGGTGTCCGAGCCGACCCGGGTGGCCTCGACGACCAGTCGGCCGCCGGCGTTCACGGTCGCGCCGGTGACCGCGTCGCCGACACTCACGTCCACCGGCACCGACTCGCCGGTGAGCATGGCGGCGTCCACGGCGGAGCCGCCCTCGACGACCATGCCGTCGGTGGCGACCTTCTCCCCGGGACGTACGACGAAGCGGTCACCGACCGCCAACTGCCCGACGGGGATCCGTACTTCCCTCCCGTCTCGCACCACGGCGACGTCTTTGGCCCCCAGCTCCAACAACGCCCGCAGTGCCGCGCCCGACTTCCGCTTGGCGCGGGCCTCCAGGTAGCGCCCGGCGAGGATGAATGTCGTCACGCCGGCCGCGGCCTCCAGGTAGATGGAGGAGGAGCCGTCCGAGCGGGAGATGGTGAACTCGAAGCCGTGCCGCATGCCCGGCATCCCGGCGTGCCCGAAGAACAGCGCCCACAGCGACCAGCCGAGGGCGGCGAGCGTGCCGATGGACACCAGTGTGTCCATGGTCGCGGCACCGTGCCGGGCGTTCGTCCAGGCGGCCTTGTGGAAGGGGAGGGCACCCCAGACCACGACCGGTGCGGCCAGGGTCAGCGACAGCCATTGCCAGTTGTCGAACTGTAGGGCAGGGGCCATCGCCATCAGCACGACCGGCACCGACAGTGCGAGCGAGACGAACAGACGCTGCCGAAGGGAGACCAACTCGCCGTCCGCGGCGGGCGGAGCCGTCTGGACCGCGCCGTCGGTGCCGGCCGGTGGAGTGGGGGGAGGCGGCTGTTCGGCCGTGTATCCGGTCTTCTCCACGGTGGCGATGAGGTCGCCCACCTCGATCCCGCCCTCGTAGGAGACCTTCGCCTTCTCCGTGGCGTAGTTGACGGTCGCGGTGACCCCGTCCATGCGGTTGAGCTTCTTCTCGATGCGGGCCGCGCACGAGGCGCAGGTCATGCCGCCGATGGAGAGCTCGACCTCGGAGGCGGACGCGGGCGCCCTGCCGGGGAGCGTCGTCTCGGGAGCCGTACTGGTCATGGAGATTCTCCTGGGGAAGGCCGGGACGCACGGCGTCCGTATCAGCGGAGCGGTGCGTCCCGGCGGGGAGGAAATCGCGTGCCTGGGGCGAGCAGCCCCAGGTGGGCTCAGGCCCTGCCGACGAGCTCGTAGCCCGCCTCGTCGACGGCGGCGCGGACGGCCTCCTCGTCGAGGGGGGCGGCGGAGGTGACGGTCACCTCGCCCGAGTCGGCGACGGCCTTGACTGCGGTCACGCCGTCCAGCGCGGATATCTCCTGCGAGACGGCGCCCTCGCAGTGGCCGCAGGTCATGCCGGACACCTTGTAGACGGTGGTGACCCCGACGCCCTGGACGTCGGCTGCGGTGCCGGAGTTGCCGGAGTGGCAGGAACCGTCGGTGGAGCAGCAGGAGCCGGAGTTCTTCTGGTCGGTCATGGCTTCTTCCTCGGGTGTCGATGCGTGAGTGCTCCGGAAGGGGCTTGATCCCTGCTCCTCCCGATGCGAATCGACAATATACCCCCTAGGGGTATTTCAGCCCTGTGGTGCCGCCCAAAATCCCCGGGCCGTGATGTCGCAGGTGCCGGCGCGTAGGAGGCGGGTGGGGTGTGCGGAGCGTGGCTTAGTCGTGACTTTCGATGGGGTTGTTCACCGTCTTGAGATGCGGCTGATCGCGCCGGCGTCGGTGCAGGAGAGCGGGATGCACTCGACCAGTGGACGTCCCCGGTGCTGATACTGGGCCGACGATCTCTCAGAGGGGGCCTGCGGTGACCTGGTCGACAGGACTGCTCGCATTCGCTGCCGGGCTCTTGATATCGGTGGCCACCGCTCCAGCGGGCGTCTCCGGCGCGGTGTTTCTACTGCCCGTGCAGGTGAGTTCCTGGGGGTACCGAGCCCGGCGGTGACACCGACGAACCTGCTGTTCAACGTCGTGGCCGGCCCCGGCGCCCTATTGCGCTACCGCAAGGCCGGGCGCCTGGGCGGGCCACTGATCCGTCTGCTGATCATGGGCACTGTGCCCGGCGTGGTCGTCGGAACGGTGATCCGCGTCTTCGCCGTTCCGGGTCCGCGCGTCTTCCGTCTCCTTATCGCCGTGCTTCTGCTGCCACTGGGGCAGTGGTTGTGGCTGCGCACCCTTCGCCCGGCGTCAGGCCGTCTCACCACACGGCCCTCGCCCCGCGCCACGACCGTGCTGGCGATGGCTGTCGGGGTGGCCGGGGGGATCTACGGGATCGGGGGCGGCTCCCTGCTCGGCCCGATCCTGGTCGGCCGCGGAGTGCCGGTCGCCACCGTCGCATCCGCCGCGCTGGCCTCCACCTTCGTCACCTCCGTGGTTGGCGCCGCCACCTACGCCTTGCTCTCCCTACTGACCTCGGCTGGTTAGGGTGACGTTGGCGCGTCGAGGTCCAGGCCGGTTCCGGCTATGAATCCGTTGAGGGTGTCGGGCCGGTACTGAAGGCGCTTGAGGCGGTTGCGAACGAGGACTTCGAGTCGGTCGAGTGCGACGACGGCGAGGTTGGCCAGGCTGCGTTTGACGTGGGCCCACACGCCCTCGACAGGGTTCAGGTCCGGCGAGTAGGCAGGTAGCAGGAACACCGTCAGCCACTCGCGCTCGGTGATCAACTGCCGCATCCTGTGGGAAACGTGGGTGTTCAGCCGGTCCCACACCAGCACGATCGGGGCCTTGAGCAGCTGGTGGGCGCCGTCGATCAGGGCGATGAAGTCGCGTTCGCCCAGGCTGCGTCGCTTGCCTTTGCCGGCGGGGTGGGTGCGCAGGCGGTGGCAGAGTCGGGGGCGGGAGCCGGGCCGCATGGCGATCAGTCCGGCGACTGACAAGCGTCCCGAGCGCCGCCCACTGACCGTCACGACCGGTGTGTGGCCGCGTCGGCCCCACGTGCGTCCTTTGGGCGGCCGTCGGGTGAAGCCTGCCTCGTCCTCGAAGCAGATGTAGCCTCCGCATGCCGCCCTGGCTCTCTTACCTCGGCCCAGGTCGCCTCCTTCCACACCTGCGCGGCCTGCTCGTCGCGTTCGGCCACCCGCCGCGCGGGCACCTGCGGGCTGAAGCCGAGCCGGTGCATCAACCTGGTGGCCCCCCAGACGCTGTAGGAGACATGGAACTTCCTGCCGATCAGAGTGGCCACCCGCGCTCCGGTCCACACCTGGTCCTCCACCCAGCCGTGCGCGGCCGGTCCCTGCTCGAGATACGCGGCGAGCACCACACCTGGTGCCACTGATGGGCGGATTTCCGGCTCACTCGCAGCCGCCGCGCGACCTCCGGCGGCTTGATCCTCTGCTCGAACAGCTCGGCCGCCTGCATCCGTACGGTCTCCCGGCGCTGACGCCCCGCAGCGGTCAGTCCGCCCCCATCCGCATACCTCACACACCACTGGATACGGCCAACAACCCGCCCTCACCAGGAACTTCGCGAAAGATCACCCTGACGAGCCGAAGTCAGTAACGCATAGACCGATCCCGGAGCGGTTCAGAGTTCCCTCATGCAGACCTTGAGGGCGTCCCTGGTCAGGCCTCGGTCGGTGACCTGCCAGCGGTAGGGCTCGTACCGCTCGCGGCCTTCCCGCGTGGCGGCCGGACGCCGGCGCCGCACTGACCGCTTCTCCTGCTCTTTGGGCGGCAGCGCCCCATGTGTGTGGCGCATGGGGCGGTCGTGCCGCAGCGATCAAGAACAGTCACGGGCAGACGCGCTCCACGAATCCAACCGAGTAAAGAAACGCCAAACGCTTCATGATGCCGCAATGGGCGATCTTTGCTTTTCGTTTGCTAACTTATAGCCAATTCGTGCGACATTATTCTGCTTACCTTTGGGTCGTCTGGCGTCATCGCCACCTTCGGCGGTAAACCCTCCAGGTCGCAAAAGGCCAGGCAATGCATCGGCCGCGGGCCCGAAAATGTATAATGATTTGCATTACAGGACGGCGCGGCCCCAGTCTCTCGCGCTTACCCAGCTGAGGAGCTTTTCCGATGCTGTTGAACAGTGCCGGGGTCCCCGAGCTGACGAGATCTTCCCGGCGGCGAAGATTGGACGCCGCCGGCTAAGGGCTGCCCCGCAATCCCTAGCGGGCTCCTGACGCCGGGTATGACTACTCGCTGCGTTGTCAGGATTGCCCACGTACGAACCAGTGCGAGGACGACCTACCCCACTGCCTCGCGATTGACCGCAGCTGACGACGCTCGCTGATCCACTGCGGATCAAGAGCAGCTCCTTAATTCGAGCGTCCCGATTCGAGTATTCGAGGAAGGGGCCTCTTTCCCTCCCCGTGCATGGCCGGTTGAGTTGCTTGCGGGGACGGGAGTCGGTGAGACGCGAGGCGCTGCCAATCGTGAGACCTTTATCGGTTTGCGGGGAGCGGCCTGGGGAATTCGTCGCTGTGGTTCCTAGCAGCATTCCTAGCAGCAACCGGCCGGTGGGCCAGCCGCAGGCTGCTACCCCCGCCGACATGTCGGCACACCGCTGGGGCGGTCCGTTCGGGCCGACGCAGAATTCCATGCACGCACAAATTGGAGCGCTCTGTGACTAAGAGGAACGTGCGGACCCCTGCTACTCCAGGCGCCCTGGTGGATCCACTCCGCAACCGGGGTGTGGCGTTCACGCAGGCAGAGCGGGATGAGCTGGGCTTGACCGGGCGGTTGCCGCCTGGGGTGTTGGCACTGGAGCAGCAGGCGAAGCGCGCTTACCAGCAGTTGCAGGCGCAGAATACCGATCTGGCCAAGAACGTGTACTTGGAACAGCTGCACGACCGTAACGAGACCTTGTACTACAAGTTGCTTACTGATCACCTCGTGGAGCTGTTGCCGATCGTCTACGACCCCACGGTCGGCGAGGCGATCGAGAAGTACTCCTACGAGTACCGCCGCCCGCGAGGCGTCTTCCTGTCCATCGACCAGGCGGATGACATCGAAAAGGCCTTCGCCACGCTCCAGCTCGGACCTCAGGACGTGGACCTGATCGTGTGCACCGACGCCGAGGAGATCCTGGGGATCGGGGACTGGGGCGTAGGCGGGATCCAGATTTCGGTGGGCAAACTCGCTGTCTACACTGCGGCAGCCGGCATTGACCCGCGGCGTGTCATCCCTGTGTCACTGGACGTCGGCACGGATCGTGAGTCACTGCTGAACGACCCGCTTTATCTGGGCAACCGGCACCCCAGGGTCCGCGGCGCCGACTATGACGCGTTCATCGAGAAGTACCTGGAAACCGTGTCGTCGATGTTCCCAGGCGCGTTGCTGCACTTTGAGGACTTCGGCCCCAGTAACGCCCGGCGGATTCTCGACACCTACGGCGGCACCTACCGGATCTTCAACGACGACATGCAGGGGACCGGCGCCATCACCTTGGCTGCCGCGTTGTCGGCCATCAAGGTCAGCGGCGTACCGATGCGGGACCAGAAGCTGGTCGTCTTCGGTGCCGGCACCGCGGGGGTGGGCATCGCCGACCAGTTGCGCGAGGCGATGATCCGCGACGGCGCGGATGCTGGGCAGGCCACCGCACAGGTGTGGCTGATCGACAAGCATGGACTGCTCACCCAGGACATGACCGACCTGCGGGACTACCAGCAGCCTTACGCGCGCGATCCCGCCGACGTCGCGGACTGGGCCAAAGACGACGGCGCCATCTCGCTACTGGAAACCGTCCGGCGGGCCGAGCCGACCATCCTGCTGGGGACATCCACGGCGCACGGGGCGTTCACCCGGGAGGTCGTCGAGGCCATGGCCGCCGCCACCGAGCGGCCGATCATCTTCCCGATCTCCAACCCCACCTCCCGCATCGAGGCCATGCCCGCCGACGTCATCGCCTGGTCCGGGGGGAAGGCGCTGGTGACTTCCGGTGTCCCCGTCCCGCCCGTGGAGTACGACGGCGTGACCTACGAGATCGGGCAGGCCAACAACGCGCTGCTGTACCCGGGGCTGGGCCTGGGCACCATCGTCTCCGGGGCGTCCCAGGTGACCGCGGGCATGCTGCTCGCCGCCGCACAGGCGGTCGCCGACCAGGTCCACCCGACCGAACCGGGCGCCAGCCTGCTGCCGCCCGTGGAAAACCTCCGGAAGTCCTCGGTGATCACCGCGACGGCCGTGGTCGAGGCTGCGGTCGACGAGGGCGTGGCCACCGTCAAGCCGACCGACCCCGGCCAGGCCGTCCGGGAGGCCATGTGGGAACCGGTCTACGGGGACGGAGCGACGTCATGACCGCGCAGGACAACGGCGGCGACCAGGCCGGAGAGGACCAGGCCCCGAAGATCCTCGACATCCCGGTCGGACTGGACGCGACCGGCACCCGGCGGGAGACCGACTCCATGGGCCCCGTCGACGTTCCCGCCGACCGCTATTGGGGGGCGCAGACCCAGCGTTCCCTGATTCACTTCTCCATCGGGGATGACCGGATGCCCAAGGCCGTCTACCGTGCCTACGGCTACGTAAAGCAGGCTGCCGCGATCGTCAACGGGCGTGGCGGTCGGCTGCCGGCCTGGAAAGCCGACCTGATCGAGAAAGTCGCCGACGAGGTCATCGCGGGCAAGCTCGACGACCACTTCCCGCTGTACGTGTGGCAGACGGGGTCCGGAACCCAGTCCAACATGAACGTCAACGAGGTGATCAGCAACCGGGCGATCCAGTTGGCAGGTGGCGAGCTGGGCAGTAAGTCCCCGATCCACCCCAACGACCACATCAATATGGGGCAGTCCTCCAACGACACTTTCCCCACCGCCGTGCACATCGCCGCGGTCAAGGCGGTTCACGAGCACCTGCTGCCCAGCGTGCAGGCGCTGCGACAGGCCATCGAGACCAAGGCCGAGCAGTGGCACGACGTGGTGAAGATCGGCCGCACCCACCTGGAGGATGCGGTCCCGCTCACCGTCGGGCAGGAGTGGTCCGGTTACGCCCACCAACTGGCCCAAGCCGTCGACCGCGTCACCGACTCCGCCCAGGGTCTGTACGAGCTCGCCGCGGGCGGCACAGCGGTCGGCACCGGGCTCAACGCCCCGCCCGGATTCGCCGAACAGGTCGCCGCCGAGATCGCCTCCGCGACCGGCTACCCGTTCACCACGGCCGCCAACAAGTTCGCCGCCCAGGGTGGCCTGGACGCAATGGCCGGTGCCTCCGCCGGGCTGCGGGCCCTTGCCGTGCCACTGATGAAAATCGCCAATGACATCCGGTGGCTGGCCTCCGGTCCCCGCTGCGGTCTGGGTGAGCTGATCCTCCCGGCCAACGAGCCAGGCTCCTCGATCATGCCGGGCAAGGTCAACCCCACCCAGTGCGAGGCGATGCTCATGGTCTGCATCCAGGTGCTGTGCGAGGACAGCGCCATCGCGTTTGCCGGCTCTCAGGGCAACTTCGAACTCAACGCCATGCGACCGATGATCATCAACAACTTCCTGCACGCAGCCACCATCCTCGCTGACGCGTGCACCAAGCTGCGTGAGTACTGCATCGAGGGCACTGAGCTCAGCCGCGGTCAGATCGACGACTACGTCGACCGGTCACTCATGCTGGTCACCGCCCTCTCCCCGGTGATCGGCTACGACAAGGCCTCCGCGATCGCCCACAAAGCCGGCGACGAGGGGACCACTCTGCGCGAGGCGGCATTGGCCTCCGGATACATCGATGCTGAGGCATTCGACCGCATCGTCGATCCAGCCGCCATGGCTGGCTTGACCGAACGGCATGGATGAAGGGGCGGGGGCGCTGGTCGAGGAAGGCGCTGAGGGCCTGGTCGACGTTCAGGAAGGAGGGGCCGTGCCCTGATGGTGTGCGCGCCTGGCGTCCCCGGCAGGGCGTCACACGCCGGGGCCACTCCGAGTAACGGCCCCGTCCTGGGAGAGGCGGGGGTTTCGCTACGCCGGGGCCGCCGTCTTCTCAGGCGTCGTGAATCGGTCGGTGGCGGTGCTGTCGGTGCAGTCGCCGTTGTGGTGGAGTCACTTCTCATTCTGAGGGTCACAGGGTGGTGCCGGACCCGGAGGCAATGCTGCGGGAAGCCCCTACGGTGGCACTCCGGCTGAGCTGAGTCGGCGCCGGCGTCCTAGAGCGCGTCCACGGCGCTCACCTTCCAGCCCTCGGCGGTGCGGGTGAGCGTCATCCGCACCCGGTTCAGATCCACGCGGGACCCCGTGACCTGGGTGCTCGTGGTGACCTGGTTGACGAACAGCAGAACCACGGCCTTGTCCGGTCCGGTCGACACGACGGACGCCGCGGGCCGGCCACCGCCCGCGGGTGTCGCCACCGTCGCCTTCACCACGCCGTGGTACTTCGTGGCGGTCGGTCCGACGACCGTCTTCGTGGTCCTGCGGTACTCCTCGCGAAAGGTGCCGGTCAGGTGGGTGCGGGCCCGGGCGAAGTCCCGGTCGAGATGCCGGTAGTCGTACGACAGGACGACGGGCGCCGCCTTCCGCGCGGCCGCGAGCGCCTCTCCCCGCGCCTGTTCCGCGCGCCGCCCCTCCCGGTACTGCCACCCGAGCACGGCGATGGCGACCAGACCAGCCACGAGCACGACGCAGAGCGCCATGGAGAGCAGCCGTCGCCAGGGCCGTACGGACGCACTCCTTTCCGGCACCTCCTCGGACTCAGGCACCTGGTCCGGCTCCGGCGGGTCGTCCCAGCCGCCCGGAACATCGATCACCACCGTGCGTCCGGAGTACCGTTCCTCACCCCGTGGTGGTGCCTCGTCCGCGGGGTGCTCCACGCGCCGGGTGCGCTTGGCCGCCGCGCGGGCGGCCGCGGTCATCGTGCGGCGGGCGGGGGAGCCGACGCCCCGGCCTCGCGAGGTCGTGTTCGCCACGGTCTTTGTCCTCAACTCTCGTGTCTGCTGTTCGTACGGGAGGCCGGTCGTCAGCCCACGAACTCGACGTCGGACGTCAGCCACTGGCCGTCATCGAGTACGAGGTCGAGCTGGAGCCGGTACGTGCGTGCCTCTCCGTTGGGCACGGCGGTGTTGGTCACCTTGCTGTCGGCGACGACCAGGACCCGGGCGGACCGGGCGTCGGACCGCACGATGCCCGCTTCGAGGACCTGTCCCTCGGACACGGACTTGTTCTCGGCGACCAGTTCGGTCAACTGCTTGGTCTGCGCGGCGAACTGCTTCTTGAAGTCGCCGGTGGCACTCTTGAGCACGTTCCCGCTGTCCCGCTCGTAGTGGCGGTAGTCGAGCGAGGTGAAGTTCAGCGCCGACTGGCGGGCCGCCGCCAGGACGTCCTGGCGCCGCTGCTCTGCCGCGCGCTGCCCGGTCAGCCCCACGGCGAGCCAGACCGACAGCGCGGTCGTCAGGACGGTCGCGACGACGAGCCCTGCGGACAGCGCCCTGCGGGGCCCCCGCTTCCCACTGTCGGCGTTCATGCCATCGGTCCGACGAGTAGCCATTGCCAGGACTCCTTTCCGAAGACGGTCTGTTCGCCGCCCGTCGACCCGATCTCGACGGGTGTCCCGTCCGGGCCGGTGGCGGTGCCGGTGTCCGGGTCGTACGGGGTGACGTAGGCGGCCTGGTCGGCGCCGTACGAACCCGCCGACGCGCCGGGGGCGTTCTGCGCGCCGCGCACCGAGGTGTCGCTGCCGCGCGGTGCCGTGCAGCGCGCGTCGGTGTTCGCCGGGCGGGTGCTGGTGTCGGCAGGGTCGCGACGCCGCGTCCCGCCGTACCCCTGGGTACACGCCGGCGGGTCGTCGGCGCCCAGGACGAGGCCGAAGTGGGTGGTGCCGTCGCCCGGGATGACCGTGTAGCTGCCGGCGACGACGACCGGGAAGGTGACCAGGGCCTGTTCGACTCCCGGCAGCCGCGCCACGGTGACCTGGCCGCCGCTGATGAGGTTGGCCAGCAGAACCGGCAGATCCGGCCGGGTCGACTTCAGCAGGGAGTCGACCTCCTGCGCGGCGGGCACCACGTTGCCGATCAGCCGGCGCAGGTCCCCGTCGCTCGACTTCAACTCGGCGGTGAGCGCCGCCAGATCGCGGGAGAACGACTTGATGGCCGAACCCTGGTCGGACTGTGTCTTGAGCACCGTCCGCGAGTTTTCGATCAGCGAGATCGTCTCCGGGAGCGTGTCGGACGCCGCCTCGACCAGTTCGTTCCCCGAGTCCACGAGCCGGCTCAGCCGTGGCCCGGTGCCGGCGAAGGCCTTGCCCAGTTCGTCGACGGTGATGCGCAGATCGTCCTTGCCGACCGATTTGACCAGCCGGTCGAGGCTGACGACGAGGTCAGTGGTGGGCAGCGGCACCCGGGTGCGCTCGCGCGGTATCGGGCTGCCGTCGAGCAGGTACGGGCCGCCGGTCCGCCGCGGTTGCAGATCGACGTACTGCTCGCCCACCGCCGAACGGTTGGCGACCACCGCCAGGGTGTCGGCCGGAATACGGGGCGCGTCGTCCTCGATCTCCAGGGCCACCGACACCCCTGAGCCGGACAACCGCAGCTCGCCCACCCGGCCCACCGGCACCCCTCGGTAGGTGACCTCGGCGCCGGAGAAGATGCCCCCGGACGCGGCGAAGTCGGCCCGCACGGTATAGCCGCGGTCGAGGACGTTGTCCACCAGGCCCGTGTACTCGGCGCCGACGTACGACACCCCGACGGCGGTGAGGGTGGCGAAGGCCAGCAGCTGGGCCTTGACCATACGGGTGATCACGGCTGTAGTCCCTTCAGCATGAGCTCGGCGAGCGCGAGGTCGATCCCCGCCGGGAGGCGGCCGGAGTCCCCTGGGGGGCCGTAGCCCGCGGTGCACACCGGCGGACACAGCAGGTCACCGCCGTCCGTGGGCGCCGAGGGCTCGACCGGAACCTCCGGGGCGTTGGGCAGCGCGGTCGGCGTCGGGACGCCGGGCGCGTCCGGGAGGTTCGGCTGGTCGGGCAGGTTTGGGGGGGTTGGAGCCGTCGTCCCCCCACCGGAGCCGCCGGACTCGCCGGGCTTGTCCTGGACGTTGCCGTAGATGCTCGCCAGGTCGAGGTCGGCGGTGACCGCGAGGTTGACGTAGTCGCCCTGGACAGCGTCGACCACGTTGCGCGGGAACGGATAAGTGGTCAGCAGTTCGAGGGAGTTGGGCAGGTCGTCGCCCGCCCTGTTGAGCTGCTGCAGGATCGGCCTCAGGTGTTTGAGGTTGGCGACGGCGTCGTCCCGCGAGGCGTTCACGACCCGGGTGCCGGTCTTGCCCAGCTTCGACAGAGCGGTGAGCATCCGCGTCAGGTCGCGGCGCTGGTCCGCGAGGACCTTCAGCGCGGGCGGCAGCGTGTCGACGGCCTCGGCGATCGTCTTCTTCTCCTTCCTCAGTCGCTTGGCCAGCCGGTCGATGCCCTTGAGGGCGCGGACGATCTCCGTGCGCTGCCCATCGAGGCCACCGAGGAACGTGTCGAGTTCCGCGAGCAGGGATCTGACCCGGTTCTCGCGGCCCTCCAGGGCCTTGTTGAGCTCAACGGTGATCGTCTTGAGCTGGGCGACGCCGCCGCCGTTGAGGAGCGCGGACAGGGCGGACAGCACCTCCTCGATCTCCGGGTTGCGACCGCTGCGGGACAGCGGGACGCGGTCGCCGTCGCGGAGCCGTCCGACGGGCGCGGTGCCGACCGGCGCGGACAGCGCCACGTACTTCTCGCCGAGCATGCTGGTCTGCCGGAGTTCGGCGACCGCGTTGGCGGGGAGTTTCACCGAGTCGGCGACGCGCAGCCGCACCCGGGCGTGCCAGCCGTCCAGCTCCACCTTCTCGACCGCGCCCACGGTGACGTTGTTGACCTTGACCGCCGACTGCGGCACCAGGTCCAGTACGTCCCTGAACTCGACCGTGACGTGGTACGCGCGGCCGTCCGCCGCCGCTCCTCCGGGGAGCTGGACGTCGTACCAGCCGTTGAACTGACAGCCCGACAGCAGCAGCGAACCGGCGGCCGACCACGCGGCCAACCGTCCCCTGCGCGATGCGCTCATGACTCGGCTCTTACGTGGGCTCATGCTCGGGCCTCCAGGATCCCGCCGAGCGTTCGGTCGACCGTGCCCGTCACCGCGGGAGCCGTCGGTGCCTCGGGCAGGGAGTCGAAGAGTTTCTTCAGCTCCGCGCAGTCGGGGTGCTTGCCGCCCTTGTTCCCGGTCGTCTTCAGCAGGGAGCACAGGAGGGATGCCGGGTCCTGCGGCTCCTCGGGGTTGTTGCGGGTGTCGAGGGTGCCGGCGGAGGCGTTGTAGGCGTTCTGCAGGTTCGACAGGCCCGTAGGGGCGACCTCCAACAGTTCCTCCAACGCGGCGCGTTGGGTCACCAGGACCTTGGTGACCTTGCTGAGGCCCTGCACGTTCGAGGCCAGTGACTTCTTGTTCTCCTTCACGAACTCCGACACGTCGCCGAGTGCCGCGCCCAGGTGCTTCAGCGCCGCCGCGAGGTCCTTGCGCTCCCCGGCGAGCTGCTCCGCCACCTTGGCGAGGCTGCCGTTGAACGACCGCACGCTCTGGTCGTCGGCCGCCAGCGCGGCTGTGAACACCTGGAGGTTCTGTACGGTGCCGAACAGGTCACCGCGCCCGTCGGACAGGGTGGTGACGGCCTGCGAGAGATCCTCGACGGTCTGGTTGAGGTTCTCGCCCTGGCCTTCGAGGTTGTCGGCGCTCACGCCCAGCAGCCGCGACAGGGAGCCGCCCTTGTTCGCGCCCTTCGGGCCGAGCGCCTCGGACGTGGTGTGCAGGCTGTCGAAGATCCGGTCCAGCTCGACGGGGACGGCGGTGCGCGACTCGGGAATGACGTCGCCGTCCCGCAGCACCGGGCCCTTCCGGTAGACCGGCAGCAGCTGCACGTAACGGTCGCTGACCACCGAGGAATTGATGATGGCGGCCTGCGCGTCGGCGGGCAGCTTGCGGCCCTCCTCGTACTCCAGCTCGACGCGCACCCGGCTGCCCTCCGGTGTGATCCGCTTGACCTCGCCGATGCGGATGCCGAGGACGCGGACGTCCGAGCCGGGGTAGATACCGACGGTGCGCGGGAAGTACGCCGTGACCCGGACGGTCCCGGGCCGCGGCCACAGCGCGACGGCGAGCGCGGCGACGACCGCGAGTGCGGTGAGCAGTACCAGGGTGCGTGGGACGGACGGGCGCCTGGTCATCGTGAGCCTCCCGTGCGTGGCACCACCGGGGCGGCGACCAGGTTCTGGACGTAGGAGTCGAACCAGCGGCCGTTGCCGAGGGTGTTGGTGAATACCCGGACATAGGGCGCGAGCAGCTTGACGCTCCGGTCCAGGCTCGCCTGGTTGCGTTGGAGCATCCTGACGAAGGTGCTGAGGTTCTTGAGCGCGGGCCCGATCTCCTTGCGGTTGTCCTCGACCAGGCCGGAGAGCTCGATGCCCAGGAGGGCGGAGCTCTTGAGCAGTTGGTGGATCGCCTCGCGCCGCTTGCTGATCTCCTTGAACAGCTTGTCGCCGTCCTTCACCAGCGCGGAGAAGTCCTTCGAGTGCTGGGCCAGCACCCCGGTGACTCCGTTCGCGTGGTCGAGGAGCTCGCGCAGCGCCTTGTCGCGCGAGGCCACCGTCCGGGAGATCCGTGACAGTCCCTTGATGGACGCCCGCACCTCCGCGGGCGAGTCCTGGAAGGTGGTGGAGATCGTGTCCAGCGCCTTCGCGAGCCGCTCCGTGTCGACCTCCTCCGTCGTGGTGGTCAGGTCGCTGAACGCCTGCACGACGTCGTACGCGGACACCGTCCGCCGCAGCGGGATCTCGCTGCCCGGCTTCAGGTGGCCCGACCCCTTCGGTTGCAGCGCCAGGTACTTCGCGCCGAGGATCGTCTTGACCCGGATCGACGCACCGGTCTCGGTACCGAAGTCAGGGTCGCCCTTGACCTTGAAGGTCACCTTGACGTGGTCGCCGTCCAGATCGACGTCCTCGACCTTGCCGACCTTGACCCCGGCGATCCGCACCTCGTCGCCCGTCTTGAGGCCGCCCGCCTCCGAGAAGGCGGCGCTGTACGTCTCGCCCCCGCCGATCACCGGCAGGCTGTCGGCGTTGAACGCGGCCACGGTCAGCAACGCGAGGGTGGTGAGACCGACCGCGCCGACGACCACGGGGTTGCGGTCCCGGAACGGCTTCAGCCGCGGGCGGCCCACGTTCCGGGGCAGCCTGATCCTCGGCAGCTTCGGTGGCAGGACGCGCACCTTCACCAGGGGCTCGGGGCGGCGGCGCCGCGTCCTGCGCGGCACGATGCGGATCCTCATGCGCCGCACCTCGCCCGCGCCACGTGGAACTCGGGGGTGAGCACCTGCTCCGTCTTCGGCAGCACGATCCGGCCGTCGAAGTCGCAGAGGTAGAAGTTGAACCACGAGCCGTAGGACGCCGTCCCCGTCAGCTCGGTGAGCTTGTTCGGCAGCCGCTTCAGCACGCCCTCCACGGTCTTCTCGTTCCTGTTCAGCGTTCCGGTGAGCTCGCCCAGCTCGGCGATGTCGTCCTTCAGTGGCGGGCGGGCGTCGTGCAGGAGCCCCGACGTGGCCTCCGTGAGGTCGCCGATGCTCACCAGGGACTTCCCGATGGGCTTGCGGTCGGCGGACAGTCCGGAGATCACCCGTCGCAGCTGCTTCAGCAGTCCGGAGAAACGGCCGCCGCGCTGGTCGAGCGTCTTCAGTACGGAGTTGAGGTTGTCGATCACGGAGCCGATCAGCTCGTCGCGGTCGGCGAGCGTCGTGGTGAGCGACGCCGTGTGCGCGAGCAGGCTGTTCACGGTGCCGCCCTCGCCCTGCAGGGTTTTGATGATCTCGGTGGCGAGTTGGTTGACGTCGTTCGGGCTGAGCGCGGCGAACAGCGGCTTGAAGCCGTTCAGCAGCGCGTTGAGGTCCAGCGCGGGCTGGGTCCTGGACAGCGGGATGGTGCCGCCGGGCCGCAGCCGGGTGCTGTCGCCGGCGCCCTCGGTGAGCGCGATGTACCGCTGCCCGACCAGGTTCCGGTAGCGGACGACCGCGCCGGTACTGGTGAGTAGCGGGCGGTCCGCGGTGACCGTGAAGGTCACCTCGGCCAGCGTCCGGTCCTTGATCCGGATGCCCTCGACGTCGCCGACCCGTACTCCGGCCACGCGGATGTCGTCGCCCTCCTCCAGGCCGGTCACATCGCTGAACACCGCCCGGTACGTGTCCTTCGGCGCGAAGGAGATGTTGACGATGGTGGCGGCGAGCAGAGCCGTCGCCAGGAGCGTGACCAGCGCGAAGAGGCCGAACTTGACCAGCGGGGCGGCGGTTTGACGGGCTCCTGTGGTCCTCATGCGACGCTCACCGCCGTTCCCCGGGCCAGCGGGCCGAACAACAGGGTCGCGATGGGCGGCACCTCGTCCGCCGGTACGCCCATGACGGGGGCCACGAGCGAGCCCACGGCCCGCTGCTCGGCCTCGGTGGCGGACACGTCGACACCTCCGGGCAGGGCGCCGCCCGAACCACCGGGCGACGTACCGTCGTTGAGATCCGTGTGCGGTGCGGGCACCTGCGGACGGGGCAGACCCCGGCAGTTCGGCCCCGACCGCTCGGCGTAACGCGGCTCATCGCCGGGCTCGTATGCGGCCTGCGGGCGTACGACTTCAAGGGTGATCCGCATCCGGCCGCCCCGGAACGCCTCCTCCGACGCCTTCTCCTGCCGGACCAGCCCTTCGAGGAGGCAGGGGTACTCGGGTGAGTAGCGGGCGAACAGCTCCAGGGTGGGGCGGGAGACCCGGCCCAGCGTGATCAGCCGGTCGCCGTTCGCGTCGAAGAAGTCCTCACCGGTGCCCGCGACGGTCGCGGTGGTGCGGAGCGCGGCGGCCAGCCGGTCCTTCTTCTCGACGATCGTGCGGCTGGTGGTGACCGTGTTCCGCAGGATCCGCATCAGGTCGGGCGCCGCGTCCCCGTACACCTCGGCGACATCGGCGAAGCGCGAGATGTCCTCCCTGAGGGACGGCAAGTGCGGGTTGAGGCGGCGCAGATAGCTTTCGACCCGGGTGAGGTTGTCGCCGATCCGGTCGCCGCGACCCTCCAGCGCGGTGGCGAACGCCGAGAGTGTGGCGTTCAGTTCAGCCGGCTTGACCGTGCGCAGCAACGGCAGCAGGTCGTTCAGCAACTTCTGCAGTTCCATGCCCGCCTTCGTACGGTCCTGGGTGATGACGTCCCCGGCACGGATGGGCCGGGCCGAGGAGCCGCGCGGTGCGACGAGGTCGACGTACTTCTCGCCGAACAGCGTCTTGGGCAGCAGCCGGGCGTGCACGTCCGACGGGATGGACGCGACGTACTCCGGCTTGAGCGCGATGTCGAGGGTCGCCTTCTCACCGTCCGCGCGCACCGAGCGCACCTCACCGACCAGCAGGCCGCGCAGCTTGACGTCGGCGCGCGGGTCCAGCTGGTTGCCGAGGCTGCCGGCCTCCAGCTTGATGCGCACCACCGAGGTGAACGCCTGCTGGTAGACGGCCACGGCGAGCGACAGCAGCAGCGCGAGCACGACTGTGAAAGCGATGCCGTACAACCTGAGTCTCAGTACTCTCATCGACCTCACCCCGCGATCCGTACGGTCGTGTTGGCGCCCCAGATCGCGAGGCTCAGAAAGAAGTCAAGGACGTTGATGGCGACGATCGAGGTCCGCACCGCGCGGCCCACGGCGACGCCGACCCCGGCGGGTCCGCCGCTCGCGTAGTAGCCGTAGTAGCAGTGCACCAGGATGATCAGGACGGCGAAGACGATCACCTTGCCGAAGGACCACAGCACGTCGACGGGCGGCAGGTACTGGTGGAAGTAGTGGTCGTACGTGCCGGTCGACTGCCCGTAGTAGCTGGTGGTGATGGTGCGGGCGGCGAGGTAGGAGGACAGCAGGCCGATCACGTACAGCGGGATCACGGCGACGAAACCGGCGACCATCCTGGTGGTCACCAGGAACGGCAGCGAGGGCACGCCCATCACCTCAAGGGCGTCGGTCTCCTCACTGATCCGCATCGCTCCGAGCTGTGCGGTGAACCCGGCTCCGACCGTGGCGGACAGGGCGAGTCCGGCCACCAGCGGGGCGATCTCCCGGGTGTTGAAGTACGCCGACAGGAAGGCCACGAAGTTGGAGGTGCCGAGCTGGTTGAGGGCCGCGTAGCCCTGGAGGCCCACCTCGGTACCGGTGAAGAACGACAGGAAGGCGATGACGCCGACCGTGCCGCCGACGACGGCCAGTGCCCCGCGGCCGAAGCTCACCTCGGCGAGCAGCCGCACGATCTCCTTCTTGTAGCGGCGCAGGGTGCGGCCCGTCCACGCGAGCGAGCGGCCGTAGAAGGAGAGTTGGGTGCCCAACTCCTCCAGCGAGCGGAGCGGGCGGTCGAGGAGTCGAAGAGGTCGCATCGTCGGTTCCCTCAGCCCCTCTGCGGGACGACTTGGAAGTACACCGCGGTCATCACGAAGTTGGTCACGAACAGCAACATGAAGGTGATCACCACTGACTGGTTGACCGCGTCCCCGACGCCCTTGGGGCCGCCCTTCGCGGTGAGCCCCTTGTACGAAGCGACGATCCCGGAGATCGCCCCGAACACCAGCGCCTTCAGCTCGGCCGCCCACAGGTCGGAGATCTGGGCGAGAGTGGTGAACGACGCCAGATACGCGCCGGGCGTGCCGTTCTGGAGGATCACGTTGAAGAAGTAGCCGCCGGCCACGCCGACGACCGATACCAGGCCGTTGAGCAGCACCGCCACCATCATGGAGGCCAGTACGCGGGGTACGACCAGCCGGTGGATCGGGTCGATGCCGAGTACCTGCATGGCGTCGATCTCGTCCCGGATCTTGCGCGCCCCGAGGTCCGCGCAGATGGCCGTGCCGCCCGCGCCCGCGATCAGCAGCGCGGTGACGATCGGCGAGGCTTCCCTCAGGACGGCGAGGACGGAGGCGGCACCCGAGAAGGACTGGGCGCCGAGTTGCCGGGTCAGGCTGCCTATCTGGAGGGCGATGACGGCCCCGAAGGGGATCGACACCAGGGCCGTGGGCAGGATAGTGACGCTCGCGACGAACCACGCCTGCTGGATGAACTCCCGCGCCTGGAAGGGCCGTCGGGGTATGGTCCGCACGACGTCCAGCGCCATCGCGAACAAATTGCCCGCGTGCCGCAGCGCTCCGGTCGGTGACAGGCTCACGCTCCGGCCACCTCCCTCCGGTGCAGCTCGGACTCCCGTCGCGCGATGGCCTCCCAGCGGGGCGGCCTGGTGATGCCCGGACCCGGCAGCAGGCGGGGAGGCAGCTCCTGACCGCCGGGCGTCGTGTGCTCGCCGTCGCCGAGCTGTGCCAGCTCCTGCTCGACCTGGGCGGCGTCCTTCTCCTCAGCCATGCCGATCGGCCCCTGCATCCGGCCGTTGAGGAACTGGCGTACGACGGGCTCGTCGCTGGTCAGCAGCTTCTCGCGAGGACCGAACATCACCAGCTCGCGCCGGAACAGCAGCCCGATGTTGTCCGGCACCTGGCGGGCCGAGGCGATGTCGTGCGTGACGATCAGGAAGGTGGCGTCGATCTGCGCGTTGAGGTCGACGATCAGCTGGTTGAGGTAGGCGACGCGTACGGGGTCGAGGCCCGAGTCGGGCTCGTCGAAGAGGATGATCTCGGGGTCCAGCACCAGGGCCCGTGCCAGCCCGGCCCGCTTGCGCATACCGCCGGAGATCTCGCCGGGCAGCTTCCCCTCGGCGCCGATCAGCCCGACCATGTCCATCTTCTCCAGCACGACCCGCCGGATCTGGCTCTCGGACTTCCGGGTGTGCTCGCGCAACGGGAAGGCGATGTTGTCGTACAGGTTCATCGAGCCGAACAGCGCGCCGTCCTGGAACAGCACCCCGAACAGCTTCCGCACCTCGTACAGGTCGTGCTCACGGAGCTTGGTGATGTCTCTCCCGGCGACCTTGATCGAGCCCCGTTCCGGCTTCAGCAGCCCGACGAGCGTCTTGAGGAACACCGACTTGCCCGTGCCCGAGGGGCCGAGCATGACCGATACCTCCCCAGCGGGCAGCGTCAGCGAGACGTCCTGCCAGATGACCTGGTGACCGAAGGACTTGGTCAGCCCTTCCACACAGATCTCGACACCCATCCGGTCCACCCTTCAGCCGTGGAGCAGCTCCGACATCTGCTCTACGGGGAGGGGCGGCCCGTCCGTCGCGACGAGGCCGATATTTTCGGACGGATTTGCGGGCGGCGGGGCAGGCGGCCTCACCGGCCTCTGGACCTGCGCGTTTACGGGAGCTCGGTCGCGTCGGGGAGGGAGAAGGGAGCAGACGGCACGACGACGGACGTGTCCGGAACCGACGAGATCGACGACACCGACGTCACTGAGGGAACAGTGGACTCGACCGACACATCCGGCACAGCGGGGATATTCGGCAAGTCTGATGTGTCCGGCAGCTCAGGCACGCCCAGGGCCTCGGGAACCTCGGGCGCCGGCAGCCCCGCAAGCGGGGGCGCGGAGACCTCGGGCAAGGGCGGCACGGACAGCGGCAGCACCGATCCGCCGTCGGCCGCGGCTCCCGCCGGACCGTCGCCGGGAGCCACCGACGCGGGCGACGACTCGCGCGGCTCCGGCGCGCGCACCCGGCCGTCCCCGTCGGTCGTGACCACCTCCGAGGTCCCGGACACGGAGGGCCGCGGAGCCGGACCGTCCCCGCGCCCGTCGAGCGCGTACGGCAGCACGAACCCCGCCACCGCCAGGGTCGCGGCCGTCGAGGTGACGGCCAGGGCCTGTGCCCTCCCGCCTCCCCTCGGCCGTCCGCGCCCGAGCAGGAAGAGCGCCACCCCGAGCGTCCCTGCCAGCGAGGCGCGCAGCGTCCGCCGGGCCCGGGCGAGCAGCGACTCGACGGTCCGATAGCTCAGCCCCATCCGCATGGCGACCTGGCCGACGTCCAGGTCCTCGGACCTGAGCCGCAGCGCCTCCGCCTGCCGGGCGGGCAGCTCCCCGCTGCGCACGGCCAGCCACTTCGCCTCGGCCCGGTCGCACACCGCCTCCTCGACGGGTACCGGGCCCAGTGCGACCAGCCTGGGGCTGGCGCGAACCTCGGCCTCGCGGTTGACCTGCCGGTAGCGGTCGACGCACAGCCGCATGGTCACGGTCGTCAGCCAGGCGCCGAGGCGCTCGTCGTCGAGGTCCGGGCGCTCGGCGGCGCGCAGCATCGCCTCGTGCACGGCGTCCTCGGCGTCCTCCGGGCTCATCGACCTGCGCCGGGCCACCTTGAGCAACTGCTCGCGGTGGCTCCACATGCGCTGCCAACGGTCGTGGTCCGCCTCCGTCCCGGCAGCCATGGCCGCCTCCGTCTCAGCAGGCATGTCCATCGCCATGAGGGCCCCTTCGCGCTCACTCCGCCGGCCTCGTGCCGTCCGGCGGGTGGCGACATTACCGCCCGGTATCCGCGGTTGTGGAGGGGGTGGAGCGCATCGTGTCCTCACCGTTGCTGGTCAGCGGGCCGGCACCGGGCAGCACATCACCGCCGGGCAACTCCACGCCCGGATCGGGTACAGGGAGCGGCTGCTCCGCCTCTCCAGCCGCCGGACGGGACGGGGTGGGAGAGGGGGAGGGGGAGGGTGAAGTGGGCGAGGCGGGCGGTGTGGACGGCGTAGTGGACGGGCCCGCGCCCGGGAGCTCGGACGCCTCCGGCGAGGGTTCGCGTGTGCCGCTCGGTCGCGACGGCTCCGGTCGCGCAGACGACCCGGCGCTCCGGTCCGGCACCACGCGATGCCCTTCCAGGAAGGACGCGTACCAGGCCCTGACCGTGCGCAGATAGGTCTCCGAGTGGTTGTAGCCGAGGATCGCCCGATCCAGGTCGGCCGGGTCGGACAGGTTCCGCCCGCCCGCACACAGATAGCGCCCGGCGGCGAGCGCCGCGTCGAAGACGTTGTTCGGATCGGCCCGTCCGTCGCCGTTGCCGTCCGCGCCCCAGCGGGTCCAGGTCGACGGGATGAACTGCATCGGGCCGACCGCCCGGTCATACGCCGTGTCACCGTCGTACCGGCCGCCGTCGGTGTCCCGGATGACCGCGAAGGCGCCGCCGTTCAGCCGGGGGCCGAGGATCGGTGTCACGGCCGTACCGTCCGAGGCCACCCGGCCGCCGCGCGCCTGCCCCGATTCCACCTGGCCGATGGCGGCCAGCAGCTGCCACTCCAGTCGGCATCCCGGAGCGGTGCCCGCGAGTTTCGACTCGGCGCGCCGGTACGCGGCGAACACGGTCGCGGGCAGTGCACCGCCGGCCGGCCCCGCGGCCCTGTCCCCGTCGGACTTCCCGGCCCGCAGTGGCGGAAGCTGGGTGCGGTACGGGGCGTCGCCGGACACACTCGGCCCGTGCTCGGCGCGCGCCGCGTTCCGCGCCGGCTCCGCGGCCTGTGCCGAGGCTCCCGGCGCCTGGGAGGCGGTCAGCGCGGCCATCGCCGCCGCCGCGATCGCCGTGCATCTGGTCCCTCTGAGTGCCCCTCTCGCCGTACCGACCGTCCTGAACAACATGCGCACCGCCACCTCGCGGCCCCTCCCTGTGCGGACTTCTGTCCTCTGCTCTACGCGGGCGGTCGGCACGTCCGTCGCTGGAGGAGGAGCATGCCGGAGAGCAGTGTCATCCGCCCTGGAGGGTTCGCAACGACCAGTCGTGACCATGCGCCGGCATCACAGGTCGCGGAGGATCTGGGAATCCAACGAGACCACGCTGGCCAGTCGGGTATCGCGGGCCCGCCGCGCGGGCGACGCGCCGGGCGGCGGGAGCGACGAGTGAAGCGACTGCGGCGGGAGAACGCCCAACTCAAACGAGAAGTGCCCGCGTTGACGACGAACCGGCGCTGGGCCACCTCGTGGCCTGCCGCGTCAACGGCGACGGCGGTGTGGGACGACTTGTGGGGATCGACGCCGATCAGGATCACGGGCTGGCCTCGCACTCGCTGAGACGGGAAGGGGAGTGCGGCGGGCATCCTGACTTGAAGTCACCGTGTCACCTCATGTTCATGCCTCTGTCGAGCCACACCGCGCGGGTGCCGGCCGGCGGCGGCACGCTATCAGTGAGCCGCCCCGCGCGGGGCGGCAAGGAGCACTGCGGGCCCGTGCCGACCGGCACCCTGGACGCTACGGCTGCAGACCGAGCGTCTGGGCTCGATTGAACAAGTCAGGAGCGTGGCATTGCCCTGATTGAGGTGTGCCCCCGGCCGGCCCGCTCTGACTTGAGGGACGGAAGGGAGACCTGACCGATGGTGGTCTTCGGGATTGACGCACACAAACGCACCTATACCGCAGTGGCGGCGGACGACCGCGGACGCAAACTCGGCGAGCGTGACGGCGGCCGCACCGGGGCGTGAACTCCTCTCCCCGGTACGGCGACCATGTCCGCGCGAGCGGGGCACACCACGGCCGCCCAGCGTCACGACACCGCGGCGTCCCGGTAGTTCCCCAGATGTCGGAACGCGCCGTCGACAGCCTCGAACTCGAACAATGCGTCGTGGTTGTAGCCGTAGCCCTGCTCGTACTTGACCGTGCGGGTGATACCGGCGTACGTGATCTCGGGCATCCGGCGGGCGATCGCGCCCCGTTCCCTCAGCGCCGCGCCGTCCTTGTCGCAGGCTTCGGCCAGGAACATCGCGGCGTCGTAGGCCTCCGCCGCGTACCAGCCGGGGGAGGTGCCGAAGCGGCTCCGGTAGGAGGCCGTGAACGCGCGCGTGGCGGCGTGGGCCGTCGGGTCCGTGAAACCTGTGGCGATGACCCAGCCCGTCGCGGCGGCGCCCGCCGACGTGAGGAACCGTCGGTCCAAGGCGCGTTCTGTGGCCATCCGCGCCCCGGTGAACCGGGCGGCGCTCAGCGCCGACGCGAATCCGGCCGTCCGGGAGGCGTCGCCGGTGAAGAGGACCGCGTCCGCGCGGGCGGACCGCACCTCGGCGGCGAGCGCCGCGTAGTCGACCTTCCCGGGGCCCACATGAGCCATCGTGGGGTTCCGGCCGTTCTGCTGGAGCGCCTTCTCGCTCTGGTCGCAGATGCTCCAGGCGAAGTCCTGCTGCGCCCGGTCGTCCACGAGGAAGACCCGGCGGGCGTCCACGTGGTTGCCCAGGTAACGGACGCAGGGGACGGCGAGCAGCTCGTAGGTGACCCGCAACGCCGCATGGGAATGGAAGACGTTGTAGCGGGACGCCGAACGGAGTGTGTCGACGCCCACGGAGACAGACACCACGGGCATGACCGCTTGGGTGTACGTCTTCTCGCTTGCCTGGAAGCAGGCGTCCGTGGTGGGGCCGAGCACGGCGAGCACCTGCGCGTCCTTCGTCAAGCGGACGGCCAGTTCGTCGGCCCGCCGGGTGTCGCCGCCGTCGTCGTACCACCGCAGTCTCAGCCGGAAGGGGTACTCGTTGCGCGCGTTGACCCGGTCGACGGCCAGCCGGGCGCCGTTGAGCTGTGCCGTGCCGCTCTCCTTGCTCGCGCCGGTCAGGTCGCCATGGAACGCCACGACGAGTTCGGGGCGCGGACGGCCCTTCCCGGACGGTGTGGAGGGTCCCGGCTCCATCCGGGTGCGCCACCACCAGGCCCCACCACCGGCCGCCAGGAGCCCCACCGTCGCCCCGAGGCGCAGGAAGCCGCGGCGGCCGATCGTGTGGCCGGCCGCGACGGTCGTCAGTGTCACCGCGTCGGGCGACGCTGTGTCCGCCACGTCCGCGGTGCTCGAGGGTGGCGACGCGGACAACTGCGTGGGTTCGATCTCGCCGAGGGTGAGCACGGCGGCGGCACCGTCGTTGATCAGCCGAGTGACCGGCGCCGGCAGCCAGTCGGACGGCGCGGAGGAGCCGGGGGACCCCCCGAGTGCCGTCCGGATCCCAGCAAGGCTCGGGCGTTTGTCCGGTTCCTTGTGCATGCAGGTCCTGAGCAGAGGCTCCAGATCCTGCGGCAGCGCCGCCGGATCGGGCTCCTCGTAGATCGTGCGCATCAAGACCCCGGCCGGCCCGCCGCTGCCGAACGGACGGACCCCGGTCGCCGCGAACGCCAGCACACACCCCAGGGAGAACACGTCGGTGGGCGGACCGATCCGGCCGCTCCGTGCCCGCGCCTGCTCCGGTGACAGGAAGCCCGGGGAGCCGACGATCACACCGCTGGACGTGAGCGCCGTGGCGTCCGGCGCGCGGGCGATGCCGAAGTCGATGAGCCGTGGCCCGTCCGGCGCCAGCAGGATGTTCCCTGGCTTGACGTCCCGGTGCACCAGACCGGCGCCGTGCACCGCCTCCAGCGCCTCGGCGATCAGCGCGCCCAGCACCCGCACGGAAGCGGGCGACAGCGGCCCGAAGAGGTCCACCGCCTCGGCGAGCGAGGGCCCCGGCACGTACGTGGTCGCCAGCCAGGGTGTCTCCGCGTCGGCGTCCGCATCCAGCAGCGGGACCACCCAGCGGCTGTCGACCTGCCGGGCGGTCTCGATCTCACGGCGGAAACGGGCCCGGAATCCGCTCTCGTCGGTGAACGGGGACCGGACCGTCTTGACCGCGGCGATCGCCCCGCCCGGCGCCCGGGCCAGGAAGACCACGCCCATGCCGCCGGCGCCCAGCCGCCGCAGCAGACGGTAGCGGCCGATCCGGGACGGGTCGCCAGCCCGCAGCGGCTCCATCAGACGGTGAGCGGCGCGGGGCCGTCGTAGACGAAGGAGCCCTGGTCGACGCGCCAGAGAAAGCCGCCGGTTCCGTCGATGACGAGCTGGCCGGTCTTGTCGAAGGCGTAGGTCTTGGTGATGCCCTTGTACTTCCCACCCCGTACCGCCGTGAGCAGATTCTGTCGGGTGCGCTTTTGAAAGGGCAGCCCCGCCAGGCCCTTGAGCAGCATGCCGGCCACGTCGTAGGCCTCCGCGGCGTACCAGGGCGGCGCCTGCTTGAAGCGCTCGCGGTAGGCGGCGGCGAACGCGCGCGCCTCGGGCTTGCGGGTCGCGTCGATCACCGGCGCCACTATCACCCAGCCCTCGGCGTCTTCCTGAGCCGCGGTCAGGAACCGTTCGTCCAGGAGGGCCGGGCCCGAGACCCGAGGACCCTTGAAGGCGCGCCCCCGCAGCGTCGCGGCGATCAGCGCTCCCCGGTCCGGCAGACCGGCGAAGAACACGGAGTCGGCACCGGCGGAGAGCACGGTGTCCACCGCGCCGCCGAAGTCGTGGCGCATCGCGCTGACCACTTCCGGCACGGAGGGGAACGGGATGCTGTTGAGCGCGTTGCTGAGGGAACTGGCGAGGTTGGTCCCGTAGGTGCCGGCCGGACGGTCGACGACGATGCCGATCTTGCGGGATCGAGCGGCACCACGCAGGTAGACGCTCACGTAGAGGGGCAGCACGGCGTCGG
Source organism: Streptomyces canus (assembly GCF_030815415.1). GTDB lineage: Bacteria > Actinomycetota > Actinomycetes > Streptomycetales > Streptomycetaceae > Streptomyces > Streptomyces canus_F. The sequence continues at coordinate 10,064,747 of NZ_JAUSWW010000001.1, forward strand.
GCAGCCGTGCGTGCAGGAACGAGCGGAACCCCTGGACGGAAAGGGCGGTCGTGCCGGGGGACACACTGACGACCGGCAACAGCCCGGCGTCGTACGTCGCCAGCGCGGCCTGTCCGGTCTCGTCGGTGGTCGGACCGACCACTGCGAGGACCGACGGATCGTCGGTGAGTTCCTTTGCGACCCGAGCCGAGGCCGTCGGATCTCCCTTGTCGTCGACGGCCTTGACCTGCACGGTGAACGGGGCGTCGCGGCGCGCGTTGAACTCCGCGACGGCGAGCCGCAGTCCGCGTTCCTGCGCCCGGCCCGTCGCCTTCTGCGGACCGCTGAGGTCGCCGTGCAGCGCAAGGGTGTGCGTCGGCCGCCGCGAGGATGCGGGGCTTTCCTCCTGCGAGCTGCCGTCGCGGCCGACCACCCACCAGGCCCCGCCCCCGCCGGCCGCCAGCACCGCTGCGCCGCCCGAGGCCAGCAGGAACCGGCGCCGGCCCACCGGGCGGGCCTCCCGTGTCCCCGACGGCCCGGTGGTATCACGCGTGTCGGGTTCCGCTCGATCGGCCATGGCCGGCGTGTCGGGCGGCACCAGCGTGTGCTCGATGTCCGGCAGCGCGAGGGCGGCGGCCGAGCGTGCGGCGATGAGCTGGGTCACCGGCTCGGGCAGCCATCCGACCGCCTCGTCGCCCACGGTGGCCTCGGCCGTCTCCGCGTCGACCGGCGCGGCCTCGGTGGCCTGTGCGCCCACGGGCGTGGTCGGTGCCGCCTCTTCACCCGCGGGCGTGGTCTCGGTGGTCTTCTCCGTCCGGGTCGTGGCTGCTGAGCCGGCTTCGTCCCGCGGCTGGGTCTCGGCCGTCCTTTCGCCCGGCGGTACGGGGCTGGGCGCGCCGGTGTCCTGGGAGGCGCCCCCGGCGGTCAGTTCGCGTACCAGCTCGTGGGCGTCCGGCCGCAGGTCGGGGTCCTTCTCCAGGCAGCGCTCCAGCACGCCGAGCAGGCCGGCCGGCACCCCTTCGAGGTCTGCGGGGTCGTGGACGGCCCGGTACAGCAGGGCGTCGACCGCGCCGCTGCCGAAAGGCGCCCGGCCGGTCGCCGCGAACGCCAGCACACAGCCGAGGGAGAACACGTCGCTCGCCGGGCCGATACCGTCCCCGACGCGGCCCTGGGCCTGCTCGGGAGAGAGGTATCCCGGCGTGCCGACGACCATCCCCGTGGCTGTGAGCGTCCGGTCCTCCGGCGCCCGGGCGATGCCGAAGTCGATGAGCCGTGGCCCGTCATGAGCGATCAGCACATTGCCCGGTTTGAGGTCCCGGTGGATGAGCCCGGCCCGGTGCACCTCGGCCAGCGCCTCGGCCAGCCGCGCACCGAGCAGCCGCACACCCCGCTCGGACAGGGGCCCGTACGCGGTCACCGCTTCGGCGAGCGAGGGGCCGGGCACGAACGTCGTCGCGAGCCACGGTGCCTGGGCCTCAGGGTCGGCGTCCACCAGCGGCACCACACAGCGGCTGTCGACCCGCCGGGCGACCTCCACCTCGCGGCGGAACCGCTCCTTGAAGCCCGGTTCCTCGGCGTACTCGGCGAGCAGCACCTTCAGCGCCACCAGCGCGCCGCCCGGCGTGCGCGCCAGGTACACCACGCCCATGCCTCCGGCGCCGAGCCGCCCCAGCAGGCGATGCTCCGCGATCCGCGCGGGATCCGACGAACGCAGCGGCTGCATCAGCTCTCACCTCCGAGCTCGAACTCCACGCGGTTGAGCATCGTGGCGTTGGCGCGCGACGCGAAGGTGCCGAGCTCGTTGTCCGAGTAGCCTTTCGCGCCCTTCACCGACACCGCCAGGGTGACCGTGCCAAGCCGGGTGACGTACCAGTAGTAGGTCTGCGTGCCGCCACTGGTGAGATATTTACCCATCTCCACGACCTGGTCGTCGGCGTAGGTGTTGTTGCCCTGGCCGTAGGGAGTGGCCGTCGACATCAGACCGGCGATCCACTCGTCACTGCGGACCTGCTGTTGCCGGCAGCGCAACGGCTCCTCCAGGGTGGAGGCCAGCCGCTCGTCGGCCTCGCGCACGCTGGTGTGCACGGTGACGGCCGCGCTCACCTTGACCTCGCCCTTGCCGCCGGCGGCGGGAATCTCGCTGTAGCGGGACAGGGAAGCCAGGACGCCCCGAGGTAACCCCCGGCGTTCCCACCGGCACTGCTCGTCCAGCTCGGCGACGGTGCCCAGGGCACTCGCGGCCGGTTGCTGTGCCCGGAACTGCGCGCCCCAGGCCTGCGGTTTCAGCGCGACGGCCGCCACCAGCGCCTCCGCCCGGTCCTTCGTCCTGGGCACCTTGGCCGGGTCCGGCTGGAAGGCCAGCGAGGACGCGTTCTTGCCCCCGGTGGACGCGGAGGCGGTGGCCTCGGGAGGGCCGGACTGGGCGGCGGACTTCTCCGGCGCCGACGTCTTCGGCCCGGCGGCCTTGCCGTCGTCCCCCGAACCGCAACCGCCGAGCACCACGCCCGCCACGATGACCACCGTGGTGATCTGCCACGGCCAAGTACACCTGCGCAAGATGGAGTTGTCGTCGTTCATCCCCAGCCCCCTCGGTCGCGGGCCCCATCCCGCATGGGGTGATCGTATCGACGGACGCGGGTCCAGGCTGGCGGTTGCGCGAACGGGGAACGAGTCGGAGCGGTCAACCGATCGAGATGCGGTGCATTGCGCGACCGCGGTGTCCTGTGACAGCGAACTGTGACCGGTCACCACCTATTTGGGGCCGGTGTTCTCCTTCATTGATCAGGAGCTCCAGGGAGGACCCCGCGCTTGTAATCTCGCCTGCATGGCTGAAGCGAGTAGCGGGGGGCAGCCGGTGCCGGGCGGTGGCGAGCCCACCCCTGCGGTTGGTTCCGACGATGGCGCTCCTGCGGACTCCACACCTCAAAATCGGGCCTGTGCCCACATGGGCGGAGATCGGGAGGGGAGTCGATGTGATGATCACCACCCTTGCCGCACTCGGAGGGCTGATTCTCGGCATCAGAGCGGAGCAGCGATCTGGTAGAGAGGAACAGCGCGCCGACAATGATCGTGGGGGGAAGTCGTGTGAAGGCAGTCAGGCTTGGGAGTCGTCGGGTTCTGCTCGAGCGCTTACGGGCGTCGCCTTCTCTGCTCCGGGCTCCCGTGACAACGCTGCTCAGCTATCTCAAGAGGTGGGGGGCGCCTGACCTGCGGCATCCGGCGCTTGATCGAGATCGACTGAACCGCTCGTACCGGCAGCTGCTCGCGGTTCTTCTCGTTCTGCTGGTCTGGCTGGTGAGTCTGTGGAAGCTCGACCGTGATGCGTCGTCCTGGCGGGACGAGACTGTGAGTTATGCCGTGGCCAAGCGCTCTCTCGGCGAGTTGTGGCTCCTGGTGCAGAACATCGACGCTGTCCACGGCCTGTACTACGTCCTGGCCCATCTCGTACTGGGGGCATGGGACGACGGCGTTCTGACACTGCGAGTCCTGTCGGTGCTCGGCACGCTGGTCGCTGTGCTGGGAGTCCACGCCATCGGCAGCCGGCTCGGTGACCCGGCGACGGGGCTTTTTGGCCGGGGTTGCCTTCCTGTGCGTGCCCCAGGTGCAGTTCTACGCGCAAGAGGCCCGCTCCTATGCGTTGGTGAGCGCCGCGGTGGTATGGGCGACGTGGTTCTTCGTACGTGCGCTGCAGGACAGCCGACGACGCTGGTGGGCGGGGTATGCAGGGTTGCTGCTGCTGGCCGGGTGGCTGCATGTTTTCGCTCTGCTGGTCATCCTCGCGCACGCCGTGACGCTCTGGCGCAGTGGGCACATGCGACGCCTCGGGCGGCGCTGGCTCCTGGGCATCGCCTTCGCCGGTTGTGCCGTGGCTCCGCTGGCCGTGGTGAGTGCCGGTCAGGCGTCAGCGCAGCTGGACTGGCTGGGCCGGCCGAGCCTGCAGGACTGGCTGGGATTCGTGGTTCCTGCCGTGGTGGCAGCCGCCCTGGGCCTATTGCTTCGTCGGCGAGACGAGGGCTCGGCCAGAGCGGTGACGCTTCCAGCGATCGGTGTGCCGCTCCTGATCGTCCCCGCAGGGTTCCTACTGACGGTGTCTCTCGTCCACCCGTGGTACGTCGATCGCTACGTCCTGTACTGCATGTCCGGGCTGGCGCTCCTCGTCGGCCAGGGCCTACGGCACTGGCAGCGGCTCCTCCGAGCAGAGGCGGACCCGGCGCGCAGGCGACGCCGGCTGTACGCGACGGCAGCTGTTGCCTTCGCCCTCTTCTCAGCGCTCGGCCCCTGGTACTGGCAGATGCGCTCCCCGGCCAGTCGCACCGACACAGTGGAAAGCTATTGGGGGCTCACCGTCACCGTTCCGGGCGACCCCGAACCAGTCCTGTTCCAGCCCGCACGGCGCCGCGCGTGGGTCCTGGCCCGGCCCGCCGTCTTCGGGCCGCTCGACGACATCGCGCTGCAGCAGACACCAGCCGCATCCGGCACGTTGTACGGCGTCGAGGCGTCCCCGGGCGTCATCCGGCAGCGCATGCTCCAGCATCCTGAGATCAACGTCCTGCGCGATCGTCCCGGCCAGCCCCTGGACAACACCCCCGCAGAGATCACCAAGCGGGAAGTCCTACGTCGGCACTATCAGCTCTGCTGGGTGATCCCGGTCAACGGCGGCGAATCCGCAATCTTCATCCGCCGCGATGTCGCAGCGACGAACCCCATATGCGCGCCCGGACGCGACATCTACAGCTGATCGGGCTCAGCATCCGTTCCAGGATGGCTCCGAGTCTGTCGCTCTCTGGTCGGATCGCAAGGTCAGATAGGTGTTCCAGTCGCGGGCTGCCCGGCGGGTCCACTGGAGGGCTGCGCTGATGCTGAGCGTGTCACTGAGTACTGCCGCTGGCAGCCACCGAAGGCGAAAGGGTCCGCCGGCTTTGTCGGCAGACCGTCAAGAAAGATCTAGGTTACGTTGGCAGTTCGGGCTGCAGCGCTGCCGAGACCATGTCGAAAAGTCCCCAGTACCCTTCGACCCAGCTGCTGTCTGGCAAGCCGGTTCTGGTGGCTACATGAGTGAAGGCCTCCACGCCGACCCAGCCCTGGAACTCTCCGGCGTCGTCGATGACTTGCAGCATGGGGCGGGGGTGGGAGTTGTGGGCGTAGCAGCTCTGCCCCTGGGCTAGGGACTGGCACCAGTACTCCTCGGTGTTACGTCGGCCGCCCCCGATCTCACCGATGTAGCGGACCCGGTCTTTGTCAGTGCCGGCGCAGGAGGTGTTCGGTTGGAGCCAGCCCATACACTGGCCACTGGCGCACGGCTTCCACGGGTTCGAAGCCGGACCGAAGTTCCAGGCTCCGCCCGCCCCCTCCCGGCCTACGATGCCTGTCCGGGTGGCGGGATCGGGCGACGACGACTTGGCCACGACAAACGCGCCCCGGTACGGTTCAGCGTTGTAGCGCGGGTCTTTGACGAGTTGGCTCATGGTCGCCCGGCTCGTGCGATCCAGCGAGGCGTTGCTGCCGTAGCCGACGCCAAAATTGGCATACGTGGAGAAGGTGCCCTGAGCGGGGATCTCAACGTCGTTGCCGTAGGCTCCGTAGAAGGTGGGGCTCGTGATGCGGGCCGCTCGCCCACTGGCCAGCCCCGTGGTGATGTTCCAGCGTTCGGTGATCGGCTGTGCCAACGCGGTGCCGGCGGCGTTTCTGATCCAGGTCACGGCGAGCCGCCCGTCCGAGGTGTAGTCGAAGGTGCCCTGGTAGCCGCCCGTCGGGTCGCCGGTGAATCCGTCGACGGTGCGGACCGCACAAGTGGGGACGTTTCCACCGCAGTCCGCATTCATCGCGTCCACCCGCTGTGGCTGTTCCCGCTGATCCCAGGCCCAGTAGTTGGTAGTCACCGTGCCGTTGGTCTGGAAGGCGTAGTACCCGATCCGGACCCAGTTGCGGTAGTTGTTCTTTGCTGCGAGGTCCAGGTAGCCGAGGGAGACAACCCAGTTCGACTTTCCTCCGGGCAGGGGCGTGGCTGCCTGGGCAGGGGTCGCCGTAACAACAAGGGCCGCCAGAAGAGCCATGATCGCTGGCAGGATGCTTGCCACTCATGTGTCGAGCGCTCTCACTCTGTTCCTCATCAGGCTTCCTCCTGCAGACATTTATCGGGGCGAAACCCCGACGCCTCCTGTTACCCGGACGGCCGGTTCGAGCCCTCCGGGTAATAACGGCCGGCCGCGATGACGAGGTTGTTCATGGTCTGCGGCGGGTCGGGACTGCGCTCTGCGTTCATGTGTCCGTTCCGGTGCCCGTCAGCGCCTGGACGCCGACGACGTCCAGCAGTCGCAGCCGCTCGGCGGTCTCGCTGCCCTCCGCCGCGCTGAAGGCCATGATCCGCAGGTCGGTGCCGAGCGCCGCGAGGATGTCGCAGTCGAGGGTGAACTCACCGACGCTCGCGTGCCGGACCGTCTTGGTCAAGGACTCGTGCACACCGTCCAGGGGTCCGGGTGGGGTGAACCATTGGTCCCAGCAGAAGGAGAAGGCGCAGCGGACTTGGAAGTCGGCCCAGCCGAGTTCGTCCTTGATCTGTTTGTAGCTCCGCTCGATCCATGGCCGCAGTCCGTAGAGACGGACGATCTCGGCGAGGTCGGCCGGCGGGTGCGAGCCGGTGCCGACGTGGGGTGCGTCGGGGTGGGGCAGGTTCGTGGCCAGGTACCAGGTGGCCTTCTCCGGTAGCCGGGCCGGGTCGGTGGTGGCCACGACCAGTCGGCAGGGTGAGTCAGGACCGTATCCGCCCAGGCGGGCTGGCATCGGCGGCCCACCAGGTCTCGGTGTGCCCGTCGCGGAAGTGACGCTCCACGGGCCTCCATTCACCAGGATGTTTGGCATCGCGCCAGGTCAGGGCGTGGGCGGCTTCGATGGGGGTGTGCGGCTGGTCGGCCCGGGCTCAGGTGCCGCGGTGCGGCTTGAGCGCGACCACGTAGGCCAGGCCGGCCTCGCGCAGTGCGAGGTACCAGTCGTCGCTGACGGAGTAGGCGCAGTCGGCGACCACCTCCCGGCAGCCGAAGCCCGCCTCCTTGCCCCGGGCCGCGAGGGCAGCGGACGGTTGCGGTTTCGTACGGAAGGCCGGATCGGAGCGGCCGCGGGCGAAGTGGTGGGCGGGGGTATACGGCTGTGCGTGCAGCGGGTAGTACACGCGGCCGTCGGTCCACACCGTGGACACCGTGACGATGCCGTTGTCGGTCTTGCCCAGCCGCCCCAGCCACTGCCGGCCCACGTTGGCGGTGGCCGTGCCGTCCTTGCGATCCCCGGAATCGTCGATCACGATGACCCCGCCGTCGTGCGGCGCCGTCGCCGCATCCGCACGCAGCAGCTCAAGCCGCCGGTCGTTGACCAGCTCGGCCTCCCACGGCGACTCGGACAGGAACAACTGCAGCCGCTGCACCCCTGGCATCCCCGCACCCGCCACCGGCTCCGCCCCCGCCAGGCAAGTGATCCTCTTGTTCCGCTCCCGCGGTGCCAGCAGCCCGGTCAGGTACTCGCGAAACCCCCGCCGCTGGGCCAGGCTGAAGAACAGGTCGTCGAACCGGGCCGCGTACTCCTCCAACGGACCCGGCGCAGGCGGACACGGACGGCGAGCAACCATCTTCAGCCCCCAGCAAGCCAGTTGACTCCAACCACCGGCCTACGACCAAACCCGACCTGCCGTCAACCAACACCACCACCGGATCTAACGAACTACCGGTAGCGAGGCCCTCCTGTCCTACGACGGCGCGGCGCCCCTGCGGACCGTGGTGGACCTCAGCGGTGTGACCTTCATGGACTCCAGCGGTATCAACGTCTTCGTCGCTGCGCACCAGGCCGCGAGTGACGATCAGGGGTGGCTGCGTATCGCTGGCCCCCAGGAATCGGTGCTACGGCTCCTTGAAATCGTCGGCCTGGACGAGGTCAGCGGCTGCCATCCCACCGTCGACCAGGCCCTGACGGCCTGACCCGCGCCGCAGCTGAAGGCGCTGAGCAGGTCCAACTTGTGCAGCAGCGGGTGGGCGATCTTTGCACCCCAGCATGTCTACGGCCGGCCGCCCGAGTCGGGCGGGTAACGCCGGGGCCGAGACGGCGACGTTTTCGCGATGCCAGCTACTCCGATTCCAGGCGCTCATGAAGGGCAGCCCACCCTGATCAGCCGTACGTTTCTGCGCTGTCGCGGTGGCAGACCAGCCGGGCAGCTCAACACGACTGAGTCGATGGGGCGGGGGAGGAAACTGCGTCCCGCTCAGGCGCGGCGCGGAACGGATTCGCTCCTTCTGGTCCCGGCGGCGAGCAGAGCGAAGCCCAGTGCGAAACCGAGCATTGTCCATACGCCGCGGGGCCAGAAGATGTGGCTGTCGGTGAAGGACCAGCCGGCCACCAGGAGAACCACCGTGCCGGGAACAACCCGCACACCGTGTTTCGGGAAGAGCGCGACCGCCGTGGCCACGACAGCGACGATGAGGGCGTAGGCGCCGACCTCCCCGAGCGAGTCACCCACGTCGTAGAGCGGGTACTTGATCGGCCCTATGTCCGCCGTCCCGGCAGCGTGCTCGACCGCGGTTCCCGCCGCGATACCGGCCACCGCGTCGAGACCGGTGTAGAAGGCCGCGTAGGTGAACGCACTCGTCCAGGCCGCCACCGTGGCGAAGCCCGCGAGGTCTGGTCGGGGGCGGTGCCACAAAGGGACGAGGAGGCCGAGCGTAAGCAGCGGAAAGACCGGCAGCAGTGCGATGTGCAACTGGGTCCAGTCCGTGGCCGTCGCCCTGGACAGGCCATGCGGGTGTGCGGCGCCCGCCGCAGCCAGCACAAGGGGCGCGACAGTGACGAGCGTGATGTTTCGGATGGTCAACACGCTGTGATCGTAGGCGCGTTACGTCACTTTAGACGGCTGCGTAAGGGCTTCGTAAGATCTTGCGTGGTGCCGTGGAACGCTGGAAACCGTCCGCCGGGGTGATTCCCCTCCGACGCGACACTGGCCTCGCCGATCTTGCGGCGAGGCCAGAGCAGAGAACTTCCCAATGACGTTGTCAAGCCGCTGCCGTGACTGGTGGTGTGGCTTGGTAGCACGCTCCGTCGCGAATCATGGCCCACAGGACGTTGGCCCGGCGACGGGCGAGCGCCAGCAGCGCCTGCTTGTGCCCCTTGCCCTCGGCCCGCTTGCGCTCGTAAAACTGCTTCGAGGCCGGACAGTTCCGCAGGCTGGCGAAGGCCGAGAGGTAGAAGGCGCGGAGCAGGCCGCGGTGGTAGCGGCGTGGACGGTGGAGGTTGCCGCTGACGCGTCCGGAGTCGCGGGGGACGGGTGCGAGGCCGGCGTAGCCGGCCAGGCGGTCGGCCGTGCCGAAGGTATCCATGTCGCCACCGGTCGCAGCGAGGAACTCCGCGCTCAGCATGGTGCCCATGCCGGGCAGGCTCTGGATCACCTCGGCGTGCGGGTGCTCGAGAAACCGGGCCTCGATCAGGGCTTCGAGCTCGGCGATCTCCTCATCGAGGGCCATCACCCCCTTCGCCAGACGGGCCACCATGATGGCCGCGAGTTTCTGGCCGGGCAGTGCGGTGAACTGGGCCTCGGCGGCCTCCACGACGGTCCCGGCCAGGGCCGCGCTGTTGCGGACCTTGCGGTTCTTCAGCCACGTCGCGATCCGGGAAGCACCAGCGCGACGGATCGCGGCCGGGGTCTGGTAACCGGTCAACAACAGGACCGGCCCCTTCTTCGTCAAGTCCAATGCGCGTTCCAACGCAGGGAAGATTTCCAGGAGTTGGGCGCGCAGCCGGTTAATCTGCCGGGTCCGGTCGCAGACCAAATCGGTGCGGCGGGTAACCAGAGTGCGCAGGTCGACCGATATTTCGTCGCTGGGCCGCAGGACACCGAGGTCGGTGCGCATGCGCGCCTGGTCGGCGATGACGAAGGCGTCCTTCGCGTCGGTCTTGGCCTGGCCTCGGTAGCCGGCCGAGGCGCGGTGGATGGCTAGGCCGGTGATGTAGGTGATGCGCTGGTCGTGGCTGACCAGCAGGCCGAGCAGGAGCGCGGCCCCGCCGTGGTTGATGTCCACCGCCCACAGCACATCCCGCGACAGCTCCAGTACGTCAGCGATGAGCTGGAGCAGTTCAGCCTCGTCGTTCGGAATCCGACGCGACAGCAGTCGCTTGCCCTGGGCGTCGATCACCACGCAGTGGTGATGTTCCTTGCCGATGTCCACTCCGGCCCAGATCTCGGGCACAGCCACCTCCGTCAGCTCGTCGTACACCAACCCAGCAGACGACCTCGCCGACGTTGTCCTACAAAGCGATCGCGTCGCGTCTCCCAATTAGCGGTCGAGTCGTCGCGGGGTTCCGGGCGGCCAAGTTCTCTGAGCCATCCAGCGGCGACTCCATGACAGCCATACCCGGAACCCCTGGGCCCCGCCGATCTTACGAATGACCAGCTCAGACCCACATCAAGAAAGGTAGGACCTTCATGAGCCATGTGGACGGATGGCGTCTCCAGTCGATGGCTTGAGGCCCTGGGGCTGGGGGAGTGGCGGTCCGGTCGGTCGGGTCAGCCGCAGCGGCGCCCTGAGTTGATGCAGGAGACCGCCTGGTTCATGAGCTGGTCGGTCATCACGTTGATGAAGTCGTTGTGGTCGGTGATGGCGTTGTGCTGCTGTCCTTGGAAGCCGTCGACGGCGAAGTTCGGTGCCGCAGGGGTCTTGTAGGTGAGCCGCATCGTCAGCTGCGGGATGGCCTTGAAGCCGCTTGCGCAGTTGCCGCCTGCGTCGGCGAAGGCGACGTGGCTGCGGTGGTCGGCGCTGTCGATGTTCCTGCCGTCCCAGCAGCTCTGGAAGGCGAAGCTGCGCACCACCTTGCTGCCGCTGGGGCAGATCGGGTACTTGTCGGTGAGCTGGACCTTGTTCTCGAAGCCGGTGCAGCTCCAGTGGGCGTTGGCGTTCTTGGTGCCGTTGGTGAACGCCTTGGCGTCACCGGTGATGATCCGCAGGAAGCGTGGCATCGCCACGACCTTGCCGGTGGGGCTGCCCTGGTAGGTGATCGTGACGGTCGCGGGCACCAGGATGGCTCCCTTGTTGCCTTCGGCGCCGCCGCCGAGGGCGTTGGCGTCGGGACCCTGACGGGTGGTGTCCCGCAGGACGGGCCAGTAGTACGCGGACTGGTCGCCGTTGGTGCAGGAGGTGCCCTGGGCGCTCAGGGACTCGTTGGTCGAGGTGAAGTCCACCTTCCGGTTGCCCACGTAGTCGTGGACGTGGTGGGCGCCGTTGCTGACACCGGGAGCCACGATGTCGTTGTCCGAGTTGTGCTGTCCCTGCTTGTTGACTCCGCATCGGGAGGTGAAGGCTCCGGTCGAGGCGCCGGCTTGCCTGCGGACCTTGGGCACGTTCGGGGCCACCTTGGTGATGTCCACGAAGTCGGCCGCGGTGGGCCCGTCGTTGCTCTGTCCTGCGGCACCGGAGCCGTTTCCTTGCTGTCCGGTGTTGCCCCCGTCGCCCTGGGCGCCGCCGGGGCTCTGGCTCGCGGCGGTCCCGGCCCCGGAGGTCTGGGTCCCGGGTGCGTCGAGGCCGAGGTTGCAGACGGCGAGAGCATCGAGCCCTGTGGGCTTGGCGGCCGTCCGCCCGATGGCGATGGCGATCCGGTCGATGGTCGCCTTTCTCTTGTCTGTCAGAGGGCCGAGGATCGCGTTCTGCACGAAGTTCGGGCCCCCTTGCCCACGGGTGTCGACCAGGCGCTGGTTGGCCTCAGCGGTCTGGCGGTCCAGCAGTTGCAGGTTCCGGTCCACCTCGGCCTGTGCCTGCTGGGGGACGGCCGGCAGCTTGCCCTTCACGTCCGGGCAGCTGATCGTCTGGGCTGACCGCGTCGTAGGAGCAGTGGCGGTGACGTCGGACGCGTTGGCGGCGTAGTTCACGGCTACGAGGCCACCGCCCCCTGCCAGCAGCGCCGTGACCGCCATGATGGCGTTGCGGCGGCTTCGGCCGCGCCTGTGATCTGCTCGCATGAGAACTCCTGATCTGACAACGTGGTTCCTGGCCCGGTGGCGACGCGTATCACCCGCCGCCCGGATGCCCCAGCTTCACCTGCGTGGTCGGCGCTTGGCAGCTGTTCACGTCGCGCGTCATGGACACGTAAGAACTGAACCGCGCCCGAGCCGACCTCCGCCCAGCACGAGGAGTTGCGCCGCCTCGGCATCCTCCGCTTGACGCTGGAAGAAGCCGGGATCCCATGTGACCGGGCCTTGTGCGCTATGACGACTTCACCCACTGCCTCGCGCACCAGCACGCTCTGGAGCTGCTGGCGTCGCCGACCGCACGATGGCGGTCTTCGCGGACAGCAACCATCAGAGGCTGGGCATCAATCGGGCGGCCGCGTCGCTCGGGCTGCGCCTCCCGGATGGTGTCTGCGTGGTCGGCTTCGGCGATCTGCCCTTCGTGGACTGGGTGACTCCGCGTCCGGCGACCGTGCGCACTCCGCTTGCCGACATGACTGTGCGCGCCGCCTGCATGGTGCCGCGGCTGCTGTCCGGACAGCAGCCGGAGACTGCACAGGTCGAGGTCACCATCGAGCTCGTAGTACGGGACAGCAGCGGGCCTTCGCCGGTGACGGGGCGAGCCGTCGAACGCAGTCAGGGGGCGAGGGCCGGCTCAGCCGAGGAAGGGCGCGCCCCCGGGGGCACGGAGTGGCCGACGGGCCGGTCACTCGGGCAGTGGCGTGGCACTCATCGGCTGCTCAACCCGCCATGATGAGCCGGGAGTTGGTATCGAGCTGTCCGCGCCGTGGAAGACCTCCGTCCCGGCCTCCATGCTGAGGAGATACTCGGATCTGGCGATCGAGCCCCGTTTCACCAGTGCGTTGGTGAAATCGGAGGGAGTGAGGTTGACAGACGTCGTGTTGCTGTCACGGACGAACGAGTGCACCCTCCACCCGGTGTCGCCCCTGGTACAGGTCCAAGTGGCGCCGCCGACGTTGAGGGTGACGACCTTGGACCGACTGGCAGGGCGTTGTCCTGGCGGGCTGACCGGTCTGTTCCCAACTGGTGCTCCAGCCGGCTGCGCGCGTCCGGCCCGCAGGGCTTGTCGGCTGCGGGATCGGTGACCGACGTCGAGCACTCCTTGCTACGTCGGAACGGGTTCGGCGCCCTGGAGAGGGGTCTCCAGGGCGCCGGGCCGCGGTGGCCGCTTCTTTACACCGCGGCTATGCCCTCCATGCCGGACTCGGCGAAGGGGGGCAGTCCGGTGGCCGTGGTGACCTTGGTGAGGGAGCCGTTCTTGCCGATGCGGAAGCCGTCGACGGTGCCGGAGGTCCCGTTCTGCACGTACAGGAACTTCTTGTCCTGCGTCACCGCCAGGTCGATGACTCCCTGGGACATGGCTGACGGCGGGGTGGCGATGCCGATCTCGTTGGTGAGCGCGAGCCTGCCGTGCCGGTCGGTGCGGTAGCCCGTGACGGTTGAGTTGCCGGTGTTGCCGCCGTAGAAGAAGTCGCCGGCGCGCTCCAGCCAGCACAGCGTGTTCTGACCGTTGGCCAGGGGCTTCTGGACGACCTTGAGGCTGCCGTCGGCGAACACCTTGTATGTACTGACCGTCGACTTCTCGGCTTCGGCGACCAGCATCCGGCCCGCCTTGTCGAAGGTGATCGCGAACGGCACGCCGCCGGCCGAGTCGTTGACCTTCGCTCGGTGCGCGGGGCGCCCGTCGCGCCGCATCGGGAACACCTCGATGGTGTTGGCCGACTTCGTCGTGACGACCAGCTCACGGCCACCCGGCGTGAACGCGACCTGACCGGGCGAGCTGCTGAACAACGGCACCTTGTCGTTCTTCAGCCCCAGGGAGCGATATGAACCGCCCAGCGGCTTCAGTCCGTTGGCCGTGATCTTGAAGCCCTGGACGCTGCCCGCGCCTCCCGCGTTCATGACGTAGGCGAGGTTGCCGGACACCGCGATGGACGAGGGGAAGTCCCCGCCCGAGCGCACCACCCGCCGGTCCGTCAGTTTCTTTCCCTCGACCCGGAACGAGGTCACGGTGCCGCTGCCCGCGTTGACTGCCAGCAGCAGATGCGAGCCGCGGTCGTAGACGAGTGAGCCCTGGGAGGCGAGGGAGTCGGTGGGCGCGTCGACCTGGTCGCCGCCCTTGCCGCCGGTGCCGTAGGTGCCCGAGGCGGTGAGCTTTCCGTCCTCGCCGCGCCTGAAGACGTGGATGGTGTTTCCGGCGAGCTCGTTGCCCTGTACGAAGACGGCGTGGTCGGCTCCCGCCTTGGCGCTCTTCGTCGTCGCGCCTTCGTGTGCGCGGGGGACTTCCCCCGCCGAGGCGATGGCCACCGTGGTCGCGACCGCAGCCGATGCGAGGATGCCGGCCCCGGCGATGGCCATCCGGACCTGTGACTTCGACCTGCGCCTGGTATGCCTGCTCACGCTTGACTCCTCGTACCTCGGCGCCACCGCCGGTCGGTGACGTGCAGAGCCAGAGTTGCCTGTGGGGCGGGTGGGATGGAGATGTTTCGGTGCCGCGTCAGCTTCTCGTAAGAACTTCCGTTCGCCCCGGAGAATTCGGTGGCGGTCCGGCCTGCGGCTCGCCTGCCGCCCTTGCCGCTCATCCAGCGGTGAGAAGGCCCCGCATGGTGGAGCGAGGGCAGCGGGGCAGTGCGGTCGCGGTAACGTCGACCCCGGTCTGATCGGGGGCTTCGACGAGAGCGCCTACGGGTCGGCCAAGTCCGCCGTGCGGGGGCCCGGAGCGGTGACTCGCGCCTTTCACGCCGCGGCACCTCATCGCAGACATCATGAGCAGGACGGCGGATGTGCCTTCCTGACCGAGTTGGCCCCGAAGTGATGTGCCATGGGCTGCATCTGACGAGGTCTTACGGACCCGTGACGTGATGGGCGCGGTGCTGCCGTGCGGGGTGCCCATGCTCCTAGCGTTCGTGTATGCGAGTACTGGTAACCGGCGGAGCCGGGTTCATCGGGTGTCATGTCGTCGAAGCACTTACCGCACGGGGGCACGAGGCGGTGGTGTTCGACCTGCGTGACGGCCTGGACGTGCGTGACGCGGAGGCGGTCGCGACCGCTCTGCCGGGTGTGGACGCCGTGTGCCATCAGGCGGCGATGGTGGGGCTTGGGAAGGGGTTCGGCGACGCGGTCGAGTACGTGTCGCGCAACGACCTCGGTACCGCGGTGCTGCTGTCCGCCATGGCCGAGGCGGGGGTGGGGCGGCTCGTGCTGGCCGGGTCGATGGTCGTGTACGGCGAGGGCTCGTACGGGTGTGAGCGGCACGGGGCGGTGAGACCAGGCCCTCGGGCCGTGGCCGATCTGGACGAAGGGCGTTTCGAGCCCCGGTGCCCGCGGTGCGAGGAGGCGCTGACGCCGGGGCTGGTCGGCGAGGACGCTCCGGTCGATCCTCGGAACGTGTACGCGACGACCAAGCTGGCCCAGGAGCATCTGGCTTCGGCCTGGGCCCGGTCGACGGGCGGCTCGGCGGTTTCGCTGCGCTACCACAACGTGTACGGGCCGGGCATGCCACGCGACACCCCGTACGCGGGGGTCGCGTCCTTCTTCCGGTCCGCGCTCGCCCGGGGTGAGGCACCGCGTGTCTTCGAGGACGGCGGTCAGCGGCGGGACTTCGTCCACGTACGGGATGTGGCGGCGGCCAATGTGGCGGCGCTTGAGGCCGAGTCCCCGGCCGGAGCGCTGGCGGCGTACAACACCGGCAGCGGGGATCCCCACACGGTCGGCGAGATGGCGCGGGCGCTGGCGTCCGCGTACGGCGGACCCGAGCCCGTGGTGACGGGGGAGTACCGCCTGGGGGACGTACGGCACATCACGGCGGACTCGTCGCGGTTGCGGGCCGAGCTGGGCTGGAAGGCCGAGGTCGGCTTCGAGGAGGGTATGCGGGAATTCGCGAGTGCGGGACTGCGCGAGTAGGAGCATTCGCCGGGCCTGTCGCGGCGGAGTGGGAGGGCGCTCGGCCGACGGACCGGCGGCCGAGCAACAGCGCGGTCTCCGGGGGATATCGGCTGCCATCGCGACGGCTGGTGTCGACACGGTGTGGGCCGACAAGGTCGTCGCCCGCACCGCGGCCGCCGGCTCCGCGAGCATCGCGGTGACCGCGACAGCGACGACGAATGAGGGAGACGAGCAACCTTCGCACGTCAGGTCTCTGTGTCCGGTGTCCCGGCGACCCCGCGTCCGACAGAGCCGGTTCAGCATCGGGGGCGCGCGTCGCATGTCGCTCACGCACGCAACCGGACTTCTGCCGGCCTCACTTCGGTGCTCCGCTCCCTCCCTCGACGTCCGCGTTTCGTAAGGAGCCGAAGTCCCTTACATGCCTTTTGTCTTCGTAGGGTGAAAGCCGTGACGACTTCTCCTGCAACGCAATCGGAAGCGGAGACGACCGCGGCGACTGTCGACGTGGTGCTCCCCTGTCTGAACGAGGCCGAGGCCCTGCCCTGGGTCCTCGCCCGTATCCCGCCCACATGGCGCGCGCTGGTGGTGGACAACGGATCCACGGACGGTTCGCCGGAACTGGCCCGCGACCTCGGCGCGACCGTCGTGCGTGAGACGCGCCGCGGCTTCGGCGCCGCCTGTCACGCCGGGCTGACCGCGGCCACCGCGGACATCGTGTGCTTCTGCGACTGCGACGCCTCCCTCGACCCGTCCCTGCTCGTGCCCTTCGTACGCGAGGTGTGCGACGGCGAGGCCGACCTGGTGCTCGGGCGGCGCCGTCCGCAGGGCCGGGGCGCCTGGCCCGCACACGCCCGGTTGGGAAACGTGGCGCTGGCACGGATGCTGCGTCGCCGCACAGGGCTGCGCCTGCACGACCTCGGCCCCCTCCGCGCCGGCCGCCGGGAACAGTTGCTCGCCCTGGCACTCACGGACCGCCGCAGCGGCTACCCACTGCAAATGGTCGTGCACGCGGCCGACGCCGGCTGGCGTGTCATCGAGCACGACGTGCCCTACCTGCCGCGCGCCGGTGCCTCCAAGGTCACCGGTACCTGGCGCGGAACTTGGCAAGCGGTACGGGACATGGGTCGCGTCCTGGCCGAACCACCGATGCCCCCGGACGGGGCAGGTGCCGACTCATTCGCCGTACTCCCAGGAGGAACCGCTCAGTGACCACTCTCCTCGTCATCGCCAAGGAACCGCGGCCAGGACGGGTCAAGACACGACTCACGCCGCCGTTCACGCCGCGAGAGGCGGCGGCGCTCGCCGAGGCGGCGCTCGTGGACACCCTGCGTACGGTGGCGGCCACGCCCGCTCGGCGCCGCGTGCTGGTGCTCGACGGAGCTCCGGGCTCCTGGCTGCCGCCCGGCTTCGACGTCGTCCCGCAGTGCGCGGGAGGTCTGGACGAGCGGCTGGCCGCCGCCTTCGCCGGCTGCGACGGACCGGCGCTGCTCATCGGCATGGACACCCCCCAGGTGACGCCCGCACTGCTCACCGTCGACTTCGCCGACTGCGACGCGTATTTCGGGCCGGCCGAGGACGGCGGCTTCTGGGCGCTGGGCCTCGCCCACCCGGACCCCGAGCTGCTGCGGGGTGTGCCGATGTCGACGCCCACGACGGGTGCCGTGCAGCGTGAACGGCTCGCCGTCGCGGGCCTACGCGTACGTGAGCTGCCCCGTCTGCGAGACGTGGACACCGTCGGCGACGCGGAGGTGGTCGCCGCGGCTGCGCCAGGGAGCCGCTTCGCCGCCGAACTGGAGCGTCTCGGGGCGGCTGTCGGTCGATGAGCACCGCACATGAGATCACGTCGCCGAGGGCGATCGCCGTGGATCGCCTCGCGCCTGTTGCGTCCGTGGTCGCCCCGCGGCCTTGGGCTGCCGACCCCTACTCCGAGGCCCTGGTTACCGGTCGGGGTCCGCTCTTCCTTCGTCGCGCCGACGGCTGGCTGCTGCCGCTGGAGGTGGAACGCTGGTGTGCCAGGGCCGACGCGGCGGACATGAGTGTTCTGGAGCACTGTGAAGGCGCTGTACTCGATGTGGGGTGCGGTCCGGGGCGGCTCGTCGCCGAACTCGCAGCCCGGGGCCGGCCGGCGCTCGGCGTCGACGTGAGCGAAGCCGCCGTCGCCCGCACCGTGCGGCTCGGCGGTCAGGCTCTGCAACGCTCCGTCTTCGAGCCGCTCCCGGCCGAAGGGCGCTGGGACACGATCCTCCTCATCGACGGCAACATCGGCATCGGAGGCGACCCGACCGCCCTCCTTCGGCGGATGTCCCAACTCCTCAACCAGAACGGCCTGTTGATCGCCGAGACGGTCCCGGACAGTGAGGTCGACGAACGCGTCACCGTCCACGTCGTGAGCATCACCGCCGGCACGCATGGCACGGTCGGCCCGCCCTTCCCCTGGGCCCGGCTCGGCACACCGGCCCTGCTCCGGCTCGCGACACGCTCCGGCTGGCGCCCGGAGCGTCAGTGGACGACCGGCGGCCGCTCCTTCGTCGCCCTGCGCAACCGCAGTGACCGCAGCAGGAGCGCCACCGCCGAGCCGCCGAACAGCACCGCGGTGATCAGAAGCCAGCGGGACAGGAATCCGTCGCCGGACAGGGTGGTGGCGGAGCTGTAGTGGTCCGCCATCTGCCCGCTGATCAGCGGAAACCAGATCAGCAGCAGAAGGCCGGAGAACGCCGCCGGGACGCGCACGAAGACCGTCCACTCCCGGCGGCCGACCACGCTCAGCCCCCGCGCGACGACCCGGTCCGCTCCTGCGTACAGGGGCGACAGCACCAGGTCGTGCACCAGCGCCGCGCCCACGAACCACAGCACGACAGAGAGCCAGTCGTCCGCGAGCAGTCGCATACCCGCATACCCTGCCAGCGCGAACGAACAGGCGAGAAGCAGGAGTTGAAGCGGGCTGCCCACACGCGGGCGCACTACAAGCCGTCGTATCACACGTTGTCGCATCACAGTTCTCCGAACGTCATCCGTGCCACCCACTTGGTGTTGAGTACGCCGGGCGCCGCAGGAACGATGATCCGCGCCGGGTAGCCGTGGTCCGCGGTGAGGGGCTCGCCGTTGACGAACAGGGCGAGCAGGGAACGAGGGTCGCGCACCTGGTTGTCGCGCAAGGCGGCCCGGCGGAACGACCCGTGCCGCTGGAGCGACTCCACCAGTACGTCGGGCGCCGCGCCGGTCTCGTACCCGACGAGCGCCGCCAGATCCCGCAGGCGTACGCCCCGCCACCACTGGTCGGAGGTCGACCAGCCTTCTACGCACGCGATGGGCAAGGCAGCACTGTACAGCGGGAGTTGCAGCAGCTCTGCCCGGCTCAGCCGGACCGTCCGTCCCTGCGCCTCGATGACCAGCCGCCACGCCTCGTCACTCGTCTCGGTCATGCTGATCCCGCGCGAGGCGGCCGTCTTGTTGATCTGGAAGCCGCCGGGTCCCGAACCCGGTTCGGGGCCGCCGTGCGGCGCGAGCAGAACCGTTGCCCGCAGCGGTCCGTCGAAGCTCCGGCCCGCCGTCGTGGCCAGCAGGAGCAGAAAGCCGCCGCCGACGAAGGCGAGGGCGCCGCGGCGCGAGACGGTGGACGGGGCGGCGTTCGGGGAGACGAGCTCGCTCTCCTCGTCGCGCAGGTGGCGCAGATTGCGTAGCGCGGCCGGCACCCGCAGCACCGCGTGTGTCACGAACGCCGCGAAGAACACCCAGGCCCCGTAGAAGTGCAGCGGATAGAAGGAGCCGGGGAAGAGGTAGTCGAGCTGGACGTTCAGCACGCCCGTGGTGAACTCGAACAGTGCGCCCCCGACCAGCAGAAGCAGCGAGACCCGCTCCAGCGCATGCGCGAGGGATCGCACGGGCGGCAGGGTGAACAGCCTCGGCAGGACAGACCACAGCTTTGCCAGCAGTACGGGGATCAGCGCGATGCCCAGGGTGACGTGGACGCCCTGGGTGAGCCGGTAGAGCCAGGGCGGGTCGGTCGGCCAGGCGAAGAGGTAGAAGCCGAGCAGGCCCTTGTCCGGGGTCTTGTCGTTCACCGGTGACAGGCCGGGGTTGTAGGCGGCGTACGACACAAGGCCCGTGGTGAAGAGCACCGTGATCCCGACGAGCAGCACGATACCGAGCACGGAGGTGAACCAGGGGCTGCGCAGCGGGCTGCGCCACAAACCGGGAGAGGTGGGGAGTCGATGGTCGCGCATGTCCCGACCGTAGGCCGGTACGGGCCGAGGACGGGGCCCGCAACTCATGACGAAATGCTGACGTCCAGGCTCACCGGATCCGCATCCGGCCCTCCTCGGCCTAGCGTGCCGGTGTGAACCGCGATCTTCTCCGCGACCTGTCCGCGGCCCTGGCCGCAGCGCTGCTCGTCACGACGGCGGCTGTGATCGGCACCGTCCTGGAACACCGTTACGGAAACCTTCATGTCAGCTGGCCGCCGCTGTACGGGCATTGGGAGCCGCATGTCGGCCCCGGCACCCCCGCAGCGATCATGGTGGCCGTTGCGGTCGTCGCGTACGGGCCGCTCCTTGCCGCCCGGCTGCCCTGGCGCGCGCTGCTGTGCACTGTCTGGGGCACGGCCATGGCGTGGACGTTCTCGCTCGCCCTGGTCGACGGATGGCAGCGGGGAATCGCCCGGCGGCTGACGACCAAGTACGAGTACCTCCAGGTCATCGACCCCGTCAACCGCTTCCACGACATCCCGGCCGCCCTGCGGGACTTCACTCACCACATCCTGATCCACTCACCCGACGCCTGGCCCGCGCACGTCACCGGGCATCCCCCCGCGGCGACCCTCACCTTCGTCCTCCTTGACCGGATCGGGTTGGACGGCGGCGCCTGGGCGGGCGTCTGGTGCATCACCGTCGGGGCGACAGCGGCGGTGGCGGTCCTCGTCACTCTACGAGCGCTGTGCGGGGAGGCGCTCGCCCGCCGCGCCGCGCCCTTCCTGGTCCTGGCCCCGGCCGCCGTGTGGATGGGCACCTCCGCGGACGGCTACTTCGCGGCGGTCGCCGCCTGGGCCGTCGCCTTCCTCGCCCTCGCCGTCACGGGACACCGGCCACGTTCGACAGGTCTCGCCTCCGGGCTCCTCTTCGGCCTCACCGCGTATCTCTCGTACGGGCTGACGCTGTTCGCGGTGATCGCCGCCGGCGTCCTACTGCTTGGCTCCCGACGACTCCGCCCACTCCCGTACGTCCTCGCCGGATTCGTCGTCGTCCCGGCCGTCTTCACGTTCGCGGGCTTCAACTGGTGGGAGGCGTACCACCTGCTGGTCACCCGCTACTACCAAGGGGCCGGCGGTATCCGCCCTTACGGCTACTGGGTGTGGGCGAACCTCGCGTGCACGGCGCTCGTCGTGGGCCCGGCGACGGTGGCCGGGCTGCGACGAGTCGGCGCGGCTCCCCTCCGCCAGGGCGTTCGCACATGCCTGCGCCGCTCCGCCCCCGAACCCCGCCTCGCCCTGCTCGTGATCGCCGCCCTGCTCGCGCTCCTCGCCGCAGACCTCTCCGGCATGAGCAAAGCGGAAACGGAGCGCATCTGGCTGCCGTTCGCGATGTGGCTGCTCGCGGCATGCGCGTTCCTGACCCGTCCCCGCGCCTGGCTCACCGCACAGGCCACCCTCGCCCTGCTTCTCAACCACCTGCTGCTGACGGGATGGTGACCACGGAGACCCGGCTCAAGCCTCCGCGGAGGAGCGCCACCGCTCACCGCTTTGCCGGACGGATCTTCCCGGCCTCGCTGCCAGCGCCTCTTCCTACCCGCGCACACGGCACCGCTCTGGTTTGTGCGAGGGGAGGCAGGCCGGGGTGCTCGCGACGAAAACGGGCGTCAAGGTCTTACGAAACGCGGACGTCGGAGGCGGCCCTGCCGTACGGAGATGAGGCCGGTGGGAAGCTGGGGGGATGCAGCAGCCGCACGAATTCCCAGGCTCCGAACATGCTCCCCGTGGGCAGGGAGGTACGACCCGCGTCCTCGTCGTGGACGACGATCCCACCGTCGCCGAGGTCGTCTCCGGCTACCTGGACCGCGCCGGGTACCAAGTGGACGTAGCCGGGGACGGGCACTCCGCGCTCGCGCGGGCCGCCGCGCACTGGCCGGATCTGGTGGTGCTGGACCTGATGCTGCCCGGCATGGACGGGTTGGAGGTGTGCCGCCGGATACGTGCCCGTGGGCCCGTGCCGGTCATCATGCTCACCGCCCGCGGCGACGAGGGCGACCGGATCCTGGGCCTGGAAGTGGGCGCCGACGACTACGTCACGAAGCCCTTCAGCCCCCGTGAGCTGGTCCTGCGGGTCGAGTCGGTACTGCGCCGGACCCGGCCCGCAGGACCAGCTCAGCCCGTGCACGCGGCAGGCGTCACCGTCGACCCGGCAGCCCGCCGCGCGACCAAGAACGGCACCGAGCTCAGCCTCACACTCCGCGAGTTCGACCTCCTTGCCTTCCTCCTGCGCAACCACGGCCGGGCCTACAGCCGCGAAGAGCTGATGCGCGAGGTGTGGGGCTGGGGCTTCGGCGACCTGTCCACCGTCACCGTCCACGTGCGCCGGCTGCGGGGCAAGGTGGAGGACGACCCTGCCCGTCCCCGGCTGATCCAGACGGTGTGGGGAGTGGGCTACCGCTTCGATGCCATGCCCTGCGAGGAGGCGGTCAGACCGTGAGCGACACCCTCCTCATCGCCCTCTTCGCCTTCCTCGGCGCTCTCGCGGCCGGGCTGCTCGGGGCGGGTGTGCTGTGGCTGATCCGGCGACGCTCGCTGACCGCGTCCCTCGCCGTGGTCGCCGCCGTGGCCGTGACCGCCATGCTCGCGGGAACGCTGGCCGTGGCGCAGGCGATGTTCCTGTCCACGCACGACCTGAGCGTCGTCACCACGGTCGTGGCGATGGCCGCCGTCGTCTCCCTGGTCACCGCGCTGCTGCTCGGCCGGTGGGTCGTCGCCCGCAGCCGGGCGCTCACCGCCGCCGCCCGTTCCTTCGGCGACGGTGGGCATTTCGCGGCCCCTGACGGCCCGGCGACCGCGGAACTGGCAGCACTCAGCCGCGAGTTGGCCGCCACCAGTGCGAAGCTGGCCGAGTCCCGCGACCGCGAGCACGCCCTGGAGACATCGAGACGGGAACTCGTCGCCTGGATCTCGCACGACCTGCGCACCCCCCTCGCCGGGCTGCGCGCCATGTCCGAGGCCCTGGAGGACGGCGTCGCCGCCGACCCCCACCGCTACCTTCGCCAGATGCGCACCGAGGTCGAACGCCTCAACGGCATGGTGGGGGACCTCTTCGAGCTCTCCCGCATCCACGCCGGGGCGCTCGCCCTGTCCCCCTCCCGCATGTCCTTGTACGACCTCGTCGGCGACGCCCTCGCGGGAGCGGACGCCCTCGCCCGCGAGCACGGGGTGTGGCTGGTCGGCGACCACGTCGAGCCGTTGCCGGTCGAGGTGGACGGCAAGGAGATGAGCCGAGTGCTGGGCAATCTGCTGGTCAACGCGATCCGCCGAACACCCTCCGACGGTACCGTCGCGGTCACCGCCGAGCGCTTCTCCGATGGAGTCGTCCTGTCCGTCACCGACGGATGCGGCGGCATCCCCGAGGAGGACCTGCCACGTGTCTTCGACACCGGTTGGCGCGGTACCCATGCCCGTACTCCTCCCGCCGGTGCGGGCCTCGGCCTGGCCATCGTCCGGGGCATCGTGGAAGCTCACCGGGGCCAGGCCGCTGTGCGCAACGTCCCCGGCGGCTGCCGCTTCGAAGTGACGCTTCCCCTGGCCGAGGCATGATCGGAGGCTCCTGAGCCAAAATCCGCCGACTGTCGGAAGGGCCTCCGGTCTGAGAGGACGTTCCGAGTGGCGTGCGATACCCGTCGACTTCCCGGCGCGGGACCGTGTCTACGCCTTCTTCCGCAGGTGGCCGAAGCAGGGCCTGGCCGGGGAGCTGCACGACCGGCTTCGCGGGAGAGTCCGCGCCGCGGAGGGCCGCGACCGTGAGCCGAGTGCGGGAATCATCGACTCGCAGTCGGTGAAGGCAGCCGCTTCGGTGCCCGCCGTGTCACGGGGCTATGACGGCGGGAAGAAGATCAACGGAAGGCGTCGGCACGTCATCACGGACAGCCTCGGCCTGCTGCTGATGGTGTGGGTGACCGCCGCGGATGTCACCGACCGCCAGGCAGCCCGCGCCATGCTGCCCGTGCTGCGGACACGGTTCAGGAAGATCACTCTGGTGTGGGCCGACGGCGGCTAGACCGGCCGCCTCGTGACCTGGGCGAAGGAAAAACTCCAGCTCACCCTTGAGATCGTCAAGCGCAGTGACGACATGACCGGGGTCGTGGTGCTGCCGAGACGGTGGGTGGTGGAGCGCAGTCTGGGATGGCTGATGAGTTCGCGGCGTCTGGTGCGGGACTTCTAGGCGCTGCCCGCTTCCAGCGAGGCATTCATCTACTTCTCGGCGAGCATGCTCATGAGCCACCGCCTGGCCTGCACCACCGCCGTGAGCAGGCCGCTCAGCTCCACGCGGCAGGCGCAATCGACGCTCGCGGCATGAACCGGCCCGACGGCGACGCCCTCAGCCACTCCCGCTCGACCAGTCGTTTCGCCCTCGACCGCACTCCCTCGATCTTGGCCGGCACCAGCTCCAGCCCCAGCCGGGCCGCCAGTTCCTTCGCCGACACCCCCTCGCCGTCGCCCGGCCCGGCCTGAAGCAGCTCATCGATCCGCCGGTACTCCGGCGCGAGCGCCTCCACCGTCATCCCCTCCCTGCGCCGCACCACCGTCGCCCCGGCAACCGACACCTTGTCCACGTGGGCCGGCGGTGCCGGAACCTGCACCTCCAAGCGGGGCGGATCTGCCGCATCGTCACCAGCGGCGAGGGCCTCGGCCAGCTCCACCCGAGCGATCACCCGGCGCTCCAACACCGCCTCGGCCACACCGAGTTCGGCCAATTCGCGGTCCGCTTCCGCCTGGAGCTCCTCCACGGCCGCACGGGCAGCGGTCTCCCGTTCCTCCAGCAAGCCCATCACCGACGCCACCGGCTACCTCCGTATCGCCGAGAACGTACTGAACGTCCCAACCCTCCCTCGGCGACACTGACACCATGCCTGATCAGCGGATACTCAGCGATCACGACCGGAAAGACGAGGTTAGCCCGAACTGGTGGGTGACGGTGCATCAGCTCGGTGTTCCGCCGTATGGCCACGCATACGCCGCCGGCTATCGTCCCCCGTCCCAGCACTGGCATCCCCCCACTACCGTTCGCCCGGCCGCCCCTGTTGACTTGGCCGACGACTGGACGTTCCTCCGGAGGCCCCGTGCTGGTTCTGCTGCTGTTCCTGCTCGGCTGGGCCGTGTTACTCACGTTTGGCGTCGGCATGTCCACGCTGCAGGGCCCCCCTCGGGCAGCCCTGCGCTGGTGGATCCTCTACGTGTGTGCACTCGCTGGGCTCATCGCCGCGCTGGTCCTGACTTGGCAGGCCAGAGACGCATACTGCCGCGCACACCCAACAAGCTGGCAATGCGGTCGTTTCGATGAAATCGGAGATCTCTGATGCCGTAGGTGCTCCGGTATCGGCCAGTGACACGCCGAGTCGGCTGCACATGAACTCGACGCTGTATCCGCACTCCGCAGTGCCGAGCCGCATCTCGTCGATGAACTCGTACTTGCTCGCTACCGGGGATCCTTGGCGAAGTACGCTGCCCACGGCTGGACCGGTGCACATCCCAGGGGCACGCGAACCCACGCCAGACCGTACGCGACAGGGTGCAGTCTGCCGGGGTTCCCGGCCTGGCCCCTACATGATTCGGCGAACTCGTCGGTTTCCGGTGTCCGGCGACTCCATGATCGACGCGGCGATCTGCGACGGCGACATCGTGACCGTCAGGCGCCAGGACAGCGCCGACCACGGCGACATCGTCGCCGCGGTGCTGGACGACGAAGCAACCGTCAAGGTGCTGCGCAGGCAAGAGGACGACGGGTGCGTGTGGGTCATACCCCCACAACCCCTCCAATGAGCCGATCCCCCGGAGACCACGCGCAGATCCTCGGCAAGGTCGTCGGCGTCCTGCGCCTGCGCTGATCACCACACGAGGGACGGCAGCTGCCGAACGGCAGACCGATAGCCTGGCCGAACGCAGTCCAGGATCACCAGGAAGGAGCTCGTGAGTTCCCTACGGCCCCGCCTGGCACCGCAAATACCACCTGCTCAAACGCCACACCGAAGCCGGCAACTACCGGACGCGGCGAGCACCACCACTGCGATCGCCAGGCCCAACACGTCACGGCCAGGCCGCGCTTGCGGCCCGGCACATTTTTTGCCGCATCACGCCCCGTCGACTGTGCAGGCACCCCGGCCGCCGCGTGCACGCTCTCGGTGTCAAGCACCACCAGGCTCGGGTCCGCCTTCCGCCGCGCCTTCTCCCGCACCTGCCAGCGCAGCAGGTCGTGGATGGTCTGGTCGGTGCCGTCGTCGCGCCATTTGGTGAAGTAGTACATCACCGCGCCGCGCGGCGGCAGGTCGTGCGGAAGCAGGTCCCACTGGCATTCGGTACGGCCCTGGTAGAGCAGCGCGTTGACGATCTCCCGCATCTCGTACCGGCCCTGGTGGCCGCTGACCGAGCGGTGCGCGGTCTTCCACGCGGCGATCACCGGCTCGATCAGCGCCCGCTGCGCGTCGGACAGGTCGGTCTTGTAGGGCTTGCGCTCGCTCACGGTGGCTAGCCCAGCACGCCCAAGCCCGCCGACCAGCTGGGATGCCGCAGTCCGACATGTTCAGGTGACGGCAAATCACCCACCAACTCACATACCACCCTCTCAGGGCCGCAGATATCGCGTGTCCAGGCCCGCCTTGCGGACCGTCTCCACCAGCAGCACGGCCCCGGCCTGCGAGACCACTCCACGACCGCTGCCCTCAACGCGGACACGCGGGTACGACCCGATATGCTTCTTCACCCGGGGAGTGCTTTCTCTTGTAACGAACAGGACCTTCGATGGCCCTATCACCCCAGCTCAGAGGCACTCCTGGCTTATTTGATCAGTCCACGGACGGCCCTCTTCGGGAATGTCCGAGGTTAGGCTAACCCCCACTTGGCCAGTGCCCGGCAGCCCGCAGGGCTGCCGGGCACCGACCCAGTCTGATCCACCCCTCACACAGGAACCGCGAACCTCAAACATGCTCAGCTACTGGCTCGCGGCCGTGCGTCGCAGCGCCGTGTCTACCGTCCTGGTTGCCGTCGTCGTCAGCGGTGCCATGGCCGGTGTACTCATATCGGAGGACACGAGCACCTGGGCGGGCTCGCTGCTCCAAGGAACGCTCTTCGGCCTTGTGGCGGGAGCCATCCTCGCCGTCGCAATCGCCACGTCGAACACGTGGAACGCCCGACGCGCGGCCGCGCGGCACGGGCTGCCGCTGATGGCTGAGGCCGCGTCCCTGCCGTGCACCGCCGAGATCCGTGTCCCGGTGCCCGCCGGCACGACTCCCTATCAGCTCACCGACAGCGTGCTGTGCGCCCTCAAGAAGGTTCCGGCTCCCCGGATCGACGAGGTCGAGGAGTTCACGCACGGCAAGCTCACCGTTGTCTGTGGGAGTTCGTCCGCCAACCCGGTGCGGCTGCACATCTCAATCGTGACGGACCGGAACATCGCGACGGTGACGATGGACGCCCGTCCCGTGACCACCTGGAAGCGACTGGACGGCGGCGCAAGCTGGAGCGTTCTCACGGCTTTCGAACCGCATGTCAGCAAGGCCGTCCAGTACGACACTGATGGCACGAACATCAGCTGAGCGTGCCCCGCAGGACCTGCCTGCGGACCGTCTCCATTAGCCGGATCGCCCAGCATGCGAGACCACCGCACGGCCGTTCCTCTCAACGCGGACACGCGGGTACGACCCGATACGCTTCTTCACTCGAGGAGTGCGCGCCCGCGCGTATTTGGTCAGCCCTCTGGCGGCCTTCTTCGTGAAAGCCCGAGGCTAGCCGGTTCACTGTCCTCGGTGCTTTTTCTGGCTCTCGGGGCGACGCTTGTCGAGGAGTGGATTGGCCGGCGCGACGATGCGAGGCTGCGGCTGGTCATCCTCGTGGCCTGCGGGGCGTTGGCTCGGGCGCCTCTGGCTCAGCGGCGGGTGATGTGGTTTGCGTTGAACGGTGGCCATTTCATTGGGCCGATTTCGGCCTTGATCCTGAGTTGGACGACCGGATCAGGGAGGTTCTGGCTCGCCATGGTCTTGCCGAGGCCAAGGAGAATGACGTCGAAAACGGTGCGGTGGCGATGCCGTCTGGGGCGGCCAGGATCAGTGTGCTCGCCGCAGATCGGGAGTGGGCCGAGACGACATATGCCATTTTGTGAGCGTGCTTTCACCGGTTCCGCGTGATCATGGCCAAATGGGCTCCATTGCTGACCGGCACGGATGCGAGCCCAGCGATCCTCGAGGAGATGGCGCTTCAGTCGGAGCAGTTGACGCAGGTCCAGGTGATGCTGCTCCCCCTCGCCCGCAGGCGTGTGAGCGAGGTCCAGCCCGAAGCGATCGATGAGCTGGGTGAACTGTGGCGAAGGGAGTTCGCCAACTCCATCGCTCTCGACGAGGCGTTGACGCAACTCAGCGGGAAGAGAGGACCTTCCTGGGTCACGGACGGCCGGAATCTGCTTGAGGGCACGGATCTGGATGCGCTCAGGGCGCGGGAGCCCATGAGGGGGAGACGGCCCATGCGGCTGTACACGTGACCGCGTCAGCGATTAGGCCGCGCCTTTCCGCTTCTGCGCCCTGTGCTCCGCCTCACCATGTAGGACGCGGTCGTACTCGTCCTTGTGCCGTTTCGGCTCATTGCCCGCGCGGAGGCGCCTGACCTGCCTCCTGGGAGGCAGGCGAGAGGGGCCGGCTACTTTCCGGAGAGGAGGCCGGCCCTTGCATCGAGCGAGAGAGGTCAGCTCAGGCCGAGGTTGGACAGTGCGGTCGTCCAGTCCGTGACGATTGCGTCCTGGGCGTCGGCGAGGGTGACGGTGCCGGCGCAGACGGCCTTCTTGAGCTTGTTCTCGACGGTGTCTTTGTTGGCGGCGGTCGTGGTGCCGTACTCCGGCTCGGGCCAGAGGTTGAGCTCGCTCTTGGGGGCGCCGCCGAGTTCGAGGGGGACGAAATGGTCCTCCTCGTAGTCCGAGGTACTGGTGTCGGTGTAGCCGTACTCGACGATCTGCTTCTTCTTCAGGGCGGTGGTGTAGGAGCTGGACGGGCGCACGGTCGCGGTCCAGCCGGAGACGCAGATGGTGGAGTCGATGGTGGACTGGGTGACGTCGGGGTTGAAGTCGCCGGGCTGGCAGCTGGGGTCGGGGAGGGGGAGGTTGTCCTGGCTGCAGCTCTGCGCGTGCGCGGTGCCGGCTGCGACCGTGAGGCCGGCTGCGGCGAGGGCGAGGGAGGAGAGGGCGGTGACCAGCGGGCGGGATATTCGGGGCATGGTGGGGGGTCTCCCGGAGCGGTGCCCGGCAGGAATTCCGGGCGGTCGCGAGCATGACAGCACCGCGATCATCTATGCGGGTAGATCCCTTTGCCAGACTCGAAGACCCTTTGTTGAATGTTTGAGTAAGGCTTGACGGGCGGAGGGGAAGTGATAGCCCGCGCTTGGTTGTCGGCGCCAAGAGCCCGTGCCGCCTCCTCGTGCCGTGAGGTGCATGACCACGTTGGCGCTTCTGCGTCCCGGCGCCATGGGCGCGAAAGCCGGCGGCCACGCAACCCGCACCGGAACCCGCGTGCTGCATGTCCCCGCCGGTCGCGGTCCCACCGACTCGAACGGGCCCGGGAGACGCGCCTGGAGGTCGCCAAGCCCTTCGAAGCCGCCCTGGCGGCAGCGGCTCGGTTTCCCGGGCCTGCAGGCCAACTGCTCGTCGATGGCGACACGCTTACGACCCGGTTTCGTAGCGACCTCGACGCCGTCACCGCCGCCTTCGCTACCCCCTGGAGCGCGGGCCAAGTCGAAGGTCACGTAACGAGAGCCAAGCTCCTCAAGCGCATTGGCTTCGGCCGCGCACACCTCCCGCTTCTCCGAAAACGCATCCTCCACAGCCCAGGGCCGTGCATCGGTCACAAGATCTCCGACAGAGCCCGTAATTCCCCGGGGCTGTGGTCACGTGATTCCCCAGGAGCTGGACGGGGTGTGTGGGGCGTCCGTGCTGTGGCTGACGGAAACTGTTCGACGGACCAGGCCGTGACAGGCCATGATGCGCACTCGTGTCGGCGATGAAGCAGTTCGTGATCCGGGCCGCGGCCCGCAAAAACGCCGAGTGGTGCGCGTCGATGAGTCGATCGCACGGTTTGGCGGGCGAGTTCGGGTTGCAGGCTTGGGCCGTCCCGTCCCGGCCGCCGCTGTACTACCCCGACGCGGTGACGCTGGTGCCGGAGACCGATGCCGCCGCGCTGGTGGACCGGATCGATACCGCCGCTCCCGGCGCCTGCGTCAAGGACAGTTTCGCCGACCTCGATCTGACGGGGGCCGGCTTCAAGGTGCTGTTCGACGCGCAGTGGATCCACCGCCCAGCGAGCGCGCCGACCACCTCACCGGATCTCGCCTGGGACGTGGTCAGCACCCCGGACATGCTGCGGACCTGGGCCCTTGTCTGGGATGACGGGGACGGCAACGCGGACCTCTTCCGGCCCGAATTGCTCGATGACCCGGCCACGTCCGTGCTCGTCGGACACTCCGCTGACGGCCTGGTGGCCGCTGGGGCGGTGGCGAGCCGCAACGACCATGTGGTCGGAATCTCCAACGTCTTCGCGGTTGAGGGCGGCGCTGACCGGGCCTGGCCGGTGCTACTGGACGCAGTGCACCGGCCGTTCCCGACCCTGCCCGTGGTTGGCTATGAGCACGGCGCGGACCTGGATGCCGCCGTCCGCCATGGCTTCAAGGCGGTCGGTCCGCTGCGGGTCTGGCTGCATGGCTAGTTGATCCGCGGATCAGGTCCTGTCGGCGGTGGGATCCTTCGGTCGCTTGTTGGGGGCGGTAGCTGGGGCCGTTCATGATGACCTGGGTGGCTGGCGTTGATCAGCCGGTCCAGCAGTGACTCGGCGACGACCGGGTTGGGGAAGAGGGGATACCAGTCGCTGGGCGCCCCGTTGCTGGTGATGTCGGCGTACAGGTGACGTGGCCCTGACACGAAAAGAACCTGCGGTTGAGCTCGGTGGTCAGGCCGTGGCGACGGGTTCGAAGCGGATGGTCAGGCCGAGAGTGTTGGCTTCCTTCAGCATGCGGCGCATGGCGCGTGCTGGATCGCGGCGGGTGAAATAGTCCGCGCCCAGTTCGAGGTAGGGGACGTGGTCGTGGAGCACGTGCCAGACAGCGATGGCGATCTTGTGCATGACCGCGACCAGTGCCCGTTTGCCACCTCGCCGTGCCGAGATCCGGCGGAAGAACACGGCGAGATAGGTGTCCCTGCTTCTGATGGCGGCCAGCGCGGCGACTCCGAGCACGCGTTTGAGATTGGTGTTGCCGTGCCGGGTCCGGCCGGACTTGTTCACCCCTGCCGACTCGTTCTGCCCCGGGCAGACCCCGATCCAGGAGGCGAGGTGATGGGCCGTGGCGAACTGGCTCATGTCTCCGCCGGTTTCGGCGAAGACGATCTCTGCCGCCATGCGCCCGATGCCGGGAACAGTGTCCAGGAGGTCCAGGTCGTGCTCGTGCTCGCTAAGCAGGGTGGCGATACGGGTGTCGAAGACAGCGACCGTCTCCTTGAACCGGTCCGCCTCGTCCAG
The DNA here is from genome assembly GCF_030815415.1 of Streptomyces canus. Classification (GTDB taxonomy): domain Bacteria; phylum Actinomycetota; class Actinomycetes; order Streptomycetales; family Streptomycetaceae; genus Streptomyces; species Streptomyces canus_F. The sequence goes on from NZ_JAUSWW010000001.1 coordinate 10,096,332, forward strand.
GTAGTGCTGGACCATGAAGGCGTGGTGGTCGGTGAAGTCGCCGTCCAGTGCCTCGATCAGGGCGGGGATCTTGGCACGGGCCTTGCCGACGGCAAGATCCGCAAGGCGTTCACGGTCGCGTTCACCGGCGACCAGGGCTGCCAGGATCGTCCGTCCGGTCTTCCCGGCCACATCGGTCAGCACGGAGGTGAGCTTCATCCCGGTGTCCTCCAGCTCCTTCTCCAGCCGCTGGATCTCCCGACCCGCAGAACGCAGGAGTTCGGTGCGGCGCCGGGTCAGGTCACGCAGTTCCCGCACCATGCGGCCGGGGACGAAGGACGCCATCACCATTCCCGACGCGCCGGCCCGGGCCAGGAACGCGGCGTCGCTCGGATCGCTCTTGCGGCCCCTGATCCCCTTCAGGTGAGAGGGATTGACCAGCATCAGGTTCAGCTGCGGCTGTAGCAGGTAGTAGACCCCGCGCCAGTAGTCGGCCGTTGCTTCCATGACCACCACGTCGACCTGGCGTTCCACCAGCCAGGCCAGGAGCCGACGTAGTTCGGACCGGGTGGTGCCGAACCGTTCGGTCTCCAGGCTCCATGTTCCCGCCCGAGTCGTACTGGGCGTTCGCACGCAGGCGAGCAGGAACCGCTTGCCCAGGTCCACTCCCGCGGACCGCAGATGGATGACCTCGTCCTTCACGTCCTGCCGACTCATCGCCCGCTCCTGAACACCCGTAGCGAAAACCTGGCGGGAACCCCGGAGGGATCAGGGAAAGAAGCGGAATCTGACACGCGTGCTCCCGGCAGCGGATCACTGCCTTGGCAACAAACCGTGGTCCCCAGCGCGACCCCCATTGCCATCCTGGACAAACGAGCTCACCGGCATCGCAGAGCCATCGGCGTGACCGGGGCACCCACCCCATTTTCTCTCACCCGAGGTGATCAGCGCAGCCATCCCCGTTCCTGGCAAGATTTTCGTGATGGTGGGCTGTGCCTCCGTGCGCTGGTGACGCTCCGTCACCGATGGCGGGATGATCGGCGAGTGTGATGACCTCGTAGGAGCGGTGGCTCCGCACCTGGATGCGGTGCGGGTGGAACGGGTGTGGTCGGCGGGCGGCGTGGTCCGGGTCGAGGCCCGTACCCGCGAGTTGGCGGTGGCGTGTGCGGATTGCGGTTATGGGTCGACGCGAGTGCACAGTCGCTACTGCCGCCCGCTTGCCGACGTCGCAGTCGGTGGACGACCGGTGCTGATCGGGCTGTCGGTGCGGCGGCTGTTCTGTGACGCACCAGGGTGTCGTCGGCGGACGTTCGCCGAGCAGGTCGAGGGGCTGACAGTGCGCTATCAGCGTCGTAGTCCGCTGGTGCAGCATCTGGTGGTGATGGCCGGGGTGCTGCTGGCCGGTCGCGGGGGCGCCCGGCTGTTGCAGATCCTGAAGGCGCCGCTGTCACGGACGAACGTGCTGTTCCACCTGATGTGCATGCCGCTCCCGGCGGCGCCGACGCCGCGGGTGCTGGGGGTGGACGATTTCGCGCTGTACGCGGACACGTACGGCACGCTGTTGGTGGATGCCGAGTCCCGGTTGCCGATCGATCCGTGGTCCGGCCGCGATGCCGAGCAGTTGACTTCCTGGCTGCGGGCGCACCCTGGGGTCCGCGTGGTGTGCAGGGACGGTTCGCTGGTCTACCGCCAGGGCATCAGCGAGGGCGCTCCGGACGCGGTGCAGGTCAGTGATCGCTTTCATTTGTGACAGGGGCTCTCCAAGCGGGTGTCGGACGTGGCCGCTGCCCACCGCGGGTGCCTGCCCGCAGCGGTTCCCGATCCGGAACCGGCCCCCGCGAGCCTGGAGGAATTGCCCGAGCCGACCGATACCCCGGCCCGGCGGCACGCGAAGCAACTGTTCGAGGCGGTGCACGCGATCACCGGCACCGGCCGCTCGCTCAGCGCCACGGCCCGCGAGCTGGGCCTGAACCGGCGCACGGTGGCCAAGTACGCCCGCGCCACCAGTTGGCAGGAGCGCGTCCGCCGCACCCCACCACGGCGAACCACCAGCCTCGATCCCTACCTCGAGTACCTGCAGCAGCGATGGGACGAAGGCGAGCACACCGCGACGGTGCTGCACCAGGAGATCACCGCCAGGGGCTACCAAGGCCACTACCAGCGAGTGAAGATGGCCATCGCGCCACTGCGCCGCGGTTTGCCGGTCGACACGCCACGCGAGCGGCCGCCCTCGCCCCGCCAGGTCACCCGCTGGATCACCACCACACCCTCCCGCCGCGGCCTGCATGGCGCCGAGGCACTCGCGCGGCTGCTCACGCACTGCCCGGAACTGGAGCGTACCCATGACCTGGTGCGTCAGTTCGCCGCGATGCTCGACGCCCGTGACGCAGCCGCGCTGCCCAACTGGCTCGAGTAACTCGCCACGTCGCGCCTCCCGGCCCTGGCCGGTCTGGCCAAAGCCCTGCGCGAGGACCAGCCGGCAGTCGTGCAGGGCATCACCACCAGGTTCAACTCCGGCGTCAACGAAGGCCGCATCTGCGACCTGAAGCTCCAGAAGCGGATCATGGCGGGCCGAGCCGGAGTCCCCTGCTCCGCCATCGCGTGATCCTCATGGCGCTGCTTCGCCGCCGCCATCGGGGGGTGACGGAGCGTCACCAGCGCACGGGGGCACAGCCCGCCATCACGAAAGCCTTGCCAGGAACGGGGATGGCTGCGCTGATCACCTCGGGTGAGAGAAAATGGGGTGGGTGCCCCGGTCACGCCGATGGCTCTGCGATGCCGGTGAGCTCGTTTGTCCAGGATGGCAATGGGGGTCGCGCTGGGGACCACGGTTTGTTGCCAAGGCAGTGATCCGCTGCCGGGAGCACGCGTGTCAGATTCCGCTTCTTTCCCTGATCCCTCCGGGGTTCCCGCCAGGTTTTCGCTACGGGTGTTCAGGAGCGGGCGATGAGTCGGCAGGACGTGAAGGACGAGGTCATCCATCTGCGGTCCGCGGGAGTGGACCTGGGCAAGCGGTTCCTGCTCGCCTGCGTGCGAACGCCCAGTACGACTCGGGCGGGAACATGGAGCCTGGAGACCGAACGGTTCGGCACCACCCGGTCCGAACTACGTCGGCTCCTGGCCTGGCTGGTGGAACGCCAGGTCGACGTGGTGGTCATGGAAGCAACGGCCGACTACTGGCGCGGGGTCTACTACCTGCTACAGCCGCAGCTGAACCTGATGCTGGTCAATCCCTCTCACCTGAAGGGGATCAGGGGCCGCAAGAGCGATCCGAGCGACGCCGCGTTCCTGGCCCGGGCCGGCGCGTCGGGAATGGTGATGGCGTCCTTCGTCCCCGGCCGCATGGTGCGGGAACTGCGTGACCTGACCCGGCGCCGCACCGAACTCCTGCGTTCTGCGGGTCGGGAGATCCAGCGGCTGGAGAAGGAGCTGGAGGACACCGGGATGAAGCTCACCTCCGTGCTGACCGATGTGGCCGGGAAGACCGGACGGACGATCCTGGCAGCCCTGGTCGCCGGTGAACGCGACCGTGAACGCCTTGCGGATCTTGCCGTCGGCAAGGCCCGTGCCAAGATCCCCGCCCTGATCGAGGCACTGGACGGCGACTTCACCGACCACCACGCCTTCATGGTCCAGCACTACCTGGACGAGGCGGACCGGTTCAAGGAGACGGTCGCTGTCTTCGACACCCGTATCGCCACCCTGCTTAGCGAGCACGAGCACGACCTGGACCTCCTGGACACTGTTCCCGGCATCGGGCGCATGGCGGCAGAGATCGTCTTCGCCGAAACCGGCGGAGACATGAGCCAGTTCGCCACGGCCCATCACCTCGCCTCCTGGATCGGGGTCTGCCCGGGGCAGAACGAGTCGGCAGGGGTGAACAAGTCCGGCCGGACCCGGCACGGCAACACCAATCTCAAACGCGTGCTCGGAGTCGCCGCGCTGGCCGCCATCAGAAGCAGGGACACCTATCTCGCCGTGTTCTTCCGCCGGATCTCGGCACGGCGAGGTGGCAAACGGGCACTGGTCGCGGTCATGCACAAGATCGCCATCGCTGTCTGGCACGTGCTCCACGACCACGTCCCCTACCTCGAACTGGGCGCGGACTATTTCACCCGCCGCGATCCAGCACGCGCCATGCGCCGCATGCTGAAGGAAGCCAACACTCTCGGCCTGACCATCCGCTTCGAACCCGTCGCCACGGCCTGACCACCGAGCTCAACCGCAGGTTCTTTTCGTGTCAGGGCCACGTTCACCTGTACGCCGACACGGGGCTTCGTCCTGTCTTGGTGCTGCCTTTTATGCCCGGATGTGGGAGCCGTCGCCGGACGCCCAGGAGAGAAGTCCAGGGATGTTCGCGCCGCGGAGTTGGCGAGGAGGACGTGGTGGAGTCGGGGCCGCTCCAGGGGCCGGTCCGGGATCCGCAGATGCTCTCGGTGCTCCCGTTTTGACATTCCTGCGACACCTCCACCATGCTTGTATTAATTCATTAGTGGAACCACGCTGGAACTATGGAAGGTGACGTGGTCGAGTACCGGATCGACCGTGGCAGCGGAGTCCCGGCCTACGTGCAGATCGTCGAGCAGACCGAACGGGCGCTCCGGATGGGCACGTTGAAGGTCGGGGACAAGTTGCCCACGGCGAGGGAAGTGGTGGCGCTGACCGCCATCAACCCCAACACCGTGCTGCGGGCCTACCGCGATATGGAGCAGGCCGGCCTGGTCGAACTGCGGCGTGGGCTGGGGACCTTCGTGACGCGGTCGCTCGCACGGCCCGGCGCGGAGGACGACTCGCCCCTGCGCACGGAGCTCACCGACTGGACGGCACGCGCGCGGGCGGCGGGATTAGAACGGGAGGACATCCTCGCCCTGGTCACCGGCGCGCTTGACGCCCACGAGAACGAGCAGCACGAGCACCATGAACCACATGAGCGACACGAGCACACCCCGGACGGCCGGGAGCGGAAAGAGGAGGACGCATGACCGGGCCTGACGCACCGGCCACGCTGCACGCCACGGGACTCGGATTCCGGTACCGAGCGCGAGGCGGCTGGACCCTGCGGGACTGCGAGTTCACCGTGCCCAGCGGCCGCATCACCGCCCTCGTCGGACGCAATGGCGCCGGCAAGAGCACCCTGCTGCACCTGGCCGGCGGCCTGCTGCGTCCCCGCTGGGGTGAGATACGCGTACTGGACGCCGCACCGGGCACGCCCGAAGCCCGCGCCCGGGTCGCTCTGCTCACCCAGGACAAGCCGCTCTACCCCCGCTTCACCGTGGCGGACACCCTGCGGATGGGCGAGAAGCTGAACTCCAGGTGGGACCAGGCGGCCGCCGAGCGGACCGTCCGCGAGGGAGGCATGCCGCTTACCGCCCGGGTCGGCGAGCTGTCCCCCGGGCAGCGGACCCGCGTCGCGCTCGCCCTGGCGCTCGGCAGACGGCCCGAACTGCTGCTGCTTGACGAGCCGATGGCCGACCTCGACCCCGTGGCGCGCGGCGAGATCATGGCGGCGCTGATGGCCGAGGCCGCCGAGCGCGGCACGAGCATCGTGCTGTCCTCGCACGTGCTGCCCGAACTGGAGCAGACCTGCGACTGGGTGCTGCTGCTGCGCAACGGACGCGTCGAGCTGAGCAACGACGTCGACGCGCTGCGCGAGAACCACGCCCTGCTGACCGGCCACGCCGGCCAGGCCGACACCCTGGCCGCACAGCACACCGTTGTACAGCGCCGGACTAGCGGCAGACAGATGACCGCCCTCGTACGACAGCGCGGACCGCTGCGCGGGGACTGGCACGTCGAGCGGCCCAGTCTGGAGAACATCCTGGTCGGCTACCTTCAGGATGGTGACACGGTGCGCTCCGCGGCCGCCGAGCGGACGGAGGCGGTGGCGTGAAGGGGCGACTCTGGAACGGCTGCCTCTGGCTCGCGTGGCGTCAGCAGCGGGTGCTGGTCAGCATCGGCGCGGCCGTTCTGGCCGCGGCCGCGGCGATCGCCGCGTACTCCCGCTCGGGCATGCTGGCCGACCTGCGCAGCGGGATGTTCGACCACTGCCGGCGCGGGCCCATTCACTGCACGCGTCCCGACACCGGTGTGCCCCTGCTGCTGGACATCGAGCCGCTGCAGTACCTCGGGGTGGTGAACATCGCCCTGCCCGTCATCGTCGGAGTCTTCTGGGGTGCCCCGCTGCTGGGCCGCGACCGTGAACTGGGCACGCACCGCATGGTCCTCGCCCAGGGCGTGAGCCGCGGCCAGTGGTTCGCCTCCCGGTTCGCCCTCGCCGCGGCGACCACGGTGGCCCTCTCCGGCCTGCTCGCGTGGCTGTTCGCGTGGTGGTGGCGACCGGCCGCCGACCGGAGCTACGGCCTGTTCTGGTACGAGCCCACGGCTCTGAGCGGCTCGGGTCCGCGTGCCGTCGCAGCTGCCCTCTTCGGCCTGGCGGCCGGCACGCTGCTGGGCCTGCTGGCCCGCCGGGTCCTGCAGGCGATGGGGCTGACGCTCCTGGTGACCGGGGCGACGATCCTTGTGCTGGAGTGGACGCACAGGACCCGCCTGCTGGTCCCGCCGCACACCTACACCAGCGCCGGCAGTATCCCCAAGCCGCCGATGGGCGAGAAATGGTCGGCCGGCCACTACGGCCTGGTCACCGCATCCGGCCGACGGGACGACCTGATGACCTGCCCCTTCCCCTCGGGCGCCCAGCTCAGGGAATGCATGGCCGGGCACGGATACGTCGCCCGCTTCTACGAGGCCAATCCGGCAGGCGACTACTGGACCTTCCAGTGGACCGACACCGCCGTCCTCGGCGGCCTCGCCCTCCTGCTCACGGCCATCACCGTGCTGGTCCTGCGCCGCCGCGTCTGACCACGCCGCACGACCGTATCTGTCCCACCTTCAAATTCCCTGACCCGGGATTCCCCCTTTGTACGGAGGTCGCTTCACCATGCCCGCTGACGCCACGTCACCGAAGAAACTGCGCAACAACCGCGCCGCCCTCACCCACAAGGTCGGCTACGCCCTACGCCACCCCGACCGCGTCATGCCGTACCTGCGCCGGGCCGGCCGGGACGCCTGGCTGCGCCTGGTCCACCCCGACCACGTCGGCTACTACCGGGCCGTGATGGCCTCAGACACCCGCCGCAACCCCGAGGCCGCAGTCGGCAGTCAGACCCACGACCGCTGGCTGGCGCTCGGGCAGATGCAGTTCGACTACCTCGTCGAGCACGGGCTGCGCCCCGAACACCGCATGCTCGACATCGGCTGCGGCAACCTGCGCGGCGGCTGGCGCTTCATCGACCACCTCGACTCCGGCCACTACTACGGCATCGACATCTCGCCCGACATCCTGATAGCCGCCAAGAAGACCCTCGCCGAGCGCCACCTCCAGGACAAGCTGCCACACCTGACCATCACCGGCGACCTCACCCTGGAGTTCCTGCCCAGCGACCACTTCGACGTCATCCACGCCCACAGCGTGTTCTCCCACTCGCCGCTGAACGTCATCGAGGAATGCCTCGCGCACGTGGGCCGCGTGCTGACCGACACCGGATTCTTCGACTTCACCTTCGACCGCACCGAGGGCACCGAACACCAGGTACTACGCGAGGACTTCTACTACCGCACCGAGACCCTCCTGGCCCTGGCCCGCAAGCACGGCCTGCACGCGCGCTTCATGGACGACTGGGAGCAGCGCCCGCACGGTCAGTCGAAGATACGCGTCAGCCGCTCCGCCCTGCCCACCACCTGAGACAGTCGGGATCCGACATGCCACCCCCCCTGATGTCTCCGGGCACCCTGCTCGACCCGCCCAGCGGCACCACGCCCCGGCCACCCGTCGTCCTGCGGCCGTCCGCGCCGCCGCCGCGCATCACACGGCCCGGCCCGAGCCGGGCGCTCACGGCGGCCGTGCCAGCGGGCCTCGTGCTCACCCTCGGCCTCTGGGGGATCACCCGCCAGGACAGCATGTGGCGCGACGAGGCCGCCACCTGGCAGGTCGCCCACCGCAGCCTGCCCGACATCTGGCATCTACTCGGGCACGCAGACGTCGTCCACGGCCTGTACTACGCCCTCATGCACATGATGTTCGAAGTCTTCGGCGACAGCCTCCTGACGCTGCGGACACCCTCCGTCCTTGCCATGGCTGCGGCGGCCTCGATCGCCGCCGACCTCGGCGCCCGGCTCGCGGGCCGATGGAGCGGGCTCGGCGCGGGGCTTGCCCTCGCACTGCTGCCCACCTTCCAGACGTACGCCCAAGAAGGCCGCCCGTACGCGATGGTGACCGCCGCTGTCGCGCTCGCGTCCTGGCTGCTGGTGGCCGCAATGAGCCGCCCGTGCACCGGCACCTGGAGCGCATACGCAGTCGTGGTCCTGCTCGGCGCGCTGCTCAACTGGTTCTCGCTGCTCGTGCTGCCCGCCCACGCCGCCACACTCGCACTCGCCCGGTCCCACCGCGCCACCTGGGCGCGCTGGCTACTCGCCGCGAGCACCGCCGTAGTCGGCGCCCTCCCCCTCGTCCTGGCCAGCCAGGTCCAATCCAGGCAGGTCTCCTGGATACAGCCCACTACCCCCGGCGCGATGTACGCCATCGCAGCCACCATCCTTGCCGGCGGCGGCTGCGCGCTCCTGCGCCGCGCACGCGAACCCGCCGGTCCGATTCCGGCTGCGGCGGGGAAATTGACCCTGGCCGCGGTGGCCGTCCCGCTGTGCGCCGTCCCGCAGGTGATGCTCCTCGTCGTCTCGCTCACCTGGCAGCCCCTCTACGTCGGCCGCTACGTACTGTTCGCCCACATCGGCCTGGCCCTCCTCCTCGGCGCATTGATCGGCGCACTCGCCACGAGCCTTCCCGTCCGTCCCGAAGTTCCACTCGCCGCCGTCACGGCACTCGCGTTCCTCGCCCTGCTCCCCGTGGAACAGCACATACGCAGCCCATCCAGCCGCGTCGACGACGTACTGGCCGCGGCCATCCCGGTGGACGCAGCGCGTGGACAGGGCGGCGCGGTCGTCTTCATTCCTTCGGCCCGACGCGACACCGCCCTGGTCACTCCGGGCGCGTTCCATGGACTGCGCGACATTGCGCTCGCCCAGAGCCCCGTCGAGTCCGGAACCCTGCATGGAATCGAGACCGACCCCGACACCACAGCACGCGCAATGCTGCGCGAACGGCACATCATCCTCATCAGCGACGCGGAGACCGGCCTCGCCCACAACGCCCGCGACCGCGCCAAACAGCGCGTCCTGCACGAACACTTCGCCAGGCTCACCACCACGATCCGACGTGGCCGCAGCATCACCCTCTACGAACGCAACGCCCCCCGCGTCACGACCAGCCCGCCGCCCACAGATCGTGAACCGATCCGCGGTTGGCCAGGTGCTCCCCGATGAGCACCATCGCCTCGCCCACGCCCCACACCTGGTCCTGGCGCGGGGCAAGGTGCCCCATGGCCCGCCGGTAGGACCGCAGCGCGGCGAGCTCGGTAGGCGTTGATGGCTGACTCGTGGCAAGTCGCCTGGGCATAGACCCCGGACTCGGAGAAGACGACGGCGTAGTCATTGCCGCTTCCGTCCTTCATCGAGGCCAACTCCTCAGACGGCGCCCACTGCGTGTCATACGAGTGGTACCGAAATTCCCACTCCGGGCTCAGGACGGCACCCAGCATCGCCATTGCCTTCGAGCGGGCACGGATGATCTCGGGGGCAGGCAGCTGCGCGATCACTTCATAGACGGTCACAGGGCGATACGAGCGGAAGCCACTGACACAGCCCCAAGCGCCCCCGACACGCCACGGTGCTCTCGATTCTCGGCGACATTCCCCACCTACGCAGCCAACCGGGTGGTGGCGATCTCGGATGCGGAGTTGCGGGAGCTGCCGCTGCCGACGGCGAAGGCCATCGAGATCCAGGCGTTCGTGCCGTTGGAGTCGATCGATCCGATCCGTATCGCGGAGGGCTACTACCTGGTGCCGGACGGGCAGGTGGCGGCGAAGCCGTACAGGCTGCTCCTGCAGGCGCTGGGCAGGTCGTCGAAGGTGGCGATCGCCAAGTACGCCTGGTCGGGCCGGGAGCGCCTGGGACTGCTGCGGGTACGCGGTGAGGCGATCGTGCTGCATGCGATGCGATGCGGTGGCCGGACGAGGTCCGGGATCCGGCTGGCGTCGCGCGCCGCACGAGACGGTGTCGGAGGAGGAGATCGAGGGGGCGCTCGCCCTCATCGACCGCATGACCCGGGAGGACCTCGAGGGCCCTGAGTTCACCGACACTTAGAGCGACCGAGGATAGGCCCGAGGGTTGCGGAAGCCCGGGGATCCCATGGCGATGGAAATGCTCTACTGGTTCTCGCCTGTCATGTCGGACGATCTTCTCTGCGCTATCAGTGCTGGCGCACCCCGTCGATGACGAGTGTCAGCAGGCGGTCGGTTTCGGCCGCGCCGTCACTGTCGTGTTCGGTCGCCAGCGCGATGGCTCCGACGAGTGTGAGCAGCTGGATGATGGTGACCTGGGGGCGCATGGCGTGTGCCTGGTGAGCGCGCGCGAGTAGTTCGCTGCCGGCGTTCACGATGAGCGTGTGGCAGGTGTCCCCGAGCGTCGGATCGCCGGCGCCAGGCATCAGGGCTGCCCCCAGGCCCTTGTTGGTTACGGCGTGTGCCCCGACGGCGTGGAGCCAGGTGACGAGCGCGGCCCCCGGATCGGGCTCGGTCGCGAGGTCGCGTGCCTTGGCGCAGAGGGTCTCCACCCGGTCTTTGAAGACGGCCTCCAGCAGCGCCTGCCGGGAGGGGAAGTGCCGGTGCAGTGTGGCTGAGCCGACCCCGGCATGGCGCGCGATCTCCTCCAAAGAGGCTTCAACGCCGTGCTGGGCGATGGCGGCCCCGGCGGCGGCCAGGATCCGTTCGTAGTTGCGCCGCGCGTCGGCGCGCATGGGACGCCTGGGCGAGGACGGCACGGTGGCGTCTTGGGACACAAGAGCTCCTGACGGCTTGCTAACCGGGGTGGTCCTCCATATTGTATCGAGCATTAACTGGAGGGCCACCCCACTTACTGGGGTGGCCCTCCCCGGTGCGTGCGAGATCCAGGAGAAACAGTGGAGTTGACGGACAAGACCATCGTGGTGACGGGCGCGACGGGCCTGCAGGGCCGGGCAGTGACTAGGCATCTACTCGACGGCGGCTGGCAGGTGCGCGCCCTCACACGCAATCCGGACGGCGCGCCGGCCAGGGCCCTGGTGAGCGCCGGCGCGCAGATCGTACGCGCGGAGATGGAGGACATCTCCTCTCTCGTCGACGCTGCCGAAGGCGCCTACGGGTTGTTCAGCGTCCAGCCCACGGTGGGTTCCCCCGGCACGGCGGTGGACTTCTCCGCCGAGGACGAGGTTCGCTGGGGAATGAACATCGCCGAGGCCGCCCAAACCGCCGGCATCAAGCACCTCGTCTTCAGTTCGGTCGCCGGCACGGACCGCCATGACAGTGAGATGTTGCCGCAGAACCTGATCAGCAAGTGGCGCATCGAACAGCACCTTGCGAAGCTCGGCCTGCCCGCCACGATTCTGCGGCCGGTGTCCTTCATGGAGAACTACACCGGTCAATACGCCCTGCAAGGCGGCAACCTGGTCTCAGGTATCGCACCCGACGTCACGCTGCAGATCACGGCTGTGGACGACGTCGGCTTCGTTACCGCCCTGGCCTTCTCCCGGCCCCAGGAGTGGGTCGGGCGAGCCATGGCCTTGGCTGGCGACGAACTGACTCCGGTCCAGATCGCAGCGCACATCGAGACGGCCATCGGACGCCCGCTGCCGTACGCCCAGATCCCGATAGAAACGATCCGCTCCGTCAACGAGCAGTTCGCGTTCGCCCACGAGTGGCTGAACGAACGCGGTTACCGCGCCGACATCACCGCCACACGGCGGATCCACCCCGCCGCGATGGACTTCCGCACCTGGCTGGAGCGAACGGGCGCAGCCCAGATCACGGCATTCCTCAACGCCCAGGATGCACAGGGACAGGACGCGTGAGCGGTCAGACGCCCCACCTTGGGCGTATCGGCATCTGGGCCGGCGAACTCGACGACTGCTCGGCCGCCAGCGTCCGCGAGACCGTGACCACGATCGAGGAGCTCGGCTTCGGCACCTTGTGGTTCCCCGAGACGGCGGGGCGGGAAGCGATGGCGCAGGCCGGGATCCTGCTGTCGCAGACCCGCCGGATGGTGGTGGCAGCCGGCAGCACGGACATCTACGCGCGTGACGCGGTGACGACCGCCGCCGCACAGCGCACCCTTGAGGAGGCATTCCCTGCACGCTTCCTGCTCGGCCTGTGGGACAGCCACCCCAGCCTCGCCGAAGACATCCGCGGCCACCGCTTCGGCCCTCCACTGCCCACCATGTGCGCCTACCTCGACGCGCTGGACACTGCCCCCTTCGGGCCGCCGGCCACGGCAGCCTCGCCCCACCGGGTGCTCGCGGCCTTGGACCCCGGCATGCTCGCACTCGCCGCCGAACGGACCTGGGGCGCAAACTCGTTGGGTATGCCGGTCGAACACACCCGCAACGCCAGAGCCGCCCTCGGACCCACCGGGCTCCTGGCCGTCACCCAGCTGTGCGTGATGGGCCCGGACCGCTCGCACACCGCCGCAATGGCTCGCACCACGGCAGCAGCTGCCCTGCCCAACCGCCGCGGCCTGCTACCAGACCTGGGGTACGAGAACGTGGACTCGCTCGACGACCGACTCGTCGACGCGCTCGTGGCCCACGGCGCCGCCGAGGACATCGCCCGCCGCGTCCATGAGCACCTTGACGCCGGGGCCGACCACGTCAGCCTCCACCTCCTCACCACCACACCCCACACACCGCCCACACAGCAGTGGAAGCAACTCGCAGCACACCTGCTGCCCTGACCCGGCCCGGGAACAGGGCGAACAGGCGCGGCTCTACTGTCCTGGCCGCCCTGTTCGCCGACCAAGCCGAGGAGATGCCTTGCCCTCCGTGCCGTGATCTCTCTTTGAGCCTCTCTGGCAACAGTTCTCGGCTCTCCTGCCTGAGCGACCCGAGTTCGACCCCGCACATCCGCTGGGCTGCCACCGTCGGCGCGTTCCAGACAGGATGGTGTTCGGACTGGTTGTCGAAGCACTGGTACACGGCTCCGGATACGAACGAGTCGCCACCGCCGACTGCTCGGACTGGACAATCCGCAACGGGCTCAGAGAGTGGAGCAACCTGGGGCTGGCACACAAACTGCACCCCATCGCGCTGACCGCGTACGACAAGATGATCGGCCTGGAACTGTCCGAGCTGTCCGTCGACGGCTGTCACACCAAGGCCCCGTGCAAGGGCGACGAGGCAGGGCCGTCGCCAGTCGACCGGGCCAAGCAAGGGCTCAAGCGTTCCACCCTGCTCGACGGCGGCGGGATACCGCTCGGCCTCGCCTCAGCCGGCGCCAACCGGCGCGACTCGGTGCTGCTCGAACCGACCATCGAAGCCGCCAAGCACCAGGTCGGGAACCTGCCCACCAATGCCACCGTGCATCTCGATTCGGCCCACGACGGCAAGCCCAGCCGCCGCATCCTCGACGACCACGGCCTCATTGGCGAGATCGCCCGCAAGGGCGTGCCCGCTTCGATCAAAGTCGGCATGCGCTGGGTGGTTGAGCGCACCCAATCCTGGATGAACGGCTACGGCAAGATCTGCCGCTGCTTCGAACGCGATGGCCGAGTAGTCGACTTCTACCTCTACCTCGCCGCCGCGTTCGTCACCGTGCGCGCCTTAATTCGACGTGCAAGAAAGCTCTACCGGTGGCCGAGCCTGCACGTCGCCTGAGATGACGCCTAACCTCGGTCGCCCTTAGGCCAGGAGGATCTCGACAGAGATCGCCGCTGCCAGCACAACATAAACGGCGCACGCAGCATAATTCAGCACAGCTGTCGCTTTTGTTGAGCCGGTGAGTCGCGTATGAAAAAATCCCGACAACACTCCAATGCACCCGTAAAGAATTATCTCCATCAGGACGTTGATTGCACCGAGAAGGGTCATCTGAAATTCAGGGTTCTCTGCACTCCCTATGAACTGCGGGAGCACCGCGAGGTAAAAAAGAATTATTTTCGGATTCGTCACGCTGACTAACACTCCTCGCAGATACCACCTACCTGCCGCGATATCGCTGTGCCCGCTGATCGCGCGACGCGCACTTCGCATTGTCACGTACGCCAACCACAGCAGATACGCTGCACCCAATATTCTCACGGCGTCAAGCACCGATGGGTGCGATCGGGCGATCTCCCCCATCCCGGCAACAGCGGCGGCGGCATAGACACTCATGCCTGTTCCTATACCGAGGATGGCTCTCAGCGCGGACAGGCGGCCACCTTCAAGACCCACTGCGAGCATGTAGGCCATATCAGGCCCGGGCGGAGCGAGAAAGAGCAGGATCACCGCAATGTAGCTCGGCAGTACCGCTAAATCCACCATCGTCAACTACCTCCGGCTCTGGCGTGGCGTACCAGGAGCCCCTCGACGCCGACAGTGATCGATCCGCCCCGAGTCGCCCCAGCAGGCGGCCGGAAACCTGCTTCGGACCTCGGAGAACCCTATGAGATCGCCGAGTCGACGCAGAACCACCTAAGACGGTTCTAGCATGGTTGCGCTTCAGGTGGCAACCGGCTAAGGTGGTTCTGTGGCTACTGTTTACTTCCCTGATTTTCGCCTGGGTAAAGTACTGGCGACCAGCTTCACGGGAACCCTGTCAGAGCGTTACGGTGAAACCCTGGAGCGAATTCCCGTACCCTCCCGCCTCGCAGACTGGTTGGCAGTCAATGAACTCACGGCCGACTCCTGCACCCAGTCCCAGCTCGACCGGGCTCGAGAGCTAAGGGAATCAATTCATAAAGCTGCCACCGCCGTTGCAAGCCACAAACCGCTTCCCTCTTCAGCCGTCCAAGTCATCAATGACTGCAGTATTCAGGGTCTGGCCTCGGCGATCTTGACGTCCGAGGGCGGCCGGAAATGGCGGCTAAGCTCTTCTTCCGTAGAAGATGCGCTCAGCGTGATCGCCGCCGATGCGATCAGTCTCCTTGCGGGAGAGCGAGAGGGAAAGATCTCCTTGTGTGCATCACCCACATGCCGAGCCGCCTTCTTGGACACCAGTCGAGGCGGCACACGGAAATGGTGCGACATGAATACGTGTGGAAATCGTGAGAAGAAGGCACGCTTCCTCGCCAACAAGCGCAAATAGCTGGAGCCTCGCCGACTGATCATTTCCATGCGTTCACCGGTATCGCCTGTCCCCTTGTCCGCTGGCGCATGCTTGCCAAATGAGACGACCTCAAAGTAGAGAGCGCAGGCCAGTTCGCAGAGGACAGCGACCTTGACGGACGGGTTCCCCTGACGATGTAGACGGTGTCTTCTCGTTTGCGGCGGGCAGGTGAGATCGCCAGCAGCGGTGCGAGATGGTTCAGAATCCCGGTCCGCGGCCGAAACCTGCAGGTGGTCATCGATGCCAAAAGTCGCCTGGTGGTGGCCATCGGCGATCCGCTGCCCGGCAGTCGCAACGACTGCCGGGCTTTCAGCGAGTCTGGAGTCGACTGGGTCTGCCGCGGTGTCCTTACCATCGCGGATGGCGGCTACCAGGGCACCGGGCTGCTCATTCCGCACCGAAAACGTCGTGGTCGAGAGCATCTGAGTCTTGCGCAGGAAGCGGAGAACTCGGTCCACCGTCGCGCTCGGGCATGCGTCGAGCACGCTCGTCCCGGCTGAAGAACTGGAAGATTCTGCGGGACTGCCGACTCGAGGGCAACGGGTTCACCAGGCCGCACTCGGCATCGCCCGCCTCCACAACATGGCTCTCACGGGATAACTCAAACCCCATACGGGACAACCTCTAGCACCTCCAGAGGGAGCAGCCCCGGGCGCCTTCGGCCGTACCGCCGTTGAGGATGATGGCGAACCCGGTAGCGACCGCTTCCGCGTGGTGGGCGCAAGGCTTCCGCGCGGAGGCCTTGCACCCTGCCGCGGAAACGCGCCTGGGCTCGGGCGCCAGCCCTCGGGCAAGGGCCCTTGGCCGGAGTGGGGTGGTGGTCGCGGGGCGAGGGGCGCGGTCAGCGTTGTGCTTGGCGGTGTTGGTGCCAGGCGGTGGCGGCGTGTTGCATGGGGTTGGCCCAGTGAGATCGTTTCATCTTGAACTCGCAGGTCGCGTCTCTGGCGTGGGTGGAGATTGACTCGCTCGTGCTGATCTAGGACGTGATCATTAGCAGGTGATCGTCTGTCACGGGCCGGTTCGCGGGTTCTGGGGTGGTCCGCTTGAGGCGTCTCGTAGGTTCCGCAACGGGAGGGAGGCGCATGGTGGACGTGCTGACGTGGACGATCGAGCGGCGGATGCGACTGACTGAGCGGGCCGAGCTGCTGCGCAAGGAGCTGGCGGAGGATGACGCCGAGCTGGGCCGGCTGGAGGCGGCCGAGGTGGTGTTCGGGCAGTGGGCCGAGGCGACGTACGGGGGAGGGCGGCCGTCGGGCATCGTGGAGCCGGAGCGCGTCGCGGCTGGGCCGGGTGCGGGCGGGATGCGGTTGGTGCCGGACCGTGTCGAGGGGATGGGGCTGGCGTCCCTGACCTTGGAGTATCAGCGGATCATGGAGATCGTGGCCGGGGCCGATGATCCGGTGATGGCCAACGACGTCGCGATGGCACTGGGCCGGGAACTCACACCGGGCAAGGTCGAGCCCGTCCGCGGTCAGCTGCGCAAACTCGCCGACCGGGGCTGGCTGAAGTGGACCGGATCGGGGCGCTACCTGCCGCGCTGACCGGCGAGGAGGCAGCGGACCGGCCGGTTCCCGCCGTAACGCGAGGGCCCCCGGCGGGAGTTGGTTCGCGTGTGAAGACTCACCGCCCCGTCGAGGTCACTCGCGATGCTGTCTACCAGGTTCGGCTCCCCGTGTCGAAGCGGACCATCGAACTCGTCGCCGGCCTGATACGCGGGCGGCGCAAACAGCTCGGCACCCGCTGGCACAAGGCCACCCCGGGGACCCAGGCGATCATCGTGCTCGCCGTGCTCCGTCACGACCAGCGGCTTCTCGACATGGCCGGCGGCAACGCCGTCTCCGCCTCCACCGTGCGCCGCTGGGTCCTGGAAGTCCTCGGCCTGCTCGCCGCCCGGGCCCCGCGTCTGGACCGTGCCCTGAAGAAGATCGCCCGTCGGGGCGGTGCGGTGGTCCTGCTGGACGGCACCCTCGTGCGCGCCCGCCGCCGCACCGGGACGGACAACCGCAAGAACTACAGCGGGAAACACAAGGCCCATGGCCTGCTCTTCCTCGCGCTGACCGACAGAAGGGAAACCTGATCTGGATCCCTTCCGCACGCCGCGGCCGGGCCAGCGAGATCACCGCCGCCCGCCACGACCACATCACCAGGCATCTACGCGAGGCCGGCCTCGGCGCCCTGGCCGACCTCGGCTTCGTCGGCCTCGACGACGACCCCGACGATGCTCCGGTCATCATCACCGGCCGCAAGGCGACCCGCTCCCACCGCCTCACCGACGCCGAGAAGGAGGCGAACCGGCTGGTCAGCCGCGAACGCGCCGCCGTCGAGCACGGCTTCGCGAACCTGAAGACCTGGCGCATTCTGACCAAGGTCCGGATGAACGTCCATCACGCCACCACGCTGCTACGAGCCCTGCTCGTACTGGCGAACCGCGAAGTCCAGCGGCGACAGACGTTCACCCGACGGCAATCACTCCGCCTGCCAGCACGAGGACCGCATCACGGACTCACACCAGTACCACGACCTGCGAGTTCACGATGAAACGATCTCAATGCGAGAGCGTTCCGACGCTGCCACCTACAGCGTTCCGATCAAGCGCAAGAAGATCGTTCCCACGAAGACGACGGTCCCGGCCAAGCCGTTTCGCCCGGAACCTGCTCTGGCCGAAGCGCACTACGAGGCGGCCCTCGAAGTGCTGCGAAACCAGCGAAACGCGCTGGAGCGGGCTCCGGGCACGAGCGCCAAGATGGGAGAGGAGAGATCCGGAATCTTCTTCTCATCGGACTGAACAGCCACTTCGAGGGCCAAGCTGCCGGCGAGGTCTTCAACAACACCGGCAAGACGGACATCCTCATCCGCGTACTGGACACGCTGCGTATCAAGTTCGGACGTATTGATAGTTCCGAAGCGCCGAACACGGCGAATGACCGAGCGGATCAGCTCGCGATATCCGCGGCACGGGCGGACGGGTTGTCCTTGCGAAAACCATTGGTGCCCGGCTTGCTCCTCCGATGGACTGACGTCCCGCCGTGAGTCTGCTGTGTGACGGAGGTAGTGGTTGTGACGGAATATGACGTGCTTGCCGAGGTGTACGAATGGCTCATCTCGGATGCAAAGTTGCCTCCCGCCGAGTTCGCTGCGTCGTTCGATGATGTCCTCAGTCTCCTGCCGTCGAACGCTCACGTCCTCGACTGTTCGTGCGGAACCGGACAGTTGGCGGTTGGCCTCGCCGGTCGTGGCATGCAGGTTGTCGCAACTGACGCCAGCGAAGCGATGGTTCGCCGGACTGCAGAGCTGTCTGAGGAGTTCGGGGCCTCCGTCCGGGCCGTGCGGGCGAACTGGGAAGAGTTGCCCGATCATTTCGAGGACGACACGTTCGACATGGTGTTCTGCGTTGGCAACTCGCTTCACCATGCCGCGGGCGCGACAGGCAGGGGTGCTGCTCTGGAGTCGATGTCACGGCTTCTGCGCCCTGGCGGGCGCTTGGTGCTCACATCCCGCACTTGGGAACTCGTGAGGGCCAGAGGTTCCCGGCTGGACATCAGGGACCGACTCGTCCGACGAAACGGTCGCGATGCCGTCGTGGTCTACCGCTGGGAGATTGCGCCGCATTGGGAGGAGGAGCACCACATCGAGATTGCGATCGCCCAAGTTGATGCGACTGGGCTGGTTCTTGTCCGCTCGGAACTGCTGTCCTGCTGGCCCTACCGGTACGAGGAACTCGAAGTCGAGCTGCACCGGGTCGGACTCCGGACGGAAGTGAGCACGTTCGATCTTGAGGCCGAGAACTACATGGTGGTCGCGAGCAAGGTATAAACACCGGACTCTCAGTCCCTGGCCGGACCGCGCGGTTGCTCGCAGGACGCTTGCGCCCTCTCATCGGTGCGGGTTCAGGCGGTCAACGCTACGCCGCAAACGGCGGTCAAGCTGCGTGCATTACGGCGAGCGGACACGGCGGCCCGCGTAGCGCGCCCAGGGTTCTGCAGCCTTCTCGGCATGCAGGAACGTGACTTGGTGGCTGTACCCGAGGGCATCGGGACGGCAGGCTCCTCATCGAGCCGGATCTGCCCGGAGGCCGTCTCGGCGGCGGACATGGCCCGGCGGGCCCCCGCGTGGTCTCCTGCGGGCGAATGCCTTGGCCTGCATGGCGTGCAGGTCGCAGGCGAGGGCAGGGCTGATCGCTGCACCGGCGGTGCGCAGGCCAGCCTCAGCAAAAGCGACGGCCTGGCGATACTCGCCCATGAAGAGCGAATGGTTGACCAGGAGCGCTATCACGTACCCGCCGAACGCGCGGTCGCCGTCAATGCGGTCGACGACCTCGGTAACCGCAGTGCTCCGTGTGGAGCTGCACCGTGCGGTCGGCGGGCTGGTCGCAGTCGCGGCCCCCCTGTGGCCATGACGCCGTTCGGCGATTCTCGAAGTGCCGCGTGACCCGGTCCTTGATTCCCTGTCTCGCCTTTCGGTCAGCACATCAGTTTCGTCCTGTACGCACTGAGCTTGCTGGAGGGGGGTGAGTAACAGCGAGGGGCCGATCGTCGTATCCGGCCGGGGGCTCCCCACGCTGGCGGGACATTCCGTACGGCCCGGCATAGGCCTGTCCGTCCAGCCGGCACCGTGCACGCCGCCATGGCCGCGTCGATGCGGGGAAACCGTAGGGGCATGAAAGTGATGCCCCCGCGGCACCTCGTGCCTCCGACGTTGTTGCTGCTGCTGGCGCTGCCGTTCGCGGGCTCCTGCGGCGGCGGTGGCACTGACGTCTCCCGAGCCGACAACGCACTGCGTGCGGCGGCGTCCGGGGGCGAAGTGCTGATCAGTACCGACAACGGACTGCGGCTGCGCCCGGCCGGCGGCGACCACATCAGCGTGGACGACCGGATCGACGGGCACTGGTCCCACCACGGCGACCGCTGGACCCTGGACCTGGACTGTGCCGACCACGACGACCATGGCTGTCCACGGATGCCGTACGTC
The DNA here is from genome assembly GCF_030815415.1 of Streptomyces canus. Taxonomy (GTDB): domain Bacteria; phylum Actinomycetota; class Actinomycetes; order Streptomycetales; family Streptomycetaceae; genus Streptomyces; species Streptomyces canus_F. Next base: position 10,116,503 of record NZ_JAUSWW010000001.1, read on the forward strand.
GAGATCCCCGACGATGCGAAGGTCACTGTCACTGCCCGCAATGCCGGCGTCGACGTGGTGGACGTCGCCGCCGCGCTGGACGTCACGACCGTCAACGGCGATGTGACGGTGACCCACTCCGGTCAGGAGCACGCTCCGTTGCGGCTGTCCACCCGCAACGGGTCGGTGCGCGCGGCATCGATCGAGGCCGGCCGGCTGCACGCGAGCACCGTCAACGGCGATGTCGTGATGCAGTGCGCTGATGCACCCGCGAGTGTGACCGCGAGGACCGTCAACGGCTCGGTCGATGTCACCGTCCCTCACGATGCCCCGGCCTACCGCGTCATCATGAGCACTGACAACGGGCGCACCACGACCGATGTCCACACTCAGGATGCCGACCGACGACGCCTGATGACCCTGACCACGGTCAATGGTGACGTCACGGCCCGCCGGGACTGAGGTGTGACGAGCTGTCAGTTTCACGTGAAACGCCCTGACGTGGTGTTTTAAAGTGACTGTCGACCGTTTTCCGCGACTCAGGGACCTGTGAGGGACACGCGAACCATGTCCACCGAAACGTTTGACTTTCAGGTAGAGGCCCGTCAGCTCCTCCAGCTGATGATCCATTCGGTCTACTCGAACAAGGACGTCTTCTTGCGGGAGCTCGTCTCCAATGCCTCGGACGCGCTCGACAAGCTGCGCCTGGCCGCCCTGCGCGACGACGGTCTCGACGTGGACCTGTCCGACCTGCACATCCAGATCGATGCGGACCCGAAGGCCCGTACGCTTACCGTGCGGGACAACGGCATCGGGATGTCGTACGACGAGGTCGGCACATTGATCGGCACCATTGCCAACTCCGGCACGGCCGCCCTCCTCAAGGAACTGGAGGACGCCCAGGACGAGGCCGGCGCGGAGGGGCTGATCGGCAGGTTCGGCATCGGGTTCTACGCCGGATTCATGGTGGCTGACGAGATGACTTTGGTGACCCGGCGCCTCGGCGAGAGCAGCGGCACGCGCTGGTCGTCCCGCGGCGAGGGCACCTACTCGCTGGAGAAGGTCGAGGAAGCGCCCCAGGGCACGTCCGTGACCCTCCATCTCAAGCCCGCCGACGCCGAGAACCAGCTGCACGACTACACCTCCACCTGGAAGATCAGGGAGATCGTCAAGCGGTACTCGGACTTCATCACCTGGCCGATCCGCCTCGTCCCCCAGGCCGGCGATGGCGCGGAGACGGCCGAGCCGGAGACACTGAACTCGCGTAAGGCCCTGTGGGCACGCTCTCGCGAGGAGGTCTCGGCGGATGAGTACCACGAGTTGTACAAGCACGTCAGCCACGACTGGCGCGACCCTCTGGAGACGATCCGGCTCCAGGCCGAGGGCACCTTCGAGTACCAGTCGCTGCTGTTCCTCCCGGCCCACGCCCCGCACGACCTGTTCACCCGGGACTTCCGGCGCGGTCTCCAGCTTTACGTCCGACGCGTGCTGATCATGGACGACTGCGAGGCGCTGCTGCCGCCGTACCTGCGCTTCGTCAAGGGCGTCGTCGACGCGCAGGACCTGTCGCTCAACGTCTCCCGGGAGATCCTCCAGCAGGACCGCCATATCAGGATGATCCAGCGACGGCTGACCAAGAAGGTCCTGTCGTCGGTCAAGGAGATGAAGGCCCGCGACCCCGAGAAGTACGCCACGTTCTGGCGTGAGTTCGGCGCCGTGCTGAAGGAGGGACTGCTCGGCGACCCGGACAACCGCGACGCCATCCTCGCGGTCGCGTCCTTCGTCAGCACCCATGAGGCACATGAGCCGACGACGCTCCAGCAGTATGTGGAGCGGATGAAGGACGGCCAGCAGCACATCTACTACCTGACCGGCGAATCCCGGCAGAGCATCGAGAACTCCCCGCACATGGAGGTGTTCAAGGCCCGAGACGTCGAGGTCCTGCTGCTGACCGACCCCGTCGACGATGTGTGGGTCGACGCCGTGGGCGAATTCGAGGGCAAGCAACTGCGATCCGTCGCCAAGGGCGAGATCGACCTCGACGTCCAGGGCGGCGAGCAGGAGGACAGTGCAGGGGATGAGCAGGACGAGAGCTACGCCGGCCTGCTGGAGTGGATGAAGGAGCAACTGGGGGAGGAGGTCAAGGATGTCCGGCTGTCGACACGCCTGACCGTGTCACCGGCGTGTGTCGTCTCCGACGCCCATGACCTCACTCCAGCGCTGGAGAACATGTACCGGGCGATGGGCCAGGAGGTGCCGGTCACCAAGCGGATTCTCGAACTCAACCCCGCTCACGCGCTCGTCCGTGGCCTGCGGCAGGCCTACGCGGAACAGGAGGACCGGGCGGAGCTCGCCGAGACCGCCCAACTCCTGCACGGACTTGCCGTCCTCGCTGAAGGCGGACAGCCCAAGGAGCCCGCGCGGTTCGTGAAGTTGGTGGCGGAACGGCTGGAACGCACGCTCCGCTGAGCCGGGAGGTCGTCGACGCGGCACGGCGGTTGTATTCCCGGCCGCCGGGGGCCGGGCCACCGTTGTGGAGGAGCCATGGGGGCTCCTCCACATGCCCGGTGTTGCCGCGCCGGGTGTCATTCGGGGCGGTGGCCTGAGATCTGCGCGTCGGGGATGCCGGCCGGGGCGGGTGTGTTGAAGCCGACGTGGGAGTGAAGGGCACAGTGTCCCCGGGCCTCGTCCATCGCCTGCGGGGACGATCGTCTGGCTGAAGCCCCGCAGAGCGTTTCGCCGCGTAGGCGACCGCCCTTCACCCCCATGATTCTTCGCCGAGAGCGGCGAGCGTCGGGAATGCGACACCGATCGACGCTGTTGAAGAAGTCATCTGACATGTCCGGGTCAAGCGGCTCGGGTGGCGGCGGAAGGAGCACCTCATGGCACGCAGCACCACACGCCCCGTCGTCAAGCTGAGGTCGACGGCCGGTACCGGAGTCACCTACGTGACCCGCAAGAACCGTCTGAACGATCCCGACCGAATGGTCCTGCGCAAGTACGACCCGCAGGTCGGCGCGCACGTCCTCTTCCGAGAAGAACGCTGACACCCCTCTTCGCGGCTCCCCGTCGGCAGCATCAGAAAGGCCACCCCATGAGGCACGGCATCCACCCCGAATCCCGCCCGGTCGTCTTCCGTGACCGTGCGGCAGGCTTCCACCTGCTCACCCGCTCCACCATCCACGCGGAGCGCACGGTCCAATGGGAGGACGGCGGCACGTACCCGGTCGTCGACGTCGAGATCTCGTCGGCGAGCCACCCGTTCTACACCGGCACCTCACGGGTCGTGGACACCGCGGGCCGCGTGGAGCGCTTCCAAAGGCGCTACGGCGCCACCGCTCCCGTCCGCGCCTGACGGCGGACCTCGTTCGATCCCCCGGGAGGAGACGGCTATGAAGGTGCGAAAGTCCCTGCGCTCGTTGAAGGCCAAGCCCGGCGCCCAGGTGGTACGCCGACGGGGCGTCACCTTCGTGCTCAACAAGAAGGACCCGCGCTTCAAGGCCCGCCAGGGCTGACGGCCTGAGCCACGACCTCGATCCGCCCGGCACCGCAACCGCGATACCGGCTGTTCCCCTCTGCCGGTGGCAGGGGACAGGGGCGGCACTCGGCTCGTGGGCGCCACGGGCGGATGCGTCACGCGGTGCCGACGGGTCGAGGTGTGCCGTGGAAGACCTGACTGGTGTGCCAGACGCGGTGGGCGTCCGCGACCGGGCGGGTGCCCGGCTGCGGGCCGAGGAGCGGACGGCCCGCGAGCGCTATGACGTGTTCCCGGACAGCGGGACTGTGACCGACGAAGCGCTGCGAGACCAGGATGCGTTGGCCGTCGCCGACCCCGAGCACACCCTTGTCGAAGAGTTTGTGGTGCAACGAGCACAGGCACAGCCCGTTGTCGACCTCGTCCGGACCGTCGAAAGCCCACCAGCGCACGTGCGCGGCCTCCAGCCCGACCGGGACCGCGCCGATCCGGCCGTCGTAGCCGCAGAAAGCGCACCGGTACTCGTACGCGGTCAGCACCAGATCGCGCATCCGCCGACTGCGCTGCCGACGTATGTCTGAGGGCCGTCCGGTCTCCGCCGGTTCCAGTGTGAGCCCGACGGCCTCGCACAGGTCGATGTGGAGTCTCCTGGAGGCGTCGGGGGCATTCAGTGCCGGCCGGCGGCCCGTGGCCGTGCCAGACGCCGGCTCATCCGCGTGACCATCGACCACCGGATCATCGCCTCGCTGGTGGCGGGCAGGGTCTCGTAGTCCTGGGCCAGACGGCGGGAGTTCATCAGCCACGCGGATGGGTCGGCCGCGCGGTGAGGTACCTGCCGTGGCAGGTCCTGTTCCGCGCGGCCTCCCGCCGAACCGGACGTGACGGTTTCCCGTCATCCGGCTCTCCAGTGACTACAGCGTGAGCGGTTCAGGCTGCTCGCGCAGGACACACAGCGCCGTTGCGGCGATCTGCATTTCGCATACCTCCCGGGTCTGGTGTGTCCGAGTCACCTGGCCCCCTTCGCCCTGTGGACGGCTTTCCCGTCCTCCCCGGCCGGTCGTTAATCCGGCGACTACTACGGGGCCTCCGTCGCCCTGGAACTCGCGTCCCGTAGGCGATCCCACGTTCGTCTCTGTCCGTACGTTCTAGCCTCGGGCTTTCACGAACTGGGCGGTCCGCGACTTGATCACAGCTGGGAGAAGTACTCCTGACCAGCGGCATCGGGACTTGTCGAGGGTCCGGTTGGGTGCGAGGAGAGGAGCACCCTCAGGTGAAGCGGGCGTACGATCTTGCCCCGAGCACTCCCCGGTCGCCGTCGCGTGTCCGTCTATGCTCGCAGTGATGAGGTCGCCCGCACGGTAAAGAACGGGACCCGGGGTGCGGTCAGGGTCGTTTGCCTCATCACCATCGCGTGATGGACTCCGCGTAGCCAACTTCGCGGAGTCTCCTGAGCAGTTGTCCGACGGCTGGTCAGAAGAGCGGAAAATGCCCCTGACCAGCGAGAATGAGGATTATCTAGGCCCTCGTTCCCGCGCCCGTCGGAGGCACTTTCCAGGTGAGTAAGCGTATCGGGTTGTACCCGCGTGTCCGCGTCGAGGGCGGTGGCCTCGGGACGGTCTCGCAGGCCGGGGCGGTGCTGCTGGTCGAGACGGTCCGCACGTCCGGCCTGGACACCGCGATATCGGCGGCAATGGCGCCGTGGCGCAAGCCGCGAACGGTGCACGATCCGGGCAAGATCCTGCTGGATGTGGCCCTGGCCGTCGCGCTCGGCGGGGACTGCCTGGCCGACGTCGGCATGCTGCGGGCCGAGCCCGACGTGTTCGGCCCGGTGGCCTCCGATCCGACGGTCTCCCGTCTCGTCGGCGCTCTCGCCGCAGCCGGCCCGAAGGCTCTCACCGCGATCCGGTCGGCGCGGGCAGAAGTACGGTCGCGGGTCTGGGAGTTGGCCGGTGCGGACAGTCCGGCCGCCGACGGCCAGGTGACCGTGGACATCGACGGCGTACTGGTCCTGGCGCACTCTGAGAAGCAGGATGCCACCGCGACCTGGAAGAAGACCTTCGGCCATCACCCGCTGGTGGCGTTCGTCGACCACGGCCAGGCCGGGTCCGGAGAGCCGGTGGCTGCCCTGAAGGGGCAACCGGCGTCGAAGGGCTACCGCGAGGCGAAGAGACTGCGGGCGAAGGCATACAAGAAAATCGCCAGGCAGCGGGAGGACGCCGGCCGTAAGTGGGCCAAGAAGGTGGTCCGCGACCACGACGCCATCGCAGTCGAGGACTTCCGCCCGAGGTTTCTTGCCAGGAACGGGGATGGCTGCGCTGATCACCTCGGGTGAGAGAAAATGGGGTGGGTGCCCCGGTCACGCCGATGGCTCTGCGATGCCGGTGAGCTCGTTTGTCCAGGATGGCAATGGGGGTCGCGCTGGGGACCACGGTTTGTTGCCAAGGCAGTGATCCGCTGCCGGGAGCACGCGTGTCAGATTCCGCTTCTTTCCCTGATCCCTCCGGGGTTCCCGCCAGGTTTTCGCTACGGGTGTTCAGGAGCGGGCGATGAGTCGGCAGGACGTGAAGGACGAGGTCATCCATCTGCGGTCCGCGGGAGTGGACCTGGGCAAGCGGTTCCTGCTCGCCTGCGTGCGAACGCCCAGTACGACTCGGGCGGGAACATGGAGCCTGGAGACCGAACGGTTCGGCACCACCCGGTCCGAACTACGTCGGCTCCTGGCCTGGCTGGTGGAACGCCAGGTCGACGTGGTGGTCATGGAAGCAACGGCCGACTACTGGCGCGGGGTCTACTACCTGCTACAGCCGCAGCTGAACCTGATGCTGGTCAATCCCTCTCACCTGAAGGGGATCAGGGGCCGCAAGAGCGATCCGAGCGACGCCGCGTTCCTGGCCCGGGCCGGCGCGTCGGGAATGGTGATGGCGTCCTTCGTCCCCGGCCGCATGGTGCGGGAACTGCGTGACCTGACCCGGCGCCGCACCGAACTCCTGCGTTCTGCGGGTCGGGAGATCCAGCGGCTGGAGAAGGAGCTGGAGGACACCGGGATGAAGCTCACCTCCGTGCTGACCGATGTGGCCGGGAAGACCGGACGGACGATCCTGGCAGCCCTGGTCGCCGGTGAACGCGACCGTGAACGCCTTGCGGATCTTGCCGTCGGCAAGGCCCGTGCCAAGATCCCCGCCCTGATCGAGGCACTGGACGGCGACTTCACCGACCACCACGCCTTCATGGTCCAGCACTACCTGGACGAGGCGGACCGGTTCAAGGAGACGGTCGCTGTCTTCGACACCCGTATCGCCACCCTGCTTAGCGAGCACGAGCACGACCTGGACCTCCTGGACACTGTTCCCGGCATCGGGCGCATGGCGGCAGAGATCGTCTTCGCCGAAACCGGCGGAGACATGAGCCAGTTCGCCACGGCCCATCACCTCGCCTCCTGGATCGGGGTCTGCCCGGGGCAGAACGAGTCGGCAGGGGTGAACAAGTCCGGCCGGACCCGGCACGGCAACACCAATCTCAAACGCGTGCTCGGAGTCGCCGCGCTGGCCGCCATCAGAAGCAGGGACACCTATCTCGCCGTGTTCTTCCGCCGGATCTCGGCACGGCGAGGTGGCAAACGGGCACTGGTCGCGGTCATGCACAAGATCGCCATCGCTGTCTGGCACGTGCTCCACGACCACGTCCCCTACCTCGAACTGGGCGCGGACTATTTCACCCGCCGCGATCCAGCACGCGCCATGCGCCGCATGCTGAAGGAAGCCAACACTCTCGGCCTGACCATCCGCTTCGAACCCGTCGCCACGGCCTGACCACCGAGCTCAACCGCAGGTTCTTTTCGTGTCAAGACCACCATGGCCCGCAAGACCGCTGACGCCGCCATCGGCGCCACCAAGGCCGCTCTGATCGAGATGGGCCGCAAGCACGGGCGGGACATCCGCCTGGTTAACCCCGCGCACACCACGATGGACTGCGCGCACTGCGATGCGAGAGCCAAGCATCGCCTGCCGCTGATGGCGGAAGACCTCCTGGAGCGCTGCTCCAGGAGGCGGCCTGAGCCAGGAATCCCCTTCCCTTCAGGGAGGGGAGGATTCAACAACTGGGTGCTCAGGACCACATGATCGTCGCCCCTGATGGTGTCCTCACGGTCGAGCGCCAGGCGTACGGCGGTCCGTCCCAGTTCCTCGTACCGGACCCGGACCGTGGTGAGGGACGGCGTCAGGCCAGCGGCGTGGGGGCGTCGTCGAAACCGATGAGCGACACGTGACGGGGGACCCGGAGGCCCGCCTCCCGTAGGGCGGCCAGCACGCCGACGGCGATCGCGTCGGTGGCGGCGAAGACCGCGGTGAAGTCCAGGCCCGCCTCCAGCGCGTCGCGCACCCGGCGGTATCCCGAGGTGCGGGTTTGTCAGCGGATTTCGCCAGTTCCATTGACGTGCTCGTGGCTGAAACTTATCTTCCTGTCGAAGTTACGCACGGCGTTCGAAATGTCGAACCCGCTGGCCGTCAAAGGGGACGTCCTTGTACCGCACCCGTTACTGGTTCACTCTCGTGGCTCCTCTGCCGGCCCTGCTTGCTTCACTCGTCCCCCAGCCCGCCGCTGCGCTGTCTGCGGTCGTCGCCCCGCCCGGGCGATGACCCCGGTCCCTCGGCCGTTGCCGGGCCCAACGCGACGTTCCGCGTCACGCGCCAGCAGGTCCTGTCCCGCAGGCACAGCGACCGCGAGCTTTCCCCTCTGCCCCACCTTCACCCGATCAGGGCACCCGCAGAAAGACCGGAGAACGTACATGCGCGCTCTTCTCGCACGGCTGGCGGCGGTATTGGCCGCCGTCGGCCTGCTTCTCACCTCTCAGACGCTGATCACAGCCCAGCAGGCCGCTGCGGCCGACCCGGGCTACCTGATGGTGCACTTCACCGGGGAGGGGTCGACCAATCAGCAGATGTACCTCTCGCACAGCACGGACGGTCTGCACTGGAACGACCTCAACGGGGGCGGCATGGTCCTGCGCTCCACGGTCGGTACGAAGGGGGTGCGCGACCCCGCATTCGTGAGATCCCCTGATGGCAGCAAGTACTGGATCATCGCGACCGACCTGTGCATCGGCTGCGGACAGTCATGGGGTGACTCCCAGACCAACGGCAGCCGCAACCTGGTGGTATGGGAGTCCACCGACCTGGTCACCTGGTCGCAGCCGCGGCTCCTGAACGTCGCCGACGCGATCCCCGGCGCCGGTGACGCGTGGGCGCCCGAGGCGATCTGGGACCCGGCGAGCAATGACTACGTCCTGTACTGGGCGACGAACGCGCCGCTGAACGGCGTGACGAAGCACCGCATCTACTCCGCCCACACGACGGACTTCCGCACCATCACCACCCCGCAGGTCTACATCGACCGCCCCGGCACCCAGGGCATCATCGACACCCAGATCATCGAGGTGCCGTCCGGCGTCGGTAACTACCGCTACGTACGGGCCTCCGGCGACGGCCAGATCACGCTCGAAGGCAGCAACTCGATCCTGGGGACGTGGACCACCCTCGGCGACCTCTCCGGCGTCGGCCTCAGCGGCTCCCAGGTCGAGGGCCCGATGTGGATGAAGTTCAACGGCACCAACAAGTGGGCCCTCTACCTCGACCAGTACGCCACCAGCGGCGGATACATGCCGGTCCTGACGACCGACCCGTCCAACCCGGCCGCCTACCAGAAGCAGGCGTCGACGAGCTACAACATGGGCGGCACCAAGAAGCGCCACGGCTGGATCATGAACCTGACGGCCGCCGAGGAGAGCCGCGTCCTCACCCGCTGGCCCAACACGACGCCCAACCGGCTCCAGTCGTACAACTTCCAGGACCGGTACGTGCGGCACACCAACTTCGACGTGCGCATCGACCAGAACGTCAGCACCAGCGAGGACTCCCAGTTCCGGATGAGAACCGGCCTGGCGGGCACCGGCACCGTCTCCTTCGAGTCGGTGAACTTCCCCGGATACTTCCTGCGGCACTCCGCGTTCGACTTCCAGCTCGTCTACAACGACGGCACCGCCGGGTTCGCCGCGGACGCCAGCTTCCGCCAGGTCGCCGGACTCGCCGACTCCACCTGGTCGTCCTTCCAGTCCTACAACTACCCCGACCGGTACATCCGCCACTACGCCTACGAACTCAAGCTCGACCCCATCACCACCACGACGGCGCGCAGCGACGCCACCTTCCGCGTGACGAGCTGACCCGCGCCAACAGGGATGCCGGCGCCCTCACGGCGACCTCCCACCCGCCACCCGCCCGCCGCGGGGAAGGCGCCGGCATCCCCACCACGAGCGGTCTCGTGAGCGAGAGCGAGCGACGGTGAAGACCTCTCGTATCGTCCGGCGGTCGGACGTGTCAGGCGTCCGCAAGCGCGGCGATTGTCGAGCCGGAAGAAAACCGTTCGTCATATCGGGCTTCGTTCAAAGCTGTCTTCTTCAGGGGAAGTGAACCCATGCGCAGCGTCAGACCTCAGAGCCGCCGAAGATTCCTGCCGGGCGCCCTGGCCGCCGTGGCCGCCGCCTCGCTCCTGGTGGGCGTTGTCGGCCCGGCGGCCCCCGCCCAGGCGGCGGAGATCACCGACGGCCTGGCTCTCTGGTACAAACTCGACGCCACCTCGGGCACCGTGGCGGTGGACGCCTCGGGAAACGGCCGGAACGGAACCGTCAACGGCACCGCAAGCTGGTCGGGTGCCGGGGAAGGGCTCTCGTTCAACGGCTCCGACACCTACATCAAGGTGCCGGACAACATCATGAGCGGCATGAACTCGATCACCGTCTCGATGGACGTGCAGATCGACGCCACCCAGGCCACGCCGTACTTCCTCTACGGCTTCGGCAACACCAGCAACGGCGCCGGCAACGGGTACCTGTTCGCCACCGGCAACTCGCTGCGGACCGCCATCGCCTCCGGGAGTTTCTCCACCGAGCAGAACACCCAGGCCTCCGCCGCGCTGCCGCGCTCGGTCTGGAAGCACGTCACCTACACCCAGACCGGCACAACGGGCGTCCTCTACCAGGACGGCGTGGAGGTGGCCCGCAACACGGCGCTCACCCTCACCCCCGGTTCCATCGGCTCCGGCATCACCACGGCTGACTACATAGGCAAGTCGCTCTACAGCGGTGACAAGTTCTTCAAGGGCAAGATGCGCGACTTCCGGGTCTACAACCGCGCGCTGGCTCCCGGCGAGGTCCTCGAGGTCAGCGGGAACACCACGGGCATCGCCGCGGCCACCCACCCCTCGCTGAAGATCGCGGCCGTCATCGACGACGCCAACAGCAAGATCACACTGCCGGTGAAGGAGGGCACGGACCTCACCGCGCTCGCCCCGCAGTTCACCCTCGCCCAGGGCGCGTCCACCAGCCCGGCCTCCGGCACGCCGCGCGACTTCACCGCGCCCGTGACATACGAGGTGACCGGCTCCGACGGCCAGAAGCGCACCTGGACCGTGTCGGCGCTCATCATGAGGAGCCCGGTCCTGCCGGGGCTCACCGCCGACCCGAACATCGTCCGGTTCGGCGACACCTACTACCTCTACCCGACCACCGACGGCTTCGCGGGCTGGAGCGGTACGCAGTTCAAGGCCTACTCCTCCAAGGACCTGGTCCACTGGACGGACCACGGCGTCATCCTCGACCTCGGACCCGACGTCAGCTGGGCCGAGGCCCGGGCCTGGGCCCCGACGATGACCGCGAAGAACGGGAAGTACTACTTCTACTACTCCGCCGACACGAACATCGGCGTCGCGGTATCCGACTCGCCCACCGGCCCGTTCACGGACCCGCTCGGCAAGCCGCTGATCGCCCGTGGCGCCTTCACGGGCCAGATGATCGACCCGGCGGTGTTCACCGACGACGACGGCCAGTCGTATCTCTACTGGGGCAACGGCCGGGCGTACGTCGTCCCGCTGAACGACGACATGGTCTCCTTCGACGCCTCGAAGGTCATCGACATCACCACCAGCGGCTTCCGTGAGGGCTCCTTCGTCGTCAAGCGCAAGGCCACCTACTACTTCATGTGGTCGGAGAACGACACCCGGGACGAGAACTACCGCGTCGCCTACGCCACCGGGTCCTCGCCCACCGGCCCCTGGACCAAGCGAGGCGTGATCCTGGAGAAGGACCTCGCCCTCGGCATCAAGGGCCCCGGCCACCACTCCGTGGTGCAGGTGCCGGGCACCGACGAGTGGTACATCGCCTACCACCGGTTCGCGATCCCCGGTGGTGACGGCACCCACCGCGAAACCACCATCGACAAGATGGAGTTCGACTCCGACGGCCTGATCAAGAAGGTCGTCCCCACCCTGAGCAGCATCAACCCGGTCTCCGCCGGCATCACCCTGCCGGTGAACACCAGCCGCTCACTCCAGTCCGTCAACTTCCCCGGCCGCTACGCCACCGTCCGCACCGACAGCCTCGGCTACCTCGACCCGGTGACCTCCACCAGCACCGCCGCGGTCAAGCAGAGCGCCACCTTCACCGTCATCCCCGGCCTGGCCGACTCCAACTGCTACTCGTTCCGCGACTCGTCCGGCCGCTACCTGCGCCACAAGGACTTCCGGATCCGCTTCGACGCGAGCAACGGCACAATGCTCTTCAACAAGGACGCCACCTACTGCGCCCGGCCCGGTTCGGCCACCGGCTCGGTCAGCCTGGAGTCGTACAACTACCCCGGCCGCTACCTCCGCCACTACAACTACGAACTGGGCGTCGACCCCTACCAGGACAACGCCACCTTCCGCGCCGACAGTTCCTTCACGGCGGTCAGCCCCTGGACCTGATCGCCTCCCTCGCCCACAGGTGACCCGCACGGCCTTGCCCTGCGGGTCACCTGGCTTGCGTGCTGTCGCCCTGGCAGCCGGAGCCTGCTGCGTGAGCGAGGCCCGGCCGAAGTCGCGGAGTGAACGCGCATCGTGCGGCTGCTCGCTGCCGCCGCCGGCGGCGCGTACGACCGGACGCCGGCGCCTTCGTCCAGGACGAGCCGGCGGCCGACGCCGAACGGGGGCGCGCCCGGCAGTCGGCAAACGAGCAGTGCCTCATCCCGCCGTGCTGCGCAGTGGGGAAGGCGTCGGCATCCCAGCCGACGAGTCATCCGGCAACCCTGACGTCCGAGCACGATCCTCCTTGTGAAGGAATCGAGGAGGCGCGTTCCCGAACTGGGGTGTAGCGGGCTGCACCCGGCCGGCCAGTCAGTGCTCGGCCGCCGCCTCACGTGCCCGTGCCCCGACTCCATGGGCGGCGGCAGCCAGTCCCGCGACCGTCACCGCCACCCACAGCGGGCGTCCCACCAACCAGGTCTGGACGCTCTCGAAGGGGTCGGTGGAGGTCAGGGCCGCGCGTTCGAGCATCCAGGACACCGAGAAGACCAGGCCGATGACCGCCACGGCGGTGCGGAAGGCAGGGTAGAAGCGCGTGCGGGCCAGAACCAGCAGTGACGGCATCAGCAGGGCCACGACCAGGAGTTGGGTCAGTTCGATGCCCAGGTTGAAGCCCAGCAGTGTCGTCAGCAGTGAGCCTCGGTCCAGGCCCAGGTCGGTGATCAGGGAGGCGAAGGCCAGGCCGTGGATCAGGCCGAAGCCGGTGGCGATCACGATTTCGCCGCGCGCTGCCAGGGGGCGGATCGCGTGGATCGCCGACACCGCGATCGACAGGGCGATCAGCGTCTCCACCGGCCGCGTGGGGAGGTCGATCACGCCTGTCGCCGCGAGTGCCAGGGTGAGTGAGTGGCCCACCGCGAACGCCGTCACCACATGCAGGATCCGTGTGATCGCCCGCCGACGTGACGGCGCCACCTGCCAGCGGCCGCCGGTCGCCACCAGCGGTGCCGGGATCAGCAGCATGAGGAGGAAGAGGAGGTGGTCGGCGCCCTCGCCGACGTGCTCGATGCCGACCGCGGCCGTCGCGGCGAAGCCCCGCAGCCAGGAGCTCTCACCCGCGGGAACCGACAGGGACTTCGTCTCGTAGTCGAAGACGCCCAGCGTCTCGGCGTCGCCCGTCTTCAGGATGCCCCGGTCGAAGTCGTACCGGACGGTGACCATGACCTTGTGGGTGAGCAGCTCCTCGACGATGACGTCGTAGCGCAGGTCGAAGTCGGTGACCTCGCCGTCGGGCGGGCTGATCTCCAGCGGGTAGACAAGGTGCGGCGCGGCGTCGATCGATCTGACCGTTCCCGTGCCGAGTTCCACTGTCCAGGGCTCGCCGTCCTTGCCGACGGCGCTGATGTGCTGTGCCGTGTAGCTCTTGAGGAACGCACGGTCGGCGCCCAGGACGCCCTCCCGGGTCAGGTCGCGGCTCACCGCGATGGAGAGCCGGTCCAGCGGCAACTGCACCTCCCCGTCCACCCGTTCGTCGCCGATGTCCAGCAGGACCGCCGAGGTGGACATCGGGTGGGCGTCGGCCGGCGGCGCGAGAACGCCGGCCAGCAGGAGGGCCGCGAGAAGAAATGCGGTCAGCAGACGGTACGTCGGTTTGGTCATGGTCCTTCCGGTCTTCTCGCGTTCCTCCTCACCCGTCGCTTCCGTCAGTTCCAGCCGTAGTCGGCGCTCTCGTCGCGGAAGATCGTGTGCTGGTGGACGCCGGGGTCCTCGTCCGCGGGCTGGTTGGAGAACTCGATCCAGGCGGACGGGCCGTCGAGGCGCACATACGTGTTGACGTCGTCGATGGTCGTCCCGCCGCTCCAGCCGATGTACGTCCTGTCGTACTGGGAGACGTACTTGGCGAGGAGCCGCGCGGCGGCCTTCTCGTCCAGGTCGTCTACCCAGGCGGCGAGCATCGCGGTGACCTTGGCCCGCTGCTTCTTGCTCAGGCTGCTGACGAGGATGCCCTCGGGCTCGGCGGGGAAGGGGCCGTCGTTGCCGGGGCCGAGCAGCAGGTCGTCGAAGCTGCCGTCGATCTCAGCGGCGGCCGACTGGCTCTCGGTCAGCGACTGGATGGCCGCCATGGTCGAGGACCGCTTGTCCTCCAGCGGCTGGTAGAACTTCTCCTCCCAGTCGAACTGCATCGGCTCGACGCCGGTCAGGGTGGGGGAGATGCTCACGTTCTTCCCGGCGTAGGTGATGTTGTACGCCGCGTGGTGGCCGCCGAACTGGACCATGAACTGGTTGTTCTTGCTGGGCTGTCCGAAGAAGGAGATGTAGTAGTACTGCGAGCCGAAGTTGATGGCCCCGCCCCCGGCGCCTCCGCCGGGACCGCCAGTGGGGCCGCCACCGGGACCGCCACTGGGAGTGCCCGTGGGCGTGGGCCTGGGGGAGGCGGTGCCGCCGGAGTCCTCGGCCGCGGCCAGGTAGTCGTCCGCCTCCCGGATCTCGACGAGCTGCTCGTAGCCCTTCTTGCTGAGTGCGGCCTCCATGACCTTCAGCGCCGCGGCCTGCTGCTCGTCGGTGAGATCACCCATCATGAGGCCGTTGCGCTGGATGACGCCGTCCGGGAAGTTGGTCCAGCCGCTCTTCTTGACCTCGTCGCCGAAGTCGTACAGAGCCGCGTCCTTCTGCTCGTCGGACAGCGTCGCGAGGAACGCGTTGGCGGCGGCCACGACCTGGGCGGTGTTCGCGCCTCCGGGGCCCTTGATGCTCGACACGTTCCGGCCCGTGGTCAGCGCCGCGGTGGAGGTCGACGACGTGGTTTCGGTGGCGGAACAACCGGTGACGCCCAGGCTGACACATATGGCCAGAGCTGTCATGGTGCGGCGCATGGAAACTCCTGTGGGGCGGATGATCGGGAGTTCCCCATCGTGCGCGGCGTTCCTCAGACCTTGGCGGGAGGTTTTCGGGAGTCGGATGAGAATCAACAACGATTTCGTCGACAGTCCGTGCGTCATCATGAGCGCATGCCTAACCGTGTCCTCATAGCCGACGACGACCGTGCGATCCGTGAATCCCTGGAACGGGCACTGGAGTTGGAGGGGTACGACGTCGTCACCGCCGTCGACGGAGTGGAGGCGCTGACCCGGGCGCGCCGGGATTCCTTCAGCGCGCTCGTCGTGGACGTGATGATGCCTCACGTCGACGGCGTCGGGGTGTGCCGGGTGCTGCGCGCCGACGGTGACCGCACTCCGGTGCTGATGCTCACCGCGCGGGCCGGCACCCCGGACCGGATCGCCGGCCTGGACGCGGGCGCCGACGACTATTTACCCAAGCCGTTCGCGGTGCCCGAACTGCTGGCGAGGCTGCGGGCCCTGCTGCGCCGTGCCGGGCAGGCACCGGACACGACGGACACCACGGACGTCGCGGCAGCCGACAAGCCCGGGGCCGAGCTGCGGATCGCCTCCCTCAGGATCGATGCCCTTGCCCGGCAGGCGTGGTGGGGTGAGGTGGAACTGAGGCTGTCCAAGACCGAGTTCGACCTGCTGGAGCTGCTCGTGCGCAACGAGGGCATCGTGCTCGACCACGCCACCGTCTACGGGGAGATATGGGGCAGCGCTCTCGCGGTGGACGCCAAGAACCTGGCCGGGTACGTCGGTTATCTGCGGCGCAAGCTGGGGGGCGTCGGGGCGCCTCTGCTCATCCACACCGTGCGTGGCGTGGGTTACGCGGTGCGGCGGCCATGAGGCTCAGGAGTCTGCGGGTGGGCTTCAATCCGAGTCTGTGCCTACGGTTCGCGCTCGCCTTCGCGGTCGTCGGCGCCGTGGTCGCCGCGGTTGTCGGCCGGCTCAGCTACTGTGCCGCCTCCGACCGCATCATGGCGGAGATCGACAGTACGCTCCGCTCGGCCACGGTGGTCGCGGCCGGCGATCAGGACGGGGCGCTGCCCAGCTCCGGGACGCCCGCGCAGACCCTGGACCTCTACCCCGGCCCCGACCAGCCAGGACCTGGCGACGAGGGCGTGCGGACCGTGATCACGCGGGCAGTGGACCAGGACGGCAGCGCCACGCATCTGGGCGGCCCGACCGTGCGGTTGCCCGTGTCCGACACCACGCGAGCCCTCGCCGCCTCCGGTACCACCGGGCAGACGGACATCACCGAGGTGAAGGTCGGCATCCGCACGTTCCGTGTGCTGAGCACCGCGCTCGGGGACGATCGCGGGGCCTTGCAGGCGGCCGTCCACATCGACCAGACCCACCGTGTGCTGGGCGGCATGGCCCGGGAGATCGCCAGTGCAAGTCTCGCGGTCATGCTCGTGGCGGCGGGCGTGGGCTGGGCGCTCGCCCGGCGCATCACCCGGCGCCTGGAACGCCTGGCCCGGGTCGCCGAGAAGATCAGCGTCGACGGCCGGGCCGACGGCGCGATCCTGGCAGACGGCCGCGACGAGGTCGGGCGGCTCTCGGCGTCGTTCAGCCGGATGCTTGACCGGCTGGCGGCCGCACGCGAGGCCCAGGACCGTCTGGTGCAGGACGCCGCGCACGAACTGCGTACCCCGCTGACCAGCCTGCGCACGAACGCCAGTGTGCTGCGCCGGGTCACCGAGCTCTCCCCGTACGCCCGTGACCGGCTCCTGGACGACGTCGAGGGCGAGACCGCCGAACTCGGCCAGCTGGTCGACGAACTCGTCGAGCTGGCCTTGGCTCGGGACCGGGAGGAGCCCGAGGAGCCGGTGGAGCTGTTCGCGCTCGCCCGGCGCGCGGCACAGCGCGTACATCGCCGCACCGGGCGTTTCGTCCTGCTCGACGTCGACGAATCCATTGTCAGAGGCCGCCGCCAAGGGCTCGAACGGGCGGTGGGCAACCTGCTGGAGAACGCCGCCAAGTTCGACGCCGACGGCGATGACCCCATCGAGGTGCATGTCCGGCAGGGCCGGATCACCGTGCGCGATCACGGGCCGGGCATCGACGCCGCTGACGCCGAGCGCGTCTTCGACCGGTTCTACCGGGCCGACACCGCTCGGTCTCTGCCCGGTTCCGGGCTCGGCCTGGCCATCGTCCGCGATGTCGCCGAGGCCCACGGAGGCACTGTCTTCGCGCGGACCCGGCCGGGAGGGGGAGCGGAGGTGGGCTTCACCCTGGAGCGGGCCCGGATCAGGGGGCCGCAAACGCCGGGCGCGAAGCTGCGCGGTACATGAGGAGCCCAAGCAGCAAGGACTGCCGTGCCTCGAGCAGGGGACGACGAAACGAAACGAGCAGTCTCGTTACCCTCACCGTGGCAGAAGTCGACGGCTCCTGGATCTTGCCCGTCCCCCAGTGAAGGAGTTCCCGCGCGGCCGTGGCCCCGACGGCGGACGGTCCCGCCACGCGTAGTACCCGGACTAGGCGACATGCAGCACCTGGCATGCCAGCTGCACCGGCAGGTGCTCACGGGCCATCACGCGGATGGCTTCGAACCGACTTTTTTTTGGGGACGTCACCTCATCCAGAAGTCTGACGGGTCGAATCGCCTTCCAATCGCCCCCCGTTCGGTGGGTTGTTGCAGGTCAACAGCATGACGTCATCACGTCGGGGTTGCGTGAATGGCGGCAGAATCCGAGGGGCAGAGACGGTCGCCGGCAGGTTCTTGGTCTGCTGCTGGTACACGCGTGGCGGCTGCGTTGATCTGCGAAAACGAGAGTGCTGTCGGTGATTGCCGCCAACTTGGTCCGAGAATGGTCCGGATCTTGCGCCACGGAACACCTCCGCTCGCGCGGGATGCACAACTCCCCCTGCTCCCCAGTCACCTGTGCCTCCAGCCGACTCCCACGAGGAGAGAGCCATGCCCGAAGGGCCCGGCATCCCCGACACATCCGGCCGCTCCCGACCAGCCGGATCCTGACGTGGTCATCGATTCCTCGCCGAGCGCGGTGTCCTCCGCGCTTCGCCTATGGGCTGGTAACGCCCGGGCGCGCACGAGCAGGTTCTCGGCACGGAACAGGGACGCGAGCGGATCTGGGCCGTGGAGCACGCCGAGATGCTGAACATGTCGGAAGCCTGCCCCCGGCCAGGCCGCGCCCGTGCCTGTCAGGCGGCGTTTCCCGCCGAGGTCCGGGCGGCACCAGGGGCCGGGACGGTGCCCGTGTCCTCGGCGACTGCGGGCTTCGCCGGTGCCCCGATTCCGAGCTTCTCGAGGATCTTCTTCTCGATCTCGTTGGCGAGGTCGGGGTTGTCCTTGAGGAAGTTGCGGGCGTTCTCCTTGCCCTGGCCGAGCTGGTCGCCCTCGTAGGTGTACCAGGCGCCGGCCTTGCGGACGAAGCCGTGCTCCACGCCCATGTCGATCAGGCCGCCCTCGCGGCTGATGCCGTGCCCGTAGAGGATGTCGAACTCTGCCTGCTTGAAGGGCGGCGCGACCTTGTTCTTGACGACCTTGACGCGGGTGCGGTTGCCGACCGCGTCCGTGCCGTCCTTCAGCGTCTCGATGCGGCGGATGTCGAGTCGCACCGAGGCGTAGAACTTCAGTGCTCGGCCGCCGGTCGTGGTCTCCGGGGAGCCGAACATCACGCCGATCTTCTCGCGGAGCTGGTTGATGAAGATCGCGGTGGTCTTGGACTGGTGCAGTGCGCCGGTGATCTTGCGGAGTGCCTGGCTCATCAGACGGGCCTGCAGACCCATGTGGGAGTCGCCCATCTCGCCCTCGATCTCGGCGCGTGGCACCAGGGCCGCGACGGAGTCGATCACGATCAGGTCGATCGCGCCGGAGCGGATCAGGATGTCGACGATCTCCAGGGCCTGCTCGCCGTTGTCCGGCTGGGACAGGATGAGGTTGTCGGTGTCGACGCCGAGCTTCTTGGCGTACTCGGGGTCGAGTGCGTGCTCGGCGTCGATGAAGGCCACCGAGCCGCCGGCTTTCTGTGCGTTCGCTACTGCGTGCAACGTCAGGGTCGTCTTGCCGGAGGACTCCGGCCCGTACACCTCCACCACGCGGCCGCGGGGCAGACCGCCCACGCCGAGCGCCACGTCCAGCGCGGTCGATCCTGTAGGGATCACCTCGATGGGCTCATTGGGCCGCTCGCCGAGGCGCATGACCGCGCCCCTGCCAAATTTCCGCTCGATCTGTGCGAGCGCGGTGTCCAGCGCCTTTTCGTGGTCGGTTCCTGCCATGAGCTTTCACCCGGTCCGATTGTGTGGCACGCCGCACGTCGGAGAACGTGAGCGTCTACTGCCGACAACGGACGTCTCGGAGATCCCAGTAGGCGAACATCCGATCGATTTGCGTGTCCAGTGAAAGGTACCAAACAGAGGGGAGCGGGACGGGTCGCGCACCGGACCCCGTTGGCCAGGAGGGCAGGACCTTCCATATCCTGCTGGGCGATCAAGCGCTGAACACCCATCTCGGCGGGTCCGAGGTCATGCGAGGCCAGCTTCGCCGGCTGCTGGACGGGATGGATCTGCCGGCCTGTCTCTGGGGTTTATCCAGGCCCGTGCCCCTCGGAGTTTATCCTGGAGGCGGATTCTCGATCTTCGACGACCACAGGGTCGAGGTCGAGGGATACCGCGGGGCCGAGACGATCACCGACCAGGACCGGGTCGATCTGTTCCGCAAGGTGTTCGGGCTCCTCCACCCCTCTGCCGTCTACGGTCAGGCTGCCCGGGACCTGGTCACGGCCGTGTTGGCGACGAGCTGACAGCGCGAGGTCACGAATGGGTGAGGCTTTCGTGGTCCCACTGCTCCAGCAGCGTCTCCGCGGGCAGCGCGCTGCCGTCGGGGGCAAGGCGCTGGACCGGCATGTCGTGGGAGGCGCACGCGAGCAGTTGCTCAGCGAACCCTGCTTCATTCTCGAAGCAGATGTAGCCCCCGCAGGCCGCCCGGGCTCTTTTACCTTGGCCCAGGTCACCTCCTTCCACGCAGTGACGGCCTGCTCGTCGCGTTCTGCGACCCTGCGTGCGGGGACCTGCGGACTGAAGCCGAGCCGGTGCATCAACCGGGTAGCTCCGGAGACGCTGTAGCAGACGTGGAACTTCCTGCCGATCAGCGTGGCCACCCTCGCCGCGGTCCACACCTGGTCCTCCACCCAGCCGTGGGCGGCCGGGCCCTCATCGAGGTACGCGGCCAGTTTCTCCAGACAGCGTGGGGACAGTCGGCAACGGGATCCGCTCGGCCCACGGGAGGCCAGAGCCCGCACGCCGCCGTCCCGCCACAACTGGTGCCACTGGTAAGCCGATTTCGGGCTCACTCGCAGGCGCCGTGCGACCTCCGGCGGCTTGATCTCCTGCTCGAACAACTCAGCCGCCTGCATCCGTACCGACTCCCGGCGCCGACGCCCCGCAGCGGTCAACCCGCCCCCATCGCCATATTTCACACACCAGCGGGATACAGCCACCACTCCGAGTCCATCAGAAGCTTCGCCAAGGTTCACCCTGACGAGCCGAAGTCAGTAACCTCGATCTTTCGCGAGGGTCCGCCGACGGAGTCGGTGGACCCTTTCGCATTCCGGAGCTGACGTCGGCGCCCACGACCTGTGCTCTGGTCAGTGTGGCTCTCGGATGACGGCGACGCCTCCTGGTGGGATGCTGACGGTGCCGGAGATCGGCTTGCCGGTGAGGAGTTCGACGCCTTCGGCGGGCGCTTCGGCGCCGTTTCCGGTGTGGTCGATGAGGAAAAGGTAGTCGGCCTCTGTGCCGTGGCGCCTGACGACTTCGATCCCGGCGGGTGCCTCCTGCTCTGGCGTGACGTCGGCATCCTGGCGGATGCGGTCGAGCAGGGCGGCGACAGTGTTTTGGTCGGGGTGGGTGCCCAGATACCAGGCGGTGCCCTTGCCGTGCCGGTGGCGGGTGACGGCGGGGCGGCCGGCCAGTGGACCGTCGGCGTGGGAGGCGACGGCCTGTGCGCCGGTGAGCCGGATGCGTTCCGACCACAGGTCGGCCGTGGCGCCCGACGCCACGTCTCCGGTCAGGCCGGTCGTCTCGCCCGGCAGCAGAGGGAAGAGCTCGTCGGTGACCACGCCGAGGACATCACGGAATGCGCCGGGGTAGCCGCCCAGGTACACGTGGGCGTTCTCGTCGACCATGCCACTGTGGAAGCCGACGACCAGCGTGCCCCCGCGCTCGGTGAACCGGGCGAGGTTCGCCGCGGCTGCCTCCGCGACCAGGTACAGCGAGGGTGCCAGGACGAGTTTGTAGCGGTCGAGTCCGGGGTCGTCGGGGCGTACGAAGTCCACGGCGACCCCCGCCCGCCATAGGGGGGTGTACCAGTCCCGTACCAGGTCCTGGTAGCGAAGTTCGCCGCTGGGCTGGGACGGCAGTTCCAGTGCCCAGCGGGCGTTCCAGTCCCACACGATCGCCACCTGCGCCGTGCTGGTGGAATCCCGAACCTCGGCCAACGCCCTCAGATCTGCGCCCAGTTGGACGACGTCCCGCCAGATCTGGCTGTCGGTTCCGGCGTGCGGGAGCATCGCCGAGTGCCACTGCTCGGCGCCCGCCTTCGCCGCCCGCCACTGGAAGAACGCGATGCCGTCGGCACCGTGCGCCACGTGCGCGAGGGCGTTGCGGCGCATCTCTCCGGGCCGCTTGGCGCGGTTGACGGGCTGCCAGTTGACGGCGCCGGTCGAGTGTTCCATGAGGAACCACGGCCCGCCCGCGAGCGAGCGCATCAGGTCGCCGTGAAGGGCGATGTCGACCTCGGCCTCCGGGTCGTCGGACAGCAGGTAGTGGTCGTTGGAGAGGATGTCCAGCTCCGGTGCCCAGCGCCAGTAGTCGAGGGCGTCGATGGTGCGCAGGACCACGAAGTTGGTTGTCGCGGGGGTATCCGGAGCGGCCCGGCGCAGTACCTCGCGTTCGGCGGTGCACAGGGAGAGCAGTTCGTCGGAGCAGAAGCGGCGCCAGTCGAGCTGGTGGGTGGGGTTCGGGGGAGCGGCGGTGGTGCGGGGCGGCAGGATCTCGTCCCAGTCGTAGTACCACTGGCTCCAGAACGTGGTGCCCCAGGCATGGTTGAGGGCGTCAAGGTCGTCGCCGTAGCGGGCGCGCAGCCAGGTGCGGAAGGCGGCGGCGCTGGTGTCGCAGTAGCAGGCGTCGTTGTGGCAGCCGTACTCGTTGTGGATGTGCCACATGGCGACGGCCGGATGGTCGGCGTAGCGTTCGGCGAGCGCCCCGTCGATCCGCAGCGCCGCTCGGCGGTAGGCGGGACTGCTCGGGCAGAACGTCTGGCGGCTGCCGTACGACAGTCTCCTGCCGTCCCGGTCCACCGGCAGTGCTTCCGGGTACTTGTGGAAGAACCAGACCGGCGGCGCTGCCGTCGGTGTCGCCAGGTCGGCGGCGATGCCGTTCTCGTGGAGCAGGTCGAGGATCTTGTCCATGCGGGTGAAGTCGTAGACCCCCTCGGCCGGTTCGAGCAGGGCCCAGGAGAAGATGCCGACGCTGATCATGGTCACCCCGGCCTCGCGCATCAGGCGCATGTCCTTGGCCCAGACCTCCTCGGGCCACTGCTCGGGGTTGTAGTCACACCCGTAGACGATTCCAGGGATGCGAAGACGGCGTGCGGTACTCACTGGTGGTGCTCCGGGGGGTAGGGGAGGGGCAAGTGGGGTTGTGTCAGCCCTTGTTGGCGCCCAGCGTGAGGCCGCTGACGAACTGCCGCTGCAGCGCGAAGTACACGATCAGGGTGGGGATCGCGGTGAGCAGGGCGCCTGCGGCGACCAGGTTGGGGTCGGTGAAGTACTGGCCGGACAGGTTGTTGAGGGCTGAGGTGATCGGCATGTTGTCGCCGGTGGAGATCAGGACCAGTGCCCAGAAGAAGTCGTTGTAGATCCAGATGGACAGCAGCGTGGCCAGGGCGGCCATCGCGGGCTTGCACAGCGGCAGCACGATCTGCCAGTACAGGCGCCATACGGAGGCGCCGTCGACGAGGGCGGCCTCGGTCAGCTCGTGCGGGAGCGAGCGCATGTAGTTGGCGAGCACGAAGGCGCAGAAGCCGGACTGGAACGCCACGTGGATCAGGACCAGGCCGAGCGCGGAGTCGTACAGCTTGCCGCTCATGGTGATGCCGGGCAGGTCGATGAGCAGGTACATCCGATACAGCGGGGTGATGATGACCTGCTGCGGCAGCAGGTTGCCCGCGGTGAAGACCAGCAGCAGCGCGATGTTGAGCCGGAAGTCGAAGCGGCTGACATAGAAGGCGACCATCGAGGACAGCAGCAGGGTGACCAGTACGGCCGGGACCGCGATGAGCAGCGTGTTCCCGAAGTAGTGCAGCATGTCGGACTGCTCGAACGCGTTGGTGAAGTTGTCCAGACTCAGTTTGTCGGGCCAGGACACGTAACCCTTCTCGCTGGTCTCGGAGTAGGGCCTCAGCGCTGAGAAGGCAGCCCACAGGAGAGGGGCCAGCCAGGCGAGGGCCGTCACTACCAGGAAGGTGTGCAGCACGACGCGGGCGGGACGGACGGGGGTGCGCTGCTTGGCGCCGAGCGCGACGGTGGGGGTGCTCATGCGCTGCGCTCCTTGCGAAAGGTCGAGATCAGGTACGGGATGATCACGACGAGGGAGATGACCAGCAGGACCACCGCGATCGCCGATCCGTACCCGATCCGGCTGGACTCACCGATGATGTTGTTGGTCACGAGGATCGACAGCAGCTCGGTGCCCTGGGCGCCCTTGTTGAAGACGAAGACCAGGTCGAAGGCGCGCAGCGCCTCGATGATGGTGACGACCAGGACGACGGTGTTGGTGGGGCGCAGGGTGGGGAAGATGACGTTCTTGAACGTCTGCCACTCGTTCGCGCCGTCCAGCGAGGACGCTTCACGCAGCGAGGGGTCGACGCCCTTGAGGCCGGCCAGGTAGAGGATCATCATGTAGCCGGTGTGCCGCCAGGACGCGGCGATCAGCACCGCCCACAGGTTCAGGTGCGGGTCGCCGATCCAGTCGATGTAGTGCCCGGGCTTGTTGGCCCCGATCAGGCTGTTGATCAGTCCGGTGTCGGGGTTGTAGACCAGCTGCCAGACGAACCCGGTGACCGCGAGCGAGACCACGACCGGCAGGAAGAACGCGGTCTGGTAGACCCGGGAGAAGCGGATCTTCTTGTCCAGCTGGACGGCCAGGAACAGGCCGAACGGGGTGGGGATCAGGATGAGCACGACGAACCAGATGACGTTGTGCTCGACGGCCGGCCAGAACTGCGGGTTGTCGCTGAACAGCTGCTTGAAGTTGTCCAGGCCGACCCACTTGATGGAGCCGAAGCCGATGCCGTCCCAGCTGGTGAAGGCCAGGGCGATCGACGCGAGGGCGGTGACCCAGACCAGGGCCACGTGCAGGACGGTGGGCACGCCGGCCATGAAGCCGAGCGTGATGCGGTCACGGCGGGTCAACAGGCGCCGGTGGCCTTGCGGGACCCGCTTGTTGACCGGCGCGGGGCCCGAAGGCGGCACGGCTGCCGCCTCCGGGATCTTCGTCGTCGTTTCGGAGCTCATGGTGTCGGTGTTCATCCGCTTCAGAAGGGGGGCGGTCTCAGCCGGACGCGAAGATCGTCTTCTTCTGGCGTTCGATCGAGGACAGCAGGCTGTCGATCCCCTTGGGGTCGCGGACGAACTTCTGCAGCGCGGGCTGCATCACCGTCGAGGTGAAGTCCGGACGGCTGTCACGGTCCATGAACTGCGTGAGGTGCTTCGCGCCGCTGATCATCTCGTACGCCTTCTTCTGAAGGGCGCTGTAGGTGGAGGTGTCGGCCTTGGAGGAGGCGGCGATGAGGCTCGGGTCGGCCTTCAGGTAGGTCTCCTCGGCCTGCGGCGTGCCAAGGAATTCGAGCAGCTTGACGGAACCGGCGTGGTTCTTGGGCTTCTTGCTGAGCATGATGCCGTCGGTCGGCGCCTCGACGGTGTCCTGCCCGTACGCCGGGTCGATCTCGGGGAAGGCGAAGAAGTCGAGGTCGTCCAGGTCCGCCTTGTCGGTGAACTGCTGGGCCACGAACATGCCGAGCATATACATGCCGGCCTTCTTCGCCACCAGCGTCTGGGCGGCGTCCTGCCAGGTGCGGCCGACCGCGCCCTCCTGGTGGTAGGGGAGGGTCTCGGCCCAGGTGTCGAAGATCTTGCGGACCTTCGGGTCGGTCCACGAAGCCTTGCCCGCCATCAGCTCGACGTGGAAGTCGTAGCCGTTGAGGCGGAAGTTGATCTGGTCGAAGGAGCCCATCGCCGGCCAGGCGTCCTTGTCGCCGTACGCGATCGGGACGAGACCGTCCTTCTTCATCTGCTTGCACAGGGCGACGTACGCGTCCCACGTGGTGGGGACCTCGTAGCCGTACTTTTGGAAGACACTCTTGCGGTAGAAGACCGCCCACGGCGACGTGGTCAGCGGCACCAAGTAGAACTTGCCGTCCTGACCCTTGCTCAGGTCGTGCATCGCCGGAGGGAAGTTGCCGCCGATCGTCTTCCACACGTCGTCGATCGGGGAGGCCAGACCCTTGGCCGCGAAGAACTGCATCCGGTAGCCGGCGAACCACTGGAACACGTCGTCCGGCGTTCCCTGCAGGTAGGAGTTGATCTGCTCCTGGAAGGTGTTGTGGTCCTTGGTGTTGAGGGCGACCTGGATCCCGGACTGCGTCGTGAAGGCCGCGTAGACGTCGCCGTACGCCTTCTTCGGGACGGCGTCGGACGCGTTGGAGCCGACGGTGACGGTCTTGGTGTCCGACGAGGCGGAACTACCGGCGCAGGCACTCAGCAGGGGGATGCCGGCGCCCAGGACCGCGGCTCCGCCGAGTCCGCGGAGCACGGTGCGGCGGCTGGTTCCAGGCATGGACTGACCGGGGGAGGAACGGTGCATTTCGGCTCCTACTGGGCTGGCGGTGCCCAGGAATGGCACGTCAGCCGGACGGGGGTATGACGAAGAGCGGGTCGTCGAGGGACCACTTGAGGTCGGTCGAGAACCAGAATCCAACACGACCAAACAAACACGATCGTCGGACGCCAGGAAGCGTGAACGCTCTGTGGACTCGCTGTCAAGACTTTCCGTCCGGGGATCCATGACGGATCGGGTTCGGCCGCGAGCCCCGCGTGTCGGCAGCCAGGCCAGACGGATGGGGCTGACATGGCTGGCCATCGAACCGTCCCCGGCCCCCTGATTGCCGCTTGAGCTGCAGGAATGCGTGCCGGGAACGCCCTCCTTGGGCGCCTCCAGCGACTCGGTCCGCCAGCCTGCCGACCTCGATGTCCGTCGCGCCGGAGACAGGTGGCGTTGCGAGAACTCTTGACGTGCGCTCGGCGGATGACTACACATTGACCGCGCGGTCAGACCGCGCGGTCATGTAACTTGACTCCGTTCGATGGAGAACACGGCCATGGGGAGACTTCATGACAACAGGGCTGGAGCGCGGTGCGGGCTCCTCCGCGCCGCGTAGTGAGGACGTGGCCAGGCTGGCCGGCGTCTCACGCAAGACGGTCTCCCGGGTCCTCAACAACGAGCCGTATGTCTCCGACGAGTCCCGCCGACGTGTCCTGGCGGCCGCCGAGGAACTCGGCTACCGGCTGAACCATGCGGCCAGGGCACTGGCCTCCGGCCGTACCCGGTCCATCGGTGTGGTCGCTCTGGCGACAGCCGGGTATGGAACCGCCTCCCTGCTCGTGGGCATCGAACAGGCCGTACGGGACGCCGGTTACGCGCTACGCGTGGTCAACACCCCGGACGGCGACCCGCAAAGCATCGCCGGCGCGCTGGAATCACTCCTGGAGCAGGGCGTGGACGGCATCGTCGTCTCCGTACCCATCGTCGAGGGGGATGTCCCGCTCGGCGTCGACGTGCCGGTCCTCTTCGTCGGAGCGCCGCCCGCCTTCACCGCCGCCCGGACACTGACCGTCGGCGTGGGTGCCCATGAGCTGGCCCGCGCGGCCACCGAACACCTGCTGGACCTGGGGCATTCGACTGTCCATCACCTCGCGGGGCCGCGGCGGTGGTACGCCACCAAGGACCGTATCGAGGGATGGCGGGCGGCGCTGGCGGCCCGCGGCGCGCACGAACCGCCCGTGCTGAACGGCGACTGGTCGGCGGCCTCCGGGTATGCCGCGGGCCTCGGGCTGGCCTCGGACCGCTTGGTGACCGCGGTGTTCGCCGCAGGCGACGAGATGGCCATCGGACTGATCCACGGCCTGCGGGAAAGCGGTCGCCGGGTGCCCGAAGACGTCAGCGTCGTCGGCTTCGACGGCAACCCCGTCTTCGCCTACGTCACCCCGCCCCTGACCACCGTCCGCCAGCCCTTCGAGGCCGCGTCAAGCGAAGGAATCCGGCTTCTCCTCCACGCCATCGAGAAGCCTGACACCGAACTGCCGCCGGCGAACGATCCACCCGTCGAACTCATCGTCCGCGGCTCGACGGCACCCCCGCCCTCCCTCTGACCCACCCCCTCGCACCACCGCTCCGGCACACCCACACGCCGGGGCGCTCCACCTCCGCCGTTTCCGCGCTTGTCGCGCCGCGCCCGCTGCGCGCGCGAGCCGCGCCCGGCAGTGTTGCCCGGCTGCCCCCCGGGCCACGCGCCCAACAAACCCCGCCGCGTCACTCCGAGCCGTTCCGAGCCGGCGGACACCGAAACACACCTTCCCCCTGGGAGCCGCAATGTCCCCTCCGCAGACAGACGCCAGACCCGGCGCCGCTCCGCGTTCCCGTCCCGTCTCCTTCTTGTCCCTGGCCTTCATCCTGCTCGTCTCGGTGATGACCATGGTCATACCCGCCGGCCGGGCAGACGCCCTGGCCCGCCCCTCGCAGACGATGTACACCCCGCCGTCGGGTGCGCCCTCGCCCGGGTCGCTCTACCCGCGGGCGATGCGGATGCAGCACAACGGCTCCGCCAACGGAACCC
Source organism: Streptomyces canus (assembly GCF_030815415.1). GTDB lineage: Bacteria > Actinomycetota > Actinomycetes > Streptomycetales > Streptomycetaceae > Streptomyces > Streptomyces canus_F. Next base: position 10,144,581 of record NZ_JAUSWW010000001.1, read on the forward strand.
TCCTCGCGACGTTCGAGCAGTACACCACCGGTACGCCGGTCCTCCCGATCTACCGCAGTACGGACAACGGCAACTCCTGGTCGAAGATCTCCGAGGTCGCCGACACGCAGAACGGCTGGGGCATGCGCTGGGAGCCCGAGCTGTTCGAACTGCCCACGGCGGTGGGCGACTTCCCGGCCGGCACCATCCTGGCGGCCGGCGCCTCGGTTCCCTCCGACCGCTCGGCCATCAAGATCGACGTCTATGCCAGCACCGACCGCGGGCAGACCTGGACCTTCCTCAGCAACATCGCCACCGGCGGCGCGGCGTTCGACACGAACGGCAACACCCCCGTATGGGAGCCGTTCTTCCTCTACGCCAACGGCAAGCTGATCGTCTACTACTCCGACCAGCGCGACCCCGACCACGGCCAGAAGGTCGTGCACCAGGTCACCACCGACCTCCACACCTGGGGTCCGGTCGTGGACGACGTGGCGATGCCCACCTACAGCCAGCGCCCGGGGATGCCCACCGTCGCGAAGCTGCCCAACGGCAACTACGTCATGACGTATGAGTACGGCGGCTCGCCCTCGGGGAACTTCGCCGTCTACTACAAGATCTCCGCCGACCCGGAGGCCTTCGACTCCGTCACGGGCATTCCCCTGCGGTCGACGGACGGCGTGATCCCCACCAGCACCCCGTACATCACGTGGCTGCCTACCGGCGGTCCGAACGGCACGCTCGTCGTCGGCGCCTACAGCACCAGCGACCTGTTCCTCAACTCCCAGAACGGCGCCGCGAACACCTGGACGCGCATCAGCTCCAACGTCGCCGGCGGCTACAGCCGCGGCATGGCGCCCCTGCCCGACGGCCACAGCCTGCTCGTGCTCAGTGGCGGCAATGGAGGCAGCAACCTCTCCAACCCCGTCACCTACAGCACCATCGACCTGGGCGGCGGCATCTCGGACGGTGCCACCTACACCGTGTCGAACGCGGGCAGCAACCTCATGCTGAGCATCGCGGGCGGCTCCACCACCAACGGCACGAACGCCACCCAGCAGAACGCCGACAACGCCACCGACCAGCAGTGGCGCTTCGTACAGCAAAGCTCCGGCTACTTCAAGATCCTCAACGTCGCCAGCGGCAAGGTCCTCGGCGTGGAGAACCAGTCCACCGCCGACGGAGCCAAGATCCTCCAGTGGGACGACAACGGCACCCTTGACCACGAGTGGGCCGTCGCCCCGAACCCGGCCGGCGGCTACAGCCTCACCAACCGTGTGACCGGCAAGTACCTGGAGATCCCGAACGCCTCCACCGCCACCGGCACCATCGCCGGCCAGTGGAGCGGCACCAGCTGCGCCTGCCAGCGCTGGAACGTCACCCAGACCGTTCTGCCGGCGCTGGGCACCGGGCAGTACGTCCTCGTCAACAAGAACAGCGGGAAGTACCTGGACATCCCGCAGGGCTCGACCGCCGCCAACACGGCAGCCCAGCAGTGGCAGAACTCGGCCTGCTTCTGCCAGATGTTCACCTTCCAGTCGGCCGGCGGCGGAGCCTGGACCATCAAGAACGTCAACAGCAATCTGAACCTGGACATCCGTAACGGCTCCACCACCGCCGGAGCCGCCGTCGTCCAGAACACGCCGTCCACCGCGAACTCACAGAAGTGGACCTTCACCGACGCGGGCAACGGCTATTACGAACTCAAGAACGTGGGCAGTGGCTTCAACGCCGCCGTCGCCCAGTCCTCCACCAGCAACGGGGCAGCAGTTGTGCAGTGGAACGACCTGAACATCGACGACCAGTTCTGGAAGATGGTCCGCATCAACTGAGTGGCTGCCGATGGTGTGGAGGGCGGGCGTGTATCCATGCCCGCTCTCCGCAGTGGCCAGGGAGGAGACGTCCTGCCGACCGAGGCCGGGGCGTCGCGAAGGATCCCTATGCCGGACCAACGGATGCGGCGAGTTGGCTGACCAGCCCGCACGCGGGTTGCTGTCGCTCGACTGGCCCAGTCGACTCCTGCCCTGCCCTGCCCTGTCCTGCCCGTCACCCGAAACTGCCCTCGCACGAGGCGCCGCCTCGGGGAGTGTAAATCTAACGGCCCTGTCTCACATTCGGTGGTGACGGAGCGTGCCGCTATCCGAGGAGGACGCGGTGGCGAAGAAGGGTGAAGCCTGCTCGTCCGTGCATCTGGCGCGCGATCCGCTTGGTCTTGGTGTTGACGCCCTCGGTGGGGCCGTTGCTGTACGGAAGTGTGAGGGCGGCGTTTACGGCGTCGCGGTCTCGTTCCAGACCTCGGGCGAAGGCATGCAGGTGGGGCAGGTCAGTCATGGCGCCGTGTCCGAGTGCGCCGGGTGCGTCGGCGCGCTGTCTCCGGACGGGTGCCCCCAATCGGCGAGGTGCTCGACACGGACGGCGGCGGGGAGCACGTCCGTGGTGCCGGCCCTTCTTGTCGTTCCGGGCGGTGTCAGTGGCCGGTTCGTGCGAGGACGTCGTCGATGGTCTCAGCCTGTCGGAGGGGGCTGAAGTGGACGTGGCCGTCGGGATCGACGCGTACTCCGTGGACGGCGGGATCGGGCAGGCTGTTGTAGTGGAAGGGGGTGGAGGAGTAGTACGCGCCGGTGTCCAGGAGGGCGACGATGTCGCCCGGGGCGAGCAGGGGCAGCGGGCGGGCCTCGGCGAGCAGGTCGCCGGCGAAGCAGCAGGGGCCCGCGATGTCCTGGGGCACGGGTTCGCCTTGCTTGAGGGTCCCGTCGGGGCCGTGGGCGGTGAGGCGCAGGGGCCAGGCAGTCGGCATGAACACGGTCCGGGTGGCGACCTGGGCACCGGCGTGGGTGATCGCGATCGGGCGTCCGCCGGAGATCTTGGTGTATTCCACGCAGGCGGCGGTGAAGCCGTTCTTGGCCAGCAGGGATCGTCCGAACTCGGTGACGATCCGGTATTTGCCGGTGAACAGGGCCGGGGCATGAGTCTGGAGAGTGGCGACGTAGTCGTCGAAGCCGGGGGTCGTCTCGTCGTCGGCGAAGTTGACGGGGAGTCCGCCGCCGATGTCGATGCCGGTCACTTGGCGTCGGCCACAGGTCGAGTTGACCTCGTCGGCGAAGGCCACGGCCTTCGCGATGCCCTGGGCGATCAGTTCGAGCGGGCAGCCCTGTGATCCGACGTGCGCGTGGACCCATGTCAGCCATGGCCGGTCACGGTAGGCGGCAAGGAGCCGCTGCCGATTTCCGTCGTCTTCCAGCGCGATGCCGAACTTCGAGGTCGCGGTGGCCGTGCTCATTTCTGCGATTCCGCCGCCACCGACCTGGGGATTGAGGCGGACGCCGAGCCGGGAGGCGGGGGCGGACTCGGAGGTGGAGGCGGGGGCCGCCGCGAGGATCTCGTCGATGCGGGCGAGTTCCTGGAAATTGTCCGCGTTGACCGCGACGCCCAGTTCAAGGGCCTGGCGAAGGTCGGAGCGGGTCTTCGCGGGGGAGTCGTAGACGATCTGTTCCGGCGCGAAGCCGGCGGCCAGCGCCTGCGCGAGCTCTCCCGGACTGGCCACCTCGCAGCCCATGCCGAGGTTGCGCAACGCCGCCAGTACCGGCACCAGACAGTTTGCCTTCGCCGCGAAGGTGTGCAGGACATTCGCCGAGTCCGGAAACGCCTTGTGCAGCGCCGCGACGCTCGCCGCGACGCCGTCGAGGTCGACGAAGGCGGCCAGGGCGGCCCTTTCGGGTTCGACGAGCCGATCCCGCACGGCCGCACGCAGGATGCGTTCGCGCCGCTCGCCTGCTGGGGAGTTCGTCATGCGGATACGGTCCTTTCCTGGTCGCGATCAGCCGCGTACCGGGCAGAGCACGAGATGAAATCCTCGAAGAGCCGGCGGTGGGCAGGCTGGCTGGTCAGCTCCTCCGGGTGGTACTGGACGCCGGTGATCCACCGGTCGGGGTCGGCCGACTCGACGGCTTCCACGACGCCGTCCTCGGCCCTGCCGACCACTCGTAGGGCCGGTGCGGGCCGGGCGATTGCTTGATGGTGCAGGCTGTTGACCCGGAGCAGTCGTGCTCCGGACAGTCTCGCGAGGCGGGAGCCGTCTTCGAGCCGAAGTTCATGCGCTTCCGCGTCCAGGGGAAGGCCTGGTAGGTGGGAGACGTCGCCCGGCTCCAGGTGCTGGATCAGGCTGCCGCCCAGGGAGACGTTGAGGATCTGGCAACCGCGGCAGATGCCGAGTACGGGCATTCCCAGGCGGACCGCACGGTGAATGGCGGCGATTTCCAGTGCGTCGAGGTCCGTGTCGATGACTGTCTCGGGCCGCGGGTCCTCGCCGAAATGGCGGGGGTGCGGGTCGGGCGCACCGATTCCGCCGGGCAGCAGCAGGCCGTCGACGCGTTCCATCACGTACTGGACGGCGGCGGTGTCGATTCCGGGCACGATGACGATGGGTATGGCGCCCGCACCGGTCAGCACCCGTACGTAGTTCTCCGTCAGTCTCAGGACGGATGGACGGTCGGGCAGGTCCCGGCCGACCGTCACCGCGATCAGGGGCCGGTGGACAGTGTCAGACACGGAGTTGTCGCCTCTCGTAGGGGCGTAGGGGCGTAGGGGCGTAGGGGCGTAGGGGCGTAGGGGCGGCACACGTGATCGATCTACAGGACGCTGTCGAGGAATGCCCTCGTGCGCTCGTGCCGCGGATCGTCGATGACACGGGACGGCGCGCCGGACTCGACGACGATGCCGTCGTCCATGAAGACGACCTGGTCCGCCACCTCGCGGGCGAAGCCGATCTCATGGGTGACGACGATCATCGTCATTCCGCTCCTCGCGAGGTCGCGCATCACACTCAGCACGTCACCGACGAGTTCGGGGTCCAGCGCGGAGGTCGGCTCGTCGAAGAGCATCAGCTTCGGTTCCATGGCAAGCGCGCGTGCGATGGCGACCCTTTGCTGCTGGCCTCCTGACAGATGGGCCGGATAGGCGCCGGCGTGGTCGGTGAGGCCGACCCGCCGCAGCAGTTCCATGCCGCGCGACCGGGCGTCCGCGCGGCTGTGGTGGGCCACTCCGATCGGGGCCTCGGTGATGTTCCCCAGGGCCGTGAGGTGGGGGAACAGGTTGAACCGCTGGAAGACCATGCCGATGCTGCGGCGCTGAGCCGCGATCTGCTTCGGCTTCATCTCCCTGGCACGCCCTTTGCGGGAGGCGTGTTCCTCGTAGCCGATCAACTCGCCGTCGACATAGATACGGCCGCCGTCGACCTTCTCCAGGTGGTTGATGCAGCGCAGGAAGGTCGACTTGCCCGAGCCCGACGGCCCGAGCAGACACATCACCTCCCCGCGCCGGACTTCGAGGTCGATGCCCTTGAGCACGTGGTGGGCGCCGAAGTGTTTGCGTACGTTCCTGGCCTCGACCAACGGGCTCGGGGTCATGAGTCCGCCTCCGTCCTGGCGTTCCGGGGATTGGTGTGAGCGACCTGTGCGACGCGGGTCCGGATCCGCGTGGCCGTGTGCCGGGCCTGCTGCCAAGGCGTGGTGGGCATGCTGCGGCCCGCGCCGCGGCCGTAACGGCGTTCGAGGTAGTACTGAGGTACGGACAGCACCGAGGTGAGGACCAGGTACCAGGCGCTCGCGACGATCAGCAGCTCGACCTGGCTGAGGTTCTGCGCGGAGATCCAGCTCGCTCGCGTGTAGAGCTCCGGCACCGCGATCAGCTGGAGCAGGGCGGTGTTCTTGAGCATCGAGATCGTCTCGTTGCCCATCGGCGGGATGATCACCCGCATTGCCTGGGGCACGATGATGCGCCGCAGGGTGTACGCGGGTGACATGCCCAGCGAGTGGGCTGCTTCGACCTGGCCGTGGTCGACGGAGAGCAGACCCGCGCGGACGATCTCGGAGGCGTAGGCGGCTTCGTTCATCCCGAGCGCCAGCAGGCCGGCGACGAACGGGGTCACGATCGTATTGGTGTTCGCGGAGAAGAAGTGGATCGAAGTGAACGGGATGCCGAGGCTGATTTGTTCGTACAGCAGGCCGAGGTAGCCCCAGAAGACGATCTGGACGAGCAGCGGGGTGCCCCTGAAGAACCACGTGTAGCCCCAGGAGACCACGCGCAGCACCGGGTTCGCGGAGAGCCGCATCACAGCGAGCGCGACGGCGATGGCTGTCGCCAGCAGCATCGAGCAGGCGGTGAGGCCCACCGTGAGCAGGACGCCTTGGAGGATCCGCCCGTCGAAGAGGAAGTCGGCGATGGTGGCGTGGTCGATGTTCTGGTTGCTCCAGAGGGAGAGCACCCACCCCGCGCACAGGGCGACCAGTGCGGCCGCGGCGATCCAGCGGCCCGGGTGGCTCCGGGGCGCGGCGGCCACGTCGTGTGTCCCGGCGGTGGGCTTCACGGTCATGTCCGTGGCGGTCATCCGGCGTTGATCTTCGCAGCGGTGACGCCGTACGACGACAGGCCGTACTTCGTCAGGATCTTGCCGTACGTGCCGTCCTTGATGACCGAGGTCAGCGCCGCCTGGAGGGCCAGGGCGAGGTCGTGGTCCTTGCGGAGAACTCCGATGCCGGTGAAGACCGGCGCGTAGCCGGTGGGGTGCGCGGCGTCGTGGACGACCTCGAACTGTGTGCCGTTGCCTGCCGTCCGGGCGGTGTACTCGGCGACCGCCGCGTCGAGGACGTCGGCGGCACCCTTGCCCGCGCGGACGGCGACCAGGGAGTCACCCTCGGTGGGCAGCTCGACCACGGTGATCGGCTTCTTGCCGGCGGCCTTGCAGCTCGGGGCCTGCGCCCTCATGAGATCGGCTTGCGTGGTGGCCTTGGCGACCGTGACGGACTTGCCACAGAGGTCCAGCACGCTGTGGATCTTCTCGGGGTTGCCCTTCTTGACGACGATGTCCATGCCGGCGTGGAAGTAGTCGACGAAGTACAGGCTCTTCTGCCGTGCCGGGGTGTCGTTCATCCCGTACATGATGATCTGGTGCTTGCCGGACTGGAGCGACGGGATGATGCTGTCGAACGCCTGGTTGGTGAAGGTGAAGGGGACGCCGAGCTTGGCTCCGAGCGCCTGCCCCAGGTCGTAGTCGAATCCGGTGAACTTCTGCTGCGAGTCGAGCATTTCCATCGGCGCGTAGACGCCGCTGGCCACGTTGATCCCGTTCTTGAAGCGTGCGGGCAGCAGCTTCGCGACCGCCGCATCGGCGGCGACCGGCGCGGTGGCCGCCTTGCCCCCGTCCGTCGCGGAGCCGTCGGCCGCGCCCCCGCCGCCACAGGCGGTGAGGAGCACTGCCATGGTCGTCGCGGCAACGGCGGTGACGAGATGAGTTCTGGCCATGTGCGTCTCCATTCGGTCGGTCGGACGTGTGGTCCGGTGCCGGGCGCTGCGGCGATTCTGTATTCCGCCCGTACCAGGGGTCCTAGTCCGAATGGTTTAGGATCCGGCCATGTCGTTGTCCGATCGGCCAAGCAACAGGACCTTTACCCTCCGTCACCTCGTCGACAGCATCGGAGCGCCGATCCTCAACGCGCTGACCGCACTGACCACGCGGGGCGCGCTGGAACAGCCGGTGCGGGGCGCCGTTCTCCACGACCCCGCCGACCCGCTGCCCCCCGGGCATGACCAGGTACTGCTGATGCCGGGGCTGCCGGCCGATCAGCCCGCGGCAGCCGAACTCGTACGGGAAGCGGCCCGCCTCGGGTACAGCGCCATGGTCGTCAAGCTGAGAGGGGCGGACGGCACCGGGCTGGTCACCGAGGCGGAGGGCAGCGGCCTCACCCTGCTGGCGGCGGCGGACGAGGTCTCCTGGCGCCACCTCGACGCGTTGCTGCTCTCCGTCCTCGGCTCGCAAGGCGTCGGCGGCGGGTCGGCGGCAGACAGCGGGGATGGTCTTTTCGCTCTGGTGAACGCAGTCAGCGCCGTCATCGGCGGGTCCGTGGCGATCGAGGACCTGGACCGACGGGTGATGGCCTACTCGTCATCTCCCGATCAGCGCATCGACTCCCTGCGCCGCGAAGGAATCCTCAGCCGCCGAGTCCCGGAGATCGACCACAACCTGGAGCGCTATCGCGTCCTGCTCGGCTCCGAAGGCGTGGTCCGCTTCCCCGCGGCCCTCGGCGCCCTGCCACGAGCAGCCATCACCATCAGGGCCGGCACCCAGCCGCTCGGCACGATCTGGGCGATCGAAAGCCCCGACGGCATCGGCGCCGACGGAGAACGAGCTCTGATCGACTGCGCACGACTGGCCGCACTGCACATCCTCCGCGACCGCAACGCGAGCGAACTCGAACTCCAAAAGCGCGAGAGCGCGCTGCTGGGCGCGTTGGAGGGCCGGTGGCCCACCCACGAGACCAGCTTCCGTCTGTCCATCCCGCCAGGAGCCGAACTCGGCCTTCTCGGCTTCGCGGCCTCCGCCGACGCCAGGGGTCTCCTCGCCCTGACAGCCCACCTGGGGCACGCCCTGACCCGCTACGTCGTGCCCGTCCGCCCCGACGCGAGCATCGCCACGACATCCCGCGCCGTCTACGTCCTGCTGCCCGGCGGCGGCTCCGCGGCCGCGACCCGCCTCGCCCAAGGCGCGCTCACCTCGATCCGCAGCTCGTTCGGCGACTTCGTACGCGCGGCGATCGCCCCTGCCGACACGGATCCGGCACGTCTGCCCGCGATGCGCCGCGAGACGGACGACATTCTCAGGGTGACCACCGCCCACCCGGACGCCCCGCCCGTCGCCACCCTCGACGACGTGCGCGCACGGCTCCTGCTGGCCCGCGTGGGCGACGAACTCGGCCACGAACCACGCCTGAGACACCCCGGCGTCGCCGCGATGGTCGCTCATGACACCGAGAACGGAACGGACTTCGTCGTCTCGGTGCTCGCCTGGCTGGAGGCAGTGGGCAACGTAGCCGAAGCCGCGGCACGCCTGGGCGTGCACACAAACACCCTCCGCTACCGCCTGCGACGCACCGCCGAACTCTTCGGCTTGCCCCTGGAACAGCCCGACGACCGACTCGCGGTGTGGCTCCAACTGCGCCTTCTCCAGCGCTGAGCCGACCATCACCCCACGACGCGCGGCGCACTGGGCGGATGTCGAAAGCCCCGAACGACAGCGCGTGATCGGTCCTGCCCACGGCAGGATCGCAAGCTGGGACACCCTCAGCCTGGTTGACCGGGTCAGGCATCGTGTACGGGCTGCTGCTGACGGGAGGGGGGATGCGGTCGCTGCTGCGGCTCACTTTCCGGCGGGATTCCTGGCCAGCTCCATCAGGCGTTCGCGGGTGTATCCGGCCTTCCAGAGGGTCTTCCCGGCGGCGACGTCGTCGGGCTGCAGGACCGGGCCTAGCTCGGAGGGCACGGGCGGGTGGTTGAGGAACTCCGCGACGAGTTCCACCCTGTTCTGGATGCCGCTGGTGGGGTCGGTGACGTTCAGTCGAGTGTAGGTGTGCTAAGGGTTCTGATGGGCAAGTTCCACGGTGAAGCCTGCGGCTTCGTAGGCGGCGATGACGCGCTCGGTGGCTGCGGGCATCTCGGTGGTGGCCCGGTGATCGGGGCGAAAAGGTCGACGTCGTCACTGACCCGGTTGACGATCTGGTGGGCCTGGACGGCGTAGCCGCCGGCCAGGGCATAGCCGAAGTCGTCGGCGAGCGCGTCGAGTCCGATGCGGATCAGTCGGCGGTGCAGCTCGTCCACTACGCCGCAGCCACCGCGGGTGCGAGCTCGGGGAAGCGGGCCTGCCGGGCCGCACGGGCCGGAGCGGGCAGGAACAGGGCCCCGGGGACATCGGACTGTGCGCGGTCGTCGTGGGTGGGGGGAGGGCGGGGTGGCTGTCCTCACCAGCGATCTGCCGCGCTCATCGCGATTCGACTTCGGGTTCCTCGTCACCGCCCTCGCCTGCCTGGTGGCCGCCGTGATCAGTGGAGTGTGTCGCGAGGGCCGACCAGAACGACATCACCCTGGGCGGTCACAGCTGGCGTGGCTATGTCCTCACCGGAGCGGCGCCGAAACTCGCCTCCGGACGGCGCCTGGTGTCTTGGAGCGCGTCCGTGCTGGGCGACGGCGAGGAGGCACAGCGGATCATCCACTCCCTTCTCGTGCCGTAGCCACTCGGCACTTTCACGGAGAAGCCGGGAACGAGCGCGTTCTACGCGCTGGACATCCCGATCGCGTACGTCCTGTCCGAGGAGGATCGCTCCCTCCCCGGCGAGTGGCATTGGGCCGAGCGCTTCCCCAGCGCCTGAAGAACCCGCTGATGATCAAGACCCCCGGCAGCCACGAGGCCCTCTTCACCCGCCCCGCCGACCTGGCCGACGCGTTCGTCCGGGCCGGCGCGGCATAACTGGGCCATGGCGTCACACGCAGAGAAGGGCACCTGACCCGCACCGGGCGGGGTGCCCTTCTTGCGCTGCCAGAAGCAGCCCGGCCCGCGCCTGGTCATGACCGCGCAGCCGCCGTCGCTTACGTGCAGCTGAGTGTCGCCGTAGCGTTCCAGGACGGCGACGGCGACTCGGGATGGAACGCTACGGCGAGGAGGTCGGTGAGCTCGGCGGATGGATTACGCCGCGAGTTCCTTGGTGATGCGGTCGAGCATAAAGGCCGAGGACTCGTGGGCGCGTTCTTCCCAGGCGAAGACACAGGCGGTGGCGACGCCGTCGAAGCCCAGCTCGCGCAGGGTGGTGAAGAAGGCGTCCCAGTCGACCTCGCCCTGGCCGATGTCCAGGTGTTGGTGGATCCGGGCCGGGGTGCCGGGCGGGTTGAGGATGTACCGCAGGCCGGAGGAGCCCTTGTGGTTGAAGGAGTCCGCGATGTGCACGTGCCGCAGCTTGTCGCCGGCGTAGCGCATCATCGCCGCGATGTCCGCCGTGGGGTCCGCGCCCGAGAGGTGGAAGGAATGGGGCGCGCAGTAGAGGTAGTTCACCCAGGGCTTGTTGATCGCCCGGACGAGGTTCACTGCCGGGGTGTTCTCCTCGCAGAAGTCGTCGGGGTGGGCTTCCAGGTTGAGGGCGATGCCCTCCCGCTCGAAGAGGGGCAGCAGCTCCTCCATGGACCGCCAGAAGGCGGCTTCGCTCTCGGCGGCGCGGTCGGGGCGGCCGTTGAACTCCGAGTTCATCAGGGGGCATTCGAGGTCGGCGGTGATCTCGATCATCCGCTTCCAGTAGCGGACGGCGGTCTGTCGCTCGGTCTCGTCGGGCGCGGACCACTTGTACAGCGGCAGGACGGAGGAGAGCTGGACGCCGTGTGTGCGCAGGGAGTTCTTCAGCTCCGCGATGCGCTCGTCGTCGGCGCGCGGGTGGAGGAAGAACGGCATGAAGTCGTCGCGGGGTGACAACTCGATGTACTGGTAGCCGAGTTCGGCGACCGTGCGCACCATGTCGTCGATGGGCAGGGTACGGAACATGTAGGGGTCGATGGCGATCTTCATGCGGTGCCTCCGTAGAGGGCGGGTCGGGGCTTCATGTCGACGGTGACGACGGTGCCGTCGGACTCCAGGGAACGGACGGCGGCGTCGGTGATGACGGTGGCGGCGTAGCCGTCCCAGGCGGACGGGCCGATGGGCTCGGCGCCGGTGGCGATCGTGTCCACCCACTCGCGGAACTCGGTGTCGAAGGCCTCCACGAACCGGGCCTTCCAGTCCTGCTGTACGGCGGTGCCGTGCTTGCCGGCGGTACGCACACCCACGGCTGCCGGGTCGGGCAGCCGCACGAGGCCCTCCTCTCCGACGGTCTCGCACTGGATGTCGTAGCCGTACTGGCAGTTGACGAAGACTTCCAGGTCGATGCGGACGCCGTTCGCCGTCTCGAAGTACATGATCTGCGGGTCCTTGAGGTGCGCGAACCGCTTGCTGGTGGCGCGTGGGGTGACCACCTGTGCGGAGACGATCTCGTCGTCGAGCAGCCAGCGCAGGACGTCGATCTCGTGCACGGCCGTGTCCTGGGCCGCCATGGCGGAGGTGTAGGACTGCGGGACGGTCGGATTGCGGTGGGCGCAGTGCACGATCAGCGGGGCGCCGAGGCTACCGGAGGCGATGACCTGTTTCATCTGCCGGTACCCCGGGTCGAAGCGGCGCATGAAGCCGACCTGGACGAGGCGGCGGCCGTGGGCGCGTTCGGCGTCGACGATGCGCAGGCAGTCCTCCGCCGTGGTGGCGAGGGGCTTCTCGCAGAAGACCGGCTTGCCGGCCGTGACGGCGCCCAGGACGTGCTCGGCGTGGGTGGGGCCCCAGGAGGTGACGAGGACGGCGTCCACGTCGGGGGAGGCGATGAGGTCGGCGCCGGTGGGCAGTGTCACCGCGCCCACCCGGGCGGCCACTTCGGCGGCCCGTTCGGCGTCGATGTCGGTCACCGCGGTCACGGTGGCCCCGGTGACGACCTCGGTGAGGCGTCGTATGTGGTCCTGGCCGATCATTCCGGCGCCGATGACACCTACACGTATGGTCATGTTCGAGTCCTTAGAAACGGATGGTCAGGAGTAGCGCGCCCGGAGTTCGGCTTCCAGGGTTTCGAGGGTGCGGCCCTTGGTCTCGGGGACGTAGCGCTTGACGAAGGCGAGGGAGAAGAGCCCTGCCACCACGAAGAGGAAGAAGGTGCTGGAGATCCCGATGCCGGAGACCAGCGACGGGAAGGCAAGACCGATCACGAAGTTGGTCAGCCACAGGACTACCGCGGCCACGCCCATGCCGAAGCCGCGCATCCGCATCGGGAAGATCTCCGACAGCATCAGCCAGGTCACCGGCGAGATGGCGCCCTGCTGGAAGGCGAGGAAGGTGACCGTCATGGCGAGCACCGCGAACGCCCGGCCGTCGCCGGAGGGCAGCGCCAGCGAGAAGATGCCGATGAGCAACAGGGCTGCCGTGGTGCCGATCTGACCGGTCATCAGCATCGGGCGGCGGTTGACCCGGCCCAGCAGCCAGATGCCGACGAAGGTGGCGAGGACCGAGATGACGCCGTTGGCGATGTTGGCGGTCAGCGCGCTGTCGGCGGCGAAGCCGGCGTCGGTGAGGATCTGAGTGCCGTAGTACATGATCGTGTTGACACCGGTGATCTGCTGCACGATTGCGATGCCGAAGCCGACGAACATCAGCTTGCGGATCCACGGCGTGGACCGCATGTCCTGCCAGCCGCCGAGACTCTCCTGCGCCTCCTTCACGGCGAGCGCGGACACTTCGGCGAGTTCGGCCTCGGCCCGCTGCTGGGAGCGCACCTGCTTGAGGACTTCCAGGGCCTCGTTGAAGCGGGTCTTGGAGGCCAGCCAGCGCGGGCTCTCCGGCATGACGAGCATGCCGAACCACAGCACCACGGCCGGGATGGTGGCGATGACCAGCATCCAGCGCCAGATGCCGCCGGACTCGCTCCCGACGTTCGCGATGATCGCGTTGGAGGTGAAGGCGAGCAACTGGCCACTGACGATCATGAGTTCGTTACGGGTAACCAGTGCGCCGCGGCGTTCCGCGGGGGAGATCTCTGCGAGGTACACCGGCACGGTCACCGAGGCGCCGCCGACCGCGAGGCCGAGCACGAAGCGGGCAACGATCATGACCGCGGTGGTCGGGGCGAGGGTCGCGCCCAGCGCTCCGACGAAGAACAGCACCGCGAGGGTGAGGATCGTACGACGCCTGCCGCGTGTGTCCGACAGCCGCCCGCCGGCGACCGCACCGAGCGCGGCGCCCAGCAGCAGCGAGCTGGTGACCATGCCCTCGGTGACCGGGGTCAGACCGAGGTCGTCGCTCATGTAGGGCAGGGCACCGTTGATGACGCCGGTGTCGTAGCCGAAGAGGAGTCCGCCGAAGGTGGCGATGACGGTGATGAGCCGCAGCCGCCGGGAGACTGCGGGCGGGGCGTCGTCGGTGATCGTGGAGGCCTGAGTCGCCTCGTCCCGGACGTCCATGGCTGCCTCCTACCTGTCGTTGTTCGGGCGTCGGACTCCGGTGAGGCCGCAGCCGGCCAGGTGCTCACGGGTGCTGACCGCGATGGGCAGGGGCACCTCGGGCGCGCACGGGTACAGGTCCTGCTCGACGATGACGAACAACTCGGCGTCGAGCGTGGCAAGTTCGGTGACCACGTCGGCGGGGTTCGGTACGCCGGCGGGCGGGGAAACGCACACGCCGCGCTTGACGGCCTCGCCGAAGGAGAGGTCCTCGGCGGCGACCTGGGCGAGGATCGCGGGGTCCATCTGCTTGATGTGGACGTAGCCGACGCGCTCGCCGAAGCGGCGGATCAGGTCGAGGTTGTCGCCGCCGCCGTACGCGACATGGCCGGTGTCCAGGCAGAGGTTGGTGTAGCGGGAGTCGGACTCGTTGAGGAGCCGCTCGATCTCGGGCTGGGTCTGGATGTGGCTGTCGGCGTGCGGATGGATGACGAGTCGTACGTCGTACTCGTCCAAGAGCAGCTTGCCGAGCCGGTCGGCGGCGCGCCCGAAGCCCGCCCACTGGTCGGCGGTCAGTTCGGGCGGCTCGGTGAACGCGCCGGTCTTCTCGTCTCGGTACATCGGCGGGATGAGGACCAGGTGGTGCGCGCCCGCGGCCTGGGTGAGCGTGGCGACCTGACGGACGTGGGCGAGCATCTCGTCCCGGACTTCCGGCCGGTGCAGCGCCCCGAACGCGGTGCCGCCAGAGACCTGCAGCCCACGGGACTCCAGCTCGGCCTTCAGTCGCTGCGGATCGGTGGGGAGGTAGCCGTAGGGGCCGAGCTCCAGCCACTTGTAGCCGGCCTGCGTGAGCTCGTCGAGGAAGCGGGTGTACGACACCTGGTGCTCGTCCTCGGGGAACCAGACGCCCCAGGAGTCGGGGGCGGAGCCCAAGCACAGGTTGCCCGCGGTGGTGCGGAGGGCGGATGGCGCCGTTGCCATGGCGTGTCCTTCGGGGAGAGGGGAGGGGTCAGTTGGAGGTGGGGAAGTCGAAGCCTGCGGCGACCTGCTGGGTCTGCTGGGGCCAGCGGGTGGTGACAACCTTGGGGCGGGTGTAGAAGCGGATGCCTTCGGGGCCGTGGATGGGGGAGTCGCCGATGAGGGAGTCCTTCCAGCCGCCGAAGGAGTAGTAGGACATCGGCACGGGCACCGGCACGTTGATGCCGATCATGCCGATGTGGATGTTGCGCTGGAAGCGGCGGGCGGCTTCGCCGGAGGCGGTGAACAGGGCGGTGCCGTTGCCGTAGGGGTTGGCGTTGATGAGGTCGATGGCCTGGTCGAGGGTGTCGGCCCGGACGATCGCGAGGACCGGGCCGAACAGCTCCTCCTGGTAGGCGTCCATCTCGGTGGTGACGTGGTCGAGAAGGGAGGGGCCGGTGAAGAAGCCGTCCTCGTGGCCGTCGACCTTGAGCCCGCGGCCGTCGACGACGACGGTGGCTCCTTGCGTGGCGGCGGTGCCGACGGCGTTCTCGACGCGTTCCTGGGCGGCCTTGGTGACGAGCGGGCCCATCTCGGTGCCGGGGGCGTCGCCGGGGCCGACCTTCACTTTGCGGGCCTTGCGCTCCAGCACCTCGACCAGAGCGTCGGCCGCCTCGCCGACCGCGACGGCGACCGAGAGGGCCATGCAGCGCTCCCCTGCGGAGCCGTAGGCGCCGGCGGTGATGTGGTTGGCGGCGAACTCGATGTGAGCGTCGGGCAGGACGACGGCGTGGTTCTTGGCTCCGCCGAGGGCCTGGACCCGCTTGCCGTGCGAAGTGGCCTGCTCGTGGACGTACTTGGCGATCGGGGTGGAGCCTACGAAGGAGACGGCTTGGATGCCGGGGTGGGTGAGGATCGCGTCGACGGCGGGCTTGCCGCCGTGCACGACGTTGAACACGCCGTCCGGGAGCCCGGCCTTCTTGTACAGCTCGGCGACGAAGTTCGCGGCGGAGGGGTCACGTTCGCTGGGCTTGAGGATGAAGGTGTTGCCGGTGGCGATGGCGATGGGGTGCATCCACAGGGGCACCATGGCGGGGAAGTTGAAGGGGGTGATGCCGGCGACGACGCCGAGGGGCTGGCGGAAGTTGTGGACGTCGATGCCGCGGGAGACCTGGTCGGAGAAGGATCCCTTCAGGACGTCGCCGAGGCCGCAGGCGAACTCGACGACCTCGCGGCCGCGGGTGATTTCTCCGCGGGCGTCGTCGACGGTCTTGCCGTGCTCGGCGGAGATGATCCGGCCGAGCTCCTCCTCGTGCTCCACGAGCAGCTGGCGGAACGCGAACATCACCTGGGTGCGCTGAGAGAGGGAGGACTCCGACCAGGTTTCGAAGGCGGCGGTCGCTGCCTGGACTGCCGAGTCCACGTCGGGTGCGCCGCCGAGGACGACCTGGGCCTGCTCGGCGCCGGTGGCCGGGTTGAAGACGGGCTGGGTGGCGGTGACGGAGCCCTGGGTGGGGGAGCCGTTGATCCAGTGGGGAATGGTGTTCACGGGAGCGGGGTCCTTAGAGGTAGTGGCGCTGGGCCTGCTTGTGGGCGGCGTATGTCTCGTGGGCGGCTTGGGTAGTGTCGAGTGCGGAGACTTCACTGACGGGGACGTCCCACCAGCCGTGGCCGGGCGGGTTGGGTCCGTACAGGTCGGTCTCGACGTGCACGACGGTGGTGCGGGTGGCCGCCTTGGCCTTCTCCATCGCCGCACGGAAGTCGTCTACGGAGGCGGCGTGCAGGACGTCCGCGCCGAGGCTGGAGGCGTTCGCGGCGAGGTCGACGGGGAGGACGTCGCCGTCCAGCTGACCTGAATCGCCGTCCCGGTAGCGGTACTTGGTGCCGAACCGCTGTGAGCCGAGCGACTCGGACAGGGCCCCGATGGAGGCGAAGCCGTGGTTCTGGACGAGGACGATGATGACCTTCAGACCCTCGGAAACCATGGTCACGATCTCCTGGGCCATCATCAGATACGAGCCGTCGCCGACGAGTACGACGACCTCGCGCGACGGATCGGCCATCTTCGCGCCGACGCCGGCGGCGACCTCGTACCCCATGCAGGAGTACGCGTACTCCACGTGGTAGGCCTTCGGATCGCGGGCCCGCCACAGCTGTTGCAGGTCACCGGGCATGGATCCGGCCGCGTTGATGACCACGGCACGGTCGTCGAGGCTCTCGTTGAGCGCGCCGAGGATCTCGGTCTGGGCGGGCAGCGGGCTGTGGCCGACGTTGAAGCAGGCCTTCTCGATCTCCCGTGTCCGGGCGATGAGTTGACGGGTCGTCGCGCGGTACCCCGCTGAGACCTCCCAGTCGGCCATCGCCCCGGCCAGGGCCTGGATGCCGAGTCGGGCGTCGGCGACGAGGGGTTCGGCGGAGTGCTTGACGGCGTCCAGGCGGGCCACGTTGAGGTTGACGAAGGTGACGTCGGGGTTGCCGAAGACGGTGTGGCTGGCGGTGGTGAAGTCGGAGTAGCGGGTGCCGATGCCGAGGACGACGTCGGCTTCCTTTGCGAGCTCGTTCGCCGCGTACGCGCCGGTGGAGCCGAGGCCGCCGACCGCGTAGGGGTGGTCCCAGGGCACGGCGCCCTTGCCGGCGTGGGTGTCGGCAACCGGGATGCCGGTGGCCTCGGCGAACGCCCGCAGGGCGATCTCCGCACCGGAATACACGGCGCCGCCACCGGCGACGATGAGTGGCTTCTTCGCCTGCCGCAGCAGGCGTGCGGCCCGCTCGATCGCGGCCGGTTCCGGGACCGGCCGGCCCACATGCCACACCCGGCGCCGGAAGAACGACACCGGCCAGTCGTACGCCTCGGCCTGCACGTCCTGCGGCAGCGCGAGGGTGACGGCGCCGGTCTCGACCGGGTCGGTCAGTACCCGCATCGCGGCCAGCGCTGCGGGGACGAGCTGTTCGGGACGCGAGATGCGGTCGAAGTACTTGGATACGGCGCGGAAGGCGTCGTTGACGGTGACGTCCCCGCCCCGGGTGTCCTCCAGCTGCTGGAGCACGGGGTCGGCGGCACGGGTGGCGAACATGTCGGACGGCAGCAGGAGCACCGGCAGCCGGTTGGTGGTGGCCAGAGCCGCGCCGGTGATCATGTTGGTGGAGCCGGGGCCGGTGGACGCGGTGCAGGCGAAGGCCGCCAGCCGGTCGCGCATCTTGGCGTAGGCCACCGAGGCATGCACCATTCCCTGCTCGTTACGCGCCAGGTAGTAGGGCAGGTCGGCCTCGCCGGTGGTGGCGGCCTGCAATAGTGCCTGCCCGATCCCGGCCACGTTGCCGTGCCCGAAGATCCCCCACATACCGGGGATCAGCCGCTGCTCCTGGCCGTCACGCTCGCTGTACTGGTTGGCCAGGAACCGCACCAGGGCCTGCGCGGTGGTGAGCCTGATCGTGTCCATCAGTCGTTCTCCTCGGCGCCGAACGGCAGCCGGTCGTCGATGTCCTGCGTGTCCCAGGTCGTGCGCACCCACCCGTGGGCGGGGTCGTCGCAGATCAGCCAGGCGCGGTCCAGGCCGGGGCCGGCCATGACGTTGAGGTAGTAGAGGTCGTAGCCGGGCGCGGCGATCGAGGGGCCGTGCCAGCCATGCGGGATCAGCACGGTGTCGCCGGAACGGACCTCGGCGAGCACGTCGATCGGCCGCTCTTCGGTGCCGTACACCCGCTGGTAGCCGAAGCCGTTCTCACCGCCGGAGACCTCGAAGTAGTAGATCTCCTCCAGCTCCGACTCCACGCCCGGCCGGGCCTCGTCGTGCTTGTGCGGCGGGTACGACGACCAGTTGCCGCCCGGCGTGAGCACTTCGCACACCAGCAGCTGCTCGGCTTCGAACGTGCCGGGCAGGCAGTAGTTGTTCACCTGCCGGGAGCAGGCTCCGGCGCCGCGCAGCTCAACGGGTACGTCCTCCTTGCGCCCGTACCGAGCGGAGAGTGAGCTCCGCTCGGTACGGGCGGAGGGCAGCGCGAACAGACCTCCCTGCGCGCTGCTGATCAGGGCCTCCGACTCACGGGGCAGGTAGGCGAAGTCGGTGGCTGAGGCAAACACGCCGCTGCGGCCCCGGAGTTCGAAGCGCTGTCCGTTGACGGTCACGGTGCAACCACCGGTCAGCGGAAGAACCAAGAACTCCGAGTCCTCCGTGGACAGGGCGTGTGCCTCGCCCGGCTGCAGGGTCAGGATCCTCAGGCCGGAGTTTCCCCAGCCCGCCGACTCGGGGGTGACCAGGAGGTCGTAGGGGCCGTCGGCCGACGTGCCCTTGGGCAGGTGGTACTTGCTCGTGTCGCTCACAGCAGGCTCACCGCCCGGTCCACGGCACCGGCGACGTCGCCGTCCGAGGGGTAGAGCAGGGAGCGGCCGACGACCAGGCCCTGCGCGGTGGGCTGCTTGAGTGCCTTGCCCCATGAGGCGAAAGCCGCATCCGGGTCCTTGACCTCGCCGCCCAGCAGCAGGGCGGGCATGGTGGAGGCGGACAGTACGCGCTCCATGTCGTCGACGACCGGCAGCTTCAGCCAGGTGTAGGCGGTGCGGCGGCCCAGCCCCGAGGCGATGGTGATCGACTTGACGACAGCGTCCGTGGAGAGGTTGTTGCGGATCTTGCCGTCCTGCCAGGAGGAGAGGAACGGCTCGACCATCGCGATCAGCTGGCGGTCATTCAGCTCGTCGATGGCGCGGGCGGTGTTCTCCAGGACGGACGGCGTCGCGGGGTCGTCGAGGGCAATGCGGGTGAGTATCTTGCCGCCGTCGAAGCCCATTGCGGCGATGGTCTCGGCGTCGTAGCCGGTGAACCGGTCGTCGATCTCGAACACCGACCCCGCCAGCCCGGCCCGGTTCATCGAGCCG
Source organism: Streptomyces canus (assembly GCF_030815415.1). GTDB lineage: Bacteria > Actinomycetota > Actinomycetes > Streptomycetales > Streptomycetaceae > Streptomyces > Streptomyces canus_F. Next base: position 10,164,208 of record NZ_JAUSWW010000001.1, read on the forward strand.
AAGACGCTCTTGCCGTCCAGGACCCCGAGCAGCAGCAGGTCGTCGAGGATGTCGGCGGTGCCCAGCACGCCCGTCACTCCGGGGCGTTCCAAGGCGACGCACAAACGCTGCAGCAACTGGAAGCGGTCGGCCATCGCACGCGGGTCGCCGCCGACGCCGTTGGCGCCGCGTGCGGGATGATCGGCGGCGATGATCATCGCTTTGCCGTGCTCGCCGAGCGGCGAGGTTGCTCGGACACGGCGTGCGGCTGCTGCCGCGATGGCGCCGGGGTCGCCCACCCGGGCGGCCACGATCCGGCTCACATTGTCGGACAGCACGTTGTCACGCCTTTCGTTCGGTGGAAGTGAGGGAGGCCCTGCGGAGCTTGGAGTCGACCTCGGCCTCGGTGGGCATCGCGTCGGAGCAGGCCAGCCGTCCCGCGACGATCGCGCCGGCGGCGTTGGCGAAGGCGACCATGCGGCCGGTGTCCCAGCCGGCCAGGAGTCCGTGGCACAGCGCCCCGCCGAAGGCGTCACCGGCACCGAGGCCGTTGACCACGTCCACGGGCACCGGTGGGATCTCGGCAACCTGGCCGTCGCCGTCCATCGCCAGCACGCCCTTCGGGCCTTGCTTGACCACCGCCAGTTCCACCCCGGCCGCCAGCAGTGCCTTCGCCGCCGCGTACGGGTCGCGTTCACCGGTGGCAACCTCGCACTCGTCGAGGTTGCCGACCGCGACCGTGGTGTGCCGCAAGGCCTCGGCGTAGTACGCCCGTGCCTGGGACGGGTCGGTCCAGAACATCGGCCGCCAGTCCAGGTCGAATACCGTCGCCCCGGCCTTCGCCCGGTGCGCCAGCGCGGCGAGGGTGGCCGAGCGGCTCGGTTCCTCGCACAGGCCGGTACCGGTCATCCAGAAGATCCGGGCCTCGCGTACCGCGTCCAGGTCCAGCTCGCCCGGCTGGATGTCCAGGTCGGGGGCTTTGGGCAGGCGGTAGAAGTACAGCGGGAAGTCGTCCGGCGGGAAGATCTCGCAGAAGGTCACCGGCGTCGGCGCGATGTCCGACGTGCCGACGAAGCGGCTGTCCACGCCGTAGCCGTCCAGGGCCGTGCGGACGAAGTCCCCGAACGGGTCCCGGCCCGTCTTGGTGATGACGGCGGCGGAGTGTCCGTACCGGGCCGCTGCCACCGCCACATTCGTCGGGCTGCCGCCCAGGTACTTGCCGAACGATGTGACCTCCGCCAGCCCTACGCCGCTCTGGAGCGGGTACACATCCACCCCCACGCGGCCCATGGTCAGCATTTCGAACGGCATCACGCTGGTTTCCCTTTCGTGCCAGGGACGGGGACGTCCACAAGATTCGCTATCGCGCTCTACTAGCGCGCTCTAGTCTGTGTACGATGACTCCTGTCCAAATGTCATGTCAATACCTTGTTGCTGGGAGATTTCGAGAGTGCCCGTAGGGTGGGCCGTGTCGGAGGGTGGGTTCACAGGTGGATGCGTCGGGAAAGCAGCGGCCCACGATGGCGGACGTCGCTGCGAAAGCGGGGGTGTCCCGGGCGCTCGTCTCGATCATCTTCCGCGGCAAGCCAGGGGCGAGCGAAGAGACCCGGGAACGGGTGCTGCGGGTCGCCGACGAGATCGGCTACCACCCCGACAGCGCGGCCCGGTTGCTGGCCCGTGGCCGCAGCCGCACGCTCGGCGTGATGTTCACCGTGCACCAGACGTTCCACGCGGACCTCATCCAGGGGATCTACCCCGAGGCCGAGCGTCTCGGCTACGACGTCCTGCTCTCCGCAGCCACCCATGGCCGCAGCGAGGCGAAGGCGGCCGAGGCGCTGCTCAGCCACCGCTGCGAGGCGCTGATCCTGCTCGGCCCCGAGGCCGAGGCCGCGTATCTCAACGAACTCGGACACCGGGCGGTGACCGTCTCGGTCAGCCGCCGGGTGCCCCGCGCCCGCGTGGACTTCGTGCACAGTGCCGAGGGCAAGGGTGTGCAGCAGGCCATGGAGCATCTCGTCGACCTGGGGCACCGCCGGATCATGCACATCGACGGCGGCCGGGGACCGGGATCGTCCGAGCGGCGGCGTGCCTACCGGACCGCGATGCGCCGGCACGGGCTGGAGTCCGAGGTGCGGGTGATCCCGGGGGAGCATACGGAGGAGTCGGGCATCGAGGTGGGCCGCCTGCTCCTGGCGGAGCGGGATCAGGGGCAACGCCTGCCGACGGCGGTCCTCGCGGGCAACGACCGGTGTGCGTGGGGTCTGCTGATGGCCTTGACGCGGGCAGGCGTTGATGTCCCGCGCGATATGTCTGTCGTCGGATACGACGACAGCCACCTCTCCCATCTGATGCCCGTCGGCCTGACCACCGTCCGCCAGGACGCGGCTCTCATGGCGGAGCATGCCGTGCGGTTCGCCGTGGAGCGGCTAGAAAATCCGGAGCTGGAAGCTCGGGAGGCGGTACTGGACCCGAAGCTGGTGGTGCGCGGCACGAGCGACACGGCACCGGAGACGTCTCCCTGAGCGTGTGCCCCCAGCAGTTGGGGCTTTTGGCCTTGCCGTGCTGGGGTGGCACCGACCGCACGCCTGTAGGGACATACCGCTACAGGGCCGTGAGGTCTTTCTCCTCCGGGAGTTCTTCGACGTCTACGCCGCTGACCTGCGCCAACTCGTGCTTGAGAGCTGCGAGTTCGGCGCCGCCCGCCATGTGGTTGGTGAGTTCCTCCAGGGATATGTCGCTGCGCTCGGCGGACAGTTCCATCGTGCCGAGACGCAGGACGCTGAAGTGGTCGCCGACCATGTAGGCGTGGTGCGGGTTGTGGGTGATGAAGATGACGCCAAGGCCGCGGTCGCGGGCGGCGGCGACGTACTTCAGGACCACGCCGGACTGCTTGACGCCGAGGGCGGCGGTGGGCTCGTCGAGGATGAGGACGCGGGCGCCGAAGTGGACGGCGCGGGCGATGGCGACACACTGGCGCTGGCCGCCCGACAGTGTGCCGATCGGCTGCTCCATGTCGTCCAGGACGATGCCCATGTTGCGGAGCTCTTCGTCGGCGGTCTTCTTCATCTGCTCGATGTCGAGACGGCGGATGGGCCAAGGGCCCTTGGTGATCTCGGAGCCGAGGAAGAAGTTGCGCCACACCGGCATCAGGGGGACCCCGGCGAGGTCCTGGTAGACGGTGGCGATGCCCTTGTCGAGGGCCTCGCGCGGGGTGGAGAAGCGGACCGGTTCGCCGTCGACGAGGAACTCGCCCTCGGTGTGCTGGTGCAGCCCGGAGATGATTTTGATCAGGGTGGACTTGCCGGCGCCGTTGTCGCCCAGGACGCAGGTGACCTGGCTGGGCCGGACGGCGAGGTCGACGCCGTGCAGGGCGCGGATGTTGCCGTACGCCTTGCCGGCGTTGCGGAGCTGGACGATGGGACGGCCATCGCCCTCGGGCGCGGTGTCCTGGAGGACGGCTCCGTGGGTTCCGGTCTGATTGCTTGTCATGGGGGTCACCTCCGGGTCACCGAGCGGCTGATCCACAGATTGATCAGGACGGCGCCGAGCAGCATCACGCCGAGGAAGGCCTTGAACCAGTCCGGGTTCCAGCCGGCGTACACGATGCCCTGCTGCACCATGCCGAACATGAAAGCGCCGAAGACCGGACCGATCGCACTGCCGGCGCCGCCGGTCAGCAGACAGCCGCCGATCACCGCCGCCGAGATGAAGATCAGCTCCTGGCCCACGCCCTCACCGGACTGCACCGTGTTGAACGAGAACAGCTGGTGCATGCCGACGAACCAGGCACCGAAGCCGACCAGCATGAACAGCGAGATCTTCGTGAACGTCACCGGGACACCCACGGCCCGTGCAGAGTCCTTGTTGCCGCCGACCGCGAAGACCCAGTTGCCGTACTTGGTGCGCAGCAGCACCCAGGTGGCCAGCGCCGCGAAGACGAGCCAGTACACGACGGTGATCTTCACCTGGACGCCGCCGACCTCGAACGACGAGGCGAAAATGGCCTTCGCCTGGCTGAAGCCGTCCATGTCACTGATGTCGTCGGTCGCGACATTGCCGGTGACCAGCTTGGTCACCGCCAGGTTCACGCCTTGGAGGATCAGGAAGCTGCCCAGGGTGATCAGGAAGCTGGGAAGCCCGGTCCTGACCACCAGCCAGCCGTTGAGGAGGCCCACGCCCAGCGACACCAGAAGGGCGACGATCACACCCACCCAGATGTTCATGCTGAGCTGGTAGGCGAGCATGCTCGCGGTCAGCGCCGAGGTGATCACCGCGACGCCGGCCGACAGGTCGAACTCGCCGCCGATCATCAACAGGGCCACGGGCAGCGCCATGATCCCGATGGTCGACGACTGGTACAGCACGTTGGCCATCGAACTGCCGTCCCGCACCGGCGGCGCGGAGACCAGGAAGAACACGTACACGGCAACCGCGCCGAGGAACACGCCCACTTCGGGCCGGGCCAACATCCGCAACGCCAGGGGGCGTTGAGCGGTCCGGCCGTCGGTCTCCTTCGGGCCGGGGGCCGGCGGTGTGGTCACCGCCGGCTCGGCATGCTGGGTCATGCTCATCACCGGGTGCCCTTCGCGGCGAACTCGGCGACGGTGTCGGCGTTGTCCTTGGTGATGAAGGCCGGTCCGGTGAGCACCGGTGCGGTACCGCCGCCGCTGAAGTTGCCGTTGTTCTTGTAGAGCCACAGCGAGTCGACCGCCAAGTAGCCCTGCAGATACGGCTGCTGGTCGACCGCGAACTCGATAGTGCCGTCCTGGACGGCCTTGACCAGCTCCTTGTTGAGGTCGAAGGTGGCGATCTTGGCCTTGCTGCCCGCGTCGGACAGCGACTGGACCGCGGTCAGCGCGATCGGCGCGCCCAGGGTGACGACCTGGTCGATGGAGCTGTCCTGCTTGAGCTTGGCGGTGATCGTCGACTTCACGGACGGCATGTCGGTGCCGTTGACGTAGAGCGTGTCGGTCTTGCCGCTGAAGCCCTTCTTCAGGCCGGCGCAGCGGGCCTCGAGGGCGACCTGGCCCTGCTCCTGGATGACGCACAGGGCGTGCTTGGCGCCGAGCTGGTTGAGGCGTTCACCGAAGGCCTGGCCGGCGATGTTCTCGTCCTGGCCGAAGTACTCGAGCATGCCGAGTTCCTGCCAGTCGCCGACGCCGGAGTTGAAGCCGACGACCGGGATGCCGGCCGCCTTGGCCTTGGCGATCACGTCCTTCATGGCGTCGGGCTTGGCGGCGGTCAGCGCGATGCCGTCGACCTTCTGGTCGATGGCGTTCTGGACGAGGTTGGCCTGGGTTCCGGCGCTGGGGTCGCTGGAGTAGACGAGCTTGATGTTGTCCTTGGCGGCTGCTGCCGTGGCGCCCTTGCGGATGAGGTCCCAGAAGGTGTCGCCGGGGGAGGCGTGGGTGATCATGGCCACCGTCATGCGGGGCGTGGTGGCCTTGCCCGCCGAGGCGTCCGCACTTCCTTCCTCGGCCTTCTTGCCGCCGGAGCTGCTGGAACAGCCGGCGGCGAGCAGGGTCCCGGTGAGGACGGCGGCGGTCAGAATTGCGGCTCGGTGGTTTCTGTGCATGTCCCTTGCACCTCGCTGTGCTTGTCGGGGTGGAGTCTGTGGTCGACGCAAGCGCGTCCGACGTCGGAGGTCGATGCGGATCACCGAGTGGCGACGCGCTGGCGCGGGTGGTGTGTATGTGCGCCGCATGGCGGCGCGTTCTTCTGTGGCAGTCGTAGGTGTGGACCGCCTGGTTAGGGACTGGAGCGCTTTAGTAGCGCGCTCTAGTTGGAGAGACTATGTAGCGGCTCTGCAGGGATGTCAACAGGTTTGTCAGGACGTACCAACAAAGTGTTCGGAACGAAATCGAGTAGCGCATCCGGTCACGAGGAGAGCGGCAGCGACCACGCGGGAGGTCGTCTCGGTGAGCCGGGCGCCCAGAGGCTTCAGCAGGGGGCAGCGGCGTCCTGCTCAGGTGAGGGCCTGGCGCTTGCGTCCCAATGTGGGACGAGGGGCTGGCGTGATGATGCGATGTCTGACATCCGTCCGTCTGCCTCGCCTCATCCGCGCCGGGCACGCACTCACCGACAGTGCCGGGGACACAGATGACTACGTGCTGCTGGCCAAGTGCTACCTCCTGGCGACCCGCATGCTCGTCAAGATGGACGAGCAGCAGCTCGGCTGGATGGCCGCCGACCGCGCCCGCCAACTCGCCGAAGTCAGCGGTGAGGCCCTCACAGTTGCCGAGTCCGCCCGGTAACTGGCCGTGCTGGCGCGAAAGGCCGGATGGCACCAGGAAGCCCTGTCGATCGCCCTGAGCGCCGCCGACCACCCGGACCTGCGCAGCGCCGGGCGCGCGGGAGTCGCGGCACGGGGACTCCTCGTCCAGAGTGCCTCGTACACCCTGGCCAGGCGCGGCGACCGGGAGGGCATGCGCGAGCTGACCGACGAGGCCGCCGCAATCGCCACAGAGCTCGGCGGCGCCACCCTGCTACGCGACCACGGCGGGGGCTTCAGCCCCCTGACCGTGCAACTCCACAGGATCAGCGCCGAGAACCATGCGGGTGACCCGCAGGCCGCGCTGGCCGCTGCCCGCACGATCCCGCTGAAGGCACTGCCCAGCGTCGAGCGCCGCTCCCGTGCCCTCGGCGACATCGCCGTCACCTACGACCGCCATTGAAGAACCCAAGGCCGCCCTGGGCCAGTCCGCGACCCAACACAGCCAGATCCTCGGCGCCTGAACCTTCGTCGAGCAGAGGCCCCGCAGCTCGGTCGATGCCGGCCCAGAGACCAGCAGGCTGGAGGCGAACCCTCTTGGCAGCAGAGCAGTGCGCTCCCGAGGAAACCCATGGCCGCATCGGTTGCCTCCACGATCGTGCACCGGGCAACATCACTTTGCCGCAGTTCGGACGGGGTGGAGGTGCAGTACAGCGGCTCCAGGCCCGCGACCTCGACCGCGGCCTCGCTCGATTTCCGTCCAGGCGTAGGTGATCTCCAACTCGCCCCGGGTCAGGGTCAGTCCGGCCGCACCGATCACCAGCCGCACGGGCCTGAGGCGGCGTGTTCGTCGAGCCCGCCCGCATCCTGCTGACGCTCACACCCCTGATCATCAGCTCGGTCTGCCTCGGCGCGGCCTGGTTCGCCGCTGGCGGTCGGCGGTGAAGACCTCTTCCGGCCTGGGAACCGATGTGCTCGGTGCGTCTATGTCGTCACTCTGTGTCCATGCTTCTCCGGCTACCGTGCCAGGGCACTGTCGACCTGTTCCGCGCTCGCCTCGATCCGGTAGTCCAGAAAGGGGCCCTGGGTACCTACCTGGTCCGGTCATGGAGGGCGCCACGAGTGCCAATCCCACCAGGAGGCATGGCTGCAGCCGAAGACGGACGCTCCGGCGCCCGACGGGGTCCGGTCACGAGCACCGCGGCCGTGGTCGCGGTGCGCACCAGCGGCACTGGGCAACCGCCCGGGCCGGAACACCGAGAAGGCAAGGAGGCACAGCCATGGAGCTGTTGTCGAAGTCCGAGGCCGCCGCCAAGGACGAGCTGATCCCGAGGCCGAACCTCGTCGATATCGTCGCGCCGTCGAGCACCGTGCGTATCGAGGATGTCGAGGACGAGGGCCCCTGACCGGGGCTTGTTGCGCCCGGTGCCTGAGCCGGTGAGGTGACCGGTCCCGGATCACACTCTGTTCTCCCGGACGGGCTGGCCACACCCGGAGGTGCCCCTCAACGCCCTCGCTTCGAGGGGCACTTCCTTCCCTGACCTGCACTTCCCGAGCCCTGGGCCATTGAAAACCATGACCATTCACGTATACGTCGGACCGACCCTCCCCGCAGACGAGAAACTGCTCGGCCACCAGGCCGTGCGCCGCCGACCGCCCGTACGTCACGGTGACCGCGCAGCAGTTCGGAGATCTTCGACTTCGCCCAGCCGGAGCGTTCGCTGAGCTCGCTGATAGTCCCTCGCCGAGACGGCCCGCCTTGGCGAAGAGCCCGTCGATGAAGGGCAGATCGATCTCTAGGACCGGCCGGACCACCCGGCTGGCAGACCAGGACCGTATCCCCGTCGACAACTCGTCCCACAGCCCTCCCTACTCTCGGCCCGTGTCAAGGCCCCCTCCGTCAGCCTCCTCCCATCAACCGGCGATCGCCCGCAAGATCGGCTGGCCGAGTGCGCCGAGCCAGCCCGCGAGCGCTCCGAGCGGCCCGATCAGCCCGGTGCCGGCCGTGGCCAGCGCACCCGCCGAGGACAGCAGCCGGGTGATCCGGCCGAGCCGGCCCGCTACTGTCTCCCGGTCCGGTTCCGGCCGGGCGACCTCCTCGTCCAGCGAGTCCAGCTCGGCCCGCACCTCGGGCTCGATTGCTGGCGGCAACGCCGTCCGCTCGATAGACGCCCTCAGTTCCCGGACCAGGCCGCGCACCTCCTGCCCGCCCGCCGTGAAGACGGCCGACTGGCCACCGTGAACGGTCTGGTTCCCGGCGACGTTGTTGACCACGCCGCCCTGCTGGTTGCCGATGTTGAAGGCCATAGCTCCCCATCTCCTCAGCGCTGCCGCCAGGACGCCTGCCGCTCGGCATCCTCGAAGCGGCGGCGCCGGGACGTCGTCACGATGTGCAGAACGATCCCGATGACCGTCAGAACCGTCCCGATGGCTGCCATCGCGAACCCGACCGCCCCTACCGGTACCCCGGCCACCTTCGGTCCGAGCAGCTCCGAGGAGGAGTCGAAGTTCGAACTCCCCGACGAAATATCGTCGTTGGTCCTGGCAATGAATCGAATGATCACCCAGCCATAGATCCCGCCCCCGACCAGAAAGAGCAGGAAGCCGAGCATGATCAGGTGTCGCGCCCTGGTACGGGTCGCGGCGATCTCCTTGAAAAAGCTCTCGCGCTGCGCCTGCTGAACGTAGTTGTACTGGTCCCCGGCGACGTTGCTCAGCCGGTCGGCCTGCTGAGCCCCGATGTCGAACCGCCGCCCGCCGCCGGGCGGCGTACGGCCGGCCTCGCGCGGTGCCGAGCGGCCCGGCGGGCCCCAGGGTGGCGGCCCTGCGGCGGGAGCGCCGTAAGGCGTAGGCCCGGGCTCAGGGGCGGGGCCCCAGCCCGGCATGGTGTCCGAGGTGCCGCCCGGGGTGCCGCCGACTCCGGGCTTCGGGGCCTGAACGGTCCGGTCGGCGGGGCGCAGCTCTTCGTAATGCACCTCTAAGGGCCCAAAATCCAGCACGTCGCCCGAGTGCAGCACCTGCTGCCCGTACACCGGGTGACCATTCAGCATGGTGCCGTTGGTGGAGGCGAGATCCTCGACGGTGGTTCGGCCCGAGGCCCGCCACACCACCGCGTGCCGTCGGCTGACGCCCGGATCACCCACCTGGATCTGGCAGTCGGAGTCCCGCCCGACCAGCATCGGCTGGTCGTCGAGGACGAAGACCCGGCCGCGCAGCCGGTCCGGGCGGTCGACCACGAGGTGCGGTTCGTCGCGCTCTCGCAGAGGAGGGTCCATGGCACGACCTCCTGCCTTGTTGAAACGATTCGATCGCCTGTTCTGGTGATCCTCACCTACCAGTAAAAGCCGATCGGCCCCGCCCTGCCACAGCATCCCGGACGGCGGAACTCGGCAGTGCGTTCGGCCGCCGTCCCCTCGACCCGCAGCCCTCCGATCCCGACGGGCCGGTTTCCGCGACTCCGGCCCGTGCCCGTCCGGCCGCCCGCCTCTCCGCGATCCACGGCTCCTTGATCCAGAACGCCGCAGCACCGCCGTGATCGCGCCGAAGGCTAGGCCGCGGCTCAGGTCACCGTCTGTGCTGTCTGTCCGCTCGCCTCGGCCCGCTCCCAGGCAGCCACGTCGGCGTCGGTGATCCGGTACAGCACACCCGCCACAAGCAGCGTGAGGCGGGTACCGGGCCGCTTGGCCCCCGGCCGTCGACCAGGGCTATCCCGGCCGGGTCTCCCCGCCCAATCGCTGGAAGCCGATGCTCTCCCACAGTGCACGAGACGGTCATGCCCCGCATCGGCGTGCCTGGAAGCGGACCGGGCAGGCCACGGCCCCGAGCTCTCCTTGTCCTGGCCGACCGTGCTTACTCCTCTCGCGCCATCCGCCGCTACCTGCGCCGCCGGGGCATGCGCGCCGTCATCCCGCAGCCGTCCACCGAGTCGGCCACCGCCTGCGGCGAGGCCGACTCGGTCGTCCGCCCGGCTTCGAGAGGGCAATCGGCTTTGGGCATGGCTGTGTGTCCTGAACGCGAAGGAGAGTTCGATGTAGGAGAGCGATCTGGAGCGATGCTGCTCGGACGATGAAGGTTGTGGCCCTTCGGAGTCGCCCTGCGGAGGGAGGCTCCAAACCGCCCCGCGCTGCGTTGGCTGAAGACCGTCGTGGTCAGCGGTCGGGGAAAGGGCGCCCGTGATGGCGTCAGGTAGGGACCGGGAAGGCGAACGCGAGTGAACCACCGTCGACGTGTCGAAACCCAATGAGATCGTTTCATCCTGAATTCGCAGGTCGCGGTACTGGTGTGAGTCCGTGACGGGGTGCTCGTGCAGGCCGGAGGCGTGATCGTCTTGGGGTGATCGTTCGTCACCGTCGGACTTCGGAGTTCGCCAGGACGAGCAGGGCCCGCAGCAGGGTGGTGACGTGACGGGCGTTCATGCGGACCTTGGTCAGGATGCGCCAGGTCTTCAGGTTCGCGAAGCCGTGCTCAACAGCGGCGCGTTCGCGGCTGACCAGTCGGTTCGCCTCCTTCTCGGCGTTGGTGAGGCGGCGGGAGCGCGTGGCCGCCCGGTGCGGCGGCGGGTGCGGACCAGAGTGCCGTCCAGGAGAGCCACCGTGCCACCCCGCTTGGCGATCTTATTCAGGGCGCGGTCCAGACGCGGGGCCTTCGCGGCCAGCAGGTCGAGTACTTCCAGGACCCAGCGGCGGACGGTGGCGGCCGCGACGTCGTTGCCGCCGGCCATGTCGGCCAGGCGCTGATCGTGGCGCAGGACGGCGAGCACGACGATCGCCTGGGTGCCGGGGGCGGCCTTCCGCCAGCGCGTGCCCAGCTGCTTGCGGCGCCGTCGTATCAGTCCGGCGACGAGATCGACGGTCCGCTTCGACACGGGAAGCCGTACCTGGTAGACAACACCGGGAGAGCCGCCGGCGGGCGGCTGCTTCTTCACACAGGCGCCAACTCCTGCCGGAGCCCTCATGTTACGGCTGGAACCGGCCGCTCTGCCCGACGTTGTTGTGGTCAGCGCGGCAGATAGCGTCCGGAGCCGTTCCGGGGCAGCCAGCCCCGGTCGGACAGCTTGCGCAACTGGCCGCGGACCGGCTCGACCTTTGCTGGGGTGTTTCCGGGCCCAGCGCGAGCGCGACGTCCTTGGCCATCACCGGCCCCGACGCCTTCACGACGATCTCCATGATTCGCCGGTACTCCGGCGTCAGCACCTCCACCCCCGTGCCCGCCTCACGGTCGGGGACCAACCGCATCCCGGCCGCCCCCGGCGTCACCACTACTCGCTCCGGCTCCGGCTCCACGATGCCCGACGGTCGCCGTCCCCCGTCCGTCGCCTCGGCCCACTGCCCGAACACCACCTCGGCCGCCTCCAGCCGGACCAGCTCGGCGTCGATCTCCGGTCGGGGAGTGCCGGACGGGCCTCGCGGGCCGCGATCAGGGCGGCCTGGGCCGCCTGGAGCGCGGCCAGCCGCGCCTCCCAGCGGGCCTCCAGAGTGCGGGCGACCAATGACGGAGGCCGGGCTGACCACCGGCACCGGCCGCCGCTACGGCGTGGCGGCGGTCAAGTGGGCCGGCCACTGTCGGCGTACACATGAACGTGGCCCTGACACGAAAAGAACCTGCGGTTGAGCTCGGTGGTCAGGCCGTGGCGACGGGTTCGAAGCGGATGGTCAGGCCGAGAGTGTTGGCTTCCTTCAGCATGCGGCGCATGGCGCGTGCTGGATCGCGGCGGGTGAAATAGTCCGCGCCCAGTTCGAGGTAGGGGACGTGGTCGTGGAGCACGTGCCAGACAGCGATGGCGATCTTGTGCATGACCGCGACCAGTGCCCGTTTGCCACCTCGCCGTGCCGAGATCCGGCGGAAGAACACGGCGAGATAGGTGTCCCTGCTTCTGATGGCGGCCAGCGCGGCGACTCCGAGCACGCGTTTGAGATTGGTGTTGCCGTGCCGGGTCCGGCCGGACTTGTTCACCCCTGCCGACTCGTTCTGCCCCGGGCAGACCCCGATCCAGGAGGCGAGGTGATGGGCCGTGGCGAACTGGCTCATGTCTCCGCCGGTTTCGGCGAAGACGATCTCTGCCGCCATGCGCCCGATGCCGGGAACAGTGTCCAGGAGGTCCAGGTCGTGCTCGTGCTCGCTAAGCAGGGTGGCGATACGGGTGTCGAAGACAGCGACCGTCTCCTTGAACCGGTCCGCCTCGTCCAGGTAGTGCTGGACCATGAAGGCGTGGTGGTCGGTGAAGTCGCCGTCCAGTGCCTCGATCAGGGCGGGGATCTTGGCACGGGCCTTGCCGACGGCAAGATCCGCAAGGCGTTCACGGTCGCGTTCACCGGCGACCAGGGCTGCCAGGATCGTCCGTCCGGTCTTCCCGGCCACATCGGTCAGCACGGAGGTGAGCTTCATCCCGGTGTCCTCCAGCTCCTTCTCCAGCCGCTGGATCTCCCGACCCGCAGAACGCAGGAGTTCGGTGCGGCGCCGGGTCAGGTCACGCAGTTCCCGCACCATGCGGCCGGGGACGAAGGACGCCATCACCATTCCCGACGCGCCGGCCCGGGCCAGGAACGCGGCGTCGCTCGGATCGCTCTTGCGGCCCCTGATCCCCTTCAGGTGAGAGGGATTGACCAGCATCAGGTTCAGCTGCGGCTGTAGCAGGTAGTAGACCCCGCGCCAGTAGTCGGCCGTTGCTTCCATGACCACCACGTCGACCTGGCGTTCCACCAGCCAGGCCAGGAGCCGACGTAGTTCGGACCGGGTGGTGCCGAACCGTTCGGTCTCCAGGCTCCATGTTCCCGCCCGAGTCGTACTGGGCGTTCGCACGCAGGCGAGCAGGAACCGCTTGCCCAGGTCCACTCCCGCGGACCGCAGATGGATGACCTCGTCCTTCACGTCCTGCCGACTCATCGCCCGCTCCTGAACACCCGTAGCGAAAACCTGGCGGGAACCCCGGAGGGATCAGGGAAAGAAGCGGAATCTGACACGCGTGCTCCCGGCAGCGGATCACTGCCTTGGCAACAAACCGTGGTCCCCAGCGCGACCCCCATTGCCATCCTGGACAAACGAGCTCACCGGCATCGCAGAGCCATCGGCGTGACCGGGGCACCCACCCCATTTTCTCTCACCCGAGGTGATCAGCGCAGCCATCCCCGTTCCTGGCAAGACTTCCGTGAAACTGGAGTGTGCCACCGTGCGCCGGTGACGCTCCGTCACAGGACGCGGCATTGTCGGCGAGTGTGATGACCTCGTACGGATCGTGTCTCCGCACCTGGATGCGGTGCGGGTGGAACAGGTGTGGGTGGCGGGCGGCGTGGTCCGTATCGCGGCCTGCACCCGGGAGTTGACGGTCGCGTGTCCGGACTGCGGCGGCGGTTCCGCGCGGACGCACAGTCGCTATAGCCGCACGCTGGCCGATGTCGCTGTCGGCGGCCGCCCGGTCGTTATCGGGCTGTCGGTACGGCGACTGTTCTGTGACGGCCCGGGCTGTGGTCGGCGGACGTTCGTTGAGCAGGTGGAGGGGCTGACGGTGCGCTATCAGCGCCGCAGCCCGCTGCTGCAGATGGCCGGGGTGCTGCTCGCCGGCCGCGGCGGCGCCCGGCTTCTGCAGATTCTGAAGGTGCCGTTGTCGCGGACGAGCGTGCTGTTCCACTTGATGCGCTTGCCACTTCCGGCGGCAGCGACTCCGCGGGTGCTGGGCGTGGACGACTTCGCACTGTACGCGGGCGTCTACGGCACCCTGCTGGTGGATGCCGACTCCCGGCTGCCGATCGAGCTGTGGGCAGGGCGCTACGCCGAGCAGTTGGCCGCCTGGCTGCGGACGAATCCCGGTGTTGAGGCCGTCTGCCGGGACGGCTCGCTGGTCTATCGGCAGGGCATCACCGACGGTGCCCCGGACGCGGTGCAGGTCAGCGATCGTTTCCATCTATGGCAGGGCTTGTCGAAGCGCGTCGGGGACACTGCCGCCGCACACCGCAGCTGCCTGCCCACAGCAGTTCCCGATCCTGCAGCGGCATCGCCGCCACCGAGCCCAACGGCACCGTCCGACCAGGCCGACACCCGTGCCCGCCGCCACGCGAAGAACCTCTTTGATGCGGTGCACGCGGTGACCGACACCGGCATCTCACTTCACGCCGCAGCCCACCGGCTGGGCTTGAACAGGCGCACCGTGGGCAAATACGCGCGAGCTGCCACTTGGCAGGAGTGCGTACGCCGCACGCCCTCCCGCCGGCCCACCAGCCTCGATCCGTACCTGGAGTACCTGCGGCAGCGGTGGGAGGAAGGCGAGCACACCGCGACGGTGCTGCACCAGGAGATCGTCGCCAAGGGTTACCGGGGCCACTATCAGCGAGTCAAGATGGCCATCGCGCCGCTGCGCCGGGGCCTGCCGATCGACACAGCGCGCGAGCGACCGCCCTCGCCCCGGCAAGTCGCCCGCTGGATCACCACCGCGCCATCCCGGCGCGGTCTGCACGCCACCGAGGCACTCAGGCGGCTGTTTGAGCACTGCCCCGGAACTGGACCAAACCCATGACCTGGTGCGTCAGTTCGCCGCCATGCTCGATTCCCGCGACGCGGCCTTGCTGGCGAACTGGCTCGAGCAACTCGCGACCTCCCGCCTCCCCGCCCTGGTCAGCCTGGCCAACGCCATCCGCGAGGACCAGCCCGCAGTCGTCCAGGGCATCACCACCCCGTTCAACTCCGGTGTCAACGAAGGCCGCATCACTGATCTGAAGCTCCAGAAGCGGATCATGGCCGGACGTGCGGGGGTCCCGCTGCTCCGTCACCGCGTCATCCTCATGGCCCTGCTCCGACGCCGCTATGTGTGACGGAGCGTCACCGGCGCACAGTGGCACACGCCAGTTTCACGGAAATCTTGCCAGGAACGGGGATGGCTGCGCTGATCACCTCGGGTGAGAGAAAATGGGGTGGGTGCCCCGGTCACGCCGATGGCTCTGCGATGCCGGTGAGCTCGTTTGTCCAGGATGGCAATGGGGGTCGCGCTGGGGACCACGGTTTGTTGCCAAGGCAGTGATCCGCTGCCGGGAGCACGCGTGTCAGATTCCGCTTCTTTCCCTGATCCCTCCGGGGTTCCCGCCAGGTTTTCGCTACGGGTGTTCAGGAGCGGGCGATGAGTCGGCAGGACGTGAAGGACGAGGTCATCCATCTGCGGTCCGCGGGAGTGGACCTGGGCAAGCGGTTCCTGCTCGCCTGCGTGCGAACGCCCAGTACGACTCGGGCGGGAACATGGAGCCTGGAGACCGAACGGTTCGGCACCACCCGGTCCGAACTACGTCGGCTCCTGGCCTGGCTGGTGGAACGCCAGGTCGACGTGGTGGTCATGGAAGCAACGGCCGACTACTGGCGCGGGGTCTACTACCTGCTACAGCCGCAGCTGAACCTGATGCTGGTCAATCCCTCTCACCTGAAGGGGATCAGGGGCCGCAAGAGCGATCCGAGCGACGCCGCGTTCCTGGCCCGGGCCGGCGCGTCGGGAATGGTGATGGCGTCCTTCGTCCCCGGCCGCATGGTGCGGGAACTGCGTGACCTGACCCGGCGCCGCACCGAACTCCTGCGTTCTGCGGGTCGGGAGATCCAGCGGCTGGAGAAGGAGCTGGAGGACACCGGGATGAAGCTCACCTCCGTGCTGACCGATGTGGCCGGGAAGACCGGACGGACGATCCTGGCAGCCCTGGTCGCCGGTGAACGCGACCGTGAACGCCTTGCGGATCTTGCCGTCGGCAAGGCCCGTGCCAAGATCCCCGCCCTGATCGAGGCACTGGACGGCGACTTCACCGGCCACCACGCCTTCATGGTCCAGCACTACCTGGACGAGGCGGACCGGTTCAAGGAGACGGTCGCTGTCTTCGACACCCGTATCGCCACCCTGCTTAGCGAGCACGAGCACGACCTGGACCTCCTGGACACTGTTCCCGGCATCGGGCGCATGGCGGCAGAGATCGTCTTCGCCGAAACCGGCGGAGACATGAGCCAGTTCGCCACGGCCCATCACCTCGCCTCCTGGATCGGGGTCTGCCCGGGGCAGAACGAGTCGGCAGGGGTGAACAAGTCCGGCCGGACCCGGCACGGCAACACCAATCTCAAACGCGTGCTCGGAGTCGCCGCGCTGGCCGCCATCAGAAGCAGGGACACCTATCTCGCCGTGTTCTTCCGCCGGATCTCGGCACGGCGAGGTGACAAACGGGCACTGGTCGCGGTCATGCACAAGATCGCCATCGCTGTCTGGCACGTGCTCCACGACCACGTCCCCTACCTCGAACTGGGCGCGGACTATTTCACCCGCCGCGATCCAGCACGCGCCATGCGCCGCATGCTGAAGGAAGCCAACACTCTCGGCCTGACCATCCGCTTCGAACCCGTCGCCACGGCCTGACCACCGAGCTCAACCGCAGGTTCTTTTCGTGTCAGGGCCATGAACGTCCCCCGCTTACGTACGGACGAGTATGGCTAGCCTGCGAGGCTGAAGAACCGCCTCATGGCCTTCGATGGGCGCCCTGACGTTCGCCCATACACACCTGGCGAATTGGGCCCGTACGCCGACAGTGACGCCCTGGCTTATGGCAACCATGTCGGTGGCAGGGTCAGCCCTGGCGCCAGTGACTCTCCAGACGAAGGCACCAGTCCGTGAGGCGCCTCACCATGCGCATGCTCAAAGCTCACCAGGCTGCCGAAGAATGCCGCGTCGTTGAAGTTGACCTCGCTGCCGGAGAATGTTGCGTCGTCGAAGGAGATGGATCCGTCGGAGAACGCCGCGGCGTCGAAGGAGACCGTGCCGTCGGAGAACCTCGCGCCGGCGAAGGAGACCGTGCTGCCGCCGAACCTCGCGCGGGTGAAGGTGACCTCGCTGCCCGAAAACGTCGCGCCGCCGAAGCCCAAGCCGCCGTTGTCGATCGTGCCGCGGACGTATCTGGAGCCGCCTAGGAGCTCCGCGTGGCTGAAGGAGATCCTGCCGCCGGAGAACTTCGCGTGACTGAACGAGACCAGGCTCTTGGAGAACGTCGCGGCGTTGAACGTGACCAAGCCGCCGGAGAACGTCGCGGCGTTGAAGGTGACCTCACTGCCGGAGAACACGGCGCTGTCGAGGGAGACCGTGCCACCGGAGAAGATCGCACCGTCGAAGGAGACCGTGCCGCCGGAGAACTTCGCGGCGTCGAAGTTGCCGCCGTCGAAGACGGCGTTGGTGAAGTCCAGGTCGTGTCCCTGCCAGGAGTGTGCATGGTCCGTGGGGAGGCGGAGATCATCGCGGATGAGACGGATGATCGTGTGCCGGACCTCCCGCAAGGCCAGGTAGGCGTGTCGGGCGGCCGCGTCTTCGGGCGGGAGGTTCGCCTCGGCGGTGTAGGGCAGGCGAAGGTAGGCGCACATGACGTCGATGCACGTCTGGCGGAGTGCTCGGGTGGGGGCCTCGTCAGCGAGGTGGGCCAGGGCGTGGACGCCGCCCAGGCGGACCGCTGGGGAGTCGTCGCCGAGTTGGGAGACGGCGGTGGTGACCGCTCGGTGTGCAGCCGGGTGGCCTCCCTGAGTGCGGCGTCCTCGTCGACGCGCTGCCGACGGTAGGCCACGATCAGGGCCACCAGGGCGCCGGCTCCGGCCACCACCCCGAATGACAGCTTCACCATGTCGAACAGGGTCTGTGAGGTGAGCTTCGCTTCGGGTTTGAGGCCCTGGGCGCCGAGGAGGACCCAGACGATGAAGAACACGGCACCGGCAACGGCGATCGCACCAGCGAATGTCGTGGGCAAGACGACCCATACGTGCCATAGGCGCAAGCTGTTCGTCTTGGCGCCGACGGTGAGGGAGCTGAGGGCTCATACACATCAGGACCACTCACGCCCCGCGCTGGTTGCGGGCGGTGTCCCGGCATCAGCGCCGCTGGGCGTCCGCATGAACGCCCGTCACGTCACCACCCTGCTGCGGGCTCTGCTCGTCCTGGCGAACTCCGAAGTCCGACGGTGACGAACGATCACCCCAAGACGATCACGCCTCCGGCCTGCACGAGCACCCCGTCACGGACTCACACCAGTACCGCGACCTGCGAATTCAGGATGAAACGATCTCAATCAGATGACATCGAAACCGGGGTGTAGCTACTACTCCGGGATAAGCCTGGCGGGTGTCCGCCTATTGGCCAGGCGGTGTCCGGCATGGAGGTGGCGCGAGTCCGGTCTGCCGCGTCCGAGCGGAACAGGAGAAGGCGTATTCGGATACGGCTCCGACGATCAGTGCTGCTTGCAGAGAGGGCAGAGCCCGTGCTGCCGGACCGCCAGGAGAAGACTTGTCTTGTCCATCGGCGGCGGCGCTTTCCTGCGGCGGCGACCCCGCCAGTACTCGGCCAGCGCGGGGTCGTCCGGGGACGCTCCGCCCTTGACGAGCTGGTGGCGGACGATGCCGGCCCAGGCGAACTTGATGAGGAAGGCGCCGCTGTCGCGGTCGCCGAACACCCACCGGTCACGCCGGGACGGGTGGAACCTGCCGAAGTACCGGTCCACGACCCAGTACCTCGACTTGTTGCGGTGACGACGCCTGGCCCATTTGAAGGTCAGCCGCCACATGTAGTGATCCAGCGACGAGAACGTCATCGAGGACGCCACCGCCCGGTAGTAGGCCGCCCAACCGCGAACGATCGGGATCAGCCTGCGCAGCACGGCCTCGGCATTCGCCCCGTGCAGGGCTCTCACCTCGGTCCGCAGTCGCGCCCGGAGCCTCGCGCAAGCCGCCGTGCTCGGGGTGGTGATCAGTTTCTTCTGGCTCTTCCGGCGGACGGTAAAGCCGAGGAAGTTGAACCCCTCATCGAGGTGGACGATCTTGGTCTTCTCCTCGTTGAAGCGAAGACCCCTCGGCTCGACCCTGAGACCGCGTTGCGGTCTGGCGTTCCCGGTCGCCTACGACCAGAACTCGTCGTACGCCTGCGGGTCGGCCGTCAGGACCCAGCCCTCGGTGATCTTGGCGTCCCTGATGTGGAAGACGATGGTGTAGTCCATATCAAGCTGCTTGCCTTCACGTGACGCTGTGACGTGCAGCAGCGCGACTGTGTGGTCATCGTTGGCGAGCACATCGTGGAGCTGCGGCCGGTACGTGCCGCCCGTCAGCTGGAACTCCCGCCCGAACACCGCGAATGTTTCCTCGCGTCCCCGGTACTCTCCCGCCAGCGGGTTCCTGCCCCCGATGTGCCAGACCACATCGGGGTGGAAGAGCTCCGTCAGCGCATCCATATCGCCGGCTGAGAAGGCAGCCATGACATGGTGAAACACGGCGATGTGTGGGTGATCGGTCATCAGCGTCTCCAGCTCTCCCTGGCAACCTACGCACCGCGACATGCGCAGAGGCACATTGACGTCGGCTATTGGGTCGAACACGGCAAAGGGCCGTAGCGGCCGAGATCCAGACGTAGGTGCTTAGCCGATGTCCACGTTCACCGCTTCGTAGATCTTCGGCTCGACCTGCGGCATACCGTTTGCCTCGAAGATCGTCGCCGCCTTCTCCATGAACGCCGCGAGAGCCTCCTTCGACTCCCAGAGGTCGACCACGAGCCAGCCGCTGTCCGCCGGGGCACCCGCGTGGGAGATGAAGCCCTCCGCCGGCCACCACGGCGCCGCGTGGATGCTCGAGTGGTTGACCTGGTACTGCTCTTCGGTGACGCCCGGCAATTCGATGAGGGCGATGATGGCCACGGCGCTGCTCCCATGAGGTCGGAGGATGGGGGAACTCCTCCAGTCGAGCAGTCCGCACACCCCTTCGCACGGCAGCGGGAGCCGACCGGGCTACGGGCTTGATCCGCGCCGGACACTCCGTAGCCCCAGCGGCCAAGCACGGACTCGGCATGCCCTCTATCAGTTTCCCGACCGCGTCTCCGAGGGAGACCGGCTCGACACGGTACAGGCTGACGTTGCATCGGTCGTAGCCATCACGGAAGCGCGGTCAGGCCCCCTACTTGGCCAATGTGCATGGTGGTGGGGCTTGCCCTCAGGCGCTGGTGCCAGATGTCGCAAGAGCTGAATTAAAGGGAGAGTTGTAGCACCCGGCTCGTACCGGGTCGATCACGAGGGCGCGTGCCCGGATCGGTCAGGCGCCGTTGCGTTGGCCTGTTCGACCGGGTCGCGGGGACGCGGGGTACGCGGGCGGCGCCGGGGTGTTCTGGCGACTCCCAGCACGAACGCGACGACTTCTTAGTGGACGTTAAGTCCGATCTTCCTCGATTCGTGATCGCTCGATCGAGGTACTGATCGTCGGGCTGGCCATCTGCTGGGCATGTGCATGCTGAGATGCGGGCATGGAGCGAGAGCCGTACCCCAGCGACTTAGCGGACGAGCAGTGGGCGTTGATCGAGCCGATGATCACGGCCTGGAAACAGGACCGGGTGGCACGGTCAGCGACCGGAGATCCCGGATCCTGTGATCTGCGGGAGGTCGTGAACGCGATCTTCTACCAGAACCGGACGGGCTGCCAGTGGCGCTACCTCCCGCATGATCTGCCGTCCTGGTCGGCGGTGTTCTACTACTTCGGCCTGTGGCGCCAGGACGGGCTCGACCAGCGGATTCAGGAACTCCTGCGCTGCCAGGTACGGGAGAAGGCCCGGCGATTAGAGGACCCGTCCCTCGTGATCCTCGATACCCAGTCCGTGCGCGCGGCCGCGGGTGTCCCGAAGACCACGACGGGACTGGACGCCAACAAGAAGGTGTCGGGCCGCAAGCGGGGACTGGCCGTCGACGTTCTGGGGCTGATCATCGGCGTCGTCGTGCTGGCCGCATCCGCCCACGACAACACGGCCGGCACCGCCCTGCTCGACCAGGCCGCCGAGCGGTGCGGGATGCGTCTGGAGAGGGCTCTGGTGGACCAGGGCTTCAAGGACGAAGTCCTCATCCATGGCGCGTTGTTGGACATCGGCGTCGAGGTCGTCCGCCGCAATCCAGCCGACCAGGGCAAAGGCTTCGTCCCGCAACCGAAGAGGTGGATCGTGGAGCAGGTCAACGGCACGTTGATGCTGCACCGCAGACTGGCCCGGGAGTACGACCACCGCCCCGACACCTCCGCCTCACGCGTCTACTGGGCCTCGATCGCGAACATGACCCGCCGCCTCACCGCGCCGAGTCCGTCCTGGCGCGACACCCTCGGACTGGCCGCGTGAACATCACCGAGCTCCTGGCGGACCTCCAGGCCGAGCACGACCAGACCGCAGCCCGTGCCAACGAACTGCGTGACCAGATCCAGCACTTGACCGTCGCCCTGACCGAGACCGAAGCGCGACTCGCGAACCTGGTCACCACCCGGAAGGTCATCGCCGAACTCGCACCGGCTTCAGGCCAACCCGCACCGCCCGAGACGAACACCGCCTACCAGGCCATCGTGAACACCTTCAACCAGCATCCCGATGAAGAGTTCCGAGCCCGTGAGCTGCACGAACACCTCGGCATGCCCACCGACGAGGCATCCGTCAACATCACCCGCAGCCGCCTCGGACGCCTCACCCGCCAAGGCTTCCTCACCCAGCCCGGACGAGGCCGCTACCAGAAGCGGACTTAACGTCCACTTAGAACTCCTAACAAGAGTGGTGGGCTTGACCTGGTCAGAGGTCGGTGTCGTGAGGCCGCCGAGGTAGCGGGACGACGCGGTCAGCGGCGTAATCGCACGCGATAAACCTGGCGACGTCGGCGAGCATCCCCGGGATACTGGTCGCCCATGGATGAGGTCGAAGTCGTCGTCGCCCATGCCGAGCGCGCGACTCTGCGCGTCGGCGACGTTTTCTTGAAGGTGGACGCCGATCAGGCGCGCCTCGACGTCGAGGTCGAGGCGATGTCCCTCGCGCCGGTCCCGACCCCGGAGGTCCTGTGGCGCATGCCACCCGTGCTTGCGACCGCCGCACTCCCGGGGACGACGCTTGGGCGCCTCGGCGGGCCATCGACCGGGTCGCCGGCGGCGTGGGCCGCGGCGGGCGCCGCCATCCGGAAGCTGCACGACGCGCCGCTGCCGCCCCGGCCGGGCCGGGCCGACCGGAGCATCGACGAGTTGACGAAGGAGCTCGACGACGAGTGCGAGGTGCTCGTGACGAACGGCGTCCTGCCCGCCGACCTGGTCACCCGCAACCGCCAGGTCGTCGAGGCCGCGCTGCGGCCGTGGACTCCGGCGTCCACGCACGGCGACCTGCAGATCGCGCACGTCTTCGTCGACGGCGACGAGGTCACCGGCATCATCGACTGGTCCGAGGCGGGCCAGGGTGATGCCCTGTACGACCTCGCCACCTTCACGCTCGGACACGAGGAGCACCTCGACGACGTCATCGCCGGCTACGGCACCGACATCGACCTCGACGTGATCCACGCGTGGTCGTCGTTGCGAAGCCTGCTGGCAGTTCGCTCGCTGATCGAGCAGGGCTTCGACCCCTTCGCGCCGGGCTGTGAGGTCGACGTGCTGAGATCCCGGATGTGAGGCCGCGCGGGCCCGACCGCCGCGTATGCGTTCGCACGCATCGAGCACGGCATCTCCTGGGGCGCATCGCCTGCCCTTACCCTCAACAAAGTGCGGTGCGCAATCGTCGCCAGCAGATGACGGCGCAGCCGAGGGTGACGAACGCGTGGTGGATGTCGTCGCGGATCTCCCAGCGGATGCGCAGGCGGCGGAACCAGTGCAGCAGCGCGATCGCTCCTTCCACGACCCAGCGGTACACGCCCAGGCCGGAGCCGTGCCCGGTGCCGCGCCGGGCGAGGTGCGGGGTGATCTGGAACCTGCGGACCTTGTCCCGGTAGACCTCGTGGTCATAGCCGCGGTCGGCGTACAGGTGCTCGGGGCGGCGCAGTGGCCGGCCGCGCTTGCCGCGGATCGGCGGGACGGCCCGATCAGCGGGATCAGTTGGGTGACGTCGTTGCGGTTGCCGCCGGTGGTGATTGCCGCGAGCGGGATGCCGTGCGCCTCGACGATCAGGTGGTGCTTGCTGCCGGCCTTGCCCCGGTCCACCGGGGACGGACCGGTGGCCGGCCCGCCCTTCATCGCGCGGATGTGGCTGGAGTCGACCGCTGCACGGGAGAAGTCCAGCAGGTCTGCGGCCCGCAGCTCGGAGAGCAGCAGCTCGTGCAGGCGCTGCCAGACCCCGGCCTCGTTCCAGTCCCGCAGCCGTCGCCAGCAGGTCATCCCCGAGCCGAAGCCCAGCTCCTGGGGCAGAAACTCCCAGCGGATCTCGGTGTACAGCACGAACAGGATCCCGCACAGCACCCTGCGACTATCCAGACGCTTACGACCTGGACGCCGCGGATTACGCGGGACGACCGGCAGCAGCGGCTCGATGCGCGCCCACAACTCGTCGTCGATCTCCCACGGTCTGGCAGCGGTCTTCCTCGTCTCGACTGGCTCGCACCCCCTTCGGCCAGCATCAACGAGAACTGACACAATGTCATTCCCAGAGGTCCAGAAGCCTCTTTTTGTTAGGAGTCGTTAGGGCGTGCAGATCATTAACTCGTGGCTTTCTGTTCGGTGGTTCGTTGGTCTGGCATGAGCGGGTTGGAAGAGCAACGGGGCGTGCTGGCAGCCAAGTTCGGGGCGATTCTGCCGCACCTCGACGAGCGGCAGCGTCGTCTGTTGATAGGGGCGGAAGCCCAGTCGCTGGGTCATGGCGGGATCAGAGCGGTCGCCCGCGCCGCCGGCGTCCGTGAGGCCAGGGTGTCTGCCGGAATACGCGAACTCGCCTCCGGCGAAGCCCCGTTGGGACGCATCCGTCGGCCCGGCGGCGGCCGCAAACGCGTCGTCGACCTGAACCCGGCCGTCCGCAAGGCGCTCCTGACGCTGGTCGAGCCCGACGTCCGCGGGGATCCCATGTCGCCTTTGCGCTGGACCACCAAATCCACCCGAAAGCTCGCCGAGGAGCTGGCCCGGCAAGGCCACCGGATCTGCGCAGACACGGTGGGCGACCTCCTGCGCGAGGAGGGCTTCAGCCTGCAGAGCAACGCCAAGACCCTGGAAGGCAAGCAGCATCCCGACCGGGACGCACAGTTCCACTACCTCAACGCACAGGCCCGCAACCACCAGGACAGCGGGGCGCCGGTGATCAGCGTGGACACGAAGAAGAAGGAACTGGTCGGCCCCTTCAAGAACAACGGCCGCGAATGGGAGCCCAGAGGCGAGCCGGTACGGGTCGACACCCACGACTTCCCCGACCGCGAGCTGGGCAAAGCGGTGCCCTACGGCATCTACGACGTCGCCGCGAACGCCGGCTGGGTCAACGTGGGCACCGACCACGACACCGCCGCGTTCGCCGTCGAGTCCATCCGCCGCTGGTGGAACAGCGCCGGGCGGGCCATCTATCCCACGGCCGGCCGACTGCTGATCACCGCCGACGCTGGCGGCTCCAACGGCTATCGCACCCGCACCTGGAAGACCGAACTCGCCCAGTTTGCAGCCGAGTCCGGCCTGACCATCACCGTCTGTCACCTGCCTCCCGGAACATCGAAGTGGAACCGGATCGAGCATCGGCTGTTCTCCCACATCACCATGAACTGGCGGGGCAGGCCCCTGACCAGCCACGAAGTCATCGTCGAGAGCATCGCCGCGACCACCACCAAAACCGGCCTGACCGTGCACGCCGAACTCGACACCAACCCCTACCCCACCGGCATCCAGGTCAGCGACGACGAGATCGCCGCCCTTCCGATCACCCGGCACCGCTTCCACGGCGACTGGAACTACACCCTCCACCCCCGGCATCCACTGGACGTGACGGCAATCAACAGCGCGTCAGACCATGCCCCGGCGGACAGGCCACATGGCCTCACGCGTCGTTCGCTGCAGGACCCCGAACTGACCGGGATGACCCGCCAGCAGTTCTGCGAGCTCATCGACGCCCTGACTCCCGCGCTGGAGGTTCAACGCGAGCACGTGCTCCGCACGCGTCGCGGTCACGAGCGCCTGGTGGCCCCGGGCACAGGCGCCAAAGCCAAACTCACCCCAGCCGACCGGGTCCTGGTCACCGTGCTCCACCTGCGCAAACTCGCCACCATGGACCTCCTAGGCCAGCTCTTCGGCGTCACCGCCATGACCATCAGCCGCGCGAAACAGGAAGTCCACCCACTCCTCGAAGCACAAGGCCACCCCATCAGCACTTCAACCGCCCGCTTCCGCACACCAGCAGACGTCGCGACGTTCCTCGCCCCCGACCCCGCCAAGACCAAGGTCAAAAAGACGAGTTAATGATCTGCACGCCCTTACAGCCGTCCCTCCACGGTTCGCAGCCCGCTCTGTATCCGCAGGTCCACATGATCACGAAGTGCGAGGACGTCCATAAGGTCACTTTCCGCGCCAGGCCCACCGGGGGAGCGGTGCGCTACGACCTGTTCACCGCACTCGACCTGTTCCCGGCCCATCCCAGTGAGTTCGACCGTTGGCTGAAGACCGCCCTGGCCGAACGCGCCCGCACCTTCCTGGTTGACGAGGCACAGGGGCTCAACGGGGAGGCGTTCGAGTACTTCCGCGCCGGCTCCAAGGGCCTGGCCTTGCTGCTGGGGTGTGTCAATTTAACGGCTGATCTTGGTTGTTGAGTGGTCAGTTGTTGCTCGGGGTCAGGCGACCCTCGAAGGCGATCTGGAACGCGTTCAGGGGTGCTTTCCAGCGCATGGTCCACCGCTTGCGGCCCTTGCCCGTGGGGTCCAGGCTCATCAGGGCCATGTAGATGCACTTGAGGGCGGCGGCCTCGTTGGGGAAGTGGCCGCGGGCGCGAACAGCTCGGCGGATGCGTGCGTTGACGCTTTCGATCGCGTTCGTGCTGCAGATGACCTTGCGGATCTCGACGTCGAAGGAGAGAAAGGGCACGAACTCGGCCCAGGCGTCCGACCACAGCTTCACGATCGCCGGGTACTTCCGGCCCCACGCTTCCTGGAACTCCAGGAACCGCTCCGTCGCCGCGTCCTCGCCGGGTGCGGTGTAGACGGGCCTGAGGGCCCCCGCGACCTTGTCCCAGTCCTGACGGGCGGCGTAACGGAACGAATTGCGCAGCAGGTGAACGACGCACGTCTGGACAATCGTGCGAGGCCAGACGGTCTCCACCGCATCGGGAAGGCCCTTGAGCCCGTCGCAGACCAGCATCAGCACGTCGTCCAGGCCGCGGTTCTTCAGCTCGGTGAACACGTGCAGCCAGTACTTCGCGCCCTCGCCGCCGTCGCCGGCCCAGATGCCGAGGATGTCGCGGGTGCCGTCCACCGTCACCGCCATCACCACGTAGATGGGACGGTTCGCGACCTTCCCGTCCCTGATCTTGGTTCTGTCGACGATCTTGTGATCCGGACGGGTGAGCACGTTGCTCCGCCTGTTTGCGATCATGCATCGGGTGCTCTCGTGATGTGCTCCTCGAGCTGTTTCCGTACCTGTCCGCGTTGCTGATCGAGGAGGTCGAGCGGAGGCCGGACCAGGTAGTGCTGAGAACGCGGGTGCGGGCGGCGACTGGGTCCTGTCGGTGCGGTCAGAGCTCGGCCCGGGTGCACGGTCGGTACGTACGTAGGCTGCGTGATGTCGCCGTGGGCGGGCTCGGTGTCGTGATCGAGTTATGCGTGCGCCGCTTCCGCTGCGAGAACCCTGCCTGCACGGCGGTGACGTTCGCCGAACAGATCTCAGGACTGACCACCCCGCACAGTCGGTATACCCCGCTGCTGCGCGAGGTGTTGACGCAGATCGGGCTGGCCCTGGCCGGCCGGGCAGGAGCCCGGCTGGCGTCCGCGGTCGGCCTCACCATAGGCAAGGACACGCTGTTGCGGCTGGTCAGGGCTCTGCCCGAGCCGGAGATCGGCAAGGTGGAGATCCTCGGCGTCGACGACTTCGCCTTCCGCAAGGGCCGCCACTACGGCACGGTATTGATCGACATGGCCAGCCACCGGCCGCTGCACCTCTACGACGGCCGCGAAGGCGAGGACCTGGCTGCCTGGCTCCGCGATCACCCGGAGGTGAGGGTCATTTGCCGGGACCGTTCCAGCGGTTACGCGGAGGGCGCTCGGGTCGGGGCGCCGCAGGCCGAACAGGTCGCGGATCGCTATCACCTGTGGGCCAACCTCGGCCAGGCGGTCGAGAAGACGGTCAACGCCCATCGCTCCCGCCTGGCCGAACCGTCTCCCGGCTCGGCCTCCGGCCCCGACCACGTGGAGGTGGAGCCCGAGGTGGTCCAGCCTGCGAAAGACCTGAAGATCGTGATCCGGCTGCGTGAGCAGCATGCCGCCGCCCATGAGCTGTGGCAGCAGGGGATGTCGAAGGCGGCGATCGGCCGGAAGCTCGGGCTGCACCAGGCCACCGTCCGCAAACTGGTCAACGCCCCTTCCGCCGATGATGTCGTGGCCAAGAGCCTCCAACGAGCGCATGTCGTCGACCCCTACGTCGGCTACGTACACCAGCGCTGGAATGAGGGCGTCAGGAACGCCGCCCAGCTCTACCGCGAGATCCAGCAACTCGGCTATCCCGGCGGCGAGTTGGCTGTTCAGCGGCATCTGCGGCGCTACCGGACCGGGCGCGGACACGCACCCGACCCGGGACCGAAGCCCCCATCGGTCCGCGAGGTCACCTCCTGGATGATGACCCACCCCGAGCATCTGCGGGACGAGGACGCCGACAAGCTGCACCGACTGCGTGAACGCGATCCCGAACTCGACCGGCTCACTGTTCACATCAGGAAGTTCGCCGCGATGATGACCGGCCGCCACGGTGACCGCCTCGAAGAATGGATCACCGACGTCGAACGGGACAGTCTGGCTCCGCTTGCGGGCTTCGCCCGCAACCTCCGCCGCGACTTCGACGCGGTCCGCAACGGGCTGTCTCTGCCGCACAGTTCCGGCGCCGTCGAGGGCAACATCAACCGGCTGAAGATGCTGAAACGCCAGATGTTCGGCAGGGCCAGCCTCGATCTCCTTCGCAAACGCGTCCTGCTCACACGGTGAGCCTCGACCGTCCGGATCACAAGATCGTCGACAGAACCCTGATCTTGACGTTGATGGCATCGACGAACAAAACGGGGTAAACACGGTCGAGAGGACGGCTCTGCCATTCCGCCATGCCGTCCATGACCTTATCGGTGATGGTGGAGATGGTCTGCTTGGAGACCTCCGCCCCGTAGACCTCGGCCAGGTGAGCGGCGATTTCTCCATGAGTGAGGCCCTTCGCCGAGAGCGACAGGACCATCTCGTCCACTCCCGTCAGCCGCCGCTGCCGCTTCTTGACGATCTGCGGCTCGAACGTGCCCGAGGTGTCACGCGGGACTTTGACCTCGACCGGCCCGACGTCGGTCAGCACCGTCTTGGCCCGGCCCCCGTTGCGGGAGTTGCCGCTGCCCCGGCCGCCGGCATCGTGCTTCTCATAGCCGAGGTGATCGGTGATCTCACCTTCCAGGGCCGATTCCAGGACCCGCTTGGTCAGCTGCTGCAGCAGCCCACCCTGCCCGGTCAGCTGCAGTCCCTCCGACCGGGCCCGCTCCACCAGCATCGCGACCAGCTGCTCATCCGACACGGGCTCAGGCTGCCCCAAGTGGGCACTCTCGACAGGCTCCACAGTCTCCAACTCCACGGCGGTGTCAGTCACTTGACGTCTCTCCCATGATCGTCGGATCCGCCGTTAGATTTACACTCCCGAAGTCCGAGGCGAGCGGTATCCCGTCCGCGTTCCAGCATCTGCGCGCCCGCGCAGTAGACGCCGAAGCCGTCGCCCGCGCCCTGCGGGAGGACAACGACCGGCTTCGCGAGCGCGTCGCCGTCTATGCCCAGGTCATCCACGAACTCCGCATCGAGCTGGACCGGCGCACCGACACCAGCACCCAGCGCAGCCCCGTCTGGACTTTGCCCACCAGTACCACCTGATGCGCGAGGCCCCCGGGGCGCTGTCAGGGCCCCTTTGTACTCTCGCGGGGGTCGATGGCTGTGATCTGCTCAACAAAGCGCCGTACCTGTTCCTCGACGGGCTCCTGCGCGGACACGGACATGGCGTGCCAGCGGTGCGTACCGCGTTCGTCGAACTGGCCGGTGACGAAGTGCATGACGACTTCAGCTGACTCCCCCCGCTCTTGCACACGGATGCCGTGCATGAACGGCTGGCAGTCCCACCGTTTGTACCAGTCGGTTGCGGCGATCCTGTGGGCCAGTAGACGGGCCGCCGTGTCCACGGGCTCCTCCCAGCTGTGGTCAGCTACGACCCGAGCCAGTTCGGCGTCGTACTGCGCGGCGTCGAAGTGGACCTCGAGAGGGAGAGGGACCCGGATGTCGTTGGTGTTCTCCCAGCTGACCCACTCGACGTGATCGCCACGACGCTGGATGGTGACGAACACTCCTCCACAGCAACCGGTGTCGCAGTCGTTGTTCGACAGTTCGACACGGCGAGGTTCGCGGGCGGCCCACAGCGGCCACGTCTCCCATGAACCGAACCACTTCTGCTGGTAGCAGCTTGAATCGCCGTCCGGATGTATCTCCTCCAGCACGTCCCGGCCGTCGATCAAAGGACGTATTCCGGCCCCCTTCATGATCGCCTCCGGATGTGGAAGGACAGCATGGAGTGCAAGGACGCTCACCGGCACAAAGTGTTCCATGCCGCCCATGATCCCCGATCGGGAGCGCAAGACAGGAGCCACGTCGGCACTAAGCGCAGTGAGCCGACAACAGCTTGGAGTAGGCGAGAGAACAGGAGGCCGGCACCGAGTCGTTGACCGGACTACGGAAGGACTCGCCGGGCGGGTGCGCATCCCTCGCTTGGTCTAGTCGGTAGACGCTGCGTATCCCGACGACGAAGGAGCGCAACGGAGTTGAACGAGCGATCCCGTGACGTCCGCGCCATTCAACTCCCGCGCTGGGGGCGGGTGGCTACGGACCCAGGTGTGGTGCCCTGGCTGGTCTTTGACGAGGAGGGGAAGGTCGTGCAGCCGATGGTGTCCCTTGTCGTGGTGTACGGGTCAGCGGCTGGGAGTGCGCGGGCGTCTGCCCGGGGCGCACTTCCACGGGAGCGGACCGCTCCCTCAACAGGAGGCGGGCCATCGCGTAACTCTCCTTGCTGAACGCCCAGTTCAACCACGAGGAGTGCACGATGGCCCTGTCCCAGTCTGAACTGATACGGCTCCTTGAGTCGCTACACTCGACCGACGGAATCGAGCTCATCCGCGCCATCGCCGAGCGAATGGTGCAGGAGCTGATTGAGGCCGAAGCGAGTGCCCACATCGGTGCGGAGTGGAACGAGCACACGCCGGCCCGGACCACCGTCCGCAACGGGCACCGGGAGAAGGTGCTGACCACGCTGGCCGGCGACCTGGAACTGGAGATTCCCAAGGTCCGCACCGGCAGCTTCTTCCCGTCGCTACTGGAGCGACGGCGCCGCATCGACCAGGCCCTCTACGCCGTCATCATGGAGGCATACGTGCACGGCGTCTCCACCCGCAGTGTCGATGACCTGGTCAAAGCACTCGGCGGGGACAGCGGGATCTCCAAGTCGGAGGTCTCGCGGATCTGCGCGGCGCTGGACGAGCCGTTGACCGCGTTCCGCACCCGCCCGCTGGATCATGTCCGCTTTCCCTACGTCTATCTGGACGCGACCTGCTGCAAGGCGCGGGTGAACCACCAGATCGTCTCGCGGGCCGTCGCGGTCGCCACCGGCATCACCGAGGACGGCAACCGCGAGGTCCTGGGGCATGGGGGTTCCCCCGCTCGATCGGAGCCGAGAGTGGGGGAGGTCGGCGACAGTGAGAGCGAGGTGTTCTGGAAGGAGTTCCTGCGCTCCCTGCGTGAACGTGGCCTGTCCGGGGTCCGTCTGGTCGTCACCGACCAGCACTCGGGCCTGGTCGCCGCGGTTCGCAAGGTCATGCTCGGTGCCACCTGGCAGCGGTGCAGGGTTCATTTCCTGCGCAACGTCTTCAGCGTGATCGACCGGGACTCCGGCGAGATGGTCGCCGCGACGATCCGCACGATCTTCACCCAGCCCACCGCCGGCCTCGTGCGCACCCAACTCGACACCGTCGCCGACATGCTCGGCACCCAGTTCCCCAAGGTCAAAGCCATGTTGTTGGAGGCGAAGGAGGATCTGACTGTGTTTGCGGACTTCCCGCCGCGGCACTGGAAAAAGATCCAGTCCACGAACCCGCTGGAGCGGATCAACCGGGAGATCAAGCGCCGGACCGACGTCGTCCAGGTCTTCCCGAACGACGACGCCCTGCTGCGGCTGGTCACGGCCGCGCTCTTCGAAGTGCACGACGAATGGATCGCCTTCCCCCGCCGATACCTCCCCGAAGGCAGCATGGACGAGCTCTACCGCGAACTCCCCGAAAGCGCCCCCGTACTACCCAACACCCCGAACAAGCCCGCCAGTTGATCGCTTACACCACGACGAGGGACGCCATCGCATCTGACGTGTGGTGAGGCTGAACTTGTTGTACGGGCAAGCCCTTACGAGCAGGCTGTCATGCAGAGGCAACAAGCGTCGATGAAGACCCGTACCGCTTCGCGGTGGTCTCTTGTGCGCCAGACAACGGCGAGCTCACTGGGAGAGAGACCCGTGACTGGCCGGCAGGTGACGTTTTCTCGCTTGTAGATCTCGGCGTTACCCGCGGAGAGGAGGACTATCCCGAGTCCTGAAGCGACCGCTTCGAAGGTCTCGTCGGCGGTTTTGGCCGTCGCGGCGATGCGCGCCGGTGTCCGGCGACGATCGTTGCCGAGCCAGAACTCGCGGAGCGCTCCGGCTGTCGTCGGAAGTGCGATGAAAGGCTCATCAGCGAGATCCTCGAAGGAGATGACTGGGCGGTTGGCCAGATGGTGATTGGTTGGAAGAGCGACCCAACGATCTTCCCTGGTAATCACCTTTTGTGAGAAGTCGCCACTCGTCGGGATGGGCAGCCAGGCGATGGCGACATCGACATCGCTGCTGGTAAGTCCCACCGTCGGGTCAGCCCAGGTGATCTGGTGGAACTGGAGTCGCCAACCGGGAAGGAGCTTCTCCATCGTGGCGGTGACGGCCGGGATGAGTCCGCGACCGATGCTGGTTTGGAATCCGACCGTAAGTGTCGTGTCCTGGGTCGCCACGGCGTCAACCACCGCACGCTGCGCTCCCTCCCATTGCTCGATCAGCTGCCGGGCATGGGGCAGGAGGGCTTTGCCCGCGGTGGTGAGGGTGACCGTCCGCCGGTCGCGCTCGAAGAGCGCGGTCCGGAAGGAGAGCTCCAGTTGGCGGATCTGTTTGCTCAGTGTCGGCTGTGAGACGAAGAGCCGATCGCTCGCGGCGCGGGTGAAGCTGAGTTCCTCTGCGACCGCGACAAAGTAGCGCAGGTCCCGGACGTGGACATCCATAGCCAAAGGCTATAACAGCAGCTCTTGGACAGACGGCGCGCGTGATTCCACGATTGATCGCGTGGGCTCAAGCAGAGCGCCGACGTTGTCGCCGCCCGGAGCGGATGGAGGTGGGCGCTGGTGGAACTGGGCGTCAATGGGTTGAATGTCAAGGCCACGCTGGGTTCTGTGGAGACGGTCCGGCTGGCCAGGCTGGCGGAGGAGCTGGGGTACCGGTCGTGGTGGGCAGGTGAGCACGTCGTGCTGCCCAGCCCGCGGATACCGGCCGCGCCGATGGAGCCGACGGATCCGATTCTCGACCCGCTGGTGCATCTGGCCTACGTCGCAGCCGTCACTGAACGGCTGGAGCTCGGCACCGGGATCGTCATCCTGCCGCAGCGTAATCCGCTGGTGCTCGCCAAACAGGTCGCGAGCCTCGACGTGCTCAGCCGTGGCCGACTGCTTTTGGGGGTCGGAGCCGGATACCTGGAACCGGAGATGACCGCTGTCGGAGTGCCGTACTCGGAGCGTGGCCGACGCACCGACGAGTACTTGGACGCGATGAGGGCTCTGTGGACCCAGCCCGCGCCGTCCTATCAGGGCCGGTACGTGGCTTTCGATGGCATCGACGCACACCCGCGTCCTGTCAGGGAATACGGACCGCGGATCGTGATCGGCGGCCACAGCCCGGCCGCTTTCCGGCGGGCGGTCGCGCGCGGCCACGGGTGGTTCGGCAATGGCGACAGCCCGGATGATCTCGCTGGGCATCTCGCCGGGTTGCGGAATGCGGCCACCGAGGTTGAACGCCCAGAGTGGCTGGGCCGACTCGAAATCAACTTCATGCAGCTCTCCCCGGTGGACGCCGACACCGCCCGACGTTACGCCGACCTCGGTGTCGACCGACTCGTGGTCTACCCACTTCCGCTGGAGCATCCAGCGGAAGTCGCCGCGTTCCTCGAACGTCACGCTGACCTGCCGCACTGATGTCGTTCAACACATTCATGAGGAGCAGAATGCGAGCTTTGGTCTATACCCCGGAGGCACCCGCAGGCCTCCGTCTCAGCACGGTCCCCGAGCCGATGCCGCATGACTCGCAAGTCCTGATCGAAGTGCACGCGGTCTCGCTCAACTTCGCGGAACTCGCTTTCAAGGCTGATCGAGCACGACCAGGCACCATCCTGGGGCTGGACGCGGCAGGCATCGTCATCCAGGCCGCGGCCGATGGCTCCGGGCCACCGGCCGGCGCACGCGTCGTGACCTTCGGGTGGGCGTCGGGGGCCTGGGCCGAGCGCCGCGCTGCCGACACTGCAGAGCTGGCGGTCGTTCCCGATTCCGTCGGCCTCGCCTCCGCGAGCGCACTTCCGGCAGCAGGCGTCACCGCGCTGCGGGCGCTGCGGCAACTCGGTTCCGTAGTGGGCCGACGCGTCCTCATCACGGGGGCTTCAGGCGGTGTCGGACGCTTCGCGGTGCAGCTCGCCGCCCATGCCGGCGCGCATGTCGTCGCGTCCGTGGGCAGCCACGCCCGGGGTGAGGGGCTCCGCGAGCTTGGGGCCGACGAGATCGTCATTGGCCCGCAGAACGTCACCGCACCCGTCTTCGGGGTGCTGGACAACGTGGGCGGCACCCAATTGGCCAAAGCGTTCAGCCTCCTGGAGGACGGGGGCTGCGTCCAGAGCATCGGGATGGCCTCGCGCGAGCTGACCACCATCGACTTCGAGCAGGAGCGCCTGAACGGCGGGCGTAAGCGGCTCGAATCCTTCATGGTCGGCAATCCCGGCTTCGGCCCAGGCTTCGGCCCAGACCTCGCCTACCTCGTGCGCCTCCTCGAAAACAAGGCACTCGATCCTCAGATCGGGTGGCGCGGCTCCTGGGAATGCGCTTCGGAAGCGGCCGAGGCGCTCCTTGTCCGCCGTGTCCTGGGTAAGGCCGTCCTCGACGTTAGAGCAAAGCGGTGAAGTCCCGCCCTGGTTGCGCGGCCCCGGCCACCCGGGAAGCCGCCTTCCACCAGCGCGCTCAGCACGTCCACGGCGTCAACTACCGGATCATCGTGGCGACCACGACGCTGGCGCAGCTGACCCAGCACTGCCCCGGTGAGCCGGTGTGGCGCGTGGCCGGCCGCGGCGAGGGGGAGGAACGCCGCTCCCTGGAGGCGTTGCCGAAGGGGCGGTGAGCACGGCGGGCCCGGCCCGGCCTGGGCGCATGGTGGCGCGGTCCGGGCCCGCCGCCGCGCGGGTGTTGTCGGTGGCGGCTGCGAGGCTGGACGGCATGAACGGAGACGAGCAGCTGCTGAACGGCCGCGTCTACGGCCACGACCACGACGACCCCCACCCCGGCCCGCTCCCGCACCGGACCTACGCCGCGCTGATAGGCGGGCCGCTGGACGGATTGCTGCTCGACATTACCGGGTGGCGGCCGCAAGAGATCGACGACGGCGCGGCCCTGTCCACCGAGCTCGGGCAGTTCCCCGGCGGGCGGTCGCTGTACGACCCGCGCCCCGGCGAGCCCCGCTCAGTGGGCCCGGGTGTGAGCTGCCGCTTTTACTACTCCGGCGACACGCCCTGATCACGGCCCCGACCACCAGCCCGACCACGGCAGGTCAGCGTGGCGACGGACTCCTGCAGCGCGGCCATCAGGTCCACCAGCTGCCTCGGCTGCCGTCGGCGCTGCGGTGACGGGCAGCGGCCGCTCAGGTGCCTGGCGCCGGTGGTGCTTTTAGGCTGGGAGGGCTCGGGGCGTACTGCGGAGGTTTGCCATGCCCCGGACTATTTGGAGCGGTGCCATCTCGTTTGGCCTGGTCACGGTACCTATCCATGTAGCAAGCGCTACCGAGAACCACAGTATCCAGTTCCACCAGTACCACCTGGAGGACATGGGCCGGGTGCGGGTGCGGAAGGTGTGCGAGCTGGAGGACCGGGAGGTTGCGCAGTCGGAGATCGGTAAGGGGTACGAGTACGCCAAGGACCGAGTGGTGGCGATCTCGGAGGTGGAGTTGCGGGAGCTGCCGCTGCCCACGGCGAAAGCTATCGAGATCCAGGCGTTCGTGCCGCTGGAGTCGATCGATCCGATCCGTATCGCGGAGGGCTACTACCTGGTGCCGGACGGGCAGGTGGCGGCGAAGCCGTACAGGCTGCTCCTGCAGGCGCTGCGCAGGTCGTCGAAGGTGGCGATCGCCAAGTACGCCTGGTCGGGCCGGGAGCGCCTGGGACTGCTGCGGGTACGCGGTGAGGCGGTCGTTCTGCATGCGATGCGCTGGCCGGACGAGGTCCGCGATCCGGCCGGCGTCGACCCGCCGCACGAGGCGGTGTCACAGGAGGAGATCGAGGGGGCGCTCGCCCTCATCGACCGCATGACCCGGGACGACCTCGAAGGCCCCGAGTTCACCGACACCTACACCGACGCCCTGGCGAAGATCATCGAGGCGAAGCGGGAAGAGAAGCCCCTTCCCGAAGCCCCGGAGCCCGAGCAACCGGGCAAGGTCCTCGATCTCATGGCCGCCCTGACCGAGTCCGTCCAGCAGGCCAAGGCCTCCCGAGGCGAGGACGCCGACGTCCACGAGATGCCGGCCAAGAAGACCACCAAGAAGCAGTCGGCCAAGAAGACCGCCGCGAAGAAAACCATGAAGAAGACGACGGCGAAGAAGACGGCGGCACGCCGGCCGCGCAGCGCCTGACGGACACCTTGTCCGGCCGTGCGGAGGGGAAATGGGTGTTTGGCTCTCGCCCCGTAATCCACGAGCCGGGGCGGCGCCCGGGTCCGCGACGGCCGTAACTGGCGCACCTGCCGGTTGCCCCGTGAGACGGCTGCTCCCGGCGCCTTGGCGGGTGGTGGGGTTATCGGCCGTCCCAGTGGGTGACGCCGTGTATGGGGGTGGCGAGGCATCGTCGGAGGGGGGAGAGGGGGGTGGGGCGGGTGGGGCCGAGGGCGTCTTTGAAGGCGGTGAGGAGGTCTTCGACGCGGGTGGATACGGGGTGCGGGTTGTCGGTGGGCTGTTTGGCGGGCGGTGGTGGGAGTGTGTCGGTGGGTGGGGTGGTGGGGGTGGCGGCTTCGGCTTCCCACAGGGGCAGGAAGTAGGTGGGTTCGCCGTCGAGGAGTTGGACGAGGCGGTGGACGTCTTCCCATTCGCCGATGTCGGGGCCGGTGAGGAGGGCTTCGATGTAGTGCTGGTCGAGGTCGCCTCCGCTGGTGACGGAGATGGCCCAGGGGGTGGGGCTGCCGGCGCGTAGGTGGAGGAAGCGCAGGGCGGAGGTGAGGGAGGCGGGGCGGGGCTGGCTGTCGCGGCGGGCGTTGGAGGCTTCCCAGACGCGGCGCAGGACTTCGGGGTCGGCGCCGCAGGCGCGGGCGAGGCGGGCGACCTTGGTCCAGGCGGGGAAGCGTTCGCCGGACATGAGGCGGGAGAGGTAGCTGGGGGACATGTTGGTGCGGGCGGCCAGGGCACGCAGGCTGTAGCCGGAGGCGCGTTGGAGGCTGCTGAGGACGGTGGCGAGGTCCTGGCCGGCGAGGAAGGGCATGGGGGGTGCGGTGCCGGAGGGTGGGGGAGCCGGTGAGCGGGGGCCGCCGGTGTCGCTGGTGTGGTCCCGGCCGGCGGGTGCGGCGGGGGGTGCGGCGGGCCGGGGACGGACCGGTGGACGTCGGTGGGCGGGGTGGGGGTGAGGACGGTGCGTGGGGGAGCGGGGCCGCGGCGGGTGGGCGGCGACCATTTCCTCGGCGCCCTCGCCGACCTGGGCTTCCTCGGCGTGGACAAACCCGACGACCCCGAGGACCTGGTCATCGTCACCGGCTTCAAGGCCACCCGCTACCGCAAACTCACCCCCGGACAGAAGGAGGCGAACCACGTGCTGGCCGCCGGACGGGCCCCAGTCGAGCACGGTTTCGCTCACCTCAAGAACTGGCGCGTGTTGACCAAACTCCGCGCCGATCACGCCCGCGCCACCCAACTCCTGCGCGCCCTGCTCGTCCTGACGAACCTTGAAGTCAGCCGCTGCGACAACGCCGCACGCAATGCGCGACGTTCGTCCGGAGCGTTCCCCCTCTGGCCAAGGATCCCGGGCACGGCATTGACTTGCCAGAACACGGCACCGGTCAAGCGAAAAGGGGCAAGGGCGTGCGCGCACGGGGCATCAACTACGACACCGGATTCCTGCCTGGGGAAGAACTCTCCCGCAAGGGTTTCGTCTCTGAGACAGTCCGCCACGACATGGCGGTGATCTCCAGGGAGCTCCACTGCGACGCCGTTCGTATCTCCGGGCGAGAGCCCGAACGGCTGAGCATCGCTGCCCGGCATGCCGCTGACACGGGCCTTGAAGTCTGGTTCGCCCCCTTTCCCGTGGACCTCCCTCACGGCCAGTTACTCCCGTTCTTCGCCGACTGC
Organism: Streptomyces canus; assembly: GCF_030815415.1. Lineage (GTDB taxonomy): Bacteria > Actinomycetota > Actinomycetes > Streptomycetales > Streptomycetaceae > Streptomyces > Streptomyces canus_F. The sequence continues at coordinate 10,202,003 of NZ_JAUSWW010000001.1, forward strand.
GCCCAACGCGCCGAAGCTGTGCGCGAGGCCGGCGCCGACGTGGTGTTCGTCGCCGGCTGCGAGATCAGCGCGTTCTGCGGGGGCTTCATCCCGGGCGACACCTACGGCGAACGCCTGCAGGCCATGGCCGGCGCCGACATGGAGTGGTGGTCCTCCCTCGGACCAGTGCAAGAACGCCTCAATGAGTTCCTCTCCGAAGCCGCCACGACCGCCCGCACGCACTTCGGCGGGCGGGTCACCTACGCCTCGGCGCCCTGGGAGTTCGTCGACTGGCATCCGTTCGACTTCGTCGGCATCGATGCCTACCGGGCTGCCTACAACGCCGACAGCTTCCGGGACGAACTGCGCGGCCACCTCGCCCACGGAAAGCCCGTCGCGGTAACCGAGTACGGAACCTGCGCCTACCAGGGCGCGGGCGAACGTGGCGGCATGGCCTGGCAAGTGCCGCACGGCGCGGCGCCGGACGAGGACGAACAGGCAAGCTACTTCACCGAGCTGCTGGACATCTTCGAAGAGGAAGGCGTGGACACCGCGCTCTGGTTCACCTTCGCCGGCTACAGCAGGCCCAGGCAGCACGACCTTGGCTCGTACGGCGTCGTCCGGGTGCTCGACGAGGCCCGCTGGGAACCGAAGAAGATATTCCACACGATGGCCGCCAGGCACCAACACGGCTGAAGCGTCACGGCCTCCGTTCAGAAAGGGCTGTCGGCGTCAGCCGTAACTGGACACCGAGCGTCACAGAAGGACGGTTCTGGCGCAGCCCGGCAGACGATCCTCTCAGCAGACTGCCGCCCGCGACCAGCACGAGCATCCCGAAAGATCGTCACACCAGCCCTTTGACCTGCGACTTCAAGTTGGCGGAGGCTCGGTAGGTTCAGTAAGTACCCCACGGCCTCCATGATCTCCTCGGCCGGGCACGAGGAGTGCCCCAACGAGATGACGCGCCTTCCGCAACCGTGATGCCTGCTCGATTCACTATGCGGGACTATAATCCCGTTTCTGTGGTGATCCCGGAAGGCTGGTCCACTACAATCGGGACAGTTGTCCCGCTTGGTCGGAAGTCTGAGGGTCTTTGATGCGTGCTGATGCCGAGCGCAACCGCAAGCGTGTGCTGGAGGTGGCGTTGGAGACGTTCGCCGCCGAGGGGCTGTCGGTGCCGGTGGCGGAGATCGCCCGGCGGGCCGGTGTGGGCACAGGGACGGTCAGTCGCCATTTTCCGACGAAGGACTCGCTGTACGAGGCGATCGTGCTGCATCTGGTGGCCGAAATCGTCGACCGGGCCCGGCAACTGGCCGCGACCCGTGATCCGGGCGCAGCGTTCTTCGAGTTCTTCGCCCTGTTGGTCGAGCACAGCGCGGTCAATCTCGGTCTGTCGCAGGCGATGAGCGGGACAGGCTTCGATGTCCACTCGGTGGCCTTGGCTCCCGAGCACAATCTGCTGGCGGTGGAAGAGGAACTGCTCGTCGGTGCGCAGAAGGCCGGCGCCGTGCGGCCGGACGTCGTGCCTGGCGACGTCAAGGCGCTCATGGTCGGCTGTCTGGCCCGGGAGCAGCAGGGCCCCGACCCGGAGGCGCGCAAGCGCATGATCGACCTGGCGTGCGCGGGGTTGCGCGCCCAGCGGTAGCGGCGTCTGCCGACCGCGTCGAGGATCGGGGAAGAGGCGCCCGCTTGCTTCAGTTGCAGGGTGCCATCAGTGTGTCGTCGTCCGGGACGCGGCCCAGGGCCCAGGTGCGCAGGCCGGTACGCAGGTGGTCGCCGAAGACGTGGGCCGACTGCGCGAGAGTCGGCGACTGCGCCTTGAGGCGGTGGTTCAGCGGCATGGTGTCGCGCCGACTCTCGACGTAGTCGAGTAGAACGGCGGTCGGTGAGGTCCACAGTGGCTCGTCGTCGGGCCGGGCCTCCAGCAGGGCGCGCCAGTGGTCGTGTGCTTCCGGGGCCGGGACGGTGGCGTCCTTGCCGGAGCTACAGACCGACGTCGCACGGTGCCGCAGGACGTCCGGATCGTCGAAGGCGTATCTGCCGGCGGAACCAGAACAGGTACGGAGGCGGGCCGTATCGGCCCGCCTCCGTACCTGTCTCGTCTGCTCGACCGTGTCGTCGGCTGCCTGGACGGCACAGCGTGTGGTCGCCGCTACGCGCTCGCCTGCTTGCTGCTGGTCCGGCGGGCCGCGGGGCTGTGGGTGAGGATGCTGCGGAGTTCGGCGGTCTGCTTGTCGATGGCCTGTGGGCCGTTGCCGGTGAGCAGCCGCACGGACGGCTCGTAGGCCGTTTGCGGGGCGGACATGTTGAGGGAGGACGCGACGGTGAAGCCGGCTTCCTTGATGGCCACGTCGACGAAGTAGGACAGTCGGGTCTTCTTGCCGGGGGCGTGCGGGTAGAGAAAACTCAGCGCGAACAGCTCGCCCATCTTGGGGACGGTCGCGATGGGGGCGGCGAGGAACGGATTGTCCTTCACCGGGTAGGCGGCGCCCTGCGCGTCGATGCGCTGCCGGGTGGAGGTCACCCCGATGGGCGCGTGGCAGATCAACGAGACGGTGACGCCGTTCTCCCGGGCTGTGTGGAGGGTTTCGCCGAGCCACGGGTTGTCACGGAAGTCGACCATGGGGGCGTGACCGCCGGGGGTGTGGATGAAGTCGAAGTCGGCGAAGGTGAACGCATCGGCCGCATCGCGGTGGCGCTGGACGAGTTCCTGAAGCGAGTGGAAGGTGGCCTCGGGCAGCTTGTCGAGGCGGCGGATCAGTTCGGGGCGGTACTCGGCGAGCTCCGGTTCGCTGTTGGGCAGTAGTTCGGAGACCGGGATCCGGCCGATGTGCCGCTCCAGCAGCCGGACTTCCTGCTCGCGGCGGGCGACCAGCTCGGGGTGGCGCTGCCGGAAGCTGTTGACGTCGAACGAGCGGCGGCGCTGCTGCCTGCGCAGGGGGAGGGTCTTGGCGCCGATCTTCTCGATGTAGTGCATGGACAGGGCCATGCCGTTGATGTCGAGTTGCGGGGCGTTGCCGTCGGGGGTGGCGAAGGTGAACTCGTAGTCCTTCTCGAACTCCTTGAGCATCTGAGCCATCTCGACCAGGAAGAATCCGGTCGAGATCGATTTGACCTCGGCCGGCTTGGCCAGCGGCAGTTGGCGGCCGGACGAGATGATGATCAGTGCGCGACGCTTGGTGGTGGGCATGACGGGGCTCCCTTCAGTGGGCCTCGATGGCGTGGGACGGGTGGGCCCAGCCAGCCCACTCCTGATTGTGCTGCTGTTGGTTGTGCGGGACGAGTTGCCCGGGCTGCCGGCCGAGAGGTATCCGCAGCGGGGCGGCATGGCGCTTGCGGAAGCAGGTGACGTACGTCGAATTTCGCTGGAGAAGGACCTGCTGCCTGCGGGGGTGAGGGAGCCTGGGCGGGTGTGCCACCCGGGCTCTCTCAGGTGCGGGCGGTGCGGGTGCGCGCCGTGGTGTGGGCGTGTCACGGCCGGGGGGCCGGGCGTTTTCTACTTGCCTTCCGCGGCCTTGGACACGTGCGCCCACTGGGCCCACTCGGACAGGCGCTGCTGGTAGACCTGCGGTGCCATCTGAGTCGGCCCCTCCCCGAAGAACACGCGCAGCGGAGGCTCCTCGGCGTCGACGAGGGTGAGGATCGCGGACTTGAAGCCGACCGGCTCCGGGAGTACGACCTGCGCCCGCCGTGCGGCCATGTTCTCGTGCAGAGCCGCGTACGCGGGATGCGCGTCGGCGATGACGGCGGATGCACCGGACCAGTCGGTGGCGAAGCCGCCGGGTTCGACCAGGGTGACCTTGATGCCGAAGTCGGCAACTTCCTGGGCGAGTGCGTCCGTCATCCCTTCCAGGGCCCACTTCGACGCGTGGTAGGCACCGAGGGTCGCCGAGTTCCTCCACGGCGCCGATCAGGGAGTAACCGGCATTGTTGACCACCACGTCCAGCCGGCCGAACCGCTCCTTGGCCGCCGAGACGGCCTCGAACACCTGCGCACGGTCGGTGACGTCCAGACCCAGCGGCAGGACTGCGTCACCGAACCGCTCGACCAGGTCGGCCACCGCCCTGGTGTCCCGGGCGGTGGCCGCGACCTTGTCGCCGCGCTTCAGGGCGGCGAGGGCGAACTCGCGGCCGAAACCGCGCGACGAACCGGTGATGAACCAGCCCTTGCTCATGACGTAAACCTCCTGTGGGGATGGACGGCCACCCATAAGCGGGACGGCTATCCCGATTAAGTATACGGGATGAACGTCCCGCTTTCGAGTTGGCTGTGGAGGCGGGCGGCGGCAGCGGCCCGCAGCCCCACGCTCAGCGGCCTTGCGCTGATGTGATCTCCTCCGGCGTCACCCTTCGGCTCGCCGCGACCGTCGGGGCCGACGTGGCTCGCGCCCGGAAGGTCCTGTGTCGCCGCGTGCAAGGTCGGCAGTGCGCCGTCCTGGTCGTCCTGGGCGAGGAACTTGCTCGCGATCGGCCCCATGGCGCGGGCGCCCTCGTCTGCTCCGCCCCTGCCTGCAGGGTTCGCGCGACTTGACTGGGTGCAGAGGATGATCAAGATCCATTCCTGCACCGCGCCGCTATGTAAGGCCGACCGTCGTGACCTCGACCGATAGCTGCTCCTGCCTGGCCCGACCGGCGGCCCATTCCGCAGCTATGGATAACCAGGATCACCAGTACTGGTGCAGGCGCTGGACCGGTCGGCGAAGGTAGCGGCCGCCAAGTACGCGTGGTCCGGCAGGGAGCGGCTGGGTGTGCTGCGGGTGCGCGATGACGTGCGGTGCGTGTCTTCGACGGCTCGCGGTGTCGACCGTTTGCCCCGCGACGCCGGTCCTGGTGGCCGTGGGGTGGTCAGGCCGGCCATCGAGGTGCGGCCTGCGGTGACGGAGGTGCCGTGTCCGCGCGGGCAAGGCCAGATGTGCGAGGCAGGTTTCCCTACTTTTGCGGCATTCGGGGGATTGCTGAGGGGCGGTGCAACCGGGCCTGCCCGCCCAGCGACTTCAACGGGCAGACAGACACGCCAAGCAAGGGAGATCCGCGGTGAACGCATACAGTGACACGCTCGTCCCGGCCCAGGACCTTTGGCCCATCTGCGACCCGTACGCCCCCGCTGCGCTGGACCCCGACGCTGGCCGGGCCGGCGTCCGCGAAGGCGGCGACTACCTGCTGCCGCCCCCCGAACCGGCTCAGCGCCTGAACATCCCCCTCGGCCCCGTCGACCGGCGCCGACTGGACCTGTGTGCCGCACTCACCATCCGCGGCATCGCGCCGCTTCCCGGCGACCAGCACGCCGTGGACGCCATCAGCTCGCTCGGCGACGCGGTGACCGCCGCCGTCCTGCGCTGGGTAGCCCATCCCACCGCATTTGCCTCTGCGCCCTCATCAGCATGAGGTCCCAGAATGCGCCGGCGAGTGCCTCGCATGCCGCTTCGCCGTCGGTGTGACCCGGGGCGGCTGGTGGCTGGGTGAGGGTGCAGGATGCGCCAGAGCGAGCGGCCGCTGCGCCTCTCATCCGACGAGCACACGGCCCCGATCGGGGGAGGCGCGCTCATGGCCGCCCGCCATCGCGCGCTGGCGGTGCATCTTGGCGTCGAACTCCAGGGCCAGTCGAGGGGTCGGGTCAGCCTGGCCAGGTGCCGGTCAGCCGGCGAGTGGCGGTGGCGCCGCCGCGGTCGACGGCGGCTTTGACGCCGGCGAAGATTGCTCCCTGCAGGACGGCTGCCGACAGGATCTCGCGCCAGGTGCGGTGCTCGTCGGGGGCGTCCTCGTCGTGTCCGAGCTTCTTCCAGACCTGCTTGAACACCGCACCGGCCAGCACGCCGCTGATGGCGCCCATGGCCATGCCGACCGGCTTGTAGGCGATCTTCGAGGCTTTCATCGGTGCCTCCTGGCGCGGCGGATGAACACCAGCGCGATGAGTACGCCTGCCGCGGCGAGCAGCGGGGTGCGGTTGGCGCGTGCCGCCTGTATGCCCTGGCTGGCCTTCTCGCGTACCGGCTCCGGAGCCTTCTCCCGGGCCAGCTCCCCCACGTGTACGGCCTTGTTGCGGGCCTGCTCGGTGGCCGCGGCGGCCTTGGCGCGCACCGGCTCCGGGGTCTTGTCCTGCACCAGGTGGGCGGCGTGCGTTGCCTTGTCCCGCAGCTGGGCCCTGACGTGGGTGGTCTTCTCGGCGGCCTGCTGCTTGACGGCCGTCGTCTTCTCGCGGGCGCGGGTCTTGACGTCGGTCCTGGCCGCGAGCGCCTCGACGGTCTCGCCGCGTTCCTCGCGGTCCGCCTCGACCTGCTCGCGCAGTTCCTCGGGGGAGGGTGTGGCCTCATCGCCGGTGTGCGGCTTGTCCTGGGTCATCGCTGTGCCCTCTCCTTGATCTCGGCTACATCGGCCTTGACGCTGTCCACGGTCTGCTCCGGCGTCGGCGGGGACGCCTTGCTGATCTGCTGCTTGCCCAGCGCCGCCATCAGCGCGGTGACGGCGGCCAGGGCGGCGGTGACGATCAGCGCCGCCACCCACACATCCATCACGAGCGAGAGCGCGGCGATCACGGTGGCCACCAGTGCCTGCAGAGTGAGCACACCCACCAGGCTGGCGCCGCCGAACAGGCCACCGCCCTTGCCGAACCGCTTGCCCTTCTGGGTCATCTCCGCCTGCGCCAGGCGCATCTCGTCGCGGACCAGCTGCGACAGCTGCTGCGAGGCACGCTGAACCAGGTCGCCGACCGGTTCCTGCGCTCCGCCGCCGGTGCGGGGGGAGCCTTCTGCTGGCATGGGTGCTCACCTGTCCTTCGTCGGCGTTTTGCGGCAGGTCCTGCGATGTTCGGTATCCGTTGGTGCTCGCCAGGGGTCTGGGCTGCCCCCGGTTGGCGACCAATCGGCGATCTCCTTCCACCGTCTGATCGCGTGCCCGAGTACCCCGGCAGCGACGCATCACCGCTCGTCAGAGCACACGTCGCCACAGCAGCCGCGGTGCGGCCCGCACCGGGGCAGCCGCCGCCAGCCCCAGGGCGCCACCCGCGGCCACGTCGGAGGGAAAGTGCGCACCGCTGTGCACCCGTGCCGCGGCCACGGTCACCGCCGACACCGCACAAGCGGCACCGGCGGCCGGCCACACCGGAATGACGGCACCGGCGAAAGCGAAGGCGGCAGCCGTGTGCCCGGAGGGAAAGGACACCCCGGCCGCCGCCCACCACACCTTGGTGTGCTCCGCCGCCTCCTCCACCGCAGGGCGCGGGTCGACCCGGCGCCGCCCGTAGGCATAGATGCCGGCATAAGCGGGATTGTGCAGCAGGGTCTGCAGCGTCATCCGGTTCGGCCTTCGCCATTCCAGGGTGCCCTTGTCGGCCCCTCACGCAGCCGGATGCCCAACTGGATGTCATCCACGAGATAGCGCAGGACACCGTGCAACGTGCCGAGCCGTTCGAACTGCGCGAAGACCAGGCGGATCACGGTCTGCACCTGTTCGTCCGGGTCCAAAGTCACCTCCCCGGACGGGCGGCGGATGTAACCGCTGGGCAGGGGGAAGGCCAGGACCGACAGGGCCCGGGATGACTACCAAGATGCCCTGCCTACCAAGAGGCCCTGCCTTCATGCCCGCAGCCGCCGGCAACCACCCGATCGAGACTCCCGTTCGACGCACACCCCTCAAGATCGGAACGACAACAGCTACTCAGCGGCATCTCAGCCCACTTCCGCCCTCGCCGCCACCTGCTCACAGCCCGTGACTACCGCACCGAAATGACCCACCGTTTCACCACCTGGCGCCAGGCCACCGGCTGTGCAGCCACAGCCTGAAGCCAACCGGCCCAGCGGGTCCGCATGCCTCAACCCGCCCCCAGCCTCACAAGTTGACAGAGCCGTTCCGACACCACCACAGCGTTCCTTGCCGCACTCACCGGCCACTGGCACCGCAACGCCCGTAAGCCCGCACCCCCCCGGCGCCCCAGGACTGCGCGCCTACCAGCACCGCGCTGCCTCAGCCGGCCTTGCGATCCTCGGCCACCGCCTGAGCTAAAACACCCCGTTCGGGCACCGAGCAGCCACCCGTTCTATTGAAATCTCGGCCCACCGTCCTGTTGCGGCGCATCCCGGGTGCATACACGGTGTTTCCTTGATCGGATCTGTCTTCTGTCCGTACTGGAGCCGCCTCATGCGCATCACCGACCTCCACCGCTGCGGGGTCCGGCCCGGACGTCTCGTGGAGTGGACGTTGTCTCCCGCGACCCTCGCCGTGGCGGCCGGTCTGGCGCAGGATTCCCGGCCGCCGGCGTACATCCAGGAGGGGCACATCAGGACCGCCAAGGCCGTACGCGAGAGGGGCGTGATCCAGCCGACCTGGATCGGCCTCGCATTCGACCTTCCCGGTCCGGTCGATCTCGAGGCACTGCAGGACGCCCTGCAGACCTGGACCGTCCGGCACGAGACGCTGCGCAGCGGGTTCCGCTGGGACGGCGACACGCTGTGCCGCTTCACGCTCGACGGCGGAGACGTGTCACTGCGGCGCGAGGTGGCAGGCGACTTCCCGGACGCGGGGGAGCTGGTCCGGCATCTGCGGGACCGTTTCGATGCCGCGACCGACGCGCTCAGCTGGCCGAACTACCTGTACACCGCCGTGGTCCGGGACGACTCCACCAGCGTGTACATGGCCTTCGACCATATCAACGTCGACGCGTACTCCCTGCAGAATCTCCCAGCCGAGATCGACGAGCTCTACACCACGGCCGTCGACGGCTGCGAGGTGCGGCACGGGCCGGCGGCCAGCTACATCGACTTCTGCGAGATCGAACGGGCGGACGCGGACCGGGCCGACGTGGATCATGACATGGTCGCCCGCTGGCGGGACTTCATCCGGCGCTGCGACGGCAGACTGCCGAGCTTCCAGATCGACGTCGGGCACGAGCCCGACGGACGGATGCCGCAGCAGACGATAATCTGCGAGATGCTCACGAGCCCCGAGGACGCCGCCGCGTTCGAGGCGTACTGCCGGCCGTACGGCGGCAGCCTCGTCGGCCTGCTCGCCGCCAGCGCCCTGCTCATCCACAAGCTCGCCAAGCAGCCCGTCTTCCGCACCATCGTGCCGTTCCACACCCGGGTGAGGTCGCAGTGGTCCGGCTCCGTGGGCTGGTACGTCGGCAACGCGCCCGTCGAGATCGCCGTCGACCGGGCACACGACTTCACCGGTGCCCTGAGAGCCGCCCGCGACAACCTGCGGGTCAACAAGCGGCTGGCCCGCATGCCCCTCGACCGCGTGCTGACCCTGATCGGCCCGGAGTTCCGCCCTACCTCACCCGATCTGTACTCCGGTTTCTCCTACATCGACGCCCGTCTCTTCCCGGGTGCCGAGCGTTGGGCGGAGATGCGGGCCAGCTGCCTGCTCCGGGTATCGCGCGGCGACCAGACGGGCGTCTGGGTCAGCCGGCTCCACGAGGGCCTGCACATCACCACCCGTCATCCGGACAACGACATCGCGGACAAGAACATGCGCCTGTACGTCGAGCGCCTGCGCGGCCTCATCACCTCCGTCCCCACGAGCGGATCGCTGGATAAGTACTGACTTCGGCTCGTCAGGGTGAACCTTGGCGAAGCTTCTGATGGGCTCGGAGTGGTGGCTGTATCCCGTGGTGTGTGAGATATGGCGATGGGGGCGGGTTGACCGCTGCGGGGCGTCGGCGCCGGGAGTCGGTACGGATGCAGGCGGCTGAGTTGTTCGAGCAGGAGATCAAGCCGCCGGAGGTCGCACGGCGCCTGCGAGTGAGCCCGAAGTCGGCTTACCAGTGGCATCAGTTGTGGCGGGACGGTGGCGTGCGGGCTCTGGCCTCCCGTGGGCCGAGTGGATCCCGTTGCCGACTGTCGCCACGCTGTCTGGAGAAACTGGCCGCGTACCTCGATGAGGGCCCGGCCGCCCACGGCTGGGTGGAGGACCAGGTGTGGACCGCGGCGAGGGTGGCCACGCTGATCGGCAGGAAGTTCCACGTCTGCTACAGCGTCTCCGGAGCTACCCGGTTGATGCACCGGCTCGGCTTCAGTCCGCAGGTCCCCGCACGCAGGGTGGCAGAACGCGACGAGCAGGCCGTCACTGCGTGGAAGGAGGTGACCTGGGCCGAGGTAAAAGAGCCCGGGCGGCCTGCGGGGGCTACATCTGCTTCGAGGATGAAGCAGGGTTCACCCGAAAGCCGCCCCGAGGCCGGACCTGGGGCCGGCGCGGGCGCACCCCGGTCGTGACCGTCAGCGGGCGCCGCTCTGGGCGTCTGTCGGTGGCCGGGCTGATCGCGATGCGGCCGGGCTCGCGGACCCGGCTGTGCCACCGGCTGCGCACCCACCGAGCCGGCAAAGGAAAGCGCCGCAGCATGGGCGAGCGGGACTTCATCGCACTCGTCGACGGCGTCCACCAGCTCGTCAGGGCACCGATCGTGCTGGTCTGGGACCGCCTGAACACCCACGTCTCCCACGCCATGCGCGAGCTGATCGCCGAGCGCGAGTGGCTGACGGTATTCCTGCTGCCCGCCTACTCACCCGACCTCAACCCCGTCGAGTGGGTATGGGCACACGTCAAGCACAGCCTGGCCAACCTCGCCGTTGTCGCTCTCGACCGTCTCGAGGCACTCGTCCGCAACCGGCTCAAACGCCTTCAGTACCGGCCCGACACCCTCGACGGCTTCATAGCCGGAACCGGCCTGACCCTCGACGAACCCGCGTCACCTTGACGAGCCGAAGTCAGTAATCATCAGTGGCAAGCGGCTCGACCTGGACGTCGCAACGGCGGTGAGTTACGCGCTGCTGTTGGCCGTTCTCTGCGCCTCCAGGCCGGTGACCGAATACCCACAGTCCGCGATCGTCCGCCCCCGGGACCCGCTGCGCGCGGAGTTCCGCCTCGGCTTGGCGACCATGCTGGTCGCCTCACTCGCGCTGGGCGCTCTCCTGTCGCAGGTCTTCCAGTCGTGGTGGGGCTACGGCTACGGCGCCGGCATCATCGGACTTCCCGCCTTCGTCTTCGCTGTCCGAGGCTGCCGACGCTTCCTGGCATTCCGCCTGGACACACCTGGACTGCCATGGCGACTTGGCCCGTTCCTGGACTGGTGCACCGACACGGGAGTCCTACGGGTGGAGGGCCGTGCTTACCAGTTCCGGCACAGGGAACTGCAGGATTGGCTGGCGGCGAGACCACAGCCGTCCTCCACCCCTGCCGACGGCAACTGAATTCCGCTCAGGTCGGCTGAGGGCCGTCCTGGCGCGCAACTCGGCTGTTATGCCAGGTGCAGCGGCTCGCGCATCATCGAGGCGAACACGGGGGAATCGGCGAACGGCTGCTGCTCACCGATCTTCTCGTACCCCCAACGCTCGTAAACGGCTTGGACCTTGCCGTCTCCAGCCTTCCTCCTACAACCCGGCCCACAACAATCCGCGCCTGCAGCAGGCCTGACGGTGTATCCGCAGCTCACCACCCCTGAACAGGCATGGTCTGCAGCCCGACATCCCCTCTGCTCACCCCCACGCCCCCGATGAGACAAGGAGAAGGGAAGGGCGGGGACGGGTGGGGAGCGCCTCGGGGGATCGGGGCGCCGTCCGTCTCCTGGTTGCGCGTCGGCGGGGCCTCCGCGCTCGAGCGCCGGGCACAGCCAGGCACCACAGAGGAAGGGGGCCGCGGGGTGGCGGGCCTCGTTGCCTGTCCGTTGAGCCCGAGCGGGAGGCTCAGGTGCGACGCTCCATCAGCTCGGTTCGTCCCGTGACAGAGACAGCCGCTGTCCTGAGGCCGGCGAAGACGGCAGCCGCCTTCAGGCGCCCGAGACAAGGTGGCCCGCGGCGACGGTGTGGACGACAGCCGATTCGCCTTGCGATCAACCGTCTTGCTGCTGTGGGACCGCCGTGCCGCCGCACTGGGGGTGCTCGGTAGGGTGATCACCGGTTGTGGCAAGCTGCAGCGCTTGCGTCTGGCTCTGGCCGTTGTACTGGTTACCCATGGCCGATCCGGCGGCAGGCACGCAGGGTCGCGCCGCTGATCGGTCCTGACAGTCGCCCTGATGGGCCGGCGGCAGGTCTTGCGCAGCCGGTTCGTCTGACGCCTGGAGGGGAATGGCCGCCCGTTGGGCCTCGGGTGATGAACTGTTGCGGTTTGGGTGTGGTTGGGGGATGTGCATGCGGATGCGTGCTTTGCCTGCTCTTTTTGCTTCGTATATGGCTTTGTCGGCTTGGTTGAGGAGTTCGTCCGGTGTGACGCCGGGGCGGGCTACTGTCATGCCGATGGAGGCCGAGACGAGCGCCTCTTTGCCTGCGATCTCGTAGGGTTGTGCCAGGGCGGAGAGGATTCGCTCGGCGACGTCTCTGGCCTGCGGGGGGTGGGTCCCGGCCTCTCCCTCCAAGAGGGCGGCGAACTCGTCACCGCCGAGGCGGGCTACGGTGTCTTCGGCCCGTACGGATGCCTGGAGCCGACGTGCGGCGTGGACCAGGAGAGCGTCGCCGACCGCGTGTCCGGCCGAGTCGTTGACGGCCTTGAAGCCGTCCAGATCCACGAAGAGCACTGTGGGTGGGGCTGTGCGAGTGGTCCGTTTCCGCAGGGCGTGCGCGACTCGGTCGGCGAAGAGGGCCCGGTTGGGCAGTCCGGTGAGCGCGTCGTGGAAGGCCAGGTGCTCGAGTTGTTCCTGCAGGGCGAGCCGTTCGGTCACATCGCGACTGCTGAAGATCATTCCCTCGGTGTGGTGGCTGACTGTCGATTCGACGTGGCGCCAACGTCCGTCGGCGTGGCGGACCCGGCAAGACACGCGGCGGCCCGGGCCGCGGACGCCTGATGCGGCTTCCTGCCGCAGCGCCTCGACTGCCTGCATCAGCGGCATCACGTCCTCGGGGTGGCAGTACAGGGGCAGGCGGGCACCCAGCAGGTCCTCAGGCCGGTAGCCGAAGACGTGGTAGGCAGCAGGACTGACGTAGCGGACGCCGCCGTCCGGGCTGACGATGGTGATCACGTCGCAAGTGCCGTCGACCAGGGTGCGGTAATGAGCCTCCCGGGTGGTGGCTTCATGGGTGATACGCAGGTGGTCGGCGTGGATGACGCCTTGCCGGATACCAAGCGCGACCAGCAGCGAGCCCGCCAGGACCATGAGGGCCATGCCGGTTTGGCCGCCGACCATGGTGTGGACTGCCAGGGCCAGGGCACAGACGGCCACGGGCACGAAAGCGGCCACGACTCCGACGACGGGCATGAGGTGTTGGCCCACGTCCACGACACTGGTGCCTCCGGCCAGCCATGGGGCCACGGCGATGAGAACCAGGCCAGTGATCGAGCAGGCCGCCGCGCAAGGAATGCCGTACCAGGTGCCGGGGGCCGGCATGAGGATGCGCAGCATGTCGCTTGCAGACAAAGCAACGAGGGCCAGGGCACCCACCGTTGTCGATGTGCGCTCAGGAGGCTTCAGCGCGTAGCGCAGTGCCACCAGAAGTCCGAAGACCAGGATGTCCGTCACCACGCGTGCCAGATCCTGCAAAGAACCGAACGCATCGCCGCTTCGGTCGGCGCGATGCAGCAGCAGCACCCAGCCCACGGTGAGCAGGGAGCCGGCGATCACCCATCCATCCAGGACTCGCCGCAGCCAGATCAGCGTCGTGCCGCGGTCCGCAACTGCGAGCACCAGTCCCGCGACCGCCACCAACAGAGACAAGACGATTCCGGTGACCGCCAGCAGCTGGAGGACGAAGTGGACGCCACCAACGGGCTTTCCTCGAGAGGGAGAAAGCTGACTGACCACGAGGTGGTGAAGGCCACCCGCTGCCGCAGAACCCGCAAAGAGTACGAGGCGAAGACGCACCCGTCCGGCGGCCTCCCTGGCACGCCCAAGGAGAGACAGGACGGCCAGACCATACGCAGCCGGCACTCCTACAACGACTGGGATGTACAGCGCCGCTGTCGCGCCCGCGCTCACTGCGGCGGCAAGCACAAATCCCAGCCACAGAGTCATGCCCCGCCCACAGACTGCCGATGACCAGCCGATACGAACGGCGCGCAACGAGCCCCAGCAGTTGACCTTGCTCAGCCTCACGCAAACCCCCGACGGTCATCAAGCCCAAAGAGGACAGGCACACCGTGTCCGGTCTGCTCCAGTCGAGAAGAGGATAGGAGCATGTCTAGCGGATATCCCTGTTAAAGGTAGTAAGTTCACCTGAAGAAAGGGTTTACCTCCCTGACACCCTGCCAGTTGCTATTCAAACCGCGCTCCATGGCGCCTCGCGGCAGCCAGGAAACGTGGACGGTGAGGTTCCCCCGAGATGCGGAGGAAGTTGACAGCGGGTCAGATGGGACTCATGAGAGGACCTGTGACCATGGCTGCACCCCGGAAATACTCGCTCGAGTTGCGTGAGCGTGCGGTACGGATGTACCGCACCACCGAGCCGAAGCCGCAGATCAAGAAGCTGGCCGTCGACCTCGGCGTGCACCCCGAGGCCCTGCGCGGCTGGATCCGCCAGGCCGAGGCGGACGCCGGCGAACGCGACGACCGTCTCACCACCGACGAACGCGCCGAGCTCGCGGCCCTGCGCAAGGAGAACGTCCAGCTCAAGCGGGCAAACGACGTCCTGCGGACGGCCTCGGCTTTTTTCGCGGCGCAACTCGACCCGACCCGGCCCAGGTGACGGCGCTCGTTGACGAGCATCCCCGCCTGGGAGTCGAGTGCGTCCTGCGGGAACTGCACATCGCCTCCTCCACCTACTACCGCTGGCGCCGCGCGGAGAAGGAGCCGTGCGAACGGCGGCGCCGCGACGTCGAACTGACCGAGCGGATCAAGGAGATCCACGCGGAGTACGGCGGCAATTACGGTTCGCCGCGCGTGCACGCCGTCCTCAAACGCGAGGGCGTCTGCGTGGGCCGCAAGCGGGTCGAGCGCCTGATGCGCGAGGCCGACATCGCGGGGATCAGCCCGCGGCGCAAGGGCTTCACGCGCCGCGATCCCAAGGCCAGCCTCGCCCCGGACCTGGTCAACCGGGACGGGTGCAGATCTTCCGAGGGTGCCTCGTTGGGGTGATTCGCAGAGGTTCGGGATGTAGCTGGTCGTGCCGACTCCTACCGTCGCCGGGGTCGAGCCCGCCGTGAGGCGTGCGGGTGCTGAGCGAGGGTGGGTGTGATGTGCCGTCGTTGATGGAGGCGTTGGAGGCCAGGCGGGCTGAGGTGCTGGGCGAGGCCGAGCGGCTGCGTGAGCAGATCGCCGGTCTGTCCGAAGAGTTGTCGCGGGCCGAGGAGCGGCTGGCGCGGTTGCAGATCGCGCGCGAGACGGTGGAGGAGGTGCTGGCCGCGCCGTCTTCGCCGGTGCCGGACGCGGAAGCCGCGGGTGGGGGTGCGGACGCCGCGGGTGGGGGTGCCGGCGGGGTAGCTGTGGCGTTGGTGAAGGCCGAGGCAGGGCTCGACGTGACGGTGATGTCGCCGGAGTACCAGGGGATCATCGCTTTGTTCGCGACCTCGGGGGCGGCGATGCGCTGCAAAGAGGTCTGCCAGCACCTGGGTCTGGGGACCGAGCCGCGGCATGTCGAGGGGATGCGCTCGAAGCTGAAGAGGCTCGTGGAGCGCGGGATCCTGGCGGAGCCTTCGTCCGGGCTGTTCAAGGTCGACGGCAGGAAGCAGGGATGGTGAGCGTGGTGGGGCCGGCCCAGGCTTCGCTCGCAGAGTGTGAGGACGCCTTCGCCGCCTCGGCGAGTCTGTTCGCCGCGGCGTGCGCGGAGCTGGCGGCCCCTCAGGCGGCGGTGATGACACATGCACAGTTGGAGGATCTGCTGGGTGCGCGGATGCGCGAGGTCACCCGGCAGTTGTTCCAGGACCACCTGACCCTGCGGGCCAGGGACGAGGTGCGCCGTGAGGAGGTCGTGGACGCCGCCGGTGTCGGACGCTCAAGGATCGAGCGGGGTCGGCACCGGATTCTGGCCACGGTGTTCGGCAAGGTCACCGTGGTCCGGATCGCCTACCGCGGCGCGGGCGTGGCGGACCTACACCCGGCCGACGCGTTACTGAACCTTCCAGACGCAATGCACTCGCACGGGCTGGCCAGGCTCGCCGCGATCGAGTCCGCCCGCGGCAGTTTCGCCGACGCCTGCGAGCGGATCAACGCCGTCACCGGCTCCGGAATCGGGCACCGGCAGGTCCAGGAACTCGCCGTCGGCGCCGCAGTCGACATCGACGCGTTCTACGACGCCGTCGTGCCGGCTCCCTGCACCGACACCACGCCGCTGATCTTGTCGGTCGACGGCAAGGGCGTGGTGATAAGACCCGAAGCACTGCGTGAGGACACCGCGAAGGCTGCAGCCGCCAAGGGAGGCAACGCGATGAAGACCCGGCTGGCGTCCGGGGAGAAACACGGCAGGAAACGGATGGCCACCCTGGGAGCCGTCTACGATGCCGAGCCCGCGCCGCGCACGGTGGACGACATCTTCGCCGACCCCGACCGGCAAGACGACGCCGGCCACGGCGCGGCGCCCGAGCGCCGCCAGGGGCCGAAGGCCCGGTCGAAGTGGTTGTGCGGTTCGGTGACCGACACCGCCGTGCAGGTGGTGTCGGCCGTGTTTGACCAGCGCGGAGCACCGCGACCCCGGCCACCGCCGTTGCTGGGTCGTCCTGGTCGACGGGGCCCGCCATCAGATCGACCTCATCAAGGCCGAAGCGCGGCAGCGCGGCGTGGACGTCCACATCATCGTCGACCTGATCCACGTGCTCGAATATCTGTGGCGAGCGGCCTGGTGCCTGCACGACAGCGGCGATGCCTCCGCCGAGAGCTGGGTCGCCCGTCACGCCCGCGTTCTGTTGGGCGGCGGCGTGCAGCAGACCGTCGCCGCACTCGAGGAAGCCGCCCGCGCCGCCGGACTGCGTGGCGCCCAGCGCAAGGGCATCGACGAGGCCGTGAACTACCTATCCGGCAAGGCCGAGCACCTGCGCTACGACACCGCCCTTGAACGCGGCTGGCCGATCGCCACCGGAATCATCGAGGGAGCATGCCGGCACCTGGTCAAAGACCGCCTGGACATCACCGGCGCCCGCTGGGGCCTGTCCGGAGCTGAAGCCGTGCTCAAGCTGCGTGCCGTCCGCGCCAACGGCGACTTCGACGCCTACTGGACCTGGCACCAGCAGCAGGAGTTCATCCGCAACCACCAGACGCGCTACCGCGACCAGGTCATACCCACCGCCTGATCGACAGCACCCTCATTGGATCTGCACCCAACCGGGACTTCACCGCACCGGCGCCGAACCGGTTGTGGGTCACCGACCTCACGATGGTCTCCACCGGCGAGGGACCGTTGTGGCTCTCCGCGATCAGGGACGCCTTCTCCCGCCGGGTGGTCGCGTGGGAGACCTCCGACCGCGCGGACGCCGACCTGGTCCTGACCACGCTGGAGTACGCGCTCGCGTCCCGCGAGGTCGAGCCGGGCAAGCTCATCCATCACGCCGACCACGGCTGTCAGTACACGTCCATCAAGCTCACAACTCGGCTGATGCGAGCGGGAGTTGAGGCATCCATGGGCTCCGTCGGGGACTCGTACGATAACGCCCTCGCGGCGAACCTCTGGATGCTCATCAAAAAACGAGGGTCTCCGTGGCCGCACTTTCACCACGAGGGCCGAGGCGAATCTCGCGCTCTTCGAGTACATCGACGGCTTCTATAACTCCCGCCGCATCCAGGAGCGGCTCGGCTTCCTCAACGCCGAGCAGGCGACGGCCGAACCAACGAATCTGAACACCCGTCAACCCCTGCTGACCAGCTGATCAGCGGTTCCCGCACGACGGGGGAACCTCAGATCGACAGTCCTGCACCGGCTATGCCGACGGGCGAGGACGCCACTTTATCCTGATGACTCGCCCGCTGCAGGAGATCCAGAACCGTGCACGCATCGAACAGGAAACTCTTGCCTGGCGGGCCCGCTACGCGATGCGCGCAGGCTGCGAGGCCACCGTCTCCGAGACCGTCCACGCCCATGGCCTGCGCCAATGCCGCTACCGAGGGCTGGCGTAGTGCACGTGCAACACGTCCTCACCGCCGCCGGGGCCAACGTCGTCCGACTCAGCGGATACTTTCCACCCGGAACTGCACCCCCCAGAGCCGCGCGGCCCCTCACCCCGTTTCAACGGCTCTGCCAGAACAGCACCGCACAACGCGGCAGTTGACCAACCTCACCAAAGATCGCCAACAGCGTCCGAAAATCTTGCCAGGAACGGGGATGGCTGCGCTGATCACCTCGGGTGAGAGAAAATGGGGTGGGTGCCCCGGTCACGCCGATGGCTCTGCGATGCCGGTGAGCTCGTTTGTCCAGGATGGCAATGGGGGTCGCGCTGGGGACCACGGTTTGTTGCCAAGGCAGTGATCCGCTGCCGGGAGCACGCGTGTCAGATTCCGCTTCTTTCCCTGATCCCTCCGGGGTTCCCGCCAGGTTTTCGCTACGGGTGTTCAGGAGCGGGCGATGAGTCGGCAGGACGTGAAGGACGAGGTCATCCATCTGCGGTCCGCGGGAGTGGACCTGGGCAAGCGGTTCCTGCTCGCCTGCGTGCGAACGCCCAGTACGACTCGGGCGGGAACATGGAGCCTGGAGACCGAACGGTTCGGCACCACCCGGTCCGAACTACGTCGGCTCCTGGCCTGGCTGGTGGAACGCCAGGTCGACGTGGTGGTCATGGAAGCAACGGCCGACTACTGGCGCGGGGTCTACTACCTGCTACAGCCGCAGCTGAACCTGATGCTGGTCAATCCCTCTCACCTGAAGGGGATCAGGGGCCGCAAGAGCGATCCGAGCGACGCCGCGTTCCTGGCCCGGGCCGGCGCGTCGGGAATGGTGATGGCGTCCTTCGTCCCCGGCCGCATGGTGCGGGAACTGCGTGACCTGACCCGGCGCCGCACCGAACTCCTGCGTTCTGCGGGTCGGGAGATCCAGCGGCTGGAGAAGGAGCTGGAGGACACCGGGATGAAGCTCACCTCCGTGCTGACCGATGTGGCCGGGAAGACCGGACGGACGATCCTGGCAGCCCTGGTCGCCGGTGAACGCGACCGTGAACGCCTTGCGGATCTTGCCGTCGGCAAGGCCCGTGCCAAGATCCCCGCCCTGATCGAGGCACTGGACGGCGACTTCACCGACCACCACGCCTTCATGGTCCAGCACTACCTGGACGAGGCGGACCGGTTCAAGGAGACGGTCGCTGTCTTCGACACCCGTATCGCCACCCTGCTTAGCGAGCACGAGCACGACCTGGACCTCCTGGACACTGTTCCCGGCATCGGGCGCATGGCGGCAGAGATCGTCTTCGCCGAAACCGGCGGAGACATGAGCCAGTTCGCCACGGCCCATCACCTCGCCTCCTGGATCGGGGTCTGCCCGGGGCAGAACGAGTCGGCAGGGGTGAACAAGTCCGGCCGGACCCGGCACGGCAACACCAATCTCAAACGCGTGCTCGGAGTCGCCGCGCTGGCCGCCATCAGAAGCAGGGACACCTATCTCGCCGTGTTCTTCCGCCGGATCTCGGCACGGCGAGGTGGCAAACGGGCACTGGTCGCGGTCATGCACAAGATCGCCATCGCTGTCTGGCACGTGCTCCACGACCACGTCCCCTACCTCGAACTGGGCGCGGACTATTTCACCCGCCGCGATCCAGCACGCGCCATGCGCCGCATGCTGAAGGAAGCCAACACTCTCGGCCTGACCATCCGCTTCGAACCCGTCGCCACGGCCTGACCACCGAGCTCAACCGCAGGTTCTTTTCGTGTCAGGGCCACGTTCACTTGTACGCGGACAATCTCGGCCCCGCCGCACGTCACCCGGCGCGTTTGAGGCGGAATGCAGCGGCGCATCCTTCCTCCATCGTCGGCGGTCGAGGTGGAAGCGGTGGGGGATGACTAGGCCAACGAGACATCAGCGGGCCCTGCCCGGGCATCCCGTGCGCGAGCAGGAGCGTCAAGGTAGGCGTCTCACCGGCCGGTCGCGGGCGATCAGTGTGATCGTGGTGTGCGGCAGCCTGCTCCTGGTCACCCTCGTCACCGTGGTGGCTCCCCGGTACCTGCTGAGCTGGGACGCCCCGGCCACCCCTGCGTCGGAACGAGCGAAGGCAATCAACGACATCCGCACCACGCTGCTGCAGGGCCTGGCCGGTGTTGCCTTGCTGGTTGGCGCGTTCTTCACCTGGCGGCAGCTCCAGGTCAGCAGCCAGGGCCAGATCACCCAGCGTTTCACGGCAGCTGTGGAGCAGCTCGGCAGTACCAGCCCAGAAGTACGCTTCGGCGCGATCTTCGCCTTGGAACGCATCGCTGACGACTCGCAGTACGACCGCGTGACAATTGCGGAGGTGCTATGCGCGTTCGTCAAGCGCAATGGTCCTGCCGATCCGCTCGCTGAGCGTCCGGTGCCGCGGGACGCGGCTCACAAGCGTGAACTGGTCCTTGCTCGCAGCGGTGACGACCCTTTGCCAGTCCGCTCCGCTGACCGTCAAGCCGCTATGACAGTTCTCGGCCGTCGGGCGCGGGCGCCGTACCATCACGTGCTGGAACTGGACCGGACCGATCTGCGCGGGGCGAGGCTGGCCTTCGCCAACCTCGTTGGTGCCGACTTGCACTACAGCGACCTCTCGGATGTGAATCTGGAGAGCGCAGACCTGCGAGGCGCCGATCTGACCAGCGTATGGCTGGCTGGGGCTTTCCTTCGCGACGCCCAACTGCACCAGGCCGACCTGCGGTCCGCGATTTTGTGGCACACCCGTCTTGAAGGGGCCGACCTGAGGGCAACGGACCTGACTGGCGCCGAACTCACCGGGGCAGACCTCAACGGCACGCGACTCGATCAAGCCGACCTGCGTGGCGCCGACCTGACCGGCACCGAAGCATCACGCGCCAGCCTGTCGGGGGCTGTCGCTGATGCCGCTACGATCTGGCCCGCCGGGTTCGATGCCGCAGCCGCCGGAGTCATCACGGACGATGGCAGTGCGCCACCGCTGCGGTCGCAGTCCTGGCACAACCTGCTGCAATGAACACCCGTGCTGTCACTCCGTGGAGATCGCGCAAGGGGTCGAGTTCATCTCCGCTGAGCTGCGGGTGCAGTTCGTGGAGCCACTCGGCGGGGCGAGTCGTCTCGCCGAAGGGATTTCGATCGCTCAGCTGCTACCGGAACGGCTGCGAAGCCAGCCCGCACACCTCCGGCTCGGCATCCAGCCACATCAGGTGGCTCCGTTCCACCCACGGCTCGTAACCCACCCGCCTGGTACTGGTCGCAGCCCAGTACCAGCCAGAGAAATTCCGCGGCCCCCGATACGACGGGAATGCGCGTACTTGCCCGCTGACTCGAACCGGGTTGGCCACATTGCCTCAAGCGGCCCACTGCACAGTTCGCCCCGGACATCGGCCCAGGATTCCTCCTCCTCCACCAGCTACCCTCACTCGGCGCTGACCAGGTATAACGACGGTAAGTGGCAGGGACGGCTGGTACCTCGGAATGACGGAGACACCGCATCAGATGCCCGAGGTTGAGCGAGACCTGCGACCAGATGCCTCACGGCGACCGGGACTGCCTCAATTTCACAGAGACAGGACACGAAGGCACGAATCCCTGATCCGGGCAGCCAACTGCCGATCGGGCCCTCAGCCGCGTGCTTGTAGTTCAGAGAAGGCCACGACCACGAGACCCCCACCCCGGCCCGCTCCCGCACCGGACCTACTCCGCGCTGATAGGCGGGGCCGCTGGACGGGTCGCTGCTCGACATCACGGGCTGGCGGCCGGAAGAGATCGACGACGGCGCGACCCTGCCCACCG
The DNA here is from genome assembly GCF_030815415.1 of Streptomyces canus. GTDB lineage: Bacteria > Actinomycetota > Actinomycetes > Streptomycetales > Streptomycetaceae > Streptomyces > Streptomyces canus_F. Next base: position 10,223,710 of record NZ_JAUSWW010000001.1, read on the forward strand.
AACTCGGGCAGTTCCCCGGCGGGCGGTCGCTGTACGACCCGCGCCCCGGCGAGCCCCGCTCAGCGGGCCCGGGTGTGAGCTGCCGCTTCTACTACTCCGGTGACACGCCCTGACCACAGCCCCGACCACCAGTCCGACCACGGCAGGTCAGCGTGGCGACGGACAATGGCGGCGATCCCTGGGCCGATACGCGTCTGGACCTGCGCGAGGCAGGGCTGAAGCCCCCCCGCACCGGTCGGCGACGCAAGGCCGGGGTGATCGACCTGTCCTGCATCTCGCAGCTTGTCCTTCGCGCGATCTGAATGTGATCCTTCGAGCATGACAACGCGACGACGCACCAAGGCGGAGCGAGATGAGACCACGGTTGAGATCGGTTTCACCGTGGTCAGCGCATGCTTTCTGGGCGGCCTCGTATTCGCAGCCATGATCTTTGCCTTGAACCTGCCTCCGGCAGTCGCAGGCGTCGTCGCCGGAGTCGTCGGGTTGGTCCGTGTCGTTCATGTCCTCTGGCGCTACGAGGAGCGGCGCCACTGACGCTTCGGCACGGACCGCAGCCTCACCTCACAGATCAACGCAGTGGCCCCGCCTCCGGCGGGGCCACTGCCACAACCAATGCACCCCGACGCAGAGTTGACGCTCCAGGTTGACCTTCCACACCTCGTGTCCATCACCACACGACACCCTGCTGACCTGCAAATACCGGAGCGAGATCTAGATAAGCCCGTACGTGGCGGCGAAGCCGTACAGGCTGCTCCTGCAGGCGCTGGGCAGGTCGTCGAAGGTGGCGATCGCCAAGTACGCCTGGTCGGGCCGGGGACGCCTGGGACTGCTGCGGGTGCGTGACGAGGCGATCGTTCTGCATGCGATGCGCTGGCCGGACGAGGTCCGCGATCCGGCTGCCGTCGACCCGCCACACGAGGCGGTGTCACAGGAGGAGATCGAGGGGGCGCTCGCCCTCATCGACCGCATGAGTCGGGAGGACCTCGAGGGCCCTGAGCTCACGGACACCTATACCGACGCCCTGGCGGAGATCATCGAGGCGAAACGGGAGGAGAAGCCTCTTCCCGATGTCCCGGAGCCGGAGCAGCCGGGCAAGGTCCTCGATCTCATGGCCGCTCTGACCGCGTCCGTCCAGCAGGCCAAGGCCTCCCGTGGTGAGGACGACGACGTCCATGAGATGCCGAAGCAGAAGACCGCGAAGAAGCAGCCGGCGAAGAAGACCGTCGCGAAGAAGACCACGAAGAAGACAGCGGCGAAGAAGACGACGGCACGCCGGCCACGCAGCGCCTGATGGGCACCTTGTCCGGCCGTGCGGAGGGAAATGGGCGTTCGGCTCCCGCCCCGTGACCCACGAGCCGGGGCGGGGGCCCCGCTTCCCGTGACCCGGCAGCCGCGGATCACGTTGCGCCGGACATGGACGGCTACGACCACCTCGATCTCGACGAGATCGACTTCGCACCCCTCGAGGGCGCCGCGGAACGGCTGGCCTTGCTCACCTTGGAAGAGGCCCAGGACGTGCTCCGGCTGCTGCTGACCGTCGCGCAGGAGGGAGGCCCGGTATCGCCGGAGGCGGCGCGGGAGATCGCGGCCCGCATCCCCTCAGAGAACTGACGCCGGCGGGACCGGCGGGCGGGTCAGCCGCGCGTGCTGACGTAACCCACGCCCGGACCCCACTTCTCCTCGACCGGGGCCATGCACCACTGGCACAGCGGTTTCTCTGGGGCTAACCGTGTGGCATTGGCGTACACAAGGAGCGTTCGCTCAGCTCAGCGGTACGGCTCACACTGTAGTGATTGCAACAGGTGTAGCGGGATCGCTGAAACGAGGGATTCACGTCGCCTGCACGAGGTGGGGACGCTTCGCCACCCAGTGCTCGCCGGTCACCGGCGCAGATTGGACTTTCGGCAGTGGTCGGACGGCGCCCGATGTCCGTACCGTCACCTTCGTGAACAGCACAAGGATCAACGTTGGGACTGCGACCGGAACCGCTGTTTTACGGCGGGCACTTGGTCCTGGGACCATTTTTACAGCGACTACCGCGTTGGCTGCCGGTCTGAGCGTGATGAACCTGTGGTGGGCTGTTCCGACTGCCATCGCCGCGTTCCTGGCAGGACGACGGCCGGGACGGACGGCGCCGACAGCGCTCGCCCTGGTCGCGATACTCGCGGCCAGCGTGGTGGCCTTGTCCGTCGTTCCTGCTTGGCTCCCCCTTGCCGGCCGCTTTGTGACAGTGGTGGTTGCCGCCACGATGCTGCCCTGGTTCGCGGGCCGGTTCTGGTGCCAGTATCAGCAGCTTGTCCGGGCCGGGTGGGAGCGCGCCGATCAGCTGCAACGCGAGCAGCAGCTGATCGCTGATCAAGCTCGGCTGCGCGAGCGGGCACGTATCGCCCAGGACATGCATGACGTACTCGGACATGACCTCAGCCTGATCGCCCTGTCGGCCGGCGCACTCAAACTCGCGCCGGACCTTGAAGAACACCACCAAAAGGCTGCAGGGGACATCCGAGCCAGAGCCGCGGCCGCGGTGGAGCGTCTCGGCGAGGTGATCGGTGTCCTGCGTGAGGAGACCGACACAACGCCGATGGACCCCGACAACTCCAGCCTCACGAGTTTGACTTCCGAGGCTTCCGCGGCTGGCCTCACGGTGGAGTTGCGCATCGACGGCGAGGCGGACGAGGTGCCGCCCATGGCCAAACGGGCGGCTCACCGGGTCGTGCAGGAAGCTCTGACCAACGTTGCCAAGCACGCGTCCGGCGCGACCGCGACTGTCCACGTGACGCATACGACAGCAGAAACAAAAGTCGTGGTGGAGAACGGCCCGCCATCGTCTCCGGCCGACCAGCGGCCGCGGCTTGGGAGTGGAGGGCGTGGCCTTATCGGTCTCGAAGAACGTATGCGGTTGACCGGCGGTTCATTCGGCCACGGCCCAAACGACGGAGGCTACGCAGTCGTCGCGCGTATCCCGCACACCCCCTCGCCGCCGCTCGCGCCCGCAGCCTCTCGCGGTGACGAGTTGCCGCAGGAACATCGCCGCGCTCGGCGCCGGGTCGGCCGGGCCCTGGTCGCCGCCGTCATGGTGCCCCTCGTGACAGGAGCTTTGCTGAGCGGAGCTCTCATGGGATGGGAGATGCTGTCGGCGTCGCAGTCGGTCCTGGACCCACGTGACTACTCCCGCCTGCATGTGGGGCAAGATCGTTCCGAGGTGCAGCGTTTCCTGCCGGACCGGCAGACGAACTATCGACCGCTGACTGCCGAGGCGACGGGAGACGGCATAACGTGCGAGTACTACGCGTTGACGGCCGACCGGTTCGACGACCGGTCCGGCGACGCCTATCAGCTCTGTTTCCGGAAGGACACCCTGGTGTCCCTGGATACGATCACCCCGTGAGCGTTCGATGATCCGGGTGCTGATCGCCGATGACGAGCCGATGATCCGGGCAGGGGTGCGCGCCGTACTTGCCACGGATCCGGATATCGAAGTCGTCGCCGAGGCCGTCGACGGGCACGACGCCGTGGAACTAGTCCGGCGCCATCGTCCCGAGGTGGCCGTACTCGATATCCGCATGCCGGGGATCAACGGCATCGACGCCGCCGCGGAAATCCGCAACACAGTGCTGAAGCTTCCCCGTGATCTTGGACACTCGATGCTTACGCCACGAGGGCGTGTTGTTGTTCCAGACGCTGCCGGGTCTCCAGCGGAGTGAGGTAGCCCCAGAGCGGATGGCGGCGCAGGCGCTGCCGGTTGTAGAAGGTCTCGACGAAAGCGAAGATGTCCGCGCGGGCGCTGGCACGGTCGGGCCAGCGGCGGGTTCCGAGCTCCGCCTTCAGTAGAGCGAAGAACGACTCGGCGGCGGCGTTGTCGAAGCATGAGCCGGTGCGGCCCATGCTCTGCCGTAGTCCCAACTGGCGTATTTCACACCGTAGTTCGTCCGAGGTGTATTCACTGCCGCGGTCCGAATGCACGATGCAGCCGGGCTGGAGCCGGCCACGTCCGGCAGCCATGCCCAGTGCGTCCACGACCAAGGATGCGCGGTGGTGGTCGGCCATCGAGTAGCCGACGATCTCGCGGGTTGCGAGGTCCAGCCAGGTCGCCAGATACAGCCAGCCCTCGTCGGTGGGGATGTAGGTGATGTCGCCGACGAGCTTCACCCCGGGCGCCGGTGCGGTGAAGTCGCGGGCGATCAGATCCGGGGCGGGCACCGCCCTTTTGGCCGGGCGGGTCAGACCCTTTCGCCTGCGCCGTGTGACGCCGCTGATGCCGCGTTCACGCATGACGCGCTCGATCCGTTTGCGGTTCACGCGGTGTCCGAGCCGGCGCAGTCCGGCGTGGATGCGCGGCACTCCGTAGGCGCCGCGGGAGGCGAGGTGCAGCACGGTGATCTCGTGCGCCAGGACATCGTCCGCGGCCTGCTTCGCCCGCCTGGTCTTCTCACCGGCCAGCCATGCGTAGAAGGAGGAGCGGGCCACCTTCAGCAGCCGGCACAGCAGAGCAACATGGTGGGTGGTCTTCTCCGCCTCGATGAACGCGTACACCTGGCTCATCGATCGCTCTCCTTCGCGAAGAAGACCGCCGCTTTTCGCAGCACCTCAATCGTCTCCGCCTGCTCGGCGGCCAGCCTCCGCAACCGGCGCAGCTCTTCACGCTCGGCCGTCGTCAGCTCTCCCGGCGCCCCCTGCCCGCGGTCGATCTCATCCTGCTTGACCCAGTTCCGCAGGCCCTCGGCGCTGACCCCGAGCTGCCGGGCCACCTCGGTGACGGTCTTCCCGGAGGAACGCACGAGAGCGACTGCGTCCCGTTTGAACTCCTCCGTGTACCGCCTGCTGCGGTTGCTCTTACTTCCCACCTGGCACTACTTCCTCTGGAACTCACGTCCCAGTCTCCAGGTGTCCACGATCAAGGGGAAGGTTCACCGGTGATGTCCAGGCGGTCTTTGACCAGGTGCCGGCATGCTCCCTCGATGATTCCGGTGGCGATCGGCCAGCCGCGTTCAAGGGCGGTGTCGTAGCGCAGGTGCTCGGCCTTGCCGGATAGGTAGTTCACGGCCTCGTCGATGCCCTTGCGCTGGGCGCCACGCAGTCCGGCGGCGCGGGCGGCTTCCTCGAGTGCGGCGACGGTCTGCTGCACGCCGCCGCCCAACAGAACGCGGGCGTGACGGGCGACCCAGCTCTCGGCGGAGGCATCGCCGCTGTCGTGCAGGCACCAGGCCGCTCGCCACAGATATTCGAGCACGTGGATCAGGTCGACGATGATGTGGACGTCCACGCCGCGCTGCCGCGCTTCGGCCTTGATGAGGTCGATCTGATGGCGGGCCCCGTCGACCAGGACGACCCAGCAACGGCGGTGGCCGGGGTCGCGGTGCTCCGCCTGGTCAAACACGGCCGACACCACCTGCACGGCGGTGTCGGTCACCGAACCGCACAACCACTTCGACCGGGCCTTCGGCCCCTGGCGGCGCTCGGGCGCCGCGCCGTGGCCGGCGTCGTCTTGCCGGTCGGGGTCGGCGAAGATGTCGTCCACCGTGCGCGGCGCGGGCTCGGCATCGTAGACGGCTCCCAGGGTGGCCATCCGTTTCCTGCCGTGTTTCTCCCCGGACGCCAGCCGGGTCTTCATCGCGTTGCCTCCCTTGGCGGCTGCAGCCTTCGCGGTGTCCTCACGCAGTGCTTCGGGTCTTATCACCACGCCCTTGCCGTCGACCGACAAGATCAGCGGCGTGGTGTCGGTGCAGGGAGCCGGCACGACGGCGTCGTAGAACGCGTCGATGTCGACTGCGGCGCCGACGGCGAGTTCCTGGACCTGCCGGTGCCCGATTCCGGAGCCGGTGACGGCGTTGATCCGCTCGCAGGCGTCGGCGAAACTGCCGCGGGCGGACTCGATCGCGGCGAGCCTGGCCAGCCCGTGCGAGTGCATTGCGTCTGGAAGGTTCAGTAACGCGTCGGCCGGGTGTAGGTCCGCCACGCCCGCGCCGCGGTAGGCGATCCGGACCACGGTGACCTTGCCGAACACCGTGGCCAGAATCCGGTGCCGACCCCGCTCGATCCTTGAGCGTCCGACACCGGCGGCGTCCACGACCTCCTCACGGCGCACCTCGTCCCTGGCCCGCAGGGTCAGGTGGTCCTGGAACAACTGCCGGGTGACCTCGCGCATCCGCGCACCCAGCAGATCCTCCAACTGTGCATGTGTCATCACCGCCGCCTGAGGGGCCGCCAGCTCCGCGCACGCCGCGGCGAACAGACTCGCCGAGGCGGCGAAGGCGTCCTCACACTCTGCGAGCGAAGCCTGGGCCGGCCCCACCACGCTCACCATCCCTGCTTCCTGCCGTCGACCTTGAACAGCCCGGACGAAGGCTCCGCCAGGATCCCGCGCTCCACGAGCCTCTTCAGCTTCGAGCGCATCCCCTCGACATGCCGCGGCTCGGTCCCCAGACCCAGGTGCTGGCAGACCTCTTTGCAGCGCATCGCCGCCCCCGAGGTCGCGAACAAAGCGATGATCCCCTGGTACTCCGGCGACATCACCGTCACGTCGAGCCCTGCCTCGGCCTTCACCAACGCCACAGCTACCCCGCCGGCACCCCCACCCGCGGCGTCCGCACCCCCACCCGCGGCTTCCGCGTCCGGCACCGGCGAAGACGGCGCGGCCAGCACCTCCTCCACCGTCTCGCGCGCGATCTGCAACCGCGCCAGCCGCTCCTCGGCCCGCGACAACTCTTCGGACAGACCGGCGATCTGCTCACGCAGCCGCTCGGCCTCGCCCAGCACCTCAGCCCGCCTGGCCTCCAACGCCTCCATCAACGACGGCACATCACACCCACCCTCGCTCAGCACCCGCACGCCTCACGGCGGGCTCGACCCCGGCGACGGTAGGAGTCGGCACGACCAGCTACATCCCGAACCTCTGCGAATCACCCCAACGAGGCACCCTCGGAAGATCTGCACCCAAACAACTTCATCGTCACTGCGCGCCGCCGACTCTCGCCTGCAGGAGCTCCGCTTCAGCGTTTCTCCGGGCGACCTGCTCCAGACGACCCGATCTGGACCCCATGAGCTGCTGCAGGCGCAGCGCGGTGGACAGCAAGTTGAGGGCCAGAGGCCGGTCGTGTCCCGCGGCGTGGTGTTGGGGATCAACTGGCGGGCGCGTTTGGAGCGTTGGGTAGCGCCGGGGCGCTTTCGGGGAGCTCGCGGTAGATCTCGCCCATGCTGCCTTCGGGAAGGTAGCGGCGGGGAAAGGCGATCCATTCGTCATGCATCTCGAAGAGCACGGCGGTGACCAGCCGGATGAGGGCGTCGTCGTTGGGGAAGACCTGGACGACGTCGACGTCGATCCTGCGCTTGATCTCCCGGTTCACCCGTTCTAACGGGTTCGTCGACTGGATCTTTTTCCAGTGCCGCGGCGGGAAGTCCGCAAACGCGGTCAGATCCTCCTTCGCCTCCAGCAACATGGCTTTGACCTTGGGGAACTGGGCGCCGAGCATGTCGGCGACGGTGTCCAGCTGGGTGCGCACGAGGCCGGCGGTGGGCATGACCTTGCGGACCGCGGCGACCAGCCCGGCGTGCTGGTCGGTGACGACCAGGCGGACCCCGGACAAGCCGCGTTCACGCAGGGAGCGCAGGAACTCCTTTCAGAACGCCTCGCTCTCGCTGTCACCGACCTCCCCCATGCCCCAGGACCTCGCGGTTGCCGTCCTCGGTGATGCCGGTGGCGACCACGACGGCCCGCGAGACGATCTGGTGGTTCACCCGCGCCTTGCAGCAGGTCGCGTCCAGATAGACGTAGGGAAAGCGGACATGATCCAGCGGGCGGGTGCGGAACGCGGTCAACGGCTCGTTCAGCGCCGCGCAGATCCGCGAGACCTCCGACTTGGAGATCCCGCTGTCCCCGCCGAGTGCTTTGACCAGGTCATCGACACTGCGGGTGGAGACGCCGTGCACGTATGCCTCCATGATGACGGCGTAGAGGGCCTGGTCGATGCGGCGCCGTCGCTCCAGTAGCGACGGGAAGAAGCTGCCGGTGCGGACCTTGGGAATCTCCAGGTCCAGGCCGCCGGCCAGCGTGGTCAGCACCTTCTCGCGATGCCCGTTGCGGACGGTGGTCCGCGCCGGCGTGTGCTCGTTCCACTCCGCACCGATGTGGGCACTTGCCTCGCCAGTTGCCGGGCCCGCTCAAAGCCCTCTTCAGTCGGCCCCCAACAGCTGACCAGCCTGCTCATCTCCCCGACCACCCTGGTCAGCGCGCCGCCCGCGTAGCTGGGCAAGCCTGTCGAGTGTCGACCAGGGCGCCGCGGTGGTCAGCTTGAGTTTTAACCTTCTTGGCGGCGTCGCCTGCCACGAAACCATCGACACTCCCACGTGGGCAGCGCCTGCGATCGCGGCTCTCCATGAGCGGCATGCAGTTTCGGCACACCGGCGGAGTGAAGCCTCGTTGCGTCGGTGTTTCACACCTCGTTCTTCGCGGAGCGCAGGAGCCGGAGCTTCCTCTACGCCGGCGGCCTTACCTGTCGGCCGTCCGTCTTCAACAGTCGGCGGATCGTGTCCAAGTCAAGCGCCGCGTTCGCAGCCGCATCGTGGGCCAACTCCTCGTCGTCGAGGAGTACCGCCAGCCGGGACTGCGGAAGATTCGGGTGGCGCGTCGCCGCAGCCCTCACGGCATATTCCGGGTCCTGGGTGAGCCGCTCCACGGCTGTCGGCTCAGTTTCGGGGTCGCGTGCGGCCAAGGCCCGGACCTCAGGGTCCTCGTGGTCGGCGAAGGCGGCCAGTCCGTTGGTCGGGAAGTTCGGCCGGGTGGTGAGGTGGCTGCGCTCGGGGCCGGTGTACTCGAGGAAGCTGCGCACCAGAAGTGGTGCGGGGGCGTCTGGATGGTTTTGGGCCAGCAGGACGCGTACGCCGAGGTCGTCGTCGGCGGCCAGGCGTGCGACGAGGTCCGGTGGCAGCAGGTGGTCCCTGGCTGCCTGTCGGCGCAGCAGTGGGTGGTTGGAGAGTGCGTTTCGGCGGACGGTCTTGCGATCCCGGGGCACCTCGGGCGCAGGGTGGAAGACGAAGGGATGGTCCATGGGGACCTGGTAGTCGATCTGGGCCCGTTCGTCCTCACTCAGTGCGGGGTGGAGGGACACGGCCAGCCGGACGTCGGGGTGGGGGTCCGTCATGAGCGTACGGAGCTCGGCCGGTCCCAGGTCCGCGCGGTACGCGACCTGCGTGCGCACGTCCGGGTCCGGATCGGCGACGAGTGCGCGGCACTCGGCGGGTCCGAGGTCTGCGCGTTGCGCGATCCGGCCCCGTATCTCCGGATCCGAGTCGGCGGCCAGGAGGACCACTGCGTCGGGAGGAAGGGTGGGGTTGACGGCGATCATCGCCTTGTCCTCCTTGCCGACGGGCCTGGCGAGGACGCCGTCCACCACAGCTCTGCTGAGGGCGCGGTGGAGCAGCAGGTCGGTGCGGGCGTGGCACGGTCGGTCAGGGAGCGCGCTCTCCACCCACGCCGGATCCTGACAGCGCGCATGCCGCTGAGCCGTCTCCCGGACCTCGCCGTCGGGGTCTGTGAGGAGGGCGGCCCGCACGTCCGCGGGCAGTGATGCCCACCCGCCGACCCCCCAGCGGCGGACCTTCGCGATCGGATGGGTAGGCATGGATCGGCGTAGCCCAGTGGAGATCTGCTGGTAGAAGGAACCGCCCAGAAGTTCGTCGTCGTACGTGCTGATCATGTGGACGACGGCCTCGTCGGGCAGGGGCCAGGGCCGGGCGGGGGCGGCCACCCGCGGTCCCTCGGCCAGGTGGGCGCGGACGAACCACTCGGGATCATCCAGCAGTCGAACTCGCTGGGCCGGATCGACATGGGGGTTGCGGGCGAAGAAGCTGCGGGTGTAGGTGTCGGGGTGCTCGATCACCGCGTCGACGACGGCGTCGGGCAGGATCCGGTCCCGGCACAGCACCATCCGTGCGGCAAGCGGAGCGTCAGAGAGCAGCCGCAGGAGGATGCTCTCCGGCACGGACGGGTTGAGAGCCAGCCCGGCGAGCCGACGGGTGGGCAGATCGGCGTCCGCCCAGATCTGCTCAGGCGTAGGCATGCCTTGTACCCCCAAGGTGTCGTCCGGCCTCGTGAAGACTTGGTGCCCGATTATCCGCGTTGCACAGCGACAGGCCGAGCGTTGGATAGCGCCGTCCAGGGCCCGTCCAGACGGTCGCGCGCTGGCGAGGCGGGCTTCCCGAGTCCGACGCGGATGGAATACATGCCATGCGAACTGCAGAGTTCACCTCATATGGGCCTGGTCGGCGCCGAACCATAGTTACCAAGGTTAAAACTCAAGCTAAGGAGTGGTTGGCCCCGGATACGAGCTGGACCTGCCCGCACCAGCCAATGTTGCTCACCATCCGAAGACCAACGCCGCGAAGCCCTCGGCGTCTGGAACATCCACTACAACTACCACCGACCCCGCGGCTCAGCTGGAGGCCAGCGCCACCGGCCGTTCGGCCGCAGGAAGGCGTCACCGATGTCCTAGCCTCATACAACTAGGCTACGGCGTATGAGTCAGCCTCCCCTCGACCCCGTCGCGCACAACCGCCTCGCCTGGGACCGCGAGGTGGAGGAGGGCAACGAGTGGTCTCGCCCTGTCGGCCCGGAGGTGATCGCGAAGGCGCGGGCCGGCCAGTGGTCCATCGTCCTGATCGGATACGAGCCGGTCGACCCGGCCTGGTTCCCGCCGCAGATCGCCGGTCGCGACGTGCTCTGCCTCGCCTCCGGCGGCGGGCAGCAGGGTCCAGTGCTGGCCGCGGCGGGCGCGCGGGTGACCGTCTTCGACAACTCGCCCCGCCAGCTGGCGCAGGACGAGATGGTCGCGGCGCGGGAGGGGCTCGACTTGCGCACCGTGCTTGGCGACGCGCGGGACCTGAGCCCGTTCCCGGACGCCTCGTTCGACCTTGTCGTCCACCCGGTCTCCAACCTGTTCATCCCGGAGCTGGCGCCGGTCTGGCGCGAGTGCCACCGCGTGCTGCGCCCCGGGGGGACGCTGTTGTCCGGCTTCCTCAACCCAGACGTCTACCTCTTCGACGCCGAGTCGTTGGAGGCGCGCGGCGAGCTGGTGGTGCGTCACCGCCTGCCTTACAGCGACCTCTCTCACCTGGAGCCCGCCGAGCGGGAACGGTTGTGGGGCCTCGACGCGCCGGTCGAGTACAGCCACACGCTCACCGAGCAGCTCGGAGGGCAGATCGCGGCGGGCTTCGCCATCACCGGCTTCGCCGAGGCGCCGCACCACTCGGAGGCCACCGCTGGCTGGCTCTCCGGCTACTTCTCCACGAAAGCGGTCAAGGCTGGCGCCGGTCACTGACCCTCCACCGTCGCCGGCGCGTACGCCCGCCACCACGACTGGAAATCCCTCGGTCCACGCGAGGGCAGCACCTGCTGCACCACCGGTCCGGCCGACGCGGCCGTAGAAGTCGGCGCGCAGGAGCCGTCCGTCGTGGGCGGCTGCTGCTGATCCGCCGATGGCCAACCACCACACCAGCGGGGCCGTGGCCAGGACGGGGGACCGGTCACGGCCCGCGTCTCCCTGCCGCCTTCGCACCCCCGACGGCCGCCCTCGCACTGAGGCGCTTGAGTCTGTACCCGCCGGAGGGTTCAGGATCTGACGCATGGACGACGAACGCCCCGACGTGCTCACCATTGGCCGGCTCGCGCACCGCACCGGACTTTCGGTGGGCACCCTGCGCTTCTGGTCGGACGAGGGAGCGGTGCCGCCTGTGGGCCGCTCCGCGGGCGGCTACCGGTTGTACGACGCCGAGTCCGTGGCCCGCGTCGAACTGGTTCGCACTCTGCGGGCGTTGGGCCTGGGACTCGACGACGTGTGCCGCGTCCTGAGCGGCCGCACCACGGTCGCCGAGGTCGCCGACGCGCATGTGGCCGCGCTCGACGCGCAGATCCGCTCCCTCAAGGTGAGCCGGGCCGTCCTGTCCACCGTGGCGAAACGGGGTTCGACCGTTGAGGAGACAGCACTGATGAACCGGTTGGCGCGGCTTTCCGCCGCCGAACGTGAGCAGATCATCGACGAGTTCAAGGAGGAGGTGTTCGGCGGCCTCGACGACCCGGGCCTGCGCGACCGCATGCGTACCTTCAGCATCGAACTCCCCGACGATCCCACACCCGAGCAGGTCGACGCCTGGATCGAACTGGCCGAATTGGTGCGGGACCACGGGTTCCGCGCCCGGTTGCGCACATGGATGGAGCTCAACACGCCCGTACCGGGGCGGGGTCGTCCCGCCGGGGCATCCATCTGGTGGGCCCGGCAGATCGTGCAGACCGTCGCGGAGGTCAGAAAAGGCGGGATCCCTCCCGAGGGGCCTGCCGCGGCCGAAGTGCTGTCCGAACTGTTCGGTGACACCGATCGGGCCGCCGTACTGCGCAGTCTGGAGGCCTGAGAGCGGGGTAAGTGCCTCTTCCTGACCCGGTCATGACATGACAGCCGCGGTGTCAGCTCGTCAGCACTGCCGAGTGTTGAGGTCAGAACGTGGGTCACGGTGAGCGCGAACGGGGCGTCCGGCCCGGACCGCGGGAGTCCGACGCCGGCGCGTACTGAGCGGGGCGGTTTCCGGCATCACATCGCGATGGCAGGTTCTGGTCAAAGACTGTCCAAGTGCCGGACGCCTCCTCCCGCCGGTGGTCAGGTCTTCCACGACGGCTGTACGACCACCCGTTTTCGGAGGACCTGTGTCAGCTCCAACTCGTAGAAGACGATGGCTCGCGACCTGCGCCATCACCGCATCCGCCGCACTCGTCGCGATACCCGCAAGCGCCGCGTCCGGCCAGAACAATGGCCCCTTCGGGGTCCGCGCCCTGGACCGACTCGCCGCTGAGCGGGAGCAGTCGGTGGGTGCCATGAGTCCCAGCCTGAAGGGCGAGGACGGTGACGACGGCAACGAGGCCGACGAGATAGCCGAGGGTGCGGACCAGTACGCCGAGGCCCGCACCTCGCCCGGCATCGTCGCACCGGGCGCGTACGGTGCCGCCTGGGACGACCTGACCAACCTGCCGAGGTCAGGCGGCAGTTGGCGCCACGTCACCGACCTGCCGTACAACTCCGACGACCCGCGCTACCGGGACATCGACTCCAACTCCAGTGGCGGATCGGGCAATGTGACCGGCCGGATGGCGGCGATGGCCGCCGATGACGACGGGTACGTGTACGCGGGCAGCGCGGGCGGCGGCGTGTGGCGCTCCCAGAAGGGCGGCGGACACTGGCAGCCGATCAGCGACCGGCTGCCGGCGCAGTCCACCGGCGCGCTCGCGCTCGACGGCGGCGGACGGCTGTGGCTGGGCACCGGCGAGGCGACGACCAACGCCGACGCCTACCTCGGCAGCGGCGTCTACGTCCTGTCCCACCCGCACCACGGCACCTTCTCCGCCCGCAGCCGGGTCGGCGGCGACGAGCTGGAGTCCACCACTGTCCACCAGCTGCGCTTTGGGGGCGCCAAGGTGTGGGCGGCGACCAGCGAGGGCGTGTGGAGCCACTCCACCAAGACGCTGAAGGGCGCCTGGAAGCTGGAGTTCGCGCCCAACCCCGACTATCTGCCGGGCGGTTCGAAGGCGGACGACGACTCGGCCGCGTACAAGAACATCGCCAACGACATCGCGATCGACGCCAAGGACCCGTCCAAGGTGGTCCTCGCGGTCGGCTGGCGCAGCGGTGACGACTACAACGGCTTCTACACCAGGGGCGCGGACGGCGCCTGGACGCGGATCACGAGCGGCCTGGGCGACCTGCCGACCGACCCGGACGGCGTCGGCAACGTCACCTTCGCCCGCTCCGCCGACGGCTCCCGCTACTATGCCATCGACCAGTCGCCCGAGCAGCTGAACACCAACCCGGACAGCGCTCTGGAGGGCATCTTCGTCTCCAAGTCCGGTTCTCCCACCGGCCCTTGGACGAAGATCGCCGACTACCAGGCGCTGGCCGTCGACGGCTCGGCGCTGACCTCCAGCGGCTACATGCCGGGCGTGCAGGCCTGGTACAACCAGTTCCTCACCGTCGACCCGGCCGACGCGCAGCACGTCTACGCCGGCCTGGAGGAGGTCCACGAGAGCAAGGACGGCGGCGCCACCTGGTCGGCGGTCGGCCCGTACTGGAACTTCGGCTTCTCCTGCTGGAGCATCGACCCGGCCAAGCAGACCGGCGACTGCAACCAGACCACCCACCCAGACCAGCATGGCGTCGCGATCGGGCGCTACCACGGCAAGAGCTTCGTCTACGTCGGCAACGACGGCGGCGTCTACAAACGCCCGGTGGCCGGTTCCCAGGACGCCTCCGGGCACGCCACTGACTGGACCTCGCTGAACGACGGCAGCATTGACACCCTGCAGTATTACTCGGTCGGCGTCGGCAAGGACCTGGACTACGGCGGGGTCTCGGTGACCGGCGGTCTGCAGGACAACGGTCAGTCCGTCCTGCGCAGCAACGACAAGGTGATGGGCTCCAACTTCGGTGGCGACGGCGGCGACACCCTCACCGACCCGGCCAACGGGTGCAACATTGCCGAGGAGTACGTCTACCTCGCCATTCAGGTGACCCAGAACTGCGCCGTCAACGACGGCAGTTGGATCGACGACTCCAGCAAGGCTACGTCGTACAACGTCGCCCCGGCCGACAACGCCACCGGCGAGGCCCGCTTCATCGCCCCGCTCGCGGCCGACGCGAAGAACCCCGAGACCTGGGTCGCGGGCGGTCGGCACGTCTGGGTGCAGACCCATGGCTACGCCATCCGCAGCGGCGACGAGTGGAAGAGCGCGTACGACCTCGGCGCCGGCCGCACCGCGACCGCCGTCGCGGCCCTCGGCGGCAAGGTCTACGCGGCCTGGTGTGGCCCCTGCAACAACCAGGGCTTTGCCCGCGGCATCTCCGTCGGCCACGCGGACGGCACCGGCTGGCACGACATCACCCTGCCCACGACGGGTGCGGACGGGACCGTGCCCAACCGCTACCTCAGCGGCTTCGCCGTTGACCCCAAGAACGCCGACCACGTCTACCTCGCGGTCAACGGCTTCTCCCGGCACTGGACCGAAGGGCCTGGCGCCGGCGTCGGCCATGTCTTCGAGTCCAAGGACGGCGGCATCACCTGGACCGACATCTCGAAGAACCTTCCCGACGTGCCCACCAATTCGGCGGTCGTCACGCCGAACGGCGGCCTCGCCGTCGCTACCGACCTCGGTGTCGTCTACCGGGCGCCGGGCCGCACCACGTGGCAGCGCGTCGGCGACCTCCCGGCCGTCGCCGTGCTCCAGCTGAAGCTGAGCCCCGACGGCAGCACCCTGTACGCGGCCACACACGGCCGCGGCATCTACTCGATCAAGGTGCGGGACTGCGACTGACGCAGCGACGTCGCAGGGGTGATCCCGGGTTCCGGGGTCACCCCTGCGGCGTGTACGGCACCACGTTCACCTGCAGGGTGAAGGCGACCCGCGCCGCACCGGCCACGTCCGGTGCCTTCGCCTTCGCGGTGACCTCGGCCGTACCGCCCCGGGTGCCTGCGCACCGCAGCGAGGCGTGGCCGGTACCGTCCGCGTCGACCTTCCATCCGGACGCCAGGACGAAGACCGGTGCCGAACTCCTCACGGCCGTCCACCTCTTGTCGTCCATCCGGGGCTCGAGCACGACGGACACCACGGTTCCCGGCCGCACGCACAGCTCCTGTACGGGAGCGTCACCGGGAGCGACGGTCACCTCGGCGCGTCCGGCGGCACAACTTCTGGCCGCGGATGAGGGCGTGGCGGCCGACGCGGAGGGGCTTTCCCCGGTCAGGCTCGCGGGCAGGCTCGGGGACGAGGCCCCGGTGGTCGCAGGCCCGGAGGTGTGTGTCGGTGTGCTGGCTGATGGCCCGGTCGAGCGGTTTCCGGACGGACCGCCCGCCGCCGACCCGCCACTCGTCGACCCGCCGCACGCCGCCAGGACGACCATTCCGGCGACCACCCACGCTCCGGCCCACCACCGCATGTGCGTACCCTCCTGGCCCACTCGTACGACAACCAGCATGCACCCGCCGTCGCCGCTGGGCCGACGGAACTGTAGTACGCCCCGACACCGGCCCGGGCGCACCGGGGAGCTGAGCCGCTGAGGTCGGCGACGGGCCGGAAGTGGTTCGGAACCTGCTGTTGCCTGCGGTGCGGACACGGAGGCTGCCCGCGGGCGGTGGAGGCGACGCTGCCGGCTGCGACGGTGAGCGGACCGGCGGTGTAGGCAGCCTCGTTGAAGGCCTGCCCGTTGGCCGGGGTCCTGCCGACCGCGAAGACCGAGACCGCCTTGCCGCCGGTGACGGGGGCCGGCACGATGCCGACCCGCGGCGCGCTGGGTCAACACCGTCACCGCCCGCACGGACCGGGTGGACGTCGACGCGTTGCTCATCCGGCCCGACGGCTGTGTCGCCTGGGCCTTGCCTACCGAGCAGGACCTCGACGCCATCACGCTGTGCGTGCGCTGGGCACATGGTTCGGCCAACCGGCCTGAGCACCGCATTAACAGTCGTCTCAGGTTCGCTCCGTATGAAGTAGGCATCCAGATGAGCGATGCAACCCGTATGTAGGAGGCTAGTGATGGCAGTCAACGCAGCGCCGTCCGGGGAAGCGCCGGCCGGTCGGTTGGCAGGCCGGTGGGTGCCATGGTTGGTGATTGGCTTGTGGCTGGTGCTGGCGGCGGGCATGGTGCCGCTGAGCGGAAAGTTGAGCTCGGTCACCACCGACAGCGCCGTAGACACCCTGCCGGCCAGTGCCGAGTCCACCAAGGTGGCGGTACTGGACGACAGTCTCCCCGACGGTGACGACAACACGGTCGTCTTCGTGTACCACCGCGCCGGCCGCATGACCGAGGCCGACCGCGCGACGGTCGAGCGCCACTACAACACCCTTGCCAAGCGGTACCCGCCGAAGGCGACGGCGGCGGTCGGCGAGGACGACGAGGGCTCACCGGCGAGCCCCTCCACCGACCGCAAGGCGATGATGTTCACCCTCGAGGTGAGCACGGCCTACGGCGCACCGGAGGACATCGTCGGCCCGTTACGTGACGCCGCGAAGGACCGCCCCTCCGGCCTGGAACTCGACGTGACCGGCCCGGGCGCGATCGACGGCGACATGGATGCCGTCTTCGACGGCATCGACGTGCAGGTCCTCCTCACCACCATCGTCGTCGTCACGCTCCTGCTGATCCTCACCTATCGCAGCCCGGTGTTGTGGATCATCCCACTGGTGGCCGTTGGCGCGGCCGCACTGACCTCGATGGGGACCGTCTACCTGCTCGTCAAGGGCTTCGGCATCGTGGTCAACGACCAGAACTCGGCCCTGCTGACGATCCTGGTATTCGGCGTCGGCACGGACTACGCGCTGTTGCTCATCGCTCGATATCGGGAGGCACTGCACCACCATGAGAACGTCCGGGTGGCGATGGTCCACGCGCTACGCGGCGCGGCGCCGGCCATCGTCGCGTCCGCGGCCACCGTGGTCGCCGGCCTGCTCTGCCTGCTCGTGGCGGACCTGAACAGCACCAGCGGGTTGGGCCCGATCGGTGCGGCCGGCATCCTGTGCGCGCTGGTGGCCATGCTGACGCTGTTCCCGGCGGTGCTCGTGGTGCTCGGCAGGCGGATCTTCTGGCCGGCCATCCCGCGGTTCAGCACGGCCGTGGAGGCGAAGCCGGGGCTGTGGGGACGGCTCGGCACCGCCATCAACCGCCGCCGTTGGGTGGCGACGCTCGGCTCGCTCGGAGTCCTCGGCGTGCTCGCCCTTGGGCTGGCGGGCAACACCGGCGCCCTGCGGGAGCAGGACCAGTTCCTGTCCGCGCCGGAGTCGGTCACCGGCTTCACCGTTCTCCGCCAGCACTTCCCGGAGCTCGGCGGCCAGCCGATGACGATCTTCACGCGGCCGGCGCACCAGGAGCGGGTGCTCGACATCGTCAAGGACACTCGGGGTGTGGCCCTGGCCATCCCGGAGCAGACCAGCGGTAGCTGGGCCAACATCTCCGTGTTCCCGAAGGACGCGCCGGACACCGTCGCAGAGTACGACACGATCAAGCGGGTGCGCACCGCCGTGCACGCGGTGAGTGGGGCGGAGGCGATCGTCGGCGGGCCGAGTGCGGAGAACCTCGACACCGAGGTGACCACCAAGCGCGACGAGAAGCTGGTGATCCCGCTGGTGCTCGCCGTCGTCCTGATCGTCCTCGGGCTGCTGCTGCGCGCGATCCTGGCCCCGCTGGTCCTGATGTCCACCGTGATCGTCTCATTCGCCGCAGCCTTCGGCGGCAGCGTGTTCGTCTTCGACACGATCCTCGGGTTCAAGGGGATCGACTATTCGGTGCCGCTGCTGGCATTCCTGTTCCTGGTGGCGCTCGGCGTCGACTACAACATCTTCCTGGCCAGCCGGGCCCGGGAGGAGACCGTGCGTCTCGGCACCAGAGAGGGCATGCGCAAAGCCCTCTCGGCCACCGGTGGCGTCATCACCTCGGCAGGCCTGGTCCTGGCGGCCACGTTCGCGGTCCTCGCCACACTTCCGCTGGTGATGCTGATCGAGGTCGGGTTCCTGGTCGCCTTCGGCGTGCTGCTCGACGCCCTGCTGGTGCGGTCGGTCCTGGTGCCCGCCCTCACCTTGCTGATCGGCCGGCGGATGTGGTGGCCGAGCCGGCTGTCCCGTCCAGCGGCGGAGCTGCCGGACGGTCAACAGCCGCTCGCCGACGACGAGGAGCCCGCGCTGCAACGGTGAGCGCGGCGGCACGGACGAGATCCGGGACGGGGACCCAGCCCCGTCCCGGATTTCTTCGTGGGCCCGACGGTCGCCGCCCGTTGGTCCTGCGCCACGCGCCGGGGCTGAGGTCGGCGCATCGCGGTTTCCTTCCCCGACTATGAGCCGCGCGGGGCCAGGCCCGAGGGCCGCCGTCCCTTGTCCTGCGCCGCGCCGCCGGGGCGGGCCAGCGCACCGCGGTGTCCTACCCGGCGGTGAGCCGCGCGATCGGGGCGGGCGGGGCCGCGGCCGGAAGGTCGACCCGAAGCAGCGCGCCACCGCGAGCGGAGCGGGCGACGGTGGCCCGGCCGCCGTGGGCGTCGACGACCCGCTGCACGATCGACAGCCCCAGACCGGATCCCGGCAACGCCCGGGCACTGTCGGCACGGTAGAACCGGTCGAACACCCGCGGTACGTCGGCGGCGTCGATACCCGGCCCGGCATCGTCGACCTCGAGCACCGCCGACGCGCCCTCGGCACGGAGCCGGACCTGGACCGGCTGGCCCGCGGCGGACCACTTGCCGGCGTTGTCGATGAGGTTGAGCACCGCCCGCTCGAGCGCAGCGGGACGTCCGCTCACCCACACAGAGGTCACGTCGAGCGCGACCTCGATGTCGGGCACGCGGGAACGCGCCCGGGTCGCGGCGGCCACCACCACGTCGGCGAGGTCGAGCACCTCGGTGCTCTCGTCGCTGACGTCACCGCGCGCCAGGTCGGTCAGCTCGGCGGCAAGAGTGCTCAACTCGGCCACCTCGGCGCCGAGATCGTTGAGCAGCCGGGTCCGGCTCTCCGCCGGCAGTGCGCTGTCCAGGGTGCCGCGCCGATCGAGCCGGATCAGCAGCTCGACGTTGAGGCGCAGGCTGGTGAGCGGGGTCTTGAGCTCGTGGGCAGCGTCCTCGGCAAGCAGCCGCTGGGCCCGCCGGGAGTCCCGCAGCGCGGCGAGCATGTCGTTGATCGACTGGATCAGCCGCCGGATCTCCCCACCGCCCTCATCCGGGATGTCGGCGTCGAGATCCCGGGTGTGCGCGACACGTACCGCGGCGGCGGTCAGCCGGTCGATCGGCGCCAGCCCGGTCCGCGCCACGGTCCGCCCGACAAGGGCGCCGCCGACCACGCAGAGCAGCCCGATCAGCAGCATGCCCAACCCGAACCGGTTGATCGGGCTGTCGTCGACGACGCGGGCCACCTGGACCGCGCCGTCGCCCGCCCTCAGCGTGTAGATGATGTAGCCGTCGTCGTCGCTGTCGTTCGACTCCATCAGGTCGGCCGACGCGCCCTGCGCCACGCGCCCGGCGTGCTCGCTGACCGGGGGCAGCGCGGGTTGGCCGGCCGGCGTCCGGATCGAGCCGTCGGGCAGGATGACCCGCACCAGCCGACCGGATCCGGGATACGGCGGTAGCTGAACCTGCGCCAGACCGGCGCGCTCCGCGTTCGTCGCCAGCACGCGGGAGTCGGCGCGTAGCTGATTCTCGGCGGTGTCCCGCAGCTCCCAGTCCAGTAGCTCGCTGGCCACCTGGAAGGCCACGAACACGCTGACCGCGATGGCCGTCGCCGCGATCACCGTCAGTCTGGTCCGCAGGGACCGCCGGCGCCACCATCGGGTCAGCCGGCGCGGTTCCCGGCCGGCGGGCCTGCTCACGGAGGAGTCTCCCGCAACGTGTATCCCAGGCCGCGCAGCGTGTAGATCAACCGCGGCTCACCCTCGGCCTCCATCTTGCGGCGCAGGTAGCTCACGTATACCTGGAGGTTGTTGGCGGTGGAGCTCATGCCGAAGCCCCAGATCGCCTCGAACAGCGCGTCGCGGGTCAAGACCCGAGTCGCGTTGCCCATGAGGACCTGCAGGAGGGAAAACTCGGTCCGGGTCAGGCGCAGCGGCCGTCCGCCCCGCCACGCCTCGAACCTGTCGGGATCGAGCCGGACGTCGGCGAACGACAGGATCTGCGACTCCTCGTCGGTCGGCGTGCGCCGGCGCAGCAGGGCCCGCACCCGGGCCAGCAACTCCTCGGTGGCGAACGGCTTGGGCAGGTAGTCGTCGGCGCCCGCGTCCAGCCCCGCGACCCGGTCGGAGACCTGGTCACGGGCGGTCAGCATCAGCACTGGCAGATCCCGACCCGCGGCCCGCAACCGCCGGCAGGTCTCCAACCCGCCGAGGCGGGGCATCATCACGTCGAGGAGCAGCAGATCCAGCGTGTCACCGCTGGCCCCACCGACCCCGTCGAGCACGGCGAGACCGTTGGTGACGGTGCTGGTGTCGTAACCCTCGACCTGGAGCACCCGCTCCAGCGACTCACGGATGGCCACGTCATCATCCGCGATCATGATCCGCACGCCGGCCCGCCCCCTTCCAGTCGATGTTTTTGGCGCTCATTGTCTCCGACCAACCTGAGGCCAGGATTAGAGCGTCGCTGGGGACCGCGCTCTTACGAATGCCTAAGAAATGGAACCTACTACGAGCATCTGCCCCGCAGTTCGGAGTCGCGGGTGTACTGGGCGTTGACCGCGGTGATACTGCGTCAGCTGACCGGGGAGACCACTTCGGCCTGGCGCACCGCATGACCGGCGGGGAGCTGACGCTCGGCGCGGTGCTGGCGCGGCTGGGGGATCGGGAACGCGAGATCACCGCACAGGCCGAGACGATGCGGGAACAGGTCGCGCAGCTGACCGCACAGGTCGACGAACCCGGCCGGGCCGCCGAGGAAGTCCGGATCACCCGCAAGACGCTGCTGGGGCCGCCCGCGCCGCCGGCACCGAAGCTGCCGGAGCATCCGGCCTACCAGCAGATCATGGCGGTGTTCACCGCGGCCGACGCACCCGCTGCGGTCCCGGCAGGTGTGCGAGGCCATGGACTTGGCGGTCGCGCCCAACAACATGAACAACGTTCGCCTCAAGCTCAAGCGGCTGGCCGGCCGCGGGATCCTGACCGAGACCGAACGAACCAGGCTTGTTCACCCGGCCTCGGCCGTAGCCGACCGACGTCGCCATACGGTGCGGTGGCTGACGCTCCGTTGCCAGTCCCCGACCCTCCTGAGCTGCCGTTGCGACTTGGCGGACTCAGCAGCGGCGAACGATCACAGCCGATCGGTTGTGCAAGCCCGGGACTTTCAGTCCCTGGCCGTTGACAGGAGATCCGCGGCCGTGACGCGATGGAGGTGTATCAGCACGTCGAACTGGCGCCCGAGTGAGGTTTGGTAGGGGTCTTCCGGCCAGGCGTTCCCGATGGAGCGGGTCAGCCGCTTCTCCATCAGCCAGTCTCGCGCCGGCTCGGGCACGGCCCGCAGATCGACGTAGTAGTCCCGGCGCGAGACTCGCTCCAGCACCTCCTCGTTGCTGCCCGCGCCCAGCGGCTTCACGGAGAAGCGGCGGTAGGGCTCCTCCGGATCCGTCAGATCCATCGCGTTGAACGAGCCCTGCCCGAAGGTGTAACCGATGTTCACGTACTCGGCCCCGACCGTCTGGCGTATGAACTCCCCCTGGGTCTTCGGATACTGCTCAGGGTTGTCGGACTCGTAGGAGACATGGCCGTTGTGGGCCGACAACAGCATCCGGTGGCCGGTCTGCCGCTGCCACCACACAGTGTTCTCCGCCATGATCTGGTCGCGGTAGAGCATGGCCCGAGCGATCTTCTCCGGGTCGGAGAAGTCGTAGTACGCGTAGAGGGTGCCGGTCTGGGATACGGCCCTGGCGTGCTGGAGGATCCACTCGTACGCCTGCCGGTCCCCGTCCGGCCCCTGCGCCTGAAGCAGCTGGTAGGCGCGCCGCACATCCGCGGCCGTCTGCTCGCGCTCGGCGATGGGCTTGGCCATGTTCTCGTTGACGGTCTGCTCCACGCTCCCCGTCGGCCGGAGCTCGCGGTAGAGGCGGCGGAACTCCGGCAGCAGCTTCGGGTGGTGCGCGGAAACATAGTCCGTGACCGCGTCGAAGAGCTCAGGTCCCGCGTAACCGTTGTCCTCACCCATGAACTGCACGGGGCGGTCGGGGTGGCGAACGTTGTGGGCGCGCATCCACCTCAGCAGATCGAGATACTCGCGGGTGTTCCATATCCGGTACGAGCTCTGGAACTCCTCCCGCATGAGCTTCTCCGGGTCGCCCTTCCCGTACAACACGTACTCGTTGAGGACCAGGCCGGTGGACCAGGGCGCCTCCAGCGCGAAGGTGGTGAAGCCTTGCTCCTCGACGAGGTACCGGAAGAGGCGGTGCTTCATCGTGAAGAACTGCCGAGAGCTGTGCGTAGCCTCACCCAGGCCGACGATCTTCGCCGAGCCGATCATGCGGCCGAGCGGGCGCAGATCGCTGCCGGGGGCGCCGGCCTCCGTGGAACGCAGCGGCTCCGCGACGCGCGCCAGTTCGCGCACCGGATCGGTGGTGGTCATCGCGTGCGCGTGCGCCGGCCGGGCGGCGACCGTCAGCGTGCCGACCCCGAGCGTCAGCGCCAGCAGGAGCAGCAGTAACGGATGCAATCGATGTGATCTGTGAAATACAGGCATGGATCAAGGCTGCCGATGGGCGGCAGGTCCCGGGCAGCCTGCCACCTTCAGTTTTCCTCCTGGGGATAACCACAGGTCCGCTGTAGAGCAGCTGCCACTCCGGGACCTGCCGCCTGCCTGCGGCGCCCCCACCCATGACTCGACCATCACTGATGCCGTGAGACAAGCCACATGGAATGGGACGCGAGTCACCCCAGTGAGTGACCGCACCCTCGACAACCGCCACTGGACTTGACTTCCTCCCCCGCCTAAAGGCGGGGGATTCCAGCGGTCGCCCGCTGGGGTTCCTGCTTCAGCGACGACCGCCCCGTCCGGGAGGACTCCCGTTGAGGTCTTACACCGTCTCCACAGGCAGACGCCGCCAGCCCGGCGGCCAGGATGTTGCGTGCCGCGTTCACGTCGCGGTCATGCACCGCGCCGCAGACGCACGTCCACGCACGGACGTTCAGCGGCATCTTCGCCGCGACCGTGCCGCAGTTCCCGCACAGCTTGCTGCTGGGGAAGAAGCGGTCGATCACGACGAGCTCGCGCCCGTACCAGGCGCACTTGTACGCCAGCATGGAGCGCAGTTGCGTCCACGACGCATCACTGATGGCGCGTGCGAGTGTGCCGTTCTTCAGCAGGTTGCGGACGCTCAGGTCCTCGATCACGACCGTTTGATTCTCACGGACGAGCCGAGTCGACAACTTGTGCAGCACGTCGCGGCGCCGGTCGACGACCCGCGCATGCACACGGGCCACTTCGCGGCGGGCTTTCTCCCCGTTCGCCGAGCCCTTCGCCTTGCGCGACAGCGCACGCTGCGCGCGCCAGCAGTGCCCGGTCACGCCGTTCGTGCCGGGGATTGGTGATCTTTTCCCCGGTGGACAGGGTCACCAGGGAGGTGATCCCGGCGTCCAGGCCCACCGCGTTCGCGGTGGCCGGCGCCGGGGCGATGGTGTCCTCGCACAGCGGGGAGACGAACCAGCGGCCCGCCGCGTCCCGGGACACCGTCACCGTGGTCGGCTCCGTCCCCTCGGGCAGCGGACGCGACCAGCGGATGTCCAACGGCTCGGCCATCTTCGCCAAAGTCAGCGCTCCGTCGCGCCATGTGAAGGCACTACGCGTGTACTCGGCCGACGCCCGGGACTTCTTGCGGCTCTTGTACCGCGGGTACTTCGCGCGCTGGGCGAAGAAGTTCCCGAACGCCGTCTGCAGATGGCGCAGCGCCTGCTGCAGCAGCACCGAGGACACCTCCGCCAAAAAAGCCAGTTCCTCGGTCTTCTTCCACTGCGTCAGCGCGGCCGAGGACTGCACATAGGAGATGCGGCGCTGCTCGCCGTACCAGGCCCGAGTCCGCTCCTCCAGCGCCTTGTTGTAGACGAGGCGGACACAGCCGAACGTGCGCGACAGCTCAGCCGCCTGCTCGCCGATGGGGTAAAAGCGGTACTTGAATGCCCGCTTGACCTGCCGCGTCACACGTCACACGCTATCAACTTCCGTGTGGGCAGCGGGTGTCGGCAGGTGGACTGCGCACACCGGTCCGCCCTGGCGGCGAACCGGCTTCCCTTGCCCTGCTCCGCAGGAGCTTCATTTCCTCCCCGGCCTAAACGCCGGGGTATCCACGAAGGAGAACACCGATGAGATTCGAGGCCGCCTCATGACCGCCCTGACTGAGTCCGTCCAGCAGGCCAAGGCCTCCCGAGGCGAGGACGCCGACGTCCACGAGATGCCGAAGAGGAAGAGCGCGAAGAAGCAGCCGGTTAAGAAGACGGCAGCGAAGAAGACCACGAAGAAGACGGCGGTGGCACGCTGGCCACGCAGCGCCTGATGCGCACCTTGTCCGGCTGTGCGGAGGGAAATGGGCTTCGGTTCTCGCCCCGTGACCCACGGGCCGGGGCGGGGGCCCCGCTTCTCGTGACCCGGCAGCTGCGAATCATGTGGCGCCGGACATGGACGACTACGACCACCTCGATCTCGTCGAGATCGACTTCGCACCCCTCGAGGGCGCCGCGGAACGGCTGGCCTTGTTCACCTTGGAGGAGGCCCATGACGTGTTCCGGCTGCTGCTACTGAACTTTTCGGGTTGCGTTCGGGTGGTGACGCTGGGTGATCTATGCGGTATGCCGGTGTTATGCGGTATGCGGATGGTGGGGGCCTGACTGCTGA
This sequence comes from Streptomyces canus, assembly GCF_030815415.1. Classification (GTDB taxonomy): domain Bacteria; phylum Actinomycetota; class Actinomycetes; order Streptomycetales; family Streptomycetaceae; genus Streptomyces; species Streptomyces canus_F. The sequence continues at coordinate 10,249,069 of NZ_JAUSWW010000001.1, forward strand.
GCGGCGGGCTGCGCGTGAAGGTATCCGGCTGGAGGCCGGGCGGAGGTTCGCACAGGGTGACAGGACCTCGGATATCGCCAAGGACCTGCGGGTGAGTGAACGTTCGGTGGAGCACTGGCGCCGCAGCTGGCGTGAAGGCGGCATGGAGGGGCTGAAGTCGAAGGGGCCCGCGAAACTGCCGAAGTTGTCGGACGAACGGTTCGCCCTGCTGGAGAAGGAGCTGGCCAAAGGGCCGGCTGCGCATGGCTGGGAAGATCAGCGGTGGACACTGGAACGCGTCGCAATGCTGATCGGCCGCCAGTTCAAGGTCAGTTGCTCGATCGCGGGAGTGTGGCGGCTCCTGCACCGCCACGGCTGGTCCTGGCAGAGCCCGGCCCGTCGCGCACTGGAACGTGACGAGCACGCGGTCGGGCTCTGGAAGAAGGATGTGTGGCCGCAGGTGGAAGGACCGCGGCGGCGCTCGATGCCTGGATCGTCTTCGAGGACGAGGCCGGGTTCGCGATGACGCCGCCGCGCGCCCGCACGTGGGGCCGGCGCGGGCAGACTCCCGTGGTGAGAGTGCGGGGACGGTCCCGGCGGCGGATCTCCGTCGCCGCGATGTGCTGCTACCGGCCCGGCGAAAGGCCCCGGCTGATCTACCGGCCCCGCTTCCACCTGCTCCTCAAAGGCGCACGCAAGAGCTTCTCCTGGCAGGACTACCGCGACCTTCTGGTCCGCGCGCACCTGCAACTCGGCGCCCCCATTGTTGTCGTCTGGGACAATTTGAACACCCATCGTGCCGTTGACATGAGGAAGTACGCAGCCGGCCACGACTGGCTCACCATCGTCCAACTGCCTTCCTACAGTCCTGACTTGAACCCCGTGGAAGGCATCTGGTCGTGGTTACGGCGCGGGCCGATGGCCAACACCGCATTCACCGACCCTGACCACCTCACCCGCACCCTCCGCCGAGGCCTCGCCCACATCCAGCGCCATCCCGAACTCATCGACGGCTGCCTCGCCGAGACCGGACTGACCCTCACCGCAGACCACCCGAAACTAATCCGAAAAGATCAGTAACCGTCGCGCAGGAGGGCGGCCCGGTGTCGCCGGAGGCAGACAGATGGGCGCGGGAGATCGTGGCCCGCATCCCTTCAGAGAACTGACGCGGGCGGGACCACCGGGCGGGTCAGCCGCGTAGGCTGACAGCGGGCCGCGGGCCGTCGCGGCACCTACGCGAGCACCCAGCCCAAAGGCCGGCGCTCCCCGAGGCCCTCCCGGACCACGGCCTGCGGCGATCGCTCCAGCTTCTCGGTGACGACCTGGTCGTAGTCGACGCCGTCGACCGGCCGTACGTGGTCGGGCGTGCGCACCCACACCCGGTACTCCGCCGCCTCCACACCGCCGTCCTCTCGATCTCGGAACAGCGGCAACCCCACGACGTAGGACCAGCCAGATTCCGTCTGCTGCCGTTTTCCTTTCCTGCTGCCCGGTGCCCAGCAGCGGGTCAGCGGGCAGTACGACCAGGACGGGCGCGGGCACAAGGTCGGCGTCGCAGGGCTGGGGCACCGCACTACCGTGGGCCGGTCCGGCCCGCGCGTTCGAGTTCTCGGCGGCGGGCCCGGAGAGCCGTCGGCTGACAGCTAGTCGATCTTCTTCCAGGGCTGGCAGTCGGTGGTCTGGAACGCCTTGTCGCCTGCGGCGACCTTGACGATGGCCGGGCCCTCGGCGTTGCCGTTGGCGATGATGGCGTCCTCCTCGCCGGTCGTGTCGCTCAAGCGTGCCCAGTAGCAGCCGTATTTGTTCTTGCCCTCGCTGCGGTAGGTGCCCGCCTGGATGTCCTTGCCCACCAGGAAGGTGCCGTCGCCCGGGATCCCTCCCTTGGGCACGTCCTTCTGTTGGGCTCCGGCAGTGGCGCTGGAGGAAGCGGCGCCCGTCTGTACGTCTGTGCCCGGCGCCGTGGCGGTCACGGTCACCGTGGCGGTGGGAGAGTCCTTGTTCCCGCCAGCCCCGACGATGCCGATCAGGACTCCTACCAGCAGTCCACCGAGGGCGCCCGCGATGTGAGTGAACCATCTGCGGAGGAATGGAGCACGACGCCAGGGGACGACGTGTGATCCGACGTCGGTCCCGGAGGCGGACCTACAGGTCTGTTCCCGCTCATGTTCACAGAGTGCGCCTGCCTCGTGCGGGGTGCACGGCGGCCTATTCGCCGCAGGAGGCTGCCGACCGGGCCCGGGCCCGGCCCGGGTCGCGGTCGGGCCGCGGGTGATGGTCGGGCCCGGGCACTCGCCAGGCCCAAACTCCTCGTGGGTGCGAGCCGCGTCGGAAGAAGCCGTCCCTCAGCCACACAGGTTGCCTGCTCACATACCTATGCCGCTTGTACTACTCCGGCGAGACCCCCTGACCATCTCGAGAACGGGGAAGGACCGTTTGACCTCCCCAGGTCACGGTCCCTCCCCGGCCGGCGCCGCCCGTCCACCCCGTTGACCAGCCCGCCCCGCCTCGCCCCGTCCATCGCTGGTCAGCGCGCCGTCAGCGGCCATGGTCGGGTCTGTGGTCGGCCCCCGACCATGAGACCGACCACCACCTTGCCTCGGACCCGTGCGGGTCGGATCCCCGTGGGCAGCCCGATTCCGGCGTTGGGAACAGTGCGGCCGGGCGTGGTCAGGAGGGCTGTCGGCCGGCTGGGTCTCCGCCGGGGTCGTCGGCGAGCTCGATGGCCGCGGTGATGCGTTTGCCCACGGGTTCGCGGTGGACACTGAAGGTCTGGGAGACCGCCATGGTGATTTCCAGGCCGTGCTGGCCGATCCGTTGCGGGTCGGTGGCCTGGACGGAGGGCAGGGTGGTGCTGCTGTCCCAGACGCTGATCTGGACGGTGCCGCCGTTGATCTCCAGGTCGAGCAGGCAGGGGCCGGGCGCGTATTTGCGGGCGTTGGTGACCAGCTCGCTGACGACCAGCTGCACGATGCCCATGGCCCGCGCCGATACCGGCAGCCCGTGCACGGCCTGTACGGACATGAGGAAGTCGCGGGCCATGTCCCGGGCTTCGGCGATCTCCGCACTGCCCTCGAACGCGGCCCCGGCCCTGACCAGAGGGTCGACGAGCGGCTCCTGGCCCTCGTTGTGCCCAGCAAGGTCCATGGAACCGCCTCACGTCCGAAGCGCCGCTCTTTGACCACCCCGTCTACCCCTGAAACATTGCAGCACGCGCGAACACGCGAGGCCTGTTTCCGGAAATCTGCTGCGGGTATTCCAGCGGGGCAGGGTCGAAGGGACGGAGCAGAACGTGAGCGAGCAGGCCAGGCAGTGGCACTTCCTCACCAGCCACGCCCGGGTGCTGTTCGCCGTCGCGCGCGACCCTGCCGCCCGGCTCCGCGATATCGCCGCGGTCTGCCGCATCACCGAACGCACCGCGCAGAGCATCGTCACCGACCTCGAAGGCCGGCTACATGTAGCGCGAGCGCAAGGGGCGGCGCACGCGCTACATCCTCTGCCTGGACGGCACCCTCCACTATCACGACGAGGCACACGTGCCCGTCCGCGAACTGCTGGACGTCTTCACCTCTCACGACGTCCGGCACTGACCAGTGGCTGTGCACACGATGTCCTGTGACATCGGACCTTGAGCGCGTGCCATCGAAGTTTGAGTGGTCTGGGTCACCTGGTGCGGTCCCGAAATGACCTTGGGACCGGATCGGACGAGTGTCCAGCGTCTATCGGTCCCGGTTGCCTGCGCCGACGGGGACGGTCAGGAGGACCAGGCCCAGAGCGAGGACAGCCAGCCCGCACCAGGAGGCGATCGGCAGGCGTTCATCGAGGACGGTGACACCCAGGACCGCTGCCACGGCGGGCTCCGCCAGAGTCAGCGACGTGGCCGCCGACGCCGGAGTGCGGCGCAGTCCGTGCCCGAAGAGCCGGTAGGCCAAGTAGACGGTGAACAGGGCGAGATACACCGCCACCGCCGCGCCGCGGGTGGTGGCAAGCCAGTGCATGTTGACGAACAGGAAGAGCGGCAGGACAAGCAGCCCAGCCGCGCCGAACAGCACGCCCATCACCGCGCCGGAAGGGTGTCCGCGGGTGATGAGCCTGCCGCCGATCAGGGAGTAGGCGGCGTACGACAGTCCGGCGCAGGCGGCGAGCGCGACGCCGGTCAGGTCCATCGGTGTGGCGTGTCCGGTGAGCTCGGGGCCCAGTGCCAGGAGGGTGCAGCCGAGCACGGCGGCCGCGGTGGCACCGATCCAACGTGCGGTTGGCCGGGCCTGTCCGGTGGCCCAGGACAGCAGTCCGGCGAAGACCGGCGCGCTGCCGAGCGCGATCACGGTGGCCACGGCCACGCCGGTCCGGGCGACCGCCGGGTAGAAGGTGACCGGATAGCCGGCCACCGCCAGCGCGCCCAGGACGAGCAGCCACCGCTCAAGGCGCGTGCAGGCGGCAGGCAGGGCGCGGGCGCCACGGGAGGTGAGGAACAGCAGGATGCCGCCGAGGGCGAGACCGGCGCAGCCGATGGCCGCCGCGGGTGCGCCGGCGGCCAGGGAGCTGGCGGTTCCGGTCGTGCCCCACAGTACGGCTGAGGTGAGGATGGGTGCGGGGCCGCTGAGGAGACCGGCGCGAGAAGGGCGCGGGCCGGCGGCAGCCGGGCGCGCGGGAGTCAGAGAGGTCGTACGGTTCGGCACAGTCGTGATCTTCCGTCGTCGAATGCGTCTGGGACTCGATCCGAAACGGGCGCACAACAAAAGCCCCTGAGCGCCCTGCGGGCGTTGGGGCCGGGGATCAAACTGTCAGTGTCTGCGCCCGGTCAAGCGCAGAGCGGCGGCAGAACGACGTGCCAGTAGGTGTTCACCCCGCGATGGTACCTGCCTGGGGAGGCGACCGTGGGTGGTGGTTCGGGGCTGCCACCTGGAGCTGTTACCCGCGGGCGAGCGTGCCGGACGCGACGGGCAAGCGGCGCAGCGAGCACTGCCAGCACGCCACGCGACCGCATCGAGCACATCCTCGACCGCTTCCCGGACCGCGTCTTCGCGTTCGACGAGTTCGGCCCACTGGGAATCCGGCCCACCGGCGGCAGCTGCTGGGCCGAACAGACCCGGCCCGACCGGCTGCCGGTGACCTACCACCGCACCCACAGCGTGCGGTACTTCCACGGCTGCTACTCGGTCGGCGACGACACCCTGTGGGGCGTCAACCGGCGCAAGAAGGGCGCCGGGAACACCCTGGCCGCGCTGAAATCGATCCGCGCCACCCGTCCCGACGGCGCCCCGATCTACGTGATCCTGGACAACCTGTCCGCCCACAGGGGCGCCGACATCCGGCGCTGGGCGAAGAAGAATAGGGTCGAGTTGTGCTTCACGCCGACCTACGCCTCGTGGGCCAACCCCATCGAAGCCCACTTCGGACCGCTGAGGCAGTTCACCATCGCCAACTCGAACTACCCCAACTCCACGGTGCAGATCCGGGCGTTGCACGCCTACCTGCGGTGGCGCAACGCCAACGCCCGCCACTGCGACGTCCTGGCCGCCGAACGCAAGGAACGCGCCCGCATCCGCTGCGAGAGAGGCAACCGCTGGGGCGGTCGGCCCCTCGCCACGGCGGTGTGACCGCCAGCGATATGTGGCCAGGGGCGGTCGCAGAACCCTGGTGACCAGCCTGCGCTCACGGGTGGTTGGCCATTTTGCTCAGCTGTAGCTGGCCAGTCCGGTAGCGATTCGTCGCACGTTGTGGTGAGGCCTGCTTCGTGGGGCGCAGCGGTCGGCTACTCGCCAGTGACGCCATCGATGGCTTCGCGGAGGAGATCCGCATGGCCGACGTGGCGGGCGTACTCCTCGATCACGTGCTCAAGGACGAACCGCACATCGGTGTCACCGAATTCCGGGTTCGGCACGATGCGCGCGAGGTCGACGGTCACCTTCGCGAATACCTGCCGCGACTCCTCGCACGCCTTGAGGTAGTCCTCGTAGATGTCCCTGGCCGGCGTAACGTCCGACTCGTCGTACCACTCGCCACCGTCAGCGGTGACGTAGGTCCGATAGGGGAAGAAGCGAGGCGTCGTGTCGGCCAACGTCCGCTGGAACCAGGCACGCTCAACCCCCTGCAGATGGCGCATGAGCCCCAGCAGGGTCAACGCCGACGACCGCACAGGACGTAGCCGCAGTTGTGCATCCGAGAGACCCTCGCACTTCCACAAGAAGGTCGCTCGGTGGTAATCGAGATTCGAGGCGATCACCTCCAGCCACGGGCCCGATACTGCGCGCTCAGGCCGGACGATCTTCTGGACCACAATCTCGCTCACGCTGGTGTCTCCTCACTGGTCATCAAGCTTGGTCGAGTTCGTACGGGCCCACGATCCGAGGACTGGGCGGCGCCTCTACTGGCACCTCACGAGCACGTCCACCCAAGAAGACCTCTCTTCGTATCGGAACTCATCGCTCGATGCCGCCTCGGGAGTGGCCATCCACGGCGACTTCGGCGACAACGTCGGGCACGACCAGGTGCACCGACAACTGCTCCCGCGAGCCCCACCCCACACGGAAGGTGCGCCCCGTCCACGCGTGGTCGGCGTCCCCGGCGCGCAGCCGGTCGGCGAGGGCGTGCCGGACGGCCGCACCCAGCGTGGTGGTGCGGCCGGTGTACCGCAGACGGCCGCTGTCGTCGTAGCGGCCCAACAGTGCCGTGGTGGGCGTCCGCAGGCTGCCGGTGACCGCGCCGACGATCGCCTCCGTGGTGTGCCATGCCTTGTACTTGGTCCACCCGCGCCCGCCCGGCACATACCTGCTCGCCAGGGGCCGGAACACCAGCCCTTCGATGCCGACGGCCGTGTAGTCGGCAAGCCACGCGGCCGCCTGTTTGGGGTCGGTCGTGGTCGGGCACAGCGACCAGGGCGCCGACAGGTGGTGCTCGAGGAACAACCCCTCCAGCGCGGCGTAGCGTTCGCTGAAGGGGCGCCCGGTCAGATCCGAGCCGTGCACACGCAACAGGTCGAACGCGACCAGGTGCGCCGGGAACTCGACAGCGGCGCGGGCCGCGCCCGCGCCGCGGTGGTGCATGCGCTGCTGGAGATGCTCGAACGCGAGCCGGCCCGCCTCCCACACGATGAGCTCGCAGTCGACCGCCGTATCGTCCGGCAGCTGGCGGACTGCCTTCTCAATCTCCGGGAACGCCCCGGCCAGATCGCCACATCGTCTGACCCCGCCAAGCGAAAAGGACGCCTCGGGAGGGACTCCGCCGCGCCCCGGCCGCCGCGCCACCCGCCGACGCCGCTCGGGTCAGCGGGCGGATTCCATCCAGTGTCGGTGCGGATGTGGCCGACATAGACGGTGGCCGGGTCGATCAGTTGGCGGGCGGTATCGTAGCGGCGGTCGGATGCCATGGCGGAACTCCGAGGAGGAGGGGCGGGGGTGTTGGTGTTCTCCGCCGTTGTTGACGTCGACGAGCAGGAGACCGGGCCTTTCGCCCTGATCGGCGATGTGGGCGTGCGGGGTACCGACGTCGGGTCCCCCGCGGACGCGGCACATCCGCGACTCCATGAACACCACCCGGCCTCCGGCCCCCCTCGCCTCTACCGTGTGGGCGGACTTGGCCCGTACGCCGCTCGGGACTGACCCCGGCATGATCGGAACGGTCTTCCGGAGCGACGACGTGCCCAAGGAGCACCGGTTCGAGTACTGGGGCGAGTTGATGCACCGGGCCATCGCGCCCAGCCACATGAGCAGCTTGTTCGCCGATGACTTCTGGGCGGAACAGCGGCTGCTGGAGCTGGGCCCGGTGCTGGTGTGGCCGACGTCGTACCTGCCGACAAGGTTTCGGCGTACCGAGAAGCTGGTGCGGCAGTCCGATCCGGAGATGTACCACCTGTCGCTGGTGCTCGGCGGCGGGCTGGGGTTCGAGCATGTGGGGCGGGCCGAGGCGTACGGGCCGAGGGATCTGTGGGTGAGCGACACGTCGCGGCCCTACGAAGTGCACGCGCCGGCCGGCCTGGGCCGTCAGGTGCTCACCGGGGTGGGCGTGGACTTCCCCAAGGCGCTGTTGCCACTGGCGCCCTCCCGTGTCCAGCAACTGCTGGGGCGGCGGCTGTCGGGGCGGGAGGGAGTGGGGGCCCTACTGACAGGATTCCTGACCGGGCTGGAGCAGCAGGCCGACGTCCTTACGCCGTCCGACGCGCCCCGCCTCGGCACCACCCTGATCGACCTGCTGTCCGCCTGGTTCGCGCAGACGCTGGAGGCGGAGGACGCGCTGCCGCCGGAGACCCGCCAGCGGGCTCTGACGACCCGCATACGGGCCTTCATCCGCCAGAACCTGCACGACCCCGAGCTGACACCAGCCGTGATAGCGGACGCGCACCACTTCTCACTGAGCTACCTGCACCGAATCTTCAAAGAAGACACCCCCGGTGAGACGGTCGCGGCCTGGATCCGCGCCCAGCGCATCGAAGGCGCCCGCCGCGACCTTGCCGACCCCAACCTCGGCTCCACGCCCATCCACACCATCGCCACCCGTTGGGGCCTGGTCCGCGCCCCCGACTTCACGCGAGCGTTCCGCAGCGCGTACGGGCTGTCGCCCACGGAGTACCGCGCACGGGAACAGGCAAGGGCCGCGCGGGGTCCGCAGTAGACGCAGCGACAACACACCTGTGCACGCAGGGACAACGACAGCCCAAGAATTCACCACTCATACTGGCTTCGCCATCTCACTTAATGCAAGGCAAGAGGAATTAGAATGAGAAAGCGCTCCACACTGACCTTTGCTGGCTGTCTGGCGATGGGTATCCTGGCGACCACCGGAACAGCACAAGCGGAAGACGGCGTTGCGCAATGCTTCACTACAGGTGCCGCCGGCAGCTTGTACTACCGTTACCAAGGTGGTGTTACCGCCCCCATCGATGTGGAGCTTGGTGTTTCCGACACGAGCGCGGACAATCATCATGTGGCAGTCCGGCTCATAACCAGAGACACTAACGGGGACCGCCACAACTGGTCCTGGCATCACTGGTACTCCGGAAAAGACACCGGTAAAACCTGGAATACAACGGCGCAAGACACCGACAAGGGCATACGGGACCTGGGAGTTCAGGCCGCCGTTTTCGAAGGAAGCACCCTCCTGAATTCGTGCACGGAGTGGGCGTGATGTCGGCGCAGCATAGAGGAGTCACGATCTGGTGCCCCTCCGCGGGGCGCGGCGTTCGCAGTGCGGGCTGACCGAACTGGCGACGGTGGCGATGCCACACCGGCATCTGATCAGCACCCTCGCCACGACAAGTACCCCGGCCGCACCTCCCGCGTGCAGGGATGATCGTTCGACTGAAGCCTGGCATTGCCTTTCGCCGCAGAGGCGACCGCCCTTCAATCCCACACAGCGCAGACGTGGCCCCGAAGCGACCCTTCGGGGCCACGGTGCGTGCCATCAGAGCTACGCGATGCACCCTCCACACGCGGGTTTGCCTTGCTCAGCCTCAACGGAGATGCAGCGCGGAGCCGTCCCGGGGAAGACCGGGTCAGGGCGCTCGACCGGGCCCTACGCTGGACTATTCAGCACAGCGTGGGGTGTTGGGGGCGTGATGGGTGCGGGCGCGGGGTCGTCTGACGGGATGTCGGATCGGCGGTGGTTCATCAGGCATGCGGGTGCGGATCGGGCGTGGGCGGAATGGGTCGGCTGGCAGCTGCTCGACGCCGGCCACCAGGTCGAGCTGGACTATTGGGACTGGGGTACGGGCGAGAACTTTGTCCTGAAGATGAACGCCGCGCTCGAACGCGGCCGGCTGCTGGCGTTGTTCTCCCCGGCGTATTTCGAGCCGGAGCGGTTCACGACGCCGGAGTGGACCGCGGTGGTGGCGATGGGGGAGAAGATCACCCCCGTGCGGTTGTCCGAGGTCGAGGCCCCGGCGATCCTGCGCCCGCTGCTGAGCCGCGACCTGTTCGACCTGGACGCCGCGGAGGCGCGCAGGGTGTTGCTGGAGGCGGTCGATGGCCCGTCCCGGCCGGATACGGAGCCGCCCTTCCCCGGCACCCACGCAGTGTTGCGACAGGTCGGAGCCAGTAGCCCCCGCCTGCCCGGAACTCTGCCGCGGGTGCGGAATCTGCCGGCCCGCAACGCGGCCTTCACCGGCCGCGACAGCCTCCTGGTCCACCTGCGCCAAGCCCTCGCGTCCGGTCAGCGGGTCGCGGTCCAGGCCCTGCACGGCCGCGGCGGGGTCGGCAAAACACAGCTGGCAATCGAGTACGCGCACCGGTTCGCCGGCGAGTACGAACTCGCCTGGTGGATCCCGGCCGAAGACCCGGCCCTGATCCCCGACCAGCTCGCCCAGCTCGCTGCCCGGATTGGCGCCGCTCCCACCGGCATGCCGCCCGCTGCCGCGGTCGAGCTGCTGCTGGCAGAGCTGGGAACAATGTCACGCTGGCTGCTGGTCTTCGACAACGCCGAAGACCCCAGCGCCCTGGCCCCGTTCCTGCCCGGCGGCACCACCGGGCACGTCCTGATCACCTCCCGCAACCCCCACTGGCACACCTACGCCGCCCCCCTGAACGTCGACACCCTTGCCCGTACCGAATCCATCGCCCTGCTGCGCGCCCAGGGCGCGGTCCTCCCTGATGCGGACGCCGACCACCTCGCCCACACCCTGGACGACCTGCCGCTCGCGCTGACGCAGGCCGCCGCCCTGCTCACCCGCATGTCGGCGGCCGATCTGCAGGCCGAACTCGCCCGCAGCATGCATGAGGTGCTGGCCGAGGGCCGCCCGGATGACTATCCGGTCTCCCTGGCTGCGCAGGTCCGCCTCACCCGCGCCCGCCTGGCAGCCGAGCATCCGGGCGCTGCCGCCGTACTGGCCGCCCTCGCGCTGCTGGCTCCCGAACTCTTCCCCCTGACCGCCTGCGCCGGCCGTTTGCCCGATCAGACCTCTACCGTCCTGAGCGAGGCCCTGGCGTCGCGGCTGAGTGCCGGGAGCGTGGTGGACGCGATCGCCCGGCACAGCCTGGCCCGCACCCAGAACGGCACCGTCCAGCTGCACCGCCTGACCCAGGCGATCCTGGCCGACCAGCTCACCCCCTCCCAGCGCGAGCAAGCGCAACGGCATGCGGAAGATCTCCTGACCGCGGCGGCCCCCGAAAACATGACCGATCCGGTGGGGTGGCCGGTGTGGCAGGTGCTGCTGCCGCACCTGCTGGCCGTCGACCCGGCCTCCCTCGCCACCACAGACGGCCGGTGGGCGCTGCTCGGCGCGTGCTGGTACCTGATGGACCGGGGCCAGCCCCGCCCCGCCCGAGACCGCCTGCAGCTCCTGTACGACACCTTGTTGCAGCAGTTGGGCCCCGACCACCACGCCGCCCTGGGAGGCGCCAACGACCTGGCCCGCGCCTACGACGAGACCCAGGACCCTGAACGCGCCCGCGCCCTGGACGCAGACACCCTCCAACGCCACCGACGCCTCCACGGTGACGACCACCTCGACACCCTGGCCAGCGCCGACAACCTCGCCATCCGGCTAACGGTGCTGGGGCGTCACGAGGAAGCGCTGGCCTTGCACGAGGAGGCGCTGGCGGGCCGGCGGCGTGTGGTGGGTGTGGATCATCCCGACACCCTGCGTACGGCGTCCAACCTGGCTGGCGATCTGGCGGGTGTGGGTCGGGTGGAGGAGGCGGTGGTGTTGGGTGAGAAGACGCTGGCGGGTCAGCGTCGGGTGCTGGGTGCGGATCATCCCGACGCCCTGAGCACGGCGAACAATCGGGCCATCGATCTGTGGAATGTGGGTCGGGTGGGGGAGGCGGTGGTGTTGGGGGAGGAAACGTCAGAGGTGCAGCGTCGGGTGTTGGGGTCAGATCATCTGGACACGCTGCGCAGCGCCAACAATCTGGCCGTGCATCTGCGGGATGTGGGTCGGGTGGTGGAGGCGCGTGTTCTGGGTGAGGAGACGTTGGAGCGGCGGCGGCAGGTGCTGGGTGTGGATCATCCGGACACCCGCAGCACCGCCGCGTGGCTGGAGTCGTTGCGCGAACAGCAGGAGGGGCCCGGGGCAGGGGAGTGACTCCATCGGGATCTCCCGCCCCATAGCGTCTACCAGCGCATGCCGAGGGCATCGAGGTCCGCGCGCCGCTCTGCGGACAGCTTTCCGGCGCGGCGGCGGGTGTTGTCGAGGAACGCTCCGACTTGTGGACGATCACGTGATTCGGCTCTGTCGGAGATCTTGTGATGACTGCCGTCGACGGTCTGCAAACTGATCCGCTCGTGTGTGTACATCCGCGGCTGCACCTTGATCACCGGCTCCAAAGGGCAGCCCTACTTCGTCTTTCACTGCCAGGAGGGATTGCGGCTCGGCAGCCAGGGGCCGAAGAGCGACTCGTACTCCTCTCCCGTCTCGACGGTGAGGATGAAGTCAGGCGTCGTGGCAGAGACCGCAGTATGCAGGCGAGTCAACAGGGACGGGACCGATCCGAGCTCCAAGCCCAGTGCCGCAGCCAGGCGTACTCGATCCGCGCCGAACTCGGGTTGGTCCCTGAGCTCGTCATGGCAAAGGTGGTCGGCAGTAGTCTGCATGGTCGTCAGATCACCAGATCCAGAGAACTTCAGGCAGTCCCACCAGGACGGCAACCCAACAATGATCTCCAACGCCTCGGTCAGGCTCTGGCCGATCAAACCGGCTTGTCCTTCGGAGCTGGCGTAGAGAACGGGCCGGCCCTTGCTGCCTTCACCACAGAGGAAGAATGTTCCGCCAGTGAAATCACCGGCAACACCCTGCAGAGCAAGCCCGGACGAGAGCCGGACAGGCTCCCCGTGATCGTCACGCGAGAGATCAAACTCGCAGACGTGCCACAGCATCTCGGCGAGACCGGAGTCCTGCCGTATCGAGTCCAGGATTTCCTCGTCACGAGTCACGCGGCGGACGATAGCAGTGGCACCTGAATGGTCGGGTGATCTCACGGGCCGAGGAGTATGCGTCGGCGAAGAAGGTCGAGGTTCGCGCGCCCATAGCCCATGCGCTTGAGGAGTTTGGCCCTGGTCACGTGGCCTTCGACCTGGCCTGAGCTCCAGGGCGTGGACAGGCCGGCGGTGACGGCGTCCAGGTCTCGCTTCATGCCGTTGACCAGGGAGTGCAGAGCGGGCAGGTCATCGGTGAGGACGCGATCCATCCACGTGGGCAGGTCGTCGCCGCGCAGATCGCGCATCATGTCGGCGAAGTCGCGCACGTGGCGTGCGATGGCATCGAGGTGGGGGCAGGCGGCCCGGATCCCTTTGAGCTCGGCTGCGTCGGTCTCGGCGAGGTGTCCGGGGTTGGTCATGATCCAGCGGACGACGCGCCGGGGTTTCGGTGCGGGCCGCAGCTCGGGAGCGGGCGCGGGCGGGTTCTTCGGCTGGGGCTGTGCGGCTTTTTGAAGGGGCGGAAGTAGCGGCGGACGCACTGGATGTCGCCGGTGAAGCCACGTGCGCGCAGTTCGCGGTGCAGCTGTGGGACGTCGTGGCAGCCCTCCGACCAGCGCATGTGCAGGTAGGGCTTGTGTTCGTCGAGGATGGATGCCCGGTTGATGGCCTTGACGAGCAGTTCGTCGAGATTCCGGGCACGGGCGAAGCGCCGGACGGTGGAGTGGTCCAGCCGTAGCTGGCGGCTGATCGCGGCCAGGGACTTGCCCTCGGACATCAGATGCTGCACCGCTGTGTATCGCTCGGTGGTGCGGGCCACCAGCCGCCTCGGGTGCCCGAGGACGTCCCGGGTGCCGTCCGGCGGGACGAACGGCATCCCTTCCGGCGGTGGCTCCGCCGTCCCCTTGAGAGCCGTGGCGGACTCCGTGACGGCCGGGGGTGTCGTGAACGCCGTGCGGATGCACTGGTGATGGGCACCGACCGTCTTCTCCACCGCTTCGGCGAGGTTGCGCAGCAGGTGCCAGGCGTCCGCCACCTGCCGGGCCTGCGGAGCCCCGCTCCGGGAACCTTCGGCGTAGGCGCCGGCCCGGTCACGGCAGATCACCTCGACTTCCGGATGGCCGCGCAGCCAGTCGGCGAGCGGCTCGGAGTCCCGGCCCGGCAGCACATCGACCGGGCGCCGTTCTTCCAGGTCCACCAGGATTGTGGCGTACGAGTCGCCCTTGCGTAGCGCGAAGTCGTCGACCCCGAGGACGCGCACGCTGACGAGCGGTAACTCCGGTAACCCGCGGAGGAGTTCCAGGAGCTTGTCCTTGGCGACGCGGATGCTCAGCGCGGCCGCGAGCCGTGCCCCGGGCCGGCCCGCCAGAGACGCGGCGATCGACGTGAGCAGCGTGCGCAGCAGCGGCGTGTACCGGGCATGCGGGCTGGTCAGACCCTCGATCTGCTCGGTGAACGTCACCGCCGGGCACTGCGGATTGAGGCACTTGAACCGGCGCACCACGAGTTCGACCATGGCCGAGGCTCCGCCGACGGGCGCGTCAGCAAGCCGGCGCGCGTACCGGCCGTGCACACGCCACGACACCACCCCGCATCTTGGGCACCTCGCCGTCGGCACTGCAGAGTGAGCGCAGAACGTGACCGTTCCGGTCGCACGCTCGATCGACTCGACCACCACACCAGCTAAATGCGGCAGCAACCGCCCCAAAACCCCTGAACCGCACACTCGGTAGATGCCCCGCTCAGGCAGGTGACATCACAAGATCTCCGACAGAGCCGAATTGTTTGACCGCTGACACTCTTCGCCGTCGACGGTCTCGATGTGCTTGCGGGCCGGCTGCAAGTGCCCTTCCCGGGCGTGGAACTGACGGGCGGCCGCCAGGTTGGCCGCCCACCGGTCGCTCTGCGACCGCCGCGCCAGAGCTACCGCCACGCCCTCGCCCTCGGGATCCACGCCGATCGTCTCCAGCAGTTACCGCTGCGCGGGCACGAGTCTGTCCCATCCGGCTACCTGTCCGGCGATGCACACGGCGAGGTCTTCGCCCTGGGCGACGACGTCTCCCGGCCCGGCCGGGAGCGCGCCCCCGGCTTGCACGTGCGCGAGGGTGAGCCGGTAGCAGCGCTGCCAGTCGATCTCCCACTCCGGCGCCTCTATGGGTTCTTGGCCTCGGTGCGGCTGCGCTGCTCGTTCCGGCAGAACAGTTGGCCGTTGCGTGCCAGACTGTTGGTGCGTCCGCCAGGCTCCCCCGTCTTGGCGGGCGCAGCTCTGTCGAGGCGATCTTTCGTGGGGCAAGACAGCGGGACCGTGTCGACGGCGTGTGCCGCGGACGCACCCGGGCCCTTCTCGACGGTCCTGTACGGATGCTGGTGAACGCGGGGCCGGTCAAGGGCTGCTGGTCATAGGGTGGTTGGTGGCGTACGGCGGCACGGCACGGGGGCACGGATGACGGATACGGGGGCGTCTGACAGCGCGTCGGACCAGGTGTGGTTCATCAGTCATGCGGGGGCGGATCGGGCGTGGGCGGAGTGGATCGCCTGGCAGCTGATGGACGCGGGCCTGCAGGTGGAGTTGGACTACTGGGACTGGGGTGCGGGCGACAACTTCGTCCTGAAGATGAATGCCGCGCTGGAGCGTGGCCGGCTGCTCGCCTTGTTCTCCCCGGCGTATTTCGAGCTCGAGCGGTTCACCACCCCGGAGTGGACCGCGATGATGGCCATGCGGGAGAAGATCGTCCCGGTCCGTATCGCCGACACCACTCCACCCCCCATCCTGCGCCCGTTGCTCGCCCCTGCTCTGTTCGGCCTGGACGACCACGGTGCCCGCGAGGCCCTGCTGCGCGCGGTGAAAGGTGCCGTCCGCCCCACGACACCGCCGGCGCGGCCGCAGGGGATGCCGGCCCGGGCGGGGGACAGAGGCCCGCGGCTGCCGGGGTCTTTGCCGCCGGTGTGGAATGTGCCGGCCCGCAACGCCGCTTTCACCGGCCGCGACACCCTGTTGGTCCACCTGCGTCAGCAGCTTGTGGAAGACAACCGGGTGGCGGTCCAGGCCCTGCACGGCCGCGGCGGGGTCGGGAAAACCCAGCTGGCGATCGAGTACGCGCACCGGTTCGCCGGCGAGTACGAACTCGCCTGGTGGATCCCGGCCGAAGAGCCCGCTCTGATCCCGGACCAGTTGGCGCTGCTGGCCGTCGAGAAGGAGCTCGTGCCGGCGGGGACACCCTCCGTGGATGCGGTGGCTGCCCTGCTGCGGGAGCTGCGCACCCGCGCTCGCTGGCTGCTGGTCTTCGACAACGCCGAAGACCCCGCCGCCCTTGCCGCGTTCCTTCCTGGCGGCCGGGGGCATGTGGTGATCACGTCCCGGAACCCGAACTGGCGCACCCGCGCCTTCCCCCTGGACGTGGACACCCTGCCCCACACCGAGTCCGTCGCCCTGCTGCGCGCCCAGGGCGCGGTCCTTCCTGACGCGGAGGCCGACCGCCTCGCCCATACCCTGGACGACCTGCCGCTGGCGCTCGCGCAGGCCGCGGCCCTGCTCACCCGGGGCCTGTCGGCGGCCGATCTGCAGGCCGAACTCGCCCGCAGCATCGACGAGGTGCTGGCCGAGGGATGCCCGGATGACTATCCGGTGTCCCTGGCCGCGCAGGTCCGGCTGACCGCCGCCCGTCTGGCAGCCGACCACGCGGGCGCTGCGACGGTGTTGGCCGCGCTCGCGCTGCTGGCTCCCGAGTCCTTTCCCCTGACCGCATGCGTCGGCCAGCTGCCCGATCAGACCTCCCCCGCACTGAGTGAGGCCTTGGCATCGCGGCTGCGTACCGGGAGTGTGGTGGAGGCCATCGCCCGGCACGGTCTCGCCCGTGCCCAGAACGGCACCGTCCAGCTGCATCGCCTGACGCAGGCCGTGCTGGCCGATCAGCTGACCCCGTCCCAGCGCGAGCAGGCGCAACGGGATACGGAAGCCCTCCTGACTGCGGCGGCCCCCAAAGATCCGTCCGATCCGGTGGGGTGGCAGGTGTGGCAGGCGCTGCTGCCACACCTGCTGGCCGTGGACCCGGCCTCCCTCACCACCACCGACGGACGGAGTGCGCTCGGTCGCGCGTGCTGGTACCTGATGGACCGCGGCCAGCACCACCCCGCCCGGGACCGCCTGCAGCTCCTGTACGACACCTGGCTGCAGCAGCTGGGCCCCGACCACGACGACACCCTGAGGGCCGCCAACCACCTGGCCCGCGCCTACCACGACACCCAGGACCCAGAACGCGCCCGCGCCCTGGACGAAGACACCCTCGCCCGCCGCCGACGCCTCCACGGCGACGACCACTTCGACACCCTGACCAGCGCCGACAACCTCGCCAACCGGCTCAGGGCACTGGGCCGATACGAGGAAGCCCTGGCCTTGCACGAGGAAGCGCTGGCCGGCTGGCGGCGGCTGCTGGGTGTGGATCATCCCGACACCCTGCGTACGGCGTCGAACCTGGCCCTCGATCTGGCGGAGGTGGGTCGGGTGGAGGAGGCGTTGGTGTTGGAGGAGGAGACGCTGGTGGGACAGCAGCGTGTGGTGGGTGTGGATCATCCCGAAACCCTGAGTACGGCGTACAACCTGGCCAACCGGCTGGCGGATGTGGGTCGGGTGGAGGAGGCGGTGGCGTTGGGGGAGGAGACGCTGGAGCGCCGGCGGCGGATGTTGGGTGTGGATCATCCCGACACCCTGCGTACGGCGTCGAACCTGGCCATCGACCTGGCGGGTGTGGGCCGGGTGGGGGAGGCGCGTGTTCTGGGGGAGCAGACGCTGGAGCGTCGGCGTCGGGTGCTGGGTGAGAATCATCCGGACACCCTGACCACGGCGAACAATCTGGCCGTCGATCTGCGGGATGTGGGTCGGGTGGCGGAGGCGGTGGTGTTGGGGGAGCAGACGCTGGAGCGTCGGCGTCGGGTGCTGGGTGAGAATCATCCGGACACCCTGACCACGGCGAACAACCTGGCCGTCGGTCTGCGGGGTGTAGGTCGGGTGGGGGAGGCGCGTGCTCTGGGGGAGGAGACGCTCGAGCGCCGGCGTCGGGTGCTGGGCGTGGATCATCCCGCCACACGCCGCACCGCCGCGTTGCTGGAGTCGTTGCGCGAACAGCAGGAGGGGCCCGGGGCAGGGGAGTGACTCCATCGGGATCTCCCGCCCCATGGCGTCTACCAGCGTATGCCGAGGGCATCGAGGTCCGCACGCCGCTCTGCGGACAGCTTCCCGGCACGACGTCGGGCGTTGTCCAGGAAGGACCCGAGCTTGATCTCCTCGCCGTCGATGATCTCGACGTGCTTGCGCGCCGGCTGCAAGTGCCCTTCCCGAGCGTGGAACTGACGGGCGGCCTTGAGGTTGGCCGCCCACCGGTCCCTCTGTGAGCGCCGTACCGGACCCATCGCCACACCCTCGGGATCGACACCGATCGTCTCCAGCAGGTACTGCTGGACGGGCACGAGCTTGTCCCACCCAGCGATCCATACCCCGAGATCCCCGCCTTGGACGACCGCCTTCACGTGCGCGAGCAGGAGCTGATACGAGCGCTGCCAGTTTCTCTCCCAGTCCGGAGCCTGCCCGGGGTCGATCTCCGGCGGCGCCTTCATTGGTTCTTGGCCGCGGTGCAGCTGCGCTGCTCGTACCGGCAGAACGGCTGGCCGTCGCGTGCCAGACTGTTGGTGCGTCCGCCAGGCTCCCCCGTCTTGGCGGGGGCAGCTCTGTCGAGGCACTGCGTGGCTAGCGCAGTGGGTCCGTATCGACGGCGTGCGACGCGGACCCACCCGGACCTTCGCGAAGCCTGGGTGGATGCTGGTGAACGCAGGGCCGGTCAAGGACCGCTGCTCATAGGCTGGTTCGTGACGTACGGCGGCACGGCGCGGGGGACCACGGATGACGGGTGCGGGGGCGTCTGACGGCACGTCGGACCAGGTGTGGTTCATCAGTCATGCGGGTGCGGATCGGGCGTGGGCGGAGTGGATCGCCTGGCAGCTTGAGGATGCCGGGCATCGGGTGGAGCTGGATTACTGGGACTGGGGTGCGGGCGACAACTTCGTCCTGAAGATGAACGCCGCCCTGGAGCGGGGCCGGATACTGGCGTTGTTCTCCCCGGCCTACTTCGAGCTCGAGCGGTTCACCACCCCGGAGTGGACCGCGGCCCTGGCCCGGAAGGATAAGATTGTCCCGGTCCGTATCGCCATGGCCACCGCGCCGGCGATCCTGAGTTCCCTGCTGGCCCCGGACCTGTTCGGCCTGGACGACAACGAGGCCCGCCAGGTACTACTGCGCGCGGTGAACGGCCCCACCAGACCCGGCACACCACCCCCGCGTCCGCAGGGAATGCGGACCCGGTCGGGTAGCGACAGTGGTCCGCGGCTGCCCGGCAGCCTGCCGCGGGTATGGAACCTGCCGGCCCGCAATGCGGCCTTCACCGGCCGCGACAGTCTCCTGGCCGACCTGCGCAAGGCGCTGGCCGCCGACCAACGCGTCGCCGTTCAGGCGCTGCACGGCCGGGGCGGGGTCGGCAAGACACAGCTCGCCATCGAATACGCACACCGCTTCGCCGGCGCCTACGAATGCGCCTGGTGGATCCCGGCCGAAGACCCCACTCTGATCCCCGACCAGCTGGCCCGGCTGGCCGTGGACAAAGAGCTCGTACCCTCAGCAACCCCTGCGGCCGAGGCGGTCGCGGCCCTGCTGCGCCAGTTGCGCACCCGGGACCGCTGGCTCCTCGTCTTCGACAACGCCGAACACCCCGACGCCCTCGCCCCGTTCCTGCCGGGCGGGAGGGGCCATGTGCTGATCACCTCCCGCACCCCGCACTGGAACAGCTACGCCGTTCCCCTCGACGTCGACACCCTCTCCCGCACCGAATCGGTGGCATTGCTGCGTGCCCAGGGCGCCGTTCTCACCGATGCGGACGCCGACGACATCGCCGCGACCCTGGACGACCTCCCGCTGGCGCTCGCGCAGGCGGCCGCACTGCTGACCCGAGGTCTGGCGGCGGCGGATCTGAAGGAGGAGCTGGCGGCGAACCTGGTGCAGGTGATGGCGCAAGCCCACCCGTCCGGTTACCCGACCGCGCTGGCGGCGCAGGTCCGCCTGACCCGCACCCGCCTGGAGACCGAGCATCCCGGCGCGGCCGCGGTGGTGGATGCGCTGGCCCTGCTGGCACCCGAGCCCTTCCCCCTCACCGCCTGCGCCGGCCACCTCCCCGACCAGACCTCCACGCTCCTGAAAGAAGCGGTGGGTTCGCGGCTGGGTGCGGTGGGTGTGGTGGAGGCGGTAGCCCGGCATGGTGTGGCCCGCGTCCAGGGCGGCACCCTGCAGCTGCATCGCCTCACCCAGGAGATACTCGCGGGCCAGATGACCAGCCAGGAGCACGACCAGGCGAGGGCCGATGCCGAAGCACTCGTGGCAGCGGCCGACCCCGGTGACTTCGGTGAGCCGCGCTTCTGGCCGGCCTGGCAGGTCCTGCTCCCGCACGCCATGGCCATCGACCTTACCCGGCTCACCACCAGCCTGGGCCGGTTCGTGGTGTTGGAGGCGTGCTGGTATCTGATGGAGCGCGGGCAGGCCGGCCCGGCCCGGGAACGGCTGCAACGGCTGTATGACGCCTGCCTGCAGCAGCTGGGCCCCGACCACGACGACACCCTGTGGGCCGCCCACAACCTGGCCCGTGCCTACGCCGACACGCAGGACCACGAACGCGCCCGCACCCTGGACGAAGACTCCCTCGCCCGCCGCCGACGCCTCTACGGTGACGACCATCCCCACACCCTGGCCAGCGCCCACAGCCTTGCCGTCGAGCTGTGGGAGCTGGGACAGCATGAGGAAGCCCTCGCCTTGGAGGAGAAGACTCTGGAGACGAGCCGCCGGGTGTGGGGGTTGGAGCATCCATACACACTGCGCACGGCGACCGGGCTGGCCGTCGAGTTGGCGGCTGTGGGTCGGATGGAGGAGGCGGTGGTGTTGGGGGAGGAGACGCTGGAGGTGCAGCGTCGGGTGTTGGGGTCGGAGCATCCGGACACGCTGCTCACGGCGTACAACCTGGCCATCCGGCTGACGGATGTGGGGCGGGTGGACGAAGGGCTGGTGTTGGGGGAGGAGACGCTGGAGGTGCAGCGTCGGGTGTTGGGATCGGAGCATCCGAACACGCTGCGCACAGCGTCCAACCTGGCTGCCTACCTGGCGGAGGTGGGTCGGATCGATGAGGCGGTGGTGTTGGGGGAAGAGACGCTGGAGAGGAGCCGCCGGGTGTTGGGGTCGGAGCATCCGTACACACTGAACGCGGTCGGTCGGCTGGAGCGGCTGAAGCTCCAGCAGGCTGAGGGCGAAGCGCCCTGACCCCGCTGCTTCCCGGCCTGTGGTCTTCTACCCCTTACCAATCCGCCCCAGAGCGGCCCGGACATCTCCGTGAACTGCTCCGGCCTGTAGGAGTGTTGGTAGCAGGACCACGGTGGTGCCCTGGTCGAGGGTGAGGCGGATGCTGGCGCTGGGCATGGGTCAGCGTTTGACCCGGCCGCGGATGGCCAAGGCAGCCAGACCGAGCAGCACTGGCTCGGCCAGGCGAGAAGCCATCTCGATATAGGTGCCCACGGTGGTCAGGTTCTGGCCGCTGGAGCGGAAGACCACGGAGTTGACCACGACCCGTGTGGCCTTTTCCACGCGGTCGCGGCTGACTCGCCGCGCCAGGGGACCGGTTACCTCGGCGGGGGCCGGGGTGTCTGTGGTCACCGCGATGGTGCGCCCATGAGTGAGGGTGCCGGTGGTGTGCGGCTGAGGGTCCTGGATAGGCAGGCCGATCACAACCAGGGCGAGAACAGTTGCGGCCATGGACGCCAACAGCCACGTCAGGGCGCGGGAGGCCCTCAGTAGCTGTTGTCGTTCCGATCTTGAGGGATGTGTGTCGAACGGGAGTCTCGATCGGGTGATCGCAGCTGGTCGCGGGCATGAAGGCAGGGCCTCTTGGTAGCTCGGGGTTGCGAAGCCAACCGAGATCCAGGAGACCCTGTTGCCGCAGTTGTACGTGCTCGCGCCGGTGGAATTCAACTCGGCTGCACCGACGTGTGATTGTGTCGCTCACCGATTCGGAAACGCGGCCGATCACCCGGAACGTGTTCGGCGGTATCCCTCGGACATGACGGACGCGGAGTGGGCCGTGGTCCGGCCGCTGCTGCCGGTGCCCGGCTGGTTGCGTGGCCGGGGCGGGCAGCCGGAGGCGTACTGCCACCGGGCGATACTGGACGCGATCCGCTACCTCGTCGACAACGGCATCAAGCGGCGGGCGATGCCCGCCGACTTCCCGCCGTGGGACCGGGCATACGCATTCTTCCGCCGCTGGCGCGACCACGCCCTGGTCAAGGAGTTCCACGACCGGCTACGCGCAAGGATCCGCCAGAGGGAGGGGCGGGATGCGGAGCCGACGGCCGGCGTGATCGACTCGCAGTCCGTCAAAGCGGATGCCGTCGTCGGCTCCGACAGCCGCGGCTTCGACGGCGGCAAGCTGATCAACGGCCGCAAGCGGCACGTCGTGGTCGACACCCTCGGCCTGCTGCTGGGCGTGATGGTCACCGCCGCGGACACCGGCGACCGCGCCGCCGCCCAGGTCCTGCTGCGGCAAGTCGCCGACGCACACCACCAGTTGGAGCTGGTCTGGGCCGACGGCGGTTACACCGGCCCCCTCGTCGAGTACTGCCTGGCCACGCTCGCCCTGGTCCTCGCGATCGTCAAACGCAGCGACGACATGCGCGGCTTCGTGGTCCTGCCCAAGCGGTGGATCGTCGAGCGTCTCTTCGCCCACCTGATGCGCACCCGCCGCCTGGCACGCGACTACGAACGCCGCACCACCAGCGCGGAGGCGATGATCTACTGGTCGATGACCCTGCTCATGACTCGCCGCCTTGCCCAGCCACGGCCTTCGCGAGCATGAACCGGCCCGGCGCCCTCTCAGCCAGCCAGCCGCGGGCGACCAGGCGTTTCGCCTTCGACCGCAGTGCCTCCACCTTGGCCGGCACCGCGTCCAGACCGAACATCACGGCCATCTCCTGGCAGGTCAGCGGCCCTTGATGGAGCTGGTCCCGGTCCGCGAGCGCCTGCAGAATGCGCTGGTAGTCCACCGACAGCACTGACCAGGCCAGCCCCTCACGCCACACCGGCACCTGCGACTTCGGCTTCGCCGCATCCCGGGGCGCCGACGGCACGCCCGCAGCCCGCGGATCCGGGACCTCCGTGCCGGCGGTGCTGCCGCCGCCGTCCGGAGCCAGCACCGCATCGACCCGCCTGCGGGCGATCACCCACTCCTGCCATTCCAGCTCGGCCAGGGCCAGTTCGGCCTGGATACGGTCGGCCTCCTCACGCAGCCCGTCGACCCGACAGCGAGCTGCGAGCTCGTGCTGTTCCAGCAGTCCGACAACCGACGGCATCCGCAACCTCCCGGGGAGCGACGACATGACAGGTCACGACTCCCACAGAATCACCGCCCCTACTCCTGACCAGCGAAAACGCCGCCCTCAAGTCCGGAAAGACAACAAACTCTTACACAGACCTCATCTCACAGAGACCCGAAATTTGGTGTATACGGGTCTTGGGCCCGCTTCTCCTCCCCAAAGGAGAGCTGGGCCTTCGTCCTGTGTGGACTTGGTCGGCTCCGCTGAGGGGGTGGCCCGGGTCCGAAGTGGGTCCACCTGACTGACCGAGCCTGTCCAGCACGCGGTGCGGTCACCGGGATGGTCAGACCCCAGTCCCATCAGGCGACCTTTGGTTCGGTTCGCCGCGCACGGCGCAGGAGCGGGTGCCACACTGGCCATGTGCCCGCCAGGCTCCCCCGTCTTGGCGGGCACAGCCGTGCACCGGACCGAGGCATCGGGCCCGCCCGGGTGCGGTCGCATCCTGGGGCGCGCCTACTTCCCGGGGACCCCTTTGGCGTCGATATGTACGCGAGTTGCTCCCTTCCGGACAGGCAGGTCAGGGTGTGACCGAGGCTGGTGTTTGTAAGCACTTCATTGGGCACCAGTGCACGGCCCAGAAGCGGCTCCACGGCGTAAGAAGTTGATCTGGCTCCACCTCCGTGAATTTCTTGTCATGAAAAATTGAAAATGCCATGGTCTGCGCATGACACCTGCCTTCAGCGGTTCGTCCCCTTACTGCTACTCCAACTCGCTGGCGATGGTCCTAGGCGCCGAGTCACCTGCGCCCTCGGCGATCGAGGTATTGACCGGATCTCCGTTCGGCGCCCAATGGGCCGAGGGAGCTCTGCCCCACTTCGACCCGCTCGGATGGGATCCCGACCTCGGGCTGGACCAAGCCATCGATTTGCTCGGCTGGACATGTCAGCGCACCAGTGGCGGCGATGCGACGGAGGCCATCGGCCGCCTGCGACAAGCCAGCAGGTCGGGACCAGTGCTGGTCGGCCCTGTCGATATCGGGCTGCTCCTGCACCAGCCGTGGTCCGCCGGTGAGGCCAACGGCAGTGACCACTGGGTCGTCGTGCTCGACGTCGACGACGAGAGGGTCCTGTTCCACGATCCTGACGGCTTTCCGTTCGCCACGTTGCCCATCGGTGCCTTTGCTGCCGCGTGGAACAGCCAGCTGGTGGAGTGCGCGGGCCCCTTCACCATGCGCAGCGAATTCCGGCGCGTGCGTCGGGTCGATGTCCCCGCGGCACTGCGGTCCTCGCTGCCAACAGCGCAGCGGTGGCTTGCTGGTGGCGGACAAGACGAACGCCCAGCACCGCGCGGCGCTCTGGGGGCAGGTGCTGCAGTGGAACGCCTCGCCGCTCACGTGCCAGCCGGGCTGGATGACCGCACTCGCGGTCATCTGGCGGGCTTCGCCGTCCGGGTCGGCGCCCGACGCCTGTCCGACGCGTCGCTGTGGCTGGCCGAAGTCGGTGCTCCCGACGCCGCCGAAATCGCCGGCCTCCAGGCTCGTCTGCTCGGCAGCGTGCAATACAGCCTCGTCGCGGGTGTGACTCAAGCCGCCGCAGCCACGCTCCAGCAACTGGCAGCCACCTACGACGACCTATGTGACGCGGTTGCGGCGGCCTGCGGGACATAGCGTGTGCTCAGCTGCCAAGTCGACACAGCTGCCCGGCGAGTGGTCTCCCGCGACGTGCCCTCTGCGCCCAACGGCCCTGCGTCGCCGCCTGTACGCGCTGTCGGTGAGGCTGCTCTGGCACCCGTACTGGACGCGCACGACCACGGTGCCGGCGGCTCGCGCGGAACTGCGCCGCCAGGGCCGACAGTGGCGGGCGTTGGAAGGTGCCCGGTGAGCCGCCGGCCGGAGCACTTCACGGTGCGCGAGGAGCAGGGTCCTGTCCTAGATCCGCCGCGCGATCCTCGACCGCGGCGAAGCACTGTCGGTACGCGAGCTGGGCGCGGCTCTGGGGCTGCGCAGCCCGGCATCGGTGGTCTACCACCTGCAGAACCTGGAACGCAGCGGCGCCCTGGTCCGCGACGGACGCAACGGGAACACCTGCCGACTGACCCGCTAGACGCCGAACAGCGGCACCTCGCCGGGCCCCATGTCGGTGCGGATACGCGTGAGCCGGACTGGGTGACGCCAGCGTCCGGCGCTGTCCCGGGCCACATCCACGGCGACCTCGGCGACAACGTCGGGCACGACCAGGCGCACCGACGGCTGCTCCCGCGAGCCCCACCCCACACGGAAGCTGCGCCCCGTCCACGCGTGGTCGGCGTCCCCGGTGCGCAGCTGATCGGCGAGGGTGTGCCGGACGGCCGCACCCAGCGTGGTGGTGCGGCCGGCGTACCGCAAACGCCCACTCGCGTCGTAGCGGCCCAACAGCGCCGTGGTGGGCACCTCCAGGCTGCCGGTGACCGCCCCGACGAGGGCCTCCGTGGTCTGGCGCGCCTTGTACTTGGTCCAGCCACGCCCGCCCGGCACATACTGTCCCGTCAAGGGCCGGAACACCAGGCCCTCGATGCCGACGGCGGTGTAGTCGGCCAGCCACGCGGCTGCCTGCTTTGGGTCGGTGGTGGTCGGGCACAGCGACCAGGGCGCCGCCAGCCCCTCCTCGAGGAACAACACCTCCAGCGCGGCGTAGCGTTCGCTGAAGGGGCGCCCGGTCAGATCCTCACCGTGCACACGCAGCAGGTCGAACGCGACCAGATGCGCCGGGAACTCGACGGCCGCGCGGGCGGCGGCCGCGCCGCGGTGGTGCATGCGCTGCTGGAGACGCTCGAACGCGACCCGGCCCGCCTCCCACACGATGAGCTCGCAGTCGACCGCCGTATCGTCCGGCAGCCGCCGCACAGCCTCCTCGATCTCCGGGAACGCCACACTCAGGTCGCTCCCGTGACGGCTGCGGACGGCGACACGGCCGTCGGCCCACCGGCCGGCCAGCGCACGGTAGCCATCCCACTTCAACTGCGCCGCCCACCCCGTAGGCAGCGCCGGGTCGTTGACCGGCACGGCGCGCATCGGTTCGGGCAGCGACCAGGCGGGTGGCGGTGAGGACATGGCCGACTTCTTCCACCACCGGACCCGCGTCCGGCACGCCGTCCGCCAGACGGCCGAGGCCTGCTCGGGCAGGGCACGGTGTGCGTGGACGAGGGCGAAGGACGGCGACAAGCTGCTCCGTGGCGAATGGGTCATCGACCAGCAGGAATGGCAGTGGGTGTCTGAGGACATCGAGGACCTCGACCCGAAGCAGTTCTAACTGGGCTCGTTGTGCCGGGCAGTTCCTGTCCGGCACAACGGGTCTGTGATGAAGACGGTGGGACGAGCTGCTCGACGAGGCCGGACATTCCGGGATCGCTGTCAGCATGCTCCCCGCCACGGCCGAGGGAGTACGCACTGTCCGTCGTGAAGCCGAAGCGGAGCACGGACTGCTCGGGTCGAGACCGTGTGCTGTGGGCGGTCGCCTCGTTGGACCTGCGGAAGCCACCGCGATCGGATGGAGCTGTGATGGGACGGGTGAAGGCGAAGAAGCGAGGCCCCGAACCCGCGCCACGGCTGCGGGAGTTGCCTACCACCCCGTAGTCAGCGCACCGAACGGACAGCGCGCGCGGCGGACACCATCCGGCACAGCCGGGCCCAGCCCCCGGCCGTCTGCGCGAGCACGGTGATCCGCAGACGGGGCTCGTCGACGTGCGCGCCGCCGCGCACCGGCGTACGGCGCTTTCGGCCGCAGCCGCCAGCGTCCGCGGGGATGTCGGTGGTGACGGCGAGGTCGACGCCGAGAACGGGACGCACGCCGTGGGCGGCGCCGACCGTCACGAAGCGGACCGCCCCGGTGATGCAGTCGCGGTCGGTGAGTGCGAGCGCGCTGATCCCTCGCGCCGCGGCCCGGGCCACCAGGTCCCGAGGAGGGGAGGCGCCGTAGCGGGCCGAGTAGCCGGAGGCGGTGTGCAGATGAGTAAATCCATCGCCTCGTGCCTCCTGTCGCTCACGCACCCCCTGCCCGGCCTGCCCCTCGCTCCCTACCCACGCCACCCCAGGAATGGTGCAGAGGTTCGATAATCGTGCCGGAGTGCAGTCCTCCGCCTGTGACCGACTGTCTTCCGAGAGCAGATATGCGGCTGCCTGACCGTGCGCGGAGACGAACGGCCCGAGCTCGTGAACGCGGCTGTTGTGCGCGGACAGCCCGGTGACCTCGCGGGCCCGGGCGCCGGCGGGCCGAGCGCCAGCGCGGGCACGGTGTGGTGGACGAGGCGCTGTCATGCGGATCCGCAACGCCAGGCGCACGCTGAAGTCATGAACGACAAAGACACCCCAGGTCGGCCCTGGGGCCCGTCGGAGCAGCCTGCGCAGTGGGGACCACAGCCGCCGCCCGCCCCACGCAGACCGAGATCGGCGAAGGGCGTCCTCACCCACACGGCAGCCGCCGTCCTCGGCCTCATCATCGGCGCGATCATCGGCTCAAGCACCGCGGACGACTCCGGCAGCAAGGACACCGCGCCGTCGGCGACGGCCACGGCCACCACGACGGCGACTGAGACCGCATCGGCGCCCACCCCCACCCCCACCCCCACCCCGAGCCCGACCAAGGAGGAGGCCCCGGCCGGTGAGATCCCCGGTGACGGGACGTACGTCGTCGGCGAGGACATCAAACCCGGCACCTACCGCACCGACGGCCCCGACGACTCGGTCGTTTCAAACTGCTACTGGGCACGGCTGAGCGGAACGTCCGGCGAGTTCGACGAGATCATCGCCAACTCCAACACTGCGGGTCCCGCCACCGTGACGATCTCCGCCAGCGACGCGGCATTCCAGACCACCGGGTGCAAGACGTGGAAGAAGACCGGCTGACGGCGCTGGCACCACGCTGGTCATCGGGCGGACTGCGTCCACAGCCCACCGCTGACCTCTGGAGCGAACGAGGCCGCCGAACCGGTTCTTGGTCAGCCGGCTGGTGTGACGACGACGATGGTTTCCTCGCACGGGCCGCCCGCGAAGACCTTCAGGGATTCGAGTTCGGCCGGATCGGCGGTCAGACTCCAGCGCAGTTTCGTGCCCACCCACTCGGCGGCGTAGCGGCAGTGCTGGTGGGCGGCTGATGGCAGCCACTGGGCCGGGTCCTGGTCGGCTTTCTGACGGTTGCTGCGGGCGGTGACCGCGACCAGCGAGGCGGGGGCCCTCTGGTCGTTGGCGTAGGCCTCGCGGCGTGCCGGTGTCCAGGCGGAGGCGCCCGAGTTCCAGGCTTTGGCCAGCGGCACCATGTGGTCGATGTCCAGAGCGCTGGCAGAGGTGAGCGCCTGGCCGTCGTGGTACGACAGCCACCGGCCGCCGGTCAGAGCGCACCCCGGGCCGACAGCGGGTGCCTCGACGGCCTCACTGAGCAGGACTTCCTGACGGGTATCGCAGCCGTCGGCGGCATCCTCGCCGGTGTTCCAGTGCCGGAACTTGGCGCGGTCGTAGCCATCCCGGCTCTCGGCGGCGCTCGTGAGTTTTCCGAGAGCATCGGCTGCACCGCCTGAACCGGCGCGGCCGGGAGGGTGAGCGGAGAGAGAACGAGGGCGAGCGGGAGCGGCCCGCGCAGCAGAGTCTTGATCACCCTCCTTGGGATAGTGGGCAGACGGCCTGCCGCAGAGGGCATCGACGACTGCTTCACCCGGCCGGGCGTGGAGGTTCACCGCAGGAATGTTCGCCCAGGCATGGGCTCCGGGATACCCGACCTCAGCTGCTTCGCCTTCTGGCCTGGTGCGCTGTCGTGGTGCACTGTCGAATCAGCCGCCCCGGTGCGGGCCCAACACGTCAAGGAGTCCTACCAGTTGACCTCCCAGCCGATCGACTTACAGCCGGTATACGATCCCGCCCGGGGGTGGGCCCACTTCGTCCTCTACACCGAACCCGACCGCGGCTTCGCCAGTGACGGAGGTGGCCAAGGGCGACGAGCCGGACTCGGCGGTGCCCTTGGCCACCTCCTGGAGGTCTCCCAACTGCTCCTGGCCGGCGGCCGCCTGGGCGCCCACGAGGACATCGTCCCCGACGAGCGCTACGAGCCCGACCTGGGCCCGGAACCGGACGTCGACCATCTCCGCGAGAACTTCGCCCGCCTGCTGGAGCCGGTCGGCGTCTACTCCGAGGTCTTCGACCCCTACGAGCCCCGTAAGGCCCCCGTGCCGGCCCGGATCTCCGACGACCTCGCCGACGTCATCACCGACCTGCGCCACGGCATGGCCCACTACCGTGCCGGCCGCACCACCGAGGCCCTGTGGTGGTGGCAGTTCTCCTACTTCTCCAACTGGGGCTCCACGGCGTCGGCGACGCTGAGGGCCTTGCAGTCGGTGGTCGCCCATGTCTGCCTGAACCAGCCCCTGGAGGAACTGGACGGCCTCGACACCGACCAGGCCATGGGGGACGAGACCCTGGAGTTCGAGGCGGGCCGGGTGATGGCGGAGGAGATCGCGGGGCCGCTGGGAATTACCGGTACAGGACGATCGAGTTGATCGGGGTCAGGTTCAGGTACTCCCCGTAGCCGGGGCCCAGGACCTTGCTGCAGTCGCCGGTGCCGTTGTAGCCGGTGCACAGCTTCACGTACGCGTCCTCGAACGGGCCGTTCTGGTTGTTCAGGACCCAGTGCTGGTTGACCTGGTTCGACAGGTTGTAGGTGCCGTAGCGGAAGTACTTGTTGGTGATGTCGCCGGCGCCGATGTTCTCGAGGCGGCCCTCGGCGTAGATGCAGACGTTGCCGTCCGGGCAGCCGGCCCAGTCCCCCTGAGCGGCGGCGGTGGCGCCGGTCGCGCCCGTGAGCACGGTGGTGCCGGTCGCGGCGGCCACGGCCAGCAGGTTGCGGAGCTTGTTCCTCATGGTGGTTCCCTTCCTGGCTCTGTTTGACATGGCCCATGTCTACCGGGGGCGTTGCCGGGCGGGTACCTGACAGTTGTCAGGGTGGAAACGCCCGCCTGGGCCCTGCCGGGCGGTGGCCTCCCGCATGATGGTCGTATGGCGAGTCGGTCAAGGGCATGGATGTGGACGGGAATCGGCCTCTTCGTCGCCGGGGCCGTGGGACTGGTCGTCGGGGGCCTGCTGGACGTCGACGCGGCGGATCCCTGGGCGAATGTGGCCGGGGGCACGGCGGGGCTCCTCGGGCTGGCGCTGACGGTGTACGCCCTGCTCGGCCCGGCACCCGCGGCAGCGGTGACCGCGAGAGGCACCCGTTCCGTCGCGGCGGGCGGCGGCATCGGCTCCGTCGCGGCGGGCGGCGGCATCGGCTCCGCCGCCACGGGGGGCGGGGCTCGCGCGGCGGCACCCTCCACGATGCCCCCCTCGCCGGCGAGGCCGGCCCCGGGCCCCGTCACCGCCTCGGCGAGCGGTCGGTGTAGACGGGTTTGAGGGCCCCTGCGATCTTGTCCCAGTCCTGGCGGGCGGCGTAACGGAACGAGTTCCGCAGCAGGTGAACGACGCACGTCTGGACGATGGTGCGAGGCCAGACGGTCTCCACGGCTTCGGGGAGTCCTTCGAGCCCGTCGCAGACCAGCATGAGCACGTCGTCCAGGCCGCGGTTCTTCAGCTCGGTGAACACGTGCAGCCGGTACTTGGCTCCCTCGCCGCCGTCGCCGGCCCAGATGCCGAGGATGTCGCGGGTGCCGTCCACCGTCACCGCCATCACCACGTAGATGGGACGGTTCGCGACCTTCCCATCTCCGATCTTGGTTCTGTCGACGATCTTGTGATCCGGACGGGTGAGCACGTTGCTCCGCCTGTTTGCGATCATGCATCGGGTGCTCTCGTGATGTGCTCCTCGAGCTGTTTCCGTACCTGTCCGCGTTGCTGATCGAGGAGGTCGAGCGGAGGCCGGACCAGGTAGTGCTGAGAACGCGGGTGCGGGCGGCGACTGGGTCCTGTCGGTGCGGTCAGAGCTCGGCCCGGGTGCACGGTCGGTACGTACGTAGGCTGCGTGATGTCGCCGTGGGCGGGCTCGGTGTCGTGATCGAGTTATGCGTGCGCCGCTTCCGCTGCGAGAACCCTGCCTGCACGGCGGTGACGTTCGCCGAACAGATCTCAGGACTGACCACCCCGCACAGTCGGTATACCCCGCTGCTGCGCGAGGTGTTGACGCAGATCGGGCTGGCCCTGGCCGGCCGGGCAGGAGCCCGGCTGGCGTCCGCGGTCGGCCTCACCATAGGCAAGGACACGCTGTTGCGGCTGGTCAGGGCTCTGCCCGAGCCGGAGATCGGCAAGGTGGAGATCCTCGGCGTCGACGACTTCGCCTTCCGCAAGGGCCGCCACTACGGCACGGTATTGATCGACATGGCCAGCCACCGGCCGCTGCACCTCTACGACGGCCGCGAAGGCGAGGACCTGGCTGCCTGGCTCCGCGATCACCCGGAGGTGAGGGTCATTTGCCGGGACCGTTCCAGCGGTTACGCGGAGGGCGCTCGGGTCGGGGCGCCGCAGGCCGAACAGGTCGCGGATCGCTATCACCTGTGGGCCAACCTCGGCCAGGCGGTCGAGAAGACGGTCAACGCCCATCGCTCCCGCCTGGCCGAACCGTCTCCCGGCTCGGCCTCCGGCCCCGACCACGTGGAGGTGGAGCCCGAGGTGGTCCAGCCTGCGAAAGACCTGAAGATCGTGATCCGGCTGCGTGAGCAGCATGCCGCCGCCCATGAGCTGTGGCAGCAGGGGATGTCGAAGGCGGCGATCGGCCGGAAGCTCGGGCTGCACCAGGCCACCGTCCGCAAACTGGTCAACGCCCCTTCCGCCGATGATGTCGTGGCCAAGAGCCTCCAACGAGCGCATGTCGTCGACCCCTACGTCGGCTACGTACACCAGCGCTGGAATGAGGGCGTCAGGAACGCCGCCCAGCTCTACCGCGAGATCCAGCAACTCGGCTATCCCGGCGGCGAGTTGGCTGTTCAGCGGCATCTGCGGCGCTACCGGACCGGGCGCGGACACGCACCCGACCCGGGACCGAAGCCCCCATCGGTCCGCGAGGTCACCTCCTGGATGATGACCCACCCCGAGCATCTGCGGGACGAGGACGCCGACAAGCTGCACCGACTGCGTGAACGCGATCCCGAACTCGACCGGCTCACTGTTCACATCAGGAAGTTCGCCGCGATGATGACCGGCCGCCACGGTGACCGCCTCGAAGAATGGATCACCGACGTCGAACGGGACAGTCTGGCTCCGCTTGCGGGCTTCGCCCGCAACCTCCGCCGCGACTTCGACGCGGTCCGCAACGGGCTGTCTCTGCCGCACAGTTCCGGCGCCGTCGAGGGCAACATCAACCGGCTGAAGATGCTGAAACGCCAGATGTTCGGCAGGGCCAGCCTCGATCTCCTTCGCAAACGCGTCCTGCTCACACGGTGAGCCTCGACCGTCCGGATCACAAGATCGTCGACAGAACCTCTAACGGCCCTGTCTCACATTCGGTGGTGACAGAGCGTCATCCCTACTATGCCTGGTCCGAGCTCCGAGGAAAGCAGTCGCAGGCGGGTCGTCGAGCGGAGCGTGCATGGTGTCGACGGTCGCTTCACTCATGCTGGTCTGGGGGTGTTACTGCCAGCCACGGCAGCTACTTACCGTTACCACCGAATGTGGGACAGGGCCGTTAAATTGACACACCCCTGCCCGACCGGGCGAACGGGTGGCAGCAGGGCACGCTGCGGCAGATCTACTACTGGACCGTGACGGTAACGAATGATTTCTCAGATACGCGTGATGGCGCGATTCCGAAGGTGGACCATGGACGGGCAGCGCCTGGCAGTGGCCGACAGGGTCTTCCGGGTGCTGGCCGTGGTGGTGCTGGCGGCTGGGTATCTGGGCCTGTGCTCGTTGCTGTTCCCCGCGCGAGCGGGGGTGCCGGAGCTGTTGCGGGACGTGCGAGAAGGTGACGTGTCCGTGGTACAGGTCGTCAGCCCGGATGTCGGCGAGGTGCGGGTCTTCTGGTCGGCCGGATATTTGCAAGACTACGAGTTCACGTACCACTACAGGGTCAGTCCGCTCTTGCCGGAAGCCGAGCAGTTCACTGCGGACATCAGGGAGCAGCTTGGTGAGAAGGCCGATGGTGTGACCTTCGAGGAAGGTGACCGATTGGATGCCTTGGGCGTCCTGGATCTCAGGAGAAACGCGACGCCCTCGACCGGCCACTGAGGTCTTTCAGAGCGGCCGCCGATCGAGTTGACAAGCACTGTGGCCAGAACGCACAAGGCTCCCGTGCCGTTGAGGGAGGTGTTCGAAGTCTCAACCCATCGGCGCAGGGGCCTTGTTGGTCCCTCATCCTGCCGCACTCGACCTGCCCCATGCGCTCATCGAGTGGGTGACGATGCTCATCGTCACCCACGAGGGTGACCGTCGCTGCAAGCTCCCGCCGCGCACCAGCGTGCTCTGGTCGCTCTGGTGTACCTGCGCAAACACGAGCCCCTCGCGCAGATCGCCGCCGGGTTCGGCATCTCGGTCGGCACCGCGCACGCCTACACCACCGCGGTCATCGATCTCCTGGCCGCCCGTGCGCCCGGTCTGCTGCGCTCTCTGCGCGAGGCAGACCCCGAGTTCGTCCTGCTCGACGGCACCCTGGCCGAGTGCGACCGCCTCGGCGACGGCCGCGCCGACTACTCGGCCAAACACCGCCGCCACGGGGTCAACGTGCAGGTGGTCACCGACCCACGCGGCGAGGTGCTGGGGCTGTCACCGGCCCTGCCGGGGCGCTGCCATGACCTGACCGCGGCCCGTGCCCATCGGATCATCAGGATCTGCGAGCGCCAAGGGGTGCCGATCCTGGCCGACCGTGCCTACATCGGTGCCGGCGAGTGGGTAACCACACCGGCCAGACGACCTCCCGGAGGCGAGCTGACACTCACCCAACAGACCGTCAACCGGACGCTGTCGAAGGCGCGGGCCCCGGTCGAGGGCGGCGTTGCCCGCCTGAAGTCCTGGCGGATCTTCCGCAAAGCGCGGTGCAGCCCGAATCGAATGACGTCAATCGCAGCAGCGGTCCTCACTCTGGAGCGGCAACGCTGAAAGACCTCACTGCATCGACTCCACTCGATGCGCACCACTCCCGCGCCGCCGGCCGCACCGGTGCGCACAGCCCACCGAGTGGGTGCGCACCGGATGGACGGTGGTGCGCATCGTGGTGCGCACGGATGGACTCGGTGCGCACCGGGTGGGTGCGCACCCCCGCACCGGTGCGCACCCACCCGCACGGTGGCGCGGTCAGCGGTGCAGAGCCACCACGGTCTCCACCAGCGCACGGGCCCGCTCCACTTGCTCATCGCGCAGCGCCTGCAGAGTCCGGACGACGTGGAGTGCGGGTGGTCCTCGCCGAGGTGGTTGTGGAACGGGCCCAGCTGCTCATCACCGAGGAGGCGTGAACACCCCTGCCTCCGCGGCCGTTTCGCTCCTCGGCGGATCACCCATCAGTCGATCGCGGTGGTCAGGCCCGGCGGGTGGGCGCTGCCGCGATGGGCGTCATCGGGGTGTGGGCGGCTTGCGTGCGCCAGGCGTCGGCGAGTTCGGCGGGGAAGCGTCGGCCGCTGCGCGTGAGGACGACGCCGGGTGCGAGTTCGACCTCGTCGCCGGGGCGGAAGGGACGGTCGGTCTGCGGGGGCAGCGCCTCCCAGGGGCCGAACCCGCCGCGCTTGCCGGTGCGGCGCATCCGGGTGCCGTAGGTGCTGATGTCGCGGATCAGGACCGTTCCGTTCCGGGCGGAGACGGCCAGATGCCTGCGGCTGACCTGCTGGGCGACCTGTGGGGACAGCAGGCTGTGCAGGGCGATGCCCGCCGGACCCGGCAGTCGGCCGACGTATGCTTCGGAGCCCTCGTCGAGGGTGTAGCGGGCCACGCAGGTGCCGTCGATGACGGCTTTGAGCTGGGTGGTGCCCAGGCGCGGGCCATCGTTCTCCAAGGGCGTGCCGTGGAGCTCGCAGGTGGGGACGCCGCGCCGCATGCGGGGCAGCAGGATCCGGTCGCCGCGGCGGATGTCGTAGAGGGAGCAGCGGGGCTCCGGACAGCGCCAGCTCTGCATGATCACGTCGGTCAGCGGGGTCCTGGAGGGCCCGAGGAGACCCTGTTTCTTCAACGCGGACAGTTCCATTTTGCGGGAGATCTCGGCCGCCGAGCGCACGCCCATGTCCATTGCGACGAGGGTGACGGATCCGTCGGGGCGGGCTTCGGGTCTGAGGAACTGCCAGGTGTTGCCCTGGATCCATGGGTGTTCGGCGCGGTGGTCGACGTACTGGTCGCCGGTGATGACCGGGGTCGCGGTCATGCGTGCCAGGTCGAGGACGCGTTCGTCGGCGTCGTCGACCTCCTCGACCAGCCCGTCGGCCACCCAGCCCCGCAGCCGCCGGACCTCGGCCTGGTCGCCGAACTCCCGGTGCCCGCCCAGAAGGCTGCTGTCGGCGACCAAGTAGACGGAGACGTCGGGATCCCTGGTGAGCTCCATAAGGGCCCGCAGGACCAGCCCGAGGCGGCGCAGGGAGCGCGGCCCGCGTGGGCCGATGGAGGTGTCGCGGGCGATGTTGGAGAGCTCCACCAGATAGTCGGCTCGCTCCGCCGACGTGGCCAGGTGATGTTCCATGAACGCCTCGCTGTCCGACGGCAGGGGGTGTCACTGTACGGCCGCCCGTCGGCACCCCGCCATCAGGATGAATCCCGCCAACCTCCCTGATTCCCTTTGGCCTTGGCTGTTTTTACTTGATCTCCACAGATGTGTACCGCTGGCGGCGTCGCGCCACTATGATCACGCCAGTGACGGGAAGGTTGAATCCTTGAACAGTGCTGAAATCGCTGGTGGGTTGAGCCCGCTGGGCCCCGACGACCCGCGCGAGGTGGCCGGTTACCGCCTGCTCGCCCGGATCGGCGAGGGCGGCATGGGATCCGTCTACCTCTCTCGTACGCGCGGCAAACAGCCGGTCGCCCTGAAGGTGATCCGCCGGGAATACGCCCAGGACGAGGAGTTCCGCCGCCGCTTCGAGCAGGAGGCGACCTCCGCCCGCCGGGTGCAGGGCTACCACATCGTCCCCGTCGTCGACCACGACACCACTGGCCCTCAGCCCTGGCTGGCCACCACCTATGTCCCCGGCCTCGCCCTGGACCAGATCCTCACCGGGCACGGAACGCTCCCGCTGCCCGCGGTGCTGCAGCTGACCGGCTGCGCGGCGGAGGCGCTGCACGCGGTGCACAAGGCGGGCGTGATCCACCGCGACATGAAGCCGAGCAACATCCTCATCGGCTCCGAAGGCCCCTGGATCATCGACTTCGGCATCGCCCGGGCCGCCGACGCCACCCAGCTCACCCGCAGCGGCGGGCTCATCGGCACGCCCCAGTTCATGTCACCGGAACACGCCAACGGCGATGATCTCACCCCGGCGACCGATGTCTTCTCGCTCGGCCTGATCGCCGCTGTCGCCGCGACCGGCCGCCACCCCTATGGCGACTCCGGGGCCATCACCCTGGCCACCAAGATCGCCAACACCGAGTTCCGCCCGCCGGATCTGGCGGCGTATCCCGAGCTGCTGCGTACCGTCCTGGAACGGACGCTGGCCGCCGACCCGGCCGCCCGGCCCAGGCCCGCCGAACTGGCCGAACTCTGCCAGGAGTTGAGTGGACGGCCGCTGCGGGACTTCACCGGCTGGCTGCCCGCGCCCGTCGCGGCGGACATCGCCCACCGGGAGAGACTCGCCCGGCAGCAGACCGAGACGGAGCCCGGACCGGACGCCGAGGACGCGGCGGGGGCCGCGACCATGGCTCCCGGTTCCGTGGCGGGAGCCGCGACCGCGGCTCCCAGTTCCGTGGCGGCGGCCGTGGCTCCCGGTTTCGTGGCGGCGGCCGATACTGCACCGCCGGGTGTTGCGGCGTCCGGCGGGTACACACCCACAGCTGCTTCCCGGCCCGGCGAGCAGCCGCACCGTGCCCCGGCGCCCCCGGTGCCGCCCACCGGATCCGCCGCCCCGCCCCCGCAGCAAGCACCGCACCCCTCCGGCCCGCCAACGGTGCCGGCACCAGCCCGCAGCCGGACCGCGCTGAGCGTCGGCGCGGTCGCGCTGGCCGTGGTGGGGGTCGCGGCGGGCGCCTGGATCTTCACCCAGCACAACGACACCGACAAGGACGCCAAGGGCAGCGGCGGCGGGGCGGCCTCGTCGGCGTCCGACGAATCCCAGGCCACCGCCACCGCCACGCCGAGCACCGACGCGTCGCCCACAGCGAACGCGGCGTCGAACGACTACACGGAGATCTTCAAGAACAAGCCGCTCACCCTGCGCGCCCAGTTCACCGACACCCGCTTCTCGTACACCACCGTCGACCTGGACGCGCCGAAGATCGACACGAACGCCCTCAGCGAGGGGAAGGGAAACGAGCTGCAGTACGAGGAGTTCGGCGGCAGCTACACCCTGCGCTTTCTGACGACCATGGGAAAGAGCGCGGGCACCACCCCCGAGGAGTGTGCCGAGGGCGCGGCGGCCAACGCGCTGCCCTCCGAGCTCGACGGCGACGCCCAGGGCGAACTGCTGACCCCGGGCACGGTGCTGTGCACCGTCACCGACGAGGACAACCTCGCGATGCTCAACATCAAGGACGTCGTCGTCCAGAAGGACGACGCGGGCTACAAGGCACGCGACTACGTCACGGAACTGACCCTCTGGAAGGCGCCCTGACCCGGCCGCCGGGGAACGAAACGGAAGGGAATCCGTGTCCCGTCGTACGAACTCGTCCTGCCTGGGCATCGCCGTCAAGGTCTACCTGCAGCTGAACCTGTGGGTTCTGGTCGGCTACGCCCTGGCGCTTCCGGCCACTGTGCCCGACCTGATGGCCGCTCAGAAGCCTCCGCAGGAGGTGCACGGCCTCGACCAGTACGCCGTCCTGTACGGGATTCCTGTCGTGGCCGCCACAGCCGTGACGGCGTTCACGTGCCGGACCCGCCCCTGCCCACCGTGGGTCTTCCTTGCCCGGACGGCGGCCGTTGTCGCCCTGAGTCAGGCGGCCGCCGCCTGGGCCGGGGCCCGGTTCGACTCACCCGACTGGAGCTCGCGCTCCCTGGCCCAGAGCGGGGCGGCCGGCCTCGCCGCTCTCCTCTGCCACCGCGCGGCGCGCTGGTGGGAGGACGGCGGCCTCAACGGCAGCCGGCGCCGCCCGGCCGCGGGCGAGATCTGGCACGCTCTGGTCCCCTTCCGGACTTCGGACGGCGAACTGCCCCACTACTGCGTGGTCATGAGACCCCGCCTCCGCCACGTCGAGGTGCTACAGATCACCAGCCAGAACAAGGACGACCGCGCGGACCACATCCGCATCCCCAACGACGGCTGGGACTTCACCTCCGGCAAGGCCCACTGGGTCGAGATCGGTCTTCTCCCGCGCCGGGTGCCCTACGAGAAGTTCACCGGTGCCCGGCCCAAGGGACGCTGCCCGAAGCCGACGTGGAAGCAGCTCCGCGACCGTCGGCCCGCCCCCATGCCCTCCGGCTCGCCCAGTGTGTGGTCACGCATCACCCAGCGCCTTGGGTGAGTCACCGACGACCGCGGGCCTGGCAGTTCCTGGAGGAGATCCGGCTGGCGCTCTGACCGGGAAGGCTCACCGGGGTTGGCGGTGGGAGCGGCTGGGTGCGGCAAGTCCCGTGTCCACGAGGAGAGCAACGCGCGCAGTCACGTCCTTTCGGGTGCGATCACACCTGGGGTGCGCGAGCCGCGCGGCCTGGACGTCGTCTCCGGCCTCCACCGCCAGGATGTGGTCGAAGCCGAGCTGGATCAGGTGCGGGGGTAGCGAGGGAACGATGGGGGACACAGGCAGCTCCTGACGTACGGTCCGCCGTGCCGATCACGGCGACGTCCCAGCAGGGTCGGGGGGGTGCCTCTATGTCTTTCGTCAAGCGAGGCGTGGGGTTCTTGGTTCGTAGAAAGTGCCGTCGCGGAGCATCGCGAACAGCACGTTGATCCGTTGTCGGGCGAGGCGGAGAAGCGCCTGCGTGTGGGTCTTGCCGCGGGCCCGACACTTGTCGTAGTAGGTGCGGGAGGCGGGGTCATGCAGGGCGGCGAACGCGGACAGGAACATCGCGCGTTTGAGCTGCCGGTTGCCGCCCCGTGGCGCGTGTTCGCCGTGGATCGAGGTCCCGGACGACTTCGTGGTCGGGGCGAGGCCGGCGTAGGAGGCCAGGTGGGCTGCGGTGGGGAAGCTGGTGCCATCGCCGACAGTGACCAGCAAGGTGGCGGCGGTCCTGACGCCAACGCCGGGCAGCGACGTCAGGACCTTGGCAAGAGGGTGGTCCTCCAGCAGGGCTTCGATCTGGGATTCCAGGGCCCGGCGTTGTTCGTGAACGGCGCTGAGCGAGCGGGCCAGCGAGGGGATCACGATGTCGAGGGTGCCGGTGCCCGGGACGACGACGGTCTGCTCGTCGAGGGCGTCGAAGACCTCGTCGATCAGCCGTGCTGCCATGCGCGGGGCCTTGGGCCGGATGACCTCAACGAGCTTGCGGCGTCCGGCCTTTCGCAAGCTGGCCGGGGATAGCTCCTCGGACACGTCGGCGACGTCACACGCTTCCCCACCGAGCACCACTTCGCCAGCTACACCGGCACAGCACCCCTGGACGCCTCCAGCGGCAAGAACACCCGCCACCGCCTCAACACCGGGGGCAACCGCACGCTGAACTGCGTGCTGCACATCATCGCGGTCTGCCAGATACGCGACGGCGGCCGAGGTCAGGACTACTATCTGCGGAAAATCGCCGAAGGCAAGACGCCTGCGGAGGCCCGCAGGGCCCTCAAACGACGCCTGTCGAACGTCGTCTACCGCACCCTCAAACGCGACCACCACAGGACTCACCCTGCGGTCGCTTGACACACAGAGGCACTCATCAGCGTCTCCAACGGCGCCTCTCGGGCCCG
Source organism: Streptomyces canus (assembly GCF_030815415.1). Classification (GTDB taxonomy): domain Bacteria; phylum Actinomycetota; class Actinomycetes; order Streptomycetales; family Streptomycetaceae; genus Streptomyces; species Streptomyces canus_F. The sequence goes on from NZ_JAUSWW010000001.1 coordinate 10,289,173, forward strand.
GTGGCACCACCCCCCAGGTCATCGCTGCGACAGGGGGGCCCAGCCATACCGGGCCCGGAGGCCAGCGGCCCTCTTGCAGGGCCGCAGAAAACATAACGGGGGGCACTCTGACCGGGCCGAACCCGGTCGATCGCGGCAGGAAGGGAAGCAAACTGCGCGTACTGTCCGAGGCCCAGGGCACACCTCTCGCCGTCGCGGTCTCCGGTGCGAACACCCCCGACAGCCTGGCCCTCAAGCCACTGATCCGCGCTATACCCGCCGTCCGCTCCCGCCGCGGGCCGCGGCGGCGTCGGCCCGTCAAACTCCGCGCGGACAAGGCCTACTTCTCCGCCGAACACCTCACCTGGCTGCGAGAACGGGGCCTCGTCCCACGCACCGCACGTCCCGGGATCGAATCGAGCGAGCGGCTCGGCCGACACCGCTGGAAGATCGAGCGGTCGGTGGCCTGGCTGTTCGGCTACCGCCGACTCACCGTCCGGTACGAGCGAAAGGGCTCCCACTTCCTCGTCTTCCTCGGCCTCGCGGCCGCCCTCACCTGCTACAAGAAGCTCGCGAAACTCGCCACATGAGACATGCTCTAAACGATCACGTTCGGAAAGCGGATAACGTCTTACATTCTTCAGCTTGCTGGCGGCAGAGGGCCTCGTCAGTCGATTGTGGGTGCCCGGTGGGCCAGCCCGCTATCACTCAGGTCGACCGTGAGCGTCCGGCGAAAGGGATTGGCAAGATTCCTTTCCCGCCGTCCGATGTCCCAGTAGCCCAGCGTGACAGCTGTCAGGACGACAAGCACACCGATCCATGTCGTCCACGCTCCCAGCGACAGAGTGAGCAGATCCAGGGTGAGGAAGAGGAAACACGGTGCCCAAAAGAGCAAGGACAAAGCCAAGAGGATCTCTATCGAATCCGACGTACGGTTCACCCATATATTGAGGGCAGAAAGAACGATCACCACCACGGAAGATACCAAAAAGACCCAGCTCGCCGGGGTAGAGAGATCTGACCACGGCTTTTGCGCGGAGGGCATCCAGGTCGGGCGAGATGTGAGCACGGTGGTCGCCGCACGCATGCAGGCCGTCATGAAAAGCGCGGAGACTGCGCTCCAGACGGTCCACTGCATGACGGTCTTCAACAGCACGGGCGACCGGGGCGGTGCCACGCATGCGGCCTGCCATGTGGTCTGCGTCAGGGCCGGGCTTGTCTTCTGCTCGACCAGGCGCGCAAGGAGGAACGTCTCGACCTCCTGCGGAAGCAGTCCGGACAAATGGCGGTAAAAGGGAGGCAGTTGCCGATGCCTGTGGAATATGTCGGCGAACTCGTTGCGGCGCTGCTGACCGGTCAGAGAGCTGACCCAGCTGTAGATCTGCTGGCTGTCCGGGCTGTTTCTTCCCTGCCCCAGATGTGCCGGAACGGTGCTCTGGTTGTAGCGGTACTTCTCGATTCCCAGGGCGGCTATGGGGGTCCCGATCCTGCGATCGATCTCCCGTACTTCGATCGGCTCGTCGGGCATGGGCGGGTCTGAAACATGACCGTCCAGATGCCCGTTGTCCATCAGGAAACCTATACGTCCTGCGATGCGGCGCAGCGCCGGAGAAGAGTCCTGGTCCTTCCACAGCCATTGATAGGCGGCATCCGTTTGCGGAGCCTCGCATTCCCGAAGGGCTTCTTCCACGTCTGGCACACGGATGAGCGAGGCCAGCCACCAGGCCGCCCGGCGTGCCGTAGACGTGTGCGCCCACAGGAGCGAGGCGAGTTCCGTTGCCGCCGCCGGCGTGCCGGTGGTTCCCAGGGCGTCGATGGCCCAGATCTCCTGTCGGCCGGATGCCGCCGCGGCGAGTTGCGGAATGGCGATCTCTCCCATGGAGCGGAGAGCCGCCCGGGCCCCTGCACGGTGCCCATCATCCGCCTCGAGTTCACCGAGACATGCTGCCGCTTCCTGCCGCTCGGACGCCGCCAGCGCACGCAGCGCGGCCGCCTGTCGCCCGGAGACCGGCTCCCAGGCGATGCGGCGGAGCAACTCAAACGTCTCGTTGCCGCGGGGCGTGTTGTTGGACGCAAGAGCGCCGAGCGCGTTGACGACTGCGGTGCCTTCGTCCTCAGAGATCTCCAGGCGTTCCAGGAAAGAGGCGATGATCTCCTCTGCGAGACTTGCGCTGACCGAGGTCGCGTCCGAGAGGCTCTCCAGGGCGAGGACCTTGCTGTCCTCCCAGCTGTCCGTGAAGAGCTCGGAGACGACCGGAGTGCACTCGACGCTGGCGACGGCACACCACAGCTTCACGACCTCCCGCCAGGCGCTCGGGTCGCTTCGGTAGTTCTCCAGAAGCCTGCCGGGAGCGTCATGCAGTGCTTGAGCAGCGAGGAACTCCTGGAGAGTGAGGTGCGCGAATCCGTACTGGCTTTTGAGCGCGTCCAGCGGCCGCAGCAATTGACTGCGCTCCACGATCTCGTCCCGCAGCGGCAATACATGATCGGCGTCCAGGTCGAAGTCGGGCAGCAGATCGCGGACGACGGATTCCAAGTACGTGCCTGAGATGGCAAGACGGTCATCACGCCCCGTGGGCGCCTCGTGCATTGTGAGCGCAATGCGCTGCAGCACCAGCAGCTTGCGGTTTCCGTGGTATTGAGCTATCGCCCGGGTGCGCCCCAACTGCCTGTCACGGTCCAGGAGATGCGCAATTGCTGCCTTGTAGAAGCCCGCGCGGCTCTTTGGAAGAGAGCCGAACTCTTCTGCCCGGTCTCCCGACTGAAGGTAGGCGATGATCGTGAGCAGGAGTGGCCTCCTACCGATCCGCATCAGCTCGCGGTTGCTCCGCAGAGACGCGATGACGCGGTTGACGTTCAGCGTGGCTTCCGCTTCGTTCCAGTTGTTGAGGAAACGCCGCATCGACGCATCATCAAATTCTGCCAGGCGCACAACATGGGCGAACTCCGGACTGAGCTGACCGTCATACACAGCAGTCCGGCAGGTGACGATCATCGGACAGTCCGCATGTGTCCGGGCGAACTCGCGGAGCTCTCCCTCCACGCGCTCGCGGTCTTCGCGACCGACCTCGTCGAGGCCGTCAAAGAAGATGCGCAGACGCCCAGTGTCCAGCATCTTGTCCACGAGTGACGCAGCGCCGAGGACTTTCGCCTGACTGAATTCGGCGACAATGAAATCCCGGAGACTCTTCGGGGAAGCATTGCAATTGTGCAGGTTGATGATGACGGGAACCTGAGCGTCATCCTCTTTTCCTGCCCAGCGAAGAATCTCAGTCTTCGCAAGCAGCGACTTCCCGGCGCCAGGTTCCCCCAGCACCACGATCCGCGAACTGCTGCTAAGCGTCTCACTCACGTCGGCCCGCTCTGTGCCGACAGCAGACTGAAGGGGAACGTAGATGCGCCGGATGTCTATGTTGACTGTGTCGAATCCCAACGGGTGCCGACCATGCCACTCCTCGGCACGCTGTCGGTAGCGCCGGAGTTGTCTGCCGCCGACCCGCCGCATGGAGTTTCTCTTGCGGAAAACTAAGTCGACGGTGCGAGAGGCAAACCCCTTCATTAACTCGCCGAAGTACGAGGCGAGAAGAAAGAACGCGACAAAAACGACTGCCGCAACACCCGCCCCGTAGGGCAAGACCTGGTTTAACTGATCACCCACGAGGTCATCGTAGAGAAGGCACAAGCACGCCGGAGCCTCTTTCCGAAGATTCGCCTCTCCCGGACAGGTTCTGTGATGTAGCTGCTGCCTGATCTTGGCTGTGGCCTGCTGTTGCTCAGCTGGACTGGGCGGTGCGTTGGTCGGTGGAGGCAGGCTGAGGAATTGCCGGCCAGTGGGGTGTGGATTGAGCTGGCTGTTTGTGCTGCGCAGTGAGCCGCCGCGGTCCTGGGGTCGTCGCCTCCAGCCTGTGAGCAGCGCGAGGGTGAGGTTCCCCCGAGATGCGGAGGAAGTTGACAGCGGGTCAGATGGGACTCATGAGAGGACCTGTGACCATGGCTGCACCCCGGAAATACTCGCTCGAGTTGCGTGAGCGTGCGGTACGGATGTACCGCACCACCGAGCCGAAGCCGCAGATCAAGAAGCTGGCCGTCGACCTCGGCGTGCACCCCGAGGCCCTGCGCGGCTGGATCCGCCAGGCCGAGGCGGACGCCGGCGAACGCGACGACCGTCTCACCGCCGACGAACGCGCCGAGCTCGCGGCCCTGCGCAAGGAGAACGTCCAGCTCAAGCGGGCAAGCGACGTCCTGCGGACGGCCTCGGCTTTTTTCGCGGCGCAACTCGACCCGACCCGGCCCAGGTGACGGCGCTCGTTGACGAGCATCCCCGCCTGGGAGTCGAGTGCGTCCTGCGGGAACTGCACATCGCCTCCTCCACCTACTACCGCTGGCGCCGCGCGGAGAAGGAGCCGTGCGAACGGCGGCGCCGCGACGTCGAACTGACCGAGCGGATCAAGGAGATCCACGCGGAGTACGGCGGCAATTACGGCTCGCCGCGCGTGCACGCCGTCCTCGCACGACGGGGGAACCTCACACGGGATCGATTCGTGGATGTACGTGGGCGTTTTTCATGACCCGCCCAAGGTCCTGACGAGCAGCGAAAACGGACCGATCATCAGGGTTCTCCGGATGCCCGGGCTGTGGGTTTCAGCCGCGCTTCCTGAGGCTGTGCATGAGGTCTTTCATGTCCTTGATCAGGAGTGGTTCGAGTTCCGTGGGAGTGGGGGCCGGGGGCAGGTCTCCGAAACTCCGGGTGGATATCCCCAGCGTGAACTCGGCTTGGCCGTCGGGCACGTTCAGCTGCATCCAGTGTGAGCCGCCACCGAAGTCATTCGTCACCAGATAGGCGTGGTCCGCGAGGCCGGGAACACGGTGCACCTCGGTCGCTCCGCCACCGCCGCCTGCCGCGAACCGCTTGGTGGTGCCTGCCCGCCGGGCCTCGAACTCGGCCGTCAGGTCGGTCTCCTTGTGCAGGACGACCGAGAGCTCGAGCTGAGCGCTGTGGGCGCCCTTCCCGAAAGCCCGCAGCTCGCCGAAGCAGTCCGCCGTGTCCATGTCGGGGTGCCTCGTCACCGACGACAGTCAGTCCGGGGACGCGACGAACCGGCTGCTCAGCCCCGGCCAGTGGGTCTTGTCGCACAGCTTGTCGGTAACGCGATATCCGACCACCGTGTCCGGTGTGCCGGCGGCGCCGACCGCATAGAGCCCTGAGCCCCACACGACCGACGCTGCCACGGCGCCCGCCAGCCCGCCCCGGGGTGAAGACCGTGGTGAGCGGCAGGGCGACCCCAGCTGCTCCACGACCCGAGGCATGACGGGAGGGCCAGCCGGCATCACTCGCTACGCCAGGACTCCAGCCGCTGCGCGATCATGCGCAGGTCGGCTTCCTGAGCGCGGACCGCCTGGGCGAGCTCGTACAGCTCGTCGTCCTTGGCCTGCAGCGGCTGGCCGGAGACGTGCATGTACTGGCTGGCGCAGGCCCAGCCGATGACCAGGTTGTAGTCGGCGAAGGGCCGTAGCAGCAGTGCGGTGTGCAGAAACGTCGCGGCCCGGGAGGCAGCCTCTTCGTAGTACAGGACACCTCGCTCCCGTTCGAACGTGTGCCGGTCGGCCATGAACCCCAGAGCGCCCCAGTCCGCGATGGGCACGTTCAGCGGGGAGATCGCCGACTGGATCTGCAGCACCCAGCCGACATCGACACGGATGATCGGGCTCACCGCTGTCCTTCAGGGAAACGAGCCGCGACGCCGGGCAGGATCCGGGCGGCCTCGGCAACCGCCCCTTCGACGAAGGCGAGTCGGTCGGCCTCCTCCACCGTCACGTCGTGCACGTGCTGCTTCAGGCTCCGGCCCGTCAAAGCCGCCCGTGCGCGCAGCCGAGCCATCTCTTCGTCGCTGAATTCCACATTGAGTGCAGGCATGCCCCCAAGGTACCTCCTTAGGTACCGCTAGAGGTACCCGATCGCCAGGATGGACCCGACGAACGGGGGAGACGCGAAACTCGAATCATCCAAACTCTTTCGTAAGGGAACTTCGACGGATCGGTCCGGCTCGCATCCGGGTGCCTCGCACCGTGCACGTCGGGTCGGCGATGACCAGCATGCGCCGCAGTACGTTCGGGTCGCTCCCCAGGCTGGTGATGATGTCGTGGAGCCGCACGGCGTCGACGCTGGCGAAGGCCCGGTGCTCGGTGCCGAAGCGGACGCGTGTGGCCGGGCCGAGGCGCAGGAGGGCGGGGGAGTAAATCTTCCCTGTTCAGGATGCGACGGGGGAAAAAGAGCCTTGACTGAGGTGAACTTGTTCCCCTTGGCTCACTGGCGCTGCTGCCAGACCACGGTGAGCGCGGCAACGGGGTCGGCGTCGGCCAGTGCCGCGGGCCACCATTCGCCGTCGCCGTCCTGGAGGTAGGGGTACCAGCTGGCGTCGGGGCCCAGACGCAATTGGATGCCGTGGTCGGTGAGGGTGAGGCGGTTGCGCCAGGCTCTGAGGGGGACGGGGACGGTGGCCATTTCGGCGAGGGCCGCGGTCAGCGCGGTGCGGGCGGCGGTCATCGCTGTCGGGTCGGGGGTGTGGGGCTGTTCGGCGATGGTGACGCCGGTGGGGCCGCCGTGGCGCCAGGCGCGGGTGAGGCGTGCGAAGGCGGTGGGTTTGGCGCCGGTGTTCTGGATCAGGCGGTGGAACCACTCGGGTCCGGGGGCGCTCGCGGCAATGCGAACCGCGTCCTGGTGCTGGGTCAGGTGCAGGCCGGTGGTGTCGCCTGCGAGGAGCCGCGCGGCGCGTGCGGCGGCGTCGGTCATGAGGCGCTCCAGGTCCGAGGTGGCCAGGCTGCTGCCGGGCGGCGGGGTGACGGGGAGCGCGGCGGTGTGCGCGGCTGGTCCAGGGGGTTCGGGCAGCTCATGCATGTGCTCCGCCCAGCGGGCGTATGCCGCGGCGGCAGGGACGCCGGTCGGTGCTGGCGGGGTGACAGTCTCCTGGCTCGCCGTACGGCGAGCGCGCAGCTGGGCGAGGACCTCCTCGCGGCTGCGACCGCGCAGCGCGAAGAGGACGAACGGGTCGGCGTCGATGGTGGCGGCGATGGCGTAGCAGAGCGCGGCCGCGTGCTTGCAGGGGTACCCCCAGTCGGGGCAGGAGCAGTCCGGGTCGAGTTCGGTGGGCTGCGGCAGCAGGGGGACGCCTGCGTGGCAGGCGTCGTCGACGAGTTCGGCGGGCATCTCGCCGTCGAGGAGCGCGGCGAGGTGCCCGGCTCGGGCCGCGACGGTGTCGAGCAGGGTGTCCCATTGGGCGTCGGTGAGGACGGGCAGGTGGACCGAGGAACGGTACGGGCGCGGTTGGCTGCCCTGGACGGCGGCTCTGACCTGGCCGGGGGTCACGGTGGCCGGGCCGACCATGCCCTTGCGGGCGTAGGTGCGTCCGCGTGACAGACGCCCGGCGTCCAGGGTGGAGCCTTCCAGGGCCGTCACCCATGCCTGCCCCCACCAGGTCGCGGCGAAGGCGCGTCTGCCGGGGGCGGCCACGCGACGCGGGCCGGTGAGCGAGGGGGTCATCGGGTCTGTCCTTCGTGGATACCCCGGCCTTCAGGCCGGGGAGGGAACGAAGCTCCTGCGGAGCAGGGCAGGGAAAGCTGGTTTGCCGCCAGGGCGGACCGGGGTCCGCCGCTCACCGGACGACACCCGCTGGCCAGACGGAAGTTGATAGCGTGTGAGGCGTGACGCGGCAGGTCAAGCGGGCGTTTAAGTACCGCTTTTACCCCACCGGCGTGCAGGCGGCTGAGCTGTCGCGCACGTTCGGCTGTGTCCGCCTCGTCTACAACAAGGCGCTGGAGGAACGCACCCGGGCCTGGTACGGCGAGCAGCGCCGGATCTCCTACGTGCAGTCGTCCGCCGCGCTCACGGCGTGGAAGAAGACCGGGGAACTGGCTTTCCTGGCCGAGGTGTCCTCGGTTCCGCTGCAGCAGGCGCTGCGCCATCTGCAGACGGCGTTCGGGAACTTCTTCGCCCAGCGTGCGAAGTACCCGCGCTACAAGTCCCGCAAGAAGTCCCGCGCGTCGGCTGAGTACACCCGCAGTGCCTTCACCTGGCGCGACGGGCAGCTGACTTCGGCGAAGATGGCCGATCCTCTGGACATCCGCTGGTCGCGTCCACTGCCCGAGGGGACGGAGCCGACTACGGTGACGGTGTCCCGTGACGCGGCGGGGCGCTGGTTCGTGTCCCTGCTGTGCGAGGACACCATCGCCCCGGCTCCCGCCACCACGAACGCGGTGGGCCTGGACGCTGGGATCACCTCCCTGGTGACCCTGTCCACCGGGGAGAAGATCGCCAATCCCCGGCACGAGCGCCGTGACCGGGCCCGCCTGGCGAAGGCGCAGCGTGAGCTGTCGCGGAAGGCGAAGGGTTCGGCGAACCGGGAGAAGGCCCGCCGCACGGTCGCCCGTGTGCATGCGCGGATCGCCGACCGGCGCCGCGATGTGCTGCACAAGCTGTCGACTCGACTCGTCCGTGAGAATCAAACGGTCGTGATCGAGGACCTGAGCGTCCGCAACCTGCTGAAGAACGGCGCGCTCGCACGCGCCATCAGTGATGCGGCCTGGACGGACCTGCGCTCCATGCTGGAGTACAAGTGTGCCTGGTACGGGCGTGAACTCGTGGTGATCGACCGCTTCTTCCCCAGCAGCAAGCTGTGCGGGAACTGCGGGACGGTCGCGGCGAAGCTGCCGCTGAACGTCCGCGAATGGACGTGCGTCTGCGGTGCGGTGCATGACCGTGATGTGAACGCGGCGCGCAACATCCTGGCCGCCGGGCTGGCGGCGTCTGCCTGTGGAGATGGTGTAAGATCTCAACGGGAGTCCTCCCGGACGGGGCAGTCGTCGGTGAAGCAGGAACCCCAGCGGGCGACCGCTGGAATCCCCCGCCTTTAGGCGGGGGAGGAAGTCAAGCGGGTGCGCCTTCCATGGGGGTCTTCACGTTCTGGGCTTCGACGAGGGCCGCGTAGGCCCCGGCGCGGGTGTCCAGCTCGCCCGCGGACCCCTGTTCGGTGATCCGGCCGACGTCCATGACCACGACGCGGTCGGTGGGGTCCAGCCGGGGGATGCGATGGCAGATCACCACCAGCGTCCGGTCGTCCCCTACGGTGCGCAGCCTGTCCATGACGCGCTGGGCCGTGAGCCCGTCCAGGGCGCTGGTGGCCTCGTCGAGAATCAGAACGCGTCCCCCGCACAGCAGTGCCCGCGCGATGGACAGGCGCTGCCGTTCGCCGCCCGATAGCCGGTACCCGCCCTGGCCGATCCGGGTGTCGAGTCCGAGCGGCAGCCTGTCGATCAGGTCTTCGAGGCACGCCGCACGGAGGGCCTCCGCCATCTCCGGCTCCGACACGGTCTCGCGGGCGAATGCGAGGTTCTCCCTGATCGAGCCGCTGAAGAAGGTGGTGTGCTGCGGGACGAGCGTGACATGTTCGGGAAGAGCCCGTGCTGGCACCGGGGTCCCGCCGAGCGAGACGGTTCCGGACCCGGCGTCGACGAGCCCGGCCAGCACCATGGCCAGGGTGCTCTTCCCCGACCCGGTCGCCCCCAGAATGATGTTCACCGTGCCCGGCTCGATGTCGAGGTTGACGGAGTCGAGGGCGGGGCGGTCGGCGCCGGGGTACCGGTGGTGCAGTTCGAGGGCTTCGAGTCCGACAGCCGGTGCGACCGTCTTCGTCGTGGAGACAGGCGTGGGGTAAGGCAGCCCGGTGTACTCCATGACCCGGTCGAACATGGCCATCGAGGACTGGATGCCGGCGCTCAGCGACAGCAGCGTCATCATCGGGTCCGCGAGCCGCATTTGCAGCAGGACGAGAGCCATCACCATGCCCACGGAGAGGTCCTGCAGCAGCGTTCCGCTCAACAGGTAGATGATCGGTGGGATGGCACTGAAGCAGAACCCGATGAACGTCTGCGTCCGTGCGCCTATGACACGTTGCCGCACGGTGACCTTGCGAATGTCCTCGCAGATCTCCAGGTACTGGCCGCGCTGACGCTCGGATCCGGCCAGCGTCCGCCCCAGGAGGACGCCATGAAGGGACAGGGTGTCGGCCACCTTCCCCGTCAACTCGGTGAGCTTCTGCTGTCGTTCGCGGGCGAGACCCCTGCGCACTGCGGCGAACTGGTTGTTCAGCAGCGCCAGCAGGACGGTCAGGCTCAGGGAGATCAACGCCAGCGGCCACGACACGTACACCATCACGGCCGCAGCGGTGAGCCCGCTCGTGAACGCGGCGATCGCGGATCGCAGGGTCTGGCTGATGAAACGGTCGACCCCGTTCAGGTCACTGACGAGCCGGGTCTGGAGTTCGCTCGGCGCATGGCCAGTGAAGAAGCCGAGCGGCCGGCCCTGGGTCTTGTCGAACACCTCCTTGCGCAGATCCGCCACCAGTCGCTGGCTCAGCCAGCTCGAGAGGGCCGCCTCGCCGACGCTGAGCGCACTGGTCAGGGCGGCGCTGACGAGCAGGACCGCACAGAGCACGAAGAGCAGACCGGTGTCCTGACGCGGTAGTGCGGTGTCCACGAGGATGATGACGCAGATCGGGCCGGCCGCGCCGAGCGTCACCCGGAGCACCACCATGAGCAGGATGGCGGCGGTCTGCCACCGCCAGGGGCGGAGTCGTGATCCGAGGAATCGCATGACCTCCGACGCGGTCGAGCACCGGTACACGTCCTGGTCGTCACCGAGCTCTGTTTCGCTCGCGCTCATCCGCCGACACCCCCGCCCGGGCGGCCGTCCGTCCCTCGGCCGAGGGCGACCGTGAAGAGGTGGCACAAGCGCCGGTCCCGTCGCTGCAGGGCGGCGTTCACCCGGTAGTGCGGCAGTCCGTAGACGGAACAGTCGAGTCCATGCGTTCGCGCGGCCAGCCAGACGGCCTGGCCGAGTGCGCCCGCGTAGGTGAGCAGCCCTCCGTACGCGCGGGCCGGCGCTCGCCCGACCGCGGCGCAGAGGAAGAGCAGCACCGGGGCGTCGGCGTAGTCCTCAACGCAGTCGACGGGTATGTCCCCGAGCGGCTCGCTGTCGCCCCACGCGTAGAGCGCCGGGGCCGTTCCGGAGACTCGACGGGCGGCGACGAACATCGAGATCCCCCGGTCCGTCGCCTCGGGTGCCGCCGTGACGGCACGAGCCAGCACCGCGTCCACGAGCCAGGAGGGCAGGTGCTCCCCGGAGAACTCGCGTACGGACCGCCGTCCTCGCTGCACCTCTTCGAGCGGCAGGAGACGGCCCGTCCCGGCGGCGAGAAGGGCAGGCGGGCGGCGGCCCATCCCCGCGGGTACGGCGGCTCTCGTCCGTATCAGCTCGTCGACGCGGCCGCGGTGCGCGTCGTCCGCGATCAGAGGCATGTGTCGGCTCCGATTCCTCGATGGGCCCCGTGCAGCAGCGCCGCACCGGTGACGATCTGGTCCTCGTCGTGGAGACGGAGGACCTGGGCGGGTCGCTCGTCCCAGCACTCCGCCCAGGTTGCCTGCCTGCCCAGCCCCGTGGCGGTGGCGTCGAGCTGGGTTCGGGCGCATCCCGCGTCGAGATGGACGAGGCGGTGTGCGTGGGAGTACTTGACGGCGGCCCGCCCGAGAGCGGCGACGAGCACGATCACCGTCGACGGCGTCCCTTCCGCCGTCAGATCGGTGCCTGCCAGCAGTTGTGCCGCCGGGACGGCGTCCGGGCGTACCGCGATCAGCGCGTGCGCCAGGTCGTCGTAGCGGAACAGCGTTCCCGGCAGCCCGGGAAAGCCGGGCTCGTGCAGCACGTACAGCTCGACGGAGCCCAGGTTTCCGCCGGTGGGCGCCCAGCGCTGCATCAGATCCCCGTCGGAGTCGCGTCGTCGGCCGCCCACCCGTCGCAACAGCTCGGACAGGAACGCCTCGTCCTCGAGGGCGGCCGGGCGATCCGGCGCATCCTCTCCGAACACGCCGTGCACGGTGTGCTCGGCCGAGGGGAGCGGTCGCGAGGGATGGGTCGTGAAGCGGGGGCGTTCGGCCCGCAGCGCTCTGTTGCGCGTCTCCTCCTCCCTGCTGAAGGGTTGCCTGTCCCGGAGAAACGCGGGTGCCAGCCGGGTGAGCCATTCGTTGCGGAGCGCCCGCTCCGCCGCCTCCGGCGTGTCCTGCTCCGGTGAACCGAACCCGCAGTCAGGGCAGGCGGGGTAGGGGACGACGAGGTAGCGCTCGGCGGTGAGGTCCGGGAGCGAAATGCGGGAGACCTGGTTCACGAGTTGGCTGCCCGGCGTGCCCAAGATGCGGGAGACGACCTCGGCGCAGGCCAGACCCGCGGCCAGTTCGGCACGGCCGCGGACGGCGCCCCGGCCGGCCCGTCCCAGCCCGTGTCCCGCCGGCTCCGGGCGAGGCACTCGGGCGCAGGTTCCGTAGCCGGGATACAGCCAGGGGCCTGCCTCGATGTGGTCCTCGGTGACGGTGAAACGGAGTACGGGGACCCCGCTGCCGGTGAGAGACCGGACATCCTCGCTGATGAAGCGGATGCCTTCGGGTGTCTCCACGACGACAACCAGGTCGTGGTCCTGCCACGCCGGGGGCTCGTGCCCGGTCCCGCCGTCGCGGCTGAGGGGCCACGGGACTCGCCGGACTTCGGACACGCCGCTGCGGAGGAGGTCCTGCACCATTCTGTCGGCCAGATCGTCCTCGGCGACTACGCACACGCGTGCCGCGCCCAGTACGTCGGCCATCTCGCCGACGCCCGCGTACACCCTGCCGTCCCTGAACCGTCCGTAGTGCGCGACGACTTCGTCCGGCGGCGCGTCCAGGGTGGGCGTACCGGCGGCGGGCTCCAGCAACCCGCAGCTGTCGAGTGCGGCGACGATCCGGTCGAACTGACCTCGCGGGGCCCCGAGTTCACGCACGATCTCCTCCTCCGTCCGGGTGCCGTCGAAGAGCGGAAGGATGCGCGGAACGACCTGCGTCGCGGTCTTGCCGCGGAGCACCTGCCGACGCGGAGTGCCCGCGACTACGAGCCTTCCGTCCGCGGGGAGAGCCATGATGCCGGGGATGAGCTTGCGGTGGTACACCACGCGATCAGCCATGGTTCCTCTTCGTGAATCGTTCGGGGAGCAGCGCCCGCACGTCCAGCCGCGGCGGCGTCTCGCGGCAGCGGCGGCAAGCGTGTTCGGACACCACCCGGTCGCGGGAGAGCGACAGGTCGGGCAGCCGCACGGTGACGACGTGCCCGACGGCCGGCCGCCGCAGCAGGTCGACGGCCAGGCCCCCGGCCACTCTGACGTGGAAGGGCAGATGGCCGGCCGGTCCCAGCTTCGGGTCGCGCTCGTAGGCGGCGCGTACGACACTGCTGCTGTTCCCGTGCGCGTCATGCTGCTGCTTCCGCCGGTCGAAGCAGCGGAAGCAGGGGCCCGCGCCCGGGAGGACCAGGGGACCTACCCGCAGCACCGCATGGTCCTGGACCACGGGAAGCCACGCCACGCCCGTGTCGTGAGCCAGACGATCGGCGCGCTCGCACACGACGTGGTCCGCACGCCACAGGGCGGCGACCACGATGTCGGGTCGCCCCGCGAAGGCCTCGTCCAGCTCGGCGGCTGGGACGGTGTGCGAGACGGGCAGGGCGGAGGCGACGACGTCGTTCACCCGGTGACCGAAGTCACCGACGGAGAACAGCGCGACCGTGCTCAGGCGAACGGCTGTGGCCATGGGTTCAACTCCTCTTCCGGCAGGACTCTGTGGCCCATGTGCTTCGGCGCCGTGAAGAGCCTGCTGTGCCCTCTGAACTGGGCCCGCGGGTCGACGCTCATCGGTTGGAGATCAGGAATCACGACGGTCACGGCGGTGAGGCCCGCTTCTCTTACGTCCTGGGTGGTCCGGTCGACGACCGCGACCTGCATCCCGGCCTGGGACAGCCGGTCGACGAGGCCGTCCAACGCCTCCACGGGGTCCTCGGGAAGCCTCGGGGCCGCCGAGCGGGAAGCGCTTCTGCCACGACCTTCGAGCAGAAAGTCGAAGGCGTGCGATCTGGTGCCGATGGCCATGAACCGGGCGGAGTCCACCACGTTCCCTGCGATCTCGTCGATGCTGTGCGCCGCCTCGCCGGCGTGGATCAGATCACCGAGGTTCATCGCTTCGAGAAGGGCGCTCTCGGCGGCCTCCGCCAGGCACCGTCCCGCACTGGCCGTCACGAATCTGGAGGCACGGGGGTCATGGTCCGCCGCGATCAGGCAATAGACCGTGGGCACACCCAGCTCCGAGGTGGCGTCGAGCAGAACCGGTTCCATGAACCGGCCCTCGAACCAGGCGATCAGCTCTCGCGTTCCTTCGGTGAACTCGTCCTCGGCGACCGGACGAAGGGGCAGCCGCTGCAACCAGGTGACCGCCACGCTGTCGCGCTCGATCACCTCGAACGCTGCGCGCAGGACGGCCTCCACGGGATCGGTGTGCACCGCGTACCCGGTCGAGATCCGATTGCAGAACCGCTCGGCGGGGACAGCGGAGGCCAAGGCGTAGTTGACCATGACGGCAGGTACCCAGAGCGGCTCGCCCTTGATCAGGTCCAGGCCGCGGACCCATCTGACCTCCGCCCCTTCGTCGAACGGGACCAGGGGCGCCTTCTCGTGGGCGTATTCCCCCGCCGAGCAGCGGGGATACCGGTGCGGCTCCAGGCACTCCTCCGCCAGGTCCATCGCGCGCGCCCAGATCGGCTCCTCGTCGAACGGCGCCATACTGGCGTACCGCTCGGCCCCTTCGGCGATGGCCACGAGCTCCGCGTGCCCGGCCGACTCCAGTCTGACCCCCTTGCACAGCTCAGGGTCCTCGCACGCGGCAGCGACTCCGGCCAGGCCGCTGCCGATCACCGACAGGCAGCTGTACACGCTCCGGTCCGAGACGCGCGCGCGTGTCTCCTCGGTCCGCGCCACGATCCCGTACGGGGAGACGATGCGACGCAGCGCGGCGAGCGTCCCGTCCGTGCCCTGCCCACTCTGGCCCACTGGACTTCTTCCTTCCACCTCAAGCTCCACGACCTCATCCGTGATCGAGCACACCGGACCACCAGGACTCAGCCTGCGGCGTGGTCCGGTGTGGCTCTCTCGGGGATTAGCTCCCCATACCGCGCCTACGCGCCGTGGTTCACGGGCAGAGGCCGGCGGGGGTGCAGGAGTTGCTGGCACACGGGCCGGAGCACCCGCTGCACGGGATCCCCATGGGGACGAGCTCGCTCTCCTCGAACTCCTCGATCTCGAGGTCGAATTCCTCGGTCATCTCTGACTCCTCTTCCGTCGGTCGGTACGTCGGAGCGGACTTGCTCCTGAAGATCAGCATCGGGACCGGACCTGTCAGCGATCTGTCAGCGATCTATCACGCCGTACTGGGGAGGGTGCTTGGCTCCGTCGGGGCCTGCTGTCCCAGGTGACCCGCCAGCTCGAGATCCGCCATCTCGAAGCGCTTACGCGAGTGCCAGGAGTCGCTGATCTTGTGTGACAGGAGTTTCACGGACGCGTCCCGGTTGCGTACCGCCCGACGACTGGCCGAAATCTGACGGCTAGCCTGACCGCGATCAAGACGTCCGAGGGGCGTCGGCACCATACGGGCGAAAACGGGGACGGGGAACCGACATGGGCATACGTGACGGGCACGCGGTGTCACGCAGGCAGGCGCTCAGGCTGGCCGGGACGGGCCTCGGCCTGGCCGTGCTGGGGGCAGGCGCATGGGGGTGCACCCGCGAGGAGGAGACGGGCGCGTCGGGCGGCAGCACAACTCCCGGTGGAAGCAAGGGCGGTGACACCAACAAGGGCAGTGACACCTTCACCACCCCGCCCCCGGGCACCGCGCCCAAGCCGCTGTGGCAACAGAAGACAGCCAACGACGACCTGGCCGGGATCCACGCGCTCGCGGTCATCGGCGGCACGGTCGTGGTGTCGGGTGATCCGCTGGTGGGGCGTGACGTCGTCAGCGGCAAGGAGAAGTGGTCACGGCCGGGCGTCACCATTCCCGGCGCCAAGCTGATCAACGGCGGCGGGACGCTCTATCTCGCCAGCGCCGAGTACGACGGCGACGTGGTGGGCCTCGATCCGGCCACGGGCAAGGAGACCTGGCGCAGCCGCCTGGGCAAGGAGTACGAGCAGCCGCGCCCCATCGCGGCCGACGACCGACACGTCTACGTCCTCGCCGGGATCCTGGAGGAGGACCTCTCGACGCCGACCAACGTGATCGCCGCGATCGACACCACCTCCGGCAAGATCGCCTGGCGTGAAAAGCGGGACACGGGGACCGAGGAGTTCGGCATCACCGCCACGGTCGTCGGCGGGCGCCTCGCGTACACAGACTTCCGGAAGAACGTGACCGTCCGCGACACGACGACGGGCCGGCAGCTCTGGACGAAGAAGATCGGCAGGTCCAACTACTACCGCTTCGCCGTGCACGAGGACCTGATGATCGTGCCGGACGGGCAGCGGTTGCGGGCGTTCGCGCTGGCCGCGGGCACGGAGCGTTGGTCGCTGGCGAATGAGAAGTTCACCTGGTTCAACGATCCGCAGGTCCTGGACGGGGTGCTCTACGCCTCCGACAGCGCGTACGGCATGTGGGCGGTGGACCCCGGTACGGGCAAGCAGATCTGGCACAACGAGGACTTGGTGGGCTCTGCTGCGGAGGCGTGGCAGTTCGCCAAGGTGGGCGGCACGCTGTACGGCGCGACCGAGCACGACAAGAACGGCGGCGTGCATGCCTTCGACGCGGCGACCGGGAAGCTGCGCTGGACGTACAACGACAAAACCGGTGAGAACGAGAAGTGGTATGTGGTCCCGGCGGGCAAGCGGCTGGCCGCGATGCACGCCAAGCGGCTGTACGCGCTGCCGGCCGTCTGAGCCGACGGAGGCGGGCGGGTAGCGCGGTGGCGGGAACCTGACCACGCCCGGCGTCGGCCGCAGGACAGGGCAGGGCGTCATGGGTCGGGCCGCGGGAGGCGCGGCCCGACAGGTTGCCCAGGGCCGTCGCGAGCGCCTGGCCGCCTTCCTGGACCGCCGGCAGACGGTCCGTCGGCGGGCCGCGCCAGCTCAGGGCCGCCCGCTCACCTCGGAGTCCCCCAGCCCAGGCCCTCGGTCACGACGTTAGAAGCTGTTGATGCCCCTATGGATGTCAACTTGCGGTTCGGTCGGGATCTGCGTGGCATACGACTGTCCTGATGGTGGCGATGAGTCGATAGATTTCGCGTGCGACGTACCGCTTCAGGCACCTGATGATCTCCCGGCGGGATTTGCCCTCGGAGAGGCGTCGCCGCAGATAATCCTGGGTGCGATCGTCCCAGCGCAGGCGGCTGAGGACGATCCGGTAGAGAGCAGCGTTGGCCTGGCGGTCGCCGCCGCGGTTGAGCCGTCGTCGTTGGGTCTTGCCGGAGGATGCCTCGACTGGGCTGGTCCCGCACAAGGCGGCGAAAGACGCCTCGCTGCTGAGGCGATCAGGGTTGTCGCCGGCCGAGATGAACAAGGCGGCGGCGCTGTCCGGGCCGACGCCGTGCGCGTCGAGCAGACCGGGGAAGTGCTCTTTAGCACCGGCGGCTATCCGCTTGTTGAGGTTGTCGATCTCGCCGGTCAGGTGCTGGATACGGTCAGCCAGGAGCTTCAGCACGTGTCGGGCGGTGTCTGCCGGCCCGTCTCCCCGCGAGTCATCCAGCTCGGCGCACCGCTTGAACAGGTGCGGGTTGCTCAGGCCGGCCAACGACTCGCGCAGGGCGGCATCCGCCGAGATCAGGACGCTCTTGAGCTGATTGATGGCCTGGGTGCGGGACTTGATCGCTGACCCTTTCGCGAGCTTGAGCAGCCGCAGGGCTTCGATCGGGCAGGTAGCGCCGAGGACGTTAACGACGGCCGCCGCGTGGAAGTCCTTGTGGGTGTCGACACCGAGGACGATCTCTTCGTCGGTGTCAGCCGGGATGTGACACGGGGCAGCTGGCTGCGTGATGCTGGGCAAGGTCGCCTGTCTCCTGATCGCCTCGGAAGCGGTGGCCGCCGCCGGGCCGGGGAGGTCAAGACTGTGACGGTGCCTGTCGCGAAGGCCCCTATCGGGACCGGCAGCAGGTGCCGCTCCGCGCGGTGGCCGACAGATCAACAGCAAGGCACGCAAGCCAGTCTTTCCGCGAGTCAGGCCACCGCTCGAAGCGGTACCTGATCATCCTCACAGTCTTTCCGGACTTGAGGACTGCGTTTTCGCTGGTCGGGCATGGGGTCGGCGATCCTGTGGGAGTGGTGGGCTGTTGTGTTGTCGCTCCTGTGGAGGTCGTGGATGCCGTCGGTCGTGGGGCTGCTGGAACAGCGCGAGCTCGCCACTCGCCGGTCACGCGCGCGGGCGCCGGGTCATCGTCGTCTGAGCCGTCTCCCGCGCGTCGGCACGGCGTCGCCGGGCGAAGGCCCTTACTCGGAACGCGAGTTGCCCGGCCCCAGCGGCACAAGCACCCTCACGGCCGTATGATCCGTACGCTCCTCGCACCGGCGAGGACCGTACGAGGGGGAAGCCGGATGGTCGGCATGCTGACGATGACTCACCTGAGGCGACAGGAGGGGGTCACTCCCGAGCCGGTCGCCCGCAAGATCAACCTCTTTGTCAAGCTGGGACCGTCCTGGACGGTCGGCCACGTGGAACGGGAGCTGCCGCCGGGGGGTGTGCCCGCCTATCTCGCGGCCCGGGGCAGCGGCGCACGCTCCTTCGTCCTGTGGGCGGACGAGTACCGCGGGGCGCGGGTCGCCACCGTGGTGACCGCCTCCTGCGCGAAGGGCGTCTCGGTCTATCAAGTACTCGGCGCGCAGGGTGAGCTCCTCTGCACCGTCGTACGCGAGAAGGCGTTCAGGAGGGGGCTGCGTACTCGGTGGACGGTGAGCCGGCCCGGCGCACCCGACGCGGTGGGATACAAGGGCCGGATCGTCTGGTGGTGCGTGTGGTGGCTGTTCTCGCCCCTGCTGCCGTTCCTCTTCGTGGCGGCCGTGCTGGGCGGGGGCGACCTTCCTCGTGGACCGGGCCGCATCATCTGGCGCGAGGGCGGCTGGGTGCCACTGGAATTCAAGGCGCACGGAAACCAGGTGCATCTTGAAGAAGCGTTCCTGGACCCGCGGTCAGGGGCCGCCGTACTGGCCCTGGTCTGTTCCTTTGACGGCATGCTGAACGCGTGGGACCGGGGGAAGATCTGACGGCCGCCCGCAGGAGGCGCGGTCTCGGTCGTCGGCCAGCACCACGCACGACTCCGGCGGCAGGTGCAGCACCCCGTCGCCGCCCGGGGCCTCGGCCGGCTCCCAGGCGGCCAGCACCCTCCCCCCGCCGGCCCGGTGCCGGCCGGCGCCCAGCGGGATGGCGGCGGGCTTCCCGGAAAGGTTGACCGCGACCCGCAGATCGCCACGCTTCGCGCTGCTTCAGAAGAACGTCCTCGACCGCCGTACCTGGGCCACCCGCCAGGAACTGCGGATCGCGATCGTCACCTGGATCGAGCGCACCTACCACCGACGCCGGCGTCAGAGACGCCTGGCCCGATTGACCCCCGTCGAGTACGAGACCATCATGACCGAGCCGCAGCCCTGGCTGCATAAACCCCGCTGTCACCCACCCCTGCAGCAGTCCCCTTTCTCTAACAGATGCATGGTTCAGCACGGTTCGATGCAGGTCCGGCCTCATCGCTGACAGTCGCAGCGAGAAGGGCAGCCGCTGGGGCGGGCGACCGGAAAAATCGCGTGACCCTGCCCATGGCACCGGCGACACTCACGCCATGACTGGTACTGCACGGCCCCAGCTGCTTCGACCGCGTGCCCTCAGGCCCGGAGACCTCGTAGTCATCGCCGCGCTGTCCGGCCCGCTGCCGACTGCCTACGAGCCCAACGTTCAGCGAACGGTGGAACTGTTCGAGCGAATGGGTTTCCGCGTGCGGCGGGCTCCGCTGCTCGAAGTAGGACGGCACCATTGGTGGAGCGCGGCCACGCCGGCCGAGATCGCCGCAGAACTCAACGGACTTCTGCGTGATCCCGAGGTGCGCGCGATTATCGCGAGTGACGGCGGCCAGACGGCGCTCGGCTACCTCGACCTCATCGACGTCGACGCGATCAAGACCGACCCCAAGCCGATCCTCGGCTACAGCGACATCTCGCTGCTGCACCTGGTGCTCCATGGGCGCACAGGCCTGGTCGGGTTCCACGCCGACATGGCCGTCCCCGGCTTCGGCGGCCAGTGGCCGTCCGCGCCCACGGCGCGCCAGGCGGAACTCGAGCAGCTCTACTGCAGGCTGCTGACCGGTACCGCGGTGATCGGGGCGCTGCCGGCGAGCCCGTCGTGGGAATGCTGGCGTCCAGGTCGCGCCGAAGGGCCGCTGATCGGCGGGGTGATCAACCGCATCGTGCTGGCGCAGGCGACACCCTTCGCGCTGCCGCTGGAGCGGTTCGACGGTGCCGTGCAGTTCTGGGAGGAGATGGGCGGCCTGGCCTCGTACGTGTGGAGCTATCTGCAGGTGATGCGGCACTGCGGCATCCTCGACCGGATCTCCGGCATGGTCGTGGGCGTGCCGCGTGAGATCGGCGGACTTGAGCCCGGCGCTCCCCATCCCTGCGCGAGATCGTCCTCGACGTCCTCGGCGACCGTGACATCCCGGTCCTGGGCAACGTCGAGTTCGGGCATGCCGGCCCGAACCTGCCGATGCCGGTCGGCATCCGTGCCGGCCTCGATGCGCAACGGCGGACGTTGTCGCTACTCGAACCGACGGTAGGACCTCTCGCGATGACGGGACCGGTGAGCTGAGCGACGCGGAACAGTCAGCCGATGGCCCCGGCAGCACCCCTGGGGCCGATTCACGCTTTGGTGACTGCCGCTATGAGTCGCTCGTTCGGCCTGTAGGAGGGGCCATGAACACCTGGCGGCTCGTGTTGATCTAGAGGCCCACCTCCCGACCTCAGGGATCACCAACCCGGTGAACGTACGCGGTCACAGCACTGGCGTCGCGTACTGGACATATCGAACAAATAGGAAATTATTCGGCCACTGAGCGCGCGGCATGGCGCTGATCACGCCGCCGCGATCAGCGCCATGCCGCTATTGATCAAAAACTCATGGGGTCCACTCGTCGATGACGTAGCGGACGTGTCGGCCGCCGAAGTATCCACGCACAATGTGAGGTTGGGTTGTCGACGGTGGAAAAACCGCCGGGTTTCGGAGGCGAGTTCGGTCTGGTTCCTGGCCCGGTGGGTGTGAGGCAGGCTGCGTTTGAGGTCGGCGTTGACCAGCTCGTCCGGGTTGAGTTCGGGTGAGTACGAGGGCAGGAAGTTCAGTTCGACCTGGTCCTTGTGGTCGGCGAGCCACGCCCGGACGGCCTTCGAACGGTGGGCCGAGTGCCGGTCCACGACCAGGTGGACCTTGCGGTCGAAGTGGCCGACGAGCCTGGCCAGGAAGCGGCACATGACCGTCGCGTCGAACGACTCGGTGAAGACCCGACGAGGCGTTCTTCCGCCGCCACGGCGCCCGCGTCAATGCGAACGGCCGCTACCACCTCGACCTGCGCCACCCCGCCGCCCGCGCCCACCTGGACTCGGTGGTGGACCGGCTCGTCGACGGCCTGGGCGTCGGCTACTTCAAACTCGACTACAACGTGGACGCGGGTTCCGGCACCAGCAGTCACCCCGGTGAGGCCCCGGCGGACGGCCTGCTCGGCCACAACCGTGCCTTCCTCGACTGGCTGGACGGCGTGTTGGACCGCCACCCGGGCCTCGTCCTGGAGAGCTGCGCCTCCGGAGGCAAGCGCGCCGATTACGCCCTTCTCTCGCGCGTCCAGCTGCACTCCACCAGCGACCAGCAGAACCTGGAGTTGTACGCCCCGATTGCGGCGGCCGCACCCACCGCGGTCACGCCGGAACAAGGGGCGGTGTGGGCCTACCCGCTGCCCGACGACTCCCTCGACGAGGTCGCCTTCACCATGGCCAGCGCCCTCCTCGGCCGCATCCACCTCTCCGGCCTCCTCCCCGAACTCGCCCCGGAAGCCCTCGCGTTGACGCACGAGGCCGTCGCCGTCCACAAGACTATCCGCGGTGACCTGGCCACCGCTGTCCCCGCCTGGCCGCTGGGCCTCCCCGGCTGGTACGACCCGTGGGTCGCTCTGGCTCTGCACACACCCGACACCACATATGTCACCGTGTGGCGCCGTCCCGGTGACGACTCCGACGAGTCGGCCGTTCCCCCGTTCCCGACCCTTCGCGGCGCCCGGGTCGGCGTCGACGTGCTGTACCCCTCCACCACCAAGGCGCAAGCCACGTGGGACCCCGAGGCCGCGACGCTCGACGTCTCCCTCCCGTCGGCCCCTTCGGCGGTGCTGCTCCGTCTCTCCACCCGCCCGGGGTGAACCGACAGAACAAATAGCGACGGCTCCGCACCGGGGAGGTGTGGAGCCATTCATGACGGCTCCTCAGTGCGCGCGGGCCACGGGGGCCTGGACGGTGACGAACGAGTGGGGAGGCAGCGTCAGAACGAGCCCCTGACCTGTTGGCTTCACGCCGTCGAACGGGCGCGGAACCACCGCCTCGGGCGAGTCCGGGGAGTTGTGGACCTGGAGTCTGTCCGCGGTCAGCAGACGAGCGGTCGGCTCGCCGACCGCTCCTCCGCGCAGGTCGAGTGTCACCTCGACCGGTTCCTCGGCGTCCAGATTGGACACTGAGATCAGCACCGCGCCGTCCTTGATGCTGGCCGAGGCGGACAGCGTGTCGAGCTCGGCATCCCCCACCCGGCGCCGGGCATCCTCGGTGCGCAGGTGCAGGGCGAGTGAGGTGGCGTCCTGGTGGCCCTTGTTCATCTCGAAGACGTGGTAGGTGGGGGTGAGGACCAACGCGTCGCCGTCGGTGAGGATCATGGCCTGCAGGACGTTGACGGTCTGCGCGATGTTCGCCATGTACAGGCGTGCCGCGTGCTTGTGGAAGATGTCGAAGTGGGTGCTGGCCACCAGGGCGTCGCGCATGGTGTTCTGCTGGAACAGGAAGCCCGGGTTGGTACCCGGTTCCACGTCCCACCAGGTGCCCCACTCGTCCAGGACCAGGCCGACCGTCCGGCCTGGGTCGTAGATGTCCATGACGGTGGAGTGACCGGTGAGGATGCGGTCGATCTGCTGTGCCGAGGCCATGGTGCGGTAGTAGCCCTCGGTGTCGAAGCCGGTGGCGCTGCCCTTCGACTCCCAGGTGCCGGTCATCGTGTAGTGGTGCACGGATATGGCCTGGAAGAACGTGCGCGGTGTGGCCACGCAGCCGAAGCAGTTGATCTGCTCCATCAGGGTGCGCGTCCACTTGTAGTCGTCGCCGGCCGCGCCCGAGGCGATGCGGTACAGCTTGTTGTCGCCGTGGTCGCGGCAGTACGTGGCGTACTGCCGGGCCAGATCTGCGGAGTACTCGGCGCGCATGTTGCCGCCACAGCCCCACGTCTCGTTGCCGATGCCCCAGAACTTCACGTGCCACGGCTGGTCGCGGCCGTTGGCCCTGCGCAGCCTGGCCATGGGGCTGTCGCCGTCGCGGGTCAGATACTCGACCCACTCGCTCATCTCCTGCACAGTGCCGGAGCCGACGTTGCCGCTGATGTAGGGCTCGGTGCCCAGGAGTTCACACAGCGCCATGAACTCGTGGGTGCCGAAGTGGTTGTTCTCTTCGACGTCGCCCCAGTGGGTGTTGACCATCCGGGGGCGCCGGTCGCGGGGGCCGATGCCGTCCTTCCAGTGGTATTCGTCGGCGAAACAGCCGCCGGGCCAGCGGAGGTTGGGGATGTTCAGGGCACGCAGCGCCTGGACGACGTCAAGGCGGATGCCGCTCTCGTTCGGGATCGTCGAGTCCTGCCCGACCCAGAAGCCGCCGTAGATGCAGCGGCCGAGGTGCTCGGCAAAGTGACCGTAGAGATGTCGGCTGATCGTTGGGCCCTCGATGTCGAGGTCGACGATGGCGGTAACGGTGGACATGGGGGCTCCAAGAGGCTCGGGAGAATTCTGTATCGGTAAGAGAGTTGGGGGGTACCTGGAGGGGAGGCCGTCAAGAGACTGGGGTGAAGGGCGGCTGCGCACCTCCCCGTACGGAGACTTCGAGACAGCTGTCGAGGAACTGGTGGACCCGACCGACCCGGTCGTTGCCGGTGTCAAAGGTGGGCGGTCGGCTCCGGCGTCGCCTGACGAAGACGCCGGGGCCGCGCGCCGGCGGTTACAGAGCCGCGGCCTCCTCGGTGGTGAGGAAGCGGAGTCTGTGAACGTGCTCTTTGGCGAACATGGGCACGCCGTCCGAGGCCAGCTACCAGGCCGGCTTGCCCCCGCTGTCGCGGATGACCCGCCCGTTGACGACGAGGTTCTCGAACGTGACGTCCTTGCGGATGTCCTCGACGCGGATGTTGTCGTACCTGACGTTGCGGATGAGGTTGTCGTGGATGCCTATGTTGGTCGGGGGGCCACGTCTGTCCAGAGGCTGCGGTTTCCTGGTCCGTCCAGGTCCGAAGGTGTTCCCGCAGGTACGGCGAGACATGGTTCGGCCGCCCATTGACGAGGTTGTGCGCGGGCATCACCCCGGCCACGGCGCCGTGCCTCGACGGGGCGGCGGAAGGCGCGCATGTCGTACTCGTGGAGGACCCTCGGCCGTGCCGAGGAGGACGAAGTCGACCTGTCCGTCTCGTTGTTGTGGGCCGGCCAGCGCTTGAGGACGGGGGCCGTCATCCAGTACGCCGGGTCGTCGCCGCGTAGGCCGCGGGTGTAGGCCGTGGCGATCGCCGCCGTCAGGTGCGGGTTCTCGGCGTAGCCCTCCTCGTTCCTGCCCCGCAGCGGGTGCCGCAGCAGACTGACCGTCGGCGCCCACACGTTGAGCCCCATCCGGTTGTCCCGTGCGCGCATCGTCCGCGTCTTTTGGGCGACGGCGTCGCCGACCCGGCGGAGGAGGCCGTCGTTCCAGGTCGCGCTGAGGCCGACCGCCTGCGGGAAGACCGTCGCCGGGTCCCATCCAGGCCACACCGTGCAGGGCCTCCCGCCCGGTGCGGAAGGCGGCGAGACCGAGACGGTCCACCGCGGGGGTGAACTGGTGCAGGAATGCGATGCGTTCGTCGAGTGTGAGGCAGGAGAGGAGGTCGTCGACGTGCTGGTCCAGGGCGGCGGTGGGGTTGCGGAAGAGGGGCGGCGAGCTTTCGGTCACGTACTCAGATCCCTTGAGGAGGAGAAGCAGGATGCGAAGCAGGAAGAAGACCTGGAGGCCGAGCTGGAGGTGGTGCGGGAGCTGACAAGTCGAGGTTCGAAGCGCTTCGATGTTCCGTCGCCTCGACTCAGACGTCAAGGCGTTCACCCAAGCTCACACAGACCCGCAGAAGACCCCGTCAACGTGCCACTCCGCAATGTTTGAGGGAGAAGTGACGCGAGCCTTGTGGCCACACAGGTGGCCCCTTAACCTCGCTGGCAGTATCGAAGCGCTTCGAAGACTTGTCCTCCTGCCCGCGCTGCCGGTGCACGGCGAACGAGCGTTGCTGGTGCCCGGTATCGGCCACAGCGGTCGATGAACGCCCCGACTCGCCCCGGCGCCCCGCTCGCGGCCGCGGAGGTTGTCGCGCCTGGAGCCCGCTCCCGGCGGGCGATCACGCGATGATCATCCTCAGCTGTCGGGAACTCGACGAGGCCGAGCACTGCGACGCCTTCCACGCCGCGCGCCGCCAGGCCGATCATGTCCCAGCTGTATGCGCGGGTGTGCGAGGGCCTCAACGGCGCCTACACGGCCGGGAATCCCCACCTCTGCGCGCACCCCCGCCACGCACAACGCCGTCACGGACGCACTGGCAGGCCCGCATGCGCACCCTCACAGCAACGGCCGGACATCACCAAGTGGTTCGACCGCGATGTGTCGCCCAGCGCGATGACCAGCGCCGGGTTCAGCATCACCCGCGACGGTACGGCGCGCATCGGCTCGGACAGCGACCGGTTGGACGGCAAAGTCGCAGGCATGGTCGACGTCTTCCACCACCGGCGCTCGCTTCGGCCCCTGCTCGCCCGGACGGGCGACGGTTCTCCAAGGAGCGCACCGATTCCACGCTTCCGACGCGAAGCGGGATATCTGCAGCTGAAAGTGGGTGGAGACAAAGGGTCGCACGAGATTCGACGCTTTCGACCAAGCGGCTGTAGAAAGTCCACGCCGAACGGCAGCGTGTGTTTGCCGTCGGCGCGAGCGGCAACGCGCAGTACATGAGCCAATCGAACAGTGACGCGAATCAAGATTCCAAGGCCAACCAGAGCGCTGCTAAGGCCCGGCAGGCCACGGCAAAGGCGACTGCCCCTGCTGCGAAGGCGGCGGACAAGACGGCCGAGGCGTCAGGTGACGTGGCCTCAGCAACCGTGGACGCGGCTGAGCGTACAGCCGGAACGGGCGCTGCGATCGTGAACAGTACGGCCGAACGTGTCCAAGCCGGCCGTCAGGTCGTCATCGACGCCTCGGGACACGCCGCGGCCGTGGCCAAGACGGCGTGGACGGTGATCGCCCATCGCAAGGTTCTCGCCGCTGGTGTGGGCGCGGGCTTGTCGGTGCTGGGTGCCACGTCCTACCTGGCGGGTCGGCGCGCGGGCCACCGCGCGCACGGTCCGATCACCCGTCTGACCGGCGGGCGGATCTGAGGCGAGATGCGAGTCCCGTGACTCGGCGAGCCCGTCATGCACCTGGGCGACCCAACGAGCGTGCCGTCGACGCGACTTGTCCGGCATCGCCGCGCTCTACGGCTGCCCTGACCAGACGCCGGACAGGCTCTGGAGTTGACCTCCGAGGGCGCGCCGGCCTGTCCGACTGTTCTTGCGTGTTGTTCGAGTCCGCGAACACGTATGGGCAGTATCTGCGCCATGCCGATTACACCGTCCACATCACCAGCGACGGTAGCTCGAACGTGGGGGACGCCGCGTCCAAGTGGGACGACGACATTAGCTGGGTCATCACTCAGCCCTAGTAGGGCTTGGTCATCTTCACTTGTGCGTGCGTGTCTGATGCTGCGTGAGTGTCGTTGGAAATGGTGTGACACCTGAGGAGATGGCCTCGGTCCGGGAGGACTTGGAGGCGTTCGCGGCGGAGTTGTTCGACGGGTTCTTCCGTGCGGATCAGCGGCGGTGGGGGCAGGCGTATGTGCGCGGGCTGCTGCTGGACGGGCAGCGCAAGTCGGTGGAGCCGATGGCGGCCCGGCTGGGTGAGGACGGCAACCGGCAGGCGCTGGCGCACTTCATCACCTCCAGCCCGTGGGATCCCGCGCACGTGCGGGCCCGGCTGGCCTGGAGGATGCACGAGGCCATCGGTCCCGAGGCGTTGATCGTGGACGACACCGGCTTTTTGAAGGACGGGGATGCTTCGGCGTGTGTGTCGCGGCAGTACACCGGCACCGCGGGCAAGGTCACCAATTGCCAGGTGGGCGTCTCGCTGCACCTGGCCACGACCGCGCCTCCGCGGCCGTCGACTGGCGGCTGTTCCTGCCCGCATCCTGGGATCCCGACGCGCCGGAGGCCGACCCGGACAAGATCGCCCGCCGCGGCCGGTGCGGGATTCCGGCCCAGGTGGGGCATGTGGAGAAGTGGCAGCTGGCCCTGGACATGATCGACGAGAGTCGGTCGTGGGGCATCGACGTTCCCCTGGTCGTCGCGGACGCCGGATACGGCGATGCCGCCGCCTTCCGGCTGGGCCTGGAGGAACGCAAGCTGCCCTACGCGGTGGGGATTTCCTGGCGCCATACCGCCCAGCCCGCCGACGCCCAACCCGTCCAGCCCGACTATGGGGGCACCGGCCGGCCACCCAAAGTGCAGTACCCCGAGCCTGCGCAGACCATGAAAGACCTGGTCATCGCGGCCGGCCGGGCGGCCGCACGGCCGGTGTCGTGGCGGGAAGGCTCCCGGCCGGGCAAGAGCCAAAGCGGCTTCAAGCGTATGTACTCGCGGTTCGTCGCCCTGCGGATCCGCCCGGCCGGCCGTGGCATCCGCAAGGCCACCGACGATCCTGAACTGCCCGAGCGGTGGCTGCTGGCGGAATGGCCCGCGACCGAGCCCGAGCCGGTCCAGTTCTGGCTCTCGAACCTGCCCTCCGGCATGGCACTGGCCACGCTGGTGCGGCTGGCCAAGCTCCGCTGGCGCATCGAGCACGACTACCGCGAGATGAAACAGGCCCTGGGACTGGCCCACTTCGAAGGCCGCACCTTCAGCGGATGGCACCACCACGTCACCCTCGTCTCCGCCGCCCACGCCTTCTGCACCCTGCAACGACTGGCACCAGACCCAAAAGACGCCGCGCAGGCCTGAGCCTCTACCAAGTGGTCCGCGAACTGCAGACCCTCCTCGCCACCTGGACCGGCGCCTGCCCCACCTGCCACCGCGACATACCCACACCACTACGAACCTGACCAAGCCCTACTAGACGATCTGTTGCCGTCACCCTCACGTTGGCAGAGCGCGAACCCGCCGAACTGCATCGGCTGGTCGGGCTCAGGGCACACGGGCGGCGAGCCGGCACCGTTGCTGCCTGCCCCTACCCGTCGCGATCACGCCCCGCACACGAAGAGGCCCCTGGTCGTCGAACAGAGACTTCCTTTGCCGCAACGCACTCATATCCGGATGGCCCGCCGGAAGCTCTGCTTCCGGCGGGCCATCCGTGCGTGTCAGCGTTCAGTGATCCTGTCGGTGATCCACCGGATCACGTCACTTCCCGTAGTACGCGTTGTAGATCGAAATCGTTGACTTGTTGCCCTTCTTGTCGGCGATCTTGGCGTGGAACGAGATGCCCTTGCCCTTGGCCGGGTTGGTGGCCGCGATCTTGCCGTTCTTGATGGTGACCTTCTTCCAGGTCTGCCCGTCGTCGTACGACACGTACACCGCCAGGGACTTCAGATTGCTGCTTGCTGCCGAGCCCTGGACGGTCACCGGGACGGAGACCTTCTTGTCCGCCGGCACCCTGCCGTCCAGGCCAACGGCCGCGTCGAAGCGGAGCGAGGACGCGGGCAGTTTGGCCAGGTCGGCCTTCTTGGAGCGGAAGGTCCAGCTGGCGTCGACGCGGGTGGAGGCCGCGGCGACCTTGACGCTGCGCTTGACCGAGGTGGTCAGCTTGTACGCGGCGTCACCGGCCGGGACCTCGAAGACGCCGGCCCCCTCCAGTGGGTCGCTGTTCGAGCCGACCTTGGCGCCGTTGCGGTAGAGGGTCGTGGTGACTGACGAGTAGAGCGAGGAGCCGACGTGGGTCTGTCCGTCGGCGAACAGCGGCAGGGAGCCGTAGATGTCGTTGCCGTCGCGGTAGAGGCCGAGGTCTGGGCCGATGCGCGGGCCGAAGACCGCTGTGTTGAAGGTCTTCTTGTAGCTCGTGGCAGCCTTGAAGGTCTGCGGGGTGCCGAGCGGGTAGAAGGCCTCGACGATCGGGAAGCCGTTCTCGTCGAGCCCGCCGTGCTGCTCGAATTCGAGTCTCCACTTGACTCCGCCCGCGGTGGACAGGCGCAGCGTGCGCGTGCCGGGCAGCTTCTGCTGGACCCCGGGCGCAAAGGTGCTTGTACTGCCGGGCAGCTCGCCCCAGGCGTAGACCACGCCCTTCTTGCCGCTTGACGAGGCGCCCAGACCGGTCTTCACCGTGGCCAGTTCACTCGCCTTGTAGTGCTTGGTGTAACCGGTGGCGAGCTGCTTGAGCTTGCCGCCGGCGAGGGTGTCGTACTCTGCGGCGGGCTTGACCCAGTGACCGCCCCACTGCTGGTACAGGGTGCCGTCGGTGATCTGCGGGCCGGCGTGCGCGGTACGGAAGTTGGCGTACGAGTCCAGCCACCAGCCGTACGAGTTGGTGCCGTCCGGCACGCCGACGGTGTACAACGGCGTAGCGGCCCCTGACTTCGCCGCCGCGTCGGGCACGGTGATGTCCACCGGCTTTGTGTTGCGCGCGTCCACCGTGATCGTGGCCTTCTTGGTGATGCTCAGCTTCGGCTGCGTCACCCAGTCGAAGCCCTTGGCGGGGTCGTCCGGGTCGACATGGACGGCCGAGTTGAAGATGTAACCGCCCTTGGGGAAGCGGACCTTGACGGTGCCGGACTCGTCGTAGGGCGAGTACCACTTGTCCTGGGCGAGCCCGGTGACACCGTCCAGGCCGGCGCTGTAGTACTTCGCCGGGTTGCCGTCACGGCCGATGAACTTCAGCGTGACGTCGTACGACTCCACCTCGCGCTGCACCGCCGCCGCCGTGCGTACGCTCTGTCCGCCGCCGGTCGCCGTCACATACGCGGAGTAGGCGCCGTCGAGCGTGCCGCCCAGCCTGGTGTTGACCGTGAGGTCGGCGGAGGCCGAGCTGCCCGCCGGGACCTTCAGCGTCTTGGTGCCGAGTGTGAAGAAACCGGCCGGTGCGGCCTGCCCCTTCGGGCCGGTACCCGTCACCGCAAGGGTCAGCGTGACGTCGGTCGTCCCGAGGTTCTTGTACGTGATCTTGTCGGTGACCGGGGTGTCGTCGGTGTGTGGCCACTGCTGGATGCCGAAGCTCACCGACGTCGGGTCGGCGATCACGGTCTGCTTGATGGCCTTGTCGACCTGGACGCGTCCTGAACCCTGCTGGAACGGCGTGTACTTGCCGTCTTTGGCGGAGCCGGTCAGCGCGCCCTTGAGCTCGGCATACGTCCAGTCGGGGTGCTGCTGCTTCAGGATCGCCGCGGCGCCCGCGACATGTGGGGTCGCCATCGAGGTACCCGAGATGCTCACATAGCCGGTCGGCTTCTCGCCGACCTCCTTGGCTATGACACTGCCCGGAGCCGAGGCCGCCGTGATGTCCACGCCGGGCGCGGTCACATCGGGCTTGATCTGCCCGTCGAGGCCGGGGCCCGCGCTGGAGAACGAGCCCAGCTTGTCGGTGTCGTCGACGGCGCCCACGGTGAGCGCCGCCTCCGCGCTGCCCGGGGAGCCGATGGTCTGCTCGCCGAGATCGCCGTCGTTGCCCGCGGCGATCGCGAAGAGGACGCCCTTCTCCTTGGACAACTTGTTGACCTGGGCTTCTAGCGGGTCGATGTCGAGGGTGTCCTCGCCGCCGAGGCTGAGGTTCACGACGTCGGCGCCCTGCTCGACCGCCCAGTCCATACCGGCGATGATGCCGGAGTCCTCGCCAAAGCCGTCGTCGCCGAGCACCTTGCCGTTGAGCAGCTTGGCGCCCGGTGCGACGCCCTTGTACTTGCCCGCCGACGTGGCACCCGTACCGGCCACGATGGACGCGACGTGCGTGCCGTGGCCGTACTTGTCGGTGGCGTCGGCGGCGGTGGAGAAGTTCTTCTCGGCGACGACCTGGTTCTTGAGGTCGTCGTGGGTGGCGTCGACACCGGTGTCCAGGACGGCGACCTTGATGCCCTTGCCGTCGTACCCGGCAGCCCACGCCGTGTCGGCGCCGATCTGCTTGACAGACTTGTCGAGGCTGGCCTTGCGGACCCCGTCGAGCCATACGTGGGCTATGCCGGAGGCGGTTTTCGCGCCACCGGGCCGCGTGTCGGTGATGGCGGCCCACAGGTCGGGCGTGTCGCCCTTGGGCGTCAGTACCGCGTCCGCGTTCAGCGACTTGAGGGACCTGCGGACCTCGGTGTCGCCGGCTTCCCGGACGTCCGCCTTCGCCGCGGCGGCCGCGCCGCTGTAGCCGACGATCAGCTTGAGGCCCTGCTTCTGGGCCTTGCGGTTGGCCGACTTGTTGAGCTCGGTGACGTCGAAGAGCCGCGCGTCGAGCTTGCCGCCGGCTATCAGCCGGGCTGCGTCGGCCGGCACGACGAGGGTGTGCCCGTCGGTCTTGCGGATCTGGACGGGTATCCCCTCACGGCCCTTGACCCGCTCCAGGCCAAGGACACGGCCCTTGGCGTCGACGATGACACGGTCGCCGGTGATCAGGGTGACGCGGTGCTTGGGCGTGGTCTGTACGGCCTGGTCACCGGCCGTACGCTCGGCCTCCGCCGGCGCCGGGCTGGTCATGCCGGCTGCCAGAGCCACGGCTGCCGCCGTGGCGATCGTGGCCGCGCACGCTCTTTTCACTTGTCTGCGCAAGTCTCCCCCTGGAGGCTATCTGAGAACTTGTTGTCTTCCGGGTGTAATCACTGGGTTTCTGCTGGTCAGGCGTAAATCTGCCGCCGACCGCTTCGCCGTCGACGCGGTGTTCCTCATGTCGGCTCGTAAGGGCGAGGGTTCGCTTTCGCTCGTCCGCTCGGACCTGCCCTTCGCTTGTGGCGTGATGATGGCCCGTCGTGCCCTTGAGATTGACCAACTCGGCTCAGCACTCCCGCGTCACCGCAGACGCACCCGAGGCTGGGGACCGTCATCGGTCACAGGCCGGAGCGGTGACTGACAACGGGCGCGTGCGGGAGGGGAACCGTCCTGGCCGCGGCGGGGACACGTCCAGCAACGGACATCGGTGGCAGGGCCTTTCAGTAGTGGCGAAGAGACGCGGCCAGCATGCCGGGACCTCGTTGACCGGATGCTGATCCAACCTGACCGGATGATCAGGAAGGTGGGCCGGCGCTGTGCGAGGCTGCACCGCATGCGCATCCTGGTGCTCGAAGACGAGGTGGACCTCGCTCACACCCCGCGCATCGGTCTGACCGCCGAGGGCTACAGCGTCGCCTTGCTCATGACGCAGCTGTCAAACAAGTGGTGTAACTGGGTAGTTGGGGTTACTGACGGGCTGTCGGGCGGCCTTCGAAGGTGATGTCGAAGGCATTCAGCGCGGTCTTCCAGCGCATGGTCCAGCGGGCCTGGCCTTTGCCTGTGGGGTCGAGTGACATGATCGCCATGTGGAGGCATTCGACGCGGCTTGCTCGTTGGGGAAGGGTCCGCGGGCTTTCACCGCCCGGCGGATCCGCGCGTTCACCGACTCGATCGCATTCGTCGTGCAGACGATGCGGCGGATCTCGGTGTAGAGCCGCAGGAACGGAGTGAACTCCTCCCAGGCGTCTCCCACAGTTTCACGAGCGCCGGATATTTCCGGCCCCAGGCATCAGCGAACTCGGCGAACCGCTCCAGGGCCGCCTCCTCGGTCCGCTGCTGGCGCTGGAGCCGGCCTCCCGTCCGGCTGAGGCGGCCGACCGGTTGCGGATCGTGGACGGCACCCTGGTCCCGGTCCGTGACCGGCACGTGGGCTCCTTGTCATGGCAAGCGCCGGCGTAGGCAGGCGGGATGGTGATGCCGAACCAGCCGAGCTTGGCCATGATCTGGGGTAGCTTGCGCTCCACCTGGTGTGGGGCGGCCTCCATGCGCTCCACGCGTGCGGCGGCCTCGCCGGTGGCGAACGCTTCGACCTGCTCCCACAGCTGCAGGTGGGCAGTCGTCAGGAAGGGGGCCAGTGAGGCGGGTGGGGTGGTGGGCATATCGTCTCCCTGTCCCTGGGCGGGGGGCGCCGAGTGGTGCGGTGCGCCCGGCCTCCCGGGCAGGCGGCCGTGGTGAGGATGAGGTGGGGTTGGCGCAGGCTCAGTGCGCGGGCGCTCTGGCAGCCAGGTGCTATCTCTAGCCCTGCTGTCCAAGATTTCTCTTGTTTGTGTGGCACGTGATGCAGCTGGCTGAGCAGGGAAGTTAGCGGCGGTGAGGCGACATGGCGTGAGAGATAGTCGTGACAAGTCGTGCAAACGCGCAGGACATCTTGGTGCGGGTTCCGTTGGAGATTTGATCTTGTTTGGGATGGAGGAGATCGCCCTCTCCAGCGAGTACGGGCAGCGCCTATTTCCCTCAGGCGAGCCTCCGGCCGCCGACCCCGCGATACCGCCGTGTCCCGCCCGTCTTGCCCGCAGCGGTATCGGATCCGCCGCTACGGCGAGCCACGCTGGTCTTGGATCCGGTGCCGTGGGCCAGTCCGCCCCCGCCGTGGACGGAGGACCGTGAAGACCAGGTCCCGGCTGGCTTCTGCCCCCTACGCTGGAACGCAGCACGGAGCGTGGTTTCGGGGGACACGATGAACGCGATCGAGGGGTCCGGCACGGCATCTGACGGTACGTCGGACCGGCGCTGGTTCATCAGTCATGCGGGGGCGGACCGGGCGTGGGCCGAGTGGGTCGGATGGCAGCTCCTGGACGCGGGCTATCAGGTGGAGCTGGACTACTGGGACTGGGGTGCGGGCGACAACTTCGTGCTGAAGATGAACGCCGCCCTCGCGCATGGTCGGCTGCTTGCCCTGTTCTCCCCGGCGTATTTCGAGCCGGAGCGGTTCACGACGCCGGAGTGGACG
Organism: Streptomyces canus; assembly: GCF_030815415.1. Lineage (GTDB taxonomy): Bacteria > Actinomycetota > Actinomycetes > Streptomycetales > Streptomycetaceae > Streptomyces > Streptomyces canus_F. The sequence goes on from NZ_JAUSWW010000001.1 coordinate 10,323,270, forward strand.
GCGATGGTGGCGATGCGGGAGAAGATCACCCCGGTCCGGGTGGCCGAGGTGGAGGCTCCGGCGATTCTGCGTCCGCTGCTGAGCCGGGATCTGTTCGGTCTGAGCCCGGTAGAGGCGCGCAGGGTGTTGCTGGGGGCGGTCGACGGCCCGTCCCGGCCGGATACGGAGCCGCCCTTCCCCGGCTCGGGTGACATGTTGCGGCAAGTCGGAGCCAGCGGCCCCCGCCTGCCTGGGAGTCTGCCGCGGGTGTGGAATGTGCCGGCACGGAACGCGGCTTTCACCGGCCGGGACGGCATGTTGGTCAGGGTGAGGGAAGCGCTGGCGTCCGGGCAGCGGGTGGCGGTGCGGGCCCTGCACGGCCGCGGTGGCGTCGGAAAGACCCAACTCGCCATCGAGTACGGCCACCGGTTCGCGGGAGAGTACGAACTGGCCTGGTGGATCGCGGCGGAAGATCCGGCGCTGATCCCCGACCAGCTCGCCGCTCTCGCCGCCCGGATCGGGGCTGCACCGGGCGGTACGGTGCCCGTCGAGGCGGTGCAGTTGCTGCTGGGGGAGTTGCGGACCCGCTCGCGCTGGCTGCTGGTGTTCGACAACGCCGAAGAGCCCGACGCTCTCGCGGCGTTCCTTCCGGGCGGTTCCGGGCATGTGCTGATCACTTCCCGCAACCCGCACTGGAACAGCTACGCCGTACCCCTGGACGTCGACACTCTCTCCCGCACCGAATCCGTGGCGTTGCTGCGCGCTCAGGGCGCCGTTCTCACCGATGCGGACGCCGATGACATCGCCGCCACCTTGGACGACTTGCCGCTCGCGCTGGCGCAGGGTGCCGCGCTGTTGACCCGGGGTTTGTCACCGGCGGATCTGAAGGAGGAGCTGGCGGCGAGCCTGGTGGCGGTGATGGCTCAGGCCACCCGCCCGGATACCCGACAGCGTTGGCCGCGCAGGTCCGCCTGACCCGCATCCGTCTGGAGACAGACCACCCCGGTGCCGGGGCGGTTGTGGATGCGCTGGCCCTGCTGGCCCCTGAACCCTTCCCCCTCACCAGCTGCGCTGGCCACCTCCCCGACCCGACGTCCCACCTCCTGGGGGAGACGGTGGGTTCGCGGCTGGTAGCGGTGGGTGCGGTGGAAGCGATTGCCCGGCATAGCCTGGCCCGGGTTCAGAACGGCACTCTGCAACTGCACCGCCTGACCCAGGAGATGCTCGCGGGCCAGATGACCAGCCAGGAACACGACCAGGCGATGGCCGATGCCGAAGCACTCCTTGCCGCGGTCTATCCCGGCCGCCCAGACGAGCCGCAGTTCTGGCCGGCCTGGCAGGTCCTGCTCCCGCACGCCCTGGCCATCGACCCCACCCGGCTCACCACCAGCCGGGGCCGAGCCCTGGTGGCGGATGCGTGCTGGTATCTGATGGACCGCGGGCAGGCCCGCCCGGCCCGGGAGCGGCTGCAACTGCTGTACGACGCCTGCTTGCAGCAACTGGGCCCCGACCACACCGACACCCTGGAGGCCGCCCACAACCTGGCCCGCGCCTATGACGAAACCCAGGACCACGAGCGCGCCCGCGCCCTGGACGAAGACACTCTCGCCCGCTTCCGACGCCTCCACGGCGACGACCACCCCGGCACCCTGGTCAGCGCCCGCAGCCTAGCCGTCCGGCTGTGGGCGCTGGGACGGCATGAGGAAGCCCTCGCCCTGGACGAGAAGACGTTGGAGGTGCAGCGTCGGGTGTGGGGGGCGGAGCACCCGTACACACTGCTCACGGCGACGGGACTGGCCGTCGAGTTGGCGTCCGTGGGCCGGGTAGAGGATGCGCTGGTGTTGGAGGAGGAGACGTTAGAGCGTCGGCGTCGGGTATTGGGCGAGGATCATCCGGACACGCTGCTCACGGCGTCGAACCTGGCTATCCGGTTGGCGGATGTGGGTCGGGTCGAGGAAGCGGTGGTGTTGGGAGAGGGGACGTTGGAGGTGCAGCGTCGGGTGTTGGGGTCGGAGCATCCGAACACGCTGGACACGGCGCACAGCCTGTCCGTCCGGTTGGCGGAGGTGGGTCGGGGGGAGGAGGCGTTGGTGTTGGGGGAGGAGACATTGGAGGCGCGGCGTCGGGTGGTAGGGCCGGAACACTCTGACACCCTGCAGTCCGTCGAATTGTTGGAGTGGTTGGAGCGACAACGAGCTGATGGAAGGGAGGATTAAATCCCCCGGTACGCCGGCTCTGTAACGTTCACCAGCGCATGCCCAGGGCATTGAGGGCCCCACGGCATTCAGGGCTGAGCTTGGCCGCCCGGCGGCGTGCGTGGGAGATAGACGAGCCCAGCCCAAGCAGATGTACGGCGCCGATCCGTCGAGGCTGTTCGTGGCGGGCAGTTCCGCCGGCTCCAACCTGGCGGCCCTGTGCGCGCTCACGCCGAACGCCCCGGTGTTCCAGCCCGGATTCGAGTCGGCCGACACCTCGGTCACCGCGGCGATCTGCCTCTACGGCTCTACGGCCACTACTTCGGCGATCCGCCGGACGAGCCGCCCCGATCCAGCCCCAGGGATACATCCGCCCCGGTGCGCCGCCATTCCTCATCGCCCACGGCACTGACCTCGTGGGCGGAACGGACCGGGCCGAGCACTGGGTCGATGGCCAACGTGGCTGCGGCTGCGCTTGTCATGATGCCTCCCAGGGATGGGCCCCGCACGGTCGGGGCGCTGCACCCAGCACACCGCGCGACGCGCCCGGTGGTGGTCGTCAACCATCGTGCTGTGCAAGGCATTTGCACGTCGTGCAAGCCGCCTCGACGGCACCTCCCAGCGCCCGTACCGTGGGAGGCACCCGGTCGTGCAGTGTGGGAGGGGCCAAGTGCCCGTTGACCCGCTCTGGAACACCCCCAAGGCGCGCGGGTCGGGGGGCCGTCCTCGCGGCCGCGAGGGGTGAGAAAGCCGGACGCCGCGCGAACCGGCCGCGAGGACAAGGTCCGGGCTGCCGCGGCTCTCCCTGCGGGAGGCGGCCCCGTCCGCAAGAAGACGCCTGCTCCTTCGTGGGCCGACGCCCAGCACGCCGGCAAGCTGCAGATGACGGAAGCACCCCTCGAGGCCAGGATGCCGAGTGACGCGTTGTCAGGAGGGGTGGAGTTCGACGACGACGCGGTAGCTCGCCGGTTCTGAGGTGATGTGCAGGTCGGGATCGTCGAACATGCGCTGCAGCGAGGCATGCCACTCGGGACTGTCGGTGGCCTTGTCGAGCGCGGTCCCCGACGTCCACTCCGCGATGTGGACGAAGCGGGTCTCCGGGCCTTCGGTGAGGGGCCGGTGCAGGCGGGAGCGGACAAAGCCGGGCTGGGCCGCCATGATCCGGGCGTTCTCCTGGTACACGACGGTGAAGTGGTCGGCTTCGTCCGTCGGCATGATGTAGCTCTTGATGACGGTGACAGGCCTGTCGGTGCTGGTCTTCGATGTGAGGGAATGGTTCATGCCCCTATTGACCGACGACGCCTCGCGTCTGTGACCGGTGGGCGGGTGCCGAAGTGAGCGCTCGAGTCGATGCGGGCGGAACAAGCAAGGTGGTGGCCCTCATGCGGGGCTGCCCGACGGCACTTCGCGTGAGGGGCCCTCTGGGGTCGGTCAACTACCGGGAAGGCAGGGTCAGTTGCTGACGTTCTCCCAGTGGTGGACGGCTGTGGTCGCGGTGACGTCGTTCTCGTAGACCAGGGCAACACGGTGGTTGTACTGGATGGTGTACATCTTCTTGCCCCCGATGACCACCGCTCCGCTGGAGGGGAAGTAATCGTCGGTGGCGGCCGCTTCCCGCGTGGCCACGTATGCCTGTCCGGTCGGGATGTCGTACATGGTCAGGGGTGCCTGCGTGGAGGCCCCCAGGCCGGCCGGGTATTCGGCCTTGTCGGGGTAGCTGGAGCCGTAGAGGGACACGGGAGCGGTGCCCACGGGCTTGATAATTTTCACTCCGTAGCTGGTACGGGTGTTGACGCCACCGGGGTTGTGGAACCACACCTTCGCACCGCTGAACCAGATCGCGGTCCAGTCGTCCTGGGCGTCCGCGACGACGAACTGCTGGCCGGCCTGAGTCGTGCTGCCCCAGTCGTTCACCGGCCGGTGCCGGGCGCGGTGCCGTGGATCGCCTGGTCGCCGAAGAGCGGGGCCGTCTCGCTCGGGGCGGTGTGCAGGTAGACGAAGTTGGCCGGGTGCTGCTGCTCGGTGCAGGCGGTCGTCTAGCCGGTCGGGTCGTCGGAGGGGCAGATCTGGAGGGTCTGCACGTTGTCCGCGAACGACGGCTTGATCGACACGACGGAGCCGGGCTGCGGCACCTCGGACACGCCGCTGACGGGGGCGTCGAGCAGGCTCATGAAGTGGTTCCAGTCCCAGGCTGGTGAAGTACCTGGCCGAACGGTTCGGCATCCCGCCGGACCGGCAGCACGTCGTCGGTCATGACAACGTTGCTGGACCCAACTCGGCCTTGGTCTCCGGGATGCAGGTCCGCCGTGGCCCGGTACTGCGCCTCCGTGTACCAGGCGGCGCCGTGCGCGGCGTACCCCTCGTGCTCGATGCCGATCGAGTGCAGGTTGGTCGAGTAGTTGCCCGCGTGGAAGGCGACGTCCTTGGCCGGAACCATCTGGGTGACCGTGCCGGTCGAGGACATCACGTAGTGGGTCGAGGCAGGGTTCGTGGGATTCGCCAGGCCCGCCACGCCGGCGTCGTAGGTGGACTCCAGGTCGTGGATGACGATCGTGTCGATGCGGATGCCGTTGGCCGGCCGGTCGGCCACCTGACGCCCGACCGGTGACCCGGCGACGAAGGTGCAGTCGACGGTCGCGGGGCATTCGGTGGCCGCCGCCGTGGACGAGGCCTTCAGGCGTAGGGAGTTGATCTGGTCCCGGGCGGGATCGACGGAAGGTCCGGCGGCCAGACGCACCCGCTGGCCGTCCTGGGTCGTGGCCGAGGCGCCGCTGCGGATCGTGCGAAAGACGCGGTCGGCGAAGGCGGCGGCGGCTTGCTTCTGTTCGGCCTGGCTGTACCGGGCCACGGCTCCGTACCACTGGGAGGGGTCCGTGGGGGTCGCCCGACCAACTCCTTCTCGTACGAGGCGAGCAGGGCGGCACCCCCGCGGATGTTCGCGGTGTCGTCCTCGCGCAGGGACTTGACGGACAGTCCGGTCAGCTCGGCAGCCTGGCGCAGGGTGTGCAGGGCGGGGTCCGCGGCGAGGGAGTCGAGGTCGGCGCGGCCCGCCGCGCCCGCGGCGCCGCCCGCCAGCATGGCGGAGGTGACGTCCGTGAGGTTCATCGGTCCGTAACCGCCGTCGGTGCTCGGCAGGGCGCCGTGCTCCTCCCACGCCGACTCCAGGTGGGAGAGGGCGAGCAGCACGCTCGACGGAATGTCGAACTCCTCGGCGGCGGCCAGCAGCGCCTGTTGGCGCGCGTCCGCGGTCGGGCTCGGGTCGTCGGCGAGCGCGTGGCCGGGCAGGGTGAGCAGGGAGCCCGCGATCAGTGCGCCCACGGCGATGCCGACGGGCACGCCGAGGGCCTTCTTTCGTCTGTGCAAGGTGTTGCTCCTCAGAGGATGAAACATGGGCATCAAGGTGCGCCGGCGGCGTGGCCGCTCGTGAGGGGAAGGCCCGGGCGACAACTCGATGCGCGGATGACTATAGGGGCCATGTTTGTTGCAGCGGCCACGGAAAGGGTCACTGTTTCCATCACACGTGTGTTGCGGCTGACCTGTGTGGAAAGGGCATAACGGCCCTTTCGGGTAGGCGAGTTGTCGCTGAGAGCAGGCGGGGGAGCGATCGGCGAGAAGGTGAGGTATCAGTGGTGGCCCGCGGCTTCCCGGGAGGGTGTCATTGGATTCCAAGACGATGTGGAATGCTATACACTCATCACAGCGATTCCGACACCGTGTGACACGCTCGGTGGCCAGTGTGGGAGCGCTCGCCCACCCGCGGACCGACCGTCAGCGGGGTGCGTGCCTCGGGCGCCTGTGCGATCCCCCGCGAGCAGGCGCCCGAGGCAGCCGCGTGACCTTGCGTGCCCGGAGCCGAGAGGGCTCCGGTCAGGACTTCTGGGCGCGGTAGAGACCGCGGCCGGCCCGGCGTACGCGGGAGGTGCCGACCAGACGGTCGAGCGTGCTGCGCACCGCATTGATGCTGCCGGAGTCGGTGTCGCGGCCGAGCGCCGCGGCGACGTCGCGTGCGCGGACCTCCGCATCACCGACGCCGGCGAAGTACTCCAGGATCTGATCGGTGAGCGCGCCGTAGCTGCGCGCTTCATCGGCCTCCGCACGCGAGGAGGTCGCCGGCTTCGCCTTCTGAGTGGGCTCCGTCCGTCGCGATGCGGCCTGTTTCCGGGCTGTGCGGGCGGGCGCGACGGCCGGAGTGTCGGCCTTCGCCTCTTCGGGCTGCTCGGCGGCGTGGCGGCCGGACGGCTCGGCCATGAGGACCGTCAGGGCGCTCAGGGCACGCTGGACGGAGTCGAGGTGGGCGGCCACGGCGGCCAGCTCCCTCTCGAGTGCCCGCTTCTGAATCTCCAGGCGGGCGAGGTCCTCCTGGAGGCTCTCCGCAGTGACCTCAATCTCATGCGCTGCGCGAGTTGCCGAGACCATGTCTTCCTCTCATCCTCAACCCTCCGTGCCGCGCCTCACTGAAGTCAGCTGCGGTGCCACTCGGCTCGGACCCGGGGACGTGTGTGGGTGCATCGTATGTCACAGCGTACGAGTTCCGAACCCGGAAGATGCAAGGTGGTGGTGCGGGGTCCTTCCCGGATGAGGTGACTGCCACTGTCCTTTCACGCTTTCGTGACCGGCGCCTCAGCGGTGGGGACACGGTGCGGGCCGGTCGCCGTAAGGGGACTCCGGGTCGGGGAGCGCGGGACGGGCCGTGGTCGGCGGGTGTTCCTCGGGCGTTCGGCCGGATTCCGGTCGGGACCGCTCGCGCAGGAGGCGCAGTCGCTCTGCCGATCGCTCGATGCGGGTGCCGACGTCGTCAAGCGCCTCTTGCAGGATGCGGATCTGTGCCTCGAGTACGGCCGCTTCCGCGGCCAGAGAGGCAGCGGCCACACGCGGATCGAAGTCCTGGTCCATGAGTCGTCCTCATTTCTCCCGCGTGGCCGCCCGGTTCCAGTGGCGGAGCTTGTCCGGGTTGAGGACCGCCCAGATCTGCACGACGTGCTCGCCCGCCACGTCCAGGCTGATGACCGCGGCGACCTCGCCGGCGTAGCACACCACGATTGCGGTGCGGCCGTTGACGGACCGGCAGTTCAGGGTGGTGCGGGGGCGGCCGGCCAGGAGGGTCAGCAGGCTGTGGGTGACGCGCCGTGCGCCGTGGACGGGCCGGGTCAGGGTCCTGACCTTGCCGCCTCCGTCGAAGAACACGGTGGCGTCCGGTGCCAGCAGGGACGTCAGGCGGTCGGGGTTCTCCCCCGCGCAGGCCTGCCGGACCGCTCGGACCACACGGTCGTGCTGCTGCGGTGTCGCGGGGTGTGCCCACCTGGTCCGAAGGCTGTGCCGGGCCCTGGCGGCGAGTTCGCCGCATTCTTGTTCCGTCTGTCCGACGACGGCGGCGACCGTCCCCGGAGCCATCCCGAACACATCGTTGAGGACGAATGCGGCCCGCTCGGCCGGTGACAGTGTGTCCAGCGCCTCGAGAAGGGCATGGCTCACCTCGTCGTCCAGGTCCTGAGGGGGTGCCGCGCCGACCGGGTCCGGGTCCGACCGGCCAGTCGGCGCCAAGCGCTCCAGACAGATGCCGCCGACGGTCTTCACCAGCCAGGACCGGGGTTCGGCGATGCGGATCCTGTGCTCGTCGCACAGGCCGTACCAGCGCCGGTAGGTCTCGGCCACGACGTCGTCGGCGTCCTGGCTGCGGCCCAGCATCCAGTAGGCCACGTTGAGCAGCTGGCGTCGCTCGTCGAGCAGCTCCGCGATCGGCACGGTCTCGTCGTCCGGTCCCCGGTCCATCTGGCATCACCCCTTCGCGCAGCACCCGACAAGGCGCCGCCACCCCTGATTCCGGCCGATGTCCGCCGCGGCTCCCTGGAATGGGGCAGTCCGCTTTCGTCCGGCGGGTCGTATGCACTGCTGACCGGACAGGGACGGATCGTGTGACACGGTTTCCCGGGCGTGCGCAGCGGCACCCCCCGTGCTCCGGCGGGCCGCGGGCACCTTCGCGGCGGTCGTCAGGGCAGAAGGCTGTCGAGGGGCGTCTCGGGATCGGACAGGGCCGCGTCCGCCACGGAGGCACCGGACTCGAAGAGGACGCGGACGGAGTCGATGACGTTCCACACGTTCACACTCATGCCCGCCAGGACCCGGTCCCCGGACAACCAGAAGGCGATGAACCGCCGCTCGGCCGGGTTCCCGCGGAAGACGACGCGGTCGTAGCCGCCGGGCTCGGTGTACCCCGTGTACTCCATTCCGAGGTCGTACTGGTCGGTGTAGAAGTACGGCAACCGGTCGTACGCGGCCTCCTTGCCAAGCATGGCCAGTGCCGCCGTGCGGGGCTGGTGCAGGGCGTTGGCCCAGTGCTCCACCCGCAGATGCCGGCCGAGCCGGGGATGGTAGGCGTTGGCGACGTCCCCCGCGGCGTGCACGTCCGGGGCCGAGGTGCGCAGACGCTCGTCGGTGACGATGCCGTTGCGCACCTGCAGTCCCGCCGCCTCGGCGAGCTGGACGTTGGGGGTGATGCCGATGCCCACCACCACGGCGTCGGCGGGCAGTCGGGTCCCGTCGGCGAGCTGAACGCCGTCGGCACGGGTGCCGTCACCGGTGATGCGCTCGACGGCGGCGTGGGGCCGCAGGACGACCCCGTGGTCCCGGTGCAGATCGGCGAAGGCCTCGGCCGCCTCCCGGCCGAGCACCTTCAGCAACGGCAGCTCGGAGTGCTCCAGGACGGTCACCAGCGCCCCGGCCGTCCGGGCCGCCGCGGCGGTCTCCAGGCCGATCCAGCCGCCGCCGACGACCACGATCCGGGCCCCGGGGGTGAAGGCGGCCTTGAGCCGCTCGCTGTCTCCCACGCGGCGCAGGTACAGCACGTTGTCCAGGTCCGCCCCGGGCACCGTGAGCCGGCGGGGGGACGATCCGGTCGCCAGGAGCAGCTTGGCGTAGGGCATCCGGCGTCCGCCGGTGAGTTCGACCTGGCGGGCGTGCGCGTCGACGGCCGTCACGCGCGTTCCCGTCAGTAGGTCGACGTCGTGCTCGCGGTACCAGTTCTCGGGATGTACGAAAATGGACTCGCGGTCCTCCTTGCCGAGCAGGTACCCCTTGGACAGCGGCGGTCGGATGTAGGGGCGCTCCGCCTCGTCCCCGATGAGGACGAGCGGGCCGTCGTAGCCCTGTTGCCGGAGTTCCTCGGCGGCCTTGCCCGCGGCGAGGCCGCCCCCGGCGATCACGAACCCGTTTTCTCGCGACATGATGTTCCCGTCTCCGCTCGCGCGCACCGGACACTGGTGTGTCCTCGTGCGGTGAGACCGTGAGAACCCGCAGGTTGTGACACCAGCCCGGGTCGCGGCGGCTGCGTGCGGACCTGCGAGAGCAGAGCGGAGCAGCGCGACGAGGGCGCGGACGACGTCCGTGTTCCACGGCTGTGGCTGAGGCGGTCCGCAGGTCCGCGCCCCATCGCCGACCGGCGCGGGCTAGCGTCCGGTGCCCTGCGCCCAGTGCTTCTCGAGGGCGGCGGCCACCTCCGCGGGCCGCTCCAGCACCGTCCAGTGGTTGCAGTCGAGATGGAGAACGCGGGTGGCGCGCAGGGCGGCGCCGAGTTCGTCGCCGAACTCGATCTGACAGGCGGGGTCGCGCTCGCCCCAGAACACCAGCGCAGGTGCGGTGACGTTCGACAGGGCCGGTTCCCACTCCGATCCCATGGTCACGGCGGACCGGTACAGCCGCAGAACGCTGTCCTTCATTGTGTCGTCGACGTGCCGGACCATCTCCTCCACCGGTCCGGCGGGCGCGTCGAAGCCGTTCACCAGGTCCTTCGCAAAGGCCTCAGGGTGCAGTTCGGCCATGAACCGTTCGCCGGCGACGGGGTCCTGCCAGGTCTCGGCCAGCGGGTGCCAGACGTAGCGGGAACTGATGGGTCCATTGCCGCCGGCCCAGGTGCGCACCAGGTCGGGGCGCAGGGAGGCGACGCGGGCGGTGAGGATGCAGCCCCAGTCGTGACCGACCAGGTCCACGGGCTCACCGACGCGTTCGAGGCGCTCGACGAGCCAGTCGACGTACTCCTCCTTGCTGGAGCCGAAGCCCATGGGGAGGGGGGTGCCGAATCCGGGCAGGTCCCAGGCCTCGACGTCGGAGCGGGTCAGGTGTCGGCGTACGCCGTCCCACACGCGGTGAGTGTCGGGAACGCCGTGGATGAGGATGGCGGGCATGGTCGGTACATCCCTCGTGATTGGGGCCGCGGCCGGGGTCCGGAGAGGCTGTGCGGCCGCGGCGGGCCGGGACGACGAGCATCATGTGCTGCGCCGGATGCCACCCAACATAGTGGCACACAGTGTTACGGGTGTTAGCCGCTCAGTCCGGGGGAGGGGAGCGAGCAGGGGGAGATCCCGCGCCGGGGCACACATCCCGTCACAGATGAGGCGCCGGACCTGTCAATTGGGTCATGTACTCGCTTTCGTCCCGTTCGCCCGCCCGTCCGGCGAGCGCGCCCTCCGCAGAGGCTTACGCCGTCAGTGCCGAGTTCTACGACGTGCTGCAAGGCGAGGCCGATGCCGCGCGCGTGCGGGAACTGTACGGAGAAGCGGTGGGCAACGCGCGGGTCGGTGTGCTGGACATCGGCGCGGGCACCGGCCGTGTCATCCTGCTGGGCCTCGCCGGGTCCGACGTCGGCGTGCACGCCGTCGAGCCCGCGCGGTCCATGCGCGCCGCCCTGATGACCCGGCTCGCATCCTTGCCCGCCGACGTGCGCGAACGGGTCACCGTCCACCCCTGCACCCTCCCTGAGACCGGTCTGCGCGGTGTCGCGGATGTCGCCGTCTGCCACAACACCCTCGCGTGCCTGGATCCGTCCTCGCGCCGCCGCCTCTACCCCGCCGTCGCCGAAGCGCTCTGTCCCGGCGGCGTCTTCCTGCTGCAGCTTCCCCCCGCACGCCTTCCGCGGGTGCGCACCGTCCACCCGCTGCCCGCCCAGACACTCGGGCGGCACGAGTACGGCGGGCACATGGTGCTGTCGGCCGACGCGGGCCGCATCCGGACACGTTTCGACTACTGGGTGCGGGACGTGACCGGTGTCCTGCGCGAGCACACGGAGACCTTCTGGATGTGGCCGGCTTCCCGGGACGACATCGTCGCGGAGCTGGCCGAGCACGGCTTCACCCCGGTACCCGACGCGGGCGATCCCGCGGTGCTGATCGTACGACGCGCGTGACGGCGCGTTCACGCGTCGACACGCTGTGACATGCAGAACGCCGCCCCGGCGGCGGTCCCGGTGTCACACGCGCGGGCCCTCACCTGTCTGTCCTTCTGCGGACCTTGCCCGGGCCTCCTCGGGCTGCGGTCCGTTCCACCATCGGCAGGCACACGGCGACGGCTCGCAACGACTGATCGTCGTGACCAGCGACCGCAAGGACCCACATATGTCGACCGTCGTCCCGTACACAGCGCTGACAGGTGTCTACACCATCGACCCGGCACGCAGCACCATCGGCTTCTCCGTCCGGCACGCCATGATCGCGAACGTGCTCGGACGGTTTGGCGCGTTCGAGGGGCTGGTGAAGCTGGACGGGTATCAACCCAGCCGCTCCGAGGCTTACTTGAGCGTCCAGACCGGCAGCATCGACACCAGCAGCCCTGACCGGGACACCCATCTCACGGGCCCGGACTTCTTCGACGCCGCCACCTATCCGCTGATGCTCTTTCGTTCCGCGGGCCTTGCTGACCGCGGAGACGGTCAGTTCCGCCTGACGGGCCACCTCAGGATCAAGGACGTCGAACTCCCTCTCCACATCCACCTCGCCTTCGAGGGGGCCACGCAGGACGAGAGCGGAGACCACCGTGTCGGCTTCTCCGGCACCGCTCTGGTGCGCCGCTCCGACTGGGGGCTCGGCTGGAACACGCCCGTCGAGACCGGCGGCGTCCTCATCAGCGACAAGGTCAGGCTCAGCTTCGACATCTCCGCCGTCCGCCTCTCCCGCGCGGAAGCCGCATGACCAGCCCCGTGCCACAACACCGACCGCCCCGCGCGGTCTCCGCCGGCAGCGATGCCGGTGACCACAGGCCGGTCCGCAGCCGCGGCCGAACCGTACGCACGAAACCCAGGTGAGACCCCCCATGAATCCTCAAGACCCCACCGGCCAGGCCCGGTTTCGCTCGATCACGACGATGGAGGACCTGCGCGAGCACCTGCAGTGGGCCATCGAGCTGGAGCACGCCACGCTGCCGCCCTACCTCACAGCCCTCTACTCCCTCGACCCCGAGCGGAACGCCCACGTCGTCGAAGTGGTCAGCAGCGTGTTCGTCGAGGAGATGATCCACCTCGCCCTGGTGGCGAACCTCCTGAACGCGGTCGGCGGGCAACCCCGCGTCGACACCCCGCGGATACTGTCGCCGCATCCGCGGCCCATGCCGCACGCCGACCCCTCCATGCAGCTGTCCCTGCTGCCGTTCGGTCAGGAGGCGCTCACCATGTTCCTCCGCCTCGAACAACCCGCCCACCCGGGCGACCCGGCCGAGGGCGACGCCTACATGACGATCGGTCAGTTCTACGACGCGATCGAGAAGGGCCTGCGACACCTGTGCGCCGAGCTCGGCGAGGAAAAGGTCTTCACCGGTGATCCCGCCCGCCAGGTGGCCGCAGGGCCCTTCGGGCACACCGGCGGGCGGCTGAGCCCGGTCACCGATCTCGCCTCGGCGCTCTCCGCCCTGGAGGAGATCGTGGAGCAGGGCGAGGGCGCGGCACGCGTCGACGTGTGGGACGGGGACATGGACATGTTCCACCCGCAGACCAAGGCGGTCTCGCACTACTACCGCTTCCAGGAGCTCGCACAGGGCCGGCGCTACCAGCCGGGGGACACACCGGAGACGGGGCCCACCGGGGAGACGATCACCGTCGACCGCGCCGGGGTGCGACCGATGCGGCCCGACCCGCGGCTGGAGGACCATCCGGAGGGCAGCGCGATCCGCACGGCGCAGCAGGCGTTCAACATCGCGTACGGCAAGCTGCTGCAGCTCCTGGAGCAGGCGTTCAACGGCAATCCCGCGATGCTCGGGGTGTCGGTGGGCACGATGTACGCGCTCAAGGGGCAGGCACAGAGCCTGATGTCGATGTCCGACGGCGAGGGCCTGACCGCGGGCCCGACCTTCGACTACGTCGCTCCGGAAGATCGCGGCTGACCCCCCTGCACACATGGTGGCCCCCTGGACCGACGGCGAACTCCAGGGGGCCACCATGTGTGCAGGGGGTCAGGGGGCGGAGCGTGCCTGCGCCCCCTGACCCGCGGCACCGATGGGTCAGCGCACGGTCCGAGCGGCTGTCTCGATCACCCCGGCGACGTCGGCGGGGTGGGAGACACTCACGGCGTGCGAGGCCCGTACCCGCGTGATGTGGGCGTGTGCGCGCTGTGCCATGAAGATCTGGGTCTGCGCCGGGATGTTGCGGTCCTGGGTGGCGACCACGGCCCAGGACGGGATGTCCTTCCAACCGGGCTCGGAGGCGTCGTCCGCCAGCGCGGCATTGGTGATCGGGCGCTGCGTGACGGCCATGAGGTCCGTGGTGTTGCCGGGGACGGCAGCGGCGAACTGCTGATGGAACTTGCTCGGTTCGATCGTCAGGTCCGCATCGCGGGAGCCGTCCGGCAGGGTTACCGGCACGGAGCGCAGAGCGTCGCCGAGGGTGCTGCCGGGGAACTTGCCCGACAACTCGACCGCACTCTCCCCCTTTTCGGGGAGGAAGGCGGCGACGAACACCAGGGCCTTGACGTTGGCGGCGTCGTGGGCGGCGTCGCTGATCACCGATCCGCCGTAGGAGTGTCCGGCCAGGACCACCGGGCCGTCGATGCCGGCCAGGACCTCCTTGAGGTAGGAGGCGTCGTTGTCCAGCCCGCGCAGCGGGTTGGCCGCGGCGACGACGGGGTAGCCCTCGTGCCGCAGCCTCTTGATGACGCCGTTCCAGCTGGTGGAATCGGCGAACGCGCCGTGCACGAGTACCACCGTGGGCTTCGTCTCGCTGTCCGGTGCGGAGTGGTTCTGTCCGCGTGGGCGGGGGCGACTGCCGTGGCGATGAGGGCGGTGGCGACGGAGGCGGTGGCCAGGAGGCGGGAAACGGTGTGCTGTCACCTTCAAGGACCGTGTGCGTATCGCAGGTGTGACACTTTGTTTCTTTAGTCCTTTTTGCTGGTGGAGTGATGTTTGCCGGTGATCTCCCGGTACTCCTGGACGGTGGGCTTGAGGATCTGTGTCCCCTCGCCGTAGAAGCCGCGGCTGAGTCGCGCGCGCAGCCGTCGCGCCTTGCCGCTCGCGTCGCCGTCTGCGTCGCGTTGTCCCGGGTCGAGGGGCCGGTACTGCTCGTGCGCCGTGAGGGCATGGAGCTGGTAGGGGTCGAGGGGCTGGTGCACCTCTACGTACTCGCCGTGCGGCAGGCGCTTGATGACACCTGTCTCGCGGCCGTGCAGGACCTTCTCGCGATCGCGGCCTTGCAGACCCAGGGCGATGCGCTTGGTCACGCGGAAGAGGACGACCGGTACGACGAACAGGGCGATGCGCACCGTCCAGGTGACCGTGTTGACCGACAGGTGGAAGGTAACGGCGATGATGTCGTTCGCGGCTCCGAGCAGTGCCACCAGGTAGACGCCGAGCCATGCCACGCCGAACGCCGTGCGTACGGGCCGGTTGCGTGGCCGTTCCAGCAGGTGGTGTTCGCGGTCGTCGTCGGTGACCCAGGCTTCGATGAACGGGTAGGCGCCCATGACGAGGAGGAAGCCGAAGCCGGCGAGGAGAGGGATCAGATTGTCCAGGGCCAGGGTGTGGCCCCAGAAGTTCACCTCCCACCCGGGCATGACACGCAGCAGCCCGTCTGCGATGCCCATGTACCAGTCGGGCTGGGATCCCGCGGAGACCTGATCGGCGCGATAGGGGCCGAACTCCCAGACGGGGTTGATCTGTGCGATCGCGGCGATGGTGAAGATGACCCCGGCGACCATGCTGAAATAGCCGGCCGCCTTGACCACGTACACCTGCATCGGCAGGCCGACCACGTTTTGCTCCGTACGGCCTGGTCCCGGGTACTGGGTGTGTCGGTGCCGGTGCCCGAGGAAGGCGTGGAAGGCGACGAGCGCCAGCATCAGCGCCGGAATGACCAGGACGTGGATCACGTGGAAGCGGGGCACCAGGTCGTGCCCGGGGAACTCGCCGCCGAACAGGAACATCGACAGGTAGGTACCGACGATCGGTACCGACAGAAGTGTCCCGTTCACCACGGCGAGCCCGGTTCCCGACAGGAGGTCGCCGGGGAGGTCGTAGCCGGTCTGGCCACCGAGCATGCCGAGGATGAGCAGGGCGAAACCGGCCACCCAGGTCAGCTCGCGAGGCTTGCGGAAGGCGCCGGTGAAGAACACGCGCATCAGGTGGGCCAGCAGGGAGGCGACGAAGATCAGTGCTGCCCAGTGGTGGGCCTGGCGGATGAGCAGGCCGCCGCGTACGTCGAAGGAGATGTGCATCGTCGAGTCGAACGCCTCGGACACGATCTGGCCGCGCAGCGGAGCGTAACTGCCGTCGTAGACGACCTCGTTCGACGACGGGTGGAAGTAGAACGTCAGATATACGCCGGTGACGAGCAGGACGAGGAAGCTGTAGAGGCAGATCTCGCCCAGCAGGAACGACCAGTGCTCCGGACGGGCCCTGCGAGTGCCGGTCGTGGTGGTAGGCCCGATGCCCATCCGTGTTCTCGCCCAGTCGGCGATTTTGTCACCGCTGCGGCTGCCCGTCGTAGTGACCGGTTCGATTGCGTCGCTCATGTCAT
Source organism: Streptomyces canus (assembly GCF_030815415.1). Lineage (GTDB taxonomy): Bacteria > Actinomycetota > Actinomycetes > Streptomycetales > Streptomycetaceae > Streptomyces > Streptomyces canus_F. The sequence goes on from NZ_JAUSWW010000001.1 coordinate 10,339,206, forward strand.
TACCACCATCAACACATCACCGGGAGCGCCTTGCGGCCGGGTCTGCGCAACGAAACGTGCATGGCGACGAGCTGCCGCACCGGGTTTCGTTGCCCTCATCAGAAGGGACCGAGAAAGTGGTGAAGGTGTGACATGACCGTAAGACAGGATCATGCCGGGGTTGTCCGGGTCAGGATTCCTTCGCGCCGATCCGCTCAAGGTCCTTACGTGCCGAGCGTCGTCGCGTCGCGCGGCGCTCGCTCTCCGTCGTGCCGCCCCAGATGCCCTCGACCTGACCGACGTCCAGCGCCCACTGCAGACACCGCTCCCGCACGGGGCACCGGGCGCACACGGCCTTCGCCTCGTCGATCTGGACCAGTGTCAGACCCGCGGTGCCGATGGGGAAGAACAGGTCGGGGTCTACATCCCGGCAGGCCGCTTTCTCGCGCCAACTCATGGCAGCGCCTCCCTACTCGTCGCGGATGCCTCTCATGTATGTGACCGTCCGAAGGGAGTTCCTGTGACATTCCACGGCGGAGAGAAACGGTGTGAAATACAGTGTGACAACAGACACAATGTCTTGAGCGGGGCTCCGGGCCGTCGCACCATCTGTGAGTTGTGAACGCCACACAGGGCCCGAGGCCCCTACCCAGCCCAGCCATCGATCCCCGAGACCCCCTCTCCCCGGGCACCCACACCCTCGTCGTCCAGCACGGCGCGGCCGCCGTCGACCAGCGCTACCACGTCGCCGGAACCGGCCCGGTGTGCGTCGCCCACTCCGGAGGGCCGGGCATCGGCTGGGAGTACCTGCGCATGCCCGAGCCGGAGCGCAGCATGACCGTCGTCTACCTCGAGCCGGTCGGCACGGGCGAGTCCGGCCGGCTGGCCGACCCACGCGACTACACCCTCGCCACCTACACCCACTTCCTGCACGCGGTGATCGAGCACCCGGGCCTCGCCGAGGTGGCCCTACTGGGCCACTCGCACGGCGGCTTCGTCGCGCAGCGCTACGCCCTCGACCACCCCGAGTACCTGGCGTCCCTCATCCTGTACGACACCTCACCGGTGACGGGAGAGGAGTTCTGGGCGGCCGCCGTGGCCAACATGCAGAGCTTCGTCCAGCGGCACGCCGACGAGCGGCCGGAAGTGACCACCTACGTCGCGGGTCTCACCACGCGACTCGACCGGTCCGACGACGAGGGCGCGACGAGGGTGCTGCGCACCATCTCGCGGCCTACTTCCACGACTACTGGGGCCGCGAGGAGGAGTTCGCCGCGGGGCGGGCATCCCTGCGGATGTTCGCGGCACCGGCCTGGGGGGTGGAGCCCCCGTTCGACGTCCGCGAGGAACTGCCCCGGCTCCCCGTCCCGACGCTGGTCCTGGTCGGCGGGGACGACTTCATCTGCGGGCCGCGCTGTGCGCGCATGATGCACCAGCTCCTGCCCGACGCCCGGCTGGTGATCCTGCAGGAGACCGGCCATCTCGGGCACATCGAGCGTCCCGAGAAGTTCACGGCGGCCGTGCGCGACTTCCTCAACGGTTGACCGTGCGGGCGGCGCTCTCGCCGATGAGGAAATGCCACAGGAGGGGATCCGCCTCCTGGGAGCCGAGATTGCGGACCGCGCCCCGGACGACCTGTTCGTAGCGGGATGCGGTACGGCGCAGCGCGGCGTGCCCCGCCGGGGTCAGCAGCACCTGCACGCCGCGCCGGTCGTGGTCGACGACGCTCGAGGTGATCAGGCCCTGTCGGCGCAGGCGTGCCATCAACCTGCTCGTGGCGGACTGGCTCAGGCCGAGCCCGTTGGCCACATCCCCGAGCCGCATGGGTTCGGCGCCGGCGTCCGCGGCGGAGCTTCTTCCCACGTAACGCAGGGCCTGTACTTCACTCAACCCGAACCCGGTCTCCTCGCGCAGCCGCCGCTCCACCGTCCCCTGGACGCGACGGTGGAGGCGGTCGAGGGCGTCCCACCGGTCGGTCGCGCTGGACTGCGTGCGATCGTCGGCAGGGCCGGTGCGCACCTCGCACACCACGTCCTCGTGCGACGTGCCGGTCATGCGGTGGCCCGATAGGAGGGCGCGCCGTCGCGTGCGGCCGTCTCCTCGCCGGAGTACGGTGCGTCCTGGCCGGTCAGCACGTGCTCCAGGTGGTCGAGGTCTCCGGTGCGGGCGGCGACGAAGATCGCCTGAACGAGCCGCCGATGGGTGGCTGCGTCCACGTGCTGCCGGTGCCGCCGGTTGTTCAGTCTGTCCTGCGCGCGGAAGACCTGCTGGCGTGCGTTCGCCACGGACAGGCGGAGCAGGTCGCCGATCTGGTCGTAGGAATAGCCGAACGCCTCGCGCAGCACGTACGCCGCGCGCTGGTTGGGGGTCAGGGTCTGCAGAAGCAGCAGGACGGCATGCTCCACCGAGTCCTGGCGTTCGGCCAGGGCCTCCGGTGTCATCCCGGCGTCCGTGGACTCCGGCAGCCAGGGGGTGGCGCTGGATTCGCGCCGTCTGCGTGCCGACTGCAGCACGTTGATGGCGAGCCGGACCGTCGTCGTGCGGAGCAGCGCACCGGGGTCGGCGACGACGGTGCGGTCCGTGCCCTGCCAGCGCAGCCACGCCTCCTGGATGATGTCCTCGGCTTCGCCGGGATCGCGGAGGATCCGGTTGGCGATCTTGAGCAGTCCTGGCCGGACGCGACTGAACACGAAGACCGCGTCGTTGAGTTCCACGGGCGCGGCAGTGATGGTCACCATCACCGACTGCGGACTCTGCCGGGTTGCGATCACAGATGTGTCCACGATCGGCTCCTCTGGTAGCTGGGGGTCGGCGGCTTGCTTCGCCACCGACACCAACTTCGCGCCGACAAGGGCACTGCCGCGCCCCTGATAGACCGTGGGGCACCCCGTGGTCGTACCGTGGCCGCCACGTGGCCAGGGCCTCCCACTCCCTGGTCCCGCACGCCCCTGGGGCCCGTCACTCCCTGGTCCCGCACGCCTCGGGCTCCTGGCCGGGTCCGGACCTCGACGGGACTGGACCTCGTTAGGACCGGCCATGGACAGCCCGGAGCTACGGGCCGTGGTCCGAGGAGTTCCGTGGGCGCACCGCGTGGCGGGGAGGCCGTCTGTGCGGCCCGCGCGTGCTCCGGCGGGGCGCGGCGCGGCACGCGGATCGCCTGGCCGACTGCGCCGCCCCCGGGGGGTCAGGCGGGATTCGCCGCCCCGCCCGGCAGCACGGCGCCCAGCTGTTTGCGGGATCGGATCCCGAGCTTTGTGAACACCTTCCGCAGATGCCACTCGATGGTGTGCGGGCTGAGGAACAGCTGCGTGCCGATCTCGAGGTTGGTGAGCCCTTCGCCGGCCAGCCGGGCGATCTGGGCTTCCTGGGGCGTGAGCGCCGCATGGGTGCCGGTGGCGCGCCTGCGCACTGTCTCCCCGGCGGCTTCCAGCTTCTGGCGGGCGCGCTCGGCGAAGGCCTCTGCGCCCGCCTGGTCGAGGATCTCGTGGGCGCGGGCCAGTTGATCCCGGGCCTCGGCGCGGCGGTTCTCGCGGCTTAGCCACTCGCCGTACAGCAGCCGGGTGCGTGCGAGCGCTGTCCGCACCGGGGTGCTCTCAAGGCGGGCGATCGCCTCCCGGTACAGGGCGTCGGCCGTGTCCCCCTCACTGATCAGGGCACGCGCCGCCGCGGAGGTGCCCGTCGCCCAGGCCGTGCCACTGGCCTGGCAGATGGTCGCGAGGCGGTCGGCGGCCTCGACGGCGAGGTCCCGCTGCCCGCTGCGGGTCGCCGCCTCCACCAGCTCGACCAGGGAGGAGAGGGCGAGCCCCAGCTCCTGCGGGTACTCGCAGCCCTTGGCGGCGGCGTCGCAGGCTTCCTCGTAACGCCCGAGGCCGTTGTACAGCACGGCCAGCGCCCACTGGGGAGCGGTGAGTGCCTTTCCCTCGCCGCTGAGGGTCCGGTTGCTGGTGATCGTCTCGATTGCCCGCAGCGTCTCGGTCTCGCGGCCACGCCAGGGTTCGATCACCAACGCCCCGTAGTGTGCGAGGAAGTGGCTGCCGGTAGCCTCGCCGATTGTCACCGCTTCCGCGGCGAGCGAGTCCGCGTCGTCCAGATCACCGGCGAAGACCCGGTTCGCCAGCCGCAGCAGGAGCGCCGAGGGGAGCACGGACAGCGTTCCCGTCTCCCGTGCCAGACGGACGAGCTTGGCCGACAGGGTGCTCCAGCTGTCGAAGTCCCACACGTTGTGGGCCATGCGGCAGGCGAACGGGAGCCAGCCCAGTGACTGTTCCACTGTGAAGCCGCCCAACCGCAGCGTGTTCAGTGCGCGGCGCAGTATCGGGGCGCCCGTCGCGTAGCCGTCCGTGGTGGCCAGGGCCAGGCCGTCGAGGAAGAGGTCAGTGGGTCCGGGGTGAGCCGTCGGGGGCGCGGTGCGTGCGGCCCGGGCGACCTCCTCGAGGCCGGGGCCGCTGGACAAGCGGCCCGCGGTGAGGGCCGCGTAGAACGTGTCCCGGTAGGTTTCGCGCGCGATGCCGGCGTCGAGCGGCTCGAACTCCCGGGCCGCCGTGAGCAGCAGCGGCACGGTGGCACCGGCACTGCGGGATCCGAAGGTGATCTGCCCGCGCAGCAGGCTGGCTTGGGCGTGTTGCAGATCGTCGAGCGCGCCCATTTCGGCCACGTTCAACAGCTCGAGCGCGGCGTCGAACGCTCCGGCCAGGTACTTGGCCCGGGCCGCCGCCAGCGCCCTGCTGCGGCGGCGGGAGGGATCGGGCGTCAGCTCGGCCGCTCGTTCCAGGAAGGCCGCCGATGCGGCGATGCCGCCACGCGCCTGCGCGCGGTCGGCCGATCGGGCCAGTTCGTCCGCCACGGCCTCGTCGGGCTCCGCAGCGGCGCGGGCCAAGTGCCAGGCGCGGCGGTCGGGGTCGGACCGCGCATCCGTGGCCTCGGCCAGTGCCCGGTGCGCCTCCCGGCGCTCGGCCGGTCCCGCCGCGCGGTAAACGGCCGAGCGCACCAACGGGTGCCGGAACTGGACCCGTGTGCGTACTTCCAGCAGGTTCGCGGACACAGCGGGGGTGGCCTCGCTCATGGACACGCCGAGGATGTCGGCGGCGCGGCGGAGCAGTGAGACATCGCCGACGGGCTCGGCCGCTGCGAGCAACAGCAGCCGCCGTGCCTGCGGGGGCAGTTCCTCGACGCGCAGGCTGAAGTTGTGCTCGAGCCTGCCGATGAGTGGCCCCATCGGCGGTGAGGCGTAGCCGCCCGCGAGTTCGGCCGCGGTGGTGCTGTGGGGCAGTTCCAGCAGGGCCAGCGGATTGCCGCGCGCCTCGGCGAGAATCCTGCTGCGGACCGGTTCGTCGAACCGGCCGGGAAGCACCGAGGTCAGCAGGGCGCGGGCATCGGGCTCGCTCAGACCCCCAAGGGTGAGCTCGGGCAGCCCTTGCAGGGCGCGTTCCCCGTCCGCCTCGCGGACGGCGAAGATCAGGCCTACGCGCTCCGCCATCAGACGCCGGGCGACGAACCCGACGATCTGGGCGGTGACGCGGTCGAGCCACTGCACGTCGTCGACGAGGCAGATGAGTGGCGTCACCTCAGCGACGTCGGCGAGCAGGCTGAGGACCGCCAGCCCCACGAGGAACCGGTCCGGGGGAGTGCCCGCGCTGAGCCCGAAGGCGGTCTCCAGGGCCGTCCGCTGCGGATCGGGGAGGTGCCTGAGGCGATCCAGGAAGGGCGCGCACAGCTGGTGCAGACCCCCGAAAGCCAGCTCCATCTCCGCCTCGACCCCCGCCGCGCGCACCACGGTGCAGCCCTCGGCGGTCTCGGCCACGTACTCCAGCAGGGCGGACTTGCCGATACCGGCCTCACCGCGCAGCACGAGCACCGCGCTGTGGCCGTCGCGCACCTTGGCCAGCTGCCGGTCCAGCACCGCTCGCTCGCTCTGCCGCCCGTGCAGGAAGCCCGGATTCTTGCCTTTCATGAACACCCCCGGCTGCGAGCGTATAGATGTGGTCTTCGGCCACACAACTCATCTGCGCTGGTCACCTCGTGGGTGAGTGGCAGGGCAGTGGCGTCGTGTCGGACCGTGATGGAGCCGCGGCCGGGGTCGGCCGGTGTGTGTTGCCGGACCGTCGGCGGTCGTGTCCGGCGTATCCGTGGCCACCGCCGTCGCGTCAGCGTATGTCCTCGAACGCCGCAGCCTCGACGATCTTCTTCACGGTGGTCAGATAGCGGGCGGCGTCCGCGCCGTCCACCAGCCGGTGGTCGTAGGAAAGCGAGAGGTGGACCAGTTCGCGGACACCGATGTACTCCTCGTCGCCGTCTTGTACGACCGCGGGCCGTCTGACCGCGGCTCCCACGCCCAGGATGGCCGCCTGGTGCGGCGGGACGATGAGGGTGTCGAAGAGGGCGCCGCGTGTTCCGGTGTCGGAGACCGTGAAGGTGGCTCCGGCCACGTCCGCGGGCGTGAGTCGGCCGGCGTGGGCGTGGTCGGTGAGGCCGTGGACGGCACGGGCGATGCCGCTGACGGTCAGATCGCCCGCGCCCGCACCACCGGAGTCACCGGCCCCTGGTCGGTGTCGACCGTGATGCCGACGTTCTCGGTGTCGTAGTACGTGATGGTCGCGCCGCCCGTGTCGATCCTGGCGTTGATGACGGGATGTGCCTTGAGGGCCTGGGCGGCGGCCAGGACGAAGAAGGGCAACGGTGTCAGGGCGAAGCCCTCGCGGGCCATGTAGCCGTCCGCTGTCGCCCGCCACAGCCGCAGCAGGCCGGTGGCGTCGGCCTCGACGGTGGAGGTCAGCTGCGCCTGCTCCAGCAGCGCCTGCTTGAGACTGTCGCCGACGGCCTTGCGCAGCCGGGGGACGGCGGCGGTGTGCCCGCGACGGGCAGCCGTCGGCGGAGCCGCTGCTGGTATGGGGCGCGGAGCCGGAGCGGCCGCGGGTGCCGGTGCCGGCATCGGGGCGGGTGCGGGTGGCGGCACCGGGGCCGGGGCGGCGGCGGGTTCGGGGTGCGGCATCGGCGCCGCGGCGGGCGGCTGCGCGACCGGCGCCGATGAGGGGGCGGGCTGCGGTGCGGTCACCAGCGCGGCCGGGTCGGCGGTGACCGCGGTCGCCGCCGACGGTTCGGTGTCGGGCGGGCCGATGACGGCGAGCTCGGCGCCCACCTCGACCGTCTCGTCCTCGCCGACGACAATGGTCAGCAGGACTCCCGTGGCGGGAGCGGGAATCTCGGTGTCCACCTTGTCGGTGGACACCTCCAGCAGCGGTTCGTCCTCCTGCACGTGCTCGCCGGGCTGTTTCAGCCAGCGGGTCACGGTGCCCTCGGTGACGGACTCGCCGAGCGCGGGAAGGGTCACGGAAATGGTCATGGCGGTGTGGCTCCTTCAGGTGTCCAGGCCGTAGTGCTTGCGGGCGCGGTCGACGGTGTCGGGGTCCACTTGTCCGGCCCGTGCCAGCCGGTCCAGGGCCGTCACGGTGATCGATTCGGCGTCCACGCGGAAGTAGCGCCGTGCGTCCTCGCGCGTGTCGGACAGGCCGAATCCGTCCGTGCCCAGTGAGTAGTAGCCCTGCTCGATCCACTGGCCGATCTGGTCGGGGACCTGGCGCATCCAGTCGCTGACGGCCAGGACCGGACCCGGCGCACCGGCGAGCGCCCCGGTCACGAAGGGCACACGCGTCTCGCCGCGCGTGCGGGCGGTGTCGGCGTCCATCGCGTCCCGGCGCAGCTCCGTCCAGGACGTCACCGACCACACGTCGGCGCGCACGTTCCAGTCGGCGGCGAGCAGTTCCTGCGCACGCAGTGCCCAGTGCACGGCGGTGCCGGAGGCCAGGAGCTGCAGCCGAGGGCCGGACACGGCGGGGTCGCCGGGTCGGAACGGGTACAGGCCGCGGACGATGCCCTCCTCGATGCCGGGCCACGCAGGAATGGGCGGCTGGGGCTTCGGCTCGTTGTAAACCGTGAGGTAGTAGAAGACGTTCTCGGGTCGCTTTCCGAACATCCGGCGCAGGCCGTCGCGGACGATGACCGCGATCTCGAAGGCGAAGGCCGGGTCGTAGCTGACGGCCGCCGGGTTGGTGGCGGCCAGGAGGTGCGAGTGGCCGTCGCCATGCTGGAGACCTTCGCCGGTCATGGTGGTGCGTCCTGCGGTGCCGCCGACGACGAACCCGCGGCCCATCTGGTCGGCGAGGGCCCAGAACTGGTCGCCGGTGCGCTGGAAGCCGAACATGGCGTAGAAGATGTAGAACGGGATCATCGGCTCGCCGTGGGTGGCGTACGAGGTCGCGGCGGCGGTGAATTCGGCCATGGAACCGGCTTCGGTGATGCCCTCGATGAGGAGCTGCCCGGTCTCGCTCTCCCGGTAGTGCAGCAGCTGGTCGGCGTCGACGGGGTCGTAGGTCTGGCCCTGCGGCGAGTAGATGCCTGCCGTGGGGAACATCGACTCCATGCCGAAGGTACGGGCCTCGTCGGGGATGATCGGCACCCAGCGGGCGCCGGTGCGGCTGTCCCGCATCAGGTCCTTCACCAGGCGGACCAACGCCATGGTGGTGGCGACCTCCTGGTGGCCGAAGCCCTTGAGTAGCGCCTCGAACGGCTGCGCGGCGGGCTCCGGCAGCGGCTTGGGGATCACACGGCGCGCGGGGGCGGGACCCCCCAGTGCGGCGCGCCGCTCACGCAGATACCGCACCTCGGGCGAGTTCTCCCCCGGGTGCCAGAAGGGGACGACGTCACCGGCGAGGGCGCTGTCGGGGATGGGCAGGTCCAGCACGTCGCGCAGCTCGTGGAACTGCGCCATGGTCAGCTTCTTCATCTGGTGGTTGGCGTTGCGGGACTCGAACGCCGACCCGAGGGTGTGCCCCTTGACCGTCTGGGCGAGGATCACCGTCGGTGCTCCCCGGTGTTCGACGGCGGCGCGGTAGGCGGCGTACACCTTCAATGGTTCGTGCCCTCCGCGGGAGTTCTCGAAGAGCTCCACCACCTGGGCGTCGCTCAGGGTGGCCGAGAGGGTGGACAGGGCGTCGCCGACGAAGAAGTTCTTGCGGATGTAGGCGGCGTCCCGCGCGGCGAAGGTCTGCATCTGGGCGTCGGGCTCCTCGCCCAGGCTGCGCACCAGGTCGCCGGTCGTGTCCTGGGCCAGCAGCGGGTCCCAGGCTTCGCCCCACAGGGTCTTGACGACGTTCCAGCCCGCCCCGCGGAACCGGGCCTCCAGTTCCTGCACGATCTTGGAGTTGGACCGCACGGGTCCGTCGAGGCGCTGCAGGTTGCAGTTGATCACGAAGGTGAGGTTGTCCAGGCCCTCACGGGAGGCCAGCGTCAGGGCGGCCGTCGCCTCCGGCTCGTCCGTCTCCCCGTCACCGAGAAACGCCCACACGCGGGAGGCGGAGGTGTCCTTGATGCCGCGGGCCTGCAGATAGCGGTTGAAGCGTGCCTGGTACACGGCGCCAAGAGGGCCCAGGCCCATGGACACGGTCGGGAACTCCCACAGCCACGGCAGGCGCCTGGGGTGCGGGTAGGACGGGAGGCCGTGACCGCCGGCCTCGCGTCGGAAACCGTCCAACTGCTGCTCGCTCAGTCGGCCTTCGAGGAACACCCGGGCGTAGATGCCCGGCGAGGCGTGCCCCTGGAGGAACAACTGGTCACCCGAGCCGTCCTGTTCCTTGCCGCGGAAGAAGTGGTTGAAGCCGATCTCGTACAGCCAGGCCGCCGAGGCGTAGGTGGAGATGTGTCCGCCCAGGCCGAGCCGGGAGCCGCGGGTCACCATGGCCGCGGCGTTCCACCGGTTCAGGGCGGTGATCCTGGTTTCCATGGCGATGTCGCCGTCGAACCCCGGCTGCGCGGCCGCCGGGACGGTGTTGACGTAGTCCGTGGTGAGCAGCCCCGGCACGGACAGGCCGGCGCGGGCCGCGTACTCGTGCACGCGACGGATCAGGTACACCGCTCGATCGGGTCCGGCGTTGCGTATGACGGCGTCGAGGGAGGCCTGCCATTCGGCGGTCTCCTCGCGGTCGCGGTCGGGAAGCTGGTCGAGCTCACTGCTCGACGGGGAGGCGGTGGGCCGGGACGGGTCACTCATGGGCGGCCTTCCTCAAGGCATGGGCGGGGGAGACGGGAGAGCGGTGGTGGATGCCGCGGGCCGTCGGACGGTGTGGCGCGGGTGGATCAGCGGTCTTTGAGCCACTGGGCCATCGTGTGACGGCCCAGATGGGCGTCCGGTCCGGGCAGGAGGGTCCGCTCCTCGATCAGGGCACCGAAGAACGGCGTCTGTGCGTCGCCGATCACGGGAGTCATGCGGTCCTGGCCGCCGGGCTGGCGGCGTCTGCCTATGGAGACGGTGTAAGACCTCAACGGGAGTCCTCCCGGACGGGGCAGTCGTCGGTGAAGCAGGAACCCCAGCGGGCGACCGCTGGAATCCCCCGCCTTTAGGCGGGGAAGAAGTCAAGCGGTCTCCTTGGCGGGGGCGGGAAGACCGGGCGTGCTGAGAGGTCGGCGGCGAGGTCGGATGCGCCCGCGCGCCCTGCCTTGTTGACCGGGCGAAAGATGTTGTTGTGACAAGCTGCCCGGTACCTGAACCTGGGTCGTCCCGGCGGCGGGTGTCCCGCGACCACGACCGCGGGGAGGACGCGGGCGCCGCGGGACACCGGAGGGGCGGGCCTACTCCACGAAGTAGGAGTCGTGCCGGTCGAAGAACGCGGAGCGCTCTTCCTCCGAGGCGTGCGCCAGCGTCGACACCTGCTCGAAGTACTCCTCGCGCGGGGCGCCCGGTGTGAACAGCAGGAGCATGTCCGCCGGTGCGTCGGAGTCGTTACGGAAGGCGTGCAGCCCGCCTTGCGGCACGTGCACGAAGTCGCCCTTGCGGGCGTCCACCCAGCGCACACCGTCGAAGATGCGCACGGTGCCGTCCAGGATGTAGAACGACTCCGAGATCCGCTTGTGGTAGTGCGTCTTCGGGCCGCCGGCCCGCGGCCTCATCTCGACGCGGTACAGCCCGAACTCGCCGCCGGTGGCCAGATAGTGGGTGGCGTCCTTGCCCGGCCCGCTCTCGCCGAGGTCGGGTGGGGTGTCGGCGGGCCGGAACACGGCGCTGACCTCGCCGTCGTCTCCGAAGTACTTCTGTTCCGGGTAGGGGTACGACATGGTGGATTCCTTTCCTGAGGCGGTCTGGCGGCCGCGTGCCTGCCCGCACTCGATGTGACCGGTGGGCACGGTCCGATGTGACGTCGGCGCGGCGCCGGGCCGCGGTGCCACGCGGTCGGGTGTCAGCGGGTGAGGCAGTCGTGGCGGGGATGTCCCCGTCGCAGGGCCCGTACGTCCCGTACCGCCGCGGCGAATGCCTCGGGGCGTTCCTGCGGCAGGTTGTGGCCGGCGTCCGCGACCTGAAGGTGCAGGCGGGGGCCGGTGAAGTGGTGAGCGGTCGATGACCCGTCGGTCGCGGGGAAGTTGCCGTCGGCGGTGCCGTCCAGCGTGACCGTGGGGACGGTGATCGGAGGGAGGCCGGCGAGACGGGCTTCCAGATCGGCGTACGTGTCCGCGCCCGGTGCCAGGCCGAGCCGGTGCCGGTAGGAATGGATGACGACGTCGACGTAGTCCGGGTTGGTGAAGGCCTCGGCGGCCCGCTCCAGTTCGGCTTCGCCGAAGGCCCACACGGGGGAGTTGCGTTTCCAGATGACCCGGGCGACGCCCCGTGGATCAGCTGCCAGTCCGGTGCGGCCGCGCTCGGTGAGGAAGTAGTAGAAATACCAGAAACCCGCCTCCAGTTCGGGGGAGATGGGGTTCATGGCGGCGCCGATGTCCTGGATCAGGTAGCCGTTGACGCAGACCAGACCGAGGACGCGCTCGGGCCACAGCGCCGCGGCGACCGTGGCCGCGCGACCGCCCCAGTCGTAGCCGGCGAGGTAGGCCCGCTCGATGCCGAGGGCGTCCAGGAGCGCGGTGAGGTCGGCCCCCAGCGCCGCCTGCTGGCCGGAACGGGGAAGAGAGTCGGACAGGAATCTGGTGGGGCCGTGCCCTCGCAGGTGGGGGACGATGACGCGGAATCCGCCTTCCGCCAGCAGGGGGGCCACATCCACGTAACTGTGGATGTCGTAGGGGAAACCGTGCAGAAGGACGACGGTGTCACCGTCGGGGGAGCCCGTCTCGTAATAGGCGACTTCGAGCACGTCGGTCGTGACGCGTCGCAGCGGGGCGAGCAGGGGCAGGGCTGACATGCGAATCCTCCGACGAAGGAGCGGTGGGGGAGGGGAGCCGCGGTTCCGGTCGGGCGCGGCTGGGGTACCGGGTGTCGTGGCCGGGCGCCTTGCCGGGCCCGGTCGCCGCCGGGTCCGGCCCTGGGAGACAGTGTGCACAGTGTGCATGAGAGGGTTGTCTTGTTAGTGTCAAGAGTGTTGGCGTCATAATGGGTACGAGTGTGCACGGCGTGATCTCCTTTCCACGGGGGACTGTCTCCCCGCACAGACCGGCCTCCGCCACCTGCTGTGACAGCGAAATAAGCCCTGCTCAGCGCTGTGCGCGTCAGCGCCGGACGGACCCCGCGGTCCGTGACGGCCCGAGGACGCGGGCGTCCCGGGCGCACACCCCCTCCGTGTCCGGTCCGAACGGACGCGGAACATCCGACCGACTTAGGTGATGATCTTGGAAACCGAAAGTGTTCTGCATCCCGGCTTCCTCGTGCCCGTCGGGCACGTGGAGCCGGTGCCCCGCCGTATCAGGGGCGTGATCGGCGGTCGCACCGTCTTCGACACGCGGCGCGCCCTGTACGTCTGGGAGTGGCAGGCCTATCCGCAGTTCAGCATCCCGGTGCGAGACCTCGTCGACGGCGTCCTCGACGACGAAGGGGTCGCCGAGGAGCACGGTGCGGGCACGGCGCACCGGCACACTCTGTCCGTGGGCGGGGACTCGCGTCCCGGTGCGGCCTGGGTGTGGGGGAAAGACGCCCCGGCGCCGCTCCAGGGCACGGTGCGCTTCGAGTGGCCGGCCATCGACTACTGGTTCGAGGAGGACGAGCCCGTCTTCGTCCACCCCAGGAGCCCGTACTCGCGTGTGGACGCCGTGCGTTCCTCCAGCAGCGTCCGCGTGGAGCTGGAGGGCGTGGTCCTGGCGGAGGCGCCGGCGTGCGTCAAACTCTTCGAGACTGGCCTGCCGACGCGCTACTACCTCGACCGCGCGCACGTCGACTGGACCCAACTACGGCGGACCGACACGGTGACCCGCTGCCCGTACAAGGGAACGACGAGCGGCTACTGGTCGTTTGACGGTCCCACTGCCGTCCACGAGGACATCGCCTGGGCGTACGACTTCCCGACCATCCACGCCAACCGCATCGCGGGCCTGACGGCCTTCTACAACGAGCACGTCGACCTCTTCGTGGACGGCGAGCCGCTGCCGAAGCCCGGCACACTCCGTTCCTAGCCCCCGCGCCGGGGCCCGGGCCGTGTTCGACGGCCCGGGGCCTTTGGTGTCACACATCTGCTCCGGGCCCGGTCCCATGGTGTGAAAAGTCCTCCTTAATCGCCAGAGAAGGAACACACCATGAATGACATCGTTCTCGAGCCCGCCGCGCAGGACTTCGCCGACGCGACCGCCAAGCCGCCGCTGCTGTACGAGCTCGGGGTCGAGGGCGCGCGCAAGCTGCTCGACGACGTGCAGGCGCAGCCCATCGAGAGGCCCGACGTGGACGAGAAGTGGGTCACCGTTCCGGCGTCGGTCGGCGATGTGCGGGTGCGTATCCTCAAGCCCGTCGGCAGCACCGGCCCCCTGCCCGTCATCCTCTACGTGCACGGCGGCGGCTGGATCCTCGGCAACGCCGGCACGCACGACCGGTTCGTGCGCGAGCTGACCGTCGGGGTGAAGGCGGCCCTGGTGTTCGTGGAGTACGACCGCTCCCCGGAGGCCAGGTACCCGGTCGCCATCGAGCAGGCCTACGCGACCGCCCGGTGGATCACCACCGAGGGCGCCGGCGAAGGGCTCGACGTCTCGCGCCTGGCCGTCGCCGGTGACTCGGTCGGCGGCAACATGGCCGCCGCCCTGACCCACATGGCCAAGCAGCGGGGCGACGTGGCCTTCGTGCACCAGTCGCTGTACTACCCCGTCACCGACGCGGCCCAGGACACCGACAGCTACCGGACCTTCGCACACGGCCCGCATCTGACGGCCAAGGCCATGGAATGGTTCTGGAACGCCTACACCACCGACCCCGCCGAGCGCGCCCAGATCACCGCCTCGCCGTTGCGGGCGACGCTGGAAGACCTCCGGGACCTGCCGCCGGCGCTCGTCGTCGTCGACGAGAACGACGTGCTGCGCGACGAGGGCGAGGCCTACGCCCGGAAGCTCATCCAGGCCGGTGTGCCGACGAACAGCATCCGCTACAACGCCTCCCTGCACGACTTCATGATGCTGAACACGGTCCGCAGTACCCAGGCGTCGACCGCCGCGGTCGAACAGGCCATCCACGTGCTGCGCAAGGCTCTCGGAACCGACTGACACCGCACACCCGACCACATTCCCCGGCACGTCGAAAGGCCATTCTTCATGAGTGCACACAAGCCCACCATCGTCCTCGTACACGGCGCGTTCGCCGACGCCTCCAGTTGGAACGGCGTCGTGGACAAGCTGCTCGCGCACGACTATCCGGTGATCGCCGTCGCCAACCCGCTGCGCGGACTGACCAGCGACGCCGAGTACGTCCGGCAGATCGTGAAGTCCGTCGAGGGCCCCGTCGTCCTCGTCGGCCATTCCTACGGCGGGTCCGTCATCAGCAACGCGGCCAAGGGGCTGCCCGAGGTCAAGGCGCTCGTCTTCGTCGCGGCGTTCCTGCCGGAGGAGGGCGAGAGCGCCGTCACCCTGTCGGGCAAGTTCCCCGGCAGCACGCTCGGCGACACGCTCCGGCCCGTGCCGGTGACGCTGCCCGACGGCAGCCAGGTCATGGACCTGTACATCGAACAGGCCAAGTTCCACGAGCAGTTCGCCGCCGACGTCCCCGAGGAGACCACGGCCGTCATGGCGGCGACTCAGCGGCCGGTGGTCGAAGCCGCGCTGGCGGAGGGTGCGTCCGCGCCCGCGTGGCGGGACATTGCCTCCTGGGTGCTGGTGGCGGACGGGGACCGGAACATCCCCCCGCAGGTACAGAGCTACATGGCCGAGCGTGCCGGGGCGACCGTCATGAAGGTCTCCGCCTCCCACGCGGTCAGCGTCTCGCGCCCCGGTGACGTCGCCCGTCTGATCAACGAGGCGGCGCAGGCGACCGCCTGAGCGTTTGGGCCCGCGCCTGACGAACGCGGGGTGCGGGGTCCGGCTGTGAAGCCGGACCCCGCACCCCGCGTTCTTGTGTGGGCCTGACGCGTCACGGCAGCGGTGCGGGCTCCGCGAGCAGCGTGGGCACGGTGATGATCGTGACGTCCTTGGTCAGCAGCCGATGGACGGGACAGCGTCCCGCGACCGCGAGGAGCTGGTCCCGCTGCGCGGGGGTCAACTCCCCGACCAGCCCGATGTTCTTGACCACCTGCCCCTGTGCGCCGAAGCGGACCGCGACGTCCACCCGGTCCAGCGGCCATTCGTGGCGCTGCGCGTAGGCCCGCACCGCCATGGAGGTGCACGCTCCGAGCGCGGCCAGGAGGAGTTCGCCCGGCGTGGGGCCGGTGTCGGTGCCGACGGGCTCCGGCTCGTCGGCTGTCAGGCGGTGTGTAACCGATCGCCACGGAGCGCGCGAGCTGTTTTCCTTCGGCCACGGTAACGATGCGCGTGTTCATGCTTGCCTCTCGCCTTGGTACGGGCAGAGGCACGACCTGTGCCTCCCGAAGCTCAGACCGTGCGGGGCGCCCGACTGTGACGGCCGACGTGCCCGTACCCGGCTGCAAGCGGGGGGTACGGGGCGGCGGTTGCCGCCCCGCGGGTGATCAGCGGGTCTGGTCGGTGGGGCGTACGAGGATCTCGTTGACCGCGACGTGGTCGGGCTGTGTGACGGCGTAGACCACCGCGGCCGCGATGTCCTCCGGCTGAAGGGTCCGCATCGACTCGGCCATGGTCTTGACCGCGGCACGCCTGGTGGGGTCGGTGATGTGGTCGGCCAACTCGGTCGAGACGAAGCCCGGCTCCACGAGGACGACACGGACCCCCTGCTCGGTCACCTCTTGGCGCAGCGCCTCGGCGAAGGCGTTGACGCCGAACTTGGTGGCGGAGTAGACCGCGGCGCCGGCCGAGGAGATACGGCCCGAGGTGGAGGAGATCTGGACCACCGCGCCGCGGGAGCGCAGCAGGTGGGGCAGCGCGGCGTGCACCGTGTACATGGAGCCCAGCAGGTTGGTCTCCACCATGCGGGTCCATTCCGCGGGGTCCGCGTCCAGGACGGCGCCGGTGAGCATGATGCCGGCGTTGTTCACGACGATGTCGAGGGTGCCGAAGCGTTCGACGGTCCGCTCGACGGCCTTGCGTACCGACTCGGGGTCGCTGACGTCCATGTTCAGGACGAGCATCTCCCCGGGCGCTTCCTGCGCCAGTGCTTCGAGCCGGTCGGTCCTGCGGCCACCGATGGCCACGGTGGCCCCCGCCTTGGACAGCGCCAGTGCGGTCGCCCTGCCGATGCCGGACGAGGCGCCGGTGACGAGGACGACCTTGGGGTCGAGAACGGAAGTCATGTCATCTCCGAAAGAGGTGGTGGGGTGGGGCGGGCAGGCCATGTCGTGTGCGAGGACAGGACACGGCGGCCCGAGAAGGTGACCAAGGGGTCATGTTGTGCCAGGGTAACACTGAGAGTGACCTGTGAGTCATGTTCGGTGTTAATGTTGTGACACGTAGTGGGAGGCGTCATGACTGGGAGAACAGCGGCAGTGCAGGCCAGGGCCGACAGCGTGCGCAATCGGTGGCTGCTCCTGCGAGCGGCCACTGAGGCCTTCGCCGAATGCGGGGTGGAGGTGTCGATGCACACGATCGCGCAGCGGGCCGGCGTCGCCAAGGGCACGGTGTTCCGGCACTTCCCGACGAAGGACGACCTTCTCGCGGCGATCATGATACAGCTGCTCGACCGGCTGCTCGAGACGGCGGACCGGCTCCTGCGCGCCGACGACGCCGGCCATGCGCTGAAGGACTTCATGGCACACGGAATCAGCCTGCTCGCCGCCGACCGCGCGTTCTGCGACGTCATCGGCCGGCCCTCGCTGCAGCACGCGGACGTACGCGAGGCGATCGACCGGCTCTGCGACACGGTCGAGGACCTCACCGCCCGGGCCAGAGAACAAGGAGCCGTCCGCGGTGACATCACCGGAACCGACATCGTGCTGCTCCTCGGCGGCATCCACCAGACGGCCCAGCCGCTCTTGGACCGCGAACCGCGGGCGTGGGAACGCTTCCTGGAGATCGCGTTCGACGGACTGCGGGCCCGTGACCGCGCGACCCTGCCCCATCCGCCCCCTGCCCGGCTGCGGATGGCGGACCCGTCGGGAGTCTCTGCACCGACGGGGAAGTGACACTAAGTGGCACATCATCGATGTGTTGTGAAATCATGCCGCAGCTTCTGTCTCGATCAGGCCGGCCGACCAGCCGGGCACGGACGGGGGCGGGTAACGTCTGAGTCATGCCGTCGCGGCGGCTGCGGCTCCGGACTCTCGTCGGCGTGGGGGTCGCTCCATGGATCATGTCGTTGGCGCGGTACCGCTCGCCGAGTCGCTCGACGAACGGCGGCACCTGCTGGACGTCGCCTGCCGCGCGCTCGGCAGCCGCGTCGCGGCCGAACGCGTCGTCGACGAGGCCTACCGGCGGTGGTACCGCCTCACCGATCCGGAGCGGGTCCGGATGCCGTCCCCCCGCGTCTGGCTCACCCAGGTCGTGGACGAGGCGTGTCTGACGCGACCGGCGCCGGTCCGGCCCGGCGGGCAGGAGCGGGAGATCCAGGCCCTGCGGGCGTTGTGCGGTGAGGACGTGGAACCGGTCGAGCGGGCCCGGTTGAGTGTGGGTGCGCGGCGTGTGCGGTCCGTGTCGGCGCGTCGCGAGCATGAGATCACCGTTGCCGTGCGGCAGGCGTGCAGCGATCAGGACGGCCCCCGACTGCGGTCGCTGCTGGCCCCCGACGCGACGGCCTTCTTCGACAGCGGCGGCAAGATCCGGGCGCTGACCCGGCCCGTCCGCGGCGACGAGCAGGTCGCCCGCAGCCTGCTGGTCCTGCTGGCCGGACAGCGGCGCGTGACCCTGTGCACCGGATCGGTCAACGGGCGCACCGGCCTCGTCGCCCGGTGCGACGACCAGGTCGCCGCGGTGCTGACCCTCGACATCGCGCACTCGCGGGTCCTGCAGGTCTGGGCGGTTCTCAACCCCGACAAGCTGCGTAGCTGGAACCGTTCCCTTCCCGGGTGAGCTCACGTGCCACGGCGTCCCCAGGACGCGCGGGCGGGGGCGCGCAGCCGGCGCGGGATCCGAGGAAGGCGGCGATCTTGTCTGGGGTGAACACCCACAGAACCCGGTGGATCCCCCGCCGTGTGGCGGCGATGGTCATGAAGGTGGCGGGCTGGCCGTCCCGGTACAGCAGGACCCCGGCGCGCCCGTTGGCCTGCACGGGTGCGATCTCGACCGTCGGCCAGAAACGGGACGAGGCGGTCGACAGGTTCGCCACCCGGGCACGACCAACCACGGGCACGCGGGCCGCGCCGCGCAGCCCGTTGCCGTCGGACAAACTGACCGCGTCGGGCGTCAGGAGCGCTTCCAGCGAGGCGACGTCCCCTTCCTGGGCGGCCGCGACGAAAGCATCGAGCAGCCTGCGGTGCTCCTGGACGTCGACACTGTCCCGCTCGTCGTCGGTGAGGTGTTTGCGCGCCCTGCTCACGATCTTCCTGGCGTTGACCGGGGTGAGGCGCAGGATGGCCGCGATCTCCGGGTAGCCGTACTCGAAGGCCTCCCTCAGCACGTACGCGGCCCGCTCGGTGGGTGTCAGCTTCTGCAGGACGAGGAGCAGGGCGAGTTCCAGGGCCTCGGCGCGTTCGGCGCCGGCCACCGGGTCGATGCTGGTGTCGATGGGTTCGGGCAGCCAGGGCCCGATGTAGGTCTCGCGGCGCACGCGGGCGGACTGCGCCACGTTGATGGCCAGCCTCGTCGTGGTGCTCGACAGGAACGCCGCGGGGCTGACCACCGCCGAACGGTCGGTCCGCTGCCAGCGCAGCCACGCCTCCTGCACGACGTCCTCGGCTTCCGTCGCGCTGCCCAGGACGCGATAGGCGATACCGAAGAGCCGGGGCCGCAGTTCCACGAAGGTGGTGACGGCCTCGGCGAGGTTCCTGTCCGCGGGGGGTGCCTCTGTGGGGGATGCCTCTGGATACATGTCCCTCTGACTCCATTCCTCCGGGGCCCGGGTTGTCGGAATGCGGCCACGAGGCGCTCACAGACCCGGCGATCGTCTCCCCCTCAACGACCGAGGGACCAAGGACGCTGTGACAGTGCCTTTGACGCTTTCTCATCGGGGCGGATGCGGAATCGGCCCTGGGCGCCGGCTGATCTACGGCGCCGTACAAGAAATAGGCCTGTCGTTCCACGGTGTGTGGAACGACAGGCCCATGAAGACGCGCCTACTGCTGCTGGGCGAGCCAGTCGACGAAACGGGTCTCGCCGATGCGGGCGTCCTGGCCGGGAAGCAGCGTGGTCTCCTGCAACTCGGCGCCGAAGTACGGCGCGTGCACGTCGGCGACGACCGTGCGAGGGTCGTTCTTGGCGGCCAGACCCTTGCGGATCAGCTCGTCCAGCTGGAAGGTGTCGGGACCGGCCACCTCGACCACACCGTTGACCGGAGTCCCCACGGCGGTGCGGCCCACGGTGGCGGCGACGTCGTCCGAATAGACGGGCTGGATCTTCACCGGGGCCAGCTTGACGGTGTCACCCTCGGTCGCCGACTCGGCGATGCCCTTCATGAACTCGAAGAACTGCGTGGCGTGCACGATCGACCACGGGATCCCGGAGGCCTTGATCAGTTCCTCCTGCGCCTGCTTGGCACGGAAGTAGCCGCTGTCCTGGAGTCGTTCCGTACCCACCACCGACAGGGCGACGTGGTGGGTGACACCGGCGTTCGCCTCCGCCTTGAGGAGGTTGGTGGTGGAGGTGCGGAAGAACTCCATGACGGCGTCGTCCGCGAAGGAGGGAGAGTTGGAGACGTCGATCACGACGGCCGCGCCCTCCAGCACCTCGGCCAGGCCCTCGCCCGTCAGCGTGTTGACGCCGGTGTTCGGGGCGGCCGCCACCGCCTCGTGGCCGTGTTCGTTGAGCTTGCTGACGACCTTCGAGCCGATCAGTCCGGTGCCGCCGATCACTACGACCTTCATGGGGACGTTCCTTTCACTCATTCTCATCTGCTGCCTGCACGAGGTATGACCGGGAATTGATCGGAGCTGTGACACCTTTCTTGAAATGCCGGAAATCTTCTCCCGGGCAGGGTGATTCCTATTCGACGAGCTTTCCGTCCGCCGAGACGTCCTCCATCAGGGCCGCGATCTCGTCGGGGACAGGGCTGATGGGCTCGCGGGTGATGCCGTCGGTCGGGGACCAGACGAGGTTCACCTGCAGCACGGGATCCATGTCGGGGTAGTCGCTGCGGTTGTGGCATCCGCGCGTCTCGCGCCGCTCCAGCGCCGCTTCCAGTGTGGCTCTCGCCGCCAGTGCCGAGGACTTGAGGTCGAAGGCGTGGGCGAGGTCCTGGAAGCCCGCGATGTCCGGATGGACGCCGACGTTCTCCATGCGCTTCTCGATGGCGTCCAGCTCCGCCAGCCCGGTGCGCAGCCCCTCCTCGTCGCGGACCACGCCCGCGTACTCGGTCATGGTGTTGCGGATCGCGCGCTGCAGGGCGCGCACGTTCTCAGGTCCGTCCGCGGCGAGCAGGTCGTCGACCTCCGCACGCGCCTGGGCCACTGCGGCGGCCGAGCGCGGCTGCGCGGTCAGGGACTCCGAGTAGGCGGCGGCCGCCTGTCCGGTAATGCGGCCGTACACGAGCAGCTCGATGAGGCTGTTGCCGCCGAGCCGGTTGGCGCCGTGCAGTCCGCTGGAGGCCTCACCGATGGCGTACAGGCCCCGCACGTCCGTGCTGTGGTCATCGGGGCGGACCCACACACCGCCCATCGAGTAGTGCGCGGTGGGCGCGACCTCGATGGGATCCCGGGTGATGTCCAGCATCTGCAGGTCCAGCAGTGTCTGGTAGACGCGGGGAAGCCGGTTCATGATGGTCTGCCGGGGCAGGTGGGAGACGTCGAGCCACACCCCGCCGTTGGGCGTGCCGCGGCCTTCCTTGATCTCGGTGTAGGAGGCGAGGGCGACCCGATCGCGTGTGGACAGCTCCATGCGTACCGGGTCGTAGCGGTTCATGTACCGCTCGCCGAGCGCGTTGCGCAGGGTGCCGCCTTCGCCTCGGGCTGCCTCGCTCACCAGGGTCCCGGCCGCATTCTCCGGCTCGATGATGCCGGAGGGGTGGAACTGGACGAGTTCCGGGTCGCGCAGCCGGGCTCCGGCCTCCGCGGCCAGCCGGAAGGAGTCACCGGTGTTCTCGTCGCGCCGTGAGGAGGTACGCCGCCAGATCCGGGTGTGGCCGCCGGCCGCGAGGATGACGGCGTCCGCGTGCACGAGGTAGCGCCTGCCGTCGGCAAGACCGAAGCCGTAGGCGCCGAAGACGGCGCCGTCGTGGACCAGGAGACGGGTGATGTAGACGTTGTCGAGTACCGGTATGTCGAGCTGGTTCGCGCGTCGGATGAGCGTGCGCTGGATTTCCAGGCCCGTGTAGTCGCCCGCGAAGGCGGTGCGGCGGAACTTGTGGGCGCCGAAGAAGCGCTGGGAGATCCGGCCGTCCTCCTCCCGGGCGAAGGCCATGCCGTAGCGTTCCAGGTCGTCGATGCCGAGGGCGGCTCCCCGGGTGACGATCTCGGCGGTGCGGGGGTCGCCGAGGAGGTAGCTCTCCTTGAGGGTGTCGGCGGCGTGCTGCTGCCAGGTGTCCTCGGAGTCCATCGTGGCCAGGGCCGCATTGATCCCGCCGGCGGCGAGAGAGGTGTGGGTGTCCTCCTTGGGGCGCTTGCCGACTGCGAGGACATCGACGCCGGCCTCGGCCAGCTCGATGGCCGCGCGCAGGCCCGCTCCGCCGGTGCCGATCACCAGCACTGTGGTGGAAAGACGTTGTTCGGTGGCAACCACGATTGCTCCCATCGCTCGGGGTGGTCACCTGCTACGACCAGGTGGAGTGGCGATTTGTGACACCGCCGCCCTGGCCCGGGCCCGTGTCGGTGTAACACCGCGGCGGCCGGGCCGGTCATAGCGCACACCGGCGGGGCGCACGAAGGCCGTGCGATCCGCAACCGCCGGCCGGCGAAGGGGAGGTGGGGACGATGACCTACGTCATCGCGGAGCCGTGCGTCGACGTCAAGGACCGGGCGTGTGTGATCGAGTGCCCAGTCGACTGCATCTACGAGGGCGAGCGCACGCTGTACATCAACCCCTGGGAGTGCGTCGACTGCCACGCCTGCGAGCCGGTCTGCCCGGTTGAGGCCGTCTTCCACGAGGACGACCTGCCGGCACAGTGGGCGCAGTACCGGTCCGTGAACTCCGAGTACTTCCGCGACGCGCCGAGGGAGGGCACCGGGCGGGCCGACCATCGTGTGGTCGCGGCCCTGCCCCCGCAGCACGCGGTCAAGAACGACCTGTCCGGATTCGCCGCCCGCAAGGAGGAGGCCGTCGACGCCGACCTGTGGTTCCCGTGGTGAACCGCCCGGGCCCGGTGCGTGCGGCGGACCGGCGGGTCAGGCCCCCAGGGACAGGACGTAGGGGTTCAGCTTGGCCGGGTTCATCACCCACATGATGCGCTCGATGCCGGCCTCGGAGGCGTCCACGCACAACAGGGCCACCGGGGCGTTGTCCCGTGCGACGAGCACGGCGGGCCGGCCGTTGGCCTCGACGAACCGGGTCTCGGCATCCGGCCAGAACCGCGGGGCGAAGGCAGCCAGGTAACGCGAGACGTGATCGCGGCCGATGACGGGGATCCTGGACGCGCCGCGGATGCCGCCGCCGTCCGAATAGCTGACGACGTCCGCGGTCAGCAGGTCCTCCAGGGTGGAGAGATCTCCCGTGCGCGCGGCGGAGAGGAAGCCTTCGAGCAGACTCCGGTGGGCCGCGGGGCTGACGCGCTCCTTACGCTCGGCGCCCAGGTGCTTGCGCGCCCGGCTGACCAGCTGCCGAGCGTTCGCGTCGCTGGTCTCCAGGATGTCGGCGACCCGCTGGTAGGGGTAGTCGAACGCCTCCCGCAGCACGTAGGCGGCGCGTTCGATCGGGTTGAGCTTCTCCATCAACAACAGCACCGCCAGCTCGACCGCCTCGGCGCGTTCCGCCCCCAGGTGCGGGTCCTGGGCAGTGTCGACCGGCTCGGGGAGCCAAGGCCCGACGTAGGACTCCCGGCGTACCCGCGCGGACTGGGCCAGGTTGATCGCGAGCCGGGTGGTGACCGTGCTCAGGAAGGCGGCTGGTTCATGGATCTGCGCGCGGTCGGTGTTCTGCCATCGCAGCCAGGCGTCCTGGACGATGTCCTCGGCCTCGACGGCACTGCCGAGGATGCGGTACGCGATGCCGAACAACCGGGGTCTGGCCGAGAGGAAGTCGTCGAGACCGCGGTCGAACGTGTCGGGGTGGGCGCCAGCGCGCATGGGTCGTCCCTTCTGGCTTTGCGCCCTACATGCTACGCGCGAGGGGGAAGGGGACGCGCTGCGGGCCGCATCTGCTCACGCTATCTCTTTCGCGATTCCCGGTCACACGGTGGCAATCGTCGCGCCCGATCCGCCAGATTTGCCCGCCGGGCCGCTGCCCGGCCCATGCTCCGGAAGTCCGAGGTCGACGTGGTGAAAGGACTGTGCGAGGAGGCCGGTTGTCACATATGCGCCCGGTCCCCGGTCACCAGTGACGAACGATGTTCACGCCTACGGAAGGTGCAACACAGTGTCGGACAACACGACAGCACACGACCACTCCGCCCACGGCCACCACGGGCACGGAGACAAGGAAGGGGCCGCCGGCTGGATGACGGCGGCGAAGCTGCTCCAGGACGCCGCACCGATCACCGTCCCGGAGGGGGCGTCGGCGATGACCATTCTCGTCGAGTGGGAGCCGGGCGACCCGGGCACGCCCCCGCACCGGCACTCCGGCCCCGCCTTCGGCTACGTCGTCGAGGGCGCGGTCCGCTTCGAGCTCGAGGGCGAGCCCGAGCGCGTGGTGAAGGCGGGTGGCACCTTCTGGGAGCCCGGCGGAGACGCCATCCACTACCAGGACGGCAACGCGCTTTCCGACGCGCGGACCCGGTTCGTGGTGACCATGATGTGCGCGCCGGGCAAGCCCATGCTGGAACTGGTCGACGAGAACGAACTGGCGGAGCGCGCCCCCCTGCGGGCACCGCGTCCCACCACCTGACCGGGCACGGACCCGGCATGGGCACGCCCGTCTTCCTGGTGCACTGCCTGCTGACGCTGCTGTTTGTGGCGGTGCTCCTGCATGGAATGGCCCCGGGCGTCGGGTCCCCCAGGACCGGGTTCGGCGCCCGGGTGGACCAACTGTTAGCCGCCGCCATGGCCGTGTCCATGGCGGCGATGCCCTGGATCGACCTCCGCGCGGGGCCCGCTGCCGTCGCCGGCGGTGTCTTCACCGCCGGCGCGGTGTGGTTTGTCCTACCTGTCGGCCGCCGGGAGGCCAGCAGGAGGGCGGCAATGACCCACCGGCTGCACGCGGCCGGTATGGCCGCGATGGCCTGGATGCTGCGCGTGCCGCACACCGGGACCGGACCGGCGCACGCACACCTCGATTCGGCTGCGCACTCCACCGGGCCCGGTGCTCTGGACGCTGGTGACCCCCTCGGCGGCTCCGTGATCACGCTGTCGCTGGCGTCCTGTCTGCTGGCGTATGCGCTGTGGTCGCTGACCCGCCCCATGCCCTCACTGCGCTCGGCCGTGAGCGCGGCCCGCCGTGCCGCGGCGGCGACGCCGTCACAGCACGTGAGCGAAGGGGCAATGGCGCTCGGGACGGCCGTGATGCTGGTCTTGCCCCACTGAGGGTTTCTCATCCTGAGCGCCAGGCGATCTCGATGGCGTGAACGGCGGCGACCGTGCGGCCGATTCGGTTGGTGCTGCAGCGTGCTTTGCGGAGGATTCGCCATTGCTTGAGGCGGGCGAAGGCGCGTTCTCCCGGGGCCCGCAGCCGAGTGTGGTGGCGGTTGAACTGGGCGTACTTCTCGGGCAGGTCGCGGCCGTAGTACGGGGTGCGGATAGTGGCACCAGCTCCGCGGTAGGCGCGGTCGGCGAAGACGAGGAGCTGACGGGACAGGCATGCCTGGATCACACCGTGCGCGCGGGCCGCGGTCAGGTCGTGCGTGCGGCCGGGCAGTGCCCGCGAGAACCACAGCGGCCTGCCGTCCGGGGCAGCCACGACCTGCACGTTCATCCCGTGACGGCGGTGCTTCATCGAGTAGTACGGCTCATCCGCCGCGATGCGGTCCGTGGCGATCAGGGTGCCGTCGAGGATGACGAACCCCTCTGGTGGCAGCTCGCACAGAGCCTCGTGCAGGCTCGGAGCGCGCTCGGCGAGGATCTCGACAGTCTCAGTCACGTACCGACCGGCGGTGGCGGTGGAGACGCCGAACCCCGCGGCGACCTGGGCCAGGGTCTCGTTCTTGCGCAGGTGCACCAGGACGAGCAGGGCCTGCCTGAAGCAGCCCAGCTTGCGCCAGTGGGAGCTCACCTCACACCTTCGGGCGTAGATGAGCCAGGAAACGTGCTCAACGACCTCGTGAGGGACGTCGAGCATGGCACGATACGGGACCAACAGGGCTCCTATGTCGAGACGTTGGCGAGTGAGATCACCAGCGCAACGACCAGGAGCCCTGCCGCGTTACGGACCCCGACCGCCAGTCGCCACCACCCGCGAACCACAAGATCAGAAGCGTTCGTGGGATGAAATAATGCACGAATGGCTTCCCCCGAGACCGTGACAGCCGCCGAGCTCATGGACCGCACCCGTGACGGCGTCCTGCTCTTCGGCCTGACCCCGCCACGGCAGACCACCACCCCCGAGCAGGCCGACGCCGTCGCCGCCGCGGCCCTGACCCGGCTCCGGTCGGTGCCGGTCGACGGGCTCATCCTCTACGACGTGGACGCCGAGGCCGACCGGACCGAGGCCCCGCGACCGTTCCCGTTCATGCCGATGATGGACCCGGCCCACTTCCTCGACGGCCACCTCGCCGACTGGGCCGGCCCGGTGATCGTCTACCGCGCCGTGGGCAAGTACACCGGCGACCAGCTGGACCGCTGGTGGTCGCAAGCCGACCGCGACCGGGTGCTGACCGTCTTGGTCGGCGCGGCCTCCCGGCACCAGGTGGTCCGGACGAGCCTTCCCGAGGCCTACCGCCGGCATGCCGGGTTCTCCCTCCCGCCGCGGATGGGCGGCGTGGTCATCGCCGAACGGCACGCCGCCTCGGGGACGGAGCACGCACGCATGCTGCGTAAGCAGGACGCCGGCTGCGAGTTCTTCGTCTCCCAGGTCTGCTACGACCTGGACCACACCCGCAACATGCTCTCCGACTACACCCACGGCTGCCGCGACCAGGGCCTGGACCCGAAGCCGGTAGTGCTGACCCTGGCCCCGTGCGGGTCGGTGAAGACCCTGGAGTTCATGACCTGGCTCGGCATCGAGGTCCCGCGATGGCTCCAGGCCGAGATCACCCGCGGCGACCCCCTCGCCGCGTCGTACGAGCAGTGCCTCCTCAACGCCCGGGCCCTGATCGCGTACTGCCGCCGCCTCGGCCTGCCTTTCGGGATCAACGTCGAGAGCCTCACCAACCGCAAACTGGAGATCGACACCTCCATCGACCTCGTCCGGGAGATCCGCGACCTGCTGGGCTGAATCATCGTCAGGTCGGCAAGCGGTCGCCGCCGTTCACGCCATCGAGATCGCCTGGCGCTCAGGATGAGAAACGCTCACTGAGTGCGGGGAAGAAAAACGGGCCCGCGCCCGGCACGGCGAAGACGCGGAGGCGCGCGGTCATGCGCTGAGTGTGACCGCGGACCACCGCGCCGGACGGCCGGAGCGACGGCCGTCGCCCTCCCGAGGGGCGGGCGCCGCTCACGGCAGGCCCGCGCCGAGGAGGCGAGCGCCGTTCAGACCGGGCCCTCGTACACCGCCTTGCTCCGCATCAGGAAATCGGAGAGATAGCTGTCGTGGGGGACGCCCGGCGACATCCAGTGGGTCGGCTGGTCGCCGAAGTACACGTTGGCGATGCTGGGTTCCGCGACCAGGGCCTCCCACAGGTCCCGGTCCCGGGTCAGTGCCGACAGCACCAGCGTGTTGCGCAGCGGCGCCATGCCGTCCGCGCGGGTCCAGGGGGCGATCCACACGCAGGGGAAGGGCAGTTCGGTGCGCAGTTGAGGGGCGCTGGCGCTCGCGGTCTGGTGCACGGCGGGGCGCAGCACGGCGCTGCCGTCTCGGAGGTCGTCGGCGATCCCGCCGCTGCCGAGCCAGGCGTGCGTCCCGGCCGCCACGGTTTTCAGATACGCGCTGAGGGCCCGCGCCCGCTCCTTCGGACACACCGGCAGACGGGCCCGCTCGTCTTGCGGGGGAAGGCTGGGCAGGACGGCCAGACGTGCCGCGAGGGCTTCGGCGAGCGGGGCCGGGTCGCCCTCGACGAGGATGGCGGTGGCGTTGACGCACGCGGTGCCGCTCTCGCCGGCGACGGACGCGACGAGGGCGTCCAGATGGTCACGCCAGTCGGTGTCCGCGGTGATGAGGATCTTCGACCGTCCCGGCCCCTGCGGCAGGATCCTCGCGTCGTGCGCGTACTTGGTCACCACGTCGTCGCCGCCGTAGACCACGGCCCGGTCCGCGCCGTGGACGAGCGTGTCGGCGGTCGCGTGGTCGGTGGGCAGCAGCATGAGCTGGTCGTCCCGGATTCCCGCCTGACGCAGTGCCGCGACGAGCCGGTAGGGGGTAAAGGGCTCGCGCCGGGACGGGCGCACGGCGACGCGGTAACCCAGCGCCAGTGCCTCCAGCCAGACACGGTGTACGCCGGGATGGTTGCCGGACGCGTTGACGGCGAACACGTCGCCCTGACGCGCCCACACCGTGTGCGTCTCATGCAGGACGTGGTCGCTGAGGTCGCGGGCGGCGCCGCGCGGCCTTCCACGGTCGGCGGACGAGGCGGCGTGCCGAACGAAGTGCGCCGTGCCCCGGGTCGCGGCGCGCACCACGGCGAGCGGTGTGCCCGAGGTCCGGCTGACGTGACGTTCGTATTCCCGGACGCTCAAGCCCCCCACGGTGCCCGCGGCGAAGGCCTCCCCGGCGGTGGCGAACACCGTCTCCAGGTCGGCCGCGGCGATCGGCGGCGCTTGGCGCAGGGCGTCGATCGCCCGAGCCACGTACAGCGGCGGAACCAGACTCAGCCGCGCGATCGGTGCGCCGGCCACGTCGGTCACCGTGCTCGGCACACGTGTGCGGTACGTGCCCCGCGGGCCCAGGGCGTCGAGGTGCAGCGGCTCGGTGGTCGGTACGGGGGCCATCAGTAGACACCCTCGATGACCGTCTCACCCTCGACGGCGGGAACCGGCGCGACGTCGGCGACGGCGTCCCCGGCGTGGCCGTCAGCCGGGCGGATGCGCAACGCGGTGTCCCGCTCCCTGTTGTTGGGGATCAGCATGGACTTGCTGACGTGGCTCACCACCACCTGGCCCCGCTCGCCCTCCGCCACCTGTTGCCCGGTGTCGGGATCCACGATGCGCATGAAGACATATGGCGAGGCGGGGTCGAACACACACGGCTCCGACGCCGAGAGACCGACCCGCTCCAAAAGCGCGGTGAGCATCATGGTGTTGCCGTACATGCCGATCAGCGGCACGTCGGGAAACACCTCGGTCCGCAACAGGTCCCGGGTGTCGGGATCCATGTGGGTGCCGCCCCAGATGATCGCCTGGGCTCTGCCGTTGATGACCTCCACGAGGTCGCTGTCCCGGGCGAGGCGCTCCAGCATCGGGGTGGTGGCCGCTATGACACCGATATCCTGGCCGAGCAGGATGCGCCGACACTGGTCCACGAGATGGTCGGTGTAGGCGTCGACCTCGTCGCGACGGCCCGCGGCGATGAGCTTCTTGACCCAGCGGGGATCCATGTCGACCCCCAGCCCGGGGCTGCCGAGACTTGCCGCGGCCCGTTGCAGCACATCGCCCACGAGGTGCGGGCCGGTCGGCGCCACGGTCAGCCACAGCGCGCCGACCGGCAGTGCGTGGTCCCGGAGCCGGCGGGTCACCTGCTCGCTGCCGTGCCGCGCCCAGTCGTCCATCTGCACGACCCGCTTGGGTGCCCCGGTCGTGCCGCCGCTCTCGAACACGTGCAGTGGTCGGGCCTGCGGACCGTAGCCGCGGGGGACGAGATCGGACACCTGCACATCGCGCAGCTCGTCCGTCAGATCGGGAAAGAGCGCCAGGTCCGCCACGCCCTTGACGTCGTGGCGGGGGTCGAAAGCGAGCCGGTCGACCCGTTCCAGCCAGTACCGGGACCCCGTCTCGGGAGCGAAGTGCCACTGCATGGCCGCCCTGACGTGGTCGTCGGGGTCCACCCCGTCGAAGGGTCCGGCGTCCAGAACTGTGAATGAGCCGATCGGCATGGAACCGCCTTTCTCGAAGTCGCTGAGGGCGGACGCGCGAGAGCCGCGCGTTTCGGGCGGTCCCGCGGGCCCGACCCGCTCTCGCAGAGAAGACCGAGGGGTGCAGGCGTATGTGACAGCCCCTCGGGAAATGGCACCGGCGCACGTCACAACGGCCTGCGTCTCGCGGTCTGTTGAGTGGGCCAAAGCCGGCTGGCGGTGTGCCGAGGGCGAGGGAGAGGGACATGCGACAGGGACTGCGGATCGTGCGCGTCGACCAGGACGACGAACCCCGTGTGGCCGCTCTGCACCGCCGGTGCTCCGCCGCCGCCCGGTGGCATCGCTACCACCGGGCCATGGGCGACCCCGATACCTACCTGGGGCCGCTGCTGTCCCGATCCCACTCGGTGCACCTGGCGGTGCAGGACTCGCGGGAGCGGCTCGTCGCGATAGGGCATCTGCTGTCGGACGGCGGTGACGCCGAGGCAGCGCTGCTGGTGGAGGACACCTGGCAGAACAGGGGGCTGGGCACCCGGCTCCTGGAAGAACTCGGCCGGTTCGCCATGGTGTTGGGCGTACCTGAGGTCTACGGAGTCATCCACCCCGACGACGCCCGCATGGCGGCCGTGCTGCACCGCACCGGCGTTCCGCTGCGCACGGTCCTGGAGACGGGCGGTGTGACGACGGTCCGGGCCCGGACGCAGGACATTGGTCGCGCCCTCGCCTGCTCGCCAATGCGACGTGGGTGGTGGCAACGCGGCGCTGGAAAGCACCGTGCGTTGGGGTCGTCGGCACGCCCGTGGGCCCCTGAAGCTGGAGTTCAGCGGGTTTTCCGGCGCTCCTTCGAGGATGCGTCGCCTACTTGCTGAACTCGCACAGTGCAATACGTGTGACAACATTGAATGAGATAGTGTTTCGGTTGTCGCTCGACCTCGGGTGTTTCTCCCCGCGGTTCGATGCGGGCGGCTACGAGCGAGGGGATTGCCATGGCCGAGCTGTTTTATGACACCGATGCCGACCTGTCCATCATCCAGGGCCGCAAGGTCGCGGTCATCGGTTACGGGAGCCAGGGTCACGCCCACGCGCTGTCGCTGCGTGACTCGGGTGTGGACGTGCGCGTGGGGCTCCACGAGGGTTCCAAGTCCTGGGCGAAGGCCGAGGAGAAGTGCCTGCGTGTGGTGACGGTGACGGAAGCCGCTGCCGAGGCCGACGTGATCATGATTCTCGTCCCGGACCCGCTGCAGGGTGAGATCTACAAGCAGCACATCGCCCCGAACCTGAAGGACGGCGACGCACTGTTCTTCGGGCATGGGTTCAACATCCGCTTCGGCTTCATTGATCCGCCGGCGAACGTGGACGTATGCATGGTCGCCCCCAAGGGTCCGGGCCACCTGGTGCGTCGCCAGTACGAGGAGGGCCGCGGCGTTCCGTGTCTGGTGGCGGTCGAGCAGGACGCAACAGGAAGCGCCTTCGCGCTGGCCCTGTCGTACGCCAAGGGCATCGGTGGCACCCGTGCGGGTGTCATCAGGACGACCTTCACCGAGGAGACCGAGACCGACCTGTTCGGTGAGCAGGCCGTGCTCGCTGGTGGCGTGTCAGCCCTGGTCAAGGCAGGCTTCGAGACGCTGACCGAGGCGGGCTACCAGCCGGAGATCGCCTACTTCGAGTGCCTGCACGAGCTGAAGCTGATCGTCGACCTCATGTACGAGGGCGGCCTGGAGAAGATGCGCTGGTCGATCTCCGAGACCGCCGAGTGGGGCGACTACGTCACCGGCCCGAGAATCATTACCGACGCCACCAAGGCCGAGATGAAGAAGGTTCTCGCCGAGATCCAGGACGGCTCATTCGCCGAGAACTGGATGGCCGAGTACCACGGCGGTCTGAAGAAGTACGCCGAGTACAAGCGGCAGGACTCCGAACTGCTGCTAGAGACCACCGGCAAGCAGCTGCGCAAGCTGATGAGTTGGGTCAACGACGGGGACCACTCATGATCGTGCGGGCCGGCACGGGCGGGAACCGGGTGACAATCTCATGACGGTGCTGCATGTCACCCTGCTCGGCGGGCTCCGCGAGATAGCCGCCGTACCACTGCCCGCGGCGGAGGCCGCGCACAGCACACGGTCGCTGCGCCGCTTTGCCCTGGAACTCCACGTGCCGCACGAACGGCAGCCGGCACTGGATGCCGAACTGCAGGCCGCCGCCGCGCCGGATGGGACGTACCTGCAAGGCACCGACGCGATGTGGCGCGTGGTGCAGGGCTGGACCGTCGTGGCCCACGGTCTGCGGGCCGGGATCCACCGGTATCGGGTGGAGATCGAGGAGGTGGACGACACCGGCGCTATGGGCGAGGGCGCGTCAGCCGAGGCGGGCAAGCCGCCCGCCGGCGAGAGCGCCGACGTCATGCAGCTCAAGCTGGCCGTCCTGGTACTGCCCGTCTCGGACGTCGACCGGGCGAAGTCGTTTTACGAGGCCGTCGGGTTCCGACTGGATGCCGACCATGCCATCGACGCCTCCTATCGCGTGGTGCACATGACGCCCCCGGGATCGGCGTGCTCGATCCTGTTCGGGACCGGAGTCACCGCGGCCGCCCCAGGCTCGGTGCGGGGCCTGCACCTCGTCGTCTCCGACATCGAGCAGGCCTGCCGGGAACTCGACGCGAGGGGCGTGGTGACCGGCGGAATCTTCCATGACACGAGCGGTGTGTTCCACCGCAGCACCGATGAGAAGCGGGTCGAGGGACCCGACCCGCAGCGTCGTGACTATCACTCCTATGCCGAGTTCAGCGACCCGGACGGCAACGAATGGGTGCTTCAGGAGGTGCCGGCGCGGGCCTGAGAGGCTCGTGCAGTGTTCAACCGCGAGGCAGGGCGTCCTCCGGAGATCCGGAGCGACGCTCACCTGCGCCGTGTGGAGTCGCGGTGCCGCGCAGGGTCTGGAGGGACTCGGCAATGGACGCGATACGTGTGTTCACGACGTGAACGGCCTCACGGAGCTGGCGCAGCCGCCCCTCGAGAGCCGTCGCCTCGGCCGTGAGCGACGCCGCGACCGTGGCGGGGTCCGCCTGGTAATCAACGCCTTGGGACATCTTCCCGGTCCTCCTCGGATCGTGTGGGACACCAATCCCCGTACTGACCGGACAGGGGGCGCGCTTGTGACAGCCGGAGGCGTCCACAGCGGGGCGGGTGTCCCGGCGCGGGGCCGCTGCTGACACGTCCTGGGTTCAGCAGGCCTCCAGGGCGAAGTCGCCCAGGATGTGCTGTCGCATTCGCCGCACCTCGGTGCGATCGAGTTCCACGGGCAGCTGGCCCCGGGCGTCCCGCTCGGAGGCACTGTTGGCCCGGCGCACCGCTGCGCACACGGCTTCGGCGCTGTCCGACGCCTCGCCGACGACGTAGTACAGCCAGACGATCCGGGAGTCGGCCGACCGGCACGGCAGCCCGACCAACCAGGTGCGGGAGTCTCTGCGGGTGCTGAACATGACGTCTCCTCTCCGTTCTCTGGCGGCGGCGATGGCGGCACAAGTGGGTGGGGCTCCGCGAGGAGTTCCGCCCTTTCTTCATTGACTGGACAGCGCCCCGGTTCGTGACAGCGAATCGGCCTGTTGCCGCTGTCCCCCTCAACTGCCGCGGCGCGGCTCGTGGATGGAGATCTTGGTGTCACAGATACGTGTGTGCGCCTGTCTCTTGAGCGAACAGATCGGGCCAGGCAGGAGAAAAAGGGTGTGCGTTCCGCGAGCCGCCGACACTCGTGCCTGGAGCCGCCATCGCCTCTCGCCGCACGAAAGACCAGACATGAGCATCCCCATTCCGAGGCCGGACGTTGCGGCCGTCGATCGCTGTGGAGGACATCGGGCTCGCGAGGCCCGTCCCCGTGGGGACTTCTCCTTCTGCCGCGACCTCCGCGTGGTTCTGTGGTCCCAGGACGAACAGGACGCGGTCCACGTCCGGCGGCTGCTTCCGAACCGGCTGGCCGATGCGCTGGTTTGGCACACGAGCGTCGAGGAAGGATGCCGCCCGTCCGGCACCCACGGCCCGCTGTGCGTGCTGGTGGGCAGCACACCGGCCGGCCGGACCCTGGCCGACGTCGTCACCCGGGTACGCCGCCACGCCCCCGACGCGGCCGTGCTCGTTCTCGAGGGCACGCATGCGTCCCACGCCTTCCGCTCCGTCGCCGGCTCGGTGCAGGGCAGGGCCGATCATCGCCGCAGCGCTCCCGACGAGTTCTGCCGGAAGATCTGGGTCGCTCTGCAACGTGCCGTCGCGGGTCGCACCGTGGCGGGCGAGGAGGTCGCCCGGGACAACGCCGTGCTGGAACGGGGCCTGTTGCCCGACCTGACGCTGCGGGCAGAGGGCTTCACGACCGCCTTCCACTACGCGCCGGGTCGCGCGCACACGTTGCTGGGCGGTGACTTCTGCGATGTGGTCCGCGGCGACGACGGCAGCGCCCACGTGGTCATGGGAGACGTATCCGGGCACGGTGCCGCCGCAGCCGCCCTCGGTGTCCACCTGCGCCTGGCCTGGCCCACGGCCGTGCTGTGCGGGCAGAGCCAGCTGGAGCAACTCCATCTGCTCGAACGCATCCTGACCGAGGAGCGAGCGGAGGAAGAGACCTACGCGACCGTGGTGTCCCTGGTCCTGTCGCCCCACCGCCGCACCCTGCGGACGGTCACCGCCGGCCATCCGGGCTTTTTGCACCGGCACAAGGGAGAGGTCCGTTGGGTGGAGCCGCCGCCGGGTCTCCCGCTGGGCCTCTTCCCCGGGCAAGGGGACTGGCGTGAGAGCGAGATGGCGATGCCGGACGGGGACGGCATCGTGCTGTTCACCGACGGACTCTACGAAGGTCGTACGGGCGGCGGGCGGTTGGGGGAGGAGGGCTTGCTGAGGCTGGCCGGTCGGCTCGCGCATCTGGAGGCGCAGACGTTCGTCGACGCCCTGGTACGCAGCGTGTCGCTGCTGGCCGCTCCGTTCGGCGGGCTACGGGACGACGTGGCGGTGCTTCATCTGTGCTGCGACGAAGGGGGCGGGGCTTGATGTTGTGCCGACCCGCAGGGCCGGCCCAAGCCTACGGACGAAGCCGGTTCCCGCCGGGGGACGTGGCGGGAACCGGCTGGTACATGCGCCCCGGCCGGGGCATCTCGGCGCTCGGCCTAGTCGAGAGCCCGGTGATGGGCGAAGCGCGACACCAGCGGCGGCTCCATCAGCCAGCCGTGCGCCCGGCCGTGCCGTGCGTTGGAGGTGTCGGCGGTCTCGCGCAGCAGAGCAAACGCCATCGCCGCGCCTATGGCCAGCAGGCCCGCGCACAGGGGCATGGCCCGGTTGAAGGCCGTGTCGAAGGACTCGGGGGAGCGGTAGGCGTCCGGGCTCATGCCCACCAGTAGCGGCAGTGCGGCCACGGAGACCAGCCCGGCTGCGCGTGCGGCCGCGTTGTTGATCCCGCTGGCCAGGCCCGCGTCGGCGGCCTCGACCGAGGCCAGTAGCGTCACGCTCAGCGGAGCGACCATGATGACCATGCCCGTGCCCATCACCAACAGGGCGGGCAGAACGTCGGCGAAGTAGGAGGAGTGTGCGCCCACCCGCGCCGTCATCAGCATGCCCGCCCCGCACACCACGGGGCCGGCGGTGAGCGGGATGCGCGGTCCCAGGCGCTGGGCGAGCGTCCCGGAACGGGCGGAGAACAGCAGCATCAGCACCGTGCTCGGCAACATGGCGGCGCCCGCCGCCAGTGCCGAGTAGCCGGCGACGAGCTGCAGTTGCAGGGCGGTCAGGAAGAAGAACCCGCCCAGCCCGGCGTAGACGCACAGGGTGATCAGGTTGATGGCCGTGAACGTCCGCGACGAGAAGATCGACAGGGGCATCATCGGGTCGCTGCTGCGCCGCTCCACCAGCAGGAACGCGGTCCCGGCAGCGATGCTGCCCGCGGCCGCGGCAAGGGCGACGGGGCCGCCAGAACGGGCTTCGGTCAGCGCGTAGGTGGCCAGAGCGAGCGTCAGCGCGCCCAGTGCCGCACCGGCGAGGTCGAAGCCCCGCCGGGAGGGGGTGTGGGCACCGGCCGCGACGGTGGGCTGCTGGGGCCTGCCGACGGACTCCGGGACGTGGCGCAGTGCCAGGGGCACGCACAGCAGCGCCGGAGGGATTGTCAGCAGGAAGGTCCAGCGCCAGCCGGGGCCGTCGACGAGCCATCCGCCGAGGAACGGCCCGAGTGCCGCCCCGATGCCGCCGAAACCGGACCACAGGCCTATGGCGCGCGGTCGGTCGTCCGGGTGGAAGGAGGCTTCGATGATCGCCAGTGAGCCGGGGGTGAGCAGCGCGCCGCCGACGCCTTGGAGAGCGCGGGCGGCTATGAGCGTGGTCGTGTCGGGAGCCAGCCCGCACAGCAGGGACGCTGCGGCGAACCAGATGATGCCCAGGACGAAGATGCGGCGTCGGCCGAAGCGGTCGCCCAGGGAGCCGCCCAGCAGGATGAGTCCCGCCAGGGTCAGCATGTAGGCGTTTACGGTCCACTGGAGTGCGGTGAGGTCGGCGTCGAAGTCGTCGCCGATGTGTGGCAGCGCGACGTTGGTGACGGTCGAGCCGAGCAGCACCACGCTGGAGCCGAGCACGGTGGCCAGAAGGGTCCATCGGCCACGGGCGCTGGCGATGCGCAGGAAGGCCGGGTTGCCCGGGGCGGGGGAGGGGTGCATGTCGTCTCCTTGGGACTGTGGGCCAGGAGGCGGCCGGTGCGTTCGTGCCGGGCAGCGGGTGCGGCGGGTCGGGTTTCTCGTGGACGCACGGGTGCGGTGCGTGGGTGGTGCGTCGCGTATGGCCCGGGGGGCGGTGGTTCAGGGGTGGCGCGTCCCGTGGGCCCGGGGTGCGGTGGTTCGCGGCTGGGCCTTCGCGTGGGACCCCGGGGGTGGTGTGGTTTGCGGTGTGGCGTCGTGTGGACGCGGGGGTGTCCGAGGGTCCGTCTCCCGCTCGGTGGGCCGGGGCGAGCGGGAGACGGACGGTGGGCGTCCGGCGGGGCCGGAGCGGGCGGGTCAGCCGAACATGCCCGGCTTGTAGTTGCCGGCGGGCTGCTGGTTGATGACGTTGATGCGGTTGTAGGCGTTGATGATCGCGATCAACGAGATCAGCGCGGCGAGCTGGTCCTCGTCGTAGTGCTTGGCGGCGTTGGCCCAGGCCTCGTCCGACACCCCGCCCGCGGCGTCGGCGATGCGGCTGCCCTGCTCGGTGATCTCCAGCGCCGCGCGCTCGGCGTCGGTGAAGATGGTGGCCTCGCGCCAGGCGGCGACCAGGTGCAGCCGCTGCTGGTCCTCACCTGCGGCGACGGCGTCCTTGGTGTGCATGTCGGTGCAGAACCCGCAGCCGTTGATCTGGCTGGCCCGGATCTTCACCAGTTCCTGGGTGGCGACGGGCAGGGCCGAGTGCACAGCGGCCGCGGCCGAGTTGAGGTGCTTCATGACCTTGGCCGCGAGAGCGTTGCCGAAGTAGTTGATGCGCGCGTCCATGTAGGGATCCTGTGAGTCGAGTGATGGGAGGTGAACTGACGTGTTGTTGCTGCGATTTCGGGGCCGTGGGCGCCGTTACTGCTTGCTGCTCCAGTCGGCGAAGTGCGTCTCGCCGAGCTGTGCGTCGGGGCCGGGCAGCAGGTCGGACTCCTTGAGAGCGGCGCCCCAGTAGAGGCCCTTCGGGTCCGTCACGACGGTGCGGGGGTCGTTGTGGGCCGCGAGGCCCTGGCGGATGAAGTCCTCCAGGGTGAAGGTGTCGGGGCCGGCGACCTCGACGATTCCGTTGACCGGAGTGCCGACCGCCGTGCGGCCGACGGCCGCGGCTACGTCGCCCGAGAAGATGGGCTGGATCTTGATGGGGGCGACGGACACCGTGTCACCGGTGGTCGCCGAGTCCGCGAGGGTCTTGGCGAACTCGAAGAACTGCGTGGCGTGGACGATCGAGAACGGCACTCCGGAGTCCCGGATCATGTCCTCCTGGACCTGCTTGGCCTGGAAGTAGCCGGCCTGCTGGAGGCGGTCGGTGCCCACGACGGACAGAGCCACGTGGTGCGTGACGCCGGCGGCGGCCTCCGCGGCGAGCAGGTTGGTGGTGGAGGCGCGGAAGAACTCCATCACCGCGTCGTCTTCAAAGGAGGGGGAGTTGGAGACGTCGACGACGACGGAGGCGTCCTTCAGGACGTCGGCCAGGCCTTCGCCGGTGACCGTGTTCACTCCGGTGTTCGGGGAGGCTGGCACCGCCTCGTGACCGTGTTCGTTGAGCTTGGAGACGACCTTGGAACCGATGAGTCCGGTTCCGCCGATCACTACGACCTTCATGGACTTTCCCTTCACTGATCTCGCACGGTGCCCGGTGGGTCTGCGAAGACCTCGTCCAGGGCACCGGCCGCGATGGCTCGTACCCTCCTGACCGGTCGGCCCCGGAATCTGTGACAAGGCGGCGCACAAAGATTTCGCGCCGCTGTCGATCAGCCCTCGGACGGCGGGTCCGGCATCGTCGGACGCGTCGCGCCACGGCTCGGTGATTCCGGTCGGGGCGGGCCACAACGGTGTGCGGCGCACACCGTTCGTCGCGGACCACACCATGGCGTCCGTCAGGGCGGGCGCGACGCCGGGGCGGCCGGACCGGTGGTGGCAGCCCCGGGGCCCGAGCCGCTCCCCAGCGCATCGGAGGGTCGCCCGGGCGGCGAGCACGGCGGATCTGAGGTCGTAGGCGTGCGCCAGGTCCGAGAAGCCGCCGACGTCGATGTGCACGCCGATGTCCGCCGTCCGGGTCTCGACCTCGTCGAGTGCGGTCAATCCCGCGACGAGACCGGCCTCGTCCCGGACCACGCCGCGACGTGTCAGCCGAGTGCCGCTCCCTGGTGTCGCCAAGGCGGGCAGGGGCGGGCGCCCACTCGGCGTCGTCCCACGCCGCACTGGCTGGGGCGTCTTCGCGGGCCCGTTGGGTGACCACGACGACCGCGACACCGGCCTCGATGGCCGCTCGGAGGCCTGACGCACCGCTTCCCACCACGGGGACAGACGTGGTGAGCTGGTGTCCGAGCGAAGACATGGGTCTTCCTACGACAGCGAACGGACGGGATCATTGGTTGGGATCGACCGGACAGACCCCCGATTTGTGACAACCTCAGCGTGTTTGCGGGCGTGGAAGTAGTCACACGGTCTGTCCGCACCGCGGGGGAGGGGCCGTGGGTATCGTGACAAGGATTCTTCTGAACACCGCTGTGGGAGCACTGTTCTCCCCGGATCCCGCCGAGGAGCCGAGTCGCATGATCGCCAGCCCGCTTCCCGCTCTGGTCGGCCGGCAGCGTGAGTGCACGGCGCTCGACAACCTGTTGGCCGGCCTTCGGGCCGGTGGCTCCCGCGTCATGGTCGTCCGGGGTGAGGCGGGCATCGGCAAGTCGGTGCTGCTGGAGTACATGGCTGCGCAGGCGTCCCGGGTGCAGGTGACCTGGGCGCGCGGTGTCGAGGCCGACATGGAGCTCCCTTACGCGAGCCTGCACCAGGTGTGCGCGCCGTTCCTGGACGGTGTCGAAGAACTGCCGCAACCCCAACGTGACGCCCTGCGCGTGGCATTCGGGACGGCGGTCGGAGATCCGCCCGACCGTTTCCTGGTCGGCCTCGCCGTTCTGACCCTGCTCACCCGCGCCTCGGAGACCCGGCTGGTGCTGGTGCTGGTGGACGACGCTCAGTGGCTGGATCAAGTGTCGTTGCAGACACTTGAGTTCGTGGCCCGGCGACTACTCGCGGAGCCGGTCGCCATGGTGTTCGCGGTCCGCGACCCCGAGGGGCAGTCCGCGCTTGCGGGCCTGCCGGCGCTGCAACTCAGGGGACTTGACGCCGCTTCGGCCGGTGAGCTCCTGGAGGGAGCTTTGGGGGGACGGTTGGAGGAGCGGGTCCGGGACCGGTTCGTGGCCGAAACACACGGCAACCCGCTGGCGCTGCTGGAATTCTCCCGCGGCCGCAGCGCCGCCGAACTGGCCTACGGTGTCGACGCGTCGAGTGCCCCGGTCGTCCAAGGGCCGGTGGCCGGCCGAGTCGAGCGTGATTTCGCCGGGCGGCTCGGTGCGCTGCCGACCGCGACCCGCACCCTGCTGCTGATCGCTGCGGCGGAACCGGTGGGCGACGTGCGCCTATTGATCCACGCGGCCGCTTCCCTCGGTATCACTCCGGACTCCGCACCGGCCAAGGCAGCCGGCCTGATCGAGTTCGGCGAGCCCGTACGGTTCCGGCACCCGCTGGTCCGCTCGGCGGTCTACCACGGAGCCGAGCCGGAGGATCGACGTGCGGTGCACCGGGCCCTGGCCGAGGCCACGGACCCCGTCCTGGACCCTGACCGGCGCGCCTGGCATGCCGCGCAGGCGGCCGACGGGCCGGACGAGGAGGTCGCCGCAGGACTGGAACAGGCCGCCGACCGCGCCCGGCAGCGCGGGGGCATCGCGGCCGAGGCGGTTCTGCTGGAACGCGCGGTGGAGGTGACGCCTGATCCCTGGCCGCGAGGGCGCCGGGCCCTTGCGGCGGCCGAGGCGCACCTCTCGGCCGCCGCGCCGGAACGGGCCACGGAATTGGCCGCGGTGGCCGACCTGTATCCCCTCAGCGTCCTGGACCAGGCCCGCCTGGCACGTCTGCGGGCCAGAATCCTGTTCGCCCGCAGTCGCAGTGACGAGGCGGCACCACTGCTCCTGAACGCGGCGGCACAGTTCACCGCGGCCGGATCTCCGCTGGCGCGGGAGACGTACCTGGAGGCGATCAGTGCGACCATCTTCGCCGGCCGGGTCCATGGTCCGACAGGCGCCCGCGCCGCGGCGATCGCGGCCCGCGCGTCCGGGGCGCCCTCCTCGGGCTCCAAGGCAGCGGACGCTCTCTTGGACGGTGTGGCGGCCCTGCTCGCGGACGGCTCGGAGACGGCCGTCCCGGCTCTGCGCGAGGCACTCGACCTGCTCGAGCACGAAGAGCTCCGCACCCGGGAGGCGGCCGTACGGTGGCTGCTGCTGGCCCCGGTCGCGCTTGAGTCGTTCATCCACTGGGCCTGGGACCTGCATGCCTGGGACACACTCTCGACTCGCGCAGTGCGTCTGGCCCGCGACATCGGAGCACTTGGCAGTCTGCCGCCGGCTCTGATCTACGCGGGCGGGGTGCACATCCACTACGGCGACTTCGCCGAGGCCGACCGGATGATCGACGAGGCCGACGCGATCGCCACCGCGACCGGCCACGCCCCGCACAAATACGCCACGCTCGTGCTGGCCGCGTGGCGGGGTGAGGCGGATGTCGCCGCCGGCATCATCGATGAAGCCAGAGAGCGCGCCGTGCAGCGGGGCGAAGTATCCCTGCTCGGTGCCATGGGCTACATCCAGGGCGTGCTCTTCAACGGACTGGCCCGCTACGAAGAGGCGATCGAGGCCGCCCGCACCGGTATCGAGCACGACGGGTTCAACTTCACTGGTCTGTCGCTGGTCGAACATGTGGAGGCCGCGACGCGTTGCGGTGAACTCGACCAGGCCCGCGCCTCGTTGGCCCGCCTTACCGAACTCACCCGCGCCGCCGACTCCGGGTGGGCGCGAGGTGCGAGCGCACGCAGTGAGGCGTTGCTGGCCGACGGTGAGGCGGCCGACCGCCTGTACCGCACAGCGATCGAGGAATTCGGCCGCGGCGGCGTTGTCGTGGAGGTGGCACGCACCCACCTGCTGTACGGCGAGTGGCTGCGGCGCGCACAGCGCCGCGCGCAGGCCCGCGAGCATCTCCGCACGGCCCACGACATGTTCGTCGCGATGCCGGCTCACGCGTTCGCCGAACGGGCCCGCCGTGAGCTGATCGCCACCGGCGAGCAGGTGACCGCGCGAGAGGCCACACCGGCGAACGCTCTCACCCCGCAGGAGTCGCAGGTCGCAGCCCTCGCCGCCGACGGCATGACGAACGCGCGGATCGGCGCGGAGCTGTTCATCAGCCCCCATACCGTGGAATGGCACCTGCGGAAGGTCTACGTGAAGCTCGGCATCAGCTCCCGCCGAGCCCTGCC
Organism: Streptomyces canus; assembly: GCF_030815415.1. Lineage (GTDB taxonomy): Bacteria > Actinomycetota > Actinomycetes > Streptomycetales > Streptomycetaceae > Streptomyces > Streptomyces canus_F. The sequence continues at coordinate 10,380,759 of NZ_JAUSWW010000001.1, forward strand.
GGACGTCCTCGACAGCGCACGGGCACGGTGAGTTGGAACCGACAGCCATCACGAATCCGGGGGCCGCGCACCTATGGGTGACGGCATACAGTGCCTAGATCCGGTGCACCCGGTCCGGCCGCACCAGGTCGGTCAGTGCCTCGCGCAGGCGGAACGAGGTCGTCGGCCTCGCCCCACCTCGTCATGGGCGACGGGGAAGGGCAGCGCGGGCGGCCGCTGGTCCCAGCTGCCGATCCTGTCCCGATCATGACGGCGCGCCAGGAACCCGTGCCCCGGTCCACGCGTGTACACGAGACGGGGGTGGGTGATCCTCGCTGTCCCGGCCGGAGGTCTCTTGTGGACTGGAATTGCTGGTGCGATGAGGTGTCGTCGGACGGGAGTCGTCCGCCCCATCAGTAAGAGTGTGACACGCTGTACGACAATGCATTGGTACCGTGTACTCGACTATACGCACAGCGTATAGTCGACCTGGGCATCGCAGATGGCTTTCACCCCCTTCCGCTGCCCATCCCTGCGCCGCGAGACGGCACCCTGTCCCCAGTCGTACGAGAGGAACATTGTGAGCCCGCCTGCACGTCGGCACCTCGGAGGTCTCCGCGCACTCGCCCTCGGCGCTCGACTCGCACTCTTCGGCGGGCGGAACAGTGCGATCCGTACCTCCTTTACAGCGGTCGGAGTGGGGTTGGGTGTGGCAATGTTGCTGTTCGCCGCGTCGGTGCCGACCGCCAGACATCACCGGGACCAGCGGATCCACCACCGCATCGATGTCAACCTCAGCGACCGCGCCATCACGCGCTCGGATCACACTGTTCTTATCAGGGACATCGACACCGTGTTCCGGGGCGAGAAGATCAGAGGGCGCATGGTGCAGCCGGAGGGGCCTGCGGCACCGCTGCCGCCCGGAGTCCAGCGCTACCCGCGCCCCGGTGAGATGGTCGTATCTCCGGCACTGCACAAACTGCTGGCTGCACCGGGAAACGGCCTGCTGCGCGAGCGCCTCGGCCATCCCATCGTGGGTGAGATCGGCGATGCAGGTCTGCTCGACCCGGGTGAGTACGTCTTCTATCTGGTCGCGAACCACATGGCGGCCGATGCAGGGCAAACGCGACGGCTCGACCACTTCGGTAAGGCCTACGCGAAGAAGCCCCTTTCTCCCGAACTCGTCCTCCTCTGCATTGCAGGAATCGTCGTACTGCTCCTCCCCGTCGGTGCCTTCATCGCCGCGGCCGTACGATTCGGTGGTGAGCGACGGGACCGGCGGCTGGCCGCCCTGCGCTTGGTCGGTGCGAACCGCGGGACGACCGCCACCATCGCAGCAGGCGAAGTCGCGCTCAGCACACTGGCAGGTATCGCCCTGGGGGCGATCCTATTTATCACGGGACGTCAGTTCGCGGGCACGGTTCAGATAGAGGGGCTCGGTGTCTTCACCGAAGATCTCACGCCACAGCCCCTGCTGGCGGCGCTCGTGGTCGTCGCCGTACTCACGCTCTCCCTCGGCATCACACAACTGTCGATGCACAAGGTGGCCGTAGAGCCCCTTGGAGTCGTCCGGAAGTCCGGCAGCACCTCGCGACGCCTGTGGTGGCGAATAGCACTTCCCCTGCTCGGACTGATTTTGCTGCGGATCTCCGTACGCAGCCCTGCCGACCTACACGGCACCTCCGGTGTTGCCCTGGTGGTCATCGGCATGCTCTCGCTGCTCGTCGGAGTCACCGCGGTGCTGCCCTGGGCCGTGGAACGCCTCACCCGGCTGTTTGCCGGCTTCGGCCCGCTGCCTTGGCAACTAGCCCTACGCGGCCTGCAGTTGAACGGCGACTCCGCCACCCGCTCGGTCAACGGAATCGCGGTTGCCGTGGCAGGGGCCGTGGCCCTCCAGACCCTCCTCACCGGACTCTCCCAGAACCCGGTGGACAGCACCGCCCGAGGGGCACACGGCCCCTCCGCCTCCACACGCGTCGCTATCGCCCGCCTCGACGACGGCGGGACGCCAGGGGCGAAGTACGCCCCGGTACTCGCCACGACTCCTGGCGTCCAACGGGCGATTGAGTTCAAGGAGGTGTCGGTGAGCCCCCTGAACGGTGGGTTCCCTCAGGCCGTCCTCATCGCCGACTGCGCTCATTTGCGCCTGCTGGCACAGTTGCCTTCCTGTTCGGACGGGGACGCCTTTCTCACCGCTCCTCCGTCCACGGACACCATGCCCGACATGACCACATGGGCGGCCGGCATGAAACTGCGCATGGACATGTATGGCCCCCGCTGGACAGTGCCGGACATCACCGCAACCGTCCGTGCGACCCCCGCCTATCCGGCAGCGGTTTCCTCTGAACGGACCCTGCTGGCCACGCCCCGGGCGGCCGGGCACACCGCCATCGCACACGCCGTCAGCACGGTCGGCCTCACCTATGCGACCGGGTTCAAAGACGTGCAGGATCACATCCGCACCGCAGCAGCACGGCTCGACCCGGCCTTCAGCGTCGACTTTCCTGGAAAGTCCCAGGGCGACCCTGCCCTCGACGGAGTCAGGCGGGCTCTGCTGGCCGGGGTAACCGCCGTGCTGGTACTGATCGCAGCGAGCATGCTGCTGGGTGCGCTCGAACATGTCCGCGAGCGCGCACGGGTCCTGTCCGTACTCGTCGCGTTCGGCACGCCCCGTCGTACGCTCGCCACATCTGTCCTCTTGCAGTCCGTACTCCCCGTCGGACTCGGTTTGCTCGTGGCGGAGTCGATTGGGACGGCCCTCGGCAGCACGCTGCTCGATCTCGCCGGAAGGCCTGTGACGCACAACTGGAGCACCCTAGTGGCCATAGCCGGCATCGGGGCGGCCGCCTCCCTCGGTGCCGCCCTGTTGACCCTGCCGGCATTGTGGCGTTCGACGCGACCGCAGGGACTACGTCACGAGTGAATCGCTCCCCCGATCGGGCGAGGCAAAAGCCAAGTTCAGGTGCGTATTCGAACCGGACAGGAGCTATCGGTAGCAAACGGGGTGAAACGCAAGATCAGCTGCGTCGCCACCGAAGAGACATACCGCCTATTCTGCCTGTACACGCCGATTCCCGGCAAGCACTAACTACCGCAAACCGCCGCATAGATTACACGAACGTCCTCTCAGGCAACGGCGGGCGCCGCCGGGATGGTCCCGACGGCGACCGAGTCAGTGGTGGCGGGGTGTCAGTGGTGACGGCGTGTCACCATTTTGTGTAGTGGAACAGCGCGGAGGTCGTCCAGGGGGCAGGAGAGCCGGCCGTCTTCCAACCGGTCGCCGCGGAGGGCGAGTTGCGGTACTTCAGCTTGTGCAGCCCCGTCCGGACCGACTTGAGGGCCGCGTGGTCGTCTGTGCCCGGGAGGTTGTCGTAGCGGACCCAGTGCTTGAAGCCGCCCGCGGTCGCCGACGACTCCGAGACGATGGCGTCGCTGTCACTGCCGATCGCCGTCCAGTCGGTGGGCTGCGTGGACTGCGGGTTGTTCTTCAGCCACTTGATGAGCGACGAGTTCTTCCGCATGTCCTTGGTCTGCTGGTACGAGTGCCCCCAGCCCCAGTTGGTCCCCGCGTGCGGCGTCCCCAGCGTCACCACGTCCTCGACGAACAGCTTCTTCGGGAACCCGGCTTCCTTCTTGGCGACGCCGGTCAGCGCGGCGCGGATGATGAGGCCGCCCATGGAGTGTCCCACGAGGTCGACGGACTTCCCCTTCGCCGTGTAGTCCTTGTAGATCTTGTTCGCGAGCTTCTTCCCCAGGTCCTTCAGCCCGGTGTCCCGATCCCCACTGGCGATCCGGAAGTCACAGTTCCAGTCACCTTTGTAGAAGGCGACCCCCCGCACCTTCCCCTTCCACCGGTAGTCCTTGAGGTCCTTGCGGATGTCCTTGAAGTAGTCGTTGCAGTCGAACTTCGCCTCCCACACCGGGTCGTACCCGTGCACCAACAGCACGTCCTCGTTGCTGCTGTTGTTCCCCTTCGGCGTGGTCGCCGCTGCCGCCGGCAGGGCCGTAGCCACGACACCGAGCCCCGCGAACACCGCCGTGGCAGCCGTCGCCACAACCCTCGCCCTGATCCCCATCACACGCTCTCCGTTTCCCCGTTGACCTTGTCACTCCGCCCTGCCCTCGGCAGGACGATCACCAGCATGGGGAGGGCCGGGCGCAAGGGGTACCTATAACTCTTCGGGGTACGAAACGGGGTTCTTCGGGATCCGCGCGCGTCGGTGGCTACGGCGTGGCTGCGGGAAAAGAACGCGCGCTCGACCTATCCGAGGTCCGCGCGAGCTTGCGCTATGCCATTAGGTCGAGCCCGAGGTGCGGAACTGGCTGGACGTACTTCCGCTGCGCCTCTACCGGCGGGTGGAGGACAAGACGGACCGTCTCCTGGACGAGCCGACAACGCTCGGTGAGCCGTACTCTCGTCACCTGGGCGGCAAGCTGCGTGAACTGCGCTTCGAGTTGGACGGCGAAGCTGTACGCATCCCGTACTGGCTCGCCCCAGGACAGCGGATCGTTCTGCTGACGGTGTTCCGCAAGACGAAGATGCGCGAGGCGGCAGAGGTCGAACGTGCACATCAGGCCCAGAAGGTCTGCGAGACCGAGCACGGCCGGGTCGAGCACATCGACGATCGGCGTAGGGAGAGCCGATGAATCACAGCACGTGGAGAACGCGCCGGACCCGGCAGCTTGCGGGAGAGGCGGTCGAGTACGACCAGGAGTACGTCGACGCGCGGCTGGCCGGCGACTTGGGTCAGGCCGTCTCCGACCGCCGGATCGAACTCGACCTGTCCCAGGCGGAGTTGACCGAACGAGCCGGGATGACTCAGCCGCAGGTGTCCCGGATGAAGGGCGGCGACACCGTCCCCACCCTCCCGCTGCTGCGCCGCCTGGCGAAGGCCCTGGGCGGCACGCTGAACCTGGCCATCGACGAGGGTGACTCCAGGGTCGCGTTCACTCTGCACGCGGCCTGAAGCCTGGTTACAACCGCGCGATGAAACTCGCGAACGCGGTCGGGGTGAGGAGCAGGGCGGGGCACTCTCCCCACGCACCCTCCAGTCCGGAAACAAGAACACCTCCGGCCCCACCGGCAAGGGCAACCCCTGGCTCCGCGGCACCCTCGGCGAAGCAGCGATCTCCGCCGCACGGGCCGACACCTTCCTCGGCGCCCGCTACCGCAGGATCATCAAACGCCGCGGCCACATGAAAGCCCTGGTCGCCGTCGCCCGCTCCATCCTGGTGTCCGTCTGGCACCCTGACCGTTGAGTTTTCCGGTCAGAGAACTTCCCAATGACGTTGTCAAGCCGCTGCCGTGACTGGTGGTGTGGCTTGGTAGCACGCTCCGTCGCGAATCATGGCCCACAGGACGTTGGCCCGGCGACGGGCGAGCGCCAGCAGCGCCTGCTTGTGCCCCTTGCCCTCGGCCCGCTTGCGCTCGTAAAACTGCTTCGAGGCCGGACAGTTCCGCAGGCTGGCGAAGGCCCAGAGGTAGAAGGCGCGGAGCAGGCCGCGGTGGTAGCGGCGTGGACGGTGGAGGTTGCCGCTGACGCGTCCGGAGTCGCGGGGGACGGGTGCGAGGCCGGCGTAGCCGGCCAGGCGGTCGGCCGTGCCGAAGGTATCCATGTCGCCACCGGTCGCAGCGAGGAACTCCGCGCTCAGCATGGTGCCCATGCCGGGCAGGCTCTGGATCACCTCGGCGTGCGGGTGCTCGAGAAACCGGGCCTCGATCAGGGCTTCGAGCTCGGCGATCTCCTCATCGAGGGCCATCACCCCCTTCGCCAGACGGGCCACCATGATGGCCGCGAGTTTCTGGCCGGGCAGTGCGGTGAACTGGGCCTCGGCGGCCTCCACGACGGTCCGGGCCAGGGCCGCGCTGTTGCGGACCTTGCGGTTCTTCAGCCACGTCGCGATCCGGGAAGCACCAGCGCGACGGATCGCGGCCGGGGTCTGGTAACCGGTCAACAACAGGACCGGCCCCTTCTTCGTCAAGTCCAATGCGCGTTCCAACGCAGGGAAGATTTCCAGGAGTTGGGCGCGCAGCCGGTTAATCTGCCGGGTCCGGTCGCAGACCAAATCGGTGCGGCGGGTAACCAGAGTGCGCAGGTCGACCGATATTTCGTCGCCGGGCCTCAGGACACCGAGGTCGGTGCGCATGCGCGCCTGGTCGGCGATGACGAAGGCGTCCTTCGCGTCGGTCTTGGCCTGGCCTCGGTAGCCGGCCGAGGCGCGGTGGATGGCTAGGCCGGTGATGTAGGTGATGCGCTGGTCGTGGCTGACCAGCAGACCGAGCAGGAGCGCGGCCCCGCCGTGGTTGATGTCCACCGCCCACAGCACATCCCGCGACAGCTCCAGTACGTCAGCGATGAGCTGGAGCAGTTCAGCCTCGTCGTTCGGAATCCGACGCGACAGCAGTCGCTTGCCCTGGGCGTCGATCACCACGCAGTGGTGATGTTCCTTGCCGATGTCCACTCCGGCCCAGATCTCGGGCACAGCCACCTCCGTCAGCTCGTCGTACACCAACCCAGCAGACGACCTCGCCGACGTTGTCCTACAAAGCGATCGCGTCGCGTCTCCCAATTAGCGGTCGAGTCGTCGCGGGGTTCCGGGCGGCCAAGTTCTCTGAGCCATCCAGCGGCGACTCCATGACAGCCATACCCGGAACCCCTGGGCCCCGCCGATCTTACGAATGACCAGCTCAGACCCACATCAAGAAAGGTAGGACTCCGTGATCCACAAGAGCCGTGCTCGTCTCATGCCCGGGCGATGCGCCTGCGCAGGCTGATGCCGAGGTCGTCGACGCTCAGGTAGAGGGAGTTGTCCTTGACCCTGGTGATGCGCAGTTGGCGGTCTGGCTGCAGACGCATTCGATGTCGAACCTGCGACACCCGCTTCAGGAGGGAGCCGTTTCTTGCTCCTGTCTGCGGGGGCGACCCTCAGGAAGAGTTTGTGCCCCGCAGCGGGACCTCCCGGATCAGCCAGGACACCGCGAACGTCACGACGCACAGTGCGGCCGTACCGAGCGCGACACCGTGCAGTCCGTCGACGACGCCGGCCCGGAACGCGTCCTGGACCGGGCCCGGCAGGTCCCGCAGCAGCGCGGGAGTGAGCTCCTCGTCGGTCAGTCGCTGTCCGTCGGCGCCGAGCCGGTCCGTGACGGCGGCGGTGAGACGGTTCGTATAGACGGAACCGAGGACTGCGACGCCGAGCGAGCCACCGATGGTTCGCAGCAGTGTCTGGGTGCCGCTGGCCGCGCCCATGTCGCGCGGTTCGGCGCTGTTCATCGTGATCAGCATCGTCGGCTGCATCAAGCAGCCGATCCCCACGCCGAGCACGAACGTCAGACCGGAGGCCAGACCCGCGGTCGTGCCGGTGCGGAGCGTCAGGAGGGCCAGGGCACCTACCGTGGCCAACGCGCCGCCCGCGATCGGGTAGGGGCGGTAGCGGCCGCCGTCGCTCACGCGCCGCCCGATGGCGAGTTGCGCGCCGATCATGCCGAGCATCAGCGGGATGAGCAGCAGACCGCTCTCCGTGGACGACATGTCCTGCACGAACTGCATGTACTGCGGCAGATAGCTCGCCGCCGCCAGCATGGCCGCACCCGTGACGAAGCTCAGGACCTGCGCCACCGTGAAGTTGCGGTCGTGGAACAGCCGGGGTGGGATCACCGGCTCCGGGGCGCGCCGCTCCACGCGCACGAAGGCGGCGAGTGTCGCGACGAACACCAGGCCGAGCCCGATGATCTGCGGTGATGTCCAGGCGTACGTCGTCCCTGCCCAGCTCGCGAGCAGTGTCAGGGCGAGGATCGCGACGGTCAGCAGCCCCGCGCCGGCCAGGTCGATCCGCGCCCTGACGCGTTCGCCGCGCAGTCGCACCCCGAAGCCGACGAGGGTGAGTGCCATGACGCCGACCGGCACATTGACGTAGAACACCCATCGCCAGTCCCACTGGTCGGTGAGGAAGCCGCCGACCAGCGGCCCGCCGATCGTCGCGGCAGGTAGTAGTACCCCGATGAGCGACTGGGCCCGCCCGGCCTCCGCGGGAGCGAGCAGCGTGCCGATGAGTGAGAGGGCTCCCACAAACAGGCCGCCCGCGCCGAGGCCCTGCAGCGCCCGGACGGTGATCAACTGCCCCATGTCCTGCGCGATTCCGCACAGTACGGAGCCGACGAGGAAGACCGTGATGGACGCGAGGTAGCTGCCCTTGCGGCCGTACAGATCGCCGAGCTTGCCCCATATCGGTGTGGAGACGGCCATGGTGAGCAGATACGCGGTGAGCACCCAGGACAGCTGGTCGAGACCGCCCAGGTCGCCGACGATGGTGGGCAGGGCGGTGCCGACAACGGTGCCGTCGAGCGTGGCGAGCACGATGCCGAGCAGCAGGCCGAGGATGACGAGTCGGGAAGGTGGGGCATCGGTCTCGTCGGGTGTGGTGACTCCGGGTTGCTTCTCGTTCCTACCTTGCTTCTGGAAGTCCGTCACGGTTCCGGGGCCGGCTCAGGCGACGTACGAGTGAAGAGCCTTGGCGGTACGCAAGGCGTGGCCCCACCAGGCCAGTTGATCGAGCAGTGCCTTCGCGGCGGTGTCGGCGGCCGGGTCCTTGACGGCGCCGGACTCGTCGAATCGGCTCCAGGCTTCGTGGAAGCTGACCGTGTTGCGGATAGTCGTGGCATTCAGCTCGGCCATGACGACCCGGAGATGCTCCACCGCGCGCAGACCGCCCGACAGACCCCCGTACGAGACGAACGCGACCGGCTTGCCGTGCCACTGCTCGTTGTGCCAGTCGATGGCGTTCTTGAGGGGTGCCGGATAGCTGTGGTTGTACTCGGGCGTGACGAACACGAACGCATCGGCGGCGGCGAGCCGCGGCGTCATGAGGGCAAGCGCCTCCTCGGTACCGGGCGGCGGCTGCTGGCCGAAGGCCGGGAACACCGTCGGCAGCGGGATCTCCGCGAGGTCGACGACATCGGCGCTCATGTCGTGGCGCTGCTCGAGGTGGCGGCTGAGCCACTTCGTCACGACGGGCCCGAAGCGGCCCTCGCGGGTGGAGCCGACGAGTACGGCTACGCGGAGTGGCGCGGTGGTGGCAGGCATGGCGGATCCCCTGGTTGTGTACGTCGTATCTTGATAAGTACAACGTACACATTGATGTGTACGCCGTCTACCAGGGATACGCTGTACGCGACATCGATGAAGAGGAGCTGTGCCATGGCGGCGCGGAAGCAGGACGAGAGCAAGGTCGTGGAGCCCTCTCTCTGGGAGCGCATGGAGCGGCCCGCCTCAGCACCCCGGGCCTCGCTGAGCCTGGAGCGGATCGCCGCCGTCGCGGTCGAGATCGCCGACGAGGAAGGCGCCGCCGCCGTCACCATGCGCCGTCTCGCCACGAAGCTCGGCGTCGCCCCCATGGCGGCCTATCGGCATGTGGCAGGCAAGGACGACCTCTGGGCGCTCATGGTCGACCGGGTCTCCCGGCAGCTGGCCGCGCCGGACGACGCGGCCAGCTGGCGGGAGGTGCTGCGCTCCTTCGCCCTGCAGACACGGGAGTTGATGTTGGCGCACCCATGGATGGGATCCATTCCGCTGATCTCGCTCACGCCGTCGCGGATGGCCGTGGCCGAACGGCAGTTGGCTGCGCTCGCCGCGTGCGACCTGGACGCCGACTCGATGATGGCCGCCTTCCGCACCGTCAACTCCTATGTGCACGGCTCGACCCAGGCCGAGATCGTCCTGCGTGAGTATCAGGAGCGGCACGGCTGGGTCGGCGGTGACGAGACCCGTCAGGCGCTCGCTCCGCAGATGAACTACCTGATGAGCACGGGCCGTTACCCGACCTACGAGCGTTACGGCGCGGAGGCGGCGTGCAAGGATGACCACACTTGGGCGTTCGAGTTCGGCCTCGACTGCGTGCTTGACGGCATCTCGGAGCGCCTCGGCATCTGACACCACGGCCGCCCCCGTCGACGCCGACCGGGCCCGCACCGCACTCGCCGACGCCGGATTCCCCCGAGCCGTCGTCCAGATCTCCGGCGAGAACGAGCTCACCGTCCGTATCCACCATCTTGACGTCGCTGGTCGTGGGGCTGGTGTGAGTCGTTGATCGTGCGCTCGTGCTGGTCACGGGCGGCTGTCGATGCTCAAGATCGTCTGTCGTTTCGGTGGTTGCGGATCCGCCGGTACCGCGGCGTGAAAGAGACGCCTGTCCCTACGATCCGTGCGGGCGGTGCACGCAGGATCTTCGGCATGGCAGCCCCTCCCTGCCCACCTCGTACCCGAACTGCAGCAACACGCCGAGAGACCGCTCAGTCGCTCCCGTACGCGCGCAGGAAGGCGTCCACGGCCGCATCCGCCATGCCGCGCAGCTCGGCGGCGGGGACGCGACGGGTACCCAGCCGGGAGCGGGACTCCAAGGGGCCGGTGAGCAGGGCGAAGAAGTGTTCGGCGGCCTGCTCCGGGTCGCATGGGCGCAGGCGGCCGGCGAGCGAGAGGCGGGCCAGCCGGTCGGCGAGTGCCGCATGGGGGCGGTGCGCGGTGCGCTCCTGCACGGTCTCGATCAGGTCGGGGAATCGCGCCATCTGGGCGTAGGTCAACCAGCGCAGCGCACGGGCGCGTTCGCCGCAGCAGACCAGCAGCAGCCGCTGGGCCAGGTCCGCAAACGCCACACGCACGTCATCGTCCGGGGCCCGATCGCGCAGCCGCTCGACGACCGCAAGGTTCTCCACCATCAGGGTGTCGGCCGCTGCATCGATGGTGTGACGGAAGAGGGACTCCTTGTCGTTCAGGTGGCTGTAGACGGTCGGCTTGGCCACGCCTGCCTCCTGCGCGATCTCCTGGACGCATGCCTGCTCGTATCCACGCCGCGCGAAGACGGCGAACGCAGCGTCCAGGATCGCCTGCCGCTTGTCGACACGCTCGCGCGAGACGTCACCGGCCCCGCTTGACGCTACTGAACCCATGGGTTCATTTCAAGCATCTACCGGTAAGGAAGAATTTATGAACCAGCGAGTTCAATCGAAGGAGCGGGAAGCCATGATTGTTCACACGCTGCGCTTCGCCTTCAAGGACGGGGCGACCGAGGAGCAGAAAGCCCAGGTGCTCGCGCTGATGCGGCGAACCGGGTCCGTCGAGTCGGTGTCGTTCGCAACAGTCGGGCAGAACCTGGGCGATCCCGCCGAGGGCCTCACCCACGCCTACTGCGTGGGCATCGAGAACCTCGCGGCCCTCGAGCGATACATGCACGACCCGGTTCACCTGGCGGGAGATCCCGAGATCATCCCGCACCTGGCCAAGATCTCCATCGGCCCCGACCTCTCCGACGACATGGCCCCGGAGTTGGCCGGCGAGATCATGGCGCTGCACGAGAAGAAGGCCGCCATGTATCCGGAGTGGGCCGCCCAGCTCGAACCGCTCCTTGAGATACAGATCGCCTCGGGGCCGCCCGATCGTTCATGACCGGACCGGCCGCCCCCCGCGGATCCGACGGTCATGGGCCGCCGGCCGCGTGGGAGAGCCAACAGCCCGTTTCAGTGCAGCCCGCGTGAGCGCGCCTTCCACAGGGGCCTGGCCACCTGACGCGGCAAGGCCGCCGCTATCCCCGTGGCTGCATTCCACCTCGTCTAGCATGGGACCTACCTACGCGCGCTTGCTGCGTCAAGTGCCGTTCGTCGGGACCGCGTTCCGGAGGGTCGGCCGACTGACCCAACAGCCCGCGACTTGGTGCCCCTTTCGAAGGTCGTTGGCCGCGCTTCATCAGTCGCTTCGGCTTCCCCCGCGTTCCCTCGATCCTCGCCGTCACCGCTGGCAGGCCGATCCTCGGCGCGATCTGCTTCGCGTGCATCGGTGACGACGCGTCCGCCGCAATCTCTACGGTGTCCCGGTGGACATCTGGCAGCACCGGCCGCGGCCGAGCAGATCACCGGCATGTCACGCTCGGCTATCGCGGCCTCCGCGGCCACCTGGTCCCTGATCTTCGTCACAAACGTTCATGATCACGGCGGGCGGTCCTCTGCCTGCGGCGCCCCGGCAATCGCCCTGACCGGCACGGACAGGCTGACAATCAAGATCTACAGCTGCCGGGTCAGAGCCCTGTGAGGGAGGGTGTCCGTGGGGTTCGTGGCAGGGACGGGACAGGAATGGCGCTGCAGAACCCCTGCTGGCTTCGGAAGGAAAGGGCTGACTCTGGGCGCTCGCCGAAGGCCCGGCCGACGCCGGGGATGCGGAAAACCTGGTGTGCGGGGCCGACGGAACCGGGTACCGTCTTGGTCATGTTCTTCCAGACGCCGATTTACGAGTGAGAGCGTGATGGGCCCCTGCTGACGTCCTTCGACGTCGCCGCGCCCGTCCCCCACCGATGAATCCGTAGATCACTGCACATCATTCCGGGAGAGCCCGTGAGCAAGAACATCAACAACCCCGTGGGCATGGGCGGCGGCCAGCGCAAGAAGCTGTCCCGCGCCGAACGGCAGAACAATGGTCCGCACCGCAACCTCGACCGCCAGAGTGCCGCCGACCAGAAGGCGGAGCTGGTGCGCAGGATGCGCGAGAAGGCAGGCACAGCCGAGGGCGCCGGACAGCCGAGCGACGACAGCGCACAGAGCTGACGTACTGCCGCCGCAGGGCGGCACCTCATGGGGCAGCAGGGCCCGGACCGTGACGCGCGGTCCGGGCCCTGCTGCCCTACCGGGCGCGGCCGGTCCCGAGCAGCCGCCGACCACGCCGTCTCTTTCTCCGCATCGGTTCGGGCGTCCAGTTGCTGCTGGCGAGCGGCCGATTCGGGGGCAGGGACGGGGCGATCGGGAGCCAAGCCTGGGCGAGCGGTTCCCGGGAGCGGTACAGGAACGCCTGCCCGAGCAGCCGACCCGCCGCAGGAAGGCACTCGCCGGTGCGAAATACTCGTGCGATGAGTTCACGCACTTCCCCGATCAGCCAGCCGATCATGATACGGAGGGCCGTTGCGCGGGATGCCAAACGGCTCACGCGGCTCGTGCGTGGCTCAGGCGCCTACGAGGGTAAGTACGCGGCCGCAGTGGCGGGCTACCGGGTCGGTCCTGATTACATCGAGGCCCACCGCGTCTTTGTGGCCGTCGGCGGCGACGAGCATGGAGGCCGGGTCCTCGGGTTCTACTCGCTTGTCCTCGCGCCACCGGAGCTCGATTTGATGTTCGTCGCCGACGAAGTGCAAGGACGGGGTATTGGACGGCTGCTCGTGGCGCACATGCAGTCCGAGGCCCGTGCTGCCGGGCTCGACCGTCTCAAGGTCGTGTCGCACCGTCCGGCCGAGGACTTCTACCATCGCGTGGGTGCGGTGCGGACCGGGACCGCGTTGGCGAACCCGCCCGCTGTGCCGTGGGACCGTCCCGAATTCGAGTTTCGCATTTCTTCGGAATGACGTGGTGTGCCGGTTGGCGGGGCACCGGCTGTGCCTGCACCGTTGTGCGCCAGGTGCCGGGCGTTGTGGGCCTGCTCGTTACCGGCCGACGTGGCGAGCGGGATGAGGGCGGCTGGTTTGCCAGCGCGGAGAGCTCTGGCCATGTGTCACTCCGTATTCACCTTGAACACAGCTGATGCCACGCCATTGAGCGACTCTGTCGGGGATCTTGGAGTTTCCCGGCGGGGTGGCTTGATCACCGGGCACGCTCAGAGCGGTCTTCTGCTCGCTGCTCTCGTTGAGGTGCTCGATGTCATGTAGGCCCCCGTTCTGCAGTGGAGGTTCCTCCGTTGACCGCGCGGGTGACGCGGGCGAGCAACCCGCAGGGCACTACGGCGATGTGGGTGCGCGACCGACTCGACGGGCTGTGGTGCGACGAGGACTTCACAGCCTGGTATCCCCGTGACGGTCGCCCCGGACTTTCGCCCGCGCAGCTGGCCACCGTCTGCGTGCTGCAGTTCCTGCTCAACCTGTCCGACCGGCAGGCCGCCGAGGCCGTGCGCTGCCGCCTCGATTTCAAGTACGCCCTGGGCCTGGAGCTGGACGATCCCGGCTCCCATCACAGTGTGCTGGGCGACTTCCGTGACCGGCTCGCCCGGGGTGACCGTGCCGACCAACTCCTTGACCTGGCGTTGGCGCGACTTGCGGCGGCCGGGCTGGTCAAGCAGCGAGGCCGACAGCGCACCGACTCCACCCACGTCCTCGCCGCGGCCCGTGATCTGACGCGCCTGGAACTGGTCCTCGAAGCGGTCCGGGCCGCCCTGGAGGAACTCGCCCGTGACGCTCCCGAGTTACTCGATCCCCTGGTCACCGCCGAATGGGCCGAACGCTACGGGCGACCGGTGCGCCTGTGCTCCCAGCCCAGCCACCCGATCGCGCGGCTGACCGAGGCCGGCGCCGATGCCCACGCGCTGCTCGCCCTGGCCCGGGCTCCCGACCGGGCCACCGGTCCCGCACGAGAGGTGCTGCGACAGATCCTGGTGCAACAGTTCATCGTCGACGAGCGCGGCCGGCTGCGGCCGCGCGCCGACAAGGACGGCTTCCCGCCGGGCGGGCGACAGATCCGCTCGCCCTATGACCTGGACACCCGCTTTGCGCTGCGCGGGAACACCCGGTGGAGCGGCTACCTGTTGCATGTGACGGAAACCTGCGATTTCGACCGCCCCAATGTGATCACTGACGTGGCCACCACCGTGCCGACCCGGGACACCGCGGCCGTGCCTGGCATCCACACCCGCCTAAACAAGCGATGTCTGCTGCCCGCCGAGCACCTCTTGGACGGCGGTTACCTCTCGGTGGCCCTGCTCGACCAGTCCGACCGCACCTACGGCGTCACCCTCATCGGACCGGTCAAGGCGAGCGGACAGTGGCAGCACAAAGAGCAGACCGGCTTCGCCCGCGACGACTTCACCATCGACTTCGCGAACCGGCAGGTCACCTGCCCACGCGGCCAGACCGCCAAGAGCTGGGTGGAGGCTCCGGCTCAGGCCCCCTACATCTCCGCCCGCTTTCGCCCCCGCCACTGCGACCCCTGCCCGACCCGGTCGTTATGCGCCCGCGGCCGTGCTGCCCGCACGGTCTACTTCCTTCCCCAACAGCTGCATGAACTCCAGGCGCGTAGCCGCGCCGACCAGCAGGACCCCGCCTGGCGTCAGCTCTACGCCGTGCGCTCCGGAGTCGAGGGCACCATCGCCGAGTTGGCCCTCGGCCACCGGGCGCGCCGCTGCCGTTTCCACGGCCTGCCCAAGACTCACGTCCAGCACGTTCTGACCGCGATCGCTGTGAACATCGAACGCCTTGCCGAACAAGATCCCCAGAACGCCATCCACCGCCCTCGCCGACCGACAGCGTTTCAGCAATACCTTGTGTCGCACGGCTTTCCCCGCCCCTTGTGGTGGCGCCAAGGAAAGTGATCCCCCACGCAAGATCCCCGACAGAGTCGCTCACTATGTGCTTGCCGGGTCCACTCCAGTCCTCGTCCGCAACTCCAGTCCGACTAACCCCGCAGAGAACGCCGACCCTTCGGCGCTCAAGAAGATGAGCGACTCGCAACTGAAGAAGTTGGTGGGTGACGCCCACGAATTTAAGGGCGACGTCGTCGGGAGAACTGCAGCTGTGTCACACTTTGATACCTACGTAGACAAGGGCTTCGGGTACATCTTCCTCATACCGAAGAAGGGCGGGACCCCAATCCCCACCTACCTTCACAAGAGTGGCTCCTATTACATGCCGGACTGTTGACCGAAAAATGGGAAGTTGAGATGCGAAGCGCAAGGCTCGTAATTGCAAGTCCGTCACTGAGTGTTGATGAAATTTCCTCACTCATGGGATGTGAGCCTGACGCTTACCGGAGAAAGGGGGAAGTGCGACAAGGAGCTAGAATTCCCATTCCCGCGGCTGACAGTACATGGGAACTGCGGGAATCGGTTGACGGCGGCACAGCAATCGAGTGCGCCCTCGATGCGCTAATGAATAGAATCTTCCCGCTCGAAAATGAACTCCATAGATTGTCCCAGACGGACTGTGTGTTGAAGCTCTGTCTGGTGCAGTGGATTTCAAAAGAAAACGAGGTTGGGCCTGGGTTTTCACTTGGATTGGAGGGAATTGCATTCTTGGCTAAAATCGGGGCGTTCCTAGACGTCGATCAATATGTCGAATAAATAGTCAAAGAAAGGAATTCCTGTACCAGCCGCACAGGAATTCCTTGCCCCTGTTCACCCGGATCACCGACGGCAGCCCTCCAGCCGGCCCATACGGCGCACGCCGGTCGATCGCACACCGCAGCGCCGCCAGCACCGCATCCCGGATGGGCTCATGCGGTGTGACAGCCACCCCGACGATCACTTTGGTTGTACAGTCGGTGAACCAGGCAACGGCGTGGGGGCCAAGTGCAGGCGAAGGGCTCGCCGTGGATGCGCATTTACGTGATGACCGGTCCGCAGGAGAGCCGGGTCGGCTGGAGAAAGTACCTGGCCTAACCAGGCAAGTACTGCCACACGGCACCAGAAGCTGGGCGTCACTTGACGGTGTCGGCCACCGCGTCTATAAGGACAGCCACCAACTCGCCGACTTCGGCAACCGACAAGTTGAGATTGAGCTGCTGGACCTCCAGGCCGGCGGCGCGCAGCCGGACGATGTCCGCCGCGCTCACTTTTCCGCCCTCCGCGTTGAAGACGTACCGGTGGCTGGGCTTTCCCGGTCCCATCGGGACAAGGGCGTAGGCCTCGTCGCCGAAGGTCAGCTTCGGTAGCCGGCCAGGCGTCGTCTCGCGCAGCGCGTCGTTCTGCACCTGCTGGAGCGCCGTCACCTGCTTTTCGACCTTGTACTGGGCGGCCAGGAAGAGCTTGGCCTGTTTCGTACGCGGATTCACCAGCAGGATCGCCTCGTCCCACGACTCGGCGCCGTCGATGTAGAGGTCGCCGACGACCCGCCGAACCTCCCACTCGCGGCCCAGCGCTCGAGCCTCCAACTCGGCGACCTCGCGCCAGCTGTCCATCTGTACCTTCCAGCCCGACCACCTTGGCACGTAGGCCTCGCCGAGCAGCCCCTTGACCTTGCTGGTGCTGCCGCCCAGTACTCTCTTCGCGTGGCGCAACGCTTGCTCGGCCGCGCGAACGGCGGTCGTCTTTCCGGTCTTGCGCGCGCTCTCCAGCGCCGCCTCGGCGGCCCGCACCTGCCGGGCCCGCTCGGCGATGCCCACCGCGTATCTCCGTAGGTGCCCGAAGATCGGCTCCCAACTGTCCGCCCACTCGCCGCCGAGAACCTTGAGCACCTTGCGGCGGCCGCTGAGCAGCAGCTGCTGGGCCGCGGTGAGCTGTGCCGGATCGAGGGCCGCGACCGCGCGGAGCCGGTCGAGGAAGGCACGTTGCATCATCGCAGCGCCCAGGTCGATGTCCTGGGACACCCGGGCGGCCCGCGTGGCGAGCGGGCCGAAGTCGGCGACGAGCTCGGCGGGGTCGGCGAGCACGGCCAACCGGCGCTGGGCCGTCTCGCGGCGCAGCAGGTCGAAGTCCGGCCCGGTCAGGCCGGTCAGATGCTGGGCTAGGGTGTCGTCGGCCTTCGCGAAGAGGCCCCGGGTGGCGGTGTCGGCATGCTTCTCGGCACGGCGGGCGGCCAGGAGATATCGCTCGACCGCGGTCACCACGACCGGGTCGTGCTTCGCGTGGGCGATGACCTGGATGTACGCGTTCGCGGTGCCGCCAAGCTGCACGATCCGTCGAAGCGACTTGGCGCTCAGCTCCGCGATCTCGCGGGCCTGCTGCCGGGCCGGCACCTGCGCGGCCATTACTCGTCCCGCGCGATCTTGGTGTCGAAGGGCAGCGACGTGAAGACGTTGATGGCTATGTCCACGGCGTCCATCAGGGCGCCCGTGTAGTCCGGTGGCACGCCGAGTCGCTCCGACGGCCGCAGAAAGGCATCCTCGCCCAGCTGCTGCCGGGCGGCCGCGAATGCCTTGACGACGACGGTGGCGAGGTCGACGGCGACCTGGGCGACGGTTACGGCCGCAGCGATCGGTTCGGCGCCGCCGAGGGCGAAGGCGAGCTGGGCATAACCCAGCCATTCCGAGGCGACGACAAGATCAGCGGCGGGCTTCTCCTCCCGTACGCGATCCCGCGCGACCCGGGTCACGAAGTCGCTCTCGTCGGCGTCCAGCGTGTGCAGCGCGTCGTCGATCAGCGGCGCGAAGGTCCACACGATCGCCGGATCGGCGTCGAGTTTCCGGCTCAGCTCGGCCCCAGCCTGGTAGCCGGTCCGCAGTCGGCCCAGGACCGTATTGCGCAGGTCGGTGGAGCGGCTCGCGGCGGTGGGGTCGGCCACCAGCCGCCGGGCGAGGAACGGTACGTCGGTGTTCCACAGCCGGAACAGCAAAGGGCGGCGCGCGGCCAGGCCGGCGACCAGGTGGGTGAGCGACTCGCGGCGGTCGCCAGTGCGCTGCCTGGCTGCGGTCAGCTCGAGCGAGTCGGGAATCGCGGCCAGGTCGCGGCCCAGCTGCCGGATCTGCTCCTCGGTGAGGTACGGCTGGTAGGTGCCACCGTGGGCGCGATCGTCGGCGAGCATCGCGAGCTTGGTCCGGTCCCAGTCCTGCTGGATGCGCCGCTGAGCCGCGACCAGCCCATTCAGCGCGGCCCGTTCGCCAGCGATCGCGACGAGATCGGCCACGAGACCGCCGGTTTCCGGGCCGGTCAGCCGGTTCGGGCCGCTGCCGGCCAGAACGGCGACGGCCGCGAACGGGTCGGCGAGCAACAGATAGCGGCGGGCCTCCGCGAGGATCTGCTCGCGGGAACTCGCCAGCCGCTGCCGTGCCCGGGCCAGCGCGGTGGCCTGGACCGTGGCTTCGGCGGCGACGCGGCGCCCGGGCAAGCGATCGAGGTACGTCTCGTACGCTGTCAGCAGGCGGTCGCGATGCGGCGTGGTGGCGTCCTCGTCGCCTCGGAGTGGGACCCGGGCCTGCAGGCCACCGAACGTCGTGACCGTGGTGCCCTTGAGCGCTCTTTGGAACTCCTGAAGGCCACGGTTCCCCGAGGTCACGTACGCGAGATCGGCGGTCTCCGCGACAGTGGCGGTCAGGTCGGCCGTGTCCATCCGGAAGGTCAGGGTGATCGCCGGGAACGGCTCGGCGCGGTCGCCGTCGGCAGGCAGCTCGAGCAGAACGTCCTGCACGGGGCCGCCGGCTGACACGTCGGCGGCCATAGGGGTCGTGTCGAGCACCGCGTCGTCCACCGGCCGATCACCGGCGTCGGATGGCGCGAGGACGTGGGCGACGACGGTCACGGCTTCTTGAAGTTCATCTGACCGAAGATGAGGCTCTTCGGACCGGCGTTCAGACGGCCGGGGTGCTTGGCTGGATCGAGCATGCGCCCCTGTACCTTGACCGTGACCTCCTTCCCACGCAGATCCGCCGGGATCTGCTGGGTGCCGCCGGTGAGGAATGTGCTCGGCTCGGCTGAGTTGTTCTGGTCGGCCTCGTAGTTGACGTCGAAGGTGGTCGGGGCCGTCGGCGTGCCACCGATGTCGACCCGCAGCTCCCCAAAGACGTCGCCACTCACCACGCCGGGGCTGAGCAGGACCGAGAAGTCCACCTCGGTGGCCCAGTCCGGCACCGTCACCTGCCATCGGGCGGCCGAGGGCCAGTCAACCCACGCTTTCTGGCCGGTTGCCAGCGACTGCGAGGGGTCCTGGCGGGCCGTGCCGGTCCACAGAGCCGACCTGAGGCCGGCGCCGGTCGTGGCACCACCGCCGCAGTCGAACGTCGGTAGCGCCGGATCGGGCTGGAGCGACAGCAGCGGCGTCGGCACCACCACGGTCCATGAGTCGCCGTACGGCGTCGCGTTGTTTAGATCGTCCTGCTGGTCCCGCAGCTCGGTGTGCACCGCCAGATAGAGCGGGTCGTCGATGTCCGGCACCGGCCCGCCGTTCCACGGCTCGCGGGTGTAGAGATAGTGCTGCACCGCGCCCTCGAAGCCGGGGCGCACCGCCACCAGCACCCGCGCCGCGCCGGCCTGGAGGAAGCGCGCGAACAGCGGATCGATCTCGTCGTAGTACTTCTGGGAGCCGTACCACTTAGCGGGCAGCTTTCCCCAGAAGTACGGATAGAAGACATAGCTGATCTGCTGCCACTCGAAGGCCTGCTCGAGGAACTGCACCGTGCGGCCGTCGGACACCGCCTCCGGCACATCGATGGCCGACATCGTAATCGGCGAATCGGTGACCGTAACGTCCTCCCGGGTCGACGTGGTGGTCACGGTTACCGTGGTGCCCGGCTCCGGCGTTGTCTGGGTGACGGTCTGGGTCGACGTGGTGACCAGGGCCTCGACGGGAATCACCTCGTCGCGGGTCCGCATCGCGTCGAACTTGATGTCGTCGGTCTTCGCGGCGTCGAACTGCAAGGCGATCATACTGAGGCAGCTCTTGCGCAGCTCGGTCCGGATCAGGTCCTGGTTGATCCGCTGGTTGCGCCCCTTGATCGTCACGCCCTGGCTGATTTCGAACCCTTGGAGCTTGGACTCGTATTCGCCCAGCGCGTCCAAGTACTCACGGTGCGCCTCGGTCCAGGCGTCCATGATCGCCTGATAAACCGAGAGCTGCCACGCGCGGTAGTGCTTCGCGGTGCGCTGGATCTTCAGCGCGATGCTGAGGCCCGCCGCCTTGATCCTGAACGCGAACACGACCGCGTTGACGCTGCCTATCAGCGGCGGGACGAAGGTCAGCGTGGTCACCGGGAACGCCATGTGGACGATGTTGCCAGTGTCGGTCGCCCGTGCCGTCTGGCCGCCGATCGACACCCGCATCCCGTGCTCGTTCTTGTCTATCCCATCCCAGTCGCCGTCGATCGTCGCGCTTGTCACCGCATAGCCGTCCGGCACCGAGAACTGCCGCTCGTGCGCCGACGCGCCCTCGCGGCTGAGGCCGGTGAGTGGGATCGCGACCGCGATCGTGTCCTCCGCGGGCGGCTCCGGGTCGAGCCCGCTGAGGTTGTAGATATGCCCGTACGTGCTGACCGTTGCCGCGCTAATCGTGGCGATGTCGAGGTTGGGCCGGGACGGCTCCTGCGGGATGTCCGGCCGCCGCTGGAGCTGCCGCTCGTGCTCGAACACGGAGAGCACGAATGCGGCCGGCTCGGGGATGACGAACTCGAACATGAGCCGCTTGCCGTAGTTGTAGACCTGCGCCCGGTACACCTTGTCGACCCAGCGGTACACCCCGGACAGGTTGCCCCCCGAGTCGTTGGTGAGCTCGAACCGGTTCAGTTCCTCGGTCCGGGTCAGCCGCTGGGTCGTCCGCTCCTCCCGGACGCTCGTCTGGATCCGGGAGAGCGAGCGGTCAACGACGTCCTTGGCGAAGTTGTTCGCCCCGCGGCGCGAGTCGGCACTCGATGTGGAATAGCTGACGCCCGCGTTCGCCGAGTACTCCACCACTCCGTACCGGCCGCTGACTTGCCCGGACAGCTGGGCGGACAGATCACTCTGGATGGTCGCCTCGGTCTCGCTCTTCAGCTCGAACCGCTGCGTGGAGGAGGTCTCGCGCTCCTCGAGGCTGGTGGTGTCCTCGACGACCGAGACCAGCTCATCGGTCTGGTCGATCCGGTTCAGCCGCCGCACCCGCGACTCGCCGTCGAGCACGTTCTCGATGTGCGCGACCTCGCCCAGCTCGTACCGGCAGAGGAACTGCTTGACCACCAGCAGGTCGCCGATGCCGACCGGCTTGATTGGGTTGAACGGGTGGTAGTACGCGACCAGCCCGGTGATCAGCCGATGGATGGTCGGCGTCGCCGCCAGGACAGTGGCCAGCTCCTGGGGCTCGCGGGGCCCGGGTGGGGTTAAGAACCGCAGCAGCGCGAGCATCCGCAGGCCCACGGATCAGGTGCTCCAGGTTGAGCGGCAGCTGCCGCTTTGCCACCAGGGCTGGGTAGAGCAGGTCGAAGATAGCATCGAGGTCCTGCGTCAGGCTGGGCTCATCAGCCTCGGCCGGGCGCTCCGCGTACGCCGTCCAGGAGCCGGGGAGCGACCAGGCGGCGTCAATAGCGGTCCGGATGTCGGCGACCGGTGTCGCAGCGGAGATCCGGTCCAGCACAACGGCAAGCGCATCCACGTGTGCCAGACCCGTCTCCGTGGTCACCGAGGCGTCGACGGCCAGCACTCCCGCGATCTTCTGGTTAGCCTCGATGACCTTCTGCGGTGACGTGGCGCCCGTGCCATGGTCCACGATGAGCTGGTAGATCCGGGTCGCGCCCGGGCTCTTCGCGTAGTTGACGGCGTCGGTGGCGAGATCGGGCACCTGGCCCTCGAGATACGCTGGACCGAGCCGCGCGTCACGGATAACCCGCAGGCTCTGCCGGTTGACGCTGCCCGCAGCACGGATCGTCACGAACTTGAACAGATCAACTGTCGCATCTGCCATTTGGGCAGTATCACGCTCGGCGCGGGCCGCCGTAATGCCAGGATGAGACATCTTTGAGGTGTCTGGAGAACCATCCCACTTCAACTGCGCCGCCCACCCTGCAGGCAACGCTGGATCGTTGACCGGCACGGCGCGCATCGGTTCGGGCAGCGACCAGGCGGGTGGCGGTGAGGACATGGCCGACCTCCTTCACCACCGGACCTGCGTCCCTGCACGCCGTACGCCAGACGGCCGAGAAGTGTCCCCGTCCGGTCAGCGGCGTCTCCCGCTCCACCATCAACCGGCTTCTGCCCACCGACTGACCGGGACGCAAACCCCGGCCCCGGCCCGCTGCCTGCGAGCGATGCGGCCAGCCCGTCACCGGCCCACCTGCGCCTTGGGCCACGCGGACACGGCTGACGCCGGGACCGTCCGCGCTGCCTGGCAGTACCGCACGTCCTACCGCACAACTCCGCGTCGACGGCGTGCCACGCAGGCCCACCCGGGCCCTGCCCGACGGTCTTGTACGGATGCTAGTGAACGGGGGGCCGGTCAAGGGCCGCTGGCCATAGCCTGGTTGATGACGTACAGCGGCACGGCACGGGGGCACGGATGGCTGATACGGGGGCGTCTGACGGTACGTCGGACCGGGTGTGGTTCATCAGTCATGCGGGGGCGGATCGTGCGTGGGCGGAGTGGGTCGGCTGGCAGCTCCTGGACGCCGGCCACCAGGTCGAGCTGGATTACTGGGACTGGGGTACCGGCGACAACTTCGTCCTGAAGATGAACGACGCCCTCGAGCGGGGCCGGCTGCTGGCCTTGTTCTCGCCCGCGTATTTCGAGCCGGAGCGGTTCACGACCCCGGAGTGGACCGCGGTGGTGGCGATGCGGGAGAAGATCACGCCCGTGCGCATTGACCGGGTGGATCCGCCA
This sequence comes from Streptomyces canus, assembly GCF_030815415.1. Lineage (GTDB taxonomy): Bacteria > Actinomycetota > Actinomycetes > Streptomycetales > Streptomycetaceae > Streptomyces > Streptomyces canus_F. Next base: position 10,403,961 of record NZ_JAUSWW010000001.1, read on the forward strand.
GCGATCCTGCGCCCGCTACTCAGCCGCGACCTGTTCGGCCTGAGCCCAGCCGAGGCTCGTCGGGTGTTGTTGGAGGCGGTCGACGGCCCGTCCCGGCCGGATACGGAGCCGCCCTTCCCTGGCACCCACGGCATGCTGCGACAGGTCGGCGCCAGCAGCCCCCGCCTGCCCGGAAGCCTGCCCCGGGTACAGAACCTGCCCGCCCGCAACGCGGCCTTCACCGGCCGCGACAGCCTCCTGGTCCACCTGCGCCAAGCACTCGCGTCCGACCAGCGGGTCGCGGTCCAGGCCCTGCACGGTAGGGGCGGGGTGGGCAAGACCCAGCTGGCGATCGAGTACGCGTACCGGTTCGCCGGCGAGTACGAGCTCGTCTGGTGGATCGCGGCGGAAGACCCGGCCCTGATCCCCGACCAGCTCGCTGTGCTCGCTGCCCGGATCAACGCCGCGCCCGCTGGCACGGCCCCCGCCGAGGCGGTCGAGCTGCTGCTGGGCGAACTGGGAACGATGTCACGCTGGCTGCTGGTCTTCGACAACGCCGAAGACCCCACCGCCCTGGCCCCGTTCCTGCCCGGCGGCACCGGGCACGTCCTGATCACCTCCCGCAACCCCCACTGGCGTACATACGCCGCCCCCCTGAACGTCGACACCCTCGCCCGGACCGAATCCATCGCCCTGCTCCGCGCCCAGGGCGCAGTCCTGTCCGACGAGGACGCCGATCACCTCGCCCACACCCTGGACGACCTGCCGCTCGCGCTGACGCAGGCCGCGGCCCTACTCACCCGCATGTCGCCCGCCGATCTGACGGCCGAACTGGCCCGCAGCATGCACGAAGTTCTAACCGATGGCTGCCCGGATGACTATCCGGTGTCCCTGGCCGCGCAGGTCCGCCTCACCAGCTCCCGCCTAGAGGCCGACCACCCGGGTGCTGCCGCCGTGCTGGCCGCGCTCGCGCTGCTGGCTCCCGAACCCTTCCCCCTGACCGCATGCGCCGGCCGGCTGCCCGATCAGACCTCCACCGTCCTGAGCGAGGCCTTGGTGTCGCGGCTGCGTGCCGGGAGCGTGGTGGACGCGATCGCCCGGCACAGTCTGGCCCGCACTCAGAACGGCACCGTGCAGCTGCACCGCCTGACCCAGGCGGTGCTGGCCGACCAGCTCACCCCAGCCCAGCACGAGCAAGCGCAACGGGGAGCGGAAGCACTCCTGACCGCAGCGGCCCCCAAGAACGCGTCCGAGCCGGTGGGGTGGCCGGTGTGGCAGGTGCTGCTGCCGCACCTGCTGGCCGTAGACCCGGCCTCCCTCACCACCACAGACGGACGGCGGGCGCTGCGTGGCGCGTGCTGGTACCTGATGGACCGCGGCCAGCCCCGCCCCGCCCGAGACCGCCTGCAGCGCCTGTACGACACCTTGCTGCAGCAGCTGGGCCCCGACCACGACGACACCCAGAACGCCGCCACCGACCTGGCCCGCGCCTACGACGACACCCAGGACCATGAACGCGCCCGCGCGCTAGACGAAGACACACTCCAACGCCGCCGACGCCTCCACGGTGACGACCACTCCGGCACTCTGGCCAGCGCCGACAGCCTCGCCATCCGGCTCAGGTCGCTGGGGCGGTACGAGGAAGCCCTGGCCTTGCGCGAGGAAGCGCTGGCGGGCTGGCGGCGGGTGCTGAGTGTGGATCATCCCGAGAGCCTGCGCGCGGCGTCCAACCTGGCCGTAGATCTGGGGGGTGTGGGTCGGCTGGGGGAGGCGGTGGTGTTGGGGGAGGAGACACTGGCAGGCCTGCGGCGGGTGCTGGGCGAGGATCACCCTGACACCCTGCGTACGGCGTACAATCTGGCGATCCGGCTGGGGGATGTGGGTCGGGTGGGGGAGGCGGTGGTGTTGGGGGAGGAGACGTTGGAGGTGCGGCGTCGGGTGTTGGGTGAGGATCATCCGGGCACGCTGAGCACCGCCAACAATCTGGCCGTGCATCTGCGGGATGTGGGTCGGGTGGAGGAGGCGCGTGTTCTGGGTGAGGAGACGTTGGAGCGTCGGCGGCGGGTGTTGGGTGAGGATCACCCTGAGACCCGCCGCACCGCCGCGTGGCTGGAGGCGTTGCGCGAACAGCAGGAGGGACTCGAGGCAGAGAAGTGACCATCGGGGCACCTCGCCCGCAGCCTTTACCAGCGCATCCCCAACGCGCTGAGGCCTCGCGTCGTTCCGCGCTCAGTTTGGCGGCCCGGCGTCGGGTGTTGCCCAGGAACGCCCCGAGCTTGATCTCTTCGCCGTCGACGGTTTCGATGTGTGCGCTGGCTGCAGGTGTCCTTCGCGTGCGTGGAACTGGCGTGCGGCGGCGAGGTTGGCCGTCCACCGGCCGCTCTGCGACCGGCGCGTCGCCACCATCGCCACGCTCTCGAATCTCCCGGTGCACGCTGATCGTCTGCAGCAGGTACTGCTGGAGGGGCATCAGCCGGCCCCGTCCGGCTTTCTGCCCGGCGATCCACGCTGGCACGAGACCCCGGCCGTTGCCATGACAGGCCGGGGTCTCCACGGTGCACTTCGTTGACCGAAGAGCTCAACGAGCACGAGACGGTCGGCGTCACGCTGCGGGGCTGCCGCCAGAGGGAGCAAGCCACCCGGGCCCGGGGTGGCGGAGTAACGCGGTGGGCCCGCGTCGACGGTGTGCGACGCAGGCCCACCCGGGCCCTGCCCGACGGTCCGGTACGGATGCTGGTGAACGTGGGGTGGGTCAAGGGTCGCTGGTCATAGGGTGGTTGGTGGCGTAGGGCGGCACGGTTCGGGGGACACGATGACGGGTGCGGGGGCGTCTGACGGCACGTCGGACGAGGTGTGGTTCATCAGTCACGCCGGTGCGGATCGGGCGTGGGCGGAGTGGGTCGCCTGGCAGCTGATGGACGCCGGCTATCAGGTGGAGCTGGACTACTGGGACTGGGCTGCGGGCGACAACTTCGTCTTGAAGATGAATGCCGCGCTGGAGCGGGGCCGGTTGCTGGCGTTGTTCTCGCCGGCCTATTTCGAGCTCGAGCGGTTCACGACTCCGGAGTGGACTGCGGTCCTGGCTCGGAAGGAGAAGATCGTCCCGGTCCGTGTCGCCGAGGGGACCCCGCCGGCGATCCTGGGTTCTGTTCTGGCTCCGGCCTTGTTCGGTCTGGATGATCACGATGCGCGTGAGGCCCTGTTGCGTGCGGTGAAGGGTGCCGTCCGACCCACGGCACCGCCGGCGCGGCCGCAGGGGATGCTGGCCCGGGTGGGTGGCGGGAGTGGTCCGCGGCTGCCGGGATCCTTGCCGCGGGTGTGGAATGTCCCGGCCCGCAACGCCGCGTTCACCGGCCGCGACAGCCTGCTGGTCCACCTGCGTGAGGCGCTGGCCGCCGATCAGCGGGTGGCGGTCCAGGCGCTGCACGGCCGCGGCGGGGTCGGCAAGACACAGCTGGCGATCGAGTACGCGCACCGCTTCGCCGGCGAGTACGAACTGGTCTGGTGGATCCCGGCCGAGGACCCGGCCCTGATCCCCGACCAGCTGGCGGCACTCGCGGTCCGGATCGGCGCCGCTCCCGCCGGAACGCCTGACGTGCAGGCGGTGCAAGACCTGCTGGCAGAACTACGGACGCGCTCGCGGTGGCTGCTCATCTTCGACAACGCCGAAGACCCCGAGGCCCTGGCGCCGTTCCTGCCGGGCGGGCGGGGGCATGTGCTGATCACGTCCCGCAACCCGCACTGGCACACCCACGCCCACCCGCTGGACGTCGACACCCTGCCCCGCACCGAATCCCTCGCCCTGCTACGCGCCCAAGGCGCCGTCCTCCTTGACGTGGACGCCGGCCACCTCGCCCGTGTCCTGGACGACCTTCCCCTCGCCCTTGCCCAGGCGGCTGCGCTGCTCACCCGGGGCTTGTCGGCGGCCGATCTGACGGCCGAACTCGCCCGCAGCATGGCGGAGGTGCTGGCCAAGGGCCGCCCGGCGGGGTATCCGGTGTCCCTGGCCGCGCAGGTTCGGCTGACCGCCGCCCGTCTGGCAGCCGAGCATCCGGGCGCGGCGGCGGTGTTGGCCGCGCTCGCGCTGCTGGCTCCCGAGCCCTTCCCTCTGACCGCATGCGCCGGCCGTCTGCACGATGAGACCTCCCCCGTACTGAGCGAGGCTCTGGCGTCGCGGCTGCGTGCGGGGGGTGTGGTGGAGGCGATCGCCCGGCACAGTCTGGCCCGTACCCAGAACGGCACCGTCCAGTTGCACCGCCTGGCCCAGGCGGTGCTGGCCGATCAGCTCACCCCGTCCCAGCGTGAGCAGGCGCAACGGGATGCGGAAGCCCTCCTGGCCGCGGCGGCCCCCAAAAGCATGTCCGATCCAGTGGGGTGGCCGGTGTGGCAGGTGCTGCTGCCGCACCTGCTGGCCGTGGACCCGGCCTCCCTCACCACCACAGACGGACGGTATGCGCTCCGTGGTGGGTGCTGGTACCTGATGGACCGCGGCCAGCCCCGTCCCGCCCGGGAGCGTCTGCAGCGCCTGTACGACATGTTGTTGCAGGAGCTGGGCCCCGACCACTACGACACCCTGGCGGCCGCCAACGACCTGGCCCGCGCCTACGACGACACCCAGGAGCATGAACGAGCCCGCGCCCTGGACGAAGACATCCTCGCCCGCCGCCGACGCCTCCACGGTGACGACCACCCCCACACCCTGGCCAGCGCCGACAACCTCGCCATCCGGCTAACGGCGCTGGGGCGGGACGAGGAGGCGCTGGCCTTGCGCGAGGAAGCGCTGGCGGGTCGGCGGCGAGTGTTGGGTGGGGATCATCCCGACACCCTGCGTACGGCGTTCAACCTGGCCATCAGTCTGGCGGGTGTGGGTCGGGTGGGGGAGGCGTTGGCGTTGGAGGAGGAGACGCTGGCGGGTCAGCGGCGGGTGTTGGGTGTGGATCACCCGTCCACCCTGAGCACGGCGAACAACCTGGCGATCCGGCTGGCGGATGCGGATCGGGTGGAGGAGGCGGTGGCTCTGGGGGAGGAGACGCTGGAGGCTCGGCGTCGGGTGTTGGGTGCGGATCATCCCGACACCTTGAAAACGGCGTCCAACCTGGTCAGCGATCTGGCAGATGTGGGTCGGGTGGGGGATGCGGTGGTGTTGTGCGAGGAGACGTTGGTGGTGCGGCGTCGGATGTTGGGGCCGGAGCATCTGGACACGCTGAAGTCTGTCGAGGTGTTGGAGTGGTTGGAGCGGCGGCGGGCCGACGCCGAGGAGGCCTGACCGTCACTGCATCTGATCGTGTCCCTCTACCAGCGCATGCCGAGGGCATCGAGGTCCGCACGCTGCTTTGCGGACGGCTTTCCGGAGCGGCGTAGCGGTCGCTGAAGGGGCGTCCGGTCAGATCCGAGCCGTGCACGCGCAGCAGGTCGAAGGCGACCAGGTGCGCCGGGAACTCGAGGGCCGCGCGGGCGGCGGCCGCGTCGCGGTGGTGCATGCGCTGCTGGAGGCGCTCGAACGCGAGCCGGCCCGCCTCCCACACGATGAGCTCGCAGTCGACGGCCGTGTCGTCGGGCAGCCGGCGGACGGCTTCCTCGATCTCCGGGAACGCCGCACTCAGGTCGCTGCCGTTACGGCTGCGCACGGCGACACGGCCGTCGGCCCACCGGCCGGCCAGCGCGCGGTAGCCGTCCCACTTGGGCTGGGCCGCCCACCCCGCAGGCAGCGCAGGATCGTTGACCGGTACGGCGCGCATCGGCTCGGGCAATGACCAGCTGGACGGCATAGACGCAGGCATGGTCGACGCCTTCCACTGCCCGAGCCGCATCAGCCACTGTTCCCCCGGACGGGCGACGGTTCTCCAGGGTGCGCACCGTTTCCACGCTTTCGATACGGCACGCGCAGCTCGCTGTTGCCGGTCTCTTGGCCGTCGTCGTCCTGGTCCTCGGAGTCGTCGGCGAGGACGTCCTCGCCGACGAAGGCGGCACGGCACGCGGCCGCAGCCTGACCTCTACTCGGCGGTGAGCCGGTACTCGCCGGCCGTTGGCTGTCAGTCGGGTGCGAGGCCCGGGTCGATGATGTCGTCCACGGCCGCCTCGGCTGCCTCGTCCGGCTCGGCGGGCTGGTCGGCGGATAGCTGATCTTCGAGCATGCTGCTCAGCATGGCAGCAGTTACGGCTGTTGCGGCCATGTCGTCAACGTCTCGCCGGTTGCTTCGTCGGTGAGGGTGATGGAGGCGCCGGGGCGCCCGTAGTCGCCGATCCATTCCGTGAGCTTGGCTTGTGCCACGGCTTGGTCGGCCCACCAGCCGTGCATCATCACGCGGCCGTCGGTGGCGAGGGTGAGGTGGTAGCGGTTTGGGTCATCCATGGTGTTCGTCCTGCCAGCCGGCCTTGTCCGTCCATAGCTTCAGTGATGCCTTGGTACCGGTCTTGGCTGCGAGTTCGGTGATGACTTCCCGGAGGTCGGCGAGGATCCCCTCCGTTGTGGTGGGCATCTGGGGCGAGGGTTCGGCGACGGTCCAGCCGTGGTCCCAGCACAGGTCCAGCCAGCGGGGTCCGTGGTCCGTGATGAGGACGCGCACGGTTGCGCTGTCCTGCCCGCACACGGCGCACGGCTGTAGCGGCTTGGTGGTGATCCGGGTTCGCACCTCGTGGTCCGCAGGGTTGGCCGGGGCGGCCGGCAGTGTGCTCAGGTCGACGTCGTACCGCTTGAGCAGCTCGTCGAGGCTCATGTGGTCCACGGTGCCTCCTGGACGGCTGGGGTGCGCGGGTCAGGCTACCGCCTATAATCGAACGTGTGCACGATTCAAGTCCGTCGAAGCTGGTCCTGCTCCGTTTCCTGGAGCGGGTACAGGAGCGGGATCTGGCCCGTACCCGGCGGTGGATCGTCGATGAGGAACGCCGCGAGGCCGAACGCCGGCGCAGCATCACAGCCCGGCCGCCGGCGCCGGACTGGCTGATCGAGCAGAGCATCGGCCACCACGCCCCGCCGGTCTACGTACACGTCGGCGGCTGCCACATGGCGGGCAAGCGGTCCAAGGGCGCGGCGCGGGAGCAGGCGGTCCGCGCGCTTACGGACGGCGTGGACCCGTGCCCGCACTGCCGCCCCGACACCGACCTCGGCATCCTCGACTACTGACTTTCGCCGCACGATGTCGCAGAGGGGCGGCCTTGACCTGCGAGGGGTCAGGCAGCTCCGGCACGGCACGCATAGATCATCAGCAAAGCCTGCTCTCAGGTCACCGTGCCGTTCCCGGCCGGTCCCGTGGCACCAGGCACCTCGGCCGGTTCCTGCGCCCGCTCAGCCTGGGCCTGCTTGCGCCGGCTGTAGCGGATCGTCCAGAAGACGAGGACGACGAGCACGGCGAACGGCCCGATGCTGCTGACGCTCACCATGACCGACGTGGACAACGTGTATGTCAGCAGGACGCGAACGGCGGCCTCGACCATGAACGCGACGCCCCACACGATGGTGATCGTCCGTTGGGTGCGCCGGAAGCCGTCGTACCGCCACAGGCTTTCCCACCAGGCGCGACTCGCCTCGGTGCCGTCGGTGGCGAACTTGCGGCCCATGTAGTAGGCGAACGGACGCGCCATCGCCAGCGTCAGCAAAATCCCCAGGCCGATGACGCCGATCAGCAGCGAATCCTTAATCAGGATTGCGCGAGCGCTGTTGAACGCCACCATGCTCACCAGCGTCAAGCCCATCGTGATCAACGTGAAGACGCCGAAATCGTCGAGCCGGCGGCGGAGCGCGTAGATGACACCGATCTCCCCCAACGGCAGCAGAGAGGCGAGCATCAGCGCATGCGCCTTGCTCCACCCGTGATCGGTCAGGTAGCCGTAGAGCAAGATCGGCCCGGCGATGTTGAAGACGATCGTGGGGCCCCAGTGAGCCAGCAGATGACGTATGGGACGACTGGATGCCTCGGGCTTGCCAGCGCCTTCAGCCGATGTGATGGCGTCGTTCACCGCTTCACGCCCCCCGTCACGTTGATCGCCAATGGTGGACTGACGCTAGAAGGTCACCGAACACCGCACAAGGCGCCTGCCGTCGAAGACCGCCTCTCGGCGCGCGACTACCGGTGATCTTCGTCTGATGGCCGGGAGCGATGCCGGCCCTCGCGGGCCCAGCACCTCCTCGCGACATCATGCGGCAAATCTCAGTAACCGCAGCCCGCAGGGCAGTCGAGAACGTTCGCCCTCCCCTCGAGGCCGGCGCGGGTCGGCACGTTCGGAAAGCCGCAGCTCACAGCCAGCATGCGAAAACCCGACTCTGGTCGTGACCAGCGTCTTCTCGCCCGCACCTTTGGCAGACGCGGGCAGGGGGGGCGGTGCGGCATCGCCCGGCTCGGGCAGCTGCCTCACATCCGGCTGCGCAATCGCGGGGCCGGGCCTGCGCAACCGGCTCCGCGGCGGCTGCGCAATCGGCTGTGACGGCTGCGCATTCGCGGCTGCGACGACGATGGCGTCCCTTGAAGTGGTGTAGCCGGGCTTGGCCGCGGAACGCGCTGGTGTCTGCCCGGGGCGTGCATCCGCTGGCGGTGCATGCTCCCTGAACAAGGGCAGGCCATCGCGTAAGTCTCTCTGGTGAACGGGCAGTTCAACCGGAGGAGCACGCGATGGCCTTGTCCCAGTCTGAGCTGATGCGGCTGCTGGAGTCACTACGTCGGGCAGAGGGAGTTGAAGCAATCAGGGTGGTGTGCGAGCGCATCTTGCAGGAGCTCATCGAGGCCGAGGCCACCGAGGTGATCGGTGCCGCCCCGCGTGAGCATTCCGAGACGCGCACGACCTGGCGCAACGGACACCGCGACCGTCTGCTGACCACCCAGGCCGGCGACCTGGACCTGAAGATCCCGAAGGTGCGGACCGGGTCGTTCTTCCCCTCGCTGCTGGAACGCCGGCGGCGAATCGACCGGGCACTGTTCGCCGTGGTGATGGAGGCATACGTGCACGGCGTCTCCACCCGCAGCGTGGATGACCTGGTCAAAGCACTCGGTGCGGACTCCGGGATCTCCAAGTCCGAGGTCTCCCGGATCTGCGGCGAGCTGGATGAGGAACTGACCGCGTTCAAGGAACGGCCGCTGGATCACACCGTCTTCCCCTACGTGTTCCTGGACGCCACCTACTGCAAGGCCCGGGTGAATCACCGGATCGCCTCGCAGGCCGTGGTCATCGCCACCGGGATCTCGGCCACCGGGCACCGCGAGATCCTCGGCGTGATGGTCGGCGACAGCGAATCGAAGCCGTTCTGGACGAAGTTCCTGCGCTCGTTGCGGGCCCGCGGCCTGGAGAACGTCCAGCTGGTCATCTCCGACAGCCACAGTGGTCTGGTGGCTGCGATCCGCACGGTCTTCCTCGGTGCGGCCTGGCAACGCTGCCGGGTTCACTTCGTCCGCGACGTCTTCGCTGTGATCGAAAAGGGTTCCGGGGAGATGGTCGCGGCCACCATCCGCACCGTCTTCGCGCAGACCACCGCCGAACAGGTCCGCAGCCAGCTGAACGTGGTCGCCGACATGCTCGGACGACAGTTCCCACAGGTCAAGAAGATGCTGCTGGACGCCGCACCGGACATCACCGCGTTCGCGGACTTCCCGCCGGCGCACTGGAAGAAGATCTGGTCGACCAACCCGCTGGAGCGGCTGAACCGGGAGATCAAACGGCGGGCCGACGTCGTCCAGGTGTTCCCCAACCCCGCCGCCCTGGACCGGCTCGCCGCCGCGGTCCTGGCCGAACTCCACGACGAATGGCAGGTCTTCGACCGCCGCTACCTCTCCGAAGCCTCCATGGCCGAACTCCACGACGAATGGCAGGTCTTCGACCGCCGCTACCTCTCCGAAGCCTCCATGGCCGAACTCTTCACCACCCAGCCCACCTCACCCGAGCCGCAGATCACCCCGCAACCGGAATCGAAACAGCTGCCGTGACTACACCACCCCGCGGGACATGACCCCAGAAGCAGGGCCACCGGGAAAAGCAACGGTGGCTACGGCGACGCCATTTGGGACCACCGAGGCGTCTCCAAGCGGCCCCGATCTGTGAAGATCAATGCTCGTGAAGGCGGCCTGAAACTCGCCCACTTGCCCCCGCGCTGGTCACTGATTGATGGAGCCGATTCAGGCCGTCCCAGGCCGAGCTTCACAAACTGGCGCCTGCTGGAGGCGCCTCGGTGGAGCCGGAAGGCACCGTAGCTACACAGACCGTCATGCGGCCTGCACGGTGCACTCGGACGCCGCCTGCGGGGCTCGGCACTGGCGGCCGATCACCGCCCGGATGGAAGCATCACGCCGCCGCCCACAAGTACTCCAGGAAGTGATCCGCACTCTATAACGATCGTGCTTGGCAGGGTCCCGCCCGTGCGGCGACCGGTTCACGCTTCTGGCAGGGCTAGGTCCAGGGCGGGGTGGGCGTGCCGTCGGGGTCCAATCCGTAGGGCCATTGCCGTCGTGCGTAGGTTCTGAAGGTGTTGGAATTCGACACGCTTCCCACACTGCCCGTGTCGGCTGCCTGCCGGGCGAGGGTTTCTGCCCCTGCGTGGTCTCCGGCTCGTTCTCTTTTCTGGGCGAGTTCGAACATGGCGTGAGCGCTGCCCGCGTCAGCCGCGCGCCGCAGGAGGCTTTGGGCTCCTGTGTGGTCTCCAGCTGTTCCCCTGGTCACGGCCAGATCGAGCAGTGCGTAGATGTTGCCTGCGTCGGCTGCGCGGACGGAGAGGGTTTCGGCTGCCGCATAGTCCCCTGCTTTCTCCCAGGTGCGGACCAGTTCGCGCAGAGGGTGGACGTTGCCGCTGTGGGCCGCGTCCAGCACGAGAGTCTCGGCGCCTGTCCGGTCGCCTGCCTTGTCACGCACACGGGCAAGATCCGCGAGCGTCCTGCGGCTGCCGGCGTCGACGGCCTGTTGAAACAGGACCGCAGCCGCCGCCAACTCGGCGTCCCGCTCTCGGGATCGTGCCAGGTGGATCAGGGCACCGGCGTTGCCGGCGGCGGCCGCCCGTCGGGCCAGGGCTTCCGCCTTTGCGTGCTCTCCTGCTTTGTCTCGTAGCCGGGCCAGCGACGCAAGGGCTTCGATGTCGCCTGCATCGGCCGCCTGTTGGAAGAGGCCCTCGGCGTCGACGTCGTCACCGGCCTGCTCCCGTAGCCGGGCCAGCGCTAGCAAGGCATACGTCTCGTGGGACGCAGGAGCACGCCAGTCGGCTGCCGCGACACCCCTTAGGTGCGCGGTCCCTCTGCCCTCCAGGGGATGATCGCCTGACGAGCGACGATCTGACAGGTCGGTGGCGTGCCTGGCCAGGGCTTCGGCGCCCTTTTTGTCGCCCGCTTTCTCTCGCTCGCGCATGAGGCTCAACAGGACTTGGGTGTTGCCGGCTGCCGCTGCTTGCCGGGCGAAGTCGTCAGCAGTCGCGTGGTCTCCGGCCTCCTCCCGGACCCATACCAGTTCGGCCAGCGCGGCCGGGCTGCCGAGGTCGAGCGCGTACCGGGCCAGGGCTTCGCCTCCCTGCCGGTCACCCGACTTCTCCCGCGTCAGCGCCAAGTCCGTCAAGGCACCCAGTTGGCCGGCTGCGGCCGCGCGCCGGGCCAGGGCCTCAGCCTTTTGCTCGCGACCGTTCTCCTGCCAGATCCGGACCAGTTGGACCAACGCCTGTTCGCTGCCTGCTCTGACGGCTTGCCAGCCGGCCTCTTCGGCTCCCCGGGCGTCTCCGGCTTCTCGGCGGATCCGCATCAGTTGGATCATTGCTTCGGTGCTGCCCGCCGCAGCGGCCTCCCGGTAGAGGTGCTCGGCACCATCGCGGTTTCCGGACTGTTCCCGGACATGAGCGAGCCGGAGCAGAGCCCGACCGTCCCCGGCGCCGGCGGCCTGTTGGGCGAGCGCCTCGGCGCGTTCTTTGCTACCCGCCTTCTCGCGGGCCCGGGCCAACTGCGCCAGCGCCCGGGTGTCGCCGGCCTGCGCCGCCTGCGCCGCCAGCGCCTCGGCCGCCTCGTGTTGCCCGGATCGCTCCCGAAAGCGGGAGAGGTAGACCAGGGCGTCAGCGTCGCCGGCGTCAGCCGCGCGGCAGGTAAGGTGGTGTGCCCACTGCAGTCGGTGCCGCCTTTGGGCCGCTGTGGCCAGGGCCTTGAGGTCGTCGACCCGGGTGAGATGCGTATGGCCGGCGTGCCAGAAACTTGCGGGCGGGCACAGCAGCCGACGGACGGCCCGGCCGTGCTGCTCCAGATAGTCGGCAAGGCGGAAGACAGGCCCAGCAGGGGTGGGCGACGGCGCCGACGGTCCTTGCGGCCGGCGGCGTTCGGGGCGGGGGTTGACGCGACGCAAGGGTGCCTGTTTTCCGTGGACGAGGCGGGCGAGCTCGGCGTAGGCGGCTTCCGCCCAGTCCTCGGTGAGTTGGTCGTAGTCGACATCGGTGAGGTAGTCGGCGGCTGCGTCGGTGAGAAACGGCTGGGAAAGGTGCAGCCCGAGACCCAGGCGGCGGGCATCCATCGCCGCTTCGAGCAGAGCGCGGGCCGCCGCCGTGCCGTGCTCGTATCGGTGCAGAAGCTGGGGTGCGCCGGCGAGGTCCTGCGTCACGCGTCCGTCGGCCCGGGCTCGGGTGAGCGCATCGGCCAACAGTCGGTCACCGCTGTCCGCTAGGTCTGCAGCGCGATCCAGGGCGGCGGCATCGAAGGAGTTGGGCACGGACACGGTGCGGCCGGCGATTAACTCGCGCACTCTGCTGTGGGAGTCCGAGCCGTTCGAGGTCGGCAGAGCGGTGTACTGCCTGGCGTACTCGGGCCACAGCGTCCCCAGGATGAGTACTGGCCCCCGTGCTGGATCGGTGAGCAGGTGATGCAGGGCAGCAGCGATGCGCTCGCCCGCACTCTGGCTGTCGAGGTAGTGCTGAGCTTCGTTCAACCACACCACGGTCCGCGGCTGAACCCGGCTCAAGTCCTCCAGTGCGGCCTCCGCCCGGGTCGGATCGAAGGGATGCCAGAGCCGCCATCCTGTGCCTGCGAGCGGCTGAACCGCTTCCCAACATGCCCTGGTCTTTCCCGTGGAGGAGCTCCCGACCAGCACCACCATGCGGCTGTGGCCCTCTGTGGCCTCCTGCACCGCCGCGGCCAGCACACAGTCGTGCTCACGGTGCACATAGCCGGGCAGTATCCGATCTTCGAGCGCACCCGCCTCCTGCCCGTTCGCGGTGCTCCCGGCCGGGTGCACCTCCAAGGAATGCGGTTCCCAGTCCTCGACGGGCTTGCCCAGCACCGGCCCTGCGTTCACGGCTGAGCCTGCCCCGCTGGCTGCGGTCCGCCGCAACTCCAGAAGCGCGTGTGCCGGGATCCCCAAGGCCCGTGCCAGCGCTGCCACCGTCTTGGCCGACGGCAGCCGACCATCGGGCCGAAAGGCCTCCGAGACGGTGGCGCGCCCCAGCCCCGACCGGTTGGCAAGCTGTGTCTTGGTCAAACGACTCACAGCCAGACGATCATTCAGCCTGCTGCGTAGCTCACGCCCGGCCGCAGCACACGTCGTGTGTTCTTCAGGCACCCATCCCCCCAGGCCGTCCTGCCTCCACCGGTGTTCATGCTCCTACCGGTGAATCGGCAACCGCCACCCTCGGCAGACGTGCCGTGCCAACACACCACGGGCATGATGAGTTCACTTCATTCCCTGTCATCGCGCCTGCTATCTGTGCGCTGGGTAAGTGGCGGCCCAGCGCAGATTGCCGGGCCCGTTTGTGAACGCGCCCACGCGACGGCCGCGGCCGGCATCCCGGTGCGCCATCACCCCATCATGTCGCTGCCCGCCGGGGTGATGCAGCGTCCAGCAACAAGAGTTCGCCTGCGGGCAGTTGACCGGCGACGGGTCTGCTCGCCTGTCTGCCGCAGGACGCATAGCGCATCCGCGGCGCGAACGCGGGCGTTCCGGGCGGCGCTGGTGCTTTTGCCGCGGGCGTCCTCGGCGGCTGGCACACTGCACCGGTGGGACTGCGGGTTGGATGACAGGGGGTTCCGTGTCGGATGCGGTGACGACGGCGTGGATCGCCGCCGGTTCGGCGGTGGCCGGTGCACTCGCGGGTGGTTCGGTCACAGGATGGTTCACGCTGGCGGCCGCCCGGAAACAGGCGCAGAGCACGGTCGACGCGGCGGCCCGGCAGGCGGATGCGGCCTGGGCGGCCGGCCAGCGTCAGGCGGATGCGGCCTGGGAGGCGGGACGCCGGCAGGCGGATGCCGCTTGGGAGGCCGGACGGTTGCAGGCCGATGCCCAACTCGACGTGGCCCGACAGACGCTGACCGCCCAGCACCTCGCCGCGCAGCGTGAGGTGCGCCGGACCGCCTACGCTGCCTTCCTCGCCGCCACCGACGTCGGCCATCAGCGTCGCCTCGAGTGGCAGCGGGCCTTCGGCACCTCCGAGGCGGCTGGCTGCCGCGACCGCTACCGTGCAGCCGTGAGCGCCGTCACCGAGGCACTTACCCTCGTCCAGCTCGAAGGGCCCGATCCGGTCAGCTCCGCTGCCGAGGCCTTGGAACGCTCCCTGGACGTGAACGCCTCCCCGGGCCAGTACCAGACCGCGCACACCGACTTCCTCGACGCCGCGGGTGCCGCCCTCGCCGCAGCCTGACCACCGTCCCGGCGCCGGTCTGGCGCACGTTCTGCCCGTTCACTGCGCGCAAGGTCAGCTGCAGGAGCCCGCTTTCTGCGTCTGCAGGCCTGCCCGGTGCTGCTCGACTTGTCGGACCTGTCACCGGGCGCCCCCGGAGACAGGTGTGTTGCGTACGGCGTGCTGTGATCCATGGGCGGTCCGGCCAGAGCGAGCCTGTATCGCTCGCGCTCGGCCATGTGTGGCTACAGCGGCTTCTTCCGGCTCCACCGAGGCGCCTCCAAGCGGCCCCAGTTTGTGAAGCTCGGCCTGGGACGGCCTGAATCGGCTCCATCAGTGACCAGCGCGGGGGCCAAGTGGACGAGTTTCAGGCCGCCTTCACGAGCATTGATCTTCACAGATCGGGGCCGCTTGGAGACGCCTCGGTGGTCCCAAATAGCATCGCCGTGACCAAAGCAACGAGCCAGCGCCGTGCGCTGCGGCCATACCTGCACAGGCAGCGCGGCCTGCCCCGAGAGCTGTGACCCAGGGCTGGTCCGTGAACGCGCTCGCTGGGGCTTCACCGACTGGACCGTCCCCGCCGGCGGCAGCCTTCCCGAACACCCGCACCGGTCGGCGTCTTCACTCCGGCCGCCACCCATGCGCAGCGCCTTGCGATGCTCTGGCTCGCCCGGCCCCCTGTGATACGCGTCGCGCTCACTGTGAGGCTCCGCCTGTCGACTCACGGCCGCCGGCCGGAACCGCTACATGGACCGCGCCCGCTCCAGGTTCGCCCGCACCACCGCGATCGCCGGATGCTCCGGGCTCAACGCTCGCTCGCAGTCCGCGAGGGTGCGTTCGTACAGGGGGATGGCCCGGCCCAGATGCCCCGCCTCCTGATACGCGCCTGCGAGGTTGTTGCGCGAGAGCAGCGTGCTGGGGTGGTCGCCGCCCAGCACGCGCTCGTAGTCCTCCACGTTGCGCTCGTGCAGGGAGATGGCCCGGCCCAGATCCCCCGCCTCCTGATACGCGCCTGCGAGGTTGTTGCGCGAGAGCAGCGTGTTGGGGTGGTCGCCGCCCAGCACCCGCTCCGTCAGGGTGCGTTCGTACAGGGGGATGGCCCGGCCCGGATCCCCCGCCTCCCGGTACGCGTACGCGAGGTTGCTTTGTGAGGTCAGGGTGTCGGGGTGGTCGCCGCCCAGCACGCGCTTGTAATCCTCCACGTTGCGCTCGTACAGGCGGATGGCCCGGCCCAGATCCCCCGCCTCCTGATACGCGCCCGCGAGGTTGTTGCGCGAGGCTAGCGCGTCGGGATGGTCGCCGCCCAGCACCCGCTCCCGCTCCGTCAGGGTGCGCTCGTACAGGCGGATGGCCCGGCCCAGATCCCCCGCTGCCCGGTACGCGCCTGCGAGATTGTTGCGCGAGAGCAGCGTGCTGGGGTGGTCGCCGCCCAGCACGCGCTCGTAATCCTCCAGGGTGCGCTCGTATAGGGCGATGGCTCGGCCCAGATCCCCCGCCTCCTGATACGAGTGCGCGAGGTTGTTGCGTGAGGTCAGGGTGTCGGGGTGGTCGCCGCCCAGCACGCGCTCGTATTCCTCCAGGGCGCGCTCGTGCATGGGGATGGCTCGGCCCAGATCACCCGCCTCCTTGTACGCGCTCGCGAGGTTGTTGCGTGAGGTCAGGGTGTGGGGGTGGTCAGCGCCCAGCACCCGCTCGCAATCCGTTAATGTGCGCTCGTACAGGCGGATGGCCAGGCCCAGATCCCCCGCTGCCCGGTACGCGTACGCGAGGTTGTTGCGCGAGGCCAGCGCGTCGGGGTGGTCGCCGCCCAGCACGCGCTCCCGCTCCGTCAGGGTTCCCTCGTACAGGGGGATGGCTCGGCCCAGATCCCCCGCCTCCTGATACGCGTACGCGAGGTTGTTGCGCGAGGTCAGCGTCTGTGGGTCGTCTTCGCCCAGCACCCGCTCCCGCTCCGTCAGGGTGTGTTCGTGCAGGGGGATGGCCCGGCTCAGATCCCCCGCCTCCTGATACGCGTGCGCGAGGTTGTTGCGTGAGGTCAGGGTGTGACGGTGGTCGCCGCCCAACACCCGCTCCCGGGTGGCGAGGGTGCGCTCGAACAGGGGGATGGCGCGGCCCAGGTCCCCCGCCGCCTGGTACGCGTGCGCGAGGTTGTTGCGCGAGGTCAGGGTGTGGGGGTGGTCGCCGCCCAGCACCCGGTCCCGGGTGGCGAGGGCGCGTTGGAAGGCGTGGATGGCGGGGGTGAGGGAGCCTTGTCCGCTTTGGTAGGCGGCGGCGCGGTCGAGGGCGTGGGCGGTGTGGGTGGTGTCATGGTCTGGGGTGTGGTGGCGGGTGAGGGCGTCGGTGTGCGGGAGCAGGGCTCTGCACCGGGGCCAGGTCTCGGGCTGATGGACGTCGGTGGAGAAGGCTTCCGCGAGGAGCGCGGCGGCCTGGTCGCGGGCGTGGTCGACGGCTTCGGGGGTGCGGTGGGTGTCGCCCGCGTCGGGGGTGCGGGCGAGGGCCTGGAGCAGGCGGTGGATGGTCAGGGTGCCGTCGTGGTTGTCGGTGATCATGCTGTAGGCGGCGAGCCGGCCGATCGCGGTGGCGAGTTGGGGGGGTTCGGCCAGGCCCTGGAGCAGGTCGCGTGGGATGTTGTCGGGGGCGTACCAGGCCAGGATCCGCAGGAGGCTGCCGGCGAGGGGGGTGTCGGCGAGGCGGTTGAGGGTGAGGTGCCAGATCCGGGCGATGGTGCGTTCGGAGTCGCCGCCCGCGGTGCCTGCGGCGAACATCGTGGCGGGCCATTGGGCCAGCATGTCCAGGTATTCGCGGGGGCTTGTGCCGGTTTCGGCGCAGTAGGCGGCGGCCTGTTCCACCGCCAGGGCCAGGTAGCCGAGTTCCGCGCACACGGCGTCGGCGCCGTCGGTGTTACGGGGGCCGTGGTGCGAGAAGATGCGGGTGAACAAGTCGACAGCTTCGGCCGGGTCGAACACGCCGAGGCGGATGGCGGTGGCATCGCGGTGCCATCCGGTCGCGCGGCGGGTGGTGACCAGGACCCGGCCGCCCGGCAGGCGGTCCAAGAGCGGGCGGATGTGCACGGGGTCCTCGACGTTGTCCAGTACGAGCAGCCATCCGGCATGGCCGGCGAGCCATGCCACGGCGCGTTCGCCCTGTAGTTCGGCGGGCAGCCCGGTCAGTCCGGGCTGAAGGGCCCGCGCCAGCGCGGCCATCCCCGCGTCGACGGCGGCCGGGGTGTCAGCGGTGACCCACCAGCGCACCTTCTCGGGCCGTCTCGCCGCCCAGCGTGCGGCGAGCGCCGACTTGCCGACCCCGCCCAGCCCGTGCACCGCATGCACGACGACCTCGCCCGGTCGGGCGAACGCCGTCTCCAGCGTGGCAAGTTCGTCGATGCGGCCGACGAACAGATCGGTCCCGATGTTCGACACCCCGCCAGCCGCAGCATCGTCCGGGATCGGCGCATACGCCTCGGGAGGGAGCACGAATGCCTGCCCCGCCTCGATGACTTGCGTCGACGAGGCAGTCACGTCACCGCCGGCGACGATCGCGCCAGAGCTCCCGTGCAGTCCGGCGGGTGGCGCCGGCTGCCCCACCGCCTCCCCGGACGTTCCGGTCACGGGCGGTACTCGGTGTGCGAGTCGTCGACGTCCTCGCCCGCGACGATCGCGCCGTCGCTACCCGTCAGCCCCGGCGTGCCACCAGGCGGCGGCGCCGCGGGAACGGCAGGTGCCGGTCCGGTGTACCGGGTCGAGGAGCCGGTCACGTTCCCGCGCGCCACGATCGCCCCGCGCTCCCCGGTTACCGGCTCCGCCGGACTGGGCGGCGGTACAGGGACAGGGTTGGGGGCCGGCGGGCGCAGCTGCCACAGCGACACTCCCAGCGCGGCGACCCCGGCCACCGACCCGGCGACGCCCCAGGCCTGACCGGATCCTTCCGGGTGAGCGGCCGTCACCCATACCAACAACCCCACCGCCGCACCTGCTCCCAACAGAGCAAGCCCCCACCAACACACCCGCCGCCAGCCCGTCATGCCCCATGGTCACCCCGAAGACATGATCAAGTCTGCCCATTCGTACGATGGCCAGCACCGGCCGTGGGTGGCGCCGCAGCGCACGGACGTCGATCACCCCACCCGTATGGGCGACAGGGCGCTGCCGTCACTTCTCGTGACCATTCCCCGACAGGCGAACGTTCGGCTGCTGCTCGACAAACGCTGTCGCTGATAGTGAACGAAGCCATGGGGGCGGCGCATGGGGTGTGTTATGCGCCGCGCAGTACTTTGACGACCTCGACGGGTTCCCTTTTGCTGCTTCCTGGCTTGCGCATGCTGAGGCGGAACCATACGGGTTCGCCTTCTACGAGGGTGTCGATGGTGTCGTCGAGGGCTGTGCGGTGGATGAAGACGTCCGAGCCGCCGGCGACGGCGATGAAGCCGTATCCCTTGTCTTCGTTGAACCATTTGACGGTGCCTTTGATCCATCCTTCGCCTTCGGGGCGAGGGGTGTCCTGGGGCGGTGGTGAGTAGGCGGTTCGCGGTGTGACGTGCTGCGTCGGCGGTGGCTGAAGGGGGAGTGCTTCGGCGGCCGGGCTTGTCTGGCCGGTGATGGCGTGCAGGCCGACGGAGAGGTCCATGCCGTTCTTCACCGCGGACAGCGTTGATTGGTCGACAGCTTTCAGCCAGGAGTCCAGCTCTGGGTCGTCGTCGGGGAACACGTCGTGGTACTCGCTCATCGGACACCTCCTTGCTGGCTTCGGTGGGCCTTGAGCGCGGCCCGGGCTCGGCACAGGCTCTGCCGTACTGCGTCTTCCGCGATGCTGAGTACCTCGGCGATCTCCGGGACCGTGTACCAGTCGTAGTACCAGGCCATGACCTGCCGTTGTCGAGGCGGCAGTTCGGCGAGGGCGGCATACACGTCGCGCTCTTGATCGCTGAGCTCGATGTTCGTGGGCAGATGAAACTCGGCACGGGGTGAGGGCAGTTCGCCAGGGAGGTCTTCGCGGAGCTTCGCCCTGAAGTAGATCCGAGTGGCCACGGTGCGCAGCCACCGCGCCGGATACCGGATCCTGTCCCAATTCTCATATGCCTGAGCGAATGCCTCGTGGGCAGCGTCCGCGGCTTCCTGCGGACTGGCGCCGTGTTTCATCACGAATCGGGCCAGCAGCGGCATCTCCGCCCGGTAGACATCGGCAAAGGCCTGCGGCTCGAGCACGGTTCCCAGGCGTGCCGAGGCCGACCTGGCGGACAGAGGGGAGATGTCATCCACCATGTGGCCCCTGCGCTCGTCGGGTGATCTGCTTGCCGACTTCGATCACCACCTCGTCTCCGGCGGCAGAGCGCATCCGGACCCGGCTGCCTGTAGGCAGGGCTCGAACCATGCGTGCCCCGGCGCGGTGCTGAGAGACGGCAGCGTCCGCGTCCCGCCGGGTACGCACCCACACCATCAGGCAGCGGGCTGCGTAAGCGACCACACACATGCCCGCGGTCACCAACGAGGCTTCCATCGGCTCTCCTCCTCTGCCCGTCCAGTGAAGCGCACCCCGCCAACCGCGGCCGGGTTATTGCTTAGAAGTCGTCTCATTTGGCAAGTCGGCGGTAGCAAATGAGGGCGCAGGCGATGGCCGTGAAGGCCAGGAAGTGTTCCGCCTTGCGCTCGTAGCGGCGATGGAGGCGCCGGCATCCGGCGAGCCAGGCCATGGTGCGCTCTATTTTCCAACGGTGGCGGCCCAGTCGTTGCGAGGTCTCGATGCCCTTGCGTGCGATGCGATGGGTGATGCCCCGCTCACGTAACCATCGGCGCAGGTAGTCGTAGTCATAGCCCTTGTCGGCGTGGAGTTTGGCGGGCTTGCGCCGACGGGGACCACGGCGGGAGCGGATCGGCGGGATCCCCCGCACGAGCGGCTGAAGGGCCTGACTGTCGTGGAGGTTGGCGCCCGAGATGCCGACGGAGACGGGCAGACCGGTCCGCTCGGTGATCAGGTGGATTTTCGAGCCCTTCTTGCCCCGATCTACAGGATTCGGACCTGTCAGGTCCCCCCTTTCAGGGCCCGCATGTTCACCGAGTCAATCGCACACCGCGACCAGTCCAGGTCTCCACGCGCACCGAGCTCGTCGAGCACCAGGCGGTGCAGCCTGGCCCAGACCCGGGCCCGGCTCCACTCGCTGAACCGGCGGTGCGCGGTCGGCCCCGACGGGCCGAACGACGGAGGCAACTGCTTCCACGTACACCCTGACGTGGCCACGAACACAATCGCGGCCAGCACCTCTCGATTCCCGTACCGCCGACGGCCACCACCCTGGGGCCGCGTCGGAGCGGGTGGCACCACCCGCTCGAACAGCTCCCACAGCTCCCACAGCTCATCCGGCACCAGACGCTCCACGATGTCCACGACCGCAGACTATCGAACACGCCAAATGAGATGTCTTCTTAGTGCGCGAAGAGGCTCCCGATGTGACATCCGATTCCGAAGAATTTTCACCAGTTGCCCGGCGGCCAGCGGCGGGCAACTGGTGCGGATCACGGCATGCGGGTGGACGGGCCGCCGCGGCATGGTGTCGGGGCCGGGGCGCGATTGTGGTGCTCGAGCAGCACTGCGACGTTGATGGGGGTGCGTGGTCTGCCCGCCTGTAGCAGGACCACGACGGAAATAGCGATGGCCGGTTCCGCGAAGCGGGCTTCGCGGGGGAGGGGTTGGCTGACCTCTCCATACCGGCCATCGTGTGGCGTCTGGCCCGCCGGGAGTTCGTCGATCCCTTCAACCAGATGCCACGTTCTTGCGGTATCCCGCGCAAGGGGCTGCGGGATGGGTGCCTCAGGGCGCCGGGGAGCGGCGGGCGGCCAGTTCCTGGAGGCGGTCTCGTTTCCAGCGTTGCTGGCGGGGTCGGCCGGCGCTGCCGCGGCGGTACTCGTAGCCGTCGGGCTGCTCGAGCTCGGGTAGGAGTCCGTGGCCGAGTGCGCTGAGGAAGCTGTGTGCGTCCTTGTACCCGAGGATCCGGGCTGCCTCTCCGGCATCCGCCAGGTCCTGGCCGGCTTGGTCGGCGGCCGGGAGCACACCGCGCCCGCCGCCGTGCTCACCCGAGCTTGGCACGACGGGGCGACTCTGGACGACATCCGACAGGCGGCACCCTTCGTGCACCTGACCGGCCGCGAGCGGCTGATGGCCCAGCTCGCAGACCGCGTCGCGCAGTCCCTGGAGCGCACCCGCGCCGCATCAACGTCCGGACAACCGGACCAGCCCCCTGACGGCGACGGCCCGTTGGGCCCCACTCCGCGGGCGCGGACCTTGTGGTGGGAGGTGTTGTGTTGCTCTTTCCACGCCGGGAGTTCTGTCTGGCCGGGCTCGCGGCGGTGCGGGATGACCAGACCGGTGCCCCGGTAACCGCCGTCCGCGATCACCGTGGTACGGCCGACGGCATCCTTCGCGCCGGACAGCTCCCATGCCTTGCAGTCGTTGCGGTTGCCGGCCACCGGCCGGCCAACGGCGAACACGAGTTGAGTGTCGGCATCGATGACGACCTGATGGTTGGTCGAATACCTGTAGTTCTTCGACTGCTCGCGATTGTGTGGTCCCGAGTGGGTACCAGGGTGCCGTCCACTATCAGCACGGTGTCCTTGCGGTACCGCTTGCGCGGCTGGAGCGCGGGCGCAGGGCCGAGGTGGTCGATGATGCGGTCGGCTGGCGACTTCGAGATTCCGAAGTGCGGGGCAAGCTGTCGCAGCGTCAAGTTGGTGCGCCAGTAGGCGGCAACGAGCAGCACCCGGTCCTCCAGGGGCAGGCTCCACGGCCGTCCCCGACGTGCCTCGTCCACGCCTTCGCGCCGCAGCGCAGTGATCAGTTTGCTGAGACAGCGCGGGCTCAGCCCGGTGAAGGGGACTATCCAAGACGGCTCGGACGCCGTGATCACACCAGCCACTCGAAGATCATCTCAGTGATACCCGGTGCCGACGGGCAGGCTCAGGCTGCGGCATTCCCGTGAGGGCCGGACACAAAGGCCAGGATGTGAGGAACTGCCTCACGCAGACTGACGAAGTGGCGATGCACGCCCTCCACCGCGGCAGCGGCGTTCACCCCCCACACCGTCATCCCGGCGCCCAGCCCGGACTGCACTCCGGACGGGGCATCCTCAATGACCAGGCAGTCTCCCGGCTCGGCTCCGAGCTGCTCGGCGGCCAGCAGATACGGGACGGGAGAGGGCTTGCCCTCCTCGACAGCGGCCGCGTCCACGATCAGGCCCGGCACCGGCAAGCCCGTCCGCAGGAAACGGCCGCGCACTCGGTGCTCGTAGTTCGAGGTCACCAGCGCCCAGGACTTCAGTGGCAGGCCGTGCAGCAGCTCCGACGCGCCATCGAAGGCCGCATAGACGCCGGTTCGGACGTCTTCGTCCTCCAGCTCATGCAGCGTGGTCAGGCACTCACGCGGGTCTCGCTCCGCAGCGACCTGGGCGAACGTCTCCATCGGCCGCGTCCGCAGAGCCACCTGGTAGACCTCGTCCGCATCCAGCCCGTACAGCTCCGCCCAGGTTCCCCAGACCTTGCGTTGGTTGCTCAGCGCGTCGATCAACGTGCCGTCGACGTCGAACAGGACATACTTCGTGCGGCCCGGCCGCACAGGTTCACTGGACACCCAGCGATCTTGCCAGGCTGCGCAACTCAAGGATTGAGCAGGATGAGTGTGAAGGTGGGCGAGAACGTGCCTACCGCGCTGAGCAGCCAGTAGGTCTGAGCAGTGAGCGAGGTCCGGTGGACAAGGGCACTGTTGGCGGCCCACCACAGCATCGTGTACAGACCGACGATGGGTACGACGATCACCAACCAAAGGGCCATACCGTCGTTCTCCGTCGGTTCCGGGTTGTGCCAGCTCGCTGCCAGAAACCACAGCAGCCAGATCGGCACGATGCCCGGTATGCCAAGGAGCAGGTTCACCCCCAAGGCAGTCGGCCACCGGCTGATCATTTGCGCCCCTCCCCTTGATCGGCTACGGGGACTGTACAGCGGGGGTTTGCGGCTCGATCACCAACGGAATTACTGGCCGCGCTACGGCCGCATAACCTCGCCCACCACTTACCCCAGCTTCCATCCCGTCCGCCGTCGACCCACACACCGTGGAGCGGGCGTGGTTCCTGGCGTCCAGGTGGAGCGCGCCACTGTACGAACGACCTGGACGCCAGGGGCCGCATCTGCTCGGCTCTGCCTGGGTCGACGGCGGACGGGATGGAAGCACCCCGCGCCCGCGCACGCCCCCTACGGACCCGCGGTCGGCATCGGCGCCCCCGCCATCCCGGTGCCGGCCGATCCCCCGCCGGAGGCATTGCCTTGACCGCAGGCTGCTCTATGCGGTGATCGACTCAAGGCCACCGGCCCTATCCACACATGGGCGCGCGTCGGCGCAGCGCGGGCGGAGCGGGTCGTGCGCCAGTACGTCGTGACCAGCAGAACACGGTCCTCCAGCGGCAGACTCCAGGGACGCCCGCGCTGTTGATCCGCAGCAAATCAGGTACCGCCCGCACTTACAGACCTGACGTACGCGGCACCACCGGGCTGGCCCGCCGAGCAAGGGTGCCTGTGGTCAGCACGAGGGAACCCCGGCGGCGGCGAGATGAGCTTGCGGGGCGGCCGAGTGTGGTTCCGCCCCGGCGGCTGGTGCGGCAGCGTCACTTTCCGGCCGGTCGGATGGTCAGGGCCGCCGGTCGTACCGCTCACACTTGATGGGCTGCGCGTTGTGATCGTCAATGCAGACGATGACATACGTGGCGCCCCCGGTCACATCCGCAGGGATTCCGGTCTTGAGCGGATACGTAGTGTTGCACTGAGTGCTGGTGCTCCTGGTACCGAGTAGCTTGTCAGAGGCACCGTACGCGCCGAACCACACCCTGCGGCAGCCGACGGCCTGGAGTGTTCCATCGACGCCGACCGATCGGTTGTACCAGGTCAGGGTGCCGTAGGCGTAGCTGGCCGCGTAGTCATCCACGTAGAAAGGGCTGGTCGGGTAGGCGGCGGTTTGCGCGCCGGCGGCGGGAGCGCCCAGCAGGGTGCCCGCGGTCAGCACGACGGAACCGACGGCGGCGGCGAGGTGAGTCTTCATGCGATCTCCAGAAGGGTGAGCCGGTTGCGGCTTCACATCCTGGATGGGTCGGCCATCTGTGGCCTACCTCTTAAGTCACGGCTTAAAGGGGCCGGGGCGGCAGGCGAGGGTCTCGCGCCCAGGCTGACGCCGCGGTGCCCTCGGGCCTCACGGTTCCGTCAGGGCGCCGGTCCGCAGCAGGGCCAGCCCGAGAGGGGTGATGTGGTGCAGCACGGACCCGCCTCGGCGGCTGGTGGTGATGAGGTCGGTGTTTCGCAGCACGGTCGCGTGCTGACTGGCCGCTGCCGCCGTGACTTGGAGGCGGCGGGCCAGTTCGCTCGTCGTGCAGCCTTCTGCTGTCACCTGTAGAGCGGCGGCTCGCGTGCGGCCGAGCAGAGACCCCAGGTTCCGTATGGCGGAACCGTCCGCTTCCGCCGGCCCGGTATCTATCAGCGGCCGACGGAGAGCCGGCACGCTCAGTCGGGGTGGCTGGGCACGATCGAGCGGGTCCCACAGAAAGCTCACCGGGTGCTTCGCGAAGACCGTGGGCGTGATGATCAGCCCCCTTCCCTGGAGACGCACCTCAACTCGGCGCGGATAGGGAGCTTCGAGCACCGGTGGACGCCAGCGCACCAGTGGTGCGCAGATCGAACGCAGCAGCAGATCGATGCCTCCCTCCAACACCAGGTTCGCGCACCGAGTGGACAGCGCGACCAGTTCGGACCGACCTCGATCCCAGTAGGGCTCCACGGTCAGCCGATGGCAGGCACGCACGGCATCGGCGAGCTCCCGGCGCGCGTCGCGGTCGCCCTCGCACACCCGCCTTGCCCATGGCAGGTGTCCGGGGTGGAAGTCGAGACCCTCGAACTCGCGTCGCAGCCGGGACACCGGGGCATGCAGCAGGTTGTCCACGGCGTGGTCCACAGAGGGCACATCGCCCATCAAGGCCACCAGATCAAGCCCCGGGCCACGCACCGGAACCAGGGACGTCAAAGGGCGCGTGTCCGCTCCCATCCGGCCCGCGACCGCTGACCGCCACGTGCGGAAGTGAGGAAGTTCCCGGTTCTCTCCCAGCAGCTCCAGGCTGTAATAGACCTCCGCTGCGACGCCGATCGTTGCGGCCACCCGTGTCCGGGCGAGGTCTTGCGCCGTGAAGTGAATGCGTAACACCGGCCGGCCTCCTGCCACCGAAGCAGAGCGAATGAGCGCACCACCAGCATGCCCCCAACTCGCCGCGCATGATCCCGCATTGGCCTAGAACGCGCCCGGTTTGCTGACTGCGCATGCGCGCCCGTGAACGCCGACATCTCGGTCTTCTTCGGCGGCTTCGACACCGGCCTGACTGCCGCTCGGACAATTCTGTAGTGCGTTGCCCTGCACCGGGCTCCGAACGATTCATCGGTTTAGAGACGGGTTCCGACTTCCGATCCCCTCGGTACACGCGCACGGTCGAGGTGATCACAGATCGGTCCACGGGCGGGGCTCGCCCCCGGTCAGCGGTACCCAGAGCGGTCCGGAGGGAGCGTGTTCCTTGATGTCCTCGAGGATGGCGGCTCCCAGCTGGACCTCGCGGGCGAGGGCTGCGACGAGCGGGTGGTGGGCGACCATCGCCTGCAGATCGCTGATGCGGTCGTCCAGCCGGGCTCGGGAGGCGCCGGTGAGGACAAAGAGGATGCGTGGGAAGACGGGATACCAGCGGAGCCACGCAGGGCCGGTGGTGACTGGCCGGCGGCGTCCGACGGGCTGGGCTTCGTAGTGGAACAGTCTGGCGTACTCGATCAGCTTCACGGCCAGGCGTTCGCTGCTCATGGTGGTGCGATCGACCTCGACGAAGGCGCGCAGTTTCCGTCGGCGTTCGCTGTCGATGACGGTGTAGTGCAGGAGGGCGTCGGCCACGAGCCGCTCGCCCTCTCCGATGGAATGAGCCACCTCAGGAGTCCAGTCCCACGGGCCGTGTTCGTGCCCGAGGCGGCGTGCGTCGGCCGCCCCCGCAGGGGGGGATGATCGCGGGCCAGAAGCACCCCGTCCGGGGTGAGGTACCAGGCATGCGTCCGCGGCCGGTCCACGTCCGGCAGCGGCGTGAGGTCGACCAAGCCCGCGGAGCGCAGCTTGTTCAGCGCCCGGGAAACCAGTTGGCGAGAGCCGGTTGGCCGCAGCATCTGGAGCAGTTGGCCGGTCGTGGCCATCCGGTGCAGGGCGAGCGCGGTCAGGACCTGCAAGCGCAGCGGTTCAGCAGGGCTGGGGGCCAGTTCGGCGGCCGGAACACCTGAAGAGGAACGGGTCATGAAAGAAAGACAACCGGCCGGCCCAGACCATGGCCCCGACCACGAGACCCCGACCACGGTCAAGATCCCAGAACAACCTCATGGTCTGTGCCATGGTCTGGGCAGACCACGCCACTGGCGGATGACGCTGTAGAGCCATCCGCGCGCGCTGTTGGAACATGAGCGATGGCCGGTCCGCAGCAGCAGGTGCTGCTGCGGGGCGTGGTGGCGATCCACGCCATGCCGGCCATCGTGCGACTCCCGGTCCGCAAGGGACCAACTCCCCACACCGGAAGCCGCGTTCATAGGGGCGGTGCGCGCAGGTCTGTTCACCGCCGGGTGCTACCTACTGGACCGCTGGGCGGCCTGGTCCAGGATGCGCCGGCGTGTCCAGCGCCGGCGCCCCTTTTGGCGGCCTGCTTTGGCGATGCCGTCCACGGTCTTCAGCAGCGGAAGGTTGCCCTGGGACAGGGCGCTGGAGAAAGAGCCGACACTCTTGTATCCCAGCAGCGCGGCCGCCTGGCTCGCCCCCAGCAGCTCCTCAAGATCACCGTCGGCGGAGACCTCGGGCAGGGGTGGCGCCTGCTTGGCTCCGGCTCGCCGTCCACGGCCGGGCCGGCTGGCCATCCACTCCTGCAGGGTCGCCACCTTCCACAGCTGGCGGCGGTAGGGGTTCTCGGCCGTGCCCATCTCTTCGACGACGTCCGGTTCGGGGAAGTAACCGGGGTGGTCCCGCACGAAGGTGTTGACCTGGTTGGCGTTCTTGTAGCCGAGATACCTCGAGGCGTCCGAGGCATTCAGCAACGTCTCCGGATCGAGGGAAGGCGGCCTGTGCTGGGTGAGCCGCGCCGAGGAGCGATGCGAAAACCACTCGGTGACCTCCGCATGGTCCCACAGGCGCGCCCGGATCAGGCAGACCCCGCGGCGCGCGGCGGCCTCGGCCATTTCGATGAACGCCATGGCGGCCGGCGTCCTTTCCCACTCGGCCAGGGCCAGCAGCAGGATCACCTCGGCGCGGTCCTGCGAGGCATCACACGGCATACCAGCCGTTTCCGCGGCAACCATCAGGTCCGCGGTGGGCAGTTCGGTGAGGCGCTCTGCCGTCTCCCGGTGCAGATCCTGCAGGCCCTGCTGGTACAGCTCGTTCGCCTCACCCAGGAGCAGCACCAAGTCCTCGCCGTGGCGGGCCGGTGCCGCCGCAGCGAGGTCGAGGATGCGCTGGGTCGTCGTCATCGTCATCGAGTACCTCCCGGATGGGGGTGCGCGCCGGTGTGGTGGTCAGCTGCAGCCATCGCACCCGGCGGCACGGTGCAGGAGCTCGCCCGGCCCGGTACGGGCTGTGGAGTCCCACGTGGGCGGCCTGCGCAAGGCGGCGTGGACGTCGCGCTCCATCCGCTCGAAGTCCCTGCTCTCCTCAACCTCGACGCCAGGGTCCGGGGCGTCGCGCCGACGGGACAGCGCGATGAGCTCGGCCATGGTGATGTTCGGATTGAACGGCACCTGGCGGACGCGTTCGACCAGTGCGAACAGCTCGGCGAGCCGCGGCCGGCCCGGCGGTCAGCAGCAGATCGCGGTGGTTGGCCAGGGTGCAGGCCGAGCACGAACAGCGACGGGAACCACGCCGGTCCTTGGTGCCGGGGTGCGAGTCGTAGCACCAGTGGTAGGGCAGCCCCGCACTGATCGTGCGTGCCCAGACCTCCTTCGTGCTCACCTGGTGGGTGGGCAGCCACTCGTCGACGACCCGGGCTGAGTTGTCGGATCTACGGCGCCACACCTCCCGGTTGCGGCGCTCCGCGCTCTCCTCGGCCCGCATCCCGAGCACGTTGGCGAACATCAGCGGGCCGTCCGTCTCTTTCCTGAGCGCGCGGACCTGCGGGGTGAACGCCTGGTACACCATCTTCGTCTTCCACGGGCCGGTGCAGGTGCGGGCCCGACCCAGCCAGGGCCAGTCGCCCCGCTCCGCGATGAAGGTCAGCAGATCGAACGGCACCCGCTCACCGTCGACTTCACGGCTGCGCCGGACCTCGACATGCCGCTCGGGCGGCACGCCGAGCGCCTGGCTGTGCTGCTGTGCGGCGAGTTCGCCGGCACTGGGCCAGCGCACTCCGTCCACGGTGACGGAGGGCCACTCCATCGGGCCCAGGCTCGCGTGGGCGGTCCAGACGCGGTCGTCGACACCGGCCTGGCGGGCGGCGTCCATCGCGATGAGGCCGGCCACGAGTCCGTCCTTCCCGCCGGACAGGTTGATGACGATGCGGTGCCGACTCGCGGCGAACTCGACCGGGTCGGCGTACTGGGGGGTGGGGTGCGACATGGTTCCTCTTTCCTGGTGGGCGGGATAGGGGGCATCCCGTGAAACGGGCGGCCGCGGCGGGCACTGCGGACTGCGCGGCTGGACAGCCCTCAGACCGCGATCGGTTCGGGGTCGGGCTGTTTGGGATAGGGCCGCTGGGCGGGGATGCCGAGCTTGATCTGCTCACGCTCGCGCCGGCTTCGCCCGAGCCGCCATACGTAGCGGTGCGCTCCGCGGTGGCGTACGTTGCGGGCCCCGACCGCGACCAGGGCCTCCCGAAGCCAGACGGCCGGGTTGCACCCGGCCCGCGGCACTGGAGCCCCGAGCGCGATGAGTTGGGCTTCGGCGTACTGATGGCCCTGTTCCTGGCGGCGGATCTTCTGCGCTGTGCGGTTGGAAGCGCGCGGGTTCCGAGATTCCTGAACGTTGGTAAGCCTGAACCCGCGTGCCAGTTGATGGCTGCGGCGGTCCCGCGCGCAGGTTCCGGCGAAGCTCGCGGGATCTGATTTGCTGAGCGTTCGCCGCGCCGATCCAACTGGCTAGCCCGCAGGCCAATGTGAGTTCGGCGTGCCGTCATCGCTCATGTGCGCCCGCTGCCAGATCTCGTTCCAGTTGAACGGGGTCTCCGGCACGAACCGGTGCCGCTGCCCGCACGGACATGGCGCCAGCACCCACGCGCACCCACGGCACAGCTCGACCCAACCGTGCCCAGTCGAGCTCAGCACTGGCAGTCCGTCATCCCCACAAGCCGGGCAGCCAGGCGGCTCGGCGCCGTCCAGAATCGCGTTCTGCCGCCGGACGTACTCGGGCAGCCGCAGCGACGGGTGGCGAAACGGGTCTTCGAACCAGGCACGGTTCGGGCTTTCCCACCAGCTCCGCAGCCACCACGGTCGCGGGTCTGGTACGGCCCGCCGCCCGGCCCGCTTCTCTGCCCGGCGTTGCGCGGCGTACTCCTCCGCTCGCGCGAGCCACAGCACCCGCGCCTCGTGCAGTTCCTCTACTGCCCACACCAGCGCATCCGGGTCCGCCTCCAGCTGCCGGGGGATCGCGGCGCTGAGCGTGAGGTGGTGGTACGTCGCCCGCAGACCGTAAGGAGCAAAAACGGTGAGGCAGGTCCGCAGCGCGCTGTGCCGCCGGTGGAGGGGGAGGCTGTCGTCGTGCACGCGCGTTCGGTGGGTCAGGAAGCTGGTCATGGTGTGGGCACCAGGTCCAGTGCCCGTGCCAGGGCGGCGGTGACGGCGGCAGCGTGGGCCGGCAGGTGTTGTTCAGCCCAGGTCCCGGCAAGGCTGAGGAAGTCCTGCAAATCCTGCTGGGCGCCGGCGACGAGCCTGCGTACCTGGTCTACCGACAGCTCGGTCACGGGGCTGCCGTCCGTCCCGTGGGCATCGAGCGTGAGCCGGACAATGTCGTTGACGCGTTCGGCCACCGAGGATGGATCGTGGCCGAAGTAGGCGAAGCCGGTACCGTCGAGCACCTCCAGCCAGTCCCGCCAGCCCTCCAGGCCGTTGCAGCAGCCAGGCTCGACGAAGACGGTGTCGGTGGCGTTGTCGGTCACCCGGAACCCGCCGGCGGCGAACAGATCAGGCATGGTGAGCAGCCCGTGCAGGAAGATGCCCAGTGGGTCGGTCGGGCACGGCCCGTGCTCTTCCTCCGGCTCGAAGTCGTTGCAGTCGGCGATCCGCATAACGGCCGTGCCGACCTCCGCCGGAGTCAGCTCCCCGTTCAGCACGAGGTAGCCACATGACTTGCGCTCGCCCACCGGCCAGAGCGCGAAGCCGTCGGCAGCGGATATCTCCAGAACGGGCTGCGTCACAATCACATGGGGATGATGCCGGACCCAGTGCTTCGTCGCCACGGGCTTTCAGCAGCGGCGTTGGGCTCGGAGCGAGCCCGCTACCTGGGCAGTTTCGCGGCGCGTTCCGGGCAGGCGGTGCTGACGTAGCGCATGGCGGTCTGCTCAGTGATGCCGAACAGGCGCATCAGCCGGAGGGGGGTCGGCGCATTCTGCCGCCTCATTGTGGATGCGGTCCTGGCGCAGACCGCTCAGCGTCAGCCCGCGGGGGAGGACTCCGCGGAGAAGCCCGATGGCGACTGCCGGGTGGTCTGGGTCAACCGCGGTCTTCTGGCTGACCAAGAGGTGGGGATTGGCCGAGGCCGGCCACCGGCGATGGCGGTAGGTGACCCAGTCCGCAGCGATCTGGTGGGTGAGCTTCTCCAGGTAGAGGGTGTGCCGTAGCAGGCCCCTCCGCACTTCTAGGGTGCCTCGGGACAGATCGAGGCGACTGGATTGCAGACTCCGGACCTCGCTGCGGGCAGGGCGTGAATGGCAGCCAGGGCTACGACGAGCCCGCCGAGCGGCGTCTCTGTCTGGTCGAGCAGACCCATCAGGCGGTCGGAGGGGATGGCTCTCGGAAGGCCAGTGAGGTCGCCGACGGGGAGGTCCCGAGCCGGGTTCTGGAAGATCACTCGTCGGCTCTTGAGCACGCGGAACAGACTGCGCAGGACAGTGGCAAGACTTCGGCGGGCCATACCGGACAACTCCGCCACGGCGTCGTCGACGTGGTCTTTCGTGACCTGGCGCAGCGAGCTCACTCCGGCCGTCGCAGTCCAATGGGTGAGGACCGGCTGAAGACGGGCGAGGTAGCGGCGGATGCCGTCGTACCCGCGCGGCTCTCCTTCGCGTCGGCCCGCTCGCGCAGGACCTCCACCCACGTGCGTACCTCGGTCGCGACCGGATCCGGAAGCGCGGTGAGGACCGACTCGACCCACGTCTCATCCGAGCAATGCTCAGGAGTTGTGGATCGGTCCTCGGGGTGGACGCAAAGGGCGTACTTTCCCGGGTGATCGATAACAAGCTCACCGAGTAGGCCCGCGTTGCAGCGCGGGTCGGGAAGGGTGACACGCCCGTGCTCAGCGTAGTGAACGCCGATGGTTCGACCGAGTCCGGCTCCCTGATCGACGAGATCGTCCGTGAGGGCGCCCGCCGCATGCTCGCCGCGGCTCTGGAGGCCGAAGTCAACCAGTACATAGCCGAGTTGGCTGCGGAACGCGACGGGAGCGGGCGACGCTTGGTGGTGCGCAACGGCCGCCATCGGCCTCGCGCTGTGACCACCGCCGCCGGTGCCATCGAGGTGGCCGCGCCGCGGGTGAACGACCGCCGCGTCGACGCGGCCACCGGCGAGCGGAAGCGGTTCTCCTCCAAGATTCTCCCGCCGTGGTGCCGCAAGTCCCCGAAGGTCAGCGAGGTGCTGCCGCTGCTGTACCTGCACGGCCTGTCCAGTGGCGACTTCGTGCCCGCGCTGGAGCAGTTCCTCGGCTCGGCCGCCGGCCTGTCCGCGCCGACCGTCACTCGTCTGACCAAGCAGCGGGGCGACGACCACGCCGCCTTCCAGCAACGCGACCTCTCGGGCAGCGACTACGTGTACGTGTGGGCTGACGGCGTGCACCCCAAGGTCCGCCTCGGCCAGGCCCACTCGTGTGTTCTGGTGCTGATGGGCGTGCGCATCGACGGCACGAAGGAGCTAATCGCGCTGGCGGAGGGGCTGCGCGAGTCGACCGAGTCGTGGGCGGACCTGCTGCGCGACTGCCGGCGTCGCGGCATGCGCGACCCGGAGCTGGTCGTAGGCGACGGTGCGATGGGGCTGTGGCGGACGCTGGTGGAGGTGTTCCCCGCCGCTCGGCATCAGCGCTGCTGGGCCCATAAGATCCGGAATGTCGTGAATGCTCTGCCGAAGTCCGCCCAGCCGGGAGCGAAGAAGGCGTTGCAGGAGATCTACAACGCGGAGGACCGCGAGCATGCCGAGAAGGCCGTGAAGGTGTTCGCGAAGACCTACGAGGCGAAGTGGCCCAAAGCGGTGGCGAAGGTCATCGACGACGCGGAGGAGCTGCTGGCGTTCTACGACTTCCCCGCCGAGCACTGGATCCACCTGCGCACCACAAACCCGATCGAATCGACCTTCTCCACGGTCAAGCTCCGGACCAAGGTCACCCGCGGCGCGGGCAGCCCGGCCGCCGCGCTCGCCATGGTGTTCAAGCTCGCCGAGTCCGCCCAGTCCCGCTGGCGCGCGGTCACCGCGCCGCACCTGGTCGCCCTCGTCCGCGCCGGGGCCCGCTTCGAGAACGGCCGGCTCGTCGAGCGTCCCGAGGCCGCCGCCTGATCATGAATGAACGAATCCCTTGACTTCCGCCGTTCTGGCAGGCGGGTGACCGTGCGGCGCGGCGATGTCGGGGCTTGCTGTGGACCCGCCCGCCTGTCTTGGTTCGTCAAGCGGCGCCTCGTCATGCCTCTGGGGCCCAGGCCGCGACCAGGTCGAGTAGGCCGGGGAAGCAGGCGTTGAGGTCGTCGACGCGTACGTGACTGCGGCGTTCGAGCCCGTACTGGCGCTGGCGCGTGACCCCCGCCTCTCGCAGCGCCTTGAAGTGGTGCGTGAGCGACGACTTGGGCCGGTCGAAGCCGAACCAGCCGCAGGAGTGGTCGAATTGCTCTGATTCCAGGAGGAGTTTGCGGACGATCGTCAGCCGCAAGGGGTCGCTGAGCGCCCCGAGAACGGTCTCCAGGCGCAACTCCTCGACCGTCGGCTCCGGCAGCGGTTCGGGTAGGCCGGGAGGGGCCGGGAGCACCTTGATGGCGGGTGCGGTGCCCGCAGTCGAAGACATGGGCAGGTCCTCACGACTCGATTCCTTTGTACGACTCCAATCGTACTGCATGCTAAGTTCGACTAAAGTCGTACTGCAAGGAGTCGGAGGAAACAGTCATGTCCGAGACCCGGAACGCGCCCGTCCAGGCCGTCGACGGCAGGCAACGAAGTGGCACCGCGGAGCCCGGCGGAGGATCCGCCGCTCCGCGGGGGTGGGTATGGCTGGCCGCCTGGCCGGTCACGGCCGTCTTCGTCCTCTCGAACGCGGCAACACCGTTGTACGTGCTGTGGCAGCGAGACCTCGGCTTCTCCAAGGGCACCCTGACCGTGGTGTTCGCGTTCTACATCCTCGGGCTCATCGGCTCGCTCCTGGTGTCCGGAGTGGTCTCCGACCGGCTCGGGCGCAAGCCCGTGCTGCTGCCCGCCCTGGTGCTCGCCTTGGCCGCCTGCCTGATCTTCGCGACCGCCACCACCGTGGCCGCGCTGATCGTGGCACGGCTGTTCACCGGAATCGCCGTCGGCGCCGTCGTCTCGGCCGGCATGGCCGCGGTGACCGACGTGGCTGGTCCCGAGCGCAAGCGGATCGCCGCCCTACTCGCCTCCTGCGCGATGGTCTTCGGCGCCGGTCTCGGCCCGCTCCTGGCCGGGGTGCTCTCCGAGTCGCTGCCCGGGCCGACCGTCACCGTCTTCGTCGTCGAGGCCGTGTTGCTCCTCACCGCGATGCTTGCCGTGCTGCGCATGCCCCTCCGGCGTCCCGCGGCGCCCGCGAAGGGCGCCTGGGTGCGGGTGCCCGGCGTGCCGCGCGGCAACGGTCGCCAACTCGCCCTCGGCATCGCCGTGTTCGCGCCCGGCATCACGGCCACCTCCTTCGTGCTCTCGCTTGGCCCCTCGCTCCTGACAGGCCTGCTCGGCACCACCAGCCGGATCGTCGCCGGGGCCATGGCCTTCGTCATGTTCCTCGCCGCCACCGGCGTGCAGTTCGCCGTGCAACGCCTCGACCGGCGGACCATCCTCACGGCCGGCGCGGTCAGCACCACGCTGAGCATGATCACGCTGATCGTCGCCGTGCACACCTCGTCGGTGCCGGTCCTCATCGCCTCCGCGCTGCTCGCCGGCGCTGGCCAGGGCATGGGCCAGCTCGGCGGCCTGTCGCTGCTCAACTCCAGCGTCCCGCCCCAGCGCCTCGCGGAGGCCAACGCCGCGCTCAACGTCGGCGGGTACGTCCCGGCGGGGCTACTGCCCGTGTCTGCCGGTTACCTCAGCGACGCCGTGGGCCTGACCAGCGGTGCCACGGCGTTCGGTGCCGTCCTCATGGGCCTCGCGGTCATCGGCGGCCTGGTTGTCCTCGCCAGTCGGCGCCAGGCGACGGAGCCAGCCTGACGGCCGCGAGCCACAGCAAGCCTCGACACCGCCGCTGATCACTAATGCCTGCCAGAACGTCGAAAGTCGAGCGAATCCACAACTCTTGACAATTACTCATCTCATCCGCGTCCCGATGCAGCTCGGGGTCATGCCTGGGCACGCAGGAACTGGCAGACTGGCACGCGCAGTGCCAGTCCGTTTCGCCCGCAGCGACAGCACAGGCCTCGCCCCGCCCGCTCACGCCAGTGGCGGCACGGAGCGCACACGAACCCCGTCCGTCGGCCGGCGGGGACCCAGGCGTCGCAGTCAGCGCACTGTCGCGATGCGGTGGGCGGCAGCGGCACCGGCGCGGTGATGTACGGGGTGCGGGTCGGCTGGTCGGATGACCCGTGGCTGTGGGTGATCGCTTAGATGTCGAAGAGGGCTTCCTCTTGTGGAGGGACCGGAGGGTCAAGGACGTCACGAAGGCGGGTGATGTCGTGGCGCCACTTCGAGCCGTTCGCAGCGTCGTCCCACAGTTCGGCGAGTTCAGACCGCTCGGAGACCACTTGGTCCAGAGCTTCGACGGCGAGCGTTCGAAGGCTTGCGGGCAGCTCTGGCAGCGGCTCTGACGGACCGTAGGTTGAACATGTCAAAACGCCATCGGGGTGCTGAGCAACGACCAGAGCGGCCGCGGCCACTGCGCGCTCGCCGTCGGAAGTGTCCAGGAAGTCCGCAGGGTGAGCGGCCCGTTTGAGCGCGCCGCGGATCAGGGCTTCGCGTTCTTCCACGGCTGCCTCGTCCAGGTCCCCTCCGAAGTCGGCGGCAGTGTCGTTATCGAAGGGGCCGATGTCCCAGGTGCCCATTTCTCTCCTCGCTTGGCCATCGGGAGATCGTCGCATTGGCCACCGACAATGAGGTCAGTAGGCAAGCAGTACCCGCGCAGGTGCTTGAAGCCCGCGCGACTAATGTTGGGCTTCCGGACGGATCATGGGGGGCTTGTGAGTCTGAGAAACGCCTACTTGGAGACCGCCGCGCAGGCCGCAGCGTTGCTGAACTCACCGGCGGTGGCCGTTTCGTGGGAGAAACCCAGCGCGTTGGCGCAGTGGACTGTCGGCGGCCTGGCTGGCCACCTCGCGTATCAGATTTTCAGCGTGGATCCGGCGCTGGAGGGACCCGCCTGTGAGCAGGAACCCATCCCCGTGCTGGAACACTATGCGCGAGCCGTGTGGATTGATGCGCCGCTAGACGGCGAAGTCAGCTCTGGGATTCGAGCGAAGGGCGACGGCATCTCGTCCGAGGGCGTGCGGCTGCTGGTCGAGCGGGTCCGTGCCGCGCTCGACCGGCAGCGGTCCGGCCTTGAGGAGGTGCATGGCGACTGGGTGGTGTTCATGCCGCAAACAGGGTGGGCGCTGAGCCTGGACGATTTCCTCGTGACCCGACTGGTCGAGCTCGCTGTGCATATGGATGACCTGGCGGTCAGCGCGGGCCTCAGTGTGCCGGAGCTTCCCGGCGCGGCCCTCGATCCCGTGGTTGCGCTGCTGGCCGGGCTTGCCGTCCGGCGCCATGGCCAAGCGGCACTGCTGCGTGCCCTGACTCGCGCGGAGCGGGCACCAGCTGCGATCAACGTGTTCTGAACGTTGCATCAGCTCGCGTCAGCCCGTTCGGCCTGGGCTTTGGTGTGGGCGAGGCGGTGCAGGTCTGGCAGTCGCTACTGTGGTCGATGTAGGCCCGGTATGCCCGCAGCGCGCGGTTGAACTGCGTGTTGCTGGCCACGCGTTGCAGGTGGCCCGCTCCGCTGCCCGCGGGCACGTAGACCCAACCCGCGGTGCTCACTGCCGCCTCCGGAGAGGGCGCATCTGGTGGTGGTTGCGGATCTCGACGTTCAGGTCGGAGACACGCGACATGTCCCCGGCCTCGGCTGCCGCGGCGCGCTGCTGGGCTACTGACTTCGGCTCGTCAAGGTGACGCGGGTTCGTCGAGGGTCAGGCCGGTTCCGGCTATGAAGCCGTCGAGGGTGTCGGGCCGGTACTGAAGGCGTTTGAGCCGGTTGCGGACGAGTGCCTCGAGACGGTCGAGAGCGACAACGGCGAGGTTGGCCAGGCTGTGCTTGACGTGTGCCCATACCCACTCGACGGGGTTGAGGTCGGGTGAGTAGGCGGGCAGCAGGAATACCGTCAGCCACTCGCGCTCGGCGATCAGCTCGCGCATGGCGTGGGAGACGTGGGTGTTCAGGCGGTCCCAGACCAGCACGATCGGTGCCCTGACGAGCTGGTGGACGCCGTCGACGAGTGCGATGAAGTCCCGCTCGCCCATGCTGCGGCGCTTTCCTTTGCCGGCTCGGTGGGTGCGCAGCCGGTGGCACAGCCGGGTCCGCGAGCCCGGCCGCATCGCGATCAGCCCGGCCACCGACAGACGCCCAGAGCGGCGCCCGCTGACGGTCACGACCGGGGTGCGCCCGCGCCGGCCCCAGGTCCGGCCTCGGGGCGGCTTTCGGGTGAACCCTGCTTCATCCTCGAAGCAGATGTAGCCCCCGCAGGCCGCCCGGGCTCTTTTACCTCGGCCCAGGTCACCTCCTTCCACGCAGTGACGGCCTGCTCGTCGCGTTCTGCCACCCTGCGTGCGGGGACCTGCGGACTGAAGCCGAGCCGGTGCATCAACCGGGTAGCTCCGGAGACGCTGTAGCAGA
This sequence comes from Streptomyces canus, assembly GCF_030815415.1. Classification (GTDB taxonomy): domain Bacteria; phylum Actinomycetota; class Actinomycetes; order Streptomycetales; family Streptomycetaceae; genus Streptomyces; species Streptomyces canus_F. The sequence goes on from NZ_JAUSWW010000001.1 coordinate 10,441,762, forward strand.
CGTGGAACTTCCTGCCGATCAGCGTGGCCACCCTCGCCGCGGTCCACACCTGGTCCTCCACCCAGCCGTGGGCGGCCGGGCCCTCATCGAGGTACGCGGCCAGTTTCTCCAGACAGCGTGGCGACAGTCGGCAACGGGATCCACTCGGCCCACGGGAGGCCAGAGCCCGCACGCCACCGTCCCGCCACAACTGATGCCACTGGTAAGCCGACTTCGGGCTCACTCGCAGGCGCCGTGCGACCTCCGGCGGCTTGATCTCCTGCTCGAACAACTCAGCCGCCTGCATCCGTACCGACTCCCGGCGCCGACGCCCCGCAGCGGTCAACCCGCCCCCATCGCCATATCTCACACACCACGGGATACAGCCACCACTCCGAGCCCATCAGAAGCTTCGCCAAGGTTCACCCTGACGAGCCGAAGTCAGTAACGCACTGCATACCCCGCAGTCCGCGGGCGGCTCGGGCTCGTCGCACCGAAGCCCGAGGCCGTCGGCGTCGTCGAGCCACAGCTCGGCGTGCCAGTCCTCGACGCCCAGTTGCGGGTGATTGAGGGTGGTGCCGTCCTGCTGGTTTCGCTGCCGCCAGCGTCGCGCCATTCGATGAGCTGGTCGACCTTCGAAGTCCACCGCGCACTGCGGCAGCTCGAAGCGCAGGGCCTCGCGGTGCGACGGAACGGGCGCGGCGCCCCGCCCGGAGGGGCAGGACGCCGGCCGTGTGGAGCGCGAGCCACCAGCGTTCCGAAGGGCTCGGGCGGGCGGTGTGACATGACCAGCACCGTAGGGAGAACCGAACCTCGGCGTAGCGGCCGCGGGTCTCCAGCCTCCACGCGGAGTGTCGGAGCGTGGTGAACATGCCGCCGAACTCGGCGAAGCTGATGAACTGCGGCACGTGCACGGGCTCCTTCGGGCCGAAGTTGGCGAGCAGCTCGCGGGGCACCGTCACCGCGGCCTCGCCGTCCGCGAGGTCCAGCTGCGCGAGCTCGGCCGGCTCGGTGACGGGCTCGCCCTGGACGACGTACGTATCGGCGCCGGGCTCGGAGTACAGGGTGGGGCATCCGTCGTTGCCGCTGTTGGTGCCGACCTTCCACAGTCGCCTGGCGGTGGGATCCCTTCGCCGGCAGCGTGGACTGGCGCACCGTAGCCCCCGGCGCTCCGGACGCAACAGGGCGCCGGGGCTGGCCAGTTGTGTCACTGCCAGTCGTTGCCGAGCACCTCATGCCGTGCTGCCTCGGCCACCGGGCCGGTGGGTCTGCGGAATGAACGCGTTCACCGGTCCGCGGCCCGCCTCAACCGGGCGTCTGCCGGGCGCGACCGCGTTAGAGCAGGCGAAGTCCGCGGGCAAGTCACTCCGGTCCATGACGCCTGGTGGGCCGCGGCCTGCAAGGCCCATGGGGACCGGGGCGGCACCCGGGCTCTGACCGAGGTCCTGCTGCTGGGCCACCTGGGCCGCCCAGGCCCAAAGGCCGCCGTGAGCTGATCAGTCCTTGCTCTCCCCGGCAGCGGTTTCTGCGCCGTGCCGTGTCGGGTCAGCTGTCGAGGGATCGAGTTCGTCGGCAGTACGGGCCCTGCGGGTGGGAGAAAACGTCAGCACGAGTGCCTGGACGACTGCTCCGGACAGTCCGATCCACAGGGCGAAGAGATAGCTGACCTGGTCGGCGAGTACGCCGCCAAGTGGTGCGCCCACCGCTACCATTCCCCAGTTCATCGAGCGGATCGTCGCGTTCATCCGTCCGCGCAGCCGGTCGGGTGTCACCGCCTGGCGGTAGCTCATTTCCACCGGGCTTGCGATGCCGATGGCCAGGGACACGAGGAAGAAGCCGAGCGACACGGAGGCAAGCGCCCACGGTCCCCGCTCGGCCAGGGCCAAAGGCAGCAAGCCGACGGCGGCGAGCAGGCGGAAGGCGATCAGGGTGGCGCCGACGTCCAGTCTTGTGGCCACGCGAGCGGAGAGCGCACCGCCGAGTAACGCGCCGACACTCGCGCAGGCGTAGGTGACGCCCAGACCGAATTCCCCGATCTTGAGCTGATGCAGGGCGAAGACCACGAAGACCGTGCTCACCATGCTGTTGAACAGGAGCATCGCGTGCGAGGTCAGGGCGATGGACGCCAGCGTGCGATGGCGGTAGACCCAGGCCACGCCCTCGCGCAGCTCGCTGCCCAGGCTGAGCCGTGCGCCTCGGTCGGGTACGGGGTCGGGTGCCTTCACCGAGGCGAGGAGCAGGCCGGATATCAGATAGGAGAGGGCGTCCACCAGCACGGCAAGCGGCGCTCCCATCATTTTGATCAGTGCACCGGCGATCAGCGGGCCGGTCGAGCCGGCTACCGCGTCGGCCTGTTGCACGCGGGCGTATCCCGCGTTGAGCAGCTCTTTTGGCACCAACTGGGGCACATACGACTGGTTGGCCGCCTCGAACAGCAACGACAGCACCCCGAACGCGAAGACGAACATGCATAGCGCGGGGATGCTGAGCCGATCCAGCGCATACAGCACGGGGATCGCAGCGAGCAGGACTGCCCTTGCGAGGTCGGTGGCGACCATCATCGGCTTGCGCCGCCAGCGGTCCACCACGACCCCGGCTATGAGTCCGAAGAGTAGATACGGAACCCAGCGGGCGGCGTTGACGATGCCGACCTGCGTGGCGGATGCGCTCAGCACCACGGCGGTGAGGATCTGCAACGCCAGCCCCGTGACCTGAGAACCGAATGCAGACACAGCCGAGGCGGTCAAGAAGCGTACGTACCCAGGGACTTCCACCAGGCGCGGCATGACCGGACCGTATCAGCGAAGATCACCGGCAGACGATGGCGGAACAGGTCACCCAACGACGGCAGACAGTGCGAGGCATTGGCGTGTCAGCAAAGACCCAGTCCACGACGGCAGTCTCCCGTGCTCAGACAGAGCTGGTTCAGCTGGTCCACGTCTTGATCTGGGCCGCGACCTCGCGTACCGGGAGTCCGTCTCGGGCGGCCCGGGCCAGGGGGATGACGGTGTCGAGACCGGGGCTGACCGGCAGCCCGCATGCGGCCAGATACGCGGCGGTCACGGTGGCAGCGAACAACAGGTTGCGGACCTCCAGGCTCGGCTGCCGCGCCAGTTCGCACAACAGCGCCGCGGCCTTGTGGTGCGGCTCGGGGTAGACCTCCTGGCCCAGGATTTCCGCACGGTGGCGGGCCTCGGCGGCGACCGGCACGCCGTAGTCGACGACCTGGGGATCCCCCGGGATCTGATGCGCCACCGCCAGGATCCACGCGAGGTCGACCTTCAGATTCACGCGGCGTCCCTCGGTGCGTCCTTCGGCAGCCCGTCTGGGAGCCCTGGGTATCGGTCCTCCCCGAACTCCGCTTCGAACCGCTCCGCGTAGGAGGCCAGGAAGCCGGCAGCGCCGGCCATGAACGCAGACCGGGACTCGTTCACGTCCTGCTCGATCAGATCGGCGACGTACCCCTGCAAGCTCAGCCCGCGCCGCTTGGCCCGCTCCTCGGCCGCCGCCCGCACGGCATCGTCCAGCCGGATGTTGGTCTGCTTACTCATAGGCCGCAGCATAGCTAACAGCTGATACCAATGACTAGCAGCTTGTGGGGAGCCAACCGGACGACTCGGACCAAAGAAGCTTCCGTCTCCCGGCTCGACGCCCGCGGACTCCGTGCCCGCCGAGGGTGTGTTGTCGGGTAGTCCGCCCGCCGTGCTGCGAGGCGGCCCTCCGCCCTCGGCTTCCTACCACCGACCTCTGCTCCCACGTCGCGCCGCCATCGCGCCCTCACCATCATGAACGAGCATCATCTCTTCGCCGACAACCCGGTGAACCGCTACGCGATCGGCGACCGCAGCGGCATGCGCACCAACCCCGAGCGGACCCTGGACATCTACATCCAGCACGAGAACCCGGGGCCCGACCGCGAGCGCAACTCGCTGCCCGCCCCCGCGGGCAGCTTCAACGTCTTCCTGCCTGTACTGGCCCCAGCGGCCCGCCCTCACCGGCGACTGGACCCCGCCGACGCTGCAACGCACCAGCTGAATCCTGCGGGCCCCGGTGCCTCCCCGAAGGGTTCCTCGTCGATCACTCGAGTCCGACGAGGGTGGTGATCGCAGCTGGGGCCGCCTGCGTCAGGTGACCAGCTCGTAGATGCTCGCGGCCGTCAGCCACAGGCCGGCGAGGAGGGAGAGCGTGACGATCAGCTGCTCCTGGTGTTGGCCCAGCCAGTTCCGCAGGGCGTTCAGCCTGGCTTCCGCGGCCGCAGGCGCCCAGATCGCGTACATCTCCATGACGATGAGGCTGAGGGTGGCCAAGAGGCAGTAGCCGGTCAGCGCGAGCCAGTCGCCGGCGGTGGAAAGGTTCGCCTCAAGGGCCGTCGCAGCACCGGCGCCGACCAGGCCCCAGGGCTGCAGCAGCCACGCCAGACCGGCTGCCGTAACCCAGGAGGCGTTGTCGATCCGGGCGGCCCAGCGCGGTGGGCCGTGGGGGCGGGGCGGTCGGCGCCGCCGGTGCTCGCCGTACAGCACCAGGGCCAGACCGATGGCGAGTTTCGCGGCGATCGCGCCGGTCGAGGGCACACTGTGACGGGCCGGGGGCTGACCGCCGGTCAGCAACACCACGACGGCAATCACGGCGATCAGGTTGGCCAGCCACGACAACAGGAACGCCAGCCCCTGACGGACACCGCGCCGCGAGGAGAGCAGCAGGATGAAGGCGCTGTTGTGCAGGGGCCCCAGGGTGATGGCCGTACCGATCACCACCAGGTCGAGGACCATCGGATCAGTCTCTCCTGGACGTCAGGGCCGCCCGCCACCCATGGACTAGGGACTGGCCAGCAGAGGGATGCGGCGCTGCAGCGGTGCCGCATCCCGACTGTGCAGGCGGCGGCCTGGCGGGTCAAGCAGGCCACGCCCACGAAGCCCTGCCGGTCCGTTTGGGAACGGATCGTCGGCTCACGTCCGCCTCGGCTCCGACGAGGCCACTGAGACGCGATCCGGGGCGCCACCAGGCATCTCTCGTACACCCGGGTTTCCGGCTATCAGCGGACCCGGGCCGCGCTGGACGAGGGGCTGGACTTCACGGCGATCTTCGCCGGTGCCGACATGGTTGCCGTCGGCGCTCTGGCCGCGCTGCGTGAGGCGGGTCTGTCCGTGCTCGCCGGCGTTTCCCTGGTCGGGTTCGACGACGTGCCTTTCGCCACCGGTCTGACCCCCCGCGCTCACCACCGTTCGGGTGCCCTACGAAGCGCTCGGAGGCACTGCGGTCCGCCTGGCGCTGGAGCGAGAGAAGTCTCTCGCCGACGACCACGTCGTGCTGAGCACGCAACTGGTAATCCGGCAGTCGGTGCGGTCGCCAAGTGGGCATCGTGTCGACCGAGCACGTCGGTCTTCATGAGATTCGGCGGCTGCCGGCCGAGAGTAGTTGGCGCTGGCGGCCGTCCTCGCTGAACAGACTGTGGCGGCCGGGACCGTCGGCGGCGCCCGTGTGGCGCGCTGACGAAGCGCTCTGGTCGCTGACTTTCGCTTCGGTTCGGAGTCGTGCACCCTGAGCAGCCCGCCGACCGGGTCTCGACCGGGGTCATGGGTCGGATGTGTTGCTGCACGGTTTCGCCAGGCCGCCGATTGGTCAAGACCTCTTCAATCCTCCCTGGCATGTCTGGTGATGACATCGGACGGGTGGGTTCACTGCGCTGCATGGAACAACTGACGACCCGCGGACGATTGCGCCGGGCGGCGCTCGCTCTCGCCGCTGCGGCCACCACGCTCGGCCTGACCCTGGGCGCGGCCTCGCCCGCCGGGGCCGTGACGGTGCCGGCCGAGTTCGGCACCGACTACCACGACCCGCTCACCGCCGCCCCGGCGATCACCACGCCGCACACCAAGTCCTGTTCGGTCACGGTCGCCGAGGCGAAGTTCAAGGACTTCACCCCCTACACCGGCACCTACACCCCGCCGACCGGCTGCGGCACCCCGGGCCGCTGGTCGAAGGTGGTCCTGCGGATGGACGGCAGCGTGGCCGGGCGGCAGTACGACCGGCTCGGGTATCTCGACATCGGCGGGGTCGAGGTGTTCCGCACGTCGACGCCGGAACCGTCGCAGGACGGCATCGACTGGTCCGTCGAGAAGGACGTGACACGGTACGAGAAGACGCTGAGCGGTGAGCAGTCCGTCGACATGCTCATCGGCAACGTTGTCAACGACACCTACACTGGTGTCCTCGACGTCAAGGTCACGCTCACCTTCTACGCCCCCGAGCCGAGCCGCACCGCGTCGGCCACGTCGGCCGCATCGGCTCCCGACCAGGTCATCCCGCTCAGCGACGCCGACAGCGTGACAAGCGGCGCCAAGCTCACCACTCCGCGCAACTCCGAGCGGATCCTCGCCGAGGTGTACGCGACCGGATCGGGCGGCGGCTGCGAGGAGTTCTGGTACTCGGCGGTCACGCCGTCGGCGTCGTATTCCTGCCAGGGCGGGGAGGACGGCCCGTACCGCGAGGTCGAGGTCAGCATCGACGGGAAGGTGGCCGGGGTCGCCTCGCCCTACCCGAACGTGTGGACCGGCGGCTGGTCGCCGTACCTGTGGTCGGTGCTCCCGTCGCCGACCGCCTTGGACGTACGACCGCTGGAGTTCGACCTGACCCCCTTCGCCGTTGAGCTGAACGACGGCAAGGCGCACACGGTCGACGTGTCCGTGCTTGGGGTGCCCAGCGGACAGACCGGCTGGAGTGCCCCGACGAACATCCTGGTGTGGCAGGACACCCACAAGTCGGTGGTGACGGGCGCGCTGACCTCGTACAAGGCGTCGTCCGCGCCGAAGGTGACGAACACCTACGAGGACGGATCCCTGCGCAGCCTGGTGACGGAGGGCGCGCACAGTCTCAAGGTCTCCGGCTACCTCGACACCTCCCACGGCCGGGTCACCACCACGGTCGACCGGTCCCTGACCACGGCGATCACCCACCACTGGACCCCGGAGGAGAACACCGACAACCAGACCGGCCGCTGGACCGACGCCCAGAAGGTCACCGTGAACGGCCACACCTCGCGTACCGACCGCACGTACACACTGGACGGCCGCTCCACGATCGACACGGACAACCGGCTCCGCGTGATCATGTCCATCGACGACCATGCCCGCACGGACGGCATCCTCAGCGACGACAGGTACGCCGGAGATGCGACGTTCACGCTGGGCGTGGCCCGAGAGGACCGGCACGCCGTGGCGACGACGAGCGAGCGGTACCGGCTCAGGGGAGCGGGGGTGTGCTACGACCACACGCTCGCCACGGAACAGGGCGTCCTGACGAAGGACGTACGACGCTGCTGACCATGGGCAACTGAACGCGCCCGAGGGCGTGTTGCGCCGCCGCCGTCGGCGATCACCGGGCGGCGGCGCATCATGGTTCCGGTGTCCCGGTGGGCAGCGCCTGCTCCACCCAGATGGTTTTGCCGGTGGGCGTCTGACGGGTGCCCGAGCGCTTGGCGATCTGGGCGACGAGCAGCAGACCACGCCTGGTGTCGATCTCGGAGGGATCAGCGAGGCCTACGCGCCGACGAAGACCTACCTCGCCGCCAGCATCCTGAGCATCAGGACGTTGAGACCACCCTGCGTGGCGCTGGCACGAAGGCTCGCGGGAGCCGGATGAGTGCGGGGCAGCTCAGCGGGACGAGCGCCCCCGCATACGGCTTCCTGCCGTCGAGAGGCCGGAGTTCACATGTGAACACCCGGCGGAGCGCGACGGGGCCGTCGCCTGCCAGGATCGGCGCTGTCCGGCGGCATCGAAACAGAAGAGGTCGGAATGGTCACCGTGATCGATGCGGAGCAGTGGCCCACGGCCGACCGGTCGGCGCGTTGGCAGGACGTGCTCTGCGACCTTTACGCCCCCCTCCGGTTCACCCCGTTGCGGCCGGACGTCCGCGGTCGGATCACGGTGGGTGAGCTCGACCGGCTCCGGGTCACCCACACGGCCATGGCGGCCTCGGTGTTGCACTCCCGGCCCGAGCGCGGCCGCGCGGCCGCCGCGTCACAGCGCCGTGGACTACGTCGAGCGCCATCTCAGCGAGCCGGACCCTCGCGCACTGATGGTGGGGGGAGGTCCGGCTGCGGGCGGGAGTCTCCGAACTGCTGCGACGGGGGTCTTGTCCGCACGTGTCGCGCGCCGGTCAGACGCTGACCGCCGTGATGCGCTCGCGCAGGCTGGCCGCCGCCCGGGCCGCCCTCGCCAGATCTTTTCGGGTGGCTGGGGCCGCGGGAGCGGTGAGGACATCGCCCTGGTCGAACCCGTGTACGGGATGACGGACCCCGCAGGATTCAGCAGGCGCTTCCCCTGCTGCCGTCGGGTGAGCGCGCCTAGCCCGTCGACCAGCGGCTCCAGCATGCCCACGGTCGTCGCCGCCGCCGGATCGGACGCGGCGATACGGGTGGCGGATACGGCGGAGACGTGCTCGGAGGTCAGGCCGAGCAGGCTGGCCAGCAGGGACACCGTGGTCGTGGGGGAAGTTCTGCTGGCCGCGCTCAACGAGCTGGACTCGGCAGCCGCCTAAGCGTCCGAGGGGCCGGGGTTCGGCTGCAGGAGCCGGTCGGCGAGCTCCTGCAGCTGGACCCCTCGGCTTCCCTTGACCAGGACGACGTCGCCGGGCCGGAGGATGTTGTGGAGCAGGTCCATGGCGGTGTCCTGGTCGGGGAGATGGATGGCTTTTCCGCCGGCCTTGGTCACGCCTTCCTGCATCCATCCGGCTTCGTCCCCTCCCACCAGAATGATCTGGTCCAGGCCGAGTTCAGCGGCGTACTGGCCGATCTCCTCGTGCGCGGTACGCGCGTCCTCGCCGAGTTCGTTCATGCGGCCGAGAACGGCAACGGAACGCTGGTCGCGGCCCCCGGTCATGGAGACCAGGGCGTCCAGGGAGTGACGCATCGAGGTGGGGTTGGCGTTGTAGGCGTCGTTGACGACCGTGACGCCGTCCGCTCGAACGTGGGTCTCCATGCGCCACCTGGAGCGGGGTTGGGCTTGCGACAGTCGGGTGGCGATCTCCTCGAGGCCGAGTCCGGCTTTCCTGCCGACGACGGCCGCGGCCAGGCTGTTGTGGACCTGGACGTCGCCGACGAACTGAAGCCGGACCAAGGCGTCGCCTTCGGGAGTGACCAGGGTGTAGGAGGCCCGTCCCTGGTCGTCGATGGTGATGTCGACGGCGCGGACCGTGGCGGTCTCGCTGAGGCCGTAGGTGACGACGCGGCCCTTGGTGCGGTTCTTCATCTCCTGTACGAAGTCGTCGTCCGCGTTGAGCACGGCCAGCCCTGCCCGAGGGAGCGCTTCGACGATCTCACCCTTGGCCTGGGCGATGTTGTCGCGGCTGCCGAACTCGCCGAGGTGGGCGGTGCCGACATTGGTGACGACGCTGATGTCCGGCTGGGCGATCTCAGTGAGTTGGCGGATGTCTCCGATGTGACGGGCGCCCATCTCCAGGACCAGGAAGCCTGTGCGCTCGTCGGCCATGGTGATGGTCAGCGGGAGACCGATCTCGTTGTTGAAAGACTGCGGCGTGGCCACGACGTTGCCGGGCAGCACCTGAGCAATGAAGTCTTTCGTGCTCGTCTTGCCAGCCGAACCGGTGATGGCCACGACCTGCGCGCGCCCGAGCGCACCGTTGAGGAGGTGGCGACCGAGCCGTCCGAACGCGGCGAGGACGTCGTCGACGACGATGGCGGGGACACCGACGGGCCGGGTGACCAGGGCCGCGACAGCACCCTTGTTGACGGCAGCTTCGGCGTAAGCGTGCCCATCGGTGTGCTCGCCCTGGAGGGCGATGAACAGCGACCCCGGCGCGGCTTCCCGGGAGTCGAACACAGCGGGCTGGCTGACGTGCGCTTCGGGATCGAGGACGTCTGAGAGGCGGCCGCCGACGACGTGGGCGATCTCGGTCAAGGACATGGGATACAACGTGTTCTCCCTGATCAGGCGATTGGTTGTGACGCTACCGGGCTGTGCGGCTGACACGCGGTCACGACGAGGCCGCGGAAGGGGACGTAGGTCAGCAACCCGTGCGTGTCGGCCAGCACGCGCGCCCCGTTCCTCCATGGACGGTGCCCGCATCTACCTCACCGTCCCGGCGCCTGGGAGGCGAGGGGGCGAGCCGCGCGGTGCCGCGAGGCCAGCATGTTCAGGGAGATGCCGCGTCCACCGAAGAAGGTTTGGAAGTGGTCGACGGGAAGGGCGGCTTCGCGGGCCTGCGGGGTGTGGCCGGACGGGTTGCGGAAGTGGATGGAGCCGTCCTGGTGGCCGATGGCGAGGACGAGGTGCCCGCCCCGTTTCTCGGGCTCGAGTTCAGGGCGGCGGATCTCCTTGGAGACCGAGGCCATCACCATGTGTCCTGCGTCCAGGAGGGTGACGAGCCCGCGCACGTCCAATTCGGGGTGCACCGAGGGCCAAAGGGCGTGCGTGGCCTGCACGTACTGGGCGAAGGGCGCGTAGATGAGTCCCTTGATGTCCCCGCCTGCCTGCTGGACGTAGGCGTTGTAGTGGCGGGCGCCGGTCAGGAGCTTGAAGAGGCTGGGGGCCTGCCCGTCGCGGTGCAGGAGCACCATGCGCAGGCAGGCGATGCCGCACATGTGCCGGCACCAGCGGGCGTAAGCGGACTGGGTCGGGGCTCCGGTGGTATCCCATCCGGAGTCGTGGGCCGGGTCGTGGCCGTCGTAGGCGATGTGGCCGATCAGGTCCGCGGTGGCGTACTGGGTGACGATCGGCACCGGGGCGTGAACGGGGCGGGGTGCGGTGTCGGTGGAGTCAGCGCAGCACAGGGGCAGCATGGGGTGTCCGTCCTGTTCGGTCCATGGAGATGTCCAGCAGCTTGCGGTAGGTGCTCCAGTTGACGTTGCCTCCGGAGACGACCACGCCGACCGGTCCGTCCGGAAGGCGGTCAGCGGCCCGCAACAGCCCGGCGAGGGCGACCGCGCCCGAGGGCTCGGCGGTGGTGCGGTAGTCGCGCCAGAGGTGGGCCATCGCGTCGGCTATGGAGGCCTCTGGGGCAAGGACTACGTCAGCCAGGAGCTTCTTGTTGATCTCGAAGGGGAGCTGTGCGGGCTCGGTGTGGCGCAGGCCGTCTGCGATGGTGGCCGGCGGGGGGATCGGTACCCTCTTGCCGGCCCGCAGGGAAAGGTGTGTGTCGTTCGCGGTGGCAGGCTCGACACCGATCACCTTGAGCCTCGGGTTGTGGCCTTGAGCGGCGAGAGCAGTGCCAGCGGCGAGGCCGCCGCCGCCGACGGGCACGAGGATGGCCACCAGATCGGGCGTCTCCTGGAGCATCTCCCACGCCACGGTGCCCGCGCCCGCAATGACTGAACGATGGTCCGACGAGGGCACGACGGTGAGTTGATCGCGATACGCGATCTGATGGACCAGGGCGTCGCGGCGGTCGTTGAGCCGATCGTAGGTGACGATCCGTGCGCCGAGCGCCCCGATCGCCTCCACCTTCGCGTTGGGTGCGTCGGCGGGGATGACGACGGTGGCCTTGGTGTTGAGCAGGCGGGCGGCGAGGGCCAGGGCCTGGGCGTGGTTACCGGAAGAAGCGCCGATGACGCCGGCCTCGCGGTCGCGCTCACTCAGTGCGGCCACCGCGTTGTAGGCGCCGCGGAACTTGAATGATCCCGTGCGCTGCTGGTTCTCCGCCTTGACCACGACCCTGCGGCCTACGAGGTCGTCGAATGCCGCAGAGGTGAGAAGCGGGGTGCGCACGGCAATGCCGCGCAGTCTCTCGACCGCGTACAGCACGTCATGGGACGTCATCGTTGACACGGTGGGCCCCCGTCTCACGCGTGGGCGCGGCGGTCGATGCAGGCGCCGCGCAGGATGTGAGCGATGAGGTCCTCGTAGGCGATGCCATCGACGTCCGCCATGCGCGCGAGGTTCCCGGTGCGGGTGAGGCCCGGCAGGGTGTTGACCTCCAGCCACAGGACTTCGCCGCTGTCGGTGACGATGAAGTCGTGCCGCGAATAGGAATGGCAGCGCAGGGCGCGGTGCGCGGTGACTGCCTGCAGTTGCAGGGCCCGCACCGTGTCCGGCTCGACGCGGGCCGGACAGTAGTAGGCGCAGTCGCCGCCGCGCTTCGCGGCGAACGAGTAGACGCCGTCCGGGGTTTCCGCTTCCAGCGGCGGCAGCACGCGCGCCGTGTCGGTGGCCAGGTCGACCAGGACGCCCACGCTGACCGAGCGGCCCGGGTGGTAGACCTCAGCCATCAAGTCCTCGCCGGCACCGCTGAGGATGGCGTCCACGACGTCGTGCTGGGTGTGCGCGGTGCGCAGCCCGATCGAGCCTCCCTCGCTGACCGGCTTGAGGATCACGGGCAGGCCCAGGAGCTCCGCGATCCGTGCCGCTTCCGTCTCCGCCTTCGCTTCGTGGTCCACGCGGCAGCCCTCCGGGACGCGCACTCCCGCAAAGGCCACGATCGTCTTGGCGGCCAGCTTGTTCATGCCGACTGCGGAGGCCAGCACTCCTGACCCGGTGTACGCCACGCCGAGCGTCTCCAGCAGCCCTTGCAGCCGGCCGTCCTCCGCACCACGCCCCGCTATCGCCAGGAACGCCAGGCCCACGCCATGCAGGCGCTCCACGAGGATCTCGCGGTCGTCCTCCAAGTCGATGACCCGTGGTGCTAACCCCATGGTGGTCAGGGTGTCGGCGACCTCCCGGCCGCTCATCAGCGACCGGTCGCGCTCCTTGGCCCAGCCGCCCGTGATGACCGCGACGGGCTGTGGGATCTCACCGGGGGCGAGGGATCCAATGGACATGCGTTTCTCCAGATCAAGAGCAGTCAGAAAAGCAGTGTGGACGCCCGGCGCGGAGCACAGTCTCGGCGTTCCCATAGGGGAGAGAACGTCGATGGGCCCCGCGCCGGGCTGGTGTCTCGCGCTCGGCCACGGGGGGTGCCGAGCGTGAGACGTGGGACCCGCGCACGGTCCTTGGAAGCCACGGGGGTGACCGCGCGCGGGCGTTCCTAGACGCCGACTGGCTGGTCGACGATGGGGGGCTGGAAGCGCCCGGCATGCAACACGGACCACGCAGTGCGCGCACCGGCCTTGTCCTCCTGCTGGAGGAGGTTCTCGGCGAGGCGCCGACGCTGGACCTCACCGGTCCCGGCGGGTGCGTAGGTGCTCTGCATGTCCCGCCAGACGCGCTCGATGGGGAAGTCCACGTCCAAGCCGTTGGCGGCATGCAACTGCATGGCGTCGTTGCCTGTCTCGGAGGCGAGATCGTGGCCAAGGGCCTTGGCCGCAAGGAGCTCGTCATCGCATGGCAGGCCACGATCAAGCATGTCGACCGCGTGATACGCCAGGATCCTGGCCATGAGCAGCCGGGCGGACATCTGGCCGAGCCGATCCTGTATGACGCTGAGGTCGGCGAGCTTGCCCTGGTAGCGGGGGCGCTTGCTGACGTACTGGGCCGTCAGACAGACGGCCCTCTCGTGCAGCCCCAGGGAGAGGGCGGTCAGGTTGGGCCGGCCGTACAGGATGCTGCTGGACTGGGCGACTTCGAAGCCTTGGCCGACATCCCCCAGTACGTCATTCGGGGAGATGCGCACTTGGTCGAAGGTGATCTGACCGTAGCTGAAGCCGCGCAGTCCCAGCTTGGCGCTGTGCGGCACGCTGTGCACCCCACGCTGATCGCCCTGGACGAGGAAAGCCGTCAAGGCGCGCGAGGTGCGCGTGCCGGTGGGGGAGGTGCGGGCGACGACGACGTGCAGATCCGCGATGTGGCTGTTGCCGACATGGGCCTTGACCCCGGTGAGCACCCAGGCTCGCCCGTCCCACTCGGCTGCGGTCGTCATGCCGCCGATGTGGCCGCCCTGGTCCGGCTCGGTCACAGCGATCGACATCAGCACACTGCCGTCGGCCACGCTCGGCAGCAGCGCAGCGTGCTGCTCGTCGGTGCCGTAGTACAGCAGAGCGGCAACGGGGATCAGGCTGGCTTGGAGGATAGCGGCGACCGCGCCGGAGACACGGGCGAGACGATGGATCAAGATCGTCTTGGCGACGTGCCCGGCCGCCATGCCGCCGAAGGCCTCGGGCACGGTGACGCCGAACCAGCGGCGACCGGCCAACAGTCGGGCGATCTTCCGGTCCACGCGCTGCGCACTTTCCATGCGCTCCACCCGAGGCTGGATTTCTCGGGTGGCGAAGTCGTCGACGGCTTCCCAGAGTGCACTGTGGGCAGGCGTGAGGAACCTGTCGAGGCTGTGGGGTGGGGCGGGCATGGACATGGGCGGGTCCCTCTCCCTGAAGGCTCACATGACGGCTGCGGCTGGAACGGGATCAGCGGGCTGGCGCTGTGGCGGTCAGGGTCTGCATCACCGTGGTGCCGGTGTCCTTGACGATGTCTAGGAGGTGCTGGGCCTGGGCCAGGGGGCGGGGCTCGGGGTCGATGACACACACCGTCCCCCATGCGATGCCGGTGTCCGTATCGATGAGGGGCGCGCCGAAGTAGGAGCGGATGCCGAGGACATCGGTTACGTGGTTGCCGGCGAAGCGGGGGCTGGCGTACACGTCGGGTAACGGCAGTGCCTTCTGGCGGGTGATGACTTCGGGGCACCAGCCGTGGCGTCGGCTCATGCTGCGGCCCACCGGGATCAGCCCGCTGTCCGGGGGCAGCTGGTGCAGGCCGATGAAGGTCTGCTGGGGCCAGAAGATGTTGACGAAGCCGTAGGCGAGCCCGGTCCGCTCGGCCATCTCCCGCGCCAGCTGGTCCATGCGATCGTCGGGGCCCGCGGTGATACAGAAGCGTGCGATCACCTCCTGCCGCGCCTCTTCCACGGCGATCAGCTGCGCGGTGGCCGCGCTGATCGATGCCGGTTGGTGGGGCAGGAGGCCGGGCGGCGCCATCACCGACTCTCCGGGGGAGGACAGTGGGCGAACGCCGGTGAGGCCAGCGGCAGCGCGGGACGGTATGAGGGGCTGGTGTGTCATCAGATGTCCAAGGGGGCTGGGGTGGTGAGGCGGGCAAGGGCGTGGTCGACGAGGGTGACCAGGGCGGCCGCTACCTGGGTGGCCTCGCGGGCGTCGCAGCGCACCATCGGGATGTGGGGGTCGATGTCGAGGGCCTGGCGGACGTCCTCGTGGGGGAAGGCGAACGCGCCGTCGAACGGGTTGATCGCGATGATGAACGGCAGTCGGATCTGTTCGAAGAACGACACCGCCAGGAAACTGTCCTCCAGCCGGCGGGTGTCGATCAGCACGACGGCGCCGATGGCTGCGCTGCATACGTCGTACCAGAGGTGGGAGAACCGCTGCTGGCCGGGCGTGCCGAACAGCAGCAGCTCAAAGGGATGCGGGTCGGTGAAGCCGACGCGGCCGAAGTCGAACGCCACCGTCGTAGTCGTCTTGGACGCCACGTGGTCGAGGCGGTCGACCGGCAGGCTCGCCTCGGTGAGGCGTTCTTCTGTGGTCAGCGGCGGAATGTCGCTGATGGCGCCGACCGCGGTGGTCTTCCCGGCCCCGAACCCGCCCGCGATCACCACCTTGAACACCGTGCGTCCTGCGCCGGTCTCGGTGTGCCCGTGAGCCGCGGGAGTGTCAGCGCGGCAGGTTGGACTATTCATCGAGCCACTTCATCGTCAGGGCGGCGCGCAGCCGCAGGAGCAGATCTTGGTCGAGGTCGGACGTGGTGGCGGGGATGAGGACGTGGGCGGCCAGGAGGTCGCTGATGAGGATCTTGGCGGGGGTGAGGCCGCAGCCGAGGGTGCCGGCCAGTTCGGCGACGGAACGCGGCCGGGCCCGGCACAGGGCCGTGATCCGCCCGCACTCCTCCGGCAGGCCGGGACCTGGGCGGCCGGTGCCGGGGTGCATCACCGACTCCAGGCGCAGCCGGTATCGCGGCCGGGTACGGCCCCGGGTGAGCGCATACGGTCTGACGAAGGCCGTCGTGTCTGGATCGGCCGCCACCGCAGGGCGCCGCGCGGGCGGGGTCATCGTGTGGTGTCGGCCGGACGGGTACGGGCCGGGGTCAGCATGTAGGGCTCGAAGGCCGTGACCAGGCGCCCCATCTCGAAGCCCACAGTGCCGGCGTCGGCCTCCGGCGTGGTGACCACGCACAGCACGGTGTCGACGAACTGCTGCCCGATACCGTTGTGGCTGCCGAAGGCGGTGCTGCGGCCGGCGAACTGAATGAAGATCAGCGAGTCCGGGCGCTCGATGATGATCTGCCGCGGTAGATGCTTCTCGTGCCGTGGGCCGGTGATGCTGCCGCCCAGGGACGCCAGGCCGCACACGGCCGCAGCCAGTTCATCCGCCCAGTCTCTGTCGATGTCGCTGTCCAGTAAGGCGACGCCGTCACGCGAGGCCAGCACCGCATGGGTGGCACCGGCAACCTCGTTCACGAACTCGCGCAACAGCCAGGCCATCGACTCCCGGTGCTCCCCGGTGCCGTCAGAAGTGGATACAGGATCACTGTGCGGAAGCATGCGCGGGACTCCTAAAGAAGGAAGGGAGTGGGTGGGGGAGGGGCTAGTGGGATGCCGGAGGCGGCGGCGCGGGATCGTGGGCGTGGGCGGCGCGGTAGGCGCTGCGGAAGGCACCCGCCAGGCCCGCCGTGGCAGCCCCCGTGGGAGTTGTCGCGGCCGTGCCCGGAGGGGGCAGGCCTGCCCCCTTCTTCCGCTGCGGCAGTCCGGTCGGACCCATGGCCGCAGCCGTGGCTGGAGCTGGATCGGGACGGCGCGGGGCGGGAACCGGTGCAGGCCGTGAGACGCCCGGTGGGATGGGGGCCGGCGCGTTGGGAGCTGCCAGGTCCTCGGCGTCGTCGTCCTGGATGGGGACGAGGAGGCGGCGGGGGATGACGACCAGGGCAGTGGTGCCGCCGAGGACGTTTTCGGACAGGGTGGCGGTCAGGCCATGCCGTTGTGCGATCTTGGCTGCGGTGAGCAGGCCGAAGTGGCCCCGGCGTACCTGGTCGCTGACGTCGATCGTGTCCGGCGCGGCGAGCAGCTGGTTCAATTGCGCGCGCACTGGTGGCTGCATGCGCAGGGCGCGGTCCTCCACCTCGATGGCCAGCCCCACCGGAACCGGCTGCGCCCGCACCATCACCCGGGTCTCGGGGGCGGAGAACCGGCACCCGTTCTCGATCAGCTCCGCCAGCAAATGGGACAGGTCCGGCCCCACCTGCTGCGCCAGCCCGATCGCAGCCCCGGCCTGCCCGGCCACCACGTCCACGCGGGGGTAGGCCACTACCTCGGAGACCGCGCCGCGCAGCACCACCGACACCGACACCGGCCGCCTGGTGGCCCGCAGCGACTGGCCTCCCAGCACGCCCGTGCTCTCCACCTGCCGCCGGATCCGGGTCACCAGATGGTCCAACTGGTAGATACGGTGCAGGAGTTCGGCGTCGTCGGTCGCACCCTCCAGATCCGACAGCGCCGCCAAAGCCTTCTCCACCAGGGCGTGCTCACGCTGTGCCAGGCGGCGCAGGACCTCCAGCAGTACCGCCGACTGCCGGCTGGCGTGCACCTCGGCCAGAGAGCACACCACCCGCTCCTGCAGTTCGCCCAGCAGCCGCTTCACCTCCGACGTGGCAGGCTCATCGCCTGCCGTCGGCACGAACACGAACGGCGCGGGAATCGCTTCCCCGCGCAGCAGCGCATCGACCGCCGCCTGCGTGGCCTTCTCCACGTCAGCGATGGCATCCTGCACACCCGCCAACTGGTCGTCGAAGTGGTGCTGTACGGCTCGCGCTGCTGTCCTCGTACGGCCCCAAGCGATCAGGCCGCTCACGCCGAGACCGCAGGCCAGCGCGCCGAAGATGCTCCCGGCCGGTACAGGCAGGGTCCACCAGGCCAGGGCGGCGGAGCCGAGTAACGCGCCGTCCACGAGCCGCGGGGTGAAGAGTGCGTCGCGGATCGGCTCATGCACCACGTGGACGGCTGCATGTGGCCGGCGCCTCCTGTGCCGACGGGGGGCTGCGGCGGTGGCCGGGGATCCGGCGTCAGACATGACAAATCCTCAACAACGGGTGCGGATGAATGGCAACAGGGCTTTGCGGTGCGGAAGGTGTTTCGGCGGCGGTCAGGGCGACGGCGGAAATACGGCCTGCACGGTCTTGCCGATGACCTCGCCGTCGTCGCTGCGCAGCAGATCCCAGGCCAGGCGGCCCTTGGCGTGGGCGATCCACCACAGGCCCGTCACCGGCGGGTAGCCGTCGGTGCCCTGAGCGACGATCTCGTCAAAGCCCGGAAATTCTGGGAGGGCGTCGTCGACCTCGATGATCAGCTCGCCGTGTCGGCTCGGGCAGATCAGCCGGATGGGAACCATGCGGTCCGGGAAGAGCTTCGCGTGCCGGACTACGTTGTCCATGAGGTGGCCGCAGACGCGGGTCGCGATGTCGATGTTGCCTGGCCAGCGCGCCACCGTCAGCCGCGGCCGCACCCGCAACCGACCGTTGGAACCGACGTACTCGTCGCCCTTCAGCCGGTCCTCCCACCGGTACGCGGGCTGACCGCCGATCTCGATGAGTGCAGGGGGTTCGGTGGGTTGGGGCGAAGGGGTCACGGGAGCTCCCGGAGATTACGGCTGCGGTTGTGCAGGTCGACGAGGACGGATCCACCGTGCAGTACCTGGGGTAGGAACTCGTTCGCGGTGTCCGCCGCGCTCGTTCCGGCTGCTGTGTGGATGAGACCGGCGATGATGCGGAGGGCGGCGAACAGAGCGCTGTATCGGAGAAGGGTGATCCCGCCCGTGCGCCACTCCTGGTACGCCCGCTCCGTGATGTCTGCGGACAGCAGGAGCCACGTTCCTACGGCCAGTTCACGGTCCTGACGGGGGGAAATCTGAACTCCCGCCTCGGCCAAGCCCTCTTGTCGACCGGCAGAGGCATGCATGAGCAGACGGGGCTGGGTCACGACGGACCACAGGGATCCGCTGCTGCTGTCGCCTGTCATCCTCGCGCCTCCGCGGTGCAGCGCCGGATCCGGCGGCGGGGTGTCGCATTCCGTGTACGTCGCGTAGTCA
The DNA here is from genome assembly GCF_030815415.1 of Streptomyces canus. Lineage (GTDB taxonomy): Bacteria > Actinomycetota > Actinomycetes > Streptomycetales > Streptomycetaceae > Streptomyces > Streptomyces canus_F. Next base: position 10,460,712 of record NZ_JAUSWW010000001.1, read on the forward strand.
CAAGTGGATGATGGGTTGGGACAGCGACGGGAGAATAGGTCGTTCCGCGGCCATGCGCGGCCACGTGGCGGCCACGTCCGGAAACAGGCGCGATGACACCTCACACTGATGGCATGAGCCGCAATGACGCGTTGAGAGCCGCCAGGCTTCGCATTGGTTGGCGGACGATCGAGCAGGCTGCCGATCGGCTCACGGCGCATGGTCAGGAACTCCTCGACGACCGGCAGTTCACCGTGTCTGCCCGAACGTGGCGACGGTGGGAGGGTCAGCGCCCGGGCTGGCCGTCGGAGGAGACCGCGATCGTTATCCACGACGCGCTCGGCCGGTGGCCTGAAGACCTGGGGTTCACAACACCACCCGGCTGGATCCGCCCTGAGCACCATGAAGAGGAGCAGGTGAAACGCCGCGCATTCGTCTCCGTCACCGCTGCCGCGCTCGTCGCCGGACCAGTGGCACAACAGAACGTCGACCCCGCCTTGATCGACTACTTCCAGACCCAACTGGAGGGGCACTACAGGGCGGACATGTTCCTGGGCCCGCACGATCTGATCGGGACCGTCTCGGCTCAGTACCAGCTGATCGACAAGCTGGTGCGTTCAGCCAAAGGGGAGACCCGCCGTGGCCTCCTGCGAGTGGGCGCGGCGTATGCCGCTCTCATCGGCTGGCTCTACCAGGACGCAGGCGACATGGACGGTGCCAGCTTCTGGCGCGGAGTGACGCAAGAGATCGCTATGCGATCCCGAGATGTTCACCTGATCGGCTACTCCCTGGTGAACCAGGCGCAAGTGCGCACAGACCTCGGCGATGGCCGCGCGGTCATCGACCTGTGCGAGGCAGCACTGGAAGACACCCGCCAGCTCGTTCCCAAGGTGCGCATCATGGCCATGCAGCAGCAGGCCCACGGCGAGAGCTTGAACGGCGACCGCGGCGCGGTCGACATGCTGATCAACAAGGCCGGCCGGCTATTGGACCGCGTTGATGACGACCTGCCATGGGGGAACGCCTGCAGGCGCACGCCGGGATATCTGGAGATTCAACGGGCCACCTGTTACGGGCGTCTCGGTCTCGGCTCGGAGGCGGTCGCACTGTGGGACCAGGTCCTACAGATCGTTCCTGAGACCGCGCGCCGTGACCGCGGCGTATACCTTGCCCGGCACGCTACGGCGGCTGCTGGCGCAGGCGAGCCGGACCAGGCCCTGGAGCTCGCTCGCAGCATGGCGGACATTGCCGTCGAGACGCGATCGGCCCGCATGCGCCGGGAGTTGGCCACTCTTCAGCGGGCGATGCGGCCGTGGCAGGATGCTCCGGTCGGCCGGGACCTGGTGGAGGTGCTGGCGCCTGCGATGGAGGGGAGCTGACCTGTGGCTCATGGCCTGGTGCCGCTGACGGAGGAGGAGATCCAAGCAGCTTTGCGGGATCTGCCGGGCTGGCGGCGTGAAGGAGACGAGATCACGCGTGCGTTCGGGATCCGGTATCACGGCGGCGTGGCGATGATCGTGCATGTTGCCGATATTGAGCGGCTGATCAGCCATCACGCGGACATCGATCTCCGGTGGGGAAAAGTGCGGTTCTCGATCACCACGCACGACGCCGGGCACAAGCTGACCGAGGCAGACTTCGATCTCGCGCGACGGATCGACGCCATTGCTCAGGCGCACATGGCCGAGCCGATAGACGACTGACGCGGGTGCAAGTACGAACCCCTGCCCCCGAGCCCACTCATGATGACACGCGCAAAGAAGGAGGGGGCATGGGCGAACTATTTACACTAGCTGGAGTCTTCGTGGGGGCGGCCTCATCGTACGTACTTACAAGCCTGCATGAGAGAAGCCGCTGGACCAGGCAGATGGCTACTCGATGGGATGAGCACCGTTTGGCCGCGTATCTGTCCTTCATTGGGGAGCTCGATGAGTTCATTGAGGCATTAGAGAGGATGGCCGCAGCCAAGGGAACCTTTCCGATCGCTCGATCCATCAGGGTTGAGGAAGGCCTGGAGATTCTCGCACAGGCGAATGCGGAATGTAACCATGCGTTCGAATCACTTCTATTGATGGGAGACTCCTCGACCATATCTGCCGCCAGGGCCTTGCGGCGTAGTGCTTGGAATCTCGAACATCTAGTACAGCCGGATTACTCTGGAAGTGTAGGTGAATGGAGAATTGCCTACAGGGAGTATCAGGAGAGGAGGGATGACTTTTATTCTGCAGCTAGGGGCGACCTGGGAGTCTTGGGGAAGTTCCGTCGACGCGGAGAGGATCCGCCAACTTGGGATCTTCCCGAATGAGCTACAGAACATTCCGATGAGTCCAGTACTGCTGACCCTCACCGGCGCCGAACAGTGAGCCTTTTCCAACCTCCCGCGCCGGTTGGGCAGTTGGCCTGACAGGCAGGTGAAGCCCCTGGTAGATGGGTTTTCGACCAAGAGAACCGTCTCCACCAGAGGCTTCGCATGCTTGTCTACCCGTCCGGCGTCGACGTGTCCAGCTCTGCCCTCCGCTTCCTCGCTGCCCGCCTGAGGGAACACCGCCGTGCCCTCGGCACCCGATGGCGGCGCCTGAGCGCGGGCCGACAGGCCCTGCTCGCTCTCGCGCACCTCCGCAACGGCCAGCCCTATGCCCAGCTCGCAATCGGTTTCCGCATCGGCACCACCACCGCCTACCGCTACATCACGGAGGCGGTCGAGATCCTGGCGGCCCTCGCTCCCACGCTCGCCGAAGCAGTACGGGCCGCGTCGATGAAGGCGTACCTGATCCTGGACGGCACGCTTTTGCCGATCGACCGGATCGCCGCCGACCGTCCCTTCTACTCGGGCAAACATAAGAAGCACGGCATGAACGTGCAGGTCATAGCCGACCCGAAGGGCCGCCTCCTGTGGGTTTCACCGGCCTTGGCCGGTGCCGTCCATGACGTCCGGGCCGCACGCGAGCACGGCATCATCGACGCTCTCGCCGAGGCCGGCATCAACTGCTGGGCGGACAAGGGTTACCAGGGAGCAGGCGGCACAGTCCGACTCCCTCACCGCGGCCGATGGGACCGCCTCTCCGTAGGCCAGCAGGCCGTCAACCGGTCCCACGCGAAAGTCCGGGCACTGGTCGAACAAGCCATCGCCACCCTCAAGTCCTGGCGGGTCCTCCGCAAACTCCGCTGCTCAACAACCCGGATCACGAGCCTCGTCCAAGCTGTCCTCACCCTCCATCTGGCCAGCTCAGACTGAGGATGAAAAGGGCTCAGTGCTCGTCGACGAGTCTCGAAGGACTCGGACCACGAGTTCATGCATGGGATGCATCGTCAGGAATCGCCAAAGCGCGCGGTTCAGTAGCGTGCTGCGAGAATTGGGGGGATCTTCTGCGCCACCGGCGTGAAAGTACCAGACATGGTCGTCACCGCGAGTCAGAGAGCGTCCCAGCCAGAGTCGTTCCCGGCACTGGGTGCAGCTCAGGTAACCGTCGCCGATGAAGACCGTCTGGTGTTCGGGGCTCTGGTTATCGCGACCCTCTGGCTGGTTGGCCACATAATCCTTGAACGAGATGTCACGATCGGCGTCGCCGCCAAGAATACGCGGATCCAGGTTCGCGTTGAGCTCATCCCACTCCGGGGTGAAGTCGTAGAGAGGCTTGATGCGATGCCCGCCGTGCTGCGCGAGAAACCGCCAGAGCACCGCTGATTCCAGGGGAGACTCCGAGAGGTTAGGTCGCTCGAAATACCGGATTGCCCCACCCGGATTCTCTTGGATCGCAATGCCGAGCGGGAGAGCCACCTCACCGCACAGGCAAGCAAGAAACACCAAGGGTCCCATTCCCTGCCCTTCTGTCTGGGCTAGCCCCGAGGAACGCCCATGCCGCGGGCCCCGAACATCCACAGGCCGAGTGGGCGGCCTTTCTCGTCATGGAACGCCGCATATATGTCGGCATATTTATCGAGTGCGCCTTTCTCCTTTCGGTCGTCCCAGAATCTTTGCATCAAAGCCTTAGGGTCGACCCCCTCCTTGACTTGAATATATATCTCACCCCGGTATTTCATTTTGCCCGCGTACTTCGAGAAGCTTTTGGAGAAGCTGCTCTCATTCCCGGCAAAGGTCTTTATTTCACGTCGGTAAACTTCCTTGCCCTCCTGGTCACGGAAAGAGACATCTGGCGCCGGCTTTGCCTGGCCAGCCACCTGCGGCGTGGAGCCTGCGGGCCCGTACAGGGATTTCTCCGCGTTTACCCGGGTCAGCGGCGGGCCCTGGTGTTCGGAGTGTTCGCGAAGCAACTCGTCCATCATGTCCTTCTTCGTCGCCGCGTCGACTTTCAGTTCACCACCGCATCCAGCACATGCCGAACGGGCCGCGCTCACATTGCGTGACAAGATCTCGACAGGGTCGGGTGCCGCTTGGGCGGTGGGCTCCCCTGCCGCACCATCCGACTGCGGACCCGTCAGCGTGGCGGATTCGCTCGCTGCCGAGGTGGGGGGCGTCGGTTCCGCACCGCAGCCGACGAGGAACAGCGCGACAAACAGCGCGACCACAACCCGCCACGACCACGTCGCCTTGACCTCCGGCCGACCGGTCCCTCGTCGCATCCCTTCAACCCCCTGATTCGCTCCCACCACGATTACGTCTTCTTCAGCTTCTCGACGGCTGTCTTCGCCAGGTTGCGAGCCACACTCTGCAGTTGATCCGCGGTATCCGCTCCGCGGGCGCCAGCCACGTAGTAGTTGACCGTGATAGTCACATTCCCCGCGCGAACGTACACCTCGGCGCCGCCCGAGCTGTACGTCTCTATGGCCTCGTCACCGATCCCCGCCGCCTTGGTGAAGCTCACGAAGTGGTCCCGCAGGAAGGTGACGCGGGAATCGATCCAACCCTCTGCAACCTCGGTGCCGGACTGCCGGGTAGTGGCCTCCTCCCGGCGGTACTCGATGCTGACCGTCACGATGTCCGGGTCATAGCGGGCCCACCTCGCGGTCGATTCTGAGGTGTAGCCGCGGGAAGCGGATAGGTATCCGCGGTCTTCCTCAAGCTTGAGGATCTCGGAGAGCTGAGCGATGTCGGAGCCCTTTGTCTCGAAGACCGCGCTTGCCGGAGGCACGGCGCTGTAGGTGTCGCTCCTGCCCTGCCACCAAGGCATCAGATGGGTCCATGCGGCCGCCCCTCCTCCGACAAGCAAGGCGAGGAGGAACATGAGAACGACGACGCGTAACCATCGGCGCCGCCGCTTGGGTGGGGAAAGCTGTTGGGGAGCTTCAGCGTTACTGGATGCCTGCGTCATCGGATGCCACGCCCTATTGGTCTTCCCTGCCCAACGCCGCCTCTGTCCATCGAACGCCCTCCTCGCCGCATACCTGCGCCTCCTTCCCCACTCGGCTCGGTCTCCGCAGCGACAGCGGGTCCCCGCGGTGCGGCTCCGAACAGCCCACGTAGCAGACGGAAGCTGTCCCATCGTACAACTCCCGTAGCTACGCAAGAGATTGACATGCCGTCAGAGGCGTTAAGGCCGGCGTCCTATGTGACGGTGGCTCGTTGAGTCGTGCATGGGGAGGAGTACGTGGAGTTGGATTGTTCCGGACGGGCAGTGAGAGAGCGCGAAGCCTCGATGTGGGAGAACCCCCCCCGCCAGGACCCGGCGCAGCAGTGTCATCCGCCCAGCGCCGAGGCCCAGTTGGGCGGCCAGCCGGGCACCGGCCCGTCCTGCCAGCACGAGCCCGACGTCCTCCAGCCTGCGATTCAGCCGCGTGGTGAAGCGCGCGTACGGGGCGGTCAGCTGCGCGAACGGCTCGGCGAAGGTGCGGCGCGAACAGGTTGCGTTGCCACAGATGAAGCGCCGGACCCGCAGCAGGATCACGAAGCCCTACCCAATGAGCGGTAGACCCTTCAACCTGCGCCGGTAGGAGTCGTGCATCCGGTCCGAGAGCCGACCGCAGTCCGGACACAGTGCACCCACAACCCGGCCTCTCGCCACGATGTCGACCGTGCCAGACACGGCGGTCACCGCCTCGACGTCCACGTCGATCCCGTCGAACACCAGCAAGTCCCAGAACGATGAATCGGCCTGCATGACCAGCACCGCCACCGAACATACAGCCGCGGATTCCCGCAGAGATTTGATGGAGCGTCACTACCGCCTGTCCGACGCGGAGGCGTACGCGGCCTACTGATCTCTTCGGGGTCGGGTGCTGATCCCTGCGGTAGGCCGGTCGTATGCGGTACGCGCAGGGCGGCGGGTTGACCGCCGAGCGGCGAGAGTTTCGTGAGCGGATCCGGTACCAGGCGGGCGAACAGTTCACGCGCGGCGAGAAGACCGCGGTGATCGCGAAGGATCTGCGGGTGAGCGAGCGGTCGGTGGAACGCTGGCGGCGTGCCTGGCGGGAGGGCGGGATGGACGCCCTCGCCACCGCTGGGCCGCCGAAACTGCCCAAGCTCTCCGACGACCAGTTCGCCGAATTGGAGAAGGAGTTGGCCCTGGGGCCCGCCGAAGCTATGGCTCGACCAGCAGGGCAAGCTCCGCACTGTCGGCCCGCTCGACCGACTCCAGCAGCGTCTGGAAGCGCTCGGGACGGCCGGGCAGTCCGCAGAGGCCCTCGTCCTGGTCGGCCTGACACTCCTGACGGCGCCTGCCGAAGTGCCCACCCCTCGCCAACTTGCCGACGTCGTGCGTCTGCTGACTTCACCCCGTCACGCCGACGTGCTCTTGACGGACCTCCCGGTCGCATGGTCACCAACGCACCGAGAGATCCTCGAGGTCTCGTGCTCGTTGAGCGACCAAGAGGACCGTGTTGGAATTCTGGAGCACCTTCACGCGCAATACGTGACAGCCCGAGGCGCGGCCGGCCTCACCGATACGCCCGTGCCTGTCGTCAGCCTGATGCTGGATCTCGTCGGCCCCGCCGCCTCTGTCCTCGACGTCGCCTGCGGCACCGGCACATTCTTGCGCGCCGCCTTCGAAAGGGTGAACGCGGCAGGCGGCACGCCACAGCTTCTGGGGCTGGACGCCCGCCCCGAACACGTGCGCATGGCGCTGCTGCGCCTGCTGGTCTTGCGGCAGCAGGCCAGGGCCGCTTCGGGCACCGGCGACGAACTGTGCCTGCGCGTCGGCGATCCGCTCCTTGAGGGCGCCTTCCCCGTCGACTACGTCGATGCCGTCGTCGGCAGTCCTCCCCACAGTCCCCGCGACTGGGGCCACGACCGCCTCGCCTTCGATCCCCGGTGGGCCTATGGAGGTCTGCCCCCGCGTAGCGAACCCGAACTTGCCTGGGTACAACACGTGTTGGCTCAGCTGAAGCCCGGCGGGAGGGCCGCCTTGCTCCTGCCGCCCGCAGTGGCTGCGCGTCCCGCGGGACGCCGCATCCGCAGCGAATTGGTCCGGCGCGGCGCCCTGCAGGCAGTCGTCGGGCTCCCCCCGACGGCGACCGTCGGCAGCGGCAATGGCGTGCATGTATGGCTTCTCCAACGTCCCTACGAGGACAGCACCCCACCTACAGGTGTGCTGTTCGTCAACGGCGACGACGTGCCTCTGGATGCGAACGTGCGCCCGAAGGTCCGTCTCGAGGCGCTGCGCCGCCACATCGCTCCGTTGTGGGACCGCTACCGTAAGGGACACGGACCCTTGGCCACGGATGCAGACTTCGCCCGGGATGTGCCGCTGGCCGAGCTGCTCGACGAGGACGTTGACTTCACCCCCCGGCATCGCGTGCCGAACCCGTACTCCATTCCGTGCCCGCCCGACGACCTGCTCAAGATGCCAGCGGTCGTGAAGGCTCAACTCAATTCCCTCCGAAATACGTTGCCAGAACTTGCCCCCGCCCAGGCGCCTACGGCGTCTGGCGGTCCCACTGCGACGCTGGGCGAACTCTCTCGGACCGGGGCGCTGAGCCTGCACCGCCATGCGGCCCGCGCCGCACACCGCGATGCCCCCGACCCTGATCGGCACGAACCGGCGCTGACGAGCCAGGACGTCATCGCCGGCCGACCCGCCAGCGGTTCAGTTCCCGTCAGCCCCGACGACGACCCGGCGGCCCGGGTACGGGCCCACGACATCCTCATCCCAGCAATCGCCCAAACCTTGGTCGCCCGGGTCGCGACGGATGAGCAGATCGGAGCCCGGCTGGGGCCGGGCGTGCACGCCGTGCGCGTGGATCTGGACTTCCTCGACCCGTGGTTCGCGGCCGGCGCTCTCACACGCTCCGAGAACGCCACGAAGGCAGCCCGAACGTCCACCGGAACAAGCGGAGCCCTCCGCATCGATGTGAAACGGCTGCGTCTGCCCGTGTTGGCAATCGAGGAACAACGACGCCGGAGCGAAACCCTGCGTCGTCTTACCGAGTGGGATGCGGCGTTGTCCCGGCTTGCCGAGGCAGGACATGAAGCCGTTCGGGCCCTGACCAGCGCCCTGGTTGACGGGGCGCTCGACGCGTTGGACAAATAAATCGGACGCAGTAGCCGTGAAGAACGGATCCGGGAAGTCGTTCCTCGCCTCACCGGAGGGTGCCTCTATGTCCTTCGTCAAGGCACGCCTGTCGGGCTTTGGGTGATTCTGTCTTGCTGGGGTCATGCGGCTTACGGCGCGGCCCGCTGGTCAACACCGCCTTCACCGACGACGGGCATCTCGAACGCACCCTGCGCCGGGGCCTGCGCCAAATCCAGCTCCGGCCCGATCTCATCGACGGCTGCCTCGCTGGCACCGGACTCACCCTCACCCACTACCCGACAACAATTCGGCGAGACCAGTAACGGGCCGACTGCCGCTCCGAGGACTGCGGCTGCCCCTGAATCCATGATCAGAGTGTTGTGGAGTCAGGCCATCCTCCGCACGCAGATGTTCTCGTACCGCGGGCTACGGCGCTGGCGTGTCACTCGTCGGCGGCAGCGCGGACCAGACCTCTCTCAGTAGCGTCTCGTAATGCTCCCCGTAAGTGACCACGCCGGCGTACACCGCGTCGAGTGCGGCCCGCAGCGGGTCCGCCTGCGCGGCTCCCGTCACCGCGGGAAGCGCCATGTGCGGCTGGGACATCCGCCAGGACGGGTCGGGCCCACCTATGGTGACGGCCATCCTGAACGATGCGGTCCCGGACCTGCGCCGCGGCTCTCGCTGCGGGCTCGACCACTCCACGGCGGCGGCCGCGGGGCCGACCACCTGCGGTGCCTCCCAGACCGTCACCCCCGGCTGTGCGGCGGGTGGCTGGAACGGGGGCCGCTCGGGCGGGACGGCCTCGCCCACGGTCCGGTCCGGGGCGTGCGGGTCGTCGGCCAGGGCCTGCCACATGCGATCCCAGTCGTCGAAAGGTGGCGGCAGGGGGCGCCTGTCCGCCAGCGCGGTTAGAGCGTCAGTGACCCAGCCGAGGGCGATGAGCCCCGACTGCTCGCACGCTCGCCGGGCCGCCAACAGGGCCACAGCGCGCTGTACTTCGGGGCCGGCCGCGTCGATCGCGTGCACCAGGGCCGGATCGAAGCGCACCAGCCCGCGGACGTTGCCCAGGACTTCACGCAGGGCCTGGCTGGGCAGCTGTCCGCCCCACTCCCAGCGTTCCAGGGCGAGCCGGTGCTCCCGCTTGGCCTGCTCCCTTTCGAGCCGCTCGCGGCGCTCGGCCTCGGCGCGCTCCTCGGGGGTGGGCGCAGGCGGTTGCCCGGCCGCGTAGGTGTGCCAGTAGGCGGCGATCTCCGACGTCTGCTTGAGCACGCGGTCGGTCTGCGGCGGGGCGGGCCAGAACTGCAGGAGATAGCAGTCCAGTTGCGGCTCGTCGTCCAGCCGGGTGTCCTTCCTGTTTGCCTCGTCCATGCGCTTCGCGCAGTACCGCACCCGGTAGTCGGTCTCCTCCAGGTCCAGCCCCCAGACGGCTTCGCCCGCCCACTGCACCAGTCGGCTGTCCGAGGAGACGGGTTGGAAGGACACCTCCACCACGTCCTCCCACTGCGGGTCCAACGCGGGCGGCTCCTCGTGGACCTCGACGGTGAAACCGACGTCCCCCGTGTGCAGCCCGGTCGACAGCCACAGTGCCCCCGGGATCGCAGCGCCGCACAGTCCGGCGCGCTGTCCGGCGAACGCCTCGGCGAGATCCGGGCCGAAGCTCTCCGGGTCGCTCTCGACGTAGATCTGCCCGTAGTGAACGAACACTTCGCCCTCGACCGGCCTGCGCATCGCTGCCTCCCGTTGGATGTGCCACCACCCTACGAACGGCCACTGACAACGCCCTCCGTCGCCCGTGCCAGATTCACGGACGAGCAGGCTTCACCCTTCTTCGCCACCGCATGCTCCTCGGATAGTGGCACGCTCCGTCACCGTCGAACGTGAGACAGGGTCGAACATTTTACAGTCCCGGAAAGCTCTGCAACGCCAGTGCGTGGGGCGGTGCTCCGGGCGAAGATGGTCCAAGAGCGGATCTCATGACACTGGTGGGAGACCTGGCGGGTGCAGGACGAGCGGAAGCAACGTGCATCAGGGCACGGCGTGGTGGGGGAGTGCCGGATAGGGCAGCCGATTGCGCAGTGCAGTCCTCATGACCTCGAGGTGCATCCGGCCGGTGTGCTGCCTCATCCCGTTGAGAGTCATAGCGCGCTCGAGGGTCTCCTCCCGGGTTATGTGGTGCGCGACCATGACCGAGTGCTGGCGCAGGTGGTACGCGAGGCCGGGCAGGGGGGGTGCCTCTATGTCTTTCGTCAAGCGAGGCGTGGGGTTCGGGGTTCGTAGAAGGTGCCGTCGCGGAGCATCGCGAAGAGCACGTTGATGCGTTGGCGGGCGAGGCGGAGGAGGGCCTGGGTGTGGGTCTTTCCTCGGGCTCGGCATTTGTCGTAGTAGGTGCGGGCGGGGTCGTGCAGGGCGGCGAACGCGGACAGGAACATTGCGCGTTTGAGCTGGCGGTTGCCGCCGCGTGGGGCGTGTTCGCCGTGGATCGAGGTTCCCGAGGACTTCGTGGTCGGGGCGAGGCCGGCGTAGGAGGCGAGGTGGGCGGCGGTGGGGAAGCTGGTGCCGTCGCCGACGGTGACCAGCAAGGTGGCGGCGGTCCTGACCGCGATCCCCGGCATCAAGGTCAGGACTTTCGAAAGAGGGTGTGCCTCCAGCAGGGCGCTGATCTGGGCTTCTGTGGCCCGGCGTTGTTCGTGGACAGCGCTGAGCGAGCGGGCCAGGGAGGGGATCACGATGTCGAGGGTGCCGGTGCCCGGGACGACGACGGTCTGTTCATCGAGGGCGTCGAAGACCTCGTCGATCAGCCGGGCGGCCATGCGCGGGGCCTTGGGCCGGATGACGTCAACGAGTTTGCGGCGTCCGGCCTTTCGCAAGCTGGCCGGGGATCCGTAGCGTTCCAGCAGCCAGGTCACGGCCTGGTGGTCCAGGCGTGGCCCGAGGACGCGCTCCAGCGACGGGTGGAACTGGGTGAGCAGGCCGCGGATCCGGTTGGAGGTGCGGGTGGCCTCGGCCGCCAGGTCCTGGTCGAAGCCCACCAGCACGGTCAGTTCGGCGGTGATCTCATCGGTCAGTTCCAGCGAACGCAGGGTGCGCGGCATCGTCCGGGCGGCATCCGCGATCACCGCGGCATCCTTCGCGTCGGTCTTCGCCTCGCCGGGGTAGAGGTCGGCGATCCGCCGCATCGCGAGTCCGGGCAGGTAGGCGACCTTGCAGCCGGCGTCCCGGGCGACCGTCAAGGGCAGGGCTCCGATCGAGGCGGGCTGATCGACGATCACCAGCACGGTGCCGAACTTCGCGGTGAGCTTGTCGAAGACGGCCCGCAGCTTCGGCTCGCTGTTGGGCAGCTGCTTGTCGAAGACTTTCTTCCCGGCCGGGGTGAGTCCGTGCCCGTGATGGTTCGTCTTGCCGACGTCCAGGCCGAGGAAGACGCCTATCTCGTCGCTGTCGTACAAGCCGTCCTCCCGAACGGATGTCGTGCGTGCTGGCCGGGGCGTTGGCGTCGTGCGCGCATCCACGTTATGCAGACCTGCCGCCCGTACGCGGCCGGGCGTTGCGCTCGGCCGGGCGGTAGTCGGACCTCTGACTTGTTGAATCAGACCCAGACGCACGGTCTGCAGCCGTAGCGTCCAGGGTGCCGACCGGCACGGGCTCGCGTGACCTCATGCCGCCCCAACTCGGGCTGGCTCATGATGAGTTTGCCGCCGCCGGCCGGCACCCGCGCGGTGTGGCTCGACAGAGGCGTGACCAACGGACGCTGAGACTTCAAGTCAGAGTGCCCACCGCACCCCTCCCATCCCGCTCGACCTGGGCAAGGTGCACGTGATCACTATCGGTATCGATCCCCACAAGTCGTCCCACACCGCTGTCGCCGTCGACGCCGCAGGACACCAGCTCGCCCAGCGGCGCTTCGTCGTCAACGCAGGGACCGTCCGGCAGCTGACGCGCTGGTGCGAGCGGTGGCCCGAGCGCCGCTTCGCCGTCGAAGGCGCCAAGGGACTTGGCCGCAGCCTCGCCCAGCAGCTGGCCTCCGCTGGCGAGCACGTGGTGGACGTGCCCTCCACCCTCTCCGCCCGGGCCCGGCTCCTGGCCACCGGCGGGGACCGCAAGACCGATGCAGCCGACGCCCTGCATGTCGCCCAGGTCGCCCTCTTCCGGCACGACCTGCGCAAGGTCGAACCGGAAGACCAGTCGACGACTCTGCGGCTGCTGACCGAGCGGCACGACGACCTGGTCAACGAACGAACCCGCATCATCAACCGCCTCCACGCAGTGCTGCGAGACCTGCTGCCCGGCGGTGCCCCCACCCGCCTGTCTGCGGAGAAGGCCGCCGCCCTCATGAAGGCCATCCGTCCAGCCACCGCTACCGACTGCTGCCGCCGCGACCTCGCGCGAGACCTCCTTGCCGACCTGCGACGCGTCGACCGGCAAGTCCGTGACAACGAAGCCCAGATGCGCGACGCTCTGGCCGCCGCCCGCACCGCGCTGACCGCGCTACCCGGCCTGGGAACCGTGCTCGCCGCCAAGCTCCTCGGACACGTCGGCGACGTCACACGCTTCCCCACCGAGCACCACTTCGCCAGCTACACCGGCACAGCACCCCTGGACGCCTCCAGCGGCAAGAACACCCGCCACCGCCTCAACACCGGGGGCAACCGCGCGCTGAACTGCGTGTTGCACATCATCGCGGTCTGCCAGATACGCGACGGCGGCCGAGGTCAGGACTACTATTTGCGGAAAATCGCCGAAGGCAAGACGCCTGCGGAGGCCCGCAGGGCCCTCAAACGACGCCTGTCGAACGTCGTCTACCGCACCCTCAAACGCGACCACCACAGGACTCACCCTGCGGCCGCTTGACACACAGAGGCACTCATCAGCGTCTCCAACGGCGCCTCTCGGGCCCGGTGACACCACCCCCCAGGTCATCGGTTCGACAGGGGGGAACAGCCATGCCGGGCCCGGAGGCCAGCGGTCCCATTGCGGAACCGCGAAGAAGATAACGGGGGGGCAGTCGGCTGGTGGTGCTGGTCGGTTCGTCGTCGACCGGGAAGACCCGGGCGTGCTGGGAAGCTGTGCGGCCGCTGGAGAAGGCGGGTTGGTGGCTGTGGCATCCCTACCCCGACCCGCGCCGAGGCAGCGCTCGCGGACCTTTCTTCCGTTACGCCGAACACCGTGGTGTGGCTGAACGAGGCCCATCACTACCTCGGCGACCCGCGTCTGGGTGAGCAGATCGGCGCCGCGCTGCATGGCCTGTTGACCGGCGGCCACGGCCCGGTGCTGGTCCTGGCCACTCTGTGGCCCGAGTACGCTCGGCAGTTCATGGCCCTGCCCCGGCCGGGCGAGCCTGATCCGCACAGCCGGGTACGTGAACTACTGGCCGGCCGCACACTGGCGGTGCCGGAGGCATTCGACGCCCAGGCGCTACGTTCGGCTGCCATGCTGGCAGAGCAGGGAGACGGGCTGCTCGCCGATGCACTCACCCGGGCTGCCACCACCGGCCGCATCGCCCAGGACCTGGCCGGGGCACCGGAGTTGCTGCGCCGCTACCGACACGCCTCCCCGGCCGCCATGGCGCTCCTGCATGCCGCCATGGACGCGCGGCGTCTGGGAGCAGGCCCATCGCTGCCGCAGGCGTACCTGGCCGACGCCGCCGTCGACTACCTCGACGACATCGACGACGCCCAACTCGACCGGGACTGGGTCGAGTCGGCATTCGCCGAGCTCACCCAGCCGGTCCACGGCAAGCAGGCTCCCCTGCGGCGAATCACCCCTCGCCCTCACCACCTGGCCGCGAGCCCGCCCGCCAGCGGCCACGCGCCTCTGCCGCCTCCGCTCTTCCAGCTCGTCGACTACCTTGAGCAACACGGCAGAACAACGAGGCACCGTCTGTGTCCCGCCCGCCTCGTTCTGGAACTCCGCCCTGCAGCACCTCTCGCACCCGGACGACCTTTACAACCTGGCCCGGGCCGCCCGCGCCAGGCACCGCCTGCCTTGGGCCAGCCAGCTGCACCAGCGAGCCGCTGACAACGGCCATGTCCAGGCGCTGCTGGCCCAGGCGACCCAGTGCCTGCAGGACGCTGACCTGGATGGCGCTATGGCCTGGTACCGGCGGGCCGCCGACGCCGGCCACACCAGGGCGCTGGCTCTGCTGGCGGAAGTCCATGAGCAGGCCGCCGAGCCCGACATGGCCGAAACCCTGGCCTGGCAGGCAGCCGATGCCGGCCACCCGCGCGCGCTGTCCAGGATCGCTGTGCTGCGGGAACGCGCCGCAAACCGTGCCGGGGCGCAGGCACTGGCCTTGCGGTCCGCCGATGCCGGCCACGGCCAACCCCTGCTCAAGCTGGCTCTGCTGCGCGAGAGCCTCGGGCTGCACCAGGATGCCGAAGCCATCGCAGCCCTCGCCGCCGAACGGGGACACCCGCAGGTCCGTGCGGTGCTGGCAGGAGTACGCGAGGCGAACGGCGACCTCGATAGCGCAGCCGCCCTGTACCGGCAGGCCGCCGACACCGGTCACACCTACGCTCTCGTCTGTCTGGCCGTACTGCGCGAGGAGGCCCACGACCCGGCCGGTGCCGACGCGTTGGCTCTTGAGGCCGCCGAGGCCGGGCACACCCGGGCCGTGTCCCTGCTGGCCGGGCTGCGCGCCGAGGCCGGTGACCGGGCGGGCGCCGAGGCCTTGTGCCGCACAGCCGCCGACACAGGCCACGTCCCCGCGCTGCTCGCGCTGGCCGGACTACGGGAACAGGCTGGCGACCTCGACCGGGCCGAGGCCCTGTACCGGCAAGCCGCCGACACCGGCCACGTCCGCGCGCTCATGTCCTTGGCCCTGATGCGCGAGAGGGCCGACCACACCGCGAGTGCTCACGCCCTCTACCGACGAGCCGCCGACGCCGGTCACACCCCCGCCCTCACCGCGCTGGCCATGCTGCTTGAGAAGCACGGCGAGCCAGCCGAGGCCGAAGCCATCGCCTGGCAAGCCGTCGAAGCGGGCCAACACCAGGCCCTCGTCCACCTCATCGTCTTACGCCGCCGCGCCGGCCACGAGACGGCCGCCAACTCCTTGGCCCGCCAGGTGATCGATGCCGGCTACACCCTGCGGGCCGCTGCCCCCCGCACACCCCTGCACCCTCATGCTCCTGGCCCTGGCCTCGCACCGCCCTGACCACAGATCCCGGCCGTCCGTGACTGCGCCAGAGTCGGACCCCACGCGCCGCCGAAGCCCGCACCCCGTCCTGCTCCTCGCCCTGGCAGCCGGACCGCGAACCGCTTGACGACGCTGATGGTCACGGTGCGGCGAGAGCGGTACGCGCAGTGCCGAGGAACTCGGCGTGCGCATCCTGATACCGGCCAGGTGACACGCTCGCCTCCAACGAGCCCTCCAGCGTCTGAGCCGCTGTACTGACCGCGTCCGGGCCCTCAAGACGGACGAGCGTGAGCGCCTCCGCCACAGCCGTCAAGGACACGCGGTAACGGTCACGGCAGCCGGTCGCCTGCGCGGTGCCCAGGGCCTGCTGCCACTCCAGACGACACTGATACGAGGCGTCGGCAGCGGCCAGGAACGTCGCATAGGCCGCACGTCGTACCTCACGCTGAGCCGCAAGACGCTGGCCCGCCAGTGTCTGGCGGGCCACATCGAGCTGGGCCTCGGCCTGCAACCGTCCGGCCTCCCACGCAGCGTCTGCCTGACGACGTCCCGCCTCCCACGCGGCATCCGCCTGCCGCGCCGCGGCATCCACTGTGCTCTGAGCCTGCCTGCGAGCAGCTGCCAGCGTGAAGCAGCCCGTCACTCCGCCACCGGCCAATGCCCCGGCCACCGCAGAACCAGCAGCGATCCACGCCGTCATCACCGCGTCCGACACACCGCTCCCCACCACTCGACTCGGCCTGCTCACTGCAACAATGAAATCTGCCAACCCCATTCGCCATCGGCTACCTGTTGCAGGCCGCCCGCGAACGCCTCGATGCGGCCGGGCTGCACCCCACCGTCGAAACGGTCGATGCCACCGGACCGCTGCCCGCCGACGCCAGGCAGGTTGATCGCATCGTCGCCACGGTGGCCGTGCGCAGCATCCCCACCAGCTGGCTGACCGCCCTCAGACCCACAGGACGCCTGGTGACCACCCTCGAGGGCACCTCCCTGCTCGTCACCGCAGACAAGGCCGCCGACGGCGGCGCCGTGGGCCGGGTGGAGTGGGAACAGGCCGGCTTCATGCACGCCCGCAACGGCGAGGATTACCCGCCCGCCCTGTCTGCCCTGCTCGCCGCCGCGCACGACCAGGACGGCGAACAGGTGACGACCGGCCCCTACCCGGTCCTCGACGTGGCGAACGCCTGGGACCTCGACTCCATGCTGGGCCTCACCGCGCCGGGCATCGAACACGCCTACCACCAGACGGGGGACCGGCGCACTGCCGTCATGGTGCACGCCGACGGATCATGGGCCCGCGCCACCGCCACCGGCAGCGAGCGGCCCACCGTCCACCAGGGCGGAGGTCAGTTGCCGCTTCCTCCAGGCCCACCTGGTTAACCTCGCCGACGCACCCGCCAGGTCCGGTAGTCGAACTCGCACAGCGGCTCTCCCCTGTCCTCGGTCAGGAGGCCTGCCAGGCTGCTGGGCTCGGACCTTTCACGACGCCGACGCACCTCTCCAACCATCAGAGCGAAGTAGGCGACCGCGACGGGCACTCACCTCCATCACCGAAGCCGCCGACCTGTTTCCGGCGGAGAACAGCCGACGGAGCCTGCCCAGGTGTCTAGTGCAGCCGCCTCAACTCATACCCTGGGTGGGCCAGGCCAACACTGCTGACAGTGCTTCAGTACTCTTCAGCGCATCGCGGGAGGGGCGCTGGTGAATCGATTGCGCATAACGTTCGGGCTTGTCGTCGTGATCATGGGCACGGTCTGGCTGCTCGACGGCGGCTCGGCTCTCCGCTCGGGTGGGCGCTGGGTGCTGATCGCATTGCCGTACACCCTGATCGCACTGGGGATACTGCTGGTCCTACGCGCAGCCCTGCCACGGGGCCTGTTGGCCGGCCCGCTGACGCTGATTGCTGGCGGGGCGCTGTGGGGCGCGTACGACCTCGGGTACTTGGGCGGCACAGCGGGGAGCAAGGTGCTGCCGACTCTGGCGATCGCAGTCGGGGCCTCGCTGGCCCTTATGGGCAGTAATGCGGGGCAGAGCGGCGGCGAGGACCACCCGTTGAGGCGGTATCGGAGCGTGCTGCTGCCGGTGCGGCGGAAGGTGCTGACAGGTTCCACCGACTTGGTGAAGGTCGGCATCGGGTCCTATTTCGGGGATGCGCGGATCGATCTCTCCAGCGTCTCATTCGCACGGGACCGCATGGGGCGCGGACAGCGTGTCCTTCAGGTCGATGTCACGGTGCTGTTCGGCCGAGTCGAGCTGGTCCTCGACACCGCGTGCATCGTCGTCAAGGGCAACGTGGAGAACAGCCCGGCAGTCCACTTCGCCGAGCAGGTCCGGGTGCACATGACGCCGCCCGAGGGGTCGGAGCGGCAGATCGTGCTCAACGTCCTGGGAGTCGGCGGGTCGGTGGCGATCCGTTCGCTGTGACGTGTTCTACGCCCCGTCCGGGTGCTTGAAGTCCTTGCTCTCCAGGGTCTCGTGATCGCGAAGCGGGGCGACGGAACCGGGCCTGAGAAAATCGGTGATGTCCTTGTTGAGCTCGTACTCCGCTCGCGGGTTCCCGGGCAACTCGTAGTGCATCGCCTTGGCCAGGTCGAACCGGTGCAGGTCGAAGACCGTGGCGAGAAGCCTGGAGTGGCCCCGGGACGCGGTTATCGCGCCTCGGTATGCGAGCAGGGACAGGGCTCCCGCGAGGAGTGGTGCCGCGGACCAGGGGTCCAGACGGGCCAGCAGCGGGGTCGTGGCGAGCGACAGCAGGCCAAAGGAGATACTCAAGGAGGCCGTGGAGGTGATCAGTTCGAACTGGCGGGCGACCGCGCTTTCGAGCCGGTCGGAGATGTGGGGATACAGCCGCGGGTACACGACCATCATGTCCAGGCCGTACCGGTCTCCCGCCACCCGCTCTCCGCGGCGGAGAACGTTCCCGAGCAGGGTCGGCAAGAGGTCCGTCGGTTGGGCTGCCGCTTCGAGATGCTCCGCCGCCAGCCTGTCGTCGGTCGGGTACGTGTCACGAACCTTCTCCGCTCGCGACTTCATGCGCACCACTCGCGAAATCCTGCGATCATGGTGGGCGAGTTCCCGAAGCGTGGAATTCGCGCCGGGCGGTGGCACCGTGAAATCGAACTCGGCCACGGTCTTCGCGTCATCCCTGCGTCGCCGGTGGCGCTCCACGGTGGCGGGGACGAGGCCGGCGATGGGAGAAGGGCTGGCCCAGTAGCCCTCAAGCAGTTGGACCAGGGCGGTCTCGAAGGGGCGCAGAAGTATTCCGCACAGCAAGGCGGCCAGTCCGAACAGGGCGATGGCGAGCGCGTCCCGCTTTCCTTCCGGAAGCACGTGGTCGAAGCGCAGGGGCTCGTTCGGCGAGTACGCGCCGGCCCGGGCGAACACGACGACGGCCGTGACGACGACGGTGGCCGGGAGGACGTTCAGCAGGCTGAAGCGCGATCCGCCGAGGGCTTCGGTACTTGCGGAGACCAGTCCCCCGAGCATGCTCAGGACCTCCTTGAGGTGCCGAACCTCACCATGAGGCGTTGAAGACACTGTGGACACTTCAGCCCAGGATCCACATTCGCCGCGTCGATGACGAAATTGGGGTGTTTGACAGCGCCGACGCAACCGATGCAGACGAAGACATCGAGGTCCGTCTTCCCGACGAGCGTTCCCAAGAGTCGGGGGTCCTCCGCTGCTCGGTACATCGCCCGGTCCATCGGCTGGCCGCAGCACACCTGGGTCGCGTTCGACGAGACCTTGAGGACACGCTTGGCGCCCGCAGTGCACGATGGGTCGGAGCACACGAAGACGCGGTCTCCGTTCCGCAGTTGGCCGGCCGAGCCGAAAAACGGTTGCGATTGCACCAATAGCAGCTGCTGCAGCGTCAGTAGCCGTACCACCAACACCACCAACCCCTGATACCGGTACCCGCTCAGCACACGTGCCACGGCGCCCTCCCCGAAAGCGGTGCCCTGAGTATGCCGTCCGGCCCGCCGCGCCGACCAGTTATCCGTCAACTGCTCAGGGATGGGCACGTCACTGCGAGGCCACATCCCGCCGCTCCGATCTCATCCGACCGGAGGCCACAGAGGTGGGCGACGGAGTGGCGCCAGCCGATCAAGGTGCCGTGCGGGGCCTTGGATTGTGACCAGGCGTCGACCGCGGTGCCGGAGAACTGCCCGTACTGGAAACTGCGCGAAGGAACTAGTCTGTCCGGGGCGGCCCTGGCCCACGCGAACCGACGCACCACACCCGTGACCCGGAGCCAGGACGGTCAGACCGTTGCGGCATGCTCGCCGGCATGAACGAAGACGCTTTCTGGCAGCTCATCGAGGACTGCAGGCCCACGGAATCTGACCCGGATGCCGAAGTCCTGGCAGCGACGCTCACCGAGCGGCTTGCCGAGTCCTCGTTGCCGTGGGTCATCGGCTTTGCCGAACACCTGTCATGGGCGCTGTACCGGCTGGACCGCAAGGAGTACGGACACGGCCTGGGCGCAGATGCCTTCCTCTACACCCGTGCCGCGGTCGTCGCCGCCGGCCGCACCGAGTTCAACCGCGTCCTTGAGGAGCCGTCGGCCTTCACGCCTTACGCCCGCGACCTCATCTGGGCCGAGCCCCTGCTCTACACCCCGGACCGGGCATACCAACGCATCACCGGCAAGGAGTGGGATCGCGAGACCCGCTACTCCTACGAATCCTGCTCCAACACCCAGGGCTGGGCTGACTGAACGCCATGGCCTGCGAGAGGTGACGAACTCCAGCACCGTTGATCGTCCTCGGGGAACGTGAGCCAGAACCGAGTCGTCGCTTCACGGGGCCGTCGGGGCTGGGCCCACCGGTGTCGGCGGCGGGTCGCCCGGCGTCGGCTACCTGGTTCACCGCGTTGAGCAGCGAGTCCACCAGTGACGGGCTGGACAGGACGATGCCCTTCGCCTCGCCCAGGGCGGTGGGGCCCGCGCCGAGCAGCTCGCGCGTGACGAGGATCGAGTCCATCACGCTCACCCCGCGGTTACGTAGTAGCCGCTGCACGGCGTCCATCCCCGCAGGGGGCCGAGCAGCGGCCCGCACTCCGTGGCGAGAGCGGAGATCCGCTCCACGCGGGCTGGATCCAGCGGCATCGGCTTCTCATCCCTCGGTGTGGTGAGGTCAGAATACTTGTCCGAAACCCGTCCCGAGATCGGGAAATGGGGCCACATCAGGCTGAGGTGGGGCCAGCTGTCCACGGACCTCTTGCGGCCCGTCCTGCCCGCATGCGCTGCTCCGTACGGTGATCTTTGAATGCGGGGGAGTGGGGGGTCATAGTGTCATCGGTGCCGCTTTGACGCCCATGACCAGTGAGTAGAGGGTGTCGTTGGCGGTGATGAAGAGGCGGTTGTTCTTGGGGCCGCCGAAGCGGATGTTGGAGACCGTGTTGGGCACCAGGATGCGCCCCAGGAGGGTGCCGTCCGGGGCGTAGCAGTGCACTCCGTCGTCCATGGCTGCGGCCCAGAGGTGGCCTTGGTCGTCGAAGCGGATATTGTCGAAGCGGCCGCCGCCCGTGCCGTTGGTCTCGGCGAAAACCTTGCCGTCGGAGAGGGTGCCGTCCGCGCGTACCTCGAACGCACGGATCTGGCCGGCCCGGGTGTCAGAGACGTACAGCTCGCTCTCGTCGAGTGAGAAGACCAGGCCGTTGGGGGCGCCGAAGCCGTCGGCCGCGAGCCGCACCGCGCCGGTGTGGGGGTCGATCCGGTAGATGTTGTTCGCTCCGATCTCACTCTCGGCGCGATGGCCCTCATAGTCGCTGGTGATCCCGAAGTCCGGGTCCGAGAACCAGATGGAGCCGTCGGACTTCACGGCCGCGTCGTTGGGGCTGTTGAGCCTTTTGCCCCGGTAGCGGTCGGCGAGCACGGTCACCGAGCCGTCGTGCTCGGTGCGGGTGACTTGGCGGTTGCCCTGCTCACAGGTGATCAGACGGCCTTCGCGGTCCAGGGTGTTGCCGTTGGAGTAGCCCGCCGGTGAGCGGAAGACGCTGACCGCGCCGCTTGCCTCGTCCCAGCGCAGCATCCGGTCGTTGGGGATGTCGCTCCAGATCAGCTGGCGCCAGGCCGGTACGTACAGCGGCCCCTCCGCCCAGCGGGAGCCCACGTGGAGCGTCTCCAGTTGCAGATCACCCGCGGCGCACTTCTCGGTACGGAACCTGTCGTCGAGTACTTCGTACAGCGCGGGACGGCCGGTGGCCATGTCCGTTCTCCTTCGTTCGCCCTGAGGTGCGTGCTCTGAAGTTCATCCTGCCTTATAGGAGTATTACAGGATGCTATACAGTCAAACCAGGGTATTGGGTGGAACTGGTTCGGAGGAGAGTGTCGTGGATGATGTGGACCGGAAGTTGCTGACCCTGCTGCAGGAGGACGCCGCGCAGGCGTACGCCGCTCTGGGCAAGGCGGTCGGGCTTTCCGCGGGCGCTGCCCATGAGCGGGTGCGCAAGCTGCGCGAGTCGGGGGTGATTAGGCGCACGACGGTCGAGGTGGACCCCGCCGCGGTCGGCAGCGGGGTGCTGGCCTTCGTGATGGTCGACTCATCAGCCTGGATGGGCGACTCCGGCGAGCGCTTCGCCGCGATCCCCGAGCTGCAGGAGGCCCATGTCATCGCGGGCAGCGCATCGGTCCTGGTCAAGGTCCGGACCGGGACGACCGAGCAACTCCAGGATGTATTGCGCCGGTTGTACGAAATCGAGGGTGTCAGCGGCACCCAGGCGATTGTGGCCCTGGAGACGTTCTTCGAGAGGGCAGTGCCGACGGGAGGCTGAAGCCCGGCCGCCCGCGGGAGGAGCCGGACCTCAGCAGCCACTCGAGTGCATCCCGCAGGGCGCCCTGATACATCACACTCTTGAAGCACGGGTTGAGCTGGCCGACGGCCCGTCAGAGCGCAGCGCGGACCGTACCTCATCGAGGGTCGGGGGACCGGGATCAAGAACGGGCTGACCGACCTCGGACGGCCAACGGGGACGGAAACGTGCCTCGGAGTCGGCGAATCGTTCCGCTGATACCGAGAGTCCAACGGCCGCAGCCGGATTTGGTGACGGCTGTCTGCCCACCAGATCTCGAAATCCGCAACTGTGCCGTCCATCGGCCAGTCATCGCTGTGTTCCGGAAGCCACAGGACGTCGACGAAGCCTGCGACGCTCAGGCCGATGTCCACAAGATCCCGATCGCACCGGGCCGGGGAACCTTCACCACGGTGCCCTCGAAGACCTGCCCGAAGCACAACCCCTGGCGACCGAGCCCACTCGGCATCTGTCACCACGCACGCATCTTCGCATGAGCGGCCCCACTCGTCTGCTGCCCCGTGGTGGGGCCTTCCGCATCGCGCGGTCGTCGTCCTGCACGGCGCGTAAACCTCTCCCGCGGCCCGGCTGTGCATGACAGAGTGTCATATGTTCGCTAGTGCGATCGAAGGGGGAGTAGGGGTGGCTGCGCCGTTACCGCTGACACGGACGCACCGGGTACTGATCGGCGTGGTCGTGTGCGGCGCTGTGATCATCGCGGGTATCGGTTTCGCGGGCTCGTACGCGGCCGTACGCGAGCTGGCACTTGACAA